>NZ_FNWQ01000010.1 GCF_900108365.1 Chryseobacterium culicis | reverse complement strand
TTTGATGATCTTTTGTTGTGTTGTCATAATACTTAATCTGTTTTTAAAGTTATTCAATTTGATTGTAACTGTCAGATTAAGTATTGACTAATTCATATAAGACTTATATCACTAGTCTATCTATATGGAAAACATCCCCCTCCTCATAAGTGTTTTTTGGGTGATCCCCCTTGTTAGTTTTCGTTTCTAAATTAACAAAGTATCAAAACTCACAAGACCTGCTGGCTTATTTTCAATACAATAAAACCTTTCTTCTTTCTAAGAAAGGTTTATCTTATAGATTAAAATCAACTAAAAACACATTAATTCCAAACACTATTTAGCTTATCAACAGAATCATTATCAGCAAACTTCACATAATTTTGAAAAACAGCAAAATCCTCATGCCCCGTAATTTGCATAATTTCAAGAGGCTGTAAGCCTCTATTTAAACAACCAATAATAAAATACCTTCTACCATAGTGAAAAGTAATCCAATCATATAAAGGCTTTATAATTGAAATCACATCCCCTTTATAATTTTTCTCATTGATTAGAACTTCACTATTTATTTCTGCCTTTATAAGGATTTTTGTTAGATGCTTATTACTTGTCTGGTTTGTATAACCTTTTCCAACACCATAAAGGTCATTAAATTCCTTTATATAAGAAACTGCTTTATCTGACATTGCAATTATATCTGGTCTGTTTTTCTTAGTATTTTTAAAATGATATTTGCCAGCCTTTATATTCTTATAATTTATGTCCAAAACATCCGAATGCCTTAAACCTGTAAGACAGCTGATACAAAATAACCTCCTAGTAATATCTAAATGATTATCATTACTAAGGTCAAGGTTAAATACTTTCTCAAAATCAGCTTCTACAAAATCTACAAATTGTCCTTTTTCATGCTCTCTATCCAATTTTTCAAAAATTTTATTGGTATGGTAATTTCTATCATACATGAACTTTAAAAAGGCTTTAATATTTTTGATTTGCTTTGACCTTGTGTTAGTCCTTTGCTTACAGGTCATTTTCAAATAATTCATAAAGCCATCAAAAAACCTAATATCTAAATCATCAAATAACAAGTTTTTTTTACTAATAGCAACTGAATAAGCTTTCAGATGATTTCTGAGTGTTGTATATGCCTTAACTGTCCCTTCTTTAAGATTTGATTTTCGTATTTCTAAAAATTTTTCAAATGCTTTATCAACAGTTAAATCAGTTTCAGAGTTTTCAAATTTCCCAGCTAGATAAGTCCTAACCTCATCAAAAAATTTGGCTGCCTTCGATTTATCATCCTCCACAAAACTCTTTGTGTACAAATCCAATATTTTAGATTCTATCGTATTGAGTATTTTATTAAAGTTTAATGCATTAGGGGCATTGGCTTTAATTCTCTGGCTGTTTTCATTCCAGTATTTAGGAGTAATTTTTAGGGTTGTGGAAAATTTTGGTCTTTTTCCATTCAGGCTGATTGTAACTAGAACTAATGAATCTTTTATTGATTTTGGCTCTTTTAGGTAAAAGTTAATTTTCATAGTATTTACGTTTAGGGGACACTTTAATTTACATTAGGGACACTAAAGGGGACACTATTTTATGAATATAATTGAACAATCCTGAAAGTAAATATACAAAAAAATCCTCGTATTACTTATGAATACAAGGATTTTACGTTTAACTGTGTTCAGTTGATTTTAACTGTTTTCAGTTGTTTGTGGTCCCACCTGGGCTCGAACCAGGGACCACCTGATTATGAGTCAGGTGCTCTAACCAACTGAGCTATAGGACCTCAAAACTTGGTTAAATTTTGTGTTTGCAAAAATAGTAAAATTTCTTTCACTACAAAATTTTTTATTGCTTTTCTTGGCAAAGTTCTACCAGCACGCCGTTTGTAGACTTTGGATGAAGGAATACAACTAATTTGTTATCAGCACCTTCTTTCGGTTCTTCGGAGATAAACTGAAATCCTTCTTTTTTTAATCTTTCTACTTCTTGCAGGATATCTTCAACCCCAAATGCCAGATGATGGATGCCTTCCCCTTTTTTATCAATGAATTTTGAGATCGGGCTTTCAGGATTACTGGCTTCCAGGAGCTCAATTTTGCTTTCACCTGTCTCATAAAAGGAAGTGACAACTCCTTCCCTTTCTACGCTTTCTTTTTTATAGGATTCTTTTCCTAATAATTTGGCAAAAAGTTCATCAGAAACTCCCAGAGACTTTACAGCAATACCAATATGTTCTAGTTTCATAAGGATAAAAGATATAATTAAATCGTAAATTTGATACTACAGTTGATTTTCAAAGTATCAATTCAAACAAAAGTACTAAATTTGCAGAAATTATGGAAAGTAACAGACAAAGAAAAGTAGCACAGATCATTCAGGAAGACTTCGCAGAGCTATTCCGCAAACAGGCTGCAGAAAGCAAACAGAGCATATTGGTATCTGTTTCAGATGTAAAGGTAACTGCTGACTTAGGAATTGCTAAGATTTATTTAAGCATTTTCCCACAGGAATTCCGTACCGCCGTGATGAAGGAAATTGAAGAAAATAAACCTCAGTACAGAAATTTCATCGGCCAGAAGATGGCAAAACAGGTGCGTATTATTCCACAGCTCAACTTTTATCTGGATACTGCTCTTGATGATGTTGAAAAACTGGAAAGAGAGTTAAGAGGTGAAGGCGATAATCCTGTTTTATAGATCTTGAAGAATATTGCATTTTACATAGCATCCAGATACCTTTTGGCTAAAAAAGGCAGTACTGCTGTTACGTTCATTACGTGGCTGGCTGTAGGTGCCATGACGGTTGCTGTGGCTGCAATGTTCGTAATTATTTCTGTATTTTCAGGGCTTGAAGACCTGAATAAAGATCTTATTTCCAATCTTCACGCAGATCTTACTTTAAAAAGTACTTCCGGAAAAACCATTAAAAATCTGGACAACGTTAATAAAGTACTGACCAGTAATAAAGAAATCAGCAGTTTCTCCCGTGTCATCGAAGAAAAAGTATACATCAGCTTTAATGGAAAAGGTGATATTGCTTATTTAAGAGGTGTTGATTCTGCTTACATCAAGGTAAATCCAATCAATAAAGAAGTATTTTACGGAACCTATCCAAGTTTCAAATATTCTAATGAGGTATTGATGGAAAATAGCCTGGACAACAGACTTTCTATTCCTGTGGATTCATCCAATCATTATGCAACGGTCTTTATGCCGAAACCAGGAACCGGAATCATCAATAAAGAAGAAGATATTTACAATAAAAAAGACATTCTGGTAACGGGTGTTTTCCCGGGAAAAGATCAGCTGGACAGCTATATCATCTCTCCTATTGAACTTACTGAGGAACTGCTTAATCTACCTAAAAAATCAGCTTATCAGATTGTTGTTAAATTAAAAAATCCTGAGAATGCAGATGCTGTAAAACAAAGTCTGATTTCTTCTCTGGGAAAAAACATAGAGATCAAAACCAAGGAAGAAGAAAATGCTGCTTTCTGGAAAATGATCAATACTGAAAAACTATTCATTTATCTTATTTTTGCGCTGGTCATTTTCATTACCACCTTTAATCTCGCCGGAGCCATTATTATTCTCCAGCTTGATAAAAAGGAGCAGGCAAAATCTCTGATATCACTCGGCTTTCCTTTAAGCCATTTAAGAATGACCTATTTCTACACCGGAATACTGATTGTTATTTCCGGAGTTATTACCGGCTTGATTCTGGGAACTGCACTTTGCTATTTCCAGCTTTATACAGAATTTTTCAGAGCCAATGAAACACTGCCGTTCCCGGTAAAAATTGTAGGAAAAAATTACTTTATTGTAGCCCTTACAGCCTCTCTTTTCGGATTTACGATTTCATGGTTCTTTTCAAAAATCAGTAAGGAATATATTACTAAAAACTAATATTTTAAGTTTATATATTACATTAAATTAATATTCTTCGTTTTCATTTTTTTGTACCTTTACGCCCCAATTTTAAATAAATGAAACGAATTCTATCTTTTTTTCTGTTAAGCTTTGTATTTATCAATGTACTGGCTCAAATTCCAGCCGGATATTATAATGCAGCAGCAGGCCTGAATGGCGCATCTCTTAAAACCGCCCTTAAGACTATTATTACCACAGGGCATGCTACCAATATCACTTATAATGACGTATGGAGCGCCTATCAGACCACTGACCGTGATTATGATTATGATAATGACGGTACCATTCTGGATATGTACTCAGAAACACCTGTAGGACCAGATCAATATAATTTCATATACGGGCCCACAGATCAGTGCGGTTCTAACGGTTACTCTAATGAAGGAGACTGCTACAACAGAGAACACGTTGTTCCTCAAAGTTTATTCAATGAAGGTTTACCGATGAAATCAGATGTTCACTTTATCAGAGCTACTGACGGAAAGGTAAACAATGAGAGAGGAAATTTGCCTTATGGAAAAGTAGGCGTCTATAATTACTTATCAAAAAACGGATCCAAAAGAGGGAATTCTGTGTCTCCCGGATACTCGGGAGTCGTTTTTGAACCTATTGATGAGTTTAAAGGAGATATCGCGAGAATGATTTTTTATTTTGTAACAAGATATGAAAGCCAGCTTTCGGGATTCTCTACAGGGAATATGCTTGCGCAAAACACATATCCAAGCCTTCAGGATTGGGAATTGAATCAGCTTTTACAATGGCATACGCAAGATCCTGTATCAGCTTCGGAAATCAGAAGAAACAATGCTACCTATGCATTTCAGGGGAACAGAAATCCCTATATAGATCATCCTGAATATGTCAATATGGTTTGGGGAACTCCGGTAATAGATACGCAGGCTCCAACAGTTCCTACAAATTTAATTGCCAACAACCCAACTTCCAGTTCCATTGCAGTAAGCTGGACAGCTTCAACGGATAACGTGGGAGTAACTTCATATGAAGTGTATGCGAACGGAGCGCTTAAAGCTACTGTTTCAGGAACAACAACTTCTACAGTTGTATCCGGATTATCTCCATTGACTCAGTATACATTCTATGTAATTGCTAAAGACGCAGCAGGAAATTCTTCCCCGCAAAGTACAACGGCTACAGAAACTACTCTGGACGGACCTGCAGGAGGCGGAAGCTGTGGAACAGAAGATTTCAGCACAATACAGGATGGCTCAGCGCTAGCATCTCAATACGCAACAAGAACATGGACAAACAACAATATAACATGGACCGCTACACTGGCAAGAACTGACGAAACAATCAGCGGTAAGGCAGTTTGTACTCAAAAAGGTACATTAACGAGTTCAGTTGTTTCAGGAGGTGTGCAAACATTAACCTTAACAACTCAAAGAAAGTACACCGGAAGTAACGGTACTTTAAATGTCTTAGTAAATGATGTTTTGGTAGGAACCATCCCTTACAGTCCTACTGTTACAACAACCACTATCACTGTAGGAGTAGCCGGAAATGCCGTTATTAAAATTGTAAATCCAAACAATGACAGAGTTGCGATGGATGACCTTACCTGGACATGTGCTGCTTCATTGGCAACAGCTGAAACTAAAAAAGATCAGTCAGAATTCATCATCTACCCTAACCCGGTAAGAAATAATGAACTTTTTGTAAAAGGAGAAAACCTGAGTAAAGTTTCAAAAGCTGATATTTATGATCTTTCCGGAAAACTGATTGAAACAATAGCCAATCCTTTCAGAAATTCCAACAAGATCAACCTTAAAGGCCTGGTAAAAGGAACTTACATCCTGAAAACAGATCATTTCTCTTCTAAATTTATTGTAGATTAATTATTAAAAAATATTTCAAATCAAAGGCCGGATTTTTCCGGTCTTTTTTTTTATTTTTGATCTATGGATTCCAATAAAAAATTAGGATTGATAGGACGAAATATTTCTTATTCTTTTTCTAAAAAATTTTTCGAGAATAAGTTTCAGAAGCTTATGCTGAAAAATTTCTCTTACGATATTTTTGATCTTAAAGAAATCAATGAAGTGGAAAACCTTTTTGCTTCTCCTGAACTTTTAGGCTTCAACGTAACCATTCCTTACAAAGAAAAAATAATTGATTATCTTGATGAACTGAGCGATGAAGCAGAAAAAATAGGTGCTGTAAACTGTGTTCTTATTCAGAATGGTAAGAAAACGGGGTATAATACTGATGCCTTTGGATTTGAAAAAACTTTACTTTTGCACAAAACTCCTGCACAGGATAAAGCGTTGATTGTAGGAAACGGCGGGGCTGCAAAAGCAGTAAAATATGCGCTAGACAAACACAATATTCCCTCAGTAACTGTGTCAAGAAGCACAGAAATCAATTTTGAAAACCTAAGTAAAGAAACGGTTGCAGAACATAAAATAATCATTCAATGTACACCGGTAGGCACTTTCCCGAATGTGAAAGACTGCCTCGAGTTCCCTTTTGACGGACTTTCTTCTGCGCATCTGGTTATTGACCTGATTTACAATCCCAACTATACCCAATTTATCCTCAACGCCTCCGAAAAAGGAGCAAAAACCGTCAATGGGTATTATATGCTTGAACAGCAAGCAGAAAAAGCTTGGGAAATTTGGAATTTTCAAAAAAAATAACATAAATTAGTACTTTAATTGGCCTTAAAGCTATATTTAAAGGATATTAACGCCACTCACATAAAAGATTTGCTATGACTACAGAAAACAATCTTTCTGAAAACGAAGAAAAGAAAATTCCTAACGAAGTATCTCAGGATCCATCAGAAAACGCCGTTTCTCATGATGCAAACCAACATGAAGAGGATGCTGAGCACCTGGAAGAACATGAAGAGGAAGAAATTTCCCTTACGGATGCGTTGAAGGAAATGGAAAAAATCATCAACACTCCCAATGCCGGCGAGAATTTCAAAAGATTCAATCTGCTGAAAGAAAAAGCAAGTCATTACATCCATGATGAAGTGGAAGACAAAAAGCATGAATATGTAGAAGCAGGTAATCCTGCCGAAAACTTCAGCTACGAGCATCCTTCCCAGGCTAAATATTCTGCACTGGTCAACATTTTCAGAGAAAAGCATGACGACTTCCAGAAAGGACAGGAAGAAGAGCAGAAGAAAAATCTTGAGCACCGTCAAAATATCATTGAAAGACTTAAAAACCTATACACAAGCTCCGAGCCGGGCATCAATCTCTTTAAATCCATCCGAGAAATAAAAGAAGAGTGGTCAAAAGCAGGACAGGTTGCAAAATCTGAATTCAAGATTCTCAACAATAACTATTTCCATCACCTGAATCAGTTTTATCAGATGCTGGATCTGAACAAAGAATTTCTGGAGCAGGAATACAGCCATAATCTCGAGAAAAGAGAACATATCATCGCCCGTGCTAAAGAACTTGAAAACGAACCCGTGATTCAGAAGGCTTTGAACGAGCTTCAGTATCTTCATAAACTGTGGAAAGAAGAAGCTGAGCCTGTAGCAGAAGAATTCCGTGAGAAAACATGGGAAGAATTTAAAGAAATTTCAAACAAAATTCACGAAAGAAAATCTGAACTTTCTGCTTCTATTGAAAAAGAGCAAAGTGAAAATCTTGAAAAGAAAAATCAGATCATAGCAGAAATCAGGAAACTTTCTGAGCCTGCAGAAACTCCGAATCATAACTATTGGCAAAACGCCATCAAAAGAGTTGAAGATCTGCGTTCAGAATTCTTAAAAACCGGAAGTGTACCCAGAAAACTATCCAATCAAAACTGGAATGAATTCAAAACTACACTGAGAGGTTTCAATACAACGAAGAATAACTATTACAAATCTTTGAAAGGATCCCAGCAGGCCAATCTTGAAGAAAAACTCAAGCTGATTCAGACTGCACAGGATAATATGAACAATGAAGAATGGGACATTGCCGTTCCGTTATTCAAGAAGCTGCAGGAAGACTGGAAAAAAATAGGACACGTTCCTAAGAGCATGACCAATAAAATCTGGGATGAATTCCGTGATGCCTGCAATGCGTTTTTCAACAATTACAGAGAGAAAAGCAACACTTCTACAGACAACTGGAAAGAAAACTATAAGAACAAGAAAGCACTTCTTGATGAACTGAAAGAAGTTTCCAATGAAGACGGAAGCATCGAAAAAATTGAGCAGATCAAAACTTCATGGAATAACATCGGTAAAGTTCCGAGAGATAAAATTTCAATCAACTCTGAGTTCAACAGAACTTTGAGAGAAAAATTAAAAATCAATAAAATCAATGAACTTGAACTGAAAGAAGAAGGCTTATCTGAAAATCAGCTTACTGATAAAGCGAGAAAGATCAAAAATCAAATCTCCGATCTTGAAGCAGAAATTGTAAAACTGGAAAACAACCTTTCTTTCTTCAACAAACCATCAAGAGAAAATCCTCTTTTAAGAGATACTTACAACACTATTGATGAGAAAAAAGCTCATCTGGAAACCTTAAAACAAAATCTCCACAATATTATCAGCGGAGAATAATACATAACACAATAAATAAAGGCGGAGCAAAGCAATTTGTCTTCGCTTTTTCTTTTTATACAATATGAACAACGACGAACTTTATATTCAAAGATGTATTGAGCTGGCTCAGAAAGCCCTTGGCCATACCTATCCTAACCCTCTTGTAGGAAGTGTGATTGTACACAATGGAGAGATCATTGGTGAAGGATACCATCATAAAGCAGGAGAAAACCATGCAGAAATCAATGCTATCAATTCCGTAAAGAATAAAGACCTTATTCCGGAATCAACAATTTATGTATCTCTGGAACCCTGTGCCCACTATGGAAAAACACCGCCTTGCGCTTTAAAAATTAAAGAGCTTGGATTTAAAAAAGTAGTGATTGGCGCTATGGATTCCCATGATAAAGTGAATGGCAAAGGAAAGAAAATCATTCAGGAGGCAGGAATTGAAGCCATTTCAGGAGTTCTTGAAAAAGAATGTATTGAATTGAACAAAAGATTTTTCACCTATCATGAAAAGAAAAGGCCTTATATTATTTTAAAATGGGCAGAATCCGGTGACGGCTTTCTGGATAAAGATTTTAAACCAACCGCTGTTTCCAATTCATTAGTGAATCAGTTTGTCCATCAGTTAAGAGCTGACGAACATGCTATTTTAGTAGGAACTCAAACCGCTTTACATGACAACCCAAGTCTTACGGTAAGAAATGCCGAAGGCGTAAATCCTGTAAGAATTCTAATTGATTTTGATTTAAAAGTTCCTTCTGACTTTAATATTTATAATGCAGAAGCAAAAACTTTGGTTTTAAACTCCGTGAAAGAATGTATCGAAGGACATATTCAATTTATTAAAATCGATAAAAATAACTTCCTGCCCGAGTTGATGGAGGCCTTATACAAAGAACAGATTCAGTCTGTCATTATTGAAGGCGGCCGTTTTACACTGCAGCAATTCATCAATGCTAATCTTTGGGATGAAGCCATGATTATTAAAAATGAAAATCTGAAATTTGAAAACGGCACAAAAGCCCCGGAATTCAATCATACAGCTTTGAAAACCGAAACATTCAGAGATAACACGATTTCATTTTTTAAAGTAAAATAAACACAATTTATCACCAACAAATGAAATAATTTCATTACATTAGTTTTACAAAAAAAATTAATACTATGAAAAATCTAAAGAAAGTTTCCAAAAAGGAACTGAAGACCATTCAGGGAGGTATTGCCCCCGAATGTTGTTCTTATTATCCCCCATCGCTACAGAACTGCTGTGCCACTCCTTCGAGTATGAGCTGTCCACCACCGTGGGCAGACGGAACATTCCCATGCTAATATTACTAATCCAAAAAAAGATATTATTATGAGAAATTTGAAAAAAGTATCCAGAGCCAATATGAAAACCATTAAAGGCGGTGTTTTTGTAACTTGTACGCTGCCTAATGGAGAGCCTACAAGATGCAGAGACAAATGTCCTCAGGATTTCTGCGGTCCAACCAGCTACATGTGCCTGATTCCAATGGATTTGTGTGGAGATGGAATGTAAAAAGTCTGTTTTCACATCAAAAAATAGATAAGCCGTCAAATTTTGACGGCTTAATTTATGATCATGGTGCAGAATCCTAAAGCATTTAATATTTTTGCATAAACAAAGCAGGAATTCAATGACGTTTGCATACAAAAGCATAGAAAAACCCATAGAAAATACTCTCTTAAAGGAAAAAGGAAGCAAGTTCATAGGCTTTGCCTTCCCGGTAACCAATGAAAAAGAGCTAAAAAATGCACTGGAAAAAATCAGGGAAGAACATCCTAAGGCTACACACCACTGCTACGCTTTCAGAATGGGATTAAACGGCGAAAATTACCGTGCCAATGATGACGGCGAACCTTCAGGAAGTGCGGGACTACCTATTTACAATCAGCTGCTGGCCAATGAGATCACCAATATTCTTGTTATTGTTGTACGGTATTACGGAGGAACCAAATTGGGCGTTTCCGGGCTGGTAAAGGCCTATAAAGAATCCGCCAAAATCACACTGGAAGAAGCCCATATCATAACCAGAGAACTGGAAACTGAAGTGGAAATTCAGTTTAACTTCAATCAGCAGAACACAATATTTACGCTTCTTTCAAAATTTGATGCTAAAGTTTTAAATTTTGATGCTCAAGAAAATTGCATTCTGAAAGCCTCTCTGAAGCTGGCCCAAAAAGAAAGCATCTCAGAAAAACTTTCCGAGATGCAATATGTTTCATTTGAATTTAATGATTAATCCCTTCTTCCACCAAGAAGCAGAGAACCCCAGTACAGAAGCTGCGCCAGAGAACCTAAGGCTGCCACTACATATGTTCTTGCGGCCCACTTTAAGCTATCCTGTACACCGACAAATTCTTCTGCAGTAACCGTTCCGGTATCTTTAAGCCATTTCATTGCTCTGTTACTTGCATCATATTCTACAGGAAGCGTTACAAAAGCAAATAGCGTTGTTACCGCAAACATTGCTACTCCTATGGCAAGAACAGTTGTATTTCCATTCGGATTTTCAATTGTTCTTGATGCAGCCATCACTGCGATACCTGCAATAAGGACAAACTGCATCAGATTAGAACTTATATTAACGATAGGCACTAATTTTGAACGTAAATTCAACATAGAATATCCTACCGCATGTTGTACAGCGTGCCCGCATTCGTGAGCTGCAACTGCCGCTGCCGCTGCATTTCTCTGCATATAAACCCCTTCAGAAAGGTTGACTGTTTTATCTGCCGGATTGTAGTGGTCCGTCAACTGCCCGGGAACTGATATTACCTGAACATCATTAATCCCGTTATCTCTCAACATCTTTTCCGCTACTTCTTTCCCCGAAAGCCCGTTTCGAAGGTGTACATTGGAATAATATTCAAATTTAGATTTCAATCTGGAGGAAACCCACCAGCTCACCAGCATCGAAATACCAATAATGATATAATAACCCACCATTTTTAATAAATTTTGTGTTTAATTTCACCCATAATCATGTAAAAACTGTGCCAAAGTATAAGATAATATTATTTATATTTGTTCTCTAATTTCTCTCAAAAAACATGTCTACAATTTCAATTATTGAAGTAAAAACTGCGGATCAGCTCAAGCAATTCGTAAAGTTTCCCATGGATTTGTACAAAAACAATCCTTACTATGTTCCGTCTTTTATCAATGACGAAATTAACATTTGGAATGCTGATGAAAATCCTGCGCTTCAATATTCGGAAGCAAAGCAGTATATGGCCTATAAGAACGATAAGATTGCGGGACGGATTGCGGTTCTTATCAACCACAAAGAAGAGAGAGAGTTAGGAATTAAAAAGGTACGTTTCGGATGGATAGACTTTATTGATGATGCTGAAGTTTCAAAAGCACTTATTCAAAAGGCGGTTGATTATGCCCGAGAAAAAAATATAGATAAGATTGAAGGGCCAATGGGTTTTACGAATCTTGATAAAGCAGGAATGCTGGTAAAAGGTTTTGATCAGCTGGCAACCATGATCGGCATTTACAACCATAATTACTATCCTAAACACCTTGAAAATCTGGGTTTAGTCAAAGAAAAGGAATGGGTAGAGTTTGAAATCATCTTTCCTGAAACCTTACCTGAAAAGATCCATAAATTCAATCAGCTTATTTCAGAAAAGTACAAGCTGAAAGTATTGAAATTCAAGACAAAAGAAGAAATCATTCAGTATGTGGATCCCATGTTTGATCTTCTGGACGAGACTTACAAGCATCTTTCCACCTACACTCCTATTTCTGATGAGCAGCGTAAAACATACAAAGAAAAATATTTTAAGCTCATTGATAAGGATTTCATTGTGTGTATTGCTGATGAAAACAACCATCTTGTATCTTTTGCCATTACCATGCCTTCGTATTCCAAAGCTTTGCAAAAGTCTGGCGGAAAACTGTTTCCATTTGGCTGGTGGCACTTCCTGCAGGCCGGAAAGAAAAATGACAGGGCAAATTTCTATCTGATCGGAATTCATCCGGATTATCAGAGAAGAGGAGTAACTTCTATTATTTTTAAAGAAATCTGGGATATCTTCAGAAAAAAAGGCGTAAAATATCTTGAAACCAATCCCGAATTGGAGGAGAACAAAAGTATTCAGCTATTGTGGCAGGATTACAATCCGGTTAATCACAAAAGAAGAAGGACCTATTCTATGGAGGTAAACAGATAGTAGTGCGCTTCCATCCTGATAAGAGGAATACCGCAACTTTAACGCTAAATTGAATTTCATGAAACCACAACTCATCATATTTGCTGTTTTAATCGCTGGATTTATCAGTTATAATCTCTTTTTTCAGTCGCAGGATGACAGAATGAATACTATCATCAACATTGCATTTGCCAGTATTCTTTTTGGCTATATCTCATTTATGGCATATACCCTGCTGAAAAAAATGAAGAAATAAGTAAGAAAAACCTCGGTTTGCTCGTCTTCCGGCAGCCAAAACCTTTTCTCCATAAAGAAATCATAAACACCCTTTGTAACTTTAACGGGTGTTATTGTCTGTACTCACTACAAAAAATGGTGAAAAACACGCTAAAAAAATAATAATAAAAAGCTAATTTTTATTGATTCTAAATTACCGATTTAACTCATTTTCACCCTACTTTTAAGCTGATAAATTTCATGCTTTCTTGTTTATTCGCTAAATTTGCAAATTGAGATAATAATGCAAAAATGAATTTACCTGAAAGTTATATTCCAATCCTTATCCAGGCTGGTGTAGCAGTAGGATTTGTAGCTGTTTCTTTGCTTGGTGCACATTTTCTGGGCCCACAGCAGAAAAAAGGAAACTCTGTAAAAAACCAAAGCTGGGAATGTGGAGTTCCTGTAGAAGGAAATGCCAGAACGCCGTTTTCTATCAAGTACTTCCTGACTGCGGTATTGTTCGTCCTATTCGATATTGAAATCGTATTCTTTTATCCTTACGCTGTAAACTTCAGAGAATTTGGTATGGAAGGATTCCTTGCCGTACTTACATTCGTTGCGATATTCTTTATGGCATTTTTCTATGTCTGGAAACGTGGCGCGCTGGATTGGGATAAATAAATTTTAACATTAAAAGATTGAACAATTTAATCGTTAAAATGAACCCAATGATTGAATTACTAAATGCTTTGATCTTTAAACATTTAACAAAAGAAAATGTCAGATAAAAAACCAGTAATAAGAACAGATGCACCTGCTCCCGAAGGATATGAAGGAGAAGGGTTTTTCGCAACAAAACTGAGCAGTGTAATCGGGATGGCAAGAAAGTTTTCACTTTGGCCGTTACCATTTGCTACCTCTTGTTGTGGTATTGAGTTTATGGCTACCCTGAACCCAACATATGATGCTTCAAGATTTGGTATGGAAAGAAACTCTTTCTCTCCAAGACAGGCAGATATGCTGATGGTTTGCGGAACTATATCGAAAAAATTGGGACCTGTCCTGAAAGAAGTGTACACCCAGATGGCTGAGCCGAAGTGGGTGGTAGCAGTTGGAGCCTGTGCTTCCAGCGGTGGTATTTTTGATACGTATTCTGTGCTTCAGGGAATTGATAAAATTATTCCGGTAGACGTGTATGTTCCCGGATGCCCTCCAAGACCTGAGCAGATCATTGAAGGTGTTATGCAGGTACAGGCTCTTGCAGAAAGCGAAAGCATCAGGCGAAGAGACATGCCTGAGTATCAGAAATTATTAGATTCTTACAACATAAGCAACTAACGGAAATGACAAACGAATTTGTATTAGAAGCAATCACAAGAGAATTTCCGGAATCTGTCATTTCAAGCTCAGAACCTTATGGAATGCTGACCATTGAAGTGAAGAAAGATGATATTAAGAAAATCATTCACTACCTTAAAGATTCATCACTGGAAATCAATTTCCTTACTGATGTCTGCGGAATTCATTATCCTGAATTCCCGGAAAAGGAAATTGGAGTTGTTTATCATTTACACAATATGATGACAAATTTCAGATTACGTCTGAAAATCTTCATGTCCAGAGAAAATATTGAGGTGGATTCTCTTACAGATCTGTATGCAGGAGCCAACTGGATGGAAAGAGAAACATATGATTTCTATGGGATTAAATTTAAAGGACACCCGGATCTGAGACCTATTTTGAATATGGAAGACCTGGGATACCACCCAATGTTGAAGGAATATCGACTTGAAGACGGTACAAGGACCGACAAGAACGATAGTATGTTCGGAAGATAAAAAATAATGCATAAGCAGTAAGCAGCAAGCAATAAGCTTAAAGCCTAGAGCCTATAGCCTAAAGCATTTAAATTATGAAAGATAACTCATTATCTAATATACTAAACCAGTACGAAAGTAAGGAACAGATTGACGGACAGTTATACACCCTGAATCTGGGACCTACCCACCCTGCTACCCACGGGATTTTCCAGAATATCTTAACGATGGACGGAGAGAGAATTCTTCATGCAGAGCAAACAGTAGGATATATCCACAGAGCATTTGAGAAGATTTCTGAAAGAAGAAACTATTCTCAGATCACTACCCTTACAGACCGTATGAATTACTGTTCTGCTCCTATTAATAACTTAGGATGGCACATGACAGTAGAAAAACTGATTGGCGTAGAAGTTCCAAAACGTGTAGACTATATGCGTGTTATCCTGATGGAGCTTGCAAGAATCGGTGACCACCTGATCTGTAACGGGGTAACCGGGATGGACTCAGGAGCTATTACAGGTCTTACTTACATGTTCATCGAAAGAGAACGTATTTACGATATGTATGAGCAGATCTGCGGAGCCAGAATGACAACCAATATGGGAAGAATCGGAGGATTTGAAAGAGACTTCACTCCTAAATTCCATGAGTTATTAAAAGACTTCCTGAAAACTTTCCCACCAAGATTCAAAGAATTCTGTACCCTATTAGAGAGAAACAGAATTTTCATGGACAGAACCATCGGTACAGGAGCAATTTCAGCAGAAAGAGCTTTAAGCTATGGTTTCACAGGTCCTAACTTACGTGCAGCAGGAGTAGATTACGATGTAAGAGTTGCACAGCCTTATTCTTCATACCAGGATTTCGACTTCATTATTCCGGTTGGAACTTCAGGAGATACCTACGACCGTTTCATGGTTCGTCAGCAGGAAATCTGGGAATCAATCAAAATTATCAAACAAGCATACGAAAATCTTCCGGAAGGTCCGTTCCATGCGGATGTCCCTGATTTCTATCTTCCCGAAAAGGCAGATGTATATCAGAAAATGGAAGCACTGATCTACCATTTCAAAATCGTAATGGGAGAAACAGATGTACCTAAAGGAGAAGTTTATCACGCTGTAGAAGGTGGAAACGGAGAATTAGGTTTCTATCTTGTGAGTGACGGAGGAAGAAGTCCTTACAGACTTCACTTCAGAAGACCATGTTTCATCTACTATCAGGCATATCCTGAAATGATTACAGGTTCTGTAATCTCAGACGCCATTGTAACGATGTGCAGCATGAATATCATTGCGGGAGAATTAGACGCATAAGAAAGAAGAGGTCAGACATCAGATTTCAGATGTTAGACTCTTCGCTTTATACATAAATTTAAAAATCTGATGTCTACAATCTGACATCTGAAATCTTAGATAAAAAATGAGCGAAACAATAGCTTTTAAACCGGAAAGTTTAGCACAGGTACACAAAATTATCGCAAGATACCCTGAAGGAAGACAAAAATCTGCTCTTCTGCCTGTACTTCACCTGGCACAGAAAGAATTCGGAGGATGGTTGGATGTTCCTGTGATGGATTATGTTGCCGGACTATTAAGTATCCAACCTATTGAGGTATACGAAGTAGCTACTTTCTATACCATGTTTAATATGAAGCCGGTAGGTAAATATGTATTGGAAGTTTGCAGAACAGGACCTTGTATGGTATGTGGAAGCGAAAAAATCCTGAACCATATCAGAACCAAGCTGAACATTAAAGACGGAGAAACTACGGAAGACGGTATGTTCACATTAAAGCCTGCAGAATGTCTTGGAGCGTGCGGATATGCACCCATGATGCAGCTTGGAAAATTCTTTCATGAAAATTTAACGATAGAAAAAGTAGATGAAATCCTTGATCTTTGCAGACAGGGACAAGTTGCTTTAGACTAAATAAATTTTAACAAATTAAAATAGCATAAGTTAGAAGCCAAAAGCCAATAGCTGACTGCTAAAAGCATAATATACAATGAGTAAAAAACTTTTACTTAAAGACGCACATATAGAAGGTATTCGCTACTTTGAGACTTACCGTAAACAGGGAGGTTACACAGCTGCTGAAAAAGCCTTGAAAATGACTCCTGACGAAATTCTTGAAGAAGTAAAAGCTTCAGGACTGAGAGGTCGTGGTGGAGCTGGATTCCCAACAGGAATGAAATGGAGCTTTCTGGCCAAGCCGGAAGGAGTTCCAAGACACCTTGTTGTGAATGCGGATGAATCTGAGCCCGGAACATTCAAGGACAGATATCTGATGGAGTTCCTTCCTCATTTATTGATCGAAGGAATGCTGATTTCTTCTTACTGTTTAGGTTCCAATACTTCTTATATCTACATCCGTGGAGAATATTCATGGATTCCGGATATTCTTGAAGAAGCTATTGAAGAAGCTAAAGCAGCAGGATTTTTAGGTAAAAATATTTTAGGAACAGGTTTCGATCTTGAAATCTATGTACAGAGAGGTGGTGGAGCATACATCTGCGGTGAAGAAACTGCATTGCTGGAATCCCTTGAAGGAAAAAGAGGTAACCCAAGATTAAAACCACCATTCCCGGCTGTAAAAGGTCTATGGGAAAGACCAACGGTAGTTAATAACGTTGAATCTATTGCTGCGGTAGTTCCAATCATTGATATTACAGGTGCTGAGTATGCTAAAATCGGAGTGGGAAGATCTACAGGTACAAAACTGATTTCTGCCTGTGGAAACATCAACAAACCGGGTGTATACGAAATCGATATGACAATCACTGTAGAGGAATTCATCTATTCTGATGAATATTGCGGCGGTATTAAAGATGGTAAAAAATTAAAGGCTTGTATTCCTGGAGGAAGTTCTGTTCCGATTGTTCCTGCCAATTTATTGCTGAGAACAGTGAACGGAGAGCCAAGATATATGAACTATGAATCATTGGCTGATGGTGGTTTTGCTACCGGAACCATGATGGGTTCAGGAGGTTTCATCGTTCTGGATGAAGACCAGTGTATTGTAGAACATACCATGACTTTGGCAAGGTTCTACAACCACGAAAGTTGCGGACAATGTACACCTTGCCGTGAAGGAACAGGATGGATGTACAAGATTTTAAAGAAAATCGAGAAAGGAGAAGGAAAAATGGAAGATATTGATTTGCTTTGGGATATCCAGAGAAAAATCGAAGGAAACACGATTTGTCCGTTGGGTGATGCCGCAGCTTGGCCGGTTGCAGCAGCAATCCGTCACTTCAGAGATGAATTCGAGTGGCACGTGAAAAACCCAGAATTGTCTCAGACACAAAATTATGGATTGGCACATTATGCAGATCCTATTCCGGCTGTAGAAAAGAACGCATAGGTGAAATGAAAAAATTGTTGGTTGTCGGCTTAATGATGTCGAGTTTTGTTTTCGGACAAAATAAAGAAAAGGATTCTTTAATAGATAGAAGTTCAGATAAAGGAGCACTGGTTTCCAGAAAGAAGCCTGAACCTTTAAGCAAGAAAGGACAGATGTTCGTTTTCTTCGGATGGAACAGAGCAGCGTTCAGTAACTCTGATATCCGTTTCACAGGAAATGGTTACGACTTTCAGCTGAATAACGTATCTGCACAGGACAGACCTACCAAGTTTGGTATTGTTTATATCAATCCGGGATGGTTTACTGTGGTTCAGTACAATTTCAGAGCAGGATATTTTATTAAAGATAATTTAGCCCTTGTTTTGGGGATAGACCACATGAAATATGTGATGAATCAGAACCAGACAGTTAATTTTAAAGGCCATATTTCCGATCCTGAATATGCCGCAATGGTACAGAACGGACAGGTAAATCTGGCAGATGAGAAGTTCCTTACTTTTGAACATACAGACGGACTTAACTATGAAAACTTAGGTCTTGAAAGATATCAGAATCTTATCAACAAGAAAAACGTTGACCTGGTTTGGTCTTACGGAGCCGGTATCGGATTTATGTTTCCGAAAAGTAATGTAAAGCTTTTTGGTAATGAAAGAAGTGACCGTTTTCACGTAGCAGGTCTGGGAACCGACCTGAGAGCCAGTCTTAACCTGGTGCTTTGGGACCATGTGATGGTAAGATTAGAAGGAAAAGCGGGTTATATCAATATGTGGGATATCAAAACCACCTTGAATAATAAGCCGGACAAAGCCCAACAGGATTTCGTTTTCGGACAGGTCCTTGCAGGAATTGGATATACATTTAATACTAAGAAATATAAATAACAAAGCCTATTGCTTAATGCATAAAGCTTAAAGCATACAATATGAGCGAAGAAGTTAAAAAATTCAAAATAACTATAGACGGACAGACTACCGAAGTGATGCCTGGCACTTCCATTCTGGAAGCTGCAAGACAAATCGGTGGAAAATCTGTACCTCCTGCTATGTGCTACTACAGCAAACTGGAAACCAGTGGAGGCAGATGCAGAACTTGTCTGGTAGAAGTTTCTAAAGGATCTGAAGCAGATCCGCGTCCTATGCCGAAATTAGTGGCAAGCTGCAGAACGAATGTAATGGACGGGATGGAAGTAAAAAACCTTACTTCCGAGAAAGCACAGGAAGGAAGAAAAGCGGTAACCGAATTTCTATTGGTGAATCACCCGCTGGACTGCCCTATCTGTGACCAGGCCGGAGAATGCCATCTTCAGGATTTAGGGTATGAACATGGTGTGGAAAATACAAGAACAGAATTCGAAAGAAATACTTACGAAGCCGATGATCTTGGACCGAACATCAAATTAAATATGAACCGTTGCATTCTTTGTGCAAGATGCGTTCTGACTGCTAATCAGCTTACAGAAACAAGAGAACACGGTATCCTTTTCAGAGGGGATCACGCTGAAATTTCAACCTATTTAAATAAGGCTTTAGACAATGACTTCATTGGAAACGTTATCGACGTTTGTCCTGTAGGAGCATTGACAGACAGAACCGCTCGTTTTGCAAGCAGAGTATGGTTTACAAAACCGATGAACGCTTCTTGCAAATGTGACAAGTGTTCAGGAAAAGCTGTGGTATGGATGAAAGGTGATGAGATTGTAAGAGTTACCGCCAGAAAAGACCAGTGGGGTGAAGTGGAAGAATTCATCTGTGATACATGCCGTTTCGAAAGAAAAGCCTTGTCAGACTGGAATATTGAAGGTCCTAGACATATCGACAGACATTCTGTAATTTCATTGAACCACTACGAAAAGCCTAAAGATGAGCTAAGAGTTTTAGACAATCCTATGGCTAAAGAAATCAGTGAAAAAGACGAAAAATAATTAATAAGACATCAGATTTCAGACCTCAGACTTCAGACCATCTGATATCTAGCATCTGACATCTTAAAATCTAAATAAAAAATGGATTTACTTACATTTAAACTTATACTTGTACTAGCACTTTTCCTGCTGTCACTAACGATCGCAGCCTACTCTACCTGGGCAGAAAGAAAAGTTGCCTCTATCATGCAGGATAGAATTGGTCCTAACAGAGCCGGACCTTTCGGATTGCTGCAGCCTCTGGCTGACGGTGGAAAGTTTTTCTTTAAAGAAGACTTCACCCCTGCCAATGCAGAAAGATTTCTTTTCGTATTAGGGCCAGCTTTGGTAATGTTTATTTCATTGATTACAGGAGCGGTGATTCCGTGGGGTAAAAGTTTAAATATTGCAGGTACTTCTTTTGATCTTCAGGTGGCAAACATTGACGTTGGTGTCCTTTTCATCATCGGTATGGCATCCATCGGAGTTTACGGAATTATGATCGGAGGTTGGGCTTCGAATAACAAATACTCATTACTAGGTGCTATCCGTGCTTCTTCTCAGATGATTTCTTACGAATTGGCAATGGGGTTGGCACTTCTTTCTATCATCATGATGACAGGAAGTTTAGATCTGAAACAAATTACGGAAAGTCAGACTACCGGAAAATTATGGGGTGTTATTCCTTGGGTTTCCGGAATGAACTGGAATATTTTTTACCAGCCAATCGCTTTCCTTGTTTTCTTTGTAGCTGCTTTGGCAGAAACCAACAGACACCCGTTCGATTTACCTGAGTGTGAGTCTGAATTGGTAACAGGATATTCTACAGAATACTCTTCTATGAAATTGGGATTATATATGTTCGGAGAATACGTAAACATGTTTATTTCTAACGCTTTCATGGTAGTTCTTTTCTTCGGAGGATACAACTATCCAGGTATTGAATGGGTAACGCAGAACTGGGGAGAAAACACAGCAGGAATTCTAAGTATTGTGGCGTTCCTTACAAAAACAGTAATCGGAATTCTGATTTTCATGTGGATCAGATGGACACTTCCAAGATTCAGATACGACCAGTTAATGCACTTGGGATGGAAAACATTAATCCCGATGGCATTGGTAAACCTGTTGATTACAGGAGCTGTAATTTTAGCATTTGCAAACTAAGAGATAAGAATATATTTTTAATGCTGAATAGAAGTTCAGCCTAAAAAAATTAAATAAATGAAACTTACAAACAGATCAAAAGTTGTTTCTAATAAAGAAATGACCCTTGCTGAAAAAATCTACCTTCCTGCTATCTTTACAGGGATGGGGATTACATTTAAGCATGCTGTAAGAACCGTGATAAAGGGTGCTCCCGCAGTATATTCATATCCGGAAGTACAGAAGCCAAGAACCACAATATGGAGAGGCCAGCACGTTCTGAAAAGAGACGAAGAAGGCAGAGAAAGATGTACAGCTTGTGGACTGTGTGCGGTAGCTTGTCCTGCAGAAGCCATTACGATGACTGCTGCTGAAAGAACAAAAGAGGAAAGAGGTCTTTACAGAGAAGAGAAATACGCTTCAGTATATGAAATCAATATGCTAAGATGTATTTTCTGCGGTATGTGTGAAGAGGCTTGTCCTAAATCTGCCATCTATCTTACCGACAGACTGGTAGACGTAGAAACCAACAGAGGTTCTTTCATTTACGGAAAAGATAAATTAGTTGAAAAAATAAATGAAAGGATTGATATTACGACAAGACAATCCGAGAAACAAAAAAATGCGGTAAAATAATGGATCAGTTTTTATTTTTCTTGGTGGCGTTTTTAGCAGTTGCAAGTGCTGTATACTTTGTATTTGCAAGAAATCCTCTTTATGCTATTTTGTCATTAATTGTTACAATGTTTTCAATTGCAGGGATGTACATTCTTCTTAATGCACAGTTTCTTGCAATTATCCAGATTATAGTATATGCAGGTGCCATCATGGTACTTTTCCTTTACATCTTAATGATGCTTAACCTTAATAAAGGAGACGAAAGTAAGAAGAACAATACTTTAAAATTTGTTGGAGTTTTTACAGCAGGTATTCTTTTGGTAGGAGTATTGGGTGTTTTCCGAGGAGTAAGAGAGAACCACATTGTGGTAGATAATGTAGACAGAGGTGTAGGTCTTACAAAAAATCTGGGTAGACTTTTGTTTAATGAATATGTTTTACCGTTTGAGCTTGCTTCTATCCTGATTCTTGCAGGTATTGTAGGCGCGGTATTAATCGGTAAAAAAGATTTATAAAATTATGGGAGAAGTAAATACATTTATACAAAGCGTCCCTTTGGAATACTTCATCATCCTTTCATCAGTATTGTTCTGTTTGGGAGTAATGGGAGTATTGCTTAGAAAAAATGCTATTGTGATTCTGGGCTGTGTAGAACTTATGCTGAATTCAGTAAACCTTTTATTGGCAGCTTTTTCAGCGTATAAAGGCAACGGCGACGGACAACTTTTAGTTTTCTTCATTATGGTGGTAGCAGCTGCTGAAGTAGCGGTAGGTCTGGCAATTATTGCAATGCTGTATAGAAACACCCGTTCTGTAGATGTGAGTATATTTAATAAATTAAGAGGATAAGAATGGAGAATCTAGTATATGCAATAGTACTTTTACCACTTTTAGGGTTTCTTATTAACGGGCTGTTCGGGAAAAATCTTCCAAAAATAGTAGTTGGATCTTTAGCTACTGCAATGGTTTTCGGATCTTTCTGTATTGCTGTAAGTATTTTCATGAATTTCAATTCTGAAAGCCAGCCTGTTATTGTAAAAGCTTTCGAATGGTTTAGAGTAAATGGTGTTCAAATCAATTTTGGGTTCCAGATTGATCAGCTTTCTTTAATGATGGTGATGATCATCACGGGTATCGGTTCACTGATCCACTTATACTCTATCGGATATATGAGCCATGATAAAGGATTCTATAAGTTTTTTACTTACCTGAACCTTTTCATCTTCTCTATGTTACTTTTAGTAATGGGAAGCAACTACCTTATCCTGTTCATTGGATGGGAAGGCGTAGGTCTTTGTTCTTACCTGTTGATCGGATTCTGGTATACCAATGAAGAATACGGAAAAGCAGCAAGAAAAGCTTTCATCATGAACAGAATTGGTGACCTTGCTTTATTGATCGGTATCTTCATGATCGCTTCACAGACCAATGCTGTAGATTACCTTTCTGTAGCAGAAAATGCTTCCAAATTTGAACTAGACGGAACAGTGATTATCTTTATCACAGCGAGTTTATTCATCGGTGCTACCGGTAAATCCGCTCAGGTTCCTTTATATACATGGTTACCGGATGCGATGGCCGGCCCTACTCCTGTATCTGCTTTAATCCACGCGGCTACGATGGTAACTGCAGGGATTTATCTGGTAGTAAGATCCAACTTCTTATTTACCTTGGCACCTACCGTACAGGGAGTCATTTTATTCATCGGATTCCTGACTGCTGCTTTGGCAGGATTCTATGCACTTCGTCAGAACGACATCAAAAAAGTATTGGCATATTCTACGGTTTCACAGCTTGGGTTTATGTTCATCGCTTTAGGTCTTGGAGCATATACTACAGCAATGTTCCACGTAATGACACACGCTTTCTTTAAGGCATTATTATTCTTAGGTGCAGGTTCTGTTATCCACGCGATGAGCAACGAGCAGGACATGCGTTTTATGGGAGGACTTAAAAAATATATTCCTCTTACGCATGCCACATTCCTTATCGGAACCTTAGCGATCTCAGGTTTCCCTTTATTATCAGGGATGATCTCTAAAGACGAAATTTTAGTGGCAGCTTTCGCTAAAAACCCTGTTTACTGGGTCATCTTATTTGTTTTAGCGGCAATCACCGCAACCTATATGTTCAGACTGTACTACCTGACATTCCACGGAGAATTCAGAGGTACTGAAGAGCAGAAACACCACTTACATGAAAGCCCGTCTAATATGACCTTACCATTGATCGTATTGGCTATCCTTTCTGTAATCGGAGGTTTTATCAACCTGCCTCACTTCATCGGTCACGGCCACTATGCTAAACTGATGGAATGGTTAAAGCCTGTTCTTACGGAACAAAGCTTCAGCCAGATGGAAGCTACTCTTTCAGGAGTACCTTTCAATACTGAAATGATCTTACTAGCAGCTACAGTAATTATGTTCTTCTCTGTATGGTTCATCGTTAGAAATACTTATGTAAGTAAGAAAAAGATGGCTGTTGCAGAGGAAAACTATACCGGATGGGAAAAGCTTTCTGCTAAGAAATTATACGTTGACGAACTTTACAACGCATTGATTGTAAAAACTGTTGAAGGATTAGGACGCGGAGGAAAAATGTTTGATAAGGGTATCTTAGACCGTTTTGTAAACTTTGTAGGTGATGGTGCTGAAGACAGCGGAAAAGCTATGAAGCGTGTACAGAACGGAAATGTAGAGACATATATCCTTATCATGTCTTTAGCGGTGGGAATTATATTAATTGTTAACTTTTTATTACAATAATAATGTCTTGTTTGTTATTAACATTATTACTTTTACCTCTAGTAGGTTCGGGATTAGTTTTTGCCTGGAAAAATAGTTCCAGCAAATATTTGGCGCTTGGAATTGCATTGGTACAGATGCTCCTTACCTTCTACATGCTTTCGGATTTCAATTTTGGACCGACCGTAGACAGTAAGCTTCAGTACGAAATCACTTATCCTTGGTCTCAATTTATTAAAAGTTCTCTTCATTTCGGCGTTGACGGAATGA
The DNA here is from genome assembly GCF_900108365.1 of Chryseobacterium culicis. Taxonomy (GTDB): domain Bacteria; phylum Bacteroidota; class Bacteroidia; order Flavobacteriales; family Weeksellaceae; genus Chryseobacterium; species Chryseobacterium culicis. The sequence continues at coordinate 64,926 of NZ_FNWQ01000010.1, read as the reverse complement.
GCATGCTTCTTTTAATATTGACCAATATTCTGGCTCCAATTATCATTTTATCATCTTTCAATGAAAATGTAAACTACAGAAATACATTCTACGGACTGATTCTGTTAATGCAATTTGGTCTTGTAGGAGTCTTTACTTCTTTAGACGGATTGTTATTCTACATTTTCTGGGAAGTCACGCTGATTCCAATTTGGTTCATTGCCGGACTTTGGGGACAGGAGAATAAAAGGTTTGAATTCACTACGAAATTCTTCGTATATACTTTCGTGGGATCATTATTTATGTTAGCAGGATTGATCTATGTGTACAACCACTCTGCATCATTCGCTTTAACAGATTTATACAATGCCCAGCTTAACGAAGTACAGCAGACTGTGGTATTCTGGTTTATTTTCTTTGCTTTTGCAGTGAAATTACCGGTATTCCCTTTCCATACATGGCAGCCTGATACCTATACCTACTCTCCTACTCAGGGATCCATGTTATTATCAGGGATCATGCTGAAGATGGCAGTATATGGTGTAATGCGGTACTTACTTCCAATTACTCCCCTTCCGATTGCCGGAATTTCAGGACAGATTGTGATCATTCTTGCCATTGTAGGAATTGTTCACGGTGCTTTGATTGCAATCATCCAGACAGATATGAAGAGAATCATTGCCTATTCATCTTTCTCTCACGTAGGACTGATGGTAGCGGGGACCTTCGCTTCTGCAGTTGTTACTCTTAGAGGAACTTTCAATGTGGAAGGAGCTGAAGGAGCATTGGTACAGACTTTTGCCCACGGTATCAACGTAGTGGGATTATTCTACTGTTGTGATATTTTATATAAGAGATTCAAATCAAGAGACATCAGACAAATGGGTGGTTTAGCTAAAGTAGCGCCTAAATTTGCTGTATTGTTCCTGATCATTATATTAGGTTCAATGGGAGTTCCATTAACGAATGGATTCATCGGAGAATTTATTTTGTTGAAATCTGTATATGATTTTAACGGAACAGCAGCAGTAATTGCTGGTCTTACGGTAATTCTTTGTGCGGTGTATTTATTGAGATTCTACGGAAAAGCAATGTTCGGAGAAGGAGATGCAGCGGTTTTAAGTACAGCAAAAGATTTATCAGGAGTAGAATTTTCTGTATTGGCAAGTTTAGCGGTTTTTGTGATTTTACTGGGTATTTTCCCACAACCGGTAATCGACATGGTGAGTAGTTCGGTGAAGTTTATCTACCAATCAATGGTAAGTTAATTTGATATTTTAAGAGATGAGTGTTTTAATTATTGTTTTCCTAACGGCAGTTATTGCGTTATTTTCAGGAGTTTTTGAACAAGGAAAATTCGCAAGATACATTGGGATTTTGGGATTAATCATTGCATTGTATGTAAGTTTTATGCCGGAATGTTCGTTCTTCGACCATTACAAGCATATGTATGAGTACAGTGGCAATACCGCATTATTCACTAAAATATCAATCGTAACAACTTTATTATTATTCTTCCTGGGAGGTTTTGCGTTCAGCAACCACAGAAGCCACCAGTCAGAATTATATGCACTGATGCTATTTGCATTATGTGGAGGGATCATCCTTTTCGGATATCAGAACTTAGTGACGATGTTCTTAGGTGTTGAAATCCTTTCTATTCCATTGTATGTAATGGCAGGAGCTAACAAAACTGATCTGAGATCTAACGAAGCTTCTATTAAATATTTCCTTATGGGTGCCTTTGCAACAGGTTTCTTACTGTTTGGTATAGCGTTCATCTATGGAAGTGCAGGAAGTTTTGATCTTTACAAGATTCATGATTTCGGAGTAGCTAATTCCGGAAATGTAATGTTCATTTTAGGAGTATTACTGATTCTTTGTGCATTGGCATTCAAAGTAGCTTTAGCACCTTTCCACATGTGGAGCCCTGATGTATATGCAGGTTCTCCTTCACTGATCACAGCTTTTATGGCGAGTGTGGTAAAGATCTCCGGATTTTTTGCCCTGTTCAGACTGATGACGCTTGGTTTTGCCGGGGTTACTCATGAATGGATTAATGTTCTGGGAGTATTCTTAATCATTACATTACTTTTAGCAAACGTTATGAGTCTTGCTCAGACGAATGCAAAAAGAATGCTGGCTTACTCTTCAGTATCCCACGCAGGATATATCGGATTGGTATTCTTCGGAATGACAAGCCTTTCTACCTATAATTTGGCATTTTACTTATTTGCATATTCTTTATCTACCGTAGGTGTTTTCATGTGTCTGATCTGGGTAGAGAAATTAAAGAGAGAAACTTCTTTCGGAGCCTTTAAAGGATTGGCGAAAACTGAACCTTTATTAGCAACAGCTGCAACAATCTCTATGCTTTCAATGGCTGGAGTTCCGTTAACTGCCGGTTTCATGGGGAAATTTGCTTTATTCTCCCAGGCTATGAACGGTGCCGCTTTCTTAGTATTGGTAGCAGTATTAGGTTCTGCGTTATCCATTGCTTATTATTTAAGACTGATCATTGCAATGTTCTTCTTCAAAGAATCAACATTCAAATCATCAGAAAAAGTAACACTTACTTATAACATTATTGGAGTAGTTGTTATTGTTTTAATTGTTATTCTTGGGGTATTCCCGGATATGTTTGCAAGAATGTTCGGATTGTAACATCTGAATTTACAATATCAAAAGCACAACTTTCAGTTGTGCTTTTTTATTTTTGAAAGTGCTGGAATTCATTAATCAGTAATGCCGCAATTCTGCTTTCCGGATAACAGCAAAAAATTACTAAATACATTGCAGAATTTTCCCAAATATCCTGTGAATTATGTGCAATAAAATAAAAATTTCAGACGGGCAATATTCCGCTTTTTTCATAACTTTACTCTAAATTTCCAGCGCTTGGCTAATCTGTATAAAAAAGACTCCCCTTTTCAAGTTTACATATCATTCAAAAAATATTTGGATGTTCTGGAACATATCCGGTATAATGACAGATTGGAATACAGAGCCAACTATGCAGAGTCCCTGATTGAGAGCACCAGAAATTTTAAAGAGCTTAAAGAGGGCTTTCAGGATACCAATTTTCTGGAGCAGCACGAAGACCTCATCAGACTTCTTCTTGCAGATCTTTTCCCGACAGGCCTTACCAGAAACGAAATAAAAGCGGCAAGCATACCGCTTTCCAATATCACATTCAATTATACGGAAAGGTTTAAAGACATTCTTAAAGATGCCGGAAAAGACTTCGAAATAGAACTCAGGAACATTACAGATAATGAGTTTTATGTTTTCTGCTGCTGCCTGATTCTTCAGAGCTACTTTAAAAAAGACATTAAAAGTACCATCCCGTTCTATTATGATATTCCCAATAAACAGGGAATCATGAAGCATTACAAAATTACCGTCAATTCAGATTTTACAGAAATAACCCCAACGGAAGATGCTAAAATTCCATCTGATGATGTTTTGGATATGCTTTTGGAAAACCTGGATGATTTTAAGCTGTGGAAAAAATATTTCCCTTCGCAGTCCTGGATACTGAAAGGGTTTACGATCATCTCTCTCGTAGACTGCACCTCTGAAGTTGCACTTTCTGACCTGAAATCAAGCATGATAGAAATTGATCCTGAAGATCTGAATCCCAATGAAAATCTTACGGAAATTTTCAAATCTTATTTCGATGTTTCGGAACTGAGTTTCGGGCTGATGACTTTTAATAAAAAAGAACAGAAACTGGATAATCTTCCGATTTATGAGAGCCTTCTGACAAATCATATCCTGGATTTCTGGATCAATGCATTTGACGAAGAGACAAGAAAAAGTACATTCAATAACTTAAATCATAATTCAAAGCCCATAGTTGTTTCCAATGTTAATAATCTGGATGAGAGCGTAAAGCAGCTTCCTTCATTTAGCATTTTAAAGGATAATAATGTCAACAGTTTTATGGTAATTCCTATCATGAAAGACGGTGAACTTCTTGCCATTATGGAATTTACCTCGCCTGTTGCGGGGAGTTTCAATGGTTTGAAGCTTAAAAAGCTTGAGTTCTTTACTGATATGATACTTTTCTCCCTGAACAGGTTTTACTTTGAGAAAAACTATCAGATAGAAGCCATCATCCAGCGTGAATACACTACTATTCACGACAGCGTGGTATGGAAATTCAGAAACGAAGCTGAAAAATATTTTACGGCATCACTTGGTAAGAAAATATATACATTAAAGCAGATTTCGTTTAAAAACCTTACTCCGCTGTTTGGGGTTTCAGATATTCGTTCTTCTTCGGAAAAACGATATAATCTGATGCTGCAGGATCTTAATCAGCAGATTGAATGGCTGAATGAGATTTTTACACTCACCAATTCCGACTCAGAAAAATTTCTGCTGGCATTGGATATTTTTGAAAATGAGCTGAATAACGAAATTAAAGCTGATACAGAACAACGGTTTCAACGGCTGTTAAGGGAAGAAATTCATCCTTTTCTGCAGGGAAAACTGGAAATAAAAACATCCAGGGAAATTAAAACGAAGATCAAGGATTATTTTTCACATGTCTTCACTCCTACTGATTTATTTTATCATCACAGAAAGAATCTTGATGATTCTATTACGCTTGTCAACCGTAAACTGGCCGATCTGCTGGATGAAAGCCAGATAAAGGCACAGGAAATTTTCCCACATTATTACGAAAGATTTAAGTCTGATGGTGTAGAGCATAATCTGTACATTGGTTCTACCATCGCACCTGAACTTCATTATACCTCAAAAGTTGTCCACAAACTGAGATACTGGCAGCTGAAAACCATTTGTAAAATGGAACTTGAATTTCAGTCGTTTAAAAAAAATCTTCCGGTACCGCTGGATATTGCTTCACTGATTTTCGTTTATAATGAGAAAATAGACATCCGCTTCAGAATGGATGAAAAACGTTTTGATGTAGACGGCGCTTATAATTCTTATTATGAGATCATCAAAAAACGCCTTGATAAAGCGCACATCAAAGATTCTTCAGAACGCATCACGGCTCCCGGAAAAATTACCATCGTCTATTTCGGAATGGAAAACCAGAAAGAATACCTCGACTATATTTCCAAACTGCAGAAAAAAGGGGTCCTGCAGCATGATATAGAATTCTTACGGGTAGAGGATCTTCAGGGAATAACAGGACTGCTGGCACTGAGGGTTTCTTTTACGCTTCCGCAGGAATAAATAATTAGACGACAGCAATGATCTGATTTTTTCATTATGAAAAAACCGGTTTAAAATATCATAAGCTCTACAATCAAATTCAGGCTTTATTTACGAATGGATGTTTGTCTTACTAAAGACTAAGAAATGCAGCCCCAAACGAAAGCACGGAAATAATAATCCCAGCCATAAAAATTTTGTAGGTAATAGATAAAAGCTTGTATTTTCTGTTAAGAACCTTCCCCAGATAATAGAGATCTTTCACCATAGAATCGTAGATATAATCTCTGTCTTTGATCAGGTCTTTCATGGCATTATGATAGTCATCAAACAGCATCTGCTGAAAGTTTCCGAAGAAAAGAAGATTTACTTTCCGGTTCGTAATGTCCTGTGAGGTAAATGTAGTTTTTGTCACATTAGGTTTGGTGGATAAGATGGCAAATATAATGGTGAGTACACTTGAAAGCAACAAGATAAAACTCGGAAGAATCAAATGGGAATTCTTAGGAGCATCGAGCTTGGGTACCAAGACAGAAAGACATACTGAAATGATAATTGCATTTACCGATAAAAGAATATTGGCTTTGCTGTCTGCAATATCACTTAGCCTTGTATGGTTATTCAATGTTACCCTGAATAAAGTATCTACGCTTCTGTCAGATTTTTCTTTCTCTTTTTTTCCTTCTGCGCTTTCCTTTTTATTTTCTTTTTTCTCTTCTTCTTTTTCCAGCTTCTTTTCGATCTTTTTGATGTTCTTTTTTTTCAGCGGCTCCCAGTTTTCTTTGGCGTAGTCGGTATAAAAAGTATGCTTATTTTTCAGCATATCAAGATTTCCGGCATTCCATTCTTCGTTGGAAAAACACCTTACGTTGGTCAGTTCCCACTCTTTTCTCAAAGCATCGGAAATGTCACTGTAATCATGGCCTGCAAAATGGCTGAAATCAGCATCTTTTACAATTTTCTCCAGTAAATTCTGAGGTTCGTAATGAATTTTGGTAGCCAGAATCAGTTTTTCAACATCGGCAATGTAGTTTTCCGGGTAATTTTCCTGGTGTAAAAAAGCTTTCATCACCTCCACACTCCTCTCTTCATGGTTCAGAGCACATTCTATATACCCCGTATCATGAAACCATAATGCAACGAGTACTTTCTCCTGATCCTCTTCAGAAACAGGAGTATTTTTCATGATTTCCTCTGCCTTATTCACGGTGTAGGCAGTATGGATAAAATTATGATAAAAATATACTGAAGATAACTTATCTTTGAATAAGATTTCAACATAATTTTTAGCTTTTTGTAAAATGCTCATCCCTGAAATTTTGTTAATGTAAATTTATGAATTTATCCTTTAAAACTCATCTAAAAAATACTTCTATTGTTCTTCGAACGGTAATGTCTGCAGGAGTGCTTTATTCCTGTGCTACCTATAACGTACAAAAGGGCAAAAACTTATTTGAAGTAAAAGATTCCGAAATAAAATCTGATAGTGATTTTAAACTCTTCCTGATTGGAGATGCAGGAAACTCAGATGAACCTCAGGCACAAAAAACACTGAATTTACTGAAAAGTAAACTGGATTCTGCCGACAGTAATTCTATGCTGATCTTTCTTGGAGATAATATCTATCCGAACGGCATGCCGAAAGAAACAGATAGCGGGTATACAACGGCTAAACAAAAACTTGAAAATCAGCTGGCTATAACCAAAAATTTCAAAGGCAAAACGTTAGTCATCCCCGGAAACCACGACTGGTACAGTGGTCTGGAAGGATTGAACACCCAGGAAGGACTGGTAAAAAAATACCTTGACGATAAAAAAGCGTTTCTGCCTAAAAACGGTTGCCCTATTGATGATATTAATGTTTCTAAAGATATAAAGCTCATTGCTATTGATACCGAGTGGGTAATTGCGAATTGGGATAATTATCCGGGTATTAATAAAAACTGCAACATCAAAACGCGTGAAGATTTTTTTACAGAATTTAAAGATCTGATCATTAAAAATCAGGGCAAAAGAATTATTGTGGCGCTACACCATCCTATCATCAGCAGTGGAACACACGCTGGCTTTACTGCTGCAAAATCACATCTTTATCCCTTCAACAGTAAAGTTCCTGTTCCGGTAATTGCCAGTGTAGCCAATATATTACGAAGTTCTTCCGGAGCGAGCCCGGAAGACATCAATAATCAGCATTATGCAGATCTGGCCAACCGGCTGAAAAGTATTGTTCAGGATAAGGAAAATATCATTTTCGTTTCCGGACATGATCATAATCTGCAGTATCATGAAGAAGGAAATATAAGACAGATCATCAGCGGCGCAGGCTCTAAAACAGATCCGTCTACCATTGTGGAAAAAACCGACTTTTCTTACGGAGGCAGCGGTTTTGCCGTTCTAAATTTCAGAAAAGACGAAAGTACCGATGTTGAATATTTTTCAACTAAAGACGCACAGCTTCAAAAACTGACTCATATTTCTGTGATTTCCAAACCGGATGTATTCATCAACAATTTTCCGAATTCTTTTCCGGCTACATTTTCATCAACCATTTATCCGGTACAGCTTACCGAAAAAAGAAAATTTTACAGATGGCTGTGGGGAGATCACTACCGGAAATATTATGGAATCCCGATTGAAGCTCCTACCGCCAATCTTTCAGAACTGAATGGCGGATATATCCCTTTCAGAGAGGGCGGTGGAAACCAGTCTAACAGTTTACGACTAAAATCTGCTGACGGACAGGAATTTGTAATGCGCGGAGTGAAAAAAAGCGCGATCCGCTTTCTTAATAATATGGCTTTCCAGAAAAGTACATTAGGAGAAGAACTGGCTGATACTTTCCCTGAAAAGTTCCTGCTGGATTTTTATACCACCAATCATCCGTTTACTCCATTTACCATAGGAAATATGTCGGAAAAGCTGAATATTTTCCATAGCAATCCAAAGCTGTATTATATTCCTAAGCAGCAGGCTTTAGGAAGATATAACGAAGATTACGGAGATGAGATGTATATGATAGAAGAACGCTTTTCTTCAGATCCGAAAACATTAGCATACCTTGATCATGCTAAAGACATTGTTTCTACAGACGATGTATTAAAAAACCTCAACAAAAGCGATACATATTCTGTTGACAGAGAATCCTACATCAGAGCAAGATTATTTGATATGCTTATCGGTGACTGGGACAGGCACTCTGATCAGTGGAAATGGGCAGAATATGAAGTAGGTGACAAAATAGTCTACAAACCTATTCCTAAAGACAGAGATCAGGCATTCAGTAAATATGACGGTGCAGCATTTAAAATTATTATGAATGTTCCGGCCATTCGTCATATGAAAACCTTTACAGAAGAAATAAGCAGCGTAAAGTGGCTTGCCATGGAACCTTACCCGATGGATCTTGTTTTCTTAAAAGGAGCAGACCAGAGTGAATGGGAAGCACAGGCAAAATATATTCAGGAACATTTGACTGATGCAGATATTGATGATGCCTTCCATAATCTTCCGAAAGAAGTACAGGACGAAACCATTGCAGAAATTCAGAGAAAACTGAAAGCAAGAAAAGCAAAGCTTGTGAACTATGCCAGTCAGTATTATGATGTTCTGCAGAAGAAAGTACCACTGGCAGGAACTGTGAAGCCTGATAAATTCGTTATTACGAAAAATGGGCATTCCGTACTGGTACAGCAATATAAGCTGGGCAAGGATAAAGATAAGAACGAACTTGTTTTTGAAAAAACCTACCATGACTCGAAAACAAAAGAGCTTTGGATCTACGGGCTGGAAGATGATGATACCTATGTAGTAACGGGAAGCGGAAATCCTAAAATGACCATCAGGCTTATTGGTGGATATAATCATGATACCTACAATGTTGCGGATGGACGAAAAGTGAAAATTTATGATTTCAAATCTCAGAAAAACACGTATAATTCCGGAAATGCAACCCGAAATATTACGGACGATTACGATATCAACAGTTACAATTACAAGCATCCGAAATATAATTCCGTTGCAGGATATCCCAATCTGGATTACAACCCGGATGATGGAGTTATTGTAGGCGTTCTGGCTAATTACACGGTGAATAATTTCATTCGTGATCCGTTCACTCAAAAACACAGCCTGAAGGCAAATTTTTATACAGCTACTGCAGGATTCAGTCTTACCTATAAAGGAGTATTTAAAAAAGCGATATCAGGATGGGATTTCAATATTGATGCATTTTATACCACCCCAAGGTTCTCTCAAAACTTCTTTGGCCTTTCCAATGAAAGTGAGTATGACAAGGAAAATACAGAAAGGGAATACAACAGGGCCCGAATTTCCAAGTTCAATTTTGCACCTTCCCTCTATAAGAAAAGCTGGATGAACCTCAGCCACCAGTTTCAGCTGACTTTTGAAGATAACAAAGTACAGAGAAAAGCAGACCGCTTCATTAATCAGTCTCCGGATGTGAGACCAGGTGTATTTAACAGCCAGCAGTTTGTAGGGGCGAATTATACCTTTGGTTATAAAAATGCCGATAATGCGGCCTTCCCTACTCTAGGACTTGAATTTATGCTTAATGCAGACTGGAAAGCGACTCTTTCAGATTTTAATAAAAACTTCGTAACCGTAAAAGGGAAATTAGCTGTTGACCACAGGATTGACAAGAAAGGAAAATTTGTATTTGCCAATTCCAGTAACGTAATGTGGATTAACAATAATAATTTTGAATTTTATCAGGCGGCAGCTATCGGGGGCAACAATGGGATGAGGGCTTTCAGAAATGAAAGATTTGCCGGGAGATCCTATTTCACCAATAATTCCGAAATACGTTGGGATTTTGGAAGAATAAGAAATAATATAGCGCCAGCCAATATGGGAATTCTTATCGGCTACGATATCGGCCGTGTATGGAATGATACTGAAAATTCAAGAAAATGGCATCAGTCTGCCGGTGCCGGCGTATGGCTGAGTATTGTAGAAATGATGTCAGCAAGGCTGAATTATTTCTATGGTTCGGATGGAGGAAGAGTTTCTGCCGGAGTAGGAATGAAGTTTTAACGTGCCTTTTAAAGACAACTCAAATTTACACAACTGAAATCATAATTTTAAATCATTGAAAATCAAAGAATTAAACTAATTAAAAATAAATTATTCGAAAAAAAACACATTTTAATTGAATTTAATAATTCTCATTTTCAGCTAACATTTTTCATCAATAAAACAAATATGGCTTTTAAATAAAAGCCATATTTTCAGCTATATACGTCAATATCATCCATAGCCTTATATGTTTATCAATTCTTTAAAAAACAGACATTTTTAAAACAGTTTATATTTGTGTCAACAAAAAATCAACAATTAGATGAAAAAAAAGCTATTATATATGGCATTATTTGTCATATCCATACCCTTAAGTGCACAAATAGGGATTAAAACTCCTACCCCCCAAAATACCTTACATGTCAACGGCTCTCTTCAGGTAGTGAAAGACCTGAATGTAGGGGGAGATGACAAAACAAAGGGGAATTCCGGAAACAAAGGCGAAGTATTAATGTCTAACGGGGTTGGAAATGCTCCGGTCTGGAAAACAATAGAATCTGAAAATTTTTTAAAGGTGGTCTTTGTAGGAAATAAAACAGACATAAGCCCGGCAAGCGGAAGTTATACAGGCACTCATTCTACCCCGGTCAGTACCCATGAAAGTTATTCACAAACTTATGTCTTCAATGTGAGCAATAAGATTGATACCGCATATTTAACGTATAATACGACAACCGGTCTTTTCACTGTCGTAAAACCAGGATTTTATAATATTGTACCGTACGCCACCTACGATCTTAGCCTGAATCCTTCGGGGCAGACTGCCGGAACTGCTAATTCATACATACAGAAAGTTTCTCCGGCGCAGACCACATTGGCAGGAATATCTACAGGCCACGGTGAGCGCACTATAGGTCTTAATCATAACCTTTCATCCATTAACTTTTTCAATACGGGTGAGACCTTCAGAATACGCTGCCGGTATACCCAGGATTTCAGATTATCGAGTGGTAACATTCATATCTCATATCTTACTCCGTAACCTATAATTTGTCAATCACTTTAATTACATTCATATATCTTAAAAACCCACAGAATAATTCTGTGGGTTTTGAATGGTATTGTGATTTATTCTTTAAAGTGAAAAAGTATATACATTGCCCCCTTCATCCTTAGCTTTCTCGTCTGCGATCATTAATGTTTTATCATCAAGAAAAACAATGGCTTCTTTCTGAGAATTATGATTCAATGGTATTTTCTCAATTTTTGCATCACTGAAATTGCTGGCCGTAAATCCGGTAAGAACATGGACATTTTTGTGGGTCAGCAAAACAATTTTATCTTTTGTACTGTTGATGGTGGCAGAAGTAATCGCAGCATCGTTATAGCCTCCATCCAGCTTTAATGTACCTATTAATTTTGCTTCAAAATTCCCTTCTTTATTGGGTACCTGAAAAACAAGAAAAGTTCCGTCAAAACCCTTGCTTCTGTTTTTGGTGAACAGATAGAAATTTCCATTCATTTCTACAAAAGCTTCACAGTCGTATAACAGGTTGGATTTCTTGGGAGGAAACTCCGTCTGTCCCTGATAATGGAATTTCGTTGTCTGTATAACTTTTGTTACGGTTTGCTTATTATCTTTCAGATCTGTTTTTAAGATAGCCAGATCCTGCCTGTTATTGTCATTATTTCCAAAATCTCCTATATATATATTTCCCTGAGTATCTGAAATGATATCTTCCCAGTCCGTATTTTCAGCATTCTCAACAGGAATTTTGGCTACCAGATCCCCATTACTGCTGACTCCGTATATTGCGTTCTTATTCCCTCGGTCTTCAATCAGCCAAATAGTATTCTTATCCTTGGATAAAGTAATTCCGGAAACTTCCTTCAGCTTTTTAGGAAGAGAAAACTGAACCTTCAGTTCATTTTCATTGGTTGAAGAATTCTGGGCTTTTGGATTACAGCTCAATAAAAGCAAAGCAGGTAAAATAAGAAAGCGTAGCATATTTATTTTTATTTTTTTAACGGAATATAAGAAGCATTAATTGTTCCAATCAGAATTAAGAGAGCTTTTTTGCCTGTTCCCAGAGAACATCCATTTCTTCCAGAGACATATCTGCCAGCTTCAGATCCTGCTGCCCGGCAAGTTTTTCCATCTTCTGAAACCTTGAAATAAATTTCAGGTTGGTTCTTTCCAGGGCTGAATCCGGATTAATTCCTGAAATTCTTGCGTAATTGATCAGGGAGAAAAATACATCACCAAGTTCCTGTTCTTTCTTATCCAAATCTGTCTCAGCATGGAACTCCTGGATCTCTTCATCCACCTTTTTCCATGCATCTTCTGCATTATGAAATTCAAAACCTATTCCTTTTACTTTATCCTGAATTCTATAGGCTTTTACTAAACTCGGCAGGCTTTTCGGCACTCCTCCCAAAATGGATTTATTTCCTTCCTTTAGTTTTAATTTCTCCCAATTCTGCTTCACTTCTTCTTCATCCTTCACTTCAACATCTCCATAGATATGGGGATGGCGGAAAATCAGCTTTTCATTTAAAGAATTGATCACATCAGCGATATCAAAACTTTCTTTTTCTGAACCTATTTTAGCATAAAAAACCAGATGCAGCAGCACATCACCCAATTCTTTTTTTATTTCCTGTAAGTCATTCTGCAAAATAGCATCTGAAAGCTCATAGGTCTCTTCAAGGGTAAGGTGACGAAGAGATTCTAACGTTTGTTTCTGATCCCAGGGACATTTCTCTCGCAGATCATCCATAATATCAAGTAACCTTCCAAATGCCTCTAGTTTCTCCTGTTTCGTATTCATAAGTAATGGGAAATTCAATCTTATACAAATGTAAGGGATATTTTGGGTTTGTGGTAGTGGTTGGAGGGAAAGTTGGGAATATGCGATACAGGTGAAGAGATTCGGGATTTACTATTGATTTAGCCCTAATCCCTGCCAGCTCTGATCTGCCATCCGGAAAAACAAAAAACCCTGTCCGGAAATTCCAGACAAGGTTTGTATTTTGAATTCAGAGATGAATTATCCTTGTTTTCTGTGTGTGCTTTTTGGAGCAGACTTAGCCGCTGAAGTAGCTTTCACTTTGGGAGTTGCCGGTTTTTCAGCTTTTGGAGCTTTCTTAGTTTCTTTTTCGATGCTTACTTCCTCTGCTGCAGGCTCACCTTCCAGTGTTTCAGGCTCTGCTTTCACAAAACTTTCAGGAGTAATATATCCTGCTTTATGAAGGATGTTATACCATTGTGCCAATTTTTTGATATCAGAAGAATATACTCTTTCTGTATCATAATTAGGAAGAGATGCTAGCATGAAGTCTTTCAAATCTGCATCAGAAGATTTGTGAGAAATCGTTTCCTTATAGTCGTTGTTTTTAGCAATATTTTCAAATACTTCAAACAAAGGAACTTCTTTCTCAAATGTAAACATAGCAATATTATCCAGTAAGCTTACCTGGCTTGAGTTTCCAATGCTTACCTTCTTCTTGGTGGTAACATCTTCAATGATGAATCCGTTTCTTAATTGAGAAACTAATTTGAAAAGTCCTGGTTTTCCAGAAATTGAAATTATTTTTTCTAACAGCATAATTTTATTTTTTGTAAATTCTGCAATCAGCACTGGCTTTTTGCTTTTTATTATTCTTTTTTAATCCTTGTTTAAATTACTTTGGAAATCTCATTTTGTAACCGATGCTTACGTCACCTTGAGAGATTTTTGTCAGTTTACCTTTTACCAGTTTCTTTTTCAAAGCACTCAGGTGATCAGTAAATAAAACGCCTTCAATATGGTCATATTCATGCTGAATTACGCGGGCTCTAATATCGGAAAAAGTTTCTGTATGTTTCACAAAATTTTCGTCATAATATTCTATCACGATTGTTCCTTTTCTTTTCACATCTTCTCTTACATCCGGAATAGAAAGACATCCTTCATTGAACTTCCATTCTTCACCGGATTCCTCAAGAATCTGTGCATTGATGAATACTTTTTTGAACTCTGCCAGCTCATCCTTAATATCTTCATAATCCTCATCTTCTGCAAGAGGCGTCACATCTATTACAAACAGACGTATGTCCAAACCAATCTGAGGCGCTGCAAGACCTATGCCATTTGCGCTGTACATGGTTTCGAACATATTATCAATCAGTTCCTGTAATTCGGGATAGTCTTTGTCTATATCTTTTCCTACTTTTCTCAAAACAGGATCCCCAAAAGCTCTTATTGGTAAAATCATCTTACTCTTTGTTCTAAAAAATTCTGCAATATGATAGTTGCACTTACTTTATCTATTAATCCTTTCTCCTGCCTCTTTTTTTTGTTTTTTCCACTTTGTGAAATAAAAAATGAGGCCATTTTGGAAGTAAATCTTTCGTCAAAACGATGAACCGCAATATCTGAAAATTCTTTTTTAAATTCTTCTATGAATTTTAATATATCCGTTTCTACTTCCGAAACATTTCCTTTCAAATCTATGGGAAGTCCGATTACTACTTCATCTACCTTATTTTCTCCGAAATATTTTTTTAAAAAATCCATCAGAGAACGATTCTCTACAGTCTCCAGTCCACTGGCTATAATCTGCATATCATCCGTTGCAGCGATACCACAACGAGCTTTTCCGTAGTCTATTGCAAGGATTTGTCCCATAAGTCTGCAAATTTAGTAAAATTTACTGATTTTATTCATAACGCAGTTTTTTTATATAAATCATGTTTTATTCCATTATTTTTTTTATAATTTTAATCTTCCAAAAAACAATTATATGAAGAAACTCATCCTCGTAAGACATGCAAAAAGCGACTGGCCTGAGGAAACGGAGGACTTTGACAGACCATTGGCAGACAAAGGTTTGGAGGATGCTATGCACATGTCCAGATTCCTGAAAAACAATAACATTTCCATTGATCATTTTGTGTCCAGCCCCGCGGTACGTGCATTGAATACCTGCAAAATTTTTAATCAGACCTATCAGTTGAACTGTTCTACTGATGAAAAATTATACAATCCCTCGGAAAGAAGTTTTGAATCTGTAATTTATGATCTGGATGACAATCTGAATTCGGTTGCTTTCTTCTCTCATAACAACGGAATTTCCAATTTTGCCAATTCCATTTCGGAAGATATTTTCCATTTCCCCACCTGCGGAGTAGCCGGTTTTGAAGTAGACTGTGAATCATGGTCCGAGTTCGACGGTGCTAAAAAGAAACTGCTGTTCTTTTATGAGCCGGGGAAAATATAACTTCAGTTCCTTATTTTTTTATGCCACACTCCTTATTCTTCTTTTCTCCTGCCAGAAACAGAATAAAACTTACATTGAATCTATCGCAAAGAATGATATAAAACTTTCTTCTTTACCAAAACCCGGAAGCTGGCGGTACAACCATGATGAACACTTCCAGACCTTTGAAGATTTTCAGAAATTAAGAAAAATAAAGCCTGAGCCGGGAAAGAACACCATTTATCTTCAGCCGATAGGGACATTTGATGATCTTCAGAAAAAAGAAATAGCACTTACCAGAGAGTACCTGAAAATATATTACCAGCTCGAAACAAAAATACTGCCAGCTCTACCTCATACGGTCTTTCCTGAAAAAGTGAAGAGAATCTCAAAAGAAGGACAGGAACAGATTCTTGCAGGATATGTGCTGGACAGTATCCTCATGAAAAGAAAGCCTGCAGATGCTGTAGTTCTGATGGGAATTACAGAGAAAGATCTTTTTCCCAGACCGGAATGGAATTACATTTTCGGATTGGCCTCTTATAAAGATGGTGTAGGCGTTACTTCAATATACAGGTTTGCCGATGGCCATTTAACCGATTCAAATTTTAATGAAAGTCTTTTAAGATTAATAAAAATAAGTTCACATGAAATTGGTCATATGTTCGGAATCAGCCACTGCCTGAATGCCAACTGCGTAATGAACGGAACCAATTCATTATCGGAAACGGATTATCACCTGGCCAGGGCCTGTTCTCTTTGCCAGAGAAAACTGAATTCGAGCATCCGCTATGATCATAAAAAAAGACTTCTTGAACTAAAGAATTTCTTTGAAAAACAACACCTAGATACAGAGCGTACTTTAGCCCATCAGGATCTGAATCTGGTACCATAAACCCGTATTTCCATTACCGACTGCATATTCCCCTCATCCGGAGGGGTGGCGAAAATTCAAAGAATTTTTGACGGGGTAGTCTTTCCGCTAAAGCCACTATCGTTGTAAACATGAAAAAACGTGCTAAAGCCCGTTCCTATTGAATTATTTCAGTTCTAATTTTCAATGATCATTAAAATTAGTGTTATCTGTGAGTAAATTAGTGGCATTCGTACTTTAAAAAAAAAACGGGCTAAAGCCCGTTCTCAATGAATATTTTTCGATAGTATTATTTTCTTTTCAAATCCAGATCATCAAAATCAAAACTGAAATCCGTTACGTCAGAAATAGCTTTTAATTTTGCTGATTCTGCTTTTCCGTTTTCGTCATAACTGAAAATGATATAGGCATCTGCATCATAACTCCTGTCATCCCACTTGATAATGAAGGAATTATTGGAATATGGCAGCAATTCTCCTTTTAATCTTGGAGAGTTTTTACAAGAAATTCTGTAGGTATTTCCCTGCTGAGCAACTTCTACATCGCCAAACCATGCATCATTATATATTCCGGTGAACTGTTCTGCCTTGGGCTGAAGAGATTTTTCTTTCTTAAAAGCTTCGGATTTTGAAAAAGCATCTTTCTTCTGTTTGCTGAATTCAGCTTCCATTTTAGACATTCTGTCGCCATACGTTTTCAGCCAGTTTCTATCTGCTATCCCCAGGTAAGAATCTTTTACGGTATTGGTAATGGTGTTGAAAGCTGCTCCTGACTGCTGGTTGGTTAATACAACAATTCCCAGCTTCATATCCGGAATTAAGGTAAACTGCGTAACCGTTCCTATCAATCCACCGGTATGCTGTACCTGTTTGTGGCCTTTCACATCACTTAAGAACCAGCCTAATCCATATCCGTAAAAACTTGTATCATATGGATTTTTCGCTGCTACTCTGTCTGGAATCTGAAGGCTCCAAAGCTGTTGTGCATTCTTATCAGAAACTAATTTTTTACCGTCTTTCGTAGTGAAATTATTCAACAGACACTCTGCCCAGGTGGTCATATCTTTGATATTACTCATGATTCCCCCTGCTGCATTGGCTGTTTCGTTCCAGTCATGAGGAACAGCAATTGCTTTTCCGTCTACCGGTGCATGTGCATCAATTTTATTGGCTACAGCCTTTGCTCTGTTGTAACTTCCGAAACTGGAAGTCATTCCTACAGGCTTCATGATTCTTTGTTCAATAAACTCTGCCCAGCTTAATCCGGAAACTCTGTGAATCACTTCTCCGGCAACAATAAACATGATATTGTTATAATCTAATTTTGTTCTGAAAGGATTTTCCGGTTTCAGATATCTCACATTGCGGACAATATCATTCACCGTCATGCTTCCTCCTTCCGGAAAGAACATCAGATCTCCCTGCCCAAGTCCTAATCCGGCTCGGTGGGTTATAAGGTCTTTGATGGTTACATTTTGAGAAACGTACGGATCATACATCTGGAACTCAGGAATATATTTTGAAACTTTATCATCCCAGTTCAGCTTGCCTTCGTCTGCTAAGATGGCCAGTGCTGTACATGTAAAACCTTTAGAATTGGAAGCAATACCCACTAATGTATTATCATCCATAGGCTGTTTCGTTGTAAGAGAGCGTACACCAAATCCCTTGGAATAGATCATTTTCCCGTCTTTTACAATCCCCACGGACATTCCCGGTACATCAAAGGTTTTCAGGGTATTCTGGATCAGCTCATCCAGTTTTTTCTCTTCAACCTGTGCATTGGCCAATCCTACGGTCAAAAGAAAAATGAAAAAAGAAAGTTTCTGTTTCATTGTTTATTTTAATTTTCCCAAATTTACTAAATATTAAGTGATGCTCATTTAGCAGTGCTAAAACTTTAGAATAAATCAGTTGTATTCATGAAAAAGCCTATTTGTATCTGTATTTTCTCTCTTTTCGCGGCCTGTGCTGTCAAAGCTCAGGACAGAACTGCCAATCCTTTGCTTTTGCAGACCTGGAACCTTGATAAAATGGACACCTATATCTATACCTACGAAAAGAAGGATGGTTTTGAGGCAAGAAAAGAAGGAATCAGATTTCAGAAAAATGGAAAAATTACTGGAAACCTTATTAAATCTACTTTGAAATATGATGCTTTGGAAGAGCCTGTTACCAAAAATGAAAAACCAGACCGCTACATCGGAAGCTGGAAAAAGGCTTCAGATTCTACAGTCACCTTAGTTTTCCCTTACAATACTAACATGACCGGTACTTTTGTTATTTCAAAACTTACGGAGAATCAGCTGAAATTAAAAAAGGTTTTCAGTGCGGATATTGAAAAGAAACTGGATTCTATCAGGAAAACAAGAAATATCTCTGAGTAAGATTTCCGTGATTTGGTCATCGCTTCTTTATATTTGCAATCTTAAAAATAACAGTAAAAATGGCAATAAACAGATTATTGACTTTCTTCTTTCTGATAATAAGCTTTAATGTATACTTTTCTCAGGAGGTAACCATTAAAGATGATAAGGTTCTACTGGATGGTAAACAGATCCTGAAAGCTGAAAAAATCAATGTGGCACAATATTCATTTTTTTCCATGAAGGATGATGAGGAAATTCTTCTTTACCGGTATATGGATAATGAAACCCCAAGATACGTAAGTGATGATTACTTTATCCTGAATTTTCTCACCGAAAAAACCAAAGTAGAATCTACTGATCTGGGCAAAATCTCCAATTTCATGAATTCCAGAAAAGGAATGGAAAAGCTTATAAAATGGCTGTTGAAAGAAAGAGTACTTAATCATGACGGGGAAGTAAATACGGAACGTGTAGCTGTATTCAAAGATAAATACCACGAAAATATTACTGAAAGAACCCTTAGATAATGACAAAAGTTCTTCTTCTTTCCGACTCGCATTCTTACATAGATGACAGAATTCTGGAATATGCTTCTCAGGCCGATGAAGTTTGGCACTGTGGAGATTTCGGAAGTCTGGATGTGATTGAACAGCTTGAAAAAATAAAACCGCTGAAGGGTGTGTACGGAAATATTGATAATGCTAAAATCCAGGCAGAATTTCCGGAAGTAAACCGTTTTTTTTGTGAAAAGCTGGAAGTTCTGATGATCCACATTGGCGGCTATCCCGGAAAATATACCCCCCTTACCAAAAAAGAAATTGCAGAGAAAGCGCCGAAATTATTTATTTCTGGGCATTCTCATATTTTGAAAGCCATGTATGATGAGAAAAACAGCCTTCTCCATCTGAATCCCGGTGCTTGCGGAAAACAGGGATGGCATAAGGTGAGAACTATGATGCGCTTTGTAGTAGACGGTGAGGAAATCAAAGATCTGGAAGTAATTGAACTAGGCCCCAGAGTTTGATGGATGAAATTCTATCAAAGCCGGAGCGTTTTCGAGTTTCAGGATAAAGGAGTTGTCTTCTATAGATTTTAGTTTTTACCTTTGCACCAATAATTTTTCAGGCAATTCTTAAAATATATGAAAGTCGGCGATAAGGTTTCGGTGGTAGATGAGGATCTAAGCGGAGTAATTACTTCCGTGAGGGGAAATATTGTCGTTTTTAAAGATGAATATGGCTTTACTCATCAATATCCAAAAGAAAAACTGGTTCCTAAAGACGCTGATCTTTATGAAAATATCAAAGTGGTAAGAAAACCGGAGCCCCAAAAAAATATTTCCAGAAAACATCAGAGAAACCATTTGGTTTTAGACCTTCATTTTCATAATTTGGTAAAAAATCCCAATGACTATGACAGTTTTGAAAGACTGTTTATACAAAAGGAAAAACTGATTGAAGTGATCGGGTTTTGCAGAAAGCATAATCTGAAGAGGCTGGAAATTGTTCACGGCATTGGTGACGGCACTTTGCAGAGGATGGTTTGGGAGGTTTTGGAAAGCCAGGTCAATATTGATTTTTATAATAAGGAAATACTTCACCATCAATCGGGTGCGGTAATGGTAGAATTTCACTAAATTTGCAGGAATTGAAATATGAACGTACTTAATTTACTTTTTACCAAAGACGGATTAATCTATCAGATTGTTAAAAACAAAAGCATTCTGGAGGAAAAGTCTTATTTCGTTACTGAAGAGACACCAGCCAACCTCATCGAGCAAAAGCTGGACGAAGTTCTTATTAAACAGCGCTACGAAGAAATCCAGGTGATTTCAGCATTCAATCATTTTACCCTGATGCCGGAAGGTTTTTCTGAGCATGAGGCAGGATTTGATCTGATAGCTTTCAATGCTCCTGCAGATAAAGAACATGAAGAACTGATGCTCTCTATTAACAAAAAATTCAATATTCAGTTTTATTATACGTTCCCGAAAAGCTATTACAAGAAAATAAAAGAGCTTGCCATACCGGTGCATTTCAATTTCTCCGGAGAAAAATTTTTAAGTTCGATCAGCAATAAAGCCGCTAAAGAAATTCATATCAATCTTTATCATAATCAGTGTGAGTTTTTTGCCATTGACAATAAAAAAATCATTCTTTATAATAACCTGGATGTGAACTCTGAAGTAGATTTTCTTTATTTCATCATGTTTACATTGAGCAAAATAGGTTTCGGCATTAATGAAACCAGCTTTTATGCTTACGGAGAAACTACGGAAAATGAAACCTTCATTTCCGAACTTCAGAAGTTTGTTAAAAACCTGAAAATTGTTTTTGACAATATTCCTAACAAGAATTTTATACTTAATTAGATTGCAGTACGCAGGTAACAGGATCAAAACCCATTCGCCTGCCAACTATCATCTATGACCTAAACCCTAACAAAAATATGTTCAGAATCATATCAGGCAAATGGAAAGCCAAAAAAATTGCCGCTCCTAAAAACTTTGAAGTAAGACCTACGACCGATTTTGCGAAGGAAGCGTTATTCAGCATTCTGGAAAATAAATACGATATGCAGTCCGTCTCCGTGCTTGATCTTTTTGCAGGAATTGGCTCTATCACTCTGGAGTTTGCTTCCAGAGGATGTCAGAATATTACTTCTGTGGAAATGAATCCAAAGCACACGGCTTTTATCAATTCTACGGCGGCTGAACTTGATATGGCGCTTCAGGTAAATGTGCAGAGGGGAGATGTATTTGACTGGCTTAAAAAATTCAGAAATAAAAAGTCTTTTGAGATTGTTTTCTCTGATGCTCCTTTCGAAATGGAAGAGAAAAAGTATCATGAACTGATCTCTCTGGTATTAAACAATAAATACCTGAAAGAAAACGGAGTTCTTATTGTGGAACATCAAAGCCGTATGAAGTTTGATCACCCGAATTTAATAGACACCAGAAAATACGGAAACGTAAGTTTCAGTTTTTTTGAACCGAATAAAGAAGATAATCAGGAACTCTAATTCCTGATTATTTTTTTTGAAATCACCGGAGATTCTTCACCCCATTTTGTGATCGCTTCCAAAACAGGTAATAAAGTCTTCCCAAAGTCTGTTAATTCATATTCCACCACTAAAGGAGGTTTTTCAGTATAAACCTTTCGATCAACAACTCCATCTTCTTCCAGCTGCTTCAGCTGCAAGCTTAATGTTCTTTCCGTAATCGTCGGAATTGATTTTCTTATCTCGTTATATCGTTTAGCTCCGCCAATAAGGTGGTGCAAAATTACTGCCTTCCATTTTCCGCCGATAAACTTCATCGTAACGCTGGTACAGCAGGGGTATGATTTATTATCTATGGTATACATTTTTATACTATCATTTTTTACCGTTATTGCAAAGTTACTAAACTTAAATTACTTTTGTAACTATAAAAATGATAGTATAAAATTATGAATTTTTTAGACAAAATGAAAAACAGGTATACTGTAAAAAAGTATAACCCACAGGGAAAAATAAGTGAAGAACACATTGCAGAACTTCAGCAAATTTTAAATTTAAGCCCTTCTTCCATCAACAGCCAGCCCTGGAATTTTATTTTCGTGAATGATCCGGAGCTGAAAAAGCAATTGGGTGACAAGTCTTATTTTAATAAAGAAAAAGTATTGGATAGTAGTCATGTAATTGTTTTTCAAGTGATCAGAAACATAGAAAACTTTGAAAAACAAATTGAAGAAAACCTTCCGGAAGGCGCTGTTAATTATTACCGGACTATGGTAAAACCTAAGGGAGAAGAAGCAATAAAATCATGGCTTGGTCATCAGGTATATTTATCATTAGGAGTTCTTTTGTCTGCCTGTGCAGCAATGGGAATAGACTCTACTCCAATGGAAGGTATTGAACCTGAAAAATACGATGCTGTTCTGAACAATGAAAAATATGAGACACTATTTGCCGTAGCCATCGGAGAAAGAGATGAAGCAGATACAAACCAGCCGAAGTTCAATCCTAAAAAAAGGCTGAATGCTGAAAAAGTAATTGTGGAAGCTTAATTGTAAATACGAATTCCACCAGTTACTTCACCAGGAACACAAATAAAAAGTCTGCTCTAAATAGCAGACTTTTTATTTATAGTACTTTCAATTCCAAATCAATGGTTTTCCCGAAGAATTTCTTGGATATTTTCTCAAAATTCTTGGTAATATCCGAAAGATAGAAATGGTAATTCGGTTTTGGATTATGATCATGTAAGAGATTGTACTTATCAAGAATGATCTTCAGATGATTGGCTACAATATTCGGGGAATCAATCACACGGACTCTGTTTCCGTAATACTGCTTGATTTCGTCTATTAAAAGAGGATAATGGGTACATCCCAGAATCAGCGTTTCAATATTTTTTAATTTGTTATTGCTCAAATAATTATAAATAATGGCATGGGTTATCGGATGATTTTTGAATCCTTCTTCAATGGCAGGAACCAATAAAGGTGTTGCCAGCTCATCCACTTTAATCCATTTATTATGCTTTCTGATGCTCTTTTTGTACAGTCCTGAATTCACTGTTGCCTTGGTAGCAATTACGCCTACATTCGTATGAATTTCATAGGATACTTTTTCAGCAACCGGATTAATAACGTCTATTACAGGTACTTTTCCAGCAACGGACTGCATTACTTCGTTCAAAGCATTAGCGGTTGCCGTATTACAGGCAATTACAATCGCTTTGCAGTTCTGTTCCAGCAGAAAATTGGTGATTTTTGTAGAATATTCAATAATTGCTTCCTTGGATTTTTCTCCGTAAGGAAGATGCTTTGTATCTCCAAAATAAATCAGATCTTCGTTAGGCAGCAGTCTTTTGATTTCTTTGGCAACGGTAAGACCTCCCACTCCGCTATCGAAAATTCCGATAGGCTGGCTTGGTGAAAGATGTGAATAATCTTGTTTTTTAGTTTTCAAATGAGTTGAAATTTTATACAAAAATAGTGAATTTGTTGGATGCTGGATGCTGGATGCCGGAAGTTTTTCACAAACAACTCTTCCTGCTTCCCACTCCTCACTTCCAATCTAAATGATAAACAAATCCGAGGCAATTCCATCGGCCATAAACCAATGCTTCTCAGGAATTTTCAAATAGTCATTTTCAATGATTAAAATACCTTCTTCCATTTTAGATTTGATTTCTCTCTGAAAGTGCTCTAACATTCTGTCTGAAAATTTGTTTTTTAAACTTTCCAAATCTATGCCCCAAATGGTACGCAGACCAATCATAATCATTTCATTAAACTGGTCTTCCTTGGAAAGAATTTCTTCCTCTTTAGCTAATAATTTATCATTAAGCTTTTTAATGTACTGCTGATTATTGGCTACGTTCCAGCTTCTGACATCAAATCCGTTATAAGAATGTGCTGAAGGTCCTATTCCAAGATATTCCTGGTATTTCCAATACGCGGAATTGTGGCGTGAATAGAAACCGGGTTTTGCAAAATTGGAGACTTCATAGTGTTCAAAGCCATTACCTTTTAAAAAATCTGATAAATAGTAGAATTCTCTGTTCTGCTCTTCTTCTTTAGGACTTTTCACTTTTCCCTTTGAAATCCAGTTTTCCAAAGCAGTTTTGGATTCTACCGTCAAAGCATATGAAGAGATATGAGGTATTTCCAAAGCCATCGTTTTATGAAGATTTTCTTTCCATATCTCAAGATTGGATGTGGGTGAACCATAAATGAGGTCGATACTCAGATTTTCAAAACCAAAATCCTGAGCCCGTTTGATGGAGCTTTCTGCCTGAGAAGCATTATGCGCTCGGTTCATGAGCTTTAAATCTTCTTCAAAAAAGCTTTGAGTACCAATAGAGAGCCTGTTTACCGGTGTTCCGGCCAGTTGTTTTAAGAAGTTCTTATCCAGATCATCAGGGTTTGCTTCCAGGGTGACTTCAATATCTCTTTCAAAGCTGAAGTATTTTAAAACTTCATCTATTAAAGCGTTGATTTCATCTACAGAAAGAATGGAAGGAGTTCCGCCTCCAAAATACAGGGATTTCAGGTTTTTATTCTGTAATTCATCTTTTCTCAATTGTATTTCAGTCTTCATGGCACGAAGCATTTCATCCTTAAAATTCAGGGATGTGGAAAAGTGAAAGTTACAATAGCTGCATTTTTGTTTACAGAACGGAATATGAAGGTATATCATAAAAAAAGCTCTGAAAAATTTCAGAGCTCAAATTTATTTAAATTAAATGAATTAGTATCTAAATCCTCTCGCATTAATGAAATTGTCAAAGTTATAACCAAGACCAATCATGAAGCTGTTTCCTCCATAACTCTGGATGTCAGACAATCCAAGGTTATAGGTAGCTCCGATCATGAATTTGTTGAATCTTACTTTTACAATGGGAGAAATGCTCAGGTTCTGGTTATCAAATCTGTTCTGAACTGTTCTGTAGCTTACCCCGAAAGAGAATGCATTGATCTCATTAGAGAAAGTCGCCATTAGGTTCCAGTCGATCATTCTCGTTGAGTTGGTATTAAGGTTGATCAATGCTGATGGTGCAATGGTAATATTATCAGCAATGTTCCAGTTATATCCTAAGTTTAAGAAGAATTTAATTGGAGAAGGCTCGTAGTTGTTTACGATAGAAGCATCATTGCTTAATGCAATATCATTTACGGAAACACCCCCGAATAATCCTCTGTAGGTTGCCGCCAAACCAAAGTTGGCATATACCATGAAGATATTACTTTCTTCACCTCTTAATAATGGATCACCTCCTTCTTCAGTATTGATTTTTGAATAATCAAAGTTCATGTTATAAAAGTTAACACTTGTACCGAAAGAGAACTGGTCTTTTCTGTCTCCTTCACTACTTAGAGGAATAAAATATGAAGCACCCGCTGTAATTCCCCCTGCAGAAATAGGTCCGTTACTATCTCTGAATACAGAAATACCAGCACCTACTCTATCAAAGATATTCGCATTAATCCCGATTGACTGTACATTCGGAGAGTTGTTGAACTTTGAAAATTGTTGTTGATAGTTGGCGTTGAGCTGTACGTAATCTGTCTTTCCGTATTGAGCTGGGTTGAACAGGAACTCACCATCCAAAAGATATTGCTGATAGTATGGTAGTGATTCTTGTGCTTTGTATGCATTTGACAAAAGAGCTAAACATACGATAGCATATAGTTTTCTCATAACAAATCTTGATTTCAATTCAACAAATATAAAAAAATTCTCAATATATTTTTAGTTTTCTAAATAATTTCTCCATTTTTTTACAGCATCCGCCATATCTTTGGGCATTGGGCTCTCAAAATATAATTCCTTTTTTGTTGTCGGGTGTATAAATCCGAGGGTATGGGCATGAAGGGCATGTCTTGGCAAAATCTCGAAAACATTTTTTATGAATTGTTTATATTTCGGAAGATTTACTCCTCTTAGAGGGGTGTGTCCTTCATATCTTTCGTCATTAAACAATGTATGCCCGATGTGTCTGAAGTGGGCTCTGATCTGATGCGTTCTTCCGGTCTCAAGCTTACATTCCACCCAGGTCATGTATTTGAATCTCTCAAGAACTTTATAATGCGTCACAGCATGTTTTCCCTGGCTTCCGTCTTCATAAACGGACATCTGCATTCTGTTCTTAGGATGCCTTCCGATGTGACCTCTTATCGTACCTTCATCATCCTGCATATTCCCCCATACAAAAGCCCAGTATAATCTCCTGGTAGTACGGTTAAAGAATTGTTTGGCCAGAAAGCTCAATGCATATTCATTTTTGGCAATCACCAGCAGGCCGGAGGTATCTTTATCTATTCTGTGAACAAGCCCTACCCTGTCAAGATCAGATTTTTCACCATTCTTTTCAAAATGGAAAGCAAGCGCATTCACCAGTGTCCCGTCCCAGTTTCCAAATCCGGGGTGGACAACCATCCCTGCTTCCTTATCCACTACTACAAGATCATCGTCTTCATAAACGATATTCACCGGGATATCCTGAGGAATTATAACATTCTCTCTCGGAGGATGGGTAAGCAGTACAGAGATCTGATCTCCCGGCTTTACACGATAGTTCTGTTTCACCGCAGTACCATTCACGATAACGTTTCCGGCTCTGCAGGTCTGGGAAATTTTATTTCTTGAAGAATTCTGTCTGTAGATCAGAAGGAACTTATCAATTCTTAAAGGTTCCTGCTTGCTGTCTACAGTGATATTAAGATGCTCGTACAATCCTTTATTTTCCTCGTCAATATCTATGTTTTCAATACTGTTTGAATCTAATAATTCTTCATCTAAAAAATCTTCGTTATCTTCTGACATTGTTTTATATTTTTTACACAAAAGGCTTCAACATGTTAGAGTTGAAGCCTGTATTTTTGCTATTAATCTGATCTTATTCTACGACTACCTTTTTAGCCTTCGGCTTTTGAGCAGGCTGTTGGGTAGTTGCAGCAGCAGCCGGCTTTGCTGTATTTCCTGTAGCAGGAGTACTGGAAGTTTTAGGCTTCTCTGTTCCCTGACCTGCAGGTTTAGAAGCTGTAGTTTGAGGCCTGGAAGTCTCTGTTTTCGGAACTTCAGGTTTCGGAATTTCTCTTCTAGGCGCTGGAGCTTGAACCGGAGGAGCTTCGTAGCTAGGCTCCGTGTTTACTTCTTCATATCGTACCGGAGGAAGTGATGTATCCACTTTCATTCTGTAGATAGAATTCAGCTGTTCAATCTTACCTCTCAGCTCTGCCGGAGTTTTCCTACTTGCCCAAAGGTCTATCTGCATTCCCTGATCACGAACATCTCCGGAAGCAGGATCCTGATAATAGATAATATCAGATTCATCTTTACTTCCGTCCTCATGCTCCACCAAACCTACTTCAAACATGCTTTTGGTAATAACAGCTCTTGCCTCTTTTACCGTAAGCCCTACTACATTAGGAATAGATATATTTCTCATCGGGCCGGAACCTACTACCACATCAATGATGGAGAATCTAGGTAAACGGGTTCCCGGGTTCACTGCATTTCCTTTATACAATATTCTTAAAAGAGCATCTTTCTGAATGCTTGGTTCATAGATGGTATCTCCAATCTTCAGACCTACCTGGTCCAGCCTCTGGAATGCCAGTCCTGAATATTTATTGATAACATTCGGTACAGCAATAGGCGCCCATGTTCTCGGGTTTACTTTAAGCGTTACAGTTCTTCCGTCTTTTACACGGGAACCTGGTGCAGGATATACCATTAACACCTGGAACGGTCTGTATTTCGGGTCATAATTGGCACTGTCTACTTCATATTCAAGCCCTGTATCATCTAATATTTTAACGGCATCATGCACCGATTTATTTACAATATTGGGAACAGGAATTTCCTGACCGTGATTAGTATGGTACTCCAACCAGCGAAATGTAAGCCATACAAGGCCTACGAAAATACCGATGGCTACTACTAAATTCAGTAAAACTTTCCAATTGAAAAGTGATTTAAGCATACTTAAAAATACTTTAATTATAACCGCAAATATAGCTAATAATTTTAGAATGGACTTTTTATTTAACACAATTCACTTTTGATTTTAAAATTTGCCGATTTCCCATATTGCATTGTATAAAATGATTAAATTTGCCTTAATTGATACTATATGGTTATGAATAAAAAAAGTGTTGCCGTAGTAATGGGAGGCTATTCTGATGAATATGTCGTTTCTTTAAAAAGCGGACAATTGATTTATGATTCTTTGGACAGAAATCTCTATGACGTATATAAAGTAGTAGTGCTTAAAGATGAATGGTATTTTTTAGGTGAAAATGATCAAAAATATGCCATCAACAGAGGAGATTTTTCTGTGACTTTAGATAATGGAGAAACCTTACAATTTGATGTCTGCTTCAATATCATCCACGGAACTCCGGGAGAAAACGGAATACTTCAGGCATATTGGGACGCTATCGGCCAAAAATACACAGGATGCGATTTTTACCAAAGCGCCCTTACCTTCAATAAAAAAGATACTCTTGCTGTTTTATCAAAATATGGAATCCCTTCTGCAAAAAGCATTTATCTAAGAAAAGGAGAAGATATCAATGTAGACGAGATTGTGTCTGAACTTAACCTTCCTTTATTTGTTAAACCTAACCAATCAGGATCTTCTCTGGGAATTTCCAAGGTAAAAGAAAAAGCTGAACTGATTGCCGCTACTGAAATTGCTTTCAAAGAAGATAGTGAAATACTGATCGAAAGTTTCCTGGACGGGATGGAAGTTTCTGTAGGAGTTATTGATTTTAAAGGGGAAACCATCGTCTTAGGAATTACAGAAATTGTTCCTACCAATGAGTTCTTTGATTATGAAGCGAAGTACGAAGGCGCTTCTGAAGAAATTACCCCGGCAAGAATTGACGAAGAAACCACAAAAAGAGTGGAAGAAATTGCCAAAAGAGCCTACAATTCATTAGGAATGAGCGGTTTTTCAAGAAGTGAATTTATCCTGATGAACGGAATCCCTTATATGCTTGAAATGAATACCAATCCGGGGTTCTCTCCTGCAAGTATTCTTCCTCAGCAGGCAAGACATTATGGAATTTCCATTATGGATCTTTGTGGAAATGAAGTAGAAAAAGCACTTAATAAGTAATCAAATCATGAAGTTTCTTACTATTTCATTATTTGTTTCTTCTTTGGCGTTTGCACAGAACTACAAAACTCTTGAATTACAACTGCCTAAGAATTCGGCTGAACCCCAAAGCGTTAAATTTGATGCTGCTACTGTTTATCTTAATGATCAGAAGTGTTTCAATTACATTAAAAAAAACGATGTTATCATTGATAATGAAACAGTTCCCAATTATTTTGAAATCAGTTCTCTGGACAACAAAATCTTGTTTTCAGGAATTATCAAGAAAAATGAAAGTGGAGTTTTTGAAAGTAAGATTAAGTTTCATCCCATTGACAAAGTTTACAAAAATTCAAAAATTATAGGAAGAAATGATTTGATTTTAAATCTGTCTTCCAATCAGGTTCTAAATAACAACTGCAGCCTCAATATTGAAAACCTAAGGCTGTTTTACGAAAAATCAAACGAAAACAACTAGAATATGAAAATTGCTGTTTTCCCTGGATCATTTGATCCTATTACCTTGGGACATTACGACATTATAGAAAGAGCGGCGCCGCTGTTTGATAAATTAATTATTGCGATCGGGCAGAATTCTCAAAAGAAATATATGTTTCCTCTTGAAAAAAGGATGGAATTCATTCAAAATTCAGTGGCAGAATTCCCCAATGTGGAAGTAGACTCATTCGAAGGCTTAACGGTAGATTACTGCTTTGAAAAAAATGCTCAGTACATTATCCGTGGACTGAGAAACCCTGCCGATTTTGAATTCGAAAAAGCGATTGCCCATACCAACAGAACGTTAGCGCACAAAAAACTGGAAACCGTATTTTTACTGACCTCTTCAGGAAAATCTTTCATCAGCAGCAGCATTGTAAGAGAAGTGATCAATCACGGCGGCGAATATGAGCTGATGGTTCCGGACTCTGTGAGAGTGGAGAGATAAATATGAGTAATGAGCAATAAGTCATAAGTAACGAGTAATTTTGATAGAGCAGATTTTAACCAGATTTTCAGGGAAAGGACCAAAAGCTTTTCCATTGCTATCATTAAAACACTTTCTTCATTACCTTTTTCGGATGATATTTCAATAATAAAAAAACAAATTATCAGATCCGCAACTTCTGTAGCAGCCAATTATCGGGCAGTATCCAGAGCAAGATCTGAGAAAGAAAAATTTGCTAATGTGCATAGTTGTCGAAGAAATTGATGAAGCTCAACTTTGGCTTGAAAAATTATTGAAGAATTAGAATATGTAAATCCGGAAAAAATTTTACATTTAAAAGCAGAATGCGAAGAACCCGTAAAGTTATGACCACATATAAGTTTAAATTATCTCAAATTTAAATGGCATAATTTTTATTACTCATTGCTCATTACTTATCATTCATAATATATGCACGAACAGTTCAATTTTGCAATAGAAGTCCTGGGGACCATTGCCTTTTCCATGTCCGGAAGTTTCGCAGCGATGCAGAAACGGCTTGATCCGTTCGGGGTTCTTATTATTGCATTTGTAACTTCTGTAGGTGGAGGAACGGTAAGAGATCTATTGCTGGATATTCCCGTATTCTGGATGCACGACCTTCTGATGTGTGCCCTGATTCTCGTAACCAGTATTTTTTCAATGATTTTCAAATCTCTGGAAAAAAACTTTAAGGTCACCTTATTTATTTTCGACAGCTTCGGGCTTGGATTATTTACCATTATCGGCGTTCAGAAGGGATTAAATGCAGGAATCCATCCTATGATCTGTATTGCATTAGGCACCATTACGGGCTGTTTCGGAGGAATTATCCGGGATATCCTGCTCAACAGGATCCCCTTGATTTTCAGGAAAGAAATTTATGCTACAGCCTGTATATTGGGAGGTTCAGCATTTTTGTTGATGACCAGATATACGACACTGTCATATACATTTATACAAATCTTTACTATTTTACTCATCGTTGCCATCAGGACATTTGCTGTAAAATACCACTGGCAGATGCCTAAATTCTATGGATATGATCAGAATTCGGAAATGTAAAATTATAGTACGGATATAAAAAAAGTACCTTGTTCAGGTACTTTTTGAATTTTATTTTTTCGGATTAGAAGAATTTTCCTCTGTTTCTCATATTAGGATTATGCATATGCTTCTGCATGGTTGGCATTTTCAACTGATCTTTCATCATTTTGATCTGGTCTGTCATCATTCCTGCGCTGTCAAGCCTTTTTGCTTCTTCCAGCAGCTTCTGCCCTTCCTGTTTTCTTCCTTTAGAGATGGCTGCGGCGGCAAGATTTAAAGTCGCCATTGCTCTGTCATGCTTCATGTTTAAACCATATTCCAGAGCTTTTTTCATAAAAGGTTCTACTTTTGCAGGGTGATCCTGAGCTTGTGTCAATCCTGATAAATAATGGAAATATCCATATTGGGTTTTATGAAGCTGTCCTTTATAATCTGTAATTTTCGCCAGCCATTCACCAGCTTTCTCCATATTTTGTTTTCTCAATTGCCAGAATGCCAGCAGAATATATTCATTTTTAAAGAACAGTAAAATGGGAAATGCAGCCAAAAGAAAAACAACAATTCCCCATCCCAGATTTCTTGTGAAAATCATCATATAAAGTCCTAACAGGATAAGAACTGCTGCTACTGCAATTTTTATGTATTTATTCATTATTAAATTTTAGAAGTGCAAAGATAATAAATTTAGGTCTTAAAGTTCAAAAAGTCAATTGTGAATGGTCAATTCGCTACGCTTTTTAATTTTTGTCCCTGTGAGAAATTCACGATTCACTTTGCGAAGCAAAAATTCACTATTGACAATTATGCTTCTTTTTTAATTCTTTCAAACGTCTGAAAACAGAAATCATAGCCATTCTTCTCATCTTTTTCATGGCAGATTTCGTTTGTTTTTTTCCAGATTTTCGGATCTATTTTCGGAAAAAATGTATCCGCTTCAAGATCTGCTTTCACTAAGGTAACTTCCAGTTTATCTACGGCATCCATTGTCTGCTCATAAATATTTCCGCCACCTATCACGAAAACTTCTTCGTCAATTTTTTTAGCAAACTTCAATGCTTCCTTAATGCTTCCAACAATAAGAATTCCTTCCTCAAACCAGTCTTTCTTTCTTGACACAACAATGTTAGTACGGTTCGGAAGAGCTTTCCCAATGCTTTCATAGGTTTTTCTGCCCATAATAACCGGATGTCCTGAAGTAATATCTTTAAAATGTTTCAAATCTTTGGGAAGATGCCAAAGCAACTGATTTTCAAAACCAATTTCATTATTCTCTCCCATTGCCACCACTATTGTTGTCATTCAAATAATTTTTCACAAAATTAGCACATAATTTGTATATTTGGTTAGCACAAAAAATTTAAAAAAAATAAACTATGAAAAATAAAGGATGTTTGGGTGCCGGAACGATCGGTATTGCCCTCCTTATCATTTTGGCTGTTCTGTTCTTCTGGGGGAAAAGCGGATATAACAGCTTTGTAGACAAAGAACAGACTGTCAACGCAAAATGGTCCAATGTAGAAACGGTTTATCAGAAAAGAGCGAACCTTATTCCTAACCTGGAAAGAACGGTAAAATCCTATTCAAAATTCGAGCAGGAAACCTTAACTCAGGTTGTAGAAGCACGTTCTAAAGCAACTTCTATCAACATTGATCCTACAAATATGACTGAAGCAGACCTTGCTAAGTTTCAGGCTGCACAGGGTGAGCTTTCCGGAGCTTTAAGCAGATTGATGGCTGTAGTAGAGTCTTATCCTAACTTAAAAGCAGACCAGCAGTATATCAACTTCCAGAGAGAGTACACTGCTATTGAAAACAGCATCAGAACTGAAACTGTTTATTACAATGACGCTGCAAAGGATTACAACACTTCTATCAAGACCTTCCCGAATAATATTCTGGCGAATTTTACCAACTTTAAAGAAAAACCTTATTTCAAAGCTGATGCAGGAGCTCAGAAAGCCCCTGAAGTATTTAAATAATAATGGGTAATTTCCTAACAAATCAACAGATCGCTTCCCTTGTGGAAGCGATTCAGTCTGCGGAAGATCATTCTACAGGAGAAATCAGGGTGCATATTGATTCCAATACAGAAACCCGTGATGCTAAAACTGCATTTGATGTTTTCAAGAAGCTTGATATGGATAAAACTGCTGAAAGAAACGCAGTGCTTTTCCACGTGAATTTCGAACAGAAATATCTTACCATCATTGGAGATATTGGAATTCATGAAAAAGTGAAACAGTCTTACTGGGATCATCTTCATGATTATATCACCGCTGAATTTGCCAAAGGAAATTATTATAAGGCGCTGAAAAGTGCCATCCTGGAAACAGGTCTGGAACTCAAAAAACATTTTCCTGTAGAAGGAGAAAACCCAAACCAACTCTCGAATGAAATTACGTTCTCTTAAAATAGTACTTTCATTTTTACTGCTTTGCTTTTACACTTTTGTATCAGCACAATACACCATTCCCGAAAAACCAGCAGTTCTTTACCCTGTCTTTGATGAAGCAGGCTTGCTTTCTCAGCAGGAAAAAGATGCGCTTAATAACAAACTCATCAAATTTGCAGATTCTACCTCAACGGAAATTGAAGTAGTGATCATCCGCTCTACCAAAGGAGAAGATGTAAACTTTCTGGCAACCATGTTTGGTGAGAAATGGAAAATTGGAAAAAAAGGGGTGGATAACGGAGTGGTTTTCCTCATCGCAACTGAAGACAGAACGATGTCTATCCAGCAGGGACGTGCTGTAGAGCAATATCTGACCGCTTCAGTAGCCGGACAGATTTTAGATTATATTGTTACCCCGAATTTCAAAAAGGGACTTTGGTATGAAGGAATCAATGGGGGTACCTCAGCGATAATGGAGGCTGTTCAGGGGAAATTCAAACCTGAAGCCACTACGGCACCTTCCGGTAATGGAAGCGCTTTTAAAGTTCTCATCATTGCTTTTATTATTTTTATCATCATTGCGATCCTTTTTGGTAACAGAGGAGGCGGTCGCGGCGGAAATAATGATGATGACGATGATGTGATCATTACCAGAAGAGGGCGCAGAAATTATCCTGGCGGTTTCTTCCCATTCCCGGGCAGCTTCGGAGGAGGAGGCTTCGGCGGTGGAAGTTCCGGCGGCGGAGGTTTTGGAGGCTTCGGAGGTGGAGGAAGTTTCGGAGGTGGCGGCGCATCTGGCGGCTGGTAAACGAACAGGTTATTTCACGAATAATATAGAAAATCAGATCATCACGATCTGATTTTTTTATTTAAAAAGCTAAAATAACATCATTTTTTTAACTTTTCTTACTGGTAAACCGAAGTTTAGATGCCAAAAAATTAACAAAACCTCCTAAAACACTCCTTTTATTCAATATTTTTTTCTTATATTTACTGAAAACAGGATTATGAAGAAGACGCTGGTAGTATTTGCACACCCTTATCTGGAGCACTCCAATTCGAATGTAGAGCTCATCAATTTCTACGTTCGCCACCAGCATTATACCCTGAGAGATCTTTACGAAGAGTACCCTGACTTTCACATTGCTGCTTTCCGGGAAAGAAAACGTCTTAAAAATTATGACCGGTTTGTTTTTCAATTCCCCCTGATATGGTTCGGAATGCCCCCTCTTCTCAGATTATGGATTGACGAAGTTTTTGACAGAGACTGGCTTAAAGAAGGGGAAGAAAATCCTCTTGAAGGAAAAGAAGTTTATATTCTGGTTACGACTGGCGGCAAAGAAAGGTCTTTCAGTAAAACCGGAACCTATCAGTATACCGTGGAAGAACTCATCAGCGGCCTGATTGTCTCCTTAAAGGTTTTTAAAGCAGATATCCGGCATATTAAAATCGTATATGAAGCCAATAAGCTTTCTAAAAAAGAAATCATTTTACACAAAAAAGAATTTACAGAACTACTTAATCAA
Organism: Chryseobacterium culicis; assembly: GCF_900108365.1. GTDB lineage: Bacteria > Bacteroidota > Bacteroidia > Flavobacteriales > Weeksellaceae > Chryseobacterium > Chryseobacterium culicis. The sequence goes on along the minus strand of NZ_FNWQ01000010.1, from coordinate 29,714 downwards.
TAGCATATGGAATCCAGCTTAGCGATGAACACATTAATTTTTCTGGGTGTGGCCATTATTATGGTTCCATTAGCCAGAAAATTCGGGTTGAGTTCTGTAATCGGTTATATTTTAGGAGGAATTATCATTGGACCTTATGCACTTAAGCTTACGGGAAACAATGTAAATGATATCATGCATGCCAGTGAGTTTGGGGTGATCATGCTTTTATTTCTTGTAGGTTTAGAGCTTGAACCCCGGAAATTCTGGGAAATGCGTAAAAAGATAATGGGCCTGGGTCTTTCTCAGATGGCACTTACGATTCTGCTGCTGTTCTTAATATTTATAAGTGTAGGCTGGAGACTGGATAAAGCCATCACCATTGCCATGTGTTTCGCTCTTTCCTCTACAGCAATTGTTCTGCAGACTTTACAGGAAAAAAACAATCTGAAAACAACTGCCGGAGAAGCCTCCTTCTCTACCCTGCTGTTTCAGGATATTTCTGTGATCCCTATATTGGCCATACTTCCTATTGTAGCTAATTATAAGGCCCAACATCATGATAACGAAATTCAGATCCTGATCCAGAAACTTCCGGAATGGCTTCAGGCCGGGACAGTAATTTTCGGAGTAGCTTTACTTATTTTGCTGGGCAGATATGTCTTTGTTCCTTTCCTGCGTTATGTTTCCAAATCCGGAATGACGGAACTGTTGACTGCCTCCTCCCTATTCCTGGTTATAGGGGTTTCGGAGTTAATGGTGGTCATTGGACTTTCTCCTGCATTGGGAGCCTTTCTTGCTGGGGTAATGCTTGCCAACAGTGAATTCCGTCATGAACTGGAAGCCCAGATTGATCCTTTCAAGGGATTGCTGTTAGCCGTTTTCTTCGTCAGTGTGGGATCAACTATCAATTTTAATGTGATTCAGAAAGATCCATTATTTATTTTCAGTACCGTTTTTGCTGTGCTGGCTGTAAAATTTGCGGTTTTATACACTATAGGAAAGTTTTTCAGGATAGATACTTCTCAAAGTCTTTTTTATGCGTTTGCTCTTTCCCAGGTGGGAGAGTTTGCATTTGTACTCCTCAATTATGCATCGGATCTCTATCTTTTAGGGCCTGAAATGAATGCACAAATGATGGCCGTTACTGCCATTACCATGTGTATCACTCCCATTCTTCTGATCATTAACGAGAAGTTTATTACTCCAAAATTCATTAAAGAAATTCCTGAAGAAGAGCATGATTTCAACATTCTCGACAGTAATGTTTCCCAAAAGAAAATTATTATTGTAGGTTTTGGGCATTTTGGAAGTACAGTGGGGCGTCTTTTAAAAGCCAATAAAATACCGGCTACCGTTCTGGACCGTGATTCAGACCGTGTAAAGCTGCTCAGAAGCTATGGTTTTAAAGTATATTATGGTGATGCGACAAGAATACCCATCTTAAGGGCCGCCGGAATTGAAGATGCTGAAATTCTGGTTTTGTGTCTGGATGATCCGGATGACAACAAATTCATAGCAGAACTCGTCCGTGAACACTATCCTGATGTGAAAATTTTTGTAAGAGCGAAAAACAGAATTGATGCGTATGATTATCTTAACAACGGAATCAATCATATTTACCGTGAAACATTAGGAACGGCAGTGGATATGGCGGTTGATGTACTGCACGAAACAGGGATGAGGAAATACGCAGCGAGACGCCTGGGACAAAGATTTATGGCGATAGATAAAGCTTCTGTCAGAAAGCTGGCCAGGATGAAAGAAAATGATGATGATATCACGCTGTTTACCACAAAAGAAATCCTCCAGCGGGAGGAGGAATTATTAGCGTACGATAATCTTAATTTCGATAATAAAAACTGGGAAGGCTCCTCATCCGCCGATGAGGAAGATGAGGAAGAATCCCAGGATTAGTTTATTGGATGTTTACGCTTCCGCCGCTGCTTTCGTCTTTACTTACATTCTTAAGTTCTCCTTTTTTAGAGATATCCACACTTCCACCTGAAGAAGCACCTGCTTTCACACTGGAAACAGCACTGATATGAATACTTGCACCACTGGAAGCATCTGCCTCTACCTCATCAGCAATCACACCTTTAGCTGAGACACTGCTGCCTGAAGAAGCACTGATGTCAGCCTTTTTTGCTTTTCCTGAGATATCTAGCGTGGATCCTGATGAAGATTCAACATCAAGGTTTACGGCCCATATTTTGCCATCAAAACTACTGCTGCTGCTGATGTTGATATCCATATCATTTGCCTCCAGATCCCCGGATATACTTCCTGCACTTGATACTTCCACATCTGTTTTTTCCTGAGTGAATTTATCTTTTATGATAATTCTCGCTGCCGAATCAGCAAGAAGTTTCTTAAAGTCTTTGGTGTAAATTTTTGCAGTTACTTTGCTGATATTCATCACTCTGATACCAGGCTTATAATGAATATGAAGCCTTCCGCCATCATTATCCACAAGAATCTCATCTATAATATTTTGTGGAGCTGAGATAACCACTTTTTCATTATCAGATTTTATGACCTCAGCCTCAATTGCCTGTGAAACCTGGATTTCATCAAAATCTCCGCTAAATTCTTTATGCTGGATCGGTCCGCTTTCCTTGCTTACCACTTTCTCTACCCAATTACTTCTGTCTCTGTCTCCCTCTCTATTTCTGTTCTCATGTTTATCATTACATGAGGCTAATGCCACTAAGGCTGAAAAAATAAATAAAGTACTTGTTTTCATGCTTATTTCTTTTGTTAATTATTTTTGTTGATTTCTTTAATTAAATAACAACTAATTTATAAAAAATATTACATTACATTTAAAAATACTGCAAGAGCCTGGCGTACTGATTTTTTACAATACCTTTCTGTATCTAACAGACTTAACTTAGTAACTCTAAAACATACAGCATATCATTTCAGTAAATACGTCTCCGAAAATAGATTTTATGATACAAGTTTTTAATATCTTTATGCTTTAATAACAACTATATTTATGAAGAATATTTCATCGGTATTATTAATTTCTGCCTTGGCGTTCAATCAATCTTGTACTACAATGAAACAGACCGATATTCAACAGGAGCTTCCTGCACCTGATCCCTCTTTATCTTCCAATCCGTTTATGAAGAAAAGCAAGCTTCAGTACGAAGCTCCGGAGTTTGACAAAATTAAAAATGAGCATTTCAAACCTGCTTTCGACTTTGGTTTAAAGCAGCATGAAGCTGAAATCATAAAAATTGCGAACAATCCTGCCGCTCCTACATTTGAAAATACCATCGTTGCATTGGAAAAAAGCGGTGAAGTATTGAGAAGGGCTCAAATTGTTTTTTCTAACCTTACCGGTGCAAATACCAATCCTACCTTACAGGCTTTGGATGAAGAATATGCTCCTATATTTGCTGCTCATTCTGATAAACTGTACCTGAATGAAAATCTTTATAAAAGAATACAATCCATCAGGGAAGACGGTCTTGATTCTGAAAGCAAAAGACTTTTACAATATTATAAGCAGAATTTTGAAATTGCCGGAGCTAACCTTTCCGCGGCTGATAAAGAAAAACTAAAGCAGATCAATCAGGAGTTAGCATCTCTTTCTACCCAATATTCTAATAAATTACTGGAAGCAAGAAAGCAGGGAGGTGTATTTTTCTCTGATGCAAAGGAACTGGACGGACTTTCTGCAGATGAGATTGCAGCAGCAGCTTCTGATGCTAAGACGGCCGGACAACCGGGAAAATATCTTCTGGCCTTACAAAACACGACACAACAGCCTCTTCTTCAAAATTTAAAAAACAGAGCCACCAGAGAAAAGCTGTTCAAAGCTTCATGGACAAGAGCTGAAAAAGGAGATGCCAACGATACCAGATCAACCATTGAACAATTGGCGAAACTAAGACTGAAGAAAGCGCAGATTTTAGGCAAGAAAAACTTTGCTGAATGGAAACTGCAGGATCAGATGGCAAAAACTCCTGAGGCAGCTACTAAACTGATGAATCAGATTGCCACTCCGGCAGTAGAAACGGCAAGACGTGAGGCAAAAGATATTCAGGATCTAATTGACCAGCAAAAAGGAGGCTTCAAAGTAGAGCCATGGGACTGGAATTTCTATGCCGAGCAGGTAAGAAAAGCTAAATTCGATCTTGACGAGAGCCAGATAAAGCCTTATTTCGAAATCACAACCGTTCTTGAAAAAGGAGTTTTCTTCGCCGCTGAAAAATTCTACGGACTGACATTCAAAAAGAGAACTGATCTTCCTGTTTACCATCCGGATGTAGTAACCTATGAGGTTTTCGATCATGACGGAAAATCTATCGCAATCTACTATCTGGATTTCTATACCAGAGATTCTAAAAACGGTGGAGCATGGATGAGTAATTTTGTTGAGCAGTCTTATTTATTAGGAACAAAACCTGTTATCGTCAACTGCTACAATTATCAGAAACCGGCTCCGGGGAAGCCTTCATTAATCAGTTATGATGATGTTTCCACTATCTTCCATGAATTTGGACACTCTATTCACGGGATGTTTGCCAGCCAGAAATACCCTTCACTTTCAGGAACAAACGTACCGAGAGACTTTGTGGAATTCCCATCTCAGATCAACGAGCACTGGGCTTTGGATCCAGTTGTTCTGAAAAATTACGCTGTACATTATGAAACAAAACAGCCTATTCCTCAGGCTTTGGTAGATAAAATTAAAAAAGCATCCACTTTTAATCAGGGTTACATGACTACTGAACTGGTGTCTGCTGCTGAACTTGATATGGATTGGCATACCGTAAGCAATGAGAGTCAGTTTATTCCGGTTCTGGATTTTGAGAAGCAGTCTTTAGCCAGCCATGGATTCAATCTGGCAACGGTACCTCCAAGATACCACACTCCATACTTTGCCCACATCTGGGGCGGTGGATATTCTGCAGGATACTACGCTTATCTGTGGTCCGAAACATTGGATAATGATGCTTGGGAATGGATCAGTAAAAACGGAGGGTTAACCAGAGAAAATGGTGACCGTTTCAGAAAATATATTCTTTCTGTAGGAAATTCTGTGGACCTGAATCAGGCATTCAGAGATTTTACGGGACATGATCCGGATATCAAGCCTTTATTGAGAAACAGAGGGTTTATAAAATAAATCAACAGGAAGCATTCTTTAATTAGAGTGCTTCTTTTTTTATACCTATTTGTGATAAATAAAATTTTCTATGTTTCGGCTGAAGCCGATGGATTTTGTTTGTTTATTTTGAACGGGCTAAAGCCCGTTCCTATTGAAGATATTATCATTCAGCATATTAATGCCATTATAAAATTCAAATATACAGAAGGCCGTTTCTAATGAGATTCATTATTTTTGCAATTCAAAATTTAAAATACCATATATGAACTGTCCATGCTGTTCAGGAAAATCTTACGAAGAATGCTGTAAACCTTATCATACCGGAGAAAACCATGCTCCTACCGCTGAAGCACTAATGCGTTCCCGATTTTCTGCTTTTGCCATCCCGAATGGTGAATATCTGATGGAGACAACTCTCCCCGGAAAAAGAAAATTCCACAGCAAGAAAGAGCTTCAGGAATGGGGAGAAATTAATCAGTGGACAAAACTGGAAATTATCCGAACTCCGGCTTTAAATCATGTGGAATTTAAGGCTTATTATACCGATCAGGATGGTCACCAGCAGATTCATCATGAGTTTTCTGTTTTTCAGAAAATGCATGAGCGCTGGTATTATGTTTCAGGGGAGTTTTTGGATTAGGAAAGCTGTTGAGGAATATATTGTGGAGTAATGCTTTGCGTATAGAACCATCCCGTCAAAAATTCTTTGAATTTTCGCCACCGAGGGGAATGCCAAGCATTCAACACCTAATGTAGCCACATAAATAAAAATAAGCCACAGAAGTATCTGCGGCTTATTTTTTATCTAAAAAATGTCCGTAAAAACGAACTTTACATTATTTTTTAGTGAGATTCGTTTCCATCAATTCCGTGAGCGTGGCCATGTGCCAACTCTTCTTCTGTTGCCGGACGAGTGTTTAGAACTTCCACCTGGAAATCTAAAACTTTACCCGCCATAGGATGGTTAAGATCTGCTACTACCACTTCCGGAGTAATTTCTACTACAAAAGCCTGGAAATTATTCCCCTGGTTGTCAGATAGCGGTAAAATAGCTCCTACAGGCGGAAGACCTGATTCGTTGAACATTTCCACTGGTAGTTGAGCGATAGCATCCGGTTGTCTTTCACCATAAGCTTCTTCAGGCTGAATCGTAAAAGCAGCTTTATCTCCAGCTTTCAAACCAAGGATATTCTGTTCAAATTTAGGAATCATCATCCCCACACCATACAAAAATGTAAGCGGATTTTCTGTTGTTGTTTCTTCTACAAGAATCTTACTTCCATCTGGTTCGATAGTGTGAAGTATATACTTTACAGCTACAACGTGATTGTTTTCAATTGTCATATTTTTTCTTTTTTTCGTGATTTTGTTTCACGATTAATGTTACAAATATACTATTTTTGAAATGATTCAATGAGCCCGTAAGCTGTGGGATGGAAGAAGGAAACTATGAAAGACATAAAGAAAAACAGATCTTCTTTATACTTTAAACGAATTCTATAATGATTCAGGAACTTCTACCCTTTATTGCTTCTGCCCTCATCTCTTTTTTTCTGTCTCAGCATAAAGAGGTAGAGACTTTCTACTTTAGTTCTTGCCCAGGGGGTTTTCCTTAAAAACTTCAGGGAAGAATTTATACTGGGGTTATCTGTAAAGCATTTTATATTGATCTGTTCGCCTAGTCTTTCAAAACCTTCGTAGTATTCTACCAGCTCTTCAAGAATAGCATCCAGCCTTTTTCCATGCAGAGGATCTTTGGACTGTTGTTCCATCTTTTTTTTTGCTAAATTAATTTATTATAAGTTTATATGGAAATCCACCCCCCTTCTTCCTTTTTGTTTCTTATTTTTGAGGAAGCTATTTCTTACCGATAAATATGAGTAAAAATAATGATGCAAACCGAAAAAAAAATAAAAAGAAGATCGATCAGAAAAAACGGAAAATACAAAATGCCGAGGTAGAAAGAAAAGCACGCTTAAAACAAATTTTAGAGGATTTTAAAGCAAAGGAAACTGATAATGAGCGATAAATCCGTTGTAATTTTATCTATTTACTGTAAACAAAGATCAACTTTTTATGAAAATTCTGCATACAGCCGACTGGCATTTGGGTAAACGCCTCGACCGTTTTTCAAGACTGGAAGAACAGGCTCTTGTTATGAATGAAATTGTTCACATTGCTGATGAACAAAATGTTAATTTGGTTTTAATTGCCGGAGATCTTTTTGATAATTTCAATCCAAGTGTAGAGTCTGCTGAACTTTTTTATAAAACCTTAAAACGTTTATCCCTGAATGGGAAACGTCCGGTAATTGCTATTTCGGGTAATCATGATTCTCCCAGCTTAATTAATGCTCCGGATCCTCTGGCAAGAGAGTGCGGAATTATTTTGATAGGACATCCAAAAGCTGAAATCACTCCTTTTGGAACAGAACATTTCAGCATTACCCACTCAAAAGAAGGTTTTATTGAACTTGAAATTGAAGGAATAGATTTTCCGGTCCGTGTACTTCATACTCCTTTCGCGAATGAGATCCGCTTAAAAGAATATTTTGGAGAAAATAAGGAGGAAGAAATTAACAAAGTGCTTTCCCAGAACTGGAAAAACCTTGCTGATCAGTTTTGTGATAACGCCGGAGTGAATCTTCTTACCGCTCATTTATATATGAACAAAAGGGGTTCAGAAATCCTGGAAGAACCGGAAGGAGAAAAGCCTATTAAAATAGGCAATGCAGACCTGATTTTTTCAGACAGTATTCCTGAGCAGATTCAGTATACGGCATTAGGCCATCTCCATGGTTTTCAGAACATTGGAACAAAAGAAAAACCCGTTGTGTATTCCTCTTCTCCCTTATGCTACAGCTTCAGTGAAGCCGGACAGACGAAGTATGTTTCCATTATTGATGCAGAGCCTGGAAAAGCAGTTATCTATGAGAAAAAAGTACTGTCTGGCGGAAGAGCTTTAGTAAGGAAAACATTTACTTCCATTGATGACGCCGTTCAATGGATGAGTGAAAATCCAAATACATTTATTGAACTTACACTGGAAAGCGAAACTTTCTTAACAGCTGACGAAAGAAGGTTGATTTATCAGTCTCATAACGGAATTGTTCATCTTATTCCCAAAATCAGAAATCTTGAATTGGGCGAGAATCAAACCCGTGAAATTAATTTGAGTCAGGATATTGATGTTTTATTCAAAGATTATTTTAAATCTAAAAATGGCGGTCAGGAAGCCAATGAGGAACTGATGAATTTGTTTAACGAAATTTTAAATGCGTAAGCCATGATCCCTGTTCAATTAACGATCGAAGGACTTTATTCGTACAAAGAACGCCAGACTATTGATTTCAGGAATCTTACTGAAGCCGGGCTGTTTGGAATTTTCGGTGCGGTGGGCTCCGGAAAGTCTTCTGTTCTTGAAGCTATTTCGTTTGCTTTATACGGCGAAACGGAACGTCTGAACATGCGTGACAAAAGAGCTTACAACATGATGAATTTAAAGTCAAACAGCTCTTACATTGAATTTGATTTTGTGAATTACGAGAATAAGCTTTTCCGTGCTACCCGCGATTTTAAGCGAAATTCCAAGAAATTCGAAGAGGTAAAACCAAATGCTGTTACATTTTATGAAAATATTAATGGCCAATGGATTCCTTTAGACCATTCAAATGCAGAATCCATTATCGGGTTAAGCTATTCCAACTTCAAAAGGACAATCATAATTCCGCAGGGTCAGTTCAAAGAATTCCTTGAATTGGGCGCTGCAGAAAGAACGAATATGATGAAGGAGATCTTTAACCTTCAGAAATTTGATCTTCAAAATAATGTTGCTGCACTCAATACAAAAAACAGATCCGAACTGGACCAGCTTGAAGGACAGTTAAAAGGATTTGAAGAGATCAATGAAGAGAAAATCACACTCCAGAAAGAACAGCTGACAGAAGAACAGAAACTGCTCTCTGAATCCAATGAAAAGCTGGAGAAGGTTTCCCAGGTTTATCAACAGCTGAAAAGTTTAAAAAGCGACTTTAACAGTTTACAGCAGAATAAAGAAAAATTCGAAATACTTTCTCAGGAAAAGTCTCAAATGGATGCTCTGGAAGTACAGGCGATATTGTATGACCGTGTTTTCAGGCTATTCAACCCATTAATTGTTGAAAAAAATAAGCTTTCAAAAGAGATTTCGGTCAAGCAAGATGAGAAAGAACAACAGATCAAAAACCGGCAGGAAACTGAAAAAGCTTTTAATCTCGTAAAAGAAAGGCTCTCAGCTCTTGAACCTCAGTTTAAAGCTTTGGAGCAATCCAGAATTCAGGAAAATGATGTAAGCCTTATCCTTCAAATGATCGGATTTTCCGAGGAAATCAAAATTCTGAATGAAAGAACTCAAAAAGGCTCCGAGAAAGTAAAAGAAGTAGATCTTCATAAAGAGAAAATTCAAAAGGCCATTAATGAATTCTCTGCACAGATTAATACTTTAAAAGAACAGAAACTTGATTCTTCTTTGCTTTCCGAAGTGAGCAGCTGGTTTATTCAGCAAAGGAATTTAAAAAAATCACTTCAGGAACAAACCGAAAAGATCGAGAAACATCAAAAGCAGATTGGAGAAATTGAAGAACAATTAAAGCCATTTGTTTATACCGAAAATTATAAAGAAGATTTCAGGATTATAAAAGAAACTTTAGAAACTAAGAAAAAGGAACTTTCCCAGAAGCTCGATCATCTTAAAATTCAAAAAGAACTTTCCCGTTTCGCCAGCGAACTTCATGACGGTGAGAACTGCCCTCTTTGCGGATCTCAGGAACATCCGCATATTGTGGAATTTCATGATGTGAATGCTGAGCTGCAGGAAATTCAGGAGAAAATAACATCTTTAGAACAGGAAATAACTGCTATTCAAAGGAAGGAAGCAGAGGTTGAAAAAATCCTGGACCGTAAAAAAATCTTTGAAGAGCAGCTTCTTTCTGAGCAGAAAATTACGGCTCAGATTCAGAAAAGTATTGAAGATCATATTCAGAAATTCAACTGGAAAACATTTTCACCAGATCAGGAAGAGGAGTTTGAAAAAAAACGGGCGTACTCATTTACTTTAGAAAAAAAGATTGAAGAAACTGAGCGGAATATTGCTTTGGAACGAGATAATCTGGAAAGGGAAACCAAAACTTTGGAAAAGTATAAGAGCGCTCTGGAAGCATTCCGTCTGGAAGAAGTTTCAAAGGAGGAACAGATCAATATCAGCCGTTCCGGCCTTAAGATTCTGGATTGGAATTTATACATCCAGAAAGAAAAAGCTGAGATTGAAGAAACCTATCAAAAGCTGGTACAATCTAATAAAGAAATTGAGGCAAATTATCAAAAGGCATTGGAACAGGAAAAAATTCTTTCTCCAAAATTAGCAGAGCAAAAAACCATTGTCAGTCAGTCTGAGAAACAGATTACAGAACTGGAAAAAGAAATTTCTGATAATGAAGGCGCGGTGGCGAAGGCTTTGGCTGATCAAAATTTCAGTGAATTTAAAGAAGTGGAGAATATTTTACTTCAGGAAATCAATGTTGAATTAGTAAGAGCCAAAATTCAGAATTTTAAAGTAGAATTTGAAGCTTTAAAAAAGTTCATCGGAGAGCTCGAGCTCAAGCTTAAAGGGCTTTCATTTGATAATGAGCAGTTTTCTCTGGCTGAGCAGCAATTTCTTGAAGCGCAAACTGAACAGAAAAAAATCAGTGATTCTGTAGTGACTAAAATTGCAGAAATAGACAGACTGGAAAAAGAGTTTGTGAAGAAAGAGACTCTTTTAAAAGAGCTTGTAAAATTGCAGAAACGTTCGGAAAATTTAAAGATTATGATAAACCTATTTAAAGGAGCAGGTTTTGTACAATACGTTTCGTCTATTTATTTGAGACAGCTTTGTGATCATGCCAATGTACGTTTTCACCGCATGACAAGAAATCAGCTGAGCCTTCAGCTCAATGAAAATAACGATTTTGAAATCATAGATTATCTCAACGAGGGAAAGAGCAGAAATGTAAAAACACTTTCGGGAGGACAGGCATTTCAGGTATCTCTGAGCCTTGCTTTAGCGCTCGCAGAAAGTGTTCAGGCCAATGCGCAGGCAGATAAAAACTTCTTCTTCATAGATGAAGGTTTCGGTACCCAGGATACGGAATCTGTAAATATTGTATTTGAAACGCTCACCAGCCTGATGAAAGAAAACAGGATTGTAGGAATTATTTCGCACGTTGAAGAGCTGAAAGAAAAAATCCCCACAGCACTCAACATTATTAAAGACGAGGAAAGAGGCAGTCTGATTGAAATTGTTTAATGATATTACATATAAACAACAAAAGCCACAAAGATCTCTCTGTGGCTTTTGCTCCTCATAAACTTCTGTTTTTACAGCCCTTTTATAACAGGCTTCACTTCATTTCCAAACAATTCTATAGACTTCATCATCACATCACGGGCAGGATCCCCCACATCCATGTGTCCGATAAATCTTGTAATTCCGAAAATTTCTTTCATGTAAGCAATTTTATCGGCTACTTCTGCCGGACTTCCTATAAACAATGCTCCGTCTTTGCTTCTTCCGCCCTCATACTGAGCTTTTGTGTAAGGTGCCCATCCTCTGGATGCTCCTATCCTATCCATCTGGGATTTATAATTATGGAAATATCCATCCACTACTTGTTGGTCATCACTTACAAAAGTATGCGAATGAATCGCAATCTGCATTTTCGAAACATCGTGCCCTGCTTTCTGGTATTCCTGCTTATAGAACTCGATCAGATTTCTAAACTGGATTGGCATTCCTCCAATGATAGCTACCACTAAAGGCATTCCAAGCTGTGCTGCACTCAAAACAGACTGGGGAGTTCCTCCAACAGCTCTCCAGATTGAAAGTTTACCGTCATTTTTTGCCCTTGGATAAACGGTCTGATTCTGCATCGGAGCACGAAGCTTTCCAGACCAGCTTACATTTTCTTCTGAATTGATTTTCAGCAATAATTCTAATTTTTCGTCAAATAATTGTTCATAATCATTCAGCGAATAACCGTAGAGGGGAAATGATTCAATGAAACTTCCGCGTCCCACGAATATCTCTGCTCTTCCGTCTGAAATAAGATCCAGTGTTGAAAAATCTTCATATACTTTTACCGGTTCAGAAGAACTTAAAACAGTCACTCCACTGGCCAGCTTTATATTTTTGGTAATGCTTGCTGCTGCTGCCAAAACGATCTCCGGAGAGGAAACAGCATAATCCGGACGGTGGTGTTCTCCCATTGCGAAAACATCAATTCCTACCTCATCCATGAATTTTACCTGATCCAGTATTTCACGGATTTTGATTCCTGCATCTTTATATTTTCCGGTAGACGGGTCTAAAGCCAGATCTCCGAACATTCCTATTCCTAATTCCATATTGTTGATTTTAGTACTACAAAAGTACCACTATGCAAAATCAAAAACATTGATGTTTGTTAAGATCGGAAGGGCTGTTGAATACTGAGGATTTTTTTGTTGGATAACGTAAGGGCGCAAGGATTTTTTATATTTATACTGTTTTAAGATGCAAGAAAATCAAAGATTTTCAGCAAAGATTTGTACATATAGTATTAGAACTGTACAATTTTATCGCAGATAAAATCCTTGAGTCTTAAAATATGCTCTATTCAATACACTCTGCGCCTTTGCGTTTTCAAAAAATCCTAATCCTTTTTAGCGAAACAAAAAATCCAGCCTAAAGCTAGACTGGATTGTATTATTATTTCTTCAGATACAGATCAAAATAATCTGTGATTTTCTGCATCAGGTGAACTCTGTCTTTCCCGATCACGTTATGCGGATGTCCCGGATACGTAAAATAATCCAGCTGAACGCCGTTATCCACAGCAGACTTAATAAATTTAATAGAATGCTGCCATACTACGACATCATCCTGAGCTCCATGGATCATCAGTAATTTCCCTTTCAGGTTTTGCACTTTATCCAGAAGATTAGCCGTTGCATATCCCTGCGGATTTTCCTGAGGAGTATCCATATATCTTTCTCCGTACATGATCTCGTACATGCTCCAGTCGATTACCGGCCCTCCTGCTACTCCTACTTTAAATACATCCGGTTTACGGAGCATGAAGCTGGTTGTCATAAATCCGCCGAAACTCCATCCATGGATTCCCATTTTGTCTCCATCTACATAAGGAAGTGACTTTAAGTACTCTACTCCTTTCATCTGGTCATTCATTTCTGTAGTTCCCAGATTTCTGAATACCGCCTGCTCGAATTTCAGTCCACGGTTAGAAGAACCTCTTCCGTCCATGGTAAAAATAACGTAACCGTTCTGAGCCATGTATTCATACCATAGATTTCCTGATGCCGGAAAACTGTTGGTGATCAGCTGTAAGTGGGGTCCGTTATACAGATAAACAATAGTTGGGTATTTTTTATTCGGATCAAAATTTGTAGGAAGAATGATCTTTCCGTACAAAGGAGTTCCGTCATCTGCTTTTAGTGTAACGTTTTTAATTTCCGGTCTCTGGTAATTCTTTAATGGATTTTCAGAAGTCAGGATATTCGTAGTTTTTAAGTTCGCTGTATTGATAATGTTGGCCACTCTCGGTGAATTGGCATTGCTGTATGCATCATAAAGATAGTTTCCATCACTGCTCAATGTTCCAATGTGCATACCTTCTGCATCATCCAGCTTTTGCATCTTGAAGTTGGTCCAGTTGATTCTATATAAATGTCTTTCTAAAGGAGTTTCTTTTGTAGAAGTAAAATAGATTTCCTTTTTCTTTTCATTGAATCCTAAGATATCGGTTACCAGCCAGTCCCCTTTTGTGATTTGAGATATCAGTCCTTTTTCAAGGCTGTAGTGAAACAAATGATTGTAGCCCGTTCTCTGGCTCTGCCATATGAAGTCTGTATTAGAATTAGGGAAAAAAGTAAGCGGATGCTGTGGCTCTACGTATTTACTGTCTGTTTCTTCAAATAAAGTTTTCACCAATTCTCCTGTAGCAGCATCATACTGATTCATCTTCATATGATTCTGGCCTCTGTTCAGAACTCCTACAAAGATGTATTTTGAATCCGGGCTCCATGTAACGGCCGTCAGATATTGATCTTTTTCTCCCTCCACTTTTAAGAACACAGTAGATTGGGTTTTGATATTGAAAACCCCTAATGTTACCTGATGGGAAGTCTGCCCGGCCATTGGGTATTTGATATTGTGGTTTACAGCAGGGGTTACAGACCAGTCGATGATCGGGTAATCTGCTACCATGCTCTGATCCATTTTATAGAATGCTACACTTTCAGAGTTGGGAGCAGGAAAAATTCCCGTATCAATACCGAATTCATTTCTGTGAACCGCCTGTCCGCTGATGATATTTTCATTGGTTTCGTTGGTTACAGCAATGGTTTTTCCGTTTCTGTTTACAAATAAATTATTCTTTGCGGTAAAGGCGAAAGTTTCACCGTCACCAAACATTTTCACATTCGCAGCATCTTTATCAATTGTTGCCGTATTTTTAACCTTCCAGTCATTTCCTGATTTCTCGATCCATGACATTTTACCATCGGTAGTAAAGTATCCCTTGGTATTTCCTGTAAATTTAATGGGAGGAACAGCTTTAAGCTTAGCATTGGAAAGGTTTCTGTTCAGTTGATTCAACGAGATCAGAGTATCCTGTTTGTTGGTTTTGAGATCTGTGATCAGATAACCGCCTTTCACTGCCTGGATATATGATTTTCCGTCTGCAGCCCATGAAAACTGAGAAATATTTTTCACAGCAAGGTTGGTTCTCATTCCATTTACAGCCTCTGCCATGGTAAACTTTTGGGTCTGGGCAAATGCAGAACTGCCTAAAACCAGCATCAATAAAGAAAATTTATGTAGTCTCATTGTATAAAATTGAATCCACCAAAAATAAGAAATAAAAACCAATCGTTAAGAAATGTTAAATTAAAACATTCATAAAATGAAATTCATACGTTAAAAGAAATTATTCCTTACCTTAATAGTAGAATTTTAGAATAAGTCAATTGTGAATAATCAATCTGCTGCGCTTGTCAATTTTTAGTTGTTGAAAAGCTATGGTATTCACCATTCACTTGTGAAGCAAAATTGACAATTTACCCAAAAACTTATTTCTTATCCTATATCAATGACTTGTATATGCTCTCTATCCTAAATTTGCATTATCAATAACAAACAAAAAATATAAAATACAATGGCAACAAAATGGATTTTAGACCCTACGCATAGTGAAATTACTTTCAAAGTAAAACACATGATGATCTCTAACGTTAAAGGAAGTTTCAGAACTTTCACCGCAGAAATAGACTCTGAAGATGAATTTTTTGCAAATGCAAAAACAACTGCAACCATCCAGACGGATTCTGTATTCACCAACAATACAGACAGAGATAACCACTTAAAATCTGCAGAATTCTTCAATGCTGAAGTACATCCTACCATCACATTTGAATCTCAGGCTTTAAATAATTCTATCGTTGGAAATCTTACCATCAACGGAATTACAAAACCTGTTAATCTTGATGTAGACTTCGGAGGAATTAATGTAGACCCTTGGGGAAATACCAAAGCAGGCTTCTCTTTTGAAGGAAAAATCAGCAGAAAAGATTTCGGATTAAACTGGAATGCAGCGCTTGAAGCAGGTGGTGTAATGGTGAGTGATGATGTAAAAGTAGCTGGTGAATTACAGTTTGTAAAACAGGCATAGTAAATAACATATATTACAAAAGGTTCAGGGATTTGTCTAAAAGCCTTGGACCTTTTATTTTTTATGATCTTCAATATTTATCTGTATGAACCTCAACGATCTTCAAAACATAAGCAACAGTTTTAAAAGCACCCCAAGAATGCCTGTTTTATTTCTTGGACATGGTTATCCTATGAATGCCATTGAAGAGAATCAGTTTGTACAGGGTTTCCGGAAAGCAGCTTCAGAAATTCCTAAACCGAATGCAATTCTTTGTATTTCCGCCCACTGGTATACAGACGGAACTTTTATAACGGCTATGGATATGCCAAAAACCATCCATGATTTTTATGGTTTTCCCAAGGCACTTTTTGATGTGCAGTATCCTGCTCCGGGAAGTCCGGAATTAGCCAGAGAAACGGCAGAACTTCTTCTTCCCGCAGAGGTGGAAGAAGACCACAGCTGGGGTCTTGACCATGGTGCATGGTCAGTGATTAAACATATGTATCCTGATGCGGATATTCCTGTCATTCAGCTAAGCATTGATCATACAAAACCTCCGCAGTATCATTATGATCTGGCCAAAAGACTCAATAAGCTCCGCGAAAAAGGGATCCTGATTATTGGAAGCGGAAATATTGTGCATAACCTCCGCCTCATCGACTGGAAAAACATCAATACGGTGGGTGCCGGCTGGGACTGGGCAGTAGAAGCAAGAGAAAAGACCAATAACTGGCTTCTTGACGATAATTTTCAGAATATTATTGATTATCAGAAGCAGGGAACTTTTCTACAGTATGCAGTCCCCACGCCTGATCACTATCTGCCTCTATTGTATACTTTAGGCTTAAAAGATCAGTCTGAAGAACTTACTTTATTCAATGATGAGCTTATCGGGGGATCATTAAGTATGACGAGTGTAAGAATCGGATAACTGCTTTATGCTCAAAATAAAAAAGGAAATACCTTATACAGATATTTCCTTTTCTTTTTATGAAATGAATATTTATTGTACTGCTTTCAGAACATTGATGTTTCCGTAGCCGTAGCTTGAATTTACATTGGGATAATAGGTGGCAGACTGTCTCATTTTGTTAAGCACCTGCTCTCTCGTCCATGACGGATTCTTAGCCCAAACCAACGCTGCAATTCCAGCAGTAGCTGCCGTCGCTACTGAAGAACCTCCTACATAATCTGCCTGTCCGTTATAATAGCTCAATACAGGAACCGTATTTCCTGAGGGTCTCTCCATCTGGAAAGTAAAGTCGATCTGACTTCCGGAGTGGCAAACATCACATTTCTGATTGGATGTATTCTCTTTTACCCCTGTGATGGCTTGAGTTTCCGACATGGATGCAGGGAAAATAACCCCTACAAAATTAGTAAAGCTGGTAGAAGTTCCTCCGGCACAGAAAATCAGTTTTCCTTTAGAGTAAGCATATTTAACTCCGTCTTCAATTTTTCCAACGGAAAAGATATGTCCCATCGACATAGAGATGATTTTTACATTCGTATTGTTTCCTAGTTCTGTAAACGCTGTTTTTACAGCTGTCTGCTCGCTTGATGTTTCAAGAACAACGTTTTCTGCGGCTCTGTAAGCGATCAGGCTGGCATTGTAGGCAACTCCTACCGGTAATCCAGCATTATTTCGGGGAGCGGCCATTACAGACGCCATTTTTGTTCCGTGCCCGCACTGATCTCCGGATCCGTCAGAATTATACACTCCGATTTTACTGATTGTTCTTCCTGAAGAAGCACCATTATTAAAACTTCCTCCCAGTAAAGTCTGCTCAGGAGAAACGCCTGTATCAATAAGTCCTATTGTAACGCCAGCACCTGTGCTGTAGCTCCATGCATCAGGAATATTATGCTTTGCAAAAGCCCAGGGAATTTTTGCACTGGGCGTAGTAGATGTATAGTCTGCTGCATTTAATGTTGCTGAGGAAAAGCCACAACCTGATGAACCGCTTCCTGAAGATTTTGCAGCAGCATTATATTGCGCTTCAAATTCAAAATAGTGATAGTCTGCCGGCTCTACATACCGGATGTTTTTCATTTGTCTCAGAGCAGCTATGGTTTCTTCATTTTCTATCACCACATCCATCTGATTAAGATACTGATCTGAAAGAAGAAGGAAATTTCTTTCTTCCTTTCCTTCATATTTTCTGATGACAGAAAGGACTTCTTTTTCCATATCACCGCTGTTAGGCGATTTACTTCTGTCAAAATCATCTTTAGAAGCTCCAAAGCCGATAGATACCATTTTGTTTCCGCGGAAAACAGCACTCCATACAAAGTGATCAGATTCATTCTTCCAGTTGAAAGTGCCATCTGTTTTAATAGCCTGATTGATCCTTTCATTGATTTGCTTGGCAGTCAGTGGATCTTTCTGTGCCATTTCTGTTTTTACATTTTCATTCTGAAGTTCTTCTCGGGAGCAGGAGTTTAAGGCAAAAAATATTGCCAGTAGGAATACAGTTTTTTTCATAATGTTATTATTTTGGTTGGAACCACAATATAACACTTTAACGGGAATTAAAAACTTAAAAAAAATGAATTTAGCATTACATGAATATTAAATTACAATATCTTCTCGTAGCAGACACTTTGCTCTATTCCAACGTATTGTCCATAATTGGGTATTCTGTAAAATCCGCTTTTTTCGTACACGGAAATAGCATTTTTCAGATCCTGAGAAGTTTCTAAAACCGCCTTTTTAAAATTCAATTCTGCGGCCCAGCTTTCCAGTTCCTTTATAATCGCTGAACCCAGTCCTTTTTTCCTGAATTCCGGATTGGTGAACATTCTTTTTATTTCTATTGTATCTTCGGAAAAAGCTTTGAATGCTCCGCAAGCTGCCGGAACAGCATCAATATAAACGATAACACAGTTTTTGATCGTGTCAATTTTATTATACTGAGCAAAGAAATCATCATGGTCTCCATTATGCTCAGACAAAGTGGCATCGAGGGATTTTACAAGATTCTGAAAATCTTTATGGGTAGAATCTGTTCTGAGGATGTGCATTTTTAATTAATGTAAAGATTTAAAAATTGAAGGATTTAAAGATTGTAAACAAAAAAGCCCCCTTTCGGAAGCCTTTACTTGGGATTAGTTCACCACAAATTTTCTCTCATTGATCAGTTCTGCAATCGCCAGCATATCTTTTCCGATCAGCCTGTCATCCTCAAGTTTGGCAACTTTAGTACGAAGTATTGCAAAGTTTTCTTCAATCACTTTAGAGCATTTTGCAGGTCTTCTGAATTCCAGTCCCTGAGCAGCAAACATCAACTCTACAGACAGAATATTGACGAGGTTTCCAAGAACCTGATTGAATTTTCTTCCGGAGATACTTCCCATGGAAACGTGATCTTCCTGTCCTAAACTTGTAGGGATGGAGTCTGCTGATGCCGGGAAGCACAATGTTTTGTTTTCTGTAACCAAAGCGGCAGACGTATACTGCGGGATCATAAATCCGGAATTAAGTCCGGAGCTTTCTGTCAATAGCCTTGGAAGGCCATACTTTCCTTCTAATAATAAGTAACTTCTTCTGTCTGAAATATTCCCTAATTCTGCAGCCGCCAGTGTAGCATAGTCTAATGGCAGTGCCATCAGCTGTCCGTGGAAGTTTCCACCTGAGATAGATTCTTCAGAGCTTAATACAATTGGGTTATCCGTTACCGAGTTCAATTCGGTTTCTGCCATACTTCTAAGGTGCTCAAAAGCATTTCTGCTTGCTCCGTGAACCTGTGGCACACATCTCATAGAGTAAGGATCCTGAACTCTCTCACAATCTTCGTGAGCTTTCATATTTTCTGATCCTTTTAAAAATTTAAGCATTCTTGCCGCTACTTTTCTACTGCCGTCAAAAGGTCTTATCTCATGAAGTTCTTTTTTGAAGGGGCTTTCAGAACCTCTGTATGCTTCCAGACTCATGGCAGCCGTCATGTCTGCAAGATCTAATAAATATTCAAATTTTTCGAGTCCTTTAATGGCATGAGCAAGGATAAACTGAGTTCCGTTAATTAATCCTAATCCTTCTTTCGGCCCTAAAGCCAGAGGTTCCAGATCATGTTTATTCAGAATATCCATTGTTTCGAAGATCTGATCTCCTTCCCAAACCTGTCCTAAACCAAGTAAAGGCAGTACCAAGTGTGCCAGCGGGGCAAGGTCTCCTGAAGCTCCTACAGACCCTTGTTCCGGCACTACAGGAATGATATCTTTTTCCAGCATCACGATCATTCTTTCAATCACTTCCAGAGAAACTCCGGAGAACCCTTTTGAAAGTGCGTGCACTTTAGCAATCATCATGATTTTGGAGAATTCTTTATCAATAGGTTTTCCAACGCCTACTGCATGGGAAATAATCAGATTATATTGTAACTGAGCGGTTTCGTCAGCTGAGATTTTGGTATCACATAATGGCCCGAATCCTGTATTGATTCCATAAACACATCTGTCGGACTCTACTATTTTCTGTACGTTTTTCTGAGATTTTAAGATTTGTTCCTTTGCGGCTTTGTTGAGTTTCGCTTTATTTGGCTTTTTACAGATTTCCAGAACATCATGGAAAGTAAAAACATCTACCCCGTATATCATTTCTAAAAAATTTTCTTAAAATTACGCATTTAACAATAATTGGAAAAACTAAATTTCAATCTTGTAGATTTTTATAAAAAGAAGTGAATTAATTTGTTACTTTTAGCCCCGAAAATTAAAACCAATATACATGAGAATGAAAACTCTACTGCTTGCTTTATGCGTTGCAGGTACAGCTGCTTTTGCACAGAAAGTAAAATATTCAAAGGAAGAAAGAAAAGAAATGAACCGTTATCTGTTTAACGAAGGCTTTAATACAGCAACAGATAAAAAAGTTTCTACCATTATTTTAAAGGATAATACGGAACATCAGGGCTACAGCAAATCATGGGAAAGGCAGAAAGGGCAAATTCTTTCTATCACCATAGAAGATGTGGATACCAAAAAGCCTATGAAATTTACTGCAGCAGATATTGCTGAAATGTACTTATATCCTACTGAGACTGAAAAGTCCATGAAAGCGGCAAAATTTATTTCCAACATGAGAAATTACAGTACCAAGAAATACAGTAAATCGGTAACCGATGATGCTGTTCTCTATGAAAACCAGATTGTTTCTTTGAAAAACAAAAAAGAACCCAGAGCTTTTTTAATGCAGGTTATTAATCCTGAATTTAATGAGCTTATTTCCGTTTATCACGATCCGTTTGCATCAGAAACAGCTACTACAGGCTTTGTAGGTGCTCCAGCTTTTGGGGGTGGTGTTATCAAATCCTATTATGTAAGGAAAGGCAGTAAGGTAATATGGCTTCACAAAGATGACTTTGAAGACAACTACGATTTTTTATTTGGAGATAATGCGGAATTCATAAAAAAATATCCGAAAAATTCTGTAGAGTGGAACTATTTGAGCTTTCTTATTTACCAATATACTGAAATGAACCACGGATAAAACATTCAATCTAAATACCGGAACCTGTAGAATCATCTGCAGGTTTTTCTTTTTTTAAATAGGGAAAGTTTCCTTAATTTTGTTGTATGAATCCTTCTTTAGAACTACAGCTCAAAACTTTACCATCCGAACCCGGCGTTTATCGTTATTATGATAAAAATGAACAGCTTTTGTATGTTGGGAAAGCAAAAAATCTGAAAAAGAGGGTTCTATCCTACTTTAACAAGAATCTTTCCGGATACCGAATCAAAATAATGGTTAGTAAAATCCAAAGGCTGGAAACAACTATTGTAAACAGTGAATATGATGCACTTTTATTGGAAAACAATCTGATCAAAGAACATCAGCCGTTTTACAATGTCATGCTGAAGGATGATAAAACTTATCCGTGGATCTGCATCAAAAATGAAGATTTCCCAAGGATTTTTCTGACGAGAAATGTGATTAAAGATGGATCAGAATATTATGGCCCTTACGCGAAAGTACGTCCTGCAAAGATTTTATTGGACACCATAAAACATATTTACAAACTCAGAACCTGCAATCTGAATCTTTCTCCTTCCAAAATAGCAGACGGAAAATACAAAGTATGCCTGGAATATCATATCAAAAATTGTGAAGGGCCATGTGAAGATTTAGAAAGCAAGCAAGATTATGATGAAAAAATAGATGCCATCCGCGGAATCATCAAAGGAGATTTCCGGAAAGCCAAAGATTATCTGGTCAATCAGATGATGAAACTGGCATCTAACCTTAAATTTGAAGAAGCTCAGATCATTAAAGAAAGACTGGACATACTGGAAGATTATCAGGCCAAAAATACGGTAGTCAATCCCAATATTGATGATGTGGATGTTTTCGGGATGACCAGTGATGAAACTGCAGCCTATGTTAATTTCTTCAAGATACGAAATGGGAATATCATTCAAAGTTTCACTACAGAAATCAAAAAAATTCTTGAAGAAACAGATGAAGATATTATGGAGGAAGCTTTGATAGAAATCCGGCAGAAGTTTTCTTCCGATTCTAAGGAAGTTCTTTTGCCATTCCATTTGTCTGTAGAAATACCCAATGTGAAACTGATAGTTCCTAAAGTAGGAGACAAAAAAAGAATTGTAGAGCTTTCTGAAAAAAATGCGAAGGAATATCGTCTGGAAAAGCTTAAACAGGTCCAGATTGTGGATCCTGAAAGACACACCAACAGAATTATGGCAGAAATGCAGAAACTTCTGAGAATGCCTGTGGAACCAAGACATATTGAGGGATTTGATAACTCCAATATTCAGGGAACGAATCCTGTATCGGCATGTGTTGTTTTCAAAGACGGTAAACCGAGTAAAGCAGATTACAGAATTTTCCATCCTAAAACAGTGGAAGGTCCCAATGATTTCGCAACCATGGAAGAAATTATCTACCGTCGTTATAAAAGAATGATTGATGAAGGAGAAAGTCTTCCGCAGCTCATTCTTATTGATGGTGGAAAAGGACAGCTTTCTTCAGCTGTAAAAAGTCTCAGATTACTGGGACTTTACGGAAAAATTACCATTGTAGGGATCGCGAAAAGACTGGAGGAAATCTTTTTCCCGGAAGATCCTATACCTTTATACCTGGATAAAAAATCCGAGACATTAAAGATTCTTCAGCGTGTGCGTGACGAGGCTCACCGATTCGGAGTAAAGCATCACAGAACGAGAAGGAAAAACTCTACTATAAAATCTGAGCTGGAGGAAATTCCGGGGGTTGGGGAGAAAACTATCGAGCTTCTTCTTTCTAAGCTGAAGTCTGTAAAACGCATCAAAGAAGCCAATCTGGAGACTCTTGAAGAAATTTTAGGAAAAAGTAAAGCAAAGGTGATTTGGGAGTTTTTTAATGCCCATTAATTACTGCCGGGCTAACTGTTATTTTTTTCTTAACCAAAATCCACTTTTCATAGGATTTTACAGCCATTTTCTATTTCATTCAAAAGGGATAAAAAATCAACAATTTTTCAAAGTAAAATGAAATACGACAATAAAAAATATAAATAAATAAATATTTTATCAAATAATATTATTATTTGTATTTTTTTCATAAATTAGTATTATTAACTAATAACAATAATACTGTGAAAATTATCCTCAATTTGTAAATCTTTTTAATATTCCATTTATACTACACCTGGAACTTATTTTCTTTTTTCTTTATAGTATTTTTTCTTTGTAAAAAGATAAATCCTATTTCAAATTTCCGGAATAATGAAAAACACATCAGCATATATACTATAAAAGGCTCTTTTTTCAAGAGCCTTTTAGATTTTATTTTTTCTGTTAATGCGTGCCGCTATTTTGCCACAAATACTTCTTTTGAATATCTTCCATCCGCCTGTGGGATATCAATCACAATATTCCCGTTTTCAAAATACCCTACTGTTGTACTTCCATTATCCAGTTTTACAATAAAGACAGAATCCTTAGAAGTAGTTTTGAAGGCTGCAAAGGGAACTGAACTACCAGATTTAGCCAGAATGAACTGACTGGGATCAATCTGTATTTTCTGAAGACTTACTTTCCCATTTGAGAAATTGCCAGACTCAGACGATACTGCAGTTGCAACAGGCTCAGGAGATGACTTCTGAGTGTTTGCCGTTATAGCAGATGTATCAGAGACAACATTAGTAGATGCCGGTAATAGTGCTACGGGGTTAGATACGGGCACTGCTATTAAAGCCTGTTTCAAAGCGTCATGGAAACCTTCTTCAAAGTCTTTGATATTTGAACTTCCTCTGGTTTCCAGAATCATCTTATTATTACAGTCTTTAAACTGAACAATAAGTTTATTTTTGAACAAACTTTTATCCTTCAGAATATCAGCTGTAACCACATTACAGTAATTATTTTTAGCATCCGAAGGCCAGTTATCCTTAATAACAGGAAGTGCTATATATTTCTTCCCTGCCATAGCTTTACTAAAAAGGTCTTTCAAGCTATAATCTTCCTTAAATGTTTCAAATTTTTCAGGAACTGCAACATATTTGTAGTCTGAAACTTTCTGTGCAAAAGCTATTGTTGAACACACTGCCAACATCAGCATTGATACCTTTTTCATTTTTATTATTTTAATCGTTTCTGAATGCTCCCATATCCAGCTTCAATGAGAAGAAATTGGAATAGAAGTTAGATCCGCCTATCCCTGAATTCGTAATGGCATAATCCAATGTAAGCCCTCTGTATCTTATTCCAAGACCTGCGCTCGGCTGGAAAGAAACTTTTCTCTTAAGATCTTCTATATCTGTAATAGACTGGAATCTGTTGATCCCCAATCTCACAAAAATCATTTTCTGATATCCCAGTTCAGCTCCGGCATAAGGACTGATACTGGCAAAATCTGTGGAAATCAAAGAAGCAGTTTTAGCAAAATCTACATTAATACCTGCCTCCGGCAATACATATACACTGCTGTTGATTTCAAATAATTTGCTGGCGCCAACATTAAGCTTAGGCATTGTAAGTTCCAGCTTGTCCTTAGGCGCAGGGTTGAATTCTTCTCCGTTTACAACAGTGGAAAGCTCTTTCTGATTAATCGTCCAGAAGTTGACTGTAGTAGTAATATCTCTTACCATCCCACCAAATTTCCAGCCGTTATCAGCCTTATAAATAGCTCCGACATCAAAACCGAACCCATAACCACTTGCAAATTTACCCACATTTCTGTAAACAATCTTTGCATTCACCCCTACATCAAGCTTAGGATTTCCTCCCGGCCGGAATGCATAAGAGAGAATGGCAGCATAATCGGATTGGGAAAACTTAGTGATTTTATCATAATCAATATTCCCTTCTGAGTCGATCATCTGGGTTGTATTCAAAATGTTATCTACCCCGAGTCTTACTACGGAAACACCAAAAACACCTTCCTCAAGTACTTTTGCATAAGCCAGATAGTCATATTTAGCAATAGACTCAAAGTATTCTGCGTGCATTGCTGCCCCCTGCCAGTCTCTTTCAATAGACATTAAACCTGCAGGGTTCCACATTGGAGAGTAAACGTCATCCTGATTGGTGATTACTGCTCCTCCCATGGCAAGACCTCTTGCTCCGGCACCAATATTTAAAAATTCATTGGAGTATTTCCTGATTATCTGAGATTGAGACAGCCCAAACAGCAGTAAAAATGCAAGTAAAAAATATTTTTTCATCATATAAATTTGATGCTTAGTTTAAGTTTTTAGTTTTTCTGGCTTTTATTAATCCATTTGCAATGATTGCCAGTATCATAACACCTGAAGCGATATAAAATATAGGGCTCATATGTTCTGATTCCCCAAAGATAAAAAAAGCTAGTATAATTCCGTAGACCGGTTCTAAATTAACTGTTAAAATTAAAGTAAAAGGTGATATATACTTCATTAAATTAACGGATTCTAACATAGGAAATGCAGTAAAAACACTTGCTAATAAGCATATTAACGCCAGATCTCTGTAGTTTATTTCGTTCATCTGAAAAATTTGACCTGAAAACAGATAGAATAACATTAAAATAAACCAGCCACAGAAAATTTCATAAAAAATAATATTACCAGAGCTTGTTTTACCAAACATTTTACCGTTAAAAACAGAGAATATCGTTCCAAATATGGCGCATAGAATTCCATAAATAATTCCTTCTTTAAAATGAAATTCTGTTTTAAAGATCAAAAGTATACAGGCCACAATAACCGCTCCCATGATCACTTCGGAAATATCTATCTTCCTTTTGAAGATAATTGGCTCCAAAATAGAAGCAAAAAGAGTAGATAATGAAAGACAGCTTAATGCAATAGAAACATTGGAGACTTTTATAGAATAAAAAAAGCAGTACCAATGGAGTGCCATCGCAAAACCTATAGCAGCCAGCTGAAAGAATATTTTTTTGCTAACCTTTATACTTTCCTTTTTAAAAACTCTGATGAATACGAAAAGAAAAACGGAAGCAAAAAGCATTCTGTAAAATACCAGGATTTGCGCATTGGCCTGAATCAATTTTCCTAAAATTGCAGTGAACCCCCACAAAAATACGATTAAGTGCAACCTGAAAAGCGCCAATTTATGCATAACCTATCTGCTTTGAATTTTAAATGTGCAAATTTACAAATACGCTTTTATAAATCTTACAAAAAAACATAAATTTGTGTTAATAAATGGATGATAAAATAAAATTTTTAATAGTTTTTCTTCCAGTTTAAAACCTTTTCTATTAATTTAATAAAAAGACCAAAGATCAAAAATTAAGATGAGATTGACTCCAAATATTGAAATCCAAACAGAACATTTAATCTTACAGCCTGTACAAGATTTGTATATAGATGATATTCTGGAGCATTTCACCAATGATATCACCACATATATGCCTTTTAACCCACAAGGCAACAGGAATGATATAGTCCACTTTGTTGAAGAATCAAAAAGAACTTTGTCACAAAATACAGATCTGGTAATGGTGGCGGTGGATTCTGATAAGAGCTTTGTGGGCTGTTGCGGTATCCATAATATAACAGCAGAATCTGCTGAGCTTGGGCTATGGTTAAAAAAGGACTCTCAGGGAAAAGGATTGGGAACCGAAATCATAACAACTCTTATAGAATTCCTGGAAAATAATTTTACTTTTAACTATATTGTATATCCTGTGGATGAAGAAAACATAGCAAGCAAAAAAATTCCGGAAAAACTTGGCTTCATTCCTGTAAAAAAATACAGAAAATATAAAAACGATACCACCGATCTCAATATTGTAGAATATAGAAAATATTACCAGCGTTTACCGTCTGAACATAAAAAACCCTGAAAATGTGTTAAACTTTCAGGGCCTTCAAATAATAAACTATTAAAAAAATAAACTAGGAACAGAGTAATTTTCAGAGGTTATCACCCTCCATTACTCTTATGTAAAGTTAGAAAAAATATAAATTATTTGAAAATAATTTTTAGTTAAAAATTTCACAATTTACTAAAAACCAAATAATTAAACATCTGTTTTACTTCCGATCCATATTCCTCATAAAAATAGTATCTTTAAGCGTAAAAAATTGAAAATTTTATGGACATCGAATTCAATAAACGAGAAGATCAGAACAGATTAAAATTATCAGAAATAAATCGCCTACTTACTGACATCAAAAAAGGAGGGGGTGAGAAGAGGCTTCAAAAACTTCGTGATGAAGGAAAAATGACAGCAAGAGAAAGAATAGATTATCTTCTCGATAAAGATTCAGATTCTATAGAAATAGGTGCATTTGCAGGCTATGAGATGTATGAAGAGCATGGAGGATGTCCTAGCGGAGGAGTGGTAGTGGTTATTGGCTACGTTTCCGGAAGACAGTGCATTATCGTTGCCAATGATGCTTCTGTAAAAGCAGGAGCATGGTTTCCTATCACAGGAAAGAAAAACCTGCGGGCACAGGAAATTGCCATGGAAAACAAACTTCCTATTATTTATCTGGTAGATTCTGCCGGCGTTTATCTGCCTATGCAAGACGAAATTTTTCCTGATAAAGAACATTTTGGAAGAATTTTCAGAAATAATGCTAAAATGAGCTCTATGGGAATCATCCAGATTTCTGCCGTAATGGGCAGCTGCGTAGCTGGTGGAGCCTATTTACCTATCATGAGTGACGAAGCTATGATTGTGGACAAAACAGGTTCTATTTTCCTTGCCGGAAGTTATCTGGTAAAAGCAGCTATTGGAGAAAGTATTGATAATGAAACACTGGGGGGAGCTACTACACACTGCTCAATTTCCGGCGTAACAGATTATAAAGCGAAAGATGACAAAGATGCTCTGAATAGGATCAGAACCATCATGAAATCTATCGGAAGTACTGAGAAAGCAGGATTTGACAGAATAGAAAGCTTCCCGCCAAAAGAAAATCCTGAAAATATTTTTGGGATAATGCCCGTTTCAAGAGCGGAACAGTATGATACCTACGAAATTATCAAATGTATTGTGGATAACTCCGAATATGATGAATATAAACCAGACTACGGTAAAAGTATTATCTGTGCAACGGCAAGGGTTGACGGCTGGTCTGTAGGAATTGTGGCCAATCAGAGAAAGCTGGTTAAGAGCGGAAAAGGAGAAATGCAGTTTGGAGGAGTAATTTATTCTGATTCTGCAGATAAAGCTACCCGATTTATTGCGAACTGTAACCAAAGAAAAATACCGCTGATCTTCCTGCAGGACGTTACCGGGTTCATGGTAGGATCAAAATCAGAACATGGAGGAATCATTAAAGATGGAGCCAAAATGGTGAATGCAGTTTCAAATTCTGTTGTTCCTAAATTTACGATCATTACAGGAAATTCCTATGGAGCAGGAAACTACGCAATGTGTGGTAAAGCTTATGATCCAAGATTAATTGTTGCATGGCCTTGGGCAGATCTGGCCGTAATGGGTGGAGCGCAAGCTGCAAAAGTTTTAGCGCAGATTCAGGAGTCTACGTTAAAAAAGCAAGGAAAAGAAATCTCTGAAGAAGAACACAACGAAATTTTGGATAGCATTTCAAAAAAATATCAGAAACAGACAGAATCTACTTATGCCGCCGCAAGATTGTGGACAGATGCAATTATTAACCCCGCGGATACAAGAAAATGGATTTCTATGGGGATTGAGGCTGCCAATCATGCTCCAATCACTGAGAAATTCAATTTAGGAGTAATACAGGTATGATCATCTAATTCCTAGAAGAGAAAATAAAAACGGCTATTTCATTGGAGATAGCCGTTTTTTAATTTATATTTTTAAGATAAAAACCATATTATTTACCATATTCTTCTTTGCAAAATTCTATTGGTCCGCCAAGTCTCACACAACATTGATAATAGCTCAGGCAGATACCGTTAGGCCATCCAGGAGGATAACACATTCTGAATTGTAATTCTTCCAGACATGCAGGTCCTGCGCCCCCATTCAGTGATTTTAAACGCTCTCGTGAAATCTTTGCTAGATTTTTCATAGTTATTTAGTTTTAATTGCTTCCTACTCTATTTAAGCTTTTCGGATAACGCTGCTCTAAAATACTATTTTTTCATCAACTGGTGAAATTTAATTGAAAATTGAGTATAAAATTTTTTGGATCATTAAAAATTGCTTTGAGTTAAGGATTTTGGGTAATTGGTTGAAGAGCTATTGAGTTACTTCCCTGTACACGCATTGAGGATATGCAGAAGGAGCGTGCATTAACCGGCGTCTTGTACAGTACTGTACTGTACTGTACTGTACTGTACTGTACTGTACTGTACTGTACTGTACTGTACTGTACTGTATGTATTGTACTGTATTGTATAGGGTATAAAAACAAAAAAACCTTTATCGTTATGATAAAGGTTTTTTAAAAATAAAATAAAAACTGGCGGCGGCCTACTCTCCCGCTTTCGCAGTACCATCGG
>NZ_FNWQ01000008.1 GCF_900108365.1 Chryseobacterium culicis | reverse complement strand
GGGTTAAAGAGTTTCTATTGAATATGTACAATAGATACATGACATTATATACTTAAGGTTATTACCGCAGATCGCACGGATTTGTAATGTGGACAGCGGATACAAAATATATAAGGAAGAGTTGATCTTAATTAGGATGCTTCGACGCTGCTCAGTATGACACTGCCAATACTAACTGCGAAAAAACTTAGACATTCTACCCTCGTTTTACACCCTTAAAGTTCCGGTGAATAAGTCTGGATTCCTACGGAATGAGATCATGGGAATAGCAGTATATCTTTACTATGGTTTGTATAAGAATTAGATTTAAAAACTCCAGACTGATTATTGAAATCCAGCAATCAGGAACTCGCAACTTTATAATCCGAGCCCCGAAACTTATCATTTATAATTGACATACCCTTCCCTAGCCCTGATAGGAATGGTTACCCCACAGCTTGCGGAAGAAGGCTGCTGGACTTGAGGATGGAGGGCGATGGCGCGAGGAGTAAGAATGGATAGCAGGATACAGCTCCTGTTAATCTTAGGGCGTGAGAGAGTGCGGGTAAGCTTGAAAGGTTGAAAGTTGGAGGGATGAAGAGAAAGTAAGAAGGCAGAGGAGAAATATGAAATCGTGAGATGTTTTGGATGTAATAAAGCTAAAAGAAACGCTTGACTAACATCTTATAGGCATAGTATCCTAGCAGACATCCTACAGTATCCGCCACGATGTCCAGGGTTTCCATAGATCTTCCTAATCCCATTTCTTCCTGCAGAATTTCTGTAAGAAACGCATAGATAAGGATGATCTGAAAATAATATGAGAATTTTATCCTGGGAAATGCAGCAATGAAGCAGAAACCCAAAGCGGCAAATATACTTAGATGCAAAACCTTGTCGATACCGGTGAACATGAACCAGTACTCCTGGTTTTCTTCCCCTGGCTTGAGAAGCATATAAGTAAGAAATGCCCAATAAATGGGCAATATCTTACTAAATATTTTTGAAATCTTATCCAATGATTGCTTTGTAATCATCTGCAGAAAGTAACTCAGACTGATCTGCCCCATCAGCAATTTCCAATTTGATAATCCATCCATCGCCATAAGGATCTGTATTCAGCAATTCAGGCTGACCTTCTAAGTCTGCATTGAATTCAATCACTTTTCCTGCGATAGGTAAGAATAGATCTGAAACCGTCTTTACTGCTTCTACACTTCCGAAAACGTCTCCTCCATTAAGCTCATCATCTACCGTATCAACGTCTACATAAACGATGTCTCCAAGTTCTCCCTGAGCGAAGTCTGTAATACCGATTGTAGCTACATTACCTTCGATCTTGATCCATTCGTGATCTTTCGTGTACTTTAATTCTGATGGTGTGTTCATTTTTAAATTTTTATTTTGTACAAATGTATTCAAAATTCTAAAAGGTTCAAAGCATAAATAAGTAACTTAAAGAAATTTTGAATGAAAATAAAAAATTATTTTTTGATAATCTTATTAAGATAGTTCTTTCCATTTGAATCTATTAGTGTGACCATGTAAATTCCTGCAGGATATTGAGATAAATTCACCTCAACAGATTTCACAGATGATATATCTCTGGTTATTATCTTCTTAGCATCTATTGAATATATTTCTAAAGTTTTAAAGCTTTTACCATTAAGATCAATATTCAGTATGTCTTTGGTAGGATTAGGATATAGCTTCACTCCCTTATCAATAACAAACTGTTGGTTTGAGTTACTATCATTAAGTACAATTTCGCCATAATATGGCTTAACTCCAAATTTATCACCAGCCTGCTTAAGATATAATGTCTCA
Organism: Chryseobacterium culicis; assembly: GCF_900108365.1. Classification (GTDB taxonomy): domain Bacteria; phylum Bacteroidota; class Bacteroidia; order Flavobacteriales; family Weeksellaceae; genus Chryseobacterium; species Chryseobacterium culicis. Next base: position 122,933 of record NZ_FNWQ01000008.1, on the reverse strand, counting down.
TTTGGTGTTTGTGTTATTTTTGGATTAAGCATATCATCAAAGGTAAGTGAACATGCAGGTATATCACTTGGTAAAGGTTGTTGTGCTATTGCATGAAATTCTATCCCACTTGTAGCTGAAACACTAAAGCCAGGCTTCATAACAACAGAATACTTTCCATACGTAGATACACTCTTATATCCCGTCAACTGCTGTGTTTTATCATCTAAAATCACTGTTTTTGTATCATATGTTGTTGCATTATAATCAGATCCATCGTTAGGAGACCTGAATAAAAACATATTCAAATTAGTACCTGCCAAATTCTTAAATTCTTCTCTTCCATTAGTAACGGCTCCACTGCTAAAGTAATAATTATCCAATTTTTTCGGGCGATGATAAGCCGACGAGTAAAATACCTGATCATTATAAGTTGTATATGGATGTGCCAAATAATCTACTTCTCTTATACTAAACATTCTTTGTTTAATATCACCACCTTCTTTATAATCATCACTTATTATATATTGATCATTAAATCCACCAACATCACTCCATTTAAGTGAAGTCATTTTATCTTTCATCCAATTTCCATTATTATCTTTTTTGAAATTCACATAACTATAATTGGGGTACTCACTACCTGGATTGCTTTGCCATAGTAATTTACTTAACTTTATAATTTCATTATTTTTCATAATAAAATTAGACCCATTACCCAAATATATAGTCTTAAAATCAACAGGCATAGTAATATGAGAAGAACTGGAAGAATTATTTGATAAATCTAATTGCATGAGCTCATAAGATCCTGATCCATTATTATTTCTATAAACAATATTATACAAATCATTAGATCTTTCTGATATAAATAAAGGATCATAAAAGTAATTTGTAGCTGGAGCAGATAAAAATTGATTTGATAATGACGCTCTTAAATTAAATGCCGGTGAATTTGAAACGAAGTTATAGATATCAATTTTGTTTTGTCCTGACGGCTGTATAAAAACTTTATTTCCAATAATTTTTGTAAATACACCAGAAGTTCCATTTGCTATTGAAGTTGCCTCCATCAGCCAGCTGCCATTCTGCTCATTATAGAAGCAAGAATATATTTTATTAACGAGATTGGAATTTTCCTTTATTGACAACATTAAGCGTCCGTTATCAAAATCATAATATTTTAAAATAGTAAGATTCTGCTGATTGTAAAAAAGTGTTTTATAGTTTTCATATACGAGTTCATTATTTACTATTTTATAAGATTGAATTTCAAATGTTTTATATATAGCACCTGATGTGTTTTTTCTCCATTCCTCAATAAGGATATGGACTCTATTGTCACTAACCCCCACAACATCTACCACAAAGCTAAAAACCTGACCATTGGATCCTGGATTCTTTATTTGTATTTTCGCAGGTTTTACATACTTTATCTTATTACAATCTATTACTTTATATATCCCCCAAAGCTGCAAATTAGGCAAAAAATTATTTATATTAAATTCATATATATCGTAGATATTCTCACTCATAGCAAACGTACTTTTATTAGGAGCCATAACTGATCTATAATAATTAAAATTTACATCTACCTGCTGCTGATAATTCCCAGATCCATTAAATTCTTTTAAATAAATTTTCTTTCCCCATGTATTAGCCGGATGCACCCTTACTCCATTGATGTCTATGGGCTCATCTTCCCAATTTGTTGGCTGAGGATTACCTCCTGGAGTATTACCATCTATTGGCGCACCAATTTGAATATTATAACCAGTAGGACAATATGGTCCTATAGATTGTACGTTTGTTCCATTAGGGTTCAACCATGGAGACATTGAATAATAATTATTTGAAAATCTTGAATAGTAGGTATAATATGTGGGACCTGTAGCACTATAAAGATTCGGATTATCACAATTGAAAACAGCTGGATCCGGGCCTGTTGATAAAGACCCTATCAACCTATCGAAACTGTTAAATAACGGAGAGCCTGAAGATCCTTTCTCCACAATTCCATTTCTCCATGAATTTTGTAAGAATGTCCCTTGTGTATTGAGGGAAAAGGGAACACTATACCCGCCAAATAATATTGGGTTATTACCCGTCACCGGATATACATCCTGAACCATAGATATTTTTTTCACATCACCTTTAGGATGATGTACTCCATATGAATTGGTAGGATTTATTGAATATGCATTAGGATTATTATCCCATCCTGCATAGCAAACTTTATATTGAGCCAAAAGACTTGGTGTTATATTAAGTTTTATTAATGCATAATCTAAAGAGGTAGCGGGACTTTGTGTCAACAAGGTACAACCAAAGACTGAGGTATTAGATAATGAAGCCGGGGCATCTGCTCCGTTACTATTACAAGACAGTGCTTCATAATTAAATAAAGTAATCAACTCTGTACTCCAATTTATATTATTATTTGCAGCTTCGTATCCTAAGCAATGTGCCGCCGTCAAAAAATAAGGCTCTCCGTTTTGGGCTGTATTGTTCATCAGGTTTCCTGAGCAAGTAGCTGAATATTTATGCGTATTTGTTCCCCATTGGTATATGGGATATAACATTAAGCCTACAGATTTTATATTTCTTGACTTATTCTCAGCTACATTAAATACACATGCTACATTTTTATGACAATTACCTGCTGTACCATATTCTCCACCATAAAAATCAGTAAAAGAGTGAATGATTTTTTCTGTAATTAATACTGGCTTTTCACTACCATCTACAGGATAAGAAAGCTCTATATAAAAAGTATTTCCAGGTATTGGCTGTGTTCCAAATTCTAATCCTTTATTTTGAGCATTTGGATTATTTTTATCGTTAAACTCACCCAAGATAAAGCCATTTTCTGCATACAAAAATAGTTTACTATCTTTTGTCAAAAAATATTTCTTGAAATAAATTTGCAATGCTTTGGCATCGGACGAAGTAATCTTATATAAGTAATAATACCTTCCATCATACTCAATTCTATTATTATCGTCTGTTATATTGACCTCTTTATAAAAGGCTTTCCCATAAATATTTTGATTTACGTAAGCTTCATCTTTCAAAAGAGAAACTTCATCCATTATCTCTTGATTGTTAAAGTCTTTTGTTTCAAAAGTTTTAATATTTTCTTTTAATTCTAATAAAGGAATCAGATTTCCTAAAGAGTTCTTATACTCTTCTCTATGTGTAATACGGCGCTCGGAAGATAGTTTATCATATAGAAACGGATAACCATTATCCCCTACCTGAGATTTTACAAAACTCAAACAGAATAAAAAAATTATAATTAAATATTTCATCATTTATTTTTTATATTTTTTTTCAATTCCTCAATTTCTTCTGCTTGTTTCTTCAACTGCTTATTTTGTTCAATTGTATATAAAGTTAATTCTTCAATCTTCTGTAAAAGCTTGATTTGAAATTCCCCAACATTTACACCTTCTTTCTCCATTTCTTTAGCTGAAGCAATTTCAGGAAGGTGTTTTTTTTCTTTGATGTGCTTTTCAATATCTTCCAGTTTAGGAAGATTATAATTTTCATCAAAGACAAAGTCTGCAGTTGGTGTTAAAGTTACTTTTACTTCTTTAGCTTCCAGTTTTCCATACACAGCCGTATTGCCATAAAAAATACTTTTCTTATCCGCTGTATAAAAACTAACAATGTTATTAGTATAATCCTTTCCTACATAAAAATAATCTATATTATCTTTGGGACCTACTGCTCCAAATTGTCCTATATTATTTGAAACAGAGGTATCAACAAATCCGTAACCTCTAGCCCAGTAGGTATCGTAAGATCTAATGGCCGCACCTGACACTGGTGCACCTTCTGATACTAAAAATCTATTCTCAATATCCAATGTTGCTTTAGGTGTACTTGCTTTTACTCCAACATTTCCATTTACGAACATCTGACCATCGTGCCTTAAAGAAAAAGTAATATCTTCTGTACCCGTTCCGAAAATGATATTTTTCATAAAATATCTTTCTGGGTTTCTTAAATGATTGGTTCTTAATTCAAAGTTATTTGAACCTACACCGCCACCTTCATATATTGTTAATTTTGATTGGGGATCTGCAATCCCAATTCCTACGTTATTAGAGGTAGGTGTAGAACTTTGATTAACAAGACCTGAGGGTGTATATAATTGTGCAGAAGTAAATTGAGCAAATAAAACCCCAATAATAAATAATTTTCTTTTCATATTTTTTAAATTAATTTTTATGCAATTTAATATTTTAAAATCATATAAATCACAGCGTAAAGAATTAAATTGTCTCTTTTCTGTATTTTCTTCTTTTCAATAAATATTATTCAAAAGTAGTCACCAAAATCGGAAAAAAATGTCGTATAAAATTTTTACAAAAAAAAAAGATTCCTTTTTGAAAAAGGAATCTTTTTTTAAAATTATTATCTTAGAATCCACCACCGGACTCTCCGAATGTAAATGTGGCAGAAATACCTGCCCTTACGGTTGACAGCGGGAATGCTGTGGAGATCTTATACTTTGAGGTCATCTGTTCGTAGAATACTCTCAGGTTAAGATTCTCTGAAACATTATAGTCTGCGGAAAGCTTGATATTCATTAGTCTCTGCCCTCCTGTTACCTGTGCATCATTAAGCAGAATATTCATAATAGAAGTCTTACTATCTCTTAGAGAAATATCTCCTCTGATATTAAGATCGCTTCCTTTTCCTCTGGTTCCTCTTCCTCTGATATTGGCTGTTCCCAGTCTGAAGTTTCTGATAATATATCCTAGTCTTACTACATATTCTGTATTGGCATCCTCGGTAAGCGTCTGGTTCACCAATCCCAATACCATCATTCTTGTTTTGTTATACTGTATTCCGAACTGCATATTGTTTCTCATAGTAACATCCACTCCAATAAGCGGAGAGAAGGATTCTACATATCCTACCTGTGAGAAAGTATAAGGGTTGATCTTATCTCCTGCATTTTTAAGTACGTTACCTGCATCGTCTACGGTCTGATAATATCCGCCAGGGTTACCATGGTAATCTACATTGCTTTGAATACCTGTTGCTGTATAAGTTGCTGTATAGCCATGCAGGATATCAAACTTTGTGAACTGGCCACTGATGATTGGAATATTTTTTAATCCTGAATACACAATTCTCCAGTTGGGTAGCGGGAATCCTGATTTCTTGGGGTTGGTCATCGGAGTTACTGATTTACCTTCCATAGCGGCTCTAAAGGCAGGAATTAACACATAGGCATTTCCAATACTGTAATGCTGCGCAAATCCATTGTTATCCAATACTGCTCCCGAGCCTCCCAGCTGTTGAGAAAGCGCTCTTGCATTTTCTCGGATTGCCTGGTACACTGCCTGTCCATCTTTAAATGATGTACCAAGAAGCATTGTTGTGTTGGAGTAGGTTGTAGATTCACTCGCAAAAGTATAGTCAGGATCCGGCACTCCGTTGTTGGTATAGTTAAAGCCTGTATGTGAGAAGTTACTGTTAAAAGTATGCAATACATTCAGATCTACTCTTAAATCATTCATCGGCATTACCTGTAAGTCTGCCCTCAATTCCTTGGTCGACATTCTTATATAGGGATCAGTCATGTAGTTAGAACCACTCACCCATCCGTTTTCCATTACCGTTCTTCTGATATCGGCCTGTGATCCAAATAGGAACCCGATTGTTGGTCCTCCTAATGTCTGCCCGTAACCATACCAGTTGGGAGCGGACAATAATCCCGGAAGTACAGTACCATTTGTTTCGTTATAGCTTACATTCAACTGTTTGAAAGAAGTCAGCAAGAATGCTGCACTCTGAAGTGGGGTAAGCCTGTTTTTAAATTTATACTTCTTGTATCTGTATCTGTTTTTCTCCCATTGCTTGGTATATACATTGTTCAGGGAATCCATCTCCTGTCTGCGTTTCTGAAGCTTGGCATTTATATTTTTAAAATAATTAAACTGTCCGAAGAATTTAGGAAGATCTGCAGAACCTGTTACCTGAATAACGTTGGTATTTTGCCCCACAGATCCTAAGCTTGCAGATTGGTTAGTCTGAGGATCCACAAATCCAAGCAAAGAGGTAGATCTTGCTGCCCAGTTGTAGGTAAAACCATATCCTACTTCTGCCTCAATGAAATCAAGATAAGGCAGATACTGGAACGGCAGCCTGTAGTTCAACTGTGCTTTGTGATTATACAGTACAGGTCTTCCCGCTCTGAATACATTTCCAAAAATAGACTTGTTATCCATGGAATTTACATCCAGATTATCATTAAGGGTTCTGGTTGCAGAATTAATCTCCAGCTTTAATGATTTCGTGAAATTGAATCCTAACCCATACTGCCATCCGAAGAAGAAGTTTCGGTTTCTGATGGCATCGAAGTTATTATTCATATCTCCATTTAGGATCGCTTCTACGTTTCTGAATTCAAGTTCATTATAATTTCTATCAATTTCAGTCCTGAAAGATATTCTTGTAGGAATCGGGTTAATATTAAACTCTTTTATCCATCTCAGATATTTGGTAGATTTAGCCGTATCGCTGATCATTTTATTGAAAGGCTTTATTGTCCAGGGTTTGAACGAATAATTATAATCAATATATCCTCTCAGGTATTGTCTGTAATTCTTTTTTGTATAGATATCCCTGAAATAGTCATCGTTATAACCAACGGTCACGGAAACGTTTTCAATATCATAAAACTTAGGCTTTTTATTAGGGTTTACTCTTTCTTTATGCATGTTAACAATACTTATACTTCTCTGCTGAGTATATGTTCTTGCTATTTTTTTCAACTGATCCTTATTAGGAGCTTTATTGAATTCTACGTCGGTATCAAGAGGATTGTATTTCGGATCCTCAATAGTTTGCGAGTAAGAATAGTTTAAAGGAATTTTCACCCCTGTTTTTTCAGGAAGGAATTTATCCAGATTAACTGCAGTATTAATGCTGAATGAAGACTGAGTAGACTGTGTTCTTTCCGCTGGTTTTGAATCAATATTTCCGAAACCAACCGATGTGTAAGAACCTGTTGCGTTCACTGTTGCCAGGTCTCCCATATTAAAGTTTAAGCTGGCATTTCCTGCATAACCTCCATCGTTCTCAATTTCAGAAAGACGAATTTCGTTTACCCATAGCACTCTATCTAAATTAGTTAAAACACCTCCTCTCTCTACACCATTTCTTACACCAATTACAATAGTAGTAATATTTCCTAAACTTGGCCGTCCTTTAATATAAATCCTTTTCGAATTGGCACCTCCATCAAGAACTTTATCTAAAATTCTATCTGTAATTTTAACTCCAGATTTATCTCTTCTGATCTTCGCATCTACAAAGTTTTGAATATCAAAATCAACATCATTTTCCATTGGCCAAATCTCCATTGGTGTAGTTGCTGTAGTAGGAGTCATATAAAGAGATGCTTCATATTCATAATAATTATCCGTAGCATCTGTTCCGAAGCGAATAAAGAACTTCGTTTTATCGTCCATTCCAATTACTCTGTTCAATGGATCGTGAGCGTGAACAAAAAGCTTTAGCTTTTTATATCTTCTCATATCCAAAGTTGTATTTTTGAACACCCCACGAGCCTGAGCATTTGTAAGTTTATTAGCCTTTAAATATAGAGAGGCTTCATTTTGTCTTTGAGCTCCAGCATTTCCACTCAATACTTGTCTGTCAATACCTGGAGGTAAAACATACGGAGGCTGATTTAATGCATTCTCTTCAATATTTACACTTCCAATATCTAAATCGGATGTATCCACATCCACACTTCCTTCATCTGTTGACGGATCTGCATTTGTTGAACTATAAAGTGCTAAGTTTCTAGGATACTTTCTCCAATCTGATCTTACAAGATCCATGGTTCCGAATCTTAAAGTAGATGTCTGATCAAATCCAGCAAGCATAAGCCTTGCAAATCTTACATTATTCAATACGGCATCCTCATGCGTTCCTTCTTGCTTATCATATTTAGAAACAGGAATTCTGAAAAGATACCATTTAACATCTGAAGTCTGCCCATTCTGGAATGTTGCTTTTACCGTTTTAACATCTACAATATTATTATCTGGTCCCAGAACTAAACTTTGCTGATCCAGCTTGATTACATACTGGTTATAATTTTCAATTTGATCAAGGTTATAATCTTTATTGATATCTTCGGCATCCGGAGTTTGTGAAGCAACGTTCAGCGAGTTCGCTTCTGAATTTCCTTCAGGGTTTCTGAAATATTTGTATCGTTCCACCAGTGAAGCAGCCTGGCTACCTGTAAATTTATCAGACAGATAAAACACGAAGTCATCTACTGCAGGGTCAGCAATATTGGTTACCGGATTTACAAATGTATTTCCGAATCTCATAGCCTCCTGATCAGAGGTAAGACCATCGTATCCGGCATCCTGTACTCTTCTTTCATCTCCTTCTGTAGAGAATGCGTACAAAATTGGAGGCTGCTTTGGCTGTACCCCCCAGTTTGAATTGGTAGTAGATGATGGCGTACCCGGAGTTGGCAGGCCGTTTTCATACTGCATTTTTCCATCCTTAAGAACATCTTCTGAAACGTTACCTAAATGAAGTAAAAGTTTTGGATCTGTTCCCAGCGTTTTGCCGTCTGCATAAGGATCCATCATCCAGAATTCTACGTATTCAATGTTTGAAGTAACAAAGTTCGGTACACTGATAGATCTCATAATCCCCGCCCATCTGCTTTGCGCCTGCTCGGTTGATGGGTTTACGTTGTAAGGTCCCTTTTCTTTAGGGAAATAAGAGATATCAAACGTGTTTGTAAAAGTTTGCTCACCTGCTACGAAATCTCTGTTATTGTAAATCTCCGAATACTGTACTCTTCTTGAAGCGTGATTAGATACGGACTGAGGTGTGATTCCTGCCGGAGCTTTTCCACCAACACCCCAGAATCTAGGGTCAATGTTATACCACGTTAATAATCCTCTTCCATATCCGCTGGTTATATCATCGTTACCAGGTACTGTATTAAATGGCGGCAATGTATTTTTTTCCGGCTTTGAAGCTAAACTCCAGGCAGCCGGCTCTTTTAATGAGATTTTAGAGGTGGTTTGTTCAAAATCGTCAATATAGGACTGGTTGTTTGTGCCTTTATTAAGTCCCGGTAACAAATAGGCCGCTTCCATCTTAAAGTTTAAGTTGGATGGTGCTTCAGTTTTTACCATTGGAATTTTATTGGCAAACCGGGTAAGGTAAGGAGCCTGATTATTGTACATCAGGTTGATTCCTGCCATGGTGTTGTTCACCGCTTCTTGTCCGAAGTTTACTTTCTGGGTAAGCGGAGACTCTGAATAATTGATAACTGTTCCTCCTAAGATAAAGTTTTCGCTGAATCTTCTTTCTAAGTTTAATCCTAAGAATCTTTTTCTTTGGGTGTTAAAGGTCAGCTGGTTTTCTAAAGAGATATTGATGGCCTGCCCGGACTGTTTTACATTTTCATTAATGATTGTAACGGTCCCAAGCATATAATCTACTGTATAATCTACTCCTTCCGTAAGCTGAACGCCATTGGCGGCCACTTTTACTGACCCCTGAGGAACGTTTACTGCTCCTAAAGATATACCCTGCCCCTGCGTTCCTTTATATCGTCCCTCAATTGTGTACCATTGAGGCAGAGGTGACTGATTTGGAAGTTTTTGCTTGTCATACAAATCATGAAGAACATATTTGGGATCGTTTCCTACCAAACTCTGCATATAATTACCAAAAGGCTGTACTTTTGTAAAAATTACTCTTCCTGTTTCCGGCCTAATGGTTGTTCCTGGAACAAAATCGAAAATACCGTCTCCTTTACTACCATCTTTATTATTTTGAATATCGTTATTCATATTAAGACGGTCCCAATTCATCAGCTTCAATAAGTTAATATCCTTTACTGGGGTATCTGGAAGATAGTTTACTTTACCTCCAGTCTTTTGGTCTCTATAGTAAATATTAAGAATAAATCCGTCCTGAGCGACCTGTCCGGCATCTATTGAATAGATGTTCTTCATCATAAGAGGCCACATAGGAGATTGTGTATTCACTTTATTATTTACTCTCAATACTTTAGTAATCAGCACTGGACTTTCTTCCGAAAATTCTCCTACTTTATATACTTTATTGCTTCCGTTAACGGTATAAGAGTATGAAACAGCTAAGAGCTGCTGATCATTCAGTTTTTGATTTAATGAAATATACCCAAGCTGCGGCTGAAAGATATATTCATTAGCATTAAGTTTTCTTGCCTTTGTATTGTATATAAATTGTTCTCCGTTATCATAAGGAGTAGGATCTCCCGGAAGGACCTGTCCCTGGAAAATAGTACCGTAGTTTTTTCCTGCTTCTCTGGTTCCTGCTACCGATGAAACTGCATCATATAAACCGTTCAGGGAGTTATCCGGTAAAGTAATCCCTCCGGGACCTTCTCCAAGGTCTCTAATACCGATGATACTTTTCTGATAAGCCAGGTTACTATTTCCCTGATCCAATACCCAAACTTCCAATCTGGTAATATTAATGGTGGAATTGATTTGCGGATAGTTAATTAAAGCATCATCATATTTGTTCAGGAAATAATGTCCTAAAAAGAAGTGCTGGTTCTCTTCATAGTCAATAGCATTCACTTTAAAGTTATTCATAACACCACCCCCCTGTACTACAATATTACGAGCCTCTCCCTGTTGCTGGGAAAGGACTACTGTTCCGAATGTTTTTCCCAGCTGAAATTCTGTTTTCACCCCAAAAAGCGACTGCGAACCACGGATAAGACTGGTGGAAAGCGGCATGTTTACGTTACCGAATTCTACTCGTTTGATGATTTTATCTTCTCCCCCTTCGTTGGGCTTGTCTACATTTCCAAGGCCTTTGCTCTGAAGATCTTTCCAGCTTCCTTTCGCCTGCCAGACGAGATTCATCCTGTTTTCGAAAGCAAAACCACTCTGGGTATCATAATTGGCTTTCAACTGAAGGTTTTCCCCTACTTTACCCAATAATCCCAACTGGATTCTCTGATCAATATCAAAGGTAAAACTGGTTCTGTTTTGCGGCAGAATCATTGGGTTGTCTATTTTCTGGTAAAGACCGGCAAAATCCAGAGATGCATACCCTGAAGGAATGATTTCAATTTTATTACCCCCGAAGATCGTCTCAAAAAGTTTATTATTGATCATTACCGAAGGAATAAGTCCTCTTCTCCTTGCATCTGATTTGTCTCTTCTGAAAAGAAGATTGTATTTGTCAGATTTTTCCTTGTAGTAAGCTTTAGTCTGGGTAGCAAGCATATATTGCTTATACTCTTCCGGAGACATTGCTGTAGGCGGACCCGTAATGGTATTTCCGATTTTCGGATATACATAGTACATCCCGGTTTTTATGTCGTAATAGGCTTCGTACCGCGTAGGGTCGGCCACTTCATATTGTTTTCTTATGATCGCCGTATCTCTCTGCGCCTGTGCAAAAGCACTGACAGACATCAACAGGAACGACAGGAACAAAAATATGTTAAGATGCTTAATATTCGCCACCAAATGTTAAATGTTTTTTAAGATTTGTTTTACCAATTCTTCTACCGAGATGTTTGGATTTTGTTTTATGATTCTATCTGCAATCTTCTCACTTGCTCGTTTAGGAATGCCTAAAACTTCTAATGCAGATAACGATTCTTCCTTGATTTTATTATCCACTATTACAGAAATGTTCGCGTTTGGATCACTGTATTTCTGTACTTTATCTTTGAGATCCACGATGATTCTTTCGGCGGTTTTGGCCCCGATTCCTTTTGCCTTTTGAATTAAAGCACTGTTTCCGGAAAGGATTGCAGAAGCAATTTCATCAAGGCTCAATGTGGACAACAATATAAGTGCTGATACCGCCCCTACTCCATTAACACTTATTAACAGATTGAACATTTCTTTTTCTGAACGTGTGTTAAATCCAAAGAGAAGATGAGCATCTTCCCGGATGATCTGCTGGATAAATAAAAAGGTCTGCTGATTCAAAACCAGCGTCTGTGAGGTCATCAAACTGATTCCCACGTAGTAACCAACTCCTTGAACATTGATAACTGCGTAGGTAGGCGTAAGTTCTTGGACGTTGCCTTGTAAAGAAAATATCATTATTAATTTTTAAAACTCCCAAATATAGCAATTTAAACTAATTAATGTTTTCATTTCATGTGCGAATGATTTTTAACTTAAATTTCATTTGAGAATTCAATGAATTAACATAAAAGCAAAAGACTCCAAAATTTGGAGTCTTTTATTATTTCAACACTATTACAGCGCTGTTTATTGACAGGAAAACCCATCCGGTTTATTTCTTTTCTCTTCTCTGGGCATCAAGAACAGCAATGGTAGCGAGGTTTACAATTTCATCTACGCTGGAACGCATCTGAAGTACGTGTACCGGCTGCTTTAATCCCATTAAGATAGGTCCGATCACCTGTGCTACTTTCATTCCTCTCAGAATTTTGTAAGAAAGATTGGCACTTTCCAGATTAGGGAAGATGAATGTATTGGCAGGTGTTGTTCCTAATTTGGAGAACGGATAATCGCTCAGGTGATCTGCATTCATTGCAAAATCCGGCTGAATTTCACCATCCACAACCATTTTAGGGAATTTTTCATGAAGGATGCTTACTGCTTTTGCTACTTTTTTAGATGTTTCAGATATGGCAGCAAAGTTTTCGAATCCAAGCATTGCAATTCGTGGTTCAATAGCGAAAGATTTCACTGTAAATTCTGCCATTTTAGCAATATTTACAAGGTCTTCTGCAGTAGGATTCTGATTGATGGAAGTATCTGCGAAGAAAATAGGTTTCTTTTCAGAAAGGATCATCATCATTGCCGCAACTTTGTCTACTCCTTTATCTTTTTCAATCACTTCAAGAACAGGGCGCAGCACTGAAGTATAGTTTTTCGAGAAGCCTACGATAAGCCCGTCAGTATCTCCATGTCTCAGCATAAGCGGCCCGAAATAGTCTCTCTGGCGTACATATCTTTTCGCTTTGTACTCGTTCATGCCTTTTCTCTGGCGAAGTTTCCAAAGGGTTTCTCTGTATTTTTTTCTGTTTTCTTTCTGATCGTCATCACTTGGATCAATAATTGGAACATCCAGCGTAATTCCGTAACGCTCCATCTGCTCCTTGATATATTTTTTGTCTCCTAAAAGGCTTGGGTAAGCAATTCCTTCTTCGTACAGAATTTGCGCCGCTTTTAATACGTTGTATTCTTCAGCATTTCCAAGGGTAATTCTTTTCGGATTGGATTTTGCACGGCTCTGCATCATTCTTACCAATCTTTCATCTCTACCCATTCTGTCTAAAAGCTGGTGCTCATATTCTTCAAAATCCGTAATGGTTTTTCTTGCAACCCCGCTTTCAATAGCCGCCTTTGCCACAGCGCTTGATACTTTTGTGATCAGCCTGTTGTCAAATGGTTTTGGAATAAAATATTCTCTTCCGAACTGAAGGTTCTGAACGTTGTATGCTAAAATTACAGCTTCCGGTACCGGTTCTTTTGCCAGGTCAGCAATAGCGTGTACCGCAGCAAGCTTCATTTCTTCGTTAATTCCTGTAGCCTGTACATCTAATGCACCACGGAAAATATAAGGGAATCCCAATACGTTGTTTACCTGATTAGGATAGTCACTTCTTCCCGTTGCCATAATCACATCTTTACGGGTTTCAAGGGCAAGATCGTAAGCAATTTCCGGATCTGGATTGGCTAAAGCGAATACGATAGGGTTCTCGTTCATGCTTAAAAGCATTTCCGGAGTCATTACATTTCCTTTCGATAATCCTACAAAAACATCAGATCCTTTTACCGCGTCTTCCAATGTTTCAATATCTGTCTCAACGATGAAATCTAATTTTTCAGGAGTAAGGTTTTCTCTTTTATGGTTAATAACCCCTTTACTGTCACACATCAGGACGTTTTCTTTTTTCAGTCCTAATGATATGTAAAGCTTTGTACATGCAATAGCTGCCGCACCTGCTCCATTGACTACCATTTTCACTTTATCAATATCTTTATTGGCAATCTGCAGAGAGTTGATCAATGCTGCTGCTGAAATAATGGCTGTTCCGTGCTGGTCGTCGTGCATTAAAGGAATATTCAATTCCTCTTTCAGTCTTTGTTCTATATAAAAAGCTTCGGGAGCTTTAATATCTTCCAGGTTAATCCCTCCGAAAGTGGGAGCAATACCTTTTACAATTTCAATAAATTTATCGGGATCTTTTTCATCAATCTCAATATCAAAAACGTTGATATCTGCAAAGATTTTAAATAAAAGCCCTTTTCCCTCCATTACCGGCTTTGAAGCTTCTGCACCGATATCTCCCAGTCCAAGTACGGCTGTACCGTTAGAAATTACAGCTACCAGGTTTCCTTTTCCTGTATAATCGTATACAGTTTCAGGTTTATCATGAATTTCCATACAAGGAACAGCTACCCCCGGTGAATAAGCCAGTGACAGGTCTCTCTGAGAAGAGTGAGGCTTGGATGGGATCACTTCAATTTTTCCTTTGGGTTCTGCTTTATGATAATCTAGCGCTGCCTGGCTAAAGTTCCTTTCGTCACGATTGTTGTTACTTGACATAAAATTTTGTTTTTTGTTAAAGTATATATTTAATGTGGTAATCTACTAAGCTTTCAATTGGTTTCTGAACTACATGTCCCACATTTAAATTAAATTCTGCAGCTACTGACCGCAGTACATTTTCATAATAATAAGCAATAGAGCCGATAAAATTAATTTCAGCATCTTTTGATTCTTCATAAGGGAGTACCTGGTATTCAAAGAAATTTTTCATTTCTTCAAAAACCATATCCCTGAAGTAAGGATGATCTTTTCTTTCGATCACAAATTTGGTAAAGTTTGCCAGATAGGCATTGGGTCTTGGGTTATGATACATATTTTGCAATGCATCTTCTATGGTAAGCTGATAATCTGCTTCAAATTCGGTTTTAAGGTCTGAAGGCAGTTTTTTCATGAAATATCTTCTTACCAGCTGCTTTCCAATAGCACTGCCACTCCCTTCATCCCCAATGAGAAATCCCAGTGAAGGTAATTCTATCTTCAGATTTTCACCGTCAAAATAACAAGAATTTGATCCTGTGCCTAGAATGCACACGATAGCAGGCTTTCCGCTGTATGCTGCATAAGCTGCAGCCATCAGATCTTCCTTCACTATAAATTCTGCTTTCAAAAAAACTTTCTTCAATTCTTCTTCAATGGTTTCACAATTTTTTTTCACTCCACATCCGGAACCATAAAAAAAGACTCTTGTAATTGAATTTTTTACGGACATTAGATTGCTATTTTTCTGTATCTCCGGAACGATAAGTTCTCTGTTGATAAAATTCGGATTGAAACCGATTGTTTCAGTTTTCAGAAAAACCTTTTTAAAGTCATCAAGTATTACCCAATCCGATTTAGTAGAACCACTATCTACAATAGCAACCATATTTTAGAATTTAATTTAAGAGTGCTAAATTAGGAATTTATCTTCAATTAGCATTTAAAACAATCTGGAAGCTGTCTAAAATCATTAATGTTTAATCTGTGTTTTTTTTTCGTTGAATTGTATTAACCAATCTTCTATTTCATCTTCTAAATAAGAAGTCTGTAGTACCATTGCATTGATAAAATCATCCGGCACTGGTTCTCCTTTGGAGTTTTCAAGATTCCACAATTCGTTTGACATATTTTCATATTCAGAATACACTCTTTTGAAGCGGGAATTTTCTTTCTCAAGAGCCTCAATATTTTTCTGTTGAAGCTGGAATTTTCTGTATTTGTTTTGACTTTTCATACAAATATTATTAATAATTGGCCATAAAATGTTGGAGTATATGCTCTTAATCGTGCACTACAAGATAGAAAAAACCATCAACACAAGGAGTTGAAAATGAATTTATTATCAGGTCTTTATTACATCATTCTGAATATTAAAATTAGAAATAATTTTTATTAAAAAAAATATTTTAACAACTTTTTTCAGTGTTTAACATATAGTTATAAATTTGCACAATCATATTGTGAAGCTCTGCTGATATTAATATTTTTAAAACAATTATTAGAAGCAGATACTATAATAATGCATTTGCCTTTTCACACCGCAATTATTCCATTATTTACACAGGATGAACAAATTTTTATATTCAATTAATGAAAGAAATACTCATACGTCAGAAACAGGTTTTGTTCTTCATCATTGCAGGAGGGCTAAGCGCTATTGTAGAAATTGGCAGCTTTAAGGTTTTCAGCACCTACCTTCCTCATTTGTTTGCAAGGGAGACTAACTTCTATGGTGTGCATTATCCCTTAAGCAATATTTTTTCTACCAGCTGCGGGATTATTACCAACTACTTTCTGAGCATATGGTTTGTGTTTGAAAGAGGAAAACATTCCAAGAGAAAGGAATTTGCTTATTTTATGGTGGTATCTTTCTTTTCTACTCTGCTCAGCTTAGGTTTCTTCCAGGTATTTTACAGTTTTGTATTTAAAGACAATATCAATTTAATTTTTTATACCTTGAGCCCGGAAATGATCAGCAAAATTGCGGCAATCGTGCTGGTTTCCATTCTTAATTATTCAATAAAGAAGAAAGTAATTTTTAACGGTTAAGCTGTGACAAAAATTTTAAATTATCTCTGGAGATTTTGGCTGCTTCTGTTGGCATTTTTTCTGACAGTATGCATTGGGATTCCGGTCTATATTTTATCCTTCAACAAAAAGCATTATAAGTATGGCTATAAACTGGTCAGGCTCTGGTGCTACGGAATGTTTTACGGAATGGGCTTCCGGTATGATCTGATTAAGCTTTCGGAACAGAAGAAAGATAAAAACATTCCTTATGTATTTATTTCCAATCATACGTCCATTATGGACATTATGCTGGTCTGCATTCTTTTTCCGGATCACCCGATCTGTTTTGTAGGCAAAAAAGAACTGGTGAAAATTCCTATTTTCGGAACCATATATAAAAGGATATGTGTAATGGTAGACAGAGCAAGTGCAAAAAGCCGTGCAGATGTCTACCGAAGATGCGCAGAGAAGATGGAGGAAGGCAACAGTATTGCCATTTTTCCTGAGGGCGGTGTTCCGGATGACACTTCTATAATCCTTGATGATTTTAAGGACGGTGCATTTATGCTGTCTTCGAAGCATCATTCTCCAATAGCTGTTTATACCTTTGTGGGACTTAAGGAAATGTTCCCATTTGAGAACTCAAAAGGTTATCCCGGAAGAGTAAAGGTGTATTTCAATGGAATCATTGAGCCTACAGATTCGCCAAAAGACTTAAAGGCAGAGGCTTATGAGACAATAAAAAAAACCTTAATCAGGTATTCCGTTGAAAGGAAATAGTTATATTTGTTTGTGAAATCTATAATAAATATGTCAAATTATTCTAAACAAACCAATTGGGCCCAATTCATTCCGTTGGTTACTGTATTCTTCTTTTGGGGATTCGTAGCAGCCAGTAATGATATTCTGATCCCTGTTTTTCAAAAAGCCTTCAATCTATCCCAGACAGAAAGCATGCTTGTACAGATCTGCTTTTATGTAGCGTATACTGTAGGTTCTTTAATTTATATGCTTGTATCAAAAAGCCTTAAACAGGATTTGATCAATAAAATCGGGTACAAAAACGGTCTTATTGTGGGACTTCTTATTTCCGCATTGGGAACTTTATTGTTTTACCCGGCCGCTAATATGCACTCTTTCCCATTAATGATCTCCGGATTATTTATTGTAGGTTTAGGCTTCTCTCTTCAGCAGATTGTAGCTAACCCCCTGGCCATTGAGGTAGGTCCTACAGAAACAGGATCTCAAAGGTTAACAATGGCTGGAGGTATTAACAATTTAGGAACTACCATAGGACCGCTTATTGTTGCATTTGCTATTTTTGGTTCTGCCAGCGCAGGTAATACAGAAGCGAGCATAGAAAGCGTAAAAGTGCCTTATCTTATTTTAGGAGCGGCTTTCGCGCTTGTCGCTTTAATGCTTAAATTTTCTTCTCTTCCGGCTATAACTCCCACCAACACAGAGAATACGGATGACAAAATTCCTGGAGAACACAGAACTTCAGCTTTCCAGTATCCTCAATTGGTAATGGGTATGATCGCAATCTTCGTGTATGTAGGAGTGGAAGTATCCACAGCGAGCAACCTTCCTGCCTATATGGAAAAGAATTTAGGATTTGAAACCAAAGAGGTAGCACCTTATATTTCTTTGTACTGGGCTTCATTAATGATAGGCCGTTGGACAGGAGCTATAGAAGCATTTGATGTGAATGCAGGCTTCAAAAAGATTTTAAGATTCCTGGCTCCTTACCTTGCTTTCGGCGTATTCTTACTTGTAAATGCAATTGCCAAACATGATCTGTCTCCTTTTTATGTATATGGATTCATCATTATTGCGATGATTATCTGTGATATTTTAAGCAAAGGAAACCCGGCAAGAATGCTCTTGATCTTCTCTCTGGCAGGGATTACAGCTTTACTGATAGGTATGTGTACTACGGGAATGGTATCTGTGTATGCATTTACCAGTGTAGGACTTTTCTGCTCTACTTTATGGCCATGTATTTTTGCACTAGCAATCAACGGACTTGGAAAGCACACCAACCAGGGTTCCGGGTATCTTATTATGATGATTATGGGTGGAGGTATTGTAAGTTTTATACAGGGGTATATTGCAGATATTACCAATATTCATTTCAGCTATATCGTAGGGGTTATTTGTTTTGCGTATCTTGCATTCTATGCGATCCGTGTAACTGGGATTCTAAAAGCTCAGGGCATCGATCTTGATAAAATATCTAAAGGCAGTGGTCATTAATACAACAAAAACAATATATAAAAAGAAAAGATTTTGGGCAGGTGTATTACTTGCCCAATTTCTTTTATTCTATATCTTCTCAAAATCGGAAATGATGATTTCTTTTTTTGAGCGCTTCTTTGAATTTCAAAAAGAACTCCATCAGATGCTTTTCAGCTGGGTTCCGTTTTCGGTGGGAGATCTCATGTACAGCATACTGGGAGCATTCCTTTTGTATGATGTTATCAACTTATTCAGGAAAGAAAGAAGAAATCGCTCATTAATCAGAATTATGATCATCTTTACTGTCTTTTATTGTATTTATCAGATTTTTTGGGGCATGCTCTATTTTCAGAACCCTATCATCAAAAAACTTAAGAGCCAGAAAGAACCGGATATGGAAAAAGCCAAAAGACTTGCTCTTGCCTATCTTGAAAAATGTAAGGTAACCCGACAGTCTGTACAGGAAGACAGGAACGGAATATTTATAGTGACCAATCTTACCTCTATACAACAGGAAATTCTCGATCAGCAGACCAAGCTGCCTTCTTCTATTTCGGGTAAAAAAGCGACTCAGATTCTAGACATTAAGCCCAGTCTATTCAAAAATGTGATGAACTTTACCGGAATTCTGGGCTATTACAATCCCTTTACTGCAGAAGCCCAGTATAACGCTGAACTTCCCCATACATTTATCCCGTTTACTACAGCTCATGAAAGTTCTCATCAATTGGGCTTTGCCAGAGAACAGGAAGCTAATTTTATTGGCTATTTGACAGGTATTCATTCGCGGAATGCGGAGTTGAGATACAGTACTGAGTTTTTTACTCTGAAAAGTCTTTTAAGGTTTATTGTAGAAGAAGATCCTGAGTTTGTAAAGAATATTCTTCATCAATATTCTCCTGCCATGAAAAGAGATCGTGCTTATGAGAAAAGTTTCGCTTTACGTCATCAGGGATGGCTGGATGACTTTTTTGGATTAACCAATAATCTTTTCCTTAAAAGTAATCAGCAGGAAGGCTCTGTAACGTATTCTTACTTTATTGATCTTCTATTAAATTACGAAAAAACATAAAAAAAGAATCGTATCAGGCGATACGATTCTAAAAACACAAATGATGAAAAAAAATTTATTACCTTGACTTGTTCCCTCATTCAAGGCGATGTAAAAGTACGACATATTTTATAAATACAAAAACATTTCAACTCTTTTTTAAAACTTTAAGAAAACTTTATGATTTTTTATGTTTTTTTGAGTTCAGATCTCAACTTGACAAATCACAATCAATACCCTTATTTAATGTAAAAATATTGTTTAAACCACCTATAAGCTATTAAATATTTACAAAATTAAACATTTGTTTAAATAGATAATATTCTATTTTTTTCAAATTTTTCTGTTTTCAAAATTGGAGTTATCTGCCGGATTTTAAGAGATATTTCTACAATTCAGAGCTCAAAATTTTAAAGATTTTTTTTTCAAAAATTACAGTTGAATTCATCTCTTAAAAGTTAAGATGATACCTCTTCAAAAACAATATTACATCCAGTTCCGTCAGTTAATTGCTGATAAGAGCATACCCGCTTTAAAAAAGGAACAGATTTCTCCCCCAGCCACGCACTTTACAATATACTTTCAAATCTCAATTATATAAAATAAAATATTGAAAGTCAATTCAAATCTATCATACATCGCTTATATCTCACTAATAAAAGAAAAAATTTTTTGTATATTTAAAACATCTGTGTATTTTAGATAAAAATATTAATATGATTTTTGACAAACTAATCAACCATCTCAAACTCGATAAACAGGAATTCATTTTCCAGTTCAACTCTCATCCCAATTACCCATCTGCACTGGCTTTCAGTGACACACTAAACTTTATGGGCGTAAAAAATGATGCTTATGAACTTGACAAAGAATATTGGGACGAACTTCCGGAAGAATTTATTGCCATTGTTGAAAACTCATTCTCCCTTGTAAAAAAGTCAGGAACCAATTATTCAGTATATTCAGAAAAAGCAAAAACCTTTGGTAAAGAAGAGCTTTATAAAAACTCAACAGATTTTGTACTCCTGTTTGAAAAAACAGAAAATGCAGAGCATAAACTGGCATTCAATTTCAAACCGGTTCTGTATATCATTTTTGCAGCTGTTCTTGCGTATTCGCTGATAAGCCAGACTGTGTATGAAGCGATCTTCAATTTGCTGTCTTTAGCCGGAGTTTATATTTCCCTGGAAATCTTTAATCAGAAATTCGGGAACACTTCTACCGTCATCGGTAGTATCTGTGGCGGCGGCGGTACTGCGGCGAGCCAAACTGTCAACTCATGTGATAAAATTATCAAGCAGGATAAAACCAGTATTTTAGGGTTAAAATTTGCAGATTTTTCCCTGATTTATTTCACAGGACTTGCAGTATTGGGACTTTTCTTACCAGCCACAGCCTATATTGTAAAAGGATTCACTTTTGTTTCTGTGCTGGCCATAGGATATTCCCTTTATATTCAGGCTTTTGTAGAAAAAACATTCTGCAGAGTATGTCTTTTGATTATTTCAATCCTTGCAGCACAGTTAGTGATCAGCAGCTTATTTTTCCTAAACCTGTCTTTCAGCATCGGAACACTTCTGCTTACTATTATCCTTTGGGCACTTGTTTTTTCAGCAGTTATGTATTTCAACACATTACTTGAACAGAAAGAGGCTCTTCAGAAATCGAATGCAAAAAATCTTAGATTCAAGAGAAACTATGAGCTTTTCAAAAACCAGATGGAGCAGAATCCAAAAATTGAATTTCAGGATACAGAAACTTTTGCAGTAGGAAAAAGAGATGCTAAACTCCGCATTTCTATAGTTTCCAACCCCTATTGCGGATTCTGTAAAGATGCTCACAAACTGGCAGAGGGTTTACTGGAAAAATATCCGGATACCATTTCTTTACAAATGAGATTCAATTACACTCCGGACAGAGCTCCTGAAAAATACACACAGCTTATTTCAGACTTAACTCATATTTACCATCACAAACCTGAAAAAGAATTTTTACATGCAGTAGAAGAATGGTTTGAAACTAAAGACGAAAGCAAGATCAATGCTCTTTCCGGAGGAAACGTTACGTCAGAAAATCTGAATCCATTGATAGAAATGTCTAAAGAAAACAGCAATGCCGGGCTAAGCTTTACACCCATCTTTATTATCAACGGATATCAGTTCCCAGACAAGTATGATCGTGAGGATATCTTATTCTTTATTGATGAATTAATAGAGGATGATGAGATTTAATAAATAAATCCCACCTATTCAAAAATTTCCCTATCTTAGGAAAAACAAAATAACCATCTGAAAAGATGCGGAAGAGCAGAAAAACAGTGATAAATGGAGCTATTTCCAGTTTCATTTGCATTGAATTATAATTGAATTAAAGTAAAAATGTCGTCATCCGTTGACGACATTTTATAATGAGTAGTAGTTTTGAAAAAAAAATTTCCATTTTATAAGCAGCCAGACACTAAAGATTGCGGCCCTACATGTCTTAGGATCGTCAGTAAGTATTACGGTAAAAGTATATCCCTGCAGCAGATTCGTAACCTCTCCGAAACCACCCGTGAAGGAAGCAGCCTTCTTGGCCTGAGCGACGCCGCAGAAAACCTGGGATTCCGTTCAATGGGAGTCCAAATTGACTTCAATACTCTTGCAGAAGAGGTTCCTTTTCCGTGCGTTGCACACTGGAACAAAAACCATTTTGTTGTGGTCTATAAAATTGATAAAAACAATAAAGTATATATTTCAGATCCCAGTTATGGATTGATTACTTATACGAGGGAAGAATTTATCAAGTCCTGGATTGGTGAAAACGCCAACGAAAATACAGAAGAAGGAATTGTGCTGATTCTTGAAACAACACCTTCCTTTTTTCAGACTGAGTTTGATGCTGAAGAAAGTAAAGCCAGCTTTACTTTTCTTTCCAAATATCTCCTTAAGTATAAATCACTGGTGATTCAGCTTGCGGTAGGACTTTTAGGAGGAAGCTTACTGTCACTGATTTTTCCGTTTCTTACTCAAAGTATTGTAGACGTCGGGATCCAGAATCAGGATATTAATTTCATCTATGTTGTTTTACTTGCGCAGATCATGTTATTTCTGGGAAGAATGGGAATCGAAACCATACGAAGCTGGATTCTTCTTCATCTTTCAGCAAGGATCAATATTTCCATTATCTCAGATTTCTTTATCAAGCTGATGAGACTCCCGATAAGCTTCTTTGATACGAGAATGACAGGAGATATCATGCAGAGAATTAATGACCACCACAGAATTGAACAGCTTCTTACCAGCTCATCATTAAATACACTGTTCTCTCTGGTAAATCTTATCATTTTCAGCATTGTATTACTGTTCTACGATTACAGACTATTCCTTGTTTATCTTGTGGGCGCAGTATTGTATATCGGCTGGATCAGCTTCTTTCTGAAAAAGAGAAAAGAGCTGGACTATAAAAGATTCTCACAGGTATCTCAGGAGCAGAGCAAGGTGATTGAGCTTATCAACGGGATGCAGGAAATCAAAATGCACAATGCCGAAAAACAGAAAAGATGGGACTGGGAATTTCTTCAGGTAAAACTGTTTAAAATAAGAATCAAATCCCTGTCACTAGAGCAATGGCAGTCTGTAGGAGGTAACTTTATCAATCAGATGAAGGACATTCTTGTAAGTTTCCTTTCTGCAAAACTTGTCTTGAGCGGGAATCTTACTTTAGGAATGATGCTTTCCGTTCAGTATATTATTGGACAGCTTAACAGCCCGCTTCTTCAGCTTATTGATTTCATCAAGCAGACGCAGGATGCTAAAATTTCCCTTGAAAGATTGGGTGAAATTCATGATAAAGATGACGAAGAAGACAAAAATGAACAATATGTAACAGATGTTCCGAAGAGAGATATCGAAATCAAAGACATGTCATTCAGATATATTGGTTCAGATGTTCCTGTTTTTGAAAACCTGAGCCTCACAATTCCTTACCAGCAGACGACGGCAATTGTAGGAGCCAGTGGAAGTGGTAAAACAACACTCCTGAAACTGCTGATGAAGTTTTATGATCCGGATCAGGGCGAAATCAGAATCGGAAATACCAATATGAAAAATATTTCTCCAAGATACTGGAGAGATCATTGTGGAGTCGTGATGCAGGAAGGATATGTATTCAATGATACCATTGCCAATAATATTGCAGTAGGAGAAGATCATATTGACAAGCAAAAACTGAGACGTGCTGTAGAAATTGCCAATATCAAGGATTTTATTGAAGGTCTACCGTTAAGCTACAATACCAAAATAGGTAACGAAGGAGTGGGAGTCAGCGGCGGCCAGAAGCAGAGGCTTTTCATCGCAAGGGCTGTTTACAAATCTCCGGAATACATTTTATTTGATGAAGCTACCTCTGCATTGGATGCCAATAATGAAAAAGTGATTATGGAAAACCTTGAGCAGTTCTTTAAAGGTAAAACAGCCGTGGTTATTGCCCACAGACTTTCCACAGTAAGACATGCTGATAAAATCATTGTACTGGATCATGGAAGAGTGGTAGAAGAAGGAAGCCACGCCGAGCTGGTAGATTTAAGAGGAGAATATTACAGATTGGTAAGAAATCAGCTTGAATTAGGCAGCTAATCAACATATAGCGGAAACCGAAAAGCTTATAGAGTAGGAAAACTAAAAAACTAATAATCATTATGAAAAATCTAAAAAAACTTTCGAGAAAAGATTTGACACTTGTCAGCGGAGGGGTAGTTTTACCTGGCAACAATTGTTGTGGATCCTGGTGTCTTGGCAGTTGGGTACCATGTCGTATAAAACATTTTGAGTGCCCACCAGATTCGGACACTTCAGCACCTGAATGGTATGATGGCAACTGTCCATTTAATTAAATTATATTCCCCCTGAAATATTGGGGGAAATTTTACTACATAACAATGAAAGAAGACGTTTTAGACAATATTGAACTCCGCTCAGAAAGCGTACAGGATATTTTGACCCAGCCGCCCCATTGGATGATCCGCTGGGGAAATACGATCATATTCGTTATCCTCCTGCTGATTCTCGTGATGAGTTACATTATAAAATATCCGGAATTTGTACCGGCTCCAATTATTGTGACTTCCCAAAATCCTCCGGAAAAAATAGAGGCAAGAACAAGTTCCAAAATTGAAAAAATATTCATAAAAGACCATCAGGAAGTTAAAAAGAATGATGTACTTATGGTGATGCAGTCTGCTGCCAACTATAAAGATATTCTTGAGCTGAAAACATTAATAGATTCCATTACTCCTGATAAATTATACACCTTCCCTATTGCTCAGGCTTCAAGATTCAAATTGGGAGAACTCCAGGGAGAATACAACAGCTTTGCAAAAGCATTTCAGGATGAAGCTCTTTTTACAAGGCTGCAGCCTTATGCTCCGGAAAACCTGGCAGCCAATCAGAGTATTTCTGAGTATAAAGTAAGAATAGCGACTCTAAAACAACAGAAAAACTTAGAGTCTATCAAGTATGATCTTACTAAGAAAAATTTTAACAGATCTCAGGAACTCTTCAACCAGGGGGTTATTTCCGCCATGGAACTTGAGAATGAAAAAATTAAATATCTTCAGGCTCAGCAAAACCTGGAAAATCTTAAAATTTCCATTTCTCAGATGGATGAAGGGATTTCCAATCTCAATAAAACGAAAAGCGGAACTGCTATTAATACCGAAAAAGACAGAATTACCTACTCTTCACAAACTTTACAGCTTCTTGAGCAATTAAGAAAATCTCTGAAGCAGTGGGAACTCAATTATCTTGTTATATCATCTACAGATGGTGTGGCCAGCTTCCAGCAGTTTTTTGGCGAAAATCAGTTTGTAAAAGTAGGTGAGCCTATCCTTTCCATTCTTCCAAAAAACAAAGAACAGCTGGTAGGAAGAATGTCTGTACCTACCACCAACTCAGGGAAGATTATTCCGGGAGAGAAAGTACTGATCAAGCTGGATAATTACAGATTCCAGGAATATGGTATCATTGAGGGAAAAGTACAGAATATTTCTCTGATACCTGACGATAAGGGAAATTATTATGTAGATGTAATTTTGCCTAAAGGTCTGAAGACAAGCTACAACAAAACACTCACTTTTGATAAAGAACTGAGAGGAAGCGCAGAAATTGTAACACAGGATCTCCGACTGATTGAAAGATTCTTCTACCAGATTAGAAAGTTACTGGGATATCAGGTCTAAAAAATCAATAAACAAAGAATTAAAAGCCGTTTTACAGACTGTAAAGCGGTTTTTTCATATTGTATTCTGAGAATTTTGATTGAGATTCTCTTTTTCAGCAGAAATTATATTCTCACAACTCCATTTAACCTTCTATTAAAGGCTTTTCAACGCTCAGATAGGTATTCATTCAGATCTTACAAAAATAGCCTGTTAAAAAGGCATTCTGCGGATAATACAGATCCGGATCTGTTATGGTATAATAAAATGGTAGAAATAAATGAAGAGACAGAATCATCCCTTAATTCTCTGGTGAAAGTTCATAATTGACAGAAATAAAAGATTGAGCTGTGGATTTATGTAAAAAGAAAAACCGCAATCATTACATCAATGATTGCGGTCTGTTGTAGCGAAGACGGGAATTGAACCCGTGACCTCAGGGTTATGAATCCTGCGCTCTAACCAACTGAGCTACCTCGCCGTTTTGGTGGTGCAAATATAGAAAATATTTCTTTACCTCCAAAATTATTTTACCTTAAAATATTCCAAAACATCGCCAACATGGTCTGGTTTGCTGATAATCTTATTGTTAGCATCCAAAATAAAATATGTAGGTGTTGCATGAATATTGTAAGTATCGGTATAACTACTGTTCCATCCTCTTAATTCGGAGTCATTGATCCAAGGAAACGCAGCAATTTTTTTTGTATACGAATCTTTGTCTACATCTAAAGACAAGCCTACAATCTGAATATTTTTTGATTTGAAATCATTGTATTTCTCGAGAAGCTTTGGCAATTCACTTTCGCAATGTGAGCATGTGGAAGACCAGAATACCACAACCTTCTTATCTGCCTTAACATCATATAAGGATTTCGCTGTAGTATTTACAGGCGACTGGAATTTATAATTAGGAAAAGCCGCGCCCATTTCAATGTTGGCATTAGACTTTAAGGTAGACGCAAGTCTGTCAGTAATGGTACATTTAAGATTTTTGGCAAGTCCAAGATATTTAGTTTTATATTCATCCATTTGGTAAACATCAAAAATATCAATAAGCTCAGACAATACAGTTTGTCCTCTTGGAGTCTCTACTTTTAAACGATCTAATAACGTATCAACAGATTTTGTTACATTGGTATTACCCCCAGAGTTCAGATACGCTACCAATACCGGCCTTAATAATGACGAACTTTCCAACATATCTCCAGACTTATCCAGAAAGTTGATAATTTCTTCCTGATCCACTTTTTTGGTTGAATCCGGTGAATTAGAAATAAATTTGCTGTAGTTCGTATTATAATAAGCAATGAAAGGATGCTGAGCAGCATCAATCGAGCCTGAAGTACCAGAAAGTCTCTCAATTTCTGTTTTCAAAGCTTTTCCAAAGTCTGTGTTATCTTTATAATATTCTTTAATCTGAGAGAGTGCTGGCAAAATAAGTTCTTTTTTTTGTGAACCTTCCTGCTGCTTGCTCATCAGACTGTTGGCTTCATCCAGATAAGTAACATCTTTCACCTTATTATTCTGGATATCCAGTTTAAAGCTGACATTTTTATTTTCTGAAATAAAACTTACTGTATTATTCGAGCCAGGGAAATAAACTTTCATCATTCCCATATAATTGCCGGGATATTTAAAAGTCCATGTATTATTCTTACTTTTTTCTTTGGTAACAATAATATCTTTCGACCCGTTTAGTGTATATAGAATTGCGTCCTGATCTTTAAAATCTGCCGGCGTCTGAATGGTAATGGTAAACTGGGCCTGCAGAGCAAATGCAGCTACAACTGCAGATAGCGTATAAATCTTTTTCATAAAGTAAAAATAAAAAAACTCTCTGACTAATCAGAGAGTTTAATATTATTTTAATAAAATTTTATGCTTTTACGGTTTTGTACTTTTTTGTAAAGTAAACAATAAATCCAATTGCTACAATTCCAAGTACATATACATACATATCAATGGGTGAAGCAGGTTGTCCCGTACCATTTCCTCCGTTACCTCCTCCTCCCGGGATGGCAGGTTGCGGCATATCAGCATATGCTAAAGATACAACAAATAGGAAAAATACCAGTGCTAGTTTATTAATAGTCTTCATGTGGCTTATTTTAAGATTTTAGTGTTAACAGTCTCTCCTTTATCAGAAACGATTTTTACAACATATGAATTTTTAACTGAGCCATCTAGCTCGATTACAAAATCTCTTGTTGTTTCAACCGCTTTTTTAGAGATTACCAGTTTACCGCTCATATCATAAACTTGAATGTCTGCTTTTTTCCAGTTCGGATCAAATCTAACAATGTAGTTTGAAACTGCCGGATTATAAACCACTAGTGTATTAGAAGTTTTAGGAGTAGTCTTATCTGTTGCCAAAGTAAGATTACTTGGTTCTCCATAATATAAATTAGCTTCCATGTTCGTTACAGGAACAGTATCTCCCTGCTTAGCTTCAATCAGATTACCATTTTCTGCTTTATAGTAGAAACCGATTCCCGAAGACAACTGGTGTGCACCATTTGGAATTAATTCAGTATTTTCTCTGATCTCAAATTTATAAGACTTCACTTGATCATAGAAGTTTCTTAATTTGACATTTTTACCCTGGAAGTTATCTTCATTAGCCTCATTGATATACAACCAATAGCTGTCTTTATAATTATTGTCATATCCTCCGTTCAATGCTTCTTCAGATGTTCCCATAAGACCGGAACCTGCTGAAGACTGAATTGAAGTTGCTGCTGAAATCTGGTGTCCTGTTGTGAAACTAGGAGAAACAACATAATATGTTCTTCCAATCTCTTTTCCATTAGCATCCAGACCAATTACTCCAAGCTGTTTTACGGTGTTGCTTGCCGTTTTACCATTAGCCATCTTAGCAGCGTTTACATTATAATTGGTTCCTGCTGCTCTAGCTGTAGACTTAAATCTTCTTAAAGTATTAAAATCTAAAGTCTGAGCTGTATTGTCTCTCAGCTTAATTTTAAATGACTGCATCGGTTTGATAACTACCTTATCGACGTCTCCGGCTGCCAGAGCATATCCGTCACCTGAAGGTGTGAAAGTAACTACCTGAGCACCTGTAGCGTAAGTAGAACCACTTGGAAGCGTAACAACTGTACCTGGGTTATACTCAATACCCCAGATATTCTTCACCGCATTTCCGTCAGATCCTGTAAGGCTTTCAGTATATCCGATATTGGATAAATCTAAATTGGTAAGGAAAGGGTTTCCGAACTGATACCAGTTTTGCCCAAATGTTCCAGCCCATGGGCTGGTAGTAAACTCAAAACTGTCATCAAGATAAGTATTGTACTTCTCGTTGTATTGGTTTACCCCGTTACCATTTGTTCCGAAGACCACATTAGATGTTCCTAAATTAGACTTTCCTGCATTTTGCAATGTCACAGGAGCTGCAAAAGCTGCATTTGGCTTCCCGTTGATATTAAAGACAGTTGCTGCACCTGCAGGAGCACTTGGGTTCCAGTCATTATTGGTAACCTTTAGCATGTAGTATCCTGAAGGATCTGAAGTGGTAGTTGCAAGACTTGTAAAATGCTTCGAAACCGCATTAGCGTTATCCCATTGTAAGATTGGGTTACTGTATCTTCCGGTATTGAAAGTTTTACCTACTTCAGTAGATAAAGAACTTAATGCCTTACCAGAGAAAGGCAAAGCCACCTGCTGGAAATAATTACCACTACCATTACTTGGTGTTCTGTATTCTTTAGTTACAATACCTGTAATATTGGATTGGGAAATTCCATCGATGAACAACTGACCATACGTAGAAGTAGCAAAGGAACCAGGAGTATTAAGCCTTAAAATAATATTTCCGCCATCGGTTTTATCCGCACCGGCAGCATCAATTGTTTTAAAGGCATCTGTACCAGATCCTACAACCATAATATTTCCGTGTACATCCAAAATACCATTCGCTTTTGTTTGTACACCTCCACCGCTATAAACTAGGGTGCCTTCGCTCACATACATATTAGCATTAGTGTCAACATGACATAATATCTGCGCCTGAACAGAATAACTAATTGCTAAAAGACCTATAGCAAATAAACTTTTTCTCATTGTATAAATTATTTGTGTGTTAATACAATCTTTAACTGCAAAGGTATTATTTTTTTTCAAAAAAAAAAATATTTTTACCTATTAATCAAAACATTATCTTCTGTCAATATGATCTCCTTGTCCTCCCCTATTGAAAACATATAGTCTTCTAGAACTTTTTCGGTAGTACCACGAAGGCCTCTTGCACCTAATCCTTTCTCAATAGTTTCCTCTACAATTCTCTCGATTGCCCCATCCGTAATTACCAAATCTGTGCCATCCATTTTGAAAAGTTCCACAAATTGATTCACAATTGAATTTTTGGGTTCTTTCATAATTCTTACCAAGGTTTCTTTCGTGAGTTTATCAAGGTAAGTGATGATCGGAAATCTTCCTAAAAGTTCCGGAATTAATCCGAAAGTACGAAGATCTATTGCATTAATATTTGTTAATATATACTCGTCTTCGTCTGTTTTATTGATTTTTTCAGAGCTGAAACCGATCGCCTGCTTATTGAGTCTTCTTTCGATGATCTCTTTGATTCCGTCAAAAGCTCCGCCGGCAATGAATAATATATTCTGAGTATTTACCTGAATATACTTCTGATCAGGATGCTTTCTTCCTCCCTGTGGCGGTACGTTTACGATGCTTCCTTCCAGCAGTTTCAGTAACCCCTGCTGTACACCTTCTCCGGAAACGTCTCTTGTAATACTTGGATTATCAGATTTTCTGGCAATTTTATCAATCTCATCAATGAAAACAATTCCTTTTTCTGCTTTTTCCACATCATAATCTGCCACCATCAGAAGTCTGGACAGAATGCTCTCCACATCTTCTCCCACATATCCCGCTTCGGTTAAAATAGTAGCGTCTACAATACAGAAAGGAACATTCAGCTCTCTTGCGATAGTTTTTGCCAGGAGGGTTTTACCGGTACCTGTTTCTCCTATCATAATAATATTAGATTTTTCAAGCTCCACTTCCCTGTTTTCGTCCTGAGCGTGGAGTAATCTTTTATAGTGATTATATACGGCAATGGAAAGCTGTTTTTTAGCCTGGTCCTGCCCAATCACATACTGATCAAGAAATTCCTTAATCTCCTTAGGCTTTTTAAGCTCTTCCATACTGTCTGCAGGCGAATATTCCGTTTTGGATGCCCCGTCTTTTACAATAGCATGTGCCTGCTCTATACAATTTTCACAAATAAAACCATTCTGCCCGGAAATCAGCATCTGTACTTCATTTCTTTTTCTTCCGCAGAAAGAACATTGGTTAGAATTCATATGGTATAATATATATGTATATGTTAAAGAAAATCGTAAAAAATTACTTTTTTACGATTTTCTGATTGTTAAGAATTAATAATTGAGTGTTGAATCTCTGTATATTCTTCGTTCGTTAATTTTAATCTTTCATTTCTGAAATTCATGTCTTCCATCTTGTTTAAAGGAATCAGATGGATGTGAGCATGAGGAACTTCAAGCCCTACCACCGCTACTCCCACTCTTACACATGGAATTGCAGTTTTGATCTTCTTGGCTACCTCCTGGGCAAATCCCCAAAGGTTTTTGTATTCTTCACTTTCAAGATCAAAAATCAAATCCACTTCTTTTTTCGGTACTACTAATGTATGTCCTTTCACCAATGGCATTGCGTCTAAGAATGCAATAAAGTTTTCGTCTTCTGCAATTTTATAAGAAGGGATCTCACCATTGATGATTTTTGTGAATATAGTGCTCATTTTATATAGAAGTTAGTTTAGATATCAGAAGTTAGAAATAAAACAGGTATCAGACTATAAAGAGATGTCTAATACTTCAAAAGACAGTTTGTTTCCGTTCGGTAAAGTAATTTCAGCAGTTTCGCCAACAGCTTTACCTAACAGGCCTTTTGCGATAGGCGTGTTCACAGAGATTTTACCTGTCTTCAGGTCGCTTTCGTTATCCGGTACCAATGTAAATACCTGCTCTTGCTTGGTAGCAGTATTTTTAAGTTTCACTGTTGTCAGGATGGAAACTTTTGAAGTATCTAATTGGCTTTCGTCTATAATTTTAGAAGTAGAGATTACGTCTTTCAGCTTGGAAATTCTCATTTCAAGCATTCCCTGAGCCTCTTTAGCTGCATCGTATTCTGCATTTTCAGACAAATCTCCTTTGTCTCTAGCTTCAGCGATCTGCTGAGTAATTTTTGGTCTCTCAATAGTTTCCAACTGTTCCAGCTCAGCTTTCATTTTCTCTAGGCCCTCTTTAGTTACATAGCTTGCCATAATTTTCGAAATTTAGTTTTAGTATAAAAAAATAATCCGACATTTGCCGGACAATGTTTTCGTGTTGTAATCGTTTAATTTTTACAAATATATAAAAATTTAAATTGAAATGAAAAAAACTTTTTCAATCTTATCTATTTTCATTTTATTGATTATCAGTATTTTAACCATAAACTCTTGCGGAAGTAGAGAAGATACGGTGAACTGTTTCCCCATTAGCCCCATCAACGTAACACTTAATTTGAACCTGCCCGCATACTATGCTTTGAACAATGTCAACGGCTGGATTTATGTCAACGAACAGCAGTCCGGAACAAGAGGGCTGATTATCGTACGAACGGCCAACGGATTTAAGGTATATGACCGGAATGCGCCTCACCTGTGCCCTGATAACAATACTACTCTTGAGGTAAAGGATAATATTGCGATCATCTGTCCACAGGATAATACAAGATGGATCCTGAGTACGGGGCAGCCTGAAGCAGGAGCTAAAACTTCGCTTCCACCTAAAACTTATCCTTACAGCTATGATGTTCCAAGCAAAACTTTAAATGTCTATTACTAAAAATACAAGATGAAGATCGTAATACAAAGAGTCTCTGAGGCCAGCGTAAAAGTAGATGGAAAAATTGTGGGCAAAATCGGAAAAGGATTAATGCTGCTGGCAGGCGTGGATGAAAATGATGAAAAAACGGATGCGGACTGGCTAGTACAGAAGGTTCTCAACCTGCGGATCTTTGGAGATGAAGAGGATAAGCTTAATCTTTCTGTGAAGGATATTGCAGGGGAAATCCTCTGCATCAGCCAATTTACATTAATTGCTGATTACAAAAAAGGCAACCGCCCTTCTTTCATCAAAGCAGCAAAACCAGATAAAGCTGTTCCTCTTTTTGATTATTTTAAGGAAGAAATTGCTAAATCCGGACTTAAAACAGAAAGCGGAATTTTCGGGGCAGATATGAAGGTTTCCCTGATTAATGACGGCCCCGTGACAATCGTGATGGACTCTATCACCAAAAGCTGAATACTGGAAATAAATATAAGCTTAACACAATACGTTTCAATAAATTGGAGCGTATTTTTTTGATTAATATGTATAAAATATGTTATTCTTAAGACACTATCCTAAAAACCTCCCACGTTGTAAAAAAAAGTGAAGTTGATCATTTTAAGCGATGAGATTCGCGATGCAGAAGGGCAAGAAAAAAAAATCAAATAATAAATTCACAAAAATGTGATTTGTTTTCATTTTATTATTATTTTTGATGTAAATCAAAACTGATTCACAACCATTTAACAAAATAGTATGAAAACAAAAATCAACCTTCTCGCATTATTTGCGTTCTGTTCTTCCTTGTCTTTTGGTCAGGATAACCAGGCTAAAATGGCTAATGATCAAAATTCTGTTATTTATGTATGTTTTTCAAAAGGCATTAATTCAGAAAAAACGGCTTTCAGCAGAAATGCTGATCTGGAAAGATTTTCGAGAGAAAATCAAATTTCGTTCAAGTATGATCTTGATTTTACAGACAGTAAGCTGGAAGAAATGGCCAGAAGCAGCAAAGCAATCGGCAATTCGGCAGAATCTGTGGAAAAGCTGAAAAGAATTTACAAAGCTGATTTACCACTTCAAAATCCCGCAGCTGCAGAAAAGATCATTCATACTCTGGAGAGATTTCCGGAAATAGAATATGTCTCGGTAATGAGTGCTGATCCAATTGAACCTCCTTTGGTGAATGCCTTTGTGGCAACCCCTGATTTAGAAAGTCTGCAAACTTACCTGAATGACAATCCGGGAATCAATGCAAAATATGCATGGTCAAGAGGAATTACGGGTCAAAACGTACGGGTTCGTGATGTAGAATATGGTTTTTATAAAACCCATGAAATGCTTTCCAATCAAAATTCAATACAGTTGGAGCCCGGCTATTCTCCAAATGCCGGACTGGCTAACAACAATTACCGTGATCATGGTACTGCAGTGGTAAGTATTTTAGGTTCTGTAAAAGATAATATCGGGCTTACAGGAGCGGCATACAATACTTCTGAAATCAAGGGATATATGGAATGGACAACTGTAGGGTATAACAGAGCTTCTGCGGTGAGCAGATCTATCAATGCCTCTCAGGCCGGCGATATTATTTTATACGAAATGCAGACTGGCGGCAAAGACGGCCAATATTGTCCGGCAGAGTATGATAAGGTAATCTGGGATCTTACAAAAGCCGCTACCGATTCAGGAATCATTATCATTGCGGCAGCAGGTAATGGAAATCAGAATCTGGATGATCCTTTTTACGCCTCGTATCTTTCACGGGGAAACAGTGGCGCTATCATTGTAGGAGCCGGATCTCCAAATACGACCCATTCCAAATTAAGCTTCAGTACTTTTGGAAACAGAGTAGATGTTCAGGGTTGGGGAAGCAGTGTTATGGCAGCAGGTTATGGATCTTATGCAAAATATGATAATGACAACAACAGAACTTATAATTATTTCAGCGGTACCAGTTCTGCTACTCCGGTAGTATCATCTGCCGCTATTCTGATCCAGTCTTTTTATCGTCAGACAACAGGGCAATATTTAACACCTGCAGCAATGAAGAATCTTTTAATTTCTACGGGAATTCCACAGGGAGGAACTGTAACGGGCCAGAAAATAGGACCTCTTCCTAATGTGAAGAATGCGATCCTTCAACTGGAAAGCAGGTTTGCAGCGCCTGTTAAGACTTTATCAGCATTAGAGGTAAAAATATATCCTAATCCATCCAGCAGCTCTATAGCTATTCAAAGTAATGAAAATAAAAAACTGGATGTGGAAATTATAAATCTACAGGGGCGTACAGTTCTGAAAAATTCGGTTTTATCTGGTGAAAAAATTGATATTTCACAGCTTCCAACGGGACAGTATATTATCAATATCAATGAAGGCCAGAGAAGAGTTGTTGAAAAACTGACAAAACTATAATTCAAAAAGATTTTTAAATTATATCATTTTACTTCACATTAAACCCTCTTTCACTGTATGAAAGAGGGTTTTTATGATCTATTTTATTTGTTTAGCTGGCAGGAACGCTATTAAAATTAAGCGCTACTTTGATGTTCATATCAGAAGAGGTCTGATTCTTCAGTTCGTAAACCGTTCTCACGGTTAATCCTGTACTTTTTACAATCTCATCCAGATATCCTGTGTCATTCAGATCCAGATTCAGGCTGGAAGAATTGGTAGATATATTGGAGCGTGATGCAATCAGTCTTTCTCCTGTTCCATTCGATGAAACATATATTTTAATAGTTTTAAATGCGCTCAGATTTCCTCCTGATGGTGATGCTACAGAAATTTTCGCATCTGAAATCCTTACATCTTTAATTTTCGCATTGTTATTTCCTCCGAACCATGTCTGTACGTTGGTAGCTGTTGCGGTGGAAGATACTTCTTTATCTGCTGGAACACCGGTAGACACCAAAACATTCGTTGTGTATGGAAATGTATTCTGAACCAGCGACTGTACAGTTCCGCAACTTACCAGTACAGCTGAAGCGGCCATTGCTGTTAGAACTATATTTTTCATAATATTAAATTTTAAACTTCAAGGTTTAGTTTGCAGAAATTATACCAAATTGCTCTGGCTTTATTCTATACTCACGGTGAAACTTCCTTTGGTATTTCCGGATGCCATATTGCTTTTCCCGATGATTAGCCAAACTTCTCCTTTTCCCGGAGTATCATAAGTGATTTCTCTTCCGAAAGGCCCGTCATAATCACCGTTTGGAACTTTAATCTGATTGAAACGGATGTTGAAGTCTTTTTCTTTTGTGGAAATTTTTGCTTTGATATTCGGCCGGTCGTAATGGGTTAGTTTCAAAACAAGTTCCTGATCATCTTTTGTAAACGCTTCTCCAATGGTAAGCGGAAGCTGGGTTGCATCTACCGTTCTTATGATCTGGCCATCTTTTTCATTTCTCATGACCCCGTTACGCAAAACTTCTTTCGTGGCCGGAGCATTATTAATAATGGAATCTTTTTTTCTGAGTACTGCAGAATCCGGTTTCACTACAGAATCCGGCATTTCTGTTACGATGGATGAATCCTTGTCCTGAACGGCTGTAACAGCGGGTTCTTTTTTACATGAAACGATAATCAATGGAATTAATAATAAGCTTTTTTTCATAATATTAATTTTAAGCGTGGATCAATTTTTAGGGTGCTGAGCTCATTTAAATGCTAAAATTGTTCCAATTCATTCAAGGATTTGTTTTGTGGCTGCAATTCTTTTTCTTCATTTACACCCGCCCATTTGAATGTGAAGTACATAAAGTTGAGCATCAGTCCCATCAACACCGTAACGCCCCATGTTTTGGTATATTCCATGGGATAGATCAGCCGTAGTACAATATCGGAGAACAGGCCAAAAGGATTATTAAGCACATCCCAGCTGTTCCACCTTAGGAACCTGCCCAGATAAACGCCAAAGCTGCTTATAAAAAGGAAAAGCACGATTACTACATTCATTCTATTATTTTTACCAAAGTCAGAAAGTCGTTTTTCTATATCATGAAGGCTTATAAAACCACAGATAAGCCCTGTCCATGCATAAGAAAGAATGACAATAAGGTCATACCAGATCGGGACGGCATTTCTTGCTCTGAGATGAAAGAGATCCGTCAGAATATAGGGAGAATTGGGAAAGAACAAGATCCATACTATGATAATGAAGACTAGGGAAATTTTACTTTTGATATGAAAAACCCGGATAAAAGAACTCAGCAACAGAGGAATCCATGCCAGGAAAAGGTTCCAGTTGAGAAACAAAAACACTTTCGTATCGCTGATATAATATCTGAATGCTGAGAGACTGAAACAGAACAGGGTCATCAGTATCAATACAATCGTAATTTTACACCTTGATGATTCAATACAGTTTTTCATGGTCTTTTACTTTATGGTGTGATAATATATAATCTTAGACAGGAATGTTTTGGATGTTTCATTTTTCACTTTATCCTGCAGTATTTTTTTAAGTTTCTGATCATTTTTTTGGCCGGCATATTTCAGGAGTGCTTTTTCACTGAAATTGACAGAGGTTAAATGATAATTGACTGCAAAATCCTTTCGTTTCATGTTCTGAGAAGTAATAAAACCGCCCCAATTGATATAGCTGCAGACAAGAATGGTTCCGTAAACATACCAGATCATGGTATTGACCAGGAAAATGTTTCTTTTCTGTTTCTGAATTTTAATAAAAGTAAGCGTTAAACCAACTAATGATAAAAGCAGGAATGCAAAAACGCCCAGTCTTTTATACGTAAATGCATAATTCACGATATACTCGTAGTTTTTCAGGGCAGCGGAAATTACCAGAACAGCATTCAGGAAAATCCAGAATTTAGCTAAAATTTTCAATAACCTTGCTTTCGGATCAAAATTAAATCCGGATTTGAAGTAGAACATGATAACCAGAATGGCCATCACAATAGATAAGATAACGGCATTTACTCTTTCATGGGTTTCTTCAGAAAGCTGAACCGGTGTTTTTACCGCTTCATAAAATTGTTCATAGTTGTACGTAATAATAAAGAATATCAGTAATATATTCAGTAAGACAAAAGAGATAACTCCGCTCATTCTTTCTGCATCCAGATCAAGAAAGGAATAGGTTGCTTTTGGAATACTGGAATCTCTGCTAAACTCATTATCCAGAAGGTGATTGTTTTTATAAATGAGTTTTTCTACGGCATAGTTCCAGTAATTAAAGGCAATAAAAAATCCTAAAACGGAGAGACAGAATACCTGCCACAGATTAAGATCCAGCTCATAATCTGTGAAAAGGGCTGCAAAATGATTACTTCCAGCAGAATAAATTCCAAAGAAAACTGAAACCAGCACCAACGGAATCAAAATAAAAGCCAACGTTTTTTGCCATAATCCTGATACATTTTTCTTCGGCAGCCATTCATCAAAACTGAAAAAACGACAGAAGGACGTACAGCAGTTCACAATAAAAACCGGAATTAAAAAAAGAATTTTCAGCCTTCTGTTTTTGGATTTATATCCTAATAAAAGCAATGAACTTACTACTGCAATAAAGGATGTAAAATCTCCAAACCATGCAAATGCGATACTGGAAAGGATACTTGTTCCAAAAAGAATATACAAGCTTCCTGTTTTATTTTTTTCCGGTGTTCTAAAGAGCGTTAATATAGCATAAACTATCCCCAGAATTCCAAGATTCAGCCCTATCTCCTGATCATAAAAGACTATAACAAAGAGAAGGGCTGTGATGAATATATAATGATGTGTTTTCATGAGGTTAATTATTTAATATTTAAAAATTTGAAAGGATTGAAAGATTTGATAGAAATTCAAAGTATATGATGAGATAAATTAACGCAATAGGAATATTGAGTAAGAGAAGAAGTACAGAATTTCCGTTTCTTTTCTTTTCGGAAACATCACTCAAGTATTCCATCAGTTCATATAAAGTGATCAGCAGATTCGCTACAGCGGCTATAACCACATAATAAAACCCGAATATGACCAGAAATTCAGCTCTTGTGATCCAAAATAAAAGCAGCAAAGAGGTGCCCAGCAAAAACGAGATTAGAAATGTTTTTTCTCCCAGCGGACTGAATTTTAATTTTCCCATCACAGTTAATTTTAATGAAGAACTACTGTTTCTTTCTGTTGAATAAAGTTTTTCACATGTTCATAATTCTGCCATAACAGCCCTTCAAAATCCCAATGATGAAACGCTCTCATATTTTGTCCCTTTTTATAAGCCTTGATATAAATTTTCACATATTCCGGAAGAATAATGGTTCCTAATACGATTGCTGCCAAAAGGTGTGCATTGAGCTTACCATTTCCGAGGAGCAGGTACTGCATGGCAATTTCATCTTCGAAGTTGGTTCCGCAGCCGGTAATCAGGTGGTGAACATCATGGTTTTCCATTTTAGGAATCATGGTAAAACCGTGTTTCCTGTAAAATTCTCCGAGCTTTCGGCCTAAAGAATCTTCCTGAAACTCTAACAGCTGTTTTTCATTGAACTGCCACTGTCTTTTTTTCTTTTTGAAATATTTTCTGTATAATTTTTGTGTTTTATCGTACACAAACAGCAGAAACTGAACGCGTATTTTTTTCATATTGTATTTATTTATTGCAGAGAATTAAGACCTATAATAGTGTAAGTGAATGCAATAGGAATGTTGGCTGTCAAAATGAGTATGCCTATCATACATTCTTTGAATTTTGATGTATTGATAGCACTGTATATCAAAAGTCCAAGTATGCATAATAAGTTAACCGGCACTCCAAAAATGATTAACAAATAGCCTGCTCCGGCAAACCAGTCGTCTTTTGTAATAAGTGCTCCTAAGAGGCAGAGAGTTCCCACTGAAAAAAATATTCCGAATACAGTCTTGCCTAGATTTATTATTTCCGAATCTTTCATCATTATTATTTTAGAATTAATAGCAAACTTAATTTTAGCTTCCCGCAAATGGGCTTCCGAAAATCCCTACTGCCAGTTCGAGCCAGATTAATGCGAGAGCCAGTAAAATGAAAATAGTAAACAAGACTTTCTGACTCTGTTTCTTTATTCCGTTTCTAACCAGATTGACGAGAAAAGCTGTTGTAAAAAGCAAGACTCCTGCAATCAGAAAATCTGATGCGGACCAGTTCACTTCGTTTGAAATGAGATTTCCAACCAATGGAATACTGAGTAATGCCAGCGGAAGGGCATAAATGATAAGTGTTTTTTGTTTTTGTGTCATCATTTTATTAGATTTAAATTATAAAGTACTTTGCAATTCAAAGTTAATTTTCAAAAAAATATAGGACTACCGTCCCAACAGCTTTTCAAGTGCATCCAAATGTTCCGTAAATGCCTGTCTTCCGTTTTGTGTAACACGGTAAGAGGTTTTAGGTTTTTTCCCTACGAATTCTTTTTTCACTTCTATATATCCTGCTTTTTCCAGTGCGTTGCTGTGGCTGGCCAGATTTCCGTCTGTAATTTCGAGCAGGTTTTTCATTTCAGAAAAATCAACCCAGTCGTTGACCATAAGAACGGACATAATTCCCAGTCTTACCCGGCTTTCGAATTCTTTATTGAGCTGATTGATGTTGATCATTTTACTTTATATTATTAATTCAGCGACCAGTGCTAAAAGCTATTGGTACGCTTATTCTTCTGATTCTGCCAGCAAAATCACATGCGATCTATTACCTGTACTTCTTATGCATGATCAATCCGTATACAATATGCAAAACTCCGAAGCCAACTGCCCAAAACAGCAATCCCCATCCTAAAAAGAATAAAGAAATAAGTCCTAAAACAATTTCAAGATATCCCAAATACTTTACATCGGTTAAGGTATATCGTTCTGCAGCTACCAGAGCCAATCCGTAAAAAATAAGGGTAGCCGGAGCAATGAAAACAAAAAGATGATGATAAAGGAGTGCCAGGCAGAAGATTCCTCCTGCGATTAAAGGCACTGCAAAGGTAATCAAAAGTCGCTTTGTTGTAGCATCCCAGATCTTCAAACCTTTCTTTTTACTTTTATGGGCGGTAAAAATATACCCGCTAAGAACAGCAACAGCCAGAATAGTAATTCCGATCACGACAAGTTCTTTAACCAAGGCTGGTCCCAGAATATTCCGGTCCCCATCAAAATAGCTGATTCCTTCTCTTTGAAAAACAAAATATACATACACCGCTCCAATAATTGCCGCTAAGCCCGCAACAACTCCGGACAAGCCGCTTAGAGAAATAAATCTGGAAGAGCGTTCCATCATAGAACGGATGTGGGATAAGTCTTCGTGATAGTTTTTTGAATCCATAAAAAGAACTTTGAATTACAAAGTTATAATTTATTTTCAAACTGCCAATTATTTATTTTAAAATTTCAGATATTTTCTGCTGAACCTCATCGCCTGCTTACAGAAATAAAAAGAGAACCCTGCCAGCAGCCGGGTTCTCTATCATATATTAAAATCTGTACGTGTTGTTTTATAGAGGATTCTGAACAATGAGTGGGTTTGCATTGATTTCAGATCTTGGGATAAGGAATTCCCAACGTAGATCTGTGTTCGCAACTGTCATCACGTTATTGGTTACTACAGAAGAATGGTTAGCTCCCGTTCTGTCCAGCCCCTGATTCAGTCTCTTCAGATCCAGGAATCTAAAGCCTTCGCCCCAGAATTCCAGTCTTCTGCTGTTAAGAATTTCTGTAATGTAAGCCGCTCCTGTTGTAGTAGCTCCGGCATAAGAAGGGTTTCTGTTCTTTGCAAATACATTGAATACTGCTTTTGAACCAGCTTCGTCTCCTGATCTTGCCAACGCTTCTGCTTCAATAAGATACATTTCTGCAGATCTCATATAAGGAACATCTACTCTACTGTCTGCCTGGCTTGCAGCAAGGAATTTTTGCCCTGTATAAGGGAATTTAGCATACGTTGAAGGTAGAGCAAGTGAAGTATGCGCTCCTGTTGGATCAAAATTCTTTGTTCTTACATCTGTAGATGGGAATAACAGGAATAATTTGCTGTTAATGGCTTTTGGAGCCTGACGAATATTGGTAGAGTTAAAGTTTCTGGACATATACGCTCCAAAGTTGGAAAACGTATCTCCCTGATCTGCTATAATGGTAGCTCCCCACATCCATTCTCCTACCCCTGCCAGATTATTAAAGCCGGCAGTATAGGTCGCATTATCCATAAGAGCAAATCCTGCACGGGCAGACTGAGCGGCTGCGGCTGCGGCTGCATAATTCCCCTGCGTTAATGCGATTCTTGCTTTTAATCCTAAAACCACTTTGTCATTGAAGTGCGATTTTGTAGCTCTGGTAACTCCGGCAAGCCTTGTTGCAGCTTCATTAAGATCGTTATTGATCTGGGTGTATACTTCCTCAACCGTATTTCTTGCCAAAGGAATTTCATTAGCAACCAATCTGATGGGAACACCAAGCTGGGTATTGTTTGTTCCAGGTACATATCTTTTACCATAGATCTGAACCAGCATATAATAACAGAATGCTCTGAATGCGTAAGCTTCACCGATGGCTGTTTTAATCGTAGCAGCATCCGCTGCTGTAGGAGCAGGAACTGAAGGTCCATTAGCTATAACGAGATTTGCATTTCTGATCAATGCATAATAAAACTGATAAGGATAAAAGTCATTTGATCCGCTCTCATTTACCTGATCCTGCCATCTTACCGTTGAGATATACCAGTTATTTCCTGTAGATGGAAAAACAAGATCATCGCCTAAAGCATCCATCATAATCATGATTCCGCCCTGACCATTCTGCCCCTGGCTATCATTCTGTCTGTAATACATATCTCTGTGCATTCCATTGACAATGGCCATAAGGTTGGAGGCACTTGAATACGCTGCTTCTTCCGAAGCCGCAGTGGTAGGATCGGTCTCCAGATAAT
Organism: Chryseobacterium culicis; assembly: GCF_900108365.1. GTDB lineage: Bacteria > Bacteroidota > Bacteroidia > Flavobacteriales > Weeksellaceae > Chryseobacterium > Chryseobacterium culicis. Next base: position 80,109 of record NZ_FNWQ01000008.1, on the reverse strand, counting down.
CACTCTGACATGAAGTCATTCCTGTAAGGACTGAAAGAACAACAGCCCATTTTATATATTGTTTTGCGATATTTCTCATAATTAGTTGTTTAAAAAGATACATTAAATCCAATAGTCACTACTCTCGCCGGAGTATATCTGTTTGATGCGGTACCGTTAAAAGCCTGTGATGGCTCCAGTCCTTTTCTTGCCGTTTTACTCCATATATTCTCCCCGGAAACCAGAATTCTTAATCCGGACACTCCAAGCTGGGATAAGGTTTCAGGACTGAAACTGTAACTTAATGTTGCCTGTCTAAAGGTAAGGAAATCCGAACTCACCAGCCATCTTGAAGAGTTTCCGGCATTTGAGCTTGTGTATGTTGATGAATTCAATGCAGGAACGTCAGTAATCTGCCCCGGAGTGGTCCATCTGTCCAGAATATCTGTACTTAAAGCTCCACCCTGTGAGTAGCTTGACATCAAGGCGGCATAGTTAGAATCGTATGTTTTTCCGCCTAACTGATAGGTAAACAATGCAGATAAAGACCATTGTTTATACGTAATGGATGTTCCAAAGCTTCCGAACAGGTCCGGAATTGCTGTTCCCGAATAGTCATATTTAGCTTTATTAAAGTTAGTGGTCACCTTTTGCCCATTCACAGTTCTGATATCTGCCGCTGTTGTATTAGCATAAGCGTCTGCTGCCAGGAATAAAGGAGATCCATCTGCAGGATCTACCCCATACCATTGTCTCAACCAATAATCATATATTGAATGTCCTACAGAAATCTTCTTGGTTCCATTGATAATTTCCGTTATGCCATTAGAAAGTTCTGTGATCTGGTTCTTAAGTGTAGATGCGTTCGCATTGATATTCCAAGTGAAGTTTTGGGTTTTAATAACATCTGCATTAATACTGAATTCGAATCCGCGGTTATACATTGTTCCCACATTTCTACTGATCGTATTATCCGGAACACCTGCAGAAACCGGAAGAGGAACTGGGAAAATCAAGTCTTCAGTCACTCTGTTATAATATTCTACCGATCCTGTAATTCTGTTATTCAGAAATCCAAAATCAATACCTACATCCGTTTGTTTGTTGGCCTCCCAGGTAATTGTAGGATCTGCCAAAAATCCAAATAAGATTCCAGGCTCCTGCGCATTATTATATCCTAAGGTGTACGTACTCTTGTACATATAATAACTATTTGTACCATCGTTTCCAACTTCTCCGTAAGAACCTCTCAGTTTTAATTCACTGATGAGATTAGAATTACTCAGAAACTCCTCGCCTTTCAATCTCCAACCGGCACCAAGAGACCAGAATGAATCCCATCTTACATCTTTATCAAATCTTGACGAGCCATCCCAGCGGATAGATCCTGAGAGTAAGTATTTGGATTTATAATCATAATTCAGTCGTGAAAAAACCCCTTCTTTTCTGTAATTATCTGTACGTGAGGTTAAAGAAGAAGGTGTTACAAAGTTCACCAGTTCATCATTATCATCTACAATCTGACCTTTTTTATACCCATACAGGTATTCGTACATATACTTATAATTTTCATGTCCTAAAAGGAATTCAAAATTATGCTCACCAAATTTTCTCTTATAATTCAGGAGTTGGTTCCATGTAAAGGTCTGCTCCGTAAAGCTGTATTTCTCAGCTGATCCGCCTGGAGCGGCATCTCCTATAATTTTATTCCCGTAAGTGCTCCTTCTGTTATTTCTGATATCATATCCTGCATTTGTGGATAAAGTAAGGTAAGGATCTACCTTGATTTCAGCATAGGCTCTTGATATGATATAATAGTTTTTAGAAAGATCTTTATTTAAAAGTGTTTCCTGAATTACGTTTCTTCCCGCCGCAGCATCAGCTCCCCTGGCACTGCCTGCATCATAAACAATGTTTCCTGCTTTATCGTAAAGGGTTGCAAATGTAGTAGGATCATGAGCATAAGGGCTGTAAATAGGCCCCATTGTTCTGGTCCATCTGTATGGGTTGATATATGCAGAATTATTATCAGCTCCATCTACGGAATTATTCCCGTTTGAAGAGACTCCACTGATACTTGTTCCCAATTTTAACCAGCTTTTTACCTGTGAATCTACTTTCAATCTTGCGGTAAATCTCTCAAAATCTGATTTGATAAGATATCCGGTTTCATTGGTATAACCTACTGAAGAAAAATAAGTTGTGGTATTGCTTCCTCCACTGTAATTCAGCTCATAATTCTGTCTGAAACCTGTATTCATCAAAGGTTTCTGCCAATCTAAATCTGTATATTTGAGTTTTGCATCAGGGTTTAAAACTCCGTTAACCACCAATTGATTATCGGGCACATTAAAAACATTGGTTTTCAGAACTCCTGATATTAACTGCGCTGTAGCATATGCATTAGCATCAGCCATTGTTGTACCAGGCACCGAGGTCATTCTGCCATTTCTAATTGATTCCCAAACAAGAGGATAATACTGATAAACATTTACTCTGTCATATTCAGGAATAGATCTCCCAACGGCTCCGGTACTCATACTGAAGTTAAAGGCATCTTTTCCTTTTCTACCGGATTTTGTAGTAATCAAAACCACACCATTAGCTGCTGCAGAACCGTACAATGAGGTAGAAGCAGCATCTTTCAGAATATTAAATGATGCAATATCATTAGGATTAATCGCTGCCAGAGATCCGGTGTATATAGTTCCATCCACCACATACAATGGTGAAGTTGAAATACCATAAGAACCAATCCCACGGATTTGGATACTTGGTGAACTTCCAGGCTGTCCCGTTCCGGTACTCACCTTAACACCAGCACTGGCTCCGTCTAAAGCTTGTCCGATACTCGTTATCGGGCGGTCTGCAAATTGTTTGGCTTTTACTTCGGTATTGGAACCTACCATTGTTTCTCTTTTCTGGCTTCCATACGCTACAACAACGATTTCGTCAATCTTAGTATCCTGTGGTATGGTGTCACGTTTTGTCTTTTGAGCCTCCACCAGATGTCCTCCTACGAAGAACAGCACAGCAGTGCTCAACATTAATTTCATTTTCATATTTAACATATTTTAACAGTATGAATGCAAATATATGTAATAAAAACTATTAAAATTACAACAAAACACGCATTTTAATTAATTAAATCCAATTGATTAAAAATTTTAACCAATTAAATACTATTCGTTAAAAAAATATGTTAAAATTGAGTTAAATAAGATTTTTAAATAGTATCAAATATTATAAAAACAGTTAAAAAAGTATAAATATTTAATATAAAAGCATATTTAATTAATATAAACACATGATTATAGGTAAAAAAGTTAAAATAAATCAATTCAAACATTGAAAATTATTGCCGGCAGGGTTTTATACAGCCAAAAAGCATAAAAAAACCGGAGAAACAGCTGTTCCCCGGATGGCTCTTTAGAATAAAATTTTGTTCTTTAAAATGAATATTATTTTGCTCTCAGCTTTTCTTTTATAGATTCAATATTTTTCTTGGCAGAATCTTCAAGAATAAGACTTGCACTCATATGGATTCTGGCAGGCATTAGTTCGTTAAAATGATCTGTGCCTTCCCATGAAACCTTTTTAATTAAGGCTAAAGCATCGCTGCTTCTCGAAGCCAGCGTCTGTAAAAATTGTTCCAGTTTCTCATCCATTTCCTGAATAGTCTCTGAAACGGAGTGGTAAATATTGTGCTGCTCTGCCCATTCGGCAGATCGGAAGTCTGCATCAATAGCCATTGCAGAGAATTGTGACTTTCCTATTTTTCTTTCTACATAAGGCCCTATTACAAAAGGTCCTATTCCGAGATTAATCTCTGTAAGCGCTAAAGCGGAATCTTTGGTAGCAAAACAATAGTCAGCTCCGCAGGCAATTCCTACTCCCCCTCCTGTTGTTTTTCCCTGAACTCTTACAACTACAATTTTCCCACAGTTTCTCATGGCATTTAAAACTTTAGCAAAGCCACCGAAAAACTGCGTGGAAGCTTCCAGCTCTTCAATCGCTAAAAGCTCATCAAAGCTTGCTCCTGCGCAGAATGCTTTTTCTCCTTCGCTTTTCACCAAAATAGCTTTTACTTCACCTTTTGCTCCTTCGTTAAGGATTGTTTCTGCCAGCTTCTCCAGAATTGCCCCGGGAAGGGAGTTGCTTTTTGGAGTTCCGAAAGTAATTTCGGCAATATTATTTTTAATTTCTGATGCTACAAATTCGCTCATTTTATTTTTATTGGATTCTTACAAAAATACGAAATACCGCTCTTTCAGAGAAACTTAAAGAAGATTTTTCCTTTAAAATATTCCCCAACAAGAGATTCTTTACGTAGAAATACGGAGTCTGCAATTTGGTATTTTCTACTCTAGTACCCCATTCTCATTAATCGTTCCTTTGGTCTAAGAATTCATAACAAAAAGGTGGTATCTGAAAAGCCTATAAGAGAGTAAGAAAATTTAAAACTAAAAAAACCTTATTATCATGGACGAGTACATTGGAATCGTAAAATTATTTGCAGGAAATTTCGCACCCAGAGGCTGGATGTTTTGTGACGGAAGCTTACTAGCTATTTCAAGAAATTCTGCTTTATTCTCAATTTTAGGAACAACATACGGCGGAGACGGTATTACAACTTTCGCTTTACCTAATTTAAAGGGGCGTATGGCATTAGGAGCCGGAAATGTAAATGCCAACGAATTTTATCCTTTGGGAGTAGTGGCAGGTACTACACAAAACACTCTTTTAGCCTCTAATATGCCAAGCATTGGAGCGGGATTTCAATTAAAAGTAGCTAATAAAAATGCTAATTCTTCAACTCCAAGTGCTACGACATCTATTGCTATTTCAGGAAACCAGGTAGGAAGAGATTTCAATGTTGTTACCAGCTTTGTAGATAATGCGAATCCTGATACTGCAATTAATGCACAAAGTATTTCTTACGTAGGGCAAAATTTACCGGTGAATAACATGCCTCCTTATCTTGGACTCAATTATATTATCTGTGTGGAAGGTATTTACCCTCCAAGAAGCTAATATTGATACAACCTAACATTTAAAACCAAAATCATGAAAAGCACTACTTTTTTAACCATCTGTAGTCTGCTCATTTCAATTTTTTCATTCGGGCAGACGAGTACAGAGCAATTTGAAACGGAATCAAATGGAAGCACAAGCTTCACGGACAATGGTGTAATATTCAATATCATTTCGCATGTAAGCGTTTTTGATATTCAGGGAAATTTCCCGGGAACAGGCTGGAGCGGAACATCAAATGATAACAGGTACATTGATAATTCCAACGACACACAATCTCCTGCTTCGTTCAGTATTAAGACCACTTCCAATTTGTTTAAAGTAAACAGGTTCTGGATGTATCTTTCAGCATTGAATCTGGACCTGAATGTGAGCGGAACCCTTACAATAACCGGTAAACTAAGCGGAGTAACAAAATTTACCCAAACAAAAACTACCGGTTTTGCAACATCTTTAGGATCTACAAACGGATATACCCTGATTGACCTTACCAACTTAAATGGTCAGAATTATTCCAATATCGTTATTGATCAATTGCAGTTAACCGTTGGCGGATCATTCAGATATGTAGCTCTTGACGCTTTCACGTGGGTGAAAGACAGCAATCTGGTATTGGGAACTTCTGAAGCAAAAAGCATTAAAAAAGACCTGACTGTTTATCCTAATCCAACCAACGGACCAATTTCTATCACTACTGAAAAAGCGGGTGAGGCTAAAATCTACAGTCTGGAGGGTAAAACGCTGAAAACGGTACAAACCCAGAAAGGAAATAATGAAATCAGTATTTCAGAGCTTCCAAAAGGCGTTTATATCATTAAAACAGCAACGGAATCTGCTAAAGTAATTAAAAACTAATCCTGCATAAGTTCCACATTCTCTATAAAAGATTCTAATTCATGAATGACAAATCCCTTTTCAGGAAGGGATTTCGTCATTTTATCGGGTCCATTTACTTAGGTGTTCTATTCCTGTATTTCTATGTAATAAAGACTGAAATCTCAATTTTAATAAAATTCCTCGTCCCTCAACTGTTCTTGTAAAAATCAATTCAGATCTCCCAATCATTTTATCCCATAGCTTTTTAAAGAACTCTGAACTTCTCTTATTTCTTGCGAAAATATCAGGTATTGGATAATACATATCTTTTTTAAAAAAAATAAGCTTCTTTTTTGTTTCAGAAGATATCTTGGATTATCTATCTGCGATACTAATTCCTGTAAAGTTTGTATAAAATGGGTATTTTCATATTGGCTGCCGCCGCTTAAGTAACAAAAGGCATTTTTATTTTTATCCGACGTACTTACTATTTTAAGTTTATCAATGGGGGTGCGGATTACCTTTTCATGAATCAAGCCGTATAAAACCACTTCTGCAAGGGAGCTCAACTGCCTTCCAATATCTTTATATCTTAAATATTGTTTTGTAGATCTATATAGTTTTCCACCATATACAATAAGACCTGCAATGCCTAATAAAGATACCAGTATTGAAAAGCTTTTTATATAATTAATTTCATCAATATTTCGGAGAAGCCCCAGCAGGAGATCTTGCCAGAATAAAAGTATGGTAGATCCTATTATCTTAGCGAAATTACCACTCATTTTAGCAAGATAATCCATTTTCAATTTCTCCATGCCCGTCATATTCATTGAAGGAACTTCTATTTCTTCCACAAGAATATTTCCCTTGCCAAGAGCAACCGCCCATCGCTCAATAAGAGAAGTTCTATCTTTTGCCCATGCAAAGAATTTTTGATTAACTTCTAATAATTCTTCTTTACTTTCTAAGCTTTTAACATTTAATCGTTCAAAATTATTTTCAATGGTAGGAGCAGATTTATACGAGATTCCTACAAAAGTTTTAAATCTTTTCCTCATATTGATAAAGTCTTGTCCTCCGTTATGATCATGACAATCAAAACATATCAAATGCCATATATTTCCAGTTTTGTTTATATTATCTTTATCTGTTCTGATAACTCTTCCTCTCATCTGATTGGAGAGTACAAAAGAGCTTATAAAACTTGCCAGCACAAGACTATTCATTTTAGGAGCATCCCAACCTTCTCCCAGCAAAGATTTTGTCCCAATTAAAATATGAATTTCCCCTGACTGAAAAATCTCCGTAATAATATGTACAACGTCATGCTTTATTTTTTCAGTCAGACTAATGACCAAATAGTTCTCATCATAATAAAGAGAAGAAAAAGACACCTCAAATAAACTCTTTTTAATACAAAATTGCTCAAATATATTTTTTGCACTAACTGGAATAATAACCAGACTGCCTGTAAGAATGCCTATTTTTTTATTTTGTCCATTTTCTCTTCTTAGTTTTTCAAATATGGGTACTGCTCCTATTTTATCTAAACTTAATACATTATGATCCTTATCAATCAAATACTCTTTTTTGATAAAGTCAGTAAGAATTACCATTCTAAGATCATCTTTAAGAATCGAAAATTCGAAATCTACAATTTCCTTGATGCCTTGAAGCTTTCCAATACTTGAGTTAAGAATATGATTCAAATTTTTATTATTATAAAAGCTTACCGTCCTTTGCTCAAGAAATCCTGCTCTTCTGAGTCTGTTTACAAGATCTGTCCGATGCTCTTCATACTTTTTAAAATTAATCTCATCCATTATCAGGTAAAAATCAAGAAGTTCCTCCATCCAAAAGAAATCAAACTCGGGAACAAATTTTTGCTGATCCCCAATGATATTGAAATGAATATCCAAAATCTCCTTACCTCTGAAATGAAGATAAACAAGCCCGGATGTATAAGATGATATATTTTCATAAATCCATTCTAAATGAAAAGCGGGATTGAGATATACCGGATGCTGTTCAATTGCTTCAAGTAATCTATTATCGCTTTTAATTTCCTCAAAAAATATAGTGGCTTGGCGGTGATGGTATTCAATCTTTTTCTCCTCCTCTTTTGAAGGTGAAGTAAAGTAAACCAAATCCTGATGAGGACAAAGATCTCCTTCAATCATAAGTTCAGGGACAGAAATTTCAACATCGATAGGTCCATTTAGCTGAATATATTTTTGCCAATCTGAGCCGGAAACATCAAAGGGTGGCGTTGCAGTAAGAGCAACAACAGTAGGATTGATCGTATCTTTCAATTCCATCAAGCTTCTCCACCATGCATTTTTCAAATGATGTGCTTCATCCAAAATGAGTGTACCAACTTTTTGTTTCGCTAATTTTTTGATGATTTCCGCAACTGACACTTTTGAAGATTTTTTTATTTGATCTTCAACTTCTTCATCGGCTCCAGAAGCAGAATGAATTCCCTGATAAGTTGTCACAGTAATAATACCAGGATTTTTAATATCAGAAGATATCCACCCAGGAGCAGTTTCCATATTTAGAAAAAGTTCACAAAACCTCTGAATCCATTGGTTCTTGATTGCTAATGTGGGAGCAACAATCAACGTTGGCTTACCAAGTCTCAGCATTATTTCCAATCCAAGAACAGTTTTTCCAGAACCAGGAGGAGCAGAAATATGGAGGTGATTATCATGCAGGTAATTATCTATATTGTCTAAAATTCTCTTCTGGTATGTTCGCCAGTTGTATTTAAAAGTTGTGTTTTTAGGGAAAACATTCATAAGCACAATTTAATACTTATCTCCAATATTCTATTTTTTTAATGCTATAATATATTTGTCTATATAAAGCTGTTTTTCTTTGGATTTATATTGCTGGATGTATCGTGGATGTTCCAGAACCGTCATCTTATCAAAAAGTTTTGCCTCTCTGTTTAATTTTGAAATAAAGTCGGCATTTTTTTTCCCGAGAACGAAAACTTCTGATCGATCAAGATTAAGGCTGATGTGTTTTTTCAGAGATTCGATCATAAAATCTTTCACCGCTTCAAAAAGATTTTTGTCATCATAGTAATTAGCATTCAGCCATCCGTTTTTTGTCTTTCTGACGATAGCCAGCGGAAATGGAGAATTGATATAAACATCTTTATAAAAAAGATCTGCACCTCCATATACTTCAATCATATCATACATAAAAACAGACGATACTTCATGGGTATATGCAGACTCCATTTTTATTCCACACACACTTTCAAGTCTTTTTGTATCGGTAAAAGGAACTCCGGTTACCCCAGCGCCATGACGGCTTGGATTAATTCCGATTATAAATTTTCTTTTGGATGAATCGCTATAGTATTTATGATAAAACTTCTGCATTACCGTTAATGTTTCAGCATTATCCAGATAGGGATTCAGGACTTCAAAACCTTCGGGAAGCTTTCCATTATAACTGAGATTTTTATTAAATTCGATGATGTGGTCTGCAAAGGTTGTACTCATGAAGTCTTTTAAGTATTAAAATTAATCATTTTAAAATATATCCTTGCCAAGTTTTAAATAAGCCGCAAGGATAGCTGTCCAGAAAAAATCCCTCTCAATGTATGAAAGGGATTTTTCTTTATATGTAGCCGAATTAAATCAATCCAAACTGCTGGAAATGGTGGGTAAAATGCTTTTTATGCATCAGCTCCCACATTTCTTTATTCAGTTTTCCGAAAACGTAGTTCATGTGTTCTGCCTGTGGATTTTCTTTGTAATAGATCACAAATTTCTTCAGGTTATCCATGAATGATTGTTTTGCCGCTTCCAGATTTTTGTGTGCCGGTTCCGGAAGGGAGCCATCCTTAGGAAGGAAAGGAGCTGTAAATTCTTTGGGCATTGCTCTGTGGTTATAAAGAGAATCCTGCCATTTTTCAAGATGTTCTTCGGGAGTGAAACACTTTTCTGCCTCAGGCTCACCAAAGCTCACCAATAAAGCCTTTTCAAGATGTTCTATCATCTGCTGTGGAGTCATTTTTCCCCAAAGAGCAGGGGTACTTTCCGTTAAGCCATTCAGCATTTTCTGAACATTTTTTACGTTCAGGTCGATAAAAGGAGATTGTTTTGCTACCAAGGTTAAGATTGTTGCTACGCAAACGATCTCATCCCTTTGATTTACTACTTCAACCAGCCATTTTACAACACCGGAAGGAATATTTCTTCCTTTTACGCCTCTGTTGATTTTTTCTTTTGCTGTTAAATAAACAGTGATGGTATCTCCGGCGTATACAGGTTTGAAGAAGCTGCAGTCTTCCAGTCCGTAGTTTGCAATAACAGGTCCTTTTTTACCTGAAACAAATAATCCCGCTGCCGCTGAAAGAATAAAATATCCGTGAGCAACGGTTTTATCGAAGATGGTACCTGACAGACTTGTGGCATCTGTATGGGCATAGAAATGATCCCAGGAAACATTGGAGAAGTTGACGATATCTGCATCAGTAACCGTTCTTCCTGCTGTTTCCAACGAGTCTCCTACTTCTATTTCTTCAAAATATTTCTGGAAAGGATGTTTGTCTGAGAATTTTTTCTCTGCTCCCTGCTGATAAATTTTAGTAATTGCTTTCAGTACATCTGGTGATCCCTGAATGGCTGTTTTCTGCAAGAAGAAATGAAGACCGCTCAGTCCGCCCATTTCTTCCCCTCCGCCTGCTCTACCGGGTCCTCCGTGCATCAACGTTGGAAGTGGTGAACCATGACCTGTACTTTCCTTAGCATTATCTCTGTTCAATACAAAGATTCTTCCGTGTTGGGAAGCCATTTTCCACGAGGTTTCTGCAATAAAATTCTCGTCATGAGAAACAATAGATCCTACGAGACTTCCTTTTCCTCTTTTTGCCAGTGCAGCTGCTTCTTCAGCATCTTTATACGGCATTAATGTAGACACCGGCCCGAAAGCTTCTACGTCGTGAGAGATATTTTTTTCGAAAGGCTTGTCATTCAGGAATAATTTCGGGCTCATAAAGGCTCCGTTTTCGTAGTTGGCATCTACCAGCTCGTGCTTTCCGTCATAAACCAGTTCTGTTTCTGACTTTAGAATATTTACTTTTCTCAGAACCTCTTCATACTGCTGTCTTCCCACCAAAGATCCCATTTTGGTTTCTCTGCTTAATGGGTTTCCTATTTTCGTTTGATCCAAAGCTTTAGACAAAGCATTCTGAACGTCACCGATTAAATGCTCCGGAACGATAATTCTTCTGATTGCTGTACATTTCTGTCCTGCTTTCGTGGTCATTTCGTTACGGACTTCTTTAATGAACAAGTCAAATTCCGGAGTTCCCGGTTTTGCTTCCAGTCCAAGAATAGAACAGTTCAGAGAATCAGCTTCCATATTAAAACGGACTGCATTTCCTGCGATAGAAGGTAGAGATTTTAATTTTCTGCCTGTGTGTGCAGAACCTGTAAATAAAACAGAGTCTCCATCCTGAACATAATCTAAAATATTGCCAGGCTCTCCGCATACCAACTGAACGGCTCCTTCAGGTAATATTCCACTTTCAATCATATCCTGAAATACCGCATTGGTAAGATAAGATCCAAACGGAGATGGTTTTACAATGGAAGGGACACCCGCTAATAGTGATGTAGAAAGTTTTTCCAGCATTCCCCATACGGGAAAGTTGTAGGCGTTGATCTGTACAGAAACTCCTTCACTAGGTGTTAAGATATGAGTTCCCAGGAAAGTTCCGTTAGCAGAAATTTTCTGAGTGTCTCCATCTACCCAGAATGAGGTATTGGGAAGCATTCTTTTTGCTAACCCTGAATAGGTAAAGAAAGTTCCGAAGCCTCCCTCAATATCCACCCATGAATCAACGTGGGTAGCGCCTGTTTTGTAAGATAATTCGTAGTATTTTTTCTTTCTTTCCAACAGGTAAAGCGCTACTTTTTTGAGCATTTCACCACGGTCGTAGAAAGTCATAGAAGAAAGGTTTTTATATCCTACGGTTCTACCGTAGTCAAGAGCCTGTTCAAAATTAAGCCCTTCTGTATCGGAAACAGCTACCTGTTCTCCTGTAACGGCATTGAATAAAGGAATTCCGCTTCCGGTACCTTCCACCCATTGTCCGTAGATATAGTTTTTTAACTTTTCCATATAGTTTTTTACTTTTTTCTTAGATTAATCTTGTTTATAATGTTTCCAATAATCAAATAAGGAATAAAAAGTGCTAACCAACCGTCTAAAATGATGACCATTTCAATAAACAATGTATATAAATCGTCTTTCTGCTTTAGATCAGCAATTACCTCATCTGATTCAGCATGTTCCAAGGCATCTGAAATTCCTGTTGACTCTTTTACCAGATTGAGCCCGAGAGCATTCATCATGATTATCAGAATTAATAAAACGATCCAATATTTTTTCAGAATGCTAATCAACGGGAACTTATTTATTTCGGCTCCTGATAGGGAAACATTTTCACTAATCCTTCATATAAACTTCTGTGAAGAATGGTTGCGTGGTTATCTGTTTCCATCATTTTATACTCCAGTGTCCAGTTTTTCTTTCCTGCTTTTTTCAAAACATCGTAAAAAGCTTCAGCATCTTTTACCATTACCGGATGCTCTCCTTTTCCTACAGAAACATAGACAAACTTTTTGGTGTCCGGTGATTTTGAAAGTAATTGAGGTGCCTGTTTTAAAAGGCTTTCATCATCCCACCATAAACTTGGACTGATGATAAAATAGTTATTGAACATTTCCGGTTTTTTCAAAAGAATTTCTGTTGCTAAAAGCCCTCCCAAAGACTGACCGAAAAGATATTTGTCTGTCGTTTTAAACTGACTTTCTACGTAAGGTTTTAATTCTTTTTCCATGAATTCAATGAACTTATCAGAATGTCCCGTTGTAGGATAGTCTTTCTGCAAATCTTTTAAATCCGTATGAAAAGTAAAGTCCCTTTTTCTGTCTACATTCGCTACCCCCACCACAATGGTTTCCGGCATGGAATACATCTGATTAAAGAATTGTACTAATCCCGTCACGTGAATAAAATCTTCATTCATACTTCCATCCAATAAATAAATCACCGGATATGACTTTGCTTTATCGTATCCCTGTGGAAGATAAATATTCAGTGTTCTGTCTTCATTTAATGTTTTGGACTTAATGGTCCTCACTTCTCCTATTGTAAGCGGTTTTGTAGCAACGGTCTGTGCTGTTAGTGTACATCCTACCGCCAACATTATGCTGCATGCAAGTGCAATTTTTTTAATCATATTTAATTTATTAAACCTAACGGGCTTTAAAAATCTGTTAGGTTTGATTATTAGCAGTTATTCAAAATTTTAAAATTATATTCAAATTCATTTAAATTGACAGATTTTCCGTCATCCCCTTATTTTATATCATCCCAGATGCTGTAATCCACAATTTTGGTTGGGATCTGCTGAACATATTCTGTAAAAGGTTCACAAGGCAGAATAGCTTCTTTTCCTTCCCTTGCCAGCTCCTGATATAACTTTGTTCCTTCTGTTTTCCAGTGAATCATTTCATCAGATACATCACGGATCACTTTTGCAGGGCTTCCTACCACCAGTTTTCTTGGTTCACATCTGAAATTGGCTGGTACAAAAGCCAGTGCTCCTACAATGCTTTCGTCACCTATATAGGCTTTGTCCATTACCACAGCATTCATTCCGATCAGACAGTTTTTTCCGATATGTCCGGAATGAATAATCGCGCCGTGTCCGATGTGTGCTGATTCTTCCAATATGGTTTCTATATTGGGGAAAACGTGGAGGGTACAGTTTTCCTGCACATTGGCTCCGTCTTTAATGATAATTTTTCCCCAGTCCCCACGGATGACCGCATTAGGACCAATGTATACTTCTTCTCCTATTTCTACATTCCCGATCACTACAGCCTGCGGATGAATGTAAGCAGAAGGTTTTATAATGGGACGAATCCCGTGGTATGAATAGATGTTCATAATTTTAATTTGAAAATTTGAGAATGAATGAATTTGAAAATTATTTTTACCATAAGGTTCCCCATGTTTTTGAAAATTCTCCTGCCTATTTCCGTGTGCAAAGATGTTCACTCAGAAAAGGCAAAATGTTAAAAATGATGTGCTAATTTAAAATTAAAAATGGGTGAAATATTATTTTCAAATTCTCAAATCAGCACATTTTCAAATTAAACTCGTTCAATAACCATTGCGTATCCCTGTCCGACCCCGATACAAAGGGTACACAATGCATATTTTTTATCCTGCTTCTGAAGTTCTATGGCTGCAGACCCTACAATTCTTGCTCCGGAAACTCCCAGTGGATGGCCAATAGCAATAGCACCACCGTTCGGGTTGATTCTTGCGTCATCATCTTTTAAACCTAAGCTTCTGGTTACTGCCAGTGCCTGAGCTGCAAATGCTTCGTTTAATTCAATGATATCCATATCTTCAAGAGAAAGATTCAGTCTCTTTAATAATTTCTGAGTTGCTTCTACAGGTCCTATTCCCATGATTCTTGGTTCTACACCTGCAACAGAAGATCCCAGGATTTTTGCTTTAGGCTTTAAACCATATTTTTTAACGGCTTCTTCACTCGCCAGAATCAAAGCAGCAGCCCCGTCATTCATTCCTGAAGCGTTTCCGGCAGTTACTGTCCCCTCTTTTCTGAAAGCGGGACGAAGTTTTGCCAATCCTTCCATTGAAGAGGCTGGTTTGATGAATTCATCTTTTTCAAAAACAATCGGGTCTCCTTTTCTCTGAGGAATTTCGACTTTTACGATTTCTTCTGCCAATCTGCCGCTCTGCTGAGCTTTGGCTGCTTTCTGCTGAGACCAAAGGGCGAATTTATCCTGATCTTCCCTGTTGATCTTGTGGATATCCGCTAAGTTTTCTGCCGTTTCTCCCATACCGTCTACCCCATACATTTCTTTCATTTTAGGATTGATGAAACGCCATCCGAAAGTAGTATCAAACATCTGGCTGTCTCTTCCAAAAGCTGCGCCTGGTTTTGACATCACATAAGGAGAACGTGTCATATGCTCTACTCCTCCTGCAATATAAATTTCTCCTTCTCCGGCAGCAATAGAACGGAATGCATTGGCTACAGCAGACATCCCTGAAGCACACAATCTGTTGACTGTCTCACCTCCTATTTTATAAGGAAGACCCGCCAGTAACAGCGCCATTCTTGCAACATTCCTGTTATCTTCTCCCGCCTGATTGGCACAACCGAAAATAACGTCTTCAATTTCTTCCACAGGAACCTGAGGATTTCTTGAAACTACTTCTTTGATCACGATAGCTGCCAAATCATCTGCTCTAACTTCTGATAATCCTCCCTGCAGTTTTGAAATGGGAGTTCTTACGTAGTCTATGATATATACGTTGTTCATAATTTTAATTTGAAAATGAGTCAATTTGAGAATTTGAAAATTTCAGGTAAATAAAGAATTTATGGAGTACAATAGTTTTCAAATTACCTAATTCTCAAATTTTCAAATTCTTTATAATTCTGTTACTTTTTTTCCGATTTTGTAGACTGTTCCTACAAATTTTGCGATCAGCTCCTTATTCTGATTGGTAATCTGAATGTCATAAACCGCTGTTTTCCTTGTATCATTAACCAGAACACTTTCTGCTCTGAAAACATCACCTTCTTTTCCTGCTTTGGTAAAATTGATGATACAGTTCAATGCTACAGCCGCATACCCGGTATTGTTGGAAGAAAATGCGAGCGCAGAGTCTGCAAATGCAAAGGTAACCCCGCCATGAACGGTTTTAAGCCCATTCAGCATCTCCTTCTTAATTGGCATTTCTATTACACAGTAATTTTCTTTTACTTCAATCATTTTGATATTCATCCACTGGGAAAACTCATCCTGATTGAACATATAATCTGCTACTTGTCTTGGATTCATTTCTATTAATTATATGTTTGTTATTTCTTCATACAGCTCATCAGATAACCTGTCGTAGACATTCATGGTCTTTCCCAGAATGATTTGTCCGTATGAAAGCTTTTCTGAATCTGATGAATTTTCAGAGGGATAGGATTCGTTTAAATCAATTCCGTTTTCACTGGCTAATCTTTTGATCAGCTCTTTATATTTTTCATTAAACTTTCCCAGTAACTCAAGTCTTTCCTGCTCATCAACTGAGGAAGCTTCCTGAGTTAAATACTGTTTTTCAATTAAAAGCCTGGTTTCCAGCTCTGCTCTGAATTCATCTATATTCATACTATTAATTTGAGAATCAAATAAATTTGAGAATTTGAAAATGAAAATCGGTGATAATCAATTTTCAAATTGGTATATTTTCAAATTATCTAATTCATTTTACGAAGTAAAGGACTTTGTCTGTATCTTTCTTCCTGATATTCTTCGTAAAGGTTCTGAAGGGTTTCGGAGATTTTTGCATACCCGATTTCTTTCCCCCAGCCTAATAATCCTTTTGGATAGTTGACTCCTTTCTGCATGGCCAGCTCGATATCTTCATCATTGGCAACCCCTAATCTTTTGGCTTCAACAGCTTCGTTGATCAACATTGAGATGATTCTTAAAAATATCTGCTGGTATAAGGCATCATCTTTCTGAGCAACAGGTTTTTCTGCTCCTTCGCTGTAATCGTAGAAACCTTTTCCTGTTTTTCTGCCGTGAAGTTTGGCTTCAGACATTCTTTGCTGCAATAAAGAGGGTTTGTATTTGGGATCGTAGAAATAATCTTTGTATACAGTGGTGGTTACGGCAAAGTTGACATCTACTCCGATAAGATCCATTAACTCGAAGGGACCCATTTTGAAGTTACCCAATGTTTTCATGGCTTCATCCACCTGTTCCGGTGTGGCGATGTTTTCTTCAACAATTCTCAGGCCTTCTCCATAATAAGGTCTGGCGATTCTATTCACAATGAATCCTGGAATATCTTTGGCAATAACAGGAGTCTTTCCCCATTCTTTCATGAGGTTGTAGATTTTTTCTGCCAATGTTTTTTCTGTTAATAAGGACGGAATAACTTCTACTAAAGGCATTAACGGAGCCGGATTGAAGAAGTGAATTCCGATGAAACGCTCCGGTTTCCTGAGTTCTGCACCCAGAGAGGTGATAGAAATTGATGAGGTATTGGAACTGAGAACACAACTTTCAGAAACATAGTTTTCAAGCTCTGTAAACACTTTGGTTTTGATCTCTTTATTTTCTATGATGGCTTCAATGACGAGTTCACAATCTTTGAAATCCTTCAATTCTGTAGCAATGGAAATATTAGCCAAAATTTCAGTCATTTTCTCCGCCGAAATTTTTTGTTTGTCAACCAATTTGGTTAATGTTTTTTCCAGACCTACCGTTGCCGTTTCCACTTGCTTTGCATTGGCGTCATATACCCAGACTTTGCATCCGTTCGTTGCGGCTACTTGTGCAATGCCGATTCCCATGGTTCCGGCACCGATAATTCCTACATTCATATTTTAAATTTGAAAATTTGAAAATGAGTTAATTTGAAAATTATTTTAATTTTGAGCTTGAAATAATTTTAGACAGAATTAATAGAATTTCTTTTAAATCAGACATTAATTTTTCGTTTGGAGATTTCAAATATGGGGATTTTAAGCATAGCAAAAGCCAATATTCTGTTTCATCAGCTTCTTTAGCTGCAATTTTTAATTTATGAATAAAATCTGCTTTACTTTCTGCGTTTTGAGCTTCTCTAACATTTGCTCCAATCGAAGTTCCCGATTTAAAAATTTGACTTGCCAAAGGAATTTTTTTCGCTTCGTATAAATCTTCTGAAAATTCAATAATATTGAGTGCAAAATCAAAAGTCTTATTTACAATAATATTTTCTTTGTCATTTCTCATTTTCAAATTCTCAAATTAACTCATTTTCAAATTAATTATTTTCCTTTATAATTAGGTTTTCTTTTCTGTAAAAAGGCATTTACTCCTTCAATGAAGTCTTCTGTACCTGCTGCTTCCTGCTGAAGATCGCCTTCCAACTCAAGCTGTTCTTTCAAGGTGTTATTATAAGAACTGGCAAAAGCTTTTTTCGTAAGCTTAAGGGCTGCTGTTGGCATGTTTGCCATTCTTTCAAGAATTTCCATAGATTTTGGAACGAATTCTTCTTCTGTGAAAACTTCAGCTACAAGACCATGAGCTTTAGATTCCTCTGCAGATAATTTTTTACCTGTAAATGCTAAATAATTGGCCAATTGTCTGCCTAAAAGTTTCGGTAAGAAGTATGTTCCTCCTGTATCTGGAATCAAACCGATATTTGAAAACGCCTGAGCAAAATAGGCTTTTTCATTGGCTAAAACGAAATCAGAGATTAAAGCCAGCATTGCTCCAGCTCCTACTGCAGGACCGTTTACTAATGCAATAACCGGTTTTTTGCAACGGGTAACCTCCATTACCAAAGGGTTATAATAGTCTACCACAATTTTTCTGATGATGTCATGATCATGGTGTTCCTGACCTACCACAAAAGCTTCATCCAGATTCTGACCTGAGCAGAATGCTCTTCCTCTTCCGGAAATGGCCACACATCTTACCGTTTCGTCTTCGCTGCATTCTTTAACAAAATCTCTAAGATCTGATAAAGCCGGCTTGGTAAGGGCGTTCATAGTTTCAGGTTGATTCAGATAGGCGATTTTAAGCTTCCCGTCAAAATGCGTTTCAATATCAAGTTGTGTATACATAGTTTTTATTAATTTATTATTTAACAACGCACTAATTTAACAATATAAATTAAGGTAAGCGTCTAATAATTTAACATTCTAACAATTCCATCGTTATGCTTTGCATAGCCGTAAAATTTGTTGCTGATTGATGAATACCTCATCAATGACATTTAAAATAATCAAACGGCTCCAGGCAGTCTAAACACTGATAAGATGCCTTACACAAAGTAGATCCGAATCTGCTGATCTGCTTAGTATGCTCAGAACCGCAGCGTGGACATTTTTTCGGTTTCCCGATGTGGAGTTCATCTGCTCCTTTTTCGGGCGGGGTAATTCCGTAAGCACGGAGTTTTTCCCTCGCTTCATCCGTCAACCAGTCTGTTGTCCAGATCGGAAACATCTTGGTTACCACTTTCGCATCCCATCCGTTTTCTTTCATCATTTTGATAATGTCCTCCTCAATGGTAAACATGGCAGGACATGCAGAATAAGTAGGAGTAATGATCACTTCACAGGTATTTTCCCCTGTGACCTGTGCATCTCTTACAATTCCTAATTCCACAATATCAATCACCGGAATTTCCGGATCGGGAATTGTTTTTAATAAATCTAAAAGCTGATTCATATCTTATTTTTTATCAGAATCAAGAATTACTTTCATTGCATTCTGATAATCCAAATTATCTGTTATTCCGTTGTGATACTGATCTTTTAATAGAATCAGACGATCACCTTTTTTAAAGTTATTTTTAAGTTTTAAAGAGGCTTTATAGTTAATAACCTCATCTTTATCACCGTGAAAAATAACGACTGGTGACTTAACGGTTTTTAAATATTCACCCGTTTCAAAATTATATTTCAGTAAAAACTTCGGAAGGAATGAAAATTTCTGATTCATTTCATCTTCCATACTGTAATAAGGTGCCTGTAAAATCAATAATCCTGCATTATGCATGGATGCTAATTTTGCAGCTAATCCCGTTCCTACAGAATATCCTAAAATAATAATTCTGTTTTCCGGATATCTTTTCAAAAGCTCTTTGTAAGCATTTTCAACATCCGAAAAGATCTGATTTTTATTATTAATTTTATCTTCGCTTTTTCCGTAACCTCGGTAATCAAGTATCAAAGTATCATAATTCATACTCCGATAGAGCTGAGCTACTGCTCCCCAGCTTTTTATTGATCCTCCGTTTCCATGAAGATAAAAGATGACTCCTTTTGGATTTTGAGCTTTGAATAAAACAGAACTCAAATGCTTTCCATCCTGCATTTTAATGGGTACTTCTTCAAAATCACCATCAAATGTAAACTTGTAATTTTCGGGTAACTTTTCCGGATAAAAAATAATTTTCTCCTGATAGAAATAAAGCCCAATACATAATATCACATAGGCCGCAAGAAAAAAAACCAATATTCCCAGAAGCAATTTCTTCATAATTTACTACCACGTACACCCAGGATACGCTCTTTGCATATACTGAAGCTCACAAAGAATAAATCCGAAATATTCTGTATGATATCCTGTTCTTGATTTTGGCTGCATGAAAGGGTTTTCTGGATATTCCAACCCGAAATCTGCAAAATCTTTCTTCGTAATAGCAAGGAACTCTTCGTAAAGAGCTTCTGCGTTTGGAGCTATATTCAAAGCAACAAGATCGTCCTCTCCTTCTGTTTTAGCAAAAAGACCTTTTGTATATTCCCAGATATTTTCAATAGCTTTCACCAAACGGGATTTGCTTTCTTCTGTTCCCTGTGCAAAGATTTTCATCCATGATGCAGCGTGAGTATAATGGTATCTTACTTCTTTCAGTGATTTTTGAGCAATAGCGGCCAGTTCTTCATTAGAAGAATTTGACAGAGCTTCATACATCAGTTTTTGATATACAGACAATACGTATACTTTCAGAATAGTCTGTGCATAATCTTCATTGGGAAGCTCTACCCAGTGTGCATTGACGTATTCGTGCTCATATCTTAAAAATGCGATATCATCTTCACTTTTTCCATTGTCTATGACTCGTGAGGCGTACACGTAAAAGTTATTTGCCTGACCAAGTTCATCCAACGCAATATTCGTTAATGCAATATCCTCCTCCAAGTAAGGACCTTCACCGCACCATGCAGACAAACGCTGTCCCATAATGAAACTGTCGTCTGCTAGTTTTAATAAATAATTATATAATGGGTTCATTGTTTAGTAGATTTCAGATTTCAGATGCTAGATTTCAGATTGACAAAAAAGTCTAGTATCTAAGATCTCACATCTTGAAGTCTTTATTAATTACATATTTTTTACGTCGTTTGGAATCTCGTAAAACGTTGGGTGACGATATAATTTATCATCAGCCGGATCAAAGAAAGCCTCCTTATCCACTCCTTCTGAAGTCACAATATATTTGCTTGGAACGACCCAAACAGAAGTTCCTTCTTTTCTTCTTGTATAAACGTCTCTTGCATTCTGCAAAGCCATTTCTGCTGTTGGCGCCTGTACAATTCCAACGTGTTTGTGAGATAATCCCGGTTTAGTCTGAATAAACACTTCCCACATATCTAATTGACTCATTATCTATTTTTATTTTTTATTTTAGTTGGATGTTGAAATTATCTTCAACATATTTTAAAATTTTAATGAAGCTTTCATATTCATCAATTCCCGGATATTTATTTAAATAACTTTCAGGATTAGAATAATCAAATTCATTTTCTTTCTTATTTGATTTGTATTTTACTAAAAAGTCTTTTCCATCTAAAACACTCATTTTCCTTGACATTAAAAAATAATCATTTTCATCTTTGTCAAAAACCACCTCATTTTTTGATTTCTTGTATTCAAAAAGTTCTTCTTTGGGAAGATATTCAATATCAAGTGCTTCAATGTTTAAAAACACCAATTCTAAAGGTGTTTTTGATGTAAGCTTAGTAACTCTAGCTGGAATTATTTCAAACTCATCTTCACTTTTCTTTGCAGGAAGAAACCATTGTATCAACTCAGCTTTCCAATTCTTATCTTTTCCCTGATAAACTCTGAAAATCTGTCCTCCGTTTGAGATCCCTCTTCCTTTATATATCCTTATTTCTTTTTCATTTTCCAATTTGAAAGAAATATTGGCCAGTTTATCAACGGCTTGCCCTTTCAATATCGAAACAATAAGGAAAAATAAAATTTGAAGTGAGTTTTTCATTACTTCTTAGTTTACCTTTTCACTTTGTTTCTCTGCAAAAGCCGCCGCAGCCTCTTTTACCCACGAATTTTCTCTTTGCGCTTTTCGTTTCGTTTCGATACGTTTTTTGTTGCAAGGGCCGTTTCCTTTTAAGATTTCCATGAATTCATCCCAGGGAAGTTCTCCGAAATCATAATGTTTTCTTTCCTCATTCCATTTCAGATCTTTATCCGGAATGGTTAATCCAAGGAATTCAGCCTGAGAAACTGTAACATCAATAAATCTCTGACGAAGACTGTCGTTACTTTCTCTTTTTACTCTGTAATTCATAGAGATTTTAGAGTTGGGTGAGCTGTCATCATTAGGTCCGAACATCATCAGAGCTGGCCACCAGAAACGGTTTAATGAAGCCTGAGCCATTTCTTTCTGTTGTTTTGTACCACGGCACAATGCCATCAAAATTTCATAGCCTTGTCTTTGGTGGAAAGATTCTTCTTTACAGATCTTCACCATCGCTCTTGAATAAGGGCCATACGAGTTCCCCATCAGCATTACCTGGTTCATGATCGCAGCACCATCTACCAACCATCCGATCGCACCAATGTCCGCCCAACTTAAGGTTGGATAATTGAAAATACTTGAATATTTTGCTTTTCCTTCCAGCATATCATCATAAGTTGCATCCCTGTCTGCTCTGATGCTTCCGTCTCCTAATGTTTCAGTGGCAGAGTAGAGATATAAACCATGCCCGGCCTCATCCTGAACTTTTGCCAGAAGCGCCATTTTTCTTCTCAATGAAGGGGCTCTGGAAATCCAGTTGGCTTCCGGCAGCATTCCTACAATTTCGGAATGGGCGTGCTGTGAAATCTGGCGAACCAATAATTTTCTGTAATCATCCGGCATTACATCTTTTGGCTCTACTTTATTTTCTTCGTGAACGTATTGAACAAATTTTTCTAAGTCCATCTTTTTTGAATTTGAAAATTAAATAATTTGAGAATTTGAGAATTAGGAAATTTTAAACACGATAATGGTATTTTCAAATTAGCACATTTTCTCATTTTCAAATTGTCTTAAACATCATAATTAAGCATCACCACATTGGTTGTAGGGTGACACTGGCAGGTAAGAACGAAGCCTCTGGCTACTTCTTCTTCGGTAAGTGCATAGTTTTTCTCCATGAAAACCTCTCCTTCCAAAACCTGCGCCTTACACGTACAGCAAACGCCTCCTTTACATGCAAAAGGAACCGGAAGCTGATCTTTCAATGCTTTATCTAAGATACTTTCTTTTTTAGAATTAAGGTGGAACGAATATTCATCATCATCAATGATGACCGTTACCATACTTTCAATATTGGCAATAGCCTTGAATTCATCACTCATTTCCTCCGTGTTTTCTTCATCCGGAGCAGTGAAATATTCAAACAGAACCTGAATAGCAGGCACTTTTTTATCTTTCTTCAGATAATCTGCAATTCCCTTAATCATTTCCGAAGGTCCGCAAATAAAAAAGGTAGATTCTTTTACATCGATATCAGTATATCTTTCAAACAGCAAATCTAATTTTTCAGGAGAAATTCTTCCTTCAAAAATGGGATCTTCATGTTTCTCACGGCTTACCAAATAAACAACTTTCAATCTTCCGTTAAAAGTTTCCACCAGCTTATCAATCTCGGCCTTCTTCATCACATGATTCATGCTTCTGTTACTGTAGAACAGATAAGCATTGGAATTCGGCTCCTGATAAAGACTTTCTTTAATATTCGATAAAACAGGAGAAATTCCGCTTCCTGCGGCCAGGCCGACGTAAGTCTTTACGTTGGTGGGATGATAAGACGTGTTGAAACTACCCATAGGAGGCATTACTTCCAGCACTTCATCCATATGGAGATGCTCATTGAAATAGCCTGACACTTTTCCGCCCTCAAGCAATTTTACCAATACTTCCAGTGTATTGCCTTTTTCGCTGGGAGCGTTGCAGATAGAGTAAGAACGTCTTTCTTCATTTCCGTTGATCATCATTCGGAAATTCAGATACTGCCCTTGTTTGAACCTGAATTTATCTTTCAGTTCCTCAGGGATTTCTACCGCCACATTCACTGCTTCGGAAGTATCTTTCTGAACTTTAACTGTTTTAAGCTTATAAAATGAATTCATTATTTTTTGAGTATTCTATTAATTTTTCCACCTTCGCACTTTGGCAGGCTGTCCTGGGCATGGACTTTTACCTTCGTAGTAATTCCTACCCTCTTTTTTATTTCGTTTTCTATATTTTTTCCAAAATTCCCGACAAAATTAAAATAATCATCGGTATTGGCTTCTATTTTCTGAGTTTTCACCAATTCATCGTCTATTTCCACATCAATATCCAAAGCGATACACATATGCTCTTTTTCAACTGGCGTAAGATAGTAATTCGGAACCACTCCCTTTACATAAGAAAAAGCATCTTCGATCTGGCTTGGATATACATTGACGCCTCTTACGATCAGCATATCATCTGCTCTGCCTACAATAGGTTTCATTTTCACCATTGTTCTTTTGGCGTTTTCATCATAGTAAAGACTGGTAATATCATTGGTCCAGTATCGTAACAGCGGCATTGCCTTTTTCGTTAACGTGGTAATTACCAATACACCTTCTTCTCCGAAAGGAACCGGCTGTTTTGTAATTGGATCTAAAATCTCCGGATAAAAATGATCTTCCCAGATATAAGCTCCTCCCTTTTCCTCGAAATCTTCCATGGAAACTCCCGGTCCTATAATTTCGCTCAATCCATAGATATTGGTCGCATGAACACCTAATCTTTCTTCAATGTGTCCTCTGATAATTTCTGTCCATGGTTCTGAACCCAGCACGGCATATTTAAGACTGATTTCGTCTGCAGTAATTCCTCTTTTTGCAAATTCATCAGCAATTGTTAAAGCATATGATGGTGAACAGCAAATTACTTCCGGCTTAAAATCAACAATCAGATCTACCTGTCTGGCCGTCATTCCGCCCGAAATAGGAAGAACACTCATTCCCAGCATTTCTGCTCCATAATGAAGCCCTAACCCTCCTGTGAAAATTCCGTAGCCATAAGCATTATGCAGCTGCATACCTGGTCTTGCACCTGCTGCCTGTAAAGATCTTGCCACCACTTCACTGAAAAGATCAATGTCTTCTTTGGTATATCCCACTACGGTAGGCTTTCCCGTGGTTCCACTGGAGCAGTGAATACGCTGAAGCTCATTTTTCGGAACAGTAAATAACCCGAACGGATAATGATCTCTCAAATCCTGCTTGTATGTAATAGGAAGTTTAGCGATATCTTCAATCGACCTTATATCCTGGGGAGATATTTGTAATTCATCAAATTTCTTTTTATAAAATTCCGACTTCTCTCCCAAATAGCTGATCAGGCTGATCAACCGGTCGGATTGAAGCTGTCTCAACTGACCCAGCTCCAGATATTCAACTGAAAAATCCATAAAACTAACTAACATTTGTTAGGTGTAAATTTAAAAAGATTTTGTTAGCTGACAAAATTTTTATGACTTTTGTCATATTTTGAATGATTCTAAATAACAAGGCGAAGGCTTAATGCTTTCTTTTGTAAAAATGTATAATGTAAAATGTATTAATGATTTTTTTTGCCAAGACCTGTCAATGTTGGTTTCCCAGCAGACCGAAAAGAATTTTATCTCTTATTTCATTGGTAATTGCATCGGTAGAATCACTGCTTCTTTTGAACCAGAAATAGGAATTGTTTAAAGTATGAAGGATAAATCTTGTGGTAAATGAAGGTGATTTCAGCTCCCAGTTTTCAGCTTTGTAGATCTCGGAAATCAGTTCTTCAACTTCCTGCTGGTAGTTTTTTCGTAATTCTACAAATTCAGGAAGCCTTTCTTCAAGGTGCTTCCATTCATTAGAATAAATATGAGTAACATCACGGTTTTTAAGAACAACGGATAGGTGTTTATCCAATAAGAGGTTCAGTTTTTCTCTCGGGGCAATATCTGTATTTTTTACCTCCTGCAGTTCATCAAAAAACTCCTGGGCAATACCAAAGCAAATCCATTCCAGAATTTCTTCCTTTGAGCGGATGTGTGCATACAGCGATGCTGCCTTTATATTGAGTTTCGTAGCGAGGTCTCTTACAGAGCTCCCCATATACCCTTTCTCCTTGAAAAGTTCTACTGCTACGTCTAATATTTTTCTCTGTTTTTCCTTTAATTCCATTGGGTAAAATGCAAAAGTAATTATTCTGAGTTAAACTGTCTGTTTTTTAATGATAAAAAGAACGATCTGCTTCTTCCCAGTAAGCTTTCGGAGCCGCTATTTTTCCTGTGATGACTTTTTGTTCAGGGATTTTAAAGAAATAAGTAAGAAATCGGAAAATTTGTCAAGTTAAATTTCCGTTAAAAATACAAAATCCGGAAAATTTGTCCGTATTTTTTGTAAATTTAATAATTGAACAGTTTTTGCGATACAGTCATCGAATAAATGATTAAATAATTGATGGCATTAAGAAACTGAGCCTTGAAATTTAGTTTCTTGATGTTTTTTACAACTAAACTGTCAACTAACCATTACCAAAAATATATACAATATGAACTTAAATCAATATACCGTAAAATCACAGGAAGCCATCCAGGCAGCACAGCAGGTTGCTATGGAACTGGGCAACCAAAGTATTGAACCTCAACATCTCCTTGAAGGAATTTTCCAGGTGGATGAAAATATATCGCCTTTCCTGCTGAAAAAATCTGAAGCAGATGCTAATTTGGTAAGAGAGCGAAACCGTGAAAATTTAGAGAAACTTCCCAAAGTACAGGGAGGAAACATTTATCTCTCACAGTCTGCTAATAAAGTATTGCTGGATGCACCCAACATCGCCAAGAAAATGGGTGATGAATATGTAACGATTGAGCATTTATGGTTATCCCTTTTGGAAACCACCTCGGAAGTTTCTAAAATGCTGAAAGATATGGGAGTAACGAAGAATCTGCTGGAAGGCGCTATCAAAGAATTAAGAAAAGGAAGCAAAGCCACTTCTGCAAGTTCGGAAGAAACTTATCAGTCTTTAAATAAATATGCTAAAAACTTTAACGAGTTAGCAGCAGAAGGGAAACTGGATCCCGTAATCGGACGTGATGAGGAAATCAGAAGGGTTTTACAGATCCTTTCCAGAAGAACTAAAAATAATCCAATCCTTATCGGGGAACCGGGTGTTGGTAAAACAGCCATTGCTGAGGGAATTGCCCACAGAATTATTAGTGGTGATGTTCCTGAAAACCTGATGGATAAAACGTTATTCTCATTGGATATGGGAGCTTTGATCGCCGGAGCCAAATACAAAGGTGAATTTGAAGAGCGTTTAAAATCCGTCGTGAATGAAGTGATCAAATCTGACGGACAGATTATTCTTTTCATTGACGAGATCCACACTTTGGTTGGAGCCGGAGGCGGCGAAGGAGCTATGGATGCTGCCAATATCTTAAAACCTGCCTTAGCAAGAGGAGAGCTAAGAGCCATCGGAGCAACTACGCTTAACGAATATCAAAAATATTTTGAGAAGGACAAAGCGTTGGAGAGACGTTTCCAGAAAGTAATGGTGGAAGAGCCGGATACTGAATCTGCTATTTCTATCCTTCGTGGTATTAAAGACAAATATGAAGCCCACCATAAGGTAAGAATCAAAGATGAGGCAATTATTGCTGCGGTAGAAATGTCTCAGAGATATATTTCAGACCGTTTTTTACCGGATAAAGCGATTGACCTTATTGATGAAGCTTCTGCAAAACTCAGAATGGAGATCAATTCCAAACCGGAAGAGCTGGATGTTCTGGACAGAAGGCTTATGCAGCTGGAAATTGAGCTGGCAGCTATTTCAAGGGAGGGCAACCAGACAAAAATTGATCATCTGAAGGAGGATATTGCTAAAATTTCTGAACAGAGAAATGAAATCAACGCCAAATGGCTGAAAGAAAAACAGAAAAGTGAAGATCTTACCCAGATCAAAAAAGACATAGAGTCTCTGAAACTTGAAGCAGAAAGAGCTTCCAGAGCCGGAGATTATGCAAAAGTAGCGGAGATCCAATACGGAAAACTTCGTGAAAAAGAAGAAGAGCTCAGCAAAGTTGAGCTGGAAATGCAGAATCATCAGAACGAGCTGATTAAAGAAGAGGTTACTGCAGAAAATATTTCTGAAGTGATTGCCAAATGGACCGGTATTCCGGTAACCAAATTATTACAGTCCGAGAGAGACAAATTGCTGAACCTTGAATCTGAGCTGCATCACAGAGTAGTTGGCCAGGATGAGGCAATTCAGGCAGTTGCTGATGCTATCAGAAGAAACAGAGCCGGATTAAGTGATGATAAAAAGCCAATCGGTTCATTTTTATTTCTGGGAACAACCGGAGTGGGTAAAACCGAGCTGGCGAAAGCATTGGCTGAATTCTTATTTGATGATGAAAACAATATGACCAGAATTGATATGAGTGAATATCAGGAACGCCATAGTGTCTCCAGACTGGTAGGTGCTCCTCCGGGATATGTAGGATATGATGAGGGAGGACAATTGACTGAGGCTGTAAGAAGAAGACCTTATTCTGTAGTGCTTTTAGATGAGATAGAAAAAGCACATCCAGATGTTTTCAATACCTTACTTCAGGTGCTGGATGACGGACGTCTTACCGATAATAAAGGCCGCGTGGTGAATTTTAAAAATTCAATCATCATTATGACTTCGAATTTAGGTTCTCACCTGATTCAGGAGAATTTTGAAAATCTTACGGAGGAAAATCAGGATGAAATTGTGGATAAAACCAAAGATGAAGTTTTTGATCTGTTAAAGCAGACCCTTCGTCCGGAGTTCCTGAACAGAATTGATGAAGTTGTACTCTTCCAGCCTCTAAGAAAAAAAGAAATCGGAAAAATCGTACAGTATCAATTGAGAGGGTTCAATGACATGTTATCTAAAAGAAACATCATTATGACCTTCACTCAGGATGCGGTAGATTATCTGATGAATAAAGGATATGATCCTGCCTTCGGAGCAAGACCGTTGAAAAGGGTAATCCAACAGGAGGTATTAAACAAACTGTCTAAAGAAATTCTGGCAGGAAATGTAAATGACGGCGACAGAATTACGCTGGATTACTTTGTAGAAACAGGACTGGTTTTCCGGCCTACCGAAAAATAAATAGTTTTTTTCATATACATTATTTTTGTGAATAAGTGCTGTAGAAGGATCTACAGCACTTATTTTTTTATGTTTTTTTCATTATTAAGTGAAATAACAGTATCTTTACTGAACCAGTAACGTAAACAAAATCAATATGAAAAAGCTCAAAAGAAAAGATTTAAAAAAAATTGATGGCGGACTTATTGCTCCAGTCATTATGTGTGATGAAAATATGAACTGCCCTCCCAATCTGTGCTGTACTACAGGCTACATTTGCAGGGATTGGAGAAAATATCCATGTATTTAAAAAGAAAAAAGCGGAGAAAGAAACTTTTTCCGCTTTTTTATTATGGATAGGATCCGGATCTGAATGAACCTCAAAAATTATGCTTTACACACAATCCGTAAAAACACGGTAAAAATAACAGTACAAATCCCTATTATTGAATGCATTTTCTAGCATATTTTTTCCGAGATTTGCATATTAATTGAGTTTTACCGTAAAACACTAAGCTATGAATACTGAATCAAACAATCCACTACAACCTGGAATAATGTCAAACAATCTTATCCAGGCTCTGATTGACAATTATCGTCAAAACCATCTAACAGCAATCAACACTGCCTTAGGAATACAGGATGCTCATTCCATTTGGTTTGACCTTCCAAAATTGAAAAACTTCATTGCAAAGATTGAAGAAGAAGCAGCAAAAGTAAATCCTGATACTTCTGCGGAAGATCTGGGGATCAGATTTTACTATGCAACTTATCCCAAGCAGGAAAACTGGTCTGTGATGGACTCCCATCCTGTTCCAGTAGAATATGCCGGAAGACATACTCTAGTAATGATTCCAACCGTTAAAAAAACCAATGAAACAGGAGAACTTATTGATTTTGATTTTAATCCATTTAAAACAAATGGAGAAAATTCAAATTTAGCATTAAATGCACGCAATTTTACTCCATCCGGCAATGTTGATGGAAATGGAGGTCCTTTTGGTGACGACACCGGCCTCGGAGAAAATAATGGGCAACTCACCCCTCCTAAGAATCCTGCAGGTGAATTATATTAACAATTAATTTATAAATACATGACAGATTTCCAAGAATTTGCAAGCAAAAGTATGCTATGGGCTGAGGGACTTGCCGCTTTTGTTGGCATTTTGTATTACCATCGCATAAGAAGAGAGTATTGGAAATTTTTTGTATTTTTCTTAATTTTCATCTTTATTAGTGAGGCATATGGCAGATGGGGAAAATTTGCTTATTTCTCTAAAGCTTATTTTTATAATTATTTCTTAATGCCTGTCCAGTTTATATTTTTTTACTGGTTGTATGCTGCTAAATCTTTAGGAAAGCCTAAGCTTTTTTATGGGCTATCCATCTTATATTTTCTTTCCTTCATTCCTAATGAGTTGTATTTCTCTGGGAATAAGATTGTATTTGCTTTTAACTACACGTTTGGATGTCTCATCTTAATGCTTTTGGTAGTTATGGAATATTACAAGCAAATTAATTCGCAAGATATTCTTCACTTTAATAAAAACAGAATGTTTTATATTAATTTAGGAATAACACTTTCTTATATAGGAACACTCCCTTTTATGGCATTTTATTCCATCTTATTAGACTATACTGAAATTTGGAATATTTATTTTAGTTATTTTCTAATGTCAGGGGTCGTGATGTATATTTTATTTGCAAGTTCATTTATATGGGGAAAACAGAGCTCTT
Source organism: Chryseobacterium culicis (assembly GCF_900108365.1). Taxonomy (GTDB): domain Bacteria; phylum Bacteroidota; class Bacteroidia; order Flavobacteriales; family Weeksellaceae; genus Chryseobacterium; species Chryseobacterium culicis. Next base: position 49,533 of record NZ_FNWQ01000008.1, on the reverse strand, counting down.
AATTGTAATTATTCTATTTAATATACTTTTTGTAATGTTTGTAACTGCTGTATTAATCTATATCAGAAGTTACAAACAGCGCAAAAAAGAGCATCTGAATGAAATTGAAAGGAAAAATGAACTTCATCAGAGAGAGCTGTTATCTACCCAATTGGAAATTCAGCAGGCTACTATGCAGCAGATCGGGAGGGAACTTCATGATAATATAGGCCAAAAACTTACCCTCGTAAGCCTGTACGTACAACAGATGCTTTACGAAAACAAAGTCTCGGAAGCAAGTGAAAGAATTGATCAGGTTTCCCAGATCATCAACCAGTCTCTGCAGGACCTTAGGAGCCTGTCTAAGACGCTGACGGATGACAATATCAACCAAAAAGAAATTGTAACTTTAATACAGGAGGAAGTAGACAATACCAACTCTTTTAAAAAGTGCCATGTAACCTTTGAACATAATTTCAAGCAGCTGGATCTGGGGTTTGTTCATAAAAATGTACTGCTGAGAATCACTCAGGAATTTATTCAGAATAGCATAAAACACTCCGGATGTAAAAATATTTTCATCACCCTGAATACTTCTGAAGATATTCTTTGGGAACTTACCATCCGTGATGACGGAAAAGGATTTGATACTTCAAAGATCAAATCCAACGGAATAGGCCTCACCAATATGAAAAACAGAGCGGAAATCATAGGCGCAAAATTCCATATGGAAAGCAATGAAAATGCGGGAACCCTACTTACTATTATCTTAAAAAAACAGTCATGAAAAAATCTATTGTAATTGTTGATGATCATATATTAATTGCTAAGGCACTGGAAAGCATTATCGGTAATTTCAGCGAATTTGAAGTGATCTACGTATGCGAAAACGGTAAAGATCTTATCCAAAAATTTGAAGAAGGAAATACAATCCCCGATATCATTCTTTTAGATATAAGCATGCCTATTATGGATGGTTTTGAAACCGCGGTCTGGCTTACGAAAAACCATCCCGGCGTTAAAGTTATGGCTCTCAGTATGCAGGGGGATGACAACAGCGTAATTAAAATGATAAAAAGCGGAGCCAAAGGCTACCTTTTAAAAAACACTCATCCCAGAGATCTGGAAACAGCACTTACCCGGCTGAACAGCGACGGTTTCTTTTATCCGGACTGGGCATCAAAAATTATTTTTTCTAATCTCAACAAGGAAACGGAATCTGAAATTACAGTAAGAATTTCAGACAGAGAAAAAGAATTTCTTAAATATACAGTCACTGAGCTGAGCTATAAAGAAATTGCAGACAGAATGTGCTGCAGCCCCAGAACAGTGGAAAGCTACCGCGATCAGCTCTGTGAAAAACTGGATTTGAAAACCCGTGTAGGACTGGCTGTGTTTGCTATTAAAAATGGTTTTGCAAATTAAAACATAATATTAAAAGTGTTCCTAAAAAAAAAAGTTTTAATTAAAAAAATTCATATAAACATAGCGAATAAATAAAAACATCATACCCAATTTTAAAATTAACTAAAACACAACACTTATTTAATAACGTTAAATTAAATTCAATTAAAGATGAAATAACTTAACAATTTATCAAATAATTAAGAAAAACACTTGCATATCAATTTCAAAAAATATAATTTCACATTCTCAACCAAAATGATTTTGATATGAAAAAACTATTATTTGGAGCATGTATGCTCACTGTACTGTCGGCATGTAATCAGGACAACAGTACTAATCCGGGTGAAAATACCATTGATGAATCTATTTCTGCAGGACTGGTACAAAGAGGATGTGCCTCTGAAGAAATCCGTCAGGAAGCACTGAAGAAAAACCCTGAACTTCAACAAAAATTTGCTGCTTTGGAAATCAATACCGAGAAATTTGCCAATGATTTGAAAGTTGGAAAAGTTCTGGCAGATGGCACTGTGGAAATTCCTGTTGTTGTGAATGTTGTGTACAAAACCACAGCGGAAAATGTTTCTGACGCAAGAATTGCTGAGCAGATAGCTGTACTGAATGCCGACTATTCCGGTACAAACAGTGATGTCAGTAAAATACCTGCCGAATTCCAATCAGTAAGCTCCGGTGATACCAAAGTAAAATTCAGACTGGTGAATACCGTAAGAAAATCTACCACTAAAACAAGCTGGTCTACCAATGATGATATGAAGAAAGCTTCCAAAGGAGGCATTGATGCAACTAACCCTACCAATTATTTAAACATATGGATTGTGGGCAAAATGACCAGCCAGGGCCGTACAATTCTTGGCTACGCTACTTTTCCCGAATCCGCAGGATTATGGAATGACGGTGTTGTCATAGGAGCTCCTTATTTTGGAAAAACAGGTGCTTCTTCACCATTTAACCTCGGAAGAACAGCCACTCACGAAGTGGGCCACTATCTGAACCTGAGACATATCTGGGGAGATGCTAACTGTGGAAATGACCAGGTAAGCGACACCCCTACCCAAACTACAGCCAACTACGGCAAACCTTCTTATCCTCTTTATAATACCTGCAGCGGCGTACAAAGATCTGTGATGTTTATGAACTACATGGATTACGTAGACGATGCAGCGATGTTTATGTTCTCTTCAGGACAAAAAACAAGAATGCAGTCTGTAGTAGCTTCTTCTGGAGCACGATCAGGATTAAGAGTTTATTAAAAGTATTTTTTTAGAATATTCAAAACCTATCTCGCAATCTGAGGTAGGTTTTTTTATTAACAGGATATTGCCATGTTGAGCATAAACAAAAGCCAACCCTTGACTTAAAAGTAAAATATTCTACAAAAGATTAAAAAAATAAAATAATTTACATTAAAAAACACACTTAATCGTGAAATAAAAATAAAATACAGTAATTTAATTAAAATCCAATATAAATACACTAACATTAAATTAAAAACACATAAACAAAGTAAAACATATTAATTTAATAAATATTTTACGAATTGTTTGCACATTAATTTCAAATAGTATAATTTCACATCCTCAACCAAATTATATTATAACGATATGAAAAAATTCCTATTTGGAGCCCTAGTTCTGGGCCTTATGTCGGCATGTAATACCGACAGCCTGACCAATCAAAATGAAATACCTCAGGATCAGGAACCTGCTATTGCAGGAGCCCTGAAAAGAAGCTGCCCTTCCGAAGAATTAAGAGCTCAAATGTTACAAAAAAACCCTTCACTCCGTTTAAAAGCAGAAGAAATTGAAGCCCGCACGCAAAACTTTGTTAATGACCTGAAAGTGGGAAAAGTTCTGGCAGACGGAACCGTAGAAATCCCTGTTGTTTTTAACGTTATCTACAACACTTCCGCCCAAAATGTTTCTGATGCAAGAATTGCAGAACAAATTGCAGTACTGAATGCAGACTATGGGGCAACCAATTCTGACATTAATAAAATTCCTTCAGCATTCCAACCCGTAGCCGCAGGGGATGTAAAAATCCGTTTCAAACTGGTAGCTACCAACCGTAAGCAAAACTCTAAAACGGGCTGGAAGTCTAACCTGGAAGAGATGAAGAAAGCAAGCACAGGAGGTATTGATGCGACTGATGTTAATAAAAACATGAATATCTGGGTAGTAAATTCCATCCTTGATGAAAACGGACAGGCAGGAACACTAGGCTATGCTTATTATCCTGAAAATGCCGGGCAATGGTATGACGGCCTTGTCATCGGGTATCAGTACATCGGAAAAACAGGTGCTTCTGCCCCATTCAATTTAGGAAGAACAGTGACTCATGAAGTAGGACACTACCTGAACCTTCCTCACCTTTGGGGATCTTCTGATGCAGGATGCCAGACAGATTACTCTAATGACACTCCAGTTTCTCCCGGCCCTAACTACGGAAATCCTACCTATCCTCTGAACAGAGTTTGTGGCGGTGTAAGCCGTTCTCAGATGTTCATGAACTACATGGATTATGTAGATGACAAATCTATGGTGATGTTCTCTGCCAATCAAAAAACCAGAATGCAGGCTGTAGTGGCTGCCTCCGGACCAAGATCGGGATTGAGATAATTAATAATCTCATTCAGAATATTATAAAAATATTAAAATAGTCTATCTCAATTTTTGGGATAGATTTTTTTAATATTTTTACACGATTTAATTTCGCACCACTACTACGATGAAAAAAATAGCACTAGCATCAGGAATACTATTGCACCTATACTGTATTAAAGCACAGGATACCATCCAGATTAAAACACAGGATACGATCCCGGCCAGGAATCTCAAAGAAGATATTGCACTTATCAATTCTTCCGGCTGTCTATTCAACTCTAAAACTCCTTTTTTCAAAAAACACTGGGTAAAAAAATCTATTGCTCCTGCTATTCTTTTTACAGCCGCTGCTGCAACATGGGGAGAAAAAGAGAATATCCGTGAGGTAAGAAACCGGTACCTTCCCAACTTCAAAGTAAAGTATGATGATTATCTTCAATATGCTCCCGCCGCCGCTGTTTACGGATTAAAGCTGGCTGGCGTAAAAGGCAGAAACAATCTCGGCAGAGCAACTTTATCTTACGGAACAAGTTTAGCCATCATGGCTATTTTAGTCAATTCTATAAAATATACGGCAAAGGTAGAACGTCCGGATGGATCCAAAAACAATTCTTTCCCGTCTGGACATGCTGCTATGGCTTTCACCAATGCCAGCTTTTTGCATAAGGAATACGGAATGGTAAATCCAGCCTACAGTATTGCAGGATATGGCTCTGCCACCCTAACAGGACTGGGACGGAACTTAAATAACAGACACTGGGTTCCGGACATACTTGCCGGAGCAGGGATTGGGATTATTTCTACAGAGCTCGGGTACTTTTTTATTGATAAAATTTATAAGAATAAAGGAGATAATTTAAGCATATTATCCAGAATCCAGGGAAATGATTATCCTTCTTTTCTTGCGCTGAAAATGGGAACCGCATTAGGAACTACCAATTTCCTGAAGGAATCTGAACTGGATGATAAAAAACAGATCGGCTTTGAAGGCGGACTGGAAGGTGCTTACTTCTTTTCAAAAAAATGGGGTGTAGGTGCAGATGTATCCTTTAGCAGCTTTCCCATTAAATCTCAGAGAATAACGTTTGATGACGGACAGGATTTCGGGGATCATGAACTCAAAACACAATCCCTCGGATTCCTCTCGGCAGGAATAGGACCTTATTTTTCTCATGAATTATCAGATAAATGGCAGCTTACTTTAAAGGTAACCGGAGGATATGCGGCAACTGCCAGCGGAAAGGTATTCGTAAAAGGAAATGATATTGACACCCCAAACCACGAGCTTCAGATTGCCAGATACAAGCCGAAACCTGCTTTCCGGTGGAATACAGGAGCCTCTATGACCTATAAATTCAATCCGGGATTAGGCCTCACATTTTATACGGATTACAATCAAATCAATTCTACCATCCGTTATCATTTCAGTGACGAGATTAAGGAGAGTGATGAGCTGGATCAGGAACTTAACAATATGACTGCAAAGGAAAAGATCAGCTATATTACACTGGGTTTAAGATTAACCGCGTATTTTTAACAATACAAAAGCCTTCAGAATCTGAAGGCTTTTTAGTTTTATAAGTTTTTACGGTTATCATCCGGAGTATAATCCATAAAAAGATCCCCATCCAGCTGTACAGATTTTATTTTCTTCTTGATCGGAATCACCAGATCTGCCATCTTCTGATCTTTTTCCCAGACTGAGGGAGAGAAATGCAGCTTTTCTGTAGTTCCGTCCTCATAGGCTAAAACGGCATCGAAAGGAATAGCAAATCCGCCCACATTGACAACATTTACAGTAAGCATATCATTCATCTGGGAAGCTCCTGCGACTTTTAAATCAATATAATTGTTGGTATAAAACCAGTTCTGGAAAAACCAGTTAAGATTTTTTCCTGAACCTGTATTCATAGAATTGAAATAATCCCATGGAACCGGATGTTTTCCATTCCAGTTGTCCATATAATGATGCAATGCTTTTTTAAACAGCTCATCTCCCAGATAATCTTTCAGAGCCAGATAAGATAAAGATGCCTTTACATAAGAATTGTTTCCGTATCCGGCACCGCTTACCTGTGTACTCATGGTAATCACCGGCTGATCCTGTTCTGCAGAAGGGTCATTGATCCATTTTTTTACACGGAAATTTTTATAAAATTCTTTCGCGGCAGTTTCTCCGTTTTCATCAATTCCTATCAGGTATTCCAGCGTAGTGGCCCATCCTTCATCCATGAACGCATATCTTGTCTCATTAATTCCCATATAGAAAGGGAAATAAGTGTGGGCAATTTCATGATCTGCCGTAAGTCTTGCGTCCTGAAGATCATCAGGAATACTGGTATCGTTGATCATCATTGGATATTCCATATCCGCATATCCCTGAATGGCCGTCATTACATTATACGGATATTCTACACCCGGCCAGTTTTTTGAGAACCACTCCAGATTGTAACGCATCCAGTCAACATAATGTTCAAAATCTTTTGCCCCGTTTTTATATCCTGCCTGCACGCTTGCTCTTTTTGTTTTTAACTGCACGCTTGCGGCATCCCACACATAATGATTGCTCATGGCAAAACAGAAATCTGTGATATGGCTGGCTTTAAATTTCCAGACATTCCATTTATTCTGCTTTGTTACTTTTCCTGATTTCATTTCCTGCTCTGTAGCAATGTGCATTACTTTATCACTCTTCAAGGAAGCTTTATATCTTTTTAAATATTCCGGCTGCAGTACAGCTTCCGGATTCAGGAAATCCCCGGTAGCCCAGACTACGTAATTTTTGGGTGCTGTGATGGCAAAACTGTAATCATTAAAATCATTGTAGAATTCCTGTCTGTCTGAATGCTGAAGCATGTCCCATCCGTTATAATCATCGTACACGGAAATTCTTGGAAAAGAATAAGCTACATAGAAGGTTTCAGGATCTATCTGCCCTTCTCTTCCGCTCTGCACAGATAAGGGATACTCCCACTCTATTTTAACTTCTGCTTTTGATTTTGGTTTTAAAGCTGCGTTTAATTTTACTTTTTCAACTGTACTCCAGTCATCACTGTTGATATCATATTTTTCGCCGTTTACACTGAAAGATTTAATCTTCAGTCCGGATGAAAGAAAATCTCTGGAGACAAAACCTGATCTTGGCGACTGCGGCTTATGAAGATTATTCACAAACCTTATAGCCAGCTCACTAAGAGCATCCGGGCTGTTATTGGTATAGACAATTGTTTCTTTTCCGGAAACCGTTTTTGTATTGGCATCTACTTTCACATCTACATTATACACTCCTTTATTCTGCCAATAGTTTTTACCTGGCGCCCCGGAGATGTCACGCGTACCTTTTTCATAAGCTTTTTTGATATTCCTTGGCATATACAGTTCCTGTGCAGATAATTGCAGTAAAGAAACGACCATCAGCATTGCGGAAAAAATTTTCTTCATAGCGATCTTTTTAGAGATAGGTATCAAAATTAACGAAAATGTGACATCAAAAGATCATTTACTTTGTGATAATATTTTATTGTAACAGATTTTTTATCCTAATTACCTTACAGCCTATCCTGTTCCGCAGTTTTTTTAATGGTTTTTGCATTTTTCACAGCCTGATTTCCAAAGTTGAATTTCAATGAAAATGAAATACCCTGAGCATCGGTATAATCAAGGAAATAATTATCCTGATTGGCATATTTTGTACTGACTTTCTGCCCCGTGGATCTGAAAATATCGGTAAAAATAAGGCTGGCTTCCAGTTTTTTATTCAGGAATTTTCTGTTCATAACAAAATATGCGGACCAGGCAGAGGAAATTCTGAAAGTTCCCTGTATTCCCGGAGAATAGTAACGGTGTCCCATTTCCATTTTCCAATCACTGTTTTTGTCAAGGGTAAAGCTTGTAGAGATGTTTGAGACCCAGTTCCAGACTTTATTCTTATACAGCATTCCGTCAATTCCTTTGAAATAGTTTTCATTATGCTCAAGATTTTCAGACAGGATAATATTCCACCAGGACTTCACCTGAAAATTTTTGTATAAGCTCAATCCAAAAGCTTCTCCTTTTTCAATATTGGTAAAATAATAGATCAGGCTGTTGGTGCTTGGCTCCTGATAGGAGATTTCCATAGACGGATATATTTCTTTCCTGTAGTACCAATCCAGATTCCAGTCTTTCCAGGAATAGGTAAGATTAAGATTATGAATAATGGTCGCTTTCAATTTTGGATCTCCCTGATAATAGGAAAACAGGTTGTAGTAAGATTTTGCAGGATTCAGCCAGGCATAAGAAGGTCTGCTGATTCTTTTCCCGTAAGAGAAACCGAACTCCTGTTTATTTTCTGTGGTATATTGGGCATAGAAGGTGGGGAAGAATTTCCAGTACCTGCTTTTATTGAGTTCATAAGGTTCGGAAACCACCCCTTCAAGGTCTGTCATTTCCGCACGAAGACCTCCTTTGAAATTCCATTTTCCGATATTGTAGGCTAAAGAGGAATACAGGGCAAAATTGTGTTCCTTATAATCAAAAACGCTGCTTTTATCCGGCCGGTACTGTAAAATTCCATTCTCATTATCTGAGAAATCCAGTTTACTGCCGGTTTTTACAAAACTATATTTCGTTCCGGATTCCAGTTCCAGTTTATCCCCTTTCCACTGATAATCAAACTGAGTGGAATATAACTGAACATCCGCTTTATTCTGGGTAAGAAAATTATCTTCTTTTGGTGGCTGCCCTGCAAAGTTCAGATAGGTGATCACATTCTGGTATTTATCCGAATTATTCCCCGTAAAATAACTGATCCAGGAAAGGCTGCTTTTTTTATTGAACTTACGGTCTATCTGAAAGCTCACAGAATTGTTGATGGAACGTGAACGGTGATCATTGATTGTGGTATAATCAGATTCTGCGATATCCTGCCGGTTATAGATCAGCGTAGGAACATGGTAGGTTCCGAAGGACTTTGGAGAAAAATACCCTGAGTAGTTGAGGCTGATATTGGTCAGGCTGTCCAATTCATATTCCGCATTAAAATTCAGGGTATTCTGGTTATTGTTTTTATCCTTCCTGTTCATTGTACTGACCCACCGGGTCTGACTTTCCGGGTAGTTTACATAGTCTGTTCCTTCCCGGTAGTACGTTCCGAGCCCTTTATAATAACTTCCCATAACGGAAAGCTTATTTTTCTTATAATATTGGGAAAGGCCGAAAACACCTTTCGCATATTGTGTCTGCACGTATTTGGATGAGACAATACCGCGGTAGCCTTCAATTTTATTCTTTTTGAGAACGATATTCAAGACCGCACTTCCAGACGCTTCATATTTTGCAGGCGGATTGGTAATCACTTCTACTGATTTTACCTCATCTCCCTGTGTGTTTTCCAGAAGATTTTTAAGTTCATCCCCTGTCAGCATAACTTTTTTATCATTAATAGTCACCAGAATCCCTGTACTTCCTTTTACACTCAATACGCTGTTATTGATGATAACACCGGGTGTATTTTTTAAAATTTCCCAGGCATTGAGCGAAGAAATAGTACTGTTTTCCACATTAAATTCCAGACGGTCCACCTTTCTTTTCACCAATGGCTTTCGTTTCGTCATTACCACTTCATCGATCTCCTGAGATTCTTTTTTAAGAACGATATTCAATGGTTCCGTTTCATTCAAATCCAGTTTTTTCTCAAATAAAGAATATCCCAGATTTTTAACCACCAGCCTTATATTTTGCAGTGGAATATCTTCCAGTACAAATTGTCCGTGATCATCCGTTTTTAATTCTTTGATCAATTCATTTTGAGCATTATATACTTCCACCTTTACTGATGAAAGTTTTTCGTTTTCGCTGTTCACCACTGTCCCTCCTGTTTTTTGTTTCTGGGCCAAAAACAAAACTGGAAAGCACAGTAAAAAAAGAAGTTTATACATGGCTATTTTTTATCCTTAGGGGCAAAACTATTGTCCTGCTCTCCGGGTACAAAATTCTGTATTGAAAGAGAGATTTTCGGTTAACGGTGGGTTAATGATAGGTTAATACCTTTTTCTTTACATAAGAAAACCTGAATTCGTTCCTAATATAAAACGGTGCGGATGGGCATTGATGACCACTCCGGATCACAAAACCAGAAGAATAAATAACTTTTTATATAGCCTTTTATTTTCTAAAATCATATCAATCATCAGGTTAATAAAAGGTTAATGATAAAAATACTATTTCAGTACAATGTTAAAACTTTATCTTTGTTTTAATGATAGCCAAGAGTAAAATTCTGATTTCGGTTTTTGCCGCTCTATTCCTGCTTTTACTGGGAATTCAGGTATATTTTATGTATAAAACCTATCAGGTAAAAGAGAGGGATATCTACAGATCCGTAAATGACGGGCTTACCAATTATACAGACAATCTGGAAGACCTGCAGGAAGTCAAAGAAAGAAATGATGATTCTCTCCAGAAAATCATTATACAGTATCATAATAAGGAGATCAGTAAAAAGGATTTTCTCCGTTATTTCATAGAAAACAGGAAATCTGCCAGAGAAAGGCTGATCCATTATATTAACAGCCGCTACCAGAAGGACGGCTATGAAATTTCGGCAAGAATCAGATATCTTTCCATTATACACCTTCCGGACAGTACAAAAGTAATTACAGAACCCATTAGTATTTTTGAAACACCGGATATCATTAAAAATCCGCGTATTGCCAGCAATGGAAGCTGGGAAACCTCAACCACCAAAAGAGATGATACCGAGAAGGGGCAAGTCGAAAAAAAGGACACTTTCCTTGTTAAAACCCAGACTGATTTTGAGATCAGAAATATAAAGAGTATTGTTTTCAAAGAACTTACCTTACTGATCATTTGTTGTGTAATTCTTCTTTCCGGCGTTCTTCTGCTTTACATTTTTACCATCAGAAACCTGATCCGGCAGCAAAAACAGGTAGAAGTTCTCCACACCATTGTGGATAATATTTCCCATGAGTTCAAAACTCCGATCGCTACGTTAAAAATCGCTTCCAGGGCATTAAAAAAAGAATGGAATTCCGAGACGCTTCCGCTTATCGACAGACAGATTTCACGGCTTGAAAGTCTGATGTTTCAACTTCATCAGGATGAAATGCCGGATGCAATCACTGCCATACAGCATTCGGACTGGAGTTTTTTCATACAGGACCTCTCGGTTACTTACCCGAATACTGATTTTAAACTCAAAAATTCAGCTTCACAAAGCCTTCCTTTCGATAAAAACCTGATGGAAACGGTAATTAAGAATCTTTGTGAAAACAGTGTGAAATACGGGTCCTCTGTTGTAAAAATAGATATCCACAACGTTTCTCAGCAATTAGAAATTGAAGTTTCTGACAACGGCCACGGAATGGAAACAGAAGAACTGAACAACATTTTTGAAAAATTCTACAGAATACAGAATAACAATATTCACAACAGCAAAGGGCTTGGGCTTGGACTTTATTTCGTGAAGAAAATTATCACCAATTATAGCGGAAAAATAGAGGTTTCCAGTCAGCCTAAAGCAGGCAGTACTTTTAAAATATCAGTTCCTTATGAAAACTAAAATCCTTCTGGCAGAAGATGATCCTGATTTCGGAATGATTCTGAAGCAGTATCTTGAATTGGAAGATTTTGAAGTCAGCTGGTTTCAGAATCCTGAAGAAGTAGTATCCTTAATTGAGGACGATTTTCCTTTTCAGATAGGAATTCTGGATGTGATGATGCCTCACATAGACGGGTTCTCTCTGGCTAAAATGATCCTTAAAGAAAGAAGTAAATTCCCGTTATTATTTTTAACAGCAAAAAATCAAAAAATAGACCGGCTGACCGGATTAAAAATAGGAGCAGACGATTATATCGCGAAACCCTGTGACCCGGAAGAACTCGTTTTAAGACTTAAAAATATTCTCAGGAGAACGCTTCCTTCAGCTGCAGAAAGCCAAATAAGAATAGGAGCGTTTTCGCTGGACACGGCTAAACTTCTGTTGTCACATCCTAACGGAAACAACCGGCTGACCATACGCGAGCAAGAGCTGCTACTGTATCTTCTGAAACATAATCGCAGCATTATTACAAGAGATAATATCCTGGATAACCTTTGGGAAACCAATGATTACTTTACGGGAAGAAGTCTTGATGTGTTCATCAGCAGACTTCGTAAATATTTCAACAGTGATCCTCAAATAAAAATCCAATCCCTGAGAGGAATTGGATTTGAAGTTGATTTTCCAATCCACTGATTTTTTACAGAGAAAGATTCACAATCACCGGGAAATGGTCTGACGGATACAGAAGATTTTCTCTTCTGTCATTAATGTGTCTGTGTGATTTTATCTTAAAGCCTTGTGTAAAAATATAATCAATTCTCTCTTTTGGAACTTCATTTACATTAAAACCTGTGAAAGTTCCTGCGGGACCGTAATGTTTGGTTTCTGAATGGTAGAAAGTATCTTTCATATTCTGGGAAAGAATTTTAATCGGTTCAGAATCATCCGTCAGGTTAAAGTCTCCGCTTAATGTTACGGGAAGATTCCCTGGATTCAGTTCTTTGATTTTTTTCAGGATCAGCTCAGAAGATTTTACTCTTGCTACATTGCCTACATGATCAAAATGAAGATTCATCGCCAGGAATTCTTTTTTTGATTTTTTATCTTTAAACAGGGCATAGGTACAGATTCTGTTCAGCGCCGCATCCCATCCTTTTGAGGGTTTCTCCGGAGTTTCAGACAGCCAGAATGTTCCTGATTTTACGACTTCAAGTTTGTTCTTATCATAAAAAATAGCTGAAAACTCACCTTTTTCTTTGCCGTCGTCTCTTCCAACTCCTATGTACTCATAATTCTTTAAACTACTTTTAATATCTTTCATCTGTTCCGGCAGCGCTTCCTGTACACCGAAGTAATCCGGATGATAATAGGTCAGCAAATCAGCAACGTCCTGCTTTCTTTTCGGCCAGGCATTGTCTTTATCCGACTCTACATTCAGCCTGATATTAAAACTCATTACGGTAAGGTCCTGTGAAAATCCCAATGCAAAAAGCATCAGAAACACCATTGAAAATCTGAAATTCATATTTTATTATATCAATAAGAGACAAAAATAATACTTCTCTGTGACAGAAATACTTTATTGATATGATTATATTGTTAAATTATCTGTTTCTTCTCCGGTAAACACAAAATATTCCTGAAATTTGGCTGCGTCAATAAAATAAAAGCCCGGGCTTACCATGGTAAGCCCGGGCTTTGTACTGTATATTTATATCAACTTAAGATCGTAAATCTTCGCGTTACATTTAAATAAATTGAATATTCCTATGCAGGTTTTTTGCTGTTGTTTTCCAGATTCACATCAGGCACTACAGAATCCGGATCCAGTTTCACCTCATCGAGTTCCTTATTAGAATCTACTTTGAATGTCCATTCTTTATTTCTTTTCCAGACTTCTACAGGGATATTTACGATTTGTGCCGTACCATCTTTGAATTTCAGCTGAACGGTTGCAGGCATTGGTAACTGTCCAATATTCTCCACGGTAATCTGAACTCCGTTTTTAAAGTTTCCGTTGACATATTGTACGTTTTTAACTGCCTGATCAATTTTCCATTTGTTAAAGAACCATCCTCTCCAGAACCAGTTCAGTTCTTCTCCGGAAACGTTTTCCATCGTATGGAAGAAATCCCAGGGAGTTGGGTGTTTGAATGCCCAACGGTCTATATAGGTTCTGAAGGCTTTATCAAATTTCTCTGGCCCCAGAATAGCTTCTCTTAAAACATCCAGACCAGTTCCCGGCTTATAGTAAGCCAATGCTCCGATGTTCCTTTCTTTCATATTGTCCGGTCCCACCATTACAGGCTCCAGACTATCGGTCAAGAGATAAGTCCCTGATCTTGCCAGATTCGGCTTGCGGTAATACTCCCCTTTGTTGAAAGCTTCGGTTGAAAGTCCGTTGATGAATGTATTAAACCCTTCATCCATCCATGCGAAAAGCCTTTCATTAGATCCAACGATCATAGGGAACCAGTTGTGTCCGAATTCATGGTCTGTAACGCCCCAAAGGTCTTCCCCTTTGGAATCCATGTGGCAGAATACGATCCCCGGATATTCCATTCCTCCTTCATTTCCTGCTACATTGGTGGCAGCCGGATAGGTATACTCATACCATTTCTTTGAGTAATGCTCTATAGCAGCCTTGGTATATTCGGTAGATCTTCCCCATGCTTTTTCCCCTGCACTTTCTACAGGATAAGCTGAAATAGCCAGGGATTTCTTTCCGCTTGGCAGATTAATTTTTGCGGCATCCAATATAAACCCGGCTGATGAGGCCCAGGCAAAATCTCTTGCCTGCGTAATTTTGAATTTCCATGTTTTTGTACCGGAAGCTTTATTTTTACCGATCTCAGATTCAGGACGGATCATAACTGTCTTGTCACTGTTTCTTGCCTGGTTCCATCTGCTGATTTCTTCTTTACTGTAGACTTCTTTTTCATTAAGAAGTTCTCCGGATGCTACCACATAGTGATTGGCCGGAACAGTGATATTGGCCGTAATATTTCCATATTCCAGATAAAACTCCGAAGCTCCAAGGTAAGGAAGCGTATTCCATCCCATGACATCATCATACACGCACATTCTCGGATACCATTGTGCCATGGTAAAGATTTTCCCGTTTTTAGTATCCTGAATTCCCATTCTGTCCGAGCCGTATTCCGGAGAGATAAATGAATATTCAATTTCAATTTTGGCCACCCCTCCATTCGCTTTGAGTTCTTTTGGAAGGTCAATCTGCATTCTTGTATCGGTGATGGTATATTTTACCTCTGTTTTTCCATCCAGTTTAACGGATTTAATTCTATACCCTCCATTAAATTCTTCACCGTGAGCTCCATTTCTGCTTCCGGAAAGCGGCACTACTGCATTTCCTCTGGAATCTTTAGCAAAAAGATTCTGATCCAGCTGCAGCCAGAGAAAGCCTAATTTATCAGGACTGTTATTGGTGTAGGTAATTTGTGCCGTGCCTGTAATCTCTTTTTTGTCTTCATTCAGGCTGACATTCAAATGATAATCTGCTGAATTCTGCCAATAAGCATGCCCCGGCTGTCCGCTTGCAGAACGGGTTGCCGTACCTGTCTGCGGATAGAAAAACGGTTTAAAAGCTTCTACATAATCATACTTTGGAGTTTCCTGTGCGTATACAGAACCTGAAAACAGCAGTACTGCAACAGTGGAAACAAGGATTGGAAGTTTACAATTCATTTGAAATAATATTTACTACATAGGTAAAAAAACTCCCGGATTTGTTACACATCCGGGAGTTTTTTTAATATAAGTTTAATTTAATTCGATTTTTTCGCTTTAATCATTGCTTCCAGTGCATCCCACATTTCTTTGGGAATTGCTTCAAGCATGTTAAATTCTCCGGCTCCCTGAAGCCATTCTCCACCATCAATAGTTACCACTTCTCCATTCATATATGCTGAATAATCTGAAACCAGATAAGCGGCAAGGTTCGCAAGCTCCTGATGTTCCCCTACTCTTCTCAACGGAACTTTTTTCTTCATATCAAATTTCTCCTGAAGATCTCCCGGAAGAAGTCTGTCCCAGGCTCCTTTTGTAGGGAATGGTCCCGGAGCAATAGCATTGAAACGGATTCCGTACTTTGCCCATTCTACCGCCAGTGATCTGGTCATTGCCAGAACCCCTGCTTTTGCACAGGCTGATGGGACTACAAAAGCAGAACCTGTCCATGCGTAGGTTGTTACAATATTCAGAACAGTTCCCGGTGTTTTAGAATCTATCCAGTGTTTTCCTACCGAAAGGGTACAGTTTTTTGTTCCTTTCAAAACGATGTCCAGAATAGAATCAAACGCGGAATGAGTCAGTTTTTCTGTAGGAGAAATAAAGTTACCGGCAGCATTATTGAGCAAAATATCAATTTTTCCGAATTCTTTCAGGGCTGCTTCTTTCATGGCTTCCACCTCATCCCAGTTTCTTACATCACAAGCCACACAAAGTACTTTACCTCCTGTTTCATCTTCCAGCTCCTTCGCTGTTGTCTGTAATTTTTCCAGATTTCTGGAAGTAATTACCACTTTGGCACCCAGTTCAAGAAAGTATTTGGTCATCGCTTTACCAAGGCCGCTTCCGCCTCCTGTTACAATTGCTACTTTATCTTTTAGTGCACCTTCGCGCAGCATAGGTTGTGTATATAGACTCATAAAATATTTTTTCTTAAAAATAATAAATAATGAAATGCAATCCTTTAAAATAGGCTGATAAATAATGCTGCAAATAATTATTCATGATGGTATTGGGCAAGAAAATAGCCTGATATTACTTTACCAGGCTATTTTTATTTTAAAAAACAATGTATTAAGAAGCTACCACTCCTTTGAATGAAAGTGTTTTAGGAGTTTTGCTGTCACTTGTCGTAACGTTTACAGTTTTCATAAACGGACCTACAGCCGCTGCGTTATAACTCGCTTCTACAAACCCTTTTTTACCTGGCTGGATAGGCGTTTTTGTATAGTCTGCAGTTGTACATCCACATGAAGGTGCTACATTCTGAATAATGATTGGTTTTGAACTTGTATTCGTAAATTCAAATCTGATCAATTTTGGTTTTCCCTGAGGAATATTTCCTACATCTATAGATTCCGATTTCCATTTAATGGCATCCGCTACCATTTTTACAATAGCTGGGGCATCTGCAGAAAGTACATTCGCATAAAAAGGCGAAAATGCCAAAACGGCCAAAAGAGCTGTAATTTTTAGTTTTTTCATGAGTATAAATTTTAATATTATTTTATTTCGGTATAACAAATGTAAAGCAGAACATCATTACCACTTGTTAACCGGTATCTAACATTTGTTAATAAGTTGTTAATGATAAAAGATAAATAGATATTTTTGGATAATATTGTTTCAGGAAATGAAAATAAAAAGACTCAATATTATCATAACCCTGGGATTTGTTGCTATTATCGGAATTTTAATAGCACAACTGATGTGGACCCGCCAGGCTTATAATCTTGAAGATAAAAAATTTAACCAGAAGGTTAATATTGCCTTAATGGAAGTTGCCGAAAAGCTGTCCGGAGGAAAAACGTCCTATACGGAAAACCCTGTTCAGAATATTGCCAATGACTATTATGTGGTGAATATCAACAATGAATTTCATCCCGTAGTTCTTGAATACTACCTGAAAACAGAATTTACCCGCTTTCAGATCAATACAGATTACGTATATGCGCTATACAACTGCCACAGTGATAAAATGGTGTACGGAAAATATATGACTTCCCACCAGGAAAGCCCGGGCAATAAGGTGATCAATTTTCCCAAGCACAAAAATCTGATCTATTACTTTTCCATCCGTTTTCCGGATAAAACAACGTACCTGATCAGTTCATTAAGATTTTGGTACCTCCTTACATTTGCTCTCATTATCATTCTTCTGGTATATGTATATTCTATCTATACCATCATCCAGCAGAAGAAATTTTCAGAGCTGCAGCGTGATTTTATTAATAATATGACCCACGAGTTTAAAACGCCATTGTCTTCAATTCTTTTAGCTTCGGAAGCGCTTAATAAGCAGGAAATGGTACAGGAAAACTCTAAATTGCAGACGTATACTTCCATTATTATTAATCAAAGTCATAAGCTCAACAGTCATATTGAGAAAATATTGAATATTGCTAAGAACGATGCCGCCGGATTGTCATTAAAACCTCAAAAAATTCTGCTTCTTCCTTTTATTCAGGAGATTACAGACAGTATAGAGCAAAAGAATAAAGACCTCAGCATTGAAATTGATATTGAAAACAGCACTTCCGTGATGGCTGATGAATTTCACTTTACGAATATCATTTACAACCTTTTGGATAACTCCATTAAATATTGTGAAACAAATCCTGTGATCAAAATTTCTGCTCATAAAGATTCAAAAGGCTTATATTTAAAGTTCAAAGACAACGGAATGGGCATTCCCGCTAAAAATATTCCTCATATTTTTGAAAAATTTTACCGGGTACATACCAAAAGAAGCGAAGAAGTAAATGGTTTTGGGCTGGGCCTATTTTATGTAAAAAAAGTAGTTCAGCAGCATCACTGGAAGATCTCTGTGGAAAATAATGAAGACAGAGGAATTACTACAACACTCTTCTTTCCGTTTTCAAACTAATTATGTGTAAGTATGGAGAAATCTAAAATTTTATATGCCGAAGATGACCAAACAATCGCTTTTCTGGTGGAAGACAGTCTGGAAAGTTATTATGATATCAGCTGTTATTCTGACGGAGAATCAGCATTGGAAGCATTTAACACTCAGTATTTCGATATTTGTCTGCTGGATATTATGATGCCCGGCATGAACGGATTTGATGTAGCACAGCAAATCCGCAGTAAAAATTCTGAAATCCCGATTATTTTCATCTCTGCAAAGGCTTTAAAAGAAGACCGGATCAAAGGACTTAAAATAGGAGCAGATGACTATCTCGTAAAGCCGTTCAGTATTGAGGAACTGATGCTGAAGATTGAAGTTTTTCTGAAACGCACCAAGAAAACAGATACAGCTCCGCTAAAATATAAGGTGGGCAAATATGATTTTGATCCTAAAAACTATACTCTGACAGGAACCGGGAACAACATTACCCTCACCCAAAGGGAATCTGACCTTCTTTTATATTTCATCCGCCACAAAAACCTGGTGGTCAAAAGACAGGACATCCTGAAAGCCATCTGGGGCGATGACGACTATTTTATGGGACGAAGTCTTGATGTATTTATCTCCCGTTTACGAAAAGTATTAGCAGAAGAACAGAATGTTTTAATAGAGAACCTGCACGGAATAGGCTTCCGTTTTTCAGAAAAAGAATAGAGCTTATTCAAATTTCTACAAAATACCACCGCAAATGATGATTTTAATTAATTTTAAACTTTGAAAATGATCATTAATGAAACATCACAGATCTACTGTTTTTCTAATTCTTTTATGTGTAGCCGCACAGTTTAAGGCTCAAAAATTCGAAAAATTAATACAATATGTCAATCCTCTCATCGGAACCGAAAAGATGGGACATACTTATCCTGGTGCCACTGTTCCTTTTGGTGCGGTTCAGCTGAGCCCTGAAACGGATACTGTTTCTTATGAACTGAACGGAAAATACAACGGGGAGGTTTATAAATACTGCGCCGGTTACCGTTATGAGGATAAAACCATTGTAGGCTTCAGCTCTACCCACTTCAGCGGAACAGGGCATTCTGACCTTGGAGATTTTCTGGTGATGCCTACCGTAGGAAAACTGCAGTTGAACCCGGGAACGGCTTCCAATCCGGAAAGCGGTTACAGGAGCAGATTTTCACACCGGAACGAAACGGCTGAAGCCGGATATTATAAAGTAAAGCTGGATGATTACAATATTCTGGCAGAACTTACAGCAACACCGCGAGTGGGAATTCACCGCTATACTTTTCCAAAGTCTGACCAGGCTCATATTATTCTGGATCTGATGGCCGGCATTTATAACTATGACGGAAAAAATGTCTGGACCTATGTACGCGTAGAAAATGGAAATACCCTTACAGGCTACCGTCAGACCAACGGCTGGGCAAGAACCAGAACCGTTTATTTCGCTATGAAATTTTCGAAACCTTTTAAATCTTACGGCCAGAAAAACTATGATGAAAAGCAGGTTTACAAAGGATTTTGGAGAAAATTTGACCAAAATCAGAACTTCCCGGAAATCGCAGGTAAGAATCTGAAAATGTTTTTTGATTTTGACACTCATGAAAATGAAAGTATTGAAGTAAAGCTCGCCATTTCTCCTGTCAGCCAGACCAATGCTATGGATAACCTGGAAAAAGAAACGGGCAACGTTACTTTTGATCAGGCTAAAGCTCAGGCTCAGAACAATTGGAATAAAGAATTAAATAAAATTGTCATCAAGGGTTCAGATACAGAAAAAACGAATTTTTACACTGCCATGTACCATACGTTCATTAATCCTACTACTTATATGGATGTTAATGGAGAATATAAAGGTCTTGATCAGAATGTTCACAAGGCAGATGGCTTTACCAATTACACAACGTTCTCTCTATGGGACACTTACCGCACATTGCATCCTTTCTTTAATATCATTCAGCCTAAGCGAAATGGTGATATGGTAAAATCTATGATGGCTCATTATAATCAGTTTTCGATGAAAATGCTGCCAATCTGGTCACATTACGCCAATGACAACTGG
Organism: Chryseobacterium culicis; assembly: GCF_900108365.1. Lineage (GTDB taxonomy): Bacteria > Bacteroidota > Bacteroidia > Flavobacteriales > Weeksellaceae > Chryseobacterium > Chryseobacterium culicis. Next base: position 29,283 of record NZ_FNWQ01000008.1, on the reverse strand, counting down.
TGCATGAGTGGCTATCACAGTGTAAGCGTGGTTGCTGATGCCATTATTAAAGGAAATTATGACGGTGATCCTGAAGAAGCCTTAAAAGCCTGCATAGAAACTGCTAATAAGAGAAATTACGAAGGCATTGGGCAGTACATTGATCTCGGATATATTCCGGCAGAGAAAAACGGGACTTCAGTTTCCAATACTTTGGAGTATGCCTATGATGACTGGGCTATTGCTCAGCTGGCAAAACATCTGAACAAAACAGAAATCTACAATCAGTTTATCAAAAGATCTGAAAACTGGAAAAACAATTTTGACAAAACGATCGGATTTATGCGTCCGCGTCTGGCTGATGGAAGCTTCAAAAAAGATTTTGATGTATTAAGTACACACGGACAAGGTTTCATTGAAGGAAACTCATGGAACTACAGCTTCTTTGTTCCGCAGAATCCGGAGGAGCTGATTACGCTGATGGGTGGCAAGAAGAAGTTCGCTTCAAAACTTGATGAGCTGTTCACCATGCATTTACCTGATGAATTCTTTGCAGATACTGAAGATATTACCCGCGAAGGAATTATCGGCGGATATGTTCATGGTAACGAACCAGCCCACCATGTTGCTTATTTGTATAACTGGGCAGGGCAGCCGTGGAAAGCACAGGCTCAAATCCGACGCATTTTGGAAATGCAGTATAAAGCAGCACCGGACGGACTGGGAGGAAATGATGATGCCGGACAAATGAGCGCATGGTATATTTTGAGTTCATTAGGGTTTTATCCTGTAGCGCCCGGTTCAGAAGATTATTCTATCGGAAGCCCTGCGGTTGATAACGCTGTATTGAATCTGGAAAACGGAAAAACTTTCGAAATAGAAGCCATCAATCAAAGCCCGAAAAACGTATATGTTCAGAAAGTTCTTCTGAATGGAAAAGAGATTAAGAATTTTACGTTGAAACATTCTGAGATGATGAATGGTGGAAAACTTACTTTTTATATGGGAAGTAAAGCGAAGAAGTAAGAAGGCGAAGGGTTAAAATAATAAGTTTTGGCTGAAACCACTGGAAGATGAAATAGAATATAAAGAGAGCGGGCTAAAGCCCGCTCCTATTGAATTATTGTAACAATCTCCTAATGTGAGACTATATTTGTCTATTTATTAATCCCTCGCTTCAAAAAGCAATCGCTCACCGAATTTCTCTTCTGCAATTTTTCCGTTGTCATACACCAGATGTCCGTTCACAAACGTATGCGTAACTTTAGAATGGAAGTTCATTCCCTCCAGTGGGCTCCAACCGCATTTGTACAGTAAATTATCTTTGGAAACCGTCCAGTCTTCATTAAGATCTACTACAACCAAATCTGCTTTATATCCTTCTCTCACATACCCTCTTTTTTCAACTTTGAAAAGGATTGCCGGATTATGGCACATCTTTTCAACGATTTTCTCAAGGGAAATTTTATCGTTTTTATAGTTTTCAAGCATTACCACCAGTGAATGCTGCACTAATGGTGCCCCCGAAGGGCATTTTGTATACACATTATCTTTTTCTTCTGCAGTATGTGGCGCATGGTCTGTGGCAATCACATCAATTCTGTCGTCCAGCAATGCTTCCCAAAGTGCATCCTTATCTTTTTGTGTCTTTACAGCAGGATTCCATTTGATAAGACTTCCCCTTGTTTCATAATCTTCATTCGTAAAAGTAAGGTGATGTACACATACCTCAGCGGTAATTTTTTTATCCTGTAAAGGAATATCATTCCGGAAAAGTTCCATTTCCTTTGCTGTAGAAAGGTGGAAAACATGAAGTCTAGCGCCCGTTTTCTTCGCAAGTTCAATAGCTTTGGAAGACGATTTACAACATGCTTCTTCACTTCGTATCAAATGATGGAATTTTACAGGTATATCATCCCCGTATTCATCCATATACTTTTGAGTATTCGCCCTGATCGTAGCTTCATCTTCGCAGTGAACCGCAATCAGCATTTTAGTATTGCTGAAAATATTTTCCAGTGTTTCAGGATTATCTACCAGCATATTTCCTGTAGATGAACCTAAGAATAATTTGATTCCGGGAACATTTCTGGGATTGGTTTTTAACACCTCCTCCAGATTATCATTGGTTCCTCCCATCATAAAACCATAGTTGGCATACGCTTTTTGAGAAGCAATCTCATATTTATCTGCTAACAGCTCCTGAGTAACAGCATTGGGAACCGTATTAGGCTGATCTATAAAACTGGTAATACCTCCGGCAATCGCAGCTCTTGATTCACTTTCAATATCTCCTTTATGGGTAAGTCCCGGCTCACGGAAGTGCACCTGATCATCAATCACTCCCGGAAGAAGATACTTTCCCGAACCATCAATGATCTGATCTGCATCTTCGGAAATACCGGCGGCTATCGTAGCGATTAAATCATTTTCTATAAGGATATCGCTTTCAAAGACTTTTCCTTCGTTAACGATATTTACGTTTTTTATAAGAACTTTCATTTCGATTTATTTCCCCACAAAATTAAGATTTTAAGTTTTAATTCACTCCAAAATCGTCAAACGAATGCTTAAAGTTTTACATTTGCAAAAAAAATTTCGGCTTTGTACAAAAAACTATTAGGACAGACAATCATCTACGGAGCAGGTGCCATAGCACCCAGAATTATTTTATTCATTCTGAATCCACTTTTGATCTATAAGATTCCCAATGAAGGTTTTGCGATTTTCACACAGCTTTATGCGTGGATTTCGTTTGTGAATATCATTCTTTCTTTTGGCTTTGAAACGGCGTATTTCCGCTTTTCAGCGGAAGATGGCAATGAAAAGAGAACATTCAATACTTCATTCTGGTTTTTGTTTTCAACCTCTACGGCTTTTCTTGCCTTGTGCTATTTGCTCAATCAGCCTATTGCAGATTATCTGGGTTATCATGATAACCCGGAATACATCAGATGGTTTGCCTTAATTGCCTTTTTCGACAACTTATTGGTAATCCCGTTTGCGTGGCTGCGTTTTCATAATAAACCCATTAAATATTCTGCGGTAAGAGTTGTTCAGGCTATTTTTCAGGCAGTTTTCACAGCCGCATTATTCTTCTGGATTCCGGAAAATATATCAAGAAGCATGGGGCTTGATCAGAATGTAGATTATCCGTTTTTCAGTAACCTGGCAGGAAGCGCTCTGGGTTTTTTACTGCTGCTGCCTGTTATATTGAAAGTAAGACTTCAGTTCGTAACATCATTGTTCGGACGTATGATCAAATATTCATTCCCGCTGATGCTGGCAGGTCTTGCTTTTATGGTGAATGAGAACTTTGATAAATCCATTCAGAGAAATTATATTTCAGACGAGCAGGCGGGGGCTTATGGCGGCTGCTATAAACTCGCTGTACTGATGACATTATTCGTTACGGCTTACAGGATGGGTATTGAGCCCTTCTTCTTTAAACAAATGGATAAAGGAGACGCCAAGAAAACCTACGCCAAAGTTGCTGAATATTTTGCATTTTTTGCCTGTGCTGTAGCCCTGGGAATTATTGCCAATATTTCCTGGCTGAAAGCTGTTTTTATCCCCAATAAGTCTTATTGGATCGCCATTGATATCATCCCGATCATTGTTATTGCCAATCTTTGTTTCGGAATTTATTACAACTTTTCCACCTGGTATAAGGTAACAGACAGAACGGGTGTAGGAACTTTTATTTCATGGCTTGGAGCAGGGATCAATATTGCATTTAATCTTTTAGCCTTAAATTATTACCACAGCATGATCGGGTCTGCATGGGCTACTTTCGGAGCGTATATTATGATGATGATTGTCTCTTATCTGCTGGGACAGAAGTACTATCCTATTCCTTACAGAATGAAGAAAATGTCTTTTTTTCTGATTCTTCTGGGAGTCTTTAGCTTCATTATAGTAAAATATCTAGATTATAATATCATAACGAGTAATTTACTATTTTTGGCCTTCACAGGAATTTTAATTTATTCTGAAAAAGATTTGATTGTATCGAGAATCAGAAAGAATTAAACTTTGGTCTTCATTTTGCTAACAACAAGCCTGTCATTAATGTAAACAAATAGTAAAAAGATATAAATCATAGCCTGACAAAGGTTTTAATTATTATCTTTAACCTTAATATAAAAAACAACTAATAAAAACATCTTTTATATAATTTATGAAAATTATTGTTCCTATGGCTGGACGTGGTTCCAGATTACGTCCTCATACATTAACAGTTCCAAAACCTCTTATTCCTATTGCAGGAAAACCTATCGTACAGAGATTGGTGGAAGATATTGCTAAAGTGGCAGGAGAAAACATTGAAGAAGTAGCATTTATCATTGGAGATTTTGGTCCTGAGATTGAAAAATCTCTTATTCAGATTGCTGAAAAGCTGGGAGCAAAAGGAAGTATTTATTATCAGAATGATCCTCTTGGAACCGCTCATGCCATCAAGTGTGCCGAGCAGTCTATGCAGGGAGATGTTGTGATTGCATTTGCTGATACTCTTTTCCGTGCAGATTTCCAATTAGATAAGAATTCAGATGGTGTCATCTGGGTAAAAAGCGTAGAAGATCCGTCTGCTTTCGGAGTGGTAAAGCTGGATAATTACGGTTTCATTACAGATTTTGTTGAAAAACCGCAGACTTTCGTTTCTGATCTTGCCATTATCGGGATCTATTACTTCAACAGCGCAGAAAAGCTGATGGATGAGATCAACTACATTATGGATAATGATATTAAAAACGGAGGCGAATATCAATTGACAACAGCCCTTGAAAACCTTAGAGCTAAAGGAGCAAAATTCACCCTTGGAAAAGTAAATGACTGGATGGACTGCGGCAACAAAAATGCTACCGTAGAAACCAACAGCAAAATTCTTGAATATGAAAGAGAAGAGATGAAGAATTATCCGGCTTCTGCGGTCATTGAAAACTCTCTCATTATTCAGCCATGCTTTATTGGTGAAAATGTGAAAATCTCCAATTCTAAAGTAGGGCCCGGAGTTTCATTGGGAAATAATACCACTGTTGTAAATTCCAATATCGAAAACTCTTTGATTCAGGAAAATACAAAGATCAATCATGGGAACCTTTCCAACTCTATGATCGGTAATTCTGCACAGTATTTCGGAGTTGCAAGAGAAATTTCCCTAGGAGATTACTCCGTTCTAGATTTTCTTTCTAAATAAAAATAGAAATTATTTCATTTAAACAAAATATCATCAGGCCACACAAAATCTTTTGTGTGGTTTGGCGTTAATATTGCACCGTATTTTTTTAATTTAAAGATAAATACATGAAAAATTGGATCCCGCTTCTTTTATTGCTTCTTGCATTATCATCCTGTAAAACCCGTACCAAAGCTCAAAATGACACAGACCGTACACGGGACAGCATAACTGCTGTAAAAGATCAGGATAACGGAAATCCGAAAGATGCGAACGAACCTGTGAAAGACAAGCTCACCTTTTATGAGCACGTACTGGTTCCGCCCAAATTTGACCAGATTAAAATAGACAGTAAAATACGGGTAGAAACAGGAAGCTATGTGCCTACGCTGGATGCTACTGTTTATATTGAAAATAATACAAAGGTCTGGATGAACCTGAGAGCACTTTTCATCAACGCTGCCAGAGGTATCGCTACTCCTGAAGGGATCAAAGGACAGGATAAGATCAATAAGACCTATATAGATTCTGATTTTGATTATCTTAATAATTTACTCAATGTCAATTTCATTGATTATAAGTCTTTGGAAAAAATACTGTTGGGAAGAACTTTTGTAAAAATCAATGACAGACAATTTACCCTGACTCAAAATGCACAGGGCTTCAGAATGGTTTCCAACACCAATCAGAAAATTACGACGGATGAAAAAAACAGAGAGTACAAAATTGCTCTTCAATATGACACCAATTACGATTTACTTAACGTCAACCTGAAAGATATTTTATCTTCTGATGAGCTTGATGTTTCTTATGGTGACTGGAATGAGTATGAAGGAATTCGTTTACCAAAAAATGTTAAAATAATTATAAAAGGCTCAAAATCTAGTCAAATTCTAATGGAAAATACGAAATTTGACTTTTCGAGGATGGAAACACCTTATTCTGTACCATCCAGTTATAAGAAAATTGAGATTAAATGATTAAAAAATTTAGCTTTTTAATAGGTGTTTTGATGTTCGGACTGCACCAGGGACAGCAGACCAAAGAACAGCTGCAGAAGCAGAATGCCGAACTTAAAAAACAAATTGCACAAATAAATTCCGATTTAGCCAAAACCAGAAGTGAATCTAAACTTTCCGTAGCCTATCTCTCCAGTGTGAATCAAAAGTTGGTTTTAAGAGAAAAGGTTTATAATAACACCCAGAAAGAAAAAAGATTCATTGAGGATGATATCTATTTACGTCAGCTGGAAATCAACCGTCAGAATAAAGAACTGGCCGTTTTAAGAAAAAACTATGCTGAGGTTTTGGTAAATGCTTATAAAAATAAAGGAGTACAAAATAAAGTAACATTTATTCTTTCTGCCAAAAATCTGGGAGAAGCTATACGCAGAGTACAATACCTGAAACAATATTCCGATTATCAGGACAAAAAGGCAGCCGAAATTACCGATGCTGCTAACCTGATCAAGAAAACAATCGCACAAAAACAAAACTCCGTAAAAGAGAAAACAAACCTTCTGTTAAATCAACAGAAGGATTTGGCGACAATTAATGCTGAAAGAACCCAAAAAGAACAATTGGTAGCTGATTTTAAGAAAAACGAATCTAAACTGACTGCTGAACTTAAACAAAAACAGGTTCAGTCTAAGGCATTGGAGGGACAGATCAGAGCCATTATCGCAGAGGAAATAAGAATTGCCAAGGCAGAGGAAGAAGCCAGAAGAAAAGCAGAGGCAGAAAAAATCCGTTTGGCAAAACTAGCCGCTGAAAGAGAAAAAGCAAGAATTGAAGCAGAGGCCAAAGCAAGAGCAGAGGCCCTTGAAAGAGAAAGAAGACTTGCCGAAGCTGAAGCGAAGAAAGCTGCAGAGCTGGCCGCCAGAAGAGCAGAAGAAGAAAGAAAACGCAGTGAAGATGCTGCCAAAGCAGAGGCCAATGCACGTGATGAGGCAAGAAGAGTCGCCGCTAAAAAAGCTTCAGACGAAGCCAATGCAAGAGCTAAAGAAGCTGCAGATAAACTAACCGCTGCAAGAGCCGCAGAAGCCGCCCTTGCCAAGAGAAAAGAAGACGAGAAGAAAGCAGCTGAAACTAAGGCAATGACCAGCTACGGAGTTTCCACAGCTACCGGAAACAGCTTTGCTGATAACAGAGGAAGACTGGGCTACCCGGCAGACAGAGCCGGACAGATCACTCACCGTTTCGGAAGACAGCAGCACCCGGTTTTCAAAAATATATCTGAAGACAATACGGGTATTAAAATTTCTGTCCCTTCAGGTACACGTGCCAAATCCGTGTTCCCGGGAACTGTTTCTTCTGTAGTAGCAAGCAGTGACGGTACGAAAACGGTTATCATTAAACACGGAGGATATTTTACCATCTATTCCAACTTATCCAATGCAAATGTTTCCAAAGGACAGCAGGTTTCATCAGGAACCCCAATTGGTACAATTGCTCAGGATTTTGATGGTGTTTATACCCTTGATTTTCAAGTATGGAACGGAAGTACACCAGTTGATCCACTTGGTTGGATTTCATATTAAAAAAAGTGTACCTTTGTAAAAATTTAAAGAGATGAATACACTAACAATACTTGCCTTATCTTGGCAACATATCCTTATCGTAGCAATACTTTTAGTATTACTTTTTGGAGGAAAGAAAATTCCGGAATTAATGAGAGGAGTTGGTTCAGGAATCAAGGAATTTAAAGATGCGGTAAAAGAGGAAGACAAACCAGGTTCTGAAAACAAATCTTCTTCTAACAATAACAATACTTCCAGCAACTAAAATTCCTTAGAATTAATGAAATTTACTGAGACTGCATGGGTAGTCTTCAATAAAGCTATTGAAGACTATCACGTGTCTGATGACGTTAACACTCTAATTAATAACCCGTTCGAAAAAGATAGTTTGGAACGGATTTTGTATGCAAAGAACTGGATTGATACCGTTCAATGGCATCTGGAAGATATTATTAGAGATGAAAATATTGATCCGGCTGAAGCTCTTCAGTTGAAGAGAACGATAGACGCCTCCAATCAGAAAAGAACTGATCTGGTAGAATATATTGACGGCTGGTTCCTTAATAAGTTTGAAAATATAACTCCTAAACCTGACGCAAAAATAAATACGGAAACTCCCGCTTGGGCAGTAGACAGGTTGTCAATTCTTGCATTAAAGGTTTATCATATGTCGTTAGAAGCGAATAGAGAATCTGCTTCTGAAGAGCACAGAAAGAACTGCCAGGCAAAACTGGATGTTCTGCTTACTCAGAAAGAGGATCTGTCTACTTCTATAGATCAGTTGCTTGCTGATATTGAGAACGGTAACGTTAAGATGAAAGTATACAAACAAATGAAAATGTATAACGATGAAAGTCTTAACCCAATCCTTTATCAAAAAGGGCAGCAGAAATGAAACGACTAATTTTTCTTGGAGTACTTATCATATTAACATCTTCCTGCGCAACGGAAAAGCTTAACCTTTCTCCGTTGTCAAATAATTTTTATAGTGATACCAAAGGTTCTGATTCCGATAGAGGCTCAAAGAAGAATTTTAATATCAATATTAAAGAAAATATAAACGCTTCTGAAATTTCTAACATGGTCTCTACTTTTCCCAAGTTTAAAAACAACGGAATCAATGAGGAGATTACAAGTCTGAAATACAGCCTTCAGAATTATTTATATGCCATTGATGCCAATAACTCTACAGGAAAAAGCAGAGCCCTTAAAAGCTTTGAAAAATCTTACAAAAAAATACAAAAGCTAAGACAGAATCTTGACAGAGATGAAGATGAAGTTCTCAACAGATATCTGGTTCGTTTAAAAACCAATATTTCTGTTATTGAAGATACTTTGCCAGGAAGTTAAAAACAATTTGAACGATCAATGATTAAAATTCAGGCGGAAGCCAATGTTCCTACAGAACACGGTACTTTCCGAATGATAGCTTTCTCCGAAAACGAAAACGACTGGATGCCTCACATGGCCATTGTTGCAGAAAATACAGATTTCTCCCAACCAGTAAATGTTCGTTTCCATTCAGAATGTATTACCGGAGAAGTTTTCCATTCAAAAAAATGCGAATGCGGCCAGCAGTTAGATGCGGCTATGAAATATATCCATGAAAACGGTGGAATTATCATCTACCTTCGTCAGGAGGGAAGAAACATCGGGATCATCAACAAGCTCAAGGCTTATTCCCTGCAGGAAAAAGGTTTGGATACCGTACAGGCCAATCTTCAACTGGGACTTCCTGCAGACGACAGAAACTTTGGTGTAGCCATAGAAATTCTTAACCTGCTTGATGTACAAGATATTAATCTTCTGACTAACAATCCTGAAAAGGTAAAATATGTGGTAGACAGCAATATTCACCTTAATTCAAGAATTCCGCTGCAGATTCCGGCTAACGAAATAAGCAAAGGATATCTGCAAACCAAAAAAGACTTCTTTGGACATCTATTGGATGACAATGATAACTAGATAAAACAAAAGCTTCAGAAATTCTGGAGCTTTTTTATTTTTAGAACTTAAACAGTTATCTAAAAACTCATTTGAGATTCAGGATTACCGGATTTTAGTACCCTATTCTACACATTAATTAGTATTCTTTTAAATCGGTTTACTAATATCAATCAAAAGCCCCGGAAGATATTCTTCCGGGACTTTTTTAATTATAAAAAACTGAAAAGATATTTCTTAATATTTGGTTGCAATCTTAGACTCATCAATATTGTAATATTTAATTACGCTATTGTAGTCTGAATAATTAACCGCTGCTGCAGCAGCATTTTTAGAAGTACCTGTTTTTGCAGGAACAATTACAACTCTGAATTTTTTGTTTGTGTAATACCCCGGATTGTTATCTAAATTAACTCCATTGGTAGATCTTACATCAATTCCAATATCAAACTTACTGAAGTCATATGAATATTCTACCTTATCAGCTCCGTTATTTGGATATTCTGTATAGGGAAGTAATTTCCATATCGGTGCTCCATTAGTAGTAAGACCTGTCTGTAAATAAATAAGCACTACATCAGATTCTAATAAAGCACTTTTAAAGGCATCATCAAAATGGTATGTAAAGCTATCTTGTTTATTAAATTTCGGAATAATATCATATGCCGTTGAATACGTATCATTATCCTGACCTTGTACCACAACATCATCACTATTATCACAGCTGTATGCAGTAAAACCTACAGCACCCAGGAATAAAAAGAGAAGTATTTTTTTCATTTCTTATTAAAGTTTAGTTATTATTTATAATGCGTATTCAAATCATATACCAAAAATTTCAAAAACTTTGTTTTCCTCATTTTTTTAATCGTATTTTTGTTCTTATTCAAAAAGTCATGAAGAAATTATTATATACTTCACTCTTTATAACTGCATTAATAAGCCCTAAGGCGAAAGCCCAGTATCAGCCTAAAAATGCTACTGAGGAAGATCTTAAAAAGGCTCAGCAGTGGGTTGATAAGACATACAAAAGTCTTTCTCAGGATGAAAAATTAGGACAGCTTTTTATTGTGGCGCTTTATACCAATAAAGGGGAAGAGTATATCAGCCAGATAAGAAATATTGTTACAGCGGATAAAATTGGCGGTCTGATTCTGATGCAGGATGATGCAGGAAGAGAGATTACTCTGGTGAATGAATTTCAGCAAAAGTCGAAAATTCCTTTAATGATCGGGATGGATGCAGAATGGGGACTGTACCAGAGAATTGCAGCAGCACACAAATTTCCCTGGGCTATGACGCTGGGAGCTATTCAGGATAAAAATCTGGTATATCAGATGGCGGCAAAAATTGCTGATGACTGCCACAGAATGGGAATCAACTGGGATTTCGCTCCTGTAGTGGATGTCAATACTAACCCTAGTAATCCTATCATTGGGAACAGAAGCTTCGGATCTGAAGTAGACAATGTCATCCGCTCTGCGCAATCCTACTCCAACGGTCTTCAGGATAATAATATCTTAGCAGCCATCAAACATTTTCCGGGACACGGAGATACCAGCACCGACTCTCACTTAGACCTTCCGGTGGTTTCTCATCCGATGGACAGACTTAATACCGTAGAATTGGCACCATTCAAAGCACTGATAAATAAAGGAATCGGTGGTGTAATGGTGGCTCATTTATATGTTCCAAGCTTAGAATCAGGAAAAGGTATTCCCGCGTCTGTTTCTAAAAACATCATCACAGGATTACTGAAAGATAAGCTGGGCTATAAAGGATTAATCATCACCGATGCATTGAATATGGGCGCTGTAGCTAATAAATATAAGCCGGGAGAACTGGATGCTATGGCATTTAAAGCAGGGAATGATATTATGCTTTTCTCTCAAGGTGTTTCTGAAGGTAAAAAACTCATTCAGAAAGCTATTGACAAAGGAGAAATTCCCCAGTCCAGAGTAGAAGAAAGTGTGAAAAAAATTCTTTTGACCAAATACTTCCTGGGCCTGACTCAGTACACTCCCAAAAATCCTGAAAATATCAATGCGGACCTGAATAATAATTCACACACTACTTTGGTACAGAATCTTTATGCCAATGCATTGACTTTATTAAAGGATGAAAAGAAATTACTTCCCCTTACAGGAAAGCAGGTTTATTACGTTCCTCTTGAAGAAGCTCCTTATCAGACTTTCGCAGATAGATTGGGTAATGTAATTATTAAAAAAGCCGTAGAGATCAATACCATTCCTGCCGGATCAACAGTAATTGTCGGTTTCCACAAGGATAACTCAACAGCTTACAAGCCTTATAAAATCTCACCAGAATCTAAGAAAGTACTCTCTGATCTTACCAAAAATCAAAATGTCATTCTGGATGTATTCGGAAGTGCTTATGCATTGAAAGATATTGACCTCTCAAAAGTTTCCACAGTTCTTGTTTCTTACGAAAACAATGATGATTCAATGAATGCAGCAGCGGATGCTCTAAAGGGAAAAACAAAAATATGGGGCAAACTTCCTGTGCTGGTTAATGATCAGCTGAAACCGGGAATGGGGATAGAGCTCAATGCATTAACCTCAGCCGACACCAAATAATACAACATCAAAAATAACAATAATCTAATGAAAATAGGCATACTTTGCTATCCAACATACGGAGGAAGCGGAATTGTAGCAACAGAATTAGGAATGTCTCTCGCCAATAAAGGATATGAAGTGCATTTCATCAGTTCTGCACTTCCGGCAAGATTAGACATTACCAATCCTAATATTTTCTTCCACAGGGTAAATGTTCAGACCTACCCTCTTTTCCAGTATCAGCCTTATGATATTGCATTGAGCTCGATGATCTACAGGGTTGTAAATCTGTATAAACTGGATCTTCTGCATGCGCATTATGCCATTCCTTATGCATATGCAGCTTTTACGGCAAAGCAGATGCTTCGGGAAGACAATAATGACATTCCTCTGGTGACTACATTACATGGTACTGATATCACCCTGGTAGGCCAGCACCCAAGTTATAAACATGCTGTAGAGTTTTCCATTAACCAATCGGACGCCATTACTTCTGTTTCCGAAAGCCTGAAAAAAGATACCCTTCAGTTTTTCAATATTAAAAAAGAAATCCAGGTGATTACCAATTTTATTGATAATTCTGAATTTGACGACTGTTCGGAGTGCCAGAGAACGCAGTTTGCCAACCCGGATGAAAAGATCCTGATCCACGTTTCTAACCTTCGCCCCGTAAAACGGGTAGACGAAGTTCTTCAGATCTTTAAGAATGTAGAGAAAAAAGTTAAATCCAAACTGATCATCATTGGTGAAGGTCCTGATATGGAAAAGGTAAATCAGTTTTTGGAAGAAAATCCTGATCTTATTTCGAAAATCCGTCTGCTAGGAAAGGTGAATGATCTGTATAAAATCTTGCAGCTTTCTGATGTATTTCTTCTTCCTTCGGAGCAGGAAAGTTTTGGTCTGGCAGCTTTGGAAGCTATGGCAGCTTATACTCCGGTTATCAGTTCCAATGCAGGAGGGATTCCTGAGGTAAATATCCAGGGAGAAACCGGATACCTAGCTGAGATCGGAAATGTGGAAGCAATGAGCAACTACACCATCAAACTCTTGAGCAATGATGAACTTTTAGCCAAAATGAAGCAAAATGCGAAAGATCAGGCTATAAAATTTGATTTGAAAAACATTCTTCCTATCTATGAGAAAATGTATAGAACAACCATAGAAAATTTTAATAAGGAGCTGACGAAAGTATAATATTTCTGTTATATTTATCGTCACGCTTATGACGGAAAAACTGCTTCAATATCTTTGGAACTATAAAGTTTTCAAACATTTTAACTTCAAGGATATTGAAGGGAATTCCGTTGAGATTATCCATTTCGGGAAATGGAATACCAATGCCGGCCCGGATTTTCTGGATGCTAAAATCAAAATTAACGGATTACTTCTCGCAGGAAATATTGAACTGCACATTCGTTCTTCAGACTGGATTTTCCATAATCATTCTCAAGATCCCAATTACCAGAATATCATTTTACATGCTGTTTTTCTGCATAACACAGATCTTCATGACCTTACAGGAAAAAACATTCCTACTTTGGAACTCAAGGATTATCTGGATGAAAATATCATTCTGAAATATAAAAAGTTTGTTCATCATGAAGGATTTATTGCCTGCGAAAATATTTTTGATCCGGAAAAATTACCCGTTAATTTTCATGAATCGAATATTTTTCAAAAACTGGAGGAGAAATCCATGGAGCTGGAGCAAAGCTTAATTCGTTATAAAAATAATTTTGAGGCCGTTTTATTTCACAGCTTTGCTTATTCTTTTGGGTTGAAGGTAAACGCTCATATTTTCCGGCAGATTGCAGAAAGTGTAGATTTCAGCGTTGTTAATAAAATCCGCCAGAATCCTCTGCAGCTTGAAGCTTTACTGTTTGGAATGTCAGGATGGCTGGACACTCCCAAGGATGAACCTATGAAGATATGGAAAAGAGAATTTGAATTTATTAAAGTAAAGTTTTCGATTCCTGATCTCATATTCCGTCCTAAATTTTTAAGATTAAGACCTCCCAATTTTCCAACAATCCGGCTTTCTCAATTGGCAGATCTATACAAACACCAGAATTTATTTTCAAAGATCATGGAAGCCAAAACGGCGGATCAGCTTTATGATGTTTTCAGTTCTACAAAAGCTTCTGCCTATTGGGATTCTCATTTTAATTTCGGAAATATTTCCAAAGTACATCCAAAAATATTGAGCAGAGATTTCATAGATCTTCTTATTTTAAATACTGTACTGCCACTACAATACGCTTATCACAGATACCATCATGAAGAAACTGCAGATGAAATTGTTGAGCTGTACAGATCTATTTCCGCCGAGAAAAATACCGTTGTTTCAGCGTGGAGAAAGCTGGGGTTAGAAATCACGAGCGCATTGGAAAGTCAAAGTCTCATTTATCATCACAAAACCAATTGTGAAATAAAAAACTGTCTGGCGTGTGGTATTGGATTTAAACTTTTAAAGCAATAAGTATATATGAATATCCATCTTCAAACAAACCTCTATCAAAAAAATTCCTTAACTTGCAGTATTAGATTTAATTTTTACATAACAATCTGGAAATGCTAAGCAATATCCGTCATAAAATGGAAAGACAATGGTTTGGAGTACTTACAAGAATGGGCGCCAAGCTGGGAATTCCTGTATCTAAACTGAGAGTTTTCTTTATCTACTCTACTTTTGCCACTGTTGGTTTTTTCTTTCTGATCTACTTGGGATTGGCATTCACACTTTGGATTAAAGATATTTTTATCACCAGAAGACCCAGCGTCTTTGATTTATAAACTATGGAATTTTTACCAATTACATCCGCTGGAGATGATAGAGTTCAGGAAATCTATGCATCTTACACCACTACTTTTCCTGTAGATGAGCAAAGAGATCAAGAACATTTTGAAAGTTTATTTTCAAATCCTCATGTAAAGTTCATGTCTGTCATTCATGAATCTGAAGCGATTGGTTATCTTATTCTGTGGGAGCTGAGTTCTTTTGTTTTTGTAGAACATTTTGAGGTCTTTGAAGCGTTCAGAAGTAAAAAACTGGGTTCACATATTATGCATCACTTATCAGAAAGTTACCCGAATATTATCTTAGAGATTGAACCTGCGGAATTGAGTGAAGATGCATCAAGACGTTATTCTTTTTATCAGAGAAATAATTTTACCCTTATAGACACTACTCACGTACAGCCAAGTTATGGCGAAGGAAAAAAATCCCTGAATCTATGGCTGCTTGCCAATTATACTCCTGAAAATATAGAAGAAGTGAAAAAAGAAATTCAAGATATTATTTATCATTAATATATAAAATGCCGGAAACTGGTTTCCGGCATTTTTCTTTTATACTGCAGATTAATTTACCTCGTATTCCAGCTTTATCGTGATGCTGGCTTCTTTTTCTTTGGAAGAAGTATTGAAGGTTCCTCCATACGAATAGTCTTCATTGGAGTTTGGCGCAGTAATCTGTATTACTCCCATGGTTGCTTTCTTTAAATTTCCCAAACTGCTTCCTGAATTCTCTGCAATTTTTTCAGCACGCTCTTTAGCATCTTTGGTAGCACTGGCAATCATTTCCTGTTTTACGGTGGCCAGCTTAGTATAAAAATAAGCAGGTGAAGAAGAGGTAAATTCAATTCCGCGATTGATAATCTCTGTAATATTTCTGGAGAGGTTTTCTATCTTTCCTACCTCTTTGCTTTCAATCGAAACTTTTTGGGTGAGATTATAACCTGAGAATTCTCCCTGTACATAATTTCCGTTCGAATCATTATAGCTTCTGAACTGTTTCTGAATATCTACAGAAGAAAAAACAATCTCCTTCTGCTGTATTCCTTTTGACAGCAGATAGTCGTTGATGACTTTTCTGTCTGTTGCCAGCTCATCATAAGCCGACTTAAGATCAACATTATTTTTAGAGAAACTTCCGGACCAGGTGATCAGATCCGAAGTAAACTGTTTGGTACCTAACCCTGTTACAGAAATGGTATTTTCAGATTTGTTTCTGTTTTTAATGGCATTTCCTAAAAACCCAAGGCCGATCACGAAACCCAGCGCAGCAATAGCTACTGCAAAAATGTTTTTATTCATAAAATTTGTGAATTGAATTGATGTTACATCACCATCTACATCAACTTTTATTCCAATATTTTAAGATTTTTTTAACAGTTATAAAGAAATGTAAGGCTATTTTTGATTCTGCTTCATCCGTTCTATAAAAAGAGGAGCTGTTTCTTCCAATCTCAGCATAACACCAGAAAGATTTCTTGCTTTTACATACGTCCGTACCTGAGGCTTTGCTAAAAACGAAAACTGAATAAATTCTGATACCCTGTCTTCGGGAATTCCTGCTCTCACAAAGTACTCATCATCTATCCTATCCCGAATCCAGGCAATATGTTCCTGCAGGTCATCATAGGTATATTGTCTTTTCTGTCTTCTGGCTTTACCGCTAATCAGATCATACATTCCCTGAACATTCAGGTTTCCTAAGAGTATGGGCAAAAGAACACTTTTCACTTCTGCAGGTTTTTCTCTCATTTTTCCTACCGGTTCCGGAAGGCCCACTGCAGCCTTTACCTGCTCTCCTTTATCTACTTTGGCTACAATCCTGGAATCTGTTTCCAGATCTCCCGTGAGTTTTTTCACGATCTTTACTTCACCCACGTCTTTCGGGATCTGATAAAGTGTAATAAACAGGGGTGAATTGGCTCCGTTAGTAAGAACTCTTTTTGATATTCGTTTGAAATCTTCTTTTACAAATCTCAGTTCATCATTGGAGCTGGCCTCAATGGAAAATATCCCCTGCGCATCAGAATATACTTTTTTGTCTGTAGACATATTGATGACAATGACCTTACTCAGGTCTTCCCCCGCTTCATCTACAATTCTCCCGGTCACAGTCTGCTGGGAAAAGATAGCGGTACCGCACAGAAGCATAAGCAAAAGAATGATTTTTCCTTGCCATGATCTTTCTGTATTTTTAGCAAAATAATTCAATTTTATTACGTTATTCTGTGTTGCCTTCCAGCCTGTTTGTTTTACTATATTCTGCAAATGCTACCTTGAGTTCATATTCTATCTCACTTATCTGAAAATCTTTTCTAAACCTCTTTGCCAGGGCACGCGTTTTTTCGGCGTACAGAAGAAAAGTATCAATCTGTTCTTCGTCCATTCCGTATTTTGTAAGGAAACTCAGATTGATCTGAGTTTTTACTCTCTTAAAAAAATCCTGGGTTTCATTATAATTGGCTTTGGTAATTTTAGGTTTTGTGGCTTTTTTTACCAAACCAGATACAGCACCCAATACACCGAGCACATTTACCTGTCCTGCATTAAAATCATGACCGGTAAAAGTCTTTGATATGGTATTATTAGGTAAAGGCTCGTTAAGAGGACTCCTCATGTATGATTCCATATCAGACTTTAATGACTGAAGTTTTCTGGATTCATTAAAATGCTGATTATCTTTTGCAAGATTTCCTGTAGGCTTGTACTTTATTTTTACTTCAGGGATCTGAATTTCCATTCTCCTCAGAATGATATTCAGCGGAGTCTTAAAATCTTCCCCGTTTATTTTTTTATCACTGCGGTAATATCCCTCTTTAACAAATCTGATCTCATCATTTTCTTTCGCTTCAATCTCAAATTTTCCGGACATATCACTTAAAATACTTTTGCCACTGGAAATATTGACAATGAGCGCAGGAGCTAAATCCAGATCATTTCCCGTGACCACTCTACCTGATATTTTTTGCTGTGCCTTTATTCCAGATGCGATACAAAAAAGCATCATCAATAAACTTTTGCTGATATACTTTTTCATCTATTTCTGCGTTTGCGGGGCACGATAAGAAGAGATCCTTCTCAGAACAAAACCCTGAAATCTGTTAAGGTCCGCATCACTGCAGAACCCATATTTCAGAATTTTCTTTCTTTCAAAACCACCGGCAAAGACATAATAGATAAAATGCTCTATCAGTGGTTTTTCTATTTTTAGATTGGTGAAATAATCATCCCCAAGGCTTGCTCTTATATATTTCATCAGATCGACATCGTCCCATTTGTCCTTTACTTTGCCTATAGAAAAACCCTGCCCTTTTGGCTGTACAAATTCTCCAGGTCTTGCTGCTAATATTCTCGGATCTGATTTCTGTGCAATATACAGATCAATATCTTTGATCAGCTTTTCAACCTTTTTAGGTTTATTATAAAGTTTGGAATCTATTTTCAGATTTCCGGTAAGCCCCTGCTTCACTTCTACCTCGGGAATCAGAATGGTTTGGCGTACCAGACTTACATTCATTGGTGACTGCGTATCTGCCTCAGAAACTTTTTGGGCCAGACGCTCATACCCTGCTTTTACAAACCTTAGCTCGTCTCCCTTTCTTCCGGAAATCATAAAATGACCATCCCTGTTTGAAACCACAATTTCATCCGTTCGTATGTTAATTACATTGACATCCTGCATTTCTGTACCATTTTCAGAAGTAATCTTTCCGAAAATATAACTCTGGGCTTGGATATGGATACATACAATAATGAATAAAAAAGAGAATAGTTTAAGTTTCACAGGCTATTTTTATAGAGCAAAGCTAAAATTATTTTTAATTTATACCATAAGTT
Organism: Chryseobacterium culicis; assembly: GCF_900108365.1. Lineage (GTDB taxonomy): Bacteria > Bacteroidota > Bacteroidia > Flavobacteriales > Weeksellaceae > Chryseobacterium > Chryseobacterium culicis. The sequence goes on along the minus strand of NZ_FNWQ01000008.1, from coordinate 10,457 downwards.
TAACCACAGTTAACGTGTTTTAATATTTCTTTTTAATTTTTGCCCCCAAAACTGTTAAATCGGTTGATTAAATTGTTAAATTTTCTTTTAAATTTTAGCTAACTTGCAGTCTCAATTCTCTTTCAACAATGCAAAATTCTTATACAGTTATCAATGCTTCTGCCGGATCGGGGAAAACTTACGCCCTGGTACAGAGACTTTTGATGATCTGTCTCCGCTATCCTAATCAACAGCAGTCGATCAGGAATATTCTCGCCCTCACTTTTACCAACAAGGCAGCGAACGAGATGAAGGAAAGAATTTTATCCTGGCTGGGAAATTTTTCTTCGAAAGACTATGCAGAAAATGCCGATCTGAGAAATATCCGTAAAGCATTTGAGGAGCAGGGCTTAAAAATTACTATTGATGAGCTTCATCACCGATCTAAAAAACTGCTGGATTATGTTCTTCATAACTATTCCACATTGAATATCGGGACTATTGACCGTTTCAATTCAAGGCTGGTAAGAAGTTTTTCTTATGAATTAGGGTTAGCTAAAAACTTCAATCTGGAAATTGAAGCCGAACCGTTCCTGATAGAAGCGGTGGATAAAATGCTGGATCAGATTGGAGAGAATGAAACCATCTCCAATTCTTTTATGGATTACGTAGACTACAGCCTGGAAAATAATGAAAGAATCAATCTCAATAAAAACCTCTATGATTCTGCCAAAGAATTCGTAAAAGACATCCATTATGAGCATTTGAAAAGCAATAAAAGTTTTGATGATGCCAATTATGAAAATATAAAAAATGCGCTGCGTAAAGAGATTGTTCTAAACAAAAAGCAATCTGCTGAGCTGGCTGCCAATTCTATTGAATTATTCAAATCAAGAAATATAGATATTGAAGATTTTGCTCAGGGTAAAAACGGAATCGGTGGTTTCTTTACCAAAGTAATAGATTTTTACCAGCAGAAAAGAGCCGGATTTCCCTTTCCTACCACTCAGGAAGAATCTGTGGTCAACAATTACAGAAAAGGAGCTTCTTCAAAATCAAAGCATAAAGAATCTGAGATCTTTGAGATTTTGGACCAGCTTCTGGACAACAGAATGAAACTTATTCTTCTGTTTATAGAAACTCAGAAGAAAGAAAAGGTATTGTCTGCTCTTCTTCCGTTAAAGGTAAATAAGGATATTCAGGACGAGCTCCAAAAGATTGAGGAAGAAAATGATCTTGTTCTTCTTTCTAAGTTTAATATTCTGATTAATGAAAACCTCAAGAACGAGCCTTCCGCTTTTATCTATGAAAAGGTAGGTTCACAGTTTCAGCACTATTTTTTCGATGAGTTTCAGGATACCTCAGAGCTTCAGTGGCAGAATTTTGTTCCGCTCAGAGATCATAGTGTTTCTACGGAGTATACTTCGTTTACGCTGGTAGGCGATCCTAAGCAGAGTATTTACCGCTTCCGTGGTGGCGAGAGTAAACTGATGCTGGATATTATCAACAAAAAGGAATTTTCGCCGAAAGAAGCAGATCTTCTGGTTTTAAAAGACAACTGGAGAAGCGCAAGAAATATTGTACAGTTTAACAATGAACTGTACCGTTATCATGCTGAAGGCCTGCTGGAAGAGCATAAGAATATTTTTGGAGCAGATGCAGAGCAGAATCCAAAATCCCAAATGAGTGGACGTGTAAAGGTAAATCTTATAGAAAACCTTACAAATGAAGAATTTTACCAGGACACCTCTGAAAAGATGCGGAAAGATATTCAGGAATGCCTGGATAATGGTTTTAAGTTTTCCGACATTACAATTCTCTGCCGTGGAAATTTTGATATTTTCAGTTATTCTCAAAAGCTCGGAGCGTTAAAAGTACATTACAAAGGCGAAGAAGTCAATATTAAAACAATTTCTGATAAGGGTCTTACATTGGAGCTATCCCATACATTAAAGGCTGTTATTGAATATCTGCGCTGGGAACTCAATCCTAAGAATAAACATTGTCTGATCATGATGATGTACCATCTGAATACATTGGGAAAAATTCAAATGCCGGATTTTACTTTACACATGAAAGAAATTCTGGATATTGAAGGGCATGAAGACATTCTACAGTTCATTAAAGAGAAATATTACCTTCAGCTTCAGCAGGATAACTTCCCAAGATTCAATCTTTATAACTTTATTGAGTATTATATCAACGAATTTTCTGTTGAAAACAAAGAAACAGACTTTTTGCTGAACTTCCTGGAAATGCTTTTCAACTTTACCCAGAATGCGGGCGCCAGTACAAAAGAGTTTTTAAAATACTGGGATGAAGAAGCTTCTTCTTACACCATTCAGGCCTCGGAAAATATTGATGCTGTTCAGATCATGACCATCCATAAATCCAAGGGGCTGGAATTCCCGATTGTTTTCATTCCCATGATGAATAAGAACCGTGACAGTGAATTTACCAATTGGTTTGAGACTAACGAGAATGAAGCTTTAAAATCAGTCAACATCAACCAGTTTAGCAAGAACCTTGAAGCCTATGATGACGAAATTCTGTTTTTCAACACTAAAAATTCTTATAAAAATCTGATTGACAGGCTATGCCTGCAGTATGTAGCGACAACAAGACCTGTTGAACAGCTGTTTTTCTATCTTCAAAAAGCAAATAAGACATCTAATAATCTTGAGCTTCTTGAGTTTCTTCAAACAAAAAATCCGGAGCAGGCTGATGAGTTTGACGTTTATGAGGTGAGTCCTGAAATGCTGAAAAAGTACTCAAAAGAGAAAAGCTCATCCTTTAAAACCCAGAATATTCAGAATCTGAAAAATAGTAATGAAAAGAGTACCTCCATCAGAATTGCGACCCCTTCAAAAAATTATCAGGTAAGAAATGAAAAGGTAAGAATTGGGCTTTTTGTACATGAGCTTTTATCAAAGATCAATACTGAAAAGGACATCATCAGGGTATTGGACGGATATGCTCTGGAAGGTCAGATCACTTTGGAAGAGAAAAATGAAATTCAGATGACTCTGCAGGAAATTGTCCGAAGGTATTCGGAATTTTTTGATGAGAAATGGGAAGTCATTAATGAGAAAGATATTATGATTTCTGAAAACGGAGAAAGTCATATATTCAGGCCAGACCGTATTTTAAAAGGAGATGATGGCTATATGATTGTTGATTTCAAAACCGGAGAGCAAAAAGCCAGGGATGAAGCACAGATCCAGGGTTATAAAAATATTCTCGAACGTCTTGGAAAAAGGGTACTCAAAACTCAGATTATCTATTTATAGATCTCCAAAGACAGGGTTATCAGAAAGTTAATACAATGTTTTTCATAAAAGTCCTTCCAATAAAAATGGTTTTATTATTTTTATTCTGCATTTTGATTGCAAACAAACCATGAAAATATATTTAATTTCCTTTGTAGTAAGCCTGATCTTCATGTCAGTATCTACAGTAATCACTTATACTATTGCTGATAGCTTGCATCCGCCGGTTACAGAAGATGGGCAGCGGTATATGCCTACCGGAAATATAGTAAAATCCCTACTTCTGAATTTTGTATTAGGTGCATTTGTTTTCATCCTCACGGTAAAAATACTGAGGAAGAAATAATCTCCCTTTAACCCGTTAATTTTCAGGAATAATCATATATACAGCTTATGCAAAGATTTAAATTCCATTGATTACGGACCTTTATGAAGTAATATTAGAGTAAAATAAAAACCGCCCTCCCATACTGGAAAGCGGTTTTATATTTGAAAAAATTTCAATGTTAAGCGGTGGTATCCGGAGTAAATACTCTCTGAGATAATTCCTGATCAAAAAGATACAAAGCAGACGGATTATCACATACCATTTTAATTTTTGTAACATATTGAGAAGCGCTGGCTTCTTCTTCTACCTGCTCGTTGATAAACCATTGCAGGAATGATGTTGTTGCAAAATCTCCCTCATCGTTAGCATTCTTTACAATATTGAAAATACTTTTAGTAACGATTTTCTCATGTGCCAAAGCTTTTTCAAAAATATCTGTTGCATTTTCGAACTCATGCGGAGGTTTTGGAATTTCTCCGATGATAATTTCCCCTCCTACATCATTCAGATAATCAAACATTTTATCTGCATGCATTAATTCTTCTTTGCTCTGTACTCTGAAATAGTTGGCAATTCCATCAAGATCTTTTCCGGAAAACCATGCAGACATTGAAAGATAATATTGAGCAGCATATTGTTCGTGGGCAATTTGTTCGTTAATTAATTTTGCAATTTTTTCGCTTATCATAAGTATTAAATTTGTAGTCAAAAGTAGGGAATAAATGCCCGAAATCAAAAGTTTTAAAGAAATTTAATACAAAAAGGATGGAAAAATTTCCATCCTTTACACATTAAAAAACTAAAATTGAAGGTGCTTAATTAACATCAGCATTTCCTGTATTCATAGGCTTTTTCATCATTCTTCTTTCTTTCATGCCCATTTTCATTCTGTCTGCTTTTGCTTGTCTGTCAGCCTGCCATTTATCATATTGCTCAGGGCTTAGGATTTTTTTCATATCTGCATCCATTTGTGCTCTTTTAGCCTGCATTTCCTGCATCTTAGCCTGTCTGTCTCCTTTGCTTTTTTCGAATTCAGCTTTCATTTCTTCTTTTCTTTTATCCTGAAGAGCTTTAATTTGCGCTACCTGAGACGGGTTAAGATTAAGATCTTTTTGCATCTTATCTAAACGCTCCTGTTGTTTCTGATGCATTTTCTGCTTCATCTCAACGGCTCTTGCCTGTCTGTCCTGTTGGGTGGTATTGGTTTGTTGTGCCATTGCAAAACTTCCTATTCCGATAAATGCTATTGCTAAAACTAATTTTTTCATCTTTTTTAAATTTAATTAATTGTTATTTTCTAATTGTTTCTTTTTCTTATATCTTTTTGATTATGAATTAAAACACAAGTTAAATTAACAAATTCATAAATAATGTTAAATTTTAATAAAAATAAATCACAAAAACAACAAAAAAAAGGGCAGATTATAAAAACCTACCCTTCACACCACTTAAATATAATATATGAAAATTAATTCTTAACTAAACTTCCTCTGAATCCTCCACCATTACCACGGCTTTCCTGTCTTGGAGCAGAACTTTCGGATCTTTGTCTGAAGCCGCCGCCGTTACTGTTACGGAAACCGCCGTTATCTTCTCTTCTGGGCGCTTCTCTTCTTACTTCGCTATTTCCTCTGAAACCGCCTCCATTACTGTTTCTAAAGCCTCCATTATTGTCTGAGTTCCCTCTGTTTCCTCCATTATCAGAATTATTACGGAAGCCGCCTCCATTGCTGTTTCTGAAACCGCCGTTGCCTGCAGTACTTCCATTATTCATTCCGCTGCTGTTTCTGAAACCACTATTATTATCACGGAAGCTGCCCGGTCTTTCTGTAGTTCTTGTATTTCTGAACCCTCCACCGGCGCCGTTATCTCTTCTTACAATATCAAAAGTAGGGTTGTCCATTCTACGGAACCTTGATCTGTCTACTCTGTACACATTGATATTGATATTTCTATATCTTGGCATTACAGTATATCTTGGTACGTAGTACGTTCTTCTGTAATTCTGGAAATATACAATTGGACTGGATCCTCTGTAGTAGTTATTCTGGAAAACAACAAATACTCTTGGTCCTAAAATTCTTTGTATTGCATAAAACCTGTCATAGTACCATCTATCCGGATTATATCGGTAGAAATTGTTCCATGCTGTAAAACTTGCATACAGATTGTTTAATCTCAGGATCTGGTCTATCTGCCATCTGTTTAATCTGTTCTGTACGAAAAATCCGTTCCAGTCGATATTTATGATACTGTTTCTGTAATCGTTATAATAGCTTTGGTAGTAATCATTCGGATAATAATCCTGAGGATAATTGTAATAATAATCATCAGGGAAATAGTTTCTATCATCTTCATCACTATAATAATCTCCTCCTCCATTCTGATAATAACCGTCATCACCCCAACCATTATTCGGATACTGCTGAGCAGACGTCAAAACGCCCAACCCAAAAGCTAATCCCAAAAATATTTTTTTCATCTCTATAGTCGTTATTTGGTTAATATATAGCAGAATATCTTAATTCTATCTTTTTGATACAAATAAAAAAAAGAAGTTAAATCCTAAGATCAAACTTCTTTTAAAATATTTTCAACGTATTGATAATCAATTGTTAAATTTACATCCTACCGCTATCTTTAACCCAGAAAGCTATTTTTTCGTTAAATGATTTCTGCATTTTCAGCTCTTCCAGATTAATGTGCATTCTATAGCGCCAGTAATGAGGAAATACTGCCGGATTATTTATTCTTTCATTATCCATTTTCTGATTGGTAAGGCTTGCATCTGTTGCCAAAAATTCCTGGATAGGGAAGATAGCCAGCATGGATTCGTTATACAAATGCTGCTTCATGATAATCTCTGCAAGATGAGGATTAAGGTCTGCAGGGGCTTTTCCATACTGTATTAACTGTTCATTGAAGTATTTTTGTGTAAGCGCAGGATCTTCTTTCCACCATTGTCTCAAGGTAGAGCTGTCATGGGAAGAAGCAGTCACTACATTCATATAGCTTGCATTTTTAGGATTATAGAAAGGAATATTCTCCGAAGGCATACGCTGTACTTTCAGCGCAATAATGGCTAATTCATCCATTACAACCGGCACACATGCAGGAACCATTCCCAGGTCTTCTCCACAGATCAGCATTTTGGTGGCATTAAGAATAACCGGAAGTTTTTCCATCGCCTTTTCGTACCACAGACGATCCTGTCTTCTGAAGAAATAATCGTGATAGAGCTCATAGATACTTTTCTGTTGAGATTCCGGAAGATACTTATAAGAATCTGTATTGTACACATTGAATCTTGGATGATAAACCGTTTTTCCATTTCTTTCTTCCGGTAAGAACAAAACATTGGCACAAAGGGCAACTAATTTTTCCTCAAGCGGACCGAAAGATTTTTTCTTAAAGAAATTAACCAATTTTCTTTGAGTATCAAATTCTTCCTTGAAAGTATAAGTTCCATTGTCATTACGGTTCATCAATTCAAGAGCCTTTCCTGCATCTTCTCCAAAGTAATCCCATAAAATCTGATTGTTGATAAAAGGCTTGCAGTACCTGTCAAAATTGAACGGAATTTGCCATGCCTTAAATTCGTCCTCAATAATGGGAACGGCCGGATAAAAGTATCCTAAAATTCCCTGTACAGCAGAAATCGGCATTCTCCATATTCTGAAGAAGCCCAGAATATGATCTATTCTCATGGCATCAAAATACTGTTCCAGTGCTTTGAATCTGTTTTTCCACCATCTGTAATCGTCAGCTTTCATAGCTTCCCAATTGTAAGTAGGGAATTCCCAGTTTTGTCCCAGTTCGGTAAACTGATCTGGTGGTGCTCCTGCCTGAAAGTCCATTCCGAATAATTCGGGTTCTGTCCATGCTTCCACAGAGTAACGGTAGATCCCAATCGGAAGGTCTCCCTTCAACGAAATTCCCAGGTTATGGGTATAATCTACGGCGTCCTTCAATTGCAGATGTAACTGGTACTGTACCCAGGCATGCAGCATTGAGATGTCATAATCCTTGTTTTTTGTTGTAAAAAACTGTGAAATCTTTCCTGCAATATATTTTTTGTGGGTTTTCCACTCGTTGAAATTGGGTGTTTTATATTTATCCCTCAATACACAGAATGCTGAATACGGAACAAGCCAATATTCATTATCCTTGATGAATTTTTTGAAGTTTTTATCTTTATAAATTTTATCCTTTTCGGCATTGAAAACAGCAGAAAGATACTTCCACTTACCCGCAATCATTTTTTCGTAATCTATCAGATCGAGAGTATTTAAATGCTCTTTTTCAAGCAGATATCCATCAACTAATTCTTTCGGTAAAGAATAATCAAGTTGTTCTAAAGAGATATATTGTGGATGCAGTGCATAAACAGATACGGCTGCATAAGGATAAGAATCTGTCCAGGAATAATTGGCTGTAGTGTCATTGATGGGAAGAATCTGGATAATTCCAAGGTTGGTTTCCTTCGTCCAGTCAGCCAGTTTTTTAATGTCCGAAAATTCTCCCACTCCGAAACCGTCTTCACTTCTCAATGAGAATACAGGAACCGCTACTCCGGCATCATGATACATCTGATAACCTTTAAATCTGAAATAATGATTGGAAACAATCTGTAAAATATCCGGCAACGGATTCGCTACCGTAAATCTGTTTTCTCCTGTTTCCACATCAATGACTCTGTTTTCTTTTGTATCAAAAAGACAGTATTTAAACTGAATCAATTCATTTTCCGGAATTTCAACAGAAACTTCCCACATTCCAAAATCTGTCTGATGCAGAGGAATTACCCTTTCATAATTCCAGCTTCCTAGAGATGCAGTATTTCCAAACAGTACTACTCTCCAGTCCGGATTATAAATAGGTGCCTCTATCCTGAATAAATGGGTATGTCTTTTTAAAACTGTCACTTTTTCAGGAACAAAGTCGTGCAGCTTATTGTAAAGGATCTTATTGTTTAAGTAGTTCTCGGGAAAATTCTTGTTATTCCATTCGTCAAAAATGACAAACTCTTTATAATTATGTGGAAAACTAAGGTGATGCGGAACAAATTCTTCTCTTAATACATTTCCTTTTTCATCTATAACTCTGTATTGGTAAGAAATAGATTTTGAAAAGTTGTCAACTTCACATTTCCATAAACCATTCTCACCATAAAACATAGTATGGATATGTACTGCAGCCCCGTCTTCGCCAATTACCAGCTGTAAGCTCTCTCCGGACTTTACAATATATCCTACATTAAAGTATAGTTTCATCTATATTTTTTTTATAAAAGTACAGTTTAATATCGAAAAATAAAACTTATTGAATATCAAATAATCATTAAAAGACCTTTTCAAAATGTTTGAAAAGGCCTCTGTATTCTGAATTGTAATTGTAATTATTTTGTTACAAGAATCTTCTTACTGAATATTGCTTTTCCTAAGTCATTAGTGATATTTACTATATAAGCGCCACTCAACAATCCTTTAAGATATATCCTTTGATCTGAGGAGTTATCTTTCACATTGAGATGTTGGGTCATTATATTCTTACCGGACATATCAAAAATGTTCAGCTGAATATTTCCCTTTATATTTTTATTAACGCGAACATTGATATAATGTTCATCTACTTTTGTCGGATAAATATCCAGATCAGCTAAGGTACTGGCAATAGTGGCTTTGTCATTGGCAAAATATTTACTTGCAAGATCATAAATGTGCAATCCCTGTTCTCCCGGAAGCTGCTTAGCCTGTAAAGTGGCCAGATCTACTTCATATAAAGCACCTCCTTTTGCGCTTGCAATAACAACCTTCCCCTGCGCATTCACAGCAGATCCATTTACTGAATAGTTATCCGGAATTCCGGAAATCTTTCCCAAAAATTTAGCCTTTAGATCCTTCGTTAGAACTTTAAAAACATTTCCTGAAGCAGAGAAAACATAGAAATTATTATCACTATCTGCAATCATATCACCTCCAAAACCGGTTTCCATAGCCGTAAACGAGTTTTTACCATTGGAAGAATCATCTTTAATAATTCCAAGATCACTTACTACATATTGTCCGCCTTTTTTGCTGATTTCCAGAAATTGAGTTCCTGCATTGTTGACTGCATACACATTTCCGTTATACCCTGTCGCCATTCTTGTAATATGAGAATTAATATCGCATGATGTAACTCTAGCTACATTATTTTCTACCAGCGTAATTTCCTTGGTGTGCTGGTTTAAAATATAAACATTAGACGAAAACATAGGCATGTATACCAGATTATTATTCGAAGAATCATAAGCAAGTGCTGCCAGAGTAATGGCTTGAGAATTATTGTAGGAATTTTTATCTTCCGCTATCATACCTTTTCTTGTCTGCGAAAACACCTTTGCTGACGACTCAGCTGTGAAAATTTTCTCTCCGGAAGTTCCTTGAGCGGCATCAATTGTTCGGAAATCATTGAAGGTGATGCTTTGAGTATCTTTTCCGGTAATAGCAAAAAAATCCTGCTGTGCATAAGCATTTGCACCCAATAGCAGTAAAAATAGAGGGAATAAATGTTTTTTCATATTATTTATTTTTAGATTCGTAATCTTATTTGATATGACTAAGTTACATAATTTTCAAAATAAAAAAGAAAAAGATCTCCGGTATTTGAATAATATTGTTTTGAGTTAATGAGTTTAGGTAATTGGGTAAAAGGCTATTGAGTTACTTTTCCTGTACACGCATTGAGGATATTCGGAAAGAGCGTGCATTATTGTATTGTACTGTATTGTATAGAGTATAAAACAAAAAAACCTTTATCGTTATGATAAAGGTTTTTTAAAAATAAAATAAAAACTGGCGGCGGCCTACTCTCCCGCTTTCGCAGTACCATCGGCGCTG
>NZ_FNWQ01000006.1 GCF_900108365.1 Chryseobacterium culicis | reverse complement strand
TCCTATACTCCTGCGCTCCCTGTAATTGGGACTGCGAAGATAATAACTATTTTTAAAACCACAACTCTTTTCTCAAAAAATTTAAAAGTTTTTTTTAGTCTCTCTTATGAAGTATCATCATGTTTATGCTTATCTAAAAGCTCTCCTGCGCTTACTGATCAACTCTCGTTTTCAGTGGGGCAAAGATAACAACTTATTAACACGCAAAACAAGTTTATTTAACATAAAAATTACCTTTTGTTCATATTCAGCCCTAAGAACCTGATTCAAAGGAAGAAAAATTTTAAATAAAAAGCCCTCAATTTAAATTTATATAAATTAAAACCCACAATATGCTTATTATAGTTCTATTTTAAGGTTTGCTTTCCTGGTAGATGGCACTTAAGAATTCTGCATAGGACTTTTCAAGACCAATAATATCTCCTGATTTAAGGTTTAAACCACCCGATCCTGAATTATCAGACTTTACTTTTAAAGATGAAATCTGAAAATAAACATTATCTTCATTGGCTTTGGGCTGAATTTTAACGGTGGAACCTAAAAGCTTCTTGGTTGAAATAGTGTATATTTCGCCTGGGATTACTTTTAACTTTAAAAATGATCTTGGAGAAATGGTATAATCTTTACGATTGATGCTTATTTTCTGATCTTTTTCAGAGGAAGCGAAAATATACATCTCTCCGTGACGGGCGGTTAGTTTTTCTTTAGGGGTATAATATAATGCTACTTTATAATTGGCAGCATTAAAAGCCTGAGGTGTTCCATCAACATTTTCAAAAGGTCTTAACTGAAATGTATTGGCTCCGATCTCTTTTGCTTTTTTATAAACCAATGAAAATATCAATGCATCATCTTTTGAAAATCCCTGAACTTCTACTTCTCCCAAATAAACAGCATCTTCTGTAGCATCTTCTTTTCTGTAGAAAAATTTGTCTGTATTATCGTTTGTTTTCTCCACTTTTGTAAGATAAACATTCTGTGCACTCCAAAGCTGGATACACAATATAGAAAAGATGATTGCGATATTCTTCATATATATATTATTGTTGTGAAAGTATGTCAATACATTCTTCCAGGCTATTTTCCCAATGTTTGGGTTCTATTGTATACGCTTTTTCTATTTTATCCAGAGACATTGTACTTCTGACAGGTCTTTTGGCTGGAGTTGGATACTGTTCGGTAGTTAAAGGATTTAATTTTACCGTGGATTTTGAAAACTCGGCAATTTTTTGTGCGAATTCAAACCATGTTGTTTCCGGATAGTTTGAGAAGTGGAAAATCCCGTATGTTTTCTGTGGAGCCTTTATGATCTTGATGATAGCTTCTGCCAGATCATTTGCATTGGTAGGCTGCCCGAACTGATCTGCAACAATTCCTAATTCTTTTTTCTGCGAGAACAGACTGAGCATTGTTTTCACGAAGTTTTTATTAAATTCCGAATACAGCCATGAGGTTCTCAGAATAATTGTTTTAGGATTAATTTCCAATGCCAGTTCTTCTCCTTTTCTTTTTGATTCTCCATAAATACCTATTGGATTGGTAAAATCGTCTTCTGAATAGGGAAGATTTGTGGTTCCGTCAAAAACATAGTCTGTTGAAACATGAATCAGGGTAGCTTTATAATCTGCACACGCCTGGGCAAGGTGGGCTACACCGTCCGCGTTAACTGCAAAGGCTTTCTCTTTTTCAGTTTCTGCCAGGTCTACTGCTGTGTATGCTGACGCATTGATGCAGTAATCAGGCTTATTATCATAAAAGAAGTCATTCACCTGGTCTTCGTTGGTTACATCTAAAGTAGACGAGTCTGTAAACAAGAACTCATATTGATTTTCGAAGTCAGGAGCTATTTTTCTGATGCAGTTTCCCAATTGTCCGTTGCTTCCTATTACTGCTATTTTTTTCATTTATTTATTATTAATTTTAAAACCTGGAATGTGATAAGAATTGCTGCCTAAGAATTTTTGGCATTCTGACTTCTTAAAAATTTTACTCTGGACTGGAAATCCTTCTGAATCAAATCTACGTAAAACTTATCAAAGATTTCTTTGATATCTTGAGGGTGAACCTCAGATTTTCTTGTTTTAACATTGAAATAAATAACCGTTACCCAAAGTACAGCATGAATTGTTTTTTCATCTAAGCTTTTCATCAGTATTTCCACTTTTGCTGTTCTGTCCTGCACATCGATGGTTTTACTGCTGATGACCACCTGCGTATTGTATCTTACCTCTTTTAAGTAAGCTATTTCATTTTGAATAGCGATCCAGGTGCAGCCGGTCTTCTTGGTATATTCTTCATAGGTAAATCCGTAGAATGTCTCTACATGATCTTCTCTGGCATTGAACATATACTCAAGATATTTTACATTATTCAAATGTCCGATCGGATCGCAGTCACTAAACCTGACTTTTACCGTAGTTGATACTTCTTTTTCCATTCTGCAAAAATAAAAAAACCACCTCTAATAGAGATGGTTAGTTTTATAAATCTTTCTTAATTTGCTGAAATTATTGAACTCCTAGTTCTTTTTTCACAGCTGCAGTAGCATCTGGTCCTGCTTTATAAAGGAATGCAGTTGAGTTAGCATCCATAATATAGTCGTATCCGTTAGCTTTAGCTACTTTTTCTACTGCGTCGTTCAGTTTTTTCTCAACTGGTCCGAAAGCCACATCTTGCTTAGCCTGAAGATCTTTCTGAGCTTTTTCCTGCATTTGCTGGATTTCTTCAGATAATTTTTTCATTTCAGCTTCTCTTGCTGCGTTTTCGTCAGCTGTTTTTTTCGGAGCTTCTGTTTGGTATTGCTGGAATTTAGTTTGAGCTGCATCAGCTTTTTTCTTAATCTCAGCTTGTTTTGTATCTAAGAATGTTTTCAGATCAGCATCTGCTTTCTTTTTCTCCGGCATAGCGTTAAGAACTCCCATTACATCTAAAGTAGCAATTTTTTGAGCTTTTGCCATACCTACAGATACAACCATCATTACTGCTGCAAATAATACACTTAATTTTTTCATAACTGGTAAATAAATAATTTAATTTGTTTTTAGATTTTAAAATAGAGCAAAAGTTAATTTTTTAATTTATTTTTTTCCTTTGCTAGTTGTTTTTTCTTTCTTGTCTGTTCCTTTCAACAGAATAGACAATACTTTTTCGGTGTAATCATATTTTGACTGAAGGAAAATAACACTAATGTTATTGCTTTTATCAAGAACTATGCCCAATCCATTTTTTTCGGACATTGTTTTGATGGCTCCCCAGATCTGATCCTGAAAAGGCAAAACAAGGTTTGTTCTCAGTTTTGTAATTTCACCGTTAGCTCCAAAACGTAAGCTGGTAGTTGTTTTGATATTTTTATCAAGGTCTACAACTTCTTTTTCTCTTAATTTAAGCTGATCTCCTATCAATAATACTTTTTCACTTTCAAAAGCGGCCTTTTTTCTTTCATATTCAGATTGAAGGTTCTGAAGTTCAGACTCCCAGGTATCGATCTGAGAATTCAGTCTTGCTTCTGCTTCTTTATACTGAGGTAATTTATTTAAAATTTCATTAGTATCCACTACTCCTATTTTTTGGGCATTGTTGAGTCCAAAAAGCAAAAGTAATATGAATGTGAAAGTTATTTTAAAGTGCTTCATATTTGTAATTATAATGTTTGGTTCATCAAGAAGTGGTTTCTCCATCCGGACTTCTCACCTGATAATGTTTTATCAAGACCTAAGGCAAAGTCAAATCCGATCAATCCAAATGCTCCCATGTAAACTCTTACCCCTACTCCGACTGATCTTTTTAACTGGAATGGGCTGTAAGAACTCCATGAGTTCCATACGTTACCGCCTTCAGCGAATGTAAGTGCATAGATTTTAGCAGTCTGGCTCATTGAGATCGGGTATCTTAATTCCAGGGTAAATCTGTTATAAATGGTACCCCCACCTGTCTGCGTAATATCTTCGGCCTGTCCTCCTTCTGTAGTAGCGTTTTCATATCCTCTTAAAGGAATTAATTCTCTACCGTCATATCTTCCTCCGAAAAGACCTGTACCTCCCATGTAGAATCTTTCAAATGGCGGAGCACCCAACTGTTTGTTGTATCCGTCCATGAATCCCATTTCAGCAGAAGATCTAAGGACAAGTTTTCCGATGATTTCATTATAAACATCTGCTTTAAACTTAATCTTATAGAATTCCATCCACTTATACTTGTCAATAGCTGACATGCTGGAGTAATCTTTCTTTTTAAACAATGAGTATGGAGGAGTCAGTTTTGCTGAAAGCTCCACATTGGATCCCATTGTAGGGAAGATTGGGTCAATACCTGCAGAGTTTCTACTCAACCCTAAGTTAATACTGAAGTTATTGGCTGAACCATAACTCTCTGTAGTTTTTCCAAACTGGAATGGATAGTTATTGAAGTCATACTTCTGGAACTGTAATCCAGTATAAAGCGAGAAATAATCATCCGGCCAGTCTAATCTTCTGTTTAACCCAACTGAAGCGGAGAAGATATTAAGCTTCTGAGCGGCTCCGTATTGATCTGTATATCTTACTCTGGAGTTGTTCAAACTTACAGAAAGGGCTGTTGGCTTTGTACCAAATAACCATGGTTCTGTAAATGATACTCCATAGTTCTGGAAGTACTGTCCTGCCTGCACCTGGATAGAGAAGGTTTGCCCGTCTCCCTGAGGTACCGGTTTGAAGTCTTTAAACTTCAGGAAATTTTTTAATGAGAAGTTATTAAAAGTAAGTCCCAGCGTACCGATGAAGCTGTTCCCACCGTACCCTGCCTGCAGCTGTACCTGGGAAGAACCTTTTTCTACCAATTTCCAGTTAATATCAACAGTATTGTCTACCTGATTTGGCTGGATATCCTGGCCGATCTGCTGAGGATCGAAGAATGACATCCCTGCTAAATCGAAATATGTTCTTTTAATTTCCGTTTTCTTGAATAGCTCTCCCGGCTTTGTTCTCATTGCTCTTAGAATAACGTGGTCATGGGTGGTGGTATTACCCTGCCATGTTACTTTGTTCCAGGTAGCCTGCTCACCTTCATTAATTCTAACTTCAAGGTTTACGGCATCTCCGGATACTGATTTTTCAACCGGTGTAACGTTGGAAAACAGGTAACCATTGTTCATGTAAACAGATTTGATATCTGAGTCATCTTCCTTACCTCCGTCTTCTCCAACTTTTTTGTTGAATCCTACCGCATCGTAAATATCTCCTTTCTTATATCCTAATAATCTCTGTAAGTATTCTGTAGAGTACACGGTATTACCGGTGAACGTAACATCCCCGATGTAATATTTTTTACCCTCGTTAAGCTTTACATTGATTTCGTAGTTATTTCTTTTGTTTCTCCACACAGAGTCTGAAACGATTTTTGCGTCTCTATATCCCAGGGAGTTATAATAGCTGATCAGGTTCTGCTTATCTTCCTGATATTTATCTTCGATGAACTTTGAGGATTTCAAAATACCGCCGATACCGAAACGTTTTTGTTTTGTTTCTTTGAAAGCTTTGTTTCTAAGCTTGCTGTCGGTTACATTTTCATTTCCTTCAAATTCAATATGGTCAATTTTAATTCTCTTACCCTTGTCTACATTGATGGTCCAGTCTACTAAAGCAGGATCTCCTGCATTCACTTTATCCTGAATGGTGATTTTAGCATCAGCAAAACCTTTTTTAATGTAATCTTTCGGAACATTGGTTTTAAGGCTTGAAACTAAATTCTGAGTGATCTTAGTTCCCGGTTTAAGGTTATTATCCTTTGCCAGTTTTTCGCTTTTAGATTTACCGATTCCTTTTCCTGCGAATTTTACTTCTCCAAGTTCTTTCAGATCCTGAAGGTAAAATCTCAGAACGATAGTTTGTCCTTCAACGCTTTGAACATAAACTTCCACTTCAGAAAAAGATTGGGTATCCCAAAGTTTCTTTACAGCATTGCTGATTTTCTGTCCTGGAATATCTACACTTTCTCCTTTTGTAAGCCCTGTAAATCTTAAGATCTGAGCGGGTGTATATTTTTTTACCCCATCTACAACGATGTCTTTAAGTGTATAAGTTCCTGCCTCATTTTCTGCATGTACAGCATTATTTACTTTTGTGCTGTCTTGTGGAGTTACTTGTCCATAAAAATGTGCAGAAGCAGCAAACATCATGATGGGTAATAGTCTAAACTTCATTTTATCGAGTCTTTCTTTTCTTAAAATTTTATTGGCCTTTTACTTGCTCACCGGTTAAACCGTATCTTCTTTCCTTATTTTGATAATCGACAATACATTGGAAGAAGATATCTTTGGTAAAATCCGGCCATAGAACATTTAAAAACTGTAATTCAGCATAAGCGATCTGCCAAAGCAGGAAGTTGCTTATTCTGATTTCACCGCTGGTTCTGATCAGTAAATCTACAGGAGGAAAATCTTTTGTATAAAGATAGCTTTCAAATAAACTTTCGTTAATATCTTCTACTTCTACTTTTCCTTCTTTTACATCAGAACTTATATTTTTCACGGCTTCCAGTATTTCATTTTGTGAGCCATAGCTTATCGCCAATACAAGGTTTCCTTTTGTGTTTTCTTTTGTAAGTTCTACCACACGTTCCAACTGCTCTTTTACTAAAGCGGGCAGTTTTTCAAGGTTCCCTATAACATGCATCCTTAATCCTTTGCTGAAGATTTCTTCCGCTTCCAGCAGTAAGGTTTCTACCAGCAGGTTCATAAGGGTATTCACTTCTTCTGTTGGACGGCTCCAGTTTTCCGAAGAGAATGTATAAAGGGTTAAGTAAGGGATATTAATCTCATTACATGCATTAATGGCATTTCTTACTGCATTAATGGCATTTTTGTGACCGAACGTTCTTTCTTCGCCACGAGATTTTGCCCATCTTCCATTACCATCCATAATGATGGCTACGTGTTTTGGTAAATTCTCAGAATTTATTTTATTTTTAATCAACGACATATTATTCACAATAACACGGAGGTCTTCCGAACGAATACGTAAGTCCTAAACTGAAAGTATTCATCCAGTCTTTGGATCTTCCATCTCCGATATTTCTCTTATTAATAAACTCTGCTTCTCTTTCTTTAGAAACCGCGTAGTAATTTCCTGACTGCAATAATGAACCGCCCGTGGCAGGATCCAGAATATCAGCATTATAAGAAGTTTTTACATCTTTGGAAAGGATCTTGCTGTGATCCAACTGATCCGTTAATGTATATCTGAATGTAGCTTCTGCAAATATTGCCCAGGTGTGGTTGAATTTATACTTCAAACCTACCCCGAAAGGAATATGCACGGTTACCTTTTTTCCCAATGAATACTCTGTAGTCGTGGTAAAATCCAATTCATTGATTGGAGCCTGTGCTACGCCATCTGCATCTCTTCTGAAGTCATTGATAAGAGTTGCTTTAGGAGCATCAAACATCAAGGCACCAACACCACCAAAGATGTATGGGCTCAGCATGCTGATCTGCTCGTTATTTACCGGAAAAAAGTTATATTCAAACATTAAACTCGCTTCGTATACGTTATTTTTACCGTATGAATTTCTATTTCTTCTATAATCTTCTTTTGCCGCTTTGTCACTAAACTGAATCTGGTTATATCCTAAATCCAATCTAACAGTCTGATGCGGGTTAAAATTAAATCTGTATAATATACCACCATAAAATGGGATGCCCCAATCTGACGTTCTGCTTAAATCCAACGGCTTTTGTAAAATATAATTTGTCCTTCCTACATCTCCCACTAGGTTACTCATACCTAGACGAACTCCCAATTCGTTTCTTTGTGCTTTAACACTTACCACTCCAAGGAAGGCAAGGAAGCTAAACAATAATTTTTTATTCATAAAAGAATATGGATTTATGGTTATTTTAAAATTTAATTTTTGCAAATATAAAACATTTTTATATTAATGATAATCTTAATGTTTAGTTAAAAATAAACAAAAAAACATAATTTGTTATAAAGTAAACGGCAAAGTGGCAAAAATATTCTTTTTTTCATAGAATGAAAATACCCTAAATATGAAAAAACCCCCATTAAATGGAGGTTTAATGCTTTATTTTTTATTAAATAATACCTGTACTTTATTTCTTATTCTGATCAATAAAGGCTCTTTATAATTTTTATCTTCATCAAAATATCCATAGCCGTAACCATAGCCGTAGCCGTAACCGTAGCCATAACCATAGCCCTGTTTTGTATTATAATCATTATAAACAAGTCCAAGATTATCAATTTCGCCATTATGATACTTTTCCGTAATCATTTTCAGCATATATTTTTCTGTGTATTCGTGACGTACGACATAGATGTTGGCATCAGAATGCTTCATAAGTTCATATGAATCTGCCACAAGACCTACGGGTGGCGAATCTATAATAATAAAATCGTATTTTTCTTTCAGTTCTTCTATAAATCTGATATTTCTCTGGCTCATTAGAAGCTCGGAAGGATTGGGCGGGATAGGTCCTGAAGTAGCAACATCCAGATTCGGGATTTTTGTTTTGTTGAGAATCTGATCAATACCTACTTCTCCTGTAAGATAATTTGAAATACCATATTTATTATCAATCTTGAAATCTCCGAAGATTTTTGGTTTTCTAAGGTCCATCCCTAATAAGATTGTTTTTTTATCACTCAATCCTATTACAGATGCCAGGTTGATGGAAACATAAGTTTTTCCTTCCCCTCCGATGGATGATGTGATCAGGATAACTTTTCCTTTCTCGGTTTCATTATCCATCAGAAATCTCATATTGGCTCTCACTCCTCTGAAAGCTTCTGATACGGATGATTTCGGCTGCTCCAGAACAGTAAGCATATTTTCATTGCTATTGTTTCCGATAACTCCAAGAAGTGGAATTTTCGTAGCGCTCAGCAGCTCTTTGATATTTCTTATTTTACTATCAAGCACTTCACCAATCAGAATAAATAAAAATGGCAGCAGCAGTAAACCTGAAATGATGAGCATTTTTGTCAGTTTTACATTAGGACCAATCGGGCCCTGTCCCAGATTTTTTGCGGGGTCAATAACTGTGATATCAGATTTATTGGTTGCCACGTTCATCTGTGTTTCATTTTGTCTTGATAACAGGCTGTTATACGTAGACTCAATCATGTTATACCCCCTTTCTGCATCCAGATATTTTCTTTCTTTTTCAGGAAAAGTGGCTAAATCCGAATCGGCATTGGCTATTTCACGATCAATTTTGCTGATCTCATCATAATATTTGGTATAATAATTCTTTAAGCTGTTATTGGAGCCCAGTTTTGCTTCGCTGATGAGCCTGTTGATCTCCTTCATGGGTTCAGAATTAGGCTTGTAGATGGAAGCCATCTCTTGTCTTTTTGCATACAGAGCTTTAAGCTCACTCACGGTAGCAGTAAAGAAACCATCTTCAAAACCGGCCGCATTGGTGGCAATCATTTTGTCAAAATTCTGCGATTGAATGGTATTTCTGATATTGTTCAGTGAACTTAGTTTGCTTACAATATCAGCTTTTTTCGTTTCAAGATCTTTTATTTTGGCTAAAGACCTTTCGTCACTGTCTTTTATATTATAAAGCTTTTCAGATGTTTTTAAATAGTTTAGTACAGCAGCGCTGGAATCAAGCTTTTTACGGATATTATCAAGATTTCCCTGCAAATAGACTTCTGTGTTCTTATTAACAATATTTTTATCTTCGAGTCTTTTTTTCTGTAATTCATTCACTGACTTATTCAGGAAGTTCACAGTACTGTTTAGATTATAACCACTTTTGCTGATAATCATAATGGTACCGATCTCCTTATCAAATTCCACACCTATGGTAGAAACAATATCATTTACTGTTTGGTTAACAGAATTTAAACTAACAATAATATTATCAAGCGCCATTTTAGTGGCATTAGGATTCTGTACCAGTTTAAATCTCAGATTTGGAGAGGTATACCATTCATTAACCTTAATGATTTTATTAGATGGCCTTGCATAATTATTGATATTCTGAAATCCTTCTGTTTCGTAACTATATAAGTTGGTAGACTGCCCTTCTTCAGGCAGCACTACTTCATAAGTTCCATTACTTTTTGGCAATAAGGTGATTGGATAATTAATCTGCTGAAGATGTTTTTTATCAATTTCAAGAGAAACCGGCGAGTCATCTTTATCCAAATAGGTAGATTTGATTGATCCTTTTGTAGAATAATTGATAAAAAGATTGAGTTCTTTAACCAAAAATTCGTTATGTGATCGGGAAAGCAGCATTTTCTTCAAATAAATTCCATCCTGATTTCCTCCCTGCCCCCAGATAAAATTGATGGATTGGTTAGGCGTAAAATAACTTGAGGTATTGTTGGATATACTTAAAGATAAATTGGAAGAATATATATTCTGTGCATAATATTTACGGTACACCCAAGAAATAGCGTACCCAAGAAATAGCATAAGGACAAACCAATACCAGTTTCTAAGAATTCTTCTTAAAAAATGCTCTATATCAAACAATGCAAAAGAGCCGAATTTCTCTTTCTGAACATCGTTTTTCTCTGCTTGCGTGTCTTTTCCAGGGATCATGATTAAAGATTTTTTAGAAGTAAATAAATAGACAACGCAGTAGTAATTACTGAAACTCCTGTAGTAAGAGTCTGAATAGGATCTTTTCCGAATCCGTTCAAGCTTTTCGCTCTTGTATTGAGATAGATCTCATCTCCATTCTGTACATAATAAAAAGGAGAATTCATCAGGTCTTCACGGGTTAGATCAATTTTGGCAATTTTTACTCCTTCAGGGAGTTTTCTGTGGATAACAACTTCTTTTTTATCAATAGTTCTGTTCAGCCCGCCATTGATCGCTAATGCTTCAGTAATAGTAAGTGTATTTTTATGAGCTACTTTTTCTCCTGAAAGTCCGGTTGTTTCTACATCTCCAAGAATATAATACGTAATACCGTCTGTGTTCAGGCGCACTTCAGACTTTCCTTCCTGAAAATTTTCATTGACCTTCTCCTGTATTTCTTTCGTAATTTCATCAAGTGTTCGTCCTTCAGCTTTTATATATCCGATTCCGAAAACATTAATGTCTCCATTGGAGTCAACTCTCAATCCATTAAAATAAAAATTCATGTTTCCGCCTCTTGTTCCGGAGGACGCACCACCTCCGGTGGATGCTGCAGAATTTGTAGTTCCTGCGTTGTTCATGCCTCCTGAGGTGTTGTAAGAAGAGTAAAATTGTGCAGCATCTCCCTTTGGAGTTGTCACAATATTTAAATTAAGGATATCATTCTTAGTAATTCTGTAGATAGGAATGTTATAAGGAACAAGTCCTTCCTCATTGATAACCAGACTCTCACTAGGCTGCAGGTACCTTACATCCTTTGTGGTGATACATGAGCTAAGTAAAAAAGGGAATATTAAAAATAAATATTTAAAATTCTTCATCATATATAATATATTGTTTACAAAAGTAATATTTAATTGTTAATTTTTTTATTTTTTAATCGATATAATAAATCAGGCAGGTAAGCGCCTAAAAATCCTAGAGATAGAATCACCAATAATAGTAAATTTACATTAATATGTCTCAAATAATAAGCGATCCCAACAATCATGACATAATAAAGGATAATATAAAAGGTAGATCTTCTATGAGTGAGGTTCAGTTTCAGCAATTTATGGTGAATATGATTCTTATCTGCATCAAATGGTGACTTCTTATGATAAAGCCTTATAAAAATCACATTTAAGGTATCTACAATAGGTAGAATCAGGATGGCAACTGCGATCACGGGTGCAGACTGAAGATGATATCTTGGCACATCTGCAAGATTTTTATCAATAAAAATATCTATAAAGCAGATAGAAGTAAACGCCAGCAAAAAGCCAAGCAGCATAGATCCTGTATCTCCCATAAATATTTTGCGGGTACGGTAATTCGACAGGTTGTAATATAAAAATGCCAGCACAGTTCCGATAATGATCACAGACAATACAACCAGCGGATAGTTATATTCTCCCAGACGGTAATAGCTTATTCCAAAGCATGCGCTGCAAATAATTGAATATCCGCCTGCCAGTCCGTCTATCCCATCAATCAGATTGAAGGCATTAATCAGGATAATAAAGGTTATGATACTGAAAAGAACACTTATAATATAGTTTAATTCAAATATTCCAAATATCCCGAATAAACTTCGGATTCTGATATCCGAGCCAATTACGACAAGCATTGATACCATCACCTGGGCAACCAGTTTCTTGTAAGCCCTCATCACCACAATATCATCCATAACTCCCACATAGAGCAGAATAATAAGTGAGGCAAATAAAAACTTATACAGATCAAAGAGCTCATATGCAAAAATAGAGGCACAGATTCCTATTGAATAAAAGATGGCGATTCCGCCAAGGTTGGGAATTTCTCTAAGATGGGAACTTCTGATTCCAGGCTCATCCATCAGATTCTTTCTTCTTGAAATCTTGACAATGGTAGGAATGGAGAAAAATGTTATTAAAAAGGAGAATACAAAGCCTAATCCTATTTTTATGTAGAAAATAGGTATTCCCGATCCGCTTAAGAACAATTCAAAATTTTTCATTCTTTTTCTTATTCAGCACTCGTGTCTCCCAATAAAAAATTATAATGCAGCACTTAGCAAGAACTTCATCATTATTTTCTATTGCCCGAAACAACAGCACTTTACATTTGTGTTTACTAAATTAATTTTCTTATCAGCTTTTTTTGACCTGCAAAAAACAACAGATAAAAAATTTTTTTCTTCAACGGCAAAGATAAAATATAATTCTTACCAAAACGACTATATCGTAATATATCTTGATTTTTTATTTGTCTTTCTTTCATGAAAAGATTTAATTGATCTGACATATTATAGAATATTTTTTCTTCTTTTACAAAAGCCAAATAGGCCAAAAATGAATAAACTCCTTCAAATATCTGGAAGTTTTTCAGTTCCTTTTTTTTGTCGGAATATGGGGATTCACTGAAGACTTTTTCTACATCTGCAACGGCCTTCAATATGTCTAAACCCTTTTCTGTATGGGTTTTTGTGATAGAATCAGAGCGTTCAAGATACTGATAATGAAAATTCTGAGTCTGAGCAATAGTTTCACATTCCAGCAAGAGCTGGGGAATAAGCTGAATGTCTTCAAAATGAATTCCTTTCTTAAATCTTCTCTGAAAAAAAAGTTCTTTTTTGAACAGTTTATTGCATGCAAAATAGCTTATATCTGAGAAAATAGAAAGATTTCTACTAAGCTCTATTTTCTCCGGCAAATTGGGAAGCTGTGTCAATTTTTGAACAATTCTTCCTTTCTCATCCACTTTCTGAATATTACAGATCACCATTTTTGCCTGATGCTTTTCCGCCAAATGAACCATTTCTTCAAACATGGTCTCGGTAACATAGTCATCACTATCTACAAAGCCAATATAATCCCCGGCAGCTTTGTCTATCCCAAAATTCCGGGCATCGCTTAAGCCACCGTTTTCTTTGGTGAAAGCTTTTATCTTTTCGGGATATTTTTGTGCAAATTCTCTAATTATTTTTTCAGAATGATCTTTGCTTCCATCATTCACTACAATAATCTCAATATCAGAGAGGCTCTGCTTCACCAGTGAATCAAGGCACTTTGTCAAATAATTTTCGACATTGTAAACGGGAACAATAACAGATACTTTTGAGGGAACATTTGTCATACATTAAATTTTCGTGAGTCTTGCATTCAGCCAGCCCTTTTTAGCTTCATCAAAATCTTTTCTGGAACAGGGAATGCAGTTTTCTATATTTTCGTCATCTCCAAAATACCACAAATTGCTGAAAGTATCACGCTTGAATGCATATTGCCTGTCGTCTATCAAAACATAGAACAGCTCGTAATGTCTTTCTTTGGGATGTGAATGCTGGATATTAATACCTTCAATGAGATACCACAGCATCTGAGCTAAAAGCTGGTGGTTCAACTGGTTTTCCGAGTAAATATTATAATTGAAAATACCTACAGACTTCAGATTTTCGCTTAATCCGATTTCTTTCATATAAGCACAGATTTCCCTTCGGTTAAGCCCATTCACCTGTGGATTCATAGAAAAAGGCTCACTGAAACTTTCCACAGCATCACAATTTACGGTAACCAGATCTGCTTTTCGGAAGAATGGCTCTGTTTTTTCTGTAGAATTCATCATTTCAGCAAGGCGGATGATATCAAATTCCACCTCTTTAATCAGCCTTACAGAATCCATTTCATTCAAATGTTTCTGATAGCCCAGATGATGATAATTTTTAATGGAGAAATTCTTAGCTCCGAAAATTTTGCTTAAAAAAGTATGCTCATTAATGGTTTCTCCCTGTTGAAGCGAGATAATATTACTGATCTGGGTATAATTGCTATTTTTCTGATGGAAATTCAATGCGGAAAATAATGAAAAGGCAAAATCATTGGAACCGCCGATGATCACCGGAATGGCTCTTTTATAATGGCATGCCGATAAGACTTCCTGCAAAATATAATGGGTATCCTGAACGGATTTCCCGGAGACCAGATCTCCAAGATCCACTACAGGAATTTCAAAATCCATTTGCGAAAGTTTATAAAACTCTTTTCTTACTGCTGTAAAATCCTGAACTTCAGCATCTCCTCCCGCACCTCTGTAATCTGACACAAACAGAAGAACAATGCTGTCTTCTCTGATATCTTTTGTAATCCGACTTCCTATCTGCCAGCTTTCTGTTTTGAAATTTCTTGGTGAAATGATAAAGTCTTCGAAATCCATATTTTAATTTGAAATGTAATAATTGATTAACTTCTTGAGGTAACAAACATACAAAAAACATGGGAACTGAGTAGAATGTAGCAGACTTTGTTCACAAAAATGGCCTCTGCAAAGGGTTGGGCGATTTTCCAAAAGGCATTTCAGATTTCAAATTTTTAAACAACAAATCCGTCTCATATAGGCATGAGACGGACTTTTTATTCTAATTCGTGTACTAACTAATTAGCACTTCCCGAATGATTGGCTGATCACTGTTATTCCGGCAATAACAATAGTAACTCTAACTCCTGTTGGAATTCCCCAGGTAGTACAAATTGCCAGACACGCCTGGCCGGCTGTTCCGTTAGGAATACTTAATGGAATACTGAAACAGTATTTCCCGAAACCTAAAGGTAAGTTGATGCAAACTTTGTTGTTCTCCACCGTAATTGAGATACACTCTGCTGTTACCAGAAGGTAGCCAGCGTTTGCACTGGCAAGGCTTACATCTGAGTCTGTTCCTGCTGAACGACGATTTGCCTGACTGTCTTCGTGTGATCTTTTTGCTGCTTCTAATGCATTTGAGATAGCTTCTTCGCTAAAATTAAATTCTGCCATGATTTTATAGTTTTAGTTTTCTTACTCGTTTGGCTTTTCAGAATCCGCCTCGTTTTTAAAGTGATTTCTGAGCTCCACCGTTTGTAATATTACGATGTAAAACTACAGAATTAAAACACTGAATATCACAGTTTTAGTACGGATTTTTCAATTTCAGTATTTATACTTAGAGCACAGTAAGCATCATCCTTTCCGAAGATAAATCTCCATATAGAGAAATTTACCCGACTGTTATCACCTTCCGTTTTTATTTTTTAATGATGATAAATGAAAAAAGCACAGACCTACATCTGTGCTTTTTCTATGGTATTGAATACAATTTATTTTTTTGCAGCTGGTTTCTTTGCAGCCGGTTTTTTCGCTGTTGCAGTTTTCTTTGCGGCAGTTGCTTTTTTAGCAGCTGGTTTTTTCTTTTCGGCAAAGGCTTTAGGATCCTGATCTGTAATCCATTTTTTAACCTCATCTAAAGAAAGCTCTTTCAATTCATCTGCTTCATATTTTGTATCGTCTGCTTTCTTTGGAATTTTGAACATGGCTTTCCCGAATTTGATGAAAGGCCCCCATCTTCCGTTTTCAATGGAAATTTTTTCTTTTTCCCATTGCTGGATGTATCGGTTGGCTTCTTTTTCAAGCTTAGCATCAATTAATTCATTGATATCGCTTTGTGAAAGATTTTCAAAATCATATTTCTTAGGAACATTTACAAAAATAGCTTTGTATTTGATGAAAGGACCAAATCTTCCGGTTCCTTTGGTTACGGGTTCTCCTTTATAAGTGGCAATAGGAGCATCAGCAACCTTTTTTTCATTGATGATTTCCTCTGCCCTTTTCTGATCTACAGAAAGCGGATCTTCACCTTTCGGGATACTGATGTACGTTTCTCCCCATTTTACATACGGGCCAAATCTACCTACACCTACTGAAACCGGCTGCCCGTCAACTTCATTTAAATCAAAAGGCAATTTGAATAATTCGAGAGCTTCTTCAAAAGTAATGGTTGCAATATTCTGCCCAGACATTAATGACGCGAAAATCGGTTTTTCTTCGTCATCTGTTTCTCCAATCTGGATCATTGCTCCAAATCTTCCGATTCTTGCATGAACATTTTTACCGGTTTTCGGATCTACTCCTAATAACCTGTCACCGGTAGCACGGTCTGCATTTTCTTCTACATCTTCAATTCTTGGGTGGAATTTCGAGTAGAAATTCGTCATCATTTCTTTCCACTTCTGGTCTCCGCTGGCAATTTCGTCAAAGCTTTCCTCCACTCTCGCCGTGAAGCCATAATCCAGAATTTCTCTGAAATTATCTGTCAGGAAGTCATTCACTACT
The DNA here is from genome assembly GCF_900108365.1 of Chryseobacterium culicis. Taxonomy (GTDB): domain Bacteria; phylum Bacteroidota; class Bacteroidia; order Flavobacteriales; family Weeksellaceae; genus Chryseobacterium; species Chryseobacterium culicis. The sequence goes on along the minus strand of NZ_FNWQ01000006.1, from coordinate 255,099 downwards.
TCACCAATATCTGTGGGAACAAATTTATTTTTATCTCCTCCGAATTTTTCCTCGAGAACTACTTTTTTAATCTTATCTTTTGCTAAAGACATTTTGATCACCTCGCGGGTATTCGGTTCTATTTCTCTCTTATCTACGTATTCTCTATTTTGAATAGTCTGAATTGTGGGCGCATACGTAGAAGGTCTTCCAATTCCTAATTCTTCCAGTTTTCTTACCAGTCCGGCTTCTGTATATCTTGCACTTGGTCTTGTGAACTTTTCAGTAGCCGTAATGGTTTTGTAGTTCAATACTTCTCCTACGGTTACTTTCGGCAGCAATTTTTCATTGTTCTCTTCATCATCATCTTCTGTCTTTACGATACCGTATGCTTTCAGGAAACCATCGAAGATAATTACTTCTCCCTGTGCTTCAAAATGATGCGGCAATGATGTATTTCCTATTTCGATTACTGTCTTTTCAATTTTAGCATTAGCCATCTGAGAAGCCAGTGTTCTTCTGTAGATTAATTGATATAATCTGTTTAATTGTGCATCAGCCACATTTTTCACTCCGAAATCTGTAGGACGTATGGCCTCGTGAGCTTCCTGTGCTGAAGCAGACTTTGTAGTATAATTTCTCGGAGAAGAATATTCTGCTCCGTATTCTGAAATAATTTGTTTTTTTGCTCCTTCAATGGCTTCCTGAGAAAGGTTTACAGAGTCTGTTCTCATATAGGTAATGTATCCTTCTTCATAAAGTCTTTGTGCCAGACGCATGGTGTTGGTTACATTATACCCTAATCTTGATGAAGCTTCCTGCTGTAATGTAGAAGTAGTAAAAGGAGCTGAAGCGGAACGTGTACCAGGCTTGGTTTCAACGTTCAGAACTTTAAATTCTGTAGTTTTAGCCTGTTCCAGGAATTTTTCTGCTTCTTCTTCTTTTTCGAAGTCTTTTTTCAGTTTGGCAGCAATTTCCTGCTCTGTTTTATTAAGAAAGATTCCGTCCAGCTTAAAACTTGCCTTAGGCGTAAACTCGCGGATCTCTTTTTCTCTTTCAACAATTAATCTTACTGCTACGGACTGTACTCTTCCTGCAGAAAGACCTGGTTTTACCTTTTTCCATAAAACGGGTGACATTTCAAAACCTACGATTCTGTCCAGCACTCTTCTTGCCTGCTGGGCGTTCACTAGGTTCTGATCAATATCTCTGGGATTGTCGATAGCTTTTAGAATGGCATTTTTGGTAATCTCATGAAAAACAATTCTTTTTCTGTTTTCAGGCTTCAATTTTAATTCATCGGCAAGGTGCCATGCAATAGCCTCTCCTTCGCGGTCCTCATCGGAAGCCAGCCATACCATGTCGGCTTTCTTTACGGCAGCCTTTAACTCGGTTACCAGTTTCTTTTTGTCTGCTGAAACTTCGTAATCAGGACTGAATGTGGCAAGGTCTATCCCCATTCCCTTTTTAGGAAGATCCCGGATATGCCCGAAACTGGATTTCACTTCAAAATCCTTTCCTAGATATTTCTGAATAGTTTTTGCTTTTGCCGGGGACTCTACGATTACTAAATTTTTCGACATTCTAACTAAAAATTTTTGCAAAAGTAAACCTTTTTTATTTATATACTTTTTATAATCAAATTTTATTTAGCAATTCCAGGGGAGCAACAAAGGCTCTATAGAGTATTCCTTCGAACGTAAAACCGTATCCGGACATCTCGACTCTATAGAGTAATGAAAGGATGATAATGCCTAATGTTATATAGAATTTCGGGCTGATAATAATAGGCTCAAACGCGTATACTGATTCTCCTTTCCTTAATAACAGGGTAAAAAGCACGATCATAAGCATCATGTGGATATACATCCATCTTCCCCAGTCTATGGCAAGGTAAAAAAGAGGAAGCGAGAACAAAAATGCTCCTATTAACAATATAGATAAAAGCTTTCTCCCATTTAGATATTTTAAATAATACCCGATGTGAAAAAAACTGATCGCCAAACTTATAAAATAGAGTATGTATTCATTAGCATGTTCTTTTATGTATTGTCTTTCGTCAATATTCCAGTAAAAAATTCCGTAGGTGGGATGAACTCCCCTGTTATTTAGCATTTCCAGAGACATGCCTTCATTTACATTTTTACCGAAGAGCATGATCAGCAGCGCAGGTACGCCTACTGCCACAAAGAACTTTATATATCTCTTATACTCCAGTTTTCCCGTTTTCACGTACATTGCAATCGCGAAATAGGGAATATAAAACAGTGTCACTTCGTGCAATAATGTACTGACGAAAAGCAGCAGACAGAAAATGAATTCTTTGGTGCGGGAAAGCTTATCATTATCCAGCAAGTATACAAAATAAGCAAATAAAAAAAATACGATAAATTCTTTTTTCCCTACATAAGTTACTGTATTTAAAAGCCCCACAAATCCAATAGCGGAGAGCAGAAGCGACAGGTACAGAAAATCTGTCAGCTTATATCTTACCAACTTTGTATATATCCAAAAAAATCCGCTGATAATTAAAAACTGAAAAAAATAAACGATATAGTTAAGCCTTATCCCTGTAAGATCCTGCAAAATAAAGAAAAAGCTTCCGGATAGTCCTCTTCTTTTAAAACCGCCATCCTGATAGTTTATAAGCCAGTCGGCAAGGATATATCCGTCATCTTTAAGATTGAATATCCACGTAAATGCGAGGGTATAAAGGGCTGTTATAATTATCAGAAAGTAGATAAAAATCTTGATATTAAAATTTTGAACAACTTTTCTAATCTTCATAGTGTTTTCTCAATTTTTTATGAAAAAAGGGAAAGAAAACGTTGGACTGCTTTCTTTCCTTTTTTATACATCATCTTGAATGTGTGCTCAAAATTATGAATTTTCAAATACTTATTGATAATTTAATTTTCCTATCTATAAATATTCTATAAAGACCGAATTTAATATTTAATAATTTTAATAACGGCCTCCGAATTATTAAGGATCACCATATATTCACCGGAAACAAGGCCGGAGACATTTATTTTACCGTCTTCAAATTTCCCTGCCTGTACCCGCTGGCCAGATACAGAATAGATCTGATACCGGTATGTTTTATCTTCTGTTCCTTTTATATACAGAATATCTTTTACGGGATTTGGTACTAAAATAATTCTGCTGTCTTTATCCTTTGTTTCGATTACTTTATTAGTGCCGGAGTTATTTGAAGGTTTTAATGCAGGTAATGAAGTGATCTGGTCTTTAGGAATTGGCCCCAATTCTTCTCCGTTGGCATCAAATTTCATCTTTACACATCTGCAGCTCATTCCAAAATAGGGATCATTATTATCATGAAAGGCAATCATACGATTATTCGTAGAAGCGGCATCAAAGAGCAGGTTAATGGGTCTTCCAATATAATTTGACAGCAGGGCTCCTGTCCAGATTCCGGGATACAGAAAATTGATTGTATTATAAGTTCCTACGGCAGTTTGATTGGCAGTTACACTTCGGAATCCCCTGGATCCCGAGTTAGGATAATTTCCTACGGGATACGCAGGATTAGTGAACATATATCCCAGCGTGGTGTTGGCAGAGTTTCTGACTCTGGTTCCTAAATAATCTGAAGCAACAGTGTAGGATGTTGCTACATTTTTATCTTTCTTATACCATGGAGTAATTCCAAAATCCTGATATGAAGTAATAGAAACACCTGTTAGATCCGGAATTCTCCAGCCTTCCGGACAAGGATCAAAAGGAGATTTTTCAGTCCCTCTGCCCCATCTGTCCGGAGCAAGGTTGGGTTCATTGGCAAGCCAGTCTGTACCATTGGTATACAAAGGCGCTGAACTGTTATAGGCAGCCAAAGCACTGGGTATCATGTAAGCGAGTGGGTTTCTTACTGAAAAAAGTAAAACTTTTGCTATTTTATCGGCTATCTTATCAGATGCCGTCACATTGGCGTTAGCTGCATTCGTATATGTATTAAAGGGTACCATATAACTTCCCTGAAGATTATTATACGCAGCAGGAGTAAGTGTTGTATAAGTTACGGAGCCATTATCAGCGGTGTTTCCTAAGAATATATTGTAAGATGTTCCATCCGCATATTGTAAAGAAGGGAGCGGGTCTTTTCTTCCCCATTGGTACTGAAGTCCTGCAGCATTTCTAATTTTCGATAATTCATCAGCGGTTGGCGTCAGTGGATTGGCAACTGCAGGAAAGGCTTCCGTACTTCCAAGATTTCTATCCATAAAATCTGTCTTCAGCGGGCTTGCTCCCTTTTCCACATAGTTAACATAATTTGTCACCCCAGTATTAGGAACCTCCGTAATATATGAAATAGAGCCAATTGGAGTATCTGTAACCCATACATGCCAGCTCCAGTATACAGGATTTGTGATATTTCCATTATGCAGTGTTATTACGGCATTTCCGCTTTGATTCGGGCTGATAGCAACAGCAATTTTAGCAGTTGCGATTCCGGACAATGAGCCTGGAGATCCGCCAGGAATCGTTACATTATTGATCAGCTCAGGATTAGTGGTCCAGAGTACATTTACTTTTAAATTATTAAAATTTGCCGGGTTAAGAATTTCTTTATTATTTAAGATCTCACTTTGAACAGAAAAGGCTTTGCTTACAGGAATTTCCAACGTGGCTGCCGTAGCGCTTTTTACGATCTGATAGGTATTTGGATTATTCAATCCTTCTCTAAATTCTGCAGCAGGCTCTAAATATTCTGTAGGAAAGTCATAGTTATTCACCAGATATAAGGGATCTTTTATACATCTGCATCCGTTGGCTCCGGAAGTTTCCCCTCCAGCCAGAGGCATATACCAATATCTTCCTTTAACAGAAGGAAGTGCAGCATCAGGAACATCTGGCTGTCCTTTATCAGGCACCATAAACAGGGCTCTGGCTCCCACTGTCGGACTGCTGTCAAAATGCTTCATCATTGTAGCTGTCCAGAGTGCGGAATGATGCTGGTCTGTATACTGCCCCTGGTGAACTGTTAATCCTACCTGTCCCGTTCCCGGAAAAATTCCCATATTAAAACCGCCGACGTTGGATAAATCAAATCCTGTATTAGCATATAATTTAAAACCTTGCATATAAGCCGGAGTATTGGTATCAGTAGGTTTTATTACGTGGTATTTATTGTTTTCGAAAGTACTTTTACCCATATTGGTTCTTACTCCAAAGGGGGAAAAATCTATTCTTATATCATCTACATATGCCTGCGAAGCTAAATTTGCTACCAGCATAGACGGAATTCTCCATCCATTGGGACAAGGATCGTAGGCCGATTTATCTCTATATGGTCTTGCATTATTATCTAAATTATAATTTACTCCAATTTTACCCTGAGAATTATCCGACCATAAATTAAGTTCTGAAAGCCTTGAATCCGGAAGGGTAGTTGATCTTCCAAACCAGTTTACCATTAACGCAGCATTGTTATTGTAATAGGCGGGACCTGAGTTATCATTTTTATAAACATAAATAAGACTCAGCGGATTTTTTATTGAAAGTTTAATATTACTGTTCACCTCTGCATTGGAGAGCAGTACAAATTTTCTGATATCGTCAATTTTGATGGCTCCTGTAAAGTTCTTGGCTCCTCTGTGTCTTACCCTTCCTACTGATCCGGAGACTTCATAAAAATCATCTCCTCTTAAAACCAAAGGCGGAATAGGATCTTTTCTTCCCCACTGATAGAGCAATCCTCCATTTTTATTCCATTCTGTGCCGGTGATAGAGCTGCCGACAGCCCCAAGGTTTCTATCCATCCATATCCATTCAGAATCAGGAATCATTTCTACCGTGCCGTCGCTTTTTTGTCTTGATACTCCGGGGAAACTTTTATAGGTGGAGCCGTTTTCAGGATTATCGGTAACCCAAACGTGCCAGGACCAGAAAATTTCATTGTTTATTTTTAATGCTATTACCGCATTTCCTTCTTTGGATTTATTGATTGGAACTTTTATTTTAGCATTTTCACCGGTTCCGGTTATCTCCAGAAGATATCCTGAACCCGATTTTATAAGACCCGGATTGTCTTCCCAAAGAACATCTGCAGTAACATTTCCTAATGGAACACCTACACCTCCCAGAAATTGATCATATTTCCACATAACATAAGCCTTTCTTACAGGAATATATAGGCCCTCGCTGTTTTGTTTGGGATCAAAAAGATAACTGTTAGGTGCTTTGGCCCAGTCTTTTCCATCAAAATAAACCCTTTGAATGTCTGTTTTTGCAGGGGTTTCAGAATTTCGGGGAATCATAGTATCCTGAGAAGCTAACCGTTTTTTTTCTGTCAGATTCTCCTGCTTTTTAAACTCTATGGCATTGATAGAGAAGATGCACACCAACACTAAGCAAATAATTGCTGCTATTTTTTTTAATACCGGTTTTTTCATGCGACTGAATTTTAAACAAAAGCGAATACAATTCTTGCGCCTTTGATATAAAATATCAATTCATAATATAAATAATTACAACATAAATTAATTACATGAACAACAATCTACCAAAAAAAATATTATTAATAACAATTTAATAATTCAAAATTAACAAGAGATAAAAACATCATTTAAGCGCTCTGATAAGAAAGCTTTCGGAAAGCCCGTACAAGGGTTTGGCGGCAAAATGAATGATTACTATTTAAGAATAGATTTTAATTTCTTCTGAATAGGTGGTTCCAGATATTCTGCAACCACATAAGCAACAGGAATGACCAGTGCGAAAGAAATAACCGGTAAAACCGAATAGGGGATCTGAACATACCTATTGATCTTCAGCATCCACGAAATCATCATGTTTTCATGAAGCAGATATACGGGATAACTCACAAAACCAACAAAAGTGAAAAGCCTCATCGAGAAAAACTTTTCCATAGGCTTCCAGAACAGGGCTCCCAGAAAAATGAGAATCAAAACAATCAGATAGAGATTTCGTGTCATATCCTGCAGCCTGTACATATAAAACATGGCACATATTGTAGCCACTACAAATGCATATAAGTATCTTTTATCCCGGCTATTATAATAAATGTAAATCAAAGCTCCAGACACAAACCATCCGAAATACACAAAATTTCCAATATATGCTTTAAACGGAAGTAATCCGGCAGGCAGCAGATGGTGGAACTCTAAAATTTGATAGGAAACAGCAACCAGATAAATTATAAAAATGCCCAGCAGCGCAAGATTCCTTTTAAACATATAATAAAATGCTCCGAAAATGGCATAAAACTTCACTTCTATATATAAAGACCAGAATGAAGATTCCAAAACGGGAAAATCAGTTTTAAAAATACGTTCCAGCAAGCCTTCATCAACAAACAGAATCCCCGGCAGTAAAGATTTCCAACCCGGAATACCCAGAGGTCTCTCAGAAAAAAAACCGGCGGTAAAAAAAATAATCAGAGAACAGATAAGCATGCTTGGAAAAAGCCGTATCCAGCGGTTTTTGATAAACTTTATGAAACCGGACGTTTTTTCCAATGACATAAGAATCACAAAACCAGATATTAAAAAGAACAACTGAACCCCAAGGTCTCCATACCTCACAAGAATATTATCCTTAAATAAATCTCCGAAAGGATAGGTTTTACCCCAAATATAATACCCATGAAAAAGAAAAACCAACAAAATAGCAAGTCCTCTTAAACCATCTAAAACTAAAATTCTATTTTTCTGAACAGACATAAATAATAAAGATAAAATACCTAAGGAAGAATATGGTTCTTGTAAAGCTCTATTGTAAATCGACCGGCTTTAATATTTCTAAAAGATGAGAATACTACAAAGTTAAAAATAACCAGGGCCATAATGAATGCATGGATTAATTTTCTCATTTCTGCAGAAACCACAAACATTGTATTTGGAATCAGTATATAAGAGAACGCAAGAAAAGCTCCTGTTAATCTGGAAGAGAAAATAGGGTTATTCCTAAAAATAAAATAGAAACAGATCCCAATGACGGTATAATTTCTGTGATACTCGTAGTAAGGATATTTTTCTTTCATTTTCGTATCAAACACAAAAAGGAAAAATGTTGAAATAGCCAGCATAGCCTCAGGAACACCAAATCCACCATTTAGTCTTTGTACACTTTCATCCACATATCCGTTAAAACCCTCTACCAAAGCACTTTCTGATGCAATATTACCTAGAAAATCTCCAAAATATCTATAAACTTCGAATGGCGACATGAATATTGAGGCTAAGATAAAGAGAATCATCCACATCTTATTAAGCGGCACACGGGCAATCCAGTACATCGGAATCATAAGATAACACACATTATGAATTCCGGCTGCCAGATAGATCCAGAAAAGATACATCCAAACTCTTCGCTGTTTAATATATCGTATGGCATAATAGGCTATAAAGCATCCTAAATTTTGTCGTATCTGCCCACTCTCTCCGATAAAAAATCCGGGAATAAAAACAAAAAGCAGAAATGTAAAAGGATAGTATGAATTCTCTTCAGCAAATTTTGTCTTAAAAAACGTTACAAGCGCAGCCACAACAAAAGTGAGCATATAAAAGGGCGCATTAAAAACATTGAGTAAAATTTTATTAATTAACACATACAGCCATTCCAGCTCAACGATCTGAGGACCTTTAAGTGAAAGCGCTGCCAGAATAATACTTACATAATCTTTGGTGTCAGAATATATATAAATACCTTTATAACTTCCATAATCCGGTCCTACGTCATTACGAAACCCAGCAAGAATAACAAGATATGCGGCCAGGATATAAAGTGCCGTTTTATTAGTCTTCCCGGAATATACTTCGTGAAAACTAAAAATCACCATATAAATGATTGCAATGATATAATAAGGGTGTAATAAACTCATCGTTACGGTATGAAATTTTTAAACTGGTGTGTAGATGCCACAATCCCCGTAAGAATAAGTGGCATAAAAAGTCTTGTTTCCCAAAAAAGCCCTACTAAAGTAATCATAAAAAGATACGGCAGCGAGAAAAATAAATATTTTTTAAGAATAAACTGAGAACTTTCCTCGGAAGACAGCTGATAAGTAAAATAAATACCGAGCACACCAAAAAGCAGCCCTGCCAAATTATACGGACTTGTGAAGTTTTTAACGATATAAATTCCTTCCATAAAAGAAGCCGCCTGATGAATTGTCATTCTTAATCCTATATAAGCAAGACAGAAAGAACCGGCTACACAGACTGTATCCTTAACAAATTTGTACTCTTTATTTTTGAATTGTCTCCAATCCAGAAAAACAGCAGCAAAAAAAGCAATGTTCAGACAGGAAGTCTCCCTTACAAACGTTGAAATAAATACAACAGCACATAAGGCGATCAGGTTTACTTTTTTTTTCTCATGTAAATATCTGAGGGTAAGAAGAACACCCCACAAATAAAAGAAAACCGCAATAGAATCACAGTTCGTTGGAACATACTGTACAATAACCATGAAGAAAACCGCGGCGAAATGCACCAGTCTTCTCACCCGTACATTCATCAAAAGCTCTACGGGCTTCATCTTTACTATTTTATCCAGCATACTGCAGGAAAGCATAAAAAAGAAAGCATTAATGATAAAAGTACTGTGATAAAAATAAGAACCGCTTTTCGAAAGAAAGTCTTTCAGGAACGGAAGATGATTTTCTACTATAAATGTGAATGCTTCAGTAACATACACACTGAGAAAATTGGGAATAACCCTGTAGGCATATACTGACTCAAATATAAAATCAGGAGCTTTATCTGCTGATTTTATCCATAAAACATAGGACGTTTCAAATCCATAGTAGGACATGGAAAACAACAGCAGCGGAAGTACTATTACAAATAGAAATCCGTTTATTTTTTCATCATTTTTTTTCAACATATCTAAAACAGATTCTTATTCTTTAATAATAATTGTGATTTAAAATACATTTTTTTAAAAGGGAACTTTTGCAAAAGTAGAGTATTTTTTTATTCTTTACAGAATATTTTATTGATTTTCAGTCAAAACTTATCTAGAACTATTTTGATCTAATGCTTAAAAAATTAAATTTGCAGACTTGATTTAAATGCAATGCATCGCTTTTTTATATTTTTATATTATCTGATTTCCAAAAATAAAATCCTGTCGGCACTCACAGCATTGGGCATGGCCGTTTTATGCCTTTTTTTTGCGTCAAAGATCAATTTTGAAGAAGACATTAATCAGATTATTCCTAAAAATGAAAAATCCGATCTCACAGCAAAGGTGCTAAAACAGCTTAATTTTTCGGACAAGATCATTGTTATCATAGAAAACAAATCCAGCGAGGACCATTTTCAGCTTTCTGAAACTGCAGATACATTTTTGAAGAAAATAGAACCTTTACAGAAATATATAGGTTCAGTGCAAGGCAAAGTGAATGATCATGAAATATCGGAAACATTTGATTTTGTTAATCAGAATTTACCTTTATTCCTTAACGAAAATGATTACGGGGAAATTGCGCAAAAGCTTCAGAAAGACAGCATTGCCAGACAGGTAGAGGATAACTATATCTCTTTGGTTTCTCCCACAAGTCTTGTTACAAAGGAATTCATTAAAAAAGATCCGCTGGGGCTTACTTTTTTAGGCATCAAAAAACTGAATGCCCTGAACATCAGTAAAGATTTCAAACTGGAAGACAGCTATATTGTAACCAAAGACGGAAAAAACCTGCTGCTTTTCATTGATCCTAAAAACAAAAGCAATGATACGAAGGCCAATGAAGCATTTATAGATCAGCTCCAGACAGTAAAAGACGAAATTAATAAGCAGTTTCATGGAAAAACAGAAATCAGTTATTTCGGTTCTCCGGTGATTGCTGTTGCCAATGCGAAACAAATCAAAAAAGATATTCAGAATACGGTAGTCATTTCTATGACAGTTCTTCTGCTTCTTCTGATCTATTATTTCAGGAACATCTTTACTCCGATTATTGTTTTTCTGCCCACCGTATTTTCCGTACTGCTTGCCTTACTGGTTCTTTATTTCATCAAAGATAAAATCTCAGCCATTTCATTAAGTGTAGGGGCTATCCTGATTGGAATTACAATAGATTATGCCCTGCATATTCTTACGCATTATAAGCACAATAATAATATTGAGGAACTGTATAAAGAAATTACACAACCTATCGTATTAAGTAGTGCAACCACAGCAGTTTCATTCTTATGCCTGGTTTTTGTACGTTCTGAAGCCTTAAAGGATCTTGGGCTTTTCGCCGCTATTACAGTCATTCTGTCTTCAGTTTCAGCTTTAATTATTGTCCCTCAGCTCTATAAACCCAAAGAAAAGGGAGAGCACCTTAATACCAATTTTATTGACAAAATCGGATCTTATCCTTATGAGAAAAACAAACCGCTCATCATAGTATGCTCTGTTATAATTCTTGCCTGTCTTTTCGGATTCAGGCATGTGGGCTTCAATGAAGATATTGGTGATCTGAATTACATTCCAAAAGAACTGAAAATAAGCGAAGCAAAACTGCAGAAGCTTTCTGATATCACTTCAAAATCTATTTATACCATTTCTTATGGTGATTCTGAAGAACAGGCACTGAGCCGAAACTCTGCACTCAGCAGCTTCCTTGAAAAAGAAAAGAAGGAGGGCAAAATATTAAGCTACAACTCCATCGGAAGTATTGTTCTTTCCGAAAAAGACCAGCAAAAAAGGATTGAGAAATGGAACAGCTTCTGGGATGACACCAAGAAAAAACAAACTCTTTCTGAGCTGATCAGCAACGGAAATAAATTTGGGTTTAACAGCAGCGCTTTCGATAACTTCAATGAAGTCTTGTCTAAACATTACTCTTCACTTACTCTGAAAGAATATGAAAAAGTAAAAGCCCTTCAGATCTCAGAATTCATGAACAATGAAAATGGTTTTTATACAGTCTCGAATGTGGTAAAAGTAGACGAGAATAAAAGAGACGCTTTCATTAAAGATATTGAGAAGAAACATGACGCGATTGCCATTGACCGCCAGCAGATGAACGAAAATTTTCTGGGATTACTGAAAAGAGATTTCAACACGCTGATCAATTACTCTCTTTTGGCAATTATTCTGACCATTATTGTATTTTTCAGAAATTTTGAATTAACAGTGCTTACCATGTTTCCGATTGTTTTAACCGGAGTGGTGACAGCAGGAATTCTTTATTTCTTAGGATTGGAATTGAATATTTTCAGTACCGTTGTATGCACATTGGTATTTGGAGTGGGCGATGATTTCAGTATTTTCCTTACACAGGCCATGCAAAAAGAACACACTACAGGAAAAAATGAATTACCCACCTACAGAACTTCTATTATTCTTGCAGTCTTTACAACGATTCTTTCTATCGGATCACTCATCTTTGCCAAGCATCCTGCACTGCATTCTTTAGCATTAGTTGCCCTGATAGGAATGTTCTCTGTGATTATTATTACCTCCACCCTATACCCTTTCTGGTTCAGATTATTCATCACCAACCGGGCAAAAAAAGGTCTGTCTCCTATTACTTTGAGACTGTTCCTTAACTCTGTCTTTTCATTTTTATATTATGGAGTTGGAGGACTTCTATTTTCAGCCTTCGGAAGCTTCTTCGTTAAAAATTCCCAAGGGAAAACGCTGAATATGATCAAACTTATTTTAGCCAGATTTTTAACTTCTGTCCTTTATTCTAATCCATTTGTAAAGAAGAAGATCATTAAAAATACAAATGAAGATTTCAGTAAGCCGGCTGTCATTATTGCCAACCATACGTCTTTCCTGGATACATTAGCCATAGCAATGACCACCCATAAGATTATCTATCTTGTGAATGACTGGGTATATGATTCTCCTGTCTTTGGGAAACTGGTTAAGGCACTAGGCTTTTATCCTGTTTCACAGGGAATTGAAAACGGAATGGATCAACTGAAAGAAAAAATTGCACAGGGATATTCTCTTGTCGTTTTTCCGGAAGCAGAACGCTCCTACACCAATGATGTAAAAAGATTCCACAAAGGAGCCTTTTATCTTGCTGAACAGTTCGGACTGGATATTGTACCGCTTTATATTCATGGAAACGCTGAAGTACTGCCGAAAGGAGATTTTATTATTTATGACGGAAGCATTACCGTAAAAGTAGGAAACAGAATCAGCAAAGATGATATGAGCTTCGGCCAAAGCTATTCTGAAAGGACAAAGAAGATTAATGCCTATTTCAGGGAGGAGTTTGCAAAAATGAGGGCGGAGATTGAGGATGAAAATTATTTTAAAAACAAATTATTCCTGAGTTATCTTTATAAAGACGGTGATGTGGTAGAAGATGTAAAAAAAGACTTTAATGCCAATAAATCAGTATATTTCGAACTGAATAAGCACATTCCAAAAGAAGCCAACATTCTGCATATAGCGGATGATTTTGGACAGAAAGATGCTTTATTAACTTTATACCAGGCCGGCCGGAGAGTTTTTTCTCTGATAAAAAATGATGATAAAAGAGCAACAGCAGCGCATAGCTATCTGGTAAAAAGAAGAAAAATACACTATATAAAAGACCTTTCTGAAGTAAATAAAAAGATTGATGTACTTCTGGTCTCGGATGATCATTTTACGATGAATGATATTCATGTTTTTCCTGAAAAAATCATTTTTGTAAATACAAAAAATAATTTACCTGAAATTGATAACTATACACTGGAATTTCATTCTGAATCATTAAAGGTATTTAAACCTAAATAATAAATAGGAAAAACATACTTTTGTAAACACTAACGAAAACTAATGAAGAAAAATATACTTGTCATATATTATTCACAAACCGGGCAGCTCGAAGATATTGTGAGAAACATAGCCAAACCTTTTGAAGCTCAAAAGGATGCTTATGATATTACATATTACAACATCCGGCTAAAGGAAGACTTTCCTTTTCCGTGGCCGGGGGACGTCTTTTTCAATACTTTTCCTGAGTCTTACTTACAGATTCCCAAAGAAATCGTACCGCCTTCAGAAGAGATTCTGAACAAAAAGTATGACCTTATTCTTTTTGGATACCAGGTATGGTATCTCACACCATCAATTCCTATAATTTCATTCTTAAAAAGTGACTACGCATCACGTATCCTTAAAGATACTCCTGTAGTTACCATTTCCGGAACCAGAAATATGTGGATGCTTTCCCAGGAAAAATTAAAAGTTTATCTGAGAGATTTACAGGCTCAGCTTGTAGGCAACATTGCTTTGGTAGACAGGCATGATAATTATACCAGCGTACTGACCATTCTTCGATGGCTCACCACAGGACAGAAAGAAAAATCAGGATGGCTGCCTGCAGCAGGTGTTTCCGATGAAGAAATCTCAGGATCGGTAAAGTATGGCGAGATTATTGAAAGACATTTTAAGAATAATGATCTTAAGAATGTACAGCCCGAGCTTGTGAAAAAAGGAGCCATTGAAATCCGTGCATTTCTGGTACGGGTAGAAAAGGTAGGAAACAAAATTTTTACAGTATGGTCTAACCTGATTATCAAGAAAAAAGAGAAACGTCCATTGCTGATAAAATTCTTTAAGGTATATTTGATGGCAGCGATATGGATTATCTCCCCTGTCGTTTTGGTTTTACACCTGCTTACCACCCCTATATTTTGGTTTAAAAGACAAAAACAAAAAAGATATTTACAAGGAATTAATTTAAAATAGAATGTACGACGTATTTATAACAAAAGCATCAAAATACTTACCCAATGAGCCGGTAGCGAATGATGAAATGGAGACTTATCTTGGGCTTATCAATGATGCGCCATCTAAAGCAAAATCACTTATCCTGAGAAACAATAAAATCACAACAAGATATTACGCTTTAGACAAAGAAGGAAACCCTACACACTCTAACGCACAGCTTACTGCAAAAGCTATAGAAGGACTTTTTGACGAAAACTTTAAAAAGGAAGACATGAAGCTTTTATCTGTAGGAACTACTTCACCAGACCAGATTCAGCCGTCTCACGCTTCTATGGTACATGGTGAGCTGAACATCGGAAAATCTATTGAGATTAATACATCAACAGGACTTTGCAACTCGGGGATGAATGCCCTTAACTACGGATTTCTCTCGGTAAAGGCAGGAGTACAGGAAAATGCAGTGTGTGCAGGTTCCGAAAGAATGTCTGCATGGATGACCGCAGATAAATTCAACCACGAAGCTGAAAATTTAAAATTACTGGAAGAAAGACCGATCATCGCTTTTAAAAGAGAATTCCTGAGATGGATGCTTTCTGACGGAGCAGGTGCTTTCCTCTTAGAAAACAAACCCAGAGAAAACAGCACTTCCTTAAAGGTAGAATTCATAGATTTCTATTCCTATGCTCACGAAATTGAAGCATGTATGTATGCGGGATGTGACAAACTCGAAGACGGAAGCCTGAAGTCATGGGCAGATTATCCTTCTGACGAATGGCTGAAACAGTCCATTTTCGCAATCAAACAGGATACAAAAATCCTTGATAAATACATCCTTGTAAAAGGAGCAGAAAGTTTACGATCTTCTTTTGACAAACACAATCTGGATCCGGAAAAAATTGACCACGTATTGGCTCACATTTCTTCAGGATATTTCAAAGACGGATTGAAAGAAGAGTTTGCTAAAAAAGGTATGGATTTCCCTGCAGAGAAATGGTTCTATAATCTTTCCGAGGTGGGAAATATCGGAGCCGGATCTATTTTTATTGCCTTGGAAGAACTGATGAATTCAGGAAAACTGAAAAAAGGAGAAAAAGTGCTTCTTTGTGTTCCTGAGAGTGGAAGATTTGCTTATTCTTGTGCTTTATTAACCGTCTGCTAATGGAGAACATACTGCCCACATCCGATAAAGATTTTGTAGAAAGTCTTATTCCGCAGCGTTTCCCTTTTGTGATGGTTCATGAATTATCAGAATATTCTGAAAATCATCTTCTATCCGGATTTGAAATAAAAGAAGACAGCCTTTTTATACAGGACGGATTCTTTCAGGCTTCAGGGCTGATTGAGCATCAGGCACAGAGCGTTGCGCTGCACACAGGATATAAATATTATCTTCTGGGGAAAGATGCGCCTACGGGATATATCGGAGCCATTAAATCCTTTGAGGCTTTTACATTACCTGAAACAGGAGATCATCTGAAATCTGAGGTAACCATCCTCAATGAAGTGATGGGCGTTACCCTTGTGGATATCGTTACGACATTAAACGGTGAAGTAATTGCAAAATCTCAAATGAAAACCGCTGTAAAATAAACTGGAATGGAAATAAAGGAAGAAAATATCATTAATATACACAACTTTCTACCGCATCGCGAACCGATGCTGATGGCGGATTATATCCTGGAACTGACCAAGGAAAAAGTGGTGACTTCCTTTGAAATAAAAGAAGACAATGTATTTGTTCATAACAATGAATTCGCAGAAGCCGGATTAATTGAAAACCTCGCACAAACCTGCTCTTCCATTCTTGGGCAAAGCTTCTTCGAAAATCCCGAAGCAGACACAAAAGTAATCGGATTTATTACCAATATTAAGAAGATTGAGATATTTGCCCTTCCCAAAGTGAATGACAAAATCATTTCCAAAGCCTCTCTTATTTCACAGTTTGAAAACATCTGCCACATTTTTTGTGAGACCTTTACTAATGATGAATTATTGATCAGAGCGGAAATCAACTTGTTTATTCAGGAAGTAAAATCGTAAAAATTCAATTGAACATAGATATAGAAAGCTGTACTTTTTGTGCAGCTTTTTCTAGTTATTCATTTCATATTCTATAATAGATTTGTGAAAATTTGTGTCATTCATTTGTGCTATTTGTGTTTAAAATATAGGTTTTGGCTAAAGCCATCTGAGATCCTCATTTTTATAAGTGGGCTAAAGCCCACTCCTATTGAATTGATTATAAAAACCTTAGATAAAAAAGTCCGTTTTTTGTTTATTTACACATTCACTACCTCTTCATAAATCAACTGATAATCAATTTAGTACAATTAGCAAAATCTCATTATCAGATGAATTATTTCACGTGAAACATTCACAAAATCCGTGAAACTCTGATCCTTAGAGAGAAACAGTTTTAACCACAAAATTTAGTATACAATTCTTCAGAATCAGTATAAAAGAAAACATGCTGCTTAAAATCTAAGCAGCATGTTTCTTTATTGAAGTTTACTTAATTTCTTTTTTAGATAATAACTTCGTAATCATTTCCACCGCAAATCTGCTCAGCGGCAGTGGCAATATCGGTATTAACCCCTACATTACGTATCTGCCCATTTGTTCCGTTGGCACACGAGATATAAGCAGTTAAACCTCCTTTTACTTTTTTTAATTGATTTTTTGTAAGTTGTCTTAAATTTTTCATGGTTTTTGTTTTATTAGTTTTTTAATTATTGAGACCACCAAATATAATTAAAATAACCAAAAAAATTAGCAAAAAATCATTAATCATCAACTATTTTAACAATATTTATAATTTAACATATCCTAATACACTACAGTATTAACCTCATAGATAATTACACTTTAAAAAGGTAATAATACCTGATTTTCGTAATTACGATAACCATATAATGTATTTTCACTATTTTAGCCACCTGATTAAAAGAATCAAAAAACAGGTGATTATTTCCCATCTGTAATCTAAAAAAATGAACATTATTTAGATGAAAAAACAAGACCTGCCTCAAGACGAAAGTAACCTGAAATCCGCCAACATGACCGAAGTTCTGTATGTAACGGATGAGAATGACAACTACACGACAGCAAACAGTACGGGCTGGGATGCCAAGAAAGCTGCTCTGGATGAATCTATGGAACTTATTTATGAAAGAATTGAGGAAGCAAAACAAAACGTTGCCAATAATACAGCAAGTCCAATTGCCTATTTTATGGAACTGAACAAAATGGATCTGGGGGTCCTTGCTTCTTATGTAGGAATGTGGCAATGGAGGGTGAAAAGACATTTTAAACCCAAAGTATTCAAAACACTAAGCGAAAATGCACTGAAAAAATACGCCGATGCATTCGGTATTTCAGTGGATGAATTAAAAAACTTCAACGGAAAATAATGAAACGGGAATGCCCGATTCATTTGACCAGCGAAAAGATACAATCAGCGAATGAAATTAAACTTTGAACACCATCAGACTGCGCATTGCGAAAACGGTGTTGCTTCTAATCTACTGCTAAATAAAGGACTGAAACTGAGCGAACCCATGATCTTCGGGATCGGTTCCGGGCTGTTTTTTGTCTATCTTCCTTTTTTAAAGGTGAATTTTGCGCCGGGCTTCAGCTATCGTCCGATGCCGGGTGCTATTTTCAGCAAAGCAGCCAAAAGATTAGGAATTAAAATCAAAAGAGAAAAATTCTCAAATCCTAAAGATGCCCAAAAAGCTCTTGAAAGAAATCTGGAACAAAATATCCCTACGGGACTTCAGGTGGGCGTTTTCAACCTTACTTATTTCCCAGAAGAATATAAGTTTCACTTCAATGCCCATAACCTTGTGGTGTATGGAAAAGAAGACGGAAAATTCCTCATCAGTGACCCGGTAATGGATTATGTAACCACTCTTTCTGAAGCAGAGCTGGAAAAAGTAAGATATGCCAAAGGAGCACTCCCTCCGAAAGGCCATATGTACTATCCTATTTATGTACCGGATAATGTAAATCTTGAGGAAGCCATCAAAAAAGGAATTAAAGATACCTGTAAAAATATGCTCGCACCCGTACCGATTATTGGAGTAAAAGCAATGAGATGGGTAGCCAAAAGCATTCCGAAATGGGCTGAAAAGAAGGGAACCAAAGTAACAAATCACTATTTGGGACAGCTGATCAGAATGCAGGAGGAAATTGGAACCGGTGGTGGAGGATTCAGGTTTATTTATGGAGCATTTCTTCAGGAAGCAGCAATTGTTCTTAAAAATGATGAGCTGAAGGAATTATCAAAAGAAATTACTTCCATTGGTGATCTTTGGAGAGATTTCGCCGTGGATATTGCGCGCGTTTATAAAAACAGAAACTCGAAAAGCAATATTTACAACGAACTTTCCAAAACAATGCTCCACATTGCAGATCTGGAAGAGGCTTTCTATAAAAAACTGAGAAAAGCGATCTGATATGGCAGAAAATATGATTGAGATCAAAAACTTATACAAGAAATATAAAAATTCTGATGAGTTTTCTGTAAATGATATTTCGTTAAGCATCAGCAAAAATGAAATCTACGGAATCCTGGGACCTAACGGTGCTGGAAAAACAACACTGATTTCAATGCTTTCAGGATTGATCAAACCTACTTCGGGACAGTTTACCATTGATGGCCTGTCTCCGCAGAAAGAAGGTTTTAAGATCAGGCAGATTATCGGTATTGTTCCGCAGGAATATGCTTTATATCCTACCCTGACAGCGAAAGAAAATCTTATGTTTTTTGGAAGCCTTTACGGTTTAAAGCATAATCAGCTTAAAAAAGCAATTGATGAATCCCTGGAAATTATGGGACTGTCAAAATTTGCCAACAAGCAGGTAGGCCAATTTTCAGGAGGAATGAAACGACGCTGTAACCTCATCGCCGGAACACTTCATAATCCTAAAGTTTTATTCCTGGACGAGCCTACTGTAGGAGTAGATGTTCAGTCTAAAAAAGCAATCATTGATTATCTTTTAGATTTAAATAAACAGGGAACCTGTATCATTTATACTTCCCACCACCTTTCTGAAGCAGAAGAATTCTGTACAAAAATTGCCATCATCGATCATGGAAAAATTCATGCTGTAGGAACCCCTGAAGAACTCGTGAACAGAGTAGCAAGCGCTGAAAACCTTGAAGATGTTTTCATTTCATTAACCGGAAAAGAATTAAGAGATGTTGTTGTATAAACTGTGGAGAAGTTTTATTAAGGAAATTCTTCTGCTGAAAAGAGATATCGGAGGAATCGTCATCATCTTTGTGATGCCTTTGCTTTTGATTGTCACCATTACCCTTATTCAGGATTCTACCTTTAAAAACCTTGAAGGCTCAAAGATTCCTATTATCTTTATTGATCAGGACAAATCTGAAGTTTCAAAAAATATAAAAACAGAACTGGAAAACAGCAAAACATTCCAACTGCTCACCAATTTTAATGAAAAATCAGCTCAGGATGCTGTTTTTTCAGGAGAATATCAAATGGCGATTGTCATTCCGGAAAATTTAACGAAAGATTTAAATTCCAATATTGATTCTAAAGTTCAGACTATTGTAAGCTCATTTGGGCTGGAAGGAGATTCTGCAAAAGCAAAAACAGCGGTTCCAAAGGCCAAAGAAATTCATTTATACTTTGACCCTGCTACCAATGCCGGATTTAAGAATTCTGTGATGAACTCTGTCAACAAAATGGTTTTTGAGATTGAGAATAAAAAGATCTATAAAGCATTTCAGGATCAGCTGGGAACCACAGAAAATATTGAGGAAAATAAAAACCTGATCAGCTTTAAAGAAA
Organism: Chryseobacterium culicis; assembly: GCF_900108365.1. GTDB lineage: Bacteria > Bacteroidota > Bacteroidia > Flavobacteriales > Weeksellaceae > Chryseobacterium > Chryseobacterium culicis. The sequence goes on along the minus strand of NZ_FNWQ01000006.1, from coordinate 234,646 downwards.
TTACACCCAAAAAAGGAGCCATGGATGTCATGCCGAATTCCGTTCAGCATAATGTCCCTGCGTGGACTCTTTTTGCAATCTTCTTCATTGTAGTGCCCTTATCCATTAACCTTGTGAAAGAAAAAAGCCAGGGAACAAGTGTGAGAGCCAGAATAAGCCCTACCCCGTATTTTGTCCATATTTTAGGAAAAACGTTCACCTATCTGATCATCTGTATCATTCAGTTTTTACTGATGGTTGCCGTAGGAATTTATCTTTTTCCCTATATGGATCTTCCCGCTTTTGACGTGTCCGGAAAAATGTTCCAGCTTATAATTGTCACTCTTTTTGCAGGATTGGCAGCGATAGGCTTTGGCGTTTTATTAGGAACTGTTGCTGATACCCAGGAACAGTCTGCCCCATTTGGAGCCACTTCTGTAGTGGTTTTAGCTGCTGTGGGCGGAATTTGGGTACCTGTATTTCTCATGCCGGAATTCATGCAGACTATTGCCGGATTTTCTCCCATGAACTGGGGCTTGAATGCTTATTATGATATTATTTTAAGAAATAGCGGAATTGGCGGAATTGCCAAAGAACTGGTTTTCCTTTTCTTATTCTACATAGCCACCGTAGCCATTTCTATTTTTTACGAAAAAAAACAAAATGCAGTCTAAAGAAAATATATTAACCTGTACTGAAGAAATAAGAGTACGATTCAATGAAACAGATCCGCTGGGAATTGTCTGGCATGGGCATTATATCGTGTATTTTGAGGACGGAAGAGAAGCTTTCGGACGTCTGCATGGTCTTACCTATCTTGATATTCAGAATGCAGGATTTGTAACGCCCATTGTAAAAAGTACGTGTGAGCATTTTCTTCCTTTAAAATATGGAGAAACATTCAGAATTGTGACCACTTTTATCAATTCTGTTTCCGCAAAACTAATTTACCGGTACGAGCTTTTTAATCAGGAAGACCAATTGGTATGCAGTGGAGAAACCATTCAGGTATTTCTTGATAGCAACGGGAGTTTGTGCCTGTACAATCCGGAGTTTTTTCAAAACTGGAAAGATAAAATGGGATTATCATGAGGAAGGAAATCTATATCACAGACTATAATTGTGTCACTCCGTTGGGTTTCAATGTTAGTTCAAACTGGAAAGCCCTTTCAGAAGGACAGTCCGGAGTTGCTCTACATAAAATCATAGACAATCAGGATGCTTTTTATGCGTCCATGATTGATTCTGACAAACTGAATGAAGAATTCAACAGAATCTTCTCCCGAAATAACAATAATGATTTCACAAGACTGGAAAAAATGCTTCTTATAAGCTTACAGCCTCTTGTTGAGAAGCATGTCATATCAGAAGACACAGCTTTCATCCTTTCCACCACCAAAGGAAATATCAGCCTGCTAAAAAACCAGTCTGAATTACCGGAAGGGGTTTATTTGTCTAAATTAGCAGAAAAAACTGCAGATTTCTTTGGATTCAAAACAAAACCAATCATCATTTCCAATGCCTGTGTTTCAGGGGTGATGGCTATTTCCGTCGCTAAAAACATGATTCAGGCAGGAAAATATAAAGATGCTTTCGTTATCGCAGGTGATGAGCTTTCTGAATTTGTGATTTCAGGATTCAACTCATTTCAGGCCATCGGCTCCGGAGCCTGCAGACCTTATGATAAAAACAGGGACGGAATCAATATCGGTGAAGCCGCAGCTGCAGCTTATATCACTTCAGAACCTTCTGAAAACGAAAAATTACGATTTAAAGTACTTGGAGATTCTTCTGTAAACGATGCCAATCATATTTCCGGGCCTTCAAGAACGGGAGACGGCCTATATGCCAGCATCAGAAATGCAATGAATGAAGCGAATGTTTCTCCGGAACAGATTGATTTTATTTCTGCCCACGGAACCGCAACTTTATATAACGACGAAATGGAAGCCATTGCCTTCAACAGAATGGATCTCCAGAATATTCCTCTTAACAGTATGAAAGGATATTATGGCCATTGCCTGGGTGCATCCGGACTTCTGGAAAGTATTATTTCTATGGAAAGCGCTCTTCACAGCACTGTACTTCCCTCAAAGAATTTTGAAGAAACGGGAGTTACCCAGCCTTTGAATATCATTAAAGAAAACAAAACTGCAGAAATAAAATATATTCTAAAGACCGCTTCTGGTTTTGGAGGATGTAACGCGGCTGTTGTGCTTGAAAAAGTAATTTTTTAAAACAATGAAGGATGTCTTTAAAGACATCCTTCATTGTTTTATTTAATGCAAATTATTACCAATATATTTTTTCATTATTGCTTTGTAAATATCAAATTCTCTGTCTCTGGCAAATATATTGTGTAATCAAGATTAGGTGGACAGCTGATATCATTTCGGGTTGTTGTTCCAGGATAATACCCCCAAAAAAACTGAGCAGTACCTTTCATTTTCAAAACAATAGTTCCGATTCCAACACTACAATTTCCTCCGGAAAAAAGTAAAGTAACACTATTTCCATTATTCTGAGTATAGACGCTTCTCATAGAAAGTCCTATATCATTTGTAAAATCTTTATTCAATGTACTTTCTAATACAACACCATTCTTTTTAACCTCATATCTAGCAAATAACTGATCTGTGTAATAATTCTTATTGAAATTTTTAGTTGCTACTTTTATTTGTTTTGAAATCTGTAGAGTAATAGTTTTATCCTGAAAAGAGGCTTTCCATGTACCTACATAGGGATTTAATTCATCATTTAAATCTTTGAAATATGAATTTTCAGCAGCTCCAAATACTGAAGTATTTAATGGAAGCACCTGCTCTTGTGCTTTACATGATAACAATGTCAAAATGCCTAATATCAACAATAAATTTCTCATTATTGCTTGATAAATATTAAGTTCTCTGTCTCTGGCAGATAAATTGTATAATCTAGATTTGGTGGACAATTAATATCATTCCTAGTTTTTGTTCCTGGATAATAGCTCCAATTAATTCGATTAGCAGCTATTTTTTTCACATATATAAAACCTAAACCAATACCACAATTTCCGCCAGAAAAAAGAAAATCAATTTCATTATTCCCTTTTATATTAGTACCTAAGCTTTGTATAAAATATTTTAAATTATCTTCAGAGTAATTAATATTTAAATTACTTTCGATAATGAATCCCATATTATCTCTAATTTCATATTTCATAATAAGCTGGTCCTTATAAAAATTCTTACCCCAAGCTTCATAAGCTCTTTTAAACTCTTTATTTATAAATAAAGTCACTATTTTATTTTGAAAAGATGCTTTCCATGTTCCAATATAGGGATCCAATTCATTATTTATATCTTTAAAATACGAATTTTCAACAGCAGCATAATCTGAATTGTTTAATGGTAAAATATTTTGAGCTTTAAAAAAATCTATTGTAAGAAACAATAAAATTATTATATATAATATTTTTTTCATAAATTATTAAATTATTAATTATTACAAGGAATATCTGTTGTCGTTCCATCAGTATTTTGAATTACTGTAGAAGGATTAGTATCTTCTATTTTTTGTAAAGTAACTTTATTTTGTAATCCCATTTTTTCTAAGGTAGCAAAGAATATTTGTTCTAATCCCTTAAAATTCAATGTACCTTGTCCACTAACAAAAGAATTATTTTTCATTAATCCATACATTAATATCAATTGTTGAGTATCCCATGCTAAGAGATCTAACTCATTATAGGCACTTAATGGATAGTCAACATAACCTCCATTGAAATATATTACATAATGTATGCCACCTGGGGCCATAATTCCAACATATCCATTCCCTGCACTTCCCACATTCTGATATCTGGCAATTTCTACTAAAGTAGCAATATCTGTTGCAGAAAATATATCTACTTTTGTTCCTGTATGGTTGTGGTAAGCTCCATTCATGGTAGAGGGATCTCCAAAGTTAACACTGTGATCACCATTCTGGGTAGTGGGTGTAGGATCTCCTGTTTTATTGTCCCGCCATCCTTTTTCTCCCGTGCCATTAGCTATATGATTTTTCAAATCATCAGTTATTGCTTTATTCTTCTGGCTTTCCAGCATGGCTTTGGTTTTCTCGCAAGGATCTTTAGGCTCAGGTGTTCCACAGTTATTATAGATGCTGCAGTCTCCGCTTGGGGGAGGTGTACCTCCACCACTTCCACCTCCCTGTCCGGGATATACACCTACATCAATAGTGGGTAAATAGGGACCGCTTGGTGGTGGTATACTAATTTCCTCAATACCACAAGGGTCTCCTTCACTTCCTATACAAGGTGCGGTTTCATCATCTCCTCCTTTGCGGGAGGACAAAGTCTTTTTGCTAAGATAAGCAGAACGAAACTTCTCCAAAACCATTTGATTATATTCTTCGTTGGGGTTAAGGGTTCCGAATTCTACAAAAGTTTCTTCATTGCGAAGAACACCTACTATGATACCCGTTACCGCTCCGCTTTCTACCACCGGAAAAAACACCCAGGTTTCTCCATTGTATAATTTGATAGGTTGAGAAGATATCCGGAAATCAACATGTTTCTCAGCAATATCACCTTTTTGAAGCGAAAAGTTATTTTTAGAAATTCTGAGGCCTGTGAAATTGGAACTGTGAATCCGGTCATATTCTTTTAAAAGAAAAGCAAAGCCATTGGGATAATCTATTTTCCCATCAACAGGCTGACTAAAGACCTGGAATTTGTTGGAATAATAAGCTTCGTCTTTCGAAGATATTGCTTCATCGTTAGTCCTGCATGATTGCAAGGATAAAGATAAAACAATCAACGGTATAAGCCGTGAAATAGTTTTTCTCATCATAGAAATTTGTTTTTATGGCGCTAAATATAAAAAATATTTTTAAATCAATGTATTATTTCTAAATGATCTCCAATTTTAGAACATTGTCCATGATTGAATTCTTTTTCTTTTTTTTACATTTGCTTGAAAATAGAAAATCTTCTTAAACAGCCGATCTATTATTAATGAAGAAAACAAACACCTGTACCATAGAGCATTCAAAAATAACCGTTGACGGACATGTTATTTTTGAAAGCCAAAGCGAAACCTTTCAGGAATTTGCTAAAGAAGCTTATAAAAGTTTGGATCTCAGCTATCCTAAATTTCATAAAATGGATCACCTGAGTAAACTGGCTTTTCTTTCCGCAGAAACCATTTTGAAGGACGAAGATCACAGCAGAACAGCCATCGTTTTTGCCAACAGATCATCCAGCCTGGATACAGACTTCAAATACCAGGAAAGCATTAACGATCCGGATAACTTCTATCCGAGTCCGGCAGTTTTTGTCTATACTTTACCCAATATCTGCGTTGGAGAAATCAGCATTAAGCACAAAATGCAGACAGAAAATGCTTTTTTTGTACTGGATGAGTTTGATGAAAAATTTTTACATGATTATTCCGAACAGATCCTGCTGTCCGGCAAGGCTGACAAAGTATTGTGCGGCTGGGTAGAATTGTATCAGGAAAATTACAAAGCTTTTGTATATTTGCTCACATTATAATTTAACAATGTACCAATCTGATAATGTACCAATGCTAAAGGCAATAACAACCATTGGTCAACTGGTACATTGATATATTGTTACATTAAAATACTATTTATGGAAAACTTAAAAACAGAATTGAAGCACAAAATTATTGAAGTCCTTAACCTTGAAGATGTATCTGTAGAGGAGATCAAAGATACTGATCCGTTATTTGGCGGAGGTTTAGGATTAGATTCTATTGATGCTTTGGAATTGATCGTTCTTCTTGATAAAGATTACGGAATCAAATTAGCTGACCCTAAAAAAGGAAAAGAGATTTTCCAATCTATCGATACGATGGCTCAATTCATTGAGAACAACAGAACAAAATAAATAACATCACAATCTGACAAGGTAGCAGTGCAGCAATTATTGGTAAATTGTAAGAAGGATACATTGTCAGATTATTGAATACCATGAGTCAAAAAATTGCCATAACAGGAATGGGCATCATTTCCTCCATCGGAAACAATGTGGAGGAAAATTTTATTTCATTACAATCCGGAAAACACGGGATTTCAGATATTGAAATGTTTGAAACCCGCCATGCCGGCCAGATTAAAACAGGCGAAATAAAATTATCCAATGAAGCGCTTGTAAAGCTACTTCATCTTGATGAAGACAACAATATCACAAGAACGTCTCTGTTGGGAATGACTGCAGCAAAAGAAGCTGTAGAAAGTGCCGGAATATCAGATATTAACAGCTGCAGAACAGGGCTTATCTCTTCTACCAGTGTAGGAGGCATGGATGTTACTGAAAAGTATTTCTACACGTATGAAGACTTTCCTGACAAGCAAAAATATATTGATGCACATGATGCCGGAAATTCTTCTTTGGCTATTGCCGGCTATCTGGGATTAAAAGGTATGGTTTCTACCATCAGCACAGCCTGTTCATCAGCCGCAAATGCCATTATGATGGGGGCTAAACTGATTAAAAACGGAGTGTTGGACCGTGTGATTGTCGGAGGAGCAGATTCTCTTTCGAAATTTACATTAAATGGATTCAACACCCTGATGATTCTTACCGATTCCTACAATACCCCTTTTGACAACAACAGAAAAGGATTGAATCTTGGAGAAGCCGCCGCTTTTCTGGTTCTTGAATCTGAAGAAATAGTCAAAAAAGAAAATAAAAAAGTTCTGGCTTATCTTTCCGGATACGGAAATGCCAATGATGCCCACCACCAGACTGCTTCTTCAGAAAACGGTCAGGGCGCATTTTTAGCAATGCAGCAAGCTCTGAAAATTTCCGGATTGACAAAAGAAAATATAGATTATATCAACGTTCACGGAACAGCAACTCCCAACAATGATTTATCGGAAGGAATTGCTATGATAAGAATTTTCGGAGAAAACCAGGTCCCGGAATTCAGTTCTACGAAAGCATTTACAGGGCATACTCTGGCTGCTGCAGCCGGAATTGAAGCGGTATTTTCTATTTTATCCATTCAAAACAGTCTTATCTTCCCGAACCTGAATTTCAAAACAAAAATGGAAGAGTTTGATCTTACGCCTGTTACAGAACTGAAAGAAAAAAACATGAATCATGTTCTTTCGAATTCATTTGGTTTTGGAGGAAACTGTTCAACCTTAATTTTCTCAAAATCATGAGTGCAGTATACATCAACAGTGCATCCTGTATCTCTGCTCAGGACACATTAAATAACAATATTCTTCAGAATCTTACTTCTGAAAACACTTCAAGCATCCTTAAAGCGATAGAACCCAATTACAAAGAGTTCATTCCGCCTGCGATGATCAGAAGAATGTCTAAAACAGTAAAAATGAGCTCCGCAGCATCGCATTATGCTCTTAAGGAAGCAGGAATTGAAAAGCCGGATGCCATCATCGTAGGAACCGGAATGGGCTGCTCACAGGATTCTGAAAAGTTTCTGAAAAACGTAATTGATAATCATGAAGAGTTCCTTACGCCTACTTTTTTCATCCAGTCTACCCACAACACGGTAGCAGGGCAAATTGCGCTGGGACTGCAGTGCCATGCTTATAACTTCACGTATGTAAACACTTCCTCTTCCCTTGAGTTTTCATTACTGGACGCTCAGCTGCAGATCTGTGACGGAGAAGCAGATAATGTTCTGGTAGGTTCTACTGATGAACAGACCGAAAGAACCATGGAACTTTACCGCTTAAACCATACCATCAAAAAAGAAACCGATCTTCCGGCTGATCATTTGAATTCTAATACCAATGGCGTGATCTGGGGAGAAGGTGCCAGCTTTTTTGTAGTAGGAAAAGATAAAACCGAAAATTCTTACGCAAAGCTTAAAAATATCCAGATCAGCAATACCGTTGGATTGAATGAAGTGCAGGATTTTATCCAAAAGTTCTTAGTTCAGAATAATCTTTCGAACCAAGATATTGATGCAGTTATTTTGGGATTCAGCGGGGATGCGGCATCTGATGTTTATTATACAAAAGCAATGGATCTGTTTCCAGGTTCATCACAGCTGTACTATAAACATCTGAGTGGAGAATTTAACACGGCTAGTGGTTTTTCAATATTTATGGCCTCTCACATTCTTAAGGAGCAGCAGATCCCGGAAATCATGATGATCAATTCCCAGAAAAAAGAAAGGGTGAAGAATGTGCTTCTTTACAATCATCTGGCGGGTCATGATCACAGCCTCGTATTATTAGAAAAGGCATAGTTGTTGAAATTAACATTACACAACCTATTTGTCATTCAGAGCGAAACGCAGTGAAGTGGAGAATCTAAATTAAAAATTAGTCTGGACCCTTACGGAGTGACAATGGTCTACAATAAATATTACGACTCTAAACTTGTAATAAAGCAATCAGCAATGAAACATTATCCATTTATCCTGTTCTATCTTTTCTGTAACGTTTTTATTTATGCGTTCCATGGCGGCTTTTGGGTATATCTTTTTTGTTTTTTTACTTTTTGTGCCGTGGTCGTCTGGGGTTCATTTGATATTGAACTGGGATATTTTGTAAACAGTATTACTCATAAACGCACCAGACTAAAAGAAGTGGCTCTTACATTTGATGACGGCCCTACTGAATTTACCCCTCAATTTTTAGACTTGCTTAAAGAACATGATATTAAGGCAACTTTTTTCTGTATCGGAAAGCAGATCGAAAAATATCCGGAAATCTTTCAGAGAATCATTGCTGAAGGGCATACAATTGGAAATCACACGTTATCACATTCGAGCTCCACAGGTTTTTTATCTGCCGCTAAAATGATTGAGGAAATTGAAAAATGTGATGAAGTCATGAAAAATGCAGGGAACATTAAGACCCATCTCTACAGGCCTCCATTTGGAGTGACAAATCCCAATATTGCCAAAGCGATAAAAAATACAGATAAAATAAGCATAGGCTGGAATGTGCGGTCATTAGACACCATCATTGATAATGAAAAGAAAATCTACAAGAGGGTGACCAGAGGCCTGAAAAAAGGCAGTATTATCCTGCTTCACGACACTTCCGAAAAGACCTGTCGTGTGCTGGCCAATTTATTAGTATTTTTGAAGGACAAAAAATATTCAACCTTTACTGTTGATACAATGATAAATTCAAATAAAAATGATTAAAAATATTGCTTTCGGAGCATTCTTACTGGTTTCCGGTTTCTTTTTTGCCCAAAACACGGCCATGTCAGGAGCTGAAGCCAAAGCATTTGTGTCGAAGGTTTCTTCGGATACAAAAGAGATTAAAACGTTACAGAGTGATTTTACCCAGACCAAAAAAATGGATTTTCTGGATAAAAATATCGTTACTTATGGGAAAATGTCTCTGCAGACTCCCAATATGCTAAGCTGGAAATATACCAAACCTTATCAGTACAGCATTGTTTTCAAAAGCAATAAAATCTTCATCAATGATCAGGGGAAGAAATCTTCTGTAGATGCCAAAAGCAAAACTTTTGAAAAAATAAACAAACTGATTGTAGGAAGCTCAAACGGAACCATGTTCAATGATCCTGAGTTTACGGTAACGTATTTCAAAAACGGGAATTACAATGTGGCGAAGTTTATTCCTAAAACATCGCAGCTGTTAAAATACATCAAGCAGATTGAGCTGTACTTCCCAAAGAATCAGTCTACGGTTTCCCAGGTAAATATGACCGAAGCTTCCGGAGATACCACGAATATTGTTTTCAAAAATACAAAGATTAATGCTTCCATTCCTGCGTCAGAGTTTTCTCTATAGCCTTATTCTGCTGGTAGCTGTTTCCTGTAAAACCTACCAATTAACAGATGTAAAGGCTGTTTCTGCCTCTGAAAAAATTGTTGAAAACTTATACTTCTCTTCCGGTGAAGATTATGTATACAAATGCCAGATGGATATCTATAACAACCATGTGAGCGGCATTCTGATTATCAAAAAACTTAATGAAACAACGCACCGTGTCGCTTTAACTTCAGACTTCGGGAACAAACTCATTGATTTTGAGGTTTCTGAGAGTGATTTCAAGCTGAACTATGTACTTCCTGACCTGGATAAAAAAATAGTGATCAATTTCCTGAAAAACGATTTCCGACAGCTTCTGAAAAGAAAATATCCGGTAAGCGAAAGTTTTGAGAACAGTAATGCCAAGATCTATCTTTCAAAAATGGAGAACAAGAGCTATTATCTGTTCTTCAACAAAGAAAATAATCTGCTGAAAGAGATTGTTTACACGAAAAATAACAGGGAGAAAATTGATTTCAATTTTGATGCAAAAAAACCTATCTTCGCGGATAGCTTACATCTACAGCACAAAGACTTTAAGATCAATATAAAACTATTTCAGATAACCGAAACAGAATAACTTCAAAGCTGTAATGTATGCATACACAATACAGCTTTGAAAAGAAATTGATTATACTTTTAATCTTAAAAATAAGATCATGCAAACCATTCTTACAGACTTTTATACTTTAACATCATACGATAAGACAGAGGAAGGAAAATTCGCAGCTCATATTCACCTGAATAAAGACCATGCTATTTTTAAGGGGCATTTTCCCGGAAATCCTGTAACTCCAGGAGTTTGTATGATGCAGATCATTAAAGAACTGACTGAGGAATTTACAGGTTCAAAATTATTCCTCAAAACCGCTTCAAACGTAAAGTTTATGGCGATTATCAATCCTTTTGAGACACCTGACTTACACCTTCAGCTGGACATAGATGAAAATGGTGAGGATGTAAAAGTAAAAAATACAACTTCTTTTGGCGAGACTATTGCATTAAAACTGTCTGTAAGCTATAAAAAATTACCATCATGAAACTAATCCTATCATTCATAGCGGCATTTGTTTTTTTCTTTCAGTCTGATCTTGAAACGCTGAGAAACAGCTATGCTAAAGCCAACGAATCCAACAGCAATACGCAAAATTTTATTGATACAGCAGAAAAGCAGTCCGGATCTGATGCTGTAACCGTAGGATATAAAGCTGCAGCGAAGATTATGGAAGCCAAAATTGCCAAAAGCAACAGAAAATCTCTGGTGAAAACAGGAGCTACAAGCCTTGAAGCAGTTATAAAAAATAATCCTAACAATGCAGAACTTCGCCTGATCAGACTGAGTGTACAGGAAAATATCCCGAAAATTGTAGGGTACCGCGGAAGCCTGAAGGATGACAAAGCGTTCCTGCTGAATAATTACAGCAAACAGAATACAGCGCTAAAAGGCTATATCAAAAGGTTTGCAATGCAGTCTAAAACCATTACAGAGGCAGAAAGAGCCACATTAAAATAAAGAAATGTCCCTTGCTGAAGTACAAAATGCAATTTCTGAAAAAAAGATCTGCATTTTAATACCTACCTACAACAATGAAAAAACCCTTAAGAGGGTAATTGACGGTGTTCTTGATTACACTGAAAATATCATCGTGGTTAATGATGGTTCCACAGATTCTACGCCGCAGATTCTTGCCCAATATCCTCAGATCACCATTATTTCCCTGCCGGAGAACAAAGGAAAAGGTAATGGTCTTAAAACCGGGTTTAGAAAGGCAAAAAAATCAGGATATGATTATGCCATCACGATTGATTCGGATGGGCAGCATTATCCGGATGACATTCCGGTGTTTGTAGAAGCGCTTCTTCAGGAACAAGAAGATATTCTTCTGATTGGGAACAGAAATATGTCTCAGGATGGCATTCCTAAAAAAAGCAGTTTCGGAAACCGGTTTTCCAATTTCTGGTTCTGGTTTGAAACCGGCATCAAGCTGGAAGACACACAATCCGGGTACAGACTTTATCCTTTGCATAAAATTCCAAAGAAATATTTCACGCCTAAATTTGAGTTTGAGATCGAGATTATCGTAAGAACTGCATGGAGGCATGTTCCGGTAAAAAATGTTCCGATCAAGGTTTTGTATGATCCGGCAGAGCGGGTTTCACATTTCAGACCTTTCAAGGATTTTACCCGAATCAGTATTCTGAATACGATTTTGGTGACGATCACTTTACTCTATATTATTCCGAGAAACTTTCTGAATAATTTCAAAAAAAAAAGCTTTAAAAAGTTCATCCAAGAAGATGTCTTAGAGAGTGACGGAAGCAACCGTACAAAAGCATTTTCCATAGCATTAGGAGTTTTTATAGGGCTTTCACCCTTTTGGGGATTTCATACGCTGCTGGTCATTAGCTTATCTGTACTTTTTAAGCTTAATAAAGTACTTGCCTTTGTTGCCTCCAATGTGAGCCTTCCTCCTTTCATTCCTTTTATTATTGCGGCTTCTCTGTTTCTGGGAGCACCGTTTGTAAGCGGCAACAGTGATATTTTACATCAGGATTTAAATTTTGAACTGATTAAAAACAATCTGCTTCAATACATTATCGGCAGTTTTATCTTAAGCACTTCACTTTCTGCTCTTGCGGGCATTACTTCTTTTTTATTCCTGAATAAAGTAAGCCCGGAAAACAATTAAAAAGCCCGGAACAAAGTTCCAGGCTCATCACAATTAGTTATTATAAATTTCTATTTAGAAACAATAATCTTTTGAGAATAATCTATGGAGTCATTGCTTACTTTTACAATGTAAGCACCATTGATTAGCTTTTCTGCGCTGATTGTATTCTGTTTGTTAAGGTTGATGCTTTCTTTAGTGATCAGCTTTCCGGTAAAATCAAAGACAGAAACTGTTGTAATTCCTGATAACTTGAGATCAGACGGAGTTTTTATCGTAAATTCATTTCTTACAGGATTTGGATAAATTGATATTCCTTTTGAATTACTGGTTTCTTTGACCGCTAATGCCAGACATTCCGCAGGAACAGTGAAATCTTCTACCTGATCGCTCAATTCCGGCATAGGCTGGTTAGCACCAAATGCAAGGCCATTAAGAGCACCTGCAGAGGCATTTACCCCTAAACCTCTTTTAGCAAATGTAGTCCAGATCATACATTTATTTTGTCCCCCTGTAGATGCCTGGTCAGCAGCAAGAATAGCATCTCTTCCCTGTACAAATGTAGGATTACATGGCTGTAGCTTAAGAGCATCCATTACCAGCTGTAAAACTTTTGCACTTCCGCTGTTAGGATCAGCAAGAACATTACTGTTGTATCCGTATTTATCTACATATTTCCAGTTAAGGTCCCAAAGCATACTTGCCCAAATAAATCCGATGCTGTGAACATCCGGCACTGTAACAGGAATTCCTTGGATACTTGTGCTTACTTTCATTCCGTTTGTACGTCCGTAAGTATAATCGTTGAGCCCAAAATCCGGCGAGTATTTAGCAGGTCTAATTCCTCCACCAGTGGTAGCCTGTCCGGAAACAAAGCTTCCTACTCCTCTGGCCATCGCAGAAGTATCTCCCGGTCTGGTTGTCATCATCAAAGCAAAGAAATCGGACCATCCTTCACCCATTTGCTCATTAGAAGAAATATAAGACAGACAAGAGCTTCCTGTTCCGGTAAGACGGTTCGAAATACCATGACCATATTCGTGGCTGATTACTCCGTTATCTAAACTTGCATCCTTGTAAACGGCGGTAGTTTTTAATGTTGCATTTCCTACAATACCATTAGTAAGTTCGTTAACTAAAAACTGGCCTTCTGACAAACCTACCATAATGGTTGGGATTGTGATCGTAGCATCTGTACCTCCTAATCCTACAGGAGTATCACTTGACGGGTGATACTGTATTACACCCACTGCTCCTGCATCCTGTAAATTCTTTGTTTTAACAGAAAAATTACATCCTGCAGCAGTTACTACAGCGATCTTTCCTACCAAACTTCCGGCAGTAACCGTAGTACATGCATTAGCTGGTGTTGAAAGCGCAAGATCTCCTGTTACAGGCGGATTACCCATAATTTGAGGTCCAAAATTAGCTGTAGTAGCGATTGGCGCTCTGGAAGTATAATTGGATGGTGAATTATAATAAAGATATCTTACATTTCCGCTTGGTGAAAAAAGAAACATCTGCATTCTTCCGCTGGTTCCGTCCACGCCCGGATTAAAGTTGGCATTATTAAGGCCGCTTCCATCTCTTGATTCAGCAAGAACAGGGTCGTTACCTGTACCACCATTTCCAAAATTGTTTACCTGATAGTTTCTTGCAGATTCAGTAAATCCAAATTTATAAAATACATCATGCATCTTATTCGAATTGTAAAATAAATTGGTTACTGCTGCAGAAGTATAGGTGGTATGGGCTGCCGTTACATCCAAAGGAAAATCAAATGCTCTGTTTGCACCTCCGTCGGGAGAAAACTGTGGTGTATTGGTATTATTCTCATCAGTGTATGCAAATGCATTATTACCTCTTGTTATGGTATAATGGTTGGTACCATCAGAGTGCCAGCCTTCCGGTGATGCAGTAAGATCCCATGGATTGGTAAGCAGGGTTCTTGCTCCAAAGGTAGGAGCTTCTGTAGGGAATGCAAACACATTGTAAGTAGCATTATCAGGGGCTAAAACAAAGTTTGCTGGATTCTGCAGGTTTTCTGCAGCTGAATTTGCCGGCAAAGATACCGGGATGTTCTCTGCAAATGATTCAGAGTGATGATCATAGGCTTCATCATGGAAACTACAAGATAATGTGGTGTTTTCCTGATACAGGATGCTTCCATCTTCTGTACTGACGATTGTATTCCAGACATTACTGGTTCCCTTTTCTTCAACAAAAAACTGGTAGCCAAGGATAAGCTCACCACCTTTTGCAAAATAGACCGCATTAGCCACTATCGGGCTTTCTTTACCATCAATATTCTTTACGGAAGATAATCCGTTTAGTTTTTCAATCGTGCTTGCTACTAACGCGCTTTTTCTACCATTTTCTTTTCCTTTAATGGCAGAAGGATAACTCTTGATAAAGGTATCTGCAAAATTTAAAACTTTCCCGTCTCTTATCAAAACATTGGCAGAACTTCCAAAAACAGGAATTCCATTAATTGTCTGCTGTATACCGACAACATCTCCATTTAAGCTCTTTGAAGGATCTACATTAATGATTTTGAATGTTTTCAGTTCGGGATTTATTCTTTGAAACGATCCCTCTGCAGAATTAACATAGTCCTTAATGGTCTGCTCATATTTTTGCGCAGATAATGCACTTACGCTAAAAATAGAATAAAACAACAACAGCTTAACACTAAGTCGAATTTTTTTCATTTAGATTACTTTTTAACAAATATTAATAGATTAGATGTAACAGTTAGTAGAAAAATAATATCTAATGTTACACATATATCTAATATTCATTAAAAAATATTAATCCTTTCGGGCGAAAATTTGCATTCTGCAATACATTACTGCAGTATAAACTGCGACAGATCTTTTAAAAACGGCTCATCCACCTTTCCTTTTGTTTCGTAATCTTTTGGGGAGGGTTTTCCCGAACCTGTTATGAATAAATGACTTAAGGAAGGATACAATCTAAATACTGCTGCTTTGTTATTTTTCAGCGCAGTCTTCCATAGATTAAAATCTTTTTCAGTAACCTGATAATCTCTCCCACCCTGCGCAAAAAACATTGGAACTTTAATTTTCTTCACTTCATTAAGCTGGTTATAATTCTTCAAATACTGCCAGTATGCGGCAGATTGTCCCAAAGGTAGCTCAGATGATGGTGAATTCAGATTAAATTGGGATGAGTTTAAAAATGCAACCTGCTTTTTTATTTCCTGAACGGCTTCGGAAGGAACTTTCGCCGGATCAATTGAATGAAGATACTCGTATTGCTCCACTAACAGGTCCTGAAGCGGCCTTGCATTTCCGGCCATAAAAACATACTTTGAAGCCTGAGCTTTTTTTGCAATTTCAGGCATCAGATACGCTCCCTGGCTGTGTCCGAGAATGATGATCTGATATCCCTTAAAATCGGCACTATTTTTAAAATAATTGGCAGCATTTACTGCATCATTAATGGTTTCTTCTTCTACCGTAGACTTTTCAGTGAATGCCTCAGGATAGGTATAAGTTCTTTTATCATACCGGTAAGAAGCAATTCCGTTGGCTAAGAGATATTCTGCAATGTCTTTAAACGGTTTGTTTTCTCCAATGGTTTCATCCCTGTCATGAGCTCCGGAGCCATGAACGAAAATAACCAATCTTTTTTTATTGTCGGAAGGGGGAACTAATAATGTTCCGTTCAGTTCAATACCATCACTTTTTATTGTAAGCGTGGTCTTTTCATCATGCTTTTCAAATGTTTTATGAGGAACCAAAAAGAAACCCAGCAACTTATTGTTCTCGCTAAAGGTAAGCTGAACATCCAGTTTTGTTTTTTCAAATTCGGAATAGTAATAGTATGTGTTTCCTTCATTATTCACTTCAAGAATATTTTTTAATCCTCCAAGCTGTCCCTGAAGCTGCTCAGTGATAGATTTAAGCTGGTCTGCCGGAATTTGTCCGGCTACCGAAGGATCAAAATAAGAATGTGCTTTCTCTGTGTTTTTATCTATCAGCAAAGCTTTAATGAAAGTGTTTCCAATCTCTTTTCTATCCTGGGAAAAGAACAACACAGAATAAATGATCAATAGTAAGGTTAAAAGTTTTTTCATAATCAGTTATTTAAAAACCACATCAGAAAATGATAGTGGGGTCATCATGATGGTAACAAATATCGCAATAATTACTAAAGCAAGCTGTGTAATATGCTCTGTTTTTTCTCTTTCGTCTTCATGGATTTCGAAGGTGAACTTTATTTTATCCGGTCTTCTGATAATCAGCCAGATAAATAAAAGAATAACCAGATTCATAAGCACAGGAAATACAAGAAATATTTTGCTCCCGTAATTGTCTTTCATCGTTCCGTAGCCATGAATCGTGATTGTATCCGGTATTGAACTGTAAACAGAACATAGATACATGGAATAACAGATGATAATGACAAAAGGAACGCAGAACAGCAGTTTTATATATTTGGGAATCATTTCAGTTTCTTTAAAGTTTTTCTAAGGTATTTTTCTACATTTTCCCGGTCCGGAACGGTTGTAATTTCTTTCGTCAAAGCTTTGTCAAATGCAATTTTTGCCTTCGGATATTCTTTTTTGTGATAATAATATTTCCCGGATTGATAATAGACCAGCCAAAAATCAGGGTTCATAGATTGATAATAGGGAATAAGATCATCCGACAGCAGTATATCTTTATTTTCTGAGGCCTCACTGATTTCCCTGCCCAGCATTTTAGACTGTTCATAATACCCGAATTCTTCTGAATCCGCAAAAGGATCTCTTGCAATATTCAATCCTGTTTTTGCCTGCAGACTTTGTGATAAAGGTTTACCAGAAAAAACTTCATTCAGGTCATAGCACACAAATTCTCCCAGCTGATAAGGATTGGAGGAAACCCAAACTAATTTTTTCTGAGGCGAAAATATAACGGCATGATGAGCCAGAAGCTGATTGAGTGCTTTTTCATTACCATAACCTATACTTTTATTGTGCAAGCCGGATGTATTTCTTAAAATGGAAGCCATTTTTTCCGGAGTGATCTTTTTTTCTTCCTGCACAAGTTCCTGAAGCTTTTCATAACGGTATTCGGAATGGCTTTCTTTAATGTGCTTCTGATTTCTCCTGTCATCTTTATAGGCATCCGACTGGAAGTGGTTGGTACAAAGAACTCTGCTGGTATTGTGTACTTTGTACACACCGAAGTTTTTAGGTGAAACTTCAATAATTACCGCATTTTTGTCATGAGCACTTCCTACCAGGATAGATTCTGAAACGAAAACCTTTCTTTTTTTAGCAATAGCAATAGCTTCTTCAATATTTCCGGCAAATTGAAGAATTTCTCTTGTAACAAGTGAAATAGGTGTTTTTGCCATCCAGGGAATTTTTGATTTTCCGGCGTTAATTGTCACGGTAATTCCTTCTTTATTCATCCCTGAAACAACACCGAGCATTCCCGGCCAGCTTACGGACATGTAGGGAATTCCTTCTTCCGGCTGAACAAATTCCACCAGTTTATTTTTGGCAAAATCATCACCTACGTAAAAATCAAAATTTCTTCCAATCAACAGATCTCCATCTTCGGTATTTTCGTTCCATACGGCAAGAGAACTGCACCCTACCATCGCCAGATCCTGCATAGCATGCCCAATATCATGAGCACCGTGCAGGTAAAGACTCCTTAAATATTTTGGTGCAATAAAGTCGTACTGATCAGATGAATATTGTGATAATCCGTACAGTTCTGCCTGATAGTCTTCTCTTACATTGAGGTACATTTTTCTGTTGTACCATTTTAAAAAGCCTCTTAGCAGCCTTTGTCTGAATTTTGAGGGTACAAATCCTTCCACTTTTGAGAAGAAAATATCTTCCTGTTTCTGCATTAGGTTTTGCGTTAATGCTCCGTTATTATATCCCAGCTGCAAAGGATTTCCTTTGATATAAAGTTCCCAGAGCTGCTGCCTGTTTTTGGTAAGATAATTCTGCTTATAGCTGAAAGTGCTGTCATTAATTCTGCTTACATCAGGTATCTCCAGCGAATAGTGTTTTACATCAGGAATATGCTTCACAGACTTAGATATTCCGCACGAGGTGAGGAAAAAACAAAAAGTAAGATAAAAGAGCACTTTTTTATAAGATGGAAAGAGATCAGTTTTTTTCACTCGGGTTTTTATTAATCATTTGTGTCAGCCTTCTGTCAATTGTTTCTTTTCCTATAATTTCTGCGCAGGTATTAAAGGCACCAATGGTAACACCTAAAATACCGTGCATATTAACGGATTGCCCGGTAAGAAAAAGGTTGTCAATTTTCGTACGGGGAGAAACCATTGTTCTGAGGGGATTCTCAGAACTTTTCATGTAACCGTACATATTGCCTTCAAAGTTCCCGATATAGTCCCGGTAAGATAAAGGAGAAGAAGTATATATGATTTTAATAGCATGCCTCAGATTGGGAATCTTCTTTTCTAAGGCATCAAGCAGTTTTTCAGTTTTTCCCAGCTTAAATCTTTCATAAGCCGCTCCTCTTTCATGTTCATCCGCTACGGTATTGAAGGTATCTTCCCACTCTTTCACCTCTTCAAAATCCATATAAGAAATAGCGGTAAGACTTTCTGCAAATTCCGGATGACGCCTGGAAGGTGTAGAAGAAAGCATATAGGTTTCCGGCCATGATTCCTTCGTATATCCAAATGCCTTCCAGACCCGCTCTTCTGATGCATAATGATATCTGTTACAATTGAAATTTGGAACGCTGTTTGGGTGCAGGACCAGATAAATACTAAAACATGAGGAAACCGGTTTCCAGCTTAAAACCCTGTTCAAAAAGGATTTTTTCAGCCTTTCTTCTCCTATCAGCCTAATGGTGGAACGGATTTCTATGTTTGATATAAATTGTTTTGCGCTGTATTCTTTTCCTGTTTTTGTTTTTACAGAAGCCAGTGTATTATTTTCACTGAAAACAAATTCAGACACTTCTGAATGCTTATGCACTTCTGCACCATACTCCCGAAGTTTTCTGATGAGAAGCTTAGAGATCTGGCTCCCTCCTTTTACACATTTGTAAGCACTTTGTATATAAGAATTTACTGTTAAGGCATGCACATAAAAGGGTACGTTCTCCGAATCTCCGGCATATAAGAAGTTAGACCCCAGTAAAACCGCCTGAAGTTTTTTGTTATGCGTAACGGATTCGATGAATCTCTTGGTATTAAGATGCAGTATTTCCTCATTGTAGCTTTCTTTTCCGATCACATTATATCTGGGAAACTGGCTGCATACATACTGAATTTCTTCACAATAGTTTTCAAGGTTTTCCTTCTCCTCAGGGAAGTATCTGGAAAGCTGCTCCACAAAATTATGATATCCCTGTGCATGTGGATATTCAATTTCATCATCTCCAAAGCTGATTCTGTCATAGCCGTCTTCATCCATGGGATGCAGCTCAAGATCATCCATGATTTCCAGATAGGAAAAGAACTGGTTAAGATTCTGTCCCTTGCTTAAGCCGCCCAGATAATGCACTCCTGTATCAAAGATCAGTTTGTCCCGTGAAAAAGTCTGCAGATTTCCCCCATATTGGTTATTTTTCTCCAGAACACATACTTTCCGGCCTTCTTTCGCCAGAATAAGAGCTGAAACAAGACCTCCCAATCCGCTTCCGATTACAAGTATGTCGTATTCTTTCTTCAAAAGAGAATGTGCTTTTATAATTAAGAAACAGGGAATTTAAGATATTTAAAAATTACTTTGGTTAAGTAAGCGTAGAAATTTTACGGTTTATCTCAAATCTCGTCAAATCTTAATGGTTTTTAGTTTTTTATTCGTTTTATGGGATAAAAATAGAAAAATTAATCAACATCATCCCAAAAATCAAAATAATTAAACCACTGAAGAGGGTATTTTTTTACCATAGTCTCAAGATTATCAACATAAGACTGTAAAAGTCCTTGTGAATCACGATTTTTAATATTCCGGGCAACCCTTGCATACAGATGGTAATGAAGGTTATTTTCTTTCATCACATAGACGTACACTACGGGCACTCCTAATCTTGAGGCGATCAAAAACGGACCAGCCGGGAATTTTGCTTTTTTCCCCAGCAGTTCTGCTTCCAG
Organism: Chryseobacterium culicis; assembly: GCF_900108365.1. Taxonomy (GTDB): domain Bacteria; phylum Bacteroidota; class Bacteroidia; order Flavobacteriales; family Weeksellaceae; genus Chryseobacterium; species Chryseobacterium culicis. The sequence continues at coordinate 214,106 of NZ_FNWQ01000006.1, read as the reverse complement.
ATATTTGGATCCTTCGAAATAACGGTCGCCTGTAAAACAAATTAATTCATTATCAGACAATGCTTTATTGATCTCAAAGATATGAGACATGTCTTCTTTCACGTAGATGAATTTAATATTGCTCTTTTTTACGGCAACGCTTTCCAGATATTCTTTGATGACGGTTACTTCCTGATCTGTGGTTACCAGATTGATCTGACAGTCAAAATCAATGTCCGCAAAGAAATGTTCGGCAATTTCAAAATTTCCGATATGAGCACTGATCAGTACTCCTCCTTTTTTAGCAGCAAGAAGATTTCTGAGGTTTTCAATTCCGTCAAATTCGTAGGTATATTTTTCTCTGAGCCCGGCAGAAATAGCAGTTTTATCAATCAGAACTTTTCCGAAGGTAAAATAGCTTTTAAAGATAGAGGCTTTGGATTTCCAGTATCCGTAAGTGAGTCTTTGCTGAAAATAATAAAAGATGTACTGGTTGCTTTTCTTCTGAAACAGCGAGTAATAGGCCGCCACAAAGTACAACACTCCATATGAACTTCTGATTCCGATATTTCTAATACACCAGACAAATATTCTGTATCCGAGTACTGTTCCTTTAGATTTACCTTTCCACTTGTTCATATATAGAATTTATTATAACAGAGAACCAATGTAATCCTATCTTTTTTAATAGTGCCCCTTACCGGATCACTGTGATAGTATTACATTGGCACATTTTATAGAATAAAGATTTACTCAATAACTACGCGTTTTTTTCTGCAATCTTATGTTCAATCGTTGTATAGAAATCATCGAATGTTACCATTTTTTTGAAATCTGCTTCTCCTAATTTCACTCCGAAATTGGATTCGATCACGACTACCATGTCGATATAATCTAAGCTGTCAAGGCCCAGTGTATTTTTAAGGTTGGCATCATTACTGATTTCATCTCCATCAACCTCGAATTCGTTGACCAGAAAATCATTAACGATAGCAACAATTTTTTCCCTTTCCATGTTTTTAATCAAATTTTTTAACTATTAGTGCAGAATTGGTTCCCCCAAACCCAAAAGAATTCGACAAAAATACATCAATTTTTTGATTTTTTGTTTTTGCGACTAAATTTATCTTTTGTGCTTCATTATCAGGGTTTTCCAGGTTAATATTGGGTGCTACAAAATCGTTCTGCATCATTAGAATTGAGTAGATTACTTCACTTGCACCAGCCATCCAGCACTCGTGCCCCGTCATAGATTTGGTAGAGCTTACCGGAACATCACCTCCGAAAATCTCATAAATGGCTTTCGCTTCATTGGCATCACCAATTGGGGTGGAAGTTGCATGAGCATTGATATAATCTATGTCTGAAGCTTTGAGTCCTGACTGCTTTAAGGCCCTGTCCATTGCCAACGCGGGTCCGTCCACATTGGGCGTTGAAATATGGCCTCCGTTTGAAGAAAAGCCATACCCGATAATTTCTGCGATGACCGGAGCTCCCCGTCTCTGCGCAGATTCTAAGCTTTCAACAATCAGACTTGCAGCGCCGCCACTCGGAATCAAGCCGTCTCTATCGGCATCGAAAGGTCTGGATGCTTTTGCAGGTTCATCTTCTCTGGCTGAGAAAACACCCAGTCCGTCAAAGCTTGCCATGGAATATTTGTTGGTTTCCTGAGCACCCCCGCAGATAATCATATCCTGAAACCCGTTTTTAATCATCATATAAGCCAGCCCCAAAGAATGGGATCCGCTTGCACATGCTGCACTGATGGTAAGATTGATTCCTTTCAGCTTAAAAATGGTTGAAAGGTTCATCGTTACCGTTGAGTTCATTGATTTAAAGATCGCTCCCGATCCCATCAATGTTGTATCTTTCTTTTCTCTTGCAATGTCAATAGATTCTACTACTGCCTGGGAAACACTGTCGTTTCCGTATAAAATTCCCACTTCATGAGAATCTAAGAATTCTTCGTCCAGATTGGCCTGTTTTAAAGCATCAATAGTTGCCAGATAAGCATATTCGCTTTCTTCTCCCATACTGATACGCTGGCGTCTGTTTAAAAGGTTTTTAAGATCCGGTTTAGGAACAACTCCTGTAAGGCCTGATCTGAAGCCGAATTCTTTTCTGTCCGGATCTAAAACAATACCGGATTTTCCTTGATATAGGGATTCCCTGACCTCTTCTAAAGATGTCCCGATGCAGGAATAAATTCCCATTCCGGTAATTACTACCCTATTTTCCATGTTATGAATAAATTCCTCCGTTAATATTAATCACTTCTCCTGTAATGTAAGAAGATTTTCTAGATGCTAAAAATGCCACAAGGTCTGCCACTTCCTCTGCTTCTCCGAATCTGTTGGCTGGAATCATTGCTTTCAGTTCTTCCTCATTAAAATCCTGGGTCATGTCTGTTTTGATAAAGCCGGGAGCTACAGCATTTACGGTAACGTTTCTTTTGGCAACTTCCTGGGCAAGGGCTTTTGTGGCGCCTACCAAGGCTCCTTTTGCAGCAGAATAATTAGTCTGGCCTGCAGTTCCTTTTACTCCGGATACAGAAACCATGTTGATAATTCGTCCGTACTTGTTACGAAGCAGTTTTTGGATAAAGAAATTGGTTACATTGAAAAATCCGTCCAGACTTGTATTGATCACGGTGTTCCAGTCTTCTTTCTGCATCCACATAAAAAGACCATCTCTTGTGATACCGGCATTATTGACGATCACTTCTACCACAGCATCAGGATTTTTCTCCTGCCATTCCGTTAAAATGGTCTGTGTTTCTTCGGTATTTCCTACATCAAATTTAAGAATTTCTCCCGTAGCTCCAAGTTCTTCCACTTTAGCCAATGTTTCTTTGGCTGCCGTTTCGTTTGAAGCGTAGTTGATCAGAAGGTGATAGTTTTTCTCTTCAGCCAGTTTTATACAGATTGCTCTCCCGATTCCTCTGGAGCCTCCTGTTACAATTGCACATTTCATGCGTTAGTGTTTATATCGTTTTTAGTTTTTAAGTTGATTTGCGGGTCTTTATTAAGACAATTCAGAGCAGCCAATAGTTACATTCCTTTCAGGTAATTCTTTACTTCTTCCAGATACGGATACATGACCATATCGTCTGAAAAAGCAGGAATAATTCTCCTTACAGCATCATACAGTTCTTTTGTAGAGGATGAAACTCTATCCTGAAATTCAAGATATTCTACAGCCTGAATAATTGTAATGGCTTCAATGGCCAATACTTCAAACGCATTTTCAATTACTTTTCTGCAGATCACCGCAGCATTGGTTCCCATACTAACGATATCCTGGTTATCATTATTATTCGGGATACTGTGAACATACATAGGATTTGACAGCATCTGGCTTTCTGCCGTAGTAGAAGTTGCCGTAAACTGCACCCCCTGCATCCCGAAATTGAAACCCAGTTTGCCCAGATTCACAAAAGGAGGCAAAATTTCATTAATTTTGGCATTCAGAAGGTAGTTGAGCTGTCTTTCTGCAAGCATCGTCAGTTTCGTTACCACAATTTTAAGCTTGTCCATTTCCAGGGAAATATAATCGCCATGGAAATTTCCTCCATGATAAACATGCTGATCTTCAACATTGATAATTGGATTATCATTCGCTGAATTAATCTCATTTTCAAGAACCTTCTCTGTATATTCAAGAGTATCCAATACCGGACCCAAAATCTGGGGAACACATCTTAATGAATAATATTCCTGAACTTTTTCCTTGAATACTTTTTCCTGCTCTTCGAAATGGGTATACAGGTGATCTTCTCTTTTTCTGATCAGTTTACTGTCTGCCAGATGAGCGCGCATTCTTTCTGCCACTTTCTGCTGCCCATAATGCTTTTTCGTTCCGTTCAGCGCTTCTGACAAATGATCATCGTAAGCCTGTACGATCTCATTGATAGCACAAGAAAGTCTGAGGGAGATATCTGTAAGCTGATTCGCTTTGTACGCATTCACAATACCAATTCCGGACATCACTGAAGTTCCGTTCATCAGCGCAAGACCTTCGCGGATCTCTACTTTGATCGGTTCTAATCCTTCTGTTTCGAAAACTTCTTTGGTAGATTTTCTTTCTCCTTTATAAAATACCTCTCCTTTTCCAATCAGTACCAAAGCCAGGTGGGCCAGCTGAACAAGATCTCCGCTTGCTCCCACTCCTCCATGTTCAAAGATCAATGGAATAATATCTCTGTTGATCAGCTCCTGAAGAAGATAAACAACAGATTGGTGCACTCCTGAATTTCCTAGTGACAGGGTATTCAGTCTTGCCAGCATACATGCTTTAACCTCTTCTGCCGGTAAAGGATTTCCGATTCCTGAAGAATGGCTTCTGATAAGGTTATATTGAAGCTGGTGGGTATCTTCGTCACTGATTTTGAACTGAGCCATGGGCCCAAAACCGGTGTTCACACCATATATTACTTTATTTTTTGAAAACTCTTTTAAAAACTGAAAACTTTTATCCACTCTTGACAAAAGTGATTCATCCAGTTCTATTTTTTCATTCTCAATGATAATTTTTTGAAAGTCTTTCAGTTCTAAAAAGTTATTTATTTTCATCAATTAAAAGTAATAGTTGATAATTTTGTAAAATATTAATTATTTGTCACTAATTTTGCGGCAAAGATAAAAGTTATTATTAAAATAAAAAATCAAAGATGAGCAAAGAATCTGTTGACGTTCTTGTAATCGGAGCCGGACCCTCCGGATGCGTGTCTTCTTCGTACCTGAAGAACAATAACGTCAGCGTAAAAGTAGTCGAAAAGACAAAGTTTCCAAGACTGGTTGTCGGAGAAAGCTTAATTCCAAGGGTCATGGACCACTTTGAGGAAGCCGGACTTTTCCCCGCATTAGATAAAATGGGCTTTGAAAAGAAGCTGGGAGCACGTTTCCTTCGCGGTGACGAAGTCTGCATTTTTGATTTCAGCAATAAATTCGGAGAAGGCTGGGACTGGACCTGGCAGGTTCCGAGAGCTGATTTTGATCATACGCTTGCTCAGGAAGTTATGAATAAGGGAATTGATCTTGAATTTGAAACCGAAGTGATTGACATCAGGTTTGATGGAACCAATTCTGTGACTACGGTAAGAAATAAGGATGGGGAAACGAAAGAGATCCATGCGAAGTTTGTTATTGATTCAAGCGGTTACGGAAGAGTGCTTCCGCGCCTTCTTGATCTTGAAAAACCTTCAAAATTAGCTCCTCACTCTGCGATCTTCTCTCACGTTCATGATATGAACAGGGAACCAGGGGAAGAAGGAACTTTGATTTCTTTTGACATTATTGAAACAGAGGTATGGCTTTGGGTAATTCCTTTTTCCAACGGAAATACCAGTGTAGGAATTGTAGGCCCTACTGAATATATTGACAAATTATCTGAAAACGGAGATGCTGCCGAAGCTTTGAGAAAGGCAATTTCTCTTTCAGATTATTATGTAAAACGCTTTGGGGAGGTGGATTTCCTTTTCGAACCTAAGCATCTGAAAGACTATTCATGTTCGGTGAAAAGTTTATTCGGGGACGGATTTGCTTTAACGGGGAATGCCTCAGAATTCCTTGATCCTGTATTTTCTTCGGGTATGGCTTTTGCCACAGAATCCGGAATGCTGGCCGCAAAACTGGCTTTAAGACAATTAAACGGTGAAAAAATCGACTGGCAGACCGAATATTCTGATTATATCTTGTATGGAGTAGATGTTTTCACGACCTATGTAAAAGAATGGTATACCGGAAATCTTCAGGAACTGTTCTTCCACCAACCGGAAAACCCGGATGTAAAGAAAAAGATCTGTGCGGTTTTAGCAGGCTATGTCTGGAATAAAGACAATCCTTTTGTGAAAAAGCATGATACGGTGGTTAAAAATCTTGCCAACCTGATCAAGTTAGAAAAACAGGAACAGCAAAACCAAGCATAAAAAAACGGTCTGAAAATTCAGACCGTTTTTGTTATTTTAAAGATTTTTTTATTTCACTTCCTAATTTTTTACCTGTAACTTCGTAAGCCGCAGCTATTCTGCCGTATTCCCATGCAAACTGTTTATTCATTTGTTTACCTCCTATTTTATCTGCCTGCAGTTTCATTACGATTTTCGCAGGGTTATCAGTTTCTACAAACTTAAGATCTGCAGTCAGCTTCCCTTCCTGAGAGCCAATCATTCCACCATACCAGCCTGCATAGATCCATTTAGCATCAACAATTAAAGTATATTTTGTCTGTGCATCTTTTTTAAAAGTTACTTTTTTTGATTTCCCATTGATTCCTTTAAGGAAATAATCTAAATATTCAGAGCTTTTAAATCTTCCCCACTGATAAATCCAGTTCTTCCAAACAGCTTCGTTTTTTTTAGCTGTAATATCTGTTTTTCTATTTTCAAGATACTGAGCTTCTGTAAAATTTTTCTCCTGATAAACTGCATTATCAAAAACCAGCCGAACATTTACCTCAGTTTGATCTTTTAAAAAGTCAAAATTTCCTTGCTCAAAATTAATTTTATTTTGGGCAAAAGTTGTAGTTGCAATAGATATAGAAAGCAACAATAATAATTTTTTCATCATGTATATTTATATTTAAGTCACCAAAGATATATAAAAAGGCGGCCATCCTTCTTGCTTCAGATTTAATTTTATCTCAAATCAATAAATGTAATGGGTTTTCTGCTGTTTGGATTAAAAACGGTTTTGGACAGAATATCAAAGTCAACTATTTCGATTTTGGGACTTACTCTCAATTTTGCACGGAAGTGGTCTCTTACTTCATTGACAAACCCTTCGCGTTCTGCTTCAGTACTTAGTTTAATGATAATTTCGTCCAGACCGATTTCATTAGCCTGAATAACGATTTGATAACATAAAATGTTGTTAAAATCATTCAAAATATCATTCATGGCAGGAGGATATAATGTTGTGCCCTTATATTTGATCATTTGCTGTTTTCTTCCTACTACAGGTCCTAACCGCATCGTATTTCTTCCGCATTGGCATGCTTCATAATGGGCTTTTACAAGGTCTCCTGTTTTAAACCTCAACAAAGGAATAGCTTCTACTCCCAAGGTCGTAATAGTCAGTTCACCGCTTTCGCCTTCTTTTACCGGATTTCCTTCATCATCTAAAATTTCTGTAATGATAAGTTCCGGGTGATGATGGCCTCCAATTTGGAACTCACATTCTGTAAAAGCGGTACTCATTTCGGTAGAAGCATACGTTGAAAAGAGTTTTATATCCCACTTTTCCTTGATTTTCTGGGAAAGAATATTATCTGTAAAATCCTGATTTTTGATGCTTTCCCCGATACACACTGCGCCATAAACGCTTGAATTTTTATAATCCAATCCGTGTTTTTCGGCATAATCAATCATTTTAAGCAGAAAAGACGGCACAGTAATCAGATATTTGGGTTTGTATCTGAAAATAGAATCCCATTGCAGTTCAGGAATTCCCGGTCCCATTCTCACCACGCTTGCCCCCATTTTTCTTAAGCCTAAAAAATAAGCAAGACCTGCCATAAAACGTTTGTCTATGGTAGTTATCATCTGAACAACGTCTCCTTTCTGAATCCCTGCACAGGCAAATGATATGGCTTCGTTATAAGCAAGTCTTTCAAGATCACTATCGGACAATCCAAAGGTCACCGGGTCTCCCAATGTTCCGGAAGTGGTGCTGTAATCAACAATTTTATCCGGCGGGATGCAGAAAAAATCATGATTGTACTGCTGAAGATCATTCTTTGTGGTGGTAGGAATCTTTTGAAGATCTTCCAACGTACGAATATCAGCAATATTGGTATTATTTTCTTTGAACAATTTCTGATAAAAAGGCGAATGACTATCAAGATAGCTCAAAAGCTCATGAAGTTTTTCTTCCTGAAATGTTTTGATTTCCTGAATCCCTGCTTTCTCGATTAACGGATGAAATTCCAATGATTTTATTTTTTTAAAAGGCAAATTTATCTAATTAAAATTAAAAGATTAAAAAGATTGAGACATTAAAGATTATTTATCTCCGGAATGTAAAAGTTTGCGTGTTGGTATTCCCTGCTGTATTGACTGTGGTTACTTTCAAGGTATGAGAACCTGATCCTTTCGGGCATTTTTCATCAAAAAGATAGACAAAATTATTTTTCACACGGGCAAATCTAAGCCATTTGCTATCCAGCTCAGCCCGGAATGAAACAATATCTCCAATTGTTGTGCTTCCTTTTAAGACTAAAGAACTGTTAGTCACCATTGCTCCTTCTGCCCAGCCCGGTGAAACAGACGGCAGGCTATTATCTATCAACAACTTTGCTTTCCCCAGCCTATTGAATTTCGCTTCTGCCCGGTCAGCGTTCCACCTTACCTTGACAACATCATTGTCACTGCCATAATCAAGGACAATAACAGCTTTATCTTTTTCAGCATTGGATAATTTTCGATTGGGTTTTATCTTTAAAGTATATTCATCCTGAACGGGAATATATGGGCTATGTAAAACAATGGTATTTGAAACAGCATCCGGGTCAGCATCAGGTTTTTCAAAGGCATTGAAGTTGAGAGCATCATAAACTGCATTTTTGCTGAAATTAATTTCCGCATTTTCTGTGGTAATGGTTTTCGCTTCGTTAGGCATTATTGTTTTTGCTGCAGAAGATATTTTGTCCGAGGTTTTGTTTAACTGAAGCTTTGTTGTTAAACGGCTTGTATTTCCTTTTACATCTTTCAGGACAATTTCAATGGTATGAATATTTTCATCCTGAAGCCTGATAATCCCTGTGAGGTTTGGGGTACTGTAATTCTGAAGTTTCATTCCCGGTAAATCTGCTAAGTGCTGAATTCCCATTTTATCTCTGATGAATTTGGTATAATCTATACAGCCGTTGATATATCGGGTGTCGTCATAGTGGATTTTATCAATTTCAAAATTATAAATCAGCTTGCCATCCATCAATAATTCTGCATTATAAATTCCAAGATTAAACCCTTGATTGGCTTTATCAACGGCTTTAATGGCAAAACTTATCTCCTGAGAATTCACCTGAACGAGGTTAGAAGTATAAACGTTTCCGGCTTTTTTTACTGCAATTCCGTTGGCACCAGGTTCATAGGTACTGAAACGTCTATCATACCAGTAGAGACCGCTGATAATGGGCGCTATATTATCAGGAATGGCAAAACCAAAAAGTAACGGGTTAAGACATTCTTCTGTTTTAGTATCTCTTATTTCGAAATGAAGGTGTGGACCTGCGGACCCTCCAGTATTTCCACTCAAAGCAATCTGCTGTCCTTTCTGTACAGGAAACTGTCCGGGTTGAAAAGTAATGTCCTGTTCCCATTTTTCGTCTTTATATTGTTTTTCCTTTACATATTCATCCAGTTGATTAAAATATTTGTTCAGGTGGGCATATACGGTAGTGTAACCATTGGGATGCGTGATGTACAATGCATTTCCAAATCCGTATCGTTCCACTTTTATCCTGCTTACATAGCCGTCTGCTGCTGCAAGAACCGGTAAATTCTCCTGGCTATTGGTTCTCAGATCCAATCCCATATGAAAGTGATTCGTCCGGACAGCTCCAAAATTGGCTGCCAGCTGCATGGGAATATTGAGAGGATTTCTGAAATAATTCTGGGGATAATTATTTTGAGCTTCTACAATGCCCGTGTTGATCAAACAAACAAAAAGCATCAGGTAATAAAAGATTTTCATACAGCATTTGGGTTTATACGTCTATTTAAAGGTACAAAATTCCGGCCAATGAGCGCTTGTTAGGATATTGAATCACCTTTGTTTTCTTAACCACAGATTTCCTTTGCTGAGTGAAATGCCTTTGCGAACAATTTTAACGCATTCATAAGTTCTTTGTGAGCTTTGCGTGACTATTAGGTTTTGGATAAAGCCATTGGATATGTTTTTATTATTAAGCGGGCTAAAGCCCGCTCCTATTGAATAAATTGCATTAAAATTTATATAAAAAACACTCTGAAAAATTCACTTATTGACTATTCACCATTCACTTTTTCTCACTTTCTCCATTTATATTTCTGAAATTGAACTTTTTAATAGAAATTACCTAAATAAAACATATATTATAAACCGACAAATTTTAGTAAATTTGCAGACTTAATTAATCAACGATATTGAGATATTTACAATGAGCCAATTTAAAGAATACAAAAACCTCAACCTTATTGACGTAGCAGAGAATGTAGCGGAATTTTGGAAACAAAATAAAACCTTCAATAAGAGTGTTGAGATTCGTCAGGGAAATCCTGAGTTTGTTTTTTATGAAGGTCCGCCTTCAGCAAACGGTATGCCCGGAATTCACCACGTAATGGCAAGAGCATTGAAAGATATTTTCTGCCGTTACCAGACACAAAACGGAAAGCAGGTTTTCCGTAAAGCAGGCTGGGATACGCATGGTCTTCCTGTGGAACTGGGTGTGGAAAAAGAATTAGGAATCACGAAAGAAGATATTGGCAAAAAAATCTCTATTGAAGACTATAACAAAGCGTGTCGTGAAGCAGTAATGCGTTATACCGATGTATGGAATAATCTTACAGAGAAAATCGGATATTGGGTAGACCTTGATGATCCGTATATCACGTACAAGTCAAAATATATGGAAACCGTTTGGTGGTTATTGAAACAATTGTATAGCAAAGACTTGTTGTACAAAGGTTACACCATCCAGCCTTACTCACCGAAAGCAGGAACAGGACTTTCTTCTCACGAGCTGAATCAGCCCGGGACTTACCGTGATGTCTCAGACACAACGGTGGTGGCTCAGTTTAAAGTAAAGAAGGACTCTTCAGCATTGTTCAATGATGTTGACGGAGATGTACATATCCTTGCATGGACGACGACTCCATGGACGCTTCCATCCAATACCGCTCTTACCGTAGGCAGAGATATTGAATATGTTGTAGTGAAAACCTTCAATCAGTATACCTTTGAACCTGTAACAGTAGTCTTATCAAGTGTTCTTTTACCTAAAGTTTTCGGTAAAAAATACGCAGAAGGTACAGATGAAGATTTTGCCAACTATACTCCGGAAACGAAAGTAATTCCTTTCAGAATACTAAAAGAATTTACAGGAGAAAAACTTGTTGATACAAGATATGAGCAATTAGTTCCCTGGTTTACGCCTAATGACAACCCTGAAAATGCATTCAGAGTAATCTTAGGAGATTTCGTAACCACTGAAGACGGTACAGGTATCGTTCACACGGCACCTACTTTTGGTGCGGATGATGCGAGAGTTGCTAAAATGGCTCAGCCTGAGATCCCGCCAATGTTGGTAAAAGACGAAAATGACAATCTTGTACCATTGGTAGATTTACAAGGGAGATTCATCAAAGGAGACAATGTGCCTGAGGTATTCTCCGGAACTTATATCAAAAACGAATACTACGATGAAGGAACAGCTCCTGAGAAGTCTTGGGATGTAGAACTTGCGATCCTGTTGAAAACAGAAAACAAGGCCTTCAAAGTAGAAAAATATGTCCACTCTTATCCACACTGCTGGAGAACAGATAAGCCGGTATTGTACTACCCGCTTGATTCATGGTTTGTGAAGATGACCGCTGTAAAAGACAGACTGGTTAATCTGAACAAAGAAATCAACTGGAAGCCTAAAGCCACTGGAGAAGGACGTTTTGCCAACTGGCTGGAAAATGTGAACGACTGGAATCTTTCCCGTTCAAGATACTGGGGTATTCCGTTGCCAATCTGGAGAACAGATGATCTGAAAGAAGAAAAAATCATCGGTTCTGTAGAAGAATTATACAACGAAATCGAAAAATCAATTGCAGCCGGACTGATGGCTGAAAACCCGTTCAAAGGTTTCATCATCGGAAATATGTCTGAGTCTAACTATGAGCTTGTGGATCTTCACAAAAACGTAGTAGACAAAGTAGTACTGGTTTCTGAGTCAGGAAAAGCAATGAGACGTGAGAGCGATTTGATCGACGTTTGGTTCGATTCTGGTTCCATGCCGTATGCGCAGTTGCATTATCCTTTCGAAAACAAAGAATTAATAGACAACAATAAAGCATTCCCGGCTGATTTCATCGCAGAAGGTGTAGACCAGACGCGTGGATGGTTCTATACGCTTCATGCTATCGGAACTGCCGTATTTGATTCAGTTGCTTATAAAAACGTAATGAGTAACGGTCTTGTTCTGGATAAGAACGGCCAGAAGATGTCAAAACGTTTAGGAAATGCTGTAGATCCGTTCGAAACCCTTGCTGTATACGGACCGGATGCTACCCGCTGGTACATGATCTCCAATGCCAACCCATGGGAAAATCTGAAGTTTGACATTGAAGGAATCGACGAAGTAAGAAGAAAGTTCTTCGGAACTCTTTATAATACCTATTCATTCTTTGCTTTATATGCGAATGTAGATGGCTTCAACTATTCTGAAAAAGAAGTGGAAAACCGCCCGGAAATCGACAGATGGATCCTTTCCGAACTGAACCTTCTGATCAAGGAAGTGAAAGCTTTCTATGAAGACTATGAGCCGACAAGAGTAGCCAGAGCAATCAGCAACTTCGTAAATGATAACTTAAGCAACTGGTATGTAAGATTATGCAGAAGACGTTTCTGGAAAGGAGATTATTCTGACGACAAGATCTCTGCTTACCAGACGCTATACACCTGTCTTGAGACAGTTGCAAAACTATCCGCTCCTATTGCTCCATTCTTTATGGATCAGTTGTATCAGGACTTAAATAAAGTAACCGGTAAAGAAAACTGTGAATCTGTACACCTTACAGATTTCCCTGTAGCTGATGAAAGTTTAATTGATCAGGATTTGGTTGAAAAAACGCATTTGGCTCAGAACATTACCAGTATGGTTTTCTCTTTAAGAAAGAAAGAAAATGTAAAAGTTCGCCAGCCGCTGCAAAAAGTTTTGGTTCCTGTATTGGATGCTAAAGCAGAAGAACAGATTCTTGCTGTTGCAGATCTTATCAAGCAGGAAGTAAACGTGAAAGAATTACAGCTGATTAATGCTGAAGAAGCTTCACATTTAATTGTAAAACAGATAAAACCGAACTTCAAAGCCCTTGGTCCTAAATTAGGAAAAGACATGAAGGTAGTAGGTGCCGGGATTGGCAATCTCGCTGCAGAACAGATTTCCACTCTTGAAAAAGAAGGAAAACTGGATGTTCAGGGATATGAAATTACCCTTGATGATGTGGAAATTTCTACAAAAGATATCCCGGGATGGACAGTTACTTCCGATGGAAAAACAACTGTGGCATTAGATTTGACGTTAACCGATGAGTTAAAATCTGAAGGGATCGCAAGAGAGTTCATCAACAGAATTCAAAACCTGCGAAAAGACAAAGACTTTGAACTGACAGACAGAATTTCAATCACATTAGAAGAAAGCTCTCCTTTCTTGAATGATATTAAGAAAAATGAAGAATATATTTCTTCTGAAGTCTTGTCAAATAAAATAGAAATTGTATCTTCACTTTCAAATTTTAACGAAATCGAAATAGATGAGGTTAATTTTAAGATAAATGTTGAAAAAAATTAACATGTAGTTATTATATTTCAAATTCCATTTCATAATTTTATTAAAAAAGAGAACGAATATGTCAGACGAAAGAGTTAGATACAGCGATGCTGATTTACAGGAATTTAAAGCGATTATTAAAGAAAAAATAGAAAAAGCAGAAAAAGATCTTCAGCTTATCAGAGAAAGTTTTATCAATGACCAGAATAATGGTACGGATGATACTTCTCCTACTTTCAAAGCTTTTGAGGAAGGAGCTGAAACGCTGAGCAAGGAGCAGAACTCTATTTTGGCAGGAAGACAGGAAAAGTTCGTGCGTGATCTTAAAAATGCTTTGATCAGAATCGAAAATAAAACATACGGGGTGTGCAGAGTCACTGGAAAACTGATTCCTAAGGAAAGACTTTTAGCCGTTCCTCATGCTACACTGAGCATCGAAGCGAAAAATATGCAAAAATAACCGTAAGGTTTGAAAAATAATATTGGGTTTATATTGTATTCAAGGATACTTTATAAACCTAATTTGTAATGTATACCCATGAGCGAGTTATTAGTTTTAGGATTTATTATCGCAATTGTACTGCTGTTTTTTAACAGGGAACGGATCAAAAACAGATTCTTCCCGGACCAGCATAAGAATTACACAATTGATGACCAGTTTAATTCTGATAAACGTGACCGGGAGAAAGAGATCGACAGACTTTTAAGCAAAATGGGCAAAAACGGAGTGAATGACCTGTCTGAAAAAGACAGAAAAAGACTAGACGAACTGTCCAAAATGTAAAATTAAATATAAGAAATGGAATCTATTATAGTACATCCAAAAAATTCTATGGAGCTGAATGCACTGAAAAGTGTGCTGAAAGAAATGGGCATTAAATTTGAAAAAGCCCATGTTAAAAGTTCGTATAACGGGCAGAAAATAGTTAAGAAAGCAAGCGACAATAAAAATGTAAAGCCGGCTGCAAAGCCTTCAAAACCTAAAGGGCAATAATGAAAAAGATCTTAGCGATAACATTTTTGGTGTTATTAATTGACCAGGCTTCAAAAATTTATATCAAAACCCATTTTAATCTGGACGACAGTGTAACAGTGTTACCAGGGTTTAAGCTAACCTTTGTAGAAAACCCGGGGATGGCCTATGGATTTCACTTCGGAGGAATTATCGGAAAATATTTTCTGGTAATCCTGAGAATTTTCCTGATAGGAGGAATGATCTACATGTTCAGAAAATGGCTGAAAGAAGGAGCTTCCAACTATCTCCTGATTCCCATGGCTGTTATTTTCGCAGGTGCTATCGGAAACCTTATTGACGGGATGTTCTATGGAATGATCTTCGACAGCGGAACAGTATATGATCCAAGTATCGACAGATGGATTGGCTATGGCGGCATTTCTAAGTTTGCTCCTTTCGGACACGGATATTCTACCTTTATGAAAGGATGTGTGGTAGATATGCTTCACTTTCCGCTTGTAGACTGGTATGTTCCTGAAAGCTGGCCTTTAATTGGCGGAAAGCACATTGAATTTTTCAAATATATTTTTAATGTTGCCGATTCTGCCATTACCGTAGGCGCCGCATTCTTGTTAATATTCAGAAAAAAAGCTTTCCCGAACGGTCTGGAGTTTTAAAAGATATATTTCGGATGAAAAAAATAATCAAAAATATTTTTAAAATTTTCCTGCTTCTTCTTGTGGCAGGAATTATTTTTATTGCCTGGGCAAATTACAGCATCAAAAAGGACAGCGAACCATTCGTTTCCTATACCATTAATGATGTACCGGAAGCAAAGACAGGCCTGTTACTTGGAACCGGAAAAACATTGAGTAACGGAACTCCCAATGCTTATTTCTATAACAGAATTAAAGCTGCAGCAGATTTGTTTAAAAGCGGCAAAATACAATACATCATCGTAAGCGGTGATAACAGTACCAAAGACTATAATGAGCCTGAAGATATGCAGCAGGCATTGATTGAGAGCGGAGTTCCGCAGAACAAAATTATTCTGGATCATGCCGGATTCAGAACGCTGGATTCCGTGGTAAGAGCAAAAGATATCTTCAGCCAGACAAAACTGGTGATTATCTCACAGAAATTTCACAATGAAAGAGCGGTTTTTCTGGCCAGAAAAAATGGAATGGAAGCCTTTGGCTACAACGCAGCTGATGTAAATAAATATGCAGGGCTAAAAACGAATCTGAGAGAGTATCTGGCAAAAGCCAAAGCGTATTGGGATCTTCTTTTCGGAGTGGAACCAAAATTTGGAGGTGAGAGGATTGTGATTCCTTAATTTTTTAACCACAGATTGCACAGATTTTCACAGATGATTGAGGAGATATTGATTGATTATTTTATGTTGAGAGGTTTGGGCTAAAGCCAATGGATATTTAATGGTAAGCTGGCCGGGCTTTCTTCGGCTCCGCTCAGAATTATAGCCGACCCCTATTGAATTTTTCAAAAACAGCTCTTAAATCTTGGCTATTGATTCTTGGTTCTTTTAATCTTTTATCTCTTATCTTTCGTTATTCCCGGCAAACCTCGTAAATTTGCTATTCATTAACTTTTAAATATAAATTGTAAACAAATGTCAAGAATTCTTACCGGCATTCAAGCCACCGGAACACCCCATCTTGGAAACTTATTAGGGGCCATTATTCCTGCTATTGAATTATCCAAGCAGGAAGGAAATGAATCATTTTTATTTATTGCGAATCTTCACACACTTACCCAGATTAAAGATGCGCAGACATTAAGACAAAATACCTACGAGATTGCTGCGGCTTGGCTTGCTTGTGGACTAGATACTGAAAAAACATATTTTTACAGACAAAGTGATATCGCTGAAACCTGTGAACTTTCTTGGCATTTATCATGTTTTTTTCCGTATCAGAGATTAACACTGGCTCATTCATTCAAAGATAAGGCTGACAGACTTCAGGATGTAAACGCAGGTTTGTTTACTTACCCTATTTTGATGGCTGCAGATATTTTACTGTATGATGCGGAAATTGTTCCTGTAGGTAAGGATCAGCTTCAGCACCTCGAATTTGCAAGAGATGTAGCTTCAAGGTTCAACAATCAGATGGGTGAAATTCTTGTTCTTCCACAATCTGAGCTTCAGGAAGACACGAAATATGTCCCGGGAACAGACGGTCAGAAAATGTCAAAATCCAGAGGAAACATCATCAATATTTTCTTACCTGAAAAGGAACTGAAAAAACAGGTAATGAGTATTGAATCGGATTCAAAATCTTTAGAAGAGCCTAAGGATCCTGAAACGGATAAAACTTTCCAGATTTATCAGCTTATTGCTACACCTGAACAGACTGAAGAGTTAAGAGCAAAATATCTTGCCGGAAATTTCGGGTACGGACACGCCAAAAAAGAATTGCTGGATCTTATTCTTGTACGCTTTGAGAAAGAAAGAGAAACGTTCAATTATTATATGAACAACCTTGATGAGCTGGAAGCAAAACTTCAGCAGGGAGCCGAGAAAACAAGACCAATTGCACTGGAAACTCTTAAAAGAGTAAGAACAAGCTTAGGATTTTAATTCGGAGTTTTAAATATAAGAAAGCCTTTCATTTGAAAGGCTTTTTCTATTTTGTAAAGTTATTTCTTTAATGAACATTGTTCTTCGTCAAGATGAAGTAATGCATTGTACCTTCAAACGCATACCTGATCTCCCAGCCGGGATATTGCTTTATAATGGTTTTAATAATGGAAAGTCCCAAACCGGTGGAAGTATGGTCGGCCGCCTGTTTATAAAAACGGTTAAAAATTCTTGATTTATCTAACGGGACAGCTATTCCGCTGTTTTGGAAGGTAATCCTGTTATTTTCAACGATAATCTGTAAGATTCCTTCTTCATGGTTATATTTCACAGCATTTTTAAGAAGGTTAGACAGCAGAATATCTGCGAGATCCTGATTAAAATCTGCTGTAAACCGGCCTTTCTCAATGATATTGACTTCTATTTTTTTAAAAGCAATGAAATCTTCATAGCTCTGAACCAATTGAGCAATCATTCCGTTAAAATCAACATCTGATGTTTTATTAAACTGGCTGTTCTCAATTTTAGACAGCATAAGTAATGATTTATTCAGCCCCACCATTCTTCTCAGATCGTTCTTCACGTCCGTAAGAAAAGTCAGATTCTTTTTATCAAGATCATCATTCAGAATCATGAGATCAATTTTATTAATCACAATCGCCAAAGGGGTCTGAAGCTCATGAGAGGCATTTTCAATAAACTGTTTCTGCTGATAAAAAACGAGCTCATTACGTTCAATCATTTCATTGATTTCGATATTCAGCTCTTCAAATTCAGAGATCTTATAAGTTTGCTTTTCCTGCGAGAAAGGAATTCCGAACTGGTATTTCTTCAGTTTATCCAGAATACGGTAAAAAGGTCTCATCGCTTTATTCAGGAGATATCCGTTAACCACTACAATACTGATGACCAGAAGGAGATACAGCACCATCAAAGCAGTTGTAAGGTCATATATCAATTCATCTTCTTCTACAGTAGAAGTTCTGATCACCAGTCGCTGCTGTTTTTTGAACTGATCAATAAAGTCTGCCTCAAGAACTCTGTAAGGCTGATCCTTATCATCATATTCCATGTAGTACATCTTATTATAAAGCCTGCTTTTATTTTGATATTCTCCAGCTTTGATCGGGTTGATCTTAAATTCATTAAATCCAAAATCGTTATTATTCAAAAGCTCAGGATTAAGATAAACGGCCTTGATGATCTGTATTTTCCGGTTTCTCAATCCGTCATCTACATTATCATGTACTTCATCCAGAATATAGGCATAAAACAGACCTGCCCAGACTGCGATAATCAGCAGCAGGATCATGATCAGGTATTTTATGGTATAGTATTTTAGTGAAACTTTCATCAGATGAATTTATATCCTATTCCGTATACTGCCTGGAAATCGGCTTCTGCATTGAGTGCCTTTAATTTTTTCCGAAGGTTTTTGATTTGGGAATAAATGAAGTCCAGACTGTCTGCCTGATCTATGTAATCTCCCCAGATGGCTTCTGCAAGTGTCGTTTTTTGCAAGGTTTTTTCCGGATGGATAACAAAATAATACAAAAGATCGTACTCCTTACGGTTAAGCACAAGTTCTTGCTCTCCTACTTTTACCGTTCTGCTTTCTGGATTGATGCTTATATTCTTGTAGCAGATGCTATTTTCCCCATCCTGATTTTTTCTTCTGATCACAGATTTAATTCTCGCCATCAGCTCAGCGAGGTGGAAAGGCTTAGCCAGATAATCATCAGCTCCTATTTCCAGCCCTGTTACCTTATCATCTACAGAATCTTTGGCAGAAAGGATGATCACCGGATCTTTCTTATGCATTTTTTTTATTTCTTTCAGCAGGTCTATCCCGTTGCCGTCGGGAAGCATAATATCCAGCAGAATACAGTCATACTCATAAGAAATAATTTTATCCAGTCCGCTGCTGTAGTTTTCTGCATACTCTACAATGAAATGTTCTGCTTCCAGAAATTTCTGTACCGTATCTTTCAGCTCGGGTTCATCTTCTACTATTAAAATCTTCATATTTCCGGATTATAACTCTTATCAAATATAGGGAATTATAAAATGAACGTAAGAAAGCAGAAAATGTGCTTTCTGCCCCCTTTACTTTACAATCAGGCTGTTTTCACATGGCGCCCGTCTGCATCAAAAACAAGACATAAGCCGCTTATCAGTTGAATTTTATAAGCATTGTACTTTCTCTCAATAGAATCAATGACGCTGCCGGGATAATTTCTTGTCATAAATGACACCATATTCTTTCTAATCTGTGCAGAAGAAATTTTTCTTCCGCCACTGTTTATTAAACTCCAGTTGACCATAGTATTAATATTAAGTGTTTGTATTCCGTTAAGCTTTAATCATCAATTTTTGTGAAATTCCCATTTCTGTCGAATTCAAGCTCCAATCCGTTGGAAAGCTCTGCTTTGTAAGACCATCTCTTCTTTTCGATCTTGATGATATAAGTATTGGGAAAATTTTTACTGCTGTAATTTCTGACGGATGCTGGGATGAAACCATAAGGAATTTTCTGATGTTTCCCGTCTACTTCCTTCCAGTTTCCACTGCTGTCGAACTCCATTTTCATTCCATTGGTCAGATATACTTTGTACTCGTCTACTCCATAGATCTCTCTGTCTTCTATTGCTGAATTTACGGGGATCCCTTTAAAATGGGCAGAAAGAAAGTTCTTAGCTGTTTTCGGTAACTGATTCGGATGAATTGCTCTATCCTGAGCCGAAAAGAATCCTCCCATCAAGAAAAACATGATTATTAATACTCCTGTGATTTTCTTTACATTTTTCATACTATTACATTTTTCTGTTATTATTATGAAGCAAAGTTCATCATCAATTTGGGAAAGAATTGGGAAAAATGATTTTGGTGGAAAAAATCAGGGATGCAATTTAATTTCACCACAGATTGGCGCAGATGATGACAGATGTCTGCATAGGTTAATGAAAGTATCAAAATCAATAAGCCGCTAAGATGAACTTAGCGGCTTATTGATTATATCTGGACCTTATATCTTACAGGTATTCCTTAATCTGATGAAGATGGGTGATGGCCTTTACACCATTCTTATGCTTTTCTTCTTTATAAACATCAAAGAAAATAGCATCCATTCCGAAATCTGTAGCTCCCATCGCATCTGCAATCCAATCATCTCCAATAAGAATACTTTCTTCCTTTCTGGCCTCCGAAAGCCCTAATGAGTATTCAAAGATCCTTGGATTGGGTTTTCTCACTCCTACCGCATCTGCGCTGGTAATGGTCGTAAAATATGGAGCTATCCCGGACAGGGTACATTTTCTTTCCGTTACTTCCTGAAATCCGTTAGAAATAATGTGTAATGTATAATTCTTAGCTTTCAGATATTCCAAAACATCCTTAGCTCCTTCTACCAGTTCGTTATGACTCACAATATTATCAAGGAAGTGTTCTTCAAAATAAAGAGCAAGCTCTTTATTATCCACTCCAAAATGTTTAAATGAATCATAAAAACGGTGTTCTCTCAAATACTCTTTGCCAATAATTCCGTCTCTGATCTTTTCCCACAACTCTTCGTTGATATCATGATATACAGAATAAAACGTTTCAAAGTCTATATGATACTTTGAAGTGATTTCCTGTTTTTCAAAAAGGTCTTTGATGGTAAGATAGGCATTTTTGCGGTGATCCCAGAGTGTATTATCCAGGTCAAAAAAAACATGCTGCATTTTCATACAGCACAAAGTTAATAATTTTAATTTTTTGTAATAGGATAATTTTTGCTCTTGCTTTTCACAATTTCAAGGCTTTTGGAAAAATTCAGCAAAAAATCAATTGTTTGTTTCTTAGGTTTCAAAGTTTTCACTTTTAAGGAGTCATTTTTTTTCATAAGCGAAGTATGTTTTCCTTAAAACGTGAAATTTTACAAAATATTATTTATCTGGTTAATATTATATTATTTTCATCCATGATTTTTCTCAGGTTGATGAGCGCATAGCGTACTCTTCCTAATGTTGTATTAATACTCATTTCTGTATGATCTGCGATTTCTTTGAAACTCAAGCCGTCAAAAAACCTCAGTTTAATGACCTCCTGCTGGTTGAGTGGTAAGAATTGCAGCATCTTCATAAGATCTTCCTGAATCTGATTGGTCACCAGCTGATCTTCAATGTTTTCCGAAGGCTCCCGGATCAAATCAAAAATAGAATATTCATCAGTTTCAAAAGTAGTTTCAGACACTTTGATATTCTTAGCTTTTGATCTGAAATGATCGATGATTAAATTGTGAGAAATTCTTTTTGCCCAAAGAATAAATTTACCTTCTTCGTTATAGCGTCCTTCTTTCAGCATCACAATAATCTTCATGAAGGTATCCTGAAAAATATCGTTGGCCAAATCTTCATCATTAATTTTGTAAAAAATGAATGTAAACAGTTCTCTCTGATGTCGGTGAATGAGGGTCGACAATGCACCCTCGTCTCCTTTCTGATAAAGGGAAATTAGTAAACTATCCGATTTTGATTTCATAACTCTCTCAATATAAATATTTGCAGACAGGCATTCCTCCAGATATTTCTTCTGGCCTTTGCTGTATAAACAAAACAGTTCTAGAGTAGAGTCTCTTCTATAGGCAGGTACAATTATTATGATGTAAATATAATAATTTTTTAATAACTGTTAACCTATTATTAAATTTTATAGAGAAAAATCTAAAAAAAATCACTTAAACATATCATGAATGAATACGGTAGGGATATTTAGTGTAAAATTAATATTCAATCCCTTCATCTCTTTCCCATTTAATCGGGTGTCTCCGATAGGAAAAGCATAGCCGCCTGTGAGATCCAGCATTCCAAATAGAGTAACTCCAATCTTCGGGGCAATATATTTTGTAGTACCTTCCACTCCAGCCAGGAAATAGTAGGAGTGATAGAAATCTACATTTTTTTCAAAATTAAGAAGAACATCTGCCTGCAGCTTCGGCATGATTGCAAATTTGGAATCAGCAACCCCCATTAAGGCAGATCCTCCCAATCTGTAAATCACATCGTCATTTTTTAGGAAAAGCAATTTACCTCCTATTTCTCCAAAACTTTGATTCTGGTACGTGTACCCTACGCTGATCATTTTATGCATAGTATATTGAGCTTTTGCCAGTGTACTTAGCAAAAACAGAGACAGGACAGCAGCTGCAGTTCGAAAATTCATCATCTTTCTATATTATTAAGGTGTAAAATTAAAAAAAACTGCCTTATCCAGAGATAAAGCAGTTCACTTATTATGCTATAAAGAGAAATTAAATTCCAAAAGCGGTTTTAATTTCGTCTACTTTGTCCAGTTTTTCCCATGTAAAGAATTCAAGGTCTTTTAATGTAAGCTCATTTTTATGTCCTTTGTTGAATGTCTTATCTGCTACATAGTGTTCTTTCCCCATATGTCCGTAAGAAGCTGTTTCCTGATAAATAGGATTTCTCAATTGTAAGTTCTGCTCAATAGCATAAGGTCTTAAATCGAAAATCGCAGACACTTTTTTCGCAATTTCTCCGTCATGAAGATCTACTTTTGCCGTTCCGTAGGTGTTGATATATAAACCACAAGGCTCAGCTACCCCAATTGCATAAGAAACCTGTACCAAAACTTCGTCAGCTACTCCTGCAGCTACTAAATTTTTAGCAATATGTCTTGTAGCATAGGCAGCACTTCTGTCTACTTTAGAAGGATCTTTTCCGGAGAAAGCTCCTCCTCCGTGAGCGCCTTTACCACCGTAAGTGTCTACAATAATTTTTCTCCCTGTCAGACCTGTATCTCCGTGAGGCCCTCCAATTACGAATTTACCTGTAGGATTGATGTGATATTTGATCTGATCATTAAACAAAGCTTTGATTTCTTCAGTTTGCAGTGCAACAACTCTAGGCACAAGAATATTTTTGATATCCTCACGAATTTTGTTCAGCATCTCTTCTTCACTTCCGAAATCATCATGCTGGGTAGACACTACAATAGAATCAATTCTGATAGGTTTGTGATCATCAGAGTATTCAATGGTAACCTGGCTTTTTGCATCCGGGCGCAGGTAAGTGATTTCTTTATTTTCTCTTCTGATGGCAGAAAGTTCTTTAAGAATGGTATGGGCAAGATCCAATGCAAGAGGCATGTAATTAGCCGTCTCATTGGTAGCATACCCGAACATCATCCCCTGGTCTCCCGCTCCCTGTGCATTCGCTCTGGCTTCAAAAGACTCATCATTTACCGCTCTGTCAACTCCCTGGTTAATATCCGGTGACTGCTCATGGATGGCAGAAATTACTCCACAAGAATCTCCATTGAACATGTATTCACCCTTTGTATACCCAATTCCGTTGATTACTTCTCTGGCAATGGTCTGTACATCAAGATAGGCATCAGATTTTACTTCTCCTGCCAGCACCACCTGTCCGGTTGTTACAAGAGTTTCACATGCTACTTTTGAGTTTTTATCATATGCTAGAAAATGGTCGATTAATGCATCGGAGATTTGGTCGGCAATTTTATCCGGATGTCCTTCTGAAACTGATTCAGATGTAAATAAATAAGACATATAATTCTTTTGTTTTTAAAGATTTAAAAAATAGTTTTTGCGAAAAATATGAATGAAATTGCCCAGAAAAAAGAATACTGTTTTAGCATTTTTTTATAGAGGTTGCAATCAGGTCAAATTTTTCCTCGCGATAAACGTCAGCAAATTTAAGTACTATTTTCGTAATACTCAAAAATTTTGTTTATTAATTATAATTTTATTTAAATTGATGATTTCTATCACTTTAAAGCATTTTCATTATTGAGGCTTAATGCTTACAAATTCCTTCGGACTTTCGTGATAATTCAATTTAAGTTCCAAAGAATTTTTGATTGAATGTGACAATTCATCAATAATTTTTTGCTTGAATGTTGGTTTATAGTAAATAATACTGATTTCTCGATAAGGGAACGGTTTTTTGAATCTGAAAACATTTTTCTTCTGTTCTTCGGAAAGCTGGCTCAGTGCCAATTCAGGCAGAATACTGATTCCTCCCACCTTATCCACCATGTGGACCAAGGTCTGGATATTGGAAGCCAGGAAGTCTAAATTTTTAGGCTTCAAAGTATTTTCTTTCAGATGGCAGATATTTTCAAACTGATTTCTGAGACAGTTTCCTTCTTCAAGCAGCCATACTTTTTCTACATTCAGATCTTCCGGAATGATATAAGAATTCTTTTTGTTGGCTTCTGTATTGGAACTGTAAATCATCAGCTCTTCGTTGAAAAGGAAATCCTGGTAAAACTCGTCCGCAGTATCATAAGGCGTTGAGATAATTCCTGCATCCAGTTCACCAGCTTTTAAAGCTTTAATAATATTATCAGTGGTCATTTCTTTTACATTCATCTGAATTTTCGGATTGTCTTCAAGGAATTTGAAAATTTCCGTGGGCAGGATGAAAGAAGAAACTGTAGGAATAATCCCGAGATTGATGGTTCCTCCTAAAATGTTATTCAAAAGATTCGCTTTGTTTTTCAGCTCATTCACAGACTCTATAATCACCTTAGCCTGATCAATAATCTGAAGACCTACATCCGTGGTACGAATCGGATGGGTAGTTCTGTCGAACACCTTCACATCCAGTTCATCCTCAAATTTCTGTATCATGGCACTTAACGTAGGTTGGGTAATAAAACACGCCTGAGCGGCCTTACCAAAATGTTTATACTTATCAACAGCGATAAGATACTCCAGTTGCTGAATGTTCATTTGATTAATATTATCTATTACAAAGATATAACGTTTTTGCTATTAGCAATTAAAAATTCAAGTAAATTTGATAATCATTACCTTTACACTTGGATTTAGAAAAAGAAAAACATTTATACAAATCATTAATAGATATGGATTCTAAAAAATTAACGTTAAGTAACGGCGCACCTTATTATGAGCATCAGGATTCACAGACGGTAGGACCAAGAGGCCCGGTATTGCTGCAGGACTTTATTCTTCAGGAAAACCTTGCTCATTTCGTTAGGGAAAGAATTCCTGAAAGAATTGTGCATGCCAAAGGTAGCGGCGCTTACGGAACTTTTACTGTAACGCATGACATCAGCCAGTACACGAAAGCGAAACTGTTTTCAAAAGTTGGAAACTCGTGCAGAATGTTTGCAAGATTTTCTACAGTCGGGGGTGAAAAAGGAAGTGCAGATACGGCAAGAGACCCAAGAGGTTTTGCCTTAAAATTTTATACAGAAGACGGAAACTGGGATCTTGTAGGTAACAATACTCCGGTCTTCTTTATTAAAGATGCCAAAAAATTCCCGGATTTCATTCATACTCAAAAAAGAGTTCCTAAAACCAATTTAAAGAGTGCCACCATGATGTGGGATTTCTGGAGCTTAAATCCGGAATCGCTCCATCAGGTGCTAATATTAATGTCAGACAGAGGAACTCCATACGGCTACAGACACATGCATGGCTTCGGGTCTCATACGTTCTCTATGATCAATGATAAAAACGAAAGAGTTTGGGTAAAGTTCCACTTCAAGACAAAACAGGGTGTAAAAAACTTCACGGATGAGGAAGCCGTAAAAATGGCCGGAGAAAACCCGGATTTTGCACAGGAAGACCTTTGCAATGCAATTGAAAAAGGAGATTTCCCGAAATGGACCTTATATATCCAGGTAATGACCGAGGAGCAGGCAAAAGATTTCAGATGGAATCCTTTTGACGTAACTAAAGTATGGTTCCATGATGACTTCCCTTTGATTGAAGTAGGAGAAATGGAACTGAACGAAGTACCTGTCAACTATTTTGCCCATGTGGAACAGTCTGCTTTCTCACCAAGCAGCCTGATTAACGGAATCAGCTTCTCGCCGGACAAAATGCTGCAGGGAAGGCTTTTCTCTTATCCTGATGCCCATCGATACAGAGTGGGTGTTAACGCTCATCAGCTGGAAGTAAACAGATGCCCTTTTGCAGTGAACAACTACCAGAGAGACGGATTTATGGCTGACTCAAGCTATTATCAGGATAAGCCTAATTATCATCCGAACAGCTTTGATGATATTAAAGCAGATGCTGATTATAAAAGCTTTGAGTATGAATTAGACAGCGCCCACGTAGCAAGCTACAACAGAAATGATAATGACAGCGATCACTATACACAGCCGGGACTGCTTTATTCAAAAGCAATGAATGCTGAAGACAGGGATCATCTTGTAAAAAATATTGTCGGAAGCATGAAAGGGATTGACGGACCTAAAAGAGACGAAATTATCAACCGTCAGCTTTGTCATTTTTTCAGAGCCAATATTGAGCTTGGCATGAAAGTGGCTTCTCAGCTAAATGTCAATATTGATGCAAATATGATGAATCATTCCAAATAATCATATTGAACGATAAATTAAAAAAAAGGAAAAAAAAATAATATTTTTTCCTTTTTTTTGTAAAAAATTCATAATTTGCAAAGGATGATATTTTAAAGTGGAAAAATGAGTTACGAGAACATATTATTAAAAAAAGAAGATAAATTATCTATCATTACCATAAATAGACCTGAAAGTTTAAATGCATTAAACGCAAAAACCATTCAGGAAATCAGTACCGCACTGGATGAGCTTAATGACGACAGGACATGCAGGGTAATTATCCTTACCGGAAGTGGAGAAAAATCTTTCGTAGCGGGAGCTGACATAAAAGAATTCAGTGATTTCGGACAGGAAAAAGCTGAAGAGCTTGCAAGAAACGGACACCATATATTGTTCAATAAAATTGAAAACATGTCTAAACCTGTCATTGCAGCGGTAAACGGCTTTGCACTGGGAGGAGGTTTGGAGCTTGCTATGGCATGCCACATCAGATACGCATCGGAAAACGCCAGATTGGGGCTTCCTGAAGTTACTCTTGGATTAATCCCGGGATACGGAGGAACTCAAAGGCTTCCTAAGCTTGTAGGAAAAGGTATTGCCAACGAAATGATCTTCTCTGCTAAAATGATCCCTGCTCAAAAGGCAAAAGAGATCGGACTGGTAAATGAAGTATACCCTATAGAAGAATTATTAACCAAAACGAAAGAATTAGCAAATACAATTGCCTACAACTCACCAATGGCAATATCAAAGGCTATTAATGCTGTGAATTTATCTGACACGGAGAAAGGTTTTGAAACTGAAATAAAATATTTCGGTGAACTTTTTGACATGGAGGATAAGAAAGAAGGAGTTACTGCGTTTCTAGAGAAGAGAAAGCCTAACTTCTAGATCTTTCTACAAGATTTTAATCCAAATTATTTCGAAAAAAAACAATGCTGCGGTATGAATAAGTTTGATAAAGCTTATCTAAAAATGGCTCAGGAATGGGCAAAACTCTCCTACTGTAAGAGAAAACAGGTGGGAGCTCTTATCGTAAAAGATAGGATGATTATTTCAGATGGTTACAACGGGACTCCTTCGGGATTCGAAAACTGCTGTGAAGATGAAGAGGGAAAAACACACTGGTACGTATTGCATGCGGAAGCCAATGCTATCTTAAAGCTGGCCGCTTCCACTCAATCTGCAAAAGGAGCAACGTTATACTTAACGCTGTCTCCCTGTAAAGAATGCAGCAAGCTGATTTTGCAGGCAGGAATTGCGAGACTGGTGTACATTAATGAGTATTCGGATGACGATGGAATATCGTTCCTGAGAAACCATAACATTGAAATAGAACAAATATCGGACTGTGAACTAAAAAAATAAGCACAAATGACTTGGGATGAAAAGATCAAAGATTTTGAAATATTTCTTCGCTTCGAACGAAATTTTTCAGAAAACACACTCGACGCCTATGTTCGGGACATTAAGAAATTAAAAGATTACGCAGAAGAAGATCTGGCAAATGTCGGTCCAGATTCTATCGGTTACGAAAACCTGCAGGAATACATTTTCAATCTTTCCAAACAGAAATTCAGTGAGAGATCACAGGCAAGGTGGATATCTTCCATTAAAGCTTTTTTCAAATTTCTAATGGAGGATGAATATCGTGAAGACAATCCTGCGGCGTTACTTGAAGGCCCTAAACTGGGATTATATCTTCCTGATACCCTAAGCCTGCCTGATATCAACAAAATTATTGCTGCTATTGAGGTCAATACAGATCTCGGAAAAAGAAACCACTGCATCATAGAGGTACTTTATGGATGCGGGCTCCGCGTTTCTGAACTGATTGATCTGAAGATCTCCAATATCAACTTTAAAGAGCAATACATTAAGGTACACGGAAAAGGGAATAAAACCCGTTTTGTTCCTTTGGCCGATTATACTGCTGATTTGCTGGAAAGTTATATCAAAGAGGTGCGCTCTAAAGGTAAAATCAATAAAAAATATGAAGATACCCTGTTTTTGAACAGCCGTGGAACTTCGATGTCCAGAGTAATCGTATTTCTTATTATTAAAGAACTTACAGATAAAGCAGGGGTTAACAAAAAAATATCTCCTCACACCTTCAGACATTCTTTTGCTACGCATTTGTTACAGAATGGAGCAGATTTGCGTTATATTCAGGAAATGCTGGGACATTCCAGCATTACAACAACGGAAATCTATACCCATCTGAAAACTGAAGAATTAAGGGATGTTATTTTGAGTTATCACCCGAGAAATATTAATATTACTCAATGAAACTATTGAAATATTGCCCAAGCTGCGGCAAAGAGTCCTTACAATGGGATGGCGAAAAAAAATGGAGCTGTCCGGAATGTGGTTTTACCCTGTATAATAATGTGGCAGGCGCTGTAGCGGTTGTCATCAGATGCGGCGACGAAATTTATCTTACCCGAAGAAACAGAGATCCCCAAAAAGGAAAGCTCGATCTTGCCGGAGGATTTGTGGATCCCAAAGAAAGTGCAGAAGAAACCTGTAAAAGAGAACTTTTTGAAGAGCTTCAGCTTGATATCAATATTTCTAACCTGAAATATCTTAGCAGCCTTCCGAACATCTATCAGTACAAAGAGATTGATTATAATACCATTGATCTTTTTTATGAATACCGTGTTTCGGAAAAGTTTGAGGTAAATCTTGAGATCTCAGAGATTTCAGAGGCAGTCTGGATTTCTTTGCAGGAGGTAAATCTGGATGATATTGCTTTTGATTCTCAGAAGAGATTTTTCGAGAATTATTTAAAGAAATAATTTTTGTAACATATGCTCCCGCAGATTTTACAGACAGTGTCAGCAATGGCTGCTATGTTTGTAAAATCTGCGGGAGTTTTTTTATGAGTAAATTAATACGTTTTAGTCTTTAGCATTTCTTCAAAATACCGGATCAGCAATGCTCTTTCCGCTTCCGAAAGATTGGCTTCTTTGTGATATACAATATAACCGGGCATTGGCATGGTTTTACTTTGGATGGTCTGAATAGATTTTGAAAGCATGTTCTCTTTCAGATCTTTATTATAGGTTTCCCAGACAGAAAAGTTAATATGTTCCCTGCCTTCATTCACGTGGCTT
This sequence comes from Chryseobacterium culicis, assembly GCF_900108365.1. Lineage (GTDB taxonomy): Bacteria > Bacteroidota > Bacteroidia > Flavobacteriales > Weeksellaceae > Chryseobacterium > Chryseobacterium culicis. Next base: position 184,582 of record NZ_FNWQ01000006.1, on the reverse strand, counting down.
TTTACAGACCAGGAAACAGGTGCAATAAAGGCATACTTGGGATAGACTGTTTCATTGGAATGACAGTCATAGCATGCGTTTTTAAGCAGTATTGTAATCTTTTCGGGTGTTTTCCGGGCACTGACAAAATTCTTTGCAGCATCAACAGGCTGATTGGTTCTGTCAACAGGAAAGAACTGAATCAGGACAAAACCCACCAATATCCAGAATATCACTTTTTTAGCCGTCTTCATATTTCTACTTTGCCGGTGTCAGAACTGCGTTACCGGATTTAAATTCTTTTTTCAGCTTGGGCTGTACTGTAGTAGTTGTAGTTGATGCAGACGCCGGCGTTTCAGGTACTGAAGATGGAGCAGAAGTTGAAGCCGGTGCGGCCGGAGTTTCTGTTGTAGATTTAGGACTATCAAGGGTTCTGGTATCTTTCAGATCCCATTCTTCTCTTGTTTCCCATAATCCTCTTACGATCACTTTTTTGTGGAAAATATAGGCATCTTCAGCAAATACGTCATTAGCGAAATCTGCTTCATCCCAATATTTGTTTCCATTATTATCTACCAGAATGCGCACAATATACTCGCCCGGTTTTAGGATATCAAACTTTACTTTGTCTCCGGTAAGGTATTTCTGATACGCAATTTTATCCGAAGAATCGATCATTTGAATCCAGTAGCTGGCAGCCGGAGCATTTGATATAGAGAATTCAACGCTTCCAAACTGGTCTATTTTAGCTACATCAAAATCAAAACGTTTCGACTGCGTATTTTTTGCATAGAATGAGGACACCGTTTCTTTAGGAACAGTAAGCTCATAGCTTTTTCCCATTGTAAAGTCTGACTGAACATGGATCTGGTAAGGATTCGTTTCCGATATTTTAGCCGTAAACGGTAAGGTTGTTAAGCTGTCCCCTTTAGCCCTCAACGTCCATTTTGAAGGATCAATTTTATCAATAATATAATTGGAAGCAAGCTTTAGGTCTGCCTTTGGAGCAATTGAAGTTCCGTCATTATCACTGAACACATCCATCGTATTCTTTTTATTGTATTTATAGAATAAGGAGACACTATAAGCGCTGTCTTTTTTTGGACCTTTATCATGGGTGAACACAAGCTTTTCATTAGCGGTCTGCCCTATATCATCTTTCACTGCATCAAACCAGATTCTTACAGAGTCAGACTTAGGATTGTGTGTAATTTTAATATCTTTTAATTTTTCATTCAAAGACTGAACTTTCACTTCTTCTGGATTCCCTTCAAATGTCATCAAGATACCACCGGCAATTTCTTTCATCTCTACATACTTCACTGCCTTTCTGGAAGGATAGACCTTTAAATTCAGCCCTGAAATAGATTTTTCGAGATTGATGGGGTCTTTTTGAAAGCCTACCTTCTCTTTTCCAGGGTCGTACATAGAGTTCCCGTTCTCATCATCAAACGCAATGATTTTATATTTACCTGGAGTAAGATAGTTTAATTCATAATATCCGTCTTCATCTACTTTGGTAATATAATAAGGTTTTTTCTTGTAGTCCATTGTATCTTTTACCTGGTACAATCCTACTACAAGTTTATTTTCTGTGGTTGTTGCGGCTTTCTTTTTAGTATCCAGCGCATCTTTTACTTCACCACTGATATAAAGATCATCCAGTTTGTCTCCTGTAGAAAATGCAAAATTGAAATACCTTAATATATTAGACTCGTTATTATCTACAATAGAGTTTCCGAAGTTGAAATTATAGGTGGTATTCGCCTGCAGGGTATCCTTCCATTGAATCAATATAAATTTATTGGCTATGTTGGAAGGTAGAATCCTTGTGATATTCTTAATAGGAGGTGAAATGATCAGATTTTTATTGATGTCCTTCAGTGTAACATACTCATCAAAATCCAGGCGGAGTTCGTGAATATCTTTTTTAACATTAATTCTTGTAGTATCAATGTTTGAGCTTAAAAACCTTGGGGCCAATGTATCTTTAGGCCCTCCTACAGGAGATCCTACTCTCGCACAAGAATGTACAAGAAAACAGATGACGCATAATATAAGAAACCTTTTCATGAAAATGTTTAAGCAAAAGTAAACATTATTCTCCAAAAACTTCCTGTCCGGAATTCAAACTATCCTTATTATCATTCATTACTGTATGAAGCTTATCTTTCTGTAAAGGAAAATCTTCGAATAATCCTGATAATGCAAGGGCTGTATATACTTTGTTGGAATATTTGTTTCCAATGGCAACAATAGTGACCTTGGATTTTAAAAGGTGTGCAAATACGGAGTTTGTACCGTGCCACCATCCGTTATGGTAAGTCAGTTTTTCTCCGTTATCAAATATTTTCATTCTAAAACCCAGCCCATAATTATTCATTCCTGCCTTTTCATTGCTGTAAGGAGTGAAAACCATCTGCATCAATTCGGGTTTCAGGAAATTTTTAGAAAACATTGCTTTTGAGAAATTGTACAAATCTCTTGGGGTAGTGTACACATTTTTATCTCCGTAAATAAGATCCAGCCTGTCTAAAGGATACAGCTTGTTTCCTCCATAATAAAATGACTGTGACGCTGTAGGAATATCTTTTTCCTGGAAGATGTAAGTATTATTCATTTTCAGCGGCGTGAAAACCATTTCTTTCATTGCCTGAGGAAAAGGGGTCTTTGTTACTTTTTCAATCAATAAAGCCAGCAGGGCAAAATTTGTATTACAATACATAAATCCTGTATCCGTATCTCTTGCCAGCTCAGGTTTGTATTTGATAAGCATATTCAACACATCCTCATTGGTGATAAACTGCTTGGAAAGTTCTGCCGGTGCAGGTTGTATTTTGGTGATAAAATATTCGTATTTCGGGAGACCGCTTCTCTGATCCAATAAAGTCTGAACGGTAACGTTAGGATAAGGAAATCCGGGAAAAAACTGAGTAAGATGATCAGTAAGTTTTATCTTTCCGGCTTCAATCAGCTTCATCATTGCCATAGCCGTTAAAGTTTTTGAAACTGAAGCTACATGCAGCGGTGTATTCTTATCAATCGGCATCTGATTGCCTTCTCTTCCGAATCCCCTGTAATTTTCATATAGGATTTCATCTCCTTTGGCGACCAGAATTCCGCCGCTAAGATTACCACCTTCCCAAATTTTCTTATAATACTGATCTATATAACTTACTGTGGTTTGTCTGTTTATAAGATGTCCGTCACCTTTTGTAAAGATATCTCCAAAGTCTACACTTCCGTAGTTAGGAAGATGAGTGGTATTTTCAGCAGAAACCTCTTTAGTTTCAGCCTTTTTTTTACAGGAAAATGTGGATAAAAGAACAGTTAAGATAAGTACAAAATTACGCGTCGTCATGAGATTCAAAATGAGCGGCAATTTAATAAAACTCGAAAATAAATAATAAATAAGAACCGGATATTATGAATTATTTAACACAAATAGGAGGAAAAGCAAAATTTTGAATAGTGCAGCTCAGTAAAATATACCATCGGAAAAAGGCAAGGAAGCCAATAAGTACATTTTACAATTGGCTGCTTTACCCTTATTCTTTACAACTTAGCAATAAGATGCTGCAATTTTATCTACAATAAACTGAGCCAGTTTTTCTTTACTCTGATGGGTCCATCCTGCAATATGGGGGGTGACAATCGTTTTTTCAGATTCAAGAAGGTATTTCAAATCTTCATTTTCGGATTCAATATTCTCGAAGGAGGATTTTTCATATTCCAATACATCCAGGCAGGCACCCTTCACTTTTCCTGACCGCAGGGCTTCCACTAAACTTTTAGTTTTCACATTTTTCCCTCTTGCCGTATTCACGAAATAAAAATCGTTTTTCATTTCTGCAATGAATGTTTCATCAATAAGATAATGAGTTTCTGACGTTAAAGGAATGTGCAGGCTCAGCACTTCAGCTGATTGTTTTAATTCTTCTAAGGAAACCTGCGTAGCATATTCATCTGAAAGATCCGGAAGTATATCATGAAATATCACCTTGCAGCCGAATCCTGAAAGTCTTTTCGCAGTAGCTTTTCCCATATTTCCATATCCGATAAGCCCTACCGTTTTTCCTAAGAGCTCATCTCCTCTGTTTTCTTCACGCTTCCAGATCCCGTCTTTCACTTCCTGAGAAGCAATAAAAAGTCTGTTCATGATCACCAGCAGCATTCCGACTACATGCTCCGCCACAGAATCTCTGTTTCCTTCCGGAGAATTGATCAGCTGAATTCCCAGCTTTTCTGCAACAGGAATGTCAATATTTTCCATCCCTGCACCTACCCTTGCAATAAATTTCAGGTTTTTACCTTTTTCCAGAAAGTTTTTGTCTAACGGAATCCGGCTTCTGATAATAATTCCGTCGTAATTCTCAATTTTATTGCAAACCTCATCATAAGACGATATAAAATCCTCTTCCAAAATAAAATTCTGAGCCAAAAGCTGTTCAGTGATAAGAGGATGATTTTTATCTAAAAGAAGTATCTTCATTGTATTCATAATTTTAGAGATAGGAACACAGTCCTAAATGATTATAATTTTATTCTACCGCAAATTTCCGAAAAAATAAATGCTTTTAAGCTCGCAAAGGCGTTAGCACTCAGCAAAGTTTAAAAGCATTTGTTATTACTAAAGTATAAATACTATTTCTTTTCTTTCTTAGACTCCTGCGGTTCCTGGAAAAGCTTTTTAAGCTCTACAGACTCCAAAGGCTTCATTCTTCCGGAAAGAATTAATGACAATTCTTTTCTACGGAAGGCTGCAGCAAATCTTTCTTTTTCTTCATCTGTTTCAGGAATCATTTCCGGAATAGGAATAGGACGGTTAAACTCATCTACAGCAACGAAGGTATAAATACCTGCATTCGTGTGGACTTTCTTCTGATTGATAGGATCATCCAACCATACATCTACATACACTTCCATAGAAGTAGAGAATGCTCTGGAAACTTTGGACTCCAGTACCACTACTCCGCCTTCCGGGATCGGGTGATTGAAAGATACGTGGTTTACGGATGCGGTTACGACTCTTCTTTCGCAGTGTCTAGCTGCTGAAATAGACGCGCAACGGTCCATTTTTGCTAAAAGTTCACCACCGAAAAGGTTTCTTAATGAGTTGGTTTCGTTCGGAAGAACGATATTGGTCATAATAGTCAGAGATTCTGACGCTTTTTTTATTTTTGCCATTTAGTCTTAGTATTGTTTGGAGCAGCCGGGACAGGTTGTGTTGCTTTTCCGGCAGGTTTTACGAGTGAATCTTTTTTCAAAGAATCCGAAACTGCAGTTTCAGGAGTGTGAACCATCATTTTAACGGTATCTTTTGCGATTCTGTGGGTAGAAGTTTGTACAGAAACTTTACTGAAAGACTTCTTACCAAAAAGCAGTTCCTGCTGGGTAAACGTGAGATATAAAATTCCCAGAACCGGAATAATCAAAAGGAAAACCCAGAGAATTGTTTTTTTGAATTTAAAATCCTTTTCGCGGTTTACTGTAGCATTCACCTTTTCTCCATTGTTGATATCTGAAAGTCTGATTTCTTCCAATCCGTAAAAGTCCGGACGTCCGGATTCTATTCTTTTCCCCTTGAAATGGGTATGCCCGTCTTCTATGAAGACTGTTCCAAGGTTTTGAATTTCAAGAACCTGCTCAGCCTGAAGTTTTTTCTTCCAAAAATCAGTCTGGATCTTCAGATCACTTCTTGAAGCTTCCAGAGACATCTGTTTCTGTTGCGCAATAAAAACCGTAAGATCTTCTGCCCGCACCTCGTAGTCTATCGTAAATTCGATCTGACTTGCCGGAGGCAGGATACTCCCGTTTTCGGAATTGATAATAGCCTTAGAATTTTTCAGTGAAAACACTCCAAAGCCTGGAACTGTGGCAGTTCCAAATTGTTTTAAATATTCTAAAATGTATGCTGAAATATTCATTTGGCAGCAAATTTATAACTTTTTCGTGACTTTTTGTAATATTTAACGGATATAAAAAAGACTGCCGGAGCAGCCTTTGATTATTATGTAATAAAACAGGAATACTGTTATTTAAACTTTCTTTTTTTAGGCTTATGAATTGTTTGAAGAGGGTAAAACTGCTAAAAATGCGTAATGTCAATTTATAAATTACCTTTCATAAGAACTATTTTCGACGGCTTTACCCCTTGCGGGTTACTGAATTTTCCAGCTGATTCCAAACATTAAATTGGTTCCGGCCTGCGAAAAATAATACGGCTGCCCTTCATAAACAGAACCATTATTCACATATTTTTTGTTGAAAAGGTTATTTACCAGCAGTTTTAACGCAATTTCATTATTGGCAATTTTAAACTGGTACTGAGCATTAAAATCCGTCAGGAAATAGTCCTTAAGCTGCAGATTGGCATCTTCCGTATTGTCCAGGTATTGCTTTCCGACATACTGATTCATTAGTACAAACTGGAAATTCCTGGTAGGGCTGAACTTCACGCTTACATTAGAAATAACGTTCGGAGAAAATGAAATCTGGGTATTTCCAAGGCTCTGAGGAACATCCCCGTTTTGGATATTGAAGTCCTGATTTCTGTTCTGGCTTAAGGTTACATTCCCTGAAATCTCCCACTGTCTGGATATTTTTGCCAAAGCGCCAACTTCCACACCTCTTCTGTAGCTTTTTCCTGAGTTGGTTCTGATAAACGCTCCCACATTATTAAGTTCTCCGTTCAAGACCAGCTGATTCACGTAATACATATAGTACATATTGGCAGTAAATGATACGATCCCGAATTGTTTTTCAAAGCCAGCTTCAAAGTCATGAAGTTTTTCAGCTTTCACCTCATTATTGGCCATCAGATCATCTCTGTTCGGCTCACGGTGCGCATGTGCATATGATAAGAATACTTTCCCGCCTTCAATTCTGTAATTCACACCGGCTTTGGGATTAAAGAACAGCCAGTTTTTGCTTAAATCTGCTCCTTCACCATCACCTGCCATTAGGATTTTGGTATTGTAATTGATTTTTCTAAGCTGCAAATCTCCAAAAAATTCAAAATTATCCACTCTTAGTAAAGCTTTTGCAAAACCGGATACTTCATTCTTCACTGAGCGGTTTCTGTAATACTCACTTTCATCAATCTGAGGAAAAAATACCCCGGTCACATTTCCGTAATGTCTTCCGTAATACTGATTGGCTACAGCCCCAAAATTCAGATCCAGGTTTTCAAACTTTCCGTACAATGTAGAAACTACTCCATAGAAATCGTTATTCAGCCATTTTTTCCTGATGAAGTCTGAAGATTTTATAATCTGTCCGCCTTCTGTTATATCCGGCAGATTATATCTTGAAAAGGGATCTCCCTGCTTATAATTTTCGTAATACCCTCTTCCTTTTGTATAATGAACTGTAGTTTCCAGATTCCAGCGGTCACTGAATTTCTGCTCCCACAGTAACTGATAATGGTTTTGTCTGTAATTATCCGTTTCATTGTCATAGAAGCTTATGATTTTCTCCCAGTTAGCATCGTATATTGCTCCGGAAATATTAAATTTTGGATCAGTTTCCCAGGTTTTACGGTCAATCCCATTCCATGCCTGATAGGTTTTTTCTTTTCCTCCGAAAGCCATCAGACGTATTTTCGTATTTCCTTCTTCAAATAAAGCGGTGAAATTATAAGAATGTAAATTGGAGGAAGCCCTGTCGATATATCCGTCAGAATGAATATTCGTATATCTACCCATTACAGAAAGACGGTTTTTCCAAAACTTACCGGAACCTATTTCGGCTGAATATTTATACGTATTAAATGATCCATAGCTGTCATCTGTTTTAAAATAAAACTTTTCTTCCGGGTCTTTTGAAAGCACATTGATGCTTGCCCCGAAAGCAGAAACTCCATTGTTGGAAGTTCCCACCCCCCTCTGAATCACAATCTGTGAAGCAGAACTTGTTAGATCCGGAACATTGACAAAAAAAGTACCTTGGCTTTCGGAATCATTGTATGGAACACCGTTCATCATCACATTAATGGCAGAACCGGAAACTCCACGAATTCTAAAACCAGTATATCCTACCCCGTTTCCCGCATCTGAGGTGGAGATAACAGAGGTTTGATTTTTTAAAAGAATAGGAAGATCCTGGCCCAGATTTTTCCCGTCCAAATCTTTCTGCACATTGATGATTTCCTTAGCTACCGGAAGTCTTTTGGTAAAGTTGACGGCTTCTATCTCTCTGATCTTCAGAGAATCCGTATTCTGAGCCTGCATAAAAGCTGCCGCACCTATGCTAAGTCCTAAAAAAAATAATCCTTTCATTCTATAAATATTTGACATTTACTGAATAAAAGGGGCGATTATGAGGTAATTGACAAATGATCACTGATGCCTGATGATCATTTAACACTAATCATCTGTCAACTATTTAAATGGTTCCCTAAACAGCATTACCTGTTCCAGGTTCATTGGGTATAATCTCAGCCTGTTAAAGCACCCCTTTATTTCAGCCGCAAAATTACAAAAAATATATGAATTGAATTGGGGCTGCGGGATGCAGAATATGTTTGCTATGAGATTGGGATATTTGGCATGCGAAACCCGAAAACTCAGACAAAAAAAGAAATTACCAGCGTAAGTTCATTACTTATAATTTCTAGTAGGTTTTGTTGTTCGCATCAATGTAGTAGTAATTCGAGCCGTCTTTTGTCACTTCAAACATTTTGCCCAGCTTCCAGCTGAAATTTCTTTTAATATTGGCATATTCGAACGGCACAATGATTTTATTGTTAACATCAATGATACCGAATTTATCATTATTGGAAGCAACAATCATGGGATTGGCCACATCATCTCCTTCCAGAATAAAAAGATACTGATATTGGGGATAGATCTGAAACTGTCTGTAATCTGCAGCGTTTACAAATTTTGACTTTTCTATGATGCCATAAAAACCATTCAGGATATACGCCTGAAATAACTGCTGTTTGTATTCTTCAAATTTACATTTTCCAACATCTGATTCTTTGAACTGATACACTCTCTTCCCGGTACGGTCTATACGGTAAGAAATCATATTCTTTTCTACCGTAGCATAGTCTTTTGTACCGAATTTTCGGATTTTTTCATTGGGAGAATTCAAAAGGTTGCAGTCTTCATAAAAAAATACCGCAATATGGTATTCCGGCTGAATAATAAATTTCCCGTTCTGGTTCACATAGCCGAACTCATCTCCTTTCTTTTTGGGAATCAAAACCGGAATATCCTTATTGATTACCACCAGGTCAGGATTAGATGTATTAGCCGAAATTCCTTTTTTAGTAGGGCTTTTCACAACTTTCTTCACCGTCACTTTCTTCACAGATTTTGTCTGCGAAAAAGCGAAAAGCGAAGTAAAAATGCATAAAACAGTCAGTATATTTTTCATATTCACCATATGCCTGCAAAAGTACGACCAAAAATAGATATTATAAAATACATATTTATAAAGAATCTAAATAAATTAATTCTTACAAAATAGTAAAATTTCGTAATTTTGGGAACATTTTGAATGATTAGATAATTTTAAAAAAACTTTTAAAAAAGTGTAGATTATGCTGACTTTATTCGGTTAATGTTGCGTCAAAATGCGAAAACTCAAAATGTCATTAACTGTTTTATACAGACCGCTAAAGCCGAAGCAGACCTGCCCTTATTGTTGAAAGACCTTCTATTATGAATATTTATAAGGATTACATCAAAGAGATTGAAGAAAGAAAAACCCAGGGGCTTCATCCAAAGCCTATTGACGGGGCTGAATTACTAAGTGAGATTATTGCTCAGATTAAAGATTCAGATAATGCTGACCGACAAGACTCTCTTAAGTTTTTCATTTACAACACACTACCCGGAACAACAAGTGCGGCGGGAGTAAAAGCAAAATTTTTAAAAGAAATTATTCTAGGTGAATCCGTAGTAGAAGAAATTTCCCCGGCATTTGCCTTCGAATTGTTATCTCATATGAAAGGAGGCCCTTCAATTGAAGTACTGCTTGATCTTGCTTTAGGTAGTGATCCTGCTATTGCTCATGAAGCGGCAAATGTTCTTAAAACACAGGTATTCCTTTACGAAGCTGACACGAACCGTCTTAAAGAAGCTTTCGAAAGCGGAAATGCAATCGCAAAAGAAATTCTGGAAAGCTATGCAAAAGCTGAATTTTTCACAAAACTTCCGGAAGTAGCTGAAGAAATAAAAGTGGTTACCTATATTGCTGGTGAAGGAGATATCTCTACAGATTTACTTTCTCCAGGTAACCAGGCCCACTCAAGATCAGACCGTGAGCTTCACGGTAAATGCATGATCACTCCTGAAGCTCAGGAAGAGATCAAAGCGTTACAGGCCAAGCATCCGGATGCCAGCGTAATGCTTATTGCTGAAAAAGGAACCATGGGGGTAGGTTCATCAAGAATGTCCGGAGTAAACAATGTTGCCCTTTGGACGGGAAAACAAGCCAGCCCATATGTACCATTCGTAAATATTGCTCCGATTGTGGGAGGTACCAACGGTATTTCTCCTATTTTCCTTACCACAGTAGATGTAACCGGAGGTATCGGTATCGATCTTAAAAACTGGGTGAAGAAAGTAGACGAAAACGGAAACCCCGTTCGTAACGAAAATGGAGACATCGTTCTTGAAGAAGCGTATTCAGTGGCTACAGGAACTGTTTTAACGATCAATACAAAAGAAAAGAAATTATATAACGGAGATCAAGAACTGATCGACCTTACCAAGTCTTTCACTCCACAAAATATGGAATTCATCAAAGCGGGCGGATCTTATGCTATCGTATTTGGTAAAAAACTACAGACATTTGCAGCTCAGCTTTTAGGGGTTGAAGCTCCTGTTGTTTTTGCTCCATCGAAAGAAATTTCTCACGAAGGACAGGGCCTTACCGCTGTAGAAAAAATATTCAACAGAAATGCTGTTGGAACTACTCCGGGAAAAATTTTACACGCGGGATCTGACGTTCGTGTAAAAGTGAACATTGTAGGTTCACAGGATACCACAGGACTTATGACTGCCCAGGAGCTTGAATCTATGGCAGCAACTGTAATCTCCCCTACTGTAGACGGTGCTTACCAGTCAGGATGTCATACCGCTTCAGTTTGGGATAAAAAAGCTCAGGCAAATATTCCGAAACTGATGAAGTTCATGAACGAGTTCGGTCTGATTACAGCCCGTGACCCGAAAGGTGAATACCACGCGATGACTGACGTTATCCACAAAGTTCTTAACGATATTACTGTAGACGAGTGGGCGATCATCATTGGAGGTGACTCTCACACGAGAATGTCTAAAGGAGTAGCTTTCGGAGCTGACTCAGGAACTGTTGCTCTTGCATTAGCTACTGGTGAAGCGTCTATGCCAATTCCTGAATCTGTGAAAGTAACTTTCAAAGGAAACATGAAAGAACACATGGATTTCCGTGATGTGGTTCATGCTACGCAGGCTCAGATGCTGAAGCAGTTCGGAGGAGAAAACGTATTCCAGGGTAGAATCATTGAGGTTCACATCGGAACACTTCCTGCTGACCAGGCATTCACATTTACAGACTGGACTGCTGAGATGAAGGCAAAAGCTTCTATCAACATTTCTGAAGATAATACTTTGATCGAATCACTGGAAATTGCAAAAGGCAGAATCCAGATCATGATCGATAAAGGTATGGATAATCACAATAAAGTTCTTCAGGGATTGATTGACAAGGCAAACAAGAGAATTGAAGAAATAAGATCGGGAGAAAAACCTGCACTGACTCCGGATGCCAATGCTAAATATTATGCTGAAGTAGTTGTAGATCTTGATGTGATTGTAGAACCTATGATTGCTGACCCGGATGTAAACAATGACGATGTCTCTAAGAGATATACCCACGATACCATCAGAGATCTTTCTTATTATGGAGGTGAGAAAAAAGTAGACCTTGGGTTTGTAGGATCTTGTATGGTACACAAAGGAGACCTTAAGATTGTATCTCAAATGCTTAGAAATATTGAAAAGCAGCAAGGTAAAGTGGAATTTAGTGCTCCGCTTGTGGTAGCAGCTCCTACTTATAACATTATTGATGAGCTAAAGGCTGAGGGTGACTGGGAATTGCTGGAAAAATATTCAGCTTTTGAATTTGATGACAATGCTCCAAAAGGAGAAGCACGTGTTGAATACAAAAACGTAATGTACCTTGAGCGTCCAGGATGTAACCTTTGTATGGGTAACCAAGAAAAAGCAGCTAAAGGAGATACTGTTTTAGCCACTTCTACCCGTCTTTTCCAGGGAAGAGTCGTTGAAGATTCTGAGCGTAAGAAAGGAGAATCTCTTCTTGCTTCTACTCCGGTTGTTGTTCTTTCTGCAATTATCGGAAGAATTCCTAGCATTGATGAGTACAAAGCAGCTGTTGAAGGTATTGATCTTACCACTTTTGTTCCTTCTATTAAAGAATTAACAAGTACAAGCGCTCACTAAGAGATTGATAAATACGTCGTAAGACTATTAAATACTATATCATTGGAAGATTTTGATCCTTACCGATTTAAAATCTTCCAATTTTTTGTTTAGAACGTTTCTATTTTAAGATAGTTACGTTTTTTTTTCGATAAAATCCGGAAAATAAATTCTAATTTTTCTTAAATTGAAAGTTATAAAATCAATTGATTTTGAAATCAAAAATATGCCTTTTTATAGATGATAGGAACGTTTTTTGATATAGACAAGTGTGATTTTTCTTTGCCGGTATCGGGAAAGGAAGCATTATAGGAAAAAGAACAAAATTAAAATACGATATGACTTTTGATATTGATATGATCAAAAAAGTGTACGAGCGTTACCCTGAAAGAATTGCTGCGGCAAGACAAATCGTGGGAAAACCTCTTACCCTTTCAGAAAAAATTCTTTACACCCACCTTTGGGAAGGAAACGCTACACAAGCTTATGAGAGAGGAAACTCTTATGTAGATTTCGCACCGGACAGAGTAGCGATGCAGGATGCCACTGCACAAATGGCCCTTTTACAGTTTATGCAGGCAGGAAAAGCTAAAGTAGCTGTTCCATCAACCGCTCACGCGGATCACCTGATCCAGGCGAAAGTAGGTGCTGACAAAGACTTACAGGAAGGGATCAACAAAAACTCTGAAGTATTCAATTTCCTTAGTTCGGTATGTGATAAATACGGAATTGGATTCTGGAAACCGGGAGCAGGTATCATCCACCAGGTTGTACTGGAAAATTATGCTTTCCCTGGAGGAATGATGATCGGTACCGACTCTCACACGGTAAATGCAGGAGGCTTAGGGATGGTAGCGATTGGTGTAGGTGGAGCAGATGCAGTAGATGTAATGGCAGGAATGGCATGGGAGCTTAAAATGCCTAAACTTATCGGGGTTAAATTAACCGGTAAAATGAGCGGATGGACCTCTGCAAAAGATGTTATCTTAAAGGTAGCAGGAATTCTTACCGTAAAAGGCGGTACAGGATGTATCGTAGAATATTTCGGTGAAGGTGCTGAATCTCTATCTGCAACGGGTAAGGGTACCATCTGTAACATGGGTGCTGAAATTGGTGCTACCACTTCTACTTTCGGATATGATGATTCAATGAGAAGATATCTTTCCGCTACGGGAAGACAGGATGTTGTAGATGCTGCTGATCAAATTGCTGAACATTTAACAGGTGATGCTGAAGTATATGCTAACCCTGAACAATATTTTGACCAATTGATAGAAATTAACCTTTCTGAGCTGGCACCGCACTTAAACGGACCTTTTACTCCGGACCTGGCGACTCCTGTTTCAGAATTCAGAGCTAAAGCTGAAGCTAACGGGTGGCCGCTGGAAGTGGAATGGGCTCTTATCGGTTCCTGTACCAACTCATCTTATGAAGATTTATCAAGAGCTGCATCTATTGTTGAGGATGCTGTATCAAAAGGAGTAAAACCTAAGGCTATCTTAGGAATTAACCCTGGTTCTGAGCAGGTAAAATTCACAGCAGAAAGAGATGGTTTCTTGAATTCTTTCAGAAAATTTGAAAATGCAAGAATCTTCACGAATGCTTGTGGGCCGTGTATCGGACAATGGGATAGAGAAGGTGCTGAAAAAGGAGAGAAAAACTCTATTATTCACTCATTCAACAGAAACTTTGCAAAAAGAGCTGACGGTAACCCAAATACCCACGCATTTGTAGCTTCTCCTGAAATGGTAGCTGCTGTAGCAATCTCAGGCAGACTTGATTTTAACCCGATTACAGATACTTTAACCAACGAAGCAGGTGAACAGGTAAAACTTGATGAGCCTAAAGGTTATGAACTTCCTTCGAAAGGATTTGCAGTAGATGATAATGGATATCAGGCTCCATCTGAAGACGGTTCAGGCGTTGTTGTTAACGTAAGTCCTACTTCAGACAGACTTCAGTTACTGGAAGAATTCCCGGCTTGGGACGGTAAAAATATTACCGGAGCAAGAGTATTGATTAAAGCTTTCGGAAAGTGTACAACTGACCACATTTCTATGGCAGGACCATGGTTGAAATACAGAGGCCACCTAGATAATATTTCAAACAACATGTTGATTGGAGCTGTGAATGCCTACAACATGGAAACCAATAAAGTTAAAAACGAATTAACCGGTGAATACGGGGAAGTTCCGGCTGTACAAAGAGCGTACAAAGCAGCAGGTATTCCTACTATTGTGGTAGGAGACCAGAACTATGGTGAAGGTTCATCAAGAGAGCATGCTGCCATGGAGCCAAGACACCTTGGCGTAAAAGCTGTACTGGTAAAATCATTCGCAAGAATCCATGAAACTAACCTTAAAAAACAGGGGATGCTTGGAATCACTTTTGCCAATGAGGCAGATTACGACAAGATCCTCGAGGACGATGTTGTTAATTTCTTAGACCTTGACCAGTTTGCGCCAGGAAAACAGCTGACTTTAGAGTTCATTCATACTGATGGAACTAAAGACATCATCATGGCCAACCATACTTACAACGAACAGCAAATTGACTGGTTTAAGGCTGGATCTGCATTGAATCTGATCAAACAACAGGAAAAATAAGATTAATTGTTAGATTAATTAATATAAAGGCGGCTTCACCTGAAGCCGTCTTTTTTTATGCCATGCTTAAATACTCAATTCAATAGGAACGGTCTTTAGTCCGCTTTTAAAATATAAAATGCATGTGGCATCGGCCCGAACTTACCATCTTACTTTAATCTATCCAGAAGCCCAGCCCTGTAACTTTCCCCGATAGGAATTTCATATTCAGGAAGAATAACTTTTTTAACTCCGATACTTTTCACTTTATCCAGATTGACAATGAAAGATTTATGAATCCGTACAAATCTTTCAGGAAGTTGGTTTTCCATTGATTTAAGAGTATCCAGAACGATAAACTCATCATTTTCCGTCCGGATATTAACATAGTCTTTGATACTTTCAATATAAAGAATGTCATCAAAGCTTATACGGTATCTTTGACCCGAAGACTTTACAAAGAAGTGAGTATCTTCCTCCCGTAGGAAAGAAAACCGCTCCTGAACCTTTACTACACTCTTTTGAAATCTGTCAAATGAAATAGGTTTTAGAAGATAATCAACAATATTGTGTTCATAACCTTCTAATGCATATTCGGAATAAGCAGTTGTTAAAATATATTTCTGATTGGCACCTACAATCTTCATAAAATTAATTCCCGTAAGCTCCGGCATCTGAATATCCAGAAAGATGAGGTCTGAGTCATTTTTCTGAAGATACTCTAAAGCAAGGATGGGATTTTCTGTAGAAAAAACCAGTTCGAGAAAAGGAATTCTCTCAACATAATGTTCAAGGAGAGATATGGCAAGCGGCTCATCATCAACGATGATACATTTTATCTTATTCATCTCTTAAATCTATCTTTAAATTTACCCTAAATTCTGTTTCTGAATCTTTGATTTCCAGCTGATGTTTAGGATACAGAATTTCCAATCTTTTCTTCACATTCTGAATTCCTATTCCTGATACGGTATCTTTCATTTTATGTGCTTTATAATTTAAAAGATAAAAATGCAGCATCTTACCATGATCCGAGATTTTCATGTCAAAACCTTTATCACGAAAATCGCCGTGTTTGAAAGCATTTTCAACGAAAGGGACTAACAGCATCGGTGAAATTTTAAGCTGCGGATGCTGAATATCTTTTTCGATACTGAACAGTTCAGGATTTCGGATTCTAAGCTTTTCCAATGCAATTAAACTGTCAATATATCCAATTTCCTTATCCAGAGAGATGGTATCTTTTTCAAGATCTTTTGTGCTGTATCTCAATAATTGACCCAATTCTTCAATGGCAGGAAGTGCTTTATCTGACTTTTGATAAACAAGGGAATAAATATTATTCAGGGAATTAAAAATAAAATGAGGATTGATCTGAGTTTTTAATGCCTGAAGTTCGGCCTGTTTCTTTTCAATTAACAGTTGTTTTTTATCATGTTCAGCAACACCATATTTCTCGAGAACCCAAAGGATGCCAGCGATGAAAACCGTCAGTGAAGCATTGTAAATATTGTCTGTCAGATAATACAGAAGTCCGGTGTCTTTATTATAATTCCTGAAACCGAGAGTGAGAGGGAGCATTACCTCTTCTATTCCATATCGGATGACACCGAAGCTTAAAATAGCGATCAAAAAAACCAAAACGGCAGAATACAATTTCTGCAGATTTAATACTTTCGGAATAATAACCAGATATAAAAGATAAAAAGTAGAGATTTCCGTAATAAAGTAAGTGAAGTTCAGCACATAGGTTACCAATCCTCTTTGCTCAGGAAAAAAGAAATAAGGCGTAATGTTGTTTCCTATAAAATTGAAACTCCAATAAAAAATCTGAAGCCAGACAATTTGCTTTTTATTCATATTCAAATATAAATCTATGCACACAATTCATCAATATTTTTCGATGAAAACCTGTTTTTTCCCGATGAAAATATTTTGACGCATCAAATCATCCACTTCATCTAAACACTATTTCCTTTCAGCGCATCTTCTTCTACTTTTGACAGAAAGAAATTCATATTAATGTCATTTAACCTGTTATTTATATTATGAAAACAGCTTTTCAGATCAATCTTTCTGTAAATGATATTTTCAGACAGTCCGGATATAATGCGGATATGTATTTTACAGATAATAGACAGTCATTTGACAATTACTGGGATGCCAGAAGGTTCACGTTCAGCATCACCTACAATTTGGGAAATCAGAAAGTAAAATCTAATAAAAGAGCAGTGGAATTTGAAGAGAAAAACCGTGCTCAATAGTTTAATAACAAAAAAATAAACCTATGAAAACCTTTATTTATATTCTTTTATTGTGTGTTTCCACCTCATTTTTTGCTCAAAAAAAAGCTTCAGACTATTTTAAAAACCCCAAAACCAAAGTTCTTGTTGTAGGGTCTTTCCACTTTGATTATCCTAATCTTGATGCCCATAAAACCAATAAGGACGATCAGATAGACGTTCTTTCACCCAAAACCGCAAAGGAGGTTACTGAGCTTGTAGAATATATCAAAAAATTTAAGCCCACCAAGATTGCTATTGAAGCCTGGCCCAGCTGGAACGCCAATCAGAAGCTGAAGGAATATAGCGAAGGTAAACACCGTGATAAAAGAGATGAACGGTATCAGCTTGCGATGCGGATTGCCCATGATCTTACAATCAGTGAATTGTTTAGTATAGATGCAGAGTCTGTTCTGGATGATCTTGAGAAACAGTTTGGAAAAACAGATTCTACATTTTTTAAAAACCTCAGTAGGGATTATGATTTTAGAAGTGACGATCCTATATCTCAGGAGTTTACCAATTTTTTCAGGAGTTCTGAACCCAAAAATTTCAAGTCTCTTCTGGACACATTTATCTATATGAATTCCAAAGAAAGCCATCAATATGGATACGGAGCTTACCTGAGCGGAGATTTCACATTAAGAGAACATGACGGAGCTGATATGCTTGCCCTGTACTGGTACAGCAGAAATCTTAGGATGTTCCGCAATATTCAAAAGATTCCTCACAACAGCGAAGACAGAATTCTCGTGATTGCGGGAAATGGTCACGCAGCAGTACTAAGACAGCTTTTTACCTGTTCGGCAGAATATGATTTTATTGAATTTTCTTCACTGAAATAAATACAATCAGTATAATCAATTCATTCTTTATTAGGATATAAAAAAACAGAGCCAAACGCTCTGTTTTTGTATTAAGTGATCTAAGATTTATTTATCAGAACCTGAATTCAATTCTTGCAAACAAAAACCTTCCACCAATACCGTATTGAGAAACCTGTCTTGAATATACAAACTGATTATCTGCCGTTAATGAGCTTATATTCGGACTTTTAGAAGGCAGAATATTCAGGATATTATTGCTTCCGACAGTTGCGGAAATATTTTTATTAAAATCATAACCTACGGATACATCTGTTATCAGACGATTATTAAGAATAAAATGCTCTGTACTTCCTGTCACACCATCAAAATTAGCATCTAAAACATCTGCATCTGTTACTTTTCCAAAGAAAGAATTACGCAGCAGGAAAGTAAATCCGGAAACTCTTAAAGTATTTGCCAAAGTGGCTTTTATGCGGGGTACAGCTTCTTCAAAATACACTCTGTTCGGCTCTGAGAAATAATTATCAATCTGGCTTACCAGTTTAGGGGATGCATGGATATCTCCGATTCTTTTCGTCTGATTAAAGTTAATTCCCAAATTATTTTCCAAAGAAACTCCTGACGAAATATTGGAATTCTGAGAGACTGTTATATCCAGACCTTTTGTCTGAGAATCCACCGCATTGGCAAAGAAATTGGCAGCACTTGCCCTCGCCAGGTCAAAGGCACTTTGTAATACCTGATCATCAGCATTGTTTATTTTATCTGGACGGAAAAACAGATCCGTAAGCACTACTCTATCCTTAATCTTTATTAAATAAGCATCTGCGGTGAAAGTCAGGCTTAGTGAAGGAATTTTCCATGTAATTCCTGTGCTGTAGGACTGTGAAGTTTCCTGCTTTAGTTTTGGAATACCCAATGCCTGCGCTGCTTCAGAATTGTTTCTGAAAGTCCCCACCTGTGTTGTTTTTCCCTGCTGAATCAGGGTAGAGGTAGAACTATAATAGATTTGGGCTAAAGAAGGCGCTCTGAATCCGGTAGAAACGGCTCCTCTCCAGTTTAAATTGGGAGCCAGCTTTACATTGGTTGCCACTTTATAATTGAATGTAGATCCGAAGTCTGAGTAATTCTCATACCGCAATGCTCCTTCCAGCAGCCATCCGTCAGTAACTTCCAGCTCTGCATCGGCATACGCCGCAATACTGTTTCTGTTTCCTGAAACAGCATTTTCCGGACTAAAGCCTGGAAAAACCTGTGCTCCTGCTGGCCTTACATTTCCAAAGAAATCGGTTACTTTTTCATTTTCAGGGGTTTTAGCCGTTACCACACGTCCGTAAATATCGTAAGAAGCATAAGAATTTTCTTTCCCGGCATTCACTTTATAATTTTCGTGTCGATATTCACCTCCGAATGCAATATTCAATCCTTTCAGAACGTCATATTTTTTGGAGAAATCCAGGTTCACCGTATTTTGTGAAAACTCAGATCCACCGGCATCAAAAGTTCTTGGAGAACTGTCGGTAAGCGAAGCATTAAAGGTATTTACAACCCCAAAACCGAAGGTATTTTTTCCAAATGTATTACTGAAGTCTACATTCCAGCCATTCCATTTTCCTTTGATTCCTGCTGCAAGAGAATAATCATTTACTGTGGCTTCAATCTGAGGAAGATACCCGTTAGGAGTAACTGCATTGATGTTTCTTTCTGTATTCGGGAGCCTGTAGAAACCTCCGGCGTTTCCAAGACGGTAGCTATAACCACCAAATGAATAAACCTTCCAATCATCATTTACAGGAATCTCAGAGTTGAAAAAAAGCTGTCCTGACTGTAACTTAGACTGCCCTGCTCTCAGACTGAAGTCTTTTCTTTCCAATCCCCTGTAATTAAGCTCTTGTGCTGTAAAGTCCTTACCTAATATTTTTTGAAGGTCGGAAATGCTGTTGGCGCCTGAAATCTGAGATTGAAAATCAGTTCCGAAATAACCAACTTTGGCCGCATACTGCTTAACCGTGTTGATGATCTGCTGGGTATTGGAAGTGTTGGTAATATTTTTATACAAACCATCAATATTAACTCCATCCTGCAATGCTCTGTAGTTAATGGCATTATAAGCATTGAAAATGTCTCCTTCCCTTACTCCCGCTCTGGAATACGGATCACGGTATTGCGCAGAACCTGTAATGTTAATAAATCCTGCTTTTCCGATTTTTGCTCCATAATTAAGGTCTACGGAAATAGTCTGTCCGTCTACTCCTCCGGAGAAATTATTGGCAACAGGCGACGCATATCCGCCCAGAAATACCTGACCTGAGAGTCCTAATCTTTTTTTCAATCCCAGGTTAACGACTCCTGCGATAGCATCAGAGCCATATTGGGCGGAAGCTCCGTCTCTTAAAACCTCTATTTTATCCAAAGCAAAGGCCGGAATAGCATTAAGATCGGTTCCCACAGAGCCCCTTCCGGGTGTAAGGGTAACATTAATAAGCGAGGATTGGTATCTTCTTTTCCCATTGAGCAAAACCAGAACCTGATCCGGTCCCAAACCTCTCAGAAGAGCAGGGTCTACAAAATCAGTTCCATCATTCACCGTGTGTGAAGTGGATGAAAATGAAGGCACAATATAATTTAAGGCCTGACCGATATTATTAGTCGGGCTCTGTTTTAAGATTTTTGATATGTTAATGATATCTACCGGAACAGGCGTATCTGTAAGTGATCTTCCGGAACCTCTTGATCCCAGAATAACCACATCTTCTATTTTTTTAGATTGTAAAGTGTCCGTCTGGGCGTAATAAAATGTAGAAATAAGCGCGATAGAGGGAACAAAGATTCTTTTTTTGAAATTATGCATTTTGTTTGTGGATTACTTTTGTTGTTAAAAAATTGTTTTTCAGCAATACAGATCCTGTAACCTTGTAAATAAGGTTACCATCAATATCGAAATGTTTGTATTATTTAGAATAGAAAAGACTAGAAACAACAACACATGCGCATGTAGAAATGGCATGAGAACATATCAGAATAATGAAGACCCGCTTCATGATCCGAGGCATAAAAAATAATGGATGTAAGGTGATTTCCCTTGTCTTTAAACATTTGATTTTAACTTTAAAACAAAAATTCAAGATGGGTAATGATAGAATGATAAACATTTTTTCCGGAAGATCCGGCTTATCGATTGCAGCACCTTGCTTGTTTTTGCAGGTTGCTATCCCATCTAGAGATTCTTGATAATTACCTGGCAAAGATATAATTATTTCGGAAATAAAAAAATATTTAGCTTAATTTTTCAATTTTCAACATTCTAGCGTAACAATTTCTCTTTTTCAGCGTCTAACCGGATATCAGTAAAAAACATTATGAAAAAAACGATTTTCACGTTATCCTTATTAAGCTCTGTATTTGTTTTCTCGCAGGAAAAAAATAATAAACCTCAGGAAAAACAAATTGAAGGAGTAGTCATTACCAAAACTAAAAAAGCCGTTGAACAAAAAGCAGACCGCACCATTTTTGATTTTTCTGAGCAGCCTCAGCTGAATAACGGAAACGTTCTGGAAGGAATAAAAAAACTTCCCGGGCTTGTTTCTACGGATATTGCAGGAATGATGTATCAGGGAAAAATGCTGGAAGTATATCTTAACGGAAGACCTCTGAACATTACATCTAATGAATTGAACTCTTTCCTTGAAGGAATGCCTGCCAATTCTGTAGAAAGAATTGAAGTGATCACGCAGCCTGGTGCCGAATTTCCGGCTACTTCAGGAGGAGCGATCATGAATATTATCACCAACAAAAACGCCAATAAATACCTCACCGCTACTTATTCCGGAAATTATTCTTTCACAAACTATGATAAATACAGAAACAGAACGACCAATTCTGTTAATTTAAATGCCAGAAATAAATATTTCGGATGGCAGCTGAATGTAGGGCAAAATTACCGTGAAAGTATGCTGAACGGACAGCAGGATGAGCTTCTAACGAGCCACACGGACAGATACGGACGGGGATATTTTGCAAAATCCGGGTTAACTTTTGATTTAGGGCAGGACAGATTATTGTTAAACTACGATATTTATCACAATAATAATGACAATTACACTTTAAGTAACGGTCATGGAGATTTGCCTTTCCAGAATGATCCAAAGGACCTTAGAGAGGCTTTTTATACATCTTCCGATGTTGCCCACACCAACAGTTTAAGACAGGAAGCTGTGGTAACCTATCAGAAACGTTTTGCGGACAAATCTCAAAAACTGGATTTCCAGTTGGGTTATACAAGATCAGACAGTAAATTTTCCCAGGACAACTTCTTTCAGGACGGTACTTTTGCAGCAGCTCCCAATCTGCCTATCAACAGCCCTACCAATGGTTTAAAAGATATTCTGAACAATAAATCTGTGATGAATATTGCTAACTTCAAAGTAGATTATTCTCAGCCTATCAAACTTCTTGATGGCGGAAAAGTAAGCTTTGGCGGATTATATGAAAAGCAGGATTATGATACGGAAAGTTTTGGACTGACGAACCTGGAATATCAGAGACAGACCGCTTCTACCTATCTTGAATTCCAGGCTAAACTGAAAAAATTCGATTTTACACTTGGTTCCCGTGCTGAAAACTATGATATTTCGGGGGTAACAAGGTATTTCGATAAGGATGCAAAGCTGGTGCAGGCTGATCTGATTCCATTCAATAAGTTTAAACTTTTCCCGAATGCGAGTGTACAGTATAATATGATGAACCAGGTTTATATTGCTGCGAATTACAACAGAAAAATCAGCTTACCAAGCATTTCTGCTCTGAACCCAAATAACGTAACCTTCTCCGGACCAAGTACAGAAGTGAATGGTAACCCGAACCTGCAGCCAACCATTTTCGATAATTATGAACTGAAAATTTCAGCTTTTGATTATGCATTTATCGGATACAGTGTAAGTTCGGCAAGCAATCAGGTGGCACAGATTATCCGAAAAGACGGAAGAAAGCTATATAACGAGCAGGTGAATATTTCGAACATGAAAATTCATAACTTCAATGTGGGCTTACCTGTTCCTTTTATGATTTTCAGCAAACCTTTAAGCAAAATTATGAAGTTTGATTTCAATCCTGATAAAATTAACTTCATGTATCTGTATGCGGGATATCAAAAACATGATATTGATAATCTGAATAACAAAGGGTTCTGGATTTTTAATATTATGACTCAGATTCTGCTGCCTAAAGATATTAAGATGACAGCCAATTACAGCTATCTGACTCCAAAGGCAGGCTACTTCTACTTCACAGCAGAGAAACCATTTAATAATTCTCTGGATATTACGTTGACAAAGAAATTTATGAACAACCGTCTTACACTTTCTGTTTTTGCAAATGATATTTTCAACGGACAGATGATGCAGGTTCGTTCCAACCCTCCTTCAGGAAGTCCTGTAATGATCAGCAGCAAGTATGATACAAGAAACTTCGGATTTTCCATCAACTACAAAATTCCGACAAGAAATAAGCTGGCTAAAGAGGATCCGAATATCCTGAACCAGACTAAGAAGGAGGATAATGGCGGTGTAATGCAGCAGGCACAATAATTCTTCTTTGTAATAAAATAAAAATAGGCGTAAAATGATTTGCGCCTATTTTTATTTAGATAAGTTTTGGCTAAAGCCGAAGGATGGTTTTATAAAAGTAAAACGGGCTAAAGCCCGTTCCTATTGATATTAAAAATGGTGTTATTTGTGAAAATATTTGTGATATTAGTGTTTATATTAACATTAGAAATCTATCGTCTGAAACCTCCAACTCATCGTATCCACCAATGTCAGCTGATTAACAGTCACTGGAAGAGCAGTAATAATTTTTAAAGCCTGAAGAGCCATCATACTGCCTATGATTCCGGGAAGAGCTCCCAATACGCCGAGGCTGTCACAATCCGGCATATCCTCATCAAAAGGAGGTTCCGGGAAAATAGCTCTCAGATCTTTACTTCCGTTGTGATTAAACACAGCAACCTGTCCCGAAAATCCTAAAATACTTCCATAAACCAAAGTTTTTTCCAGTTGTACGCAGGTATCATTCACCAGATATCTTGTGGAAAAATTGTCTGAACCATCAACAATAACATCATATTGAGAAATGATTTCTTCAGCATTATTTTCATTGATTTTCTCCGCAATTCCTATCAGTTTAACCTGATGATTAAGTTCTTTTACAAATGCTTCAGCGCTTTTTACTTTGGAAAACCCTACTCTATTTTCAGTATGAATGATCTGTCTGTTCAGATTATGGAGTTCCACCTCATCAAAATCGGCAACACCCAGCGTTCCTATTCCCGCGGCGGCCAGATATTGTATAACGGGGCTTCCCAAACCTCCCGCTCCAACGACAAGAACTTTGGAAGCCCTTATTTTCTTTTGTCCTTCCAATCCTATTTCTTCAATAAATATCTGCCGGCTGTACCGTGAAAAATGATCTTGTTTCATAAATAATTGAGCCATTAAGATTCTCTTAGCTTTTAAGAATTCTTACTTATTTAAAATTTAAAACCCACTGTAAACAGAATCCCAGTCTTTCATTACAGGATCATACCCTGCTTTTTGAATCATGCGCCTAATTTCATCCATACTTCGCTCGTCACTGGTTTCGAACTGTTCCAGAGATTCTTTATCTACCGCGTAACCTCCGGGGTTGGTTTTTGATCCTGCACTCATAGCCGTTGCTCCCAAAGAGACAATATTATTTCGAAACACCTCATTTTCTCTGGTAGAAATGGAGATTTCAAGGTCTTCATTCCAGATTCTGTAGGCACAGATCAGTTGAAGAAGGTCTTTATCTTCCATAATAAAATTAGGTTCAATGATTCCTTCAGCAGGTCTTAACCTTGGAAAGGAAACAGAGAATTTGCTTTTCCAGTACTGTTTCTGAAGGTAATCAATATGTAAGGCATTAAAAAAGCTATCCACTCTCCAGTCTTCAAGCCCCAGAAGAACGCCCAGTCCAATTTTATGAATCCCCGCTCTTCCTATTCTATCCGGAGTTTCCAGACGGAAATGGAAGTTTGATTTTTTACCTTTCGGGTGATATTCCCTGTAAACATCCTGATGATAGGTTTCCTGATATACCAAAACGGAATGTACTCCTTCTTCATGAAGCAGTTTGTATTCTTCTTCCAATAATGGCTGAACTTCAATGGAAATATTGGAAAAGTGAGGTTTTAGCTTACGCACCGCATTCTGAAAATAAGGAACGCCTACTATTTTATTGGCTTCCCCGCTTACCAGCAAAACATGATTTACTCCCATTGATTTCAGAACGGATGCTTCAATCATAAGTTCCGTATCGGAGAGGGTTTTTCTTTTCAGACTATTATCAAGACTAAACCCGCAATAGGTACAGATATTCTGACATTCATTACTGAGATACAGCGGTGCGTATAGCTGAATGGTTTTTCCAAATCTTTTCTGGGTAAGCATCCTTGTCATTACAGCCATCTGTTCCAGTTCTTCAGATGCTGCCGGTGATAGAAGATTCAGGAAATCATCAAGGGTTTTATTCTTTTTATGAAGGCTGTATCTTACCTCTTCCGGTTTTACTTTTTCAAACTTATTCTTTATCTCCTCCCACTGGTAGTTTTCAAAAACCTCTTTAAAGCTTTTCATAAGTATGATTTATTCAAATAAAAACGAAGTAAGCGGACTTGAAGCTTCAGCATGATTCGCAATAGCTCCCAACCCGGATTCAAAGGCTCTTCTTCCTGCAATCACACCTTCTTTAAAAGCTAAAGCCATATTCAGTGGATTTCCGGCAACGGCAATCGCAGTATTCACCAAAACGGCATCTGCTCCCATTTCCATTGCTTTTGCCGCATCTGATGGCGCCCCGATTCCCGCATCTACCACTACAGGAACATTGCTCTGGCTGATGATTATTTCCAGAAAATCCTGCGTTCTCAATCCTTTATTGGTTCCAATTGGTGCTCCCAAAGGCATAACCACAGCAGTACCGGCATCTTCAAGACGCTTGCACAGTACAGGATCTGCATGAATGTACGGCATCACAACAAATCCAAGTTTGGCCAATTCTTCAGTAGCATATAAGGTTTCGATGGGATCCGGCAGTAAATATTTGGGGTCCGGATGAATTTCCAGTTTTACCCAGTTGGTTTCCAGCGCTTCTCTGGCTAATTGTGCTGCCAATACAGCTTCTTTAGCTGTTCTTGCTCCGGAAGTGTTGGGAAGAAGATGAACGTGGGTTGCTTTTAATGAATCAAGCAGATCATCTTCGCTGGATTGGGCGTCAATTCTTTTGAGCGCCATGGTTACCATATTGGTCCCAGATGTGATGACAGACTGTACCATATCTCTCATGCTTCCGAACTTTCCTGTTCCTAAAAACAGTCTGGATTCAAAAGTTCTTCCTGCTATTTCTAATTTCTGATTGTTCATATCATTACTTTTTTTAGTTCATTAATGAGGGTAGGCTGTCTGGTAATGAGCCCGGATACGGCAACACCATAAATCCCGATTTCCTGTAACGGCAAAATATCTTCAAGGGTAACGCTTCCAATGGCAAATATTTTAGGGATATCTATTGATTTTTCTCTTAATCCATCAATGATCGCCTGATAGCCTTCAAATCCAAGAACAGGACTCAATTTTTCTTTGGTTGTGGTAAATCTCAGCGGTCCTAAACCGATATAATCACAAGATTCTTTGATTCTCCGGATGACATCGGCAAGGGTATTAGCCGTTCCGCCAATAATCTTATTTTCACCTAAGATCAGTCTTGCTTCTTCAATGGCACTGTCGTTCAATCCTAAATGCACTCCGTCAGCATCTATTTTTTTCGCTATTTGCACATGGTCATTGATGATACAAACCGCCTGATATTCTGAACAAAGTTGTTTTGAAACTTCACAAAGCCTGGATAATTCATTTTCAGGAGCATTTTTCCATCGGACCTGTACCCATTCGATCCCATTGTCTAAGGCTTTTCGGATACAAAGTTCCTGTTCCTGCAAAGTGTTGCCTTGTGATATGTATTGTAATTTTTCCATGTTTTTTATGAATGCGTTCCCAGCAAAGAGGGATTGCTTTTTAAAAATTTTTCGATGTATCGTTTTCCATTTTTACATGCTGTTCCCATGTTTTCACCTTTCGACAGTTCTGCTGTAATGGCTGATGATAAAACACAGCCGGAACCATGTTTAGGAAAATAGGCAGCACTACTTTCGGTTGGAACTAAAAGAGTTTCTTTTCCGTTTTCAACTAAAATATCTGTTCCCAAATGATCTTCCCGATGTCCTCCTTTGATCAGTAATGAACATTCGTGAGTATCCGGAAGAAGACTATTTTTCTTTAAAACACTGTATTCATTACAATTAGGTGTTATCAAACTGAGTTTACCAACAACCTTTTTTAATTGAGGAAGTGTTTCAGGATCAAAAAATGTGAATTCAGAAGTGCTTTTCAGGACGGGATCCCAGACGATTTTCGTTTCTGGGTTTCCTTTCTGAACGGTTTCTACAATTTTATCCAGAAAATTGGCATCCTTTACAATTCCTATTTTCACTGCCGAAACGGGATAATTTCCCATCAAAACCTGAATGGCTTCGGTTACTTCATCTATAGGACGCCATTGTAAACTCAGACATTTGGAAGCTGTTTGCAATGTTAATGCTGTACACACACCCAATCCCATGACCTTTGACTGTTCGAAGGTTTTACTGTCTGATAATAAGCCTGCTCCGGCACTGGGATCAAAGCCTGCAATACTTATGACATAAGGACGTTCCTGCATTTTTTGAATACTTTTAAGGGTTCTTCACTTTCCCAGATAGCACCCAATAGTGCTGCTCCATCTGCTTCTGATTTGAAAACTTCATGAATATTATCCTGATCAATTCCTCCGAGGGCAATCAGTTTTACATTGGGATTATTCCGATGTTGTATTTCTTGCTTAACGGTGGAATCCAATCCATATCCTTTTTTAGAAATACTCGGAAAGAACGGGCTTATGAAACTATATTCCCATTCTTTTTCCAAAGTATTGTAGGTTCCGATATTATGTACTGAAGTTGAAATTGTATTTTCTTTCATAAAAGATTTATACACTCTTTCCTTTCTATCAATCTCCCTGAAATGAAGTCTTGAAATAGTAAATTCCTTCCCAAGATCGTAATGCGTATGTAATACGAGCTGTGAATAGAAAGATTCATCAATCTGAGTGACAAATTCAATCATTTCATTCCGGCTGAGCCATGGTTTTCGGATGTGAAGCAAATCAAGTCCTTCCTGAAACATTTGATTAATAAGATTTGTTTCATTCGGAACAATCAATTCAGGAGTGATGACGAGGATCATATATAAATTTCTTTCCCTTTTTCAATAAACTCCTGCGACTTATCCAGCATTCCTTTTTCTGCAGACTCACGAATTTCCTGTGTAATTTTCATAGAACAGAATTTTGGTCCGCACATGGAACAGAAATGGGCAATTTTTGCACCTTCTGCCGGAAGTGTCTCATCGTGATAAGCTCTTGCAGTTTCCGGATCTAATGAAAGGTTGAACTGATCTTCCCATCTGAATTCAAACCTTGCTTTACTTAATGCATTGTCTCTGTACTGTGCACCCGGATGGCCTTTTGCTAAATCTGCCGCATGAGCTGCCAGTTTATAAGTAATTACCCCAACTTTTACATCTTCTTTATTCGGAAGACCTAAATGTTCCTTGGGTGTAACGTAACACAACATGGCACATCCAAACCATCCGATCATCGCAGCCCCGATTCCGGAAGTGATGTGATCATAACCCGGTGCGATATCCGTGGTTAACGGGCCTAAGGTGTAGAACGGAGCTTCATGGCATTCTTCCAATTGCTTTTCCATATTTTCTTTAATCATATGCATCGGTACGTGGCCGGGGCCTTCAATCATTACCTGCACATTGTGCTTCCATGCAATTTTGGTCAGTTCACCTAAAGTTTCCAGTTCTGCAAACTGCGCGGCATCATTGGCGTCTGCAATAGACCCCGGACGAAGACCGTCTCCCAGAGAAAAGGCTACGTCGTATTTCTTCATGATCTCACAGATCTCTTCAAAATGAGTATACAGAAAGCTTTCTTTGTGATGGAAGAGACACCATTTTGCCATAATTGATCCGCCTCTCGACACAATTCCTGTTACCCTGTTAGCTGTCAGATGAATATATCGTAATAAAACACCTGCATGAATCGTGAAATAAGAAACGCCCTGCTCTGCCTGTTCAATAAGGGTATCTCTGAAGATTTCCCATGTCAGGTCTTCCGGAACACCTTTTACTTTCTCCAATGCCTGATAGATGGGAACGGTTCCGATAGGTACGGGACTGTTTCTGATGATCCATTCTCTTGTTTCATGAATATTTTTACCGGTGGAAAGATCCATAATGGTATCAGCTCCCCACCGGCATGCCCACACCGCTTTTTCCACCTCTTCTTCAATGCTTGATGAAACGGCACTGTTTCCAATATTGGCATTGATTTTCACAAGGAAATTTCTTCCGATGATCATTGGTTCACTTTCAGGATGATTGATATTATTGGGAATGATCGCTCTTCCGGCAGCAATTTCGTCCCGTACAAACTCCGGTGTGATCTTACTTTTCGGAGTATTGGCTCCAAAACTGTGTCCCGGATGCTGAAAAGCCATTTCTTTGGATACCGAATCAAGCTGTTCTATTCTTTGGTTTTCCCTGATCGCCACATATTCCATTTCCGGAGTAATGATTCCCTGTTTGGCATAATAAAGCTGCGTAAGCTCTTTTCCTTCCTGTGCCACTTTAGGTTTATGATCATAGGAAAATCTTAATTCGTCAAGACGCGGATCTGCTAAACGGGCTTTTCCGTATTCGGAAGTAATTCCGTCCAGGATATTCACATCATTTCTGTCCAGAATCCACTGTTCTCTGATTCTTGGAAGTCCTTTCTGAATATCAATGACTGCATTTTCATCGGTATAAGGGCCTGAAGTATCATAAATGGTTACCGGAGCATTATCTTCAAAGCCGCCATTGCTAAGTTTGGTCGGGCTAAGCTGTATTTCACGCATTGCTACATTGATAGGATGTAATGTTCCTTCAACATAGATTTTCTTTGAGTTCGGAAATGGCGAACATGTAATGGAGTGAGCCATAAGTATTGGTATTAAAATATGAAGGTTAACCGCCCTGAGTGGCAGTGATGATTAAAATAGAATCGTTGTTATTGAGGATGGTTTCCGCCCAGACTGCAAGGGGAATAATGCGATTGTTAAGGGCTACAGCGATACCTTTCTTTTTTCCGGGTAACTCAATAGCCAGTAATGCTTCCAGATTTTCGGGAAGTATATCAAATGTTTTTCGGGTGTGGTTGATAATAAGTTCCATTCCTAATATTTTACATACACTTTAGGAATGGCCATTATTGTACAATAGAATGTACAGCAAAAGTCATCTACTTTTCCCTACGCTGGTATGATCCAGATCAGGTTCAAAGGGTAAAGTCTCAGTCTGTTGGTAACAGACACCCCTAAAGTCCGGACGAAGTTAGACATTTTTTTAGAATGGGCAAAATTTTTTGAAACTACCTTCGAAATCTTGTAACATAAAAAGTCCGCCTCCAATTGAGACGGACTTTATATTGATTGTTTTACATTTTTATTATCTATTCTTCGCAAGCTCTCCAGATTGCGTCATTCTGTGGAACCGGAGCAATAATTTCAATTTTTTCTTTGGTAACGGGATGGATAAACTCCAGTTTTCTTGCATGAAGATTAATTCCTCCGTCAGGATTGGAGCGTGGCGCTCCATATTTTAAGTCTCCTTTAATCGGAACTCCTGTTTTTGATAATTGTGCTCTGATCTGATGATGTCTTCCGGTTTCAAGGTCAATTTCAAGAAGGAGATAATTATCCAGCGTCTTGATTACGTGATAGGTAAGTATGGCCTCTTTTGCGCCTTCTGTAGCTTTTGGAAAGACAATGGCTTTATTGTTCTTTTCGTTTTTCTTCAGGTAATGCACCAGTCTTTGGCTTTGTGGAATCATTTCTTTGCCGACAACTGCCCAATAGGTTTTCTTCACTTCACGGTTTTTCACCATCTGTGTAAGACGGGAAAGCGCTTTGGAAGTCTTAGCATAGATTACAAGACCAGACGTAGGACGGTCTATACGATGAACCAGGCCGAGAAAAACATTTCCCGGCTTAGCGTCTCTTATTTTTATAAAATTCTTGATGGATTCTAATAGTGATTCATCTCCGGTTTTGTCACCCTGTACCAGCTGACCCACCTTTTTATTGATCACCAGAAGATGGTTGTCTTCATATATAATCTGCTCCTTCATATCTTGCCTGCCTATCTTCTTCTATTGGATAATGACAGGATAATTCCCGCCAAAAGACCTGCTGTTTTAATCCCAGATAGTTTCCAGCCTTCCGGAATGAATGCTCCAATTACGCAGACAGCTGCCGCAGCATACATAGCATACACAAAGTTCTTATTGGTAAGTAAAGGAGCCTGAATAAAGAAACTCACTCCTATCAGGATATAAAAAACTTTTCTTGAAAGTAAATGATTGATTTCCGGAGAGAATAAATTAAACCATCCTACAGCAAGACAGATCAACGCTGCGATAGATAATATTCCCTGGATAGATTGTTGATTCTGCATAGATTAATAGCTTTCATTTTCATTGGGAAACTCTACGCTCTTCACATCTTTTACATATTGAGCAACGGCTCCTGTGATCTCAGTGTAAAGATCAAGATATCTTCTTAAGAATTTCGGGCTGAAGCCTTTGTTCATACCCACCATATCATGATACACCAAAACCTGTCCGTCACAATCTGCTCCTGCACCGATTCCGATGGTAGGAATAGAAATGCTTTCTGTTACTTTTTTAGCTAATTCTGCCGGAATTTTTTCCAAAACGATTGAAAAACATCCTAATTCTTCTAAAAGCTGTGCATCAGCGATCAGTTTTTCGGCTTCTGCTTCTTCCTTCGCTCTCACTTTATAGGTTCCGAATTTATAGATAGACTGCGGTGTCAAGCCCAAGTGTCCCATTACCGGAATTCCCGCATTGATAATCTTTTTGATAGATTTGGAAATTTCTTTTCCCCCTTCAATTTTTACAGCGTGTGCGCCGCCTTCCTTCATCATTCTTACTGCAGACTCCAGTGCTTTTTCAGGATTACTCTGATAAGTTCCGAAAGGTAAATCTGCTACCACCAAGGCTCTGTCGGTTCCTCTTACCACACTTTGGGCATGATAGATCATTTGATCCAGCGTAATAGGCAATGTAGTTTCAAAACCCGCCATTACATTCGCTGCAGAGTCTCCAATCAAAATAGCATCTACTCCCCCTGCATCTACCATCTTGGCTGTGGTAAAATCATAGGCCGTCAGCATTGTTATTTTTTCCTTGTCGAATTTCATTTTGCGCAAGGTTTCAGTCGTAACTTTTTTAATTTCAGAGTGAACAGACATAATTTATCTATTTTTAAAAGTTAAAAAGTCGGCCTTGAGCCGACTTAAGTTTTTGTATGATTTTATAAAACTACGTGACCGAGTTTCATGAGTTTGTCGTGATTTAGGATCTTGATATTTCTTCCGTCTACCTCAATCAGGCTGTCCTGCTTGAATTCCGAAATGAGACGGATGGCACTCTCCGTAGCGGTACCGATAATATTGGCAATTTCTTCTCTCGTTAACGAAATTTTGATAAAGCCTTCAGGATCCACGCCCAGTTTCTGTTCCAGAAGCAGCAGAATTTCTGCCAGTCTTTCTCTTACTGTCTTCTGAGCAAGGAAAGTGATGGTATTGGAAGATTCTCCTAATTCGTATGAAATTTTCTGAAGCATTACGAAAGACAGCTGTGGATCTACCTCCAACAGATACATAAAGATATCTGCGGGTAAGAAAACACATTCAATATCTGTCATGGCTTCTGCTTTGGCCTGGAAGTTTTCCCCGCAAAGCAAAGAACGATAGCCGATGATATCCCCTTCTTTGATAAATCGTAAAATCTGATCTTTCCCGAATGCTCCTGATTTCGAAAGTTTGGCCGCACCTTTTTCAATAACAAATACTCCTTTTGGAGTTTCGCCATCTTCGAAAATGGTATCATGTTTCTGAAAACTCAGTTTCTTTTTGCCATTAATGTATTTTTCAAAATCTGCGCTAGAAAGTCTTTCTTTAAATGATTTATCATTAAAAACTCTGGCGAACCTCTCTTCAATTGCTATCTGTTGTTCCTGCGGCATTTTATATGATATTTATCACAAAAATAGAACTTTTTAACGCGATAAACAAAAAAATTTGTTATAATTTTGTAGTTCAATATTTTATGGGGTGAGCGAGAACTGTTTTCATTGTGGTCAAGGGATAGAAAAAGAAAGAATTTTATTTGACGAAAAGACTTTCTGCTGTAACGGATGTAAGTCTGTTTACGAGATTCTAAATTTAAATCATTTAGGCAACTTCTATGAGCTTAATAAAGGAGCAGGAATTCGCCCGAATGACGAAAATTCTTCTCAATTTGATTACCTGGACACACCGGAAATTTTTGAAAAAATTACTGATTTTTCAGAAGGAAATACCAGTCTCGTTACATTCAAAATCCCGGTTATACATTGTTCTTCCTGTATCTGGCTGCTGGAAAGCCTTCACACCTTAAACAAGCATATTAAATATTCGCAGGTGAATTTCACCAGAAAGACCTTACAGATTTCATTCAGTCATAACGACATGAAATTGAGCGAACTCGCTAAATTTTTAACGAATCTGGGGTATAAACCGGTGATCAGCCTTGAAACTGCTGATAAAAACGAAGATCATCTGGACAAATCTTTACTGGTAAAATTTGCCATTGCTGCCTTTGCTTTTGGTAACGGAATGTTCCTTGCCTTTCCAGAATATATTGGAGGTGAAGATTACTGGATGGAACATTACAGAGGACTATTCAGAACCCTGATATTCCTTTTGGCAACACCTGTTGTATTTTACTCAGCTTCAGATTATTATAAATCTGCATGGTATGGTTTAAAAAATAAAATCGTCAATATTGATGTTCCTATTGTCTTGGGAATTTTCGTGCTATACGGAAGAAGTATCTACGAAGTGGTAACAGATTACGGCCCAGGATATTTCGATACCCTTTGCGGGCTTTTATTCTTTATGCTTTTAGGGAAAATCTTCCAGAAAAGGACATACAGTGCGCTTTCCTATGACAGAGATTATAAGTCTTTTTATCCGATTGCCGTAACAAAAGTGGATTTCGAAGGAAAACAGGATAATATTCTTCTTTCCGAGGTAAAAGTAGGAGACCGCATTCTGGTCAGAAACCAGGAGATCATCCCGGTAGATGCTATTCTGATCAACGGAGAAGGAAACATTGATAACAGCTTTATTACCGGTGAGAGCGAAAGCATCAGCAAACAGCCCGGTGATAAAATTTTTGCCGGAGGAAAGCAGATCGGATCTTCATTAGAGCTTGAAGTAATTAAAAATGTAGATCAGAGTTATCTAACCCAGCTTTGGAATAAAGAAGCATTTAAAAAGCACGAAACGGGTCTGGACACTCTTACCAATAACGTCAGTAAATATTTCACATTCATTATTTTAGGTATCGCTTTAGTCGCAGGAACATATTGGTATTTCATTGATTTAAAAATTATGTTCCAGGTTATTTCTGCTATTCTGATTATTGCCTGTCCTTGTGCGCTTGCGTTGTCTGCACCGTTCACTTTCGGACACATTATGAGGATTTTAGGCCGAAATAAGTTCTATGTAAAAGATACTTTAACGATTGAGAAAATTGCAAAGCTTGATACGATTGTATTTGATAAGACAGGAACAATCACGCACAGAAAAAAATCCAACATTAAATACGAGGGATCTGACATCAATGAATTTGATTATCAGAACATTAAGACTTTATTAAAGAACTCCAATCACCCGCTTTCAAAATCACTCTATGAATTCATTGAAGTAAATGATGAGTATTTCCCGGTTGAGAAATTTGTTGAAATTTCAGGAAAAGGATATGAGGCGAGTGTAAGAGGAAATCTTTATAAAATAGGATCTGCCCGGTATAACAACCAGGAGCCTAAGAATCTCGAAACAGCAGTTTATATCAGCAAAAATGATGAATACTTAGGTAAATTTATTTTTAAAAATGAATACCGTCCGAAGCTGAGAGAGCTTTTTACAAAACTCACCAACTACAAAATATTTATCCTGAGCGGGGATAATTCTTCAGAAGAAAACCAGCTAAAAGAGCTTATTCCGAATTACAAAGGCATGGCTTTTAACCAAAGCCCGGAAGATAAGCTGAATTACATTAAAACCCTTCAGGATCAGCACATGAAAGTGGCAATGCTTGGAGATGGCCTTAATGATGCGGGAGCTTTAAAACAAAGTAACGTAGGAATCGCCATAGCTGATGACACGAACAGTTTTACCCCTTCTTCTGATGTTATTATGAACGGTGATAAAGTGGTCACTTTAGACAATTACCTGAACGTTTGTAAGGGCTCCATCACCATTGTGAAAATGACATTTATAATCAGTTTTCTCTACAATATCGTTGGTTTAAGTTACGCTGTTACAGGACAAATGCATCCGCTTTTTGCTGCAATCATTATGCCAATCAGCTCTATCACGGTGGTTACCTTTACTACACTTTCAACGTGGATACTGGGCCGCAAATATTTCAAAAAACAGGCGTAAAAGCCCTTATTTAGACTGATTTTAAATTAGCTGAAATCGGCATTTCGTGATGAATGTCATTATTTTTCACTAAATTTGAACCCCGAAAATAGGTTAATTTTGTTGTCCAATGGATATTCTATATTTAATGATCCTCTGCAGTGTTTCTTTAGCTGCGATTTTCTTGGTCGTATTTATAGTGTATGCCCGAAAAGGACAGTTTGAAGATGATGAATCTCCTGCTGTCAGAATCCTTTTTGATGATGAAAAAATCAAAGAAAATGATGACACCGGCAACAAAGATAAAGACGAGAAAGAAATAGGAGAAAATAATAAAAATTGAGAAAAATAGTGAATAGTTGATATGGAAACACAGAAGTTTAGTTATGACAATAGTATTGTCCGTGCGTTCCTTTATGCGACCTTAGTTTTCGGTCTCATTGGATTTACGTTCGGGCTTACGGCGGCATTAATGCTTTTCTACCCTGAATTACCGGAATTCTTTTTCGGGACAGATGACACAACCATTAAAAGTTTGGCATCTGGTAATATTCAAGGTTTAATAAACACTCATGGTGCATTTGGTTTTGGTAGAATCAGAATGCTGCACACCAATACCGTAATCTTTGCATTCGTTTGTAACATTGTTTACACGGGTATTTATTACTCTTTACAGAGATTATTAAAAACAAGAATGTACAGTGACACATTGTCTTGGTTACATTTCTGGACTTGGCAGTTTATGATCGTTGCTACGTTCGTTACGTTCTTTATGGGGATCAATACCTCTAAGGAATATGCTGAACACGAGTGGCCGATCGACATATTGATCGCATTCTCATGGATCATTTTTGGTATCAATATGTTCCTGACTATTTCTAAGAGAAGAGTGAGACACCTGTATGTAGCCATCTGGTTCTATATCGGTACCTGGATTGCAGTAGCAATGCTTCACATCTTCAACAACCTTGAAGTACCTTTATCTTTCACAGGCTGGAAATCTTATTCAGCATATGCAGGGGTAAAAGATGCTATTGTACAGTGGTGGTATGGACACAATGCGGTTGCATTCGTATTGACGACTCCGGTTCTAGGTTTAATGTATTACTTCCTTCCGAAGGCTGCAGACAGACCGGTATTCTCTTATAAATTAT
This sequence comes from Chryseobacterium culicis, assembly GCF_900108365.1. Taxonomy (GTDB): domain Bacteria; phylum Bacteroidota; class Bacteroidia; order Flavobacteriales; family Weeksellaceae; genus Chryseobacterium; species Chryseobacterium culicis. Next base: position 147,604 of record NZ_FNWQ01000006.1, on the reverse strand, counting down.
CCATTATTCACTTCTGGTCATTAATTTTCGTATATATCTGGGCTGGTCCTCACCACCTTCAGTATACAGCTCTTCCGGCTTGGGCTCAGGCGGTAGGAACAGGGTTCTCTATCATGCTTATTGCACCATCTTGGGGAGGTATGTTAAATGGTCTTCTTACCCTGAGAGGAGCTTGGGATAAAGTAAGGGAAAATCCTATCCTTAAGTTCTTTGTGGTAGCTGTTACATGTTATGGTATGGCAACGTTCGAAGGTCCGCTTTTGGCAACTAAAAACATCAACAAAATTGGTCACTTTACAGACTGGGTTATCGGTCACGTACACTTAGGAGCTCTTGGATGGAATGGTTTCATGGCATTCGGGGTAATCTATTATCTGGTACCAATTATGTGGAGAACAAAACTTTGGTCTGTAAAATTAGCTAACTGGCATTTCTGGTTAGGTACCTTAGGAATTATTTTCTATGCAGTTCCAATGTATATTTCAGGATTCACACAAGGATTAATGTGGAAGCAATTCAACCCGGACGGAACTCTTTTATGGAAAAACTGGCTCGATACGGTAACGGCTATTATTCCTTACTTCAAAATGAGATTCGTAGGAGGTTTATTCTATATCTCCGGATCTATCCTAATGATTATCAACGTAATTGCTACTGTAAGAAAAGGATCATTCCAGAAAGAAGTTCCTGCTGAAGCGCCTGCGTTGGCCAACATCAGTAAAAACAGAAAAGAAGGAGAAGGTACTCACCTTTGGCTGGAAAGAACTCCGGTATTACTAGGTATTTTATCTTTTATCACCATATCGATCGGTAGTTCAATTGAAATTATCCCTACACTATCTCTTAAGAAAAGTGTACCTACCATTTCTGCGGTGAAGCCTTATTCACCACTTGAGCTTGAGGGTAGAGATATTTATATCCGTGAAGGATGTAACGCTTGTCACTCACAGATGATCAGACCGTTCAGAGATGAGATTACAAGATTCAACGGTAAAAACGGACAATACTCCAAAGCTGGAGAATTCGTATACGACAGACCATTCCTATGGGGTTCTAAGAGAACTGGACCGGATTTACATAGAGAAGGTGGTAAAAACCCAAGTTCTTGGCACTACAAGCACATGTATAACCCAAGATCTACTTCTGCAGGTTCTATCATGCCTCGTTACCCTTGGTTAATTGCTACTGACTTAGACAGAACTAAGATGGTAGATAAAATGAAGCTGATGAAGAATGTATTCGATGTACCTTATACTAAGGCTCAAATCGACTCTGCAGACAAATGGGCTAACAACCAATCGGCAAAAATTGTAAAAGATATCTTCTCTGAAGCAAATGACCTTAAGCAGGCGTATGCTAAGAGACCTCAGGGAGAACTTGAGAAAAAAGAAATTGTAGCTCTTATTTCTTATCTTCAGAGATTAGGTACAGATATCAAAACAACTGAAATCAAAACAGCAAGTAATAACTAAACATTAAAAGGTTCATATGATTCCTCAGAACTTTAAAGATATATTATCCAATACAGAAAACGCTGGTTTCTACCAGACGCTGGCTCTGATTTTCTTTATGCTGTTCTTCATCGCTTTGGTAATCTATGTTTTTAGCAGACCTAAAAAATACTACAAAGAAGAAGAAGAGGCACCACTTGGGGATGATGAGGATGACGATTTTAATTTAAAAAATTAAACTATTTTTTATGAAACAAAGAACACCTGTTGTCGTAAACATCTTAATAATAATTGGGCTTTTAATAGTTTTTTATTATTTGTTTGTACAAAGCTACGCGTTCCTAGCTTCGCCTTACTTCTGGGGAACTGTTGTTATCGCTGGAATCCTTGCCTATATCCATAGTGCTATCGGAGACCTTATTGAGAATAACAAATTCAAAAAATTATCTCCGGAAGAGAAAGCAGCTTATCTGGCTGAAAAGAAAGTTCCTTTCTTGAAAAGAATGTATGATGCAGCCTTCAAAAAGCAATCTGAAACTGAAGAAAAAGATATCCTTATCGACCACGGTTTCGACGGGATCATGGAGCTGGATAACCAGTTACCAAAATGGTGGGTAGGTTTATTCTATTTTGGGACCGCTTTTTGTATTGTATATATTGCAGCATTCTCTTTCACAGACTTTGCTCACCCGTTAAGCGAGTACGAAAAAGAATATAAAGAGCAATTAGCCAGTATTGAAGAATATCAGAAATCTCAGCCTCCTGTAACCATTGAAACAGCTAAATATTCAGCTGATAACATTGCAGAAGGTAAAGAATTATTCAAAACAAACTGTGCATCTTGTCACAAGGAAGACGGTAGTGGAGGTATCGGACCCAACCTTACTGATAACTACTGGATCAACCAGCCTGAGAAAACGTTATTCAAAAACGTATTCCATATGGACTGGAATGGTTCTCCTACTAACCCTGCGATGAGAGCATTCGGTAAAAACGGAGAAGTTTCTGGTGCAGAGATTGAAAAGATTGCAGCGTATGTATATCACATCAACCAGGAGCAACCACCAGTGACTCCGGCTCAGGGAGGAGCTGCTCCTCAGGGAACGGAAGCGCATTGGGAAAAAGAATAATTTAAACAATTAGAAAACATATGAAAAAAACATAATTTGTTATTAGATTAAAATAGTAACGAATTATGTTTTTTCTTTTTTAAAACCTATACATATGTCAGACATAGAAGAAATAGAAGTACGCGGCGGACAGGGACAGGTTCTGGACCCTGAGACTTACAGAGATTCTATAGGGACAATGGAGCAATCCGGAAAAAGAAAATGGGTATTTCCCAGAAAACCTAAAGGGAAGTATACCAACTATAGAAATATTGTAAGTTATTTACTATTAATTATTTATTTTACGTTGCCATTCATCAAAATCAATGGTAACCCTTTATTATTGTTCAACGTTATAGACAGGGAGTTTTTCATTTTTGGACAGCCCTTCTATCCACAAGACTTTTTTATCCTTACTTTAGGTGCTATTGCCTCATTAATCTTTATAATTGTTTTTACGATTGCGTTCGGAAGAATTTTCTGCGGGTGGATTTGCCCTCAGACAATTTTTATGGAATCCATCTTCCGTAAAATCGAATATCTGATTGAAGGAGACCGAAATAAGCAGATGAAGCTGGACAGACAGGAGTGGAACAGTGAGAAGATCTGGAAGAGAAGCTTGAAGTGGACTATTTACATCATCATTTCATTAATAATTACCCACTTCATGTTCATGTATATCGTAGGATATGAGGAAGTATTTAAAATTGTTGGTGAAGGACCGTTTGCACATCCTACCAATTTTATTGTAATGATTCTTCTTACCGCAGCATTTTATTTTGTATTTGCATGGTTCAGAGAGCAGGTTTGTACACTGGTTTGTCCATATGGAAGATTGCAGGGTGTTTTGATTGACAAAGATACAATCAACGTTTTCTACGATTTTAAAAGAGGAGAAAACAGAGCAAAATGGAGAAAAGGAGAAGATAGAAAAGCTGCTGGGAAAGGAGATTGCATCGACTGTCACCAGTGTGTGGTGGTATGCCCTACCGGAATTGACATCAGAGACGGACAGCAGTTGGAATGTATCAACTGTACGGCATGTATTGATGCCTGTGATGAAGTAATGGAGAAAGTTGGTCTTCCAAAAGGACTGATAAGATATGCCTCTGAAAACGAAATTGAAAAACAAACCCAGTTTAAGTTTACAGGAAGAATGAAAGGTTTCTCCATATTTCTGTTGCTTCTTGTAGGATTCCTGGGATATCTTCTGTACAGCCGTGGTGAGATGGAGGCCAAATTCATTAAGCCGGCAGGCAGTACATTCTTCGTAAGAGACGGTAAAATTACCAATACCTATAATTATACTTTCCTTAATAAAACGAACGACAAAAAAATCGTTACCATTAAAGTAATAGATCCGGCACATGGTGAAATTACGTACAGTGCATCAAGTAAAATTCAGGTAGACAGAGATAAAATTTCCAAAGGAACCATCAATATCAGCTTCCCGGAAAATGAGATGAAGCTGTCTAAACAGAATATCACGATAGGGGTTTATGATATGAAGGGTAAACTGATAGATTCCTATCAGACTTATTTTGAGGGACCATTTAAACTGCAATTTTAATTAGAAAAAAATGAAGAACTTTAGTTGGGGACACGGTGTTGTAATTGCATTGCTTGCATTCATAATTTTTATATTATCCATGATGTTTCTTTTTCCGAACGGACAGAAGAACTCTGAAATGGTAACCGATAATTATTACGAAGAGGAGTTGAAGTATCAGGATGTAATTGATGCGAAGAAAAAAGCAGATGACTTACAGGAAAAACCTGTATACAGCCAGGATACCAAAGGAATTAAAATTACTTTTCCAAAAGAATATAACAACTCCAATACTACGGTAAAATTTGTTTTAAACAGAACCGACGACCAGAATTTAGACATAAAAAAATCTGTACAGCTTGATGCCAGCCAGTCTTTCATAATACCTGCACAGGTACTGAAAATGGGTAATTATACATTAAGACTAAGTTGGACAAAAGACAAAACAGACTACCGAATGGATTATGATGTGATATGGAAATAGGACTTATTGTATCGGCTATTGCTTTAGGCTTTGCTTCCGGTTTCCACTGTATCGGAATGTGCGGACCTATTGCCCTGTCGATGGGATTAACCAGAAAACAGGCTGCCAATTTCTACCTTCAAAACCTTACCTATCAATTTGGGAGGATCTTCACGTATTCATTACTGGGTGCACTTCTCGGAATTATCGGGCAGGGGTTTGAAATGGCAGGATTTCAGAAATACCTGACTATTACAGCTGGGGTTCTTCTGATCATTATGGCTGTATTTTCCTTTGGCGGAAAAGATTTCGCTTCAAAAATTCCTTTCCTGTCCAAATTTTTATATTCTGTCAAATTAAACTTAGGAAAGCTTCTTCAGAAGGCAGATTACCGTTCAAGATTCTCCACCGGGGTTCTTAATGGTTTTTTACCTTGTGGAATGGTTTACATGGCACTTACCGCAAGTCTTGCAGGAGGCGGGATATGGCAGGGAGCATTATATATGGCTTTATTTGGCCTCGGAACCCTTCCATTCATGTTTGCTATTGTTTTAGCCGGAAATCTTATGAGCCAGACTTTCAGGGTAAAAATTTTGAAAGCTGTACCGGTCATTATGATTATTTTGGGGGGATTGTTTATTCTGAGAGGTCTTGAACTCGGAATCCCTTATGTTTCTCCTAAAGCAGAAGCTATGACGATTAGTAAAGATCCAAACGGGGCTGTTAACTGCCATTAATTTGTATTTAAATATATAATGAACAAAACCATTGTCTTATTTCTGATGAGCCTTTTTTTGCTGCATTCCTGCAGTGTAAATTCTGAAATTGTCTATCACCAAGATGCTGCCTCAACTTTTCTTACTGATATTGACAGCAGAGAGTTTATGTCTGAAATGATGGCGATGACACCTGATTCTCTAAAGCAAAAGGAATTCGGGGAAATGGACAGACTTCCCACCACATGGACAAGTATGTATGATCTTGCCAAAAAGGAAGGAAAATTAAAAACGGAAAATCCGGACACCATCCGAATCATGAAAAAGATTTTCATGAAGTCTGCAAAAGAAAACAACAAGCTCGCGGGATTTTCTTTTAAAACGGAACATTTTCTTCCGGAAGATTATCTGGTCCTCAAAAGTTTCACAAAAAGAGAAAAAATACCGCTGGATCAGAATGTTTACAACAATTGGGATGGAAAAACCCTGGTAATTGATACAGAGAATTTTAATCTTAAAAGCATTGAAGAGTCAATCCAATCTAAAACATCAAAGGAAGAAGCCGAAAAAATAGCCGGAATGATGGCGATGTTTTTCAAAAAAATCGGGACTACTTTAAAATTTGAGAGGCCTATACAATCAATTAAAGGGAAACATGACTGGGTGAAGCAGATTGATAACCATTCTATCAGAATAGAATATGATCTCAAAGCCCTGTACGATCAGGACACTCCACTGAAGAACGCAGATAAAAAGATTATCATCATTACAGAATAAAGCAAAACCCACTGAAAATTTCAGTGGGTTTTTATTGTATGCTAAACTTCTTATTGTTTAGTTGATTACATCAAATCTTGCATATTCTGCAATTTTCTTAGGAAGTCTGATTCCATCTGCTGTCTGGTTGTTTTCCAGTAATGCTGCCATAATTCTTGGCAGCGCCATAGCAGATCCGTTTAAGGTATGAACCAATTGAGATTTACCATCTCCCTTGTAACGGCACTTCAATCTGTTAGCCTGGAATGTTTCAAAGTTAGAGACAGAGCTTACTTCCAACCACATTTCCTGAGCAGCACTCCACACTTCGAAGTCATATGTCATTGCAGATGCAAAACCAGTATCACCACCACAAAGTCTCAATACTCTGAACGGAAGTTCAAGATCTGTAAGGATTTCCTTGATGTGCTCTACCATTTCTTCCAAAACAGCATAAGAATTTTCCGGCTTTTCAATTCTTACAATTTCCACCTTTTCAAACTGGTGAAGACGGTTCAACCCTCTTACGTGGGCTCCGTAGCTACCCGCTTCTCTTCTGTAGCACTGCGAGAATGCGGTATTTTTGACAGGAAGATCCTTTTCGTCAAACAGTACATCACGGTAAAGATTCGTTACAGGAACTTCTGCCGTAGGAATAAGATATAATTTATCTTCATTGATGTAATACATCTGTCCTTCTTTATCCGGCAGCTGTCCGGTTCCAAAACCAGAGGCCTCATTCACAACGTGAGGAGGATTGACTTCTGTATATCCTTTTTCTACGTTTTTATCCAGAAAATACTGAACCAAAGCTCTCTGCAGTCTTGCGCCTTTCCCTAAATAAACAGGGAAACCGGCTCCGGCAATTTTTACTCCAAGTTCAAAATCTATTAGATTGTATTTTTTTGCCAGTTCCCAGTGAGGAATAGCTCCTTCACCAAGACCTTCCACTGTGTGAGACTGGAAAATAATTTCATTATCTTCAGCAGAAGCTCCGTTTTTTACCAATTCGTTTGGAATGTTCGGAAGCTGGTAAAGAATATTCAGTAAGTCGTTTTCTTTACCTTCTAACTGTGATTTCAATTCTGAGCTCGACTCTTTGTATTGTGCTGTTTTAGATTTTGCAGACTCCGCTTCTTCTTTTTTTCCTTCTTTCATTAAAAGACCGATTTCTTTCGAAATTTTGTTGATTTCGGAAAGCTGGGAATCTAGTTCAAACTGGATTCTTTTTCTTTCGTCGTCGGCAGCGATAGCCTCGTCTACCAACTCAAGATTTTTGAATTGTCTTTTCTTAAGACCTTCTAAAACGCGTTCTTTTTCGTCGCGCAAAAAATTGACCTGTAACATTTTATTTAGATGTTAAATATTAGATGTTTAGCCTATAATAAGCTAACCATTGTACAAATTTAAAAATTATTTCGTGATCGTAACAGTATTTGTCGAAGTGGGAGCATTTTCATCCTTAGAAAACACCGGAACTTTGTTATATAAAACTTTTGAAACCTGGAAAACTGTCGGTGTATTACGGTATTGAATTTCCAGAGTATCAACCACATTATCATTGACATTGGTACTTTTTGTATACGTAATCTGCATTCTGGAATAATAGGAAGTTCCTGTTCCGGGATTATCCGGGCTTATAGAATCCAGCCTTCTTCTTTTGGCTCCCGCGAGATATTCCATATAAAACAGTGAATCGGCTGTCATCTTCAAAGAAAAACTTACCGGAGCTATATCTTTAGTTCCAAAAATATCGTTCACAGAAAAACCTGTAAAAGACCCGGTCTTCTTACTGTTCAGAAGATCCTGACCAGCACTGTTTTTTACGTAAATATTCATTAACTGATCTATTCTCTGCAAAGAATCGTCATCACTTTTACAGCTGATCATTGCAAAGACTGCAATCCATATGCCCCAAAAATATTTCATCATAGATACAAAGGTAAAATATTAATCTTTAGGCTGCTTCTTTATTTTTCAAAATATTTCTGGTACCAGAGTTCAAAGGTAACCAGCTGCCATATTTTCACCCAGTCATATTCATGATGCTGATTATTCCACCAATCATCCATGACAGAAGCATTAAAGAAATTTCTTTTTTTCAGGCTTTCGAGGGTTTCAAATATAAAATCTCTTATTGTATTATCGTTTTTAATGAAATAATTAACCGGAAATGAAAATCCTTTTTTAGGCATATTTAAAACCTCCTTTGGAAGATACTTTTCAGCTGTTTTCCGCAATAAAGGCTTGTTCTGAATTCCGTTAAACCTGATATTTTCCGGAAGCGAAGATACGTAATCTATCAGGCTGTTACTGAGATAGGGATAACGAAATTCCACGCTGTACTTCATGGCGCTCAGATCGTCCCGGAAAACGTGGTGGGACGATAATGAATATTTCATATCGTATTCAAAATATCCGGAATAATTTTTAGTTTCTGAAAGATGGTATTTTGACAGGTTTGTATCAACTTTATGGAAAATATCAGGCTTTATGAGGGCTTTAGCTTCCCAAGGCATCATATTGACCTGGCTTTGCCTGAAAAAATCGAATAGAGCATTCTGTGAGAAATAATTTTTCACCCTTCTCGAAAATTTATCCTTCATAAAGATGAAAGGGCTTATAAAATTAAAATTCCTCATAACAAGCCATCTGCTTAGCTTTAGCGTGTGAGCATATCCTGCAAAAAGCTCATCTGCCCCGTTTCCGCTTAGAACTACTTTAAAACCTCTGTCATGGGCATATTTTGCAGCATTAATTAATACTTCAAAGCTGCTGTAAGGCTCTTCAAAATGCTGAATATTTTCTTTAAGCTGCTCCAGAGCTTCTTCTTCACTTATTTCCTTTATTTCATGCGGAACTCCAAAATGCCGGGCTGCGAGAGCTGCGTTTTTTACTTCCTCTTCAGAAAACGGGTAAGATACGGTGTATGTATTAATATCTGTATTGGAAGATTTTGATTTCGAAGCAATTAAGGTAGAATCTATCCCTCCGCTCATCATCACTGCTACAGGAACATCGGCATATAACTGCTCTGAAATACTTTTACAAATTAGCTCGTCTATTTTTTTTACCGCTTCCGGTTCAGAAACAGCATCCTGGGATGGAGAAGGCATCTTCCAGAATATTTCTTTAATGACTTTCTGATCTTTTAAATCAACTGTTATAAAAGATGCAGGTTCCAGTGAAAAGATATGCTGGAAACAGGTTTGCGGTGCCAATGTTGTCTGGAAAAGAAAATTAGTATATACCCCATTCCAGTTGATTTGCGACTTTACAAATTCATGCTTCAGCAATGCTTTTATTTCTGAGGCCCAGACTAAACCCTCCGGGCTTTGATGGTAGAACAGAGGTTTCATTCCCACTCTGTCTCTTGCCAATACCAGTTTCTGAGTGATAAGATCTACAATACAGATTGCAAACATCCCATCCAGCTTTGAAAAGGCAGAATTTCCCCATTCCTGATAAGCTTTAAGAATCACTTCAGTATCAGAGGTACTGCGGAAATAATGTCCTGCACTTTCAAGCTCATTCCTTAATTTTTTAAAGTTATAAATCTCACCATTAAATGTGATCATAATTTGCTCATTCTCCGAAAGCATAGGCTGGTGGCCCTTTTCAGATAGATCAATAATAGACAATCTACGAAAACCTAAAGCAATATCACAATCTATCCCTTCCTCTAAAACCGGAAACTGTTCTTTGATCTTTTGAGTAGAATCAATGCCAGAAAAAGAAACTGCCTGATCATTATTATAGATCCAGAACCCTTCATCATCGGGTCCGCGATGTTTAATCGCCTGATTCATTTCCAGAATATTTGTAGAGGAAATACTGTGATGAAATGAATAATAACCGGTGATTCCGCACATAATATAAAGATAATAGATTTGTAAAAATAAGGAAATGCCTTTGTTTTGCGTGTGAGCAAAAGAATTATTTCTTCAAAAATTTTTCTGTTAAAAGCTGTATTTCCTCTCTTGAAGGTATGTAGTCTTTCCAACTAAAGGAAGTGGACTTGTAAAACTTTCTGAACAAGAGGAACGCTGAAACAAAATACGATGATGTAGTAGCAATACATGCACCCCAAATTCCCCATCTCGGTATTGCAATGAAAGAGAATACCACTGTAACTATTAATCCTGTTATTGATTTTACATTGAGAATTTTGAGCTCTCTCATCCCTGAAAAGTAATGCCCTACCATATCACTTACCGCAATGGCAAAAATTCCCGGTGATAAGATGAGCATGATTTCTTTGGTATCTCTGAACTCTTTTCCAAAGATCATCTCATACACCTGAGACGGAATGATCAGGATTCCCAACACAAAACCGATCATCAGTATAAAAGTCAGTTTTAGAGATTCTTTAGTTTTTTCTATAGATTCTTCTGTGCTTTTGCTGTTGACCACATCTGAGTATAAAATAACAGCGATACTGCGCGTAATGGTCCATATGGCCTCCGAAAAGGTAACGCCGATGGAAAATATTCCTACGCTGGCAATGCCTTCAAAATACTCCAGGAAATAAAATGAAAGCCTGTAATTGAGGAATTGAACAAACGCACTTAACTGCGTTTTCCAGCCATATTCAAACATATTTCTGGCCACATCCTTACAGAAGGATATCTCAGAAATTCTACATTTTTTGATGATCTGAAAAAAACTGGTAATAAACAGCAGTGCCAAGCACCCAATCTGTGCGAGAAAGTATACTGAAACATCTTTCTTACCCAAGACATATACTAATATTCCAATAAAAATAATATGCACCAGCTGCTGTAATACAGTATAGAGATTAAACCTTCTGATATTCTGTGTTCCAATAAACAGGCTGATATTAGTAGACAGAAGTGAAGAAAACACAGATATTCCTATAAGATAAAAAAGATATTTCCCCTGAATAGAGGCAAGACCAAATAAAAACGGAATCAAAAGCCCTGTTAATATAGACCACAGATAGGCATACAGCAACACCTTTTCTATTTTAAATCTTGAAGCGAAATAAGAAGCACTGCTTCCGGAAAAAATACTGCTGAAAAAGCTTACAGCCGCTGCATTAGCTACCACAATAGAAATAGTTCCCTTTCCTTCACTTCCCCACATATTTGTAGAAAAGATCACCAATCCGAAACTCAGGATCAGAATAAGGAAACGTGAAACAAATGTTTTGATGATAGTAAGCTGCATGGTGATTATTAATCTATAGACTTTTTTACAAAATCAACAAAGGAGTTTTTTATGACATTCCAATTATATTTTTCTTTAAAATCTTTTCGGGCATTAAGAGCATGAGAGTGGTATAGATCCGGATTCCTGATATAATTAACAATCAATTCTGAAATATCTTCAGCATTACGGGGATCTACAAGATTTCCAAACGAGAGTTTTCCCATATGCTTCCGTATACCTTTCAAATTCGAATACATCACAGGTTTTCCTGCTCCCATAAAATAAAAAAGCTTTATCGGCAGAGAATGATTGTTTTCAAAATTAATTTCCCGAAGGTCGAAACATAGATCGGCCTCTGCAAATGCTTCTGTAAATCTCTCAAAAGTAGTTGATTTCCTGATCTCAATATCATCAAAAGAATATTCTTTCAATAACGATGAAAAATAGAGTTCGTCACTTTCGTCAACAGTGGAGCCAATAATGAGGATTTTAATATGTAATTCAGGAAGTTTCTGACGAACCTTATCTACTGCATTGAAGAAATTTCCAATTCCTTTATCCTTAGAAATCTGTCCCGTGTAGCACAGTATTATTGTATTGGGATCGAGTTCCTTAATGCTTTCCTTGATATAAGCAGGATCAGGATAATAAGGAAGAATCATCTGTTTTTTTAATCCGAAAAAATAGGCTAACGGAAATTTTTTGGTAGTTTCTCCAAAAATAAAATGAGTACTCAGAAAACCGGCATACAACTGAATTAAAGAGAATTTTACTGCCTGAAAAATTTTAGTAGGAAAACTATAATGCTGAAGCATCGACATGGAAGGATACCATTCAGTAACATCATAGATACAGCTTATTTTATTTTTCTTTACGAATTCCTTCACAGCTACCACGGCCAGCGGTTCCGAGCATATGATAACCAGAGGGTTAAAGTTGTCGCAGACTTCTCGGAAAGCCTTCATTTTCTTTTCGATGCTTTCTTCCAGAATGGCATACGATTCTATTTCAATTCCATCAACAGCACCAATATAATCAGCATATAAACTGCATATTTTCACTTCGTAGCCATTATCTCTAAGAGCTTTTGCCTGATGATAAAAAATCCTGTCATCATTATAGCTGTGGGAGGTGGTTAAAAAAAGTACTTTAGCCATTGATTTTTACTCGAATCTGTACAAAGATACATTAAAACAAAAAAGTGAGAAACAGATTCCCACTTTATGATTATTCGGCTGTATAAGCTTCACAGCGATTATTTTACAGAAGCTGCCCAACTCTTTTCCAAAGGAAGCAGAAAGTGGCTCAAAAAGTCCAGATACGTGTTTTTTGAGAAGTCAAAAACCTGGATATCGTTTGAAAGTTCTCCGTTCCTTAATTTCGTTTTAAAGTCAATCAGCTTTAGAGTCTTTACTTCACCGTTTTCCACAAAGCTTGCTTTCATTCTGTCAAAAAGCCCCAACTGGTATTCTTCATCAATTTCTCGCATTACCTTTCCTAAAGCATCAATACTGCATCCTGAAGCCATTTCCTTTTCTTCGTCTACACATACTATGATAAACTGATTCTTTTCAATTTTAAATGAAGAAGAAAGCGGTTTGCCATGGGCAGCCCATGTAGCAAGGAAATCAAAAAGTTTTTCTGTAATGGCTTTTGCTTCTTTTGTTTCAAAAGGTCTTGATGCCGGATATATAATGACTCTGTAGTCGTTGGTTTCTACAATATTAGATTCTTCGATTTTCATAATGTAAGTATTTATTTTTCAAGAATTTAATCATATATCAAAACCTCGTTCATAAAAAAGAGGTGAGTTGAATAATGATTTTAAATCCTGATCATCTTCAATACAAAATTACGCAATTTTCCCGAGTTTGAGATCATTGTATTTTTGACTCAATACGTAGAGCATCATCACAAACACCGGAAAGATAAACGGAAAGAAAAACCGTAATGCGGCCGACTGCGGAAAGAAGAAGAATTTGATATAAACATTTATCAGAAAAAGAACCGAAATCATTCTCACCCATGCATCTTTCGATCGCCAGAAGATGACACCTATCATGATGGCTAAAGATAATGTTACCTTTTTAAAGTAAATAATTTTGATGTAAATAATACTCAGATATTGTTGCAGACTGACCTCAATAGGATGTGTAGAAATAAATGGCCGCCTGTCAATAAAAGTATCGTAAAAAACATCTTTCCAGCCTGGATAATGGTAAAATTTAACAATGACCAGATACATCACCAAAAGTACCGTCCCCTGTATGATAAAGGAGACATCAATTTTCTTTTCCTGAAAATAACGGAATAAGAAAACAGCAGTAAGATAGGTAAGTGTAAATGTAATATAATCGGGTCTTATAAAAGTAATAGCGAACAGAAGCACAAACATTGCCCATTTTTCCCACTTTTTGAGTAAACCGATGATAAAGATCAGCATAAACTGAAATATAAACATATCCGGCGTAGAAACCCTGGACATGTAGGTCATTGGAGGCAGAAGCATTGCTGCAACCGTCACTGCTACAGCAAGCCAGTACTTCTTCGGGAACAGGAGGTGTAGAATATAAAAGAACAGTAATCCTGAAACAAAGTAAGAAATAAGACTGGTAAACAAAACTGCCATGGGTGCGGTGAACCCAAGTTTGTAAAAAAGTGTTATGACAAGAATATACCCTACTTTAATCTGAAAATAGGGTAACTGTTCTGTAAAAGACTGTGTATTTTTTACGAAATACTGCCTGGGGATATCCCACTGGTTGATTCCGATGATATCTGTATAATGTGCTGCCGGAGCCTCTTTCTTGATTTCCTCATAGGTCAGGATCCGAACTTTATCCGGAGAGTCCGGAAACTCGGAAGTATACATGCTTCCCATGTAGCCCGGCATGTCCCAATCATATACCCTGTTTTGATAATTCCAGAATGTAAGAAATGCAAGTATCGAAATGATCAATAAAAAGGAGAGTCTCCATTTCAGCTTCATAAACCAATAAAAGATTTCAATTATAAATCTTCTGCTTCAGCAAGAAGTTCAACGATATCTTTTACGGCTACTTCAGTATTTTTGTTAAAGTGCTTTACACCATCCGTCATCATGGTATTACAGAAAGGGCATCCTGTAGCAATTACCTTAGGTTCAAAGGATAAAGCTTCTTCCGTTCTTTCAATATTGATGTCTTTTTTTCCTTTTTCAGGTTCTTTAAACATCTGTGCACCACCGGCTCCACAACAGAGACCATTGGTTTTGCATCGCTTCATTTCTACCAGCTCTGCATCCAGCTTTTCCAATAGCATTCTTGGAGCTTCATATTCATCATTGGCACGTCCCAAGTAGCAGGGATCATGGAAAGTAATTTTCTTTCCTTTGAATGCTCCGCCTTCTATTTTCAGTCTTCCTTCTTCCATTAAGGTTTTAAGGAACTGCGTGTGGTGTACCACTTCGAAATGCCCGCCTAAGCTTGGATATTCATTTTTCAGGGTATTGAAACAGTGTGGACAGGCCGTTACGATTTTCTTTACTTCGTAAGCATTCAGCACTTCAATGTTGGTAAGAGCCATCATCTGGAATACAAATTCATTTCCGGCTCTTTTTGCAGGATCACCGGTACAGCTTTCTTCCTGTCCTAAAACGGCAAATTCAACACCTATCTTATTTAATATCTTGCAAAATGCTTTTGTAATTTTCTTAGCACGGTCATCAAAACTTCCCGCACATCCAACCCAAAATAAAACTTCAGGGGCTTTTCCTTCGGCAGCATATTCTGCCATTGTTTTTATATTGAAATCCATTTCTTTTTCAATTTGAAAATGTGAGAATTTGGAAATTTGAAAATGATGCAGACTTTAATCAATTTCAAACTTACAAATTGATTAATTATCTAATTTTCATTTGCCCAGTTCAGACGGTCGGCCTGATTATACTGCCACGGCGCTGCATTGTTTTCCACATTGGTCATCATCAGATTCAGTTCCTGAGGGGCAGCAGACTGTTCCATTACCAGGAATCTTCTCATTTCAAAAATAATGGAAAGCGGATCTAGCAATACCGGACAGGCTTCCGTACATGCATTACATGTGGTACAGGCCCAAAGTTCTTCTTTGGTAATATAGTCGTTCAACAGCTTTTTACCGTCATCAACAAATTTTCCGTTTTGGTCAATATTTCTGCCCACTTCTTCCAACCGGTCTCTGGTTTTCATCAGAATCAGTCTTGGAGAAAGTTTTTTACCGGTAATATTAGCGGGGCAAACGGAGGTACAACGTCCGCACTCTGTACAGGAATAAGCATTAAGCAATTGTACCTGATTAAGATCAAAAATATCTTCTGCACCAAATTTAGAAGGTACATCCGCTTCCGCTCCTTCTGCCGGAGCAGCATATGGATCTGCATTAGGATCCATCATTAATTTAATCTCTTTAGTGACAGATTCAAGATTGTTGAATTTTCCTTTCTTTTCAAGATTAGCGTACCATGTACTTGGAAAGGCCAGGATGATATGCAGGTGCTTAGAATAATATAGATAATTCATAAAGAAAAGAATCCCCACAAAGTGGAACCACCATGCTGCTTTCTCTGTGAACATCAAAAATCCGCTGTCAAAACTAAAGATTTCGAAAAAAGGAACCAATGTCATTTCACTGATCGGGAAGCTTCCATGCTCTGGCAAAACTCCTCTCGACTGTAAAATAAAATCTGACGCATTCATTGTGAAGAAAGCCGCCATCAGTGCAAACTCTATGATAAGAATCCAGTTGGCATCCTGTTTTGGCCAGCCAAAAAGTTCTTTCATTGTTAATCTTTTAACACCATAAAAGTTTCTTCTGATAAAGAATATAACTACGCCGATTACCACAAGAAGTGCTAAAATTTCTAATGTTGCAGTAAAGAAGCTGTAGAATCCGTGTCCGAAAACAGAAGCCAGGAAACGGTGCGTTCCAAACAGTCCATCTACAATGATTTCAATAAGTTCTATATTGATAATCACAAAACCTACATATACGAAAAGGTGCAGAACTCCGGCAACAGGACGTGCCGTCATTTTACTCTGCCCCATAGCAACCCGTGCCATAGTGCTCCAGCGTTCTCCTTTTCTGTCGTTTCTATTAATTTCATGACCTAACCTGATATTCCTATAGATCTTGAGCAGGCTTTTAGCAAAGAGCCCGAACCCTGCCACTAATAAAATCAGGAAAATAATATTACCAATGTACTGCATAAGGTGGCGTATTAGTCTTTGTTATTTTTACCGAAAACCGAGAAGTTGATATATCTCTTCGGGTTCGCTTTCATATCTTCGATTAATGAATTTAAGTTGGTAGAAGCTGAATTCAGGTTGTTATAAAGCTGATCGTCTTTCATAATCTTACCTAAGCTACCTTCTCCTCTATCGATACCGCCAATTACCTGATTTAACTTGCCTACAGTAGCATCTAAATTTGCAATTGTAGAATTCAACTGCTTTGTATCAATGCTCTGAGCCAGATTTCCATACTTATCCAGGGTTACCTTTCCACTTTGCATGGTAAGGCTTGCATCATCCAATACTTTCTGCAATTTAGGATCATTGTGGCCCACAAGATTGTTTACACTTCCTGCTGTAGCCTGTAATGCGCCTACTGTTTTATTAAGATTGGATAATAAGGCTTTAATTTCAGCTCTGTTTTGAGCATCCACCAGCAGGTTGGCATTCGCCATCAGGGAGTCTACCCTATGTAAAACCACCTGCAGCTGATCTTTTACCGGGCCCACCTGAGAAGAAAGGCTTCCTAATGTTCCCAGTTTGAAAGCACCTTTCAGGGTATCTCCATCTTTGGCCGTTGGCCCTCCATATGCCAGATTAACTCTCATTTCTTTACCAGACATTAATCCTGGCTCAAAAATCTCTAATGATGAGTTTTTTGAGAATTCGAATTTGTTATCTACCGTAATTTTTACAACAAAATTAATTTTACCGTCTTTTGTAGTCAGAGGAGTAATTTTATCCACCTGCCCTACTTTCAAACCGTTAATAGAAACAGCCGAAGACTGTGCCAACCCCTCTACGTTGTCATACTTTGCGTAAAATATATTATCGGTAGTAAAAAGGCTTTTCCCTTTCATAAACTGAAACAACACCACAAAACCTACAATGGCCAGAAGTGTGATCACACCAGCTTTTAATTCTTTACTGAACTTCACTTGCTAATTTTTTTCTAATAAGCAAATATAGTACATTTTAAATAAATCTTTTCCTTTATTGTTCTGCGATAAATACAAAAAAAAGCGACAAAAAAATTTGCCGCTTTTTATATCATATGAAATGAATTCTTTATTGTTGCTGATGTCCCAGTTTATTCCAGATCTCGATTCTGTAATCTTCGATATCTGCGTTGTCCTGAAGGCTCTTCATCCAAGCCTGCCCGAACATTCCCGCACTTCTCTGAGTAAGAGATTCTGTAAACTGTTTAAGGTCTCCAGGCTGTTTGTTTACTGTTTCAGATTTTTTGATCAGAACATAAACACCTGTTCCTCCTTCAACAGGGTTGGAAAGTTTACCTTTTGCCACACCAAATGCAGCACCGGCAACTTTAGGTTCCATAGCACCCGCTACTGAAGGGTTAAGTAAGTTCACCTGAGCAGACTGTTTCGGAGCTGCAAATAATTTAGCGATCTGATCTAAGCTTGAAGCTTTAGCCGCTGTAATTTTATCCGAAATTTGTTTTGCAGCCAATTTATTTTTAACGACAACTTCAATTTGGTCTCTTACAGATTCCGGATCAGCAAGACCTGCTTCCTGTTTTCCGTTCAGATACACTACAATCTTATCTCCTGTTCCTTCTACAGTAAATAATTCAGTATCTCCTTTAGTTCTTTTCTTATCAAAAGCCCAAGTAAGGATCTCCGGATCTTTATCAGTGCCTAAGCCCTGAAGCTGGCCTTCAAATCTTTTCGCTGCCTTTGGATTGGAGAACTGGTAATTACCTTTCTTAGCAATGTTCACGAAATCGTTGAAAGATTTCCCCTGAACCTGCTGAATGAATTTTCTTGATTTTTTATCTGTTTCTGCCTCAGTAGCATCTGAAGGTTTGATTGCTTTTACAAGGTTAGCAACTTTATACCCCATAGATCCTGATTTTTTATCTTCAATATTGATGATATGATAACCGAACTGCGTTTCTACTACCCCTGTAGCTCCTTTAGGATTGTTGGCCAGGTAAGTAAGGAATTCAGGAACGAAAGGAGTTTCCGGAGTTGTCCATCCTAAGCTCCCTCCCTGTGCTGCAGAATTCGGATCGCTGGAAAGCTTTAAGAATTCTGTAAATCTGGCTGGTGTTGCTTTTACAATAGCTCCGATAGAGTCAGCCAGTTTTTTAGCCTGCTCTTTTGTTCTTGTTACTCCTTCCCCGGCAGGGCTTCCTTTGAATGCAATAAGAATATGTCTTGATAAAGTAGAGTCTGAAGCTCTTTTTCCTACCAATTTAGATACTACATAAACATCCTGCTCTTTGTAAGGGCCAAAAGTCTGACCGATTGCTGCAGAAGCAATCTGATCTTTGATTGTTGGAGGCAATTGTGCAGGGTTTACATATTGTGGGTTGAATGGCGCATCAGAGTTTGCTGTAACAAACATAGAATCGTTTTTCGTATTCTGGAAGTTTTCTGTACCTCCGCTCGCATCTGTACCTCCTGAATATAATTTTGTGATTTCTTTCAGAGCGGCTGCGTCATCTGCAGCACTAGGTTTAGATGGGAAAAATACGATACCGATATTTCTGCTTGGCTCAGCTTTGAACATGACAGGGTGCTGCTTGATGTAGTCAGCAAGATCCTGTGTAGTAACATTGATCTTTGTTTTCTGAAGATACGCTGCATAGTCCACTTTTACAAAGTCGATATCTGCAAGCTGATCTCTCTGCTTCATCAATTCTTCGGCTTCTTTCTTACCGGTAGTGATACCTGCTGAAATATTGGTAAACACCTGTCTTGCCATAAGTCTGTACTCAATAGTCTTTTTAGTTTTCAACCATTGGTTATACCCTTCAGGATTGGTGTTTTTTAATGTTTCAATTTCTTTTTTAAGCTCTTGAGTTTTAAAATTACCTTTCTCATCAAAGAACTGCTGATTCTGAGCAAACATCTGATCATACTGGATCTGATTCCAGAAATAATCATCAGTCATTTCAAAGCCCAGCTTCTCAAACTGCTGTTTGATAAGTTTGGATTGTACAAGTAACTGCCAAGCCTGCTCTTCAAGACCGTTTTTCGGACGTCCTTGCTGATCAGCCTGTTGCTGCAACACGAAAAGCTGGTCATTGAACTCTTCGCGGGTGATTTTCTCACCATTTACTTTTCCTAAAACATCAGGATTCTTTCCAAAAACCTTGTCAATACTATCGGGGTTCACCAAGAACGCCAAAAGCGCTAAGGCTATTACTCCCATTAAAAGCCAAGGCTTACTCCTAATCTGTCCTAAAATTGCCATTTTATAAATTATAGTTTTTTATCAGTTTGCGAAAATACACATTTTTAAGAAATTACAGAAACAGAACTGCTTTATTTTGATTTTTAATGCAAAGATTATCTAAAAAAGGAAATTTTGACCGTATTTTTAAGTAAAAAACAAATGGCATAAGTATTGTGCATCTTAAGAATATTATAATATGCCACACGTTTTCAGTGCGTATTATAAAAAATCCTTTTAACGATAAAAAACGAAAATGACAATTTGTCATTCGATTGACTATGACAGAATTTGAAGATATAAGTTTAGAAGAAATGATCAGTGACGGATTTGATATCGTAACTGAAGAAATCAATCTTTCCGACTTCGCTGAGACCGATAAAAATTCCGAACAGAAAATATTCCCGATACTTCCCGTAAGAAATATGGTGATGTTCCCGAATGTGGTAATTCCTATCACTGCAGGAAGAAAAACCTCGATACAGCTTCTTGAGGAAGCCCAGAAAAATGGTGATTTCATTGGAATTGTAAGCCAGAAAAATTCGGATCTGGAGCAGCCTTCGGAAAAAGATATTTACACTACCGGTACATTGGCTAAGATCATTAAGATTATTAAGCTTCCGGAAGGTAATATTACAGCAATAACCAAGGGGTTTCACCGATTTAAGATTAAAAAAATTGTTGATAAACAACCTTACTTCAAAGCAGAAATATCAAAATTAAAAGATACGCGTCCTAAAAATCAGGATGAATATGAGGCACTGCTGGAGAACATCAAAGATCTTGCTTTAAAGATTATAGAACTGGATCCCAATATTCCCAATGCGGCCAACTTCGCCATCAAAAATATAAACAATAACGATGATCTTCTGAATTTCATCTGTACAAATGCTAATTTCTCTTCCGTTGCAAAGCAAAAGCTTCTCGAAGAGAAAAGCCTGATGATCAGAGCCAATCAGTGCTATGAGATGATGCATGAAGATTTCAGAAAGCTGGAGCTCAGAAGCCAGATTCATCAGAAAACCTCAAAGGATCTGGATAAACAGCAGAGAGAATATTTCCTGAATCAGCAGATCAGAACGATTCAGGAGGAGCTTGGCGGCGGACCTGAAAGTGATGTTGAAGATCTTATTGCCAAGGCTAAAAATAAAAAATGGAGCAAGGAGGTAGAGGATCATTTTCAGAAAGAAATCAGCAGACTTCAACGTCAGAATCCTAATTCTCCGGATTATAATGTGCAGAGAAATTATCTTGATTTCTTCACTGATCTTCCATGGGAAACTTATACAAAAGATATTTTTGATATTGCTAAAGCTGAGAAAGTGCTTGACAAAGCTCACTTCGGATTGGAAGACATCAAAAAAAGAATCCTGGAGCATATGGCTGTTTTAAAACTGAAAAACAACATGAAATCTCCTATTCTTTTATTGGTAGGGCCTCCGGGAGTGGGTAAGACTTCTTTGGGAAAATCTATTGCTGATGCTTTAGGAAGAAAATATGTAAGATTATCTCTAGGTGGTTTGCATGATGAAAGTGAAATCCGCGGACACAGAAAGACGTACATTGGCGCCATGGCGGGAAGAATTTTACAGTCCATCAAAAAATCCGGTACTTCAAACCCGGTAATTGTACTTGATGAGATTGATAAAATAGGACAGGGCCAGCATGGAGATCCAAGCTCAGCACTTCTGGAAGTTCTTGATCCGGAGCAAAACAAGTCTTTCTATGACAATTTCCTGGAGATGGGTTATGACCTTTCAAAAGTAATGTTTATTGCTACTGCAAACTCGCTTTCAACAATACAGACCCCGCTTTTGGACAGAACGGAGATCATTCAGATTGCCGGTTATACGCTGGAGGAAAAAATTGAAATTGCCAAAAGACATTTAATCAAAAAGCAACAGGAAGAAAATGGTCTGGATGCCAAGTCATTCAAACTGGGAAATACGGAACTTAAGCACATTGTAGAGGCTCATACCTCAGAAAGCGGTGTAAGATCGCTCGAAAAAAGAATTGCCGCCATTGCAAGATGGGTCGCATTACAGACAGCCCTGGTAAAAGAATACGATCCCAAAATCTCTTTGGAAAAAGTGGATGAAATTTTGGGGGTTCCAAGACCGAAAAGCTTATCTGAAATTACCGGAGTTCCTGGCGTAGTAACGGGTCTTGCATGGACCAGTGTAGGGGGTGATATTCTTTATATTGAAAGCATATTAAGCAACGGAAAAGGTGCTCTGACCATGACTGGAAACCTTGGAACGGTGATGAAGGAATCTGCCACCATTGCTCTTGAGTATATTAAAGCGAAGCATGATGAACTGGGAATTCCTCAGGAAGATCTCGATAAGAAAAACATTCACGTTCACGTTCCTGAGGGAGCCACACCTAAAGACGGGCCTTCTGCAGGGATCGCCATGCTCACATCCATGGTGTCTTCTTTCAAAAACAAGAAGATAAAACCTCACCTTGCGATGACGGGAGAAATTACACTAAGAGGAAAAGTGCTTCCTGTAGGAGGAATCAAAGAAAAGCTTCTGGCAGCAACAAGAGCTGGAATTAAAGATGTTATCCTTTGTGAAGCCAACAGAAAAGACGTGGAAGAGATTAAAAAAGATTATTTAAAAGATCTTAAAGTACACTATGTGAACAGAATGGAAGAAGTGATTGACATCGCCATCGAAGAATAAACAATTGATAACATATTAACTTCTCAATAAAGAAACACGTTCTGATATTCAGGGCGTGTTTCCGTTTTTTATACAAAAAGCACAGTTTTTCTCAGGACGTGGAATAAAATTTGCAGAACACAAGATAATTCTGAAGAATTGCATAAAAATCTTTTTAATTCTGAGGGGTTTTCTTATTTTTATTCCACACCGCATATTTATAGATTATGAATTTTCTTAGACTTCCTTTCCTTGTCAAGCTTACGCTTGTGGTGATCTCCATCATTGGCCTTGGTTATCTTTTAGCATTGGGGCAGAGTATTTTAGCTCCCTTTTTCCTTGCTTTCCTGATGGCAATGCTGTTTTTGCCGGCTGCCACTTTTATGGAAAGAAAATTGAGGTTTCCGAGGTCTATGTCAACAATGACTTCAGTGTTTATCATGCTGGTTATTTTAGGCGGGATCATTTATTTCTTCACCAATCAGCTTTCGGATTTCAGCAAGGACCTTCCTCATCTCAAAGAACAGTTCACTACTGTTTTTAATGGCCTTCAGCATTGGGTTTCCAAAACATTCAATGTAAAGGTAGATGAACAGGTAGATTATATCAATCAGGGATTGAATAAACTTTTATCTTCTTCAGGAGTCATTCTGGGTTTTACATTCGGAATTTTTTCAACGGGATTTGGATTCATTATATTTTTCACCCTGTTTTTTATCTTTATTTTAAATTACAGAAGACTTTTAAATAATTTTATTGTTACTGTTTTCAACGAAAGACATAAAGCCAGTGTACAGGAAGCGGTAAGTGAAATCCGCGTCATGACGAAGAAATATATCTTCGGGCTTTTTCTTCAGGTGATTATTGTTTCTATCCTTACTTCTGTCCTGCTTACCATTTTGGGCGTAAAATATGCTATCCTTTTAGGAGTTTTGACGGGATTGCTAAACGTTATTCCATATCTCGGAATTTTTATTTCCCTTTTAATCTCCTGCTTTATAGCATTTGCCACTTCCACTCCTTCAACATGTATCTATGTGGCTTTGGGATATATAGGGATCCATGCAATAGACGGAAATATTGTTCTGCCTTTTGTTGTAGGCTCAAAAGTAAAGATCAATGCTTTGTTTTCT
Source organism: Chryseobacterium culicis (assembly GCF_900108365.1). Lineage (GTDB taxonomy): Bacteria > Bacteroidota > Bacteroidia > Flavobacteriales > Weeksellaceae > Chryseobacterium > Chryseobacterium culicis. Next base: position 124,142 of record NZ_FNWQ01000006.1, on the reverse strand, counting down.
TTTATCGGTATTCTTTTAGGAGAACATCTCTGGGGAATAGCAGGAATGTTCCTGTGTATTCCGGCCATTGCGATTATAAAAATTATCTGTGAGAGAGTGGATGACCTCAAGCCCTGGGGTAGATTGCTGGGGGAAGAACAGAAGCCTAATAAAAAGAAAAAAAGCTACAAAATTTCTAAGAATATAACGCTTAAGGAAATGGACTAGAGTATGAGTAATGAGCAATAAGCAGTAATAAAAAATGGAGAATAATTGGATATCGCTCTAATTTCGAATGCTGCAATCTAACCCTTTAAATAAAGAAGACTGCCTTATCAAGACAGTCTTTTTATTGTTATGACAGAGCACACAATGGGCTCATTCCGTTCGGGCAGGTTTCTGTGCACAGAATGTAAGTCTGGCTATCGGGGCAGTATCCGTAATCCGGTGGTGGCGGAGTTCCTCCACCGCCGCCTCCCAAGCAAGGATCTCCTGGCGGAATTTTACATGGACAGCCAATGGGTCCGATATCACATTTTCCAGCACCTCCCCCGCCTTGAATTTCTCTTAAATCCGTACGGTTTAATTTTTTCAGATTTTTCAACATAATATTATGATTTTAATTTGTACATCAAATATAACGAATAAGATTATCCAAAATCCAACATTAACCGATCATTAACAGTAATTATTCGTTTTTTACAAAAACCTCGCACATAAATCGTATTTTTATTTTACATTTGATATAAAATCATCAATCATGAAAGCAATAAAGTTCATAGTATGTTTACTTTTCGGGCTTATGTTTATTAATGCCGGATTAAACAAGTTCTTTAATTATATGCCCATGGAAAAACCGACTCCTGAGCAGATGAAACTTTTCGCGGCTTTTGGAGAAATCAGCTGGCTGATGCCATTAGTGGGGACCGTAGAAGTCATTGGCGGATTATTATTCATCTTTCCCAAAACAAGAGCGCTGGGAGCCATCGTTATCTTACCTGTAATGGTAGGAATAGTGATTCATGTATTCACTATGGATAAGTCTCCCATGGGAATGGGAATTGCCGGAGTAATGTTCCTGATCAATCTCTGGATGATTATTGATAACAAAGACAAGTATAAACACCTTGTTTCATAAATGACGGATGAGCAGTAACAGGTTACAATACCCATAACCTATTACCTGCTACCTGCTGCCTATACAAAAGCACTGAAACCCGTGATCGATCGTCCTACGATGAGCGAGTTAATTTCTTTTGTTCCTTCATAGGAATAGATTGCTTCTGCATCGGCAACAAATCTGGCCACATCGTACTCCAGCAGAATTCCGTTGCCTCCCATCACCTCTCTTGCCCTGGAAACAATATCCCTTGTTCTCAGGGTACAGAAAACTTTGGCTAGGGAAGCATGCTCATCTTTTAAAATGCCTTCATCCTGCATTTCAGACAATCTGAAAACCATAGTCTGCATGGCGGTAAGATTAGACAGCATCTCTACCAGATGCCCCTGAATCATTTGGAATGAAGCAATAGGTCTCCCAAACTGTTCTCTTTTTCGGGTATAATCTAATGCACTTTCGTAAGCCCCGCGTGCACATCCTGTGGCCATCCATGCGACTCCCGCTCTGGTCATTCTCAATACTTTTCCGGTATCTTTGAATGAATTGGCATTCTGCAAACGGTTTTCTTCGGTTACAAGACAGTCTTTCAAGGTGATCAATCCGTTCTGAACAATCCTTAAAGCCATTTTTCCTTTAATTTTTTCAACAGAATATCCAGGGTTATCTTTTTCTACAATAAATCCTTTTACCTCTCCGGTATCCAGATCTCTTGCCCAGATAATAATCAGGTCCGCGAAAGTAGCATTCCCGATCCATTTTTTCTGTCCATTCAGAACCCATCCTTCCGGCGTTTTTTTACAGGTTACAGTAAGTCCGCCCGCTGCTCCGGAACCTACTTCCGGCTCTGTAAGACCGAAAGCTCCAATTTTTTCAAACTTCTGCATTTGCGGGAGCCATTTCTGCTTCTGCTCTTCAGATCCGCAGATATAAATAGAACCCATGGCCAGCCCGGATTGCACCCCGAAAAATGTTGCTATTGAGGCATCTACTCTTGCCATTTCCATGGCAATGACTCCCTCCATAAGAAAAGGCATTCCCGGACATCCATATCCTTCATAAGTAACGCCACAGATATCCAGCTTCTGGAATTTCGGGATCAGCTCAAATGGAAATTCATCTCTGAGCCAGTAGTGATTCACAATAGGCTTTACTTCTTTTTCCATGAATGCTCTTACTTTGAGCTGAATTTCACGCTGTTCGGGAGTAAGCGTATGGTAAATATCGTAAAAATCTCCGTCAATGGGTGGAAGTTCTTTCTTTTTCTTTTCGGGATCCAGCATTTTCATGAGCCCTGAGAGCTGTTTATCATCCAGTTTAGAAAAATTATGCATCAGTTTGGGAAGATCTACTTTTTGAGAAATAGCACTCAGCTGATCAAAATCTATGGATGTGAATAATCCTATTGCATTTCTGATTTTAGAAAAAGTATTTGACATAGTGATAGATTGTAGTTTTGGTTTGTAAAAGATAAGCAAAAACTGCTCCGAAAGCAAAGGCCTGAAGTGTACATTGTTTTACAAAACACTTACTTTCAACGAATTAAAATATCGTATTTTATTTACAAGCTTTTTACTTTTGATTTTCAAGCGTTACAAAAGATCCTGACTGAACTTTGACTTCAGGAAAACAACAAAAATCAACGCTATGAAAACCACTTATCTTCAATTATCATTATCTGCAGTTCTTTTATTAGGCATCTATTCCTGTAAGAAGGGAGAGGTTGCAGAGACAGATCTTAATGCTTATGCGACAGCAGATTCTTCTGCAGTTACTGTATCGGACAGTATTTCATCTGTAGCAGATATGAAAGTAAAAGACAAACAATTCATCAAGACTGCAGATGTTAACATGGAAGTAAAGGATGTGTACAACGCAACCGTTGCTATTGAAAAATCTGTTCAGGAGCTCGGAGGATTTGTAACCAATAGCAACCTTCAGAGTAATGTAGTTTCTGAAAACACTTACAATACATCCGATGAGGAAGCCATGCTGGTGAAAAAATATCAGACAGAGAACAGAATGCAGGTGCGTATTCCTACAGAAAAGCTTGGTGAATTACTGACAGCCATTAATACAAACAAATTGTTTCTTAACTCAAGATCCATCAATGCGGAAGATGTAACTGCCAGCATTAAATATGCTGAGCTGGAAGGAAAAAGAAATCAGAAAACTTCTGAAAATATCAGTAAGCTAAAAACAAATAAAGATAAAGTAACGCTGGACGACGAAAATATGTCCGAAGGAAATCTTCAAAAGCTGCAAAGCATGAATATGACAGATGATTTGAAATACAGCACAATAGACATCTATATTAAAGAACCTCAATTGCGTATTGCAGAAATTGCCGTTACCAACACGACAAGCATTGACAATAAATATAAATACAATTTCATTCATGATGCTAAAGATGGATTTGTGTACGGCTTCTATCTGATTCAGAGAATTATAGTGGCTCTTATCAACGTATGGCCTCTCCTATTAGTTGCTGCGGCCATCATCTATTTTTTAAGAAAAAGAAAAACTCTTAAACCTGAACAGTGAAAAATCCGGGAATAAACAGCTATCCTAACCATTGGTTATCATCATAATTTTAGATTTTACAGCCTCCTGTTTTCGGGAGGTTTTTATTTTTTTTGAAAAAAAATGTAACGATTGCAGCTCTTGTTTTACCTACTGATTAAAGAACAGAAAATCAAAAAAAAACGACTATGAAAAATGTAATAAAACTTGGGTTCGCCGCAATATTATCAATGAATATCCTGAATGCAAAAGCTCAGAGTACAGACTATGGGAAAAACAACAGCCTGCTTTGGGAAATCTCCGGAAACGGTCTTACTAAGCCCTCTTACATTACCGGAACTTTTCATATCTTATGCAGTAAAGATTTTGAGATTAAATCGAAGGTATTGAAAGCTCTTGAAAAATCTGAAAGCTTTGTTATGGAAATCAATTATACGGATCCTGCTGAAATGATCTCATTACAAAAAATGTTTAAGAATGATAAAAAAATTTCTGATCAGCTTTCTCCCGGAGAAGCCCAAGAGCTGAATACAGTTCTCGCAAATTACGGAACGGATCTGAAAAGTGTTGACACTTCAAGCCCGCAAGCACTTTATGCCTTGCTCTCCACCAAAGCAATTCCCTGTCCAAAAACAGAAATAAAGCTTTATGAAATGGAACTCCTGCAGAAAGCCATAAAAGAAAGGAAGAGCATCAAAGGACTGGAAAAGGTAGAGGATCAGATGAAAGCCATCAACAAAGCTTATGATCTGAAAAGCACAATCGCCCAGCTGAAAATGGACAAGGAATATGAAATCGTATTCAGACAAATGATCGAGGCTTTTAAAAATGAAAATGTACAGTTACTTTACAGTCTTTTTAAAGATGAAAGATTTATGAATGTACAGCAGGAAAAAGCTATGCTGACCGACAGAAATCACAACTGGGTAAAAATAATGCCGGAACTCATGGAAAAAGAAAGTTCTTTCTTTGCCGTCGGAGGCTCTCATCTTATGGGTGACAACGGAATTATCCCGCTTCTTATCGCTAAAGGTTATACCGTAAAACCTGTATCCAGTTTATAATTGTAAACCAACCATGAAACAACTGTGAGTAACTTAACTGAAACTGCTTTTTTAAAGCTTGTCAACCAGCACAAAGGCATTTTATACAAAGCCTCACGGATCTATGCAGATTCTGTAGAGGACCGCGAGGACCTGCAGCAGGAAATTCTCATCCAGCTTTGGAAATCCTATCAAAATTTCAAAGGTAACAGTGAATTTTCTACGTGGATGTACCGTGTTGCCATCAACACTGCAATTACATATTTAAAGAAAGAAAAGCAAAGATCCGAGAATCATACAGAAACTCCTGTTCATTTTGAAGTACAGCAGGAAGATTACAATCCTTCAAAAGACAAACAATTAGAAGCATTCTATACTGCGGTTCAGAAATTGAATGCTGTGGAAAAAGCTGTTATATTTTATTTCATGGAAGGAATGTCTCACAAGGAAATCGGAAACAATCTCGGTCTGAGCGAAGGCAATGCCCGTGTAAAACTCAACAGAACAAAAGAAAAAATACAGCAAATCATAAAAAAATCAGGTTATGAATTTTGATCAACTAAAAGAACAGTGGAATAAAGAAGGCAGCGATGTCAACATTCCCGACACTATACAGCAGCTCAAAGAAAGCAGGCACCCCATAGAAAAGATCCGGAAAAATATGAAAAAAGAATTTCCGATGCAGATTGGAGCTATTATTCTGATGGCACTTTTTCCCCTTCAGTTCCACTTTCCTGCTTCACAGTATATTATTTATTATGTATCCTATACCATGATGGTCGTCATATCATCTTACTACCTGTTCGGATTTTATCAATTTTACAGGCAGGCGGAACTTTACACAGGAAATACCAAAAACAGCCTTTGGAAAATATACCATGAACTTCGCCTGAATATGGAGCGCTATCAGTCTTTTGGGTTTTTACTGCTTCCCCATTTTCTGGTAACAATCGGACTGCAGATTTATAATATGATGGAAAAACAGGGAAGATCATTGACAGAACTGACTTCTCCCCAACAACTGGGATTAATTACAGCAGTATTGATAGGAATTTTAACCGTTATAACCAGTATCGTGCTGTGGACCAAATACAGCTATGGAAGAAGTGCCAGACAATTGAAAAACATTCTGAATGAAATGGACGAATAAGGTGTTACACGATCTTCGAAAACAATTTTTATGCACCCTCATATACATTCTGAGGGTGTGTCTTTTAAAAAAATGTTATTTATCGTCTTCAAATTTATCTGAGGTTTTATTTTTACGTAAATTTGCAAATCAGAAATAAATGATTATGGATTGTCAATTATTTATAATCCAAAACATCATTTTCTGAAAGATAAAAATTCTGCAATATGCTATCAAAAATAAATCCAACACAAACTAACAGCTGGAAAGCGCTTGACGAACACTTCGGGGGAAATGATTTTGATCTTAGAACCCTTTTTCAATATAACCCGAACCGTTTTAACGAGTTTTCTCTACAAAGGGACAACTATCTTTTTGACTATTCTAAAAACTTAATTGACTCGAGAACAAAGGATCTTTTACTGCAACTGGCTGAAGAGAGTCAGCTAAAAGATGCTATTGCTAAAATGTTCTCAGGAGATAAAATCAATGAAACGGAAGGAAGAGCCGTACTGCACACAGCATTAAGGGATTTCTCTGACCGTGAAATTCTTGTGGACGGCGAAAACATCAAGCCCCAAATCAGAAGAGTTCTTGAGCATATGAAATCTTTTTCTGAAAAAGTGATTTCAGGAGAACATAAAGGTTTCAGCGGGAAAGAAATTACGGATGTTGTGAACATCGGAATCGGAGGATCAGATTTAGGTCCTGTAATGGTTTGTTCTGCTTTAAAGCATTTTAAAACAAGGTTAAACGCTCACTTTGTTTCCAATGTGGACGGCAATCACATTGCAGAAGTGGTGAAGAATTTAAACCCTGAAACCACTTTATTCATCATTGCTTCCAAAACATTTACCACCCAGGAAACAATGACGAATGCCAACTCTGCTAAAGACTGGTTCCTGAAGGCAGGGAAACAGGAAGATGTTGCCAAACATTTTGTAGCTTTATCTACTAATATTGAAGAAGTTAAGAAGTTCGGAATTGCAGAAGAAAATATTTTTGAGTTCTGGGATTGGGTAGGCGGAAGATATTCCCTTTGGAGTGCGATCGGGCTAAGTATCGTTCTTTCTGTAGGATATGAAAACTTCGAGCAGCTTCTAAGAGGTGCATTTGATACAGATCAGCACTTCCAGACTGCAGATTTCTCGGAGAATGTTCCTGTACTAATGGGGCTTCTGGGAATCTGGTATCGTAATTTCTATGCAGCAACTACTTATGCCATTTTACCTTATTCCCAATATCTTGACAGATTTGCAGCTTATCTTCAGCAGGGCGATATGGAAAGTAACGGAAAATGTGTAGACAGAAACGGAGAATTTGTAGAATACGAAACGGGACCCATCATCTGGGGAGAACCTGGTACAAACGGCCAGCACGCATTCTATCAGTTGATCCATCAGGGAACAGAATTGATTCCGGCAGACTTTATAGCTTACACAAAGAGCCCAAATAAAGTCTCAGATCATCAGGATAAATTATTAGCGAACTTTTTCGCTCAGACGGAAGCACTTGCCTTCGGAAAACTGGAAGAAGAAGTAGAAGTAGAGCTTAGAAATTCCGGAAAATCTGATGAAGAAATAGACCGATTGATCAACTTCAAGGTCTTCCACGGAAACACTCCTACTAACTCAATATTATTCAAGGAATTAACTCCTTTTTCATTAGGTCAGCTGATCGCTCTGTATGAACACAAAATTTTCGTGCAGGGTGTAATCTGGAATATTTTCAGCTTTGATCAGTTTGGAGTGGAATTAGGAAAAGTACTGGCCAATAAAATCCTTCCTGAGCTTGAGAACAAGGAAGCAGTAAGCTCTCATGACAGTTCAACCAACGGATTGATTAATTATTATAAAGAAAACAAATAGCAGATGTCTGCGTTAAGATCATATTATTATAAACTACCTCCCGGTTTTAGACTTTTAGGAAGAAAAATTTTTTATTTTCCTATTGATCTTTATGAAGGTATCATTGGAAAAAGAGCTAAAAACGAGCCCAAAAAGGGAGATATATATGTGGGAGGCAGTGATTTTATTCCCCATGGAATCCGGCAGATGAATGCATTGAAAAAATACATCTCGCTAAGCAGTACAGATCATGTGCTGGATATCGGATGCGGAATCGGAAGAACAGCAGTTGCTTTAACCGGATTTATTGATAAAGGAACTTATGATGGCTTTGATGCTGTTGAAAAAGGAATTAACTGGTGTAACAAGCACATTCACAGCAAGTATCCTAATTTCAATTTTAAATTCACGCCCATCTATAATGATTTGTATAATACCTTCAGTCAAAAGGCTGAGAACTTTACATTTCCTTATGAAAATGCACTGTTTGATAAAGCTTTCCTGTTTTCGGTTTTTACGCATATGCAAATTCCCGAAATCAGACAGTATTTGAAAGAAATAAGCAGAGTCTTAAAAACTGACGGACAATGCTTAGCCACATTTTTTCTTTATGATGATACTAAAACTGAAGCAGGCAGTATGCATTTTCCTCATCAATATGAAGGCTACAAATTAATGGATGATCAGGTAACTGCGGCAAATATTGCAGTAAGCATTCCATTGCTCAATCAGATGGCACTGGATGCCGGGCTGAAAGTAACCACCGTAAAAGAAGGTTTCTGGAGAAATAATGTAGAGAAAGAAGGTGCTGATGAATTCCAGGATATCGTTGTATTCAATAAAATCTAAATAAAAGCAAAAAAGTAAAAATGGCAGAAATTCTTGACGGACTTAAAGTATCCAAGGAAATTAAAGCAGAGATCAAGGCTGAAGTAGAAAAGATTCTCGCAAGCAAAAGAAGAGCTCCCCATCTGGTAGCAATTCTTGTAGGAAATAACGGAGCTAGCAAAGCCTATGTAAATGCGAAGGTGAAAGACTGTGAGGAAGTAGGATTTCAATCAAGCTTAGTTAAATTTCCAAGTACAGTTTCGGAATCTGAATTATTGGAAAAAATTGATGAGCTTAATAAGTCTAAAGCAGTAGACGGATTTATCGTTCAGCTGCCTTTACCAGACCAGATTGATCAGGAAAAAATCATCAATGCTATCGACCCAAGAAAAGACGTGGACGGTTTCCACCCTGAAAACTTCGGAAAAATGGCTCTTGAAATGGATACTTTCTTACCGGCAACTCCTTTCGGTATCTTAACACTGTTGGAAAGATATAATATTGAAACTAAAGGAAAAGACTGTGTAATTATCGGAAGAAGTAAAATTGTAGGAAGACCGATGAGCATCCTGATGGGAAGAAAAGATTTCCCGGGAAACTCTACTGTTACCCTTACACACTCATATACAAAAGACATTGAAGAATATACAAGAAAAGCAGACATCGTAATTACCGCTTTGGGAGATCCGCATTTCTTAAAAGGAGATATGATCAAAGAAGGAGCCGTAATTGTAGATGTAGGTATTACAAGAGTAGATAATGACTCTCCGAAAGGATATTACCTTGCAGGTGATGTAGATTTTGACAGCTGCGCAGAAAAAGCAAGCTGGATCACTCCGGTACCTGGAGGAGTAGGCCCAATGACAAGAGCGATGCTGATGAAAAACACCATCATTGCTTACAAAACTTCGGTCTATAACGACTAATTTTACAATGAATAAAGAAGAAGATATTTTATTAAAAGAAGGTAAAATGCTCCCTGTAATGGAGCATTTTTACACTTTACAGGGAGAAGGTGCGCACACCGGGAAAGCCGCTTATTTCATCAGGCTTGGTGGCTGCGACGTGGGATGCCACTGGTGTGACGTAAAAGAAAGCTGGAATCCGGAACTTCATCCGCTGATGAATGCAGTAGAAATTGCAGAAATGGCTGCCAAACATTCCAAAACAATTGTTCTGACAGGTGGAGAACCTTTAATGTGGAACTTAGATCTCCTGACATCCAGACTTAAAGAGCTTGGATGTACCGTCCATATCGAAACTTCAGGAGCTTATCCTATGAGCGGACAGCTGGACTGGATTACGCTTTCGCCAAAGAAAACCGGACTGCCGAAAGAAGAGATTTATCAAAAAGCCCATGAGCTTAAAGTAATAATCTTTAATCAGCATGACTTTACGTTTGCACAGGAGCAGGCAGCCAAAGTTTCTGAAAACTGCAGGCTGTATCTTCAGAGCGAATGGAGCAAGAGAGATGATATGTATCCTAAGATTACAGATTTTATTCTGGAGCATCCGGAATGGCAGGCATCAGTTCAGACGCACAAATATCTGAATATCCCGTAAAAAAACTTAAATTAGCTGGTCTTACCGTTATAAAACCGATAGATGCAGAGAATTCGATACTCCAGATACCTGAAATCGATCATTATGTTGCTTGACCTCATGGTTATTGCATCTATCTTTATATTCTTTTTTATAAGCAGAAACGAAAGTTTAAAATACAACAAAGAAACCTGGTATCAGAATACTTTTTCTCTGATTCTGTTGTTTTTGTTCTGGGTGCTGCTGAGCGGTAGAACAAAAATCTACAATATTCCGAGAAACCTGACTTATACCCTGTTTCTTGAGCGCCTTTTAATCCATTTCCTGTTTTTTATACTTGGCGTGCTGCTTATAGGAAAGGTAAGTAATAATGTTTTTTTCAATTCGGATATCTATTGGCTTTCTCTCTATCTTTTTATTTTTATATTTCTGGAGAAATCGTTTATTTATTTCGCAATCAAATATTTACGATCACTGGGAGCCAATTACAGGAATGTCATGTTCTTGGGAGATCGGCAGTCTACAGAAATTCTTAAAAATATTTTCATAGACCGTAAAGATTACGGATACAGAATATTTGAATACGAAAGCTCTGTCATTAATATTGATGAGCTCGTTGCGTTCTGGAAGAAAAACGGAATTCATACCTTATTCCTTTCCATGGAAAACTCTTATGGCGAACGTCTCGAAAATGAAATTTTTAAGTTGGCAGAAGATAATAAAATTCACATCTCACTAATTCCCAGTATTACGCAGAGCGATTTTTTCCTGTATGATCTAGGTTATATACAAACCCAGCCGGTCCTTAACCAGGCAAGATATTCGTTGGATTATTATTCCAATTTTCTCATGAAAAGAACTTTTGATATTTTCTTTTCCATCATCATACTGATCTTTATCTGCTCATGGGTCTTCCCGATTATTGCCATTTTAATCAAAACAACATCCAAAGGACCTGTATTTTTTCTTCAGAAAAGATATGGATTCCATGAAGAAGTATTTAATTGTATTAAGTTCAGGACAATGGTTGTGAATGACGAGTCTACCACCAAAACTACGTCTGTAAATGATTCCAGAATTACCAGAGTGGGTAAATTTTTAAGAAAAACCAGTCTGGATGAGCTTCCGCAATTCATTAATGTGCTGAAAGGAGAGATGTCTGTAGTAGGCCCGCGTCCCCATATGCTTTCTGTAGATAATTATTATAAGCCAAAAATCGGAAGATACAGCTTAAGAAGTATGGTAAGCCCTGGTATTACAGGCTTGGCACAGGTAAACGGATTACGGGGTGACTTCGGAGATGTGGAAGTGGAAATGAAAAAAAGAGTTCTGGCTGATGCTTTTTACGTAAGAAACTGGAGCTTTGTACTTGATCTGGTTATTATTTTAAAAACGGTTTTACTCGTTATCAGCGGAGACAAAAATGCCAAATAATTTTAACACAAAACGAGGCTTTAGTCTTATACCGGACTCTGGCCTAATTCAATAAAAAAGTCTAATTTAGCAGTATGTTAAAAAAGTTTTTCACAGCCATAGGGGAATATATGATCCTCTTAGGGAAATCCCTGCAGAAGCCTCAGAAAATGAGGGTGTTCTGGAAGCTGTTTATGAGAGAAATTAATGATTTGGGAGTCAATTCTTTCGGGCTTGTTGTCTTCACATCCATCTTTGTGGGGGCTGTAGTGGCCATCCAGATGTTCAATAACTTTGATGCATCTTCCTTTCCTATCCCCACTTCATTTGTAGGATATGCTACAAAGGCGGTTCTTGTTCTTGAATTTGCACCTACAATTATCAGCTTGATTCTGGCCGGTAAAGTAGGCTCCTATATTGCTTCCAGTATTGGAACAATGAGAGTTTCCGAACAGATTGACGCGCTGGATATCATGGGGGTAAATTCTCCCAATTTCCTGATATTTCCTAAAATCATCGCCTGTATGCTTTTTAATCCCCTTCTTATTGCCATCAGTATCGTATTTGGTATCGGAGGAGGTTATATTGCCGGGATTTTAACAGGAAACTGGACAGAAAACGATTATATTGTGGGTATTCAAATGTATATGCCGAATTTATTTATTTACTATGCATTTACCAAGACCATTGTTTTCGCTTTTATCATTGCCACCGTACCTTCCTATTTCGGCTATTATGTGAAAGGAGGATCGCTGGAGGTAGGTAGAGCCAGTACGCAGGCTGTAGTATGGACAATGGTGTTCATTATCATTTCCGAATTAATTTTAACCCAATTAATATTAAGCTGATGATTGAGGTAAAGGATCTTAAGAAAAGTTTTGGAGATGTTGAAGTGCTTAAAGGAATTTCAACCTCATTTGATAAGGGAAAGGTAAACTTAATCATTGGACAGAGTGGTTCCGGGAAAACCGTTTTTCTTAAAAGTTTATTGAATGTTTACATGCCCTCTTCCGGAGAAATCTTATTTGACGGCAGAGACGTAAACACCATGAACAGAGAAGAAAAACAGCATCTTCGCTCAGAAATCGGGACTGTATTTCAGGGAAGTGCATTATTTGATTCCTTAACGGTGGAAGAAAATATCATGTTTCCTCTTGACATGTTTACCAATCTTACCTATAGAGAAAAAAAGAAAAGGGTTTTTGAAGTAATAGGACGAGTACATCTTGATAAGGCAGAAAAAAAATATCCTTCGGAGATTTCAGGAGGTATGCAGAAAAGGGTGGCTATTGCGAGAGCTATTGTTAACAATCCCAAATATCTGTTCTGTGATGAGCCCAATTCCGGGCTGGATCCTTATACTTCCAAGATCATTGATGATCTTCTTTATGAAATCACGAAAGAGTATAATACCACAACCATCATCAATACCCACGATATGAACTCTGTAATGACAATTGGTGAGAAAATTGTATACCTACGACTGGGAATCAAAGAATGGGAGGGTAACAAAGACATCCTGATTACTGCAGGCAATAAAAATCTGATTGATTTCGTTTATTCTTCAGAACTGTTTAAAGAACTGAGAGACTATTTACTTGAGAATAATAAAACGATTGAAACTACAAATACAAAAATAGACGATAATGAAAAAGGCACTTAGTATAGCGTTATTAGGATTTTCAATGTGGGCTTCCGCACAGATTTCACTGGCAGGTAAAGCTAACTTAATATTCCCTACAGGCTCTCCTTCATGGTCCAATATTAAAGGAACAGTGAACGATGCCATTGATGGGAAAGGTAAAAACAATGTAGGTTTCAATGTGGGACTTTCATTAAAAGTGGGTCTTCCTACTTCATTGTTTGTAATGCCGGAGATTTACTATACTCACTTCAAAAACGAATTTACTACAGAGAATACAACTTTTGACGTTAAAAGCAACCGTATAGATGTTCCTGTTCTGTTAGGATACAATCTTTTAGGAAATATGCTGGGAGTTTTTGTGGGACCTGTAGGAAGTTTTAACTTAAACAAAGACAATACTTACAACGATTTTAAGGAAAATGCTAAAAATGATTTTACCGTAGGATACCAGTTTGGTGCTCAGTTGGAAATCAAAAAGTTTCTTGTCAATGCAAGATATGAAGGCGCTTTCAGTAAAGATGAAAGAAATTTCATCAATAAAGTTTCCGGTTCGGAAATCAGATATGATAACAGACCTAATCTTTTTATGGTAGGTTTAGGATATAAATTCTAAGGAATTATTGAAAATAACAACGGGAAACCCTCAAATTTAAATTTGAGGGTTTTTATTTTGTTCTTCAAGTTCAGCCTGGCGTTTTGCAATTTCCGCAGCCTGTTTCTCAAGCTCTTCTTTGTCTTTCTGCAGCTGTTTGAATTCTTTTTTCTTCTGGTCTGCCCTTATAGCACTTCCCTTGCTTACATATCCTACCATTCCTCCAATGATAAGTCCTATCCCAACTCCTGCCATCATCCCCATAATATGAGACATTGTAATTTTTTCGACAGTAAAATCAGTTGTCAGATAGAAAAGTAATGCAGAAACAGCTAACAGTATAAGTCCGGTGATTGATAAACTCTTCATAAAATTGTGTTTAGGTGGTTAAATAAAAAAGCCTTATCAAATTTACTAAAAATTTAATAAGGCTTTTTCAAGATTAAAATTCTGATTATATTTTTCCTCCCGCAGCCTTATAATATTCTAAAGCTTTCGGTAAATCTTTGTTGATATCTGAGATTCTTGTTTCCGGGTTCGGGTGGGTAGACAAGAATTCGGGCTGTCTTGCTCCTGAAGAAGCAGCTTCCATTCTGTTCCAGAAAGGAATTGCAGCTCTGGGATCATATCCTGCCATAGACATCAGGTAAAGCCCCATTTCATCAGCTTCAGATTCCTGGCCTCTTCCATATTTCAATAGAGCAACCTGTGAACCGATAGGATATACCTTCTGGAAAACACTTGCCCATTGCGAATTTGAAATTGTTCCTCCAAGAATGGCACCTCCATACTGAGCTACCATAGCCTGAGAAATTCTTTCATTTCCGTGGCCTGCCAATGCGTGGGAAACTTCATGTCCCAATACTACAGCAAGTCCGTTATCATCTTTTGTTACCGGTAATATACCTGTATAAACCGCTACTTTACCTCCAGGCATACACCATGCATTGAGTTCAGTACTTTGCAGAAGGTTAAATTCCCAGCTGTAATTAGCAAGATCTGCTGATCTTCCAATACTCTGATAATATCTTTCCGCTGCGCTTTTAATTCTGTTCCCTACATTTACCACTCTCTTTGCATCTGCCGTACCGGTAATCACTTTACCTTTAGACAATGTCGTCTTGTATTCCTGTGAAGACATTGTTAAAATTTCCGAATTATTGGCCAGCTGTAAAGAAGACCTCCCAGTAATGGGGTTTGTAGTACAGGCAACAGCCGAAAGAGCAATTGCTCCCATTCCAAATAGATGTGTAACTTTCATAGTTTGAGTGTTAATAATTCAACCTTAACAATTTTTATTCCAAAATATTTCAGAAAGAATATATTTGCATACATTTTGCTGTTTAAATTTAATAATTATATCATTATGAAAAAGTATATTTCTTTACTGATGATTTTTGGATTCCTGCTCTTTTTTCAAAGCTGTGCTTCACAGGGTTCTTCAGATCCTAAAACGGTGGAAACGCTGGTGAACGCCCAGGAGTTTACCTTCCATGCAGAAAGAGCCAATCCCACGAATTATGACGTTATTAATGTTCTGAATTCAATGCCGAATGCTACTGCTACCCGAGTATTAAACCTGAGTGGCGATTATACAGTTGACGTAAGTAAAAATACACTGGAAGTAGTGCTTCCTTACTTCGGAAGATTATTCAATCCAACGTATGGAAATACAAATGACAACGGCTATAGATTTACTTCTAAAGATTTTACCGTAAGTAAAACCCAGAATAAAAATGGAAAATGGACTTTAAAGTTCAAACCGAAAGATGTAAGAACGGTAGACGAAATGAATATCGAAATTTTTAAAAACGGAAAAGCCTCTGTTTCTGTAAGAAGTAACGACAGACAGCCGATCATTTATGACGGATATATCTCAAAAACAGAAGTGAAAAAGGAAAACGAGAACGAAAAGCCTTAATCCCTGTTTTCACTGGATAAGAATTTTTCAACAAACAATTTTGCTTCAGTACTTGGGTTCGAAACCATGGCTGAAGCATTTTTTTTATGCATATGATACGCTTCTTCCACGGCACTGCTCTTTTTCATGAGAGACAGTATATATTCCTGGACCCAATATTCAAAGCGTTTCTCTGCCTGCTGAATACGTACTTCCTCAAAACGTCCTGATTTCTTTTTGAGATCAATAAATTCGGAGATCGTATCATAAACTTCCATCAGTCCTTCATTAAACAATGCAGAACCCAACAGAACAGGGATCTTCCACCCTTTTTCTTTAGGCGGGATAAAATCTAATGCTCTTTTTAGCTCCAGTCTTGTATTTTTTGCTTTCTGAAGGTTGTCCTGATCTACTTTATTGATGAAAATAAGGTCTACCATTTCCATGATTCCCCGTTTAATTCCCTGAAGCTCATCTCCTCCCCCAATGATTTTAAGGAATAAGAAAACGTCGGTTATATCTGCTACCAGAACTTCTGACTGCCCAACTCCTACTGTTTCTATTAATATATAATCATATCCTGCAGCTTCGCAGATCATCATGGTCTCAAAGGTAGTATTGGCTACTCCGCCCAGAAATCCGGAGCTTGGCGAAGGGCGTATGAATGCATTTTCTTCTTTGGCCAATTCTTCCATTCTAGTTTTATCCCCCAAAATACTTCCCTTATTGATGGCTGAGCTCGGATCTATCGCCAGTACGGCTACTTTTTTGCCCTGAGCAATAACAAGCCGCCCGAAATTTTCTATAAAAGTAGATTTTCCGGCTCCCGGCACTCCTGTTATTCCAATCCTCACAGAATTTCCTGTAAGCGGCATAATCTGCTTCAGAAGTTCTTCGGCCTGTACCCTGTGCTCTGCCTTTTTACTTTCAACCAATGTAATAGCTTTTGCAATCAGGCGCTTATTTCCTGATTGTATTCCGTCTATCAGCTCTTCTGTGGAAAATTTCATTGATTCAAAATTAATAATTAAAATGCGAATGGTCAATAGCCTGTTCATAATGATAGAATAAAAGGCTTAAATTATTTTTATTCAGGATTATGATTTTTTTATGATTTCAATTTTTATTTCTTCTAAATTAAAACTAGAACCCTCTGTATAAATAGGTGGAGGAATTTATTACATTTGTTATATATCAAAAGAAGAAACATGAAAAAACTCATCGCTGCGGCGTCCTTTACTGCTATTTTGCTGGTTTCCTGTACGCCGAAAGCTTCTACATCCTCTGCTACTCCGGGAACATCTTCATCTACTGCAGAGCAGATTGCCCAGGGGAAAACTATTTTTGAAAACTCTTGCGGAAGATGTCATAAACTGCCTGATCCTGCGTCACATAATCCTGTACAATGGGTGGGAATTATGAATTCTATGGCACCCAAAGCAAAACTTACGGATGAGCAGCACCAATGGGTTTATGATTATATTGTCTCTGTGAAAAAATAATCCTCAAACAAAATATGGTATGAAAAAACTTGTCTTAAGCGGTATTGCAGCATCAGTATTCCTGGTGTCATGCGGACCTAAAAGCGTAGCTGTAACAGGCCCAAAGTATACCTCATCTGAACAGCTGGCGCAAGGAAAAACTATTTTCGAAAACTCCTGTGCGAAATGCCATAAGCTTCCTGAACCTGCCAAGCATGATGATAAAGGATGGATCAATACTTTAAGCAGAATGGCTCCAAAGGCTAAACTAAGCGATGACCAACATCAAATGGTATATGATTATCTGATCTCTGTGAATAAAAAATAAGCTTTCTAACGAAAGCTTATCTCTTTTAACTGTATTACATTCAAACAGATTATTCTGCTTTTTTTACGGTTCTTGTTCTGGTTACTTTTCCCTTCACCAGCTTTTCTCTTTCTTCGAGGGCTTCAAGTGCTGCGCGGCTGTAAGCAAATTTTTTAGCTTCTTTAAGCGTTGCCAAAGCCTTTTTGTACTCAAAATTTCTTTCCTGAAGAAGAGACATGCAGTTCATAATTTCCGATTTATCGATACCTTTTAGCTTTATTGCAAATTCAATTAATTTTTCTGCTTCTTGGTAATCTTCATTGTTCAGAAGACATTCAATATAATATTTAGGGGTATTGACATTTCCAATATTACTCTGCATGGCTTCATCAAAGTATTTCTTTGCAGTTTCATAATCTTTTAATTCTTCCGAATACACTCTTCCCATCAGGCAGAGGCTGTCTGCATCTTCCGGCTCATAGGACAAAGCATAGTTCAGCGCATCCAGACATTCAGAGAGATTAAATGGAAAGTAATCCAGTGCTTCAAAATAATATTTACTTTTAGTTAAGGTCATTTCTGTAGTTTTTGAGTTCATTTTTCAAGGCATTTCTTTGTTTTTTAAATGTCTTGTCTTCGTAATTCTTTTTAAAATCTGTTCCTGAAAATGTACGAACCGGATTTCCACGTTCTACCTGCATCTGCAGAGACCAGGTATCTTTAAGCTTTCTTTCCAGCTGTTGAATATAAACAGCCATTACCTTTTCTTTAAGTCTGATAACGGATAGTTTTTTATTCTCCAGCTGTGAACGGGAGTCCTGTACAAACACCGTTTCATGGGTAGGAATATAAGTGGCACGTACAGCGGTATTCACCTTGTTTACGTTTTGTCCTCCGCTTCCCTGGCTTCTTGCGGTTTGAAACCGGATATCTTTTTCATTGAAATCAATCATTTTCACATGCTCCAGTTCAAAAATTCCGATAAACCAGTTGCTTCTTTTATGCAGTTTCCTGAATGTACTTTTCCCTGTCCAGCAAACACTTCCCAGCCAGCTTTTTAAAAACGGGTCCAGGCATTTTCCTTTCAAAAGGAGTGTTACGGATTTCAATGTCAGGTTTTCATCGCCGCTTTCACGGTGAATGATTTCGCATTCAATTGTATTTTGTTTTGCCTCTTCAAGAAAGGTCTTCAGGACCTTGGCTACTACCCACTGGCATTCTAAAGGTCCTCTTCCTGAAGTGATCTGTATTAATTTTTCCATTTTTTATGTTGGCATTTTGCTTAATAAAGGGCTTCCAACCGGATTTATCCCTTTTTGTAATAAATCTTTTGCAGCCATTACTGCCCAGCATTTGTCACTTGAATGAATATTTCTGTAAAAAGAAAGTAAAATATCGGGTTTCACAACGGTAAAGCCATTAGCTTCGACAGTCTCAAGATCATCTTTTTCAAAAAAGTCTATGGTAATTCTGTGAAATTTATCGTTTTCCAGCTCTACTGTTTTCTCATACCTGCGGAAGTTTTCTTCACTTGGCAAGTGGTCATATCGGGTCCATACTTTTTGGAATCCCTCCTTCAGAAGAATGATCACAACTTCTGCGACATTTTCTTTTTTCACAAAAACATCAATATCCTTGTGGTCATGAGCATGTTTGTATTCTGTATGCCCTTTTTCTGACATAAAATGCCATGCCCAGCCTCCTGATATAATGACTTTATCTTTTAATTGCTCTAAAATTTCCAGCCCTGACTGAATTCTGAACTCCGGCCAGACTTCACCGTATCTTTTTATGTTATGTGGTGCTCCCATTTTTTTAATTTTAAAATATTTCTTTATTAAACCTTATAGGTTTTTGAAACCTATAAGGCTGTAAAGTATAAGATTAATTATTTGTCCATTCTCACAATTCTCGGCTGGAATGTTCCCAGGATATCTACCAGTTCGCTCTGTGCATTCATCACTTCATTAATATCTTTGTAGGCCATAGGTGCTTCTTCTGCATTTCCGCCCATCAATGTGACATTTTTCAGCTTAAGTTCTTTTTTGATATCATGCTGAGTGAAAAGGCTTCTGCACTCTCCTCTTGAATGGGCTCTTCCTGCGCCATGGGAAGCTGAATTCAAAGATTCCGGGTTTCCTTTTCCGCGAACGATGAATCCTTTTGCCGTCATAGATCCGGGGATCATTCCCAATTCATTTTCATTGGCAGGGGTAGCTCCTTTTCTGTGAACAATCACTTCTTTACCGTTATGAATTTCTTTCCATGCAAAGTTGTGATGGTTTTCTATTCTGGCTTTTACTCTTCCACCGACTGCTTTTACCAGTCTTCTGTGAATATCGTCATGACAGGCTGAAGCATAATCTCCGGCAAGATTCATTGCCGTCCAGTATTCCAATCCAAGATGGGTACTCAAATCCAGCCAGGCGAAGTTTTGGGCTTCTTTTGGCAATGGACACTGTTCTGCAGCCATTCTTGAATAATACTGTGCGATCTCTGCTCCAAGCCCTCTCGAACCGCTGTGAGAAAGTATTCCCAGATATTTTCCTTTGGGGAGACCAATTTCTTTGTCTTCTTCGGTGATTTCCACTTCCCCGAATTCCACAAAGTGATTGCCTCCGCCTGAGGATCCCATCTGTTTGATGGCTTTTCCCTTTAATCTTCTTAAGATCGGGATCATATCAAATGTATCTCTATCGAAAATTTCATGATCAATATGAGATTTATGCGTTTCATACATCCCGAATTTGGTATGTTCGGCAAGTGCTTTTTCGTATTTATCTCTTGCTCCTTCAAGATATGAAACAGGGGTGTCCAGAATACTAAGGCTCATTCTGCAGCCAATATCCATTCCTACTCCGTAAGGGATGACTGCATTTTCCACCGCCAGAACCCCTCCTATTGGAAGTCCGTATCCGCTGTGGGCATCCGGCATTAAAGCACCCTGAGTAGAAACAGGCAGTTTCAAAGCAGTATACAGCTGATTTTTTGCCTCTTCTGAAATATTGTCTCCAAAAATCTGAAAGGAAGCACGCTGTGAATTCAGCATTCTTTTTTCTGTTTTTTTGGATGAAAGCAGGGTTTCTGCAATTTGCCCGAAAGTGAGATCTTTTTCAAATTCTTCCGGATTCAGCAGGATTTCCTTTAAAAGAGCTTTTACGTGATGAATATTCTTCGTTGCAAAATTTCTTTTCATGACTTCCAATGCTACGTTTACGCTTTGGTTATTTGGATAGCCCAGTTTTAATATATCTTTTCCTTTTAGTTTTAAATTTCCCATTGATTTTGTTTTAAATAACAGTTGGACTCATAAGTCCTGTAAGCTTTCTGCAATCTCTGTTGCAGAAATTGTGCAGGTAACATATTTCCTGCTTCTGATAAGTGAAATATCTTCTCTTTTCCTTTTCCACGGATATGATTTTCCATAAATTGTTTTGTGAATAATTCCAACAATTTTATACTGCCCTAAATAATCTCCCAGTTCTGCATATTCTTTTTCCAATTCAAAATCTACAGGTTTATAATGAGTGATCATATTGGGTCTTGTACGCAGGGTAAATCTCCAGGATTCCGTGAATTCGTAGTAAGGCACATACATCTTTCTGGCAGGACAATATTCTTCCTGTTTCAAAAAATACTGTCTTTCCCTTGGTGTAAGTCCCAATTTTGGATCATTCCATGAATACGTAGAGATCTGCTTAAGTTTCTGTTCTCTCGCTACATATATTCTTCGTCCGAATTTTCTTTTCTTTTTCAAAAACCGGCGGCTTTCCGAATACATGTACGTATTGATCTTCTTCAGAATTCCTTCAAAGAAATCTCCGTCTTTAGATCTCATTACATCTTCCCTTATCACAAAGAATCTTACAAATCCTCTCTGATACGGTTTATCCAAAGGAATCCATGGAATATTTCGTCTGATATCCCAAAGCTCTTCACTACGTTTATATTTTGTTCTTATCTGCTTTTCTACATCTTTTCTAATTGCTCTTTTTCTGCTTCTCAAGCTTCTCAGGCGGGAATACAGAAGGTTATCATTTTCCATTGTTACAAGAAGTCTGATGTGAGATCTTGGAAAATTATCGGCGTTATCTCACACAACCTTTTAATCAACTAAAACATTAGTTAATGGATTAATAATAGGCTCTAACAGTTCTGAGGAATGAACCTCATCCTATTTTGCCTTTAATGACACTAAAAAAGATTTCGGGAAACTGAAGTTTGAAATATTGCGCAATAAAAAACCCGAAATCTCTACGACTTCGGGTTTTGATATTTCATTGTACTGTTATTCTAAGAATGTACCAAACCGCGAAGCCTTACCACCATAAGTGGCAATCCAACTGTAGAATTCTGTTTTGTTTTGAACATTGCTTCGTTGTTTTTAATGGGTTAAACTTGATTTTCAGATGCAAATATATACATTTTTCTGAAAATCAAAATATTTTAATAAAAAAAAGACTGTTTTTAAGCAGTCTTTTTATTTTGAAATTAGTCTTTTGAGCCTAAACTGTCCATTTCATCATCCATTCCTTTCACCTGATTGGAATGGTAGACTCTTTCTGAACCTAGAAAGTAAATATTATGCCTTGCTTTAGCAATAATACCGTTATATTCATGCTCAGTCATGCCATCCGGAATGGTATCTCTTTTCTCTGAAGGTCTGCGATAGACTTCCAGCGCTCCATATTCATTTAATACTTCTTTGGCGGCTTTTGCCTCTTCGAGATCATCGGTGTAAACAATAACATTGCTTCTTCCTATGCTGTGTTTGCGGTAAGCGTCCAGCATTTCTGCATCGTGGGCAAAAACATAGTCAAAAAAACTCTGTGTCTGCTTATCTTCCTGATACTGGTCAGCGGACATACCGCTTTCTACCTTAGACTTTGAGACAATGATGTTCGCTTCGGAAAAGCCTTTTTCTTTTAATCCTTTTTTAATTTCCTCTGTATCTACAGTCACCGGAAATACTGAAACTACTGTATAAGCCATAATGAAATTTTTTCATTAAACTATACAAAAGCCATGCAAGTTATTCTTTTGTGAAGAATTAATTTAGAAATCTTTCCAGAATTTCTACGGCGCATTTCGGGAGATTGGTTCCGGGCCCGAAAATAAAGTCGGCCCCGTTAGCATAAAGGAATTCATAATCCTGCTGTGGAATTACGCCTCCTACAACAATGGTAATATCATCTGCTCCCAGTTTGGACAATTCTTCCACTACCTGCGGAACGAGTGTTTTGTGCCCGGCGGCCAGGGATGATACTCCTAAAATGTGAATATCATTTTCTACAGCTTGTTTAGCGACTTCTTCCGGTGTCTGGAACAGCGGAGCAACATCCACATCAAATCCCATATCTGCAAATGCTGTGGCTACAACTTTTGCGCCTCTGTCGTGCCCATCCTGTCCCATTTTTGCAACCATTAGTCTTGGGCGACGTCCTTCTTCCTCTTCAAATTTCTGAGTAAGAGTAAGGGCTTTTTCAAAGTATTCGTTTTTACCGGCATTCATTGCATATACACCAGAAATTGTTTTAATATTGGCTTTATATCTTCCAAAAGTTTCTTCCATAGCATCACTCATTTCGCCAAGGGTAACTCTTCTTCTGGCGGCTTCGATACATAAGGCCAGAAGATTTCCTTTACCTGTCTGGGCGCTTTCGCGGATTTCGTTCAAAATTTGCTCTACAGCTTCTGTATTTCTTTCTTCTTTGATTGTTTTCAGTCTTTCAATCTGCTTTCTCCGAACCTCTGTATTGTCGATGTCCAGAATTTCTATCGCATCCTGCTTCAGTGAGGATTTGAATGAGTTAACGCCTATAATGAATTCTTCACCACTGTCAATTTTAGCCTGTTTTTTAGCTGCAGCTTCTTCAATTCTCATTTTTGGAATTCCGGCTTCTATGGCCTTGGTCATTCCTCCCTCCTGCTCTACCTCATCAATGTATCTCATCGCTTCTTCAATCATCTGCTGGGTGAGGCTTTCTACCAGATTACTTCCTCCCATCGGATCTACCACATCACATATTCCGCTTTCCTGCTGAAGGATAATCTGTGTATTTCTGGCGATCTTTGCTGAATAGTCTGTTGGAAGGGCAATGGCTTCATCCAGGGCATTGGTATGCAGAGACTGCGTGCCTCCTAACGCGGAAGATAAAGCTTCAATGGCTGTTCTTGTGATATTATTGAAAGGTTCCTGCTCTGTTAAAGACCATCCGGAAGTCTGGGAGTGAGTTCTTAGGGCCAGAGATTTTGGATTCTGAGGATTAAACTGTTTTAAAAGCGTTGCCCAGATATATCTTGCGGCACGCATTTTGGCAATCTCCATGAAATGATTCATCCCAATTGCCCAGAAGAAAGACAGTCTTGGGGCGAAATCATCTACATTCATTCCTGCTTTGATTCCTGTTCTTACATATTCAAGACCATCTGCCAGCGTATAGGCCATTTCAAGTACCGGCGTGGCTCCGGCTTCCTGCATATGGTATCCGGAAATGGAAATAGAGTTGAATTTTGGAATGTTTTGCGAAGTGTATTCAAAAATATCTGCGATAATCTTCATGGAAGGTGCCGGTGGATAAATGTAGGTATTTCTTACCATGAATTCTTTCAAAATATCATTCTGAATGGTTCCTGAAAGCTGGTCCTGTCTTACCCCCTGTTCTTCCGCTGCTACGATATAGAAAGACAAAATAGGAAGTACCGCTCCATTCATGGTCATGGATACCGAAATCTCATCTAATGGAATTTCGTTAAAAAGGATTTTCATATCCTCCACAGAGTCGATGGCAACCCCTGCTTTTCCTACGTCACCTACCACTCTTGTGTGGTCAGAATCATATCCTCTGTGTGTTGCGAGGTCAAATGCTACTGAAAGCCCCTTCTGCCCCGCAGCAAGGTTTCTTCTGTAAAAGGCATTGGATTCTTCGGCAGTGGAAAATCCTGCATACTGACGGATGGTCCATGGCTTTTGAACATACATGGTGGAATATGGTCCTCTGAGATAAGGAGCAATTCCCGGAGAGGTCTGCGTTAATGATTCATCTTTTACATCTTTCTTGTCATAGGATGATTTAAGCTCAAGCCCGTCTTTCTCAAAATTGTAAATCTCTTTTTCCTGAGGTGATACACTAAAATCCGGCTTTTTCACAGAAATTGTCTTTCGCATTCCAATTATTTTTGTCCCCGTAAAGTTAATTTTTTTGCGCGAAACATGAAACTTCTGTTAACATTCTGTTTTTCTCTATTTTAGCGAAAGAAAAAGACCGGGCGAATGCCCGGCCTTTCTTATTGGTGTATCGTCTGCTTATTTTTTGATAAGCTTCGTATTGTAGGTATTTTTGTCATCTTTTATCGTGATTACATACATCCCTTTGATTAATGAAGCAACGTTGATTCTCTGTCCGTCAATCTGTCCTTCCTGAGCTAATCTTCCGTCTGCAGTATAGATTTTATAATCTGCTTTTCCTTTCAGATTTTTCACTTCTACGAAAGTATCTGCAGGGTTCGGGTAAATTGAAATTTCTGATGATTTTACATCTTTTGTTTCGTTTACGGCAAGGGTAGTTGTAATTTTTACCGGCAGATCCATTACTGAACCTCCTCCTGTTGTAATGTCTCCACATGCACTCGCTAAGGCACCAGTGTTATACTTGGTAACAATTCTCATTCTTAAAAGTTTATCTCCTGCATACGTTGTTGAAGGCACTGTAAAGTTTTGAGCACCAAAGCTAACGCTTCCTGCCGGAACACCTCCAGAAACAGTAATTACTCTTTCAGATATTTCAAATACTCCATTTCTGTTATAATCAATCCAAACAGAAAGATTTAAAGGAACATTTGAATTGCTAAATGCCTGTCTTACTACAGGTGTAATAGCATATGCAGTTCCTTGAACCAAATTGATAATCTTACTAGGATCCTCAGATAAATCTTTATAAGATCTTAATGAAGGATCGTCATAAACAAGATTTGCTACTGTTACTTTTCTGATTGCTCCGACATAAGAAGTTCCTGAGTTCATTATACAATAATCAATACCAGTCTTTAAGCCGTTTGTTTTAAATACATAGTTATTAGAAAATGCACCAGGAACGCTGTTTACAACGGCTGCTACCTGTACTTCATAATTTGTTTCATCTTCAAGGCCTGTTAGCACCACTGAATTCGTCGTACTGGTTGTATTTGACCAAGTTGAAACGCCCTGCTTTCTATAATTAACAGAATAAGTTGCTCCAGGTACGCTATTCCAGGATACTCTGGCTGTTGTCTTAAATACCTCTGTACTTATTGTTGTAAGCCCTGTTGGGGCAGCAGTTGTAGAAGTAGGAGCATCCGCCACTGTAACTTGAGGAGAAACGGCGTAGAAAACGTTACCAATTGCTGATATTCTCAACTTAATTGGTGTCGTGATTGTATTAGGCATCTGTACTGTGAAGCTACCTGTATTTGGGGTAGAAGCTACTAAGTCTGTCCAGGTTGCTCCATTATCCGAAGTATAATCAATCTTAACGTTTGGTGAGTTATAAGGAGCTGTATTGGTATTGGCTACTTCCCACTGAATAACGTTATTAGCATTTTTATATAATACTGATGATGTAGTAAGTCCGTTAAACTTAAAAGGTCCGTCATTTCCAATCACTGTATTAACTTCTGAAGAAGAAAGCATTGGTCTTTGTGCGTTTTGATCTCTAACAGTTACAGCATAGCTTACGGTTCTAGGAACATAAGAAACAGTTTCCCAATTCGGGTTAGGATTATTTGCGGCATCAGTTTTATTGGTAAGAATTCCATTCATCACCAGAGGAAGGCTTGGGAAATATCTTCTTCCACTGCTCGTTCCAAAACGGGATCTTGTTAAAGCTCCTTGTGTATTGTATCCCCATCCTGTGTCTCCTGAAATTGAAGCTAAGCCGGTAACACTATTTGTCTGTTCCCAAGTATAATTAATAGCATCTCCTTCTGCATCTGTTGCTGATGCATCAAGATAATAGGCGGTTCCTTTAGGAACTGTATATGATGTAAGGGCTGCAATTACAGGTGGGGTATTATTAGTAATATTTTCTGATGTACCACATGTTGCAGGCTTACCTTCTAAATTCGTTAAAACCTGATCTACTGATTTATAGTGGAAATAAGCATCCGAAGACATTTGAACATTATCACTTGTGATCCCCGCATATCCCATAATAGTAGTTCCTCCTCCCGGCTCTACATTAACATTGCTTCCTTCCGATTTATTTGAAAATGTATGATTCCCTCCTAACTGATGTCCCATCTCATGCGCGACATAATCAATATCAAAAGAATCTCCGCTTGGAACATTATTAGATGGAGAAGTAAATCCTGATCCTTTACCTGCAGGTACGCTGGTGGTAGGGTCAACGCATATACAACCTATACATCCTGCATTTCCACCTCCTCCTGAAGCACCAAATAAGTGTCCGATATCGTAGTTTGCATTGGTTACCTGAGATGTCATTGTGTTCTGAAGTTCCAGATTCCACGCTCCATTTACCCCATCATCAGCAATTGAATAAGGATCTGCATTTGGATCTGTGTAAATAATATTCGGGAAGTTCTGAACCAATAATTTTATTCCGAAATCTTTTTCAAATACCCCGTTCACACGGCTCATCGTGTTGTTAATGGCAACCAGCGCCGGAGCTCGCTTTTGATCATCTGTAGCTGTAGCTGGCACACCTGCCAAGTTCATAAAGTATTGGGTATACTCTCCGGTAACAGAAACTGCCAATCTGTACGTTCTGAATTTTGTACTTGATGGTCTATTGGTTATTCCTACATTAGAAAGGGTCTTTTTACCATTAGCTTCTAATGCTTTTATGTCTTTAGAGTTCTTTTCGTTTGTAGAACACTCAAATCCGTGTTCGCTTTCTGTTCTCTTCGTCTTATAGAAAACCCCATAAACCTGCTTATCTGTAGTAATAGGCTCGATAAACTGGAATTTCCCGTCTTTGATGATCATAGACTGCATTTCGGTAGGTGCAGTACTGAATCTCACATATTTACCTGGGTCATCTACTCCTACTCCTACGTAAGATCCCAGCTGATATCTGTCTGCCATAGATTTTTCCATCACCGGATCACTGTAAACAGCAAATTTTTCAATTTTCCCTTCTGCCGTAGGAAGAGAAACAATAACAGCCTGAGCCCCTTTTCCTGTTTCTACAGCATCTTTCAAAATATTTCTCAGAGACTGTAAATCAACCCGGTAAGAATACTGAACTTCTACTTCCTTTCTGATCTGTGATGTCTTTTGCGAGGCAGGCTCCCACCTCTGTGCATTAACGCTGGAAAGCCCAGCTGCCAAAGCACAAACTAGTAAAATTCTTTTTTTCATAATTACTTAATTAATTTAGAATTAATAAACTTTTAATATCCGGCATAAAAATAAGAATTACAAACAATAACTCCATAAAAAAACCGACAAATTTTAAACAAAATAGTCGGTTTCATAAATATTATATTTTTATCTACTTATTTCTTTATTCCCATCTCAAATAAAGCAAATGAAATAAGATCTGCATTTTCACTGATCACCTGATCTGTAGATCTTCCGGCGCCGTGTCCTGCATTTTTTTCAATTCTCAAAAGAATAGGATTTTTGCATGCCTGTTTCTCCTGAAGCTCTGCTCCGAATTTGAATGAGTGTGCCGGAACTACTCTGTCATCATGATCACTGGTGATGATCATTGTAGATGGATAGCAAGTTCCTGCTTTTACGTTGTGCACCGGAGAATAGGATTTCAGATATTCAAACATTTCTTTGCTGTCTTCTGCAGTTCCGTAATCGTAAGACCATCCTGCTCCAGCTGTAAATTTGTTATATCGCAACATATCCAAAACTCCTACTCCAGGAAAGGCAACTCTTGCCAGATCCGGCCTCATAGTCATGGTAGCTCCTACTAGTAATCCGCCATTTGATCTTCCTGACAGTGCCATATATTCTTTGGAAGTATAACCTTTGTTTTGAAGATATTCTCCGGCAGCTATAAAGTCTTCAAAAACATTTTTCTTCTGTTGTTTTGTTCCCGCATCATGCCATTTTTTACCATATTCACCTCCACCACGGATGTTTGGAACCGCATAGATACCGCCATTTTCCATCCAGATCGCGTTTACTACGGAGAATGAAGGCTGCAGACTTATGTTGAAACCTCCATAAGAGTATAGAATAGTAGGATTTTTACCGTCAAGCTTGGTTCCTTTTTTATAATTGATCATCATAGGAACTTTTGTCCCATCTTTGGAAGTATAGAAGACCTGTTCAGAAACATAATCATCCGGATTAAACTTCACTTTAGGTTTTTGATAGACTTCAGATTTTCCTGAGTCTACGTTGAATTTATACGTTGTACCCGGCGTGATATAATTGCTGAAAGAAAAATAAACCTCTTTCTCTTTTTCCTTTCCTCCGAATCCTGAGATATTTCCTTTTCCGGGAAGGGTAATTTCTCTAATCAATTTTCCTGTTTTATCGAACTGCTTTACCTGATCTATAGCATCAATCATATAGGTTGCAAAGAAATATCCTCCACCTGAAGAAATTCCTAAAACATTTTCTGTCTGCGGAATTACATCTTTCCACGTTGAAGGAGCGGGATTCGCAATGGTAGTTTTTACAAGACGCATATTCGGGGCATCTTTATCTGTAAAGATGAAAAGATCATCCCCTTGTGTATCCACGATGCTGGCATTGATGTCAAATCCGCTCATAATTTGTACAAAATCGCCGCCTTTTTTAAGGTCTTTAATGTACAGTT
The DNA here is from genome assembly GCF_900108365.1 of Chryseobacterium culicis. Lineage (GTDB taxonomy): Bacteria > Bacteroidota > Bacteroidia > Flavobacteriales > Weeksellaceae > Chryseobacterium > Chryseobacterium culicis. The sequence continues at coordinate 95,013 of NZ_FNWQ01000006.1, read as the reverse complement.
CATTCCCGTTGGTAGCATTGGCAGCCGAAATAATCAGGTATCTCTGATCTTCGGAAACCCCTGCACTAAGATATCTTCTAGGTGTTTTATCGCCGCCGAAAATCAATTTATCCTGAGACTGCTTTGTTCCTAATTTATGGAAATATACCTTATGCTTATCCGTCATTCCGGAGAGTACGGTTCCTTCTTTTGGTTTGTCATAGCTTGAATAGTAGAATCCTTCGTCTCCCTGCCATGAAATTCCGCTGAATTTTACATCCAGTAATGTTTCATCAATCTGTTTTTTGGTTACTGCGTCGATGATAATTATCTTATTCCAGTCACTTCCTCCTTCAGAAATAGAATACGCGGCAAGGTTTCCTTTTTTATTGAATGAAAGATTAGAAAGTGAGGTAGTTCCTTTTTCGGAAAATTTATTCGGATCTAAAAATACTTCTGTAGCGTTGGTCTTATTGTTTGTTCTGTAGAGAACAGACTGAGCCTGTAAACCATCATTTTTATAATAATAGGTATAATCTCCTTCTTTGAAAGGGGCTGAAATTTTCTCATAGTTCCAGATATCTTTCAGCTGGTTTTTGATTTTATCCCTGAACGGAATTTTAGAAAGATAATTCTGGCTGTATGCTACTTCTTCATCTACCCATTTTTTTGTAGGTTCAGAATCATTTTCCAGATCTCTGAAAGGATCAGAAACGGCAGTACCGAAATAGGTATCTGTCTGGCTTCCTTTTAATGCCTTAGGATAATTCATTTTCTGAGAATAAAAAGATGCTGAAAATAGGACTCCAGCCGTTAACAATATAGGTTTAAAATTCATACTGATCGGTTTTTCTCAAAAATACGCAAAGTAAGCGAAATAAAAAAAGCCCCTTTACATTGGGACTTTTAGTTGTGATATGTTTTTCAGCTATTCATTAGCGCCGAAGCTTTCAAAATAAAAATCGGTAAGGTTGGAAACAATCTCATCCGGACTGCCATTCCAATAGTATATTTTATCGCCTTCTTTTAATTCGTATAAAGTAAAGTTCTGATCAGTTGTTACCGTTTTATCAGCATTCTTAAATTCCTGTGCTGCCTGAACGAGGTATTTTCTAAGGTCTTCTGCTTTTACTTTATTCAGGTCGCCTTTGGGTCCGGAAGTCAGTTTTGACGGAACCAGGAAGTTGACAGAGTAGCTTACTTCTGCTATTTTTTGTCCTTCAACATATTCATTTGGAACCACTTTTACCTCTTTAACGGTGAGTTTTCCTTTTTTAAAATTATCAAACATTCCTTTGAAATAGTCTTCAGCTTCTTTTTTATTGGCTGCAGCCGTAGCTTTAGGAAAGGCTGAAAGAAAGCTCTCTACACTGGCGTTGATCATTTCCTGAGAAGTTTCTTTAAAATTCACCTGGTACGCTACCTGCCCGTCTACTGTAGGCTTTAAATAGTCATTAAGCTTCGTTAATGCAGCTTCATCATTGTTCACAAAAGTACCAAAAAACAGTTCAAAGGCTTCTCTAGGTTTCTTTACCTCGGTTTGAGCCCTAAGCTGCTGCCCCATCATGATAAGCATCAGCAGCAGAATAATTTTGTAGGTTTTCATAGTTTATATTTTGTTTTGTTATTGGGAAAAACAAAGCCCCTGAAAAGTCAGAGGCTTTATTTCTTATTGTTTTTAATTTTAGTAATTTTCTTCTTCCCCCTTCATTTTCTCTGCGTTCTCCGCCATGATTACGGCATCAATCATTTCAGAAATATCTCCGTTCATATAAGCATCAAGGTTGTACATAGACTTGTTGATTCTGTGGTCTGTAACTCTACCTTGCGGGTAATTGTAGGTTTTAATTTTAGCAGAACGGTCTCCGGTAGAAACCATAGATTTACGCTGTGCTGCTATGTCTCCCTGTACTTTCTGCAATTCGATATCGTATAGTTTTGTTCTTAGCATTTCCATTGCCAACTCTCGGTTCGCCAGCTGGGAACGAGCCTGCTGACATACTACAACAAGTCCTGAAGGCTTGTGGGTAAGCTGAACTTTCGTTTCAACCTTGTTTACGTTCTGACCTCCGGCACCTCCTGAACGTGATGTCTGCATTTCAATATCAGCAGGATTCAGTTCAAAATCCACCTCTTCAGCTTCCGGAAGAACAGCAACGGTGATGGCAGAAGTGTGCACTCTTCCCTGAGATTCTGTTTCAGGTACACGCTGTACACGGTGAACTCCGGACTCGAATTTCATGATTCCGTATACTCCTTCTCCTTCCACTTTCATGATGAGTTCTTTGTACCCTTTAGCCGCTTCATTAGAATCTGTTACTTCATGTCTCCATCCTTTTGTTTTAAAATACATGGTATACATTCTGTAGATATCTTCAACGAAAATTGCTGCTTCATCTCCTCCTGTTCCGGCACGTAATTCCACGATAACGTTTTTGTCATCAGCCGGATCTTTAGGGATCAGTAATACTTTCAGTTCTTCTTCCAGTGCAGGAAGTTTAGCCTGAGCTTCCAGTTTTTCTTCTTTAGCAAGATCTACCAGATCTCTGTCTGAACCGTCTGCAATGATCTCTTCAGATTCTGCAATACTGTCCAGTGCGCCTTTGTACTGATCGTAAACTCTTACAATTTTTCCCAAATCACTATATTCTTTGTTCAAAGAAGAATATCTTTTTTGGTCTGAAATGACATCAGGCTGTATAATAAGGTCGGCAACCTCATTATATCTTTGTTTTATAGCTTCTAATTTTGGAATTAATGATTTAGACATTGTAGAAATTTTGTGGGTGCAAAGATAAGGATTATTAATTCAAAATTAAAATTCCGGATCATCATAAATTTTTGAGCACTAGGGATAAAGGATACGAAATGACAAAAACTGCCGATTATAAATTGTTTATCTGGCTTTAGGTAATGTAAAACCGGCTTTAAGCTCTTTTGGAGAGTCTTCTGTCTGTCAGATATAAAATAATTCCCACTGCAATAATTCCCAGACCTATAACGCTTTCTTTAGGGTTATGAATAAATGTAAAATAGAGAATGTAAAGACTGAACAATAAAAAAACTGCCGGAAAAATGTAGAACGCATTCGATTTAAAGATTTTTCTGTCCTTTTTCTTCAGGAAGAATACGGTAGAGATAGCGAGGCTTGCAAAAAGCTGTAAAATAAAAGCTGTATAGACAAAGATTTCTTTGAAACTTCCTGTCAGAATAATAATGGCAGCAATTACTGCATGGGCAAAAATTGCTTTTACCGGAATTCCTTTTTCATTACCTGCTGACAATGGTTTCCAAATATAGGTATGTTTAGCAAAAGCCTGGGTTAATCTTGATCCTACCCACAGGTAGCCGCTAATTGTTGCAACGAGCTGCAGGGCGATAAAAATATTGACGAACTTTCCAAATGCTGGTCCCAGCATATTAACCGCTGCTTCGCCCATCACGTCTTCCTTTCCTGCCAATTGTTCTATAGGAGCGTGCTTCAGCATAATATAATTCACCAGAATATAGCTTACCGTCACGAAAACAGTTCCTATAATCAGTGATTTCGGTAGGTTCTTCTGAACATCTTTTATTTCTCCTGCGATGTAGGACGCCGAATTCCAGCCTGTGTAGGAATAGGTGACAAATACCAGCGAAGTGGCGAAAGCCGGAAGCATAATCTCATTCTTCCAGCTGTCACTGAAGTTCAGACTATTTCCAATGTGTGGTGAATCCGAAAGTCCTACGCCCAAAATAATCAGCACAATAATAAAAGCGATCTTAATGAATGTAAAAAAGTTATGAAACCTGCTGGATGTTTTTAAGCTAAATGACAAAGCAATGGCAACGAGGAAAATGGCAGCAATGGCAAAACCGTTTCCAAAGGAATAATCAAATACGGAAAGGTACTTTGACATGGCTAAGGCCGCCAGTGCAACGGGAGAAGAAAATCCAATAATCAGGGAAACCCAGCTGATCAGATATCCAAAAATCGGATGATAGGTTTCTTTAAGATAGATAAAATCACCTCCGTTGCCTTTAAAGTGTGAGCCCAGTTCAGCATAGCAAAAAGCTCCGAACAGCGCGAGGACCCCTCCTATACTCCATAGCAGAAAAATACTGTAGGTATTGGTAATATCGGATAACTGAAATCCCAGTGTTGTAAAAATTCCCGTTCCGATCATATTGGAAACGACAATGGCTGCGGCTGTTTTCCAGCCAATCTGATGTGAGGTAGTACTCATTTAACGGTTAGAAGTTAAAATTAAGCCTTCCAAAGAAATAATTTCCCAGTGTTCCCATCTGCACCGGTGCATACTTAAAGACTCCATAATATGAATTTTCGTAAATCTGACGATCCGGGAAGACATCAAATACATTGTTAGCTCCTACTGTAAAGTTGATACTTTTTGTAATATCATACCCAACACTGATGTCGGTTACAACTTTCGGGGAGAACTCCTGCACACCTCCAAAAGGATAGCCGTCTCTTATTACTTTACCAAAATAGGTATTTCTTACGAGAAAATTGAACTTGCCGATTCCATAATTTAATCCTAATGAAGCTTTTGTTTTGGGAGACAATGTTTCAATGATGTTGATCTGATCCGGGCCAAAGAATTCATTTTGCGGTGTTCCTAAATTTTCCGGAAAATGGAAATCTGTGATTTTTGTTTCGGTATAATTTCCGGCAAGATTGATATTTAAATTCCCGTTTCCTAGAATCCAGTCGTAAGATATTACTACATCTACTCCTTTTGTTTCGGTATCAACGGCATTGGCAAAGAATCTTCCGCTTTCTACGTTAAACTGCTCTAATCTTGGATCAGTGATATTGCTGGTAATTACAATCCTGTCCTTTACTTTTATCCAATATCCATCAACGGAGATGGAAAGCTTATTTAATGGTCTCAGGGTAAATCCTGCACTTGCATTGACGGAGGTTTCCTGTTTGAGTTTGTCAAATCCCAGAATTTTCGCGGCATCACTATCATTCCTGAAAATTCCTTTGGTGACAATTCCGGAACCGGAAGTAGAAATATCGGCATAAGAGTTATTAAAATACTGCTGTTGAAGCGAAGGCGCTCTAAATCCTGTTCCAACCGCTGCCCGTACTGCATAGTTTTTTATAAATTCATACCTTACCGCAAGCTTTCCATTCAGCGTATTTCCGAAATCTGAATAATTTTCGAATCTGGCAGCGGCATCAATATTTAATTTTTTATCCAAATCATACGAAATATCAGCATACACTGCGGTGGAATGCCTGTCTTTCTTCAATGCATTGCCGGGAGAAAACCCGATAAAGGATTGAGACCCGCCCGCACCAAGTACTGTAGATCCTTCAGTGGCAACATTTCCATTGATGTCATACTGAGTATAAGAGGCCTCATCTCCTGCTTTGATCTGGTATTGTTCAAATCTGAATTCTCCTCCGAATGCGACGTTAAAACGGTTTATATTTTTGGAAACGTCAAGATTAATGGTATTCTGAAGGAAGCTGTGTGCTCCGGCATAAAAATTTGTAGGTGATTTTGCCCCGAGTGAAGCATTATTGGTGTTGTTTACGTTATAATTGAAAGTATTGCTTCCAAAGGTATTGCTAAGGTCAAAAAACCAATCGTTCGCATTATATTTTGCTCCTACAGCATAGGAAACATCATAAACCTGAGAGGCAAGATTAGCCTGAAAGCCATTCGGATAAATGGATGAAACCACATTCGATGTTTCGCTTGGAAGTCTTCTGAAGCCAAAACCCTTTCCTTCTTTGATGCTGAAACCTCCGAAAGAATACATTTTAAAGTTATCATTAAAAGGATATTCTGCATTGAAAAACAGCTGTCCCTGTCTGATCTGGGCATCTCCGATCTGAAAATTAAAATCGTCACGGGTTAATCCTCTTTCTTTAATCTTTTCATCATCTGCCGCTCTTGCTGCGGCGGGATCATCGGCAAATGCATAGGCAAAATTATTCCCGAAAATATCGAGATCATGATTTTGAGTTCTTGTGGTTTTTCCTCTATGACTTAGCTGCAGTGAAAGATTAATATAACTGTCTTTCTTTCCTAATGAAGTTCCGTAGTTGGCTCCTGCCTGGTAAGTATCCCCGTCATTCCGTCCGCTTACTCCGTAAGTAAGACTTGCTGATGCTCCTTCATTTTTTTTAAGAATAATATTGATCACTCCCGCAATGGCATCGGAACCGTATTGTGCGGCTGCTCCGTCTCTAAGCACTTCTATTCTGTCAATAGCAATTACCGGAATGGCACTCAGGTCTGTTCCAACAGAGCCATTTCCCACTGTATTCTGATAGTTTACCAACGAGGTGGAATGTCTCCTTTTTCCGTTAAGTAATACTAAAACCTGATCCGGCCCCATCCCCCTTAGCGATACTGGATCTATATGTTCTGTTCCATCAGACGCAGACTGCCTCACTGCATTAAATGACGGGATGACATAGTTCAGAAGATCCTGAGCCGTCATTTGCGGAGAACTTCTCTGGATTTTATCAATATTGATGACATCTACAGGAACCGGTGTCTCCAGCTTTGTCCTTTTCACATTACGGTTTCCGACGATGATGATATCTTCGATCTGATTTCCTTTTTCTTCACTCTCCTGGGCAGCTGCCAGAACTGCGCCAAGCAGTAATACAGCTGTGCTTAATTTTTTCATTTTGTTCTTGCCAGTTAATAATACGGATCCGACGGATCTTTCCGCAGATACACAAGATTTCAAGAAATGGAATTCATATAGAGTACAAACTTCACTTATCTTCCCCAAGGGTTGGAATTAGCACCTTTACACTTCTGAAACCGTGCAGGTTGCTAAGGTTTCACGGGGCCAAATCCCTCCACCTTTCTTGATAAATCTACTGCAAAAGTAGACTATTTTTTTAAATGTACAAAAAAAGGCAAATCTGCTACACTGCAAATTTGCCTTTTATTTTTTATGGAACTTGTTTACACTTTTATTTAATGATCATCTTTTGTATGGCTATTCCTGTGTCTGATTTCAGCTGTACCAGGTAAGTTCCTGCAGGATAACTGAATTTTGCTTCATATGAACCGTTTTCTTTATCCAGTTTGAATGAATCAAGCTTTTTACCCGTCATATCAAAGATTGAAATTTCTCCGTTTTTCGCTTTGCTGAAAACGAACTTAGGGGCTCCATTTTTTACCGGGTTATCTGCAATCTGAAGGGATAATTTATAGGCAGCATTGGTATCTACGGTTGACAAAGCACCTGCATAATTTCCAAAGATCCTGAATTCTCCCGGCTGCAAAGTAATCGGAGCCGTTGTGGAGGTTACATTCGAAATACTGTCGTCCATCAGGTTCTGCCATTGACCTGTGTAAGGGAAGTAAGGCACCACATTCTGCGCAGAAGTAGTATAATTGGCCAATACGACAACGTTTTTGGTACCTGTTGTAATCGTTGTATCATATACATAGATTCTTGTGATCAGACCATTAGGATCATTTGTAAGGTTATTGGATTCTATGCTGTAAGTCTTGGATTTAAAAACCGGATGGCTATTTCTGATCGTAATGATTTTAGCCCAGGTATCATACACTGCTTTTCTGTTTGCATTGGTATCATATCCTAAGGTAAATGCAACGGGTTTCTCATCGGTTCTGCAGCCATTGTCTATGGAACCGTTCGCACATCTGTTGATGCTGAATTCATATCCTAATTCTCCGAACTGCCAGATCATCTTCGGGCCGGGAATGGTAAAGAAGGTTGCACCGAAAGTTTTCATTCTTTCAAGAGCAGTATTCAGGTCTTTCACATTGTAACTTCCGTTGACTGCACCGTAGGCAAGGTTTTTAAACATCAGTCTTTCTTCATCATGGCTTTCTCCATAGCCTACAGCACTCATATTGGTAAAGCCGTGAAGACTGTGGTTCATACGGTCATAATTGCTGTTTTCCTGATATCCCATCGTATTCTGGTTGTATGGATCTGTCTGCTTATTCCAAAGCATAACGCCTTTTCCTTCTGCTATTCTGTAGTTGGCCCATTGCTGTTCTTCTGCGTCTGTTCCAAGATGTTCGAAGATCATGTAAGAATTTGGATCCAGGGCCCATTGCCTGTCTGCGTAGTGCTTCATGATATCCACTCTGTCCTGCTGATAAGCGTTGGTACAGGCTTCATCGTTTTCAGAACAGCTTTGCGTAAATCCTTTTGTTAAATCCCAACGGAATCCGTCTATGTGATATTCTGTCAGCCACTGCTGAAGACATCTTTCAACGTAATATTGCGTTGAAGGACTTGTATGGTTAAAATCATTGAAAACATTGTATGAATGTTTCGGAACCTGATTAAAGTAAGGATTGTTTGCCGCCACATCGCCATAGCCGTCTCCATCCGGATCTACATTCCAAAGTCTTACCAAAGGAGAACGTCCTGTAGCATGGTTAAACGCCACATCCAGAATCACAGCAATCCCGTTTTGGTGGCACAGATCTACAAATTCTTTGAATTTTTCCGGAGTTCCATAGGCTTTGTCTAAGGCATAATGGAAGGAAGTATTATATCCCCAGGAAAGGTTTCCTTCAAACTCCATGATCGGCATTAATTCTATGGCATTGATTTTTAAATTCTTTAAATAAGTAATTTTATCAATCAGTGACTGCCAGTTTTTTTCCTGCGTAAAGTCTCTCAACAGTAATTCATAAACCAGCAGATCTTCCTTCGCAGGTCTCTGAAAATTGGTAACCTGCCAATTATAAGCAGTCTGACCTGTTTTAAATGTTGAAACTTCAAAACCCTGTCCTGCAGGAAATGCAGGTAAATTGGGATACGTAGAAGCCGAAATCCACTGGTCATCATAAGAAGATAAGATTTGTGGTGAGTAAGGATCAGCCACTTTTCTCAAATCATTGGTTCTGTATTGGAAAGTATAGAGCTGCTGGGGAGTGATTCCGTTGAGCTCAATCCAGTACAGATCAGGATTTGTGGTATCTTTTTTCATTAGATAAGAATCATTCACTGTCCAGTTATTGAAACTTCCGATAACATGAACAAAACTTTTACCTGGTGCATATAAGGCAAGCCCAACTTTGGTCTGATCTGTCGGATGATAGTTAATTCCCTGTCTGATCCAGTTGGGTATTGCTTCAGAGACTACATTTCTCGGAACCTGTACAATGAATGCTGCCGTTTTAGAACTGGTTCCCTGTGTTGCTACAAGCTCCATACTGGCATCCTGAGTGACAGTGTAACTGTAAGAATAAGATTGCGAAGGAGTTGTTGTAGAGTTTACAACAATTCCGTTAGCTTTTAACTGAAATGTTGCATTAACGTTAGTTGATGCCGTAACACTGACTGAATTTCCAACAGGAACTGTGGTAAGGCTATTGGCCAGTGGATTGGTAAGGTTTAGACTTAAAGTACCCACGTTGACAAAAATATCAGGTGAAGTCTGGTGTGCCCCTGTTTTATCTTTTAATAAAAATCCAAATCTTCCGATGCCTGTTCTTCCGAAGAAAGCAGTGGGGGTAAAAGTCAGTGAATAGCTGTCTGTTGCAGCATTGTAATTCAGCTTATTCAAGTCATTGGAATTGTTCCAGCTTCCATTCGTAGGACAATCCTGGCTGTTCTGATAATTGGTATCAAAAGACCAGCTCCAGATATAAATAGCATTATTGGATACACCCCATGCAGATTCGTCAATCTGATCACCCGGAACAGTAAGCGTAATAGCATCTGTTTCATTGAATGGATTGGGGGTAATGGTGTAATTGATCTGCCCAAAAACAACGATTGTAATCAGCAGAAAAACAACGGAATAAAATTTTTTCATGTCTTATTTTTTTTCGAATATAATATTATTTTTCTTTCATCCTTACTATTTTGATACGATATTTCATTTTGGGGAGAAAAACAAATAAAAAAGCTCATGAAAATTTCATGAGCCTCCCATAAAAGTAATGGTAATGAACTATTTTTTATATGACGAATATCTTTTGAAACAAATTAATCTTTTATAATTTTTTTAGAAACAATCTGTCCGTTCTTTAATTTTAATTCTACGATGTATAATCCAGAAGGAAGTTCGGTCATGTTGATCTGGTTATCCGAGAATTGTACATTCATTCTTTGACCTACTGCATTGGTAACGTTTACTTTTTCAATCGCTGCGTCAGATTTTACCATCAGAATTTCTTTTGTAGGGTTAGGATACACTCCTACGACAGCTTTATTTAACGTAATATCAGATGTGCTTAAAGAAGATGTGGGCTTAATGCATCTTACGGATGCTCCCTGCCCTCTCATAGCACCAGCTGATGGATTGGCAATAGTAGTCCCGATATACAGATATTTTCCTCCTGAGCTTGAGGTATCAGAACTCCAGAAATATCCTCTTTGTCCTACATACGTAAAGTTTCCATCACTTGAGCTTCTGAATCCTCCTGCCGGTAATTTAAGATGGCTGTTATAGGCTGTTGCAGGGTTAGCAATTCCTTCAGAGCTTACTAAAGTAGCCCAATCTGTCTGAGAAGGCATTTTCCAGTCTGGCCCAATGGCTTTACAAGGATCTACTCCTACAGAAGCATTCACATCTGCAATGGAGGCTCCGTTCCATGTATCTCCACCAGAAAAGCCTGCCCACCATGCCGGAGATCCTGCAATATAACCTCCTGCTGTTGTGCCTGTTCCTTCCGGTGTGTTAGGTGATGGTGCCTGTACTACCTGAGAATTTCTGAGCTGATGCCCGTCATCCCATCTTCCCCACTGAAAAAGATCTCCATACGAATTGGCATCAGATACTGATGAAGCTACCTGTGCACTTCCCAAATTCTGCTGGAGCCATATTTTTCCGTCTGATCCTCTTACCGTAGTATAAGCAACCTGCTGGCCTCGGTACATAAAAGTTACACAGCCAACATCACCTGCATTGGCTCCAGGATCTGTATTGCTGCATGTCAGCGGGTTCAGGTTCAGAGAGATTCTTTTAACTTTTGTTGTATTGTCAGAATAAGCCAAAACAAGATAATTCTGTGCTTTATCTATTGCAAGATCATTATATTTTGCCTCACCATCCGAAACAAAATCACCTCCAAAAGGAACCCAGTTTTGTGAATCGTCTAATTTATAAACGGTATTTCTGAGGAAATTATCATTTTCAAAACGGCTGGCCACGACGTAAGGGGTTCCGGAGCCTGTTACTGCCAGGGCAATATGCTGTACGCTTCCTTCTGAGAAATTGGCATTTCCTACCTGCACCCAAGAGTTTCCGTCAAATTTTTTTACATTCAGTTTTCTACCTCCTGCTGCATCAGAAACATAGGCTATAAAAATTGTATTGGCTCCATCTAAAGCAATATCAGCATTGTATTGCTCGCCTGATGAAGCGGCGGCTGCGGCTGCTCCGCCTACCAAAGTCCAGTTATGCGTTGAGTCTGCACTGGTACTATTTTGATACACTTTTACGCCTCCTGAAACATTGCATGTGTAGATCGTATTATTGGTTCCGATAACCATTTCAGCAAAATCAGCACCTCCGGAGAAGCCTGCATTTCCGATCTGCGCCCATGCTCCCCCAAAATATCTTTTTACAGTTCCCGAGCCATAAGATCCGTAAGTAAATATGATATTATCTGAAGAAACTGCAGACGCCTGGTAATTAACAGGATTTTCCGTAGCATTTGGGAGCTGAGACCATAATGATCCTGTAAACAATCGTACTTCCATTCCGGAGCCCGGATAACCAAGCTGATTGGTATAATAAATACTGTTTCCGTTCGGGCTTACCGATAATGAGTTGTAAGTGGCTGTTCCTGTAGTAACTCCTGGTGTTCCGCCTAAGTAAGACCATGAGTTTCCGTTAAATTTCTGAACAGAACCTTTGGCTACTGAAACATCATAATAGGACAGATAGTAATTTCCTGAGTTATCAATAACAAGATTATTAAAACTGCTTCCTCCCGCAGATACATCCTGAATGCCTCCTACATTTTCCCATTGCTGTGCATATATACAGCTTCCGGCAACAGTTAGCAATGCTATTCCTGTTCTTATTTTCTGTATTACAAAATGTAAATCTTTAAACATATAAATATTATTTTTAATTATTCTAAATTTAATTTAATTTTGCGCAAAAGTACCTTACATTATTAATCCCGGGTTATCATTTATGAACTTTTGGTTATCCTGCGAAGGGCTTTCCCTAAAGAAATTGTACCATGGCTGTAAAATGTGTTGTATGAGGAAATCATCAGGAAGTGGGATTTTATTCAGATCCGAAGACATCAAAATCATCATGCAGGAAGAACTGTGTCATGAACAATTCTTCAGATCTTATATACAGGAAGGGAAGTTCAGTTTTAATCTTATTTTCCTGCTGAGTGATGGTATACACCTGAAAGCTCACGATTGCGGCACCCAGTTTTTATTCAAGAAAAATCAATACATCCTGCATTATTCACCTGAGGAAAGTGTTGCGGAATTATGGACAGAAAGCGAGGAAACCCTGAGATATCTTCAGATTCAGATTAATTATCAGTATATTTTTAACCTCATCAATCCAGAACATAATCGTGAGAATGCCGAAATTCTGGAAAATATGATCCATAATCATTTTATCTTCCTTCATAAAGAAACACCACCGGACATGACGGTCGAAATGCATATGATTGTAAAGGAGATGCTGGGCTATACCAAGAAAGGCATTATGCAGAAGTTATTTATAGAAGCAGAGATCATAAAACTGCTGATTCTGATTTTTGAACAGTTCAATGAGAAAAACACATTGAAGTCCTTTCCAAAAACACCGGAAATCATCAGAAAGTTCATTGATGAAAATTACCACAGAAATATAAAGGCAGAAGAAATTGCAAAGTATATGGGAATGAATCAAAATATCATCAGAAAGGAATTCAAAGCTCAGTATCATACGACAATTGCTCATTATATTTCGGAGCTCAGAATGCTGAAAGCAAAAAAGCTGATCATCCATAAAGAGATGATGATCAAAGAAATTGCCATTGAGTGCGGATATGAATACCTGCAGAACTTTACAAGGGCTTTCAAAAAGAAATTCGGAGTTTCTCCTGAAAGTCTGAGAAATAATAAATAGAAAAACCGCCCAAATTTAATTAAGCGGTTTTGTATATGTTGTTTTGCTTTGATATTACTTTTTCAGAATTCAGGTGAAAAAGCAATGACAATCAATTAATGATGATGTCCGTGATCGTGAAGGAAAGGTCCGTTTCCTTTAGGCTCGTTATAGATAACTTCTACACCTTCCTGCTCCGTAATAAGCTTTCTTCTGATATCTTCAGGGTCGAAAGGCTTTACTTTTCCGAAATACTCCTTCAAACCTTCAGTTAGCCACATTGGGATTACTAATCCGAAGAACATAAAAATACACCAGAAACCTACTAAAAACATCGTAATGAAGAATATAGTCCAAAGGAACTGGTAAAATGGCCAAAATGCTGATAATATCGTTATCATTCTCTTAAAGATTTTAGGCAAAAATAGAACTTTTTTCTTTTTTACACAAAAGATCAGTGCTCTATTTTGTTATTTATTTTAATTTTAAACTAATTAGTGGGCAAGATTTGCGAAGAAATCGTTTCCTTTATCGTCGGAAATAATGAATGCAGGGAAGTCTTTTACTTCAATTTTTCTTACTGCTTCCATTCCTAATTCCGGGAAGTCTACTACATCTACAGACACAATATTGTCTTTGGCAAGAATAGCAGCAGGTCCTCCGATAGATCCAAGATAGAAACCTCCGTATTTATGACAGGCATTGGTAACATCTTTACTTCTGTTTCCTTTTGCCAGCATGATCATGCTTCCGCCATGGCTCTGGAACTCATCTACATACACGTCCATTCTTCCGGCAGTAGTAGGCCCGAAACTTCCTGAAGCCATTCCTTCCGGAGTTTTTGCAGGTCCTGCATAATAGATCGGGTGGTTTTTGAAATATTCAGGCATTGGTTTTCCGCTGTCGATAATTTCTTTGATTTTTGCGTGAGCAATATCTCTTGCAACGATCAGGGTACCGTTCAGTTTCAATCTGGTTTTGATTGGATATTTTGATAGCTCGGCAAGAATTTCCGGCATTGGTTTATTCAGGTTAACCTCAACGGCTTCTTCCAAGTGTGGAGGGGTATCTGGTAAAAATCTTTTCGGATCCTGTTCCAACTGTTCCAGGAAGATTCCTTCTTTGGTAATTTTTCCTTTGATATTTCTGTCTGCAGAACAGGAAACCCCCATTCCTACAGGGCAAGACGCAGCGTGTCTCGGAAGTCTGATTACTCTTACATCGTGTGTAAGGTATTTTCCTCCAAACTGAGCTCCGATGGCACTTTCCTGGCAGATTTTCTGCACTTTAGCTTCCCATTCAAGGTCTCTGAAAGCCTGTCCGGCCTCATTTCCTTCAGTCGGTAGATGATCGTAATATTTTGCGGATGCTTTTTTAACTGCTGCAAGGTTCGCTTCTGCTGAAGTTCCTCCAATGACCAATGCTAAATGATATGGCGGGCATGCTGCGGTACCCAGGTCTGAAATCTTTTCTTTGATGAATTCTTCAAGAGATTTTTCATTCAACAAAGATTTTGTTTTCTGATATAAAAATGTTTTGTTGGCAGAACCTCCCCCTTTTGTTAGGAATAAAAATTCGTAGTAATCTCCTTTTTTAGCATAGATATCAATCTGTGCAGGAAGGTTAGATCCGGAATTCTTCTCATCAAACATCGTTAAAGGCACAACCTGAGAATATCTTAAGTTTCTTTTCTGATAGGTATTGAAGATTCCTTTGCTTAAATATTCACCATCATCTACTCCCGTATATACATTTTCTCCTTTTTTCCCCATTACAATGGCTGTACCGGTATCCTGACAGGAAGGAAGAGCTCCTTCAACCGCTACGGCAGCATTTTGCAGAAGGTTATACGCTACGAATCTGTCGTTATCTGTAGCTTCAGGATCGTCAATAATTCTTCTAAGGCTTTCCAGGTGTGAAGAACGAAGCATGAAAGAAACATCTGCCATCGCTTCTTCAGCTAACAGCTCCAATCCTTTGGGATCTATTGTTAAAATTTCTCTTTCACCCAGTTTTTCCACCTTTACATAGTCTGATGTAAGCTTTTTGTACACCGTATCGTCTTTCTGAATAGGATACGGATCCTGATATCTAAAATCCATTCAATTTTTGTTTGTGCAAAAATACGCCTCCTTAAAAAAATATGAGTAAAATCAGTCACTTAAATTGATATTTATAATGATTATAAATTGGCGGTTTCTGAGTTTATAAGTACCTTTATAGACAGTTATTGTAATAGTAAAAGATTTAAAAATTACATAACTCAATTGAATGAAAAATATATTAGTTATTTTTTTCTGTCTCGTAATGTACAGTAACAGCTTCGGCCAGTGGGAAAATACAATACAACTTTCGGGAACTTGGACCGGAAAAGTTGAGGGCCATCCCATTAAGTTTGAGATTTTGGAAAATGCCCCCAATTCTATTACTTTTTCGTTTATCAATTTTCAAAATGAAAGGTTTACCATTCTAAAATCTGATGTAACAGCTAATGAAAAAAATGAGTTTATTATTTCTATTAAAGAGGCTAAATTTTCTTCACAACGTTATGAAGATTGCATATTTTCCACAGGAACTTTAACTCTATCTAATGTCTTGCAGAACAGCATGAAATTAAATTTAAAATCAGTTGGCCCAATATGTTTTATAAGCTATGATGTGGGGAGGAATATGCCCGATATAAAGGATCTCATTTTAACAAAAGAAAAATCAAATAAATAATATGAATTACAGAATAGAAAAAGACACCATGGGAGAAGTGCAGGTACCTGCAGATAAACTTTGGGGTGCACAGACGGAACGTTCAAGAAACAATTTCAAAATAGGGCCTGAAGGTTCAATGCCGCATGAAATCATTGAAGCTTTTGCTCATCTCAAGAAGGCCGCTGCTTATGCCAATACGGATCTGGGAGTACTTCCTGCTGAAAAAAGAGATATGATTGCGAAAGTATGTGATGAAATTCTTGAAGGAAAACTGAATGACCAGTTTCCATTGGTAATCTGGCAGACGGGTTCCGGCACGCAGTCTAACATGAATGTGAATGAAGTAGTTTCCAACAGAGCTCATGTGAATAACGGAGGAACTTTAGGCGAAAAATCTGAAATTCACCCGAATGATGACGTGAATAAATCCCAGTCTTCCAATGATACTTACCCAACCGCCATGCACATAGCTGCTTATACAAAAGTGGTGGAAGTAACCATTCCGGCTGTAGAAAAACTAAAAAATACGTTGGCTGAGAAATCGAAAGCTTTCAAAGATGTAGTAAAGATTGGCAGAACCCACCTGATGGATGCCACTCCACTTACTCTAGGGCAGGAATTTTCCGGATATGTGGCTCAATTGGAATTCGGGTTGAGAGCTTTAAAAAACACACTGCCTCACCTTTCAGAACTGGCTTTGGGAGGAACCGCTGTAGGTACAGGATTAAATACGCCCAACGGATACGATGTAAAAGTAGCGGAATACATTGCCCGATTTACAAATCATCCTTTCATTACCGCAGAAAATAAATTCGAAGCTCTTGCAGCCCACGATGCGATTGTAGAATCTCACGGAGCTTTAAAGCAGCTGGCGGTTTCTTTATATAAAATTGCTCAGGATATCAGATTACTGGCTTCCGGGCCGCGTTCGGGAATTGGGGAAATTCATATTCCAGAGAATGAACCGGGTTCTTCTATTATGCCGGGGAAAGTAAACCCAACGCAAAATGAAGCAATGACCATGGTTTGCGCACAGGTTTTAGGAAACGATACTACCATTTCCTTTGCAGGAACTCAGGGAAATTATGAACTGAACGTTTTCAAACCGGTAATGGCTTATAACTTTTTACAGTCTGCGCAGCTGATTGCTGATGCATGCATTTCCTTCAATGATCATTGTGCAGTAGGTATTGAGCCGAATCATGAGAGAATTAAAGAACTGGTGGACAAATCTTTAATGCTTGTAACGGCTTTAAATACTCATATAGGATATGAAAATGCTGCTAAGATTGCGAAGACAGCCCATAAAAACGGAACAACGTTGAAAGAAGAAGCCATCAATCTTGGTCTGTTAACTGCTGAACAGTTTGACGAGTGGGTGAAACCAGAAGATATGGTTGGAAGCTTAAAATAATGATTCTATAACTGATACAATGTAAAAACTCCGGGCAATTTTTCCGGAGTTTTTCGTTTTGCAATCAAAATATATTTAATTTAATCTAATCCGATGGCTAAGCCGAATATCAGTGCTTTATCATTTTTGAAATAACTGTCTTTAAAGAAATTACTGAAATCTTTTTTCACAAAGACACTGAAACTGTTGTATGAAAACGTAAGCTGTGCCCCATACACAAAAGGATTCACCTGATAGTTTCCACGGTCTCTTGTTTCTCCATCAATTCCTTTTACAATATTGTTGGTAGACATTTTCACGCCTCCATATACATTGGCTCCAATTTTAAATCCTGTGTAATAACTTCTGTACTGGATATCCATTCCTGCGTTTTTAAGTTTGGAAAAATTATACTGTACACCAAGAGGGATCATAATATATCCTGTTCTTAACTTACTTTTCTCAAGATTTTCACTGTATTGAGCCAGCGCTACTCCCTGGCTTGCGTTCCTTACAAACATCATATTGTTATCTGCTCTTACGGTCCTCCATGAAAATCCCACTCCGGAAGTTATTGCCCAGGGACTTGTTCTGCTGAGCTGATAGTTCAGCTTAAGACCAAATTCCAGATTATTGGCATATCCTATGTTTTTATCAAGTTCATTGTCCGCGGCACTGTTTGTTAAAGTCATAATGCCGTAAGAGAAATATCCTGTAAAGCTTCTGCTGGGGCGGAATTTTTTCAACAGCTTTTCTTTAAGCTCTTCTTTGGAGGTAACATCGGTGTTCAAAAGAGAATATCTTACCTGCTTTTGGATGACATCGTCCAGATCAAACCCAAGCTCCTCGATTCTTTTATCCATTTTCTCAGAATATCGGTCTGCAATCTGGGCTTTTTCTCTGTCGAAATCTGCTTTATCAAGGTTTCTGGCCTGCAAAACCACCAGTTCTTCTTCCATCAGCTTTTTTTCTTCCTGAATGATGGTATTGATTTTTGCGGCATATTCCTCTACTTTCTCCTTTACGATCGGGCTGACCTCGGTGTCTTTTTTAGAAGACAGGTTAATATTCAGCCCTTTCTTCTGCGCATGGAATGATGCTGAAATACTGCATAGCAATCCCATTACGATTAATTTCTTGATCATATTATTAATTTTTAAATTTTTACGGATAAATTATCTGGCATTCAGATCAATAGTGGTCGCTACATTGCTTCCATCCTTTGTTTTTTCGATGACATCTTTATGTTCTACTGAGAAAAGAAGCGTGGAAGGATCCACATATTTTTTCTTTTTAACCGGAACTTTTAAAGAGTCGGCTTTTGCCATCAGTTTAGGATTTGAAAGCTGAGGAATCTCCAGCTTCTTCAGAGGAAGAGTTTCTTTAGGAATCAGTTTATTCTGATTTACAGCCATTGGAGAAATAACTTCTTCTTTATTCTTGAAAAGTGTTTTTTTCACTTCCTTTTTATCATTATTATCAACGGCTAGCGGAGCTGTATTCTTTACCGGATCTTTTACAATTTCTCCTTCCGCAGCTTTTTTTTCGGTATGCTTTACCATTTTGGGTTGAGCTTCCGAAGGCTGGTTAAGATAAAGCAGAATACCTCCCAAGCTGAATGCTAACATTAAACAGGCTGCTGCCAACAACCAGTTCATTTTTGGTTGGGAACGGGTATTTCGGTCGGTATGAAGTTCAATTTCAGACCACAGATTGCGGGATGGAGCAATCTCTCTTTCCTCAATCTGTTTTTTGATCTGGCATTCCATCTTATCTGTAAACGTTTTCATTTTTCACTTTTTTTTGTTGTTGAAAGTAGATCTTTCTTAATTTTTCTTTGGCTCTGAAAAGCTGTGTTTTGCTGACAGTCACTGAAATCTGCAAAGCATCAGCAATTTCCTGATGAGAATATCCTTCCAATACATACAGATTAAAAACCATCCTGTAGGCATCGGGAAGCTGATCCAATAGCTCCTGAGCATTAAAATCACAATCAATTTCCGGCTCATGGATATCTTCATAAAAGGATTGATTAATATCGTCCAGATAGAAAACTGTTTTGTGGCTTTTGATAAAATTCAGGCATTCATTTACAACGATTCTTCTTGCCCAGCTGTCCAGGTTTGATTCTCCTCTGAAGCTTTCAATATGCTTAAAAATTTTACAGAATGCCTTAATGAGACAGTCTTCTGCCTGATACAAATCACTGATATAACTTTTACTTACACTCAGGTATCTTTTGACATTCTGTTCATAGAAAATCTTCTGTGCAGCCGGATCCTGTTTTTTCAGGAGGCTCAACAAATCATTTTTTTTATTTCCGAACAAAAGTTTCATGCTTATACGTTTCTATACTAAAGACAATCAAAAACCAAAAAGGTTACAACATTTTTAAAAAAGTTATTTTTTTTATAAATAATAAGGCTGCCTTAGAATGAGACAGCCTTGTATTTTATCCTGAGAATTCATCAAGCATATTCCTGGTAGGAACAAAGAAGAGTGTTCCTGTAACTGCCGTACTAAAGTCTAAAATCCTGTCGTAATTGCCCGGAGGATTACCGATAAACATATTTGTGAGCATTTTTCTGGTGGTAGAAAATGTGCTTGCATAGGCAATAAAATAAGTTCCAAATTCATTAGAGGAAGGACTTCCAAATGGCATATTATCTCTTACAATCTTCAATTCTGCTCCATCTTCACCTTCGATGTTGGCTAAAGCAATATGCGAGTTGGAAGGTTTTACATCATCAGACATTTCTATATCATTTTCTTTGGATCTTCCGATAACTTTTTCCTGATCTTCTGTGGAAAGACTCTTCCAGGCGGCCATATTGTGAAGATATTTCTGAACAAAAAGGTAGCTTCCACCTTTATACTGAAGATCTTCATCTCCTATTTTGGCAAAATAATCACGGTCATCACCATGGGGATTTTCTGTTCCGTCTACAAAGCCAAGAATAGAGCGCGCATCCCAATACTTAAATCCATGAATCTCCAGAATGCTTTCTGCCACGGAGCTTAAAAGATTGGATATTTCAATTCCCATATCAAAAATCAAACTTTTATTGTCTGCTCTTAAATGGAAATGAAGGTCACCCGGAGTGGATACAGCGGTATGTTTTATACCTTTTATTTCTTCAAAACTGACCAATTCTCTGGGTGGGGGATTCGGAAGATCCAGCTTTTTCCACCCTTCAGCACCAATTCCCATTACACAGCTCGCCCGGCTGTCCGGAAAGCGGTTGAAAACGGAATTATTAAGATTAAGCACCAGGGCACACAGCCTTTGAAAAACCTCTTTCAGCTGCGGGCTGTCATGGAGTTTCCAAACCATAAAAATGGTATTGCTGTTCGGATAGTCTGTTACATTCTGGGATTCTATCGTATTCATCTACGTCTTATTTTAACGTATTAAATATCTGAAATTGAAACCTGATCTGCAAAATATTGCTCCAATTCTTTGAGCGTTTCAGGGTTGGTCTGGATATCTTTTACCAGAAGGCCCTTGTTTACCACCACAATTCTGTTGCAGACTTCTGTGGTATGCGAGAGGTCATGGCTGGATATCAGAAAGGTAACTCCGTCCTGTTTGGAAAGTTCTTTGATGAGGTTTTTAAGTTTGATCTGCGTGGAAGGATCCAGATTGGCAAAAGGCTCGTCAAGAATAATAATTTCAGGATTTCCGATGATGGCTCCCACAATTCCTACTTTTTTCTGATTCCCTTTCGAAAGGTCGCGGATATATTTTCCGGATTTCAGGATTTCCCCGTTGAAAAGATCATGAAAAGGCTTCAAAAACTCATCTACAGACGCTTTATTCTGGCCTCTCAGCTCTCCGATAAAGTAAAAATATTCTTCGGGAGTAAGATAACCAATGAGAAAAGAATCATCTACAAAAGCTGACACCTTATTTTTCCAGGCTTCTGATTCATTGACTTTAATTCCATCAATACTCACTGATCCTGTGGTAGCCTGAATCAGATCCAGCATCAGGCTGAAAAGAGTGGTTTTTCCTGCTCCGTTATTCCCTACAAGACCGAATGTTTCACCGTTTGGAATTTCCAGATGTTCAATGTTTAGAACAGTTGCTGTTCCGTATGTTTTGGATAAATTTTGTATGTTGATCATGGCTTAATCTTTATTTTTAAAAGCTTCAAGGGTGCTGTATTTTTCTTTCTTATAATGTTTTACAATGATATCGAAAATCTTTTCTCTCATAAAGAATCCGATGATCCCGATAATAGCAATGCTGATGACTCCGCCTGTAATTCCTGTGAAATATTTTGCCAAAGCAAATACTCCCATGGGAAGAAGCATTTTAGGGATCAGCAAGAGCATGGCAATCATATTAAAGCTTCCTTTCTGCCCCAGTCTTTTCTCTTTTGAATTCAGATCAATCTGAGTTTTGTTGAAGGCTCCCGACCACAAGGTAAATTGAGAGTTCACCCCAATATTATACAATCCAGCTGCAAAAAATGTAATATACACTTCCCAGCCAAAATATACATAGCAAAGCGCCGCAATGATGGAAACACCGGTTACAATATTCATCAGCCACCATTTTGCTTTTAAGTATTCTTTGTAGGGAACGTTCAGGGTCATCATCAAAGGATAGTACGAACTGTCAAAAGCAGGAACCCTTTGTCCAAAAAGAAACTGAAAACCCCCTGTTACAAATAATCCCATAAACATCATCATTGCCGGAGTTTTATAAATTGAAGAAGTGAACATCAGCAATCCATAGAAAAGAAACATAAAACTGCCAAGCAAAATACCTTTAGTCACTTTATTACGCCTTAGCATTTTCACATCGTTATTGATGAATGTTCCAATGACGCCGTATTTGTTCAGGAAGGCAATATTTTCTGTTTTCCCAACTTCTTTCTTAGCTTCCAGTCCCTGATCCAGATAAAATTCGTTGCGCAGATAACGGAAGCAGATCCACCATAATCCCACAAACAGGGCAACAGGAATCAACGCATAATAAGGTTTTTCATAAAATCCGTAGAAAACTGATTCTGAATAAGATAAAACAGGAATGATTTTATAATAGGCCAAACTGCCGATGATCACGAAACAGATTCCTATAGCAATGGCTAAAGTCTCTTTGCCGTTGAAAAAAATATTGATAAAATTATTCAGATACAGTAAAGCAATCACTCCAATAAGCCATACCAGTATTCCCAAAATGCTGTATCCATTGAACAGAGCTATCAGTGAAAATGTAATAAAAAATAAGGAGGTCAGCCAGCTGAATGCAGAAAGAAAGGTTTTGGCCAGCATATAATTAACCAATGTATTCTTCCTGATATTCATGGTAAGAAAGGGTTTAATATTCTGGGTAGGAACTTCCTGCCAGAGATATTTAATTACCAGATCTATAATCCAGCCCACAATCATGAATTTTGAAACTACCTTTAGAGGATTCTGATGGATTTCTTCCTGTATGTAGAAAAAAGCAATAAAAGCTCCGCCTACAAGGCATCCGATGAAATAAAGAATCCCGATAAACCTGAGTATTTTCATGGTCAGATTAATCCCTAAAGATGTACCACGAAAAAAGCTTTTGATTTCAAGCCTAAGGAACTTTAGAAACATATTTTAGTTTTTATACATTAGTAAATAAAATGGAAAATATGTTACAATTTTTTAAGGAAAAATATAATTCTCCTGTTATCCTATAAGTTCTTTTGCCTGTGCTAAGGCAGCTTCGGTAATTTTGCTTCCGGAAAGCAGCTGGGCAATCTCGTTCAGCTTTTCTTCGCTGCTTAAAGGAATAATGGTGGATTGTGTTCTTCCGGAAATATCCTGCTTTACCACTTTATAATTATCATTTCCTTTTGCGGCCACCTGTGCGAGATGGGAAATAACGATCAGCTGCATGTCTTCAGACATTTCTCTCATCAGGTTTCCGATCTCTTCGGCTACTTTTCCTGATACTCCGGTATCAATTTCATCCAGAATAAGAGTTGGGAGCTCATCACTTTCCGCAATAATTTTCTTTACAGCAAGCATGACTCTTGATCTTTCTCCTCCGGAAATGGCCGTCTGAATTGGCTTCAGAGGAAAACCGGAATTCGCCTGAAACAACAGCTGAATGGTTTCTTTTCCAAACGGATTGAACTCTTCAGCATCCTGTAATTCGATATCAACTTTTGCTTTTTCCAGCCCGAGTTTCTTCAAAAGTCCTTCTGCTTTTCTGATGAAAACAGAAACATTTTTATGCCTGTTTTTAGAAAGCTTTCCGGCAAGGCTCTGAAGTGTTTTTTCCTTTTGAGAGATATTTTCTTCTGTTTCTTCAATCTGTGCCTCCAGGTCTGAAGCACCTTTCTGATCACCGGCCAGCTGATTCCTGATCTCTATCAGTTCATTAAGATCCGAAACGTTATGCTTAAGAAATAAGGCGTTGATTTTATTATTAAGATCGGTAAGATAAACCAGATTTTCCGGGTTGATTTCCACTCTCTCTGCTTCATGTTCCAGTTCAGAAATAATGTCTTTAAGCTCCACAAAAGAGGTTTCAAGCCTTTCATCAAGCTCAGCAAAACTGGTAGAGATCTCAGAAATTTTTGAAAGCTTGCTGGTAGCTTCATTGAAGAAAGATAAAATTCCTATTTCTTCCTGATGAAATCTGGATAAGATCTGGCCTACATTTTCAGAAATCATGCCTGCATTTTCCTGAATGGAAAGCTGATTCTGTACATCTTCATAATCTACATCGTCCAGCTTAAGTTCTTCCAGTTCATTAAGCAGAAATTCTTTGTAATCACTTTCTTTATTGGATTCTGAGAGTTGAGTTTTCAGTTTTTTCAACAATAACTTAAGACTCTGATAATCCGAAAATTCCTGTTGATATTCTTCGATGATCCTTTTATTTTCAGAGAGGCCGTCTATTATTTTAAACTGATATTCTGAGGTAAAAAGATTGGAGGTTTCAAATTGGGAATGAATATCAATCAGCTGCGATGAAAGTTCTCTGAGAATATCCAGTGTTACCGGCACGTCATTAATGAACGCACGGGATTTTCCTGATGGAAGTATTTCTCTTCTGATAATGGTCTGATGTTCATAATCAAGATCATTTTCGATAAAGAATTTTTTAAACTGGTTATTGAGAGAAAACTCGGTTTCCACTACGCTTTTCTCTTCTGTTTTGGCAATGGACTTTACATCAGCTCTTTCTCCTAAAATAAGACGGAGAGCTCCTAAAATAATAGATTTTCCCGCCCCTGTTTCACCGGTAATCACCTGCAAACCATTTTTCAATGATACTTCTAGGGTATCAATCAGGGCAAAGTTTTTAATGTAAATTCTCGAAAGCATTGATAATCCGGGTTATGATCCAATTTGAATTTGAACTGTAAAAATAAGTTTTTTTTTATTGAAGTAAGAAAATGTTTTTGATTTGCTTCTCATCATAATCTGACTGTTCGCCTCCTTATTTACAAATTCTTAGACTTTCCATTTATTCCACTTATTATCAATGTTTTTCGGCGAAAGAATGATCATTGTCTGTTTAAGATCATTAAGAATCAACCCTCCATTATTTCCGGAATTGAAAATATTGAAAATTTCATCGCTTTTGGTATCCATAAACAGGTTAAAGAAAAATGCCTGCTGAAAACTGTTCTCGTACATTTTCAATTGCATCAGGGCGTCAAAAATCACTTTTTTCCCGGCAGTCTGATCCTGGTTGAAAAGATTATCCAGGCCGGCTCTGTGGTAGGTATAAATAGTGGAACGCAATTGATTCCAGTTGGGGTTCATAATTTCGTTAATCAGAATAGAACGGCTTCTTGGCTCATTGATGGTGTTCCAGCCTTCATAGTTTCTGTTTTGGGAATTTTGTGCAATCTGCTGTGCTTTTGCAAACCATTGGGAACCTCCCATAGACTGAAAGCTGTCTCCGTCTAATCCTAAAATAACATAAATATAAAAGCTGACTACATCCGTTAAGTTTTTCCCTGAAAACTGTCGCTCATTGAATATAAGACTTTCATTTTCAACATATTCAAAAGCAAATCTTTGATCTTGAAGATTCAGCAAAGGAGATTCATAGGTTGTATTATAAACGGGACGCATGGCCTGAACTACAATAGATCCTTTGAACTTATTACCGTCTCTTTCTCCAATGACAATGGAAAAGCCACATTTTATTTTTTCAAAGTTCTGGAGCTTTTTCCCTGTCCAGCTGGTATTGTTTATAAAGTCCCTGAGGCTCTTTTCCAGTGCCTTATAGGCCTGCTGGTTACTTCCTCCCAGCTGCTGGGCATTTACCTGAACAGTCGCCAGCAATTCCTGAGAAAAACTTTGGGTATAGATAAAAAACAGAAAAAATAAACTTATAATTCTTTTCATTGTCTACTAAAAATTGAGAACGGAAATTTATTAAAATTATTCTTAGTATCCGCTACAAATAACAGGAATTAGTATAAACACAAATAAATACGCATCAATTAAAAACATACCGGATATAAAAATAGTAATTGTTTGGGATACAGACAGAATAAAGTGTATGATTAATGGCCCAATACAAACCTTACAATGAATATTAATTTTTCGAAATTTTAACCAATATATTTCTGAATTTCATATTTTTTTCTCAGTTTCGCTGCATGAAAAAACTAATACCCGCTTTATCATTTTTTTTAATTGGTATATTGGCAATAAGGGCTCAAACGCCTATAAATGCTTCCTTAAAAGAAACCAACTTTTTCCCGGGATCTGAACCCAAAGGGTTACTGCAGGTAGGCAACAATCTGATATTTGCAGCCAATACCGGTTCCGGAATTGAACCACATAAGTATAATTTACAAACACAAACTGCCGAAATAGTTCAGAATATCAATGGAAGCTTTACAGACAGTATGCTCAAAAGTGAATTCTACCAGATCGGTAATAAGGTTTGCTATTTTGCTTCTGATAATTCTAATCTTCAACTTTGGTCTACGGATCTGACTACAAATTCGACATCAAAAGTTAAAGATTTCAATACCTATTATCCATCTTCCAACAATATTGTTGCTAAAGTTTTAAATGGTAAGCTGTATTTTACCTTCCAGCAAAATCTTTACATCAGTGATGGAACTTCAGCCGGAACTTTTCAGGTCAGCAATATCTATAATATAGGAAATTCTTTACAGGAAAGTAACGGATATGTATTCTTCTTTGGAACCAACAGTATATATGGGCGAGAATTATGGAAAACGGATGGAACCTTAGCCGGAACAACTCTTGTAAAAGATATTATTCCCGGTCCTTATTCCTCCATTACGTTTAGCGAGAAGCTGTATAGTTTTAATAACAGAATTGTATTTGCCGCCAGAGACAGTAATTTTAATGTAGGATTATGGAGTACGGATGGTACTGATATCAATACTGAAAATTTTTCTCCTTTGAGCCCCAATGCTACGCTTTATGATTTTGATTTCACCAATTATGACCATCTTCTTTTCAAAGTAAATGGGGACTTATGGAAAACGGATGGAACAGCCCCGGGAACCACAGTAATATACAACAACATACCTAACATTCATAAACTTACTTATTTTAAAAACAATACCTACATTGATACCGATACAGGCATCTTTTTTGTTGACCAGATTGATCAGGTCAACACCTTAGGCAATCCTTCCGGGTCCATTCTTCAAACGATTTCCCCCAGTAATAATGGAAATTATCTGGCACTAAAAGAGTATAACAATGATGCTTCAAACGTATATTTCTTTGATGGAAACAGCCTATCGCAATCCAATATTAAATTTAACGGTGACAATAAATTTATTGAGTATCAGAATAAATTAGTGTTTTCAGGATATATGGATTCTTATGTAGATTATTATACTACCTATAAAAATACTGAATTGTTTTCGTACGATCCTGCCAGTACCATTTCGAAAGTTGAAAAGGATTTAATCTATTCCGGCCATGGTGCTCCCCGCTTTTATACGGAATTAAACGGAGAAGTTTATTTTCTGGCTCGCGATGGGTATTATTATCAGGTTTATAAAGTAGATTCCAATAGTAATATGACCAAGCTGAGTAGTGATTTACGTGAGCCTTTTCCTGATAACTTTGCAGACTACAATCCTGTAGCTGTCTCCGGAAATTATATTTATTTTCACAGTAATAAATTAGTACAAACTAATACTACCACAAATACTGTACAACAAATATCACCTCCTTTAAATGAAAAAATCTACGGCACTTATTCTTTAAACAATGATAAAATTCTTGTCAAAACGTTTAATTTATCGGATAATTATATGAGAATGTGGAGCCTGGATAACAATACGGCTAACTTTACTTTATTAGTAGAAAAAACTGTAAGCAATTTCCCTTCCTCTATAAACAATGTTGATATTGATTTTGCGAAAACCGATTCCGGTATCTATTTTAAAATGCTCAATAATTCCACAACAGAAATCTGGAAATCAGATGGAACAGCAGCCGGTACCTTAAAAATTACAGATTTATATAATATATATGCTCTTAACAGCTTTTTGAGCCCGGTTAATGATAAAGTATTCTTTTCTGACAGCCCAAATTTCGGTAACAATACGAAACTGTATTATATCGACGATATGACCAATCAGGTAAATCTTGTGAAAGATTCTTATTCTTATATAAATGGAAAATCATTTGTAAAAAACAATAAATTATATTTCTTTTCCGCCACGAATAACGGATTTATTACAGCATTAAATGTTACAGACGGTACACCACAAAACACTCAGATGGTTACACAGATTAATTCTGACGGAGCCTATATCATAAAAAAATGCGGAAACTTTGATTATTTTGTTGATTATCAAAGACAAAAATTATTCAGAACGGATGGGACAGCAGCCGGCTCTATTCTTGCTGCCACAGGAACTCAGGGATATTCAAACTTCAATTGCATCAATAATGAATTGTATGGTATATCTTCTTTACAAAAGGTCTTCAAAACCAACGGAAACCCCGGTAATTATCAGGAGCTGAGCTTTGCAGCTAATAATCAGGTTTTGCAGCAGCCCAATTATCTTTGGATCAGAAGCTTGTTTACTCATAATTCAAAAATGTATTTTAGCGCTGATCTGTATAATACTCACGGAGAGGAACTTTTTATCACAGACCAGATAAATACTTTAAGTACCCGCAAGGAAGGTAGTACAGGTAATGACAAAATAGTAATATATCCAAATCCGGCCAGCACTGAGATACATATTAAA
This sequence comes from Chryseobacterium culicis, assembly GCF_900108365.1. GTDB lineage: Bacteria > Bacteroidota > Bacteroidia > Flavobacteriales > Weeksellaceae > Chryseobacterium > Chryseobacterium culicis. The sequence goes on along the minus strand of NZ_FNWQ01000006.1, from coordinate 66,680 downwards.
TTAAGCAATCAGGAAAGGATCGTAAAAGTGGTGATTTACGACATAAATGGCAGACAGGTTTCTACTCACAATACATCCCTTATCAATGTTCAGAACATTCCTTCAGGCATTTATATTTTGGATATAATAACCAATCTACGAAAACATACCAGTAAATTAATAAAGAAATAATTTACTGTGAGTTATAAAATCAGGGCGGTTTAACTTTGTTAAACCGCCCTGATTTTATTTTACGCAATAATCACTGATCTCAATTTATAACGGCTGGCTTATCTGAGATTCAACAAAATTGAGAATATCCTTCGCTACCTCGTCTTTAGATTTAAGGTCGAATTCTTTTTTCTCCGTCCTGGTAAATATTTTTATTTTATTGGTATCATTTTTAAACCCTGCTCCTTCATCGCGCAGAGAGTTTAAAACAATCATGTCCAGATTTTTCTTTTCAAGTTTTCCTTTTGCATTTTCCTCTTCATTCTGGGTTTCCAGGGCAAATCCTACCAAAAACTGGTGGGTTTTCTTTTCACCCATGGTTTTCAGGATGTCCGGGTTCTTTACCAGCTCTATGGTCAGGTTTTCATCATTCTTTTTGATTTTTTCCTTTGCGACTTCCTTCGGAGCATAATCAGCCACTGCAGCACTGGCAATACCAATGTCTATTTTATCATAGAACTCAAATACTTTTGCCAGCATTTCCTTAGCTGAAGTCACTTTATGAAGTTCTACATTCGGATCATGAATGGTTTGAACGCTTGGCCCGGAAATAAGAATCACTTTAGCACCTCTTCTGGAAGCTTCTTCTGCCAGAGAAAATCCCATTTTTCCGGAAGAATGATTTCCAATGAACCTCACAGGATCCAGTGCTTCATACGTTGGTCCTGCAGTGATCAGAACTGTTTTTCCCTGAAGACTTTTTGATAAGCCGTTGGCAAAATGATGTTCAGCGGTACTAAAAATAGTTGCCGGCTCTGCCATTCTTCCCTGCCCGATCAGCCCGCTTGCAAGCTCTCCGTTTTCAGCTGGAATAATGATATGGCCGAAGCTTTCAGCAAGTTCCAGATTCTTTTTGGTGGAAGGGTGTGCATACATATCAAGATCCATCGCCGGAGCAATCAATACGGGGCATTTAGCAGACATGTAAGTTGCTATTACCAGATTATCACACATCCCATGAACCATTTTAGACAGGGTATTGGCTGTGCATGGTGCTACAATCATAACATCTGCCCAAAGTGCCATTTCTACATGACTGTTCCATGTTCCGTTATCGCTGTAAAATTCTGAATATACTGGTTTTTTAGATAATGTAGCCAGGCTTAGTTTTGTCACAAATTGTTCTGCATCAGGCGTCATAATAACCTGTACTTCAGCACCGTTTTTCACAAAATCTCTTATCAGAAAGTGAATTTTGTAGGCTGCAATTCCTCCAGAGACCGCAATAAGAATCTTTTTTCCGGAAACACTCATTTAGTTCTAATTTTTGAAATACTAAAATACTTATTTTTTCCCACACCATCAGGCTTTAAAACAACAAAGGTCATAAAAGAAAAGATTTCCTTTATGACCTTCATCTATAAAACACAGAAGATTTATTTTCTCTCTTCTGTTTTTCTGAAATAAACATCTCCGTTTAACCACTCTTCAATAGCTATTGAAGTTGGCTTTGGAAGCTTTTCGTAATGTTTAGAGATCTCAATTTGTTCTCTGTTTTCGAAAACCTCTTCTAATGTAGAATTGTGAACGGCAAATTCATCCAATTTGTTGTGAAGCTCCGTACGGATCTCCGCATTGATCTGCTCTGCTCTCTTTCCCATGATAACAATAGCTTCATAGATTGAACCTACTTTATCTTCAATCTTATCTTTATCGTAAGTAATCGTATTTACTTCTGCTTTTGTATCTTTTACACTCATTTTGAGAAAATTATTTTTATTTTAAGATGGCAAATTTACGAATTATCTTTGAATTTTGAAAGTCGCTGCCGGAGGAGGGGTCTTAAGTGCTGCACTGTCCCTCTGTAACTGCATTGCTTTCTTTTCATTGCTGATCTGATCTTTGATCTGCTGCTCAGTTTTATCCTTAGCGGCAAGTTTATCAGCTTCTTTTTTCTGTCTTGCGGTTAAGACAGCCATTCTTGCTTCTGTTTGTTTTTTAACTACAGCAAAGTTTTCTTTTTCCTTTTCCAGCTTAGCTCTCAGATCTGCTGCTGTTTTAGCGTATTCTGTGTTAGGAAGTTCTTTCTCTACCAGCTTTGTATAAGTTAATGCGCTTTCAATACGTTCGTCTTTAAGATTGTATACAGATTTCATCGCCAGTTCATAACGCGACTTCATGATATAATCATAAATCTTAGAACGAAGTTTTGTACTTGGGAAATCTTCCAAAACGTTTTCCAAAGCTACGGTAGCAGCTTTATACTCACCCATTTTGTAATATTGCTTTCCGTTTTCGTAAGCTTTAAATTCCAGCTTATAAGACAGCTCATCAATTAGTTGGCTGATATTTTTAGACCTTTCAGAGTTGGGATAATTGTTCAGGAACTCCTGAAGCTCATTAATAGCCAGTTCTGTACTGGACTGGTCCAGGTTATAATCCATAGATCCTTCATAATAGCACAGTGCAGACATATATGCTGCTTCTTCAGCTCTCGGATCTTTTGGAAAACTAACGGCAAAGTTTTTAAACTGGTGACCTGCCAGCTTATAACTCTTGTCATAATAGTTAGCGTAAGCAGTATTGAAACCTACATTTGGAAAATCATCGGTTCCTGCCACAAGATTTGCAAGTCTGTCATAAAGAGCCAATGCATTTTTCCACTTTTTCTTAGCGAAGTTTTCATTAGCTGCCTTTAAGATAAACTCTTTATCAGCACTCCTCATCGCTCTTTCCTGTTGGCTTACACAAGATGAAATTACCGCTACAGCAAAAAGACCTAAAATATATTTTTTCATATAAAAAATTCAACAGTTTTCGGATTATACAGCCGATTTACTAATTTGCAAAAATATAACTTTTTTGTCAATAGATTTTTTTTTATGAATATTTAACGTAATTTTAGTCTGCAGCGTATCCCAAAATAGCAAAAACACTCAATAAAAGATTCATTCTCACCTTTTTCTCCGCTTCTTTTGCGTAGGTTTCTTCATTTTTGCTCGGAACATAGAGCTCGTAGAAGTTTTTATTTCGGATGACAAATAAGGTAGACCCTATAATCATGGTAAGAATGTCTTCAGGCTTAGGAGTAAAGGTAAATACTCCGGAAGCGACCCCTTTTTTGATAACTTCATCCAGCTTTTTTACAAATAACTGATAGAAATCCAGCAGCTCATCTTTAAGATTTTCTGTATGTCTGAGTTCCTGAGTGACAAAACCATGGAAATAATTGTATTTGAACAGCTGTGAAACGATGTATTTAATCATCTCGCGCATCTGCATTTCCGGTTTTCCTTCTTTAATAGTATCAGCAAATTCTGAGAAATTTTCCCGGGTTTTCAGTACCCTGTACTGATAGAGATAAGACATCATTTTCTCTTTAGAACCGAAGTAATAAGAGATCATAGCGACATTGATATTAGCTTTGGAACAAATATCTCGTACTGAAGTTCCCTCATAACCTTTTTTGGCAATGAGCTCTTCCGCAATATCCAATATATGAATCTGTTTTTCTGTAAATTTTTTTTTCATGAAGTGCACTTTGAGTAAAGTTAAGAAATTTTTAACACATTTATAAACGATCGTTTAATAATTTTAAATTAAATCTGAAAAATACTATTTTTGAACATGGAATTTTTTGATTTTCACCATCATAAAAAATACATCAGAAACGGAATTTATAATCTTGCGAAAGAAATTCCGCCTGATTTCCCGTATTCTGTAGGAATTCATCCTAACGATATTGACGTTAACAACCTGAAAGAGCAGCTTTCGTGGATGAGAAGCATGATCTCTCAAAACTGTTTTGCAATTGGTGAATGCGGACTGGACTCTTTAGTTTCTGCGGATGAGAACCTTCAGAATGAAGCGTTCTTACAGCAGATTATGATTGCCAATGAGGTAAAAAAGCCTATTATTATTCATTGTGTAAGAAAATTTTACGAAGTTATTTCTTTCCGGAAGAAGGCTGAACAACCTATGATCATTCATGGTTTCAATAAAAAAAAGCAAATTGCTGAAGATCTTCTGGCTCATAATTTTTATCTGAGTTTTGGAAAAGCTGTTTTGTATAATTTATCTTTGCAGGAAATTTTAAAAAACATCCCCCCGGACAAATTCTTTTTGGAGACTGATAACGAAGACTTTAACATTGAAGAGCTCTATTTTAAAGTTTCGGAAATAAGAGGAATTTCCCCGGAGGATCTGAACGAACAAATTTTACACAATTTATATTCTATAAGAAATGGATAAATACTGGCTGGAAAGAACTGAACTTCTGATAAAGGAAGATGGATTAGAAAAGCTGATAAAAGCGAATGTGCTTGTTGTAGGCCTGGGCGGAGTAGGTTCTTTTGCCGCTGAATTTCTTGCGAGAGCCGGAGTAGGAAAGATGACGATTGTGGATGGTGATACGGTGGATATTACCAACATCAACAGGCAGCTTCCAGCTCTGCACTCTACTGTAGGAAAACATAAGGTAGAAGTTGTTGCAGAAAGACTTCTTGATATTAATCCACAGCTGAATTTAATCAGGATCAATGAGTTCTTAAATCCGGAAAGAATGGATGAAGTACTTGATTCCGAAAAATTTGATTACGTACTGGACTGCATTGATAGTGTAACGCCTAAAATCTGCCTGATAAAAGCGGCCAGAAGAAGAAAAATTAAAATTGTAAGCTCCATGGGTGCCGGCGGTAAAATTGACCCAAGCATGGTTATGGTGAGGGATATCAGCAAAACCCACAACTGTTTTCTTGCGAAACAGGTGAGAAAAAGACTGAAGAAAGAAAAAATCAATAAGGGCATCAGATGTGTTTTTTCCAACGAAATTCAGAAAGAGGAAAGCCTTAAAATGACTGATGGCAGTAACTTTAAAAAATCATTTTACGGCACCATCAGTTTTATTCCTGCTATCTTTGGATTATATGCCGCTGCTGAAGTGATTAATTACCTAGTGAAAAAAAATTAATGCAGAATTCCCAATATCCCAGAGCGGAAAAGCTCAAAAAAAATACGGAAATCAGTTTGCTTTTTGAGAAGGGCAAATGGAGAACCAGTGGAAATCTGAGAATCATTATTCTGAAAGACAAATCTACGCTGCCTGTAGAATCAGGAAGGTTTGGGGTTTCTGTTTCTAAAAGATATTTTAAAAGAGCTGTACACCGAAATCGTATCAAAAGGTTATTAAGGGAATCTTACCGTCTGAATAAGGACTTATATAAGCAAGCCTTTGGAGAGAAAACCATGGCGATGCTGTTTTGGGTTTCCCCTGAACTGCCTTCAAAATTTCATGAGGTGGAAGCTCAGTTTATAAAGCTTTGCGAAGCTCAGAAAAAATAATTTTCTATCAAAATAAGAAATCTGTGAGGTATTTTAACTGACAGATTTTTTATTTATCACAAATCATAAAGATTTAGACGATGGCTGCATAAACAGTTCATTGTTATTCTGGAATAAATCACGACTAGCGAAGATCACCACCCGCATTCCGTATCACGTCTCCTGTAATCAGAAGCAATACAACTCCAAATCTCATATAGTTTTTGTAATTTAGGGAAAACATTAAATCTGAAAATTAATATGTTAGACAATATTCCCTACTTTTCTTATGTCATCAGTGCATTTATCGGCATTGGATTGGCGGCGGCTACCGGATTCCGGGTATTTCTTCCTATGTTTGTGGTGAGCCTGTCCTCGTATTTCAACTGGATTCCCATGAACGAGCATTTTGAGTGGCTTGCTGGGCTTCCCACACTTATTACGACAGGAATTGCCACGATGGCTGAAATTCTTGCCTATTACATCCCCTTTATTGATCATTTGCTGGATACGGCTGCTATTCCAATGGCAACGGTGGCAGGATCTATTTTATTTGCCAGTCAGTTTACCGAATTGGGAACTTTTCCGCAATGGGCACTCGCATTAATTGCGGGTGGTGGTACGGCTGCGACAATAAGCTCGGGATTTGCAGGAATACGAGCTGCATCTACAGCTACAACAGGGGGATTAGGCAATTCCGTGGTAGGAACAACAGAAACGGCGGGAGCCGGCCTTATGTCTGTTCTTGCGATGGCCGCTCCCGTGATTGCGGCAATCTTTGCAATCATCACATTAATTCTTGTTATTGTCTATGGACGGAAGGCATGGAAAAAACTAAGAGGGACTAAAAAAGATCCACGGGATGTATAAATAAAAAGGTACTGCGCTTACAGTACCTTTTTTCTTTTTTAATTTTTACTTCTGAAGTCCTTAATATCCTGAATTTTAGATTCAAAATATTCTTTTTTCTCAGGACTCTTTTTAATTAATATTTCAAACGCTTTTATTGCCTTTGTATAGAGTTTCTGTTCAAAATAAAGATTAGCCAATGTCTCTGTCATCAGATGCGAGATATCGTCGTTCTTTTCTTTTACAACATAGGTACTTTCTTCTTTTAACTGGCTGATTCTAGGATTATTTTCAATAAAGGTTTCAATGGCCTTTTCTTTGATTTCTGTTTTTTCCTTTATAACATCTTCCTTTCTGTCGATCTTAAGCCAGCTCTGCCAGGTATTGATAAAACCCGGAACATTACTGTCTGCAACTGCCTGAGACGTATTTTTCATAGTAACTTCCTGTATATTTTCTACAGGCTTCTCTTTGCTTTCCTGCTGTTTTTCTTCAACCTTAAGGGTAGAAATATCGGTTCCGAAGAAAGATACATTCATTACGGGAGCATCTTCTTTGGCTGCTTCTGCTGTAGTTTTTTCTTCAGATGATTCAATATGTTCCGATTCTTTATCAACAGCTTCCGTAACGGTTTCAACCGTGTTCTCTGGCTGGGGTTCTTCTGCTATTGTTTCCGCCTTTTTTTCAGGGGTGATTTCAGCCGCAGGAACCTTTATTTCCGGAGTTGGAACTGATTTGTTAAGTAATGAATCTGGTACATTGGATTCCACATTCATAGGCTTCCATGCAGACTGTATTTCAGAAATTTTCTCGTGCTCCTCATCTTTTTCCTCAGCAATTTCAACTTCAGCCTTCTCTTTCACCGGCAGCTCTTCCTCAGCGACTTTTTCCTCTACAGGTTCTTGTTTAATTTCCTTAGGTTTATCTTCACTGGTTGACCAGAAGTGAAAATTCTGGGTTTCAGCAAAGCTAATTTCATGATCTTCAGTAATTTCAGGCTCCGATTTTTCTTCTTGAAATAAAGGTTTGGTCTCCCTCATCTTTTTCTCAACTTCTTCAATCAGCCTTCTCATCTCCTCCTCATGCTTATTAACATTGGATTGAGATACTTCAGCCGTTTCGGAAATTTCTTCGCTATTGGACTGGATTTTAACGTCCGGCATGAATGATTCTGTACCATGAAAGCTTACTTCGGCATCAGCTGCTTCTGCAGGCTGATCTTCGCTGACGATGGTTTCCGGCGTGAAGTTTTCTCCAGCATTCTCCTCTGCAGCGGCTTTAAACTCTTCTTGGTGAGCAGACTCTTCCGAAACATTTTCGGTATCATGAGCTGCTGACTCTGTCTTTACAGGCTCTTCTGCAACGGCTTCCAAATTCTCTTCCACTGCTATGGGAGCGACTTCGTGGAAGCTGGTATGGTCTTCTTCATCAATCTTTTTTTCTTCGGCTGCAATTTGATCTTCATTGATGATGGTTTCAGGCGTAAAGTTTTCTCCTGCTTTTTCCTCTATTTCAGTATGGATCTCCTGAGAATCAGGAAGAGGCTGTTCTTCCGGAGACTCAGCCTTTTGGATAACCAAAGTACCAGATTCCAGGGTAGATTCGAGATCTATTGTTTCAGAGTTTTGCTCATCCAGGAAGTTTTCTTCTCCTTCGAATAGAATTCTGTTGCGTTCACCATTTACATAAATCTGTTTTACTTCATGAGAAACTGGTAACAGATACGCGTTTTCCTGCTCTTCCTTTTGTTTATCCACAGAAGCTTCTTCTTCTCTCTTAATAGGAAAAGATTTACTTTTGGGAACATATGGGGCAGGCTTGGCAACGGTTTGTGAAGGTTTCTTTTCTTCTCCAATTTCAGACTTAATTTCCTGCAGGATCTTTCCGTTGATCAGCTGATATAAAATTTTCTTATCCGTAGTATATGCGGCTGTTACAGAAAGTTCTTTCTGATAATTTTCTTTTTCATACAGGTGTACTCCATAAAGATGCAGTGCCCTGATATTCTGAATATAAGGAAATGTGTGAATCTCTTCTTTTAAAAGACCAAGGTCTTCCAGCTGAATCTTCTTCGGATTTTTTATTAATTCTAAAACTCTGGGATTCATCTTACCAATTCGCTACAATATCGTTAAATATCTTGTTAATAATTCTGTCTGTCACCAGCTTTACCTGCTGGTCTTCGATCTGGCTTAGAGATACATCACTGTTGAAAGCTGCTTCATCAGTGTATGTTCTGTCGAAACTTGCATCCGGATGAATTTTATTTTCATAATGTACCTTCACTGTAATCGTAAGTTTATTCTGTCCCTGCTGAATCACACCTCCAGAAGGTGTAGACTGTGTGTTGGAACTGATGGTGGTAGGAGTAATGGAATAGTCCGTAATTTCTCCTTCTATCAGGATATCAGGGTTCTCTTTGGTTCCCTTTAAGGTAGTTCTCTGAAGGAATCTGTTTTGTATTGCTGTAGAAAACTGCTGTGATAATGCAGGGTTTACAAGAGGGGCATTATTCGGAAATTCATTGATCTGAACTGTCTTTTCATCCGTAAGAGATGATCCCGTAAAGCTGTAACATGATTTTAATACGCCCAGCAGCGCAACAAGCATCACTGTTAGTAATGACTGCTTCAGACTGATATTTTTAATTTTAAAATTCATTTTTAATTCCAATTTCAGTAATTTCATCGTACTCAATTTGCTGCATGGCATCTTCATAAGCAAAATATTTTGCTGTATATAAAAATGGGATGGTAAGGAAAAGCCCTATACCGCAGGCCAAAATACCGATCTGAGCCAAGATACTCACTACTAAAGAGAAAAGAAAGATTGACAATAGATTTCCTTTGCTCATTATTTTTGAAATATTCCAGGCTTCTTTTATTTCTGTGATTCCTTTAAGGCTGATTAACGGAATGATATAAAACCCCTTCAATACAAAATAATATATCGCAGCGAACATCAGAAAAATGTAAGGAAATATCAAAAACATAATCATCGGGTTAGGCTGATTACCTTCAGACATGGCACCCGATACGGTCATAATAATAATCATAGGAATATACAGTAATATAACCCCTCCAAAAACAATTAACTGCAGTATAAAGTAAGGCATGAAGTCTTTAAAATCAAAGATATCTCCGGGGCTTGCCGGCTGATTTCTGTTCAGTCTCTGAAGATATTTGAACAGATTACCCATTGCAAGCAGCCCGCAAAATGGAATAACAGACATGATAAGGCATACTAAACATGCTATAAATATATTCCCGAAATCTTTCTTTAAAAGTTCGAACCCTTTATTAATATATTCTCCGAGTTTAAAATTGACCGGTTTAGGTTTTAAATTTACTTTCATTCTTTATGTTGTGCTAATCTTCCAGGTTATATTGTTTTATTTTTCTGTATAAAGTTCTCTGTGAAATGCCCAGCTCATCTGCCGCTCTGTTTCTGCGGCCTTTATGTTTCTCCAATGCTTTGATAATCAAATCTTTTTCATTATTCTGAAGAGAAAGTGACTCCGGTCTGTTTTCTTCCACTTCGATATCTTCAATATCTTCATAGCTGTCATCCGGAGTAGAAATAATGGTAGGATTCTGAACTACCGGCGCATCATTATTATTTTCAAAATATACTAAAGATCCGGAATTTACCTGCTGCTGATTTTCAGGGGTATAAATTCTGTTGATCAGGTTTTTCTCATGGCTGCTGAGATCTGCCGTTCCTCTGTTCTTAATCAATTCCGAAGTTAAGGATTTTAAATCATTAATATCATTCCTCATGTCGAATAGAATTTTATACATGATTTCTCTTTCGCTTCCGAAATCGTTTTGCTTGGGAGTACTCTGGGTATTCACCACCATAGGAAGGTGTGTTTCCATAGGAATATACTCGGCAAGTTTCTCTGCAGTGATATTTCTGTTTCTTTCCACCACAGTCATCTGCTCTACTAAGTTTCTTAATTGGCGGACGTTTCCCGGGAAGGAATAACTTTCTATATAGTGGACTGCACTCTGCTCAAGCTCAAGCTCCGGCATTCTGTATTTTTCTGCAAAATCTATTGCAAACTTCCTGAATAACAGATGAATATCTCCTTTTCTTTCTCTTAAAGGCGGCATATCTATCTGAACGGTATTCAAACGGTAATATAAATCTTCACGGAATCTTCCATCGTGGATGGCCTTCATCATATTGACGTTGGTAGCGGCTACAATTCTCACATTGGTTTTCTGCACCTGTGAAGATCCTACTTTCATAAATTCACCGCTTTCCAGCACTCTTAAAAGACGTACCTGAGTCTGCAAAGGAAGCTCTCCTACCTCATCCAAAAAGATGGTTCCGCCATCGGCTACTTCAAAATACCCTTTCCTTGTAGCCGTAGCACCTGTAAAGGCTCCTTTTTCGTGTCCGAAGAGCTCAGAATCTATGGTTCCCTCCGGAATGGCTCCGCAGTTGACCACAATGTAGGGCTGATGCTTTCTTTTGGATTCTGAATGGATAATTTTCGGAATAAATTCTTTTCCTACCCCACTTTCTCCTATTACCAGCACAGAAATGTCTGTAGGTGCTACCTGAATAGATTTTTCCAGTGCCCGGTTGAGTGCCGGAAAGTTCCCGATAATTCCGAAACGGTTTTTTATGTTTTGTAACTCGTTGCTCATAAGTAAATTTTTGATTATTGATTGAATGTTAATCTTCTACAGTATTTCAATCTCTTTTCTGTAGACTGTGTTGAAATGATGAGTGTAGACATCTTCATTGTCTCACCCATACGTTTGCAGGGCTAACATTTTTAAATCTAAATAATCTTTGTTTCTGATCTTAGAAACTTTACTTTTAAAGTATGTATTCTCGGCAAAGCCGTACTCTTTGCTTTGTTTTTCAAAATTTTCCAGCGCTTTGTCATACCTTCCCAGCTCAAAATAGCTGACACCGGTCTGGTAATGATCAAACATTCCTTTCATGTAACTTCTGGCAGTCAGAAGTCTTTCTATAATTCCGGCTGCTTTTTCTTTCTGCCCTGCCACACTGTAGGACATAGATCTCACTATATCCAGATTATATTCTCCGTTTTGAGAACTGGTTGAGTCTCCGGAATAATATCTTTTTAACGCTTCTGCATTCTGAATGTTCCCTCTGTCATCTGTTAAAAACTGAAACTTCATCCAGCCTTTAAAGCCAGGATGCAATTGGGGATTTAAAGCAACCGCTTTATCAATTAAAATTTTCCAGGCAGCGAAATCTTCGTTTTTAAGATACGGAACTGCATTTTCCCTATACGAAAGGGACAAATCAGGACATAATTCTGTAGCTTTATCAAAGCTTTCCTGAGATTCTGCATAGCCTTGCAAATCTGAAGCCCAGTTGTATAACTCACACGCTTTTGTACAGTTCTCACCCTCTACTGCATTACAGTTGACCTGTGCAATAGTATTGGTGTAAACGATAAGTAACAAAAAGCTAAGGTAATACCTCTGAAACTTTTCCATTTTCAATTTTATAGGTTAAATACTGATAGTACTCTACTTTTATTCTGCTGTTCTTCCTAAAAGCGTGCCCTGTGTATTGTCATACACAAAAACGTTCACAATGTCACCTATTTTCTGACCTTCAAGCTTATCAAAGACACATACGGCATTCTGAGAATTTCTTCCTTTCCATTGGTTTTTGTTCTTTTTGGAAATTCCTTCAATCAGAATCTGATGATTTCTGCCTACATAAGATCTCATTCTTTGTTTAGAAAGTTCGCCCTGCAGGGCAATAACCTCAGCCAGACGTCTTTGTTTTACATCAGCAGGGATATTGTCTTCCATTTTTTTGTGAGCGGGAGTTCCCGGCCTTTCTGAGTAGGCGAACATATAACCGTAGTCATATTCCACTTCTTTCATCAGACTTAAGGTATCCTGGTGATCTTCTTCTGATTCATTACAGAATCCGACAATCATATCCTGAGAAAAAGCTACTTCCGGAACAATTTCCTTGGCTTTTTTAATCAGATCCAGATATTCTTCTCTTGTATGTTGTCTGTTCATTGCTTCAAGCATATTATTGCTTCCGCTTTGTACAGGAAGGTGTACATATTTGCAGATATTGTCGTGCTTTGCCATCATTCTGAATACATCCAGGCTCATATCCTGCGGATTTGACGTGGAAAATCTGATTCTCATTTCAGGAACCGCTTTAGCCACCAAATCAAGGAGCTGGGCAAAGTTCACGGCCGTGGCCTTCTGCATTTCAGAGGCTTTGGCAAAATCTTTTTTAGGACCTCCTCCATACCACAGATAAGAATCTACGTTTTGTCCCAGAAGGGTAATTTCTTTATACCCGCTATTGGCAAGGTCTTTACATTCTTCTATGATAGAGTGCGGATCACGGCTTCTTTCTCTTCCTCTGGTAAAAGGAACCACACAGAATGTACACATATTATCACAACCTCTGGTAATGGTAACAAAAGCTGTAACTCCATTTCCGCCTAAACGAACCGGGTTAATATCTGCATAGGTTTCTTCTTTGGAGAGGATTACGTTGATGGCATCTCTTCCGTCATCCGTTTCTTTTAAAAGGTTAGGCAGGTCTCTGTAAGCATCGGGACCTACAACAAGGTCTACCAACTGTTCTTCTTCTAAGAATTTAGTTTTCAGTCTTTCCGCCATGCAGCCCAGCACTCCAACCGTCATATTCGGTTTTTCTTTTTTGAGATTTTTGAACTGAGAAAGACGCATTCTTACGGTCTGCTCTGCTTTTTCACGGATAGAGCATGTATTTAAAAGGATAAGGTCTGCTTCCTCCACCTTCATGGTTGTATTATATCCCTGTTCATTAAGGATAGAGGCAACAATCTCAGAGTCAGAGAAATTCATCTGACAACCGTAGCTTTCTAAAAATAATTTTTTAGAGTTTTCCGGTCTTTCTGCAATAGCAAAAGCTTCGCCCTGTTTTGTTTCGTCTATATATTTTTCCTGCACAATAATCAATTTAAGGTCCGTAATTTTAAATTACGAATAAGTAAGTCTGCAAAGATACAAAATATTGTGACAGAATGTCAGCGCTAAAATTTTAACAAAATCATAAATTAAAAAAAGTATTGGAATTCTTTTTTAATCATGATCATACGTATGATTATCAAACCTGATCTTCATTATGGTTTTAGAATCTACAGGTACGCCATTTTTAGTGGCAGGTTTCCATTTTCCTTTTACCTTCTTAGCCGCAAATTTCATATCGTCAATAAATGTTTCATCATTTTTGAACCTGGGAAGTATATCTACTTTATCAATTTTACCTTTTGGATCAATATTAAAAACAAAAGTTACTTCGCCTTTGATTGCATATAGAGCCACATCAATATAGGCATGCACCATATTCAGAAATTCTTTTCTGAAGGCATCATCTCCTCCCGGGAATTCTGCTTTTCTGAAATCTTCTCCGGACTGTACCTGAATCTGAGCTTTTGTTTCCTGTGAAAAACCTTTAAAACACACAAGCAATAAAGGTAAAATAATGAGGTATTTTTTCATGTATTGGGAATTAGTCTATATCTGCTGAAATGGAGGAGAAATTCATTTTAACTTTAATCTGTGAAGCTACAGGCTGCCCGTTACAGGAAGCCGGCGTCCAGTTTTTCTTTATTCTTCTTACTACATATTGCATATCATCAAAAAAGACTTCACTGTTTTCTACCTTAGGCATTCCTTTCACATCCACTACCTTTCCTTTAGCGTCAAGCACCAGTGTAAATGTAAAATCACCTGTAAGGGCATAGAAATCGGAATTCAGATAGGCATACATATATTTATTCAGAATTTCTTTATAGGCGGCAACACCGCCTTCATAAGACGCGGGTTTGAAATCATTACACTTTACGGCAACCTGCATAAAAGGTTCTTTAATGTCTATCTTAAGAACATTTTTATTACTTTCTCTGATAAAAGAATCATCACGGTCTTCCTGATCCTGTGCGAATGAAAAATTCATCACGAATAAGGCTAAAAATAGAAATATCGTTCTCATAGTTTTGTTTCCTAATAATCAGCAAAGGTAACTAATTAGGTGAGTTATAAAAAAGAAAAACTTCACACAAAGTATGAAGTTTTTACAGACTGATTCAGCGCTTTGGACATACGCCGAAAATCAATTATCTCTTGTTTTACAGAAGACCTTTAATATGCTTATAGTTTGTCTTTACCGTTTCAAAAACTTCATCCATTTTACCGCCGAGCATTAATTGGGCCATAGACTTGGTCATTCCCATAATCTGGTCAAATTCAATTTTTGGCGGAAGAGCCAGCGCATTGGGATTGGTAAAAATATTCAGAAGATAAGGACCATTGTAAGCTAAGCATTCTTTGATGGCGCCTTCCACATCTTCCGGAAGATGTACATTTTTACCGGGATACCCCATGGCGTGGGCAACCATTGCAAAATCCGGATTAATCATATCGGTTTCGTTATCGGGCATTCCGCCAACTTCCATTTCCAGTTTCACCATTCCCAATGCTCTGTTGTTAAACACAATCAGTTTTACGGGTAATTTATACTGAAAAATGGTAGCCATATCTCCCAATAACATGGATAATCCTCCGTCTCCACACAGAGCAATCACCTGTTTTTCGGGATGGGCCAAGGCTGCCCCAATGGCCATTGGCATTGCATTCGCCATGGATCCGTGGTTAAATGATCCCAGCATTTTTCTTTCTCCGGTTCCCGTAATAAAACGGGCACCCCACACGCAGCACATTCCGGTATCTACCGTAAAAATAGCATCGTGCTTGGCAAGCTTGTCTAAAGTATGTGCAACATATTCCGGCTGAATGGCATTTTCTTTTCCAAAATCCTTTACATACTCCAGCTGGCCTTCTTTTACTTTATCATAAAATTCAAGCTGTTCGTTCAGAAAATGAACATCAGTTTTTTCTTCCAGCAAGGGAAGCAATGCTTTAATGGTTTCTTTAACATCCCCTGCAAGACCCATCTCAAGCTTTGCCCTTCTTCCTAATCTTTCGGGGCTCTCATCAATCTGTACTATTTTATTTTTTACAGGCATGAATTTCTGATACGGGAAATCCGTTCCCAGAAGAATCACCAGATCTGCTTCATGCATGGCGTGGTAAGCTGAAGGAAATCCTAGTAACCCTGTAAGCCCTACTTCATTAGGATTGTTTGGCTGGATGGCCATTTTCCCACGGAATGAATACCCTACAGGAGCTTTTAGCAGATTGGATAAGGTTATGACTTCATCACGGGCTTCCGCCGCACCTATTCCACAATATAAAGTTACCTTTTTACTTGTATTAATTAATTCGGATAAATTTTTCAGCTCATCATCGGACGGCCTGATTACAGGATTTGTTTTAAATATCTGGGCAGAAGTTGCTCCTTCTTCGGCATCAAGCTCAGAAACATCTCCGGGAAGCCCTATCACAGCAACTCCTTTTTTGGAAATGGCATGCTGTATAGCCGTCTGAACCGTTCTCTGCACCTGCTCCGGCCTTGTAATCATCTGATTGTAATAGCTGCAGTCATCAAAGAGCTTTATGGTATTGGTTTCCTGAAAGTAATCCATTCCCATTTCATCACTGGGAATTGTGGATGCAATTACCAGCATTGGGACGTGGGAACGGTGAGCTTCATAAACCCCATTAATAAGATGAACGTGACCTGGGCCACAACTTCCGGCACATACTGCCAAACCATCAAGTTCAGCCTCCGCGGCTGCGGCATAAGCCCCTACTTCTTCATGCCTTACATGAATCCACTGGATACTGCTTTTTTTAACTGCAATATTCAGATGATTGAGACTGTCGCCGGTTACTGCATAAATTCTTTTCACATTGGCATTTTCGAGCACTTCAACAATCTGCTCTGCTATGTTTCTGGCCATAATTACTCTGTTTTGGTTGATTTTAGGTGAAAATAGGATTTAAAAAGGATAATAATTTTCCTATTCCTATCAAATTTAGCTAATAAAATTGGAACATCCATCCGGATTCAATGTTAAAAATTGGTAATTTATCCCAGGTTCTTTTCCTTTTTAAAGAAAACCTTTGACGTTTAAGACCTCCATAAATACTGAACCAATTAACTCCAAATAAAACAGCCACCCGAAAGGTGGCTGCTACTAAAATATCTTCAAGATTTTACATGACTATTTCAATCTGATTTCTCAGCAAATCTTCAAACTCGTCTCTTTTACGGATCAAATGTGCTTTTCCATCTAAAAATAATACTTCTGCAGGCTTTAATCTCGAATTGAAGTTGGAACTCATTTCAAAACCATAGGCCCCCGCATTATGGAAAGCGAGGATATCTCCTTCTCTTACTTCATTCAGTTTTCTGTCCCAGGCGAAGGTGTCTGTTTCGCAGATGTTTCCTACCACAGTATAAATTCTTTCTGCTCCTTTTGGATTGGATAAGTTCTCAATCATATGGTAGGAATCGTAGAACATGGGACGGATCAAATGGTTGAATCCTGAATTCACACCAACAAAAACTGTAGCGGTTGTCTGCTTGATCACATTAGCTTTCACCAATAAATATCCGCTTTTTCCCACCAGAAATTTTCCGGGTTCAAACCATAATTCGAATTTTTTTCCTGTAGATTTTGAAAACTCGGAAATGACTTTTTCTACCTTTTTTCCTAATGTTCTCACATCAGTCTCTTCTTCGCTGTCCTGATAAGGAATTTTGAAACCGCTTCCCATATCCAGGTATTTCAGGTTGGGAAAATGCTCAGAAAGTTCCAGCATGATATCTAAAGCCTGAAGAAAAACATCCGGATCTTTGATCTCGCTTCCTGTGTGCATATGCAATCCTTCCACATTCAGGTTTGTACTTTTCATTACTCTTTCGATGTGACGCACCTGGTGAATGGAAATACCGAACTTGCTGTCGATATGTCCTGTTGAAATTTTATAGTTACCTCCCGCAAAAATATGGGGATTGATTCTTACTAAAATAGGATAGGTATTTCCGTATTTATTCCCGAACTGCTCAAGGATAGAAATATTATCAATGTTTATATGAACTCCAAAAGTCATTGCTTCCTCTATTTCAGCAAGATCAACACAGTTGGGAGTAAACAAAATCTTTTCTTTTGGAAATCCCGCCTTGAGTCCCAGCTTTACTTCATTAATGGATACACAATCCAAAGAAGCGCCCAGATTCTTGACATACTTAAGGATATTGATGTTGGTCAACGCCTTCGCTGCATAGAAGAACTTTGTATGTTTTAAAAAAGAAGATGTAAGTTTTTCGTATTGAACTTTGATGGATTCTGCATCATAAACGTACACCGGGGTGCCAAACTCATTGGCGATCTTTAATAATTCTTTTGAATTCATAATTTCATTTTAACATAAAAAAAGGCAGATTCTTATGAAAAGAGCCTGCCGCATTGATTATTTTTTATGCAAGACAACTCTTTTAAATATTCCAAACCTTAGAGAACCTTACAGCTCCCTTTTTTCCAGTTTTAATTTGTTTAAAATTTTGCATTGCTTCTACTTATTTTTTGCAAAAATACTATTTATTTTTTATTTTCCGGGAATTGATTTGAAAAGCCCCTTCTTTCAGATCAAACTGTAAAGTGCTAATTCCTATATCATTTCGGCAGAGGCAGTGTTTCAAAATCACCGCGAAGGAGTGCCAATTGCAGTTCATTATTCAGATCTGTGGAAGATAAGGGAAGGTCAATTTTCAATTTAGCCAGCTTGCTTAAAGTCTGAATTTGTGTAAACAATTCATAAAAACCAAATGAAACCACTTTACCGTTTTCTATGATTAAAAATAATTTCTCGCCCAGTTTCCTTCCCTGCCCCAGCCATAATTCATTCCTTTTTCTGAATTCAATTTTCTGTTTCAGTACAGAAAAGTCTTTAAACTGTTCCTGCGTTCCGATAAACTGAACAGCTTTTGTTCCCTGGGTAAATGATCTGAATTTTAAAGCGGGTTTTTCGGTCTTATTGAGTGTATTTTTCTCTACTACATATTTATTATTCCTGAAATACAGCCCGAACGGTAAAACTTCTTTCTTTTTGATATTCTTGGAATTGAGGATCAGCTTGGCAATAATATCTGTACCGGTAAGCTCAAAATTAATCTGTTCAACATCTTTCTGAATCTGCTCCCATTTTTTTGACTTGGAATTGAAAACTTTTTTGGAAAATTTGTTGATATCCTGAACATAATCCGAGAACATGATACGTCCTGCTTCATCCTGAAAATAGACAAACCCTTTATCATTAGGAAGATCCTGGGTAAGTTCTTTGATTTTGTTGATGTAGGTTTTTGCATTCGATTCGTCATGCTGTTTCTGAATAATTTCATTTTCAACATCTTTAGAAATCAATAGCTTGAAGAGCTCTAATGTGGCTCTTGCATCACCTTCAGCTCTGTGGTGGTTGGTCAAAGGAATTCCAAGCGATTTAACCAATTTCCCAAGCGAATAACTTACCTCATCAGGAATGAGTTTTTTCGCCAGCGGGATTGTATCTAAAGTGTTGATTTTAAAGTCATAACCGAGCCTTTTGAATGACTGACGCAGCATTCTGTAATCAAAATCTATATTATGACCTACCAGTGTTGTATTTTGAGTGATTTCAATTACTCTTTTTGCTATTTCGTGAAATTTTGGAGCAGTTTTGACCATTTTCGGGGTAATACTGGTCAGTTTTTGTACAAATGGAGTGATATCACCTTCAGGATTGACAAGGGATATAAATTGATCCGTAATTTTTTGACCGTCATATCTGTAGATGGCGATATCAATAATGCATTCATTTCTATAACCTGCACCATTACTTTCTATATCTATAATTGAATACATTGAATGTGTGTTAACTGCTGTTGTGTCATTTATATGTAAAACCTGAATTTTATTCCCCAATAAAATCAGGTTCTGTTTGTACTATTTGTAAAGATAACCTGCTAAAATAACAAAAAATATATCAAAATACAGCAGATTATCCTTCAAAGTTATCTTCTTCTTCCTCCCAGGCCAAGCATTCCAAGGATTGCTTTTGCTCCTTCTCTCATGAGTGTGGACGTAAAAGTACGGCCGGCTTTGCTCTGCAATACCTGCTCAAACATGCCGGGTTCTTCTTTCACCGGTTTTGTTTTTTGTGCGGGAGTTGGGTTCTGTGCCGCCTGTTCCATTCTGTTTGTTAGCATTTCATAAGCAGATTCCCGGTCTACAGCCTGTTCATATTTTGCGGCCATTGCTGATCTGGAAGTCAGATCAGAGATTTCTGCTTCACTTAAGACATCCATTCTTGATTCCGGAGAAATCAGGTACGTATGGACCAGCGGTGTAGGAATTCCCTTTTCATCCAAAGCAGTGACAAATGCCTCTCCTATTCCTAAGTTCTGGATAAGACTGGCTGCGTTATAGTATTCTGTAGTAGGATAATTTTCAACGGCTTTGGTAATTTCTTTTTTATCTTTTGCTGTGAACCCTCTTAGGGCATGCTGTATTTTTAATCCTAATTGAGACAGTACATTTTCTGGGACGTCACCAGGTATCTGGGTAATAAAATAAATTCCCACTCCTTTGGAACGGATCAGCTTCACCATTGTTTCAATCTGTGAAAGAAGCGCTTTGGATGCTTCATCAAAAATCAGGTGAGCTTCATCTATGAACAGCACCAGCTTTGGCTTGCCGCTGTCTCCCTCTTCCGGAAAAGTCATATAAATTTCAGCAAACAGCGAAAGCATGAAGGTGGAGAAAAGCTGCGGCTTATTCTGAATATCTGCTACTCTTAATATATTAACAACACCTTTTCCGTCTCTTGTTTCCAGTAAATCATGCACATCAAAGCTTAATTCTCCAAAAAAACCTGCTGCTCCCTGCTGTTCCAAAGCTACAATAGATCTCAAAATTGCACCCAGAGATGCCGATGCAATAGATCCGTAATTGGCTGCCAGCTCAGCTTTTCCCTGTGCATTATCAGTTACATACTGCAATACTTTTTTCAGATCATTCAGATCAATCAATGGAAGGCCTTTATCGTCACAATATTTGAAGACGATAGACATGATGCTTTGCTGAGTATCATTGAGCTCAAGGATTTTACTGAGTAAAACCGGGCCGAATTCGGTAACGGTAGCTCTCAATTTCACTCCTTTTCCTCCGGAAATACTCATTAATTCTACCGGAAAGCCCTGCGGATTGTAGGGAAGCTGTGTTTTAGCATATCTTTCTTCTATGACAGGATTCATCTGGCCTGCCTCTGCAATTCCGGAGAAATCTCCTTTAATATCTAAAACCAAAGAGGGAATTCCAGCGTGTGAAAGCTGCTCTGCAAAAACCTGTAATGTTTTAGTTTTACCTGTTCCTGTAGCTCCGGCAATAAGACCGTGACGGTTAATGGTTTTAAGGGGAATGGTTACATTGACTTCTTTTACGACTTCACCATCCAGCATTCCTTTTCCTAATATTATATGCTCTCCTTTAGGAGTGTATCTCGCGTTGAGTTCTTCAACAAATTGTGTTATGTCTGCCATTTAATTGCTTTTTTAAACTTATAAATATAAAATTTTTTGTAAAATATTTTAAAATATTTTCTGATAAACCTCTCTCTATTCTTCTTTAATAAAAATTTCCGCCACCCTAAGCAAGTATTACACCATGCCCGTAAAATCCTGAACAGGCAATCTATTCTATAGATAAACATGATATAAAACAGCATTTCTCTTTTGTCCCCCTATAAGGCATTCTTTTTGCTTAAAAGGATAACGATACTAAACGTTCGTTTAACAAAGTATTGAAAGAAACTATCAATGGAATTTAACATTTCATTTAGAATTTATCTAATACTTCGTATCTTTAACTCATTAAAAAAAGACCCAATGAAAATTGAACAAATATATACGGGCTGTCTGGCTCAGGGAGCCTATTATATTGTATCAGAGAATGAAGCAGTGATTATAGATCCTTTAAGAGAAGTAAAACCTTATCTGGATCGTCTGGTAAAAGACCATGTCACTTTAAAATATATTTTTGAAACTCACTTCCATGCTGATTTCGTATCAGGACATCTTGATTTAAGCAAGAAGACAGGTGCTCCTATTGTGTACGGACCTACTGCCGCTCCTGAATTTGAGGCTATCATCGCTGAAGACAATCAGATCTTTGAGATCGGAAAAGTAAAAATAAAGGTAATGCACACTCCGGGACATACTATGGAAAGCAGCACTTATCTTTTAATAGATGAAAATGGTGTTGAAACTGCCATTTTTACGGGAGACACCCTATTTTTAGGAGATGTAGGAAGACCGGATCTTGCTCAGAAAGCGACTAACCTTACTCAGGAAGACCTTGCGGGGATTCTGTATGATAGCCTTCAGAGCAAAATCATGCCACTGGATGACAGCATCACGGTTTATCCTGCCCACGGCGCCGGATCTGCCTGTGGAAAAAATATGCAGAAAGAAACGATAGACATTTTAGGAAACCAAAAGAGAACAAACTACGCTCTTAATCAGCCAGATAAAGAATCCTTTATCAGAGAAGTTCTGGATGGTTTAACGGCTCCGCCTAAATATTTCGGAATGAATGTGGCTTTAAATAAAGGAGGATATGAAAGTCTGGACGTGGTGATGAACAAAGGACTGCAACCTGTTTTACCGGAAGATTTCGAAGCTTTGGCAGAGGAAACAGGAGCATTAATTTTAGATACAAGAGGAGCCGCCGATTTTCATAAAGGATTTGTTCCGAACTCTATCAATATAGGACTGAAAGGAGATTTTGCCCCATGGGTAGGAACTCTTATTGTGGATGTAAAACATCCTTTATTACTTGTTACCGATGAAGGTACCGAAGAGGAAGTTATTACAAGACTCAGCCGTGTAGGCTTTGATAATGTAGTGGGATATCTTAAAGGAAGTTTTGAAGCATGGAAAAATGCAGGCAAGGAAACTGATGAAATCAAAAGAATCTCTCCTGCTGAATTTGCAGAGCAGTTTACAAAAGATGCTACCGTGGTGGATGTAAGGAAACTGACTGAATATTCTGCAGAACATATTGACAACGCTTATAATAAGCCATTAGACACCATCAGTGAGTGGGCCCGTACTATTGATGATTCTGAACATTTCTTCCTGCACTGCGCAGGCGGATACAGAAGCATGATTGCAGCAAGCATTCTTAACTCTCACGGGATCAGAAACTTTACAGAAATCGAAGGCGGTTTTAACGCAATCAAAAAAACGGAAAAACTTCCTACCTCGGATTTTGTATGCCAATCCAAAACACTTTAATTCATAAAACTAAGCTATGTCACAAAAATTTCAGGAAATCATTAATTCGGAAAGACCTGTATTGATCGACTTTTTCGCAACATGGTGCCAACCCTGTAAAGTACAGTCTTCTGTTTTAAATACAGTAAAGGAAAACATTGGCGAAGGAGCCAGAATCATCAAGGTAGATGTAGACCAATATCCCGCACTGGCAGCTCAATATGGAGTGCGTGGAGTACCTACGCTGGCGATTTTCAAAAAAGGAGAAATGCTATGGAAGGAAAGCGGTGTTCATGATGTCAATACCCTTACACAACTTTTACAGGAATATGCTTAAAACTGTGATTTTTTCACAGTTTTTTTTTATAATTCCCCCAGACCGCGCAGATTTTCACAGATGATTATGCTTACCTTCTTTCTAAAGAAATTAAAAAACCTTTGAAGATCTGCGAAAACTGTGGGAATAATCTAAAATTCAAGAGAAAAAGAATCTCTATCATTCAGAAACTGGAAATGGGTTCTGAAATCTTTCAGTTCTTCCCTGTTCAATTCTGCAGTTACGAGATTATCTTGTTTCTCGGAAATTTCTTTTCCATCAGCAAAAAAGCAGTGAGAACTTTCCTGATAAAAAAGATCATTACCATCTGTCCCGATTCTGTTCAGACCAAATACAAAAGATAAGTTCTCGATCGCCCTGGCTTTCAGCAAGTGCTCCCACGCTCCTACTCTTTTTTCAGGCCAGTTGGCAACATATAAAACAGCATCATAGTCATCATTATTTCTTGCGAAAACAGGAAAACGAAGATCATAGCATACCTGAAGCAGGAAGCGTATTCCTTTATATTCAACAATTACCCTGTCTTTTCCCGGTGTATACACTTTATCTTCTCCAGAAAAGGAAAACAAATGCCTTTTATCATAGTAAGATGTTTCGCCATCTGGTCTTACAAAATACATTCTGTTGTAAAACTTTCCGTTGTGTTCCACAGGAGCGCTTCCGCAGAAAGCTGCATTTTTTTCTTTTGAGATCTTTTTCAAAAACTCCAGTGATTCATTATTTCTGTCTGAGACTTCAGAAGCATCCATACAGAAACCTGTTGAGAACATTTCCGGGAGAAGAAACAGGTCAGCTTCCACATTGTGAAGCTCATTTTCTATGAGTTTAAAATTCTCAGTTTTATTTTTCCAGATGATATCTAAATTTAACCCTACCACTTTCATCTTTATTCTTTTTAAAATTATTCCAAATATGAAGTATAAAAATACGGCTTTTATAATTACAAAAAGAGAATTAAAAGGGTTAAAAGTAAGTTTTGCCCGTAAAAATAAAGCCGCTTTTCTTAATAATTTATTAAAGTCAGACATTTTTCCAGCCTACAGATTCTTTCGGTTTCATTTTTGATAGAGATATTTTTTATTAATATCCTTAAAAATTAGAAATTTATGAAGAAATTGTTTTTTATGGTGACGGTCTTCTTTTTTGGTGCTATGGCTAATGCTCAGGCCTGGACAGGAAAGGGAGATCAGAAAATACAGCTGGGGCTGAGTGCCTGGGGATATGGAACCGGAATAACGGGAACTTATGACTATGGACTCAATCAACTTATTTCAGTAGGAGCCGGAATCAACGGCTATTTTGATAACTACAAAAATAACGATAAGGATAACCGTGTTTTTGTTTTCGGAAGACTGAATTTTCACTTACAGGATGCTTTAAATTTACCCGCTAAATGGGATATTTATCCCGGCGTGGACCTTGGGGTGCTGGGGAAAGACTTCGGAGTAGGCGCCCACATCGGAGCCCGCTATTTCTTTACAGAGAAAATAGGAGTGTTTGCTGAAGTAGGTAATAACGGCAGCCTCGGGGTTTCTTTCAATTTATAATCAAATCGTCTTTAAATATGACAAAGCTTCTCGTTTCGGGGAGCTTTTTTATTTGGCATAGTTTTGATAATTGTTACCTTTGCAAATTAAAATCTAAAATTTATTAATGGAAATAGCAATCAAACTTTTTCAGTTCATTCTGAGCATCTCTATACTTGTGCTTCTTCATGAGCTTGGGCATTTTTTACCGGCAATATGGTTCAAGACCAGAGCAGAGAAGTTTTTCCTGTTTTTTGATCCTTATTTCTCCATATTCTCCATGAAGAAAATCAACGGAAAATGGCAGTATAAGTTTTTATCCAAGAACCTGCCTGATTCTGAAGTCATAGAGGTGAACGGGAAAAAGGAAGAAGTGCCTATCGATATATCAAAGCTTCCGGAAAACGACTGGAGAAAACATCCTGAACAGACCAAATACGGTATTGGATGGCTTCCTTTCGGAGGGTATGTAAAAATTGCAGGGATGGTGGATGAAAGCATGGATACTGCCCAAATGAAAAAACCGGCAGAACCATGGGAATTCAGATCAAAACCGGCCTGGCAGAGACTGATTATTATGATGGGAGGAGTTACTGTTAACTTTTTCCTTGCATGGCTAATCTACAGCTGTCTTTCTTTCTTCAACGGCGAAACCTATACGGATATCACGAAATTCAAAAATGGAATTGAAGCTACTTCTGCCGGAAAGAAAATGGGATTCCGGAATGGTGATAAAATCATCAGTGTGGACGGAAAACCTGCAGAAAGACTTGAAAATACATCTATCAATATTCTTTTGGGAGATCATGTTACAGTAGTAAGAAACGGGCAGGAAGTTACTTTCCCTGTCAATGCAGACGGTGTAGCAGATGTCCTTAAACAGAGAGAAGCAAAACTATACATCACGCCAAGGGTATCTATGGTGATTGATTCTCTGGCGACTCCTTCTTCCCAGACATCAGGTCTTGCGAAAGGAGACAAAATTGTAGGAATTAATGGTAAGAAAGCCGCTTTCTTTGACGAAGTAAGCACACTTTTAAGTGAAAACAAAGGAAAAACAGTTTCTGTAGACGTTGAAAGAAACGGTACTGTACAGACCTTACCCGCTGTTTCTGTGGATAAAAACGGTAAATTAGGGATTGCAATTGACACTAAAGGAATTGCAAAATCTATTGTAACGAATAAAAAATATTCGTTCGGAGAGGCTATTCCAAGAGGTTTTACAAGAACTATTGAAGCGTTAACGACTCAGGTTAAGCAGTTCAAAATCATGTTCAACTCTAAAGTGCAGGGTTATAAGAATGTAGGAGGTCCTATCGCAATTGTTAAGAATATGCCTGTAGATAAAGATGCAGACGGAAGCTTTACAATCAATTGGGTTGCTTTCTGGAGCTTTACAGCAATGTTCTCCATCTGGCTGGCATTCCTGAATCTTATTCCGATTCCGGGACTTGACGGAGGGCACGTTTTATTTACTTTATATGAAATTATCGTAGGCAAACCGGTTCCGCAAAAGGTTTTGGAAAACGCACAGATGATTGGAGTTATCTTCCTGTTAGGCTTGATGTTACTGATCTTCGGAAGTGATATCTTCAAGGTATTTACAGGGAAATTATAATTTTTTTACAATTTTTTCCTAAAAATATTTGTAGGGTATAAATATTCGTCCTATATTTGCACCACTTAAAACAAAGGACATTCCTCCTTAGCTCAGTTGGTTAGAGCATCTGACTGTTAATCAGAGGGTCGCTGGTTCGAGCCCAGCAGGAGGAGCAGAAAGACTTACAGCAATGTGAGTCTTTTTTTGTGTCTTAAACTGAACAGATTCTTAGTTACACCAAGTCCTGCTTCTCTTCAAGTTAGATTTAACGCAAACGCTTAGCATCTGACAGTTCATTTTAAGGGAGCAAAGACCGGAATCAGCAAAGCTGATTCTTTCGAAACGTACGCATAACCAATTAGCTTCATCAGGGATATTCTTGGTATCTTAGCTTTTTTTACAATAAGATAATTAAATCTTTACGTTTTTACAACTATATAAGCCAACAAGTATTTGCGATTTTCCTTCATTTTCATAAAATATTGATCAGTTTCATTGAATATAATCAATCTTCAACGCTTTTTATCTGTAACTATTTCGCCAATACTTCGACTATTCTTTTTTAGAGTTATTCAAAATGAGAAAATTCTCTGGTAAATGAATAAAGACGAAGAATAATAAAACCAAGATATAGTATTGTATAAATACCCAGTTGTACCATGAAGAAAACTATTATTTCGTTATTAACAGCATTTTCTATTGTAGGGATTTCGGCGCAGGAAAAGTCGTATTTTTTATCAAGTCCCTCATTGAGTCCTGATGGAAAAACAGCCTATTTCGCTTATGACGGTGATATCTGGAAAGCAGACTCCAACGGCGGAAATGCTTCAAGAATTACGGCACTGGATGGAGAAGAAATCAATCCGCGGCTTTCACCTGATGGAAAATGGCTTGCATTCAGCTCCAACCAATACGGAAATTATGATGTGTATATAATGCCTGCAGGAGGAGGAACCATTAAGCAGCTTACCTTCCACACCGGAAGGGACGAAATGGAAAGCTGGGCTTGGGACAGCAAAACAATCTACTTTACTTCCAGCAGAAATAATAATTTCGGCAGTTTTAAAACGACAATTGAAGGAAAAACACCTCAAAAGCTATTCAATAATTATTTTAACAATACCAATGGCCTGGTAGAAACACCTGCTGGAGAATACCTTTTCACAAGCTCTTCGGAAAGCGCTTACCAGGTACAGCGTAAGCGTTATAAAGGAGAAAACAATCCGGATATTCTTGGATACAATCCAAAAAACAATTCTTTTAAGCAGTATACCAATTACGAAGGAAAAGACTTCAATCCGAGCGTAGATAAAAATGGTATTATGTATTTTATCTCCGACGAAAACAATGGAGAATACAATCTCTATAAGCTCGAAAATGGTAAAAAGACTGCACTCACCCAATTTGATACTTCGATTAAAAAACCTTTTGTTTCAGCAGACGGATCCAAAGTTATTTTCGAAAGGGATTATCAGCTTTACACGTATGATGTGGCCTCAAAAAATACAACTCCTCTTAATATCAGCCTGAATACGAACAAGACACTGGAAAAAGCACAGAATTTCAATGTGGAAAACAACATTTCCTATTATGATGTATCTCCTGATGGTAAAAAATTGGCATTTATAAGCCGCGGTATCATCTTCGTGTCTGACATTGAAGGTAAATTTGCACAGCAGATTTCTGACGGGAAAGAACGCGCCATGGAAGTAAAATGGCTGAAAGACAACCGAACTTTACTGTACAGCCAAACCTATAACGGATATCAGAACTGGTTTACCATTCAGGCAGACGGAAAAGGACAGCCCAAACAGCTCACCGAGGATTTACGCAACAACCGTAATATAACACTGAATAGCAACCTCACAAAAGCAGTGTACTTAAGCGGAAGAGATGAAGTAAGATTATTGGATTTAAAAAATTTCAAATCTACCACCATTGTAAAAGATGAAATCTGGGCATTTCAAAACTCAAGACCTTCTTTTTCTCCTAATGATGAATATGTATTGTTCTCCGCGAAAAGAAACTTTGAGCTTGATATTTTCATTTATAATATTAAAAAAGCACAAACCCTGAATCTCACCAACACGGGTGTTTCAGAGGAAGATCCGGTGTGGTCCCCTGATGGCAGGTATATTTATTTCGCCAGCGACAGAACCAATCCGTCTTATCCTTTAGGGATGCAGAAGTCTAATATCTACCGTATGGCCTTAGATTGGTTTGATGAACCTTTTAAATCTGAAAAATTCGACAGTCTCTTTACGGAAGAAAAGAAGGAAGAAAAATCTTCTGATAAAACGAAGGATAAAGAGAAGGACAAGAAGGACAAAAAAGAAGGCGATAAGGAAAAAGACAAAAAGGAAGAAAAAGAACCGGTAATTAAAGAGCTGAAAGTAAATCCTGAAGATACACTGGACAGAATTGAGCTTGTTACCGACCGGTACGGATATCAGGACGACCCGGCTGTTTTCGCTGATGATAAAAAGGAAATCCTGCTTTTTAATTCTAATCAGGACAATGGAAAAAGACAGCTGTTTAAAAAGGTTTTCACAGATTTTGAGCCCGCTAAGTCTGAAAAAGTTTTTGATAAAGCAGCATATTACTTAACCAAAAATGAGAAAAACCTGTTTGCGCTGATAGAAGGTAATATTTATAAAACAACCATAGCAGCGTTAAAACCTGAAAAAATAAACATTCAATACAGTTTTGACAAAGATCTGGCGTCCGAATTTACTCAGATGTATGCCGAAGCATGGACGGGTGTGGAAGAAAATTTCTATGATGAGAAATTCCATGGCATCGACTGGAAAGCCAAAAGAGAACAGTACGCAAAATATCTACCGTATGTACACAACAGAAATGATCTCCGAATTTTATTGAATGATCTTTTAGGTGAACTCAACTCTTCACACACCGGATTTTCTTCTACCGGAAAAGAAGAAACCATGTATCTGAACTATTTTACCAACGAAACAGGAATTATCTTCAAGAAAGACCAGCCTTATACGGTAGAAAGCATTCTGAGAAAATCACCTGCCTACCGCTCAGGCGTTGACATTAAGCCGGGCGATCAGCTGACTTCCGTAAACGGAAAAAAAGTAGACCCGAATGAAAATATAGAAACCTTTTTTACAAGCCCGAAAAAACAGGAGGAGCTTATACTTACTTTCAATCGTGATGGTAAAAATATAACAGCCAAAGTACACCCTATTTCTAACGGAGAACTAAAAGCACTGCTGTATGATGACTGGATCTACAATAATCACCAGCGTGTTGATAAGCTCAGCAACAACCGTATCGCCTACTCCTGCATGAAAAACATGTCAACTGATGAACTTGACCGTTTCCTACTGGATATGGTAGAACAGGAAAACAGAAAAGACGCAGTTATACTGGATCTTCGCTACAATACAGGCGGAAATGTTCATGATAAGGTGCTGAACTTCCTTTCCCAAAGACCTTACCTTCAATGGAAATACCGTGAAGGAAAAATAACAACGCAGCCTAATTTTGCTCCTTCCGGAAAACCTATTGTTCTTTTGATTAATGAAGCTTCCTTAAGTGATGCTGAAATGACAGCTGCCGGATTCAAAGCGTTGAAACTGGGTAAAATCATCGGCCAGGATACCTACCGATGGATCATTTTCACTTCAGCTAAAGGCCTGGTAGACGGTTCTTCTTACAGACTGCCTTCATGGGGTACTTATACTCTGGATGGACAAAACCTTGAGAAAACAGGTGTAAAACCTGATATTTATGTTAAAAACACCTTTATCGACCGTCTTCAGGATCATGATCCTCAGCTGGAAAGAGCTGTTCAGGAAATCCTTAAAGATTTGAAAAAATAATATCATTTCAGAACCCAAAATAAAAAGACTTACCATGCTGTAAGTCTTTTTTGCTATAAATACTCATTTATCATTCTGAAATTTTTTCCAGTTCAATAAGCTGTATCGGATCACTCATCAGTTCGTCCATCTGATCTGTGAAATTCTTAAAGTGCTCGGTTTGGGTATGAAATTCGAAAGCTTTGTCATCCTTAAAAGCTTCCCACATATAAAATGTTCCCGGGACATTTTTATCCTCAAAAAGAATGTAATAGATACATCCGGCTTCATTACGCGTAGGATCTATAAGTTGTTGCAGAGCATGTTTCAGTTTTTCTCTTTTTTCCGGTTTAGATTTCAGCACCGCTACTGATTTAAACTCTTTATTCATGGTGTTAACTATTTGACTTAAAGTAAATTTAAGCTTACAATTTAACCTTGTATATAAAATAAGGAGGTTTACCGGTATCTGGCTTTCCTGAAAATGCAGTTGTTGTATGAAGCTGATTTACTGAAATATAAAGATAACCGTCATCAGAAATTGCTACATTATCTGCCCATTGCAGTTTCGGATCTCTAATAAATTCCGTGAGTTTTCCTTTTTTGTCCAGCTTACTGATGCCATGACCTCCAAGATCGGTAATGTAGTGATTACCATGTCGGTCTGTAGCAGCACCATCACTTACAGGTTTATCTCCAAATTTCTTAATAGAATTTCCTATGCTTTCATCATCTTTATTTTCTCTGAACAGTCTGGCTGGAACTTCGTACCACGATGTCCCATTCATGGAGCCAAAGAATAGAGTCTCTCTGTCATCTGACAGTGTAATTGGATTTATTCCTACCCGTGCAGGCTTGCCTCCAAAATCAATGACCTTTCCATCAATAATCATATCCAAATCTTCGCTTTGTAAAGCCGGATGCCCACTGAAACGTCTTATTTTCTTCGTTTTAAGATTCAAAGCGATGATTCCGGGATTGGCTATATCTGCTAAGTACGCCCAGCCATTCTTTTCATCAATGGCAACATCCTGTATAAAACTGCCTTTAGGGGCAATATCATCCGGTAGATCTATCTTCTCTGCGATTTTATTTTTTTTCAGATCAAAACACCATAGCCGCGTCTTTCCAAGATCCAATCCCATATCAATCATCCATACCCGGTTTTTCTTATCGGTAATAATTCCGAGGGGAGTATCAAATTTGTTTTCGGATGGCTGACCACTTTTCTGTACGTCAGACGAAGGAAAAGGTATTGCTTTGCCATTGATAATTTCTACCAGTTGCTGTTTGGGACCGGACAAAGGATGCATTGTGGCAAACACCCTGCCGTTATGACTTACCGTCACATTTCCCGGCCGCACGTCATTAAACTGCGCTACAATTTCAAGATTTTTTGTACTCTTTCTGCTAAAATCGGCTTGCCCCTCTTTCTGCTGAGCCTGAACGGAATTGAAGAAAAGCGAGGCGGCCATTGCTGACATAAAAAATAATGTATTGGTTTTCATTTGTTTGGTAATTGTTATATTTTAATTTTTAGTAACGAAATTGAATCCTGTAGGGAGTACTATTTTTCCAATGGATAAAATCAATAATCAACAGAGCAAAATTATACTGATTATTAGCAAATTACCGGTACAAATTTTCTTTATTTTTGTATAATTTTGCCATACATACCCAATAATAACAATGAACAGAGATGTATTATATGAACCTTACAGTATTCATTTTGAAACACTAGAGACATTCCCTGATAAGGAAAGCAGAAAGAATTTTTTTGAACTGGTTTTCATTTTATCCGGAACAGGACAGCACTGTATTAATAAGCACAGCTTTTCATATATGGAGAATCATATGTTTCTTCTGACACCACAGGATTGCAGCCAATTCTGGATTGATACCAAAACACGGTTTTTCTTCCTTAGATTCAGCAATATTTATTTAAAAAATGATAAGATATCAAAAGAGAATATTAAACGGCTGGAGTTTATTCTGGAAAATGCCAATCATAAACCGGGATGTATTTTAAAGAATCAAACAGACAAGGCTCTCGTAAGGCCTATCGTAGAAGCTCTTATAAGAGAAGCCGTAAACAAAGATGTATACCACAGCGATATGACTGCACAACTCATTAATACCCTTATTGTTATTGTTGCCCGCAATATTGCCAAGTATCTTCCTCAGAAAATAGACGAAACCTCCGAATCCAGAATTATTACTATTCTGAACTATATTCAGTCCAATATTTATGAACCGGAAAAAGTAAGAACTGAGAATATATCTAAAGAATTTGGATTTTCTGAAAATTACCTGGGAAAATATTTTAAAAAACACAGTGGCGAAACTCTTCAGTCTTATCTGAAGAATTATAAAACGACATTAATAGAACATCGCTTAAAACATAGTAATAAAAGAATCTCCGAAATTGCTGATGAGCTTGGATTCACAGATGAAAGCCATCTTAACAAATTTTTCAAATCGCAGCGAAGCAAAAGTCCCACAGCCTACAGGCTTGAATTTATGAAGTCATGAATATCCCCTGCCTGTCATAGAAAAATATTTAAAATTTAATTTATTGAAAAATAAACCGATAGCTTTTTTCGCTGCATATTCAAGAATAAAAACTTGACTGATATTAATATTCCTATTATATTTGCACCACTTAAAACAAAGGAAATTCCTCCTTAGCTCAGTTGGTTAGAGCATCTGACTGTTAATCAGAGGGTCGCTGGTTCGAGCCCAGCAGGAGGAGCAAAAAGACTTACAGAAATGTAGGTCTTTTTTTGTACAAATTGCATAAAAATTTAGCATTTTGTAATATCCTATTTGCATATCTCTTGCACAAACTTCAAAATTTCAATGTAAAATCTTTAAGCAATAGAACAGCTACGGATTCTTAATAAGCATTCTAAAAACATTATTTAATACTGTCAAAACTCTAACTTTCATCAAAATAAGTAGAAGTAGAAATAAAAACCACAAAGAGCCACAGGTAAAAATATCCACAAGACCACACAAAACAAAAAAAATAACCGTCTGGAAAGTTGTAGAAAAGTAAAGGGGGCAGTGAAGACCCGCAGGAGATAAACAAATAGTAAGGACAGCCTATACGCATTACTGATATAAATATCAAAACATATTAAACACAACAATCGGAAAAATTTTAAGAGAGAAAATACCTTAAATCAGACAATAAAATATTACATTACTAATATTATACAACAAGTTCTGTCGCTCTGACAATATATATTTGTATTAACAAACAAATTATGGTTTCCCGTATTTAGTAATTTGGTGATTTTTATATCTTTATCGCCAAGAAAGCTAAAAACTTTTAATTAACACATAAATGAAAAACAAATTTATTTTGCGGTTATCATTACTGATAATCTTTACCTTCTTTTTACACTCATGCCGGAGTGAAGATTTTCTAAACGATGGAAAAACAGAAGAACAGAAATACAAGGTTTCCGTTCTCAACAAAGAACAGATTAACAGGGAAAAACCACTATTAAAGGAACTCTCACAGGTAAAATCTAAGTTCAGATATAAAGCAAATGTTGGCATTGATGGAAAATCTGCCCAAAATGACATTTTAGACGGAGCTATTATCGGAACCAATCAGGCTTTATTAGTAGAAAATAACGGGGTAAAAACCTATACTTTTCCTGTTTCCAGAACCTATCTCAGCCGTAAAACTGAAAACTTGATTGTTAAGGAAAATTCAGACCATACTTTTTCTGGGGTTTTGATACAGTATGATTTAACCAAAGAACAACAGCAGAAATTCATTTCAGGAGAAATAACAGATATTAAGTCAAAGATAAATATTTATGATATCGATAAATTGAATATCAATACTACCTCAAGGGTTCAGACTGATGTTGTAGGTTGTTATAAAATTACATGGGAAACAGGCTGGTGTTCAGCAGGAATACATCAGACGGGCAGTGATAATACCTGTACGGTAGGTGGTGCACCTGCTCCAATGATACTATCCATAGAAGAAACATGCTCACAAACAGGTGGTGGTGGCACTGGTGGAGGAACAGGTGACGGAGGATTAGGACAAGTCGGAGCAGGTGGAGTTATTGATTTAGGAGGATATTATAATACACTTCCTTTTGTTTCCTTAGGTTATCAGTATTATGAAACCGAAGACCCACTTGACCCAAATTATGTTCATTACACCAATATAGCCAATTATTTTCAATCATTAGGAAATACATTAAATCAATTAAGAGTAACCAATCCAGATTTATTTTACTATGCTTTTTTCTATTTTAAAGAAAAGGGGATTACGATAAAAAGTAAATCTTTTATCACAGAACGTCTAACAGGATTAAATGCATGGTATGTAAAAGCCAATAGTAATCCTGAAGCTTCTGAAATGAATAATCAATACTTCTTGAACTGGGCTTTTGAGTATCTGGTATTAAATCCTACTGTTACATGGCAGGAATTTTATAATGAGTATCTTGCGACACCATGTGATAAAATGAAAAACTTATTGGCAAAGACAGAGGTACAGGCAAAAATTACCGAATTAAAAAACCAGTCTACTTTAGGGGGTGAAAAGGGAGTTAAATTTAAAGTAGATGGAACTCCTTCTGAGACCATAAGTGGTGGTGATCACAATGTAAATTTCGGAGATAAAACAGGATATGCAGGAGGTTATCACAACCATACCCCAACAGGAATACCTATGTTGTCTCCACCAGATATAGACCAATTATTAGGTTTTGCAAGAGCACAACCTACTTCCAATCCTGCAAATGTAAATAATGCTTATGTGGGAATGGTTGCCCCAAATGACATGCATTATGTTATTTGGTTTAATGGAATTTATGACGATGCTATAAAAAATTATTCACAAGAGCAATTGGATGAATATACAGACAGATATCAGACTAGATATGGAATGTATAAACCTTCTTCTGGAGATATGAGCAATGAAGCAATTGAGAAATTCTTTTTCAAGGCTCTTACAGATATGGGATTAGATGGGAAAATCAATCTGCAAAGAGTAGAAAATGATGGAACTGTAAAAATGATAATTAAAAATAATGACGGTACCACAACTGCCATACCTTGTTCCTAATTAACTAATAAAAAAAATAAAATAATATGAAAAATATAACACTCGTAATTCTATTAATCATTTCTATTTCGTGCAAAGCACAACAGACTTATCCTCTTAATACCAATTTTGAAGAAATACCCCAAGGTTCATATATAAAAGATTTAAACAATGAATTAAA
Organism: Chryseobacterium culicis; assembly: GCF_900108365.1. GTDB lineage: Bacteria > Bacteroidota > Bacteroidia > Flavobacteriales > Weeksellaceae > Chryseobacterium > Chryseobacterium culicis. The sequence goes on along the minus strand of NZ_FNWQ01000006.1, from coordinate 31,581 downwards.
TCCTTATATGGGAGAATACAAAGCTAACTTTCAAGGAAATGAAATTAAATTATTCATAAGCAAAGAAACTATGAAATATATTAAGTCATTAAAGATTTATCAAGATGTATTATCTATAAGATATATTGTTAAAAATTCTGTAGGAAACATTCTTCAAGATACTCAAAATATGACTTTTCAGCCTAATCAACTTTTACATTCAATTTATAGTCGTGGAACTTACCCAAGTAAAAACGTTGTATGGTTTAATTATGGAGGAACAAATTGTAAAGTAGGCTGGGGAGGCATTGAATTAAAAAAAATAAATTCTACACAGCTTTCATGGGAATACCGACCTAATGATATTATTCTTGATGATAGTAAATGCCCACAAGGAACAGATATTAACATTTACCTTCCTGAAACAAAAGATTTAATTTTTACCAAACAATAATTACACTCAATATCATCAACTAATAAATGATTGGTTCTAACATTAAACAGGTAAAGTCACTCATTTTATTTTAAGCCACTCGTATTATACAACAGCTAACTTAAACTTAGGTAAAACACCCTGAAAAATAGCTTAAAAACTTTTCCTGTGCAGTAATTCCAAAGTAGGAAACCAAATTTTAGGTTTTGCAAGAGCACAACCAACTTCCAAATGTAAATAATGCTTATGTGTGAATGGTTGCCCTAAGTGGTATGCATTATATTATTTGGTTTAATGGAATTTATCAGTATGCTATAAAAAGTTATTCACAAGAACAAATAGATGATTATATTCTTGATTATGTTAAGACTGAAAACGATTTAACAGATAAAGCAAAAAATGGAATGACTTACATGAATAGTGACGGGACAATTAATAATTTAGGGGTGGAAAAACTTTTTTTTGAAACATTAAAGAATATGGGGTTGGAAGGAAAAGTTAATCTACAAAGAATTGATACTAATGGAATACAAAATATAAATTTGGACAGTAATAATACTCCGAATGCAACACCATGTTCTTAAATTAAATAAAAATTTCAAAATGATAAATTTCAAAAATATTATACTATTTAGCTTTATTGCATCTACTATGTGTTGTAAAGCACAAACATTGCCATTAAATACTGGAATATTAGATATCCCTCAAAATGCATATGTAAAAGATTTAAATAATGAACTAGCACCATACCTTGGAACTTATAAAGCAAATTTTCAAGAGAAAGAAATAACATTGTATATCACTAAAGAAGAAAATAAATTAGTAAAAAGGAACAATCAACAATTTTATAGAGATGCTTTGGTAGTACAATATGTAGTTAAAAACTTGGCTGGAGCTACTTTACAAGATACGAAGAATAATACTCTACCTAAAATTTATATTTATAGTACTAAAATGAAATCGCAAAATTCGGTAGTGTTTATTTACAGTGGTACTAATTGCCGTGTAGGTTGGGGGAACATTTATTTGACAAAAATTAATTCCACACAAATTTCTTGGGAATATCGTCCTAATGATATTATTCTTGATGATAGTAAATGCCCACAAGGAACAGATATTAACATTTACCTTCCTGAAACAAAAGATTTAATTTTTACCAAACAATAATTACACTCATTATCTTCAACTAAAAAATGATTGGTTCTACCATGAAACAGGTAAAGCTACTCATTTTATTTTAAGCCACTCGTATTACACAACAGCTAACTTAAACTTAGGTAAAAACACCCTGAAAATAGCTTAAAAACATTTCCTGTACAGTAATTCCAAAATAGGAAACCAACTTTTAGGTTTTGCAAGAGCACAACCAATTTCCACTCCTGTAAATGCAAGTAATACTTGTGTAGGAATGGTTGCTTCACAGTGAATGCATTATGTTGCTACTTTCAATGGTTATTATAGTGATGCATCAGTAACTTTTCCTCAAACAAACTTTACCTACTACTCAGATTTGATGACGATGAGAAATACTTTATTCAGACCTTCTACGCCTGAAGGATATGAAGAATTTTTTCAAAATATTAACAGATATAGGACTTGATGAAAAAATGAAACTACAAAGAATTGAAAGTGATGGTACTATAAAAACAATAACTATAGACAATAACGGAACAATTACAGCAACTCCTTGCAATTAAATAAAGAAAAAAATTATGAACAAATTACTATTAATATTTGCATTTTTTTATGTTACATCTTGTCATGCACAAGAATACCCATTAAAAACTGATTACACGGAAATACCAAATTACTCTTATTTAAAAGATACTAACAATGAACTAGATTCTTTTATAGGTGTTTGGCAGGGAAATTATAACAATAATACAATTACACTTTATATAACAGAAGAAATCCATAAGCTTTTTGATGAGAATCAACACAAATATTATAAAGATATTTTGTCCATAAAGTATATTGTTAAGAATTCAGCAGGAAGCATTATACAAAATACTCAAAATATGACCATACAACCAAATCAGTTGAGACATACAATTTATAGTCAATGGGCTGAGGGTAGCGGGGATACAATGCTATTCTATTACGGAGGAACTAACTGTGGTGTTGGATGGGGAAGTATAAAAGCAAAAAAAATAAGGTCTTCGCAAATCTCGTGGGAATACCGACCTAATGATATAATTCTTGATGATAGCAAATGTCCTCCTGGAACAGATATTAACATTTATCTCCCTGAAACCAAAGATTTGATTTTTACAAAACAGTAATTTACACTCAATATCATCAACTAATAAATGATTGGTTCTACCATGAAACAGGTAAAGCCACTCATTTTATTTTAAGCCACTCGTATTACACAATAGCTAACTTAAACTTAGGTAAAATACCCTGAGAATATCTTACCCTTTACCATAATTCCAAAAACCAACTTTGATTGGTACAGAAAACAACAACATTTACTCATCATAAAATAGAAAGAATATTTGGTACTGGAGTAATTTTCAAAAACTTCTCTAACATGTTCTTGTATTTCAATGATTATATACTGCTCTTTCACATTAAGAACCTTATATAGTTGATTATTTTTTTAGGTTTCATGATATTATCTGCATAATGATAAAGCTTTTTAACGACTTGTGATTAACAGACCTATAATGAAAAACAAAAACCTTCTAACTGTTAGTAAGAACGTCGCTGCTTCGAGCCCAGCAGGAGGAGCAAAAAGACTTACAGAAATGTAGGTCTTTTTTTATGTACAAATCATAAGAATATACATTTCAGCGCTTACACTTTTCATTTGCCATTAATCCTCTGATTATTATTCAGTAAGCATTAAAATTTATCATTTAATTTTAATGAACACGTATATAATTTTCGCTACATTTGCCGTTTTATACAATAGAATAAAAATATTTTATTTTTTCACCTATTTTTTTAATAAACTGCATGCTTTTTGTTTATGCTAATTGCCTGAAGAAACGAATGATGTTAAACAATAACTCCCAAAAACACTATCTTTTATTTTTTTTCCTGATTCTCTCCAGTTCCGTATGCGCTCAAAACCGGGTAAGCGGCAGGATAGTTGACGAAAAAACAAACAAAGAACTCAATAATGTTGATATCTTTATCAACAACGACAAAACACCTGCCCTGACGACTACTTCAGGCAGCTTTACTATACAGTCCGACAGCATTATTCACCAGTTAAAATTTTCCAGAAAAAGCTATACTGCAGAAACGCTGGACATTACCCCTGAAAATGCTGAAAATATTTTTGTACAGCTTTCACAGGCTAAAGTGAGCGACATTCAGGAAATTGTTCTTCAAAGCGGTAAGACTAAATATAAGAGCAAGAAAGAAAATCCTGCTTATGCCATTATGCAGAAAGTATGGGCGCGTAAAAGAAATAACGGACTCGAAAAATTCGATACCTATTCCTATAAAGAATACGAAAAAACACAGTTTGATCTTAACAACATAGACAGCACGTTTATGAAGAAAAAGATTTTCAATAAACTGGATTTCATTTTTGATTATGCTGATTCCACAGCAAGCGGAAGACTGGGACTTCCTATCTTCCTGAATGAGGCCGTTTATGAAAATTATGGTAAAAACAAACCGGATAAGGACAGCAAAAGAACTTTAGTTGCCCAAAAAACATCCGGTTTTCAGGACAATCAGGTGATTACGGTTTCAGCGAAAAACTTATACCGGGATATTAATATCTATGATAATACTCTGAATTATTTTGACATCGGATTCCAGAGTCCTGTTGGCAGCGACGGATTCAGCACTTACGATTACAGTCTGATGGACACCATCACCATTCGTGGGGAAAAAGCTTTTCAGATCAGATATCAGCCTAAGAGAAAAGACATCCTGGCCTTCCAGGGGAACCTCTATATAGATACTGATACGTATGCTGTTTTAGGAGCTACTCTAAAATCAACGCAGAAAATCAATGTCAATTTTGTCAACAGCGTCTATACCCAGCTGGAATATGACAATCCTGATGATGAGACATTTCTTCCCAAAAAACTGGTCACTGAGTTTGAAATGAGCCCATTCTCAAAAAAGAAAGGAGCTAAAAGCATCATTGCCAAAAGATCGGTAGATTATTCCGATTACCAGTTTAACAAACCTCTTGATCCGAAAGTATTTAAACGTACCGAAGAAGAATACGAAGACAAATTCACCAATAAAGATGATGCATATTGGGTAAAAGCCCGACCTGACAGTCTTTCCAAATCGGAACAGGGAGTTTACAATATGCTTGATCAGCTTCAGCAGACTCCGAAATTCAACCGGATGGTAAAGCTTTTTGAAACACTTGGCTCCCGCTATTACAATGCCTTTAAAGGAATTGATATAGGTCCTATTTTCTCAATTTACGGAAGAAACGAAGTAGAAGGTGACAGAATAAGATTAGGGGCAAGAACCTATTTTGGATTGAATGATACCTGGAGAGCGCAGTTTTATACCGCTTATGGTTTCAAAGATCAACAGTTCAAATATGGGGTAGAGGCAAGATATATGTTCAATAAGCTTAACCGCTTTATGATCGGAGCAGGAACCAGCAGAGATATCGTTCAGCTTGGTGGACAGCTAACCTCTGGTGACGGAGTTACTCCACAGTCTTCATCTACCAGCACGTTTTTTGCAAGAGGAGAAAACATTTCTTTAAGTTCTGTAAACAAGACAAGTGTTTTTGCTGCTATTGAACCCTGGAAAAACTTCCAGATCAGAGTAGACGGAGTAATGCAGAGCATTCATTCTGCAATTCCTGAAAAATTCAACCTGATGTATTACAAGGATGGGCAGCTGAGAAAAACAGTGAATGATTCTCACGTTACCATCAGCTTAATTGCAAAACCGGGAGCCAAATTCTCACAAACCGGTATTGACCGCTATCAGGCCAGAAACCTTGCTCCTACCATTGTTTTAAGATATACAAGAGGTATTGAAGGATTATTTAATGCTGATTTCAACTATGACAAACTGCAGTTTATGTTTAATAAGCCGTTCCTGATTGGAAGCATGGGGAAATTAGTCGTTAATTTTGAGGCAGGAAAAAACTTCAGTACCGTTCCGCTGGCATTACAGAATATCATTCCGGCCAACCTTTCGTATGGCTTGGTTCCGAATACATTCTCTCAGCTTAATTATTATGAGTTCGTTACCGATGCTTATACTACGCTTCAGCTGGAACATCATTTTAACGGTAAGATACTTTCTTATATTCCTTTGATTAAAAAACTGAAATTAAGAGAAGTAGCCTTCATCAGAGGAGCTTACGGTACATTAAGCGACGCTTCCAAAGCAATTAACGTGGAAGGATTTAAATACTCCGCACCAAGTGAGCAAATCTATTTTGAATATGGATTCGGGATTGAAAACATAGGAATCGGAAATCTTAGGATCTTCAGAGTAGATTTCAACTGGAGAGGAAATTATCTCGACAGGCCGGATATTTCAAAATTCGGAGTTAAAGCAGGTTTCCAGGTAGGATTTTAAGATATTATTTGATATAAAACAGGTTCGGCGGCTTCTTTGAAGCCGCCGAATTTTTATTTTAAGGAAATGCAGCTGTTATTCAAAACATTCTGTACACGGCTCGGAAAGTAGGCAGTGTGATTTCTGCCATGGAGACCATCTGCACCACTCATCACAGGACTGAAACATAGAAGGGCAGGCTGCCGCCACTCCTCCGGTTACTTCTTTTAAATTCTTTCGGGTTAATTTTCTTACGTTTTTCATAGATATTTTGTTTTAGTACGGCCTACTCTTTATGCTTTTCGGCTCCCTCAACTGACTCGAAATTTGACAGTTAACAAATATAAAATATTTCACAAACAAATGAATAACTAAAACCCTGAAAATAAAAAAACCTCAGTAAAAACTGAGGTTTTAATTTTTATAAAACGCTTACAATTATGCGTTTGGCTCTACAGATACGAAAGATCTGTTATTTGCTTTCTTTCTGAAAACAACTTTACCATCTACTAATGCAAACAAAGTGTGATCTTTACCGATTCCCACGTTATCACCTGGGTGGTGCTGAGTACCTCTTTGTCTAACAATAATATTTCCGGCAATAGCTGCTTGTCCTCCGAAAATCTTCACACCTAATCTTTTAGAGTGAGACTCTCTACCGTTCTTGGAACTACCGACTCCTTTCTTGTGTGCCATTTTATTACTGGATTATTTATTAAGTGCTTTAAATTGATCAATATTCTTGATGATAGCAGCATCTACTTCTTCATGAGTAAGAATATTTTTTTCTAATTCCACTTTAACCGCTTTACCTAAAGTAATTAAAGTTTCTCTGTTCTCTTTAGACTGAGACAAGTTGTTTTTCTTTAAGTGATAGTTCAATTCGTGATCTTCACCAAAGTTAACAGTTGCGTTGTCAGAAAGAACTTCACCTTTCACAGTTTCTTTTTTAGCAGCAGCTTTTTTAGCTCCACCCTCAAAACCTGTAATACCAGTGATTACGATTTGAGTTAAAGATTGTCTGTGACCGTTTTTCACTTTGTAACCTTTTCTTCTTTTCTTTTTGAAAACGATTACTTTATCAGCTTTAACGTGGTCAAGGATCTCTGCTTCTACAGTGATTCCGTTTACAGCTGGGGCGCCTACAGTGATTGCACCGTTTACAGTAAGAAGAACTTTATCGAAAGAAACTTTTCCTCCTTTATCTCCTTTTAAACGGTTTACAAACAACTTCTGGTCTTGCTCAACTTTGTATTGAAGCCCTGCTATTTCTACAATTGCAAACATTGTTTATAAATTTTTAGTTATTTCGAGGTGCAAATATACAAATAAAATTCTAATCACCTTACAATCAAAGCAATGTTTTTTTAATTTAATTCCTATTCACTATGTTTTGAATAATTTTTTACAATAATGTACTCACACTTAAGAGATAATTTATTACCTTCGTTCTACCAAATTGAATTTATATATGAAAAGAAACTTTAATCTCTGCTTAGTAGCAGGCGCCATTGCTGTATTTTCATTAACAGCATGTAGTGATGACCCAATGGACAGCAATGTTCAACCTCAGCCAGAAACACTTAGTGCAAAAATTGATCAGCCCGGTGATCTGGAAAAAATCTGCTCTTATGTAGACAACAACTGGAGCAATAATTCTGTTTTAGTGACCGGACTTCAAAACTCTACAGACACCAATTTTATGAACGCGCAGATGACTAAAATTGCAAGCATGTGGGGAAGAAGCAATCCTCTTCTGCGATTTGTGAATGACCCTACCAATTTCAATTCTACCTACAATGCCATCTCTTACGGCAATGGAAGAATTTACTACGGTTATGCTATTTACTACGATGCAAAAGCAAAAGGCGGTGATATTGTAAATGCAATGATTCTTGCCCATGAATACGGACATCAGCTGCAGTACATTTTCAACCTTCCTTCTGTGTCAGAATCAACGTACAGACCTAATGAACTTGAAGCGGACGGTTTTGCAGGATACTACCTGAGAAGACCTAACGGTTATAACAAAACCAACTTCTCTGAGATCGCGGCTGCTTACGAGTTTGCCCAAAGTATCGGAGATTATCAGACCACTAGTGTAAATCACCACGGAACGCCTGCTCAAAGAAGATCTGCTGTCCGTTTAGGATTCCTTTTGGGACAGTATGACCTTAATGCTTCAAATTTCGATTATAACTTCTTCTATTATTATCAGGGAGTATTAAACGGAACTTATAAGATGGCGAAAAACAAAGTAAATCCTGAAATTGACGCATACATGAGTCAATACATTGATGAGCTGAGAAAAATTCAGTCCGGAGAAATTTCGGCTGAAGAATTCAAAAATCTTAAATAAACGGAAACATTCATTTTTAGCATATTTAAGAAAGGAGGCGGACAGTTTGTTCCGCCCCTTTTGTTTTAAAAAACCTTTTTCTGCATTACAGAATCAATTTGTTTGTATTTTTGGAAAAATAACAAAAGAACTTTCAAGCAATTTATAATGAACAGAGATCTCTATATTGATTTCGCCAAAGGGCTGGCTACACTCTCCATCATATTTATCCATACGGCATTCTGGTCCGGGCAGTTTTATATTCCCGCAGAAGTAAGAGTTTTCTCTTTGGTTTTTGATGTAGCCCTGTTTTATGCGCTTAGCGGTATTACCTCAGGAGCCAATATTGAAAAAACACTGTACCGCCTTTTGAAGCTGCAGATCACTTATATGATTTTTGTGACCTTCCTGTTCTTTTTAGATTACTTCTTTAAAGTGTTTGGACTTACCTTCTTTTCATTGGAATGGCTTAAGAACTTTTATTCAACATTTGGTTCCAAATATTCCACTACCAGTATTTTAGCTTATCCTCAATGGCAGAATCTGGGAAACTGGTATCTGCATCAGTACACCAATGCTGACACTTTTCCTGTAGTGATGGGAAGCTTCTGGTACCTCAAAGTGTACTACATACTTACCGTCTTCGGTGTCCTTATCTTAAGGTTTTTCCCAAAACATATCAATGGGTTCATCGGGCTTTGTTTTGTCTTAACCTTATTATTTAATAGCTACCCGGAGTATTATCCAACGGGGCAGGTAGGGTATGTAGCATTTTACCTTGCTGTATTTTTAATAGGGAATAAAATGCGTGGAAAAAAAATTCCGTCCAAAGGTATTCCTATACTATATGCAATTGTGGCAGCTGCTCTTGCCGGAATGTTCTGGTACTATGGAGGAGAAATTTTCTATAAAATCAATAAAAATAAGTTTCCGCCGAAAATTCCTTACATCATCTGGACATTATTCTCCCTCACAACCTTATTCGTTCTTTACAACCGACTGAAGATCAACAAAGAGAACTTTATTACCCACATCGGGAAAAATGCGATTTTCTTCTATTTCGCACAGGGAATCAGTTCTTCACTAGTGTATTTTCTGGTTGTGCCATTGAAAGAAAATATGCCGTGGTGGCTTCTTATGATCATTATTTATGGGATCAATATTATATTAGCCTTCATCATTTCTGCAGGGCTGAAGAAAGTAGATGCCTGCGGCTGGAAGATTCTGGAATTCTTAAGGAGAAAGACCGCATCGTAAGACTTTAATGATCAATTTGAAATAAAGTCACATTTCTTACCTCAATTTGTTTAAATTTACAAAAATTTTACAACATGTTTAAGTTGAAACTTCCTACCGACCCCAGGTGGGCAAATATTGCAGAAGGAAACATTGGAGAAATTTTAACAGACCATGCCTGGTGTGAGCAAAAAGCAGCTACCAATGCCATAGGCCTGATCACGATGCTTCCGGAACATCCTGAGATTGTAACTGAACTTCTTGCCATTGCACAGGAAGAGCTGGATCACTTCAATCAGGTTCATGAGATCATTAAGAAAAGAGGATTTACTTTTGGAAGAGCAAGAAAAGATGATTATGTAAATGAGCTTGCTAAATTTATTGTGCAGGGAAGCAGAGAAGACCTCATCGTAGACAAAATGCTCTTTGCGGCAATGATTGAAGCGAGAAGCTGCGAAAGATTCAAGGTTCTTACGGAAAACATCAAAGATGAAGAGCTTAAAGTTTTCTATAAAGAGCTGATGATCTCTGAAGCCAATCATTATACAACCTTTATAGGATTTGCAAGACAGCTGGGAGATCCGGAAAAGGTAAATAAACGCTGGGAAGAATGGCTGGAATATGAAGCCGGCATTATAAAATCCTACGGAAATAAAGAAACCATACACGGTTAAAATAAATACAGTAAAGAATACACCTTGAAGAAGCCAAGCTTTGAAAATATCGCCAATTTATTCCTGAAAAATTTCTTTCAGGGGTTAGTGATCATTGGTCCTATCGGGCTTACCATTTTTGTCATCTGGTATATTGTAAGCGCGATTGATAATCTTGTGCCCTCTCTTGCGAAGCAGATTCCGGGACTCGTTTTCGTATCTACCATTCTGTTTACTGCTATTTTAGGATATTTAGGAAATAAATTCGTGGTTGGAAGATTCTTTTTCGACACCATGGACAGCTTGCTGGAGAAAACTCCGGGAGTAAAGCATATTTATACTCCTACGAAAGATGTAATGTCATCCTTCGTAGGCGACAAGAAAAAATTCAACGATCCTGTATGGGTAAAAACCAATGAGCATCCTGAAATCTGGAGAATTGGCTTTTTAACCCAAAAAGAAATGTCAGACGTTGACAAGCATAATTATGTTGCGGTATATCTTCCCCACTCGTATGCCATCTCGGGCTGGGTAATTGTTACTGAAGAAAAAAACATCAAACCTGTAGTGGGAATGACAGCAGCTTCTGCTATGAAGTTTGCAGTGAGCGGCGGTGTAGCCGGCTTCCATTCTGATGAAAATATATTTAAGGCTCCGGAATAATCTCTTTTTCCGTCTTATTTATACATTGATGAATTTTGAAAAATTATTTTCAAGCACATTTTCTTTACAAACAATTAAAACATACTTAACTCATGAATTTACCGTACGCGGAACCTTTCCGCATTAAAATGGTGGAAGAAATCTATCAGTCCACCAGAGAAGAAAGAGAACAATGGCTTAAAGAAGCTAATTACAACCTTTTCAATTTAAGATCTTCACATGTTTACATTGACCTTTTAACCGATTCAGGAACCGGAGCAATGTCGGATAAACAATGGGCTGCTTTGATGACGGGAGATGAAAGCTACGCCGGATCCCGCTCATTTGAACAATTACAGAAAACGGTTGAAAGAATCACAGGATTCAAATACTTATTACCCACCCACCAGGGAAGAGCTGCAGAAAACGTTCTTTTCTCAGTATTGGTAAAAGAGGGTGATGTAGTTCCCGGAAACTCGCATTTTGATACTACCAAAGGTCATATAGAATTCAGAAAAGCACACGCTGTTGACTGTACAATTGATGAGGCTTTTGATATTAATGACCTTCATCCTTTCAAAGGAAATATCAACCTTGAAAAACTGGAAGAAGTTTACAAAAGCCATTCTAAAGAAAATATTCCATTTTGCTTAATTACCATTACCTGTAACTCTTCAGGAGGTCAGCCTGTTTCTCTGGAAAATATGAAGGCCGTGAAAGCGCTTTCCGATCAATATGGAATCCCTGTATTCTTTGATTCTGCAAGATTTGCTGAAAATGCCTACTTCATCAAAAAAAGAGAAGCTGGGCAGGAAAACAGAAGCATCAAGGACATCTGCAAGGAGATTTTCTCCTACGGAGACGGAATGACAATGAGCTCCAAAAAAGACGGTTTAGTCAACATCGGAGGGTTTATTGCATTAAATAACGAAGAGGTTTTCAGAAAAGCATCCAACTTTACCATTATCTATGAAGGATTCATTACCTATGGAGGAATGGCCGGAAGAGACATGGCAGCCCTGGCAGTAGGTCTTGATGAGGCTACTGAATTTGCCTACCTTGAGAGCAGAATTTCCCAGGTTGAATATCTTGGAAATAAACTTATTGAATATGGAATTCCTGTTCAGAAACCTATTGGAGGACATGCTGTATTCATTGATTCTTTAAACTTTCTTCCGAATGTTTCCCGTGAAGAATATCCTGCACAGACTTTAGGGCTGGAAATCTATAAGGAAGCAGGAATCAGAACTGTAGAAATCGGAACATTACTGGCTGACAGAGATCCTGCTACCAGAGAAAACCGTTATCCGAAACTGGAATTGGTACGTCTTGCAATTCCAAGAAGAACCTATACCAACAACCATATGGATTATATTGCTGCCGCTATTAAAAACGTCTATGAAAGACGTCAGGAAATAGCAAAAGGCTACAAAATAACATGGGAACCGGAAATCTTAAGACATTTTACCGTTCAGCTTGAAAAAGCCTAATAAAAAAACCGGAATTTTTTCCGGTTTTTTTATTCCCGATTATCAAAATATGGTAAGCCCCATAACCTTTCCATCTTTCAATATCTTTTTTCTTTTTATTCGTAACCCACTTATAATCATTTAGATATTACATAAAAAGACCTTATCAAAACAAATATAAATCAATCATAATTTTTTACAGCAATTAATATATAATGTTTTTCATTTTATTTTTAATGAAACCTTAAAGCAAATAAATCGGTTTTTTGAAATAGTGAATGTTTTTAATTATAATTTTGTATTGATCTTAAGGAGATAAAAAAATACTTAAAAAACCAACCTGAAAAACACTTTTATTCCGAAAATGAAGAAAATTGCTGTCGTGGGAGCCGGGATTTCCGGCTTAAGCATGGCGAATTACTTAGAAAAATATAAGATTGACTATCACATTTATGAAAGAAGAAAAAAGAAAGATATGGCAGGCCACGGATTTCTCATTCCGAAAGAAGGATTGGATTATCTTTACCAGATTATTGATTCTCATCTTCTTCACAAAAAGGGAAACTTTCTAAAAAAATACACACAGTATTCCCACACAGGGAAAATTCTGGCAGAAAAAGAACTGGACCATGTTTTTGCGATTTCAAGGCACGCATTGATAGAACTTCTGGCGCAAAACATTTCTCAGGAAAAGATAACCTACGAAGAAACGGTCATTCCTGATGAACTGCAGAACGGACTGCTGAAACTTTCCAACGGCACCATCATTGATGCTGACATCGCCATTATCTCAGATGGCTCCAGGAGCAGAATCAGAAAACAGCTTTTTGCGGAAGAAACCATGAATCTGGTAAGGGAAAGCGAAGTTGTGAATATCATTCAAAATAAAGACATCGCACAGGCTATTGAAAATGATTTCATGAAGTTTCACCACGAAGAAGGCGGCCTTACTTTCGGAATTCTAAAACTTTCTGAAGACAGCATTCTCTGGTATTCGCAGTTTGATAACCAGAAATTTTCAGTCCAGGAATGCTCTGCTGGCAATTTAAGAAAATATATGCTGGAAGTTTTTGGAAGCTGGCATCCCTTAGTTTCCGAAATCCTCATGAAATCCGACTATCAAAATGTACATGTATGGAGTGTTTATGAACTGGAAAAACTACATCCCTTTTACAAGACAAACATCGTATTCATAGGGGATGCAGCACATCCTTTAATTCCATTTACAAGCCAGGGAGTAACTTCTGCTTTGAAAGACGCCTTCATATTAACGAAATATTTAGTTGAAGAAAAAAATATACAGCAGGCTTTCAGTAAATATGAAACGGAGAGAAAGCCTGAAATTGAAACCCATATTCACAACGGAAGAGCATTACTGAACCAGTTTCTCCTCCCGTTAAGCCAGCAGACAGAAAATATTATCCCCATATCCTACAAATAAATATGTTTACCAATAACGATATCAACTTCGAAGCATTGAAAAGAAAAGCCTACAACGGAAGGTGGGCCGCACTGGAAGACGGAATTATTCCTCTTACCGCTGCAGACCCGGATTTCAGAATCGCTTCAGAAATAGAACAGGGAATCATTGAGTACCTAAAAGATGGCTACCTCAGCTATGGTCCTTTTTCCGGACTTCCGGAATTTAAGAAAAGTGTTGCGGATCATTTTAACCAGGAAAAGCATGGCAGTTTTTCACCTGAAAATGTACTGGCTGTCAATAGTGCTGCTCAGGGAATGTTTCTTATTGCATCTTATGTTCTTAATCCCGGTGATGAGGCCATTATTCTGGATCCGGTAGATTTTCTTTTCAAAAAGTCGGTAGAAACAGCAGGTGGAAAAGTAATGCTGTGCCCGGTGGATACGACAACCGGAGCAATTGATTTTGAAAAACTGGTTTCACTGATTAATCCCAGAACTAAGCTTATCAGCATATGCAACCCGCACAATCCTCTTGGAACGGTGTATGCAAAAGAGGTTTTGATAAAAATAGCAGAAATAGCATCCGCACACGATCTTTGGGTAATGAGTGACGAAATCTGGAGTGATATTATCTATGACCAAAAAGAATTTTATACCTATTCTTCCGTTTCGGAGATGGCGAAACGGAAAAGTTTTACGGTATACGGGTTTTCAAAATCATTCGGGATCGCTGGTTTGAGAATCGGAGCTGTACTTTGTAATGATCAGGACATTCTCGAGGATTTTACGGAAAAATGTAACTTCAACTCCACCATTGAAGGAGTATCTACTTTGTCTCAGATTGCCGGATGCGCAGCACTGGAGAAGGCAAAACCTTGGTATAAAGAGTTTTTACTCCATTTACAGAATAACAGAGACCTGGCTTTCAAGTTATTAAACCGTTCAGAAATTGTAACGCCTAACCTGCCTGAAGCTACTTTTGTTCTATTTCCAAAGATTGAAAACGGGATGTCCAGCGATGAGTTTGCCCAGCATGCTCTGACACACGGAAAAGTAGCCATTGTTCCGGGTTCAGAAAGATGGTTCGGGAAAGGGGCGGAAGGACATGTCAGAATCTGCTTTTCTACGTCACAGGAAATTTTGGAAGAGGGAATCAACCGACTCATTACAAGTTTTTTGCGTTAAAATTTTTCATTAAATTTTAATATTAAACTATTATTTTTCTCAATTAAGTGAAATTTAAATAAAAATTAAGACATTCATAGCAAATATTTAAATTTACTATTGATTTAAAAACAAATATTGATAATTTTGATTGAATTACCACTTAAGATTACCAATATGAGAATAAAATATATCAGCGCTATTTTTCTGGGAATTTCTACATTATCGTATGCCCAGCAGGTAAAAGACACTCTGAAAGAATCGAAAATTGAGGAAGTTGCCATCACCGGCAGCAGAAATAAAAAGAGAACGGTAGTCAATACCCCCGTTCCCATCGACATTATAGACATTAAACAGGTAAGCCAGTCAACAGGACAGGTGGAAATTAACCAGCTCTTACAATTTTCAGCCCCCTCCTTCAATTCCAATAAACAATCAGGATCTGACGGTGCTGATGCCGTAGATCCGGCCACCTTAAGAGGCCTGGGCCCTGATCAGACTTTGCTTTTGTTAAATGGAAAAAGATATCACCAGTCCTCACTGATCAACCTTTTTGGAACCAAAGGAAGAGGAAACACCGGATATGATATGAATACCATTCCTATTGGTGCGATAAAAAGAGTGGAAGTGCTTCGGGACGGAGCTTCTGCACAGTATGGTTCGGATGCGATAGCAGGTGTTATCAATGTAATTCTTAACGACCGGAACAAAGGTTTTGAAGGAAATCTCTTCACAGGTATGAACCTTTTCAAAAGCCCGGGCAGCAATGATGTGGTTTCTGATCACAAAATAGACGGAACTACCTTTGATTTCAGTGGAAATTTAGGAACTAAAATAGGTTCAAAAGGCGGTTTTGGAAATTTTACAGCAGAATTCATCAATAAAGATTATTCGATACGAAATGCAAATCCGGATTTGTATACTGCTTCCAGACAACGTTTCGGAGATGCAAAAGCCCAAAATGTTTACTTTTTCGGGAATATTGAACTTCCCCTCTCTGATGGACTGACCTTTTATTCGCGCCAGGGATTCTCACACAGAAATACAAAAGCTTATGCGTGGACAAGATTTGCGGATGCTGACGGAAACGTTCCTGAAGTTTATCCTAATGGATTTAATCCTATTGAAAATACCAATATTTCAGACTTCACATTTGACAATGGCTTAAAGTTCAAGGTGGCCAATTGGGATGTAGATTTGTACAATGCTTTTGGGAACAATAGATTTACTTACCAGATCGACAATACCATTAATGCAACCTTAGGCAGTAAATCTCCTACAAGCTTTAATGCTGGTGGACATTCATTATTACAGAACACGACCGGTTTTAATGCGGTACGGCAGTTCAAAGTACTGGAAGGCCTTAACATTGCTTTCGGATCGGAGTTCAGATATGAGAAATTTGATATCATTAAAGGTGAAGAGGCCTCTTACGCCATGTATGATATCAATGGAAATGTAGTTACAAAAGATACGCCTCAAAATTTATGGGTAACAGTACCTGGATCTGATCCAATACGGTATCGCCCGGGAGGTTCACAAGGGTTTCCCGGCTATTCTACTGATATCGGTAAAAGCAGAAATAACTTTGCCGCCTACGTAGATACTGAACTGGATGTAACAAAAGACTGGATGATCAGTGTAGCCGGAAGATTTGAAAATTACAACGATTTCGGAAGTACTCTGAATGGCAAATTGGCTACCAGATACGCTTTTACGCCTCAGTTTGCTTTCAGAGGTTCGGTTTCTACAGGATTCAGAGCACCATCATTGGCTCAGAAATACTACAGCCAGCAGTTTACCAATTTTCAGGGTGGCCAATTGGTAACCGTTCAGCTGGCGTCTAATGACAGCAAGCTGGCGGGTAGTTTGGGAATTCCTCAATTAAAACAGGAAACCTCTGTGAACGGAAGCGCCGGATTTACATTCAACACAGGGAAGTTTACAGCAACAGTAGATGGATATTATATTGAGGTAAAAAACAGAATTGTTCTGACTGGATATTTTGCACAGGCAGACCTGCCGGCAGAAGTTCAGGCCGAGAACCCGTTTGTGGATCAGGTACAGTTCTTTTCCAATGCCATTGATACCCGCACAAAAGGAGTTGATCTTATTTTAAGCTACAGTGAAAACTGGGGACCCGGAAAACTGACCGCTACTTTAGCCGGAAATTATAATGATATGGAAATCACAAAAGTAAATACGTCCGAACAGCTGGCTGGTAAAGAAGATATTTATCTCAGTAAGAGAGAAAAGGCATTTATCCTGGCGTCTGCACCTAAAACAAAAGTGAATTTAAATCTAAACTATAAAATCAACAGGTTCAATGTTAATCTACAGATGGTAAGATTTGACAAAGTAACCCTCATCGGCTATGATGACGCTGAACAAGTATACCATCCAAAAGTAACCACAGATCTCTCTTTTGGCTATGAATTTTCAAAAAATCTAAATCTTACACTAGGCAGTAAAAATCTGTTCAACAGATACCCTACCTTACAGACCACACAGGTAACAAGCGGAAACACAGAATCCGGAGGTATTTTTGATCCTGTACAGATGGGATTTGCCGGAAGACAGGTTTTTGCGAGACTTAACTTTAAATTTTAATATAAAAACTCCTGAAAATTTTCAGGAGTTTTTTCTATTTTTTTGATATTTTATAAAGTTTTCCGCTGTCTGTGACTGCATAAAGATTTCCATCCATTCCATTCAGTACATCACGGAAGCGCTCTTTCTGATCTGCGAGAAGACGCTCTTCACCTACTACTTTGTTGTCTTTCATAACAATTCTGTCAATATGTTCACCACTCAGACACCCGATAATGAGGTTTCCTTTCCATTCTTCAATATTTCCTGTATAGAAAGTCACTCCACTGGGTGAAATAACAGGATCCCAATAATAAACAGGCTGTTCGGTTCCTTCCTTCTGGGTAATTCCTTTTCCTACCTTATCTCCTGAGTATTCAATTCCATAGGTTACATCTCCCCATCCGTAATTTTTTCCCGGCTGGATCAGATTGATTTCATCACCTCCCCTTGGCCCCATTTCCACATCCCATAGATTACCGTTAGGATCTATCGCCATACCTTGAGGATTTCGGACGCCGTAAGCATAAATTTCGGGCTTATATCCAGCCTTTCCGATAAAAGGATTTCCTGGAGCAGGCTGACCGTCTTTTGTTATTTTTAAAATCTTGCCAAGATAATTATCCGTTTTCTGGGCATACACCCGGGTTACTTTGTCAGATCGTTCTCCGGTGCTTACAAATAAATACCCATCTTTATCAAAGGCAAGCCGGCTACCGTAATGCTTATCCCCATCGTAAGACGGTTCAGCACGGAAAATAACTTTCACTTCTGAAATATTTTTAAGATCCGGGGATAGCTTACCCTTCGCCACTGAGGTTAAATTCCCTTTACCAAATGGCTCTGAGAAACTGAAATAAATAACATTATTCGTTTTAAAATCCGGATCCAGTGCTACATCAAGCATTCCTCCCTGTCCTTTTGAATCCACTTTTGGAAATCCATCAATTTTAGAAACTTGTTTTCCATCTGATGAGACAACATTCATGTGACCGTTTTTATCAGTGATGAGAAACTTTCCGTCAGGTAAATTGATGATTCCCCAGGGTCTTCCTAAGTCCTTATTCAAGATTTCTACATTATAAGCCGTCGTAGTTTTTACAGCTTTAATGCGTGTTTGTCCCTTAAATGCAGGTTTATAGTCAGAATTGGGATTTTCCGTCTCTACACTACCGTCATTTCCAGTCTTTTGTGCATTGGCATGATTCTCCTTACACGATGATAAAAAAAGAAAAAGGCTTACCACAGGAATATAAAATTGATTGATTTTCATAGCATTATGATTAGATGTTATACAATGAATGGAAAAATAATGCCAATAAAATTTGTATATATAAATTTTTATTCTACATTTGTAGAATAAATTATAATATTGTAGAATGAAAGAAATTAAACTGACAGATTCTGAAAAAGTCCTTATGGATATTATTTGGGAAAAGAAGGCTGTTTTCATGAAGGATATCCTGGACGCTTATCCGAATCCCAAACCCGCTACTACTACCATTGCCACCTTACTGAAGAGAATGCAGAATAAAGAACTGGTAGGTTACAAATTATATGGAAATTCCCGGGAATACTATCCAAAAATAGAAAAAGGGGAATATTTCAAAGAGGAAATGACTTCCATGATTGACCGTTTTTTCAACAGCTCCGTAACTCAATTTGCATCTTTCTTTACTTCGAATGCAAAACTTAGTCAAAAGCAACTGAAAGAACTCCGTGATATTATTGATGAACAGATCAAGGAATAGACATGTCTGCTATAATTCTGAAAATAATCTTGTGTTCTTGTATATTCATTGCAGTTTATTATCTGTTTTTGGAAAAAGAAAGAATATACAGATTTAACCGGATGTATTTGCTCAGCGCGCTCTTGCTCTCCTATACCATTCCGTTTATCACCATTACTTTACCGAGCCGGGACAACATAACAACGTCTCAACTGATCATTGAAGAAACAGCACAGCAACTGGTTTTTATCCCACACAAGCAGGAAAGTTTCGATTGGATGAATGGAGTATGGGGAATCTATATTTCCATCACTCTTTTTCTGCTGCTAAAAAGTATTGGGTCCATACTTGCGGTGAAAAGAATATCGGGACAAAAGTACAAGTACCGGCATCATAATGTGATCGTAACCCAGGAAAACCTTTCCCCCTTCAGCTTTTGGAATACGATTTATATGGGAGAAAGCTATATGAAAAACAACTCGATCGACCCAAGGATTTTTCTTCATGAAAAAACTCATATTGAGCAAAAACACAGTTTAGATCTTTTATTCCTGGAGCTTCTGCATATTTTCACCTGGTTCAATCCCGTTCTTTTCTTTTATAAAAAAGCAGTGATAACCAATCATGAATTTTTAGCCGATGAAGCGGTTATGAATGATAATTATAATATCAGAGACTATCAGCACCTTATTCTGGAGGAAATTCTCAGCCATCAAAATCCTAATTTGACTCATTCTTTTAATTTTAATAACACCAAAAAAAGATTTATTATGATGAATACAAAAAAATCAAAGTTTAGCCTGCTTAGGAAAGCAGCAGGAATTGCTGTTTTGATTTCAGCAGCAGCACTATTTTCTGAAAGAACATATGCAGGCAACGCTTCGCAAATTCTTCTTTCTGAACGAATAGCAGAGATACCGGCTCAGGTTGCCGGCCAGGATCCTTATCAGGAATTCAAAGATATATTAGCAAAATATGATGATCTTTTGAAAAACAAAAAATATGTAGAATTTTCAAGCAAGGTAACAGATCGTGATAAGAAAAGACTTGGTGAGTTATATTCATTGCTTAGCAAAAGTCAGCAAAATGAGCAGAAGATCACTTTCTTCGCGACACCAGAGCTGAAAAAAAGAGTTCCGACAGAACATGAACTGAAATCATTTTTAAACAAACAAAATTATGCCGTCTGGATAGATGCAAAAAAAGTAGAAAACAGCACTTTGAAAAATTATACTCCGAATGACTTTTCAAATGTTTATATCAGCAAGGTTTACCAGAACGCCAGAACAGTCCAAAATCCACAACCATACCAGGTGACACTGATGACTCCTTCCTATTATGAAAAGACCAAAGAAGAAGGAAAATCATCTGTTATAATGGGCTTCAAAAGAGAGGATATAAAATATACTTCGGACACCATAGTCCCACGAGTGAACAATATAAAGGAAAGTAAAAACACAGATACTGCCATCAGTCCTGAACAAAGTTCCAATACAATCCCGGCACAATATCCAGGAGGAGATAAGAATTTGAAAATCAAAATAAGCCAGGATATGGACGTAAGTACTTTGAATAGCTACACCGGGACTATAACTTCCATGGCCTACATTCATATTAATGAAAATGGAAAAACTACTCAGGTAACTACTTCCGGAGAAAATGAAACTATGAACCGCGAACTTCTGAAAACAGTGACTCAAATTACTAATGAAACCCAATGGAAACCTGCAATGAAAGACGGAAAAGCCATTGCCTCTGTATTAAAGATTCCCGCAACGCTGAGTTTTGCCCGCCCATAATAATGAAAAGCGCTAATGATCAGCGCTTTTTTATTTAATAATTCCTGTTAAAAAATTAATATCAAAATATTCAACCTCAAAAGATTATATGGCCTAATAATTTCTTTCGTATTTTTGTTATATACATTCTTTTCTATGGATTTTAAGCTTCAATCAGAATATAAACCTACCGGAGACCAGCCTCAGGCTATTGAAAAACTTACCGAAGGAATAGAGATCGGTGAGAAATATCAGACGCTTCTGGGCGTAACAGGTTCCGGAAAAACCTTTACTATTGCGAATGTTGTAAAAAATGTACAGCGTCCGACTTTAGTATTGGCACACAATAAAACTCTTGCTGCACAGCTGTTTATGGAGTTTAAAGAATTTTTTCCGGATAATGCCGTGGAATATTTTGTCAGCTACTATGACTACTACCAGCCTGAAGCTTATATTGCTACAACAGGAACTTATATTGAAAAAGACCTGAGTATCAATGAAGAAGTTGAAAAACTGCGTCTTTCTGCAACTGCGAGTCTCCTTTCAGGAAGGAGAGATGTTTTAATTGTAGCTTCTGTTTCCTGCATTTATGGTATTGGAAATCCTACGGAATTTCATAAATCTTTAATTTCTATAGCGATTGGTGAGAAAGTAACCCGAACAGCTCTTCTCCATTCATTAGTTAATGCCCTGTATGCCAGAACGCTCAATGAGTTCCAAAGAGGCATGTTCCGTGTGAAAGGAGATGTAATTGATGTGTTCCCTGCTTATACTGATAATGCGATAAGAATTCAGTTTTTTGGAGATGAAATTGAAAAAATCCAAAGTTTTGATCCTGTTACAGGAAATGTAGAAGATAATTTTGATCAGATCCAGATTTACCCTGCCAATCTTTTCGTAACCTCAAAAGAAACTTTGAATGGTGCCATTAAAGAGATTCAGGATGATATGGTGAAGCAGGTTGATTTCTTCAGCTCTGTAGGGAAACCATTAGAAGCAAAACGTCTTCAGGAAAGAACCGAACTGGATCTTGAAATGATCAAAGAATTGGGATACTGCTCAGGAATTGAGAATTACTCCAGATACCTGGACGGCCGCCTTCCGGGAACAAGACCTTTCTGCCTGATCGATTATTTCCCTAAAGATTTTTTAATGGTTATTGACGAAAGCCATGTTACCGTACCACAGGTTCATGCCATGTACGGTGGTGACCGAAGCAGAAAAGAGGCACTGGTGGAGTACGGTTTCAGACTTCCGGCCGCCATGGATAACAGACCTTTAAAGTTTGAAGAGTTTGAAGCCATTCAGAACCAGGTAATCTATGTTTCTGCAACACCTGCCGATTACGAGCTTGAAAAAACAGGAGGAGCCTATATTGAGCAGATTATCCGTCCCACAGGACTTCTGGATCCGATTATTGAGATAAGACCTTCATTAAATCAAATTGATGATTTAATGGAAGAAATCCAGAAAAGAGCTGATGCTGATGAAAGAGTGCTGGTAACCACTTTAACGAAGAAAATGGCGGAAGAACTTACAAAATACTTCACCAAATTCGGGATCAGAACACGATACATCCACTCAGATGTTGAAACACTGGAACGTATCCAGATTATGCAGGATCTCCGTTTAGGGCTTTTTGATGTATTAATTGGCGTCAACTTATTAAGAGAAGGTCTTGATTTACCTGAGGTTTCATTAGTCGCTATATTGGATGCTGATAAAGAGGGAATGCTGAGAAGCAGAAGATCCATGATCCAAACTGTAGGACGTGCCGCAAGAAACGTAAACGGAAAAGCGATCATGTATGCAGATAAAATCACCAAATCTATGCAGGCTACATTGGATGAGACCGAATACCGCCGCGCCAAACAAATGCAGTACAATGAGGAACATGGTCTGAAGCCAACTGCTTTAAATAAAAAGATTTCTGAAAATCTTGTAGGAAGAAGCAAAGATTTTCCTGATGAAAAATATACCCAAAAGGAAATCCTTCAGAAAGTGGCAGAAACAAAAGCCACTTATGCCACTGAAGATATCGAAAAAATGATTGAGCAGAAGCAAAAAGAAATGGAATCAGCCGCGAAAAACCTTGACTTTATAAAGGCAGCCAAGCTGAGAGATGAGATTTTAGCCTTGAAAGCTTAATAGGATATAAAAAAGTTTCGGCGGCATCTTCGATGCCGCCGAAACTTTATCCGGATAAAGTTTATTTAAATTTTATAATCCATTTTTTACCGCTGCCCTGATGGGAATTAAAAGATCCATCAAACCATTTAATTTGATTTCGTACACCGTTGAAAGCTGCATTCCCAGTTTTCCCTTTGGCATTCCATTTTTATTGAACCATTCAAGATAGCTGATGGGAAGATCAATCAGAACTGTTCCTTCATACTTCCCGAACGGCATTTTCATTATACAGATTTCTTTTAATATTTCTGGATTGAGTCCTTCCACTTTATATATAATTAAATTAATTTTTCTGTGATATCATCTTGTCCGGGAAGTTCAAGGTCTGGAGGAGCATCTTCGTCTGAAAATTCATTTCTGTACACCTGAACCAATAGAAGGGTCAGCGAGATTAGAATAGGTCCGAAAATAAGCCCCATAAAGCCAAACAGGTTCATTCCCATGATGATTCCGAATACGGTATTCAGAGGATGAATATTTTCCAGCTTCTTTAAAAGAGTAAACCGGAGAAGGTTATCCGTAAGCCCTACTACAACAAGACAGTATATCGCCAATCCTAGGCCTTGGCCGGTATTTCCTTCAGCGATCATAAAGATGCATACAGGAACATATACGATAGCAGTTCCAACCACCGGAATTACTGAAGCTGCAGCCGTAAGTGCAAAGAGGAGAACGGCTCCCGGCGCTCCAAAAATCAGATAGCCGATAAGTGCTACAATTCCCTGTCCTACTGCTACAACAGGAATTCCAATAGCATTGGCCATGATCAGTTTTCTCATTTTATCTCCGATCAAAGAAATGTTGGCTCTCTTCAACGGTGCGGAGGAAGTCAGAATCTTTTCAAAGAGTCTTGGTCTTTCCAGCATAAAGTAGAGAATAAAATACATGGACACCACTACGGTAAGCGTATTGAAAGTTCCGCTTAATGCCGATGTAGAAACTCTTCCTACATTGTCTTTCAGTTTGGCCATATTTTCCTTACTCAGAATATCAAATCCTGTTTTAGAGAAAATATAAGAATGAATTTTATCCAGAAAAACATTAAACTTAGCCATGTAAGCCTGTGCATTTCCCAGTTTATCAATAATCAGATCGGCAATGAAATAGATCGGAAGAATAAGAACAATAAGACTTGCAAACATGAGAGCAAAAGCAGCCAGTGACGGCTTCCATTTCTTCTCTTCCTGCAGATAAAAATTATATTTCCTGCAGACTACATAAATGGTAATGGCTCCCAGAACTGAGGGAATAAACAATGCGAGATTAAAACAGATCAGTCCTGCCAAAACCAGAATGATGGCCAGCAGCGATATTTGTTTAATCGCAACACTGCTTATTTGTTTGTCCTTATTCATCATTTATTTTTTTATTTTTTATTTACTGTACATAATTTGTCTTGGTTTTCCTAAGAAAGCACAATAGGTGGAGTACATTACAATCATGATAAACGGAGCTGTCAGGATAACTCCTATTCCGCAAAGAATTACCCCTGCTATGGAAATCAGAAAGCCTAAAAATCCTGTTAACAAGAAAGTTCCATAATTCTCTTTAGCAATATTGAAAGATTTTGACAAAGCTTCTGTAGCCGAAGCATTTTCAAATAACAGAATCGGATATCCTATTAAAAGGAACGGGTACACAAAAATAATAGGGAACACACACAGTGCCAGAGCGATTGAAGAAATGATTCCGGAAAGAAGACTGTAAATTAAAATATTTACAAAATTCTGACGGTAGCCAATGAAAAGATCAGAAAACTCAATCGGGTTTTTTGTATTGTATTTATTCACCATGTAGATCAATCCTACATACAAAGGAGATAATAAAAGCCCGAAAAGGCTGGATGCCCCCATATACAAAGGAAGTCCCGGAGCGCTCCAGTAATTAAAATCGCCCCCTGAAGATTTCATCTCTTCAACCATAGAAGCAGAATCAAACCCCGTAAGCATCTGAATAACAGATCCCCCGACAAGGTAAATAATCATTGCTACAATTCCGTAACCGAAGACGCCTTTGTACATTTCAAAAGCATGAGAAATAATTGACCCCGTATCTCTGTTAGGAACAGAGCCCTGCTGATCAAATTCGTTAAATTCAGACATAGTTTAAATATTTAATGATTTTACCAAATTTAGTTTTTTTTAGCAAAAGAAAACATTAAACATGGATGAAATTTCAACTTTTCTCAGAAAAAACAGTTTTATAAAGTGAGTAAATCATGGCATTCCAAAAAGGAAAAGTGAAAAGGCCACCTATCAAAAATAAAGCAAAACCTAAATACTTAAACACAAAAGCAACCATCACGCAAACCATTATTTCAACGAAATACATTTTGAGAGCTTTAAAGTTAAGAGAGATGGCTTCAAATATTCTTTTATTGGTAAAGAACATCAAGGGAGCCACAAACAAGGTTACTGCAACCCAGGCCACGGCCAGCACAAATGTAGGAAGGGTAAATCTGTAGATAAAGAACCAAAAAAGAAAATATCCAACATACTTAAAAAAATTAAGACCATTATATCCTGCAAACAAATCTCCTATCACAATATTTTCTCTGAGATCTAATTTTCTGAAGATCTGAAACATTCCCAGATTTAAAGGATACAGAAAGGCCGTAGTTCCCCAAATTGCCACCGTAAACATCTGATAGTTTTCAGTAGCCGTTATTGCCTCCATCTTTTTCAAATAAGCCTGAGTTCCTTCCTGGAAGGCTTCCTGCAATTCTTTGTTATAAGAAAATACATCATATTTTTCTCCGAAAAGCATAACCGCGGTCAGTAATATGGCAAAAAAGACGATAGAAAACATCAACTGAAAAACGAGTGTTTTATTCCAGTAAAAAAATGCCTGCTTCAATATAAAATCGAGTCCCGGTTTCTGAGGATATTTGTTCTGCATCATAAAAAATTTATGCAAAAGTAAACATCAATAAGTATTTTTGCAGAATGTTTTCAGTGAATCATCAAAAATTTATGGAAATGGATGAGCTTTCTCTCAGGAAGGTTCCCTATTTTTTCGTCATCGACTTTCTCTCGGAGAATGTTGAAATATACCCGGAAAGCGAAATTGAAAAAGAAGGTTTAATAATTGATTTTCAATGGTTTTCAAACACAAAAGAAACTCATGCACTAAACAAAAAAGTACTATGGAAATCGTTTCCTGAAACATTGGAAAGCTTTCGGATAGGTTTTGATAAAGTTCAGGAAAATATTCGTTCAGGAAACTCTTATTTAGTAAATTATACTAGAAAAACAAAGATAGAGACTAATTTAACCCTAGAAGAAATTTTTTATCACTCAAATGCGAAGTATAAGGTATTTTATAAAGATTTTTTTGTATTTTTTTCTCCTGAAACTTTTGTAAAGATCATTGATGGAAAAATTTTAACCTATCCTATGAAAGGTACCATTGATGCTTCCATTGAAAATGCAGCAGAAATTCTGAAGAATGACAAAAAGGAAAAAGCAGAACATTACACCGTAGTAGATCTGCTCCGGAATGACCTTAGCATGGTTGCTGATGATGTAAAAGTAGACCAGTTTCAGCATATTGATTTCATCAAAACCCAACAGAAGGATCTGTATGCCATGAGCTCTGAGATTTCAGGAAAGATTAAACCTGAATTTAGCGGTAAGTTGGGAAGTATTATGCAGAAGCTGCTTCCTGCAGGCTCTATCTTAGGAGCTCCCAAACCCAAAACAATGGAAATCATTCTGGATGCTGAAGGATATGAGAGAGGATATTACACGGGGGTTTGCGGCTGGTTTGACGGCCAAAATGTGGACAGTTGTGTAATGATACGCTTTATTGAAAAAGAAGGAGACGAGCTTTATTTCAAGAGCGGAGGCGGTATAACGCACATGAGTAAATTAGAAGACGAATATCAGGAAATGAAAAATAAAATCTATGTCCCAATTCATTGAAAGCATTAAAGTAGAAGATCAGGAGATTTTTCTGCTGGATCTACATCAGAAACGTGTCAATCAAACATTTTCCCATTTTGGAAAGGAAGACTCCATTGATCTGATCAAGATTTATAAAAATCTGCAGCATGACGAGGATGGCCTTTTCAAGCTAAGAATTGCCTATGACCTTGACAAAAGAATCAGGACACAGATGATTCCTTACGCAATACCTGAAATTCATGATTTCAAGCTGGTAGAGAATAACAGCTTTGATTATTCGTTTAAGTTCGAAGATCGTAAAGAACTCGATAAAATGAAGATGAAAGCTAAGGCTGAAGAAATTATTATTGTTAAAAATAATCATATTACAGATACTTCTTTCTCCAACCTTTTGTTTCTAAAAGGAAAGGACTGGTTCACCCCTTCTACCTATTTGCTGAATGGTGTACAAAGACAGCATCTTTTAAAGCATAAAAAGATCAAAGAAACGGAGATCACTTTACAGAATTTAAAGCAATTCACCCATTTCCAGATCATTAATGCGCTGAATGATTTTGATGATATGTTTATCTATCCTATCGACAGAATCATCAATCTCCCGGGGAGTGAAGAATATCTTGACCTCTAAACCTATTTCATAAACTCGAAATACGCCTTCAGCACATCAGCACTGTTTTTCCCGTACGTATTTACTTCCAGGATCTTTGGCTGTGCATCCGGTTTGAAGAAATTCTCAAGAACCCGGTCTAAAGTAATCTCATCTTCTACTCGGATGTAGGAGAATCCGAAGTGCTTTGCCAGAGATTCTGCATTTTTACGGTGCTTGGTAGCTATAAACTCATCCAGCGTATTCGGGTTGGCATTTCCGGGCCCCGGAATGATCTTAAAGATATTTCCTTCACCATTATTGAAGATCATAATTCTTACAAATGGAGGGATATACTGGTTCCAAAGTCCATTGATATCATAGAAGAAGCTTAAGTCACCTGTTATCAGTAAAGTAGGATTTTCATTTTTGATCGCAAAGCCCATTGCTGTGGAGGTAGACCCGTCAATACCACTGGTACCTCTGTTACAGTACATCTTTCTTTTTCCGAAATCGAAAAGCTGGGCATACCTGATCCCCGAAGAATTGCTGAAATGAATATTATAATTTTCAGGAATTGTTTGTGAAGCTTTATTGAAGAAATAAAAATCTGAGAATTCAATAGTATTCAAAAACTGCTCGTGTTTGGCATCTTTCTTATCCCTTAAAACGTCCCAAAGGTTAAAATAAGGTCTAGGTTCCAGATTAATAAATTTCAGCAATTTTGAGAAGAAAACTTCCGGTTTTACTTCTATCTTTTCTGTAAGTGAAAAATAGGTGTCCGGCTGCCAAATTTCATCCAGGTGCCAATGCTGTTTCGGACGGGCACTTCTGAGAAACTGCTTCACCTTCTTGGAAACCACATTCTGGCCTACCGTGATCAAAAGATCGGGAGCATACGTTTTATAATCCTCTTCCGTAAAATTAAAAATATAACGGTCTATATGCTTAAAGAACTTTTCATGATTCAGATTTGAATTCGCTTCACTCAGTACCACCACAGAGTGGTTTTTCACCAGTTGCGTCAGCTGGTTTTCCAGTTCCGGACTGTAATCTCTTGTTCCTACCAACAGCATAATTCTCTGTGAAGTATGCCATTCCGCAATCAGATTGGATGGAATTTCATATTCTTTATGCTTGATTGTTTTCTCCACCGTAGGAAAAGTAGGCAGCTCTGATACCAGTTCATACAAAGGTTCTTCCAAAGGAATATTAATATGCACCGGACCTTGCTTCTCAAAGCAAAGTTCAATAGCTTTTTTAATGATATCGAAATTAATATCTTCTGCATTCTCTTTGCTGTCTTCTAAAAGTTGAAAATCACCATAGGAATGCTGATGAAAAACATCCTTCTGTCGTATCGTCTGCCCGTCGAAAAGATCAACAAAATCTGTTGGCCGGTCTGCCGTAAGCACCAAAAGTGGAATATTCTGATAAAAAGCCTCTGTGACTGCCGGGTAATAATTAACCACCGCCGATCCGCTTGTACACGTAATCGCCACCGGCTTTTTCTCACTTTTCGCCATTCCCATTGCAACGAAAGCCGCACTTCTTTCGTCTACAATGCTGTAACAGTTGAAACGATCTACCTCTGAAAAATGGATGGCCAAAGGAGCATTTCTTGACCCCGGAGAAATTACGATATCAGCAATTCCGTACTGTTGAAGAAGATGTGCAAGTATTTGGATACTTCTCTTAGAAGAATATTTTTTCATACAGCAAATTTAACTTATAAATAATGATTTTAAAATCATTTAAATTAAAAAAAATGTAATTTTGCTGTTCGTAAATTTCTAAAAATGGATAAAATACCTAGTGTAGACCTGCGTGATTTCCTTTCGGACAACCCGGAACGCAAACAGAAATTTGTAAATGAAATCGGAAAAGCTTATGAAGAAATTGGTTTTGTAGCCTTAAAAGGCCACTTTCTTGATGACAACCTAGTGGATGATTTGTATGGTGAGGTAAAAAACTTTTTTGAACTTCCAGTGGAGACGAAACAGAAGTACGAAATTCCAGGAATTGGAGGCCAGAGAGGTTATGTAGGATTCGGTAAAGAAACTGCAAAAGGTTTCAAAAAAGGAGACTTAAAAGAATTTTGGCATTTCGGGCAGTATTTGTCTGATGATTCAAAATACAAAACTGAGTATCCAAACAATGTAATCGTTGACGAATTACCAAAATTTAACGAAGTAGGTAAAGAAGCCTTCCAAATGCTTGAGAAAACAGGACAGTATGTTCTAAGAGCTTTAGCGCTGCACCTTGGTTTAGATGAATTTTATTTTGATGACAAGATCGCAGAAGGAAACTCTATTTTAAGACCAATTCACTATCCGCCAATCACCGAAGAACCGGATGATGCGGTAAGAGCAGCTGCTCATGGGGATATCAACCTTATTACTCTTTTAATGGGAGCACAGGGAAAAGGTCTTCAGGTTCAGAATCACAACGGAGAATGGATTGATGCCATTGCAGAACCGGATGAACTGATGATCAATGTTGGAGATATGCTATCAAGACATACCAACAACAAATTGAAATCTACTATCCACAGGGTGGTAAACCCTCCAAGAGAAATGTGGAGTACTTCAAGGTATTCAATTCCTTTCTTTATGCATCCCATCAGTGCAATGTCTTTAAATGCACTTGATAACTGTGTAGATGAAAACAATCCTAAATTATACGAAGATACTACTGCCGGAGAATTCCTGCATGAGAGACTGATCGAACTGGGATTGATTAAAAAATAAAAGAAGGGCTGCCTCAGTTGGAGGCAGCCCTTTTTGTTTCATTTCGTTTATTTTCTTACAAACATGGACCAAACTTACATGCCATTATACAGGTATTGATCGGTAGTAAATAACCTGATGAAATAAAGGACAATGTATCTTACCCTGTTATACAATAGAATTCAGGACAAGGAGTAGCTTGTGTGAATGTTCCCCAAGGACAGATACAAGTATACGTATTACCCCCGCCTCCGGGATTTCCTCCTCTCCTCCACCCGGGTTTCCTGCATAAGGTACACATTTTCCGCCTGAACAGATTTCTCCTGCGGAACAACCACCTTCGCCAGGCCCCCCGCCTTCAAAACAAAATGCAGGAAAGTCTACTCCCGCAACAATGCCTTTTTGATCTTCTCTTGAAAGTTTTTTTTGATTTTTCATAGTTTTTGGTTTTTGGTATTCCTACTCTATAAGCTTTTCGGATAACGCTATTTAAAAATAGCATTTATTTTATTAATATGTAAAATTTAAATAAAATCCGGTTTTGATGTATCTGTCCTCTCTGTTGTCTCTATTTAAATTTTATTTTTTAATCACAAATATCTTGTTTAGTTAATTTTTTTTTGATTAAATTTACTTTACCTACAAATTTTTAATTAAAACAATATGAAAAATTTAAAAAAACTACAAAAAGGCCAATTAAAAAACATTTCCGGAGGAGTTAATCTTCCTGAACAGGATTTCTGTATGTATTATTGTAATGGAGTTATCGTATGTGCAACCTGCAGCGATGATTTCAAGTGCCCGGAAACAAACAGTGATATGTAATCTTGACCATACCTCTGTCATAAAAACAGGACCGTTTCTTCACAGAAGCGGTTTCTTTATATCTTCTCGATGAAAATAAGATAGATCCTGGCTCTTCATTTGCAATTCTCTGCCACAATTCCGCCTTGTACGGAATAACCGATTTACGAGCTTATTTGAAAGACTTTGTATAAGAGGCGGAAGTTTGTTTGAGGTTCGGTATTCTGGTTAAAGGCCTATTGAGTTACTTTCCCTGTACACGCATTGAGGATACTCAGAAAGAGCGTGCATTTTTGTATTGTATGTATTGTATCGTATAGGGTATAAAACAAAAAAAACCTTTATCGTTATGATAAAGGTTTTTTAAAAATAAAATAAAAACTGGCGGCGGCCTACTCTCCCGCTTTCGCAGTACCATCGGCGCTG
>NZ_FNWQ01000007.1 GCF_900108365.1 Chryseobacterium culicis | reverse complement strand
TTTAATGTTGAAACCGGAAAGTATGTTTATAACTATATTGATCATTTAGGAAACATCAGATTAAGTTATGCTAAGAACGGTGCAGGAACAGAGATCATTGAAGAAAGTAATTATTATCCGTTTGGATTGAAACATGAAGGGTATAATGTTTTATTAGGGAATTCAGCGTATAAATATAAGTACAACGGAAAGGAACTCCAAGAGACTGGATTTTACGACTATGGATGGCGTCAATATATGCCTGACTTGGGTCGGTGGATGCAATCGGATCCATTAATTAAGGATTTAGATTTTACTTTTAACCCAAATGATGTGGATTATGACGATGATGAAATATCGAACATATCAGCAGGAATTTTACTGTCTAATGGTGGCGGTATTTTTAATGTAAATAATTTAAATCCCTATGGTTATGGTTATAATGATCCTATTAGATTTAATGATCCCGACGGAAGGTGTCCAACCTGTTTAACAGCGCTAGGAGGAGCTTTAATCGGAGGTGGATTGGAATTAGGAGGACAATTGTTATCTGGAAAATCTCTAAGCGAGGTAGATTGGGCAGATGTTGGAGTTGAAACTCTTAAAGGAGGATTAATTGGATCGGGAGTTGGAGCCGGAGCTGCTGCTGCCATAGAAGGAGGATCTATAGTAGCTAAAGCAGCTGTAGACTTGGATGTTAATAAAGGAAATCAAAATATTTTCAATGGAAAAAAAACTGTTGGAAAAGCAGTTGTGGATGGTGCTATGGATTTTGCAGCAGGAAAAATAGGTGGATTTGTAGGGAAAAAATTGAATGGAGTAGCAAGCAAAGCTTTAACAAAAGCTACGACAGCAGAAACAAAGGCAGCAACAATTTTAACGAGAACTACGAATACGTTTAATAGAGTAACTGCAAACGGAACTAATACCTATGGATCTAGAGCATTAAATGCAAAACAAAGTATGTCTAAAGCAGCAAGTAGTCTTAAATTTGCAAGAAAAAAAACTGCTGCAGCAAAAATTACTAAAACTGCAACTCAATATGGAACGGTTGTTAATAAAGCTGCTCAAAACTCAATATCAGATAAAATAAAATCATTCTTTGGAATTAATTAATATGAGAGATAAAATAAAAATTTTTGGAATCTTAACTATTTTACTATTGTGTATATATTTGTTTTATAATTATTTACGAGAGAGTAGATTACGGGAAGTTGAATATGTAAACAAAAATTTTAATATTATAAATGGGATTGTAACAAGGAAATCTGTACAAAAGGGAAATCATATATGGGTTAAATATAAGGTTAATGGAAATGTCTATGTAGAATCGGATGGTTTTCTCGAGTCTCAGAAAGTCAATGTAGGAGACAGTGTTAAAGTTAAGTATTCAATTGATAAACCTGAATTAATGATTACAGAATTTAATGATTATTTTTAAGGCCCCCATTGCGCAAAGTCTCCAGACTTTGAGCTTATTAAATAAACTTAATTTCTGGTTTCCAAGGTATAATAAATAACAACCCTTGCAACTATGGCAAGGGTTGTTTACAAAGAAGGTTCTATTAATTATTTTCTATCCAATATACTTATCTAAATTTACCTAAAAAAGTTATCCAAAATGCTAAAGTAACTGATTATATTTACAGAGCAGATGGAGTGAAGGTGAAAAAGGTTTTCGGTACAGAAACAACTGATTATCTGGATGGCTTTCAGTATACAGATTCTGTATTGAAATTCTTCCCCACGGCAGAAGGATATTTTAATGTTGAAACCGGAAAGTATGTGTACAACTATACGGATCATCTTGGAAATGTTAGACTAAGCTATGCTAAGAATGGGGTAGGAACAGAAATCATTGAAGAAAGTAATTACTATCCTTTTGGATTGAAGCATGAGGGATATAATATTTTATTAGGGAATTCTGCATATAAATACAAGTATAATGGTAAGGAGCTTCAGGAAACGGGGATGTATGATTATGGAGCGAGGATGTATATGGCTGACCTTGGAAGATGGGGTGTTGTAGACCCGTTAGCTGAGAAAATGACTAGGCATAGTCCTTATAATTATGCATTTAATAATCCTTTGAGGTTTATTGATCCAGACGGAAGAAAAGGAATAGATTGGTATCAGAATAGTTTAACTGGAGATTATAAATGGTTTGATGGCAATGCTCAACATGAAGGATACGCTTATATTGATAATAGTGGAACTAATGATGTTGATGTTTTAACACGTGGAGGTTCTGAAAGTCAAGTTCTAGGAGCTACTTTACATCCAGACGGAACAGTTTCAGATTATAATTATCCCAGTACTACTGCAAATAGAGGAGAAATATTAACAACACCAGATGGTACAAAGTTTGAGGCAGGAGCTCCTAACACAGGAAGTTATTGGAGTTTTAGTGCAAATTATGCAATAGGAGGTGGAATAGGTTTTAGTTTTGGACAAGTAACTGATAGTGAAGGAAAAACGAATTGGTTCTCTTCATTTAATGGGAATATTGGTTTTGGAGCATCAGCTGGACTTGAAAAGGGGCTTGTAATTCCTACAGATACAAATCATAAATTTGTTAATTCGGACTTTGCAGGAACAGGTGTTTCTTATTCTGGTGGTGATGGCCCTCTTAATTTGTCATATGGTGGAACATTTAACGATAAATATGATGGATATAGAAATGTTGATAACTTTAACCCCTCTCGTTTTGGGCAGAATTCTGAAACAATTAGTAGTGGTTATAGAACATTTGGTATAGGTGTTGCTAAAGGATCAGCACAAGCTTTACCCTTAATGTGGACTAAATCTAAAACACATGTATATGGACAATAATTTTGAATTAGATAAATCCAGTAAAAAGCCATTACTTATTTTTGGCTTAATATTCGGTTTAATTGTATTTTTTACTGTTTTTTATTTAAATTATAATTCAACTGATCTGACTAAAGAACAACTTTTAAAAATTAACAGACATACAAAAGTTATTGAAATATACATTAATAAAAATGAGCATAATTTTCCATATGTGAAATTCTCGAATGGCTCTGAAAAAATTATGGAAACTCCTTATGAAATCGGAGATTCTATATCAAAAAAGAAAGGAGATTCCATAGAGTATATTTTTAGAGGAGATAGTATTATAAAGAATAATTTATTTGAGGTAGCAAGAAGGGATAAGATACTTAAATGAGATCCCCCGCTGAGCAAAGTCTCCAGACTTTAAGTTTATAAATAAACTTACCAATAAATAGCAACCCTTGCAAATATGGCAAGGGTTGTTTATAAAGAAGATTCTGTTAATTATTTTCTATCCAATATAATTATCTAAATTTACCAGGAAAATTCACCCAAACTCCAAAGTAACGGATTATATTTACAAAGCAGATGGAGTAAAAGTAAAAAAGGTCTTTGACACGAAAGCTACAGATTATCTGGATGGCTTTCAGTATGAAAACTCTACATTGAAATTCTTTCCAACCTCAGAAGGATATTTTAATGTTGAGACCGGAAAATAAGTGTACAATTACACCGATCACCTTGGAAATGTTAGGTTAAGCTATGCTAAGAATGGAGCAGGCACAGAGATCATTGAAGAAAGTAATTATTATCCTTTTGGATTGAAGCATGAGGGATATAATGTTTTATTAGGGAATTCTGCATATAAATACAAGTATAATTGTAAGGAGCTTCAGGAAAGTGGAATGTATGATTATGGAGCTAGATTCTATATGCCAGATTTGGGAAGATGGGGTGTTGTGGATCCACTAGCGGAGAAATATCAGGAGCTTTCACCTTTTAGATATAGCTTTAATAATCCAGTTAATTTCGTTGATCCTGTTGGGTTAACAGAGGAAGATCCTCCTAGTAAAAAAGGGAATAGCCAAAAAGTAACAGAAATTGGAGAAATAACTTTAATTGGGAAAAAATCTAATTGGATACAAAAACATGTTATAAATCCTATTGCTACTTTTTTTAAAGAAGAAAAGAGAAAACACGATGCTCAGCCTCAAGTTCTTCCTCCTATTAATACATTTTGGTCTCATTTTTATAATAGAGAATGGGAAAGTGGGGGAGTAACTTATCTTGTGGCTAGGGATGGTAAAATCTCAATGGTAAAGCCTATAGGGGGGGCAGGACCATTGGAATATATTAGTGGTGCAGGAGAATTAAAATATTTACTGGCAAGTAAAGAAGGTTTAGAGACTTTTAAATCAACGGAAATAGCTGCTCAAAGTACAGAGAAAGTACAAAAACTAGCTAAACTAATGAAAGAGGGAGATATCAGTATTTATGGTGAAAAAATTGTTGTTTATTTAAAAGATGGAGAAAGATATATACTAGATGGGCATCATAGAATACAGGCTGCAATACAAGAAAATAAAACTTTAGAAGTTATTGAAGTTACAGGACAAAAAGCAATGCAAATGTTTAAAGACAAAGTAAAACAAATTGATAGTGGATTATTCAAATAAAGATATAAATACGAAGAAATTACTAGAAGAGTATTTAGTTTTCATAGTAAATTTTGAGAGTGTGTTAAAAAAAGAATATGATATTCCAAAAAATATAAATATTTGGAGTTATCTGGTTGAACGAAAGTATAAAAAGGGAACTGTTGCTACATATAACTATATATGCCATGGCTCAGGATTTACAGTAGAGAAAAATGGAATCATTTGTGAATATGACAAAGCTCCTTTAAATGAATATGATATCAAATTTTCTTTTTGGAAATTTAAAAACTTTATTGAAACTAATCATATGCAAATAATTATAGATGATAGTATATTAAAGAAAGATTTATCCGATTTGATTACTGCAAATATTGTAAGCTGGTTAATTATAGATGGAATTAATTGGAATATTTACCAAACAAATTTCACAGTTTTGCAAAGTTTGTAATTCGATTGCTGCTACACGCATCCTTTCTTCGCTAGCGCATTCTATAACAAACAGCAAGTGAAAAATGTTAAAATTTAAGAAGCAAACTTATAAGTATTGATAAAAGGAGTATTGCGCGATATTACAGCAAATGCCCAGCTAATAATTTTACATTTCACGTTATTGATGACCAAGAGGGAATGTTTCCTGCTGGTGCGAGCGTCTCGCTCGTGTCCATTAATAAAAACAAAACAAAACACCACTGCAGCGGCAGTGGTGTTTGCTCTTTCATCATCAAAAACCATTATATTTACCAGCACAAGGACCATTTAGGAAATGCAAGGATCAGTTTCGCAAGAAACAGCGCAGGTGCTCTTGAAATCACAGATGCTAATGACTATTACCCATTTGGCATGAATCATCTGAAAACTGGAAATGCATTTTTTGGATCAGGAACTTATAAGAATTATAAATTCCAGGAACAGGAATTCCAGGAAACAGGTTTTTATAGCTTTAAGTGGAGAAACTATATGCCTGATGTTGCCAAATCAAAAACCAGATAATGTTCATAGATAATTTTGAGTGTGTGTTATAAATTTTTCATTTCGATATTAATTTCATTAATCTTTTTTTCTTGTAAAGAAAAGAGGAGTATTAATGCAATAACTATAAATAAAAATATTATTGGCAAATTACAAAGAGATAGAACAGCTAAAAAAGGAGCTGTATATGTTATAAGTTTATTTACGGATAATAGTAAAA
This sequence comes from Chryseobacterium culicis, assembly GCF_900108365.1. Lineage (GTDB taxonomy): Bacteria > Bacteroidota > Bacteroidia > Flavobacteriales > Weeksellaceae > Chryseobacterium > Chryseobacterium culicis. The sequence continues at coordinate 241,374 of NZ_FNWQ01000007.1, read as the reverse complement.
ATATGTGTGAGATTGTAAAATGTAAAGAATCTCCTACTTCAATAAATTTTGTTGGATGTCAGCTTTTAGATAATGACACAATCTTTTTGTATGTCGATAAAAAAAATAAATATTTAAGTTGCTATAAGCCATCGAATACAATTATAAAGTTTAATAAAAAACAATTTACTCTTGAACAAAAAAAAGAAATAAAGTACTATATACTTGATACATTGAATTGCTTAATAATCCCTGCTCCTAAACACTTACCTATTGCAGAGAAGTAACAACAAAGCCCTAGTCGCTACCCCAGTTGCGCATTGAGCTTATTAAATAAACTTACCCCCGCTCCCGCACGATTGTATCGTGTGGTACTTATATAGATAATATAGTACGAGGCTAAATATATAAATGTAAGATAAAAGTTTTTAGGAATTCAATGTATTGGTCTATAGTTTTTCGACCACACGAAAGGATTCGTGCGGTAGCGAGGGGATAATCGTGAGGAAAAAAATACAATACAAACTTATGAAAATCCGATGGCATAAAAATTAGGAGAACCAATAAGAACTACCCATCAGCAACCCAATCCTTCAATAAAAGTGGGGTCAGTAACTCAATTCAAAAAGAAATGAAAGTGATTTTTTTATTTTTTGTATTAATTTTTAATACATTTAATGGCCAAGTTCACAATGATTTACATTTTTGTAAGGAAAATGCAAATACATATGTTGAAATAGAGAAAATTCCAAAATATATCAGTAAATATTTGAAAAAAAACAGTAAAAATGATAAATATCTTTTATATAAGCAAAGTGATAAACTTGTACAAACTTCTAAAATTAAATTTTATAAGTCACAGGATAGATTATTAATTAAATATTTCAGAAATACTTCTCTTTTTTCTAATGATTTAATAATAGTGATTTCTTTTCTGAATGGAAAAGTTATAGATTATTATGTAATTGGAAATAAATGTATGAATATGCAGGATATTAATTCGATTATGAAGTGTAATTGTGAATCAGAGTTGTTTATTTTTCCTAAACCAATTTAGATTGAAAAATGGGGCAACCGCTGCGCAAAGTCTCACAACTTTGAGCTTATTAAATAAACTTACCCTCTGGTTTTCAAGGTAGAATAAATAACACCTCTTGCATATTTGCAAGGGGTGTTCATATAGATTATTATCATGTAAACTTGTACGATATGTATTATTTACTTTTTTATATATTGTATATTCATTATTTAGAATATAAGAAAAGCTTCATAGTAAACAATATTAAAAATGTATGTAAACTTAATGATACAATTGTACGTGAATAATGAAGAAAATTAATATTACATCGCAGGTAAAAGAGTTATCAGATTCTTTATTTAATGATAGGAAAACAGAAAATTTAAGATACTATCCTATAGATAAATTTTATATACTAGCTCATAATTATTTAGAGAAAATATTATCAGTAAATCATTTAGAATTTATTTTTTATAATTTAGAAATGATAAATGAAACTTATACTGTTCAGTTATTATTATGCTTACCAGAGTTATGGGAAAATGTAACTTATAATGATATGATAACTTTGATTGAAAATTTCACTAATTCTTTTTCTTTCTATGTTTTGATGGAGTTTACACACAAATATTTAGAAATTGATTTAATGGATGAAATATTTTATAATAAAAATGTAGACTTAAAATTCAAAAAAGATTGTATTAAGTACTTTCCTAATATTATAGCAAGCCTATATATGAATGAATTTGACTATATTGAACTAGAAGAGAACCTATATGGAGTAAATATTGAACAAATAAAAAAAATACAGCTGAAATTTAAAAATGATAGTAATTTCAAAAGTGTTATGTCTAAAGAAGAAGTTTATAAAAAATTATCAGCAATTAAAATATAATAATTAATCTCCGCTGCGCAAAGTCTCCCGACTTTGAGCTTATTAAATAAACTTACCCTCTGAGTTTTCAAGGTAGAATAAATACACGCCTCATGTTATATATTTATGAAACAAAATAAAAAATATCTTTTTCTCTCACTATTTTTATTAATTTGTTGTGGCTCTCCTTCTAAAAAAGAAAATTTAGATAAAGATGATGATTTCTACGAAAAGTGTAGAAAACTTATTTTAAGTGAAAATAAAATTGGACAAGAATATCAGTTTAGCCTAATTGGAAAAAAGCTTGATCAAATACATTTGAAATATTTAGGAAATATTATTACTTCTAAAAACGATACACTTAAAATTGTTAATTCTCAAAACTTATTTGGTTTGTCTGAGGAATCAAAAAGAGGTAATGGTAGCGTGTATATATATAATACTAAAAATAAATTTATTGGTGCTTATTTTTTAGGAGACTACTGGGGAGTGCCTTTAAAAATTGAAGGGCAAAATTTAATATTTAGTTATAAAAATGAGTTTTGTAACCAAACTACCAAAATCAGTTTGAAAGACAGTATTCCTAAACAAATATTTGTACAGTGTACAAAAGATGGTGGAGATATATATAATTTAGAAACTGTTCATAACTAAAACGAAAAGCCCTGCTGGCGCGATCGTCTCGCTCGTGTCCACAAACAAAATAAAACAAAACCACTGCTCCAGCAGTGGTTTTTATCTTTTATCTCTTACTTCTCAAGCAATTTTTCCAGTCTGCTCATCATTTCATCCTTTTCTTTCAGCATGCGCTCATACAACGCAATTTTTTCTTCGTGAAGCTGGATAATTTTGTCCATTGGATTGATAGTACATTTATATTGCTCAGCATAGGCAACGGCATCATCTTGAAAAGTATTTGCTATAATATTCACAGCCTGTTCCTCATCAAAATTTTGAAAAGCTTCCACCGGAATTTTCAGTACTTCGGATATTTTTTCCAGCAGTGGGTTTTCAATGGTTTCTTTTTGTTCAAGTAAAGAAATCTTTCTGGTTCCAGTCTTCGCCCAGATCCAGCGCCAATGCCTCCTGCTTGATGCCCAGCATTTCTCTAAAACGTTTTACATTTCTTCCCTGATGTATTTTGTGGTCCATTCTTAATCAATTTGTGAAGACTCAAAGATAATACATTCTGCAAAGTAAAGGTTAAAAAATGTCTGGTAAAACATCCCTGTTCTACTTATTAAAGTATCGGGAACTATTTTATAAATTGTCTCCACCCACTTCATCAATTGCCTGACGGTCATTTTCTGATAGACTTTAAACAAAACCTCCGCTGCAATTCATTGCAGCGGAGGTTTTTAGTATTTTCAAAGAAATTATTCACTATCTCTTTCTCCTAAAGATTCTTTCAGCTTGATGAGTTCAGCTTTTACAAATTCCAGGCGGTCGATGAGGGTAATAGTTTCGGAAATCTTACTGTTGGTAGTCAAAGCGATACGGGCACCGTCCAGTGTGTATCCTTTTTCCTTTACCAGGTGGTAGATCATCTGAAGGTTTTTGATGTCTTCAGGAGTGAAATATCGGTTTCCTTTTCTGTTTTTTTTAGGTTTGATAATAGGGAATTCCTGTTCCCAGTAACGTATTAATGAAGTATTTACATCGAATGCCTTGGCTACTTCTCCTATAGAATAATACAGTTTATCAGGTAAATTTATTTTCATTTTACAGATCCTAAAGCTCAAAGATAAAAATTTTTTAAAGTTTCATGCAAAATATATTGCAAAAAGTGCTGTAGGAGTTCATTTCAGGAGATAAAAAGGTTTTATTCATAAATAAGTGAAAAAGTATACTGTAAATCTGATTTTTTAATATCTTAGACAAACTTAAATCCTAAATACAATGATATGAAACATTATTTCCTTATTTTCTTACTGATAATCCCTTTTATGGGGTTTTCACAGTGGACGAGAACTGAGGTCAGATCTCAGAAAGTTAAAAAATCACAAGAGAAATTAGAATTTTCCGGTCTGTATGCATTAAATGCAGATCAGCTTAAGCATACACTGAAAAATGCGCCGGTACGTTTTTCAGGTGACAAAGGAGTAATTATTTCCCTTCCCTCCGCGGGCGGGAAGCTTGAAAAATTTCAGGTCTGGGAATATTCCAATATGGCGCCTGAGCTGCAGGCAAAATTCCCGGAAATCAGATCCTATGTGGGTACAGGTGTGGAAGATCCATCTGTGATTGTAAGATTTAGTCTTTCACCTGTGGGTTTTTCGTCCATGACTACAAGATCCGGAATTTCAGAATTTATTGAACCCTATACTGAAGACCGTTCCGTATATGCTGTTTTTGATTCTAATGCAAGAAGAGGGCAGGACAAAGAACCTTTTGAATGTCTTACTCCCAATAAACCGGAAAAGAAAAATTCTGAAAAAAAAATCAATGCTGCCAATAAAAAAACAGCAGGATTTAACGTCTTCAGGCTTGCTCTGACCTGTACGGCTGAATATGCACAATACCATCTTACAGCAGCAGGAACACCTTCAGGAGCAACAGAAGCACAAAAGAAAGCTGTTGTTCTGGCAGCAATGAACACCACACTTACACGTCTGAATGGTGTTTTTGAAAAAGATCTTTCCCTTCATTTTAATCTGGTCGCCAATAATGACGCTGTTATTTTTGTAAATACAACTTCACCTGGTTATCCTTACACAGCATCAGACGAGCAGAATCAGGCAGGGCAGACAACCATTACCAATCTTATTGGTGCCGCCAATTATGATATGGGACATATTTTTGACCGTGAGGACGGAAACGGATATGCACCCGGCGATATCTGCAATGATGCTACCAAAGCAATGGGATGGACAGCCAGCAATTATCCTGAAGGAGACAATTTTGACATAGATTATGTAGCGCACGAAATGGGACATCAGCTGGGAGCTAACCATACCTTCAGCTACAGTACGGCATCTGGGAATCTGGCATCGCTGGTGGAGCCGGGGAGTGGTTCTACTATTATGGCGTACACAGGGATTACAAGTGATTATGATGTACAGTTTAATTCCAATGATTATTTCCATGGATTCAGTGTACAGGAAATTAAAACTAATATAAACAGCGTAGCATGCGGAGCGAACACACCTTTTGCAGATCCGGCACCATCCATCAATGCCGGTGCAGATTATGTAATTCCAAAATCTACAGCATTTGTGTTGAAAGGAACTTCTACGGATGCCAATACAGCAACTTATACCTATACGTGGGAACAGATGGATTCCGGCTCGTCTCAGACAGGAAATAATTCTATTCCTTATCTGAACAAACCTACCGGCCCTACATTCAGATCAATAAGCCCGGTAACGACCCCGGTAAGATACTTCCCTGATTTCAATAAAGTACTGGCCGGTGTGCTTACTACAAAATGGGAAACTGTTTCAGGAGTAGGTAGAAACCTTAATTTTGCTGTAACGGTAAGAAATAACAGTATTGCCGCACCTCAAACCAGTAATGATGCTATGATGGTAACCGTAAACAATGCTTCGGGACCATTTAAAGTGACTGCACCTGCTTTTGGACAGTCTGCCAGCTCAGGATCAACAGTAAATGTTACCTGGGATGTAGCCAATACCACGCAGGCTCCTGTAAGCACTGCCAATGTAAATATTAAATTGTCTACAGATGGCGGGCTGACATTTACCACTATTGCAGCCAATACTCCTAACGATGGAAGCGAGCAGATTACCATTCCGGCAGGATCTACCTCTGCAAATGCCTATATTTTGGTGGAAGCTGTAGGAAATATCTATTATGCGGTAAGCCCCAGCTTTGTGATCGATTATTCTGTACAAGGAGAAACCTGTACAACGTATACTTACGGAGGTCCTGCTGTTGCTATTACAGATGGTCCCGGAGGAAATGCTGCTATTGCATCACCGATGGTTTCCGCGCCTATGACCGTTAATAATCCTGGAATTATTACAAAAATTAAAGTAACTCCTTCCGTTACCCATACTTATGTGAGTGATGTGTCATTAGGAATAGAAGGGCCTCTGGGGACTTCTGCTCTTATCTGGCACAGACAGTGCGGTTCTCAGGATAATATAACCGCTACGTTCAGTGATACCGGTAGTGCCGTTGCCTGTGCCACTCCTATTCAGGGAGAAGTAAAATCCAATGAATCATTGGGTATTTTCGTGGGACATCCTGCGCAGGGACAATGGAAGTTGTTTGCTTCAGATAATTATACAGGAGATACAGGAACCATCAATGGATGGACGCTTCAGGTATGTACCCGTCAGACACAGTCATTAGGAATTGAAGAATCCAATTCTCCGCTGGCGGATGATATTAAGATTTATCCTAATCCCAGTGACGGTAATTTCTTTATTAAATCGCAGAATATAAAAGGAGAACTGAAAGTAACAATGTTTGATTCCAGCGGAAGACTAATCTATTCTTCAGCGTATAAGAGTGAAGGAAACAATACCAAAGAATTTAATGTAAATGTTCCTAAAGGTGTATATGTGATCAGCATCAATTCTTCAAAAGGGATTTACAACAGTAAACTTATCATCAAATAAAAGACATTCAAGATACAGATAAAAGAGGATCGGTATATACCGGTCCTTTTTTTGTCTAAATTTGTAAAATCTTTAGATACAATATATAGATGATGAATCCGATCTCAGTTCTTCATATTAATCTTTTCCAGGCAGGTACCCATACATCAGATTTTTATTTTAATACAATGAAAAATCATTTGGTACTGGGACACCGGCATATTGAAAAGCCTCACCGGCATGATTTTTATGCGGCAGTTCTTTTTACCCGGGGAACAGGAGTGCATGAAATTGATTTTCAAAGATATGATGTTTCTGAAGGAAGTTTTTTCTTTTTGTCACCCGGGCAGATTCACAGCTGGGAACTTTCCGAAGACATCGAAGGCTATATTTTCTTTTGTTCTCAGGAGTTTTATGAGATGCATTATGTAAATCAGAAGCTGAGAAATTTTCCCTTTTTCGGATCCGTATCTTTTCCAAGAAAGCTTCAGCTGGATGCCTTGGAACTGAAGAAAAATGTATCTTTATTTCAGGAACTGGGAAAAGAACATCAGGCGAAAAACATCATGAGAGAAGGTTTTATTCTATCGCTCATGTCCCAGATTTTTATTAATGCCACAAGATTGTTTTCAAAGGACTTTGATACCATGGATGCCACTGCTGGGCTGTCTTATTTTAAACACTATCAGGATTTCGAAAATTTGATTGAACAGCATTTTGAAAAACATAAATCAATAGCTTATTATTCTTCCTTAATGGGAATTTCATCTAAACATTTAAACAGGATTGTACAAACGGTAGTTCAGAAAACAGCAACAGATGTTATTACAGAAAGAGTAGTGCTGGAGGCCAAAAGAATGCTGATGTACCTGGATGAAAGCCTCGTGGAAATTGCTTTTCGTTTAGGATATGAAGAGTATTCTTACTTTGTAAGAGTATTCCGGAAAAGCTCCGGAATGACCCCTACTCAGTTTATGAGGAAATATAAGGCTTGATGAGTTTAAAGTGTAAGGTTTTGAGTTTAAAGTTGCTGGTTGTTTTTTTTGTTCGTGGTTATTAGTTGATTTTGTTGATGGTGTTACTTACTGGATCACAAGTACGCTATTTCAATATTTTCAGAGTATTTTCTTAATCTCAAATCCCTAATCCAGCAACCTATTACCTACAAAGCTAACTTAAAAGGTCCTTCAAAAGTAGTTTCAAAAGAGTCTACCAGCTTTCCTTTTTCATCAAAAACTCCAATCACCATATTTTGTTTTGAGAATTTAATCTCTTCCTCAGGGAAGGAAATATTAATGTTTCCTTTCAGAATCTGGTCTCCTTTTAATATGATTTTTTCGGAACCAAAATAAGTGATTTCAGCATTGTTTGGAGTGATTACTTTAATAGTCAGCGTTTTTTTCTCATTCGATTTATTCAGAAGAGTATAAATAAAAGTATTGGTGATCTTACCGTCTTTAACAAAAAATGTAGAACCTGCCGGTTTGATGAATTTCGCTTCCATAGAACCCCTGTCATACATTAAGAATCCGAGGAAACCCATAAGAAGCGCAAGAATAACGGTTGTAGCTTTCATTCTTGGAGTAAACCGGAACTTATCCTGATTTTCAATTTCGGCTTCTGTAGCATAGCGTACGAGTCCTTTAGGCAAGCCTACTTTTTCCATCACTTCATCGCAGGCATCAATGCATGCCGTGCAGTTTACACACTCCAATTGCTGGCCGTTTCTGATATCAATGCCTGTGGGACATACTGCCACACACTGGTTACAGTCTATACAATCTCCTTTTCCGGCAGCTTTTCTGTCTTCATTGTTTCTCCATTTTGCGCGGCCTTCGCCTCTTTTAAAATCGTAGTAAACATTAATTGTCTGTTTGTCAATCAACACTCCCTGAAGCCTGCCGTACGGGCACACCAATGTACATACCTGCTCCCGAAGCCATGCAAAAACAAAATAAAATGTCATGGTGAAAAATACCATGGCTGTAAATTTCATGGAGTTTCCGGCGGGGCCTTCATTCATAATACGGAAAACTTCTTCATACCCCACAATATACATAAACATGAAGTGAGTAATGAGTAATGAAATGAGGAGAAAAACAGACCATTTCGTAAGTCTTTTCCGGATTTTTTCGCTATCCCATTCCTGTCTGTCAAGCTTCATCTGTTTATTTCGGTCACCTTCAATCCAATATTCAATTTTGCGGAAAACCATTTCCATAAAAAGGGTCTGAGGGCACAGCCATCCACAGAAAATTCTTCCGAAAACTACGGTAAACAGCATGACGAAGATCACGGATGTAACTGCACCCAAGGCAAGGATAAAAAAATCCTGCAGGTAAAACGGCTGTCCAATAATAAAAAATTTTCTGTCGATAACATTAATGAGAAGAAAAGGATTATTGTTAATTTTTACGAAGGGCAATCCGAAAAATATAGCAAGAAGAAGATAGCTTGTATAATTTCTGTAGCGGGTATATTTTCCTTTGGGCTTTCTGGGAAAAATCCATTTTCTTTTTCCGGTTTCATCCATGGTTCCGACCGAATTTCTGAAATCTTCATTTTCTATTTCCAAGGACTTGATATGGTTAGACTCTGCGCTCATTGTGATGTGCTATAAAAATATTTTGGTACAATTTTCATCCGGATTCATTTCTCTTTTAATAATATTCTGCATTAAAAAAGTGATTGATCCTTTTACTGCAAAGCTCCGGATTATATCCTTGCACTACTAATATGATCTACTTAAAAAATAGGATAATTAGGACATTTTACATTAATGATTTTTATTGTATCAAAAAGAGAAAATATTTTGAAACCTGTGTGTCATATTGTAAATTGCAGCTTTAAAAATGTAGCATGAAGAATATCTTTAAAATAAGCATGATTGGTTTGGTTTTCGCATTGGTAAACTGTCAATCAGTAAATTATAGTAAAATGTTTTATGAAGGAGTACAGCCGGAAATGGTTTCCGACAAGTTCAGTTTCACAGAAGGACCATCTGCAGATCAGGAAGGAAATGTTTATTTTACAGATCAGCCCAACGATAAAATCTATTACTGGGACTGGAAAAGCAATAAGGTTATAGAGTTTTTAGATAAAACCGGAAGGGCAAACGGAACACATTTCGATAAAGACGGGTATTTAATTACCTGCTCCGATGATCAGGGGGAAATATGGAAAATTTCCAAAGATAAAAAAGTGGAAGTGCTGCTTAAAGACTTTGAAGGAAAAAGACTGAATGGCCCTAATGATGTCTGGAATGATGAAAACGGAGGAATGTACTTTACAGATCCTCTGTATGAAAGAGATTACTGGATCGGGTTTAAACAGGAAATTCAGCATAAAAGCCTTTATTACAGGGATAAAACCGGAAAAGTAACCAAGCTCGATACTTTTACTCAGCCTAACGGAATTGTAGGAAGCGAAAAATTAAAGAAATTATATATTTCTGATATTGATGCAGGAAAAACCTACGTCTATGATATACTGGGCGATGGGAAGCTGTCTGAGAAAAAGTTATTCTGCGAAATGGGTTCAGACGGAATGGAACTGGATAAACACGGGAATCTGTATCTGACCGGAGATGGAGTGCATGTTTTTAACCGTTTGGGAAAAAAGATCTATCATATTCCTATCCCGGAAAAATGGACATCCAATGTTGCTTTTGGCGGAAAAAACAATAATATACTTTTTATCACGGCCTCAAAATCTGTATATACTTTCCCTACAAGAGTAAGAGGAATTAAATAAAAGAAATGTCATTGCGGGAAGTGAAGCAACAAAGCAGTCTACAATTCTCGCAATGACCTATTATGGTAACATCAATGGAATTAGGGCTTTAGTAAGCAACCTCCATTTTCACTTTCTTTCCTTTCAGTTTTTCGTTCTGGAGCTTTTTTAAAAGTGCGTTTACTTTATTTCTGGAAATGGCAACATAGGACGTGGTATCTTTTACTTCTATAATTCCTACATCTTCTTTTTGCAGTTCTCCTTTCTTTAACAGATACCCTACAATATCCACTTTATTTACTTTGTCTTTTTTTCCTGCGCTGATATAAACAGTCTGGAAAGGTGTTTTCTGCGGAACTTTCGTAAATCCGGCAACACTTTCTTCCGGTGTATTGTTTTTAATGAACGGGAAATTTTCTTCCTCTGTCATGATCAGGTAGACAAAGCCTTTGGCGTTCATTCTTGCGGTACGTCCGTTTCTGTGGATGAAAGCATCTTCTTTGGGGGGAAGCTGATAATGAACAATAGATTCCACCTCAGGAATATCCAGTCCGCGGGCGGCCAGATCGGTGGTAATGAGAATTCTTGCAGAATCATTTCTGAATTTTAGCAGTGCGCGTTCTCTTTCGTCCTGCTCCATACCGCCATGGAAGGTTTCCCTGTCGATTCCCATCTGATGAAGAAGTTCAGAGATACGGTCTACAGCTTCACGGTGGTTGCAGAAGATTAATGTTCTCTTATTCCCGATTTTACACACCAGATTGAAAAGTGTGTCCAGCTTTTCCTCTGGAATAGTCATCACTTTTCTCAGCTGAAGATCTGGTTTTACATCATTTTCTTTAAGGAAACTGATGACTTTTTCATCTTTTAAACCGGTAAAAGCAGGAATTTCGTCCATAGCCGTGGCAGAGGTTAAAATTCTTTGAGAAAGTCCTTTTAAAGAATGGGAAATAAATTCCATATCATCATGAAAACCCAGTTCCAAAGCTTTGTCGAATTCATCAAGAACCAGGGTTTTAATGGTTTTAGGATCAAAATTATTATTTCTTAAATGGTAGGTAACTCTTCCCGGAGTTCCGATGAGTACGGCGGGAGCTTCAATTAAATTATTAACCTCAATTTTTTTATCATGTCCGCCATAGCAGACAGATACTTTGAAATCTGATCCCATCGCTTTAAAAACCTGCTCAATCTGTAAAGCCAGTTCTCTGGCAGGAACTAATATTAATGCCTGAACTCCCTGAATATTTTTTTTCAGGTTTCTCAATACAGGAAATAAAAAAGCAAGTGTCTTTCCAGATCCTGTAGGAGAGAGCAAAACAATGTCTGTATTGTTTTCAGACGCTTTATAAGCAGATTTCTGCATCTGATTCATATCCTGAATCTGCAGTTTTTGATAGATCGGTTGTAATTCCATAGTGCAAAGGTAATGAATTTAGGTGGTGTTGGTGAGAGTACAGGAGTTTAAGAGTTTGCAAAGATAGGGAAGTGTTGCGCTTCTTTAATTGTGTGTTACTGTCATTCTGAATGAAGCGTAGCGAAATGAAGAATATCATATTGTCTTGTACTTATTATAGAAGATTCGACTGCGCTCAGCATGACAGAGGATTATTACCTTATTCTAAATTAATTTAAAAACTGTTAGTATTAGATAGGTCATCCTGAGTACAGTCGAAGCATTCTTTTAATCAAGGTATTGATTTTTAAACATATAAGTTAAATATTAGTATAGGGAAATCTATTGTTTATCTTAAATAAAATTCTTATCTTTGCACCCACTTTTGTGGCTAGAAGGTTTGAAGGGTAAATTACTTACAATTAATTACTTCCGTATTTTTTAATCTGCATTTATTCAAACCGTTAAAAAAGAAGGAATACAAATTTTATTAGAAAATGTCAAAAGAGACAAATTCAGCAGAGGTTTTATTAAACCAAAACGTAGCACCAGAACAATTTGATTGGGATTCATTCGAATCAGGTCTTGATGCAGATGCGAGAAAAGAAAAAAGCGATTTAGAAGAAATCTACAACGGATCATTAAACAACTTAGACGATAACGACGTTCTAATTGGTAAAGTTGTAAGATTAACTGATAAAGAAGCTATCGTAGACATCAACTTCAAATCAGAAGGTGTTATCTCTCTAAACGAATTCCGTTACAACCAAGGCCTAAAAGTAGGTGATGAGGTAGAAGTAATGGTTGACAAGAGAGAAGACAAAACTGGACAATTACAGTTATCTCACAGAAAAGCAAGAACGCTTAAAGCTTGGGATAAAGTAAACGAACTTCACGAAACTGGAGAAATCGTTAACGGTTTTGTTAAATCCAGAACTAAAGGTGGTATGATCGTAGACGTTCACGGAATCGAAGCATTCTTACCTGGTTCTCAAATTGACGTTAAGCCAATTAAAGATTACGATCAGTTCGTAGGAAAAACTATGGAGTTCAAAGTTGTGAAAATCAACCCTGAGTTCAAAAACGTAGTGGTATCTCACAAAGCATTGATCGAAGCAGATATCGAAGGTCAGAAAAAAGAAATCATCGCTCAGCTTGAAAAAGGTCAGGTTCTTGAAGGAACTGTTAAGAACATTACTTCTTACGGTGTATTCATTGACTTAGGAGGAGTAGATGGATTGATCCACATTACAGACCTTTCTTGGTCTAGAGTGAACCACCCATCTGAAATCCTTGAGGACGGACAGACTGTAAAAGTGGTAATCCTTGATTTCGATGATGAGAAAACAAGAATCCAACTAGGTATGAAGCAATTAGAAGCTCATCCTTGGGATGCTCTTTCTGCTGACCTGAAAGTGGGAGACAAAGTAAAAGGAAAAGTAGTAGTTCTTGCTGACTATGGTGCATTCGTAGAAATTGCTCCAGGTGTAGAAGGATTAATCCACGTTTCTGAAATGTCTTGGTCTACTCACTTAAGATCTGCCGGAGATTTCGTAAAAGTAGGTGATGAAGTAGAAGCTGAAGTATTAACTTTAGATAGAGAAGAAAGAAAAATTTCTCTTGGTATCAAGCAATTGTCTAAAGATCCATGGGAAAACATTGAAGCTAAGTATCCTGTAGGATCTCAGCATGTAGGAACTGTAAGAAACTTCACTAACTTCGGTGTATTCGTAGAGTTAGAAGAAGGTATCGACGGATTAATCTACATTTCTGATCTTTCTTGGACTAAGAAAATCAAGCACCCGTCTGAGTTCTGCGCAGTAGGTGATAAATTAGACGTTGTAGTTCTTGAATTAGATATTCAGGCTAGAAGACTATCTCTAGGTCACAAGCAATTGACTGAAAACCCATGGGATAAATTCGAAACTAAATATGCTGAAGGAACTATCCACGCTGGTAAAGCTGTAGAAGTTCACGATAAAGGAGCTTCTGTTCAATTCGAAGATGCTGAAGTAGAAGCATTCTGCCCTTCAAGATTATTAGAGAAAGAAGATGGATCTAAAATCAAAAAAGGTGAAGATGCTCAGTTCAAAGTAATCGAATTCAACAAAGAATTCAAGAGAGTAGTAGTATCTCACACAGGTATCTTCAGAGACGAAGAAAAGAAAAACGTAAAAGAATCTTCTTCTAGAAACGTAACTTCTTCTTCTAACAACGAAGAAAGATCTACACTTGGAGACATCGATGCATTAGCAGAGTTGAAAAGAAAAATGGAAGAAGGTAAATAATCTTTGAACCATTCATACATAAGGAGCCGCTCATTTGAGCGGCTTTTTTTTGATAATTATGATATTACTGCCAAGAAAAAAAAGATTTTCAAAAAGAGAAAAATAATGCAAAGAATATTGATTGATTGATTGATTGATTGATGATTACACGCAACGAAATATTGCATCGAAAGAAATAAAAGTATAATAAATCCAATGTTTTAGGGATAAAATCAATGGAGATGCTCTGCTTTTGAGAAATATTCAAAATATATTTTATTTTTTTTTAGTGTATTTGTATTGAAATATTTTTAAATTTTGATTAAAAAAAACAACTATAATTTGTGAATTATTTGTAGATTAGCGGCTTTAATAATGGATATGAAAAACAAAGCTCTACCTCTTCTATTTGCAGTGTTTTCTGCATTTCCTACAATATTGTTGGGACAAGATAATGAAAAACTGATTAAAGATTATATTTCTCAAAATAAAATAAGAGAATATAAAAAGTCTGATCTTAATAATATTATTATTGATAATGTTGATCCTTCAAAATCAATGAATGGGAATGTTGTCAAATTTTTACAGACCTATCATGGACTCCCGATATACAGTTCTGTAGGAACAGCTTTGATTAAGGAAAATAAAGTTGTTTACTACACAGATAATTTTGTAAAAGACTATACGGCATCTACATCGGGTACCGCTGTTATTGATAAAGGTACAGCACTTCAAAAAATTGCTGAAGATCTTAAAAATCCTGATATTGCCAATTTTACAATTCTGGAATATCTTGAAAAAACTCAGAAAAAATCTACATCTGCCCACCAGAGATTAGTGTATACAAACGACGACAGCGGAAACCTTCGCCTGGCGTATGAATATACCTTAATGGAGCCAAAATCTCCAAACTACTGGAATATTTTAGTAGATGCCGGCAACGGGAATATCCTGGTAAAAAATAATCTGACAGTATCTTGTAATTTCCATCATGATGCTTACAGTTCAGATACTGATTATAGCCATGCTGATCATTTTGAGAATAGATTAACCGGGCCTCAGAACAGCACAGTACAAAATAATATCCCTTTTCTTGTGCCGGACAATGCAACGTATAATGTCTTTCCTTTGCCTATTGAAGCACCTACTTTTGGTTCGAGATCTATTCTTACCAACCCGTGGCTTCTGAATGCATCTCCTGAAGGATGGCATTCTGACGGAGTAAACCATTATACAGTTACAAGAGGAAATAACGTTTTTGCTTACGAGGATGTTGCAGGAACAGCCTTAACGGCTCCCAATTATCTTACCGGAACTCCGGCAGAAGGAGGTGCTACCAGAAACTTTAATTTCCCTTTTGATATCAACGAAGCGCCTGTAAACAACAGAAATGCGGCCATCACCAATTTATTTTATCTGAATAATAAAATTCATGATGTTTTTTATCAGTTCGGATTTACAGAATCTGCGAAGAACTTTCAGCAGAATAATTTTGGAATGGGTCCTGTAGGAGGAGATGATGATTCTGTATATGCAGAGGCACAGGATGGGAGCGGATTAAATAATGCCAATTTTTCTTCACCAGCAGATGGTTATACTCCCAGAATGCAGATGTATCTATGGTCATCTATCGGTAGAATCTTATATTACAATGCACCAAGTGCCGCTGTGTCACGTACACCGGGAGCTGGAACAGCTCAGTTTGGTATGCCGGTACCCATGAACGGAATAACAGGTGATGTAGCATTATCTCCGGTTTTAGATGGATGTACTGCGTTGCCTGCAGGTTCATTGACAGAAAAAATTGGTTTGGTTGAAAGGGGAACATGTGCTTTCACTGTTAAAGTAAAAAATCTTCAGGACGCAGGTGCCAAGGCTGCTATTGTTTATAACAATACAGCGAATGGTGCTACACTAGGTAATATGGCGGGTAATGATCCTACTATTACTATTCCTTCAGTGCTTATTATTAATTCTGAAGGAGAATACATAAAATCTCAGCTTGCAGCAAATACCAATGTAAATATTACCCTGAAAGGAAATATGACGCCGGACGGAAGCTTTGATAATGGTATTGTAATCCATGAATACGGCCACGGGATATCCAACAGAATGACAGGTACAGGATCTGCATGTCTGAATTCCAATGTAAGTAAAGAGCAAATGGGAGAAGGATGGTCTGATTTCTTTGCCTTAATGCTGACCAATAAAGCCGGAGATAATGCGACCGTAGCAAGAGGTACAGGTACTTATGCATTAGGTCAGGCAATTACAGGAGGTGGTATCAGACCGGCAAAATATTCCACAAACCTTTCAGTTAACGGATATACTTACGGAAGTACCAACGGAATGGAATACAACAACGGAACGGCAATAGTTCCGGATGTACATTCTATTGGTTTTGTATGGGCTACCATGTTATGGGATCTTCACTGGAAGTATGTTGAAAAATATGGATACTCTTCAGATGTATTGTCTGCAACTCCTAATGGAAGCACAAAAGTATTGCAATTGGTAACAGATGCGCTGAAGCTTCAGGGATGTAACCCTAGCTTTATTGACGGAAGAAATGCAATATTGGCCGCAGAACTGGCAACTACACAAGGACAGGATAAATGTATGATCTGGGGCGTTTTTGCAAGAAGAGGGTTAGGGGTGAATGCTTCAGCCGGAGTTAAAAATAACATTAACGACCAGATTCAGGATCTTAATGTACCGGAAGAGTGTGCATTATTAGCTACCAGTGAAGTAAATGCAGATAAAAACAAAAATATCTCTATCTATCCAAATCCGGCTAAAGATGAGTTCTATATTAAATTCCCAAGCAATACTTTAGGAAAAGTAAGTGTTGAAATGTATGATATGTCTGGAAAACTGGTTTCTTCTGAAGATAAAATTTCACCGGACGCCAAGAAAGCCATCTCTACAAGCAATTTGGTAAACGGAACTTATATGGTTAAAATCAAAGGACTTGGTTTTGAAGCTTCGTCAAAAGTAATGGTTAAAAAATAATTTTTAATCATCAATTTAAAATCGCCACAAGCTTGCTTGTGGCGATTTTATTTATCTATTACTCTATAAGCTCCCAAATCATTTAATTTATATATCGTACCTTTGCAGGCTGTTAAAAAAATTATGAAGAAGAAAAATATACTAAAAGGTGTTTTATTTGTAGGGATTGGAGCTAGTATATACGGTATGTTGGCCACATTTGTAAAAATGGCTTACCACGATGGTTTTACCACCTCTGAAGTAACTACCTCTCAATTCGTATTAGGTTTAGTAGGACTATTGATCCTTAACTTTATTCAAACCCTAACCTCAAAAAAGAAATTATCGCTGCCGAGCTCTAAAGAAGTAAGAATGCTGCTGCTTGCAGGAACTTCATTGGGAGGAACAAGTTTATTCTATTATATAGCGGTACAATATATCAATGTTTCCATTGCTATTGTATTACTGATGCAGTCGGTATGGTTCAGCGTGGTGGTGGAAAGTATCATTACAAAAAAACTGCCCAATGCCAGAAAAGTAATTTCTGTAATTATCGTATTGCTGGGAACCATTCTGGCAACGAATCTTATTAATATGGAAATAGAACTGGATTGGCATGGCGTATTCTGGGGACTGATGGCGGCAGCTTCATATACTCTGACGATGTTTACCTCTAATACACTGGCCACTCATCTACCGGTTTTCAGAAAGAGTATTATTATGCTTGCTGGCGGTTCTGTAGTTGTTTTTGCATTTTTATTCTTTGCTCAGATAGGGCCGATGTATTTTGATGGTTTAAAATCATTGTACTTACATTTCACAGACAATACAGAACATATCCATTCATTTAACTATTCAATATTCCTGACGTACGGATTTGTATTAGCGCTGTTTGGAACAATTATACCCCCTATTTTATTTAACGTAGGATTTCCGAATGCAGGATTGGGGCTGGGAAGTATCGTTTCTTCACTGGAGCTTCCGGTTTCTGTAACGATGGCTTTTGTTTTACTGGGCGAGAAAGTATTTCTTATTCAGTGGGTCGGTATCGTCCTTATTCTTTTTGCTATTGTTCTGATGAATTTACCTTCAAAGAAAGAAAAAGAAGTGTCAATGGCTTAAAGATTTAAAAAAATTAACGAAAAATAACAGTTGAAGCCGTTCCTTTTGGAGCGGTTTTTTTTAATTTTAATCTTTAAATAAGAGTTTCATGAAACATTTCAGAAATATAATGATCGCTTTTACAGTATCGGTCTCCGGCTTTATGTTTTCACAGGTAAGACCTCTGGACGCGATGCTGTCTGATTATCAATATCCTTACGAAGTTCATTTTCTCCAGATGAAGTCCCAGGGTCAAGATTTAAAAATGGCCTATATGGACGTACACCCAAAAAAATCGAATGGAAAAACAATCATGCTGCTGCATGGTAAAAATTTTAATGGTGCTTATTGGGAGAGAACGGCTAAAGATCTTTCTGCCAAAGGATTCAGAGTTCTAATTCCGGATCAGATAGGATTTGGGAAATCTTCAAAACCCCATGCATACCAGTTTTCTTTTTCGCAGCTGGCAGAAAATACGAAAGAAATTCTGGATGAGCTAAAAATTGATCAAGCAATCGTGCTGGGCCATTCAATGGGCGGAATGGTAGCCACCAGGTTTACGTTATTATATCCTGAGAAAGTGCAGAAACTGATTCTTGAAAATCCGATAGGACTGGAAGATTATAAGACTTTTGCAGCCTATCAGACGATTGATCAGGCCTATCAGTCCGAACTTAAAAATACAGCTGAAACCTATAAAAACTATCAGCTGAAGTTCTATTATGATAATAAATGGAAAGAAGAATATCAGCCCTGGCTTGATCTGATAGCAGGGTGGACACTTCATAAAGATTACCCACAAGTTGCCTGGGATGCAGCACTTACTTCAGATATGATTTATAACCAGCCCGTTTGCTATGAATTTAAAAACATCAGAGTTCCCACATTGCTTATCATTGGTACAAGAGACAGAACAGCCATAGGAAAGGACAGGGCGCCTAAAGAACTTCAGCCGAAAATGGGGCAGTATCAGGAATTAGGAAAGAAAACCCAGCGGGAAATTGCCGGGTCAAAATTAGTAGAGATTGAAAACGTGGGGCACCTTCCACATATCGAAGTTTACCCGAAATTCATTGAAGCACTCTATAATTTTATTCAATAAACCCATTGCTAACCATAAAGCATTTTGAAACATTAAGTTTTGTAGATGATTACAATCAATAAATCGGTTCTTATCACTTTCATTAAACTCAATGTTTCTTTTTATTTTCCAAAAATAGTATTGTGAAAACACCAATGCCGGAAAACAGGATACAAGAAATTCCCAGGTGCTGTATAAGACCAATGCTTATCAATCCTGAGCCTATCAATATATAATAGATCAGTCCTAAGAGAGCGCCGGCACTTCCTGTTTCATTTTTGTAATTGATGAGTGCTGTACTCAAAATATTTGGAATAGCCGTACTGAATGCCATCACAATAAAAAAATAGGGAAGTAAAAAGTAAATTCCTTTATTTCCAAGAATCCATACGAAAACAGACGCTGCAAATGCTGTAATTATACTTATCTTAACTAAGAATTCAGGCTGTACATTCCTAAAGAGCATATACCTGTTAAGTTTCGCGCCTGCAAATATCCCACCTGCCAGTACAATACTGCTGTATCCAAACGCGTACGCAGGATAATGATGTTCTTTAAAAATAAACGGTGCCAGCGAATAATACGAAAACAAGAGAACATTAAAACTCATGATTAGTAAACAGCATTTGATGATACCCCGATCCTGAATCATCCGCTTGAAGAGACCTGCTAAAGTGCCGATATTGATTTCCTTTACTGAATGATGGGTTTCAGCAATTTTTTGTCTCGAAAGAATAAAGAAAAGGATAGCCAGTACAGATAAGGTGAGGAATACTCCCTGATGTCCGGCAGCAAACACCACTACTGAACCTGTGATCATGCCTACTATAGGGCTTATAGAAAGACCGATTCCAACCCAGGAAAATACTTTACTGAGATTATCTTTATCAAAGCTGTCTCTTAAAATGGTTTGGGTTACAATAGAACCTACAGAAATTCCAAAAGCGGAAATTATTCTGGCGGCGAGAAAAACAATAAAATCGGGAGCGAAAATTGCTGCCAATGCTCCTATTCCATAAGTGATAAGACCATATTCCAGTGATTTTTTTCTTCCTATTCTGTCACATTGAATACCCCAAAATGCCACTCCCAAAGCAAACGCTATAAAGTATAAACTGATGGTCAATGTAACCGATTCTTCTTTCACACCAAATTTTTCCTGTACCATGGGTAAGACCGGACTGTAAATGGTTTCTACAAACTGCGGAAGCATTACCAGCAAGGTCAACAGCCATATAGGATTTGTCTTTTTCATTTTTTTCTGCAAAGTTTCTAAAAAAACAATGTATATTTATAATGATATAAAAACAAAAAATATCAAAAATAAGACATGGCAGTATTGAAACAGAATGAGGAATTTGATGCCGATTCTATACAGGAGAAAGTAGTAGGAATAGCTTCAGATATGGTACTGCATGACTCTGGTTTTCATTTTCATACAACGAAAGCTCAGCTGTTGTATGCGCCCTCAGGTTGTATGACGGTGACTACTTCAGATAGGCAATTGATTCTGCCTCCTTTCCGCATGCTTTGGATTCCTTCCAATGAAGTGCATCGTGTTAATTTTCGCAATATTGTCGCTTACAGATCCATCTATTTTGATGAAAGGTACGCTGCAAAATATACCAATACCGGCCTCAAAGTTTTACATGTAAACCCTTTATTGAAGGAAATTATTGAAAGGATTTGCTTTTGGGAATGGTCGGCTCTTAAAGAGGATCAGGCTCATCTTTTGAAGGTTTTCTGGGATGAAGTGCAAAAAGCTCGGGAAGAAAAGCTTGAGCTCAAAATGCCTCAGGATAGCCGTTTTAAGAAGATTGCAGAATCCTGGACTCTGAGGCATTCTACACCGCCAATGCTGAAAGAGCTCGCAGAAAAGACAGAATCGGTAGAGAAAACAATCAGTCGTATTTTTAAAAAAGAAACGGGATTATCTTATCAGGACTGGAGACAGCAATGGAGGCTGCAGCGTTCAATAGAGCTTTTAGTGGAAGGAAATTCCATAGGAGAGGTATCTCATATTCTGGATTTCTCTTCAGACAGTGCGTTTATTGAGTTTTTCAAAAAACATACAGGTTCCACGCCTTTGCAGTATCTTATGAAAAATCAGGAGTTATCAAGATAAAAAGCTTATAAAATATTTCTTGTCCTATGCAAAGTTTATTGAAAAGTAATTTGCGTAACATTATATGTGTTAATCATATAACGCTGTGAAAATAAAAGATATGGACAATTATACCACTACAATTGAACTTAAAGCACCAGCAGAGAAAGCTTATGAGGCTCTTACTCATCAGATTCCCCTTTGGTGGTCTGAATGTTTTACCGGAACATCGGCAAAGCAAGGAGATGTATTTACTGTAAGATTTGGAGACCTTATTTATAAAACCATACGAATAAAAGAATCAATACATAATTCAAAAATTATCTGGTGTGTTGAAGATTCTTTAATTGCCCTTCCTGAATTGAAGAATCAGACAGAATGGATTGGAACGAGTATAGTCTGGGAAATGGAACAAAAGGAAAACAGCAGTTTGCTTCAGCTTACGCATTTAGGATTAAATCCGGCTGTGGAATGTTATGCCATTTGTTCCGGTGGCTGGGATCAGTTTATCGGAAGTCTGAAACTCTTTCTGGAAACCGGAAACGGAACTCCCTACAGAAAGTAAAAATAGTGATACATACAAAAAGAGGCTGTTTATAAGTAAACAGCCTCTTTTTGTATGTATTGTTGTCTGAATTATTTCTTCTTGTAAGCAGCGTCTTTGATTCTTGCTTTTTTACCTCTAAGGTCTCTGAAGTAGTAAATTCTAGCTCTTCTAACTCTACCTCTTCTATCAACTTCAATCTTCTGAAGTGCAGGCATGTTAATAGGGAATACTCTCTCTACACCTACATCACCACTCATTTTTCTGATGGTAAAAGTTTTTGTAGATCCAGTACCTCTTAGTTGGATAACTGTTCCTTTGAAGAACTGAGTTCTGGTTTTTTGTCCTTCTTTAATTTCGTAATACACAGTAATTGTATCACCTGCTTTGAATTCAGGGAATTCTTTTTTCGCAATGTACTTGTCTTGTACGTACTTTAATAAATCCATTATTAATAAAATAAAATGTTAAAGCTAAGCAACTTACACGTTCTTCGTCAGAGGTTGAATAACAGGTTGCAAATGTACAAAATAGTTTTTGAATATGCCAAATAATTAATGTACTAAAAACTATAATTTTTTTACTCCTTTTTTGCTGAAAACTTAACGGTTTCTTCAAAATACCATCAGACAGAGTTTATATGGGAAATCTACTTTTGCCCGAAGTAAAAAATCTGAGCAGTGATTTTTTTAATGAACTGATTTACAATTCGAAATTCTATATGTTATTTTAAAACGAAAACGATTATGAAACATTATTTCTTCTTTTTTTGTTTCGCGGTCCAGATGGCTTTCGGGCAGGTTTTGTATCCTTATCTGCAAAACCCGACTCCAAATTCTATGATTGTCAATTGGAAAACAGCTTCCAATAATGAAACAACAGTGATCTACGGAGACTCTCCAACCAACCTTAACGTTACGGTAACGGGAACCACCAATATCTTCTCAGATACCGGATATAACAACAACTATTATTATCACACGGCAAAGATTAATAATCTGCAGCCCAATACCAAATACTACTATAAAATTAAAACAGGAACAAGTGAGTCTGCTGTTTATAATTTCAGAACACTTCCTTTGCCGGGGCAGCCGGTAACTGCCAACGGGAAAATCCGTTTTCTTATTATGGGAGACAATCAGATCAAAGCAGAGCCGAGGTATGATACGCTTACTTTGAATGCCTATAAAAAACTAAAAGAAAAGTTTGGACCTGCTTCAGATCCTTCTGATAACATCGCGCTTACCTTCATGGTGGGTGATCAGGTAGACGTTGGTACGCTGGATCATTATGAGAATGTTCACTTCAAAAAGAATATCAAATTATCCCCATATCTTCCTATCCAGACAACGGTAGGAAACCATGAAACCTATGGAACAATGGGAATGAATTCCTATTATGCTCACTTTTATATTGATGAAATCAGTTATAAAGGGATAAGCTCGGGGAATGAAAATTATTATGCCCAGCAGGCAGGAAATGTATTGTTTGTGAGCTTAAGTTCAGAACATACGGGATCTGCCCAGCAGACGTGGCTGCAGCAGGTTTTAACCGCAGCTAACAATGATCCCACAGTAGACTGGATTATTTCTTTAAGCCACAGACCTTATCAGGCTGAGCAGTATGTAGGGGATATTTCTACATGGGTAAGAGAAAATGCAGTACCGCTTCTGGTAACTTCAGATAAGTATTTAATGCATGTAGGAGCTCACCATCATCTGTATCACAGAGGCCAGCTAAAAAATACACCCAACTATCAGATTATTTCTGGAGGAACGGCTTGGGATCAGTATTGGGGAATGTCTAATGAACAGGATTTTGATGATGTTCAGAAAACCTTAACCGACTGGACATACCAGATTGTGGAA
The DNA here is from genome assembly GCF_900108365.1 of Chryseobacterium culicis. GTDB lineage: Bacteria > Bacteroidota > Bacteroidia > Flavobacteriales > Weeksellaceae > Chryseobacterium > Chryseobacterium culicis. Next base: position 217,854 of record NZ_FNWQ01000007.1, on the reverse strand, counting down.
GTGGATATTCCCACAGGAAAAGTGGACATTGAATGTTACTCCATCGGTGGTGTGTACAACAAGAAAAACAATGTGCTTGTAGATGCTTTCCACAGATATAAAAACCAGCCTAAACCGGCCAAACCATCCATCACAAACAATTTCGCAGGTACTGCTACTACTTTACCTTTAACATTGAATGGAAGTGCATTCTCTTCTTCAAACGGAGAACTTTTAAATACCACACAGTTTCTGATCAGCAAAACTGCGGATTTCTCTGTGATTGAAAAAGAATTCTACCGCGATTTTGAAAACTGGTTCGGGAAAGACGGAAACGGAACTCCTGATAAAACCAAAAACCTGAATGACGGAGTGGATATTACAAAAGCAACGTTAGCTGCAAACTCTATTCCTAATGGCATCTACTATGTAAAAACACGGTACAGAGACAGAAACCTTGAGTGGAGCGACTGGAGCGATGTAAAGCAGTTCGAAATTACAGGAAGCGTGGTTTCAAACCCTACATTCACTTTAAACAAAGCAGAATATGCCCAGAATGAAGCTATCACAGCTACTTATACAGGAGGCCCGGGAAATCAGCAGGATTGGGTAGGCATCTATAAGAAAGGACAGACTCCGGCCACCAGCACTTCTCAGGGATATATTTATACCAACGGGCAGACTGCCGGTACAGCTACTTTTACCAATGGTTTAGCTAATAAAGGCCAGTACTTTGCAGGATTCTTTGCGAATGGCGGGTATACGGAAATTACTGCAAGAAAGAATTTCTATGTAGGCCCAAAAGTGCAGCTTCAGGCTACTGCTGATACTTATCCGGTAGGAGGAACAGTGGTTATCAACTTTACCAATGGCCCGAACCTTCAGAAAGACTGGATTGGAATTTATAAAATGGGACAGACTCCCGGAACCACTGCTTCCATCAAATGGAGCTATGTAACAGCGGCTTCAGGAACGCTTAATTTCACGGGGCTTCCTAAAGGATATTATTATGCTCAGTACCTGCTGGAGGACGGATATAACGGAATCGGCGAAAAAGTCTTCTTTAAAGTAGGGGATATTGTGACGGATCTATGGATTAACAAACCTGTGTATACTTTAGGAGAAAATATTACTGCTTCATGGACAGATTCTCCGGGAATCATCAAAGACTGGTTAGGAATTTATCCTCAAAGTGTTCAGACACCGGATGATAACTTTGTTTCTTATACGTATTTTGATGGCGTCACCCAAGGAACGAAAACAATTCAGGGAACAGCGGTGCCAGCCACTCCGGGAAACTATTACATGGTTATGTTTACCAATGATTCTTATACAGAAGTGTCCAACAGGGTACAGTTTCAGGTGGCTTCACCTACTTTGGGAACTGAAGAAACAAGAAGCACAGAAAAGAATGTAGTGCTCTATCCAAACCCAACCAAACCGGGACAGCCTACTTTTATTAAGAGCGATTACCCGATTGAAAAAATTGAATTGGTATCAGCTTCAGGAGAACTGCTTTATGTATCAAAAAATATCAATAACCAGCGTTTCTCCCTGGTGAATGAGAATCTTCCGGCAGGCGTTTATTTTGTGAAAGTTCACGGAAGAAAACTATTTACTTTAAAACTGATCATTCAGTAAGATAAGCTGAGTGCAATTATCATTGTAGAGGCTGCCGGCAATGGCAGCCTCTTTTTTATTGAATTATCCATCATTATCCGTGAAAATCTGTGCTTGCGGCGGGCAAATAAAAAGCAGTTTCCAATTGAAACTGCCTTTATTACATAAATGATTAGTCAAAATAGTACAGATCATCCTCGCTCAGCATTGCCGGATTTTCTGTGGATGAATACTCTTCGGGTACATCGGCCAGCGTTTTGGTTTCCTGAATAAGCTTTCCATCCGTATCATAAAGCTTTAAGAGCACCCATTTCCCGCTGCGCTCAAGTTCTTTAGAACCGTTTAATGTGGTTAACTTTATTTTTCCGGATTGAAGAATCCCTGATTTGACAGAAGATTTACCGGCAGGTTTTCCTTTCATATACTGTACAATCTGTGCCGTGAAGAAATAATTACCCTCTTCCTCATTCAAAGGCTGGTTATAGGTGTATAAAACGGTACCTTTAATATCGTAGATGGTGGCATCATAAGCGGTTTGCTTAGCATTTAATTTCTTTTCGGATTTCAGCTTTTTTTCTTCATGATATATTTTGGTATTCACTACGATACCTTCCTTATATTGGGTCTCGGTGAGTCCTTCATAAGAGGTGCCATTGTAGGGCATGTCATCACTATAGGTGAGTGTAGATTTCAGTTTTCCGTCAGGACTGTAGTATTTGATCTCCTGTGTCACATCGTCTTTCAGTGTTTTTTCTGATGATAATTTTCCTGCCTCATCAAAATACCGGCTGGTTATAATACTCCCGTTTTTATAAATATCAATGGATGAAATCTGGGTATAATCATAATTTAGCTGATAATCTTCACCATCCATAGGCTTAAAAGCATCATTTTCTTTATCATATTGATATACAAGATGTCCTATTTTCTTACCGGATTCATCGTAAGTGGTTTTATAGCCGTCTTTTTTGTTATTTTTCTGTTCCTGCAGGAGCTTTCCGTTTTTAGCATATACAACGCCTTCTTTTACGCTGCCGTCACTTTTATATTTTTCAATTTTAGAAATTCTCATGGGATTCGGGTAATAATCTACCAGCAGAGTTTCTCCGGAGCCTGAAGGAGCCGTCCCGATAAGTTTCCCTTTTTCATCATAATATTTGGTTTCGGTACCGCCGTCTTTGGTTGAGTAGTTTTCGTATCTTATTCCTTTTATATCTTCATCATAAACAATTGTTTTTACAGGTAAAGAATTCTCATAGGTGGTAATGCTGTTGTAAAAATATTCGCTTTCAGGATCTTTATAAAGAAATGCTTTTCCATCGAAAGTGCCGTCAGCCTTATAATTCACATCTTCTGTAAGTCTTCCTTTTTCGTCATAAGACTGAGAAACTCCCAGCTGTTTACCCTTAGAAAACGTGGTTATCGACATTACTTTTCCTTCCGGAGTATACCAGGTTACCTTTCCGTCGAAAACTTCATTGTTTGGGGTAGTGTCGGAAGCAAGCCCTTCCATCTGGAGCTTTCCGTCCTTGTAGAAATCTTTGATGAGAGTGAGCTTTCCTTTTGGCGTTGTTTCACGGTAATATTCCATTTTATCCTGAGTGGTTTTCTCCCAGTTTTCATCGAAATACGTTTTTTCCTGTGCATATACGCTGGCACTCAGGACCAGGGCAAGTAATGCTGAGGTCAATAATTTTTTCATGTTTTTGTTGAAATTTGATTGATATTATAATGAATGTGATGATCTGTCTGCGGAAGACTAAATAAAGCAGATAATGATGTTCGTATAGAATAATTTTTACATTAAAATTGTGTTTAAATTATATTCAAAGACAATAAAATTTACTTGATTTTCATCTTTGAGGCTTCAAATATAAATCGAATTGACGAGAAATAAAACAAAAAATGAACAGACTTGTTCGGTTTTTTACGTAACTTTTTGATTATGTTATTTTTAAATCGTAAAAAATGCTGTTTATAAAATGTATGAAATTCAGTACGGCTTCCATTCATCAGATATACCAGAAAATTTATTAAATTTAGCCAACAGAAAAATCTAATATTTCATGATAGATAAAAGAGTAAAAAATGCAAAGGAGGCCATTGAAGGAATTAAAGATGGAATGACACTGATGCTTGGCGGATTCGGACTTTGCGGGATTCCCGAAAACTCAATTAATGCTTTGGTAGAAAGTGATGTGAAAGATCTTACCTGTATTTCAAACAATGCAGGAGTAGATGATTTCGGATTGGGACTGCTGCTTCATAAAAGACAGATCAGAAAAATGATCTCTTCTTATGTAGGAGAAAATGCCGAGTTTGAAAGACAGATGCTTTCAGGTGAACTGGACGTAGAACTTACGCCGCAAGGAACTTTAGCGGAAAAATGCAGAGCCGCTCAGGCAGGAATTCCTGCTTTTTATACCCCTGCAGGTTACGGAACTGAAGTAGCAGAAGGAAAGGAAGTGAAAGAATTTAAAGGTAAGCCCCATATTCTGGAACACGCGTATGATGCAGATTTTTCTATCGTAAAAGCATGGAAAGGCGATCATGCAGGAAATCTGATCTTCAAAGGATCTGCAAGAAATTTCAACCATCCGATGGCCGGTGCTGCTAAAATTACCATTGCTGAAGTAGAAGAACTGGTAGAGCCTGGACAATTGGATCCTAACGAGATTCATATTCCGGGAATTATGATTCAGAGAATTTTCCAGGGAGAAAAATTTGAAAAAAGAATTGAACAGAGAACAGTAAGAACTAAAGAATAAGTTCAAACAATAAAAAAAGCGCTGAACATACATTCAGCGCTTTTTTTATCCCTGAGGAGTAAGTGTTTTTCTTTCTCCGATCTGTTGTCTCCACATGGCGTAGTAAAGTCCCTTTTCATCAATAAGATTGGCATGGGAGCCTGTTTCTACTACTTGCCCGCGCTCCAGAACATAGATTTTGTCTGCATGCATAATCGTGCTTAAACGGTGTGCAATAAGAACCGTGATCTGTTCTCTTTCCTTCGAAATGTCTTTGATAGTCGTGGTAATTTCTTCTTCAGTAATACTGTCCAGTGCAGAAGTTGCTTCGTCAAAAATTAACAGGTGTGGTTTTCTTAAAAGCGCTCTTGCAATGGCAATTCTTTGCTTCTCGCCGCCGCTCAGCTTCAGACCGCCTTCTCCAATAACTGTCTCGATTCCTTTTTCGGCTCTTTCCAGCAGAGCTGTACAGCTTGATTTCTGTAAAGCAGCGGCCAGCTCTTCTTCAGTAGCCGAAGGATTAACGAAAAGAAGATTTTCTTTAATGGTTCCTGCGAATAACTGGGTATCCTGCGTAACAAAACCGATCTGGTTTCTCAGCTCATCAAAGTCAAACTCTTTTCCATTAATGCCATTATAAAAAATATTTCCTTCCTGAGGTCTGTATAAACCAACCAGGAGCTTTACCAGTGTACTTTTTCCGGAACCGCTAGGTCCTACAAAAGCTATAGTTTCACCATTTTTAAGATCAAAAGAAATATTATTTAACGCTTTATACTGAGCAGACTGATGCTTGAAAGAAACATGTTTGAATTCCAGTTCTTCAATCGCGCCAATTTTTTTAGGATGAAGAGGCTTTTCTTCCACCTCCTTTTTCATCAAACGGTCAAAATTCTGGAGAGAGGCCTCAGCTTCACGGTAAGAAATAATAATATTCCCGATTTCCTGCATAGGCCCGAAAATAAAGAACCCGTAAAACATCAGAGACAGGTACTGACCCGGAGTTACAATATTTTTAAAAATTAAATATAATAAGGTCAGCGTAATCATCTGCTGAAGAAAATTAACCATCGTTCCCTGAATAAAGCTTAAAGAACGGATGCTTTTCACTTTTCTCAGTTCAAGACCAAGAATCTTGTAGGTATTGTTATTTAAACGGATTACCTCCTGATTGGTTAATCCTAAACTTTTAACAATCTCGATATTCCTTAAGCTCTCAGTAGTACTTCCGGCTAAGGCAGTTGTTTCAGTCACGATATTTTTCTGAATTACTTTGATTCTCTTGCTCAATAAATTCGTCACAATGGCAATCAGAAAAATTCCGCAGATATAAACCGGCATGATAGACCAGTGTAAACGGATGGCATATACCGAAACAAAGATAATACTCACCAGAATTCCGAAGAAAATATTAATAAAATTAGTGATGAACTTTACGGTATCTTCCCGTACTTTGGTTAAAATAGAAAGCGTTTCACCACTTCTCTGATCCTCAAATTCCTGATAAGGAAGTGCCATAGAGTGCTTTAAGCCATCTGTAAATATTTTTGCTCCAAACTTTTGGGTAATCACACTCACCACATAATCCTGAAAAGCTTTGGCAATTCTGCTCACCATTGCGGTTCCGATAAGAAGCCCCAAAAAATAAAATGCGCCATGATATGCAGAACTTCCGTATAAATATTCATTCAGATTTCTCGGCAGAAGTTTTTCTTTATCAAAAAAGTTGGGGTGAGTAACCAGCTGGTCAAGGATGTTTCCTGTGATAGCCGGTGCGAATAAAGAAAAAACCTGGTTAATTGTAGCCAGAAATAACGAGATGATTATCAGCCACTGATAAGGTTTAAGATATTTAAAAAGTATTTTCATTCTGATAAAATAATGGAGCAAAATTACAGATATTATTTTAACTAACAGTGTTAATTGTTGCAGAGAACAAAGCCCTTTTGTATTCAAGTGAAAATAATTAAATTGCAGTCTAAGTTTTTATTATGCTTACAAAAGAACAAATTGCCAAAAGAATTTCAAAAGAACTGAAAGATCGTTATTATGTAAACCTGGGAATTGGAATTCCTACTTTGGTTGCCAACTATGTTCCGGAAGGGATTTCCGTAGAATTCCAGAGTGAGAACGGAGTGTTGGGGATGGGACCTTTCCCTTTCGAAGGAGAAGAAGATGCTGATATCATCAATGCCGGAAAACAAACCATTACTATTCTGGAAGGAGGCTCATTCTTTGATTCTGCCTTTAGTTTTGGGATGATTCGCGGTCAGAAAGTAGATCTTACCATCCTTGGAGCGATGGAAGTTTCGGAAAACGGAGATATTGCTAACTGGAAAATTCCGGGAAAAATGGTAAAAGGAATGGGAGGCGCCATGGATCTTGTGGCTTCTGCTGAAAACATTATCGTTGCCATGATGCACGTAAACAAAGCAGGAGAAAGTAAAATCCTTAAAAAATGCACGCTTCCTTTAACGGGCGTCAACTGCGTGAAAAAAGTAGTAACTGAATTAGCTGTTCTGGATGTCACTCCGGCAGGATTCAAACTGGTGGAGAGAGCACCAGGTGTTTCAGTAGAAGATATTGTTAAAGCTACAGAGGCTGACCTGATTATTGAAGGAGAAATTCCTGAAATGCAGTTCTGATCTGTTTAAAAAAATATAAAAGTTTCGGCCTCACAAAGTGAGGCCGAAACTTTTATAACACGTCAGAAATTTAAAATAAAAAATCTGACTCATCACAATATAGCCCTTCATCACTTAAAATTAGATTAATATTTCTATAATTGACCTTAAAAATGACATAGGAACTCACAGCGTCAAAAAAATAACTCCTGTGAACGTAAAGAACATTCTCCTGTTTGAAGCGCGAGACAAATCTGGAACTTAAAAAATAATGACTTCGCGCAAGTTTAGAATTTTTAGAGAACAGGAATTATTTTTAGTGGAGAGATCCAGGTCTTGAACTTTTGATTCTTTTGTTTCAAGACAAAAGAAAACCAAAAAAATACTTCACCATAAATCATCTTTATCATTTAAAATACTGATCAATATTTCTATAGAACACCTTAAAAGCGACATAGGAACTCGCAGCGTCAAAAAAATAACTCCTGTGAACGTAAAGAAAATTCTCCTGTTTGAAGCGCGAGACAAATCTGGAACTTAAAAAAATAATGACTTCGCGCAAGTTTAGAATTTTTAGAGAACAGGAATTATTTTTAGCGGAGAGATCCAGGTCTTGAACTTTTGATTCTTTTGTTTCAAGACAAAAGAAAACCAAAAAAATACTTCACCATAAATCATCTTTTATCATTTAAAATACTGATCAATATTTCTATGGAACACCTTAAAAGCGACATAAGAACTCGCAGCGTCAAAAAATAACTCCTGTGAACGTAAAGAACATTCTCCTGTTTGAAGCGCGAGACCAATCTGGAACTTAAAAAAAATAATGACTTCGCGCAAGTTTAGAATTTTTAGAGAACAGGAATTATTTTTAGTGGAGAGATCCAGGTCTTGAACTTTTGTTTCTTTTGTTTCAGGACAAAAGAAATTAAAACCAAAAAAGCTGCTTCATCATGAAACAGCTTTTATATATTCAGTCTAATTATATTTATTTCCCATCCTGAGCCCCGAACACCTTCTGCAGAATGCTTGTCGTTCTCATAGCGGGCGTATTTCTGATTCCGCTTTCTTTATCCGCAACCATTTTGAATACGCCGTTAATGGTTTCTGTAGTAACATATTCATTAAGATCAGTCGTTACAGCCTGTCCTGTAAAAGTATTATATTTTGAAATCAGGTTTTTCCAAAGTGTATCAGCACCTACTTTTCCTAAAGAAGCTTTTACTTTAGGCTGAAAGGCATTAAACAGCTGAGTCTGGGTTTTTCCCTGCAGATAATTCGTAGCCGCATTATTACTTCCCAGTAAAATGTTTTTGGCATCGGTAATCGTCATAGAGGTGATTGCATTTGCGAAGATCGGTGCAGCCTCTGTTACTGCATCTTCGGCCGCTCTGTTCAGTAATTTTACCCCCTGGTCAGCCAGACTTCCCATTCCGATGGACCGCAAAGTAGCATCTATTTTTCTTAACTTTTCAGGCATTAAAATTTTAACGGCTTCGTTTTTAAAGAAACCGTCCGTTACTCCCAGCTTTTTTACTCCATCTGTTACCCCCATGCTTAAAGCCTCTTTTAATCCTGAAGAGATCTGAGTAGAAGTAAGATTCCCAAGGTTGGCAGATGAATGAGTCGTCTGACCGGAAGATGTACTGGTTGTGGTAGAAGTTGCAGTACCATTATTTTTTACAGGTAGATTCAGATCTACACCGGTTTTGCTTTTAACGGTAGATTTTATGATATCCAGAAGTTGTGCTTGTGCTGACATTGAAAATAATAATCCGGCCGCCAGAAAAATGCTTTTTTTCATCGTATTTTTTTACAAATTTAAACCTTTAAATTTTTTTAAGTTGATTAAATTGATCAAAAAACAAACCATAAGTATTAAAATCTTATAGAACAATTTCTTACATATACATTTTAACTATTCCAGAGCGGCCCTTTCAGAAGAACCAGAACCATGGAAGATATTGAAATTTGTTTTTTAAAAAGGTTCAAAGAGTTTTGAAAAATAATTATCTTAGCTCAAACCTTAACCCCATCCCATGATACGGACTTTTTTAGCATTTTTTATACTGATTTCAAACGTGATTCTGGCCCAAAATACATTAAATTTAATCCCTTACCCGCAAAAAGTTCAGACTTTGCAGGGAGAATTTGCAATTCCGGACATTTTCATCCTAAGTGGCGAGCTGCCGAAAGAGGAGACGGAATATTTCAAAAAAAGAACAGGCTCACAGCTCGAATTTCAATATGCTCAGAAGGGGGAAGATATTCATTTAATACATTCTGTAATTCCTCCGGTTTCCGCAGCAGATGCAGAAGAGAAAAAAGAATATTACGCATTGGAAATTTCTCCAAAACAGATTCATATTAAATCCTATACAAGACAAGGATATTTTCTGGCTCTGCAGACTTTAATTCAGATTATTGATCAGTATAAGGATACTAAGAAAATTCCGGTGATGAAAATCGAAGATCAGCCAAAGTTTGCATGGAGAGGAATGCATCTGGATGTCTGCCGTCATTTTTTCACAGTGGATGAGGTAAAGCAGTATATAGACTATCTGGCAATGTATAAGCTGAACACTTTTCACTGGCATCTGACAGACGATCAGGGATGGAGAATTGAGATCAAAAAATATCCTAAGCTTACTCAGATCGGATCAAAACGTAAAGAATCCATGATTGGAGCGTATGTTGATAATACATTTGACGGGAAGCCTTACGGACCTTATTTTTATACTCAGGAAGACATCAAAGATGTCGTGAAATATGCGCATGAGAGACATATTACTGTAGTTCCTGAAATAGAAATGCCCGGGCACGCATTGGCCGCGTTAGCTGCATATCCTGAGCTGGCATGTACAAAAGGACCCTTTGAACCTGCTACAAAATGGGGCGTGTTTGATGATGTTTTCTGCCCGAAAGATGAAACATTTACCTTTCTTGAGAACGTCTTGGATGAGGTAATGCAATTATTCCCTTCCAAATACATTCATATTGGCGGTGACGAATGCCCGAAAACAAGATGGAAAGAATGCACACACTGCCAGGAACTGATCAAGAAGAATAATCTAAAGGATGAACATGGCTTACAAAGCTACTTTATTCACCGAATCGAAAAATATGTCAACAGCAAAGGGCGAAAAATCATCGGATGGGACGAAATTTTAGAAGGCGGATTAGCCCCGAATGCAGCGGTCATGAGCTGGACCGGTGTAAACGGAGGCATTGAAGCAGCAAAATCAAAACACTTTGCCGTAATGACCCCCGGCGCTTATTGTTATTTTGATCACTACCAGGGAGATCCACAGTCTGAACCTAATGCTTTTGGAGGCTTTACCCCTTTGGATAAAGTTTATGCTTACAATCCTATTCCTTCTGAACTGAATGCAGAACAGGCTCAGTACATTATGGGAGTTCAGGCTAACCTTTGGACAGAATATATCTTAGATTTTAAACATGTACAGTACATGATTTTCCCCCGGTTAATGGCTCTGTCTGAAGTGGGATGGGGAACATCAGATCCTAAAAAATACAAAGAATTTGAAAACAGAGTGATCAGTCAGTTTAAAGTGCTGGATAATATGCAGGTAAATTATGCAAAAAGTATCTACAACATCATTGGAAAAGTAGTTCCTGCCAATAACGGAATTGCATATGAGCTTTCAACTTCACAGAATTCGAAAGGTATCAGATATACGCTGGACGGAACAAATCCTACAATCAATTCTAAAACCTATCAGAATGCCGTTCAGATTCCTAATTCTTTAACGATTAAATCCGCTTATTTTGAAGAAGGACAATTGAAGAGCGCAGTTTCTGCACAGGAATTTACGGTTTCAAAGACGACCGGAAAAAACATTACCCTTGAACAGCAGCCCAACGAGAATTACTCTTTTGGAGGAGCTTTTACATTGGTAGACGGTATCATCGGAAATGTAAAACAGTTGGGCAAAACATGGCTGGGCTTCCAGGGGAAGGATGTGCTGGCTACAATAGATTTGGGTAAGAAGACCGCTTTTACGGAAGTCTATTTTAATACTCTTGAAAATAAAGGCAGCTGGATTCATCTGGCTAAATCAGCAAAAATTTTTATTTCCGATGACAATACGAATTTTAAGCTGATCAAAGAAATCGGAACCGCAGAAATTCAGGATGCCCATGGAAAAATCAAAGTGAATGTAGGAACTCAAAATGCAAAATATTTGAAAGTAACGATTGAAAATGCAGGGATTATTCCGGCTGGAAATCCCGGAGCAGATTCCAAAGCGTGGCTGTTTGTGGATGAAATTGGTATAAATTAATAAAAATGCAGGACGACACGATACTTTCTTCGGAATTCTCATCATCACCGGAACTCGTAGAAAAGCTGTATCAGTATGGTATAACAAAAAAATACCATGCAGGTGATATTATTTTGGATGAAAATGCTTCCATCCGCTCTATTCCTATTGTGATGAAGGGAATGCTGAAAGTCATCAGGACTGAAGAAGACGGACGTGAAATTTTATTATACTATATCAAAGCTGGTGAAAGCTGCATCATGTCTTTTCTGGGAGGGATGCACAATGAAAAAAGCATCGTTAAAGCCGAAATAGAAGAGGATGCAGAAATTCTTTTTTTACCGGTAGACAAAGTTTCCTTATTCATAAAAGAATACCCGGAATGGCTGGACTATATTTTCAGGTTATATCACAAAAGATTTGAAGAGCTGCTGGATATTATCAACGCGATTGCTTTCAAAAAAGTAGACGAAAGACTTCTGAATCTGCTGCATAAAAAGTCTGGAATTACCGGCTCTCAAACCATCCATACCACCCACGAACAGCTGGCAAATGAGCTGGGAACAGCAAGAGTAGTGGTGTCCCGGCTTCTGAAACAGCTGGAAGAAGACGGAAAACTGAAGCTGGGCAGAAATAAAATCACGATTCTGAAAACCTTCAGCTCATAAGCTTTCTCTCAATCTTAGGAAAAGTACGATTCCGCTTCCTCGGAATGGTGTCAAATTCAAAGAATTTTTAACAGGGTGGCCGGCAATTATTACAGGCCGAGGGTGAAGTAAACTGAGCAGAGAAATTACTCAACATTAAAAAACTTATTTGTTCTTTGTGACATATCAGTATTCCTCATGTTAAAAAATCTCCTTATGTAACAAAAGTAGCTGTAGCCGTCTTTGAACATTCCCATTTTTGCGTCATAATAATTTGAATAGTGAAATGGAAATTATAGGGTATGCAGCAGCAGTTTTCATAGGGATTTCTTTGGGATTAATTGGGGGAGGAGGAAGTATTCTTACTGTACCTGTCCTCGTTTACCTGTTTGGGATTGATGCTTTTCTGGCAACGGAATATTCGCTCTTTGTAGTGGGAATAAGCAGTCTGGCAGGATCTGTCGACTATTTCAAAAAAGGTTTGGTTAATTTTAAAATAGCATTGCTATTCGGAATTCCTTCTGTTGTATTCATCTTTCTTACGAGAATTTATCTTCTCCCTGTAATTCCTGAGGAAATTTTCAGAACACAGAAATTTATTCTGACACGCAACATCTTTTTACTCCTGATCTTTGCAGTCTTAATGATCCTCGCTTCTTATACAATGATCCGCAAAAATACTTCGGAAAAGCCTTTAGGAAATAATGAGAATAAAAGCAATATTTTGCTGTTAGCGGGTCAAGGCGCAATAGTCGGATTTTTAACAGGCCTGGTAGGTGCAGGAGGTGGTTTTATGATCATTCCTGCATTGGTTAATCTTTTAAAAACTCCAATGAAGAAGGCCATAGGAACGTCATTGGTTATTATTTCCTTTAATTCTCTTATAGGGTTTGTTTTCTCTGTAAGCTACATGAAAATAGATTGGGGACTTCTGCTGTCTATTACAGGTATTGCCATTGCAGGCATTATAATCGGCTCTCAATGGTCAAAAAAGATAGATGGTAAAAAACTCAAGCCCGCATTCGGATGGTTTATCCTGATAATGGGCATTTACATTGTCATTAAAGAAATCTTTCTATAATTTTCTTGTGTAACAAAAGTAGCTGTAGAGGAAAAACAAAAACAGGAGATTTGTACCATAATAAAAATATGAAATATAAATACAATGAAAATAGAGCAGATTTATACAGGATGCCTTGCACAGGGCGCTTATTATATTACCTCAGCAGGAAAAGCCGCAATTATTGACCCTTTAAGAGAAACGGAGCCCTATATCCGCAGACTGAATGAGGATGGAGTGGAATTAGAATATATTTTTGAAACCCATTTCCATGCAGATTTTGTAAGTGGACACCTCGACCTAAGCCGCAAAACGGGCGCTCCAATAGTTTACGGTCCTACAGCCCAACCTGAATTTGAAGCCATTATCGCAGAAGATGAGCAGATATTCGAAATAGGAAATATTAAAATTAAAGTTCTTCATACACCAGGACACACGCTAGAAAGTTCTTGCTACTTGTTGATTGACGAAAATGGAACAGAAAAAGCGCTTTTCAGTGGCGATACTTTATTCCTTGGAGACGTAGGCCGTCCTGATCTGGCCCAGAAGGGATCGAATATGACTCAGGAAGAACTTGCTGGACTCTTATATGATAGCTTGTACCATAGGATATTGCCTTTAGATGATGGTATTACTGTTTATCCAGCTCACGGTGCCGGTTCCGCCTGTGGTAAAAATATGCAGAAAGAAACCGCAGATACACTGGGAAATCAGAAGAAAACCAATTATGCTTTGAATCAAAAGGATAAACAGAGCTTTATCAATGAAGTGACTGACGGACTTTTACCTCCTCCAGCTTACTTTGGGATGAACGTGATGATGAATAAAAAAGGATACAGCAGTTTTGATGAGGTCCTTTCACAAGGACTGCATGCGCTTTCTCCAGAACAGTTTGAAGAAATTGCTGAAGCTTCAGGAGCTTTGATTTTAGATGTAAGAACCAGTCATGAATTTGTCAAAGGATTTATTCCACAGTCTATCAATATAGGTTTGGATGGAGATTTTGCTCCTTGGGTTGGTGCTTTAATTGCAGACGTAAATCAGTCCATTCTATTGGTAACGGAAAATGGAAATGAAGAAGAAGCAGTGACCCGTTTGAGTAGAGTAGGATTTGATCATATTTTAGGATTTTTGGAAGGAAACTTTGAAGCCTGGAAAAAGAGCGGAAAAGAAACTGACTTTGTGAACCGTATCTCTGCACAGCAGTTTGAATCCGAAATCAAAGAAAAAGAAGCAAAGATTATAGATATAAGAAAAGAAATTGAATACTGTGCAGAACATATTCATGAAGCCTACAGCAAACCTTTGGCTTATATCAATGAATGGATTCATGAGATAAATCCAGCAGAACATTTCTACATGCATTGTGGAAGTGGCTACAGAAGTACCATAGCGGCAAGCATTCTTCAGGCAAGAGGATACCGTAATTTTTCCGAAATTGAAGGAGGTTTTAAAGCAATTGCCTCCACAGGAATTCCTAAAAGTGATTATGTGTGTCAAACTAAAATTTTAAATAAATTAGATTAAAAATAAAAAATGTTGGAAATTATAAAAGAGCCATGGCCTTGGTATATTGCAGGCCCGTTGATTGGACTTACCGTTCCGGCTTTGCTGATTATGGGAAATAAATCCTTTGGTATAAGCTCTTCACTAAGGCATATCTGTGCGGCCTGTATACCTGCCAATGTGAATTTTTTCAGATACGACTGGAAAAAAGAAGCCTGGAATTTATTTTTTGTGCTGGGTATCTTTTTGGGAGGTATGATTGCTGCCCATTTTTTAGTGAATCCCAATGAAATAGCAGTACATCCCAATCTGAAAGCAGAACTGGCAGGCTACGGAATAACAGATTACAGCAATCTGGTTCCCGTACAACTGATGAATTTTGAAAGTCTGCTGACGATCAGAGGATTTATCACTATGGTTGTAGGCGGATTTCTGGTAGGCTTTGGAACCAGATATGCAGGAGGCTGTACCAGCGGACATGCGATTATGGGACTTTCTAACCTGCAGTGGCCGTCTTTGGTAGCAACAATCTGTTTTATGATCGGAGGATTTTTAATGGCTAATGTAATATTGCCTCTCATTCTTACCCTGTAATTAAATTTTAAAAGAAACAAGTTTTATCATGACAAAAGAACAGCAACAGGATATCAATCAACATAATTTGGGTGTGAACAAAAATGTTCGGGTCCACCATTGGTATCATAATCTTAAATACCTGGTTGCAGGAATCATCTTCGGGATTATTTTTGTGAAAGCAGAAGTGATCAGCTGGTTCAGAATACAGGAAATGTTCCGGCTGCAGTCTTTTCATATGTATGGAATCATTGGAAGCGCTGTATTGGTGGGCATGATTTCTGTGGGGCTGATCAAAAAATTCAATATAAAAACAATAGATGGTGAACCGATCACACTGACTCCCAAAAAGTTTAATAAAGGTCAGATCTATGGGGGATTGATATTTGGTTTTGGCTGGGCTGTTACAGGAGCATGCCCCGGGCCTTTGTTTGCACAGATCGGAACAGGAGCATTAGCCGTATCCGTTACCCTATTAAGTGCTATTGCAGGAACGTGGGTATACGGCTATTTCCGGGATAAATTACCACATTAAAAAAGATCATGATGATGCTCGGAACAAAATAATATCATCCGTTTTTCTTCATTGACAGTACATAAAGACTGCAGATCATTTTCTGTAGTCTTTTTACTTTTCTACCAGCCGGAAAATTGTTAATTTGTAGGCCTAATAAACCTGATATGCAAAGTAGACGAAACTTTATTAAAAAAACCGCTGCAGCCTCTCTTGCACTTGCTGTGAATCCTCTGGATTTAATCGCTAAAGATATTCCTGAAAATCCTAAAGTAATCAACAGGCCCATTGTACTTTCTACCTGGAATTTCGGATTAAAAGCCAATGAAGAAGCATGGACAATCCTTGGAAAAGGAGGAAAAGCTCTGGATGCGGTCGAAAAAGGAGTCCGTCTCGTAGAATTAGACCCTAAAGAAAGAAGTGTTGGATATGGCGGCCGGCCGGACAGAGATGGAAGAGTAACACTGGATGCCTGTATTATGGATGAAAACTATAACATCGGTTCCGTTGCATGTCTTGAACACGTTAAAAACCCCATTTCTGTTGCCAGAGCAGTAATGGAAAAAACACCGCACGTAATGCTGGTAGGAGATGGAGCATTGCAGTTTGCCCTTTCACAGGGATTTAAAAAAGAAAACCTTCTCACTCCCGAATCAGAAAAAGAATGGAAAGAATGGTTAAAAACCAGCCAGTATAAGCCTGTTGCCAATATTGAAAACCACGATACCATAGGAATGATCGCTTTGGATGCGCAGGGTAATCTTTCCGGTGCCTGTACAACCAGCGGAATGGCTTTCAAAATGCACGGAAGAGTAGGAGATTCCCCGATCATAGGGGCTGGTCTTTTTGTAGATAATGAAGTAGGAGCCGCTACAGCTACAGGTCATGGTGAGGAAGTGATAAGAACCGTGGGAACCCATCTGGTGGTTGAACTGATGAGACAAGGCAGAAATCCACAGGAAGCCTGCAAAGAAGCCGTGGAGAGAATTGTAAAAATCAATCAGCGAAGAAACAAAAACCTGAAAGATATTCAGGTAGGCTTTATTGCCATCAATAAGCAGGGAGAATATGGATCTTACTGTATTCAGGACGGCTTCAACTTTGCCGTTTACGATCAGAAAGGAAACCGCCTTGAAAAACCGGAATTTGCTTTAAAATAATTGAATAATAAAAACAATCAATTGCCGGAGTTATGGATGAATTTTATCGGAGATAAAATCCTTGCGACCTAAAATAAATACTATAGGAAAAATCTTCGCGTCTTTGCGTTATTCCAACAAGAAAATAACAAATCAATACACCTATTGGCTTTAGCCAAAACATAAAATATGAAAAGAACAGTCATTGCTTCCTTATTTATGATGATCGCCTGTAAGGAAGAAAAGAAGGAGAGTAAAACAGTCGTAGAACCACATCCAACAGAAAAGAAAATGGTTCAGAATAATCAGTCCAATGAAGCAGAAGAGGCGAAAAAGTGGTTAGAAAAAAGTATTGTAGATTATTTTAAAGACGATATTGGAAACGGAGAAAAGAATTTGCAGAAAATTACAACGGAAGATTATTTTGAGTACAAAACGGATGCTGCGAATGTTGATCTGGATGTTGACGGAAGTCTTACGGAAAAAGAATTTCAGGATAAATGGAAGTCTAAGTTTGATCCCCGTAAAGCAGGTATTGGGATCGGATTTCTTATCCCTGCACAGGATTGGATCAATATTGAAGTGGAAAGCTGTAATTTGAAATCAACTTCTAAAGATGAATATGTATTCAATGTTGTGCTCAGAGATGATGGCTTTAAAGCTCATTACCCATCAGTCATAAAAGTAGTAAAAGAAAACGGCTCATTTCTGATTGCAGATGTACTTCAGGATGAACCAAAGTAAATTTAAATAGAGATAATACAATGTCAAAGATAGAAATAGCATGCTTTAATCCTGAATCAGCAATGATTGCTTTCGGAAATGGTGCAGACAGAATAGAGTTATGTGATGGCCTCAGTGAAGGCGGAACCACTCCGGGTTTTGAAACATTGAAGAACCTTCGTGAAAAAATGACAATCCCGATTTTTGTGATGATCCGTCCCAGAGGAGGAGATTTCACTTACACAGATTCAGAATTTGAGCAGATGAAAAAGGATCTTGTTCATTTAAAATCTTTAAAGGCAGATGGATTTGTATTCGGTATTCTGGATGAAAATGATGAGGTTAATGTAGATCAGAATAAAGCTTTAATCCAGCTGGCAGCGCCGCTCCCCTGTACTTTCCACCGCGCATTTGACCGCGCCGCAAGTCTGGAGGATTCTTTAGAGAAAGTAATTGAATGTGGCTTTACAACCATCCTTACTTCCGGACAGAAACCCAATGTATCTGAAGGAAAAGAAAATCTTAAAAAACTGGTCGAACTTTCAGATGGAAGGATAGAAATCCTTGTTGGAGGTGGACTTCGCTCATCCAATATTGAGGAAATAAGAGCGGTTACCAATGCAGGTTATTTTCACTCTTCGGCCATTACGGATGGCGGAGCTTTTGCCAATCCTGATGAAGTGGCTGCCTTGAAGAGTAAATAAGATGAAAGATATTTAAACGCAAAGTTTAAAAAACAAACTGTATTGTATTTTGAGGAAGCAAAGCGTTGCGACTGTGCCGCTGATTAAGTTCAAGCATAAAAACCAGCCAGCTTAATCCAATTGATTGAAAATCGATTCCATCTTCGCTTCCTCAAAATAGTATTAGGCCAGATTCGAAACTTTGCGTTTAAAAACTACACAATAAAAATAAAAACACACAAATGAATGACCGAAAACGAATTATCCTACAAAATAATAGGAGCAGCTATAGAAGTACATAAAAACCTAGGAGTTGGTCTTTAGAAAATACATATAAAACAGCTTTAGCTTATGAATTAAAGATGTTGGGGCTGAATATTAAGCAACAACTAGCTTTAATAATGAACTTATTAAATATGGAATCCATAGAATTGTAAACAAAATTATTGATGAATAGACCTATCCTTTTTGCTTTTCTTTTCATACAGAATATTCTATCTGCCCAGTTTTCGCAAAGGAACCTGTCCTCAGAGAACTGGCAGTTCAAAAATTCAAAAGACCAAAACTGGCTTCCTGCGAAAGTTCCGGGAACCGTTCATCTGGATTTAATGAATAACAGGATTATTCCCGATCCATACAAAGATGAAAATGAAAAAAAAGTACAGTGGATAGAAAACGAAAACTGGGACTATCAGACTGCATTTACGGTTTCTTCCGAAGAATTGAAGAATGACAATATTGATCTTGTTTTTAATGGATTGGATACATTTTCGGAAATTTATCTTAATGGAAAACTATTAAAGAAAACCGACAATATGTTCCGGAAATGGACAATTCCGGTGAAACAATATTTGAAAGCAGGGAAGAATACAGTTCAGGTCAAGTTTACATCTGCTGTCAATACCGGAAAGGAATTAGCGAAAAAAGTTCCGTTCACCATGCCGGAATCACCCAGAAGCTTTGTGAGAAAAGCACAATATCAGTTTGGATGGGATTGGGGACCAAGATTGGTCACAGCTGGAATCTGGAAAGATGTTCGGCTGGAATTCTGGAATAATGCTAAAATCATTTCGGTTAAAGATATTCAGAAAAGGTCCGATAAAGGTGAAAATGATTTACATTTCGATGTGGAAATTTATGCACAAAACTCAGGAGACTACAGCTTAGAACTCAATAAAATCCATCAAAAGATAGCTTTACAAAAAGGAACCAATACCATTTCGGTTCCTTATGAAACACGTGGAATGAAGCTCTGGCAGCCTAATGGACGCGGGGAAGCAAACCTCTATGATTTTGAAGTACAACTTTTAAAAAATGATAAAAATATTGACCGTAAAAATATCAGAATTGGATTGAGAACGGTAGAACTGATACAGGAAAAAGACGCAAAAGGAAAATCATTTTATTTTAAAGTAAACGGAAAGCCATTGTACATCAAAGGAACCAACTGGATTCCGGGAGACAGCTTTTCACCCAGAATGACCAAAGAAAAATACCGGAAACTGATCAAAGATACCAAAGATGCCAATATGAATATGATCCGCATCTGGGGAGGAGGAATTTATGAAGATGACGAATTTTACAAAGCCTGTGATGAAAACGGAATCCTGGTCTGGCAGGATTTTATGTTCGCAGGAAGCTTTTATCCGACAGACGAAGCTTTTTTAAACAATGTAAAAGAAGAAGTAAAAGATCAGGTCAGCAGACTTCAGAATCATCCGTCAATTGCACTTTGGTGCGGAAATAATGAAATAGATGAGGCTATTGTCAACTGGGGATATCAGAAGCAGTTCAACTATTCAAAAAACGACTCCTTACAGGTTTGGAAAGACTATAAAAAGCTTTTCCATGAAGTGATTCCCAATGCATTGGCAGAAAATCTAAGATCTGATAAAAATATATACTGGCCAAGCTCTCCATCCATCGGTTGGGGGCATAAAGAAAGCCTTACAGAAGGAGATTCCCATTATTGGGGAGTCTGGTGGGGAGAACAACCCTTTGAAATGTATAACGAAAAAGTAGGACGTTTCATGTCTGAATACGGATTTCAGGGAACACCCACTCTTGAAACCACAAAGTCCATGTTTTCCGGAACACCGGATTTAAACCTTCAGAATCCAACCATCAAAGCCCATGAGAAGCATGCCCGGGGCTGGGATATCATTAATGAATACCTGAAACGCGATTATAAAATCCCGACCGATTTTGTACAATACAATTACGTTTCACAACTATTGCAGGCAAGAGGAATGCAGATCGCCATTGAAGCTCACCGCCGTGCAAAACCCTATAATATGGGAACCCTGTACTGGCAGCTTAACGACTGCTGGCCGGTAGTTTCATGGTCTTCCATAGATTATTTAGGAAACTGGAAAGCCTTTCATTATCAGGCGAAAAGAAGCTTCGAACCCGTGTTGGTGTCAGTAGCCGACACCGATAAAAGTTATGATGTTTATCTCATAAGTGATCTGTTGAAAGAACTGAAGGCAGACGTAAATTTCGAATTGATTGATTTTAAGGGGAAAACACTTTGGAGAACCAGTCAGCCAGTTCTTATCAATGCCGATGTCAGCAAGAAGATAAAAAGCATCAGTACATCAGAATTTGCTAAGTTTGATCTCTCCGGAGCTGTCTTAAAAATCAGTGCTGAAATAGATGCAAAATTTGAAAAGCTGTTCTTTTTTAATAAACCGAAAGATTTGAAGCTTTCAAAACCCGAAATTACAGTCCGAAAAATTTCGCCTTCAGAAATTGAAATATCCACAGATGTTTTGGCAAAAGATATCTACCTGGTTGGAGACGCTCATTTCAGTGATAATTTCTTTGATCTTTTACCGGGAACTTCGAAAAGAATCGTACTTTCAAAACCTTTGGAAAAAATGGAGGTCATAAGCCTTTGGGATGTGATGAAAAATTAAATATAAAAGTTCTCTGAATCTAATAAGCTCTCCGGACCTGTAAGGTTTAAGTTTCTTATCCCGCGTAAGAAATTCTACAGAAAAAAATATGATTTTTACCCGTCCAACTCAAAAATCAGCCGTAAATTTGCACTATATTTCTTGATAATTATGGTAAATTTTGTTCTGATTGCAGTGTGTATCATTGCAGGAATGGTATTCAAAGCAACAAAATCTATCCACCCCGATGCCCATAAAGGTATCAACACCTGGATTCTTTATCTTGCTCTTCCGGCAGTTTCGTTTAAATATCTGCCCAAAGTAAAATGGACAACAGAGATGCTGTTCCCGATTGCAGCTACGTTCTTAATTTCTGTGTTCTGTTTCTTCTTTATGATGCTCTACAGCAAGAGCAGAGGATATTCCAGGCGTTCCAGAAGTACTTTAGAATTAGCAAGCGGTTACAGTAATACTTCATTCATAGGATTTCCTTTAATCAGTGCCTTTTATGGTGAAGGACTGCTGAGTATTGCCATTATCTGTGATCAGACCATGTTTTTTGCCCTCTCCACACTCGGAATTATTGCCGCAGTAAAAGGAGGAAGCAAATCTGGAAAGGTAAGTGCACTATTCATTTTAAAAAGACTTGTCACATTTCCTCCGTTAATAGGATGTATCTCCGCTTTAGTATTGTCACAGTTCATAGATTTTACTGTTGCAGAACCATTTTTTGATAAACTGGCGGCTACAGTAAGCCCGTTGGCTTTATTTTCAGTAGGATTGCAGCTGAAGTTCAACGGATGGAAAAAACTGATTCCCCAGATGTCGATGTCGATGCTTTACAAATTAATTCTGGCACCCGCCATTGTTCTGGGAATGGCTTTATTATTCGGAATAAAAGGAAATGTGGCAAAAATTACGGTATTTGAAGCAGCAATGCCAACACTGGTTACCTCAAGTATTATTGCAGAACAGTTCAGGCTGAATACAAAACTCACCAATCTGATCATTGGAGTCAGCATTCTCGTCGGATTTTTTACCTCTGCGTTCTGGTATGAGATGACAGAACTTCTTTTTTAAAGATAAGTCATCGTTTAGTAATAGGGATATTCTTTGCTGAGTGGAGCGCCCTTACGAACGAATTAAACGTGCTTTTAATCTTTTGCAGACATTGCGTTTAGTTCAGGTTTTGGCTAAGCCTGTTAAAATTTTACCTCTGTCAAACGGATTAAAGTCCATTTCTATTGAATATTTTTTGCTCATTGGATTTCATGGTCTGTTAAAGAACCTTGAAACAATCTCCACAAAGTTGCAGTTTTCTCCGGAAAAATCTAATTTTACACTTTAAATATTTCCCTTGCAGTACGCTCAAATTGTTTTACCCCTGAATCTCAAAGGATCTTTTACTTATAAAGTTCCTGAAGAAATGATACCTGAAATCCAAATTGGTATGCGCGTTCTGGTACCCTTTGGCGGAAAAAAAATCTATACGGGAATTGTATTTGAACTTCATAACAATGCGCCGGAAAACTTTGTGGCAAAAGAAGTGATCAGCATGCTGGATGATCAGCCGATCATGCCTGAAGAGCAGATCAATTTCTGGAACTGGCTCTCCGGGTATTACATGTGCAGCCTGGGAGAAATTTATAGATTTTCATTTCCTTCCTCATTAAAGCTGGAAAGTGAAACCTATTTAAAATTAAAACCGGGTGCTGTTGTTAATTTTGAAAATCTGGATGTCAACGAAATGTACCTGATTCAGGCACTGGAGGTCCGCCAGCTCATCAATCTGACGGATATCGAAGCTTTTATTCCTAAAAAAGATATTATCAAAACCATCAATTCATTGATTGACCTTCAGTACATTGAAATTGATGAGAAAATTGCCGAGAAATACAGAGCAAAAGAAGTAGCGTATGTAAGAATTAATGATGACGTTCTGGCTAATCAGAACCTTACGGATATCCTTTTAAAACTGAACAGGGCCCAGAAACAAAAAGATCTGTTCCTTCTTATTCTGGAAAAGCAGACAGAAAATCCTGATATTCCTGTTAAGAAATCGGAACTGTTTGAAGACGGGTACTTCGGAAGCTCCCACTTGAAACCTTTGGCAGACAAAGGTCTTATAGAGGAATATTATATGCAAAAAGACAGAATTGAAGGCTATGAAGGAGAAATTGAGGAACTCGAAGAACTGTCTGAACAGCAGAAACTGGCCAAATCTGAGATTGATGAAGCATTTGAAGAAGGGAAAAATGTCCTGCTTCACGGGGTTACTTCATCAGGAAAAACCCATATTTATTTAGAAAAAATTGAAGAATGCATCAGAGACGGAAAAAATGTTCTCTTTTTACTGCCGGAAATTTCTCTGACGAAGCAGATTACCCAAAGATTAGAAAAGAAATACGGCAGACAGCTCGGCTTCTATCATCAGAAACTGACAGATTTTGAACGGGTAGAAGTATGGAGAAGAATAAGGCAGAATGATATCCGTATTCTGGTTGGAACCCGTAATGCTTTATTCTTACCCTATCAGAATCTGGGACTTATTGTGGTAGATGAGGAGCATGATTCAGCATACAGACCAAGAGAAGTTTCTCCTTATTTCAATGCTAAAGACGCATCATTGGTTCTGGGCGGGTTTTACAATGCCGGTGTAATTTTAGGATCAGCAACTCCTTCTGTGGAAAGCTATTACAGAGCGCGGAAAGATAAAATGAGATACGTTTTCCTGAATGAAAGATTCGGGAATGTGAATCTTCCGGAATATGAGCTCATCAATTTTAAAGAAGCCCAGGAATCTAAAAAGGTTTCAGGTAATTTCTCTTTGAAAATGATTGAGGAAATCAAGAAAACGGTGGATGAAAAAAATCAGGCCATTGTTCTGCACAACCGCCGTGGTTATGCCAATGTAATTGAGTGCGAAAGCTGTGGTTATGTTAATTACTGTTCCAATTGCGATGTGGTAATGACCTATCATAAGGCAGCCAATGAAATGAAGTGCCATTATTGCGGACAAAGAGCTTCCAAACCAAGAACCTGTCCTAAATGTAATTCTGAAAAGCTGAACGAAAGAGGAGTAGGTGTAGAGCAGATTCACGAGGAAATTTCCAAACTGTTTCCTGAGAATGAGGTGGACAGAATGGATGTAGACTCTATGCGTAAGAAATTTGCCTACGAAAAACTGTATGAAAAAATTGAGGACGGAGAAACCGATATTATTGTGGGAACACAAATGATTTCCAAAGGACTTGATTTTGACCATATCGAACTGGTCACCATTCCTAAAGCTGATTCCTTATTATATGTACAGGATTTCAGAGCAGAAGAAAGAGCTTATCAACTGATCACGCAGGTTTCCGGAAGAGCGGGAAGAGTTTCCGGAAAAGGAAAAATCCTGATTCAGACCTATAATCCTGAGCATTCTGTATTTCAGCTGATCAAAATGAATAACCCTGCAAAAATCTATAAATACATCCTTACAGAACGTCAGAAATTCCACTATCCGCCTTTTACCAAGCTTATTATGATTGAAATGAAGCACAGAAAAGAAGATAAGGTAGACCGTGCTTCTCAGTTTTTAGGTTCTATCCTCAGAAAATATCTTCCGGAGGACTGTATTTTAGGTCCGGAAAGAGCGCAGATTGCAAGGCTGAATAATCTCTATCAGTTTCAGATTATGCTGAAGCTTCCCCGGGGAAAAAACTATGAGAAATTCAAAAGTCTGGTTTTGATAAGTTTAAAAGAATTTGATGAAATCACTGCATATCAAAGCATTAAAAAAGATATTTTTGTGGATTTTTAACAATTTTTAACAAACTTTACACTCTTTTATAAGACGCTTGTAGCTCGTTGTATAACAATAATTTCTACTTTTGGACGTTGATTAAGTGTTTGACTTTTGAATTGAATGATTTAACCTATCATTTTTTGAACAGTCAAAGCTATAGAACTAAAAGAAGATAGATGGTAAATTTCAGAAAATATTTTTCAAGTGCGGCGGTGTTGGCTTCTGGTTTTTTCCTGGCTCAATCTACCGTTTCTACCGTTCTTTATTCTCAGAATTATGACAGTCAGAAAAGCAGCTTAAACCTGCCTTCACCCGTTAGTACGATGGTGGAGAAAACTGTTTTGTCAGCAAAAGAACTGGTGGACATAAACGTAAACACAATGATGGCGGATCCTGTGCTGAAAAATGCAAACTGGGGATTCGTAGTGTACGATCCGAAAACGAAGAAGGTAATCTCTTCGTACAATGAAAACACTCCTTTAGTACCAGCTTCCACTACAAAGCTCCTGACAACGGAAACAGCATTGAACCTTTTAGGGGAAAACTACCGTTGGATGACTCAGCTGGAGTATTCAGGGACTATTGATGAGAATGGAGTTTTAAATGGAAATCTTTATGTAATAGGAAGCGGAGACCCGTCTTTGGGAACCAATAAAGCTGGTGCTTCATCGTACAGAGATATTATTTCAGATTTCGCAGGCGGAGTTTCAAGAGAGGGAATCAAAAAGGTAAACGGTGATATTATCATTCAGACAGCGCTTTTCAAAGGCAATATTTCAGTGCTTCCGGAAAATGTTGTATGGTTGGAAAATAATAATTATTATCTGCCTGCAGGAAGCACTCAAGATATTAACCCGGCCAACGAAAAACTGATTGTTAAAAAAGGAAGTTTCTCTACTGATAGAAAATTTTTCTATGTTTCTCCATACAATCATCAAATGGTATATGCTGATAAATACGAAGGAAACGGAGCTTTAACAACCAGGCTGCCTGATGCTCCGGCATATCTTGCCAACTCATTCAGAACGACTCTCGTAAAAAGCGGAATTCCTGTTACAGGAAAAGTAACTCCGAAAATGACAGATTCAGCGCCGGAAAGCAGAAAAATGCTGGCTGCTTATAAATCTCCGACTTTAGGTGATATTATATACTACACGAACCAACATAGTGATAACTCATTGGCAGAAGCTTTATTAAGAACAGTAGGGTATCAGAAAATGGGAGATCAGACTTCAGAATCCGGAAGAATAGTGGTGACCAATCACTTAAGAGAGGCAGGTTTTGATATGAATGGTCTTAATTATATGGATGGAAGCGGTCTTTCAAGAAGCAATAATGTAACTCCTATTTCTCAAGCAAAATTTCTTACTTCTCTGATGGATCAGAAATATTACAGATCTTATCTGACTTCTCTTCCCATTGGAGGACAATCCGGAACGTTGAAAAGAATGTTCATCGGAGAGGGGAACGGACAGGTTTTTGCGAAAACAGGAACTTTAAATAAAGTAAAAACATTAGCAGGTTACCTGAAAACAAATTCCGGAAAAACATTAGTATTCTCCTTAATGGTGAATAACTATTCGGGATCTGTAGATATGGTGAAAAAGAGAATGGAAAAAATTCTGGAACCTGCACTGGATCTTTAGAAATATTTTATTTTATATATTATAACAGCCTTTTAATCATGGATTAAAAGGTTTTTTTTATATTTGATTAAATTTTTCTAAACATGACAAAATTGTACCTGTTGCTGTTGGGTTTTGTATTGTTTCAGCCATTGTATGGACAGAAATATGAGCAGAATACCGATATGAAAGGATTGATCGAGAAAGAGAAAAAATCCTTCACTCATAAAATGAACATTGGGAATACCAATCCCAATACATTAAATTACGATTTACAGTATCAAAGGATGGATGTCAGCCTGGATCCTGCAGTATACAATATCTCCGGATCGGTAACCTCTCACTTTAAGCCTAACCAGAGCATGGGAAGTATTTATTTTGATCTTTCCAACTCTTTGACAGTTTCTCAGGTGAAATATCACGGAACTAATATTACCAGTTTTCAACAGCTTCCGTCAAAAGAATTGAAGATTGACTTTCCAGCTTCTTTACCTGCCAATGTAGTAGACTCGCTTACTATTTATTACGCCGGTGCGCCATCTACTGTTAATGATGCTTTTAGAACATCACTTCAGGGCGGAACTCCGGTTCTGTCTACTTTAAATGAGCCTTACGGAGCACAGGACTGGTTTCCTACAAAACAAAGTTTAAATGATAAAATTGAAAGATTCGATTTTAAAATTACTACTCCCTCCAATTACAGCGTTGCAGCTAATGGAAAACTGATGTCCGAAACTTTTCCTACAGGATCCACGAAGCTTACTTTCTGGAGAACAATGTATCCTACTCCCGCGTACCTGATAGCACTGTCAATTACTAATTTTGTCAAGCTTACAGATACCATCGGAAACCCTCCTTTTCCTTTTGTCAACTATATTTATCCATCCACAAATTCAAGTGCCACCAGTATCGCCAATATTAACTGGACAAAGCAGGTGATGGATACTTTTGAAACCTATTTTGGCGCTTATCCTTTCCGCAATGAAAAATATGGCCATATGGAGTTTATGTACGGAGGCGGTATGGAGCATCAGACCATGTCTTCTATGGGAGCCTGGAGCAAACAGCTTATTGCACATGAGCTTGCTCATCAATGGTTTGGAGATAAAGTAACCTGTGGTGCATGGAATGATATCTGGCTGAATGAAGGTTTTGCTACCTTCGGAGAGCACGTAGCCAATGAAAAGCTGCTGATGACCAATAATGAATTCCTGAACTATTTACAGGGGCAGTCTGGCTTTATTACAGGAAGTGCAGGAGGCAGCGTTTATGTACCAGATAGCGGATTATCCAGTATCGGCAGAATATTCGATAGCAGATTATCATATTCTAAAGGAGGATACATCCTGAGAATGCTGAAGTGGATTTTAGGGGATGCTGTTTTTTATCAGGCACTTAAAGATTATCATGCAAGACCGAATCTGGCATACAGTTATGTGCGTACCTCTGATTTTAATGCCTCCCTTCTTCAGTCTACGGGAACTGACTTTACAGAGTTTTTTAACGATTGGGTGTACGGAGAAGGATATCCTACTTATAATATCAAATGGATGCAAAGCGGTAATCAGGCGGTATTTAAAGTTTCTCAGACCCAAAGCAGCGCTCTGGTGAGCTTTTTCGAAATGCCTTTACCGATTAAAGTAACCGGAACTGCGGGGCAGACTGCTTATCTGGTACTGAATAATACTTCTAATAATCAGTATTTTCTTCAATCGGTAACTTTCCCGATTGCAAGTGTTCAGTTTAATTATGAATACCAGATTATTGAGAAAAACTCTACAGTTACCCAGGATAATACATTAAGTGTTTCTTCTGCTGAAAAAGAAAGCTTTGGCTTATATCCGAATCCTGCCAAAAATGAAATTAACCTGAAAGGAATTAAGAAAGCTACAGATTTCACCATTCATGCAGTAGATGGTAAGTTGGTAATAAGAGGAACTTATCAGCCAGGTAAGTCAATCGGAATAGCAGAATTGGTTCCGGGAACTTATATTATTACAATCCAGGAAAAGAATATTAAATTTGTAAAATATTAAATTACAAATTATAATACTATAAATTTAACCATGAAAAGAAGACTGCTTTATTTATTAGCTTTATTTCCTGTAGGATTAATTTTAAATGCCCAAACTCAGACCATTTCATTTGAGGCTTCTGAAGGATATAATCAGGGAACAATTGTAGGACAGAACGGCTGGGAAATCTGGAATACAAATAATCCATCCTTAGATTTAAATTTTTTAAAAATAAGTACTGCTAAAGCCACTGATGGTGTTAGCTCGTTAGCTTTAGAGGGTGGCAGTGGATCTCCTGTAGAAATTAGTAAAGACCTCTCTGCTCTGATTGGAAGCAGTGATAGTGAAATATCATTTGATTTTCATTATGTATTTGATTTTGTTTCTTATCCCACGGATAATTTCAGATTTAGCATTTCCACTAATACTCCAGGCGCTTCTGGACTTGGCGGTTTTGTTCTAACCCGTGTTACCAAAAATATAAACTGGATAAAACCATTTACTGGAGGAGAATCGACAGGACCTGTTCTTCAACCCAATGTGTGGCATAATATCAGATTCGTTCTAAAGAATTCTGAAAATTCCTTAACCTGTTATATTGACGGTAATCTCGAATATTCAGCACCTTTTGTTTTAACAGGTAATGCTAATGCAGTTATAGGCTCAGTACATAAAATTAATTTCAGTTATCCTCCCTTTCCCAGAGGTTTCTACATTGATAATATGAAAATTACAAAGTTAGGAGGATCTTTGGCCGTACATGAAACATCTAAAGAGCAAACTTTTAAAATATCGCCTAACCCCGCTCAAGAGATACTGAATATTGAGAGCGATGCAAAAATCAGTCTGGTTTCAATTTTTGATGCAAAAGGAAGTCTTATTAAAAATATTTTTAATCCTGATAAAAGTTTACATATTTCCGATTTAACTACAGGAGTTTATATTATAAAAGTAAAAACAGAAAAATCTGAATTTACGCAGAAGTTTATTAAAAAATAAATCTAAATAAAATTTAAATGTAATTAAATACAACAAAACGGACTCCAAGTCCGTTTTGTTTTTATATTAAATTTGAAAGCTTCTTTGCTTTCTGGCCGCTCTGGCACCTCTTTTTATTGCTTTTTGTACTTTGTAGTCAAACCATCTTTCTTTGAATATTCTCCGCATAAAATTATCAAAATGCCTTGTGATGACAAGGTTTTTAAAGCCACGCCATTTTTCAAGAGCACTCGATGGAAGCGCCCGTACAGATATGGAATAGCCTTCTGTATCATACTGAATATAATGCCACCATCCGGAAGGTATATAAAGAGTTTCTCCAGGACGGATAATCGCTTCATAACCATTCAAATAGAGCAGTGCCGGATATTTCCTGTAATCCGGATTTTTTATCTGAGTAAGACTGTGAAAATTGTAAGGCAGTTTATACATAAAATCAGACTGTTCCCAAGGGAACAGCCATACTCTTTTGATCCCCTGAAACTGGGTGATGAAAACATGGGACATATCAATATCAATATGATTTCTGGTTACTGAGCCTTCACCTCCGAAAAACATAAAAGGCAGCCATTTCAGTATTTTACCATTCGTAACGTCATTGTAGATGATATCATTCTTGAGTTCGGGTTTTATTTTTAATAAATTGAACAGAAAAAGTCTATGTTCTGTAGGGGCAAACAGAATGAGGTCAAGGTATTCTGAAAAGGTGGATTGTCCGATAGGATCACTCGCCACTCTGTCCAGAGAGTCTAGCTCACTTCCGTATATATTAACCACATGGTTACCCGCAATTTCTTTAAAATACTCGTAATTCCATTTTTTGAAGGCTGGACTTTCCGGATGCACAAAGTCTTCAAGAATAACAGGAGTTCTAGACTTCATATAAGTATTAATAAAGGTTTCTGAACTAATTTGCTTTATTTTTTGTACCGGCTTTAATCTCATGCATTAAAATTTTAAACAAATATAAATATTATCCTACTAATTTTGTAGACTGATAATGTTAAAACTGAAATCTATCCTGTTTTTTTAGAATTAAACGGATAAAAGATTTTATTTTACTGCCTTTTTAGTAAATTAGCACATCTAAAAAATTACCAAAAAATGATCTCTGAAAAATACCTTCAACATTTACAGAACGAACTTCAGAATATTGAGAATGACGGACTTTACAAAAGAGAAAGAATCATCACCTCTCAGCAAAGTGCAGAAATTGAGGCCAATGGAAAAAAGCTTTTGAACTTCTGCGCAAACAATTATCTGGGATTATCAAACAATCCTGAAGTAATGAAAGCTTCTCAGGATATGATTCAGTCTCATGGTTACGGGATGTCATCTGTACGTTTCATCTGTGGAACACAGGATATTCATAAAGATCTGGAGAAAAAAATCGCTGATTTCTTGGGTCTTGAAGATACTATTCTTTATGCTGCTGCATTTGATGCGAATGGAGGTGTTTTTGAACCTTTGTTTACAGAAGAAGATGCTATTATTTCAGATGAATTAAACCACGCTTCAATTATTGATGGTGTTCGTTTGTGTAAAGCAGCGAGATACAGATATAAAAACAATAATATGGCTGATCTGGAAGCTCAATTGATTGCTGCTTCTGAAAAAAATCACCGTTTTAAAATCATCGTTACAGATGGAGTATTTTCAATGGACGGTATCGTGGCAGACTTAAAAGGAGTTTGTGACCTTGCCGATAAATATGATGCTTTGGTAATGGTAGATGATTCTCACGCCACAGGTTTCATCGGGAAAACTGGTCGTGGAACTCACGAAGCCAATGATGTAATGGGTAGAGTAGATATCATCACTTCTACTTTAGGAAAAGCTTTAGGTGGAGCTTTAGGAGGATTTACTTCCGGTAAGAAAGAGATCATTGATATGCTGAGACAGCGTTCAAGACCTTATTTATTCTCTAACTCTCTGGCACCTGGAATTGTAGGAGCCGCTTTGAAAGTATTGGATATGATTTCTGATGATACATCCCTTCGTGATAAAGTAATGGAAAATGCAGAATATTTCAGAACGGAAATGAAAGCGAAAGGCTTTGATATTCCTGAAGGAGATGCTGCTATTGTTCCGGTAATGCTTTACGATGCACCGCTTTCTCAGAAAATGGCTGAAAAGCTTATGGATGAAGGAATTTACGTTATCGGATTCTTCTATCCTGTAGTGCCTAAAGGAAAAGCAAGAATCAGAGTACAGCTATCTGCGGCTCACACAAGAGAACATCTGGATAAAGCCATTGCTGCTTTTGAAAAAGTTGGTAAAGAATTAGGAGTGATCTCTTAATTATTGAATTGGTTACAACAATGAAAATATAATGTTCGGCTCGGGCAGCTTTGCTGCCCCGAGCCGAACTATTTTTTAGATAAACCTATTTTACTTATAATTTCCTGATCAAAAGAAATTTATTTTTAACAATTATATAATAAGCTTATCTTTGCTGTTAATTTTTTCTGAATGCTTTATACAATAATCAAAGCGCTGCACATTATTTTTATGGTAAGCTATTTTGCGGGAATTTTTTATCTCGTGAGAATTTTTGTTTACTATAAGGATACCGATGAATTTCAAGAAGAAAAGAAGAAAATTCTGAGAGAGCAGTACACTTTTATGGCCAGAAGACTGTGGAATATTATCACCGTTCCGGCAGGGGTAATCATGACGGTTTGCGGATTGGTCATGATCCTTCTGAATCCGGGGCTGATGAAAATGGCGTGGTTTCATCTGAAACTCACCTTTCTTATCGGGCTAGCTGTTTATCATTACTGGTGCTGGAAAAAAGTCCTTCATTTAAAAGTACTGAACGGCAGTACACTGCCCATTGCCAATATCAAACTGAGACAGGCTAATGAAATTGCAACTTTCATTCTGTTTCTGGTGGTATTTACGGTCATCTTAAAATCTATGGTGATCGAATACTGGTGGCAATTAATTGCAGGATTTTTCGTTCTTGTATTTCTGATTATGATGACAGTGAAACTGGTTAACAAAAATAAAAAAAACAAATAATTGTGGAGTAGGAGCTGTGTCCCTGATACATTCATCCTTTTTACATCTTACAAAAAAACTATGATTGCAATTTTAAAGAAAGAACTTTGGAGTTACTTTGGAAACTGGAGTGCATGGGTGATCATTGCTGCTTTCAATCTGATCGCAACCCTTTTCCTGTTCTTTTTCGACAATGATTCTAATATTTTTGAGATCGGAATGGCATCGCTTCAGAGCTATTTCGTATTGGTTCCATGGCTGCTGATGTTTATCATTCCTGCACTTTCCATGAAAACTTTTGCGGAAGAGCAGCAGACCGGAACTTTGAACTGGCTGTTTTCTCAGCCTTTAAAAGTTTCTGAACTGGTAGCTGGAAAATTCCTTTCTGTCTGGATTGTTGGTATTTTATGCCTTATTCCTTCGTTAATTTACCTTTATACAGTGTATGTACTGGGAGTTCCTGCAGGGAATATTGATCTCGGAATGACTTTCGGAAGCTATTTTGGACTGATTCTATTGATAGCTGCATTTTCTGCAGTAGGAATTTTAGCTTCTTCATTGTCACAAAATCAGATTATGGCCTATCTGCTAGGCGTTTTCATGTGCTTTATTATGTATTTTGGAATCGAGCAGCTGGCAAGTTATAAACTATTGGGAGGTGCCGATTTTATTCTTCAGAATATCGGCTTTTATCAGCATTTCCTGGGCTTTACAAGAGGGCTTATTGATTTTAAGGATGTAGCCTATTTCGTTCTTGTTATTGGCGCTTCATTAGTATTGTCTAATCATTTTATTAACAAAAAGAAGTAGAATTATGAAGAAGTTCAATGCTAAATCCCCACTGGGAATATTCTTAATTGTAATTGTTCCTTTGGTTATTATCCTGGCGTATTCGGGAATCAGATTAGACTTAACGAAAGAAAAAAGATATACACTTTCCGATAATACCATCAAAGTTCTGGAGTCTGTGAAAAAGCCTCTCACTGTTGAAGTATATCTGGAAGGAGATTTCCCTGCGAGTTTCAAGCAGCTGCAAAGCGAAACGAAATTTATGCTGGAAGAATTCAGAAAAATTAATCCGAAGATTGATTTTAAATTCATAGATCCCATCAAAACAAAAATGTCTCAGGATACCCTGATGGCGATGGGTATGCAGCCTTCTATTCTTCCGGATGTAAAAGACGGAAAAATCTCACAGATCACTCTTTTCCCGTATGCTGTAATCAAACATGGAAGTAATGGCGTCTCTATACCACTAGTAGTGCAGCAGGCCGGGATTGATGCTGATCAGCAGCTGACAAGATCTATTGAAGGATTGGAGTATAACCTGGTTTCCAATATCAAGAATATAGCCGCCGCAAAAAGAAAGAAAATCGGAATTCTGGTAAATCATGATGAACTGAACCCGGATGAATTCCAGGGATTTGTACAGCTGGCTATGGAAAATTATGATGCGGGACCTATTATTCCTAAAAATCAGACTGAACTTTCCGTAGAAGATGTTCCCCTGTTAAAGCAAATGAGCGCCCTGGTGATTGCAAAACCAAGAAAAGCATTTACGGATACCGAAAAAGTAATTCTTGATCAGTACATCATGAATGGAGGGAAAACGCTTTGGATGATTGATGCGGTAAATGCTGAAATGGATACTTTAACAAGGTCCAAAAAAGTAATGCCTTTCCCGGTAGATATTAATATGACAGATTTCTTCTTCAATTATGGAGTGAGAATTAATCCTGCATTGGTAAAAGATGTTAAAAAGTTTGCCTTACTAAGGCTGGTAACCGGTGAAGTAGGCGGAAATCCTCAGTATACAAGCCTACCTTGGCCGTATTATCCGCTTGGAATTGCTGAAGATAATAATCCGGTCACCAAAAATATCAATCCTGTAAAATTTGAATTCCCAACCTCCATTGATACCCTGGGGGGAAGAAAGAATATCAAAACAAAAGTTCTTTTTGAATCCAGCGAAAGAACATTATTGAAACAGGTTCCGAACTATGTGGATCTGAAAGAAATTGCGAGTGTAGACAGCCTTGGACAAATGGAAAAGCCAAGCACACCAAAGATCTTCGCTGTAGCGCTGGAAGGGAAATTTAACTCAGCATATGCATCAAGAATTGAAAGAAAATCTTACCCGGGATTCAAAGCATCAAGCCCGGAAAATAAAATGATCATTATTGCTGATGGAGATGTGGGAAGAAACAAAGTAATCAAAGGCAAGCCGCTGCCGTTAGGAGTAGATCTGTTAACGAACGAGCAGTTTGGAAACGAACAATTCCTTCGCAATGCGTTGGATTATCTGCTGGATGACAGCAACCTGATGGAGCTCAGAAACAGAAACATTGAAGAAAGACTGCTGGACAGACAACGAATTACTGAAGAGAAATCCACATGGCAATGGCTGAATTTACTGCTTCCGCTTGCAATTATCGGTCTTATAGGAGGATTATTCTTCTGGTTAAGAAAAAAGAAATTTGGATAAAATATCAAACTCCCGGAAGAGCAGTCTTCCGGGAGTTTTTTATCCCATGTTTTATTCAATCTGATACTCATCTCTTTTGTTATTCGATGCTGTTTATCAGAACAAAAAAAGAAACCCGAAGGTTTCTTTATCTATTGTAACTTAAATGTCAATTGTTTTTTGATTGTTGCTCATTCAATCATTTTTTTATGTGCAAAAAATCGAGTTATTCCATGGATTAATAGTAAGATTGATGGGTATAGACTAAAGATTATTGTTGAAGGGCTTCTTTGGGAAGTAATGCGGCTGTTCTGTAATAGCTGATATCAGAAGCGATCTTGGCCTGGAGGTCCGGGAAAGTATCATAATCATAATGGGACCAGTTTTCTTCATGTTCAGGATCTGAAGTTTTGTCTACAGCCAGCTCCAGTTTTCCGTCTTCCTGGTAGCTGCATTCTAAGGCTGCGTATTTTTCACCGTTTTCGTCGTGGGTATACCAGCACTTTATGGTTCTTTCAAGCTGCGGCTCATGGGTTTCGTTGTCTATAACCTGTGAACAGATGAAGTTTTCAGGATCGTCTGTTTTGAAAACCGTCTTGGAAATTAAGGGGAGCTCATCTACAGACAGGGAATACAGCTTATTGGTGGAGATAATGAAATGGTCGGTAATTTCTTTTTTTTCAATATCAAAAAAATCTGACTTTTCTCTGAGATAATCTACTACCTGCGCCTCATCTTCACCGTCACTTAGATAATAATTGATGTTGTAAACACTGTCTTCGTTGATGAATTCAATTTCCTTCAGGAAATCAGAACCTTCCTCATAATAATACAGATGATATTCGTCTAGCTTCACAGCATTACTTTTGGAGATAACTTCCCCAAAAATGTTTTTGTATACTTTTCTCATTTTTAATCATGTTAGTTTAGTTTCATCTATTAGTTCAAGTGGTGCGGCAAAGATAAGTTTTCTTTTTTTATCTTAAAACTAAGCATGAAATTGTATTTATTTTGTAAGTATATTAAATATCCTTTATAAAATCTTCATATTCATAGTAAAACCTCTCGAAACCATCCATTTTGTCCACAAAGAACTCGAAAATCTCCTGCCAGGTATTTTTATTAAAGATGGAAACGCCATGCTTCTCGATCCATATTCTGCTGATAATCTTGCCGTTTTCTAAAGCGAAATGTTCTTCTTTGTGAAAATCTCCAATGAATTCTTTTAAAATATCTTCCAGTGACCAGATCTTTTCGTAGTAGGCATTACGGAAAATTTCGTCTTTCATCTCGATATCCAGAGATACTTCTGCTTTTTTATTGTCTGCAGAAAATTTAAATGCCATGTCCTTGATTTTGGTGTCATAGAGAATCCATTTGCGGGGAAACGATTTTCCAAAAGAAGTCCAAAATTCTTTTTTTAATTGCTGTGCCTCTTGTTTACTGAACATATGGCAAACATAATGATTTAATGGGAGAAAGACAACGTATCATGCGGAAAACCGTAAAATTACGGATACGAAAACTGTCCTTTTCATGCTTTTATAACAGTCTGTTTTGTACTTTTTCAAATATTAAACAATTTTCTTATTTTTGCTGTAATGCTTTCAAAAAAATCTCAATATGCTTTTAAGGCGCTTTCATATCTTGTTGAAAAAAGAAATGATGGCCCTATTCTTATTTCTGAAATTGCGGAACACAAAAAGATTCCCTTAAAGTTTTTGGAAAATATCCTGCTTGAACTGAAAAAAGCGGACATTCTTGACAGTAAAAAAGGAAAGGGCGGCGGATACTTTTTTAAAGAAAACCCTGAAAATGTGAAGCTGGCCAAAATTATTCGCCTTGTCAATGGCCCCATTGCTATGCTTCCCTGTGTAAGTCTGAATTTCTATGAAAAATGTGAAGACTGCAATGAAGACCACTGCGGACTTCATGATGTTCTGATAGAAGTTCGGGATGCATCACTGAACATTCTGGAAAGTAAAACTTTAATGGATCTGGTCGACTGACCCGGTCCTTTTTTTTGAATTAATAGTCTACTTATTTTGTAGAATAAATATTTTTATCAGATATTTGCACTACTTCAAATGAATAAAGTATGATTTCAAAAGAAGAAGCCAACCAGTTACAAAAGCTTATAACCCCTGCAGCCATAGCACGTCCGGATGCTGCATTTATGTTATGTGAAGAAAATATCACAAACAGTTCCAGGAAAGAAAAACTGCTTGCCATTTTTTTTGTTATACAAGCTGCTGCTAATGGAGTAAAATGGACTAAAAAGATTCTGTAATATGGTAATTTCAAGAAAAATTCAGATACGGCTTAATGTCCTTTTCGTGACAGCCGCTGTGATATCCATTGCTGTCTTATCAATGTACGAATTAGGATATCTGGATGAGCTGCTTACGGTTTTAGCAAAAGATCATTATATTTTTTACTGGATGCTTCTGGTAGGTGTTTTTGCAGAAATTGTCGCCGGATCTATGGGAATGGGATATGGGGTTATCTGTACCACAACCCTGATGCTTCTGAATATTCCGCCGCATATTGTAAGCGCAAGTATACATTCTGCAGAAAGTTTCACCACAGCAGCGGGAAGCCTCAGCCACATCAAACTGAAGAATGTAAGCAAAAGCCTGGTGAAAAAACTGGCAATTCCAGCTGTAATCGGGGCAATAATAGGCGCTGTATCTCTTACTTATCTGGGAGAATATTATGCAAAAATCACCAAAACATTAATTGCTTTTTATACGTTATACCTCGGAATTCAGATTCTTTCCAATGCTTTTAAAGAAAAGCAAAATAAAGCCTTGAAAAGAAAAACCAACCTGACAAGACTGGGAGTTATAGGAGGTTTTATAGACTCTTTTGCCGGTGGGGGATGGGGGCCGCTGGTTACAGGAACACTCATAAAAAATGCTTTTACACCAAGATTTGCCGTAGGAAGTTCTACGGTAGCGAAGTTTATTCTTACCATTACGGCTGCTGTTACTTTTTTCTTTACCCTGGGAATTCAGCACTGGAATATCATTCTCGGGCTTTTAATAGGGGGAATCATTACTGCTCCTTTTTCAGCTATGCTTACCGCCAGGCTTCCGGTGAAGAAAATGTTTGTGATTATCGGGACCTTGGTGATTGTGATGAGTGCCATAACTATTTATAAATCAGTTTTTACGTAGAAATTATACCCGGTGTTGAAAAATAAAGGGTAGAAATATATATTTGGTTTTGAAAATATTTTACTTTTACATCACTAAATATTAGAACATGAATTTACATATCATTGCACTTTTTAAGTTTAATGAAAACTATCTGATGGATGCTGTAGAGCTTTTTCAGAACCTTGTGAAAGAAACCAGAAAAGAAGAAGGCTGCCTGCAGTATGATCTTATCGAGGATAAAGATAATAAAGGAACTTTCTTCCTGATCGAGCTTTGGGAAAGTGTGGAACACCACAACAGACATAACGGTCAGGATCATCTTCTGGATTTCCGTAAAGATGCTTCCAGAATCATGGAAAGCTCAGCAGAGGTTTACAAAGGATTTAAAATATATTAGTTTATTTAAAGATTTAAAAGATTTAAAATTGTTATACAGTTTTATCTTTTCATTTTAAAGGATAAAAGGCGGTTCCAAGAGTTTGAAACCGCCTTTTTATTAGAAAAAATAGAAAGTATTACAATAAAAGTTTTTATTTTACGATAAGCTTTTTCGTTTCTGAATGCCCGCCGTAAGTAATTTTTACAAGGTAATTTCCTGAAGTAAGGGTAGAAAGGTTCAGATCCTGCCTGTAGAATCCTGCCTGATTGGTCAGTTCTTCAGCATATACCTTTTTACCAGTCAGATCATAAACTTCCACACTTCCCTTGTTCCCCGCTTTTTCCTTAACATCAAAAAGAACAGTCACTTTTTTATCTGCTGTTGCAGGGTTCGGATAAATACCGAAAGAAGCTTTTTTCCCTACCTCAGTAACGCCCAGTGTTTCCGTGATCTTTTTGTATTTGAAATACATATTTCCTGTAGTTGCACCTCCGTTGGTAGTAAAGTACATTCTGTAATAATCATTTCCTTTTTTAACGTAGTATACAACATCATTTTTTACAGTTCCGATACCCTTCCATGAGTGTCCTACTGTAGTGATAGCTGATGAGAAGCTTGTGGCTGCAGGGATTGCAGAAGCTGCCGTTTCCTGAGTTTCGGGCTGTACCATTGCTACTTTTATTGTAGGACTTTGGATGGCTCCTGAAAGCGGATACATCTGTACACCCATGTAGAATGTGTAATATTTGGTAAATACAAAATCCCATGCAGTTCTGGATGGTTCCAGACCGGGAACTTTTGCACCTGTATCAAATGAGAAATAATTGAAATAAGAATCATCTGTTCCGTTAGCGATTGTTCTTGTTTCTGTAGCTCCCCATGCAGTACCGTTCCATTTTGAATACCTGAATGTATACCCCGCAAAAGCATCCTCAATGGCAAACTTAATGTAAGTTCCTGAAGCATATTTTAAAACAAAAATAGCTTTACCCTGGATATGATGGTTCACAGGATTGTAAACTCCCCAACCTGTTGAAGGAATATTGGGATTAGGGGACGTTACAGGTCCCTGTTCAAAAGCACCCTGGCTCCAGTCAGTTGTCTGATCCGGGTTGTAAAGCGGAGCTCCCCAAGAAGATTCATTACTGATACTGATATTATCCCAGTCTGCTAAGTTTGTAGAAGCAGTATATACTTCAATATCTTTTGCGTCATTTATTCTTGATCCGAAGGCAAAGTTTGAGTTTCTGTAAAAAGCGATATCCCAGCTATTGGCAGGCTGAGAAACCATATTACCATCTGCAAGGTTAACAAACACGCGGTTCTGGTATCCGCTTCCCATCGTCATATTTACCTGCGAGTATCCCATTGCATCAGTTTGTGCCAAAATAGTCTGCTGAACAGAAAGTGCCAATACTGAAGCCCAAA
Organism: Chryseobacterium culicis; assembly: GCF_900108365.1. GTDB lineage: Bacteria > Bacteroidota > Bacteroidia > Flavobacteriales > Weeksellaceae > Chryseobacterium > Chryseobacterium culicis. Next base: position 177,995 of record NZ_FNWQ01000007.1, on the reverse strand, counting down.
GTAATTTTATTTTCATAACCTATTTTTTAAATCCTTATTTAGAATGATTCCACAAAAGTATATAATTATTTTTAATCAGTCTAAATAAAAACATGATTTTTATCGTGTTTTTGTTTTTAAGGAGGATAAAGGAGGATCAATCTGGACATGAAAAAAGCCTGCAGGATTCTTCGTGCAGGCTTTATAAGGGTCAATAATAGTCTGGTAAACCTTATTTTTTGATGAATTTTGACTGGATAAGCTTTCCTTCTGCAGTTTCTACATTCATATAATAGACACCCGTCTGGAGTGTGCTGATATCAAATCTTTGTCCGTTCAGTTTCCCTTCTGCTGCCTTTTGTCCTGTAGCAGAGTAGATCTCAATATTCTTAGGATCTTTTTTTACAATAAATTCTAATGCAGACTGATCAGAATTTAAAGCAAATCTGAAATTTTCCGTTGATTTATGGCTGTCTGAAACGCCCAGGGAAGCAGTGGTGCTGTACACTACATTATCTACCTGAATCGCCACGTGGGTAGCGGTTGGTGTAAATTTGAATACAAGATATGATCCTGTAGAAGCCGGAATGTTTACACTGATATTCTGAACCGTACCAATAGTTGTTACGTTAACAGGGTTGCCAACAGGTACAAATGTTGACATATCCGCGGGATTGGATGCTACACCGATCTGGATGCTTCCGGGACCAGGCGAAGGAGAAACCAGCGTTGTATCAAAAGTCAATGTTTTATTTCCTGCAGGGGTTTCTATTTGCGGGGAGATAAGATAAGATGTTCCTGTAGCATTGTTTCCGGCATACGATTGTATAAATCTATTAGAATCTCCTGCAACAATCATTCTTGGCGGCACTGGAGGGAATTCTCCTGTTATCGGAGCTACTATGGCAGACCATCCGAATTGAGGGAAAGTAGTATTTCCAACTGTGAAATTATTAAAATTTTCATTGATGTTAGCTACCTGAGCATTGGCGCTGAAAGCCGTACACACAAGAGCTCCTAAAAGTAATTTTAATTTCATGAGATTATTTTTATTTAGAATTATTCCACAAAAATATACATTTATTTTTAATGAGTCTAAATAAAGTTTTATATTTGTCGAAAATTTGTACCCTTATGAAGAAGAAAGTGCTGTCCGTTCTATCATTATCCATGGCTTTATGGATGAATGCACAGGAAAAGGATTCTCTTAATCTAAAGAAAATTGAAGAAGTTGTTATTACAGGACAGTACATGCAGCAGTCCATCAACAAATCTATCTATAAGGTTGACGTTATTGATGCCGAGCAGATTAAAAATATGGCCGCTACGAATGTTGCCGAAGTTTTAAATCAAAGTCTTAACATACAGATTACACCAGATACCCGCTCCGGGAACTCCACAGCCAATATTATGGGGCTTAACGGGGATTATGTGAAGATTCTTATTGATAATATTCCGGTGGTAGGAGATACAGGATTAGGAAGTAATATTGACCTTACAAAAATTACGCTAAGCAATATAGAGAGAATTGAAATTGTAAAAGGGAGTATGGGGGTTGAGTACGGAAATGGTGCAGTGGCAGGGGTAATCAATATCATTACAAAGAAAACCAATACAAAAAAGATCAGTGTAAGAGGTTCATTGCAGGAAGAAACGGTAAGAGACCAGTATGATCTTAAGAAAAGAGGAAACGGAAGACATATTCAGAACCTGAATGTAGACTATAATATCAGCAATGAGTGGTTTGCAAGTATCAATTTCAACCATAACCAGTTTATGGGATATGAAGGGGAGAGCAAAGGTTACAAATACTTCGGACAGGATAACCAGAGAGGGTATGAATGGAATCCGAAAGACCAGTATGATGCTTCTGCATTAGTAAGGTATACAAAAAATAAAACCACATTCTTTTATAAACTGTCTTATCTGAATGAAAAATTTAACTTCTATAATCCGGAAGTAAGCAGAAATCCCCTTAACGACGGATTGGGAGGCGTAGCTTACGAAAGCAGGGACAGACAATACAATACAGACCGCTGGATTCATCAGTTTAATATGCAGACCAGCCTGGGGCATATCCGCTATATGGGAGACTTCTCCTATCAGAATCAGGATAGAAAATTCTTCGACTACAATTATGATATTCCAAACAGAACTGTGAAAAGCAGACAGGAAGAACGATCTTATTATAAAACAGATGTTATCTATTCCAGAGGTATGTTCAGTAATTTCCTCGATAGTAAAATATTTGATTTTCAGTTAGGATATGAGTTAGATTATACCAATGGATATGCTGCACTTATTGCCGGTGACTTCTTTGGAGAAGCGGTAAAAAGAAAAATATTTACCTATTCCAATTTCCTTTCTGCAGAATGGAATGTTTCAGATAAATTCTCTTTAAGGCCAGGAGTTAGACTTTCTTTGAGCGAGAATTTTAATAATCAGTACAATTACTCTTTATCTGCAAGATATAAAACTTCTGAGAATTCAAACCTGAGAGCTGTAGTAGGATCAGCAAACCGTTTTCCTAAGTATGACGAGCTGTATACCTATTTTGTGAATCTTAACCATGACGTACAGGGAAATCCTGATTTAAATCCTGAAAAAGGATTCTCGGCCGGACTTTTCTGGAATCAGAATTTTGCCGTAGACAATGGCTGGAAAATCGCGTACGGGATAGATGCATTATATCTGGATGTGCGCGACAGGATTGAAATGGTGATGGTAAAAGAGCCGTCCACCTACAAATACATGAATATTAATAACTATAAGAACCTTTTATTTTCAGCAAATGTAGATTTCAAAAAAGATCAGTTCGCTTTATCCTTAAGAGGATCTGTCAACGGTACATCTGTATCTATGAATGATCTAAAATCTTCATCGCCTACAGATTTCCAGTATTTGGTGCAGGCAGGAGCTTCAGCAACTTACCAACTGAAAAGTACCGCTACCAACTTTGCCCTTTATTATAAATTCACAGGTCCGGACAGACTGTACGTATCAGACGGAGCCAATGATTTCCGACTCGGGAAAATAGACAGTTTTCATATGATGGATTTCATTGTGAGCCAGCCTTTCTGGAACAGACATTTTGAAATCTCTGCCGGAGTGAAAAATATATTTGATGTAACAAGGCTCAATTCTACTGCTACTGCAGGTACTGCTCATAACGCAGCTAACGGTTTTGTTAATTTATATTATGGCAGAAGTTATTTTGCCCGATTAATGTTTCAATTTTAAATAATAAGTTACTATGATGAAGTATTTAAAAATATTTTCTGTTCTTTCTGTTATGATGGCCGCACAGTCTTGTCTTTCTGCAGACGAAGATCCGGTTCCGGTTCCTCCCATGACAGGATCTGAAGTGAATGCCAAAATAGGAGGTCCTACAGAGCCTAACCAGGTGTGGATTGATCTGAGCGACTATACCAATCCGGCCATTAATAAAAGAACAGATTGGGATCTTGGCTTCTATACAGGAGATGAATACAGGGTAATTATGAATGGATCCATAGCGATGACCGTTATTAAAATTCCTAATGCCTCCGATATCAGTACGGTAAAAGAATCTGACGTTGCCAGCTTGAAAGATATCGCCCAGGTAGGAACTTTTGATGCCGCCAACATGAAATATGTGGACAATCCAAATGGAAATTTTCTTACTCAGACTTCCGGGATTGATGCTGTAAAAGAAAATGATGCGGATAACCCTGTCTATCTGATCAATCTTGGAAGGGAAATTCCTTCCGCCAGCAATATCGGAACAGGTTCTGTCTCTTTATCAGGCGATGCAAGAGGATGGAAAAAAATTCAGATCCTCAGAGCTCAGAACGGATATAAAATCCGATATGCCGACCTAAATGCTACAGGAGCCAATATCAAAGAATATATCATTACCAAAGATTCGGAATACAACTTCTCATTCTTCAACCTGAAAATGGGAACACCGGTAAAGATTCAGCCCAAGAAAAAGAAATGGGATCTTGCATTCACTACATTTACCAATGAAGTATTCATGGGACCTACAACCAGTGCAGGAAGCTATTTCTATGCAGATTTTATTACCACCAATACATTAAATGGAGTAGGTGCCTATCAGGTAACAGTTACCGGAAGTCTGGAACAGGCTTACACTGCATTTAAACTGAAAGATGTAGAGCCGGCTAAATTTGTTTTTAATGATCAGAGAGCCATTGGTGATAAGTGGAGAACTACTACCGGTACGGCAGCTAATCCTGTTCCTTTTGTATATGCAGACCGTTTTTTTGTATTGAAAGATGCAGAAGGTTTTTACTTTAAGCTGAGGTTTAATAAAATGAAAGACGACAACGGAAACCGTGGGTACACCAATTTTGAATTCGAGCCTTTATAAATAATCAAATAATAGTATATCATGAAAAAATTCATCCTTGCAGCTTCTGTACTTGTAGCAGTATATTCCTGCAAAAAAGCAGAGGGAACAGCAAAAGAAAATACTACAGAAGCCACTTCTGAAGCACCAAAATCCAATAATAAAATAGTAACATTAAACGGCGGAATTACTGAAATTGTAGCTGCGCTGGGCCACGAAAAAGAAATCGTAGCAACAGATGTTACCAGTACCTATCCTGCCTCTTTAAAAGCTACAGCTAAAGATCTGGGTCACATGAGATCCATGACTATCGAGCCGATCATGGCTGTAAATCCAACCTTGATTCTTGCATCTGATAAAGATATCAACCCTGAATTAATGGGAAAAATCAAATCATCAGGAATTCAGACTGAAGTTTTCAAACAGGAGTACACCGTTGACGGAACCAAAAAACTGATCGAACAGGTTGCAAAAGCGATCGGAAATACAGACTATCAAAAACTGAATGATAAAATTGACGCTGATCTGAAACAGGTACAGCCCATTGCTAAAAAACCAAAAGTATTGTTCATTTACGCGAGAGGAAACATGCTGATGGTAAGCGGTAAAAACACTCCAATGGCTTCATTGATTACCCTTGCAGGAGGTGAAAATGCAGTCACTGATTTTGAAGATTTCAAACCTTTGACACCGGAAGCAGTGGTAAAGGCTAATCCTGATGTACTATTCTTCTTCGAAACGGGGCTTCAGGGAGCAGGAGGAAACGAAGGAGCCCTTAAAATGCCGGGAGTATCTCAGACCAATGCCGGTAAGAACAAAAAGATTATCGCAATGGACGGAGGTTTAGTATCAGGTTTCGGACCAAGACTAGGAGAAGCAGCAGTAGGATTAAACAAACTTTTAATTGAAAGCACAAAGTAAACTTTACTTTTATCTTATTACAAGTGCAGTACTGCTTGTCATTATAGCAGTACTGTCACTTCAGACAGGAGTCTATGATTTCGGTGAAAAATCTCCGTTCATGGCACTGTGGCAATTGATAAAAGGGGATTCAGGCTTATCACTCAGTGATAAATATGTGATCTGGGACGTAAGAGCAGCCAGAATCATCATGGCCATCTTAATAGGAAGTATGTTGTCCGTTTCAGGAACCAGTCTTCAGGGACTTTTCAAGAATCCGCTGGCAACAGGAGATTTAATAGGACTTACATCAGGAGCAACATTGCTGGCAGCCATTGCGATTGTTTTAGGAGGACATTTCAAAGAATATCTTCCTGAAGCCGTACAGTTTTCACTGGTAGGAATAGCGGCTTTTATCGGTTCTTTTTTATCCATGATGCTGGTATACAGAATTTCAACAAGCGGAGGGAAAACAAATGTAGTCATGATGCTTCTTACCGGAGTTGCCATAACGGCCATAGGCTTTTCTATCACCGGATTTCTGATCTATATCTCAAAAGATGAGCAGCTCAGAGATCTTACTTTCTGGAATTTGGGAAGTCTGGCAGCAGCCACATGGACAAAGAATATCATTCTGGCTGTCGTCATGATCATTGCTTATATTGTTTTACTTCCTAAAGGAAAAGCCTTAAATGCAATGATGCTGGGAGAAAAAGATGCATACCATCTGGGAATCAATGTGGAAAGACTGAAAAAGCAGATCATCATCATCGTAGCGTTAATGGTAGGAAGCTGTGTGGCATTCTCAGGAACCATTGGATTTGTAGGACTTATTGTACCTTATATTCTAAGACTTTTGTTCAAATCCAATTATGCTTTTATTTTACCCCTGTCAGCTGTTTGCGGAAGTATTTTGTTACTGACGGCAGATACCTTCAGCAGAAGTATTGTAGCCCCTTCAGAACTGCCCATTGGCATTTTAACAGCCTTAATGGGAGGCCCTATTTTTATCGCTATTTTGGTTAAATTTAAAAAATCACTGTAATGATCAAGGCACACCAGATCAATTATAAACATAAAGAATTCCGGATTCTGGACGGGGTAGATGTCTCTCTGGAATATGGTGAATTTCTGGCCATTGTAGGACCCAACGGAGCAGGGAAGTCAAGCCTTCTCAGCGTATTGGCAGATGAGGTGAAGTCCGGCCCTAACAAAGTCTTGTTTAAAAATAAACCGATCAGAGAATGGAATATCAGGGAGCTCTCCAAACATAAGGCAAAGTTCTCACAGCATAACAGCAACGATATTCCGCTTGAGGTGAAAGACGTAATCATGATGGGTAGGTATCCCTATTTCGATGCCCAGCCGGGAAAAGAAGATCTGGAAGCCCTGAATAATATGATGTATGAAACCGATATTTTTCATTTGAAGGAGAGAGAATATAATACCCTTTCCGGAGGAGAAAAACAGCGTGTACACCTTTCAAGAGTAATGGCGCAGCTTGAAAATGATATCGTTCATAAACTGGTTTTTCTGGACGAACCTTTGAACAATTTAGATATAAAACATCAGTATAAAGCACTGGAAATCATTAAGAATTTCACGAAAAAAGCGAACAGTGCCATTGTTGTTTTGCATGATCTGAACCTTGCTGCACAATTTGCAGATAAGATTTTATTAATGAAATCAGGACAGGTTTCCGCCTATGGAACCCCACAGGAAGTTTTTACGGCAGAAAATATAAGCAATGCCTATAATTTTCCCTGTACCATCTGCGAACACCCTATAACCAATAACCCAATGATCATTTTTGGATAACCATGGAAAAAGAAGAACTCAAAATCCTCGCTCAGAATCTTGCCAATCCTCAGGGTGAAAAAGGCATCGAGATTGGTGAAATGATGAATGCCACGAACATCAGCATGACGTTAGAAAGTATCAAAACACTCGTGATAGAAGATGATCAGCAAATCCTTGAGATAGGACACGGAAATGCCGCACACCTCAAAAGCATCATGAGTCTCGCTAAAAACCTCAGGTACACAGGAATTGATATTTCCGAAACCATGCACAATGAAGCCAAAAGGCTCAATAAAGAATTTGAAAGCGAGGCAGATTTTGTTCTGTATGAGGGTAAAAAGCTCCCTTTTCGGGATAGATCTTTTGATAAAATATTTACCGTAAACACAGTTTATTTCTGGGAAAATCCGGTTGAATTTTTAAATGAGATCTACAGGGTTTTAAAAGATGACGGAACATTCGTTCTCACCTTCGGACAAAGAGAATTTATGGAAAAGCTGCCGTTTACGGAATATGACTTCACCTTGTACAGCAACGGCGAAATGGAAGAGCTGATCTCCAGAAGCCACTTTAAAAGAATGAAAACTTCAGAGAAAGAAGAAGAAATAAAAAGCAAAACAGGAAACGAAACAATACGAAGAATTTATACAATTTTAACCATAAAAAAGTAAAGTAATGAGCACATTAGTTAATGATTTAAAGGAAAAATGGGAAGCTCTGAAAGCAGAAAATCCACATATCAGAATAAGAAATGCAGCAGCACAGTTAGAAGTAAGTGAAGCTGAGTTACTGGCAACAAGCATCGGAGAAGGAGTTACTGTCCTGAAGCCGGATTTTAAGGAAATTCTTACAGAAGCAGAACAGTTGGGAAAAGTAATGGCGCTTACCCGTAATGATGAATGTGTTCATGAAAGAAAAGGAACGTATCTGAACGGAGATTTCAGCAGCCCTCATGCACAGCTTTTTGTGGGAGAAGATATTGATCTCAGAATTTTCCTTAACCACTGGAAATTTGCTTTTGCAGTGCTGGAAGGAGACAAGAAAAGCCTTCAGTTTTTCGGAAAAGACGGCTTGGCACTTCACAAGATTTATGTAACAAAAGACAGCAATGAAGCCGCTTTTGATGCTATTGTAGAAAAATACAGAGCTGAAGATCAGAACCAGACATTGGTTTTTGAAGCAGTAGCGCCAAAACAGGCTGAAAAAGCAGATTCAGATATTGATGTGGAAGGTTTCAAAAAAGCCTGGACAGAATTGAAAGATACTCATGATTTCTTCATGATGACCAGAAAATACGGCGTAAGCAGAACTCAGGCATTAAGACTGGCTCCGGAAGGCTTTGCTAAGAAAATTGATAATGCTAAAGTAGTGAATATCCTTGAAGATGCATCTGAAAAAAATACACCAATTATGGTTTTTGTTGGAAACAGAGGAATTATCCAGATCCACACAGGAAATGTGAAGAAAACACTTTGGCACCAGCAGTGGTTCAACATAATGGATCCTGATTTCAACTTACACCTTGATGTAACGAAAATTGCAGAAGCTTGGATCGTTAAAAAACCAACTGAAGACGGAGAAGTAACGGCTATCGAAGTATTCAACAGTGAAGGAGATTTCATTGTTCAGTTCTTCGGAAAAAGAAAACCGGGAATTCCTGAACTTCAGGAGTGGAAGGACCTGGTAGCAGCATTAGAGCAATAATAATTAGATGATTTGAATGAGACCGTTTTGTTTGTAAAATTCAAAGCGGTCTTTTTTATTGCATGCGATCTGAATATTTGTGTAATTTGTGATTAAATATAAAATAGAATGAAAAATATTTTCATAGCGATACTGCTTGCCGGCTTCTGCGTATTGAAAGCGCAGGATTTTAAGGCGTATCAGTTTTATGATAAAAAAGGAAAAGAAGTAAAGACAGATAAGCTGGTCAAAGAACTGGCTGCCTATGATGTGGTGTTTTTTGGCGAAAATCATAACAGCTCTATCAATCACTGGCTTCAGCTTAAAATTACAGAAGCTTTGTTTGCTAAAAAGAATGGCCAGGTCATGTTGGGGGCAGAAATGTTTGAAAGAGACAATCAGGCTCAGCTGGATCAATATTTAAACGGAAAATTTGATGCTAAAACACTGAAAGATTCAGCCCGTTTATGGAATAATTATGCAACAGATTATAAACCTTTGGTAGATTTTGCTAAAGATAAAAAGCTCAGTTTTATTGCCACGAATATCCCAAGAAGATATGCCTCCCAAACCGCAAAAGAAGGTCTCGAATCTTTAAATAAATTAAGCGAAAAAGAGAAAACATACATCGCTCAGCTGCCAATCAAAGTAACTTTAGACACTCCGGGATATCCGGAAATGAAAAAGATGATGGGTGACCATGCCGAAGGTACAAAAGTGATGAATTTCATCTCCGCTCAGGCTACAAAAGATGCAACAATGGCAGAATCTATCCTGAAAAATTATCAGGCCGGAAAAACCTTCATCCATTATAACGGAAACTATCACAGCAAAGAATTTGGTGGAATCTATTGGTACATCAAACAGAAAAATCCTAATCTTAAAATGGCAGTAATCTCCGTTTTTGAATCAGATGATCCTGAACTGAAAGTTCCTGCCAAAGATTATATCCCTACAGACTTTAATCTGATTATTCCCTCGGATATGACGAAGACTTTTTAATCTTATAAAAGTGTGATTCTGACCAATGAAGAATCTCACTGTTAAATTATTGTGAGATTCTTTACTACATTATATTCAATAGGGTCGGGCTTTAGCCCGACTATTTTTAATTAAAATATTCATTGGCTTTAGCCAAAACTTAAAATTCCACGGTAAACAAATTATTTTTACTCCACAATATTTACCTTTGTATCACATTCAAAAAACATGAAGAAATTATCCGTCCTCCTGATCTTTTTTATCGGACTGTTAAATGCACAGAAACTCACTTCCAATGAGCTTTCCATCATCAATCAGGGAGATATAAACACCGCTTTACCGATTTACCAGACTACCGATTCGAATCAGCATAAAACATTGCTGAGCATTTCTTCAGAAGCAGATCCTCTTGACCCCAATACAGCTGTACTGGTAAAAAGAATGAAAGAATCTCTTCTTTCAACTGATGGCGGAGTAGGCATTGCAGCACCTCAGGTGGGTATCAACAGAAAAATCATCTGGGTACAGCGTTTCGATAAAGAAGGCACTCCACTGGAATACTTTATCAATCCGGTTATTGTTTGGCGTTCCGATTTGCAGAATCTTGGTCCTGAAGGCGATTTGTCTATTCCTGAATTCAGAGATCAGTTTTACAGAAGCAAAGTCATTCAGCTGGAATATGTTGATCTGAAAGGGCAAAGGTATTCAGAAATCGTTGAGGGTTTCACGGCGGTTATTTTTCAGCATGAAATTGACCATCTTTTCGGAATTCTGATTTCCGATAAAAAAGAAAAAGAGAAAAACGATTCTTACAGAAAAGTAGATGCCTATCAGAAAAGTGATGTAATGAAAGACAGAAGGTAATTAATAGGAAGGATGAGGGAAAATTCTTACATTATCTGCATGAAAATATCCTCAATTATCTGTGCTCATCTGCGAAATCTGTCGTTAAATCATATAATGAAAAAATTAAAAGGAGCTGTTTCCACGGAAACAGCTCCTTTCGTTATAACTATGCTTAAAAAAATTGGATTAATCGTTGTTGGTTACTGAAAGTTTCACCTCCATATTATTTCTGGTAGCATTAGAGTAAGGGCAGATCTGGTGTGCCTTTTCTGTTAAAGCCTGAGCTTCTTCAAGAGAAACTCCGGGAATATTGACATCCAGTTCAGCGGCAAGTCCGAAACCTCCGTTTTCAATTTGTCCGATGCTCACCTGTGCGGTTACTGTTGTTTCTCCGGTCTTCACTTTGGAGAGACTGATTACTCTGTTCAAAGCACTATCGAAACATGCAGAATATCCTGCTGCAAAAAGCATCTCCGGATTGGCAAAATCATCGTTGGCCCCTCCTAATGCTTTTGGCATTCTTACATCAAGTTCCAAAACTCCGTTTTCACTTTTTACATGTCCGTTTCTGCCCCCCTGGGCCGTTACTTTGGTAGTGTACAATGTTTTCATTTGTGTTCTATTTTGTTTAATATTTTTAATACGGTATCTTTAAGATGCAGCAGCTCTTCCGGTTGTATTCCCAGTCTTTCCTGAATTTTTCCCGGAATTTCACAAGCTTTCTGCTGAAGCTCTTTTCCTGCTTCGTCTAAAAAAACTTCAACCACTCTTTCGTCCTCTTTTTTTCTTTTTCTGATGATAAATCCTTTAGACTCCAGTCTTTTAAGAAGAGGGGTCAAAGTACCACTGTCCAGAAACAGTTTTTCTCCAATATGGGTTACTGTAAGTCCGTCGCCGTCCCATAATATCATCATTACAAGATACTGCGGATAGGTAATGCCCAGCTCATCAAGGAAAGGACGGTAAAGCCCTGTAATTTCCTTGGCAATTACATAGAGTGGGAAGCAGATCTGGTTTTCAAGTTTGGGTGTTTTCGGATTTTCCATAATGTTTGAGTACGAAAGATTCGATGAAGGTATTACTTTTTTATAATAAATTCATCCATTGGAATTCTGACTTTTTTCATAGAAGACAGCCAGTCATTAGCTTCATCACGGTATCCCAGATATAAAAGACTTACACTTTTAAGTCCTAATTCTTTTAAGCCAAGTACTTCATCTACTAATTCATTGCTGAATCCTTCTGCCGGGGTACTGTCGATTTTAAGTTCGGCAGCCTGAGCAAGAGCAATTCCTAGGGCAATATAGGTCTGGCGTGCAGTATGTGCAAAATGCTCTTCAGGAGTCTGAGCTCCGTATATTTCCTTGATTTTATCGGTATAACTTCCGAAACGGCCTCTTGGAAGGTCTCTTACATCGGTATGATAGTCGTAAACTTTGTCAATTTTTTCATTAGAATAGCTGTCCCATGCTGCGAAGACCAAAACGTGAGATGAGTCTCTCATGACTTCAGGATTCAAAGCGCCTGCTACCATTTTTTCTTTCAGTTCCTGATTTTCCACTACAATAATTCGGAAGGGCTGCAATCCCGATGAAGTAGGAGCCAGTCTTGCTGATTCAAGAATTGTATTAAGATCTTCCTGTGATACTTTTTTGGTAGGATCATAAGCTTTTACGGCATGTCTCCAGTTTAGATTTTCTATTAATGACATTTTTCTTTTTGTTTTAAATTAAACTATTTGTTGAATATTAACTTCAGTTTTGTATCCTGACTCAATTAACATTACAAAGATAAAGCCAATTTAATTGTGCGCAATTTAATTTTGAAAGATTTTATTGATGGCAATTATTGATGAACTTTAAAAAGGCAATAAGAAGAAGACAAGAGGAGCGTACAGATTAATTTTTATGTATTTCAGCAAGATCCGGATTTTTTCAGCAGAGGAGTATTCCAATCTTTGTAGTGGAAATTTAAATAAAAAACAATGCAGAGATTTAAAAACAAAACCGCTTTAATCACGGGAGGAACCAATGGGATGGGATTGGCTACGGCCCAGAAATTTATTGAAGAAGGAGGGAAAGTTATCATCACAGGAAGAAGTGAAGAAACGGTGAGCATAGCTTTACAAAAGCTAGCGGAAATGGCATCAGGAATTGTATCTGATGCAGGAAATATGAAAGATCTGATGAACCTTCAGCAGGAAGTAAGAAAATATACTGAACATATTGATCTGGTATTTCCCAATGCAGGATACGGCAGATTTGCTCCTGTAGAATATGTAGATGAAAAGCAGTTTGATGAACTCTTTAATATGCTGGTGAAAGGGCCATTTTTCACAGTACAGCAGATATTGCCTATGATGAAAAACGGTAGTTCTGTCATATTCAATACTTCAGTGGCAACGGAGATTGCCATGCCTAATTTTTCAGTATATTCTGCGGCAAAATCTGCGGTGCAGTCGATGATCAAAACTTTTGCCGTAGAACTTACCGAACGTGGAATTCGTGTCAATGGAGTAAGCCCCGGACATATTAAAACCAATATTTTCAATAATACAGGTTTAACCGGAGAACAGATAGAAAATGCCATAGAGGATATCATCCCTACAATACCTTTTAAGAGGCAGGGTGAACCGTCAGAAATAGCTAGTGTAGTTCTGTTTCTGGCTTCAGAAGAAGCTTCCTACATTCATGGAGCCGAGATAAAAGTAGATGCTGGAATTTCTGTAATCAGATAAGCCTGATTATTTCACTTCTTTGATTTCTTTGATGATATTGGTTTTATTTTCAATACCAATATTATAAGTCTTACTTTTTTTAAAGCTTTGCGTGGCTTTTTCAAGAAGGTCCTTATAATCCGCTGATTTTTTCGAGAGATAAAAAACCTGAGCACTTATTCCAATGGAAACGCGCACAAGCTCATTCGGTTTGTCAGGATCTTCGGTAATATTTGAAATGGTGGCATTATTATACCAGGTTAAGTTCTGTGAACTGGAATTACCGGAACAGGATATAATCATAAACAGAAGTAATAGTAGATAGGACCAGGCTTTCATAACAAAAGTTTTAGAGAAAAGCTCCTGCAATATAGTAAAATAAGGCAGGAGCTCTATAGAAGTTAATTAAAATCCACAGCTTCCTACGCTAGGTGCAGGAGAAGGGGAGCATCCTGAAAGGGATGAGAAAATATTCAATACACAATTGGTATTAACATAGTTATTATCATACAGTAAAGAACCGGATGGGCTTCTGTAGTATACATTTCCTGCTGTATTGGCATAAGAAGAAACAGAAGCAGATCCGCAGCTTGTATTGGTACACGCAGCTCTCCATGCAGTATCTGTTACAGGTCCGCTGGAGAATAATGAAGGATCTATAATTCTTTTCTCAACAATTCCGGAAGCATTTTTAAAGCTTACCAAAATGGCTACGTGATATACCCAGGATACACAGCAGGTTCCTGTAGAAGCTCTAAGGTTACCGTAAACGAACTGCTTCTCGCAGTCATAACCTGCATTAAGAAGGATTTGTCTCATTTTATGAGCTCTTGCATAGCATCCGTCAACAGGATATCTGAAAGTAATACACGGTGAGGACGCTGTAGAAGTTCCGCAAGCCTGATTTTTGATCTGGGTGAATAAGCTGTTCAAAGTGGCAAGGTTTGGAATAACACTTACTGCTTTTTTGCTGTCGCCCCTCTCTTCTTTATTGAATACAGATTTGAAATAACGGATGTCATCAGCAGTTGCTTTGTCTACCTTTGCGATTTCGTTAGAATTGGCTTTCAGAAAAATCTGAACAGGAGTTTCATTTTCTACAGCTTCTTTGATCATAGAGATATATCCCGCATTTTCCTTTGTATCTTTAAGGTGATACGGCTGCGCTGAAACCATAAAGGAAACTCTAAACTTCCCGTCTTCTTTTTCTATCCCTACCGGAACAGTTTTACCGAAATCTTTCATGGCAACTTCGTTAGACTCTTTGGCTACAAGATTAGGATCCTGATTGGCGCTTGAATCTGAGCAGGCATTGAATGACAGCATTGTCACGAATACCATCATGGATAACAGAAATTTTTTCATAGTTTTTATATTTTGGTGGTTAATTGTAAGTGAACTTTGCAGTGGTGATAGTTCACTATTTTGTGATATTAAAAGTAATAAAAAATAAAATACTTGCAAGCATTTTATTTAAAAAATTCATAATTGTGCTATATTTTTGATTATATAATCTTGAAAATGGTATAAATGCTGGTGATTTTGATGGTGAATTAATAGAAAAAAAGGAAAATTTTAAAATTGTTAAATCTGTCATTTTTGCGGTTTGGATTCCTACGGAATAGACAAGGTGGATAAATATATCTGTTTTAGCTGACTAAAGCACATCTAGTGTACGCATCATCTATCCATCATTTGGTGTATTCTAGGAATCTATGCAATCCAAAGAATAACAATCGAATTTAAACTAAAAACCCGGTTTCAATAACTGAAACCGGGTTTTGGTATGTCTTAATGTGCCAAGATTATTTGTAGATCAATTCCGCCTGAAAAACATCTGCAAAATGTTTTCTGATCTTAGCTTTCAGTTCTTCCATTTCTTCTGGCGTGAGTTCCCTCTCAAGCTCTCTTTTTAAAGAAGTAACCTGCTTATCCTTAATTCCGCATGGGATGATGTATTCAAAATAACGCATATCGGTATTCACATTCAATGCGAAACCATGAAGGGTAACCCATCGGGATGCTTTCACTCCCATAGCGCACATTTTTCTGGCATAAGGTTTTCCTACATCCAGCCATACTCCGGTTTCTCCGGGCGAGCGTTCTCCTTTAATACCATATTCGGCAATGGTTCGGATGATCACTTCTTCCAGATTTCTCATATACAAATGAATATCCGTGAAAAAGTTTTCAAGATCCAGAATAGGGTAGCCTACAACCTGTCCGTAACCATGATACGTAATATCTCCGCCACGGTTTACTTTAACGAAAGTAGCATCAATTTCTTTCAGCTTATCAATACCGGCAAGCATATTTTCTTCGTGTCCGCTTTTTCCCAGCGTATAAACATGCGGATGCTCCACAAAAAGAAGATGGTTGGGCGTTGTACTGTGCTGCTCAGCAGGAAGATCTCTGTTTTTTATTTTGGTATCAATAATGTTTTTCATCAGCTGTTCCTGATAATCCCAGGCTGGCTGATATTCTCTGATTCCTAAATCTTCAAATTCTACTGCTTTATTCTGATTTGTATTCATTTCAATTTTTGATATACAAATTTAGTGAATTTTACCCTTTTATGGAATGGATAAAATCTATGGCACTCTTCTTCCAGTCTTTATCCTGAAGAAGGATGTTTACAAAAGCTGTCCCGATAATACCGCCATCTGCTTTTTCCGTAACGTTTTCAAAATCTTCTTTGGACTTAATTCCAAATCCGATCATTACAGGGTTTTTAAGCGGAAGAGATGCTATTCTGGAAAGGTAATCCTCATTTTTTACCACAGCATTTGCATTTCCTGTAGTAGAAGAGGAGCTTACTGCATAAAGAAAACCTGAGCTTAAGGAATCCAGATACATCATCCTTTCATCAGATGTTTCCGGAGTAACAAGGAATGTGAAATTGAGATTATATTGCTTTAAAATATGCTGATAGTTTTTCTCAAACTCAATAGGAGGGAGGTCAGGAAGAATCAGCCCTGAAACACCACTTTCCGCACATGCTGCACAGAATTTTTCAAACCCGAAGCTTAATACAGGATTGATATAACCCATCAGAATAACCGGAATTTTGATTTCGTTTTTGATGGCTTTTAGTTGAGACAGGAGTTTTTCAATGGTCATTCCGTTTTGTAGAGCCTGTTCATGAGCTTTCTGGATGACAGGTCCGTCTGCCACAGGATCAGAATAGGGCATTCCGATTTCAATCATATCTGCTCCGGAATCCTGAATCAGTTGTATAATATCAGCAGTATCTTCCAGTTGAGGAATTCCTGCTGTGAAATATATATTTAGTTTTTTCATTTTTTATTGTATTAAAGTGTAATGTACAAAGTATAATGTAATGAATTCCGGCCGGGGAAATACATTGTACATTCTACGTCCGACATTTTACAGATTTTTCAAATAGGTTTCCATATCCTTATCTCCGCGGCCACTCAGACAAATAACCACAATATCATCTTCATTAAACTTTTTCTTGTCTAAAACTGCCAGGGCATGAGAGCTTTCCAATGCAGGAATAATTCCTTCCAGCCGGGTAAGTTCAAAAGCACACCGTAAAGCTTCTTCATCATTAATGCTAAAGAATTCTGCTCTTTTTTCTTTAAATAAATGCGCATGGAAAGGGCCTATACCCGGATAATCCAGGCCTGCAGAAATAGAATGGGGCTCAATAACCTGTCCGTCTTCCGTCTGCATGACAAGGCTTTTGCTTCCGTGAAGCACTCCCAGCGTTCCTAAAAATGTAGTTGCCGCAGATTTCCCGGAATTCACTCCTAATCCTCCGGCTTCGGCAGCAATAATTTGTACTTCTTTTTCCTCTACAAAATGATAGAAAGTTCCTGCAGCATTACTTCCACCCCCAACACAGGCAATCACATAATCCGGGTTTTCTCTTCCTGTTTTTTCTTTGAGCTGTTCTTTAATTTCTTTTGAAATAATACTTTGAAATCTGGCAACCAAATCAGGAAAAGGATGAGGTCCTACTACACTTCCAATCACGTAATGTGTGGTTACAGGATTGTTGATCCAATCTCTTAATGCTTCATTAACCGCATCTTTAAGGGTTTTTGAACCTGAAGTAGCTGCTACAACTTCTGCACCCAGCATTTTCATTCTTGCCACATTCGGGGCCTGTCTCTGGATATCAATTTCTCCCATGTAGACAATGCATTCCAGACCTAATAAGGCACAGGCTGTAGCGGTAGCAACGCCATGCTGTCCTGCTCCCGTTTCAGCAATAATTCTGGTTTTTCCCAGCCGTTTTGCCAATAGAACCTGTCCGAGCGCATTATTGATCTTATGAGCTCCGGTATGGTTGAGGTCTTCTCTCTTTAAGTAAATTTGAGTTTTATATTTATCACTTAGATTTTTAGCGAAATATAATGGCGTAGCACGTCCCACATAGTTTTTAAGCAAATCCTGATATTCGGACTGGAAGTCTTCAGATTCTATAATATCAAGATAATTTTTTTGCAGTTCTTCTACATTAGGATAAAGCATTTCGGGGATAAAGGCGCCTCCAAACTCTCCGTAATATCCGTTTTCATCGGGATTTTTATAATTCATTTTTTATTCTTTAGTCATTAAATAAGCGTTGTTTTGTGAACTTAGCTGGTTAAGCAGTTCTTTTTTTTCCATTGACATATGAAAAATCAAAATATCATCATCCTCAGCATTCACCCATTCCGAGCCAATACTTTCTTTGATCATTTTGGCTTTGTCATGGAGAATCTCCACATTACATTTTTCATAAAAGGGACGAAGTTCAGCATGACAAAAACCTATGGTCTCTATATTTCTCAGACTGACATTTTCTTTGAAACTCCGGACCAGATCCGCACCATATCCTTGCTTTCTATGAGCGGCTACCAGTCCTACTGCTTCTGCAAAAGTATATTCTGTGTCTCGTATTCTTAAGATAAAATCAAAATTTACCCTCATAACGGCAAGGATATTGTCTGAGGCATCCAACAGAAAATGGAATTCCGAATCTTTAAAAAAAGAGCGGAAATAGATTGATTTCATATTGTTCCAGGCAGAAATATCCCAAAGTTTGAGAATATGTTCAATCTCGCTTTCCGTTAAATCTTTCGTTTCTTTTATCTGATATTTCATGGGTTCAAACTGTTAATAAATGTGAGATGATAATCGTATTGCTGCTTGGTGATCAGCTTTTTGTAATATAACAATTCTATTTTATGCATCAAATCAATTAAGGTTGCTTTATCTATTGTAGACTGGTACATTGTAATAGCAATTTCCAGATTGTCAATGAGAAAATAGGGATCGGAATCTTCATACAGCAGAAATATTTTAGCATAAATTTTTCCCAAATCATATTTTATCACTGATTTTACGTGAGCTTCTAAAAATTTATCGGAAATAATCACCAGATAATAACTGTTCCATAAGGATATCCTCTCAAAAAAATACTGAATATCACTTTCTTCAAAATCTTTAATGATACTCACAAATTCAGACAACAGCCCGCCCACTTCCCAGTGTTCAATATTGCTGTCGTTTTGAGAAACAAAGTGGTACAGGTTCTGTATTTTCTCATTTCCAAATTTGGGTGGAAATAATGTTTTATAAAATGTCTTTTTTAATAAGTGTATGTTCATCATTGTGTGTATTTATAGTACAGATTATCGGTTGTTCTGGTATAATTCTCTGAATTTTTTTATGCTGCTGATATTTTTATTTCCCGGTTCCGTCTCAAACTTCGAATTGATGTCTAAAGCGAAAGGCCGCTGCTGTAATGTTTTTATATTTCCGATATTTTCTTCAGAGATACCACCGCTTAAAAAGTAGGGAAGTGGAATCTCCAATTCATTCAGAATATTCCAGTCAAATTGTTCTCCTGTTCCTCCAAACGCTTTACTGTCTGTATCAAAAAGATAAAAGTTTACGTGCGGCACACAGGAAGAAAGTGTTGGTACTATCTTATCTTTGTTACCCTCATCATTTTTTCCTACTCTTATTACTTTGATAATTCCTACTTCAGGATTTAGTTTTTGTCTTAAATCGACAATGAAATCATTACTTTCATCACCGTGAAGCTGTACGAAATTCAATCCTGCCAGCTGAACAGTTTTTACAATGACATCGGTTTTTTCATTGACAAAGACACCTACTTTTCCATGATGTTTAATAGCGGAAATTTCTTCCCTACTCAAATGGTCCAGAACATATCTCGGTGATTTCTGATAGAAGATAAATCCAAGAAAATCTACATTCATAGAAATCAGCTCCTGAATCTGATCCGGTTTTGTAAGACCGCAGACTTTGAGTTGAGGGGGCACGTTTGAAAGTGTTGGTTGCAGGCTCATTATTACTGATTTACAATTTGGGAAGAAAATTCTTCAAAAGCTTTGGCCGGCTTGGCGTTTTTCATAAAGTATTCACCCATCAGGAAACCATCAAATCCTTTTTCTCTTAAAAACTTAAAATCTTCAAGACTGTAGATACCGCTTTCTGCCACGGATAAAACTTCTTTCGGAAGTTGGTTTTTTAACTGAACAGAATGTTGAAGATCGACCTTAAAATCTTTAAGATTTCTGTTATTGATCCCTACTAAGTCAATTTTTGTATTGAAATGCTTCAGTTCTTCTTCTGTATGAATTTCCAGTAACACTTCCATTTTGAGCTCGTGCGCAAGATCAGTAAATTCCTCTACTTGAGAAGGTGAAAGGCAAGATGCAATCAGTAAAATGACATCCGCACCAATACTTTTGGCTTCGTAAAACTGATATTCATCAATCATGAAATCTTTTCGTAAAATCGGAATATTAATATCATTTCTTACATTTAGAATATCATTTAAATTTCCTCCGAAGAAATCGTAATCAGTAAGGATAGAAATTCCGCTGGCTCCAAAGCTTTCGTATGCTGAAACCACGTCCAAAGGCTCAACACGGTTGTTGATGATTCCTTTTGATGGTGATTGTCTTTTAAACTCAGCGATGATACCACTTTTAGTTTGGATGGATTCTTTCAATGAATAAGTTGGTCTTCCAAAAAAAGCTGTGCTTTTTAACCGGTCAGGAGAAATGCGCGATTTTGCCGTGGCAACTTCCTCTTTTTTTCGTTCAATAATTTTATCCAGTATGGTCATTTTTTTGTGTTTAAAATTTCTTAATGGTAAAAAAAATAATAAGATTAATGAATTA
This sequence comes from Chryseobacterium culicis, assembly GCF_900108365.1. GTDB lineage: Bacteria > Bacteroidota > Bacteroidia > Flavobacteriales > Weeksellaceae > Chryseobacterium > Chryseobacterium culicis. Next base: position 157,570 of record NZ_FNWQ01000007.1, on the reverse strand, counting down.
AAAGATTAAAACTATTCAATGCTTTTCCACTTTGTAAACTTTCTTTAGCCAGCAGAAGGCAGTCTTCATAACTCCCGAATTTATGAGTGCTATAAAGGGCTACCGAAGCGTTGGCAAGGATTACTGAGTTCTGCTGCTCCGTACCTTTTCCATCTAAAATATTCATAAATATTTTTGCTGTTTCCTGAATAGAATTTCCTGCTTTAATATCCTCAAGCGTTACCGGACTGAAACCTAAATCTTCCGCAGAATAGATTTCTTCCCCTTTTTTTGTGATGATTTTGCTGTCATCAGTAAGGCTTATTTCATCATATCCGTCAAGACCATGTACCAGCATAAACTCACGTTCTTCTTTTTGCAGGAGATACTGATAAATCCTTGCGATTTCCAGATTATAAACTCCAATCATTGAATATTTGGGTTTTGCCGGATTTACTAACGGTCCCAGCAGATTAAAAAATGTTCTCAATCCCAAAGATTTTCTTAATAATCCCACCGATTGCAGTGCAGGGTGAAAATGAGGAGCATGTAAAAAGCAGATGTTGGCTCTTTCAAGGTCTTCATTCAATTGTTCTGAGCTGTTTTTAAACTGATAACCCAGCTCTTCAAGTACATTTGATGAACCTGTAACGGTAGAAGCACCGTAATTCCCATGTTTGGTTACCTTTTGTCCGGCTCCTGCCACTACAAAGCTGGCCAGAGTGGAGATATTGATAGTATCTTTTCCGTCACCTCCGGTTCCTACAATGTCGATGGCATCACTGGCATCAAGATCTACAGAAACCGCCATCTGTAATAATGCTTCTCTGAATCCTTCCAGTTCTTTCAATGTGATGCTTCGCATCAGGAAAACGCTGATGAAAGCGGTTACTTCCGCAGCATTGAATTTGTTCTGCGCAATTTCAATCATCATAGCCTTGGCTTCAGATTTAGACAGCGTATTATGGTTAAACAGGTATTGCAGTATTTCTTTCATTTGTGGTGTTTTTATTGTTGTTGCAGGGGTTTCAAAGGTTTTCATGACAACAGGAAGTTTTTAATAATTACTTCTCCTTCCGGCGTTAAAATACTTTCAGGATGAAACTGTACTCCGTGTACATCATAGGTTTTGTGCTGTAAAGCCATGATCATTCCGTCTTTATCTACAGCGGTAATTTCCAGTTCTTCGGGGAAGCCTTCAGGATTGACTGCCCAGCTGTGGTATCTCCCCACTTCCAGTCCTGAATGTAAATCTTTGAACAGTTTGGTGTTTTCTTTTACCAGTTCAGTAGTGGTTGCCACTCCATGGAAAATTTCAGTCAGGTTAATCAGACTTCCTCCGAAAGCCTCTGCAATGGCCTGCTGACCAAGACATACTCCAAGAATACTTTTTGTAGGAGCATATTCCTTAATAAGGCTTAATAAAATACCTGCTTCTTCAGGAATTCCGGGACCGGGAGAAAGAATGATTTTGTCATATGTTCCAACCTCTTCAAGAGTTATCTGATCATTTCTTACCACATCCACCCTATGATTCAGAATTCTTTCAATAATCTGAACAAGGTTATAGGTGAAGCTGTCGTAATTATCAAAAACGAGAACTTTAAGCGGCGGCTGTTGAGTGTTTATATTGTTGTTCATTGCTTTTTTGTTAGGAGTTGCTGTTTTTTTGCTAGATGCTAGATGCTAGATGCTAGATGCTTTATTGCTGGGTTATTTATTTTTCAACTATTTTTTCAGCTTTTTCTACGGCTTTTTTTAATGCATTCAGTTTGTTGTTGACTTCCTGCAGTTCGCTCTCAGGGACAGATTTGGCAACAAGTCCGGCACCAGCTTGATAAAATAAAGTGTTGTTTTTGCTTAAAAAAGTTCTGATCATAATAGCCTGGTTGCAGGTTCCATTTAAACCGATAATTCCGATACAGCCGCCATAATATCCACGGGAATCTTTTTCGTATTGATTGATCAGCTGAAGCGCTTTATGCTTTGGTGCACCGCTCAGTGTTCCCTGAGGGAAAGTGGCAGAAACCATTTCAAGAGGATTGATATTATCTTCAACATCTGCTGTCACTTCACTCACCATATGAATAACGTGAGAGAACAGCTGAATTTCCTTAAGTTTAGTAACGGTTACATTTTTTCCAAGCTTTCCCAAATCATTTCTGGCCAGATCCACCAGCATGGTATGTTCTGCATTTTCTTTGGGATCAGCCTTTAAAACTTCGATCGCTTCAAGATCCGCTTCAAAATTTCCTGTTCTCTTCGAAGTTCCGGCAATCGGGTGAATGATCGCTTTGTTATTTTTGATGATCAACTGGCTTTCAGGACTTGATCCGAATAATTTGTAATTTCCGTAATCAAAATAGAACAGGTAAGGGGAAGGGTTTATGTTTCTCAGCGCACGGTATACATTGAATTCATCTCCTTTGAATTTCTGTTCAAATCTTCTGCTCAGAACCAGCTGGAAGACATCTCCCCGCATACAGTGTTTCTGAGCTGTCTTTACCAGTTCAAGATACTCTTCATTGGTGATATTAGAGGTTTCCTCGCTCGTTTTCTCAAAAGGATAAACCGGAGTATTCTGATTTTTAATAAGATTTTCTAAAAGATTAAGTTCAGATTTTATCCCATCAATAAAGTTTTCAATAATATGCATTTCATCGTTGAAATGGTTGATAGCAATCACATATTGATATAATCTGTATCTCATCACAGGAATTTCAACTTCCTTGCTTTGTGGTTTAAGATTGATGTTTTCAAAAAACTGAACCGCTTCAAAGCTTGTATAGCCAAAAAGGCTCTGAGCTGTCTGCTCTATCGGATCATTCGTTTTTTCGCAGGTAAAAATATTCCTGAAATTTTCAAATAGATCGGTGATCTTCTGGTTACCGATCTGTTGTTTTACAGGAGACGAAGCAGGAAGCTTGATTTCATATTCATCGAGGTTTTTCACCTCAATACCCGCAATAGCATTGACCGCAATAAAGGAAAAATTATTATCAATACTTTTTGAATCCGAGCTTTCCAGAAGGATGGTATCACGGAATTTATCCCTGATCTTAAGATAAATATTCATGGGAGTATGAAGGTCTCCCAGTGTTTTTTTCGAAACAGTTTTTATTGTAATTGTGTTTGTAAACATCTTGTTGTTTTTTGTAAGATTTAGGAATAAAAAAAGGCTTTAACGGTATCCGTCAAAGCCTATATATTGTTTTTTGTTTATTTCTGCTGTAGTTAACAACATGACAATACCTCCAGACCCGACGAAGAGTTTGAAAGCCACCACCAAATATTGTTGTTCATTTTTAACATGGGACAAATGTAGAAATTTTTTTAATACCAAGACAAAAAAATATCAAAAAATAAAAAAACTTAACATAGAAATTCTCTATTTAAGCTGCTTGAGTTCCTGTTTTAATTCCTCTATTTTTTCTTTATAAGCTGCTGTATCATCATATTTTACATAATTTTCCAGTGCATTAATATATTCTTCTATGAATTCTTTATCCGTTCTGTCTGCTTCGTATTTGGTTTTTGCAGTGTTGACAGGAGCCAGTTTTTCATTTTGCAATAAAATTTTTCCTTCCCTGGATTCGTCATAAAGGATGACCATGTTTTTTTCATATCCCGGAATGTATTTTACTGGAATATCCTTATCACCAGGTATTCTGATTGAATTTCTGATAGGGTAAATCGCTGCAGTAGTGGTAGAGAAAAAAGTAGTGGTATATTTTCCGTCCTGTTTTTTTACGATGGCTTCATAATCATGAATATACATGTCATTCAGAGTAGAATTGGTTTCTACATCCGACGTAATAATGGCAGTACTTTCCACTCCGTATCTGTTTAAAAACCATGCATTTAAAAACTGTCCGCCAACTCCGTTTAATATAGCCAGCGGAATGATCAGAATCAGAAACCATGCTTTTTTAGTCAGATAGGAGAGAAGTCCAAAGAACACAAACAACAGAATCACAGTATAAAAACCATGATGGCTGGTGAAAAACAGAATTTTTGAAATTAAAACCATGGTTTAAAGATAATTATTTTATTTAAACGCTGAGTTCGCAAAGATGTTATCAGGTTATTATTAAAACGGTCGCAAAGACGTTTCACTCAGCAAAATCCGTTGTCATTAGCTCAACGCAGTGACTTGGCGAACATCACTAAAGCTTTACCATAAATACTTTGAGAGCATCCCGCTTAAAACAGTTATTTAACTGGTTCAGACAAAGGAATATCAGGGGTTCCGCTGTAAAAGACAATTAAGGTTACTCCTTTGTCTCCGGTTTTCCCCCGGTGGCCGACATTAACCATTTCCGGCAGCACCTGCCCTTTACGAATCCACTGTGTTTTGCCGTCTTCTTTTCGTTCCACCTGAATTTCACCTTTTTCTACGTAGGCAGCATTAATGACAGGATGTTTATGCCAGTTAAGTGCTGAGTGGGGAGGTACCGCAATTTTAAGAACAGAGATTTCTGGCTGTGTAGCGGGATAGGCAGGATACAAGGTGCCATCCCATGATTTTGTCGTTTTTAATAAGGTTACCGATTCTATTGTATCAGAGTATTCTGATTGTGGATCTTCTGATGAATTAGTACAGGAAACAATAAGATAAGCTGAGACAGCAAAGAAAATAGCTTGGGATAATGTTTTTTTAGTCATAATTTTCATAGTATAGATTGATTTTTGGTGCGGATTATCCGTTATACAAAATTAGTAACCTTAATGAAATTTCTCCATAGTTTGAATTATTTTTTATGATTTGCTTAAAACGCTGTAGCCGAAAAATATTTATCAAAGAAAACATTTGTCATAAGTTTAAAACTTTATTTTTTATATTTTTGCTTCCAAATTAGAAAAAAATGAAAAAAGTATTAGCAATCGCATTTATCGGAGGTTTATTAGTAGCAAGCTGCAAAAAAAAGGTAGATCACTCTTTACAGGACAGCAATACAATGCTTGAAGAACCGGAAGCAACTACTGTTGTAGATTCTACTGCTAAAACTGCTGCTCCAGCTGCTGCAACTCCGGCTGCACCTGCTCCAGACGCGGCTAAAACAGATTCTACAGCGAAGAAATAATGAAAAAAATACTTTTAGCAGGAACATTTGGTCTGATGATCATTTCCTGTTCTAAAAAAGAAAATACAGCAGAAGTGGCCCCTTCTTCTGAAACGGGTGTTGTTTCAGAACCTGCTAAATCTAATCTTTCAGGTGATCAGATCATTGAAACATTGGATTGTTCAGGATGTCACTCTGTCAATGAGAGAATGATAGGACCTTCTTATAAGGAAATTGCAGGAAAATATTCAGAAAAAGATACAGAACTGCTGGCTTCCAAAATTATAGAAGGCGGAAGTGGAGTATGGGGAAGTGTGCCTATGGCTGCCCATCCACAGGTGTCTAAAGAAGATGCCAAAAAAATGGTGGAATATATTTTAAGTCAGAAGAAATAAAAGATGTCCGCTGAAAAATCCAGTCTGCACACAAGGAATCTGCATCGTAATCCCTATGATTTTGATCAGCTCATTTCTTGTGTGCCGGAACTGAAACACTATGTTTTCGTTAATGCTTATCAGACGGTAACCATTAATTTCAGCATTCCAAAAGCAGTCAAGCTGCTTAACAAAGCCTTACTCTTACATTTTTATACTATTAAGGGCTGGGATATTCCCGATACCAATCTTTGTCCGCCTATTCCGGGACGGGCAGATTATATACATTATATTGCCGATCTGTTAGCAGAAGATTTTGGAGAAATTCCGGACGGAAATTCTGTAAAAGGTCTGGATATAGGTACAGGAGCTAATCTTATATATCCTTTACTGGGCAGCAGATCATATGGCTGGACAATGCTGGGAACAGATGTCAATAGCGATTCTTTAAAAAATGCTCAGCATATTCTGGATCAGAATGAAGATCTTTCCTCTGTTATTCGGTTAAAAAATCAGCCTGATGCTGATCATATTTTTACCAACATCATTAATCCTGGTGACAGGTTTACCTTTACGATGTGCAATCCTCCTTTTCATGATTCTGAGGAAGCTGCCATGAAAGGGAATATCAGGAAAACCAAAAACCTCACCAAATCAAAAAAAGCTCGGCCGATTCTTAACTTTAGCGGGCAGCAATCTGAGTTGTGGTGTGAAGGTGGCGAGCTGGCCTTTATTACCAAAATGATTAATGAAAGCACCTTGTTTTCGTCACAGGTCCTTTGGTTTACGTGCCTGGTTTCTAAAAAAGATAATCTCAATAAGCTTACAAATCTTGTAAAGAAAGTAAAAGCTGCAGACGTAAAAACGATAGATATGGCCCAGGGACAAAAGACAAGCAGAATACTTGCCTGGACGTTCATTCCTCAGAAAGACAGAAAAAGCCGGGTGATTTAAATTTGAAGTAATCTTTGGAACTCCAGCGTTTAAATACCTCAATTATTGATTCCAATAGCTTACAGCCGTAATCTCAACTCGATTCCCTGTTCAGTTTTTAAAATTTCTGAAAAAAGCCATTGATGGTCAGGCCAAAAATGCCTAAATTTGTACGCTTTTAGAAAAATAAGAAATGCAATTATCAGAACAAGAAATCATTAGAAGAGAAAAGCTGAATAAGCTTACTGAAATGGGGATTAATGCGTTCCCTGCGGATGAGTATATAATTACAGATACTACGGAATCTATAAAACAGGACTTTTCTGAAAGTAAACAGGTGAAGATCGCTGGTAGATTGATGTCCCGCAGAATTCAGGGGAAGGCTTCTTTTGCAGAATTGCAGGATTCTAAAGGAAAAATTCAGGTTTATTTCAACAGAGACGAGATCTGTCCGGGTGAAGATAAAGAACTCTATAATGAAGTATACAAGCACCTTTTGGATATCGGTGATATTATCGGTATTGAGGGAGAACTGTTTACCACTCAGGTAGGAGAGAAGACGGTTTTAGTGAAAAACTTTAGGCTTCTTACAAAGGCTTTACGTCCTCTACCTCAGGCAAAAACGGATGAAAACGGTGTTGTACACGATGGGTTTACAGATCCGGAATTGAGATACAGACAGCGTTACGTAGATTTAACGGTAAATCCACAGGTTAAAGAAATTTTCGTGAAGAGAACAAAACTGTTCAATGCCATGAGAACATTCTTTAATGATGCAGGATATTTTGAAGTGGAAACTCCAATTCTACAGTCAATTCCTGGTGGAGCAGCAGCAAAACCATTTATCACGCACCACAATGCGTTAGATATTCCATTATATTTAAGAATTGCCAACGAATTGTATCTGAAAAGATTGATCGTAGGTGGTTTTGACGGAGTATATGAGTTCTCTAAAAACTTCAGAAATGAAGGGATGGACAGAACCCACAACCCGGAATTTACCGCTATGGAAATCTATGTAGCGTACAAGGATTACAACTGGATGATGGATTTCACTGAGAAATTACTGGAATTCTGTGCTATCCAGGTAAACGGAACTACAAAAGCTACATTCGGGGAACATGAAGTAGATTTCAAAGCTCCTTATCCAAGAGTTTCCATGACAGAAGCGATCCTGAAATTTACAGGTTTCGATATCACCGGAAAAACAGAGAAGGAATTATATGATTTCGCGAAATCTATCGGTATTGAAGTAAACGAAACGATGGGTAAAGGAAAATTAATTGATGAAATCTTCGGTGAAAAGTGTGAAGGAAACTTCATTCAGCCGACTTTCATTACAGATTATCCGATCGAAATGTCTCCACTGACAAAGAAACACAGAAGCAAAGAAGGCTTAACAGAGCGTTTCGAATTAATGGTATGCGGTAAAGAAATCGCGAACGCCTATTCGGAGCTTAATGATCCTATTGATCAGAGAGAGCGCTTTGAAGCACAGATGGCGTTATCTGAAAGAGGAGATGATGAAGCGATGTTCATTGATCAGGACTTCTTAAGAGCATTGGAATACGGTATGCCGCCAACTTCAGGATTAGGAATCGGTATGGACAGATTAATTATGTTCTTAACGAATAATGCCTCAATCCAGGAAGTGCTATTCTTCCCTCAGATGAGACCGGAGAAAGCGGTTCCTCAAATTGAACTGGGAGAGGATGAAAAAGTAATTCTTGAAATTCTTAATTCTCAGGAAGAAGCGATGTCTTTAGCTGAAGTAAAGGAAAGAAGCCAGCTATCCGGTAAAAAATGGGATAAAGCTTCTAAAACTTTGACAAAAAATAATATTGTGAAAGTAGAGAAGATTGACGAAAATCTTTTGATGAAACTGGCTTAAGATTTTTCAGAAAATATAAATAAAAAAGGTACAGAGCTATTCTGTACCTTTTTCATTGTTTTATCTTTATAACATTGCATATTTCTACTTTCTCAACTTACTAAAGGAAGCCATCAAATAGAATAAAAACGGAAGAATAAATAGTGAACCGAGCATTAAAGCCCATCCCAATGCGGCAATTGTTTTTTCAGGAGCCATGTGTTCCAGCAATGAAAGGTGCTGTCCGTTTCCTAATAAAATAATATCCGGATTATGCTGATACGTTGCGGCTACCAGAATCATCACCATCTGAAATCCTGCCAATGCGCGAACGGGAAGCAGCTTTTGACTGTTCAGAGCTCTTAAAATTAGCAATAACGCAACGGTAGCAAAAGCAATCGCCATAATCCCCAGTGGCTTAGAAAACACCCACATCAAAAGAGGAATATCTGAAATATAAGCAGTCGCAAATACCAGAATTCCCGTAATGACAACAAAGATCATGGTCTGCTTAGACTTTCTGATCATTAATAGGAGATCTGCTTTATCACGGGTTTCTCTTAATGAAAAGATGGAAGCAAGATAAGCACAAAGTGAAACTGTAAATAATCCTACGGAAACTCCAAACCAGTTCAGCCAGCTGAACACATACAAATCCAGAAAACCTGCAGCATCAGGATTGATAGAATGTGAAACCGTTGCAGCAGCAATTAACCCTAAAAAGAAAGGAGTCAAAAGACTTGCATAGTAGAAGATCTGGGTATATAAAACCTGCCAGTTATCTTTCACTGCATCATAATGTCTGAAGGTGAATGCTGTTCCCCTTGCAATAATTCCTAGAAGCATCAATACCAAAGGGATATGCAGATAGGTAGACATCGTGGTATAAATATCGGGAAACCCTACAAAAAGAATCACAATCGCAATGATCAGCCACATATGATTGGCTTCCCAAACGGGCGCTATGGATTCATACATGATTTCCTGGGTCTTATTCCTGGCTTTTTTATGCGTGAAAAGCTCTACAATTCCAGCCCCGAAATCAGCTCCTCCCAGAATAATATAAAGGCATATGGATAGCCAGAGAAAACCTATTACAACGTAGATCATGATTTTTTGTTTTTATCGTTAAAGTGTGAGTCGGTAGGATCGTAAAGCTTTGGTACCATTTGGATTTGTCTCTTTAAAAGGAAGACAAGAATCAACGATAATGATATGAAAATAGCCGTAAAGAAGTAGAAAGAATACTGAATTCCCGGCATAGGAGTAACCGCATCTACTGTCCTCATAATTCCGTAAATAATCCATGGCTGTCTTCCGACTTCCGTTACCGTCCACCCAGCTTCCAGCGCAATATACCCGAAAGGTGTTGCAATTAAAAATGTTTTTAGCAGCCAGTGTTTACTCAGCCATTCTTTTCTGAAGAAGAAAGCATATAGATAAATAGTCCCAATACCAATCATTACCACCCCAAAGAAAATCATGATCTGAAAAGCATAATGAACAACCGCAACGGGAGGCCACTCATCTCTAGGGAAATCTTTTAGACCCTTTACTTCAGAATTAAAGTCATTACTCACCAGAAAACTTAAAACTTTTGGAATTTTTACCGCATATTTTACTTCTTCTTTTTGTTCATCAGGAATCCCTCCAATTACAAACGAAGCCCCTTTTTCTGTTTCAAAATGAGCCTCCATCGCTGCCAGCTTAATGGGCTGTCTTTCCGCTACCGATTTTGCCGCAACGTCACCGCTTAAAGGTGCTCCAAATGCTCCGATCAGGGCAAAACCTACCGCAATTCTAAAAGCTTTCGTATGGAATTCAATATTTCTTTTCCGCATGATCATAAAGGCATGTACACCGGCTACAGCAAATCCTGTTGCACAAAATGCGGCCACCGTCATATGGAGTGCCTGCGGAAACCAGGCATCATTGAACATCGCTTTGATAGGATCAATATTAAGATACTGTCCGTTTATATAATCGAAACCGGTAGGCGAGTTCATCCATGAATTGGCGGCTACCACCAGAATTCCGGAAGCCAGTCCGCTCAGTCCTACAAGAAATCCGCAGAACCAGTGAAACCATTTGTTGAATCTTTCCCAGCCGTATAAAAAGAACCCGATCGCAATCGCTTCAATGAAAAAAGCTGTTCCTTCCAAAGAAAAAGGCATTCCGAAAATAGGGCCTGCATGTTTCATAAAACCCGGCCATAAAAGTCCAAGCTCAAAAGAAAGCATGGTTCCTGAAACAGCTCCCGTAGCAAAAAGAATAGCCACCCCTTTGCTCCACGCTTTTGTAAGCCCTTTATATATTTCATTATTCGTTTTAAGGTATTTCCAATGGGCAAAAGCCATCAGAAAAGGCATCACCATACCCACACAGGAGAATATGATATGAAAGCCCAGAGAGAGCGCCATCTGAGCACGTGCTGCTATAAAATCATCCATAATATCAACTTTTCAGTAAATAAATTTACGCATAAATTATTGATGGTAAATATGATTTACAACAGTTTATATTTCACCAATACGTTTTAATTTTGATTCTTTTATCGCCCTGCTGTTCCTTATGTTTTCTCTAAGAAAACTCTACATTTTTTTGACACTTTTTAACTTTCATACCTCGAAAAAAATCACGATATTTGTGAGTCTTTGCATAGAGCAGGATTTTTAATTTTTAATATGAGTCAAAAACAATATACAGCTAGTAGTATTCAGGCATTGGAAGGAATGGAACACGTTCGTATGCGTCCTTCAATGTACATTGGTGATGTAGGAGTCAGAGGACTTCACCACTTGGTTTATGAAGTAGTAGATAACTCTATTGACGAGGCATTGGCAGGATACTGCGATACCATCTTCGTTAGCATCAAGGAAGGGAACGGAATTGAAGTAAGTGATAACGGTAGAGGGATCCCGGTTGATTTCCACGAAAAAGAGCAGAAATCTGCCCTTGAAGTGGTAATGACAAAAATTGGAGCCGGAGGTAAGTTTGATAAAGACTCTTATAAGGTTTCAGGAGGGCTTCACGGAGTTGGAGTTTCGTGTGTGAACGCACTTTCTAATGAAATGGTAACTACCGTTTACAGAGACGGGAATGTGTATCAGCAAATATATTCAAAAGGAAAAGCGCAGACTCAGGTTGAGGAAATAGGTCATAGTGAGAAAAGAGGGACTAAGCAGTTTTTCCAGCCGGATGATACCATCTTTACGGAACTCATTTATAACTATGATACATTAGCCAGCCGTTTAAGAGAGCTTTCTTATCTTAATAAAGGAATTACAATTACACTTACCGACGAAAGAGAAAAACTGGAAGATGGCTCTTTCCGTTCAGAAGTTTTTCATTCTGAAGGCGGTTTAAAAGAATTCGTTGCGTACATTGATGGAAACCGTGAATCTATTATGGAGCACGTAATTTTCATGGAAGGTGAAAGAGATGATATTCCTGTGGAGGTAGCAATGCGTTATAACACGTCATTTAACGAAAATCTTCACTCTTACGTTAATAATATTAATACCCATGAAGGAGGGACCCACCTTGCTGGTTTCAGAAGAGCTTTAACAAGAACTTTAAAGAAATATGCAGATGAATTGGGACTTCCGGCAAAAGAAAAAGTAGAAATTACAGGAGATGATTTCCGTGAAGGATTAACAGCCGTAGTTTCCGTAAAAGTAATGGAGCCTCAGTTTGAAGGACAGACCAAAACCAAACTTGGAAACTCAGAAGTTTCTGGTGCTGTTGATAAGATTGTAGGAGAAATGCTTACGAACTTCCTGGAAGAGAACCCTAATGAAGCTAAGATCATTGTTCAAAAAGTAGTTCTGGCTGCAAAAGCAAGACAAGCTGCGAAAAAAGCCCGTGAAATGGTTCAGAGAAAATCTCCGATGGGAGGTTCTGGTCTTCCTGGGAAATTGTCCGATTGTTCATCAAAAGACCCGGCAGAATCTGAAATTTTCCTGGTAGAGGGAGATTCCGCAGGAGGAACGGCGAAGCAGGGAAGAGACAGACATTTCCAGGCTATCCTTCCTTTAAGAGGTAAGATTTTGAACGTAGAAAAATCTATGCTTCATAAAGTTTATGATAATGAGGAAATCAGAAATATCTACACTGCTCTCGGAGTTTCTGTAGGTACGGAAGAAGACAGCAAAGCACTGAACATGGCTAAGCTTAGATACCACAAGATCGTTATCATGACCGATGCCGATATAGACGGATCTCACATTTCTACACTGATCCTTACGTTCTTCTTCAGATATATGAAGGAACTTATTGAGAACGGATATATTTATATTGCTCAGCCGCCTTTATACCTGTTAAAGAAAGGAAACAAAAAAGTATATGCTTATAACGAGAAAGAGCGTGAAGAGTTTACTTTGGAAATGGCTCCGGACGGAAAAGGAGTAGAAGTACAGCGTTACAAAGGTCTTGGAGAAATGAACCCTGAGCAGCTTTGGGAAACAACGCTTAACCCGGAACACAGAATTCTTAAGCAGGTAACCATTGATAATGCAGTGGAAGCAGACAGTATCTTCTCAATGCTGATGGGAGATGAGGTACCGCCGAGAAGAGAGTTTATTGAGAAAAATGCAAAATATGCAAAAATTGATGCATAAACGTTTTTAAAAAATATAATAAAAAAAGCTTCTGATTATTTAGAAGCTTTTTTTATATTTGGATAAACCAAAAAAACAATAATATGTTAACTCTTTTACAAACAGACCCTTACGACGGGGCGGATGCGGTATCTGGTGCAGCAGCTGCCGGATTAGGAATTGGAACAATGTTCTTCGGCTTACTATGCTATATCTTTTATGGATACTGTATGTACAAAATCTTCCGGAAAGCAGGAAGGCAGGATGCGTGGGCGGCCTTTATCCCAATTTACAATACAATTGTGCTGCTGGAAATTGTGAAAAAACCAATATGGTGGATCATTCTTTTCTTTATCCCATTGGTCAATATCTATGCCTGCTGGGTCGTATATGACAGGCTGGCTAAAGGTTTTTCCAAGGAAACACCTCTCTACACAATTCTTATTCTCCTTTTTGGATTCATCTTTATTCCTGTATTAGGACTTGGAAGTGATCAGTTTGATAGCAAACAGATTCCCAATGATTAAAAAAAATAGAAGACTTCAGAAATGAGGTCTTTTTTTATAGACAATGCTCTAATTGTAGAATTTATTGTACTTCCGGTTATTATTAATTCTACATCATCCGGAAAACAAGAATGATAATTTATTTTAAATTTGAAATGCAGACATTATGAAATTTATCCATTATGTAACAGAATATATACTTCCTTCTCCCAATATAGAATGAGTATAAATATTCTGTCTGTAACTTTTCAGAATACGATGATGAAAAGTTGATAATGTGTTCATTTTCTTATAAGTACATTTAAAATAGTACTTTTTTAAGTATTAGGTTAAGGCTTCACCATGTGAAGCCTTTTATATTTTTTTTAACAGTTATTAAGATTTTCTTATTTTTGCGTAATTTTAATAACTATGATGAAAATACTAGTTCTTGGGGCTTTTTCCGTTGCCTCGTTATATTTTGCACAAAGCTATCCTGCTTCGGCAATTCCTGAAAATTTAAAGAAAAATGCTAACGTAGTTATACGTAAAGATCTTACTACGGTTCAGATCAATAAAATTGATGAAATAAAATACCAATGCAATACTGTTACCACCGTTTTCAATAAAGATGGTAATGAGCAGGCAGTTGCTTATATTCCTTATGATAAGGCAAGACGTATTTCAAACATCAAAGTGACCATCTATGATGAAGCCGGAAAAAAAATTAAAAGTGTTTCGAAGTCTGATTTTCAGGATATAGCCAATAACTCTCAGGGAGTTTTTTATTCGGATAACAGAATGCTGATCTATTCTTATACACCCGCTCAGTATCCGTATACTGTTGATTTTTCCTACGAAACAAACGATGAAAATACGGTTTTCATACCAGATTTTGTGCCTTTTACTTCTGTAAAAACATCATTGGAAGAAGCACAGTTTAAAATTATCAATAACTCAGGAATTGAGCTTAGAACTAAGATTTACCCTTCAAAATACAATTATGCATCCGTAATAGAAAGCGGTACTCCAAATGATAAGACTTATTCTTATAAAAATGTACCTGCTATTGACGATGCTTTTATGATACCGCAGCCCGTAAAAATCTTGCCTTCAGTCAACTTTGCTCTGGCAAAATTCAGTCTGGCAGGGAAGCAGGGAACTTTAAATAACTGGAAAGATTTCGGAACATGGATTTATAACGACCTTTTGACGCCCGTTTCAGGATCTACACCTGCCATTAAAGCTGAAGTAGCCTCGTTACAACTGCAGGGTTCTGTAGAGGATAAAGTAAAGAAAATTTATCAGTACATGCAGAACAAAAGCCGTTATATTGCAGTATCATTAGGAATAGGCGGCTGGCAGCCCATGTTGCCGGATGAGGTTCAGAAAAAAGGATATGGAGACTGTAAAGGACTTACCAATTATATGAGAATTCTTTTGACCGAGGCAGGAATTCCATCCACTTACTGTATCATTAATTCTGGACGCTCACAGGTATCATTTGATCCTGAATTCCCTTCTATGGGTGGAAATCACGTTATCCTGATGGTTCCTACTGAAAAAGGAAATATCTGGCTTGAAAATACCTCTCAGCAAATAGCTTTTAACCATTTAGGTTATACTACAACTGATAGAAATGTGCTGGCTGTAACTCAAAAAGGTATTGAGCTTATCAATACACCTGCCTATAAAGCTGAACAGAATAAAGAAAAGCAAGTCCTTAGGGTTAATCTAAACGAAGATAACAGCATTACAGGAACAGGAAATTTTGCTTATACCGGAAATCAATATGATTATAATCTGAGATTTGCCAATCTTAATCCTAAGGAAAAAAATGATGCAGTGAAAGCAACATTTGATATTTTGAACTTTGAAAAAGTTGAAATGAAAAACTATAATAATGACAGAGACAATGCCATTATTACCTATGATCTGGATTTTAAAACCAATAATTTTTCTAAAAACGCAGGAAACAGTCTTCTCTTCAGGTCTGTTCCTATTTTTTCTGATGTTATTTATAAAACAGACGAGAGCCGTGAGCTTCCCTTCGAAGTTAATCTGTCTTTTGAAGATGAATATGAAATTGCCTACATTCTTCCGAAAGGGTACAAGATTGACGAAATGCCAGATAACTCAAACATCACTTCAGAGTTTGGCTCTTATAAACTAAGCTTCGTTAAAGGTGAGGATCAGATAAAAGTGATCAGAAAAATGCAGATCAATAAAGGATTATATCCAAAAGAAAAATACAATGACTATATAAGCTTCAGGAAGAAAATTCTGAACATGGACAATTCAAAAATCTTAATAACTAAAATATAACGATGAAAAAAATAATAGTATTGATGCTTTGCTCTGCCAATGCAATCATGCTGAACGCACAGAAAAAATACGAATTCCTGAGTCCTCCGAAATTTAATGAGGCGGACCTGTCTAAAGTAAAATCATTGCTCGATGAAAATGCTCCTGCAGAGATTCTGTACAAATCCGCTTATTTTATGGTAGATGCCTATACAGGAAATCTTCACAAAAAATATTTTTACAGAGTTAAAATTTATGATAAAGATAAAGCTGAAGATTGGCTGAATCTTGAAATTCCCATTTATAATGTCGGAACCAATAGAGAAACATTAGGTAAATTCAAAGCATTCACATATAATCTGGAAAACGGAAATGTAGTTCCGGTAAAAGTGGAAAAAAGTTCTCAATATAAAAGTAAAGAGAATAAATACGTCAGTCTTACAAAATTTGCTTTTCCGAATGTGAAAAACGGATCTGTCCTGGAATATCAGTACGAAATTATATCTCCGTTTCTTTTCACGATTCCGGAAGTACTGATAGAATCAGATACCCCTTCACTCAATACAGAATATGTCTTGGATGCTCCGCTTAATATCGCTTATAATGTGAATTATACAGGCGAAATGGCTCCAAAATACAGAGAAATTGAAGAAAGAAATCTTTATGGCTCACAATATAAAACTTACAGGTTTGGCTATGAAAATATAAAAGGCTTTAAAGCTGAAAAATTTGTGAGAAATGACAGGAATTTCCGTACAAAAATCAGTGCTGAGCTTAATTCAACCAATTTCAGAGAGCTTAAGCTGTATTCATCGTCCTGGGAACAGATTGGTAAGAGGCTCTATCAGGATGAGGATTTTGGAGAGCAACTGAAAAAAACAAAACTTGCCAAAGAAAATATGCCGGCTGAAATTGCGGGTATGAAAAGTGATCTGGAAAAAGCAAATGCTATTTTTTCTTATGTTCAGAAAACTTTTACCTGGAATAAAGATAAGGGCGTTAGAACGGAAGAAGGCTTTAAAAAACTGGTTGAAACTAAAATCGGAAACGCAGCAGAAATTAACCTTTTCTTGGTAATGATGCTTCGTGAAGCAGGCCTTAAAGCAGACCCATTGGTTATTTCTACAGTGGAAAACGGCGTTATAAATATGGTTTCCCCTAATATTTCCAATATGAATTTTGTATTGGCAGCTGTCAATCTTAACGATCAGATTCATATTTATGATGCAACATCTAAACAATCTTCGCTGGACGAAATTCCTCTCAGAAACTGGAATCAGTTTGGAATTTTGGTGACTAAAGAAAAGACGCTGCAGATTCAGATGGCCAATACAAAGTCAAGCAATACTTTCCTTACAGCCAATGCTAAGATCAATGATGACGGAACCATCTCCGGAACTTATTCAGACAGAGACACTGGTGCTTATGCAATGTACGTGAAAGATAGTTATGATGATAATGCCGAAAAGTACAAAAAACAGTATAAGGAAAATTTTTCAATGGATTTTACGGATATTAATTCAAAAGTGCTGGAAAATGGAGATTTTGAGAGCAGTATGAAATTCTCTTCATCCAACCTTATTGATAGAGTAGGAAAGAAGATGATCATTAATCCGATGTTGTTTTTAAGTAAGAATTCTAATGAATTTGACCAGACCGAAGCTCGAAGGTATCCCATTGATTTTGGCTCGCCTACCACTAAAGTCAAAAAGGTAACTCTCGAAATTCCTGAAGGTTATGTGATCGAGGAAATGCCCAAAGAAAAAAAGATCGTTACAGAAGATAAAGAAATCTCATATACTTATTATATAGTACAAAAAGGAAATCAACTGGAAGTTACGACAACAACAAAGATCAGCAGTGCAGATTATCCTAAAGAATACTATCCTGCATTTAAACAGATCTGGGGAGTCGCTTCAAAATTCGAGAATCAGGTAATCAGCCTGATCCGAAAATAACAATAAAAACCGAATTGCTTCAATTCGGTTTTTATTTTTTATTTTTTTTTGGTTTTTTTTTGTTGCTTAATTTACTGATTATTAGATTTTTAAATTGTATGTTGTAAATTTGTTGTAGGATTTTTTTTGGGTTTGTCACGATGTTTGTATTCTCTTTGCCACAAATTAAAACGCACATAATGAAAAAAGAAAGTAAAACATCTGTACTATTAATTAGTACATCTATCGCCATTTCCCGTACAGGGCCCTTGCAGTCTGCAGTAAGTTGTTAGTATGAGACAGGTAATAATAATGCAGATAACCGGCTTAAAAATTATTCTTCCTGCCTGTTGTAGCAATAATGAAAATTTAGCAAAATCATCTCCTTTCAATTAGTTTTGAGGAGCATTTTGTGCTTATTTACAATTGCGCGGGTTGCTATATGAACATAATGAGCAAGGCCATCTAAATTATTATTCAGCATCTTATTAAGTAATCTTTTTAAAGTTGACAATACTAAAAATTGTAAACTGTTTTTGCCGGTTCCCCTCATCGGCATAAAAAATATAAAAAGAAATTGCTTAAAGGATGTGGATTTGTATTTCCAATAAGTTTTATGGAAGGATTCGTTGTATGCAATCGTGCATTATATAGAACTTCCACAGCCGAAATAAGCATAAACCTCCGATGGGAGATGTTGGGATCAACCTGACAAATCTGTTTTAGGTTCATTGCTTTTTAGCCTATTATATCATTAATAGAATCGAATTATCCCGGAATATGTTTCGGGCAGTATACCTCTTGAACCTTCAATGTGGAATTTGATTTAATAATAGGGATTAACATGTGATCATTTTAATTAAATTTACATAATGCACGAAAAATATTTTGTAACTTTTCGTGTTTATGGTTTTATTTTTTTCAAAGTGATTTATTATATGATAATATCATGTTTTTTATCAAGATATGATATGTTTAAACTTGAAATTACCTAATTTTTTATTTGAAAATGATGAAAAAAATTATATTTATTATTGTTTTTTTTGTAATTAATTTTTCGGTTTTTAAAGCACAAAAGTATAATACAAAACAAATTGACAGCTTAATTGCTTATGCTGAAGATTTTTCACGGAAAATGCCCAACAAGGCAGTAAAATTGAACGAACAAAATTATAAAATAGCACAAAAAGCTAATTACACCGAAGGAATAATAAAATGTCTGAATTTACTCTCCTCCTGCAACATCAATTTAGGTAATTATGAAATGGCATTTGTGTATGCGAAACAAACTCAGGAAGAAGCATTGCAAATTAATGATTATAAAAATGTATGCAATGGCCTGATTAATTCTGCGAGAATTAATTCCGCACTAGGTCTTGAAAACGAAGCACAGGAAATTATGAACAAGGCATTTTCTGTTATAGACAAAATTCAGGATAAGGATGACTTTCATGAAATCAGTGGTTCTTTTTATACAGCTGAATTTGATATGATGGCATATAGTACTAATGGTATTACTTCACTTTCTAAATTCTTTGAATTCGCTAAAAGTTCAATATCTGAGTATTCAAAAATCAAGAAAACCGAAACACGGAATAAATTTTGGGCTATTGCCAATTCAAATTTAGGATATGCGTATGCAGAAAGAAAAATGTATGATTCTGCATTTTATTATGCAAATAATGCTTTGTCCTTTGCTGAAAATGATAAGAGTACCTATAATATTTGTGTTGCCCTGAACATTCTTGCCTATATTTCAAAAAAACAGAATAAATATCAACAGGCAATCAGCTACGTAGAAAGACTGATCCCGCTTGCCAAGCAGGCCAATGAGCCTAATCTTCTGGCTTTTTCTTATACTACGGTTCTCACATCATATGAAAAGCTGGGAAATAAAGAGAAGCAGCTTGAGTATCTTACCAGTTATGCCAGGCTAAATGATAGTCTGAATAAAATCCTTACTTTAAGAAAAGATTTGTCCATTCAAAAGATTGTAAAAGAAAAAGAAGAGGAGTTTATTGATGAAAAGGAAGATCTTTATCTTCTCATCACGGTCATTTGTCTGTTTTCAGCGTTGGCTTACTACTTTGGATATAATGTTTTCGTCAATTATAAACTGGAGAAAAAAGAAAAGCAGCAAAAAGAAAATATAATTAAGGAAAAGGAATCTCAGCTCACAGAACTCAAGCAGAAGATAAATGTAAATTTTGATGAGTTACTGGAGCTTGCTAAAAAAGATGACTCTTCTTTTCTAACAAGATTCAGTGAAGCGTATCCTGATTTTATTTTAAAACTCAACGGTTTGCATACCAGTCTTACCTCGGGGCAATTAAAATTCTGCGCTTTTTTAAAGCTTAATTTTTCCACCAAAGAAATTGCCCATTACAGTAATATCTCCATCAGAAGTGTTGAAATTAAAAAAGGACGCCTCCGTAAACAATTGAATATTCCTTCATCTGAAGATCTTAATAAGTGGATGATGAATTTATAAGTGTTTAAATTGCTGATTTACAAACTATTGAATTAGCTGTTGTATTTGTGTTGTAAATTTGTTGTAATATTTTTTTTGGAAATGGATGTTTTTTTTGATCACTTTGCAGTGAAATTATTACACAGACACAGAGAATGAAAAATGAAAAGAATTCTTCCGGATTGTTAAATGGTCATGTATTCTATTACCATCTTCTCAAGTTGGGATTAGAATAGCTAAATTTCAATGACTCTGAATTGGATCTAGACAACTGCGTCCAGCTATACTACAGTAAATTTTACATTCTGTACATTTAGTTTGCTCTGTTACTGATTTTTTATAAGAACCGAAAAGTGTATTTAAAGTTTCTCCTCTCTATTATTGCTCCTGCAATATCGGAGCTATAAAAAAGAGGAGGTTTTTAATTAAATTTTTATAAGTGTATTTAAAGTTTCTCCTCTCTATTATTGCTCCTGCAATATCGGAGTTGTAAAAAAGAGGAGGTTTTTAATGAAATTTTTATAAGTGTATTTAAAGTTTCTCCTCTCTATTATTGCTCCTGCAATATCGGAGCTATAAAAAAGAGGAGGTTTTTAATTAAATTTTTATAAGTGTATTTAAAGTTTCTCCTCTCTATTATTGCTCCTGCAATATCGGAGCTATAAAAAAGAGGAGGTTTTTAATTAAATTTTTATAAGTGTATTTAAAGTTCCTCCTCTCTATTATTGCTCCTGCAATATCGGAGTTGTAAAAAAAGAGGAGGTTTTAATGAATTTTGTAAGTGTATTTAAAGTTTCTCCTCTCTAGTTTATTGCTCCTGCGATATCGGAGTTATGAAAAAGGGGAAAGTTTTGATTATTATAGTTGTGTTTAAAGTTTTCTCCTCTTTATTATTGTTCCACTAATATGGAGTATATAAAAAAGAGGAGATTTTTTATTAGAAGTTACGGTTATTAATCCTGCTGATATGCTCCTGAAAAATAGACATGATGTAGCATTGCTGCAAACTATTTATAATGTAAAGTAAAATAAGATAATGAGCTATAAACACCTCTTGATTTTATAATAGATGAGTTTAAATGATTGATAATCATTTCTTTGTGTTTTTGATGTATTTTTGTTGTAAAATTGTTGTAGCGCTTTTTTTGGGAATGAGATTAATTTAATGTCACTTTGCTGAAGTAAAATTTTTTATAACACAAATATGAAAAAAACATTTAGTACACTTGTCTTAGTGGCAAGCGCTATTTTGGTTAATGCTCAGGTTGGTGTAAATACGCAAACCCCGGCAGCTACATTAGACGTAGTGGGAAAACCCTCAGTCGCTTCAACATTAGATGGAATCATTCCGCCGAGACTTACCGGATCAGAGTTGAGAGCTAAAACGTATTCAGCTGCTCAGACCGGAAGTTTAGTATATGTTACAGCACCAGATACAGCACCGGCAGGACAGACTGTTAACGTAACATCAAAAGGACTTTTCTCTTTTGACGGGACTGTTTGGACAGCTGTTAGTACTGCATCTCCTACAGCTCCTGTGGGAACAGGTACCGTCATTTACGTAAACGGGCAGCAACAAATTGCCCAGGAAGTTTCGGTAAGAATGAATGCTGACTGGACCGCTCCGGCCGGTACCAATTCAAGTATCGGAAATATACAGACAGAAATGATTGATAATTTCAACACTTTTACAGGAACATCTTCCGGAAACAGTTTCAGTGTCAATGTTGATGGGACTTATCTGGCCATCATGAACTTTTCTTTACAGGCAAATCCTTCTGCTGTCAATGGAAACTGCACGTACGGAATTTGGAATGTTACCGATGGGGTATGGGTAGCAGAAAATGTTGAAACCAACATCATGAATGCCGGAGCATTAAAAAATATGGCATTTAGCGTAGCAATGGATCTTCAGGCAGGGAAAACATATTCGTTTTATATCAACCAATCAGCCACTTCTGTTTTGGTAAGAGGACAGATAGCTGGTGTTCCATCTACTTTTTTCTCTATTAAACGATTAAAATAAAGTAAAGCAAATACAGCCATACATTGTGAAGTAATTTATATTGGTGGCTGTACTTGATTCAAGCTGGAAATAATAAACAAATTATATCTCCTGTTTCAGTAAAATCCCGGACTATAACTTTGGTACTGGCAGAGATTAAAATAATAATGACCAGGTCATTAGTTTTCATTCTTTAAATGTTTTAATAATAGGAAGATTTTCATTATTAAAAATGTATTTTTTGTCTAAACCATTCATCTTTTGAATGGTTTTTGTATTTAGTATAAAAAATAAACTTATGAAAAATACAATTGCTCTACTTGCATTATCTTCTTTCTTAGCAGTGACTGCCTGTAAAAAAGATAAAACAACAGTATCAGTATCTGAAAAAACAGAAGCCCAGGCACCTGAAAAACTGATAGTAGATTCTGTAAAAGTTAATGATTCGGTAAAAGTAACAGATTCATTAAAACTTTCGTTTACGTCTAAACTATTAGTCTTTCCTACTTTAAAAGATAAAGAGCTATTAGACAGTATTTATTTTCAAAATGAAAAAATTAAAGATTTTTCCAAAGCAGGTCTTCAGGCTTATCTGGATAATGAAAAGAACACGTATTTTAATTCTGTAAAAAATGATAATAAAGATTGGATTTCAGATGTCACTTATGCTCAGAACTGGTATTCAAGCTCACATATGAATCTTATTTCTAATACCAACGGATATATGCATATACAATATACCGGAAGCGGGTATGAAGGCGGAGCACATGATAATTATGGTTTTTCCGAACGCGTATTTGATCTTAAAAACAGCAAAAAAGTAGAATTGAAAGATATCACCTCCATGCCTAAAAGTAAGATTGAATCTATTCTGATGAAGAATATTGATAAAATTAACAGCGGAACAATGGACGGTGATGGAGAAGTTAAAAACTCTGAAATGCTTTTGGTGGATAAAATTCCGGCATCCGATAACTTTTATTTTGATGATAAAAATCTGTATTTTCATTACAGTCCATACGAAATTGCAGCTTTTGCAGCGGGAGATATTACAATTCCGGTTTCGTGGGAGGATCTTAAAGGGACTTTAACCGCAGAATTTAAAGAAAGAATGAAAATTAAGTAAATTAATGCTTCCAGTTCAGGAAGCATTTTCTATTTTTGCGTTGATGAAAAAAGCAGCATTTATTATCAATCCGTTTTCAGCTAAAAAAAATTATCAGCCGTTTTTAAACGAGCTTAAAACTAAAGTTGAAAATCCTTTGTATTACGTTTCTGAATCTATTTTGGGAACGGATGATTTCATTAAAGATCATTTTGATGAAGTAGATATTTTTGTTGCCATAGGAGGCGATGGAACTATTTCTACCGTGGCAAAAAATCTCATTAATACAAATAAAATTCTGGCTATTTTTCCGGCCGGATCAGGAAATGGCTTTTCTAATGAAACCCAATTCAGCAAAAATCTGGATGAACTTTTAGAAAAAATAAAGGTTAAGAATTCCAGAAAGATTGATACGTTCACGGTAAATGACAGACTTTCAATTAATGTTTCAGGAACAGGATTTGATGGAAAAGTGGTCAAGGAATTTGAAAAGACGAGCCGCGGATTCAAAAACTACATTAAAGTTTCTCTCAAAACCTTTTTCAATTATAAGCCAATCAAGGTGAAGTTTTTTGATGAAGAATATCAGCAGTACAATGGCCGTTATCTGATGATGAATATTGCCAATACCCGTCAGTTTGGCAACAACGCTTATATTGCTCCTAAAGCAAGTAAAAGTGACGGGCTGGTAGATATGGTTTTGGTGAAAAAATTCCCGCTTACCTATTCTGCACTTTTTGCTTTCAGAATGTTCACCAAAAGGCTGAAAGACGATGAATACGTAACATACCTTCCGGTTTCTGAAATATCATTTAAAGTAAATACTAAAAACTGGCATCTCGATGGGGAATTCAATAAGATCAAGTCACCTATTCATATAAAAGTACAGCCAGCAAGTTTGAATATTTTGGTGTAAGGTTTCCGGGCTGCGAGTTTATTTTGTTGCGGGTTGGTTTTTGTTTCTGATAACCCATAACGCTAAACCCTAAAACAGCCCCATTCTCAAACTGCCTATCTACACTTCCAACTTTTTTTCAACATCAGCAGGGTGGTTCAGGCAGTATTGAAGCTGTTCTTTGTCAAGCTGTTTTTCCCAGTTGGCCACTACTACAGTTGCTACAGAATTCCCAATAACATTGGTTAACGCTCTGCATTCACTCATGAATTTATCAATGCCAAGAATTAAAGTCATTCCCGCAATCGGAATTTCAGGAACAACGGCAAGTGTTGCAGCCAGTGTTACAAATCCGGCACCTGTAACTCCAGCAGCGCCTTTTGAACTTAACATAGCCACCAAAAGAAGCATGAGTTGCTTTTCAATAGGAAGATGGATGTTTAATGCCTGCGCGATAAAGAGCGAGGCAAGCGTCATATAAATATTCGTGCCGTCAAGATTGAAAGAATATCCTGTAGGAACAACAAGGCCTACAATGGCTCGTGAGCAGCCTGCTTTTTCCAGTTTTTCCATGATTCCCGGAAGAGCAGATTCTGATGAGCTGGTCCCCAAAACGAGCAGAAGTTCTTCTTTAAGATAGAGCAGCAGTTTAAAAATATTAAATCCATTGTACCATGCTACGGCTCCCAATACCAGAATTACAAAAAGAATAGAGGTAATATAGAATGTTGCTACCAGAAATATAAGATTCAGGACAGAATGAAGTCCATATTTTCCGATGGTGAACGCCATAGCTCCGAAAGCTCCGATTGGGGCCAGCTTCATTAGCATATGAACAATTTTGAATACCGGAGTTGAAAGATCCTGCAGAAAATCTGTGACTTTCTGGCTTTTTTCCTTAGTTAAAACCAAAGCGACTCCCATTAAAATAGCCACCAAAAGAACCTGAAGAATATTTTCACCCACCAGAGGACTGAATAAAGTCTCCGGAATGATGTTCATAATGAAACCTGTAAGCGTTGACTCATGAGCTTTTGCCTGGTATTGTGAAACATCACCTGAAAGAGTAGAAGGATCAATGTTCAATCCATGACCCGGCTGTAAGATATTTCCCACAATTAATCCGATAATTAAAGCAAGTGTGGAAAAGGTAAAAAAATAGATCATTGCTTTAATGGCAATTCTTCCTACTTTTTTCAGATCGGTCATGTGAGCGATTCCTAAAGTAAGGGTAATAAAAATGACCGGAGCGATAATCATTTTGACCAGTTTGATGAATCCGTCTCCCAAAGGTTTCATCTTTTCGCCCAATTCAGGATAAAATTTTCCAAGAAGAATACCGGCAACAATGGCTATAATCACCTGGAAATAAAGCTGGTTGTATATTTTTTTTGCTTTCAAAGAACAGTCGTTTTGTTTTTTTAAGGCCGAAAATTAAGAAAATTTATCTGAAAACATGATGAAAGTCATTAAAAAGAAGTTTACAAACAGAAACTCCGGTTTGATTTTAAAAGGCAAATGCCTTTTTTTAAAACCAAACCGGAGCTGTATATTCTTTGAATGGTGTAAAATATAATTATTCCACCGCTACAGAATCATCTCCACGGCCATCTGCCACAGCATGAATATTTCCTTTTTCATCAAGAACAATCATTTCTGTTTTCCCAATGTATTTTGTCTTTTCAATGATATAATTCTTATTTTTCAGTTCAGAAATAGTGCTTTCGGGGAAATTATTTTCTACGGTAATCGTTTCCGGCAGCCACTGATGATGGAATTTCGGTGCATTCACCGAGGTATTGGCATTCAATTTAAAATCTATTACATTTACGATAGATTGATAGACCGAAGTCGGAATTGTGGTTCCTCCCGGCGTTCCCACAACCATAAAAGGCTTTCCGTTTTTAAGAATAATGGTTGGAGTCATAGAAGAAAGCATTCTCTTATTTGGCTGGATAGAATTGGCTTCTCCTCCCACAGCTCCGAACATATTAGGTACACCTGGCTTGATGGAGAAATCATCCATTTCATTATTTAAAAAGAATCCCGCTCCTGTTACCAGTACCTTACTTCCATAATATCCGTTAAGAGTGGTGGTTACAGAAGCAGCATTTCCATCTTTGTCTAAAACGGAAATATGAGTAGTCTGCATAGATTCTTTGGGCTGTTCTATGATTTTACCCACTTCTGCACTTGGAGTTGCTTTATCAAAGCTGAAGCTTTTCCATCTTCCTTTCAGATAATCGTCAGAAATCAGGTAAGAGGTTTTGTCCTGAATAAAATCCGGATCCCCCATGTATTCTGCTCTGTCTGCATAGGCTCTTCTTTCTGCTTCCGCCATGATCTGAACCGCCTTTGTAGAGTTTTGCTGGTATTTTTCAAGGTTTTCAAAACTTGCCATTCTTAGCATCTGGGCAAGAAGAACACCTCCGCTTGATGGCAAAGGCATGGTAACAACGTCATTGCCTTTATAATCAAATTGCAAGGCTTTTCTTTCGGCCACTTTATAATTTTTAAGATCTTCAAGGGTGATAATTCCATTGCCTCTTTTCATTTCGGCAACCAGAAGATCAGCGGTTTTTCCTTCGTAGAAACCTTTAGCACCTAGTTTTTGGATTAGCTTTAGTGTTTCTGCCAAATCTTTTTGAACCAGAAGATCTCCGGCTTTCCAAGGAGCGTCTTTTACAAAAATGATGGAAGATTTATTATGCTTCTGAAACTTTTCCCTCTGGCTGTTCAGCATGTCTGCTTCTTTGTCTGTGATGGCAAAACCTTTTTCGGCAAGGTCAATAGCAGGCTGGATAATTTTTTCCATAGGAAGTTTACAGTATTTCAGCGTAGCAAAAAATCCCGCAACACTACCGGGGATTCCTACAGCCAGTCTGCCGTTTTGAGAAAGGTCGGTATCTGCTTTTCCTTTTTTATCTATATACATGTCCCGGGAAGCTTTTTTAGGAGCGGTTTCGCGGTAATCCAATGTGAATTTTTCACCATTGCTTTTTACCCCTACCAAAAATCCGCCTCCTCCTATGTTTCCTGCCTGAGGATAAACCACAGCAAGAGCGTATTGAGTAGCGGTAACGGCGTCATAGGCATTTCCACCCATCTTTAAAATTTTGGCTCCCGCTTCACTGGCCAGCGGATGTGCAGAAACTACCACACCTTTATTCTTGACCTGTACTTCCTTGATTATATTGATATCTGTAAACTGAGCCCAGCTAAGTTGAGCCGCTAACAGCATCGAAGCAATTAAAATCTTCTTCATATGATTGTTTTTCTTTAAAACAAAATTATTGAATTTTAAGTTAATCACAGCGTGATCATTATCGCATTTGATTTTTTCTTGCATTGAGACTATCTGATTAAAGATCTATGCAGTTTACAGGGACTATGTTTTTAAATACACCTTTATTATTATGGTTGGCATGTTTTTTTTACTTTTGTACAATTCTAAAAAAATCTGAAAAATGGAATCCTATACGGAAAGAATACTGATTACAGGTGCCTTGGGACAAATTGGTACCGAACTTACGAACAGACTTGTTGAAATCCACGGAGCTGAAAACGTGGTTGCTTCAGGATTAGACAGATGGCAGGAAGGAATTACTTCTGCCGGACACTATGAAAGAATGGATGTTACCAATACCCAATTGGTAAGACAGGTGATTCATGATTATGAGATCACTACAGTGTATCACCTGGCTTCACTTTTATCCGGAACTTCGGAAAAGCAGCCTGTCTTTGCATGGAAGCTGAATCTTGAGCCGCTGCTCCATTTTTGTGAAATGGCTAAAGAAGGGCTTCTTAAAAAGATTTTCTGGCCAAGCTCAATCGCTGTATTTGGAAAAGGAATTCCAAAGCATGATGTGGGACAGGATGTAGTGCTAAACCCAACCACTGTTTATGGAATCTCTAAAATGGCAGGGGAGAAGTGGTGCGAATATTATTTCGACAAATATGGAGTAGATGTAAGAAGTATCAGGTATCCCGGATTGATCTCGTGGAAGACTCCTGCAGGGGGCGGAACTACAGATTATGCAGTTGAGATTTTCTACAAAGCCATTGAAGACGGAAAGTATACCAGTTTTATTTCCGAAAATACAGGAATGCCGATGTTGTATATGGATGATGCCATCAATGCAACCTTGAAATTAATGGATGCTCCGAAAGAAAGTGTAACGGTTCGCTCGTCCTATAACTTAGGTGGAATGTCATTTACTCCTAAAGAACTGGCAGAAGAAATCAAGAAAGAAATTCCGGATTTTTCTATTGATTACAATCCAGATTTCAGACAGGCCATTGCAGATTCATGGCCAGCATCAATTGACGATTCTGTAGCGAAAAAAGACTGGGGTATGACGTACGATTTCGGAATTTCTGAAATGACAAAAGATATGATTAAGAATCTGAAAGTAAAATTGGGAAAGATTTAATTATGTAAAGTTTTACTTTAATTAAAAATTTATTTAACATCTGATTTTTAATATTTTACAAAATTTATATAAAATTTAATTTACATGGTATTATTAACTTTTAACATCACAGAAATAGAAGCCTGTGTGAAAAACGGCACCGAAATTACTGCTGATGAGAGACTGAAAATTACAGAAGATAATACCAAAGCAATTCTTAGAATTTTAGATATTCATGATATCAAATCAAGTTTTTTTGTAGAGATTTCTCTTACCGGAAAACTTCAGAATTTAATAAAAGCAATTTCATCCAAAGGGCATGAAATTGCTTTTTATAATAAAGGATCGAATCCCGAAGAAATTGAAAATGCTAAAAAGAATATTCAGGATCTTTTGGAAAAGCAGATCAGGGGAATCCGTCAGAAAGATGTGAAAGTCTCACAGGAAATCTTAAAGCTGATGGAATTCAATTATGTTTCCAATATTGATAATGCCAATATTCTTTTTCCTTTTAAAAGACTCAAAAGAGACACGGTAATTACAGAAGAGGACGGATTGAGTATTGTTCCGGAAAGTATCTCTCCGTACAGCCAGCTTCCTTATAATGATTTTGTATTTCAGATTCTGCCGATGAAGTATTATCAGAATATGGTTTTGGAGACCTTGCAGAACGAAGAGTTTGTGCTGATCTATCTCAATACATGGCAGTTTACGGATTTTAAAAAATACCGTTTTGATATTCCTTTTTACCGAAGTTTCTTTTCGGGCAAAAAAATGGAGGACAAATTAGATGCCCTCCTTACCTTCCTCAATAGCAGGGAAATGGCTACTTCCCGCATGAAAGATTATATTTTTTAGTTTTTAGTGTGCTGGGATAAAGAGAATTCGAAATTTAAGATTAAAGGTTTAATGTTTTATATGAGTACTAATAAAAAATTACGATTACAAGAAACCTGCAGCCAAACAACGTACAGCTCCCGAATCTTAACTCAATTCGAAAAGTGTAATCTCTGGCAGGACGCCCACTCTTCCCGGATATCCCAATACCCCAAAGCCTCTGTTTACGTACAGTAGTTTTCCTTCACTTTCATATAAATCAGCCCATTTTGGGTATCTGTACTGTACCGGTGACCATTTTACATTTTTAAGATCTAAGCCAAACTGCATTCCATGGGTGTGTCCTGAAAGGGTCAGGTGAATGTTGGAAGGGTGTTTTTTTACCACATAATCAAAATGGGTAGGGTCATGGCTCATTAAAATTTTGGTGGCAGATTCAGGCACGCCTTTTAAGGCATCATCTATTTTTCCGAATTGTGGGAAAGGTTTGAGCCCCCAGTTTTCAACACCGAGAATGTAAATCTTTTCTCCGTTTTTCTCAATCACTCTGTGTTCGTTTCTCAGCATGTCAAAACCAGCCTGCTTTTCGTAGTCGATGAGGGTGTCCAGGTTCTTCTTTTTGGCTGCAGGGGATTCCCAGGTTACATAATCTCCGTAATCGTGGTTGCCTAATACCGCAAACTTGCCGTCTTTCGCCTTAATTTTTGAAAATAAAGGGATAAAAGGTTTAAATTCATCTGAGACATTATTGACCATATCTCCTGTAAATAATACTAAGTCTGGTTTTTGCTCATTGATCAGATCTATAGCATGCTGCAGCTTACTGGGATCAGAAAAGCTTCCGCTGTGAACATCGGAAATCTGAATGATCTTGTAGCCTTTAAAACTTTTCGGCAGATTGGTGAAATTGACCCGTACTCTTCTTACTTTGTGTCTGTATTTTCCGAATGTAATTCCGTCTATGAAAAGTGCTGAAAGAACTCCGCTCATTCCAAGCCCTACAAGGCTCAGAAACTTTCTTCTTTCCGGAAAGAAGTTCTCCGTGGGCTTCGTAAAACCAATAAGATATCCTCCTATTCTGAAAAGATCATCAATTAATAAAAAAAGAACCACGAAAATTTTAGGAAGAATAAAGATCAAAAATAAAGAAATCATGATCTGAGCCCGTACCATGCTTCGGTCTGACCTTTGGTAATGAGTAACTTCATAAGCGAAAATAGCATACACCGTTAATGATATGGCCCAATATCCGATTCTGATCCAGAAGTTGTCCGTAAGTGTTTTGACAGCCTGGTAAATATATACTTCCAAAAAGAGGAAGATTCCGGCGATGATTAAAAAATTTTTTTGCATGTCTGATCAAAAAAAGCACAAAGAATAAACTTCCCTGTGCTTTTATATTTTTAATGGTTTAAATATTACTTTTTAGGAAATCTATAAACGATAGCATTGATGTTCATTCCGGCACCTACCGAAGTCATAACAACGTTACCATTATCTTTAAACGATTGACCCTCCATTTTTCCTTTAATTATTAAATCATACATGGTAGGAATGGTAGCCACGGAAGTGTTTCCGAACTCCTGAATGGTCATAGGAGAGATCGCATGATCATATTCTTTCACATCATAAAGCTTGTGAAGTCTTTCAATCATTGCATAATCCATTTTAGCGTTAGCCTGATGTATTAAGATTTTATCTATATCTTCAATAGAAAGACCTGCATCTGTAATAGTGTCCTTAATAGCAACCGGTACGTTCTTAAGAGCGTACTCATAGATTTTTCTTCCCAGCATTCTTACATAAAGACGTTTCTGATCTACTTCTTTGTTGATGGATGGGGCGTTTTCAAGATAGTTCAACTCCGGTCCGTTGTCACAGATTGTATTATGAGCGATGATTCCTACATTTTCATCGTCAGTCGCTTTTACTACTACCGCTCCTGCACCGTCAGCAAAAATCATTCTGTTTCTGTCATGAGGATCTGTTACTCTGCTCAGTGTTTCTCCCCCAATTACAAGAATTGTTTTAGCAACCTTAGCCTTAATCAGATTATCAGCCAAAATCATAGCTTCTACCCATCCCGGACATCCGAAAAGCATATCATAAGTTACGCATTTTCTGTTTTTAATACCCAGTTTATTCTTCACTCTTGCTGCCATGGTCGGCATAAAATCAGCATATCCGTTTTCGGTAACTTCCCCGAAATTACTTGCATAGATAATATAATCCAAATCTTCGCCGTCTACTTTTGCATCTTCAAGGGCAATTTTTGCAGCTTCATAACCGATTTGTGAGTTGGAAAGATCATCTTCAATGAATCTCCTGTTTTCGATTTCTGTAATCTCTACAAATTTCGCAATGGTCTCTTCCACAGGCTTTTCAATCTTTACTCCGTCTTCTGTATAAAACTCGGAATTCATGAAGTAATCTCTACCAATAACTCTGTTCGGAATATAAGATCCAGAGCCAATAATGATCGTATTCGGCATTCGTTTATATGATTTTTTTAAAGATGCAAAGTTAATAATTAATATTAATAACAGAGAATTAAAAATATTATTAAATTTGCAAAAATTGTACTTTACAATCTATGAAAAACAACTCGTCCTTAAAAGGCTTACTTATTGCAGCTGTGGCGTTTATCGTTGCCTTTGGGATCTACTTCCTTTTTTTAGCCAAGAAGAATTATTATGTTGTAGATAATCCTACCCCGAATACGTATTACTTTAAGATCAATAACGGATCTGAAGGAATTATCTCTGCCGGGCAGTATGTGCATGTGGATTTGAATAAAGGGAAAAACTCTATTCAGGTTTTTGATCAGAACAAAAAAATGCTTTATGATTCAGCATTTGAAGTGAATAAACTTCGTGGTCTTATTAATATTACCCACCAGGATTATTATATAAACGATCAGTATTACGGATACAATCTTAAAAAAGATTCCCTGCTGTCGGCCCTTGATAAAACTGTTATTGACGGAAAGGATTATTACGGCGGAGCAAGACGCTTCAATAAGCTTTATACAGAAGATTTTTATTACAATGTAGATGAAGACTATGACAAAGTGATCAAGAATATCCAGCAGGTGGAATCAAGATCCAAAATCTTCAGAAAGCAGGATTACCTAAATTATTACAAAGAATATTACAAGTTTTAAGTTTTGACAAAAGATATCACCAAAGTTACTCCCTACAATTCGGAGGCTACAAAGAAGAGCCAGGTAGAGGATATGTTCGACAACATCGCACCGAAGTACGACCTTCTGAACCATGTTTTATCCATGAAAATTGATGTTTTGTGGAGAAACAAACTGGTAAGATGGATGAAAAATGATAATCCGCAGGAAGTGCTGGATGTGGCTACAGGAACGGGAGATCTGGCAATTGCTATTGAAAAAGGAACCGGTTCTAAAGTAGTTGGATTAGATTTATCACAACAAATGCTGAATGTTGGCGTTATTAAAATAAAAAAACTTAAATTAGACGGCAAAATTTCCATGCAAAAAGGAGATGCAGAAAATTTACCTTTTGAGGACAATAGATTCGATGCTGTTTCCGTTGCATTTGGAGTAAGGAATTTTGAAAACCTGACCAAAGGTTTGGCAGAGTTAAGAAGAGTAGTTAAAGATAACAAAAGTGTTTATATACTGGAGTTTTCAAAGGTTGAGGGTTTCATGGGGCCATTGTATATGTTTTATTTCAAAAATATATTACCTGCCATCGGCAGACTGGTTTCTAAGGATAATAGGGCGTATACATACCTTCCGGATTCTGTAAATGCTTTTC
The DNA here is from genome assembly GCF_900108365.1 of Chryseobacterium culicis. Classification (GTDB taxonomy): domain Bacteria; phylum Bacteroidota; class Bacteroidia; order Flavobacteriales; family Weeksellaceae; genus Chryseobacterium; species Chryseobacterium culicis. Next base: position 124,512 of record NZ_FNWQ01000007.1, on the reverse strand, counting down.
CTTTCGGGGAGAAGATGAAGCAAATTCTTTTAGATACGGGATTTAAGAAAGTTGAATATAAAAAATTAAGTTTAGGTATAGCCACAATTTATAAAGCAACAAAGTAACCTATGAATAAATTTCTATTAAAAGCACTGGTTTTAACCTCAGTAAATGTTGCCGTTTTTGCAAACGCGCAATTCAGAACCCGAAACAGAATGGATAAGCTGGAAGATTTCGACGAACAGAAATTCAGTTGGGGGTTTTATTTGAACGGGAACAGACTGGATTACCGCATTGTTTTGCATCCGAAGTACGGGATGAATGATAATGAAAACCTTGTTACCTCTAAGGAAAGTTATAGTTTCGGTGCCGGGCTTATTGCAAAATGGAGACTGAACGACTATCTTGACGTAAGAATAGAACCAGGTTTACAGTTTGCACAAAGACAGTTGACTTTTAATACTCAATCCAATGACATCTATGCAGGCGGGTCTCTGACCAATCCTCCTTTTATGCCATTTCCTCTGCAGGAAAAAGATAGAGTAAGAGAAATTAAATCTACCCTGATTGATATTCCTGTATTGTTGGAGCTTCATGGTCAGAGATGGTACAATTCAAGACCTTACGTTGCGGCCGGGGTAAACTATGTAGTAAACCTTCAGTCTAACGCAACTTCTACTGATGACAACATGCAGGGAATCTACAGATCTACCACACATAATTTTGCCTGGTCTGCAGAAATGGGAATTCAGTTTTATTTCAACAAGTTTAAACTGACTCCTGCCGTAAGAGGTACTTTCTTCATGAACAATGAGAAAGTGGCAGATAATGCTACAACACCGCCTTACTGGGCATCTGCAATTTCTACGTTACAGACCAGAGCTGTCATGTTCGTTTTGAAATTTGAATAAAAAATATTTCATTGAAAAATAGACAGGAGGTGCATTGGCACCTCCTTTTTTGTTGTTATATCAAAATATAGAGTGTTTTATTTTTGTTAGTGTTATTATTTTTTTATTTTTGCTTTTAGTTAGAATATACAAACCTGAAATGCTTCAAGATTTAGAAAACAATTTTTCAGAATTAGAGAGAAAGATTTCGACTCTGCAAAAGAACTATAAAAATCTTACGGAAAATTTAAAAGAATTAAGTATTGAGCATGAAGAATTGAAGAAGAAATATGATGAGGAAAGAAGAAAAAATCAGGTATTAGCAGAAGAACAAAAAAATATAAAACTTTATTCAGCAATATCAGGAAATCCTGAACACAATAGGTTAATGAAAAACCATATCAACAGATTGGTGAAAGAAATTGATTTCTGTATTGCTCAGCTTCAAAACAGTGGATTATAATGGAGATAAGGAGAATAACCGTCAACATTGCAGGAAGAGTGTATCCGCTGAACGTACCGGCAGCAGAGGAAGAAACGCTGCGTAAGGTAGGGAAGCAGATCGAGAATATGATTAAAGATTTTGAACAGAACTTCGATGTAAGAGATAAACAGGATGCTTTGGCAATGTGTGCCCTGAAACTGGGAACCAATGCAGAAGTGGTTTCTCTGAACTACGAAAAAAATATTAATTCTACCAACGAAAGGTTAACGCAGATTAATCAGTCGTTGAATGAAATCGGGAAATAGATTTTTTTTCCTGAAAAGTACTGCCTACAATAATTCTAACACATTAAAGGTAAACTCAACGCTAAACAATTACCGAACAAATGTCCATTGAATGGCGTGCCGGATCTCCGGATTACAGACAGTGGAAATCAGTTCAAATCGTGTTGATTAGGAGTTTACTCTCAATCTCTGGATTATTGTGGGCTTTTTTTATTGAACAAGGATATGAATACAATTAAAACTCAATATAAATTATGATAGAAGTTATAGTAGGTGTTGTTTGTTTAGTAATCGGGGCTGCAGTGGGAATACTTTTCTCCAGAAGCTCTCTGAATACTAAGGCAAAGTTCATCATAGATGACGCTAAGAAAAACGCCGAAAACCTTATAGAAAAAGCTAACGTACAGGCTGAATCCATAAAGAAAGAAAAGAACCTTCAGGCCAAAGAAAAGTTCCTGGAGCTGAAATCCCAGCATGATGCCGATATTCAGGCCCGCGAAAAGAAAATGCAGGAGATTGAAAAGAGAACAAAAGACAAGGAGCATAAGCTGAATGACGAACTTAGCAAGACCGGAAAACTTGAAAAAGACCTGGATAAGCAGATCGCTGACTATGCTAAAAAGACCGAAATCCTTGAAAGAAAACAGCAGGAATTAGATACAGCTAACGCCAAGAAAGTAGAAATACTGGAAAAAATCTCTAATTACACCGCTGAAGAAGCGAAAGCAGAATTGGTAGAAACCATGAGAGCCGAAGCAAAAACAAGAGCGCAGGCACACGTTCAGAGCATCATGGAAGAAGCTCAGATGAATGCCAAAAACGAAGCGAGAAAAATCGTTATTCAAACTATTCAGAGAATCGGAACCGAGCAGGCTATCGAAAACTCAGTATCAGTTTTCAATATTGAATCTGACGAAGTAAAAGGTAGAATCATTGGTAGAGAAGGTAGAAACATCCGAGCTTTAGAAGCCGTAACAGGAGTAGAAATTATTGTTGACGATACTCCGGAAGCAATTCTTCTTTCATGTTTTGACCCTGTAAGAAGAGAAATTGCAAGATTATCTCTCCACAGATTGGTAACCGATGGCAGAATTCACCCGGCGAGAATCGAAGAAGTAGTAGAAAAAACAAGAAAACAGATCGAAGAGGAAATCATTGAAGTAGGAAAAAGAACCATCATTGATTTAGGAATCCACGGATTACACCCTGAACTGATCAAAATCGTAGGGAGAATGAAATACCGTTCTTCTTACGGACAAAACTTACTGCAGCACTCAAGAGAGGTAGCAAACATTGCCGCTACAATGGCTGCTGAGTTAGGATTAAACGTAAAATTAGCCAAAAGAGCAGGTCTTTTACACGATATCGGTAAAGTGCCTGAGCAGGAATCAGAACTGCCTCACGCTCTTTTAGGAATGCAGTGGGCTGAGAAATACGGTGAAAACCCTGAAGTGGTAAACGCTATTGGTGCTCACCACGATGAAATCGAAATGAAATCATTATTATCTCCGATCATCCAGGTTGCCGATGCGATCTCAGGAGCAAGACCGGGCGCAAGAAGACAGGTATTGGAATCTTACATCCAGAGACTGAAAGATCTTGAATCTGCTGCGTTGAGCTTCGATGGAGTATCCAGCGCTTATGCAATTCAGGCAGGTAGAGAACTGAGAGTAATGGTAGAGAGCGGAAAAGTAAATGATGAAGTTGCTTCTCAGCTTTCATATGATATCTCAGAGAAAATTCAGAATGAACTGACGTATCCGGGACAGGTAAAAGTAACAGTAATCCGGGAAACAAGAGCTGTAAATATTGCCAGATAATACACCGAAAAAGATATTTGATAAAAACCTTTCAAGAAATTGAAAGGTTTTTTATTTTTATCAAAACTTAAAAATGCAAGAACTGTCCCTGTCTTCAAAACTGAAGTACATTTTCTCTATTCCCGTTATTATTTCTGCCTTAGGCTATTTTGTAGATATTTATGACCTGCTTTTGTTCGGAATCGTTAGAATTCCCAGTTTAAAGGCATTAGGCCTTAATCCTGATGCGGATGGAACCTTCATTCTGAACTGTCAGATGGTAGGGCTTCTTCTCGGAGGTGTTTTCTGGGGAATTTTCGGGGATAAAAAAGGAAGGCTTTCCGTACTTTTTGGTTCTATTCTGGTATATTCCTTAGCCAATATTGCCTGTGGCTTTCTTCCCTATTTTCCAAAAGAGCATTTGGTGTACCAATATGCCGGTTTAAGGTTTATTGCGGGTATCGGGCTTGCCGGAGAGCTGGGAGCAGGAATTACACTGGTTTCTGAAAGTCTGCCGAAGAATTTAAGAGCCATCGGAACCTCGGTAGTAGCCGGTTTTGGATTAATGGGGGCTGTAGTCGCTCAGCTCACTGTAGAACTGGCCGGAGGCTGGAATATCTCTTACATCATTGGTGGAGTTATGGGAATCTTATTACTGCTGTTGAGAATAAGTGTATCCGAATCCGGAATTTACAAGAATATTGTCCATAAAAATGTATCCAAAGGGAATTTTCTATCCTTTTTTACCCATAAAGACCGCCTGATACGATATTTAAAATGCATTGCAGTGGGGCTGCCTACCTGGTATTGTATTGGCATTCTGGCGGTTTTAGCGAATCAGTTTGCCCCGGAATTAGGAATTAAAGAGATCAATCCCGGAAAGGCCATTATGTGGGCCTATGTAGGAATTTCTGTAGGTGACCTGTTAAGCGGTTTCATCTCTCACGCATTAAAATCACGTAAAATGGCCATCTTCTATATGCTGATCTTTACCCTTATTGGCGTGGTAATCATGCTGTTTGGCAATACCAATACGGAAACCAGATACTATATGTTCTGTGTATGGCTGGGCTTTGGAACAGGATATTGGGCGATGTTTGTGACGCTGGCAGCAGAGCAGTTTGGAACAAATATCAGAAATACAGCAACCACAACTGTTCCCAACATGGTAAGAGGGTTAGTGCCTGTGATGATCTTTGCATTTGATTCTCTCAAGGGGCATTTTCCGGTGGTGGAAAGTGCGGCTATCGTAGGAGTGGTAGTATTCGGGCTTGCTTTTTATTCTTCACTTACCATTTCGGAAACGCATGACAGGGATCTGGAATTTACAGAATAATTTAATTTGTTTAATAAATAAGATCGTCATAATCCGTATTTTGGATATAATAATGAATTTATAATCAGTAAATTATTAATTTTTTTAATTGTTTTTGTTGCGAGTATTTAATATTTGTTTAACTTTGGGAAGTAACTAAAACTATATTGTTTAATCAAACTAAACCACATGAACATTATGAAAAACGCTAAAAAGCTGAGAAAACAAGACCTGAAAAATATCACTGGTGGAGTAAGCGGTAAGCCGGATCTGTCTCTTTGCGGATGCAGCTGCTCAGGTGCGGTTACAGGCCCTGATTATTGCTCTATTTATATCGGCTGCCCACAGGTTTATACCTGCGGGGAGATTTAAGAAATTATTTCAGTATGAAATAAACATTTCCACATTTAATATGCAGAACCCTTTTGATTTCAGAAGGGTTCTGCTCTTTTTACTGAATAATGTAAAGAAGACTTCCAACACTTATCGTTACCCATAAAATAACGGCCGTCACTAAAGGTTTTAATCCGATTGATCTCAAGGTTTGAACAGAGAGGGTAGATCCAATTAAAAATAAAGTCAGATTCAGCCCGGATTTTGCCGCAACGGTAATAAAAGTACTGAAATGATCAAAAAACGGGCAATAGGTATTCAAAATAATGGCTACAATAAAATAACCTATAAACCACGGAACTTTTATTTTGGAATCTTTGCTTTTAAAAATGAACATGGTAATCAATGAGACAGGAATAATCCAGAGTGCGCGTGCAAGTTTTACTGTAGTTGCAATTTTCAATGATTCGTCGCCATATTTACTGGCAGCTCCTACAACAGAACTTGTATCATGAATTCCCACTGCACACCAAAGCCCGAACTGTTCCTGTGAAAGATTCAGAAGATGCCCTATGGCAGGATAAACAAACAGTGCGATGGAGTTTAACGTAAATACAATGGCCAAAGCAAGAGAAATCTGTTTTGTACTGGGTTTAATAATAGGTGAGACAGCTGCAATAGCGCTCCCGCCACATATCGCAGTTCCGGCGGAAAGAAGATAAGATAAGGGGCTTTCCAGTTTAAAGACCTTTCCCAGAAAATAGCCTAAAACCATTACCGTAACGATACTTACAATGGTTAGCAGCAGACCTGTTTTGCCGGCGTGAAGAGCTTCGTCAAGTTTCAGCCCGAATCCGAGACCAACAATTGAAATCTGCAGCAGCAAATGAATAGAGTTGTGAAGATGTTTTTCAAAAGGGTTTCCCATCAAAACAGCCAGGGCAAATCCCATGGCAAGGGCTATGGGTGAAGAAATAAGCGGGGTAAGGCATACAGCTGCCAATACCATAAAAAATATTTTCCGTTTCATTTCACTGGCAATGAATCTTTCATAATGCGAACGTTTAAAATCTGCATCAAAATTCCGGAAAATAGTATAACAAGTTAAATCGTAATTTGTTATACCGGATAACTAAAAGTTATAACTTTGCTTATTGCTTATTGCTTATTGCTTATTGCTTATTGCTTATTATTCTGCAAACCTGAGGAACAGTTTAATCAGTTCAGACTGTTCACCTTTGGGCAGGATAAAATGAAAATCCCTTTCAATGCTGAAATTTTTAATATCAATAACGGTCAGTACATTGTTTTTCAATTCATTCAAAATAGTGCTGATGGAAAGAAAGGCCATGCAGTCCGAGTAAAGAAGGTAGTTTTTAATACTTTCGCTGCTTCCCAGCTGCATTACGGTATTGAGCTCATGAATATTGATTTCCTTTTCTTTAAGCCTGTTTTGGATAAATTCCAGCGTTCCGGAACCCTGCTCTCTGAAGATCATATCCAACTGGTAAAGGTCTTTCAGATTTAAAGTTTTATGAGCAAGCGGGTGATCTGATTTTGCCGCCAGAACAATCTCATCAGGTTTAAAAGTTTTATACTCAAAATAAGAAGACTGGGATTCTCCTTCAATAATACCAAGATCAATTTTTTCTTCTTTTAAAAGTGTGGAGATCGTTTCTGTATTTCCTGTAAGAAGCTCAATCTTAATCTCTTTGTAATAAGAATTGAATTTAGCAAGAATTTCCGGTAGAATATACTGTGCAACGGTAGTACTAGCCCCTATAATCAGCTTTCCCTTATGCTGCTGATTAATCTGGCTGATCTCAAATTCCATATCACGGTAGATATTTCTGATCTTTTCAGCATGCTCAAACAAAATTTTTCCGCTTGGAGTCAGTTGGATAGAAGTTCCTTTGCGGTCAAATAACTTGGCGCCTATTTGGGTCTCAATCTCTTTAATGTGTTTGGTAACAGCGGGTTGTGAAATATGAAGTTCTTCTGACGCTTTGGTGAAACTTAACCGGGCAGCCACCGTATGGAAAACTTTTAATCTGTAATCGAACATGGGGTAAAATTACGAATTATAGTTGGAAATGGTGAAAGGGAGTTGATGAGTTTGAGAGTTTGAGGGTGGGAGGGTTTGAGAGTTTAAAGTTCAGAGTTTAACGTTATGGATAACCAGCAACTAAAATAACCAGCAACCCGCACCTCGAATCCCGGAATCTCGCATCCGTTATAAAAAATCCGAAATAGATCTGTCCTGCTGGCTTTCAAATCTTCTGTTCTTCGCTTCCCCGATTTTCTGTTTTGAATAAATACTGTTATGACCGGAAAGCAGATAAGATGCAATGCATGCAATAGCCACATATACACCACATTCAGCCCCGAACAATTCAATTCCCATCAGCATACAGGCCAGCGGGGTATTGGTAGCCCCTGCAAATACAGCAACAAAACCCATTCCTGCCAATAATCCGAACGGTAACGGAATAAAAAGCGATAAGGCACTGCCTAAGGTAGCACCAATAAAGAATAAAGGAGTTACCTCGCCTCCTTTGAATCCTGCTGAAAGGGTAACAATGGTAAAAATCATTTTCAAGGCAAAATCATATAGTGGAAGCTGTTTTTCAAAAGATTCTACAATCACAGGAATTCCCAATCCTATATAGCGGGTTGTGCCCATCGCAAAAACGGCAAGGGCTATAATAATTCCTCCTGCAACAGGACGAAGCGGCGGATATTTAATTTTTGATTTAAAAGCGGAGCCCATCCAATGGATTAATTTACTGAAGGCAGCGGCACATATTCCGAATGCTATACCTGCCAGAATACTATAAATGATGGGCAGGAATTCAAGTTTGGGCACAAAATCTATATGATAATGTGTATGTTGTACATTCCATAAGCTGGTCGTCCAGTCCGCAAGAATTGCAGAAGCAAACGCCGGAAAAATAGCAGTGTAACGAATTCTTCCAATCAGGAAAACTTCAAGCCCAAAAACAGCTCCTGCCAGCGGTGTTCCGAAAACAGAACCAAATCCGGCAGCAATAGCCGCAATAATCAGGGTTTTTCTTTCATTTCTGTCAAGCTTAAAAGGTGTAGCCAATTGATCGGCAATAGCGCCTGCCATTTGAAGAGCTGTTCCTTCACGCCCTGCTGAGCCTCCGAAAAAATGGGTCACGATTGTTCCTAAGTAAACGAAGGGAGCCATTTTAAACGGAATGATCCTCCTGGGTTCATGAATTGTGTCAATCAACAGATTGTTTCCTGCTTCCACCTCTTTTCCAAAATAATGATAAAGAAGTCCTATCAGGAATCCGGCAGCTGGCAGCAATGCAATCAGCCAGAGATGGTTTTCTCTGAAATTCGTTGCCCATTCCAATGATTGGAGAAATCCAGCAGAAGCTGTTCCCACTAAAAGTCCAATGATGATACTGATACACAGCCATCTTAAAATATAGGGGAGCGCCGGAAATTTTCTGAAGAAAAAAAGGGTATTAAAAACTGCTTTTTTAACAAGTGTTCGCTGACTTTTAGACATGGTAATCCTGATTAGTTATTTGTTAATAATCTTTTAATCAGGCGTCATCAGCTTTCATAAAGCGGTTGGGTAAGGAAGAACACCATTTCCTTTTGATAGTGCAAATATAAAAAGAAGAATTTGTTTTTCAAAAATAAATTACTGATTGCTGGTTGTTTTTTGTTACGGGTTTGGGTTATTTTAGTTGCTGGTTATGTTAGTTTAGGGTTTCTAGGGTTTGGGTTAGAGAATGGGAGGATTTGAGAGTTTAAAGTTCAAGTTTTAGAGTTTAAGGTTGTTGGTAACCAATAACTAAAATAACTAGCAACTAGCAACCCGAAACTCAAACCCTCGAAACCCGAATCTCGCATCCCTTACAAAAACGGCTTCATCTCATCCTCAATCTGGGTTCTCAGTTCCATAAGGCGTTTAGCATATATTTCCTGCTGCTTTTCTTCCTCTGTTTCCGGAATCCATTTCGGAACGGGAAGTTTTTTTCCGTTCTCATCTACGGCCACAAAAACAATGATACAATGGGTTTTTTTATCAAAGTTCGGCTGTTTCAGGTTTCTTGAAAAGACATTAATGGCGATATGCATGCTGGATGTTCCGGTATAAATTACCTGAGCGTCTACTTTTACTACTTCTCCAATTTTAATAGGATCGTAAAAACGGATTCCGCCAACGTATACTGTGACAGAATAATTACCACTCCAGGTGGTGGCACATGCATAACCGGCCTGGTCAATCCATTTCATAACACTTCCTCCATGCACATTTCCTCCGTAATTAACATCTGAAGGCTCCGAAATAAACTGAAAAGTAATAGGCTTGTTCTGCATCTTTATAAAATTTGAATAAAGTTATTTAATAATTTCCAAAGTTTTAGATTAAATCCTACTTTTGAAAGACGAAACTTTCAATGAAAGGGAATTGTAACCAATAACAGATTTAGAAACAGTCATGAAGAAAGTATTTTATCTCAACACCTGTGATACTTGCAGAAAAATTTTAGCCCAATTTGATCTTACAGGCTGGGAACTCCGCGAAATTAAGAAAGAGCCGATCACGAAAGAGGAATTGGCGGAAATGCATAAGAAAACAAAATCCTACGAAGCATTATTCAGTAAAAAGTCTACTCAGATTAAATTGAGAGGGCTGGATGTAAAGTCTTTGACAGAGAAAGATTTTAAAGAATTACTGCTGGATCATTATACTTTCCTGAAAAGACCTGTTTTTATGACAGACAAGGAGATTTTTATAGGAAATGATAAGAAGAACGTTGAAGACCTGCAGAAATTTTTCGGTGTAAACGTGTAGAAGCCTGTAAGCAAAGAATCTTAATCAGATTACAAAATAAAAAAGGATGTCTCTTCGCAGAGAACATCCTTTTTTTAATTATCTTTTGAACAGATTATACAAAAGGAGCTTTTACCACTTTTGCAGGAATGTTCTTGTTTCTTACCTGAATAAAGATTTCAGATCCTAATTTGAAGTGAGGCTTGTCTACATACGCAAGACCTAACCCTACTTTCTTCATTGGAGACTGTGTTCCGGAAGTTACTTTTCCAATCACATTTCCTTCAGCATCTACTACAGGATAATCGTGTCTTGGAACTCCTTTGTCTGTTAATTCGAAACCAACTAATTTTCTTCCAACTCCTTCTTCTTTCTGTTTTGCGAAAACCTCTTTGGAAACGAAGTCTTTATCAAACTTGGTGATCCATCCTAAACCGGCTTCAATAGGAGAAGTAGTATCGTCGATATCATTTCCGTAAAGGCAGAACCCTTTTTCTAATCTTAAAGTATCTCTGGCAGCCAATCCGCAAGGAATAATTCCTTCTTCTTTACCAGCTTCCATTACGGCATCCCAAAGTTTTTCAGCACTATCGTTATTGAAATAGATCTCAAAACCTCCGCTGCCTGTGTATCCTGTGTTTGAAATGATTACGTTATTTTCTCCCGCAACGCTTCCTACAGTAAAATGGTAGTAAGGGATTTCTGAAAGATTTACTTCCGTAAGTTTTTGAAGAATTTCAGTAGCTTTTGGCCCCTGAACTGCCAATAAAGACATTTCATCAGAAGCATTGGTCATTGTAGCCCCGAAAGTATTGTATTTTGAAATATGATTCCAGTCTTTGTCGATGTTAGAAGCATTTACTACTACAAAATATTTGTCATCTTCCATTTTGTACACGATAAGGTCATCTACAATTCCTCCGTTTTCATTAGGAAGACAAGAATACTGAGCTTTTCCGTTTTCAAGCGCCTCTATATTATTCGTAGTTACGAACTGCAAAAGATCTTTTGAACCTGGTCCTTCGATGAAAAACTGTCCCATGTGGGAAACATCAAATAAGCCTGCTTTTTCTCTTACGGCAAAATGCTCTTCTGTAACCCCTGAATATTGAACAGGCATTTCAAAACCTGCGAAAGGTACGATTTTCGCTCCCAAAGAAACATGTTTGTCGTACAATGCTGTTTTCTTCATATTTAATTTTTATTTCTTTATTTCTTTATTTTAAAACTGTTAAAAGTCTCATTGAATTGGGTCATGTAGTTTCCGTTCCAGAATTTCTGACCGCAGTTGATGGTAACCAGATATAGATCTTTATCTTTTTGGAATGCTTTCGTAATCCAGAATAATTTGCCTTTTTCATCAAAATACTCGTAAAAGTATTCTGTATATCCTCTTTTGCCCCTGCTTTCTTTTACTTTACTTTCCGGATCGGTAGATTTATAAAGATCCAGAACAAATTTTTTCATTTCTTCTTTGGGAAGTGCCAGGCCATGATACTCGGAAATGGTAATAGCACCGATTTCACTGGTAGGAAAGATATTCACAATCTCACTGTCATTCGTGGACTTCCAGCCTTCGGGAACATTAATAGAGTAATTGGGGTTTTCATATACTTTTGCTTTTTGGGCAAAAAAAAGACTTCCCGTGATAAGAGCCGAAAAAAACAATATTTTTTTCATCTTTAAAAATGGTGTTTATATTCTTCCAGGATGATTTTGAACCATTCCGTAAATTTTTCAGGATGTTCAGTGATTTCTTTATCCAGATCTTGAGGAGCAATGAATCGTACTTCTTCCACTTCATCTTTATTCAAATTGAAATCATCTTCATGATGGCCTACAAATACGTGGTCAAGCTCGTGTTCCCACAGGCCGCCGCCAACATCTGCTTTGTAAATAAAATTGAATTTTTCCGAAAGTTCCGCTTCAATTCCCAGTTCTTCCTTCAGTCTGCGTATGGCTCCTTCTTTGTAAGTTTCGCCCTGTCTGGGGTGCGAGCACACAGCATTGGTCCACTGATTGGGAGAATGGTATTTTCCTGAAGCCCTTTTCTGAAGAAGCATTTCTCCTTTACTGTTGAACAGAAATACAGAAAAAGCGCGGTGCAACAAGCCATTGACATGAGCCTGCTGTTTTTCCATCAGCCCTATAACTTCATCCTCAGGATTTACTAAAACGACAAATTCTTCCATTCCTACAAATGTAAGAGTAATAAATGTATTTTGGAAATTTTTAGATAAACATCATACTTTTTGTAATAAGGCTGATGAGACGGAAGAAGTGCACAGGGCTTACAGATAAATTGACAATTCTCTTAGGCGCTTTCTTATCGTAAAGAAAATGGAAGATGAAAAATTTTAACTATTTGCAATAAAATGGCTTGTAAATTATTAATATTATTCTTTAAATAATTGTTTTGCAGTAAAATTTGAATATAAACTAAAATTCATAGAGCCTCATAATGGGAAAAACGCTAACTTTGTTTTTTAATATTTAGTAATGGAATTAGAATACATTGAACACATTAGTCCTATTCTAAAGGATGGAATAAAAAATTACTTAATAGATATCGACGGAACCATTACTGATGATGTTCCCAACGAAGAACCGGAAAGAATGGTTACCTGCGAACCATATCCTGATGCACTGGAAACTATTAACAAATGGTATGACGAAGGACATCAGATCTGCTTTTTTACTTCAAGAACCGAAAATCTGAAACAAATCACTATCGACTGGCTGGATAAGCATGGTTTCAAATACCACAGCGTGCTTTGCGGAAAACCAAGAGGAGGAAATTATCACTGGATAGACAATCACCTGGTAAGAGCTACAAGATATAAAGGAAGATTTACGGATCTGGTTGAGAAGCAAGTGACCATTGAGGTATTCAAAGAAGACGGAGAATAAAAATATAATTCAAAGATTTAAAGATTAAATGTGAACGAGTTCCTTTAATTTTTAAATCTTTCATTTTTTAATATACTTGATATTTTATGAAAGTTTTAGCAAACGACGGCCTGGATCAATCCGGAATAGATGCATTGACAGAAAAAGGCTTTGAGGTAATTACTACAAAAGTTCCGCAGGAGTTTTTGGTAGATTATATTAATGAGCACAAAATCCGCACCCTGCTGGTAAGAAGTGCTACACAGGTAAGAAAAGATATTATTGACGGATGCCCGTCCATCGACATCATTGGCAGAGGAGGCGTTGGTATGGATAATATTGATGTAGATTATGCAAGAGAAAAGGGAATCCATGTCATCAACACGCCGTCAGCCTCTTCAGAATCCGTAGCTGAACTTGTTTTCGCTCATTTGTTTTCCGGAGTAAGATTTCTTCAGGATTCCAACAGAAAAATGCCTTTGGTAGGTGATACTGAATTTGGAGCACTTAAAAAGGCGTATGCTGCAGGTATTGAATTGAGAGGAAAAACGATCGGTATCGTAGGAATGGGAAGAATCGGTCAGGAAGTGGCAAGAATTGCTTTAGGGCTTGGCATGCGCGTAGTAGCAGCTGATAATAATGTAGGAAGAGCAAGCATCAAGGTAAAATTTTATAACAATCAGTTCATCAACGTAGATATTGAAACGGAACCGCTACAGGAAGTATTAAAACATTCGGACTTCATTACCTTACACGTTCCGGCGCAGAAAGACGGATACATGATTGGTAAGAATGAATTTGACATTATGAAAGACGGAGTAGCTGTTGTAAACTGTTCCAGAGGAGGAGTTATTGATGAAGCAGCTTTAATTCAGGCCTTAGATTCTGGTAAAGTAAGATTTGCAGGATTGGATGTGTTCATTAATGAACCCACGCCATCTAAGGAAATTCTTAACCATCCTAAAATCTCGCTTACCCCTCACACAGGAGCCTCTACCCTTGAAGCGCAGGATAGAATCGGACTGTCCTTGGCAGAGCAGATTTCAAGTATCTTACAGATTCAGTAATTTGAAAAGATATATACGACAAAAGCACCTGCATAAGGTGCTTTTTTATTTTTACACTGTAATGAAGTTACAGATTATATATTTTTGCTTTTCAGTAAATCTCTGATTTCCATCAGTAATTTCTGATCTTCTGTAGGTCCTGCAGGAGCCGGAGCTTCTTTTTTGTTTACTTTGTTGGCAAATTTAATGATCCAGAAAAGAACCATAGCAATACACAGGAAACTGATTACGGCAGAAAGGAAATTTCCATACGCAACACCATTCCATGAAAGTTTTGCGATATTTTCTGCGCCGGCGGCTTTCAAAGCCGGGTTAAGGACAAGAGGTGTGATTACATCTTCCACTAAAGACGAAACAATTTTTCCAAAAGCTGCCCCAATGATCACACCGACAGCCAGATCGAGAACATTACCCTTAAAGGCAAACTCTTTAAATTCTTTTACAAATCCCATAATTTATATTTTTTTAATTAGTATATACACAAAAATATAATTTAAAAATGTAAAAAACACTACTTTTTATAGTTTTTATTCCCAAAATATTGAATTTTATAACGAATTATTAGAATTTGTTTTAATAAATATTTTAACTTTTTGCAGATCCTTTATCTCATTAATGAAGTCTCTTTATTTTTATTAATAACGTGGCATCATAATGAAAAATCTTTTGTAATTTGCTTAAAAGTTAGACCTTACTTATGAAAATTTTTACCGCCAAACAGATCCGCAGCTGGGATCAGTTTACCATTTCCCGAGAGCCTGTTTCATCCATTCAACTGATGGAAAGAGCCTCAATGGCAGTAGCCCACTGGATTTCAGAACACTGTAAAAACCATAAAAAGCTTGCCGTGTTTTGTGGTAACGGAAATAATGGAGGAGATGGTCTGGCGGTGGCAAGAATTCTTTATCTGAAAGGTTTTGATGTAGATGTGTTTGTAGAAGATCCTAAAGGAAAATTTTCAGAAGATGCTTCTGTCAATCTGAAAAGACTTCGTGACATGTCAGGAATTTCAGTCAGAAAATTTAATCAGTCAGAAAACTACAACTTTGATGATAAAACCCTTATTATTGATGCTCTTTTCGGAACAGGATTATCCAGACCGCTTGGAGATGAATATACAATACTGGTTGAGCAGCTGAACGCTAAAAAGACGATCAGGATATCCATTGATGTTCCTTCCGGGTTGTCTGCAGATGAAATGCCGGAAGAAAATAATGTTATTCTGAAAGCAGATTATACGCTTACTTTTCAATCCTGGAAAAGAGCTTTTCTTCATCCCGAAGCCGGAAAATATACCGGAAAAGTAGAAGTGCTGGATCTGGATTTAAGTAAAATATATTCGGAAAATACGGAAACAGCATATTTTGTAACCGATGATGTTCTTATAGAATCTGTTTTCAAACCACGGGCAGAATTTTCCCATAAGGGAAGCTATGGTAAGGCAGCCATTGCAGGAGGAAGTTATGGTAAAATAGGCGCTGCAGTTCTTGCAACAAAATCGGCTCTGAAAACAGGAGCGGGTTTAACATTTGCTTTAGCACCGGATTGTGGTTATCAAATATTGCAGACTTCATGTCCGGAAGCCATGTTTATAAAAGGAGGAGAAGAATTTATCACTAATTTTGAAATTGAAAAAGATTGTACCTGCGGAATAGGACCGGGGCTGGGAACTCATCCGGAAACCGGAAAAAATCTTCTGGGCTTTCTGAAAAACTGTACCCAACCCTTAATTCTGGATGCCGATGCATTAAATCTCATTTCAAAAGATTCAAAAAATTTGAAATGGATACCTAAAAAATCGATCATTACTCCCCATCCGAAAGAATTTGAACGGCTTTTCGGAAGTACATCAAATTCTTTCAAAAGGCTTGAACTGGCCAGAGAAAAAGCAAAAGAACGGGATATTTATATTGTCCTTAAAGATCATCATACGCAGGTTGTCACACCGCAAGGAAATGTTTTCTATAATATCACGGGAAATTCAGGATTGGCAAAAGGAGGGAGTGGTGATATTCTTACCGGAATTCTCACCTCACTTTTGGCTCAGGGATATTCTCAGGAACAAACCTGTATTTTAGGAGTATGGCTGCATGGAAAAGCCGCTGATCTTGCTGCTGAAAAATACTCAAAAGAATCAATGCTTCCTGGTGATGTTATTGATGAGTTGGGGACTGTCTTTGAAGAACTGAACCGAAAAACCATAAGAAATCTGTAAAAGAACCCATATTTTTACCATCTACTTAAAGGAAAAAGGCAAATTTGTACGCGTACAAATTTGCCTTTTTTATAGTTAAAAAACCGGAGTTTGCTAAACTCCCGTAGTTTTCTTGCTATTTTCTATATATTCCGGTTTTTCGTTTTCTTCCGGAGTGATTTTAAATTTCTTAGAAACAATCATGATAACAACTCCTGCAATCATAAAAGGAATGGAAAGAACCTGTCCCGTATTCAGTCCTCCTATCTGGATGAATTCATCTCCCTGTGGTTCTTTCAGGAATTCTACAAAGAATCTGATGGCCCAAAGAATAATAAAGAACAGTCCGAATAACCAGCCCTGCTGATATTTTTTATCCGTTTTTCTATACAGAATCCATAATAAGATGAATAATAAAACATATCCTACCGCTTCGAATAACTGGCTTGGATAACGCGGTACGGTAAGACCGTATTCACTGCTTTGCTGGGGGAAAAGAAGCGCGAACGGAGAGTTCGGATCCGCGGGTTTACCAACAATTTCAGAATTGAAAAAGTTTCCCATTCTTACAAAAGCACCTCCTAAAGCGACTACAATTCCTAATCTGTCATACACCCAGAAAGGGTTTTTTCTGATGATTTTAAATGAGTAATAAAGCGTAGTAAAAATCAGAGCAATTGTAGCTCCATGGCTTGCCAATCCTGAAAATCCTGTAAACTTAAACCCGTTTTTTGTACTGATTGGCAAAAACACACTCCAGAAATCTTCTTTGAATAATTCCGGCTGATAGAAAATAACATGTCCTAATCGTGCTCCCAGAATAGTCCCGATCAGCGTCCATGTGAAAAGAGGCTCCAGGTATCTTTGGTTGATATTGTCAATTTTAAAGATTCTCGTCATTAAAACATAACCAAAACCAAAAGCAAAGACAAACATCAAACTATAAAAATGAAGGGTAAAAGATCCGATATGGATACCTTTTGAAGGATCCCAAATTTTAAAAGAAGTTTTAAGCTCTACCTTGTCAGAATCAGTAATGGGCTGTACAGATTTTACTGCATACTTGAATGTTGTAATATTATCCTGAGAAACAGGAGTGTCGATAAGTTTAAAGTTTTTATCCAGAAACTGGTATTTTGATTCCCGGAACTTTGCCAATGTAGAGGCGCCGTAATTGTAATAGGCAGGTTCAAAATTAGATTCGTTAAGAATGACAACAAAAGACTGATTTTTATCTGACTCTCTGTCCGGAAAAGCGGTCAGATCTCCCATTTCTGTGGTAGAATAGATTTTTACCGGAATATTTTTTCCGTTAACATCTAAAGTTCCGTCAGATAAGCCTCCAGGGTATTCCTGTGCAAAAAGAAGCTGCGTGGTGAATGCAAACAGCACAAGATAAATTCTGAAAAAAATAGTATTCATTTTCTATTGATTTAATAGTTTGATTATTGACATTTATGCTTAGGTGGAACGGGGTCATAGCCGCTGCCTCCCCATGGATGGCATCGCGAAATTCTTTTAAACCCGAGCCACAGTCCCTTAAAAATTCCATGAACCCGAAGAGACTCAATCATATAATGAGAGCAGGTAGGTTCATAACGGCAGTTTTTGGGAAGTAAGGGCGAGATGAACCACTGGTAGAATTTTATCAAAATTACCAGCGGAAATGTAATGATTTTATTGAATGTAAGTTTCAAAACAATGCAAAAATAGGCTAAAAAAATGAAAATTAGTTTAAATTTGTTAGAAGTTTCGGTGATCAAAAATCCGGAACACTGATCTTAAAAAAAGAATTACTTTGAATCAAAATATTCCATTAGCTGAAAAACTGAGACCCAAAACCCTGAACGATGTATTGGGGCAGGAGCATCTTACCGGCGATAAAGGAACGATCCGGAAAATGATCGAAAACAATACCCTGAATTCTCTCATTCTCTGGGGACCTCCGGGAACAGGTAAAACAACACTGGCTGAAATTATTTCTGAACAGTCCGGAAGGAAATTTTATAAACTTTCTGCGGTTTCATCGGGGGTGAAAGATGTACGGGACGTAATTGATGATGCCAAGAAACAGAATCTGTTTTCAGGAAAATCTCCCATTTTATTTATTGATGAGATTCACCGGTTCAATAAATCCCAGCAGGATTCACTGCTGCATGCGGTAGAAAAAGGCTGGATTGTTTTGATAGGAGCTACTACGGAAAATCCAAGCTTTGAGGTGGTTTCGGCGCTGCTTTCAAGAAGCCAGGTTTATATTTTAAAAGCTTTGAGCTATGAAAAACTGGAAGAATTGATAGACATTGCTTCCGAAAGGTTTAATAAAGATGAAGGAACCGATTTTAAAATCCTGGAGAAGGAAGCTTTCATTCAGTATTCCGGCGGGGATGCCAGAAAGCTGATCAATTCTGTAGAACTGGTTTTGAATCAATATAAGAATTCGGGCACATCAGAAATTATCAATACGGATGTCCTTGAAGTTCTTCAGGAGACAATGGCTCTCTATGATAAAAACGGGGAGCAGCATTATGATATTATCTCGGCTTTTATCAAGTCAATGCGTGGCGGAGATCCTAATGGTGCGGTATATTGGCTGGCAAGAATGATTGCAGGAGGAGAAGATATAAAGTTTATTGCAAGGAGAATGCTTATTCTGGCTGCTGAAGATGTAGGTTTGGCCAATCCCAACGCTCTGGTCGTCGCTAATAATTGTTTTCAGGCAATTAATGTGATCGGAAACCCGGAAGCAAGGATCATATTAAGTGAAACAGCCGTTTATCTTGCGGTTTCGCCTAAAAGTAATTCTGCTTATATGGCGATCAATGAAGCTTTGGCTCTTGTGAAACAAACAGGAAATCTTCCGGTACCGCTTCATCTTAGAAATGCTCCCACAAAACTGATGAAAGATCTGGACTACGGAAAAGAATATAAATATGCCCATTCTTATGAAGGAAATTTTGTAGAGCAGGAATTTCTTCCCGAAGAAATCAGAAATGTGAAGCTGTATGAGCCGGGTAATAACTCTACGGAAAAGAAAATTTACGAAGAGCTTAAGAAAAAGTGGAATAACAAATATTAAAATAGAAAAGGATGCTGAAAACGGCATCCTTTTATTATTTAAATTATTCGGCAGTATAGATAAACAAAGTTTTCTTACCGTTGTAATCTTTTGTCTCGGCTCTTTTCTTGATTTCAGGATAGATCATCGTGCTGGTATCCGTGAATTCGTATCCTTCAATGAATACAGGATTATCTGCAGGGATATTATACTGTGCGTTCATATTGGACAGTGCCATTCTATCAAGGATATTTTCTCCGTTTTTGAATTTGTATTCAGTTACCCCTTTTGTAAAAACAGAACTGTATTTTTTTAAATTTTGAGGAAGACTTGCTGCAGAATTGTATACTTTAGAAACCTGCAAAGCACTCTTTTTCGCATTGAATAATTCTACTGTTCCGATAGCATTGTCAGCAACTGCAAATTTCACAGCAGGATTTTTTTGCTGTGCAGATAAAGTGGCAGAAGACAGTATTAAAAAAGAATAGAGTAATTTTTTCATAATCAGAATATGTAACTGTTAAAAACGTGATAAATATAGTTATTTTTTATAAAATGTGGATGAATTCTTTAATTGTTTTACATTTTATTTAGAAATAAAAACTTTTATCCTGATTATCAGTCTGTGCTTTCATCAGTTTTCTCTTTTTTATCGACCATATTTCTGATGATATTCTTCAGACGCTGGAAAGCAAAGGAACTTAATAGCAGAATGATTCCAAGAGCAATGAAGGCGCTTATTCTTGAAATATTATCCATTTGCCAGACATCATAGCCGTAAAGTTTTAATACCATAAGCCCCACCAGTGCAAAGCCAATTTTATTGTATTCCTGAATATCTTTTTTCAAACCTGTATAAATAAAAATACTGGCGAGAATGGTCCATATAACAGGAAGGTAAAGAATATTAAAATGCTCGCCTGCGTCATAAGATTGGGGAATATCATGAGAAATCATCACTACATAAGAATGATGAAGCTCGTAACTGATACAAATGATAAGGGCTAGGGACATTATCCAATATGAAATCTGACGTTTATGAAATTCCGAAGAAGGAACAATCCCGAAATATACATATATAAAAGGAATCCACTGGAGCAGGTGAAGCAAGTAAAAGCTTACCTGAAGTTTTTTTGTTAAAATAGCAGGAACTAGTGAAGATACAGAAGCTGCCAGATTTAGGGCTGCCAGAATAAAAACCAGATAAATAAGAGCATTCTGTATGTTGCTTTTTATATTCAGCGGTCTTCTGAAAATCAATAAGATGAAGATATAATAAATTGTAAATAAGATTCCTATGCTGGTAATGGCTTCCCATGACATATCCGAAATGTGATAGGTAATTTCCAGGAGGAAAGCAATATAAATAACTCCGTAGCTCACAACAGTAATGATATCTTCAAAGAAGCCGGCATTTTTTTCTTCAGATTCCTGTTTTGTATTTCTTAATAAATAAAGATTACCAATGATGGAAGCTATAGTAAATGAACTGGTGATAAAAGGTGGATTGAATATAATAGCAAAGTCATTTGTTCCTATATATTCTGTCCAGGTTACAATCTGAGCCATGATAACCATCGGGAAAAGAATATAAAAGAAGATCTTGAAAATAGAATGACCCGTTTTTTTCCATACAAAAAGAAGAAGAGTAGTTTCAATGGCCCAAATACTTGTGATGAGGTGGGTTTTAAACTGGATCGCTATAGCCGTTGTAATAAGACTGGTGACCAGCCCTGCAAATACGGAATAAGGTACGCCAAAGTTCTTTTGCGAGCTCTCTCTAAAGAGCAAAAGAGAATTGATTGCCGCAAAAATAAGAGGGAAAAGGATAAGGGGTTCATAGCCTAATGTGTCAAAAATATAAAGCAGCCCAAGAATACTTGAGAAATTAGCTAAAGCAAGTATGACAATATCGGATGTTGAGAGCATTTTTTTCCTGAAATAATCATGCAGTGCAAAAATGTAGAAAATTACATAGCTGATCAGGTAAAATATAATACTTAAAAGCTGCGGGCTTTCATTCGTCCAGTAAAAGAGATAAGCTGTTGTAAAAAAATAAGCTGTCCATCCCACACTTTTCCAGTGTTTAAGAAAAGATACAGTCAGCATTCCGATGTTTAAAAGAGTGAGGTAAATAAAAAGGAACAGATAGTTGCTTTGTCCTGTACTGATCATCAAAGGAGCCGCAAAACCTCCGATTAATGAAAAAATAATGAGAACTTCACTCTTATAATAATAGGATAGAATGATGGATGCTGCGGTAATTACAGCGGTGATAAAAAATGCGGTATTCTGTGTGAAGAGATGATATTCCCGGAAAGCAATGGTAGCCGTAAAATACAAGACTGCAATTCCGCCTCCGGTTATGATTGATGAAAAAGCAGTATAATTTTTTCGGAGAAAATGTCCTGTAATGATAATTCCGGCTCCTGTAAAAAAGCCGATAGCAGCTCTTGCTGTTTCTCCAATCCAGTTTTTATCAATAGCATATTTTACAAAATAGCCAATTCCAAGAACCAGGGTAAAAATACCGATAATGGTCAGTACGTTTTGTTTTAAAAAATCAAAAACAGGAGTGAGCCAGTCTTTTTGTTCTGATATTGAAACTTCTTCTTCTCTTTTGTTCTGTTCTGTATCATGAGCAGTCGGGTGGGTTGATATGGGCTGTACGATACTGGTTTCTTCCGGTGAAGCTTTTTTATGAACTGCGTCAGGCTGCGGCTGGTTCTTATCTATTTTATAATTAAGATCCGAGATTTCCTTTTCAAGCTTCCTGATTTTAGTATTCAGATTGTTGAAAATGATAAAGATAATGATAAGGATTATGACAGCAACAAACTCATTCATTTCATTAGTTTTTATCAAATATAGACAAATGTTTGATAAGGCATTTGAAAAAATTAACCCATCACGGTATAAGTGATGGGTTAACGGTATAGATAACTAACAATATGTTTTACTAGTTGGATACTTTGTAAATGTAAAAGGATGCAACGCTGCTTCCCAGCAGAGTTACGCTGATATTTCCTGTGTCAACAAGTCCAAATGATACCTTGTCTCCCGCCTGAAAAGAGTACAGTGAGTTAATGCTGGAATCTGATAAGGTAAGGTTAATTGCCAATGCAAGGTTGATTCCACTAAATGGGCGGGTATCAATAAGCGTTGTTACGGCAGCTCTTGTTCTTGCGATTGCAATACCTGGAGCTCCTGATAATAATGAAGCCTGCAGCCCTGTTCCATATCGGAATGCAAAACCAACAGCGTATACACCTGTGGAAGGAATGTTATAAGAGCCGTCAGCATTTGTAAATAAAGAAGCGGTTCCTATATTTCGATCAGCTTGCACAAAGTTGACTGGCTGGAAATCTGCCGGTAATGTTCCCAAACTCAAAATGTTTAAACCTGAAGTCTTTTTTGCAGCATAAACAGAAGTATTGGTAGCTGAAGCTCCTGTTAGTAACGCCGGATCCATTGAAAAGACCTGAGTAGTTCCCTGGTTAACTGCTAAAACCTGATATCCGGGTAGTGCAGTAGCTGCTGGTACATCTCTAACTTTCAGTGTTCCATTAACATCCAAAGTTGCAGTTGGTGTGGCTGTATTGATACCGACCTGTGAGAATAGTGGTATAGCTGCGCACGCTAGCATTAAGCTGTAAAGTTTAGTTTTCATGATCAAGATTTTTAATTAGTTGCTTAGCAAATATACGACAAAAATTATACCCTCCATTGTGATATCTGTAATTTTTATATTAATATGATGTAATATATTTAAACATATGTTTATTTTTTCATTTATTTTTCTTCATAATTTAATTACGAGTTATTATATCTGTTTTTTAATTAACCCTCTGTTTATAAGGGTTTTAACGAAAAATAATTCTCCCTGTGTAGTGGGTTATTATAAAGTGAAATGAAGTTATTGTCGCCGGAGTAGTTTATCCTGAAATTTTTGAAATTTTGATGCTTTTTTTACTGATGGCAAAGAAAAAACACCGCTTTAAGGCGGTGTTTTTGTTATGATTGTTGTTAATTCTTCCTAGCTCTCCAGCAGAAATTCTTTGTAGTTTCCAAGAAAATCAACATTTGCTTTTATAGATTCAAGTTCTTTAAGGGCGTTTCCGTGTAGGACATCTTCCCATGGGCCTTCTACGTTGATAAAGAAGAAATAATTTCCCAGACCGGTCTTTAAGGTTCTGGATTCAATTTTGCTGAGATTCATTTTTCTCCATGCAAAAACAGATAAAACCTGGTGAAGTCCGCCGGGATGATCTTCAGGAAGTGTAATCAGCATTCCTGCTTTTTCTCCTAAAGTCTCAAGCTTATCATTCTCATAGGTATGCTGTTCCTTAGAGATGATGATAAAACGGGTATGATTTTGTTCAAAATCCTGAATATTACGGTTAATAATCTTCAATCCATATAAATTGGCGGCAAATTGGTTGGCTACCGCAGCAAGAGTAGTCTCCGGATTTTCTGCAACAAATTTTGCGGCTGCTGCTGTAGAAGAGAAATCCTGTTTGGGGATCTCTTTATAATGGCTGTCCAGAAAGTGGAAGCTTTGGGCCAGGGCCTGAGGATGAGAGTAAATTCTTTCTATGTTCTCAACAGCATTTTCCGGGTGAATCATAAGATGATGGGCAATGGGCATTACTGCCTCTGCTTCAATTTTAATAGACGGGGTTTTATATAAATAATCCAGCGTCATAGAAACGGTTCCTTCAATAGAGTTTTCCAGAGGTACAACTGCTTTTACGGCATCACCGTTTTCAACAGCATTAAAACAATCCAGAATACTGGCTTGCGGTACCAGCTCTTCATCAGGAAAAAGCTGTGCAGCGGCAAGCTGGGTGAAACTGGCGTGAGGTCCCAAAAATGCAATCTTCATAATATAATAGATAAGGGATGATTAATTAAAGGTACAAAGGTGCGAATTAATTCATAAATAGAGTGGGGGCTGAGCTTGTTTTGTTACAGGGTTCGGATTGCAGGTTGTGAATTATTAGTTGCCGGCTTCGAAGTATGGATTGTGGATTTTTTATATTCCTGTTGTCCATAACGCTAAATTCAGAACTTTAAACCTTGAACTCTCAAACCCTCCAACTCAAAACTCTCTTTACTTCCAGTTCTTCTCAATCATTTTCATTAGAAAATCCGGACATCTGACCACTTTACCGGTTTTCGCATCCAGAAAGAAAAGAGTGGTGGAAGCTTCTGTTATTTTAATATGCTCTTCATTATAAATTTCATATTCAAATTCAATCCTTACACCCGGAATTTTTTTTAGGTACGTATGAATTTCTAATTTCTGATCATACAGTGCCGGGCGGATATATTTAATTTTATAGTCTGAAACAGGGAGCCAAATTCCTTGGTTTTCAATTTCATCGTATGGAATTCCTATGCTTCTGAAGAGTTCAACTCTCGCTACTTCGAAGTAGGTCGCGTAGTTCCCGTAGTATACATATTTCATGGGATCTGTTTCTGCGTAACGTACTCGTAATGAGTGTGTTGTGTGTATCATTTTAGGTGTTAAATTATACATACAAATATATTTTTAAATAATCAATACCCGCAATATTTTTTTTTGAAAAGAAAAAATTAGACCTTTGTCTTCCTTCTAAACACAGTACAAACAAAGAATAATCGGGGCAGAAAAAATGGATGACAATTTAATGATGATATGGCAGAAATGCCTTCAGTTTATGCGCGATAACCTGAACGCTGCTGAAGACAATTCTGACCTTAAAAAACTTGAAAAATCTTTCGATATGTTATTCGATAAGGTGCAGCCGCTTTCATTGGTGGCAAATAACCTTACGCTGATCGTACCGAGCGATTTTTACAAGGAATATATAGAAGACAATTACTTGTCTTTACTTTCTGCTGCCCTGAAGAAAAATATTGGAAAAGGAGTGAAGTTATGGTATTCTGTAATGGAAAACAGACCAAAAGGCGAAGAAAAGCCTGTTACCATGAACATCAAGGGACAAAGTGTTCCTACTCCAAAAACGCAGGAGACAATGCCGCAGGGATTCTCTGCTAATATTGTGAACCCTTTTGTAGTTCCCGGAATCAGAAAAGTAAATATAGATTCAAACCTGAAGCCCGACTATTCATTTGATAGTTATGTAGAAGGAGAAAGCAATAAATTTGCGGCTACTGTTGCCAGATCCATTGCAAAAAGACCTGGTGCCACAGCTTTCAATCCGCTATTCTTGTATGGAGGATACGGAGTGGGAAAAACCCATTTAGGACAGGCTGTTGGTCTTGAAGTAAAAAATCAGTTTCCTGATAAAGTGGTTCTTTATCTGTCTTCAGAAAAATTTATCCAGCAGTTTATCTCTGCGGCCAAAGCGCATAAGCAGACCGAGTTCGCCAATTTTTATCAGATGGTAGATGTACTGATTATTGATGATATTCAGTTCCTATCCGGAAAATCTGCAACACAGGACAGTTTCTTCCATATTTTTGATCACCTGCATCAGAACGGAAAACAGATTATCCTTACTTCAGATAAAGCGCCTGCTGATATTATGGATATTCAGGACAGAATTGTTTCCCGCTTCAAATGGGGACTTTCTGCAGAAATCAAATCACCGGATCTATCCACAAGAAGACAGATTATTGAAGATAAGCTAAGCAGAGACGGAATTGTTCTTCCGGGAGATATGCTTGACTTCCTAGCTGTGGAAACTAAAACAAACGTAAGAGAACTTATCGGGGTGATCAACTCGGTAATTGCTTACTCTACTGTATATAAGAGAGACCTTAGTCTTGAATTATTAAAAGAAACCATTAACAGAATCGCTGCTAACCAGAAGAAAGTCATCAATATTCCTTACATTCAGGAAGTGGTTTGCGATTATTTCGGAATTAAAAAAGAGCAGCTGCTTTCAAAAACAAGAAAAAGAGAAATTGCATTGCCAAGACAGCTTGCGATGTACTTCTCCAAAGAGTTCACCAATTCTACATTTACAAAAATTGGTGAGGAAATGGGAGGAAAAGATCACTCTACCGTAATGTACGCCTGCGATACGATCAAAGATGTTTCGAAAATTGATAAAGAAATCAAGAAGTACGTAAAAGACCTTACAGAAAGAATCAAACAATAATAGTGTTTGGCTGAAATAAATTAAAATGAAGGATAGTTGTATTCTTCATTTTTTATTTAGTTTTGTCCTGAAAAAGACTCTTTTTAAATAGAACAGAATATGAAAATATTAATGGTTTGTCTGGGAAATATATGCAGAAGCCCATTGGCAGAAGGAATTATGAAAACAAAGCTGCCAGATCATTATACGGTAGATTCTGCCGGAACCATTTCCATGCACGAAGGCGAGCATCCTGATAAAAGAGCAGTCAAAACTGCGGCTAATCATCATATTGATATATCGAAGCAAAGATCAAGGCCTGTTACCAGAAAAGACTTTGAAAATTTTGATAAGATTTACTGTATGGATATTGATGTATTTGAAGATGTGGTTTCTAAAACTAAAAATGAGGAAGAGCGTCAGAAAGTGTCTTTGTTTTTGGAGGTATTGGGTGATCATAAGAATGCTGAGGTTCCGGACCCTTATTGGGGCGATATGAAAGATTTTGAAAGCGTTTTCCAGCTTTTGGATAAAGGATGCGAAGCTATCAAGAAGCAACTATCAGAAGAATAAGAAAAAACAAGATATTTCCATCAAACTTCCCTTAACGAAAGAACTAAAAAAATAATACAATGCTTTTTTTACTCCCTGCTTATTTATCAGAAAATACTTCTATCAGCCATTTTTCCCCTGTTTTGAAGGATTATATCATGCAGACTGATTATTTCTTTGTAGAAAATGAAAAAACAGCGCGAAAAGTTGTGAAATTTTTTGCTCCGGAAAAAAAGCAGTCGGATCTGAAATTATTCTTATTGGATAAATACACAGAAAATGCAGACATCAAAGAAGCTCAGGAACTGATGATGAAAGGGCAGGACTTTGGTTTGCTTTCAGAAGCCGGGTTGCCTTGTATTGCCGATCCGGGAAACCTGATGGTAAAATGGTGTCACGAAAAAAATATCAGAGTAATTCCTGTTTCAGGGCCTTCTTCTATTATCCTGGCATTAATTTCCAGTGGATTCAATGGTCAGGAATTTACCTTCCATGGCTATCTTCCTATTGATAAAGGAGAGAAAAAGAAACAGATAATGAACCTTGAGAGCCTTGTTCAAAAAACCGGATATTCACAGATCTTTATGGAAACACCTTACAGGAATAACCAGCTTTTTGAAGATTTGTGTAAGTTTTTGTCTCCTAATACAAAGCTTTGTATTGCTGCCAATATCAACGATCCGGAACATGAATTCATCAAAACAAAAACGATAAAAGACTGGCAGAAGCAAAAGCCGGAGCTTCACAAAATTCCTGCAGTATTTGTACTGGGGAAGTAAGCTTTATTTCTTTAGATCCGATATCACTGGGGTAATCTTTTTACATTTACAGGCCGCGAGAATGAGTAATTCTCCGGCTTTTTTGGTTCTAGCAGGCTTAATCTGCTAAAAACTGTAAAATTTGGAAGGTCTTATATCTTCATTTTCAGCCTTCTGCTATTGAACATTGATGTAGATTAATTTTATTTCATTAAAGTGTGATTAATTACTTATTTTTTCCTATTTTTATGTTTTATTACAAGGTGATTATATGTTAATAATAAAAGGTTATGAATTGTTAATTGATGTATTTAATTGAAATATTAACTAATCTTATTTATTGACTGTGATTTTTAATGAAAACTTTATAATTACGATTCTATTCAGTTAACCCAATCCAATCAACACTAAATATATAAATATGATGACACGCAAATTTTTTTTTCAGGTATTCCTTATGATGTCCATACTGATACCTTCCTTAATTCATCTGTCTGCACACGGATATGTAGTAAGCCCTGCTTCAAGAGGATATCAGGGAAGCTTAGATAAGGCATCACTGGGTTATTCCACAGCATTTGGAATCTACGGATCTGTAATCAATGAACCCGGATCTCTGGAAGCTCCCAAAGGTTTTCCTGCATCGGGTCCGGCAGATGGAAAAATTGCTTCCGCTAACGGAAGTATAGGCGGAGATACTACACTGGATATCCAGACAGCTGACCGCTGGAAGAAAACCAATATTACCACAGGGATAAATTCATTCATCTGGAAATACCTGGCATATCATGCCACTGCAAAATGGCATTATTATATGACAAAGCAAGGCTGGGATCCAAATAAACCGATTACCCGTCAGGATCTTGAACTTATTGGTACCATCGCGCATAACGGAACACCACCACAGGACAATGTTTCTCACCAGATTACCGTTCCAGCTAACCGTACCGGCTACCATATTATTTTGGCGGTTTGGGATGTAGCAGATACCACCAATGCATTTTATAATGTGATTGACGTTAACGTTACCTCTGGAACCGGCGTTGCTGCACCTGCTATTCCTACAGGATTAACACAGACCGGAGTAACAAGTTCTTCTGCTAAAATTAGCTGGAACCCACAGTCCGATGCAGTATCTTATAATGTTTTCCGCAACGGACAAAATATTCAGCAGGTAAGTACACCTACATTTCAGGATACAGGCTTAAGCGCTAATACTATTTATACCTATGAGATACAGGCGAAAGGATCCTCGGGGCTCACTTCAGGAAAAAGTACACCGCTCAATGTAAAAACAACCGCCGAAGGGTCACTTGAAAAACCAACTGCCCCTTCCAATCTTCATTCGATGGCAGTTACTGAAAACTCAGTTTCACTCATGTGGATGGCGTCTACGCACTCGCAGGGAATCAAAAATTATCAAATATTTGAGAATGGAATCAAAGTAGGAGAAACGGTACAAACCAATTTTTTACGAACAGGTTTGGCACAAGATACAGAATACAGTTACACGGTAAAATCTATTGCGGTGAATGATCAGTTCTCCGATGCCAGCAATGAATTAAAAGTAAGAACCAAAAAAGTTACTTCAGGAAACGGCCAGTCTTACTGCGGAGCGGAGCAGTATAATGCCGCCAATGCATATCCTGCTGCCGGAATGAAGGTATTCTACTCCTGTAAAATCTGGAAAAATAAATGGTATGCGAATCCGGGAGAACTTCCGGGAAGCAATATGGTTTGGGAAGAAGTAAGTGCCTGCACGGAAGGACCCGGCTGTGAATCTGGCGGTCCGGTTACTTATTGCGGCGCACAGGAATATAATCCGGCAAAAACTTATCCAACAGCAGGCACGAAGGTTTTCCATGCCTGTAAAATCTGGGAAAATAAATGGTATGCGAATCCGGGAGAAGCACCGGGAAATAATGCTGTTTGGAAAGTGGTCAGCGATTGTAATGAAGGGCAGAACTGTAAAACAGCAGGTATTGGCAATAAAGACAATGATCTTTCTGTGATCGTATCTGAACATCTGATCAATTTAGCACCAGAAAACGTTTATGGTAAAATAAGCAGGATAGAGATCATCACCCCTCACGGACTTCAGCTAATGACTTTTACAAATCCGGGAAAAGACAATATGAATATCAGCAATCTGCAGTCTGGAATATATTTTGTGAAAATTCTTTACAAGGATGGAAGCAATATGACCAAAACCATCAGAAAATAATTTTATCATTTTAAATAAATTAAGCCGCTTTATCCCGTAAAGCGGCTTTCTTTTTTTAGATCATTGGGAAAATATTTAACAGCTATTAACAGGAGTATTGCATTATTCTTGATTTTTACCATTCATCACTAAAATTATATGATTATGTCTGATAAAAAATTAGCAGGAATCTGGGTTGACACAGAAAAAGCCATTGTAGCCAAAAATCATGACGGGCAAAACGTCTCTCAATTTACCCTTTGTAAACCAGTAAAAGCGGAGATACAGCACGGCAACTCCAGTGAAAATGCCGGAAATAACGCTGAAATCACCAACAGAAACAAATTCTTTAAAGAGATTGAAAAATTACTGACCAATTCTCAGGAAGTTTATATTACCGGGCCGGGAGTAACTCAGGAGGAATTGAAGCACTTTCTTCATGATACAGCTCAGTTCAGGGATTTGAATATCACCTTGGGAACCTCACAAAAAATGACAGATGAGAAAGTGCTGGAAACAGTAAAGGATCATTTTAACGCTTAAATTGTTGATAATGCAGTAAAACTCCGGGCATCGAAGATGCCCGGAGTTTTATTAATTTCTCTTACTCTTTTTTCTTTGATTTCCATTTTCTCCAGAGAACAATAATAACGGGAATAAGTAAAAAGAACGGCCACAGTGAAACCATACCCAGCAGAAAGCTTACAAAACTATTCCAGCCTTCAGTCAGAGAATCCATAAAACGGCTTCCAAAACCAATTTTTGAGGTCGTAGAGCTTCTTACTTTCTCTTTGTACAGATACAGGTTCAAGGTGCTGTAATTCACGCGGTCATCAATAAAGCGAAGTCTGCCTTCAGCCACATCAATCTCATCCTCCAGCTCACGGATGTTTTCCTGAATTTCCAGCATATCTTTCGTGGTGGCAGCGCTTTTCAGCATATCCCGGTATTTTTCAAGATATATTTTTTTGTTAGCCAGTTTAATGGCGGTATCGGTATATTCCTCCGTTACATCACTGGAGGAAATATTCTTAGACAAAACAGTTCCTATACCATCCGAAAAAGAATTGATGAGTGCATCAAAATTTTTATGGGGCACACGGATAATGAGGGTAAGATTATCATCCATATCCGTATTCTGAAACTCTTCTTTCTGGATATAAGCACTGTTTTTCTTAATGAGCTCATGCACCTGGTTCTGTGCTTTTTTGATATCACCCACCTGAATCTTCATATCTCCGTTTTTGATGATTTTTTTGGAGATGGTATCTGTTTTCTTTGGATTATAAACCTCTTTATTTGTTCCGTTTTCATCAGGAAGTAGTTTTTCGGAAACAACAGCTGCAGATATGGGGGCAGGCGCAGAGGGAGGTGCTTTTTCTTCGGGTAAAACTTCCATCAGATCAGCTTTAGCTTCATATGTTTCACCTCCTGATTTACTGCAGTTGATCAGGAAAAGACCTGATAACAGGAAAATAATTTTTGTCATGGTTGCTTAGTTTTTTATGGAAATCATCAAAAAGTGTGCTCAAAAATGATTATTTCCAACATTGATGGCAGTTTAAATTTAAAAATGTTTAAAAGTATTCAATCATTATATGAAGATATCCGTAAAAACAGGCGAAAAATTGTTGAGACTGGTAATTTATTTTTATTTTTAATTCATGAAAAAAAGTCTTTTAGCATTTGTGTTTTCTCCATTTCTGATGTATGCCCAGGAAGTTCCGAAACTTACAGACGAAATGGCCATGAAATTGTCTGATAAGCCTCTTCACTGTATCAATCAGGAATATCCGAACAAGACTGCACATATTATCAATAATGCCGGTGAAGTTCCTTTGACTCCCAAAGATCTCCACCCAAGTTTCTATGGATGTTTTGACTGGCACAGCTCCGTTCACGGACATTGGATGCTCGCAAGACTTTTAAAAACAAAACCCGGTCTTTCTAATGCCAGAGAGATTGAAAAAATCCTGGATGAATCCTTTCAGAAAGAAAAACTGAAGACAGAAGCAGATTATTTTACAAAGTATCAGTTAACGGGAACTTTTGAAAGAACCTACGGATGGGCCTGGATCTTAAAACTGGACGAAGAATTGACGAATTGGGAACATCCAAAAGCAAAAATATGGCATCAAAATCTGAAACCGCTTACTGATCAGATCCTGAAATCCTGGAAAACCTATCTTCCAAAACAAACCTATCCCAACAGAACCGGAGTTCACCCCAATACTGCATTTGCTATGGCATTTGCGATAGATTGGGCACGAGCTAATAAAGATAAAGAATTTGAAAATCAGCTGATTGAAAAGGCTCAGTACTTTTTCTTAAAAGATCAGAAAACCCCTGCTTATCTGGAACCGGATGGGTCGGATTTCTTTTCGCCAAGCCTGGAAATTGCAGATCTGATGCGCAGAGTGCTTCCTCAAAAAGAATTTGTACAGTGGCTGAATGCTTTCTACGAAAAAAAGAGTCTTGAGAATATTGAAAAAATACCTGTAGTAAGTGATCTGAGCGATTATCAGACTGTTCATCTCGTGGGGTTGTCTTTTTCCAAAGCATGGTGTATGAAGGGGATTTCGAATGCACTGCCTGCCAATCATCCACTGAAAAAGGAATTCAGGAAAACAGCAGACGTATTTCTGAATAATGGATTGCCGCTGCTTTTTCAGGGAAATTATGGCGGAGATCACTGGCTGGCAAGTTTTGCCGTATATGCCCTCGAAGATTAATATCTGATTCCTGCTTTTTTCAGCATAAATCCTAAAAGCCAGATGGGGCCAATAAGTAGAAACTGAAGATCTTTAATGAAAGCAGGCTTTTTTCCTTCAATTTTGTGCCCTAAAAACTGGAAAATCCAGGTAACGATAAATACGCTCAGGTAAACCATCCATGACTGCCTTCCTATACTGATATTAGTGAGATAGATGAAATGCTCCATGATCATCATGATCAAAATCATCGCAATAGCAATCAGAAAAGACAGTCTTATATAGAATAAAGTGATGAGAATAATCACCACAATACTTACAATACTCGCACATCCGAAATAGGACGCACAAAAATGAGGCGATGGAATCAGGGAGGCAAAACCAAGAATTGCCCAGAAAATTAAGGGTACGCAAATCCAGTGAATGAACTTGTTGGTCGCGTTTCTGTGGCTTTTACTGTATTCGGCAAATAATAGATCAACCTTTCTCATGATGAAGGAAAATTGGATTAATGCTAAAATAATAAAATTTTGTAATCACTGGTAAGATTGCTTACATTTGTCTTATGTCTGCCTTAGAAAAGTTCGGAGTCGATATTTTTACGGAACACAATATTTTCGAGCGAATAGCTGTTGGTAAGCCCTTCCGCCCTGATAATCCTGCTTTTATCTTTATTAAATCCGGAACTATAAAATTGCGCCAGCATTTCAGTGACCTGGAGGTTTCTGCCAATATGTTTATGGTAACTGATCCGCAAACCATTTATGAAGTGGTGGGAGTAACTGATGACTTTCAGTCCAGGATGGTTTCTTACAAAAGAGAGTTTATTGCTGCTTTATCATTAAAATTTAACCGTCTTATTACCTACCGTTATTTCAGACAGCAGATGAACAAAGGAGTTCCTTTCCCTGAAGATGAAATGGAAGTCGTCTGGAAAAGTGTCAATTTCCTGAAATACATTCTGGATTCTGAAACCGATATGCTTTATAAAAAAGAAATGGTAGAGCATCTTTTCTCCGTTTTCTGTTATCAGATGGCAGGCATTATTTCCAAGGAAGATAACAGTTCCATGAACCAGATGTCCAGACAGGAAGAAATCGTATTTGTATTTCTTACCGATCTTGCGGAACATCACCTTACAGAAAGAACTGTTGAGTTTTATGCCGAGCGGCAGTCAATTACAACCAGACATCTTTCTTCTGTGGTAAAGGCCATTACAGGCAAGTCGGCAAGTCAGATTATTGCCCTGATTGTAATTAATGAGGCGAAAGTACTCTTAAACTCTTCCAGTAAACCGGTTTCGGAGGTTTCTTCTATTCTCGGATTCAGTGATCAATACTCATTTTCTCATTTTTTTAAAAAACATCTGGAGGTAAGCCCTACACAGTACAGGCACCAGTTTGAAAATTAAAATCTTACATTTGAACATCTTTTTCCAAAAATCAAACATTTGATTG
Organism: Chryseobacterium culicis; assembly: GCF_900108365.1. GTDB lineage: Bacteria > Bacteroidota > Bacteroidia > Flavobacteriales > Weeksellaceae > Chryseobacterium > Chryseobacterium culicis. The sequence continues at coordinate 90,668 of NZ_FNWQ01000007.1, read as the reverse complement.
ATTTTGTTGTTGACCTAACTTTGCATCTGTAAAACAAGGTAAAATGACAAAGAAAATAAAAACAGCACTATCTGTACTGATAGCAGCTTTTCCTGCGCTGTTTTTTTCACAACAGATAAAACAGATGACCGCAGCTGAAGTGGCGGAACTTGCTGTGCAGAATCATCAGCAGCTCAAAGTATCAGCACAGAATATTGACATCGCAAAACAGAATATAAACGTTGTTAAGCTTCAGAAACTTCCCACCATTACAGCTTCTGCAAGCCAGTTTTATTTAGGGGATGCGGTGGCAATTGATAAAGACTTTTCAAACTCTACCAAGGTTCCGATGCCGCATTATGGAAGTTCATATGCGGTGCAGGCCACACAGCTTATTTTTAAAGGAGGACTGGTGAATAAATCCATAGAGTTGGCAGGGCTGCGCGAACAGCTTTCCGAACTGGATCTGGAGAAAAACAAACAGGACGTAAAGTTTTTAGTGATTTCCAATTATCTGGACGTTTACAAAATCATCAACCAGGAAGAAGTATTTCAAAATAATAAAAAACTGGCTCTGGAACGTCTTAAAAATATTCAGAAATTTTATCAGCAGGGAATGGTGACCCGAAATGAAGTCATTCGTGGAGAACTGGCCATTAAAAATCTGGATCAGGGAATCCTGACGCTTACCAACAATAAAAAAATCCTTACTTATAACCTGAATATTGCTTTAGGGCTTCCTTCTGATACCGAAATTGTTCCTACCGAAAGTTTAGAGAACAAGGAATCCGGAATTGGCAAGGAATATTATACAGATCTGGCCCACGAAAGCAATCCCATGCTGAAATCCGCCCAAAAAAATATTGCGGTAGCAGATAAGAATATCGAGATTATCAAAACAGACAACGCACCTACACTGGCCGGATTTGGAGGATACACGCTGCAAAGACCGATCACGACCAGAAACCCTGTTTTGGATATGTACTCCGGAGGCTGGCAGACCGGTGTTTCTTTGAGTTATAATATAGACACTCTTTTTAAAACCAAAGAAAAAGTGAAATTAGGCGAGCTGCAGAAGAATCAGGCAAATGATGCCATGACGCTGGTACAGCAGAATGTAGATATGGATGTGAATGCGGCCTATACAAAATATCAGGAAGCCATTCAGCAGGCAGATATCCTGAATGATTCCAAAAGACTGGCGGAAGAAAACTATAAGATTACCGAAGCCAAATATCTTAATCAGCTGGCGGTACAGGCAGAAATGATTGACGCACAGAACCAGAAACTACAGTCGGAACTTGATTATGCCAACGCGGAAATCAATGTTCTGTATCAGTATTACAACCTTCTGAAATCTACAGGAACACTTTAATTTTTAAAACTGACAATCAACACAATGGAAAACAAGGAACACACTACTCAAAATACAGCACCAACTCCTGCAGCATCCGCAGCAGAAAACAAAAAAAAGAAAAATAAAACCAATAAGATCAGAGCCATCATTTCTAATATCATCGTTTTTCTGGTGATCGGTTTTGGATTATTCTGGTTAATCCGTGAATATTTCCATATCGGAAACAAAACCTATACGGAAGCAGCACAGGTAGAGGAATTCATCAATCCCATCAATACAAGAGTTTCTGCCTATATTAAAGAAATTAAGTTTATTGAACATCAGCGGGTAAAAAAAGGAGATACATTGGTAATACTGGATGATCGTGAAATTCTTACACAATTAGGGCAGGCAGAAGCGGCTTATCAGAATGCTCTGGCGCAAAAAACAGCAACAGGCTCTTCTGTAAATACCGTGTCTAACAATATCAACGTCATGCAGTCCAATATTGCCGGGGCAAAAGCCAGATTATGGAATGCTGAACAGAATTTAAACCGATACAAAAATCTTTTAGCCGCCGAAGCTGTTACCAGACAGCAATACGATCAGGTAAAAACAGAATATGATGCTCAGAAGGCAGCTTACGAAACTCTAGTGAACCAGAAACAATCCGCCAACCTGTCCACAACAGAAGTGAAAAGCAGATTGGGAATCAACGATGCTGAGATCAAAAGAACAAAATCTGCCTTGGATATGGCAAGAATCAATCTTTCATATACGGTTATTACAGCGCCTTATGATGGAGTTATGGGAAGAAGAACGATTTCTGAAGGGCAGCTGATCCAGCCGGGGCAGCAAGTGGCAACTATTGTTTTAAACGGCCAGAAATGGGTAACCGCCAACTTCCTGGAAAGCCAGATGCCGAATATCAAAGTAGGAGAAAAAATGTCTATGACCGCTGATGCTTTAGGAGGAAAAAAATTCGAAGGAATTGTAACAGCGGTTTCCGCAGCTACCGGATCAAGATACTCAAGTGTACCTACCGATAACTCCACAGGAAATTTCATTAAAGTACAGCAGAGAATCCCTGTAAGAATAGAGTTTACAGCTTCCAACAAAAAAGAAGATCTTGACAAACTGAGCGCAGGAATGAATATGAACGTGAATATTAATAAAGACTAAGATGTAAGATATCCGATTCCAGACATTATGTTTTTGGGAAAGCTAACGCTGAATGTTGAAGGTCTGACATCTGATATCTGAAATCTATACCTAAAAATAATGTACAACAAAGGATTATATAGCGATTGGGTTCCAAAACCCGTACAGCTGCTGCTGATTGTATTACTGCTTGCTGTAGTAATGCCAATTGGTGGGGTGTATACCGGGAATATCAGCTCTCTGGTAAGCGGTACCGGTGCTATGACAGAATATTTTATGTGGGCTAACTATGCTACTACCATTGGCATGGGGGCCTGTATGCCTGTTGTCCTAAGGATTAAAATGAGATTCAAAGTAAGGGACAAGATGGTTTTACTTCTGGTGCTTTTAGGAGCACTCAGCTATGTCAACGGAACTACTTTACAGCCTATGATTTTCATCTTTACATCTTTAGTGATAGGTTTTATGAAGATGATGGTTACTATAGAACTGTTCCTTCCGTTAATGGTTATGATTGGAAACCGTGGTATATTCTATGGGGCTTTCTACACATTCGTTCTGGTAATGAACCAGGTGGCCACTTACTATGCCGCTGAGTTCGCTTTACTTTACAACTGGCAGCAGTTTTACCTCTTAACAGCGGTTTTATGCTTTATTTTAGCGTTAATACACTGGATTTTTATGCATGATCAATATTTTGCGTTAAAAGTCCCTCTTCACTATATTGATTGGCTCAGTATTTTACTGTTCATTTCAACTTTTATGTTTTCGGCGTATGTGTATGCATTTGGAAGACAGCAGGACTGGTTTAATTCGAAGAATATTATCAATGCAAGCATTGCCGCTTTTGTGAGCTTTGCGCTGCTTTCGATCCGTCAGTTAACTTTAAAACGCCCGTACCTTTCATTCAGAATTTTTACAAAAAATAATGTACAGCATGGGTTGTTTATGCTTTTCTGGCTGGGAATGTTTTTAGGAACTGCGTCTCTTCAGAATACTTTTGCGGTGGGGGTACTGGGATATGATCAATTAACCAATACCAGATTGAGTGTACTCATGATTCCCGGAATTATACTGGCCGGAGCTCTGGCAATTTTCTGGTTTAAAAAAGAGAAGCCTTTGAAAATGTATATTTTTTCCGGTTTTGCATCTATGGTTGCATATGCTGTTATCATGTATTTTTCCATGGTTCTGGAGTTCAGTTATGACAATTGGTATCTGCCGATGTTTTTAAAAGGATACGGAATGTGTTCGCTGTTTATCTCCGTATGGTTTTACACACTGGATAAGCTTGAAATGGATGAAATGCTGGCAGCCATCGGACTTGTGTTAGTCTGGAGGACTTTTCTTGCCGTAGGAATTTTTTCAACACTCTATGCATGGTTTCAGTACCGTTTTCAGGTGACAGCAATTGGTGATCTTGCCGTTTATATGGACGGAATGACGTTTACTCCTCAGAATGTAGCCGCGAATATGAAAGTCATTCAGCTCAATGCCATCATTATTGCCACCAAGAAAATATTCGGATATATTATTTTAGTCGGATTCGGCGTGCTGATTTATGTTGCCACGCATCACTTCGGAGCAAAACGTTTCCAGTATTTCAGATTTGTAAGAGTTCTGGGCGGTAAATCCGTCATTGCCAGAAGAAGACTTCGTGAAAGAAAAAAATTATTGGAAGAGATAAAAGATGCAGCAGGGCCTGCAGTATAAAAATACCTTGTTTTTACCAGTAAAATCCTGGTCCTTCATTGGGCTGGGATTTTACGCTTTTAAATGGAAAAAGCTGGATGCTGGAGGAGGGGAGTGATAAAAGGCGGTTTATAGCTATTTGTTTTAGTACAAACCTTTATCTCAAAAATATGTATATTGATTATACATGATCAACAACTTCAAACTCCCTGCTTCCGGCTCTCATTTTATAAAAAAGGAAAATCTCATACAAAGTTATTTTTATTCTTTCTAAATAAGAATTATCTTTGCCGCATTATAAAACGTTGAATAGAAAGAATGAAAAAGCAGTATGCATTCATAGGTCTTTTAGCTTCCGGGATGTTATTTTCTCAGGCCGTTAAAGACACTGCAGCCTCTAAAGGTATTGAAGATGTGGTAATTGTAGCTTCCAGAAAACCCACCAAAATCTCTGAAGTACCCGGAACCGTTTGGGTAGTACAAAAAGAAAAAATTCAGGAACAGGCTAAAAGCGGCGTACCTATCAAGGAAATGCTGTCGATTCTGATCCCGTCTATGGACATCGGCCCGCAGGGAAGAACCAATTACGGACAGAACATGAGAGGGCGTTCTGCATTGGTAATGATAGACGGGGTTTCTCTGAACAGTATTCGTTCCATAAGCCGTCAGCTGGATGCTATTGATCCTTTTAATATTGAGAGGATAGAAGTGCTTTCAGGAGCAAGCTCTATTTATGGGGGCAATGCCACAGGCGGAATTATCAATATTATTACAAAAACACCCTCCAAAAAAGGAATCAGCGGCGAAACAGAATTGGGGGTACGTACCGGATTTATGGGGAAAGACGACCATGATTTCCGGGCAGCCCAATCTATTGCAGCTAAAGGAGACAAGTTCTTCGGAAGATTGGGAGTAGCTTATCAGCAGAACGGCGGGGTGTATGGAGCAGATCAGAAACAGCTGTTTACAGATATTACACAAACTGACCTTCAGTATAATCAATCAATTGATATCCTTGCTACAGGAGGATATCAGTTCAATAATAAACATAAAATAACGGCTTCCCTTCAGTATTACAATTCCAAATTTAATGGAGACCGGAGTTTATATCTGGGGCAAAATCTGAGTGCATTCACTACAAAAAATGCTTCACTACTGGAAATGAGAGATGGTTTCTCATCAGATAAAAATGTAGGAACAGAGCGTTACATGGCTACAGTAGCTTACAACGCAAACGGGATTTTAGGCGGACAGGATCTGTATGTACAGTTGGCAACGCGTGCTGAAAAATTAGGGTTCTATCCATTTCCGGGGAATGTCACTTTACAGACCGGGAAAATACCTTACATGTCTTCTTCACAGCAGGATACTTATTATTCAGGAATTAAGGCCTTACTATCAAAATCATGGCGGGGACTGAATGTTACGTACGGAGCGGATTTTGATTTTGAAAAATTTGAGGGAACCCAATCTGTTTATGATATCGCAAAGACCATGTCCAGCGGAGGTTTAGTCAACGAAACAAAATACAGTCTGGGAAGGTATCCTACCAATCATTCCCAAAGTTATGCAGGATATGTTCAGGCCAAATACAATATTCTTCCCAGGTTACAATTGAATGCAGGAATCCGTTACCAGCATATCAACGTAAAAATGGATGATTTTGTAGGTTCAGAACAGCAAACACAGGTAGCTATGGGCTATGGAAGCTCAGCATCTGCAATTCCCGGCGGTGAAAGTTCTTACAATGTAACATTGGCTAATGCCGGATTACTGTACAAATTCAATGAGCAGCATCAGGTATGGGGAACATTTTCCCAGGGGGCAAGCCTGGCCGATCCTGCTAAATTTTATGGAATAGGGCAGTACAAATTGGTGGGAACAAACTGGGATGTAGTCTCAAGTATCAATGTAAAAGAACAGCCGCTGCAGGCCATCAAAACCAACCAGCTTGAAGTGGGTTACCGTGTCAACAGAGGTGGCTTAAGAGCTCAGATTGCCGGGTTCCTGAGTAATTCTGACAAAACTGTTGCCGTAGATAAAAAGACCTTTCAGATTCTTGTGAATGATCTGAAATTAAGAAATATGGGAATTGAAGCTGAGGTTTCTTATTCTTTAAACAATGGTGTTTATTTCGGGGCGAGCGGACTTCTGATCAAATCTGAAGTAGATAACAAAGGAGAATGGCAGAAGCAGGAAATTTACAATGCTTCCCCTTCAAAATTGGTAACGTATATTGGATATAATATTCAAAGCTGGTCTTTCAGATTCCAGTCTTTGCAGAATTTCAAACAGAAAGACGAGCTTAATAATGTGGTGGAGGGGTACAATACCTCAGATCTGATGATAGGATACCGATTCCACTGGGGGAAATTCAATCTGGGAATTCAGAATCTATTTAATACGGATTATCAGACGATATGGAGCAAGCGTTCGCAGGTTCTGTATTCTACATACGGACTTCCGGAATTATTTAATTATAAAGGAAGAGGAAGAACATTCAACCTTTCTTACACTTTTGAATTTTAAAAATAAGATGAAGGTAAAAATACCTTGATCTGAAAATATATGGTATTTCAAATCCGGTTTCTGAATTGATCGGAAACCGGATTTTAACTTGTAAAGAATCAGTTATGGCTAAAGTTTCAACAGGGCAGATTGTTGCCGAAGTAACCAGAAAAGAATATATTACTGACCATTTTATCAGAGTCTATTTATATTCACCTGAAGTTCAGATATTCAAAAACACTACCGTGGGAGACAATAATAAAATTGCTGTTCCACCGGTTGGGCTGAATGAAATTCATTTCCCGACACTCGATGAAAATCAGCAATGGGTACATCCTCCAAAAGAAGTAGCTCCGGCCATCAGAACGTATACCCACAGAGGAATTGATCTGGAAAAAAATGAACTGATCATTGATTTTGCGGATCACGGAGACGGCGGTCCTGCTTCCAGATGGGCAAGAGAGGCTGAGGCAGGTTCAAAGCTGGGCGTAATGATGCGTCTGGAAGCAAAAGAGCTTTATCCCGCTGCAGACTGGTACCTTCTCGCAGGAGATGCTACAGCCATCCCGGTGATCAGTGCTATTTTGGAAACACTTCCTGAAACAGCAAACGGAACATGTATTATTGAAGTTCACGGAAAAGAAGATGAACAGCGGCTTGAAACCAAAGCTAAGATTGATTTCAAATGGCTGCACAATGAACAGCCTCATAGAGGCAGTAAAATTTCAGATGCCGTAAAAAGTTTAGATATTCCTGAAACTGCAAAATTTGGCTACGTAGCCTGTGAGTTTTCAAGTGTGAAAGAAATCCGTACGTATCTGAGAAAAGAAAAAAACTGGACCTCCCAGGAATTATATGCCTATTCTTACTGGAAAGCAGGAGTTGCGGAGAATGAATCTCAGGCAGACAGGCATAAGGAGAAGGACTCGATGGAGTAGGCGGAAGGGATTTTGAGTTTGAGGATTTGAGAGAGTTTAACGTTGTGGGATAATTACGAATAAAAACAACCAGCATCCCGTACCTGCAACAAAATAAAATGGGAACTATCACCCCGAACCCGTATCTTTGCCCTATGAAAGATTTAATGGGCAGAGCGATCTGGGATTATTACCACAATGACAATCCTGAAGATCTGCAGACTGAAACGTCAATTTCTGAGCTGGATGAGCTCCCGGTGGATTATTTATTCAGAGATTTTGAAGAAATGAATGATATTGAGCAGAAAGCACTGCAGCTATCCGGCGGAAAAGTTCTGGATATCGGAGCAGGTGCGGGGTCTCATTCCTTATATCTTCAGAATGAAAAAAATCTTGATGTGACTGCATTGGACATTTCCCCAAAATCTGTTGAAGTTTGTAAGCTCAGGGGAGTAAAAAAAGCAGTTTGTGAAAATATGCTTCATTTTTCCGGGGAGAAATTTGATACGATTTTATTGCTGATGAACGGAACCGGCGTCTTTGAAAGGCTAGCAAAAATTGATACTTACCTTCAGAAACTGCATACTTTACTCAATGATAAAGGACAGGTTCTGATTGACAGTACAGATATTCTTTACATGTTTGACCGTGATAAAGATGGCGGAGTCTATATTCCTGCCGGAGGTTATTATGGAGAGTTAGGATATGTAGTTCATTATAAAGGAGAATCTGAAGAGCCCATTACCTGGCTGTACCTTGACTTTAATACGTTAAAAAATGCTGCCACAAATAATGGTTTCAAAATAGAGAAAGTTTTAAAAGATGAGGATTCTTACCTGGCAAAACTGACTAAGAAATGATTTGCAACAAGTCATTGCGAGCTGAAAGCGAAGCAATCTTAGGAATCAATATATCGTCATCCTGTAAACCGGGATGACTTTTTTTGTACTATTTCCAGCCCCGATAGTAACGGTTACCCCACAGCAAAGAAGAGGCCCTTCGACTACGCTCAGGGTGGCAGCCGGGAGCGAGGAGTAAAAGTGGATAGCGGGAATCAGCTCCTTATTATTGTCTGAATAGATGAATGGCTCTTGCCAACGGATAGAAAGAAAACCATTCCTGAAAATAAAAATACATCAGAACAGCGGTTCCGGCACATAAAACTACAGGAAGAATATAAGATTCTGCACGGTAAGGAAGTTTTTTGGGAGTGGCTAAAACGCTGATGACAAGCAAGCCCAAAGCTCCAACTGAAATAACTCCAATTTCTGGACTGTATCTGGAAGTTGTACCGAAATCAAAATGGGATAGCAAAACGTATTTTTGAAATATAAAAAACAACATACCAAATGCCATTGTAAGAATAGCAGAGAAGTATTTTTTGAGTTTGATTAAATTAAGAGAGAGTAAAATAGCTCCGGGAATTGTGCTGAACAAAATACTGCTGACAAAAATAGTCATCCGTGAATAAAGTTGAATAGCCTCAGGATCTTCTGTAATATAATCTTTCCACACTTCAACCTCTTCTGCACGTTTTGCTTCCTCCTGTTCTTTTTTATACTGAATGAATTGTTGAATGGCCGTTTTTTCCTGCTCACTGAAAACACGCCCTCTTTCTTCCAGAATTTCAAAAGCCATCTGAACAGCCTCTGGAACAAACCGGTTGCCTTCTTTTAGATAGGCCTCCAATTCACGCGTGGAGAGCTTTCTTAAAATACTTCTGTTAATTCTTATCACATTACAAATATATGTATAATGAAATACAACTATATTCAGACAGTAAAAAAGACCGTCATTATGACGGTCTTTTTTTATTTACAATGTTTTTTCAGTAATGAATAAAAAATGCTGTTTTCTGAAATTGATCTGAATGGCATTTTAGTTTTATCCATTTGATGTTCCTGATCTCGATAGTTGATTTGAACAATTTGGTCTGACATTGTTTTATCGGAGCATCTGAATTGTATGAAATATTCATTAGATTCCACCATCGGATCCTGTTGTTCTGTATAGTCAGCTTTGACCCAGGAATAAAATCCATCATCTGTTTTTTTATCAAATGAATAACTCCACTTAACACCGTTTTTATCATTATTGAGCAAAAGATAATCTCTTTTTTGTGCATTTAATAGAGTTACCCCCAAAAACAAATAATGAAAATCCTATTTTTTTCATAATTAAATAGGGCATTTTATCCGATCTCAATCCCGTTTTCAACATTGCTGTCATCCGGTGTTACGAAAGATAATTTTCCGTCTGGTTTGGTTGTTAAAAGTAACATACCCTGAGATTCAATTCCTCTGATTTTTCTTGGAGCAAGGTTCAGAAGGATCATTACCTGTTTCCCGATTAATTCTTCAGGAGAGAAACTTTCTGCAATACCGGAAACAACAGTTCTTACATCTACTCCTGTATCTACAGTAAGTTTTAATAATTTGTCTGCTTTTTCTACTTTTTCAGCTTCTAAAATGGTAGCTGTTCTAAGGTCTATTTTAGTAAAGTCATCAAATGTGATCTCTTCTTTCATAGGGTTTGCGTTAGGGTTTGTCTTTTTATTGTTTTGTTTTGTGTCCTCCAGCTTTTGGATTTGTGCTTCGATGACATCATCTGAAATTTGAGAGAATAAAATTGGAGCATTTGCCATTATTAAATGACCAGCTTCAATTAATACTTTTGAATTCTCAACTTCAGACCATGTTTTTTGTTCTACATTAAAAATTTCATATAATTTTTGTGCTGTAAAAGGTAAGAATGGTTCAGCTAAATTTGCTAGTGCAACTGAAATTTGAGCTCCAATAAATAATGTATTTTTGGTTTTCTCAATATCATTTTTAACCGTTTTCCAAGGCTCTTCATTCTGCAAGTATTGATTTCCAAATCTTGCAAGATTCATAAATGCTGTTAATGCATTTCTGAATTCATAATTTTCAAGAGAGTTTCTGATTTCTACAGCTCTTTTGCTGATTTCTTCTAATTCTGGTGCATTTACATCTCCTTCAGGAACTTTTCCTTCAAAGTTTTTGTTAATTAATACTGCAACACGATTAATGAAGTTACCAAAAATATTAGCTAATTCAGAATTATTCTTTGTCTGGAAATCCTTCCATGTAAAGTTATTATCCTTTGTTTCAGGAGCCGATGAAAGAAGAGCATATCTTAACACATCCTGCTGCCCGGGGAAGTCTTCTACATATTCATGCGCCCATACCGCCCAGTTTCTTGAGGTTGAGATTTTATCATTCTCAAGATTCAGGAATTCAAAAGCAGGAACATTAGCCGGCATGATGTAATCTCCGTGAGCTTTCATCATAGAAGGGAAAATAATACAGTGGAATACAATATTATCCTTTCCGATAAAATGTACCAGATCACTGTCTGGACTCTGCCAGTAGTCTTTCCAGTCTTTTCCGTTTTTCTCTGCCCATTCTTTGGTGAAAGAGATATACCCGATAGGAGCATCAAACCATACGTATAAAACCTTTCCTTCAGCATTGGGAAGAGGAACGGGAACCCCCCAGTTCAGATCTCTGGTCATCGCACGGGGCTTAAGACCGTCATTCAACCATGATTTAACCTGTCCGTACACGTTGGGCTTCCAGTCATCCTTGTGGCCTTCAATGATCCATTCATTTAAAAAGTCTTCGTATTCGTTTAATGGAAGATACCAGTTTTTTGTTTCTTTAAGAATAGGAACATTTCCGCTAAGCATTGATTTCGGGTTGATCAGCTCAGAAGGAGAAAGGGTAGAGCCACATTTCTCACACTGGTCACCATAAGCATTTTCGTTACCACAATTAGGACACGTTCCTACAATATAACGGTCAGCAAGAAATTCTCCTGCCTGCTCATCAAAATACTGTTCAGAAATTTCTTCCGTGAATTTTCCTTTTTCGTATAAAACCTTGAAGAAATCCTGACTGGTTTCATAATGCTTTTTAGACGTTGTTCTGGAATACTCATCAAATGAAATACCGAGGTCAGAAAAAGATTTTTTAATGATTTCGTGATATTTGTCAACGATATCCTGAGGAGTTACTCCTTCTTTTTTAGCTCTTATCGTAATAGGAATACCGTGCTCATCCGAACCACAGATAAACGCTACATCTTTTCCTAATCTTCTCTGAAATCTTGCGTAAACATCCGCAGGAATATAAACACCTGCCAAATGTCCTATATGAACCGGCCCGTTTGCATAAGGCAAAGCTGCCGTAATCATCTTTCTGTTTGACATTTATAGTAAAGTTTTGACTACAAAGATAAGGAATATCTGTTGAATACTGCTATTGGTGGTGTTATTATGGTCAAGATTGCCATTTTGAAAGGCTGAATAGAAAATTAAGTTAAACAAACGTTTAACAAATTGTTAAATTAAAATAAATATTATGCAAAGCATAAGACGTTGTAAAATATTGGATCCTAAAAAACTAACTAAAACCGGTTTCGTAATATACATAATTTTAGCTAAAATTATATTAAATTTATGATAATTCTAATTTTTTTATAAATTGCGAGTCTGGCTCTAGGCCTAAAAATGACTGAAAAAAACGAAACTATAAAAAAATATGATTGTGAAGAACTTTACAACAGTTTTGAAAATTGCGCCCGCTTTTTTATTGGCAAGTACAGTAATGCACGCGCAGAAAAAGGATTCTCTTCCTCAGGAGAAGAAAATTGACGAAGTGGTTTTGATCGGGTACGGAAAACAGAAAAAATCTGACCTTACCGGTTCCATCACTTCAGTTACAGCGAAAGACTTTAACGGAGGTGCTACTTCCGCAGGTCAGCTCATCCAGGGTAAAACACCAGGGGTACAGATTACCAACAACAGTGGAGCACCGGGATCCGGAACTGCAATTAGAATCAGAGGTACAGCTTCCCTGAATGGTAATAACTCTCCGTTAATTGTAATTGATGGCGTACCACAGGATTTTACGGGAGTAAATGGAGCAGCGGATCCATTGTCTTTAATTAACCCAAATGACATTGAAACATTTGATATTTTAAAGGATGCCTCTGCAACAGCCATTTATGGTAACCGTGCTACCAATGGTGTTATTTTAATTACAACCAAAAAAGGAACAGCAGGAAAGCTTAAAGTGAATTTTTCAACAGTAGCTTCATTATCTACTAAAATGGGTAATGTGGATGTCCTTAATGCTGATGAGTTTAGAAATTTTGTGAATACCTATGCTTCTGATGCATATAAAGCAAAATTGGGGACAGCAAATACAAATTGGCAAGATTTGATTTATCAGAAGGCTTGGGGAACAGATAATAATGTTGCTATTTCCGGAGGAATAAAAGGTTTGCCATACAGATTATCAGTCGGATATAATGAGCAGAACGGTATTGTGAGAACAAACTCATTTAGAAGGACTTCTGTGGGATTAAATCTAAATCCTAAATTTTTTGATAATCATTTATCCGTGAATGTAAGTGCTAAAGGTACTTTTACAGATAATAGATTTGCAGATGGAGGTGTTATTAAATCTGCCACCTATTTTGACCCAACTCAGCCGGTATATTCAGGTAACTCAAATTATGGCGGATATTATGAGTGGCTTCTAAATGGAGGGTTAAACGTAAATGCAAATGCTAACCCACTTGCTACTTTAATGGCCATACATGATGTTTCATCAGTTACAAGAGGTTTAGGAAATGCACAGTTGGATTATAAATTCCACTTTCTTCCAGATTTACATTTTAATGTAAATGCCGGATATGATTATACTAAAAGTGAGGGACAAAAGAAAATTGATGCAAGGTATAAATCAGGATTCAATGATAAAGGAAGTTCAAATATTTACAGCATGGAAAAGAAGAATAAGTTGTTAGAAACTTATTTTAACTATGTTAAGAATATTTCAGCGATTAATACCGGAGTGGACCTTACAGCCGGGTATTCTTATCAGGATTTCTTAACATCAATTCCTGGAGCTATCAATTATAAAGGAAATGCCCCAACTCAAATTAATAATGATTTTGAAACAAGAAATACATTAATATCTTTTTATGGAAGGGCAATATTTACAATCGCCAATAAGTATATTATTTCCGGATCACTAAGAAGAGATGGCTCTTCCCGTTTCTTTAACGGAACCAGAGATAACCTTTGGGGGAACTTTCCGGGAGTTTCTGTTGCATGGAAATTAAATGAAGAAAGTTTTATTAAAAATATTTCCTCTATAAGTACATTAAAATTAAGAGCTGGTTGGGGGAAAACAGGACAGCAGGAACTTCCGGGGCTTGATGCTAATAAACCTAATAATTATCCTGCTTTTGCAGCTTATAACCCAAGTGGTGCGGGGGCAAACTATCAATTTGGAGAACAGTATTATTATATGTTCCGTGCCAATATCTACAACCCTTACCTTACATGGGAAACAACTACTACCAAAAATATCGGATTAGATTATGGATTTTTGAATAACAGGATCATGGGTTCTATTGATTTGTTCAGAAAGGATACTGAGAAACTATTGGTAGATTCTCCTATTGCTGCAGGTGATTTAAGTAATCACAACCTCCTAAATGTAGGAAATATGGAGAATAAGGGAATTGAAGCAAGCATTACAGTAATTCCTATTAAAAATGGGAAAACAACATGGGAATTAAATTTCAATGCTACCCATTATAAACCGGTTATTACTAATTTATTAACAAGAGCGGATGCAAGCTTTAATATTCCTGTGGGTGGAATTGAAGGAGGTGCTGGAAATACAATACAAGCTCACGCTGTAGGCTATGCTCCAAATGCATTTTGGGTATATCAGCAGGTTTATGACAGTGCTGGAAAACCTATAGATGGTGCATTTGTGGATAGAAATAATGATGGTAAAATAGATGTTTATGATAAATATTATTACAAGTCTACTACTCCTGATGCACTTTTAGGATTCTCAACTAAATTATCTGTGAAAAATTGGGATTTCGGTTTAAGCGCAAGAGCTGTTCTGGGTAACTATGTTTATAACAATGCCTCATCTAATAGTTCTTTACAGTCTGCCTCTACAAACGAATATTTGCAAAACGTTTTCAATACTGCACCGGAGTATAAATTTAAAGATGCTAACAGAGCGTTTTCAGATATATTCGTAGAAAATGCCTCATTCTTTAGATTAGATAATATAAATATCGGATATAATTTTGGAGAATTATTTACAAAAGGAAGTAATCTGAAGGTGTATGCAATGGCTCAGAATGTTTTTGTAATTACAAAATATTCTGGTGTTGACCCTGAAGTTTTTGGAGGAATTGATAATGGTTATTATCAGAGTCCAAAAGTATACTCTTTAGGTTTTAATTTTCAATTTTAAATAAATAAAAAGATGAAATCAAATAAAATAAAATTCAGAAGTCTAATTTTATCAGCTTCTGTTGTCATGCTACTTTCCACAACATCCTGTGTTAATGATCTTGAAAGAGAACCTATTACCGATGTTACATCTGCCAGTGTTTTTGCCAATTTTGCCAATTATCCTAATGCGCTAGCAAAATTATATGGTGGTCTTGCTATGGGAGGACAGGTAAGTGGTGACGGAGATCCGCCAAACAGTGATATTAATGGAGTAAATGGAGGTTTTTCTCAATATACAAGATTGATGTATACTTTAGATGTAATTTCTACTGATGAAGCTGTAATTGGGTGGAACGATGGAAACTTGCATACTATTCACAAAATGACTTGGGATTCTTCCAATGAATTTGTGGCAGCAATGTATTACAGAATTTTTACAGAAATTGCCTTCTGTAATGAGTTTCTTAGAAATGTAACAGATGAAAAACTTGCGTCTAATAATATTACAGGAGATAATCTTGCAGAAGCTAAACGTATGCGTGCTGAAGCAAGATTTTTGAGAGCTCAATCATATTATCATGCGTTAGATCTTTTTGGAAATGTACCTTTTGTGGATGAAAACTATCTTCCGGGATCTGTTAATCCACCTCAAAGAATAGAAAGAGCTGCATTGTTCAATTATGTTGAGCAGGAATTATTAGCCTGTTCAAATGATTTGAAAGATCCGAGGACCAATGCCTATGGAAGAGCTGATAAAGCGGCAGCATGGTCATTGTTAGCCAGATTATATTTAAATGCTGGTGTTTATACAGGTACACAAAGAAACAATGATGTTATCACTTATTGTAATAAAATAATTGGGGCAGGGTATTCATTGAAATCAAATTATGGTTCTTTATTCTTAGCAGATAATAATGTTAATAATCCGGAAGCAATTCTTACTGTTAATTTTGATGGGATCAATACCCAGACTAACGGTGGAACAACCTATTTAGTACATGCTTCAGTAGGAGGAACAATGCCGGCTGCAGATTTTGGTATTAATGGCGGATGGAGTGGTATTAGAACTACAAAAGCGTTAGTAAATAAGTTTCCGACAAACGGTAGTGATAAAAGAGGTAACTTCTATACAAGTGGGCAGAGTTTAGAAATAAATGATTTAGGTTCATTTAATGATGGCTATGCATTCATCAAATTTAAAAATATTAAAAGTGATGGAACGCCTGGATCTAATAGTAACTGGGTAGAGGCAGATATTCCATTATACCGTTTGGCAGATATTTATTTAATGTATGCTGAGGCAACACTAAGAGGAGGAAACGGAAATATTTCTACTGCAATTGATTATGTTAATCAATTAAGACAAAGAGCTTACGGAAATACGAGCGGAAATGTAGCTTCAATTAATTTAGACTTCATTTTAGATGAAAGAGCAAGAGAATTATCTTGGGAAATGACGAGACGTACAGACTTAATTAGATTTGGGAAATTTACTACAGGAGATTATCTATGGCCATGGAAAGGAAATGTAAAAGAAGGTAAAGCGGTAGAAAATTACAGAAACCTTTATCCTATCCCTGCAAAAGATATTATTGCTAACCCTAATCTTATTCAGAACCCTGGATATTAATTTTAAAACATTTGAAATGAAAAATTTATTCAAAATATTAGCCCTGGTTTTTACCGGACTTATAGTTTTTTCCTGTGAAAAAGACGAGGATCAGGCAGTTATTACTGAAACATCTGCAGGTAAGTTATCTGCAGATAAAAGTGCAATTGTTCTTAATGAGCTTAATGCTAATGTTGCTGTAATCACTTTTAACTGGACAAAACCTACATACAATATTTCCGTTGTTTCAAGTCAACAATTAGAATTTGGAATCAAAGGGGATAACTTCAAAAAAAGTGCTTCCGTTGATTTTTCCAATGATATGACTTCAGGTCCTGTAACCAATGCTGCAATGAATGCCGCAATGTTTTCCATTGGAGCTGTTCCGGATGTTGTCAATGATATCGAGGTAAGATTGAAAACTTCTGTAGGATCAGCTGCTTTTTATTCTAATGTTGTAGCTATTAAGGTCACTCCTTATACTCCCAACCCGGATTTGGTATATCCTAAGATTAATGTACCGGGAAGTTATGCAGGAGCGGCAGGGTATGCAAACTGGACCCCGGCTAACTCTCCGAATTTGTTTTCTCCGGGAAAGAATGATGAGTACAGAGGATTTATCTGGATCAATACTGTAGCTGGCGCTGAAGATGGAAAATATAAATTTGCGATCAATCAGGACTGGCCGGGAAATAAAGGAGATGACGGAAGCAATTCCGGAAAACTGAAGGCAGATGGAGATAATATAAAAGCTCCTGCTGCAGGAACCTATTACATAAAAGTAAACTGGGCTGCAAATACTTATTCTTCAGTTATTGCAAACTTTGGTGTTATTGGTGACGCTACGCCTACCGGTTGGGGATCAGATACTGATTTTGTATACAACCCTGCAACCAAAACCTTTGTAATCAATTCAATCGCATTATCCACTACCGGAGTGTTTAAATTCAGAGCCAATGATGATTGGGCAATGAAATTCCAGCCAAAAGATGCAGATCAGACTTTGGTTTCCGGAACTGCTGTTCAGTCTTATTTAAGTTCAGAGAATACTGTAACGGGAGATCCTGGATATAAAGTTTCAGAAGCAGGAAACTATAAAATTGAACTGGATTTGCATAATTCAGCATATTACAAGTTGAAGATTACAAAATTATAAGAATATTGAGTTTATAAAGCAAAGTGCTGCGATAAGCAGCACTTTATCTATTTTTTAAGTTAATTAAATAGTCATTATGAAGAAAATTACAGTTGGAGCGCTTATGCTCTCAATGATGTTTACAGGTTTGAAAGCCCAATCTTTAAAATCTCCGGACGGAAAGTTCGAAATGAATTTTCAGCTGAAAGCTGGAGTTCCATACTATAACCTGAAATATAATGGTGCAGTAGTAGTAGAAGATTCTAAATTGGGATTAAGATTATTTAAAGACACAGCCATAAAATTTGCTTCTGAAATAGCCAAACCAGAAGATGCAAAATTCGATCTGAATAACGGTTTTGCAAAGACAGATGAAAAAAGAGACTCCAAAAATGAAACCTGGCAGCCGGTTTTGGGAGAAAAGAAAAACTATATCAATCATTACAATGAACTGGCAGTTACCCTGAACCAGGCTTCTACAGACAGAAGTATTGTCGTGAAATTCAGATTATTCAATGATGGTTTGGGTTTCAGATATGAATTTCCACAACAAAAAAATCTTAACTATTTCGTAATCAGAGAGGAAGATTCTGAAATTGACTTCCCTACCGATATGAAGGCATGGTGGATGGTTGCAGATTACGATTCTCAGGAATATCAGTATCAAGAAACAAAAGTTTCTGAAATTCCGGCAAAATGGGATAAAGCATATGATGCCAACGCTTCGCAGACATTGGTGAAAAATGCAGTTCAGTCTCCGTTGATGCTTAAAAAGGAAGGAAAAGAGCCTTTGTATATCAATGTTGCAGAAGCAGCCGTATTAGATTATCCGGCTTCACACCTTGAAGTAGACGCACAGAATTATAAATTCAAAACGCATTTAACTGCTGACAGACAGGGTGCAAAAGGGTATATTCAGACGCCGTCGGTAACGCCTTGGAGAACCATTATTGTAGCACCGAAAGCAGAGCAGGTAATGGATTCTAAAATGATCTTTAACCTTAATGAGCCTACAAAATATACAGACACCTCTTACATTCATCCTACAAAATATATGGGAGTATGGTGGGAAATGATCATCGGAAAATCGCAATGGGCATATTCTACAGCGGAAAATGTTCATTTAGGTAAAACAGATTTTACAAAATTAACTCCAAATGGAAAACACGCAGCCAATAATACAAAAGTTAAAGAATATATTGACTTTGCTGCAGAAAACGGTTTCCAGGGCTTGTTAATTGAAGGCTGGAATATCGGTTGGGAAGACTGGTTCGGACACTCTAAAGAATTTGTTTTCGATTTCATTACCCCTTATCCGGATTTTGATATCAAAATGTTGAATGAATATGCACATTCAAAAGGCATTAAGCTCATCATGCACCATGAAACTTCCGGTTCTGCCACGAACTATGAAAGATGGGCAGATAAAGCTTTCCAAACCATGAACAAATATGGTTATGATGCTGTGAAAACAGGGTACGTAGGTGATATTATTCCTAGAGGAGAGCACCACTATTCTCAATGGACAATTAATCATTTTTACAGAATTGCAGAAAAAGCAAATGACTATAAAATCATGGTCAATTCCCACGAATCTGTACGTCCAACAGGAGAAAGCCGTACCTACCCGAATTATATTTCTGCAGAAGCCGCACGTGGAACAGAATATGAAGCATTCGGAGGAAATAAACCAGACCATCAGACCGTTCTGCCATTTACAAGATGGATGGGAGGTTCTATGGATTATACACCGGGAATTTTCCAGACAAAACTGGATTATTATTTCCCTGGAGATAACCGTTTTGTAAAAACTACCCTGGTAAAGCAGCTGGCTCTTTATGTAACCATGTATATGCCTCTTCAGATGGCGGCAGATCTGCCTGAAAACTACAAAAAGCATATGGATGCATTCCAGTTTATCAAAGACGTAGCAGCAGATTGGGATGATACAAAAATCTTATCTGCAGAACCGGGAGACTATGTCGTTACTGCAAGAAAAGCAAAAGGTACTGAAAACTGGTTTGTAGGAGGTATTACCGATGAAAACAAACGTGACTATACAGTGGACTTCTCATTCCTGGACAAAGGAAAGAAATATGAAGCAACAATCTATGAAGATGGAAAAGACGCTGATTATATTGATAATCCTCAAAGCTATAATATCTATAAAAAAGAGATTACAAGTAAATCAAAAATTAATTTTAAAATGGCAAGAAGCGGCGGTTTCGCAATTTCTGTAAAGCCTGTAAAATAATTTGAAGAGACACTAAGGTGCCCCGGTTCGTCAGTATTGATGTCCGGGGTATTTTTTTGCAGAAGAATTACTGATCTCCCGATGGTTTTTCCGCTGGTGAATACTGATATTCGGTCTCTGAGACCGGATCTTTTACCAATAAACTTTTATATTTCATCCTTTCTCTATACTCCTTCTGATATTGTTTTACAGTTTTGCCGGTGCCGTCATGCCTCCATCCCGGTGAATAGAAAAGATACTTTACCCGATTTTTTAAAGATAATCCCGGCTGCCGGATATCTTTTCCTATTCTCCTCCATTCATAGAAAAGCATAGTAGCAGGATCTTTAGACGTAATTTTAGGATAAACCCCATATTTTACGGGAACTTCAGGATCTTCTTTTTCAAAAGTTCCGAAAATTTTATCCCAGATTATCAGTCCCATGCCCATATTTCTGTCCAGATACTTGATGTTACAGGCGTGATGTACCCTGTGATGTGAAGGAGTCACCAGAATATATTCAAGAAATCCCATGCTTTTAATAGATTGGGTGTGCACAAAAGTACCATAAATCTGTATCGCAGAATAGGCCACCAGAATATGCCACGGATGAAAGCCCATAAAAGCTAACGGAGAGAAAAACAAATATCTGTACAACGGCTGAAAGACAGGACTTCTGAATCCGGTGCTGATATTGAAATAATCAGAATTGTGATGGGTAATATGTACAGCCCAGAAAACCCTTGAGTGATGATCTACATAATGATGTACGTAATAGGCAAAATCCTGAGCAAGAAATACCGCGATCCAATACCAAACACCCTCTTGCCAGTCAAAGAGGCGGTGATGATAAAAAAACATCATAACAAATAAGGAGAAACCTTTCATAATGATATCCAGCCCATAGTTCAATAGGGCAAAAAGAACATTGGTTGCTACATCTCTGGTCTCATAAATTTTCTCTTTATTAAAGTGGCTGTAAGTCATTTCTAGAAAAATAATAACAGCAAATACCGGAATAGTCCAGCTGTAAACCACATCCGGTCCTTCAGTTTTAAAAATATTACTGAAATCAAACATTTCTTTTTTTGTAAAACTAAAAATAAAATGTATGAAAAATTAACATTTAAGATGAATTTTTTATGAAAAAATTAAATATTATTAATCAATGCGTAAATGAATTTATTAAATTCTGAAACATTACATTAATAACCTTAAAAAAAGTTGGTCTGCTTCCTTTTTTTAAATGGATATGTGAAAATTTAATGCTAAATTGAACTCTAATATGAAGACAATATACTCCGCATTAGCCCTTTCAATAGCTTCTGTAGCTTTTTCCCAGAAAACGCTGGAAAGAGTGGAACCCGCCTTTTGGTGGAAAGGAATGAAAAATCCAGAACTCCAGATTCTTGTATATGGAAAAGACATTGCCCATAATGAGGTTGTGCTTTCAGATGGAATACATATTAAAGACATCAGGAAGGTAGAAAATCCCAATTACGTTTTTATTACAGTCAATACCAACGAAATAAATGTTCCGAAGTTTACCATTAATATTCAAAAAGGTAAAAAGAATATCGGTTCATACACCTATGAACTTAAACAGAGAGAACCCGGATCTGCCAATCGGGAATCTTTTACTTCAAAAGATGTGATGTACCTGATTATGCCGGACCGTTTTGCTAATGGCGACGAGAAAAATGATTCACGGCCGGAGCTTACGGAAAAAGCAAACCGTAGTTTACC
The DNA here is from genome assembly GCF_900108365.1 of Chryseobacterium culicis. Taxonomy (GTDB): domain Bacteria; phylum Bacteroidota; class Bacteroidia; order Flavobacteriales; family Weeksellaceae; genus Chryseobacterium; species Chryseobacterium culicis. The sequence continues at coordinate 69,054 of NZ_FNWQ01000007.1, read as the reverse complement.
TAATGGAAGACATGGTGGAGATCTCCGCGGTATTATTAGTAATCTAGATTATATTCAGAATCTGGGAGCTACAGCAGTCTGGCTAACGCCTGTGAATGAAGACAATGAAAAAGTCTATTCTTATCATGGCTATGCCCAAACTGACCTGTATAAAATAGACGCCCGCTATGGTACCAATGAAGAGTACAAGACCTTATCCCAGGATCTTAATAAAAGAAATATGAAGCTCGTGATGGATTATGTGACCAATCACTGGGGATCTTCACACTGGATGATCAAAGATCTTCCTTCAAAAGACTGGATACATTGGTTTAACGATGGAGAAAACGGATTTAAACGTTCCAATTATAAAACCACAACGCAGTTTGATACCAATGCTTCGGATATCGATAAAAAATATGCGCTGGATGGCTGGTTTGACACTACAATGCCGGATATCAATCAGAAAAATCCTTTGGTTTTAAAATATCTGACCCAAAATGCAATCTGGTGGATAGAATATGCAGATTTAGGAGGTCTTCGGGTAGATACTTACCCTTATAATGATAAAGAAGCCATGGCAAAATGGGCTAAAGCAATCACTGATGAGTATCCGAAATTCAATATCGTAGGCGAAACGTGGCTGTATACTGCAGCGCAAATTGCAGCCTGGCAGAAGGACTCTAAAGTTGGACAAATTGCAGGATATAATTCAAATTTACCGTCTGTAATGGATTTTATGCTTTTTGAAAATATGCCTAAAGCCCTAAAAGAAAAAGAAAGCTGGGATAAAGGGATGATAAAAATGTATGATACTTTTACCAGCGATTTTCTGTATCCTGATCTCAATAATCTTCTCGTTTTCTTCGAAAATCATGATACTGAAAGATGGAATGAAATCTTTAATGCCAACCCTGACGCTTATAAAATGGCGCTTACTCTGATTTCGACCGTTAGAGGAATTCCGCAGATCTATTATGGATCGGAAATAGGAATGCGTGGGGATAAAAATGCAGGCGGAGATGCAGATATCAGAAGAGATTTTCCTGGAGGCTGGAAGTCTGACAAACAAAATGCTTTTCTTCCATCCTCTCAGACTCCGGAGCAGCAAGAATTTTTCCAGTTTACAAAAAAATTACTGAACTGGAGAAAAGGAAAAGAAGTCATTCATAACGGAAAAACTAAAAATTTTGTTCCTCAGGATGGCGTTTTTGTTTATTTCAGATATAATGAGAAAGAAAGTGTGATGGTGGTGATCAATAATAATGAAAAAGATCAGACCTTAGACCTGAAGCGCTTCGCAGAATCTCTCACAGGATTTACACAAGGAAAAGAAATAATTTCGGGAAAAGAAATTCCATTACAAAACACCATGAATGTTCCTGCAAAAACTCCGTTAATTATTGAACTCAAAAAATAATTGGTATACATGAAAAAACTAACAACAGTTTATACAATAATCCTCTTTATAATGGGATTTTCTATACTCACCGCACAATCGAAGACTACCTTTGAGAAAGAAAGATCTGAAATAAGCACTATGCTTGACGGGTTCAATACCGCGGCTGCCAAGGCAGATTATAATGCCTATTTTAACTTCTTTGCGGATGAATCTACTTTCATTGGAACAGATGCTACGGAAATCTGGAATAAAAAAGAATTCATGGTGTGGGCAAAACCTTATTTTGACAAGAAGAAAACCTGGAATTTTAAGGCCGTTAAACGAAATATATATTTCAGTAAAGATGGAAATCTGGCATGGTTTGATGAATTACTGGACACCCAGATGAAAATATGCAGAGGTTCCGGAGTAGTAGAAAAAATTAATGGAAGCTGGAAGGTGAAGCAATACGTTCTTTCTATGACAGTTCCTAACGAAGTAGTAGATAAAGTTGTTCCGGAAAAAGCACCTATTGAAGAGGCATTAATTCAAAAACTGAAAGCAGAATGGCATTAATGAACGCAAGATATGACAAGGGTACCTCCGGAAAAAAGATAAAACCGGACTTATCCCTGATTCAGATTATTAATATGAGCATGGGCTTTCTGGGAATTCAGATGGCATTTGGATTACAGAATGGAAATGCCAGCCGTATTCTCGGAAATTTGGGAGCTGATGTTCATGAGCTGTCGTGGTTCTGGCTGGTTGCTCCCATTACGGGGCTGATTGTTCAGCCGATCATAGGCCATATGGGTGATAATACATGGAGCCCGCTTGGGAGAAGAAAACCTTACTTTTTAATTGGCGCGGTCTTATGTGCCATCGGATTGGTACTGCTTCCCAATGCTGCTTCTGTTACTCAGATGTTTGCTGCTAATGCACTTTTATTAGCGGTAATATTCCTCGCTATGATGGATGCTTCTGTGAATATTGCTATGGAGCCGTTTAGGGCATTGGTAGGAGATATGCTCCCAAAACATCAGGGTACCATAGGATTTTCTGTACAAACAATTCTCATTGGAATTGGAGCTGTATTAGGCTCTTATCTTCCAGATTGGTTGACTAAAATAGGGATTTCCAATGAAGCTCCTGCCGGATTTGTTGCAGATAATGTGATTTACTCTTTTTATATTGGTGCAGGATTGCTTATCATATCTATCTTATATACGATCATGACAACCAGAGAATATTCTCCAAAGGAGTTTGCCGATTTTGAAGATAGGGAGGACGGAGAAAAACACGAATCAAAATTTTCAGATATTTTCAAGGATTTTGCTGCGATTCCTTCCCAGATGAAAAAGCTGGGAATTGTTCAGTTTTTTTCATGGTTTGCACTGTTTACGATGTGGGTATTTACGACCAGTGCATTGGCAACCCATCATTTCGGGCTTTCTCCGGAAGATACCCATTCCAAAGCATTCAATGATGCAGGTGACTTAACAGGAAAACTCTTTGGGATGTATAATCTTTGGGCAATCCCGTTTGCTTTTCTTTTAACTCCTATTGCCAAACTGATCGGTAAGAAACAGACTCATGCTTTAGCTTTATTGTGCGGAGGTCTTGGGCTTGTTTCAATGTACTTCATTAAAGAGGTAAACCATTTATGGATCTCCATGATTGGATTAGGTTTTGCATGGGCAAGTATTTTAGCAATGCCTTATGCAATGCTTATTGAAGTCATTCCGCAGAGAAAAATGGGTGTTTATATGGGGATATTCAATTTCTTTATTGTCATTCCACAGATCATCAATGGTTTATTCGGAGGACCAGTTGTAAGCGGTATTTTCGGAAAGCAGGCTATGGATTATGTTGTCGTAGGCGGTGTCTGTATGCTGATTGGGGCTTTAGTAACCATGATTTTCGTTAAGTCAGAAGATGAAACTCCAAAGGAAATTGAAGAAGAGATTAAGCAGGTACATTTTTAATGGGAAACTAAAAGTTAGAAATAGCACAAAATATCAATTTATATCTGATATATTCTAATAAAATTCAATAGAAGCGGGCTTTAGCCCGCTTTCTCTTGTAGTATTTATCAATTGGCTTCAGCCAAAATATAAAATAATTTATAAAAAAGAAAGGAGACTATCCTTTTGGGACAGCCTCGTTTTCTTTTATTCTCTGTTAAATAGTGTAGTAAATTCATCTTTTATACCATCACCATCGGTATCAAAAAGTTGTTCTACAAGCTCTAATTGTGTATCTGTTAATTTTTTTACGGTATATACATCAGTTGCTCCGTTAGAATACTTAACCTGAAGTTTTTTAGAGGCCGCATCGTAGGTATAATCGTATGTTGTATCAAGATCAACAGTACATTGTCCTCCGGCATTTCCATAGTAATCAATTTCATGCCATTTACCAGCAGAATTCAAATCAATAAAGCTTTTTTTATCACATACCCCTGCGTCAGATGATTCATTGGTGATGATACTTCCATCCTTGCCGGAATAGGCCATATACTTGGATGGATGCCATTTGCCAACAATACTTGGTTCGTTTACGGTATTGGTATCATCATCACTGCTGCACGAGAACATACCTAGAGCTGCAATACTTAAAAATAGAGCTTTTTTAATCATTTTTTTTTATTATTTGTGTTAAACGGGGCAAATGTAATTATTTCATAAATCCAAAACCGGATTGCCTTTTAGATATAATTCTATATTGTAAATATTTGATATTCAATACATTGTATTGTTTATGCCTACTTGTGCGGCTTTTATGAATGCTGTTTGATAACTGATTTTAATCAAATTTTTAATCTATGTTGATATTATAATCTAATTGCCTCCCGTAGACTAAACAAATGACACAAATGTTTACATTTATATAATCCTCCAAATTCTTTAAATCATATCCAGCACAAATTTTATCGGAGATAAAATCCTGGCGCCTTAAAAACATATTGAAAGTAAAAAAAATCGAGTCTTTGCGTAATCCAACCTAGCTGATATTTTTACTTTCTCAAGCTTTTTACCCAATAAATTTCCTTTCTTACCCTACATCAACTTTTAAAATGTCCACATGCCGTACATTTGTACTATAAATAATCACAGAAAATGAAAACAGTATATCATAAAGCAGATTCAAGAGGCCATGCCAACCACGGATGGTTAAATTCTTACCATACATTCAGTTTTGCCAACTATCAAAACAGAGACAGAACAAACTTTGGCGTTTTAAGAGTATTGAACGATGACACCGTTTCTCAGGGAATGGGCTTCGGAACACATCCGCACAGGGATATGGAAATTATATCTATTCCTTTGGAAGGAGATTTGGAACATAAAGATTCAATGGGAACTACAGCGGTAATCAGAAAAGGAGAAATCCAGGTGATGAGTGCCGGAACCGGTGTAATGCACAGCGAATACAATAAAAATAAAGACGAGGAGGTAAAATTCCTGCAGATCTGGGTTTTCCCCAGAGAGCAGAACGTTGAACCAAGATATGATCAGAAAAGTATCAAAGAAGGAGAAAAAATCAATGGATTCCAGCAGATCCTATCTCCCGATAAAAATGATGACGGCGTATGGATTCATCAGGATGCATGGTTCAATATAGCCAATTTTACAAAAGGAAACGGTAAAAATTACATGCTCAACAAAAAAGGAAACGGAGTGTATGCATTTGTTTTAAAAGGAAGCGCAAAAATAGGAGACCGTATTCTGAATGAAAGAGACGGATTGGGAATCTGGGATACACAAAGCTTTAATATTGAAGCCGTGGAGGACACAGAAGTATTATTAATGGAAGTCCCAATGGAACTGCCCGCTTATCTTAAATAAAAAACTAAATTTGTAATCTTAAAAATAAACCTCATATATGAAAATTTTAGCAATAGCAGGAAGCAACTCAGAAGTTTCAATGAACAAACAGCTGGTAGCCTACGCATCAACTTTATTTGAAAATGCAGAAGTGGAAGTAATTGATATGAACCCTTTCGAAATGCCCATCTATAAGCACGAAAGAGAACTTGCGAATGGTATTCCGCAGGAAGCTCATGATTTTGCTGCAAAAGTTGACGGGGCCAACGTACTGTTGATCTCCCTGGGAGAACACAACGGAACATACTCTACAGCATTCAAAAATGTTTTCGACTGGGTATCCAGAATCAAAGACAGAACAGTTTGGAATGAAGTGCCGATGCTATTGATGTCTACATCTCCGGGAGGCAGAGGTGGAGCAGGAGTTTTGGAAGCTGCATCAAAGCGTTTTCCTTTCCACGGAGGAAATGTGGTGGAAACTTTTTCGCTGCCTTTCTTTAATGATAATTTTGATAAAGAAGCTCAAAAGATTTCTAATGAAGAGAAAGACAATGAGTTAAAGGAAAAAATCAAAAAGATTGCAGCCATTGAAACAATCCTTGAAAAATAGAATTTGAATATTCATTTAAAATTACTATTTTTGCAAAAAGAAAAGAGATGAAAATTCAGACCTCCTATAAACAATGTTTTTCTCATAAAGGGAAAGTTGTGGGCTCTGAAATTCTGAGATAAAATAACGGCCGATAATCTGAAAAGATTGTCGGCTTTTTTGTTTTCTAAAATCAAGTATAAAAGTAATTGAAATATTAAAAGATAAGAAGACACAAGATATCAGATGCAGGACAAATAATCATCTGAAATCTGAATCCAATATCTAAAAATCTAAGCAGACATGAGCAACACTTACAAATCAGCGGGAGTAGACAAAGAAGAAGGATACAAAACGGTTGACAAGATCAAAAAAGCGGTCGGTGAAACCCACAATTCCAATGTACTGAATCATTTGGGAAGTTTTGGAGCTTTCTATGAAATCGGCGGATACAAAAATCCGGTTCTTGTATCAGGAACAGATGGAGTAGGAACAAAACTGAAAGTAGCTTTAGATACCAAAAAATACGATTCTATTGGGGTAGATTGCTTCGCGATGTGTGCCAATGATATTCTTTGTCACGGTGCAAAACCTTTATTCTTCTTAGATTATCTGGCTTGTGGAAAGCTTGATTCAGAAATTGCTGCAGAAATCGTTTTAGGAATGGTAGCTGCCTGTAAGGATAACAACTGTGCGCTGATTGGGGGAGAAACTGCTGAAATGCCGGGAATGTATCAGCCGGGAGATTATGATGTTGCAGGATTTTGTGTAGGAATTGTAGAAAAAGATCAGATTATTGACGGTTCTGCCATCAAAGCAGGTAACAAAATTATTGCATTACCAAGCTCAGGATTCCACTCAAACGGATTCTCTTTAGTAAGAAAAGTATTCCCGAACTTCGAAGAAGAATTTGAAGGAAAACCATTATACGAAACCCTTTTAGTTCCTACAAGACTATACTATAAAGATATTCATAAAGTATTGGAAGAAGTAAAAGTAAGCGGAATTGCCCATATCACAGGAGGCGGTCTTTACGAAAACGTTCCAAGAATCATTCCTGAAGGACTTTGTGCTTCTATTGACGAATCTAAAATCAGAATTCCTAGCATAATGCTTGAGCTTGAAAAAAGAGGTGAAGTAGCTCGCGAGGAAATGTACGGAACATTCAATATGGGGGTAGGTATGGTTATCGTTGTGGATGCTGAACATGCTGAAAAAGTATTAAATCTTCTTGATGATGCTTACGAAATCGGAGAAATCACAGAAGGAGCTGAGAAAATTGATTTGAAATTTTAAATGACATCAGATTTCAGACTCTGGACATCAGACGGTAAGTCTGTAATCTTAAATCTGGCATCTAACATCTGAATAATGAAGAACATCGTTGTACTCGTATCCGGTTCAGGAACAAATCTGCAGAGAATCATTGATACTATTGATTCAGGAGAAATCCGGAATGCAAAAGTAACTTTGGTGGTAGCAGACCGGGAATGTTTTGGGCTGGAAAGAGCAAAGAATCACAATATAGAGAACATACTCATTCCAAGAGGAAAGAATTTCAGCAGTGAATTGGCTGAAGTAATCCCGGAAAATACTGATCTTATAGTATTGGCAGGATTTTTATCCATCCTAAAATCTGAATTCTGCGAAAACTGGAACGGTAAGATAATCAATATTCATCCCGCGCTGCTTCCGAAATTCGGAGGAAAAGGAATGTGGGGCATGAACGTTCATAATGCAGTTATTGAAGCCAAAGAAGTAGAGAGTGGGGCAACTGTACATTTTGTAACACCGGGCATTGATGAAGGAGAAGCTATTCTTCAGAAATCTTTTGAAGTAACCGCTGAGGATACTCCTGAAACACTTGCTCAGAAAGTTCACCAGATTGAATATGAAATATTTCCTGTAGCCATCAATAAGGTCCTGGGAAATAATTAACGTCAAACTTTTTTTTGACAGGAAAAATAGAAAAATCTAAGTAAAATAAAAGTAAGTCCGGAGGTGAAAGACCCGGACACAGTTTGAAATAGCTGTAAAAAGTAAAAAATTGAAAGTAAAATGAGTAAAAAGAGAGTTTTAATCAGTGTTTCTGACAAAAGTGGGTTAATTGAATTCGCGCAGTTTTTGGAAGCTCAGAATTATGAGTTGATCTCTACGGGAGGAACGTTCAAACATTTGAAAGACGCTGGTTTAAATCCTATTCAGATTGATGAGGTAACCAATTTCCCTGAAATGCTGGACGGAAGAGTGAAAACTTTACACCCGAAAGTTCACGGAGGATTGCTGGCTGTCCGTACCAACGAAGAGCACATGAAAACCGTTCAGGAACACGGAATTGGTCTGATTGACATGGTGATCGTAAACCTTTACCCTTTCTTTGAAAATGTCAACAAAGACATTTCTTTACATGAAAAAGTAGAGTTTATTGATATCGGCGGACCTTCAATGCTTCGTTCTGCGGCCAAAAACTTTGATTCCGTAACTGTAATCACTGATGTAGAAGATTATGCAGCTGTGAAAATTGAAATGGAGCAAAACGGAGATACGTACATCGAAACCCGTAAAAAGCTTGCAGGAAAAGTATTCAACCTTACCTCTGCTTATGATGCTGCCATTTCAAGAATGCTTCTTGATGAAGAATATCCTGCTTATCTGAATGCTTCTTACAAAAAAGCAGCTGACCTTAGATACGGAGAAAACCCTCATCAGACGGCAGCTTACTATGTTTCTACTTTCGAGAACGGAGCCATGAAAGACTTTGAACAGCTTGGAGGTAAAGAACTTTCTTTCAACAATCTTCGTGATATGGACCTTTGCTGGAAAGTAGTGAATGAGTTCAAAGAAGAAATGGCTTGTTGTGCCGTAAAACACTCTACACCGTGTGGGGTTGCCATAGGAACTTCAGCCCTGGAAACATACCAGAAAACATTCGAATGTGATCCGGTTTCCATCTTTGGCGGAATTGTTGCAATGAACTACAAAATAGACGCAGCAACAGCTGAAGAACTGAATAAAACTTTCCTTGAGATCGTAATGGCTCCTGAATTTGATGAAGACGCCATTGAAATTTTAAGAAAAAAGAAAAACTTAAGAATCATTAAAATCGTAAACCCGGTTTCAGACAAACAGACTTGGGTGAAAGTAGACGGAGGGATCCTTGTTCAGGATAATGACCTTCATTTCTCAGACGATATCAAAGTGGTAACGGAAGTACAGCCTACAGAAGAGCAGAAAAAAGCATTACTGTTTTCTCAGAGAGTGGTAAAATATGTGAAGTCTAATGCCATCGTAGTTTCCAACGGAATTCAGGCATTCGGTATCGGAGGCGGACAGGTCAACAGAATCTGGGCGACTCAGCAGGCTATCGAAAGAGCAAAAGAAAAATTCTCAGGAGATCTGGTATTGGCTTCAGACGCATTTTTCCCTTTCCGTGACGTGGTAGATTTCTGCGCTCAGGAAGGTATCAAGGCGATTATTCAGCCGGGTGGAAGTGTAAAAGATCAGGATAGTATTGAGGCCGCCAATGAGCACAATATTCCAATGATGTTTACAGGTGTCAGACACTTTTTTCACTAATTAAAATAGAATTAAAAAATAATTAGGGATTGTATTTTTAGCATTCAAAATTATATATTTGTAAAATAAGACTAGATAATAATATAAAGTATGAGAATATTAATCATAGGTGAAGGCGGTAGAGAATCTGCTTTAGCGGCAAAGCTTCAGAATGACTCAAGAATTTCTAAAATGTTTTTTGCTAACGGGAATGCTACTACCGATGTAATAGGGAAAAATGTTCATTTATCAGAAATCAAAGAACTTAGAGATTTCGCCATTAAAGAAAAAATTGATCTTACGATCGTAGGTCCTGAAGCTCCTCTTGTAGCAGGTATCAAGGACGAATTTAAAAAGCATGATCTTAAGGTTTTCGGACCTACCCAAAAAGTAGCAAGTCTGGAAGGAAGTAAAGCTTTCTCTAAGAAATTTATGCAGACCTATGATATCAAAACAGCTAAAGCTGTTGTGTTTGATTCATACAATGATGCTAAAGAATATGTGCAGACACAGCAATACCCTTTGGTGATCAAAGCAAGCGGATTGGCAGGCGGAAAAGGGGTGGTTATTTGTGACAACCTTGAAGAAGCTGAAGCTACCATCCATGATTTCATGATCAGAAGAATTTATGGAGATGCAGGAATCCGTTTAGTTATCGAAGAATATTTACAAGGTTTTGAAGCGTCTATTATTGCTTTCTCTAACGGGGAAAAACTATTCCCTTGTGTAGCTGCAAAGGATTATAAAAAAGCGGGGAACGGAGATACAGGACCTAATACAGGAGGTATGGGTTCAGTAGCACCAAGCCCGGAATTTACTCAGGAGCACTATGCAGATTTTGAGAAAAACATCTTGGAGCCTACCATTAAAGGGCTTAAAGCTGAAGGTTTCGGATTTAAAGGAATCATCTTCTTCGGATTGATGGTTACTAAAAACGGAGCTTACCTTCTTGAATACAACATGAGATTCGGAGATCCTGAAACTCAGGTGTTGATGGCGCTGATGGAAAACAATCTTTTGGATGTGATCCAGGACTGTATGGAAGGAAAAGATATTCAGCTTACATTTAAGGACGAAAAAGCAATTTGTCTTGTAATGTGCTCAGGAGGATATCCGAGAAACATCGAAACAGGTTTCGAAATTACAGGAGAAGATAAGCTGAAACACAGTAAACTATTATACGCAGGTGCCATCAGCAAAGGAGACAAAGTGGTTTCCAACGGGGGGAGAGTTCTGAACATTGTAGCTACAGGAGCTACTTTCGAAGATGCCCGCAAAAAGGTTTACGAAGATGCAAGCCATGTACATTTCGATTACGGCTTCTACAGAGAAGACATCGGAAAGTTTTAATAAAAATCACGAAAAAAGATTTGGAGCAACTCCAAGTCTTTTTTTGTAAAACAGTTAAGTAAGCAATAAGCTTTATGCAACAGGCAGTATGCTTATTGCAGCCTGGAGAGCTTACAGCCTTTAGCTTATAGCTTACAGCTTATAATTAATCATCATTTATCAATTATCAACAATGAACAACGGTATTATTATTTTAGATTTCGGATCCCAGTACAACCAGCTTATCGGAAGAAGAATCCGTGAGATGGGGGTATACTCTGAGATCTTACCTTACAATACACCATTACAAGATATTTTAGCAAAGCAGCCAAAGGGAATTATCCTTTCCGGCGGACCAAGCTCAGTAAATGCAGAAAATGCCCACCTCGTTGAAAAAGCATTATATGAGCAGGGAGTTCCCGTATTGGGAATCTGCTACGGAATGCAGATGACTGCCCACCTTTTAGGAGGGAAAGTAAATAAAGGAGAAAAAGGAGAATATGGAAAAGCCAACCTTGAGATCGTTAAAGAAAGCTCTTTATTAAAAGGAGTTACCCAGAACTCAGTGGTTTGGATGAGCCACTTTGACGAAGTGGGAGAACTGCCTGCCGGTTTTGAGTTAAACGCAAAATCAGGGGTAATTGCTTCTATTTCTAATGAAGACAAAAAAATATTCTGCGTTCAGTTCCACCCGGAAGTTTCTCATACAGAAGAAGGTGCGAAAATGCTTGAAAATTTTGTATTCGGAATCTGTAACTCAGAGAAAAACTGGAAACTGACCAACTATATTGAAAAAACTGTTGAAGAAATCCGTGAGAAAGTAGGAGACAACAAAGTAATTCTTGGACTTTCCGGTGGTGTGGATTCTTCTGTAGCCGCTGTTCTGATCCACAAAGCTATCGGAGATCAGTTAACATGTATCTTTGTAGATACAGGATTATTAAGAAAGGATGAAGGCAAAAAAGTAATGGATCAGTATGGAGAGCATTTCCATATGAACATTAAAATGGTAGATGCTAAAGAAAGATTCCTTTCAAAACTAGCCGGAGTAGATGATCCTGAAGCGAAGAGAAAGATCATCGGAAACGAATTTATCCACGTATTTGACGAAGAATCTCACAAAATTGAAGGTGCTAAATTCTTAGCTCAGGGAACCATTTATCCTGATGTTATCGAAAGCCAGTCTGTCAACGGACCATCTGCTGTAATTAAGTCTCACCACAACGTCGGAGGACTTCCTGAAGATATGGAATTCGAATTATTAGAGCCATTGAGAGAACTTTTCAAGGACGAAGTAAGAAGAGTAGGAGAAGAATTAGGTATTCCTCACCACTTGGTATACAGACACCCTTTCCCAGGTCCGGGATTAGGAATCAGAGTATTGGGAGCAGTAGATGCCGAAAAAGTAAGAATCCTTCAGGAAGCTGATGATATCTTTATTGAAGAATTATACAAGAATGACCTTTACGAAAAAGTATCTCAGGCATTTGTTGTACTTCTTCCGGTAAAATCTGTTGGAGTAATGGGTGACGAAAGAACATACGAATACACAGCGGTAGTTCGTTCTGCCAACACCATCGACTTTATGACGGCCACTTGGAGCAGACTTCCTTACGAATTCCTGGATACCGTTTCCAGCAGAATCATCAACGAAGTAAGAGGAATCAACAGAGTAGCTTACGATATTTCAAGCAAACCACCTGCAACGATTGAGTGGGAATAATTTTTGACTTGAATTTTAAATATAAATCCTGCCCGTTTTGGGTGGGATTTTTTTATATCGGAAATTTTGTTTCTAAAAATTGTAAGGCTTCTGTTCCAAATTTTGTTTTCTTCAAACAGGAACGGTGAACTCCTTCATCATTAAATAAGTAAAATTGATGATTCTTGTCCGAGGTGAAAGGAGGAAATAACACGATATCCTGTCCTTTATCTAAAGTTTTTTTACAAACAGGACACTCGCTTTGATTCAGAAAAATTATTGCCATTCCGATTCATTTTTGGTTAATGTTTTGCTAGGTAATAGCCTATTAAAACAAATTTTCACTAAATTTAAGTAAAATTACATCAAATGCAAATAGAAACAAGAAACCTGACGCTTCAGGATTATGATGAACTGGCGGAAACGATGAAAAGGGCCTATCCACAAATGTCAGAATCCATTTGGTCCAAAAAAAGTATTGATAAGCTCACCAAAATGTTCCCCAATGGACAGATCTGTATAACAGTTGACGGAAAACTGGCTGCAGTAGCCCTTTCCATTATTGTGAATTACGATGAATTTGGAGACGATCATACGTACAGTGATATCACAGGAAATTATACCTTCAATACCCATACTTCTACAGGAAATGTCCTCTACGGAATTGAAGTTTTTGTAGATCCGGAGTTTCGTGAACTGCGCCTCGGAAGAAGACTTTATGACGCCAGAAAAGAACTCTGCGAGCAGTTACACTTAAAATCCATTATCCTTGGAGGCAGAATTCCAAGCTATCATAAATACAGCCATGAACTTTCACCCAGAGAATATATCAGAAAAGTAAGAGATAAAGAGATCTATGATCCCGTATTATCTTTCCAGCTTTCCAATAATTTTCTTCCGATAAGAATCCTGAAAAAATATCTTCCTGAAGATGAAGCATCAAGAGAAAATGCTGTTCTTTTACAATGGAACAATATCTATTACAGCAGAAAGCCCAATACCATGCAGGACAGCATCATCCGTCTCGGATTGGTACAGTGGCAGATGAGGCATTTTAAGGATATAGAAGCCTTTTATGAGCAGGTGGAATTCTTCGTGAATGTGATGGGAGATTATAAGTCAGACTTTGTTCTTTTCCCGGAGCTTTTCAACACGCCTTTATTAGCTCCTTTCAATAATCTTTCTGAAAGAGACAGTATGATAGAGCTGGCGAAGCTGACTGAAGAGATCAAAAAGAAAATTTCAGAACTCGCCATCAGTTACAATGTGAACATTATTTCCGGAAGTATGCCCGTTTTTGAAAACAATGAACTCTACAATGTAAGTTATCTTCTTCACCGTGACGGGCGTATGGATGAATACAGGAAAATTCATATTACCCCGAACGAAAAGAGATATTACGGGATGAAAGGAGGAAATGAAATCAGGGTTTTTGATACTGACTGCGGTAAAATAGGCCTGGTGATCTGCTATGACGTCGAGTTCCCGGAATTGCCAAGAATTCTGGCCGACCAGGGAATGAAAATCCTGTTTGTACCGTATCTGACGGACACTCAGAATGCCTACATGAGGGTTCGTCACTGCGCCGCCGCAAGAGCCATAGAAAATGAATGTTATGTTGCCATCGCCGGATGCGTAGGAAACCTTCCAAAGGTTAATAATATGGACATTCAGTTCGGGCAGGCGGCTGTATTTACCCCTTCCGATTTTGCATTCCCATCCAATGCTGTAAAAGGAGAAGCGACTCCCAATACAGAAATGACCCTGATTGTAGATGTAGACCTGAACCTTTTAAAAGATCTCCATCACAATGGCTCCGTTCAGGTGATGAAAGACCGCAGAAAAGATCTGTACGAAACCTATCTTAAATAAAAATAATCAAAAACAAAAGAGACTGTCCGCAAAGACAGTCTCTTTTTTATTTTACCTAAAATTTCTTTGAGTGAATTACATGTACTCAGGACATACTACAGCAGGGCAGATCAGTCTTGGGCATCTTGGCCTTCCATCTTTAGGACAGCATTCATTGGAGCAGTTTCCGATAATAATTCCGCTTCCTGCAATTCCTTTTAATTGCGCTCTTGAAAGTTTGTTGTTACGTAAATTTTTCATGTTCTAATACTTTTGGATTGTTTTATTTGTACGCTGTAAATATATTAATTTTTATGATATATAAAGATTTTTCTAATTATTAATGTATTTAATTCTTTAAAATACTGATTATGTGTTGTTTTTTTTAACTTTCTGTGTTGGTGTTATGATAAATAATTCTTTTCATAAAGGAACAGTTTTTGGAGTACATTGCACCTACTATTGATACACTATGTTTGATAAGCAGCAAAGAAAACTGAAAAGATCCGCAAGACTGATTTCCGTACTGAGTAAATATGGATTTAAAGATATGCTGGCAAGAATGAACGGAGGAAACAAGCCTGAAGAACCATCTAATTCTGACGAAATTATTTCAAAGGGAACGGTTTATGAAAGAATAAGACTGGCTCTCGAAGAACTGGGACCCACTTTTGTCAAGCTTGGCCAGTCATTCAGCAATCGTGAAGATCTATTACCACCGGAACTGATTCAGGAGCTGCAGAAGCTTCAGGATAAGGTAGAAACCGTAGAGATGGACGTAGAAGAAATGCTGGAGAATGAGTTCAATATTTCTGTTCAGGATTATTTCCTCGAAATTCAGAAAGAACCCCTGGCCACAGCATCTATCGCCCAGGTGTATAAAGCGGTTTTAAAAGACGGAAGCCCCGTGATCTTAAAACTCAGAAAGCCTGATGTGCAGTCTGTTATTGAAGATGATCTCCTTCTTATTAAAGATATTGAAAAGCTGATATCCACTTATTCGGAGATAGGAGAGAAGCTGAATCTGAAACAGGCTATTTCCACTTTTGAAAAATCATTACTGGAAGAAGTCTCTTTGACGAATGAAAGAAATAACATCCTGCAGTTCCGTCTGAATTTTAAAAATAATAAAGAAACGTATGTCCCGAAAGTGTACGAAGAACTTTCCAATAACAATATTCTTTGTATGGAATTCATTGATGGAATAAAAGTTACGGATAAATCACTCCTTTTAGCCCATAATATTGATCCTGTGAAAGTTTCTGAAACAGGGCTCAGACTGTTTGTCTCTCAGATTTTAGACTACGGATTCTTCCATGCGGATCCACATGCCGGTAATATATTGGTGAAAAAAGACGGTAAAATTGTTTTTATTGATTTTGGTGCGGTAGGGAAGATTCAGCCCAATGATAAAGAAATCCTTGAAAATCTTATTGTAAGTTTTGTAGCGAAAAATTCTCATAAAATTGTCCGTTATCTCAAAAAAATGGCGGTAAGCTATGAAATACCGGATGAAAGAAGATTCGAAAATGACGTAGATGACATTCTGAATTTTGTTCACAGTTCCTCACTACAGGACATTAATGTGCAGGTGATCATCAATAAAATGAAAGATATTCTGAAAGAAAACAGGCTCTATATGCCGGATTATTTCTATCTTCTATTTAAAGGAATCAGCCTGATTGAGGGGGTGGGAAGAAATATCAATCCGGATCTGGATATCGTCAAAAGTCTGCATCCTTATACCAAGAAAATTTTTACCAAAAAGATCAGTCCAAAGAATATTTTAAAAACAGGAATGGACAGGATGATGAACTTCACGGATAATGTAGATGAAATCCCTAAAGAACTTCGTTCTGTACTGCAAAAACTTGACGAAAACAAGTTTACTGTTTCCAGTGAGATTAAAAATATAGAAAAAACCAACCAGCTGATCAAATCCAGTGTTATTAATCTGATTTTAGCCATGGTTTTAGGCGCTAATATCATTGCAACGGCTATCGTTTTTTCTTCAGAATCAGGACCCAGAATAGGGGAATTATCTTTGGTGGCAGTCTTGGGATTTGTTTTTTCAGTCCTGTTAGTTATAATACTCCTGCTGAGAGTTACCAGAAAATAAAAGTAAAGATGGCTGATCTGAAAGAAGCTCAAATCCTTACCACCATAACCCTTAATCGCGTAACTCAATAACTCATAACCTTAACCCCACAATGAAAACACTTATTATTACAGCAATCACCTTATTAAGCTCGTATTGTACCGCCCAGCAGGGAAACGAAGAGAACGTTCAGGGAGACTTTGACGGCAGTGGAACCAAAGAATATGCCTTCACTAAAGTCACGGACTGTGGTGAAGAATGCGAAGGCAAATGTGAAACCACGATTTACTTCAGTGATAAAAAGATAAAACCTATCACTATTTCACCGGCCAATCAGGGAATCCTGTATAATTTAGGCGACCTTAATGGCGACGGAAAAGATGAGATCGGTTTTTATCCCAACTGGTGTACCAGCTGCTGGCATCCATTTTATGTGTACACATTTGATAAAACAGGTTGGAAACCATTATTGCCTCCTATTTCAACCCACTGCAACCAGTGGGAAGAAGATAAATTTCCCATCAGAAAAGACCCGAAAAAGAAGGGATACGTAATTGTCACCTCAAGCAAATGGGAAGACGATGATATTAAAATCAAAGTCAGCAGTGTAAAGGTGAACTGATCAGCATAGCTGGATGACGGAGATTGAAAGAGAAGAAATAATCTGTGATACTCCATTATTTTGATCATCAATTCAGCTATGAAGTCTTATAATTTCCCAGCTTCATACTCCCGGTTTCCCTACTAAAAAATTAAATACCTATCTTTGCAAAATGGAAAAACTCACTTTTGCAGATTTTGACCTTCCGGTTAAAATTCTTGATGTTTTAGCGGATCTGGAATTATTTGAACCTACCCCAATTCAGGAGAAGAGCTTAAAACCTATTCTTTCCGGAAGAGATGTAATGGGAATTGCACAGACAGGAACCGGGAAAACATTAGCTTATCTTTTGCCCGTTCTGAAAACATGGAAATATAGCAAAACAGGAAATCCAACTGTTTTAGTGCTTGTTCCTACAAGAGAATTGGTAGTGCAGGTAACTGAAATTCTTGAGAAACTGACAGAAAATATTACAGCAAGAGTAATCGGAATATACGGTGGGAAAAATATCAACACGCAAAAACTGTTGTTTAATGACGGTTGTGATATTTTAGTAGGAACCCCTGGAAGAGTAATGGATCTTTCCATAGACAACGCTATTTCTCTGAAAGAAGTTCAGAAGCTGATCATTGATGAATTTGATGAGATGCTTAACTTAGGTTTCAGACCGCAGCTTACCCATATTTTTGAAATGATGAAAGAGAAGAGGCAGAATATTCTTTTCTCTGCAACCATGACTGAAGCGGTGGATGAAATGCTGGATGTGTATTTTGCAAGTCCTGTAGAAATTTCATTGGCAAAATCAGGAACTCCGCTTGAAAAAATTGAGCAGACGGCTTACAAAGTGGAAAACTTCAATACCAAGATCAACCTGCTGGAACATTTGCTGAAGAATGATACAGATATGTCTAAAGTTTTGATTTTTGCGAATAATAAAAAACATGCAGACCTGCTTTTCACTAAAATTGATGAGCTTTTCCCAGAGCAGTTTGATGTCATTCACTCCAATAAATCTCAAAACTACAGACTTAAGGCTATGAAAAGCTTTGAGAATGAGGAAATAAGAGGCTTGATTACCACAGACGTTATGGCAAGAGGTCTTGATATTTCAAATATTACCCACGTTATTAACTTTGAAACGCCTGATATTCCGGAGCAGTATATCCACAGAATCGGTAGAACAGGTAGAGCAGATAAAGAAGGAAAGGCCATTACTTTTGTTACTAAAAAGGAAGAACCTTTGGTTCTGGACATTGAACTGTTGATGGATAAGGATTTGAAGTTTAATGAATTCCCTGAAGAAGTTGAGATCAATCCTAAAAAGATTGCGGCCGAAGAAGATCAGGTAATAATGAAAAATCCGGTACAGGTAAAACTGAATGAAGGAGGAGGCGCATTCCACGAGAAAAAAGCTAAAAATACTAAAGAAAACTGGGGTGGACCTTCCAAAAGAAAGGCACCTAAGAAGTTTGGCGCCAACAGAGCCCAGCAGAAAGCAATATCGAAATCGAAAAGAAAGAAATAAAATAAAAAACGATTCCTGAAATGGAATCGTTTTTTTATTAAAGTTTAGGTTTCTTCATATTCATCCCGAAAATCTAGCTTTGTCTATAATCAGGTGAAATTCCGGGTGAATTAAAATAATACCAGTTATTACTTCAGGTAGGGCGTGATCACCTTTGTCCAGATTCTGTATCCTTCCGGCTTAAAGTGAAGCATATCTTCCACAAAAATATCTTTTCTTACGTTTCCATTGGCATCCTGCATGGCTTTTGTAACGTCAATAAATGCTGCATTCGGTTCTTTTTTCATAAAAGCAGCAATTTTTTTGTTGGCAATTTTCATCTGAGGCCAGATCACTTCTCTGCTTGGCGAATATTTGATGGAAATGTAATCTACTTCAATATCAGGAAATCTTTCACGGATCTTTCTGTAGAAAGCTTTGTACCTGTCAACTACCACTTTTGCCTTGAGCTTATGATCATCTGCAAAGTCATTTTCACCACAGTAAATGATGATCTGTTTGGGCTGGTAAGGAGCTAAGAGATCATTGGCAAAATAATTAAGATCTGTAAGTCTTGATCCCCCAAACCCTCTGTTGATAATGGTTTTTCCCGGAAAATAATCTGCAATATCAGTCCATTTGGTGAATGAGGAACTTCCGATAAATAAAATGGCATCCTTTTGAGGAGGGTTTTGCTGATCCAGTTTTTTAAACTCCTGGATGTCCTGCCAGAACATAGGTTTGTTTTCCTGACAAAAAGCAACAGTAAAGCACAGCAGTAAAAATGCTGTTAGAATCTTCTTCATTATATTCAGTTTTAAAATTAAGTATAAAAGTAATAAAAAACTCCCGATTAGCGGGAGTTTATGATTTATCTTTTGTAGGTAACGTAAGGAATATCAGGTATTTTATCTCCGTCCATGTCAAATATTCCTGACTGCTGAGCCAGTTTAAGATCCTTGTTGGTCAAAATATCAATTCTGTAGTTTACAGAGCCTTCATTTCCAAGTTTAATTCCTATCACCTTTGAATCAGCATCGTAAGTATATCTTCCTTCAGTTGTAGGAGCAGCAGTACAATTAGCACCTTCTCCTGTATACGCTGTGTAGCTTACATAATAATCTGTTCTTAAGAAAAGCGTATTTTTGGTGGCACATCCTGTTAAAGTTTCAGTATAAAGCACTGTTTTATTATCTTTTCCCGAAATTACTTCTCTTTTAACTTCTTTCCAATCTCCCTTCATGATATCCATATCATAAGCTTCAAGATTGTCGTCTTTACAAGAAGTAAGCGCAAGGGCAGAAAAGGCAAATAAAAGTAGCTGTTTTTTCATTTTCACAAATTTAAGAATATGCTAAAATATAAATAAATTTGAAATATCTGTAATGAAATAATGAATTTTTAAACAAATGTTTGTAAATTAAATAATTTTATGAATGCAGCGATGGAAGATGCAAGTTTCGTTTCATATATTTTCATATTGAAAATTAATATAAATACTTTCATCTTTAATCCCAAAACCGCACACCGAAATCACTAATAGCTCATCTCTACAATCTTATAAGCATCCTGAGGAGTCAGCTTCTTATGCTCTCCAAGCCCTAACCATTTTCTGTCTGTAAAGGCTTTTTCAACTTTTTCAGCAGTTCCCTTAAAGTCTTCCGTGTACTCGGAAAGTCTCGTTTTGATATGAAGACTGTGGAAGAATTCTTCCAGCTTTCTGATACCCAGTTCTGCTTTTTCTTCTACAGTTCCGTCTTTGATTCCCCAGACTCTTTCAGCGTACTGAGCCAGTTTCCCCTTTTTATCTTCGAAATTGTAACGGTAATGTGAAGGAGCAATTATTGCAAGTGTCCTTGCGTGGTCAATTCCAAAATAAGCGGTTAATTCATGTCCCATTGCATGTACTGCCCAGTCCGTAATCACTCCCTTTTGAATCAGTCCGTTCAGAGCCATTGTACAGCACCACATAAAATTACCGGCAGCATCATAATTAAATTCATCCGCCAATACTTTTGGAGCGGTCTCCTGAAGACTGATAAGAATACTTTCTGCAATTCTCTCCTGAAGATCAGCAGAAGAAGGAGCCGTCATATATTGTTCCAATACATGAGTATAGGCATCTGTAATCCCGTTTACAATTTGATTTTTAGGAATCGATCTTACAACCTCAGGATCCAGCACAGAAAACTGTGGGAAAAGGCCGGGACCTCCGGAAGACAGCTTTTCATTGGTTTCTCTTCTGGAGATAACATATCCTGAATTCATTTCAGAACCCGTTGCAGGCAATGTTAAAATACTGCCGAAAGGCATTCCCTGACCTTCAAACGTTCTTACCGACTTTCTCAGAATTTCCCATGGTTCTCCGTCATAATGAGCTGCTGCAGAAAGGAATTTTGTTCCGTCTATTACAGATCCGCCACCTACCGCAAGAAGATACGTGATGCTTTTTTCTTTGATAAAGCTCAGGGCGTTGATCAGAACTTCATATTCCGGATTGGCAGGAACGCCTCCGAATTCATAAACTTCATGATGTGCCAAGGCCTCCTTTACCTGATCGTAAACACCATTGTTTTTGATGCTTCCGCCTCCGTAAATCATTAATATTTTGGCATCTTGAGGAATTTCTTTGGAAATTTTAGCGATTTCGCCTTTCCCGAAAAGTATTTTTGTAGGGTTTTTAAACTCGAAATTAAGCATTGTTCTAAATTTATTTAAGCCAAATTTACGCAATGAAAAAGGAAAATTGAGTTAATGAAATTTTAAATTTATTATCATTGAATGTGATGGAAACTATTGAACCACTGCTTCACTTGGTGGTTCGCGCTATTATTGTTCAGATTTGAATCATATTATAAAAAAAACCTTCAGTAAAGAAGGTTTTAGTTAATGTTAGGGTTTCCAAAAAGTCCAGACTTTTCCGTTATAGACGGCCAGTTGCTTTTTTACAGTGTCGTAAGCTATCATACCGGCGCTGGGTGCAATGATATTCAGGTGAGGGCTTGCCACTTTAGGCAGTACCATTGCTTTGTTGGTATCAGCAAGAACCAGTATTCCTTTTGTAGAATCTGTTCCTGTATCTGCTGAGTTGATGGAAACTTTAGCTCCGGGCTGCTCTGTTCTGTCGGCTGCCTGAATGCTTAAATCCGCAGCTCCTGTTGTGTCAACGCTCAGATCAAACCATGTATTGGTATCTTTTAAATATTTTACCTTATTATCTGAAGTATCAAAAATAAGGGTTCCGTTATCTGTAATTCCTGTTTTATCAGTAACATAAGGAAGTAATAAACCTTTACTTTCCGTATCTCCAAACTGCAGAGATACAGAAGCATTGCTTACGGATGCTCTGCTTATTCCAATTTGTGCCGACACCAGATCAGCGGTCAAAAAAACTCCTATTAATAGTATATTTTTAATCATTTTTATTTTTTTTAGTTAAAACTGAGATTCTGAAAGCGTTTCAGGCACTCAGAAAATTGTTATTAATCCGGACAGGTTTGTGTAGTGATGCAGAACCATCCAAAAGTAGTTCCTCCATCTTGTGAAGTATACATTTTTAGGCACTTGTTTGTTGTGTCATACACCATCATTCCTTCCACGAAATCTGCAGGTGGAATACCAATAGGATTTCCCGAAGCGTTAAACGCAATTCTGTTTACGACGAAACCTTTTGTTCTGGCTTCCAGAGCCAGCCATGCTCCCTGGCGTACAGCCGGAAAATTATCTGAGTTCTGAGCTGCTGTTCTTTGCAGCGAAGAAATTCCCACTTTACTGATCAGTGCAGGATTTCCTGCTGTGGCAACAGCACCTGGCTTGTAGCAGCTCGTAGTAACAGTCACGGTAAGTCTTGCCGTTGTGCAATTGGTGCATGTATTGGTAGTGCTTCCATAGGTGGTATAATAGCAGTAGCTGTAATCCATTGTATAGACACCGGCAGGAGTTCCTGAAGGGATATTTACGCTTCCATCAGCATTCAGTATCAGCGCACCCGGTACAGATTGAGAAACCATGGTAACTTTTGTATTGGAGTTACTGTTTAATGTAGCTGGCGATGCACCGTTCAGAACATCATTCGTCAGGACATTGATAACATTATTTCCTGGCTGTGCTGTGATAGCATCGTTATTAGCCGTAATATTATCCAGCGGTGTAACATATACCGAAGTCATGTCGATGGTATTATTAGCCGGATTCGCATCAGTTGAAGCTCCTGCAACAGTTGCATTTCCAATAAACTGGATATTTCCAGGATTCTGTCCTACTTTATAGGTAAGGGTAATAGTAGATGAAGCCCCATTGATTCCAAGACTTGGAATAGTCCATTTTCTTGTAGTATTGTCATAGGTTCCTGAAGTAGCCGTATAAGACTGGAAGATATATGAATTAGGATCAGCATCTGCTAATGTTGCGGTAACGGGATTATTAGCCACACCTGCGGAATTGTTTACAGTATAGGTTAAGGTAAATGTGCTTCCTTTTTTCACGCAGGTACTGCTTACGCCACCATAGGCTATGCTCAGATCGGAACATGCAGCATTGGTGATTTTAATCGTAGCTCTTGGAGAATTACATTGATTAGCCGTATCAACATATTCTGCAGTGTAATTACCTGCTCCCGTAACATTGGTAGGATCTGCAATAAGATTTCCGGAAGGATCATAATAACGCAGTGCGATGTTACTTCCTGGGGCAGGTCCTGTATACAGGGAGGTAAGATCTACACTGGTTCCTGCACATACTGCTTTATTAGAGAATGATGGAGGAGTTGTAGGAGCGTTGCACGCAAAAAGAATATCACTTGTACTGGTATATGTACCAGGTGTAGTTCCGAAGTCCAGAGATATTCCATATGAATTAGTTAGTTGAGTAGGCCCAATGGTATTATTGAAAATAGCATCACCATCTAAGTCACCGGGTACACCGCTCATACCGTAGGCATAATATCCGGACCATTGTGTTCCCGAATTATATTTAAAAGCTTGATAAAGCTGCGGTGTATTACCAATACCTACTGTATAATAAGGAGCAGCACCATTTACAAATCCTGATTCATCGGCCGACAATAATTGGGCGCCATCTAGAAAATGAGCCAGTTTTACAGGAGCAGTACTGCCTGAAGGAATTTCAATGCTATATGTTACTGTTAAATAATTGTTTGGAATGGTATAAGAATATTTGAGATTCAAATAATAAGTAAGTCCTCCTGCCACTGCACTAAGACGGATGTCCAATGCCTGCGTATTTCCTGAGGTGGAACAGGTGTTGGAAACAACATTCATTAATGAGCTGGTTGCCTGGCTGTATCCTGAGATAGGATCGTACGTCATACTTTTTATTTTGTAATATTTATTACCTATAAAGAGCAGAAGACCGTCTCCCTGTGAACCATTGGCAGCATTATATGGGCTTCCTGAAGAAATTGTACTTCCATACAGTTGATATACACCGTTTTTTAATACCTGGAAATTGCCGGCACCGGTAATCTGAATTTGAAGTCCGTTTGTAGCCGTATTCCCGCCGCTGGGATTCAGCACGGTAAGATCATTAAAATTGGCGTTGGTACAGGTCTGCGAATAGACATTTGATGAAATGAATAAAGATAGAAAAAGGATGAGCTGAAAAACAGTTCCGCAGCTTTTTATAAAAGCTGCCTGGGCACATCTAGAGCGCCTAATGAATTTTTTTTGCATAAGTGTATTTTTTTGGTTCACAAAACTATAAACTATTTATCCTTTTGATGAATTTTAAGACCTTACATAGGTATTACATCTTAGGAATGAATGGTATTAACAGATTTTGTGGTCATGGAATAATATCCACAGTGATCGGGATTTAAATAAAAAAAATATACTTCAATAATTGAAGTACATTGTTTTATATTCAGGTCCGGAGATTATCTTAACATAATTTTGTTCAGAAGGCAGGAGAAAGATATTCTTTAGCTCTTTTTATAAACCCTTCTTTATCTTTTTTAATTTCTTCCAGCAGTTTTTTACGGTCATCAGGAACAGTCAGATACTGATCCCCCCACAGATTGATTTCCACAATTACAGGGATAAGGTCAATTCCTTTCTGAGTCAGAAAATAAAGAATTTTCAGCTTACTGTCCGGATGATCTTTTTTATCAATAATTCCGTTGTCTAAAAGGTTTTGCAGCCTTGTTGCAAGAATATTGGTGGCTATTTTTTCTTCTGCCTTGAGGAAATCCCCGTAAGTACATTCCTTTTTCAGCATAAGATCTCTTATGATTAGCAGAGACCATTTGTCTCCCCACATTTCCAGTGAACAGCTTATCGGGCAGTCTGATCTTTTTTTACTCATTTTGTTAATTTAAAAATAATACTTGCAAATTGGAAGTGTTTGATTTAATTTTGCTTTTATTTTGCAAGTAAATTTAATCATAAAAAATAAATAAATCAAATGGATCATTATGACATTGCCATAATAGGCTCAGGCCCCGGAGGATATGTTGCTGCTATCAGGAGTGTACAGCTGGGATATAAAACAGTGATTATCGAAAAATATGATACGTTAGGCGGAACATGCACCAATGTGGGCTGTATTCCTACCAAAGCCTTATTAGACAGTACCCATCATTATGCAGAAGCGAAACATAAATTCAATGAACATGGGATTAAACTGAATACAATAGGCCTGGATTTTTCCCAAATGTACAGGAGAAAAGCAGATGTAGTTTCTAAAAATATAGCAGGCCTGGATTTTTTAATGAATAAAAATAAGATTACAAGGCTAAAAGGTACAGCAGGCTTTATCAATAATTCTACGATAAAAATCATCAATGAATCTGAAGTTAAAGAGGTAACCGCCCAGCATTTTATTATCGCTACGGGGTCAAAACCTTCAACCATCCCCGGAGTGGAAATTGATAAAAAGAGAATTATTACTTCTACAGAAGCATTGTCTTTACAGGAAAAACCAGAATCTATGGTAATTATCGGCGGTGGAGTAATAGGGGTGGAAATGGCTTCGATTTTTAACCGTATCGGCACCAAGGTGACCATCTTGGAATATGCTGATCATTTAATTGCATCCATGGATCATGAACTGGGAAAAAACCTTCAGAAAATCCTGAAAAAAGAAGACATTGACATCCGACTTAATCATGTCGTTTACAAAACAGAAAATAATGGCTCTTCAGCTAAAGTATTCTTTAAAGATAAAAATGGGGCAGAGGATGAACTGGAAGCAGAGTATATCCTGGTGGCAGTAGGAAGAAGCCCGTATGTGAAAGGGCTTGGCCTTGAAAATACGGATATACAGCTCGATGCAAGAGGTTTTATTAAAGTAAATGAAAACAACCAGACATCTGCGTCCCAGATCTATGCGATTGGAGATGTTATCGGCGGGGCCATGCTGGCTCATAAAGCTGAAGAAGAAGGTGTTTTTGTAGCAGAAACCATTCATGGACAAAAGCGTCATATTCATTACAGCCGTATTCCTTCAGTAGTGTATACCTGGCCTGAAGTAGCGTCTGTAGGGTATACGGAAGAGTATCTGAAACAAAATAATATTGCCTATAATGTAGGAAAATTCCCGTTTTCTGCCAGTGCAAGAGCTCGTGCTTCAATGGATATGGAAGGCTTTGCGAAAGTACTGGTAGATCCTAAATATGGAGAAGTTCTGGGCGTTCATATCATTGGCGCCAGGGCCGCAGACCTGATTGCTCAAGGGGTAATTGCTCAGGAATATGAGGTAACAGCAGAAGATATGTTCCATATTTCCTATGCCCATCCAACCTATTCTGAAACTCTTAAAGAAGCCTACCTGATAGCATCCGGGCAGGGTGCGATTAATATATAAAGAAAAGATTAAACCATTAAGATCTGTGAAGAGGATGAGAATAATTAAGATTCATCTCAGCTGAAAAAATAAGGCGTATTGCTAAAGAAATAGCTTGAGCTATTCTCTTAACTATTCTTATCAACTTAAAAAATCTTAATGGTTTAAAATATAATAGTATTTTTCAAAAGGATCAGTTACAAAGAAGTACAGTTTTCATCCTTTGCATACACTCCATTGCTTTTCGTTTCAAGTTTTCCGTTTTTTCTATTGATTTTAACGAAAAAAGATTCTTTCACAGCCGGACAACCCTTAGACTGCATAAGATACATAGAAATATGGCGTTCGTCAATTTTATAGGCTCCGGTAAACCGGTTACCTGTATCCACAGAATAACCATATGTTTTTGCCAGTAAAATAGCTTCAGGAAGATTATCAACTGTTCCGATAAAATCTCTCAGCTGCTGTTCATTCGAAAAATACACTGATCTTTCATTCTTACACGCCAGAATGTATGAAAAACAGTTATTCCCAATACATTTCTGGAAAAATCCTTTTTCAGGAACAGGTTCATTGATCGTCATAAACTCTGGTGCCTGACTTTCATAGATCACTGCTTTTTCATCATCCGAATCGTTGCTGAGAACACGCCAGTACGCATATTCTTTATCTGGTACAACAAACGGGTAGAGATATTCTACAGTATCCAGGATATCAGGAATTTTTTTATAATCATCCGGAACCCTGATCTGGCTGGAAAGCAGACTGGAAAAGATCAGGGAGAATATGACGATTACTTTCATAGAGAATGTGTTTATAGGGTAAATGTAATGAGAATTACTGCAAAACAATTTTGTAGTATCCTTTTTCATCAGTTACATCAATACCTATGCCTGTAAATGTTAATTTATTAATCTGATAACCATCACACCCTCCTTTAAACTCGGAGGATTGAATGGAAAAGTCAAGATCTTTAATATTGGAATAAAATTTATATTTTTTTGTTCCGTTATAGGCTCCTACATTTTCTAAGAGAATCCTGTTATCAGATGTTTTGGAAAGTGATATACTTACGTTATTCTCATCCTGAATTGAATAGCTCGTTAAGGTCCCGTTGGTAATAAGATTTTCGTTGCTGGAATTGACGAACTCAAAAATGATCGGTAACGGTGCATTATAACAATCTTTTTCACAAGAGATGAACAGAAGCGTGATCAGTAAAAAAATAAATATTTTTTTCATTGTATTTCAGATTTAATTCCCAATTACTTATGCGTGAACGTTTTACAAAGATAGTAAAATTGGTGTTTAAACACTTTTATAAGAATTTCCGGATTTCCTTTTTATTTGTAAAAGCGATCAGGAATATTCCTTCATCAGTTTACCATATGCTCTACAAACGGAACAATTTTTCCATTTTCAATTTTTCCTTTGATATAGATAGAATCTCCGTTCTTAAAGAGATACTCTTTCACCAGCAGGTTGGTTAAACCATAAGGTTCAAGAAATAAATTTACCCACGGATGCTGATTTTTCAGAACGGATATTTTTGCGTTTTCTGTTGGCTGATACCTTTGCAGGTAAGCAGGCGTTTTATAATTGGTGGCATAAGCGCTTTGTGTAAGATGCTTCTTTCCGCTTACATTATCCGCGATACACAAGGAAAAATGAACAGGATATAACTGATTATTGATTGAAAGTTGGGCGCCTTCAGGATATCCTGCAATAACACTATAGTCGAACTCTTCGTAAATACTGGACGGAAGCTTGGTTTTTAAATCTGTGTGAAAGTTAGCAAAACCAATCCGCAGAAGGTACATGGCAGACTCTTTTCCTGAGATAGGTGAAGTGATTGTTTGATCCGTATATATTTTACATTTCAGAACGGGTAAAGAGGCAATTTTATCCAGTTGTTTGTTGTGATTATCTACTGCTTCCTGCATGGAGCCTATACTGTTGAAAATAAAAAAGCCAAATCCTATAAACATAGAAATGCAGATAAATATAAAAACGCCGAATAGGATAAGAATGGTCTTAATTCCTTTTTTATCAACCTTTGTTCCGTTTGATTTGATATTGATATCGGCATTGAAATTGAATTTAATCATAGAGTTAACATGGTTGCCAAAAATAATCAAATTTTAAACAGAAATTACTACTGTTTTTTTGAATTTCTGTCTTAATTTTTGTCATTTGTCAACTCAACTCATTTGAAAATCGCTTACATTTGTTACTATGATACATGACCAACGCGCAGAAAAATTCAGGCAGATTGTGGAAAATAAGTTCCAGATCTACAATTCATTATTTATGAGCCTGCCTTATGATAAAATGACGAATATCGGAATGCTGCTTCCGTTTCTCTATGAAGAAAGCAGAACCGGTTATGAAGCAGGGAAAACTCCTGAAGATATCGTCGAAGAATTTTTTAAAAACCATACCGATCTCCAGAACGAAGAGCAGAAGCTCGAACTGCTTTTCAAGATCATTCAGTATATAGAAAGACAGGTTGTTTTGTTTGACAGTATTGAAGATGCTGCATTCCCTAACCTTCATTCTGAAAGTGATAACGGTACTGTAACGAACCTTTTTGAACGTTCTGTTCAGGATCATAAAATTGAAAAAGTACGCGAGAAACTGAAAGATTTCAGTGTAAAAGTAGTATTTACGGCTCACCCCACTCAGTTTTACCCAAGCTCCGTACAGAGAATTATTCAGGATTTGAGAGGGGCCATTACCGGCGATTCTGTGACGCAGATTGATATGCTTCTTCAGCAGCTGGGGAAGACTCCTTTTGTCAACAAAGAAAAACCTACGCCAATAGATGAGGCGCTGAGCATTATTTCTTACCTGAGATATGTATACTATGATACCATTGGTGAACTGTTTACAAAGATCAAAAAAACATTCGGAAACGGCCATTTTCACCTTCATGAAGATATCATCCAGCTTGGCTTCTGGCCAGGAGGTGACAGAGACGGAAATCCGTTTGTAACAGCAGAGGTAACCAAGAGAGTGGCAGAGGAACTTCGTTCAGCCATTTTAAAATCGTACTACAGCCATTTGAAATTTATCAGAAGAAGATTAAGTTTCAGAGGGGTTTCTGAAGTGCTAACCCAACTAAGCGAAGAGCTGTATGCGGCTATTTTCGACGGAAAAGACATTAAGGCAGAAGATATTTTAAACAAAGCAGATGAAGCGGAAAAAATACTGATCAATGAACATAATTCTTTGTTTTTAGATCTTTTGGTGAATTTCAGAGACCGTGTGATGATCTTCGGAACTCACTTTGCAACACTGGACATCCGGCAGGACAGCAGAATTCATCAGAAAGTCATTGATGAGGTCTACGCAAAAGTATATGGGAATGAAGCTGCTGATTATGATCAGAAATTCAGCAAGCTGATTGAGGTTTCAGAAAAAGTACATGCAGAAGATTTTGAAGACATTGTAAAAGATACACTGTTAACGGTTTCCCAGGTTACAGAAATCCAGAATCTGAACGGACTTCGAGGCATGAACCGTTATATTATTTCCAATTCTGATGCGGTAAAAGATGTTATGAATGTCTATGCATTCTTTAAAATATGCGGTTACAAAGACGAAGATATCAATATGGATATTGTTCCGCTTTTTGAAACCATGGAAGGCCTTGCCAACGCTGAAAATGTAATGGCCGAGTTATATCATCATCCAGTCTATAAAAAACACCTTGAAAAAAGAGGAAACCAGCAGACAATTATGCTTGGATTCTCGGACGGAACCAAAGACGGAGGATATCTAAAAGCCAATTGGGAAATTTACAAAGCAAAAGAAGTACTCACTCAGCTTTCCGAGCAGAATAACATTAAAGTGGTATTCTTCGACGGCAGAGGCGGGCCGCCAGCCAGAGGTGGAGGAAAAACCCACGATTTTTACGCTTCACAGGGAAAAACGATTGCCAATAATAAGATTGAACTGACCATTCAGGGGCAGACAATTACCAGTATTTTCGGAAATAAAGAACAGGCAAAATACAATTTTGAACAGCTTCTGACAGCCGGAGTTGAAAATGATGTCTTCAAAAATGCGAAAAAAGAACTTACCGAAAAGGAAAGAGCTTTAATTATTGAGCTGGCAGATATCAGCTATCAAAAATATTCAGACTTAAAAGCGCACCCAATGTTTGTTCCCTATCTTCAGGAAATGAGTACCCTTGAATATTACGGAAAAACCAATATCGGAAGCCGCCCTTCTAAAAGAGGAAACGGGAATGAACTGAAATTTGAGGACTTGAGAGCCATTCCGTTCGTAGGTTCATGGTCTCAATTAAAGCAGAATGTACCAGGTTTTTTTGGTTTTGGCTATGCCATGCAAAAGATGAAGGAGCAGGGCAGGTTTGAAGAGGTAAGAGAGCTGTACAAAGGTTCTGATTTCTTCAAAACTTTAGTTTTAAACTCTATGATGAGTATGAATAAATCCTATTTCCCTCTGACCTATTACATTAAAAACAATCCGAAATTTGGTGAATTCTGGAATGTTCTTTTCAATGAATATGAACTTTCAAGAGATATTATGCTGGAGCTGACAGGATTTAAAATGCTGCAGGAAGAGGATCCATTATCCAGAAAATCTGTAAAAATCCGCGAAAAAATTGTCCTTCCCCTGTTGAGCATTCAGCAGTATGCCTTAATGAAGATCCAGAAGGGAGAAGGGAATAAAGAAGCTTATGAGAAGCTGGTAACCCGTTCTTTATTCGGGAATATCAACGCGAGCAGAAATTCAGCGTAAGCTATTTTTAAAATAAGAATGACCATAACGAAATGATAATCAATATCAATAGAAACGGGCTTTAGCCCGTTTTTTTATTATAAACCATTCAATGAGCTTTAGCTCAAACTTATTTTAATATGCCCAAAATAGTAATATATCTCCTGCAGATTACACAAATGTTTCTGTTATAATGCATCTGCTCAGCCTGCAGGAAACAAAACATTTACTCCTTTAAAAACTTTTCATACAAAACCTTATCCTTTATCTGTATTTTCAGATAATAAGTTCCTTTTGCAAAATCCTCCACTTTTATAGATTTCTGGTTGTTCGCTTTCCGGATTAACCTTCCCAGATTATCATAAACTTCTAATGACTGAATTTCTTGTTCTGAGGCAATATTCAGGATGTTTTTAGCAGGATTGGGAAACAGGGAAAACTGGTCTTTCTTTACTATTTCAGAAGTATTCAGCACAAGATTATACAAACTTCCGAAATTAAGAATTCCATATCCTGTCTGATCCGAATGGGCAGGATAAAGTGAAGCGGTCTGTCTTAGTTTTGTTCTCATCTGCTCCCTGTTCATGGTTGGAAAAGCCTGTATAAGACATGCCACTCCTCCCGCCGCAATAGGAGTAGAGATAGATGTTCCGTTCACAATTAAAGTAGCACTGTCAAAAACCGTTGTAGTGCCTGTCCCCTGCGCACTTCCATCAGGTTTTACCACCCCCAGGGCATTAGGCCCGAAAGAAGAAAAATCCGATGTATTTCCTGCTGCATCTACAGATCCTATAGAAAACACGTTAGCGTTATCAGAAGGTGTCATCAGGTAATGCCATGGCTGCTGGCCGGAATTACCGGCAGCAGCAAGAACAAAAATACCTTTTTCCGCAGCAATGCCTGCCCCGCGCGCAATGAAGGATGTAGTGCCGTTCATATCAGCATAAGTGTAATTATAACGGCTGTCATCAAAAACATTGTATCCCAATGACGAAGTAATGATTTCCACCCCTTTTCTGTCAGCTTCCTCGGCCGCTTCAATCCAGTATAGTTCTTCTTCGGGAACCTCTACCGTGGCATTTTCGCTGCGGTAAAGATAAAAATCCGCATCAGGGGCGGATCCCACAAAAACATCCTGCAGATAACCTCCGATAGCCCCTAATACAACAGAGCCATGCCCATTGAGAGCTGTATTGTAAACGTCCCCTGTTTTGGTGACAAAATCATAAGTGGCTTTGATATGGTTACCCGTCCACAGTCTTGAAAATGCAGCTCCTGTATTCACCGTTGGAAAACCAGAATCAATCACCGCAATGGAAATTCCGGTTCCGGTAAAACCTGCCAGATGCAGTGGCCGTATATTAACCTGATCAATTTGCCCGGAACCGGCGCCATAATTAAAAGTGGTAAGTGTTTTATGCATGTTTGCATAATCTTTCCATTTTCCAGGAGTCATTTTTACAGGGGATGAGCTGTTTCTCGCAAAACTTTCCACAGATAATACAAAAGGCTGGGCCTGCAGTAAAGTTTTTTGCGCCGGTGTAGCATTTACAGCGGCTCCGTTAAGCCATTTTGAATAATCTGTAACCGTAAATCCTAAATTTTGAAGATTCTGAAGATAGGCCTGTTCTATAGGAGCGTCTTGATCATTAAGCGGAATTCCGAGTGTAGTACGTCTGTTAAGTGATTTCTGGCTGAGTTCAGACAAAGGATTGGCATAAAACGCAGCTTTATTGGGCTTATCCGTAAAATAAACAAAAACAAGTTCTGTTTGGGCGGAAACCTGGAGATAACCCGTTAGGAAACAAAAGAGTAAAAGTTTTTTCATAAGAATAATTTCTATAAAGATAAAAACAAAATCAATAAAATTTTTGATCAGATATTAAATTCCTTATTTTTACAGAAATATTTATTATATGAAAAAAATTCAGATGGTCGACTTGCAAAGTCAGTATTATAAAATAAAGAATGATGTAGACAATGCAGTTTTGAATGTAATGGACTCTGCGGCATTTATAAACGGTCCTGAAGTAAAGTCTTTCCAGAATGAATTGGAATCTTATTTAGAAGTAAAAAACGTGATTCCATGTGCCAATGGTACAGATGCATTACAGATTGCCCTGATGGCTTTAGATCTGAAAGAAGGAGACGAAATTATTACCGCTGATTTTACTTTTGCAGCAACAGTGGAAGTCATTCACCTGCTTAAATTAAAATCTGTTTTGGTAGATGTAGATTATGATACTTTCACTATTTCTACAGAGCAGATTAAAAAAGCAATTACTCCAAGAACAAAAGCAATTATTCCGGTACATATTTTCGGACAGTGTGCCAATATGGAAGAGATTTTAAAAATTGCCGAAGAGCACAATTTATATGTTATTGAAGATAACGCTCAGGCAATTGGTTCAGAATATACATTCTCCGATGGAACCGTAAAGCAGGCAGGAACAATGTCTACGGTAGGTACAACTTCTTTTTTCCCTTCCAAAAATTTAGGATGCTATGGGGACGGAGGAGCTATTTTTACCAATAACGATGAGCTTGCCCACCGTTTGAGAGGAATTGTAAACCATGGAATGTACGAAAGATATTATCATGATGAGGTAGGAGTGAATTCTCGTTTGGACAGCGTTCAGGCTGCTATTTTAAGAAAAAAACTTCCTCATCTTGATTCTTACAACGAAGCAAGAAGAAAAGCAGCAGATTTTTATGATGAAGCATTCCAGGCGAACCCAAATATTCTTACTCCTAAAAGAGCAGAGAAATCTACGCATGTATTCCACCAGTATACTTTAAGAATTCTGAATGGAAAACGCAATGAGCTTCAGAAGTTTTTGGCGGAAAAAGAAATCCCCGCAATGATCTATTATCCGGTAGCTCTAAGAAAGCAAAAAGCATACTTCCAGGAAAGTGATCCGGCAAACTTTGTAAATACAGATAAGCTTTTGGATCAGGTAATTTCTTTACCAATGCATACAGAATTAGACGAAGAGCAGCTGAAGTATATTACAGATGCAGTGCTTGAGTTCATGGGATAAAAATAAGTATGAAGGAATTTTTTTTAAAAGGGAGAAAATATAAATTCTTTTTAGGATTTCACCTTTTTATCGTAGGGCTTTATTCTATCTACGTAGTAAATACACTGAATTCCTACAATTCCTTATCTTATTCTACCTATTATAAAGAGAGTATTTGGGAAAATATCACAAAATACTCTTTTTATATTATTATCAATTTAATTTCAGGAGCGATCATTTATTTTAAAATAAAGCATGCGAAGGTGATCCTTAATTTTTTTGCAGCAATGATCTTTATTCTGGTTTGCTATGCCGAATATACCCTGGTTAAAACTTATATTAATAACTCATATTACAATTTTGTAATTACTTTTAATACAGGAGTTATGGGTTTTATTGTTTTTTATGTCTTTTATCTTAACAGCAATACTAAGAAAGAGGGGATAGGAATAAATGAAATAGAAAATATAGGAAAACACGAAGACTAAGAAAAACACATAGAATAAAAATAGAATGACAATACTTGTTACCGGAGGACTTGGCTATATTGGTTCTCACACCGTGGTAGAACTCCTCAATAATGACTTCGAAGTCGTTATTGTAGATGATTTATCCAATTCAGAAAGGTTTATTTTAAACAATATCCAGGAGATTACAGGAAAAAAGCCTGTTTTTTATCCTTTTGACTTGAGAAGAAAAGAGCTTCTTGCTCAGGTTTTTGATGCCCATCAGATTGATGGCTGTATTAATTTTGCAGCTTCTAAAGCAGTAGGAGAGAGCCAGCTAAAACCTGTAGATTATTACGAAAATAATTTGTTTTCATTAATTAATATTCTTCAGGAGTTTAAAACAAGGGAAATTTCCAATTTTATTTTCAGCTCGTCATGTACAGTGTACGGACAGGCTGATGTAATGCCTATAGATGAAAATGCACCATTGAAAATGCCTGAAAGCGTCTACGGGAAAACCAAGCAAATGGGGGAGCAGATTCTGATTGATTTTGCTAAGGCTTATCACCGTAAAATTTCGGTATTGAGGTATTTTAACCCCATCGGAGCACATCCGTCTGGAAAATTGGGAGAGCTGCCAATTGGAGTTCCTGATAATTTAGTACCTTATGTAATGCAGACTGCTGCAGGAATCCGGGAGAAATTAAGTATCTGGGGAGATAATTACCCAACCCAGGACGGAACAGCCGTTCGTGATTATATCTATGTTGTTGATCTTGCGAAAGCCCATGTTGCAGCCCTAAAGAAACTGATTGAGGACACTTCAGCTGAAGCGGTGGTCGATACTTACAATCTGGGAACAGGAAAAGGGTCATCTGTGCTAGAAGTGGTAAAGGCATTCGAAAAAGCTAATAATGTAGAAGTACCTTATAAGATTTGCTCCAGAAGAGAAGGAGATATTACAATTGCCTATGCCAACCCGGAAAAAGCGGAAAGAGAACTCAACTGGAAGTCCGAAACGTCTCTTGAGGAATCTTTAAGAACGGTTTGGGAGTGGCAGAAATATTTAAATGCAAGGAATTCATAATCTTAGTGATTGTGAAATTTTCCTTACCTTATGAAAGAAAAATTTAAAAATAATTATAAAAAATTACAAACACCTTCACTGAACATCTTGCCCTTGCCCTCATCAGCAAATGTACTATCAGAGAAGATTTAAATTACAATTAATATGAAGACACAAAGAATAGGTATTACATTTTCCTCATTTGACTTATTACATGCTGGTCACATTAAAATGCTTGAAGAAGCAAAAACGGTATGCGACTACTTAATTGTAGGACTGCAGATTGATCCGTCTCACGATCGTCCCAACAAAAATAAGCCGAGCCAGACTATTGTTGAGAGGTATATTCAACTGAAAGCAGTGAATGCAGTAGATGAGATTATTCCGTATTACACAGAAGAGGATCTGTTAGACATTTTAAAATCTTTTGTGATTGATGTAAGGATCATTGGAGATGATTATATGAACAGAGACTTTACAGGTAAAAAATACTGTGAAGAAAAAGGAATTGAGCTCTTTTACAACAAAAGAGACCACAGGTTTTCCACCAGCGATCTGAGAAGAAGAATCTATGAAGCTGAGAAAGAAAAAGACACCAAGGCAAAAGCAGAATCTGTAAAATAACAATCATAAAAAATCCCGAAAATTACTTTTCGGGATTTTTTCTTTTTACATTGGGCCGCCTTGCTGGTCATCTCCCGTTGCATTGGAATTAATATCTTTTTTCTTTTTAGGCTGTTCTACTTTTTCCCCTTGTTTGAATCTGTAAGTAAACGATAGGGCAAATTGTCTTGGCTGCCACTGCATATAGCTGTCTCTTGTATAATTAGGACCATATGCTGTAGATCTCATAGATCTTGTATTGAAAATATCCTGTATATTAAAACTAATGGTTCCATTTCCGTTCCATATTGTTTTGGAAGCCCCAAAATTTAGTGCATACATATCTCTTCTGTCAATACTAGCCGTTTTTTGTCCACCTCTGTAGAACCCTTGAAGCTGGAAGTTTAACGTCTTATCAATTTTGAATGTAGAAGTAAGTCGTGCTCTCGTAGAAAAACCTTTTCCTTCAAAAGAAGTAGGTTTATCCATAATACTAGGGTCAAAATACACCCCTGTAGTTTTATAACCGAATAAATCTACATTTCCCAGGAATTTAAGCCATTTTGTTGCATCCCAGTTGAAGTTAAGGTCTAATCCGTAACGGTCATCTGTTCCTAAGTTAATAGGTTTGGTATGGAAGGTAGTTAAAGTCTGTGGATCACCATTGGCGTCATTATAGGCAACATCCTGATCATATACCAGCATTTTCACATCATCCGTGGAATGTCTGTAGTAGACTGTAGGGTTAATGGTAAAACTCTTTTTGGAAATACTGTATCCAATTTCATAAGAATCTACATATGATGGGTTCAGATCAATATTTCCGTCAAAAAGATTCTGATTATCGCTGTAATTCGGGTTCGGAATCAAAAAGAAAGAACGGGGACGGTCAATTCTTCTTGAATAATTTACTAAGAACTGATTGTCTTTCGCAATTTCGTAGCTTAAAAATACGCTTGGGAAAAGATTATTGTAATTTTTGGACTTATTTACAGTTTCACCATCACGGTTCAGATAATTGATATCTACTTTTGACAATTCATCTCTAAGACCAATCTGATATCCTAATTTTCCTATTTTGCTTTTAAACTGAACGTAAAATGCATTAAACATTTCCTTATACGTCGCGTCATAACTGTATTTACCAAGATAAGCTAAAGCAGGAGCGGTAACAGTGCTCTGCATTACCTGATTGCTGTAGTCATTATTATTAGTATCTAATCTATAACCGGCCTCTAATTTAGAATTCTCTCCAAGCGGCAGTTCATAATCAGCCTTGGCAATAACAGATTTATTAATCGTATTTTGAGAAACAAGATCCTGGAGCTGGAAAATTCCCTCGGTCGTATCATTGATATTATTATCATTATTGGAACGGTTTCTTTGCAGACTTAATGAAACCGATAAATTCTGGCCATTATCATCAAATTTATGATCTAAACCAAAATCTCCCTGAAATGCAAGATTATTTCCTGTTCCGATGCTCTTTCTTTGTCTGAAAATAGTTCCACCACTGAAAGGATTATCAAAATAACTGATATTTCCCGAGTTGTCACTGTCAAAAGTTCTTACTGTTCCCGATGCATTTACTGAAGTTTTATCAGAAATATCATACGTTAACCCTGCAGATGCGTTATAGCTATCATTTTTATTTTTACTGATAGACTCATTGTGAGTTTCCCTATTGATTCCACTGTTGAACCATGCATCATTTCTACTGGTGTTTTTAGATTCTCTGTAGCTGCCGCCACCATTAAGAAACCATGTAAATTTACCTTTTCTCCAGCTTAAGTTGGTGTTGAGAGCAGTTTGAGGAAGATAACCTAAAGTTCCTGTAACGCTTCCATTAAAACCTGTTTTTTTATTCTTCTTTAAAATAATATTTAAAATACCGGCAGTTCCGCTTGCTTCAAATTTCGAAGACGGGTTGGTAATTACCTCAATTCTGTCAATCTGATCAGCAGGGATACTTTGTAATGCATTAGCGCCATCATCTATTCCAAGGAGAGCGGAAGGCTTTCCGTTGATCAGAAATTTTACATTGGAGCTTCCTCTCATGGAAACTGTTCCGTCCGTATCCACAGAAACTGAAGGAACATTGGTTAAAACATCCTGAAGGTTTCCTCCTTTACTTACGATGTCCTGTGAAGGGTCGTATGTTTTCTTATCAAGTTCTACTTTATAGGGTTTTGTCGCTGCTGCAGTAATGACAACTCCTTGTATTTCATTGGTTTTGCCATCAGCAGTGGAGGTGGGCTCCGCTTCAATAGATAATGCTCCGATATTACCTGCGGCTGCAATATTTTTGCTGACTACACTTTTTTTGTAATCAATAG
Source organism: Chryseobacterium culicis (assembly GCF_900108365.1). Taxonomy (GTDB): domain Bacteria; phylum Bacteroidota; class Bacteroidia; order Flavobacteriales; family Weeksellaceae; genus Chryseobacterium; species Chryseobacterium culicis. Next base: position 30,615 of record NZ_FNWQ01000007.1, on the reverse strand, counting down.
CTTCTACGGTAATGTCATAATCTCCCGGCATCAGTTGCAGCTTGTATTGTCCTTTTTCATCTGTCAGTACTGCATCACTTAATGTTTTGTTGGCTTTGTTGCTGAACGTTACAGAAGCATAAGGAACCGGCTGATTTTTTTTGTTGACAATCGTTCCGGAAACTCCTGCTTTCTCCTGTGCAAAAGCCAATGCGGCTGCCGAAAGTACTAACGTAAGTCCTAAAGTTTTTCTTGTGAAAATATTGACAATTTCTGTCTTATTCTTCATAGGTTATTTTTTTGTATAAAATCGTGAAAGAATAACCCCTACTATTTTGAATATCCATATCAATTTGAATGTCAAAATATTATGGTCGTCTATTATTTTACTAACTGTTTCAATTTTTTTGTGCTTATTAAGCTTATTTTATATTTTTAGAGTTCAGCCAGTCCTGGTAAGCCTTTGCATTCACCGCATGCTCTTCAGCACTTGCCGTAAATTTATGGTAACCAAACCTTGCCGGATCTGCGCACATAAATATAAAATTGTTGTTTTCAGCATTTAAAACAGCATCTACTGAGTTCTTATCCACTACGCAGATCGGTCCCGGAGGAATACCTGCATTGGCATAAGTATTATAAGGGGACGGTGTAGATAAATGCTTATATAATACTCTTTTTATAGGTTCTTTAAAATTAGTCTGCTTATTAATTGCATAGATCACCGTAGGATCAGACTGAAGCTTCATTCCCTTTCTGTAACGGTTTAAATACAATCCTGCAATAGTTTTCATTTCATCTTTTTTTCCACCTGATTCCTTATAAACAATAGAAGCGAGCGCGTAAATCTGCTCTCTTGTGAGGCCAGACTGCTGTTCCTTACTTTTTCTTTCGCTTGTCCAGAAATCATTATACTGATTTTCAAATTTTGAAAAAAACTCTCTTGGGCTTACCGTCCAGAAGAATTTATAAGTATCAATGAAAAAATATTTTTTTAAATCTTCTACATTATTATAGCCTTTCTCCTGTGCAACGGCATCCAGATCATTTACAAAATGTAATGAATCAATTTCCGTTTTCTTGGTTACCCTGCCGATCATCTGGTACATATCTCCAAAATCCCCGATTCTGTAAGAATTTGCAGTCTGATTACCGGCTTTAATCATATTCACAAGGTTTTTGTTTCCTGTTCCGTTTTCGATGTGGTAACGCCCTGCCTTAAAGTTGGTGTCAAGACCTTTCTCCTTAGCCACCGCTTCAAAAGATTCTTTGTCTTTAATATAGGGAGCAATAGAGTCCATGATCTGTTTAAAACCGGCTCTATGAGGAATCAGAACGTAACCTTCCTTTTCCACATTGTTTCCTAAATATTTATTATAAAATCTAAAACCAAAAAATCCTGCCACTACAAAAACCAGCAGAATGATAATGAGAATAGCTTTTTTCATTCTTATTAAATGTTGATTAAAAGTTTTTTGTCTTTAAAGAAGATCTGTTTTACCTCTAAAAACCTGCTTTGCCGGACCTTCCAGCCATATGTTCTGGAATGAGTCGCCGCTTTTTTCAGCATATACCTTCAGATTTCCACCTAAAGTTTTAACTTTTACAGAGGTTAGATTATGTTTTTGAAGAAAAGTTAAAGCAGAAGCTGTAACTCCTGTTCCGCAGCTGTAAGTTTCATCCTCAACGCCTCGTTCATAGGTTCTTACAAAAATCTCATCATCAGAAATTTTTTCTACAAAATTTACATTGATCCCTTTTTCTTTATATTTTTCGGAATTTCTGATACCGTATCCTGCATCATAGACGTGGTATTCTTTCAGATTATCTACATATTTTACGTAGTGGGGAGACCCTGTATCAAGAACAAAATCATTTCCGTCATGCGAAATGGTATCTACGTTAATCATTTTTAGTTTAATGACTCCGTTATGGATTTCCGCCTCGTGTTCTCCGTCTGTCGCAATGAATTTGCATTTGTCTTCAAATAGGTCAAGGAAAAAAGCAAAAGCGACAAGACATCTCCCTCCGTTTCCGCACATGGTACTTTCTCCTCCGTCAGAATTGTAATACACCATTTTGAAATCATAATTCGGATCGTTTTCTAACAGGATAAGACCATCAGCACCTATCCCAAAACGTCTGTCACATAATTTCTCAATATTGTTTTTATCTTTAGTAAACTCCAGATCACGGTTGTCTACCATCACAAAGTCATTTCCTGTTCCCTGATATTTATAAAATTCCATATTTCTTTGTTAAATGAAGAAGCAAAATTACTATATTTAAAATGAAAAACGAACAGTGTTAGCTGTTCGTTTTGTTATTTATAATCGTTTTATCTAAAGCCGCCTCCGCTGCTCTGCTGTCTTGTAGAACCGCTGCTCTGGCTGCTCGAACTGTTTCGGAATCCGCCGCTGGAAGATTCTGATCTTGTGCTGCTTTCAGAATTTCGGAATCCACCGCTGTTTTGGTTTCGGAATCCGCTGTTGTTTTGTGTACCCTGATTTTGGGAGCCACTGTTCTGATTTCGGAATCCACCGCTGTTCTGGTTTCTGAACCCGCCGTTTTGGTTGTTCTGATTTCCCTGGTTATTCTGATACCCGCTGTTCTGGTTTCTGAATCCGCCATTGTTATTTCTGCTGCCATTATTGAAACCGCCTCCGTTGTTGTAAGAACCATTGCTATTGGTAGTACGTGTATTCTGGAATCCGTTTTCAGGTCTTGAAGAACTGGAGGATCTTCTTTCTACATATACTTTTCTTCTGGAGTTATTATAATTGTCATAATAGTAAGGAATACCATTATCATAGTAGTAATTAACATTGTTTCTATAATAATAGCCGTCATTCCCCCAATATCCGCCGCTTCCGTAATATCCGGAAGGAGCATAGTAATATCCGTTGTTATAATAAGGATCTCCATAGCCATAACCTCCACTGTTGCTTCCGTATCCATCGGTATATGCCATACAAGAGGTTAAACTGGTAATAGCAAAAATACTGACTGCTATTTTAAATAAATTTTTCATGACTTTATTGTACTTTTTTTTCTTTAAAACTTTTTTTCCAATTGACGTATCCTAAGATCGCCATTATAGTAAATACCAAATATTGAACCGAAGTGATGCCAAGTCCCTTAAAAATCATCATTGGTATGCAAATAAAATCTCCGATGATCCAGAAAATCCAGCTTTCAATGCGCTGTTTGGCCATCAACCACATTCCTACTAAAAATATGGAGGTGGTAAAAATATCCATCCAGTTGGCCCAGTCAAGATGATATAATCCTAAACTGGTTCCTTCCATAGAGAACTTATTGTCAATATAAGGCTTATAATAATAAACAAGAGTAACCAGCGCCAGACTTAAGATAAAAAGAAGAAAGGCATAAACCCATTCTTTATTAGAAGCCCAGTTGACCTCTACATGAATATGATCATCAGAATTTTTAGCCCATAATATCCATCCGTAAACGCTCATCACCGTATAATAGACATTGATCATACAGTCTCCCAATAAGCCAAAATTATAAAGAATATACACATAGATCAGCGTAGAGATGATTCCGGTAGGGTATACCCAGATGTTTTTTTTAATCGAAAAGTAAACACTTAAAATACCGAAGAAAGCTGCCAGCGCCTCCACGATAATCTGTAAGGTGTCATATTTCTCATAAGGTTTTATGAAAAGATCATATAAATTCATGCGTTCAAAAATAAAGAAAACTTAACACTTGTTAATAAATACTTTTTTAGAAATACTTCGAATAAGGTGCTGATCAGGTTTTTAAAGATTTTAATGTAAAATAAATGATGAAAATTTAACGATTAACGTGAGAGTTTCTAAATTTTTTATATTTTCGTAAATCCTTAATAAATAAAAAAACATGTCGAAAATTTGGGTTAAGAAGCCACTAAGTGCCTATGAGGCAGATATGAAGAAAAGTGAGCTGAAAAAAGTCCTTGGAAAATGGAGTTTAACAGCAATTGGAGTAGGTGCTATCATCGGTGGTGGAATCTTCGTTCTTACGGGAACGGGAGCCTATTATCATGCAGGGCCTGCACTTGCAATTTCCTTTATTATAGCAGGTATAGCCTGCGTTTTTGCTGCATTGTGCTATGCAGAGTTTGCCTCCATTATTCCTGTAGAAGGTTCAGCTTATGCGTATGCGTACGGAACCGTAGGAGAAATTTTTGCATGGGCCATGGGCTGGTGTCTCATCCTTGAGTATGCCATGGCGAGTATGGCGGTCTCTGTAAGCTGGTCCGGTTATTTTAATAAATTTCTGAAGATTTTTAATATTCATTTACCTGCTTATCTCACATCAGATCCCGCAAGTTATACAGGAGATGGTTTTTCTATGAACCTGCCTGCATTTATTCTTGTTCTGTTAATTACTGCATTATTGGTAAAAGGAACGAAAGAAGCAGCAGGAGCCAATAACCTGATCGTTTTAATGAAAACGTCTGCCGTTATCTTTGTAATTATTGCAGGGGTATATATTATTTTTTCTAATACTGATCTTTATAACGCTGTAGACGGTGTTAAAAACTGGAAGCCTTTTATTCCTGATCCGGTAAAGATCAAAAATTCGGAAGGGGATATGGTCTCCGCCTATGGTATTAAAGGAATTATTTCAGGAGCAGCAGCTATTTTCTTTGCTTATATCGGTTTTGATGCTGTTTCTACACAGGCTGGAGAGGCTATTAATCCTAAAAAAGATGTGCCTTTTGCAATTATCGCATCACTATTAATCTGTACCGCTTTATATATCTGTGTATCTCTTGTATTAACAGGGATGATGCATTATACAGACTTTAATCCTGAAGGTAAATATCCTGACGCCATTAAAGCTCCTGTAGCATACGCATTTGAAATTGCAGGAAAACACTGGGCCAGTAATATCGTAACCATCGCTGCCACTGTAGGATTAATCTCTGTAGTGATGGTAATGATGATGGGACAGTCCAGAATCTTCATCGGAATGGCAAAAGACGGCCTTATCCCTAAGTTCTTCGGACAGCTTCACCCAAAAACAAAAACACCTTACAAAGGAATTATTTTATTAGGAATTGTAGTAGCGCTGATTGCTGCCTTTACCCCGATTTCAACCTTGGCAGATATGACAAGTTTCGGAACCCTGTTCGCATTTACACTGGTTTGTATTGCAGTTTGGGTAATGAGAAAAAAAGAACCGAATCTGATCAGACCATTCAAAGTTCCTGCGTATAAAGTTGTGGTAGCATTAGGCGTAATCATCAATCTTTATTTGATTTTTAACCTAAGCGCTCATGCATTGGAGCTTTCCGCTGTATGGTTGTTCTTAGGAGGTTTAGTATACTTCCTTTACGGAAAATCAAACAGTAAGCTTAACAACCCTGAAAAATATCAGAATCAGGATTAATCAATAATATAAACCGCTTCGGCGGTTTTTTTTGTCTTAAAATAGATGTGTATGAAAAAGTTTTTTTCCATTGTATTTCTGTCTCTCGGACTCACCGCGTTTTCCCAGCAGGTGGAAAGCCTTGAAATCATTCTTAACGATAAAATCAGTATCAGGGCGCTGGAATTGTATGACAACAAAGTCTGGTATAGCGGAACTGATTCCAAATTCGGGTTTGTAGATCTAAAAGAATCTACTAATCAGAAGCAGATAAAACTGTCTGAAGATAAACTTCAGTTCAGAACATTGGCACAGGATAAAACATCATTTTATGCAATTAATATCGAAAGTCCGGCATATTTTTTTAAAATTGATAAAAAAGAGCTGATCTCTCAGGTTATTTTTAAGGACACTGCCAAAACCGCTTTTTATGATGCTTTACATTTTGTGAAAGACGGATATGGTATAACGTTCAGTGATCCGGATAAAAATCTTTTGATGAAGCTGGCGTTATTGTTTCCGCACAAGAAAATGTATGAGCTATGGAATCCTCCCATCAGCAATCATGAAAAGTTAAAGCTGAAAGAAGGAGAGGCCGCATTTGCCGCAAGCAATACCAATATTGCTTCCTACAAAGATATCCTCTGGATTGCAACCGGTGGAAAAGCTTCCAGAATTTTTAAGCAGAAAGGATTAGATTGGAAAATTATTGAAACTCCATTTATCCAGGGAGAATCTTCGCAGGGAATATATTCTATAGATTTTTATGAAGATAAGTTCGGGATTGCGGTTGGAGGAGATTATACCAGGCAGGAAGCGAATATCAATAATATAGCAACCACTTTTGATGGCGGAGAGACATGGCAGATTCAGGCGTCCGGACAGAATGCGGGTTACAGTACCTGTGTGAAAATTAAACCGGGATCCAAAGGAAAAGAAATCATTGCAGTAGGAGACAGGCACATCAGCTATTCTTCAGACTTTGGAAAGACCTGGAAGAAAATTTCCGATGAAAAGGGCTTCTTTGTCTGCCAGTGGATTGATAGCAGCCGTGTTGTTTTTGCAGGAAATAACAAAATTGCTGTGATGAAATTAAAATTTTAAATAAAACATATAGAATTTATCACTATCGGTCAAAAGCCTGATCATACGTATTTAGACTCATTATAAAATAGGACCTAACATAATTCATAGGTTAAAATTCATAACTAATGGTTAATTTTGTAAGGTGAAATTTTAATTATGTTAAATTTCATGCCTTTATAAATTTTTAAATTTCAAAATGAACTCTTTAATAGATAAGTATAATATTCCCGGACCGCGTTACACTTCTTATCCTACCGTTCCTTATTGGGATGAATCCACATTTTCACCGGAAAGATGGAAAGAAACCGTAATCAGGTCTTTTCATGAGAGCAATGCAGAGGAGGGAATTTCTATTTATATCCATCTGCCTTTCTGTGAGGCATTGTGTACATTTTGTGCATGCCACAAGCGTATTACCAAACAGCACAGTGTAGAAGTGCCTTATCTGGAAAGTGTTTTAAAAGAATGGAAGCTTTATCTTGATCTTTTTAATGAAAAACCTAAGCTTAAGGAACTGCACCTTGGAGGAGGAACACCTACGTTTTTCTCTCCGGAAAATTTAAGAACATTGCTGGAAGGTATTTTTTCAACAGTAGATATTGCAGAGCACCCGGAATTCTCTTTTGAAGGACACCCTAACAATACTACAAAAGAACATCTTCAGACGCTGTATGATCTTGGTTTCAGGAGAGTAAGCTTTGGCGTTCAGGATTATGACCCTAAAGTTCAGAAAGCCATCAACAGAATTCAGCCATTCGAAAATGTAAAAAACGTTACAGAATGGGCGAAGGAAATTGGTTACAGAGGAATCAGCCATGATCTTGTTTTCGGACTGCCACACCAGAATTGGGAGGCCATGGAACACACGATCAGAAAAACGATGGAGCTGAAACCAGACAGGCTTGCATTTTATTCCTATGCACACGTTCCATGGGTAAAAGGCGTTGGACAGAGAGGTTTTGATGAGAATGATCTTCCAAGCGGAGAAGAAAAACGCCGTTTGTATGAAGATGGTAAAAGGCTTCTTCAGGATTTAGGATATATTGAGGTAGGAATGGATCACTTCTCTCTTGAGCATGATGATTTGTATCAGTCTCTGATTCATAAAAAACTTCACAGAAATTTCATGGGCTATACTTCCAGCAAAACCCAGCTGATGGTGGGGCTTGGAATGTCTGCTATTTCGGATTCCTGGTATGCTTTCGCACAGAATGTCAAAACCGTGGAAGAATATCAGAAAATGGTGGAAGAAGGAGAAATTCCTGTCGTAAAAGGACATGTTCTGAATAAAGAAGATCTTATCGTAAGAAGACATATTCTGAATCTGATGTGTCAGCTTGAAACCACTTTTGACATCAATAATTCTTTTCCTGAACTTGAAAATGCCCTTGAAATGCTTAAAGAAATGGAAAATGATGGTCTCGTGAACATCAACGGAACCGAAGTTAAAATTACAGAAGAAGGAAGAGCGTTTACCCGAAATGTGGCGATGGTTTTTGACCTGAGAATGATGAGAAATAAACCGGAAACGAGAATTTTCTCTATGACAATATAAAATAAAGCGGTTCAGTTTTGAACCGCTTTTATTTTGGCTTTAAAATTTTAGCTGACATGCTTTGATGCGCTCCGTATTTTAAACGCCGCATACGTGCTATGTTAAAGAATAGTGCTACTTAATAATTATTTTTTGACTGTAAGATTTAAGTTCTCCGGATTTTAGATTGATATAGTACATTCCTGCAGGAATTCCTGAAATATTAATTCCCTTACCGTCAGTAATCTGATCAGTTTCCAGTACTTTTCTTCCCTCGGCACTGATAATTTCCAGCGTTGCTTTTTTATCTTTTACCCCATCAATGAAAATCTCTTTTGAAGCAGGGTTGGGGTAGACCTTGATACTGGGCAGAGTATTTTCATGAGTGCCTAAAGTACCGGTAGATATTTTAAAGATTTTTCCACTGTTGACTGCTGCAACGTACAGACCTTTTTGATAATCCTCTCCAAAAGTAGAAAAATTGTTTCCGGAATAAGGAGAAGTCCAGGTGATCGCATTGTTGCTGTCCAGAACTCCGATTTGAGTGGAACAGTAATCTGCGAAGAAATATTTCCCCTGTAGTGAAGGGTATTGGGTTCCTCTGTATACATAACCGCCTGTGATGGAGCATTTGCCTCCGGAATGATCATACACTGCAATCGGAAACGTCATCGTAGACTGTGCAGCACATCCTGCAGTATTGTAAACATTATTGCCTTCATAGCAGCGCCATCCATAGTTTAAACCTGCTGTGGTAATGGGCATTTTGTTGATTTCTTCAATGGCTCCCTGGCCTACATCTGCAATCAGTACATTTCCTGTTGTAAGGTCAAAAGAGAATTTCCATCCGTTTCTGAGGCCGTACGCCCAAATTTCATCAGCGCCATCCACTCCTGCTCCTGCAAAAGGATTATCCGGTGGAATATTGTAAGGGCCAGTGGCATCTACATCTATTCTCAGCATTTTCCCCAGCAGCGAATTTTTGTTTTGCGCATTATTATTTGGGTCACCGCCACTTCCTCCGTCTCCGGTGATGATCCAGAGTTTTCCGTCAGGAGCAAAATGAATGCTTCCTCCATTGTGATTGTCGAATGGTTTCGGAATGCTTAGCAGGATTTTTTCAGAATTAGGATCTGCTACATTCGGATCTGTGGTGCTGACGCTGTATCTGGCAACAGTAACGTTGCCGGCCGTGTTGTTATAATACACAAAAAAATACCCGTTCGTAGCGTATTGTGGGTGAAACGCCAGTCCTAACAGACCTCTTTCGCCGCCAAAAATAATTTTCGAACTGATGTTTAAAAAATTAGTTGTATTAACGGCTCCGGTGGGCTGCACAATCTTAATGATTCCGTTTTGCTGTACTACAAAAAGCCGGCTGTCATTGGCGTTTGTAATTTCTACGGGACTGGTAAGTCCGGTCACAAATTCTTCCAAATTAATGCTTTGAGAATTAACGATTAAGGAAGAAAAGATGCTGATGCTAAAAAGTAGTTTTTTCATAATATTTTGAGAGTTAGTGTGTTGAAAGAGTGAATGAAAATTTTATACCAATCATATTTTGAAGACTTTACTATAATAGCGAAAAAAAATTGTTAAATCTTAAATAGAAATCGGAATACCAATATCTCTGAAAATAAACCATTTCTGTTGTTAAAAATTCATAAAATACAAGAAAATCATTATATTTGCCGACTTAATTTAACGTAGTTATAACAAAATGCAAGGAAAAGGACTTATTACAATTGTCGCTATTGTACTAGGGTTGATTTGCTTAAACGAGCTATTACCAACATGGTACGCCAGCAAGATTGAAAAGCAGGCAACTGCTATTGCAGGAGACAATCCGGAGAAGTATCAGAAAGAAATAACAAGACTTTCTAAGGATACTTTGAATTTAGGATTCACTAAACTTTATTACACTAAAGCCAAAGACAAGGAAATGAAACTTGGTCTTGACTTGAAAGGAGGGATCAACGTTCTTTTGGAGATCAACCAAAGGGATCTTGTGAATGATTTAACCAATTATTCCACCAATCCTGTACTTATCGAGGCTTTAAACAAAACTGATGAAGCACAGAAGAATTCTACAAGACCTTACATCGACAACTTCTTTGACCAGTTCGATGTAGTTAACAAAGCTAAAGGAACAAACCTTAAGTTGGCAGATCCGGAAATTTTCGGAAATACTACCCTTACTGAGGTGAAGTACAATACGCCTGATGAGCAGGTAAAAAGCATTGTTAAAAGAAAAATTGATGCGTCTGTAGGAACAGCTTTCGAGGTAATCAGAACGAGAATTGACAAGCTTGGAGCCATCCAGCCAAACGTTCAGAGAGTTCCTGGTACAGCGAGAATTTCTGTGGAAATGCCTGGTATGAAGGATATTGATAAAGTGAAGAAAATGCTTCAGACTTCCGCAAAACTTCAGTTCTGGGAAGTACAGCAGGTTCCTGAAATTGCGCCTTATTTCCAGACTTTAACAACTATGGTTGCTGCAAAAGGTGATTCTATGGGAGTGGCAAAGAATGTGAACTTCATGAACCTTTTACATCTTGACAAATTAAGAACCAATGGTGTAGCCAACGTAAAACTATCTGATACTGCAGTTGTAAACAAAATATTGAACAGCAAAGTAGGTCAGTCCTTACGTCCGGCTAACATTAAATATACACAGTTCATGTGGGGTTACAAACCTGAGGCTACAGATACGGAAAGCTTGGTATTGTATGCTATCAGAGGTAACATCAACCAAAAAGCTCCGGTAGACGGTGCTGTGGAAACTGCCAACATCAGCTACGACGAACTGAGCAGAGTGGTAGTAGATATGCAGATGGACTCCAAAGGAGCAAAAGAGTGGAAAACATTAACGGAGAAAAACGTTGGAAAACCAGTTGCTGTAACGCTTGATAACAGAGTTTATACAGCTCCGAACGTTGTAAATGCTATCCCTAACGGTAGAACTCAGATCTCTGGTAACTTCTCTCAGGAAGAAGCTAAAGAACTTGTAGACGTATTAGGTGCGGGTAAACTGCCTGCAGGTGCAAAAGTAGTTCAGGCTACGGTTGTAGGTCCGTCTTTAGGACAGGAGGCTATTGATTCCGGTTTAATGTCATTCATCATTGCGTTTGCTATTATCATTGTGTACATCATTTTCTACTACGGTGGAGCAGGTGTATATGCGGTAATTGCAATGGTGATCAACTTATTCTATATTTTCGGTATCATGGATTCGGGAGACTTTACGCTTACCCTTCCAGGTATCGCGGGTATCGTTCTGACGATGGCAGTAGCCGTGGATACGAACGTTATCATTTATGAAAGAACCAAAGAAGAATTATTCGCTGGGAAAAGTATTCTTGAAGCTTACAAAGATGGTTTCAAGCATGCATTGAACGCGATTATTGACGGTCACACTACTACGTTCCTGACGGCAGTTGTACTGTTCTTCTTCGGAACAGGACCTATTAAAGGTTTCGCATTAACCCTGATGATCGGTATCCTGATGACCTTGTTTACGTCTGTACTTCTTTCAAGAGTAATGATCTTCTCAAGATTAAATAAAGGAAAAGGTCTTTCTGTCTGGACTCCAGCTACCAAGAACCTGTTCAGAAACACATGGATCGATTTCATTGGAAAGAGAAAATATGCATATATCATTTCTGCGGTTCTTACCGTTATCTGTGTTATTTCAATAGCAACACACGGTTTCAAATACGGTATCGACTTTACCGGTGGTAGAAACTATGTGGTAAGATTCGACAAAGATGTGAAAGCTGAAGATATTGAAGAAAAATTAGTTGCTCTATTCAAAACTGAAGACGGTAAAAACTCTTCTGTAGAAGCTAAAACTTTCGGAAATAACAGACAATTAAAGATCTCTACAGATTACCTTATCGAAGACGAATCTTTAAAGGCTGACCAGATTATCGAACAAAAATTATTTGAAGGTTTAAAAACAAACTTACCGGCAGGAACTACTTTGAAAGATTTCAAATCTGCTGATAAAGATCATGCAGGAATTATTTCTTCTGAAAAAGTAGGACCTTCTGTTGCAGATGATATCCAGACTCACGGTATTTATGCGGTATTAGCTGCATTAGCGATGATCTTTATCTACATCCTGGTAAGATTTAGAAAATGGCAGTTCTCTCTTGGAGCGGTAGCTGCTCTGTTCCACGATGCGGTCATTATTTTAGGAGCCTATTCATTGCTTCACAAATATATGCCGTTCAACATGGAGATCAATCAGGATTTCATTGCCGCGATTCTTACGGTATTAGGTTATTCAATTAACGATACGGTAATTATCTTCGACAGAATTAGAGAATACCTGAGAGAGAAAAAATCTCTAACATTGGCAGGTCTGTTTGATGACTCTATTTCAAGTACATTGGGTAGAACATTCAACACCTCATTCACCACTATTTTGGTGATCCTTGCGATCTTTATCTTCGGAGGTGATAACCTGAGAGGATTCATGTTTGCGATGTTAATCGGTATTGGATTCGGTACTTATTCATCCATCTTTATTGCGTCTGCAATTGCTTATGACTTCCTTAAAACAGGAAAAGAAGAAGAGGTGCACGGAAAATCCACTTCTGCAAAAGAAGAACTTGCTTCAAAGTAATACACACTACAATAAATTAGTAAAGGCCGTTTCGAAAGAAACGGCCTTTTTTTTATGCTCATCTATGGATGTAACCTTTTTGAATAATTTATATGTGTTGCATAGTATGCTATTTGATTAAAGTTAGTTTAAGAAATAACAATATGTAAGAATTATGTTTAATAATTCTAATGGTTTTGATTAATTTTTTATACATAATATATTGATAATAAGGTGTTTGTGTACTTTATTTTTGTTTGTAAATAACGTTTTATGTAGTAAATTATTTTATATTTACACCAAACAAAACAAAAATGAAAATCGAAAAATTATTCATTACTGTGGCATTGCTTGCCGGCAGTTCTCTCTTTTCACAGATTGGAATAGGAATACCCAGTCCCGATACGAGTTCTGCATTAGATGTTACCAACTCCAGTAAAGGAGTATTAATTCCCAGAATTTCCGATTTGTCAACAATTGTCAATCCTGCTAACGGTTTGCTCGTATACGACCTCAAAAGGCAGGCATTATCCCAAAATGCAGGAACCTCAGACCTTCCCAATTGGGTTCCGATCAGTGGTAATATTGTTAAGTTTTTCTATATGCCCTCCATTAGTATAGATACTTCTGTGGCAGGCACAGGAAAGACAAAAGATTTATTCCAGCTTTACAAGACTCAATTTTCTGCGCCAAAAGTCTCCAGTACCGGTGCTCCGGCAGCTATTCCCTTTTTTACCAATCCGTCAGATCTGTATTATTATGTGACAGATTTTGACAATACAGTTCTCGGTAATGTCAGTATAGACGCCAACGGAATATTAAGTTATGATGTGATAGGGCCGGCCACTGCGTCCTCTTTTGTCAATATTGTGTTCGTAATCAGGTAGTTTAAATGGCAGGCTGTCATTGTAATCATCCCTTTTCAGGGATGAAAATTCTCTCTTGTATACATTTACATTTTAAAATTATTGATGATGAAAACAAATTCAATATTACGCGGGATTTTGACCATAGTGTGCTTTGTGGTAGCTTCCCAGCTACAGTCTCAGGAGATGGTAACGCTGCCTAACGGTGGATGCGGAAGATTGCTGGATACTAATACTTCAAGCTCAAATGATGGCGGACTGCTTTGTGTCAGGCTGGGGAAAGAAGCTGTTAATCCCGGCAATATGACAGATACGGATGTAAATTCATATGCTTCTTTAAAGCCGGGTACAGGTGCTGGTGTTCTTTGCAGTATGTCTTTAGGGGTAGGAACTACGGGAGCCGATTTTCAGGCAGATAAACCGGTCTATATTGATTTCGCCTCGGATGGTTTTAACTTATATCCCAGCTTTAATGCCGGAAACTTTGTTTTCTACAATAACGGGCAGGAGGTTTACCGTGTGGGAATTAATGAGCATCTTCTTCTGGATCTTGGAGACAGTAAGGGACGCAGGATTATGAAAGTAACTCCTCCGGCGGCGTGGGATGAAGTTCGATTGGTTTTTGGTGAAGCTCTGGGTGCAGGTCTGGTATTTAGCCAGATAAGGGTGTATAATATCCTTTCGGAATACTACCTTGCTCCTCTGACTTATCTTTCCCAGCCCGGTGATCATACAGTACCTGTTGGCGGATCGGCAACGATAACCGCCGTAATCAGTAATACACCTACAGATGAAACGCCTGATAATATAACGTATCAGTGGCAGGTTCTTAAAGGAAGCATCTGGACTAACCTTGTCAATGATTCTCATTACAGCAATGTTAATTCATCTGCGCTTATGATCAATGATATTCCTGAGGCATTCAATAATAATCAATACAGGGTAGTGGCCCATTCCAGTTTCTATACATGTGCTTTTCAGGCCGTTTCCAATGTAGGAAACCTGTATGTAAACCCAATCAAAGGTATTATTACCAACAGAATGATTTATACAAAACCCAGCAACAATTAGCAAAATACTGATTAATTGATATGAATAACCTGCTTCAATAATACCTCTGAGACAGGTTATTCGTATTTTATTAAATATCCTGACTTACAATTTAGAATCATTATTTTCCAGATTTGATTAATTTTGCACCATCATGGAAAATTCAAAGAAAAAAGCAGCTATAGGCTTCATATTTATTACTTTACTGATCGATATAACAGGGTGGGGAATCATCATCCCTGTAGTTCCTAAATTGATAGAGGAGCTCATTCATGCAGATATCAGCGAAGCAGCAAAATATGGCGGCTGGCTGGGATTTGCCTATGCATTTACACAGTTTATTTTTTCTCCGCTTGTTGGAAATCTGAGTGACAAATACGGAAGAAGACCCATAATTCTGATTTCTCTCTTCGGATTTGCGATTGATTATATTTTCCTTGCGCTGGCTCCTACTATATGGTGGCTGTTTTTGGGAAGAATTATTGCAGGGATTACAGGTGCCAGTGTCACCACTGCCAGTGCCTATATTGCCGATATTTCTACGGATGAAGACCGGGCTAAAAATTTTGGACTGATTGGAGCAGCCTTTGGATTAGGCTTTATTATAGGCCCTGTTCTGGGGGGAGTTCTTGGGCATTACGGTGCAAGAGTTCCTTTTTATGCGGCTGCCGGTTTATGTTTACTTAATTTCCTGTATGGATACTTCATCCTTCCTGAAAGTTTGGATAAAGATAAAAGAAGAGAATTCGACTGGAAACGTGCCAATCCTATAGGGTCATTTAAATTTTTAGGGAAGCATCCCGAAATTTCAGGGCTTATTGTTTCATTGATATTGATTTATATTGCTGGCCATGCCGTACAGAGCAACTGGAGCTTTTTTACCATGTATAAATTCAGCTGGACAGAAAGAATGGTGGGAATCTCACTAGGCGTAGTAGGTTTATTGGTAGGTTTGGTACAGGGAGGGCTTATCCGGTATACCACACCAAAGTTGGGAGAGCAGAAAAGTATTTATTACGGATTAGCTTTCTATGCCATAGGAATGCTGTTATTTGCTTTTGCTTCCGAAGGCTGGATGATGTTTGTATTTTTGGTACCGTATTGTCTGGGAGGGATCTGCGGCCCTGCTTTACAGTCTGTTATTACGAAAAGCGTTCCTTCTAATGAACAAGGGGAGCTTCAGGGAGCGCTGACGAGTCTGATGAGTGCAACATCCATTATCGGGCCTCCCATGATGACGAATCTTTTTTACTATTTCACCCATGATGAAGCACCGTTCAAATTTTCCGGAGCACCTTTCTTTTTAGCATTTATTTTAATGGCGGTCAGTGTAGTCATTACCTATTCTGCTTTTCAGAAAAAAGGAAAAGATGCAATAGATGTAACCACAAAAAAAGACTTTTAATTAACAATAGATTTGTTCTATTCTGAACATATTGCTAATGCGCGTTTCATCTATTTGATAATTTTACAAGAGTAATTTTTACTCATTTTTGAAACAACTAATTATGAACGCATCAGATCTGAATACATATTTTGAAAGAATTCATTTCTCCGGAATTCCGGAATTGAATTGGGAAACGCTAAGAAAAATACATCAGCTTCATCCGAAATATATTCCTTTTGAGAATATTGATTCTTATACAGGAACCGTTCCTTCCTTAAAAATTGATGAAATTTTTAAAAAACTGGTTCTCGAATCCAGAGGTGGATATTGTTACGAACAAAACCTGCTGTTGAGTGAAGTTTTAAAAATGTTAGGATTCAATGTAAAGCTTCAGCTCGGAAGAGTAGTGTGGGGAAGAGAGGAGGATAGTATTGCTGCACAAACCCATCTATTGCTTATTGTGGATTTTGAAGATCGCAAATATTTGGCAGATTGTGGCTTTGGGACAGCTACCCTTACGGCACCCCTACTTTTGCATGAAGAAGATCAGCAGCAAACTCCCAACGGAATTTTTAAAGTTTCCCGCAAAGAAGATACCTATATACTCTGGATGCAGAAAGAGCAGTGGCTTCCGGTATACCGCTTCATACCGGAGCATGTAGAACCTATTGATCTTGATATTTCCAACTGGTATTTGTCTACCCATCCGGATTCTCATTTCAAAAACAGGCTGATTCTCTCCAAAGTTGATGAAAATGCCCGGTATACTTATACAGATGGTGTATTGAATATCCGGTCTGCTGATGGTGCTAAAGAGTCCATATCTATAGAAAATGACAGCCAGCTCTATGAGATACTGGTTCATACTTTTGGATTGAAAGAGAATGCTATAGAAGCCCTGAAATTAAAAGCTGGTGCCTGATAAGGCCCTACAAATATAAATTTTACTCATAAAAACGGGAAGCTCACTGAGCTTCCCGTTTCCTTTAAAATCAGATTTTTATGAAGATAATTATGGATAAAGGGATTTTGTCCCATTACTTACGATATTGCTTCCTAATCCTGAAAATGATACTGTGAAATTGCTGGAATTAAAACTTAAAGATCCTGTAGGAGTACAAAGTCCCAACGCATAACGGCATTGTCCGTAGGCTCCGGTTTTCTTAGTAATTTTGCTCTCACTTTTTGCCTTTCCCAAGCTGATGTATCCCCAGTCGCTTACATCCGCATTGGAAACCGTAGAACCGGAGTAATAAATTGTAATCTGATATCCGGCTTCACCTCTCTTAGAACCCCACAGCCAGTTGGCTGTCCACCACTGCTTATACCATGTTGAAACCACTTTTGATGCCTGATTGTTGTTAGAAGCCTCAGCATTCCCTCTGGTATCCATCATAACAAGTCCTCCGAAGATGTTATCCCAGATAATTCCTGAATCATTGTAAAAGCATACCGTAGTAAATTTTCCGCTGTTGCTGTTCCAGGTTATTTCCATTACATGGGTTTCGGGTTTTATTTCTTCCGTAATGGCTTCTCTTAATCCCTGTTGTGCTGTAGTAAGGTCTTCCGCCGTATACAGTTCACCCAATTTCCCTATTTTTACTGAAGACGGATCCATGATGTTTCCGGAAGCGGTGTACTGTTCTTTATCAGTGATCAGGCTTTTGGAAAGCTCGATTCCTTTTGGAGTTGTAATTTTTCCCAGAACAGCTACTCCAGCTATCTGCAAATCATTTTTCAGATAAATTCCGAGATTTTTTTGGGATTCATTCAGCTGAAGTTGTACGGCATCAGGAACAGTTGGCGACAGGAGAGGAGTAATTTCCCTTTTAAGGTCATCTGCGGTTACCTTTGCCTGAACAGCCTCCTGCTGATTCATTTCGTTGTTTTCGTCGCGGCAGCTGTGCAATGCCAGTACCGATAAGACAGCGAAAACTTTAAAAGTAGTCACTAGTTTTTTCATAATAAATATTTATTGGTTTGTGTATTATAAATATACAGAATTGTTGCGTAATTCTCATTGTCTTGAATTAAATTTTTGTTAATTAATAGTTGATGATTGTTAGGTTATGGGTAATAAATAATAAGGATTAGGGAAGTGAGCGTTAAGAGTTTAAGGTGGCAGATAAGCTGAAACTGATATAGCATGGTAATCATAATCCAAGACTTTTAACACCCCGAAACCCGGCAACAAATAAACCACCGATCTGCTCACTGAAATAAAATTAACCTGAATCCTGAATCCCCAGGAAAGTGGCTCAGCCTCCAAAAACCATACAACTTTATAAAATCTTAAAATTTGTTTAAATTTTTAGTTTACATTCCCTAAATGCAATAATCTTTTGTAATTTTACCAAATGGAATTAAGCATTGGAGAAATGGCACTCATTGCCATTGCAATCGTTGTATTATTCGGTCCGGATAAACTGCCACAGATTGCGCGTGACTTAGGTGCAGGCGTTAGAAAGATGCGTGGAGCGGTAGAAGATATCAAAACTGAAATCATGAAGGAAACAGATAATCCTGTTTCTGAGATCAAACGTGAGATTGAAAAGGTAAAAGATGCGGCAAAGGATTTTAACCCGATGAATGATATCCAGAAAGATATTCTTACAGAGCCCTCTTCAGCGGCTTCTAATGAACCTCCAAAACCTAAGCCGGCAGATGATGATACTTACGAAGGACCTGTAAGCAGATAATCATGGAGGAAATTATTCAGGAAGATAAGAAGGTATTTCTTTACCTTAATAATTTGGGCGACTCATCTTTCGACCAATTTTGGATGCTGATTTCCAGTACATGGATCTGGGTTCCTCTTTACATCATATTTCTTTATTTTTTATACAAAAATCATCAGCTAAGATCTTTAGTTTTTATTCTTATATTTTTGGCTATCGGTGCAACGGTTTCAGATCAGCTGGCTGGTGTTTTCAAATATGGAGTGGCAAGGCTGAGACCCTGTCATGATCCTACACTGGAGCATCATATGAGAATCGTGAAATGCGGCGGACAGTATGGGTTTTATTCTGCCCACGCCTCTAACACATTTTTTCTGGCTTCATTTTTAAGTATTTTACTGAAAAATAAGCTTAAATGGTTTCCATATGCTATATTTGTATGGGCTATAGTGGTTTCCTACAGCCGTATATATTTAGGAGTGCATTTCCCGATAGATATTTTGGTGGGGGCGTTTGTTGGATCTTTATTGGGAGTGATATTTGGTGCACTCACCAAAAAAGTGATCAATAAACAAACTATAACTTCATGAAAAAAATTTTATTACTAGCAGCTTCCTTCTGCATCTCTCTGAATTTCTCTGCCCAGGATAAAAAACTGGCTGAAGAATGTTTTAATAAAGCCGATTATAAATGTGCCGAAGAGCAATATTTAAAACTCGCAGAGAAAGAACAGATCCAAAAATTTCAATCGGAATATTATGATTATCTCGGAACTTCTCAGAGAAGACTCGGAAAGACCACGCAGGCTTTTAAGTCTTACGAATCTGCGTTGAAAGCAAATCCGCTGTCAGTTTCCGTTTATGCCAATCTTTCGTCGCTTTACAGCCAGAAAGGAAATAAGGTAAAAGCGCTGGAATATATAGAAAAAGGGCTTCAGGTGAATGCTGAGACTCCGGATTTATATCTTACGCGTTCCAAAATTTATGACAGCCAGGGAAAAAAAGACCTGGCCATAAAGATCTTAATCAGATTCTCACTTTTGCTCCTGATAACCTTTTTGCCAAAACCGGATTGGCCAATCTCAAAAAGAATAATGGAGATCTTGAGGGAGCTTTGAAAGATTATAATAAACTTCTCTCCGAGAAGCCGGAATCATTGCTTTATAATGGGCGGGCAGATGTTTACTTTAAAATGAAAAAATACAAGGAAGCTCTTGCAGATGCCAATAAAGCAATTTCTATAGATCCCAAATTTGCACCGTCTTATGTAAGCAGAGCTATGATTCTGTTTGATACTTCCAAACTCAGGGAAGCTTGTGAAAACCTCGATAAAGCAGTGGCATTAGGTTATGAAAAAGCTGTGCTTACTGACGTTTATGCTAAATGTGTAAAGAAATAATTTAAAAGACAGCCCCATCATTTATACCCATCCAAACAAAAAACGAATAAAGCGATAGAGAGATGTTGAATATTGTTCTTGTAGAACCCGAAATCCCCAACAATACTGGAAATATCGGAAGACTGTGTGTAGGAACAGAAAGCAGACTGCACCTGATTCATCCATTTGGATTTGTGATTAATGATAAAAATCTTAAACGTTCCGGACTGGACTATTGGGTTCATCTTGATGTGACTGAATATGCAGATGTGGATGAATGGATTGAAAGTATTCCTGACCGCTCACGTGTTTTTCTAATGAGCTCGCATGCTGAAAAATCTTATCTGGAAACCGATTTTCAGGACGGAGACTGGCTTGTGTTCGGAAAAGAAAGTGTGGGATTGGGCAGAGAGGTTCTGGACCGTTTTGAAAATCATTTGACCATTCCTATGTCAAAGCTCATCAGGAGTTTTAATATAGCGAATTCCGTTGCTTTTGTGGTGGGCGAAGCAAAGAGACAGATCAGTTTGAAATAATTAATTTTAATAAGCAAAAAGCTTGAAATCCTATAAACTATAAACCCTTCTGAATCTTGAAGGGTTTTATTTTAATCGTTATGGTAAGGCTTTCCCTGTAAAATCTGATCGGCGCGGTACAGCTGTTCCACTATAAACAGGCGGATCATCTGGTGGGTAAAGGTCATTTTAGATAAGGACATTTTTTCATTTGCTCTGCTGTAAATTTCTTCTGAAAAACCGTAGGCTCCTCCAATCAGAATATGTACTTTTTTTACAGAAGAATTCATCCAGGTGTCAATTTTCTGTGAAAATTCACGGCTGGTAAACTGTTTTCCTTTTTCATCAAGAATAACCACCAGATCATTTTTATCAATATGATGTAAGAACAGCTTGGCTTCTTCTTTTTTGAGCAGGTCGGACGATAGGTTTTTGGCATTTTTAACATCCGGTATTTCCGTGATTTCAAAATTCCAGTGTTTGGGTAAACGGTTAAGATAATAATTGATTAAAGAGGTAATTTCCTTATCATCTGTTTTACCGATGCAAAGTAAGCTGATGCGCATTTTGAGAAGTTTCAGCTGCAAAGATAAGATTTCAGGAGATAATGATCAAAGTTTTTGGCTCAAGTGTTTTTTTACTGCGGGTTGTCCGGCCGCCGGTTTTTCCGGTTCAGGATTTAAGATCAGAAGGGAAGAAATCGAATCGTGCTTTTTTAAGAAACAGTATTTGCCCCAATTCCTGCTGCCAAACATCTGCCGTCTAATTCCCCACGATCTTTTTCCTATTTAATTTAATTCCCCTACCTTTGTATAAAGACAAACAGATCGATGAGTGTAAAAGTTCCTAAGTTTATTTTAAAAATTCAAGAGTTTTTTGACAGCATCCATATTCCGGTTTTAGGAATATCGCTTTGGCAGATGTTTCAGATCTATATCTCCGGAATTTTCAAAGGGAAGATAGGAAGAAAAGCGGCTGCCATTTCCTGGAGCTTTACCATAAGTCTTTTTCCCTTTATACTCTTTTTACTTTCCGTTTTACCTTATATGCCGCATTACGACAAGCTTCAGTTCTATATTTTTGATGTACTGATGCATAATGTTTTTCCCTCCAATATGGAAGGTGATGTAAGAGGGTATATCGAAAACAGCATCATCCCGAACATGAGAGGAATCAGTAATCTCACCATTATTCTAGCGCTTGTTTTTGCCACCAATGGTACATTTTCCCTGATCAATGGCTTTAATGAAAATTCGGATGAAAAACTAACGGATGTAAAGGAATTTATTCTTTCATTCTTTATCACAATAGGCTTTATTACTATTGTCTTTTTAGCCCTTTTCGGGGTATATTATGTGGAGGTCGTGATGAAGCTTTTTACGCCGGCGTATGATATTACCTGGCTTGTAGACAACCTTTCCAGCATTATCGGATTTGTTTCTTTCCCTCTTTTCTATTTTATACTGCTGACTTTATTTTACTGGCTGGGAACCGTAAAAATTACAAGATTCCGTCAGGCTGTTCCCGGAGCTATTTTAACAACTGTCTTGTTTGTACTCACGACTTATATTTTTGCAATTTATGTAAAGGATATTGCGCGCTATAACGTTTTGTACGGGTCCATAGGAAGTATGATACTGCTGATGGTGTGGGTAAATGTGAATGTTTATCTGCTTTTATTCGGGAATGAACTGAATATGGCGATCAGAAAGCTGAGAATAGAGAAACTGCTGTCTGATGAAATTCGTAAAGAAACCGTTCATTACCGTAATGCCGTTACAGAACCAGATTTTGATAGTGCTGAGGAACATAAGAGAAAGCTGGAAAACCGTAAGAAAGATTAGTTTTCTTCCAGTTCCGGATTTTCTTTTGAACTTATACTCAATATGGTGAATCCGGCAATTGCAGCTACAAAAGAAGCTATCAGAATGGCAAACTTTGCTTCATCCTGAATCTCAATTTCACCTTTAAAGGAAAGCAATGCAATGAAAATGGACATGGTAAATCCGATTCCGGCCAATAAACCTACCCCGATCATCTGAAGCCAGTTGCTGTTTTGCGGCAGTGAGCTGAGCTTTAATTTAATAGCGATCAGAGAGAAAAGATTGATGCCAATAAGTTTTCCCAAGACCAGACCGCAAATAATTCCTAATCCTAATGTACTCGTAACTCCAGCTACCATTTCACTGGAAAAAGTGATATTGGTATTGGTTAAGGCAAATATAGGCATGATCAGAAAGCTTACCGGAATGTGAAGCTGATGCTCCAGTTTTTCCAATGGCGAAATTTCTACATTGGAGGCATTGGTAGGAATGGAAAAGGCCAATAAAACTCCGGCTATTGTGGCATGAATTCCGGAATGATGCAGGAAATACCACAGAAAAAGCCCCGGAATGATGTAAAATATTGTTTTGGTTACTTTTAAAAAATTTAAAACAAATAGGAGAGCTGTTACTCCGAAAGACAATAAAAGATAGCTCCAGTGGATTTGCTCAGTATAGAAAACGGCGATCACCAGAATGGCTCCAAGATCGTCTACAATAGCCAGTGCTGCTAAAAATATTTTGATAGAATTGGGTATTTTTTTACCCAGCATCGAAATGATGGCAAGAGAGAACGCAATGTCTGTGGCCATAGGGATTCCCCAGCCATTACCGTATTCGGTACCGGTATTAAAAATGCTGTAGATGACGGCCGGAACAAGCATTCCGCCTACTGCAGCAAAAATAGGAAGGGAGGCATTTTTAAAAGAAGACAGTTCTCCTTCCACAAGTTCGCGTTTTATTTCCAGACCTACCAGCAGGAAGAATACGGCCATTAATCCGTCATTGATCCAGATACTGACCGGATATTCCAATCCGAAAAGGTGGGTGCCTGCTTCCTTATCTAAAAAATGCTGAAAGTTTTCTGCAGCAGATGAATTGGCAATAAGCAATGAAATAAGCACACAGAAAATAAGAATAATTCCTGAGGACTGACTGTTGCTGAAAAATTTTTTAAAATAAAGAGATAAATTCATAATTATGATTGTAGTCGCCTCACTATGGAAACACCATTGATACTTTTAAGTTTTTTAAAGGTCTCTTCGAGCTGGCCTTTATTTTTGACCTCCAGATTGATATTTCCTGTGAAAACACCATTGTTGGATTCAATAGACATGCTTTTCATATCCATTCCCATACTTCCGCTGATAACGGTAGTGATATCGTTAATCATACCCATTCTGTCCAGTCCTTCAATTTCAATTTTCACTCTGTTTTTGAAGCTTTCCGCATTTACCCATTTGGCGGGAATCACACGGTAGTCATACTGTGCTCTCAGATTAATGGCATTCGGACAGGTATCGCTGTGCACTTTAATTCCGTCTGAGATGGTGATGAAACCGAAGATTTTATCCCCCGGAATTACCGTACAGCACTTTGCGTAGCTGTAGTTCAGCTTTTCTTCATCCTTTCCAAAGACAATCATGTCAAGATTTTCTTCCTTGTGCTCTTCGAAATGCTGGCTTTTGTTGGGCGATTTTCTGAATCTTGAAAGTAAGTTATTAAATACATTTTTACTTTCAATATATTTTCTTAAGCTGCTGACATCAAGTTCATTGCTTTGGAATTTAAGAAAGAGTTCCTGAGACGATTTTAAATTAAAAAATTTCTGAAGCTTATTAATTTCTTCATCATTAAAATTGATTTTGGCATGACGAAGTTTTCTCTGCAGGATTTCTTTTCCTTCTTCTACCAATTGGTTTTTCTGGGAGTTCAGATAACTTTTGATCTTGGATTTGGCTTTCGAAGTCACTACGAATTCCAGCCAGTCAGATTTGGGTTTCTGATTCTGAGAAGAGAGGATATCCACCTGATCTCCGTTTTGAAGGATGTAGGAAATAGGAACGAGTTTTCCGTTAATTTTAGCTCCCAGGCATTTCATTCCCAAATCGGAATGGACGGAGAAGGCAAAATCCAGCGCGGTAGCATTGGTTGGCAGAATTTTAATTTCTCCTTTCGGGGTAAATACAAATACTTCTTTAGAATATAAGTTCAGTTTAATATTATCCAAAAGTTCCGAAGTAGAGAGATTCTGCTGCTGTTCCAGTACCTCACGGATCTCTGTTACCCATTTTTCAAAGTTTCTGTCATCAGAACTCTGTTTGTAACCTTCCTTGTATTTGTAGTGGGCGGCAACTCCTTTTTCGGCAATTTCGTCCATTCTTTCTGAACGGATCTGAACTTCAATCCATTTTTTGTCCGGGCCTAAAACCGTTAAATGCAAACTTTCGTATCCTGTGGAACGGGGCTGGGTAATCCAGTCACGCATTCTGGAAGGGTTACTGTGGTAAACATCCGTAACGATGGAGTAGATCTTCCATGCCAAGAATTTTTCATTTTTCGCATCCGATTTGTAGATAATCCTGATGGCGTAGTTATCAAAAACTTCTTCAAAAGAAACCCCCTGTTTCAGCATCTTTCTGTAGATGGAGGAGATGGCTTTTGCACGTCCTTTGATTTTAAAGTTTAGGCCTTCTTCACCCAGTCGTGCCGATACTTCTTTTGTAAATTCGTTGATATATCTTTCACGGTTTTCTTTGGCAAGTTCCAATTTTTCCGTGATCTCGTTATATACTTCAGGACTGTTATATTTTAAGGAAAGGTCTTCCAGCTCAGATTTGATATTGTACAGCCCCAGGCGGTGAGCCATAGGAGCGTAGATATAGACTGTTTCTGAGGCAATTTTTTTCTGCTTATCGGGAGCCATGCTTTCCAGGGTCCTCATATTATGAAGACGGTCAGCAATTTTGATGAGAATAACCCTGAAATCTTCTGATAATGTCAGTAACAGTTTTCTGTAATTTTCAGACTGTACGGAAATATTCTGGTGGTTCATGATGGAGATTTTAGTCAGTCCATTCACGATATTGGCAATTTTTTCACCGAATATTTTTTTCAGGTCATCGTAGGTATAGTCAGAGTCTTCAATCACATCATGCAAAAGCGCACAGGCAATAGAAGTTGCTCCCAGACCAATCTCTGTGGCTACAATTTTAGCAACAGCAATAGGGTGGTAGATGTAAGGTTCTCCGGATTTTCTCCTTTGATCCTTGTGGGCATCCAGAGCGATGTCGAATGCCTTTCGGATGAGCTTATTATTTTCCTCATCCAATGTTCTGTATGTATTAGAAATCAGATCCTTATATCTTGCAAGGATCTCTTTATTCTCCTGTTCTAAATCGTAACTCATTTGTGCACATGCCTATAATATCACGAAAATACGAAAATTTTTAGTTTTTTCAAAGATAAAAGATCCGCAGTATGCACTACGGATCTCCGGCTATTAGATTTTTATATCGATTAGAATTTTACTTCAGAATTCATGCCGTCACTTGACGTTTTGATTTTAATATCAGGGCTGTTATGGATTTCGGCTCTGTTTCTGGCATCAATGTACCTTTTGATGGTATCGTAATTTGTTTCATTGATGTTCATGTTCTCAAACAGGTATGATTTCAAGGCTGCATTCTGAACAAAGGCATTTCGTGCAAGGTCAATCTGGTTGCCATCATGTACGGTAACACTTGCCAGATATTGGGAGTTGTGGGAACCTTCATTGAGGTATACAATGTAATCTGCGTTTTCAAATCCTGAATTTTCCAGATCACTTTCCAGTTTTTTGTAGTCGCTGTGATGAGCAAATACTCCAGCTAATATATGTGACATAGTTAATTGGTTTTAAAGTTATGACTAAAGTTAGTGATAATTTTCTGATTGACATTGTGTTTACGTTAATAATATTTGTTAATTAACATTGTGTTTTCAATAGAAGATGGTAATAATTAGGAATAATTATTGAACGGGTGTTTGATTTTAGTAAATGAGTAATATTGAGTTAGAGGAAAGTCTTGCTCTTATTATGATTTGTATTTAGTTTAATTCTTTTAATGTATGTAAGCATCGATCCCGTTTTTTCTCCAATATAATAATACTCGAATTTTTTACCACCAAATTTTTTATTATTCATAATATTATAAATTTAAGGGTAGGAGCAAGATGTAGCAAATTTATTTATTGCTTCAACAAGATTTTTACCTTCAATCCAAATTGAACAAGAGCTTCTTGAAAACTATTTCTACCACCGTTAAGTTTTGTATTTCTACCATAAAACAAAAATATAGTTTGTAACAAATCACTAGTTTCCATTTAATTTTCAGGAGCTCCTTCGCTGTTTTTTGCACAACTTATTCTGGTATTTCCACGGTGATGTATATTTTAACAATAAGAGTATTGAAAGCCAATACTCTTATTTATGATCAACATGGTTGAGATGTTAGCAATATTTTAACCAATTATTTCTTGTACGTAATCATCAGATTTATAAAAATCACTTAATTTTTGGCCACAAAAGGGGCAGTTGTTTATAAATAAACTCATTGTTTTTTCATCATTAATTGTATGAATATAACCTGATGTCATAACAAATCCTTTATCCACCATATTTGGATTAATAAGTTTTAATTTACTATATAGAGGTTCAGTAAATTTCACAATTCTAAAATTAAGACCAAATCCATTCTGTACACTATATGCGCCTTCTAGTCTTTCACAACAAAATTTTTTATTACTCATATTATTTTAAGTTTAAGGACAATGGTTTTAATTTATTTGTAGATAGGAGTGAGAAGCTCGTCAGGTTAAGTGAACATTAATAGTATTTTACCCTATGAGCAAAAGCATATTTTCTCTAAATTTTCCAATGTATTTAACAATCCTAAAATTAGACCCCATTATATTGTCACCTGAATTGTAAAATCTAAAATTTTCACAACAAAAATTTTTAGTATTCATTTTTTTAATTAATTTTTAGGAATATATAACATAGTTAGTTTACTTAAAACTTCATCAGATTTCTTTTGTAAATACTAACTAAAAATGCCTTAGATCTTATTCAATAGTTTCCTGTACATAATCATCAGATGTATAAAAATCTCTAAGTTTTTGATTACAAAAAGGACAATAATTAATTACGATTTTTTTGATTTTAAAATCGGTGATTTTATCACTGTATCCTTCAGTAATAAAAAAGGCTTTACTACAAACATCTTCTATTTTTTTACTATAAAATTTAGCTTCTTTAATAAGAACATTCATTCCATATTTTACAATCCTAAAATTAAGTCCCATCGTTTTTTCTCCAGTATAATAATACTCGAATTTTTTACAACAAAATTTTTTATTATTCATAATATTATAAATTTAAGGGCAGGGGTAAGATGTAGCAAATTTATTTATTGCTTCAACAAGACTTTTACCTTCAATCCAAATTGTACAATAGCTTCTTGAAAACTTGTTCTACCACCGTTAAGTTTTGTATTTCTACCAATAAAACAAAAGTATAGTTTTTAACAAGTCACTAGTTTCAATTTTATTTTCAGGAGCTCCTTCGCTGTTTTTTACAAAACTTACCCTGGCATTTCCAAGGTGATTTTACAAATGTTTTTAAAATTAGAGTATTGAAAACCAATACTCTAATTTATTGCCTATCTGTTCGGAATGTTAAACCTTATTTCACATTTTCAATCTTGAAACCAACATTTGTGAATTTCTCATAAAAGTCACTGAATAGAATATTGTTTGAAAAATTTTTTTCAAAATTTTTATATCCCTTTATTTTTAAAATTGGCATATTTTCTCTTTGATTTAACGATTCTTTGATGCTAACTAAACAGTCTCTAAAAGAATGGAATTCAGTGCCAAAATAACCGAACGAAGTAAAAAAAGATTTTCCAATTTCATAATATACATCTAAATCAATTTGTACATTTGATAGATCAATAATTATTGTTGAGTTTTTATTATCTATATTCTCTTTTACTCCAACTAGTAAAACACATCCTCTTAAATAATAATATTTTTGTTTATCATTCAGATCATACCATTTTATTTTTCCTTTTTGATCAGTAAGTAGTTTAAAATTATCAATATATCCTTGATCATATATTCCTAATGGATCATTGAGAATTCCTGATATGCTAATTTCTTTTGTGTTAAGTGTAATATCAGATGCATTAAAAACATATTCGTTTTTAAAAGCTTTAAAAGAAACCCTAATTATTAAATCTTTTAGTAATAGTTTTCCAAATTGTAAATTGATAAACTTAATATGTTCTCTCCGTATGATTATTTTATCAAAATCTTTTTTATAAATCAATTTTATATAGCTTGTTGTAAGCAATAAGTGTTCTTCTAATAAAAATTCTATTTTCATTTTACTGCCGAACTTGTCGGTAAATTTATAATTTTTGTATAATCATGATCAATAGCCAGTCCTCATTTCCCATCAGGATGTTGAACAATTCTGCTGCTAATTTAATCTAACAGAGCCAGGAACATCTTTTATTTTCCACTCTAATGATCCAACCCATTTTGGGCTTATTCCTGATCTATTTTGAGTAACGGCCTGTACTCCAAATTCATCAAGTTGTTTTACACCTCTTCCTGCTAAGATTTCAACCCAATCTTCTGTTACACTTTTTGGAAGATTCTGTGGATCAATTCTTTTTGGGCCAGCTCCCTAGATTTTTGACATGGCTTCTCTAGACAGTGCTTTTCTTTAAAGTCCTTCAGAAGCTGCTTCAGGATTTATAAAAAGCGTAGCAACTATACCTGCATTCTCTCTTTCCTCTGCATAAGATCCTACACCCATATTTTCAATTGCCTGAATAAGGGTCTGTACTATTAAACAACAAAGCACTAACAATTTGCCAAGTACTAATCTGGTTTGAAAACCGCTCTTCTGAAATTTTTTCAGCTGGTCCAACTTCTACTTTATTTTTAGTTTTATTCCGACCAAATAAATTTCTGAAGAAATTACCTATTGTCTCAAAAATACTAGGCTTAGGTCCTTGGGCAATTCTATTATTTCCATTATCTGTAACGCCAGAACCCTCATTAGTATGCATCCCGTCATACGTACTGAAAGACATCAGAGGATTATACTGCGATCCGTGAAACCCAAAGGTCTGTCCTGTAGTATCTGTAATATGCACTGAATCATCCATCCATCTTCCGTCCACATCAAATCTTGATACAGGATTATTGGCTACATAAGCAAATGGACTGGTAGATAGATAGCTTTCTGCAAGCTGATCTATCCCGTTCCATCTTCCTAAATCCGGCATATAGTCTCTCCATCCGTAGCTGTACATGCCTGTTTCCTGAAGCTCTTTGCCGTTATATTTTAATATCAGAGCATTGAATTTCAATGCTCTGCTTTATTACCAATATACTTGAAATAATATACTTGTTTTTTATTTTAGTCTTATTGTGAATTATTTTCATTTGGAACTATGAAATCAAAAAAAACTTTTGAATAATCTTCATTAAAAACAAAGAGCCTACTGATCATATCATATCTCACAACAACAAACTTTACATATCTAATAGATTCGTTTTTAATTAAAAGAAGATTATTTAAGATCTCATATGTTAATTCTTTTATACTTTCACTTTTAGCCATCTTATTTCTTCCTTTATACAAGGAAACTAAATCATCAAGAATTAAAGCGTGATTTGAATATGAAATTTCAAAATCATTTAATTGAGGATCATATTCTTTTATTTTAGAATAAATTAATTCATTCATTTTTTTGATATTATTTTAGAGTAAATTATTTATTGTCCAGGTCTAGGACGAACATATTCGACTTTTGCACCATAAACTACACCAGGAACAAGCCATTCGGCCTCCCCTAAATTAAAGGGATTAGGATTTGCTACACCAATCTTGAAACTTTTTGACATTATAATTCCAGGAACTGCTGGTCCAAAAGCTACTCCTGTAGCAAAATCTCTAGCAGTTTCCTTACTGGTAGTCCAACTTGTCCAAATACTAAGATTGTCTCCTCCAGCGTGTGCTTCCATGTCATTATGAGGACCAAAAAGTGAACTTACTTGATAATATTCCTTCGGAATTGCAATTCCAAAATGTGCATTTATATATTGGCTATTATCATTATGAAATATTTTTGATGAAACACCCCTATATAATGTAATCATTTGACCAGGATCTGGTTCATCAGCCGTTGTAGTAACAGGAATATCAGCAGCGCCTGTAAGAGGTATATCATAACCACTGGCATGTGAGCTATCTCCATTAAGCATT
>NZ_FNWQ01000005.1 GCF_900108365.1 Chryseobacterium culicis | reverse complement strand
AACAAAAAATCCTTACTTTTGGAAGTAAGGACAGTATTGGATAACTGACAATTATTTTTAAACCCTAACTGTCAGATAAAGTCGTGGCTATTACATCTTATATGTCTAATAAATCTAGTGTTCCTTGTTGTTCTATTTCCAGAGAATTCTCAAAGTTTTTAATCCTATCTCTAATTTCATCATAACTGTTTGAGAAATCATTAATAACTTTATAGTTATTAATAACAGTTGCTACTACAGTTTTTTTAAAGTCTTCAATGCCTAGTCTTATCTCCCTGTCTCCTCTATTATTTATAATTTCTTCACCCTTATTTTTAAGATAGTATTCAAAGTCTGAATCTCCTTTTATTATTTCATCTATTGTCTTAAAGACATGAACGAAACTCATTCCATCTCTGACTAATGAGACTATATCAGCAGAGGCATAAGCAACAGATTTTAAACTATACTTTTTGTTAATTTTTTTGAATCCTAATTCTAATTTTAAAAATTCAAAAATATAATTCATTTTGTCTAAGTTACTTTCGATATCAAGTCTAAATCTTGATTTTATTTCTGGAATTAAAAAATATTTCAAAAAATAGATTTTATCTAGTTCCATACACATTTTATAAAAGTTTATATTACCTCCATTTGAAAACCTAGTTAGTTTTTTAAATTTGTCAGTATAAACATTTTGCTTTTGATTATCATCTAATGATTTTATTAATGATGCAGCAAAATACTCTTGTAATGATTTGTGAGGAAAAGTGTATACTAATCCATCAATTATAAGTATTGATAATGATATGTTGAGATCATAAATTATATTATCAATATCAGCATTAATATTAAATTTACCTACAATCTTCTTTATGTCATTACTTAATGATTGATAATCAAAACTATATTTCCCATCAAATAAGGTTATATATGATAACCAGAAAAGTATTTTTTCTAACTCTTCATTTTTTAAGCCTGACTTTCTTTCATGTTGCCAGCCTCCTGTTTTTGACAACGAGTCATGTCTAGTACATAAAGTGTCAAAAACATTCCAATAAAACCTGCTTTGTTGTTTGGGTAATTCTGGATAATTATTAAAGGTGAAGATAAACATTGATAATAATAGTGGGCTTGACAAATAATGTTTGTAATGCTTATTAGAAGTCTTTTCTATTTCCTGAATTATTTTGTTTGCAATCCCTTTGTTTTCATGCTTGTCAAATTGTAAATTTATAAATTCACTAATTTCGGTATTATCTAATGGGGAAATATCATAATTGTTAAATCTTTGAAAAGATTCAATCCCAGCACCTGGTCTTGATGTGATAACAAATTTATTATTGCTGTATCTATCTACAAAATTCTCTATGTCTGCTGTAGTTTTCTGTTTGTTAATAGAGAAAATTTCATCATAACCATCTAATATAAAAACGAAATTGCCTTCACTTAAAATTTGGTTAGTTATTTTATTACTGGGTGATATTTTATTATCGGTTATAATAGAATTAATTAAATCTTCAATAGTATTTTCTGAATTGTTTAATTGTCTTAGTTCAACTAAAATTGGCACTGATTTACAGTCTTGTGCATTTGAAATAAAAAGATGTTTTGTTAGCATACTTTTTCCACTACCAGCATTGCCAATTATGCTTACATACCTCTTACTATCGATTAATTTCTGTATGTCTTTTATACGTTTTTGATTTGATTGTATATTGACAGGAAAGTAAACATCATAAAACGGGACTCTCTGGTCTCTATAGATAAACGTTTTAATGTTTGAAAACTTGTCATAATAGTTATTGATGTATTTAACAAGTCCATTTTCATATATGAAAGCATATTCCTCACTTAATTCTTTTGCTTTTTTTAAAATAGGTTCTTTAAAAATGTTCATTAATGCAAAGCCTATAGATGTATTCATGTTTTTATAGTTGATGTTATATTTTCTAAAAATTAATAAGTATGTATTGATTAAGACGTTAGTTTTCTAATATATCAGGTTCCTTTAAAGCTTTAATAAACTTATGTATCTTATTGTAATTGGTAGAATCCATACTGATTTTTATTGCTTCATCAGCAATATTAGCCTTTTCTAGCATTGGAATGATGTAAGATAGATAGTGTTGAAAATATGAGCTGATATCTTGTTCATTAACAGCTATTTTATACCCACTCTTGCCAGCTTTTGATATGATTAAGACACCTTTATATCTTAAGTCTCTGATGTGAATTCTAATATTTTCTAAGCTCACATCTAGATTTAAAGCTCTTTTTATTTCATCTTTTAATTCATAAGTCTCTATTAACCGAGTTGGGAATATTCTAGATACGTATACTAAATGATTTACTATTACACTTTTGACTTTATCAATATTTCCCTCTCTAAACCTTTCAATTGTTTCTAAAACACTACTATATATTGATTTTGATACCTTGAAATTTTCTTCATTTTCTTCTTGATTGAGAATTGAATTATAAGGAAAGACAAGAGGTTGAAACAATTTCGATTCTAATGTATTAAACAATTCTTCCCAATTAGCATTTCTCTTAGATTCCGAATAAATCATCATTAATGAATTGGAAACTAAATCTGCTAATTGAATTAATTCTTCTTCCTCATCACTTTTTAAATGATAGCTGTTTTCCTGATTGAAAAGATTGGCTTGGAACTGTGGTATATTTGCAATTAAATATTTTTTTAAGCTTATTTGAAAATCGTCATTTCCAGTTGAATCAATAAACACTTGGAATGATGAAACTTTTCCTGCTAAATCATTTAAAAGAATTCTTTGAAAAAATTTTATAAAGCTAGTTTTAATATCTAAGCCTTTACTGAATAGGGCTTTTTTATCAATGATTAAAGAATGTATGTGGAAATCTAAGTTCTCACATAAGTATTTTAAGATTTGAATTCTCTTTGAAAAATTCTTACTTATTGCTCTATTGCTTGCTTTAATTACATGTCCATTTAGAAATTGCTGACTGATGTAGCTTCTAGCTTCTCTAGCTTTTTGTAGCTCTGACTCTTTAATAAGAACACAAGCATAAATGAAATGACTTATACCATCGTTTTTTGAAGGTGTTCCAGATTCATCACCAAATACATAATATTTCTCCATCTTTTAAGTTTCCATGTTGTTTCTATCAAAGATACAACAAACAGTGAGTAATTTAAATATTACCACTAATTATCCTAGATGAAAACATTTTAAGAGCGTTAGTAATAGTTTTAATGATAGGTGTAGGCTAAAATAATTAGTCTCATTTGGAGCACTTTTAAGGATATAATTTTCTATTTTTATTGAAAATTAGAATTACTAAACAAGAATAAGAAATGAATGTAAGTTTTATAGATAAATTAATTGATTGGAAAAACTTTGAAATATTTGTTGCAGATATGTATAGTGATTCTGAACAAGTTATTGTTGAACATAATGTCACATTAACTGGTAAATCAAATGCAAAAAGACAAATAGATGTGAGGGTAACTCAAAAGACAAAACTACATGAATATATTACAATCATTGAGTGTAAAAGATGGAAAAAACCCGTTACGAGGCAAGTAATAGACGTGCTTTTTGCATCAGTAGAAGACCTAAATGCAAATAAGGGGGTAATCTTTACTACTAAGGGGTACGAAGAGGGGGCAATTGAGTATGCAAAAAATAAAAATATCGATATTTTTATTATAAGAGATATTAGAGATGATGAATATGGACATACAGGTAAAGTATTTTCATTATATCTGCAAGTGTTCAATGGAAAAATTGAAAATATCGATGTCCCAAACACACTTTGGTATTCACCATTAAATTTGCTGCCAAAATCACAACCTCAAATGGAAATTCTTTTTACTGAAAAACAGACATACCCTGAACATTTACAATTGGTTAATTTAAATGGAGAGAAAGGAGAAAATTTGCTTCAGTTATTGATAGATATACGAACTGAAATTTTAAATAAATATATTCAATCCTTCAATTCACTGATAGAACCTAAAGAAGATGAAAATGAATTAGGATTGTCTACAAAAGTCATAGTTGATTTTAGTAATAGCCAGTATAAGCACCTGAAACATGAAGGAGGATTTATATTATTTGAAAAAATCATATTTGATTTTTATGGTAGTATTAATCAATCAAAAATAGACTTTGATAAAACCGAATCGGTTGACTTTGCTTTGATTGTTGAAAACTATATATCCAAACAAAAGAACTTTATATCTAAACATAAAAACGATGATAAAATAAAATTATCCAATCCAATAGAGAGTAGTAATTTTGAAAAATCTGAACTTGTCAATCCCAATAGTACAATAAAGTTAGCACTTGAACATTGGGTAGATTTTCAATTGAAAGATACAACAAAGATCCAAAAGACTAATGATATGAATATTAAAATACTGAATTAAGGGATTGATAATTAACATGACAGAGGAGCTCAGAAGGTATCAATTACTTTTTATAAATATTCGGTAGATTCAATAATGTAATTATGCAGGAATTAATTAATCATTATGATAAACTAATTTTAGGGATAAATAAAAACATTAAAGGTTTAAAGATTTACCCTAAAATATTAAATGAAGAAAGAAATCATAAATTTCACCTTATCCTTAACAAAATGCTGCATAACTCACTCGTGGTAAGTGATATTCTGGTAGGCTTAAAGTATTTAGATTTAAGTAATGTTTTAAATAATAGTATTGAAAGAGCTTACTTTGCAAGAATCGTAGCTCTTAATTCATATGAAATACTAATTAATTCTGGTAGACTTACTGGAAATAAAGATGTTAAAGAAATTCTAAAACAAATAAATGACAACAAAATAGATGAGGAGCTTAAACAAATCAAGATTAAAATACAAGCATTGAAGGAAGATGAAAAATATTTGAAAGAAATCAGAACAAACATCATTGCCCATAAAGACGAAAACCCATTTACTCAAATACAAGTTTTTCAGGATTTAGAACCTAAGAGAATATTTACAATTGGAAATAGTATTTTTAAATTGCATCTGGAATTAAACAAGATTTTCTTGAATATTCTTAACGAAATTCAGAATTTTGATAAAGGCTAACTTCTTATTAATTTCAAGAGCTTTTAATTTATTAAAATCCAACCTGCTATTTGTTTTTATCAAATATCTGATAATCAATATTTTAATATGTGAAATATTACATTTATGTTGCTACATATATAAGGGAGCCCAAAAATTCCCCCTAAAACTAGAGGGAATTTCTCTTTTCTAAAACCTCATAAAGGGTCTATGTTTGTCTTTCTATTTCTAAAGAATTTTTATCAGTAATAACAGCTTTGTAATTTGGGAATGTACGGGTAAATCTCAAGAGCTCCTCGAAATACCTGTCATACCTACGATTTAAGGGAATCATTTTTACATGGTCTTTCATTTCACCAGTAATAAACTCATTGAATCGTTTTTCCAGATTATCAACCAGAGATTCTCCTATAAGCTCCCTTAGATGAGGATTAATAAAATAATTAATACTAAATCTGGCTGATTTGTTACAATTTAAACCTATCTTTGCAAAAGGAGTTACAAATTCCTCTACTTTGGCAGTGTTATACCAATTTCTAGTTTCAGAAAAATCACACTCAATTCGGGTTCTTAAATGCTTAGCTTCTAAATAGCCTTGAATTTCGATCAAAAACCCTTTGATGTTATCGTAGTGCCACTTTGTAGTTTCGTTCGATTTTTGAGCCTCTAAAGTGGTAAGTTTGACAAGTTTTAGATTATGGTAGTTCTCCTCAAAAATTGAGACAAACATTTCTGAATCTAAATCAGGGATATTTCTTTTCATATCCAGAAACTCTAAAACTATCAGTTTCTCAATATCAGCAGTTGTAAAACCACATTTCCTCAGTATTGTTCGGTTTTCCAGAATTTCCATACGGGTTGGATAAACCTTGTTACTGGTTATATTTCCCTTTTTATCAATTCCATTCCAAGCCAAATAATCTATTATGAGTTTTTTAAATGGTGTAGAGTAATGATGTAAAGGAGGAAAAACATCACACTGCTGTTCTGGCACTGGAAGTAGCCAGTTATGGATTTTGTCATAAAATCTATTCCCTATCATGGCTGTTGTTTGTGTTTTTCTGTTTATTAGTTACAATAGCCCCGATGATTCCAGCCCCAACAATTAGGATAACAACGATTAAAACAGTGTTATCATTGCTCTGATTGCTCGGTTTCTGATAACCAGTATCTTTTTTAATGTAGCTTCCATCTGGTTGCTGATTGTAATACTGGTCTGCATCCACTTTTTCACCTTGAAAAGAGGGTGATTTATCCTCTGGGGAACTGAACGGGTCAACCTCAATACTCTGAGGGTTGTTTTGGGTATTTCCAGACTGATTATAGTTTCTATTTTCAGAAGGTGTTGCAGGTTGGTAGACATCTTCAAACTTTGCTACTTCAAGATTTTCAACCATTTCCTGAGACTTTTCTAACTTTTGCCCGATTTTACTTGGTTTATTATTTTTCAAAATCTCATCAACAGCCCTAATGCTCTCACTTTGAGTTTCTTTCATCCCAATTATAGGGTCTATTCCAGAAGGATTGGAATTGTAATAATCCTGTTGTGTTTGGGCTTTAGCAAGGAGTGTAAACAACACTAAGGGAAGTAATATTTTTTTCATATTAATTAATCTTAAAGTTGTTTATTCTTTATCCAAAAAGAAAGGAGTACTACCAACCCATTGAATCTTTGTATCACTAATTTTCTTGAATTTGTATTGCCCAGAGGAAGCACCTGCTGTTATTGTAAACTCATAGTAATAGTCAGAAATTTGTTCTACTACTTTAGCAGGTTGCCCCGTAGCTGCTGTCTGCTCTAAAATTGCTTTGTAGCTAGTGTAAGGAGTTACCAGAATAAAGTCATCATTGGTGAACTTGAAATACGTTGTTGATGTATTAGAAATTTTCCAGCTTCCTTGAATCCACTGAGGAGGGTGGAAATATACCGTTTGTATAGGGTTGTTTTGTTGTGGTGTTGTGGTGTCATCGTTGCTAGAACAGCTTACGAGAGAAGCAGCCATTAAGACTGCAAGAAATAAATGTTTCATATCAAATAGTTTAATTGATTTTAAAATTAATTTTTAATAATCCTATACCATTATGGGTTACCATAAAGGCAAAAAAAAAGCAAGTGGTTTCTCACATGCTCTAGTCTCGTTGGCTCGGCAAAGCCATATCACATAAAACAGGATAGCCACTTGCCATATGACATGACAAGTGTGCTAAACTATTTGCATTTTGTGATAAGGTTGAATTTTGCCGATTCACAAGACAAAAGCAAAAGTTTACACTTTTATTTTTTCGTTGAAGTAAGTTACAAAGATATTAATTCAAAGTGAATGTTTAAAATCTATTTTTTGTAAAACAGCTTTTAGAATGTTTCAGAAAGAAGTATAGAACTTAATTTCATTAAAAACTCTTATATTGGATTTCTGATATGGCTAATCAAATAGTTATTAAAAATCACATTTACGAAATGAAGTTACTTCCACGTTTAAGTAATAAAGTATTAGAATTTTTAAAAAGTCCTTATAAACCATTAGATAATCAGGTTTCAATAAGGGTAATTCCAATTTTGGCAATTTTTCCATTTGCAGGGTTTATCTATCTAGTTTTTTACATGAATAAATTTGGGGTTGGTTACGAATCCCTGTATTTTAATGTAAATGACTGTATTGCTATTTTGTATGAGAAAAGTGTCTTGTTTTTTTTAATTGCAATACTTTTGATAGGTGCTTCATTACCGTTACTGTCTGTTATCATTAGCTTTTTATTAGAAGATGAAAAAAAGGAAGAGTTTAAGAATTGGCAGATTTTGATTTTTGTTATATTATGTTTAGGCATACTTGTATTTACCTTTTATGAATTTAAAGTAATTCCAAAAAGAGGTGCTTTTTGGTTATCAATTCTTTTGTTTCTTGCAATTTTAATCTATTTATTTAAAAGTAAAATTGAAGGAATTGTAATGGGGGCTGTTTGTTTCATGCTCTTTTGTGTTCTGTATGCAGTAACTGATGCAGAAAGCAGGAAGAAAGAAAAACCAAAGTTTGATGTTGTATTAAAAGATGATAATAAGCCTCTAAAAATACTTTCAGAAACAGATAGTTGTA
The DNA here is from genome assembly GCF_900108365.1 of Chryseobacterium culicis. Taxonomy (GTDB): domain Bacteria; phylum Bacteroidota; class Bacteroidia; order Flavobacteriales; family Weeksellaceae; genus Chryseobacterium; species Chryseobacterium culicis. The sequence goes on along the minus strand of NZ_FNWQ01000005.1, from coordinate 305,317 downwards.
GATATTTTATAAGAAAGACATCAGATTATATCTTTATTATGGACTCTTGTAAAAACAAAGTTATAACCTATCCAACTTCAGATTTAAAATCAGCAAGTTTCACTCCTTAAATCATTATCTTATTTATTCAACAGAAACGGAGGGTTTTAATCCTGTAAATTCGAAAATACTTTCAATCATAATCCTTTTAACGTCATGAGTGTACTCTGGAATTGTCAGAATAGAGTCATGAATAGTATAAATAGGAATGTCTTTATTAAACTCCTTTATCTTGGTGGCTGTAATGTCTAAAATAGCCTCTGCTTCGAGGTTTTGAAGTAGTAGGGCTAGGGTATTATGATTTTTGGATTTGATGATTTCTATCACTTTGTAAATAGTTGGAAACTGTTCTCTAAACCATTTTTTCTCGGGGGTATAGTGGTTGTTTTTTGAAAACAAAATCTCAAAAGCAATAGGCTTCATTAAGTCCTTGGGGTTATCAAACCTGACATAGTTAACTTTCTTACTTTTATAATCATATTCCATTTTGATATAGTAGTCCCCAAATCCTTTTTCTTTCATCAATCGTTCACCTAAAACTTTGTAAAACGTGCCTGATACTACCAAATCATGAAAACTCTGAAACTCCTTATTACAGAGGCTTAAAAAGGATAGTTCTAAGATAATACTAGATTCTGTTTCTGTATTTTGTAGTTTTCTATTCTTAATCTTATGTAGTAATACCAACAGAAAGAATATTTGGGAGTTGCTAATATCAATGTTTTGGAGGCTCTGTCCATCGTATTTTAGATATTTTCTTAACTCCTTATTCATATTGGTTAGGTTGGTATGGAGCCTTTTGTCCTTGCTGTGGCAAATAAACCATTTATAGCCCTGTTCAAGGTTGAGAATAGTGTTTTCCATCCAAAGTCTTGATTTTGAAAACTCTGTGTTTTGCAGTTCTTGCCTTGCTCCTGTGGTATCAAAAGTGAATTTTTTATCATTGTACCATTTCCATAAGTGGTGATATTTTTGTTTTGCAGAAGGGAAAACCCTTGCTTTTAGTGTTTTGCTTATCTTAGTGTTTTTAACTGGATGGGTGTGAATTATCTCAAAGTCACACCATTTCTCATTGAGTCTAAAAAGGTTGCAATGACCGTTTTTTTCGTGAGTTGAATAATTGATTTTGTCTATAATCTTCTCATCTAGAAAGAGGTCAAGGTATTTGTTATAACCTTTTCCTGCATTCTTTTCCAGAATCCTTGATGAAAGACTAAGGTAGTCCCCATCTTGAAAATCCTTTCCATAATAGCCAAAGATAATTAGATTAAGAAGGTATAGAGCTATATCCTCTTTGAATCTAAAAGGGTACTCAAGCTTAGAAAGGTCAGATATTTTTTGTTTAATATTTTCTGGTATTAATAATTTCATATTTGTGCATGGGGTTTCAAATAATGTGAACACATCATTTCAAGAGTTTCTAAAATTTTTTAAGAGTTTGTTAAGAAAAAAAGACATAGCATTGGCTGTACAAAGTGCTTCACTATGTCTTTTTCGTTAACTTAAATTTTGGTAAAATGTTGATTTCCAATTTAATGAAGTAGGGGAGAATTACAATTAAAAATGGATTTTCTCATACTGGAAACCAATAAAGGAATTCCACAAAAGTGGGTTTTGATATTGTACTTTAATTGATGGGAGTCATGGCTCCATTGATAATACAGTCTGTTTTTCAATCCTAAAGACTTTCATTACATCTTTGTTAGTCCAGTTGAAATACCTCTGAATGGAGTTACCTAATACTGAATTCTTTTCGGACACTCTCAATTCAATGTTATCAATGTTCTTTTTCATTTGGATTGGTTTTTAGTACTATTTGTACAAAAAAATTTAATATATCTCCCTTTGTGAATAATGGGCACATGTCAGATGAGGTGAGCTTGTTTATCTTTTTGTATTGATAAAGCATAGTTCTTCCTTTTTTTAAGATGTCTTCTAAATCATCAAGAGTTAGTAGTTGATTGTTGTCGAATTTCATTGTCTTATTTATTTTATTAGTTAATGTTTTGTAAATAGCTACTGCTTTGTTGCTATTTTAGCCAACTAAAGCACTTCTATGCATTTGTTAATGGTTAATTGATTTTTAGTGATTCTGTTAAAAAAACTTCCACATCTTCCATTCTAAATAGTGGACTTTTTCCACACATTCCGTAAGGAATAAGTTTGCCCTCTTTTCGATATTGCCATATCATAGTTCTTCCTTTTTTTAAAATCTTTTCTAAGTCATATAGTGTAAGAAGTTCTTCATTCTTAAAATTCATAATTGTATAATGTTTTTATTGTTAGACTTGCAAATAGCTATTGCTGTATCGTAATTACAGTGCAAGTATACACACATTTTTATGACACCATCAATACAGTGTTATTGTGGTGTTATGTATGAGTTATAAAAATTAACAAACTTTAGTATTTACTCGACTAAAATAATTTTATGTGAAACCGAAGAAGGCTCTGTTCGTGTAAGGTAGTTTTTGATACTGTCATCTTTTGGAAAAGCCAACTTGCCCCTCCATTTAAACATAAAATGTTGTTGTATGAATTTCCCTGATATGGATTTAGGGGTTAATATTATTTCTTCTTCATGCATTTGTCTGAAAAAATAGATAACAGAATTAGCAGAACATGAAAATACTATAGGTTCTTTAATATCATCACCCTTTAAAAGTTTTATCAAATTGTCTTTTGAATTATTATCAAGAGTGTGCAATACAAGAGAGCTGATAAATCTATCCAAATATTTTTCCTGAATTTTTGGGCTAAATTTTGATTCTTTACTTTCAGTACTGAAATCCGTATTATTAGTTGACTCTTTTGCTGGTTTATCAGAAGGTAATATCAATGAAACATTTTTAAAAACCATTAATCTCATTTGAGATTTTATTAGATTGTCGTTGTCTTCAAAAGTTTTTTTATTAGATAAGCAATTAGCAACATAAAAATTTCTTTCATTAAATGTTCTAAGAGCTCTCATGAAACTACAATCCCATAGTGGATTGGGTTCAATGTCCAAATTTAACCCATTAGAATGCTCAATTCCTATTTTCCCTATTCTTTCAAAATTACGATAGGCTTCTTCCTGCCATGCATTAGCCTTTTCACTTGCTTTAGCTTTGTTAGCTTCTATAAGCTCAATTATATCAATATTGATTAATTCTTGTAACTGTATTAAAAAATTGTCAAGAGGTAAGTTTTGTCGATATGCTTCATGAAATAACTTAATGAAGCTAAAAATGGTAATAAGCTTTTTCAATAGAATGATTTTGTTGTCTCTTACAAAATAAGTAAATTTGTTGAAACAAAAAGGGATAGATTTATTAAAAGTGTACTCTATAGTGTCCACTGTTATAAATTTTATTTTTGTATATAATTGATAATCTATTTATTAGAAATACAAGCATGTAGTCCAGGTGGGACCACAGAAAATCAACCGCTTACATAATGTGAGCGGTTTTTTATTTTATAATCTAATCCTTGGAAGAGATTATTCTAATTCTATTGGATTTTCTCCTTTTTTCTTGATTTGCAGTTCTTTTTGCCTCTCAACAATAATTTTTCTTTGCTCAGGAGTAATATTGGTTCCAAGGCTTTCTAAGATTCCTAATGAATTTTCTCTGAAATTCTGTAAAGCTTTTTTCAATTCGGCTTTAGTTGTTACGGTAGAGTTGGTATATCTATTTTCATATATATTTATTAGTCTACCTTTTAAGTCAGTGTTTGAAACAGATTTTACAAGCTCAAAATCATAATCTCCCCTTTCATCTGTTATTTTGATTATTAGTCCAGGTAGCCCGCTGAATTTATAAGGCCCGTAAGGAAGAGGAATTTCCGTTGAGTACCAAGCAGTCCATTTCCTTCCTTTAAAATATATCTCTGCTTTTTTACAATTTATAGTGTTAATTACTTTTGTTTCATCTATAAGTTTCCAATTATTTATTATTGGTTCTTTATATGACAGTAATGACATTGCAACTCTTTGAAAAAATTGTATGTTTTCATTTGACTGTATGATAAGATAAGAAAACTTTGTTTGAGGCATTGGTATTCCTCTAAAATCAAAAATACCAGCTCCATTATTAATCGCTTTTTTGGATACTACCCCTGCTACTGAATCTCTCTTTGTAGAATTGATACTGCAAAAAAAAGTATGGTTATCAGCCACCTGTAATGAAAAAAATTCTTTATCTGTTTGATCAGGAGTCAGTTTATTTAATTTAGCCTTCATTAAATAAATAAACTCTCCGCGTAAAGAATCTTTTATATTTAACTGAGAATAAAATGGAATGCTATAAAATAAAATGAATAATTGAAATAACTTTTTATAGTATGACATAGATGTTGTTTTTAATTATAAAAATTGCACATATAGTTGTATATGTGCAAATAAAAAAATGTTATTTCTTAATGATTAGTAACCGTTTCCACAATAGATTGCTTCAACCATATCAGCCCAAACTTGTCCTTGTTCAGCAGACCAGTCTTGAGTTGTAGTGGCAGCTACGCCACAAGAAGTATAAGTGAAAAAGGTACTTTTAGGAGTTTTTTTTTGATTTTAATTGTACTGTTTTAGAAGATTTTACAGTTTTAAGACTTAAGCTCTTTGCAGGTGCTCCTTTTGCACTAAGAAGACCAGCAACTCCGAAAGCTGCTAATAAAATTAATTTTTTCATAATTGTTGTCTTTTTGTTTAATAAATCATAAACACTTGTATCTTCATAAATGCCATGGACTATTATAAAAGATACTTGAGCATATTTAAGACAAAGATTTATATTTTCATTACGGATTTCCGTAATGAAAACAATTTCGTTTTTTTAATTTGTAAAAACTACAATGTGAAAAAATAACCAGAAGGCAAAAGACTAAGTTCTATAATAGTATGCTCTTAGCTGTAGGGAATTTTTGTTTACTTTTTTAAAGATTGATATTTTGATTTCCTCACCACTAATAAAATATCTGGGCTCTCTCTGATATCAAATATTGTAACTGATCTTTTGCCTGTAAAAAGGCATGTTCCCGATCCATCTGGTAATATTCTGAAACCGCAGCCGGATTTTTTATAAAATCTTCTTCTAATTATTTATAGATTTAAGATAGTTATTTTTCTAAGTGACTAAAAAACTTCAAATTATTTTTTTAACAAATATCCTTTCTGGGTTTTGTAAAAACGCAGCAAATGATCGTAAACCACCATTTCAAATAGTCTTTGATGGGAAATAAACAACCTGTTGATATGCATATGAAAAATGCTTTTCAAGAAATCTCTGAGTTTTATTTCTAATAGATTATCCTTTTCCAATTTTACAAGTTCTTCAGGAGCTGCTGTAATTTCAGTGACCGTACTTTTTATTACATCTCTGATTTCTACAAATTCATCAGAATTAATAAAGTCAAAGTACTGAGGATAAAATTCATTATACTTTTTCTTTAACTGGTTATTTAAGTTTTTATCTGCATTGAATTCTGATTTGAAAGCACTTTCAGCACGCTTTGCAAACTCGGTTTTCTCTTCAAGGGAAAAATGGAATGCTGATAAAGTATGATCTATATAAAATAAAGAAGTAATGATCTTTTCTTCATCATTGTAGTCGAGGAAGTTTAAAATCAATTCGCTGCTTTTAAAAAAGAGATCCTCAGCAAATTCCATCGTATTTTCACCATACCGCTCAATTTCTCTTGAGTAAGTGTCTATAATGACAGAAGAGACTTCTCCTGATTCCAGATAGTCCTGAAATATTGAATTAATCATTTCTAAAATGCGGCTATAATTATCTGGATTTCGAATATTTAATCTTAGCCGGAGATGGGATTTAGGATCATTATATCGTATAAAAAACCATTTTTCAATGAGATCTTGATTTTTTAATTCTTCAAACAATGGTTCGAGGGCTTCCTGTAATAGAGTATCTGCAGTTTTGACTCCGGTGTAAATTTTAAAATAGAGCCACTCACTTCCCGGATGAAATTTTCTGATTATCATCTTATCTATAGGTCTTTATAAAGTGGAAAAATGAACTGATTGATATGGTCAGACTGATCATTGTGTAAAAATTCTTCAAGAATAATTTCTTTTTCATTTTTTATGGAAGAAAGAAACATTTGCATTAAATCATAATTTTCAAAATTGACAGCCAATGTATTATCTCCTTTCACCCACTGTATCCATTGTGGTATTTGCTTAAACTTTCTCCATTCTTCAACCTTTTGTAAGAGAACATCCTTTTCATGAGATTGAAACAATGATTCCAGATAGTGAATGTGTTCACGGTCAATTTTCCATCGTGCTTTAGACAGGATGATATTCTGATATTCCACCCTTGGCAGAAAATCATAGATTTGAGCTAAACTACCCCAGGAAAACGATAAAGAAGGCTTTAGATTCTGATTCTGATAATCGCATAAAAAATGATAGACAGGCAAAGAATTTTTCGCGTAATTATGGGCATTTGTGAGGTGCGGAATTACTTCTTTATTGTGCTTCTTTGATCTTAAAAATAATTGGTTATTCTTTATGGACAGGTACAGATCCTCCACCCATATCTGATTTTCTTTTTCTGAGGCTGAACTGGCCAGATAGGGGATTTCATATTCTCTCAGAGAAGGTCTTCTGATCACATTTCCAATTCGGGATTCAGGTAAGTGTACAATTTCTGCCAGAATTTTGTCCGGATTAAGTTCCTGTTCTTTTTCAGCAATGGTTTTCACTAAATCTTTTACGGATGATTTTTCTGAACAGAATCTTCCCATTAATTTTCCTGCATTTCCGCCCACCGATTTTATAAATATTTTTTTCTGCTGATTTTCTGAGACAATTTCGGCCATTACGGATAGGGTATCCGGCAGTTGATTCCAGTCTTCCTCAAAATCATTAAAATCGTCATCAGATAATGGTAGTATATGGTCTTTATTCCAATATGCCTTTTGTAATTTCCTGTTGAGGATCATTTGCATCGGGCTGATCTTAATCTGAATTTCCTTTTTTTGATCAGAATACGGCAGGATTAAATCTTCAATATAAGGATGAACTCCTTTTGCTGAAACATCTTGTAAGTAACCAATGCCGATTTCCGGATCTAATGCATGGGCTAATGCAACTTCTTCATTTTCAAATCTTTCATAAAACGCCTTTTTGAATTTTTCTAAAGCTGTATCACTGTAAGGTGCAGTAATTTTATTCAGGAAAGAAATTCCTTTCTTCAGTTCTTTTTTCCACTTATAAGATAAGTTTAATTCTTCATCAAAATAAAGATCTGTCTGAAAAAGATACTTTTTTTCATATTGTACATTCAGTTTTTTGATCAGTTCTTCAATGTCGGAATAGGCATCTGCTGTATTCCCAAACTGTAAATCAAGTCTGCTTACCTTTTTTTTAAGCGCTGCTAAAATCTCTTTTTCCTGACGGGCGCCAATTCTGTTTAAAATGGAAATTAGTAATTCCAGAAAGTCACCTCCCGAAACGGTAGGGTTAAGTTTGCTTATAAGTACCTGATTTTCAATAAGCTCATCAATAAATTCCCGTGCCTCTTCAAGAGATATTTCATCATTAACAAGAGTGATGGTAAGCTGATCAATTGTTTTACCAGCTTCAGAAAATTGTAAGATATGTTCTAATTCTTTGGAAAACGGAGCGGAGGAAATGATATAATCCCTTTTTCCTGCCTTATTTTCATATTCTACAAAACGGATTTTATTTCCAATTTTGTGGATACTGTTGTTAGGGAAAAATATGATATGGTTTTTAATGTATGGAACTGAAAGAAACTGCTCTGACAGCGCGACTAAAAAGTGCATATCGAGTTTTGTGTCTCTCACTTTTGCATACGCTGCGAATGAGGGAAACTGATTTTCTCTGTCAAATTTTCCTGTACCTACTCCTGAAAATAAACCAAATGGTGTGCAGCGGGTGCTTGTACGGTTATAGTATTTTAGTAAAGCGTTTTTTGTTCTTTCATTCAGGGTTTTACAGGTCAATAGTCCGTTTTCTGCAGATTTTTCGATCTCCTCATACAAAGAAAGAGAAGCTAAATAAATGGCTTCTCTAAAAATCTTGTTGTTATAATATTTTTCTAAATTTCCGTTGGCTGCATTTTCACCGGAAAAATTATTCTGAAATTCTTTGTAAGAAAAAAGCGGTGCTCTTACAACGAATCTGTCAAAAAACTGAAAGGGGAAACGTGGCATTAATTAAGAGAAATAGGGATTTCTATAAAACTGTTATTGTAAAATTTTATTTCCAAAGGTGCTGCGGCATCTTTAATGGTCTCTTCACTTACATCTTTTCCGGTTCCATAATTTATCTGCATTAGCGGATTTTTTATAGCACCTAATATCAACACCAATTGGCTACTTTTCTCCATCTTTTTGCTTACAAATTCATTATTGGTAACTTTGATGCTCGTTTCTTTGTTTTCACGCAAAAGTTCTCTTTTTTCTGAACTTTTAGCATAGCTCGCTCTTCCATAGTACGTAGATAGTAAGAAATATTTGCCTTCACTCGTCTTTTCATACAGTTTCATGTACACATCAACGTCTTTTTTATTGACCGATAATTTCAGATTACCTACGAAGTTTCCTGTAAATTCAACAGGTTTTTCAAAGGGGGCTGATGAGAATACAACCGCATCTGAATGGTAAATTTTTTGATCAAGTACGTTGTCTTTTTGCTTTAAAAGCTCATCTGCATTGGAACGGTCTTTTAAATCTACTGTAAGGGGTGTAAAGCTTTTTTCTTTATCTTTTTCTAAAGAAAGCTGATGATGAGTACTGATATAGAATTTTAATTGATGTTTATCAAAATCATCAATGCTGGAAGTGCTTTTCCATTCATTGGTTCCCATTACCTGATAATTGATTTTATCTTTAAGGAAAGACGGTTTTGGTTGGCCTTTCAGAATATAATCAAACCATTCCATTGTAATATTGCTGATATCCATATTGGCAGCAGAATCAATAGTATATCCTTTTAGATTATTTTTGATATATCCCTGGGCTCCTGAATGATCATAGGGACCGATAATCAAATAATGATCAGCGTTTTTGTTGTATGTATAATGATTTCTGAAATAGTATAAAGCTCCCAGCTGATCAGAATCATAATATCCGGTGATGGTTAAAACCGGAATATTTATTTTAGAATATTCATTTTTGTAGGGAATCATTTTCTGCCAGTAGCTGTCAAATGATGGATGTTTTAGCCAACGCTGAAAAATGATACTTTTTTTACCGGCAATAGAATCTAATTTGTTAAATGCTTCGCCGCCTACGTACCATTTTTTAAAAACAGAATTCCATTGCTCTTCATCTTTGAAACCCGGATCAAGCATTTTATTGTTGGTCACATAATTAATCCAGCGAAGCGAATAAGAGGCAAAGATATTATTATTCATAGGGAAATCTACTACACCGATTCCTACGGATGCCTGCGGGATAATCGTTTTTAAGGCTGGATGAATATTCTTAGCGGCTGCCCATTGGCTGAACCCAAGGTAACTGCCTCCGATCATTCCTGTTTTACCGTTACTCCAAGGTTGTTTGATGACCCAGTCAATAACTTTATTAATATCTTCCTGCTCATGTTCAAAAGGTTCTATAGAAGAATTGCTTGTATATTTTCCTCTTGGATATATGTAAACAGAGTGATAGCCATAGCTTGCCTGCACCTTTTGATCATTGGCATCCTCCGAATCAGGATAGATGGAATTAACCAGAATGGTAGATTCAGGGCGGGTAATTTTTTTATTCAAAACCACCCTTATGCTTATTTCATTATTGATTAATAAGCTGTCTTTCACTTCAAAGTTCTTGGAATCAAGCTCTTTTAAATACTCTTTTGCAATATCAAATGTAGGACCTGTTACATAGGAGTTATAACTTCTGCAAAGCAGTAACGCTTTTTTCAGATCCACGCTGTCTTTGTTCTCAAAATCGTTTTTAAGGGAAGCAAGAATCTCTTTTTTTGTTTTCTCGGTATCTCCATTGAAATAGCGGGGAAGTATGATCTGTGTTTTCACAGGAAGACTTTCATATTTTTTTAAAAATTCCTCCTTATATGTTCCCTGAAAATCTTGTTGGGATTTTTTATTTTTTTTTGCCTTTATATAGATTTCATACTGTGTTCCCATTGCATTGGAAATAATGGGATTACTTTTTCTGTAAACGCTGCGTACTGAATCCAGCTGGCTTAAAGCAATATCATAGTTTTGTGCTGCCATACTTGCCCTGAAAAGATTATCATACCTTACGGCCTTATCTTTTTCTTTATAATTCTTCTGTATTTCGGAATTTAAATAAGAGATTAAAGGCTGTATTTTTTCAATATTATAATCATTAAACTGTTTAATATTTATTTTCTGAGAAAAAATAATATTGAATGCAAGAAAAAACGATAGGGCTAATAAGTGCTTCATAAAAAATAAAAAATCAGTAATTTTTCAAAATTACTGATAAAATGTTGAAAAGTTTAGTGGTTTTTTATGGTCATATCCAAAGTGTCATCTATAGTTCTGTCTACCACCGTATCATTGTCTCCATTCTGGATCATCTGAGCACCGCCTGCAGAGCTAAGGCCGCCTCTTATTTTAGACATCTGAACCTTGTTCAGGGATAATTTTTTTTCAGTTTTTTTAATTTTTTTCACTGTTTAGCTGATTTTTAAATTATTGTACAAAGAAAATTTTATTTCTGCAAATAAGGAATTTATAGATGCCGAAATTGATAAATTTCGATATTTTTTTATTGTAATATTTTGATTTTTAAATGTTTATATTTTTCTTAATGTAAGGCCTTAATATAATAAGAAGGAAGCGTTCCCGTAATTTTTTTGAAAGCATTGGTAAAAGATTCGGCGTTATTGTACCCTATGTCGTCAGCAATGGCAGCAATGGTATGTTTCCTTATTTTTTCGTTGGATTTTAATTCCTCAACAATATAATTAATCCTGAGTTCATTCAGATATTGTGAAAAATTTTTGCCTTTTACTTCATTGACGAGTTTAGACAAATAATCCCTGTTTGTATCAAAATCTTTTGAAAGAGAGTCTAGCGTAATATTTTTAGTGAGAAAACTCTTTGATTTTTCAAACTGCTCTATTTTTTCAATCAGAATTTTAAACTTTGGATGGGTAGAAAGGTCACTTTTCGGAGCTTTTTCTTTTCTTTCGGAAGCAGTCTCTGCATGGATAACAGGAGCAATGCTTTCAATTTTTGTTTCTTTCTGCGGTACAGAAGCCATCAGAGGTTTCTCGGATAATACTTTTGCCTGTTTTTCGTATTCTTTTATTTTCTTTCTGTTTTTCCTGATTATAAAGATGAAAAGCAATGAAATAAAGAGCAAAGCAGCTATCAGCCAGGTCTTCTGGTTGTTAAGTTTTTCAATTACACTTACTTTCTCTTTCATGAGTAAAGGTGTATCATATTTTTTCAGAATTTCTTTTGATAGGTTTTTGCGGTTTATTGTAATTACACTGTCACTGTATATCAGGTTGTTGATATATTTCAGCTGATTTTTGAGATCTCCCTTCTTTTTGTAATAGTCTATCAGAAATTCATATCCATCTCTTTTTACGGGTTCAAAAGTTTTGAACATAAATGAAATGGAATCTGCCTTTTTAAAGAATTCTATGGCTTCATTTTCACTGTGGGCAGCATGTTTTATCTTTCCAAGATAATAGTATAAAACCCCTAGGTTAGTGTAATCTTTATTATTGACAAGACCTTTTTCCACTTCCTGCAGGATTTTATAAGATGCCGGAAGATCTTTCAGATAAAACAGGCTAATTCCTTTTATCATCAGCAGGTAGCTGTAATTGGAGTAGTTATTGTATTTTTTACATTCTACTAATCCGAGGTCTGCAAATTCAGTACTTTTTTTATAATCCTTGCACTTGGTATAAATATTAGCTAAAGAAAAAATAGATGCAATATAATTTTTAGCATCTGCGTTGCCCGCTTTTACTTTATCATTTTCATATTCATAATATTTTAAAAAAAGAGGTAAGGCTTCCTCGTATTCTTCTGTAGCCGTTTTTAGTATCGCAATAAGCTTGTTGATGTAAAAAAACTGCTCTTTGTTTTCGGTTCGGTTGTGATTAATAGCTATGGTATATTCATCTAAAGCTTCTTTGTATCTCCCTTCATTATTGAACAGAATTCCTTTTATTATATGAGATTTGGCCGGATAATCGTAATTCTTAACGTTTTTTGAAGCAGCAATAAGTGAGTCTGCATAAGGATGCCCATTTTCATTTTTTAAGTTTTTTACACGGGCAATATTATAATATCCATCAAATATGATGTCTTTATTATTTTCTTTCTTCCCTTTAAGCAGAATGTAATTAGCAAAAAGTTCAGCTTTATCATTGTCAACCTGAAATACTTTATTGTATGCTTCTTCTATATATTGATAGCTTTTATTCTTTAACGAATCCGGAATATGGAGTCCTTTTATACTCTGAGCAAAGAAAAAAAAAGGAAAAGCGGTGAATACAATTAAATGAATTTTCTTCATGATTCTAAATAGCATACAAATTTATGAAATATCGCCGGATTTTCAGGGTAAGTGTATAAGTTTTTGTTAATCAGGTAAATGGGGGCTTTTTTTGACCCTTAATTTATCAATTTCAGTCAGCCTGCATATCGGAATTGATCAATCTTGGATTACTATTCTTGTAAACTTTCTCCAGAATTGGGATGTTTGCATCAGAAATATTCGAAGCAAGTTAATAAGATCCATATCACTCAACATATCCAAAATAGTTGGAAGCAGCGAGGTAAAAAGCAGACAATTTTTACTAAGATTATTCAGTCCATTGAGGATAAAAACTAATAACCGTGAAACACAAAAAACTAAAAGAATTATCAGGACATAATTCCTGATAGGACTAAAAACGAAAGAAACATGATGTTTTCATAATAATGAAAACTGTTCAACAGGCATCAGGGATAAAAACTAATAACCATGAAAATCCAAAAGCTTGAAGAATAATGAATGTTACTTGTACATGCTATTGTACATTTTGTTCAGCGATGACCTGACTGGAAGCTTATCCTAAATTAATGACACATATGATGAAAATAAGCTTCTTGTATGGGATTGGTTGAATAAAAAAAAGGAAACCCGAAAAGGTTTCCTTTTTTATTATCTTTTCAGAATGCTGTGGTAGCTGTTTTATCATACTTAACTTTTTCGTATCTTGAACAGATGCAAGAGAAAGCAAGAAAAGATTTTTTACCATTGGTTTCTAAAACATGGGAGTTCATAACATGGCTGACCAGAATTTCTGGGATGCTTTTATTGTTGGTGGCATTTCTGCTCCTGTTAGGATGGCCTGCTGCATTCTTTAATAGGCCTGCACTATTTATTGTGGTGGCAATACTGTATTATCCGGCTCTCGCTTTTGGTGTATATAGCTTTTTTATTTATCAGAAGAAAATCAGAAAAAGAACAGTCCGGAAGATCATTGTAGATGCTCAGGGAATTCATTACGAAAGAAAGGACGGCTCCGTAGATGAAATCCTTTACAGTAACCTGAAAAGCTATTCCTTTTCAGATGAATATGATGTAAGTGTCAGTCCGGTAAACAAAGCGTATGTATTGCAGATATATGAAAACGACAAAGTAAAGGAAGTAGATTTTATCGGAAGGGATGCCGGCTATACTTCCTGTATTGGAAATCTGAAAGCTTTAAGGAGAAAGTATATTCAAGGAATTACTTGCTTCAGGCCAGATTTACGGATAAATCCCTTAGTTTATGAGGTCTTTTATATCAATCCTGTTGATTTTACATTCGACCATAAAAAATTTTGGACATCACTCGCACAAACTTTTGCAATAATGGTACTCTGCTGCTTAGTGCTTGCGGCCATCATGTTGGTATTGGTTAAATGGCTTTTTTAAGAATATGAGCCATTAATAGACGAAACATCAAAATTTGATACCCTTCCATTTTATTTTCAAATCTCAAAATCTTATGCTTATATTTATTTTAAATTAAGGTAGGCAGACGGTGAAATAGAGATTATTCTCTTCAAAGCTGAAACCGGATTTAAAATTAAATGAATGAAAAGTTTAAAAAAACAGCTGGGACAATTTCCCGATGAAAAAAGAAAAGAATATTTCAATACACTTCCCAATTATCTCAACGGAAGATTTCAGAATATATTAGAAACACCAGCTTTATTAGAAGGCGAAAGTATGACTAAACTACTTCTTCAAAGTCTATGTAAAGTGGAAAACACCTCACCAAAGACAGCACTCCCTTTTATGGTGACGGATCTTAAAAATCTTCAGCCGAAAGAAAATGTGCTGGTATGGTTCGGGCACAGCTCTTATTTTATACAGGTAGATGGAATGAAGTTTCTGATAGATCCTGTTTTCAGTGGTAATGCATCTCCAATGCCCGGTTCTATAAAAGCTTTTCAGGGCGCTGATTATTATAAGCCGGATCATATGCCGGAGATAGACTTTCTCCTGATCTCACACGACCATTGGGATCATCTGGATTATAAAACCGTTAATGAATTAAAACATAAAGTGGGTAAGGTGATTTGTGGTCTGGGAACCGGACAGCATTTTGAATACTGGGGCTGGGATCTTGATAAAATCATCGAGAAAAACTGGTGGGAAAGTGTAGACATGGCTGAAGGGTTCAGAATTACCCTCACTCCGGCAAGACACTTTTCAGGAAGATTACTGAATCGTAATATCTCACTCTGGACCTCATTTGTATTAAAAACACCCACGAAAAATCTGTTTTTGGGCGGTGACAGCGGTTACGGAAATCATTTTACAGAAATTGGAGAAAAATACGGACCATTTGATTTAGCAGTCATGGAAACCGGGCAGTATAATGAAAAATGGCCTTACATTCATACGTTGCCGGATCAGTTAATCACTGAGATAAAGGAACTGAAAGCCCAAAACTTCATTCCGGTACACAATTCCAAATTCAGGCTGGCACAGCATGCCTGGTACGAGCCGTTGGAACTGGCCTCTAAACATGCAGAAGAAAACAATACGGCCATAAGCCTTCCTGTGATAGGAGAAAAATTAGATCTGGATCAGCTGGGAACAGTACAATGGAAAAGATGGTGGGAAGAATATAAATAGCAAGTCCTTTTTAATTTAAAATATAAAAACCTGCCCGTTACTGAGCAGGTTTTTTCCTTATTATAAAAAAAGAATAACTACAAAGGCTCCTTATGGCTGACCTTAGTATGAATAATATCGTAAAATACCGCTGGGTTAGCAGCATCAGGTGTAATTCTGTAAGTAAATGTTGTTTCATTCAGAACCAGAATATCTACAACACGGGTAAAGGTAGGAGTGGTAAGAGTTCTCTTTTTCCCATCCGGAGAAATAGACCATGTTCCTTCAGATCTCAGCACGTCATTTAAGCCGAAAATTTTGAAAGTTCCGTTCGCTTTAAAATAAGAATACCCTACATATCCTGCAACGCTGGCATCGGCTAAAGGTACATTATTTCCGCTCTTATCCTTCGCACCAGTTGTTTCCCATGGTGTGGAAGCTAAAGTAAGCTGTCCGTTCGTCGGTTCTGCATGAGATGTTCTGGTATGGATGATGTCGTAATACACAGAAGGATCACTTGAGTTAGGACGGATTCTGTACGTAAATTCATTTCTGTTTAAAACAAGGATTTCAACATCGCGGCTGAAAATAGTCGTTCCATCCGGATTCAATGCTGCAATAGTCCTGGTTTTTCCCTGTGTGTCTACAGACCATGTGCCCATAGATCTCAAAACATCCGTAAGGCTGTAAATCGCAAACTTTCCGTCTGTCTTGAAATAGGCGAAACCTACATATCCTGCCACACTGGCATCGGTAAGGGCTACATTATTGCCGTTTTTATCTTTAGCTCCTGTAGTTTCCCATGGCGTGGAAGAAAGTACCTGTGAGGGAGTCTGCTGTTCAATGATCATTTCATTGTCGTCACTTGAGCATGAAACTAAAGATGCTGATAATACTACAGCTGCAGAAAGATAACATAATTTTTTCAGTGTATTCATTAAGGTATTTTTAAGTCTTTGCAAACTTATTCCTAATACATATCAATACATTGTACGAAATATCTCTTTTGTTGTAGAAAACATAACAAATACCCAATTAGAATGAGAAAAACAATAGCATTGGCAGACTTCTCTATCAAAGGTTTCCAATTCCCCCTCCTTGGAGGGGTGGAAAAATTCAAAGAAATTTTGAAGGGGTGGTTGGTGATATTCACTAATAAAAACAATTTCCTACCATAAAAATTCACCAAAAATTCTATTTTTGAGCATGAATAACAGAAACCGCGGAAAAAATACGGGTGACGATGCTTTATTCGGACCAGAGAAACAGATCAACAAACTGAGACTGGCCGTTGAGGATATGCATTATTTATTGAGCAGAGCATATCCGGAAAAGGCGGCTTCTGAACTTGTGGGGAACAGGTACAGGTTAAAAACCCGCCAGATACAGGCGCTTCGGGGAGCATCCGCATCCGCTGCCCAGCTTCAAAACAGGCAGCTGAAACATGTAGAATCGTCCGATTTAAAAGAAAGGACAGTTTATCTCGATGGTTTTAATGTTTTGATTTTGCTGGAAAGTCTGCTTTCTGAAGCTTATATCTTTGAAGGGCTTGACGGCTGTATCCGCGATCTTTCGGGCGTCCACGGAACGTATAAAAGAGTCAATCAAACGCTGAGAGCAGTGGAACTCGTTGCTTCTTTTTATCAGAAAAATCACATTCATGAACTGATATGGATCTTTGATAAACCGGTTTCCAACAGCGGAAGAATCAAGCAGATTATTCTTGAATTTGCCGAACAGCACCAACTCAACTGGCAGGCAGATCTCCAGTACAATCCGGATAAATTTCTGGCAGAAAGTTCAGCACTTATTGTCTCTTCGGATGCCTGGATTCTTGATCACTGCAAAGAATGGTTTAATCTGATCGGATATCTGATCAAAGAAGAAAAACTTCCCGTTAACCTGATCAAAATGAAATAAAATATGAATCTGTTCGAACCTTATATTCCTCTGTTTTCAGAACCATGGAGAAATCAATACAGAGCCATTTTAGCAAAAGAACATCTTGAGAATCTGGAAAAAAATATTCACAGGTTTAAGAACAATACTTTAGATTGGGACTTTCCTTATTTTAATGAAGAAATAAAAATAAATAGAGAAGCAAGCTTTGGGAAATTTACAGCAGCCTTTGAGAGCAGCGATTCAGTTGAGGTTAAAGCCAAAATGCTGGAAACAATTCCCTTTGATAACTGGCTGAACATTTTAGGACAAAGACTGACCTCAGCAAGCATCCGCGATGAAAAAGCAATTCCACCTTTAAAAACAATGCTGATCAATGCCTGCCAGGAACCATTCAACAATGAAATAACGATTGCACAACGAGCCTGGGAAAAGCACATTGGAAGAATGGATGATGATTTCTGGGGACAAATCAAAGGAAATAATGAGCAGAAACAGGAAAAAGTAATGGAAAAAATTAACGATATCCTTGAAAATAAAACCTGGTGGAATGTTTTCTTCCATTACAAACATGAACTTGTTTTTGAGGTCCGTGAAAAAGAAGGCCATGGAATCCGCTGGAGCCACGGAGGAACAAAATTGATCGGCTTTCTGGAGAAATTTATCAACGAATAAACGAATAAATAAAACACAAACATCTGTGTCATCTGTGAAATCCGTGGGAAAGTAAAAGCGCCCGCAGATGATGTAGTTTTTACCCTCAAAACTATTTCAACCTTTCGTTTTTCCTCTTTTTATGTTATTTTTTACTGCGTAAAATGCTTGCGCAGCATGCTTCTAATTTTGCAGCATAAAACAGAAGCTATGAATCAGTCAGATCAAAAATTTTCAACGGAAGAATGGGAAAACTGCCTCAAAGTTTTAAATGCTTTGAAGGAAAATCCTTTCTGAATCCTGATAATCAGATATTTTCAGGATTGATTACAAAAATTCACAAAAATGCCAAAAAGCAAAGTCGCCTTGAAAATTATTCAGAGATGAAATCTCATAATCTGGCCGTGAATTCCAATCATATCCTGAAAGGAAGCAAAACACTTTATTCAATCCGGGAAAGCAGTACATGGGTATTACCACAGTTAAAAACAATAATTCAGGAAATAATACAAAAGTAAAAAACAAATGAACACTTACATTGATATTGGCATTAATCTGACCAATAAACAGTTCTATAATGAACACGAAGAAATTATCAGCCGAGCCTTAGATCATGGTATTGAACATATGATTCTCACAGGAACCAGCATCAGAGGAAGCAGAGAATCTGCGGAAATTGCAGAAGAATATCCAGAAATTTTATTTTCAACAGCAGGAATTCACCCGCATGATGCCAAATCTTTTAACGAACAAAGCATCAGCGAACTCAGAAAATTATTAAAACAGGATCATGTGGTTTCAGTAGGCGAGTGCGGACTGGATTTTGACCGGGATTTCTCTCCCAGACCCATTCAGGAAAAATGTTACCAGGCACAGCTTGAACTCGCTGTAGAAGTCAATAAACCACTTTTTCTTCATGAAAGATCCGCATTTAAAAGATTTAATGAAATCACAGATGATTATCTTACCCAATTGCCTGAAGCTGTAGTACATTGCTTTACCGGAACGTTGAACGAAGCAAAGACTTATCTTGATAAAGGATTTTATTTAGGATTTACAGGCGCCATCAGTGATGAAAAAAGATTTAAACATCTCGAAGACGTTATAAAATATGTACCTCTCGACAGAATGATGATTGAAACTGACGCTCCTTTTATGCTTCCGAAGAATATGCCCGGAAGGCAGAACAGGCGAAATGAACCTTCTTTTTTACCCTACGTGGCACAAACAATTGCCCATCATAAGAAGATCAGTATTTCTGAGGTTGCAGACGAAACTACAGAAACGGCCAGAAATTTTTTCAGACTATAAAAAAGAGCTCTACTGATCCAGTAAGGCTCTTTTTTATAATCCATTTGCAAAATTGCAAAAGCTTACTTATTTCTTACAGACTCTTAATTGCTGATTCCAAAGCCAGTTCCATCATCGGATTCAAAGCTTTTTCTCTTTCATCAGCAGAGATTTTTTCGTGGGTCGGGATAATATCCGTTACCGTAAGAATGGTTGCTGCATTTTTTCCTAAATGCTGAGCATTGGCAAATAAACCGAACGCTTCCATTTCCACTGCTGGACAGTTATATTTTGTTGCAATTTCCGGAGTATCAGGATCTTTTCTGTAGAAAATATCACTGCTGTGAATATTAATGGCCTTCGCATGTAAAGATAAATCTTTCGCTGTTTCATTGATGGTGTTGAAGATATTTCCCTGATGAGAAAGGATTTCGTCTTCAATTCCCCATGCATATTTTGCGTACGTACTTTCGCTGGCCGCTTTGTCAATATTCAGGATATCAAAAAGTTTAAGATCTGTATTGTAAGCACCACAGGTACCGATTCTGATAATCGTATCTACTTCATATTCCGTAAAAAGCTCAAAAGAATAGATTCCGATACTTGGGAAACCCATTCCACTGGCTCCTACCGTAATTTCCTTTCCTTTATAAAGACCTGTATAGTAAAAAATACCTCTGGTTTTGCTTACCAGCTTAGCATTTTCTAAATAATTTTCAGCAATATACTGTGCACGAAGCGGATCCCCCGGCTGCAATACTACTTTAGCAATTTCTCCTTTTTTGGCACTGATGTGAATACTCATAATGTTTTTTTGAATGGCACAAAGATAATAACTTTTAGTTTGTTCCTGTTATTACAAAAAATAACCTGGTAAATACAGAACAACAAAAGAATAATGCAGAGCAGGTATGGTGAAAGCAGCCCGGCTACTTTTGCAGAAGTAAATATTTAAATTTTAAAAATGAAAATTGAGCACATTGCCATTTGGGTTAAAGATCTTGAGAAATCCAGAACGTTCTATCAGAAGTATTTTGGAGCGGTATCTGATGAAAAATATCATAATACCGTTAAAAATTTTCAATCCTATTTTTTAAGCTTTGAGAATGGAAGCCGTCTTGAAATTATGACCAGACCGGATATCAAAGAAAGTGAAAATTCCTATGAAGTCCAGCATTACGGTCTTATTCACCTTGCCTTTTCAGTAGGCAACAAACAAAAGGTAGATGAGCTTACAGAAACCCTGAGAAAAGATGGATATACAATTGCAGGAGAGCCCCGTACCACAGGAGACGGCTATTATGAAAGCGTAATCCTTGATCCCGAAAATAATATCATTGAAATTGTAAAGCAGTAAGTCATTGCGAGGATTTTGAGCGACGAAGCAATCTTTTATTCAAATAATTAAAGGAGTTTAGCAACGCAAGGGCGCAAAATTTTTATAGTTACAGTGTAATTATAATAAGGACGCAAAGATTTTATCTCTGATAAAATTTTACAATGCTAATACTATTTGTAAATGAGCCCTTAAGAGGTAGCCCTGCTGAGAATCTTTAATGCTCTGGCGCCTTAAAAAAACAGCATAATGCATATCATCTTTGCGCCTTTGCGTTTTCCAACCTTATAATTACCATAAAGAACCCACATTTAACACGAATCTTCTCTACAAAAATTTTATTGTCAACGAAATAATTTTATTTTTGTTAGATCATGGAAACCAAGTCACCGTTTTTAGACACGATCTTTTTGCTTCGGAAGGAAGAATGTATTACTCTTTTTTCAAGTTTACAGCAAATTTCCGCTCAGGAAGAGACGGAAGCAGCAGATTATTTTGAAGCAGAATTCGAAAAAGAAAGGCTTGAGTTTTTGTCTGATCAGCTAAACTGCAGTAAAGAATCAGCCGTATGGGCAGCAAAAGTGCTCTATCGCAGTGCACAACTCTATCTTATCAGAGAAAATACAGAAAAAAATATTGAAGATCTTATTCCTGAATTCAAAGGAGAACGCAACATTTCTTCCATCTTATCCGCAGACTTATCATTAAGGTTTTTACCACAGATAATAGTTGCCCTGAATAGTGCAGATCCTGAAGATCCACTGATTGCCATGCTGGAAAGTATCCTGAGACAATTTCACTATTCCGGAGTAGGATACGATCTTGATCTTAAAAACGTAAATTGGAAGGAAGAACTGAAAGACAATACGTACCGGAAACTCTATCTGGAAAGAATTGTTGAAAAAAGAGATTATCAACTCGCGGAAATTCCGTTTATCAATAAGCTGCTGACAGCCGAATTCGGAATGCATAAAGACACATTTTGGCGAGAACTAAAAACTATAACCGAAGATAACCATGAAAATGTATGAGAAAGTATTTGAATTTTTAACCGATCCTACCAAAGAAACTTTTCTGAAATGCCGCGAACTGGTGATCAATGATCCGGAATATGATCCCTATTCTGAAGATCTTGAAAACATGCAGGATTTATTGAATGAAGGGAAATTTGAAGAGGTTATATTATATAAGAATGTCAATATTCTGCTGAGTCCCAGAGCACATATTTATAAATATTTTGCGTACAAAGAATTGGGTGATGAAAAAGGAAGAAATATTGAAATGACAATAGCACAGTTTATTTTTGAATGTCTTGTAAAGACCGGTGAAGGAACCCAAGATGCTCCCTATATGATCACCAGGATTTCTGATGAAAGAGATATAGTAAGACAGCATCTCAATAAAAAAGATGTCTCACAAAACCTGATCAGGGA
Source organism: Chryseobacterium culicis (assembly GCF_900108365.1). GTDB lineage: Bacteria > Bacteroidota > Bacteroidia > Flavobacteriales > Weeksellaceae > Chryseobacterium > Chryseobacterium culicis. The sequence goes on along the minus strand of NZ_FNWQ01000005.1, from coordinate 283,585 downwards.
CGGAGATAAAATAATGGATGTACTCACAATGGATGACGGAACACAATTGTACTTTGATATCAAAGTGCCTTACCAGAGACTCGCTTTTTCATTCAGCAAAAGAAATGAACAGGCCGAAAATAAAGAAGAAGAGAAACACCGCAAGAAAAAATGGTGGAAATTTTAATTTTTTTAATCAATGAACCAGAATATAAATCAGCTTAATACAGCTCTTAACTACGTAAAAGATACTTTTGTTGGTAAAAATGATGTGGTAGACCTGTTGGGAATATGCCTTTTGGCAAGAGAAAATGCCTTTCTATACGGACCTCCGGGAACTGCAAAATCAGCAATTGTCAGAACACTGGCAAAAACAGTGAAAGACGGAAAGAATTTCGAGTATTTATTAACCCGTTTTACAGAACCGAACGAGATTTTCGGTCCCTTTGATATCAGAAAGCTGAAAGAAGGTGAACTTTTGACCAATACCGAAGGAATGATGCCTGAAGCTTCCATGGTTTTCCTGGATGAAATCTTCAATGCGAATTCTGCTATTTTGAATTCACTTTTAACGGCCCTCAACGAAAAAATATTTAAAAGAGGAAAAGAAACAAAACACCTTCCTGCGTTAATGTTTGTAGGCGCAAGTAACGTTCTTCCTGAAGATGAGGCTCTGAACGCGCTTTTTGACCGTTTTCTGGTAAGAATTAATGTAGACTATGTTAATCCTGAGCTCTTACAGCAGGTTCTCCTGGCCGGAAGAAAGCTTGAAAATGAAGAAGAAACGGAAATTCCGGAAATTCATGCGGATGAAATCAGACAATTACAAAGCCTGTGCAGAACCATAGATCTTAAACCCATTTATGAAGTCTATCTCAATACCATTATGAGTCTGAGAAACACCGGAATTGCCATTTCAGACCGAAGAGCCGTTAAACTTCAGAATCTTATAGCGGCAAGCGCCCTGATCTGCGGAAGAAAAGAAGCCGTACTTTCTGACCTGTGGGTTTTAAAGCATATCTGGGATACAGAAGAGCAGATTGAAATTCTCGAAGGAATTATCAACAGAATCATTGAAAAAGATGATCATCCTGATTCCCATCCGCAGGCCATGCATAACAAAACTCCCAACCCGGAAGAAGTAATGAAAGATGTAAAGATTCTTGTAGAAAAATGGAATGGGGGATCATTAAGTTTTGAAGAACAGAACGTTATAAAAGATAAACTGAGATATCTGCAGACCCGTTGCGAGTGGATCAGAAATACCGAACAGAAGCAGTACATCCAGCAGGAAATTGAAAGCTTATGGCAGAAGATTCTTCAAAGCGTTTAAGAGAATTCTGGGCGGAAATTCCCCATGCTGATGAAGATTTTCTGGGCTCTGTCAGAGACTGGAAGAATATTCTGATGGCCGTAGATGATGATACAATTTGGCTGAAAGGCTTTACAGATGAACAGGCTGCCTCCTCAGAAATACAGCAGCTGCCGGATTGTATTTTATATGAACTTCGGGATGGACTGTTATTCAAAAGAGATGCTCTGGTTCCCAGTAAAAAAATGAGAACAGCATTGCTTTGGATACCTATAGATAAAGCATTGCAGCTAAGTCTTCCGCCTTCTAATCAAAATTATTTTGGAATTCATGAGCAGGTTCATATAAAACTAAAGGAAAGCAATGACGAACAGCCGGTAATTGCTCTGCTCAGCAATATCGAAGAGATTAGAGAAAGTATTGCCGCACTTCCTAAATTTAAACTCGAAAAAATAAAATGGACTTTGCTGGGAAATCAGGCTCTATTCTTAGGAATTCCCCTGCTTAGTCTTCCCGGAAAAACCTATTGGGCGAAAGACAGACATTTACTGCCCGCCGGTCTGGATTTTGAATTTAAAAACGTTAGCAAACTGCTGCAGCAGAAATATAATAAAGTGCAGGACGGATGGCTTGTATGGGATGAAAATGGAAACTTTCTTTCAATTAAAGAGACCGATTTCCGTCCGTTATCCGTAAGCTCATTCCGTCTTACCGAAAAATCAAGAGAATGGAATTAAATGATTATTTCCAGTCCTACGAAAATTACTTTTGGGAATGGAAAACAGATGAAGATGTTCCCGGGGATTCCGGTTATCATGATAACAATCTCCTCTCGGTGCCGGGAGTGGGAGCGATTGCTTACAGACCTTATGTAATGGAGATTCTGAACCATCTTCAGCCCGTGGGATGGCCTCCGTTCGGAGCACTGCTGATGGTTTTATATGCAATGCAGGATGGTTATACGGATTTTGCCGGCCCATTGAGACGTACCGTTGAGTTTTATAGTGGAGAAGATTTTGAATTCAATGCTGAAAAAGAAATTGAATTCCTGGAAAAAATAAAATCACTTCCTAAAGTGTATAAACAAAGGCAGAACAGGATTGTACTGCTTCAGACTATTTTTGGAAACGGACATAACAGGTTATCTCCCGGTCTTTCTGATGGTTTCTTAAGATTTTACTATAAAAGACCGCAGGAACTTGCTTCCAGTGCTGAAAAACTGGATAATGGCTCCTCTGCTTTAAACAAAGATTTATGCGCTTTGAATCTGAATGAAAAATTTCCAACTGTAGAAGCTCTCATTGATGCCATGAAAGGCCTGATTCATGAGCCCGAGCTGGAAGATGAAGTGGTAGAAGAAGAAACTACAGCAGATAACGGTAAAGATTTTATTAAAGAGCTGATTGAAGAACCAAAAACCTTTCAGGTAGGAAGCCTGATTAAAAGAATCTGGAGCGGACTGAAAATTCCGATGCGTCATCTTTCTCCCGGAGAGCAGCCCATCGGAGGGATTTCTGATATGGCCAACAAAGGCGATTTTCACAGGATGCTTCTCTCAGAATTTGCCAATGAAGAGGACGTTTTCATGAATCGTGTAGCCAATAATGAAGCGCTTTATATTCAGAGAGAAATTCCACCGGAAGAAAACATTTTTGAAAGAATTATCCTGATTGATACTTCCCTAAGAAACTGGGGAACGCCAAAAGTATTAGCCTATGCCTCTGCAATAGCAGTCATCAAACATCCAAAAGCCCATTCCGAATGTAAAGTTTTTGCCTTAGGACAGGCGGAAATTCCGATTTCGCTCAATAAAGTAGAAGAAGTAGTGGAGAATCTTAATCAGGTAAGTCCGGTTCTGGAAGTTTCGGAAGCTCTGGAGAAATTTTTTAACGGACACCATTCGGAAAAAGATATTGAAGTTTTCTTTATTACCCATCAGGATAATATGGCTGATGAAAAAATTCAGCGGGTTGTCCATCAGAACAGAGATCAGCTGAAATTTTTAGTGACTACAGCTTCAGATGGTGAAATTAACTTTTATAAACACCACAAGGGAGTAAGAAAGCACATTCAGAAAATAAAACTCCCGTTACAGGAGCTTTGGGCTAATCCGCCCCAGCAAAAACAATCCCTTCATAACTTCAATGGAAAGAAAACAGATCTTCCCCAAAATTATCCTATTTTATTTCCAACACCGGTTAATAAGATTGCTAAGTTTTTATACGAAGGAGAATTTTTCATCCTGAGTTCAAAAAAACAACTGCTGAAAACGTATCTCTCTGATAATTATTATGACAGGCATTCTTACGATTATTATAAAACCCATCACGGCTGTGAAGTGTTGTTTGATAAAATTTCGATAAAACCAAAAGGACAGTTCGCCCTCGCGAAAAACAGACAGCAGCATTTTATTCTGTGTCAGTATCAGCCTGATCAGAAACTTCTCTCGAAGATTAATCTCAATACCGGAGAATATTCTGACCAGAATCTTACAGGAATGCATATTCCGGAATCTTACAGGCTGATTTATTTCGGGCGGAACTTCTATCTGCATGAAAAGTATAATCCTACCCATTACAGAATCAATATGGAAGGAAATATTTCCGTAGAGCCTGTTACCGTAAAAGAGAAAGAGTTTGAAAAAAATAATTTTAAAGCAGAGGCTGAAGTCGACAAGCTGAAAGAAAGCGGATTGAGAGTAATAAGTAATTTCCACAAAATAGGAATCAACCAATACGGAAATCTGGTGGTTTCCGGAAATGAATTATACAGTGCATCGGAAAATACGCTGAATTTTTCCAGAAATAAATATGATATCAGAATTTTTGCAGAACAGAATAAAAATAAATTTACATTCCCCGACGGCAGTGAAATCATAACCGATTCACGGGGAATGCTGACCTTCCGAAGCAGTAACAAAAGCATCGAAGAATTCTTCATTCCGTCTACACTGGGTGGTTTTCTCTCGCTGGCTACCTACACGGAATTCGGAGGATCAGAATATTATCTTCCCGAACATGCCCTGCTGAAGGTAAGAACAATGGATGATATGTGCGACAGGTTTTTAAAACCTTTTATAGAACAGATTTTGGATTATGGAGCTTAGAATAAAACCCTTCCCGAAAAATAATTATCCCAAAAAGGGCCTTTTAATCAGAGGTTCCTCGCCTGTAATATGGCTTCAGGAGATGGAGACACTTGGGATTGATTTGAGTGAGGTAAATTCTTTTGCTGTTCCGGCAGACACCCCCAATGTGCTGTATGGTTGTTTTCTTATTTTTAATGACAATATTCCACATGAAATAGGACGGAATGCATATTTTCAAAAGGTAGATGACAGGCTTTTTATTCCTGAAAATACAACTTTTTATCCCCGGATAATCCCTGAAGACTGGGCACAGCTTGACTGTCGCTTTTTGATCATGCATCCCGAATTCGGATTGGTGAAACTCTCCGAAGAAATCGACTGGTTCTCATTAATTCAACAGCCCGGTACAATAAATGAAATCATCAGAAAACCACTGAACGGAGTTTCAATCCCTCAAAAAATAGAAAGCTATACGGTAGAAATAGAGGACGAAAAAGTAATGGAGGCATTACAGCCAAAGCCTACCGAAGAAGAATGGATGAACAGCCTGCCGTTTGACCTTAAAAAAGTAATGGCAGGGAATAAAAAAGAAATAGAAAAATATTTAAAATACATTGAAAAATATCCTGAAAGAGCTGTAGAACTGGGAGTTTCCCTTGATGTAATGGGAACTTCCAGAGGTGACGGTTTTGCTAAATTTACCTGGCTGGAAGGTTTATTTGGCGGAGGCTCTGCAGGCAAAACCGAAAGTGCCGGAACAAGAAATTTCCGAAGAGTATTCTGGGCTTTGATTATTGCGGCTATTGTGCTGAGGATTGCATTACCTTCAAAAAATAATGCTGAGCAGGAAGAAAACACTGCATCTTCAGGAACTGTTGTAAACAATGCGGTAAAAGCACCTTCTGATATGATTGCCTTCCAGTCCGGAACTTCGGAAATTGATCTGAAGATAGATTCAATGTACCACCAGCAGAGAACAGGATTATCCAAAGAGCTTATTCATGCAGGGATCATAGAATCCAAAACGAAAGAAGACAAAGAAAACTATAAAAAAGCAGGAGGAAGAGACGTCAGTGAAATAGGAAGTGATATTGAAAAGCTTGTTAATAAAGAAAAGCTGAGCAGAGATTCTCTCAAAACCATTTATACCAAAAAAATTACAAAACACATCGAAGAAAATACAGAAAAGCTAAAGCGTAAAATTTCAGACTCTCTGAAACAGTACACGAAAGGAAAACCTGTAAACGGAGATGTGGTCAAATTTCTGCTAAACAAAAGAAAAGCCCTAATGGCTGATTCCCTGGGGAAACTTTACGGTACACTGGATATGATGGATCCTTCTTCTGCATCTATTGATAAAGCAAAAGTGAAAGCAATAGCTCCGGAAGGAAGTCCGCTGGAAAGAAAGACCCCGGTCTCAGATATTATCTACATGGTAATTCTGATGATTGCCGGAGTGGGACTGTTTTCTTTTCTGTTTAAAAATAAATCATTAAACCTTGGCGGAGATCATGTTCCGGTATGGGTAAAGTTTATTTTAATAGTCATCCTTATAGCCATGCTGGTATATCTGTTTTATCCGCTCGTGAGAATGTTTGGGTACAACTGGTTTGTATGGGTTCTGGTGATTTGTGTATTATTACTCCTTTACCGTCTTTTCAGAGAAGATAAAACCATTTTAAATTCGGATGATGATGAATAGACAGAAGTTTACAGACAAATTTATGGCAGCTTTTGTGCTGCTGGCCATGTTTAAAGTTGTCGGAATTGTAGCCCAGCTATTCCATGAAAGTTTCTGGAGTGTAATCGGGACATTGATTATTTTCTTAATTGTAGCTTTTATCATCCTGCTTGTGATCACCTCTCTGAAAGATAAAGAGCAGAACAACAGAAATTCAGCCGGAAGAAAAGGGAGCGGAAGCAGCAGCTTTTATCTTGAAAGCTCTCTTTTTGACCGGATCCGAAGCAAATATGAAGAGCTTGCCGAAAAATATATTTCCGAAAATGACTATAAAAAAGCAGCAAGAGTCTATATGAACCTTCTGCAGGACAACTACAGAGGTGCCAAAACACTGGAAAACGGAGGATTCTACAATGAAGCTGCGGTGGTATATCTTAAAAAGCTGAACAATAAATCTGATGCTGCAGCCTGCTATGAAAAAGCAAAGCAGCATAAAAAAGCCATTGATCTTTACAAAGAAATGGAGCAGAAGGAAAAAGTAGGAGATCTCTATAAAGAAATCAATGATCTTAAAAATGCCCATCACTATTACCAGATGGTAGCAGATGATTATACAGGAAATAATCAGATGGTAAAAGCCTCCTTAATCTACCGTAAAAAAATGGAAAACACGGAAGAAGCCCAGAAAGTGCTGTTGAAAGGATGGGAAGAAGATAAAGATGCCTTCAACTGCCTAAATAATTATTTTGCCAATATCTTTGACACTAAAAAACTGGAATCAGAAATTCTGAATTTATATGAAAAAACTCCGGCCTATAAAAAGATCACTTATCTGGAGGCGATGAAGTATGAATTCAAGAAAGATCCGAAGTTATATGCCGTAACAAGGAATATAGCGTATGAAATCATTGCCGAAAAAGTGCATACACGTTCTGAAATTGTTAATGAGCTTAAACATTTTAATCCTGATGACGACGTAATTCTGAAAGACATCTCAAGATTCAAAACAGGAAGAAACAAGATGTTCAGAAATTAAAATAAAAAGTTCAGAAGAAGAACAGTTATCAGGAAAAAATAGAACATTCTTTTCATCAATCCATGTTAATTGATTCTCCTTGGCTCCCTAACAATAAGAAACTCCTGAAATTAAAATTTTGCGTTTAAGATAACAGAGTAATTCTCTTTTGTTGGAAAATTGCAAAGATGACGGTCCTATAAATTTAGTGTATAATTGTAAGACACTAAAAAATCACAGATTTCCAGCAGTGATAACTTATTAATTATGGAATTATTCAGACCAATATTAGCGGTATTAAATTTTATCGGAGATAAAATCCTCGCGCCTTAAAACATATTTTTTTAATAATGTTTTGCATCTCTGCGTATCCAAAACCACCCCAAAATTGTGAAAATGATAAAATAATATCAAAAAAGATTTATCTTTGCGCCAGAAAATTATGACAATACAAAGAGCACATATCAATGCAGAACTATTCGGAAGTCCTTCTGATAAAGGATTATTCGGGTATGATGAGGTGATATGGAATGAGGCGAAATGTGCTGACTTTGGAAATTATTTACTGTAAACTTGTAAAAAATTAATCAAAATACAACAGAAACGTCTCGAAAAATCGAGGCGTTTTTTGTTTTTTAGGTCAGAAATTATTTAGAATGAAAAAAAATAACCATAAACATGAAAATTTTTTAATCAACAATGAAACTTTAATACGATAAAATAGAGTGATTAGCAACCCGGTGAGAGACAGTCATTTAGGTAATTGAAATATCTGCAGTGTATTGCGGACAGAAATTCTCTACTCTAAATTCAACATATAATCATCTGATTATCAATATTTTAATTTGAAAATTTATTTGCAGGTTTAAAAAAATCATATTTACTTTGCAACCGAAAATTGAAAGCAACAGGTTTTCAGGATTCAATTAAAAATAATTTAGAAACAAACAAAAATAAAATGAAACAGTTACACAACATATTCAATCAATATTCAAGACTATTCGGACAGGAGCCGACAGGGGTTGCATGTATTCTTGAAAGTGGAATTGTGGATAAAAGGTGCTTATATACGTGGGTCAGCTAATGATCTCTTACGTTTAAATAGATGAAGCGCCTCCCGAAAAGAGGCGCTTTTTTTATGGTTTTCTTTAGCTTATTGCGCCGGTCTGAGGTACCGGAGAACAGGGTTCGAAGTGCAAAGCATTCGTGAACATACTGAAGATACCAAAATATAAAATCTCATAGCTCAAATGGTTAGAGCACCGACCTGATACGTCGAAGGTTGAAGGTTCGATTCCTTCTGGGATTACAAAAATGTGAATTGTGAAATTAAAAATTGACAAGCGAAGCGAATTGATTATTAACGATTCACAAGATTAAAACAATCTCATAGCTCAAATGGTTAGAGCACCGGTCTTTTAAACCGGGGGTTGAAAGTTCAAATCTTTCTGGGATTACAAAAACGGTTCCGTAGCTCAACTGGATAGAGCATGGGGTTTCTAAACCCAGAGTTAGAGGTTCAAGTCCTATTGGAATCAACAAAAAAGGTTCATGGAAACTTTCCGATCCGGCTGTCTCCCGGAAAAGAAACAGAAGTGAACCCCAAAGCTGGAAAGATAACGGTGGTTGTTTACCCGTCTTGGACGCGGGAGGTCGCAAGTTCGAATCTTGCTTTCCAGACAATTTGTTCCATTAGCATAGTGGTAAGTGCATTCGGCTTTCTACCGAAAGACAAGGGTTCGATCCCCTTATGGAATACCAATGATTTCGTAGCTCAAGTGGTTAGAGTGTCGGTCTGATACACCGAAGGTTGAAGGTTCGAGTCCTTCCGGAATTACAATGATTTTGTAGCTCAAATGGTTAGAGCACCGGTCTGTTAAACCGGAAGTTGAAAGTTCGAATCTTTCCGGAATCGCAGGTAACTAATTGTTAATTATTCAGGAGAAAATGTAAAAGTTTGTCGAGCGCAGAAGTTCTTTACGCCAAACGAAAAATACAGACAGGCTTTTTCTTCTCTCCGGTTGAATTATCAATTTAAAACACATCATTTATAAATTTTTAGGTAAAAATAAAGTCTGTCAAGCGCAGAAGTTCTTACATCAAACAAATTGAGACACACTTTATTTTTTTGATCTGATGGTTCGCCGAAGTGGAAGAGTCGGGACGGTCTGCAAAACCGTTGTGTAAACTGAGTGGGTTTGAATCCCATAGCCATCTCAATGTAAAAACTATAGGAGATACAAGAATCTTTTATCAATGATCTTTTATCATCTATAGCAAACAATATCCTTTATTAATAAAAGAAAAAGGCTGTCGAGCGCAGAAGATCTTTAGTTAAACATTCAATATAAAGACAGACCTTTTCTTTTTTTGAAAGGAAAAAAATGAGGAATTATATATTACTCATTGCTCATAAAATTTGGAAGTACGCCGAAGTTGGAGAGTCGGGGCAGACTGTAAATCTGTTGCTTCATAGCTGAGTAGGTTCGAATCCTACTACTTCCACCAACCGCTGATAATGTAATGGCAGCATGCAGGAAATGTACTCTTGTTGTTCAGGTTCGATTCCTGGTCAGTGGCTTAATGCTCTATTCGTCTAACGGTGAGGACGCCTGCCTTTCGAGCAGAAAATAAGGGTTCGATTCCCTTATAGAGTACTGGATGTGAATAGCTGGCCAATATTAAATGAATATAATACCATGAAAGTTCAGATTTTAAAAAATTGGCCAGTTACCATTCACAAAAAAAAAGAAGAAAAGAGAAAAAGGACTGTCGGGAGCAGAAGATCTTTCATCAATAAAAACAGACAGCCTTTTACTTTTTTAGATACAATTCAATTAGGAAATGAGAAAGGTTTGTCAGGCGCAGAAGATCTTTACAAACACGAACAGGCATAGTTTATCAATAGACAGAGCTTTCTCAAACCTAATGATAATATGAGTAAAAAGTGATAAGTAGTGATGAAAATAGAAAATATTACTCATTACCAATCACTCATAAAAAACCTGCGGGAATGGTGGAATGGCAGACACTCTTGATTTAGGATCAAGCTTTTGGGGGTTCGAGTCCCTCTTCCCGTACCAAAAATATAAACGACAGGAGATCAATGGTTGCTGGGCAATTTATCAACTATCATTGATCAATTATAATATGGAAGAGTGGTGTAGAAGGTCTGCACGTTAGTCTGAAAAACTGAAGGTACAGGTTCAATTCCTGTCTGTTCCACAAATATGAATGACCAATGATTGCTGAGCACTTTATCAATCATCATTTATCAATTATCTATTATAAAACTGATTCATAGTGTAATGGCAGCACACAAGATTTTGATTCTTGGAGTTTAGGTTCGAGTCCTAATGAATTAACAACATTTATTCTGATGGTGTAATGGCAGCATCTCAGTCTCCAAAACTGATGGCATCGGTTCGAGTCCGGTTCGGAGTGCAATAGAAAATGAGTGACAGGTTGTCATTCATCAATTATCAACAATCAATTATAATTTTAAAACATGTAGAAAAAATGGAAACGCAACAACAAACATGGCAGAATATGAATGGAAAAATTTTCCAACATTCTATCACAGAGCTGGTAGAACAAGCCATCATTCGCGAACAGGCTAACGGACACCGTCTGAAAGTATGTGTGGGGTCAGACTCCCACGTATACGGAGAGGCAATCAGCTATGCTACGGCAGTAGTATTCATTCGTGAAGGAAAAGGAGCGTTTACCTTTATCAGAAAAGAAAGAGAAATACAGAGTATCAGTATCAAGGAGCGAATGCTGAATGAGGTCAACAAATCTGTTGAAATTGCATACGCGATCTGCTCTGTGCTGGATGCTTATGGTGTGGAAATGGAGGTACACGCAGACATTAATACCGACCCGGATTTTAAATCCAATGCAGCATTAAAAGATGCCATGGGATACATTCTGGGAATGGGATATGTGTTCAAGGCAAAGCCTTATGCTTTCGCAAGTTCCAACTGTGCTGATATGATGGTGTAATAAAGCTGGAAGAGGGATGTAAGAAGATGGAAGCTTAAAGAAATATAAAAAATTAAGTCATGGAAAAAACAAAAAGATTATTATTTCTGGATGATATAAGATACCCGATTGAGGCTTATCATTATACCAAACAGGATATGTTCCTCAGAAGCGACTGGCACATTGTTCGTAATTACGAGCAGTTTGTCAACAGGATTTTGGAAAAAGGACTTCCGGAAATGATCTCTTTTGACCATGATCTTGCAGACGAACACTATTTGGAAGAAGATTCTCATGAATTTGTTGAAAAAACAGCTTATGAATGCGCCAAATGGCTGGTAGAATATTGCATGGACCATCATCTGGATCTTCCAAAATTCTATTGTCACTCCATGAATCCGGTAGGAAAGGAAAATATCTTAAGCCTGCTGGAAAATTTTAAAACGATTAAAAACTAAAACAAAATGATTTTCAAAACATATAACGCTATAGAAAATGCTTACCAGGCCCGCGTGATCGAACAGATCAGGATTCAGGGTTTTGGGGATGAGGTTTTCATCGTACAGGAAAAAGTTCACGGAGCTAATTTCTCTTTCTTTACCGACGGAAAGGAAATTAAAATCGCGAAGAGAACTGCTTTCATCGAAAAAGATGAGAAATTTTTCAATGCCCATCAGATGTTGGAACGTTACAGAAAAAATGTAATAGAAGTGTTTCAAAAAGTGAAAACCATCCATCCGGATGTGGAAACTGTAGTCATCTACGGTGAATTGTTCGGTGGCGGTTACAAACATAAAGGTGTAGAACCCGTAAAAGATGCCGTGAAGGTACAGAAAGGTATTGACTATGCACCTTACAACGAATTTTACGCTTTCGATATTAAACTGAATGGGATTACCTATCTGGATACCGAAGTGGTCAATCAGATTTTTGAAGAGACCGGATTTTTCTATGCCAAAATTTTGTTTCAGGGAACACTGGAAGAAGCTTTGATGTTCCCTAATGTTTTCAATTCACAAATTCCGGCCTGGCTGGGACTACCTGAATTGGAGAACAATATGTGCGAAGGAACGATCATAAAAACTTTGAAAACCAGATACTTTGGAAATGGAGCCAGAATCATTCTGAAAAATAAGAATGAGAAATGGGTAGAAAAGTCCAAAATGGTTAAAAAAGAAGCTAAAACTGTTCATAAACAGGTTCACTTCAGCGAAAAAGCACAGGAAATCTGGGAAGAAATCCAGAATTATGCTACTGTAAACAGGTTAAATAATGTAGTAAGCAAAATCGGCGAATTCGAACCTAAAATGATAGGTAAGGTAATTGGCCTTTTTTCACAGGATATTTTAGAAGACTTCCAAAAGGACTTCCCGGCAGCTTTCAAAGCTATTGAAAAAGAAGAGCAGAAAAGGATCAACAAAAAGTTGAATTCTTTAGTCATTGATTTTATAAAAGAAGAGTTGATGACTCTTAAAGTGTAGTTTCGGTAATTTTTTACCGAAACTTTTTTATGTATAATAAATAACTACTCAAGTCGGAAGAACGAAAACACTTCATTTTATTAAAGAGAAATAGAACTAATGAAAGTGTGAAAATTCCCATCCTTTGGAGGGGTGGCGAAAATTCAAAGAATTTTTGACGCGGTGGTTTTAAAAAAAAATAAAAAAATGAAACCCAATATATTTTTTACAGCGGACCATCATTTTGGTCATGAGAATATTATCAAGTTTTCAGAGAGACCCTTTGAATCGCTGGACCATATGAATGAAGAACTTATTAAAAGATGGAACGAAAAAGTTGAACCAGGTGATACGGTCTACCATCTTGGCGACATGAGCTTAGGCAAACCGGACTTTACAAAAGAGATTTTAGACCGGTTAAACGGCAATATCCATCTCATCAAAGGCAATCACGAAGGAGCTGCTCTAACTTATCCAAAGCGGTTTGCCTCCATCAGAGACTACCACGAACTGAGGATTGATGAGCCGGATGAAAGCAATGGTAAACAGAAAATCATTCTTTTCCATTATGCCATGCGTACCTGGAATGGCTCACACCGAGGGGTATGGCAGTTATACGGTCATTCGCACGGAACACTGCCGGATGATGAAATGGCACTCAGTTTTGACGTTGGAGTAGACTGCCACAATTTTTATCCGGTCTCCTACGAAGAAGTCAAAGAACTGATGAAGAGGAAAAAGTGGAACCCTCCATTTCCTCCCAGAAACTAACAATTAACAATGAAGAGAAAGAAGAAGGGTAGAAGATATAGCCGTCCAGCTAACTTCTAAGCTTCTGACTTCCAAAAACATGAAAACAACCAATGAGATCATAATCATCGACCTGGAAGCAACATGTTGGGAAAACGACAGAATTCCCATAGGGCAGAAAGTCGATATTATAGAAATAGGAATTTGCAAACTAAACTTAACGTCAAAAGCAATTTCCCAGAAACAAAGCATCTATGTAATTCCTGAAAGGTCAGAAATCAACGGTTTCTGTACGGATCTGACAGGAATTACTCCGCAGCTGATAGGAGAAAAAGGAATCTATTTTGAAGAAGCCTGCGAAATAATCAGAGATCAGTATCATTCTGCACCGCTTACATGGGCAGGATATGGAAACTTTGATGGCGGGCAGATCATAGAGCAGTGCGATTGGCTCGGGATCCCCAATCCTTTTTCAGGAAATTATATGAATGTGATGTATGAATTCAAAAAATATTTCAATCTGCACAGGCAAATTGGCCTTAAAAGAGCGCTGAGCTATCTGAATATGGATTTTGAAGGCACCCATCACAGCGGAGCAGACGATGCTTATAACACAGCCAGAATTTTAAGTAAAATTCTGTAAATAAGTATAGGTTGGAAAACTGAAGCTGGTGGCTGGAAGTAAATTACATACAGTAAAACTTCCCTCTTCCCGTGTCCGTCTTCCATACTTTAACAATTTAATTTTAAACAAGTGAAAACTACAGAAAATATATTAATAGTAGACCTTGAAGCAACATGCTGGGAAAACCGGCCGCCAAGAGGTCAGGAAAGTGAGATCATTGAAATAGGGGTATGCATCATGAATGCAAAAACCGGTAAGATCTCTAAAAATGAAGGGATTTTAGTAAAACCTCAATATTCAAAAGTAAGTCCGTTCTGTACGGAGCTCACCACCCTTACCCAGAATATGCTGGATCATGAAGGAATCATGCTGGATGATGCTTTTGATATCCTGAGAGCAGAATATGATTCGGAAGAACTGACCTGGGCAAGCTACGGAAACTATGACCTGAATATGCTTAAGGATCAGGCAAGAAGATTCTACACAGATTATCCGATGAGTGATGACCACATCAACGTAAAGACCTTATTCGGAGAAATTCATCCTACCATCAGGAAGAGTGTCGGGATGAACAGAGCTTTGGGTGAACTGGGAATGACTTTAGAAGGTACCCACCACAGAGGTGTAGATGATGCCAAAAACATTGCAAAGATTCTGCACTGGTGCCTGAAGAATTATTAAAAAATCTCAAATAACGATTGCAAAATGAAGACTGTCTCAAATGATGAGGCAGTCTTTTTTTATTTTGTCAGATCAGAAATCCTGTCACAGATAAAACCATAAAGCTCCACAGGGATAGAATGTCCCATTCCTTCTATAACAACCCATTCAGCAGACGGAATACAGTCTGCAATATCTTTTCCGCAGTCAGGATGAAAGATCAGATCGTCTGTTCCATGAATAACCAAAGCCGGAGCAGCTATTTTCTTTAACATATCAACATTATACTGAAAAGAGCCCATCGCTAAAAGCTGTCGTATAATTCCGTTTTTTGTCTTTGATCGGGTAAGTTCCTCCTCGAGAAAAGCTTTTTCCTGATCCGGATCAAAAGCATATCCCGAACCTGAAATTTTCTCTGCAAAATGTATTTTTTTTCTCAAATATTCCTGTTTGTGGACAACAGGATCAGGATATACCTGTGTCATCATGGCCATCACTTCCGGATCTGGCTTGGGAAGAGCAGGATTTAAAGATGTTGACATCATGATTGTTAATGATAAAACTCTGTCAGGGTAATAAGAACCCAGAAGCTGAGCAATAATTCCCCCCATGGAACGCCCCGCAACATGGGCTTTTTTTATCTTTAAATGGTCAAGTAAGCCTATAACATCATTCGCCATATCCATTAGAGAATAAGGAATGCGTTCATTGCTGAATTCAGCAAAAACCTCTTCAATGCCTTTATCAGAAGGAATTTCTTTTTTAGTGTTAAAAACAGAACTCCCGGAATCCCTGTTGTCAAAACGGATCACCCTGAAGCCTTTTTCAACCAGCAGATTGCAGAACGCAATATCCCAGCGGATCATCTGACTTCCTAGGCCGGGAATCAAAACGAGAGTATGCTGATGACCATCTCCAAAGATCTCATAGCAAAGATCAACCTCTTTTAGGCGTACAGTTTTCATCATAATTAATATAATACGCGGTTACTTTCTGATAAAAAAACCTGTTCAGCCTTCTTTATCTCCTGGCGATAGTTGATATACTCATTGTTTTGATCAGGGACAGTCACGGCAAATTCAAAAATAAAACCATCACTTCCCAATTCATTCCAATCCTTTTGTAATTGCTGATGTTCAAACATTCCGCAGTTTAAAAGAAACTTCATTTTGTTCACCAGCGCTTCCAGATGTAAAGAAGGCTGCACATACTGTTTGCCATTTAACGTATTGATAACAGAAAGAACTCCCATCGTTGTTTTGTAATCCTTTGCTTTTTCTCTCAGCTGTTTCTTTAATGTATTTTTCATGTTTTCATTATTGTATATTTCCTCCGAGATCATAGAGAAGCTCATTGATCATTTTTAAAGATTTACCCTTTTTAGAGGAAAGAATTTCTTTCGTAATATGCTCAGCGCTTAGTCTGGCCTCCTCAAATATCTTTTTACCGGTAGGCGTGATCACCACATAGCTTACACGGGCATCCCTTTCATTAGCTTCTCTGGCTATCAGCCCGATTTTCTCCAGCGGATTTAATAACCGGGTTATTCCTGATGCCGTAAGACCTGTTTTTTCTGCAAGGTCTATTCTCCGCATTCTGCTTTCCGATGAAGAATGGAGAATATAAAGTATCACAAAGTCATTGAATCCCAGGCCATGAACGCTGAGAGAGTCAAACTTTCTGGAGATTACAGATTGCAGCTTATTGATGTTGATCAAAAATAATAATTCTGTGCTTATCATTGAAAAGTATTTGAGTTATCAAGTATTTATATTTTGCAAATATATAAAATTTAGCGAATTACAAACCTGATTTTAGTATTTTAAATAAAATTAACGTATTCGGATGGTGGAATTCTATCAGCTTTAGATTGTTGCTTTCTCAAAATTAAGACACCAAATGATGTGTAAATGTCCATATAGAAGGACTTTATATGCTTTTTTATAAATATATCTTTAAACAGGGAATTGTTTTTACAGTACGCAGAGTCTTATTGACAGGTGTTTTATTAACTTAATATTTTGTTAAAAAATTCACATTAAAGGGATAATTTACTGTCTGACAGCCATTTTTTTTTATTTTAGCAGGCAATAATAAATTTATGTGGATAGATGGAGGTTTTGAGAAAATATAGTTAAACTGAAAAATAAATAACAAACTCCTTTTTCTTGAAGAGTACATCAAAAACGTACAAAAAGAAGATTTTAGTCATTTGAAAAACAGAATCGTAAAATACATAGACAGAATATGATTTCTATGTTGATTTCTTTGATGGGCTGTAAGGCCGGAAATGAATACAAAGCAAAATCCGGAAGTGGAATAACACCGGCTTGTTTCGGCGACCCATTTTTTGAAAAAAAATATCTTCCTGAAAACATCACTTTTTTAAACATTTTATTCCATCCTGATGAGGATGTTTATGATAATGGGATGATCAGAATTTTGCATTGGAAACAGTGTTTTTCCCGTCTGTTTTTTATAGAGCAAAACAGTGAATTTTTGTTATGTCTTGATTGTCAGTGTAAAACTGGTGGAAATGGAAGATTTGAGGATACTTGGATGAAGCTGAATTTACCTTCCCGGCACTGGCTTTATTCATTCCTGTTTACGGAGCTGTTTAATAATCCTGAAATGCCCTCTGGTATGGCTTTTGAAGCCTCATTTAACAGGATAATTCCGGATAATGCGAAGAGAAAGAAACCGGGAAAAATAATCAGTGAAAAGATAAATAGAGGTTGGATATCAGTAAAGAGATTTACAGATCATGTTTTAAAGAATATCAGTCTGATTACCAGTTATAAATTTACCTGCATAAAACTGCTGATATCCATTCTTTCAGCCGTTAAGCAACCGTTTTTAACGGGAAAAGACTCTTTGATCTTTAGGTGAACGCAAAAATAAAGATCTGGTAGAACTGGCTAAATCCTTTAGTAGACTGCTTAAAGAATGGAAAAAAAGAATAACCTGAAACAAATTATACATCAAATTAGAAGCACATGAAAGAAAGACTTTATGAGATCCTTAATGAGGAAAAGATACATGAGATTATCCCCTTTCTAAAAGAGCTTAGTATTGAAGAAAGGAAAACACTGGTGCCGTCTATTAAGAAAATGGATCGTGAGATCAGTAAGATTGTAATGACCAAAAATTCCTACCATACGGCAGGATCTGTCAACCAGCATTCCATTATTGATATTGCTTCGTTTGTCTGTATGGATAAAAAAAACTTCGGTAAAAATTACTGGAGTCTCTTCCGTAACGCAGAACAGACAGAACAAATACTGGAATGGGGCTGCCCGGAATGGTTTTCAGATTTTATTAATGAATCCGTAGAAGCTGAATTTACAGCATTTAACTACAGAGATATTTTAGGATGGACGGAAAAAGGATATGTACAGCCCAAGCCTGAACTGCTGGGGCATCACCTGAGCAATTATCCGGCCGATCTTGATGATCATCCTGAAACCCTAAATACCCATTTTTGGTATTTGTGTGAATTCCCATCGAAGTCTTTACCCTTTCGTAAAGAATGGTTTCCCATTGTTCAAAAGCTCATTGCAGAGAAAAAGATTGAGAGGAAAAGGTTCCTGAGAGAGTGCCTTCTGGCTTCCAACAGGAATTTTAATAAGAATGTCACAGGCTGGTTTATGGATGCTTTTACCTCATTGAAACCCTCGGAAGAAGAATTATCTGAACTGCAGAATGAATTGCTTGCAGGATTAGCTTCCCCGCAGTCAAAAGCGGTGAATACCATCTTATCACATCTGAAAAAAATAGTGGGTACCACAGGGTTTAAACATGATGAATTTTCACATTATCTTCCTAATCTTCTCAGCTCGGAGGTGAAAACAGTAGTGGTTTCCAGTTTAGTACTTACGGAAAAAATATTTCAGAGAAAGAAAATGGATCCGGAAATGCTGGGAATGGCCTTAAGTTCTGCATTTGTAAGCAAAGATGACGGCATACAGTCGAAAGCGGCAAAGATTATTCTTAAATACATTCCGGTTTCAGAAAATATGAAACAGGCACTTTCGGATTATTCTGATAATATACTGACCAACATACGCCCACTTTTAGTAAAATATGTTGTAGAAGAACAAACGGAACTGGAAGCTATCGCTCCGGAAAAACGATTGCTGACAGGAGATGAAAATGCAGTGAAGGTACTTCAGAATTTTGAAGATCTGATGTTTTATCTTCCCTTGGCGATGGATGATCCGTACAGTTATCATTGTGATATTGCTTTGACGGGATTTATCAAATTTGCCGGTGATGCAGATGCTGAATCTGTGAAACTGTTGGAACCTGTATTTTTGAAAGCCTGTAAAACGATTTCGAAATGGGAAGTTCCTTATCTGAATGTTTTACTGTGCAATGCCATTATTAATTACGGAATGTCCTTGCTGGAAAAATATCCTGTTCAGCTTAAAAATCTGGAAAAAATATACCAGAAAACTAAAGAAGAAGAAACTGCCAGAGAATCCTATTCAACGTATCAGAAAAAGCTGGGACCAATGGGAGAGGTAGGTGCAGATTGTCCCGCAAGACAGGCGTTTAAGGAAATTGCAGTGTATGCTATGGAAAAAATAAAATCCGGCGATCATATTCCTCTGCTATTTCCGATCACCCATGCGCCATGCTGGATTTCTCCGTTAATTTTGGTAGAAAGACTGGAAAGCTATCAGAATAACAATGTAGAGCCCCATCATCTGGATATTCAGCTGGCGCTGCAAAGATGCGCATTAGATGATACCTCAAAAGCGACTGAAGAAGCTGAGAAAAGATTAAAAGGGGAATATAAAGAACTGCTGCTTTTTTTCTTTGGTAAAAATACAAGACCTGAAGGTGAATTTATTCATCCATCTTGGTGGATGACGGCTGGAATTACCCGTTCACCGGGGACTGTTTTTGAGGAGTTCCGGAATTTCGGATATGATACTGTACCTGTGGAATTCTTTTCAGGTGCTTATCAATGGAAAACTATTGACAGTAAGAAAAATTCCTACTACCCGGTAGAGCTTAATATTGATATTCCCACATATCATATTGAAAAAAGAAAGGAATCTTTATTCATGGAGTATTTCGTTGCTGAACAGAAAGAACTCAACGAAATTCCGGCACTCCTGCTATGCTTTCCTAACACACCCGCCAATGCATTGGCAAAGGTGATCAAGCACTGTCTTTTCTATTCCGGAATTGCAGAAGTTTTTGAAAGAAACCTTGTTTTAAACACTGCCAATGCACTTTATCAAATCAAAAAACCTTTGGATGAAGTTGGATATCTGTTCTTAGGAACTATTTTTCTGGACAGTGATAAAACCATTCGGGGAACAGCAGCTGAAATATGGCTTGAACATGTTTCGTGCCAGATGATGGATAATGCATGGCTGGGAAGAGTAATCGGTTTGCATGAAAAACTGGAGTGGGCACCGGTTAAAAGATTAACGGATCTTATGCAGCATCATATGCTGAATGTAAGTAAAAATCATAATATCGCTTTAGAGGAGCTGATTTCCAATATTCTGCTTCAAATGGATACACCAGTTACCAATCTGAAAAAAATTCTGGAAATCTACCATGAAGTATTGGCTTTGAATCATTCAGAAGCTCATAAAGAACTCATTAAAAAATTAAACAACTGGAAAGAAAACTCGAGCCTGAAAAAAATCTGCAATCTTCTTCTGAAAAAATAAATTTATGGAAGATACGCTTATTTACAACTATTCAGGAACTTCCTATCTGCTGGATAAAGGAAATCTTGAAGAACTATTTCTCGCGCAATACAGTGAGATACAAAAAAATACCCATGTCCCGTGTTTTTTCTGGGGAAATGTGGAGCAGCCCTTTATTTTAGCGCGATGTCTCATCTCGCTTTCCAATATTGTGAGATCCAGCTTTAGTCTTTCACCATTTCAGATGGCCCTTCTTAAAGATCCTATCGTAACGGCAGGCAATGAAAGATTAAGGTTTGAAGGATTTTCACATTGTGCAGGAGTTTATGCAAGAATAGACGTGATGCCTGATGGGCTGGATGGTGAGTTTCCGGAAAACGGAACAACAAATGTAGACTTTAATCAACCTTTGATAAACGCCTTGGGAAGTATTCGCCCCAACGAAAAAATTATGCTTTCTGTAGGTGAAAAAGAAGTGGGGTTATACAAAAATGAAGAAAGAATAATAGAAAGAAAAGTGCCTTTGCCTGCAAAATGGATCAAAGGTTTGGGAACTGTTCAGGTGTATTTATCAGAGTCGGAAAAACGTTACAGGTTCAATAAAATCCAGGCACAGCAATTATTCCGTGCCATGCCTAAAGGAGTTATAAAGACCGATTATTATCTGACTGTGAGAGGAAACAAACCCGTCTTTTCTCCCGTAAAATCTGCAGATTCTGTCTGTATTGGCGGGCTGCACAGGCTTCGTCTTTTAGAACCTCTTCTTCCTTACATTGACAGTATGCAGGTTTTTTCACATGTTCGCATGCAGTCTACCACCTGGCAGCTCTATATGGGAAATATCAGATTGAGTTTTTCTCTGTCAAGAGAATCTTGGAGAGGTTTTTCCGGAGAAGGAGCTTTATTGGAAAGCCTGCTTTCGGATGTTTCCGATGAATGGATTGATGCTTTGGATAAATACGCCTATGTCAATCAGTCTGTTAATCCTTCAAGACTTGCTCTGGAAAACAAGATCAGTCTGGACAAAACTGAAAATATTACAGCAAAGCTTGCCTCGATGGGATTGCTCGGCTATGATCTTGATGACAGGGAATTTTTCTACCGCAGACTTCCCTTTAAATTAAGCCGGATTATAGGACTGAATCCCCGTTTAAAGAATGCTGAAAAACTTATAGAAGACGGAAAAGTAGAAATTTTAAATAACAATAAAGAGAGAACAGAAGCCCGGGTAGAAGGCTCAGGTGTTCATCATACAGTAATTCTTGAAGAAGAAAGAGAACGCTGTACCTGTGATTGGTTTACAAAATACCAAGGAGAAAGAGGGCCCTGCAAACATGTATTGGCAGTAAAAAAGTTGATTACTGCTTAAAACTGCTGATGATTATCTTATTGTATTTATGAACAGCACAGAGGCGCAGAGAATGTAACTTCCTGCGCCTCTGCACTGTGTTGGGTTCTGCATTAATGGTTTGCCTGTTTCATCCATTCTTCATAGCTGAGTACTCCCAGTTCCGGTTTGCCTTCCCCCTCAAGAATAGAAATAAACTCAAGCTGGTTTCCGTCTGGATCATTAAAATAAATGGCTAATGCAGGCATCCATGCAAATACCATAGGTTCAATGCTCCCGTTTTTCAGAAAATTATAGGGTTGCAAATCCTTTTTTTTAAGAAATTCTACTGAATAATTTAGAATATCCTCCGTACTGCTGGAAAAAGCAAAATGCCGGGTCTGAAGATTTTCCTTCTGCTCCCACAGTCCCAGCATAAATTCTTTTCCCTCTCCAACCCATAAAAAGGCAATAGGTCTGGTTTCGTCTCTGTGCGCCAGTTTTAATCCGAGCACTTCTGTATAAAATTGTATTGCATTTTCAAGATTGCTTACCTGCACATGAGTCTCATAAAGTCCTTTAATCATAGCTTAAATTTTAATAACTACAAAGCTAGAAAAGGCTTACCATAAAAAGCAGGATAGGCGATTTCTTTATTGAAAATGAATGATAGAAGGATTTTATAATAATTAATTCAATTTTATTCCCACGACATCTGTGCTATCTGTGGTTAAAATAATTTCGATATTGCATTATTCAATAGAGCTTGGCTTTAGCCCACCTAGTACATTATGCCCTTATTTTCAGACTTTAGCCAAAACTTAAAAGCAGCGTAATCCTGCACGAATCAATTTAAAAATAAAAAAATCAAAGAAAAATTATCTACGCAAAAAGGTTGCGCAATACTGTTTTTACTTTGCATCAGAAATCAGAGGAAAACAATCCTTCTTCTCATGTTGAATAATAAAAACAGTAACCATGAAATTTAATTTTTTAAAAAAAGAAAGTAAAGCAGTTCTTAACTACGAAGGTGCAAAAGCTTACAGCATGACGCCTGCAGAAGAATTATATAGTGCTGTTGTAACAACAGGACTGTCAGATGCCAACTATGAAAAAGGACATGACAGATTAGAAAGAATACAGTCTCTGATCAAAAAAAATGAACCAGAATTTGTGGCAAAGCTCGCTGTATATGCAAGGAAAGATATGTACCTAAGATCTATTCCATTGGTTTTGACGGCCGAATTGGCAAAGCAGACCTCAGGTACAGACCTTGTAAGCAAAACAGTAGATGGAGTTGTTCAAAGAGCAGATGAAATCACGGAATTGCTGGCATATTACCAGTTGGCCAACAAAAGAACAGATGTGAAGAAACTGAACAGGCTTTCAAAGCAGATTCAGAAAGGGCTGGTAAAATCATTCAATAAATTTGATGAATACCAGTTTGCAAAATACAACAGAAAAGCGGAGGTAACTTTAAAAGATGCGTTGTTTCTGGTTCATCCAAAAGCTAAAGATGAAAATCAACAGGCTGTTTTTAACAAAATTGCGAACAATACACTCGAAACCCCTTATACATGGGAAGTGGAGCTTTCCGTTTTAGGACAGACGAAATTTGCAGATGATGCCGAGAGAAAACTTGCCTTCAAAAACAAATGGGAAGAATTGATCTTCAGTAATAAACTGGGATATATGGCAACCATGAGAAACCTGAGAAATATCCTGGAGGCTAAAGTTTCGCCTGATGCAATGAATAAAGTATGCGCCTATCTTTCCGATGAAAGAGCAGTATCCAATTCAAAACAGCTTCCATTCAGGTTTCTGGCAGCTTACAGAGAGTTAAAGAATATTGATTCTCCTTATCTTTCCTCAGTACTGGAAGCATTGGAAAATGCTGTGGTGGTGAGTGCCGGAAATATCAAAGGCTTTGGCTTTGACACTTCAGTAGTGATCGCTGCGGATGTGTCCGGTTCTATGCAGAAAGCGGTTTCCGGCAAAAGTGAAATTTTGCTGTATGATATCGGTTTGCTGATGTCTATGATCCTGCAGTCACAGTGTAAAAACGTGGTAACGGGTATCTTCGGTAACCGTTGGCTGAGAGTTCCAATGCCGAAAAACGGTATTTTGAATAACGTGGATGCATTCTACAAACGTGAAGGTGAAGTAGGATATTCTACCAATGGCTACCTGGTAATCGAAGACCTGATCAAAAGAAAAGAACAGGTGGATAAAGTAATGCTTTTCACGGATACCCAGCTATGGGATAGCATAGGAAACAGAAACTCCTTTGAAGATACCTGGAAAAAGTACAAGGCCATTGCTCCTCATGCAAAGCTGTATATTTTTGACCTGGCAGGTTATGGTACGCAGCCGCTTGATATCGGGAAAGATGATGTACACCTTATTGCAGGCTGGTCAGACAAAATTTTCGATGTACTGAATGCGTTGGAAGACAAAAAATCTGCAGTGAAAATGATTCATAAAGTAGTGCTGTAACAGGCACTGCTTTTGAAATTACAAAAAGTGAAACGAAAACTAACGCTACATATGCGCAAGTTTTAGAATTTTTAGAGAGTGTAGATTATTTTTAACCGGAGTTTCCAAGTCTTGAATTTTTGGTTCTTTTGCTTCAGGGCAAAACGAACAAATATTTAAAAATAAGACTGCTTAAAAAATTATGGAAAATTTATTGTACAGAATTGAAAAGGATCTTAAAGATGGCAGAAAGAAAAAAGCATGCGACAGATTAAGAAATATGATCAATCAGTTTCCTAATGACCTTTCCTTGAGAAAAAAGCTGGGGCAGATTTATTTTGAAGCAGGATTTCTGGATGAAGCAGGCAAATTCTGGATTCTGTCAGCGCCGGAGAATGATGAAATGAAAAAAGCTGTAGAGCTGTACACAAAATCGTTAAGCCATTCAGGAAGTGCAATTTTGAAAGATATTGTTTTCAGGGGTGACAAAGATTTTCTAGATGAATATGCATTGAAAGTGATCACTGAACTGGAAAAAGATAGTGTAAGGGTTACAAAACATATTCCTGTTTTTAAAACCAAAACCAGAGAAAAAGGAAATTATTCAGAAACTCAAACAGGTTTTTTAAGTAAAATCGTAATTTGTTTAGTTATTGGACTTGTTATATTAGTTCCTGTATTAGGAATTGTTAAACTTTTTGAAATAATTTCATCATTATTTTCTCAATAAAATCATACTACGTAAAAAGATTGCGTACCTGCAGTATAATTTTGCAGTGTTAATAATACCGGTGCCGTTCGAAAGACCTACTTCAATTTCACACTGACAGAGTCTTTCACCAGATTGCCCGGTAGCTAACCAATGTCGTTCATAAGAGTTCCATCATCAAACTTTTAATTTGAATCGAATCAAAAACTCTTATCCATTGTTACTTGGTTTTTAATAAAAAAGCAACTGCGAAAATAGAATGCGCAGTAACAACACAAATTTGTAAAAGAAAAACTAATTACTATGAATAATTATAAAACAGATTTAAAAGAAGCTGTGTATTGAGTTTAATACTCAATACTTATGAAAAAAGCTAAAATGCTAAGACAAAAATTCGGATGTAATGAATACGGATTAATTGACTTTCCAAAGAAAATTTCCGGTGTAAGGATCTCAAGATTAATCTACGGGAATGATATGGGTTGCTCGTATTGTTTTCCGCACGGTTATGAAGTGGTTAATGCAACGTATACAAAATTCCAGCGAAACTGGAAGAAATATAGAAAAGTGCAATGGAAAAATTATAATCAGGTGTCGTCTTAGAATCATACTTCGAGATTGAATAAACATTGGGTCGCAGGTTCGAATCCTGCCTTTTCCCTCGAAAAGGAGAAGTAGCTCAGCAGGTAGAGCAAATGCACGGAAGATTCTGAAAAAATATTACCTTGATTGTATAAAGAGTGCCGTAGAGAAGACCTGCTTCGGTTTAATTTGGTTCGACTCCAAAAGGTCATGGAAATGATCTTGTAAAAGTCTTTTCGGATCTTGCCTCTTGTATTTTAAAAACAAACAAGTGCCGTAGAAAAATGTTACTTCGCTCATCACGACGGGGTCACGGGTTCGAGTCCCGTCTCTTCCACAACAAAAACACATCTGTAAAGGAAGAGTAGCTCAGCTGGTTAGAGCACGACTGCATTATTCGCCTGCTGCCTTGTTTTATACGGATACGGAAAGCCGGAAGTGGGACGTTGAAAGATATCTTTGTATATAATTTTCTATAAAGTCACAGATTTTCAGACTTTAATCTTTCTTCTTCCCACTCCCAGCTTCTTTATATGACCATTCAAAAGTGTCGTTAGGAAAAATACATCGTAGCATAATTAGGGGAGGAATAGCGAAGCCGGTTGATTCGGCAAGGCTATCCGGTTCGACTCCGGCACACGCAGCCCAGTTTTTCCTTTTTATTACCTTTTTAAAAATGCCGGTTAGATTATTTACCGGCATTTTTTATTGTATTGTCAAGTTCTTCTTCAAACATAAGCTTCCATTTGGAAAGTGTAGTTCTGCTTATTTTATATTTTCTAGACATATAACTTGTGGAGTGGCCATGCTTTTTCTGATACTGCAGTAATTTCAGCATAGTCTGCCTGTCATAGGTTTTGAGCTTTTGGTTTTCTCTGGATTGCTTGAACAGCTTTTCGTTGAATTTAAGAACATCCTCACTTGTATGAAGTTTTTCGAGCAGTTCTTTGATTTTTGGATCTTTAAGCTTTTCAGGATATTCTATTGTAAGCATATCCTGATATATTTTTTTGTAATTGGGACGCATTTTTATATGTTTATCCGTTTGTATTCTCACCTTTCTGAAGCCATCTGTGCAACGTGCTTTTCGGGATAGAATATTCCTTAATCACTTCGCTTTGGGTCATTTCACCGGAAAGAATTCTTTTCAGAATAAAGTCTTTGATTTCCTGTGTGTAAATATTTTTCCTGAAATAGGGCGTTTTTTCGGATTTCTGCTGGTTTTTATTAATGGCAGAAGGAGGTGCATATAAAATTAAGTGTGAACTGTAGAGTCTGAAAAAATCGTATTCCAATAATTTGCTCCATCTAAGGAGAAGATCTGTGTCCATTGATCTGCTGTCATACATCATTTCAACAGTACTTTCATCTTTACCTAAAAATTTGCATATCCTCTCCGTTGTTATTTCATTTTCGTCTACTCTTTCCTTAATAAACTTTCCAATATGGATTTCTTTATATAACATTTTTACTGAATATTGTTCTTTTGTTAAAATTTATATCAAAAAAACGAAAATAGGGCGTTTGTATTGTCTGCTATGGTAGAAAAGAGGTTGATTGTATTTGAAATTGATAAAAAATAGAAATTATGATTTAGAATATTGAAAATATGTTTACTAAGATAGCGGTCTTAATAAATGGATTAACAGTTAACCAATCTGCAACAGGCGGGTAGGGAGCACCTTAATATCTTTGGTTATATTCTTTATTTTAATGGATTTCCTCTTCTCTCTTTCAAACTTCTCTTTCTGCCATTTGTGTAAAATAACATATAACCTATTAAGGTTTTTATAAATTCTGTAAGCGAAAGCTGTGTGAAAATCGTAAACAGCTTTTTACGCGTTGAATTTCTGATTAGTACCAAATAATTGCTTATCCGCTTCCAAATGTAAACAAAAAAAATTAGCAATATGAGATGAAAATGTAAAAAATATACTTTATATATTTATTTTAATTAAAATTAACAGATAATAACAATCGCTGAACGAATTATGTAAATTCCTTAGCGTCATCATAAAGAAATGATAAAAAGAAAAATTGTATACCAGTGAGACAGTCCATACCTTTGCACATCAATGAAAAATACATTAAGCTTATTCGACTTTTCGAAAAAAATAAATTACAAGAATGAATTGCTTGCCGGCTTTACTGTGGCGATGACAATGATTCCTGAGTCTCTGTCATTTGCTATCCTGGCCGGTCTGTCTCCGCTTATAGGGCTTTATGCCGCTTTTATGATGGGGCTTGTAACGGCTGTTTTAGGTGGGCGTCCGGGGATGGTTTCCGGGGGAGCAGGAGCAACTATTGTTGTGCTCATTGCTCTTATAAAATCTCATGGGGTAGAATATCTTTTTGCCACGGTTGTGCTTGCGGGAATATTTCAGATGATGGTAGGGATTTTTAAGCTGGGTAAATTTGTAAGGCTGATTCCACAGCCTGTTATGTACGGATTTCTAAACGGTCTGGCCATTATTATTTTTATGGCGCAGGTAGAGCAGTTCAAAATAACCGATGCAAGCGGAACTGTAAACTGGCTGCAGGGAATGCCTTTGTATATTATGGCAGGCCTTACTGCTCTTACCATTGTTATCGTTTATTTTTTTCCAAAAATTACAAAAGTTGTTCCGGCTTCCCTGGCAGCTATCATCGTGGTATTTGCTGTAGTTCTCGGATTTGATATTCCAACAAAGACAGTGGCAGATATTGCTCATATCAGTGGGAATCTTCCAGTCTTTCATATTCCACAGATCCCTTTTTCTCTGGAAACTTTACAGGTTATTTTTCCCTATGCCCTTATTATGGCCGGTGTAGGTTTAATTGAATCTCTTCTGACTTTATCTATGGTGGATGAAATTACCAATACCAAAGGAAGTGCAAACAAAGAATCTGTGGCGCAGGGATTGGCCAATATTACCAATGGTTTCTTTGGCGGAATGGGAGGCTGTGCGATGGTAGCACAAACTCTTGTAAATCTTAATGCAGGCTCCAGAGCCAGATTATCAGGAATAATAGCATCGCTGCTGATTCTTATTATTATTCTTTGTGGAGCACCTGTAATAGAGAAAATTCCGATGGCTGCTTTAGTAGGAGTAATGATGATGGTTGCTATCAGTACTTTTCAGTGGGTATCCATCAGGATTGTGAATAAAATGCCAAAATCGGATATTTTTGTGGGAGTTACAGTAGCTGTGATTACGGTAATTTTACATAATCTGGCTTTAGCGGTTTTAATAGGAGTGATCATTTCAGCATTGGTTTTTGCATGGGATAATGCCAAAAGAATAAGGGCAAGAAAATATGTGGATGAAAACGGGGTGAAATATTACGAAATATACGGTCCTTTATTTTTTGGATCGGTAACAGCATTTACAGATAAATTTGATCCTGTAGGAGATCCTGATCAGGTGGTAGTTGATTTTAAGGAGAGCCGGATTGTAGATATGAGTGCAATAGATGCTCTGGACAAATTGTCCAAACGTTATAAGCAATATCACAAAACATTGCATCTGCGTCATCTCAGTGAAGACTGCCGGAAAATACTTAAAAATGCCGAAGCCGTAGTGGAAATTAATATTCAGGAAGACCCCACCTATAAAGTGATACCGGAAAAATAAGAAATAAGAATTGATTGTTGTACCAGTATCCATTCAGAGATAAACCCCAATAACAAGACAAGGACTGTAAGAAAAATCTACAGTCCCTGCTTGTTTAGGTTATTAATGCATTCGCGATAAAATCAGGCACTAAAGTATAGTGTGATAATTTCATGCTGATGGAAGCTCTTCCGCTTGTCAGCGTTCTCAGGTCAGAGATGTACCCGAAAGTTGATGCTAACGGAACTTCCGCGGCAAAGATTTTTCTTCCTGATTTTTCATCAATAGAAGTGATGATTCCTCTTCTTCTGTTGATATCCGCAGTGACAGCACCAGTATATTCCTCAATACTTTGGATCTCTATCTGCATGATAGGCTCCATAAGTTTAGGACTGCATTCTATTGCTGCCGACCTGAATCCCTCTCTTGCTGCTATTTCAAAATCAAACGCTGCGGAATCCTGAGCATGGAAAGAACCATCTATGAGAGTGATCTTCATGTTTTCTAAAGGATATCCTTTCAATGGTCCATGTTCCATGGCTTCTCTGAAGCCTTTTTCAACAGAAGGAATATATTCAGTGGGAATAACTCCTCCTTTGATCCTACTGATGAATTCCAATCCATATTCATTATCATTCCTTGGTCCTATTTCAAAAGTAATATCAGCGAACTGACCACTTCCTCCGTTCTGCTTGGAAAGCTTTTCTCTGTGAACTTTGGTTTCCGTTAAGATCTCACGATAAGAAACTTTAGGTTTTCCCTGATTGATTTCAATACCATGATTCAGACGGATTTTCTCAAGGGTCACCTCAAGATGAAGTTCGCCCAATCCACTAAGTAATGTTTCCCCGGTTTGTGGATCTCTTTCTACGACCAAAGAAGGATCTTCTTCCTGGATTTTTGCCAGCACCAGACCGAAAGATTTCTCATCACCATTGGTTCTGGGCTCAATAGCAACCCGGATCACAGGAGTCGGAATTGTAATGGCTTCCAGTAATATCGGCTTTTCCACAGAAGATAAAGAATCTCCGGTTTTGGCATCCTTTATTCCTGTTAAAGCTACGATATCTCCAGCTTTAGCTTTCTCCATTGATAAGGTTTTGTCAGACTGCATCTGTAAGATTCTCGAAATCCTGTATCTTTCACCTGTTCTCACATTCAGTATTGTGTCACCGGACGTTATCATTCCGGAATATACACGAAGCATAGCCAGTCTTCCCATATGTTTATCAATCACAACCTTGAAGACAAGCCCGGAAAAAACATTGGCTTCATCTCTTCCTAATAGTACTTCTTCTTCCGTATGAGGGTCTCTTCCCTCTATATCAGCCAGCTGATCAGGAGCCGGAAGATACGTTACCACTGCATCAAGAAGAGGCTGGATTCCCTTATTCTTAAAAGCAGAACCACAAAGAACGGGAACGGCAGATCCTGATCTGCAGACTCTTTGTATAGCCTCTGAAATCATTTCGACGTTGGCAGTTTGTTCTGCCATAAAGATGTCAAAAAACATTTCGTCATTTTCTGCTAGAGTTTCCAGTAATTTTATCCTGTATTCATCAGCTTCAGCAATGTATTGAGCGGGGATTTCCTTTTCCACAACGGTTTCACCGTTTTCATCGGTCCAGTATAAAGCTTTCATTTTTACAAGATCAATAACGCCTTCAAAATGTACTTCTGCGCCAATCGGAATCTGAAGAGCCAGAGGAACAGCATTCAGTTTGGTTTTTATTTCATTAAGAACTGCAAAGAAGTCTGCACCAACCCTGTCCATTTTATTGATGAAACAGATTTTGGATGCTCCGTGCTTTTCAGCCTGGAACCAAACATTTTCAGTTTGAGGCTGAACACCTGAAGAAGCGCAGAAAACGGCCACAACACTGTCCAGAACTCGTAGAGATCGTTCCACTTCTATTGCGAAATCAATGTGCCCCGGTGTATCAATAATGTTGATATTGTAAACTTTATCGTCTTTTTTCCATGCTGTAGAAACGGCAGCTGATGAAATGGTAATACCTCTGTTCCTTTCCTGGATATCTTTGTCCATGGTAGTATTTCCGTCGTCTACATTTCCAATTTTATGAATGAGCCCCGTATAATAAAGAAGTCTTTCTGATAATGTTGTTTTTCCTGCATCTACGTGTGCGATAATCCCTATATTTCGTGTGTTGTATTTCATTTTGTTTAATTTAAATTGTTGATTGTTAGATCTGTATTAAGAAAAGATTCTGAAAAAATGAGCACAAAATATACTCCGGTCTTATAAGGCCGGTAAAACATTTTTTGCATTTTGTATCAAAGGGAAATTTTCAGAGATCTTAACAAATTACAGAAATTTTCGAATTGTTAAAGTCTGAAAATAGGGCAGCAAAAAAGACCTGTCTGAATAGACAGGTCTTTACTATATTTTTAGTGTAAAAGATCTATAGAACTATTCAGATAAATATTCAGTGCTGCCAAAGAACACAGCTCTGACAGGATGACTTAAAGTTATTATATTTATCATTTTTGTTGACATTGTTGATTGTTAATCGGTTGCGAAATTATAATTTTTTTTTGATTTCCAAAGAATTTTTGAAAATATTTTTTGTGAACGGAAAATAAATGGCGGGTAAATCATTTTCGGAAGGGGATGTGAAACTCGTCACATTTCATAAAAATATCTTAAAACAGACAACAACGTAATGCTTTTATGATAAAAATTTTATCTTTGGGAAGAATAGTCAGGCAAACACTTTCTGATGATTGAAAATTTTAAATCTTTTTCAAGAAGCTAAATAAAAACTTTTAACTTAAAACCTATTGAAAACAGAGATCGACATCCATAGCCACTGTCATTTTTCTTTTGATCTGTGGCTCACCTTAATCAAATCTCATCCTGAATTTAAAGCAAAAAGAGTGGGGCTGTTCTCCTCATTTTTTAACGTAGATAAACCGATAGAACAGGTTGCGAAAACCGTAAAATATTATGATGATCTTTGCAATACCATCAATGAGGTTACCGGAGGAAATATTGATACTTTTGAGATATATCTGATGATTTTGAATGCCTTGGATGTAGATATTAAACTCTTGAATAAAGAGAAGCTTAATGAATTTTATACAAAAAGTGAAGACCTGTTTCTGGAATACAGACCGGTGGTGATTTTTGAAAATATCCATGGTTTTTTTGAAAATATTAAAAATCAGGGAAAAACGATTAATATTCTGAGCAACACAGGATTTATTAAAGGGAAAACAATGAGAAAATTCCTGATTCATGAAAATCTGGATCAGTACATAGATTTCCATATCTATTCTGATGAAATTAACTGCTCAAAACCGAATCCGCTGATCTTTCAGGAAGTGAAGAATAAGATCAAAGATCAGGATGTGCCCCTGAACAAAATTCTTCACATCGGAGATAACCCAGTGGCAGATTATCAGGGAGCAAAAAAATTTGGTTTCAGTGCCTATTTACTTAAACACTAACAATAAACATGAATACAAGATACAGCTTACACCACATTCATTCAGCGGATGAGTTTAGTTTCTCACCTGCGGAATACAGCTATTTCAAATATGGCGATAAGTCGTATGCTGAAAAATTTGCAAAAGAATTATTTGACGGATTTATTTCCGAAAATGAAGAACTTTTAAATACAGATAAAGAGATTGTAGTGCTTCCAAGCCCCTATATGGCGATTCCTACAGCCTCCAATTTTTTATGCTTTTACTTTAAAAAGCATTTGGATTTTTATCTGTTTCAGAAAGGAAAAAAGTCCAGTATCTTATCAAAAATCAATCGTAATCACACGTATATCACAGATTATGGGAATCTTAATTTTGAAGACCGTAAAAATCTGATCGCCAATGATACTTATTATATTGATAAAGATTTTTTGAGAGGAAAACTTTGTATTTTTATAGATGATATAAAAATCACAGGAAGTCATGAATACACAGTGAACAGAATCCTGGATGAATATAATGTGGAAGCAGACTTTATGTTCCTGTACTACGCAGAGCTGATGAATTTTGACCTTGATCCGAAGATTGAAAACTTTTTCAACTATTATGCAGTGAAAAATGTAAATCATGTTGCAGAAGTAATGAATAAAGAGCATTTCCAGTTCAACACCAGAATTGTAAAATATATTTTAGGCCTGGATTCAAGTAATTTTGATTATCTTACGTCTAAAGTAAAAAAGGAACAGATGGACCTGCTTTTGGAGCTGGCCATCAGTAACAATTATCATTTAATAAAAGAATATAAAAATAACATCAATACTTTAACACAAACGGAATTATATTATGGCTATTAACTTACAAAAAGGACAACGAGAAAATATTAACGCACCTAAATTTACTGTAGGTTTAGGATGGGATATCAATAATACTTCTACAGGAACAGCTTTCGACCTTGATGCTTCTTTATTCCTGCTTGGGGACGACAAAAAATTAGTTTCAGACAACCACTTTATTTTTTATAACAACCTTGAGTCTCCGGACAAATCTGTAATCCATACAGGGGATAACCTTACAGGAGAAGGAGCAGGAGATGATGAGCAGATCAGAATTGATCTTACAAAAATAGATGACGCTATCAAAGAAATTACAGTAGTTGTAACCATTCATGAGGCTGATTCCAGAAAACAAAATTTTGGACAGGTAAGAAATTCTTTCATCAGAATTTTTAATACAGATACGAATGAGGAAATCTTAAAATATGAACTGGACGAAGATTTCTCAATCGAAACCGCAGTAGAATTCGGAAGAATCTACAACAGAAACGGAGAATGGAAATTCGAGGCAGTAGGTGCAGGGCAGAGAGAAGGCCTTGAGAAATTTGTATCAATTTATCAGAAGTAATTATGGACAATCAGGAAAATCAACCCATAGATCCACTGGGATCAATAGAACCTCTTAAAACCTTTGAACCTACCCCAATGGTTCCTCCAACTCCGGCTCAGCCTGTTCAGCCTGCCGCGCCGGCAGTTCTTGTGGATAGAGAAGGAAATGTAAACCTTACACAGCTGCAGTCAGAAGAACGTCAGAAATATGAAGTTCTTGCCAACTCCATTGACGAAACCAACCCAGGTTCCATTGTAAATTTCGGAGCAGAACTTCAGAAAACTCTTACCAATCAGAGTGACAGCTTTTTAGGGAATGTAAGAAGATCAAACTCCGGAGAAGTAGGAGGGCTTATCAATGATTTGCTGGTGGAGCTTAATTATGTAGATGTAGATGAGCTTAACGGAAATAAAGTAAAAAGTTTTCTGAGTAAGTTACCGTTCATGAAGAAGGTTATGACTCAGGTAGAAAACTTATTTGCAAAATATGATAAGATTATCAATAATATTGAGCAGATCTCGTACAAGGTAAATGCTGGAATCATTACTTCTACAAAGGATAATGCAGTGCTTCAGACTATTTTTGAAAGTAACGTGAATTCTATCAAGCAAATTGAAGAACTTGTCATCGCGGGAAATATCAGAATGGAGAGAGCTGCAGCAGAGCTTGCCCAAATGGAGGCTGCTCCTCAGAATTTTCAGGATTATCAGATTGCGGATAAAAGAGATTTTATTGCCAGGCTAGACAGAAGAATGGCAGATCTTAAAGTGGTGCGTGTAATTATGATGCAGTCACTTCCGCAGATCAGGCTGGTACAGAACAACAACGTTTCTATCGCTGAGAAAGCGCAGACGATTCTTACCACTACACTTCCTGTATGGAAAAACCAGCTTTCACTGGCTGTAGCCATGTACAGACAGCAGCAGAATATTGAGATTCAGCAGAAAGTGTCTTCTACTACAGAAGAAATTTTAAGAAAAAATGCAGAGCGTCTTGGTCAGAATTCAGTGAATGTTGCGAAAGCAAATGAGCAGACTATTGTATCTGTAGAAACATTGAAAGAAACCACATCCATGCTGATCAATACATTGAATGAAGTAAAACAAATCCAGAAGCAGGGAGCAGATAACCGAAGAAAACTGGATCAGGAGCTTCAGACATTGGAGCATGAACTTAAAGCGAATGTCAGAGGTTAATTTATAAGGTACCAAGGTGGGGGATGATGCAGCAACCATATTGTCGCAAAGCAAAAGAAGATTAACAAAGCTTAAGCTTCTTGCAAATTTTTTTGAACATATTGACATAATATCCATTTACATCAAAACTGATATTATCCACAATCTGTTCCAGGAGAATACGGCTTTAGATTACAATAAGCTGGAACTTTTCCACCTGCAGTATACAGACAGCCTCATAGAACTTCTGACTAAAATCAAAAAGCAGAAAGAAAATGATATGCTGGCAGTTATTAATGAAATTAACATTAATAATAAATATATTTCAGGCTTCGAGGAAAGACAGGCAGACAGCTTTCAGACCGACAGGAAAATGTACAGCGGTGTATTTTCCCAACATCTGAAAACCTTATATAAAGACCTTACAGAAGACAGCTTTACAGCCAATTGGGAGAATGTACTGTATTTTCATAAAAAATATGCCCAGGAATTTTACAGAACAGGAGCAGAGGAAACATTGCTGAAATCCGGCTCTTTCCCAGCATACCAGTATAAAGAGTACTCCATAGAAAGGAAGCTGTTGGGACGGCTTAATATTCAGGGGTTTAAGGTCCGTTTTGTATGCGGTTACCTTATAGGAACCCATGATTACGAGCTTTTCAAAATTTTTCAGTCGGATGATCATTTTATTTTCAGCATAGACGAAAAGAAATTGTATCTTTTTGACAAAGAACTGGATAAGCTGGATACTTCTGAAAATCAATCGAATCAGAGTTCAATTATTGATCAGCTGAGAAGTAAAAATGAGCAGCTGGAACACAGTATGAACGAAAGGAAACGGATATTACCACCAGAAGTAGAAGGAGTTTTGAAAGATTATATTAAAAATCTTGAAAATATGGACATTATGAGCAAAATATTTGATTTCGATGAAGAAACAAATATTCTGCGTGCAATGCTAAATTTGAATTTAAATAATAACTGAAACGAAATTTGAAAGCAGAGAAGCTTCGCTTTTTTGCAAAAAATTAAATAATAACTAAACATAAAAAGATGGCAATCAACTTACAAAAAGGTCAGAGAATAAACCTTAAAAAAGAAAATGGTGCTGAGCTTTCCCAGGCTTGTGTAGGAATCAACTGGGGAGCAATTGAAAAGAAAGGATTTTTTGGAACCAAAAAAGAAGCAGTAGACTTAGACGGAAGCTGTATTTTATATGATTCAAACAAAAACGTTACGGAAGTGATCTATTTCGGAAACCTTAAATCCAGAAACGGATCTGTAAGACACAGCGGAGATGACCTTACCGGTGATGTAGACGGAGATGACGGATTGGATAACGAAGTAATCACTGTAGATTTCAGCCAGCTTGAGCCAAACGTAGAGCACGTAGCAATGGTACTGAACAGCTACAGAGGTCAGGATTTCGGGACCATTCCTTTCGCTTCTATCCGTATTTATGAAGGCTCTCCTACCAATGTAAGAGAAGTTTTTGCTAAATATGATATTGCGAATGACGCTTCCTTCAGAGGGCATGTTGCCATGGTAATGGGAGTTTTCTATAAGAGAAACGGAGAATGGAAATTCAATGCAATCGGAGATCCTACAGCAGATAAAAAGCTGGAGCAGACGATTCAGACGGTACAGATGAATTACCTGTAATCAATTGTCAATCAAAGGATAAATAAAATAGCAATATTTGTACCCTGTGCATCTATTGCTTTTATCATATAATAACATAACTCAAGTGGAAAAACATCAAAGTATTTTAGAACTGCACCCAGGTCTGGTGTGGGGATTTGCGGTAACAGTCGTTATCATGCTGCTTCTGGACTTAGGAGTATTTAATAAAAAAAGTCATGAAGTCTCTTCCAAAGAAGCTACAATCTGGTCCATCGTATGGATTTCACTTTCAATGGTTTTTTCTGGGGTAGTGTATTGGGTATTCAATACCGATGGAAGCCCGGAAAGCCATGCTTTGGCAGTAGAAAAATTTACCCAGTACCAGGCAGCCTACTGGATTGAGAAGGCCCTGTCTGTGGATAACTTATTCGTATTTATCCTCGTTTTCGGATTCTTCAAAGTTCCGAAATACCTTCATCATAAAGTTCTTTTCTGGGGAATTATCGGTGCACTGATCTTCAGAGCTATCTTTATCTTTGCCGGAGTAGGATTAATCAATCTTACCTATCTTCCTGAAATGAACATCTTCGGCGAAGCAGTAAAAATCAATGTTGTAATGACCTTGTTCGGATTATTCCTGGTCTATGCGGGGATCAAATCCTGGGGTGATGGTGACGATGATGACGATGAAGATTACAGCAATACTGCAGGAGCAAGGCTGATCAAAAGTTTCTGGAAAGTTTCCGATAACTATGATGGAGATAAATTCTTCACCATCCAGAACGGAATCAAGATGGCAACACCTCTTTTGGTAGTGGTAGGGGTTATTGAATTTACTGATGTACTTTTCGCAGTAGATTCCATTCCGGCGATCTTTGCAATTTCAAATGACCCGTTCATCCTCTATACCTCCAATATCTTTGCTATTCTAGGATTAAGATCATTGTATTTCCTGCTGGCAAACTTTATCCATATGTTCAGCAAACTTCCATACGGATTGGCCATTATCCTGTCATTCATCGGAGTTAAAATGCTTATTGCACCATGGATCCATATTCCGTCTCCGGTTTCATTGGGAATTGTAGGAGGAGTATTGGTGATCTCTGTTCTTTTATCCATCATTTTCCCTGAAAAAGAGGAAGAAAAGAAAGAAGAACTGGAAGAAAAATAATCTTATTTAAAAATATATAAAAAGCCTCTGGAATTTATTTCTGGAGGTTTTTTGTTTGTTATTGGAAAAACGCAAAAGCGCTAAAGATTAATATTAATAGTGTTTTTAAGGCGCAGGAATATTTCGATTTCGCTCAAATTTAGATTTCAACAATGTTATTTTTGTGAATTGTCTATATCATTCAAAGCCATATTATTAGCGGTATTAAATTTTATCGGAGAAAAAATTCTTGCGTCCTTACTATGCTTAACCAATAAAAATCTAGCCCTTTGCGTTTTCCAAAATTTCATTCCAAAAAAATATTTTCCAAATAAAACAGACAGATCAGTCTGTTCATTGTTTTTTTTCATATATTTGTTCCATAAAAGAAAGCAAATGAAATCTCCAAAAGAAAGAATCATAGAAACCACCTTTCAATTGTTTGCCAGACAAGGGTACAATTCTACCGGAATCAATCAGATTATCTCCGAAGCAGAAGTAGCCAGAGCAAGCTTTTATCAGCATTTCAAATCCAAAGAAGATCTGTGTGTAGAATTTCTGAATGTGAGACACGAATATTGGTTTGGTGAACTCAATACTTTTTTAGCCAACGAAGAAGATTCAACATCTAAAATCATCAAAGCTTTCGATTTTCTGGTTGATATGAACAAAAAGGAAAACTTCAGAGGATGCAGTTTCCTGAATATTCTGTCGGAAATACCAATGGATAATATTAAAATCCTAAGTGTTATTCAGTCTCATAAAGCAGATCTCAGAAAATATTTTTTTGAACTGCTGCATGATGATATCCTTTCTGATCATATATATATGCTTTTTGAAAGCAGCATCATAGAAAGTCAGCTTTTTAAATCCAACGAATTAATAGAAAAATCAAAAAGAATAGCAACCATTTTAATACAATAAATTATGGAACAAAAACATCCGCTTCCGCCTTTCAACCTTGAAAAAGCACTGCAGAAAGTTCAATTGGCGGAAGACGCCTGGAACAGCCAGAATCCTGAAAAAGTGTCCCAAGCATATACCATCGACAGCGAATGGAGAAACAGAGATACATTTCTAAAGGGCAGGGAAGAAATTGTAACATTTCTTACGAAAAAGTGGCAGAAAGAACTTCATTATAAGCTTAAAAAAGAATATTGGGCGCATACAGACAACCGTATCGCTGTACGCTTCGAATATGAATACCAGACGAAAGACGGCAATTGGTTCAGAGCGTACGGAAATGAAAACTGGGAGTTTGATGAAAATGGACTGATGGCTAAAAGATACGCTAGCATCAATGATCTGGCTATCAAAGAAGAAGACCGGAAGTTCAGCTAAAAAGAAAGACTGTTCCCGGAACAGTCTTTTTTATTTGAATAAAAGCTTTATACCGGCATTCAAAAATTTATAACACATCCGGTATCATTCATTATTATGCTAGCTGTTTTTACCATGCAGCAGCTTATTGATCTTCCTCCTTGTCTGCACAGAAACTTTATAAGCTTCATCTCTCAGCTTTTGAATCTTTCCCACAGGCTGAAAAAAGATTTTACTGTCAAACGGATTGAATGAAAGAAGCTCCGTTGTACAGTTACGGGAATCCAGCAAAGAATTTTTCTCTATTCTCAGCTCTCCAATTTTTACAAAGGGAGAATTTTTCCATTCCACATTCAGTTTATTGATGGGCTGATCATTCAGATTATAGCAAATCTGTATCAGAACATCTGCAGTAAAATCATGAGTCTTCAGATAATGTTGCAGAGCATCTTTCACCTTTTGTTTTCTGCCGGTATTTTTATCCACAACCTGAGGGCATAATTTTATTTTGATCATACAATCTCCAAGACGATAGGCCCCTATAGAATAATAATCAAAAGAAAGAATAAAGTCATTTCTTTTCGTAAAGAGTTTGATCATATTGCGGATCATATCACCGGTACATACAGAAGGAAGCATTTTGATCAGCTGATAAAGCATCGGAAACAGGCTGCTCCATTTTTTAGTATAAAGCTTATTGACCGCAGTAAACAGTTTTAAAAAAGTGGAAACCGAATTCACAGGGAATAAAGGAAAATTAACCAAAGGATAATTCGCAAGCAGTAATCCTTTTTCATCCCGGATCTGCACTGCAAATCCGTAAGCAGGAATATCTTTTTTCGAATTTTTAATTTTCAGCTGAGCATTAGAAAATCTTAGGGTAAGGTCAAATTGATCCTTATCAAAAAAAGGCTGTAATATTTCAGGTAGATGAGGGTCAATCCAAAATACACCCTTTGCTGCCGCGTAGGTTTTAGCATGAGCATTCCTGGTAGCATAATTGACATCACTGATGGAGGAGGATTGTTCAACAAAATCTGCAATTGTTTTTTTATTGATTTCCAGAAGTATTTTTTCCTCTTCATTCAGTTCATCAAACTTCTTATTATATTTTAATGGATTTGGCATTTAGTTTTTAAATCCAATTATAACGCCAAGTTTCGGAATCTGTGTTAAATAAGTATTACAATTATTTGAATTTTGAGTAAGGCAGGGGCTGGAAGAACGAAGCCCGAAGTTACCAGAAAGATTTTTTTTACTGAATCTGTACCTTAAATTGCTGATTAACAGTATTTATTTGTTTGCTGAATAATGACGGAAGACCAATCAGGTTTGGTATCGAAATGTTCCGGATTCCCTACTTCCACCCCCATACTTCCATTTTCCCAATCCAAAAAGCCTTATCTTTGTACAAAAATTATCATATGGGAGTAGCAGATATGTTATTTAAACGTAAAAAAGAATTGGCAGAAAAGAACCTGAAAGATGGTAAAGAATATATGGAAGAGTATGGTAA
Organism: Chryseobacterium culicis; assembly: GCF_900108365.1. GTDB lineage: Bacteria > Bacteroidota > Bacteroidia > Flavobacteriales > Weeksellaceae > Chryseobacterium > Chryseobacterium culicis. The sequence continues at coordinate 243,056 of NZ_FNWQ01000005.1, read as the reverse complement.
AAGAGAAAGCGTTGTGCAGTTACCAAGCGGCTTGCAGTATGAAATCATCACAGAAGGAGATGGCCCGAAACCAGGTCCTAAATCTACTGTAAAGTGCCACTATCACGGAACAACGATTTCCGGAAAAGTATTCGACAGCTCCGTAAAAAGAGGTACACCTGCATCTTTTCCTTTAAACAGAGTTATTTCAGGATGGACAGAAGCCCTTCAGCTTATGCCTGTAGGAAGTAAGTGGAGACTGATCATTCCACCGCATTTGGCCTACGGAGATCAGGAGATCAGCAAAGAAATAGGACCGAACAGCACTCTTGTTTTCGAAGTTGAATTGCTGGATATTAAATAATCCTTCTTAAAAATAGATTAAAAATTTACCTGATTTCAGGTAAATTTTTTTATTTGTATTATATTCGTACTGATGAATTGCAAGTGGAAGAAGAATGAAGAAGAGATGAGGTTACAATACATCCGGATAACACAATTTATGACTGTATGAAAAAACTTTTTTACCTTTTTGCTGTTGCTGGCTTACTGGTATCCTGTGTTTCAAAAAAAAATCAGGCCATCCAGCAGAATATTCTCACCCTGAAAGACAGCTATTGTAAAGCCCCTTTTAAGTATAATTACAATAATAAGTTGCCGTCTTATAATTCGGATTCTATTCTGACGGCTAATAAAGATCTGAAAGGAATGTTTACCGACCAGAGTATTTTAATCTTAAATGCTTTGAATAATCTGGGTGATGTTCACAAAATCATTGAACTTAAAAAAGACTCCTCGCTGACTTCACAGGTTAAGATATTACAGCTCAAGACCAAAATCAACAGCAGAATTACCATTGCATTAACCGAACTGGATGCAGTGGCAGCAGAATTTGATTGTGAAGGCGAAAGGGTAGCACAAATAGGAAACTATGTGGACAACCTGAATTCTTCCAGAAACAATAAGCTTATTTTATATTCAATCATTGCCGGAGCAGCCTCGTCAATTGCGGGAGGAATTGTAAAAAGCGATGGCTGGGACAATGCTATTGGTATTGGAGGAGGTATCTTAGGTGCTGGTTTTGGTTTGGCAACCCTTAATCCCAAAGGAAAAAAAGTGGAATTCATCCACCAGAGAAATCTTTTGAGAGACATTTGGAAAGAAAAACTGGAATCTCCCAATTTTCCGCCTTTTATCTGGTACATGTATACTGAGAAAAAATTTTCCAATAAAGAAGAGCATTCCATCATTGGAAGCATGAAACAAAGATGGCTTCATTATCAGTTTGATGATGTAAAAGAAGCGGCAGACAAGTCCGTTATTTTCAGTGATGGCGGCTTTTACAGAGCAGATGATCTTCATAACCGCGCTGCTATGCTCAATCAGATGCAGTCAGCAACCCGAACCATTAATCAGAACATCAATTATTTGCTGCTGGATCTTGATAAATTAATCCTTTAAGAAAAATTTAACTGTAATAAATTTTGTTACATTTAAAAAATGTGTATCTTTGCCATGTAATTACAATGAACAATACAAGATTTGCTACGGCAGTACATATTATGACATTATTGGCGAAAAGTCCTCAGGAGTGGCTTACTTCTGACTGGATGGCCGGCAGTATTAATGTAAATCCGGTGATAGTCCGAAAGGAGATCAGCGTATTGAGAGAAGCTGGTCTTATTATCAGCAGACAGGGAAAAGAAGGAGGAAGCCAGCTTGCCAGGAATGCGGAACTGATCACTATTTCAGAGATCTATAAAGCCGTAAAAAATACAGAAGTGTTAGGTAAGAAAAACCAGAATCCCAATCCTGCATGCAGTGTAGGGAAAGAAATTAATGATCATTTAAATACATTATTTCAGGAAACAGATCAATTGGTGGTAAACTTTTTAGGAAACAAATCATTACAGGAATTTTCAGATCAGTTTGAATAAAATTTTTTACCCTTAAATGTAACAAAATTTATTACAATTTAATTAAAAATAAAACATTATGAAAAAAGTAGCAGTAATCGGTGCAACAGGATTTGTAGGAGCACACGTAGTATCAGAATTGGCAGACAGAGGATATGCAGTGGAAGCATTGGTAAGAGACGCATCTAAAGTAAAAACACAGGAAAATGTAACCGCAAAAAGCGTTGATGTGAATAACGTGGAAGAATTAGCTGAAGCATTGAAAGGAAGTGATGCTGTCATCAGTACATTCAACGCAGGATGGACGAATCCTAATCTGTACAACGATTTTTTAAATGGCTCAGAAAATATTGAAAAAGCTGTAGAGCAGTCAGGAGTAAAAAGACTGATTGTAGTAGGTGGGGCCGGAAGCCTTTATACTCCGGATAATGTACAAATCGTAGATACTCCGGATTTCCCTGAAGCATACAAGCCGGGAGCAACAGCAGCGAGAGACTATTTAAACAAAATCAAAGAAAACAATACACTGGATTGGACATTCTTCAGCCCAGCTATCGAGATGAATCAGGCCAATGTAGGAGAAAGAACAGGAAAATACAGAACTTCTTTAGAAACTCCAGTATTTGATGAAAACGGAAGAAGCCGCCTTTCTGTAGAAGATGTAGCAGTAGTTTTAGTAGATGAATTGGAGCAGAACAACCACATCCGTGAACGTTTTACCGCAGCCTACTAACCCTATAAAAGAACAGAAATGATACAGAAAAAATTATGGTCGTTATTAACACTTTTGGGATTCATCAGCGTATTCGCGGGAAATCTCAAAGTAAAAGTATATAACCCGGGAAGCAAAGCTATTTTTCCTATAACATCTACCATTATCTACGGAGATAAAGATGCGATACTGGTGGATGCCCAGTTCCAGAAGCAATATGCAGAACAGCTGGTAAAAGAGATAAAAGCAACAGGAAAAACCCTGAAAACCGTTTTTATTTCTCACAGCGATCCTGATTTTTATTTCGGGCTGGATGTCATTAAAAAAGCTTTTCCCAACGCAAAAATTATTTCAACAGCTCAGACGGCATATCTGATTTCAGCATCGAAAGATGATAAACTCGCAGTATGGAAACCACAGCTGAAAGCAGATGCACCATCAGAAATCATTGTTCCTGAGGCCGCCGTTTCTATTCCTGATCTTGAGGGAAATAAAATTGAAATCAGACAAAATCCTGAAGATCCCGCACACAGTTTTCTTTGGATTCCTTCCATCAAAACCATTGCAGGCGGAATTTCAGTTTCGGTTGGCTCCCATCTTTGGATGGCAGATACTCAGAATGCAAAAGCAATTGATCAGTGGATCGCACAGATTGATGCCATGAAAGCACTGAACCCTGAAAAGGTGATCCCTTCCCACTTTGCGGAGCCTTCCACATCACCGGAATCTCTTGGCTTTGTGAAAGGTTATCTGGAAAATTATAAACAAGCCGTAACTGAAAATAAAACTCCAGCCGCCATTGCAGATTTTATGGTTAAAAAGTATCCTAAACTGCCGGGAAAAGAGGAACTTGAAATGGGAGCAAAAGTTTATCTTAAAGAAATGAACTGGGATCTGAAATCTCCGTATCCTGCAATCGGACGTAAAGTAGAAGTGGATTTTGGAAGCGTTACATTCATTCTTGATTTTAAAGATAACAAAACCATGACGTTCACGGGAACAGCCGGAAGTTCAAAAAACAGTACAGATACGGTAGAATATACTGCTGTAGAAGTAGCGAAAAATGTTTTTATGGTATATTGGCATGAGCCTCATCTTGGCTACAATGTAACCCATATTCAGGATTATAATAAAAATGTCATCTATTCAAATATTGCAGCTCCGGACGGTACATTTACCCATCCGAAAGGAACTCTTAAGATTTTGAAGTAAGATAAAAAACTACCATCACATGATGGTAGTTTTTATTTTGAGCCATTAAACTTTTTAAAGGATCGAAGCTTCATTAAGAAAAATAAAAGGCGCTGCTTAAAGCGAAACTGATCTCCATATTCTTAACAACTTAGTAGATCATAAGGATTTAAGAATTTTGTCATTAAAAAAGCTGTCTATCTTGACAGCTTTATATTATAAATTCATAAACAGTTTCGGGTTTACCGGAGTATTGTTTTTGTGTACTTCATAATGAAGATGAGGACCGGTAGAACGTCCGGAATTACCGGATTTAGCAATTACCTGGCCTACTTTTACTTTATCATTTACTTTAGCTACAAGCTGAGATAAATGCCCATATAAGGTAGCCAGCCCGTTTCCGTGAGAAACAATTACACAGTTTCCGTAACCTCCTTTCTGTCCGGAAAAAATAATGGTTCCGGCAGCTGCAGCTCTTACATCAGAGCCATATGCCACAGCAATGTCAAGTCCTTTGTGAAACTGCATCTGATCCGCCTCAGCAGGAGGATTGTTTTTTTCTGCAACAGCAGTTTTTGCAGTAGTGGTTCCGGCAGCCGCTTTTGTAGCCGCAGGTGCTGGTGCGGCCGCTACAGGAGCCGCTTTGGGAGTAACCATCACTTTTACTTCCCTTTTATTTCCGTAACTGTCGGTGAGCTCTATAATTTTCTCAACCGGTTCAGCTTTTACTTCAGGTTTTGCAGCTGCAACAGCTGCCGGTTTTGATTCTGCAGCGGTATTTGGTTGTACCGAGGCATAAACCGTTTTAAAAGGAATAGGGTTTTTTCTAATCCCGAAATTAGAGGAAATATATCCGTCCGTTGGCATGCCTAAAGGAACCTGCATCAGTTTTTTCTGAAGATCCATCAGATACTGACTGTATCGGTTGGCCTGTTTGGAAAGATATATAGAGTTTGAAATGCTGTCCTGATTAAGCATCATCAGCTTTTCATTAGCGATGTCTTTGGATTTCAGGAAGGAATTAAGCTGGGCAACGGTCTGATCCACAAGAGTAAGATCAGTTTTCATTTTTAAATAATCTACACTGTCTTTTTCAGTGTTTATTTTTACAAGGTTTACTTCATAGGTTTTGTCATCTCTTTCAGAAAAGAGTTTGGCAATGCATACACCTTGTGCAAAAACTACTAGTAAAAGTCCTCCGAGGAGAATATTTACGTTCTTCTTGCTGTTTAGAAATTTTTTCATATTTCTTCTCTTAGTAAGTTAAAACGGTTTTGAAGATGCAAATTTAATTAAAAATAAGCTTTGTGGGTTATTTTTAATTTAAATTCAGTTTTTTCTGTATTTAACGGTTAATTAGCTGTTTAATTGTCCTGTAATGTTAATTTTTTCAGAAAATGGCTTTTATCATAGTTTCAAAGCCTGTGTTACGTCTTTGTTTTAATATCTTTGCATTTCACATTCCAATTATGGCTAAAAAGAAAATTATTTCAGAATCTTCGAATCCAAAAAAGAATAAAAAAGATATTTCTGTAGGAGTTGTAGGAAGCGGAAGTTTTGCTACCGCGATCGTAAAAATGCTTGTTGAAAACTGCAAAGTAGTCCACTGGTGTGTAAGAAGTGAATTTGTAAAAGGAGCCATTGAGCTCCGCGGGCATAACCCAACCTATCTTACCGCTGCACATTTTAATCTTAAAAGTTTAAAACTTACAACAGATATCAATGAGCTGGTTTCTGCCTGTGATGTTATTGTGCTGGCTACACCGTCCATTTATCTTTCCGACACATTAGATAAAATGACCTGCGATTATTCAGATAAAATCTTTATCTCTGCAATCAAAGGAATTATTCCTAAGGTAAATGATGTAGTGGCACATTATCTTCGTGACGAATTTAAAATTGGTTTCAGAAACCAGGCCGTTATTGCAGGGCCCTGCCATGCGGAAGAAGTAGCAATGGAAAGACTTTCTTACCTTACCATTGCAGCTGCAGAAGACGAAACCGCAGAAAAGCTTGAAGGAATATTCAGCTCAGATTTTATCAAAGTACAAACAAGTAAAGATATTTTAGGAAACGAATACAGTGCTATTCTTAAAAATATTTTTGCCATCGGAGCAGGAATTGCAAGCGGATTAGGGTATGGTGATAACTTTACGGCAGTCTTTGTTTCTAATGCAATCCGTGAGATGGAAACTTTCCTTGAAGCAATTTATGAGGCACCAAGAGATGTGAATGAAAGTGCGTATCTGGGTGACCTTTTAGTAACGGCCTATTCCCTTTTTTCAAGAAACAGAAACCTTGGAAACCTTATCGGAAAAGGGTATACAGTAAAATCCGCAATCCAGTCTATGAATATGGTGGCGGAAGGATATTATGCAGCCGATTCCATTTATAAAACAGCAAAACAGAAAAATCTTAAATTACCCATTATAGATACGGTATATGCTATTCTTTATGAAGGTAAAAATGCTGAAAAACAGTTTAAAAAGCTGACGGCAAAGCTGAATTAAAAAAAATATCAGCAAGGTTTTATTAAGACCTTGCTGATAAAAAACTTATTATAAACTTAAGCATCTATGCTTAATTATTTTACGATGGCATTTTGGTGATAATAAGAGCTAATGAAGACCTTACATTTAAATTATCACTGTTAAATCCATTCCCGGTGTCGAATTCAAACTTTTGACGAATGGTTGTGGGAGCTGTCAGTTTTAAATAAAAAGTACCCTGAAAGAATGTAAAATTACCAGATGATTCGCACATTCTGTTCATTTCTGAAATAGTTGCGCTGGTTGCAGCATTAACCAGATACGTACGGGTACATGCTATGATCGTTGAAAAATAGGTGGTATTGGCTGGTGTGGTACTCGTTGTTCCATAGGCATTATCTACAGAGTAACGGAGGATATATGTACCTGCAGGTAGTGTAATGGTAGAAGTATCTGCTCCCAGGGAAGCTCCTGTAATTTTATTGGATGTTACAGTAAATCTGTTAAGAATATTATTGGTACTGCCTTTAGGTATCATTGTTCCTGCTCCGATGCTCAAAGACATAATCTGCGGCTCTGAACCGGCAATCAAAGTGCGGTACCACTGATCCCTGATCCAAATATAGTAGCCCTTCTGAAGGGTAGAAAGTCCTCCTTTATTATAAATGACAAGTCCGTTTGCAGGGTTTGCTATCGGAGTCACATTGCTGGTCGCGGTAATAAGATCATATTGTGGTAAAAGAACTCCTTTGTTGGAAGAATTGATATGAAGTACACTGCTCTGGTCCGGGGTGTTCGTATTAATACCAACTTGCGGGTAAGCATGAATACTGAATAATATCATGCAAAAATAAATATAGGGTTTCATTGTACGGGTAATTATTGGTTAAGTGCTGATCTTTGAATGTCAATTTTAGCATTGGTAATGATGATCTCTCCATTATTGGGAGCAGTTCCTCCAACTCCGTTCTCATAAGTTCCTCCTGTATCATGGGCTATAGCGGGAACTAAATTGATAGGAGTTGCAGAGTTCGTTACAAAGGAAAAGCTCATATTAAGTGTCTGGGTTTTATTACTGGCTATTGATTGGGTGTTTAAGCTTATCGTTTTTCCGTATTGAGTTCCGGTTACAGGATCTATCAGTTTTACGAGATACTGATGCGCATGAACCGGTGTTCCAGCTACGCCTGCTGTACTGCTTTCAATAGCCGTTCTCACATCCATACAGACATTCACCAGATAGCCGCTGTTCCCCAAAAGGGTTACCACTCCCGTAGTACTGTTGTAAGCCGCGCCGATACCGTTGTATATCACTGTAAGCGCAGCATCATTAAAATTTTTGTACGTACCATTAGCCAACCCTCCCAAAACTGAATAATCAGTAGTACGCTGAAGCATCATATAGTCTACAAGGTTATAAGTATCAGAAAGTTGAGTCCATTTATTGTTTTTCCAAAGGTAGAGCCCTGGGCTGATGGTATTTCCCTGATTATACACGATCAATCCTTCGACAGGATTATTTACAGGAGAGGTTTTGTTGAATTGATCCTTAATATCAACTCTTGGGAAAATTACTCCTTTATTGTTGGATTCCGAAACTTCCAGAACAGCGGAATTGTTTACAATGGTCTTTCCGATAGCGACTTGCGCAATGATAGTTTGTGCTGCGATCAATAATAGCAGCAGAGTATATTTTTTTTTCATGTATGTGTTTTTAAAGCTTGGATATTTTAATATATGAACCTGCGGGAATAACATTTACAAGATCATTAAAAGTACTATACTGCATCCTGCCTAAATTGAGTCGTAGTGCTCCCATGATGTTAAGATCAGCGTTGGCAGGGACACTGTAGTAATAAGACCAGGAAACTAAATGATTGGTATTGACCTTCGAGATCACTGGCTGTTCTTTTCTCGCATTAATACCACCATATACAAACGAATCAATAGAATTGTAATAGGTGTCATTGTAGAAATCTATAAAATAACCCATCAGGTAATAAGGAGAGGAAGAGAGCGGAGTAGCTTGGGTTGAAGGATTTGCCGGAGGTGCATTTAAATTCAGATTGACCTCTACCAGATAGTTTCCCTGTGGCAGAATCAGGCAGTAACTTCCTGAAGTATTTTTGACCACTTTAAAACCATTAATATTCGATACTCCGGAAACGGAAGGCCTATTTACCATCAGAGGAGCGCTGGCTCCTGCTGCGTAATTGTCCAGAGCAGATAATGAACCGGTGAAATCCAGATAAGCAATTTTGGGTGTATCATCAGCATCAATGGTACTTTGCCAGGTACTGGACGTGCTGTTAAAAAAATACATACTTTTACTGGTACTCACGTTATTGTAAGCAAGAAGCCCGTCGGCAGGGGAAGCAACAGGAGTCGTTGTACTAGTAAGGTTGGGAATAGTAAGACTTGGGAAAAGCATCCCTTTGTTACCACCAGAGATCACTACTGTAGGGACAGTAGTATAGCCGCTTCCGCCATTATTAATTGTGATACTTGTAACCTGGCCATTAGAAATGGTGGCTGTAGCAATGGCTTTTGAACCTCCGCTGATAACAGCTCCTCCTGCATAAAAATTAACTGTTGGGGGGGTAGTATAGCCGCTTCCGCCATTTGTAACGGTAATACCGGTAATGGCACCTCCTGAAATAGTGGCTGTTGCAGTAGCAGGAGTTCCTTTAAAGCTTTCTATGTGCAGAATCGCACTGGGGTCAGGTGTGAATGTGTTAATTCCCACACTTCCGCTTTGGGCATAGGCCGAAACTGCGCAAAGTGCACCTAATAAATTAAGAAATTTCATCGAAAAGTGTTTTTAAAATTTTTTATTGTGGTAAATGTGTTAGGTATCTTCTTATGGGTTGTGTATTATTTGTTATGAATTAAATATTAGCTTTCAATAAAAATCACCTGATGATTATTTTAATTAACAGCTATACACAAATGTATTTTTATTTGTTAACTAAAGTGAATTATAGGCTATTACATAGATATGACATGATTTTTTATATCTGATTAACAGTGTTTTAGAATAATTGTCTCTTGATGTAATATAACTGATTATGCATTTTTTTAGTAAAAAATAATTGCAGGTCAGACTTGCCTTTTTATTTCTAAAAAGAAAATTTGCTATACAGATGATGGTTTTCTGCTTTAAAAATTACTGTTTTTGGTGGTGTTTTCCTGCTGTAATTTATACCCTGGTGATCAGTTAGAATGATAAAATTGACTGATATAAGCGTTTGATAAATAATAAATTATATTTATATATGTCATTCGGAGTAAAAATGTTTTCCACATTATTTGATTAAAATTGTGAACATATTGTGACCGAAAAACAATCAGTAAATCTCAATCTATTATTCTTGAGCTTGCTATTTTAGCATGAAATTTTTAACTGCAAAATATAAAAGAAGCAGCGCCTTAAAATAAAAAACAGAGCTTTATCCTTAAAGCTCTGTTTTAACATAAATAATATAGGATAAGCATCAGAAATGCTTAACGGTCTTTATTACTGCCCCATCTTGGTAATTACCAATGATAACGAGGATCTGACATTCAGATTATTGGCTGTATAACCATTACCCGGAGAATCAAATTCGAATTTCTGACGGATCGTAGTAGGAGCAGCCAGCGTTAAAAAGTAAGTTCCCTGAAAGAAAGTAAAAGAACTCGACAGGAGGCACGTTCTGTTCACTTCAGTAATTGTTGCACTGGTAGCAGAATTAATCAGATAAGACCTTGTGCAGGTGAAATTCTGACCAAGATACTGCGTATTCGTTCCGCTGACGAAGGCTCCGTTTCCTGAGTCTACGGAATAACGGATAATGTAACTGCCCGCAGGGAGTGTAATGGTAGAATTGTCTGCTGCCAGAGATGCACCTGTAATTTTATTGGAGGTCACAGAAAAACTGGCAAGTGTATTGTTGGTACTTCCGGCAGGAATTAAAACACCCGGACCTATCAGCAAAGACATGTTCTGAGGCTCACTTCCTGCAATAAGGGTACGCTGCCATTGATTTCTGACCCATACGTAATATCCTTTCGGAAATGTGGACGCCCCTCCGCTGTTATAAATAATAAGCCCGTCCGTAGGATTAGCTACAGGAGTGGAAGTGCTGTTAAGAACTACAAGATCATACTGTGGGAAAAGAACTCCTTTGTTCGACGAATTGATGTCCAGGACACTGCTTGCATTCGGCGTATTTGTATTGATACCAACTTGTGCTCGCGTACAAACGCCGAAAAGTATCATGCAGACAATATAAATATATGTTTTCATTGTGTTTTTAATTATTGGTTAAGGGCTGATCTTTGGATGTCAACTTTTGCATTGGTAATAATAATCTCTCCATTATTGGGAGTGGTTCCACCGGCTCCGTTCTGATAGGTTCCTCCGTTGTCGTGTGCAATGGCCGGCACTAAAAGAATAGGAGAAGCTGATGTGGTGACAAAAGAAAAACTCATATTCAGGGTGTGCGTCTTATTGCTGGCAATAGACTGGGCATTGATGCTGATAGTTTTACCATACTGAGTTCCGCTCACAGGATCTATAAGTTTTACAAGATACTGATGCAGATGAACCTGGGTGCCGCCAATTCCACCTGTTGTAGTTTCAAGAGCTGTTCTTACATTCAGACACAAGTTTACCAGATAGCCACTGTTTCCCGGAAGAGTAATTACCCCGGTAGATGTATTGTACAAAGCTCCGATATCATTCGATACAACAGTAAAAGCAGCATCATTGAAATTTTTATAGGTACCATTAGCCAAACCGCCTAATACAGCATAATCTGTAGTACGCTGAAGCATCATATAACTTACAAGATTATAAGTGTCTGATAACAGAGTCCACATATTGTTTTTCCAGATATAAACCCCGGGGCTTATAGAATTTCCTTTGTTGTACACTACAAGCCCTTCCGCAGGGTTATTTACGGGAGAGGTATTACTCAGTATGTCTACAATATCCACTCTCGGAAGAAGAACTCCCTTATTGGTTGTAGAGGCAACATCCAGAACAGCTGAACTGTTCACTGTGGATTTTCCAATAGCAACCTGTGCATATATGGTCTGTGCTATGATCAATAATAGCAGGATATAACTTTTTTTCATATTCATTGTTTTTAAAGCTGAGATATTTTAATATAAGATCCGTTGGCAATTACATTCACAAGATCATAGAATGTACTGTTTTGCATTCTTCCCAGACTCAATCTTAATGCGCCGATAATATTGGCATTGGCATTGGCAGGAACATTATAATAGAAAGACCATGTAGCCAGGTGGTTGGTATTTACTTTTGAAACAATAGGAACTTCCTTTCTGGAAACAGATACCGGAGTAAAAGTATTCGTTGAATTATTATAGGTATCTGGATAGAAATCTATAAAATATCCCATCAGGTAATAAGTACTTCCGGATAATGGAGCAGTACCGTTTACGCCCGCCGGATTTTCCTGGGGTGAATTTAAATTCAGGTTTACTTCCACCAGATAATTACCCTGCGGAAGAATAAGTGAATAGCCTGAAGAGGTGTTCGGAAGAACTTTGAATCCGCTGATGTTTGATACTCCGGAAATAGCAGGGTTATTCACCAAAAGTGGGGCGCTGGCACCTGCTACAGCATTATCCAGCCCAGAGTATGATCCGGTAAAATCAAGATAAGCGATCTTAGGGGTATTTTGTGCATCAATGGTACTCTGCCAGGAATTGGTTGTGCTATTGAAGACATGCAGCGCTTTGTTGTTGCTGTTCGTTCCTCCGTTAAATCCGATCAGTCCGTTGGCAGGGGAGGCAACGGGAGTAGTCGTGCTGTTCAGATTCGCAAGATTCAGGTTGGGGAACAGCATTCCTTTGTTACCCCCTGAAATGGCTACCGTAGGAGCAGAGGTATAACCGGTTCCTCCATTATTGATCGTAATGCCTGTAACGACACCTCCTGAAATGGTAGCGGTAGCACGGGCCTTTGAGCCTCCGTTTACAATGGGGCCTCCTCCGTAAAAATTGACCGTAGGAGCGGATGTGTAGCCGCTTCCTCCATTATTGATGGTGATCCCTGTAACGGCACCTCCTGAAATAGTTGCAGTAGCAGTAGCTGAAGTTCCCTGGAAATTCTCTATGTGCAGAATAGCACTTGCATCAGGTGTGGGCGTGTTGATTCCAACACTTCCACTTTGGGCAAATGTCGCGGTCGCAACAAGTGTGCCCAGAAAGGTAATAATTTTCATCTTTAGTATGTTTATGAAATAATTTTAATTAAATATTTGTATAATATGTATTAATTCAATTGAAAGGTACGCAAAAAAAATGATTATTTTATGGTTTACATATAGATTTATGTCGGTATGATTGACTATTTATCAATAAAAGGTGACTTTATTTGATTATTGTGTAACTATTTATCACTTATGTTTGAAAAAAAATAACAGTGTAAATGTTTATGATTACGGGATTTCCCGTTATGAACTTAAAGAAACTTAACTTTTTATGAAATTTTAACATGAAAAAACGAACCTATTATTTACCCTGTAGTGAATTAAAAAAATGAAAATTTAATATATTTTTAATGATGCGCGTTATATTATTAATCGTTTCAATGATGATTTATTGAAATTTTCCATAGCTTTTGGTTGCGAGATAAAGAAGTGTGCTGAAACCCAAAATAACATTGTTAAAATCCTTAAACGCGTTCCCGTTTCTAAAAACTTTTCACGAAATTTGAAGTAAAATTTTAAAATTATGTCACAATCGCTTACAAGCAGAACACCGAAACCTAAATACGACGTTGTACTGATAGGGGGCGGAATCATGAGCGCTACTTTAGCAACATTGCTTCATGAATTTGATCCGAATCTTGAAATCGCAATCTTCGAAAGACTCGGAAGGTTTGCCAAAGAAAGTACAGCAGCATGGAACAACGCCGGAACAGGACACTCCGCTTTTTGTGAGCTAAATTATACCCCTGAAAAGCCAGATGGATCTATTGATATCACCAAAGCAGAAAGCATTGCAGAACAGTTTGAAATTTCAAAACAATTCTGGTCTTATCTGATTACCAAAGGATATATTCGAGAGCCAAAAGAATTTATTAATTCCTGTGCACACATGAGTCTGGTATTCGGAGAAAAAGATGCTGAATATCTTAAAAAGCGTCACGATAAAATGGCAGAATCTGTTCTTTTCTCAGGAATGGAATTTTCTACAGATCATGAAAAACTGAAAGAGTGGATTCCTTTGGTGATGCGTAAAAGAAATCAGTCTGAAGTAATGGCAGCAACGAAAATGGATATGGGAACGGATGTCAACTTCGGGAGCCTGACAAGAAAAATGGGAAGACATCTTCTGGAAGATTCCAATGTTGAGGTTTTTTTATATCATGAAGTGAAAGATATCAGCCCTAGAGAAAACGGCACATGGGAAATGAAAGTAAAAGACAGAATCCACAGCCATAAGCAGGAAGTGGTGGCGGACTTTGTATTTATCGGGGCGGGTGGATATGCGCTTCCGTTACTGGACAGTTCAGATATTAAAGAAAGTGAAGGATATGGAGGTTTTCCGGTTTCCGGGCAATGGCTGGTGAGCCACAATCAGGAATTGGTAGAAAAACACCATGCTAAAGTTTATACCCAGGCTACGGTAGACGCTCCGCCCATGTCTGTTCCACACCTTGATCTTAGAATCATAGACGGGAAAAAAGCGCTTCTTTTTGGTCCTTTTGCAGGATTCTCCACCAAGTTCTTAAGAGAAGGAAGCTATCTTGACCTTCCGGAAAGTGTCAATACAAAAAACTTAAGATCGCTTTTCGGAGCATGGTGGCATAATATTCCGCTGACGAAATATCTTATCCAGCAGGTTGCTATGACGAAGTCTCAGAGAATGCAGCATTTGAGAGAATTTATCAAAGATGCTAAAGAAGAAGACTGGGAATTGAAAGTTGCAGGGCAAAGGGTGCAGATCATCAAAAAAGATGAAAAAGAAGGAGGTAAGCTGGAATTCGGTACTGAAGTGGTCGTAAACAAGACAGGAACAATTGCATCTCTGTTAGGAGCTTCGCCAGGGGCATCTACAGCGGTGTACGCCATGCTGAATGTACTCGAAAAATGTTTTCCGGAAAAACTACACGGAGAATGGAAAGAAAAATTACTTGAAATGGTTCCTTCCTATGGGCAAAAACTGGCTGACAACCCAGAGCTGACCAAGGAAGTAAGAAATTATACCAAAGAAAAATTAGAATTAGAATATTAACATCACCAATGAGCAGCAAGTAATAATCGCTATTACTTACTGCTCATTACTTATTACTCATAAAAGGTGGAAGAAGTAATTGTAAAACCAGTTATAGCAAAGGAAATCCTGGAATCTCTTCAGGCCAAAACAGAAGAGGAGAGGCAGGTTATTGTACACTGTTGTTTTCCGGCATCACCATTTTTAGGAAACCTGATCAGAATCTGGCATTCAACCTATCTTTTTGATAACCAGTCTGAGCACAGAAGTAAAATGATTCATGCGGAAAATATCTCAATTTCCCCCTACTGGACGCCGGTTCCCTTTATGAAAGACTTTTGGTTTACCCTTATATTTTCCGGGCTTCCAAAAGATTGTAAAAGTTTTGATCTGAAAGAGGTTATTCCTGAAGAAGGAGGCTTTTTTGTAGAATCAATCAAAAGGAACTCTTCTGATGTATATCGTGTGAAAATATCAGAATCATATTAAAATGAAAGCAAGGGAAGATAAACTGAAACAGATTGTTCAATGGGCTGAAAGTAACCCCGATATCCGTGCAGTTCTCCTGACCAGTTCTCTGGTAAACCCTTATGCTCCAGTGGATGATTTTAGCGATCTTGATGTAGAACTCGTTTTTGTTAACAGAACATCTTATGAATCAGGAAATGAATGGATCCGGCTTTTTGGTGATCCTATTTCCATGATTGAAGAAGATGAAAGTGTTTTTGATGGAAAACATGCGATGAAAATGGTGTTGTACAGAGATCATGTAAAGGTTGATTTTAAACTCTACCAGGTTCCGGATTTTATTGAAGAAATTAATGAAGAAGAACTTCCCGAAGATTGGGATGTAGGATATAAAGTATTAATAGATAAAGATAATCTGACCAGAAACCTCCAACCTCCAGCCTATCATTCTATTATGATTCAAAAGCCTGCTGAAAAAGAATTTCATCAGCTGTTGAATGACTTTTGGTGGGATACAACCTATGTGGCAAAATGCCTGAAACGGGGTGATATTTTTTACGCTAAATTCATGTCTGAAAATATTCTGCGTACAGACTACCTTGTTCCGTTGATCGAATGGTATATTGCCGGAAATAACGGCTGGGGTAAGATTACCACCAATAAACATGGGAGACTTTTCAAAAAATACCTGACTGCTGACCTTTGGTGTAAGGTAGAAAGCACATTCTCCGGAAGTGATATTGATGAAAACTGGAATGCCCTGTTTGCCTATGCAGATCTCGTCCATGAATTGGGGACTTCATTAGCACAAAAACTTCATTTTATCTATCCTGTAAAGCTGGAGCAGGATATCAGAACCTATCTGAAGGAAGTTCTTGCAATGCCTTAATTTCAGGCGAACTCATC
The DNA here is from genome assembly GCF_900108365.1 of Chryseobacterium culicis. GTDB lineage: Bacteria > Bacteroidota > Bacteroidia > Flavobacteriales > Weeksellaceae > Chryseobacterium > Chryseobacterium culicis. The sequence continues at coordinate 227,163 of NZ_FNWQ01000005.1, read as the reverse complement.
CTTTCTGATCAGATTTTCAATACAGTATTCCGCAATGGCGGTAATGGTAACAAACGGGTTAACCCCAATGGTTCCGGGAATGAGTGATCCATCCAGAACATATAGATTTTCATGACCTTTTAGCTTTCCATATTCGTCCGTAGCCTCGCCAAGAACGCATCCTCCAAGCGGATGATAACAGATATCTGCCCCAAAACCATTGTTAAAAAGAAAATGACTTCTGGTTCCTCCATTAGCCTTATTCATTTTTCTGATAAAATACCGGGCATTTTCTCTCATCTTGACCGTATTACTCTCATCCCAATGTAAAGCCAGAGATTGGCTGTCTTTATGATAAGTAACTTCTCCTTTCTTATCAACCCTGTTGATCAGCAGATACAGCGCGGTAGCCACATCCATTCCCATGGGTAATGGAGCAATTTCAGTAAAAAACGGATGTTCGGGATCGTCCCAGTTGTCAATACCGCCAACAGGAATTGTAGATTGCTTAGCTCCGGTGCCCCCAGATAAAGGCTTAACCCAATTTCTTCCCGTCATAAAGTTTCCGTTGTTTCCCCAGTTTTTCCCAACATTTTCATGAACAGGAAAATTGCTCAAGGCACTGGATTTTAAAAGCAGCTGTAGGGTACCCATTGTTCCTGCGGAAAGAATTAATTTTTTACAGGTAAAAACCTTTTCAGCAACAAGACTTCCTGAAGTGTCAATCTGCTGTACATGTAACGTGTAGCTTTTGTCATCATTCAGTTCAATCGTCTGGACTTGATGAAGATCAAGAATTTCCAGATTTCCGGTTTCCACTGCTTTTTTGAGATAGGTTTTGTCTAAACTGTTTTTTCCGTGATTATTTCCATAAATCACTTCAGTATTAAGAGCAGAGCGTGGAACTTCATTCCGGAATTCTTTTTCCATGTAGGTAAAATCATACACGTTGGGAACTCTTATTGTTTTAAAACCAGCTTTGTGAGCTTCCTGTTCACCTACGCGCGTGAACTTATAATACGGACAGTCTTTCAGAAACAGTTCATCAATCACATTTACTTTAAGTTCTTCCCGTACCAGAGGAAAGTAATGGCTGTAAAACTTGTCCGCATCAAGATCAGGAAAAATTTCTTTGAAATAACTTTCTTTAGGGGTAACGGCCATCCCTCCATTCACCAGAGAACCTCCGCCAACTCCTCTTCCTAGCCAGATTTTAATATGATCAAAATCCAGCCGGTCCAGTGTTCCGGTAAAAGGAGTCAGAGAGAAAATATTCATAAAAGGAGCAATGCTTTTGTTCTTAAGCCATGCAGAACTTTTTCCGGGTTTCAGCAGGTTGGAAAACGGGATTTTTGCTTTTTCCCAGTTAAGACCCATCTCCAGCAGGACAACTTTTTTTCCGGCTTCACAAAGACGCAGCGCAGATACTGCACCTCCGTATCCACTGCCAATGATGATAATGGGAGCATCATGATATTGCTTTGTCTCATTTTTTCTTTCCGCAGCATACATGAATTCGGATTGAAGAAAATAAAAGCCTGAAATCGCCAATACACTGGTCTTGATGAAATTTTTTCTGTCCATGAGCTTTGTTTTTCAAAAAGTATGCTAAATTTTAAGGCCTATATTTTATTTATTACAGATTATATTTTTTTGTTACAATTTTAACTTTTGTTTTTCCGGAAATTCATAGTTTTACTTATAATTTGAAACTCATGAAAAACTATATCATAATATTTCTCCTGCTTCCGCTATGTTTTTTTTCTCAGAAAAAAATATCCAGGGAGGAAAAAGTGGTACAGAAATTTCAGAAAGAACTGAATGCTGAATATCTCAATCCAAAGGAAACACCATTAAGAGGAGATAATTTTACCAACTTTAAAGGACACCCTTTTTTCCCATTTGATGCAAAATACAGAGTTACCGCAAAATTTGTCAGATCAAAGGATACGCAGCCTTTTGAGCTGCCTACTTCCTCAGGAAAAACAAAAATGTATCAGGAATACGGAAAAGCAACCTTTACACTGGATGGGAAACCTTATACATTAACATTGTACCAAAGTCTTGATTTGATTAAACAGGAAAAATACAAAGACTATCTTTTTCTTCCCTTCCGTGATGCTACCAATGAAAAGGAAACCTATGGAGGAGGAAAATATATGGATCTTAAAATTCCGAAAGGAAATACTATTGTGCTTGATTTTAACCAGTCGTACCACCCATTCTGTGCTTATAACGCTTACGATTACAATTGCCCTGTTGTTCCGGAGGAAAATAAGCTTCCTGTGGAAATCCGTGCCGGGGTAATGTATGAAGATATCTATCACCACTAATAGTATGATACACTTAGAATTATTTAAAAAAGAAGATCTTTCCGGAGTAAGCTATGCTTTGGACGAAAACCAGATGAAGTTCACTGCAACGGCTCAGCAGGCTTTGAAAAATATCAGCGAACGTGATGATGAGAGTGCATTTCCGGTAACTATATTTGAAAATGATACACCGGCGGGGTTTTTTGTCCTTGACTTTGGAAAGGATAAATTCGAACTTACCGATAATGAAAATTCCGTTTTACTTCGTTCTCTATCTGTGAATCCTCAGCTGCAGGGTAAAGGAATTGGGAAATCCGCCATGCTTAAAGTGAGTGATTTTGTCAGGAACAACTTTAAAACCTGCGATGAGATTGTATTGGCAGTGAACCAAAAAAATGAATCTGCTTACCATATTTACCTTCAGGCAGGATATATGTATGATGGCAAAATCAGAATCGGAAGAAGTGGCCCTCAGTACCTGATGTACAAAAAACTTTAATAAACTTTAAGAGTTATAATTTTTTATCTGCTGATATCTTTCCATAAATTTGAGTAACATCAAATAAAAAATATGGAAATATCGCTTAAAAATCAGGTAGCAGTAGTCACAGGAGCTTCCAGCGGAATCGGTTCCGGAATTGCCAAATCATTAGCATCAGCAGGCGCAACAGTCATTGTTAATCATTCTTCAGAAAGATCAACGGAAGAAGCTAAAGCTGTCTTAAAAGAAATTACTGATGCCGGAGGAGCAGGAATGACCTATCAGTGTGATGTATCCAAGGAAGATCAGGTCATCAAAATGTTTCAGGATGTAGTTGCCGAGTATCAGACCGTAGATATCCTGATCAATAATGCAGGAATTCAGAAAGATGCAAAATTTACCGAAATGACTATTGATCAGTGGAATGCTGTTATAGGCGTGAATCTCACCGGCCAGTTTCTATGTGCCAGGGAAGCGGTTAAAGAATTTCTAAGACGCGGAATAGATCCTTCACGCTCTGTTGCCTGCGGTAAAATTATTCATATCAGTTCAGTACACGAAATTATCCCCTGGGCCGGGCATGCTAATTATGCTTCCAGTAAAGGAGCAATCAGAATGTTGATGCAGACTCTTGCGCAGGAATATGGAGCAAACAAAATCCGTGTGAATTCTATTTGTCCGGGAGCTATTCAGACTCCTATTAACCAGAATGCATGGAGTACACCAGAAGCACTCAATTCGCTTCTTACCCTTATTCCTTACAACAGAATCGGCCAGCCGCAGGATATCGGAAACTTAGCCGCATTTCTTGCCAGTGACCTTGCAGATTATATCACAGGAACCAGCATCTTCGTTGACGGCGGAATGACTACATTTGAAAGTTTCTCTACAGGTGGTTAGCATAATTCATAGTTTAAAACTTTTGAGATAATTCTCATAGTTTTACAAGCCACTCAATAGTACTCATTATTTATTGCTCATTACTTATAATTATCGTTTATGTCAGAAAAGCAGAGAATTTCAGATGTTTCATGGAAAAAGTGGGGACCTTATGTAAGTAACCGCGAATGGGGTCTTGTGCGTGAAGATTACAGTGAAAGCGGAGATGCCTGGAACTATACCAATCATGATAGCGCAGAAGCCAAAACATACCGTTGGGGTGAAGAAGGCATTTGCGGGATCTGTGATGATCTTCAGAAGCTGATATTTTCTGTAGGATTCTGGAATAAGAAAGATAAAATGGTTAAAGAGCGTTTCTTCGGACTGACCAACGGACAGGGTAACCATGGCGAAGATGTAAAAGAATATTTCTACTATCTGGATTCAACCCCTACGCATTCTTATATGAAAATGCTGTATAAATATCCTCAGAATGCTTTTCCCTACGAAGATCTTATCCAGACAAATGCTGCAAGGGGTAAGGATGAGGCGGAATATGAATTAATTGATACCGGAATTTTTGACAATAATGAATATTTTGACATCTTCATTGAATATGCCAAAGAAAGTCAGAATGATATTTTGGTAAGACTTACAGTTGTCAACAAATCTGAAAAAGAAGCACCGCTTTTAATATTGCCGACCCTCTGGTTCAGAAATACCTGGAACTGGGGATATGACGATTATAAACCACAGCTGCATGCTGAAGATGCAGACCATATCAATATCACTCATCAGGATATTGAAATTAAAAATGTGTACGCCAAGCAATCTTTAAAGACCTTGTTTTGTAACAATGAGACCAATAACGAAAGACTTTATAAGTCTTCCAATGAGTCCAAATACTGTAAAGACGGGATCAATAATTTTGTAACGACGGGAAATTCTCAGTCGGTGAATCCTCAGAATACAGGAACCAAAGCTTCTTTTTTTATTGACGAAGACTTTCAGGCGGGAGAATCGAAAACTTTTGAATTCAGATTGTCAGATAAAGATTTAAGAGAACCATTTAAAGATTTTGAAGCCCTTTTTGAACAAAGACACAAAGAAGCAGATGAGTTTTATGATGAAATTCAGCAAGGAATTTCCTCAGACGATGAAAAGCTGGTACAAAGACAGGCTTTTGCAGGAATGCTGTGGAATAAAATGTTCTATCATTACAATGTGGAAAAATGGCTGAAAGGAGATCCTTCCGAAGTGCCCCCGCCAAAATCCCGGGAAACAATCAGAAATTATGAATGGAAGCATCTTAATAATGAACATATTATTTCCATGCCGGATAAATGGGAATATCCGTGGTATGCAACCTGGGATCTGGCATTTCACACCATTAGTTTTTCCCTGATAGATCCGGATTTTGCAAAACATCAGTTAAAACTCTTTCTGTTTGAATGGTATATGCATCCCAACGGGCAGCTTCCCGCTTATGAATGGAATTTGAGTGACGTGAACCCTCCTGTACATGCCTGGGCTGTTTTCAGGGTGTTTAAAATTGATGAATATTTAAAAGATAAACCCGACCTTGAATTTTTGGAAAGTGCTTTCCAGAAACTGCTGATGAATTTTACCTGGTGGGTCAATAAGAAAGACCTTAACGGCAATAATATCTTTGAAGGCGGCTTTTTAGGGCTTGATAATATTGGTGTTTTTGACCGGAATTCTGTTTTACCGAATGGTGAGCAGCTGGAACAGTCAGATGGAACGAGCTGGATGGCCATGTTTGCCCTGAACATGATGAGAATTGCTCTGGAGCTGGCTCTTTACAATAAAGTATATGAAGAAATGGCGATGAAGTTTTTTGAACATTTCCTGTCGATTGCCCATTCACTGGATAATATGGGGGACGAAAATTTCAGCCTTTGGGATGAACAGGATGAATTTTTCTATGACGCCATAGCTTGCAATGACGGAACACACATGTATCTGAAATTAAGAACAATTGTAGGGCTGATCCCCATGTTTGCCGTTGAGGTGATTGATGATGAAATGATCGAAAATCTTCCCAATTTCAAGAAAAGAATGAAATGGGTGCTGGATAACAAACCTGAACTGGCTTCTCTGGTTTCAAGATGGGAAGTGAAAGGGCAGGATTCCAAACATCTTTTATCTCTTCTTCGGGGGCACCGCCTGAAAAGGCTCTTAAGCAGAATGCTGAATCCTGATGAGTTTTTGAGTGATTTTGGTGTAAGGGCTTTGTCAAAAGAGTATGAAAACAATCCCTATACGTTGACATTGAATGATACCAACTACAGTGTGAAATATACACCTGCGGAAAGCGACAGCGGGCTTTTCGGAGGAAACAGCAACTGGCGTGGTCCGGTGTGGTTTCCTATTAATTTCCTGATTATAGACAGCCTCCAGCGTTTTTTCTTCTATTACAGCCCCGATTTTTTGGTGGAATATCCTACAGGAAGCGGAAATTATTCAAACCTGGATCAGATTGCGGATGCTCTAAACAAAAGGCTTGCAAAAATTTTTCTGAAAGATGAAAATGGAAAAAGACCGGTTCACGGGCAGTATGAAAGATTTCAGAATGATCCGGATTTTAAAGATTATATTCTTTTCTATGAATATTTTCACGGAGATAACGGCCGTGGAGTAGGAGCTTCCCACCAGACAGGATGGACAGGGCTTATTGCTAAAATCCTTCAGCCTAGATTTCCCAAAAAAGAAATGGCAGAATCTGAAACTGAAATGCCTGAGAAAGCTTAGAAAACAAACGATAAATAAAAAAGGAAGTGCAGTTTATTCAAAAATCTGCTGGATAATTTCCAGGGATGGAGGAGTTTTGAAATCCGTAATATGATAATGGTAGTATACCAAAAGGCTGTCCAGAAAATCTTTTCTTAAGGAGGTATGAATTTTTATGTTATAAAAATCTTCCGCACCAAGAGCTTCTTTCCAAAGCATAGATATTTCTTCATTAAAAAGCTGATGGCTTATTCCGGATGAAAAAGTTCCGGTTTCGGGATCTAAAAAATTTCCTTCACCCAGCAATGGAGCAACACCCTGAATTTTTAAAATAGCCAGTAAAAACAAAAGGTGAGCCTGATAATTCTTTTTTGTAAGCTCACTGATGAAGTGACTGATACCGGAATAAATCGGAATATTTTTATTTTCATATCTGAGAATATGGCTCAGGAAATCTGAGACAAAGAAGATAACAGTATTAACCTTTATATCTGTATAAATGTCATTATTCTTTACCAGTTCAAATTTTGAAACAGTTGCAATACCATTACCCCGTAATGGATTTACCGAAAAATTAAGCTGGCTCAAAGGTTGCAGCAGGGCTTTCTTTTTATTCTTTTTAGCATAAATTCCTTTCAGAAAATAGCTTTGAAAACCCTCTTCTTCTGTAAAACAATGCAGCACAGCATCATTTTCTCCATATTTGATGAATGAAAGTAAAAAACCGTTTTGTGAATTCATTAATTGACTACTCCTATTTTCGCTGTAGCTTTGTCAGATCCATCCTCATTTGTCATCAGAACAAAATAAATACCTGATGCTACTCTTGTTCCTTTCTGATTATTGAGATCCCATTCGTAATAGCCTCCTCTTGCTACTGCAGAATGTACCACATTTCCTGCAGCATCTACAATTCTTATATTGGTTTTTTCTGCAAGCCCTTTAATGGTTACCTTTCCTTTGAAGTTAGAATAAACAACAGGGTTAGGATATACCACAACATCGCCAAAATTGGATGTTACATCTGCTACATCTCCCTGATAAGTTACGATACCATTATAGGTAACAAAATATACTTTACCTGTTTTCTTATCAATCTTTATATCTGTGACGCTGTTGGTAGGAAGAGGTGAGTTTTCTTTGGTAAAATGTTTGATCGTTTTCTGGCCGTCAGAAGAAAGGTAATAGACACCACCGCCATCTATGGATATCCATTTGTAGTCTCCGGCGTCTACAGCAATCTGAAGAATAGCAGATTCTCTGAAAAGTTCTTCACCCAGACCGTTTTGCTCTATGACTATTGGTTCTACTTTAGGATCTGAATTCTTTATTTCTGTTGCAGCATTAGGCATTATTCTTAAGCCTCCATCTGTTCCTATCCATGCATCTCCGGACTTATCAAATGCTACAGATAAAATTCCTCCTGAACCGTTGAATCCATTAGAGGTGCCAAGGATATAATCTGCGTCATCAGAAAGGTTAAGTGCACTTTTGTAATCATACACCCAGAAGTTATTGGATCTTGGCAGCGGAGTCCACAGCATGTTTTCATAGAAAACTGTTTTTTGTATACCGTCACTGGCAAGAATGAGTTTCTTAATGATAAAATCATCAGCGGCTTTATCGTAAATTCCAATGGAAGGGTTCCCGTCATTGAATCCAAAAGAAACAAAAAGATTGTTTTGATTATCAGTAGCAAAACCTACAGGACGTCTGTAAAATGGATTGGCACCAAGATTATAATATTTTACCAGCTCAAAATCTTTGCTTGATGCATTATATTTCATTCTGTAAACCCCATTTTCAAACATGGTATAATTGGTAAAGAGTACCTCATTACTGTTATATGGGCTTAAAATAGCATCCAGTACGTTAACGCTGTTTATCTTCTTGTTAACAAAAAACGAAGGGTAAATCCACTCTGTACCATTGAAATAATAAAAGCCAGGCTTTTTTAGATTATTAGCCGGAAAGTTATAATTATCCAGTCGGGCGCCGGTGGAAACCAGCATTTGATTATTATCAAATAAATTGATATTATATGCGTAATTAAAGTACGGACCTGAAGGTTTATAGGTAACATTCCCTTCATCTTTTATTCCTGATAAAACGGTTCCTCCCAGAATTTTTCCGCCTGCTGTCAGGGCCGTATTACACTCTTCACCAAGACTTACTGCATTTTGAGAGACTCCGTTTGTTCCGTAGGTATACACTCTGTTGTCTGTTACTATAACATTATTAGAGGTCATAACAACATCACGGATGTTTTCAAAAGTGGTTGGCAATTGTACAGGACTACCATTGTTGTATACATAGGCAGCGGTAGCACTGGAAAAGGCAAGCTCAGATTCGGAATCTATATGTTTAAATGCACCGGGAATTTCGGTTGTCCATGTGGAATAGACCGGGAAAGTGGTATTCATCTGATGGCTCTTTAAGCCTGTATCAGTAACAGAATATACTTTATTTCCAAATATCGTAGCTTCATTACTTGCCTGATATACACCACCGGTAATGAAGAATGCGGAATCTCCGAATTCTTTATTGTTCAGATTAAAAATAGAAAGCCCGTATCCAACAGAAACTACTGCCTGATCTCCTGTTATAGAAATGTGGTTGATCTTTTTATCTCCATTATAGCCCGCAGCAATGGGGATGTCAACAATGTATTTGATTTCTTTTGGGGTGACAACGTCCATAGATCCGTCCTGATAACCAATAAGCCCAATTTTAGTCTGCGGATTATAATCGAAAGCTGTAATTCCGATATTGTGCAGACCATTGGCTTTGGACAACTTCGTAATTTCTCCTGTGGCTATTGTATAATAGAATATGCCGTTTTCTGTGGCTGCAATAATTTTCCCGTTGTCTTCTTTCATAGCGAAAACATTGTTGTAGGAAAACATATCTGCCCATTTTTTTGATGAAATGACCTGAGCTTTTGTAAGCTGCAAAGAGGCTAAAATACCAAGAGAAATTAGAGAGAGTTTTTTCATATTATGCGGTTATGCTGCTGTCTATTGCCTGATTATTCCAGGAAATATGCTGTACGTTTTTGTTGATATCAAAATAAAAATCTATTCTTCCCAAAAGAAGTCCTGCCCATCCCACCTGATTGACAAGTACATTTTTGCCCTGCCTGTTGGTATAGGTTTGAGGTTCCGGTAAGAATGTATGAGTATGGCCACCTAAGATAATGTCAATATTTTCTGTATTGGCCGCTAAAATTTTATCGCTTATTTTATTCGGTTCATCTCTATAGTCGTAGCCGATGTGTGAAAGACAAATCACAAGATCACATTTCTGATCTTTTTTCAGGAAATCAGAATAATGCTGCGCTACGTCAACAGGATTGGAATAAACGGTTTCTCCATACTGCTTTTTGCCTACCAGGCCGTCCAGCTGAATTCCCACTCCGAAAATGCCTACTTTGATTCCATTCTTATTAAAGATCTGGTACGGAGAAGTTTTCCCGTCAAGAACCGTATTTTTAAAATCATAATTGGAGCAGATAAAAGGAAACTTCGCATTGGGAAGTACTTTTAAAAACCCGTCCAGCCCATTGTCGAAATCATGATTGCCCATTGTGGAGGCATCGTATTTCATCATGGACATTAATTTGAACTCCAGTTCTCCCCCAAAGAAATTAAAGTAAGGGGTACCCTGAAAAATATCTCCTGAATCAAGAAGAAGCACATTGCTTTCCTGGCTTCTGATTTGCTGAATTAAGCTGGCTCTTCGTGCAAAGCCTCCCTGATTAGGATTCTTGGTATAGCCTGCATCAAAGGGTTCTATTCTGCTGTGCTGATCATTGGTATGAAGAATAGTCAGTTTATTTGCGGATTTTAAGTTAAGAATTTTTAATTCTTCCGCCATCATCATATTGGGAGCTAAAGCCATTGCTAAAGATCCGCAGCCTATTGCTTTTAAAAAACTTTTTCTATCCATTATTTCTTCCCGATAAAATTTAAACGAACATCAGAATTTGCTGTTACCTCAGGTGTTTTATTAAAATAATCAATAAACAGATCTCTCATTTTAATCCCCGTTGGAATAGATTCCCCTTTTGCAAAGAATTTCATATTGTCACCGCCCAGTGCAAGATAGTCTGAAGTGGCAATATAATAATCTCTCGCGGGATCTACTTCCTTTCCGTTGATTAACGATTTTATAATCTGCCCGTTCTTTGTTTCAATGTATAAATGAGAAACAGGATTGTTGACCTGCGTTTTTGCATAATACTCAAAAAGCCCCTGAAGATCTGCCCCTTTCATTTTCACAATCACAACTTCATTCTCAAAAGGCATTACTTCAAATACATTTTTCAATGCAATATCTCCTTTTCCGATTGTCGTTCGGATTCCTCCGATATTGATCAGTGCAGCATCTGCGTTTTGCTGGCGGTGAATTCTAAGCCATTCATTACCTCCTTCAAATGTATAGTCGGCTAAAAGATTTCCCAGATTGCTGTTGTCGCCCTGCTTGGTAAGATCCACACGGGTGTGCGAGATCTTCTGGTTCATTTCTTTGTCCAGTTTTTGCTTATAAGGCTCAATAAACTTTACAAACTCCTCATCATTTTTTAGCTCATTATTAATAGAAATATTTTTCTGGGTCTTTACAGTCATAAGCTGCGGCGCAGAAGCCGTTTTGCATGCTGTAAGGGACGCCAGGGCAATTCCTAATAACAAGAATTTATTTTTCATAATCTTTTAGTATATGCAAATATAACTATATGTATAATAAAACATTATTATTTATTATAAATTCTTGGTGTAAATGATTAAATTTGGCAAAAATAATTCTAACAGATGAGCATTTTAAAAGGAGTAGGTGTTGCATTGGTAACGCCCTTTAATGAAGATTTATCCGTTGATTTCGACAGTTTAACAAAGCTTGTTGAATACAATATCGAAAACGGAACCAATTATTTAGTAGTATTGGGAACTACGGCAGAGGCCGCAACGCTTTCTGCAGAGGAGAAGAAACAGGTAATTGAGCATATCATTAAGGTGAATAATAAACGTCTTCCTTTGGTTTTAGGAATTGGCGGTAACGATACTCTTGACGTAAAGAAACAGATCGAAGAAGCAGATCTTTCAGCATTTGAAGCAGTACTTTCAGTATCTCCATATTATAACAAACCTAACCAGGAAGGCCTGTATCAGCATTATAAAGCGCTGGCATCCACCGGAAAGAATATTATTATTTATAATGTGCCTTCAAGAACAGGGCAGAATGTAGAAGCGGATACAACGCTTCGTTTGGCAAGTGAATTCCCAAATTTATTCCTGATTAAGGAAGCTTCACCTAATATTTTACAGTATTTTGATATTCTGAGAAAGAAACCTGAAGGTTTTTCCTTAGTTTCCGGAGATGACGAATATACATTACCGGTAACCCTCGCAGGTGGAGATGGCGTGATTTCCGTAATAGGACAGGCATATCCGAAAGAATTTTCAACCATGGTACAGCTGGCTTTTGAAGGAAAGGTAAAAGAAGCTTACGAAATTCACAATAAACTGGTAGACATTACCCGTCTTATTTTTGCTGAAGGAAACCCGTGCGGCATCAAAGTAATCCTTGCCGAGAAAGGGATTATTAAGAATTTCTTAAGACTGCCTTTAGTAAAAGCTTCAGAAGGTCTGCATGCTAAAATTAAAGCTGAAATGGCCAATATTTAAAAAATCATTAAAAGTTATAGGGGTACCTGTAACATTTTATTTGTATAATAAACTTACTGGGTGAAAAGTTAATGCTTTTCGCCTTTTTTATTTGCATAATAACCGGAAGCAAATATCCATCGGAGGTAAAAAGTAAAAAAATCAGAAGAATTTTTGTAAACTTTGCATTTAAAGTCAGATTAAAAAAGTAAAATAATGAAATTAGTAGAAGCGAAGGAAAAAGATATTCCTTTGATCCAGGAGCTGGCAAGGAGATCGTGGGAGAGTGCATATGTGGGAATTATTTCCCCCGAACAGATCAATTACATGTTGGGAGAGATGTATTCTGAAGAGGAGATTTCAAAGCATCTTGAAAACCCGAACTATCATTATTATTTAATTTTTGATGAGAATAATGATTCATTTGAGGGGTTTATTGGCTATGAGCACGGATACGAAGAAGAAACGACCAAGCTTCACAGAATTTATCTTGTACCGGAAAGTAAGGGTAAGGGGTTCGGAAAAGGGGCCCTCGATTTTCTGAAAAGAAAACTTTCGGAAAGCAATGACAGAAGAATTATTCTGAATGTAAACAAAGAGAACAACGCAAAAAAATTCTATGAATCTCAGGGTTTTAAGGTATATAACGAGATGGTTTTGGATATAGGAAATGGTTTCGTAATGGATGATTATCAGATGGAGTATATAATTCACTTTGATTTGACTTAAAATTCTGTAACATTTAATTATAATTCTATAACAAGTGATGTGTTTTTTTAATTCATCTTTGCTTCAGAACCAAATCACTTATAACAATACATTCATATGCTTGGTTTTGAGCTGAACAGCTTTTTATCAGTATATTTTTTTCATCCTTAGTGTTTAAATTCCTGTATTCAATAATACAGGAGTTTTTGCGTATTTATAGCAAATTTAAAAAAAGTATATCTATTTCACTTTTAAATGAAATAAATTATTATATTTACTAAATAAAATTGGCTTATAAACTACTAGGATGAAAATGTATGTTAAATTTGATTTCAATGCCCTTTGCAAAAAGGTATTGGACGAGAAGCTTAAAGAACACGGACTGAAATACAGGCTGTTGAATTTCGGTGAAGTGGAGTTCTATGAGCCTCTGACCCAGGAACAGCACCATCTTTTTAAGAAGAATCTGGAAGATTATGGTATCGAAATCATAGAAAGCCAGAAAACCGCACTGGTGCAGAAAATAAAAGACGCCATTGTGGAACTTGTCTTTTCAGATGAGATTATTCCCGTGAAAGCATCTATATACATTTCTGAAAAGCTTAATCACAGCTACGGATATCTTTCTAACCTTTTTTCGGAAGTTGCTTATACTTCTATTGAGAATTTTATTATTCTCCAAAAGATAGAACATGCAAAAGCACTGATCATAAGAAACAAACAAAGTCTTACAGAAATTGCCCACAAACTGAACTATTCCAGTGTGGCACATTTAAGCACTCAGTTTAAAAATACAACAGGCATTACTCCATCCCAGTTTCAGAAGATTATTGGAAAACGGAGAAGAGCACAAATAGCGGTAATCAATCCAAAAATGCAGTATGAATAAAGAATTTATGAACGTAATTGTAGCAGATAATGATGAGAACACCTTGATTTTTTTTAAAAATATTCTGAAAGAGTTGAAAATCTCTATAAAAGTTCAGTGCTTCAGCAATGGAAAAGATGTTATGGACTATTTGAGTAATGAAGATGCAGTAGTTCCTGAAATTGTTTTTATCAATTATAAGATTCCCGGAAAAGAAAGCATGGAATGCCTGGAAGAGATTGAATCCAATTCAAAATTTAATAATATGGTTACTGCCATCTTTTCCGATCCCATTCCGGAAAATGAAGTAGAGGATATTTTTGTAAAAGGTGCCCATATTTTTATGAAAAAACCGGAGTGTTTTGACAGGCTGAAGAAGGTACTTACGGAAGTTATTACCATCAACTGGCAGTATCATACCTCAGGTTTAAACAAAGATCATTTCATTCTTAAAGTATGATGAATAAAGGAATTGTTAATTTAACATTAATAAATCATAAATCATATTTATTGCATACTATTCACAAATAAGTGAAAATTTTATAACTAATTATTAAAATAATATAAAAAGGATCTGAATTAATATACAGACATTTGTAAAAGTAAACTCAGACACAAATTTCATTATATAGTAGAAGATACGGATGAATGAAAAGCAATTGTTTCTACAGAACAAAAAAAATTATATAAATCACGATGTTAGTTAAACAAAATGAATTATAATAATTTCCAATTTTAAAGCACAGAAGATCTTTAAACAAAACGGTACAATCATGAAAACTCAAAAGTAGTTGGAGATATTTTTATTCGTTTCATTCCCTCATCTCCACCGAAACACAGTTAGTTTTTATAATAAGCAAGTTGGAAAAATAATTCATTTTGTTTTTTATAATTTATTTTAATAGTTATGGTTTTAACTAAATTAGATATTGTATATACCTATTTTTCACACCACATCACAAAATATTAAGCCACAGCTATTAAAATAAATTTTTTTTGAACAGACCAAAAGTAATTTCTTCTAAATAACAGTTTTATAAGGGGGCCGCAGGAAATCTTTTTCTGCGGTTTTTTTATGATATCTTACTCCACTTATTTTTTCCTTTGTAATATCTGATATAATAGTTTTTAATGATCAGGTTATCTGGTCTGGAAAGCATAGGGTCGGCTTCCAGAATTTTTTCTACCGTATTTTTCGTAGTCTTGATGATAGCGGAATCATTAATCAGATCCAGTCTTTTAAAATCTACCACACCACTTTGCTGAGTTCCCAGGATATCTCCTGGACCGCGAAGCTGCATATCTACTTCAGAAATTTTAAAGCCATCATTGGTTTCTGTCATCGTCCTGATACGTGTTCTGCTTTCTTTTGATAATTTGTCAGAGGTCATCAGAATACAATAACTCTGTTCGGCACCTCTTCCTACACGTCCTCTAAGCTGGTGAAGCTGGGAAAGGCCGAATCTTTCGGAACTTTCAATCACCATTACTGAAGCGTTGGGGACATTTACTCCCACTTCAATTACGGTAGTGGCCACCATAATTTCTGCTTTTCCGGAAGCAAAATAGGCCATGGCAGCGTCTTTTTCGTCTGGTTTCATTTTCCCGTGAAGCATCGTTACGTTGTATTCTGAGAAAAAGTCCATAACATGTTCCAGTCCTTCCATCAGATTTTTATAATCCAAGGTTTCAGATTCCTCAATAAGAGGGTAAACAAAATAGATCTGTCTGCCTTTTTTAATTTCATCTTTACAGAAATTATACACATATAATCTGTCTTTTTCCCGTCTGTGAGCCGTAATGATCGGTTTTCTTCCTACAGGCATTTCATCAATTACTGAAACATCCAGATCAGAATAAAAACTCATTGCCAAAGTCCTCGGAATAGGAGTAGCCGTCATCACTAGGATATGAGGCGGGATTTTATTTTTTGCCCAAAGTTTAGCCCTTTGTGCTACTCCGAACCTGTGCTGCTCATCAATAATTGCTAATCCAAGATTTTTAAACTTTACCTTATCTTCTAAAACGGCGTGGGTACCTACCAAAATAGAAAGTGAACCGTCTTCCAGTTCTGCATGTATAATTCTTCTTTCTGCGGCTTTGGAAGAACCGGTCAGAAGACGAATATTGATTCCGGTTTCTGCTAGCAGTTCTTTAATTCCGTTATAATGCTGCTGGGCAAGAATTTCCGTAGGTGCCATCAGGCAGCTCTGAAAACCGTTGTCCATTGCGATAAGCATCGTAAGAAGGGCAACCATTGTTTTTCCTGAACCTACATCCCCCTGCAGCAGTCTGTTCATCTGTATCGGCCTCTTCATATCCATACGGATTTCCTTTAAAACTCTTTTCTGGGCATTGGTGAGGTCGAAAGGAAGGTGGTTTTCATAAAAATTATTGAAATGGTCGCCGATAATAGGAAAAGGATTACCGTATGACTGGGTTTTATGATGGAGCTTTTTTAATCCGTATCCTAACTGAAAGAAAAATGATTCTTCAAATTTCAATCTGTAATCCGCTTTATCAAAATGCGCCTGATCTTTTGGAAAATGGACATTCAGAAAAGCATGCTGTCTGGATATGAATGTAAAGGTTTTCATCAGATAGTCAGGAAAATTTTCTTCAATAAGATTAGGAATCTCCCTGCAGATATTTCTCAGTGCGTTCTGGAAAAATCTTTGATTGAGACCTCTTTTGGTCAGCTTCTCAGAACTGGGATAGATGGGCCTGAGGCGTGTATCCCCTTCCTTTTTTTCTTCCGCTTCTATTTCAGGATGGGGCATGGAGAACTGACGGTTGAACACATTGATCTTTCCAAAAATGTAAACCTCTTTATTAACAGGAAGCTGCTCTTTCAGCCATTTGGAATACTGAAACCAAACCAGATCCATACTGCCTGTTTCATCATTGAATTTTGCCGATAGCCTTTTGGTTTTGCCGGTCTGAATTTCCTGCACCTGAGTGATTCTTCCTTTCAGCTGTATTTCCTGACTGGTTTCTTCCTTCAGCTGTGAAACGGTATAAATTTTACTTTTGTCCAGATAGCGGATAGGATAGAAATTCAGCATGTCTTCTACGGTAGACAGACCCAACACGCTTTTGATGAGTTTGGCTCTTTCCGGACCTATTCCTTTTACATATTCTATGGAGGTTTCGAGATTCATTTTCAGGTTTCGGGATACGTTTTTCGAATTTTTATGATCCTTATTTCTGACAAAAGAAATAAAGTTTCGAATTTCGGTAAAATAAAAAAGACTTCCAAAAAAATCGGAAGTCTCTATCGTGAATTTTTAGAATTGAAACCGAAAATCCGGAGTCAAAATTGTAAATCAATCTTTGATTTTGGATTTGAACTTTTTCTGGTAATCCTCCCATTGCTCTCTGGTCTTTATCTTTTTGAATAAATCTTTCGAAATCAGTTCAAGATAAGGTTCCAGTTCCCTGGCAGAAAGCTCTCCCTGAAGAATTGTGATAGGATCGCCGTGCTCATCCAGAAATACGGTACTAGGTACTGCACCTACATTCATATATTGGGTAAATTCATGAAGTGAATTTTTTCCTTTTCTATGTTCCGTATTTTGGTTAGAAAATGTTCTTCCAAAGATCTCAATGCTGTTTTTCTCTTCTGCATTGAATTTTACAGGATAGTAATTCTCATTTAAAATCTGAGCAATAACCGCATGTCCGTACGTTTTTTTATCCATGATTTTGCATGGACCGCACCAATCTGCATAAAAATCAATGAGTATTTTTTTAGGACTTTCCTTTTGGGCCTTTAAGGCTTCATCAATGGTCATCCACTTTACTTGGGCAAAACTGAAATTCAATAAAAATAAGAGTAATATGCTTAAGATTTTCTTCATATTGTGATATTTATGTAAAAATAAGCATAATTACTTATTTCTATTTGACCTCCTGCATTAATTTTTTCACGTACGGAGATATCAAAATTAATACTACTCCGGCAATTACCGCGTATAACCCTAATTGTTTATATCCATCAGTATAAGTGATTAATTCATCGTAGTTGGTAGATCCTTTCTTGGCAGTAGCCAGACTGGCTCCGATAATCCCTGCCACATACTGTCCATAGGCGGAAGCAAGGAACCACATTCCCATCATCATTCCCTGAAGATTCTTCGTAGAAAGCTTGGTCATGATAGAAAGTCCGATAGGAGAGAGGCACAATTCCCCAAGAGTAATGATTAGCAATGCCAGTGTGAAGAAATTCAGTGAAGTGATACCCTGAAGATCGGCAAACAGACGGGTTGCAAATAGAACATAATATCCCAATCCCAAGAAAATAAAACCTAATCCGAATTTAATAATGGTATTGGGTTCAATTTTTCTTTTATTCAGCCAGATCCAAAGAAGTCCGATTAACGGTGCCAGGAAGATAATGAAAAAGGCTCCTCCTGAGTTATTCACACCATTTGGGTCTAATCCTAAAAGATCTTTATTGAGATTTTTAGCAGCAAAAATACTCAAAGAACCTCCGCTTTGCTCATAGATTCCCCAGAAGATGATAGAGAAGATAATGAAAACCAATGCTGCCCAAAGTTTTTTACGCTCAGAAGCGGTGACTTTAGACATTTCATAGAATAAATAAATCAGGGTCAGCGGCCCGATAGTCCACATGAAATAATCTGTATATTCTGTTTTGGCTACCATGGTCATAATGATAGGAACAAAAACCAATGAAAGTACATACACTCCGTATTCCTTCCATTTGGGTATTGGAGTGGTTTTTTCTTCTGCTAAAGGATGCCCTGGCTGCAGGCCAATAGACCCCAGTGTTCTTTGCGTAAACACAAAATTGACCAAACTTACCACCATTACTATTGCAGCAAGTCCAAAAGCAATATGCCACCTCATCTCTTCTGTAATGATCGTACTTAAGAACTCTCCTTTACCAATGGCGATACATAAATATCCTCCTAATAATGCTCCGAGATTAATTCCTGCATAGAAAAGTGAAAATCCTGCATCTGCCCTTGAATCATTAGGTCTATAAAGCTGACCTACCATAGATGAAATATTTGGCTTGAAGAAACCTGTACCTACTACTGTAAATGCTATTCCTAAGAAAAAGAATTTGTGAGGATCGGTCGCAAGGATTAAGCTTCCTACAATCATCAGGAGACCTCCCCAGAAAAGGGATTTCCGGAATCCTAAGATTTTATCTGCAAAGAGACCTCCCACAAAAGTAAAGGCATATACGAAGGCCTGGGTGGCACCATATTGAAGGTTGGCTTCTTTTTCATGGAAGTTAAGCTGTGAGATCATAAAGAAAACCAGCATTCCACGCATTCCGTAGAAACAGAAACGTTCCCACATTTCAGAGAAAAACAGACTCCAGATCTGTCTGGGATATTTTCCTTTGAAATTTTGTATTTCATCTAAAGTTAAGCTCATAATGATATATGATTAAGTTCTAATAAGGGTTTTTATTTTCCTGATCCAGTTCAAAACGGATTCTGTCCTGATCAATAATTTGTTTTAATTCTTCTTCTTTTGGGAGGTACAGCAGGTATTTGCTGGCAAATAAATTGTTTTTATCATTCAAAACAGAGTATTTTACAATTGTTTCATCTTTTTCTGAACATAATAAAATTCCGATGGTTGGGTTATCTCCTTCTCCGCGTTTCAGGTCATCATACATTCTTACATACATATCAATTTGTCCAATATCCTGATGGGAAAGTTCCCCTGTTTTCAGGTCGATGATCACAAAACATTTTAAAATGTAATTATAAAAGACAAGGTCAATATAAAAGTCTGAGGTGTCGGTTGAAATATGCTGCTGCCTGGCTACAAAGGCAAATCCCTTCCCGAATTCAAGTAAAAACTTTTGAATATGATCAATAATGGCTGTTTCAATTTCTTTTTCGGAAAACTGTTCATTAGCTTTTAACCCAAGAAACTCAAAAATATAAGGATCTTTTAAGACACTATAAATACTTTCTGTGGAAGATTTTTTATGCTGTAAAACCCGTTCGTAAGCAAGGGAATTGATTTGTCTTTTGAGATCTCTGTAGTTCCAGTTATTCTGAACAGATTCATTGATGTAATAATTCATTTTCTCGGCATTGTCAAGCCTAATCAATAGTCTGTAGTGAGTCCAGCTCAATTCGTGACGCAATGCGTCACATATTGGAAATGCATGATAAAAAGAGCGCATATTTCTTAAGTTACTTTCATCAAAACCTTTTCCAAATTCCAAAGTGAGTTTTTCAGAAAGCTTTTTCAGTGTATACTTTCCGTATTCTGCGCGTTCTTTTCCCTGTTGTTCATCTTCAACAATAAGTTTTCCAATCTGCCAGTATGTGAGCAGTAGAGTAGAATTCGCAATTCGAAAAACTTTTTCGCGCGATTGTCTAACAATTTCCTTTACGGATTGGAATAAAGAAGCTTCGGAAATTTCCATCGTACGAAAATAAAAAAAACCTCTGACTTGGCAGAGGTTTTATGATATTTTGTTGATACAATTAGTTTACACCGTGCATCATTTTCTTTAAGATAGGTGAAATTAAACCTAAAATCACAGAAGCAATACCACAAAGTACGACGAATACCATGAAGAATTCAAATAGATTGTGGATTTCAAATCCTACAAAAGTAGGGTTGTGTAATGGAAGCTGGGCTTTATCGAAAGCGGCAACCTGATCAGCGGTCAGCGTTACTTTTTTGTCCAAAACATCCTGAAGATTAACTCCCAGTTCCTGAGCTTTCTTGAATTTATCACCTGTTGCAGGGATAAGCGCTCCTAAAGAACCTGCCAATGCATAGCCGGCAGCATTAGAAATAAAGAAAACACCATAAAGCAATGAAGCAAATCTTTTTGGAGCCAGTTTACCCACCAATGATAAACCAATTGGAGAAAGACAAAGCTCACCGCAAGTCTGGATGAAATATAGTAACATTAACCATTTGATTGCCAATAGACCAGAGTTCCCCAGATCTTTTACATTGTGTGCAATGATGAAATAAGAAAGAGCAATCAACGCTAATCCCATAGCCTGTTTGAACGGAGATACTGGTTCTTTTCCTTTCGCTCTTAATTTATCCCAGATTAAACTGAAAGGAACTGCTAGAATAACAACGAAGATTCCGTTAAAGATCTGAACCATTGAAGGAGGCATGTTCCATCCTAAAATATTTCTGTCAGTCTGGTTATCCGCAATAAACGTTAATGAAGATCCCGCCTGCTCGAAAGCCGCCCAGAAGAAAATGATAAAGAATGATACAATATAAATTACCCAGATTCTCTGTCTTTCTACCTTATTTTCTGCAGAAGACATA
This sequence comes from Chryseobacterium culicis, assembly GCF_900108365.1. GTDB lineage: Bacteria > Bacteroidota > Bacteroidia > Flavobacteriales > Weeksellaceae > Chryseobacterium > Chryseobacterium culicis. The sequence continues at coordinate 206,223 of NZ_FNWQ01000005.1, read as the reverse complement.
ATCAGGAAGGCAAGAGAAATACCAGCGGCATAAATGAAAGGATAAATAATTCCTTTGATCAATTGCCCCATCTCTACGGAATTGAATCCAAACTCACCTACAAGAAGGTATCTGAAAGCAAAGAATAAGATAACAAATATTCCTCCGGTGATTCCTAAAGCCTGACCAGAGAATTTAGCCGTTTGCGTTTCTCCTTCTTCGAAGTCAGCACTTGTATTATTTTTTGGTAACCCTCCGATCGGTCTTCCCTCCGGTGTTACTACATATTTATTTTTAAGGATAAAGAATGTTACCGTTCCGATTACCATAGCAATAGAAGCTGCCAGGAATCCCCATTTAAATGCAAAGATATCTCTTACTCCGGTTGCTGCATCTTTTACGTCTCCAACGTATGGACAGATAAACTGTCCTAAGAATGCCCCGATATTAATCCCCATATAGAAAATGGTGAACGCAGAATCCAGTTTGGATTTTTCCTGCTTCGGATAAAGGCTTCCTACCATAGAGGAAATATTCGGTTTGAAGAATCCGTTACCGAAAATAATAACGAATAATGCCAGCCACATGATAAGTTTGGCACTACCGATATCCGCTGAGAAAGTAGAGGCGCTGATGAATAATAAGAACTGCCCGATAGCCATTAAAGATCCACCGATAATGATGGCATACCTGTTCCCGATATATTTATCCGCAATAAATCCTCCCAAAAGAGGTGTTAAATAACATAAAGCTAGAAATCCGCCATAGATGATTGCTGCATCAGCTTCTTTTATTAATAAGGAATTTACCATGAAGAGCGTCAAAAGAGCTCTCATTCCATAAAAGTTGAAACGCTCCCACATTTCTGTTCCGAACAGAACCCATAATCCTTTAGGATGCCTGGAATTCTTATTCTCTACAAATTCATCCGGTTTCGGACTCAATGCTTCAATATTATCCATTTCTATTGTTAATTTTTGTTAAGACTGACAAATATAGTTTATTTTGGGTTTTTGGCAAGGTTTTAATTTTATTTTTAAATAAAAAAGCTGCGGAACTCTTCCGCAGCTTGCTAATCGTTATAATATCAAGGATTAATGTCCTTTTTCCTTCATGATTTTGTTCAGTCTCTTTAACATAGAAAGGCCCAAAAGTGTAGCAAATATTAACAAAGCGAAGTTCACAAGGAAATAATTCGTCTTGTTTTCATAGTTATACCAGGTGCTTGCCAGAATTCCTGAAAGCTTATTTCCCACGGAGTTCGCCAGAAAGAAACCTCCCATCATCAATGCCGTAATTCTTGCAGGAGAAAGTTTCGATACAAAAGAAAGTCCCATTGGAGACAGACAGAGTTCACCTATAGTAATTACACCGTAGCTGGCAACAAGCCATAACGGTGAAACTTTTACCGTTCCGTTATCTCCTGCCATAACCGCTAAAACCATCACCAGGCATGAAAGCCCGGAAATGAATAGTCCCAAAACAATTTTTGTAGGCGTTAAAGGTTCTTTCCCTTTTCTTCTTAATAATGCCCAGAATCCCACAATAACCGGAGTAAGAGCAATAACCCAAAACGGGTTGATGGATTGGAATAATTCGGTATTGTAGAGATATACTTTATTTTCAGGGTTTTTCTCAAGAGCAGCGCGCTGTTCAGACGAAATATTTTTAAAATAAACATCTTTTCCTGTTTCTTTTTTAGTCTCTCCGTTATCGTCCTTCTGAGATCTGAACTGATTGTCATAAACAGGAACCTCTTTATCCTCGTAACTTTTTCCTTCCACCATATAAATTCCTTCCAGTGGTTTTTCAAGAGAAGCAGGAACACTTCTGTCGGTATAATAGTTAGCCCATCTTGTTAAGGCCGTTCCGTTCTGCTTGAAGACTGCCCAGAAGAACATACTGATCAGGAAGACAGAAAGCAGAGCTCCAATAGAAGCTTTTTCGTCCGGCTTGGCCCTAAAGTAAAGTGAGGCATAAAAGTAAATTACCGGTACACATGCGAAAATAAAGGCATCTGTACTGTCGCTTCCAAAGATATTATCGGGAATAAACCAACCTATGGCTCCCGCAGCAATGGCCGGAACAAATACTTTCAGCATAATTTCAGAAAGCTTAGTGTCACCTTCCTGCACAGGTTTCATCTGTGCAGCATGAATATAGTGCTTTCTTCCGATCGTAAAAATAATCATCCCAATAATCATCCCAACTCCTGCAGTAATAAAAGCCTCACCCCAGCCGAACTTATTACGCATGAAAGCCGCAATAATGTTACAGATAAACGCTCCGATGTTGATTCCCATATAGAAAATGTTATATCCGGAATCTTTATTGGCTTTATAAGGCTCCTCAGAGTAAAGGTTTCCCAGTAAGGTTGAAATAGTAGGTTTGAAAAAACCATTTCCAATGATGATTAATGCCAGAGAGGTATAAAATAAAGGTAGGTCTTTAAAAACACCCATTCCTATATACCCTGCAGCCATTAAAAAGCCACCCAGATAAATAGATTTAATATATCCTAAAACTCTGTCTGCCAGAAATCCTCCAATGAAGGGAGTCAGATAAGTTAAGGCAATGTAGGTTCCGAAAATATCATCAGCAGTTTTGTCTGGCAGCCCAAGCCCTCCTTTCATACCGGCGGGCTCAATAACATACAAAACAAAGATTCCAAGAATCAGGTAGTACCCGAAACGCTCCCACATTTCTGTAAAAAAGAGATAGGGCAGCCCTTTAGGATGTTTAGTCTTCATATATTCAATTTTCAAATTTCCCAAAAATAGGTTTTTAATTTTAATTGATAAAATAAATAATACAAGCGTAAACGATTAATTAAATAAATAGAAAATTTAAATGTGCGTACAGGTTTTCTTTATTTAAAAGCTTGTACATACTTCACAAATTACACAAAAGTAAAGAAGCAAAAAATATACACACGTATTTCCTTACTGAGTGATATTTGTTTTCTATTTTCGGCAATGTCAATAGTGACAAATAACTATAAAAAAACATTTTTATGAAAAAACTTGATTTAAAAAAGATGAAAGGGATTTTATCCAGAAATGAGCAGAGAAAAATTAAAGGAGGGATGGCAGCGCCTGATGCAGGTGTAGGATGCGGATGTACCAATGCTGCATGTGCAAACACTCATAATGGAAATGGTGATTCTTATTGCAACGGTACTTTTTGTTGTGGATAACCCGTGTAAATCATTTAAAATGGCAACAGGAAACTGTTGCTATTTTTTTTAATCCCAAAAGCTATTTTAAAATGACACGCAAAAGTTTTACTGCTGTTACCAATTATCTGGATGATCATAAGATACATATTGATCAGGATGAGTTTGAGCTTCAATTGGAGGGCCATCCTGATTTTCCGAGCCTTCTGGCATTTTCAGATGCTTTGAACTTTTTCAATATTGAAAATTACAGCTTCAGAATTGATAATGATGAAAAAGATATTTTACCTGAGGATTTTTTGGCTTTAATAGAAGGAGAGCTGGCAGTGGTGAATAATAAAGAGCATACCATAACAGTCAATGGCTCCCCATCAGAAGATTTTTTTTCTAAATGGGAAAATATAATACTTATTATAGACAATTATGAAGAGCAGCCCCGGACAAAATCAAAACTTAAGAATGGTTCTGTTAATTGGGGAATTGCAGCGCTGTTATTTCTGTTTCTTTTCGCGTATGATTCTTCTCATCTGACTTTGAAATTGATCTTTGTGGCTACTGGTCTTATCGGATTTATCTTCGCTTACGAAGCCTATAAAAAAACTCATGGGAAAGGAACATTCATACCGGTTGGAGTTTGTAGAAGTGATTACCTCAATACGGATTGTGACCTGGTTTTTAATTCAAAGAAATGGAAGATTTTTAATAAGGTAGATTTATCTGAGATTTCACTCCTGTTTTTTACCAGTCAATTAGTTTGTTTTATTTTATTAAGTCTGATAAAAAATATTGAATTCTTTTTTGAAATCTATCGGTATGGATTATTTGCATTCATACCAATTGCCAGCTTATCATTATTCTATCAGATTTTTGTTGTTAAAAAGTATTGCCCTGTCTGTATGGTAATCATAGCCTCTGTATGTATTCAGTTGGTAGCGGCAAATCTTATATTCTTTACGGACAAAAAAATGGACGGTAACGCTGCAGCCTTATTTTTCATTGGCTGTTTCGGTTCACTGATGGCTTTGGTGAACTTCCGAACAAAAAATAGAATTGCACAGAAAAATGAAAATACCCTTAAAAGAAATTTAAAATTCAGAAGAAATTACCAGTTTTTCAAAAATAATTTGTCTTTACAGAAAAGGTTGATTAATGAAGATTTTTCAAGTGCTTTTGTGTTTGGAAATGAAAACGCAGACCAAACATTGACTTTTGTTACCAATCCCTTTTGTAAACATTGTAAAGAATTTTACCCTGTTTTTCTGAAGCTGGTTAAAAAGTATTCTGATGAGTTGAGAATCAATATTTTCTTTGATGTAGATCTTAGCAGAGATGATTTGGATAATAGAACGGTTCATATCAATCTCACCAATATTTATATCAATAGCGAAAATAAAATTGAATTTTTAGAAGCGTTGAACGGCTGGTATGAAGTTCAGGGATATAGTGAGAACAAAAACGGCTGGTATCAAAAATATTCCAAATACTTCGGAAGTTCAGAGCATGCGCTGGAATTATTAAGAGGACATGAAAAATGGGTCAGCAGCAACAGCGTGCATTTTACACCTAATATCTTTATGAATGACAGTGAATATCCAATTCAGTATGAGAGAGCTGACCTTGAATTTTTTATTCCTGAATTTCTATCTGAAAATTACAATTAATGATGAAGAACTTATTATTTATATTGCTGGGAACAGTTTTCTGTTATTCCCAAAGTAACAGATTTATCTATGAAGTCATTTCTAAAAAGGATTCTACCTCGGAAAACCTTACTGAAGAAAATTTTAATCTTGATACTACGCCAGATGATATCGCTTATTATAATAGATTATACTATATAAACGATTCCTTATATAATGCTAATGGTCAGTATGGATTTAAAGATTACAAGCTGACTTCGTTTATCATTAAAAAGAAAAATAATAATTCATATCAAAACTACGAATACATTGGTGACGTGAATTTTTATAAAATTACCGAAAAGGCCGGACAAAATTGGAAAATTTCAGACAGTACCAAAACATTTGGAAGTTACCCTGTTCAAAAAGCGGTAACAGAGTTTGGAGGAAGGAGCTGGGTGGCATGGTTTACCCAAGATATTCCGATTCCTTATGGCCCCTATAAATTTAATGGTTTACCCGGGCTGATTATGGAGCTTTACGATTCAAAAAAAGAGTATTATTTTAAACTGATAAGGAGTGAGAAAATTCCTGAGGATTATAAACGCGTTACATTACAGAATTCTATTTCCAGGGCAATTACAGTGGATTATACAAAACTGAATAAATTAAAATTAGAATTATATGACAACCCTTTCAAGTATATAATGAATGGCAGACTGACTCTGCCTGAAGGAAAAAAGCTGCTGCTGGATGACGGCACTGTTCTCTCCAAAGAACAGCTGAAACCCGCGGAAGCTAACGAAAGGAAAAAGTTAAAAGCCTTTAATAACCCTATAGAACTGGATAAAGCAGTACAATATCCTTAGCAGATAAAATAATCATCCCTTTTAATTTTGATTAAAAGGGATGATTTGATTATACACGAATGAACTGTATAATAATCTACGGATTAAAATCCATTTTGAGATCTCAGTACTTGATTTTCTTCATTTAACTCACTGATTTTTTGTTTAAGAAAGCCAATATAGTCCTGTAAATTTTCAATGATTGAACAATTGAGATTGAGCGTGTACTGATATTGGGAAGTATCTTTGAATGGAGAATTGTGAGTACTGATTACATGTTCTTCCTCTTCTTTAATGTCAGAGATCGGAACATTGAGCGCTTCAGCTATTTTCTTCCATTCTTCTTCATGTATCCTTACCTCACCCCGTTCTTTCCGGGAATAATTTGAAGGATCAGTAAATAAAATTTTCGCCATCTTCTCTTGAGAGATGCCTTTGAGTTTCCGTAGGTTTCTTAGTTTTTCTTGCTTCATTATTCTTAATGTCTATTACAAATATGCGAAACATGTACAACTTTTGCAAGAAATATACCGGAAAAACGCCTGATAAATTTATTTTATTGGTTGATTTAATTTATAGTTTTGAAAAGTCAATAATGACACAGAATATTTAATTAAAACATTATGAAAAGCAATTCTTTAAAAATTAAGAAAGCAAGTTTATCTAGAAATGAGTTGAGATCACTTAAAGGTGGAAAAATCGGAAACGGAGGAGGAACTTCTATCGGAATCGGTGGAGGAGGTGAAGTAGAGTGCGGATGCGTACAGGCAGGATGCCCTGGAGATGGTAGTGCAAGATGCGGAGGTTCTTGTTGTTAATCAACCCTTAAAAAATAATCAGCAATAGAATTTTCTATTGCTGATTACCTTTTATACTTATGTCAAAAAATACTAATATACTTACCAGCTATTTAAAACTTATTGACATCCATGTTGATAAGAATGAGTTTGAATATCAATTAAATGGTCATCCGGAATTTCCTAATATTCTGTCTTTTTCCGATACGCTTCATTTTTTTAATATTGATTGTTCAGTGTTCGAAATAGATCAAGAAGATGTTGAATTGCTGCCTAAAAATTTTATTTCCATCAATGATGAAGGATTTAAATTAGAAGACAAAAAGAATTATGATATCTCAGCATCTAATCTTGTCTTATTAGTTGATAAATCAGAAAGTTTTTACAACGAAAACAAAAGAAATAATCTCTTCTTATGGAGCACTGTTTTGCTGGGTGCACTCATGTTATCTGTTTTATTATTGGATTTTTCTTTCTTTTACACAGGGCTGGCATTTGTATCGCTTTCATTTTTAGGGATTTTTCTTTCTTATGAAGCTTATAAAAAAACTCATGGAAAAGGAACGATTATACCTTTAGGGGTATGTCAGAATAAAATGCTGAAAACAGATTGCGATTATGTATTTAATTATAAAAAATGGAAGTTCTTTGATATATCTGAGATATCTTTACTGTTCTTTTTCTCTCAAGTTATTAGTTTTATAGTGTTAGCTGTCTATAAAGATCTGAATTTTTATTACTTTATCTATAAGTACATATTCTATCTTTTTATCCCTATATCATTTGTTTCCTTGTATTACCAGGTCATTGTTATTAAAAAGCTGTGCCCGGTTTGTATTGGTATCATCCTTTGTGTGTATGCCCAGTTGGCTTTATTGTTCTTTTTACCCAATCCACAGATAAATATTAACCCATTTTCTATTGCTTTATACGGTCTCTTTGTTGGAGCTTCTGCTTTATTTTTACTTTATTTAAAGGAAAAAATTAACTGGAATAATAAACTGAAAGAAGAAATCGTAAAAAGCTCGAGGTTCAAAAGAAACTATACATTCTTCAGAAATAACCTTTCCATTCAAAAGAAAACGCTTAATGATGATTTTTTAAGTTCATTTAATTTTGGAAATTCTGATGCCAGCTTAGTGCTGACCCTGGTAACGAATCCTTCCTGTAAATACTGCAAAGAATTCTATCCAACCTTTATGAGAATAATAAACAATTACAGCCATAAAATTAATATTCGTCTGGTGTTGGATGCGGATCTTGATAACTTTTCTGAAGAACTACGCACTACATACATAAATATGGCCTGCATTTATGAAAATTCGGAAGATAAAAACACTTTTTTTGTAGCTTTGGAAGAGTGGTATACGATAAGAACGGATAAAAATGGCATCAGCAGATGGAATGATAAATATTCTCATTTGTTTATCAATCAGGATCGTGTTATTTCTATTTTAAATAACCAGAAAAAATGGAGAAACATTAATGATATTAATTTTACACCGGATATTTTTATCAACGGATATCAATACCCTATAGAATATGACAGAGCAGATTTGGAATATTTCCTATCTGAGATGATGGGCTAAATATTAAACTATGAAAAAGCTATTATTTTTATTATTGGGAACGTGTTTTTGCTTTTCCCAAAGTAACAGATTTATCTATGAAGTAACTTCTAAAAAGGATTCTACTTCTCAGAATCTGATAAAAGAAAATTTTAACCTTGATACTACACCTAATGATATAGCTTATTACAATAGACTTTATTATGTAAATGATTCTATATTTTTAACTAAAAATGAGTACGGGTACAAAGGTTATAAGCTGACTTCATTTCTGATAAAAAAAAATAATAGCAATGAATATCAGAACTATGAATATATAGGAGATGCAAATTTCTATAAGATTAATGAAAAGGCAGAGCTGCATTGGAAAATCTCAGACAGTACTAAAACATGGGGAGATTATAAGGTTCAAAAAGCCTTAACGGATTTTGGAGGAAGAAGCTGGGTAGCCTGGTTTACCAAAGATATCCCGATTCCTTACGGACCCGATAAATTTAATGGTCTGCCCGGGCTGATTATGGAGCTCTACGATACAAAAAAGGATTACTTCTTTAAAGTGATCAAAAGCGAGAAAATTCCTGAGAATTATAAACGGGTTTCATTAGAAAACTCGATTTCCAGAGCAATTCCTGTAGATCGCGCTAAATTAAATAAATTAAGACTGGAATTATATGACAGCCCCTTCAAATATATAATGAACGGAAGACTTACTATTCCCGAAGGAAAGAAATTGCAGCTTGATGACGGGACAATCCTTAGCAAAGAAGAATTGAAACCGGCGGAAGCCAACGAAAGAAAGAAAATAAAAGCCGTTAATAATCCGATAGAATTGGATAAAGCGGTAAAATATCCTGAATAAAAAAGTCCCTTTCAGAAGTTCTGAAAGGGACTTTTTTTTGATGTACAATTGGTATTATAAATTATTCAGGATAAAATCCGTCATTTTCTGGTAGAGCTGAGGTCTCGTCTGCCCGCCATAAATTCCGTGGTTTTTATCAGGATAAGCCATGAAATCAAACTGTTTTTTGTTTTGAATCAAAGCTTCGGAGAATTCCATAGAATTCTGGAAGTGAACATTGTCATCAGCAGTTCCGTGGATTAATAAGAATTTTCCTTTCAGCAGATTAGCGTATTCCGTTGGTGAATTTTTATCATATCCATCAGGGTTTTCCTGCGGTGTTCTCATAAATCTTTCTGTGTATACAGAATCATAATATCTCCAGTTGGTTACCGGTGCTACAGCAATTCCCGCTTTAAAAACATCTGCTCCTTTAGTCATTGCCAGACTGGTCATATAACCCCCAAAGCTCCATCCGAACATTCCGATTCTGCTCTTATCAATATAAGATTGGCTTCCGAACCACTTTGCTGCCGTAATTTGGTCTTCAATCTCGTATTTCCCCAGGTTCATATATGTCACTTTCTTATACTTGGCACCCTTATAGCCCGTTCCGCGCCCGTCTACACAAGCTACAATATATCCTTTTTGCACAAGGTGATTAAACCACATTGCATTTCCATTGTCCCATGAGTTGGCAACCTGCTGAGATCCCGGGCCTGAATACTGGAACATAAACAGAGGATATTTTTTATTCGGGTCAAAGTTTTTAGGTTTCATAATCCATGCATTCATCTGATCTCCTGCAGCATTAGGAATGGTAAGGAATTCTTTCTCTACAAAATTATCAGCTTTTAACTTCTGTAACTGATCATTATTGTTCTGAAGCTCTTTCACCGCTTTTCCGTTTCCGTCTTTCAGAACATAGGTATAAGGTCTTGCTGCAGTAGAAGACGTTTCAATAAAATAATTATAGTTTTTGCTGAAATTAGCAGAATTGTTTCCCTCTGCATTGGAAATCAGCTGAGATTTTCCGTTCTCAATATTGACTTTGGAGACCACTTTGTTGATGCTTCCTTTTTCCGTAGTCTGAACGTAAATTTCTTTAGATTTTGGATTAAAACCATAATAATCTGTTACTTCCCAATTGCCTTTTGTGATCTGTTTTTTAAGTTTGCCATCTTTGTCATACCAGTAAAGGTGGCGGTTTCCATCTCTTTCAGAAGCCCAGAGGAAAGAATCATCTTCAAGGAATTCTAATGTAGGGCTGTCGGTGTCAATCCACTTATCATCCGTTTCAGTGAATAATTTCTGAACGGCTCCTGTTTTGGTATTTACCTTTAAAATATCTGAAGCATTCTGAATTCTTTCAGAAGTAATTAAAACAATCTCATCCGGTTTTGCAGTCTGGAATACGTTCGGAATGTAGTAGTTTTTGAAAGAACCTAAGTTAAGCTGCATTGTCTTCCCGCTGTCAAGACGGTAAAGCTGTGCGGAAACCTCAGAGTTTTTCTCACCTGCTTTTGGATATTTATAACGCATTTCTGCAGGATACAGATTTTTTCCATAGATCGGAATATAGATTTCAGGGACCTGGCTTTCGTCAGATTTTACAAACACGATTGCATCAGAGTTTTTGGTCCACTCATATTGTCTTGCATGTCCGAATTCTTCTTCATACACCCAATCTGCCAAACCATTCAGGATCGCATTCTTTTTGCCGTCAGTGGTAATCTGTGTGATTTTTCCTGATGCAAGGTCCTGATAAAAGAGATTATTGTCAGAAATGAATGCCACTTTGGTTGCGTCCGGAGAAAATGTCGGTTCCTGTACTGGTTTTCCTTCATTCAGGCTGATTACCTTTCCCGATTTCAAATCTTTTACATCAAATTTCCCTAAGAAAGAATGTCTGTAAATAGGCTGGCTGGCTGTCTGTAAAAGGATTTTAGATTCGTCATCAGAAAAAATATAGCTTTCAAACTTTCCGTCCACAAGATTTCCTTCTTTCTGGGAAGTTTTGTAAGAATATTTTGCAATTCCCGAAGGTTCAATCACAAGATAATTTTCACCGTTTTTCATGGAAGAGATTCCTGCAATCCCTTTTCCACGGTAATATCCTGAGTATATTTTATCCAAAGTAATTTCCTGTGCCGACACATTTTGAAACACTGCAGCTACAGTAAGAGTTAAGAGTAGTTTTTTCATTTCTAACATTAATGGATTTCAAAGATAATAATTTTATTAAAATGTATTAAAAACCTTTTGAAATACGCTTTTTGGCAAAAAAATTGAATATCATATTATATAATCGAATCAAAATAATAATTATGGAAACGAATGCATACAACCAGAAACTTAACCGTTATGTATTAAACGATCAGATCGTTTATACAGGTTTTTCCAGTTTTAAAGATGCAGAAGAATGCGCCCAGAAAAAAGGGGGATCATTAGTAGAAGTGGTTTTCAGAGACGGAAATGATAATCCCGAAATTACGGATGAAGCAGGACTGATAGATAAAAAGCTTCATTATCATGTTGATGCAGGAGATGAGTATAAATTTATCCATTCCTCTGATCCGGGGTTTAGAAAATATGCGGATGAACTGCAGAAAATTAAAGCAAAACTGCAGCAGTCCCCGCCAGACGAAAGATATTTAGCCAATTTTGAAATTGAAAATGCGGAAGATCCGATCATTGTGCTCAAAAATGATCATTTTGAATCGGTAACATCGAGAGAGCGTTCAAAATATTTGAAACACGCCTGTGTATACGAACTGGGAGTATCCCTGCCAAAATCTTAAAAAAAAAATTATCATGAGCAAGACTAAATATTCAGAAAAAGCTCAGGACAAAGTAGGAAAAGTAATGCACGAATTTAAGGAAGGAAAATTGAAATCCTCTTCCGGAAAAAAAGTGACAAGCAGAAAACAAGCCGTAGCCATCGGTATTTCTGAAGCCAGAGAAAAAGGCCTTAAAGTGCCTTCCAGGAAAAAAAGCAAATAAACTCTAATCAAAATGCCGGGAAAAAATTTCCCGGCATTTTTTTATTGAACAGCAAAATGGAAAAATAAGCTAATGTTGTATTTTTCTCCTTTTATGCTTTGGGTTTATTTTTTTGCATTATAAAGCAGTCTGTAATATTCATCCGCCATCCTGTCGCTATTGAAGTGATCCTGAACGTCATTCATTGCATGCTGCTGGATTTTTCTCCATTGGTCAGGGCGGTCATAGTACGTTGGAAGAATTTCGTTTTCCAGAATTTCATACAGTGTATTCAAATCATAATTATCCTGTTCGTAGATGCTCATATTCTGATAATCTGCTTTGGGAACTACGAAAGAATTTTCACCATGTCTGGCAAATTCCGGAATCCAGCCGTCATCTGTAGATAAGTTTACTGAACCGTTCATAGCAGCTGTCATGCCGGAAGTTCCTGAAGCTTCTCTGGGAACTCTCGGATTATTAAGCCAAAGATCAGAACCCTGCTTCAGAGATTTACTGAGAGAAAGCTCATAGCCTGTAAGAACGGCTACATTTTTATGATATTTACTTTCTTCAACCAGAGTATTGAATGTAGAAATAGCAGAGTAGTCCATTGGGTAAGGTTTTCCTGCCCAGATGATCTGCACCGGATATTTTGGATTATTCAGAAGCTTATAGAACCTTTCTTTGTCGTGTAAAAGAAGATCTGCTCTCTTATATCCTGCGAATCTTCTTGCCCAAACGATTGTAAAAATATTGGGGTTAAATAAATTCCCTGTCTGATCTGCAACAATGCTGAATAATTTTTTCTTTAAATATTTTTTACGGAAGTCGAAAACGGTTGTTTCATTTTCGTCTTTTGCATTGTACAGTGGTTTATCAGCCCAATATTTAAACTCCTGTGCGTTGGTGATGGATGTAATTTCACAAATACCTGGATATTTACTCCACATCGCTCTGGAAACTACACCATGAAGCTGGGAAACTCCATTCGCAATTCTAGCCATTCTTAATGCACACAGGGAATGGTTGAAACGGTCGTCATCTGAACCCTCAATCTTTTTCACTTCCTCCATGCTGTAGCCGGAAAAATAAGACATATCATAGCATAGTTTGAAATTATGCTTTTCGTTTCCTGCTTCTTCAGGTGTATGGGTAGTGAAAACCAGTTTTTCTCTGACTTTGTTAAGATCGCCATTATACTTTTTTAAAAGATGAAAAGCTGCCGGAAGCCCGTGAGCTTCGTTAAGATGATAAACATCTCTTTCAACGTTCAGTTCGTCCAGTAATTTAGCACCTCCTTTTCCCAGCAAAATATATTGTGCCAGTTTTGTAGACTCATTGGCATCATAGAGCTTGTGGCAGATTGTTTTGGAAACATGGTCGTTTTCCGGAACATCCGTGGAAAGGAAAAACATAGGAGCTGTATTAAATGTTTCAGGATCCAGATACCATACTTTTACCCAAACCGGAGCACTGTGGATTTCGATTTGAAATTTTATTCCGGTATCTTCAAGAAAGCTGTACATTTTTTTTGTCCAAACCGGCTGTAATGTCTGATCATGATTTCTTGCCTGATCATAATATCCGAATTTCCATAAAATACCAATTCCGATAAGGTCCTGCTTAAGATTGTAGGCACTTCTCATATGGGATCCTGCCAGAAATCCAAGCCCTCCGGAATATATCTTTAGAACTTGCTCAATAGCAAATTCCATTGAAAAATAGGCGGTTTTCGTGGAATACTGTGGGTTGATATTGTAGGGTATTCTGAAATTCTTAAAATCCATAAATATGTATTTGTGTTTATAAAAAGGCAAAGGTATTAATTATGAAAGTAAACTTTACATTAATTAATAGATAAATTACTAGTAAAACCAGATATTGAATTGTTTTTTTGCTTATCTTTAAGTGGGTAAATTTTTGATTATCAAAAACTTTTAACGATGAAAGCCCATGGCTGCATGTGTTCTTTAATTAAATAAAAAAATCACACATGAAAAAGACGTTTTCTGAAGAAGATCTGATAAAGAATTTAAGCTTATACTACCTGAATCGGCATTTGAAAAAAAAGCCAATGGAAAAGTATCACCGTACGATAGACGAATCACCGCTTCATGACCGTGAAAAATACAGAAAGAAATCCGAGATTCTTCTGCTTAACTCTTTTATGCATCATTTTCCCGATGTGAAATTTGAAAACCTTACCTGCGAAAGCCCAGACTTTATCGCAAAACTTAACGACAAAAAAATCGGAATTGAACTGACTGAAGTGATTAACCATCTGGAAATGAAAAAAGTGGAAAGTACTTTGAATAAAATGTTCCGTCAGGCAGAAATATTATTAGAACAGGAAGACACTACGAAATATCGTGGTGTTTATTTTTTAGAATTCCACCCGGAAACAAAATTTGATAATCTGGAAAAACAACAGGAAAATATTATTAGTATTTATAAAAGCATTAAAAAAAATAAAGCAATAGGTTGCGTAAAAAGCATCAGGAAATCATTCCATCGCAGAAATGTTTTCATCACGCATGAATATAGCATGAACCTTTTTGATGAGCTTTGCTCAGAGAAAATTCTGGAGCTGATCGAAAAGAAAAATGAAAAATTTCCCTACTATGATACCTCTGTGGATGAATGCTGGCTGGTGATTGTTTCGGATATGAATTCTATTGCTTCCAGATACACCTTTATTCAGGATAAAGAACATTTAAAAGAAGTAAAAAGCCCCTTTCATAAGATATTTCATCTTGAAAACCTCTGCGGGAATATCACAAGCATCAAATAAAATTCCTGTTTGGTTATTATGCTGATTAATTGGGTTTACTATGAATAATTTTAATTTTTTTAGTGTTTTAATTTAAAATAGTTTAAAATTATCTCGATTTTATTGTTTGTAATTAAAATATGGGTATATTTGGTGTACGTTGGATATCAATATGATGTATAACGAATAACCACAAAAACATATAATCTATGAGAAAACTTTTACTATTTGTACTTCTCTGTATCTCTCATGCTTATTATTCTCAGGCAGATTGTGCCACAGCTCTTTCAGTTTGTGGTAACTCTAATATCACTTACAGTCCTACAGGATATGGCAATATCAAAGAATTGGTCAACTCAGGAAGTTGTATAGATTTCACGGGAGAACACAACTCCATTTGGTATAAAATCACAATCGCCACCGGAGGTACACTTACCTTTGATCTTGTTCCCAATAACCCGGATGCGGATTATGACTGGGCTATTTTTGGTCCTAATGTAACCTGCGGAAGTCTGGGATCTCCAATACGCTGTAATGCGGCAACGGTAATCGGGCCTGGCCCGGCAACCGGACTCAATATGACAAGTACACTTCTAAGTGCTGCAGGAGGTTCTCTGACGCCTTATTGCAAATATTTGGATGTTTTGCCGGGACAAACCTATTACCTGTTTATAGACAACTGGGTAAGCAGTACCAGCTCTACAACAGCTCCGTTTTCTTTAACCTGGGGCGGAACTGCCACACTGGCTTCCCCGTTTACAGATCCCGGTATCCAGACTCAGCCATTTATTCCTCCTGGAATTCCGGCTGCCAATCCCGCAGATCCAAGAGAAGTTGTTATATGTTCTCCTACCGTATTGTTTGATTTTTCTACCCTGTCTGCAGGAATTATTAACGGAAATCAAAACTTTGGTGTAAGTTATCATCTGACTCAGAACGATGCTCTAACAGGGAATAATCCGATTACAGCACCTATTACAGTCAATACTACTACAGTTTACTATTACAGTATCAATTATACCGATCCTGCTAATGCAGCCAATCCGCTTAATAAATGTAAGCAGGTAGGAACATTTAAATTTAAAAACGGTGCCATTACAGCTACAAATGTAACATTAACTGCCTGTAACAATAACAATGCAGGAACTGCTTTGTTTGATTTAACAACCGCAGACGTTATTTCCAACCCGAATGTCACTAAAAAATATTATCACACAATGGCCGATCTCAACGCCGGCATCAATGAGATTACAACACCCATGGCATTTGTATCTGCGGAAGGTGTTATTTATGTGAAAATAATCTCTGAGTTTGGCTGTATTGCCATTGCACAGATTACCCTGAAGTTTAATCCGGTAGTGGTAGTGAATGAAGTCACGTTGAGATCATGTTTCATAGAAGCTAATCCATCCACAGCCTCTTTCAATCTTGTCAATGCCTCAGTAACAGGTCAGACGAATCCTACTAAAAAATATTATCCTTCATTGTCAGACGCGGTTAATCAGACCAATGAAATCCTGAATGCAGCTAACTATATTGCTCCTAATGGATTTGTGTATGTAAGAGTTTCCAATGCGCAGGGATGTTACGCGGTAGCCAGAATTACTTTGGTAGTGATTCCGCCTGTATATTCTGATACGCTTAAAGATGTCACCATTTGCGCAGAAGATCAGACAACGCTGGATGCAGGAGCCGGGTTTAAAAGCTATGAATGGAGTACAGGAGCTACTACAAGAACCATTAAAGCAGGAATTGGAGTATATTGGGTAAAATTGAAAACAGGAGAATGTATAACAACACAAACCGTGAAAGTACTTCCTTCTGATCAGCCCGTAGTTTCCGGTATTGATATTTCTAATAATACCATTACCATATCCGTAATAGGAGGAAATCCGGCTTATAAATATTCCATTGATAATATTATCTGGCAGGATTCCAATGTCTTCAATAATCTTTCAAGAGGAGATCACAAAGTATATGTAAAAGATGCTTACGACTGTGATCCGATAGAAATAGGAATTGTAGTGCCCAATTTAGTTAATGTGATTACCCCTAATGCCGATGGAATAAATGATATGATTGATTATTCTGCATTAGCCAACAAACAAAACCTGATCATGAATGTTTTTGACCGGTATGGAAACAAAATCTTCCAGGCAGACCGATCAAACGGTTATAAATGGGATGGTACCCAGGGCGGAAGAAGTGTACCTACCGGAACATACTGGTATTCTATTACATGGAATGAAAATGACAAGAAGAATACTCCAATCAAATTTACGGGTTGGGTATTGGTGAAAAACAGAGAATAATAATCAATACAATACATAGATAAAACCACTTCATCGGAAGTGGTTTTATGTTTCTAAAGGTGTTACATTAGATGGCAAAATAGCAAGCATGAAAGATCTTTTTGTAAAACGCTTTGAATATTATAAATCGCTTGGTGATAAGACATTTGACCAGCTTACGGATGATCAGATGTTCTGGCAGTACAATGAAGAAAGTAATTCTATCGCCATCATTGTAAAACATATTGCAGGAAATATGCTGTCGAGATGGACTAATTTTCTGACAGAAGACGGAGAAAAATCCTGGCGTAACCGAGACGGAGAGTTTGTTAATACCTTTACCACCAAAGAACAGGTTCTGGATTTTTGGGAGCAGGGCTGGAAATGCTTTTTTGAAGCCCTTGAAAAAATAAATGATGATAACCTCTACTCGATAACGTATATCAGAGGAGAAGCTCATCCGGTGATTGATGCTGTGCTCAGACAATTGGCTCATTATCCCTATCATATCGGTCAGATTGTTTATATCGCCAAAATGATAAAAAATGAAGACTGGAATACATTATCCATCGCCAGAAACCGTTCTCAGGAGTTTAATGCTGAAATGAAAACAAAATTTTCAGCTCAGGAACCGGAGGCCAATTCATCTCCCGTCTGCTTGCAAAACAGCCCGGAAGTTAGAGACGAATATAAACAATAGATTGAATCAATCTTGGTTTATTATTAAAATTACTATCTTTGCACCCATAAAATTCAGGAGTAACAAATGTCTACTTTTCACAGAACTGCCGCGTTTCATACACTTGGCTGCAAACTCAACTTTGCAGAAACATCTACTATTGCCCGTCAATTGACAGATGCAGGTTATGATAAGGTAGGTTTTGATGATAAAGCGAATGTGTATGTTATCAATACCTGTTCTGTAACAGAAAATGCTGACCGTGAATGTAAGCTTCACGTAAAAAGAGCAATGAAAGCTAATCCGGAAGGACTGGTGGTAATTGTAGGATGTTATGCTCAGTTAAAGCCTGAAGAAATTTCACAGATTGAAGGGGTAGATCTTGTTTTAGGAGCCAAAGAAAAATTCAATATTCTCAGCTACCTTGACGATTTGGAGAAATCCGAAAGCGAGGGAGTTGTTCATTCATGTGAAATTGAAGAAACCGATTTCTTTATCGGAAGCTACTCTATCGGAGACAGAACCAGAGCTTTCCTTAAAGTGCAGGATGGCTGTGATTATAAATGTACATACTGTACTATTCCTTTAGCAAGAGGAATTTCCCGTTCCGATACTATTGAAAATGTTCTAAGAAATGCCGCGGAAATTGCTGCTAAGGACATCAAAGAAATTGTTCTTACAGGGGTGAATATCGGTGATTACGGTAAAGGTGAATTCGGAAATAAAAGACATGAGCATACATTCCTGGATCTTATTTCAGAATTGGATAAAGTGGAAGGAATTGAAAGAATCCGCATATCTTCTATTGAACCCAATCTTTTAAAAGACGAAAGTATAGAGCTGGTTTCAAAAAGTAAAAGCTTTGTTCCGCATTTTCATATTCCACTACAGTCCGGAAGTGATGAACTGTTGAAAAAGATGAAACGCCGCTACCTGACAAAACTGTACAATAACAGAGTCAATAAGATCCGCGAGGTAATGCCTGATGCGGCTATTGGGGTAGACGTTATTGTAGGATTCCCTGGAGAAACAGAGGAGCTGTTTATGGAAACCTATAATTTCCTTAATGAACTTCCTATTACTTACCTTCACGTATTTACGTATTCTGAAAGAGAAAATACAGAGGCTGCTGCAATGGACGGTATTGTTCCGATACCTGAAAGGAAAAAACGTAATAAAATGCTGAGAATTCTTTCTGAAAAGAAGAAAATGGCATTCTATCAGACACAGCTTGGAAAAACGCTTCCAGTTCTTTGGGAGCATGAAAACAAAGACGGAAAAATGTTTGGCTTCACAGAAAATTATGTGAGAGTCCAGAAAGATTTTGATCCTGCATCCGTTAATCAAATTGAATTTCTGAATTTAGAAAAAATCCTGTCAGATGGCACGGTTTCTGTGCAGTCTTCCTACCAAAGTTTTTTAGCAAAAGCATAGGCTCTTTGCAAAAATTCTACTAAATTTATTTTTAAACTTTTAAATACTACATTCATGAGAGATAAGTTTTTATCTTGGGGAATTGTATTAGTAGCTGCTACATGGATTATAGCACTGCTGATCAGAGCGCATTACTGGATACCAACGCTGTTATCCGCCATCTATGCATTGGGTGTTTACAATGCTTACCAGTCGAAACATGCTATATTGAGGAATTTTCCGGTATTGGGATACTTCAGGTATTTTTTCGAAAGTATTTCACCCGAAATGCAGCAATACTTTATTGAAAGGGAAACAGACGGGAAGCCATTTCCGAGAAACCAGCGTTCTGCAGTATACAGACGTGCAAAAAATTTAAGTGATACCGTAGCTTTTGGAACACAGCTGGAAGTGAATCACAGAAAATATGAAGGGATCAAGCATTCTATTTATGCCAAATCACCATCAGAAGAGCTTCCGAGAGTTTGGGTAGGAGGAGAGCAGTGTACACAGCCTTACCATGCATCATTATTCAATATCTCTGCAATGAGTTTTGGAGCCCTGAGTGACAGAGCGCAGATTTCATTAAACAGAGGGGCTAAAAAAGGAAATTTTTACCATAATACTGGAGAAGGAGGAATTTCACCCCACCACATGGAAGGCGGAGACCTTTGCTGGCAGATCGGAACCGGATATTTCGGATGTCGTGATGAAGAAGGAAAATTCAATCCTGAATTATTCACGAAATATTCCAACCTTCCCAATGTGAAAATGATCGAAATCAAATTATCACAGGGAGCAAAACCGGGACATGGAGGAGTGCTTCCGGGCGTAAAAAATACTCCGGAAATTGCAGCGATTCGTCACGTAACTCCGGGTATGACTGTTATTTCACCTCCATCACATACTTCATTCTCTGATGCAGCAGGATTGCTGAGATTCGTACAGCAGCTGAGAGAGCTTTCAGGAGGAAAGCCGGTTGGATTTAAGCTGTGTATAGGAGATACCAAAGAATTTGAAGATATCTGCGTTCAGATGAACGTACTGAAAATTTATCCTGACTTTATTACTATCGACGGAGCAGAAGGTGGAACAGGAGCTGCGCCGCCTGAATTCTCGGATGGAGTAGGGATGCCATTGGAGCCTGCTTTGATCTTTGTAAACAGAACCCTTAACAATTACAACGTAAGAAATAAATTAAGAGTCATTGCCAGCGGGAAAGTTCTTACCAGTCTGGATATTCTGAGAGCCATCGCAATGGGGGCAGATATGTGCAACAATGCCAGAGGATTTATGTTCTCTTTAGGATGTATCCAGGCATTGAGATGTAACTCAAACAATTGTCCTACAGGGGTTGCCACACAGGATAAAATGCTTATCAAAGGACTGGATGTGACTGATAAGGCAGAGAGAGTATATCATTTTCACAAAAACACACTTCATACCTGCAATGAGCTTATTGCTGCGGCAGGAAGAAGTTCTTATGAAGAGGTAGATGCCACGATGTTTATGAGAGGAGATGAGTTTGACCATCTTGCTGACCTTTATTTTCCGGATATCTTAGGGAATGTAAAACAGAAGGCAAAATTTTAATAAGAATCTGATATCAATATCAATAAACCCCGCAATAATTATTGCGGGGTTTATAAATTATTTCGGGTTAAATTTTCAATATTTCTAAGGTCTTGTAGCTCTGTTGTACACCTGGAAGTTGAAAACAAAAGTCTTGTTTCTCAATGAAATCACCTGGCTGTAACCTGGGTAATTGTAAGGGAAATAAGGATCTCTTGCAAAAGCAGCTCTTGAAGGAACAATAATAACTCCCTGTAAGTTATAGGGTTCTGAGCTGGAATAATTGTTGAATGCCTTGAATTTCTGCAATGCTTCACTGAATCCTTCAATCATATAGTAGCTCTGTTTTTTTGCAGCGTCGGTAGTGGCATTGGTAATCAATGGATCATTGGGTGCAGTATAGTAGAACTTTGGATCAACTGCCGGAATTCCAGTCCCATTGATGGTATTCATGAAATCGGTAGCGGCAGTAAATGAAGATTTTCCATCCGAATTGATTGCCAGATAAGTAGTGGCTTTCATCATGACTTTAATAATATCAGTGCTGCCAATAACCTGTTCGTCAGCTGGTGAAGGCTGTGCTCCGGTTCTCATGATATAAATGGTTCCTGATGGAAGTGTTACAGGATTCAACTCAGATAATTTCTTTTCGTTATCATCGGAAGTATCCGTAGAACTGAATGCTTTTATATTACCCTGTGCATCGAGATAGTTCTCATCCATAAATTTCTTAATGGCCTGATCGTCATAGGTGTTTTGTGTCGTAATGTCTTCCGGCTCTACATAGGTTGACACTTCATCATCTTTCTTACAAGCAGTAAAACACAAAGATCCTGCAAGGATATATAAAAATATTTTTTTCATTTCAAAAAACTTTAATTACTTTACAAATAATATAACGGCAAAAGTATAAAAAATTATGAGAATAGATAAATTTTTATGGAGCATTCGTTTTTATAAGACGAGAAGTATTGCAGCAGAGGAGATTAAAAAGAATAGAGTTTCTATAGGAGCGTCTGCCGTAAAGTCATCTAAAGAGGTAAAAGAAGGAGATACTATTAAAATCCGTAAGAATCAGATTGATTATAAAATAAAGGTAATTCAGATTCCCAAAAGCAGGATAGGAGCCAAATTGGTTTCGCTGCATATAAAAGATGTTACAGACAAGGAACAGTATGAAATCCTGAAGCTTCGTAAAATGTCACAGGACTATTACAGAAACAAAGGAGAAGGAAGGCCTACCAAAAAAGACAGACGCGAAATGGATGATTATGTAGGAAATGATATTGATTCTGATTTTACAGACTGGGATGATTTCTTTGGAGAAACAGGCGGAGAAGAAGAAAACGAAGATTAAAACAACAGTGAAAAGCTCTAGAGATAGAGCTTTTCTATTATTTCGTTCACAATGTCTTCCGGCTCTCTGGAATCTGTACCTACCGTGAACTGTGCTTTACTGTAAAACTGATTTCTTTCAAATAAATGTTTTGCGATGAATTCCGGAAGGTCTTCATCAGAAATATTGGCAATCAATGGTCTTTTTTCTTTCTGTTTCGAAAGCCTTTCAACCAAAGTCCCTACAGAGCTTCTTAAAAAAACGCTTTTAGAATTATGATTGATGATCTCCATATTATTATAATACACAGGAGTTCCTCCGCCAAGGCTTACCACTACATTCTCATGAGAAGCCAATATCTCTTCCAGAGCCTCCCTTTCCAGCTTTCTAAAGTAAATTTCACCCTTTTTTTCAAATATTTCCGGGATGGTTAATTTATTTCTTCTGGAAATCTCTTTATCGAGGTCAATGAGTTTAAAATTGATTTTTTCGCTTAATATTTTGGAAATGTGAGATTTGCCACTTCCCATGTATCCGATCAATGAAATTACCATGAAATTTTTTTTAACAAATTTGCGAAAAAGTTTTGAGATAAAGAAAAAAGTCATATCTTTGCACCACTTAAAACAAGGGACATTACTTAAATGAAAACTTGTTCCATAAGTGGCCGACTCGGTAGCTCAGCTGGTAGAGCAATACACTTTTAATGTATGGGTCCTGGGTTCGAATCCCAGCCGGGTCACTAGCAATTAAAGTTACTTATTTTGTGATTTTATTGCCTGCGTGGTGAAATTGGTAGACACGCCATCTTGAGGGGGTGGTTTCCTAAGGATGTGCTGGTTCGAGTCCAGTCGCAGGCACTGCAAAGAAAATTTTATAATTAAGAGTGAAATTTATTTCATTTTAATTGTGGCCGACTCGGTAGCTCAGCTGGTAGAGCAATACACTTTTAATGTATGGGTCCTGGGTTCGAATCCCAGCCGGGTCACAAGTTTACTGAAAAGTAAATTTTTTTCATATTAATATTTTGTGATTTGGTGTTTCAAAGGCTTCCTTCAGGAGGCCTTTGATTTTTGTATGAAGTCTGAAATACCAGCGGTGAGTATAACAAAAAAGAAAAAACTCTGACGAAAGCCGTCAGAGTTTCTTATTATATAAGTATATTATATATATGTATTAATCCAGATGCAAATTGTCAATTAATCTTACTCCGTCTACCACTACTACAATAAACGCTCTGAAATTTCTGTCTTTATAGAAAAAATCAGTTTCCTGAAGTGTTTTTTCATCGGCAATAAGGAAATATTCAAGTTTCATTCCGTGCTGGTCATCAAAAATATCTTCTACTCTCTGTTTTATTTCCGGTATGGTAACGGTTCGGAACCAGTCATTCACTTTCTTTAATGTTTCGTAAATGAGTTTTGAAGCTTCTCTTCTGTCTTCATGAAGTCTCTGGTTTCTTGAGCTTAATGCTAATCCGTTTTCTGCTCTGTAAATAGGAACTCCTGTGATTTTAACGGGAAGGTGCTTTTTCTCTACCATTTTTTTAATAATAGCAAGCTGCTGGAAATCTTTTTCTCCAAAATAGGCATTATCAGGCTGTACCTGTCTGAATAGCTCTTCTACCACGGTTCCCACTCCATCGAAATGCCCCGGTCTTGATTTTCCTTCCATCTCATTTTCCAATCCATCAAAATCATAATGCTGGCTTTCCGTTTTTTCAGGGTAAATATCTGCTACTTCCGGGATGTATACAGCATCCACAAGCCCTGAATTCTGAAGAATAAGGAGATCCCTGTTAATATCTCTTGGATATTTTTCAAGATCTTCAGGATTGTTGAACTGGGTTGGATTCACAAAAATTGACGAAATAACAAGATCATTTTCCTTTCTTGCTTCTTCATACAGAGAAAGATGACCCTTGTGCAGGGCACCCATAGTAGGAGCAAAGCCGATTCTCTTCCCCATTTCTTTCTGTCTTTCAATGAAATCCTGCAGGACTTTCCTGTTCTTTATAATTTCCATAGTTTATTTTAATACTATTTCAAAAATAGTAAAAATATTGCATAATAATATGTGCTTTTACTAATTAGGGATAGGGAATTTTCGTAAAAAAATGTTAATTAAAATAATGTTGGATGTTTTTTTGTAATTTTGCACATTAAAGCATTTTTACAAAAATTAGATAGAAAGTTTATGCCGAATCAAAAAATACTGTACATTACTACAGAGATGTATCCATATCAGGAAGACACAAATATGGCTGCAGTGGTAAACAAAATGGCACTTAAGATGCACCAAGAAGGCAATGATGTAAGAGTTTTTATGCCAAGATTTGGACAAATAAGTGAGAGAAAGTTCCAGCTTCATGAGGTAATCCGCCTGTCAGGTATGAATATCATTATCAATGATCTGGATCAGCCTCTGATCATTAAAGTAGCGTCTCTTCCGGGGGAAAGACTTCAGGTTTACTTTATTGACAACGAAGAATACTTCAAAAGAAAACAATATTATTTCGACGATGAAGGAAATCCTTTCGAAGACAATGACGAAAGAGCCATTTTCTTTGCAAGAGGGGTTATTGAAACAATCAAGAAGCTGAACTGGGTGCCGGATGTTATTCATTTGAACGGATGGATGTCTTCTTTTGTTCCGATTTATCTTAAAACTTACTACGAATCAGACACTTATTTCAAAGACGCAAAAATTGTACTTTCTCTTTATAACGAGAAAGATGCTGATCTGGACAAAAAGATCGACGAAAAACTACAGTTTGATAATATTTCAGGACTAAAAGCGTTAGATAATCCAACAATTAAAAGTTTTGTTATCGAAAGTATGAACTATGTAAATGCCGTTGTGAAAGGCGACGAGTTTCTGGATGAAGACCTGGATAAGGCTTTCAACGAAACAGCTACCGAAAAATCGGAATATCTTGACATAGATTCTATTAATCAACTTTATTAAAAACACATTTTTAATGACTCATACTCTTAAAAGGACATTCGCCATGCTTTTACTGGCGATTTTCGGAAGTACAATCCTTTATAACTGTGAACCAGATCCGGATTCTCTTGGTGAGCAGTTGTTTAATAATGATGCTGCACAAGGTAATGAAATTTCATATGACGTTATTGCGTACAACTATAATAATAATGACTCTATCCGAAGTGATGCTGCCAGATTGATCAGTGGATTGAATGAGAGCGGTGGAGCCTTAACGGTAGGTGTTCTTGGAGCATTTACAGAAAGCCAGTTCGGAATGCAGAGAGCTTCTTACCTTACCCAGTTAAGAATGCCTGTGGATAATTTCGATTTTAACGGGGCCAACCCAAAAGTAGACTCCGTAGTTCTTGTCGTAAGACCGCCAGCAAATACAACTTCCAATACCTATTATTTTGAAGGAGATTCATTAAAGACAAATACCTACACAAAAACGGATTTCCCGGTAGACGGAGTCGCAACAGAAGTTTCTATTGAGAAAAAAACATATCCCGTTCGTAAATACGGTAAAATAGGAGGTGGCTCAAAGTCAATGAAGATCAATGTGCATGAGATTACTACATTCCTGGATTCTAATGACGACAGTTTCAAACGTTCCAATAAGACTGTAAGTACTGGTGAACTCCTGGGTTCAGGAGTATTTGACGGTAACGTAAGCTCCATCTCTATTACCAAAAAATCTGATAATTCTGTGGTGTTCACAGGAAATCTTGGATACAGACTGAAATTAAGCAATACAGACTTTTTCCAGACACACATCCTTGACAAAAAAGGAAAACCTGAACTTCAGGATGCTTCCAACTTTATCAGATATTTTAAAGGAATCAGAATTTCTGTGGACGAAACGGATAAATATCTTTATCAGTTCTCTCCTAATGATCTGCAGCTGATCATGTATTATAAATATGATAAAGTAGATAACGGAACCACTACAAGACCACAAACAAACCTTGTTTTCAACGTTGGAGGTCTTAATGCCCATATCGGACAGTATGAATACAACAGAGGGGGAACTCCTTCTGCAAGCGCATTAGCATCAATTAATACTACTGATGGAGACGCCAAACTTTACGTTCAGGGAATGGGAGGGCCTTCTGCAATTGTAAAAATTCCGGATGCTACCATTGCAGCTCTTAGAGATATTTATAATAAAGATAAAGCAGGTATTCTAAGTGCCAAGATCAGAGTATATGTGGACCCTGCCAGCTGGAAGAATACCAACTCTACAGAAGACCGCAGGTTTACAATAAACCCAATAACAGGAACTCCTGTTGATTTCTCAAAATTAGCTTTCACATCAGATCTGTCAGCCGGACTTGGTTTATATAATTACAATACAGATAAAATGTACTATGATTTTATAGTGACAAAAACGGTTAAAGATCTTGTTGAAGGAAAAACAGAAACAGTTAGCGGCGTAGTACAGCCGGTGACGAATAAGCCACTATGGATCAATGCAGGAACATTCGCTGCCAATGCTACAGGAAACCTTTTAGGTGTTCGTAATACGACAAGAGCATTTGACATGAATAGAGTTATTCTTACAGGTTCATCAGATAAAACAAATGCGAACAGAGTCCAGCTTAAAGTGACTTACGCTACAAAAAAATAACATACAACAAAAAACACGAGACAAAATAATATGTGCGGAATAGTAGGATATACAGGTTTTCAAGACGCTTACGAAATTGTAATTAATGGTCTTAGAAGATTAGAATATAGAGGATATGACAGTGCCGGAATTGTTTTAGAAGGTTCAGACAATAAGCTTGAAGTAGAAAAAACAAAAGGTAAGGTTGAGGATTTGGTGAATATTTCAAAAGATTTAAAAGGAACATCCAAAATCGGAATGGGCCACACCCGTTGGGCTACCCACGGAGTTCCAAGTGACAGAAATTCACACCCGCATTTGTCAAATAATGGAAAAATAGCAATTGTTCATAATGGTATTATCGAAAACTATGATACCATCAAAACAATGCTTACCGAAAAAGGATTTACTTTCAAATCTGAAACAGATACTGAAGTACTGGTGAACCTTATCCAGTATTTTATGGATCTTAAATCTGAAACTGATTTCCCTACTGCAGTAAGATATGCACTGAACGAAGTGTACGGAGCCTATGCTATCACCGTACTTCATGAAGATTATCCGGGAGTATTGGTAGTAGGAAGATTAGGTTCTCCTTTGGCAATCGGAATCGGAGAAAAAGAATACTTCATTGCATCAGATGCATCTCCATTCGTAGAATTTACGAAAGAAGCCATTTATCTTGAAGAAGGGCACATGGCTACCATTTCTCTTGAAGGAGGAGTGGATATCAGAACCATTAATGACAACTCTAAAATTGAGCCGGAAATTCAGGAGCTTAAATTAAGCCTTGAGCAGATCGAAAAAGGCGGATACGAGCATTTCATGCTTAAAGAAATCTTTGAACAGCCAAAATCTGTACACGATACCATGAGAGGTAGACTCCTTGTAGATGAAGGTGTAATCAAAATGGCCGGAATCTGGGATCATGTGGAGCGATTCAAAAATGCCAACAGAATTATCATTATTGCCTGCGGTACTTCATGGCACGCGGGGCTTATCGGAGAATACCTGATCGAAGAATATGCAAGAATCCCTGTTGAAGTGGAATATGCATCAGAATTCAGATACAGAAACCCAATTATTACAGATAAAGATGTAGTGATCGCCATTTCCCAGTCCGGAGAAACAGCAGATACCATGGCAGCTTTAAAACTGGCAAAAGAAAAAGGAGCATTTATATATGGTATATGTAATGTGGTAGATTCTTCAATAGCAAGAATTACAGATGCAGGTTCATATACGCATGCAGGTCCTGAAATTGGGGTTGCTTCTACAAAAGCATTTACAGCACAGCTTACAATTCTTACTTTAATTGCATTTAAATTAGGAAAACACAACGGAAACTTAGGAAACGCTGAATTTATGAGCTTAATTTCTGAGCTTGATGCTATTCCTAAGAAAATTGAAGAAGTGCTGAATACAACCCACGAGCTGACGCAGAATATTGCAAAAGATTTTGTGAAAGCGACCAACTTCCTATATTTAGGTAGAGGATACAACTATCCGGCTGCCTTAGAAGGAGCATTAAAACTAAAAGAAATTTCTTACATCCATGCAGAAGGATACCCGGCTGCAGAAATGAAGCATGGTCCTATTGCCCTGATTGATGAAAATATGCCAATTGTAATTATAGCACCCAAAAAAGGCCACTATGATAAAATTGTAAGTAACGTTCAGGAAATTAAAGCGAGAAAAGGAAAAATTATCGCTGTAGTCAATAAAGGAGACCGTCAGGTGAGTGAAATGGCAGATTATGTTATTGAAATCCCTGAAACTTCAGAATGTTTCTCGCCAATCGTTGCTTCCGTGCCTCTGCAGCTGCTTGCTTATTATATAGCAGTATACAGAGGAGCCAACGTAGATCAGCCGAGAAACCTTGCAAAATCTGTAACCGTGGAATAAAAAGTTGTTGTAAATAAAATAAATTTAGATTTCTTCCGTTATTTCAAAAAAAATCTTAAAAGTTTCTTAAAAAAATTATATATTTACGGCTTAATTATAAAAATTAACATGAAAAGGATATTTCTTTTATTATTGTCTGCGTCGGTAGCATCGGTATCTTGTTCAGGTGGTGGCAGCTCTTCTGTAGGGAAGCCAGGAACAAAAGGAGAATTGATACCAAGAGAAAAAACTAAATCATTTGTTGCGGAAAGACCATACGGAATGGTCGCAATTCCTGCAGGTTCATTTGTTGCTGGTTTAGCAGACCAGGATCCAACAAATACTCCTGAAAAAGCATCATTGAAAACAGTTACTGTTTCTTCTTTCTTCATGGATGAAGCAGAAACTACCAACTCAGAGTACAGAGTATTTATCAACTATGTAAGAGACTCTATCGCGAGAACTTTACTTGCTGAAGCTGCCGGAGAAGGTGGTGATGAAGGCGGACGTAAAGGTGCAGCAATAGGAGATTATGCATATCTTGCTAAAAAAGAAGAAAATTTAACACCTTATCAAGAATATATGGAAGGCCAGGGCGGCCGTGAAGATGGAAGCTATGATGCAAGCAAAAGATTAGATTGGAAAATTCCTTTACACTGGAGTACTTCAAAATACCCGGATGTAGAATACGCAGAGGTTTTAGAATCTATGTATCTGCCATCTTCTTCAAGAATTGGAAACGAAAGAATTTTAGATGTTAGTAAGCTGAAATATACATACCGTTGGGGAGATATGGACGCTGCTGTTGCAGATAACGAAAGAGGAGCGAACTACCTGAGAAGCGAAAGTATTGCGATCTATCCCGATACAACAGTGTGGGTAAAAGATTTCCACTTTGCTTACAATGAACCATTGTTTGAACAGTATTTCTGGCACAAAGCTTACAAAGACTATCCGGTAGTGGGAGTTACCTGGGATCAGGCAAGAGCTTACTGTAACTTCAGATCTAAATTGAAAACAGATTACAACGAAAGTTTAAAAAGAAAAAAACAAAGACCATTAGTGTTCCGTCTTCCAACTGAGACAGAATGGGAATATGCTGCAAGAGGCGGAATGCAAAATGCTACTTACCCTTGGGGAGGTCCATATTTAATGGATGACAGAGGTTGCTACCTGGCAAACTTCAAACCTAAGAGAGGTAACTATATGGAAGACGAGAAAAAAGGTACTTATACATATACAGCTCCAGTTAAGAAATTTAAGAAAAATGGATTTGGGTTATTTGATATGGCTGGAAACGTTTCTGAATGGACATCATCTTCTTACAACAATTCTTCATACGGATTCTCTTCTACATTAAATCCTTCTACTAAAGATAAAAAGGATACGAAGAAATCAGTAAGAGGTGGATCTTGGAAAGATATAGGATATGCCCTGATGACAGGTGCTAGAGATTGGGAAAGAAAAGATTCCGCAAGAAGCTATATCGGATTCAGAACTGTACAGGATATTCCTGAAGCAGCTGTTAAGCCAAGAAGAGTTAACAGAAATTAATCAGACAATTTTTCAATAACAATTTTATTTAACATTAAAAAAACTAACTCAATATGTTTAAGACTAAAGATGCTTGGATGAATTTCTTTTATTCATTCGGTGCTGCAATTGTAATTCTTGGAGCTTGGCTTAAAATTACTCACATTACCTTGGGACCTATTAACGGTAACATCGCTCTTACCGTGGGGCTTATTACTGAGGCAATTATCTTTATCATTTTTGCATTTGACCCTCCAAAATCAGAAGAGTCGTATGCTTGGGAAAATGTTTATCCTGAGTTATTAGATAAACATGCTAACCCAAATCCTTTACACTCTAATGTTTCTTCCAGAAATAACAACGCTGCAGCTCAGTTTGCTGAATTAGAAAACTCTCTTTCTAGCAAGCTGGACAAAATGCTTGAGGATGCCAGATTAGATGTTCAGCTATTTGAAAGACTAAGAACAGGTATTGACAAATTTTCAAACTCTGTTGATCAGATCAATCAAACAGTTGACGTATCTGCTTCTACTCACAAATATAATGACCAACTCAACAAAGCTGCTCAGCATATGGAAAGCATGAATGCACTTTATGCAATGCAACTTGAAAGCGGTAAAAAGCAATCAGAATTTGCTAATAAATATGTAGCAGATATGCAGAAATCTGCAGAGCAATCTGAGAAATTCAACCAAGAGCTACAAGGTTTAACATCTAATCTTAATAATTTAAATAGAGTTTATGGTGGTATGTTAACTGCTATGAAGTCTTAATTCCTAACCATTTCTAAATTTAACTACTTAATCAAAAAACAAAGAAAAGAGAATGGCACAAGGAAAACAGACCCCTCGTCAGAAGATGATCAACCTGATGTATTTGGTGTTCATCGCGATGATGGCCCTAAATATTGATGCAGAAATCATCAGATCATACTATGACTCTACCAGAGCATTGAATGAAACCAGAACTTTAACAGAAAGAAAGAACGAAAAGATCTTTGAAAGAACATTAGAAGCGAAAGCTCAGCAGGTTCCGGATACCTACGCACAACCTTGGGCTCAATACAAAGTATTGAAATCTAAGATTGATGTATTGGTGAAATCTTCTCAGGATATCAAAGATCTGTTAAAAAAGCAGTCTGAGTTTCATGATAAAGATCCTAAAACCGGAAAAGATATTGATGTAAGTGAAAACTTTGCTGCATTGAACAACAACGAGGCAACTACTGAGTATTTCTTTAAAGAAGGTGACGAAAACTCCCCATCAAAGAATGCATTAGATCTGAAAGCTAAAATTGATGATGTAAGAAACTATATCAATGCTACTTTTGGAAATAATGCCCAGCTTAGAGACTTAGTGGAAAGAGCTAACAAATCTCTTATTGCAGAATATCCTAAAGGAAAATCTCCAAATGAAAAGACCTGGTTCCAGAATAAATTCTATCATCAGCCGTTAATCGCTGCAATATCCAATTTGGAAATTATCCAAAATGATGCCAGAAACGTACAGTCTGATGCATTGGCTCTGTTACTTCAGGAAAAAGTAGATGCAAATATTAAATTCTCAAGCTACGAGCCTATCGTTTCAGGTCCGGTAGATATCCAGGCAGGAAAGCAGGCTGAAGTAAAAGTAATGTTGGGAACTTATTCTAACAGCAACAAGATCAGTATCTCTGGTGTAGGCAGAGTAGAAAACGGTAAAGGTATTACACAGATTTCAGGCTCTGGAATTGGTGAACATAAATTAGGAGGTACCATTACATTGACAGATGCTTCAGGTAAGCCGCAAAGTTTCCCTTGGACGCATACCTATAATGTAATTGCAGGACCAAGAGAAGTAAAACTTGAAAAAGGATTATTGCTTTCAGCTGATAAAATGAATGTAATGTACAGAGGACTTGAGAACCCTGTTTCAGGATCAATCTTAGGTGCAGACAATTCTAAACTTTCATTATCTGCTCCGGGTGCAGCGGTAAGAAGCACTGGACCAGGAAAATGGATTGTAAAACCTACTTCGGGTAATACCGTTAAGTTGACATTATCGGGAACAGATCCTTACGGAAAATCAGTATCTCAGGTGTTTGAATACAGAATTAAAAATGTACCGCCGCCACAAGGTCAGATCAGAGGAAGCAGTATCGTGTCTATGCCGGCTACTTCTATTCCTAATCAGTCTGTTCAGGCAGCAATTCCTGACTTTGACTTCCCGGTTTCATTTACTGTAACACAGTTTATGGTTAGAGTACCTGGTAGAGCAGCACTATTGGTTCACGGTAACTCATTAAGTGATGCTGCCGGATTAGTGAAGAACCTTAGATCAGGAGATGTAGTTTCTGTCTTTGATATCAAAGTAACAGCGCAAGGTTTAGATGGTCAGGTTATTAAAAACATTACTCCTATAATCATTAACATTCCATAGGACTAAAATTGTAATTTATTATGAAAAAATATATTAGCACCCTTTTAGTATTAGTTTCGGGATTTGCTTTTTCCCAAACTATCCTGAATGCATCCTCTCCGGAAGAGTTCAGACAGATGAGAGCGGAAAACAAACAGAAAGTTGGTGATACTATTGTAGATAAAACAGTAAAACCTCTTGAATATGGTTTTGTAGAAGACAAAGATATTTTTAAAAGTATGTTTGTGTGGGAAATCATTGATATGAATGATAAGATCAACCAGCCTTTCTACTATGATAATCCGGATGGTCTTCTTTCTACTCCTACAAGATCTCTATACCAATTATTATTGGATGCTGCTTTGAGTGGTAAGATCGAGCAGGTATATGACGATGAAAACTTTACAGTAAAACTTTCTCCTGAAGGCATTCAGAAAAGATTGGAAAAAGTGATCATCAATGATGCTGCTATTGATATCCTGAACTCTGGAAGACAGCTTACGGAAGCAGAAAAGAAACAATATACTGACGTATTTAAGACAACTACGGATAAAGTAAAAGTTCTTAAAATCATGGGTATGTGGTTTATTGATAAGAGAGACGGACAAATGAAATACAGACCTCTTGGTATTGCTGCTATGGGACCAGATCCTGCTGTACAGGGAGTGATCGGACCGGATGGTAAGCCTATCGCAAGCAATGATGAGCTTATTGATCTGTTCTGGATCTATTATCCAAGTGCTCGTGATGTTCTGGCAAACAATTATGTCTTTAACAGAAAAAATTCGTCTGCTGATCTGTCTTTTGATGATGTTATCAATGCAAGAAGATTCTCTTCTATCATTTATAAATCTTCAGCGGGGTTAGGAGATGGTACTATTAAAGACTATATTCCTAAAAATGCTGATGAACAGCTGGAAGAAAGCGACAGAATCAAAGCACAGATTCTTGACATGGAAAATGATATGTGGAATTACTAGATTTCACTTGATATTTATAGAAAACCTGAGTATTTTTACTCAGGTTTTTTTATTATGAAAAATGTAGAGTATATTATTGTAGGAGACGGATACGCAGGGCTTTTTATGGCTCATCAGCTGATTAGGAATAATAAGTCCTTTGTTATCTTTTCTGAAGGCAGAAAAAGTGCTTCTCAGGTTTCGGCGGGAATCATCAATCCCGTTGTTCTAAAGAAGTTTACCACGTTCTGGAAAGCACAGGAGCAGATAAATTTTCTTAAAGACAGTCTGAAAGAAATAGAATCTTATACCGGAGAAAACTATCTGATCAGTGCTCCTATTCACAGAATCTTTCACGATGAAAATGAACAGAAATTATGGTTGAAAAAATCAGATAACGAAGAATTGTCAGCTTTTCTCGATAAAAATTTTGATCGTTTAAATGGGGTAAAAAACGACTTTCAGACAGGAAAGGTGAATCAGTCTGCCAGATTGAATGTTAATGGATTTTTCGCTGGTTTATTTAATTATTTTGAAAAAAATGATCACTTGGTGAAAGAAAAGTTTGATTATACCCAACTCAACCCTTCCGAGGGGATCTATAAGGATTTTACTTTTAAAAATATTATTTTTTGCGAAGGAATGGGAGTGAAGGATAATCCGTACTTTTCAGAGATCGCAGTTAATCCCAATAAAGGGCATCATATCAAAGTAAAACTTTCACAGCCACTCCAGGAAAATATAACCATTAAGAAAAAACATTTCTTGTTCCCCACCGGAAACGGGCTTTATTTTTATGGAGGAACTTACGACAGAGAGCAGCTTCACCACCACATTGACGAATCTGCTGTTGAGCAACTGGTGAGAGGACTTTCAGAATTCTATCCTTATGATTTTGAAGTGGAAGAAGTACATTTCGGCTTCCGCCCTACAGTAAAAGACAGGAGACCTATTATAGGAAGACACGAGACATTGAAAAATTTATATGTCTTCAACGGGTTAGGGGCCCGCGGCATTCTGAATGGATGTTATTTCACGAGAGACCTGTACCAATGGATAGAAGAAGGTATCCCTTTGCATGAAGAAGTGTCAATAAATAGATTTCATTAACATATCTTAGTATAAATATTAAAAATGTATAATCTATGGATGAAAATATATTAGGTATAATCGCCGGAATTCTTACGTCTGTTTCCATGATTCCACAACTGGTAAAGGTAATCAGAGAAAAGAACGTAGAAGATATCTCTTTGCTAATGCTTTTAGTTCTCATTTCAGGGCTGTCACTTTGGGTATGGTACGGCTTTAAAAAAGATGAGCTGCCTATTATTTTATCCAATGCTTTTGCTGTGCTGGTGAATATAAGTCTTCTGATCTGTTACATCATGTACAATAAAAAAGAATAGCGGAATAACATAATAAAGACGCCCCATAGATGAGGCGTCTTTATCTTTTTATTTAAGTGAAATAATATTATTGAAGAACAAATTTTGCTAAAGGAGCCATTCTTGCTTTATTTAAAGTAAGAGTATTTCCGTTTACAGAGTAATTGTCTGCTGCAAGAATTGCTTTTGTAAACTGGTTTTCAATATCCAGATCTTCGCAGGCCATCATGGTAGACATTCCCTGGTTGAATTTTATTCTCATCAATTCAGGTTTGATCTCGAATGTTCCTCCCAAACCGTTGCACCCTGCATGTCCCTGGTATCTCATATCATTCATGTCAAGTTTGAAATAAGGATTGTTCTTAGGATTTTTAAGATCAATAGGCTTTCCGTTAAGCTCAGTAAGCTTCCATGTTTTTCCGGTAATATCTGCAGTTGTTTTCTGTGCATTCTGTGTGTTGCAGGAAACTACTAAAAATGTTGCGATAACAAGCGCCGATAAATAATAATACCAACTTTTCATAATACTTATTTTTTTAAGGATGAATGATAGTCTCTATGCTAATACGATGCCATTTTTGCAGGACCGGACTCCTTTTTAGACTGTTTAAGATGGAACAGAACCATGTCAACATTCTTTTTCAGGAAGGTTATATTTCCTTTAATATCAGAATATTGATACTCTTCATTAGAGGCAGTATATTCCGGTAAAGCATCGCTTTTTTTAAGGTCAAAAGTTTTACCGTTTAAATGTATTGTTGCGGTATTTTTGGTATTGTTGATTGTAACTTCTATTTTTTCTCCATAACTGTCAACATACACATTTTTGGAAATGTCATCTGCATTTTCAGGAGCAGCAGCGGTAAAGGTTTCCGCTTCTTTTCCCGGATGCTTACACGCTGTTAGGGAAATAAGGGTCAGTCCGAAAAGAACTGGTACTAATAATTTTTTCATAGTGAAATGTGATTTTAAAGTGTTTCATGAATTATGATGTTAATGCCTTATAAATTTACAAATATTTTTGATAAATATGTGTTAATTTTTCATAAACTAACAGTAAATGTAAATTTTTATGAATTTAACTCACTGTTTTTTGAAACATTTTTCACGAAACAGGACTTAATACTTAATCTAAAAAATTCGGGAAAGTGTTTGTGAGTAAGGATTCTTTGCGGGAATAAAATTTGAGAATGGGATTGTAATTTTTTTTCATTTGTTGTGTTAATTTTTGACAAAAGTAATTCAAAAAAGAGAGAGAAACAATAAGCCAATATTAATAATCATGAATTATGATAAAAGTTAGAGTAGTGATTTTATATCAGTTCTTAAAGAACCTGAGAAAAATGCCAATGCATCTGCCTTTTAAAATGTCAAAAAAAGAAACAACGCTGGCATTAGATTTTTTTCTACTCAAGAAATGTGGCTTGATTTTTGGAAATTAAAAACAGCACAGATGGATTCAAGAATCATTCCCGTTATGCTTGGATAAAGGAAAAATTTACGATTTATCAATTTTTTCTCTTTAGGTATTTTAAAGGATAGTTAAATTTTGTTAATCCATGATGATAATATCATAATCTGGGTGTACATTTGCAACTTCAAAATGAGAAACTTCTTAGTATACTTTTTAACCGGTCTTTTTCTGCTCTTTGTAGTAGAAAGCAGAATCGATGTAAAGACGCTTCGAAATGACTATACCGGTCATCCTTCTCATCATATGCCTAAAAGAGCCAACCGTTTGAATCAGACTTTTGAAAAACTTTCTGTTCAGCAAATGGCTGATAATATTGACAGCTCTACGTTAGAACTTACAGAAAATGACTTCCAGCTGTCTGACGTATGGCAGGCTGTTATTGTTTTTGCAGGCGTTTTCTCGCTGGTTTATATTTTCGGATTAAAAAGTTATAAAAGATCAAAACCGGATATTCACGGCTTTATTTTTGGCCTGTCAACCAAACGATTTATTCTTATCCGCTCCATTAGAATCTAAAATTGATCCTTTCTTATCTATTTTCTGCCTGATTCCGGGTTGGAAAATCTTACGCTGTGTATGCCGGTAATCATCACAACGTTCCTCTCTTATTACCGTTTTATTTCTACAAAACATTAACGATTTATATAAACTCTAGAATTATGATAAAAAGAGTTGCTTCGGGAATTGCGCTGAGTGCCCTGCTGTTGGCGGTTGGCTGCAATAAGAAAAAAGAAGAAAAAGAAGAAGTCGCCGTATATCCGGTGACGTCCCCTGTGGTAATGGATACCGTAATCAACAAAGAATACGTAGCCCAGATTCAATCTGTAAAAAACATTGAAGTAAGAGCTCAGGAAAAAGGTTTCCTGGAAAAAATCTTTGTAGATGAAGGACAGTACGTACACGCTGGACAAACATTGTTCCGAATTATGCCTAAACTCTATCAGGCAGAATTACTAAAAGCAAAAGCAGAGGTAGAACAGGCTTCTATCGAGCTTAAAAATGCAAGCACACTGGCAGGAAATAATATTGTTTCCAAAAATGAAAGAGCAATGGCAAAAGCCAAGCTTGATGCTGCCAATGCTGAAATGAAACTGGCTCAGATCCACCTTTCATTTACGGATATTAAAGCCCCGTTTTCCGGTATTATCAACAGAATTCCTCTGAAACTGGGAAGTCTTATAGACGAAGGTGATCTTTTAACATCATTATCGGATAATACCAATATTTATACATATTTCAATGTTTCTGAACCAGAATATCTGAGCTATCAGACTCGCGCTGCAGATAGAGGAAGTAATCAGGTATCCCTGATCACGGCAAACGGAGAGATGTATACGCAAAAAGGCGAGATCCAGACTATTGAAGGAGAATTTGATAACGAAACCGGAAATATCGCTTTCCGAGCAAAATTCCCTAATCCCGATAAGCTCCTTAGAAATGGAGAAACCGGAAAAATACAGATGACAATGCCTGTTCATAACGGTTTGATTATTCCACAGAAATCTACCTATGAAATTCAGGATCAGAAATATGTATTTGTTATTGACAAAAACGGAGTGGCAAAATCCAGGAATATTAAAATTGCTTATGAACTTCCGGACCTTTATATCGTAGCTTCCGGATTGTCAAAAGGAGATCAGATTCTTCTGGAAGGCGTTCAGAAGGTGAAAGATGATCAAAAGGTGAAAACAAAATTCCAGGATCCTAAGAAAGTTCTTCAGTCATTGAAATTAAAAGCAGAGTAATGGTCTCTAAAATGAAGCAGTATGTTTAAAAAATTCATTCGCAGACCAGTTCTGTCCATTGTAATCTCATTGATTATTGTATTTATGGGAGTATTGTCATTGGTAAAACTACCGGTGACGCAGTTCCCATCCATTTCTCCCCCTAAAGTAAATATTACCGCAGAATATCCCGGAGCTAACAACGAATTGTTGATTAAATCCGTTGTAATTCCTTTGGAAAGAGGATTAAATGGGGTTCCGGGTATGAAATATATGACCTCAGATGCAGGGAATGACGGGGAAGCGTCGATTCAGCTGGTATTTGATCTGGGAACAGATCCCAATGTAGCGGCAGTAAACGTACAAAACCGTGTGTCATCCGTAGTGAATAAACTTCCGCCTCTTGTAGTGCGAGAAGGGGTAAAAATCACACGTGAGGAGCCTAATATGCTGATGTACATTAACCTGTACAGTGATGATCCAAAAGCCGACCAGAAGTTCCTTTTCAACTATGCAGATATCAACGTAATGTCTGAATTGAGAAGGGTAAGTGGTGTAGGTTTTGCCGATATCCTGGGAACCCGTGAATATGCAATGCGTATCTGGCTTAAACCGGATCGGTTAACCGCTTATAATATTTCAGCTGATGAAGTAATGGAATCCCTGAATGAGCAAAGTTTGGAAGCATCACCCGGTAAAACGGGAGAAAGCTCCGGAAAACGCTCTCAGTCATTTGAATATATATTAAAATATTCCGGACGTTTTAACAACGAAAAAGATTACGGCAATATCATTCTGAAAGCAAAACCGGATGGAGAATCGGTGAGGTTAAAAGATGTGGCTGATATCGAGTTCGGAAGTTCAATGTATGATATTTATTCTACCTTGAACGGGAAGCCTTCCGCAGCAATTACCGTAAAACAATCTTATGGATCCAATGCAAGTGACGTTATCAAAAATGTAAAAGCATTGATGAAGGATCTTGAAAAGAACAACTTCCCTAAAGGAATGCAC
This sequence comes from Chryseobacterium culicis, assembly GCF_900108365.1. Lineage (GTDB taxonomy): Bacteria > Bacteroidota > Bacteroidia > Flavobacteriales > Weeksellaceae > Chryseobacterium > Chryseobacterium culicis. Next base: position 167,389 of record NZ_FNWQ01000005.1, on the reverse strand, counting down.
TACGACATCAGTTATGACGTTTCCAGATTCCTGGATGCATCCATGGAAAAGGTAATCCACACATTATTTGAAGCTTTCATTTTGGTGGCTATTGTGGTATTCCTATTCCTTGGAGACTGGCGTTCAACATTAATTCCGGCTCTGGCTGTTCCGGTTTCATTGGTAGGAACATTTGCCGTGATGTCCGCCTTTGGAATTACCCTGAATATGATTTCCCTCTTTGCCCTAGTAATGGCGATCGGGGTTGTAGTAGATGACGCAATTGTTGCCATTGAAGCTGTTCACGCCAAGATGGAAGAAAAACATCTATCCCCGTTAAAGGCTACAGAAGAAGCAATGCATGAAATCAGTGGTGCAATTATCGCAATTACATTGGTAATGGCATCCGTATTCATCCCGATTGCATTTATGTCTGGTCCGGTAGGGGTATTTTACCGTCAGTTCTCTATTACAATGGCTTCATCCATTATCTTATCGGGGGTTGTTGCACTTACGCTCACACCAGCTTTATGTGCTTTGATCTTAAGAAATAACCACGGAAAAGCTAAAAAGAAAACACCGGTTACTGTTTTCCTTGATAAATTCAATAACCTGTTCACAAAAGGAGCAGGCAGATATGAGAAAATGCTGAATAAAACAGTGACGAAAAAAACAATAACGTTACCGTTACTTTTAGCATTTTGTGCCTGTACCTTCTTCCTTAGCAACTCTTTACCCTCCGGGTTTATCCCCGCGGAAGACCAGGGAATGATCTATGCCATTATCCAGACCCCTCCGGGATCAACATTGGAAAGAACCAATCAGATTGCCAAAGAACTTTTAAGAGAATCTGAAGACATAGATGGCGTGCAGTCTGTTTCATCCCTTGCCGGATATGAGATTTTGACTGAAGGTACCGGATCCAACTCAGGAACCTGTCTGATTAACCTTAAAAGCTGGGAAGAACGTAAAGAATCTGCCACAGAGATTATAGAAAAACTGGAAGAAAAAGCTAAAAATATACCTGGAGCCAATATTGAATTCTTCCAGCCGCCATCCGTTCCGGGATACGGAGCAGCAGGTGGTTTTGAACTACGTCTGCTGGATAAAGCAGGAAGTGGAGATTATCATAAAATGGAACAGGTAAGTAATGACTTTGTGAAGGAGCTTAAGAAGCGTCCGGAGCTTGGATCGGCATTTACTTTCTATTCCGCAAGTTTCCCGCAATATATGCTTAAGATCGACAATGATCTTGCAGAGCAAAAAGGAGTAACAATTGAAAAAGCGATGGATAACTTATCTACACTTATCGGATCAAACTATGAGACGAGTTTTATCCGTTTTGACAGACCTTATAAGGTGATTGTTCAGGCAGGCCCCCAATACCGAGCTTTACCTACTGACCTGTTGAAACTGTATGTGAAAAATGATAAAGACCAGATGGTTCCGTACTCAGATTTCATGAGACTGGAAAAAGTATATGGATTATCAGAAATTACAAGACATAATATGTATAACTCTGCAGAGGTGAGCGGAAGTCCGGCACCTGGGTATAGTAGCGGGCAGGCCATTAAGGCGATTCAGGAAGTTGCGGATAAAACGCTTCCGAGAGGATTTGGTATCGACTGGGCTGGTATCTCTAAAGATGAAGTAAGCCGTGGAAATGAAGCTGTATTTATCTTCCTGGTGTGTTTAGGATTTGTTTACTTGATCCTTTCTGCACAGTATGAAAGCTTTATTCTTCCGTTGCCGGTAATTCTGTCACTGCCGACAGGTATTTTCGGAGCCTTTTTATGTTTAAAACTTTTAGGGCTGGAAAACAATATCTACGCGCAGGTGGCCATGGTTATGCTTATCGGGCTTTTAGGTAAAAATGCCGTGTTAATTGTAGAATTTGCGGTGCAGAAGAAAGCCGAAGAAGGAATTCCGGTAGCAAAAGCGGCTATTGAAGGAGCAGCTATTCGTTTCCGTCCGATTTTGATGACATCCTTTGCATTCGTAGCGGGATTGATTCCGCTGGTGATTGCAACAGGGCCGGGAGCTATTGGTAACAGAACCATTGGTACAGCCGCCGCGGGAGGGATGTTGATCGGAACCGTTTTCGGGTTGATGATTATCCCAGGATTGTATTATATCTTCGGAACCATTGCTGAAAAGTCAAGACTGGCCAGATATGAAGAAGAAAATCCTTTAACAGAACAAACTGAACCTTATGAACATGATGGAAAATTCGAAGACTAAAAATATAATTACCACCATTGCCTTATCGCTTGTACTTGCAAGCTGTAAGGCACCCATGGCGACTGTCATAAAAGACGAGGTAAAAGAAAATATCCCTCAGAACTTTAATCAGGAAGAGCCGCAGGATGCCAATAACAATAGCGGGACAACCCCGTGGAGACAGTTTTTTACGGATCCAAACCTCGTAAGCCTGATTGAAACAGCTTTAAAAAATAATCAGGAACTGCTGATCACTCTTCAGGAGATTCAAATTGCAAAAAGCGGAGTTTTAGCTAAAAAAGGAAGATTGACTCCAACAGTTTCCGCAGGAATAGGTGCCGGGCTGAAAAAATCCGGGCGTTACACCAGTGAAGGAGCCGGAGATGCTACCACAGAGATTGAGCCCGGAAAAGAAATGCCGGATCCGCTTGGAAATTTCGAAGCAGGATTAAATGCCAGCTGGGAAATTGATATCTGGAAGAAACTGAGAACCGAAAAAGAATCTGCGGTAGCTCATTATCTTTCTACGGTAGAAGGAAAAAACTTCGTTTTGTCTAATCTTATTGAAGAAGTGGCAGACAATTACTATGAATTGTTGGCTCTTGATAATCAATTGGATATTATACAGCAGTATATCAAGCTTCAGCAGAGAGCATTGGAAATTTCCAAAATTCAGAAAGAGGCGGCAGCGGCAACGGAACTTGCGGTAAAGAAATTTGAAGCAGAACTGGCTAAATCTAAAGCGGCAGAATATACGATCCGCCAGCAGATTACGGAGAAGGAAAACGAAATCAATGCGCTGTTGGGAAGATATCCACAGCCAATTGTGCGGGCGAAGGAAAACTTTATGTCTACCATTCCTCCTACAGTATATACCGGAATTCCATCTCAATTACTGGCCAACCGTCCTGATATTAAGCAGGCAGAATTAGAGTTAAAAGCTTCAAAGCTTGATGTGGAAGCAGCAAGAAAAGAATTCTATCCTTCTTTGGAAATTTCTGCAACATTAGGTCTGGAGGCTTTCAAACCTTCTTATCTTGTTAAAATGCCGGAATCAATTGCTTACAATCTTGCAGGAGAGCTGGCAGGGCCGCTGATCAATAAAAGCGCGATAAAAGCTAATTTCCAGACAGCAGATGCAAAACAGGTTCAGGCGTTATATGAATATGATAAAACCATATTGAATGCCTATCTGGATGTTGCCAATCTCATGTCGAAAGTTAAAAATATAGATCAGTACTATCAATTGAAATCACAGGAAACCAAAGCCCTGGATCAGTCAATTGATATTGCCAATCAGTTGTTCCGTAATTCAAGAGCGGATTATCTTGAGGTTCTTTTAAACCAGAGAGATGCGCTGGATGCTAAAATGGAACTTATCGAAGCAAAACAGAAGCAGCTCAGCACAGTAGTCGACATCTATAAAAGTTTAGGTGGAGGCTGGAAATAGAAATATCATAATTCTATCAATAAACAGTTAATGTTTTGGGGTCGGTTCTTTTAGGATCGGCCCTTTTTACTTTTTAATACGACATGTTTTGTCGCTGTGTGTAGATATTTTTACATCACAAAAGGACAAACATTAGTGCTTCATAAAGAGAATTTAATCATTAATAGTATGATTTAAAGCATACCACAGTAATATGATTATCGTGTCTTAAAAAGTGTTAAATTCGCGAAGTTTTTTAATAAGCTAATTATAACTCAGAAAACAACATTAAAATGAGAAAACTTTATCTCGGTGCCTGTACTTTAGGTACTGCTTTGGGGCTATCTGCCCAGGAAGTAGTATGGCAGAAAGACATCAAATCCTCTACCCAGGATTTTCTAAGCCAGGTTACCACGACAATTGACCAGCAATATTTAATCACAGGAAGCTCTATTCAGAGCAATAAGCTGCAGGCAGAAAGCAGTAAGCAGAATAACGGTTATGATTTTCATTTGATTAAACTCAATCAGCAGGGAGAAGAAGTGTGGGAAAGATACTTTTCAGGACAAAATCATGATTATTTATCAGCAACAGTTACTACGCAGGATGGCGGATTTCTTTTGGCAGGAACTTCTTATTCCGGAAAAGGACTGGATAAAAAAGAAGAATCCAAAGGAGGATCCGATATCTGGTTGATCAGAATCAATGAATTTGGGGATGAATTGTGGCAGAAAACCTTAGGAAGTTCTTCCGATGAAGAAGCAAGAGCTGTGATTCAGACGACAGATTTAGGGTTCTTTGTTGCCGGCAATGTTACAGCCCTTCGACAAGCTCAGGATTTAAAAGGTTACGGTTCCAAAGATGTTTTAATCACAAAACTGGATAAAGACGGAAAAGAACTTTCACAGCTTATTTTAGGAGGAAAAGGATTAGACGAAGTGGAAAAAATGATTCCAACTCGTGATGGCGGAGCATTACTGGGTATTTATTCCAGAAGTTCCGAGGTTCGTGTTTCGGGATCTGCCAGCGCTCAGGCAGGCAACCAAAGATCTGCCTCTTCAACAGCCATTAGCCAGACACCAAAAGCCAGCAGCAATTATGGCGAAGGCGACTACTGGATCGTGAAACTTGACAAAACCGGAAAAGTAGAATGGGAAAAGAATTTTGGAGGAAAAGGAGATGATCATATCAGAACCCTGGCTTTAACTTCAAATGGCTTTATCATAGGAGGAGAATCAAGATCAGAAAGATCGGGAAATAAAACGGTCGGCATTGAAGAAGGAACCGATCTATGGCTGATTGCTTTAAATGAAAGAGGTGATGAGCAGTGGCAGAAATCCTACAACTTCAAAAACCGTGATATTCTGATGGGAATGAGTGTGGTAAGCGGGAGGCTGGAAGATGGAAGCGAGAAGTCTAAAGGTATTTTGCTGGGAGGTTATACTCAGGCTGAAGGAAGAATCCAAACCGACGACGAAACCTTTTGGATGTTATATCTCGACCAAAACGGAAATGAGCAGTGGAGAAAGCATGTAAAAGGAGAATCCAGAAAAAGGGAGGAAAGACTGTCTGATATTAAATTAAACAGAGACGGATCAATTGTTCTGGCCGGAACCAGCGCAGAAGAACTGGGCAAAGAAAACTGGAAGATTGTAAAGCTGGGTGACAGACAGGTTGATCAGCTGATTGAAAAATATGATATCAAAATCTATCCAAACCCTGTTTCAGACTATGCTTATGTAGAAATCGGCTTTGACTTTAAAGACGCAGATATTCTTTTATATGACATGAGTGGCAGACAGCTTCAGAATTTAAAAACTAAGAATAAAGTAACCAAGATCAATACTCAGGCTTTGGTTCAGGGCGCTTATCTGGTGACGATAAAAACGGATACTAATAAAACAGCGAATGCTAAATTGATTAAAAAATAAATACACTTATGAAGAGAATATTTTTACTCGTGATATATATGCTAACTTATCATGTGTATAACAGTCAGGTACAGAGCCACAATGTGGGGGTTACCCAGCCAGTGCCCTCTGTGTCATCATTAACAACTTACAAAAATATTCCGGTTTCTTTACAGACAGGAGTTCCTAATATATCATATCCTTTAATTAGCTTACCTACAAATAGTAAATTTGTTAACATCAATCTGGGACTAAGCTATCATACAGGAAATATTTCCAAAGACAGTTGGACAAGTGAGGTAGGAAAAGGATGGTCAATTTTGGGGTCTGGAGCCATTTCCAGAGAAATTCTTTATGATTTTGACGAGGTATTTGATGATGCGAGCTTCCATCATTATATAAAAAATGAATTTGATGATATTTATAATTTTAATATCCCGGGAGAATCCGGAAAATTCAGAATTGTAAGAAATGTTACCACAAATACATTTGGGATAGTACCATTAAGTCCCTATACTGCTAAAATAGAATATACCAGAACAAGCAATACCGCTACATTAATTTTGGATTCTTTTACCATAACAAGCGATGAAGGTATTAAATATAAATTTCAGGACTATAATATTTCAATGATGAATGTCTGGAGTTGGGATCATCCAAATCTCGGAGGGTTTTATTATGATAAAACATATAGAAGCGCATTTTATTTAACATCTATATCGGACGAAAATGATCAGGAACTGGTAAAATATACCTATCTGAAAGATATAAAAAATTTATCCGGAACTCAAACTATAGAATCGCAAATCAATAAATTAACCCGTATAGAAGTAAAAGACCGTGGAATTGTAGAAATTAATTATACCAAAAATGAATTAGTCAATAAAAAGAATGATATCTTCAGCATAGATAATATTATTCTAAAAAATGCCAAGAATGCGTTTGTTAAAAAATATAAATTTAATTATTCATATAATTCTGATCGTACTTTAAATTCTTTTACCCAGGTAGATAATTATGAAAATGATATTGAAAAAACGAGTTTTGATTATCAAGGGTATAGCTTGCCTTCCAGTAGCGGGGAAGTACACTTTAATAGACTAAGAGTAAAACTGCCAACAGGAGGAGCTACAGAATATAATTTTGAATCAGTACCTTATGCATTTAAGGATTCAATTGGTACAGTTATGCCTCCGCAAGTTGATATTGCCAACGTGTCCTTTAATCAGTTTAATACCAATACAAAAAAATATTTCTTTACCATTCCTCAGGATAAAGAACTAAATATAGAAATCTATGCCAGTCAGATTTCAGGCTACCCTTGGTCATTGACCTTTTATAGAAAAATTGGAGATGTTTATAAGCCAACTCCTTATACAATAGGGCCAGCAGTTGATGCAGATCCAAACTATCCAACAATACAGAATATGACATTTACTACTGGTGAATATTATGTTACATTGTCTTCTGCTGTACCCAATGCTACTTTTAGTGGTTCCGTGAATTTTAGGGCATTTTACTATGATGGAACTCCTTCTGAGGGTAACATCAAGGTTCCTACAGATTCCTTTTTGAGAATTAAAAATATCAAATCTTTTGATTTGGATTATGCCAGTGTAAATAATTATTCGGTTCCGTCATCAATAGAAGAATATGAGTATAATAAATTTGATGATCCTACTGTTTCAAGCGGTTATTTTGTAGACGGAGGCAGTATATTAGGAAAGTCAGAAAGTGGTATAGTACCAGCCAATCCTGTGACAATTTATAAAAACGTAAAAGTTTCCAATGGAAATAATACAGGATATACCAAATATTATTTTAAAACGGTAGATACTTATTCAACACAACCTACTGAAGTGCCTAACCGACCATTATGGCCTAATTATAACATTATGAGGGAGGGACTTTTGGATAAAAAAGAAGTTTACAATGCTGCCAATCAAAAACAAACAGAAGATAATTTTGAATATACTCTTGAGGATTTTTTCGGTCCCAGATACCTGGTAGCACCTATATATTTAGGGGCAAACTTCTTTTTGAAAACAGTTTGGATAAAAAATCATAAAGTAATCTCGAAAATTTATCATAATTCAGCTACTACTGAAACTACTACTGAGACAACAAAGAGTGCTATCAACTATAAAACAAATCTGGAAAAAGCAACTTCTTTTGACGGAACTATTCAGGAAACAACCTATCAGTATGCCTTTGATAAGGGTAATCAGAAGCTTATTAATGCCAATATCATAGGTATTCCCTTAGAAACTCAATCTATTGTTAAGAAAAATATCTCTGATACGGGGAAATTAATTTCAAGAGCGGAAACAAAATATGATAATCCTGCCAATACATTTCCCAGCTCAGCGGTATCGTATGATACACAAAATAATATTTCTGACGAAGTTATCTTCAACAGATATGACAGCAAGGGAAATTTAGAGCAATATACCACCAAAGATGGTATTCCCGTTACTGTAGTTTGGGGATATGGCAAAACCCAGCCTATCGCAAAAATAGAGGGGGCAACTTATGATCAGATATCACCTTATCTGTCAGATATTGTTTCTAAATCTGATGCCGATATTGACGCAGGATCAGAACAGGCTTTTCAAAATGCTCTGGATCTTTTCAGAAATAATATCAGTCTCGGAAATTATCAGATCACCACGTATGTGTATGATACTCTGATTGGAATGAAGAGCATGACTCCGCCTTCCGGAATCCGGGAATATTACAAATATGATAATGCCAACAGACTGGATCAGGTGGTTGACGATAACGGAAAAGTCTTGAAGAAATACAAATACAACTACAAACATTAATTCATGAGTAATAAGCAACAAGATGTGCTAATTATTTTACACTTCGCCTATGCTTATATTTTAATTATTTATCAATTATGAAAAAAATATTTTTATTTAATATAACATTGTTTGTAGCAGGATTATCTTATGCACAAACAAGTACAGAAAATTATATACAGACAACAAACTGCCTTGATGCAGATTGTATAAAAAAAGCAGAAACCGTACAATATTTTGATTATCTGGGAAGACCAAAACAGAGTGTCAGCGTAAAATCTTCTCCCACAGAAAAAGATGTTGTAGTTCATGTGGAATATGATGCATTGGGAAGACAGACCAAAGAATATCTTCCTGTTCCTCAATCCGGAACTCAGAATGGAGAATTTTATACTTCCCCCCTCGGAAATGCTTCTGCTGTGTATGGGGCAGAAAAAATATATACTGAGAAAATTCTGGAAAACTCTCCTTTACAAAGGGTTTTACAGCAAAAACAGGTTGGAAATGCATGGACAGACAAGCCCATAACTTTTGCATATGATACTAACACTGTAGCTGATCACGTCAAAAAATATGCTCCTATTACAAGCTGGAATGCTACAGAAAAATTGTACTCTCAGGAGCTTCCGGCTCCTTCGGAGTATCAGGCAGGGCAGCTGGTGAAAAATACTGTTACCGATGAAGACGGAATTACAACCATTGAATTTAAAGATGGTTCAGGACAAACCGTTTTGATAAGAAAAGTAGTGAACTCTTCCCAAAATGTAGACACTTATTATGTGTATGATGATTATAAACAATTAGTTTTTGTAATTCCGCCACTGGCTGCTGCTTCGGCATCTGTCTCGGGTACAGTGCTCGATAATCTTTGTTATCAGTACAAATACGACAGCAGAAACAGACTCGTAGAAAAGAAGCTTCCCGGCAAAGCATGGGAATATATGGTGTATGATGGTGTTGATAAGCTCATCCTTTCTCAGGATGCCAATCAGAGAGCTTCATTCAGTTGGACTATCTATAAATATGATATCTTTGGAAGACCTATTTATACAGGCATTGTAATGTCTAATAATACAAGAATCGGGATGCAGAACCAAATCATTGGGGGAGCTATCCTTGAAGGCCGGGATAATACCCCTCTGACTGCAAACGGAATGCCTTATTATTATACCAACATGCACTGGGGACTAGATACTCTTCTTTCAGTTACTTATTATGACTCCTATCCTCAGCAGTATGGCTTTAATCCGCCTTTTCCTTCAAACATTTTAGGAGAACCAGTATTGACTGAAAACCCTACCGCTGACGGTAAAAGTACAAAAGGGCTTCCTGTTCTTAGTCTTGTAAAAAATATCGAGGATGACAGCTGGACAAAGACCTATACTTATTATGACAGGAAAGGGAGGGTGATTGGTACGCATTCTATCAATCATCTGGGAGGATATACCAGAGTAGAATCTAAACTGGATTTTGCAGGACTACCACTACAAATCATAACCAAACATAAAAGGCTAGCTTCCGATGTAGAAAGAGTTATCAATGAAAATTTTGGTTATGATCATCAGAACAGAGTATTGGTTCATAACCATCAGATTGATAGTAGTCCCACAGAAGTTTTAGCCAAGAATGAGTATAACGAACTTTCAGAGTTAAAAAATAAAAAAGTTGGCGGACCCAACCCTAGAACTCCTCTTGAAAGTATTGATTACACCTATAATATCAGAGGATGGCTCACTAAGATCAACGATCCTGCCAATCTAAACGGAAAGCTCTTTGGATATGAAATAAAATATACAAATCCTGTGAGAGGAAACTATCCCGGCAGATTTAACGGGAATATTGCTGAAGTAGATTGGAAAGCCGCCACAGATGGGCAGCTGAGAAGATATAATTATTCATATGACCCTCTCAACAGATTAGTGCATGCCATATATCTGAAGCCGGATGCTTCCGTAGTACAGACTAGTGCCTATAACGAATGGGTTGATTATGATATTAATGGAAATATCACCCGTCTGGACAGGTATGGAAATTCTGATGGCAACGGTCCTATGCAAATAGACAGACTATACTATACTTATTCTGGAAACAGGCTAAGCAAGGTTGAAGATGCCTCTCAAAATTCATCGGGTTATCCATATGTTGCAAGTCCTAATACCATCAATTATGATGATAATGGGAATATGACCAGCCAGATGGATAAAGGAATTTCTTCCATCCAATATAATTATTTAAATTTACCAAAGAAAATTACACAAAACTCCAAAGTAACCGATTATGTTTACAGAGCAGACGGAGTAAAGGTGAAAAAGGTATTGGATACAAAAACTACAGATTATCTGGATGGTTTTCAGTATGATAATTCGGTATTAAAATTCTTTCCGACGGCAGAAGGATATTTTAATGTTGAGACCGGAAAGTATGTATATAATTATACAGACCACCTTGGAAATGTCAGGTTAAGTTATGCTAAGAATGGTGCTGGAACAGAGATCATTGAAGAGAATAATTATTATCCGTTTGGATTGAAACATGAAGGGTATAATACTTTGTTAGGAAATCCAGCTTATAATTACAAATATAACGGTAAGGAACTCCAGGAGAATGGTATGTATGATTATGGAGCAAGGATGTATATGCCTGATCTGGGAAGATGGGGTGTAATGGATGCCATGTCTGAGAAATACAGAAGACACAGCCCTTATAATTATGCTGTAAACAATCCTGTGATGGTCATTGATCCAGATGGGAATGATGTTGTAAGTGTAAACGGAGGAATGATGGCTACAGGTGGTGATGCGGGATTTGCTTATAGTGCATTTGTAGCAACAAGGTCTACAAGTACCAATTTCTTTACAGGATCTAGTTTTGAAGGTTTAATGGACGATTATAGGCTTAATAGAAATGGTAAGTTTGAACTTATAAAGAAAACTAAAGATGGATTTGATAGATTGTTCAATTGGAATAATACTGAATTTATAAAACTGAATACCGAGTTTATGAAGAATTTGCGTCAAGATACAGAATACGATAGTTATTTAAAACAATATAAACCTGTAGAAACAACAATAACATTTGAAAACTCTTCAGTTTCTGTAAAACAAATAAAGAATTATTTCTATTTTCTGGCAGCAAACACAGAAAAGGAATGGGGATTTAATCATTTAACTAAAAATGGATGGTTTTCAGATAGTTCTGTAACAATAATTAATAGTAACCACCAAGATGGTAGTGTTGGTATGAGCGCAGTCTTTAAATATTTAAATTCTGGTTATAATTTATTAGGATCTGGACATTCGCATCCTTTTTTAATCTATGACCACCCAGAAAATAGACATTTATTAAAATCAAGGTATGATGAAATGGCATATCCTTCCGGATTCCAAAAAGATGGAAGTGTAGATTTTGGCTACAAGACTGGTGACAGGAGTAGCTACGAAAATTTATTAAATAAATATGGAGGGCAAATAAAAGCTAATCCATGGATATATATAGGTAACCCAGATAACCGACCACATGTTATATACTATGATACGACATCTTTTAGAAGGAAGTAAAGCATCATTGCTTCTTCTTATCTTATTTTCTTGTAAAGAAAATAGAAAAGAAAACATTAAAGAGTACTCTTATCCCAGAATTTTAATCAAAGAAGATCTAAAAAGAGAAATATACTCCTATAAACAAGGATTGATTAGGTTGCAAGCATCGAAAAGTAATAATCTAAGTATTTATTTTAATAAGAAAAATGATACGACTTTTATAGAAATAGGGGATTATAAACCGAACCTTGAAATACTAAATATAAAGGGAGTTGAAATCATGAAAAAGGATACAGTATATTTATTTAGCACAAATGATTCAATAAGTATAGAACCGTTTTGTGAAAATCAGTTTAATGACAAAATTAATATTATAGATAATTTGGAACCATCTCTTAATCATTTTGATCCTCATTTTAGATGCCTTTATGTTGATAATGGAAATTTAAAAGTACTTTTTTATGGTAGATGTAAATAAAGTGAGTGGTATGATAAAGTGAACTACCATTAGCCAACTGCGCAAAGTCTCCCGACTTTGAGCTTATTAAATAAACTTACCCTCTGGTTTTCAAGGTAGAATAAATAGCACCTCTTGCATATTTGCAAGGGGTGTTCATATAGATCATTATCATATAAACTTGTACGATATGTATTGTTTACTTTTTTATATATCGTATATTCATTATTTAGAATATAAGAAAAGCTTCATAGTAAACAATATTAAAAATGTATGTAAACTTAATGATACAATTGTACGTGAATAATGAAGAAAATTAATATCTCAGCTGCACAACAAGCATTTATTAATTATAGAGATAGTATGCCACCTGATGATCATTTTAATCAATTTGGGCAGTTTCTATATACAGACAATAAAAAAACAAATAATATTATTATTGATTTTCAAAATCCAATTACAAGAAAATTAAATACAGCTCCGTGGCTATCAGTGGAATTAAAAGATTATATATTTAATAAAAATAATGCGTTTGTTTTAGCAAATATCGCTAATCATTATGCTGAAGAAGCTGGTATAGATTTAAATAGGCTTAAAGGTAATAGCATGTCTGTCGCAATTGCAAATTTTCATTTTGATGGTGGTGGGAAGATAGTTGGAACATTTTCTAGATTCAATGGAGGCGAATATAACCCAGATGCTTTAATGCAGGCAAACAAAGGGGATAAAACAGTCTCTTTGATGGTGGGGAATGGAAAAGCTCATCCATATTATAATGATAAAAACAATATGATTTCTGCATTAAGTCATGAGGGAGGAAAAATAAGTCACTTAACATTAAATCCTGATAATATTAATATATCTAAATTAGATTTGGCCAAAGAGCATATCAAAATTTATGAACATCAAATGTCTTCTCCTCTTTTTATGAAGACTACACCTGAATTTCAACAATTAATGAAAAAAAATTATTCTAATGATAAATGGTATTATAACACATACAGACCGAAATAGATTTAAAATCTGTGTATTCCTATTAATTATTTTATTTATTTCATGTAAGAAATCTACATTAAAGAATGAGAATTTTGTTTGTTCTTTCCAGAATTTGATATGTGATTATAAAAAAGATAGTATAAGAATAAAAAATGTAGAGACTTTTTTACTTTTTGGGAATCCTACAAGCGATACACTTAAAATATCTATAAAAGATATTCAAAAGAACTATCGACATATTTATGAAAAAGATACATTTCAGATAAATTTTGAAGCATTAACACCCATTTCTATTCCACCACATGACTCTCTCGGATTACCTTGTATGTCAATAATTGAAAAGGACTTTGATAAAAGAAATAAAATTTTTGAAAAAGGATTCTCAGTTATTAATATTAAATCGAAGAAAGAAACTTTTAATGCACCAAGTTACAGATTAAAACAAATGAATGAGTTTCAATTATATCAAAAATGGGGGAAGATAAATAATAATATGAGTTTATAAAATAAGAAATCCCCCAGATGGGAATGATGGCTACAGGTGGCGATGCAGGATTAGCCTATAGTGCATATGTGGCAACAATGTCTACTAGTTCTGAAACTTCAGGGAGAAATTTCTTTACAGGATCTAGTTTTGAAAGTTTAATGGACGATTATAGGCTTAATAGAAATGGTAAACTTGAACTTATAAATGGAACTAAAGATGGGTTTGATAGATTGTTCAATTGGAATAGCACTGAGTTTATAAAACTGAATAAAGAGTTTATGAAGAATTTGCGTCAAGATACAGAATATGATAGTTATTTAAAACAATATAAACCTGTAGAAACAACAATAATATTTGAAAATTCTTCAGTTTCTGTAAAACAAATAAAGAACTATTTCTATTTTCTGGCAGCAAACACAGAAAAGGAATGGGGATTTAATTATTTAACTAAAAATGGTTGGTTTTCAGATAGTTCTGTAACAATAATTAATAGTAACCATCAAGACGATAAAGTAAGTTTAAATCCAATATTCAGATATTTGGATTCAGGTTATAATCTAATGGGATCCGGCCACTCACATCAAATGCTAATATATGATCATCCTGAAAATAAACATTTACTTAAGGGACGATATGAAGTAATTAATTATCCTTCTGGATTTAATTCTGATGGGAGTGTACGATATAAACCTGATCAAGGAGACCGAACATCTCATGAAGCATTATTACAAAATTATGGCAATCAGATTAAAGCTAATCCTTGGATCTATATAGGTAATAAAGATAATAGACCACATTTTATATATTATGATACGACATCTTTTAGAAGGAAGTAAAGCATTGTTGCTTTTTCTTATCTTATTTTCTTGCACAGAGAAGAAAATGGAAAAAATTACAGAATATTTCTATCCGGATATTGTAATTAATGAACAGTTAAAAAAAGAAATTTTTTCATACAAAGAAGATTTGAAAAGAATGCAAGCCACACAATCAAATAATATATGTCTTTTTTTTACAAAAAAAAAGGATAGTATCTTTATTGAAATAGGAGATTATAAACCCAATCTTAAAATGATAAATGTTAAAGGTATTGAAGTAATAAAAAATGATACGGTCTATCTATTCAGTGATAAAGATTTTGTAGAATTAGGCAACTTTTATAAAAATAAAAGTAATAAAAAAATAAAAATTCTTAGAAATTCAAAACCAAACTTTGATCGTCATGATCCTCATTTCAGATGTCTTTATTTTGATGGAAAAACTATTAGAATTAATTCTTACAATAATCAATGTATCTAGTTCTCCCTGCTGGCGCGAGCGTCTCGCTCGTGTCCACAAAAAAATAAAACGAAAAAACCACTGCTCCAGCAGTGGTTTTTATCTTTTATCTCTTACTTATCAAGCAACCTCTCCAGCCTGCTCATCATTTCATCCTTTTCTTTCAGCATGCGTTCATACAACGCAATTTTTTCCTCGTGGAGTTTTATTACCTGCTCAATTGGATTGAAGATGGGATTATCATTTCTCTGATATCCAATACCATGTTCTCCAAACGTATTAGCAATTATATTCACAGCCTGTTCCTCATCAAAATTTTGAAAAGCTTCTACGGGAATTTTCAGTACTTCGGATATTTTTTCCAGCAGTGGGTTTTCGATGGTTTCTTTCTGTTCAAGTAAAGAAATTTTCTTTTGGTTCCAGTCTTCGCCCAGATCCAGCGCCAATGCCTCCTGCTTAATGCCCAGCATTTCTCTAAAACGTTTTACATTTCTTCCCTGATGTATTTTGTGGTCCATTCTTAATCAATTTGTGAAGATTCAAAGATAATACATTCTGTAAAGTAAAGGTTAAAAAATGTCCGGTAAAATATTCTCATTTATTGATATACCAACTTAGCCTGATACCATTATCCAGTTCACCAGACACCTCCGGCTCTTTAGTCAGCGGTTTTTATTCCGTTCTATAAGGCCCTGTAACTCCTGATTACAGTGGCGCCAGGCTCATACGGACTCGTTATAGCCTCCTTACCCAAGAGGTAGAGGGGGTTAGATAAGACAGGAGTTATCCTATTTTCACTAAATAGATGTAAGCAATGAAAACAGATTCTATCCTAATATTTTAAATTTCCTAACTTTGTAGTTCTCAACAATATCAAAAAACTATGTCAATCACCAGCGAAGATCAGATGCTCGGAATGCAAAAAGTAAGTGAAGCCGTTGCTTTTACCCTTAAAAAAATGATAGATTATGCTGAACCCGGCATGACCACAAAAGATCTCGACGAATACGGAGCCAAAATACTGGAAAGCTTTGGGGCAAAATCTGCTCCGTACTTAACATACGGATTTCCCGGCTGGACGTGCATTAGTGTGGATAATGAATTCTGCCACGGTATTCCCACTGATCAGAGGGTTTTGAAAGAAGGAGATCTCATTAATATTGATGTTTCCGCGGAACTGAATGGATATTGGGCTGATAACGGAGGTTCTTTTGTCATTGGAAAAGATATTCACGGACATCAGAAACTGGTGGAGGCATCTAAAGATATTTTGAGAAAAGCAATCGACAATATCAAAGGTGGGGTAAAAATAGCCGACATAGGCCATTTGATGGAAACAGAAGCAAAGAAAAGAGGGCTTAAAGTCATTAAAAATCTTGCCGGCCATGGAGTGGGAAGAAGCTTACACGAGCAGCCTGATGAATTGCTGAACTACAGAAACCGCTATGATTCCAGACGCTTTAAGAAAAACTCTGTTGTGGCTATCGAAACCTTTATCTCCACAGATTCCAATATTGCTGTTGAATTAAAAGATGGCTGGACGATGGTAGGAAATAAAGGCGGCTATATGGCTCAGCACGAACATACCCTTGTCGTTACCGACGGAAAACCAATCATTTTAACCGAAATGAACGAAATCCTGAATTAATTTTTCACTCAACAATTCCGTGTAAAGCAGATACAAATAATCAGGAGATAGGATCCTGGTTATAACTTCGCTGTTGTCAATTCTTTGATTGTCTTAAGCTGTCGTTAAAATTAAAAATCCATGCCTCTTGCATTAAACACAAAATAATTTGTACTGTTTCACTCACAAAACTTCATCCGGCCAGCGGGCCCATTCCCTATCTGGTTGCTTTTGTCTAAGATATTAGGATTACAAATGTTACATTGATCATTCGCCGAAAAACGTTCATAGCAGCAAAATATTTTTGCTCTGTTTTACAATTTGTAATCGTTACCTCATAAGATTAAACGGTTGAAAATGCAGGTTTTAACTTGTTAAACCGTAAATACTTTGCTATATTTATAGAATAAAATCAATTCACAAAACCTATCTGATATGAAAAAATTTCTTTTAATTCTTTTGGGAATCATGGTTATTCTGGCTGCTGTAGTATTGATCAAAACGTACACCTATCCGTTTAAGAAAAATAATC
This sequence comes from Chryseobacterium culicis, assembly GCF_900108365.1. Lineage (GTDB taxonomy): Bacteria > Bacteroidota > Bacteroidia > Flavobacteriales > Weeksellaceae > Chryseobacterium > Chryseobacterium culicis. The sequence goes on along the minus strand of NZ_FNWQ01000005.1, from coordinate 150,131 downwards.
TGGGAGCAGGCGAAGGGTGGAAGCCGGTAAGAAATGATTCTGCAGTGATGAGATTTTCAGGAGGAATAAAAGTTCCTACCGTTTCTACAGGCAGTTTGGGTGAATTTGATTATGCACCGTTTGATCAGTTCAAAACCTATTTAAAAACCTCTTATCCATTAGTATATCAAAACACCGAAAATGTTGAAGTCAATCAATACGGACTGGTGTTCAGACTCAAAGGCAGCAATCCCGCTTTGGAGCCTATTCTGTTCCTTTCTCATATGGATGTGGTGCCGCCGGGAGATGCTGACATCAAAAATAATGAAGAAAATGTATTCCGTCCGGATGATAAACCGCTGGAGCCCGTTTCAAAAGTAGCGGAAGATTGGGAATATGGCCCTTTTTCAGGAGCCGTTGCCAATGGAAGAATTTACGGCAGAGGAGCAATTGATATGAAAGGAATGCTTTTTTCCTTAATGGAATCCATGAATTCAATGATTAAAAATAAGCAGGTTCCACAACGGGATATGTATCTGGCTTTCGGTTTTGATGAAGAAGTAGGCGGACAAAAAGGAGCGATGCAGATTGCCGATTATTTTAAGAAAAAAGGACTGAAGTTTGATGCCGTTTATGATGAAGGAGGATTAATTATGCGAAAAGGAAACGTAGCAGGAATAGATACCGATGTAGCCGTAGTAGGATGCGCAGAAAAAGGATTTCTTTCCGCAAAAATAAAAGTAAAAGGCCTGGGAGGGCACTCATCAATGCCTCCCATGGAAAGCGCTATTGGAAAGGCTGCCGTTATTATGCAGCGTCTGGAAGATCATCAGATGAAGCCGGTGATTACGCCTTTAATCAAAGAATTTTTTAATAATATTGGGGGAGAAATGCCTTTCGCAACAAGAATGGCACTCGCTAATCAATGGCTTTTAAAACCGGTATTAATTTCACAGCTTACTAAAAATAATACGACCAATGCCTTGGTAAGAACCACCACTGCACTTACCATGATGAAAGGAAGTGATGGGACTAACGTGCTTTCCCCCGAAGTCGAATTTGTTGTTAATTTCAGGCTTCTTCCCGGAAATACGGTAAAAGATGTAAAAGCGCATATTGCTAAAGCCACTGAAGGATTTGATGTTGAGGTAGAAGAAATTGATAATACCAGAGAAGCGTCTGCCATTTCATCAAGCAGCACAAAAGCTTTTAAAATGATAGAAGCCGGAGTAAAAGAAATTCATCCCGGAGCTATCGTCACACCTTACCTGACTATGGCAGGAACGGATGCCGGTAAATATGAGATCGTAAGCAAAAATGTCTACAGATTCATGCCGATTAAAATCAACAGTGCTGAGCAGCAAAGTATTCACAGTACGAATGAATACCTTAGCATTGAAAATTACCTGAAGATGATTCATTATTTTGAATACATCATGCTGAATTATGACAAATAAATGGCAATGGTGAATACTTCAAGCCGCTTCGCTGTGAATTCTTCCGAGTTAGGGTTGCGTGTTTTCGATTCAGAATAAGATCTTGTATTGTTTTAAAGAACGATCGCAAAGTCGTTTCGTTCAGCAGTTGACGGATGCTATTCTAGCTAAACGAAATGCCTTCGCAAACCAAAAACTGATCCTTCACGGAATAATTATCTAAAATCTTTTTTACAAAAAATATATTGCGTCAAGTTTTGTCGCATTACGGATATAGCTTTGTCATATCAAAATTACAGAGCTATGGAATTACCATTTTACTTAAACTTTAACGACTTTGAAAGTAATTATTACGATAACCTTGAAAAATGGTTTGAAGAATATCATAATACCAGCGAAACAGATTATCTGAAAGCTCTTGCTGATCTTTACAGCCCATATGTTTATTATAACTTTACAGACGATAGGCTGAAGCCGGATGCCTCCATTGAGGTGAAAGACTGCTTTTTTCCTTATCACGACAAAATTGGGATTTCTTTCTGTATAGATTGTGAAAACGGAAAATCCCCGTCCAATGGAATGAATCAGGTTTTTGAATTCAAAAATATTTCGATGATGGAATATGCCCAGCATATTCTGGATAAGATCAATAAATACTGCTCCAAAAATGCTCATGCTCTGGATGGAAGAAAAAATATCCAGGATTATATTAATAACTATAGCATTGTAACCTCCATGGAAGGAGTAGGGTACTGCATCAGCTACAACCGCCATCAGAAAGCAATTCCTTTTTTAAAGGCGTATCTCCCTTACTATGGGCAGACCGTTAATATGGCTGTGTACAGAGATTTTCTTTTTTCTGTAGTTCAGATTGCGGAGTTCATAGATCAGAAACTGAAAACGGTTCATGCTTTCAGACAGACTATTTATGCACGCTCAAGAGCAGAAGCAAAGTTCAATGTACAATTGAGCCGACAATTTTTAACGTTGTGCAACTAAAATTTTACACCAAACATTCATACTTAATTATATTGCGGAAAACTTATGTTTTTCAAACAGAAGAATCCGTCTCACAACTGAGACGGATTCTTTTTAATTAAAATATGTTAATTCTCTTTTTTAACCATATATTTTTCCATTGCAGGATCTGTAATGGGAAGAATAAAATCACTTAAAACTGTATTTGATAATTTCATCAACAATATACCTCGCATTGTAGAATGGGAAACTGAAAAAATAATACTACCTAAATGAGCGCTTGCTTTTATCTGTTTATCCACAACCCTTACAATTCTAGAAAAATCTTCATATTCATAAATAAATATTGCCGAAAACATCGCCTTTGCTTCTTTTTCATTTTCAGAATTAGTGTTTAACTCAATATCATATTCGAGTCTTATTAGCTTATCTGCAATATTAAATGCAACAGCAACTCCAATCTTTGAATCGTATTCTGTAATGGATTCTTTAGAAAAAGTTTCTGGTTGAATAATAGATTCATTTGTTATAAAGAATTCTATCAAATGTAATTTATGAGGATCAAACTTATGCGAATTTGATTTTTCTTGACTCATCCCAATTTTTTCTATTAGTATTTTTCTCAGCTTTAATTTTCTTTTCAATAACGAAAGAAACAATCGTTTGTTCCCATTCCTCTTTGAAATTGCTTGTAAAGCATTTTAAAGGAATTTCAATAATTGACTCTCCTAATTCAGCCTCTATTTTTGCAATAGATCTTAGGGTAAGATTGTGATTTCCACTTAACCATTTACTAAGCTCAGAAGGGCTCTTACCCATGCTTGTAGCAAGATCTTTCTGCGAAATATTCTTTTCTTTAAGAATTTGATTTATTCTTAAAACTATATCAGAATATTTATCAATAAATATTTCTGTGTCCTTTGAAGTTTGGTCGATTATTTCTTTTAAGAACTTATTTCTCATTAGAATAGTATTTCTGTTATTTTGGTATTTTCGTAATAATCTAGAATCTCTCGTTTCTTCTCACATAATTTAATATCATTATCTGCAAAAGCTTTTAAAATTCTATCTGCATAGATATTTGCATCATGGAATGACATACTTGTTGCTCCATCTTGAGCCGCTTGGCTAGTTTTTTCAGCACCATTAAATAATATTACACAGGATTGTGAAATTCTAAGGCAATATAGTCTTAATGGAAAGTTATCTAATATACTAATTTCTTCTATTTCTATATTAGGATTTGGAGGTAAAGCATGCGCTTTTCTTTCGTCCCTAAAAAAAGAATCTATTGCTCCTCTTTTCTCCCCTATAGTTTTAGTCAAAAAACTTGCCAATTCAGAAGCATAACTTTTCAATTCAGGCATATTAAAAAACTTTACAAAGAATTTCTCGGTCTCGGATATTTCCTCACCATCAATCACAACAGTATAAAATACGCACTTTGAACCTTCATCGTCAAATATTTCTAAGGCAAAATTACTCATTATTTTTAATCTGGCAACAAAAATTAACTTAAAAGTGAATTGTAGTTATTTTGTTATATAAAATTTAAATATTTAATTTTATTTAAAGATGATAACATTATTGATTTTGTAATATGTGCAAATCTAAAATTTATTTTCGAAATAAAATTACGGTTTTCCGTATAGTGCATATTACAACGTCACCGTATATTTATATAATTTGTAAACTAAGCGTACATGAAGTCTTTTGTAAGGCTCTCTTTGGGGATTCTTTAAAAATAAAAAGGTATAACATATTTGTAGTGCTTTTTAATACGTCAAGTTTTGTCGCATTACGGGTATAGCTTTGTCATATCAAAATTACAGAGCTATGGAATTACCATTTTACTTAAACTTTAACGACTTTGAAAGTAATTATTACGATAACCTTGAAAAATGGTTTGAAGAATATCATAATACCAGCGAAACAGATTATCTGAAAGCTCTTGCTGATCTTTACAGCCCATATGTTTATTACAACTTTACAGACGATAGGCTGAAGCCGGATGCCTCCATTGAGGTGAAAGACTGCTTTTTTCCTTATCACGACAAAATCGGGATTTCTTTCTGTATAGACTGTGAAAACGGAACATCACCATCCAATGGAATGAATCAGGTTTTTGAATTCAAAAATATTTCGATGATGGAATATGCCCAGCATATTCTGGATAAGATCAATAAATACTGCTCCAAAAATGCTCATGCTCTGGATGGAAGAAAAAATATCCAGGATTATATTAATAACTATAGCATTGTAACCTCCATGGAAGGAGTAGGGTACTGCATCAGCTACAACCGCCATCAGAAAGCAATTCCTTTTTTAAAGGCGTATCTCCCTTACTATGGGCAGACCGTTAATATGGCTGTGTACAGAGATTTTCTTTTTTCTGTAGTTCAGATTGCGGAGTTCATAGATCAGAAACTGAAAACGGTTCATGCTTTCAGACAGACTATTTATGCACGTTCCAGAGCAGAAGCAAAGTTCAATGTACAGTTGAGCCGGCAGTTTCTGACCCTGTGCAACTAAAATTTTACACCAAACATTCATACTTAATTATATTGCGGAAAACTTATGTTTTTCAAACAGAAATCCCGGTCAGTGATGACCGGGATTTTGTATTATAGTAACAAACAAATATTGTCTGTCATTTTTTGTAAGGAATATTCCAGATCAGATCCGCTGCCAGATAATGAACACCGCCGTGATGAATACTTCTGCTGTCTCTGATGAGATCATCCATATATCCTATATCCACGGTAAAAGGAGAATTCGGAATGGAGAACATATAGTAAGCCGCAATACGCATTTCTCTGTACCCGAATGATCCCCATTCAGAATCCGGCTCATTGAGATGACTTATAGAAAACAAAGCTTCTGCGCTCAATGCCAGCTTCTGATTGTTTTTAGGAGATAAATTATACGTGAGTTGGCTCTTAATTCGGGTTCTCAACTGAAAATCTTCTTCCGCTTTATGAAAATCTGCATCGAAAAACTTTCTGAATTCCTGCCGTATTGTATTTTTCAGTTTCCAGTTTTTTCCAAGTTCAAAAGTATAGGCATATCTACCGTAAATCCTGAATTCCTGTTCTGTATTTTCCTTATCGTAAGGAGCTGTATTTTCATACTTTGGCTGCCGGCGATAGCTTAATGCATAGCTATACTGCTGATGCGGGGCAAAGGAATGGTATACTTCATGATTCAATACAATGATCGCCTGTTTTGAAAACAAATTATGATTATCCGGGCTGCTTTTTCTACCTATTGCAATGTAACTCAACGCTTGTTTCTTACCTAAAGAATCCAATTGTCGCTTCACTCCGAAAGCCCCCCAAAATGCATTATTTGCATCACCTAATCCAGGCGGACTGATCTGTGCCTGCATGGTGGCTCCCATACATCCCAATAAAAATAATACTGCAAAAAATTTCTTCATGCTCAATAGTGTGGATAACTGTTTTAATGTTAAATGACTGCGAAACCATGAAATGAATATGAATATTGTTGAGACGCAGATAGAATACTTATTGATGGCAAAATTATAGGCTTTGTTCATAAATTGTTTATTCAAAATCTTTTAATACTGTTTAAAAACAAGACAAAATAAAAACCTGATTTAGGATAGATTTAGGAATAAAGCCTTTTGGATTGAAGGGCAATTGTTAATAAAATGTGGATAACTTATTAATAACTTGTGGAAAAGCGGATACGTATTTTTAAGTTAATTATAAAACAGATTGATTTTCTGGCGTATAGGTGCAATAATTAATTGCCACAATATATAAAATACTGTGGCAATCAAATTGTATGGACTGTTATTTACATTTAGTTCTGTCTTACTCCGCACATAGCATCCCATGTGGTCCAGAAATGAGCATTGATGGCGCCTACTGGAGGATTGGTGCTGTCTGCAACGATGCCTACCATAGAAGCACAATTGGAGTTGCAGCCTATTTCATTATGACTTCCCTGCTGTGGCGGAATCTGGCGCCATGTACCGGTAGATCCGCTTAGTAATTCTACTTTAATTTCAAAAATCCCTGAAAGATTAGGAGTCTGAATTTGCTTGGTAGGATTCTCACTTGAGATAAAGTCACTCCAGTTTCCCTGTGAGAAAGTTACACGCCATGTAGAAATCATTTTTGTGGTATCATTTTGTGGGGAAAGATACACCCAGAACTGTGCTCCGTTTCCAAGTACTAACTGACCTGAAGAATTTGCATTTACACTTGTTGATGTCATATCGATTTGGATTTTAGATGGTTAATTTGTACCTCAAAGTAACGAAGAACAGAAATAATAGGGTAGAGTATAAATAACCAATTGTAGGATTTAGTAGAAATACCTAAGAAAAGATGAAGGGTAAAACTGAAGGCTGATAGGTATTAATTGTTTTTGTTAGAAATATGATTATTAATTTAATACGTCGAGTTTTGTCGCTTTCACGGTAGATCTTTGTGTCAAGAAAAATCACAAACAAAAAATGAAATACAAATGGACCTTCAGAATTATTTAAACGAAATAGAGGTATATTTTAGTTGATGGTTTTAAAACCGGTGTCTTTACTGGGAAAAAGATTTCAGATTACATGAATAATTCTAAAAAGGACTATAAAAATGCCAGAAGATGCATTAACGGCACCGATAGAATGGATCTGATCGCAAATTACGCGAAAGAGTTTGAAAGGATTCTTTTACTGGCAAAATAAGCTGAAGTATTACAAGATCATTTTTTTAAATTCCCTCAGATAGACCTGAGGGAATTTTATTTATACAACTTTAGTCCTTGAAACGAACTGTTATAACACCGTTTAAATCATGATCCATCAGGCATTGGAAGTATGCCATATCAGGGGCACTAAGACCATCTAAGGCTATAGTTCCTGCTGTAGATGAAACCCCTCCTGATTGAATCCATAATTTACCCTCCATTTCAACAACTTCTATACTGTGAACGTCTCCCTTACAAGCATATATCATATACCCATCACCCAAGTAATTATCATTATCAATTACAACTTCATGAACGCTTTTAGATGTATTACGGTTGTTGTCGTTTAATTTCTTTACTACAAGTGTATTATTGGAACTTGAAAGTAAAGTATTGGTTTCTTTAATTAAATAGCTATCCATATACTTTACCTCATTTCCAAAAGTAATTTTTAATACGGATTTACCATTAACAATTGCAGTTTCAACTTTACGCTCAGCCTTTTTTAATTTTGCAGAAGTTTCTTGTGTATTTTCAGTAGTATCTTGCTCACAAGAATGAAAAATTGATAGAATAGCTATTGAGCAGGCAATAGCCTTAAAGGGAATTTTAATTTTCATGTTATTAGTTATTTTAATTATTGCAAACTTAATAATTACAGCTATTTAGAACAATTAAAAATAAATGATAATAATCATAGCTGACTTGTAAATGATAATAAATAAAAATTCCCCACTGTTAGGTGGGGATCGTTGTTTGGTCAAACTTTTGCGTAATTCATTACGTCAGTAGGTTGTTAACAATGATGAGCAAAATTGGTTCATCATTTAGATTTTACTCGTCATTTAAAATTTAAATGTTAATTAAATCTTGAAGTTTCATATGGTATGTTTTTGGAAATTGTGGCTCATTATCGAGTGTAAAATTAGTTAAATATATTTAATACGCAATATTTACATATTAAATATATACATTATCTATATCTAACTGTTATTTTGATCTTTAGATTTTGCAAAAATAACTTCAATATCTATGCCAGCTAACGCTTCATCCTTTTTTGCCTCACTATAAAGACCTTTGTCTAATTTAAATGCTTTCGTTAGATTGTCTTCAGCCTTGCTTTTTAATGTTTTGATGTAGTCCGTTTTTATTGCGTCTTTGAATTCTAAATATTCTCTATTATAATTACATGCCAAGTTATAATACGCAGGCGCAAAACTAGGGTCAACATTAATTAGATCACGTAATTTTTTATTAGAATTATCAAAGTCTTTTAATAGCTTACTTTTTATATAACACGCATTAAGTAGACTTATTTTTTCATTATTATCTTTAATATATGCGTTTTCATAAGCTTTGGCAGCTAATTCATACTCTTCCATGGCGTATAGAAATTTGGCAAGTCTTTTAGTCATTAATGGTTCCATTTTGTCAACTCCATTTTTTGCTACATACTTTAAGATCTCTTGTTTTTCTTGTGGCTTCATTTTAGAGAAATCTGAGTTTAAATGACTGTTCACACTATCAGCGTTATCTATATAAACTTCATTAGGATTCATTGCTTCAGATGTAAGTATTGCTTCAATATTTTTATCATTAACAACGAGCTCTTCAAAAATTGTTGTTACAGACAATATAAAAAACACTATAAAACCTAGAATGAAATACGTTCCTATTATAGCCGCAATAATAACTGTATGACTGTCATCGTTACTTAGGGAGTTTGATAAGTGATAAATAATATACTTCAGGTAATGAAATATATCTTTGAATTCTATCAATGTAATTCCGACAATTATTTTAGTTAGCCAGCTTGTAATTTCCTTAAGAGATGAATTTCGCTGATATTTTTCTAAAAATTGGTTGTTATTATGTGATGGAAATCCAAATAAAAATCCAAGAAAACTACCTGCAAAGAATGATAAAAACTGCAATAATATAAGAGACGACAAAGTCCGACTATACTCAGCTCCATTAGTAGTATTAAGGCTGTAAATAATTATTAATACACTGGTGACAATAAGTATTAAGCATGTATAATTAAGGTACTTATTGTTGCATATTTTTATATATCCGTTCATGTTTTTACTCATGCCCATGGTATTTTTTTTAGTTTTCACGAAAATAGTTTTTTGTAACGACAAATCACGTCGTATTATTAATTATTTGCGAAACTAAATAAAATGAATGTTATCTCATTACGGTTTTCCGTAGTATTATAACTACATAAAATCCGTATTTTCACTGTGTTTTTAAATTTAAATTAATTAGTAACTTTTTGCAGATAAATACATTAACCATGAAAAATTTAAAAAAGATTTCCAGAAAAAGGCTGATCACTATTAACGGAGGAATTGAAGCTTGTACTCAAAACTGTCTGCCTGGATCAAGAAAATGTTGTACACGAGGGAAAGCATATTATTGCGCACCCGTAACAGAAGCATGCTTGTAGCATCATACAGCGGATGCTGTAAATTCTCTCAATCTAATGCTGCCTCTCAATTATGGGAGGCTTTTTTGTGATTAATAGGGTTGGTATTGGTTGGTCTAAGTTTATGAAATGATATTGTATAAGAATCCGTGATCCGGAATTGGTTTAGTGTAAAAATTGTTTAAAAAAGTATCGGATTATCCATATTTTACACCCAATAAAACTAATAAAATTAATCAGAAAAATAAAACACAAGAGTGCATTAAAAACAAAAAATCCTGTGCAAATCTAGCACAGGATTTTTGTTTGCAGAGAGGAAGGGATTCGAACCCTCGATACAGTTACCCGTATACTACCTTTCCAGGGTAGCTCCTTCAACCACTCGGACACCTCTCTTTTTGAGATTGCAAAAATAGTGTATTTTCTTTAATATGCAAATTATTCTTACAATTAATCCGTAATTTCTCCACAAAGGCTTCTGGTGAAATTATCTGCAAAGCTTCCGGAGTAGCTTGGATTATCAATAAGGTGCATGGCTTTCGTAATCGCAGTTTCCGCAGTCATGTCTCTTCCACTGATCGCGCCGATTCTTGAGAAAATATTACTGTTTTCATACTTTCCGAACGAGATGCCTCCTGATATACACTGACTTACCACTACAATTTCGGTTCCGTTATTTCTGATTTCCTGAAGCGTTTCCTGCGTTTTTTCACTGCTGAAAATGGTTCCCGAACCAAAAACCTGAAGAATAAGAACCTTCATTTTAGGAATTTCTTTGAAGTGGCTCAAATGCATACCCGGGAAAATTCTCCAGAATAAAATATCTTCAGAAATATGCTCATCCACATGAAAATCCACCTCCGGATCACAACGGAACAAATTATCTTTAATAATATTCAAATGAACTCCTGATTGTCCTAAAATAGGGTAGTTTGGGCTTGAATAAGCATCAAAATACTCCGCAGAATATTTCAGCGTTCTGTTTCCTCTTAATAATTTGTACTCAAAATAAATGGCAACTTCCTGGATGACTGCTTCGTCATTTTCATAAAGACTGGCATAATAAAGACTCGTCAGAAGATTTTCCTTCGCATCTGTTCTCAGGTCACCAATCGGAAGTTGAGAACCCGTCATAATCACCGGTTTTCTTAATCCTTTTAGCATGAAACTTAATGCAGATGCCGTATAAGACATCGTATCCGTTCCGTGAAGAATCAGGAATCCATCATAATCATCATAATTTTTTTGAATATAATTGGCGATTACTTTCCATTCTTCAGGCCCCATATCCGAGGAATCTAATGGTTTGGCAAAAGGATGAACGAAAACCTCACATTCCATGAGCCTCATTTCAGGCATTTTCTCAAATATATTACCAAAATCAAAGGCGCGGAGACTTCCGGTTTCGTAATCTTTTTCCATTCCGATGGTTCCACCGGTATAGATGAGCAGGACTTTTCGCTTCATGTACTGTTTTTAATTAAGAATTAGAGCCCGATGAGGGTTGATAGGCCAAAATTACGTTAATTTGCAAAGATTTGAAAATGAATGAAACGCTTATCATGAAATTTTATCAAAATAAATGGAAATTACTGACGTTTCATGGGGCTATTGAAAAAATAACTGAATGCGGATGAAAGACTTAGCGCAAACTTATGAATATTTAAAACAGTTTTTAACTGAAGAAAGAATCACGAAAATTGAACACTTTTCTCAGGAAAGCTCAGATTTTGTGCTTCCTGTTGTAGAAGATGTCTACCAGTTTAGAAATGCAGCTGCCATTGTACGTTCTGTAGAAGCCTGCGGTTTTCATAAAGTAGTGGCTTTGCAGGAAGAATATAGCTTCGAACCCAACCTTCGCGTTACAAAAGGTGCAGATACATGGGTGGAAGTGGAGAAGCTTCCGAGAAATATGGAGTCTTTTCAGAATATTAAAGACAGAGGATACAAGATCGTGGCCGTTTCTCTGGAAAATAATGCTCAAATGCTGCCTGAATATGAAATTACAGAGCCTATTGCTTTGGTTTTCGGAACCGAAATGGAGGGAGTATCCCGGGAAATTTTAGATTTTGCGGATGAAACACTGGCTATTCCCATGTATGGCTTTACGAGAAGCTTCAACGTTTCTGTAGCGGCTTCTATCTGTATGTATGAATTGAAGCAGAAGCTTATAAAATCTGATATTGATTACAAACTGAATGAAGAAAAGCTTTTAAGAATGAAAATCCTTTGGGCAGTAAATTCTATGAGAAGCGGGCAGCAGATCTTCGAAAAATACATGAGAGAAAATAATATTGACTGGAAATAGTAAGTCAGAAAAAAAGAGAAGGATTACAAGCCTTCTCTTTGTATTTTTATATCATATTGTAATAATTCCATGCGGCTACAAAAACGCCGGCGGTTTCAGTTCTGAGCCTTTGGTTTCCGAGTGAAACGGCTCTCACTTTATTTTCTGCCAGAAATGCAATTTCTTTTTCGGAAAAATCACCTTCAGGACCTATTAAAAAAGTAATCTGTTCTAATGAAGGAATGTTTTTAAGTCCAATTCTCTCTAAATTCTCATGACAGTGGGCTACAAAAGTATTTTCCGGATTAACGCCTTTCAGAAAATCTGTTAGTTTTACCGAATCATTGATGACCGGAAAATGAAATCTCAGACTTTGCTTTGATGCTGCAACAGCCTGTTTTCGTATTTTATCAATATTAATGTTTTTACGCTCTGTCTTTTCGGTGATAATAATACTGATTTCAGAAATGCCCATTTCCACTGCCTTTTCCACAAAGAATTCAATTCTGTCAATATTTTTAGTGGGAGCAATGGCAATATGAAGTTTCGGATTGAATTCGGGAAGATTTTCTTTGATTTCAGAAACTTCTATACCCGCTTTTTTCCCTTCTATAATAAGCTTTCCGGAAGCCAGTTTTCCTTTTCCGTCCGTCACATGAATATCTTCACCATCTTTCATCCGAAGAACTTTTACGATATGTTGCTGCTCTTCATCATTGATCGTGACTTTTTGCTCTGCTATTTCTCCGTAAAATAATTTCATATATCCTGGCTTATAAAGGCAACTCCTGTTTTGATGGTGGTATAAATGTCCGTATCACACTCCCTGTAAGAACAAGTGTATATTTCTTCTATCCAGGTATTGTTAATAAAAATCAGATTTAAATATTCCTGTTTTCTCAAATTATTTTTGATGGATAAATAATCTCCTTCTTTTGGAGTATAGGGAAAACTAAAAAGGTGCTCAGAATTGATTAATTTCAAAACTTCATCTTTTATATCCTGGATATATCCGGTCTCAGAACTTTCTCCAGTAAACTCTGAAAAAGTTTCTGATCCCTCATGTCTTCCCGTGACCGTTTCTAATACCCAATAATATTTTGAATTCTTTTTAGACTGTGTTCCCAGTACTTTTTCTTCTAAGAGTATTTTCATAAATCATATTTTGCCGTTGCGGAAGTTCTTAAATCCGTAAATTCTCCCCGTTCAAATTTCAGCTTTGCTACCATGGCAATCATGGCTGCATTGTCTGTTGTATATTCGAACTTAGGAATATAGATATCCCAGCCCAGCCTTTCTCTGTTGTCTTCCATCGCTTTTCTGAGCGCAGAATTGGCAGATACGCCGCCCGCGATAGCCACCTGATTTACATTCAGGTCCTTAGCTGCTTTTTCAAGCTTGTTCATCAGAATTTCAATAATGGATTTCTGTACAGAAGCACAAAGATCATTAAGGTTTTCTTTGATGAAATCAGGATTTTTTCTTACTTCTTTCTGAATGAAATACAACACGGAAGTTTTGATCCCGCTGAAAGAATAATCATAGTTTTCCAGTTTCGGCTTATTGAATGTAAAAGCATTCGGATTTCCTTCCTTCGCTAATCTGTCGATGATAGGTCCCGCAGGATAATCAAGATCAAAAATCTTTCCTATTTTATCAAAAGCTTCTCCGGCTGCATCATCAGTAGTTTTCCCGATAATTTCCATATCAAAATAGTCTTTTACCAGTACAATCATGGTATGTCCGCCGCTTACGGTAAGGCATAAGAAAGGAAAGGTAGGCGGCACAGGATTTGCATCTTCGATGAAATGCGCCAGAATGTGAGCTTGAAGGTGATTTACTTCAATCAAAGGTACATTCAGGCTCATAGCCAAAGACTTAGCAAATGATGTTCCTACAAGAAGAGATCCTAAAAGTCCCGGTCCGCGAGTAAATCCTATAGCAGAGATAGCATTTTGTTGTATATTTGCTTTAGAAAAAGATTTTTCAACAACGGGGATAATATTTTGCTGATGGGCTCGTGAAGCCAGTTCAGGGACAACGCCGCCATATTCTTTGTGGATGGCCTGGTTCGCGGCAATGTTTGAAAGAATAGAATTTCCCTTGATGATAGCTGCTGAGGTGTCGTCACAGGACGATTCAATACCTAAAATTATAGAGTCGCTCATAATAATGGCAAAGTTAGAGAATAATAACGAGAATGAGAATAAAAAATCAGTAGCTGAAAACCTTGGGGATCAGGTACAGAAAACTGTTGAAAATGTAGAGGGAAAGGTACGGGAAACAGTAAAAGAGGCATCGGAGCTGGCTTCGGATGCCCTACACCATCCTGTGGAAACAGCCGGAGAGTTTGGGAAACAGGCTGTGAAGGATGTTACCAGCTATACCTGGTGGGCAAAACTTCTCCTGATTCTCTTTTGGCTGGGGATTGTTCTTGTAGGAGGGATTCTTATTGCCATCAACCTTCCTGTAACCAAACAGTGGGCCGCAGATCAGGCATTAAAACTTGTTAATAACGATTTTAAATCAGATTTTTCCACGGAAAGTGTAGACGTAAACTATTTTGGTGATGTAACCATAAAAGGATTGAAGGTTAAAGATTACAAAGGCTTTAATTTTATCACAGCCCGGGAATTCCGTGCAGATTCAGACTGGATATCTCTGGCCGTAAATGCTATTTCGGGTAGCAGCAATTCTTTAAGCTTTAATGCTCTTACACTTGTTAATGCCGATATAAAAGTAATTACCTACAAAGGAGACAGCATCTCAAATTTTGTAAGATTTGTAGAGCTCTTTGACAACGGTAAAAAAAGAGACCCTAGCAAACCTCCTTTTCAGCTGAATTCCAGAATTCAGATTATTGATTCTAAAGTTTCCATCGTTAATAATAATTCTCCCGGAGAACAGGGAAAATGGTTAACAGCAACAAAATTCAACTTAAAAGCACCTAATGTAAAAGTCAATGGTCCGAATGTTTCGGCATTGATTAACAATATGTCATTTGTAACTTCAAGGTGGGGGAAATCTCATTTTGTGGATACCTTTTCAACAGAACTGTCTCTCACGAAGCAGTTTTTGTCATTAAAAGACCTTACCCTCAATACAGATCATACTTTGCTTCAGGGAGATATCAAATTTAATCTTCATGACGGTTCGTGGGCAGATTTTGCAGATAAAGTGCGCTGGGACATGAATATCCAGCAGGGAAGCCAGCTAAGCGGCTATGACATCAGCTATTTTGTAACAAACTGGGATAATATCAAGCCTTTTAACCTTGCAGGAACAATGACGGGGCCTCTGAACAAATTCCATCTGGAAAATTTCCTGATCAGAAATCCTGACGTGAATATTGCCACCAAAACTATGAAGGTCGACAATTTATTGAAAGGACATTTTTCTATTGAATCAAAAGACCTTTCCACAGATTTTACCTACAAAGATCTAAAAGCGATGATGCCTTCCTTTATCTCCAAAAAGATGAAGAATTTTGCTGACGACTTTGGAAAGCTGAAATATAACGGAACAGCAAAAGTAAATCCCGATCAGATATACGTAGACAATGGAAACCTGATTACAGGAATAGGACAGGCTAAAATCTCCAAACTTACACTCACCGGCTATAGCACTGCAATGCCGAAATATTCCGGTTATCTTGACGTGAAAGACCTGAATACCTCGGTCATTACAAAAAACAAAACAGTAGGCCTGATTTCCGGTAAATTCGATCTCAACGGGCAGAGCTTTGATGTGAATACCATGCGGCTGACCACAAAATCTCAGATTGCAAGTGTTGAAATAATGGATAAAACGATCAATAATCTGTACCTTGACGGATTATTGGATCATAAAAAATATAACGGTCTGATTACTGTAAATGATGAGCAGGCAAAAGCTACTATTAAAGGGTTAATAGATTTCAGTACATCCAGAGTGTCGATGGATATCAATGCAGATGTGAGTTACCTGAATATGAACTATTTTACCAATAAGCCCGGAAGTCAGGTGGTAAGTGGTCAGGTTGAAGGGAAAATGGCCATGTCCTCCATCAATGATCTTACGTTGGATGTAAATGCCAATAACCTGAATTTTGCTACGGCAACTCAAAAATATACCATTCCGAGTGCCAAGCTAAAAACATTTATAGAAGCAGGAGGGCGCGTGATTGATGTAGATGCTCCGGGTGCGGCTACCGGTAAAATATCAGGAAGATACAGTCTGGCAGATCTTGCCGGAATGGTAGAAAACGGAGTAGGAAGAATTCTGGTAGGGCCGCCACCTAGAAAATTATACCGCGGACAGAATTTTGCCCTGAAGTTTGATGTTCAGCAGGGACTGGTTAATTATTTCCTGCCTGATCTGAGACTACCTCAGGGAGCTGTGGTAGAAGGAGAATACAACGGAGATTCCAATAACCTGATCCTGAATCTGGATGCCGCGTCTCTGAAATATATAATGACAAAAGAGGAAGAGATTACAGAAGCTGATAAAGCGCTGGCGTCTTCCAATCCTGATTATAAAATTAATGACCGCAGGCATAACAGCAGAGACAGTGCAATGGTGGATAGCGTTAAAGTAAGAATAAACACAGCCGATCTTAACCAGCAATTGTATGCAAGGATCAACAGGGTTCTCTATAATAAAAACGTTATTAAGGATTTTGAGCTTAAAGGAAATAATGAGAATGGAAATACACTCCATTTGGCCACTACATTTAAGCATGGAAGTCCTGATGATGAATTGAATGAAAAGCTAAAAGAATATGCAATCAACGTAGATCAGACTACCGATGCAGCCGGCGATTTTGTATTTAAGTTTGAACCTACGGAAGTAAAATTCAATGAAGTAACATGGGCTATAGATACCAGCCCGGAATTGAATCATTCCATCACGTACAGGAAGGGAACAGGAGACTTTGATATCAGAAACCTGAGAGTGTATTCCGATAAAAGTGCATTGTTTATTAAAGAGGCGCAGTTTAAGTCAGCAAAAGATTTTTATGTAGACGCGGATATCAATGATTTTGCAATTGAAAAGCTGCTTGAAATGCAGTCCGGAGGAAATACCATGGATATAAAAGGTCTGGCCAACGGAAGTGTCAAGATCAAAATGGATAAAAGTACGCTGCAGCCACTGGTAGATCTTAATATTGATGCCATTAAAATGAATGGAAATGATATGGGAGATATCTCCATTTCTGCTACCAATGGTTTCTCGCTGAATGTGTATGATATTGATGTTAAAGTGCATTCTGCCGGAGTTTTGGGGAATAATACCCTTAATCTGACAGGGACGGTTAATAATAATACTTCTTCTCCAATCATTGATCTTACAGCAGAAATGCGTGATTTTGATCTGGCGTTTACACAGCAGTTTGTACAGACTATTTTCGGAAACCTTCGCGGAAAAGCTACGGGAGATCTTAAAATCAACGGAAAGCTTAATAATCTGGATTATAACGGTGATATTGCCCTGAAAGATTTTGGACTGAAACTTTTATTCACCGGAGTAGATTATTCATTTGACGATACGGTAATTCAGCTGACCAAAGGCCTTGCTATCCTCAATAATATTGAAGTGCACGATGGAAGAACCAATTCCAAAGGAAATATTTCCGGGGCTATCCAGTTTGAAACCCTTTCTTCAATGGGGGTATCGCTCGTAATGAGAGCAGACAATCTTCTGATGCTGAATACGACTCAGAAAGATTTTGACCTTTTCTGGGGCAGAGTGTATGGACAGGGCGACCTCTATGTGGATGGACCGGTTTCAGGATTAAGCATCACTACTCCCAATATGAAGGCACTTAACGGAAGTACCTTTACTTTCAACTCAAGTTCCACTTCCAATGTTGAAGAATTTAAGATGCTGAGGTTCCTGAAAGAAGGAAAAGACGGTTTGATTACGCTTGAAGAAAAGAAGAAGACAGGAGCTAATATGAACATCGACTTTAATCTCGCTGTAGATAAAGGTACTACTGTAAACGTTCTCGTGGGAGATGATGTAGGAAATATTACCGTAAAAGGGTCTGCAGATCCGTTGAGGTTTCACATGAGCAGACAGGGAAATATTGCCATGAGCGGTACCTATAAAGTAGATAACGGAACATTTGTTTCTAAGGCAATTCTGAATAAAACCTTCCAGATTGAAAAGAACAGCAGCATCAGATGGGATGGAGATGCAATGAAACCTGCTCTGGACATCAATGCCAATTACGTAAGGATGGTGGCCAATGTTGGAGAATATCTGAGCATGGGAAAATTACAGCCAATCAGTGTTTTACTGCAGGCTCATATTACTCAATCTTTGGTAGATCCTCAGATAGACCTGAATGTAACCGCTATGGATGTTTCCAGTCAGGTCAGAGAAACGCTGGCTGCTAAAATGAGCCAGGAAGGAGAGAAAGTACTCCAGTTCGGTTCTGTACTTTTGCTGAGCACATTTAATGTATCCAATAGTGGTGGAGTAGAAGTAAATGTAGGGAACGTTGCAGAATCGCAGGGATATAATATACTTCTTAAGCAGTTGGGATCTGTTCTCAATACCATGAGTAATGAGTTTCAGATTGACCTTAATTATGTAAAAGGAGATCAGAACTCCACAGTGGGGGATAGAGCCAATGCAGGTGTAAGTGTCGCGATTTCTCCAAGGGTTAATATTAAAACCGGATTGGGAATTCCTCTGTCAAAAACAGATAATACGCAGAATAACTACCTTTCCGGAGAAGGATCTGTAGAATATGACCTTTCTAAAAAGAATGACGGAAGTTTAATCATACGCGGATATTCTAAACCTACCAATATCGGGATGGGTATGGTGAGTACAAACGGTTCTGCTAATCAGGCTTATGGAGGAGGGGTAGTGTGGAGTAAAAGCTTCAATTCTTTGTTTAAAAAGAAGAAAAAAGATAAAAAAGCTTCAGACGCAAAAGGTGAAATAAAAACAGATTCTATAAAATCGAATGGTAAATAATTAGAATATTTTAATGATTTTTATCATCTGTGTTAATTATTGTTAATATTTGATATATATTTTTTAGTTAAATTATTTTTCGTAAATTTGCAAAAAATACATAGATTTTTTAAAGAAATTGTAATTTAACTAATATGAACTATCAACTGGACGAAATAGACAAGAAGATTCTTGATTTCTTAGTAGAAAACACAAGAATGCCTTTTACAGAAATTGCAAAGCAGATGGATGTTTCTGCTGGAACAATTCACGTAAGAGTGAAAAAGATGGAAGATGCAGGTATTATTTTGGGATCATCTCTTAATATCGATTATGGTAAGCTTGATTATCACTTCACTGCTTTCATAGGTATCCTATTGACAAAATCTAACCGTACTCAGGAAGTATTGAAAGAATTGTCAACGCTTCCTAACGTAATCGAAGCTAGTGTTATTTCCGGAAAATATAATATTTTCTGTAAAGTAAGAGCTAAGAATACTGATGATGCTAAAAGAATTATTTACCAGATAGACGACATTCAGGACGTAATGAGAACTGAAAGTATGATTTCTATGGAGGAATTCTTAAGTGACAAAAACAGACTGATCAACGCTATCTCTGTATAAGTCAAATTTTAAACGAATAATTATAAAAGAACTTATGAAATCTCTCATAAGTTCTTTATTTTTGCACGTATGGAAGAATACAGCTATTTTGACGAAGATCCGAAAAAAGGATGGGGTTTTGTACTGGCCTTTGCAGCCTTAATGTTATTTACCATAATGGGGCTGGGAATAGACGTGGATGAATATCTGCAGCATGAATATCTTCAGATTCCGAGATGGTATTTTTACGTTATTTTTTCAATTGACATCCTGATGATGATTGGATTGGTGCTGATGTTCTTCTACAGAAAAGCAGGGATCTTCATGTTTCCCGCTTTACTGGTGCTGCACTTCTTTATGCACAACTATTACCTGTCTACCTTTTTGTATACGGATGTAACCAATCTTTTCCTGTTTACAGGATTCGGAATGCTTGCCATTATCCCGAAATGGAAGTTCTTTAAGTAAACATAATCAGCTATTAGACAATAACAAACCGCTTTTAAATTTTATTTAAAAGCGGTTTTCGAATAATAAAAAGAGTAAAAAACACTATTTGGATTCCAGCGAATTGAATTTTTTTTTCTTTAAAGGATTTTTTGACCAATCCTTCCATTCTTCTATATAAGGATTATAGCCGAACTTCAAAGGTTTTGAGCGGGTTTTATCAATATTTCCAAAGTTTTCCTTCATTAAGGGGCAATTTTTAATATTACCATTTTTGTCAATACCTATCTTTTTATACAGGCAGGAATTGTGGTTGATGGCTTCCAATACTTTAGTGATGTTCGTATTGAAGTATTTCAGTTCCACTTTTCCGCAGGCAGATAGTTTCAGCTCATTTTAAAAAAACTCTAATGAAAATCTAAATTCATTTTTAGCATTGAAAGGAGATGGGAACAATTATAGAAAATGAGACTGTAAATTCTGACTGTATTCTGCTGAATAACCTGTATAAAAGACAGATCCACTTCCGTATGAAAAGGAGAAAATATTTGTATACCGGATAAGACAGAGGTTTTAAAAATTTCATCAATCTCTATAAAATCCTTTTACGGTAAGTGGAAATAACCAAATGTTTGATTCCTAAGTTTTCTACTGAAGTTGTATCGTGTTGAGGATACTTATTTCTTTCAGCTCTATAAAAAGATTTTTAATGGTACTGGGCTCATGATATTCGTAAGAAAGAGCTCTTAAAGAATCAGATTGTCGAAATTTATCAGACCGAAATGTAGATTCGTTACCTTTAATATCTAAATAAAAAAGAATTTTTTCAGTTTTTAAACTATCGGAATTAGGTTTATAATTTAATTCGTAGATAAAGCTATTGTTCTGTGCCTTTAAAAATGTGCAGGCAATTATTAGGAAAAGTACATATAACTTACAATTCAAAGCTTTCATAGTTTATTTTTTAAGTTTTAAAAAAGGAGAGAATTTTCTCTCCAGTTTTTAATTTATATCATTGCTGGCTTGAGCAGGACCTGCAAATAGCCATCCTGTGGATTTATAAGATCCATCATCATTATAATAATCAGTATCTGTACGTCCTTCGGAATTTAATACGTTACATTTTATTGAATAGGAGCTGCCACTACCTCCGGATATTGACTTTAAATCATTTTGCTTTTTATTTTCCAAAGAAGAGAAATCTCTCTTCATTCCATTTAATTTTTTCCATGTTGATCATTTTTGTTGTTTTATGTAATTCATTTGTGTCATAAATGCCCTGGCCTGGGCGGGATAATTCAACCTGTTTGTACTGCACTGTACACTTGCCGTTCAAACATGAAGAATGTTTTTCATCAACGTTGATGGGATAAAACTATGACTATTTAGGTCATCTTGAAGGGATCAGATGTGTAAATAATTTGCTATTTAGCTGTGTACAAAAACAAATGGTAATCCCGAAAGAGGTACGGTTGGGGTGAAATATTCGAAATTTAAAAAAGTATAAATTAAATCCTGTTATTTAAAGAAAACTACCCGTTATAATGAGATGTTGTACGACAATATATTCTATTGTACAAAAAAATGAAATTGAAATTTATAACCAATTATTTATATTATTAAATAATGATATAATTGATATTTCCGATAATTTTGTATGAAGTACGGTTTATTTTTTATCAAAAAATGTTTAAATTCTTACGGTTTCCCGTAAATAAAAATCAATTTCATATACGTTTTGTTCCTGATAAATATAATAGATGAAAAAAATGAAGCTTTTCAACACAGTACTCAAATCGAATTACGAATTCTGAAACCGCAACATTAAGTTTACTTTCTATTCAGAAAATATACGCTGGAAAAATATTTCCAGAGCCGTATTTTCGTCCAGACCGAATTTCTTTTTCAGACGGTATTTGGTCATTCTCACACTTTTAGGTTCTACATTGAGAAGATTGGCAATCTGCTTGGTATCCATACCGAGATACATATAGGCACAATATTTTAAATCCAGGGCAGTAAGCTTCTGCCTGGCTCTTTCATTAATATTCTTAAAGAAATCCGGATGCAGTTCCTGAATAGTGAATCTGATCTTTTCAAAATCATTATCCACACGGTTTTCTCCCTTTACAACCTGATGAATATTGATATCCGTATCAGAAAGCTGGGTCTGAAGCTGCTGAAGTACTTTATTCTTATGCTGAATATGAAGATGGCTGGCCAGAACCTCACTTTGAAGTTTTTGCTGCTGAAGTGTAAGAAGTTCCTGCTCAGCCTTTAATCTGGCCTTTTCTTCTTCCTGAAGTTTAATCTGCATTTCTGCTTCGTGTTTTTCTGTATCAAGCTTGTTTTCTCTCTCAATAGAATAGCGCAGCTTAAAATGGTAGGAAAGGAACATGAAAAATGCACCGATTAGTCCGATAATTCCTAAACCGATGTATAAAAGCTTTTCTTTTTTCAGGCTTGCTGTTTTTTCAGTAAGTGCTTTAAGCTCAGATTCTTTTTTCTGTGACTGATACTGGGCTTCCAGTCTTTTGGCGGTTTCAGCCTGCCCTTCATCAAAGAGGATATGGCTGTATTCTGCCACCTTTGATTCATATTCAAATGCTTTCTGATATTTTTTTTGTTGCGCATAAAGCTCGGCAAGATTTTTCACCACATTGATCATCACATGGTAATATACCGGCTTTTGAGTAAGAAGGATCTGTTCTGCCTTCAGAAGATATTGTTCCGCTAAAGCATCATTATGATCCCGTGAAGCAAGATTGCTCAGAACCCCAAGCGCACCAGCCTGCATACCCTGATTAAGAGTTGTGTATTGGGTAAGATTCAGGATCTCGTTGGCATTAGTTTGAATTTCGGAACGAATTTCCGGAGTCATTTCAGGATAGCTCAGGTAATAATTGGTGAGATTCAGTAATGCCATAGCATGAACATGCGCCGAAACATGTCCTGGAAACTGATGGTATAAAGCGATTGCCTTCTTACACATTTCTATTACCGGTTTCAGATCCTTCAGGTCTTCTGTTTTTTCGTATCGGAAAGAATAACATATTGCAAGGGCAGAATACGCAGAGCTCAGCAGATTTTTATTACCTGATTTTTCAGCCAGTTCAATGGCTTTTTTAGCATATTTGGTAGCATTTTCGGCATCGTTCCATTCCGTATAAATTCCGTAAAGAAGATAATTAAGCTTGGCGTTCAGCATTATTTCAGAAGGTTGTTTTTCAACAAGCGGAAGTGTCTTCTGAACGAGTTTAATCGTGCTTTCCGGGTTTCCTAAAGCATTGCTGTAATAAATATTCAGATAGCTGGCGTATAATAAAGCTATTTTATCATTGCTTTTTTGAACGATCGTATTGGCAGCATCGATGATAGGAGGTACTTGATCGTATTCGGACTGATTCAGCTTAATGATTCCTTTTTGAGCAAGAGCTTTTACTTCTTCAGCGGCATTTTTCTCCTTCCTGGCAAGTTCCAGCTGCTGCTGAACATATTTTTCAGCTGTAGGATACTGATCACTTACCCTGTAATATTCTGTAAGCTCATTGTAAATTCTGAATTTTTCTGCGGTTGAAATATCATCTCCGCTCAATTGGTTTTTAAGTCCATCAATTAATGTATTCTGGGCAGGAGATAAGGTGCAGATAAAAAGTATACAGTAAATAAGTAAGTACTTTAATTTCATAAGGTGAAAGTACAAAAATTGTAGACACCCGTCAATTGCCAATATAAAAAAATGAAAACTGGATCCAGGTGTAAGTTGTTGTTAATTAACTTGTTGTTTCTTTTTGTAGACGTTTTGTAGTCATTGGTATTTTGAGTTGAAGGTGTTTTGTAGTTGCTGAAGTAAACGTTGCAATATTTTTCTGATGCAACTTTGAACCAGAGAAAATCAAAGAATATTCATTTAAAATTTTTACAGTTATGGACAACAAAACATTATCTATTGTTTCTTACATTACCCTTTTAGGATGGTTGATTTCCTTCGTTATCGGGAAAGAAAAATCAAACAGTCTTTTAAAATATCACCTGAAGCAGTCTTTAGGATTGATTATTTTTTCGATTGTGCTCTCTATCATTCTCAACGTTCTGATGCTGGTTACTAAAATCGGAATGCTTGGGATAGTTGGGTTTATTCCTTTGATACTGATGATAATCGGAATCATCAACGCGGCTAATGATGTGGAAAAACCTTTACCAATAATCGGAAAAATGTTTGAAGACAAATTCTCTTTTATCGGATAGTATCTGAAATTTCCGAATATGAATGATTTTAAACATTTAAAAAAAGAAGGTTCAGGATATCAGGTGAAGCAGTATATGGCATTTCAGCATATTATAGTGGTAGCCTGGGTTTGTATTTCTGTATTTCTGATCATCAATACCAGTTATCTGAAAACAGGGATTGTTTTGCTCATCTTTTCATTGTTACTTACCATTGTTTCTTTTATTCCTCCAAAAGTTATAACAATTTTGTAGAATGATTTATTAATAATTAAACTTAAAGCTATGAAAAAAACAATTGGAATTATTTTGATATTGATAGGTTTCTTCCTGGTAGTGATCATTAAAATAGGACCATCCAGAGAAACTTCCTGGTTATTTAAATACGGAGAACTGCCTCCTATACTTCTTGGAGCAGCTGTTTTACTTCCCGGATTGATCTTATATAATAAAAACAGGTAGCCATAATCACGAAATTGAACAGCCTATATAAAAATACAAGGTGCTGATTTGACAGGATAAAGGTATTTTTACCGCCCATTTTAAAAAAGAAAAGAAGTATGGATTTTGAAATTTTGAAACAGCAGATTGAAAACGCTGCTAAGAAAGCTTTTTTAGAAGTGTATGAAAAACATGGAGCAGAAGAGATCTACAGTTTTGCTCTGTACAGTGATGAAGGTGCAATGACGGTATGCCCTGCAGCCAATACCATGAAAGCGATGGAAAATGCAGATGAAGATGACGCTCTTTATTATAAATATGAACCGGCAGAATGGACCTACGAAATGGAAGGCGCCGATGAAGATTTTAATGAAATCTGTGCTCAATTGAGAACAGAACTTTATAAACATGATGACGATGATCAATGGTTTGAAGGTTTTCAGGCAAAGTTGTATTCCACCTGTATTGAAGTTTTGGAGAAACTTAAAAATGAAAACTTTTTTACGAATATCACAGGAAAGGAGATATTCCTGATTTTTACGGTTTCAGATGATGAGTTTGAGAAAAAAGACCTGCAGGATCTTATCATCAGACTTAATGATAATGAATATAAAGGTGAATATCTGGACTGGATGGCTAACTGGGACAATTAAAAGAATGGGGAACTAAAAAAACACTTTAAATATATATATGAAGCCAGATAAAATAATTGTCTCAGAAGCCTCTTATAAAAGTAATGATCCATACGATATTATAAACTCCAATATTTCTGTTGTGAATCTTTTACATGAGGAAGGAATGGAACAGCAAAATATGTTTGAAGATTCAGTCATCAGCTATTACATGGATTACTATGTCAGCCAATATAAAAACGGAAATTTTTCCCAGTTTGTATGGAATTCAGGGTGGTCGGCAGAGTTAAACAGCATTATCATAGAAGGATTAAAAAAAATCAATGCACAGAAACATCTTGAATTGTTTTTAGAGCAGTCTTCAAAAGTGGAAAACCTGAAAGAAGATGAGCTTAAACACTTTTTGGAAAACGAATATTTCGGGCCCAACAATACAAGAGATACTCTGAATAACGACTCATTTTATCTGCTGGAAGAAAATCCGACAGAGCTTCACGCTCAATGGCTTAAGAATCATCCTGACCTTTTGGTTTTGCCAATCGACGAAATGTTTTCAAAACTTGAACAATGGATGGGAAAGAAAATTGAGAGATAAAATGAACCACTAAACAAATCACTTACATTATGAATAACTACCAATTTTACAAACAGGAAGGAAACCAGTACATTTTTAGAAATCAGCCGGTATTTGTAACCGTGCTCTGCATTATTTTTCTGGTCGTTGCAGGACTGCTCTTTAATAGCGTCAGAGCTTTAAGCTATGTCCTTATCGCTGTTGTAGCACTTATTGTTCTCAACTTCTTTAATAAGAAACTGATCATTGATATGGACCGGAAAACGATCACCGGAAAACACTCTGTTTTTGTTCCGGCAAGAACATATCCTCTTGAAAACTTCAGAAATTTCCATGTTTTAGCCACAAAATATCTGGGCTTTATCACGACCAATGTAATGCTGTCTATGTATTTTGAAGTAGATGGAAAGGAAAAGCAGCTGACGGTAGGACAGGCGCTTACCCAAAAAGGAATACAGAAAATGGTCAATGAAACAGAGGATATTATGAACATCAATACTCCCGGAAATGAACATCAGAGACCGCTATAAGTTTGAGGAAAACGGAAGTGAAATAAGCTTTATGCCGAATTACAGTTTCCTGCGGACTTTAGTGTGGTGGCTGGCATTGGGAGTTTTAGCGCTGCCTGCCATCATCTATTATTTCAGAGATAAAATGTCCGGAGACCAGTTTAAAATAGCAATAGGATTGTGGACCGTCTATATGATCTATTTTCTGTTTGATCTGTTTTTCATGATTCCCGTGAAATTTATTTTTGATAAATCCGAGAAGTGCATATACAGAAAGCTTTATTTCTCCAGAAAACTGATGCATTTTGATGAGATGACTTATTTTGTGAATGATGAAAGAGGAGGACATTATTATTCAATCGGGAAAAAGAGAAATCAGTTTGTGAAAAACTACAGGATCAGCAATTATTTTTCAGGCTCAAAAGCTTCTGAAAGAAAAGAAGATGAGTACATTAAAGAAATTTTATGCCCTGTTCTCATTGCTGTAGGAATTCCACTGAAGCAGGACGAAAACTAAGAATAAGAAGGGTAAAAACTAATACCATGATGAACTGAGGTATAACCATTCCCCTCTTTTGGAAGGGGGGCAAAAATCTAAAGAATTTTTAACGGGGTGGTTGATGCATCACAAAAAACAGGTCTTCACAGATCTGTCAAAAAAAACTCGGCGGTTTCGAAGAAACCGCCGAGTTTTATCTGTGTAATAAGCTTATATTAAGCTAAAATTCTCTTTACAGCTTCTTTTACTGCAGCAGAATCAATTTTGTATTTCTTCATAAGTTCGGCAGGCGTTGCAGACTCTCCGAAAGTATCATGCACTGCCACAAACTCCTGTTTTGTAGGCCTTCTTCTTGCAAGCATACCTGCAACAGATTCTCCTAAACCGCCAAGATAGTTGTGCTCTTCAGCCGTTACAATCTTACCCGTTTTTTCAACAGATTTTAAAATGATCTCTTCATCAAGGGGCTTGATCGTGTGAATGTTGATTACCTCACAAGAAATACCTTCTTTCTCAAGTTCATCTGCAGCTACAAGAGACTCCCATACCAGGTGTCCGGTTGCCACAATTGTTACATCAGTACCTTCCTGAAGCATAATTCCTTTTCCGATTTCGAAAGGCATATCTTCCGGAATGAATACAGGTACTACAGGTCTTCCGAATCTTAAATATACAGGGCCTTCGAAATCTGCAATGGCTAATGTAGCAGCTTTTGTCTGGTTGTAGTCACAAGTATTGATCACCGTCATTCCCGGAAGCATTTTCATCATACCGATGTCTTCAAGAACCTGGTGGGTAGCCCCGTCTTCTCCTAAAGTAAGACCTGCGTGAGATGCACAGATTTTTACATTTTTGTTAGAATAAGCGATAGACTGACGAATCTGATCATATACTCTTGAAGTAGAGAAGTTGGCAAAAGTTCCTGTAAAAGGAATTTTTCCTGTAATGCTGAGACCGGCAGCAATTCCCATCATGTTGGCTTCTGCAATACCGATCTGGAAGAATCTTTCAGGAGCTTTCTCAATGAATTTCTCCATTTTCAAAGAACCGATAAGGTCTGCGCAAAGTGCAACAACATTGGGGTTTTTGTCAGCCAGCTCAGCTAATCCTGCTCCGAATCCTGAACGAGTGTCCTTTTTTTCTGTATATGTATATTTCATTTTTATTGTATTAATCGAGATATTAAGATATTAGTAATCAGCTGGAGCTTCCAGGTACAATTGCTTGAATGCTGTGTCTAACTGCTCATCATTAGGAGCTTTACCATGCCAAGCGTGAGATCCCATCATATAATCCACACCATAACCCATTTCTGTATGAAGAAGGATGGCTACAGGTTTTCCTTTTCCGGTTTCTGTTTTTGCTTTCTCAAGAATAGCAATTACAGCTTCAAGATCATTACCGTTCTTTTCTTCCAGAACAATCCACCCGAAAGCTTCTAATTTTGCATGAAGATTTCCTAAGCTTAATACATCATCTGTATCTCCGTCAATCTGACGTCCGTTGTAATCAATAGTAGAAATGATATTATCTACCTTTTTAGCGGAAGCATACATCAATGCCTCCCAGATCTGACCTTCCTGAAGCTCACCATCTCCGTGAAGAGAGTAAACAAGAGACTGATCACCATCTAATTTTTTACCCTGAGCCACTCCAAGCGCTACAGAAAGCCCCTGTCCAAGAGAACCTGAAGCAATTCTGATCCCCGGAAGACCTTCGTGAGTCGTTGGGTGTCCCTGTAATCTTGAATCTAATTTTCTGAAAGTACTCAGCTCTTCTACAGGGAAGAAGCCAAATCTTGCTAAAGTAGAGTAGAATACCGGAGAAATATGTCCGTTTGATAGATAAAAATGATCCTCATTTTTGCCTTCCATGGTGAAAGGAAGTTTATAGTTCATTACCTTTCCGTAAAGGGCTGTGAAGAACTCTGTACAACCTAAGCTGCCACCAGGGTGCCCTGAATTTACAGCGTGAACCATTCTTAAAATGTCTCTTCTGATCTGCGTAGTAAGAGTTTTTAACTCTTCAATACTTTTACTCATTATATCTGATTTATTTGTATGCGAATTTACAATTTTTTACCGGCTTATGGAAATGCTAAAATCCAGATCTCAAAACCCGGATTTGGCTGAATTGAATGTTTTTTCCGCTCTTAACAGCCTTCATTAAGATAAACGGAGATTTCAGTCACAATATTATTAACAAATTTAAAACTTAACAGCGTGCCGGCCTGGCTGTCTTCAAGATTAAAATAACCTGAATCTTTAATGGGTTTGCCATTGGAATCCCAGTCCGGGCGTACACTGAAGTTAGCATAATTCCTGTAAGCATTGATCAGGTCATCTCTTGTACTTCCCACACCAATTCCGCTTTTAGTCTTAAATTTTTTACTTGATGTTGTCATATACGTAATGGAAGGAACACTCGGGTTGGCTTCATTGATATAATTGTCAAAAAGATCTATCTGAATGGTTTCTCCATTGTATTTTATATTATTTTTCTTCTCTCCATTAGCGTTTAGGAGTTTCGTTCCTGCTATTTTTTCTGCTTCAGCCTTCGGCATAAAAACTTTAAAAGGTCCTATTCTTAAAGTTGACACTTCGAAATTTTCCTGAGCGCTGATGCATCCAAAAGTTAATACGAATGCAAGAATTGAGATAAGTTTTTTCATGGTTTTTACAATTTCTGTTAATAATTCTGATGAATTTTTATAGGGAAAAATAAAGTATTCGTACCAAAGATAATTAAAATACAAAAGTCTATAAAACCAGTCATTTAAATAAACAGAAAAAATAAAAAAATTAGGTGTCTGGCAAAAGCTGTGTGGTAGCTTGATTGTTGTATTTTTAGTAAGCAGACATGGATTTTTTAAAATTTCATATATCATAATTGAATTAATTTAACTATTTTTATAATTCTATTGTATTTGAATTATTAATCTTTAACTAATTATTTTTTATTTTTTGGCTATATTAATTAAATTAATAAAAATCACATACCATTATATATGAAAATTAAACAATTATTTTATTTGGGGATATTTGTACTATCCATTTCCTACGGGAAAGCCCAGGACTTTTTTACGGTAATCAGTGAAAGGTCTATCAAAGCAGATCCTAAAAACAGAACCGTACAGCCGGAAAAGTCAATGACCTACACACTGGATGTAGCTGGAATGAAAAGCTATTTTAATTCCGTTCCTGAACTGAAAGACAGTGACCGTAAAGATCACGCTCCGGTTATTGTTCTTCCTATGCCGGACGGTACGAAAGCAAAGTTCAGAATCTGGAAATCCTCCGTGATGGCTCCAGGGCTGGCCAGCCAGTTTCCGCAGATCCTTACTTTTACAGGACAGGGAATTGATGATAAATACGCAACTGTAAAACTTGATTTTACAGAACTGGGCTTTCATGCTCAGATCAAATCTGTAGTGGCTGGTGATACGTATATCGATCCTTATGCAAAACAGGACATCAATAATTATATCATTTACAGGAAAAGTGATTTAATTGATAAAAATCCAAGATCATGCTTAATGAAAGATGAAGATGATACTGTCCTGGGAAAAAAAAACGTTCAGAAAACCACAGCTCCAAGCGTAGGAACTCAAATTAGAGTTTTCAGACTGGCAGTTGCCTGTACAGGAGAATATGCCGTAGCTGCAACAGGTACAGCTACACCTACCGTTGCACAGACCCTTTCAGCCATTGTAACTTCTGTAAACAGAGTAAATGGAGTATATGAACAGGAAGTAGCTTCAAGACTGATATTAGTGGATAACGAAGCCAATGTGGTGTTTACCAATGCGGCTACTGATCCGTTCAACGGAAATAATAATGCCAATACATTAATCAGCGAAAGCCAGACACAGATCGATTTGTTGATTGGAAATGCCAATTATGACATCGGGCATACCTTCAGTACCGGTGGCGGCGGATTAGCCGGATTAGGTGTTATCTGTAACAATAGCAATAAAGGAAGAGGAATTACAGGTTCTCCCAACCCAGTGGGAGATCCTTACGATATTGATTATGTAGCGCATGAAGTAGGGCATCAGTTTGGAGGGCCACATACTTTTAATGCAACCACCGTAAACTGCGGTGGGGGTAACCGCAGTGCTGCCAACGCCGTAGAGCCGGGAAGCGGAATTACCATCATGGCTTACGCTGGAATTTGCGGTACTACCAACAATTTAGCCAATAATAGTATTGCTATTTTCCATACCAAATCGTATCAGTCTATTACAACAAAAGTTCAGTCTACCACATGTCAGGTGACAATTCCTTCTAACAATTTTGCGCCTACTGTAAATGCAGGAGGTGATTATACCATACCCAAGAGTACACCATTCAGATTGGAAGGATCTGCTTCAGATATAGACAATAATCCACTTACATACTGCTGGGAGCAGAATGATGTAGGCCCGGCAGGTGACTGGAATGTACCTACAGGAAATGCTGCTATATTCAGATCATTTATGCCGGTAACAGTTCCTTACAGGTATTTCCCGAAAATTACAGATGTGATCAATAACACCGTATCCAAAGGGGAAATTTTACCATCTTATGCCAGAACAATGGAATTCAGACTGACTGTAAGAGATAATAACGCGGGCTGCGCAGGAGTAGCAAACGATGATGCTATTATTACTGTTGACGGAAATTCAGGTCCGTTTACAGTAACAGCACCTGCTACAGCGGTAAACTGGGCAGGGAATTCTACCCAAACCATTACATGGAATGTTGCCAATACAACAGCATTTCCGGTGAATGCTGCTACGGTTAATATTTACCTTTCAACAGATGGAGGTCTTACATATCCAACGCTGATCCTGGCTTCCACTCCTAATGATGGTTCCGAGACAGTTACGATTCCAAACGTTACTACTACACAGGCCAGAATTATGGTGGCAGCAGAAACGAATGTATTCTATAACATCAACCCAATTAACTTTACCATTACCCAAACTTTGGGCGTGAATGAAGCTTCGGTAAACAAAGATGTATTTGTAGTATATCCTAATCCAAGTAAAGGACTTCTGAATATTAAATTTACCGGCTCAAATGAAGTATACGATATCACAGTGTACGATGTAAGCGGGAAATTAGTATTCACTCAGGCTGGCAATAAACTGAATCATGATAAAACAGGTACTTTTGACCTTTCTCAACTGGTTAAAGGTGATTATCTGATCAAGGTTAAATCTAAAAACTTAGAGAAAACAATTAAGTGGATTAAAGAATAATTTACTTTCGGTCCCAATAAAAAAGGCTGTCTTCAGTAGAGGACAGCCTTTTTTTTATAGTTTGTATTAAGCATTAAACTACTCGTAAATGCTGTTTATTTTTTACCAGCCACAAACCAATGAAGGTAAGCAAGCCGTTCAGGACAATCAGTTCTACACCAATTCTGTAATCTGTATACGTGGTAACAGCCAGATTAATTACATAGGTGAAGACAGGCGCTAAAAGAGTCACCGCAAGAATGGAATACTTTCTTGATATCTGAAACTTAGTGAAAATTCCAAAAGCAAACAGTCCTAATAGCGGTCCATAAGTATATCCTGCAATTTCCATGATCAGATAAACGATAGATTTGTCATTCAGTGCTTTAAAAACCATGATCAGAATGAAGAAAACCACCGTGAAAGTCAAATGTACTTTCATGCGAAGTCTTTTTTTCTCTTTTTCAGTTTTGGATTTATCTTCGTTAAGGTTTAGCAGATCTACGCAATATGAGCTTG
Source organism: Chryseobacterium culicis (assembly GCF_900108365.1). Taxonomy (GTDB): domain Bacteria; phylum Bacteroidota; class Bacteroidia; order Flavobacteriales; family Weeksellaceae; genus Chryseobacterium; species Chryseobacterium culicis. The sequence goes on along the minus strand of NZ_FNWQ01000005.1, from coordinate 117,682 downwards.
TTACAGCCGTTAAGGCACCATCAGCAGATGGAAATAACGCAGAGATCAGTCCGATGATGAAAATTACGGAAATAGCCATCGGGAAATATCCCTGAAGTGATAATGCAGGGAAAAGATCGTCACCCATTACATTTTTTATATTGCCCGCTGCATCTTTGAACCCGAAGATGTTCGTTACCGTTTCAGATTTTAAAGTTCCGTATTCTGCGCCGTGCTGTATTGCGAACAGATATAATAATCCTCCAAGGAATAAAAATGCCAGGTTTACGATAAGAAGTGTTCCCGCAAAAGTCAGCATATTCTTTTTTGAATTCTTAAGGTTATCCACAGAGATGTTTTTCTGCATCATCTCCTGATCCAGTCCCGTCATGGCAATCGTAATAAAAATCCCGCCCAGAATGGTTTTCAGGAAAAAGGTTTTGGAGTTGGGATCAAAATTGATAAAGTGGGTATAATTTTTCTGTTCCAGAATGGTATAGGCTTCCCCGAATGATAAATTCAGGTTAGATAAAATATAAACAATGCAGGCTACAAGACTGATGATCATAAAAGAAGTCTGTAAAGTATCGGTGATCACAATGGTTTTTACACCGCCTTCAAAAGTATACAGAAGTACCATCAGTAAAAGGACTAAAGAGGTTACCCAGAAAGGAACTCCTAGGCCTTCAAGCAAGAATATCTGCAAAACATTAACCACAAGATATAATCTTGCCGTAGCACCAATTGCCCTTGAAATAATAAAAAAGATAGAGCCTATCTTATGTGCTTCTACATTGAATCTTTTTCCCAGATACGTATAAATAGAGGTAAGATTCATTTTGTAGTATAATGGTAATAGTATGGCTGCTACGATGAAATACCCGATGAAGAACCCAATCACCATCATATAATACTCGAAGCCTCCGTATATATATTCAGAGCCGGTCATTTTTCCTACTGTGCCCGGAACGGAAATAAAAGTAACTCCACTTAAGCTGGTACCAATCATCCCGAATGCAACGAGCCACCATTTACTCTTTTTGTTACCGATAAAAAAAGACTGATTATCGGAATTCCGGCTGGTAAAATAAGAAATAACCAAAAGGCCGATAAAATAGACGAAAACAAATAGCAAAAGGATCGTTCCTGGATTCATGCTTGATTTTTAAATTTTAGCAAATATATAAAAAAGATCAGTCGTGAATCATGAATTTAGAATGCTGTTCATTTCAAAACAGAATGTAATTATTAATTTGCTTAAAATCAGGTTTTTATTATAAAAACAAAAACCTTTCGGAGATCACTCTGAAAGGTTTGTATGGTAAGGGGAGATTACAGTGTTTAATTCACTAAAACATCCTGAAGTTCCTCACTTTTCTGGAAACTTGCCTTGGCAAAAGGGCAGAGGGGAATAATCTTCTTGTCATTTTTTCTGGCAAAATCTACTGCAGCCAGAAGCATTTCCTTGCCTACCCCTTTTCCGTTGTAAGCTTCTTCCACCTCCGTGTGGTCTATAATAAATCTTTCTTCTCCGGCCCAGGTATAGGTCATCATTCCTGCGCGTTTTCCCTCTATGAAAGCTTCAAAACTTCCGTGTTTTTCGTCGTTGTTTTGTTTTACTTCGATCATGTTATGAGAATTTAGTTAATATTTCAATGTCGTTGGTTAATATTTTATGAACAGGGCACGCATCTGCAATAGTGTGCAGCCTTTTTAGCTGCTCATCATCCAAAATACCTTCGAAGCTGATGTCTCTTTTGAAAACAGCTCTTTTCGTTAACGGGAAATTTTCAAGTTCCACTTCTACATTGATGTTTTCCACATCCCATTCTTTTCTTTCAATATACATTCTCAAGGTAGCTGCTGTACAGCTTGCCAGTGACGTGGCCAGAATCTCCATGGGATTAAGACCTTTGTTCTGTCCGCCTTTATCAACCGGTTCATCTGTGATGATCTTATTCTCACCGGCAGTTACTTCTGTATAATATTTTGTTTTCCCTAAACTTGCTTTTACGGTTACCGCCATTATTTTGCTGTATTGAATTTATAACTTAATGCACCTGACGGGCATAGGTCAATTTGATTTTTAAGTTCTTCAGGACTTGCATTTTCTGCTTTTATCCAGGGTCTTTCCTTAGGATTATAGACTTGGGGAAGTGTTTTTACACATAGGGCAGAATGAATACATTTCTTAGGCTGCCAGATGACAGTGATGTCTCCGTTAGGATATTCATGTGTTTCCATATCAATTTTCTTTTAATGTTTTTTCGATTCTTCTGTCCGGAATCAGCCATATAAGAGCCACTAGATAATAAAAACCTATGGCAATATAAGGATAAAAAAATGAAGTAGCGATTCCCAGGACATAAAATACAATAGAGATATATTCCTTGTATTTCGAATGGATGGCTTCTTTCAGCTTTGAATCTTCTCCTTCGCACCGGATAATGACATGCTCCAGAATGGTATAAGCGATCGCTGACATAATAAGTCCGATTCCATACACCGCAACAGGATTTTTTGCAAAATTCGTTGTCCCGATCCATTCCGTAGCGACAGGCATCAGGGAAAGCCAGAACAGAAGGTGAAGATTGGCCCAAAGAATGCTTCCGTTCACTTTCTTTACCGTCTGAAACAGATGATGGTGATTGTTCCAGTAGATTCCTACATAAATAAAGCTGAAAATATAAGCCAGGAACTTAGGAAGGAGAGGTTTGAGACTCGTCCAGCTATTTCCCTCCGGTACTTTAAGTTCAAGTACCATAATGGTGATGATAATAGCAAGGACACCATCGCTGAACGCCTCCAGTCTTCCTTTAGTCATTCGTTTTAACCTGATTTTTAAAATTCTGGATCTTACTTTTCAGATCATTCAGCATATCGGGATTGATCACGCCGCTTTCCAAATCAAAATTCTCATAAAACTTTGGAAGCGAAAAAGTTTCTTTGATATCTGCTGCAAACTGAGGAAAAAATGTTTTTGCCGTATTCATCACATTTCCGCCGCCATATCCGCCGGGCGAGGTGCTCATCAGAAACATGGGCTTGTTCTGAAATACTTTTACATTGATCCTTGAAGACCAGTCAAAAACATTTTTAAAAGCTGAACTGTAAGAACGGTTGTGCTCCGCAAGAGAGCAGATGATGACATCACACTCCTCAATCGCTTTTAAAAACTGATGGGCTTCATCCGGAAATCCTTTCTTTTCAAGATCTACAGAAAAAACAGGCATGGTGAAATCGTTGAGGTCAATCAGATTAATTTCATGATCCTGAAAGTCTTTCAGAACAAATTTTACCAGTTCTCTGTTAATGGAAGTGGAAGATGTACTTCCTGCAAATGCTAATATTTTCATGTTACTCTGAGCTGAATTATTTTCTGTTTAAAATAGCCTTAGGAAGCGGAACATATTCTTTTTCATCTCCCGGAACCAAAGGAAAAGCTTCGTGATTCTGGTCATTCCAATTTACTTTTGCCTGATCAATTAATGCTTTATCAGAGTTGACGAAATTCCAAAAGATAAAGCGTTCCTCATCGAATGGCTCGCCACCGAAAAGATAAACCGTTCCGTTTTCACTCATATCAAATTCACAAAGTTTGGTATCTTTAGCAATCATCAGCTGTTTTGAACCATAAGAATTTCCTTCTGTGGTAACAGTTCCATCCAGAACATACATGGCCGCTTCTCCATAAAGATCCTTTCCGATGCTTATTTTCCTGGCTTCTTTTGTCTTGATTTCAATGAAGAATAATCTGCTGTGTACCGGAACTGCAGACGTTCTTCCGAATGCTTCTCCGGCAATTAATTTATACTGAATACCCTCTTCTTCCCAAACCGGAATTTCATCTGCTTCAATATGATGAAAAGTAGGTTCAGACTGCTCAAGATGCTTCGGAAGACCTACCCAGATCTGAAATCCGTGAAGTCTTTTATCACTGTGTCTTAAATATTCCGGTGTTCTTTCTGAATGCACAACCCCTTTTCCTGCGGTCATCCAGTTCACAGCGCCAGGTTTTATTTCGATAGCACTTCCTATACTGTCTCTGTGGAAAATAGAACCTTCAAGCAGATACGTTAATGTAGATAAACCAATATGCGGATGGGGCGGAACATCAAGATTCTGATAATCCTTTAGTTCTGAAGGTCCCATATGATCAATAAAAACAAAAGGGCCAACCGCTCTTTTTTCACGGAAAGGAAGAAGTCTTCCCACGAGGAAATTTCCGATATCTGCTGCTTTTTCTTCGATAATAAGTCCGATATTTGACATGATGATGTAATACTTTTATAATGTTATTTAAATAAACTGATGAATTCTGATGAAGGTTTAAAGTTTGTCATACCCTTCAAACTTTTCATCTACGATGCGTTTCCACTCAGGATGTTTTTTGATAAAAGCAAAAACATACGGGCAGAATGGAAGAAGCTTTTTACCGCTTTCCTCAATATAATTCAGGGTTTTCTCTACTACAGCTGCCGCTGCGCCTGTTCCTGCCAGTTCAGGATCTGCTTCAGTGTGTATCAAAGCAATCTCATGCGTTGTCTCACGGTAATCAATAAATGCACAATATCCGTTGAGCTCTATTTCAAATCTTTTTTCGGCTTTTATGAGTGGTATATTTTCAAATTCTGGTTTCATAATATAGGGTACTAGGGGGTATGGCATCCCATAAAAATGAGATATTGCTTAGTTAAGATCATTAAACCTTAGAGGTTTTCACAACCTCTAAGGTTTACCATTATATAAAGTTAATAAAAAAGGAATAATCAAAGATTAAGATAAATTTAATTCTTTTAATCTTCCAGGTATCCGAATTTTCCGGTATTGAAATCTTCAAAAGCCTGCATAATTTCTTCTCTTGAATTCATTACGAAAGGTCCGTGGGGATAAATAGGCTCATTAATGGGTTCTCCGCTGATGATTAAAACAACTGCATCTTCTCTGGCTTCGATGGTGAATGTTTCTCCTTCATTTTTAAACAGAGCAAAATGATCAGCTTTAACGGTGTCTTCTCCGTTGATGATTACGTTTCCTTCAATCACCAGTGCTGCCGTATTGAAATGAGAAGGGAAATTAAATGATGCTTTTCCTCCTGCTTTCAGTTTTGCATTCATCATATGAACCGGTGTAAAAGTGGTGGCAGGTCCTTTATGACCATTATATTCCCCGGCAATTACCTCTACAAAACCGTTTTGGCCAAGATCAACTCTTTCCATTTTTGAGTTTTCAATGGCCTGGTATTTCGGGCAGCTCATTTTATCTTTTGCAGGAAGGTTCACCCAAAGCTGAACCATCTGAAAAATTCCTCCTTCTTTTGCCCATTCTGTTTCATGATATTCCTTATGAAGAACTCCTTTGGCAGCAGTCATCCATTGTACATCACCTTCTCCGATAACACCGCCGCCTCCTGCGCTGTCATGATGTTCTACTTTTCCGCTATAGGCGATGGTTACGGTTTCAAAACCTCTGTGCGGATGTACTCCAACACCTCTTGGGGTATCTGATCCATTGAAATGAAATTTTGAATTATAATCCAGCATAATAAACGGATCCATTCTTTTCATATCCAATCCAGGAATTCCCGGAATGAAATTGTGTACCCTGAATCCGTCGCCCACAAAGTGTGCAGGTTTTGGAGATACTACGATTTCTATTTTTTTAGTTGCCATCACATTGTTGATTTATGTAAACAAAATTACCATTGTTCTATGCGAAAAGCATTGATCTGTGTTAAGTTCGTCAATGGGGCAGTGAGCGGCAGAAAACGGGTGGAATGCAGCGATTTAATCTTCCTTCGATTTCATATTCTTTCCATCAGAAATATGCAGTCTTCTGAAGACCAATCCGGATAAAATTGTTAAAATTCCGACAGTCAGGAAAGTGTATCGGAATGCATTGTGGATTTCGCCCTGTATCAGATCTGTATTTTCAAAAAGCTTTAAAACAATCAGTCCGAATGCAATACCGAAACCGATAGCCAGCTGCTGATTGACGGAAATTAAAGAGTTTCCGCTGCTGGTCTGGAAATTTCGAAGATCGGCAATGGAAATCGTATTCATTGAAGTGAATTGTATAGAGTTGAAAAAGCCCAGCACTGCAATAATAGGAACAAACCAGTAGAGAGAAGTGTGTATGTCAGGTATGGCGAGCAGACAAATCAGTGTTCCGATGATAAAGGTGTTTAACATCAGGGTTTTGCGGTAGCCATATTTATCCAGAATTTTAATGACATATGATTTACCGAAGATCGCGGTGATAGCCATAGGGGCAATGATCCAGCCGGAAGTTACGGCAGACTGTCTGTACGCAATCTGAATCATCAGAGGCAGCAGCAACGGAACCGAACTGATACCTAGCCGGGTAGCAAGGTTTCCTACAATACCTACCCTGAAAGTTCTTACCTGGAACAGGTTTAACGGGAAGATAGGATTTCCTCCTCTTTTTGCATGTTTGTAATAATAATACAGGAAAAGGAACCCCATTATGAATATAAGCAGAACCGGTGTGATATTCTGCATATCTCCAAAAAGCTCCAGTGAAACGGAAAGAAGGAGAGAAGCTGCCGCAAAAATTAAAAATCCTTTAAAGTCAAAATCAACGTCATCAGATTTATAATCAGGCATAAACTTTAATCCCAGAAGAATTCCTAAGAAACCAATCGGAATGTTGATCAGGAAGATCCAGTGCCATGATAGATAATCTACCATATATCCACCTACTAATGGCCCTAGTACGGGTCCTATAAGGGCAGGTATAATGGCGAAGTTCATAGCTTTCAACAGTTCATTTTTATCAAATGTTTTAATGAGTGCCAGTTTTCCGACCGGGGTCATCAGGCTTCCTCCAACGCCCTGGATAACTCTTGAAATAACCAGATGGGTAAGGTTTTGAGACAAAGAACAAAACAGTGATCCTAAGCTGAACAATACCAATGAAAAAATGAATACTTTTTTGGTTCCAAAACGGTCTGCCAAAAATCCGCTGGCCGGCATAAAAACAGCCAGTGTAAGGACATAACTGATGATGGCGTTCTGCATATTGAGCGGAGATTCATTCAGATCTTTTGCAATGGCTGGGAGCGAGGTATTCAGAATGGTTGAGTCCAGCATTTGCATAAAAATAGCAGTAGCCAGAATGAGGGGGAGAATTTTTTTTATGGACGTCTGTTGCGTGTTTAATTCTGTCATTTTGTATAGGCTGGTTCTTAAAAAAATGACCAGGCTTATTTTGATTTGAATAACTGCTTACTTTAAGCAGTTTAATCCTTAGATAAAGAAATCCATATAAAATTAAAAAAGTCCTGTGAAATTTCACAGGACTTTTTGATTTATTTTCTAGGTTTTTCTACTCCTTTCCATTCGTCACCGGCTTTTCTGTACTGGCTTAAAGTGAACGTTTTGAAATCTTTAGTTTTGTATTCGATGTTATCGGTATTCTGCTCAAACGGCATGATGTAATAATATTCGATATCAGTTTTGTCAGATTTGTTACCCTTTTTTACAGAAGGTACATATTTTGAAAACTTGTAGTTAGGAAGATATTGTCTCAGTCTTGTGTAGAAAGCTTTGTCATCTTTTTCGCTTGGGATGATATCCACAATATTCAGATCATCTTTTTTCTTGTCTACCCACAGATAGTAGGTCTTTTCTTCTCCTATATTTCTGTTGAATGAGTTGAACGCAAACAGTTCTTTCGGAACCAGCTCTTTGATTTTTTCCGGATCCACCTTTGTGTAAAACTGGCCTTTAGAAGGATCTACATAGGTTTCAAGATTATACATCAAAACAGAATTGTTTTCAAAATTCTTATTCTTAAAATATTGATTTAATGATAATTCTGCAGTTGCTCTCAGTTCCTTTCCTCTCGCATCCAGTTTTTTTGTCGGATTCTGAGGATTCACATATTTTACAAACTCATATAAAACGACAGGTTTTATATCTTTAAGGTGAGGATACGTTTTCAGCTGCTCTGCTTTTACAAGCCAGTAGAATTGTTGATAGTAGTCATCTTTATCTGCATCTTTCACACTCTTATAAGCCAAAGCAAGCTTTTTTGAATTCAGATACTTGCCGTATTTTCCCTGTCCAAAAGCAAAACTAATGGATAATAAAGCAAATAAAACAGTAAGGTTTCTTCTCATTTTTTTATAATTGATATTTTCGTTTTCCAAATATAATTATTTATTAGATATTATTTTGGATTGTGAGTTAAATTATGCTATATTATTATCGTTAATTCAAGAAAAAATCCTGTATTGCTACAGGATTGATAAATTATAACTGAGGGAGTTAAATGTTTTAATGAAAAAAATATACATGTCAATAACGAATTTTGCTTTACAAGTGAATGGTCAATAGTGAATTTTTGCATCGCAAGTGAATATTAAACTCATAATCTCGAGAACCCGAATTACGCAACAAATTCACGAGCACAGTGGATTGACGATTGACTATTCATCAGTTTTCCTCTCTAATATGAAGTTTCATGCACCTTAACAGCTCTTCCGCTTGGATCATTCATTTTTTTGAAGGCTTCATCCCATTCTAAAGCAATAGGAGTGGAGCAGGCTACGGAAGGAACTGATGGAACGGTTGCCGCAGCGGTTTCGCTTGGGAAGTGTTCTTCAAAAATAGTTCTGTAGCGGTATTCCTCTTTATTCTGAGGGGTGTTGAGCGGGAATCTGAATTTTGCATTGGCCATCATTTCATCCGTCACTTCTTTTTCTGCAACTTCTTTCAATGTGTCTATCCATGAATATCCTACACCATCTGAGAACTGTTCTTTCTGCCTCCATACAATAGAATCCGGAAGAAGATCTTCAAAAGCTTTTCTCAGTACCCATTTTTCAATTTTTCCTTCAGCGGTGCTGATCATTTTATCCTGAGGGTTGATGGTCATGGCAATATCCATAAACTCTTTGTCAAGGAAAGGAACTCTTCCTTCAATGCCCCAGCTCATCAGCGCCTTGTTGGCTCTCAAACAGTCATACAGGTGAAGTTTGCCCAGTTTTCTAACTGTTTCCTCATGAAATTCTTTCGCATTAGGAGCTTTGTGAAAGTACAGGTAGCCGCCGAACAATTCATCAGAACCTTCTCCTGAAAGAACCATTTTAATCCCCATAGATTTGATAACCCTTGCTAAAAGATACATCGGAGCGGACGCTCTGATTGTTGTCACATCATACGTTTCAAGGTGGTAAATAACATCTCGTACTGCATCCAGTCCTTCCTGTACGGTAAAGTTTACCTCATGGTGAACAGATCCGATATGCTCTGCAGCTTTTTGTGCGGCTGCCAGATCCGGAGAGCCCACCAATCCTACCGCGAAACTGTGAAGTCTTGGGTACCATGCTTCCTGCGTATCACCACTTTCAACTCTCTGACGGGCAAATTTTGCCGTAATGGCTGAAATAACAGATGAATCCAATCCTCCGGAAAGAAGAACGCCATAAGGAACGTCACTCATCAGTTGTCTGTGAACGGCATCTTCCAGTCCTTTTCTTAGTTTTAAAATATCGGTTACATTTTCTTTTACATGATCAAAGCTGTCCCAGTCTCTTGTATACCACTGCTGAAGTTCAGCTCCGTCGGAACTGTACATCAGATGTCCCGGTAAGAAAGTTTCTATTTTTTTACAGATGCCTTCAAGCGCTTTTAATTCAGAAGCCACATAGTAGTTTCCGTTTTTATCCCAACCCTGGTAAAGCGGGCAGATTCCCATGTGGTCACGGGCAATAAGATAGATGTCGTTTTCTGTATCGTATAGTGCGAATGCGAAAATTCCGTTTAGTTTTTCTACGAAATCTTTTCCGTATTTTCTGTAAAGCGCAAGAATAACCTCGCAGTCAGATTGAGTCTGAAACTCATAATCAGGAAATTCTTCCTTAAGTTCTCTATGGTTATAGATTTCACCGTTTACGGCTAATACTACTTTTCCGTCTTTTGTAAATAAAGGCTGTTTTCCGGAGGTAGGATCTACAATTGCTAATCTTTCATGAGAGAAAATTACTTTCTCGTCCTGAAAAACTCCACTCCAATCCGGTCCTCTGTGACGGATTTTTTTTGACATTTCCAATACCTGAGGTCTTAATACTTCAGTTTTTTGTCTGGCGTCAAATAAACATACAATTCCACACATGATTTTTTATTATTTATGGAACAAATGTAGAAGTGATGTTGATAAATAGCAATAAAAAATATTTAAATGCGAAAAATTTTAATCAATTTATGTTTTTAAGTTAAAAATTTTAACTATTTATTTAAATTGACAATCGTTTGATTAATTTTTTTCGTTGAGGTGAAAAATAGAAGAACTTCTATACGAAATAAAAATGACATATTTATTAATCTATGGTAATTAATTATATAAATTTTACTCCTTACTTTGTGGCTCGAAATAATTTTTTTTCATCATTTGTGTTTTTACCTTCTTGCAATTCTCATGCAAGAAGGTTTTGTTTTTATTGTACCCCAATAAGCGTTCCCGAAACATTCCACGAGCTGAAGCTTGTTCCTTCTGTAGGCCCTTGTGGAATTTTTACCTGAATAGTATGCTTTCCTGCTTTCAGATCTCCAAGAGGAATGAAATTAGGATTGGTAACCGTGCCGGGGCACCAGTTTGATCTGCTGAGGTCTGACGATGAAAGCCCGTCCTGAAAATTTCCGGAAGCCGGATTGTATAAACGGTAGGAGCCGCAATCTGTTCTCCAGGGGATAAATGAAAATACAGGGTGTCCGTCAAGGGCAATAGAATTAGCTTTTGGAACAAATTCATCTCCGTTTTCCCAGCCTCCATGTCCTGTTGTGGTGTATCTAAGCTGAGCACCCTTCACCTCTTTGTTTAAGGTGAAACTAACAAGCAGTCCTGTATCCTGGCTGAACATCGTAGAGTAATCCTGTCCTGCCATTTCCATAATGTTAAGCGTGTTGAATAAAGGAATGGCTGTATTGTTTTTATGAACGGTCTGATCGCTTTTGTGAATCGTAATATCAAGGCTTACTGTATGTCCGCCTTTGTCATAGTTGCCAATAAAGGTTCCTATCCAAAGTTCTTTTCCTGATAAGGCGGGCTTCAACTCTGTAATGTCCTGTCTGTAAGGACTGATGGTCTGCCAGTTTTTTCCTTTAAGCTGAATATGATTAAACTTCTGAATACCAAAAGCGGTAAAGAATCTCATCATTTCCGCAGCAGGGCTGTAATGATCGGTAGCAGTTACTCCGTAATATTGTTTTCCGTTTCCATTTTCATAGACAGGAAGTGTTTTTGCTCCTTTTTCTAACCCGTCAAAAAAGGACTTTTCTTTATCCTGTGGAATAAAAAATACAGTTCCGGTTCTGTCATAGGCATCACCACTCGACTGTTGTTTCAGTTCTACAAAAATATTTTCTCCTTCCGTAATCGTGGGGAATTTTATTTTTCTAAGAATAATAGTTCCGTTGGCATATCTTTTAATCTGATCGTCAGATTTTGAGGCATCAGAGAAGTTGATGGTTTCATTCTCAAAAACATTCAGTGTGATAAATCTGCTTTTCCAGAGTAAATCTTTATATCCAAGCTGATCTGTAGGCTGTATATTTCCTTTTAACATCTTTTCAATTCCGGTATTCTTGATTTTTTTGATGGAACTGGCTGTAACTAAAGAATTTTTATTTCTTTCCACTTCCAGAACCAGTCCCAGATTCTGTCCCAGAACAGAAGGTCCGCCTTTTAATTGAAGATCATTTGTATACCAGATTTCGATGGTATTTGAATTGACTTTCGTGACAGCTTTTTTACAATTGTAGCCTAGTATTTTTTTGGTTTCATTCGTTAATTCAAAATTCTGTTTTCCCACAGACTCAGCATCTGACGCTGAAATTATTGATTCCGGTTTTAAGAAAGCATAAGAAACAATAGTGTTGGAGGGCTTTTCTACTTTAGTAATCTCATACGGATAACTGTTTTTTTGTTCCTTGATTGTGCTGTTGAGAATGAAATTTTCTTTCTCGCTGACCCAGACAATAGTAGAGGGCTGATCTGTTATTGTTTTTCCGTTATAAGAGCTGGTATACTGGATCTCGTATGTCTGTGCAGAGAACAGACAGTATGCGAAAACAGCCAGAAAATTGAAAACAATTCTTGTGTTCATAAATAAATGAGTTTGCTGCAAAGTTATTCTAAACTTTCCACAGCATCAATACGGTTTTAATCTATACAGTTAGTAGGCCGTAGAATCCAAATGTTACAAAAATTGTTACATTTTTTCCCGAAAGGTTTTAAAAACAAAAAACTACTCCAAAAGATAGAGTAGTTTTTGTAGTATGTTAATAAGGGTTAACTTAAGAAATCCTTTCGATCAAAGCCATATAGAATCCGTCATAGCCTTCGCTTGGCATTACCTTTTCGTCTTTAATCATCTTGAATCCAGGATTGTTTTTGATGAACTCATCTACCTGAAGATTGTTTTCGGATGGTAGGATAGAACACGTAGCATATACCATTTTTCCTCCTTTTTTAAGCATTTTAGAATACTCCTGAAGAATTTGCTGCTGTTCTTTTTTAATTCTGTCAATAAAGTCCTGATCAATCTTCCACTTACTGTCCGGGTTTCTTTTCAGAACACCAAGACCTGAACAGGGGGCATCAATCAGAAGTCTGTCAGCTTTTTCATGAAGACGCTTGATTACCTTGTTGTCAGAAATCATACGGGTTTCAATATTGTGCGCTCCGGCTCTTTTGGCACGGCGCTTTAATTCTGCAAGCTTCCATTCAAAGATATCTAATGCTACGATCTGGCCTTTGTTTTTCATTAATGCCGCCAAGTGAAGCGTTTTTCCTCCTGCTCCTGCACATGCATCCACAACTCTCTGTCCTTCTTTTACGTCAAGGAAATACCCGATTTTCTGAGAAGAAGCATCCTGTACTTCAAATAACCCTTCTTTGAAAGCTGTAGTAAGAAAAACATTTTTCTTTTCTTCCAGCTGAACAGCATCAGGATAATTTTTAATAGGATAGGAAACAACCCCCTCATCAGAAAGATCAGAAATAAGTTCTTTAGTGGTGGTTCTTAAAGAGTTCGCCCTTAAAACTGTAGGAGCCTGCTCATTTAAAGCTGCCATTTCTTTTTCCCATTTGGGTCCTAATTCTTTTTCAAGAGTTTCAGCAAGCCAATCAGGAATAGAGTATTCTATTGCTTTTGTAGGAACCGTATTCTTTTTAAGTTTAGTAAGAATGTCGGCAATTTTGATTCCGTCAAATTCTTCAAACTTTTTATAGTTGGTTTTACTCCAAAGTAAATACGCAATGATCAGTTTATAGATATTGTTGGGCTTTACACCTTCACCCATATAGTATTCAAGGCGTTTTTTCCAACGGATAATATTGTAAAAGATTTCAGAAACAACGGCTCTGTCCTGGCTTCCCCATTTTCTGTTTGCTTTCAAAAGTCTTTCAATTACTTTATCAGCATATTTGTTTTTCTCAAAAAATGTTTCCTGTAGGGCATCGTGAATTCCGATTGCCAAGTTTCTGTGAATAAGTTCCATAAGTTTGCTTCGCTGTTTGAATCTGCAAAAATACGACTTTTAATTGAGAGTTGAAGATTGAGTTGGAGAGTTTGGTAATTGGAGGAGCTTAAAGTCAGGCAGTAATGGGATCTTATATTATTGATGCAAGGTCAATCTGTTTATTGATTTTTAAATGGCAGAAATAAATTTTTAATGTTAAATTAGTAAAGATTTTCCGAATATTTATATTTTTTAGGTGTTGATAACATCCCTTCACTTTAAAACAAATAAACCTAAGTTTTTGCTTAATGAAAAATATTTGTTAGCAAAAGATATACTGTTTATGATGATACTTTATTTTCTTTGTGACATGTTTATTTACTTTAAATTAATTCACAACATTGTGTAAAAGTAATATGTGCTTATTGTCTATTATACTGAGCTTTATCTCTTGACTTCAACCTCCAAAAAGCTCTACCTTTGTAAAAAATAAAAATATGAGTGATACAGTACTTTGTCCAAAATGCAGCTCCGAGTTTACCTACCCGAGTGATAATTTGATGGTGTGCTCCCAGTGTTTCTACGAATGGGATCCGGCAGAGGCAGCTTCTGAAGCAGCAAATGAAGGCAAAATTTTGGATTCCAACGGAAATGAGCTTCAGGATGGGGATTCAGTAGTAGTGGTAAAAGATCTTCCGGTAAAAGGAGCGCCCAAACCCGTAAAAGCAGGAACTAAAGTGAAGAATATCCGTTTAAGACCGGGAAGTGATCACAATATCGACTGTAAAATTGATGGTTTCGGGGCAATGGCACTTAAGTCCGAGTTTGTAAAGAAAGCGTAAGAAGACATTGTTTTCTCAGGTACAGAAATAAGAAAAGGAAAAGATTGGACAGTGTAATCTTTCATAAGACTTAATTGCAAGATTGCTAATGTCCGTCTGGAAGGCAGAAAGAGAAATAACCAAAAATTTCCTTATGCTTTGTGAAATACAAATGTAAGAAAAAGTTTGATAACCAATTCTTATGTTTGTATTTTTTTTATAGATAAGTGTAAGAAAATGTAGAAGTTATATAAAATGTTATTGGAGATTAAAATCCAGATTACAATGAAGATTTCCCCTTAAATAAATGAGATGTTGATAGTCCCTGAAAGCTTTTCATCAGTGTAGACAACAAGTTTTTTTCCCTTTGCAATTAACTTATTCCAGTAATAGTTGCCTGCAAACCTGCTTTCCAATACTTCTGCTTCGAGACCGGTTTCCGTAATTCTGATTTCTTTGGGATAATAGGCGAACTTCGGAAGATGGAAATCTTCTGCTTCGCTTTCACTGAAAATATTGACTTCCCCGAATAATTTCGCCACATAAGAGTTATAAGGATTTCTGTAGGTTTCCTCCGGACTGTCATTCTGAATGAGTCTTCCATTCTGCAAAATAATAATCTGATCCAGCCATGGCATAATATCCTGAAGTTCATGTGTGGAAATAATTAAAGAAACTCCATGCTGCTTTACATATCTGAAAAGCCTTTCCCTAAGCTCAATTTTTCTCGGAAAATCCAGATTACTGAAAGGCTCGTCTAAAATAAGCAGCTTGGGGAGTACAGATAATGCTCTTGCAATTGCCACTCTCTGCTGCTGCCCGCCACTCAGATATTTGGGAAGTACATGGGCGAATTCCTGAAGTCCTACTACCTCAAGAAGTTCCGCTACGGTTTCCTTTTTTTGTTTTAAATTGATATTAGAAATAAACTTTCCCACGTTTTCGGCCACCGTAGCGTACGGCATGAGGTCAAAATTCTGTGCTACGAATTTCATTTCAGGCTCTCCGGGAACAAGATTTCCTTTCGGTCCCAAAAGCTTTGTTCCGTTAAAAATAATTTCTCCGCTTTCCCAATCCAAAAGACCATAAATGAGGTTGAGAAGAGTAGATTTTCCACATCCGCTTTCACCGGCCAGCGCTATGATCCTGTTTTCGTCAAACCTTAGATTAAGGTTCTGAAACAGGGCGTTTTCTTTGTTGTGAGAGAAAAATAAATTGTTTATTTCTAATAGCATATTACAAATGTAAGGTTTTTATGAAAACATAATTTTTTTTATTATATTAGCGGAACTAATAAAAATAAATCAAAAATGAGAAAAAAACTGTTTTCGTTAGCGATCCCTGCATTATTTATTGCTGCTGTAATGGTTTCTTGTAAAAAAGACAAACCGCTTACCAGCGAAAGTAATGAGGTGACCACTACTAAGGAAGGTAGCCAGTTTACTTTGGATACGCTAAACAGTAAGGTTGAATGGAAAGGATATAAAGTATTTAAATCTGAAAATACGAGCCATTTTGGAACCATCAGGTTTGAAAGTGGAGATGTTACGGTGAAAGACGGAAAACTGGAAAGCGGAAAGTTCGTTGCTGATATGAACTCTTTAACTTCTGTGGACTTGAAAGACAGCCCGGAAGATTTAGGAAAATTAAATGGGCACCTGAAGAGCGGTGATTTTTTTGAAGTTGAAAAATTCCCGACAGCTTCTTATGAGATTACAAAAGTTACTCCGGCTACAGAAGGTGATTACAATACTCTTTTGGATGGTAATTTAACGATCAAAGGAATTACAAAACCTGTTCAGTTTAAAGCTAATGTTTCTGTGAAAGACGGAGAAGTAAGCGTAGCTACTGAACCGAAAGATATCAAGAGAGAAGAGTTTGGTGTGAAGTTCCAGGCTCCTGCTGAAAACGGTGTGATAAAAGATGAGGTGACTCTTCAGATCAGCGTTAAAGCTTTAGAAAAGAAATAATTTTTTTATTTAAGTGAAATAAGTGATTGAAGTCTGCCTCCCGAAAAAGAGGCAGATTTTTTTTGGACAGACTTATTATTCAACTTAAAATCGTATTTTTGCAAAACATTTGAAAGGGTAAAGTAATGATAGAAAAGATAGAAGAACTACTGGTCGAAGTAAACGGGTTCAATGCTACCTCTAAGGAAGATATCGAAAACTTCCGAATCAAGTACAACGGTAAAAAAGGGGTTCTGAATGATTTTTTTGAAAAATTTAAAGAAGTTCCTAACGAGCAAAAGAAAGAATTCGGACAGAAGATCAACACTTTGAAACAGGCAGTTGCTGTAAAACTGGAGGATTTGAAAAATGCTTCGGAATCTTCTGTTGTAATAGAAAAAGAAGATCTTACAAGACCTGCTTTTCCACTGGAACTGGGTTCAAGACATCCAATTAATCTGGTGAAAAACAGAATTATTGAAATTTTCAAATCTATTGGCTTTGCAGTAGCAGACGGCCCTGAGATTGAAGATGACTGGCATAACTTTACAGCACTTAACCTTCCGGAATATCACCCGGCAAGAGATATGCAGGATACATTCTTCATAGAGCAGAATCCTGATATTCTTTTAAGAACACATACTTCTTCTGTACAGACCCGTTATATGGAAGAAAACCAGCCGCCGATCAGAATTTTATCTCCGGGAAGAGTGTTCAGAAATGAAGCAATTTCCTCACGTTCTCACTGCATCTTTCATCAGATTGAAGGATTGTATATTGATGAGAATGTAAGTTTTGCAGATTTGAAGCAAACCATTCAGTTCTTTACCACTGAGCTTTTCGGAAAATCTAAAATCAGAATGAGACCATCATTCTTCCCGTTCACAGAGCCAAGTGCTGAAATTGATGTATATTGGGGACTAAACTCTGAAACGGATTACAGAATTACGAAAGGAACAGGATGGCTGGAGATCATGGGATGCGGAATGGTAGACCCTGCCGTACTGAAAAATGTGAATATCGATTCTGAGAAATATTCAGGATATGCATTCGGAATGGGAATTGAAAGAATCACGATGCTTCTTTACCAGATGAGTGACATCAGAATGTTCTTTGAAAATGATATCAGAACACTGGAACAGTTCAAAACACTATAAAAAAATCAAACCTCCGGAGCTCCGGAGGTTTTTGTTTTTAATTACTGACCTAAGAAACAAAACGTAATTAAAAACTGATCTTATTGAAAAATTTACACGTGTCTGTTTCTTATGCCTATACTTTATCAATCGTCGTTGAATTGAAGTATTGACATGCTGCAGCGCTTTGTCTGCCTTTATAAATAAGACAATTAACATTAGCATTGTATTACATTGAAAATAAAAGCCTGTAAAAAATTACAGGCAATATATCTTTATCTTTAAAAACTTATGATGGTTATTTGCTGAACTTTAAAGGATATTTCACATTTTTATAATCATCAATGCTCGCTTTCAGTGAGCCTACTGCTAGTTCTGCCTTTAACAGCATAGGTATATGATTCGCATCATTGGAAACCCACATCGTTACGCCTTCTTTTTCCTTGAATACCCTACCGCTTTTTACAGAAGGAATAATCTTCAGACAGTTAATCGTTCCGAATTTTGTCTTTAAATTTTCTGTTCCCGTTACTTTCAGCTGGAAAGGAAACATTTCATCATCAATCCATACATTCATATTAATAATAGTTCCTACTTTCAGTTCTTCCGGGCTCTTGCTTCTTAAATAATAAAAACACGAAAGCATATCCTGAACTCCTTTTACAGATTTCAAAACCTTCGAACCGTTGGCCGGAGTCTTTTTATCCGTTAATATTAAAGTATTGTTATCATGATTGAAAACAGTTTCAAAATGCTGGCGATAGCTTCCCTCACGCACATTTCTTACGTAAAAACTTGGTAATCCGGTTTGGGTATTAATGAAGCTTTCATATAAATCTTCTACCTTGAAGAATGCCTTTACGGCACCCGTAGTCTGTCCTGTGCCTTTTACATACAGGTGGGGAACCCCTTTATAATTGGTCTGTTTTGTAGTAAGGTTGGCTGTTCCTGCATTCAGGAAGCCATAATGGATCCTTAATGTGATGGATTCACCGTCCGCGATGTTATCTATCTGGGCAGAACCTAAAAAGGATATCAATACTGCAAAAAGGACTAAAAATTTCTTCATAACAAGACATTTACAAAAACACTGCCAAATTTAAAATCTTCATTAAGAGATATTTGACAAATCTCAGGTTTTTATTTAGAATCAATTAAATATGCTTCGCATTAAAATTAGTAAATTTGCAGTTAAATGTATAATTAAATTATCTTAAAGATTATGATAACCACTGATATATTGATCATAGGTGCGGGACCTACAGGACTTTTTGCAGTTTTTGAAGCGGGTTTATTAAAAATGAAGTGCCATATTATTGATGCGCTTCCACAACCGGGGGGGCAGTTAGCGGAACTTTATCCTAAAAAACCTATTTTCGATATCCCAGGTTATCCTTCAGTGAACGCTGGAGAATTGGTGGATAATTTGATGGAACAGATCAAACAGTTTCAGCCAGGATTTACTTTGGGAGAAACAGCAGTTTCTTATACAAAGGTTGACGATGAGTGGTTTGAAGTAATTACAAACAAAGGAACCGTTCACAGATGTAAAGCAATTGCCATTGCAGGTGGATTAGGAACATTTGAACCAAGAAAACCTACTTTCGACAATCTTGCTGATTATGAAGAAAAAGGTCTGGAGTATTTTGTTAAAGAGCCTGAGCATTTCCGAAACAAGAGAGTAGTGATCGCCGGAGGTGGAGATTCTGCTTTGGACTGGAGTGTTTTCCTTTCCAATGTGGCCAGCGAAGTGACTTTGATCCACAGAAGAAATGAGTTCAGAGGAGCTTTGGATTCTGTAGAGAAAGTTCAGGATCTGAAAAATCAGGGAAAAATTAAATTAATTACGCCTGCGGAAGTTACCGGTATAAAAGGTGACGGAAAAGTAGAAGCTATCACTGTAGAAGTGGAAGGGCAGGAAGCTTACGATATTGAAACAGATTACTTTATTCCTTTATTCGGATTGACTCCAAAATTGGGTGAAATCGGAAACTGGGGATTAAATATCGAGAAAAATGCTATTGTTGTAAACAATGCTCTTGATTATCAGACAAACATTGATGGTATTTATGCGATCGGGGATATCAACACCTATCCTGGAAAGCTGAAGTTGATCCTTTGTGGATTCCACGAAGCGACTTTAATGTGTCAGAGTGTTTATAACAGATTAAACCCGGGTAAAAAATTCGTATTAAAATATACAACCGTGAGTGGTGTAGACGGATTTGACGGAAGCCGTAAAGAAGCAGAGAAGGCAGTTGTGAAAAAAATTGACTAATTTTGCAGAATTATGTCAGACGTTAATATTAAAATCACCGACAGAGAAGGGGTAACCCACGATGTCGTAGCGCCTACGGATATGTCCATGAACCTTATGGAAATTATCCGTTCCTATGAATTGGCAGAAGAAGGTACTATCGGGGTATGCGGAGGAATGGCGATGTGTGCTTCATGCCAGGTATATGTAATTAATGATCCCGGTTTGGAACCGATGGGAGATGAAGAAGATGCCATGCTTGCTGAAGCTTTCCACGTGAAAGACAACAGCAGACTGGGATGCCAGCTGCATATTGCCGATGCCATGGAAGGGCTTGAAGTGGAAATTGCTCCTTATCCTTAGAAAATATTTTTTAATCTTAATAAAAGAAACCCGTCCGGAAAATCCGGACGGGTTTCTTCTTTATACTTCATCTTTACTGATTACTTTCCAAACCGTAGGAGCCTCATAATTTCTCATTTGGTCCAACAAATCATCTATATTTTTATTGATCAGCACCATATCCTTATTGATCTGCTTTAAAAATCCTTTGTCCACCATGGTTTGAATCAGTTGGATCAGATCATCATAAAATCCGTCAGTATTCAGAATGCCGATCGGCTTTTTGTGAAGGCCAAGCTGTGCCCAGGTAATCATTTCGAAAAATTCTTCCAATGTACCGTAGCCGCCGGGAAGAACGATAACTCCGTCACAGAGGTCGTTCATTTTGGTTTTTCTTTCGTGCATGGTTTCCACGATGATAAGCTCAGTCAGGTTTTTGTGAGCAATTTCTTTGGTTTGTAAAAATTGGGGCAGTACTCCTGTTACCGTTCCATTTTCACTTAAGGCGCCATTGGCTACCGTTCCCATTAAGCCCGTTTCCGAACCGCCATAAACAAGCTGTATATTTTGTTTTGCCAGGGTTTGTCCAAGCAGAAATGCCTGCTCTTCATATATTTTATCTGTGCCGAAACTTGAGCCGCAGAATACGGTTATACTTTTCATTGTAAGGTTTATTTTTTTATGGTTTAGATGCTTCGACCAGCTCAGCATGATATCTCTAATACTAACTGTTTTTTTAGAAATCAATTTTAGCAGCGTCATGCTGAGCCTGTCGAAGCATTTTTATTTTAATTAATACAGATATTTCAATTCAAACTAAAAATATCCAAAATCTCAAGACTTTGGATATTTAATATAGAAATTTTAATGTTCTATTTCTGAGGAATATTCGCTAAAATATCTTTCAGGAAGCTCCAGAATTTCTGTGCTGAAGGGATATTCGCTCTTTCATCCGGCGAATGGGCTCCTCTGATGGTTGGCCCAAAGCTTACCATTTCCATTTCCGGATAGTTGGCACCGATGATTCCGCACTCAAGACCAGCATGGCAAGCTACTACATGAGGTTTCTCACCGAATTTCTCAGTATAAAGTTTCTCCATCAGCTGTACAATTTCTGAACCTGGTTTTGGTTTCCAGCCCGGATAAGATCCGCTGAATTCAACATTCATTCCAGCCAGTTCTGCAACCGATTTTAATTGTTCTGCAACAGAATATTTAGAAGAATCTACAGAAGATCTTGTAAGATTTAAAATCTTCAGTTCTCCGCCTTTCAGTTCTACTCTTGCTACGTTGTTGGATGCTTCTACAAGATCAGCTACATCCGGGCTCATTCTGTAAACTCCGTTGTGAAGAGCTTTTAACGTAAGAATTACTTTCTTGGAATCTTCTTCAGAAATAGCTTTTTCGGAAGATGTAGAGTTCTCGATATTGATCTGAAGGCCAGGTTCTACCGCTGCAAATTCTTCCAGGATATCTTTTTTAAGAGCTGTTGCACTGTCTATAAATTCCTGAGCATTTCTCACAGAAACAAGAGCAGCACCTTCTCTTGGGATTGCATTTCTTAAACCTCCGCTGTCGATAGAGATCAGTTCGATATTCTGGGTTTGCAGTCCGATGTAAAGAAGTCTTCCCAAAATAACATTGGCGTTTCCGAAACCTTTATGGATATCCATTCCGGAGTGTCCGCCCTGAAGTCCTTTTACTTCCAGTCTCACAATTTGGCCTTTTGAAGCTTCTGCAGTATAAGTTTGAGTAATTGTTACATCTACACCTCCTGCACAGCCGATATCAATTTCGTCATCTTCTTCAGTGTCAAGATTCAGTAGAATCTGACCTGTAAGCTGTCCTGGTTTTAATCCTAAAGCACCAGTCATTCCGGTTTCCTCATCAATTGTGAAAAGGGCTTCCAGTGCAGGGTGCGGAATATCTGAACTCTCAAGGACAGACATGATGGTCGCTACTCCTAAGCCGTTATCAGCGCCTAAAGTAGTTCCTTTAGCTTTTACCCAGTCACCATCAATTTCCATTTTAATTCCTTCGGTTTCAAAATCGAAATTCACATCGTTGTTTTTCTGGCAAACCATATCAAGGTGCGATTGAAGCACAATAGATTTACGGTTTTCCATTCCTGCAGTGGCAGGTTTTTTAATAATAACGTTTCCTACTTCATCTACCGTAGTTTCCAGTCCTAAATTTTCACCAAATTCTTTGATAAATGCGATTACTTTTTCTTCCTTCTTAGAAGGCCTCGGAACAGCATTTAATTTGGAGAAATTTTTCCATATAATCTGCGGTTCTATATTAGATAATTCCATTGAATTTTATTTTTCTCAAATTTACGAAATAAAAAATGCTTCCGTGAGATACAGAAGCATTTTTGTATGGTTGGGCTTTTATTAACATCCGCATTCTCCATAGATAGGAGTAGTGAATGTGGTGCCATCCGGTTTCTCAATAGTCAGAGTTCCTTCAAACAGTAAAGCCTCTTCTCCTTTTATTTTTTTACCCTTTACAGAAATTTTATAATCGTCATTTTCTATTTCTTTGGTAAGCTGTTCATCTACTTCCATATCACTTGACGAGATAAGGTTAAGAGCCAGTCTCTTGCCATCCAGCATCATATAAGCTGTTTTTCCGGCATCATCTGCATAGATGTATCTTTCATTTTCGAAATCAGCTTTGCTTGCTGCAAAATAGCATGAGCATTCTTTGATTTCCTTAGGAAAAGGAATGGTTCCTACCAGGATATTTCCTGATGATGGAGCTGCTGCCGCTGTATCTTTTGTTATATGCAAAGAATCAGGAACATTGGAGCCTGAAACCGTTTCTTTTTCCTTTTTGCAGGCTACCAGCAGAAATGCGGAAAATACAATAATTAAATATTTCATGTTTTGTGGTTGTTATTTGTTTATCCTCTTGCTCTTTCAAGAAGTGTCATCATTAATAAAGAAAGGATTACCAGACTTTCTTCCTCATCATCTATATCAATGAGTCTGTCCAGCTGAAATCTTCTTCCGAAGAATGAAGGCATCTTTTTAAGTTTAAAATAAGCCTTTCCGTCAATACCCGTTACCGTATAAGAAGGATTAAGGAAATACCCTGTAAACATACCGATAATCGGAATTTCCCCTACAAAGCTGTCCCAGAATCTTACCCATGCACTGTCTTCCTGAACTTTAAACTTTGGCTGATCCTGTGCATCCAGAATATCATAGCTTGCTTTCCAGATAGAACGCATTCCTTTTCTGGCTAATCTTCCGAAGTTTTTATTGTCGATAAGATCATTTAAAGAATAAGAAGCGTTGAAATCAATCCATTTATTAGCTCTGATTCTGAAAAGCTCTTTAGACTTGCTTTCATCATTAAAAACGATAACGTCTTCCTTCAACTTAAACATTTTCTGACGAACATACGCTACATAATTTCCATTTCTGTCTGTAATGTTAAAGTCACTTGCTAAAGTAGTGATTTTGAATTTGAAATCCAGAGGATAATTGAGATTGTTAAGTACCATGTTAGTTAATTTTTTTCATATTTAATTAGAGCCGCAAATATAAAGGTTTTTTTAGAGTTCTCAGGTAGGAGGGAAATGTAAAATATCATTATGGGACATTAGTCTCATGGTCAATTGTCAATTTTTGCTGCGCAAAGTCAATAATCACTTTATACAAATTCACAAACGAAGTGAATTGACCCTTCACAATTCACTATTAATTATCAACTTTAATGCTTATTTTTGTAGCCATGGATTACCCAAGTAAAGTGTTGGCAAAGGCAGTAGATGAAATTTCAGGACTGCCCGGAATTGGAAGAAAAACAGCTTTGAGGTTAGCATTACATTTGTTGAAGCAGCCCAATTCCAGAGCTGTAAGTCTTGGAAATTCGCTGATTAATCTTGTCAATGAAATAAAATACTGTAAAGAATGTCATAATTTTTCAGATTTTGACATCTGTGAAATATGCAGCAATGAAAAAAGAAGTGACGAACTGATCTGTATTGTGGAAGATGTAAGAGACGTGATCGCTATTGAAAATACAGGGAAGTACACCGGTAAATATCTGATTCTTGGCGGGAAAATATCTCCTATGGAAGGAGTAGGTCCGGGGCAGCTGAATATTCCAAGCATTGAAAAAAAGCTGAATGACGGTAAAGTGAAGGAGTTTATTTTTGCACTCAGTGCTACTATGGAAGGAGATACTACAGCATATTATATTTACAAGAAATTCAAAAACTTCAATGTAAATTTTTCAAGTATTGCAAGAGGAATTTCTGTTGGAGATGAGCTGGAATATGCTGATGAAATTTCTTTAGGAAGATCCATCACCAATAGGCTGCCGTATAACGAAAAGGATTAGTATGAAGCTGTCTGTTATTATTGTCAACTATAATGTTACCCAATTACTCCGAAGCTGTCTCCTGTCTCTTCAGAAATATATACAGGAAACAGCATATGAAGTAATAGTGATTGATAATGCTTCTACAGACACTTCCTGGCAAGATCTTATCCGTGAGTTTCCCAGCATACACTTTATATCTTCTGAAAGTAATGGCGGTTTTTCAAAAGCTAATAATCAGGCGGTCAAAGCGGCAAAAGGAGAATATATCCTGCTTTTAAATCCCGATACCGAATTGGAGGGGTTTTATATGAAAGAGCTTCTGGATTTTGCTGATGCGCAGCCTTCTTTCGGATGTCTGGGAGTGAGAATGCATGATGCAGAAGGTATTTTTCTTCCTGAAAGTAAGCGTTCTGTTCCGGATATGTTTAATTCTTTTGAAAAGCTGTTTACGAATTTTAAAAAAAATAAGTCGAAATCTTATTACAGAAATGATATAGAAGAAAATGCTGTTGCAGAAGTAGATGTCATTACGGGAGCATTTTTATTGGCTAAAAAGCAAGTTTATGAAAAAATAGGCGGGCTGGATGAATCGTATTTTATGTATGGAGAAGATATTGACCTCTGCTATACTTTTTTAAGAAACGGTTATAAAAACTATTATTATGGTAAAGTTTCAATTCTTCATCATAAAGGAGAAAGTACCGTTAAGGATGAAGTATATCTCAACAGATTTTATGGAGCTATGCAGATTTTTATTGATAAATATTACAAAGAAGCGAAGCCTGTACAATATTCATTCTTAAAAGCAGGGCTTAAGCTCCGTCTTCATATTGAAAAGATTAAGCTCAAATAAAAAAGCAACTCAAATTTTGAGTTGCTTTTGTTTTATATAAGATAATATTCTTCTTATTTAGCCGGTGCTACGGGAGTTTGTGCCGGAGCTGTTGTAGAAGAAGCAGGAGCAGACTGTTTTGCCGGAGCTTCTTTTTTCGCTGGCTGCTGTTGTGCAGGAACTACCTGAGAAGGCTTACCTGTAATAACAACGCTTAAAAGGATAAGAACGATGATAGTTCCGCCTAGAGTCCATGTTGCTTTTTCCATGAAATCATTGGTTCTCTGTACTCCGAACTGCGCAGATGATGCACCTCCGAATGTACTGGAAAGGCCTCCTCCTTTAGGATTTTGTGCCATAACGATAATTACCAATAAAACACTGGCAACCATAATAAGAACCATCAATAGTGTAAATATAGTATCCATTAATTCTGATATCTTTTTGAATGGGCAAATTTAATCTTTTTTTACTGAATGACAAAAAAAGAAGTCGCCAAATGTTGATAAAAATAAAAACGGCAACAATTGTTGCCGTTTTTTCTATAAAAATAGGATGTTTTTATTTAAAATCTGCATCAGTAGCCTTATTGATCTCGTAAGACTTTACGGTCATCGTCATATCCATTCCCATTTGGCTTACAGTGATGGTATAAGGCATTTTTACTCCGTTTACATCTTTGTAATTAGAGAATGTTGTTGGGATGGTCATTTCCTGACCTTTAGCTTTTACTTTTTTGGTTTCTCCGGTTTTTAATCCTGTTGCAACACTGTAGTAATACGTAGTGTCTCCACCTTTAATGGCGTAAGAATCTTCACCCCCAATTTTTTCAATTCCGCCTAATTTATAATCAGCAGATTTTGCAAAACCAAGTTCTTCGAAAATCTCAGGGTTCTTTTGTTTCTCAGCAATTTCTTCTGGCGTGATATCCACTTTCTGTCCCATTTGCATAGAATAACCTGTTTTTCCATCAAATACCTGCTTCTGAACTACCTGTCCCATGGCTGTTACCGTAGTAAGCTCCTTTCCGCCTTGTGCTTTCACGATTTTGAAATCAATGTTTTGTCCCTGCATAGACATTGAGGCATTTGTTGTATAAGAAGTAATTTTTGCCAGATTAGCTTTCCCTCCTATAGCATTGATATATTTGTCAACTACAGAGGCAACCGTTACATTGGCATCTACTTTTTGTACCGTTGGCTTTGCAACAGGATTGGCATCTTTATCGTAGTATTTTACAGGGTAGCCCAGTTTTTCCAGTCCTTCAGAAATATCAGATGCTTTACCGGCAATGAAAATTCTGCTCTGGTTGGGTAAAATAGTTGCTTTTACTGCGTTGGAAACATCTGCGGCTGTAACTTTATCAATAGACTTTAAGTAATTGGTATAGAAATCAGCAGGTAAATCCTGAACTTTTTGATTTAAAGCAAATCTTGCAATAGTAGCGGGCTGCTCCAGAGACATGATGAAAGATCCTTTCAGTTTAGCTTTGGCATTTTCCAGTTCTTCAGGTTTTACCGTGGAAATCGCATTAAGCTCATTCATGAATTCTTTAACGGCTTTGTCTGTAACTTCATTTCTTACGCTCGCACTTGCAGAGAATTGTGGAGAATACTTACTGGCAACCATACTTGAATAAGCGCCATAAGTGAATCCGTTTTTCTCACGAAGATTCATGAAAAGTCTTGCTTCACCACCACCACCGAGAATGTAGTTGGCGATTGTTGCAGGAAAATAAGCAGCATCCTTCATTTTCAAGGTGTTCAGGTTGTTTAAAGAAACAACAGACTGTACGGCAGAAGGAACATCTACTACATTGATCTCTGTTTTAGCAACATTGGAAGCCGGTTCTAACGGGGTAACCGGAGTATTTGCTTTTTTCCAGCCACTGAAAGCTTTCTCGATCAAAGGTTTTACCTGATCAAATTTTACGTCTCCCACGATGACTAAATAAGCATTATCAGGAGCATAGTATTTTTTGTATATATTTTGTACGTCAGCAAGCTGGATTTTGTTGATAGATTCCACCGTTTCAAATTCACCTCTTGAGGTATTTTTTCCGTACATCAAGGCATTGGAAACTCTAGAAGCAATAGAAGATGCATTTTTTTCTTCAGATTTTAATCCTTCTATTGCTCTTTCTTTAGAATTTTGAATTTCTTCCGCAGAGAATTTTGGGTTGATGATTGCGTCAGCCATTAAGTTTAACACTTCAGGGAAATATTTAGAAAGTGAATTGGCAGAAGCTCCTCCTGAAGAGAAATTAAGATTGGCACCAAGATAGTCTACTTTTTTATTGAAGTCATCTTTGCTGATGTTAGTCGTTCCGTTTTCGAACTGTTCAGCCATAATTTCGCTTACACCGGTTACAGCGCCTTCATTGTATGGAGGTCTGTCCATAGAAAGACTTGCGTTCACTCTTGGCAGTTTATTGTTCTCAACTACCATTACGGTAAGACCGTTGCTCAGCTGGAACGTTTTGGGTTTCGCAATGTTGATCGCAGGAGTAGGCCCCGGCTTCGGCATTGCATTAAGGTCTATTTTTTGTGCTGAAACCATTCCTGTAAAGAAAAAAGCTGCAGCTATATATGTTAATTGCTTTTTCATTTGTAAAAATTTAATTTTTAATAATCATAGATAACATGAGGTGTGAAAAGATTACTTCTTCTCAGGTACGTAGTTAATGATTACTCTTTGGTTGGAATTAAGATACTTTTTAGCCGCATTTTGAAGATCCTGTCTGGTGATAGATCTGTAAATGTCGATTTCTTTGTTAATCAGGTTCGTATCACCCATCAGTACGTGGTTGGTTGCCAGTGAAGCAGCGATGCCCTGAATGCTGGAATTGGCATTCACAAACTGGTTTTCGTACTGATTTTGAAGTTTTTGATAATCTTCCTCAGAAATTAAACTTGTCTGGAGCTTTTTGATTTCGGCATCAATGTCCGCCTGTAAAGCCTGCTTTGTAGTCTGTCCCATCGGAATGGCAAAGAATGCGAAAATACTGTAATCCTCAAGCCCCTGATTGAACGCAGCTACCTGAAGCGCTTTTTTATCCTGATCTACCAATTTTTTATATAAAACCGAAGATTTACCACTGCTTAAATAAGAAGAAAGCATATCTAAGACATACGCATCTTTTTCTTTGTTAGCAGGCGTTCTGTAGGCAAATACATAAGCCGGAAGCTGAATATTCGGGTCTGTAGCCGTCACTTCTTTTTCCTGAGTGATAGGCGTTTCTTTCGGAAAGTCTTTCGGATAAAGGGTTCCTTTTGGAATTCCTCCGTAATAGGTTTCAATCCATTTCTTGGTCTGCTCAGGTTTGATGTCTCCGGCAACAACTAAAGTTGCGTTATTGGGAACATAATATTTTTTATAAAATGCCTGGAACTCTTCCAGTTTTGCTGAATTCAGATCTTCCATGGAACCAATTGTCGGCCAGTTGTAGGGATGATTGGTAAATAAATTTTTCTGAATGGTTGTGAAAAGGTTTCCATAAGGCTGGTTATCCATTCTTAATCTTTTCTCTTCTTTTACAACCTCTCTCTGGGTATCCACACCAATTTGGTTAATCACAGCATGGCGCATTCTTTCAGCCTCCATCCAAAGTCCAAGCTGTTCGTTGTTAGAAGGGAATGTCTCATAATAATACGTTCTGTCGTTGGTGGTGTTGGCGTTGTTCTGCCCTCCGTTTGAAGAAACGATCTTGAACCAGTCTCCTCTTTTGATGTTAGGAGTTCCCTCGAATAGAAGGTGTTCAAAGAAGTGAGCAAAACCAGTTCTGCCTTTTACTTCATCTTTTGCACCCACATGGTACATTACACCCGTTGTGACAACCGGTGCCGAATTATCCTGATGAAGAATTACGTGAAGACCATTGGGAAGGTCATACTCTTCGAATTTGATTTGCTGTGCATTCAGCATTAGCCCGAAGAAAGCTACGGCAGCAGCAGAAAGAAGTCGCTTTTTCATAAAATTTAGAAATTGTTTATCAATTAGTACGAAAAGTGAATTAAATGTTACAAAATATATTGAAATATATGATTGCATTGAGAAAATTTTCGGAAATTAAAAACTAAAATGAATGGTGAATGGTGAATGGTGAATTCGCTTCGCTTGTGAATCTTTTAGGTTTTGTATTAATTTTTTTGGGAATACATAAGTTTTCTTTACAGTTAGGTTTAGCAATAGCCATTCACTTGCGAAGCAAAATTGACTGTTGACAGTAATATTGATTGCCAAATTTTCTAACTTCTCTATGAAAGTTTGAATTCTGCTCCGAATACCTTAATTTTGTTTTCCCAAAATTTTTTTGCTGTATGGACTATTTGAAAGGACTCAACGAATCACAATATGAAGCCGTTACCTCTTTACAAGGACCTTTGATGGTACTTGCAGGAGCAGGTTCGGGGAAAACACGTGTACTTACGATGCGTATTGCCCATTTAATACACAATGGAATAGACCCTTTCAATATCCTGGCGCTTACCTTTACCAATAAAGCGGCACGCGAAATGAAAGACCGTATCGCCAAAGTGGTGGGAGACAGCAATGCCAGAAGCCTCTGGATGGGTACATTTCACTCGGTTTTTGCAAGAATTTTAAGAATTGAGGCTCATTATCTTGGATATCCTTCCAATTTTACCATTTATGATCAGCAGGATGCTTTGAACGTAATCAAAAAAGTTCTGAAGGATATGAATATTGATGCTGATCTTTATAAACCTAAAAAAGTTCAGGCAAGAATTTCAACCTATAAGAACAACCTGATTACCGTAAAAGCTTATTTCAATAATCCGGAACTGATGGAAGCGGATGAAAAGGCGAATATGAAATTTATCGGGCAGATTTACCAGAAATATGTGGATCAGTGTTTCAGAAACGGATCTATGGATTTTGATGACCTGTTGTTGAAAACCAATGAACTATTAACCCGTTTCCCGGAAGTGCTGGCTAAATATCAGGACAGGTTCCGATACATCATGGTAGATGAGTACCAGGATACGAACCATTCTCAGTATCTTATCGTAAAAGCTCTGGCTTCGAAATTTGAGAACATCTGTGTAGTAGGAGATGATGCACAGTCTATTTATTCCTTCCGTGGAGCGAATATCTATAATATCTTAAACTTTAAAAAAGATTATGCTGATGCAAAAACGGTATCATTGGAGCAAAATTACCGTTCCACACAAAATATTGTAAATGCGGCTAATGTAGTGATTGCTAAAAACCTTCAACAGTTTAAGAAAAATGTGTTCAGTGATAATGAAGAAGGAGATAAGATTAAAATTTACCGTTCTCTTTCCGATGCCGATGAAGCTAATTTCGTTGCAGGAAATATCTGGGAACTTCGTAACCGTGACCAGAGAAAATACAGCGATTTTGCTATTTTATACAGAACAAATTCTCAGACCCGTGCATTTGAAGACGCGCTGAGACGTAAAAATATTCCGTACAAAGTGTATGGAGGACTTTCTTTCTATCAGAGAAAAGAAGTGAAAGACCTTATTGGTTACCTTCGTCTCCTGATCAATGAAAATGATTCTGAAGCGTTGATGAGGATTATCAATTATCCTGCAAGAGGAATCGGAGAAACCACACAAAATAAACTGATTGTTTTTGCAGACGCTCATAATATTGCAGTATCTAAAGTATTGGAAAATCTTCCGATGTACGCACCGCAGTTAGGGTTAAATAACGGAGTGTTGAATAAGCTGAACGACTTCTGGTCTATGATCAAGGCATTTCAGGTACTGCTGAAAACAGAAACGGCTTACAGTGTTGCAATGGAAGTGGCAAAACGAAGCGGTTTAATCAAATTTCTAAAAGATGATCAGACCCCGGAAGGGATTTCCAGAGTAGAAAACGTACAGGAATTGATGAACTCTATGCAGGGCTTCATTGAAGAGCAGATGCAGCTTGAGGACGGGGATCCGAGTCTTTCCAACTTCCTTGAAAATATTGCACTTTCTGCAGATACTCAGGATAAAGAACTGGAAGATGATATGGTTTCTCTGATGACAATTCACTTATCAAAAGGATTGGAATTCCCGGTGGTACACTTAGTAGGACTGGAAGAAAACCTTTTCCCCAGCTTTATGAGCTCAGCAACCCGAGAAGATCTGGAAGAAGAGAGGAGGCTATTTTATGTTGCGTTAACAAGAGCTGAAAAGCAGGTATTTTTCTCTTATGCTGTTTCCCGTTTCCAATGGGGGAAAATTACAGACGCGGAACCTTCAAGGTTCTTAAGTGAAATTGATGATGAATATATTGAATTTCTGAATCCTGCCCTTGAAAAAAGATTCATTAATAATTCAGGCGTGAAGTCTAACATTTTCGATGAACATCCATCAGAAATGAAATCTTTCAAAAAGGTTGAAAAGAAGACTATTGACAGAGGGGAAGCTTCGAAACCAGCCCAGGAAGTCAGAAAGCTGAAACCTGTAAGTACTGCTAAAATTATCAATCCGAGCGGAGCTTCGTCTCAGGATATTGAAGTTGGAGATAAAGTGAGACATGACCGTTTCGGAATAGGAGAGGTTTCTTTCCTGGATGGAACAGACCCTCAGAATATCAAAGCGAAGGTCATTTTCATTCATGAAGGAGAGAAAAACCTGATTCTGAAATATGCTAAGCTGACTAAGATTTAATTTCGAAAATAAAATATAAGAAAAGCGGATCCCATTTTGGATCCGTTTTTTTATGTTTAAATGCGAAGTTCGAAATGTCGATGTTCTTTATGGATGTTTCCTTAATTTATCATAACTTTAAACGAGGGATAGAAAGAAACGATAACAATTTTTTACAAAAACAAAGTCTATTATTTTTGTGGACTAATAAATAAATTTTACATTTGCACCTTGTAAAAACATAAATGTTAATCAAATTCTAACCTATGAATAATAAGAAAACTATTCTTTCGGCTTCTGTTCTTTTTTTCCTCGGTGTATTTACCTACGGTCAGGAAAAAGACAGCATAAAAACAAATAAAGACTCTATAAAGACCAATAATGTAGAAGAAGTTGTCGTACTGGGTTCCAGAGCCGGAGCCAGATCCAAAGTAGACAGTCCGGTTCCTGTAGATGTATTCAACGTAAAGGAATCTTCAATTATTCTTCCGCAGACCAATATCGGGCAGATTCTTAATGCTGTTGCCCCTTCGTTTACTTCTACAATTCAGACGAATTCTGATGGGACAGATCATTTGGACCCTGCCCAGCTGAGAGGTTTAGGGCCAGACCAGGTTTTGGTTTTGGTGAACGGGAAAAGAAGACATACTTCAGCACTGGTAAACGTAAACGGAACACCCGGAAGAGGTACGGTAGGAACCGATTTGAATGCCATTCCTTCTTTTGCCTTAAACAGAATAGAAGTGTTAAGAGACGGAGCTTCTGCACAGTACGGATCTGATGCCATTGCCGGAGTAATCAACCTTGAATTAAAAAAAGATACCGGAAAACTAACAGGGCAGATAAGCTATGGAGGAAACCTTACGCCAACCGCAAATGATCATACCGGAGATTTTGACGGCCAGAATATTCAGCTGGATTTAAACTATGGGAATAAAATCGGAACCAAAGGAGGTTTCTTTAATATCACGTGGTCTTCACAATTCAGAAACCCAACATACAGAGCGGGAACGGAAAGCGGTCCTATTTACAATGCCTATAATGCAATTGAACAGCGTGCATTGAATAACGGTGTAAACCTTTCTTCTCTATTTACGAATATTGGAAATACCCCCAATTCACAGCAGATTGTAAATTACATCCATCAGTATGCGCAGGATGTAAGCTATTTCTCTCAGGGACTGCAAACAGCTATCCAGGGAGCCAACACTATTTCAGCACTGCAAAATGTTTTGAAATCGTCCAATTTTACCAGAGATCAGCTTAATTATTTTACCGATCAGGAACTGGCTTACAGAGGACAAAACAGAAAAGATTTCAATATGCAGGTAGGGCAGTCGAAGCTTAACAATCATCAGCTTTTTGTGAATGCTGAGATTCCTGTAAGTGATAACTGGAAAGTGTATACTTTTGGCGGTTACAGCATAAGACACGGAACTTCAGGAGGATTTTACAGAAGACCAAGCGAAAGCAGAACCTTTACAGGATTATATCCTAACGGTTATCTTCCGCAGATTGGAACAGATATTCAGGATATCTCATTAGCTGCCGGTATCAAAGGAAACTGGGATGGCTGGAATATTGATTTCAGTAATACATACGGGCAGAATTCATTTACCTATAATATTCAGAATACCGGAAATACATCCCTTCGTTTTGCTTCACCAAGAGAATTTGATGCAGGAGGATTACGGTTTTCTCAGAATACCATCAATTTAGATTTCTCTAAAAAATATGATGTATGGGAGGGAATCAACGTAGCGTTTGGAGCAGAGCATCGTTATGAGAATTTTAAAATTACTCAGGGTGAAGAAGCTTCTTATGCAACTTATGATGCTGCCGGAAATGTATGGAACGGAAATTCTGTGAGACCTACAGATTTCTTTGGTGCAGCACTTCCCGGCGGATCTCAGGTGTTCAACGGATTTAAACCGGGAAATGCTGTAGATAAAAACAGACAGTCGGTAGCAGCCTACGCCGATGTTGAATTTAATTTTACCAACTGGTTACTGGTAGATGCTGCAGCGAGATATGAAAATTATTCCGACTTCGGGTCTACATTCAATTATAAATTGGCATCAAGAATCAAAGTAGCTCCGGATTTCAATGTGAGATTTGCCGGTTCTACAGGATTCCGAGCGCCATCTATTCACCAGATTTATTATAATGTAACGTCTACATTATTCACCAATAATCAACTTCTGGAAGTAGGAACCTTCAGTAACGATTCTCAGCTGGCTGGATTGCTGGATATGCCAAAACTGAAGCAGGAAACCTCCAAGTCTGCCAGTGTAGGATTTACCTACAGAATTCCTTCTGCCAGCCTTACCTTTACGGCAGACGGATATTTCACAAGAATTGACAACCGCATTATCCTTACAGACCAATTCCTGAGAGCAAGTGTTCCGCAGAAAGCACAGGAAGCTTATGATCAGTTGGGAATCAATGCTGCGCAGTTCTTTACCAATGCCATTGATACGGAAACAAAAGGGCTGGATGTTGTTATTTCCCATAACGCCAGGTTCTCAGGATTTAAACTGGATAACAATTTTGCGATTAACCTTAATAAAACTAAACAGGTTGGTGATATTCACTCAGCGGGACTTCTACAGTCGCCACAGCTTGAAAAGATCTATTTCTCTGAAAAATCAAGAGTCTATCTGGAAGAAGCCGTTCCTAGAGTGAAAGCCAGTCTTTCCCATACGCTTTCATGGAAGGGTGCAAGTTTCTATCTGAGAAATACCTATTTTGGTAAAGTAACGGGAGCGGATATTATTGATGTGAACGGAGACGGTATCATTGATTTTAATGAACACCAGCAAATCGGTGATAAAATTATTACGGATATATCTGCCGCTTATCAGTTTACCAAAAATGTGGGACTGACTTTAGGAGTAAACAACTTGTTTGATATTTACCCAACAAAGAACCTGCCTGCTTCTACCAATAACGATCAGTTTATTTATTCCCGTTCCACTTCACAGTTCGGGCAGAATGGCAGGTATGTTTTTGCAAGACTTAATTTCAACTTCTAAATAAAAACAGGACATAATCCTCATAAAAAAACAGTTCAGAATTTCTGAACTGTTTTTACTATATATAATCGGAATTTTATCTTTCTACCAGTTCTTTCACAGGTTCACCATAATGGTCAATTTCGGTCCTGTTAATCTGAAGAAGCTGATACCATTTTCTGAAAGCGCCTATGAATACAATGAGCATAAGAATCATTGCGGTTGCTGCTAAAACTGCCAGCAAGTACTGTCCTTTCGGAATATAAATAGCCGTTACCTGAATATAACCCGCCCAGAAAGTAATTCCGGCCATGAAAACACCAGGAATAGCCGAGCATAAAGCATATTTCCCTCTGTTCATTCTTATCAGCATTGTGGTGCAGACAATAAGCCCGCAGGCAGCAAGCAGCTGATTGCTGATTCCAAACAGCGGCCAGATGCTGTTTACATTTCCGGTATACACCAGATATCCCCATGCAAAAGTGAAAAGAATACTACTGATGATAATTCCCGGGATCCAGTTTTTATCATTAAATTTAGGCACCACGGACCCCAGCATTTCCTGTAAAAAGAAGCGTCCGACTCTTGTTCCTGCATCAATGGCTGTAAGAATAAATACGGCCTCAAACATAATCGCGAAATTATACCAATAAGCTGTCAGCTGATCCATGTAAGGAATTTTATTAAAGATGTGAGCCATTCCTACCGCCAGCGATACAGCTCCTCCAGTTCTGCCATACAGATCAATACCTATTTTCTGCGAATAATAATCAATATCGACACCATGGAGGGAAGGATGTGCGGCCAGAAAAGAATCATAAGCCTCTTTGGGGGTATTGATGGCAAAGTAATCACCCGGCATCAGCGTAGATGCCGCAATAAGTGCCATCAGGGCCACAAAACCTTCTACAAGCATCGCTCCATAACCTACAAAAAGAATTTCTCTTTCCTTATTCAGCATTTTCGGAGTAGTTCCTGTAGCAATCACTGCATGGAATCCCGAAATAGCGCCACAGGCAATCACAATGAAAATAAAAGGAAGTACAGGCCCGCCAATGATCGGTCCACCGCCGTTAACAAAAGCTGTAATAGCCGGCATCTGAATCGTAGGATGAATAACAATGACTCCTATTGCCAGCATAATAATAGTTCCGATCTTTAAATAGGTTGACAAATAATCCCTAGGAACCAAAAGAAGCCATACCGGTAATACCGAGGCAATAAAACCATACAAAGGAATGGCGATAGAAATTGTTTTGATATCCCACGAAAATAAACCATTCATAGTAGGATTCTGCATCAGCGTATGTCCTCCGATAATCCCAGCAATCAAAAGAATGCCTCCTAAAATACTGGCAAAAAGAACACTGTTCTTTTTATAACGCATAATCAGTCCCATAATGATGGCAATCGGCATTGTGATCACAACGGTAAAAAGAGACCATGAAGCTTCGTGCATTGCATTGATACAGGCTAAAGATAAACCCGCCAATGTAAGAATCAGGATGAAAAGGATGGCAAATCCAGCCACGGTTCCTGTGGTCTTTCCGATTTCTTTTGAAGCAATTGTTGCAAGACTCTGACCTTTATGCCTCACTGAGGCAAAAAGCACAATCATATCATGAACTCCACCGCCCAGAACACATCCGATCAGGATCCATAAAGCGCCGGGAAGATACCCGAACTGTGCCGCCAAAACAGGCCCTACCAAAGGCCCGGCAGCAGCAATTGCCGCAAAATGGTGTCCGAAAAGTACATTTTTATTCGTAGCAACATAATCTTTACCATCTGCAAATTCCACAGCCGGTGTCATATTCTGGTCATTAAGCCGCAGAACTTTATTCGCGATGAAAATACCATAAAAACGGTATGCTATCGCAAAAATAAGAACAGATACAAAGATAAGGGTAAGCGCATTGATATTGTTTAAAGATTCCATATTGCATATTTTTATTGATAAAAAATGAAAGTATTGGTGTTTTTATTGTTAATAATTTAAACAATAGCCAAGGTAATTAATTCTCAATGAAAAATATCAATAAGTATATCAATCTAGCAAATTTGTGAATTTATATAAGTTTATTTTATTGATTTATAATGTTTTATAATAAATATGAATGCGTGTATGTATATTATTTTTTTTGTGAAATAACAAAATCCACCATTTGATCTGTAAGTTGATCAAGATAAGCTTTATCAGTAGTCCCAAATCCATGTACTCCGCCGTCTACAATGATCAGCGAGTTCTGTATTCCCGCCCTGTTTAATTTTCTGTGAAGCTTTTTAGACTGTTTTAATGGGACAATTTTATCATTATTGCCCTGAACAATCAAAGTAGGAACTGCTGCCGAAACAAAATTAACCGGAGACATCGTTTTAAGATAATCAATGGCTCTGTCCTGATCTTTTCTGATATTATATCCGGAAATTCCTCTGACCAGATTTTCCTGTAAACCGACAATTTTTTTGGACATTAACCCAATAAGTCCTACCGGAATCGTTCCTAATTTTGTGTGAAAAAGCGTGTTGAGGTCTGCCGGTCCATAATGATCAATCACATAATTTACTTGGGAAGAATAAGAGGAAAGTTCCGGATTTCCAAAGTAGGTATTATCCGGAGTGTAAGCAGCCATCATAGATAGATGAGCACCGGCTGAAGCTCCGAACAAACCAATATTGTTTGTATCAAAATGATACTGTGCAGCATTTTTTCTCACCCATCTTACGGCATCTTTCGTATCTTCCAAAGGCAATGGAAAGTGGGTGCTGTCATTCAGAAGTGTATAATTGATACTGACAACGGCATATTGCTTAGCCATCAGCTTGGCAATGGTTGTTTCTACATAATTATCAGCGTGAATGACTTTATCACCACCGATCCATCCGCCGCCGTGAACATAGATCAGTACAGGGAACAGCTGGCCGGAAGTCCCGTTTTTAGGAGTAAAAACATCCAGCTTTACAGCATTTCCTTTTTTGTTGGTTGTATATGCAATGTCCTCAGACAGATGCGCTATCTCAGGAAGTAGTGTACTCTTTACAGGTGGAGTCTTTGTCTGTACCTGAGAAAAGCCCTGTGAAAAAAATGAATTAGAAAAACTTAGAATTAAAACAAAAAACAGGTTTGTGAAAAACCTGTAATCTGATATGTTGTTTGTCGATAAATTCATAATAAATTTTTTAAGGAAACGTTATTTTACTAACTCCTCAAAAAGCTTACCAAAAGTAGCATTCAGGTCTTTGGATTTTCCCGGATGAGGGCGTGAAGTCTGCACAACAGAGCTTCTTACAGCCGTCAGCCAGCGGAAGCGCTCAGGAATATCCAGAAAAGCAATCGGACCGCCGTGTTTGTCACCATTCGCAATCTTCTGAAAGCTTTCCAGATTGTGAATCACATCATCATAATCCAATTTGCTGTGCATCAGTTTGAACTTGTCCGGACACAAATAAAACTCCACTCTGATGAATTTTTCTTTCTTAGAAAACATCACCAGCCCGATATTGAAAAATTCTTCTCTTTCAACTTTCGGTACCAGGCGTATTACCGCGTATTCATATATTTTATCCTCTTGCATTTTTCGCTTCGTTTACAAAGATTTGAGAATTTTCTAATCTGGTTTTCATAAACTGAAAATAGATCTCACGGATTTCTTCCGGCGTCTGGTCAGCATCATTCCACTGTAACCAGTCCTCAGGAATTGAGTTAACAATTTCTCTGAAAAGAGCATCATTCAAAACTTCATGGGCAAATTGATCTGCTTCGTCAAGCATTTTTGCCTTAGGAAGAAGCACGTGGTCTTTCACATATTTGAAAGGAGTCTTGGCCGCAGCATCAAAATTCTGCCAGGAGTGGTGGAAATAGAATGAAGCCCCATTATCTATGATCCAAAGTTCTTTATGCCACATCAGCATATTGGTATTTTTAAAGGTACGGTCTATATTGGTAATGAATGCATCCAGCCATACAATTTTTGAGGCTAAAAGCGGATCCACACGTACTCCGGGATCATAGGTGATAGAACCGGAAAGATAGTGCAGTCCAAGATTCAGGCCTTCCGAATGTTTCAGGAGGTCCTGTATTTCTTCATCCGCTTCCGTTCTTCCGAAATCAGCATCAAGGTTGATAAACACAAGTTCAGGAATCTTCAGTCCTAAAGCTTCTGTAATCTTTCCGCCCAGTAGTTCGGAGATCAGCATTTTTACTCCATGGCCTGCACCACGGAATTTTAATACGTACTTGAAATCATCATCAGCTTCTGCCAGAGCCGGAAGAGATCCTCCTTCTCTCAAAGGCAGAATGTAACGCATCACGGTTACAGTTCTTAAATTCTGCATGAAGCAAAAATAAGGCTATTTTTATAAACTTAGGCTTCACTAAAGAGAAAGAAATAAGAAATCAGGAACCAAAAACGGAGATTTTTTCATAAATTTCCGTTTCAAACAAGACTCTAATACAAAGAATATCTGCATATGAATTTAATTAATCAAAAGAATATCCGTTTAGAGAATAAAGAAACAAAAACCTTTCTTGCTGACGCTTTTTACAAAGACAATGGGCAAAAGCTTCCGTTAGTGATATTTGTGCACGGATATAAAGGCTACAAGGATTGGGGAGCCTGGAATCTGATGGCAGAAAAGTTTGCCGAGGCAGGATTTTTCTTTGTGAAGTTTAATTTTTCTCATAATGGGACAACAGTGGAGGATCCTCATAATTTTGGAGATCTTGAAGCTTTTGGCCATAACAATTATTCTAAAGAGCTTTCTGACCTTGGTGTGGTGATTGATCATTTTAGTAGAGATCCGCATGTGGATAATGAAAAAATCGTTCTGATAGGGCACAGCAGAGGAGGAGGAATTTCTATTATCAAAACCTGCGAGGACGAAAGAATTAATGGTTTGATTACATTGGCAAGTGTAGATACCTTAGACCGTTTTCCCAAGGGAGAGGCATTGAGCGACTGGAAAAATAATGGAGTGTATTATGCGCTGAACGGCCGTACAAAACAGCAAATGCCGCATTATTATCAGTTTTATGAAGATTATGAGAACAATATTCATCGTTTTGATGTAGAACGGGCGACTGAAATGGCTAAAGCTTATATGCTGATTATTCATGGAACAGAAGACGAAGCTGTAGAAGTAAAGCAGGCGGAGCATCTTCATCTTCTCCACCCGAATTCTGAACTGTTTCTGATTGAAAAAGCCAACCATACTTTCGGAGCGAAAGAACCCTGGACAGATACTGTGCTGCCACAAGATTTAGATAGCGTAACTGAAAAATGTATTGATTTTATAAAAGAAAAATTGAAATAAAATTTGTAAAACTGCGTTATTATAAATTAACCACCATAACAGTATAATTATGAAAAAAATTATTGCAGGCGCATTTGCGCTTTCATTATGTGTTGTATCCTGTAAAAAAGAAGTCAAAACAGAATCTTCTGTCAGTACAGACACTCTGGCTACAGCAGCACCTACGGATTCTGTAGTTACAAAAAACGATTCTGTAGCATCACCACCGTCTTCTGCTCCGGCTGCGGATAATATTATTACCAAAAATGCAGGTAAATACCCCAACGATATTAAGTTTTTTGAAGATAAAAACATCACAGAAAGGTTGAAAAAGCTGACGGGAGCTCAATATGATGAAATGGTAAAGAATTTTAATGTGGAAAGTCCAATTGCTTCTGAAAACGGAATTTATAAGATTACCGGCTGCAAACAGCATGACTGCCCGGGGTATGCTACCAGTATCTTTTACGATGCTAAAAATGATAATCTGAATGTTTCCATTGATAAAAATGGTAAGGCAACAGAATTTGCCGAAAAAGGAAAGATCGTTATTTCTGAATCATTAAAGGCGAAGTAACAAAGGGTAACGGAAGCGGGAATATATTGCCGGCATTCCATATCTGTTGAAATCAAAATAGAACTGTTTTCCAAAAAGTTATTTAATTGGGAAACAGTTATTTTAAACAACCGCCAGCTTCCAGCATCCGCCCTCTGACTTCCATCTTATAATAAAAAAATCGGCCTGAAATTTCAGGCCGATTTTTTATTATACCGTAAGCAAAGCCCACGCTTCTTCAATTTTATTTTCCAGAAGGAGTTTCTGGGCATCCAGATGAATGCTTTCATCACCATGGAAGTTACCGGCAGGTAAGACTTCCGTATTGGCAAGCATTCCAAGGTCATTTCCTGTAAATACTTTGCTGTACTTTATGGCATCAGGAAGCAGATCAAAGCCAATTCCTTTTGTTACCAAAGGTTTTGGTACTTCAAAGAGGCTGTTTTCATTGCTTCTGGAATACCAGTTGCTGCCTAAGCGGGCTACCATATCCAGCTTTTTCTGATCGAGGTTTCCGGATTCATTCAGATATTCTTCTCTGATATGAATTTTCTGAACTTCACAGATTATCAGATTTCCTGCGCCTCCCTGATCTCCCAATGATTTTACCTCTAATACTTTACATTCAAAGTTGACAGGGCATTCATCAATCAGTTTAGGCTGTACCAGATCTGCGTCCTTCATGGTAAGGCCGGATTTGATAAATTCATTAATTCCCGTTTCATATTCTGTAGAAGCTAAAGAAACCTGCTGTACAATAGGAAAATTCACTGTTCCGATGACCACTTGCGGTACTTCAAGAATATTTTCCAGGGTATGTTTCGTTGTATTGTCCCGAACTCTTCTTGACGGTGAAAATATTAAAATAGGAGGCACCGTACTGAACATATTAAAAAAACTGAATGGAGATAAGTTGCTGTTACCGTCTTTATCTACCGTGGAAGCCAAAGCAATGGGCCGTGGCGAAACGGCCGTCTGCATAATGGTCTGAAGCTGTACGGAGGTTATCTCGGAGGGGATTACTGTTTTCATGTTTTTACTTGTAACACTTAATTCGACTTAAGTATTTAAAATGATATTAAAAGATGCTTTGCGAACTTCGTTCGTAAACCTATAGCTGGAGCTTAGCATGACACTTCTAATACAACTGTCTCGCAGCATATTTTAGCGATGTCATCCACCAAACCTTGTAGATTTTCAAAATCAGTAAGATCTGATAGTAGCCTGGTGCAGAGTTTACATGCAGATAAAATTAAACTGTCGGTATAATTTTCCCTGAAACTTCACCGAAACCTACTCTTACCCCGTCTTTTTCAGCCCACGCTTTCATCGTTACCGTATCATTATCTTCAATGAATTTTCTTTCTTCTCCATTGCTTAATGATAAAGGATTTTGTCCTCTCCATGTCAATTCAAGCATAGATCCGAAAGATTTGGGATCATTTCCGGAAATGGTACCGCTGGCATACAGATCACCAACTTCCACGTTACATCCGTTTACAGTGTGGTGAGCCAGCTGCTGGGTCATATTCCAGTACATGTGCTTGTAGTTGCTTTGGCAGATCAGGTTCTGATCTCCATTTTCAGGCTGAATATATACTTCAAGGTTGATATCATAATTTTTATCACCTTCAAATTTTAAATACTCTAAAACCTCAGGATCCTGATGAGGAGAAGCTGTTCTGAATGGTTCCAGGGCTTCAAGCGTAACTACCCACGGAGAAATTGATGATCCGAAGTTTTTTGCCAGAAATGGCCCTAGCGGAACATATTCCCAGGATTGGATATCTCTTGCAGACCAGTCGTTGAAAACTACCATTCCGAAGATGGCATCTTCAGCATCTTTGGTAGAGATGCTTTCTCCCATCTCTGTATTTTTGTTGATGATGAAAGCCATTTCCAGTTCGAAATCCAGCTGCTTACATGGCCCGAAGACAGGTTTATCTGCATCTGCAGGTTTCATCTGGCCCTTCGGACGGTTAATTTCTGTTCCGGAAACTACAATAGAGGAAGCTCTTCCGTGGTAACCTACAGGTAGATGTTTCCAGTTGGGCAATAAGGCATTTTCCGGATCCCGGAACATTTTTCCTACATTGGTAGCGTGTTCGATGCTGCTGTAGAAATCTGTGTAGTTCGGAATGTGAACGGGCATCATCATTTTTACTTTATCCAGGTCATAGAAGGCTTCTTCGATGGTTTTCTGGTCTTTTGACAAAATAGATCCTTCCTGTAATAAGGTTTGGATTCTTGTACGAACCACGTTGGTAACAGGTTTACCCAATTCGATAAATTCGTTGATGGTATACGCTTCAAAAACATTGTCGTCTAATCCTTCAATATCTTCAAAATAGCCCAGATCGTACAAGGTGGCAAGATCAATTACCTGATCTCCGATTCTTGTACAGCATCCGATATATTCTTTGTTAAAAACTGCGACTCCGAAAGGAATATTATGTATAGAAAAATCCGAATTTGAGGAATAGTCTACAAATGATTTCATAAGTTTAAATTTAAGTTAGATAACATATCATCCGGAGAATTTCCCCGAAAATTTACTTTGCCTTTTTTGAGAAAGAAGTTTCGTCGATCCATCTGTCTTTGGTATTGACATCAATAAGATACAGAATATTATCCTGCTGGGTCAACAATAAAGTTTTGGTAACAGGCATGGGGATTTTTTTATTTTCAAGCATGTCTGCCCGCAAAGAAATAATATTTTTTTTCCTGATGATATCGCCGCTGAAAACATTAGAACTGCTTTCCCCTGTGGCTTTATCATCAAAAACTTCTACATAAGTGGCATTATTTCCTTTGATAATAATAAAGTCTCTTTCCGTATGATCGGCTTCATCTTTGATGAAAACGAATTTCTTGTTGTCAATATTAACATTTTCAAGATGCTGATTGATGCCTTTTCTCTGTTCAAGTCTGTTAAGGATTTCATTAAGAGAGCCAAACTGAGCTTTGAGCCCCAGTGTTCCCAATAGGAAAATCCCGATTAAAAATTTTCTCATAAACTGTGTTTTATAAAAAAGTTTTGCCAGAATACGATATCCTGACAAAACTTGTATTTTTTAATGTAAAATTAAAGATTACCTCTTCTTTCCTGTTCTCTTTCTAATGCTTCGAATAAAGCTTTGAAGTTTCCGGCGCCAAAACTCTGTGCACCGTGTCTTTCAATAATTTCGAAGAATAGAGTAGGACGGTCTTCTACAGGCTTCGTAAAGATCTGCAGTAAGTATCCTTCTTCATCATGATCAATAAGTATACCTAACTCCTGAAGTTTTTTAAGATCTTCATCAATATGGCCCACTCTTTCAGGAACCATGTCATAATAAGCTTCCGGCGGAGCAGAAAGGAATTCTACACCACGTTTCTTCAATTCTGTTACAGTATGAATAATGTCTTTGGTTGCTACCGCAATGTGCTGCACACCTTCTCCCTCATAAAAATCAAGGTATTCTTCTACCTGCGATTTCTTCTTACCTTCTGCAGGTTCGTTGATCGGGAATTTTGCGTATCCGTTTCCGTTTGACATTACTTTAGACATCAGTGCAGAATATTCTGTGTTGATCTGCTTGTCATCAAAAGAAAGGATGTTAACAAACCCCATTACTTTTTCATACCATTCAACGGTTGGGATCATTCTGTTCCAGTCAACATTTCCTACGCAGTGGTCCACGTATAATAAACCTGCTTCTTCAGGCTTATAATCACTTTCCCACTTTTCGTACCCAGGCATAAAAGCTCCGTTATAATTCTTTCTTTCAATAAACATGTGAACGGTTTCACCATAGGTGTAGATTCCGGACATTCTTACCTCACCCTGCTCGTCGGTTAACGTTACCGGCTCTAGATAAGGTTTTCCGCCTCTTTTAGTTGTTTCTTCGAAAGCTGCATAAGCGTCATCTACCCAAAGTGCCAAAATTTTTACTCCGTCACCATGTTTTTTTACGTGCTCGCTGATAGGAGAGTCAGATTTTAATCCGGTAGTAAGTACCAATCTGATTTTTCCCTGTTGAAGCACATAAGATGCGCGGTCTCTTACTCCTGTTTCAGGACCGGCATAAGCTACAGACTGAAAACCGAAAGCGGTTTTGTAATAATGGGCAGCCTGTTTTGCATTTCCTACATAAAACTCAATATAATCTGTACCGTTAATCGGTAAGAAATTTTCTGCTTGAGCTATTTTCTCGGCAAATGTAAGTGTTGACAT
This sequence comes from Chryseobacterium culicis, assembly GCF_900108365.1. Taxonomy (GTDB): domain Bacteria; phylum Bacteroidota; class Bacteroidia; order Flavobacteriales; family Weeksellaceae; genus Chryseobacterium; species Chryseobacterium culicis. Next base: position 72,834 of record NZ_FNWQ01000005.1, on the reverse strand, counting down.
ATTTTCTCTTTTACTTTTATTTTATTGGTATGCAAATTACAAAATTCTTAGATATGGCGAAAATAATACCGCGTATTCATTGAATATATTTAACATAAAGTTAAAGAAGAGTTTACTTAAGTATATTTAAGTTTCTTAAGTCTCAAATGCGCTACTTACATTTGTGATACAAAAGACAAGTGAAAAAAATATTTCGAATCATGAAAGCCGTAGAGATTCTCTACGGCTTTCTTAATTTTTCAGACAGTTTCAATTCTTTTATTCAACATTCCTGCGTCAGGATTGTAATTATCCCAAATCTTCCAGGTGTCATTTATTTTGCGGATAAAATAGATCTGGGTGCTTAGCTGGTTTACAAAATGTTCTTCTCCGGTTTCTCCTACTTTAAACAGAAGGTTCCAGAATTCCTGAGATTCTAATATTTTCTTATCTGGCTCATCAGTCACCACATGAATGTCAAAAACTTCGTAGTTAGATCTGTTGTTTTTGGTAACCAGGTGAAAATCTCTTTCACACAACTCCTTACTGAATTGTGATGCTCTTTCCAGGAAAGGAGAATCATCAAATACCAGATCTTTTAAAAGACCGGTATTGTGAGTGGGGAACAGCTTATAAAATTCAAAAGCTGATGCGCAGTAATCATATACCATTTTCTTAAGGTACGCATGATCATCTGTTTCATCTTCGTCCTGTTTTTTGTACCTGATGGTAAGAATGTAATCATTAAGGTCTCTGTATCCCAGGAAAATACAGATTTTGTCAAGCGTCTTTAAAAATCTGAGATCACTGTGGGTTTTATCCTGATAATCGTTTTCAAAAAAACGCTGAAGGGTAACATGGGAAATGGTATTTCCGATTTCAAATTTTTTGCCTCCTTTCAGCTCTTCAGCTTCAGAGAGTTCGTCTTTGATAATTTCGGAAAGAATAATATAATGGCTTCTCTTCCATTCATTCACATTCCCCAAAACAGAATTCCTTACCTTCGAATGCTTTACAACCTCGTCCCGTATCGAATTATATATAGTTTTCAATTTCCTTGTTTTTGAATGAGTTTTATCAAATATACTGCCAAAATATTAATATTTTCGTATGTTTTTTTGCTGTTGATTTCAAAGTTTGTTTTAAATTTTCAGATAAAAAACGGTTTTGAAATCTTTACAGTTTGATTATCAGTGTTTAAACCTTTCAAAAGCTGCTCTTTCCAGCATTTCTCTGTCTTCGGGATGGGCAATGCTTATCAATTCCTGGGCTCTCTGACGGAGGTTTTTACCATAAAGATAGGCTGTTCCATACTCTGTAACTACATAATGAATATGGCCTCTTGTAGTAACTACACCTGCGCCCTGTTTAAGGAAAGGAACAATTCTGGAAATTCCTTTTTTCGTTCTTGCGGTAATGGCTATGATAGGTTTTCCGTCATCACTTAAGGCAGCACCACGCATAAAGTCCATTTGTCCTCCGATTCCACTGTACTGCATAGTTCCGATGGAATCTGCACATACCTGTCCTGTAAGATCTATTTCAATAGCAGAATTGATGGCTACCATTTTTTTGTTTCTCATGATGTTGATGGGGAAATTGACTTCACTTACGTCTCTGAAAGCAAATACGGTATTGTCATCTACATAATCATAGAGTTTGCGGGTTCCGAAACAGAAACTGGTAATGGTTTTGTTATCATTATAGCCTTTATATTTGTTGTTGATCACATCATCCTGAATCAGGTCAATAACACCGTCACTCAACATCTCTGTATGAATTCCCAGATCTTTATGATTGGTAAGGCACTTCAAAACCGCATCGGGAATGGTTCCGATTCCCATTTGCAGCGTTGATCTGTCGTCAATAAGTTCTGCTACATTTTTTCCGACCAGCATTTCTTCTGGTCCTACTTTGGACCCATAGTCTACAGTGGGAAGTTCTTCTTCATGCCAAACCAGCTTATGGATTCTGCTGATGTGTATCATGCCGTCTCCGTGGGTTCTTGGCATTCTGGGATTCACAATAGCAACAATGATTTTTGCGGTATCTACAGCCGCTCTTGCAATGTCTACAGAAGTTCCAAGGGTACAGAAACCGTGTCTGTCTGGTGGAGAAACTGTTACCAGTGCAACATCTAAGGGAAGAATATTTTTTCTGAATAAAATGGGAATTTCACTTAAGAAAACGGGAACAAAATCTCCGCGGTCAGAATTCACAGCATCACGTACAGGAGTAGAAACAAACAAAGAGTTGATAAAAAAACTGTCTTTGTATTCAGGTTTTGCAATTTCTACATTTCCTTGTTGGGTAATGGAAACCATTTCTACATTTTGAAGGCGGTTAGCCTGTCTGGCGAGTTCATCAATCAGATAATTGGGAGTACATGCACTGCCATGGAAAAATACACGGTTTCCGCTTTTTATGGTATATATTGCTTCTTCTGCGCTGATGTAATTATTCATATTTTGTCTTTTTAAACAGGGTGGTGGTAGTAGTTTTTTTTATTAAAAAATACTACTATTCTTTCAAAGATAATCTTTATAATTTTATATTCATATAAATATTTTAGGGATATTATACAGATTTTTGTCATGTAAATAAGACAATAGGGATTACAAAGAAAAAGGATTGAATGTCAACACATTCAATCCTTTGTTTTGTTTATTATTTGGACTTAAATTTCTAATTTGCATTTACTACAGCTATTTTGGGTTTCATAGTCCCTGTTTCCGCAAATCTAAGATGCCAGCTGAATGCTTCATGCAGCAAATGTGGGGTATGGCCTCCTTTTTCACATGCTCTGTCGAAGTAAGATTGCAGCTCTTCTTTATAATCCGGGTGAACACAGTTATCAATGATTTTCTGGGCTCTTTCTCGTGGTGCTAATCCTCTTAAGTCGGCCAATCCGACATCCGTTACCAGAATATCAACATCGTGTTCTGTATGATCCGTATGAGAAACCATTGGAAGGACATGCGAGATATTATTGCCTTTTGATGCTGCCTGCGTTACAAAAATACTCAAATAAGCGTTTCTTGCAAAGTCTCCCGATCCTCCGATTCCGTTCATGATTTTGGTTCCTCCGATATGCGTGGAGTTGACGTTTCCATAAATATCGGACTCAATAGCTGTATTGATGGCAATAACTCCCAATCTTCGGATCAGCCCGGGTGTATTGGAAATATTCTGAGGTCGTAAAACAAATTTGTCTTTGTATTTCGAAAGGTTTCCTAAAACTCTTTCATAGCATTCCTGAGAAACGGTAATGGATGATGCAGAAGCAAAGCTTAGCTTACCGGAATCGATCAGATCAAATGTACTGTCCTGAAGTACTTCTGAAAACATCGTCAGGTCATAAAAATTACTGTCCTTAAATCCTGTCAGTACAGCGTTGGCCACTTTACCGATTCCTGCCTGAAGCGGTAGTAATCTGTCGGTAAGACGCCCCAAAAGAACTTCATTTTCAAAGAAGGCAAGAAGGTGTTTGGCAATAGCGGTAGTTTTTTCGTCCGGTTCTGCAATATCTGCCGGGCTGTCTTTACGGTGGGTAAAAACAATAGCCTCAATTTTTTCAGGATCTACCGGAATGCTTTTCCTCCCGATTTTGTTCCATGGAGCAACAATAGGAATGACGTTTCTGTAAGGATAATCTTCGGCCTGGTAAATATCATGGATTCCGTAGACTTCTTCAGGAACTTCTGTATTGATTTCAATAATCACTTTTTTAGCCAAAGCTGCAAAGGTTACTGAATTTCCTACGGATGTTGTAGGAACAATGCTTCCGTCCCTTTCAATATAAGCTGCTTCAATAATGGCTACGTCAATGCTCTGTAGATTTTTAGTGTGCAGAAGTTCGGCACTTTCGCTTAAATGCTGATCGATAAAGAGAATTTCACCATTGTTGATTTTGTTTCTTAAGATCGGATCCACCTGAAACGGCATCCTTTTCTTCAGTACATTGGCTTCTGCAAGCTTTCCGTCTGTTCCGTGCCCCAGTGAAGCTCCGGTCATTAAAGTGACTTTCAGGTCTTCTGTTTTCCCCCTTTCAGCGAGAGCCGGCAAAATGGCTTTGCTGTCACCCGCTTTGGTAAAGCCGCTGGACCCGATGGTCATACCGTCTTTAATGATTTTTACTGCGTTTTCTGCTGTAGTAACTTTTTCGCGTAGACTTTCTAATCTGATTCTTTCTAACATGTAATATTGATTTTGTTTTAAACCACCATTACTTAGGATGCGTCATGAAAAATAATGATGGTTAATATGGTAACCATACTTCACAAATTTACGAAAAAAGACGCTTTAAATAAAGGATTTAAAGCGTCTTTTGTATGTATTCAGCAATACTTTTCTTTTGTTTGTGCTGTTTTATTCCAGCCAAGAAGTTTTATAAGAAGGATCTTCTACTTTTAGAGCTTCTTCGGTAATTTTTAAAGGACGGAACGGATCTACCATTACCGCATATTCTTCCGTGAATTTTTTACCGATACTTCTTTCCATAGCCCCTGGGTGAGGTCCGTGTACAATTCCTCCCGGGTGAAGTGTGAAGTCCATTAAGTCAATATGATTCCGGCTCATAAAATCACCTTCCGTATAGAATAATACCTCATCAGAATCAATATTGGAGTGATTGTAAGGTGCAGGGATGGCCTGTGGATGATAATCATACATTCTTGCACAGAATGAACATACTACAAAATTATGCCCTTCAAAATTCTGGTGAACCGGTGGCGGCTGGTGAATTCTTCCGGTAATAGGTTCGAAGTTTTTGATATTGAATTTATAAGGATAAAAATATCCGTCCCAGCCTACCACATCAAATGGGTGTGTTGCGTAGATGAAATCGGTAATCTGATTTTCTTTTTTTACTTTGATCAGGAATTCTCCTTTCTCATCAATAGGTTCTTTAAAGACAGGAGCAATCATATCTCTTTCGCAGAATGGGGAATGTTCCAAAAGCTGTCCGAACTCGTTTCTGTATCTTTTCGGAGTATAAATAGGAGAGTGGCTTTCCAATACGAAAAACACAGTGTCATCAGATTTCAGCACTACCTGATAGATGGTTCCTCTCGGTATGATAAGATAATCTCCGGTTACGAATTCCAGATCTCCCACAAATGTTTTTAAAATGCCGGTTCCGTTATGAACGTATAAAAGCTCATCGCATTCTGCATTTTTGTAGAAGTAATCCATTGATTTTCTTGGCTTAGCCAATCCCATTTTCAGGTCGTTGTTCATCAAAAGGATCTTTCTGCTGTCCATGAAATCATCTTCAGGAGTCACATTCATTCCTTTAAACATTCTGGGAGTAATATTTTTTTCCACAGCAATTTTTGGGGTAACATCTTTTGGCTCACCAATAGATTTAATCTGTGTAGGGCGGTGGATATGGTATAGCAAAGAAGAAATACCATGGAAGCCTTCCGTACCGAACAGCTGCTCATAGTAAAATTTATCTTCAGGAGACTTAAAGATCGTGTGTCTTTTTGGTGGGATATTTCCCGATTGATGATATCTCATTTTACTTTCATATGTAGTTTCTCAAATTTAATCATTTTTCATGAATTGACTCAATCTATATTTTGCTGTCTGAAGTTTTGTAATTAAAAAATAATTGTTAGATTTGTCTAACAATTTTAATTTCATGAAGCGAATATTATTTTCTATTATTTTTTTATCAGCCTATTGCTTTGGGCAGGAGACAGATAGTTTGAGTTTACGGCAGACTGGGATCCTGGATTCAGCAAAAATTATGAAGAGGGAATTCAGGACGAGTAACATCGAAGATGTAGTGGTGACCGGTACGATAAAACCGATGAGCAGATCCAAAAGTCCTGTAGCCGTTGAAATTTACAGTCAGAAATTTTTCCAGAAAAATCCTACTCCCAGCATTTTTGAGGCAATTGCTATGGTAAATGGAGTAAAACCACAGCTGAACTGTTCCGTATGTAATACAGGAGATATTCACATTAACGGCCTGGAAGGACCATACACCATGATTCTGATTGACGGAATGCCGATTGTAAGTTCACTTTCCACGGTATATGGACTAAGCGGAATTCCGAATAACCTGGTTGATAGAATTGAAGTAGTAAAAGGCCCTGCATCTTCTATTTACGGTTCTGAAGCCATGGGAGGTGTAATTAATATTATTACCAAAAATGCACTGACGGCTCCTAAATTGAGTGTCGATATGATGACCAGTACGTGGAGTGAGAACAATCTTGACCTTTCTACCAAGTTCAATATAGGAAAGAATGCAGCTTCATTATTAAGTTTAAATTATTTCAGTTTTCAGGAAAGGATTGATCAGAATAAAGACAATTTTACGGACGCCACTTTACAGAGCAGGATTTCAGTTTTTAACAAATGGAATTTTAAAAGAAAAGAAAACAGGCAGGCAAGCTTTGCGATGAGGTATCTGTATGAAGACCGTTTTGGGGGAGAAATGCAGTGGAATAAATCTTACCGCGGAAGTGATGAGGTGTATGGAGAAAGTATTTATACCAACAGGGCAGAGGTTTTTGGTTTGTACGAATGGCCGTTGAAAGAACATATTGTAACTCAGTTTTCTTATAATTATCATGACCAGAATTCTTTTTACGGATCCAATCCTTTCAATGCGACACAAAAGGTAGCCTTTGTACAGACGTATTGGGACAGAAGCTTCGGGAAACATGATCTCACGGCCGGACTTACCTTCAAAAGAACTTTTTATGATGACAATACTCCTGGGACACTCGATGCAGACGGTATCACCAATGCACCGATGAAGTCTCCGATCTGGGGAGCGTTTATCCAGGATCAGTGGGAAATCAATGATACCAATACCTTGTTGATCGGGTACCGGTATGACTATGATAAAGTTCATCATTCTGTCCATTCGCCAAGGTTTGCATGGAAATTCAATCCTAATCCGTATCACACTTTACGTTTCAATTTTGGAACAGGTTTCAGAGTGGTTAATTTATTTACGGAAGATCACGCAGCACTTACAGGTTCCAGAGAAGTTGTGGTAAAATCAGATTTGAAGCCGGAAAGATCAATCAACGGAAACCTCAATTATATCTGGAAAATCCCTGTAGGCAGCAGAATGGTGAATCTTGATGCATCTGCTTTCTATACGTATTTCAGCAATAAAATTGTAGGAGATTTTGATTCTGATCCTAATAAAATTATTTATGACAATCTTCACGGATACGGAATTTCAAGAGGAGCTTCCCTGAATGTGGATTTTAGTTTTCAGTTTCCTTTGAGTGTTAATCTGGGAGTGACGTATCTGGATGTATACCAGAAATTTGATAACGAAAATCAAAAAACACAACAGCTGCATGCTCCAAAATGGAGTGGTACTTATAACCTTACGTATAAGTTTGCGAATAATCTGACCGTCGATTTTACAGGACAGTTCTACGGCCCAATGAGGCTTCCTGTTCTTGTGAATGATTACCGCCCCGAATATTCACCATTGTATTCTCTGGCCAATATTCAGGTGTCGAAGAGTTTCAAATCCGGATTTGAAGTGTATTGCGGGATGAAAAATTTATTCAATTTCAGGCCGAAGGATCCCTTGATGAGACCGTTTGATCCATTTGACAAATATGTTGATGATCCTGTCAACAATCCTAATCATTATACTTTTGATACGGCATACGGCTATGCACCTATGCAGGGGATCAGAGGTTTTCTGGGGGTAAAATATACTTTGAAATGAAAAAATTAGCTTTATTTTTAATGTTAGTGCCTTGTTTTTATCTGTCTCAGATGAAGACAGGCACTTTTTCTGATCTTGAGATTTGGCAGAAAGAAAATCCGAAACCGGTTGTAATCCATCTGTATACCGAATGGTGTGTGGTCTGTAAAATTGAGTCTTTCCGTATGGGCAAAGATCAAGAGCTTGTTGATATGATGAATGAACATTTTTATTTTGTCAATTTCGAGGCAGAAAAAACGAAAGAAAAAATTCATTTCCAGCATCGGGAGTTTGAATATCTGCAGAATGGAAACTCCGGGATTCATGAGCTGGCGCTGGCATTATCTAAAAATAAAAATCAGCCGGTTTATCCTGTATGGATATTTCTGGATCAGCATCAGAACCTGGTGTATTATCAGGAAGGGCAGATGACGCCTGAAAAAATGAAGCAGAAACTGTTGGAGATTTCTGCTTTGTAAATTGTGAGATTTTTGTTGGGAAAACGCAAAGACGCAAAGTTTTTTCTTTTATTATGCTGTAAGACGCAAGGATTTTATCTGCGATAAAATTTAATAATGCTAATAATTAATTAATAACCTTGCTGAAAAAATCTTAGATTTCCTTGCGCCTTTGCGTTTTCCAATCTTACAGTTTTTGTTTTTAACTCTCCAGATTCTTCACTTTATAGATCATTAAAATTTGTGATACCTATTCCCATCTTTAAATGATTCAATCTTTCAATGATTTAACGCTGTCCATCCGCATCGATTAACACGGCCAGCTGAATGCAAGGTTCATCAGAACGGTTGCTCCATGCGTGGTTTGTCCCTCTCTGAATGACGATATCACCCGGTTTCAGAAGTGTTTCCCCTTCTTCCATGATGAGATAGAGTTCACCGGAAAGGATAACGATATAATCCAGTGTCGGCGTTTTATGCATCATGGGGTGGGGTTCATTTTTTTTCCATTCTATTCCTAAATCCTGATCAGGAGGAATTACTACATATCTGAAATAGGTGCCATTTTTAGGCGTTTGTGGAAATCCGGTATTGGGAATTCTGGTTTCACAATGCAGGCTGGCCGGCGTGGTCTGAGTATTCCACACATCTGAAATGATGAGTCCCGGAAAATGTTCTACAGCGTTTTCTACCTGTAAATCTTCTATAATAACAGATTTTCCGTCTTTTTCTCCTGTTACAATTCGTCTTGGTATTTTGTTCATAGATTAATGTTTCATGATCAGTTTATGTCCCTGGGTCAGATTATTTTTTAAAATAGAATGTGCTTTCAGAACGGTATCTAAAGAAAGAGCTCCAACAATTTTGTACTGAGGTGGAAGAATTGTTTCATTTTCGATGAGTTTCTTTATTTCCAGTAAACTGTTTTTGTAATACTCATATTTTTTAACCATTCCGTAGGTGTAATTGGAGATATTCATAATGAGAGTTCCTTTGTTGAACAGTATTTCATGAGCTTCTTTTGTTACCAAGGCAGTGACATCCACATAAGTTCCGTTAATTTTCAAAACTTCTGCAGTCACTTCCGACATGTAGTTTCCAACCAGATCAATTCCATATTCGAAAGGCTGGTCATTATTGGCTTTTAAGATATTTTGGATAAGATTCTCTTCTTTATAGTTGATGATCTGATGTTCTTTTAAACCCAGCTTAAGAAGGATCTGTCTGTTTTCTTCACTTCCAACAGTTGTGATGATCTGCCGGATATTGTGGGCTAATAAAAGCTTAATCAGAAATGAGCCTACACCTCCTGTTGCTCCTGTCACGAGAACTTTATCTTCCGGATTTAGTTGAAGACGGTTGAAGATCTGTAAAGAAGTAAGACCAGCAGAAGGAATGGCCGCCGCCTGCTCAAAAGAAATATTCTTGGGTTTGAAGGAAACAATCGCTTCTGGAACGGCAATGTACTCTGCATAAGTACCATTGCTTCCCATAGATCCGCTTCCGGAATATACTTCATCTCCGATATTGAATGCTGTAACTCCGGAGCCTTTATCTATTACAATTCCGGATAATTCTCTTCCTAATATCGGGGAACTGATCAGTTTCCGTTCCAATTCATTTTCCAGCATCTGATAGTCGATAGGATTGAACCCGCTTGCTTTGATCTGGATTAAAACTTCATTGTTTTTGGGTTGGGGTTGTTCTGCCAATCCGTCTTCCAGAGTTCCGTTTTTATTTAAAATAACTGCTTTCATTATAATTAATTTGATACACAAATGTAAAAAGTGAATAGTTTATATTTGCTACTAGTTAACCAATGGTAACTAGTTACCTTCATGAAACTATTATGGCAAAAATCATTGAAAACGGCATCGAAAGAGAAGCCAGCTGTACAGAAGAACTATTTGCAATGCGGGATAGCCTGGATGTATTGGGCGGAAAATGGAAACTGATGATTTTACGGTATCTGACGAACAGACCGGATCAGATGATTCATTTTAAAAAACTGGAACGCAGTATTGAGGGAATTTCTGCTAAAATGCTGAGCAAAGAACTAAAAGAACTGGAAACCAATCTCCTGATCACGAGAACCATTCAGGATACAAAACCCATTACGGTAACCTATGCAGTAACGGAATACGGGAAATCTGTATTTCCTGTAACGGAAACATTAGTGAACTGGGGAATCATCCATCGGGAAAAAATTAAAGAATCAATGGGGTAGTTAGAGGTATTGGAAAACGCAAAGACGCAAGAATTTTTCTTTAAATATGCTTTAAGGCGCAAGGATTTATCTTTGATAAAATTTAATTCTGTTGAATTTTGGATGAAAAAAACTTGCTGAAAATCTTCCATTGAGCGAAGCCGAAATGTTCCTGCGCCTTTGCGATTACTAATACATATTGCTTCATAGACAAGAGATCAAATAATTTATGTTGATAAAAAATCCTCAGACCCGTTTAGAGTTGAGGATTTTAAATACTACCAAATTGTTTATTAATTTTTGTCTAACCAAGACTGTACCAGTTCAGCGTGATCTTCCACCCATTCTTTGGCAGCGGTTTCTTTGTCTTTACTCTGTTCCATCTTCATCAAGAGATCAGACATGTTTTCATCATCAAAATGAAGTTTTGAAAAGAATTTGGCCAGCTCCGGATGATCTTTTGCAAAGCTTTTTCTGGAATAGGTTTTAATCTGTTCTGCTTCACCGTATATTTTTTTGGGATCATCAAGAAACTTGAGCTTCATCTTACCAAACATCCAGTGAGGCTGCCATCCGGTTACCACAATCCATTCTTTACGCTGTATGGCGTTCTGCAGTTCGGTGATCATGGCAATGGTAGAGGAGTTGATCTGCTGAAAATCCAGTTTATAATCTACAATCGCTTTGTCTGTTCCGGTGGTTAATCCGGCTCCTTTTTCAATTCCTATAATTCTGTTTCTGAACTGATTTTTGTGCTGATTGAGTTCTTCAATGGAATTAATGGTAACATATTCCGGTACCACCAATCCGATACGTCCGTTATCATAATTGGTTCCGAGATGAGTCAGTCCCGGAAATTTAGCCAGCTTTTTAGCGTGGGTATAAGGAAGCCAGACTCCCATGAACAGATCTGTATCTTCATTATTCATTGAAGCCATAATCATATCCGTAGATGCTTTTTGAATAATAACATGATAACCTTGCTTATCCAGAATAGCTTTAGTAACGTGTGTCATTGCAACATCTTCCGCCCAGCCATCTACCATTCCTATGGTAATATATTTAGAGTTTTTTATATTTTCACACGAGCTTAATACCGTTAATATCAGCATTAAAACGGGAAAAAAAAGATATTTTAATCGTTTCATCTTATTGCTTTTTCTTTACAAATCCCTGGGTAATACGGTCGAGGATAATGGCCAATATCACTACAGATAAACCACTTTCAAATCCTAATCCGATATCCAGATTATTAATTCCTTCCAATACTTTCTCTCCCAGACCACCTGCTGCAATCATTCCGGCAATTACAACCATGGATAAGGATAATAATATGGTTTGATTGATTCCCGTTAAAATCGTTTTCATGGCTAAAGGAAGTTCCACCTTGAAGAGAATCTGACGGTTGGTGGCTCCAAAAGCCCTTGCGGCTTCTACAATATCTTTCGGAACGGCTTCAATTCCCAATGTTGTTAATCGGACAGCAGGAGGCATCGCGAAGATAATTGTTGCAAAAGCTCCGGGTACTTTACCGATACTGAAAAACAATACAGCCGGAATAAGGTAGACAAATGCGGGCATCGTCTGCATCAGGTCCAGTAAAGGACGAATAATTTTGTCTGCTATCTTGCTTTTAGCCGCTAAAATCCCCAAAGGAATAGAAAGAATAAGTGCCGTAATGGTGGAAACAAAAATAAGTGCAAGCGTTTCCATGGTTTCTTTCCATAGTCCCATTAAAAATATTAAACTTAATCCGGCTGCGGTTACCACAGCAATGCCTTTTCCGGCTTTCCATAACGCCAGCAGGGTAAAAAAGAGAATGATTACATAAAAAGGTGTGTTTGTTAAAATCCATTCAATCCCCATAATGGAGGCGTTTCCCAGATGTTTTATGACATCAAATACAGGCTTTCCGTTTTCTGTGAGCCAATTGATTGCAGTTTCTACATATTGGCCTATATCTATAGTTTTATTCATCTTATTGGTTGTTTGCAATTTCTTTTAATTCTATAATCTCTTCTTCGTTAAATTTTGTAGCTTCTATGATGAGTGATAATTGGGTTACCAGACCTAAAAATTTATTGTCTTCATCTACTACCGCAATGGCAGATTTATTTCCGGAAATTAACGGAAGCATTTCTTCTACTGTCACCTCCGGATACACTGACGGCACATTACTGTTGATGATTGACTCTACTGTAGGTTCTTTCTTTCGGGCAATCCGCACAACATCGTTAAGCGTCACAAAGCCTAAGAATTTATTCTGAAAATCTACAACAGGCAGGTTTTCCAGGCCGGTAGTCCTCATTTTTCTTAAAGCTCCTTCAGGACCGTCCTTTTTGAAACGGACTACCGTTGCTTTATCGAACATAAGAGATCTGGCGGTGATAATGGTTTTACGGTCTACTTTTTCCACGAAAGCTTTTACATAGTCGCTGGCAGGATTGGTTAAAATATCTTCAGCCGTTCCTATTTGCTCTATCACTCCATCTTTCATGATGACGATACGGTCTCCAATTTTAATGGCTTCATCCAGATCGTGGGTAATGAAGACTATGGTTTTTTGCAGTGTGTTCTGCAGTTCAAGCATCTGATCCTGCATTTCAGATTTGATCAAAGGATCCAGTGCGGAGAAGGCTTCATCCATCAGTAAAACTTCAGGGTCGTTCGCCAATGCTCTTGCCAGTCCTACTCTCTGCTGCATTCCCCCTGAGAGCTGGGAAGGGTATTGGTTTTCGAAACCGGTTAATCCTACAATGTCCAGCGCTTTCTGGGCTTTTTTGTCACGGGATGCTTTATCTTCCCCTCGTATTTCCAGCCCGAAACCAGCATTGTCCAGAATGGTATGGTGAGGCAGTAATCCAAATTTCTGAAATACCATACTCATTTCCGTTCTTCTTACTTCCAGGAGTTCTTTGTTATTTTTACCCGTGATATCATCATCATTGATATATACTTTTCCGGAAGTGGGCTCATTCAATCGGTTAAGGCAGCGGAGCAGGGTAGATTTTCCACTTCCTGAAAGCCCCATGATGACAAAGAATTCTCCTTCATAGATTTCAAAACTGGCTTTGTTGATACCAATGGTACAGCCTGTTTTTTCAAGAATTTCCTTTTTGGAAAAACCTCTGTCCAGAAGTTCCTGTGCCTTTTCTTTGTTTTTACCAAAGATAATGGTCAGATCTTCCACTTTAAGTTTTACTTTTCTAGTGTTTTCATTTTTTTCCATATTCAGAATTTTTCAAATTAATAAATGATATAAAAAACTGTACACCAATTCATTATATACGTTTAGCTTTAGTTGTTCTGCTGATGACGATAGGATAAAATAATTTGCTGAGCTTTTAGCAATAAAAGCTTTAAACAAAAAAATAATCACATAAAGACCTGCCGGACTTATGTTTATCTTAAATATTTCAATAGATTATACTCTAGAAAAAGAGTGTATTATGTAAAAAGATGCTTATCCTTTACATAGATTCTACAATTAAATTACGGATGAGGTAATTACAGATATGTGTACTGAACAACTTGAATGGCTACATTTAATCAAAATGCTTGCCAGCATCAAAAAAACTGGGTATCAATTTTTTATGACGGTGCAAATTTACGAATTTTATATTAAATGGATTTTTGCGAACGTAAAGTGCTGGTTTTCAGTTTTGTTTTTTTGGGGTATGTTTCATGAAGATTTTTCTCTTATTATAAAACTTAAGAGAATATGAAAGTTGAAATTATGGGAGCAATGTATTTATAATTTAGCTCAGAAGGCTACTATTTTAATAAAACAGCAATAATGGCAAGGATAGCGGGCAAAGCCTGCACGAAAAATATTTTTTTGGTCGCAGAAATTGCTCCATAAATTCCCGCTACGGTTACGCACCCCAAAAAGAACAGCGCCACGTTCGTCTGCCATTGCGGATCTTTAATTAAAAAAGACCAGATGAGTCCGGCAGCTAAAAAACCATTGTAAAGTCCCTGATTGGCGGCCAATCCTTTAGTTGGTTTAAACATTTCTGCAGGAAGAGCCGCTTTAAAAACCTCTTTTCCCTTGGTTTCCCATGCAAACATTTCCATCCAAAGTATATAGAGATGTTCCAGGGCAACAACAGCGGTCAGAATTTTGGCAATGATTTCCATGATTGAATATTTTTCTCATTGTAAAACTAAAAAAATAAAGTTAAGTTTGAGCATTAATTTGCAAGATGGACTCATTCAGAACACATTTAAATAAATTTATTACCATCACTGACGAGGAATTTAGGTCTATTGTCTCTTTTTTTAATGTTCTTGAGGTGAAAAAGAAACAGAATCTGATGCTGGAAGGAGAGATCTGCCGGACCATGTATTTTGTGGTGAAAGGTTGTCTGAGAAAATTTTTTATCAATGAAAAAGGAGTGGAACAGACAACGGAATTTGCCATTGAAAACTGGTGGATTACGGATACATTTGCTTATGAAAGGCAGTTACAGACCAATTTTTCGATACAGGCAGTAGAAAACTCTTGCATTTTAATGATTGATCAGGAGCGTCAGGAAGAATTATTACGAAAGCATCCTGTAATGGAAAGATATTTCCGCATGATTTATCAGCGGGCATATGCTGCTGCGGAACGTAGAATCCGTTATTTATATGAAATGTCCAGAGAAGAGCTTTATACGCATTTCAGTACATTATATCCATGGTTTATCCAGAGAATTCCACAGTATGTGATTGCCTCCTTTCTGAACCTTACCCCTGAATACCTGAGTGAAATAAGAGCAAAATTACGATCTTAAACCAGTTTAAGTTTTTTACAGATCAGAAGCCGGAAATTTGTCATGTGATTAAAAGCTAATGTAATGACAGATTATAAAAATCAATTTCCGCAACTCTTTTTAAGGCTGGCTCTTGCCGTTACCATGCTTTCTGCGGTGGCAGACCGGTTCGGGTGGTGGAGCAAAGAAAACTCTTCATGGGGAGACATGAAGCATTTTATAGAATACACAAGACAGCTTACCTTTTTTCTTCCGGAAGCTTTGAGTACGATCTCAGCCTATGCGGCAACTTTTTTAGAAATCCTTTTTCCTTTGATGCTGATTTTGGGATTTAAAACAAAAATTGCAGCCTATGGCACCAGTGCACTGCTGTTGATTTTTGCTCTATCCATGACCGTTGCATCAGGACCCAAAGCTCCACTGAACTATTCTGTATGGGTGGGAGGTGCAGCTGCTCTTTTACTGGCTGTACAGCAGCATTATTCTTTAAGCATAGATCAATTAACCCAAAAATAATACCTATTATGAGCGCAAGATTAAATATTGCAACAGTAGATTCCGCAGCATATAAAGCAATGCTTGGACTGGAAGGATATTTACAAACTATTTCTTTAACACCTATTCAGAAAGAGCTGATTAAAATCAGGGCTTCACAAATCAATAAATGTGCTTTCTGCCTTGATATGCATACCAAAGATGCTGTCAAATACGGAGAAAATCCCCAAAGAATTTTTATCCTGAACGGGTGGACAGAAGCTAAAGAATTTTTCACTGAAGAAGAGCAGGTACTACTGGCCATGACAGAAGAAATTACCCTGATCAGCGATAAGGGGCTGACAGAAGAAACGTATCAGAAAGCAAGATCATTCTTTGATGAAAACCAGATTGCCCAGATCATCATGGCGATCATTACCATCAATGCCTGGAACAGAATTGCAGTAAGTACGCATCTTCCGATTGCAAAATAGTGAAGTCAGGAAGATCGTTGATGGAGGATGGAAGTTGATGAAGACTGCATCATCTACGGATGTTTAATTTATTTTAAGAAACGGCCTTTCAAATTTTTGAAAGGCCGTTTTGATGTAAGATGCAAAGTGACAGTGCAGCACAGTTTGGGTATTAATTCTAAAAATAAATTCAAAGGTTAATTTTATTTTTTTAACCGAACTACATTGTCTCTTCGTTTGTCTGATTATATTTTAAAAGTTAAATTAGTAAATCGCGACAGGATTCACATTTACCTGAGTAGAACCTACATATAAAGGCTGTCCCAGCACGAATAGAAATTCCCAGATTTTCTGCTTTACCAATGGACGGCTGTCTATCAGCTCCAGATTATAGATCCCTTTTTTAGCCAGCATAAACTGGTTGATGGGGAATTCTTCTTTACTTTTTGGGTTAGGATAAACTTCAGATGCCCAGGTATCACCGCCAAAGGCCACTATTCCCTGATCGGCAAGCCATTTTGCCGCATCCATTCCGATTCCGGGTTCTGTTTCAAGAAATTGTTGGTTGTTTTTACCAATTAATTCAAGCCATCCAGTGTTGAAAAGTACAATGTCACCTTTTCTTAACGTAAGTCCTTGTTTCTTCAAAACAGATTTGATGTCTTCTACCGTAAATTCTGTTCCGCCGGGCACGATTGATTTTCCATAATGAGCAGTCATATCAAGCACTACACCGCGGGTAACGAATGGAGGGATTTTTTCAACGCCCAGTTTTTTTACCCCTTCTACGGTTACAAAGTCTGCTGCTTTATTCCCATTATAGTAAGTATTGTCAATACCGATGTGTCCTATACCGTTCAGCTGTGTTCCCACACCTGTCCATCCGTTTACTAACTCGTCATTGAAGGTGAATTTATTAGGGCCTATGCTTTTTCCGCCCTGTTCTCCGGGCTGAATATTGTATAAATGAAAACTTCTGTGTCTGAATGCAGGCAGATTTTTATCAATAGGAACGGCAAGTGCTAGCGTTTTACCTTGTTTCACCAGTCCTACTGCCTGTTTTACAACTTCAGAAGTCAATAGATTGGCTGCTCCGATTTCGTCTTGCGCTCCATAAGCAGAAGGATACCATGATTGATCTTCCGGATTTACAAGAGTCTGAGCCGTTAAACTAACGCTGTTTATAGTCAATAGAGTGGCTAACCCGAGCATTTTGATCAGATTATTTTTCATTTTAAAAAGATTTGGGGATTAGGGAAGGGAAGCGAGAAACAGGAAGAGGGACGTTATTGAGGACTTATTGTATTTCCAGCCTCCTCTTCCAGCTTCCAGCATTTACATTAAATTTCGCTCAAAGCTGAATTGATGAAGTTCAATTCTTCCTGTGAAAGGTCAATAGCCATTGCTTTTGCATTTTCAACAGCTTGCTGGGCATTTCTTGCTCCTGCCAATACTACTGTAATTGCCGGCTGCAGCGTTGTCCATCTTAATACAAGCTGAGAAAGGTTTGCTCCTTTCTCCTGAGCAACAGGTTCAATTTTTTCTAAGAAAGTTTTCACTTTATTCAGATCAAATTGTGAAAAATATCCGTTTCTGTGGTCGTTATCTTTTAATTGGGTTTCTTTGAAATATTTACCGGTTAAAAGACCTCTTTCCATAGGGCTGTACACAATAATTCCCGTGTTGTTTTCCAAAGAGTAGGGTACAAGATCGTTTTCAATAGCACGGTTCAGCATGCTGTAAGCAACCTGATTGCTGGCAAGGTCTAAAGTCTTGCTGGCTTCTTCCATCTGAGATACACTGTAGTTGCTTACCCCTGCAGTGCGGATTTTTCCCTGCTGGATCAGTAATTCCATGGCTTCCATTGTTTCAGAGATAGGGGTTGTGCTGTCCGGCCAGTGAAGCTGAAGAAGATCTATATAATCTGTACCTAATCTTTTTAGGCTTTCTTCCACTTCTTTGATGATGTTTTCTTTTGAAGCGAATTTATAAACCGGAATCTTTCTTCCCTCGTCTTCCGCATCAAAGAAGAATTCTCCTTTGCCCTGATTGCTTCCGTCCCATACCAATCCGAATTTTGTTAAAAGCTGGATCTTTGAACGGTCTTTTCCTTTAATGGCTTCACCGATCATTTCTTCACTCAGTCCGAAACCATAAAATGGCGCTGTGTCGATAGATGTTACGCCATGATCCAGTGAGGCGTGAATAGAATTGACAGAATCCTGTTTTTCATTACCTCCCCACATGTTTCCGCCAATGGCAAAAGCTCCGTGGGTGATTGTTGATAATTCCAAATCAGTGTTTCCTAATTTTCTATATTCCATTTTGTTTGTTTTAAAAATTGTTGTTGTATTAAACCACCCCGTCAAAAATTCTTTGAATTTTCGCCACCCCTCCGGAGGAGGGGAATTCTCGCCGTTTCAATGATGGCACTTTTAAGAATTTGAGCGTATGAAAGCGGTTGTGGCTTTGTGGTTAAAAAATACCTGTTATTTTTTTAATTCTTTTACAATAGCTTCTCCAACGCTTTTTGCAGACTGTGGATTCTGTCCTGTGATCACTCTCTGATCGGTTACCACATGATTCTGCCAAAGTCCGGATTTTTCAAATTTTGCTCCTCTTTCTTTCAGCTTATCTTCCAGTAAGAAAGGCACTACATTGGTTAATTTTACTTCAGATTCCTCTTCATTGGTAAAAGCATTGATCTTCTTACCGTCTACAAGATATTTCCCGTTATCCAGTTTGATATTCACCAAACCTGCAGGACCATGGCATACTGCGGCTACAATTCCTCCGTTTTCATAAATTTGGGACGCTATATCTGCCAGCTCCTTATTGTCGGCAAAATCCCACATTGCCCCGTGTCCTCCGGCATAAAATATTGTTGAATATTCTTTCGGGTTAACCTGAGATGGAGTCATGGAATGATCAATCTTGTTTTTGTATTCTTTATTTTCCCAAAATTCCTTATTGACAGGATCTTTCAGATCGAAGCCATCCACCGGAGGAGTTCCGCCTTTGGGACTCACAAAATCAATCTCATATCCTGCTTTGTGAAGAACTTCCCATGGATGAGAAACTTCACCCAGATAATATCCTGTATCTTCGCCTGTACTGCCTTTTTTATCATGGCTGGTTACGACAAATAAAATTTTCTTTTTCATATTTTTTGATTTTTTGGTTTGTGCCTGAACAAATCCTATGGTAAAGACTGCCAGCATTAAAAACGCTAATTTTTTCATGATTAAATGATTTGAGTAATGTAAATCTGTGGTTTTTCCTGAAGTTTTTCGTCTGCTAATGCTCCGAAAGCCTGGATATAGGGCTGCTGGTTATGCTGCGCTAATCCTTCTTCGCTTTTCCAGATCTCATAGAAAACAAATTCATTTTTGTTTTCAATTCCCTGATGCAGGCTGTAGAGTTCACAGGCCTCTTCTTTTCTTGTTTCTTTTACCATATGCTGAAGAACCTCCAGTACTTCTGCCTGATGTTCTTCTTTGGATTTTATAATCGCTGTAAGATGAATTTTCATATTTAAATAAAATTTTCAATTGAATTATAGATAGGTTTCCAATTCAGTTCTGCCCTGGCTTTATCTGAACTGCATCTGCTGTTGGATGCAAAGCCAAAATAACCTCCTGCCGGCCCGAATTTATTGACGGCATCCTGAATGGCTAATGATTTTGCAGGCTTTAAGTTATACTTTTTGCTGATGTTTTCTGCAATATTTTTTAAAGAAGATGAACCGTTTTCTGCAAAATAGATAGAGCCTGCTTTTGCTTTTTCCAGTGCAAGTACGTACAGATCTGCCAGGTCTTCAATATGCAGGTTAGACCATATATTTTCACCTTCGCCGAAATAGACACCATGTCCTTTTTCCTTGGAGAAATTAATGAGAGCCGGGATCTGGATACTGTCTTTTTTTATTCCCAACCCTTCTCCGTAAACCATTGTAGGAACAATAACAATACTTCTTATACCTTTATTTACAGACTGTTGGACATAATTGTTGATAAGCACTCTTGATGCCATTTCCAGTCTTGGCTGCAAAGGGAAATCTTCTCTGAAGATAATATCACTTTTTCTCCCATTCTCCTTTCCCCCAAAAATAGCAGAACCTGAAGTGAATATAAACGTTTTGTGACTTCCTTCCAGTGCTCTGATAAAGCTGTCTGCTGTGTAAGCATCATCCGCCGAATCAGCATTATGGATAACCGCATCTACACCGGAAACTGTTGTTCTGATAAGATCTTCATCATGAATATTTCCCACAATGGTTTTGATTCCCAATGATTCCAGTTCCTTAATATGGGTTTCATTACGAACCAAGCCTGTCACTTCATAATCCTTATCAAGAAGTTTTTTTGCGATAGTACCGCCAATATAGCCGGTAATACCTGTGATCAGTACTTTTTTCATGATACCAGTGCTGGTTTGAGCTCTTTCTCGAATACATTTCTTACGTGCTCTCTGTACAGTTTCATGTCACGCTCTACATTGGCATTTTTCTCTACATCATGAAAGTGAAAGCTCTCCATTTTTTCTAATGAAACAAATGCATTCATTCTATGGAATCCAAATAACGGACCTTCATCTACACTTCTTTCATTAAAAAATTCCCCGGGAATTGTGAAGGCCGTTGCAGGAGCATTCCAGCTGGTCGTCAGCATATATTTTCTTCCTCCGAGCATTCCTCCCGTTCCGTAGTTGATCTCAGGATTGTCAGCTTTTCTTCCATCACTCATATAAATTCCTTTTGCATGGCCTGCTGTAAAAACTTCATCAATATATTTTTTGAATCCGTTGGGTAGCTGAAACCACCAGATAGGCGTGTGGTAAATGATGTAATCTGCCCATACAAATTTTTCCACTTCCTCATTTTTGTCGTAACTTTCGCTGACGTTGGTAACTTTCACTTCTACGTTATTAAACTCTTTAAGAGCTGCGATTGTATTTTCTGCGATTGTCTGATTATATTTTCCTCCGGAATGTCCGAAATTCTGTCCTCCGTTGATGATTAGTACTTTTTTCATTTTTTTATGATTGCTTAAATTTTACTCTGCAAAGTTAGAACAGATGTTTGTATAATAAAAATAATATAAATTATAGAGAAGTATTATTTAAATTATAGTTTGGGAGATTTAAGTTTATATATGTGAATGGTCAATGGTCAATCCGCTTCGCTTGTGAATTTTTTATGTTTTGGAGTACGTAGTGCGAGGTAGGAGATCTGAGGTTTGTTGATCTTGACTGGTGAAGAATCAATCCGCTTCGCTTGTGAATTTTTTATGTTTTGGAGTACGTGGTGCGAGGTAGGAGATCTGAGGTTTGTTGATCGTGACTGGTGAAGAATCAATCCGCTTCGCTTGTAAATTTTTTATGTTTTGAAGTACGTGGTGCGAGGTACGAGATCTGAGGTTTGTTGATCTTGACTGGTGAAGAATCAATCTGCTTCGCTTGTGAATTTTTTACGCGTTTTGGGATACTCGGTTCGGGATCGAGTGCAGCCAATTTGTTTATATATACAGGTCTTTCTAATCAGTAATTAATCATTTACTATTGACTTTGCGAAGCAAAAATTGACGATTGACAATTTCCCATTTTATGGTAAAATATCATATCATCTCTGAATCGTAATTATTTTCTGCCATGTAAATTTGTTTAACAAATTGAAGGACAATGATACAGATAGCTGTTTTTAGTGATGTGCACGCAAATCTTCCCGCATTGGAAGCGGTGCTGAATGATATCGAGCAGAGGGGAATCAGGCAGAAGTTCTGCCTGGGGGATCTTGTAGATTTTGCGCCCTGGGGAAATGAAGTGATAGAGAGGATAAGAAGTCTGAACATCCCCTGTTTAATGGGAAATCATGATGAAAGAATAGCTTTTGATATCCCTGTAATTCCTTTGTCTAAGCATTCTGAAGAAGAAACAGCTGCCAGGTTCACTGCGATAGAACATTCAAAAAAACATATTTCGGAACAGAATAAAAACTTTCTCGCTGAGCTTCCTTTTCATTTAAAATTAAATTACAAAACAGGTAAGAAACACTGGAATATTCAGTTAGTTCATTCCAGTCTTGATAGTAATGATACTTATTTATACGAATCAGAAAATGATGAGGTTTTTACCTCTATGCTGAGTAGAGCAGAAGCGGATCTGATTGTGATGGGACATACTCATTTATCCTTCAGAAAGCAGTTTGAAAATAACACATGGGCTGTAAATTGTGGTTCTGTAGGGCGCTCCAAAGAAGAAAACAGACTGGCCTCTTATATGGTATTGACTTTAGACGAAGAAAAAATTATCCCTGAAATTGTTCAGATATCCTATCCGGTGGATGAAACTGTCCGGTACATAAAGGAAAGCGGGATTCCGGACTATTATGCTTCGTTTTTAAAGAATGAAATTGTATCAATATTATAATTATTTTGTAATTTTGTATTATAATATTAATAATTAAGTTATGGTTAATCTAGAATGGTACCGTACTTTTAAAGCGATCTATAAAACCGGGACATTGACTGGTGCTGCTGATGCTTTATTCATTTCACAACCAGGAGTGAGCCTTCACCTAAGCTCATTGGAAGCTTACGTAGGCTATAAGCTGTTCGACAGAACCGGAAGAAAAATGATTCCTACTGAAAGGGGGAAGGTGTTGTTTAATGCTATAGCAGAACCTCTTACCAAGCTGGAAGATGTAGAAAAGAACTTTCAGAAGTCTACAGAGAAACATACCCCCACAATCAGTGTTGGGATGTGTTTTGAGACCTTTCAGACGACTTTGGAGCAGTATGTTTCTTCCTTACCCTTTAATCTGATTATCAGTTTTGGAGAATATCCGGAAATGCTGGATCAGCTGGATAAAGGAATTCTTGACCTTATTATCACGCCGAAAAAAGGATCTTCTCCCAACATCGAACATGAGGCATTTTCTTCCGAACAGATCATTCTGGTAGGAGGGAAGGATGTGGATAAAACAGCTTTCAGTAAAGTGCTGAAAACAAAAGATGCGGAGCAGATTGAAGAATGGCTGAAGAACGAAAAATGGTACGGAACCACCGGAGATATGGAGCATCTCTTCCAGTACTGGATATTGAATTTTGGGCATAAGCCCAATTTCCGGCCTAATTATATCGTTCCCAACATGAATTCAATCATCCGTTGCCTGAAAGGAGGAACAGGGTTAGCAGTTGTTCCTGATTTTCTATGCAGAAATGACATTGAAAGCGGTGATGTCCAGCTGATCTGGGAAGGGAAAAAGAAATTTGAAAATACACTGTATTTCGGATGCCGTAAGAAAACCAATTATCAAACCGAAATAGAGCATATTAAAGAATTATTCCGTAAGGTGATGGGTTAACAGTACCATATCTTTCATCTGTACACCATTTTCATACATAGGTTCCGGATAATTATCAGTAAAAAAATCTTTCAGGATTCCGCTTTTGATGAATCCGTTTTTCTCATAAAATCTGATCTGTTGGAAGCCTGTGTCCGAGGTTCCAACAGTCAGTGTTTTGTAATGATTTTCTTTTGCAATTTCCTTTGCTTTATTCATAAGAATACTTCCGATTCCTTTGCTTCGGTAGCTTTCAATCACAGCAACGTTTTTAATTTCCAGTTCGGTAGTACTTTTCTTGTACAATGCCATTACAGCAATGTTTTCTGTAGCGTTGTGCAAAAGATAAATGTCAGAATTGAAAATATATTGATTAATCGCTTCTCTGGTCTCATCCGCCAACAGCAGTAAATGATAAGGAATCTCAGAATCAGAAGGTAATAGACTGAAAGTGAAATCTTCCATTTACAGACTCATATGAATAAGTGGATAATCTTTTCCTGAACCGTCTTTCTCTGATCTTCCGGTCTTTTTGAAGCCCATTTTTTCATAAAATCCAATAGCCTGAGGGTTTTGTTCATTCACATCCACTTTCGTTAGTCCGGTTTTGTCTTTCATGAATTGATACAGCGTTTTTCCGTATCCTTTTCCACGCAGTTCATTATGAATGAAAAGCATTTCAAGGTTGCCTTCTGCTACAGATGCAAAGCCTTTAGGTTCACTGTCTTCAGTAATTAAATAAACTTCAAGGTTAGGAAGATAGTCTCTTGGAATGGCTTCTTTGAAATAATTGAAATCCTCTTCCGCAAGAAAATCGTGTGTTGCTTTTACCGCTGATTCCCATATTTCCATAATTCTCGGATAATCCTCTGCTGTAGCCAATCTGATATTTTGTGACATGATTTTTTAATTTTGAACAAAAATAGAGAAAATTTGAGGAAATAAGATGGAGGAGATGGAAGATGGGTGGTGGAAATTTAGAAGTTAGAAGTTAGAAGTTAGAAGTTAGAGATGGCATGATAGGTTTTATCAGCCACAATCATTCCCCTTCCATGAAGGGGGGGCAAAGCAAAAAGACGGGGCCGTTTAAAAAAATAGGCAATTGAAAAGTCAATTTATTTTTAAAAAAAACGCAAAGGCACAAGAAATCCCCATAAAACTATTATACATAAGGCGCAAAGACTTTATCTCCGATAAAATTTCCTGGAAGTATCTTACTTACTCCAATTAATCATTTAGCTGTGGAAAAGCTTACTATTTTTATTGCTTTCGACCTATTTTACAATCTAATAAAATAACCTTCCTTAGAAGAAAAACAGTAAAATTGGTAGGCAGGATTTTCAATTTTTTGTTGCAAATTTGTTTATCACTTTATATTAATCATTAAAATAAAGACTTATGCAAAAGAAAACCTATACAGGGCAGCCTGTGGTAACCTTAAATAAAGGAGTGGATATTCCGGCTTTAGGATTCGGAGTATGGCAGATGGAAGACCTGAAAGAATGTGAGAATGCAGTAATTAAAGCGATTCAGACTGGATATAGAATGATTGATACTGCTGCCATTTATCAGAATGAAACAGCTGTAGGTGCTGGAGTAAAAAATAGCGGAGTCAATAGAGATGAGTTGTTTATCACCTCAAAAGTATGGGTTCAGGATCATGGATACGAAAAAACGAAAAGTGCTTTTCAGAGAACATTAGACAGATTGCAGATGGATTATCTTGATATGTATCTTGTACACTGGCCGTACGGGGATTTTCTCGGTACCTGGAAAGCTTTGGAAGAATTGTATCAGGAAGGAAAGATTAAAGCTATTGGGGTGTGTAATTTTACAGTTGAGAAACTGGAAGAACTAAAAGCGAACTCAACCGTTTTACCTGTGATTAATCAGATTGAACTGCATCCTGTCTTCCAGCAGAAAGAGCTGCAGGCGTATGACAGAGAAAATAATATTATAACGCAACCTTGGAGCCCGCTGGGAAATGGGAATGCGAGCCTTTTAAGCAACCCTGATCTGAAAGCTATTGCGGATAAATACGGAAAAACTGTAGCACAGGTTATTTTGAGATGGCATCTGCAGGAAGGTTTTGTTGTCATTCCAAAATCTGTTACACCGTCAAGAATTGAGGAAAACTTTAATGTATTTGATTTTGAACTGACAGAAGATGAAATGAATGTTGTTCGTTCTTTAGATACCGGGAAAAGATTATTCTTTGATCCTAAAGATCCTGAATGGGAACAAAAGATGCTAAATTCCGTAGCTGATATTTAAGAATAGAATTTACATAACTCATATTCCCACAGCTCTCAAAACGTCACAGACTGAATTGAGAGCTGTGGGAATTATATTTTAGCCGTTGTGAGGAATGTCATCTGATGTTGAAACTGATGTGTTCTTAATTTTTGTACCTTTTAATAAAATAATTCTTATGTTTTGGCCAGATACAATCAGTAAAAAACTAGGCGTAAAATATCCTGTTATCCAGGCTCCCATGTTTGGAGTGAGTACCGTACAGATGGCTGCTGCAGCTACCAGGGCTGATTGTCTAGGTTCTTTGGCGCTGGCCGATCTCTCTGCAGATCAGTCTTCGGAACTGATCAGAGAAATGAAGAAAATTACGGATAAGCCTTTTGCCGCCAATATTTTTGTACATCATATCCCTGAGATTACAGATGCTTTAAAGGAAAAGTATGCGAAGACGAAGCGGTTTATTGAACAGCTTGCAAAAGAAAATAAAATTGAGGTGCAGCTTCCTGAGCTGGAAGAAATCAGGGTGAGCAGCTATCATGATCAGGTGGATGCTATTATTGAGGAAAACTGTAGAATTTTAAGTTTTACATTTGGAAATCTGGATGATCAGAGTATTCAGAAATTAAAAGAGAACGGAGTTACTCTTATCGGAACCTGTACTTCGGTGAATGAAGCGCTGCTGCTTGAAAAATCAGGTATTGATATCGTCTGCGTTCAGGGAATAGAAGCTGGAGGTCACAGGGGAAGTTTTGAAGCAGAGAATATTCCTCAGATCGGAGGTTTATCTTTGCTTTCACAGGTCTATGATCATGTCAGTATTCCGCTCATTTATGCAGGGGGAATTTATGGAGCAAAAACGTTACAGGCTGTTAAGGCAGCAGGAGCACAGGGCTTTCAGGTAGGTAATCTCTTATTGGCTTCCAGGGAAAGTGCATTGCAGCCTTTTGAAAAGGACAGGCTGGAAAAGGTAAAAGAAGAAGAGATTATTTTAACGAAAAGTTTCTCCGGAAGATATGCCCGAGGTATCAAAAATCAATTTACAGAAACAATTGATAATTCAGAATATATTTTACCGTATCCCTACCAGAACAAACTGACCAATGCGTTGCGTAAAGCTGCAAAATCTCTGCAAAATCCGGAATTTACAGGAATTTGGATCGGACAGTCTATTCACCCGTACAGTGAACGCTCTACCGAAAATATTTTGAAAAAACTAATTGAAGAATGTGAAAGACCGACGAATATGCTTTCAATGTGACCATAATTTTATATTTTCGTGGCTAAGCTTTATATAATACATTGAAATTTGATTCTTGCAGGAAATTTTCAGTACATTATTGAGTGAATTATAAAACTAAAACCAACGAAATTATACATGAAATTTTCAGAAGGAATTCAAAGATCACTTCCGTTCGGCTACCTGTTCCTTGTTGTGATGGGAATATTGAAAGAAAGCGTTTTCTACTACCAGATCGGCATTAATATTCTGAAATATTCAACCATTATGGATATTCTGATAAGCCCGATTGCTACGTTAACTTCTCATCCGGTTATACTCATTGCTCTCATTATTATCGTGGTGTCTTCATTTGCCTTTCCCTCTTTTTTGTCCAGGCAGGCTAACAAAAATAAAAAGTGGGCTTTAAAAATGGCCTCTCTTAAAGATCATGAAAACATGACTAAGGAAGCTATTGAGAATCATTTTACCAATATGTTTGTAAGATTTCTTGCCATGATGTTACTGTCGTTCTTCTTGGGAATAGGATGGGGTGAAGGGATGGGACTTACCAGGAAAATCAGAGAAAACAGGCTTAAGTATGATTATACAATAAACTATGGTGATGATAACGCTGACCAGGTTCATCTGATAGGATCAAACAGCATGTATTACATTTATCTTGCGAAAGGGAGCAAAATAATAAAAATTGTACCGTTAGGCTCTATAAAGAGTATTGAGCTGACTCACAACAAGAAAATTGAACCATCAGAATAATACCAATAAAAAAGCTTCAGAATAATCTGAAGCTTTACATTTTTTTATTCATTGTATTCAATGATGAGCTGATTCATCGCGGAACCGGTAAAGGTGGTGGTTGATCCACTTAAGTCATTCCATCTTCTTTCTGCATTTCCGGCAGTATTATAAATATGGGTAGATCCTTCAGTTCCTCCGGAATTATTAGGTTCTCCGGTAGCAAACCAGTTTTCTGTAGTGGCAGGGTTCGTAGACCAGTTCATTCTGAATTCTTCTCCTGTAATCCACTGAAGCCTGTCCGGATTGCCGGGTCTCTGAATTTTATTAAAGCCAATCCATATATTATTGGCCAAATTATATCCGGTTCCCGAAGCTACAATATTAGTTGCAACCCATACCCTTTCCGCATCATTGGGCATAGTGACCAGATATCCTCCCATCTGCTTTCCAAAGCTGTAAGCATTGAACCAGTTGATTCCCTGCGTAAGCTGATAAGCACAATAGGTATGATTATTTCCTGCCCATTTTTTACACCCAAGTTCGGTGGCAGTGCCGCCTCCCGGTACAGCGCCAGGTGGCTGAGGTCTTGTGGCCACAGGCTTCGGATCATATCCTAAGATAGAATTGTTAAACCCGGATGCTGATCCGCTGCTAAGGTCAGTTCTTGCAATTTTTCTTACATTCCCATTGGTATCAGTAGAGAGAATATCGTCAGCGGCAGTTCCCTGAGGTAAAGAACGTGTTCGCAATTCTCCGTTGATGTCTAGTGTCTTTGTCGGAGTATTTGTGTTGATGCCAACCTGAGCATATGCGAAGCAGGGTAAAATAATGAATATTGAAATTAGACTTTTCATACGTTTTCTTATTACTCATTAAACTCAATGATAAGCTGGTTCATGGAAATACTTGAGTTGGCTGTGAGGCCGCCATTTAAATCATTCCATCTTCTTTCCGCATTTGCACTGGCAGCAAAAATATGGGTAGCTCCTTCCACTCCTCCTGAATTGTTCGGCTCTCCGGGATTAAACCAGTTTTCTGTAGTGGCAGGATTGGTAGACCAGTTGATTCTGAATTCTTCTCCCGTAATCCACTGCAGCTGATCTGGATTTCCGGGTCTTTGGATTTTATTAAAACCGATCCATATGTTATTGGATAAGTTATAACCCGTTCCTGATGCTACAATATTGGTATTAACCCATGTTCTTTCTGCATCATTCGGCATAGTGACCAGATAGCCGCCCATTTGTTTACCGAAACTGAATGCATTGAACCAGTTAATAGCTTGTGAAAGCTGATAGGCACAGTATGTGTGATTATTCCCAGCCCACTTTTTGCATCCGAGTTCGGTAGCTGTACCTCCGCCAGGTACTGAGCCCGGGGGTTGTGGTCTGGTGGCAACCGGCTTCGGATCATATCCCAGTATTGAATTGTTAAACCCCGATGAAGATCCGCCACTCAGATCACCTCTGGAAACCTTTCTGATGTTTCCGTTGGCATCGGTAGAAAGAATTTCATCGGCAGTGAGACCTGTTGGTAAAGTCCGGATTCTTAGTTCTCCGTTGATGTCAAGTGTTTTTGTGGGTGTATTTGTATTAATCCCAACCTGCGCACTTGAAACAAAAGGTACAACCATAAATAGGATAACTTTTTTCATTTTTATGCTTTTTTATTCGTCCCAAATATATAAAAATATTTTACGATAGTAAATCACAATGTAATGATTATCAGGTAAATAAACATTTGTTTTAAAATGAATTTGATCTGTGAATTGCTTTATCTGTAAATATTTTTTATTAATAAATATTTTATAATGAATTAAATAAAACATATTTACTTTATTCTGATAAAGTTTTTTATTTAAAGAAATAAAAAACTTCTTTCGTCTGAAAGAAGTTTTTATGATGTTGAGAACGCTTCTGACCGGTCCATTTACAGCGGGAAGCTATCAACAGTATTATTTTGTTAAATCAAGACCTCCAAAATTTCCGGAGCTCATCATTAAATAAACGCCATTTGTTTTATCCAGCGTATTCCAGTAGGCATGCAGGTCTTCAGCATTGGTAAAAACCCTTAGTTTTTCATTTTTAAATTTTTCTTTAATGAATTCAGGAGAAATAGGTTCCATTCTCTTGATCTTCAGAGCGTCTTCAGAGTAGAAAACGATAGCTTCTTCCAGACCATCCATGGCGTGGTCATATTGCTCAAGAAAGGCCGGATTCAGGCTGGAATAGGTATGAAGTTCCAGAAATCCGTACTTTTTATCATTCTTAAACTGTTCTGCAAAAGCCTTTACAGCTGCCTTTACTTTACTTGGCGCATGGGCAAAATCTTTATACAGAGTTCCTTTATCTTCTCTTTCTACTTTTTCAAGACGTTTAGATGCTCCTTTAAAGCTCATGATAGCCTCATAGAAGTCTTCATCCATAATACCAAGCTGCTGGCAGATATGTCTTGCCCCCTCCATATTCAACAGGTTGTGCGCCCCAAAAACGGAAAGCGGAACATCTCCCATTTCAGTTTTTAAATAGACTTTACCATTGTTGATTTCATATTCGGGTGTTTTATATGGAATCTTTCTGAAGTAATTTTCAGCATTTTCCACCACTTTCACTACTTCAGCATCTTCTTCGTTGTATACCAGAACGCCACCTGGAGTAATGCTTGCCACAAATTTTCTGAACTGGTCAATATAATCATCAAATGTTTTGAAAACATTGATATGATCCCAGGCAATACCACTCATTAAAGCAATATTGGGCTGATACAACAGAAATTTGGAACGGAGATCAATAGGGGAGGAAAGATATTCATCACCTTCCAGCACCATAAAATCATTATCCTGAGTAAGTTTTACCATACAGTCGAAACCTTCAAGCTGGGCACCTACCATGAAATCCACATCTTTCTGATGGAAATTCAGTACATGCAGAATCATTGAAGTAATGGTTGTTTTACCATGTGATCCGGCAATTACCACTCTGGTTTTGTTCTTTGACTGTTCGTAGAGAAATTCAGGATAAGAATATATTTTCAGCCCCAGTTCTTTTGCTCTTGCCAGTTCAGGATTATCCTGATGTGCATGCATCCCAAGAATAACAGCATCAATATCCGGAGTGATTTTTTCCGGGAACCAGCCCATTTCCTGAGGCATAATTCCTTTCTTCTCCAGTCGGGATTTTGAAGGCTCAAAAATAGCATCGTCAGAGCCTGTTACCTGATATCCTTTATCTTTTAATGCAATGGCGAGATTATGCATGGCGCTTCCGCCAATGGCAATGAAGTGGGTTTTCAATTCTGTTTACTGTTTTTTAACATTAGTATTTATGATCTGCTGGAAAGCTTCAAGAATGTTGTTCCAATTGGTCCTGTAATTCGGAATAATCATACTGGCATCCGTTTTACTGCCTTCATTAGGACCTTTCTTGACGTTGATGGAAGTTGAAATATTATCGTACAATTTCTTGTGGTCTTCCTGTATTCTTCTGAAATTGTTCTGAGAAAGAACCTGATCCAGCTTTTTCAGATCCTCATCAGAAATTTTAAAATCCTGTTTGTATTTTTTACCCTGCCCTTCAAAAGAGTAGTGTACATTGTTGCCTTTTATAAGCATGTTTTCGTATATGGGTGCAAAGCCTCCGCTTTTCGAATAGCTGATGTCAAAATCCGAATACACCTTTTGGCTGTTGCATGAAACTAATACTGTGAGTGCGAATAAGATTCCAAGTATTTTTTTCATAATTTTCTATTTACTTTACTGATTTAAGTCCTTTTGTTCTAATTTTTTAGCTTTAAGTTCTTCATCATAACTGTGTAATAGGTTGAAATCTTCTGTCTGCTCAATGGCAGTCATAATTTTCAATAAAATTTCCGGTGCTTTTTCGTTATCATAATCAATATCCAAAGGAGCCTTGAATTCCATCGTAGGTTTTACACCGGTTACCTTTACGCGGAGTCCTTTTTTATCGAAAGCTCTTCTGAATCCGTTGATTTTGATTGGAATTACAATAGGACGCTGATTCTTTACCAGTTTGGCTGTTCCTCTTCGTCCCTGGGCAAAAGCTGATGTAGTTCCTTGAGGGAAAGTTGCCACCCAGCCATTGTCCAATGCTTTCATTATATTATCTACCTCACTCATGTCTACCATTCGGTTGACATTCTTTCCTTCTGCTCTCCACGTTCTTTTTACTGTTACAGCTCCTGCAATTTTAAAAATCTTAGGAAGAATTCCTTTATTCATGGTTTCTTCTGCGGCTACATAGTAAAAATCAATCTTCGGGTTCAGCAGATAGATCGGGTTTTTTATCGTGTTTAAATATCCGTTGTTTACAGCACAGAAGGCATGGTACATTGCTGCCACATCAGCAAAATAGGTCTGATGGTTGGATACAAAAAGTACGTTAGAGTCCGGAAGATCCACAAGATGTTCCGTACCGGTTATTTTTAACTTATTAAAGCCATTGAATCTTCTGTAAGAAACAATTCCTAAAATAAAAATAATAAACCTTTTCAAAAAATAAGGTGTTCCGAATGCATCGGTGAAAATATTTTTCTTCGCCATCTCTCAATTAAACACGGTAGTGCAAAGTTACATTTTTTTCAGCAACTGGCTG
The DNA here is from genome assembly GCF_900108365.1 of Chryseobacterium culicis. Classification (GTDB taxonomy): domain Bacteria; phylum Bacteroidota; class Bacteroidia; order Flavobacteriales; family Weeksellaceae; genus Chryseobacterium; species Chryseobacterium culicis. The sequence continues at coordinate 40,614 of NZ_FNWQ01000005.1, read as the reverse complement.
AATTCACTTAATATCATCGCTGTAGCTCCCCAGATAATGTATCCGTTGAAATTGATCACGGGAACTTCATGTCCGCCTGCGCTGGGTAAAGCCATAAGTTCTGGGGTGTCTGACAGGTTCAGAAAGGAGGTAATGGGGAATTCTATTGTCTCTACAGCTTCTGTCTGCTGAAGAACAAACGTAGGATCCTTTTTAGTATAAGAAATATAGGGATAAACGTAAAAATTGCTGGGTGGTATATAAATAGGAGACATTTGTCTGATGATCCTAACATAATGTTTGTCTATTCCTATTTCTTCAGAGGTTTCCCGAACTGCGGTTTCGGCAAAATCTTTGTCCATTTCCTCACGTTTTCCTCCCGGAAGGGATATCTGCCCGCTGTGCCTGTCGTGCTCATTAATGGTTCTTTGAATCAACGGAAAATACCACTCATTGTCTTTTAAATATAAAACAATATTAACAGCGGCAAATTTGGGATTCTTTGCCAATACTTCATCATAGGTAAAAACAGGTCGGTAAGGAGGTGAGAAAACCCCGTGCGCATGTTCGCCGGGAAGTTCTACACTTTTTATTTTTCGTAATAAATCTTTTCCAAAATTTTCCATACTCCAAATTTAACAATATATCTTGAAGAAATAAATGCCTTAACATTAATTAACCTATGTGCAAATCAGGATTGAAGGAGGGTTGCCAATGAATTGCAGTTCGAAAACAGATCGTTATCGCCGTCAAAGAAAAAAAGTAAAATATTAACCTTAAAAACGGTCATCTTTAATTTCAGTCATCAGTTTTGCTTTCCTGATTTATAAAAATAGCCCATGTGGTAAAGCGTTTAAAACCCGGCATTGTGATGTCTTGAAATGGTGCTTAAAGTGAAATAATGAGTGAGAGTACTATTTGTAAACTATTTAATATTCACTGTTTCCGGAGTTACTTTCAGATAATAATTCACCACCGTATTTTCCCGTCACTGAAAACAATGACCTCTTTACAACGGCAATTGGTGACCCCTACAACTATAAACAGTGACTTTTGAAATTTACACTTTGATGGTGGTTTTTCACTTTGATGTAGAAGCTACCTTTGCCTTACTATTAACCAATTAATTTTTACTAAGATGAAAAATTTACTTACAGGTGTACTTACACTATTCGCTATGAGTTTCGGATTTGCACAATTCAATATTGATGTAACTACCCAAACAGGAAACTTAAACGTTGCTACTGTAGACCAGACCGGTCTTGTGAACATCAATTCTCTTACTCAAACAGGGAATCGTAATACTGCAGATATTGATCAGGTAGGAATCTTAAACGTCAATAATGCGCAGAGTATTGGAAACAGAAACTCTATAGATGTGGATCAGGTGGGTATCGGAAACTCAAATGAAGTAATGCAGATGGGTAACAGAAACTCTGCTTCAACATGGCAGCTAGGAGTGCTTAACGCTACAGAGCAAACTCAGCTTGGAAGAAGAAATGATGCTTCTTCAGTACAGATCGGATTAGGAAACTCAGTCGTTCAGTATCAGGACGGAAGAAGAAATGATGCTTCAGCTATTCAGGTAGGAAGTGGTAATGAAGCCTATCAAATTCAGCTTGGAAGAAGAAATGACGCTACCGGAGTTCAGGTAGGTGCCAATAATATTCTTGTTCAGTATCAGGAGGGTAATGATAACAGCGCTACTCATGCACAGGCAGGAAACGGTAATATAGCAGCTTCTGTTCAGGTAGGTGATGATAACACCTCTGCAGGAGTACAGGCAGGCAATGCCAACCAGCTTTATCAGTTCCAGGTAGGAGATTCCAACACAGCCATTGACCTTCAAATGGGTAACGGTAACTTTACCTGGGTAACTCAGAGTGGTGATTCTCATATCCATTTAGGAACTCAGATGGGTAACGGAAACTCCATGATTGTGAATCAATCCAATTAGGCCCTATAACATATACTGTAAATCTTAGAAAATGGTAAAGGAGAAACTACAGTGTTTCTCCTTTTTTACCCTTCACTTTTCAGCAGTTTACACAGTGTATAATACAAAAAAGATTATGTCTACTTTACAATGGAGTGCATTTGCTCTTTTCGCAGTCATGCGGGTGCAGGCACAGGAAATAGACTGGAATAAGATCAACAGCAATACAATCTTACATCTTATCGCCAGGCAGCAGACAGATCAGAGTTCTTACGGTTCCAATATCATTCAGATGGGTGATTATAACAATGCTGAGCTTTCTCTTAACGCCCGGACCAGTATCGTGGTAAAACAGCTGGGAGATTTCAATACCCTCTATTTTATCAATTCATTTACCGATAAAGAAACGAGAGCTGCCGTTACTGCACAGGGAAATAATAACATGATAGATGTTACAGGAAGCAACAGCATTTCAGACGGAATTCAGATCAATGTAAAAGGGGATAATAAAACGGTTTTCATGCGAAATTATTAAAACACAAATGATGAAACTTTTATATTCCCTTAGCCTGAGCATTTTTTTTACCTTCCTGTCTGTAAGGGGTTATGGACAGGAAGATAAAAAAGTAAACGCAAGAATAGAAAACAGTTTCCTTGAAAATCAGGTTATATTAAAGGCAATTGTAATGAACAATACCACAGTATATAAAGAGCTGAGCTACCTTTTGGTCTCTATTAAAAAAGGAAACGGAGGAAATCTTTCAAACAACCAGCAGAGTGGTAAATTTTCAGTAAACCCCAATGAAGTCAAAATGTTATCAGAAATCAGTGTAAACCTGGAGCCAAAAGACGCGTTGAAAGCTTTCCTTTATATCAGAGACGAAGAAACACAAAAACTGGTCGCCAAAGACAGTCTGGAGCTGAACAGTGATCTTTTTAAAAAGAAAACGGCTAAAATAGAAGAAGACACAGCCTACGAGCTGAGAGGGCTTACCATTGATGAAACCAAAACCAAAGTGGGAAAAGATTTTTATGATCTGTTCTACATGCAGTACAGCCAGCTTCCGGATAAAAGCAGCAGCGCTGTTACCATTACCGAGCTTCCTCTTCGGGGAACAAGCGGCCAGATCAATATCCAGATTGAAGATAAGATTATCTACAGTTTTATGACTAATCCCGCAGAAGACTATTTGAAAGAACAGCTGGTTTACAGCTTAAAATATATCAAGGAATTTAACGCTAAGAAAAATCTTATCAAAAATGAATTTATCTATTAAAAATGTCCGCCATGAAAACTTTTATGTTGATTTTGACCTTTATCGCGGGTATTTTCTACGGAAAATCTCAGCAGCTCGTCTATAAACCGGTGAATCCGGCTTTCGGAGGAGATACGTTTAATTATCAGTGGCTTTTAAGCTCTGCTAATGCACAGAATCAGTTTGATGAAAAAAATGATTACAGCAATTTGCTTGATCGTGTAAACTCTCTTGACAGCTTTACCCAGAGTCTGAACAGACAAATCCTCAGTGAACTTTCAAGAAAACTGTTTGATGAACAGTTTGGTGATGGAAATATAAAGCCCGGAAATTATCTATTCGGTTCCCTTTATTTACAGATCACCAATACGAATCAGGGACTTTTAATCAATATTTTGGATACCAGCAATGGCGATCAGTCCGAGATCGTAATTCCAAAATAAGGAAATAACTAAAAATAAACTTACCATGACAACCTACACTTACACCAGAATCTTTTTCTGTAGTTTCCTGCTATGTGTTCTGCAGGCCTGTAGTTCAATATTTGGGTTACCTTCGGATCCCGAAAAACCAACGATAGGAGAGGTTACTTCTTCTACCGCAGAGTTGAAAAATCTTCCGCTTCCCAAAGAGAAGATTGTAATAGGAGTCTACAAATTCAGAGACCAGACCGGCCAGTACAAACCTTCCGAAAACGGAAACAACTGGAGTACGGCAGTTCCCCAAGGTACCACTACCATTCTCATCAAAGCATTAGAAGACAGCCATTGGTTTATTCCTATTGAAAGAGAAAATATTGCCAACCTTCTTAATGAAAGACAAATCATCCGTTCCACACGTCAGGAGTATATAAAGGATGCAGACAAAAACAGCCAGGCGCTTCCCCCTCTTTTATACGCCGGAATTCTTCTTGAAGGCGGTGTCATTTCTTATGACAGCAATATTCTTACAGGAGGCCTGGGGGCAAGATATTTCGGTATCGGAGCGTCTACACAGTACCGCCAGGACAGAATTACCATTTATCTTCGTGCAGTTTCTACGCTTAACGGAGAGATTCTTAAAACGGTTTATACTTCCAAAACTATTCTTTCCACCAGTGTAAATGGAAGTTTTTTCAGATATATTGATACAGAAAGACTTCTGGAAGCTGAAGTAGGACTCACTCAGAATGAACCCGTACAGCTTGCCGTAACCGAAGCGATAGAAAAGGCGGTAAAATCCCTTATCGTAGAAGGAATACGAGATAAAATTTGGGGAAAAGCAGTAGATCCTAATGGGCCCTACCAAACTTTAATCAACGAATATAATCAGGAACAGGAACAAAACACCGGAAGAGCCGTAGGAGGAAGATATCCGGATCAATACAGACAGAAATTCTCCGTATTTGCCCATATTGAAGCACAGAAAGTGAGAGACGATTATGTAGGTCCCAAAATGAATGTTGGAGGAAAGGTGGGATTCAAATATTTTCTTACTCCCTACCTGAATGTGGAAGTGAACGGTACTTATTTTACGCTTGAAAATTCCAATATTGTAAAAAGAAACTACTACGGCCCTGAAGTAAATCTGGAATACCTTCTTTTCCCGAAATACAGATTCAGCCCCTATCTGTACGGTGGGGCAGGAGCCATGTATTCAAAATATAAGCCTCAATATAAAGCACAATTCGGCGGAGGGCTGGAATATATGATCAGCCGCAATGTCTCACTTAGAGCGTCCGCACAATACGATATGGGATTCAAAGACGACTGGGAGGGTCTTGTGAACGGAAAAAGAAAAGATCAGGCTTTACGCTTCGGATTAGGAATCAACCTGTACTTCGGAAACAAATAAAAACACGAATTATGAAAACTTTAATTAAAATACTCAGCATATTCATCTTTGCTTTTTGTCTGTTTTCATGCAATGAAGACCTTGTAGAACAGGCTCAAACAGGAATGTTAAAAGGAAAAGTCGTAAAAAGAGGCAGTAATGTGCCGATTCCCAATGTGAAAATTTTCACCAATCCTACCACGCAGACGGTGTTCAGCGGTACAGACGGTTCATTTGAAATTGCAGCCATGCCGGTAGGAAATTATTCCGTGAAAGCAGAGCTTTCAGGATATATTACAAGCTTTCAATCAGTCAATATACAAAACGAAAATCAGGTGGTAACGGTAGTTTTTGAGATGGATGATGACACGTCTCTGAACTCTCCTCCCGCTACACCGCAGTTGTTAAGTCCGATAGATAACGCAGTGAATCAGCCCCTGAGCGTTGAATTAACCTGGAGTGCAACAGATCCGGATACTGCGGATGTCTTAAAATACAGTTTGACAATTAAAAATAATCTTGACACTAATGTGATTCAGGTTAATGATTTGACGGCTAATCATTATACGCTGTCAAATCTGAAGTTTGGTGTAAGTTACTTCTGGCAGGTGTCTGTTTCGGACGGCATTCACCAGCCAGTTTTAAGCTCTATCAGCAAATTTACCACCAATACGGTGCCTGCCAACAGGTATCATTACACCCAAAAACAGAACGGAAACTTTGTGATCATTTCCAGTGACAGCCAGGGAAACAGCTTCCAGTTTACCAGTTCTTCCTACAACAGCTGGAGGCCCCGTAAAAATAATAATGCCGGCCTCATCGCATTCCTTCGTACAGAAGGAGGAAGTACGCATATTTATACCGCCAATCCTGATGGTTCCAATCCTTTTAAAGTAACAACGGTTCCTGTAGCGGGCTTTAATAACTATGAAATGGATTTTTCCTGGAGTACCAACGGTAAGGAGATTTTGTATGCCAATTTCAATAAACTCTACAGAATTAACAAAGACGGCAGCGGCCTGACCCTCGTGTATACTACTCCGGACGGAAGCATGATCTCAGAATGCGACTGGAGCTACGACGGAAGCAAAATAGCATTGAAAACCAATGATTATAATGGTTATAATACCAGAATTTACGTCATAGATACCACAGGGAATATTCTGAAAACCGTATTATCAGGTACTGCCGGCGCCAGTGGCGGTTTGAATTTCTCGGTAGACGGACAGCTTCTTCTCTTTACCCGTGATATGTCAGGATATATGGATGGAAGCGGAAATTACCGTCAGCTGGATTCCCATATCTTTATCTATAATCTGACTACCGATGTCGTAAGTGACATCTCAGCAGAAAGCGAAAAAGTGCTGGGGACCAACGATCTTGATCCAAGATTTTCACCCAACAACGCGCAGGTTATTTTTATGAATACTTCCAATGACAATATTTCGCAAAGAAATGTGATGGTGATTGATCTGAGCAGTACGCTGACGGATCTTACCCGTACTTCACTTTTCAGTAACGGAGAAATGCCGGATTATGAATAAGATTCAAAGTTCAAAATTTAAATGTTGTTTATCATTTTCGTTGACATTTAATGTAATAATGGGCTTTACCTGAGAAATGATTATTACTGTTATAAAGTCCAGGTTTTAAGGTTAAAGTTCCAGTAGTGAGCATGAGATTGGAAATCCGGGTTGTTTGCAAAATGAAATAATAAGGTCTAAGCAATATAAATTTTTAGCAGACCGGTTTTCAATCTCTTCACCTCACTTCCATCCTTAGAATAAAGTTTATGAATAAGTAGTCTGTCTGATTGTGGATCTAAGATCCAGTTCAGGCACAAAAAAATTCCAGACTGTGAAGCCTGGAATTTTTTCTGAGTTTTGCATGGAAGAATTTCAGTCGATGATATGATTCTCTATCGCATATTTTACAATTCCGACTGAGTTTTTAGCATTAAGTTTTAAAAGAATTCTTTTTCGATGTGTTTCTACCGTATTGATGCTTATAAAAAGCTTTTCAGAAATGTCTTTACTGCTGTTGCCGTCACATATAAGTTTAAGGATTTCCATTTCCCGGCGGGTAAGCGGTTCTCTGATATGGGGGTTGGGTTTTTCCTGTTCACTGCTGATAAAGCTGATCATTTTTTCCTTGGCATGATCGCAGATGTAGATCTCGTTGAGAAGCAGAATATTAATGGATTTGATGAATTCATCATACGTACAGTTTTTGTCCAGATAACCTTTGATGCCTTTGTTGAAGAGTTTCCGGATGTCAATCACATCATAAGAGCTTCCTATAATGATGATTTTCATATTTTGATGTTCAGAGATAATATTTTCCGTCATTTTGCACAGTTCCGTCAGCATGAGCATATTAGAGCTCATGATAAGCATTTCCGAAGGCTGATGTTTTAAAAGTTTGCTGAGGGATTCTGGGGAATTACAAATGTCTATGGTACTGAAAATATTACTCTGTGAAAGTAGTCTTGATAATCCCTCTGTATACAGCATGGGTTCATCAAAAATGGTCAATCTTGGTTTCATCATGGTCTGTTTTATTTATATAAAAATAGAAAAAAAACTTTACATTTTGAATAAAATTGATAAATATTTTCAAATTATTGTGTTTTTATTGATGGTAAAACATTATTTTTATTGATTTTTTATTAAATAATTCTCTTTTTGTGGAGTTTTATTAGAGTTATCACTGTTAAAATCTATTATCCATCACGATTTTTAGCTGTTATTTTGAAATGTGGTATTACTTAACTAACGTGGTAGGGATATGCTTTACCGGAAAATTTACCGAGTTGGCAATGAAACAAAATTCGTTGGCTTTATGATGAAGCTGTTCCGCTTTTTCCTTCATAGATTCTTCTGCTACAGTTACTACAGGGTGTAAAGTAACTTCTGTAAAATGTCCGCTTCCGTTGGTGGTTTCTGCCATTATACCCGTTGCTTCATCCCTGTAATCCGTTACAATAATGCCGGCCTCGGAGCAAAAATGCAAATACCATAGCATATGGCAAGATGAAAGTGAAGATAAGAGCATATCTTCCGGATTGTGCTTCGTTTTATCCCCACGAAACGCCGGATCAGATGAACCTTCAATAATAGCCTTATTTTCTGCTGAAATAGTATGGCTTCTTTCGTAATCTCTATAGCTGCTGGTTCCGGTTCCCTGGTTTCCTGTCCATTGAATGGTGATTTTGTAGTGGTGGTTTTTCATATTTTAAAGATAAGTAATAAATGATGACTGATGAATGATGAGTGATATTGTTGTTACATATCTGGATTCAATAATTCAGTGGGGTGGGCTTTAGCCCGCCTTTAAAAACATAAAATTCACCGGCTTTAGCACAAACTTAAATTATAAATCATATTCTATAGGAATACATGCAAAATAAAAAAACCTCCAGTGCAACTGAAGGTTTTGAATTTTTTAATTAGAGAATTCTATCAATTCTTCTTTTTTAGCATTGTAGATTTTGTATTCTAAGTATTTAAAAGAATCTCTTGGAACAATGGTTACCCACTTTTTGTATTTGATAAACCATTTCATCTGGATACTTTTAATGCCTTTTGTAAGGTAGGCTTCCACAAATGGGTGTACATGCAGGTAGATTTTTCCTTTTTCTTTCTGCAGGATGTTTCTTAGGGTTTCACCCATTCTTTCCACAATAACAATAGGAGCTACAATTTCTCCGTCTTTGTTCGGGTTTTCTTCTTTGGTATCGATCTGCTTTTCCGGACGGTTTCTTTGTCTGGTGATCTGGATCAGACCAAATTTACTTGGAGGAAGTATTTTGTGGCGGGCTTTGTCGCGCTTCATTTCCTCTTTAAGATGCTCATAAAGATCTCTTCTGTGATCAGAATTCGGCATGTCTATGAAATCAATAACAATAATGCCCCCCATATCGCGGAGGCGAAGCTGTCTTGCGATTTCTGTAGCAGCCATTTTGTTCACTTTCAGTGCATGCTCTTTATTGACAGCGGCTCCTGTGGTAATATTGTTACCGGAGTTGACGTCAACTACGTGAAGAGCTTCTGTGTGTTCAATAACAAGATAGGCTCCTTTGGAACTCGGAATGTTTACGTGCTTTCCGAAGCTCTGTTTAAGCTGTTTTTCAACATTGTAATATTCCAGAAGCGGAATATGGGAATCATAAAACTGGACAATATTTTTCTTTTCAGGGGCAATTACTTCCACGTAATTTTTCATTTCGTTCACCATCTGTTCATCATCGCAGATGATATTCACGAAATCCTGATTAAAATTGTCTCTTAAAATAGCTGAAGCTTTGTCTTCTTCGCTTAAAACTTTAGACGGAACTTTATTTCTCTGGATGTTTTTAAAAGTGCTTTCCCATTTCTGAACCAGCTGGTTCATATCATTGTGAAGGTCTGCTACCTTTTTTCCTTCGGCTACCGTTCTGATAATTACTCCGAAACCTTCAGGCTTAATGCTGTCAATTAAGGTTCTCAGTCTTTCTTTTTCCTCAGTACTCCTGATTTTTTTGGAAATAGAAACTTTATTGTCGAAAGGAATTAAAACCAGGAAACGTCCTGTGAGTGAAATCTGGGTAGATATTCTCGGTCCTTTTGTAGAAATTGGTTCTTTGGTTATTTGTAACAGAACCAGGTCATCTTTGGCGATTACTTTATCTACTGTTCCGTTTTTGTCTATTTCGGGCTGTATCTCGAAATTCTTTAAGCTCGAAGTGCTTTGTTTTTTAGAAATAGTGTCTTTTAAAAACTTTCTGTATGTAAGATACTGAGGCCCCAGATCCTGATAATGCAGAAATGCATCCTTGTCATATCCAATGTTTACGAATGCTGCATTCAGATTGGGTGCCAGTTTTTTTACTTTTCCAATAAACAGATCTCCAACTATAAAATCGCTTTTGTCCTCTTGCTCATGAAGTTCACATAGTCTTCCGTCTTCCAGCAGTGCAATCTTTGTAAGATCATCTTCATGCGAAACTATTAGTTCTTTCTTCATTTTTAATTAGATAAAATTGTTAAGATTATATAGGAAGTGGATGTTTTTCTAAATTAATTCATCTATTAAATATAAGGATTTTGAATGAAAACCATTATATGTTTATTAAAATAATATGGGAAACCCTCCGCTTTCCGAGGAATCTTATAGTTGCAAACAAAAATATAGTCAGTGAACTTTAAAAAATTAAATCCACCAACTATATTATTATATTGTAAATCTCGAGAAAAAGAGATTATTTTTTCTTATGTCTGTTTGCTCTTCTTCTTTTCTTTCTTTTGTGAGTCGCAACCTTGTGTCTTTTTCTTTTCTTTCCGCTTGGCATAATTTTAATTTTTTAGTAACTAGTTAATATTCAGTTAATGTTCTTATTTTACTGCAACTTTAGTTTTTACTTTCTCAACAAAAGATTTTGAAGGTTTGAAAGCAGGAATGTTATGAGCAGGAATCTCAATTGCAGTGTTTTTAGAAATATTTCTTCCTGTTTTAGCAGCTCTTGTTTTAATGATAAAAGATCCAAAACCTCTTAGATAAACGTTATCCCCATTATACATAGAAGTTCTGATCTCCTGCATAAAAGCTTCTACAACTTTCTGTGTTTCATTCTTTTCTGTTCCCAACTTATTTGAGATGGTGTTTACCAATTCTGCCTTTGTCATTTCCTTATTTTAATTTTAAATTTTAGGTGTGCAAATTTAGTTAAAAAAATTGAATACTAGCAAATTAGTGGCAAAATATTTTATTCAAATCGTTAAGCTTTTAATGTGTACACTATATTAAGGAGGGCCCGCAATAATGTAACAATAAAATAATATAACCGGATAAAGGTACGAAAAATTAATGAACAAAATTTAATAAATACCAGTAGAAACAGGCTCTGAGGGCTTTTATTACCCTTGTTGCAAAAGGTGCTCTACCATAATCTTCCCTTATCGGCGATCCGGAAATGAAAAGGAAAATCCACAATCAGAATAATTTTTACAGGCTTGAATTGTAATAGCCGTTTTCTACACAGAAACGGATCAGATGAAGCTTGGTTTTTAGTCCCAGCTTTTCTGTAAGACGATTAATATAAGTATCGATCGTTCTGGTGCTTAGGTTTAATTTTTCTGCAATTTCTTTGTTGCTGAATCCCTCGTAGCAGAATCTCATGAGCTGTATTTCGGACGGAGAAAGCTCTTCCTGCCCCTTTTTCTGCCTGTCCATATATTCCTGTACTGCAAGAGGCTGCTGTTCCCATTCTTTCGAATAGGCCTGATAATCAAAATCGTCAGAAGCAATACTGCCTTTGATGATATCTTTAATAATGGTGCTTTTTTTCTGACAGTAATAGATATTAGGAATTTTGGAGAGGATTTCCGCCATGTCTTCCTGGTAGGTGCCGGAATAGGTGATGATAGGCGTTTCCGTATTGTTCTTTCTGATGTACTTGATGGCTTCAATACCGCTCAATACCGGCATAAACAGTTCAATGATGAACACGTCTTCCTGCCTTCTGTAGATTCTGTTGACAAGCTCATGCCCATTGTTACAGTCATTCAGAAGCATATAAAATGGATTTTCCATCAGTGTTTTGATCATTATTTTCTTAAAATAAAAATCACTGTCTGCAATAGAAAAACGTACGGTATTAGATAATATTTTACTCATTCTTAATATCGATTTGGCGAATGATATTTAAAATTTAGAGGTCTAATTTATGAAAAACTTATCAAAGAGGAAATTAATATTAATTTAATCAGGGTTTTCACGAAACCGGTCTGGGGAAATTACGTATTGTACATAAAATTTTTTTTTTATATTTTCACAGGCCAAACAAATCGCAAATTATGTCTTCTAACAGGGAAAAAAAATTAAACAAATCTGACGTCAGAGTAGGCATTTGGAAGTTTATTCTGTCTTTTGTTGTTTTATCGGTTGTTTCTTTTTCGTGCTTATTTCTCTTTTTTAAGAGTTATGATATACAGAGAGAAGGAATCAGCCGTGAAGCTGAAGCCTATAAAGAACTGATGCTTCGGAGTGACGTACTGAGAGACCACATTGATGATATTTACAACAAAATGAACCAGCTTAGCATTAATAAGGTGGAGAATGATGTGTTCCTCAGAACCAGCATTATGGATAACGTACGAGATGCTAAAAATATTATGGGAAAAGACAGTGCCCAGAGTTTTAAGCACTATGCTGTACTGATGAAGCAGATTGTACCGATGATGACCTTGAAGGCCAAAATCATCGAAGTTGAATACCAGAAAAAAACCGTACTAAGGGATCTGGATGAATGTATGGGCAAAATAAAAGTGACCAACAACGAATTGAGAAAAGATCCTACAAGAAATTTCACAGGAAGTAAAAGAAGAAGATAAAAAAGAGAAGAAATGCAAGGACAAATCACACTATCGAAGAAAGAAAGGCATTATCAGTTTTTTTATTTAATACTGATGCTTGTAACGGCTATGTTATTTTTGGGAGTGATCTTTTTGAAAGGATTTGAATCTCCCTTTTCCGATGAAGATGTAAGAGGAATCCAGAATCTGGAGCAGAAAGCTGAATTTGAACAGCACCAAAAAGTGGTTCTTCCTATCATGGACAGCACTTATGCCATGATTACCAAGCTGACCAATGATGGTCCGCAGCCATTTGTAGAAAACAATATTCAGTTGGGAGTAAATGATCTTAACAATTATTTCAACGGCACTGATGTGGTTGATATACGAAAAGATGCTTACCCCCAAATTGCCAAATTCTATAAAATGTACTTTGATGACAAAAAAGTGATCTCAACAACCTCAGAAGATATTAAGATTTTCCAGAAGCAGGTAGATGAATGCAGAATCGGATTTAAAGATAAGCAGAACAAGCTTTATCAGCGCGAGCAGGATCTGAAAGCAAGAATGCAGTAAGCAAAGAAATACTAGGAACTTTATATAAAACACATCACAATTACTAACTATGAATTATTTTCAAAAGAACAAAAAGAACATTATTATCGGTGTAGTGGCAACGCTGCTTATTGCGGCACTGGTTGCTCTATGGCTGCAGAAAAAAGTAATCCATTCTGCGGATGATATTGTTGGGGTGGTTTATCCGTCTTCACTGGCGGTGGGAGACACGCTTTTATTCGAAGATAAAACCCAATTTGCAAAAACCAAAAGATGGAATTTCGGAGACGGTACTACTTCAGACAAAAACAGCGGGATTCACTTCTATAATAAACCGGGTTACTACCAGGTAAGCTTGATTGTAGATAACAAGTACACAAAATCTTTCCCTGTAATGGTAAGCGCAAGAAGCGTTCAGAAGGCCAAAGATACAGCAAAAAGCACCACGACTATCGAAGCAGTCTCACAGGCAATGCAAAATGAAAATGTATCTTTCCGTGCCGTTTCCGAGGCCAAGCAGTTTGCATGGAAGTTCGGAGAATCCGGAAATACAGATTCTAAAGACAAATTCACATTCTATTCTTATAAAAAACCCGGAGACTATATCGTAACGCTGTACACTGAAGAAAGTCAGGATCCGATCTACCACCGTATTAAAATTCTTCCCGCTTACGATGCTTTGGCAGAAGAGGAAGTATCTGTAGAAGATGCTTATGCAAGAGTAGACAGTGACTTCAAGTATCACCTGCAGCAGATCGCCAATGGCAACAGCTTCAATATGCATTACAATTATCTGTTGAAAACCTATCTGTGTAACAATGAAAATACAGTAGTAAAGGTGAATGACAGTAAAGTGAATAACTTCTACATGTACTGTGCCGGTCTTCAGTTTGACAAAAATACGGTGATCCAGACGGTGAAAGTAAATCTGGATGACAGACAGGAGTGCGTAACGAAAGTAGAAATCAATCAAAGCAAATAATATCATCCGGTTATACGGATGCGCCAATCATTAAAGATAAAATAGGATGAAAAATAAATTTCCTCTAGCAGCATATTATATAGGTTTAACAGTATTATTGACGAGTTGCCAGGTAAAGCTGCCGTCAAAGAAAACCCCGGAGCCGTCACAGTACGGACAGGTGGATGCTTCCCCTGTCGTTAACGGTTATCCTAAAAAGTCAGTGCCATGGATCGTTATTTCAGACAGATCCAGAAACACAGCTTATCTGGACAAAGATGATGAAAAATCTTACAAGGAAGTGAAGTTCCTTGAACCCTTAATGGTTTTAAAACACAGAGACGGAATGGTAAAAGTGGCAGAATATGTTCCTGACGCTTTAATGAAAAAAGTTTCGTCCAAATCCATCAAAACATACGGATGGATTCCGGAATCTGATCTTCTTCTCTGGAATAATGCCCTGAAAAGCGAAAAAACAGGATATCCGGTAAGGGTGGCTGTAGTGCCTAATAACAGCGAAGTGATCAGAAGTGCGGAAAGATACTATAAAAACGACTCTATAATGGTGTTTAATTCGCCAAGTCTTATAGAAGCCGCCAATGTAAAAATTCCGAACGGCCAGATTGTCTATGTCTACAAGCAGGCAGAAAATAACAAAAGATTTTTAGTAGGTAAAAAACCTTCTATTGATATAGACAGCATTGGGAAAGGACTTTACGGATGGGTAAGTTCTAACGTGATTTCCAGCTGGGGAGAACGTTCCGCAATCAAACTGAAAAATACTACAGGAATTACTGATACCACTTTAGGAATTCATGAAGGTCATCCGGGAGGCTCAGCATCTGATGCAGAAAATAAAACAGCTATTCTTCTCACCGAAGTTAATAAAAGAACACCGCTGGAAAATATTTTCCCTGTAAACCTTCCATTGGAAGAAGCTCCTACTCTGGATACCAAAACAAAGTATTTTACCAACATTTTGGATTACAGCAAAAACTTTGTATCAAATGTTTTAGGTGAGCCTATTTATTTTGACCGTTACAGAGAGATTACAGAAAGAGATAAGAATATCAATATTGTTTTCGCTTTAGACGTAAGTGCAGCCAATGCACCTTATGCGCCTATCGTAAAATCTTTGTTACAGGATCTTCAGCTTAGATTTGAAAAGCCATCTTATTTCAACAATGTTAAATATGGAGTGGTGTTATACAAAAACAATCCTTGCGGAAATAACGTTTCAGTATCTAATTTAAGTTCAGACTACAGTAAGATCAGCACATTCATTGATCAGAAAACGAATGAGATGAACTGTGCCAGCAACAGCGGCTACCAGCCGGTAGGAGAGGCGCTTACTGCTGCAGGAAACCTTCTTTCAAACGTTTCGGATGAAACCAATATTGTGGTAACAGTAGGAACTTCTGCTAACCAGAGCGGGAATATGTACAGTGTAATCAGCTCACTCACGCAGGCTCAGGCAAGACTGATCATGTTCCAGACCAGTGCAAGATCATCCGATAACTACAACGATTTCGTATTAATGGCAGAGAATATTGTTACCAATACGGCCAAAAATATTGCAGAACTTAAAAAACAAAAAATCATCAACCAAAATGATGTTCTTACCAAGAATAACTTCAGTCTGGTAGAAGGTGATGAAGGATTTTTCTCATTGGCTTATCCTAAGCAGAGCATGTCTCAGGGATTTGTTATTTTCCCTAAGAAAGGGGATATAACCACGCCGGGATTCCTTAAAAAATCTGTGGACAGCCTTATTGCTCAGGTTACTTTAGACAATCAGACAGTAGATAAATCACTGAATGAATATTTCCACTCTTCTGTAGGAGCAGGAAGAACAGATGTCGATTTAAAATATAAATATCTGTACCCAGGCCTTACCAACCCTGTTTCTGCAGGAATTGCCGCACAGCTTATCAACTACGGAAGTCCGTTCCTGGTGAAAGGATATATTCCTAAAGATCTGAAAGATTTTACGCCGGCTATAGAAAAAGGAATTCTTATTTCTGAATCAGAATACGACAATCTGAAAGCATTCTACACCGAAGTATACAGAAATACTCAGGCAGACCGTGCAGACTTCAATCAGGCAAGAGCGATAAAAGAATATGTGAAGCTTCTGAAAAAGTACAACCCCACTATAAAATTCTTAGATAAAGGAGCACTGTATGAACTGCCAATGTCTTACGCTATCGGAATGAGTACAGGATTTGATCTTTCTGATGAGGAATTAATGGCTAAATATAAACTGAAAGGCTGGAAAAAATCCAAAATCGTTCCTAATGAGACGGTGAAGAATTATTTCTATCATTATAAAAATTTAGCAGACAGATTGCTTGCCAACAGAAACAATCCTGCTGTAAAGATTCAGCAGAACGGGCAGACTTTCTACTGGCTGAACGAATACTTTACACCATCAAGAATTCCAACAGAACAGCCGGAATATACCAAGCATTAAGTAAACCATTTTTTAATAGATAAAGCAGAAGTAACTCCTTCTGCTTTTTTTTATTCCAAAGTCGCGGACCAGCTTATTATTTCTCCCTGTAGTGCAAAAATAATTTTTATCTAAAAACCGGGATTTAATTGAAAATGCCGTATTGATGGATGTTACAGAATACAGCGTAAATCTATGATCGTAGAATTACGACAAGAAGTCGTAGAACTACTACAATTTCTCAGATTTATATTCAAAAGTTTTTTTTAGCGGAAAAGAGCCTCTATATTTGCTATACAATCACCGAATCACAAAATAGTACTAACGATTAAATTTACTAATCATGGCAGAAAGAAATTCAAGAGGAATCTTAAAATTCAACAATGGCGAAGGACAAAAGCTGTTAAAAATGAATTACAGCGTATCAAGATCTACAGACGTTTCAGGACGTGTAGCATCAGATCCTTCTAACGCACTTATCAAGGTTACAGTAGAAGCTACTGAAAAATCTGATATCCTGGAAAGCTTGCTAAATGGTAAATATAAGCCGACTGTGGGAGAAATTATATTCAACAAGTCTCACGAGGAAGGCACGCTGATTACTTTGAAATGGGAGAACGGATATGTAATTCAACATCAGGTAGACTTCGATGCCATAGACAGCAACAGTATGCTGATCAGCTTCGTAGTTAGTGCAGAAACCATTGACTATGGTACCTCTCAGTACCTTGGATTATGGCCTTCCAGCTAAAATTTTGTACACATTATCAACATTCATAAGAAAAGACTGTCCCTATTATAAGGCGGTCTTTTTTTGCCTCAATCAAAAACTGACCCATGAAAATTGTATTATATAACGTATTTATATAATGGTTGTTATATAAAATATTGTTATCTTTCAGTACCAAACACAAAGCATATGAAAACAGAATCAAAGACAAAAGGATCTTCCTTCCGTCCGTCACAGAATGCAGACGGAATATCCGAGAATCATCACGCAGGGATTAACCGGCTTGTAAAATTGTCACTGGTTGTAGAAGGAAAAATTATTAAACACTATAAACACTTCACCCTTAAACAAAAAGCGAGCCATCATCACGAATTCAGTCTTACCCTTGCTCACGATGCATTGGGAGACAGGCAGACTCATACCCTCGAAGAAGCTAATCAATTTTTAGGAAAACGCTTAACAGCCATTATTTCTTATAAGGATCTTGAGAAAAGTCCTGAAAGAAATTTTGTTGGAATCATTACCAAAGTAGGATTCAGCCAGGAAAAAATGAGCCTTGGCAATATTGTTCTTTCCGGATACAGCCCGACTATATTACTGGACGGGGCTCCGCATATTCAGAGTTTTGGAGGCGGACAGCCTGTTAATATGGGAATCATTGCTGAAGAAGTAATCAGACAGGGAATTGATAAAGGCAGGTTCGACATCAGAATAGATACCAATGATTATTCACAAATCATCTACAGCAGCCAATATAATGAAACCCACTACAATTATCTCGCAAGAATGGCAGAAGCTTATGGGGAACAATTTTATTATGATGGTGAAGTGCTGCACTTCGGCAAGCTTCCGCCACAGAATAAGCCTATAAAACTGCTTTACGGAAGCAACGCAGATCATATCAGGGTAGAATTGAAAGCGGTGCACACAAAGCCTCAATACTATGGCTATAACAGCAGTAAAAACGAAAAACTGACTTCTGGAGAAACCCCGGTACATCATGTAAGTGATATTGCCCGAACAGCGTACAGCCATAACGATAAAATATATAAAACCCCGGCTCTCCAGATTGCACCTATTAAAGCTACCACTCATCTGGATGTAGAACATTCCCAAAGAAGTACATCAGGAAGTGAAGCGGTCAGTGTATTTTCAGTTTCCGGATCTACAACTGTTCCTTTTTTGCATCCGGGCTGTATTGCAGATATTCATATGAGAAAGCCGGACAGCAATGAAACATCCTATTTTACTAAAGTAATGGTGACAGAGGTGATTCATGAAATGGATACGATAGGACATTATACCGGAACTTTTGAATCCATTGCCGCAGACACGGGATTTCTTCCCAAACCGGAATTTTCCGTACCATCTGCACAGCCACAGATCGCAACTGTCATTTCAAATACGGATCCCGAAGGACAGGGAAGAGTTCAGGTAAGATTCGGCTGGCAGATGAATGATACCACTCATTTTGTCCGGGTAATGAGCCCAGACGCGGGAGGAACAGACCAAATTACTCAAAACCGCGGCTATGTAGCTATTCCTGAAGTCGGAGATCAGGTGATGGTCAATTTTGTACACAGTCATCCCGACAGACCCTTCGTAATGGGAGGCATGTTCCATGGTGGAATAGGTCTTGGCGGCGGCGTAGATAACCGTGTGAAATCTATCCAAACAAGAAGTGGCCACAGAATTGTTTTCACAGAAGATGAAAGCATCATTATCACGGATAAGAGCGGAAATGAAATTCATCTCGATACCACAGGAAGTAATATTAACATCACTGCACCGGAAACCATGACCCTGAACTGCAAAAATATGAATATTAATGTTGGACAGAATATGACAACAACAGTGGGAGATAACCAAAATACAACAGTAGGTAATAATATTACAGTTTCTGCCGGTAATGATATTATTGAGACGGCAACAGGTAACCGTATGGAGATGTCCGATAACCGCACGGAAATGGTGGATAATGATTATACAAGACAGTCTTCCACGTCTGATATTTTTGCAAAAAAAATGACTGCTATGAGTTCAGAGGATGATATTCTCATACAAAGTGCTAAGACTGTACATATGAATAGTGGTGAAAAAGGTACCAATCATTAAAAGTAATGTCTATGGCCATCATAAGAAAAGCTGCGAATATTAAAATTATTACCCATAACAGGGATTCTGTTTTAGCCGGGAACATACACATGAGCTCCCGTAAAAAGATGATATTCGATGCTATAGAAGATAACTTGGAGTTCAACAGTGTAAAAAAAATAAAAGCAGATGGCAGGTGTTAGTTACAATACTTGGTTTAAAGTCGCGAGAGAAATATTTCCTACATCTGTAAATTTTGAATGTACCAAAATCGCAGAGTATAATATTAGCTTGAATGAAACAAGAGAAATGAGATGTAAAGTAGGTGGAAAAAACGATGATAAGAGGCGTGATCTTAAATTCGAACTTAATAATTCAAATATATCATTATCTACTTCTGAATGGAGTGTCGAAAATGAATGGGTGATAAGGACAAACGTGACAGGCAAAAAGCTTGGTGAAACTCTTATTACCGTAAAAGTGGAAGGAAAGAAATTAAATACAATTAAAATAAAATGTATTGATCATAAAGACGTATTTTCTGAAAAAGATGTAGAAAGATTAGTTGAGGAAAATAAAATTTCTATTTCCCGGCATACAGCATGCATAATTGCTGCTGACAAACAATTAGGGAAGTTATTATTAAACAATAAACACTTTATAACTGAAACTTCAAACAATAAAGCGAATGTTTATAATGCTTATACAAGAATAGATCAAATTAAAGATTATGGTTTTGTTAAGAATTTTCAAATTTTTGAACAAAGTACTTTTAAGGGAGGAGGTAATTATCAGCCAAAGGAATATAGTTCAGGAAAACAAAATGTAATCTCAAATTATTTAAAAAATGCAATGGGCAGTAAATTGGGTTATCATGTATTTTATTTTACCATTTTAAATGGCTATCATGTATTGCTGCTTGTTGTAAATGCGTCAAATCCATGTGATATGAAATTTAAAATATATGATCAATTAAGAGATAGAGGAGATTATCAGAATTTTTCCTTGATAGATGACAAGCTGTTGGAAATGAATGTCAATAATTGGTCAGGAGCAGCAAGTTTAACGCGAGATAAAACAGCATCAACAAAATTTGGGATATGGAAAATACAAAAAAAATAGGATACAGTATTTTGTTTTTATTAATGATGCTTTCATGTGACGGACAAGGACAGATCAGCTATTATGATACACAATTAAACAAAATCAGTAACAGTACTCATATTAAAAAACTGAAATTAAATCTATATCAGTATAATGGTAAAGTGAATATCTCATCAGATTATACTGTACAATATGCGGGAAATAATGACAAGATAATGACAGAAACGAAAGGATTAATTTTACAGGATTCTATCTTTTCCTTAAAAACAAATTCTTTATACAGTACTGATTCTACTATAAAGATCGCAAGTTATCAGGAAGTGGAAAAAAATATTTTATATAAGGATGTAAATAATATTTATTATAACGCTACTTCCAGAAATAGTAATTCTCCCTATATAATATTAGATTTAGTATCTTCAGAAGTCAAAGTATTAAGCGGCTATTATATCAGAGATAAAAATACTGTTTATAGTTATGGAGGGATAAACTGCCAGAAATTGGAAGATGTCCAGATAAGCTCCTTCACAACCGGAAAATATATAAATTCTATTACTGGGAAAACTATGTATTTAGGGTTCGACGGCAAAAGTATCTTCCAAAATGAAGTCAAATTGACTGTTGATGACGTAAAAAATTTGCCCATTGACGAAAAAATAAAAGACTCGCTCCAGAAAGAATATTTTTCTGGCAAGTAATTATAGGCATACAATTGTAAAAAGCTGATAAAAATTTCTATATTGAAAAACTAAATAACCTTAAAAACATCAATGAACAAAATCACAGACCACCTGAAATACTTTTCCAAGCTGTCAGCAGCATTTATATTCAGCATACTGAAAATGTACGCGATAGGAGCTTTCTCTACTATCGTGACCTTAGTGCTTGGAATTTATATTCTGTCTGAACGTTTAGGACCTTCATTAGGCCATACCGGAGCGCTTGCATTCATAATAACAACAATTAAAGCAAAACCTGTTTCAGCAGGGCTCCTGTATTTGCTGACCATCATCGCTCCGTTTTTTACAGTGTTTTTTGCGACAAAATATGCGATGTCCGTAGTGATTAATAAACTGCTTCAGGATCATTCCAAAACAATTGTGGTGCCTTTTATTGATAAAGTAATATCAGTATTTAAAGCAAAGCAGCCCGCCGTAATCCGGACAAGTGCAGATTTTGCAATCGCTAAAGTAAGGCTGCTCAGTGAATTCAGAAACAGCTCAGATAACAAGATCCTCAAAAGGATTTTAGGTTATGCCTTAAACAAAATAAAATTTGATGAACTGAATCTAGGAGACGAAAATGCAGATTTTTCTGAAATTATAAAAAAAACACTGATGGAAAAATTATACGAGCTGTCGGAACCTTCAGCCATGTTATTCTATCTGTACGTTGGGCTGCAATGGCTTACCTTAATTTTATTGTATTTTTTGAATATATAAAATAAGGGCGTATTCGAATAGCAATTTGTCATCAAATGAAAGCATAAAATTGAAGCTTAAGAATAAAAAAATACCGCTGTTACTTCTCTATTTGAAGAATTAACTATCTTTATCTCATTTAGAATAAAATAAGTAATTTTAGCTACACAAAATAAGAAATTCTTATTCCCATACAATATGGGAGGAAAAACAGATCAGTACCATCAAATCTGAAACACAATAACAGAACGCAAGTATATTAATATAAGAAAATTATAAATGGGAGTACTAGTAACCAACGAAACCGTAAAGCAGCTATTTCATATTGCTCAGTCGATAGCGAAGGAAAATTATAATGGAACCTACGGAGGCCCGCACATTCTGCAGGCTTTAATGCATAAAGATATCGGCCTCAGTGAATTTCTGAAAAGTATAGATAAAGATCCGGGCTATTTCTATGAATGGGCAGACGTCCGTATTGAAGAATATCCCAAAACCAACCACCTTCCTGATGAGGTAGGGCAGGACGAAGCTATAGATACCCTGATCGAAGAAGCGGACGATATCCGTTTAAAATTGGGATTGGATGAAATTACTCCTATCTGCATTCTTACAGCTATTGTTAAACCACAGGTTGTGTTCTCCCTTCAGCAGCTGAAATCACTTCCCCTGAGAGAACATGAAATTTTTAATCTGTACAGAAAAGATACACCCTTTACCGTTTCCGAGGATCGTGATTTTTCCTCATTATTTTCAAATAACGGATCAGATTATTCTGACAATTCATTCCCTTCTATTAAAAGCTATTGTGTAGACAGAACAGCACAGGCCAGAAAGGGCGAAATTGAAAATATAATCGGAAGGGATAAAGAGCTGAGAATGCTGGTGGAAATTCTTTGCCGGAGAAGCAAACCGAATGTCATCATCATCGGAGAGCCTGGAGTTGGAAAAACAGCGCTGGTAGAAGGATTTGCTACAGAAATTATCAAAGGAAATGTTCCTGAAATGCTTAAAAACGGTACCCTCCTGGAACTGGATACCGGAGCACTGCTAGCCGGAACTTCTTATAAGGGCGAAATTGAAGACCGTCTCAAAAAAGTGATCAATGAATGTAAGAAAATTGAAAAAGCTATTCTTTTCATTGATGAAATCCATACCCTTTTAGATCCTAAAGGAAGCATTGGAAACGTTGCCAACCTGCTGAAACCTGAGCTTGCCAGAGGTGAAATTACTGTAATTGGAGCCACAACTCAGGAAGAATACAGGAAAATTATAGAGCCTGAACAGGCTTTCAACCGTCGTTTTGAAGTTTTAACCGTTCATGAACCGGATGAAAAGACGTGCGTGAAAATGATTGACGTACTTCTTGAAGGCTACAAAAAACACCATGGCATCGAAGTAGAAAAAACTGCCCTTCCGGAATGTGTACGACTGGCCAAAAGATATGCAAAAGGTAAAAAATTACCGGATGCCGCTATCGACCTGTTAGACAGAACAATGGCTGCCATCAAAATGCTGGATGAACTTTCTGAAAAAGAACTGGATAGCTGGAAAGAAAGCTATGATGCTATTCTACAGGAAGAATACGCAGACAGCAAAGATAAAGCTGATGAACTGATCTGGACCTACAACCTGCTCAGAGACAAAATAAGCCCAATTTTATGGGGTTCACTGAGCGAGCAGCCTGCCATTGACAACTCTATGCCGGTAGATCAGATTCAGAAAATTATTGAAGATACCTATGCAGAGCTTTTACAGCACGCCGCAAAGAAAAGAGAAAAAGTAGACCGGCTTGAACTGGCAGCTGTAATGGCCGCCAAAACCAATATCCCGATCGGAAAGATTCAGGCGCAGGAAAAAGAAAAACTCCTGAATATGGAATCTCTTCTGCTCAACAGAGTAGTAGGGCAGGATCATGCACTGAAAATCCTTTCCGATGCTATTGTTGAAAACCGAAGCGGATTGAATAAACCAGGACAGCCAATCGGGTCTTTCTTCCTTCTGGGACCTACCGGAACCGGAAAAACAGAGCTCGCTAAATCTATGGCAGAATTACTTTTCAATGATGAAAAGGCAATGGTACGCTTTGATATGTCAGAATTTAAGGAAGAACATTCCGCAGCATTGCTCTATGGAGCGCCTCCCGGATATGTGGGATATGAAGAAGGAGGAATGCTTGTTAATAAAATAAGGCAGCAGCCTTACACTGTAGTCTTATTTGACGAAATAGAAAAAGCCCATCACTCTGTCTTTGATGTATTCCTTCAGATTATGGATGAAGGAAAAGTGCATGATAAACTGGGGAAAGAAGGAGACTTCAGCAATGCATTAATCCTGTTTACCTCGAATATCGGAAGTGAAGAAATTGTAAAGCAGTTTGAGGAAGGAAAAATTCCGGAATCATCTTCACTGATGCAGATTATGTCAAATTCCGGAAGATTCAGACCTGAGTTCTTAGCGAGAATTACAGAGATTATTCCTTTCGCACCAATCACAGAATCTATCGCGGAAAGAATCTTTACAATTCAGCTGAAATCGCTTCATACTTCATTAACGAGGTTAGGGATTACTCTGAAAATCAGTGATGATGCCGTAAGAAACCTTGCATTAGGCGGGTTCAGCAGTAAGTACGGTGCAAGACAGATCTCAGGCGTAATTCGTGCACAGCTTGCCAGACCTATCTCCAAAATGATCGTGAAAGAAGAAGTAAAATCCGGCCAGACTATTTATGTAGACTGGAATAAAGAAGAAGATAAAATAAGCTGGAAAGTAGATTAATGATGAAGCAAAAAGGCAGATTTGTAAAGGGGTCTTTTTGCTCACAAATACAATAAAAATGAAAACAATTGTCAGAAATATCGTTACAGGTTTTCTATTATTTGGATCCGTTATTTTGATCAACGGACAGTTTCTTGCTGCTTCCGATACCTCAGAAAGCAGTGTAAAAAAATACAAAGGAATCATTAATGCCAATAAAGATCTGGTAGAGTTCATAGAACAGCTGCTTCTTCAGAAAGGGCTTCCTAAACATTTGAGAAACCTGGCTCTGATAGAATCTCATTTTGACAGAAATATAACGTCAGGAGCAGGCGCAGTGGGAATCTGGCAGTTTATGACATCACATGCCAACCAATACGGGCTTACAGAACAGGGAAGAACAGATATTTATAAGAGTACAAAGACCGCAGCAATTTCTTTAAGCAACCTCTATAAAAAATACAATAATTGGGTGACTGTTGTAGCTGCCTATAACTGCGGTGAAGGAAACATTGCAAAAGCAATGGAAGCTGCAGGATCTTCTCAGTATCACGAGTTTTATAAATATCTTCCGGGAGAAACAATCAATCATGTTAAGAAATATCTGAACGCATGTTACGCTACAGGTGAGTTGCAGAGCGTATTAAACAACTATAATTCTTCAAGAATCAATAAAGTGTTCTTTGAGGACGGAAACCGGAAAACAGCCGAGGCTGCACTTTCTGAAACAGAGATCAATGCAGGTTTCAACCTGAAAGTGGTGGCAGACGAGCTCAATATAGACGTAGAGAAATTACTTGCCTGGAACCCCGGGATCATGGATGAATTACAGAAAAAAGGAGAAAGCCCATTCTATCTCCCCGTTGATCTGATGCCTGATTTTCTTCTTAGAAAAAATAAAATATTGGTTCGCTCTATAAAAGAAGGAGCAAATACCCAACAACAGTAAATGTATATCAGATTAAAATAAAAAGCAGCCAGTTTTTCGACTGGTTGTTTTTTTATGAATAAGATCGCTCTTAAAATCATGCTGATTTTATACTAAAGAAAGCTTACTATTTCTCATTAAAGTGTAAAAACAGGGTTTTTAGTATTCTTTTTCAGAAAGTTAAAACCCTTTACTGGTCATGTGTTAAATGAGGTTGTTAAATCCATTGTCGTAGAATTACGACAAGAAATCGTAGAACTACTACAATTTTTCAGATTTCTATTCAAAAGCTTTTTTTAGCAGTTAAGAGCTTCTATCTTTGCTAAACAATCACTGAATCACAAAATATTAACGATCAAAATTTACAATCATGGCAGAAAGAAATTCAAGAGGAATCTTAAAATTCAACAATGGTGAAGGACAGAAGCTGTTAAAAATGAATTACAGCGTATCAAGATCTACAGACGTTTCAGGACGTGTAGCATCAGATCCTTCTAACGCATTGATCAAAGTAACAGTAGAAGCTACTGAAAAGTCAGACATCCTTGAAAGCTTGTTAAACGGTAAATACAAGCCAACAGTAGGAGAAATCACTTTCAACAAGTCTCACGAGGAAGGTACGCTGATTACTTTGAAATGGGAGAACGGATATGTAATTCAGCACGAAGTAGACTTCGATGCAATAGACAGCAACAGTATGCTGATCAGCTTCGTGGTAAGTGCAGAAACCATCGACTACGGTAATTCTCAGTTCACAGGTCTATGGCCTTCAGCAGGTAAATAAGCCTATTCATCATCTTAGTAAAAATAAAATTGGTACAGAACAGTACACCCATCCGGGTATACTGTTCTGTTTTTTATATCATCTCAACCTGCACCATGAAGCTGATGAAAACTGCAGGCTTTTTACTTCCTTTTATTATACCTTTTAAGATATTATTTCTCTTTTCAGTGTAATAAAAAGAGGAATTTTATGAATTCATAAAAGAGTTTAAGATGTTTGTTTATAATGTGTTATATCTTTGTTTTAAATCTTTTATCGTAGAATTACGACATGAAATCGTAGAACTACTACACTTTTTCAGATTTCCATTCAAATGCTTTTTTTTGAAAATTAACAGAATTATCTTTGTTATATAATTATTGAATTACAATTTATTACTAACGATTAAAATTTACCATCATGGCAGAAAGAAACTCAAGAGGAATCTTAAAATTCAACAACGGTGAAGGACAGAAGCTGTTAAAAATGAACTACAGCGTATCAAGATCTACAGACGTTTCAGGACGTGTAGCATCAGATCCTTCTAACGCATTAATCAAGGTTACAGTAGAAGCTACTGAAAAGTCAGACATCCTTGAAAGCTTGTTAAACGGTAAATACAAGCCAACAGTAGGAGAAATCACTTTCAACAAGTCTCACGAGGAAGGTACGCTGATTACTTTGAAATGGGAGAACGGATACGTGATCCAGCACGAAGTAGACTTCGATGCAATAGACAGCAACAGTATGCTGATCAGCTTCGTGGTAAGTGCAGAAACCATCGACTACGGTAATTCTCAGTTCGCAGGTCTATGGCCTTCAGTAGGTAAATAATTCCATAAGCTTACATAAAAAAAGGAACAGCGTACCCTGGGTATGCTGTTTTTTTTCAAAAAATTAGTACTTAGAACACCAAAGAAAAAAGGTTTCCTTCTTCTGTACACCGGATCTTAGAGCGTACTTCCACATCCCGAAATCTCGCCTTTATATAACTCGTATCACATCTCCACCTTCCAAATCCCCGAACTGGCACCCCGCATTCCGCTAGCCAAAACCCTTCCCCAAACTGCCAACTTTTACTCCTATTTTCATATATTTGTTCATTATTCAAAATATGGACGCAACAACAGATAAAAGGCTGTTTCTCATCGATGCCTATGCGATGATTTTCAGAGGATATTACGCATTAATCAGGAATCCCAGACTTACCAGCAAAGGACAGGATACTTCTGCCATTTTCGGTTTTACCAATTCTTTGATTGAGCTGATAAGAAGAGAAAAACCTACCCACCTGGCAGTAGTTTTTGATGTAGGACAGGCCAGTGTAAGAACTGATGATTTTTCAGAATATAAAGCCAACAGAAGTGAAACTCCCGAGGCCATTAAAATTGCGATTCCATACATACACAGAATTCTTGAAGCCATGCATATTCCACGTCTGGGAGTAGAAGGATATGAAGCCGATGATGTAATAGGAACCATCGCGTGTAAAGCCGAAAAGGAAGGCTATACCACCTTCATGGTAACACCGGATAAGGATTTTGCACAGCTGGTTACAGATAAAATTAAAATTTATAAACCAGGCTTAAAAGGTGGTGATGTAGAAATTCTGGGAGTAGATGAAGTAAAAGCAAAATACGAGATCGAAGATCCAAAACAGGTCATTGATTTTCTTGCGATGATGGGCGATGCCGTAGATAATATTCCAGGATTGGAAGGCGTAGGAGAAAAAACGGCTATGAAATTCCTTAAAGAATTCGGAAGCATTGAAAACCTGCTGGCGAATACAGATCAGCTGAAAGGAAAACTGAAAGAAAAAGTAGAAGCTTCTGCAGAACGTGGTATTTTGTCCAAAAAACTGGCGACCATTATCTGCGATGCTCCTGTAGAATTCCATCAGGAACAATATGATCTTGAAACTCCTGATTTTGAAAAAGTAAAAGAAGTCTTTGACGAAATAGAATTCAGAAGACTATACGAAAACCTTTACAGAGCTTTTGCTCCTGCAGCCACAGAAACCGTAGTTGTAAGTGAAGTAGAAGTAAAGCAGACTCCTGGCGGAACTGAAGTAAAAGGACAGGTCATGCAGCTTGATCTTTTTGCTAACTTTGAAGAACTGGATCAGGCTACTTCTACCAAATCTACTATTGAACAAAATGATCATCTTTATCAGTTTATAGATAATCCGAAAGCTCAGAAAAAACTTGTGGATAATCTGTTACAGCAAAAAGTGGTTTGTTTTGATACGGAAACCACCTCGTTAAACGAGCTGGAAGCAGAGCTGGTAGGAATGAGTTTTTCCTATAAAAAAGGACTTGCCTATTATATTCCTCTCTCAGAAAACAGGGAAGAAGTGTTGCAGACATTAGAAATTTTCAGGCCATTCTTTGAAAAAGAGGATCTGCTGAAAGTTGCTCACAATCTTAAATTTGATTATAAAGTCTTAAAACAGTACGATATCACCGTTAAAGGTGCTATGTTTGATACCATGATTGCCCACTACCTCCTTAATCCGGATGGAAGACACGGGATGGATTACCTTTCAGAAGTATATCTGAATTACAAACCGGTATCTATTGAAACCATTATCGGTAAGAAAGGTAAGAAACAGGGGAGCTTCAGAGATGCAGATCTGAGAACACAGACCGATTACGCTGCTGAAGATGCAGATATAACTTTCCAGCTGTATGAGCTTTTTGCACCCCAGCTGAAAAAGGAAAATCTGGAAGAGCTTTTCTACAATATAGAGATGCCTCTGATGGAAGTACTGGCTAAAATGGAGCTTTCGGGAATTTCTCTTGATGAAAAGTGGCTGGCTCAGGAAAGTGTTGATCTTGAAAATGATCTTAGGCAGTTAGAAGCTAAGATTTTTGAGCTGTCAGAAGAAGAATTTAATATGAATTCACCAAAACAGCTGGGAGAAATTCTGTTCGAAAAAATGCAGCTGGATCCCAAAGCCAAGAAAACCAAGACCGGACAATATGCAACCTCGGAAGATGTTCTTCAAAAGCTTAGTTCAAAACACGAGATTATCAAACATATTCTTGAATACAGAACTTATCAGAAGTTAAAATCAACCTATGTGGATGCTTTGCCTTCACAGATTGAGAAAAAAGATAACAGGGTACATACTAATTTTTCACAGACCACAGCCGCTACAGGCCGTTTGGCAAGTGTAAATCCGAACCTTCAGAATATTCCGATCCGGACGGTAAGAGGACAGCAGATTCGTGGAGCCTTTGTTTCCGGAGAAGGAAAGAAGATTATTTCAGCCGATTACTCACAGATTGAGCTTCGTTTGATTGCTGAAATTTCGGGAGAAGATAATATGATCAAAGCTTTCCAGGATGGAGAAGATATCCACGCTTCCACAGCCGCAAAACTCTTTAAAATTCCTTTGGATGAAGTTTCCAAAACCCAGAGAAGCCAGGCTAAAACCGTAAACTTCGGGATTATCTATGGACAGGGAGCTTTTGCTTTGGCAGAACAAACCGGATTGTCCCGTACAGAAGCAAAACAGATGATTGAAGCCTATTTCGAGACCTATCCGAAACTGAAAGAATACATGGCAGAACAGGTGAACAAAGCACGCCAGTTAGGGTATGTAGAAACTATTTTAGGAAGAAAACGTCATTTAAAAGATATCAATTCCAATAATTTTGTAGTGAGAGGTCATGCGGAAAGAAATGCTGTGAATGCTCCTGTCCAGGGAAGTGCCGCAGATGTTGTAAAACTAGCCATGATCAAAATAGACAGAGAGCTGGAAGAGCAGAATCTTACAACAAAAATGCTGCTTCAGGTACATGACGAATTAATATTCGAATCTCCGGTAGATGAGATTGATGCCGCTTCAAAACTGATCAAAACTGAAATGGAAAGTGCCTTAAAGACACAGGTTCCGTTATTGGTAGAGATTGGAGTAGGGAATAACTGGCTGGAAGCGCATTAATAAATAGGAATTATCCTTAACCATATAAAAAGCTTCCGCCCTTTGGGGCGGAAGCTTTTGTATTTCTGTTTAATAATCTCAGATATCATACTCTATTTCCCCCACATAATGCAGTGAAAAATCATCATTTTCTACGGAAACAGGGTTGGGAATCACAAACCTTGTTGCAAAAATGATAGCATTGACGGGAGTGTCCAGGCTTAGTTCATTCAGTTTGTTTTCCAGAATCGGAATCCATTGGTCAGCATAAGAATATTCTGCAAACTTGTCATAAAGGCTGAGGTTCTCATCCTCGAAGCCATATTCGATAAAATCATCATCAAACCATTTGATATTCTGAGATTCTGCAAACTTGGAAACATACTGGTCATCAGTTTCTTCCTCTATATAATAATTTTCGTCCTCTTCTACGAAACTGTAAAAATCTTCTTCATTCTTGAAATATCCTAACCAGAAATGTGAAATTTCTTTATCCATAATACTGTTTTTTATTCTAATCTTTTTGATTGTTTACTTATATCTATGACCTTTCCAAGACGGGAAAGTCTCGTTTTTTCCTGTTTAGCACTCATAATCCAGTGAATGACCACCTTTTTATAGGATGGCGCCTGGCTTTCAAAAAAATCCCAGGCAGCCGGATCGTTCATAAACTGCTTTTGATAAGCCTGATCAAGAAAAATAGCCTCTTTTTCATGGGAATAAATTCCCGATTTATCTTCTTTTCTGAGCTCAAATGCTTTTTGACCCGCTGAGGTCATCAATCCTGCTCTGGTCAGCTCTTCAACCTTTTTTATATTGATATTGCTCCAGATACTGGAGGGTTTTCTTGGAGTAAAGCGTATAGAATAACTTTCATGATCTATTGATCTTCTTACCCCGTCTATCCAGCCAAAGCACAAAGCCTGATCTACAGATTCAGACCAGCTCATAGAAGGCTTTCCACTACCGGTTTTGTAGAACCCTGCTAAAAGTTCTTTCTCATTTTCATGATGCTTCTGCAGCCATTCTCTGAACGCTTCTTTTGTCGAAAAAAATGTAGGTTTCATAACGCCTGTACTTGCCTTTTCCATTTAATGTGTAATATTACGAAAGTTTTTCAGTCCCATAAAATCTTCTTACCCTAAACAAAGTTCAATGTACGCTTACAGCTCAATTTTTTGTTGTAATTTTATTCTGTTCTTAAATTAAAAAAAATGGATTTTCTTCAGGACCATTACGCTGTTAAAAATGAACTGCTGCTTATTCTTATTTCCGTCCTATTGGGACTGTTCATTGGTGCTGAAAGAGAATACCGTAATAAATCTGCCGGGTTGAGAACCTTTATTCTGGTGTGTTTCGGAGCCTGTTTGTTTACCATACTTTCCATTAAAATTGGAGTAGAGAATCCTGACCGTTTAGCAGCCAATATCATTACAGGAATAGGATTTCTGGGAGCTGGAGTTATTTTTAAAGGAGATAACAAAATTGAAGGCATTACCACGGCAACAACGATCTGGGCTACAGCTTCCATAGGGATGGCAGTAGGCTCAGGATATATTTATATTGCCCTGTTGGGAACCGCCCTGGTATTAATCATTTTAAGTGCTTTAACCTATCTGCAGAATTTTATTGATAACTATAATAAAGTAAGAGAATACAGAATAGCAGTCAGCAGCTCAGGAGATATTCAATATTGTGAGAATATCTTTAAAGAAAATCATTTGGCTTACCAGATGATCAGACAGCAGTATTCACAGGAAGGTTTTACGGTTATATGGAGGATTACGGGGAAAAACAGCCATCATGAAGGATTAACCCGGCGCCTAGTGGATGACCCTAAGATTAAGGCTTACCAGTTTTAGTGATGTATTAAAAAAAATAAAGGCCGGAGCCTTTACGTTTTATTTTTTCCTGAATATATATAGATCCTTATTAGGACCATCAATCTCTTTTCCTTCCGTATCCAGCTGGATCAGCATATTTTCACCCACTTTATATTTGTAGTTGGCGGATTTTCCTTTTAAAGTAATGATACTTCCTGTTGGATCCCATGCAAAAGTTCCTTTATCCTGATTTTTTGAATTTCTGTCCAGATATTCTTCTGTGATACTGAATGTTTTGTCATCATTCAATGTCAGGGAAGTCTTGATTCCCGGGCAGTCAGCACATGGAACGGTAGCTTCGTATGTACCTGCCCAATCCAACGCATTTTCTGAGGTGTCACCAGCGGCTGTAGGAGTTGCTTTGGTGATACTGTCTGCAGAAGGTTGTACAATCGCCGCAGAATCTGTCACTGCAGCAGATGTTTCGGTAGTTTCTTTCTTAGTACACGAAGCAAGAAAGAGAGAGGATGCCAATCCCAACATGAGTATTTTACTTTTCATCATAATAATTGATTTAAGGATGTTTTTTTTAATGATAATGTGCCTTCCAGGAAACAAAAATTAAGCCAGAGGAGAGAGGATGAGTAAGTTAATAGTGAGTAATGAATGGTTAATTCGCTTCGCCTGTCAATTTTTAATGAATTTACAATAAACCTGGAAGTGCCATATGATCATAAAAATTCACCATTCACTTGCGAAGCAAAATTCACTATTGACTATTCACCTCTTGCGAAGCAAAATTGATCATTCACGATCAACCTCCTCAAAAACGACCTCATAACAACTTTTCCGCCCGTTTTATGAAGCCTATTCCTATTTTTCTTTGTAAATTGGGGCAAAATTTTGATTATGACAAAAAAGATACTTTTATCTGTATTTCTTTTGCCTGCTGCAATGGCATTTGCACAACAATATGGCGGAATGTGGATCCCTACAGAGCTGAATGAAAAGGAAATGAAGGATTTGGGAATGAAGATTTCTGCAAAAGATATTTTCAACCCTCAGAAACCAAGCATTAAAGATGCGGTAGTACAGTTTAATGGCGGATGTACTGCAGAAATTATTTCGCCTAAAGGACTGCTTTTAACGAATCATCACTGTGGTTTCAGCCAGATTCAGGCGCATTCTACCGTTCAGAATGATCTTCTTTCTAACGGCTTCTGGGCGAAAAATACAGCAGGAGAACTCGTTAATCCTGGATTAAAAGTTGATTTTATTGTAGATATCAAAGAAGTTACCGATCCTATTTTAGAAGGTACGGATAACCTTACGGAACCTGAACTGACTAAAAAGATCAATAATAATATTGAGGTATACAAAAACGCTCAGAAAATTGAATCTTACCAGTCGATCATGGTAAAGCCTATGTATTATGGAAACAAATACTACGCATATACCATCGAAACCTATAAAGATATCCGTCTTGTAGGAGCTCCTCCTCAAAGCATCGGAAAATTTGGAAGCGATACAGACAACTGGGTTTGGCCAAGACATACCGGAGATTTCTCTATGTTCAGAATCTATGCAGACAAGAACAACAGACCTGCAGAATATTCAAAAGACAATGTACCTTACGTTCCAAAGCATTATTTACCGGTTTCTATAAAAGATAAAAATGAAAACGACTTTACTTTTGTATTCGGATTTCCGGGCAGAACTACAGAATATCTTCCAGCTGTAGCGGTAGAGAAGATTATGAAGGATATTGATCCTGCAAGAATTGCAGTACGTGATGTGGCTTTGAAAACCTTAGACGAAAAAATGCGTGTTGACAATGAAACTCGTATTAAATATGCTTCCAAATATGCTTCGGTAGCCAATTACTGGAAAAAGTGGATCGGAGAAGTGGAAGGATTGAAAAAATCCAATGCGGTAGAAAAGAAAGTAATGTATGAAGGTTCTTTGGTTGCTAAAAACCCGGAGATCAAAACTACTTTGGATCAGCTGAATAAACTGTACAATGATCAGGCGCCTTATGCATTAAACAATGCTTACTACACAGAAGTAGTGAAAAATGCAGAAACATTGAAGCTTGCCGGAGATTACTATGATTTCATAGCTTCTGTGGAAGCAGGAAGAATGGATGAAAAGGAACTTTCCAAGTTAAAGACAAAATTAACCTCTTTCTATAAAGATTACAGCGCAGAACTTGATGCTAAAGTAACAGCCAAGCTATTGGCCTTGTATGCTAATAAAACCGCTCCACAGTTTTTACCGGCAGGATTCAGCAAATATAAAGAAGAGAACGCCAATATTCCTGTCATCGAAGAGATGTCAAAAAACTCTGTTATCACAGGTAGAACAGCGGTAAACGGTGGGACATTAACTGCAGATATTGATAAAGCTTTTTCTAATCAGGATAAATTAATCAAGACTTTAAAGAAAGATCCAATTTATCAGCTGTATGTGTCTATGAGAGACACGTATATGAAAACTGCAGATCCACAGTATACTTCAATGCAGGCAAAAATTGATGCTTTGCAGAAGAAATTCATGGCACAGCAGATGCAGACGGATAAAGACAGAAAATTCTTTCCGGATGCGAACTCAACGCTTCGTGTAACCTATGGTAAAGTGAAAGGTTCTACTCCTAGAGATGCTGTATCTTACGGATATCAGACGCACCTGGCGGGAGTAATGGAGAAATATATTCCGGGAGATTACGAATTTGATGTTCCAAAAAAGCTTATTGATCTTTACAATAAAAAAGATTTCGGAATCTATAAAGATAAAACAGGTGATGTTCCTGTAGGATTCACGGCTACCAACCACACTACAGGAGGAAATTCTGGAAGTCCGGCACTTGATGCCAACGGAAACCTCGTGGGATTAAACTTCGACAGACAGTGGGAGGGAACCATGAGCGATATCAACTATGACCCGCGTTTCAGCAGAAATATCATGGTAGATACAAAGTATATCCTTTTCATTATCGAGAAGTTTGCAGATTCCAAGTGGCTTGTTGATGAAATGAAAATTGTAAAATAATTTTTAAAAGTTATACCTTTAAGAATCTATTTGAACTGAGTTTTGAATAGATTCTTTTTTATTTTAAATAAGATGAAGGAAAGGATCATCAATCTTTTGGCTGCTTTTGAATCTGAAAATATCGGAAAATCTTTTCCGCTGGATTACTGTCTGCCTCTTTATCACAGCGTTTCCGACGAAGAACTTTCTCATATAAAACACGTGATCCGATATAAAACTATAAAACAGTTTGAGGACGATCTGGATTATTTATCAAAGAATTTTCAGTTTGTAGACTGGCAGGAGTTTAAAGCATTTACATCCGGGAATTTTAAACCTAAGAAAAAGATTGCTCTGCTTACTTTTGATGATGGTTTCAGAGAATTTTATGAGGTTGTGGCTCCTGTTTTGGAACGAAAAGGAATTTATGCCTGTAATTTTGTAAATCCGGCTTTTATAGACAATAAAGATATGATGTTCAGATGCAAAGCGAGTCTTCTTGCGGATGCGGTTGAGAAAAATAAAACCATAGATCCGGAAGTTTATCGGATGTTTTCTCTTGACAATCATGTGGAGAAAGGCATTTTACAGAAGAAAATTTTATCAGTCAATTATCAGGGAAGAGCGGTTTTGGATGAACTTGCCGAAAAGATTGAAGTAGATTTTAAAGCGTATTCCAAAGAACATCAACCTTATTTAAGTTCAGAAGAAGTAAAAGAGCTCACCCGAAAAGGTTTCGGGATTTCTTCGCACAGCTGGGATCATCCAAAATACGGAGACTTATCTTTGAAAGAACAAATGGAAACTACAGACAAGACTTTTGCTTATTTAAAGAAAAATGGTTTTCTGTACGAAAGTTTTGCCTTTCCGTTTACCGATTTTGAAGTGAAGAAAGATTTTTTTGATGAACTTTTTAAAAATGAAGAAATCTATTGCAGTTTTGGATGTGCAGGAATAAAGCTGGACAGTGTGAAAAGAAATTTCCAAAGAATACCAATGGAAATGGGGGAGAGCGGAGCACAGATCATGAAAAAGGAAATCGCCTATTTCAGACTGAAAAAACTCGTCAATAAAAATATGATTATAAGAGAATGATAACGCTGAAAACATTCAACAGAAAAGAACTGGAAGATTTTATATCCTCCGGAACTTTCCAGCAGTATGATTTTCTCCCGATTACCAAGCACCGGGCTTTATCCCACATAAAGAACCCTAAGGCAGAAGATGAAGATACACTTCTTATTCTTGCTTTTTTTGAAGAAAAACTGATCGGATACGTAGGATGTTTCCCAGACCGTTTCGTTATTGACGGTAAAGAAATCCGTTACGCATGGCTAAGCACTTTGTACGTCAATCCCGAGTATCGAAAGAAAAGACCGGCAAAAGCATTACTGAAAAAAGTTTTTGAAGAATACGAAGGCAGAATTGCCATTACCGAATTTACCAAAGAAGCAGAAGCTTTATATAATATTATGGGCGTTTTTGAATATGTCTTTCCTAAAGAAGGGAAGAGATATTACTTTAAAACTGATGCAGCTAAAATGATTCCTGAAAAAAAGCCTGTAACAAAACCTTTGAAACCTCTTTTTCAGACATTGGATGCCACTGCCAATTTATTCATCTCAATCAAGAATCTACCTATAAAGAAACCTGATTTCAAATATGAAATTCTTGATCGTGTAGATAAAGAAAGTGCTGATTTTATCAATAGGTTTTCAGGAGTACGGGATGGAGACGAAATCAATACTTTTATAGATCATCCCTGGGTTTTGGAAGGGAAAAAAGAGGAAAGATACCTCTTTTCAAGCTTTGCCGGTACCTTTAAATATTTCTGGGTTAGAATTTTCGATCAGCATAATAAGATTAAATCTTGCCTGCTCTTGCAGCTTCGTGACGGGTATCTTAAAATTCCTTATCTCTTTTCGAATACTGATTTAGATGAGGTTGTCCAGTTTCTTAATTATTTCATTGTGAATAATAAGATAAAAGGTTTTACAAGCTATCAAAATAAATTGAACAAGGCCATACAACAATCTAAAGCATTTTCTCATATCTATGAAAGAGATTTCAACAGAGAATATCTTTTTCATAAAGATTTATTGGAACTGCTTCCGAATGATTTTAATCCCGATTACCAGGACGGTGACGGAGATTGCATGATGACTTAAAGTATGGATACATTAAAAGCACTGATCAATAATTATTGGTCATTCATCAAAAACAAACCGCCTGGTAGAAATATCAGGCGGTTCGTTTTTTTTAATGTCCAAAGATATCTTTCAGGCTTACTTCTGTAAATGTGCCCATTTTATTAACAGCATCCATATCAAGGTTTTCTTTTTTGCCGATAATGGCTGTATTGAAATGTACAGATTTAATTCTCGTTTTATAAAATTCTTTCAAATCTTCAAATTTTAAATTCCGGATCTGCTCATAAATATCCTTCCTGAAGTCGTGGTAAATATTGAGCTTTTTCAGATTCAATGTATTGAAAAATACATTTTCACGGCTTACTCTTGTAGAGGCAATCTGTTTAAGAGCAGCGTTTCTGGCATTTTCAAACTGAATAGGTACTTCCGGAAGCTCTTCCATAAGCTCATTCAGGGTGTCAACGGCAATCATCAGTTTATCGGGTTGGGTTCCTATATAGGTAGTAATATAATCAGGATGTTTTATTTCAGAATTGGCAGCATAAGAAACATAGGCCGAGTAAGCAAGGCTTTTACTCTCACGCATTTCCTGAAAAACAATTGAAGATAACCCTCTTCCAAAATACTCATTAAACACATTTACTTTACCGAAATACTGAGGATCTACCTCACTTCCTTTTCCTATTTTGCTCATTTCCATCTGAACCATATCATAACTAATGAAATAGACATTTCCGCCTGTATCTGGCTCAGGATAATGTTTGGCTTCAGGAATCGAAACGCTTTCTGCCTCAACATACTTACCAATGTATCTGTTGAAATGCTCAAAATTTTTACCATAAAAGAAGATCTGATAAGGAGATTTAAACAGATTTTTTATTCTGTTGGTAAATACTTCAGCTGTACTGCTTTCAAGCTCTTCTTTAGAAATGACATCAGTAAAACGGGAAAAGGCACCCAGCTTGGTATAGTTGGTAAGAGCGGTCATAATACGGTTTTTATCCTTTTTTATGGCCTGGCGGTTCTCTATTACACTTTTTACAAACTGATGGTAGATATCCTGATCTGGTTTTACATCCTCCATCCAGTGCTGAAGAAGAGCAATTCCTTTTTCTATATTTTCTTCCAATCCACTTAGAGTGATAGTAAGCTGGTTATGCACGGTTTTGAAATCATTAGTGACCCCGATTTTGAAGAATTCCTTTTTTAAATCTTCAGGAGAAAACTGATCTGTCCCTAAATACTGCAAAAGTTGGGTTGAAATGGCGAGATCTCGGTCATGATCACTCCCGAAAGGAAAAATAAAATGTGCCTGAGCAATATCGTTGAACTTATTTTTAACAAAGCTCAGTTTCTTTCCTTTTACGTCAGCAGTAGTGATTTCTTTCTGATAATCTATAAAGACAGGTTGTATATCCTCGGTTTTATCGGCTAAAATTTCCGTTAAAAATTCAGACTGACTGTCACGGTTGATTTTAACAGGAGTAATCCCTGGATTTTCCACTCTGACCAATCTTTCATTGACGCCTTTTTCCTTATCAACGATCACATAGTTTTCTTTGAAGAAATCATTGGCAAAATTCACTACATCTTCCTTGGTAAAAGCGGCATATTCATCCATTTCATTAAGTTCCTGTTCCCACGTTCTTCCTTTGATATAAGTATCATAAAGATTCGTGGCCAGCCCTTCTGTTGTTTCAAGGGATTTCATTCTCTGGAGTTTGAAATCATTAATGATCGCTGGCAGCATCCAGTCCGGAAAATCTCCTTTCTTGATCAGCTCAATCTCTTCCAGCACGATATTCTTTGCTTCTTCCAATGTTTGAGTTTCTTTCGGTACAGCTACAATGGAGAAATACCCATACTGCTTCAATCCTACAGAAAAAGCCTGTGCCCAAAGCATTTTCTGAGTCTGATTGATGTGAAGGTCCAGTAATCCGGCTTCACCCCTGTTGCTCAGGATATTGGCTGTGATATCTGCCAGCATTGCCTCGCGGGTTCCATAGCTGTCTGTCCTCCATGCAAGCTGAGTGCGTGGAGTAGTGGGGCTTTGCACGGTTCTTTTTATAATTTGCGTTATAGGTTTTTCAATAACAGGCATCTTTTTAGGAAGTTCCTTATAAGGTAAGCTGCCGAAATAGCTATCAATTAACTGAATGGTTTTTTCAAAATCAAGATCGCCCACCAGTACCAGAGCATAATTGTTAGGAACATAGTATTCATCAAAGTATTTGTGAATCGCTTTCATAGAAGGATTCTTCAGATGCTCAGGCTTTCCTAATGTTGTTTGCTGGCCATTGGGGTGAGTTGGAAAGAGCGCATCCATCAATTCATAATTCACAAGTCTTGAATCATTATCCTGTGCCCGGTTGAACTCCTCGTATACAGATTCCAGCTCAGTATGGAAAAGGCGGAGGACAATTTCAGAGAACCTTTCTTTTTCAATTTTCAGCCATTTCTCAAGTTCATTATTCGGAATATTGTTTTTGTATACTGTTTCATCAAACCAGGTATGAGCGTTCGTTCCACTGGCACCCAGAGAAGAAATAGCTTTGTCGTATTCATTGGCAATGGCATATTGGCTTGCTTCCTGAGAAACTTCATCTATCTTTTTGTAGATTTCTTTTTTCTTTTCAGAATCCTGTTCCGCTTTGTGTTTTTCATACAGTTCCGAGATCTGATCAAGCAATACCTTTTCTTTTTCCCAGTTTTGAGTACCTATCTTAGAGGTGCCCTTAAACATCATGTGTTCCAGATAGTGAGCTAATCCTGTATTGTCAGACGGGTCATTATTGCTTCCTGTCCTTACCGGAATAAAGGTTTGTATTCTGGGTGAAATAAAATTTTGAGCAAGAAAAACCTTTAATCCGTTTTTCAGTGTATAGATACGGACGTTATTTTCGTCGTGGGTTACCGTAATATATTCGTAGTTATTTTTATCAGTATGAACCGTTTCCTTATATTTTCTTTCTGTCATATAAAACTCATTATCATTCCTTAGAATCCGAAATGTACTGCAAATGTATGAAATCAAAAAAAGATCATGTCCGCTTTTCTTACAATTACATCTATTTCAATAGTTGAAAACGTGAATCATAAAAAGTAGGCTACCTTTATTGTGGCTCTAGTCAAAACTCACATAGAAAGATATCTACTGTATAATATAAGGATACCTTTCATTACTTATTACTTATTACTCATAAAAAGCGTCAAACTTCCGCTGTGTTCAATATTCCAAACAAATGTTTAAAATTTTTCTTCCTTTGAATCAGGTTCTTAGGGCTGAATATGAACAAAAGGTAACATTTATGTTAAATAAACTTGTTTTGCGTGTTAATAAGTTGTTATCTTTGCCCCACTGAAAACGAGAGTTGATCAGTAAGCGCAGGAGAGCTTTTAGATAAGCATAAACATGATGATACTTCATAAGAGAGGACTAAAAAAACTTTTAAATTTTTTGAGAAAAGAGTTGTGGTTTTAAAAATAGTTATTATCTTTGCAGTCCCAATTAGAGGGAGCGCAGGAGTATAGGATTGAAGGTTTAGGAGAGGGTTAAGGTTACTTAAAAAACTTTAAAATTTCTTTCAGAAACATTTGGTCATTTCAA
>NZ_FNWQ01000011.1 GCF_900108365.1 Chryseobacterium culicis | reverse complement strand
AGATTCTTGCAGCTCCCCATTTTATTTTCTTCTTAAATTGAGGATAATAGATTCAATTTCTTTTATAACCTTAGTATTGGTAAGGGTTTTAGCACCTCTTGACTCATGTGACATTCCTTGTTCTCCTTCTCCTTTATACCTTTTATCCATCGTTGAAGTGTTGATCTTGCAATTCCACAGCGTAATGCCGTCTTGTTACAGACCCTGATTCTAAATAGAGTTTAAGCCAATCTTTACGAGCCTTGAATTTCTGTTGCTGTTTAGTCAAAGATTTAAACTTTACACCATAAACTTAAGTCATTTTATAGCTGGTCTATTGATACTTTACTGTTGAAGTATCTAAAGTACTTGATATTATACAATCTTTTATTTCATATATTGAAATATATACCTATTAGAACGAGGCCTATCTAATTTTCACATAATACATCGGAAAATTTGCAAGGCAAAGATACGGTCATCATAGGCAGACCAAACCTTTTTTTGTTGTTAATGTCTTTATTAAAATAAAAAATATCTTTATATTTAAAAGCATTAATACTTTCCAAATATTAAATATGGAATAGATAATGAAAAACATATCCTGTTAATGAAGGTATGTACATCGAAGAATTTATTTCAAACTAACTTTATTCTTAATTTAGTAAAAGAGAAAAGATGCCATGTAGCATCCTTTCCTTAATTTTATTATTATTCTTGAAGTTATTATCTTTGAATTGTTGTTTTTAACACTATAAAATTTTTAGATAATAAATTATAAAAATAAATGAAGTGATATAAAAATTTATTATTCTTTAAGGAATTTTTTACGAACTGTCTTGCTATTATCGTTGACGACAATTATGTATACCCCATTGGTTAATTTACTGACATTTAGCTGATTATTCAGTAAAACTCCATCAGCAATAAGCTGCCCCACTACGTTGTAAATTTTATAATTTGCATTTTTGCTGATATTTTTTACATTTAATATCGACCGTACAGGATTAGGATAAATTAAAACATCGTTTTGATCAATAGGATTGTAAACCTGCTTCTTGGAAATCCTAACAGAATAATCTTCCACCTCACCATTTTCAAAATCAACACAATTCACAGGAACTCCATCTCTTTGCATAGCAATCCTCATTATTACATATTTATAATCTGTCATACTTACAAAAGCATCAATAGGAACATTGAATTTGCCGGATACGAGACTTGATTTATTGGGCGGTGAGTAAAAAACTCTTTCATTAATATCGAAATCACCATTTCTATTGAAATCAATCCAAACAGCAATACCTTCATTACGAACTGTTCCTACCCATTTCTTTTCAATACTGATTTCATTATCTACAGACCCCTGAATCAAATCGATAAATGTCTCTGGATTATTAGAATAATCTGTATATGTAGAAGCTCCGGAAGCATTTACCATTATTTTTTTTCCACTTGGTTTCACTGTTACTTTAGAAATATACTCTTCTTCCGAGCTTTCAGAAGACATTTCGCAGTAAGTTACTGTGGGAGTAGTAAAGTAATAAGGTGGAGTGAAAATTCCGCCAGTTCCATTACAAACATTTACTACCTGCATTTCATACTTTGTCAGTTCAGTCAATCCAGCTAAAGTGTAGAAATTTGTAGTAAGCGGAATGTTTGTCCAGCTCGGTATTCCGACTTTTCTATAACGTAAAATATAACTCGCTCCCGGAAAAGGATCCCACAATATTTCGGCAGAATTAGGTAATAACTGAGTAATAGATAGGCCTGTAGGAGGAAGATCACAGTTTTTTTCAGTT
This sequence comes from Chryseobacterium culicis, assembly GCF_900108365.1. GTDB lineage: Bacteria > Bacteroidota > Bacteroidia > Flavobacteriales > Weeksellaceae > Chryseobacterium > Chryseobacterium culicis. The sequence continues at coordinate 30,226 of NZ_FNWQ01000011.1, read as the reverse complement.
GTAAAAACAACTGGGTTTGAATATGAATTCCATGTAGTTTCACCAACGCATTGACTAGCAATTTGAACTTCGTATGCTGTATATGGAGCAAGATTACCCAATATATAAGTATTATTTGGAGGCAAAGGAAGATTTATTTCCTGATTAGGCCATCCAGAAACTCCCGTTTTTCGCCAACGCATTTTATAAGATGTTCCTGATACAGCTGGCGACCAATTAATCACAGCAGAATTCACTGTAATATTTCCTAATGTAATAGAAGGAGGAGTCGAATCGCATCTGGTTTTAAATGTCTTAACTGGTGTAAAGCTTCCAACAGAAAGTCCACAGTTTGCAGCAACCCGTATTTCATAGAGCGTAGATGGCAATAAATTATTTAAGGTGTAGGATGAATTAGTAGTATAAATATTTGTCCATGTAGGACCTCCTATTACTCTATATTGCAAAAGAGAAGTAAGACTATTAGCAGCAGCAGTCCACTGTACAATAGCAGAATTATGAGTAATGGTATGCACAATAAGCCCAGTTGGGGTATTGGTATCGCATGGTCTCAGCTTCACCGCATAATCTTCTACTTCACCATTTGTGATATTCTGACAGATTACAGGCCCATTTGTTTTACGCAATGCTACTCTCATTCTTGTAGTTAAAGGACCCGAATAAGCATTTGCAGGCACTGCAAATAATTCTGTTACCGGTGTTGCATTACCTGCCGCAGAAACTAAAATTATCTCAGAGTTATCAAATTGCCCATCTCTGTTAAAATCAATCCAAGCTTTAATTGCAGTATTACTTGCTGCACCCAACCATCCTTTTGATACGGAAATTTTATTATTTACTGAACCAATTTCCAATGTAATTAATGTATTAGGCGCGGTATAGTTGGTATAATTATTTTGTAAAGAATTATTGTTCATTTCTGGTAATCCGGGATTCACAGGAGTCACAGTTACATTCGAAATATGTTCGTTCATCCCTGTACCTGTCATTGGACAATATGATAGTATCGGTGTTGTAAATTGTTGAGATGCAGAAAATGATCCCATATTTCCATTACATATTGTTGCAACCTGAAATTCATATTGAGTATCTTCTGTTAAACCTGAAATTGTATGATAATTTCCTGGAGGCAGAACTGGGTTAATAGTTGTCCAGATAGGAGTACCAACTTTTCTATATCTCAATACATATGTAGCACCAGTAGTTGCCAACCATGATAGATTTGCCGAACTAATCGTAAGACTGCTAATACTGATATTAGATGGAGCAGCGGCTGTGCATCCTGCCAATTCTATAATTTTTACAGCATAGTCTTCTACCTCTCCATTAATAAAGGCACCACATGGGTTAGAATTATTAGTATCCCTCAATATTACACGCATCCGTGTTGTAAGTGGACCAATGTAAGCACCAGCAGGAACTTGAAATGATGCATTTACAGGAGTTATTTGGCTATTGCTTGTATTCAAAATTTTTTCAGAAATCTCAAATATTCCATTCTTATTAAAATCTATCCAAACACTTGCTGCTTTGTTACTCATAGCTCCGGACCATGATTTTCCAACTGAAATATTGTTATTGCTGGTATTCCTAACCAAAGTTATTAATTTTGTAGCATCGGCTGAATAGTCTGTATATGTGTCAGCCCCTGAATTATTACTCATAATATATGAATTTGTCCCTGCTATTGTTACATTAGAAATATATCCATTAGAAGTATTACTAGAAGTAGCTGCACAATATGGAGTCATAAAAGTAATGATAGAAGAAAAATTACCTGTAACCCCAGAACATATGTTAGCAATCTGAATTTCATAATATGTTCCTGCAGATAGTCCAGATAATACTACCGTATTGGTAGTTGGATTGGGGCTAACAACTGTCCAGACTGTATTGCCTACTAAGCGGTATCGTACTATATACGATGCATTAAATGATGAATTCCAAATAATTGTTGCAGTAGTTTGTGTAATATTGGTTACTGAGACCCCTCCTGGCGGATTAGATGTGCATATAGGCAGTGTACTTATAGGTGCACTTCCGACAGCGTAAAAAACATTATTAATAGCACTTATTCTAATTTTAGCTGTTCCTCCTACAATAAGGGGAAATGAACTAAAATCCAAGGATTCTGTTCCATCATTTGGTGTAGAAGCCGACACCACATTCCAAGTTAACCCATTATCAGTTGTAAAGTCGATCTTTACATTAGCAGTATTATAAGGTGTTAAATTGGTATTTGCAACATCCCAAACTACATTGCTGGGGCCATTATTATAAATTGTAGTTGAATTCACTTTAAAAGGTCCATTATTACCAACAATAATGCTTTGGGTTGCTGATCTTGTCTGTTGTTGATTGGCAGCGGGGTTATTATCTCTGACTGTAATTGCAAAATTAGTTGTTCTCGGCACTGTAGAAACAGCTTCCCAACCATTAGAGTCATGAAGGATACCTGCTAGTACTGAAGATAGCTTCGGAAAATAACGAGTGGGACTATTTGACGGGATCATCGACCTGAATGATGCTCCTTCACTTGTATTTCCTAAATTAATATTATCTATGGGTACTGCCCCCATTTGATCTATTTGCTCCCAAGTATATGTCATAGGATCATTTTCTGCGTCTGTGACAGAAGCCGTTAATACAAAAGCTGTTTCTTTAGGAATAGTATAATTTGGTAATGCTGCAATTACCGGAGGTGTATTTACTACAGGAGTTTCTATATCACAAGTCCTTGCTGTCAAAACAGCATGTACTTGATCTATGGTTCCTTTCATAAAATATGCATCGCTGTTCGGTTGTATATCAAATGTACCTCCAGCTGAAGGAGATGTGGATGCATTTGCATTTGCAATACCTGCATATGCCATAATCGTTGATCCTGAGCCGGGTTCCCATTGTACTGGCGCACCTTGGTTCTCATATGAAAAAGTATGATTACCCCCCAATTGGTGTCCCATTTCATGAGCAACAAAATCAACATCGAAAGTATCTCCCTGAGGAATTCCATTTGCAGGAGATGTATATGCTGAACCTTTCCCATTACCTGAATTCGGAACAGTTGCATCAAGACAAACACAGCCAATACATCCGGCCATTCCTCCTCCTCCTGATTGTCCAAATAGATGTCCTATATCATAGTTAGTATTACCTACGTTTGTTTCAAGAATATTTTTCAACTGAAGACTCCAGCCATTAGGATTTGTAAATGGATTCCCTCCCATTCCGATAGCTGGATCTGAATATGGATCGGTAGCCGGATTAGTGTAAATCAGATTGGGATAGTTCTGTAAATTTAAATGAACAGCAAAGTCTTTTTCAAAAATTCCATTAACTCTGGTAAGTGTAGCGTTAATAGCAGTTAATGCTCCTGCTACAGTTCCCCCGTGAAATTGTGTATACTCACCCGTAACAGACATAGCCAATCTAAGTGTTCTGTATTTACGATCGGAAGATTTAGCAAAATCGGTCGGTTGATTTTGAAATGACTTTCCTCTCTTATAAAGATTCTCTATTTCAGCCTTATCATGCTCATGCCCTTCAGTTGAGCAAACAAAACCAGATTTTCCATTACTTGTTTTTGGATAAACTCTGTAAATTGTTTTTGTAGCATTACCAGGCTCAATAAATTCATATCCGCCATCTTTTATAATCATGGATTGAAAATCGTTTGGAGCCAAACTGAAACGCACATATTTAGAGGGATCATCTATCCCCGTTCCAACATATGAACCTAATTGAAACTGGTTTGCTAGTTCTTTTACTACAACCGGTAAGCTGTATATAGAAAATCGCTCAATTTTACCAGCCAAGGTGGGCAGATTTATAATAACAGGTTTTGAAGTTTTTCCTGGTTCTTGTGCCCCTGTTAACTGAGATTTTAGTAATGAAATGTCTAAATAAAAATGGCGGTCAGTTTGAAGACCATCTTTAAGTAGTTTAGTATTAGGTTCCGAGGGAATCCACTGCGAGTGAAAAAATGTGAACAAAAAAATAAAAAATAACGAAGTTAAAATTTTCTTCATAATTACTTTTCTTATTATTTAATTTAATTACAAATTGAACAAAATATTATCTTAAGTTGATATATTCTTTATACGTCTTGGGATTTATCAAGAAAAATATAGAATTAGCTATTTGGGAGGCATCGAATTAGTCTCATAAAAAAATGATAATGAATAATGTATTTATTATTTCAATTTGAGATTTCTCTTTTTCTTTACATTCTGTCCGCCCATAAATAACAAACATTAATATAGAGAGTTATTAATTTTATAAGCCGTTTTTATGTTTAATAACGTATAATTACATGCAAAATACTATTTATGCTTACTGATATCTATCTAGTAATTTCCAGATTTTCAGACATTTCTTTTAAATCTTGTATTAATTTTTGATTTTTATCTGTATCAATATTTGCATTAATCAAAATAATTCTACCATTATTGGTTTCGAAATCAATTGAGACTACAGCAAAAACTCCAGGATCACTTCCAGTATGCATTAACCTACCTTTTTTATTGTACTTCCAAACATTGCCTGATTTGAAAGACTTTTATCTACATTAGCTGGAAAATTCATTTCATCAAATCTTTTTTTAAAGATTGTCTTGTACGATTCTTTATTAAGAATTTTTGATTTGCTATTATGACAGTTTATAATTTCTTTTACATACCTTATTAAATCATCCAAAGAAGTTTTTAAACTGCCGTCGGGATATATTATTGAGGTATAATCCTTTATAGTTTTATCATCGTTCATTAAATTTTTATAAAATGGAAAATTCGACGTATTTATCTCATACAGCTTAGCATAGTCTTTGGATTTATTCTCATCAAAGAACCAGTGTGTGTTTTGTAATGAAAGACGACTGAAAATATATTTATAGGTAAATTCAGCAAATGATATTCCAGATTTCAGTTCAACAAGATAAGCAGCGAGATCCGACGCTATATTTGAATAATTATATTTATTTCCTACTCTGGATTTTCCAAAATTAACCACATTAAAGTCTTTCCCATTTTTATACAAACAATTTTTTAGAAACACACCCATAGAAATACTAAGCTTTGTTGCAAGCTCATAACTATTTATAAATGTTGATTGGTTGTCAACTATTCCCGAAGTGTGTGTAAACAAATGCTTAATTCTGATTGTGTCATTAGGATAGTGTGGATTAACAATTTTGAATGGTAAAATATCATTAATAGGTGTCTCAACATCGAAATATGCCATTTCAATTGCTTTAGCTAAAGAAAGAGCAATTACTGTTTTACTTACTGATGCTATTGGCATAATAGTCCTTTCTGTAAAAGGAATTTTATTTTTAATATCAGAGAATCCGTATGCTTTTGAAAAAAATAAAGAAAACCAAATCAACTTATTGATCATATATACATGCTTTTTGTTTTTATTTAGAAAATAACTGCGCATAGCTACTATTCTTTTTGAAAAATTTCCAAAAGCTTTTATCTAATTCAATAAAAACTTAATCAAATGTACCTGCAGCGTATAGTAACCTACAGGTACAAGTAACTAAACTTATAATAAAACTATTTTTTGATAAGTTTTCTATTATAAGTATTTTTGTCGTCAACGAAGGTAATAATATAGATTCCCTTGGTCAATGAAGCAATATTGATTCGCTGTCCATCAAATTTTCCGTTCTGGACTAGCCTTCCTTCTGCACTGTAAATTTTATAATCCGCTTTGCTGCTAAGATTTTTTACTTCTATGAAAGTATCAGCCGGGTTAGGATAAATAAATACTTCTGAGGTCGATTCTTTAACCTCATTAACGGAAAGGTTGTTTTCTAAAATTTTCACTGGAAAATCTTTAAAAGATCCATATGAATAATCATCTGTCCCTTCTGTATACTTTGGATAACCACATGGTCCATCACTAACAACAAAAGATGTACTTGCAACTCTCATTCTTAAGTGCTTATCTCCGGAATATGCATTGGCAGGAACTGTAAAAATTATGTTACCAGTATGCAAACCATTACTATTGGGAGTACCACTATTAGATCCAATCTTCTCAGAATCCTCAAAAACACCATTCCTATTATAATCTATCCACACTTCTATTTTATCCGGATAGCTGGCATCTTGGATTTTATTCCCAACATTAGTATATGATAATGTATATTGTGTACCCTTAGTAAGATTAATCAATTTACTAGCATCTTCAGTATAATCTAAGTAAGTTCTAAAAATACTTTTGTATGTAGCATCTGAATAAGCTAAATTGGATATATTTAATTTGGCTAGACCACTATTTGGGGTATCGTCTGCAAAACTATTTCCACCTGTACTCATCAAACAGTAATCAGATCCTGTTTGTAATCCCTTCGTTTTGAAATTATAAATATCCGAGTACAATCCAATAACAGTGTTGACAACAGAAGCAACTTGTACTTCATAATTTGCTTCATCCTCAAGTGAATTTAATGACAAATAGTTAACAGGACTTGTGGTATTTATCCAATTAGCCTCACCTACTTTTCTATATCTTAATGAATAGGTAGCTCCAGGAATGTTATTCCAACTTATTATAGCGGATGTCTTCAATATATCATTAAAGTTTGCAGATAATCCTGTCGGTGGATTAGCCGTAGAAGTCGGCGCTGCACCGATAGTTATTTTAGGAGAAATAGCATAGAATATGTTTCCTAATGCTGAAATTCTAAACTTCACAGGTCCTGAAACTCCTGAAGGCATCTGAGCTTGGTAGCTTCCCGTATTAGGTGTTGAAGCAACCAACTCCGTCCAGGAAGAGCCGTTTATAAGATCTGTTGTATATTCTATTTTCACATTACTTACATTATATGGTGCATTATTAGTGTCCGCTACATCCCATGAAATAGTATTAACAGCATTATTGTAAAAAGTGCTGCTGTCACTAAGTCCTTTAAATTTGAAGGGTCCACTATCAGCTACTGTTACTGTAGTTTCGGCAGATACTAGCATTGGAGTGGTATTGTCGTCTCTAACAGTTACAGCATAGTTAAGGACTCGCGGAGTATAAGAGACAGTTTCCCATTTCGTTTTATCAGTTAAGTTTCCAGACATTACCGTTTGAAGATTTGGGAAATATCTTCTTCCGTTAACCGTACCTGAATTTGATCTCGCTAATGCACCTTGAGAATTGTATCCCCAGCCGCTATCTCCCGATATTGTATGAAATTTATCCACACTATCTATTTGTTCCCAAGTATAGTTCACAGCATCTGTATCTGTTGCTATTGCCTCCAAATAATAAGCTGTTCCTTTTGGAATCGTGTAGGAAGTAAGTGGTGTGATGAGCGGAGCCGCATTACTTGTTATATTTTGAGATAAACCACAGCCAGGCTTACTGTCAAGATCATTAAGAACTTGATTGACCGAAGAATAATGAAAATAAGCATCCGTTGACATTTGTATATTATCACCTGTGATGCCCGCATATCCCATTATAGTTGAACCACCTCCAGGCTCTACATTTACACCCGATCCTTCTGACTGATGTGAAAAAGTATGATTCGCTCCTAATTGATGCCCCATTTCATGAGCAACATAGTCTATATCAAAAGAATCCCCTGTAGGATTTGTCATTTGAGTAAAAGCGGAACCTTTTGCTAATGGTTTATTAGTACTTGGATCGACACAAATAGAACCTATCATTCCAGCACTACCATTTCCTCCTGCTGCATTAAAAACGTGGCCTATATCGTAGTTTGTATTTCCTACCTGCTGAGTAAGAAATTGCTGAATTTGAGTATTCAAACTAGGATCTGTCTGCTGAGCTGGAGGAGTGTAGAAATCCGTTGACGGATCAGTAGCGATAATGTTAGGAAGATCCTGAATAATAAGTTTAATTGCAAAATCTTTTTGAAATATACCATTTACGCGTGTCATTGTGGCATTCATTTGAATAACAGTATTCGTAGTACCTCCTGATGGATCAAATTTTTTCGTATATTCTCCTGTAGTAGCAAGTGCAAGGCGATAAGTCCTGAATTTTGTACTTGCAGGTCTGCTTGTTATTCCTATATTTGAAAGGTTCTTCCTTCCATTGAATTCTAATGATTTTATGTCTCTAAAGTTCTTTTCTTCCGTTGTACATTCAAAACCATGCTCACCTGCAGTTCTTTCTGTTTTATAAAAAACTCCATAAACCTTCTTATCATTAGTGATAGGCTCTATAAACTGGAATTTCCCATCTTTTATAATCATTGATTGCATCTCTGTAGGTGCAGTACTGAATCTTATATATTTGCCTGGATCATCTATTCCTACCCCTACGTATGATCCCAAGTGGTATTTATCAGCTAGCGATTTTACAACAACCGGATCACTATAGACCGCAAACTTTTCAATTTTCCCTTCTGCAGTAGGAAAGGATACAATAACAGCTCGCGATCCTTTTCCTGTTTCCACAGCATTTTTTAAAGTTTCTCTTAGAGAATCGAGATCGAATCTGTAAGAATATTTAACATTCACCTCTTTTCTAATCTCAGATATTTTTTGTGAGGTAGGTTCCCATCTCTGTGCTTTTGAAAATAAGAAGCCAGAAACTAAAAATAATGATAGTACTGTTTTTTTCATTTTATATAATTATCTATTAAAATAGGAAGGATATGATGCTAGAAGAAAAAGTGATATTTTATTTTTCAAAACTAATTGTAAATTCTCTACCTTACACTAACAATTATGACACAAGTACTTAATCAGTACATAATAAATTATTAAATTATTATTCGAAGTAATTTTTTCTTAAATTATCAAACAAAATTTTAGATATTACGAATTAAAATTTAAGCTCTACATTAGTCTATGTAGTTTCCTCGAAGAATCTAAAAGAGTTTAATCAGACACAGTATATTTAGTAAATTATTTCTCCGAGTTAAAGATTATTTGCAAAGTAAAGATCAAGATTTGTCTAACAAACTTTAAATCTGTTTAGTATAAAATTAAAGACATATAATCAACCTCAGTTTTTGTCTAAATAAATATTTTTGCTAAGAAAGCTTAAATCTAAGTTGAAACTGAGTTCCGGGAAAACAGCGCTAAACTCTTTAGTACTTATTATATATATTATATTAAAAATAGATCTAATTTTTGCCTTATTTAATAGTAAATTAATTATGAAAAATTTTATAATTGACTTCTTACAATTTTATAAAAATCCATCAGATACTAGAATAGAACATTACTCTTTGTCAAAAAATATACGTTATATTATATACGGCTTAATTATTGACCTTATATTATTAGTATTTTTTATACCACTTGGAGACTATTTCGCTGATACATATCTTCTTGATTCATCACTATTGGTATATAAAGAGGACACTTTACTTTTTTTATTGGTGATCGGTGTTTTAGTTTTACCCCTCTTCGAAGAATTACTATTTAGATTACCCATAAGATATAATCGTTTTTATTCATTTTTTTTAAGTAAGAAAATATGGAGCTATTTATTCAGAGTAATTGTCTACTGCGTTCCTTTAATTTTTGGATTGGTACACCTAGATAACTTTAACCTTAATGGAAAAACTACAACTATTTTAATTTTTGTCCCATTAGTTGTATTATCACAAATAATTGGAGGATATATTATTACTTTTATAAGAGTTAAATTCAATTTCCTTTCTTCAGTGATTTATCATATGATTTGGAATCTTACGGTGACTATAGGAGGTTTTATATTTACAAGTTTTGAAAAACCATATGTAGTAACAAACAATGATTATTCGATTGAGATAACAGCTAATTCATATACTGAAATCTCAAAACAAAATCTATCAGTTGATTCTTCTGACAACAAAATTTATAGGATAGAAGCTCAGCAGTTATCAATCAACCATGTTTTGGATTCTCTAACAGCGTTCAAAAGAAATAAAGAAGATCGCAGTGTCAATATACTCTTTCAATCACAAAACGGCATGAGTAAAAAACAGTTTTTAAAAATAATAGAAGATTACGACAAGAATTGTCTATAGAAGTATTCATCCTATGCAAAATTATAATTATGCTAATATTAACTGAAAGGAATACTCGACATGATCTTTTATAACAAAAATATTTTCTAAAAAAGCGTCTTTTATTATATTTTTGGAGTCACATGCTTTGCTTTTTCTTAATCTTTCATGTTATTTTTACTAATAAGATTATCAAAGTAATTATTGAGAGAATTAATCGATATTTAAGTAAAATTCGCTTTTCATTTAAAAAATCTAGATTAAAGATTCTAATTTAACCGATTTGATTTAAACTTATTCATTAATTATAGTATTATTTTATTTAGTAGAATATTTTTCATTTTTTGTACATCCCTTAAAGTGGGATAATCCTCATCTTTGTGTTTTTTCTAGCTTCCCTCTGTGGAAGCTTTTATGATTAATGACTGTAGTTAAAATGGAAAAACAGAATATAAATAGACTCAATATACATTTACATTCTAATAGTGCACTTATTATATATCAGATTTGATAATTAAGTTTCTTAAAGTCTAAGTATGGCAATGTAAATTACTTATTGGTCTAAACGAGAAAAAGTAAAATAAAATATTAAAATCAACGCAAGTATTGATAGTACGTTCAAACTAATAAAGAATGATCCTTACTAAGCTTTTCTCTATTAAAAGATTTATTATTTTATAGACCATTACAAAATAGTACTCTTCAATTATTAACTCCCTTCAATTTTAATCCTTCATTTAAAAAGCTAAAGCATGTCTACTAAATGCATATTTCATCTTGCAAAAAATCTAAAGAAGAATAATTCCAATGGTTTTTCAATATTTTAGAATTTAAAGCCAATACTAAGGTATGCTCGCCAAAAATCAAAAAAATTATTTTTTGATATAGTAAGGTTAATTGGTCCAATAATAGATTTCCATCCAATACCTGCACCATAACCATATAATATTTCATTTTCATTGAATGGAAATAATTCACTGCTTACACTACCAAAATGAAAAGATGGAGTGACATAAAAATTTTCATACCAATTATATTGAACGTCAACTCCCAACTTAAAAAATGAATTAACGGGTAATTCATTTTGCCTGAAACCATTAAATGTAGAATTACTTAAACCAAAGTGATATTCGGTTCCTCCAATATTATATTTTTGATTGAAGAAAAGATAAGGAGACTTTTCTGGGTCATTATTGGAGGAAAAATAGGTCCCAAGAAATATACTCGATCCTAAAGAAAGCCTTTTATTTATAGGTAAGAAAAAGTTTTCACTAATAGCGAGGCTTAATAAATTTTCCGGAATAAAGTAATTATCATTTCTTGGATTAAGATAATTAAAAAGTGATGTATTGGTATCTTCTAAATTATATAAGTTATAATGGCCTCCCAGATAATATTTTGATATTATTTGCAACTGATTTCCTGACGATGGATAATACCTCTCATTTAAACTGTTTTGGTTTAATTTAAAAAATAAATTAATATTATTATTATTAAAAACACTTTTGTCATTACTTCGCAATAGACCTTGATATACTCTATCAAAGGATCGGTTAACTTTATCTCTGCTATATTCAATTCCCAAAGACGAACATATATTATTATTCAAGTTATAATTAACCGAGGCGTTAATATTAGTAAATATATTGTTATAACCATAAGTCTCTACCGTTGCACTATCATCATCGAGTTCATTTATAACACGTAATATAAAATCATTACTTTTAGTGTTTGAAATCATAGCTTCAGTATTTATCCAAAAACGAAATTCATCATCTAAGAATTTTTGAAATTGAAAACGACCTTTAAAACGTTCAGAAATATCAATCGTTGCTACTGACCTAAATTTCTTTGGTATATTTCTATACGTAAAATTAACAACAATTCCAACTGATTGTTCATTGTCGTAATGTAACGCCATTTTTAAAACACTTTGCCTAATTTTTTTAACAAAAATATTCATAATAAGACCTTCATTTGTGTCGGTGTATGTATAATATACCTTTTCATAACGTCTCATGCCAAAAATTTTATCAATAGATTCATTTACTTTTTTCACATCATAATATTCTCCTTCCTTCAGGTTCATTAAGTTCCTTATAGCTACAATTTCACTAGATTCTAAAGCTGTACCATTCTCTTCCTTATATGTAAATCCTACAGTAGGTTTTTTAATTTCGTCGATCATTCGGTGATTGCTTGATATTCCAAGATCCTTCTGTTTTTTTGCAAGTTCAAGAAATTTTTGAAGATTGTTCTCTGCTTCCCTTTCCCCTATTTTAATAATTTTTTTGTAATGCTTAAAATCTTTCGTTGTATAGTTATTAAGAGGTTTAACAAAATCAATTAATAGATCTGTCATTTTCTTCTGGTATGAATAGTCTTGAACTGAACGAAAAGCGTGAGTTTGATAAATCATTTTTATAGGGTTTTCAACTTCTTTTTTTGTAAAAAGTCTAAATCCGGCATATCCACCAATTATGTAATCTGCTCCCATATCTTTTAATTCCTTTACAGGAAAATTACGGTCCAAGCCACCATCTACAAAAAGTTCATCTCCTATATAAACTGGAGCAAACACGGCAGGAATAGCTAACGTAGCTCTTATCGCTAAAGCAAGAGACCCCTTTTTCTGCATTACAAGCCCTCCATTGATAATATCTGAAGATGTCAGCTCAACAGGAATACTTAGTTTGCTAAAGTCATTAATATGGTTTGCTCTAAAAGCAAGTGTACTAAGCACTTCTGACATATATTGACCTTCGATAAGTGAACTGGGTAATGAAGGAATCCCTCTAGAAACAGGTAATTCAACAACATATTTACCATACTCATCTTTTTCACTAATATTTATCTTATTATAAGGAATTGTATTACTGAGAACTCTTTTCCAATTTGTATTATACACAACATTTTTCAAATCTTCTCCAGAATATCCCATAGCATATAATCCACCTAGAATGCCACCCATACTTGTCCCAGTGATATAATCAATTTTAATACCTAAGGAATCAATCATTTTTAAAATTCCAATATGGGCAAACCCCTTAGCCCCTCCGCCACTAAGAACTAAGCCAAATTTCGATTCTTTTGTAATTTTTAAAGAATCTTGAGCAGCAAGATATATTGATAGAAACATAAAAATTAGACTGATTCTTTTTTTCATATTAAATATTTCCGCGAATGTAAACGAAACATATCGGACATAGAAGCGAATATTAGAAAGGAAATATGAAAGGTACTTTAATGGTACACCTTTAAAAAAATCTTAAAATGGGGAAATTGATATAACTAAAGTTAAAATCTTTTTTTAGCTTCTTTTAGTAAAATATTAAGGTCTTTCGATATTCTTTATTATGTATAAATAAACATAGATTTGAATCTTTAGATTTTCTAAAAGTCTATTCTCTCACAATAGTTAAGATTCTAACTGTCAATTACAACAGTATTCTTTTTAAATAAAATTCACAAAATTATGAATGAACTTGTGTTAAGAAATTATTCGAAACTCAAAATTACAGTTTTCTATCCACCCGTCTTATTTCTAGTTGTAATCTTATTACAACTTTATATAAGTGACTCCCTATCTGTTATAAATTATATAGAAATTCAGAAGGAGCACTTTTATTTAATGAATTCAAAATTATCCCAATTCCCTTATTTACAATACAATATAAACCAGTTAGGTGACACAGTGATTCTCCTATCAATTATATCTATATTTATACTCTATATTCCTAAAATTTGGGAATCTTTATTATCTGGTATTATAATATCAGGTTGTATTTCTACTATATTAAAAAAAATATTTTCTATTCCCAGGCCTGCAGCAATTTTAGATCGTGATAGCTTTATTATTATAGGAGAGACATTATCTGGAAGTAATAGTTTACCTTCAGGACATTCTGTAACTATTTTTACTGTGCTCACAATTCTATTATTTGCTTTTTCACCTCAAAGAATAGGTTATAAGTGCATTTATTTCTTTACTTCCATTACAGTTGGACTAATTGCGGCATTTACAAGAGTGGCCGTTGGTGCGCACTATCCTCTTGATGTAATATTTGGAGCCATTTTAGGTTATATCTGTGGTCTATTAGGAATTTTTATTAGTCAAAAAACACGGATATGGTTCTGGATTAATAACAAAAACAGTTATCCCATATTTATTTCAATATTTTTAATACTATGTACTTTACTTGTTATTAAAATATTACAAGAAGGTCTTATAATATTTTATATAACATTAAACTGTTTATTAATTACTGTATATAAAATTATTTTACGCTATGTTAAAAAATGATATGAAATTAGCTCATTTTGCTATATTAATGAGCCTTCTCACTCTCCTATTATTCCATATTCCTTTTTATTGTTTTGTATTTAAAAACTTAAAGCTTACAAGTTATAGCGGCATTATGCTCATTGTCAATCTTATTGTATTAATGATCGTTGTTAATGCATTATTTTATTATCTAATATACTTTTTATTCAGATTTATTGCAAAAGTTCTTATGGTTATTTCGTTTATTATAAATTCTGTCGCGCTTTATTTTATAGATACTTATGGCATAATTATCGATGAGTCAATGATTGGAAATATATTTAACACAAATTACTCAGAGTCCAGCAGCTATATATCATTAAAATTGGTAATATATATTTTTTTGTTCGGTGTTTTCCCCAGTATATATATTTCAAAAGCTAATATAATTTTGCCTAGAGCAAGAAGATTTGCGCTCGTATCGGTACAAACTGTTGTGTTTATATTTATAATTGTATATGCTAATTCTAACAATTGGTTATGGATAGACAAAAACTCGAAAACTCTTGGTGGCTTAGCAATGCCGTGGTCTTATTCAGTCAATTCTTTAATATTTTACATAAACAATAAAAAGAAAACTGAAAGAGAAATTTTACTGCCTAAAGCTACGATCCAGGATAATGAAAAGGCTGTAATAATTCTTGTAATAGGAGAATCTGCAAGAAAGCAAAACTTCTCTCTATACGGTTACAACAAAAATACGAATCCTCAATTAACCAAGTTGTCTAATGTTTATCATTTCGATGCCATTTCTACGGCAACCTATACAACTGCTGGTGTTAAAAGCATCTTAGAGCATAAAAAAAGTGATGATTTAAATGAGATATTGCCAAATTATCTGTATAGAAATAATGTTGAAGTTATTTGGAGAACCACTAACTGGGGAGAACCACCTTTGCATATCAAAAAATATCAAAATGGGGACATCTTGAGACAAAACTGCAAAGGAGTTGGCTGCAATTATGATGAAATACTTCTCACTGATTTAGAGGAAGAAATACAATCTTCTAAAAATAATAAAATATTAGTAATATTGCATACTAGTACAAGCCACGGTCCTTCATATAACAAGAAATATCCAACTGGCTTTGAGATTTTCAAACCTGTTTGCAACAGTGTTGATTTAGCAAACTGTTCCAATCAAGATCTAATAAATGCATATGATAATACAATACTATATACAGACCATATTTTATCGACTGTTATTGGTAAACTAAAAAAAATGAATACATACAAAAGTGCTATGATATTTGTTTCTGATCATGGGGAGTCCTTAGGAGAAAATAATTTATACATGCACGGCTTACCAATTAAAATAGCTCCAAAAGAGCAATACGAAATCCCTTTTATAGTTTGGATATCAAATAATTCTATACAGCTAAAATCATATGAAACACTTTCTCAGAATCATGTATTTCATAGCGTTCTAAATTTTTTAAGCATTAAAAGTCCTATTTATGATGAAGAAATGAACATTTTTATAAAATAGTGAAAAGTTCAAAATGCAAACATCCTTTTTTAAAAATTACCAGTACACCACCGCGCTGTTCTTCTTTATCATGCAATAAACTAGCAAACCTATTTTATAACCGGAATTGTGATGAAAGACAAAATAACGATGAGCTGTTAGTCGGATTATCTGCAAAGGTAAGTGAAGGTCCTAAAATTAACATTCCAATCCAATGAGTATGGATTTAATTCTCTATCTCTTTCTTAAGGTAATTATACACAGTAATTATTTATAATCCAGGATATAAAGATTTTGAGCAGCAAATCACAGTAGATCAGAATATGAAACTTGGTCTGGTAATGACGAAGATACTATTCTAGCCAATCCACAAGTAATATCAATAATGGAGCTGTGAACTGTTTTTTCGACCATTAGAATGATACCGAGATTTCTTTCATATAATTTAAAACTATCATATAAAATTCCAGATTAATCTGGAATTTTATATGATAGTTATATTTTGATAAAATATAAATCCATCAGTTACCTGTACCACGAAGTACAATTATAGATAATTATTCAAATCCTATAATAAACCGAGAAAGCCTATAAATGCTTGAACACAAGTTAGCTATTTAAAATGTTGTTACAAAGGAATCAAGAGCTAAGGGAAAAGGGTACGTTTCAAATAGATTTGCCCTGTTAAATGTAATGAAGAATTTATGTTTTTGCTAAAATCATTAAGTTAGTTATATACTATATGTTATTTTTCTATTGGATTATCATTAGAATTAAACATATCCTTGACAAAATTTTCTTGCTTACTCACATATTCGCTAATTGTAGAATTAGTTCCCGGCATTTTTATAGAATTTTTTGATGCAGCAGGAATTTTATCCATAAGAACTCTTAGCTCCCTAAAAGGATCTTGCTTAAATAATTTAAGAGCATTTGTAAATTTTTGCTTTGAAATAATTTTAACATTAGAATCTTCATCATCACTACTATTAACCTTAGAATTTCCAATCAAAATCCAAGAATAATCTTTTTCAGCGTCTTCTAATTTGACAATTAAACCTGGTAAACCATAAAATTTGTATGGACCATCAGAAAAAACAATGCTTGTACTAAACCATGCTGTCCATAATCTTCCTCCAAATTCTGTTGTCGCTTTTTGGGTATTATATTCTCCTATCATCTCTTTTTCGGGCAAGATTTTCCAGTTAAATTCACGAGTTTCTTCGTAAGCAAAATTTCCTTCTAAAGAGATATTATCATTATATTGTAGTGTCATAGCCGGGTATTTTTTAACAATTTTGTAAGTAAATTTAGGCTTTTTCATAAAATTAGAAAAATCATCAAATTCCTTTTTCTTATCAATTTTGTCTAACTGTGCATTTATACTTTTTTCATTGATATCTCCGAAACTATCATCCTGATATACTGATTTTTCACCGGTAATATCAAGAATAGCAATAGCTCTATCCATTCTTGCAGAATCTTTTTTAGGCCTAAAATTCAATTCATAAAAAAAACGATTTACAGACTGATTAATATTCTGTGCATTGATACTGATGAAGGTCGATATTGATGCTATAAACAGTATTTTTTTCATTATTTTAGAAATTTCTAAGGAGAATTAATATTAAAATACAATAAAATCAGACTCGGTTACGCCAGAGTTTAAAATCAGTTTTGTTGTTTTCATTTCAATCGTTTTTTGTTTAGTTTTCACTTCTATTATTCCTGGCAATTTTAACCCATCCACAATAAGATATTCTTTAAAAATCATTTCTCTACCCTCCGATATTGTTTTGTAGAAAAGGCCGGTACGTATATCAAAATATGCTTTGGATTTATCTGAAGATAATATATAATATTCTTTATCATCTATCTTATCAGTTGTTACAGAAATATATTTAGCCGGATCAAAAATTGGTAAAATACCCAATGTAATAGATTTTTTAGCCTTTATAATTTCTTCTTCTGTCATAATCTGTTTTTGTACAGTCCCTTCTTCCGTCGTTGTGCTTTTATAACCTTTTTCACCATTGAATACCTGAACCTCCATTTCCATACCCATGGCGGTTTGCACAATTTTGTACTTATTTCCCATCCTTTTTTCTGTAGTCACTACATCTATACCTTCTATACTCATTGTAGTTTCTTTCAACATACTCTTTACAGCATCCAGCTTATCCTTACCGCCTAGTGCCTCCATATAGTTATTAATTACTTCATTTGGGGTAATTGACAATTTAGAAATTTCCTTCTTCACATTATTTGTATTTTGTGCGGATAAGAAACTCACCATAACCATACAAAAAAATGGTACTAATAATTTTTTCATAAATATTTGTTTTATATGTTAATAATTAGAAATGTCGAACATTAGTTAATATTTAATAATTTACTTGACCTTTCCATAAATCTTAATACATTATTAAATAATTGTTTATTCGAAATAAATCCAGCATTTAGTTTTTTACGTTTTCTGAACTAATTTAATCGGACATATGTTAAGCATCATAAATAACAAGTCCTATATTTATAATTTTTTATATGCTAAAATTACTCCCTATTTTTAACAACAAGCCAGCCTGTATACGTTTTGCCATTGGGCAGGGTAATTATATACCAATAATTGGCTGTTGGAATAGGCCGTCCTGCAATTGTTCCATCCCAATTGATCTCCGTATTGGTATTTTGTTCAAAGATTAGTGTTTGGTATCGGTCAAATACTTTAGCATTTGTAACCTTGTCTCCAAAAATGCGAAGATTTTTCACAATCCATCGGTCATTTCTGCCGTCTCCGTTTGGTGTAATAGTATTCTTTATATCTAAAATGAGCTCTTCGCGCTTAATAATACATTCCTCTCCTATATATTTCACATAAAAAGTAATAATTTCTCCCGGCAGACCATTGAATACATTGCTACTCTGCCACGTGATGCCATCTATAGAATACAGAATTGGTTTGGATCCGGTTGCAAAAACAGTACATATTGCTCCATTAATATTAATGTTCTGAATAACCGGGACATCGAAATATTTCACTTCCATTGTTGCTGTATAAGAACAACCATTATCAGATACTATTGTAAGACTGTATATACCGACCATTTTAATTCCTGTTACCATTGCTGTCGTTGAAATAATATTTCCATTAGGATCTTTCCAGACATAGCTTAAAACATTATATCCTTCTATATTTGCCTTATAAGTAAGGAAACCATCAGGACAGATGTACTGTGTTGGAAGTGTGAAAAAAGGAGTTGGTTTCAGCGAAATGTGAATCTCTGCCTTTTCGGAACAAAACTCTGTAACGCTGATCTTTACGTAAATAATATTGGATCCTGTATTCTGGTTGAATAGGTAAGCTGATGGATTGACAATAGCATTTGTACCGGCATTAAGATCAATCAAAGATGGATAGTAGGTAAATGTTGCATTACCACCAGAGTATATCTGCTGCTCAAATTGTAGTAAATTAACATTTTCAATTCCATCATTCCCAATATCACAAACATTATTGAGCTTAAATGGTCCTGGATTCAACAACGAAATCTTGTTTCCAAACACAAAACGAATCCGTGCAAAATCATAACAACCAGGAATATTCTGGATTTTGACCCATATATGTGTCGGAAATGGAGAAACACTATAATTTGAAGGATTAGAAATTGCGTTTATCCCATTTTGTGCATCCTGTTGCGTAAGATAAAAACTAAAGGTATTTAATGCATTAGGTATATTCACCATTAAATTGGTAAAGTTCAGCAAATTAACCTCATAGCTACCATCAAGATTTTCATCACAAACACTAATAGTAGAATCAATAGCTTTTGGAGGAAAATAAGTATTCAGCTGAATCGAGGCAATAGAATAACATCCTGTAGTTCTGGATTGAAATCTCACCCAAACCGTTAATGAAGAAATATTAGTAATGATACTATTTCCAATTTGGCCAGCCGGATTTCCTAAATTGGCATCTGCTGCAGTAAGATAATAAGATATGGACATATCCGAAAGCGGCAGAGTATTTAAGGATGTATTAAATAACTGTGGTAAGGCATCAATCAGCTGAAATGTCTCATTCAAATCAAAGTTTTTATCGCAAGTATCTAATATGGCATTACTCAAAACTATAGGAGTCAGAAATGTCATCTGTATTTGAACTTTCGCTACAGAAAAACATTCAATAATAGGAAATTCAATTTTTACATACACTGTAGAATTTCCACTGACAACAAATTGTGTGGGATTATTGATAGGATTAGTGAAGTTATTAGTCGTACTGTCATAGTTCATATAATAGCTGAAAATAGCATTAGAACCATTATAAATTTGAGGCTGAACCTGTAATAAATTATACATTTCCGAGCCATCATTATTATTATCACATATATTTTTAACTAAAATATTGACCGCAGTATTAACACCAGAATTTGAGGTGAGACTAAAATTTATTGGATAAATTTCAAAACAATTGTAAGAAATGATTTTGACAAAAATTTGCTGGCTACCTGTAATAGTTAATGAAATTATTGGATTACTGCCATTTTGTGCATCAGCCTGGGTAAGGTAAAATAATGTTGTTGCATTCTGGTTTCCAACAATAGCACCTGAATACTGAGCAAGCTGTATGTTTTCAGTATTATCATGATTAAAATCGCAAACAACAAAATCAGATTTAAAAGTAACAGGATGCACAAGATTTACATTGATTGCTCTTACGGTATAGCAAAAATCTGATTCTTCAAAACGTACAAAGTATTTTTTGGTAACCAAATGACCATTCTCTGTAATCGTTTGGATTGGACTTATCGGATTTAGGCCAGCATTAGCAGCTGCATAATCATCATAAAACTCAATCACAGGGATGGCAGCAGATATAAGCATACCCGCGGACAATGTAATTAGATTAATACTGACATCGTCAATTCCATTAAAACAAATATACTCAGTCTTTTCGTTTGCATGTATTTTCTTAAAGATTACGCTCATATTCACGATAACCACCGCAAAACATCCATTCGGGATTTGTACTCTAATAAAAACCTGGTAAGTCCCTCCCATTATGTTTGTTAAACCCGAACCTGTACCAGCAACAGCCTCATTGTAAGTCTGATATGCTGTATAAGTAGATCCTTGTTGTGCACCAATTAGAGCACCTAATTGCAAAGCATAATCAAAAGGTTCAACGTTATCATCATTAATGTCACAAGTCATATAAGAAAAACTTAAAGGTGAATTGATATTAGCCCCCTGTTTAAACTGAAAACTTACTGGTCCTAACACATATGAGCAGTTTGCTTCCTGAAGTCTTACCCAAATATTTGTAGAGGGTGTTATAGTAGTTGTGACAATAGGGTTCGTGTTACTGTTAGCATCGGCTTGTGTTATATGGTATGAAATACCAGATGTTCCTGGTGAAAAAAGCTGATCATTAAGTAAACTTAGATCATAATTATGCTCTACATTATCATTATTAGTATCACAAATTTCAATTTTAGTTTTAAGTAAGGTTTTAGTAATAATATTTAAAGTTAGAACAGCTATTCTAAAACATCCCGGAATAATTGGATTCTGGATCCTTACATATATTACAGTGTCACTGATAAGAGACAATGATGCAGGAATTGCGTTGATTCCATTTTGTGCACTTTGCAAAGTAGTATAAAAACTAAAGTTAAAGTTTGCAGGGTTTTGCGATGTAAGATCTGATTGAAAATTATTTAAATTAACTGCGACAGGTATAGTTCCACAATAACTTTTCGTAAAATTCTCTGCAGCTGGATATGAAGGATCAAAAGTTACTATAAAATCGTCTTTTAAAGTAAAAATACTGTTTCCACACAACTCATAATTAACAGTTGCCGTATAAACTTCATTAGCAGTCGGACAAACTGTTGTTTGTATTCCGGATCCTACAATCTGACCTTGGGAGTCAGTCCATTTTATCTGTGGGACAATAGTACCCCCCAGAGGAGTAAACCTCCATCCTTCCTTTAACGCTTGCCAGTTTCCAGTATTTCTGCCTGGTGGTGAGTATCCAACTGTTCCGTCATTATTAACAATCCCAATCAATGAATTTTCAAACTTTCGCGTGGAACAAGGCGCTGGTTTTTTATCGACAAATACATCTATAATATTAGTAGTTTCATATATAACAATCTGCGATGAAGACCTCTCTGTACAACCTGCTATTCTTCCTTCGTAAAAGCTGATAATAAACTTTCTGTATGGGGCATTTCCGACTGTAGAATAGTAAATTTCAGATGTGTCCCCAGCGGAAAAAACCAGATCATTATACACTCCGAAAATTGAGTTTTTAGAAAGCCCTGTGTTAGGATTTTGCCATTGTACATTGGGATAATTGATATTTCCTAATTGGTCCAAATTAAATGTAATCATACCGTTAGAACCTACAACCAGACCATCAAAATACTGATTAAAAAAACAAAATTTAAAAGGGATATCCAATTTTACTGCAAAAAGATCATCATAATATGCATTAATTGGAGTTCCCTGATTCATTGTTACAGGTGGGTTGTATGAGATCGCGCTGACCTGATAATTATCCGTTTTTTTTAATTCAGGATAATCTACATTTAGCAAAAGGCACCCATCATCATTAAGATTGTTAGTGCAGCTTACATTAAAACTTTCATTATTGAATGCATCTTTTATCTTTACAGGACTTTGTGATAAGACCATTGCTGCAAAAAGAAATCCAAGTAATTGTATAAATTTATCCATAATAAAATTAGAAGTAATTAAGAACTAAGAATGATGGTGTGTGTAAAGAAATATATTAAAACCTAAATACTTAATTAAATTTAAGGGGTCAGATAGAAAATTTATTCGAAACTATAAAAAAAAAGGTTTTAATAAGTGATAAATCTTAACTAAGGCCGACCAAGTAAGTACTTACTACAAAATTTCGAAACTATAGCCAAAATATTAATCCATAAACTAATAGTTGTCCTTACAAGAAATGTGCATTTTTAAAGCATTCAAGGACATCAAATATCAAATTTAGCATTCAATAAATTAAAAAGTAAAATTTAATAAGTCAGGTTTATAAGATTATTATTTATAGATATCTTAAAACTATTTGTAAAGTCAGCAAAGTTAAAAAAGATAAAAAATTTGAATAAAATTATTTATACAAGATCACAAGTACTTTCATGGTATCTGTTTTTTTTTGACGGAATTTTTTTTTGATTGTACTTTGCTCAAACTAAATATTTTAACAAGGAGCATTGAAGTTAATTTAATAAAAAATTCAAATAATATGAAGAACAATTTACTATCTCTAATTTTGATTTTTTCAAATAGTGGTGCTTACGCCAAAACTTATAAAAAAATAACACTATCAGGCTTTAATTCTGATGTGACTGCTAACGAAATGATGTCAGCATTTGCGTTAAAAACTGTAAGTGCAGTTAGTAATATTCACAATTTTGCTTTTGTTTCAAACGAAGATAAGTTAAATTCGTCCAACTTATCACTGAACAATTGACCTCAATAGAATGGACTTATTTCTTCTGCTACAACCTCAAATGGGTTATCTGTCCAGTTTGCTACTTACAGTGGAATGTATATTTTCATGCTTCGAAACAAAAATGAACAACTTTACAGAATAAATAAACAATGCTTTAAAAGTAACTTGTTATCGGATACTTTGTGACATGAATTGATATTTAACTCAAAATAACTTACTATCAAACAATAACAATCAGGAATAATATCTTAAAAGTTTAAGAATTCTTACTGTGTTATAAAATTGATGTATAAAGTTTAATTAATTAAAAACACCATAATATTATAACAATTGATGTGCCTCAAGAATTTATGTAATATTAATTATTACTATAATTTAATGACTATGTACATTTTAAATTTGATTCAATTTTTTATCCAATAATTTGAAATAAAAACTAAATGAAAGTAAAAATTATTATAGTACTTTTGATTCTTCAATCGCGCTTTTTCTTCACACAGGTTGGTATTAACACGGCTAACCCAGGCAGCACATTAGATGTAAAAGGCTCTTTTTCAACAAATTACAAAGTAATAACCAGCGTTATTTACAATATATTAAAAAGCGATCAGTACATCGACTTCAGGGGAAATAGCCCATCTGCAATCACTTTACCACAAGCTCAGATAGAGTCTAATTTTGGTGGTAGAATATATGAGATAAGAAACGGTAGTAATAACAACATAGTCTTATTACCTCATGGCTCTGAAAAAATAGATGTCTCGAAGAATGCCAACGCCCAGAGTAGTTTGATTATACCTTCTGGGTATTATGCAATGGTCAAAAGTACAGGAAATACTTCGGGATCTACATGGGTTGTATCTTTTTTTCCTTATGCAAGTCCGACTGATTCAGGAATAATTAAGTTCAGTCCTACGATATTAGGATATGTACCGACTAAAGCATCACAAAGGAAAATACCATTAACATTCAACGGTGTATCTGTAGCTGAAAAAGGATGTAAAAAATGGGATGTGAATGGACATACATATTGTGCATATCAATTAGGTGGTGGAAAAAGCTTTTATGAGACTTTTAATTTAGGAAAACAGATAGGTGGCTATATTATAACCATGACCAGTAATGATGAAAGAAATTGGGTATACACTAATATTTTGGCTCCTAATTCTGGGTTCAACTTTAATAATAATATTTGGATTGGATACAATAAAGTGGCTAATCCGGGAAATCCTACGGCCTTCACATGGATAACAGGTGAAGAATGGACAATTGACTGGACAACATCTCCCAACTCCACACCTCAAAGTTTTTTTGCGGCAGGTGAACCAAACAATAATCAGGGAATAGAGGGTTCGTGTCACATCTATACAAACCTTAACAGTACATCTAGGCAATGGAATGATCTCAATGGGAACGTAACTAATTTTGCAGGAGCTGATTTTGATCAAGTAATTTTAGAATTCAATGAAGATTAAATTACGCATAAGTAAGATTACTTATCAAATAGTAAAAACTATTTGTGATATTAAAAAAACCATATAATGTTTCGGTTTTGTATAATACATCTTTAATTATAAAAAGAATTTAAATAATCAGTAAAAATATTCGGTAACTATGAAAAAGATTATTCTTTCAATAGCAATTGTTGCTTATGCAAAATTTTACTCTCAGGTCGGGATAAATACATCGAATCCTCAGGGAATGTTTAATATTGATGGTAAAAAGGATAACAATCCTATCGGAACTCCAACGATAGGACAACAAGCGAACGACTTTGTTATCACTGAAGATGGTTCTGCAGGAATTGGAACTACATTACCAGATGCTTCAGCTATCTTAGAATTAAATGTAAACCAATTGCTGACAGGAAAACAAAAAGGCTTCCTAGGTCCAAGGCTTGCTCTTAATTCTTATAATGATTCTTCAACAATTCCAAATCCAGCATTAGGTTTACTTGTTTTTAACCTTGGAACAATATCTACCTTTACATATGTTGGTTATGTATATTGGAACGGTACGCAATGGCTAACTCTAGATGGCCGAACTCTCAAACAAGGTACAGTAGAAGCTTTAAAATGTGCAGACGCTAACTTAGAGCCATCTACTTATACTGCCGGAATGATGGTTCAGGGATTACTAAAAATACCTTATACTGGTGGAAATGGAGGAATATTTAGCACTCAAACAATAGGTCCTGTTAATGGTCTTACAGCTACCCTTCAGCAGGGAAATTTCACGCAAGGGACTGGTACACTAACCTTTAATGTTTCAGGTACATCAACAGTTAATAGCCCGACCTTAACTTCATTTCCGATTTCACTAGGAGGGCATAATTGCACCGTTAATATTGGAGGAGGAAAAAAACTGAGTTCAGGAGAATATGAATTCTATACATACGAAGTTCCTACATATCATGTTGGATTATTGAGTAATTTCCTAAATTCTTCCGGGAAAAGCGCACCAATTTTAGGAGGAAAAATCAGAGTCGATTTGAATTTTACATCAAATTCAAATGCTGGCTCAGGTAGTGTCACATACAACCCTCGTCTTGTTAACATATTTGGAAATAATATTAAAATTTGGTATTCCGCGCTCTCTAGTGTAGACCGCTATCGTCGAGCTAATATTTTAGTCGCTCCAGGAGGATATGTCGAAACTGATAATGGCATATATTTAAACTGGGGAGATAATATGAACAGCAATTCTACCCCACTTAACAGCTTAACAGGTTCCGATGATTCACAAGAAATTGAAACTATTGACTTGTCAGTAGATGGTATTTGGTACAGAGTAACAATATTTGTTTATGTTGATAATTTAAATGATACCCTTGATTTCAATAACATTAGGCGTATCCATATCACAGCTCAGAGGATGTCTTAATACTTAATTCATAACTAACATTTTACAGCAAGATTTCGAATTATTATTTAAAGCATTAAGATTTAAAGTAGATGAATTGATAAAATCAACATTTAATATTATATCAGTAAAGAAAATACAATCATTTTAATCAATTAATAACCAAAACCTTACATAGTTAAGTACTTTAACAGTACCCTTTCTTTTTTGTCAGTAAACCTTAATCATACATATTTGCCACAGAATTAAATGTTTAATAATTTTTTAATATTTTAAGAATGAGAAAAATAATTTTTTTAGGAGCAATAACTCTTTTTGCAACAATCAATGGACAACAAAAAAATTCTATTAAAGTAGACCCACTATCTATAATTGTAGGAGGAGGTGCAAGCTTGATTTCTTATGAAAGGGTCATAAGTAATCATTCCACAGTTGGTATTGGTACTGGCTTTGCAACCTTTAAGGTAGATGATTATAAGTATAACTATATTGGTGCAAATATCTTTTATAGATATTATTTTAAAGAAGCTTTAAATGGCTTCTATCTGACAGGTTCCACTGGATTTGGAGGTGGTAGAGCTAAATATACGGCGGACAAAAAAAAATTAAAAAATACTTATACCATGCTTGATGTAACTGCCAGATTGGGTTATCAATGGGTATGGAAAAGCGGATTCACATTAGACTTGAACGCAGGTGCACATTTTATGGCAATTAGCTATAAAGAAGATAACTTTTCCAAAAATCCTGTTAAAGCTGAAGAAGCAGCAATACTTCCAAATATAGGGGTTGGTTTAGGCTATTCTTTTTAACAGTAACTTACAAATTAAACAATGACATAGGCAATATATCATGGTATATATTAGTGATTACAACTTTCAAAAACACTCATCAATAAATATCTACACTATCATCTATTCCCCAATATTTAATAGTTTTCTTATCACATAATCTTAATATATTCTGTATGTTGCCTTTTAGTTTGAAACCATATTTTTACAAACATTTGTAATTCACAGTACTTAAAAATGAAAGTAATGAAGTAAAGTCTATAGCTATCTTTACTCATTTTCATTTTAAATAATTTTTTTTAATAGTTTGCTTCATCATTCAGGCTGTCTCAAAAGTGAGGCAGTCTTTTTTTGAGCATAAAAAAGGAAAACTTTTGCTTTCCTAATAGTTGCAAATTGATTAATTTACTGTGTATTAAGTAAATCAACGGTAGTCTTTAAAGATTATAATCCCAAATAAAATTTTCTTTTTCCTCCTGATTTGTCGGAGCTGATAGAAAATGATCATCCTGTACGAACTATTTCAGCTGTTATAGATGGTCTGGACATCAGTAATTTGCTCCGTAATTATAAACCCGGCGACACAATGGTTTATCATTCCAAAATGCTTTTGAAAGTATTGGTTTATGGCTATTTGTGTAATATTTATTCGAGTAGAAATCTGCAGCAGGCACTCAAAGAGAATGTTCATTTTATGTGGCTAAGCGCCATGAACCGGCCTGATCATAATACTTTGAGCCGTTTCAGAAGTGGGAGGTTAAAAGGAGAACTCACAAAGATCTTCGCACAAATTGTTATATCATATCTGGAGAAAGAAGGTTTGGTAGCCTGCAAACAATCTTTACAGATGGGACTAAAATAGAAGCCAATACCAATCGTTACAAATTTGTATGGGGAAAGGCTATCAAAAAGAATAAAGAATGTATAGAGCTCCAAATTGAGAACTTGTGAAACTACACTCAGGAAATAGCCAGGGACGAAATGAAAGATCCTTCTGACGTAACCTTTAAGTCTATGGACAAAGAAAAAATAAAATCTGTTATAGAAACGATAGATTTTACTTTAAAAAAGAAGAAAATTTGCTCTAAAATTCGTCAGAAGATTAATTACGCAAAAAAGAACTGGCCTGAAAATCTTGAAAAATATGAGAAACAAGATGTTATTCTTGGGAATCGGAACCGCTTTTCAAAAACAGATCCTGATTCCTCTTTTATGCGCATGAAGAGAATCATATGCGTAACATTCAGGTCAAAGCGGCTTACAATCTTCAGTTGAGTACCGAGAATCATTTTATCGCTAATTATACCCTGCATCCTAATTTTGGTGACACTAAAACCCTTCTTCCTCATATTAAGAATTTTGAACACCTTTATCATAAATCTTCCAACGAAATAGTGGCTGATGCAGGATATGGCTCAGAAGAGAACTATATTTTTCTCCAAAAGAGAAAAGTCAAAACCTATATCAAGTAATTATTTTGATAAAGATAAGAAAACAAAATTATAACATCTTCGCCTTCTAACCAAAAACTTTCAAAGCTTCGGCATAAGGTTCATAAGCTTCTCAATATGAAACGGGGCATAATGCTTAGAAAACAAAGCTGCCACGATGTAGAACCTGTGTTTGCTCAGATCAAACATAACAAAGCATTTAAAAGATTATTTCTCATAGGGCAAAATAAAGTCGAAATAGAAACCGGCTTGATTGCTATTGTGCATAATCTTAAAAAATTGGCTCTGCAGGGTGAAAAACCTTCCTTTGCTTTATTCTACCATAATAACTTAAAAAATATGATCTAAAAAAAATAAATTCATTGAAAAAATGAGTTAAAAAAAATATGACCATAAAAAAGGCTATCTTTTTGAGACAGCCTCTTTTTTTTGCAATAAGCCGGGAAATTCTTTTGAGATAAATATGATCTGTAAAGTAAAATATCATTCAATTTTTTTTCAACTTATATAACAAGAGATTTAGCATTTTGCAAAATACAACCTTCAAGAAGATTATTATATTATAGAAGTATCATCTAATACTTTTGAGAAAAAATGAGGAATTAATTGTACAAAAAAGTAAATACATTAAAAAATAAAAAAAAGCAAAATATTTTTGTACTAATAACAAGGTCGCTGATAATTTCTTGCAATTACTGTTTTCTTTATTGAATTAAAAAACAGATAAGAGAGATTTAACTATGATTAATAAACTAGTCACTTTATATTTGACTTTAGGAGTAGTGTATACTCCAGTATTGAAGATAATTTGCAAAATTAAAAGAGGGAATTATCATTAAAAGGAGGGGGTAGGATTACAATAGTATTGTTTTACGACTCATGCTATGAAATGAGTTAAACTACATACATATAACTAAAAAGTCTGGTGCTACTACAGATAACTTTAGCTACAACCCAATTATAATTGTGAAAAAGTATTAAAAAAATCCCCCTCCCAATTTATGATAATCTGTATTGTAAAAATTCTTACGTATTTTATACAGCACAAATATCTATAATTAAAGTAGAAACGAAAAAAATATACGGTCACAACAAAGTACTATGTGGAAAGCAGAGAATATTTTTTCTAAATAAATAAGTAAAAATAGCATATTTAGGGATATAAATAGTTTTGCAATATTATATCATTGATAGATTTTTAAACCTAAAAGTTTATACAGTTATTTTATCACTACCAGATCTATTTTAAGCATAATAAAGTATGCGAATAATAATAGATCCGCTACAAATTAGGAGAGGATTTTCTTAGGCAAAGATACCGAAAATATAAAGAGGAGGCCTTTTGGTCTCGCTTTCCGTATAGCTAAAAGCCTATTGCTGCTTGGTTGCTCGCCAGCAGAGCCTACTGGTTTTGGGCTTTGAGACTTAATTAATATTTTTTTCTTATGTA
This sequence comes from Chryseobacterium culicis, assembly GCF_900108365.1. Classification (GTDB taxonomy): domain Bacteria; phylum Bacteroidota; class Bacteroidia; order Flavobacteriales; family Weeksellaceae; genus Chryseobacterium; species Chryseobacterium culicis. Next base: position 421 of record NZ_FNWQ01000011.1, on the reverse strand, counting down.
ACTTAAATACGTATAATTCCTGAGCAATATTTCTTCATTTGAGTTCCAAAATCTGGCAGTAGCATCAGGCTGAATAAGGATAAAATATTCCAAAGACTGCTACTTTTCCCAAGGCGCTTTTCTATTCAAAAAAGAGTCTGGTCTTTGCTTTATTGTAAAACTCTTGCATTGGGTAGCTAAAGCATTTAATTAAAGATATGGTTCAGATAAATCGACTAGCGATCAAAATTCGGATTTGTCAGTCTGTGGGGTTCTTTCTTCTTTAACATTTAGATGAGGGATCTGGACTTTATGGGTCTGTATTTGATAAAATGTTCATGCAGCCGATATTGCAAGGAGTAATTAAAAAATCCCATAACCCAATCGGTTTGAATATGTTGTATAGGAAAATAAAATGTATCCAAAATTTCCCCTAAAAAAA
>NZ_FNWQ01000017.1 GCF_900108365.1 Chryseobacterium culicis | reverse complement strand
AATGCTTAATGGAGATAGCTCACATGCCAGTGGTTATGATATACCTCTTACAGGCGCTGCTGATATTCCTGTTACTACAACGGCTGATGAACCAGCTGATGAATCTGGCAATTTGTATTTATATAGAAATATGAGAAATGTTAATGGTATACCTATGGTTGGAGAAGGTCTAGATAAACTAGGCTTAAGAGATAGAGATGTTAATCTTCTTTCTAACTCTACCATGATAACACCTCTTTTCACAAATGGTTTATCTGTTACTGTAGGCTATGGTGATGTAATACCACCTAATGTTCCAGATTTTAGCAGAGGAAAAGGAACAATTTTTAGAATACCAGCAAGCTCTTTAATGTCTTACGGTTTAGTAGGGTTACCAGTTCTGAATCCTGATGTTCCAAACTATGGACAGGTTCGACCTGCAATCCCTATGAATGTAGGAACATTTAGAGCATTGATTCAAAGTACTGCCCCAGCTTGGCAACCCGTAAAATAATTAAATATATGGAAGAAAGAGATGTGATCATAAGAAAAATTTTAGAAAAATTATATATTGAATTTAATCCAGAAAATCTCTCTAGACTCACTGTAGATCAGTATAGAGATTTCTTCTTTTCAATATTTGAATACATAAATTTGTATAAAAATAAATATCATTTAACAGAAAAAGATTTTGTTGAATTTAGCAAGAATATCCATCATAAATATAATTATGATGGATACGAAGATAACTGTTGGGAAAGAGTTGCTTTTTTTATGGACGAGCTAATATTTCGGTTTGCTACACCTCCACCCTATTTTTTTCATTCCAACTTTGAAGATTTTAAAAATAAATTAAAAAGAGATTTTACGAAAGGTAATGGACTATAGAAAAATAGGTCGCGATTCTTATCTCTGTTAGCGTAGGTATTCCTCCGTCGGAACAAGCATATCGTTCGTGTCCGTGAATAAAACGCAAAAGCAGTTGCAAAAAGCAGTGGTTTTTACTCTCTTTTTCTAGAGAAACCAATATATTTACCAGTACAGAGATTATCTAGTTCAACCAAGATAAGTTTTGCAAAAAACAGCGAAGGAGCTCTTGAAGTTACAGATACCAACAATTATTATCCGTTTAGATTAAACCATATTTCAAATTCGTTCAGCAATTCAGATTTTGGAAGTTTCTACAGCTACAAGTACAATGATAAAGAACTTCAGGAAACAGGTTTGTTTGATTATGGCTGGAGACAGTATATGCCGGATCTTGGAAGATGGAACGGGATAGATCAGCTTGCAGAAAGCTACCTTTCTGCCCGTCCGTTTGCTTATGTAGCCAATAATCCTGTATCAAGCTTTGATGTAGACGGAAGATGGATGGATGATTCGGGGCATATTACAGATACTACAGGACAAACCTTTGGGTTTCTTGGTTCGTCATATAAACCTCAAGGTGCTACTAATTATCTGGGTGTAAAATATGGAGATGGCGGTGGTACTTTCGGGCAAACCCAGTTTTATAAAGATATCAT
>NZ_FNWQ01000009.1 GCF_900108365.1 Chryseobacterium culicis | reverse complement strand
TTTGATGATCTTTTGTTGTGTTGTCATAATACTTAATCTGTTTTTAAAGTTATTCAATTTGATTGTAACTGTCAGATTAAGTATTGACTAATTCAAATAACGGTTCTTCCGCTTTGCAGAAGAATAACTTCAGTGATTTTAATATTAATAAATTTATTTCTCTTTTATAAAGTAGCTAATTGGTATTTTTCCACTGCTGCAGAATCAATTAAATCAACAATTTTCATTAAATATGATAATTCATTCAACATTTCATTAATAGAAAACTGATGTTCGTCATTCAATTCAAAACTATCAGAAAAAAACTGCAAAAATTTTTCATCAACAACACCATTCCTATGTGAATATAAATGTCTGATCTGCAATATTTTTTCAATTTCGTCCTGATTATTTTCATCTAGCACCTGAAGATCTTTAATTTGGGAATTATCTGATATAAATCCTTTAACACTGCCTCTTTGCAACTTTGCAAGTTTTTTTTTAGCCCAGTAAAGAACAAACTCTTCCATATCAGCGCAATCTAGAACTTCTTTAATACTTACTTGTTGTCCTGATTTAAGGGTTGAAGGATTTGCTAAATAAATTTCATAAAGAAGATCGGTCAAATAAATCTCAAAATTATCTGCACAGGAAGAAAACAATATTCTCATCAAAATCTTACCTTCTTTGTTTGTTGTAGGAATTGATTCTGATTCAGGATATAAAATACTTTTTAAATCGTCTACAATGTTAAAAACTCCAGAGTAATGGTCTAAAAATTTAGATTTAGCACCAGTAGAAGATTTCTTGTAATTACCCAAATCATTCATTGCTTGCGAAAGACTTTTAAGCCGGCTTATGTTTACCTCCTTTAAATCGGGATTAACAAGAACCGTTTTTGTTGCTTCTCTGCTAAAAATTTTACCTTCATAACTTACTGCAACTAGGGATTTTTGAATCTTTACAACATAGAGTCTACTCCCTTTAACAGAGATATATTGGTAATCTACTCTCGGTCTGGGAGACAAAAGGTCTAAAGCTTTATTTGTAACAGGGTTTGCATGAAAATCCTCACTTAGACCCACTATATTTATTATTCCATTAACACTGTGTACTCCTAAAATTACATATCCTCCATCTGTATTAGCAAATGAAGCAATCAATTGTGCGAGACTTCTCGCTGGGGGCAGTACTGCTTTATATTCTAATTGTTGATTTTCAGGATTACCAATAATTTTAGATATTTCGTTAACATTTATCATACTGGAAACTTTACAATTTTAGCTTTTTTAAGTATGTGTCCTAAACTTATTTTCCTTTGAAGTATTCCATCATCAACCCATAATTCTGATGGACTATAATCCAAAGTATTTCTTTCTGAGCCGTAGTAAATAATAACTTCCCCATTATATGCAGGTCTTGCAACAATTGATATTTCTTTACCATCTTTAATTATACCTGCCAAAATTGTTGTTGCTGTGGAATCATCCAAGTTATCGAGATTATAATCTTCTAAAGTTTTTAAATACTCTATAATATTTTCTTTTGCTTTCTTTATTAAGCTTTGAGCATACATAAACATTTCTCGAGAAGGGGTTGATTTATGGGAATACATTGCTGAAAGATCCCGATCTTCCATAGCCTTTTCCCATTCATCTACATTTGTAATTCCCATACTTGTAATAATATCTTCAGTTATAGGTAACAAAGACTTTTTCACTGACTTATTTTCTAATAAACTTCTAAGTTGCTCCATATCTTCTACACTATATCTTTTTAACAATGCAAAGATTTCCTTTGTATTATCCAGATTATTAAAAATTTTAGGATCTTCTTCCATTGCTTCCACAACCTTTGATAATTGGGACAAATCCGTACTACTTCGCATAACTTTATAAAGACTTTCTTTATCTTCGATAGTATTCATAAAAAGCTCGGCCCGTTTTTTATAAATCTCTCCAAATAATTCACGACCTTCTTTAGGATTATTATCAAACCATTCGGATAGTATAGTTATCGCTTCTATAAAGTCAGGATTACTATTATTGGTATCTTTTAACTGCTCAACAATCTTCCTGGCAATGTCTTCTTTAGTTTTAGTATTATACTCCCCAAAAGTAATACTATTATGTAATAAAATATTATTCCAATCCACTCCCAATAATTTTAGAATAAGGATAAGATCCTCATCATCTATTTCATCCAAAAAAAGGTTTGATTTAAGAACAAACTTTTTATTAACATTTGGAATCAAAGCTTTTTTTTGGAACAATGATAGGTTTGATTCTTCACTCATTAAAAACTCACCTACCTCATTAAGCCAGGTAAATGTTGTTGGTTCATCATAATCCAAACTTCTAGATAGTTCCTTAATTGATGTAGAATTTGAAATATCATCAACAAGAACCGTATAAGTGATTCTTTGTATATCTTCCCATATAACTTTTAACCAATAATCCAGATCTTCTTTTCTACAAACAGCAGTTGGAAACAAATCGAAAGTATATTTCCAAAGCTTTTCTTTTATAGCTTTATTATAGGAATTTGTGGGAAACCATGTCTCATTTAACTTACCTTTAATACCATCTTCTAAATCAACAATTGATTTGGTGAACAGGAATGTTCTTAAAGGTTTCTGGATAAATGTTTTATACCAACTAGAATCAAAATATCTTTCATCAGTCTCTGGTATAGCAGTGTTAACTATATTATAAATTTGATTATAATTCTCATTTTCAACCCTGTTCATAAGTTCTTTATAAAGGTTCACTGCTCTTATAATCAACTCTTTATTCTCATTGACTTCAGGATCATTTGCACCATTTGTTAGCCATATACCATCTCTTTCTGTCTGGGGACTAAAAAAGAAACTATTGACAACAACAGGAAAATGAAAATTTTCAGTCCCAATAAGAGGAAAATCACAAAAAATTTTAGGAACATTCTCTAAACTTAAAAATTTTAGAGAACCATCCTCTTTTTTCACTGCCCTTGCAGCAATGGAAACCTCACCATCAGTAGCATATAAAACTCTTACTATCTTAGAATTCTCATTTTCAATTTTTTTAATTTTTTTAAATCCTTCTATAACTTTTTCTGTATTGATAAACTCGATATCGGAATTCTTAACATTATCAATAATTCTAACCGAATAAATTTTAGGAATAAATGCTAAAACATAAGGAATTAATTCAGTAAACTCCTTGACTCCTATTTCAGCTATACTTCTTTGTTCTTTATTTAAGGTGTATATAAATGAAGTATTAAATTCTTCTTCGTTATAGTCACTGACTTGATTATCTTCTGTGGAATCATGAAATTCTGTCCATGCAGTTTCAATTTGAGGAATCAGCAATGCCGTTGTCTTACCACTACGATTTAAAGGAAATCCAAATCGATAGAACTCCTTAGCTTCCGTTTCTACAATTCCCTTAATAAATACTTCTTTTGATAATAGATGAGTAGTCAAAAAACCAGTACCAAATCTACCGGTCTTTATGCTTATTTCTCCTTCATTAACCTCTTTTGATGAAATTTGATTTATAAGGCCTCGTATATCTTGTTCTGTAAAATGATTACCATTGTGCGAAAACTCAATCCAATCTTCACAAAACTCAATATTAACTGATACTTGCCTTTCACTATCCGCAACACTATCTTTAGCATTTTGTAATAACTCCCAAGCCCACCTACCGTGGTTGTTCTGAACTGTTTTTTCTAGATCATGAAGTCTTTTTATTATTTTGTCAGCAATAGATCTATTGCCATCTTCTTTACGACCGTCTTCAATAGATTTGATCATATAATTCTCGTATTAAGTTTTTAATGGTTGTGTACAATCGAAAAATCTTAACTGTACGTAATTAGTTTAAGCTAAAATATCATTTTTTTTTGTTAGATAAGTCACTTTGTTCCATACAATTCATCAAAAAGCCACTTAAAAGAAAGTATCTCTCTTCCGTACACCTTTGTCCCAAAGCCCATAAAGCATGGGTTTCATCATCATAAAATCTATTCATTATGAAAAGACAAAGAAAAAAAATCATGTTCACAGCATTTCTTATGCTTATTGGTTTGGGTATTAATGCCCAAGGAAATGGTTCTGCAGGAATCACCGAAGCTACGCAGATGGTTACTTCCTATTTTGATCCTGCAACGAAACTGATCTACGCCATTGGTGCGGTGGTCGGCTTGATTGGTGGGGTTAAGGTTTACAACAAATTCAGCAGTGGCGATCCTGATACCAGCAAAACCGCAGCCAGCTGGTTTGGAGCCTGTATCTTTTTAATAGTTGCAGCTACCATCCTACGTTCATTCTTCCTTTAAAATCATTGATGATGAATACCTATCATATCAACAAGGGAATAGGAAGAACGGTTGAGTTCAAAGGATTGAAAGCACAGTACCTGTTCATTTTTGCAGGAGGATTATTGGGAATACTCGTATTTATCATGATCATGTATATGGCTGGTGTCAATACCTATATCTGCTTACTTCTTGGAGGAACTACTGCTGGTCTTCTCATTTGGAAGACCTTTTCTCTCAACAGAAAATATGGAGAACATGGATTAATGAAATTGGGAGCAAAAAAGAAGCATCCAAGGTACATCATCAGCCGAAAATCCATTTTCAGGTATATCAAGGTACACTCTAAAAAACTGTAGCATGAGAAATCAATCCAAAGTGGCAACGTTGGAAAGCAGATTTCCACTGCTGGCTGTCGAAGAGAATTGCATTATTTCAAAAGATGCTGATGTTACGGTTTGTTTCAAGGTAAGGCTTCCCGAATTATTTACTGCTGCATCAGCTGAGTATGAAGCGATCCATTCGGCTTGGTTCAAAGCCATAAAGACTTTACCTGATTACAGTATTGTTCATAAACAGGACTGGTTTATCAAAGAGAATTACCGCCCTGATTTATCCAATGACGATCAAAGCTTTTTATCAAAGTCTTTTGAGAGACACTTTAATGAAAGACCTTTTCTTAATCATTACTGCTACCTCTTTATTACGAAGACTACGAAGGAAAGAATGAGGATGCAGAGTAATTTCTCAACACTTTGCAAAGGAGTCTTGATTCCAAAAGAAATCAGGGATAAGGAAGTGATGAGTCGATTTATGGAAGCGGTTGATCAGTTTGAAAGAATCATGAACGACAGCGGATCTATTTTCTTAGAAAAGATGACCACCGATGAAATTACAGGAACTGAAAAACAATCAGGTCTTCTTGAACAATATCTGACCTTGTCTAGAGAAATCAACCCTTCTCTTCAGGATCTGAACTTAGGAGCAGAAGAAATGCGTATTGGTAACAACCGCATCAGCATGCACATTCTTTCGGATACGGATGATCTTCCGAGTACAGTTTCTTCGCACAGCAGATACGAAAAGTTAAGCACTGACAGAAGCGACTGCCTGCTTTCATTTGCTTCTCCCGTAGGACTTTTACTCAATTGTAATCATATCTACAATCAGTATTTGTTTATTGATAACAGTGATGACAATCTGAACAAGTTTGAAAAATCCGCCAGAAATATGCATTCACTGGCAAGGTATAGCAGAGCCAATCAGATCAATAAGGAATGGATTGAGAAGTACCTCAACGAAGCTCATTCTTTTGGATTACAATCCATCCGTGCTCATTTTAATGTGATGTCGTGGTCTGACAATCCCCATGAATTGAAACAACTTAAGAATGACACAGGAAGTGCTTTGGCACTTATGGAATGTAAGCCGCGGCATAATACATCAGATACTGCCACATTATACTGGGCGGGTATTCCCGGAAATGCCGGGGATTTTCCGAGTGAGGAAAGCTTCTATACGTTTATTGAACCTGCATTGTGTTTTTTCACTGAGGAAACCAATTATCAGAATTCACCCTCTCCGTTTGGGATCAAAATGGCTGATAGGCTGACGGGAAAACCTATTCACCTGGATATTTCAGATCTTCCGATGAAGCAGGGAATCATCACCAATCGAAATAAGTTCATTTTAGGACCTTCGGGAAGTGGAAAGTCTTTCTTTACCAACCATATGGTAAGACAGTATTATGAACAGGGAGCTCATGTTTTGTTAGTCGATACCGGAAATTCTTATCAAGGGTTATGTGAACTGATCAAAGGGAAAACAAAGGGTGAAGATGGTGTGTATTTTACCTATACAGAAGATAATCCAATAGCCTTCAATCCATTCTATACTGATGATGGAGTTTTTGATATAGAAAAACGGGAAAGCATCAAAACACTCATTCTTACGCTATGGAAAAGAGATGACGACCCCCCTACCCGCTCCGAAGAAGTGGCATTATCCAATGCAGTTAGCGGTTATATCGAGAAGATCAAAAACCATGATCAGCATCCCTCTTTTAATGGATTCTACGAATATGTCAAAGAAGATTATCAGAAAGTGCTGGAGCAGAAAAAGGTCAGGGAAAAGGATTTTGACATTGCTAATTTTCTCAATGTTTTGGAACCGTATTACAAAGGCGGAGAATATGATTATTTACTGAATTCAGAAAAGCAATTAGATCTTCTTTCTAAGCGATTTATCGTTTTTGAAATTGATGCGATCAAAGATCATAAAATCTTGTTTCCCATTGTAACTATTATCATCATGGAAGTTTTCATTAACAAAATGCGAAGACTAAAGGGAATCAGAAAACTGATCCTGATCGAAGAAGCCTGGAAGGCAATTGCCAAAGAAGGAATGGCAGAATACATTAAATATCTCTTCAAAACTGTAAGAAAATTCTTTGGAGAAGCCATCGTCGTAACACAGGAGGTTGACGATATCATTCAGTCTCCTATCGTTAAGGAAAGCATCATCAACAATTCAGACTGTAAGATCCTTTTGGATCAGCGAAAATACATGAACAAGTTTGATGACATTCAGGCAATGCTGGGTCTTACAGACAAAGAAAAAGCGCAGGTTCTTTCCATCAATATGAATAATGATCCGAAAAGGCATTATAAGGAGGTATGGATTGGATTGGGAGGAACACACTCTGCAGTATATGCTACGGAAGTTTCCACAGAAGAATATCTGGCTTATACCACAGAAGAAACGGAGAAAATGGAAGTTATGCAGCTGGCTTCTGAACTTGATGGCAATGTAGAACATGCCATCAAGAGGATTTCCCTTAGGAGAATCAAATCGAATACAAAAGAAACTTAAATCATTTAAAATTTTACAACAATGAAAAATCTAATCATTACAAGCGTTATGGCTATTGTATTAGCTATAACATCATTTGCAAAAGCACAATTTGTGGTTACGGACCCGGCTAATCTGGCTTCAGGAATACTCAACTCTGCTAATGAAATCGTACAGACCTCATCGACCGTTTCGAATGTAGTTAAGAATTTCAATGAAGTTAAAAAGGTGTATGAACAGGGTAAGGAATATTATGACAAATTAAAAGCAGTTAATAATCTGGTGAAAGATGCCCGCAAAGTTCAGCAGACTGTTTTATTGGTGGGTGACGTTTCAGAAATGTATGTCAATAATTTCGGAAAGATGCTGAATGATCCCAATTTCAATGCACAGGAATTAACAGCAATAGCCAATGGTTATTCAACACTATTGAACGAAAGCACTGAACTGCTTAAAGAACTAAAACAGATTGTCACTTCTACCAATCTATCATTGAATGATAAGGAAAGAATGGAAATCATTGACAGAGTATATAAAGAGGTGAAAGATTATCACAATCTGGTAAGATATTACACCAATAAGAATATCTCTGTGAGTTATCTGAGAGCCAAAAAGCAGAACAATACGCAAAGAGTTCTCAACCTGTATGGTACCGTTAATCAAAAATACTGGTAAGATGGAACCTACTAATTTACATGAGGTGCTTCGTTCCGTGTATGAAGAGATGATGCCGATGTGTGCTGACATGGCAGCAGTTGCAAAAGGTGTTGCTGGATTGGGAGCATTATTTTATGTGGCCTTAAAGGTTTGGCAGGCATTAAGCCGTGCCGAACCTATCGATCTCTTTCCTATGCTGAGACCGTTTGCCATCGGAATCTGTATTATGTTCTTTTCAACAATTGTTTTGGGCAGTATCAACGGAGTATTAAGTCCGGTCGTTCAAGGAAGCCACTCGATGCTGGAGGGTCAGGTATTAGACCTTAATGAGCTCCAGCAGAAAAAAGATCTACTGGAAAGAGAAGCTATGCTTCGAAATCCTGAAATGGCTTATCTCATTTCTGATGAAGAATTTGACAAAAAATTGGAAGAACTGGGATGGTCACCTTCCGATCTGGTGACGATGTCAGGAATGTATATTGAAAGGGAAATGTTTGCCATTAAGAAAGATATTCGGGATGGTTTCAGAGAGTTTCTGGAAATAGTCTTTCAGGCAGCGGCTTTGGTTATCGATACAATCAGAACTTTCTTTCTCATTGTACTTTCGATTCTTGGTCCCATCGCATTTGCCATATCGGTTTGGGATGGCTTCCAATCAACACTTACCCAATGGCTGACCAGATACATCAGTGTATATTTATGGCTTCCGGTTGCTGATATGTTCAGTGCTATCCTGGCAAAGATTCAATCCCTCATTATCGAAAGGGACATCGAAATGCTGGCAGATCCCAACTTTATTCCTGATACTTCCAATACGGTGTACATTATCTATATGATCATTGGAATCATTGGCTATTTCACTGTGCCTACCGTTACAGGCTGGATCATTCAGGCGGGCGGAGCGGGAAACTTTATGCGTAATGTTACGCAGATGGCACAAAAGTCAGGAAATGTTGCGGGTGCTACTGCGGGTGCAGCAGCAGGTAATATATCAGGACAACTCCTTAAATAATCAAAAAACAAAAAAATGGAATTTAAAACCTTAAGAAATATTGAAAATAGTTTTAAGCAAATCAGATTGTTCACTTTTGTTTTTGCCATCCTCTGTTTTGGAGTTGTCGGCATTGTTGTATACAAGTCTTACAGTTTTGCAGAAGAACAAAGACAAAAGATATATGTCCTTGACAATGGCAAATCATTGATGGTAGCCTTATCCCAGGATATGTCTATCAACAGACCCGTAGAAGCGAGAGAACATGTAAGGCGTTTTCACGAACTCTTCTTTACTGTGGCTCCGGATAAAAATGCTATTGAAAGCAATGTGAAAAGAGCTTTTAATATGGCCGATCAATCTGCATTCAATTACTATAAGGATCTCTCTGAGAAAGGATATTATAACAGGATTATCAGCGGAAATATTCAACAGCGAATTGAAATTGACAGTGTAGTAGCAGATTTTAACAACTACCCCTATGCTGTAAAGACGTATGGGAAGCAATTCATTATCCGCTCAAGTAATTTAACGATCCGAAATCTTGTTACGAACTGTCAACTGGTCAATTCTGTCAGATCAGACAGCAACCCTCAGGGGTTTACGATTGAAAAATTCAATGTCATTGAGAACAAAGATGTTGAAACTGTTAACCGGTAAAAACAGTCATATGAAAAAATTAAGAATAAGAATCGTGGAATTTGTTCAAAAAGCAGAAGGGAAATGGAAATCCTTACCTGCCAAACAACAGCGCTCTTTGACCAAGATATTTTTTACAGCGTATGCCATGTTGACTATTTTAACGGTCATTCATCTATGGTCAAAAGGTTCAAAAAATAGAACCATTCTTTCAGTTGGACATATCAATAACATTCCAAAGGAGATAAAGATGCAACATCAACCGATTGAAGACCCAGCTAATCATTCACCGTATAAAACATCACCATGAAAGATACAGGTACTATTAAAATCACCGAAGGAAGTAGCCATTCCTCAGACGAAAATGAACCTTTGGATCGTAAGCCAAAGTGGGAAAAACTTAAAAAGTCGATCATTTACTTTTTAATGTTTATCGCGTGTATGGGATGCTTTTATCTGATTTTTAAACCAAAAGAAGATAAAAAAGTGATTGAAGAGGCAGGTTTAAATACTGAAGTGCCACAAGCCGCAGATGACAAATTACAATCAGATAAGCAGAAAGCGTATGAGCTAGATTTACTGGAACAGAAAAATGAAGAAAAAAGAAATGCAATGACAAGCCTGTCAGATTATTGGAGTGAATCAAATGGTTCGAATCAGCTAACTACTCTATCTCCGGAATCTTATAACAATGCCCAAGCACCTCAAACAGCAGACCAGAATGCTTTGAACAGCTACCGCAATGCACAACAAACATTGGGTTCATTTTACAGCAGAGATGAGCATGAGGTTACTCAATTAAAAAGGGAAATTAACAGGCTTAAGAATGAAATTTCACAAAAGGATGCCGTTCCGAGTGCGGGAGAAATTAATGATCAGTTAGAATTGATGGAAAAGTCTTATCAGATGGCTGCAAAATATCTGCCTGCACCGAAACAGCAGGAAGAGCCTGAGCTAAAGAAAACTTCTGAGGCAAAACCTGAAGAAAACAAAATCAAAATAACGGCAGTACATCTTCAAAAACGCAACGTCGTATCCAGCTTGTATCGAGAACCCTCAGACAGTACTTTTTTAGCATCCATCAGTCATAACCGATTTTCGGGGTTACAGAATGAACAGGAAAATACTGTATCGCAAAATCACAGCAGTATCCATGCTGTAATACATGAAACCATGACATTGGTAAATGAAAGTATTGTACCCTTACGGCTAACACAAGGTTTGCTCCTTGGAAAGATAACCGTTCCTTCAGGTACGGTGTTAAAAGCAGCAGGAAAGCTTCAGGGAGGAAGGCTGTTATTAAAAATTTTAAGCATTGAATACAAAGGAATCATTACCCCTGTCGAGATTAATATTCATGATAATGATGGGCAGTTGGGGCTTTACATTCCCTATTCTTCAGAACAGACTGCTATTAATGATATAGCATCCAACATGAGCCAGAATTCCGGAACCAATATTATGATGACCCAATCGGCAGGACAACAGGTTGCTGCGGATCTCACCAGAGGTCTGGTTCAGGGAGTTTCTGGATACTTTCAAAAGAAGGTAAGACAACCTAAAGTTACTGTTAAGGCAGGGCATCAGGTGCTTTTAGTTTCAAAAAATAATTAACCTTTAAATTAAAATTAATGAAAATACGATTTAATATATTTTTCTCAGTTCTGTTACTACTCTTCGGTATCTACAGATTAGCAGCTCAGGAGAATTCAGGTTTCGCATCGCTATCAGAAGCTAAACTGGAACCTTATAAGATGGAAGTTACATACAATAAAACAACACATTTATTATTTCCATCCCCCATACGATACGTTGATTTGGGAAGCGAAAACTTGATTGCCAATAAGGCGGAGGATGTAGCGAATGTTCTCAGAATAAAGTCTTCAGTAAGAGATTTCGAGGAAGAAACGAACTTTTCGGTCATTACTCAGGATGGTAAGTTTTACAATTTTGATGTTTTTTACAGTTCTTATCCCGACACTCTTAATTATGACCTTCTGAAATTACAGCGAAATCAGGAAAAAGAATACTCAACAGATGTTCTGTTTGAAGAACTTAAAGGAGAATCTTCATCATTGACTGAGCTTTTGATAAGAACCTTGTACCAGCTTCCTAAAAGAACAGTAAAGCATATTGGTTCAAAAAGTTTTGGAATTCAGTTTCTGTTAAAATCTCTGTATGTCCATGAAGGAAAGTTTTATTTTATTTTTCAAATTAAAAACAAGAGTAATGTTTCCTTTGACGTTGATTTTGTCACATTCAAAATCACCGACAAAAAGAATCTGAAAAGGACAGCCGTTCAGGATAAAGTATTGTCACCCCTTCGTACTTATTCTCCTAACCCTACCGTAAACTACCAATCCGATGGTGAATTCCTTTATCTTATGGATCAGTTTACGCTTTTAGAAGATCAAATAGTAGAGATTGAATTGATGGAAAAAGATGGCGGACGACATCAGAAAATCCAGTTAGAGAATTCAGACTTAATCAGTGCCAAGGTTGTCAATGACATTCAATTAAAACTAAAATAGCATGAAGAGTTTATTATCATTCATAATAGTGCTTTTTTGTGTTTATGCAGTCAAGGCACAAAGAATGTTACCGAAGCAAAAAAGTATTGGAATCAATACAGGATTGCTGTTGAAAAAGTCATCCGGAAACTATTTCGTCAATACCGATTTTATTATCTATTCAAAAAAAGGGAACTATTCGATGTATTCTTTTGAATACAATAGACAGATTATTTCCTATAAAACGATTGACGTCCCTGTTGAAAACTACAGTCTTGAAGTCGGTTATAGTTTTAATTTGATTGCTGATCGCACAAAAAGCTTTTTAATCAATTCTACATTTTCTGCCAAAGGAGGATATGAGAATATAAATAAAAGTGAGACACTACTCTATGACGGAGCCGTACTCTTGAATGAATCATCATGGGTGTATGGGGGAAGTACAAAGCTGAGTGTTGAAGTCTATCTGTCAGATCGGATTGCTTTAACAGGCTTTTATAAAGCAAAAATAGTATGGAATACTTCACTTGAAAAAATAAGACCTGATGTTGGTCTTGGAATCAGATTTAACTTGTAAAATAAAAATTATTATGAAAAATTTAATCAATATCAAAAAACATTTTTTTGCCGCTATGTATCTTATCGCAACCTTATTTGCTGTCGAGCTTTGTTTTTCATCTTGTTCAGAAGATGAATTACAGGTACAGAAAAATTTTCCGTTTGAAGTGCAGGTAATGCCTGTTTCAAAATATATAGCTAACGGAGAAACGGTGGAGATCAGATGTCGCATTATTCCTGTTGGAAACTATAGTGGAACTGAATATTCCTTCCGGTATTTTCAGTTTGAGGGAAAGGGTATATTACGCTTATTCAATGAACCAGCTTTTTTACCCAATGATTCATATCTCCTGGCTGAAAAGGAATTTAGGTTATATTATACTTCTGAATCAACAGTATCTCAAAGTTTTGATATTTGGATTTCAGACAATATGGGTAATGAGCAAAAGCTGACCATACAGTTTAATCCTCAAAATGCAGGAACTGTATAGATAGAATTCAATGTAAATATAATGTATTAGGCTATTTCATCAGAAATAGCCTTTAATTTTTCTTCGCATTACAGGCTATAAGAAGTAGCCTTTCGAATAACTGTAACTTTTTGAAAAAATTTAAGTGAGAAAATTTTTATCAATACGTTACTCTTAATGAATTGCGAAAAGACGTTTCCGACCACAGGAAGGAATTGTCTTTTCGCCGAAAATTTTAAATAAACGACAATATTGAATTGTCGTTTATTTTATTAGTTAGAAATTTTATAAATATCCGTTATCGGCAAATGACAGATAATCTGTCGATGTTAAAATGCAATGATCAAGTAATTTAATATTTAAGAATTTAGATGCATTTTTAATATTATTTGTAATTTTTAAATCTTCATTAGAGGGTTTTAGATTCCCAGATGGATGATTGTGTGCTACAATTATAGATGAGGCATTACATAGAAGGGCTGTTTGCATAATTATCCGAACATCCACTATAGTTGAAGAAATTCCGGATTCAGAAATCTTTCTTATTCCTAAAACCTTACTACTCTGATTTAAATATAAAGCGAAAAAAGATTCTCTATAATCTATTTCATCAGAATCAAAATGTTGTCGAAATACCTCTACCGCATCATATGAATTACTGATTACTTTGTCAGAATTACCTTTTCGTGAATAGCTTAATTTTATTTCATTGACAATATTGAATTTCATTTGATATGCTCCTATACGGTGGAGACTTGCATTTACCGTATGTTATAATTAATACATTATTTTCAGTTCATTTTAAAAATGTCTGCTCCAAAATGAGCAACGTTTTCACAAAGTTCAAATGCTTTTTGAGACCTCATTTGAGCTGTTCCGCCCATAATAATGGATTGTAATTTGGCTTCGTCATCTTTATAGGTTTTTACATTCTGATAGAAACCTGTCACCGCATTGTAAGCACCAAATAAAGTCCCTTTCGTGGTTTCCATTTGTTGGGCATCACTCATCATTGCATAGGTAAATGCATTATCTACCGTGTTTTTAAAAACCGTAGACAATTCTTCAAAATTTCCTTTCTGAAGATGATTTAAAGTTTCTTTATTCGGACAGAGTGCCAATTGAATTAATTTTTTCATTTCAGCGTCACCAATTTTAATTTTTGCCCAATAATTAAAAGTTTCTTCTAACTGATTGCTCAGTTTATTTGCTAATCCCATGACTTTGTGAGCATCTTCCAAACGTTGTTTTGCGCCTGATGTATGTCTTATTCTTACGACGTTACTCATATTTTTTAATGAAGCATTTAAAGTATTTTGGCAAACAATACGAATAGGCGTAAATGCGGCGGTGATGCTTCCGCTTCCGTCATGTGAGGTCGTCAAAAAAATATATTTTTCTGTAATGTCCTCCCCGTTTCCGACACGGATATGATCTGGAAGTTTTGCCGTGATAAAAATTCGTTCTCCATTTCCCAAAGCTCCTGCAGTCTCGTACAGAATACCTTTTCCGCCGCCTACAATAGCATCAAAAAAAGAAAATGCTTCACGATTTTGCACGATATGATAATCTTTACCAACTACACCTAAAACCATATTATTATCTGTTCGGATATTGGCGTAATAGTTTGGAACTTCCAATTCGGAATCACTCACTTTTAGTCCATCTTGAGATTCTACTAGCCCTGCACCTTTCGTAACTAGAGGAGATTTTTCTACCTCGTAATCAAGCCCCGCAAATTTGATGGCTTCTTCACTTGTTGGATGTTCTTCTACAATCTGCCCTAAGTTGTGCCATACTTTTTCTTTTACGCTGAAAAATGAATATTTTCCTGTTCGGTCGTTGAAATTTAAATTATGTGCCATGATATTGTTATTAAAAAGTTATAAAATTATTTTTGATTGGCTTAAAATGGAAGGTCATCATCCTTATCGTTTTCACTGGATTTAGGTTGGCCAATTTCCTTATCACTTGATATGTTGGAAGGCGTAGAATTACTTTCGGTTCTTTTATTACTACTGTGTAATTTAATTTGTGATGTGTGAAAATTCAGACCTGCGTGTGCTTCACCATCTTTTCCAATCCATGCTCTTGTGTAAACTCTTCCAATAATCTCTACTAAAGTCCCTTTCGTAAGTAGCTCAGCTACTTTTGAAGAAATCCAATAGGAGCAGTCAAAGAAAGTTGTCTGTTCGATTCGCTCGCCTTGTTTGTTGCGATAATTCTCATTGGTAGCAATAGAAAAATTGACTACTTGCTTTTTGTTTGACAGGGTACGGACTTCCGCATCTCTTGTCAGTCTTCCGATAATGTTCATAACTGTTTTTTTTAGATTGTACATATTGATTTGTTCTCAATCTCTTTATCGTCCTTTCTCTGAAAACACCTTTGGGTTTCGCTACATATTTTTCAAAAGAAAAACCGGAAAAAAGAAAGCAGATAATCTTAGCGGGCAAAGGAAGAAGCCAAAAGGAAACGGAATAATTGGAGGGTACCTTTAGGGAGGAAACCGTTTATGCCGTAGTCTTTTGGATGGCAAGAGAATAGGCTGACTGCTATAACTTAGCTGCCTTTTTACCGGTTATATTTTGAAAATTTATGATGTTCATTTTAAAGCTAACATCAAATAGATACGGTTTAACAAAATCTAATAAAGATTATTTATTTCTGCTTGGTATTAAAAAAAATGAAAAATCCTTATTATTGAAAGTATCTAATTTTCACAACAATGACATAGTTATACAAGTAGAATTTATAATGGCCAAGAAAGGCGTTTGGGAATATCGCAGGTTTTGGCGATTTGTTTTAGTGATAAATAAACTTAGAGTAATTTTTTGGATTATCCGTTAGCGGGAATATCCTATATTAATTTATACCCGATTTGGTTACAACTACCCTAATTTTGGAAACATTTAATCCAAAGAAAAGTATGACCTTTACTTTGTAATTTAAAAAAGAAATCAAAGCTATACTTCTTCGTAAATATTTGGCTCTTTATGCACTTTATGGCCAACATAAGGGCTATGAAAACAATATTGCTTTGGCGAAAGTTTCTTAAAAATATACGACATCAAATTAGTAATCCACAGTATCAAACTAATTCATATTTTTATTGAAGCTGATATGTAAGCATTGTATAGTATAATCCACCAACTGCCGGACCACCAAGAAATGAATTATAGTATTTATTAGTAAGATTTGTAGCCCCCACTTTTATTTCCAGCCTAGACTTTTCAAATGAATAACTAATCTGCGCATCCAATACTCCATAAGGTTTTACATCTCCATTGACCAAAAATGACCTCCAGTAGAAGCTGTTTTGTCGCTTATAAGTCACATTAAAGCCAAGAGTTTTCCAAACATTTTCTCCTAAAAAAGAAATATTCCCAATCCATTCGGGTGTATTAAAACCATCTTCAAAACCATCTCCATTATCTGTACGACTTAGCTTTGCATAAGATACATTACCAGTTATTGAATATTTTGAATTGAGTATATAGCTAATTCCCAAGCTGGAGCCATAATTATATACAACACTTTGAGAGTTTGTGTAAATACGATAACGATCTTGAAGCGTGCGGTCGTTCAGATAATACGGTATTGATTCTGCTACCGTTGTATGTGGGACATTCATTTCAATTTGCGCTATAAAATTGTTGTAACGGTTAAAATAAAAATCGGCATCAACTTTTAAGGTACGATTAAAAAATAATCCTTTATAACCCACTTCAAAAGAATTTATTTTTTCGGGTTTTAAATAAGTATAGGTATTTTTTTGAAGTAGTCCCCGGTTATTCTGGATCGCTTCATCCAATGTAGATCCACTGTTAAAATCAGCAGTCACAGCAGCCTGAAAGCGGTCTATTGAGCTTCGTAGATAACCATTCTCGAATACACCGTCAGACATCACCCGGAGACCTCCTACACGTCTTACGCCTCCACTGTTGACATTACTAAAGGCTTCGAATATGCTTGGAAAACGAGAACCACTCTGAAAGGAAAAACGAATACTTTGTCTATTAGAAGGAGTCAAAACTGCCGCAAATCTAGGGTTATACTTCATATTAAAATAATCATTTTTGTCAACCCGCATTGTGGCAGACAGTTTCAGAAGCCCATCAAACAGGTTTTTACCAGCTTGCACAAAACCACCTGTCTTACCATAGGTTAATGAAGAATATGGGTCGGCTGCAGTTGGATTTATAAAATAATTACCATCAGGTTTGATAATGTACGATTGATAATCTACACCTGCAAGAAGTTGTAAACCTGTGTTACTTTCAAAATCAGGACTTATAGTTTTTGAAATATTTACCTGTCCTTCCCCATGTATAAGCCAATCCTCAACACGCAATGCAGCACCTTCATCCCAGTTGTTTACGGCGGCTAGTTGATTCAATGCTTGTTGAAACTCAGGAGTACCCGGCTGAAGTCTGCCGAGATCTGCCGAACTCCGTGCAGCTGCAAGAGCTTGCTGTACATTCATTCCCTGTTGAGCAATGGCATTATTAAAAGCGCTTGTAAAATCACTGTACCAATTAGTATCAGATTTAAAGCGTCTGTCTAAGTTTTCGGCTGCGGAACGTAGATTGTAAGATTTTCCAGTATCTTCACTTGTAGCAAATGCACGTATTTGAAAAATTTCGTTTTTAACCTCAAAAGCGTGCTGCTGCAAAACGTAATCTTTCAATGTAAATCTGTTTGCACGTTGGTAGACATTATCCAAATCCGCAAATCGATAAGTATAAGAAATGGTTGTTTTAGGGCTAAACTTATAATAAAGTCCAATATCACCTTTGACGTTTTGTATATCATAATTTGCCACATCTTTTTCATTATAACCCGTACGGGCTATCACATAGCGCGATCCACCAAGGGTGAGAGTTCGTCTGTTTGATGATTCGTTTCCATATCCGTTAACTGCATCATAGGCAGGATTATTGATACCTCCTCCAATTCCCACTCCTAGGTTGGCATTGGGATTTAAATCGGTACGGTCATCCGCAATCCAATCATTTCCACTGGTATAAGAAAAATTAATTTTAAAGGCGAAGCGGCTTCCTATTTTTTCAGCTACACGAAATACGCTTTCATTAAATAATCGAACATCTGAATTCGTATCTCCCAAATGATTCATTCCTGTTTTTTGTTGTATGATAATGCCTGTTGAAGTAAATGGATCCTTGGTAACAAAGTTTGCCAAACCATTAATTGCATTAAGACCATAAAGAGCAGATGTTGTACCAGGTATAATTTCTACACGTTCGATATCAAGATCTGTAGGTCCCAATGCATTACCTATTGGTGCTCCAATATGAGGTGCCTGATTATCAAAACCATCAACCATTTGCGTAAATCTCACATTAGTAGTATTGGCAAAACCACGTGTATTGATAATTTTAAAGCCTAAACTTGGTGTAAGCATTTGTACACCTTTTATATTTTCAAGTCCGTCAAAGAATGATAGTGCTGCCGTATTTCTTAACTGTTTGTTGCTAATATTTTCTATGGTAACAGGAGATTTTAAAATACTTTCCTTGATACGGGATGCTGACACGACCACTTCTTCCAAAGATTGCACTGCTAGAGTATCAACTTTAACAGAATCGCTGACCTTTGTTTGAGCAAACAAAGAGGAACAGGACAAGAGCGCTATTATCTGATGATTTTTCTTCATAAAATTATCTTCAAAACCAAATTAATTTATGATGTCTATAAATTATTTAGATAGATTACAGTTTCTTACGTAAAAAATAGAATAGAAACAAACATCAATTATTATCCAATCGATCATTAGAGATATTTAAGAGTTTTTATAAGTATAATAAGCATGGCTTTAAAAGAAATCTAACTATCAAAATGAAAGTTTTCCATCATTACTATTTAATTATCTTTAACTAACAAAATTGGACAATTAATAACAAGGGTACATCAAAAATGACATACCCCTATAAAGAAAGAATTACGAATTAACTTTATAATGAAGCCATATCTATAACAAAACGATACTTAACATCACCTCTTTCCAGACGATCAAATGCAGTATTAATATCTTGAATATTAATAATTTCACTATCCGCTACAATATTATGCTCAAAGCAGAAATCTAACATTTCCTGAGTTTCAGCAATACCTCCAATATTAGATCCAGCGAACGATTTACGGCCCATAACAACATTAAAAGCTCCTATTTCTAATGGTTGCGGTGGCAAGCCAACCAACACTACTGTTCCGTCATGACGTAATAAGTTAAGATAAACATTGACGTCATGTTTCGCAGAAACAGTATCAATAATAAAGTGTAATTTATTAACATAAGCGGCCATCGCATCCTGATCCGAAGATAATACAGCCTCATCAGCGCCGAGTCTTTTAGCGTCTGATACTTTATCTGGTGAAGTAGTGAAAACAATAACTTCAGCACCCATAGCTTTTGCAATTTTTATTGCCATATGTCCAAGACCTCCTATTCCCAAAATACCAACCTTCTTTCCGGGACCAGCTCCCCAATGTTTTAATGGAGAATAAACTGTAATTCCTGCACATAACAGAGGTGCTGCAGCAGCTAGATTTTCAAAAGCAGGCATTTTTAACACATAACGTTCATTACAAACATATGATTTTGAGAATCCTCCAAAAGTGTGTCCTCCAGAAACCTTATCCTCACTATTAAAAGAAAATGTGACACCTTCTTCACAGAATTGTTCAATCCCGTCATTGCAATATTCACAATGATCACAACTATCTACAATACAACCAATACCTGCGAGATCTCCTATTTTAAAATTTTTAACATGGTCTCCTACAGCAGTGATTCTACCTAAAATCTCATGCCCAGGAACAATAGGGGCAGGATATGGCCCAAAATCCGCATGTACTTGATGTAAGTCACTATGACAAATACCGCAATACAAAATTTCCATTTCTATATCGTGAGCTTGTAGTTCTCTACGACTAATTGTTAGTTCATGCAAAGGAATCTCCGGCGATTCCGTTCCATATGCCTTGACTGTTGTACTCATTTATTTTTATTTAAGTTGTTTTATTTATTATGCATTCCTATATAATATCTTATGGCAGATATAGGCTGGTTTTTTGAATTAAGGATAAAATAATCAATGTGCTAAATATAAAAATCAGCACAATAATTTTTCATTCCTAAATCTATCTAACCATGGTGCTAAACCATTTTATAATGGCAGGATCGCGATGACTGAAGAAAAGAGAAGTTTCCGTATCAAGCCCCTTAATAGTCTCCATTTCTTTTTCAGAAAGTTCAAAATCAAAAACATCTATATTTTCAATAAGCCTTTCCTTTCTTACTGATTTTGGAATCACTACTACATCCCGCTGAATAAGCCATCGAAGTACAACTTGCGCAACCGATTTATTGTGTTTTTCACCAATTTCTATTAACACTTCATTTGAAAAAAGATTGTTTCTTCCCTCTGCAAAAGAAGCCCAACTCTCAATCTGTACTCCATTCTCTTTTAAAAATTCCTGATCTTCTAAACGCTGGAAAAAAGGGTGAGTTTCAATTTGGTTAACAGCAGGGATTATATCATTGTTTACAATTATATCCATTACTCTATCCGGGTGAAAGTTACTAACTCCAATTGCTCTTACCTTACCTTTTTTGTATAGTTCTTCGAGTGCTCTCCAAGAGCCATGAACATCTCCGTATGGTTGGTGAATAAGGTATAAATCAATGTAATCAAGCCCAAGCTTATTTAGAGAAGTCTCAAAAGCTTTTATCGTTTTTTCATATCCGTTATCTGAAATCCAAAGCTTCGTCGTAATAAATAGATTTTCTCTGTCTATACCACTTTCTTTTATAGCTGCTCCAACAGCCTCTTCATTTTGATAACCTGCAGCTGTATCAATTGAACGATATCCTACTTCAATTGCTTCTAAGACAACTTTTTTACACTCCTCGTAATCAGGAATTTGATAAACACCCAATCCTAAGATAGGCATTATAACTCCATTGTTTAATGTGACATTTTTCATTCTAATTTATTTTAATTTGCTTTGATATCAGTATTATCATTTTTTTTGTAAGGCAAAATTTCATTAAGACAATTAATTGCATTCAATGTTCTAGGATAGCCAACATACGGGAGTAGATTTGTCATAAGATTTACTAAGTCCTGTCTTGAGTTTCCTACATTTTTATTTCCTTGTATATGGCCTTTTATCTGACTTTCAGTACCTCCCAAAGAGATCAGGAATGATAAGGTGATAAGTTCCCTGGTTTTAATATCCAATCCAGATCTTGTTATATAGTCACCAAAGCAATTATCTGATAAAAATTTCTGTATGTGAATAAGATCTTCTGGTGAATTTTTATAAAGTTCTTCTATTCTGTCACCGATGACCTCTCTCTGTTTTGCATATCCTTTTTCGAATCTAGTTTCTGGATTAGTTGTAGTTTGACTTTGGAGAGGCAATTTAATATCTCTTTCTATAAAAATACCATTTGTTGCGTCCAAAAAATCCTTGACCTTTGCCTTACCAATATAAGGAACAGACTGATAAATAACCTCTTTAATCTGTACAGGAGTAACTCCGATATTTAATGCAGCGTTCACAAACATTTTAAACTCTGAAAGTGCCTGACTTCCTAAAGTCGATGCCATAATGACCATTGTACGGATTTTAACATCCATTGGATTGTTGTTTATGACTTCATCATAGGCAAAGTTTAGAAAAATTTCGGCAAGGTCTGGATCCATCTCTTTTTCATTTGAGGGATATTCTGGCCACAATTCTTCATAATTCTTTATTGCGCGAACAGACAATCTATTTTCTACTTCATAAACAGGCGCTCTAAATTTATCATATTCCGCATTAGTTACTGGCTGAAACCATTCCGTTTTATCTTGATCATAATCTGTAACAATTGCAATATGTCTCATTTTACTGTTATGTGAAGCACCATGCCAATGTCTTGCATTTTTGGGAATCTTTACGACATCCCCTTCATTCATAACCCGGATGGGTTGTCCATCTATCTGATAATATCCTGTACCTTCGATCACAAAAAGCACTTGACCACTTTTATGGCTGTGCCAATTTGTCCTTGCTCTAGGTTCAAAGGTGACGGTTCCAACATTCGAATTGTAACCGTCCTCAGGTAAAACATTCATATTTATCCATACAGTGCCGGTAAAACGATCTTTTGATGCAAGAATTCCCTTATCAGTAAATGATTTCATATCTGCGTTATATTTTAATGTTTTTTGACCCAATAGCAATTGATTCAATAAAATCAAAAATATAATGACTATCACATTTTTCATTGGTTCAATCTTAAAATTAATTACCTATGCAAAATTGCAACTCAAATCAAAATATGTACTTATATGTATTACGGTATTGTATACCAGTATTACTGTTAAATTATAAACTGAAGATAAAAATGAGTTTTTTAAATTGTTTTAAGACGTTCTTCTTCTAAATCAAATTGGTAAAGCTTACGACGTATGATTTCTTCATCTATCTCGCTTTGTTTATTTAAATTAAGAAGATATTTCCTTTGAAACTCAATGATTTCAAGGTAAATAGCTTTTCCTTCTTCATTCATCCATTGATCATCAGTAACTTTTGTTTTACTTTGTACGTGCGCAAATAAAGTTTTTAGATTATGATCATTGTCGATATTTTCTTGATAGTTATTTTGAATGTATAAGGATACTTGTTTGCTTAGTTCTGACTTAATTTTTTGATGAATACTATTTTCTTCTTCACGATTTAGTTCTTCGTCAAATAATTTTGCTTTTTTAATAAAATAGGGTAATGTAAGCCCTTGTAAAACAAGAGTTAAAAGAATGGTAACAAAAGTTACAAACAAAATCAAGTCTCTGTGTGGAAATGGGCTGCCATCATGCAAAGCTACAGGAATAGATAGAGCTGCTGCCAATGAAACAACTCCTCGCATTCCGGTCCACCCTAAAATTGCTGGCATAATCCATTGCCTTTTTCTATCAGATAAAGTAGCCATTGAATTCATTTTAAAAACTTGGGGTCTAAAAACTAATGTCATTATCAAAGCCGCATAGCTACAGAGAATTCGGGTTGCAATAATAGTAACTGTTACCAAAACACCGTACCATATTGCAGCTTCTAGAGATAATCCGGTAGAGCGTATCCCTTTCACAATTTCAGGAAGCTCAAGCCCTATCAATAGAAACACAACGCCATTAAGAATAAAGACAAAACTTTCCCAAACGCTATATCCTTTTATTCTGCTCGAACTGTTCAAAAAGACAAATCTGTTCTTTGATAAATACAGTCCTCCTGCTACAACACATAAAACTCCTGAACTGTGTGCCTTTTCTGCAATCCAATACATTATATATGGCTCTATTAGAGTGATGATAATATCTGATGGAGCATCGGTCGGAAGCCTTTTATGAATTTGGACAAAGATCCATGCTAAAATGATTCCCATTAAAGTACCTCCCAACACCATCCATAAAAAACTTCCTAATGCTTCAGTCCAAATGAACTGCCCTGTACCAATTGCGATAAGAGCAAATCTAAAAATAATAAGTGAAGAAGCATCATTGAGTAAGCTTTCACCTTCCAAAATTGTAGAAGTAGACTTTGGAATTTTTACAAATTTAGTGATTGCACCTGTACTTACAGCATCAGGAGGAGAGACTATACCTCCTAGCAAAAGCCCCAAAACTATGCTAAAACCAGGTATAAAGTAATTGCTTACCAAAGCAACAGTAAGTGCTGTAAAGAAAACTACTACAAAAGCAAAACTTGTTATTATGCGATACCATTTTTTCATTTCTTTAAATGAAATAGTCCAGCTTGCTTCAAATAATAAAGGCGGTAAAAAGATAAAGAATATCAAATCTGGATCAATTTTTACCACTGGCAATCCTGGAATAATGCTTACCCCTAAACCCGCCATCACCAATAATATTGGATATGCTACTTTTAATTTTGTGGCAAGCATGTTAAGCAATATGATAACAACAATCATTATAAGAAAAAAAGGTAGTAAGGAATGCATATAATTGGCTTTGAATTATGTGTTTAAATTAATAAATTGTTTTTTACATTCTAAGATTTTTTTCACATAAAGCTCGTAGAGAATATCTACGAGCTTATGGAAATTATTGTTATGGTGAATAACTTCTTCTCTTTACTCTAAAGTCTGCTTGTACCAAATATAACTCTATTCATTACTCTATTATAATTTTAGAAATGTTTCAACGTTATATACATGTACTTTAAAGTATTTCCAACAAAACCTAAAGATTTTTCACCTGATACTGGGAGGCTAAATACATTTCTAACGAAAAGACTTAATAACTACCATTCCGTGTTTCTTCCATATCATTTTGGACATTATCAATAATATTTTAGATTCAGTTTTAATCACAATTTGCTAATTCCTAAATTCTCATGGATATACTCATTGGAGTTGTCAATTAATTTTGCTACAAATGCAGCAATACTTTTCCTTGACAAAGCACCGCCAACTTCAGGCTCAGATTTCCGTGTAATGTGATAGTCGATTTCATTAGCATTAGTAAACCAGTCAGGTCTAAGAATTGTGTAATCTAAACCAGAATTTTCTATTATATCTGCAAGCTTACGGTAGGGCTGTAAAACAGGACGTCCTGGAATATCATATATTCCTATGGAGCTTATCGCAATAATTCTTTTCACAGCTTTTTCTTTCATAGCCTTAACAATATTATTAGTCATCACCTCCAGATTTCCTGCAAGATTGACATAAACAATATCTTGTCCAGCCACAGCACTTTGCACATCACCATAGTTCATAGCATCACCTTCTATCACGTGTGCATTACCCATATTATCAATCCTATTCTTATTTCTTGCAAAGAGAGTCAGTTCAATATTGTTTTTTTCCTGTAACGCATCAATTACGTATGATGCTAAACTTCCACTTGCCCCTATAATAAGTACTTTTTTCATATTTTTTTTTAAGTATTAAACTAAAATGTTTATTATTGTAATTATAATACCGGATTTTTTGGATAAGAAAAACTAAAATGTAGATGCTATAGATTTTAGAATTATCCATTGACCGGACCTTTTTTCTAACGATATTTTTTGTTGAAGTCTCCACATGTTCCTACTGCCCCATATTTTTGCATCAACTAAATTCTGAACAGTTACTTCCGCTTTATTGTGATCAATAATTATTTTATGCCCAACTTCTTTAGCTGAATAATATTTCATACTTTCTTTAGCTACTTCAGAAAACCATTCGGATTTAGGTTGAACATAACCTGTCATATGCGTAAGGGTATAATTCTCAGCTAGTATTTTACTCATCCCATCTATGTCTTTATTAATCATTAAATCCGCAAGCAGTCTTACCGTTTTAATAACCTTATCCTGCTCAATTTGTAGTTGATCTTCCATTATGTTAATAGATTTACTTTGTGATTGACTATTCAAAAATAATAACGTTAAAAAAGCGATTAAAAAAGATTTAACAAAGGGATATACTGTAGGTTTTTCGCGCATCATCATTAGTTACTTTAAAATTTTAATTTTATTTAACCAAATATTAACTTCCTCAGCTACAGAGTCTGCTTTTTCATTTTTCATAATAAATAAAATGCCATCGCGCTCTTTACCTCCCTCCGTAGTATAACCTTCTAAAATAGTGGATTCTGGACATATTTCATAAATCTGTCGAAAACCAGTTCCTACTCCGTATCCAGCATTGGTATTAAATGGAACAATTGTTTTACCTTTAAATGAATATTGCTTTAAAAAGGTTTTAATAGGCGGAGGCAACTGCATTCCCCATGTTGGAAACCCAACAAAGATTGTATCGTATTTATTAATATTGTCAATATTTAAGTTAATCGGAGGCAAATAGCCCCGCTCATCTTCTTCAGCAACTTGAGCGACTGTCTTTTTATAATCAGCTGGATAAGGATTTATTGGTTCTATCGGAACAATATCACCTCCTACTTTATTATGGATGATTTCCGCAACAACTTTGGTATTTTTTGTTCTCGTTAAATAAACAATAAGCATCTTTTTACGGTTAACTGGTTCTTGAGCTTTTGAAAGTGATGCAAAAGCAAAAAAAATAACTAAAGGCAACAGATAATTTTTCATATAAGAAAAAATTTCAGTTTTAATTAATAAATATTTTTAGCCGATTTCTTTATCGAAATCCAGCCAATCCCTGCGGCACATGCTAGAAGGACAAGAGCAATTATAAAAATCACCTTAAAATCTAAAAAGTCTGCCAAATATCCCCATACTCCAGCCATCACAGCCCCGCCAAGAGCAAGTGAAATTGAAATATTAGAAAATATTTTAGAATAATCTTTTGTTCCAAATACAATCCTAACTAAAAGTGCTGTTTCTACTGTTACTGCAGCATAGGCCCATCCAAATAAAAATGCTCCGATTACTATCAATATGAACATTTTTGTTCCGAACAGTAAGAAAATAAATCCCAAAATTCCACACCCTGAGAAAAGAAAAACTCCGGCGATTGGGCTTTTATCATTTATATATCCAAGAATAAGTTTTCCGATAGTCACTCCAAGCATTACTGCTGAAGCTACAAGTGATGATTGCTCAACACTGAATCCCACAGAAGTTATATAAGTAGGTAAAAATAAATTAAGAGTGGATACGGAAATCATTAGAAAAGCAAAAACTAACATCGTATAAAAAGTTGGACTTCTTATTGCTTCAGCATAGTCCATTCCTGAAGATACATATTCTTGCTCCTTTCTTCCAAGCGGTTTTAATCCGATCTTATATGGATCATCTCGAAGTAACACTGCTAAAAGAGGAAAGATACCAATCAGAATAATTGCTCCAAAAATTAAATAGGCAGTTCGCCAGCCATAGACTTGTAGCAGATATCCACCTATTGGATTAAATACAATTCCTCCGATTCCAGAGGCAGCACTGCATAAGCCTATAAAAAAACCTACTCCAGAGTTAAACCATCTACTAATTAAGACTGGATAACTCAGATATAATAAAAAGGAAAGAACTATACCGATAAGTCCTCCAGCAACATAAAATTGCCAAACCTTATCAAATTGAGACATTCCAATATATATAAGCCCAACAATAGCTGTACCTCCTGCCAATAAAACCCTTGCACTGAATTTATCCATCATTTTTCCAGCTACTGAAAGCATAAAAAAAGAGCATGAATAAACAAATGTCATGTAGAGCCCAAAATCACCTTTGCTTACGCCAAGATCGTCACTCACAGGTGTATAGAAAATTCCCGCACAACTCATTACCAAACCAATTACCACTCCCATAATAAGACAGCAGCAAAAAACAATGACGTATGCATAATGAAATTTGAAATGAGTATTCATGTATGAAATATTTTACAAGGTATCTGGTTGTAATGGTCCATAGAAATAAGATGCTGTAGCTCCACCATCAATAAGGAAATCAGAACCAGTAATAAATGCTCCTTTTTCACTCATCAGAAGTTCGGCAACGTTGGCAACTTCATCAGCAATTCCCGGACGACCTGCCGGAGATTTCGCAAACATATTCTTATAAAAATCACCGCGAGGTCCGTTAAATTCGTCTAAAGCTAAAGGTGTAACAATGATTCCTGGAGAAATACAATTAAGTCTTGCGCCCCGCTGAGCCCATTTTACAGCTTCTGCCATTACCCTTTTACCATTGCAACGCTTTGAAATCTGATAGGCATGTAAAGTGTCTTTAATCTTATCAGGTTGTAACATTTCTAAAGATAACAAGTTTTCAGTTGGTGTTGTTGCTAAAAGCCTATCTTCCTCTGTTGTTAGAGCAGGCATTCTGTAACCAGACTGACTAGAAATGGTAACTCCATTCCCCCCCTCTTTTATTACTTTTCCAAACTCTTCTAATAACATTGCAGTTCCGTAAAGATCTACTTGTAAAATATGCTCTTTCGTTGATTGCGACGGAGATAGGCCGGCAGCATTTATAAACATCGAAATCTCTCCCTCTTTTTGCGCAGCATTTATTAATTCTAAAATCGATAGACGATCAGAAATATCCACTTTGTACGGAATCGCATCAAATCCCGATTCTCGTAGAATTTTGGATATAGCTTCTGCATTTTCAATTTTCCAGTCAGCTACAAAAATTTTATTTCCGTAAGCCACTCTTCTAACAATGGCCATACCTAGTTGACCTGCTCCTGTTAAAACTATAATATCTTTTTTAGTATTCATACATTTAATTTTTATCTCTATAATTAATTATACTACAAATTTCAGCATTTGAATACCAAAGCTTATTAATCCTATTACAGAATATTATACCATTTTTACCGCTATCATATTCTTATCAATTAGGTTAAGAATTTGGTGTTTATTTAATTGTCATCTTGCACTTTCCAATTCCAAGGTTTCATAATTAATGCTGCCAATGTTGCAAAAAAAGCAATAATCCAACTCATTGTTAGAGGAATTGTATTTCCGAAGAAAGTTAATAGTAACGTAGAAACGATACCACTCCCATATTGCATACTTCCTAGCAGTGCTGAAGCAGAACCTGCTATTTCTGGTACGTCATCTAAAGCAGCTGCTGTCGTGCAAGCAGCGATAAATCCGTTCATTGAAAAAAAGAAAAAAACACCTATCACAACAGCCGCAAGGCCACCCCAACTATTTAATACGGTAACCAACATTAAAAGCCCAGATGTCATTGAAACTAATGTTGAAACTTTTAGTATAGCATCCAGACTATAAGTTTTCACCAATTTTCTATTAAGTAGGCTAAAACCTATAAGCCCAAAGACATTTAATGCAAATAACCACCCATAAGATTGTTCAGGAACTTTAAAATAGCTAATATATACAGAAGGTGAACCTGCTATGAAACCGTACGCAGCCATATAGAAAAATGTAAGACATAGCGTATACTTCATGAATTTTTTATTAGAAATCAATTTTTTGTAATTGGAAAATGCAGTAGCAATTGACTGCTCTGAACGATATTGTGGATTGAAGGTTTCAGGTAAAAAAAATACAAGAATCAGCATAACTATTCCTATTACTGCTAAAAGCCAAAATATGTAATGCCAACTTGCGAATTTCAATATTTGACCGCCGAGCAAAGGTCCTACAATAGGAGCTATTGCCATCAAAATCATTAAACCTGACAGTTTTCTTGCCGCTTCAGTTTTCTCATAAACATCCCGCACCATCGCTCTTGCAATCATTGGTCCTGTGCATGCCCCAAAAGCCTGGATTATACGCCAAAAAACCATAGCAACCATCGAATCTGAAAGCGCACATCCTACGGATCCTATTATAAATAAAAAAATACCAGCTATAAGTGGGAGTTTTCGTCCGTATTTATCGCTAATAGGCCCCCAGATTATTTGCGCTACCGCAAAGCCAACAAGAAATCCTGTAACGGTAAGTTCAATATTTCCGTGAAGATCATTTTCCATGGTTGGCATCGCTGGAAGATAGATATCAGTGGACAAAGAAGTAAAAGCCATTAGCCCTGCTAGAACTGGAATAAATATTTTGCCAACATTCTGCGAATGAATTGTCGATGTGTTTTGATATTTTTTTTTCATCAATTATAATTTAAAAAATTGTATTTAAGAGCTTTTCACAATCCATTTCCGTGGCGTTTTTCAAGTTCAATTTTTTGTTGAACTATCAAAATTTTTAGCGTTTTCGAAATTTTTCGTCAATAAATTTCGAACACTGATAAAGGCCTTATTTTTATTTTCAATAAAGTAAATAGAATAATAAGCTTATACTCCCTAAAATATTTTAGTGTTTCATTTTGTATATGCTCTAACAACTCTACTTTTTATCTGTGTCTAGGTGTAAATGATATTTAGTATTTAAGATTTTCATTTCTCTCTCCTTTAATATTTGCAATAAGAGCTATTAATACAAAAAAGAATCCTAGTAAACAGACTCCGCTCCATCCAAAGTAACTCCATGCAAGAGAACCGAATGCAGAGCCAATTGCCCCGCCTATAAAATTGGAAACAACAAAAATCGTATTAATACGGCTTCTTTCACCATCATTTAAGCTGTAAATGATCGCTTGTGTAGAGACCAGCGTTCCCTGCATTCCAAAATCCAAAATTACCACACCTGCTATTATAAAAGTAATCATTGAATATTTTCCCGGATAAAGTACCAAAAATGACAATGCACAAATAATAGCTGCCATACTAATGATTTTTCTTGAATTCATTTTATCATTTAAACTTCCAAAAACCCGTGCTCCAACAGCACCTATTGCTCCAATAAGCCCGAATAAACCTATCTGATTACTGTTCATATCATAGATAGGACTTTCAAGTAAAAATGTTAAGGATGTCCAGAAAATACTAAAAGCACCAAACATACTTCCTCCTGTTATTACAGAAGTTTTTACTGATGGATACTTATTATATATTGTTCGTAAGGATTTCATTAAATCGCCATAGTGTAAATTTACTGTTGGTGGATTAGCAGGCAATTTAAAGTATAAGATTGTTCCAAGAAATGCCATAGCAACAGAAGCTATCACAAACATATATCGCCATCCGAACCAATATCCAACGTAACCAGATACCGTTCTGGCCAATAGAATTCCTATTAAAGCTGCACTTACCACTGTGCCAATAACTTTACCACGATTCTTTGGGGGAGCAAGTTGAGCAGCGAAAGGAACAATGATCTGAGGAATACCAGTAGTAAGTCCGACACAAAAAAACAAAATGTACAGCAATATAAGGTTATGAACTAAAGCTACTCCTAAAAGAGAGAGCGTAACGAAACAAATTAGTATTAAAATGATGGACCTTTTGTCTTTTATATCCCCCAGGGGAACAAACAAAAAAACACCTGATGCATATCCTAACTGTGTAAGGGTAGAAAGTAGTCCGGCTCGACGTGCATCAATATGAAATTCATCAGCAATATTTCCCAGCAGGGGCTGATTATAATATAAATTCGCCACAGAAACTCCAGCAGCTAAAGCAAGAAGAAAAATAAGCCCTTTGGAAAAAGGCTTATTTTCTATTAATGTTTCCTTTACAACAAGATTGTTATTTCCAATCATTATTTATTGTTCAATTTAAACGATAAGTTGATATTTAATAGGTTTTTATTAACCTTTTAAAGATGCCATATCTATTACAAAGCGGTAATGAACATCTCCATTAATAAGTCGATCATATGCAGTATTAATATCCTGAATATTTACCAATTCAATATCCGCAGTAATATTATGTTTCCCACAAAAATCCAACATTTCCTGAGTTTCTTTAATGCCTCCGATGTTTGAACCTGCAAAGCTTCTTCTGCCACGAACAACGTTAAAGGGATTAATGGGTAGTGGCTGATTAGGTAATCCAACTAAAACAACTGTTCCTTCTGGTTTCAATTGATTGAGGTATACGTTAACATCATGCGGTGCTGAAACCGTATCCAATACCATATCCAGCTGACCAATGTACCTTTTCAATTGCTCATCATCTTTAGTAAGAACAGCATCGTCTGCGCCGAGTCTTTTCGCATCGGCAACTTTCGTTTCGGAAGTGGTGAATACTATGACATCAGCCCCTAATCCTTTTGCTATTTTTATAGCAACATGCCCAAGACCTCCGATTCCTAAAACGCCGACCTTACTCCCCACTCCAATATTCCAATGCTTGAATGGTGAATAAACAGTGATTCCCGCACAAAGGAGAGGGGCTGCCGATGCTAAATCAAGATTCTCGGGAATATGCAGAACATATCTTTCGTCTGCAACATAGGTCTCTGCATAGCCTCCTAAAGTCATTCCTCCTAAGTACTTATCAGGAGAGTTGAAAGATAGTGTCTCTTCTGCACAGTACATTTCTTCACTTCTTTCACAGTATTCACATTCTCTACAACTATCGATAATACACCCAACACCTGCCAGATCGCCAATCTTAAAGTTTTTGACATGCTCTCCAACAGCAGTGATCTTTCCAACAATTTCGTGACCAGGTACCATTGGATAAGTTGAACCTCCAAAATCATTGTGTGCCTGATGTAGATCACTATGACAAATACCGCAAAATAATATTTCCATTTCTACATCATGGGGTAATAATGCACGACGTTTAATAGTCATTTCTTGTAATAATTCTTTAGCCCCAGTTGTTCCGTAAGCTTTTACACTTTTTGTTTCCATATATATTTTAATTATTAATGATATCTTTTTCTTCCCATGCTACAGTAGCTACCCTATTTTTAATAAACCACTGGTTATTTTTTTTTGAATACTCATCCTCATAGACAGCCCAGATTTTTCTGACATATTTAAGATTATCTTTGAGACCTACTAAGGTGACGAAAACATAGGATTTACCAGTAACTTCTTCTCCTTTATGATCAATTAATAATTGACCTCCCAAGTGGTAAGCTGTTTGTATTGGCTTTAGGATTTCAGCAAATCCGTCACTAATTCCTTTTGTGCCTTTTAATACAATCGTACCCTCGTCCATGATGGATGTCAACACTCCATCCGAAGTAAAATGAGCCGCCATCTTATCATGATCTTTCCTATCAGCAGCAAATAAGTAACTATAGTTCAGTTCTTTAATCGCCAGCTTATCTTCCAGACTTATAATTCTTTCTACTATTTCCATATGCAATGGTTATTAACTACAAACCAGTTGTTTTTTCTATTGCTTCAGTATATCTTCCTCCTGCAACTTCAAGTTTGTCGGCTTCAGAGGTAATTCTTTCAATATCTTCAGTAGTTAGTCCTACGGATACCGAGCCAATATTTTCTTCTAGTCGATGAAGTTTAGTAGTACCAGGAATAGGTGAAATCCAAGGCTTTTGAGCTAGTAACCAAGCTAAAGCAATTTGCGCAGGAGTGGCTTCCTTCTCTCTTGCAAAATCTTTTAAAAGATTTACAAACGATAAGTTTTGTTCTCTCACGTCGGCAGCAAAACGGGGTGAATTTTGACGAAAGTCATTAGCTGCAATTTCAGTATTTTCATCAAAAGCACCGGTAAGAAAACCTTTTCCAAGCGGACTGTAAGGAACCAAACCGATATTTAACTCTTCCAAGAGCGGAATAATTTCTGCTTCAGGCTTACGGAACCAAAGTGAATATTCATTCTGAAGTGCAGAAACGGGTTGTATTGTATGTGCTTTACGAATCGTTTCTGCACCGGCTTCAGA
This sequence comes from Chryseobacterium culicis, assembly GCF_900108365.1. GTDB lineage: Bacteria > Bacteroidota > Bacteroidia > Flavobacteriales > Weeksellaceae > Chryseobacterium > Chryseobacterium culicis. The sequence goes on along the minus strand of NZ_FNWQ01000009.1, from coordinate 62,279 downwards.
TAATCCAAAGAATTTTACTTTTCCTTCGTTGATTAGTTCTTTTACGGTTCCTGCAACATCTTCAATGGGAACATTTGGGTCTACTCTGTGCTGATAAAGTAAGTCAATATAATCCGTTCCCAACCTTTTTAAACTTCCTTCGACAGCCTTTCTGATTTGCTCAGGGGTACTATTTGTTCCTGCCATCTTTCCATCCTGAATATTAAAGCCAAATTTGGTAGCGATTACAACCTTATCACGAAAAGGCTTCAAGGCTTGCCCTACAATTTCCTCGTTTGTGTAAGGACCATACACCTCTGCTGTATCAAAAAATGTAATTCCTTTATCTACCGCTTCGTGTAATATTTTAACTGATTCTTCCTTAGTAATACTGTGACTATATGAAAAATTTAGTCCCATACACCCAAACCCTAAAGCAGAAACTTCTAATCCCTGATTTCCTAATTTTCTACTGTCCATATTGTAATATTTTTATGTATTATTTTTTTTATTCTGATAAATTCAACAGGTCCTGATTAAGTCTCTCTCCCTGAATAGTAATCTTAGAGAGGCCATCCTCTATTTCCTGCAAATCTTCTGCACTTATTTCAACATCTGCAGACTTTATATTATCATTTATATACTCGATTTTATCCATTCCTGGGATTGGAACTATAAACGGTTTTTGAGCTAACAGCCAGGCTAGTGCAATTTGTACTGTTGAAACACTTTTTCTCTCAGCAATATTTCTTAACATGGTCACCAATGGCATGTTTGCTGTCATTGCTTCTTTAGTAAATCTTGGAAATACTGCCCGAAGATCTGTAGCAGGATCAAAAGTATCATTGGGGGTTATTGTGCCGGTTAAAAAACCGGTTCCTAATGGTCCCCATGGAACAAATCCTATTCCTAATTCCTCGCACGCAGGAATTACAGATTTTTCAGGTTCTCGTGTCCAAACAGAATATTGATTTTGTACAGCGGTTATCTTTTGGACACTGTTAGCTTTTCTAATTGTTTCAGCATTTGCTTCAGATAATCCAAAATATTTTACTTTTCCTTCAGCTATTAGATCTTTTACTGTTCCGGCAACATCTTCAATGGGAACATTTGGGTCAACTCTATGCTGATATAACAAATCGATATAATCGGTCTGAAGCCTTTTCAAAGATTCCTCCACAACCTTACGAATATGAGCAGGCTGACTATTAACACCTGTTTCTGAAATCATTCCAAACTTTGTAGCAATTACAACTTCTTTACGAAAAGGCTTTAGTGCCTGACCTAATAACTCTTCATTCGTAAAAGGACCATAAGCTTCTGCCGTATCAAAAAATGTGATTCCTTTTTCGTAACCTGCACGAATAACATTTATTCCTTCCGAAATTTCTGTTGCTTTACCAGTTCCAAAACTGAGGTTCATACACCCCATTCCAATTGCGGAAACTTCTAAGTTTCCAAGAACTCTTGTTTTCATTGTATTGAGAATTTACTACGATCTTTTAGATCATTTTCTATGGTACAAATTTCGAAAGCTTGAGAATTTTTATTGTTATATGAATTACAGCATTCTGTACCAAAATTACGGGTGAGAATTATTTTTGACTATATACCAATGAAAAGAAAAAGGAAACTTGATGTTATAAAAAAAGGTTTTATGAATTTCTATTCATAAAACCTTTTTTACTTTTTATTTTTTATTAAGAGCTAATAAAATTTCATCGGGAGTTATCGGCAAATCTCTCATACGGATTCCTATTGCATTATATATTGCGTTGGCAATTGCCGGAGCTGTACCTATTATTCCGACCTCTCCAAGTCCTTTCGCTCCTGAAGGATTGATGTTTGGATCAGGTTTATTGATAAAAGCGACATCAATAATTGGTGCATCGGCGTTTACTGCAAAATGGTATCCTGCTAAATCATTCCCGATTAATGAACCTAATTTCACATCGATTAAATTTTCTTCCATCAAAGTCATTCCGATACCTCCTACTGCTGCACCAGACATTTGGTTGGCAGCGGCTTTATCATTCACAATTTTTCCACCATCTGCAACTACAGCTAGTTTTTCAATCTTCACTTTGCCTGTCCTCTTATTAACCCGTACTTTACAAAAATGAGCTGAAGAGGAACAGTAGGCATATTTCCCCATTTCCTTGCTGGGCTGAGAATCTACTTCTACCCGAACTTCTGTCAGACTATTTTTTTCAAATAATTCGGCATAAGAAACGGTAACTTTAGAATTGTTTTTTAAGCTAATACCTGAATCTGAAAGTGTGAGACCATCTTGCAGAACTCCTTTGAAAGCAGGATTAATTAAAATAGCATATTCTGCCAATTTTAATTTTATCTGATTACTCACATCATAAATTGCCCCACTCACAGAAGATAATCCTTGGCTTCCACCCTGGCTTGGCGCTGCAGGAAGATTTGAATTTCCCAATTCGATATTGATGTTATCTTTTGGAATTCCGGTAATTTCGTGAGCAATGTTCAGCATTCCGGTTCCGGTTCCGGTTCCAATGTCTGTCATTGCCGTTTGTACTGTCATTGTTCCGTCTTTTAATAGTACAATCGCAGCTTTTGCCGGCCTTCTTCCCGCATTCCACATTCCGACTGCCATCCCATAACCGATGTACCAATCTCCTTCAGTTACTGCTGCAGGAGTTGCTTTTCTCGAACTCCATCCAATCATTTCAGCTCCTTTTCTTAATCCTTCATCAAGAAAATGAGTAGACCAAGGCAATCCTGAATCGGGATGTTTTTCAAGTGAAATATTTTTTAATCTTAGTTGAACAGGATCAATTTTTAATTTATAACTTAATTCATCCACTGCAGATTCCAATGCAAAAACACCTGTACAATCTCCAGGTCCACGCATCCAGGTTGGTGTACTGAGATTTAACGGAACACTCGCAGATTCTGTCTTTAAATTCGGAAGTTTATAAATCAATCTCGTAACACGGGTAATTCCATCATTAAAATTTTCGTAAACAGAAGTTCCGTTCTTTGCCTGATGCAGAATTCCCAACAAATTTCCGGATTGATCTGCTCCCAGTTTTACTCTTTGCCAAGAAGCCGGTCTGTAACCGGTAGCCGCAAACATCTGAGGACGAGTGAGCATTAATTTAACGGGACGACCCACTTGTTTAGCTCCCATAATAGCAGCCAAAACATGTGGCCAAACCCGAAGACCGGAACCAAATCCACCACCTACAAACTCACTGAAAACTTCTACTTTCTCCTTTTGAAGTTCAAATAAACGGGAAAATGTATTCTGGACATTGTTAACACCCTGATTTTTATCATAAAGACGCAGGGAATCATTAGAGGTCCAATGCGCAATTGTGGCGTGCATCTCCATAGGGTTGTGAACATCTGCCTTGATGTTGTACTGTTCATCTAAAATAAATGGCAGACCTTGCCAAGCATCTACACTTCCTCTTTCTTTACCCTCAGGCTTTAAAGCAACTGATTCTTTGGCTGTATCAAAATCTACATTAAAGGTATCTTTTTGATATTCAGCTTCTACTAATGAGGCTGCAAAAGTAGCATCCTCCAAAGTCTCCGCAATGACCAAAGCAATGGGTTGGCCTTTAAAATATACTTTATCTGTGTGAAAAACAGGTAGACCAAAATTTGCTTTTTTAATTTTATCTTCGTCTGCTAAACCGGGAACCAAAGGTTTGTGTAGATGTGTTATCACATCCAAAACACCTTCTACCTGCTTAGCTTTATCTACCAAAATGGATTTTATACTACCCGAAGGAATTGTACTGCCCACTAAAACACCATAAGTGACATTTTTCACTACATATTCTGCCGCATACTTTCCATTTCCTATCACTTTTTCAACTCCTTCTACACGACCTTCAGGCCTTTTAGATTTACTTTTAAACAATTCAAGAATTCCCATAATTTCGTTCTATTATTTGATTAAAGCTTTAAATTAATGATGCAAAGACTGATTCAATGCTTCTACGATTGCTCCTTCCAACATTGGAATTTTGAACTCATTTTCCTTTAATGGCTTGAGGTCTTTTGTTGCTAATTTTGCAGCTTGTACAAAAACGTCTTCTGTAGCCTCTTTTCCCCGAAGAAACTTTTCGGCATCGTACCATCGCCAAGGTTTGTGCGCTACTCCACCCGATGCAAGACGGGCTTCTTTTATTTTATTTCCATTTAAATCTAATCCAGCAGCAACAGAAACCAATGCAAATGCATAGGATGTACGGTCTCTCAATTTCAAGTAAGCATAGTTTTTACTGAAATTATTCTCCGGAACTTCTATTTTAGTAATTATGGAATCAATCGGTAAATTATTATCTAGCCAAGGCGTATCGCCGGGAAGCTTATGAAAATCTTTGAATGGAATCTTACTTTCTTTTTCATTAGAATTCACAGTGATCACTTTAGCATCTAAAGCTGCCAATGCTACACAGAAATCAGAAGGGTGAACTGCAACACACTGGTCGTTATATCCTGCTACTGCGCTCATTCTTGTTCCATTTTCAGCAGCGCTACATCCGCTTTCAGGCTTTCTTTTATTACAAGGTGTTGTAACATCGTAAAAATAAGGACATCTTGTACGTTGCAGAAGATTCCCTGCAGAGCTTGCCATATTTCTGATTTGTGGTGAAGCACCAGCTAAAATAGCTTTTGAAATCAATGGAAATTTGTCTAAAACTTCTTTATTCGTAGCTACTTTTGTATTGCTTACCATAGCCCCAATATTGAGTTTGTTTTTTTCGTAACTGATATCCTTGGACATTGCTGGAGTAATATCAATCAAAACCTCCGGTTGAGCGATATTTTTTTTCATTAAATCTACCAGATTGGTACCTCCTGCAATAAACTGGTTACTTGCAGATTTTTTGAATGTTGCCTCTGCAACCGAATTTGCCTTTTCAAAATTAAATGGTCTCATAATGCTGCAACTTTTTGAATAGATTCTACAATACCGTTGTAAGCTCCGCAACGGCAGAGATTACCACTCATATATTCTTTGATTTCCTCAACGGAACCTGTATGACCTTCGTTCACACAGGCTACAGCAGACATAATCTGTCCTGGCGTACAATATCCGCATTGGAAACCGTCACACTCAACAAAAGCTTTTTGCATCGGATGAAGTTCATCTCCATTGCCTAAACCTTCTATAGTCGTAATTTCTTTGCCTTCTGTCATTGCCGCCAATGTAAGGCAGCTTAATGCTCTTTCACCATCGATATGAACTGTACAGGCACCACATTGTCCGTGATCACAGCCTTTTTTTGAACCTGTAAGATGAAGTTGCTCTCTCAACAAATCCAATAAGGTTGAACGGCTGTCGGCATATAACGTATGAGTCTTTTTATTAACCGAAATGGTAAGCTTCGATACATTTTTCTTCGGAATAAAATATTGTTTTACATCATTATAGAATGCTTTTACTGAAGTAGGAATCGCAACGAAAGCCGCCAAGAGTCCCGAAATCTTCAGAAAATTTCTTCTGCTGTACTGATTTTTCATTTCCATATTCTATTTTTTATCAAGTTAATAATTAAATAAGTCTAAACCTCTTCTTTCGCTAAACTTTTTAAGACTTTTTGAGTTTTTCTAAATCATTGATAAATGGCGTATTATAAAATCTCTTACCTGTTGCTTTATACAAAGCATTAGCAACAGACGCAAACGCAGGAGGAAAAGGAGGTTCTCCCAAACCTGTCGGATCAAACTCATTTTTCACGAAATGAACATCAATCTCTCTTGGCGCTTCATTATTTCTTATTAATCGATAGGTATTAAAATTATTCTTTTCCGGCTGACCGTTTTTAAAAGGCAATTCTCCAAATAATGCATTTCCAATAGCATCAGTAATAGCTCCTTCTACCATATTTTTGGCTGCATCTACATTAACGACAACACCACAATCGATAGCAGCAGTCACTTTTTTAACTTTTGGCATTCCGTCTTCAAACCATATATCTATCACTTCAGCAGCATAGGTATTATGACAGAAATAGGCAGAAACACCTCTATAAACATTAGGTTCATTGATTCCCCAGTTTGATTTCTCTTTCACAAGTTTTAAAACTCCAGCATATCGGTCTGCAACATAATCATTTTTCTTACCAACAGGATTTTTTGCTGCTCTATCCAACAATTCTAAACGAAATTCGATAGGATCTTTTCCTGCTTCAAATGCGACCTCATCCAAAAAAGATTGTTCCGAGGTTCCCATAAAATTGGAACGCGGGGCTCTGAAAGCGCCAATTGTAATATTAGAATCTATTTTCCAGCTCTCTGCTATATAATGATCTACCGCACCTGCCGGAAATCTGTCTGCCGATATTGGAGACTCCGGGATTCCGCCTGCCTTTACATGATAGGCAATCATATTATTATTTTTATCCAAAGCAGCTCTGAATGTAGCGCCATAACTTGGGCGGTAAATGCCTGCTGTCATTTCATCCTCTCGCATATAAACTAATCTTACAGGAGCATTCAGGTGCTTTGAAATGACTGCGGCTTCCACCATATGATGTCCATAAGCACGACGACCGAAACCTCCGCCCATTCTGGATAGTCTGATCTGGACATTTTCTTTTGAAATCCCAAGCCTTGTAGCAATCGTTCCTGAAATGAGCTCAGGGGCTTGAATCGGACCTAAAATTTCAACTTTATCGCCTTTAAAATGAGCAAAGCAGTTCACAGGTTCCATTGCATTATGTGCTAAAAAAGGTGCCGTATAAGAACGTTCGATTACCTTTGCTGCAGTTTTGAAAATCTCTTCAGGATTTCCGTCTTTTCTTAATATCTGTCCTGGCTTTTTGATATATTCCTCCATCTGAGACCTGTGATCGTCTGTACTCTCTAATCCTGCAGGAACTTTTACATTTTTACCACCCGAAACAATTGTCCTTTCAGGAGCCTTTTCCCATTCTACTTTTAATGCTTTTTTTGCCTGCATTACCTGCCAAGTAGAATTTCCCGCAATAACCACCAGCTTATTAAAGCTCGTCACGTCGAACGTATTTTGGTCTTGAGTGTCCGGAACGGTCTCAATTTCAAAAACCGATTTGATACCTGGCATTGACAGCACAGCTTTGGAATCAAAGGATTTTATTTGCATTCCAAAGGCCGGCGGATGTATAATCATTGCATACAACATTCCGTCTACTTTAAAATCACTGGTGAATAAAGGTTTTCCCGTGATGATATTACTGATCTCAACATTAGATTTTGATGTACCTATTATTTTAAAATCTTTTACATTTTTCAACGGAACATCTTTTGGCACTGCAATTGTTGCTGCGGTTGATGCCATTTCACCATATTTAGCATTTTTACCACTTGCTCGATGATAAATCGCACCTTTGTCCGTAGTAATTTCTTCAGCCGGAACATTCCAGGTTTTAGCAGCAGCAAGAATCAATAATTGTCTTGCAGTAGCACCAGCAGTTCTGAGTGGTTTCCACGCAGATTGCATTGCTCGACTTCCTCCGGTAAACTGTCTGTCGAAACGTTTTGGATAAAAATCTGCCTGTTCCACGATAATTGTAGCCCAATCGGCATCCAATTCCTCTGCAAGCATCATCGGCAAAGAAGTTTTTACATTTTGTCCGAATTCCGGATTTGGATTGAACAGTAAAATTCTGCCATCCGAAAGTATTTTGATATAACTATTGAGTTCAATATCTTTTGTTGTTGCAATCGCAGGCTCATTTGCAAGCAATCCACCAAGTGGCCAGCTGAATTGAAGCATTAATCCACCTCCAACCAATGCTGCGGTTTTTAAAAATGAACGCCTTCCGATATTATTGTTATGCTCTGACATAATTTTCTTTTTAATAAATTAAAACTTCAGCCAATTAGTTCGCAGGAGCATAAGCTCCCGTATTCAGCCAAGTAATCCATGCTTCTTTGAATTCTTTGTGACTGTAAGGCGGCAAAGTGCGACCATCCCCCGGATTCCATCCCCAAACCACTAAAGCATCATCAGCGTGTGCAATCAGTGCCTTCTTATTTTTGTTGCCGTTAAGTTTAGGGTTGATAAGCTGTTTTGCAAGCTCATTAGGAGATTTACCTTCAAAAACCATTTTCATATTGGCGGGAGGAAGATGCCAGTTTGGATTTCCGGGCGGAGTATGTTCTCCGCTTGTATTTTCCGGCTGATGGCAGTTGGTACACTTCATTGTAAGGATGCCTTTCCCATCTTCACCTCTCTTAGGGTTCATCGCGTGCAATTTTCTTTCATCACCTTGCAAAGGAATATCTCCAACAGGATGACAGTTTACACAACGTGGACTTTGTAAAACCTTATATACTTTAGCAAAAGCCTGTACAGATTTTACGCTGTCTTTTATATTATTCTGATGAAAAACAATCTTTTCTCCTTTATAGATTTTGAACACCTTTGCAGTTTCTGAAAAAGCATACATTATACAGCTTGCAAATAAAATTGTTGCCAAAATTTTAGTCAAAAACCTGTAACTTTTTTTACTGTTTAAATCTTTGTTTTGATGCTTACTTTCCATTTTTCAAATATTTAATGAGCTACTAGATTTTTCCTTTCTGAAATTCGGCTGCAAGTTTAATTGCTTTTCTTATTCTGATGTAAGTTCCGCATCTGCAAATATTTCCTGACATTGCATTATCAATATCTTCATCTGTAGGATTTGGGATTTCCCTTAGCAATACAGCCGCCGACATGATCTGTCCGGAATGACAATAGCCGCATTGTGGGACATCAACTTCTTTCCACGCTTTTTGCAATGGATGATTTCCATCTTCCGATAAACCCTCAATTGTAACAATTTTCTTTCCTACCGCCCTTTGTATTTTAGTCACACAAGAACGTACCGCCTCTCCATCCATATGAACAACACAAGCACCACAAGCAGCAACTCCGCAACCATATTTAGTACCCACTAAATTCAGATGATCACGAAGAACCCACAATAAGGGTGTCGATGGGTCGATATCTAATGAATATTCTTTATAATTGATATTTAACTTTACTAGCATACAGATTATTTTTTACGTTGTAGTTTTATTGTAAATTAGATATACAACAAATATGGCTAAATCGAAAAATTTTCCCATTAACTAAATTACGGTTTTTCATACCAATATTACTGTTTATTGAAATTCAAGTAAATAAAAGGTATAAATTCCATAAATTTGATACAATTCTCGTATAATATCTTAAAATGAACAACCTTTTTAAAAGCACAATATTTACGCAATGAAAGAAATCAATGATATCATCGTAGCCTACAAAAAAGCTCAAACCATTGGCTTAAAAACTGCTTTGGCTACCGTTGTAAAAGTGGAAGGTTCTTCTTACAGACAGGCTGGTGCAAGAATGTTGGTCACAGAAGATGGTCAGCTTACGGGTGCAATCAGCGGTGGTTGTCTGGAGGGTGATGCTTTGCGTAAAGCTATTTTGGCAATTCATCAGAAAAGCAATAAATTGATCACTTATGACACCAGTAATCCTGATGATGTAGAATTTGGTGTGCAGTTGGGTTGCAATGGTATTGTACATATTTTATTTGAATATATTGATGAAAATTCTTCTGAAAATCCTATCCATCTTTTAGAAAAGACAGTAGAAAAAAGAAATGATTCAATAATTACAACTGTATTTTCCATTGAAAAAAGAAATTTCCAAATCGGAACGGTAGGATTTTTAACTGATGAAACAACTGCATTATTTTCATCTATTAACTCTGTCAAAAATGAAATTACTGAATCAGCAAAAACAGCTTTAATCAGTAAAAAAAGCACTCTCAGTAAAGTTGAAGTTGAGGGTAATGAATGCGAAATCTTACTGAATTACAATCCGCCACAAACCGTATTAGTTATTGCCGGAGCAGGAAATGATGCCAAACCTTTGGTAGAAACTGCATTTATTTTAGGCTGGAAAATAGTGGTTGCAGACGGAAGAGCAACACACGCAATCAAAAGCAGGTTTCCCAATGCTCATGATGTTTTCATTGCAAAACCTGAAGAAATTATCAATACAATTGAAATTGATGAAAACACTGTTTTTGTTCTGATGACCCATAATTATAATTATGACCTTGAACTTTTAAAATTAATCATCGACAAACCGTTGAAATATATCGGGCTTTTAGGTCCGAAAACGAAGCTTAACAGAATGCTGGATGACCTTAAAAATTCTAACATAAAGGTCACAGAAGAGATTTTAAACAAACTCTACGGACCCGTTGGAATGGATATTGGTGCAGAAACTTCTGAGGAAATTGCTATTTCTATCGCAGCCGAAATCAAAGCGGTACTGAGTGGAAAAAACGGTTCATCACTTCGAGACAGAAAAGAAAAAATCCATACTGATACGGTCAGTATTTAAAAGTCAATTATGCTTACAGACCAATTTGGAAGAACCCATAACTATCTCAGGATATCACTCACAGACAACTGCAATCTGCGTTGTTTCTACTGTATGCCCGAGGAAAATTATGACTTTACACCTCACTCTAAATTGATGCAGGTGGAGGAAATTGATACGTTAGCAAAACTATTCGTGCAACACGGAGTGAATAAAATCAGATTGACGGGAGGCGAACCTTTTGTAAGAAAAGATGCTGCTAAAATCATTCATAATTTAGGAAAATTACCCGTTCAGCTGACTGGCACTACAAACGGAATTCGGATTGATGATATGCTTTCAGAAATCGTTAGTGCTGATTTTCACAGTATCAACATCAGTCTGGATACGCTTCATTCAGATAAATTTTTAAAGATTACCCGCAGAAATTATTTCGACCGCGTAATGAGCAATATTGACCTTTTATTAACCCATAATATTAAAACGAAAATCAATGTCGTTTTGATGAAGGGAATTAATGATGATGAGATTTGTGATTTTATAGAATTTACAAAAAATAATAATGTCGAAGTTCGTTTTATTGAATTTATGCCTTTTACAGGAAATCGGTGGACAAGCAATCAGGTAATGACCCAAAAAGAAATTTTAGAAATTATCGCCACAAAGTATGACTTCAAACCTCTGCCAATAGGAATTCACGATACCGCAAAAAGTTTTTCTGTTTCAGGACACCAGGGAAATTTTGCCATTATTAGTACCATGAGCGAGCCTTTTTGCAGCGGTTGTAACAGAATTAGATTGACAGCAGACGGTAAATTAAAAAACTGTCTCTTTTCTAAAAAGGAAACCGATTTGCTTACCCCTTTGAGAGAAAAGCAGGATATTTTACCGATTATTCACTCTGCAATTTGGTCAAAGGCAAAAACCCAGGGCGGACAGCTCAATGAAAAATTTGAGAAAATTGAAGCATCCGTTATTCAAAACAGAAGTATGATAAATATCGGAGGATAATGAAAAATACAGGCATCATATTACTCGCAGCCGGAGGCTCCTCAAGAATGGGATCTCCCAAGCAATTGTTATTGTTTGAAGGAAAAACTTTGCTCGAGAAAATCATCGATATTTCTTTGAATGTGTTTGAAAAAGAAAATATTATTCTTGTTTTAGGCTCCGAACACGAAAAAATAGAATCATCAATTCAAGGTAAAAATATTTCAATCTGCATCAATACAAATTGGAAATCAGGAATGGCATCATCCATCAATTTGGGATTGAAAACATTGTTGTTAAAATTCTCGGAAATGGAAAAATGTTTTATTTCTGTTTGTGACCAGCCCTACCTTAACAGTGATGTTTTTGTTGAAATGATCAATATTTTTAAAACTTCAAAAAAAGAAATTGCTGTGGCAAAGTATGCAGAAACATTAGGTGTTCCGGCTTTATTCTCGAAAAAATATTTTGAAGAGTTGATTCAGCTACAGGGAGAGCAGGGTGCAAAAAAAATAATCCTTCAAAATAGTGATGATGTCGCTGTTTTTGAATTTGAAAAAGGGGCAATCGATATTGATACGCCTTCGGATTATGATAATTTAAAACTTAATAAATGATTAGTGTAAAAGAAGCTCAGGAAATTATCAGGCTCAATATTCCGCCAAGGAAAGAACAAATTCTTTCTTTAAAAGAAGCCTTCGGATACACCACCTCCGAAGATATTTATTCAAAATACAACATTCCAAATTTCTTACAATCCTCGATGGATGGTTATGCAATTCGGTTTCAGGATAGAAATCAGCCCTTGACAATTATTGGTGAAATTACTGCCGGATGCACAGAGCAATTTCAACTTGAAGAAGGAACTGCTTATCGTATTTTCACCGGCGCACCTCTTCCTTTCGGAGCGGATACTGTGGTTATGCAGGAAAAAGTAAGTGTTGAAAATAACAAATTAATTATAGAAGACAAAGAGCTGAAAGAAAGTCTGAATGTAAGACCCATCGGCAGTGATGCAAAAATTAATACTGTTGCAATACGTTCGGAAAGCTATCTTTCAGCTGCTGCTATCGGATATTTGGCAGGAATCGGATGTACGGAAGTCATGGTTTATTCAGCACCAACTGTTTCTTTGATTTTAACAGGAGATGAGCTCAAAAAACCGGGAGAGACTTTGGAATTCGGACAAATATTTGAATCCAATTCCATACAATTAGAAAGTGTTTTAAGGCAGTCGGGAATTCAGAAAATCGATATTTTTTGGGTAAAAGATAACCCTGAAGAAATACAGAAAGTTCTGGAATCTGCTGTTTCAGAAACAGATATTGTATTATTGGTCGGCGGTGTAAGTGTAGGTGATTACGATTTTGTCATTGAAGCCACAAAAAAATGCGAGATTCAACAACAATTTCATAAAATAAAACAAAAGCCGGGAAAACCGCTTTACTTCGGAACAAAAGGAGAAAAATTAATTTTTGGCCTACCGGGAAATCCATCTTCGGCTCTTACCTGTTTTTATCTGTATGTTGCTCCGCTTCTTTCTGAATTAACAAAAAAGCCTGCTATTACAAATAAAACAATGGCTGCTGTTACTTCAACCTATAAGAAAAAGAAAGGTCTTACTCATTTTCTAAAAGGTATTTACGATGACGGAAGAGTTACTCCGCTTCACGCACAGGAATCTTACAAGCTCCAAAGTTTTGCAGAAGCAAACTGCCTGATTATTTTAAATGAAGAGTCCGAAGGTTGTCAACAAGATGAGCCGGTTGAAATTATAATTTTAAAGTAATGAATGTAGAAGTTTTTTATATTATTTTATTTGTTATTGCAGCCTTGTATGCTGCTGTAGGGCACGGTGGTGCGAGTGGCTACCTTGCATTGATGGCGTTGTACGGCGTTGCTCCGAAAGAGATGAAACCAACTGCTTTGGTACTCAATCTTTTTGTTTCGATGACGTCTTTTATTCAATATTACAGAGGAGGGCATTTTAAGCTTCGGATATTTCTTCCGATTGCACTCGCTTCTATTCCACTCGCTTTCGTGGGAGGAATGATTCATATTGAAGATGTATTATACAAAAGAATTTTAGGTGTTCTATTGCTATTTCCTGTATTCCGTTTTTTCTTTTTTAAAAGTCCTGATGATAAAGATTTGAAAGAACCCAACCCCTATTTATCATTGATTTTTGGAGGTATCATTGGATTATTTTCCGGAATGATCGGCATTGGAGGTGGAATTTTATTATCTCCGGTGCTGATTTTATTAAAGTGGACCAACCAAAAACAGACTGCGGCCATTAGTGCAGCTTTTATCTTCGTTAATTCGGTTTCAGGATTGGGCGGAATGCTTACCAAAGAAATTTCTTTTACCAATGATATGTGGATGTATGTCGTTTGCGCATTTGCAGGTGGACTACTTGGTTCTTACCTTGCTTCTTCCAAACTTAACCAAAATGGAATCAAATATGTCTTGGCTGTCGTTTTACTGATGGCTGCATATAAATTAATAATCATTTAGAATATGAAAAATTTAGCTGTAATAATGTTCATTTTTTCCTCAATTTTGTCTTTTGGACAAAGTTTTGAAATTATCAATCCAGATAATGAGAAAAAAGTAATGACGTTGGATGATTTAAAAGCATTTCAGAAGCACAACATTAAAAGTCTGAAAATAACGAATCATTTAAAGGAGTATAAATCGACCCTCGAAAATGCCAATGGGGTTTTGTTGAGAGATGTTTTATCTAAAGTTGCCTTTAAAGAAAAATCGCCTAAAGTACTCAGCGAATATTATATCGTTTGCATCGCAGAAGATAATTACAAAGTCGTTTTCTCGTGGAATGAGATTTTCAATACAGCAGTTGGAGATACTGCATTAATTATTACTGACGCAAAAGACCGACCGAATGACGGGATTTCTACTCTATCACCCACTGATTTTGCAACAGGAAGAAGATATGTGAAGAATTTAAAGACCATCCAACTGAAAAAAGTAGACTAATGGCAAATATTAAAGTGATTACTTTTGGTAAATTGAAAGAAATTTCGGGCTCAAATTTTGAACTGGAAGCTGAAACAACAGATGAATTGTTACATAAAATTTATCAGGAATTTCCATCCATAAAAGATTTAAAACTGAGAGTTGCCGTTAATCAGAAAATAATTTCTGAAATTACAATACTTAATAATAATGATATGGTAGCTTTAATGCCACCTTATTCCGGAGGATAATATGCTAAATAAAGATAGATACGACAGACAAATAAAACTGCGGGGATTCGGGATTGAAGCGCAGCAAAAACTACTTTCGGCTCGTGTTTTGGTCATCGGCGCCGGAGGTTTGGGTTGCCCTGTTTTGCAATATCTTACCGCTTCAGGAATAGGAACTATTGGAATTGTGGATCATGATGTAGTTTCAATAAGCAATCTCCAGCGACAGGTTTTGTATACAACAGAAGATATTGGTCAACTAAAAACTGAAGTTGCTTCTAAAAGACTCCGTCTAATGAATCCCGATATTTTCATTAACATCATTTCAGAGCAAATAACCTCCAAAAATGCAGTAAAAATCATCAATGAATATGATTTGGTTTTAGATTGCAGTGATAATTTTCCAACACGTTATCTTATCGATGACTCTTGCAGAATAATGAAAAAAACATTGATTTTTGGTGCCATTTATCAATATGAAGGTCAGATTGCAGTTTTTAATATCCCAAATAAAGAAGGAGTCACAACAAGCTACAGAAATCTTTTCCCGCAGCCGCCGAAACCCAATGAAGTTCCCGATTGCAATGAAGCCGGTGTGTTAGGTGTTTTGCCAGGAATTATCGGAACATTGCAAGCTACAGAAGCTATTAAAATAATCACCGGAATAGGAAAACCTTTAGCCAATAAATTAATGAGCATTGATTTGCTGGATTATCAGACAGCGATTTATGATATTCCGATTGAGATTGAAAGTAACTCTAATTTCCCTTCTACAATTGATGAATTTGAATTGATGAATTATGAAGAGCATTGTGGAATCAATAATCATAATGTGAAAATCATTTCATCTTCCGAATTTTTAGAGTCAGCAAAAATTCCGGACACTTTAATTATTGACGTTCGTGAATTGGATGAATTTCCAAAAATCGATTTACCTTATTTATCAATACCTTTATCTCAATTAAATGAAAAGATATTTGAAATTCAGCATAAAAATATCATTGTGATTTGTCAGTCAGGAAAAAGAAGCCTGATGGGAGCTCAATTACTACAGGAAAATTTAAGTTCAGAATATCAAATCAGTAGTTTGGAAGGCGGAATCAATCACTTAAAAAATTTAAAGAATGAGTAAAATCAAAAATATATTTTTAGAAGGGGCAATTTCACCAACGTTTATTGCAGAAAGTATTTCGCATCATTCTGCAAAAACAGAAATCGGAGCCCATCAGATATTTTTAGGACAAATCAGAGCCGATAAAATTGATGATAAAATAGTAAAAGCTATAGAATATACAGCTTATGAGGAATTGGCTTTAAATCAAATGACCACCATAAGAGAAGATATTTTTGTTAAATATGAACTCACTTGTATGCATATTTATCACAGTCTTGGAGTTGTGAATACAGGAGAAATTTGTCTCTTTGTTTTCACTTCTTCACCTCATAGAAAAAACGCTACTTTGGCTTGTAATGAAGTTGTAGAAAGGATAAAATCTGAGCTTCCGATTTGGGGTAAAGAAATTTTTGAGGACGAAACACATCAATGGAAAATCAATCAATAAAAAAATGGTAGATATTACTTTTAAAACTTTCACACTTCGTAAGGCGATTGCAGGTGCAACCATTAAAACATCTTCAGCTTCTACGATTGAAGCAGTAAAAAACGGAACGGTGCCCAAAGGAAATGTGCTTGAATTTGCGAGAGCTTCGGCTTTACTGGCTATCAAGAAAACCAGTGATGTGATTCCTGATTGTCATCCTCTTCCCGTTGAATTTGCAGCGATAAACTATGATTTTGATGAAATGAATATCCATATCAAAGTTGAAGTTCATACCATTTATAAAACCGGAGTTGAAGTTGAAGCAATGCACGGTGCATCAGTCGCTTCACTGGTTATTTACGATATGCTGAAGCCGATTGATAAAAATGTGGAGATTGCAAACATTCGTTTATTAGAAAAAAAAGGAGGAAAAAGCAACCAGAAAAGTATTGATGTAACTGATTTAACCGCTGCAGTTGTGGTGTGTAGCGATTCAGTTTCTCAAGGCATTAAAGAAGATTCATCCGGTAAAATATTGGTGGAAGCCCTTCAAAAACAAGGCATCAGTACCATTGATTATTCCGTTATTCCCGATGACATTTTATCAATTCAGGAAAAGATTGAATCTTTTAAAAATAAAAATTGTGATTTGCTTATTTTCACTGGTGGAACAGGTTTATCCGACCGAGATGTAACACCTGAAGCGGTTTTGCCTTTCATAACAAAAGAAATTCCCGGAATTATGGAAACCGCCAGAAATTACGGACAGGATCGCGTAAAAACCTCAATGCTTTCAAGAGGTATTGCAGGCTTTTCAGATAATATGCTTATTTTGACATTGCCTGGTTCGGCAGGTGCTGTGAAAGAATATGTTCAGGCATTATTTCCGCAGATCTTGCACGTTTTTTCGGTGAAGAAAGGTGATGGACACTAAGTAAATTACACCTCCCGAAGTTTTGCAACAATTTTTTTAATTTTCTCAACAGCAATTTCTATATCTGATCTTGTATTGAATTTACCTAAGCTAAATCGTATTGAAGAAAGTGCATCAGAATCATTTATACCCATTGCTTTCAAAACGTGAGAAGGTTTGGAAGTCGTTGCATTACAGGCAGAACCGCTGGAAACACAAACCGTTCCCAAAGATAAAATCATTTGTTCAGAATTCACTCCTTTGAAACAAATATTTGTGGTATTGAAGATTCTGTTATTTTTATCACCATTAATATAAACTTCAGGAATTTCAAGCAGAGCATTTTCCAATTCATCTCTTAATTTGGCGATATGAATTCTATTTTCCTGCATTTCCAACATCGCTATTTCAGCCGCTTTTCCCATTGCAATGATTCCCGGCACATTCAAAGTTCCGCTTCTTAAATTAAATTGCTGTCCTCCACCTTGGATTTGGGAGTTTAGTTCTTTCTTTAACCTTGAAGAAATATAAAGTGCTCCAATACCTTTCGGTCCGTAAAATTTATGTGCGGAGAAAGCCATCAAATCAATATCTAATTCTTTAACAGCAATAGGAATTTTTCCAATTGCCTGCGTTGCATCACAGAAAAACAAACTTCCGTTTTGGCGAGTAATGTCCGCAATTTCTTTGATGGGATGAATAATTCCTGTTTCATTATTGACATACATTACACAAACCATCAGTGTTTTTTCATTTAACTCATTTCTCAGCTCATCAAGATCGATATGCCCCTCTCTGTCCACATCAAGATAAGACATATTGAAACCTCGATTTTCAAGAAAACTGCAAGTATCCAGAACAGCTTTATGTTCGGTTTTTACAGTAATAATATGTTTTTTATTAGTTTCATCAAAGCCTTTCAAAGCAAGATTTACTGCTTCGGTTGCTCCTGAAGTATAAATAATTTCTTTAATATTTGCAGTGATAAGATCAGCAATTTGTTTTCGTGCATTTTCAACCGATTCATTTATAGCAATACCGAATAAATGACTGCTCCCTGAATTTGCATAAAAATTATTAAAATATGGACTCATCTCATCAATCACTCTAGGATCTACAGGAGTTGTTGCATTAAAATCTAAATAAACAAAATCATTTTCCATTGAAATAAAAAATTGGAAGTAAAAATAAGACAATAATAAATGCTAATCGTCAAACACTTAGCCTAATAAGTATATATATTACGGTATTTTGTACCATAATTACGGATTATCATTTATAAAAAGGAATGATAAAGCATAAAAATATAACTTTGTTTTATAAAAATACTACAAAAATGGAACGAGTAATTAATTTTAATACAGTTCAGGACTATAATGATTTTAATAATAACGAAACATTACATCCTTTAGTTACAATTACAGATCTATCAAAAGCTGATCCTAGGCACGCTTATAAAATGATCTTTAATGTTTACTGCATCATATTAAAAGAAGTAAAATGCGGTGACATTAAGTATGGCAACAATACTTACGATTACCAACAAGGAACATTAGTTTTCTTTGCTCCTGGTCAAATTGTTGAAGTCACAGGGAATGAAATGTATCAACCTTCCGGTACTGCTCTGCTGTTCCACCCAGACTTCCTTCATAATACTGCTTTAGGAAAACATATGGACACCTTTAGTTTTTTTTCTTACAAAACAAATGAAGCATTACATTTATCGGAGAAAGAAAGAAAAATTATTTTAGAATGTTTTGGACAAATTCAGCATGAGCTTAATCAGTCTATAGATAAGCATAGTAAAACAGTAATTACTTCGGCTATTGAACTATTTTTAAACTACTGCACAAGGTTCTACGATCGACAATTTATTACCAGAGAAACAGTAAATATGGGAATTGTAGAAAAGTTTGAAGCTCTTTTAAACGATTACTTCTCTTCAAACAAACCTAAAGAACAAGGAATTCCTACCGTTTCATTCTGTGCAGATGAACTTAATCTTTCACCAAATTATTTTGGTGACCTAATAAAAAGAGAAACAGGAAAAACAGCGCAGGAGTATATTCAATTTAAAATAATAAATGTAGCAAAGGAAAGAGTTTTTAGTGTAAATAAATCGATTAGCGAGATTGCATATGAGCTGGGGTTTAAGTATCCTCAACATTTTACTCGCCTTTTTAAACAGAAGACAGGTCTGTCACCACTTGAGTATAAAAATTTAAATTAATTACAATAAAACACTTTGGATCCAGATTCAATTAATAAACAATCAGATTAATCCCGACGATATTAAGATACTTTACCTGCATTCTTATAGACTATGATTGCAGGTTTTTCCATCATTTGTAGTTCTTCAAATAATAACAGAATTTTGACGAACTTGTAACTATTTTTGAGACAAAATTTATATACTCTTTATCCTACATTTTAGATTGGTTAGACATTAAATTTTTACTATTTTATGGTTAAATTTCCGAATGCCGAATGCCTTCTGTGACTGTTGTAAAATGTTTCTATATATTCAAACACAGAGTTTTTGGCATGGTCTCTAGTTTCATATTTATTTTGATAAATAAATTCCGTATTTAAGGTCTTGAAAAAGCTCTCCGCTACAACATTATCATAACAATTTCCTTTTCCGCTCATACTTCGGGTAATGTTTTTTCCGACTATTGATGTAAATTATGTGCAGGCATACTGTATCCGTATGTCCGCATGGAAAATTAAACTATCATTATCCTGTAAAGGACGGTGAAGCCGTGGCATTTTCAAGGCAGCAACCTGGGTGTCCTGAGCCTTCATCGTTTCACTTAATGACTATCCTATGACCTTTCTATCAAACAAATCTATGACTCTGGTGAGATACAGCCAACCCAGAGGTGTGCGAATATTGGCTAAGTAGTTAGGAACTTGCAATTCTGAATCACTCATTATGAGTTCATCTTGCGATTCTATAAGACCAATCGCTTTTGTAAATAATGGAGATTTTTCCGCCTGATAGGCAAGCTCCGCAAATTTGATGACTTCTCCACTTGTAGGATGTTCTTCAACAGTCTTCCCTAAGTTGTGCCATGCTATTTCTTTTACGCTGAAAAGTGAATATTTTCCTGTTCTGTCATTAAAATTTGAATTATGTGTCATGATATTGTTATTAAAATGTTATAAAATATTTTTGATTGATAAAAATTGGAGATCATCATTATTACTGTCATTGGATCTAGGTTAACCAATATCCTTGTTACTTGTTTTGTTGGAGGACGTAATACTACTTTCAGTTCTTTTTATTACTGCCGTATAATTTAATTTGTGATGTATGGAAGTTCAGACCTGCGTGCGCTACTCCATCCTTTCCCATCCAAGCTCTTGTATAAACTCTGCCAATCAGCTCTATTAATGTCCCTTTAGTAATGTGCTTTCAATCTCTTCTCCGTTCTTTCTCTGAAAGCCCTCCTGGGCTTCGCTGAATATTTTTCAAAAGAAAAACCGCAAAAAAGAAAGCAGATATGAAGTGTTGACAAAGAGTAAAAACTAAAAGGATAATTGGAGGGCACCATTAGGGAGCAAACCATTTATGCCGTAGTCTTTTGGTGGGATAATGGGACGGTTAGCAAAAATACCTTAACTGCCTTTTTACTGGTTTATTGAGAAAATATATTTAGAATCTATATACAATACATTTATAAATCTCAATGACAAGTAATGCCAAAACAAGCTAATAAATCAAATAAACAAAACACATTGAGTAATCTGCTCAAATTTGACATAATAAAATTAAATCCTATGGAAAATATAACAAAACAAGATTTAGAAAACTTAAAGAATGAATTAATTTCAGAAATAAAATATCTGATCACAAACAGTTCTATTCACAATGAAAAAAAAAATACAAATTGGGAATGGTTACGAAGTAAGGCGGTAAGAAAAATTTTAGAAATCTCTCCAGCTACTTTACAGAATTTGCGAATTAATAGTAAAATAAGATCAAAAAAAATAATGGGATCATATTATTATAACAGTACAGATTTAAAGCGTTTATTTGAAAATGATTAATTATGAATGAACATTGGGTAAATCTACTTAAAAAATTTTCATCAGACGAAAGGCTAACATCCGTTCACATTGCACTGATGACCGCAATTATATATCTTGGGCTACACCAAAAAAAGAAGAAAAAAATATTTGTTAGCAGAAGTAGGCTAATGAAGTATTCTCATATTAAAACTCATCCTACGTATCACAAATATTTTAAAGAATTACAAGAATTTGGTTATTTCAAATATACTCCATCCTACCATCCAGGTGTCAAAAGTTATGTGATGATAAAATAAAAGGAAACTTTAAAAGTTTCCTTTTATTTTCATAATTATATCAAATTATACCTCCTAAAATCTTATTTTTTAGTCTTTCATAATCTACTAGTAGTTGAATTTCACTTTCATCAAGAATCATTTTTAAATTGATATTGGATAAGTTATCTTCAGTATTAGTCCGTAGCTTCGTCTTTAGGTTATTCATCTCGCTATTAATTAATTCCTGAGTTGTCAATGCATATTCTTCCGTTTGAGTTACCGAATGATGCCCCATTAATTCTTTAACAACGTTTATAGGAACTCCATTTTTGAGAGTGACAGTACTTGCAAAAGTTCTTCTTGCCATATGAGTATTAAGCTCAGAATAAATTCCACACAAAGTAGCAATCTCTTTGAGATATTCATTCATTTTTTGATTTGAACGAACCGGCAGTACAAGATTTGAATCATGACATTGAGGATGCCCTTGGTATCTTTTCATTATAAGTAAAGCTTTTTCCAATAAAGGTATATCAGTCCGAGATTTTGATTTTTGTCGATTAGACATAATCCAAAAGCTTCCATCAGAATCTTCTTTGATTTCACTGTATCTCAATTGCTTTACGTCAATATAGGATAATCCTGTATAACATTGAAAAACAAAAATATCTCGTACAATGGACAGCCGTTCTGAATCAAATTTTTTATCTTCTAATCTTTGAAGTTCCTTTGTCGTTAAAGGCCGTTTGTCCAGCTTATTCTTTTTCGATTTAAAAAGTATAAAGGGATCTTTTTGAATAATATCTTTCGCAATGGCTCTGAGTACAATTTTCTTAAAATTGGCAATGTATTTTAAGGTTGTATTATTTGAACACCCACGTACTGTCTTTAAATAAAATTCATAATCCGTTACAAAGCTATAATTTAGCTCTCGAAATTCGAAGTCACTACGATTATATTGAAATTGCATGAACTCTTCTACATGTGATCTCGCGGTGACATACCTATCATAAGTTCCTCGTGCAAAATCTCCAGCTATAACCAAATTAAGCATTTCCTCATTATGTTTTTGAAACTCTTCTAAAACTTTAGGTTTCTGATATGATTTACCTTGGATATATTCGATAAGCTTAACAGCCGTTATAGACTCAGAATTATTACTTAATTTGGTCCTGAAATTATTTAATCCCGAAATGAGTGAATCTAAAAAATGATTTAAAGACTTAGTATCTTCTTTCGTTCCTACTGCTCTTTCAGTTTTCTGATTCCAACGTTCAACACTCCATTTTCTCTTTGTTGAAATTTCTTTAGAAATGCCATCTACAGTAATTCGTAAATAAACAAATCTAAGATAATCACCTTTCTTCCACGGCGTTTTTAAGAAAAAATTGACGCCAAAACTACTCTCTAACATAATCCGATTTTTAGGGTTAATAAAATTCGAATTAAATCACTAAAAAATCAAGATATCAAATCATTTTACATGTTAATAATCAAATAGTTAAGACAATTTTCATGGCAGTTATTTTCTAGAAATAAAACTGCCATGATTCTGCCACAAAAATTATTAGCATTTTTAAAAATTTTATCACACAATAAAATGCAAAAAGAGATGTAATTAATTAAATTACAGCTCTTTTAATAGATTTTAAACGTTTTTGAAAATTTTACTTTTCATACTCTGCGGAGAGTGAGGGATTCGAACCCCCGGACCTGTTACAGTCAACAGTTTTCAAGACTGCCGCAATCGACCACTCTGCCAACTCTCCCTAAACTCCGGCTATACCGTTGTTTTCAGTGGTGCAAATATAGAACGATTTTTATTTTCTGCAAAACTTTTCCCCCACAAATTTTAACAAAACTTAATAATAGACTAGGAATCAGGGGAATTATTTTTCGAAAAACAATCACCTATTCCCTGTCTACGATAGCGATGAAGCTGTTTTTTAAAAGTTCGGACGGATATACAAACTGATCTCCATCGTCTCCCTTTACCACAATTGCTGCTTGCTCGTCGTTCAGGCATTTATCCAGCTGGGTTTTCAGGTCGTTCAGTTTTCCATGGGAAGCTTCAATGGTATAGGTTCCGGTAACGTGTGTTATTTTGATGACTTTTGTTTCCATATTCTTTTTGATTAGTCATTAAATGTAGTAATTTTACTTTAAGGATAAAGAATATTAGAGAGGAGAAAACAGCAACTGTTATACAGAACCTTACATTTAACGATAGTAGTTCTAATACCAGCAATCAGTCTGGCAATTATAATCAGTACTGTAATATTCCAGAGTATTTATTAGAAAACCAGCAGGAATACATACATCTTCTGAAAGAACAGATAAAAGCTTTAAAAGCAGAAAATGCAAAATTAAAAAAGTGATAATTCCTTTATATAAATAACAGAAACGGCTTCTAATGGAAGCCGTTTTTTTATTGTGAACCCATCCCCTCACTCTATCCCCTTCTAAAGTCCCAATAGTCACTTTCATGATGATCTCGAGGCCGTTCTCAACTGGCTGAAGAGATGTTAAATGTGAATTTTGAAAACCACCCCGTCAAAAATTCTCAGAATTTTCGCTACCCATCCAAGGGAGGGGAATGATCCCGTCTTCAGTTGGATTATTGTGGGGTAATTATAAAAAAAGCGTACCCAAGGGTACGCTTTGTATTGTATAAACTGAATGTTATTAGTGTAATTCAGCCAAGTATTTTTCTGCATCCATGGCTGCCATACATCCGCTTCCCGCAGCTGTAATAGCCTGTCTGTAGATGTGATCCTGAACGTCACCGGCGGCAAATACTCCCGGAAGATTGGTTCTTGAGGAACCTTTTTCTGTAAGGATATACCCGTTTTCATCAAGATCTACCTGACCGGCAAAGATATCTGTGTTCGGCTTGTGACCGATTGCGATGAAGATACCTTCTACATCCACTGTAGATTTTTCCTGAGTCTGGTTATTGATGATTACCGCTCTCTCCACAAGACTGTTTTCTCCTTCAATACCAATCAATTCATGGTGGAATTTCACTTCAATATTCGGAGTGTTTTCTACTCTGTGAACCATTGCTTTTGAAGCTCTGAATACGTCTTTTCTCACCAATAGTGTAACTTTCTTACACAGCTTTGCAAGGTAAGTAGCCTCTTCTGCTGCGGTATCTCCTGCTCCTACCACCACTACATCTTTTCCTCTGTAGAAAAATCCGTCACATGTAGCACAGGCAGATACACCACCGCCTGCATATTTTTTCTCGTCCTCAAGACCTAAATATTTGGCTGTAGCCCCTGTAGAGATAATAACTGTTTTGGCAAGGATTTCTTTGTTTCCTGCATATAATTTGTGAACACCGCCAACTTCTTTAGAGAATTCAGCCTTAGTGATCATTTCGTAATGAACTTTGGTATCAAATCTTTCTGCCTGTTTTTGCAGATCCATCATCATTTCAGGACCTGTAATCCCGGCTGGATATCCTGGGAAGTTGTCAACTTCTGTAGTGGTTGTTAATTGTCCGCCCGGCTCCAGACCTGTATACAGTTCAGGTTTCAGGTCTGCTCTTGCTGCATAGATAGCAGCGGTGAAGCCAGAAGGCCCAGATCCAACGATCACACAATCTAAAATGTTTTGCTCCATAATTTACTTTGTTCGAAAAGATTTAATTTGAATTAAGACTGCTAATTTCGGAATTTTTAATTTCTCCTTAAAGTTATTTTAATGATACTTGTCAATATCTGATATGTTGAATTTCGATGGCAGCTGTTTTCACGGTTCGGAAGTTCGGGTTACACGAATTTAGATTACGAAAATTAAAAAAAACTTCTTTTTTTTTATCTCTCCTATCTTATAATTTGAAGGACTTATCTTTCTCTCCCGCATCTCGCCTCACACCTTCATCTTAATCTTATCTACATTAATAATTTTGTACACCAGCTCTCTGATCAGTTCTGCTTCTCCCATATTAACGGCTCCAAGACCTTTCCCTTTCATATCGAATTCGCGCAGAATAGAAATAACTCTTGTCGCATGTTTCAGAGGATAGAGCCTGGCACTTTCTGCGTAGTCTTTGATGAAATACGGATTTACGCCCATCTGTGATGCAATGGCCTGTGGAGGCTGCCCAGCCATAGTCTGGTAGATGATAACATTCGAAAAATAATTGTAAAGGCTTGCCAGCATCATGACGAAGGGATTATTCTTCGGATTTTTACCCATGAAGTGGGCAATCTTAAAAGCAGCATTGGCATTTTTGGTTCCTAAAGCCTTTTGAAGTTCAAAAACGTTATATTCTTTGCTGATTCCGATATGGTTTTCAACAATACTTCCATCAAGAATTTCGCCTTCTTTAAGGATGATTTTTAACTTGTTCAGTTCGTTGGCGATTCTTGACAAATCGTTGCCCAGATATTCTGCCAGAAGATGAGAAATATTCGGGGCTGTATTGATTTTAAGTTTTGCACATTCATCCGAAATCCATTTCGGAAGATTGTTTTCTCTTACAGATTCGCTCAGGAAAAGGGCTTTGGCTTTATCTAAGACTTTGGCGGCTTTTTTTCTGCTGTCCAGCTTCTTATGCTTATGGGCAAAAACCAGTACTGTAGAGGGTACCGGATTTTCTACGTAAGATTCCAGAATTCTGTTTTCCTCTTCATTGAGTCTTAAGTCCTGAGCTTCTTTTACAATAATCACCTGCTTATCTCCCATCATCGGAAACTGTCTCGCCAGAGAAAGTATTTCCTGATAAGATGTATCTTTTCCGTAAGTCACGGTCTGGTTGAAAGCTTTTTCGTCTTCTTCCAAAAAGTTGTGTTCGAGGGCTTTTACGGCAACGTCAATAAAGTAGGCTTCTTCTCCGTGGAAAAAATAAATAGGTAAAACTTCTTTATTTTTAATATTTTTGAGGATTAAATCTAATTCTTTCATCTTACTAATGGAACTTCCAAAACTGAATTTTCAGGAAACTTTTGATTTTAAATTCAAGAAAGACAAAGATAAGTTTTTTATTTATGATTTGGTTCGTAAAACTTATCTTCTGCTCACTCCTGAGGAATGGGTCAGACAGCACTGGATACATTATTACCTTACCATAAAATCGTATTCTACATCTGCCTTGATTACCGAAAAAAAGATTATTCTGAACGGTCTTACCAAACGAATTGACCTTTTGATTACTGAAAAAACAGAACCCGTAATTCTGATTGAATGTAAGGCGCCACAGATTAAATTAACCGAAAAAACTTTTGAGCAGACAGCCAGATATAATTCTATTATCGGAGCGAAAGAAATCATCCTTACCAATGGTCTTCAGCATATCAATGCTTACTATCAGAACGGAGAATATCAGTTTTACAGACAGGAATAAAAGAATTGAAGAAATTCTTCCCTGAAGTTGAGTTCTTTTAAATAATTCCTTACATTTAATCCTGTTTTACAATCAACTAATTCACAATAATTATGATACGTTCCATCTTATTAACCACAATGATTATGGCTTCAGGAACCCTTTTCAGTCAAAAATTAAAAACCGTTTCCTATCAGGACGGCACACAGAAACTGAATGGTCTGGTCACTTCCAATGCAGGAAAAAAGCTTCCCGGAGTATTGATTCTTCCGGCCTGGAAAGGTATTGACGAGGAAGCTAAAACGGCAGCTGTTGAACTGGAAAAACAAGGCTACATTGCTTTTATTGCGGATATCTATGGTGAAGGAAAAATTCCCACAGACAATGAGTCTGCTGCCAAAACTTCCGGATATTACAAACAAAATTATCAGGAATACCAAAAAAGAATTTCGCTGGCATTGGATCAGCTGAAGAAAAATGGGGCAATTTCTGATAAAGTAGCGGTCATCGGATACTGTTTCGGAGGTACCGGAGCATTAGAATCTGCAAGAGGACATCTTCCTGTAGCAGGCGTTGTTTCTATTCACGGAAGTCTTGCGAAAGACCAGAGTCGAAAAAATGATGCTTTAACTGCTAAAATTCTTGTTGAAAATCCAGCTGATGATAAAAGCGTGACTGCAGATGATTATAATAACCTCATCAAAGAAATGAATGAAGGGAACGCCGATTGGCAGATCATCACCTATGCTCATTCTAAACATACCTTCACAGATCCCAAATCACCGGATTATAATGAAATAATGGCCAAAAGAGCCTGGAATCATACGCTGATGTTCCTGAAAGAAATTTTAAAATAGTATCAAAAAGGCAAATTCGCGGGTGAGCAAATTTGCCTTTTAATATTATTTAAATGTTTTTTAGTCTACGCCTTCTTCTTCTCTGTGTACCAGCTCCATAGAGAAAGCAGGAAGACAGATGGCAAGATACTCGCACGGTTCTGAAAACGGATTGCTGTAACGGATTCGTGCTCCTTTTTCAATCAGGATGCTCTGTCCTCTTTCCAAAACGACAATCTCACCGTCGATTTCAAACTGTTTTTTCCCCGAAATGATATAGGTGAATTCATCAAATTCCGGGGTCTGATGAGGCTCACTCCAATCCGGCGGGGCTACCATATGAGCAATAGAAACATTGGAATTTCCTGTAGAATTTCCCCAATGTTCTTCAATCAGCTTTCCGTCTGTAGTAGGGACGATAAAAGGCGACTGTTGAATTTTGAATTTTTTCATACCCAGTTTTCTTTTTTTATCTCATATACGAAATTGGTTCTGGAAGCTTCTCCAAAATAAGCAACCTCTTCTTCAGCAATTTTTTGTCCTCCCAATCTTTCCAAAGCGGTCTGCGAACGGAAATTTTCTTTTCCGACATGAAAATGAACTTTATCTACAAATTGAAAGATATAATCCAGCATCAGCTTTTTAACCTGAGGATTGATCCCTTTTCCCCATGATTTTGTACCGTAGAAAGTATACCCGATGAAAATATGATTATCTTCTTCATCAAAATCATAATAACGGCTGCTTCCCAATACATCTCCGGTAGCTTTCTCAATAATTTTGAAAGCACCTTTACTTTCCATAGCTCCTGTAAAAAAGTTTTCAAAAACTTCTCTCTTATACCGGTCTTTATTCGGGTGTTGTTCCCAGACTTTAGGGTCGGATGCCACTTCATATAAAGATTCAAAATCCCCTTGCTGTAAGGGGATTAACTGAAATTCTTCATTCTCTAAAACAGGCTGAACAGAAAAATTCATTTTTTAGCTCTTTTTAGTAGAATCAGATTCTATTTTCTTGATTTCCTTAAGTTTATCAGAAATCTTGATCACGGTGTCTAATTTTGATGGTTTCAAAGGAACTTCTGCCTGAGCCATATCCCATTTGATTACCAGATTTCCCGAGTTTTCGTCTGTAGGATTCAGGGTAATTTCAAACCATTCCTGCTTATCTGCCAGTTTACTAACCGGTACGGTAACATCTACTACATCCTGTTTAGGATCGTAGGTGTAAGCTCCCCATTGCTGAAAGTCTTTATTCAGGATAACTTTCCATTCTTTTTCTGTAGGAATAATGAATAATCCGTATGTTCCTGCAGGAACTGTTTTACCTCCGAAATTAACAGACTGTCCGAAAGTAATTTTTGTAGATGAGTTAGCTCCTGCTCTCCAAACCTGTCCGTAAGGAACTAATTCTCCGAAAATCTTACGTCCTTTCACTCCCGGTCTTCCGTAGTCGATGGAGATCTTGGACATTGAAAACTGCTGCTCTACCTTCTGACGCGGACTTGCTGCCGGCACAGAATAATCCTGAGCAAAACTGAATGCTGAAATTGAAATGCAAAGTGCTGCTATTAACTTTTTCACGTGTAAATTTTTGTTTAAAATTACAAAAATCAAAACGAAATAGCTTTCTTAAAGTTTATTAATTTTTGTTTTCCCGATATTCTTCTATTAGGATAATTTCTTTCTGCTTCCACTCTTTTAGCAAGGATTTGATCTCCAATTTTGTATTGAAAAGTAAAAAATTTTCAGAACAGAATAGCCTTTTCCAGCTCCAGCAGTTTTTGTTTTCTCCAGATACCGCCGGCATACCCTACCAGCTCACCATTAGAACCGATCACCCGATGACAGGGAATTAAAATGGCAATTTTATTGATCCCGTTGGCAGTTCCTACAGCACGTATTGCTTTGGGATTTCCAAGAATTTCAGACTGCTGCTTATAGGTTCTTATCTCACCCATCGGAATTTCACGGAGAAGCTGCCAGACCTTTTCCTGAAATTCAGTTCCTGTGATCAACAGCGGAACTTCAAAATGATTTCTCTTTCCTTCAAAATATTCTTTCAGTTCATTTTCAAGCTGTACAAAATGATGATGTTCTTTTTCTACAATTTCACCGTTCAAGACCTTTGATAAAGACTTCAGCTGTTTTTCAATATTTTTCCGGTCTGTAAATTCAAGCAGGCATATGCCCTGATCTGCTGCACAGGCAATCATTTCCCCCAATGGAGTGGATATGTTTTTTTGATGTATTTCCATTGATGTAAAATTAAACTTTTTAAGAATCGTTTTTATTTTTTAATGCGCTAAAATTGGTTTATCTAAGTTTGGTTTGAAATCGTAATTGGCATTAGTTTTTTCTACCATTTTACTTTATTATTTGCTTTTTTAAAGATAATAGGTAATTTTAAGGTTTTAAAACACTAATCACCTATAATGCTCAAAAGAACAGTTCTTTTTATACTTTTTGCTGCCGGATTTTCCGGTATAAAAGCCCAGCAGACGATTCCCTTCCGGATCACGAAACATCATAATATCATTGTAAAAACCCTTGTCAATAAAAAGGATTCACTGGATCTGATGTTCCAGATCGCAATGAAAGATTATTCAGTTTCTCCCGAACGGCAACGGAAAGCAGATCACATGATCTTCGCCAAAGATGGAATAAGTGATTACAATACTGTACAAATAGGGAAAATTATACAGAAAGATGTTCGTTTTTATGATAATCAGTTAACGGGACATGAGGCTGACGGCAAAATCGGAACAGGAATTTTCGAAGGTAAAATTTTTAAAATTGATTATGACAATAACCAATTTGTGATGTACAATAAAATGCCTGATCTGAAAGGCTATGAGCCTATTCCTATTATTTTAAGTCATGACGGATTTTATCTTGCGGCAGATAATATTATAGATGATAAGCAGCAGGAAACTTATTTTGTACTGCAATCCGGATTTTCAGGAGCCCTTTTGTACAGCAACGAGTTTGCAGAAGCTAATAATCTGGATACCAGACTGAAGGTAACCGGGCAGAAAACTTTAAAAAATTCTGAAGGTAAAACTTTAACCGCCAAGCAGGCTGTCCTTCCCTATTTTAAGTTGGGAAATACTGTGTTCAAAGATGTCTCTGCAGGATTTTTCTCCGGAGAAATTAAGAATCAAAATGTCAGCTATTTGGGTGCTGATATGCTGCGCAGATTTATCTGAATTTTTGATGCCGAAAGGAAAAGGGCTTATATCAAACCAAGTAAATATTTTTCGGAACCTTATTATAAAATGAATGAGAATATATAAATTATTAAGAAAGATGACGAAGATCAAAACTATTTCAGCAATTATATGTTGCCAGCTGTTAATTACAGGCTGCAAGAAAGAAGAGAAGAAAGTAACTCCCCAAGAAACAAACATCATTAAAGATTCTGTAAAGATGACAAAAGCAGAAGACAGGATTGATTATACCAATTTTAATATCTTCAGTCTGTCTACCATTTCATCTGCAGAAAAAGATTCTGACGCAGATATTTTTATTTCTGTTTCAGATATCTATAAGGGAGTTCAACCGATTCCTGCGGAGATTGTTAACAATCAAAAACAAATGTCTTTTGAAGAACTTCAGCATTTTGAACTGGATGCTCCAAGCAGGAAAAAGCTCCTTGAAGGAATTCATCTTACAGAAAATGATTCTCTGTATATTTATAGGTATGACCGCAACAAGCTTGAAAAAATGCCTGTGAGCCAATTAAAAGCGGTAGCTTATTTGAGCCCCTATTCTGATAGTGAAGAAGTAGATCCGGAATCTTATATGATGGGCTTCCAGGT
This sequence comes from Chryseobacterium culicis, assembly GCF_900108365.1. Classification (GTDB taxonomy): domain Bacteria; phylum Bacteroidota; class Bacteroidia; order Flavobacteriales; family Weeksellaceae; genus Chryseobacterium; species Chryseobacterium culicis. The sequence continues at coordinate 31,025 of NZ_FNWQ01000009.1, read as the reverse complement.
AGCTACTCATCAAAAAATGGCAGACGATGGTCTGTATAATAATGCTATTGCCTATTTTGGAAATAAAAATCCTTTTGTAGAAAATAAAATGAAGGCTGTCAAATGGCAAAAAGCCGGTGCTGATATTTCGGAAAGATATTTTATTACCCGCTCAAAACTTAATATGGGGAAAACCTACCAGTCGAAGTATGAAAATATGACCTATTACCTGCAGGATTATCTTGAAGAACAAAATGTTGTTGAACGCAGGCTTGTAGTTATTAATAATCACCAAGAAAAAATTGCTGAGAAGACATTTTCTCTTGCCGCGAGTGATGGTGGAGAATTTCTTCCTCTTTATGGAATAGAAACCGATGAAGCGAATATTTTTCAGTGGACGGGGCATCTTTTCAAAGGGAAACCTCCTGTAATATTTGGATTCATTGCCTATTCTTTTGGCTGTCCTTCCATTACTTTTTTAGATAAGAACGAGAAGAATTTCCCGATAAACTGTGATAACAGGCATTAAGTGATCTGCTCAATTCTTAGAAATCTGTCGGTAAAAATATTCTGTAGGAACGGGCTAAAAACCCGTTTTTTTGTTACTGCTTTTCAGGTTTATAAAATAAATTCCAGTTTTTTTTAATCTTACTCTTCGTGATCTGATAACTTCATCGCTGAAGAGGTAAGGTTTGGGTTATTGTTATATAACTGCAGCAGCCATCATTGACATATAGTAATTGGCACAATGCAAGGCATTAATTAAAACAATTTCTTTTTCCGCTATCATTTCAAAACTATCCGATGTGGTAATCTGGTATTCATAATTCATTGAGGTCCATTTCAGATGGGGTTTTATAACCATCAGCTCTACTCCTTCCTGGTCTGTAAGGACGAATGATTCTTTAAAAATCCCTCTGTGTTTGAAAAGGTATCCGTTCTTCACGCCATCAAAGTAGGTCTGTACCACAATTTCCCCATTCCAGTTCATCCTGAATTTCAGTAGCACTCTTTCCTGATCTTTCAGCTCAATGGTCGTTCCCCAAAACCCTTTCGGCTCCACCTGATAGGTTTGTCCACCAGCAATTTCTATGACAGCGTTGAACTTAAACCAGCTTGTATAGGTAAGCTTTCCAATTAATTTTTCTTCTTTTGTGATTTCAAAAGTTAAAGAATTGCTTGATTTTGCGTAATATTCTGCCATGGTTATATTTTGATTTGATGGAGTTGTATTAGTTTTTAAATAATATTAACAGCCTGAATTTTAACGCTCTAATTTATAAATAATTCGGTAAACATCATGTATTTTTAAGCTAATCCTATAAAAACACTTCCTAATTTATTTTAATCCTGTTTTTGTATTGAAAATTTGCTTTTAAATGTATGATATTATGGTAAAAAATCACTTAATTGCTGCCAAACCAGTATTTCCACTTCTGATCATCAATGCCAAATTTTCCCTGCCACCATCTTGCGGGATAACCAACATCATCATTCCTAATGAGTCTGTGTTCTCTTTTCGGATAGGTAATATATTGATCGGCATACCCAAAATGAGCATCATCATGTAAAATTCCAATAACTCCTAAGATTTCCAACAATCCCAATCTTTCTTCATCATTTGATTGTACTGTTTTTGAGATTCTCTTTTTAAGCTGAGAAATTCTGTCGCTGGGTTCTGATGTTTCAATAATTTCTTTCAGTTCATTGAGAATCCTGTAGTCATTTTCGGTGGGTTTAACGACCGGAAGTTTTGAAAACTGTTCTACATCAAATAAAATCTGGATTAAACTATCAAAGCAACATCCATCTTTGTATTTGAAATAATTGATGGTATTGAATTCGATAGGATCTTCAAATTCAGAAGTATGAAGCCCGCATATTGCACAGATGTCTTCATTAGGTTCCGGGCTTGGTGTAAAACTATGCTCTTCCAGACTTTCTGCGATACAGTAGCTGGATAAAAACGAGCGATATTCTAGCTGTCTTGTACTTAAACTATACACGAAAGCATCTACAACTTTCTGCTTTTCAATACCGGCCACAGCACTTTTAATTCTCCTGCAGATTTCATCATGACTTATCTCTTCCTGATCGTACATTACAGAGTGTTTCCTGGCATACGCAAAATCATCTTCGGAGATATACTGCATGTAGGTTTCCCAATAAAACCAATCCTCTAAACTTTCGTCCTGGGAAGCCTTTATGGTACTGAGTAAAATTTGTATTGCTTTTTTATCCATTATAACATTTTCATTTATTCAATTGTATAAACATAACTCTTACTGATGTATCTGCTTTTATTTATTAATTCTGAAGGATAAAATATCGTTCCATTAATCTCAACACTTTTAATCCTATATCTCCAGCTTCCATTATGGCTTGTGTACATTTTGGTTGTTGAATTTGGATAAAGCTCAAGAACAACAGAAGAATCTTTCACTTCTATTTTTTCAAGAGACTTTGGATTTTTGATTTTATAAAAAGACCGGGGTGACCATATTCCATTTTCATAATGAAATGCAAAGCTGTCTGATTCATTAGCAATTGCTTTTGAGATGGAATACCTGTAATTGATCTTAATTATTTTTTTGGAGTCAGTCAGGTTTTGAATATAGAAATCAGTTATCCAGGAACATCCTGAAAGTACTGCTCCGAAAATACAACATAGAAATCCTATCGTAAGTGATTTTATACTCATGAGACAGAGGTTTTGATGATTTTTGTAAAAATAGTCAGATAACTTTAATTTATTAGTTTTTTTGATAAAAAATCCCGTAAGAAAAAACATACGGGACACTAACGATTCATGCTTTCGGATTGAATAATTTGTTCTTAATAACAAAAAACCCCGCAAGATAAACTTGCGGGGTTGGAAAATATATTTTGTCCGAAATTACATCGTCTCCATTTTGAAGCTCATGCTTTCGATTACTTTTAAGATGGCTTCTACGGTATCCATTGAAGTTAAACAAGGCACTCCGTTTTCCACGCTCATTCTTCTGATCTGGAATCCGTCTCTTTCCGCCTGCTTACCTTTTGTAGTGGTATTTACAACGTACTGAACTTTTCCTTTCTGAATCAGGTCGATAAGGTTTACGCTTTCTTCTCCTATTTTGTATCCTATTTTGCAAGGGATTCCTTTTTCTTCGAAGAACTTCGCAGTACCTTCGGTAGCCCAGATTCTGAATCCTACTTCATGGAATCTTGCTGCCAGCGCTGCTGCCTCGTCTTTATGCTTATCCGCTACAGTGAAAAGGATAGAACCGTGCATAGGAACTTTTCTTCCCGCTGCTACCAATCCTTTGTAAAGTGCTTTTTCAAGAGTGGTATCTTTCCCCATTACTTCTCCTGTAGACTTCATTTCCGGGCCTAAAGAGATGTCCACTTTCGTCAGTTTAGAGAATGAGAATACCGGTACTTTTACAAATACTCCTTCTTTGTCTGGAACCAAGCCGTTTTTGTAGCCTAAATCTTTTAGTTTTTGTCCCAGAATTGCCTTTGTTGCAAGGTTCGCCATTGGAACTTCTGTGATTTTGGATAAGAAAGGAACTGTTCTTGAAGAACGAGGGTTTACTTCGATTACATATACATTTCCTTCGAAAAGAACGTACTGGATGTTCATTAACCCTACAACTTTTAATCCTTTTGCGAGTCTTTGAGTATAGTCTACCAGGGTATCAATCTCGCTTTGAGAGATATTTTGCGGCGGGTATACTGCGATAGAGTCACCGGAGTGAACTCCTGCTCTTTCGATGTGCTCCATAATTCCGGGAATTACTACGGTTTCACCGTCACAGATAGCGTCTACCTCAATTTCCTTTCCTACCATGTATTTGTCTACCAAAACAGGGTGTTCAGGACTTGCTTCTACTGCATTTTCCATGTAGTGAGCCAGTTCTGCTTCTGCGTATACAATTTCCATGGCTCTACCTCCAAGAACGTAGCTTGGACGCACCAATACCGGATATCCGATTTCGTTGGCAATTTTTATCGCTTCTTCTTTCGAAGTTGAAGTTCTTCCTTTAGGCTGAGGAATTCCAAGCTCCTGAAGTGCTTTTTCGAATTTATCTCTGTTTTCAGCTCTGTCAAGGTCTTCTAATGAAGTTCCTAAGATCTGTACTCCGTGAGCGGCTAATTTATCTGCCAGGTTGATTGCGGTTTGTCCTCCGAACTGTACCACAACTCCTTTTGGTTTTTCAAGCTCGATGATGTTCATTACATCTTCTTCTGTAAGAGGCTCGAAGTATAATTTATCTGAGATAGAGAAATCTGTAGAAACTGTTTCAGGATTGTTGTTGATGATAATCGCTTCATAACCCATTTCTTTAATAGCCCATACAGAGTGAACGGTAGCGTAATCAAACTCCACTCCCTGTCCGATTCTGATTGGTCCTGAACCCAGTACAATGATTTTTTCTTTGTCTGAAACAACGCTTTCATTCTCTTCTTCGTACGTTCCGTAGAAATAAGGGGTTTCACTTTCAAATTCAGCGGCACAGGTGTCTACCATTTTGTACACCGGCATGATTCCGTTTTCTTTTCTGAAGTTGAATACCTCACGCTCTTTCACATCCCAAAGCACTGCGATGTTGATATCCGCAAAACCTAATCTCTTAGCTTCGATTAATGTTTCTTTATCAAATTTGTTTTCAGCAATTACTTTTTCGAAGTCCACTAACTTTTTCAGTTTCCAGATAAAGAATTTGTCTATTTTGCTCCATTCTACAATCTGTTCCCAGTCGTAACCTCTTCTTAAAGCATCTCCGATGATGAATAATCTCTCATCATCACACACTCTGATTCTTCTTTCGATTTCTTCAGCAGTAAGTGCCTGAGCCTGCTTTGTTTTTAATCCTAAATGTTTGATTCCTGTTTCTAATGAACGGATGGCTTTCTGTAAGGATTCTTCAAGGTTTCTTCCGATGGCCATTACTTCACCTGTTGCTTTCATCTGTGTAGAAAGTCTTCTGTCTGCCGTTTCGAATTTATCGAATGGGAATCTTGGGAATTTTGTTACCACGTAGTCAAGAGCCGGCTCGAAACATGCGTATGTTTTTCCTGTTACCGGATTCATAATTTCATCCAGCGTTAATCCTACTGCAATCTTTGCTGCAATCTTTGCAATGGGGTATCCTGTTGCCTTACTAGCTAATGCTGATGAACGGGAAACCCTAGGATTTACTTCGATGATATAGTAGTCGAAAGAGTGCGGATCTAAAGCTAACTGTACGTTACATCCCCCTTCAATTCCTAACGCTCTGATGATTTTAAGGGACGCATTTCTCAGTAACTGATACTCTCTGTCTGAAAGCGTCTGCGAAGGTGCCACTACGATAGAGTCTCCTGTGTGAACTCCTACCGGGTCTATATTTTCCATGTTACAAACTACAATGGCGTTGTCGTTTGCATCACGCATTACCTCATATTCAATTTCTTTGAAACCTGCAATTGATTTTTCGATCAGACATTGTGTAACCGGGCTGTATTTCAGTCCCAATTCTGCAATCTCCTTCAATTCAGCTTCTGTGGAAGCGATTCCTCCTCCGGTACCGCCCATTGTAAAGGCAGGACGAACAATTACAGGATAACCGATCTCGTTTGCAAATGAAAGAGCTCCCTCTACTGTGTTTACAATATCAGATTCCGGTACCGGCTCATTCAGCTCTCTCATCAGTTCACGGAAGAGATCTCTGTCTTCTGCTCTGTTGATGGCAGAAAGCTTTGTTCCCAATACTTCCACTTTGCATTCTTCAAGAATTCCTGATTTTTCCAGTTCTACCGCCATGTTCAGACCTGTCTGGCCTCCCAGTGTTGGTAACAGTGCATCCGGACGTTCTTTTCTGATGATGTGGCTTACAAACTGTAATGAAATCGGTTCAATATATACTTTGTCCGCGATTTCCACATCCGTCATGATCGTTGCAGGGTTTGAGTTGATCAAAATTACTTTGTAGCCTTCTTCTTTCAGAGACAGACAAGCCTGCGTTCCTGCGTAATCAAATTCAGCTGCCTGACCGATGATGATAGGTCCTGAACCGATTACTAAAATTGTTTTTATATCTGTACGTTTTGCCATTTTTCTTTTTTTAGATACAAGATGTTAGATATCAGATCTCAGACATCTAACATGATGTTTTACTTTTTTAAATTAGATTTGAATGTATAAATCATTCTTTGAATTTCATTCAGATTTGATATTAAACTATTGACTTTTTCTCCATCAAGTAAATTTAGTTCTCTAGTTAAAATCAACTGTGTCTGTAACTCAAAAGAGGAAGCGTTTGCAATACCAAGAAAATGATAAAATTCTCTATCGTTATTTCTTCCTGCCCCTTCTGCTATATTTGAAGGAATAGAGATTGCAGATCTTTTAATTTGAGAAATTAAACCAAACTTTTCATCTTTAGGTAATTCTGAGCAAATGATGTAAACCTGTTTTGCAAGTTCAATTGATTTTTGCCAAAAAACTAATTTTTCAAAATTGTGCATGAAAGAGTCTGTTATCTGATGTCTACTATCTGAAATCTTCCTTACTTTTTAAATTCCTCCATCATTTGAATGAACTCATCAAACAGGTAGTTTGCATCTTCAGGGCCTGGGCTTGCTTCAGGGTGATACTGAACTGAGAAACAAGGGTGGATTTTGTGTTTTAGTCCTTCGTTTGTTCTGTCGTTCAGGGCGATGTGTGTTTCGATAAGGTCTGTTCCTTTTAAACTTTCCTGATCTACAGCATAACCATGGTTTTGAGAAGTAATGGCTACTGTATTTTTCTCCAGATCCAATACCGGGTGGTTTCCTCCTCTGTGTCCGAATTTCAGTTTGAAAGTTTTCGCGCCACAGGCTAGACCAATTAACTGGTGTCCTAAGCAGATTCCGAAGATGGGAACTTTTCCTAGCAATCCTCTGATCATATCTAAAGCATGGGGTACATCTTCCGGATCACCGGGACCGTTCGATAACATAATTCCGTCCGGATTCATCAGTAGGATTTCTTCTGCTGTAGTATCCTGAGAAACCACAATGATATCACAGTTTCTTTGAGATAGTTCTCTGATAATTCCCAGTTTTGCACCAAAATCTACCAATACTACTTTGAAACCTCTGTTCGGGTTAGCATACGGTGTTTTTGTAGAAACTTCCTCTACCTGGTTGGTTGGGAAACTGGTTGATTTTAATTCGGAAGCTATAGCAGCCTCATCAGCATCAGCGCTTACAATTTTTCCTTTTACTACTCCATGGTTACGAAGAACTCTGGTAAGCCTTCTGGTGTCGATTCCTGAAATTCCTGAAAGGTTTTTCTTTTTAAATAATTCATCTAAAGTAATCTGAGTACGGAAATTGGAAGGAAGGTCGCAAAGTTCTTTTACGATAAGCCCTTTGATTGCCGGCTCAATACTTTCATAATCATCACGGTTAATACCATAATTTCCGATAAGCGGATAGGTCATACAAACTATCTGACCGCAGTATGATGGGTCAGAAATCAATTCCTGATACCCTGTCATTCCGGTATTGAAAACTACTTCTCCTGCAGTTTCCAATTCTGCTCCGAAACCTTCTCCATGAAACACTTCACCGGACTCCAGTATTAATTTTTTCTTCATTTTAAACTTTTATCTCTTATTATTTTACTTTATTAATATGTATTAACAGATCGCCCCTACGGGGCTCGGATTATCTAAATCCTTTTTATTTACATGGGCTTCACCCATTGCTATTAACGGGTCGCCCCTACGGGGCTCATTAACTTTCTACTTTTACCCTGGCTATTTTAACCTGGCTCTTATTTAAAGGTATATCCCTTACTTTCCAGTGCTTCTTTCAAAATGGCCATTCTTGCGAACACACCATTCTGCATTTGTTTGAAGACTCTTGATCTTTCGCATTCCACAAGATCTGAATCTATTTCCACTCCTCTGTTGATGGGAGCCGGATGCATGATGATGGCTTCTTTTTTCATGGCCTGTTCTCTTTCTTTGGTCAGACCGTATCTTTTATGATATTCTGAAGCGCTGAAACTCATTGCGGCATCGTGTCTTTCGTGCTGGATTCTTAATAACATCAGAACATCCACTTCGCCGATCAATTCATCTACTGACATGTAAGTTCCGTTGATTAAGGCACCTTCGTCAAACCACTGTTCGGGTCCTGAGAAGTAAACTTTAGCGCCTAATCTTCTTAAGGCCTCCGCGTTGGAGTTGGCAACGCGGCTGTGCTTTACGTCTCCTACAATTCCTACTTTTAATCCTTCGAACTTTCCGAATTCCTGGTAGATGGTCAGCAGATCCAGCATACATTGAGAAGGATGGTTTCCCGTTCCGTCTCCCCCGTTGATCACCGGAATGCTGATGTTTTTCAGTTCCTCGAAGTATCTGTCTTTTTTATCGCGGATCACAATAAGATTTACTCCTATACTTTCTATGGTCTTTACTGTATCATAAAGACTCTCACCTTTGTTTACCGAACTGTGTGATGCATCAAAAGGAACTACCTGAAGTCCCAGTTTTCTTTCTGCAAGATCAAAACTTGTTTTCGTTCTTGTACTGTCTTCGAAGAAAAGGTTTGAGCAAAAAACTTCTCCTTCAATTTTAGCAGTTTTACCGTTTGCAAAAGCTGATGCTTCTGTCAGTATACTGTTGATTCTCTCGGTGCTTAGTTCTGTAATCGTAAACATAATTCTTATTTTTGGGCATAAAAAAAGCGAAGACAACAATCTTCGCTTAATAACAATAAATATCGTAAAGGGCGCTTTCGCCCGGTAAATCTAATGATATAAATGCTTTTTTATTCATTAGGTGCAAAGATATAACAATTTTACGAACCTGCAAAAATTATGTTTAAAATAAATTAAAAACTTCAGTCTTTCCTTATTCTCATTTAAAATTAATATTTTTGTTAACGCACAACTTTATTCTATGGATTTAAAAGACAAAATGATTCTCAGTATTATTCAGGAAGACTCTACGTTATCGGTTAAGGAAATTTCCGAAAAGATAGGTCTTACCTTTACTCCTACGTATGAGCGTATCAAACAGCTGGAGAAACAGGGAATCATCCAGAAGTATGTGGGGCTTTTAAACCGTGAAAAACTGGGTTTAAATATTGTAGTCTACTGTAATGTCCGTCTTAAGGAACAATCCAAAAAGGTGTTGGAAACGTTTGAGAAACATATTGGAAATTATGATGAAGTACAGGAAATCATCAGTCTTTCCGGAGAGTATGACTATATGCTGAAGATTATTGCCAAAGACATCAATTCTTATAACGAATTCGCCGTTAATGTTATATCAAACATTCCTAATATCGGGCAATACCACAGTTCTATTGTACTTCACGAGGTAAAAAAATCTACCAAGTTTAAAATTGATCTGGAATAATCCTTCTATTTTTAAACTCATTATTGTCCCGATTTCACTTGCTGAAAATCTCTGATTTTCTTGCGTCTTAAAAATAAGATATATCATTATCATTTTGCGCCATTGCGTTTTCCAACAGACTTTTTTCTGATCTTTTATTTTATTAGAAAAGTGTAAAGGCGCGAAAGAAATTTATAAACTTTATGCTATAAGGCGCTAAGATTTTATCTTTGTTAAAATTTTATACAGCAGATTTAATCTCAATTTCCAATCATAGTCATTTTAAAGATCATCATCAAATTCAAAGAGCGGAATTACAATCCAGCCATTAAGATCACTTAAGCAGTTAAGATTTATTCAAGATTAAGGTTCACAACGAAAAGACAGCAGACTAAAAATCTTTTTAGAGTTCCACTGATACCGCCTAAGTTTTAATGACCTCAATGGCTTAGATTCTAACCCAATAATTTATTTTTCAGTTTATTGAACTGGTATTCTATTTTTTCCAGACAAAGGTTTCCGATACTTCCCTGGTGGGTATGTTCAAGATTTCCCTGTTCGAATTCAAACGCATTGTTTTCAATCTCCTTTCCTACTTTTACGTAAGCATCACGGAATGAGCTTCCTCTTTTCACTTCTTCATTAATCTTTTCTACACTGAAAAGGTATTTGTATTTCTCATCTTCCAGGATTCCGTCTTTTACCTGAATATTCGGTAAAGTATAGCTTAGAATTTCCAGACATTCCTTTAAAGAATCTATCGCAGGGAAGAGAATTTCTTTCGTCAGCTGTACATCTCTGTGATAACCGGAAGGCAGATTGTTTGTCAGAAGAATCAACTCATTGGGAAGTGACTGAATTCTGTTGCATCGTGCACGGACCAGCTCAAAAATATCCGGGTTCTTTTTATGAGGCATAATGCTGCTTCCTGTAGTAAATTCCTTGGGAAAACTGATAAAGTCAAAGTTCTGGCTCAGATACAGGCATACATCATAAGCAAACTTCCCCAGTGTTCCGGCTAAAGTTGCCATTGCCATTGATAACATTTTTTCTGACTTTCCACGGGTCATCTGAGCGTACACCGAGTTATAATTCATCGACTGAAAGCCCAGATTATAGGTGGTGCTTTCACGATTGATCGGAAATGAAGAGCCGTATCCTGCAGCAGATCCCAATGGATTTTTGTTGATGATATTTTTTACTGAGAATAACATTTCCACGTCATCCAGAAGCGCTTCTGCATATGCTCCGAACCATAATCCGAATGATGACGGCATGGCAATCTGCAAATGGGTATAGCCTGGAAGCAGAACATTTTTATGCTGATCTGCCAGTTGAATTAAAATCTGGAAAAACTCGTCTGTAAGAGCCGTTATCTCGCGGATCTCATCCAGTAAGTATAATTTTATATCCAGTAAAACCTGATCATTTCTTGATCTTGCGGTATGGATTTTCTTTCCTGTATCTCCTAATTCTTCAATTAAGATTGCTTCTACCTGAGAATGGATATCCTCAGCATCTTTATCAATTTCGAAACTGCCGTCTTCAATTTTAATTAATACACTATTTAAAACAGATAAAATCTGCTCTGATTCTTTTTGTGTGATGATTCCTGTTTCTGCCAGCATTTTACAATGCGCCATAGAACCTTTCACGTCATATTTGGCTAAACGCTCGTCAAAGTCAAGATCTTTTCCTACTGTAAACTGATTGACTAATATGTTGGTGGCAAGGTCATCCTTCTGCCATATTTTTTTCATGATACTATTTAATTTAAAATATTTGTTGGTTTTGACATGCCCGGCAAGGCAATCCTTATTACTATTAACTATAAAAAAACATTTCCTTATGTAAAGCTTTCATTTCTAATTTTCTTTTTTGCATAAATCTTATTAAAAACTTAACTTCAATGCCTGCCGGACGGAGTCAAAACATATATTGAGCTGGAGGCGGAAAGCTAATACCATACTGCAATAACTTCCCTCTTCCTACACCCATCTTCCATTTTACAACACTTTTTCTAAAATTCTGATGTAGATTTCTATTCCCTCCTCTATTTCATGGATATAGATAAATTCATCTGCAGTGTGAGAGCGCCTACTGTCTCCAGGCCCCAGCTTTACTGATGTACATGGAATAATCGCCTGATCTGAAGAGGTAGGTGAGCCATAGGTTGTCCTTCCCATTTCAATACCTGCTTTTACGAACGGGTGATCCATTTCGATCTTTGAGGAATTAAGTCTGAAAGATCTTGCCGTTAATGTAGATTTCATCTGAGACTGGATGATGTCAAATGCTTCCTGATTGGAATATTCGTCTGTTACTCTTACATCCAATGTGAAATTACAAGACTCCGGAACAACATTATGCTGTACCCCTGCATGAATTCCGGATAAAGTAACTTTAACTTCTCCCAGATATTCTGAAACCTTTAGAAATTTAAAGGCAAGAATATTCTGCAGATCCTGCATACATTTTATAATCGAGTTATCATCATTAGGATGAGCGGCATGAGAAGGAGTACCTTTCATTTCTCCATCTATCACAAGAAGTCCTTTTTCTGCAATCGCCAGATTCATCTGCGTGGGTTCTCCTACAATGGCGAGTTCTACGTTGGGTAGCTGCGGAAACAGGGCTTCAATCCCATCAAATCCTGAAATCTCCTCCTCTGCCGTCAAAGCAATAACTAAATTATATTTTAAATCTTCTTTATTATAAAAATGTAAAAAAACCTGTGCCATGGAAACCAAAGAAGCTCCGGCATCATTGCTTCCCAACCCGAATAGCTTCCCCTCTTTTTCAATGGGAACAAACGGATCCAGCGTATACGCTTTGTTAGGTTTTACGGTATCATGATGGGTATTCAGCAAAACAGATGGCTTAAAAACATCAAAATGCCTGTTTACCGCCCAGATATTGTTTTTAAAACGTTTGGTAGGAATCTGGTGTTTTTTGAAAAAATTCTCAATTTCTACCGAAGTATTAAACTCATCTTTGCTGAATGAAGGAATCTCAATCAAATTTTTAAGTAATCCGACCGCATTATTCAGTAGCTCTTCTTTATTATAAACAGATTTCAGTTCCTGCATGATGATTTTCTATATGGTTTTTCAGTTCTGTTTCTTTAATCAGAAACACCTTATTTACATTATTTTTTATAGCTCCAAGAGCATTTTCCAGTTTGGGTAAAATTCCTTTGTGAAGTTTTCCTTCTTCTTTTAATGTGGTAAAGTCTTCTTCGGTAACACTTTTGATCACTGATTCAGGATCGTTGACATCTTCCAAAACGCCCTCTTTATCAAAGCAGTACAGCAATTCCACTTCATATTTTTCTGAAAGAGCCTGCGCCATTACCGAAGCAATGGTATCTGCGTTGGTATTGAAAAGATTTCCTTTTCTATCGTGAGTGATTGCGGAAAATACCGGAACAAGATTCAGCTTCATGAGTTTTGAAACCAGTTTCCTGTTCACACTTTTCTTGCTGATATCCCCTACAAATCCGAAGTCTATTTCGGGATGTTCTCTTTTCTTAGCTTTAATCAGATTTCCGTCTGCTCCGGAAAATCCTATGGCGTTACATTTTTTCTGCTGCAGCTTTTCAACAATATTTTTGTTGATTCCTCCCGCATACACCATCGTTACAATATCCAATGTCTCTTTATCCGTTATCCTCCTCCCGTTGATCATTTTCTGTTCTATGCCCAGTTTATCAGCAAGCGTTGTGGCCAGCTTTCCACCCCCATGAACAAGGATCTTCTTTTCCCGGATTTCAGAGAATTGCTCTAAAAACCGGCTCAATAATTCCTCATCATCAATTAAAGCCCCGCCAATTTTTACGATGTATAACTTTTCTTTCATTGTCATTATTTTGAGATGCATACTGTTTCCATCCCAGCCAAAGTTTTGACCCCTGACCTGGATACCTATCAGGCTTTTAATTCATCTAAAATTTCACTGAATACAGCCTGTGCTGAAAAAATACGGTTTTTGGCCTGCTGGTAAATAATAGAATGATCTCCATCCATTACTTCATCACTTAGCTCTACATTACGGCGAACCGGAAGGCAGTGCATCACTTTCGCATCATTGGTAATGGCTAATTTTTCATTGGTCAGCATCCAATCGCCTTTCACTTCCGGCATTGCAGCATAATCATCAAAAGAAGACCAGTTTTTCACATAGATAAAATCAGCATCTTTCAATGCTTCATCCTGATCATGAAGTACTGTCACATCTTTTGTGAAGTTTTTATCTAAATCGTACCCTTCGGGATTAGCAATTACCAACTCCACATCCATTTCCTGCATCCATTCTGCAAAAGAATTTCCAACTGCATGAGCAATAGGCTTGATGTGCGGCGCCCAGGTTAATACTACTTTTGGTTTATGGTCTTTTTTCCAGTTTTCTGTAATGGTAATACAGTCTGCCAAGCTTTGCAGCGGGTGACGTGTGGCAGATTCCAATGAAATAACAGGAACTTTTGCATGTTTTTCAAACTGGCTTAAAATACTTTCATTCACATCATCTTCCTTACTTTTCATTCCTGCAAAACAACGTACCGCAATGATATCGCAGTATTGGTTTAATACCTCAATGGCATCTCTGATATGCTCTACAGTATCACCGTTCATCACCGCTCCGTCCGCAAATTCAAGGTTCCAGGCTTCCTGGGCAGCATTTAATGTCAATACATTCAACCCCAGATTCTGCGCTGCAATCTGACTGCTCAAACGGGTTCTTAAACTTGAATTTAAAAATACAAGTCCTATTGTTTTTCCCTTTCCTTTTTCTGTTTCGGTAAGGGGGTCTGCTTTTATCTGTAAAGCTTTTTTTATGATTTCCTGTAAGTTTTCTACGTCACTTACAGAGGTAAATTTTTTCATTTGGTATTTTCTATTTTTTTTCAATGGACAAATGGAATATCCATTTCATTTCGAATTGATTTTAAAGATTTTGTTTTTAAATAACTTAGATATTTCCCAACACCACTTTCAACGCGTTGATGAAAAGATCCGTTTCCTCTTTTTTGATATTCAGTGCCGGAAGAATCCTTAATACTGTTTTATCATTTGAATTTCCTGTGAAAATATGATGACCGAACAGTAATTCTTTCCTTACTTCCGAACAGTCTCTATCGAGCTCTATTCCGATCATCAACCCTTTCCTTCGGATGGATGTAATATGTGGTAAATCTTTAATTTCATTTTCAATATACTCACCCATTTTCTGAGCATTTTCGATAAGATTTTCATCTTTCATGACATCCAGCACAGCAATTGAAGCTGCACAGGCAAGATGATTTCCTCCAAATGTAGTTCCCAGCAAACCGTTGCTTGCCTGAAACTTAGGATGGATCAGAACTCCGCCAACGGGAAATCCATTCCCCATTCCTTTTGCTGTAGTGATGATATCTGCTTCTACACCAAATTCCTGATGGGCAAAGAAATATCCGCTTCTTCCATATCCGGACTGCACTTCATCCAAAATAAGGACAGCATCATATTTTTCGCACAATTCTTTGATTTTAGATAAAAATTCCGGTGTTGGAATCATAATCCCGCCTACTCCCTGAATTCCTTCGATGATTACAGAAGAGATTTCATTTCCAAACTTCTCAAAGGTTTCTTCAAGCTGCTGTACATCATTCCATTCTGATTTGATAAATCTTTCAGAAAAGTTAACTGGAGCCACAATCTTTGGATTATCAGTCACAGAAACCGCTGCAGAAGTTCTTCCGTGGAATGAACCTGAAAAATAAAGCACTTTGCTTTTTCCGTTATGAAATGAAGCCAGCTTTAGTGCATTTTCATTCGCTTCCGCTCCTGAATTGCATAAGAAAAGGTTATAATCTTCGTATCCTGAAAGTTTTCCTAATTTCTCTGCCAGTTCAGTCTGCAATTCATTTTGAACAGAGTTGGAATAGAAAGATATTTTTTCCAGCTGATCTTTCAGTTTATCCTGATAATGCGGATGGTTGTGTCCGATAGAAATCACAGCATGACCACCGTAAAAATCAAGATATTGTTCTCCTTTATCATCCCAAAGAAATGATCCCTGAGCTTTTACCGGATTGATGTTGAATAATGGATATACGTTGAATAAATTCATTTTTTGTTTTTTATTTTTCTTTTGTCTTAAAACAAAAGAAACAAAAGTTCAAGACCTGGAAACTTCCGCTAAAAATTAGTTCTATTCACTAAAAATTCTAAAACTTGTGCGAAATCCGAATTGGTTCTTCGGTTCTCTATTTTCCTCGCACTTCGAACAGTAGAATTTTCTTAACGTTCATAGAATTAATTTTCTTAACGCTCCATTTTCCTAAGTCGGATTTACTTTTTGTTAAAATTCTTAATTACTTACCGTCAATTTAAAATGCTATCGGTTTCAGATTTAATCCTGCATTTTCCTCCCAGTTCATGGCGAGATTCATATTCTGAACAGCCTGTCCCGAAGCTCCTTTCAACAAATTGTCAATCGCTGAGTGAATAACGACAACATTTCCACTCTTTTCGATCTGAATCACACAGCGATTGGTATTGACAACCTGCTTTAAATCAACTGCCCTGCTACTGACCGTAACAAAAGGCTCCTCTGCATAAAAATCCTGATATAATTGTTCTATTTCCTCCAACGTCAAATCCGTCTTCATGGTGGAACTTGTAAAAATTCCTCTCGCAAAATCTCCTCTCCATGGAACAAAATTCAGGTTTACTTCTTTATTATTGAATGAAATCAGCTGTTTCAAAATCTCATCGACATGCTGATGAGTTAATGTTTTATACGCTGAAACATTATCATTTCTCCAGGTAAAATGAGTGGTTGCCTGCAAAGACTGTCCGGCTCCTGTAGAACCTGTAATCCCTGTAGTAAAAACTTCATTTAATGCTCCTTTTTCCGCAAATGGCAATAAAGCCAGTTGAATTGCCGTAGCAAAACATCCAGGGTTGGCAATACTTTTTGCTCCCGCAAGCTGTTTTTTATTGATTTCCGGCAATCCATAGATAAAATCTCTGTTTTCGAAATTTCCTTCCAGACGGAAATCGTTTCCGAGATCAATCACCAACGTTTCCTTTTTAACTGGATTCTGAGTTAACCAGTTTTGACTTTCTTTATGGGGAAGGCACAGAAAAAGAATATCCACGTCTTCAGATTTATCCGTCAAAACCATTTCACAAACTGTCGTTAAATCCGGGTACAGATCCGAAATTCTTGTCCCCGAATTCGAACGACTATATAAAAAACTCAATGTCACATGAGGATGAAAGGCCAGTAAGCGTATCAGCTCACTTCCTGTATAACCGTTGGCACCAATAATTCCTACTGTTTTCTTCATTTTGATTCTGACAGCATTTTGTTCTGTCTTTCATTACATCGTCCTTTCGGAACTAGTTGATATTTTGGTTAATCTGGTGGTATATATTTAAAGAATTACTTACAATCTTAGTGTACCCTTTCACATCATCGCCTGTCCAGGCTCTATTGGCTTCTCCGTAGCTTCCGAATTGATCAGACATCAGATCATGAGCAGATTCAATTCCATTCAGAATAAATCTGTATGGATGAAGGGTTACAAATACTTTTCCGCTCACTGTTTTCTGAGAATCCGTAAGGAAAGATTCAATATTTCTCATCACAGGATCTAAGAAAAGCGCTTCGTGAAGCCAGTTTCCATACCAGTCGGATAATTGCGACTTCATCATTTGCTGATATTTTGAAAGGGTATGCTTTTCCAGTAAATGATGCGCTTTGATGATCACTGATGCGGCTGCTGCTTCAAATCCTACTCTTCCTTTAATCCCGACAATAGTATCTCCTACATGAATATCACGACCGATCCCATATGCTGAGGCTAATTCTTCTATTTTTTGAATAGCATATACAGAATGCTCAAAACTTTCTCCATTCACAGATATTACTTCTCCGTTCTTAAACCCGATCTCCAGTTCTGAAGGCTGAGTTTCTTTAATTTGAGACGGAAAAGCTTCTTCGGGAAGATAGTTTCTTGATGTCAATGTTTCTTTTCCTCCTACTGAAGTTCCCCAAAGTCCTTTATTGACGGAATATTGAGCTTTTTGAAATTCCATTTCATAACCGTGTTCTTTCAAAAACTCAATTTCTTCTTCACGGGACAAAGCCATATCACGGATTGGGGTAATGATTTCAATATTTGGACACATCACCTGAAAAATCAAATCAAAACGAACCTGATCGTTCCCTGCTCCCGTACTTCCGTGAGCAATAGCATCTGCTTTTACTTCAATAGCATATTTTGCAATTTCCTGCGCCTGAATAGTACGTTCAGCACTTACAGAAAGAGGATAGGTATTATTTTTCAGCACATTCCCGAAAATCAGATACTTCACACATGAATTATAATAGTCTTCCTGAGCATCTACGCACCTGTATTCTTTCACCCCAAGGTTTAAAGCTTTTCTTTCCACTTCCTTTTCTTCTTCTTTTGAAAAACCTCCGGTATTTACAGTAACTGCATACACTTCATACCCCAGTGTTTCACTAAGATATTTAGCACAGTAGGAAGTATCTAAACCTCCGCTAAACGCTAAGATGACTTTCTTTTTCATCTGGACTTCTTTTATTATTGTTAATTGTCAAATGAAATTCACCAATGGATTTCTGCACAGAATGTTCAAAATCATTTTGGTCCGCTTCATTATATTTATTTTCAGGCAGTTTATGCTCTGCCTCATCTTTTTTTTTATCATTTTCAGGAACAAACAGCATGGCTGTACACAGGCAGTTTTTGCGTTCCTTCATCATTAAAATCTCATAGTTCACACAGTTTTTACAACCGTTCCAGAATTCTTCATCCTGAGTCAGTTCAGAATAGATGACCGGTTTATATCCTAAATCACTATTGATTTTCATTACTGCCAAACCTGTCGTCAGCCCAAATACTTTTGCATCGGGATATTTATCTCTAGATAACTGGAAAACTTTCTGCTTTATCTGAGTCGCTACTCCTCCATTCCTGAATTTCGGTGACACAATCAGTCCCGAATTGGCCACAAATTTCCCATGTGACCAGGTCTCTATATAGCAGAAACCTACCCACTCGCCGTTTTCAGTGGCAACCACAGCATTGCCTTCTGAAATCTTCTTACTCAAATATTCTATGGAACGTTTTGCGATACCCGTTCCTCTGCGCTGTGCAGAATCGTACATTTCCTGCTGTATTTCACTCACATACATTAGATGTTCGCATGAGGAAATTTCTATTTCCATGTATTTATCTAAATTTTTTGGCAAATTTAAAATATAATTTCTTTTAAATCCAAATAAAAAAGATATTTTTTTTGTTTTAAAATTTTAGACAGGTAAAATTATCTTTACGGGAAAATATACATTTGCTAATTTATTATATATTTGCTAAAATAATATAGTTATGGAAAATACATGTCCTAAATGCAAGAGTAACAAAGTGGTAAAGAGCGGTATTATCAATGAGAAACAACGCTTCCACTGTAAAGAGTGCAACTATTATTTTACCGTTAAAAAACTCGGAAAACAGATTGATGACTATTATGTCACCAAAGCTCTTCAACTCTATCTGGAAGGGTTAAGCTACCGTGAAATTGAAAGAATTATAGGTGTATCACATGTTACTGTAAGCTCCTGGATCAAAAAATACAACATCACGAGGCCGCCTCATTCCGAATTCCATCCTGTTTATAAGATATTAAAGCAAAGCGAGCTGATTGAATATATTGCACAGGAGGAGAATATTAAAAATTCAGGGATTATCATCACACAATTTGCAGATAAGTACATGCTGATCAAGTGGGAAAGATTTAAAAAGTAGAGCGGTTTCCGGGTATGAGAAGCCAATTACAGCGCGTAGGATGCGAGGTGAAGGTTGTAGGATATTAATACGGGTTACTGCAAAAAATATCTATTATGAAACAAGCACTTCCCGATTCCCAACCAGTGAATCCTGTACGCATACGTCGCAATACGGATCGGAAACGCTCCATCCCGGATCCCGAATACAGAATTCACAAACCATAACTATACCATTACCAATAATATATATTAAATTTTCATAAATAAATTATTAATTACAATTTGGCATTCACAAAAAACAACGCCAAAAATTGATAATTTATGAAGAAATTACTTACATTCATTGGATTAGCTTTAATCAGCAGTTCTATGTACTCACAGGGTTCTCCTGATTATGGCAATGGCTTAAAAATTAACCTCAACCAAAATGGTGATAAATTTGTCAGATTTATTTTATGGGACCAGTTTTGGTTAAGAAACACTTCTATGAACCCCGGAACAATGGTTGGAGGCGAACCTGCCGACAATTCATGGAGCCTGGGAAACAGAAGGTTACGCGCTTTAACCTATGCACAAATCTCCAAAAGATACATGATCCTGCTCCATTTTGGAATCAATAATCAGACTTTCATCAATGGCGGCGCCTCAGGCACCTCAGGAACAGGAGGTTACGGAAACGGAAAGAAAACACAGTTATTTTTTCATGATGCCTGGAACGAATATGCAGTGATTTTACCTGGAGAAGCGGGAAAATTCAGTTTAACTTTGGGAGCGGGGCTTCATTACTATATGGGACTTTCCCGGATGACTATGGCTTCCACGCTTAATTTTCTCACCTTAGATTCTCCGGTTTTCTCATGGCCGCTGATTGACAACTCTGATCAGTTTGCCAGACAGCTGGGCATGTTTGCTAAAGGAAAATACGGCAAACTGGAATATCGCTTCAGCTTGAATAAGCCTTTTGCAACCGATCTTATCCCTGTAAACGTAACAGATCCTTCTAAAGCAGTAGCGGTAGACAACAACGGCAATCCGAGTTTTTCAAAAGCGGGATATGTTGAATATCAGTTTCTGGATGAAGAATCAAACACGCTCCCTTTCAAAGTGGGATCTTATCTCGGCACAAAAAAGGTTTTCAATGTAGGTGCCGGTTTTTATCACCAGGCAGACGGAACAAGAACATCAGTGAATTCAAATATTGAAAAGCACGACATTACCCTTTTTGCGGTGGATGCTTTCGCTGATATTCCTTTGGGTGAAGCCAAAAACAAAATGGCGGTTTCTGCCTATGCCGGCTATTACAACTACAATTTCGGACCCAACTATGTAAGAAATCTGGGAACTATGAATATAGGAGCATCTGATCCTAACTTTATCGGCAATAAAGCCATCGCGGGACCAGGAAATCTGCAGCCGACCATCGGAACAGGTAATATTATCTACGCACAGGCTGGTTTACTGCTACCCAGCCAGGCAGAAAAGCCAAAAATCAGAATACAGCCATTTGCGGCCTATACTCACAAAAGCTTTGAAGCATTTGATAAATCTTCCTCTCAGTTTGATGTGGGAGCCAATTGGTTCATAGACGGGCATCATGCGAAAATAACAACACAGTATTCAACAAGACCGGTTTACACAAATCCTACAGAAAGTCCTTCTTCCAAAGGCGAGTTTATTGTACAGTTTCAAATCTACCTGTAAAATGTACATCATTAAAAAGGATAAAAATTAATCGTTGCCAAAGCATTGAACTTAATTATAAACTGAATATGTCTTATTTTCCTTATTCATTAAAAGCCCTTAATGGTTCAAAAAAAATTTCAAAAATAAAATCCTATTCCACTAACATCAAAAACTAATCAATATGAGCGAAAATCATCACGAAAGCTACGAAAATATGACCGACAGGCAGAAAAACCGCACCATCTGGAGCGTGATCACAGCCTCATCCCTCGGAACACTGATAGAATGGTATGACTTCTATATTTTTGGAAGTCTGGCCGTTGTTTTAGCAACCAAATTTTTCCCTGCGGATAATCCTACTGCCGCATTTTTATCTACGCTGGCCACTTTTGCTGCCGGATTTGTGGTAAGGCCTTTCGGGGCGTTATTTTTTGGAAGACTGGGCGACCTTATCGGGAGAAAATATACTTTTCTTGTTACGTTACTGATCATGGGATTTTCCACTTTCCTGATCGGATGTATTCCAAGTTATGAAACCATTGGTTTTATGGCTCCGGTGTTGGTTTTAATTTTAAGGTTGCTTCAGGGGCTTGCTCTGGGAGGCGAATATGGAGGTGCTGCCACGTATGTAGCGGAATATGCGCAGCCCCACCGCCGCGGATACTGGACTTCATGGATCCAGACGACCGCAACAGCCGGGCTTTTCATTTCATTAATCGTAATTTTAATTACCAAAACTACCCTTTCTGCAGAAGAGTTTGACACCTGGGGATGGAGGGTTCCTTTCTGGATTTCTATTCTGATGGTGGCAGTATCTTACATTATCAGAAAGAACATGAAAGAATCTCCTCTTTTTGCGAAAGCTAAGAGTGAAGGTAAAACATCTAAAAATCCTTTAAAAGAGAGTTTTGGAAATAAGTACAACTTCAAGTTTGTCTTGCTGGCTTTATTCGGAGCAGCAATGGGACAAGGGGTAATTTGGTATACCGGTCAGTTTTATGCAATGAGTTTCCTTCAGAAGGTAATGAATGTAGAATCCGCACAGGTAGATTCACTAATGGCTACCGCTTTATTTCTGGGGACTCCTTTCTTTGTATTTTTCGGATGGCTGTCTGATAAAATTGGAAGAAAAGCGGTGATGATGACGGGAATGCTGGTTGCTATTTTAGCCTACAGACCTATTTACGACAGTATGTTCAAGAGTGTAAATTTAGAAAACAAAACGGTAGCAGCGAATGGAATTACAGAAAAAAGAACTGCCAAAATCCATAATGACATTGCAACAGACAGCCTGGTCACTTTTCACAAAGAAACGCTTTATACAGATGGAACTTTAATCAAAAAAGACAGTATTGTCCACTGGTCTCCCGCAGGAGTGGTTATGAAAGACGGAAAAGCAGAAGAACCTAAAGTTTCCCAAAGCTTAAAGCTGAGTGACAACACCAAATGGTACCTGATTTTCCTTGTTTTTATTCAGGTGATCTTTGTAACGATGGTTTACGGGCCTATCGCGGCTTTTCTTGTAGAAATGTTCCCGGTGAGAATCCGCTACACCTCTATGTCACTGCCTTATCATATCGGAAACGGAGTATTCGGAGGGCTTCTTCCTGCAGTAGCCACTTATCTGGTAACCACCGGAAAAGAAGCGGGGCATGCGACGTGGTATCTTGAAGGACTTTGGTATCCGATTGGAGTTGCGGCTGTGTGTCTCATTATCGGATTGTTTTATCTTAAGAATAAAAACAATAATCTTCACGATTAGGTACTGAATCACTCAAATTTTTATTAATTTTAAAAACAACTAAAATGAACGGACTAAAAAAAATATTAGGTATTGTCTGGATTGCCATTGCGGTGGTTGTAGGATATTTCGGAATTACAGTATTGGGAATCCCAAAAATAGCTTCCGGAAAACAGGAAGATCTGGTTTTCGGGATCATCATTCTCTTCGTACTGATGCCGATTATCTCCGGCGGCATGGCTATTTTCGGATATTATGCCTTAAAAGGAGAATATTCTGACGATAAAATTTAGAAGCAAAAAAACAGATAATTGATGAATGCAGCACTCATCAATTATCTGTTATCAAATAAAAAAAATGGATATCACAATTAAAGCGGTTCCCCGTCCCTCTGAAGATAAAAAAGTTATTGATCTGATCGACAGACTCAATACTACTCTTACCACCATCTCCGGTGAGAGCGGAAGCAGAAGTGCAAGTCTTGATGATTTTACCCAGGAGAAATCTTTGTTCCTAATTGCTGTAAATGATGAAAAAGCCATAGGATGTGGAGGTTTCCGTCCCCTTTCGCCAGAAATATGTGAAATTAAACGCATGTTTTCTCTGAAAAAAAATATGGGATTAGGCGGAAAAATTCTTTCAGCATTAGAAACAGCTGCAAAACAATTTAACTATAAATACATCTATCTGGAAACCCGCAAAAAAAATGACAATGCTGTAAAGTTTTATCTGAAAAACGGATATAAGGTTATTGAAAATTACGGAATTTATATCGGACGTGAAGAAGCAATATGTTTCTGTAAAGAAATAAGACAGTTATGAAAAAAAGACACGAACAAAAACTTATCATAATGAGCGTAGGGCTTATGATTGCTTTCAGCATTCCAATTTCACTGCTTTTCAACAGTGACAGAGAGGTTTTGGGCTATCCTATGATCCTGATTTATCTGTTTGCGGTCTGGATGATCTCCATTATTATTTCTTTGGTAATCGTAAAAAGGTACGATGAGTAGTTTTGCATTATTTTTTGTAGTTCTGTTTTACCTGGCTCTTCTCTTTTTAGTTGCTTATCTGGCTGAGAAGAAAAGAAGTAAATTATGGATCAACAATCCTTACATTTATGCATTATCTCTTGCAGTATACTGTACTGCGTGGACGTATTATGGAAGTATTGGTGTGGCAGCGACAAGCGGACTGAATTACCTTCCGATTTATATTGGTCCTGTTATGATTATTCCGGCATGGATCTATATCAATACAAGGATTGTAAGAATTTCAAGAGTCAATAAAATAAGCAGCCTTGCCGATTTCATTTCTCTGAGGTATGGCAACAGCCGCAGCCTGAGCGCCATTATCACAGTGGTGTGCCTTTTAGCAATAGTGCCTTATATCGGGCTGCAGATCAAAGCCATTTCTGAGACCTTCCATCTGGTAACGGAAACTCCAATGTCCAATGATATTCTCACCGATAATGCTACTTTTGTGGTGGTATTAATTGCTCTGTTTTCCTCTTATTACGGAACACGATATGTGGACGCTTCTGAAAAACGCTTGGGCATTATCTCAGCCATTGCGCTCGAAAGCTTTTTAAAACTTTTTTTTATTATTATCCTCGGCCTTTTTGTGATTTACTATGCCTTTGACGGGTTCTCAGATATTTATGAAAAAGCCAGTAAATTCGAAGATTTTAAAGAAAAAAACACGTTCAATGGGATTGAAGGGGCTATGAACTGGATGGTTTTATGTATGATTTCCGCTACGGCAATCTGCATTCTTCCGAGACAGTTTCACACAGCCATTGTTGAAAACAGACAGGAGAAACATATTAAAACAGCAATCTGGTTTTTCCCCCTTTACCTTCTGATCTTTACCATTTTTATTTTTCCGATTGCCTGGGGAGGAAGGTTGATTTTTGACGGGCAGAAAGTAAATCCTGAATTCTACTCCATCCTCATTCCGCAGCATTTTGATAATACTCTAATAACCGTACTTGTTTTTCTTGGCGGCTTAAGCTCATGCATATCCATGATTATCATTTCTGCCATTACTTTATCCATTATGCTTTCCAACAACCTTATTATACCTTATGGATTGCTGGGAAAATTAAAGTCAGAAAGTGAAGAAAAAAATACAAGAAGCATTACCAATATCAGAAAGTTCAGCATTTTTGCGTTGATTATCATGGCTTTTGCCTTTTATAAATATTTTATCCTGAAAACCTCGCTGGATTCTGTAGGATTAATCTCATTTGTAGTGATTGCACAGCTTGCACCCGCTTTTTTCGGGGCCCTGTTCTGGAGAAGAGGAAGCTATAAAGGTGCTGTTACAGGACTGATAGCCGGATTGGTGATCTGCTATTTCGGGCTGATTATTCCGCAGTACTATTTTTCCTACAATCAGGAGTTTAAAGGAGTGTTGAGAGATATGTATAACGCTTTCGGATTTTTCACGATCCCTTATCTGGGAAGAATTCCGCAGATTTTTTTCTGGTCAATGCTCGTCAATACAAGTCTGTTTACCATTGTTTCCGTAAGCTCAAAAGGGAATTACCGCGAAAGAAACTTCGCAGAACTGTACGTGGACATTGACAAATATATTCAAAATCATGAAAATGCTTTCATCTGGCGCGGAACGGCTTATATTTCAGACATACAGAATATTCTGGAGCGTTTTCTTGGCAAAAATAAAACTGAGCAGGCCTTAAGAATTTTTAATTTGAAATATAATATTGATTCAAAAACTGAAACTGCAGATTCACGATTTATTAAATTTTCAGAAAACCTTTTAGCAGGAAGAATAGGAACCGCTTCAGCAAAAATTCTGATTGAAGGCGTTACCAAAGAAGATAAAATATCGTTAAAAGAAGTTTTGAATATTCTTGAAGAATCACAGGAAAATATCAGCTTAAATAAAAAACTTACAGAGCAGTCTGAAGAATTGCAGAAACTTTCCAATGATTTAAGAACCGCTAACGAAAGTCTGATTGTCAAAGACCGTCAAAAAGACGACTTTCTGGATTCTGTTGCCCATGAGCTCAGAACTCCCATCACAGCCATCCGCTCTGCCGGAGAAATTCTGGCTGATGACGATGATATTCCTTTTGACATCAAGCAGGAATTTTTAAACAATATCATTACAGAATCTGACAGGTTGAGCGAGATCATCAACGATATCCTTTATCTGGACAAATTACAGCATGGTGAGATCTCTTTAAACATTCAGGAAAATTCCATTGTTGAGACCTATAAAAAAGCATTAAGTCCTCTGCTTCATCTGATACAGCAGAAAAATATTCATTTAAGTGAAGTTAATCTCCTGAATCAGTTTATATTTGAATATGATGAAGCAAGAATGATTCAGCTTTTTCAGAATATATGGGGAAATGCCCTGAAATTCACAGAAGAACAGGGAACAATTCAGACCAAGTTATTTGAAAAAGACGGACAGCTGATCATCACCATTTTCAACACCGGTAAACATATTCCGGAAGAGGATCTGGAAATGATTTTTGACAAGTTTTATCAGTCCAAAAATCAAAATATTTTAAAACCGACCGGAAGCGGACTGGGACTGGCGATTTCCAAAAAAATTGTACAGGCACACGGAGGAAGTATAAAAGCAGAAAACAGCGGGCTGGGGGTAACTTTCACCATTAGCATTCCCGGAAAAACTAAAAAAGAGAATAGAAATGAAGTTGAACACCATTAAAACCATCTCATGAGAAAGATAATTATTGCAGATGACGAGCACAAAATATTAATGTCACTGGAATACAGTTTTAGGAAAAACGGATACGATGTCTATATTGCCCGTGACGGAACAGAGGTTCTTGAATTTCTGAAAACCATGGTTCCTGACGTAATTCTCCTTGATATTATGATGCCTAATCTTGATGGATACAGCACTTTGGACCTTATTAAGCAGAATGAAGCACTAAAAGACACTAAAGTAATCTTTCTCAGTGCCAAAAATAACCCCAGAGATATTGAAAAAGGACTCGAAATGGGGGCAGATGCCTATGTTACCAAACCCTACTCTATCAAAAAACTAATGCAGCAGATTGAGGAAATGTTTTAAGCATGTACAATCAAAACAGTAAGATTTAGAAAGGAACTTGGATCATTAAATGATTGCCCGCCTTCGGCTCAAAATGACATCCAGCTCCTAAAATACAACGATTAACCTTGATATGGAAACAGATACATTATTTAAACAAAGCATAGAAAGCAAGGAAGAGTTCTGGAAAGAACAGGCTGGACGAATACATTGGTTTGATTTCCCCCGGCAAATTCTTTCTAAGGATGAAAATGATTACCCACAATGGTTTTCTGACGGAAGACTTAATATGTGCTATCTGTGTATTGACAAGCACATTGAAGACGGTTTCGGAGATCAGATTGCAATTGTCTATGATTCCCCTGTAACCCATCAGAAGAAAACCTATACTTTCCATCAGGCGAAAGAGGAAATTGCCAAACTGGCAGGAGGACTGGTTTCTCTGGGATTACAAAAAGGAGATACAGCAGTTATTTACATGCCTATGATTCCGCAGACGCTTTTTGCCATGCTGGCATGTGCGAGAATCGGGGTTATTCACAATGTGGTTTTTGGCGGTTTTGCCCCTCATGAACTTGTTGTAAGAATTGACGACTGCAAACCCAAAGTATTAATCACCGCAACAGCCGGTATTGAAATCGCCAAAAGAATTCCTTATCTCCCACTGGTAGAAAAAGCGATTGAACTGGCACAGGATAAAGTAGATAACATCATTGTATACAACAGGAAACTGGTTGATAATCAGGACGAAATGTTCGAAGGTCTGATTGATTATGAAGAGCTGACAGAAAGATCTACCCCCGCAGACTGCATCTCTGTGGAATCTACCCACCCCCTTTATCTGCTTTATACCTCGGGCACAACAGGAAAACCTAAGGGCATTGTTCGGGATACAGGAGGGTATGCCACCGCACTGCAGTTCTCAATGACTTACGTGTATGCTGTAGAACCTGGAGAAATCTATTGGGCTGCTTCAGACTTCGGATGGGCTGTTGGCCATAGCTTTTCTGTGTACGGACCCTTAATCAACAGAAACACAACGATAATTTTTGAAGGAAAACCCATTATGACTCCCGATGCCGGTACTTTCTGGAGAATCATTTCAGAATATAAAGTTTCGGTGATGTTTACGGCACCTACTGCTATAAGAGCAATAAAAAAAGAGGATCCTGACGGAAAACTGGTAAAACAATACGATCTGTCACATTTCAAAAAACAGTTTCTGGCTGGTGAAAGATGTGATGTAGCCACGCTGGACTGGTTTGCAGAACATATCGGAGTTCCGGCGATAGACCACTGGTGGCAGACAGAATCCGGCTGGCCAATGCTCGGACTGATGACACATGACAAAAACTACCAGATTAAAAGAGCATCTGCAGGAAAGCCTGTTCCGGGATATGATATTAAAATATTTGACGAAAACGGACTGGAACTTAATTCTCATCATGAGGGTTATCTGGTAATCAAGCTTCCTCTTCCACCGGGAGCTATGCTCGGAATATGGAAAGACTATGCACGCTTTGAAAGCAGCTACCTGTCTCAGTATAAAGGATATTATTTTTCCGGAGACGGTGCTATTCAGGATGAGGACGGCTATATTTTCATTACTGGAAGAGTGGATGATGTGATCAACGTTGCGGGACACAGACTTTCCACTTCGGAAATGGAGGAAATTGTTTCTTCGCATCCCGATGTTGCGGAATGCGCCGTGGTAGGAATTGATGATGATTTAAAAGGCCAGGTTCCTTTTGCTGCAGTTGTTTTAAAGAACGGCTCAACCATTTCTGAAGAAGAGATTGAAAAAGATATCATTCAGATGGTCCGTAATAAAATAGGAGCGGTAGCTTTCCTGAAAAACGTAATGACTGTCAAACGCTTACCGAAAACAAGATCCGGGAAAATTTTAAGAAAGCTGATCAGAACGTTACTGGACGGAAAAGATTTTCAGATTCCGTCGACCATTGATGATGAAAAAATCATTGATGAAATTCAGGAAAAAATCAGGGAATATAGGGGCTAAACAGGAAATTAAACTTAAATTTAAAATATAATACAATCAATAAAACGAAAGGGATATGAGAAATTACTTAATAGAAGATTTACCACAATATTTTGAAGATTATAAAAAGTCTATCAAAAATCCTAAAAAATTCTGGGATAAGGTAGCCGATCAAAACTTTGTGTGGTACCAAAGATGGAGCAAGGTTGTTAAGTACGACATGAATGAAGCGAAGATCACCTGGTTCAAAAATGCAAAACTCAATATTACCAAAAACTGTATCGACAGGCACCTTACCATAAGAGGAGAAAAAACAGCAATCATCTGGGAACCCAATGATCCTAAGGAAGAAGCACAGCATATTTCTTATAATGAACTTTATACCCGCGTTAATAAAACAGCCAATGTTCTGCGCGACATGGGGATTGAAAAGGGAGACAGGGTCTGCATTTATCTGCCCATGATACCCGAGCTGGCGGTTACGATGCTTGCCTGTGCAAAGCTGGGAGCTGTGCATTCGGTGATCTTTGCCGGATTTTCAGCTTCAGCAGTCGCTTCAAGGGTAAATGACTGTGAGGCAAAAATGGTCATCACATCGGATGGCAGCTACAGAGGAAATAAAGTCCTGGATCTGAAAACCATTGTGGATGAGGCTCTGGAAAAAACGCCGACCGTAGAGAACGTTCTTGTGGTAAAAAGAACCCACAACGACATTAAGATGAAAGAAGGAAGAGACCACTGGATGGCTGATCTTTATGAAAAAGCCTCTCCGGATTTCGTTACCATAATTATGGATTCTGAAGATCCCCTTTTCATTTTATATACTTCAGGATCTACCGGAAAACCTAAAGGAATGCTTCATACCTGTGCCGGCTATATGGTATACACTGCCTATACTTTTAAAAATGTCTTTAATTATAAGGAAAACGACATTTATTGGTGTACTGCAGATATCGGATGGATCACGGGGCATTCCTACATTCTGTACGGCCCTCTGCTGAATGGTGCAACAACCGTTATTTTCGAAGGGGTACCTACGTATCCGGAGCCTGACCGTTTCTGGGAAGTGATTGAAAAACATAAGATCACCCAGTTTTATACCGCTCCTACTGCGATCCGTTCTTTGGCAAAGGAAAGTGCGGAATGGGTAGATAAACATGATCTCAGCTCTCTGAAAGTAATTGGTTCCGTAGGAGAACCGATCAATGATGAAGCATGGCATTGGTTCAATGATCATGTAGGAAAGAAAAAATGTCCTATTGTAGATACGTGGTGGCAGACAGAAACAGGGGGAATTATGATTTCGCCGCTTCCTTTTGTAACCCCTACAAAACCTACTTATGCAACACTTCCATTGCCGGGTATACAACCCGTTCTGATGGATGATAAGCGAAATGAAATTACAGGAAATCAGGTAACCGGAAATCTTTGTATCCGTTTTCCATGGCCCGGAATTGCGAGAACCATCTGGGGCGACCACCAAAGGTATAAAGAGACCTATTTTACAGCATTTCCAGGAAAATATTTTACCGGGGACGGAGCTTTGAGGGACGAAGTTGGGTATTACAGAATTACAGGCCGTGTGGATGATGTGATCATTGTTTCAGGGCATAATTTGGGCACTGCGCCTATTGAAGACAGTATCAATCAGCATCCTGCCGTGGCGGAATCTGCTATTGTAGGGTATCCTCACGATATCAAAGGAAATGCGCTCTATGGTTATGTAATGCTTAAAGAAAGCGGAGAAGGGCGTGACAAAGAAAACCTGAAAAAGGAAATTAATCAGCTGATCTCAGATCAGATCGGGCCAATCGCCAAGCTTGATAAGATACAGTTCGTTTCCGGACTTCCAAAAACCCGTTCCGGAAAAATTATGCGTAGGATTTTGAGAAAAATTGCAGAGGGTGACTTCAGTAATTTTGGAGATATCACTACCCTATTAAATCCAGAAATTGTGGAGGAGATCAAAAACGAAAGAATCTAATAATACAACTATTCTTTTTAACCCGCAGAAGCCCTGAAAATAATTTTCAGGGCTTTTCCATTTATATTCATTCTATTAAAAAAATTACGCCGAGTTCTGTCGCTGAATGTAAATAATTTTACATCAAAACAAAATGAACTTTAATACATTTTAAACAGTATTCAATTATTAATAGTATGATTTAAAGCATACCACATTAATTTAATTATCGTGTCTTAAAAAGTGTTAAATTCGCGAAGTTTTTTAATAAGCTAATTATAACTCAGAAAACAACATTAAAATGAGAAAACTTTATCTCGGTGCATGTACTTTGTGTACTGCTTTGGGTCTATCTGCCCAGGAAGTGGTATGGCAAAAAGACATCAAATCCTCTACCCAGGATTTTCTAAGCCAGGTTACCACGACAATTGACCAGCAATATTT
>NZ_FNWQ01000001.1 GCF_900108365.1 Chryseobacterium culicis | reverse complement strand
GATGTTTCGTCATTGTTAGCTAAAGCTGATGCATCGGTATTGGAAGCACTGACGATTGAATCAATTAGTGATTGCTGAATATCTGTTAGTTTTGCACCTTCAATTTTAGCAATAGGCTGTGTTTGGTTGTAGCCCCAAATGATAACCGTTGAAATACCATCTTTTGTGGTGTATTGCTGAAGGTTTCCCTTAGTATCGTATTTATCATAAGTTACTTCAACAGAACCATAATTAGTATCAGGTAAACTAATGGTAGGATGTTGTGCAATATTCTTTTCTTCTGAATAATACAGTACTTTTTTTGGAAGTATACTATACATATCATTAGCATTATTAAACTCAAAAAGAGTTTGAGTTCTGTTTAAAAAGGTATTATTTTTATAATTCGAAATAACTAATGGAACACCAGAAATATTCTTAGAAAAAAGATTGACAATAAATGCATAAGGAGGAACAAAGTTCCCGGGATTATTTGGTGCACCATGGATAATATCATCAAGATATTGATATTTTGTTTCAAAAACATCACCCGACGGGTCAATAATTTTTTTTCTTATTGGGTTACAGAAATACCCTGCTTTATATGAAATTTCAGTAGTAGTTTTTATACTTGATCCATTAAGAATATCTTCCAATTCGATTTTTTTCGGGGAGAATTGTCCTCCAAATTGTTTAAAAAAGTATTTGGTTCTGAATCGATCAGTTACCTGGACAGTATAATTACCCGGTCGTGTTTCTGTAACATCATCAAATTCAGTGGTTGAAGTTTTTATTTTAACAAAACTCTGATCATAGAATTCCTGTTTATATAGTTTACTTCTTTTGTAATTATTTGATCTGTAAGGTAGATTGATATTTCCTATATTAGCGGGGCTAAATGTCATACCTGGCTCTACATCATTATCCACTTCTTTAAAAATCTGACTGTCAGGATGAGTTTTTAAATCTGTGAAATAATATTTCGTATATCCTTTATTGTTTTCTATTTCTGTCACTTCAGAATACAAAACAGGAGAGGAGTTCATCGTAGTCTCAATAAGATTGTCTGAGTATACTTCCAGGTTTTCTGTTGTACTATACCCATTTTGACTTTTGATATAAATATAATTTCTATAATAATTGGACAATATTCCGCTTGACTTAGAATTTAAGCCAGTAGGAGAATAATTACTTATATATTTGTACTCTTTAGTACCTGTCAGAGCTCCATCGTTAGAATAATTAATAATCTTTGCAATACGTCCTCCTCCTACAATTCCATCGGATTGAATCAAAACATTTTTGAATTGAGAATTATAATTTCTGTCTAATTTTTCACTGTATTTTTGGGGTTCATAAATAAATTCGCTCTTCCCTTTAGTTGGGTAAATAACAGATTTTAATAGACTTACAGAACATAATTCTGGCGTTGCATCCCATGATCCATTCATAAAGGTAAAGTCACCTGTATTTTTATTTACTGTAAAGTCAGGAACAGGCCTTGGTTTGGGTTTATTATTCCAATATCCCCAATAATCGATAGTACCAATATTTTCAACAGGAAGATCATCTTTTCTATAATAATCGAAACTATATTCCTGTAAAAAGTCTTGAGATTGTTGTGCTTTTCTAAAAAGTTTAATTTTTTCTAAAAAGAAATAATTTTTATGCCTATAATAATTCAGTTCGATTTCTTTTATCTTTACTCCTCCGTAATTGTAAAAAGAAATATTCTTTAATTTCAAAGAAGGGATTGTGATTGTTGAGTAAGCATCATATCTTTCAAAGCTAAATTTTACAATTTCTTTACCATCTAATAGAATTGAACTGGGTATACTTTTTTTAGTTGCTGCAAAACTTTTTGTTGCTTCATCAGTTGTACTAGTACCATTTCCCCAATAAATAGTACCATCAAAAAGTAAATTTCCACTACTCGTATTATAATTATAATTTGTTTTATTAAAATGGTATTTATAAATGTGATGATGATCAAACATCAACAAAAAGGGCTCCTGAACACTTCCCGCTATGCTACCTGTTCCTTCAGTACAAAACCCTCCTTCACCAAATTGTTTATTCGAAGGGAGATATTTAATTTCAAGTACTTTGGAATTAGGATATTCTATTTTATATAAATTCCAGGATGTAATAGTGTATGGTGCATCTTTTGGAGTTGGTGAGAGGTCATAAGAAACTTCAAGATTGTCATATTCTCCACCAAAATAATATTTTATACCCTGACCGTCTGTAATTGTCACGATTGTTGGTTTAGTTATACAACGATCACTGTGTAGCGGATATTTATATTGTTTAGATTCCAGAGCCGAAATATCTATTTTCAGATTTGGAATCTCTGAAACGATAATAGGTTGACCACTATTTCCAATAAAGAAATATCCATTGATCCCCATAAAATTAAAATTAAATTTATCTGGCTCCAATTCATATGAATTTCCCCCACACTTGATACCCTTCCCTCCATTTCCCATAGACAGCATGGAATAATTTTGATCATAAATATCTTCATTAAGCTTTTGGCAGTTTTTTACTCCTTCCAAGTACCCCAGAAGGTTATTAGCTGGGGAAAGCGGCCAATCTGAAGCCAGATCATCTGCAACACCTCTCACTTCTCTACTTATACTTCCACCAAAAAGCAATGACCAGTCCAGCCCTACATAATTTGATTGTTTTGAAGGCATGAATCCTGTCCCTTGATATTTCAGATCAATGTTAAATCCATTTTCGTTATAAATATTTCCGTAATTAAATAAATTGACATCATAGGATAGGTTTCCTGTATTTAAGCTTACAGGAATATTCCCAAACCTTTCCATATCGTAGGTTTGAGAGGATTTAACTATTGGAACCTGAGGAACAGTAAGATTCGGAATTGTTTGTGCATTATAAAAAGGAGCCAATAATGTAAGCCCCCATAGTATTTTATGCTTTATCTTCTTCATTATTTTTTAATTAATTTAGCATTCGCCGTTTTATTAGTATCCGTTTTTATCGTCACCAGGTAAGCACCCTGAACCAAAGCCTGGGTATTAATCTTGGTCACTTTATTCTTTGTTTTAATACTTTGAAGCTGTCTTCCGGACATATCATACAATAGAATATCCGCTTCTTTAAAGTCAAAACCAATTTCTACATACGCATAGTCTGATACTGGATTCGGATAGATCTTGATATCGTATTTTTCAATTAACTGATCAACCTGTCTGTCGCCCAGCTTTACAATCTTCCAGTTTTCTTTTCCAAGCTCTTCTGCGCTGGTTCCGGCCAGAACAATTGATCCGTCTTTGTTCAATTTTAAATCAGAAAGTCTTTCTTCCTTCTTTCTGGATTCTCCTTTAACATGTTTTCTCCACTGCTCATTTCCGTTTTGATCTAGATATAGCATCCAGAAGGTTTCATCATCGGTTTGGATTCTTCCTTCAGCCTGGGTATAACCTCCCAGCAAAATACCTTTAGAGTTCTCGCTTCCATCTTCCAGCCTCCCGCTTACCACACTCATTCCCATCAGAATATCACGGTTTTTGAAATTGTAGGATTTCTGCCACTGCTCATCACCTCTTTCGTTTAAAGCAATCAGCCATAGATCGGTTCCTTCTTCAATGCCGACCGTTTTATTTCCCGATCTTTCTGATCTTGATTCTCCGCCAATAATGAATCCATTTGAAGTTAAAGCCAGGGTTCTGATATGATCATCTCCTTTGCCTCCAAAATTCTTTTCCCATTCTACTTTTCCGGTTTTATCGAGCTTCACGATCCAGTAGTCGCCTTCGCCATAATTGCTGCTGGCTTTTGGTGTCTGGCTGATGGCTGTTGAAGAGGCAGATCTTTGGTTACCCGCCTGAGTGCTGGCAGATCCCGAAACACGAACCTCGGAACTCCTGGAATAAATACCCAGTAATGCTCCGCCATCTTTTGTGGGGATCATCTTTTCCACTTCGTCTAAACCTTTTCCTCCTAAAATAAGCTGTGAAAGTTCTTTTCCGTCTTTATCCAGTTTTGTAATTAAAACATCTTTGGAACCGTAACCTTTTAAATCCTGAGCTTGTCGAAGGGTTGTAACATTGCCTGCCACAAAGAACCCTAAATCTGTTGTTTGAATCACAGCTCTTGCTTCTTCATCGGAAGAACTCCCCAATGTTTTCTGCCAGAGTTCATCACCAAATTCATTGATCCTGATCAGCCAGATATCGGATCCTCCTTTGGAATCTTCTTTTTTATCCAGTCCTTTTCCGGAATAAGAAGTTCCTGCCAAAATAAATCCGCCATCCTGAGTGGTAACAGTAGCAGACAGATAATCATGATTTTGTCCTGAAAAGTATTTTTCCCAGACTTCTTCTCCCTGCTGATTGAGTTTAATCAAATGAAAATCATAACCGTTATTCTGTTTACGGCTTTCTGCCTGCAGCTTATTGCTCTGAATAGAGCTTCCTGTGATTAAATATTGCTGGTCAATTGTCGTGGTAACCTGACTTAGAAAATCCTGTGTTGAGGATTTGATATCTTTTTGCCACACCACTTCCTGAGCGAATATGCTCAAACCTGCGCATAAGATTAGCGCGCTGAGATAAAGTTTTCTCACACTTTGTTGTTTTTTTGAGTTATTAATCGGTTTATTTAAAACTGCGCGAATTTAACACTTTTTAAGACATGGAAATCATTTTTGTGTGGTATGCTTTAAATCATACTATTAATGATTAAATTCTCTTTATGAAGCACTAATGTTTGTCCTTTTGTGATGTAAAAATATCTATACACAGCGACAAAACATGTCGTATTAAACCAAATTGATTTTAATTATTGATATAAAAAAACCACTCTTGCGAGTGGTCTGTTATTTTTGGTTTTACTTTACTGATAAATGACTTCATCATTCTTCTTGATCTGGTAGCTTTTTTTGTAAGGTGTTAAAATATAGCTGTCTTTCACGTGAGCGCCGCTTTTCCAGAGTTTTTCTTTTCCCTGTCTGTCCAGAATGATACTTTTTGCAGCTCCGTCCGGAATAAATACCTCAGCTTTTGTCATGCTTTTGTTGAAAATCACTGCAGTTGTTGAAGTATAGCTTTTATCGGTGCTTACTTCTTTAAGTTTAATTTTCTGACTAAAGGTTTTTATACAATTATTTTTAAGCTGTGAGTAGGTATATCCTGCCGAACCAATACAGCCGTGAACATCTCTGTCGCCTCCTAAGACAGGTGATTTTTGAGCAAAAATACATGCACTAAGGAGCATTGCACTGAATAAAATAGTTTTTTTCATAGTTTAAATTTTTGTTTTCTGACTGGTTAAAGATATCACAAAAATGTGACATGAGTTCCTCTCTCTGTAATTTACAAAAAAACCACTCTTCCGAGTGGTTTTCAATTCAAAATCTGATCTTACTGATAGATCACGATGTTATCTTTTTTAAGCTGATATCCGTTTTTTTTGAAAGGAACCAATACATAGCCATCTTTTTTCCAGGCTTTAGCTTTACCTGCTGCTCTGGTTAGGATGATACTTCCTGAATCGGCATCTTTAACAAAGACCTCAGCTTTTTTCATGTCTTTGCTGAAAATAACTGCAGCCATTGAAGTAGAACTTCCTTGTGGAGATACTTCAGTTAACTTAATCTTCTGTTCGAAAGTTCTTACACAATCCTTTTTGATTTGGGAATAGGTATAACCTGCTGAACTAATACAGCCATGTGCATCTCTGTCACCTCCTACAACATGTGTCTGCTGTGCGAATACTAAAGAACCCAGGAACATTGCGCTAAGGAAAATTGTTTTTTTCATATTGATTTTTTTATATAATAATAGTTATCGTGTTATTATTAAAAATCATGCCAAATAAACCATAACACACATTTCTGTGAATAAATTTCTTTTTTATTACTTAGTCCAATTGATCTTAGAATGTTTCACTTCTGCAGAGCTGGTACCAATCATTACATCAAACTCTCCTGATTCCCAATCATATTTCAAATCTCCGTTGTAGAATTTAAGTGTTTCTGGAGTGATATCAAAAGTAACTTTCTTAGATTCTCCTTTTTTCAGAAATACTTTCTGGAAACCTTTCAGCTCTTTTACCGGTCTTGTGATGCTTCCCACCAAATCTCTGATATACAGCTGAACCACTTCTGCTCCGTCATAATTACCATTGTTAGTAACCGTAACAGATGCCTGAACCGTCTGATTTCCTTTCGGGTTAGCGTTAGAGACAGTAACATCAGAATACCCGAATTTTGTATAGCTTAAACCAAATCCAAACGGATACAATGGCGTATTACACTCATCCATATAGTTGGACCGGAATCTCTGGTATTCACATTTATCTGTTAATTCCTGGCTTAAAGGACGACCAGTATTTTTAGCATTATAGTAAATTGGAACTTGTCCTAAGCTTCTTGGGAAAGTCATCGGAAGTTTTCCTGACGGGTTTACTTTTCCGAAAAGAACATCTGCAATAGCATTTCCTGCTTCAGAGCCTGCAAACCAAGCATTAAGAATGGCATCAGGTGTATCTTTCATATTGGTTAAAGCTAATGGGCGGCCTGTGAAAAGGACCACAGCAATGGGCTTTCCGGTTTTCTTTAATTCATTCAAAAGATCAATCTGAGACTGAGGGATGGTAATCTCGGTTCTTGAAGAAGATTCTCCGCTCATTTCTGCAGATTCTCCGATGGCCAGAACAATAACGTCTGCTTTGTTGGCAACATCCACAGCTTCTTTCAGCAGCTGTTCTTTAGAGCGGCTGTCTCTATCTGTTTTCTTCCCGTGAGCTGCGTAAATATCTTCTAATTTGGCATCATAATCAATATTGGCACCTTTAGCAGAAATAAACTTTACTTCTTTACCGTAATTGGCCTGAAGCCCCTGCATCAGGTTTACAGCCTTATCATGCTTTGCAGCAACACTCCACGTTCCGGCCATGTTTAATGAATTGTTCACCAACGGTCCGATTACTGCAACAGTTCCCGATTTTTTCAAAGGAAGCACCTGATTGTCATTTTTCATCAAAACCATCGACTGGGCGGCTGCATTTCTTGCTATATTTCTGTTTTCCATGCTGAAAACTTCTTTAGCTGCCAGCTTGGCATCACCATATTTGTATGGGTCTGTAAACAGTCCTAGGTCATATTTGGCTTCAAGAATTCTTCTGGCTGCCAGATCAATTTCAGCCTGTGTTACTTTTCCTTCAGATAGAGATTTTTTTAATGTAGTTAAAAAACCTTCACCTACCATGTCCATATCAACACCTGCTTTTAGAGCCAATGCAGAAACCTGCTGAAGATCTCCCATACCGTGGTCTACCATTTCGTTGATTCCTGTATAGTCGGTTACTACAAAACCTTTAAAGTTCCATTTATTTCTTAGAACTTCTGTCTGAAGCCATCTGTTTCCGGTTGCAGGCACACCGTCCACTTCGTTGAAGGAAGCCATTACAGAAGCTACACCGGCATCCACAGCTGCTTTGTAAGGTGGAAAATATTCGTTGAACATTCTTACGTGGCTCATATCAACTGTGTTGTAATCTCTTCCGGCTTCGCCTGCTCCATATAGCGCAAAATGCTTTACACAGGCTAAAATGGTGTTTCCAACAGATAAATCTTTCCCCTGGTATCCATACACCATATTTTTTGCGATTTCACTTCCCAGATACGGGTCTTCACCGGAACCTTCGGAAACTCTTCCCCATCTTGGTTCGCGGGAAATATCTACCATCGGCGAAAAAGTCCAGTTAATCCCGTCAGAAGACGCTTCTTTAGCAGCTACTCTTGCTGACTGCTGAACAAGGTTCATATCCCATGAAGCGGCTAACCCTAATGGTATCGGGAATGTAGTTTCATAACCATGAATGACATCCATTCCGAAAATCAAAGGAATTTTCAGACGGCTGTTTTCCACCGCTACTTTTTGAACGGCTCTGATTTTGTCAGCTCCTTTTATATTGAATAGTCCGCCTACGAGACCTTGCTCCACTTTTTTCCCGATATCTGAACTTTTAGCCAGACCTGTGGTAAAGTCTCCGGAGCTTGGTAAATTCAGCTGACCTATCTTTTCATCCAATGTCATTTTAGATAAAAGATTGTCTACAAAAGCTTTCTTTTTGGCCTGATACTGTGCTGTTTGGTAAGACTGAACGGACTTATCTACCATTTCCTGCGCCGAAAACACAGGAGCTAATGCTAAAGTGGCAATTACAATTAACTTTTTCATAAATCTATCTTCTTAAATTATTGTTTTATTTTTTAGTTTTAACCTTAAACTATTCTACAATCAAGTATA
This sequence comes from Chryseobacterium culicis, assembly GCF_900108365.1. GTDB lineage: Bacteria > Bacteroidota > Bacteroidia > Flavobacteriales > Weeksellaceae > Chryseobacterium > Chryseobacterium culicis. Next base: position 1,432,282 of record NZ_FNWQ01000001.1, on the reverse strand, counting down.
ATTCGTTCTTTTTTTTATTCGATTCCAGATATCCCAAAACGCAAATTAAACTTCCATATTCATTCATGGTATTATCATTTTGAGAAATATCAAGCCATTCAAAATATTTTTTTTCGAGATCATCCGGATGGAGATGTTGCCCTTTATATTGGGATAAATTAATTAATTTTCTATTGCCTGAACTTTTAACGTTCTCCAGTTTTACTTCTGTTTGAAAAATAAAATTCAATACATTAAAAAAATTCTGATCATTGATCACTTTATTTTCAAACAAAAGATTTTCTGCTGTACATTTTTCAAAAAATAAATTTTCTTCCAGTAGACTATCATCATCAGATTCATTTAATCCAATAAAAATTAATTCCATTATTTCCCTTTCTTTTTAGACAGCATCCATTCATATAATGCAGGATTTGAATAAGTGGAATCCCAAGAATTGTGATTATCATTTGGAAAAATCACCAGTTCTGCGGTTGGATTTACCGGGTGCAGCTTCTGATAAAAATTGAAAGCATTGGCAGGCAGTACAATATCATCCATTCCGCCATGAAATATTTTCATATTCAAATCCTTAAACTGCTGAATATTGGCAGTCATCATCTGATCTGTTGGTGCACAAACTGAAGCAACAGCGGCAAACATTTCCGGATGTTCCATGGCCAGCTTCAATGTTCCCCATCCTCCCATAGAAAGTCCTGTAAGATAAATACGGGACGCATCAATTTTATATTTTTTCTGAATTTCCTGAATAAGATTGTAAACGGTAACAGTATCCCACCACATTCCTTCCGGGCATTGAGGTGCCAGAATAGCTACGGGTTCTTTGATCAGGTTTTTATAGGTAAAGGGGCTGTGTGCTTTTACCATATCCAGATTGGTTCCGCGTTCTCCTGAACCATGAAGAAATACAATCAAAGGTACGTTTCCTTTTGTATTCTGAGGGTAGTCCAGAATATAAGACATTTTTTCCTGTCTTTTAATTTCTTTATTCAATTCTGCTTTTATTTCCTGTGCGTTAATTTGTAATGAAAACGCCAGCAGTACAAGAGGAATATAATTTAATTTAAATTTCATATCGTATTGAGTTTTGGAATAAGCCAATAGTTGTAATCTTTTTTATCAAAGCCAGGCCTCATTTCTATTGACCTATTTTATGCCATATTTTGTTGACTGGAAGCTTAGTTTTTTCAATCCCTGCTGAATTTCCGGAGCATTCATAAACAGTTTCCAAAGGAATCCTGATCTGTAATTCTCAATCATCGGAGCTATCGTTCCCTGATCAATAGCCAGATATCTAGGAGTAAACCAATTGTTATAATTAATAGAAGTGGCATCATAAGGTCCAGCTGACCCTATAAATTCCGGTGTTTGAGTATACAGGAATCTAAGGAAAGCCATTGATTCTTTTGGTGTATATGGGAAGCTGCTCAATGCCGCCGTAGGCGTTATGACTCCGTTATCATTGCTTGGCATATGAGCGGTATATCCTGTGCTTCCGTCCTCATTTCTGGTATATCCGGCTGTAAGCCCCCAATAGTGGGGACCGTATCCTTTCCATTGTTTTGGATTTTCAACACAGTATTTGTAGTCAATAAGGGTTTGGTTTTTATTGATATCGAAATAGTTTTTCACCAGTTTATCGGATAAACCTGTAGGATCAAGTCCGATGTATGAATATTGCGCCCAGAAAAGCGGTCCGCCATATTCTTCTGCATAATTGTGTTTTACATACAGAGGTAACCCGTATTTTGTTTTGTCTGTGAGATAGGTTCCGTTTCTTGTCCAGCCTTTGTAATACGTTTCTGCATCAATGGAATAGGTAGGTGAAGATGCTGCCAGAATATAGGTAATCAGGCATTCATTATATCCTTCAAGAGGAAAGTTCATTTCCCACTGGTATTCGGGTGACCAGTGCCAGTACAGAACCTTCTGACCTCCTTTGGTGTACCAGTTCCACTGGATTCCTTTCCATAGCTCATCACATTTTGCTGCCAGGGATTTTTCTTCCGGAGTTCCGTTTTTAAAATATTCACGGACCATCAGTATTCCCGAAGTAAGGAATGCGGTTTCTACAAGATCCCCGCCATTATCTTTTTTACCAAAGGGAACTGTTTTTCCGGTTTCACCGTTGATCCAGTGTGACCAGGCACCTTTGTGACGGTCTGCCTTTGCAAGAAAATCCATGATATGAGTAAGCCTTTTTACGGCTTCTTTTCTCGGAACAAATCCTCTTTCTACTCCTACCAGAATAGTTGCCAGCCCAAATCCTGAGCCACCTGTAGTAACAACGTGCTTGTCATTATCAGGATAAATATTGTCTTCATGGTAACGCTCTCTGCCCAACATTGAATTAGGTTCAGCATAGTCCCAGAAATACTTAAGGGCATCTTTCTGTACCCTGTCCATCAGCTGTTCATCAGTAATCGTACTTTTTACAGCTTCAACTTTTCCCACTTCTTGTTTTGCTTGCGGAGCATTTTTGCAGGAATACATGAAGAATAAAGAGGTTACGGCAATTGATAATAGGTTCCTTTTCATGAATTCTCTTTTATAGGGTTTCTAACTAAAAGAAGAGGAGAACTTTCATTCTCCTCTAATGTTTGTGGTTTATTTTAATAGCCAGGGTTCTGAACGAAAAGTCCGTTACTTTGATTCATGGCATCCAAAGGAATTGGGAAAAGTTCATTTTTCCCTGTTTTAAATCCTTTTGGTCCTAAATAGGTAGCAGCCTGACCTGTTCTCACTAAATCCGGGAATCTATCCATTTCCATAGCCAGCTCCACTCTTCTCTCCTGCCAGATTGCAGTTCTAAGAGCCCCCTGACTGGAAGCTGTAGTATTTCCAAGCTGAGCTCTGTTTCTTACTTTATTAACCCCAGCAATGGCAGCGGCTGTATTTCCTAATTCATTGGCTGATTCTGCATTAATTAAAAGAATATCTGCAAATCTTAAAATTCTTATATTCTGAATAGAACCGTATCCACATGCATTATTATTTAAAGATGACGGCACATATACTTTTTGGTTCCACATATTACCTGCCTGAGGATCCCCTTTCTTAATCAAATCTCCTTCAAGGGTAGTTTCTCCTTCTCTTAGAATACTCAATTCTTTTCTGATATCTCCTGGTTCAAATGCATTTTCCAATTCCTGAGTAGGTGTAAAGAAGCCCCATCCAAACTGATTCCGAACTCCCTGAACCTCTGCATACTGACTACCTCCAAATCCCGGAGCACAATCACAGTTCACTTCAAAAACAGATTCTGACCCAAATTCTCCGGCTGGTCTGAATAAATGATTGAAATCCGGATCTAATGAATACCCCATACCAATAACCTGGTTTGAAGTATCATAAGCTTTTTGGTAATCTTTCATATATAGATACACTTTTGAAAGTAGTCCCAAAGCCGCACCTTTTGTTACTCTTCCACGATCTGCAGCGGAATAGGTCTGCGGTAATACTTCAGAAGCAGCAAGGAGATCCGATACAATAAAACTGTAAACTTCCGCAGAAGAATTTCTGGCCTTTAAATAGTTTCCGTCTGCAGGTAATCCGTCGTATATTGGAACCCCTCCGTAAATTCTTACCAAATTAAAATAAAAATAAGCTCTCAGCATTCTGGCTTCAGCTACCAATCTATTTCTAAGCGTGGTATCCATATTTATTTTCGGAACATTGGTAATAACCTGGTTAGCTCTGTTTACAGCCTGCCACTGTCCAATCCAATATGCTCTAACTCCTTCATCACTTATGGTAAAAGTAAAGTTGTCATACGCATTGATAAAAGAAGCATCTCCCGGGTTAGAACCTTTTTCTACATCATCACCTGTTACTCCAAAAACATATTGAGCTGGGAAACCTGAATTTTCCCAACTTCTTAAAAAGCTGTAAATAGCATTTGTTGCCTGCATTGCATCATCCTGCGTTGTAAAGAAATCTGCTACGTTAGTCTGCCCTTCATCTTTAATGTCCACAAAATCGTTGTTACAACTTACCATTAGTGAAACCAAAGAGATTGTTAAAAATATTTTTTTCATGATTTTTTAATTAAAATGTTAAGTTCATACCGAATGTATAAATAGCAGAGATTGGGTAGATATTATTATCAATTCCCATCTGTACTCTGTCGGTATTTGTAATCTCTGGAGAGAAACCATGATATTTAAAGCTTGTCCATGGATTCTGTGCACTTACATATAATCTTAATTTCGTGATTGAAAGAGCTTTTGCAAATGTTTTTGGTAAGTTATATCCAATCTGAACATTTCTTAATCTGATATAGCTGCCGCTTTCTACATAGAAACTGTTTGGTAAAATAATAGACTGGTTAGAGGTAATCATTGCGTTGGTATTAGAAGTACCTGCTCCATGCCATCTGTTATTATACATATCTAAATCCCATGTTTCGTTTCCAAAACGCTGTTCACGGTTATAGTTGTATATTTTGTTACCGAATACCCCCTGGAAATCAACTGCGATATCAAAATCATATACATTAAAATTAACTCCAAAACCATAAGTTCCTTTAGGAATAGGGCTTCCTAAGAAAGTTTTATCTCTAGAGTCGATGATACCGTTACCATCCTGATCTGTAAATTTGAACCAGCCTGCTTTTGCTCCCGGCTGTCCTGAAGCGGCTGCTTCTGCATCGGTCTGGAAAACGCCAGCCACCTGATACCCATAGTAAGAACCTACTGGTTGACCATTCTGTAATCTAACGATAGAATTTCCGAATAAACTGGCTCCTGTTTCTAAATAAGACCCACCATATACGGATGTGATTTCATTTTTAAGTGACGTGAAATTACCATATATTCCAAAGGTAACATTTTCACTGAGTTTAGTATTATAATTAACAGAAACTTCGAAACCTCTATTTTTAAAAGAGTAAGCATTCGTTACAAAATTGTTCCAGTTACTTGCTCCTGATACGGTTCCCTGGTTTACACCATACACTACATTTTTAGAAACTTTATCGTAATAAGCCGCATCAATTTTAAGCTTATTACTGAATAAAGCCATTTCTAATCCTACATCTTTACCCGTTGTTGTTTCCCAACCAATATTTGGATCAATAAATTTATCGATAGTCTGCGCAGGATACCCTGTATTTCCATAATATGCTCCACCACCTATAATAGTTGTATTGGCTGTATATCCTCTTCCTACATTAGGATTTCCTAATTCACCGTAACTTGCTCTCAGTTTTAATAAATTGAAAACATTCTGCTCACTCATAAAGTCTTCTTTAGAGATTACCCAACCTGCGCTGATTGCCGGAAAGGTTTTAGATCTATCAACATTAATCTGTGAACTGGCATCTCTACGTATTGATGCATTTATCAAATATTTTCCTTTATAATCATAGTTAATTCTTCCAAAGAAAGATTCAATTCTTTGCTGATCCTGAAAAACTCCGGAAACAACAGCGTCATCCCTATCTACCCCCTCCACATGAACGAGGTCTGTTCCGGTTGCGATATTTAAAGAACCATTTGTTCCGTCATAATTAACACTTCTTGCAGACCAATAATCTTGCGATAAGGTAGTTCTCGTTCTTGAAAAACCAGCAAGCACATCAAAATTATGATTACCAAATTTCTTCTTCCAGTTGATAGTATTATCCCAGACATAATTATTGTTCCTAAAATTCCTTGTAATCAATGTAGATTTCACCTGGCTAGCAACAGGCACATAGCCCAATGTTGGGGTATATTCGTATTGGCTAGGATTATAACGATCACTAGAATAGCTGATTCTGAAAGTAAAATCTTTTAAGAATTTTAGTTCTCCCCAGATATTATTTAGCAATCTTTCCTGTCTAACCTGGGAACGGTATAAATCCAGTTTCGCTCTTGGGTTAGGTATAGAATATCCATTGAAAAACTGGTAATCTCCTGTAGCAGGATTTATAACAGAAAATATAGGCGGAGCATTATAGGCATCCAATAAAGGATTTTGTGCTACATCAGTACGCATTTTGGAAAAGCTGAAGTTATCTCCAATGGTAATATTATCTGTAATTTTATAGCTAAGGTTTAATTTTGTATTAAATCTGTTAAAACCGCTTCCTGAATTAATCCCCTGGCCTGCTGCAAGGTTACCTTCATCCTGAAGATATCCTACGCTACCATAATAATTAAGCTTTCCTATGCTTCCGGTTGCAGAAAAATCATTAGAATTGATGATACTGGTACGGAAAATCTCATTATACCAGTTAGTATCTGCAGGAAAATTAGCTCTGGAAATTGCCCCGGTAAGATTCCCGTTATCATTCATCAGCTTCTCATTGTAAAGCTCAATGTACTGATCCGAATTAACCATTTTAGGAATGTTGGTCACCTTTTTAAATCCTAAATATGAATTTATGTTAAAAACAGGTTTTCCTTTTCCGGTCTTAGTCTTTATGATCACCGCACCATTAGCAGCCTGAGCTCCAAAAATAGCTAAACTTGATGGATCTTTCAATACACTCATAGATTCAATATCCTGAGGATTAAGGAAAGAAATATCAGTTGTGATCATACCATCTACAATAAAAACAGTATTCCCGGTTAATGAACCAACACCTCTGATATCTACCCTTGGAGAACCTCCAGGTGTACCTGTATTTGTAATATTTACCCCTGCAAGTTTACCCTGTATCGAACTTACCGGGTTGGCGTTCGGTTTGTCCGCCAGATCTTTTGCAGAAACCATTCCGATACTTCCGGTAACGTTTTCTTTTTTCTGAGCCCCATATCCGATCAGGACCACTTCTTCGATCTTCTGCTCTTTGGCAGTCGTATCTTTTCTAGCAGTCTGCGCATTGGTATTCATACCGAAGTACAGAACAGCAATGAGACATGAGTACTTTAAATTACTTTGTTTCATATAGTTTCAATTTTATTCAAATAAATTCAATTTTTATGTCTCTAAATAGTGGAGTTATTTAAAATCTCAAAAAAAGACATTAGCCAAAAATATAAAAAATATCGAACAATGTTAAATTATCTTAAACATTTATGCATTCCCCTGTTTTATTACAGGGAAGATGATAAATATTCAAATATTATAATTTTATATTCAAAATAAATAGCAATTAGCCGTTATTTCATTAATGTTAAATTAACATCCATATCAAAAAAAATCACCAAATCTTACTGTGGATGTAATATTTTGTTAAATAGAGAATAGTAATTACCTTTGGTGCAGTTTTTGACAAAAAGCTTTTAGATAGTAATCAAGTAAAAAGATCAATGAAAAAATATATCATTGCAGCCGCTCTTATAATAGGGACCGGCGCTGTTATTACCACCAGTGTACAGTCTTGCACAACGCTGGCCACCTCGGATATGGGGCTTTCTATTATTAAAAGAATTCTGCTGAATGGTATTGATAAAGGAATGGGTATTTATGGAAATAAAGAAGCTTTCCTTCAGAATAATATGGTAGATAAGGCGCTTCCGAAAGAATTGAGAGATATTAACTCAATGCTTGAAAAAGTTGCTCCGACATTGGTGGCCAAAGAAAGAGATTATATTGCGCAGGCGGCAGCTTACACAGTAAATACGTCAAAACCGATTTTAGAAGGCGCCGTAAACAGTCTTAATGCTCAGGATGTTACAAGAATCATGCAGGGAACTACGGCAACACAGGTTCTGAAAGAAAAAACATCACAGCAGCTTATTGCCGCCATTTCTCCGAAAGTAGATGAAAAGCTGAATGAATATGGAATTGTAAAAACCATCAATACGGCATTATCAGGAAGTAATTTTCTGGGCAGTCTGTTAGGAGGGAACAAGAACACCGTTAATTCAGGAGGACTGAGCCAGCTTGCCTCCGAACAGCTTGTAAACGGACTGTTCAATATCATTGAAGATTACGAAAATAAGAACTCTAAATCCCTTCTTGGGCCATTTGGAAAATAGGAGAAATTTCGTTATATTTATATTATATTAATAATTGCAGATGGATATATTACAAGGAAATCAACACGCAAATCCCGAAGATTTTTACAAATCTCTGAAGGATAAACTGGAAGGTCATCATGATTTTCCGGAGGATTATTTATTTAAATTCATTATTCCTACGGATCAATCGAAACTTACTGAAATTTATAAAGTTTTTGATGGTATTAAGTTTACACTGGGAAACCGCGAAAGTAAAAATGGAAAATACACGGCCTGCAACATCAATGCATTTGTTTTAGATGCAGATCAGGTAGTAACTATTTATAAAGAAGTAGCCAAAATAGAAGGCGTTATTCTATTGTAAAAGAGCAAAAACCGTTTCATGTTGAAGCGGTTTTTTATTTAAAATAAACCAAAGCACATGAATATCCAACTGATCTTATTGACTCTTATTTTAACCGCAACAACTACAACAAGCTGTATTCATAAAAATAACAGTGAACATACAACAGGTGCTGTCAATGCAGTTCAAAAACAAAAGATTGAACAGATTCAATTAACAGAAGTAACAAGAGGATTCAGCAAAAAACTGGTCTTTACACCTTCTGCAAAAACAATCAATACCAATGAAGAGACTGTAAGCTCTAAAATATCTCCTGCCGAATGGAGCACAGTGCACAAATTGGCTGAGGCTATTGACTTATCCAAGATATCAGGTCTTCAGTCCCCTACTACAGGAAGGTCTTCTGACCGCGCATTGGCCAGCACTATCATCATCACCTCCCATGGAACAGAATATACTTCTGCCACTTTTGATTCCGGTTATCCTCCGAAAGAACTGGAAGCTTTATACAAGGCAATTATATCATCTGATAAAACGAAAAACAGATAAAATTAAAATCCGCTCTTTACAGATAAAGAGCGGATTTTTATAGGATGAATTCCTTACTTTTCAATAAAGAATTTTACATTTTCAATAGGCCTTCCCAACATTGCTACAGAACCTTTTACCAATATAGGCCTTTGTATCAGGGATGGATTTTCAGAGAGAATTTTCAGCCATTCCTCTTCTGAATAGTTCTTATCTGCATAGTTCTCAAGGTAGAGCTTATCGGTTTTACGAATGATATGAAAAACACTCTGATTGAGTTTTTTCAGCACAGTTCTGAGCTCAAGAATGCTTAAGGGATCCTCAATAATATTTATGATCTCAAAAGGCACTCCGTTTTCGTCAAGATACTCTAATACAGCATTTGACTTTGAACAATTTCCGTTATGTAAAACTTTAACTACCATGATCTTTTATTGAAAATAATTAAACCCTTTAAACAAATTTAAAAAGAATTAGCCGGAGTCTCTCTTAATGCACTGATAAAAATATGTTAAAACAGTCCATGAAGCTCTGCCTCTATTTTTTCCAGAATAAACCCGAAATCTTCCGGCTTTTCTACAAAATCAAGATCATCTACTTCCACAATCAGAAGTTTACCTTCCGTATAGTTGGAGATCCATTTTTCATACTTCTGATTCAGCTTTGAAAGGTATTCGATGCTGATCGATGCTTCATATTCACGGCCTCTTTTGTAGATTTTTTTTACCAGATTGGGAACGTCTGATTTTAGGTAAATCAACAAATCCGGAGCGGAAACAAAAGATTTCATCAGATTGAAAACTGAAGAGTAATTATTGAAGTCCCGGTCTGAAAGAAGATTCATATCATTCAGGTTTTCTGCAAAAATATGGGCATCTTCATAAATGGTACGATCCTGAATAATATTTTTACCGCTTTCCCTGATTTCCTTTACCTGACGGAATCTGCTTCCCAGGAAATACACCTGCAATGCAAAGCTCCATTTGCTCATATCCGAATAAAAATCTTCCAGATAAGGGTTATGATCTACGTCTTCAAATTGTGCATCCCATCCGTAATGCTTGGAAAGCATCGTTGTTAAGGTTGTTTTCCCAGCTCCGATGTTTCCTGTAACTGCAATATGCATAAATATTCTTTTTCCTTGTATTTACTGATTAATTGATAAGTTTTTCCAGGCCGTCAGTCTGAACTTCGGAAACCTCTTCAATCAATTTCTGTAATGTATTGTCTGAAGGCTTCTCTGCTGTGGTCTCTTTTGGCTTTTCTTCAGTTTTTTCTACGGGTATTTCTGTAGGCTGCTGTAGAGAATCCGGCTGAGCTTCGAGTTGTTTCTGCTGTCTGGCTTTTTTTACTTTTTCAAGGCTGTAAAGATAGAGTTTGTTCCCTTTGATTGCAAAATAAGAGAGGATGTTTTTATCCACAATTTGTGCATCCTGATCTTCAAAAATAGTGGTCATCCCTTTTTCAGGAACATATTGTGAAATGAAATTACTGGCAACGACAAGAATGGCATCATTCTCTCTTCTGAAGCGCTTTCCGTTCTCCAGGGGGGCTTCAAACAGTTTTTCAAATTTCAGGCTGTAAATTCTGACATGCTTTCTTGTTAAGATATACACTTTACTCTCGTACACCAGCATATCCATAAGATCTTCAAAACTGATGTCGAAAGGATATGAATTGATGGTGGTATCATTTCTGAAATTGTACTGGATCAGACGTTTTGTACTGTCGTCCAAAAGCCACAACTGCTGGAGATCTTCGGCATAAGCCATTCTGATGAAACCAAATTTCTGTTTAAAATCAAGCCTTTGAATTTCATTCATATTCTGATCTATAAACTTCATTTCCTGCGCATTTTCAGAGAACAAAGGAACATTAAGCGGGTTCTGAACGTTCTGCACCTTGTAAGGAACGGTAAGCATCATTTTTCCGATCTGCTTTCCTAAAGAATCATATTTGGTAAAACTAAAATCTTTATTTTTATAGATATACAGACTTCCATAGTCATCCGCAAGCATATCTTTAGCTTCTTTGAGTTTCAAGGTATCCAAAGGAATAATATTCTGCGCTGAAGCTGTACAGAAAAGGAGAAAAAATAGTATCTTTAAAAACTTCACTCTGCTTTTTTAATGGGGTCAAGATACTGAAAAATAATTTCATTCAAAAGAGAATCAAGTCCAGTAAAATCTTCTTTGGTAGTCATCAAAAAAGAGACCATCTTGCTATTAAAATAAAACTGTGTTTTCCCCATTTTATCTTGTTAAGAATCTTTTATCACCTTATTGAAATGAAACTTCATAGATTTTCGGCCAGTTTTTTCCTGTTACCAGCATATTTTCACCCTTAAAGGCTATTCCATTCAAAACATGTTCACTGTTTCCCTGGTTATTTTCTTTCGTAAGCCTGGTAAAATCAAGTTTTCCTGTAACATCTCCGGTCTTAGGGTTAATTTTCAGAATGACAGGTTTATGCCAAACATTCGCATAAATAAAACCGTTGTGATATTCAAGCTCATTAAGCTGGTCATAAATCGTTTTACTTCCGGCCACACAGACTGTTTTTACTACTTTTGACGGTTGATCAATATCCAGATAGTAGAGATTCTTGGTACCGTCAGTTGCAATCAGATTCTTTCCGTCATAAGTAAGTCCCCATCCTTCTCCGATGATATTGGGCAAAGGGAATTCAGCTATTTTTTTTAATGTATTTTTATCGTAAATAAAACCAATTTTGTTCCGGTAAGTAAGCTGATAAATTTTGTCTCCCACAATAGTACAGCCTTCAGCAAAGATCTCAGCGGGCTGCTTTGCGACAATCCGGGGAACAGATGATCCTAAAGTATATTTTATCAACTGTGACGCATTATTCATGCCGTCACTTTCATACACCGTACTGCCTTCCACTACAAACCCTTCGATAAAGTTCTTAGGATCGTGAGGATAATCGGCAATGATTTTATAAGGTATTTCCTGCTCGGTAATTTTAGAGAAGACATTGATGGTTGCATCCTGGTTCAGGACTTCGCCCCCTTTTGTTTTGATGGTAAAGACTATATTGTTGTCTCCCAGGGTAAAAAACTTCGGATCAATTGTTAAATCGGCGGTTTCTTTATCTCCCAGGCTTATTGCTATGCTTTCCGTATGGTCTGTAATTTCTTTTGGCAGTTCAATTTTGTCTCCGAAATGATAGCCTTTTTCTTCCTTTGCATTATTATAATCTGCCAGAGAATCCAGCATTTTCTCGTTGTTACTGCAGGAAGCCAATACAAGAACAGCAGCAAAACCAGTATTGATTTTTTTCCTGATAAAGTTGGTAATCATACACCAAAAATAGTAAATTTTTCTCCTTACAAATAAAATAGCGTTCTTTTGGGAACGCTACTTATACTTTATTGATCAATCAGGTTATTTGATCTGAACTTCATAAATTTTCGGCCAGTTCTTACCGGTTACCAGCATATTATCTCCTTTAAAAGCAATTCCGTTCAGTACGTCATCACTCCCTTTGGTATTTTGTTTGGCAATTTCTGTGAAATCAAAAGTTCCTACAACTTCTCCGTTTGCAGGGTTGATTTTTAGAATAATGGGTTTCTGCCATACGTTAGCATAGATAAATCCGTTGTGGAATTCAAGTTCGTTCAATTGGTCATAAGCCTGAGAACTTCCTGCTACTGCGATATATTTGACTAGTTTCGAAGGGTCATTTGCATCAAGGAAATATAAAAGCTTACTTCCGTCTGAAGCGATCAGGTTTTTACCGTCATAAGTAAGTCCCCAGCCTTCTCCCAATACGTTAGGATAGGCAAATTCTGACAAGAGTTTTAAAGAGCTTTTATCATAGATATATCCTTTTTTGCTCTGCCATGTCAGCTGATAAACTTTATCGCCCACAATGGTACTTCCTTCCGAAAAGTCTTCCTGAGCCTGTTTTGTAGAGGCAAGCGGCGTTGTTGTTCCAAGCGTATATTTCAGAATCTGGGAAGATCCGTTTTGCCCGTCGCTTTCATAGATGGTATTTCCTTCAATCTGGAATCCCTGTACGAAGTTTTTGGGATCATGAGGGTATTCTGCTACAATCTGGTACGGAAGATTTTTTTCAGGGTTCTTTGCAAATACATTGATGGTAGCATCCTGATTCAGGACTTCACCTCCTTTTGTTTTAATATTGAATGTAACGGCATTGTCACCCAAAGTAAAAAATTTCGGGTCAATGGTTAAGTTCGTTGTTTCTTTATCTCCAAAGCTGATAGTCACGCTTTCTGCATTTTCTGTTACCTCTTTCGGAAGCTCCAGCTTATCCCCGAAATGGTATCCCTTTGCCTCCATTGAAGTATTATAAGTGTTTAATGTATTAAGAATCTCTTTATCCTTGTTACAAGACGCTAATAATAAAATCGCTGCGAAACCCGCTATTATACTTTTTTTCATTGAATTTCTAAATATTTCTCCAAAAATAGCAAATTTTATTCCGTATTGCCAATATTATCTGCGGGTTCACCGAATTGTAATATATATCCGTTGTTATCATAGATGGCAAATTCTCTCATTCCCCATTCAAAAGTTTCAATTTCATAGCAGATTTTAGCTTTTGTTGTAAGTTCTTCCCACAGATCATCCACTTTATTTACATTGAAATAAAATGAACCAGAAAATCCTATTGAAGAAGGCTTTTCATGTTCGTTAGGCTGAGAAAGCATTATGTATATCTCATCTTTTCTAAGGGAAGCCCACTGCCAGTCATCATTTCTGCTCATGAGCGTAAATCCCAGTACCTGCATATAAAAGCCAATGCTTTCATCAAGGTTTTCTGTCCAGAGAACGGGACGAAGTGCAGTAAAATGTGTCATGATTTCTGTAATTCAAACGTATTTTTATGGATTTTCATATTGAGCGAAATCCATGTTTCCTGATCAATCTTTGCTTCGCTTTTAACATCGGGATCAAAAGCAAAGCCTGCTTTTCTGTAGCATTCAATAGCTCCAATATTCCAGTCGTATACATTGAGCTCTGCCGTTTCTTTATCAAAATGGGCAAACCCATATTTCAGCAGTTCACTGATCACTTTCTTACCGTATCCTTTGCCTCTGTTATTCTCATCCCAGATCAGAATTCTCCCTAACAGGAAGGTTTTTTCTTTCAAAAAAATCTGAGCATGACCAATTATGTTTTGTGTTTGATCTGCAATTTTAAACAGGGTTCTTTTTTCATCAGACAAATCTTTTTCCAGCTGTTCTTCTGTCAGCGGAAAATGGTATGCGGGACCTGCAAACTGAAGAAGCATTCGTTGATCTTTTATTTTTGAAATCAGCTGCGGAGCATCATATATTGTAAAGGTCTGTAATGTGATCATCTTATTTCTCTAAATATTCTTTTAGACTTTGTCCCAAAATGGTATTCCAGCCTTTTGTAAAATTTTCTCTTGAAAAGCCTTCTCCCAGGTCTTTAAAATTTTCAATATCATCGTGCGTAAGCTTTACCAAAGTTGATCCATTTACAGGTAGTAATTCCCAGGTTACAATGGTTTTCAGCTCTGAAAAATCAGGATAAGACCATGTATGTTTCAATCTTTCACCGGGTATTATCTCTACAATTTTACCGTGATGATGGTATTTGCCGGCACCTCCAGGTTCATAGAAATTAAACTCCTCACCTGTTTTCAATACGAAATCCTGGATATCAAAATACCAGGATTTCATTTCATTTTTATCGGTTAATGCTTTCCATACTTTGTCAGCCGGAGCATTGATGGTGTACTGAACTGTGATGGGTGTAGTCATATTATGGGTTTTAATATGATAAAAGTACACAATTTGTCCCTACTATTTACACATTACTTATCCATGGGAAAAACCGGTGATCTTCGCTTCATCAAAATCCAGCTGCATTTCAATGGTTCTCATCACATGATCATCAAATATTTTTTCTCTTTTCATCCTGTGCAGCTCGTTCCTCTGTGCCTGAATGATCTGCCGCAGAACATCTTTATTTTCATTGATTGCCGATACGTAATCTCCAGTAGAAGCCATACACTGGGCTTTATCTGCCATGAGCATCATTTCATTTTCCAATTTGTGCTTTTGATGACGAACCAGGCTGTTGGATACGGCTAATTCAGAAAAGTCATTATCCAGCTTGTGCAGTGCCGTTTCTTTCAACTTTCGCATAAGGATGACTTCCTGTTTTTCTTCCGGCAATTCACTTCCGGCATCCTGAATATTCAATAATTTAAGAATAGGACTCAGCAATAGACCTTGCCCCACAAGAGTAATCAATATGATAACGAAAGTGACAAACAAAATAATATTTCTGTGCGGAAATGCTTCCCCATTGGGTAAGAAAGCAGGAATAGACAATGCTGCGGCCAGCGAAACCACTCCTCTCATTGCGGCAAAGCTGATAATGAACGGCTCTCTCCAATCCGGCTTAGGAACTTTTAAGCGTAATTCTTTTGAACAAACCCTTGGGAAATACATTAATGCATAACTGTACAAAATTCTTGTTCCGATAATTGCTCCACCAATTACTACACTGTAGAAGATCCCTTCTGAAATGGTATATTCCTGCATTCCTTCCACTACAATGGGAAGTTCAAGGCCAATCAGGATAAAGATGATGGTATTCATCAGGAATATAAGAACACTCCATACGTTTCCGGACTGTATCCTTGAGGTATGACTTAGATAACAATGGGAATTGTACGACATCAGCAAACCTCCGGCAACTACGGCCAGTACTCCTGAAAAATGAAAATGTTCTGCTCCCACATACATAATATAAGGAACAATCAGCGTGATGATGGTATCAATATTGGAATTGGTAGGAATAACCTTCAGCAATGCTCCAAAAAGAAATCCGACCGCCACTCCCACGGCAATTCCTCCGATGGCCATGGTAAAGAAATCCTGAACAGCATCTCTCCAGATAAACTGTCCTGAAATAACGGCTGCAAGAGCAAATTTAAAGACAATCAAACTGGATGCATCATTAATCAAGCTTTCTCCTTCCAGAATATTGGTGATCTTTTTAGGAATTTTCATATGTTTCAAGACCGAGGTGGCAGCTACCGCATCTGGCGGAGAATTTACTCCTCCCAGCAAAAAGCCCATGGCTACGGTAAGTCCGGGAATGATTGAAGACGAAAGATAGGCTACCACTATCGAGGTTAGGAACACAAGCCCGAAAGCCATGGAAAAAATCTGCTTTCTCCATTTGTGAAAATCCTGCCATGAAGTAAACCAGGCGGCTTCAAACAAAATAGGCGGCAAGAAAATAAGGAAGACCAAGTCGGGTTCTATTTCAATACGCGGCATTCCCGGCACAAAGCTAATCAGCAGTCCAGCAATAACAAGGAAGATAGGATATGCTACTTTCAACTTCTGGCCGATCATTACCAATATCATCACAGACAGCAGTACTGCAATTGATATTATAACATAGCTGTGAATCATTTTAAGTACGTTTTTTTAAGTGTTATTTTTATTTGGAAGATCTTTTCATGATCTTGTAGGTTTATTTATATTTTTCATTCTAAGTGTAATTCCTTTCGATTTTACAAAAAGTACAAAAACCGGCTGTATTAAAGCACAATATTATTCTTTGGCGTGATGGCTGGCGGAAGATCAGATTCATCCAGCATATCTCTCATATCAATTTCTATGGTACGGCTGATCTGGGTGATCGGAACATCATTGGGACTTCCTTCAAAAGGGTTTACAGAAGCTTCTCCCACGCTGTCTAAGGTATGAAAGCACCAGGTCACCAGTAAAGAAAACGGAATATTAAACCATAAGGTCCACCCTTCTACTGGGGTACCGTCTCCTAATTTATCCAGTTCTTTCAGTAATCCGAAAGGAACGAAAACAATGAATAACAGCAAAAGATAGGTTGTAATGGATGAAAAGTTTCTTGGATAGGGAAAGTTCTTTATTCTTTCTGCCTTTCCCTGATTATCCGTAAATTTCACCAGTTGCTGATTGATCTGGGTCCATTGAAAATCATTGATTTCTCCTTTTTCATAAGCTTCGGACAAGGCTTTGCTCTGCTTGGCCATCAGTTGTGTAGCCCGGTTCTTTTTGCTTACAATATATTGAAGTTCCGGTTCAGAAAGATACTTTTTTAATTCTTCATCCAGTTTGGAAAGTCTTTCAGGGATGTCATACTTTTTAGCATATTCATCAAACTGCTCTGTTCCCATGTTTTCCCATGCTCTAGGTTCACGAAGCTGAAATCTCAGGGCCGTAAGCCATGCATAATGACGAAGAAACATTTCTTTTACTTTACGCTGATCTTTAGAAAGCAGTGCATCTCTCAGAATATAGCCGAAACTGCGGCTGTCGTTGATAATTGCTCCATAGATCTGTCTGGCTTCCCAGAGCCTGCTGTAACTGGCATTGTTCTTAAATCCCACAATAAAGGCTACTGCTGTTCCCATGATGGCAATGGGCTGCCACGGAACGGAAAGAAATTTCCATCCCAGAAAGTACAATACTGTTGGAATAGCTGATAATACGACAAGAGCATAAATGCTGCGTCTGGTCCAGATAATGAACTCACGGGCTCCAAATCTTTTTCCTGAATGCATAGGTGTTTATTTTTGTGGTGTTATTATTTTTAAATTTTCAAATAATGGTTTTCCTCAGGGCATTCAGCAGCGGTTCTGATCAGTTTTTAGTAAATGGAATATTGTTGTAAAAACCAATCTGAATTTGTCCGCGGTTTCTGTTCTCCTGAATTTGGTTCATATAACCGGCTTCAATCCTCATATTTTTATTAATGACATATCCTAAGGCTCCGTATACTCTGTTTCTGTCGAAAACCGGACTGTTGAAGTGCAGAAAAATCTCATTATATACAGATGCATAGAGCGTTTTCGGAAGCATCTCCTTCTGAGTAATCGGAATATTCAGCCCCAGCATGTAACGGAATCTCATTCTGAAATCATCTTCCAGAAAACGTTCTTCCAAACGGTAGCGGTGCTGAAGATAGAACCGTCCAAATCTCTGCTTGGTAATATACTGCTGGAAAATTCTGTGTTCTATATTTTCTTTTTTCTCTCCATTTACATAGGGCTGACTGAGAATAAAACCGTACCCCAATAAAACATTGTTATTATTTTCTGTAAGATCATACCCAATCCCTGTACGGATCAGTAACTGCTCAAGATCTCCGAGTGCATCAAAATTACGGTACTGAATTTCATTATGCCAGTTCAGTTTCTTACTGATCTTATTATTTCCAAAATACATATACCAGGCTCCCAGATCATTTTTCTGGCCAAATGTCAAAACAGATCCTAACCCTAATATCGTGAATGCCAACTTCGTGAAAACCTTTCTCATGTTTATTAATTACTATTATCTATCGTTTTTAACAAAATTAATATTTTAAATCAATAATAGCAAGCAATATTTTATATACGGCTGCACACGACACCGGATGAAATTACGTTCTATCCCGGAACCCTTTCTGTCAGGAGATCCGTATCATTTTGATCAAAATAGGTGCAAGTCATTATATGAAGATCCATCGTCCAGCCTTTAATTCCGTTTTCTGCGCAGTCCCTACAGAAAGTCATGTAATCTGTACCTCCCTGCTGATGGAGCTTCAGTCTTTCTTTAAAATATTCAAGGTTTACATGATCCGAAATTCTGAGAGCATCATATTTAGGCCCTGTCCGAACAGATTCATTCTCATTATTAAAATATTCGGTATTGCCGTCTGATACGTATGCTTTATAATGAGAAACCCCAAGTGCTTTTATGTCCTGAATATACTGAGGAAAATCGGCTCCGCTTTTTACTTTTTGGTGTTCCGCTTTAATGTTTTCGATTGTAAATTTCATTTTTTTATGTTTTTTTAATGGTTAAAGAATACTCCTTCAATTGATGAAAGCTGATGTTTCCTTTATTTTTGGAGTGCAAATATAGACCAAATAAAAAACCGGCAGTTTGATTGCCGGTAAGTTATACCTATATTTCGAATACAAAATATGAATTTTATGGATGCTGCTGCATTTTAGCGGGATCATCATAGTTTACCATCCAGTTGATTCCGAATTTATCTGTAAACATTCCGAAATAAGCTCCCCAAAAAGTATCTGCCATTGGCATTGTTACCTGTCCCCCTGCCGAAAGGCCTCCGAATAGTTTGTCTGCTTCTTCTTTAGATTCTGCATTTACAGAAATAGAGAAGTTATTTCCCGCCTTGAAGTTGGAAGACCACTCCCCTCCTGTATCGCTTCCCATTAAAATGGTTTCTTTAGAGATTGGAAGAGATACGTGCATAATCTTGTCTTTGTCTTCTGCAGGGGTCTCTTTTCCTTCCATTGGAGGCATTTCGCCAAATGTTCCGATGTATGGATATTCTCCTCCGAAAACAGATTTATAGAAATCAAATGCTTCTTTACAATTTCCGTTGAATGTAAGGTAAACGTTTACTGTTGCCATAATTGTCTTGTTTTTTTAAATTTTAATTTGTCTTTGTATTTTTATGAGTTTTATCTGTGCTGATCTATAAGAATCATATTGCCGTCAGGATCTTTAAGGTAAATATGTTCAGGACCGGAAGTAGTTTCATCGGCTTCTTTACCGATTTCTATTCCACTTTCCTTTAATCTTCTCTGAATTTCGCGCACATCATCAAAGGATTCCAGATTCTGTGCATTTTCGTCCCATCCCGGATTGAAGGTAAGCATGTTTCCGTCAAACATGGCCTGAAAAAGCCCTATCAGTGTAGATCCGTTTTTCATGATCAGATAGTTGCTTTCCGGAGCACCTCCCATGATTGTAAAGCCTAGCTTTTCATAAAAGTCTCTGGATTTCTGAAGATCTTTTACACTTAAGCTGATTGAAAAAGCGCCTAATTGCATAATGTCAGTATTTTTAAGGTGTGAATTCGGGATAAGGTTTTGGATTTCAGCGAGGGTATTGAGTTATTGGTTTTTTAAATGGGTCTTAAGGTCTATGGTTCCGTCATAGCTTTTCCAGTCTCCCGTAAGCTCAATGGACTGACCCTCTATTTTTTCTGTTTTTCTGTTCCATTTGAAATTGTATATGAACTTTCCTTTGAAAATTCCGGAATGTTTTCCTTTATTCTCTTCGGCCAGTTCATATTCTCCAAACACCGTTCCCTGTTTTTTGGAATCTTTGTATTTTGAAATGGTAATCTTGCCTTCAAATTTTGAATAATTGGTATCTACAAGAGAATATCCCGAAACGAAATATTCCTGATCATTCTTTTTATTCTGTTCAGAAATATTGATTTTCAGTTTCAGCTCCTGTCCTTTACTTCCAATAGTTCCTATGTAGGGTTTGCTGTTGTTCAGCCAGGTATTTGAGATATCCGGCATCTGCCCCAATGCAAAATTAGCCAACAGAATGAGGAGTAATAAAAGTTTTTTCATATTGTGTGATTTTTAAACGCCAAATTGTGCCAGATGGTGGTTCAAATGTTTAGCAAACATATTGTTCCATTCCTGAGCATTCAGCTTTCCGAAGGAAAAAGACTCTTTACCATCGAAAGCATCTGCCCCCAGCTGCTGTGTCTTTTGAATAAACCCGATCAGCCTTGTTTTTTCTTCATGAAAATTCTTTCTGGTAGTGATCAAAAACTGTGGAGCGGTAGGAGAATCTCTGGGATAGGCTTTTTCTCCCACTACCTTAGGTTTAACGAAAGTTTTTAATATAAATTTTGCAATAGATCCCGGCTTTTTGTGCTTTTCCGGTTCATAGATCATTTCATAGGTAATACAGCAGTGTGCCAGCATTTGGTCTACCGTCATTTTTCCCCACAAACCATGAGTATCTTCCACCAGTCTGTTGATCCTATCAATATAGTTTTGAGCATCTTTTGCGTCAAATACATTTTCCATATAATTTCTATTTTACTGCAGACAAATATATCAGTTTTTTCGTTTGATTTTATTGTTGGGCGAAAAAATTGAGGGGTGTGGTGCGAGTTGCGAGTTGTGGGTTCTGGTTACGAGTTGCTTGTTGCTAGTTTGTGATTAAGCGTAGGGATAAATGTTGAGGATTTTAAGTAGATAAGCTACAGGGCGGGTTTTGGGATTGCGGGACTTTGGAGTGTGAAAATGTGGAGTTTGGTTAATACAGGTTATTTTGTTTTTTTAATTATTTCTTGATGTTTTTAAGGTAAATACTCATAACCGATACAATTAACAGCAAGCACCTGATCAATCAAAAGCTAGCAACAAAAACAAGCAACAAGAAACCAGCAACAGTTTAACTAGCAATAGAAAACCAGCAACAGATTAACCAGCAACTAGAAACAAAAAAACTACTCAATCTCCTCAGAAGTATTCTCAACCGCAGTTTCCTGTGGTGCAGATTTCCTGAAAATAAACCAAAGTTTGATTTTTAATGCGATCCACCCTATAATGGCATAAATAACCAAAAGAATACTTAAATGCTTCAGATAAGGGAAAGTAAGTTCCACCGAACCTTTTTGAATCAATAAGATTTTGAATGCCTGTAAAAATGGAGTTAACGGAATAATATTGGCAATAAACTGAACAAAAGCGGGCATTGCATTCAAAGGCCATGTAAAACCACTGATAATAAAAGCAGGTGATGCAATTACCATAAGGATCTGCGTAGCCTTCAAAGCATCCGGAATCAGAATACTGATGAACACTCCCAAAAATGAAACTGATCCCACAAAAACAGCGGTGAGAAGAATGAAATTAAGAATACCTTCCGGCATCGGAACCCTGAAGATCATGTGCATAAAGTAGTAAATACCTACAATAAGAATTGAAAATACCCAGATCGGGATCACTTTTATCAGCATGGTTGGGAAAGCCCATTTTTTCATTTTCAGATATTCCTTCACAAAGGATCCTCTTTCGAATTCGGCAGCAAAACTTACTGCCATTGCTAATAGGATTACCTGCTGTAATACGACCGCCAGCATTGCTGGCCACATAAAGATGAGATAGTTTCCGGTAGTATTGAAGAGGGTGATGTAATTGGCTTTGAAAGGTTCATATTGGGTAGCTGCTTTTGCTGCAGGCATGCCAGCTTTCTGAAGCGCTTTAATTGAAGCTCCCGCGGAAAACGTTCCTATGGTAAGCTGAAGAGCTTTAGACGCGAAATTAGCTGTTAAGACGTTTCCTGTGTTGATATAAACATTCAGTTCGGGATATTTTTTCTGAAGCATATCCCCTTCAAATCTTGAGGGAATAATAACAACTGCTGCGGCTTCGTGTCTGATTACCTCATCTTTGATGCTCAGAGGTTCCTGCGGATATCTGATAATTTTGATGCTTTTATTATCGTCCAGCATTTCCGTTAGCTGGTTAGACAAAGGGGTATTATCCCTGTCAATTACCAGTACGGGGGTATTTTCAACTTTTCCGCTTTTGTAGACAAACCCCAGCAAGGTTGCATAGAACACCGGTGCCAAAAAGAACACCGTCCTTAAGGTAGAATTGCCGATAAAAAGTTTGAACTCACGTTTTAAAAGACGGAAAAATTCTTTCATCTGTATATTTTTATAGGTGGAAGAACAAAATGAAAAATCAATAAATTATTCTGATGTTCTTTTCAATTTATTTCAGAATTACATTAGCATTGACTAAAATATTTTTAGCCCTGTTCATATCTTTAGGTTTTACTTTAATCTCATAGATTGCATCCTGCAGCTGGTAGTCGGGATAGGCAGTGGTTATATCTGCATATTTTGTGAGCTGTTTGATGTAGACGATATTTCCTGTCAGATTTTCTTTGTTATACACCACCTGCATGGTCACCTCCTGCCCTTTTTTATATTTTGAGATTGCACTTTCCGGAATGGTAAATCTGAAATAGGTACTTTCCGGAATATATCCGTTAAACAATGCAAAACCAGCGGTGGCCAATTCTCCAGTATTTAAGCTGATGGTTTCAATTTCCATGTCATTGGTAGCAATAATATATCTTTCAGAATAGGCTACATTGGCTTCCTGTAAAGCACCTTTGGCCTGTGAAGCCTGCCCTGCCGCCATTTCTACTTTTTCCACACGGGTACCTCTCTTAACGTCATCCAGTTCTGCTACCACCGCATCATACTGGGCCTTCGCTCCTTGTAATTTGGCATAGATTTCATCATGAGCCTGTGGAGACATTAAGCTGTCCCGGAACATATTGTTGGCTCTTTTATAAGATTTCTGGGCAAATTCATACTGCTCTTTCAATCCTTTGTATTTGGCCTGAAGCTGTCTCAGCTGATCGGCTGTAGCTCCGTTTTTGGCCATCTGTTCCTGGGCTGAAGCTGCATTTACCGCGCCTTGAGCCTGTGCAATTTTTGCAGAAACTTCGGGTACATCAAGCTGAGCCAAGGTATCTCCTTTTTTCACGGTCTGCCCTTCAGAGACATATATTTTCAGAATCCTTCCGGTAACTTTAGGAGCAAATGAAATGACGTCTTTTTTCGTTTTTCCTTCAGGATCTTTAATTTTTTCATTCTTTTTTTCACAGCTCGCCAGCAAAAACAGAGCAGCAAAGAGTATAGATATATTTTTATGCATCATTTAAATTATTACGGGATTAAATAAAATTTGGTAATATCCAGCTCCTGGGTAGACCTCATCAGCTCTATTCCTGCTCTTCTCTGGTTGAAAATGGCATTCTGATATTCCAGCTCTGCAGCTTCAAGATCACTTTCTGCGTCAATGAGCTGTGAAGATTTGCTCATTCCGTATCTGAATTCTTTTTCTGCCTGCACCAATGCATTTTTTGCGAGCTCTTTTTCTTTGGCTTTCAATGTGATCTGTGCGGAAGCAATGTCGTAATTGGTTTGATTGTTAGCCAGATTCAGCGTCAGTTTTTTCAGGGCATCTTCTTTCTGGTTTTGAAGTACTTCTTTCCCTACTTTAGCGGTTTCTTCAGCATGTTTTCCTTCCTTACCATCGAAAATTTCCCATTTAAAGCCTACTCCGGCTGTAATTAATGGAAACACGTTGATATTGTTAGGTCTCCAATCCAGTTTTTTTCCTTCGTAGCCCAATATCGGAACTGCAGGAATTACATTTTCTGAAGATTTTATTCTGTTTCCGTACAATCCGATATAGTAGGCGGAAGCCATCAGCTGTACTTTAGGAATCATCCAGGTTCTTTCGGCTTTTATCTTATAATCTGCTGCACTGATGCCATGATCCAGTGCACGGATTTCTGCTCTCTGCTCTATTCCTTTTTCTGCGGCCAGCAATTCAACGGGAGATAAAACAGGTTCAATCATTCTGAGTCTTTCTCTCTGAATTCCGGTTAAAATATAAAGCTGGGTAAGAAGAAGCTCTTTTTTGCCTTCATATTCTACCATTTTGGCGTCTAAAGTGGCCTGAGCCAGTTCAATCTTCTTATGATCATAAGGAGTAATCAAACCATAGCCAAGCGCTTTATCTGCGGTCTTCCTGTTAATATCCAGCCTTTTTTTACTTTCATCAAGCACTTTTTTAGACTGATGAATTAAAGCCAGCTGATCATATGCTTTAGAAATAGTGGCAATAACTTCGTCTTTTGTTTTCTCCAGGAGAATATCTTCAGACTTTTTCTTTTCTTCTACCGCTTTTTTCATGTATTTGACCTTTCCCCCCGAGTAAAGCAGCATTTTGGCATCTGCCTTGGCAATTCCCGAAAATCCGGATACATTAAAATTATTGTTAAAAGTCCCTTCCGGAATATTGATAAAGGGAGCGAGATTGAATTCCGGTGACGTAAGTCTTGCTGTTCCGTTGATATAACCTGCCTGACCGCTCAGTTCAAGTGTTGGAAGAAAGATATCTTTCAGTTTATGTTCGTCAAGATCGGTAAGTTTGTTTTGGGTAATCTGCATTTTAAGGTTCGAGTCCCGAACCATAGCACTATCCAGAAGTTCTTTAAAATCCGGCGCAGACTGTGCCCAGCCAAAAGCGGGGAAAGCAAAAAAACTAAACGTAAAAATCAATAAATTGTTTTTCATGGTTTATGTTTACAACAAATATAATGCAAAAAAAGGTAAAACACTTAAAGATAATTCTACAAAGTAGTGAATTTAAAGTAAGTTTAAAATATGTTTAAGTTTAAAGGCTTATAAAATAAAGTTTTGCCCAAAGTGTTTAAATGTTCATTAAAACATAAAAAAAATTGAAAAAATTTTTAACTCTACTTTTTCCGATATCTTGTGACGGTAAATTTTCTGAGTAATCAAGGGGATAATGGACTGTTACGGAAAGTGTGTTTAGCTAGTTTTTTTATTTGTTCTCACTGTTGAAAGGCTTTGAAAATATAACGCAAAGATCACCGGATCGTAAAATCATTTTAAATTCGTTCACGAAAGAGTTCCATTTCGTAAGGATAGCGGAAAGCCATCTTTTATGCTTGGGATAAAACAAAAACTCCTCACAATACTGTAAGGAGCTTCTGTTTGTCAGTATAATAGATAATAAGCTTATTTATCTTTGAACTGCTTTTTTCATATTAGCATCAGGACGTAAAATTCTGTAACGTACTTCGATGTCTTTCGGTACATAGAATACCAAAGGAAGTTTACTGTTGTATCTTACGATTTCAGGTTTTAGCGTCACAAATTTTTTCGTCAGTTTTTTATCCGGACAAGCCATTAGCGTACCTCCTGTTTCACCTTTCGATTCTACTTCATAATAATTGTATCCCCATCCCTGCAGATCCTGAGTTTTCATTTCTCCCATCAGGAAATAATTGTTACAGTCTAACATTTTTTCAGCGCCTACAAAAAGCTCAACTTTTAAATCGTTTTCGTTTTTAGCAACGGGAAGCTGAATATATACCTGCTTATATCCTTCTTTTGCTTTTGGGAACATTTCAATCTGTAGTTTTTCAAACTTTTCTGCTTTCTTTTGCGCAAAAGCATTTACTCCAGCCATTAATACTAATCCTGTGATTAAAGTTTTAGAAAATTTCATCTTTTAATAATTTTTTTAATTGATATTACTCTAATTCCAAAAAGTATTCCAAATTTAAACAAATGTTTAAATTTTAGAATTAGTTCTATTTTATCGAATCTTTCAAAAAAAAACTGCAGTTATAATTACTGCAGTTTTTATATCTATTAATTATTCTGAAATTAATACGTTACTTCCTTTTGTATGGGCATTCATATGTGGGGCGTAGTAATTCTGCATGGTGGTAATTCCGTTCGAGAATTTTCCGGATGCATTGGCTACCACATCGTATTCAAAGACATATTTCCCTTTCGGCATATATTGAATATAGAAATTGGTGGAGGCATCTTTGGTAGACTGATAATAGCCTAGGTTATTTTTCCATTGATATCCTGAAAGTGTATCTACAGGTTCAAATCCTGCTGCACGCATATCTTTGATATGAATGAATTCCATGGCTCTGTCTGTATTCAAAATCATTCTTACCGTTACTTTGTCTCCCACTTTCAATGGGGTTTCCGCAGAAATTCTCTGGAGCTCCTCTCCATTTACGGTTTTCACTTTTTTATAAAGCTCCTTTGTTACAGAAATATAGTTTTCAGAAGATTTGATTTTATCAAGGTCTTCATAGTACTGCCAGAACAGTCCTCCCTGCACAATTCCCGGACCAGGTTTGGTAACCGTTACTGTTGCTAAGCTGTTATCTACAGCTTGTGGTTTCAAAGTGGATTTCACATAACCTGAAGCCTGTGTCTGTGGAGCCACTTCTTTTCCGCCCCAGATAATGGTCGCTTTGTCGCTTTCTGCACCTGTCCATGATTTTCCTGAATTCAAAATGGTAAAGATGACTTCTGCAGTTCCTCTTGAGCTTCCCCACGAGTTGACTTCTTTTTGGGTTACCAGCCAGATTTTCACCTCTTCAATAAAGTTTTGGTCGTTAGATCTTAATTTATTGAATGCTTCCAGTGCTCCGGCATGGCTGACTACTTTTGAGCCGAACCATCCCCAATCATTCAGATTTTGCTTCCAGTAAACGCCCTGCGTTTTGGTATCTGTAGAAGTCTCTTTAAGGTAGGTCATCAGCTTGGCAGATACATCTTTCAGTCCGTAATCGTTCATCAGTAAAGCGGCACGGTGAAGTCCGAAGAATGTAAAGTCTGTGATTTTTGCAGTCTTCGCTTTTTGTTTTACCAATGTTTTCAGGGTGGCACCTTTTCCTTTCAATGGATATTGCTGTTCCCAGTAGTTTCTGGTATCAAGATAATCTATTGCCCAGTTGGTCCACACATTACCTTTTTTCACATCATAATATTTGGAAACCTCATTGTCTACATACTGAATCAATTTAGCTACAAGTATTTTTTGATCGGCAGTTTGATAATCTTTCACATTATCCTTTAACCATGAGTTGATTTTCCCAAGATTTTTAAGGATATACAGTGATGTTCCGTAAGAGCTTGGATAGCCGGGATACCACGAGAATCCTCCATCCGGATTCTGCAGCTTTTTAAAATCATCCCAATCCTGATTAACCGCGTTTTTCATTGTATTCACATCAAATAATAATGCCAGCTTCTGCATCTGCTCACCTTCATTTTTACTTTCCAGCACCCAAGGAGTTTCTTCCAGCAGCAATTGTTTCAGTTCCTGATTTTTTTCAAGATTTGAATTCAATAATCCTTTGCTCTGATATTCTTCAAAAACTGTTTTCATTTTCGGATTGGCTTTGAATATTTCCGAAGCCAGCACATCAGCAAACCATTTGTTAAAGATTACATCCGCCGAATTGTTCTGATCATTTTTCAGACTTGGAAGGGCAAACATGATTTCCCAGATCGGATTGGTAGTCAGCTCCAGTGTATTCGAAACATTGGAGGCTGTGGCGGAGGTGTTATTTTTAAGGTTATCCAGCACAAATGTTTTGGTTTCGCCTTCTTTCACAAAAACCGGAACGGCATCTGTCACCATCATTCTGTTAGGTAACACGGCAACTGCCTGTTGTTCACCGTCAGAATATGATCCTGCTTTGGCAACCACTTTAAAAATAATGGAAGAAACATTTTCCGGAACTTTTAATTTCCATGCCAATGCACTGCTTCCGTTTTCATTCAGATTAAAGTTCTGTACTCCTGAAGTGATTCCGAATTTTGAAGAAATATTTTCATTGGTAAAGGCATCCAAAATCTGTAATTCAGCAGAACCGCTCAGTTTTTTAGCGGTAAGGTTAGATAATTTCGACTGAAGATTCAGTTCATCTCCTTCTCTCAGGAATCTTGGATAGTTGGGTGTTACCGAGAATTCTTTCTGGGTTACGACTTCTTTTTCCAAGGTGGCGGCTCTTGCGTCTTTGGTGTGTGCCAGGAACATCAGTTTCCATTTTGTCAGTGCTTCCGGAGAGGTGAACTCAAAGTTTACATTTCCTTCTGCATCGGTTTTCAGATCCGGATAGAAGAAAGCAGTTTCGTTCAGATTTTGGCGAACGGCTACTTTTTCCAGCTCTTTTACGGCATCATCCTGATCTATAACTCCATCTGCATTAGATCCCATTGCTTCTTCTTTCGCTATGGGAGAAGCCGGCAATGCCATCTGAGCATTCATTTTTCTATAACTTGTAACTTCTCTGGCTAATACATTCTTAGGTTTAGGGCAACCACTATATTCAACCACTCCGGTAACAGTAGGACAAGCATCTTTGCTGTCGCTTATGCCATCACCATCAGTATCATTTCCTACACCCCATCTTCCATCCAACCAGTTGAACTGAGGAACTGTTATTAATTTGTCCTGGAAATATCTTAGTCTCTTCTGATAGCTTTGCTGCTGCAGATAATTTCTAATGTCATAAGAAGTCACTATTACAAATGGCGTGTACAGTTTTCTCCAACTATAATTATTTACGGCAAACTGATCCAGAGACATATCATACATATTGGCTAATACCTCTGCGTTGATCTTTTCTTTGTCATTTCCGGTTACTTTTACCGTCCACTTTTCTTTAACATTAGGCTCAAGTTTATCTCTGAAGGTGACTGTTTCAATTTTTAAAGGTTTTTCTGTGTCTTTTATTTTTAAGGAAACAGATTCTGTATTCACGTCATTAAATGCTACCAGCTGAAACTGAAGGTTCAGATCTGATACGCTTTTATCTTTAGGAATTTCAGCAGTATATTCTAAAATTCCTTTTTTCATCTGATGAACTTCCGAAACCGTTTTTCCAGATCCGTCCTGTACAAAAACATTTACCAAAGCATCAGGAACTGCTGAGTAAACATAAACTTTTGCTTTTTCTCCTCGTGATAATTCTTCTTTTGGAGCAATAACTGTAAGAAATGTTTTTTGAGTTGATTTTAACGCTGTTTTATCCCAAACACTGAAATACTGTGAAGTTTTGATGGTATCTTTTCCTTCAATATTAAAAAGTTCAAGTTCATAATCTCCGGTTTCCATTTTTCCAAGGTCAAGCTGAGCATTATCTGCAGATGGCTGCTGCTGTCTTTCAATCAATATTTTTTCCGTTTTCCAGTTTTTGATCTCATCATTTTTATCAAAAAGATCGTGTGGGAATTTGCTAATGAATTCTTCTTTTGAATATTTAGGCAGATTCTGAATATCAGACTTGAAATTATCTCTGAAAATCCTGTCCGGAGCTGTCAGCTTTGACAACTTAACCTGATATGGCTTTTTAAGGTTCTGATCGTTGTAATTCTTGGTTTCCACCTTCAGTTTTACATTTTCATCTGTAAAAGTATTGCTGATATTTTCTGCCTGAATATAGTGAGAAACTGAAGCCACTTTCAGCTGTGTGTTGGCTGTCTGCGTTTCTCCGTTGATATCTGTAACAGAAGCATTGATGGCATAATTATCAATCTGAATTCCTTCCAGCTTTTCGTCTTTCTTCAGTTCTAAATGAATTACAAACTCTCCTTTTTCATTCGTTTTAGCTTCTCCCAGAACAGAGTTTTCGTTATCATCATTCTGAGGATACCAGCTGAAATATCTCCATCTGATATTCTGTTTTTTGATCTCGTAGTTCACTGTCGTATTGCTCAGCGGAACACCGGAAAACATAACAGCTTTCCCTTTTAAATCAATAGTCTGTCCGTATTTATATTCTTCTTTTACGGGATCAAAGGTTACTTCAAACTTTGGTCTTTTGTATTCTTCTACTCTGAAATTTTTATACCCCTGGCTTTCTCCATCTATTCTCAGATAAAAGTTTCCATTTAATTTTCCTTTCGGAAGAATGAAACTTCCATGATAAGAACCAAATTCATTGGTGGTCAATTCCTGCGAAGAAACCTCTTCACTATTGGTGTTTAATAAGGTAATTTTTTGCTTTAATCCTGGAAGAACAGATTCAACCTCTTTATTCATGCGGGTATTGATTACCTTGAAATAAACAGTCTGTCCGGGACGGTAGATGCCTCTGTCAATGAAAATCTGAGCCGTGGAACGGGTTTGTTTATTAGGATTGTACTCTTCAACAGGTTCTGTGTTTCCGTACATCTGCATGATCTGAAAATCATTCGTTTTGGGCTGCTGAATCAGGAAAGTTCTGTAATATTCTTTGCTTTCTGTCGCAGGAAATTTAAAAACCCCGTTGGCATTGGTTGTTCCTTCTATCTTATTTAGCATATTATTAGAAACAAATTCATAAAATCTCAGGCCTTCATTGGATAAAGGTCTGCCATTTTCACTGTTTACCAGTTTGAGCTCGTCAGAAAGAGAATTTCTGTCTGTTTTGGACTGATAAATAATCCTGTTTCCTGAAACCAAAAAGTAGAAGTTCTGTCTGGAGTCTGTATCTTTCGTATCTGCTCCTGCAACTGTAAATTCTGCCACATACACTCCTGAAGGAAGTGGTTTCACCTCCAAAGAAGTTTTATGATTCTGATAATCCTTAGGATCCGGAAGCTGGAAAGTTTCTTTCCTTACCAGATTTTTTTTCAGTTTCCCGAAGGTATTGGAATAAGAGTTCCGAACATACTGAAGCAGTGAGGTAAAATCGTCTTTCACTTCATAAATATTCAGGGTAAATTCGGATACATTCTGATATTCTGCTACAAAGTGAATAGGAAGATTGTTCTGAGTCTGAGCTTCGTATTTAAGATTCAGAAATGGATTGATAATCTGAGCTTCCTTACTTTTAATATTTTCAAGGAAAAGGGATTTTGGATATTCGCTTTTAGCCTGTGCTGCTATGGCAAGAGCTTCTTTAGGCTTCTTCTGAGTTACAAGCTCATCCATAATTTCTCCCATGATCATTACTTTATAATCTCCCTGCACATCAGATTTCAAAAGGTTCTGAAGCTGCTGGAGTTTGTCTTTACAATGATTGAAACTACAGTTTTCTATAATTTTCTCCTTCATAAAATACAGTTTTGCATTACCGTTATTCTGTGCAATCAGTTCATCATAAATGGCATTGATCGCTGTGCGGTTAACTGTCAGTTCATTTTTGGTGAAAATATTGTTTTCTGATAAGAATTCTATTTTCTTCACGCCATACCAATCTGATAATGTCGGGAAATAAGCTATATCTCCCGTTTCTGAAAAGATATTCT
This sequence comes from Chryseobacterium culicis, assembly GCF_900108365.1. Classification (GTDB taxonomy): domain Bacteria; phylum Bacteroidota; class Bacteroidia; order Flavobacteriales; family Weeksellaceae; genus Chryseobacterium; species Chryseobacterium culicis. Next base: position 1,401,062 of record NZ_FNWQ01000001.1, on the reverse strand, counting down.
TGTACTTTTCCAGAGAAATCTTTTTCATTTCAGGTTTTTCCTGATCAAGTTCCTGATAACTTTTTGTTAAATAGTTTTTGAAATCAAGTTTACTCCAGGTTTCAATCTGTGAAACGTCCTGGGAATTGATATTGGTTCTTCCGTTTATCTTCCATGCATTCTGGTTGTAGTAATCCATGAAAAAGCCATTCAGCAGAACTTTGTATACCAGTTTTCCTTCTCCGTTTATTTTACCTTCTGCATCTTTAAGTTTCTTAAAAAACTGAGAAGCGGCATCATTCTGATCATCATCCACCGTTTGGTTTACAATACTGAATTCCGCTTTCAGAGAACGGATCAGCTCGAAGGCATTATTTTCTTTCATGGCATGTTTTTGTAGGTCTGCAATAATGGGAAGATTAGATTTATACGCTCCTTTTGCACTGTTTTCGGCCACTTTTTTCCATTGGGTATCATAATATTTCTGTGCGGATACCTTTGAAAAGCTCAGCATTATAAGCAAAAGCAGAAAAATCTTGGAAAATCTTTTCATATATATTAATTTTGATAAATGAACATTTTAAAAGTACTGAAAAAAACGGTTATAGACAGCCAGGTTTATGTCTCCCTGATGGGAACTCTTTTTGCAGTATTTTTCATGAAAGAGCAAAACACATTCCGTTTCCCCACTTTTGCACTTATTTTCATTACGTATTTCAGTGGTTATCTGTATACTAAATACCAATACACCAAGCACTTTTTAAAAATAGTGGTTCTGAATGCTGTCGCCGGAATCATCTGTGCTTTTTTAATCATCCATAATCATAATGAGATAAGACTTTTGAAATGGTTTATTATTGTAGTATTGGGATTGCTTTATAACAGCTTCTTCCTTGATGTATACATCCGGAAAATCCCGTTGCTAAAAGTGTTCTATGTGGGCCTGGTATGGGCGTTGGTGAACTGCTGGCTTACACTTCCGGAATTCAGTATACCTATTTTTCTGATCAGTTTTTTCTTTATTACCGCTCTCGTTCTTCCTTTTGATATCCGGGATATGAACAGCGATACGGTAAAGACCTTTCCTTTGCTGATAGGGGTAGACAATACCAAATATATTGCGTACGTCCTTGTATTCATCAGCAATATCATCGGAATCTTTTATCTTGACTGGTCATATGCCATTGCTTTTTTTATGACAGGCATTGTAACTTATATTCTCATCTATTTCTCTGATAATAAAAGAGATGACGCTTATTACTCATTTGGGGTGGAAACTTGTTCCGCACTTCCTTTTTTATTTTTACTAATAATGGAGTATTTTTGACGAATGATTATCAAGAAGCTTTCCCTTTACAATTTTAAAAACCACTCTGAGAAAAAATTTGAATTTTCCCCGCAGATCAACTGCTTTGTGGGTAATAATGGTGTAGGAAAAACCAATATACTGGATGCCCTGCATTATTTATCAGTTGGAAAAAGCTTTTTAGGAAATACCGATCTTAATAATATAAAACAGGAGGAAGATTTTTTTTCCATTGATGCTGAGATTGAGAATGATGACAGTGAAGATATCATCAGAATCACTCAGCCCAAGGAAGCTAAAAAAGTGATCAAGAAAAATGACAAAAGCTATGACAGGCTTGCAGATCATATCGGCTATCTTCCAAGTGTTATGATTTCGCCTTATGATTCCAATCTTATTTCTGACTCCGGGGAAAGCAGGCGTAAGTTCCTGGATGCTATGATTTCTCAAACAGATTCAGAATATCTTTATGATCTGATTCAGTATCAGAAGACCATTCAGCAGCGCAATGCCTTGTTGAAGTTTTTTGCCAAAAACAGAACGTGGGACAAAGATTCACTGGAAATTTATGATGATCCGATCATTCGATTCGGTACAAAAATTTTTAGGAAAAGAAAAGATTTTGTGGAGCAGCTCAATCCTATTGTTCAGAATTTTTATCAGATCATTTCAGGCGGAAAGGAAACTGTGTCAGTAATTTACGAATCTCATTTATTAGAAGATACTTTTGAAAATCTTTTAAAAGAAAGCCTTGAAAAAGACCGGATGCTGACTTACACTTCAAAAGGAATTCATAAGGATGATCTTCTTTTTGAAATGGATCATGTGTTAATTAAGAAAATCGGTTCCCAGGGACAGCAGAAATCTTTCCTGATCTCTTTAAAGCTGGCCCAAATGAGTCTTGTAAAAGAACTCACCAAAAAGACTCCTATTCTACTGCTTGATGATATTTTTGATAAACTTGACGATACCAGAGTTTCACAGTTGATTGAACTTGTCAATAAAGAAAGTTTCGGACAGATTTTTATTACGGATACTCACAGAGAGCGTACTGAAAATGTAGTGAAGAAAATTAATGAGGAAAGCATCATTTTTGAGGTTTAATTTTTAAAGAATATTTTAAACCTTTTTCAGATATTATAGTATTTTTTATCTTAACTTATCCTTCCAAACACCATCCTGAATCTTAAAAACACCACATCACGCATCCTGAAACCTGTCACCCAATTATGAAGAAGAAAAAACGTGAATATCAATCCTCTGAGCTGGTAAAATCTTTTGCCAGAATGTATGGTTTTGAACATAAACTGGTAGCTTTTGATATTAAAGATTTCCTTGAAGAATATCTAGATGAGAGCCTTTTCAGGGAAATAAGAAGTGTCAATATAGAAAATGAGTGCATCATGATTAAAATTGAGTCTGCTTTGCTGAAGCATGATTTTAAGATGCGTAAAAGCTTTTATCTCAAAAAGTTCCAGGATAAATTTGGAGCGGATGCATTTAAAGACCTTCAGATTTTATAGGAATTAAGGGAGTAAATGCCTATAAAATAATTCACCAATATTGAAATTATTTTATATTCATCGGATTTATATGTATCTTTAGTACTTATTAATAACTCATTTTTTACTATGAAAAAGATACTTAAATCAAAGAAATTATCAAGAGAAACATTAAAAGCAACTCAAGGTGCGGGACAAATGGTTTGCTGTGCTGTAAGCTGCGGAGATCCTAGCCAATGTGTTTTCTGGGAGCAGCTTCCTGCAGAATGCCCGGAACTTCCATACTGTCTTTAAAAATTATAAGTATATAAAAATGTTACCCTCAGGTAGCATTTTTTTTAATATGATTTAAATATAATTCCATATTTATTGATATATTTATCATTCAAAAAAATTAATATTATGAAAAAATCAATTGCATCAAAAAAACTGACAAGAAAAACTTTAAAAACAATACAGGGAGGAGGAGTTGGACAGATCTGCTGTGCTGTAAGCTGCGCCAATGAAAACGAATGTGCTTATTGGACAACATTGCCTACAAAATGCCCTTTGCTTCCTATTTGTCTTTAATAGCTATAACAATATAAAAATGCTACCCGAGGGTAGCATTTTTTATTTTATTTATGTTCTTCAGATTTATTGGAAATTGTACTGCTCATTAAGTCATCTGCTCTTTTGTCAAGCCCTGAGCTTAATGGCAGGAAGAATTTCAGCGGATGTTTGGTGAAGTATCTGAAAATCTCCCTGTAGATCTCACTCACCTGCCCAAAGTTCATTTTTCTCGATCTGAATGCCAGGAACATAGACAAGCTGAAACTTACCAGAAAGTTGAAGAAACCAATTAAAAATACTGTAACAAACGAGATCCAGAATGTATAAGAATCTACGGAGAAGTCTTTTCCATATAATCCTAATGCAAAGTTTCCGGCTGCAAAAGTAATGTGTCTGATGTCCAGATCTAATCCGAAAAACATTCCTACCGGAGCTGTTGCCCCCAGAAAAACCCCGAACCAGAAATTGGAAACAATTCCCGGCCAGTTTTTAGCGTAGTATTTTGAGAGTCCTTTGGCAAATTTCTTTCCGAAGAAACTTCTGATTGACAGGTTTTTTGCGATTCTTTCCGGTATCTGATAAAAAACAGAGTTGTTCCCGATATTTCCTGAAATAATTCCTGAAATAAAAAGATAAAATCCGGCAATACTGGCATGCAGAATGGCTTTTGATTTAAAGGGATCAAGATCTTTTAACAATTTATCAGAACGTTCTACGGCAAGGTTTTGTGAGAAGAAAACATCCAGCCCGTAAATGATGGCAAGCGCTATCGGAAAGGCTAGCAATACGTTACCTACAAAGGCGATGAACTGGCTTCTGAACAGCTTGGAGACCAGATGGGCAAATTCTGTATTGTTTCTTTGGGCATTTCCTTCTTCAGACAGTACTTTTGTCATGGTAGCGGCAGTCATTGCCGGCTGCTTTGTAGCAAGAGTAAAGCCCATCAGATAGATCATCACAAATCCCATTGCATAATTCATGGAATATAAAAAAGCGTGCGAAAAATCACTCCCGGGAATATATCCGTAAAGCATTTTCAGAACGCAAAGCGCTCCTACAATAATGCCACCTCCACTCGCTTTGTAGAACATCGTCATATATTCTTTACGGGTAGAAGTAATATAATGTGTTCCGGTTTCTGCGGTATGATTGGTAATAAGATGTGAGATAAGCCTCGTACTGTCATTGATAAGATCTGAAATATTGTTTTTGTGAGACTTATAATTCAGAATATTAAAGATCAGCTGTTTGGATTTGATCAGAACATCTTCATCATTATCAATCACCAATAACTGAACAATTTCATAAATTCTTTCAGTCTGCTGGCGGATTTTCAGAAGCGATTGGTTAATCTTTCCCGAAATACCATATTTTGCCGAATTTTTAAAAGCAATATTTACAAATTCCTGGCATTGTTCTGCATAAATTTTAATTTGCTTATATCTACTGTCTTTGGAATGAAGCTGAAGCTCAGGATCTTTTACCAGATCATCTGCTAAGGCTTCCAGCTCATTCTGAAGAGCAAGAAACGGATTATCCAGATTTCTGTACTGAGGAGCCATTCTCACCACTTCTACTTCCATAGCCATCCCCGTCACACGCCAGGAAAGAATATTCATAGAGAAGATCAATTCCTTTTTCACATTGGGTTTCACTATAAAATCAGAAGCTCCCAATAAAGTTAAGAATTCATTAATCTCATTTTCCGGAAGGTTGTGCAGGTATTTCAGATCTTTCTGAGGTCTCAGGCTGACATTATCAATCATATACCACACCGTTTTTTCGTTTTCCACAGGTGGTAAAACCTTATTCAGGATTCTTTTTTTGAGCTCCGGAAAGAAGGCGTTTTCTGAGAGAATATTAGCTTCCGTAAGAGAAAGATTGAAGGGACGTTCTCTAAAAATATTATGAATATAATAGGCAAAGTTTCCGGTAAAATTCGGATTGCTTCTGAAGAAATTGAGCACATCTGTAAAGTCCGCCTCTTTAATAGTCTCTAAAAACTCTGCAAAGGGTTCCAAAGAAAGGGTTTCATTCTTAAAAGAAAAATATTTTTTAAGAACTGACTCAAAACTTGTGCTGGAATTAAAGAATTTCATTAGTACAAAGATACTATTTCAAACTCACATTCCTCATCTGTCTCATGATCCAATTGTGTTTCTTTCTCAAATAAGGAGACGGATTTTTAGGATCATATTTCTTTGGATTAGGCAGTACAGCTGCAATCCAGGCTGCATCTGAAGCACTTAGGTCTTTGGAGGATTTTCCAAAATAATATTGTGCGGCAGCTTCCACCCCAAATACTCCCTGGCCCATTTCGATAGAGTTCAGGTACCTTTCAAGGATAATATCTTTACCCCAAACTTTTTCTATAATGAAGGTATAAACTGCTTCCAGCCCTTTTCTCAACCAGCTTCTACCCTGCCAGAGAAACACATTTTTTGCCGTCTGCTGCGAAATGGTACTTCCACCTCTTATTTTTTTGCCTTTCTCATTGTACTTCATCGCTTTTTCGATCGCTGTATAATCGAAACCATCATGAACAAAGAATTTCTGATCTTCAGAGGCTATAACTGCTTTTTTCACATTAGTTCCCATTTCGTCATAGGAAATATAATCTCTGTGCAGTTTTCCATATTCAAAAAGCCCTCCTATCTGTGTAATGGTAATGGGAGGATTAAAAAATCTGCCCCAGATGATAAAAACCACATTCAGTACAAGAATGATGAAGATAAGCTGTTTAATTTTTTTCCACATAATGTAATAACAAGGAAAGGCAAAAATAAGCAAATACTATTATTTACTGCAATTCTTTCATATAAGTAAGCTGATAATCCGGTAAAAGTTCAGGATGAAAGATCTTGATATAGTCTTTAAGGACCCAATCTGCTCTTACTACACCACTTTCAAAGAAGTCATTGGCTTTTAATTTTTCCTTTCCTGCTATTGTATAGATCTTTCCTTTATTGAATACTTCCAGTTTTCCGTAGAGTGGATTCATTCCTGCCATTTCTTTTTTTGAAGTGTGACTTCCTGCATTTACCCAGTACTGTACGCCTCCTGCTTTGGCATATACCTCTTCAAAGCTCATTGTTAAGGCTTTTTCATCTTTATTATCCTTCATGATATAATTCGCATTGGCATCGGAGATGTAATGAGCAACGGAAGTATTTCCGCCGGGAAGATACCATACGTCTCCATACATCTCGTTGGCAAGGACAACTGGTTTCTCTTTGGAAGCGGAAGCCAGTTTTTTCAGATCACTGTAGTTTTTCTCAATTTCCTGATATTTTCTGTCTGCTTCCTTTTCTTTTCCTAAAAACTCTCCGAAAAGCCTGATATAGGCCGTTTTCTCCAAAGGTCGCTGCTCCATGTATTCATCCAGAAATATAACCTGAATTCCATTGTTTTTCAGTAGCTCATAAGTATTATCAAAACTGGCAATATGATTGGTAAAAATAGCATCCGGCTTCATAGAGATAATCTTTTCCACATCGTACTTTTGTTCGCTTCCTACATTTTGAATTTTTCCTTCTTTAATCAGATTCTGAATTTTTGCGGAATAAATATACTCGGGGCTTGAGACACCAATGATTACATTTTCTGCTCCCAGCTCCGAAATGTATCCCGCCATACTTGCATTAAGAAGAATTATTTTCTTAAAAGGAGTTTGATTCTTCTTAAAATTATAAGTGAAATTTCCTGATTTCAGTTCCAGAACCCCATCATGTTCCTTAAACTGGGTACGGGAAGAGAGAATCGTCCAGTCTGAGGACGAAATTTTTGATTCTCTTTTACAAGCTGTTAGCGCAAAAACCGTAAATAAAAGTAAAATTCTTTGTTTCATCTTTCAAAGAACGGAAAAAAGTGCTATATTTGCAAACCTTTAAACAACAAGGTAACACAAGGCCTCGTGGCGCAACTGAATAGCGCATCTGATTACGGCTCAGAAGGTTACAGGTTTGAATCCTGTCGAGGTCACCAAAAAAGCCAAAAGGCGCCAACTGAAGTCAGCTGGCGTCATTTTATTTTTAATTTAAACTTATTTCTACTCATAATCCTTTGCCTTAATCCATTTCTTTCATATATCATTTAGATGAAAAATATCACAGAATTACGGAAAGTCTTTGGCTTGTTCACTTCATTATTTTATATATGATTCTTAAGATGTTCCTCAAAAGAAACCAGCTCCTGTTCGATATTCGGATTTTTGAATACATCATAAAAAGCGAACGTCGGTAATGGCTGAACGCCCACAAACTGAAGTGTCGCTGTGAAAGGTCTGGTAAATTCTTCCATCGAAAAACGTTCAAGCAGCTGACCTGCATTTCCAAAAGTTTCTTCGGGAGCATTCCAGGTATTAACAATAATTCCTTTAGATTTCAGAAGACCGCCTGTTCCATAGTTTCCGCCACTATTCCTTCCGTCTCCGGCATAGATTTTTCCGTAGCCGCTCATCAGAACCTTATCGATATAATCTTTTGTTTTTGCGGGCATTCCAAACCAGTTGACAGGAAAATGAAACAGAATAAAATCGGCATTTACCCATTTTTCGATTTCCTGAGAAATCTCGTAGCCATTATCTATAACCGTTTCGAGAATCTCATACCCATTTTGGTTAAAAACCTCTTTACTTTTCTCAAAAATGGTTCTGTTAAGGTTTCCTTCTGCAATTTGCGGCCATTTGATGTGCCCGTTGATTACCAGTGCTTTCATTAGTTATAAATATTTACCAAGATTAAGTTCTACATCGCCATAGGTTTGCAATCCCTGGTCTAAGAGTTTTCTAATTCTGGTTCTTGCTTCGGGCTCTGCTAATGATGCGAAGAAGGCTATCTGTGTTTCCATAATATGTTCGTTTTTGGGAATAATCACCCTCTCGTTCATTGTTGCCTTTATTTTTTTGATGATTTTCAAATCAAATGAGTCGATTCTTTTGGCTAAATTTTCTACAAAAGCATCCAATTCATTATCCGGAAATGCCCGATTAATCCAACCGTAATCTGCGGCAGTTTGTGCATCATAATCATCGCCACTCAAAATAATTTCCAAGGCTCTTGCTTTTCCTGTTAACAAATGAAGACGCTCCAATCCACCTCCGCCGGGAAAAGAGCCAATTCCGATCTCGGGTTGTGCAAAAACGGCTTTTTCCCTGCTTGCAAAACGCATATCGAAAGCCTGAATAAACTCGCTTCCCAACCCTCTTGCTCTTCCTCTAATAGAGGCTATGCTTACAAACGGAGCCAGTTCGAGACGCTTGGCGACATCGGGCCAAGATTTTGAAAGCCCGGTTTTTCCCTCGCCTTTCGGAAAATCAAAAATATTGACCAATTCTGCGTGAGCAACGTAGAAATCCGGATTGGCACTTTCAAAAACCACTACTTTTAAATTTTCGCTGGCTTCCAATTCATCCATTAATGCTCTTAACTGAACTGAAAATTCGGGGTCAAATACGTTGACCGGAGGATGATTAATGGCTACTTTCCAATAGCTTTCTGTTATTTTTTGTGTTGTAAAAATCATAGTAATAATTTTAAATTGATGTACATCTTTGAGACATAACTTTTTTGTATGTCAAAATTAATTGCACAAATGCTGGATTTTTTAACACAAATCGGGGAATATCTTATCTTTTTCTCTGATTTCTGATTTCTGTAGGAGAAATACCTTTAATCTTCTTAAAAAATCTTGAGAAATAGGGAACATTTGTAAAACCTAACTGGTAAGCCACATCGCTGATATTCATATCTGTCTGAAGAAGTAAAATTTCGGCCTGCTCAATTACAAATTCCTGAATATAGCTGATGGTACTTTTTCCGGTCTCTGCACGGATAAGGTCTGTAAGGTAGTTGGATGACATATTAAGTTCTCTGGCAACAGACGAGACAGTAGGAAAATTCAGAACGGGTCTGGAGAGATCTTTATAATGATTTTGAAGAAAGCTTTTTAATTTTGAAGAAACTGAAATGTTATTTGTTGCTTTGTTTTTAAATTGTCTTTCATAAAAGACATCTGCATAAGAAAGAACGACATTTAACAGAGACAGAATAATATTGATATTGGCATTGGCTTTGTTTTCCACCAATTCCATATGAATTTTTGTAAAAAGCCAGGTAATAATCTCTTCCTCCTCCGCAATCATAAACAAGGCATCATTGATCTCATAACTGAAATATTTATACTGATGGATTTTGGCAGCAACCGGATTTTGCCTGATGAGATCAGGATGAAAAACAAAGGCATATCCATCCCAGAAAGTCAGGCTGTTCCAGGAAACGACCTGTCCCGGTTCGCTAAAAAGCATTAGACCATTTTCTGTGTAATATTTATTGTTGCCGTAATTAATATCTCCGGTGAAATTCTTCTTTAATGATATCTTGAAAAGATTAACTTGAATTTCTTTGCTGGTTTTTGGAAAATTGGGGATTGCCTGTTTGCAGACTCTGCTGTCCATCAATGGATGAAGCGGAGCCGAGAGATTCAGATATTTGTTATATTCAGATAAATCATTAAATGTTTTCATATTTACAAAGTTGCAAATTAGTTTTAGAACGTGAATTAATTTTTAAAATGCAATTAACAATTCTTGTCTAATTTAATACAATCGAACCAATCATGGACAAAAGTGTTTGAAGATACATCACTCTTGATCACTGAAAGAGACAACTATTAAATAGTTGCCTCTCTTTTTTTTGATAATAATCCTCTCTGCCAATCCATTACTATTAAGTTTGACAGATATAAGTATCTTATAATTATCGTTAGGTTTTAATTTTCAAATTTCAACCGTTCAAAAATAGTTAATCATATCTTTTTACTTCACGTAGTGAGAACTATAACGGATTCCCATCTTATCATACCTCCTGAATTGATCCCTGAGCCTGCGGGTAAAATCTGAATAGATTCGCGATTCCTTTGGCGACCATACGACCTCACTTAAGGCATCTATTCTCGGAAATAGCATATACTGAACTTTAGAAGGATTAGAGATATATTCTGACCATAAATTTCCCTGAGCACCCCAAATATACTTCTGCTCCTCTGCAGTGATCTCTTTTGGTACGGGCTCATATTGGTATACATCTTTTAACGGCAGGAATTTATTGGCCGTCAGACTATCATCTTTGATAAATTGACTGTGATTAAAGTAGAGCTTATCCTCCGGTGTCATGATAACTTTCTGTTTAGATCTGGCAGCAGCTATGCCTCCTTTCTCACCCCGCCAGCTCATAACAACAGCATTGGGAGCCAGCCCTCCATCTAATATTTCGTCCCATCCGATAATTATCCGTCCTTTGGAATTGACAAATTTTTCGATACGATGAATAAAATAACTCTGTAAGCCCGCTTCATCCTTTATCTGATTCACTTTCATGAAATTTTGCGTTTCCGGAGACTGTCTCCACCACACTTTTGAAGCTTCATCGCCTCCGATATGTATGTATCGTGAAGGAAATAGTTCCATCACCTCGGTTAAAACATCTTCCAGAAAACCGAATGTTCTCTCTGAAACCTGCAAAACATTATTATATTTGTTCATCATTCCCCAGGTTTCTGCCACCGAATATTTTTTATTGGGTTCAGTACCCAGTTCCGGATAGGCCGCAAGCACAGCCATGCTGTGGGCCGGCATCTCTATTTCCGGAATAACCGTAACATACCGATCTTCAGCATATTGTATAACTTCTTTGATCTCTTCCTGCGAATAGTATCCTCCATAGCGAACATTATCAGTTTTGATAACAGCATTTTCAGGTGTGATGGAGATTTTGTCCTGAAATACCTGATACTTAATACCTTCATTTCCAATCCCGGGCCAGAGCCCGATAATAGTCCCATTTCTCCAACTACCCACTTCAGTCAGTTTAGGATATTTTTTAATTTCTATCCTCCAGCCATGGTCATCAGTCAGATGCCAATGAAAATAATTCAATTTATGGAATGCTAAGTAATCAATATACTGTTTGATCAATTGGATATCAAAAAAATGCCTGCTAACATCAAGATGCATACCACGATAAGAAAACCGGGGATAATCATCAATCACAACGGAAGGAATTACAATCGATTGCGTATTGCTGGTTGGCAGCAGCTGCAATAAAGTCTGCATTCCGTAAAAAACGGAGGCATGAGATACTCCGGCTATTGAAATATCCCTATTTGAACTTTTCAGTCGATATCCATCTTCGAAGGTACTCGCTTTCTTGTCGAGCTCCATGAGTATATAATTATCCTCAGGCTTTTCCTTTACAATATCCAGTGTAATATTAAAAGAGGTCTTCAGGTACTGGTTCAGGAAAAGTGCAGATTTTTTATCAGACTCAGAAGCCACTACAATCTTTGTATCTTTGGTGATATGGAATCCTTTGTGATTCGATCTTATATATGCATGAGCAGGCACGGGGATGATACTGAGCTGAGCATTTAGCATCAGTGGCCCCCAAAAAAGCAAAGTGGACAATAATATTTTCTTCATTTTATCAATGATGCTTTGATTTTTATGATAGATTGTTTTCGTTATAAGGAAATTTACATCTGCTTTATTACTCTGCATGGATTGCCAACAGCGATAGAGTTCGACGGTATATCTTTTGTCACCACACTTCCTGCTCCAATAGTAGTATGATCACCAATAGTTACCCCGGGAAGAATAATAGAACCGCCGCCGATCCACACGTTATTTCCAATCGTAACAGGCTTTGTAAATGATTTCCAGAACGGAAATTCAGTTCCTTTAGCATAAGAAAGTCTTTCAAGCCCTCTCACCGGATGATTAACTGTATAAATATGCACACCTGGGCCTATGCCTGAATTGTCTCCAATGGTGATACGGTTGCCATCAAGAAAAATACAGTTCATATTGATTTCAACATTATTACCGATGTGAATATTTTCTCCGTAATCCACAAAAAATGGAGCCGCAATCCATACATTTTTGCCTCTTGAACCGATCAGCTTTTTCAGAATTTCATCGAGAGATTCACTTGCAGTTGTATCGGTCTGGTTATATTCTTTTTGCAGGCGCTTCGCAATATGCCAACGTTCAAGCAGTTCCTTATCTCCACAGTCATAGAGCTCTCCATTCAGCATCTTTTCTTTTTCTGTCATTTGTAAAACATTTATATGACGAAGATAGTCTATTATTCCCTGGTTCTTTTTTAAGTACTTAAAGAAATCAGATTATTTGCGCAGGGCACATAGTGTAACATGCGACATTCCCAGATACGATGCGATATGACCTAAATTCACTCTATTGAATAAATCTTTATTATTCAGGAAAAAATCATGATAGCGCTCTTCTGCTGACAGGTATAACCGCGAAATGAGTCTTCTCTCCAGATCCACGAAGGCATTCTGATGCAGTACGCGCAGCCAGTTTGCAATGTCATTATCATAAAGACAAAGGTCATGGATTTCAGGGATAGAGATGTAATAAAACAGTGAATTTTCCAGCACCTGAACCCTTTCGGATTCATATCCTTTTCTTTTACCATAAAAACTATTCGTAGAATAGATAAGATCTCCTTCTTTACTGAACCAGGAGGTAATCTCCTTACCATCCATTATTGTAAAAGATCTTGCTACCCCACGCTCTATAAAATAAAGATTGTTATTAATTTTTTCGGGGCTTACTAAAATCGTCTTTTTTCTGATTTCTATCGGAAGAAGTCTGTCGCTCAGTTTTTTTAGACTTTTATCACTTATACAATATGAATCCTTAATCGACTGTAATATTGCCTTCATAGATATCCATTAAATTAAATCATACTAAAGTAGTAAATTAATACCGCTTTAGAATTTCATACAACTATTATTAATCTTTATTGCCCTTATCTATCAAAATATATTCGAAAAAACGCAGAGATAAAAGCAACAAATTACAATGATCAAACCCATACATGAAATACATTTTCTAAATTCTCAAAAAATGATTCGATGCTCTGACCTGCAAATTCACTGACGGAGAAAGCTTTTAAACAGCTGTCTCCTTTTCCATCCTGAAACATCTCTTATAAAAAACAAAAATCCCGGATTAACGGGATTTTATTCTGTAGTATTTAAATTTATTTGATTTCTACCGGAACTGAGATTTTATCCCAATCCATTGTGAAACCATTACTATGTATTTTATAAACTAAATTTTCCTGTGTTGCCGGTAGCGCTTTTGTTTTTACATCAACACGTAAAGCATCTTTAGCCTGCTCGTATTTATAAGCGCCCCATTGTTTTGGCTCCTTATTAAAAATGGCAGTCCAGGTTCCGCTTTGTTTAGGGATTAAGAAAAAGCTGTATTTACCTGCAGGGAGCTTTTTCCCCTGAACGGTAATGTCTTTATCCGTTTCGAAAGTAGTTGCTTCATTAGCCCCAGCACGCCAAACCTTATCATAAGCTTCTAAACCGCCCCAGATTGTACGCCCTTTTACGGAAGGACTACTGTAGGCTATAGTAATATTTGCATCTTTAATTTTTCCCGTAGCCGTAGCCGGAGGGCTGGCAGGTTTTTTAGTATCCTGTGCAAAGGCATTCAGGGAGATTGTCATTGTCGCAGCGAGTACGGCAGCAGATTTAATGATGGTTTTCATAGAATTTTTATTTGTTTGTTCGTTTTGCTATTGTTTGTTTACGAATTTACTGCTTTCTGCTTATAAAACAGTAATATGATTGTCGAAAATATAATAACTGCCGCGGCGCCGATTACATTAAGCCACAGAAAAGAAACAATATCAAACTGATAAACGGCAATCACAGCAATTTCTGATAAAATAGCAGCAATAAATACATTCGCACCATTGATTTTTTTATAGTAAAATGCAACCAGAAAAATTCCCAGGATCGGGCCGTAGAAAAGAGAGCCTAAAACATTAACCGCTTCAATAAGAGAGCCCATCTGCGTAGCAAACATGGCTACACCGATGGAGAAGATACCCCATGCTAAAGTGTGCAGACGGCTGTACCTCAATTCGGTTCTTTCATCAGGAATTTCTTTTGTAAATAGTAAATGAACATCTTTTAATGAGCAGGCAGCAAGGGAATTCAGCGCTGCCGAAATGGAACCCCAGCTGGCCAGAAAGATAACAGCGAACAATAAACCGATCATCCCAGCAGGCAAGGTATTTTTCACGAAATACAGGAAGATGTAATTCGTATCTGTTTTCTCTGCATTGTAGCTTGATTTAGTAATGGCTTCCTCTACCCTGCTGTGCAGCGCTTTTACCTGTGCCTGTGTATTTTTAAAGTCCTCAATCGTTTTTTTAAGCTTCGGAGAATGAGTCTCTTTCAGCTTTAAGATTTCTTTTGATTCTGCATTGAATTTTACTTGCAGATTCTGATGCTCTTTTTCAAATACCGCAGCCTGCTCAGGCTGTGATTCTTTTAAATATTGGTAGGAGCGTTCATTAAAATAAATAGGAGCCGGCTTTAGAGAAAAGAATGCAAAGAGCAGGGCACCGATCAGAAGAATAGCAAACTGCATCGGAATCTTAACCAACCCATTCAGCAGTAATCCCATTTTTGCATTGGTATTATCTTTCGCGGTAATATACCTTCCCACCTGACTCTGGTCGGTACCAAAGTAAGAAAGAGCCAGAAAGAATCCGCCAATTAAGCCGCTCCAAATATTGTATTTATCTTTCCAGTCAAATTCTGTGGTGATTACATTGAGCTTTCCGGATTTCCCTGCCAGATACAGTGCATCGTTAAAACCGATTCCATCCGGCATGTTTTGAATAAGCAAATAACCTGCAAAAGCCATTGTTCCCAGAATGATGAGAAACTGTAATTTTTGGGTATGGGCGATTGCTTTTGCTCCGCCAACGTAAGTGTAAATCAACAGAATACCGCCTGTTAAAATGTTGGTCAAATAAATATTCCAGTTTAAAACGCTTGATAAGATGATACTCGGAGCATAAATGCTGATTCCTGTGGACAACCCTCTGGAAAAAAGAAAAAGCAGTGAAGTGAGCACCCTTGTTTTTTTATCAAATCGGTTTTCTAAATATTCGTAGGCCGTGTAAACATTTAAACGCTGAAAAATCGGGATGAACGTGATACAGATCACAATCATCGCCAAAGGAAGACCAAAATAATACTGAACGAAACGCATACCATCTGTATAAGCCTGACCCGGCGCTGAAAGAAATGTAATGGCACTGGCCTGCGTAGCCATAATCCCAATCAGCACAATGTACCAGGGCATCTTATTATCTGCTTTCAGATAAGTTGCGTTGCTTTTTTGTCCACGACCGATGAATACGCCATAAACAACCACTACAACAAGTGTAACAATGAGAACTGTCCAATCTATACTACTCATGCCCAGAATTTAGTAAACAAATAATACAATACGATCTGCAATACCAATGCAGCTGCCAGTAACAGATACCAGGTCTTCCAATTTTTAAGTGGCTTGTTCATTAGTTCTTCTGCGCAGATAAAAAGTTAAAAAATAAACGTGCCGCCCCCACATTTCCTGCAGGCAGCTGTCTGAAAAATGACAACGGTGTATAAATAAAATTGCCCTTCCCGTATTTGGCATATAAAGTTGATCCTTTCAGCGGCTCTTCATCTGTATCGTGCATTTCAAAAAGAGGTTCGTATTCGGCATCCCATTGAACAGGGAAATAGGCGCCGCGCTCCTGCAACCAGCCTTTAAAATCATCTGCAGTAATTTTGTTAGGAAAATTCAGTAATTTATGATTAGGATTTAAAAACGTAACAGCAGCATTTTCTTCGGTAACCCTTTTATTGGCAATACTAAAATTGTACATTCCCAATTTGTCAACGGTAGTATCCTGATTGGTATTATACTGCATTACTAAATTACCGCCGGCTTTTACATAAGACCATAAAAAAGGCATCCAGCGACCCAGCTTTTTCTCTGTATTATTGGCACGGACTCCCAATACAATTGCGTCATATTGTGACAGTTTGTTTTGGCTGCCGTTTCCGGATTCATCCGGGTTGCCGTAAAAATCTCCGTCTTTCAAAACATCTACCTGAATACCTGCAATGCGCAGGAACTCAGGAATAAAATCACCTGCACCTTCTATGTAGCCCACTTTTTTAATCTTCGCCTGAATATCACCTTTCATTACCGTTACGGCCGCAGGTGAAAAATATTGTAAAGTGGGTAAATGCGGATACTGAATTACTATCTGCTTTTTATTATAAGTTACTCCATCTGCAACAAAACGGGCATCCAACTGCAATCGGGATGAATGTATTGCGGCAAGTTTACTTTTGGGGATAACATAATCTACGGTAAAATCTTTTCCTTTAAGCGGGCTTACAGTAGTACTACCCAATTGTTCTCCGTTGTATATCACATGGAGATTCCCGTTACTGTACGGTCTGTCAGAATTAACCTTAATATTTAGACTCAAATGTAAATCTTCATTGTCTTTCGCCCAATAAAGAGGTTGCGTAAATTTCAGTTCCAATGCAGGAACAATTCGCAGCGCTTCGACTACATCACCACGGACCGGGTCTAATTTCTTGAAAGATAAAGGTAGTTTAACTTTAAATTTTTCCGAACCTATTTTTAATCCAAGTAAAACATTCAGTGGCGATTCTGCCTCAGGCAACCCAATTAAAGTATCATTCGGAACAGAGAAAGTTGCAGCGTTCATAGCTGGTTTTGCCAGCCAGTAAGGTTCTGTGGGTGCTGCATCTGCAGGAATCTGAATATCATGCTGTATGGTAACCAAAGAATCTTTTGATAGTTTTCTGTTAAAACTTTCTGATTGACTTAACCATTGTACATTTTCTAAAATGACAGGATTTGCAGCTCTTGAAATCAGATTTAGCCTGAAATTGTAATGATCTCCGGCTACTGCTTCAGCCTGATTGGTTACGACCTCGCCCATAAACCCGGCACAGCTTAAAATGATATTGTCAAGAGCTTTAAGTTTATCCTTTCTAAGGTCTGCATCATTGAGCGCCGCTATCTTTTTTCGCAAAGCAAGCAAAGCAGGCAGGCTCTGATCAGGATTATTGAAATTGAAAGCGGAAATAATTGTATCTAATGACTGGTCAATATCTGCCTTTCCTTGTGAAGTCCAGGTTTTACTTATTCCATCAAAAAGGGTGGCTTTTGCAGGTTCGCCGGTAACATGCGAAAAATATTCCGTTCTGATGCCGGCTACAGACTGTGTTCCTGCTCCCTGGCTTTTATGTAAACTTCTGCTTAATCCTGCCAATTCACCATAGCCCATTCCTAGCTGAGCATCATATTGCCCTACAGTAACTTTCAGCTGATTTTCATTGGTTGTATTGACACCACCAAACCGGAAGGTATTCCACAATACCCGTTTTGGCTGCCATACATTAACATATTTCAGTTGAGCCGGGAAAGCATTTTTATCACCTGCCAGCTTAAAAGCTTTTTCCGCAACCACTGCAGAAGCGGCATGCTGTCCGTGGCCTGCCGCAGCTGTGGGAGGAAAACGGCAAATGATAACATCCGGCCTGAATTGACGGATTACCCAAACTACATCCGCTGTTATAGCGTCAGCATCCCATTGTTTAAAAGTATCAGCAGTGTTCTTAGAGAACCCGAAATCAATCGCCCTGGTAAAAAACTGTTGGGCGCCGTCCAGCTTTCTGGCCTCTAAAAGTTCATGTGTTCTTATTAAACCCAGTGCAGCACCTTGTTCTATGCCTAATAAATTCTGTCCGCCATCACCTCTGGTTAAAGACAAATAGCCCGTTTCTACATTTTGGTCATTGATTAACCAGGAGAGTAATCCGGTATTTTCATCATCGGGATGGGCTGCAAGGTATAAAACTTTAGGCAGTTGTTTAAGGGTTTTGATTTCGCGGTAAATTTCAGAAGATTTTGAGGGCCGGACCTGCTGGGCCGAACAAAAAACCGTATAAAATCCAAGGATAAATACAGTGCTTACTTTTTTGAACATTTAATTTTACTTTGCAAAGCAAATATAAGTAAATCATCTTTCTTTCAAACTTAAAAGAATGAAACTATGAATTTCACAAAATAAAATAAACATTAAAACTAATTATCCATAAATAAATTAAAGTTTCAAGAAAAATAAAAACTGCTTATTTTTTCCTTATAGTATTCCCTGTAAGATAGATATAATTAAACATGCAGAATGTTGCGGCCGCGCCGAAAGTATGCCATAAGAAGTGTGTTCCGAAACTAATCCACTCCCATTTGTCAGCGATCCGGAAGGTCAATGCAAAAACAAATGACAATAAAGCAAACCCTACCCATCTGCCGGCTTTCCAGTGCGTATAGATTAAATACCTTACTACCGAAAAAAGGACAAATGAGGCCATGATTGCATAATTTACGTTGATAAAAAGAGAAGGATTATCTGCCAAAATCCAATTTCTTAAAGCAAACACAAGAGCCGGATATACCAGAACCATTACGGCAGCGTAATACCATCGGGTACTCTGAGCTACAAAATAAAATCCTGCAGACAGACAGAGCAGCATAATGGGCAGCCAATCCATCATGATAAATACCGGCCATTGCCTGAAAGAATGGTAAATAGTTCCTCCTAAGGCACCGATGTATAACAATACCAGGCAATATGCTAAAAAAGAATACTCTTTAAAACTACCCTTTATCTTAATGGTCCAAAAAATAGCCAAAGCTAAAAACAATATTGCAGTTATTGCATTTAATGGCTCAGGGAAAAATTGAGCCATATCTGTTTCTTTATATAACATGCCTCCATCAGGAGGTATTGGGTTTATCGGCATTGTCTTTTTTATATTATATTCACAGGCATGTTTTAGATTGCAAAATACAAACACAAACCATTGTACCATCCATAAGTAAAATAGATACTAATATTCTTCTAAAGATAGAAAAATTATGGCATTATAATGTTGACTGTTCCGATTGTGTTGTACAACATGTTAATTCTGCTTCTTACATTAACAATATGCATGCATTATGAAGTGGCTAAAAAAGATGAACGCAAGTCTTACAGGGGAAAATACCAAAATATTTTGCTGATCAGCGCATTCTTACCAGACAATAAAATCACCGAAGCTGATAAAATTATTTCGCCTAAAACCAACAATTTCAAAAATGAAAATTTTACATTATAAACAAACAAAGACATCATATTTTTTTTCATAAAAAATAATTGTAGGTTGTAATTTACATAAAAACATAATTTAATATAAATAATTTTAATCGAAAAATCAGATATAAAATCAAACAAAACGTGATTAACCATTTAATTTTTATCAATTATAAAGTAATTATTTTTTATTTTTCATAAAAAAAAGGTATATTTGACCTACCACATAAATCACCTTGATATGAAAACAAAATTTACACAATTCACAGCTATTCTTATTTCCGGATTCTCATTTGCCCAAGTAGGGGTTAATACAACTTCACCCAAAACAACGGTGGATGTATCTGCTAAAAGAGATACTTCAGGACTGATTACGGATAACACTCAGACCTTGGGCTTACAGGCTCCCAGACTTACAAGAGCTGAGCTTACGGCAAATACTGCTACCTATAGCAGCGATCAGAGTGGAGCCTTGATTTATATAACGGATGTTACCGGTGGAGATGCTGTGGGACAACGTATTAACGTTACTGCAACAGGCTATTATTATTTTGACGGAACAGTATGGCAAAGACTTACACAAGCAACCAATGCCGTTGCTCCGGCGATTTCTGCATTACAATGTACAACAGCTTACCTAAGCCCTTCTACTTATACGGCTGGTACTCCTTTCACCGGAAATCTGAGAATTAGCTACAGCCAGGGAAACGGAGGTGCGTATAATTCAGGAACTCCTTTTACAGTAAACGGATTAACCTTCCAGTTAAGACCCGGAACCCTGGAGTTTGGTGATGGTGAACTGGTATTCTCAGTAAGCGGAACTCCTACCACTGCCAATGATATGACGCTTCCTATCACCAGCGCTACAGTTCCTTTCTTAACAGCTGCACAAAACTGTACCGCTACAGTAGGAAATACCAGCCGTGCAGACATTGCATCTGTCGCAGTGATGGGATATCCTACCCTGACCACCGACTCCAACGGCAAACAGGCGTATACTTTCCCTCTTGCTACTCCAGATGGCAAGTATTCAATCAGAGTACTATTTGATACCACCAGTGGTACCACCCCTGCCAATCCTAACGTACAATTATATAATAATACAGGTTCTACCGTTAATCTTTACTGGAATTATAATACCGAATATGGTGGTTATATTGGTTCTGCTGTAACAACCAACAATATAACTTCAGGAGTTTGGGGCGGTATGGCAGATTCATCCGCTACCTGGTATCCTCAGGGAACTGGGGCAATGGGAAATGCATACTGGGGGAACATAGGGATTATAGATGGAGCTGGCGGAGGACCAGAGCATAGAAGATATACCTGGATAGACAGTAATTCTTCCTCAAAAACCGCTTATACCGCAACCATTATGGCGGGAGCCCCTACTTCAGGCAACGCCCAGCCCAACCTTACTAAAATATTCATAAAGATAGAGCAGGTAAAAGCACAATAATATAATGCCCCTTTTTAGACTGCCCCCAAAAAGTTAGACACTTTTTAGGGGCATTTCTTATTATCAAAGGGTTCAAGCTGTCTTATAGAAAGGCTTATTACAAAAATTCCTTTGTCCAAATCAGTTCGTAAGAAAGTACTATCATAATAAATGGAGACCGTGGAATTTCTAAGTGAATAAGAATATTACACCTTTTCCAGTAGATGCCCGAAGTAATCCTTCTTTTTAGAAAGATAACTTTCATTCACCTCATTGGATTCTATTTCAAGAGGAATTCTGTGATGAAGTTTAATCCCGCTATTTTCAAGAGATTTAAGCTTATCCGGATTATTTGTTAGCAGATTAATTTCTTTCACCTGTAAGATCTTCAGCATTTCAACTGCCCCATCAAAATTTCTTGCATCTGCGGGCAGACCCAGTTTGAGATTCGCTTCCACTGTATCAAAACCTTGTTCCTGAAGTGCATAGGCTCTTAGTTTATTGATAATTCCTATGTTTCTGCCTTCCTGGCGAAGATAAATAATCATTCCTCCGTTTTCAGCCATATATTTCATGGCCGTATCCAGCTGTTGTCCGCATTCACATTTTTTAGAATGAAAAATCTCTCCGGTGATACATTCCGAGTGAAAACGGACGTTCACTGTTTTGCTGAAATCTGTGTTTTCTGATACCCAAACCAAGTGCGGATTCCAGTCCTTTTCGTATTCTGAAAAGGCATAAACAGTAAACATTCCAAAATCTGTAGGTATATTCGATTGTGCCTGTATTTTTAACATCATTCAAAAATTAAATGGTTTATATAGTACAAATTTATACTTTATTTAAATTAAAAATAAAATTTATTACTAAATTTGTTAATAAATAAATTCTATTATGCAAGAACAAGCCAACATCACGCAGGAAAAAATATTTGAGCGGTATGGAGATTATCTTTTGAATCATGGAGAAAAACCAAAGAATGTGTATCTCTTTGCTAAAGAAAACAACTTTGAAGAGAAAGAATTTTACCATTATTTTTCAGGCTTCGAGCAGATTGAAAGTGAAATAATGAATCATCTTTTTACAAAATCGCTGGAACTTGCTGCTGAAGTTAATTCATCAGATGAAATTACAACCAAGGAAAAGCTTCTGAATGTTTACTACATTTTCTTTGAAAATCTGACAATGAACCGTTCATTGGTGCTATCCATTTTGGGAAGCAGCAAAATCCAGAATATCAAAACGCTTAAGACTCTCAGGGAAACCCATCAGCACTTTGTCAACACTTTGGATTTCAATGAATGGGAACTGATCCGGAAAGCAAAGGAAGACCTCCGAAAGTTCAACGAAAAATCAAGACAGGAAGTCCTTTGGCTCCATCTTATTTCCTCAATTGATTTCTGGAAGAAAGACACCTCTCCCGATTTTGAAAAGACCGATATTTTCATTGAAAAAACCATAGATACCGGCTTTGAACTGATGGACAACGAACCCCTGAGAAAAGTTTTCGATCTGGGAAAATTTCTCTGGAAGGAAAAATTTAAAATGAGCTGATGCAGCTCTTTTAAAGGGAACAATTTACCACAAGCCTATATTTGATAGTTCTCTTACTGCAAATGCTCTGTAATCTCTAAAGTCAGCAATTTAAAAAACCTTGCGGGCTTTGCTTTGAAAACACACAAAAAAAAATGAAAACATTAGACAAAATTCCGACAGGAAAAATTGAACGTACAGGAAGCCTGCTGAAAGCTGGCGCAAAAGTGGGAGTCAATTACCTGAAATATTACGGAAACAAAATAACAAAAGACGAAGATGAAGCACGCAAAATTCTGAATGAAAACAATGCAGCGGATATTTATGACTCCCTGAAAGAACTGAAAGGTTCCGCCCTGAAAGTTGCTCAAATGCTGAGTATGGAAAAAAATATACTTCCGGTGGAATATGTAGATAAATTTTCGCTTTCACAGTTTTCCGTTCCGCCTTTGTCTGGTGCTTTGGTCAAGAAAACGTTCAGAAAATACTTTGGGAAAAATCCGGAAGATATTTTTGATGAGTTTTCTGCCGAATCTGTGAACGCAGCGAGTATCGGACAGGTTCATACAGCGAAAAAAGGGAATAAAAAGCTGGCGGTCAAAATCCAGTACCCAGGAGTAAAAGAAAGTATTTCCAGTGATCTTAAAATGGTGAAACCCATTGCCATGAAGATGTTCAACATTAAAAAAGAGGGTTCAGAATCTTACTTTCAGGAAGTGGAAGACAAATTGTTTGAAGAAACCGATTACAGCCTGGAGCTTAAAAGAAGTCAGCATTTTTCGGAAGAATGCAGCCATCTTCCGAACGTGAAATTTCCGCAATATTATCCGGCATATTCTTGTGAGAAAATTATTACAATGGATTGGATGTCAGGAATTCATTTTTCAGAATTTACCAAAAAACAGAATTCGCAGGAAGATTTGAACAAACTCGGACAGACACTTTGGGATTTTTACATGTATCAAATGCATGTGCTGAAAAAAGTTCATGCAGATCCACATCCCGGAAATTTCCTGATTTCAGAAGATAAGGAATTGATGGTTATTGATTTTGGATGTATCAAAGAAATTCCTGAAGATTTTTACATTCCGTATTTTGAATTGGCTCAAGAAGAAAATCTTAAAAATCCTGAGATATTCCGTGAGAAATTATTTACGCTGGAAATCCTTCGTGAAGAAGATTCTCCACAGGAAAAAGAGTTTTTTGCCAAGCTGTTCTACGAATTGCTTGAATTATTTACCCGACCATTTAATCAGGAAAAATTTGATTTTTCAGATGAATCTTTCTTCCAGGAAATTGCCGATCTGGGTCAAAAATATGCCAAAGCAGGCGATATGAAGGGAATGAATACCAACCGCGGTTCAAGACATTTCATTTATCTGAACAGAACGTTTTTCGGGCTGTATAATATGATGCACGATTTAAGATCGAAAGACGTGGTGATTCATAATTTTAAAAACTACTTACAGTAATTTTTTCAATAGTAAATAAATTTTTCTAAAGACTCTTCCTCATAATGAAAAAAATTACAGTTGTCGAAGAATAATAGGTACCAAAAATGATGTCCAAAAGTAAAACTACAAAAATATGCCATCAGGATTACCTTCCAAAATCTGTGAAGTCTGCGGACTTCCTTTCAGTTGGCGGAAAAAGTGGAAGAAAAACTGGGACGATGTAAAATATTGCAGCGAAAGATGCCGAAAAAACAAAAAATCAACATCCTCTGGTTCACCAAAGATTTAAGAACAAGAGATTCAGAATCCTTATATAAGGTGATGCAGGAAGATTTGCCTTTTCTTGCCCTCTATGTTTTTGATTCTGATTTTTTTGCACAAAAACAGTTTGGCTGTAGAAAAATTATGCAATTCAGAGCCAAATTCCTGCTGGAAACGGTTGAAAATGTAAAACAGAATTTAGCCCGGCAAAGGATTCCTTTTTTAGTTAAATATGGAAAAACAGCGGATATTTTCAAAGACATTTCCGAAGAATTTGAGGTGGTTAAGATTTTCTGTCAGGAAGAATGGACAAAAGAAGAAGTGGGTTTACAGGCTAAAATTGAAAAAGTGGTTCCGTATGCAGTTTGGGAAAAATCGTACTCGCAGTTTTTGGTTCATCCGCTTTTTGTTTTTAAAGTTCTGGATAAAATTCCGCTGCTTTTCACAACGTTCAGACAGAAAATTGAAAAAAATCTTCTGATCCGTCCTGAATTTGAATCGGAAAAAGATCTTTATAAAGGAGTACATATTCCTCTGAAAAGCGATGAAATTTCTTTGAAATTATTAGGTTTTGAAAACTTTGAAATTGATGAAAGAACAGCTTTTCCATTTTCGGGCGGAGAAAATGCAGCGTTAAAAAGATTACATCATTATTTCTCAGAAACACGGAATCTGAGCAGATATAAAGACACCCGAAACGGTTTGTCGGGAGCAGATTACAGTTCTAAATTTTCCGCGTGGCTATCAGACGGCAGCCTTTCTGCCGTCACGGTGTATTCCGAAATTAAAAAATATGAAGAAGAATTCGGAGCTAATGATTCAACGTATTGGCTGGTTTTTGAACTGTTATGGAGGGATTTTTTCAGGTATACTTCTTTACAGTACAACGATTTAATTTTCCGGAAAAACGGAATCAGCGGGCAAAAATATGCTGTAGAAAACAATCGGGAACTGATTCAAAAATGGAAGGACGGAGAAACTGAGTCCGATTTTGTGAATGCGAATATGCTTGAACTGAAAAGTACCGGCTGGATGAGCAATCGTGGCCGGCAAAATGCGGCTTCCTATTTCTGCAAGACCCTGAAACAGGACTGGAGAAAGGGGGCAGCTTATTTTGAGGGAATGCTTATTGATTATGATGTTCACAGCAATTATGGCAACTGGATGTATCTCGCCGGCGTTGGAAATGATAATCGGGACAGAAATTTCAACCCTGAAAAACAGGCAGAAATATATGACTCAGGACAAGAATACAGAAAATTATGGATAAAGAAGTAAAACATACCGCTCAATTGATCTTTCCGCATCAGCTTTTTAAGGATATGGATTATCTGGATAAAAATCAGCCTGTATTTCTGGTGGAGGAATTTCTGTTTTTTAAACAATATTCTTTTCATAAACAGAAAATTGCATTTCATAGGGCAACCATGAAATTCTATGAAAACAGACTGAAAAAAGCGGGTTTTAAAGTTGAATACATTGAAAGTTCATCAAAATTTTCGGATATCAGACATTTAATTCAAAAGCTTGCAAAAGAGGGTTTTAAAGCGATAAAAACAACTGATGTCTGCGATAACTGGCTGGAAAAAAGGCTGAAAAAGACAAAGCTGGAACTTGAAATCATGGACAGTCCGCTTTTCATCAATACCCAGGAAGATCTTAAAGAATATTTCGAAGATAAAAAATCCTATCATCAGACTGATTTTTACAAACAGCAGAGAATCACACGAAACATCCTGATGAAAGCCGGAAAACCATTGGGTGGAAAATGGACATACGACACAGAAAACCGCAAAAAATATCCGAAAAATAAGAAAGCTCCTGCAATTTATTTCCCGAAAAACAATGACTTTTATGAAGAAGCGAAACAATATACAGAAAAACACTTCGCCAAAAATTACGGAATGCTAACTGATGAGCAGCTTTATCCTACTACTTTTACTGAAGCTGAACAATGGCTGGAACAGTTTTTTGAGAACCGATTCCACGAGTTTGGCATATATGAGGACAGCATTGTGGAAAATGAACATTTTCTGCATCACAGCATACTTTCTCCGTTGATGAACATCGGGCTTTTAACGTCTGAAAATGTTCTCGAAAAAGCAATTTCCTTCGCACAGGAGAATGATATCCCGGTGAATTCTCTGGAGGGTTTTGTACGCCAGATTTTGGGTTGGCGGGAATTTGTGCGTGGTGTTTATATTTATCAGGGAACGGATCAGCGGAATAACAATTACTGGAAACATCAGCAACACCTGCCGGAATCATTTTACACCGCCAAAACGGGAATCCGGCCTATTGACAGCTCGCTGCGGAAACTTTTAAAAACCGGTTATGCCCATCACATCGAAAGACTGATGATTTTTGCCAATTTTATGAACCTCTGTCAGTTCAATCCCGATGAGGTTTATCAGTGGTTTATGGAAATGTTCATTGATTCTTACGATTGGGTGATGGTTCCGAATGTGTATGGAATGAGCAGCTATTCGGATGGCGGTAAAATGAGTACTAAACCTTACATCAGCGGAAGCAATTACATTAAAAAGATGAGTGACTACGGCGACGGAGACTGGACCGAAAAATGGGATGCCCTATTCTGGAATTTTATCAATGACCATAAGGATTTCTTTGCTAAAAATCCCAGACTGGGAATGATGCTGAAAACGCTGGAGAAAATGCCGGAAGAAAAGCGAAAGCAGCATTTTAAAGCCGCAAAGAAATTTATCGGGAATGTTAAATGATTCTTTCAGCCACGCAGGAAATGTCTGAATGTAATCTTGAAAAAGAAAAAAAGGCTTCGACAAGCTCAGCCTGACAAAGCAGAATAAAGTTAGTATAAGAGATATTATCACGGGCTTCCCGGAGGATATTTCAGGGTAAAAAAATAAAAATGAATAAAAACCTCAACATAAAAGAAATTGACAGAATCATCGAAATGGCTTGGGAAGACAGAACGCCGTTTGAAGCGATACAATTTCAGTTTGGAATCAGTGAATCAGAAGTGATTGAACTGATGCGGTCGGAACTGAAGGAATCGAGTTTCAAACTCTGGAGAAAAAGAGTGAATTCCGGAGTGAGCCAGAAACATCTGAAAAAAAGAAGTGAAGAAATCAACCGCTTTAAATGCAGCAGGCAACGGATGATCAGCAATAATAAAATATCGAAAAGATAATTGGTGCAATTGAAAAAGCCCTATAGGCTTAGGGTTTTAAGCTAAAAATAATTAAAAGGCTTCGGCAAGCTCAGCCTGAAAGTATCGAAATATCTGATCTAATATTATTAGAATTCTCACACTGCGCTTGTCGAAGCGTCTTAAATTCAAAAAGAGAAGGCCTTAACGTTATAAAAAATCGAAAGTAAATCACTATGAAAAATATTGTCATCATCGGCTGTGGAAAAGGCATTGGCCTCGCAACGGCAAACAAACTTGCAGAAAAACACAAAATCATCGGAATTTCCAGAACTGAAAATCCGGAACTGAATCATCCTAATATTGAATTCCACACAATGGACATTATGACGGGAAATTTAGATGAAATCAGCTTTCCTGAAGTTATTGACGGATTGGTTTATGCGCCGGGAAGCATTACTCTAAAGCCATTCAACCGGCTTTCTGCGGATGATTTTAGAAATGATTTTGAAATTAATGTTTTAGGAGCGGTAAAGACGGTTCAAAAACTGCTGCCCAATCTCAAAAAATCTGAAAGTGCATCAGTTGTTCTTTTCAGTTCGGTGGCAGCAAAACTGGGAATGCCTTTTCATGCATCTGTTGCCGCAAGTAAAAATGCTGTGGAAGGTCTTACAAAAAGTTTAGCAGCAGAATTTTCGGCTCAGAAAATTAGGGTTAATGCGATTGCACCTTCTTTAACGGACACCCATCTGGCATCACAGCTTTTATCAACACCGGAAAAAAGAGAGGCTTCTGCGAAGAGACATCCGCTGCAGAGAGTTGGAACAGCTGAGGAAATGGCGGAAATGGCGGCTTTTTTGGTTTCGGATCAGTCGTCCTGGATTACCGGACAAATTTTCGGTGTTGATGGTGGAATGGGAAGTGTGAAGCTTTAAAAAATATTTAGATTAAATTTGCGCTATGAATACTGACTTTTTCATTGACTTGCTGCATCAGGTAAAAGAATTTGAAAACTCCGGATCTTATAAACCTCACTCCACTGTTGAGGATTTCCGTTTATGGCTGAATGATAAAAAATACAGAACGGAAAGCCCTACAAAGCTTTTTAAAAATGAACAGCATCAGGTTTCTTTCACAGAAAATGAAATCTGCAAGCAGGTTTTACTGTTGGGAAGGTATTCTAAACAACTGATCAGAAAGGGTCTGAATGATTTTCCTGAATTGGCCAATGAAGAATTCACTTATCTCTACCGGCTGAAAGATGAACCGAATCTCACTAAAATTCAGCTGATTGAAAGAAACGGACACGAAAAACAAACCGGTACGCAGATTATCAAACGTCTTCTGGAATATGGCTTAATCGAGGAAAAAAACGACATTGAGGATAAAAGAAGCAAACGCCTGAACATCAGCACGAAAGGAGAAGATTATTTCCACCGCTCCGTTGAAAAAGTGAATATGACGTCCAGAATTCTTGCGGGCAAGCTTGAAAATAAAGAAAAAGCACAACTATTGGAATTACTCAGAAAATTAAATGATTTTCATTCACACATCTACTCAGAATACAGAAGCTTAGACATTGACAAAATCTTTGAATTAGCCGGTTCTTAACACAAAGTTGAGAATAACCTGTGTTTTAATAAGCTTGCAATTCTTTCGGTTGCAGGTAAATGAGTATATTTGAACAGATTCTGTCAAAAAAACAATAATCAAGTGGCAAATTCTAAAAGAATTGAATCCAACTCGCTATTTCAACTGTATCAGGCTTTACACCTGTCTGTAGAATTATTTGACTCAGGGGAATGTTTTACCATTTTCAATCTCAATGAAATTGGATTCGAACTTCCTTACACTTCAGATTCCTATCGGCCTAATTTTTTCTCCTTTCTGTTTGTGAAGAATGGGAAAGGCAGATACACCATTGATGAACAGACTTTTGAAGTTGAACCCCACTCAATTTACTTCACCAATCCCAGCAATTACCGTACATTCAGCTGGACACAAATAGATGATATACTCCTGATAACTTTTGACGAAACCTTTCTGAAAAAATACATTGGAGAAGATGTTTACACAGATTTTCCTTTTCTTCTTACTGAAACTGTAAGGCCAAGAGTGGTGGCGGATCATTTCTTCGAAGAAGTTGCAGTAATTAATGTAGAGATCGTAAACGAGTACAGAAAAAATACAGCTTCCAAATACAAAATTATAGGTCATCTGTTGGCTGTCCTTCTTTTTAAGATCAGGGAGCATATCTGGGTTGATTATAATCCTATCTATGAAGGAAACCGCAGTTCCCAGATTGTTATTTCTTTTAAAAGAATTTTAGAGCAGCATTATCGTGATCTGAGTTTAGGAAAAGCTGATCTGGCTTTCCGTGTGCAGGATTATGCCAATGCACTTCATCTGCATCCCAATTACCTAAGCAGTGTTATCAAAAGCAAAACAGGGAAAAACATTACCGCCTGGATTGCCGAGAAAACGCTTACGGAAGCGAAATCCTTATTACAGAATGAGGATATGACGATCAAGGAAATCAGCTACAGATTGGGCTTCTCAGAAACCTCACATTTCAGTAACTTTTTTAAAAAGTATGAGAAAACATCACCTATCTTATACAGAAAATCTCACCACTCTTAAGAGCTTTTAAGCAGGAAATAACAGGTTCGAAGGAAATATCTGTAACACTTATCTATATCCACACAACGAGTATACTGTTATGCATTAATTGCAGAAAACGTGAAGAAAATACCTGCGTTTTTTACACAATACGGATACTTCAGGTTTTTAGCAGGAGCAGAAACTTCGCTACTCCCCTACTCGCAATCGTAAAAAGCAGATATTAAGTATTGCTTTGCCAAAACTTCTTTAATATTTGCAATGCTTGCTTTAATATTTGCAACTCTAACAAGGCACAGCGTGCATACCTTTGAATAAGCAATTTATTAATGAAAAAAGCTGCTTGGCATTCATCAATGTTGACAGCTATTGCATTAAAACCAAGCCACCAATCGGGGGTTATCTAATCATTTTCTAATACAATCAAAATAATAAAATGGGACGAATATTCATTACAGGATCTTCTGACGGCCTTGGCATGATGGCCGCAAAAATACTGATCCAACAGGGACATCAGATAGTACTTCATGCAAGAAATCAGGACAGAGCCGAACAAGCACTTGAAGCCAATCCAAAAGCAGAAACGGTATTAACTGCTGATCTGGCCAGTATTTCAGAAACCATTGACCTCGCTAAGAAAGTCAATAAACTTGGAAGGTTTGATGCTGTTATCCATAATGCTGCAGTGGGTTACAGGGAACCGAGAAAAATATTGACTACAGATGGTTTACCGCATGTCTTTGCCATAAACAGTCTTTCCCCATACATCCTAACTGCTCTTATTGAGAAACCCAACAGGCTTATATATATAAGCAGTGGTCTCCACCGCGATGGAGACAGCAGCCTGGATGACCTACTATGGGAACAAAGAAACTGGAACGGATTT
Source organism: Chryseobacterium culicis (assembly GCF_900108365.1). GTDB lineage: Bacteria > Bacteroidota > Bacteroidia > Flavobacteriales > Weeksellaceae > Chryseobacterium > Chryseobacterium culicis. The sequence continues at coordinate 1,370,341 of NZ_FNWQ01000001.1, read as the reverse complement.
CAGGCTTATTCTGATTCCAAACTGCACAATGTACTACTTGCCTTTGCGGTTGCCGAAAGATGGAAAGATGTCGCATCTAATGCACTGGAACCGGGATGGGTAGCTACTAAAATGGGAGGAGCCGGAGCTCCGGACAGTCTTGCAGATGCTCCACTGACACAGGTGTGGTTAGCTTCTTCTATGGATGCCCATGTGCTCAAATCGGGAGGTTATTATTATCATAAAAAACCACAGAATTTGCATGCTGATGCTAAAAACAGGAAAATACAGGAGATATTTATTGATAAATGCGCAGAAATCTCAGGTATCACGCTCCCTGACTAAGCCGTTTTATCTTAGAGCTGAAGTTATTTAAATTTTGCAACTCATCCTTTAAAATTCGCAACAATTCAGGGCACAGGAGATAATACCTTTGACCTGGGATAAAAAAGTGTAAATACAAACCGGACCACCCATTTACACTGAATATAATACGTAAGAGGGAAAGACGGTTTCATCAAACAAAAAAATAAATAAAAATGAAAAATTTAGCAGAAAAAGTGGCAGTAGTAACAGGTTCATCGAAAGGAATCGGGGCTGCCATTGCATTGAGATTGGCACAGGAAGGTGCCAGAGTTGTTGTAAACTACAGCGGCAACAAAGCAGCGGCAGATGAGACTGTATCAGGTATCACTTCATCAGGAGGAGAGGCCATTGCTATTAAAGCTGATGTGAGCCGAAAGGAAGAAGTTATACGCCTGTTTACTGAAAGCATTGAGCATTTTGGAAACGTAGATATTTGGGTAAATAATGCTGGAGTAATGATCAATGCCCTAATCAAGGATCTTTCAGAAGAACAGTTGGAAAAACAATTGGATATTAACTTTAAAGGGGTATTCTACTCCCTTCAGCAAGCTGCAGCCCAACTTTCTGACAATGGAAGTATTATCAACCTTTCTTCAACGGTGACCCGAACTGCTTTTCCTACTTATGGAGTTTATGCTGCCACTAAAGCGGCAGTAGAACAGATGAGCCGCATTTTCGCAAAGGAAATCGGTTCGAGAGGAATTAATGTCAACTGCGTACTGCCCGGCCCGACAGGAACTGACTTGTTTCTCAAGGGAAAGTCTGAGGAACAGATCAAACAGCTTGCTTCCAGCAATGCGTTCGGACGTCTCGGAACTCCTGAAGACATAGCAGAAGTAGTTGCATTTCTTGCATCTGATCAGGCAAAATGGATTTCCGGACAAAGCATAGGTGCCAATGGGGGAATGGCCTGATCAAATTTTTGAAAATCAGTAAAAAATACTACAAAATGAACACATTAGTAAATAAAGTAGCCTTGATTACGGGCTCAGGAAGAGGCTTGGGAAAAGCCATTGCGGAACGTTATGCCGCTTTAGGCGCAGATATCGTACTGAATTACTCAAAAGACAAATCTTCTACAGATCAGGTAGAAAGCAACATTAAGGCAATGGGAGTAAAGGTTATTTCAATTCAGGCAGATGTAAGCAAAGTTGAAGATATTAAACGATTGTTTGAAGAAGCCAAAAAAACATTTGGAAAGATTGATATTGTTGTGGCTAATGCGGGGATAGAAATGGTAGAAACACCGGTGACAGAATTTACAGAAGAACAGTTTGACCGTCTCTTTTCAATCAATACTAAGGGGGCCTATTTTACCATGCAGCAGGCAGCGCTTCATGTGGAAGATAACGGCCGCATCATTTATATTGCATCCAGTACCACCGCTTTCCCGGTTCCTGGGATGGCAGTATATGGCGGAAGCAAAACAACACCGCGATATCTTGTTGATGTATTATCAAAAGAAATTGGACATCGGGGGGTTACTGTAAATTCCATTATTCCATTCGCTGTAGATCATTCCGGTATCTTCGCCGAGGAAGGAAGCTATCCTGAGCTGAGAAAATCCCTGCTGGAAAGTTGTCCTATGGGCAGACTTGCAGAAGTGGAGGATGTTGCCAATGCCGCAGAATTTTTCGCAGGGGGACTATCCTCATTTGTAAATGGCCAGCACCTGTTGGTTAATGGAGGAGCAAATCAGTAAGCAATGAAAATCTTCAGGGCTTTCGTACCGATCCTTCTTCTTTATAATCTATATGCGTGCGGACAGATAGGCAGCCATACCCACAAAACAATCAGCAAAATGGAATATTCTAAGATTAATAACCCCACGGTTCTTGCTGCTATTGAAGACTGGCAAAAAGGAGATCGTGCAAAATGGCTTTCACATTTTAATAAAAATGCCACGCTCTTGGACGACGGACATCCAAGGGATTTCATAAAATTTTCAACAGAGGCAATTGGTAAGGAATATTTTACCTCTATAGATAAAGCTGAAAATAACAGCAGGGATATTTACGGAAAATTCCATAGTGACAGCTGGGGTGATTTCAAAACATACTTCAAATTCAGGATAGGTTCAGACGGAAAGTTCGACCAATTGTTGATCGGACAGGCTGACATTGAATAACACAGAACAATTTTCGTCAAATATAATTTTAATATAAAAATTTCACAATGAAAACATTAGAAAACAAAAAAGTAATTATTCTAGGTGGCAGTTCAGGACTTGGATTGGCAACAGCCCAGGCAGCCGCTGCGGATGGAGCCGAAGTAATTATCGTTTCAAGCAATCAGCAGCGTATTGACAGAGCTTTGGCAACATTACCGGAAAATAGCAGAGGGTTTGCTGTGAGTTTAGATAAAGAAGAAAATATAAAGACTTTCTTTAGTACTATCGGCAAATTCGATCACCTGGTTTACACAGCGGGAGAAAATATTTCGATGAGTATGGTTGACGATACGGATATAGAAAATGGCAAAGATTTCTTCACAATACGTTTCTGGGGTGCCTTTGCAGCCATTAAATATGGTCGTCCCCACATCAATGAAGGAGGGAGTATAAATTTGATGAGCGGCAATTTTGGACAGCGTCCGGCGGCGGGATACAGCTTAGGCGCAACAATTTGTGGAGCAATGGACGCATTTACAAAGGCCATGGCTGTAGAGCTTGCTCCTGTAAGAGTCAATAATATTGCGGCAGGTATCATAGATACTAATTTATGGGGAAATCTTAGCCGGGAAGATAAAGAAAACTTTTTCAGCCACCTGGAAAATACGCTACTGTTACAGAGAGTTGGACAGCCAATGGATGTTGCGGATGCTTTTGTATTTCTCATGAAACAGGAATATATGACAGGACAGTCATTAGTGATTGATGGCGGTGCTGTATTAGTTTAAAATCAAATAGTAAAACATAATGTATACAGTGATAGGTGCCTCCGGGCATGTAGGCAGCATCGTTGCCACAGAACTATTAAATAAGGGATTAGCAGTACAGGCAATTCTCAGGAATCCCACCAAAGCAGCTCAATGGCAGGAAAAAGGAGCAAAGGTTGCTTTAGCAGACCTGTTAGATTATGACAGTCTGGCCACCGCATTAAAGGATACGGACACCTTATTTGTGATGACGCCGCCGGCCTTTGACCTCGAAGATCCAATTGGTGAGCATTTGAAAATGCTGGATAACATAGCAGCAGCAGTACAGCAGTCTTCAATCAGAAAAATTGTTTATTTATCTTCCATTGGCGGACATCTGCGTAATGGTACTGGGGCTATTCTTAAATTTTATGATATGGAACAAAAATTAAGATTACTGGATATCCCAACGGTAGGTATAAGGGCAGGCTGGTTTATGGAGAATTTCGGGGAAAGCATAAAACAAGCTGCTTCTAAGGGCTTTTTTTACAGTTTTATAAATCCTGCCGATCTAAAACTTCCGATGGTTGCGGCAAAAGACATTGGTCATCTTGCATCCTTGCTGATGCAGCAGGAATTACAGGGGCACCGCATGATAGAGCTTAGTGGTCCTGATGTATATTCTGCGGAAGACGTTGCCTCCGTATTGAGTACCCTATTTGAAAAGCAGATCAGTGTGAAGGTTATTCCGAGTGAACAGTATCAATCTACTTACAGACAATTCGGCCTTACCGATGCAGCAGCCAAACTAATGGCTGAAATGAACGAAGGATTCAATAATGGACATATCCGGTTTGAAAATAAAGAGGGCATCGAACAGATCTATGGAGAGACAACTCTGGCAGAGAATATGTCTTTCACAGTTGAAAAAGAACATATGAATTTCAGAGCTAAATAATACATTTGCAGCTCCATGGCCCTTATCTTGGCGAAGACCTCCTTTGTCCTCTGCAGTTATTGGACTCGCCTTTCCTGCCTCTACGGTACCTTACCGGATTTCCAGCTTTATTGCAAACCTGTACTGTTAAAGCGTCTTGGTCTGATAATGTTTTTACATTATTAATGTACACCGGCTGCGATAATGTACTTATGGTAAAGTATTGTCAGGGCTTGCAACAGGTAGCACTGCAGTGTAACGATAGCTAATTCGCCGATTGAAGCATTTCCGGAAAAAAACATAATCCTCATTTTGGATCATCAATCCCTTAATCTGGTTTACTCGTGATTTGAAATACGTTAGATATTTGCAATGTCAAAAATATTAAACAAATTAAATAACAGAAATGAAAAAAACAGTATTAATTACGGGAACATCATCAGGCTTTGGCGCCGCAACTGCAAATTATTTCGCGGCTCAGGGCTGGAATGTTATTGCCACAATGAGGGATACCCGTAAAGATCAAAATATCGGAAAGTCAGAAAATATCCTTATCAGCCAGTTGGATGTTCAGGACAAAAATTCTATTGATAAAGCAATCGAAGAGGGAATAAATCAGTTCGGAAATATTGATGTAGTGGTAAATAATGCAGGATATGGCCTGTTCGGAATTTTTGAAGGTGCATCCCGCGAAGCTGTACAGGCACAATTTGATGTGAATGTATTTGGGGCTATGGATGTAACAAGAGCCATTTTACCACATTTCCGCTCCAAAAGATCCGGGATCATTATCAATATCAGCTCCGGTGCAGGTGCTATTGGCTTCCCTATGGCTTCGATTTACAGTGCATCGAAATTTGCATTGGAGGGATGGACAGAAGGACTGAGGTATGAACTGGCATCATTAGGTATTGCTGCAAAAATTATTGAACCCGGAGGAGCACCGCAAACCAGCTTTATGAGCCGTATGGGTGATGAGGGCTTAGCCATACAGCAGATCGGGGATTATCTTCCTTTTTTAGAACAAATTGGCAAAGTTTATAATGGAATGCAGGGAACAGCAGATGCTGATGCAGTAGAAAAAGTAGTGCATGCCATTTTTGAAGCTGCTACTGATGGAACGGACCGTTTACGCTATTCTCCTACTGACGACATCAAGCCTATTCTGGATGCACGAAGAAATACTTCTGAAGAGAAATATCAGGCATTTACCAACACTATTTTCCTGCCGAAATAAGCAGATCCATGAAAACTATATTTGATATCATGGGCTTCTTCGGGTTTAGGATATAAGATGAATCAAATAAAAACATCCGTATTCATAAGTTGTGTCAGCTGTTAAAATTGGCTAAATTTAAATGATCAATTCACCTAAATAAAAATTTTACAATCAACTCATGATCGATAAATCGGTTAAAAAGAAAGAAGTGCATTATTTTAAGTCAATTACTGATTTATGCAGAGGGCTGGGCGTTTCCAGCCCTCTGCATCCCCTTATTGTTTCTGTCAATCATGCTGACATTGCTCCGGAATCGAAAGTAAAATATCTTGTTCACGACTTTTACATGGTGTCCTATAAAAGTAACCTAAAGGGCAAATTGAAATATGGACAGGGGCACTATGACTTTGATGAAGGAGGATTATTATTTGTAGCTCCGGGGCAGGCTCTTTCCGTCATTGATGATGACATCTGCAGCGGACGCAGCCTCTTCGTTCATCCTGATTTTTTTGCCGGCCATCCTCTTTCGAGGTTAATAACAAAATTCGGATTTTTTGGCTACAATATTAACGAAGCCCTTCATCTTTCGGAAAAGGAAAGGAATAAAATACTTCATATTTTTGAGAATATCCGGGAAGAAATTGAAACGGTAATAGACGATACAAGTCAGGAACTCATCCTCTCATATCTGGAAGTGCTGCTTAATTACAGCAACCGCTATTATAAGAGGCAGTTTATCACCAGAAAGGCTATAAACAGCCCTTTAACAGAGCGCTTTGAAATGCTCCTCAACAAGTATTATGAAGAAGGAGAATCCGTGCAGAGAGGGATTCCGTCAGTCGGTTATTTTTCAGCCAAGCTAAATGTATCGTATGGTTATCTTAGTGATCTTCTAAGGAGCATGACTGGGATGAATACCCAGCAGCATATCCACGCAAAACTGATCGAAATTGCCAAACAAAAGCTGTCCTTATCAGACCTTACTGCAGCTGAAATTGCTTTTGAGCTGGGGTTTGAGTATCCGCAGTCATTTAACAAACTTTTCAAAAACAAAACCGGTCTGACACCGCTGCAATTCCGAGAACGGCATAATTAGACTCACTATCAACCGTAAAAACAGCTTTACCACATGCAGGAAGTAAAATAGATAAGTAAATGTTATTTCCCGTTATTGCACATAAACCGCTCCAAAAAATAGTAAAATAATATAATGAACACTGTTAAAAATTTTAAAGTCATACTTCTGATTATTCTTGCAGCCTCACATTCGTATGCACAAAATCTGCAGCAAAAAATTAAAAAGATTGCTGATTCCACTTACGCTGCCAATCCCAAAGCTGTTGGGTTTGCACTCTATGTTGAAGCACCGGATCAAAAACTTTCTTTTGGTTACGCTACGGGCTACAACAACAGAGATACTCAACAGACACTAAAAGTGGATCAGCCGGTATTGATAGCCAGTACCACCAAGCCCTATATTGCGGCAGCTCTATTGAGGCTTGCGGAAAAAGGAAAACTTACTATAGATTACCCTATCAAAAAATATCTGAGCCCCCGGTCTGAAAAAGAACTTAGCCAGGCAGGTTATGATACATCCCGCATAACCATAAAACACCTGCTTTCTCATACCTCAGGCATCAGGGATTATGTAGATGCAGGCTATTTCAAATTTATCGGTGAACATCCCCAATATGCATGGACACGCGACGAACAGATCGCCAGGGCAGCACAACTTGGAAAACCACTTGCACAGCCAGGTGAAGGTTTTAAATATGCGGATATCAACTTTGTGTTACTTACCGAAATTATTGAAAATATCACCCATCGTCCCTACTATCTTTCCATCAGAAAGCTGCTCAGCTACAACAAGAACGGACTGCAAATTACCCGCTTTGCTAAATTTGAAAAAGCAGGCAGAAACACCCCTGAACAGGCGCACCAGTATTGGGATGAATTTGGATGGGATACTTACAATCTGGATCCATCATGGGACTTATATGGCGGTGGCGGAATCGTAACCAACGTTAAAGAAATAGCGCTGTTCTTTCAGCAGCTTTTTAATGGCTCCCTCATCAAAAACAAAAATATTCTTTATCAAATGACAACTGATGTGCCGCCAAATTTGGAGATCAACTATTGCCTTGGAGTGCGTAAGATTAAGTATGCGGGCTATTTAGGGTATAACCACGGTGGCGGTTTGGGTACTGATGCTATTTATATTCCTCAGTTGAACGCTTCCGTAGCAGTCGTGGCACTGGAAGCCGGCCATCGTCCGGTCGGTGTAGAAATGAGTAAACAGATCATAACACTTTTATCAAAATAACAGGTACATAACTTATTTTTTGTAAAAAAATGTATGAGGCAGCCAAGTTGGCTGCCTCATACCATATTAGAACATCCTACAGCAAATTAATTACAAAAAACAATGCTTTTTGACTTTAAACATGTACATTAACTGCGATCAATTATTTTACTCTCTATTTCCAAAGTGCATGTCTGACGCATACACCATTTTTCAATGAAAAGAATTTTTATCATTCAATTCGTGAACTTTAAGCGTCCTTTTTATTTTTCATTGATTTGTTAATATATATTATCCTTTGCTGGTCGGTGCATTAGGTTCTATTAATTTTTTGTTTTTCAGTTCTTCCCAAAATGCTGCAGGAATCTTAACATGCATAGACTCGTAATCTTCCCTGATCTGGTTGGGACTCTTCACCCCCGGAATAATAGCTGCTGCTACATCCGGAAAAGAAGCAAACTGAAGCGCTGCTGTTCTGAGGTCTACATGATGTGCTTTTGCAACAGCTCTAAGTTCTTCTCTTTTTTTAAGATATTCAGGAGGAATTACCCCTCCACCGTAATTATAACGGTTGCTTCCTGATAAAAAACCGGCATTAAGATTTGTTCCCATTACAAGGCTGACATTATTTTTACGTACCTCAGGAAATAGAGTATTTAATGCATTTTTGTGGTCAATAAGAGAGTATTGGGAAGCCAGTAATATAATATCCGGCTGTGCAACCTGCATGACCTTCAGTATGGGATCCGGTGTATTTACACCCACTCCCCAAGCCTTTATCAATCCTTCTTCTTTCATCTTTTCCAATTCAGGAAAAGCCCCTTTTGTTGCGACTTCAAAATGCTCAAGCCATCGCCCGTTCAGCCATTTATTATCCGGAGCAACGTCGTGAACATAAACAATATCTATACTGTCAATTCCAAGACGCTGTAAACTGTCTTCAATAGATCTTCTGACTGCCGGCCCGGAATAGTCATAAGTAACATTATTAGGTGAATGACTCATAGGATATAATGTGCGGTCGTCAATATGTTTAGATGCTTTCAGCAGTCTTCCTACCTTCGTGCTGATTACATAATCTGCTCTGTTCTGATTGTGTAAAAACATACCGTACCTGCGTTCAGCAAGTCCTAATCCGTAAAACGGAGCTACATCATAATACCTCACGCCACTATTCCATGCTGCTTCCAGCGTTTCGTAAGCCTGACGTTCAGGAATCATTTCAAATTCGTTTCCAAAGGGCACTCCTCCCATCCCGAATGTGTGCTGCAGCTTAAATTTTGGATTGTAGCCCGAAAGGTCAGCGTGTGTATCTGTTAATAGGCCTTCTGCCGTTGCGATGCCCGGCAGCATTGCAGCTGCTCCGGCAAGTATCACACCTTGCCCTGTTTTCTTTAAAAATTCACGTCTTGAAGTCATTGTTATGTTTTATATTTATATTTTCTGATAAGATCTAGTAGGATTAGTGTAAATTGTAAATGATCATGATATCCCTTGCTGCATATGAATTTTCTGCCCCAGATCAATAATTCCACAATTAAACTTATAGTTTCATTCTTAATGGCCAAGTTTTAAACGATCCTGAAAAGGTGCAATAATCTGTTCCCTGTTATATTGGGCCGGTTTTGGATCGTATAGAAGCATTTTTCTCGCCTTTGAAATATCAATAAAGTCAACATCACCATCAACGATACTAAAAGCCTCATACCAAAATTTATCTTTACTGCTGACAGCCAGATCCGTTGCCTGCACAACATTCTCCAAACTTACGTGTGTTCCCATATTGACTTTATCAATCGGCCCGTAGCGTAAAGCAATGGTTTCCATTTTTTTGTTCAGTCCGTACCACGCTATGATCTGTTCAGCCATAACTTTACTCATATGATAGGATAAGTCGATATCACGTGTATGCAGATCATCAGCTTTCAAATACTGAGAAACAAAAGACTGTCCTTCACTAATGGGATAGGAAAACGGAATTCCTCCTTCTATTCCGTAAATAGTAGTGGAACTGGCGTATATTAGCCTTTTAACTCCGCTTTCATAAGCCGCCCGGGCAACATTAGCCGTACCTTCCACATTGGTCCTGAAATAATCATTGAAATTTTTACCCGGAACAGGAGCAGGTATTGCGGCTTCATGAACAACCACATCTACCCCCTTCATTCTTCTCTTCAATTGATCATAATCAAGAATATCATCGCCTTCAAGAAGATCATAGCCCACAATATCATACTTGTTTCCAAAAGCCTTAACAAAAGCACTTCCAACATAGCCCAGATGGCCGGTAACCAGAACTTTTAATTTCTTCTCACCAGGACTCTTCGATTGAGAAGCTGATTGGGAAAAGGAAAAATTTCCGATGCAAATCACGAAAAACAGCATCAGGAACTTTCTTGTTTCAGATACCATTTTCCGATCTAAATCTTTGTATTTCATATTCTTAAAATTTATACTACAAAGTTAGATTGACTGCCATGCATGTTCTATATTCACATCAAACAGAAATCTATGAATATCAAACAGGTAAGGGTACAGGAAATTTTATTTGAGGCTGAACGGGTACTGTTCAGCTTTATCAAAAACGTAAAACACCACTGAAAGTGATAAGATTTTGTGCAGTATTTAAACAAAAAAAGGAACCTTAATGATTCCTTTTATCTATTTTGAACACCCTCAGGGTTATACTTTTGTGGACAGTTAATTGCTTTTATGCATTTTCCGAAGACTGCTGCCATAGATTTATGCCTCCGTCTTTAGCAAAAAGATCGATTTGTTTTAATTCATCCATCGTAAATTCAAGATTATCCAAAGCACCAACACAATCAATAACCTGTTGTGGTTTGCTTGCTCCGATCAGTGCGGAAGTAACCCTTCCTTGTTTTAATGTCCAGGCAATAGCCATCTGAGCTAAGGTCTGACCGCGTTTCATAGCGATTGCATTCAGCTCCCTGATATTTTGGAGATTCTCTTCAGTCAGAAATCCCTGCTGTAAAGATTTGCCCTGAGAAGCTCTGCTGTCCTCCGGAATATCGTTCAGATATTTATTGGTCAGCATTCCCTGCGCTAAAGGCGAAAATACGATGGATCCTAATTTTAAATCGTCCAGAGTTTCTAATAATCCGTCCTTCTCGATCCAACGATTCAGCATGGAATAGCTGGGCTGATGGATAATGAATGGTGTACCCAAAGCTTTGAGAATTTCATAAGCCTCCTTCGTACGCTGAGAATTGTAAGATGAAATCCCTACATAAAGTGCTTTTCCTGAACGAACCAGCTGATCCAGTGCCATCATGGTTTCTTCCAATGGTGTATTGGGATCGTAACGGTGAGAATAAAAAATATCAACATAATCAACTCCCATTCTTTTAAGAGACTGATCGCAGCTGGCGATAATATATTTTTTGCTGCCCCATTCACCGTATGGGCCTGGCCACATATAATATCCTGCCTTAGAAGAAATAATGAGTTCATCCCGCAGTCCTGAGAACTCTTCCTTTAGTATTTTCCCAAATGCGATCTCGGCACTTCCCGGCTTTGGCCCGTAATTATTGGCCAGATCAAAATGCGTTATACCCAGATCAAATGCTGTTGTACAGATATCAACTTTATTTTTATGAGGGGTATCATCACCAAAGTTATGCCACAGCCCCATTGATATGGCTGGCAGTAAAAGTCCACTATTACCGGTGCGGTTATACAGCATTTTTTCGTAGCGATTATCTTTTGGAATCCATTTCATATTATTCAATTTTACTATTATTTTTTAATTTGCCTCTTTAAAGGTATAAATGTGCAGCTTGAAGTCTCAGATTAAAAAATTAAGACCAGCTTATTTAGTTGGGTGCGCTTTAGGATTAGAGCTGAACCAGCCTCTACGGTCATGGTGAACACCGTATTCGTCAACAATTGCCCCCTGAGGGCCTGCCATCATAAAATGCCAGGTTTCCACTTTCTTCAGGGCCGAGGTATCTCCTGCCTTTATAATGGCAAAATTCTTACTTTTAACCGATCCAAATGAAGCGGGAATCAAAGGAGGATCTGGTGTAGGATCACCAACTTCCGAAAAATTGTAAATCCAGCCTCTGATTACTTTCCAGCTTTCATATTTTGCTGGTTTCTTTGGCGCTTCCATTATAGCCCGATGAATATGCTCAGGGATCATCTGATTGGGCAATAGGTACATAGTCATCGCAAAATAGTCATAAAGGGGATCATTAAACCAGGTAACACTTGCCAGTCCTACATGCTCAAAATCACCTAACCCAAAGTCACTTATCCATATCTCGCTGTCTATTTTATCAGTATAAAGCTCACCATGGCTCAAAATAACTTCTTTAACAGCCTGTTTGGCTACATCTTTCTGAAAGATGCCGTTCTTGTAAAAATCTTTATTGGTATACTGTTTCTCCAGCTTATTCTGATTCATAATTTGCGCATTGCTTTTTAAAGAGATCATGCTCAATAGCATTATCATTATTGTTTTCAATAAAGTATTCATAGTATTTATCTTTCTATAAATTTACCGGTATGGCCAGTTGTCTTAATTTTTTATAACTAATTCGGCCGATATTTAAATATTGCCCATACAAATTTATGAACATGAAAAAACAGATCACCTATTGGCTTCAAACAAATACCTATGCATATCAAACCAATGCTCAAAAACCTTTGGCTTAAGAGTTTCTGACAGAACTGGGTGATGTACCGGTATGCTTTTTAAAATAGCTGGTAAAATTATTCGGTTCCTGAAATCCCAGCATGTAAGCGATTTCAGAAATATTGAATTGATTTTGTTTCAACAGATAAACAGCTTCCTGTATAATCCTATGATTAATATATTCCGAAGTGGTCTTTCCGGTGATATCTTTCAGGGCCCGGTTCAGTGAATTCACATGAACAGACAGATTTTCGGCATAATCCTGTGCTGATCTTAAAACCAAACCAATAGCGGGATCAACGGGAAACTGCCTGTCAAGGAGCTCCAGAAAAAGAGAAGTCATGCGTGAAGCAGAATTACCATACTGTCTGTAATCTTCTGAAGGCTTCAGTTTAATAGCCTGATGCATTACAATATGCAGGTAATTGCGCAGTACATCATATTTATAAGTATAATCTGAATTAAATTCTTCCAACATATTCTGAAATATGCCGGTGATGAGCAGTTCTTCTTTGCTCTCCAGAAAGAAAACAGGCAAACCTCCGGCCTTAAAGAAGGGATTTTGTTTTAGTGTTCCGCTGCGCTCTCCCTGGTACAGAAATTCTTCATTGAACAGACAGAACCACCCTTTGCGGTCCTCAACTTCATTTTCCCACGCATAGGGAATCATCGGATTTGAAAATTGCAGCGCAGGTCTATCAATATCTACCCATCGGTCTGCATAAAATAGTTTACCGGGATCAAGCACAAGCGCTACCTTGTAAAAATTTCTACGGCCATAAGCAGAAGTTAAGGGGCAGTTATCTCTTGTAAAGATACCGAAATGTTCTATTTTGGGCTCACCAACCATATCTTGTACCCTTTTGGTAGATCTTTGGCTGAATTCTTCTAGTTTTTCTGTCTTTTTCATCGTTAATTCTGCTATTTCAACTTAACTTTTGGGTTTTTCTGTTTCATTGGAGACCATTCTTCCTGATTCTGCAAGCGAGGAAGGCGTGTAACCATACTTTTTTTTAAAACACTGGGTAAAATGTGAAAAATTTTCAAATCCCAGCTCAAGATACAGAGCACCCGGTCTTCTTCTTTTGTTTTCCAGGAGAAAATGAGCTTCTTCAAGGCGTCGTTGAACGAGCCAGCGAGAAGGTGTCTGGTTATACAGCAGCTTAAAATCCCTTTTAAATGTTGAAAGACTTCTGCCCGAAAGAAATGCAAGGTATTCTAAAGAGACATTGAACTTGTAATTCTTCTGCATAAAAGTCAGGAGATCTATTTTTTCCGGATCACCAAAATCGAAAAGTATCATCGCTAATTCAGGCTTTACCTCCAGAAGTACGAGAAGTAGCTCCTCACTCTTGATGCGCAGATATTTACTTTCAATTTCACTCTTTCCCCTGTAATAAGGAATCAGTGATTGTAAATAATTTTCCAGCAGTCCTTTTTTAGGCAGGCAAATAAATGCTGATCTGTTTTTATTTTTAAAGCTGGCATCATATTTATATTTTTCACTAAATTCTTTGAGAAATTCCTGACTGAAGGGCATAATAATTTTTTCAAACTCTCCATTAACGGGAATCTTGCTGTGGCGTTGCAGCTGATTTCTGACAACCATACAGCATTCGCCGTTCCTGAGCAAAACATTTGTTTTTCCATCAAAGCCTCTCATTGATCCCTTGACCAGAAACAGAAATGTATGATCCATTAAAAAATGCTCGGGGGAGATCATTGGTTCTACCGGACAGTTAGTCAAATCTGTAATTTTCATTTCATCTCAAATTTTAATTCGTCTCTACTGCTGAAAATTCACTTCCAATGAGTACACTTTACCCATTTCATTAAAATTTTTCTATAGATTGCCACAATCCGGAAAATAAGGTCTCCGGAATTATTACCACGCCTTTTATAGATCTGAACTTCATCGGGTTACAAACCTGTTTCCTTCTGAATCTTTATCCATTGTTTCTTATACAAATTTCTGAAAAAATCCCTTATCGTATTGTTGTAAAAAGTCCAAATTAATGTTTTCAAAAGGTCAGCGGCTGCTCTTAGGCTTTCCGGCCAAATGAGTTGGCGGATGTCCGAACATTTTTTTAAATGCAAAAGAGAAATGGGAAAAATTTTCAAAACCAAGATCGAGATAGATCTCAGAAGGCTTTTTGCCTTTTTTGTCGATAAGATAATACGCTTCTTCCAATCGTTTCTGCACAAGCCACTGCCTTGGAGTGGCATGAAATATTTTTTCAAAGTCACGTTTGAAAGCGGAAAGGCTCCTTCCCGTCAGATAGGCAAACCGTTCTATACTCACATTGAACGTGTAATTGCGGTTCATAAACTCCTCAAGGTTTATTTTTTCGGGACTCGCAAAATCAAAAAAGACATTGGCAAGTTCTGGATTTACCTTCAGGAGCACGAGCAGCAGTTCGGTCCTCTTGACATCTAAGAACTGTTCTTCCATTATTCCATCTTCATTAAAATAAGGAATTATCGAATCCATAAAATTTTTAACCAGCTTATCTTTAGCCAATGGAATGATAGCACCTGCTGCTTTTGTTTCTTCAGCAGTAAACCCGTACAAATCCTTAAAATTCTTTAGAAAATCCTGCCCGAACAAAATGAATATCTTTTTGAAAGGCTTATCCTCCGGCTGTTTGATGTATTTAGCAAGGTGATTTCTTCTGCCTATGCCGTAATCTCCGGAATCGATTTGATATTCCTTATGTCCATCATAAACAAGCATTGAGCCCGAGACCAGATACATAAAGCAATGGTCTGGGATAAACTGCTCCGTACCGGGAGAAGGACTCATATAACAGGAAGCAATACTTGATTCTTTCATATGATAAATGTAATAATTATTGCTTTACCAGTTGCTGCGTAAAAATAAGATTTTCAACACGCATGCCAGCTGGAATTTATTATTTCTTATTTTTTTATCAGACCTAGCTTTAACATTGAATTTGCTGTAGCCATTACTGCTTCTTCACTAGAACGGGGTGACCACTTTAGTAACTGCTTCGCTTTATCCCCACTCGTTTCTGCATATTTACCCAGCAGCGTAGCCAGCATGCGTAATGATGGATTGAATATCGCGGCTGTTCTGACGATCCAATTGGGCAGCTCTCTGGTAGGAACCTTCGCTGCCGTCTCCCCTAGATTTTTTTTCAATATGTTAGCAACATCCAGCATTGACAAAGCATTACCGGTGGTAGCCAGAAATCTCTCACCATTGGCATTCGGATGTGTCATAGCAAGGAGATGGAGATCAGCAACATCACGTACATCCACATGGCAGCAGTATACTTTTGGACATGCTCCGATCTCTCCTTCCAGCATTTTCTTCACTACCTGATTGGAATGGGAATAATCTGTACCGAGAACCGGCCCCATTACGGCCACAGGATTAACCGTTGAAAGCTCAAGACCGGCTCCCTCATTACTGATAAACTCCCACGCCGTTTTTTCTGCAATTGTTTTTGATTTTTGATAAGGATGAAGATTGGCCTTAAGATTTGACCAGTCTTTTTCAGTATAAGGTGTTGTACGATTTATATTTCCCATCCCTACTGCTCCGTAAGCAGATGTGAGAACTACTCTCTTAACACGGGCTGCCCTCGCAGCTCTCAAAACCCTTAGCACACCTTCTTTTGCAGGGACGATCATTTCGTCTTCGTGCTTATAATTCACAATGGGGGTTGGAGATGCTATATGCAGAACATAGGTGCACCCCTGCACAGCCTTATCCCAATTGTTATCTTTTGATAGGTCAGCCTGCATAAAGGAGAGGTCTTCAAATGCGTCTATCCCTCCTTTTCTCAGCATATCTTTCACCTCATCCTGTCTGTTAAGAGAACGAAGTGTTGTTCTTACCTTATACCCTTGTTCAAGTAATTTTATGATACAATGAACAGCGATGAACCCGGAACCGCCCGTTACAAGGACTTCTGTTTTACCATTTAAATTTTTCATTTTCTTTGAATTTATATTGCAAAGATCGCCTGAAAAAGCAATGGCATGTTTTGTTGGAAAGTCCAAGTTTATTGTGCCAGAAAGTCCAAGTTGATATCATCAATTGCTTCCTTCCAACTGACATAAAATTCTGCAAAATCAATTATTTTACAGAATTTCTACGGGAATACTTTTTTATACTTTAAACTGATCCATCTCTCAGAGATGGGTAACCTTAATACTTACTACCTTTCGAAATATAAGCTAAGCATCGTCTTTCTAAATTTATAATAGCTTTCCAATTGAATTATATAGCAATTTCAGTGTTGGAATTTCACTCCTGCAAAGCTTTTTTCAACCGTTCAAGGCCTTCATTCAGAAGCTGTCTCGGGCAGCCGATATTGATTCTCAGGAAACCTTCTCCATTACTTCCATACATCGTTCCTGAATTGAGCCAGACTTTACCTTCCATGAGAAGAATCTTTGACAGTTCATCAGAACTTTTACCAAACAAGGTGCAATCCAGCCAAACAAGATAGGTGGCCTCCAAAGGAACCACTTTAATTGCGGGCAGATGTTCATTGCAGTAGTTTCTCAGAAACAGAAAGTTTTCATACAGATAGTGTTTAAGCGAATCCAGCCAACTGTGTCCTTTGGTATAGGCTGCAATCATGGCTTCTGCTGCAATTGGATTAGGATAACTGTTTTCCTGAAGCTCTAAAGTCTTATGAATTTGCTGTAATAAATTTTTGTTCGGAGAAATAAGATATGATATAGGTAAACCTGAAAAATTAAAGGTCTTACACGGAGAACCACAGGTTACCGATTCAAGATCATAGCGCTGCGCTACTGAAACAAATGGAATATGCCGGTGGCTATTAAAAACTAAATCAGAATGAATTTCATCAGAAACCACCATTACTTTATTTCGTGAACAGATATCCGCTATCTTTTCCAGATCTTCTCTTTTCCAGACTTTGCCAACAGGATTATGAGGATTACAAAACAGCAGCAGCTTTGTTTTCGGATCAGCAGCTTTCCTTTCCAGATCGTCAAAATCAATACTGTAATCCCCGTCTGCATATTTCAATTCATTGCAGACGATATGTCCTCCATAATTTTCTAAAATGGTAAAAAAATGATTATAAACAGGAGTTTGCAAAATAATATTTTCATCGGGTTTCACAAAAGTACGGACGACTGCCGACAGTGATGGAAGCATTCCCGTGGCAGGTAACATCCAGTCCTTTTCTATAATAAAATCATGCTCTGTTTTCCACCAATGGATCACCGACTGATAAAAAGCATCGGGAATGGTGCCGTAACCGAAAATACCGTGTGAGACTTTTTTAGAGATCGCTTCTATCACTTCCGGCGCTGTTTTAAAATCCATATCAGCAACCCACATGGGCAATATATCTTCTTTTGCCCAATCCCATTTTACGGAATGTGTTCCTCTTCTTTCTATGATTTCGTCGAAATTGTATTTCATTGGTGGATAGATTATTTTGAATCCAGATAATTTTTCAGATCTGAAATATTTTTAATTGTAAGCTCCTGAGCCTGCTTTCTCCGCATCATCAAGGCATAGGCGTTATTAAATCCGAGTGGTTTCAGCCATTGGATTCCGTATTGTTTCCGGAACTCCGTATTAACGTACTCGAATGTTTTTTCAGGGCTCTTAGACACTTCTTCTATTGTTTTTGCAGATGGTTTCAGTAAGACCAAAAGTCCGGTTCCAGTATATTCGGGATAAAAATCTATCGCATCATTCATAAGAGCATCAAAGCAGATTTTCGTTCCCCCGAGCCCGGTTTTTGTTTCTACCCTGTAGTCTGTATAGCCTTCAATGAGCATTCTGTAAATTTCGGCAAGAATGTATTGTTCGCCAAAAATTTTCGATCCGATTTTTATCGTCTGGGAATTTCCTTTGCGCGGGTTTTTATATAAATTCATGTTCATTAGAAAACCTCTGGCGATTTTCTCGGGAGTCTGTTTCAGATAATCCGCTTTATAGTTAAGGTCTGTCATTAGGGAATCATTGAATTTTCCAGATAAAAGGTTCAATGTTTTTTCTAATTCAGGAAATTTTTCCAGGGTTTTTGTCTTGATAATGGGAGCGGCAAAATAAGGAGGAAAAATCTTCTTATCATCATTCAGAACATAGAGATCAAAAGCCTTGATTCTGCCATCTGTAGAATATCCGCTGATCAGATCAAGCTCTTTTTCATAAGCTGCTTTGTACATAATAGCATCGCTTACCACCAGAGGATGTACGTTAAGACCATATACGGATCTAAGTCCCAGATCACCGTCCTGCCGTCCCATGAACTCCGGGGTAAAACCAGCTTTAAGCTTATGATCCGAAGCGGAACCCAAAAGATAGACCCCTCCAATGATGATTAATATAACAGGAATACTGTATATTATTTTATTTACCGAACGATAGCTTAACTTCTGTAAAACAGCAATAGTCTGATCCAAAAGAACGGCCAATACTGCTGCGGGAATGGCTCCGGCCAGAATCATATTCGTACTGTTGAGGGAAATTCCGCCAAAAATAAACTCTCCCAAACCTCCTGCAGCCACAAATGATGCTAAGGTTGCAACACCAACATTGATCACTGCCGCTGTTCTGATGCCTGCAATAATGACAGGCATGGCTAAAGGAAGTTCTACTTTGAAAAGCATCTGCTTCCTGTTCATTCCCATTGCTTTTGCAGCTTCAGTTACCGCCGGATCTACTTCGGTAATTCCGGTGTAGGTGTTTCTTATAATGGGTAAAAGGGCGTAGATGAGCAATGCAACAATAGCCGGAGTTGCGCCGATTCCGAAAACAGGAATCATAAAACCGAGCAAAGCTATGCTGGGAATGGTCTGTAAAATGCCCGCAATACCTAAAACAGAACCTGACAGCTTTCTTTTTCGGGCTATTAAAATTCCTAATGGTAACCCGATCATGATGGCCAGAAACAAAGATAAAAATGTAAGGCCAAGATGCTGTACAGCCTGAACCAGTAATTTTTCATGCTGCTCTGTGATAAATTGCCAAAAGCTCTGTTCACTCATACAGTCTGGAATTTTCGGTATTCGTTAAATGCTTTAACCAGAGTTTCATAATCTGCGGAAAGCGAGCCGTCTGTACTCAACTGCTGCATAACATTCCAAATGCCGGCATCTTCTGAAAAATGAAGATCTTCATAGAAACGGTTACCATCAATGAAAGCTGCTACATCTTTCAATGTGGTTACTTTATATTCCAGCAGCAGCCGGTTTTGAGCAAAGAAATCTTTAACAAAATCATTTTCCGGCTGGTACAGAATTTCTTTTGGAGTCCCGGTCTGCATAATTTTACCTTTGTCCATCATACAAATCTTATGACCCAGATCAAATGCCTCCTGTACATCATGAGTGACCAGAATGATGGTTTTATTTTTAAGTTCTTCCAAAGATGTAAATTCTGCATGAATATCAGCTTTGGTGATCGTATCCAATGCACCGAAGGGTTCGTCCATCAGCAAAACCGGTGAATCTGCAATCAATGCTCTTGCAATTCCTACCCTTTGCTGCTGGCCGCCGCTTAATTCGTTGGGGAAGCGGGTAAGCACATCTTCTGAAAGATGAAGTTTATGTAACAGCTCAAGTGTTCTGTCTTTTGTCTTATTTTTGTTCCATTTTAATAAATCGGGAATCACTGCAATATTCTGCTGAATGGTGTAATGTGGAAATAATCCGGAGTGCTGCATAACAAAACCAATTCCCATTCTAAGCTCTTCCGGTTTTTGGGATTTAATGTTTCTTCCGTCAATCAGAATATTTCCGGAATCTGCTTCTATAAGGCGGTTAATCATTTTCAGCATGGTCGTTTTTCCGCAGCCGCTTGTTCCCAACAGCACCAGAATTTCCTTATCACCGGCCTGAAATGAAATACCGTCAACAGCTTTTTTTCCGTTAAAACTTTTTGAAACCGATTCAACTGTAATCATAGGCAAATTATTGTGCAAGTCGGATTCCTGTAAACTGCCACTGCAAATGCGTCTGGAAAAAATTGCGGTAGGTATTTCGGCTGTGCCCTGGCGGAGTGGCTGCTGAAGCACCACGAAGCACCATTTGATTTACCATAAATTTTCCGTTATACTCACCTACAGCACCCGCTTCTTTTTTAAATCCCGGATAAGGAAGATAGGCAGAATTGGTCCATTCCCATCGTTTTCCCCATTCAAAATGTTCTGATGCCGCTTCCCATTCAGCTTCGGTGGGCAGGCGTTTTCCTTTCCATGAAGCAAAAGCGGAAGCTTCGAAAAAATTAATGTGGCATAGAGATTCTTCCAAATCAATTTCATGCAGGCCGTTTAATGTATAATTCATCCATTTTCCATCAATGAAATGCCAATATAACGGGGATCTCGCACTGTTCTGCTTTACCCAATCCCAACCTTCTGCGTGCCAGTGCCGGAAATCTTCGTAACCGCCGGCTTCTACAAATTCCAGATATTCTTTATTGGTTACCAGCTGGCTGCTTATTGTAAAATCATTCAGATACACTTTGTGTCTTCCAAGCTCATTATCAAAGCAGAAACCTTCACCGTTAAAACCAATTTCATAGATTCCTTCTGAAAAACGGAGTATTTCCGGGGCTTCGGTATTTTCTTTTTTTGCAATATGTTCTTTTTTGTAAGCGGGAAATAAAGGATTATGCCCCAAAATATATTTAATATCCGTGAGTAATAATTCCTGGTGCTGCTGTTCGTGGTTTAAACCTAATTCCAATAATGGTTCAAGGGATTCTGTAAGATATCCGTTCTGAAGAAATTCATTCATTTTCCGATCTACATATTCACGATATTTAAAAACCTCTGAAACGGAGGGACGGCTTAGATTTCCCCTGTCGGTACGGATAACACGGGCTCCTATGGTTTCGTAATAACTGTTGAATACAAAATTATACTGAGGATCAAAAACTTCATATCCCGGAAAATTGGGCTGTAAAATAAAAGTTTCGAAAAACCACGTGGTATGTCCCAAATGCCATTTCGGAGGGCTTACATCTACGATAGGCTGAACCACGTAATCTTCAATTTCCAGAGGGCTGCAAATCTCAACGGAATGGTTCCTTATTTCAGTATACTTTTTAAGCCAGTTCTTATGAGGGTTTGCTTCTACAAGCAATGCATCTTTTTTCATAAAAAATCGTTTTAATTATACCATCCAGACAGAATCCACAAACCAGCTTTTAGCATCTCTGATTTCCACAAGAATATGAAAGCCTGCATCTACCGCCAGCTTTTTGATATCCTGCTCGGAAAACTTCTGAGAAATTTCCATATCAATCCACTCATCTCTTTTAAAATGAAACAGGCGGCTTCCTACATGAACTTCCTGATCACAAAGGCTTACCAGAAAGCTTCTGCAGGCCCCTGAAATGGGATCATAATTCTGATAATGCTGGAAATTTTCCAATTTGAAATCAGCGTTCAGCTCCCTGTTAATCCTTGTCAGAAGATTAAGATTGAATGATGCGGTAATACCCGCAGGATCATTATATGCGGCAAGGATGGTCTTAGGATTTTTCTTAAGATCAAAACCTACAAGAAACAGGTCTCCGGGATTGAGTTTTCTCTTGACCTCACTGCAGAAATGTCTGGCTTCCTCGTTTTCCATATTTCCTATATTTCCTCCTAAGAAAAGGACTACTTTTTTTCTTTTTGAAAGAGCTGTTGCTTTATCAAGCATATCAAAATACTCTCCTTCCAGCGGTACTATTTTCAGTTCCGGAAGTTTTTTATTCAGGTTTTCCTGCAAGACGGAAAGAATATTCCCTGAGATATCAATAGGCATATAAGTAAAGTCGGTTCCTTTATCCACCAGATTCTTAAGAAGATAAGATGATTTCATGGCATCTCCGGCTCCTAATTCTATCAGGTCAAAGGACTCATTGATATGGGAAATTGCTTTTGCGAGTTCTTCTGTTTTATTTTGGAATATATCCAGTTCGCAATCGGTAAGATAATATTCCGGCATGGCCATGATCTGCTGGAAAAGGCGGTCGCCTGTTTTATCGTAAAAATATTTTGAAGACAATTTCTTCGGATGGGCAGACAGGCCTTTTAAAATATCTGAGCTGAAACTGTCCGTATAATCATTATTAAGATGATAATCCTGTTTTATCTGTACATTCATAGTTTATATTTTGGTTGGGTGATTGATTGAATACAACTATCTTGCCGACAATTAAATATCTTCCTGTCAGTCTGTAAGCTTCTTCAATTCATATAATTAAAGATAGTATTTATTAGCGATTTTATGCTACCACATTTTACTTTATTGATCAATTTCCAAATATTTCCGAGTGCTTCACCTTGTTAAAACGGCTCTGTCAGAACCATTTTCCGGGAAAAATCACCTTTAGTTTTCCACCGAAATTGCCACTTTTTAAGATCTGAAAGAAATACGCCGGATTTTAGATGATTATAAGTTTTCGAAGTCTTTAATTCATTACATTAGCAGAGAATTAAATGCGCTAAGATTTCTATGAAAAATATGCTCTGTGTATTGCTCCTCTCCGCTATACAGCCTGTAATGGCACAAACTAAGCTGGAAAAAGCAATCACCAACCTTGAGGATCATTACGAACAGGAAAAAGTATACTTACTGACAGACAAATCACAATATGCAGCAGGTGATAAAATATGGTTTAAAAGTTTTGTATTTGACGGCTATAACCGTTCTGCATTATCTACCACTTTATTTGTTGAGCTGTATAATTCTGATAAAAAATTAATAGACTGGAAAACCGTACTTCTTACGAATGGGGAAGGCAGCGGAGATTTTCAGCTGAAAGAAGACCTTCCTGAACAGGTTTATTTTGTAAGGGCTTATACCCCTTATATGACCAATTTCAGTGAAGATTTTCAGATCGTAAAAGCACTTCCGGTTTACAATCCTAATTCAAAAGAGTCGCTGGTAATTTCCAAAAGCTCCGACTGGTCTGCAAAAGCATTTCCTGAGGGCGGAACCTTCATTAATGGAATGCCTGCAAAAGTTGCCGTAAGGGTATCTGCCGGCACTTCTTTTCCCGAAAGCTGGTCCGGCAAGGTTATTGATACCCAAAATCCGAAAACACCTGTCGCCACCTTTAAGTCTTTTGATAAAAATGTGGCTTCGTTTAAAATGACTCCGGCATCAGGAAAGAAATACCAGGCCGTAATTCAGGATAATACCGGTAAAAGCCAGACTATAGATCTTCCTCAGGCTTCTGAAAACGGTCTCAGCATAGAAGTTAACAGCTCCAAAGAAGGAATCAAATATACGCTGAAAGGTGTAAATCTGAAACAGCAGCTTCAGGGGTATAAAATTGTAGGATTTATCAATAATCACCTTGCTTACAGGGCTAATATCAATCATCTCACCAATGAGGCCTCCAGTCTTATACCTACCAAAGTAAGCAACGGCGCAAACGCTGTTTTTCAGCTGGCCGTTTTTGATGAGCAGGATAATCTTGTTGCCCAGAGGCTCTGCTTCTTAAGACCCGGTAATTTAAAAATTGAGAAGGCAGAAATAGTTGGTCAGAGCTTAAAACCAACTCCGCGGGCTTTCAACAGCATTGATCTTTCTCCGGAGTCCTATTTTAAAAATTATACTGTTTTGGTGAGCGAAGATAACGGTACACAAAGTCCGGAAGAAGAAAATATTCTGAGTGCACTCTGGTTAACAGGAGATTTTACTTCAAAAATAGACAGCCCCGCACAGTATTTTTCTAAAACAGCCAATACGGAGGCTTTAGATGCCCTTCTGATCTCGGAAACGTGGAAAAGATTTGACTGGAATTCTGTTCTTAGCGGCGCTGCCCCTGCTATTAAAACCGTTTCCCAGCCCTTTCTTTCCTACCGGGTAAAACCTATAAAAAACAATGCTTTACTCGTCAACTCAACAGTAAATTTAGTACTGAGAGCCGGTAAAGGAGATCCCGTTATTAATCAGTTTCAAACCGACCAGAACGGCTATGTGTATCTGAACAATATCAACACCGACCAACCTTTGAACGTTTCATTATTCGTGAACGCAGAAAAAGATAAAGATGCCAGCAGTGATAACCTTTTTGTAACAGTGGAACCTCTTGTAAATCCTGCTCCATTCACCGGAAACTTTCCGGCCACAAAATATACACTGGTAAAATCAGGTGAAAACAAAACGCTTCCTCCATCCATTGCAAAAGCTATCAATACTCAGAAAAATATCAAAAAGAAGGAAAGTAATGATATCCAGATTCAGGAAGTTGCCCTGGTAGGCAAAAAGAAAGATCCCAAAGAAGAACTGGACAAACAGCTGTCTACCGGCATGTTCAGCTCCGTCAATGCTACTGTGTTTGATTTTGTTAATGAAGACCAGCACGCCGCAGGATCAATGAACATTCTGGACTGGCTGCAGGGAAGAGCTGCCGGGTTAACGTTCCAGAGAAATAATTCCGGAGTAAACGTACCCTACATCCGTGGCCAGCTGGCTAAACTGTTTCTGGATGAAATACAGACTGATCCCACCATGATCGCCAGCCTTCCTATAGACAATATTGCAATGGTAAAGATCATTAAAGGATCAGGATTAATAGGTGATGCCGTAGCCATCTACACAATGAAAGGCAATATGAAATCTAAAAGCACCAAAAAAGAAACCAATAGCAACAATACGGCCGTCATCAAAGGATATGACAGACCTTCCGAATTTCCTATTGAAATGATAGATGAAGATGCCCCACAGAAAATTGAGAGCGATACCAGAGAAACCCTGTACTGGAATCCTAATTTATTTGACAGCGATTATGTTCCGCCAAGAATCAAATTCTTTAATAATGACAGTGCAAAGCAGTTTAAAGTACTGATCATCAGCTTTGATGAAGATGACAATCTTCTGTTTGACCAGCAGATTATGAAATAATAAAAAGAGGCTTCCGGAGCCTCTTTTTTAGTATTCATTCCCTAAAGCGCAGGATACAATCTGTTAGTGGATAATAAAGCTAAGACCGCACAAAGTCATTGATGAAGCTGTATGGCTATGCGCGTGCTAAAGAAAAATCATCCCCGTTGATTCCGCTCTTTGCTCTCTTAAAAATGATAAGGTCATACTTGCCAGTCTTTGTGTTTAAAACAACACAGTTTTGCAGAGACTCTGCATCATAACCACTCAACAACTTCCCACTCTCAGCCTCCTTACTCCTTCTTCCTTCTCCTTTCAAGAATCAGGTAGGCAGCATCCAGCATTTTGGTCAGGTGAATGTAGGGATTCACGATGTTTCTTTCCGGCAGATGATCATACATTCCCATGGAGAAATAGACAATACCGGACATAAAATAATCAAACTCCCTGACGCTGTATTCTTTGAATGCTTTTTTAAAAACCAACAGAGGATTTTGGTATTCTTTCTCCGAAAGCAAGCCAAGAACCCATGAAGAAGGATTCTCTAAATGAACATTTGCAACCTGTTTCTTTTCCTTCAGATGGATAAGATAACCGGCACGTACAAAAGACCGTACCGCCTGATGAAACTGATAGATCTCAGACGGATCTTCATTGATCCAGTTATTTCTCTTTACCGCATAACTCATGATGCTGTTTAGCATCTCTTTAGACGCTGCCAGATCATTGAACTGGAAGAAGGTCTCCATCAGCTGTAATCCTGAACGTTTCTTATCAACTGCCCAAAAACGGGTGTCCAAGTGTGTTCTGCTTTTTTTCATGTGTTTGTATTTTTTTATAAATGTAATAAAAAATTCCAAACATTCGGATTTGAGTCCGAGATTTTTATAAGAATATGTAATTTATTTGTTTCTATGACAGAAGCAAATAGAAAAATTGTTGAATTTATAAGGGATGAATGGGTTATCCCTCTGAACAATAACAGCAAATTTGCAGTGGATCATAACATAGATGAAAAGACCGTCCGAAGAATAAAAGACGATAAAGAGTATCAAATTGCCCTTCTTACGATAATGCGAATTTGCCATGCCAGAAATTTAACTCTTGCCACCTTTTTTAAGATGGTTGGAATATAAAATACGAACACAATATAATTGATAAATCATGACGAGAAATACTCATTTCTCTCATCAAATTTCAATTTTCACTTCTCTATATCTATTTTATATTTTTTTCGATTATACTTGATATACCTGGCATAGTAGGTGATGAATCTTCTTTTAATAAACCTGTATCTGATCGACTAAATAATGCTTGAAAAACAATTTTCTTTTCTTCTTCGGAAACTTCTGAATTATTACGTATCGAAATATACAAATAGGTCAATTTTTCTCTCTCTTCTGCATCTCGAGCCAAATGATAATTACTAAACATATATTTCAGTAAAGCTTTTATTACGACAAAAAAAATGGATACAAAAATCACAAATACAAAAGACCATCTAAATGCTTTGTATTTGTCACCATCAAAAAAAGACTCTAATAAACCTTCAGGAGTAAACCATAGTAAAAAATAAACCATTATTGCAAATAATAAAGAAACTCCCATAATTGCCTTCAGAATACTATTGGCTTTAGTATTAAGTTCATTAGCTCTATCCTTCCAATATTTTACAGGTTCCTGCAATTTTAACAATTCACTATATTGATTTTGCAAACTGTTAAACTCTGATTTGGAATTTTCAAAAAGTGCTTTGAACTCCGTATTTGTAGCATCTAAAAAACCGAAAAAACTAGTTCTTTTAAATTGCAACCAATCTGCAAGAAGTTGACGTGATTTTGATTGACTTTCACTTTGTAAATCAGTATTATTTTTATAATCTTCCTCAATTTTTTGTACTAACGAAATAACCTTATTATTGTAGTCATCCTCTACATTTTGTATTTTGTTTCTTATATCATTAACGTATCTCTTTTCGGATTCTCGTCTGTTAAATAAAACAGAATTTTCCCGATTTGCAAATTCATAACTAAGAATATACCCTTCTATACCTTTTCGCGAATTATAATCCATACTTTGGTCTGTAAAAAATCTATACCCACCATGAAATTTTTGTTCATCTTTTACTAACAATTTAAGTAAAAATTCCACTTCTGAAGATTCTGATAAGAAAACATACTGATTAGGAGATAAATAAGCTTGAAGGTAACTTTTAAAAGTACTTTGTAAATTACTCTCACTATAATTATTATTAGAAATATATTCATTTAAAAATTTCTGAATAAAAGTATATGCCGTTGAAAAAAAGCTAGTTGAATGACTAAAATAATTATTGGAGGGATCTAATGTTTTTAACTTCCAACCTTCATCTTGCTCTTTAAAGAATCTAAAAATATTAATTAATCCAACAAATTTTAATTTAATATCTAAATGAGGCAATACAAATTCATACTCAAGTTCATTGAGATAAGTGGTATATGCCGAACCTCTAATTATTTTACGAGCTTCTTGTAATTCCATTTTTAAATATTTATTTTTAAGGAAATTAATTTACACTAAATATACAAACTGCTTTTTGAAAAGAGAAATTCAAAAAAACTTTATTTATTAATTCTAGAATCGACAGACTATATAGCTTTGTACAAATAATATCTAGATCAAACTTTTCGGTTCCTAATAATCAATTCCAGATTTCTAATAAGAAAATGAAGGAACACCCCAATTCCAATGCAATAAATTATAATATAATGAAAAGTGTATAATATATTAGCCAGTGGCGTTAGTGGAGACATATTCCCTGTGAATATTGAAGATATGCTATATGGAAGTAATGTTGCATAGGTCCAAAAATTATTCTTATCTAATTCAGCTTTTTTAACTTTGTAATAGTGTAATTCATTCTTAAGATAGTTAATATCTTGAGTAATAACCGTTCCAAATTTCATAGAATCCAGCCCAGCTTGGCTTCCTCCTTCATACAGCTTCTTTTTTAAAATACCTTTTCTATCGAATATGTAAATAGTTGCAGTAAAATCATTATTTCTATGAGGCAAATTGAGACTATAATCTGCGTGTATTATATAATTCTTTGTAAAAGTTAATTGCTCTAATTCTTTTAACGTCTTATTTAATATCAAATAATTTGAGAGTTTAATATTTTCAAGGTATTTAATCTGATATGGAATATTTTTGGAATCGTCGTTCCACTCACTTAGTACCAATTGTTTTCGATTATCATGAATAGCTGTTTTAAATTCAAAGCTATCTGGATTATTTTTAAGCATTAAAGTATATAAAAAAGGAAAAAGTACTAAATGTAACATTAACATGATTGCAAAACATGCAATTGCATACCTAGATTTCTGATATTTTTCATATTTAGAAATTCTGTAGAGATAAACACAAAATGATAAAATGATCAAGATTAAGAATGTTGTCGAAAAAAGTTCACCAATACCAAATGAGATATTAATTAAGGTTAGTATCATATAAGCTTTTAATCGCAAAAATAAATGAGATTACAACACCTCGATTACGGAAAACCGTAATTAAGATTTTAAGTCTAATTGTATATTTGGTTCGAACTAAAAAAATAATTATGATACATGAATTCACACAGGATCACTGGACTAATGCAGGTGATACTTTTATTATGCTAATTGAAAAAGAGGAACCAGGAAAACATTTAATTCAAGTTTACAAGAAAGATGATGATGGTGGCTATATTCCGATAAACGTTGGAATTAAAGATACTAATAATTCAGTTATTCTTTCAGTAAATAGAATTTCTTTTGAAGGATATGTTGTAATTAAATAAAAAATATTTCCGCTACCACACGAATCCCTTCGTGTGGTTTTTAGTATTATAAATCACACATATTGAAAGCAAAAATAAAATAACCACCTTCTAAGGTCTCCAACTTCGGCGCATTTTTAAAAGAACCATTTCTCATAGCTTCAAAACCAAGACACTCCCCCAGAAATTTCAAAAAAAACATCATCTTTCAAAAGAAACTCTTAAATATTCCGTTTAATTCTTAAATTTGGTTCATGCGAAAGAATTTTTATCTTATCATTATCTTATGTTCCCTTACCAGCTGCTATACCTATCAGGTCAAAAAACCTGTAGATCCGGCGGCTAACAATAAGCAAGACCCTAAAAACAATACAGCTCTTGCCAATACTGCTTCCCCGCAAATGAACAATACAGGAGCGGCACCTCAAAATCTGAATGCAGTACAGGCACCTGCTCCGGTGAATGTTCAGGAGAAGCTTGCCCCTGGTAAGAATGTTAAAATTGAAGTCAATGGTAAGAGTTATAAAGTAATTGTTGACCGATGGGAAAGCGACAGCCTGGTAGCCCATCCTGTTCGCAATGCCAAAACAAGCCTGAAGTTCCATAAGAACCAGATCAATAGCGAAAAAATTGCAGAAAAACGCTTCTCACAGCCTATCGCAGATATTCTTACCGTGACGGCTTATACTGCCATTGGGGTCGGGATCTATCTTCTTGTCCGATAGTTTTTAAACTTTCTTATCGACTCAATGGCGCAACTGAGTTTTTATCAACCAAATGAAAACTATACCGTTAATTAAAAGACTTCCTGAATTCTAAGGGGGAAAGCTTGGTTTTTGTTTTAAATAAATTACTGAAGGACTGGGAATGTTCGAATCCCAGTGCGTAGGCTACTTCGCTCACCGATAAACTGGTGGTGGAAAGCATTTCCTTGGCCTCGCTGATCAGCTTGTCATGAATATGCTGCTGAGTACTCTGCCCCGTTAATGACCGCAGCATATCACTCAGATAGCTTGGAGAAAGATGAAGATGTTCTGCAAAATAACCCACCGTGGGTATTCCTTTGCTCAGCGACATTTCGTCTTTAAAATAGGCATCCAGCAACTCTTCAAATTTTTGTAAAAGGCTGCTGCTGGTTGCTTTACGGGTAATAAACTGACGTTTGTAAAAACGATTGGCGTAGTTGAGAAGCAATTCTATCTGGGAAATCATTACATCATGACTGAAATCGTCAATACGGCTGTTAAGCTCAGATTCCATAAAATTAAAGATCGAAAGAACCGTATTTTTTTCTTCTTCAGAAAGGTGCAGCGTTTCTTTGGTAGAATAAGAGAAAAAGCCGTACTGTTTGATCTTCCTTGCGATAGGATATCCCAAAAAGAAATCGGGATGAATGAGCAGCGAGTATTGGGAACAGACCGTTTCACTGTTTCCGTTACCGCCGATCACCTGGCCGGGAGCAGCAAACAGCAATCCGCCTTCATTAAAATCATAGTAACCCTGCCCGTATTCTATTCTTCCTTCTAATTTGGGTTTATAGGAAATCTTGTAGAAGCTCAAAACATGCTTTTGGGACAATTTATCAGTCAGCACAAGATTATGAGGCCCGTTCATTAAGCTAATGAGGGGATGCTTAGGCTTCGGCAGTCCAAAAAACTGGCTTGCTACAGACAATGATTCAAATTTTAAAGGAGTCTGGTCTGTCTTTTTCATAAATAGTACTTTAAAGATACGAAAAACCGGTTATATCCTGATAGCCGGTTTTTACAGTGGTTATGAGCCCTGTGCCGCACTGGAAATATCATCCCAAGCCTCCCAAAGACTTATTCTGTCTGCATATACAGATTTTACCTGCGGAAGGTTATGGCTTCCCAGATGAAAACGCAGCGGTGGATTTTCAGCATCTACAACCTTAAAGAGCGCCTGCGGTGTAGCATTCGGATTTCCCCGCTCAAAAGACTGAATGGTTTTCATAAACTCTGATTTAAAATCCTGATATACGTCTAAGCTCTGAGCAAACTTCAACGAGTCCTGGCTTCCGAATTCTGTAGCATAAGCACCCGGTTCTATAATGGTTACCTTAATCCCGAACTGCTTTATTTCTTCGGCCAGACTTTCATGGATGGCTTCAAAGGCCCATTTAGAAGAGCTGTAGTAGCCAATGACAGGCAGTGTAAAATGCCCCAGATTACTGGATGTCCCTAAAATATGCCCGAACCCCTGCTCTCTTAGGATCGGCAGCGCAGCCTGAATTACGCTTACAGGCCCCAGAATATTGGTTTCATACAAAGCACGGATTTCATCGGCAGAAGCCTCCTCTATGGTTCCTACCAGCGAATATCCTGCATTATTCAGTACAATATCCAGCTTTCCGAAATGCTGATGTGCCTTATTTACGGCTTCTTTTACCTGACCGGCATTGGTAACATCCAGTTCTAAAGTCAGCACCTGATCACCGTATTTTTCTTTAAAATCAGCAATACTTTCCAGTTTTCTGGCTGTTGCCACCACCTGATCTCCCCTTTCCAGTGCTGCCTCGGTCCAGATACGACCGAATCCTCTTGATGCTCCGGTAATGAACCAGACTCTATTTTGCTGTGTCATAATTGTATATGTTTTATTTACAAAGCAAAGGTATAGAGCTTATCTTCGGGTTTTGTAGGCTAATCGCAGACCTTTGTAGGCAAATTGAGGATCTTTATTTCCGGTTGATTAACGACCTGTCAGAAAAAGTAATATTTTCCACAATTAATAAAATTATGCGTAAAATTTACCCTCCACTTTCTATAGAAAATGTTTCTGTTTATTTCCTTTAAGAATTCAGAAAGTTTTTTTATTTTGAATAAATACCTTGCTTTTCAGCTCCTCCGAGATAAAAAAATGACTGATTTTATCTTTTTTTAAAAACGGCCTATACTCTACTTTAAGCTATTTTCAAAAAATTGTCTTTTTAACTTACATAAAATACTATACTTCAATAAGATAAATAACATTAATGAAATTAACAAAATCATTTAATGTTATTGATAAAACCAGCCTAAACTATCAATTTTACCTCTAATTTTACCAAAAGAAAGGCACGCAAAATTACAGCGGCGGCTGCTTCTAATTTTTCCATAAAACTCACCCTTATATAAAAAACATTGGAAAAAAATCCATTAACCACCCTTATACAACGTGAAAAAAAATCCATCCTATTTATTCTATTGTAAAATATTTTTTATACAATCATTCCACGGTAAAAAGGCATACCTGCAATTGATCCGGTTACCTGTGCTTTAATTTTCATTAGACCTCAGCTCCCTCATTATAGATGATTCAGAATTTTTTCTGAACCAGAAAAAGTACTGAAACAACACGTTTGTTTCTTATCAACATAAAAACACACACAATGAAATCCCCACAACAGCAATTGAAGCTTTTCTTCCCTTTATACGAGAGGGCTTCACTGCTGTTGTTTTTATTTTTTATCCCCTCGAAAATCAAGGCTCAGATTCTCTTTGATGTAAAGGACACCAGCATTACTATTGGGGAAAATACGATATTGTATACTACTGATGCAGGCGAAATACATCAGGCAGATCTGAAGAATTCCGGAGATCAGTCACCGAAAAAGAAGAACGTATCAAAATACGGAAAACGAAGAAAATCTATCTTCAATACCAACAGAACTGCAGCGAAACACCGTGCAGAAAAAGTCAGAGCATATCCTAAAGCGGAATCTGCAGAATTGGCTGCGTCCCATCCGGATGACTTCTTTTCGTCACATCAGAAAGGAGAAGCGGTGTATGCTTCGGTCGTAATATATGACCATCTGAATTTTTCAATTGAAAGTAAAAAACTAAGATTCAGCCCCGGATATCTTAATCTCACACAGAACAAAATTGTCAGCAATAGCTTTATTTTCTTTAAAGACTTTTACTGGTTCCGATATAAAACCCGCCCTCCACCCTCTTCACGGGTATAAAAGAATCAATACAATATTTTAATTTTAAACATACTAAGGTGACAAAAAACAATATCTTAATGGGTATATTGCTAACAGCCAATGTATTCATTTTTACAAATGCCCAAAGCCCGGGAGGAATTGCTCCTCAGCTCTGGTATAAAGCTGATGCAGGAATTACAACTTCATCAGGAACGGTTAGCCAATGGAATAACAGTGCTTCTCCGGGAACTTATGATCTTATCCAACAGTCCGCAGCAACGAGTACTTTGCCTGCTTATAATACAAGCCAGATTAACTTTAATCCATCAATAAGATTTGATGGGGTAGATGACCGTTTGGCAGCACCCAGTGTTCCACAAAATGTAACAGTCAGTTCGCCATCTCCTTATCAGTCATCACAATATGTGGTCTACAGAAAAGTAGGAAGTACTGCAAATTCCTTATACAACCATTCTAATGGTTTTGGAGGAACATGGAATGTGGGAGCAAATTCCAATGGAGGCATGCTTATTACGAACCGTAGTGTAGGTTCTGCAACTCCTGCAATCAATGAAATCAGATTACAGTCAACAGACGGGACTTCAAGTTTAATGAATGTCTATGTGAACGGCCAATTTAAGTCTTCAGCTTTTTCCAATGGTAATGCTGTTGCTACTTCAGGTACACAGCCTGTTTGGGTAGGAGGCCAGGGACTTAATAATTTCGTGAATGCAGATATCGCTGAAATTGTTATTTACAACACCACAAAGACCTTAGAACGTCCCCAGATAGAAAGTTACCTTTCTCTGAAATACGGAATTACAAAATTTGGTGATTATATTGCTTCTGACGGAACAACCTATTGGAATTCCGCAATGAACAGTGCATATAGCAACAATATAACAGGTATTGCCAGAGATGACAATTCAGCCTTGTATCAAAAGCAGTCGATGAGTATTAATCCCGGACAGCAGCTTTTGATCGGACTTACAGGAATGGCTAATACTAACGCTTCCAATTCGGGAACATTAACCAACCTGCAATCACTTGTTGTTGGTGATAATGGTCTGGCAAAAGCGCCTGCAACCCTTGTAAACAACATTCCGGGAGCTAATTACCTTTTCGCTTCTGTCTGGAAGGTTCAAAATACGGGCTCTGTAGGAACAGTAAGGGTAATGTGGCCTCAGGGACTGAATAATTTAAAATTGATTCAGAACAATTCGGATCCTACTTTTGCTTCTGGAAATACTGTGACTGATATGTCTGCCAACACGCAGACTATTAACGGAGTTGTATATAATTATGCTGATGTTTCTCTTGCCAACGGACAGTTTTTTACATTCGCATCTTTTGCTCAGGCTCCGGGAGGAATTTTAAACAATCTGCGTGTCTGGATAAAAGCAGATGATCATCCTAACGGAAATACTACGGATAACGTAGCGATAAGCACCTGGCCAAACAGATCGCCAATTGGTGGAAATTTCATTGGAGGGGCTGCATCTCCCAATACCATTGCATTACAAACGACCGGTCCATTGTACAGAAACTCTTCAGCAATGAATATCAATTTCAATCCTGTGGCACAGTCTACTTCCACCTCCGGGCTTGGTATGCAGAATGCGTTTGCCACTATCGGGGATGATTATACCATGATTGCCTTGCATAAAAACCCCACTCTTCCTTTTGCAGGATTTAGAAACATGTTCAGCTTCCATGACAGTGCAAGCCTAAATACGGTAAGTACCTCCAGCAGCTGGTTTGGGACTTATACTAGCTCCCCTATAGCGTGGCCAAGTGCTGCCGGAACATCCGCATATACGGTAAATATTCCTGCGGTCACTACGTTTTCAGCGACGGGAACAGGAACCATCGCTTACCAAGTAAACAGTGTATCCAAGGGCAGCGGCGCCAGTCTTTCAAAAAACGGAACCAATTTGGTAATAGGAGTAGATGCTGATGGCGGATCTGATGATGGTATAGACATTATTATGCCTGAAAACATTATGTATAATTCCGTCCTGAATGCTGCAGATTATAATAAGGTAGTATCTTACATGGCTCTTAAATATGGTGTAACGCTAGGAACATTTGCTTCCCCGGTGAACTATACCAGTACTAATGGTACCACAGTATGGTCTACGGCAGCAAGCACCTACCAAACCAATGTGATAGGTATCGCAAGAGATGATGCAGAAGCTTTGCATCAGAGAATTGCAAAATCTCAGGATGCTGTGGCAGATATTATTACCATTAGTACGAATAATGATTTTACAAGCGCCAATACAGGTGCAGGTCATTCCAATATTACTAATGATCAATTTTATTTTATCACGGGTAATAATGGTGCTGCAACCACATATAATGCTCAAAATCTAATGCTGCGCAGATGGAAAGTACAGTCGACAGGTACGGCACAGAATCTATACATTAAGACTTCTGACAGCCAGGCGAACTATCTTGTGTATGCGGATGATGCAGCGATAACGGCCAATGTAGTGAATATCAGCCTTACAGCTGGTGCCACTTCCGGTATTCAGATCCCGAATGGTAAATTTTTCACTTTTTCAAAATTGACATACTGTACACGCCCGTCTAATACTTCTCCCGCTGACATGATTACCAAAATTGGGATTACAACCCAGTCTAAGCAAAGCGGATGGCCGGAAAATATTCCTAACGGCGCCATTGCTCTGGAATCGAAAAGCAAAGGTTTCGTTATCACGCGTACACAAAGCTCATCTATTACAACCCCTGTAGAAGGAATGCTTATTTATGATACAGTAAGCAAATGCATGAAGCTTTACAACGGAACCAGCTGGAACTGTGTAGCAAGAAGCTGTAATCAATAATAATTTTTAATGAATCGAAAATGAAAAAAGTAATCATATTAACCCTTATTGTTGCCGGCGTTTCTTCGCTGAAATCGCAGGTGGGCATGGGTAAGTCTTCTGTAGACGGAGATGCTATTCTGGATTTCCCTGTTTCCAGAACAGGAATTATTCTTCCTGTAGTAGAAGTCCTTCCTACGGGAGCAGCGGCTACCAACGGAACATTTCTTCTGGATAAGACTGATCTTACCATAAAAATGCGCCAGAATGATTTGTGGGTACCTTTATCTGATCCAGGAAGTCTTACAGGTACCATGCCTAACACTTCTGCAGAAACAGGCAGCGGAGTAATTATAGGAGCTGCAAGTTCTCCTGCACAGGGCGTTCTTGTTCTTGAATCTACCAGTAAAGCTTTGGTTCTGCCTAAAGTAAATGATCCTGCTGCCAATATGAAAAGTCCGGTGGCAGGAACCATCTGCTATGACACAGTTAGCAAAACAATAGCTGTGTTCGACGGATTGAACTGGAGTTTCTGGAAATAGTAGATTTTTTAGATTAATAATGAAGCCCGGCACCAAAGGTGCCGGGCTTTTTTATGACGGTTAATTTTGGGGGTTCATTATTTTAACCCAAATCGCTCAAATTACAATGATGAGAATGTCAACTTTTTCTATTCTTCCAAGTTTAAATTGGTGAGATATTCTGAAGGAGTAACGCCTTCAATCTGTTTAAACACCCTGTTAAATGTGGATTGATTGGAAAACCCTGATTCCGTATAAATGTACATAAGGGTCACTTTGCTGATATCATTTTCCTCAAGCAGCTTCTTCACGTTTTCTATTCTGCAGGTATTAAGATAGTGGCTGAAGTTTGAGAATCCGTTTAATTTAATAGATTTAGAGATATACAGATTATTGGATTTCAAAATGTTAGACAATTGAGAGATGGTAAATCCTACATCTTTATAATAGCCCTGATCTTCTACAATATCTCTTATATCATTAAAAAGGAGGTTATATTTTTCTGTATTTTCAAGGTTGGGGTAAGCTGCTTTTTCTTTTTCAGTAAAGTCTGCTTCTTCAGACCTATCAGGATTTTCCTGCTGTTTGGAAAACTCTATTTTATTCAAAATATTACTTTCAATTTCAGCTTTTCTTATTTTTTCATTATAATAAAGTAAAAGACCGAATACCGCTATATTGGAAACACCTACAAAAGTGTCAGAAGCTACAATCACTTTAACATCATTAAGAGCGAAGTAATCAAATACATACAACTTATTAAGAATGCTTACAGCTATTATAATCAGTAAAATGTATAAAGTGTAAATATAGATGTACTTTTTCCCAAGAAAAATGTGTGCGCCAAGGGGTACAGGAAGAAGCCACATAGCCGTGGCCGCAGAAAACTTCCAGAAATCCAGCATGACAAATCCGGCGAATAAAGGAGCATAGGACATATAGAGATGTACCAACACTTTAATATTATAACTTTTGCGGATTACCATAAAGGTATAAAACATAGTAACGGAATAGATCAGCGTACATGCTGCAAAAAAAACATCTTTAATGATAAAGTAAAATACAACAGAATATGCCAGCAATATGCCGGACATAAGATAAACATATTGTGAAATAAGTTTTCTCTTGAGCGCCTCTACAGATTTATCCTGAAATTCTTTGTCAGCTGTCATCCTAATGTTTTTCAAAAAATAACTTATGCAAAATAGTAAATATCAAAACTTTATATAATTAAATGAAATTAAAAATTCAATTTAATCTTTCAATTTATGATTGTTTTTATCTCTTAATTTTGCTAAAGCAAGTTACAAATTTAATAATATATGATAACATTCAAAATGATTAAAAGCACAAGTCAATTTCCATATCATCACATATAAATCATTATAACAATATAAATATTATCAGATTTACCTTAATACTGCATAAAAATAACATTTATATCAAATATTAGAATATTTAGTAAAAAATAAAGAAAAGTACCAATTTTAGATAATTTAACAAACGATCAGGTTGGTTTATGGCTATACTTTTCTCAACACACAAAGGATAAAAAAATTAAAATTTATGATAAAAAAACACTATTTCGAGACTTGCAGTTACTCTGTTTCACCCCTACCTCAAATTCGTGCCTAGATGAAGTTCAAGAATATACACATTGGCTCCATGATCAATAAGCGTGTGAAGGAGTGCGAAACTCCCATGCC
Organism: Chryseobacterium culicis; assembly: GCF_900108365.1. Taxonomy (GTDB): domain Bacteria; phylum Bacteroidota; class Bacteroidia; order Flavobacteriales; family Weeksellaceae; genus Chryseobacterium; species Chryseobacterium culicis. The sequence continues at coordinate 1,332,391 of NZ_FNWQ01000001.1, read as the reverse complement.
CAGAATCTGCAAATTTTTTAACTGTACAGAAGAGGACATTTCTGAGATGTATGCTTCTAAAAGTATGGATACTGAAATTCTTCTGAAGTGGAGTAAAATTTTAGAATATGATTTCTTCCGGTTTTATTCTCAAAATCTGATTTTTTATTCTCCTGCATCGCCTGATATCAGGAACAAAAAAAATAAATCAGATTCTGAGATGCCTCATTTCCGAAAGAATATTTATACCAAGGAGGTTATCAATTTTATGCTTGAAATGATCGAGACCGGAAAAAAAACCAAAAGCCAGGTTATAAGTGAGTATAATATTCCTAAAACTACTTTATACAAATGGATAGAAAAAAACAAAAAATAACTCAGCCTTACTATAAAAAAATCTACACGGACATCCTTACCATGAAGTTTCCGGAAAAGATTGATGAATGCAACTCTATCTTATCCAAAGAAGAGCTTGGTATTCTGGATATTATTCAGCTTAATCAGAGAATATTCGGATCTGAAGAAATTTCATCAGAAAATCAGCGGCTCCGCTCCTATGATGATGAGACGGTTATACAGATCCTGGAATATCAGAAGAAATACAGACTTAATAACACCCAGCTCTCTAATCATTATAAATTAAGCAGAAATACCATTACCAAATGGAAAAACCACTTTAAGGTGTAGCCTTCAGGCCGTCATAACCATGCAAACTATATCATACATTTAACACAATAGCAATGAATAAAATTATTTTGACTGTACTGCTCGCCGGTGCTTTCATTCCTGTGTGCGCACAAAGCGCTGGTAACGTAGGAATCAATACACCCAATCCTGAAAAAGAGCTCACGGTAAATGGGACGATGAAAACATCCGGTATTACCATCAAAGATCCTCTGGAAAAACTTGGGGCAGATGAAAATTATTCTTTTTTAATTAAATCTCCGGCTCCCCAGAACAAGATCACATCTTATAACGAATCTTTTGTACCCAATACTCCTGCACCTATTAACCTGATCCAATATAAGATCACCTGTAATAGTGCGGATAAAGATTGGGTAGATGAATATGATACTAAAATTAATTCAAATAAATTCCTGGTTGTAATTGCCTCATACGGATTTACACAGCCGGTATTTACCTATACCTCAACGGTAATTACTCCTGTACCTGAAGTTTTTGCCTACAATACCAACGGCACATGGAAACTCAAAGCTGATTATGTAGGGTTCTCAACTGATGATTCTTTACCCGATGGCATTTGGACCCTCAATTTATTGGTGTTTGACAGAGCTTATGCCAAGGAATTCACCTCTGCACAAACCGTTAATACCTCAGGAACAGGCGCCGCTTCGGCTCCTTTAATACAATAATAAAAAAAGAATATGAAAAAAATAACCCTATTTCTCTGTACCGCCTGTACTTATTTTGGAGCTAATGCACAAGTGGGAATAAACACAAAAGATCCGCAGGGCATGCTGGATGTTCAGGGAGGAACACTTGTTGAATCTTATGTTATTGATACTGCAAATTCTGATGCAACCGGTAACTATTATCTGCTTACGCGCTCAAAAGATACTACACCAGCAGGAAAGATCAAGCTTCTTGATATTTCCCTTCGAAATGTAGCGCCTGTTAATACATATACTATTATCCTCAAAAATGTGAGCCAGACAGATGTTGTCAATCTCAATACAGGACTGGAAACAGAAAAATATATAGCAGCCATTACCGGAGCGGTTTTCACAGATGCCACAGCAGGGGTAAATACAGCAACAGGTATCCCTTCCTATGGAGCGTATTCTACGGAAATAACCCATGTGTTAAGTGGAGGAAAAACGTACAATGCCGTTAACCTCGGTTTTAAGGGGGCAGGCACAACATCTGCGCAGAACGGAACCTGGACCCTTACACTTTGTGTTTTGAAAAAGCACTCATTAAAGACTGGGGAACTTACACCGGAAGCGTGAACAGTTCATTTACAGGAACTTCAACTAATACACCCACCGGACTTCAATAATAAACTATGAAAAGAGTACTGTACAGCACCATTATATTTCTTTCAGGAATATTTATTAATGCTCAAAATACAAAAATAGGAATCAATACCTCAGCTCCAGCAGAAACACTTGATGTAAACGGCTCAAGCTTTACCAATTCCTTATATTTAAGAAACCCTGGTGAACCGGATAAAACGGGAGGCCGTTTTCTTGCTACCTCTAAAAACACCCTGGATTTGTATAATCCTGCGCTTGAAACCAGCGGATTATTTAATTATATCAAGCTTACCATTTCGGGAGTTCCTTCCACCGGAATTACAGATTATGATACTAAAATAGATACCGCAAAATTTCTGGTAGTCGTACATAATTATTCGTTTCAGCTTAGTAACGGCTCTACGAAAGTTGCTCTGGACTATGGCAGCAACGGCGTTAATGATAACAGACAGGGATCTCCCAATATCAATACTTTTAAAAGCAACGGAACCTGGCATATCAGGGCAAATTTTACAAATAGCAGATTAGAGCGCTATACCAGCCCGAACGGCACTTACAATAGTTTTAAAGTTGATCTCTATTTAATGGCTTATAAATATCTGATCACAAAACAAAATATTAACGATGATACTAAAGATCTTGGCGGTACCAATGGGTCTACACAACTAATGAGTAAGCCTTCCGGTTTTTAGTCCGCAAACTTTATGAAGTGTATGCACTGCTTTTACACTTTACGGAACAAAAACAGACCATTACTTCGTTTTCATGATTAAAATCAACCCAGAATTCAGCAAAACAATCTCTTTTTAAGTATTTTTACGTGATAATATAAATAACTCATGAAAAGATTCGTAGTAGCGGGAATAGTAACTTTAGGAGGATTTCTTACTGCAAATGCACAATGTAAACCTATAACATCACTGGTTGAAAATTTTGATACATGGAAAGACATCAACAAATGCTGGACGGCTCAGGGAGGAAAAGCCATGCTGTATGCAAGTGATAAAAAAATCATTTTTTATTCTATGACCAGCCCCGGAGAAAATATGTATCTGGTAACCCCGGAAATAAAAGCAGGAACTTATACACTCAGCCTTGATATTTCGGATAACGGCGGGGATACTGTGTTGGAAATTTTCTCAGCAGGCAATGCATCTGATGCTAAATCTTACCGCTCCATTGCTAAAGCTTCAAAAATAACAGGAGAAAAGAAAACCTACACTATTTCCATCAAAAAGGACACGCACTTAGCACTGAAAGTTTTACTGAACGGTGTACATCAGGCTGTTTATGTAGACAATTTTTCTTTAACCTCTAAAAAATAAATCTTTGAAGATTAAACAGGCTTCCTCCATGGATCATTCTGAAATTTGTACTGTGAAGAATGTTACTTTTGAGGAAGCCCACGTTTATGCCTGCAGAATCTTTCATTGAAAATCACACCATTTCTGTATGCATATCAATAAAGCATTGCAAAGCTCTTGACTGTGCCCCATCTTTTCTAAAAACAAGAATTGTGTTCATGGTACCGAGCTGCTTATTCAGTCCGTACGTCTTAATTTCTCTTCCAGCGTAGTATTTAGACACAATTTCTTCAGGGAGTATGCTGATTCCCAAACCAGCTTCCACAAAGTTAATTATTCCTTCAATAGAGTTCAGAACTGTACTTTTGTAATTCAGAATTCCTTTATGGCTTAACCAGGATTCTAATCTTTCCCTGAAAATACATCCTTCATCAAATACTACAATCTTTAATGGTTCGTTCGCAATAAGCGTCTGCAGGCCCGGCCCTTTTGAGGAAGAAAGAATAACAAGCTGTTCTTCTTTGATACAAATTTTCTCCAATCCTTTCACATTCACAGGTGCCGAGACAAAAGCTGCATCCAGATTATAATTCACCACATCAGATAGCATTGAATCTCTGGTATCTGATTTAAATTCAAGCTCAATTCCGGGATATTTTTCATCAAAAATATGCAGGATCTCTGGAACTTTGAGTGCCATTGTAGTTTCTATACAGCCTATTTTCAGGCATCCTCTGATAGGATCACCGCTTTGGATGTTATGTCTGGCTTCCTCCACCAAATACTGAATCTGTTTAGAATACTGCATCAGGATCATCCCTTCGGAAGTAAGCTCTACTCTTCTGGAAGTACGGGAAAACAGTTTGGCATTAAACTCTTCTTCAAGACTTTTTATTCTTGCTGTAACATTAGACTGAACCGTAAACATCATTGTGGCAGCTTTTGTAAAACTTCCGCTTTCTGCTACGGCTTCAAATATTTTTAAATCGTGTATATTCATTTTAATTAATCATTAAAAGTGATTTAAATGATTATAATTAATCGTTTTTAATAATCAAATATCCGCATTAATTTTGAATATCAAAAAAAATAAATGAGAATCATTTCAAAACAATGGATTGCAGGCCTGTCGGTTGCCCTGTTTACGGGTAATATGACAATGGCTCAATCTAATCAGACATTACATTTAAATCATCACATTATGGAAAACACCCATCCTACCCATTACCGTAACATTAAAGTAAATAACCTTAATCTGTTTTACAGAGAAGCAGGTCCTGCTAATGCCCCCGCAATACTTCTTCTGCACGGATATCCCACATCATCTCATATGTTCAGGAACCTGATCCCGATTTTGAGTAAAAAATACCATGTCATTGCTCCAGATCTGCCGGGATTCGGTTATTCTGATGCTCCGGATCATCATGAGTTCTCCTACACCTTCGATAACCTTTCGGAAACGATACAAAAATTTGTAGATAAGCTGGAAATGAAACGTTTTGCCATCTATATATTTGATTATGGAGCTCCGGTAGGATTACGTCTTGCTATGAACAATCCTGAGAAAATTACAGGTATCATTTCACAAAACGGGAATGCCTATGAAGAAGGATTAAGCAATGAGTGGAACCCGATCCGGAAATACTGGGAGGAAACTACAGAGGCCAACCGCCTTGCTTTACAAGGCTTTGTTTCTAAAGAAATTACCTTATTTCAATACCATCACGGCGTTTCTGATCCTTCTTTGATTGCCCCTGAAGCCTACACCCTTGATCAGAAATTTCTTGACAGACCAGGAAATATAGAGATCCAGCTGGATCTGGTAAAAGATTACAGAAGCAACGTAGCCTTATATCCAAAATTTCATGAATATTTCAGAAAGTACCAGCCAAAATTATTATTGGTTTGGGGAAACAAAGACCCGTATTTCCTTCCCCAGGGCGCTGAAGCTTATAAAAAGGATATTCCGGATGCCCGGTTAAAATTTTATGATACCGGACATTTTGCCCTTGAGACAAACGCGGAAGAAATAGGTGCTGAAATCCTTCAGTTTATGGACACTGTCTCAATGCAGTAAGCCACCACTAAACTTTTGAGAAATAAGAAAAATACCTCATTATGAAAACAATTGTTATTAATAACTATGGCGGGCCGGAAGTTTTGCAGCTGGAGGAAATGCCTGTTCCTGTTATAAAAGATCCGACTCAGGTTCTGGTAAAAGTAAGAGCAACGTCTGTTAATCCTCTCGATTATCAGATAAGACGGGGTGATTATGCCTCATTTTTTGAGCTGCCTGTTATTACGGGTCATGATATAGCTGGTGATATTGTTTCCGTAGGTGAAGCTGTCAAAAAATGGAAAGCCGGCGATAAAGTGTATTATTCTCCCCGCTTTGGCAGTTCGGGCAGTTATTCGGAATATCATCTTACTGACGAGTCTTCGTTATCAAGAATGCCTTACAATATAAGCTATGAGGAAGCAGCTTCTATTCCGCTTATCGGAGGGACTGTTTGGGAAATGCTTGTGGGACGCGCAAAATTACAAAAAGGCAACAGCATTCTCATTCTCGGCGGTGCGGGAGGTGTCGGAACACTGGCTATTCAGGTAGCAAAATCACTCGGCGCTTTTATCTACACCACGGGGCAAAGTATTTTACATGAAAAGCTGAAGGATCTGGGAGCTGATGTGGTCATTGATCATCATAAAGAAAGCTGGATGAAAAAAATACAATCACATACGGACGGAAAAGGGGTGGATGTAATTATTGATACTGTAGGAGGAAGCACACTTTCTGACAGTCCGCTTGCTTTAGCTGATTATGGCTCTGTTGTAACGCTGGTTGATATTCCACAGCCACAAAATCTCATCAATGCCTGGGAAAAAAACGCTACGTATCATTTTGTTTTCACCCGGCAAAGCAGGGATGAGCTTCATCATATTACTGAGTTAATTGAGACCGGACATATAAAACCTGTCATAGACAGTAGATACCGGCTTGAAGATGTTCAGAACGCTCATCAGAGAATGGAGAATTCAAAAAGGGAAAATCCTTTATTCGGGAAAATTGTTCTTACCTTATAAGGGCATTCAGCTGAAAGTATCATTGTATTCAATGATGCTTTTTTATTTGTGGAGTACTAACGCTGAGATCTGGATGGTCCGAAAGCAAATTAATCTTTAAAATGATAAAGAAAAATGACATCTCCGGTATAGGCAGGTTTTTTGTGGTCTTTAATTAAAAGCCTTGCTTCTACAACTGCTTTTACAGTTCCTCTGAGGTCTGTGACGGATTTTACGGTTGCCTGCAGCTTTACTTCACTGTTTACAGGAACTGCATCTCCGAATTTAAGGTTTTCTATTCCGTAATTGATCTCCATTTTTACATTTCTTACATCCGCAATCTGTTTCCAGAGGCAGGGAATCAATGACAGTGTTAAGTACCCATGCGCAATAGTAGATTTAAAAGGTCCTTCTTTTTCAGCTTTTTCCTGATCCGTATGAATCCACTGGTGATCCAAAGTGGCATCTGCAAACCTGTTGATCTGATCCTGATCTATCCTGTGCCAGGCAGAATCTCCCAACATCTGTCCTTCAAGAGACTTATACTCATTAAAATTATTAATAATAATCATATCCTTTTCTGAACTTTTGAGGTATTACAATACAGGTATGGTAATCATTATGATCAATATCAAGTCTGATAATTTTGTTACCGGCAATTCAGTGTTAGTCTTTCAATATTCAGACCAATTACTGCCTTATTTTTTTAAAAATTCCTGAAAAACCTCTCACTTAAAGTAAGAGGTCAATGAACATCATGAAAATAAAAAATAATTTACATTACATCAATGCTCTTTCAAACCCTATATCCAGAGACTAAAGTTTCATGGACTTTTGAATTGGTAAAAAATATAAAAATAGGAGACTTGATATCACAAATCATGTTATTAATATACCTGCAATTAAGATTTAACTATGCGAACTTTACGTTAACAGCATTTAAACCTTTATCACTTTTCTGTACATCAAAAACTACTTTATCATTCTCACGGATCATTCTGGTGTTTAATCCTGAAGAATGTACAAATATGTCTTTACTTCCGTCTGCCGGAGTAATAAAACCGAAGCCTTTGGCTTCATTGAAAAATTTTACGGTGCCTTCTTGCATTGTAATTGTATTAAAATTGTGTATTATGATCTGTAAACGCTACAGATTGTATTTATGATAATCTGACGGCTATTGTGCTGCCTATCAGCTTCTGAATATTTTTAAGAACCGGACGCTTCGCTGTTCTTGCCAGGGAAGAAACCGGATCCACGCTAACTTCGACCGGGTTATTCAGGATCCCTTTGGCAAAATATTTTAAACTCCCCGGCATTGTGGCAGAAAAAAACAGGTTTTGTCTTTTGGTGGAGATCAGATTCAGAATTTTTTTTACTTCATTAATGAATCCCAAATCAAGCATCTTATCTGCGTCATCTAAAACAAAAAGCTCAATTTTAGAGAGATCAATATGTCTCTGATTCTCTACCTCAAGAAGACCTCCCGGTGTGGCCACAAGAACATCTACTCTTTTTCTGAGTGCTGCAAGCTGGCTTCCGACAGAGGTACCTTCATAAATGGAAAGCAGAGATAATGGCAGATATTTACTGTACATTTTAAGATTTTCTTCGATCTGAATCACCAATTCCGAAGTAGGGCTAAGAATTAACGTCCGAATTTCCTTATGATCCGGAGTCTGTCTTTTCAGCAGCTGCAAAATAGGCATCGCAAATGCGGCTGTTTTTCCGGCGCCCGTCTCTGCACATGCTGTAATATCTCTTCCCGCCAGAATATGCGGAATTGCAGTATACTGTATTTCAGTAGGCCTGGAATATCCTGCTTCTGTCACCGCCCGGATAATAGGATTGATTAAGTTTAAATTTTTAAAATTCATTATAAATTCCGGTTTTCCCGGTAGTTGGCAAACAAATCTGAACATCAGAATCTGAATTGGTCTGTTATAATGATAAACAAATAAGGAATATTCTTTTTCTGTTCATCTTTTCTTGCTTCGGCTGGAGTAGTATTCTTAAATCTACTGCGTATTGCCGGCAATAACGTATCGCTCTTATCTACAATTGAACTTTATAATCCCGTGTTTCAGCACAGAAACGAAGATTACAAATTGGTAGCTGAAAAAGCAAAACTGAAAGAAAAAAATGTGATTTTAAACTATGCAGAATAGCAAAGGCAGTGACCTGTTTTATAAATGTTCTGCAAACCTACAATAAAAAAAAGCAAATACAATTTTATTTAATTAATTGATTATCAAAAATATATTCGTACCTTCTGCCAATAAACAGAATTGTTTGGTAGCGCGGATGATTTTAAACTCCGAACAATGCAGACCCCCTCTCCCCAAACCAATCCTCACACACAAACCCTGGAATCACATCCCACACCGCATGTAAGAATTGCTTATTTTATTTTGGTACACCATAAACCCGAAGTATTTAAAGACATGTTTCAGAAGATTTATACGAGGGATCAGTTTTATCTTATCCATATTGACAGAAAGGCCAAACCTGATTTTGTAGAAGAAATACAGCAGTATATCATTCAGTTTCCCAATGCTTATATCCTGGACAGCATGAATATTGTTTCAGGAGGGTTTAACATGGTTCAGGCTGAACTGAATGCTATGGAATTTCTTTTAAACGTAAGCAAAGAATGGGATTACTTTATTAATCTGAGTGGTGAAGACTATCCCCTGAAATCACAAAATATCATCCGTAAATTTCTCACTTTCAATAAGGGCCGAAATTATCTTTTCTACTATGACCAGAAGTTTTACAGGCCAGATACCCTCCAGCGAATACAAAATCATTTTACAGAATTAGCTTATATGATCTCCACCTTTATTTACAAAAGAGCATTTATGAAAGATGTGACACCTTATATCGGCGGAAAATGGTTTATTTTCACCAGAGAAACCTGTTCATTTTTAACGAATAATAAAATGGTGATGGATTTTGAGGATTACTATCTCCACACCCTTTTACCAGCAGAATCTTTTTTTCAGACTGTTCTTATGAATACGTCATTCAGTGACATTATTATCAATGATGATAAAAGAGCGGTCATTGAGAAATCTATTTTTCAGACGGAACAGAATACCTCTCATTATATTGAATCTTTAAAATCCGGAAACCAGCTTTTTATCAGGAAAATCAACAAAAAAACAGATGAAAGTATCAGAAAATATATGGAAGACAGTTATCTTACTCCCCTTCCCTATGTGGATGAAATTGAAAGGGAATTAAAACGGAATAAACGACAGAACAATTAATTTTTAACCCGTTTACCCGGAATTTTTACAGGAGATACTGATCAGTGTTTTTCGGCTAAATCATTATATTTGAAAAAGATTATAATCTGTTTTCTCTGAATACAATATGGAAAAGAAACTGCCAACGGAACACCTGAAACTGGCAACATTGGAAAGCCAGGGATTAACACAGGACACGCCTTTCGGAACAGGAAAAACCGCAGTTTTGAATGCTTTGGAACATCTCGGGTACCTGCAGATTGACACCTTGTCTATGGTGGAAAGGGCCCATCATCATACGCTCTGGACAAGAATTCCTGATTTCCAGGCTGATTACCTTGAGGAACTGGTAGAAGAACGTAAAGTATTTGAATACTGGTTTCATGCTGCTTCTTATCTTCCTATGCGGGATTTCCGCTATGTTTTGCCTCAGATGCTCTCCATTAAAAGAGGTGAATCCCGGTACTATAATGCCGATCCTAAATTGATGAGCTATGTAACAGATATGATCCGTAATGAAGGACCTAAAAGAGCAAGAGATTTTGAGAATGAAAGCCAGAAAGGAGGAAGCTGGTGGAACTGGAAGCCAGCCAAACTCGCTCTCGAAAGACTTTTCATGCAGGGAGACCTGATGATCAGCGGACGCTCAGGAATGCAGAAAACTTATGATCTTGCCGAAAGAGTTTTGCCTTCCTCTATTGATACCACAGAACCTGCTCCATTGGAGCTGGCAGAATATCTGGTAAAAACCAATCTGCGGGCGTATGGATTTACTACTGTAAAACAAATTACCCATCTCAGGAAGGGAGATGAGCTAAAGAAAAATGTCAGTCAGGTTTTAGAGAACATGCTGGAAGAAGGACTAATATCTCAGGTTAAAACAGGAGGACTATCTTCTATATTTGTTGGGAGCGATGTTGCCGATAGGACATTTGAACTTAAAGATTCCCATATCCAGCTGCTGTCTCCGTTTGATAATGCAATTATCCACCGGGATAGAATCAGGCAGATCTTTGATTTTGATTTCCGCCTGGAATGCTACACTCCGAAAGAAAAAAGACAATACGGCTATTTCTGCCTTCCTATCCTGTTTGGAGATCAGTTCGTCGGCAGGGTTGATTGCAAAGCCCACCGAAAAGAAAAGAAATTTGAGCTTATTCATCTGCATATTGAAAACTCTGCTATTGGCTTAGAAAGATGGCTTAAACCTTTTGTGGAAACGATAAAGCGTTTTGCTGTTTTCAATGGCTGTGAGTCTTTGATGGTGACTAAAGTAAGTCCGTCAAAGCTGAGCGCTGTTATCAAAAAAGAATTGTCTGGAGTAAGATTTAAAAGGTAGCTGAGCCGTAAAAAAAGCAGCATCATTGAAATCAGTGATGCGGCTTTACTTTTCAGGGGCAATTTTATTTAGTTCAATTTCTGATTTGTTTTCTGAACAAAATCATTCCATTGCTGGTTCAGATAAGATACTGCTTTCTTTTTCTCGTTATCAGTCATAGAAGAATAGGTGATAGAATTGAAAACCAGTTTTTTCAGTGCTTTTACATCCAGTTCCCAGTAGATCTGTGTTACCCAGAAATCATAGCTGAGACCGGTGTATCCATATACAGAAGGATCATCGCTGCTGATGGAACATTGTATTCCATTGCTTAGTAAAACTCTTGCAGGATGGTTTCTCAGATCACTCACATACCCCAGGATCTGATTACTGATAGGGCTTACTTCCACCAGTTTATTCTGTTTTCTGATCTGCTCCATTGTTTTGGGGAAATAAATCAGATTCAGCCCGTGACCGATTCTTTTGTTGTTAAGCAGGGCTACATCCACAACATTTTTATTCAGGATAGAATTGCTTTCCCCGGCATGAAGGAAAAGGGGCAGTTCTACGCCGTACTTTTGACTGAGACTGTTCATTTTTGCCCAGCTTTTTTCAAAAAAATGGATATTATGTCCTGCAGCTTCATCCGCCACAAGATCAAAGCCTGAAATCATATCCGGAAATTCCTTTTTCATTTCAAATGCCGTTTCCAGCTGTTTTTCAATACTTTCGTTATCTAAAAATTTAAAGCTTGAATAGATCAGTTTCAAAGTAAATTGCGGATCAGATGTATGAATTTCTTTAAGAATATCCTGCAGATCCGTAATGGTGGTTTTCAAGGGATATTTCCCATGCTGAAAATCGTAAAGTTCATCAAAAATATACCTGATTTCCACGTGCTGTACATTGTCTTTTATTAAATCCCGGAATCCTTTCTGGTAATATTGCTTAAAGAAAGGCCGGTACGGAAGCAGCAGACTGATCCTTTTAAAACGTTTTTCAAATTCAATCCAATAATCTGTATAAGCGCAAAGGTTATCACGCTTCAATGTAAGAAGATCCTGCAGTTCCTTTTCAAAACCGGGCGTTGAGGCCAGCTTTTTATCAAGGTTTACAAATCCGGCCGGGACTTTTCCTTTTTCAAAGAAACCAAGCTGTCCGGATATGAACTGATCATTGTCTTTCTGATCATACACATAGCATTCCTGATATTTTCTGGCAGCCGAAATGATCCACTTCACATCTGTGATTCCTCCGCTGTGGGTATGCAGCAAACCTCCTTTCGGCATGGTCTGAAGAATTTCATACAGCCTGCTGCTTTCTATGAATGGTTTTAACTCGTTAAAAGAACTGTTGTACAGCGATATTTTTTTTGCTTCTGTATCACTGATCAGCTGTTGACGAAGCTGAAAAAGTTTTTGATCCAATGTTATTTCTGCATCAGATAATTGCATATCAGCATCAAATGCCATAGCACTGTTTTCCTTTTCTGATAACGTCAGATTCTGCTGGTAAGAGGACATTTGATTCACTTTGCTTTGGCCCCAGTATAACGGTGCTCCCAAAAGTGATATATAAATAAGGTATTTTTTCATCATAATACAGGTGGAATTTATACTATCGGTGATGTATTACCCGATAAAAGTAGCTTGTTACATCAAAAATTGTGCAGAATAAGGCGATTTCGAAAATAATATTAATTTTTACTGTAAATAACCTCCACTCTATCTTTCTGCTGCATTACATAAAGCCTTTACCTTCAGCCGACAAATAAATAAAATCTTAGTATCACGGTTGCTATCATCCGGACGAACAAGTTATTCTTCCATTATACTTTGATCACTTTTTGACGACGTTTTTTTACAGACTCTGATTCTGGAAGCAGCTGCAGCATCACTCCAACCATTACCACACAGATCAGGATCCCAATAATACCGAAATGGTAGGCTGTCTGCCAGCTTTCTTTTGAAAAATAAAAAAATACTCCGCCAATAACACTTACTCCCAAGGCAGAAGCCGTCTGCTGAAAAGTAGAATATATTCCGGCAGCTCCTCCCGCATATTGTGAGGGAACATTTTTAAGGGCAACATTCAATAAGGAAGGGAGAACCAAGCCATTTCCGAACCCCCATACGGCCATTAATACGATTATCAAACCGCTGCTCGCTCCCGGTTTCCAAAGTGTCATCTGAAGATAAAACGCCACAAATAGAATGACTACTCCCACCTGCAAGACCCTCTTTCCGTATTTTACAATAAGACGGGAAGCCATTACAGACGAAACGATAAACAAAATCCCAGGAGCAATAAAGTACAATCCCGAATCCAGTGCTGAAATTCCAAGCCCGTTCTGAAGATAGACCGCACTCAGTAATAAATAAGCCGTATGAAGCATAAAATGAAATAAAACGGCAGTAAGACCTATATTGAAATCTTTTATTGTAAACAATCTGACATCAATCAGAGGATTACCATTTCTTCCCAGCTTCTTTTTCTGATTGTAAATAAAAATAACAAACAGAATAAAAGAAAGCGCCAACAGCCCGAAACTCCATAACGGCCATCCGGATTCCCGTCCCTGAATCAGAGGATAGATAAGAGAAAACAGTGCAAATGTGAGAATAACAATGCCGGTATAATCAAATTTTGTGCTTTCATGTTTTGGGGTCTCAGTAACGTATTTATGGGTTGCCCAAAGGGTAATGATTCCGATAGGAAGATTAATAAAGAAAACCAGCCTCCAGCCTTCTATTATCCAATGCGTATCTGATAAATAGCCTCCCAGCACCTGGCCTATTGCAGCAGCTGTTCCCAGCGTAATTCCGTACAATCCGAATGCCTTTGCCCTTTCTTTTGTATCCGTAAAAAGAACCTGTATGAATGCTATGGTCTGAGGAACCATAAATGAAGCGCTTAATCCCTGGAAAAATCTAGTCACATTCAATTGCCATGCTGACTGAGAAAGCCCGCATAAACAGGATGCAACTGTAAAAGCCAGCATTCCCCAGAAGAACACTTTTTTCCTTCCAAAATGATCTCCTGCCCTTCCTCCTGTAATCAGAAAAGCTGCATAACCAAGAAGATATCCGGCGATGACAAACTGCATTTCTCCGTCTGTAGCATGAATTTCTTTTTTAATGGTAGGTATTGCAATATTGATAATAAATACGTCAATAACGGAAAGAAAAGGGGCAGCCAGAACAATGATCAGTTCCAGCCATTTATTATTCTTTGAAGTGTTCATTTTAAATCAGTTTTTGGATAATTTTTTTGGCAGATTGTATTTCGTCAGGCTTTTTAAAAACAGATGCCGTTACAATAGAACCTTCCAGCATTACATAAATGGTTTCTGCCAGTTCTTCATCGGTAAGAATCTTTTTGTGACCGGAATTTCTGACAAGAGCTGTTATAAATTCCCTACTGTGAATTTTTGCCTTCTGAATCTCAGCTAAAACTCTGGGATCACTCGTTCCGGCTTCATCATTGGCTTTAATGAACGGACAGCCTCCGTATTGTCTGATCTCCTGCCTTTGGGTATGGTGATCAAAAACAGCCAATAACTTTTCCTTTGGATCGCTGACAGCGCTCACACTCGCTTCCAGCCTGCTGAACCAAAGCTGATGCATTCTTTGGATGTAGGCAACCAACAGATCTGTTTTTGTTTCAAAATGTTTATATAATGAAGCTTTTGCAATATCAGACTCACTGATAATCTGATTAATTCCGGTGTTACTGTACCCCTGCTCGTAGAATAATTTTTCTGCGGTATCTAAAATTTTGTCAATGACAACCTGACCTCTCTGTTTCATGGAGCAAAGGTATATAATAAATAGACAGCTTTGTCTATTTATTATTTTAGCTTTTATCTATTCAGTGTATTGATTTTACCTTTCACTCATAAAAATCAATCAATAAGAATGTTTCGGTTAAAAATCACAATCTTATAAATTGGCTTCAGCTCCTTATCATCTACAGTTTCTTTGCTTTGTGAATTTGTATTTTTTTCAGTAGTTGTCGCATTTTTTAACACTTTTTTAATCTATATTGGTTGCATCAGGCAGGAACTTTGCCTACCTTTGTCACCGGGATGCGGAAAAGATTTTATCAATATTTGTACAGTTTATTATTTGCCTGGCTTACCGTTTTAGGCTGGTATTATGGGCAAATTCAGCAGTACATTTCAACAGATATTTCTTCCGGACTTCAATTTACCACGGACCTTCTGGTTCATCAGAAAAAAAGCATTGATGATTCTTTTGCATTTATTAACAGCCATGAGGGTAATGATGCTTACAATATCAGCCATCCCCGTTACAGCAAAATCAGAGCTAATCTTTCTGAAAACGATAACGAAAACGATGACAATGTAGAAACATTAGGTTCCGGAGAGCTTCTTGCGCTTTTCAAAGATGGTTTCTGGCACTTGATTTCTGGCTTTGTCACCACATTTCACAACAGACAGATCGCTGTTTCACTCGCTCAGTCAGAACATTTAAAACCTTTGCATGATGATCTGTACATCCAGTACAGGGTCATCAGACTGTGATTTTATAATATTTTTTCGAAAACTTTTTACTGGCTTTCAAGCACTTGAGAGCACGTAACTCTATTTTTTCAATTATCAATTATTATAAAACAATATTATCATGGTCAAGAAAAGTCTCATGTATATCAACCTGTGCCTTATTTTTCTGTTGGCAGGCTGCGAATCTGAGAAAAAAGAAAAAGCAGAAGCAGCATCATTCAGTGTTACCAGTCCGCTCGTAAAAGATACTCTGGTAAACAAAGATTATGTTGCACAAATCCGTTCTATCAATCATATCGAACTCCGTGCCCAGGAAAAGGGATACATCCAGTCTATTTATGTAGATGAAGGACAGTTTGTAAAAAAAGGACAGCTGATGTTTAAAATCATGCCCAATCTTTATGAATCTGATGTAAACCGCGCCAAAGCGGAAACGAAGTACGCAGAAATAGAATATCAGAATACTAAAAATCTATCTGACAAGAACATTGTGGCTCCTCAGGAAATGGCTATGGCTAAAGCAAGATATGAAAAAGCACAGGCAGAGCTTTCTTCAATGAATACCCATTTGAGATTCACAGAAATCCGCGCTCCTTTTACCGGCATTGTGGGAAAATTACATGTACGGAAAGGAAGCCTTGTAGATGAAGGCGAGCTTGTAACAGAACTTTCAGACAACAGCAAAATGTGGGTATACTTTAATGTGCCGGAAGCCGAATATCTGAACCAGATGGATGCCAAAAAAGACAACAGCCCAATGCACGTACGTCTGAGAATGGCCAATGGTAAAGAATTTACACAGGATGGTGTAGTGGAAACCATAGAGTCTGATTTTGATAATGAAACAGGAAATATTGCTTACAGAGCAACATTCCCGAATCCAAAAGGCCTGTTGAGATACGGAGAAACAGGAAATATTGTCATTACCTCACCTTATGCCAATGCCATGATGATTCCGCAGAAAGCTACTTTTGAGGAGCTTGAAAAGAAATATGTATATGTAATTGGGAAAGATGGTAAAGTACATGCAAGAGAAATAAAAGTTGCTGCAGAACTGCCGCATATTTATGTAGTTGCATCGGGGCTTGCAAAGGATGACAGAATCCTTCTGGAGGGTCTTAGAATGGTGCAGGAAAACCAGAAGATCAGCTCAAAATACCAAAAGCCTGAAAAAGTAATGTCGAATCTGGATCTGTACGCCGAATAATCCCAAGCCGCATTATGTTTAAAAAAGTAATACACAGACCGGTTTTCGCTATTGTGATATCGGTTGTTATCCTGTTTATGGGAGGGATTGCCATGAAGCAGCTTCCCACAGAACAGTTTCCCAAAATTGCTCCTACCACCGTAGCGGTTTCTATTGCGTATCCCGGAGCGAGTGCAGATGTATTGGTAAAATCATCTCTGATAACGATTGAAAATGCCATTAATGGTGTTCAGGGAATGCGTTATATTACTACTGACGCTACAAGTGCCGGAGAAGCCACCGTAAACGTTGTCTTTGATCCCGGAACCGATCCCAACGAAGCCGTAGTTCTCGTAAAAACCAGAGTAGATCAGGTAATGCCCCTATTACCGGAACTTGTTCAGAAAGAAGGAGTTGTGGTAAACCCTATTCAGCCAAGTATGCTGATGTACGTGAATCTTTACAGCACGAATAAAAGTATGGATGAAAAATTCCTGTATAACTATTCGATGGTGAATATCATCCCGGAAATAAACCGTATCCACGGGATAGCAAAATCTCAGATTCTGGGAAGCCGCAGATATGCCATGCGTATCTGGCTGAACCCTGATCGTATGCGTGCTTATGACATTTCCGTAGATGAGGTGATGAAAGCGATTGGCGAGCAGAGCATCATCGGAAGACCGGGAAGAATCGGACAAAGTTCAGGTATTGCCGCACAATCGCTGGAATATGTACTGACGTATAAAGGCCAATACAACAAACCGGAAGAATATGAAAACATCATTGTACGTTCCAATGCAGAAGGAGAAAATGTAAAGCTTAAAGATATTGCCAAAGTAGAGCTGGGAAGTGAGTTCTTTGATATTTATTCCAATCTTGACGGACATCCTTCCGCCTCCATCGTTTTAAAGCAAAATTACGGAAGTAATGCCAATGATGTAATCCGGGATGTGAAAGCAAAACTGGCAGAAATGAAAGGAAATTTTCCTCCCGGTGTAGATTACAAGATCAGTTATGACGTATCTCAGTTCCTTGATGCTTCTATTGAACAGGTGATCCATACCTTAAGAGATGCATTTATTCTGGTGGCCATCGTGGTTTTCATATTCCTTGGCGACTGGCGTTCTACCCTGATTCCTATTATTGCCGTACCGGTTTCACTGATCGGAACTTTCTTTGTGATTCAGTTTTTCGGGCTGACCATTAATCTTGTTACCCTTTTCGCGCTGGTATTAGCGATCGGTATCGTGGTTGATAATGCAATTGTAGTGATAGAAGCCGTTCACGCCAAAATGGAAGACAGCAATATTTCACCTTACAAAGCCGTAAAAGAAGTAATGGGAGAAATTGCAGGGGCTATTATTGCCATTACAGCCGTGATGGTAGCTGTGTTCATTCCTATTTCATTTATGACGGGTCCTGTGGGAACTTTCTACCGCCAGTTTTCCATTACGATGGCGAGCTCTATTGTAATTTCAGCGGTAGTGGCCCTCACACTGACTCCGGTTCTGGCGGCAATGCTCCTAAAAAACCATCATGGCAAGCCGAAAAAAGCCAATATTTTCACCAAAGCTTTAGATTCTTTTAACAGCGGGTTTGATAAAGTAACCGGAAAATACGCTTCATTCCTTAGAAAAATCGTCAGCAGAAAAGTTGTAACATGGGGAATTTTAATTGCTTTCTGTGCCGGGATTTTTGTGATCAACAAGGTGCTTCCAGGCGGATTTATCCCGAATGAAGACCAGGGAACCATCTATGCAATTATCCAGACTCCTCCGGGATCTACGCTGGAACAGACCAATAAGGTTTCCAGAACATTGCAGAAAATCTGTATGGGCGTAGACGGTGTGGAATCTGTATCATCACTGGCTGGATATGAAATCATGACAGAAGGCCGTGGATCCAATGCGGGAACCTGCCTGATCAACCTTAAAAGCTGGAATGACCGTGACCATTCTGTAAAGGAGATCATGAAAGAACTGGAAGAAAAATCAAAAGATCTCGGCGCAACCATTGAATTTTTCGAACCGCCGGCTGTACCTGGATTCGGTTCTTCAGGAGGTTTCTCTATGAGACTTCTTGATCTTAACAGAACCACCGATTATCAGGAATTTGATAAAGCCAATAAAGATTTTATCGCGCAGCTTAAAAAACGTAAAGAACTTTCAGGAGTATTCACCTTCTTTGCAGCCAATTATCCTCAGTATGAGCTGGTATTCGACAATAACGCTGCCATGCAGAAAGGAGTTTCTATCGGAAAAGCGATGGACAACCTCAACATTCTGATTGGGAGTACCTATGAGCAGGGCTTTATCCGTTTCGGACAGTTCTTTAAGGTGTATGTACAGTCATCCCCGGAATTCAGAAGACTTCCTACGGATATCATGAACCTGTATGTGAAAAACGACCGTGATGAAATGGTGCCTTATTCAGCCTTTATGACGATGAAGAAGACGCAGGGCCCCAACGAAATTACCCGTTACAACATGTACAATTCTGCGGCGATCCGCGGACTTCCGGCAGCAGGATATACAACGGCTGATGCTATCCAGGCTATCATTGAAACAGCAGCTAAAGCACTTCCTCACGGATATAAAGTAGCCTGGGAAGGATTATCTTATGATGAGGCACAGCGTGGGAATGAAGCTATTTATGTTTTCCTTGTTGTTCTGGTGTTTGTTTATCTGGTTCTGGCGGCTCAGTATGAAAGTTTCCTGATTCCGTTTGCGGTATTATGTTCACTGCCGGTGGGAGTATTCGGATCTTTCTTACTGTTAAAAGCAATGGGACTGGAAAACGACATTTATGCACAGGTTGGATTAATCATGATTATTGGGCTATTGGGTAAAAATGCAGTGCTAATTGTAGAATTTGCCGTGAAAAGACGTCAGGCAGGAGATTCTATTCTGGAAGCTGCTGTAGAAGGTTCCAAAGCCCGTTTCAGACCGATCCTGATGACCTCTTTTGCATTTATTGCAGGGCTGGTTCCGCTTGTTTTTGCAAGAGGTGCCGGAGCTATCGGGAACCATACCATCGGGGCTTCCTCATTAGGAGGAATGCTTATAGGAACGCTATTCGGAGTTATTGTAATTCCTGGCCTTTACTACATATTTGCCCAATGGTCTGATGGTAAAAAAATGATCAAAGACGAAGATGAATCTCCATTAAGCGAAGACATGATCCATTATGAATAAAAGAAAAATATATCAATATGCAGGTCTGGCAGTCTTCTTATTAAGTCTTACTGCCTGTAAACCTATCGAAATAGAACAGCGTGCTGAAAATAAAACCGTCCCAGAAAAATACGGCGCAGCAGAGAATGACAGCACCAATACGGGAAAAATGAAGTGGAATGAGTATTTCAGTGATCCGCAGCTCCAGGCCTTGATAACTCAGGCTCTTCAGAATAATCAGGAACTGAATATTGTGCTTCAGGAAATTGAAATGTCTAAAAATGAGATCAAAGCCAGAAAAGGTGAATACCTTCCGTCAGTAGGTTTAAAAGCCGGAGCGGGAGTAGATAAAGTAAGCCGCTATACCAATATCGGGGCTATGGAAGCCAATACCGAAATAGAGCCCGGCAGAGAAATGCCGGAACCTTTATTCGATTTTGGAGCAGGAGCTCAGGCTCAGTGGGAAACTGATATCTGGGGAAAACTTCATAATGCTACAAAAGCACAGGTACAGCGGTATCTTGCCAGCATTGAAGGCAAGAACTTTATGACGACTCATCTGATCTCCGAGATTGCAGATTCTTATTATGAACTGCTGGCACTGGATAATGAACTGATTATTTTGAATCAGAATATCAAAATTCAGAAGGATGCGCTGGAGATTATCAAAGATTTAAAAAAGAATGCCCGTTCCAACGAACTGGCTGTTCAGAGGTTTGAAGCCCAGGTTCTGAAAACCCAGGGAATGCAGTATGACATTCAGCAAAAAATTGTTGAAACGGAAAATAAGATCAATTATCTGGTGGGAAGGTTTCCGCAGCCGGTGGAAAGAAGTCAGAATTCTTTCGATTCTATAGTCCCGCAGGCAGTGTATGGAGGAATTCCATCTGAGCTTTTGGAAAACCGCCCGGATATTAAACAGGCTGAATATGAACTTGCTGCGGCCAAACTTGACATTAAAGCGGCCAAAGCGAGATTCTACCCTTCTCTTGATCTTTCTGCAGGAATCGGATTAAAGGCTTTTAATCCTCTGTACATTATCAAACCACAGTCTTTCCTGTTTTCTCTTGCGGGAGAACTTACAGCTCCTTTGATTAACAGAAGAGCCATTAAAGCGGCTTATTACAATGCCAACGCGAAACAGATTCAGGCAGTATATCATTATGAACAGACTGTTTTGGGAGCGTATATTGAAGTCGCTAACCAGTTATCAAAAATACAGAATCTGGAAAGCAGCGTGAATATTAAAACGAAGGAAGTAAATGCTTTAACAAAGTCGATTGATATTTCCAACGACCTTTTCAAATATGCCCGCGCAGACTATATGGAAGTTTTACTGACCCAAAGGGATGCTCTGGAATCCAGATTTGAGCTGGTAGAAAAGAAAGTGAACCAGCTTAAAGCAAGTGTTGCTGTATACAGAGCGCTGGGAGGCGGCTGGGATCAGAAAGCTTTAGAAGTTCCGGATATCACCAAACAATAAATTCTTTTCAATCTTGTTTTTATAGGAGTCTGCCGATAGGCAGGCTTCTTTTTTTTGGGTTTTGCCTATTTTTATCTTCTTTAAAAGGGATAAAGCTCATTTCTGCTGAATATTTGGGTTTCCCACAGATAGCACAGATTTTCACAGAAGATTGCGCATATTTTTCCATTCACAATTCCTGATTCCCAATCCTAATTTACAGATCCTTCCAGCCCTGATGGCAGCGGTTACCCCGCAGCAGGCATTGAAATGCTTTGACTAAGCTGAGGCGGCAGCCTGGGGTGAGGAGTATGAGCGGATAGCAGGATGAAGCTCCTTATCTTTATTTTCAGATCTTATCCGCTATAAAATAAATAAAAGTCTACAAATTTAATAGACATTCCAGTGTTAATTTTAATTCACTTTCTTAAAATCCATTTTTTTATCATTTTTTAACATTTTAATTTATAAAATAAAATATTGATTTTCAGATAAATAAAGACAAAATGCCAAATTTTATACTAATAACCTACTAATTTAGTAGACTAATATGATTTATCTCATACTCTCCTTTTACAGGGATTTGTCATTTATTAAATAATTTTGACCCAGTTAAAAAAAACATAAACTTTATTCTCATGAATAAGAATACCTTTAATTCTTACCTATGCACCCTTCTGGCGACAGTTCCTGCACCGCAAAATTGTTGTGGCATGACTGTCCTTTCACAGCACAACCATATTTCTCAAAACATGTGCTTTGATATGATGTGCAAAATGATGATGTAATCATTTTCAGATACATTCATTACTGTAGGAATTAAAGCCTAAGAGTTCAGGGCTTCTTTCATCCGGGTACATCTCCTGTAAATTTTATCTTCTTTTCATATATCCTCCCCCAAACAGGAGGAAGGGATTTTATTATTTCTTACGGAGAGATCAGCAGTAATATCCAGTTCAGTTTTAAACCTAGATTAATATAATGAAAAAGAAACAATGCAAGCTTGGTGTATTGGCCTTACTCCTGTTCGCGGAATATGGTTATGCACAAAGCAAAGACAGTCTTTCCGGAGAAACCTCCATAAAAGAAGTGGTGGTAGTAGCCTTCGGAAAACAAAAAAAAGAAGAAATTACAGGATCTGTACAGTCGCTGAAGGCGAAGGATCTTTCTAATCTTCAAAACGGAAATATTCTTCAGGGAATAGGAGGAAAAGTAGCAGGGGTACAGGTAATCTCATCCGGACAGCCAGGTTCCCAGCCTACCATCAGAATGAGAGGAATAGGCTCTATCAATGCTTCCAGTGATCCCTTAATCGTACTGGATGGTATTCCGTACAGCGGAAACCTGAACAGCATCGCCTCATCAGATATTGAAAGCATTTCTTTTCTCGAAGATGCCTCATCGAATGCTTTATACGGTTCCAGAGGTGCCAATGGAGTAATCATCGTCAATACCAAAAGAGGAAAAAACAAAGGTATCAGTATTGAGGCTGATGTAAAAACCGGGGTCAACTTCAGGTCTATTGAAGATTATTCCGTCTATACCTCTCCCCAGGACTATTATACAGCGTATTATAACAGAGCCAGAATTGGTGAAATTGCAAGACTGAAACAGCCGGGAGCAGTTCCTTCAGGTCCATCTCCTCATGATGTAGGACTTTCGGCACTGACTAAACTGGGATATAATGCGTATAGCGTTCCGTTTAACCAGCTCATTTCAAAGGATGGATCCTTCAATCCTGATGCCCGATTATTATATCAGGACGATTGGAAGAAACTGCTTTTCAGACCGGCACTGAGAAGAGAGGCCAATGTAGGGATCAATGCCAATGGTGACCAGATAAAATCTTACACCTCTTTGAATTATCTTGATGACAAAGGATATTTAATTTCATCAGGCTTCGAAAGATTCGGGATCAGATCCAATGTAGATTACGCCATCACTTCGAAATTGAAGTTAACCAGTGCTCTGTCCTACACCTACAGCAAGCAGGATTTTGGTGAGACAGGCGGTTTTTCCAACCCTTTCCAGTTTGCCAGAAATATTGCTCCTTTCTACCCTGTTTTCCTTAGAGATAACAACTACCAGAGGCTTTATGACCAGTATGGAAATGCTTTATATGATTACGGAGACGGCCAGGGGCCCAACGGAGCCACAAGATCTTATGCCGTATTTGAAAATCCTGTAGGCAATCTGCAGAAAAACAAATCGCAGACGGTAAGTAATGCAACTAATCTTAACCTCGGCTTACATTATGAAATCATAAAAGGCCTTGATTTCACCTATAATTTCGGAGCTTATCTTGAAAATACAAAAAATCTGCAGTTCGGAAATACGGAAGGAGGAACGTCTTCTTCTGTAGGGGGAACTATTTCACAGAGTTCCAACTTTAAATATACCCTGAACCATCAGCAATTGCTTACCTACCAGAAAAAGCTTGGAAATCACAGCTTCAACCTGCTTGTGGGGCACGAACTGAATAAAATAAAGGATGATGGTTTTTCAGGATCAAAACAGCAGCTTTTATTGCCGGATTCACAGGCTTTTGACAATGCCGTAAAAATTACCGGATTATCCGGAAGTGGCTATGAATATGCTGTGGAAGGGTATTTCACAAGGCTATTGTATAATTATGAGGGTAAATATTTCTTCAATGCCAATATACGAAGAGACGGTTCTTCAGTTTTTTCACCTGAAAGCAGATGGGGAAATTTCTACGGACTGGGACTGGCATGGAATATAGCAAAAGAAGATTTCCTTAAAGACAACACCGTGATCAATTCTTTAAAATTAAAAGCTTCTTACGGTCAGCAGGGAAATGACAACATCCTTTTAAGCGGCTCCACAAGAGATTATTATGCGTATCAGGATATTTACGGAATTAATAATTTCGGGAATGACAAACCTGTACTCTCTCTTAAAAAGCAGGGTAATAAGGATCTGAAATGGGAAACTTCCAAAAACCTGAATGCCGGTTTTGAAATTTCACTTTTGAAAAACAGAATAAACTTCAACGCCGATTATTTTGAAAGAAAAGTATCGGATATGATCTATGCACTTCCTCTTCCTCCTTCCAATGCAGGATCCTATGTGAAGTACGGCAACATCGGGGATATGACCAACAAGGGTGTTCAGGCTAATATAAGTGTGGATATCCTTCGCGGTGACGAGTTCCAGTGGAGTTTTTATGCCAATGCGACGCATTACAAAAACAAAATTACCAGATTACCGGCTGAGCAGAGAAATACAGGGCTTGTTTCCGGTTTATTTATCCTGACAGAAGGCGGAGACCGGTACACGTATTTCCTTAAAGAATTTGCCGGTGTAAATCCTGAAAATGGTGATGCATTATGGTACCGTACAACAATAAACCCAGCCACTCAGAAGGAAGAGAGAACGGTGACCAATAATTATAAAGAGGCCACTGATTATAACACCGGAAAGTTTGCTATTCCAAAAGTTTACGGTGGATTCGGGACAGATTTCAGCTACAGGAGATTCAACCTTGCAGTGAATTTTGCCTATCAGTTCGGAGGATATGGATATGATGATATTTACAGAACTTTATTCCATTCTGACAGTTATGGGTCTAACTATTCAACGGATCTGGATAAAACATGGACACCGGAAAATCCTACTGCAGCACTGCCAAGGGTAGATCTTACGGCTACGAACCAGAACGGAAATTCAACGTTATATCTGATCAAATCAGATTATATCAGTCTTCAGGATGTTACCCTCTCCTATCAGCTTCCTGACGGTTTTGCACAGCAGGCAGGCTTATCAGGTCTGAAAATCTATGTGACAGGAAACAACCTGTACCTATGGTCTAAGAGAAAAGGTTACGATCCGAGAGCCTCGTTGACGGGCGTTTCTGATGCTTACCGCTATTCTCTGCTGTCAAGTGTCTCTTTAGGCTTTAAACTCAATTTTTAAAAGAACAGAAATGAACACAATAAAATACTTTATAGCCGCTGCAACCATAAGTTTTATGGCCGCCAGCTGTGCCAATGATCTCAACACATTACCGGAAGGAGATATTTCCGGTGAACAGCTGAACAATGATGCTAACAGTCCGGAAAAAATCCTGGGCGGACTCTATCTTGACCTTAGAAGCAATGGCGCGGGCGGTACTACCGTTCACTCGGATTTCGGAATTATGGGAATCAAAGCGGGTGCTGATCTGATGTCTAACGATGTCATACAATCTACCAACCAGCATTTGGGAATGTTTTATAATTATGAGGCCACCAACGCCAGCAATATTGCATCTGAAATTGTATGGACTACCTTTTATGCAAGAATATTCGTGATCAACAAGCTGCTTGATGGTCTGGATAAAAATGCCAATGCAAAAAACAGAGCCATCGCAGGGCAGCTGCTCGCCCTAAGAGCCTATTCCTATTTTTATCTGGTACGTTTTTATGCTCATGATTACAATGGACATCAGTCTGAACCAGGTCTTCCATTGGTTCTTACCGCAGCCAACCCCAGCCAGGGACTTCCGAGATCAACGGTTGCCGAGGTGTATACACAGATTAAGAAAGACATAGAGGAATCTGTTGTGCTTTTGGATACGTATGCCCGCCCTTCCAGAGCTCAGATAGACCAAAGAACGGCTAAAGCTATTGCTGCAGAAATATTTCTGGAAACAGGAGATTACATCAAAGCGGCTAAATATGCAGAGGAAAGCAAACAGGGAATTGCCCTTATGACTGAAGATGATTATACCAATACCGGATTTTCCAATATTAATAATCCTGAAGTAATATGGGGATTCCATAATACCATTTCCACTATGAGTATTGGAAATTACTATGCTTCTTTCTTCTCTATGTTTGATAATACCAATGAAGGATATGCCGGAGCAGCGCAGATCCGTAAGCTGATAGACAAGCGTCTTTATGAAGCCATCCCGGCATCGGATTACCGTAAGAAAGTATTCAATGGAAGCCAGAACGCCACGTACACGTTTAACGGAAAAACAAAAAATTACCCGCCTTACGTAAGCTGGAAGTTTAAAGATCCTACTCTTTTCGAAGGAGATTATATTTACATCAGAGCTTCCTCACTTTATTACATACAAGCTGAAGCCCTTGCCAGACAGGGAAGAGAAACAGAAGCCAGACAGGTATTATTTGACATTACCTCCAAAAGGGATAAAGCGTATACATTATCTGCGAAATCAGGCAGCGAGCTGATTAATGAAATTGTACTGCAAAAGAGGATAGAACTTTGGGGCGAAGGCTACGCCTGGTTTGATATGAAAAGATTAAATATTCCATTAGAAAGGGTATACACAGGAACCAATCATACTTTTGGAAGGTTCAACCTGACACCGGATAAATTCAGATTCCAGATTCCCAATAAAGAGATTAATAATAACCCACAAATCAAACAGAATGAGTAGATAAACCCAAAAACAATTTTACATTCAAATATATTCAGTGACGAGGCGCCATTTACTTGTAAATGACGCCTTTTTTATTGACGAAGATCATGTACTGATATTTTTCAACTTTCACTTGCTAAAAATCTTTGATTTTTTCGCGCCTTAAAATTGTATATAGAATTAAAAAAGCTTTGCATTTTCAAAAAAGCACAAGCAAGAAAGGTATAATTGGAAAACGCAAAGACGCAAAATATTATTAAGAAGGTTGCTATAAGGCGCAAGGATTTTATCTGCGATAAAATTGAATACTGTTTATTTCCAGGTCTCTTACAGATTCTTTTATTTTATAACAATATCAGATTTATAATGATCTTGTATCAGCTCGCCATTTTTATACAACCTCTGGTTAATCACCTTTCCTTTTTCATTAAAGTAAAGCCACAAAGCATTTTTTCTCCCTAAAGAATCCAGACGTCCCATTTCTTTCGGCATTTTATTGCTATGAAGAATTTGAACAGGATATAACCCTTTCAAATCTTTTAAAGAATCCATTTTTTCCGGGATCAGTTCAGATTCATTTCCAATCTTGAAAATATACTTTTTCCCTTTATCACTATTCAACATCAATTCATCACCTGATATTTTATATTTCCCTTCAGAGAATGTTGCTGTTACGATTTGATCATAACTTACATGTTCTGTTTTTAAGAATTCAAAAGTTCCATCTTTTATATAAAGTGAATAGGTTCCATTTTCAGATTCCAGTTCGACATATTTTGGGTATTTTTTATCTTTTTTACAGGAAACAACAGAGAAAAAAATGATAGAAAGGCTAATAATTTTAATTTTCATAGAGGCTAAATTATTATAATATCTGGAATAAAAGAAAAAGAGGAAATACATATATTTGAAAATCATTTTCATTTCTTACATCCCTTACTTTTTTCAATAATAAAAATATATATGACCATAAAAAAATTACTCTTCACCGGTGTATTTTCCACCGTGCTGTCAATTTCCGCAACAGCTCAGAAAAAAGACTCCTATACACATAAAATAGACAGCATTATTACAGCATCAGTCCCGATACAGTTCAACGGTGTTGTTTCAGTCACTCAAAAAGGAAAAGTAGAATATCTGAAATCCAATGGATACAAAGATTTTGAGAAAAAAATCCCTTTGAAAACAAATGATCAGTTTGAAATCATGTCGAATTCCAAGCAGATGACGGCCGTTTTAATTCTACAGGCGGCTGAACAGGGAAAACTGGATCTTCATACCCCCATCAAAAAATATATTCCTTCCCTTACCCAGACCTGGGCAGATACAGTTACGATCCATCATCTTCTGAACCATACCCATGGGATTACCCATCTTGAGAAGCCGGCCGCCTTTAAAGCCGGATCCCAATTCAAATATGGTAATCTTTCCTACACGATGCTTGGAGAAATTCTAAAAAACACCACCGGAAAAAGCTTCACGGAACTGGCCAACTCTCTTTTCAAAAAGCTGAAAATGGATCACACTTTTGTTTACCATACAAAGAGTACCCCATCTGCAGTTCCCGGTTATATGAACGAAAACAATCAGTTCAGCAGCGTAAAAGAATCCTTTCTCAATGATGATATTGCTCCCGCTGCAGGAATCATTTCTACAGTACAGGATCTGGCAAAATGGGATCAGGCATTATTTAAAGGAAAATTGCTGTCTCCGGAGTTCCAAAAACAGATGCTCACCCCTTCTACCAGTGCTCAGCATGATGTATTCGGAAAAGAAAGCATGGGGTTTGGGTATAATGTGAGGTTTATTAAAGAAGCGGGTCTGGATTATTATGCCGTGACCGGACTTGGCGATGGCTTTACCTGCCTTAATGTGTATTTTCCCTCCACAGATACTACTTTGATTATCCTTGAAAATCAAATGCCTGAAAACCGTGAGTACTGGAGTTTCAAAGAAGCCGCCATAAAGAATGTCGTTTTGAAAGCAATTACGGCTAAATAAAAAAATTGTCATATAAAGTATTTGAAATAAGCATTATTAAATTTTATCGGAGATAAAATCTTTGCGCCTTATAACTACTTTACAATAATATTTTGCGCCTTTTCATTTTCCAAAAAACATAAATAAAAAAGTTTAGCTGGAAAACGCAAATGCTGCATTAAATATCCTGTCAAAACACCTGTTCCAAGCCCGTCCAGCCTTGTGTGCGTAGGATAATATATTTTCATATACCATAATTTCCAGAAATCTGAAGAAGCAGTATCTGTTTCTGCCATCAATTCATTGCATACCATCAGTCTGGCGGCAACAGAAACCCCAATGACCACAATCATCAAAACAGATTGCTTATTTTGAAAGTCAGGGAAATGATATCAAAATAGTACTTGTTACTCAGGAATCTTTTATTTCAAAAAGTACGATTACTGAAATCGAAAAAACTTTATCCGGTAAGGGATTTGTAAGAATACACAGGTCTTTTATCATCAATTCTGATTTTGTGACGGCTTTCAGCAGTAGTGACGTTTTGGTCGGCAGAAAACAGATTCCCGTTGGAAGAAGTTATAAAAAAGAATTTGATGCCTTGATATTTTCAGTTTCGAGAAATAAGCTGTTATAAAAACTGTTTAGCATTATTCCGGTATTGGATTTCCGCTCATTTTTTAGATTTTAATCTATAAAACCGCATTTTTAACATTAATTTCAAATTAATATAAAATTCAAGTTAGCCTGAGTAATATTTAATCTGTTTTTCAGCACATTACACCGTATCAGCTATTGTCAATCGGGTTTCAGATAAAATCTGCACCTTCACAGAAGAAAACAAGCAAAAATCTAATTATCAGTGTTTTATATAAACTATGAAATCCATAGCATCATCGGATTATCCCATATTGATATTAAAAAAAAATGTTACTTTTGCCTGAACTAATAAAGTTGCTTTTTTGCTTTTTTATTAGTAAATTTATGTACACCAAGTAATAAAACATTAAAATTCATTTCATGAGAAAAATAATTCTACTTATTACATGTATGTTCGGTATTTCAGTTTTCTCACAGATAAAAGTGTTGAAGAATGAAAGTTTGGTGGAAATTGGTAAAGATAATTCCGTAGGTCTATATAAAAAGGAAGATAAATTTACAGTCAACTACCAGGATCTGAACACGAGCAATCTGAATACAATCCGATCTTTTTCTTTCCATAACCTTAATAATGATGTTGCCGGATTATTTAAACTGATTATGGATGGCTTTATCACACCTCCTGACGAAAATATCGTACTTGAACTTCCTAATGATATTATAGAGCTTCATTACGAAAAAAATTATGGCCAGCAGACGGTACAGTTTATCCAGATCATCAATAAAAACAGAAAGTATATTGGAAAGTCACAGTTCTTAACTCAAAAGCAGGTTGAAAAAGTTTTCGGAAGAACGAATGGGAAGTTTGCCCTCTATGACAAGCCCGCTTCTGTAAACCCTGCCGTGAATAAGGCAACCGGAAATACTGCCTCAACCGCTGCCCCGGCAACAGGAGGAGCCAAGAAAAAATCAAAGAAATAATTATATTTTATAAATATTGTAAAACTCATTCTGTCGGATGAGTTTTTTTATTTTATTTTTGCACAAAGACATTCAAACTTATGCCGCTTCAGATAATCAATTTAACCAAAAAATTTGGTGAGCAGACAGCTCTTGACACTATCAATATTTCTATTGATAAAAATGAGATCATCGGTCTTCTTGGCCCAAACGGTGCCGGGAAATCGACGCTGATGAAATCTATTGTCGGTGCGCTGAAAATTGATCAGGGTGAAATTATTTTCAATGGAAAAAATATCTCAGACCATGAGATTGAAAGCAAAAAGAAAATAGGCTTTCTACCGGAAAACAACCCGCTGTATCTGGAAATGTATGTGAAAGAATACCTTCAGTTTGTAGCCAATATTCATAAAATCTCTGAATCCAGGGTAGATGAGGTCATAGAACTGGTTGGCATTACTCCCGAAAAATCAAAAAAAATAGGACAGCTGTCTAAAGGATATAAGCAGCGTGTAGGATTGGCACAGGCTATCATTCATCAGCCGGATCTACTGATTCTGGACGAACCTACCAATGGGCTGGATCCAAACCAGATCATTGAAATCCGTAATGTGGTGAAGGAAATCGGACAGCAAAAGACCGTTTTATTATCAACGCATATCATGCAGGAAGTTGAAGCACTTTGCTCCAGAGTAATTCTTATTCATAAAGGGAACATTCTTCAGGACTGCCCTATTGATGAGTTTAAAGGCAAATTTGAAAGTCTGGAAGATGCTTTTGCAAGTTATACCGCATAAAAAATATGAAATCGCCCGAAAGTTTTTCGGGCGATTTTTTAGTTTTTAATGATGTATCCTATTGGTGCTGTAAGTTTTAAAATCTCGTACTTTTTATAGTGAACCCAGAATTTATTTTTATCATGAAAATCCTGATTTATGTAAAGCGTATCTTTTTGAGGCATAAGCACAATATAAATATCCTTATCTACCACTCTCATTTTCTCACTTACAATATGAATATCAGACAATTCGTTTTTTGAAAAAAATGAATTGCCCTGTTCTATTTTTGAAGCTTTTATATTTTTTACAAGTTCATTTTTAACCAAATGATTGCGTACTGTAATCATTAAAAAAAATAAAATCAAGCTAATAAGCATTCCAAAATAAGTTCTGGATTCTTTTTTTACAATCTTACAATAGATTTCAATAATGGAGAAAATAAAAAAACTAATTACCAAAAGTGTTATAATAAGCTGAACAATATAAATCATTTTAAAACATTACAATTTAAGTTAAGAATTATTATCCGTTCCATCTTCCGTTGCAGAAACCGTTTCTATATTTTTCTTCTGAACCTGTTCCAACAGCTGAAGTCCTAAAAGTCCGCTGATTCCTCCATTTGCAGAATCTCCGCCGCCTCCGATTAATACTTCAGGCATTATTCTTACATTTTGACTCGCTATATTTTCCATAATTTTTAATTGAGTAAAATTATTTCCGCCCATTGCTTCTACAGACAATTTATAAGATTCTGCGTTAGATTTACCGATGGCCAGAATTTTTTCTGCTTCAGCATTACCGGTTAATGAAATCTGTTCAGCACTTGCTTTTGCCAGCAATTCGATCTTTTCCGCTTCAGCTTTTGCCAGAAGTCTAGTTTTTTCCGCTTCTCCGGTTGCCAGCAGCTTCAATCGGTCTCCTTCTGCATTCGCCTGCAATCTTACAGAATTGGCATCTCCGGTTGCTTTCTTCACGGAGGCGTCTGCAATTCTTTCCGCAATCAGAACCCCCTGATCCGCTTTTACAATTTCCTTCTGCATATCGGCAACAGCTGTCTCTTTTTCCAAAGCCTGGCGTGTTTCCTGAGCCAGCATTTCAGTTTCGTACGTAATTTTCTGTTCTTCCGCCAGTTTTCTGTCTGTGAGAGTCTTCATTAAACTTTCCGGTGGCACAATGGCACCAATTAATGTATCAACCGCATTCACATTATACTGTTCCAAAACACTGCTGATATGATCTTTAGCTGACTGTTGTCTTTCTTTTCGGGTTCCTAAAAATGCAATCACATCACTGTCCTGAGCAGAGTTTCTGAAGTAATTCCCAATGGTGGGTTCCAGAACCTGGCTGACAAGATTGATCATATTTCCAAAACGGGCGATCACTTTCGGAGCTTCATAGGTAGGAATATGAATAATTTGCGAAACATCCAGATTGAAAGGGAAACCATCTTTACTTCGTACGGTAATGGTTGAAAGATTTTTATCGAGCTGGTGGGATTCGCTTCTTTCATAAGCCCAGTTCAGTACCAAATTGGTAGTCGGAACAAGTTCCACCTTCATAATATAAGGATTAATCGGATATTTTCCGGGACCGATAGGCTCCGCCCAAACTCCTTTATGACCTTTCTCTACGATATTTCCATGTTTAAAATCAACCCCGCTTAAATCTTTTCCGTCTTCTCCTACATAGCTGATAATTACCCCCACGTGTCCGATCGGAATCTCGGTCATTTTTACCATTTCCACTTTTGTAAACCATGGATTCAGAAAATAGGAACCGGCCAGAATAACCTGCTCCTGAAGGCCTTTATATCCTCCGTTCATTAAAAAAGTATCGACATCCTGAAACTTATTATGATCATTGATAATCTTACCCGCAATCTGCCCTTCTTCCAGAGGGCTTCCCTCCATGGTTGTGATAATTCCCACCGCATTATCAGGAATCTGCGTCATATCGGTTAATTCTATTTCAAACAGCAGTGTATTGATCCTGTAAGATCCGGGTGCTATAATTGCGGTCTGGCGGCCTTTCCTTCCTCCGTTTTTTAAAAATGCTTCAGCATCCTGGAAAGAATCGCAGTCTACTTTTCTGGCTAAAATTCTTCCGGTCTCAAGCTCTATCCCATCTTTTGCCAGCAGCAAACCTATCTTACCGGTTGGGATCACTGTAAACGGCTGAAAATCGATAGAATACTGCCATATCCATTTTCCAAAATAGACACCGGGCGCTAATGTCTGGGCCTGAAAACCCGCTTCTCCGTTGGTTGCAATTATTCTTCCCTCCGGAAGTTCCTGCTTACCTACCAATACAAACTTTTTGGTAACCAAACCGATTTTATCCTGGGGAACAATGATTAATCCAAAGAAAATTCTTAAAATAAATTTGTAAAAAAATACGCACAAAAGCGCAATTACGGCCGGAACCATCCAGCCATGAAAAGCTAATTCCATAATTTGTTTTGTTTTTTGATTAAATTTTAAACAGGGAGTGTACTCTGATTTTTCTGAATGCGAAAAAGCAGCGTACGAATGTTATGATATTTCTTTCGAAAAAATTAAGAAATTGTAGGAGGAGATGTATTAAAAATCGTGAAGATGATTTCTGACACTTTTAACAGATAAAACCTAAAGTTAATGAGTTTCATTTTGATAATAAAGGAACAAGATCCTTTTGATGATACAAATGTACATAAGAATAGTAATCACTTGATTCAGAAATTCGCAATATTTTATCAATAAAACAATAATCAATTGAATATCAGTATTATTATTTTCTGAAAACACCTATTCAGAAGTTGTAAAAATCTAATTTCCAGTATTGTATATTTATATTCTAAATTGAAAAATGGCTTTATATTTGATAGAATCTAAAATGTTAACCCATAACCACTCAATATGATAAAGCACATTTTATTAGGAACGTTCTGCTTAGCTCAGTTTTCTTTCGTTTATGCCAAAGAGATTCCTGCTCCAAAAACAGAAAGTTTTATAACCTCTTCCATCCTTCAGCAGGTCCCGAAGACGGTTATTATCAAAACCAAAAAATTCAAGATCAGGATTGACAAGCAGCCGAATGGTAAATACCTTTACCAATCATGGAATGCCAATGCAAAAATTACTGCTAAACCTAGCATGATCATCAGTGATGGGGAACTTATTCCTGATGGTACCGGCGGCAACTATTATATCAACTTCAATAATGAGGGACACAGCTATCAGATCTGGAGAAATTACCTGACCGATTCCCCGAAAAAGGCACCCTATACATTGGTTGTGAGTGATGCTAATGACCGTGAAATTGTTCGCCAGGACGGCTATGTGGTTAAAAATTAGGAAACATTAAGGCTGGAAGCGGGAGGATAGAAGCTGTAAGTTATTATAGCCTGTCTTTTCAATTCACCTTTTTATAAAACAGAAATCCTGCATTCCTGCGGGATTTTTTATGTTCCGGATTGTCTTAATTCGGTAAAGAAAGTACTTTCCTCATAACTTTCTTTGGCAGCTTTGTAACCGATATTGAAAATCTCTTCCAGTCTGTCTTTTCTTCGCTCAAAAGTTCCATAGGAAGATAGTTTCTGAGAAGAAATAAACCAGTCGCAGTAATCAAATTTTATTTTTTCTATCCTGTAGGAAAGAAGGTCGTAAGAGCGGGAAACAATGGCTTTAATGGAGTTCAGATCCTTAATTTTAGCTTCGTTGGGTGGAGATACAAATACACCGATCAGCTTGTCACAGTCCTCTCTGATAATATCGGCCGGAAAATTATTCAGTACGCCTCCATCGCAGTACATTTCATCCCCAATGATATAAGGTGTTGTGATTCCGGGAATAGAACATGAGGCAATGATAGCATCTACAATTTCAAAATCTTTATCAAAAATCTTCTGGGTTCCGGCAACAAGTTCAGTAGCAACAATTTTTACTTCTATATCCAAGTCTCCTAATTTCATGTCGTGAAAAATAGGTTTCAGGTAATTTCTGAAAATTACAGATGAAACAAGCCCAGGCTGATTGAACGTAAAGTGTTTCCAGTTGAAAAAATACACCGAATTGAAAAACTCCAGGATTTCTTCGGGTGTTTTACCGATCGCATGAAGACAGCCTACAATAGAGCCTGCGCTGCAGCACGAAAGAATATCCACCTCAATTCCTTTTTCCTGTAAGAATTTTAATACTCCTGCATGAGCGATCCCTTTGGTACCGCCTCCTGATAAAACAAGTCCTACTCTCTCAAAATTCATAGATTAAATGTATGAAAACAGTCTGAAATAATTAAGTTAATTTTCATAAATATGCTGATTTTAAAATTATTTTAATAAAATCACATATAAAACTAGGACAAATTCAACCCAAGAGATCGTAAAGATAAGTCTGTAATGCTTTTATCATTTTATTCTGTGAGACTTAGATAAATGCATCTGAATGAGTTGTTATTTTGGATAAAAAAAGCCCGGAGTAATCCGGGCTTTATATTGTATAAGAATGAGCAGATTAAATGTGAATCACTTCACCATAAGCAGCAGCAGCAGCTTCCATAATAGCTTCAGAAACTGTTGGGTGCGGGTGAATAGATTTGATGATTTCGTGACCTGTAGTTTCCAGTTTTCTTGCTACCACAGCTTCAGCAACCATATCAGTAACGCCTTCACCAATCATGTGGCATCCTAACCACTCTCCGTATTTAGCATCGAAAATTACTTTGATAAATCCGTCTGTATTTCCGTTGGCAGTAGCTTTACCACTTGCAGAAAGAGGGAATTTACCTACTTTGATTTCGTATCCTTTTTCTTTAGCCTGCTTTTCAGTAAGACCTACAGAAGCTACTTCCGGGTGGCAGTAAGTACATCCAGGAATATTGCCATAGTCGATTTTTTCAACGTGCATTCCTTTAATTTTCTCAACACAAGTAATTCCTTCTGCAGAAGCAACGTGAGCCAATGCCTGAGTTGGGATGATATCTCCGATGGCATAGTAACCCGGTACTGAAGTTTCGTACCATTCGTTTACCAATACTCTTCCTTTGTCTGTCTGGATTCCTACTTCCTCTAACCCGATGTTTTCGATGTTAGCAGCAATACCTACGGCAGATAACAGGATATCAGCTTCAAGAGTGATGTTTCCGTTAGCCGTTTTTACAGTAGCTTTTACACCTTCACCGCTTGTATCTACGCTTTCCACAGAAGCGTTTGTCATAATCTCGATTCCTGTCTTTTTCAGAGATTTCTCCAAATGTTTAGAGATTTCTTCGTCTTCTACAGGTACAATATTTGGCATGAATTCCACAACAGTTACTTTGGTCCCCATTGTGTTGTAAAAGTCAGCAAACTCTACCCCGATAGCTCCGGAACCAACAACAATCATAGATTTTGGCTGTTCAGGAAGAGATAATGCCTGTCTGTATCCGATTACTTTTTTACCATCCTGTGGCAAGTTTGGTAATTCTCTTGAACGGGCTCCGGTTGCAATAATGATATGAGTACCTGTGTATTCAGTTACTTTTCCTTCTTTATCTGTAACAGAAACTTTTTTACCTTTCTGCACTTTTGCAGTACCAAGAATTACGTCAATCTTATTCTTTTTCATCAAGAACTCGATTCCTTTGCTCATTTTGCTGGCAACACCACGGCTTCTCTGAATTACATTCGGGAATTCAAAGCTTCCCTCCACTTTATTTAAACCATAATCTTCAGCATGGTTGATATAATGAAAAACCTGAGCAGATTTCAATAAAGCTTTAGTTGGAATACATCCCCAGTTAAGGCAGATTCCTCCTAAATTTTCTTTCTCGATA
This sequence comes from Chryseobacterium culicis, assembly GCF_900108365.1. Lineage (GTDB taxonomy): Bacteria > Bacteroidota > Bacteroidia > Flavobacteriales > Weeksellaceae > Chryseobacterium > Chryseobacterium culicis. Next base: position 1,295,632 of record NZ_FNWQ01000001.1, on the reverse strand, counting down.
ATTGCGGTTTTGAAACCTAATTGCGCTGCTCTGATCGCAGTTACATATCCACCAGGACCACTTCCAATGACAATAATATCGTAATTCATTACTTTAAAAATTTTTATGCGAATTTAAGGAAAAATATTGGATGTTTCATGTTTATGCCAACTGATCTTACATTGCAGGAAGAACGCTGTTTTTATTCAATTTTACATAAAAAAAGAGAATACATAACGTATTCTCTTTTAATAAATTTCTTTTCTATTGAGAATTTCTCAAAGTTCAATAGATAAAAAACAGCTTTTTGAGTTCTAATAACTGCGAAAATTATCTATTATTTTGCCTGTCTCAGTAATCGCTTTTCAGCCGCATATCTGTCATTTAAAGCTTTCATCTGATCTCTCTTCATTTGTTTGGTGGCAAGCGGATGATTAAGGATCAATTTCTTTTCTGTATTGTATTTTTTGGTAAGCTCCTGCATTTTTATATTCACCAATTCATTTTTTGAAGGATGCGGTGGGGCTGGCGGACGTTTCTGTGCTGAAACATTCATTGATAAACCTAGTAACAATACCATTGAGATTAATAACTTTTTCATAATGTTCTTATTTTTGAATAAATTTAATCAACTGTATTTTTTTAATTAAATTCATTCCGGTTCACCATCAATCTTGCATATATCATACCAAGATTTTTTTTGTAAATCGTAAACCATACAATACGTGATCAAAAGCTGCTCTATTTTTAATATATTTATTTACCTTAAATAAAGCATTATGAAGACTTCTGCGAAAAAAAAGAATCTGACAAAAGACAGCATCTGGATGAAAGAACCGGAGGAGCATGATTTTCCTGCAGCATTGGATTACCTGGAACTTCTTGTGGATCCGGACGAAGCGAACAAAATGGTTGAACAATTAAAGGCAGCCCCAACGATCATCAAAAAATCAAAAGACATTTTAAGAGCAAGCAAACTTGCATTGCTGCCGGAAACCAATATTCATGTAAAGGAAAGCCTGAAAAAAGTTGAAAAAAACAAAAAGCTTTCTCCGATCCTTCTTGTAAGAGGACCGCAGGAGCTTATTATTGCAGACGGTTACCACAGACTATGCTGCAGCTATTATCTCACTGAAGATCTGGAAGTGCCATGCAGATTAATCTAAAATGCTTGTTCAAAAATTTCACACCATAATGCTATATTGATCGTAAAAACGTAAAAATTATTCCTAAATATGTGAATTTTGCATCATATTTTTTATATTTTTGTTTGAAACTAATTACAAAATATGAAAAAATACATCTCAATTCTTTTATTTGGAGCGCTGTCTTTAAATGCACAGGTAGGTATTAATACATTGACTCCCAACAGTACTCTTGCGATAAACGGTTCATTAAGAGCCGGCTATACCCAGATCACGGCTACTACTTACAATATTCTGGCAACTGACCATTATATCACGTATAACGGTACGGCAGATGCCACATTTACACTTCCTGTTGTTGGCTCAGGAACGACAAGTTTTACCGGAAGAATTTATAAGATCAAAAATATCTCTGCCAACGCAATTACACTGCAGGCTTCCAGTGGCAATACTTTAAGGATTGACAATACTCCTGTTGCTTCTTTTGTGATTCCTACAGGGGCATATGCTGAAGTAGTAAACAACAGCAATACAACCGGAGGAACATGGGATTTATCTTTTACGGTTCTTCCTAAACCCAGCAACGTAGAAATTTATGGTACACAGCTTTTTATTCCTCCACATGCTTTGGGAAGTACCTCTGTTGCAGACTGGACGAACCATTTTAATGCAGGATATGATTCCGGCAGTGCGACTGACAGGTGGTGGATTATAAGTAAATCGTCTGTAGATAATGCTCATTCTTCACTTTTTACCAATGCCAGCAGAATGACCATCGTGTATGAATATCAGGGAACCCCGTTTAATGTTACGAATATGTATCCTATTCTTACGGCCGGAAATAACTCGAGTTTTCCTGATGTATTCACTGCTTCGTTTGTAAGTCTTGCCAATAATGGTACTGCAGGAAGAACGAGACTTACTGTTTCTGTGGCACGTGTTGATTTTATGGGAAACAACGGATCCAATAACAGTAACTGGACGGGAACATTTTTACTGAACGTTTTATTAGCAAGAAAATATTAGAAATTCACAGAATACAATACGAAAAAGAGCAGAAATTTCTGCTCTTTTTTATGGTTATAAAACTTCAATATTTTGTTTTAAAGGAAGATTTTTTGATGAATTGCCAATCATTATTCTGTATATCCCTTTTTCTACAATCCAGTCCATCTTTTCATTTAAAAACTGTAACTGCTTTACGGGAACTTCGATGGTAACGGATTTGGATTCTCCGGGTTTCAATTCTACTTTCTGAAATCCCTTAAGCTCAATAACAGGTCTTGAAACAGAAGCCAATAGATCTTTCACATACAGCTGAACGACTTCGCTTCCTTCTTTTGAACCTGTATTTTTCACATTTACCCTAGCAATAATAGTATCATTTTCTGAATACCGGGCTTTATTCAGCTGCAATCCGGAGATTTCAAAAGTGGTATAACTCAATCCGAAACCAAAAGGATATAGCGGTTCACCGCTCAGGTCATGATAATCATTTCCCCTTCCTGTTGGATGATGATTGTAGGTTAAGGGAAGCTGGCCTTCCTCTACCGGAAAAGTGACCGGTAATTTCCCTGATGGATTTTCTGCTCCGAAAAGTGTTTTTGCAACAGCATTTCCGCCTTCTTCACCGGGATACCAAATATCTAAGATGGCTCCTACCTTGTCCTTCCATGCTGTTGTTTTAATGGCTGAACCTCCTACTAAAATCACAGCAGTGGGTTTATTTAATGTTGAAACTTCATGAATAAAAGGTTCCTGATTTCCGGGCAGACTCAGCGAAGAACGATCCTGAAATTCTCCCTCGTGAATTCCGGCGGTAATAATGATATAGTCTGCTTTTTGGGCAAGGCTCAGCGCCTCATTAAAATCCTTCTGATAATTGTGCCGGCCATAGTTCCAGATCAGCTCCAGATTGGCTTCCCCACGGTTTTCATGGAATTCAATCTTAAGGTCATACTTTTTTCCTTTTACGAGATCTGCTTCAACTGTTTGGGTGGAATAGCTCAGTTTTTCCCATCGGTCGATGAGTAATTTTCCGTCCAGGTATAATCTGAAGCCATCATTTCCTCGTAATCCCAACTGATATTTTCCGGAATCCGGAGCTTCCAGTTTACCCGTCCAGCGAATGCTGTAGTTATCCGGCTGAAGTTTTTCAGGATCAGGAGAATATAGGGTCCATTTAAAACTGACCTGTTCATCCTGCTTCTCGTAAGACGGATTTCCTTGTAAATCTGCATTGGAAAAATAGCTTCCTTTTAAGCCCTTTTTATTTTCTGAGGACAGATATTCTGTTGAGATGGTAGCCAATTCCTTTACATTCCAGTCGATACCATTTGAGTAAATGATTTCAATTCCTTTATTCTCAGTATACTTTTTAAGCCCATCGAGAATATGTATCTTCTTATTTCCCGGGCCTGAATACCCTCCCAGCCTTGCCTCCACAGCATCTGTGCCTACTACGAGGATTTTCTTCACATTCGCGGGAACAGGAAGCGTCTGATTATTGTTCTGAAGCAAAACAAATGATTCTGCAGCTGCTTTTTCTGCCAGAGGCTTATGGTTAAGTTTTTTCAGCGCTTCAATTTCTTTTTCCGAAACATAAGGATTTTCGAACAATCCAAGCTCGAATTTGGCTTTCAAAACTCTTGAAACGGCATCATCAATTCTTTCTTTTGAGATTCTTCCATCCAAAAACGGAGGAATAAAGAGTTGATAATGTTTGTATTCTGTCTGAAAAATAACATCAAGACCCGCATTGATGGCCTGTGCAGAAGCATCATCATAATCTTTTGCTGTAAAATGCAATACATTTGCGCCTCCTACTGCACTTGCGTCACTGATTACAAAACCTTTGAAATTCCAGTCTTTTTTTAATTTTTCGGTTAAGAGCCAGTGATTTGCTGTAGCAGGCCTTCCATCCAGCAGGTTGTAAGAGGTCATTACCGATCGGCTTTTTCCTTTTGTAAAGGCATTGTAAAATGGAACTAAATGGGTTTCCTCCAGATACCTTCTGCTCCAGTGAATCGGGTAGGAATCTCTTCCCCCTTCTCCTACATTGGCTAAAAAGTGTTTGGGAGTGGTAATGATTTCCATATTTTCAAATGGAGCAACAAAGCTCACCCCCATTACGGAGGTCAAAAAAGGATCTTCACCATAAGTTTCTTCTGTTCTTCCCCATCTCACGTCATTAGCGAGGTTAACTACCGGCGTCAGAATCTGGCGGATTCCCCTTAATTTTGATTCTCTGGCGATTGCTGTTGAGACCTTCGTCATTAATTCCGGATTAAAAGTGGCTGCCAGACCGATTGACTGCGGAAAAGCGGTAGCGCCTTCCCGAACCAGTCCGTGCAGGGCTTCATCAAAAGGAATAATGGGAATTCCCAGTCTTGATTCTTCAACGAAATATTTTTGAATGGCATTGATTTTTTTCACAAGTCTTTCAGCATCCTCACTGGCATTATATTTCAGCAGTTGCCCGGCTGCCCCGCCACCCTGATTTCCTGCACTTACCTGCAATCCGAAGATTCCATGGGAATACTGTCCTTTCGGAACGTTGTCCAAGTCTCCTGGAATCATGAAACACTGCCAGAATTTTTCTTCGGGTGTCATTCTTTTCAGCAGGTCCTGAACTCTGGCTTCTATGGGCTGTTTGGGATCTTTATAGATTTGTTTTTGAGCTGCACTATAGACAGAGCTCAACAGGAAAATTCCTATAATTTTAAATCGAAGTTTAAAATACATCTCATGAATAATTTAGTTAAAATTTGTTCTTTACTTTGAAGCCAAAGAACCAAAAGTTCAGGACCTGAAACTTTCCTATACAATGAATCACAAATTCAGCTATTGCATGATCTGAATTACCGTTGAATATTGTAACCGGGCTCTTTCCTCAGGTACATTAATTTCAATTGAATTCCCTGATTTTTTCCATTGAATTTTACCTGACAATCCTAAAATTTTCAAAGATTTCGGTTTAACATTATCGGGTATTGTAAAACTTAATGTTGAAGGAGACTTGTAATCTGTATTTTCATCCAAGTGAAAAATATTCACTGTTTTTCCATCTTTGCTTTGGGTATAATAATAATTTCCGTCGTGGTATGGAGCAATACTTCTGGTTGCAAACACAGCAGTCTGATTGTGATCCATCCAGTGGGAAATCTGCTGTAGTCTTTCATAAACGACCGGATCGTAATCTCCTGTGGGTCCCGGAGCGATATTCATGAGATAATTTCCGCCCCTTGAAATGATCTTAACTAAGGTTTCAATGATCTTTTGAGAGGTCTTATAATGATCATTCGGAACGTAAGAAAATGAATCTCCCATGGTGATGCAGCTTTCCCAAGGGATGTCAAGTGCATGTTCCGGAACAGCCTGTTCAGGAGTAACGTAGTTTTCCCACCTTCCCGGAACAGTACGGTCTACAATGATGATTCCAGGCTGATTTTTTCTGGCCATAGTCCCTATTTTGTCCATATCAATATCCTGTTCCACTTTAATGGTACGCTGCCATTCTACTTTAGGATCTATGGTATGAAAAGGACGTACCCATCCCCCGTCTAACCAGAGAATATCAATTTTTCCATAATTGGAAGTGATTTCGTTCAGCTGATTGAAGGTAAATTTTTTAAAGTTATTCCATTTTTCCGGATATTTCTTCGGATCGTAATTCACATTTCTGTCTTTTGGCGGAAAGTAAGACCACCAGTAATCATCAGAATGCCAGTCGGGTTTTGAAAAATAAGCCCCTATCTTAAATCCTTCTTTTCTGAAGGTGTTAAAAATTTCTTTTACCACATCAGATTTGGGATTTTTTGAAAAGGGTGTTTTGGGAGATGTGATTTTATAATCTGACTGCCGGGTATCAAACATGGCAAAACCGTCGTGATGCTTGGTGGTAAAAACCACATATTTCATTCCGGCTTTTTTAACGGCATCAGCCCATTTTTGTGGATTGAATTGGGTTGGATTGAAAGTAGTCTGAAGATTTTCATAATTTTTCACATATTCATAGTAAGATTTCCCGTGCTCGGGTTTTCTCTGGGTCCACGATTCATCTTCAGGACACAGACTCCAGCTTTCAACAATTCCCCACTGGCTGTAGGTTCCCCAATGCATAAAGAGTCCGAATTTCATATCCTGCCACTGCTCCAGATTCTGTGCTACCAGGGGATCTGTAGGTTTCTGATAGCCGTCAGACACATTATGAGCCTGCGAAAATGCTATCGAACTTATCAGAAAGGAAGAAAGGAAAAAGGGTTTTATTTTGGATATCACCAGCATATGGAATAGTTTTCCGCTAATTTAATTATCCTTGGGGAAACCCACAAACATTAGGATTCCAATAGATTGGCAATGGCATTATCCAATTCCGGATATGAGAACTTAAATCCGGTTTGTTCTAGTTTTTCGGGATAAACATTCCGGCTTTTTAATACTAATTCGGTTTCTGTCTTAAGGAACAGAGATGCTATTTCGAGCTGCCAGACGGGAGTATTCAGTCCAAATGGTACTTTCAGCTTTTTTCTCAGTGTTTCCATCATATTTTCATTGGAAAGCGGTGCCGGAGCAGTGATATTGATCACTCCTGAAATAGTCTCGCGGTTAATAACCCAGTCCACCGCTTTACAAAAATCTTGGATATGAATCCAGCTTACCATCTGATTACCCCTTCCCTGTTTTCCGCCTAAACCAAGTTTTGTTATCATTTTAAGTTTTGGAAAAGCACCCCCGTCATTCCCCAGAACAATAGAGGTACGAAGGGCAACTTTTCGTATTTCTTCATTTTCGACTGCAAAAAATTCTTTTTCCCAGCTTTTGCAGATATTCATAGAAAAGTCATCTCCTATGATGCCATTTTCTTCTGTATTGAGGTGTTTTTCAGAATGAACATAAATAGTTGCAGAGCTGGCATTCAGCCAGATCTTTGGCTTATCGGAACATTGATCTGCTGCTTTCTGTAATATTCTTGTACTCTCTATTCTTGATGAATAAATTTCCTTTTTATTTTTTTCATGATAACGGCAGTCTACAGATTTTCCTGTCAGGTTGATCAGGACATCTGCCTTTTCAAGGCTGTTTTTCCATTCGCTTATGGTTTGGGCATCCCAATAGATTTCGTTTTTACGTTTGGGATTACGGGTAAGAATGTAAACCTGGTGTCCTTTTTCCGTGAAGTGCTTTTCTAAGTTTTCTCCAAGAAACCCGGTTCCTCCTGCTATGATTATTTTCATTGTTTTTAGTTTAAGGATCAATTTCATACGTGAAGCTGGCCAGTTTTAGCCATTCTGCCAATAAAAGATTCATAATTGCGTGTTTTTTGGTTAAAAAACAGCTATTCCGTCACGGACCGAAGATTCTGCAACGGTTTTAATCATTTCGTTTCTTTGGAGCAAAAATTTTCTGAGATAGCCCGTGAGAAAAACGGCATTAAATAACTTGCCAATGATGCCCAGCGGAGATTCGAATTCGAAAATGTCGGTCATGAGGGTTTTTCCGTTTACCGTTTTAAAAATGTGCTGATGGCGCATAGATCTGAAAGCTCCTTTCTGCATCACATCAATGAACTGAACCGGTTTTTCCATGCTGACAATTTTTGTAGTGAGGTTTTGATAAACTCCCAGATGTTTTGCCCGCCAGGTTACGGTTTCATTTTCTTCAATCAGTCCTGAAGTACGTCCGGCAATTGCTTTTTCATGGGATTTTGAAGTGGATTGCTGATGCAGGTCAATACTCCTTGCCAGATCAAAAACGTAGTGAATATCGGCATTGACAACTGTATTTAAATAGATGGTAGACATTTTTTAGCTTTTAAGGTTGTTAGATTGTACTCTTTTATAGTGATCCTTTTCTGCTGAAATACATAATCAGGAACAGATGTATGATTAAATTTTTCATTATTATTTATTTAAAATTTTCAGTAATTTTTGAAATATAGATTCAAATCAAAACTAGTTTCTCTTCACGTGAAGAATTTCGACTAAATCAAGATATCTTTGGTGGGATAAAATAGAAAGCCTGTTTTTGATAAATAGATCTTTGAGATCCTCAAGGCTTTCATTCTTATTGATATAATGAAACAGTTTTCCAAATTCGTTTCCAAAGATCCTTGAAACAAAAACTTCGATATACCATTTCACACAACTGAATCTCCACTTTGTTTTCGGCTTTACAAATTCTACGATGATAATTTCTCCTTTTTCATCAATGATTTTTGACAGTCTGTCGGCAAAAATTGGTTTCTGATGGCTTTCTATCGTTTTTGTTCCGTAAGAGCAAAGGATGATGTCCATAGAATGATCCGGAATCTGGCTTTCAAAAAAATCATTTTGAATCTGCTGTACTGACAGTTTATTTTTGAATGTTTCTGCCAGTTTCGTATGCATTGCTGAAGAAAAATCCAATGCTACAATTGCTGTATTTTCATTATGCGATTGTATAAATTCCAGATTTTCACCCTGTCCGCTCATCAAGTCCAAAACTCTTTTGTCTCCATAGCTTTTTACTTTTTGAACTGCTATCTTTCTGAACAGTCTTGTAAATCCTAAAGATGCAATTTCATTAATGTAATATCTGGGTTGCAGGCGGTCAAAATATTGTTGCAGATCATTCATTTTCAGATTGTGTTTTTATAGATTGTAATACATGGGCCTGCATTCTATCAATGATGTAGCCTGACCATTTTTTCCAGTACCATGTGGGTGCTATTTTGTAACTGTATTTTGTTTTCGCAATGATCCTTGTTTTATTTTCGGAGAGTTTATCCAAAGTGATTTCACCATATTTCACGATAAAATAATCATGCAAATGCTTGGCATCAATATTTTCATAAGGCGTAATTTCTTTCATAGGAACGGTTTGATTTTCCAGAGAGAATTTCACTTTTTTATTTTCTATACATTCATCGATATTGAGTTGTAATGCATCATTATTGGTTTGGCAGCGATACCGTAATTTTCCGTTTTCATTCATCAGTTTAATATTCTTTGGATAGCTGACTCCTTTTTTAAACAGGATAAAATCAGGGGTATTGAAATTGATCTGTGTATTTAAAAGTTTCCATACCTTCTCGTTTGAAGAGTTTACAATCATTTGTGTAGTAACAGTTTCCTCAATAGGTTTTGTATAGGTATCAAAAATATAAGATGCAGGATTAATAAAAAGAACGAATACCATAACACTTCCTGTATGTCTCTTTTCATCAAGAACCCCAATAATAAAGCCAATCGTAAACCCCACAAACATGGCAAAGCCAATAAAAGGAATAGCCATGATAATGCAAATAGCTCCTTCTGCTCCGGCCGCTATCAGGATCATAGAGAAAATGACTAATCCTAAGACAATTTTAAAGCTTGTTTTTAGGACATTCATTAATCCAATTCTTTTAAAATACTTTACATATCCTATGATAAATCCAATCGAAACCGGAATGGTAAAAAACAGGGTTACTCCGTATTCGCCTTTGGAAATCAGAACAAACCAGACGGCAACAATTAAAGCCACCGTTATAAAAAGGCTTAAATAAAGATACTGTTTAAAAAAATTCTTCATGATATTAAAAGTTTTATATTTTCAGTAATTTTTGAAAATTAAAGTGAAATAAAAAAGGATTTTCATCCTTTTTGTTTTATTTCAACAGATTGGTAATCTTCCCTACCAGCCAGTGGTCATCGCTTTTTATGGCAAGATCCATAATATTATTGATTTTTCCGGTTACGGAACTAAAATCATTCATCAGCTTAATGAATTCCTGAGCTTCTTCAGAATCTTTATCATCAATGTTCTTCAGCTCTTCGAGAAAGGAGATGACAGGTTCTATTTCTCTTTTTCTACGCTCTTTGGTAATTTGTTTGAACAGATACCAGACATCTTTTTCTGCTACGAAATATTCTTTACGGTCACCTTTCACAAATTCTTTCTTCACGATTCCCCAGTCTATCAAAGCACGGAGGTTCATATTGGCATTTCCTCTTGAAATCTCCAGCTGCTCCATTACCTCATCCGTAGAAAGCGGCTTTCCACTTGCCAGAAGCAGCGCGTGTACCTGTGCCATCGTACGGTTGATTCCCCAATTGGTAGCAAAGGTTCCCCAGGTCTGAATGTATTTTTCTTTTGCTTCTGAAAGTTGCATGGTATTTCTCTTTTTAATTCTGTAACAAATGTAATTATATTTTTTGAATTTTCAATAATTTTTGAAAATTAATTTTCCAACTCAACCAAACATCCCTTAGAATGCCTGTTTGAGTTTATGAAATTTACAATTAAGGTTCTATTTGTGTGCTGATTCCCTGATTCCAATACTTGGCTTCCGGCATATAATACAGATATACATTGCTTGATTTTCCTGTGTAGGTTCCTGCAAATTCTACTTTAAGATCGAGATTGACTGTTTTGGTTTCTTCAGCATTGAAATGGTCCCAGTATAAAACCAGATAATTGTCGAAAATCTCATAGTAAGAGACCTGCTTTTTATCTATTAAATCCTTCAGCAAAGCATTTTGGAGGGTAAGCCCTGCCGGAATTCCAATTTTAGCAATCGTCATGGGCAGCTGTCCGTTTAGTTTATTTTTAATGGTAACGGTCATTCTGCTGGTCTCTCCTACTTTCGAAGTTCCGGATTTCAGCTTTGTTTCCATGGTAAGGGGAATATCTTTGCTTTCCGGCGCCTGAAGGGTGTAGTACTGGTATTCCAGCTTATAAGGCAGTCCATTTGGTGTGGGATAATGAATACTGATGGTATTTTCTCCGGATTTAAATGCTGATGAAAGACTGATCATAGGTAAAGCTTGTGCCTTATTAATTTTGATGACAGGCTTTTCGGTTCCATACAATTTTTCATTTTTAGAGAAAAAATCCGAAAGGGCCTGTATTGCCAGTGTGGTTGCCTGAGTAGAACCGAATCCAAAATAGCCATCGAACATGATAAGGTTGTCTACAGCTTCTGCAAGTTTCAGCTGGTTTAATTTTTCATCTTTCTGAAGTGCCATGATGTATAATGAAAGGGCTTCTGCTTCTGCAGATCTTCCCCAAGAACCTGTAAAAGTAATTTCAGATTTTACGTTCTTCGTTTCATACTGTTTGTCGAGAATTTTCATCAGATCATCATATTCCTGCTGTTTTCCGAGGTGTGCTGCTGCATTGGCCAGTAAAGCCAGCTGATAGGTGTCTTTTGTTGCCAGAGCTCTTTTCATCGTTACTTTGAAGGTATCTGCAATTTCATTTTTGAAACCCAGCCTGGATAAGGCATAAACAACATACATGTTTCTTGCCCAGGAATATTCGGAATACATTTTTGGAGATTCATAGGGTCTTCTTATTTCAAATAATCCATTTCCGTTTTTTCTTGATAAAATAAATGATGAAAGCTCCTGAATAATTTTTACATCCGGATTCACATATTTTTTTAAATCTGTAAATTCCAACAGTGCAAATGCTGAAAGTGCCACATCCGATTCTTCAGAGCTGAAGTATCCAAAGCCTCCATCTTTATTTTTATAGCTCAGCATCTTCTGGAAGCCCTTCTTCATATTTTTCACCACCAAATTTTCTGTTGCTGTGTCTATTTTTTTATTTGATTTTAAATAGTCCAGAATGAAAATATTCGGATACACTGTTGAGGATAGCTGTTCAAAACATCCGTGAGGCTCTTTTTTCAGCTGTTCCAGGTCTTCAAATAGTTTCAATGCTGCATTTTCAAATACATAATAGGAGGAATATAAGGTTCCATTGATATATTCCGGAATATTGATGTTGATATCCTCTGTTTTATTATTAATGATGGAAAAATGATGCGGGAATCCCTTCTCTTCTACTTTGAACGGAAGAATCATGGTTTCTCTGAAATCTCCGGACCTCACTGAAAACTGAATATTAGAATTGATGGTCTCATCGGTTTGTATTTTGACAAATAATCTTCCTGATTCCATAGGTTTCAGGGTAATCAGGCTGTCTGTACTTATCAGCTTTACATGATTGGGAACCATGACATCCATAGTCATTTTACGGGTTTCCGGGGCGTTATTTTTAATGACCACAGGAATGATCATCTCGTCTGTTCTGGTGAGATATTGCGGAATTTTTGCATCAATAGAAATAATGCTTTGAGCGGCGTACGTAGTTTCATCCCGCCCCAAAAGTCCTGTTGCAGAAATTCCTTCTGTAAGCACTCTAAAAGTAGAATTGGCATCTGAATTATAAAACTCTGCTTTAGCTTTTCCGTTTTTATCGGTTTCCACCACGGGGTTCCAGTAAAGCGCTTCTCTGTAATCGAAACGGTAAGAAGTGTTGGTTGTTTCATATTCCGGATAAGCAAATTCTCTAGTACCGGCATAGGATGTAAGTTTTCCGTATGGCACAGCTTCTACGGCAATATAAGATTTCGGGGTGATATCCCATTTGATTTGTGAGCTGCCGTTTTTATAAGAATTAATAATCACCACTCCATTGGCGGCTCTGCTTCCATAGATTGCGGTAGCTGCAGCATCTTTAAGAACGGTAATACTGCTGACATCATTCGGGTTGACGGTGGTATTAAAATTTTCTACGGGCACCCCGTCCACAACAAATAAAGGATTTTTGTTCGTAACAGAAGCATCCCCTCTTATTCTGATCTGTGCGCTTGCTCCAGCCTGCCCAACAGGAGTTACGATTAATCCGGCAACTTTCCCACTCAGTAATGAGGCGACATTAGGGTTCTGAATTTCTAAGGAGGATGCCACAGTGGTGGATGCCATTGTACTTTTATTTCCTGTCATCGAGCTGTATCCTAAGAAAATTACTTCTTCGATACTTTTATTTTTAATGGTATCAGCTTTTGATCTTCCGGGGGTATTCAGCTGGCTGGTATTGTTTCTGTTTTCTTTCTTTGCCTCTTCCTTTTTTTCTGCTTCTTTTATTATTTCTTCTATATCTATATGAGACAGTTTTTGTTTTTCTAAAGGATTAATATCCAGATTATAAGATAGTATCCTTATTTTCAGCTTTTGTTTAGGCTGATAAGATTTCGCAATAATTTTATATGAATTTCCTGCATTCAAATCTGAAAAATAAAACTTTCCGTTTTCTGCAACGGTCTGTTTAAGAATCTTTTTATCATTTGTACCAACAAGAAAAACATCTGCTTTTACTGTTTTCCTGTTCTCATCTTCCACCAAACCATACACAGTATTTTTCTTTTCCGGAAGGTATTTGTATTTGCTGGTTTTCAGAACTTCAGGGATCAGTTCGAAGTACCTGTAGCCGTTGGTCAGCATCACAAGGTCTAAACTTTTATCGGCTTTTTCTTCTTTGTTATCGAAATAAAACTGTGGTTTTTCAATCTTACCTTTCAGCTCAGAATCCATAAGGAGCCATGAGATGAGATGGTTCTGTTTATCATCTGCATACGTCCATAGTTTATCATCCACCACACTCAGTCCGAGATTGGCCGGAATAGGTCTGCTGTTTTCATCGGTAGTTTCAATATTCAGTGTTACTTTTTCTCTGGGCTGGTAATATTTCTTTACAGGGGTAACTTTTATATTGAGCCGGGTCTTTTTATTGGTGAAAACCACACGTTCTGCGAGTGGAATATTATTTTCCGCAATGGTAAATCTGCAGATACCTACGGGAAATTCTTTCTCCTCAATTTCCAGGGAATTCGTTCCTTTTCTGAGTGAAATTACTTTACTGTAAAGTTCTTTTCCGCGGAAGTTTCCTTTCAGGGTAATTGTTTTTTCCTGTGTTGAAATGATGGTGAAAGCTAGTTTTTGGTTTTCATGCCGGACATTCAAAACCACTCCTTCATTTGTTGCTGCAGGGAAATTGAAAATCTGAGATATATTCTCCGGCTTGAGCACTTTTGCATAGTAAGCCTCTCCGTTTTCAGGGGTAAAGCGGAAGCTTCCCATTCCGAAATGATACGCCTGGATTTCTTTTATTTTTTGATGATTCCGATTATAAACCGCTAAAACGGCATCGACAGGTTTTTCAAATTCATCCAGAATTTTAAAGGCCATATTCTGTTCTATGCCGTTGATCCATGTTCCTCCTTCGGGTAAGAATTTCACGTCCAGATTATTCAGAACAATAGGGATATTTCTGGAAATAGATTCAGTAAATCCGTCAAAATTCACTTTAATATTCAAAAGGGCATCAGAGGATTTCAAAACCTCAGGGAGCTTAAAGGTCAGACGTTTTTTACCTTCTTTATCCGTGATGAATTTTCCTTCTGAAATGGTTTCTCCGTTGTGCATTACAGTATAGTCTGCTTCATAAAAAGGAATCGGGAGGCTGCTAAGGCTTCTCATTGAAAAATCGGCGGTTACCTCATCTCCCGGGCCCAATCCTTTTTTGGGGAAATCCAGCTTCATTAAGATTCTGGGTGATACTATTTTCTGGAGGGTAATTTCTTTTTCGAACGTGTTTTTCCCTTCTTCATTCTGCATCCAGTTGGTAAAAGCCCGGATTTTGTAAATTCCGCCTTTCATATCACTGTCAAAATAGAAATATCCCTGAGCATACCCGTTGGTAATTTCATATTTTAATTTTTTCACCAGGCTTCCTGCCGGATCTATGATTTCAAAATTCACAACTTTGCTGTCTTCTGCCGGAAGGTTACTATTTCCTTTTACGACATATATTTTAAAATACATTTCCTCACCGGGTTTATAAAAAACATGGTTGGTCTGAATAAAGGTTTTCTCTTTCTCAAAATCCTGAAATGGCTGCTGGGCTTTCAGAGAAACCATTGAAAATAATATGCTCAGCACGATGATACAGGTGGATATCAATTTGAAATTCATGGGTTAAAATCTAAATGAAACAATGCATCCAAAAGTTTTAAAAGAAGGGAGATTGAAAAAATCCAGCCCTCTTCCGTTATCCATATCATAAAAATTCTGATTGGGATCTACGCCTTTATTGGCCTGCCAAAGCATGATATTATTTACGTAAAATGTAAGTCTGAGATTCTGTCTGTCATAATTAATCGGAAAATTGGCAGACAGCGAAATATTGTTGATTCTGATATAATCTGCCTTTTGAATATAGTTTTCCGCCACTCCCAGATAGCCGTACCTCGACCATCTGTTTTCCTGAACATTCCGATTGGGATCATAAAAATCAACAGGAATCTGATTGGCAGTTCCATTCGCCTGTACGCCTTCGAAAACATAATTTTTAATATTCCTTTCTTCACCGGAGTTGTCAGAACGGCCGTAATAATCAAGAACTGCCTGGGTTCCGTTCCAGAGGTGGCCGCCTTTTTTCCACTCCCAATTGATATCTAAAGAAAAGTTTTTATACACAAAATTATGATTGAATTTCATCACAAAATCCGGTGTAGGATCTGCAATAATTTTCATTCCGGCTGCCTTTTTAGGAAATCCGAATTCATCAATAATCAATTGTCCCGCTTCATTTCTTTCAAAATAACTTCCCATCACAGCTCCCAGAACCTGCCCTTCCGACAAGGTTTTATAAATATCTTTAAACCCTGAAACGGCCAAATCCTGATATCCGGAAGCTACCCGGTCTACAATGTCTTTATATTTAAAAAATGAAATTTTATGGGTGGTATGCACATCATATCCCAAACGCAATCTTTCGTAGGCAAAATTGAATTCATAGCCGCTGTAGGTATGATCTGCGATATTTTTTACTCTTAGCCGGTTATTTTCGAAAACAGGAAATACATCATCTGTATTCTTTTTATTGAAATATTCTCCGTCCACACTTATGTTATTGCCAAAATTTAATCTGGCACCGATCTTCCATTCTCTGGTGTTAATATTAGATAAATTTCTGAAACTTTCTACTTCCTGCACCGGAAAATACTGTTGATAGTTTTGTGCGTTCAATAATGTGGTGGCATAGGACGCATAAGACCTTGTCATTTCAGGCTCTGTGCTTAATCGGGCATAACTTCCCAGTATTTTAAAATCATAATTATACCAATTAAAGATATCATTGAATTTTACATAGAAATTAGCTTTTGGAAGCCAGTAGTTATTTTTAAGCGAGGTATTAGAGATATAGAATGCATTTCCGAGATTAAAACCTGCTTCAAAGTCATACTTATTAATCTCCATATTATAATTAAAAATATGATCCTGTGAAGTTCTCTGATACCGTGATTCCCGATTGACAAGACTATTATACACATCTGATTTCCTGTTGTTTAAAATAAAATTCAGACTGAATACATTCTTAAAATCATAGTCTCCCAGTGTATACGTCCCCAGTATATTAGAATGGTACAGGCTGTTGTTCTGAATTCTTTCATTCCGTAACCCATTGATAAAACCGTAGGTGGATGGCTGATACTGATCCAGGTTGTTGATGTTGTTATTTTCATAAGACTGGGCAAGATTCAATCTGAAACCTCCCCAGATTTTGAGGAGATTAAGACTAAATTGTCTTTGGCTGTTCTGATACTGGTATTTGCTATCCTGTTTAAACAGGAATGAAGGATTGTCTGCATACTGGCTGTAACTTCTCTGCATACCGCTATTGAGGAAGGTACTCTGCTCATTGGAAAAAGAAATGGGTGTCAGCAATGAATTCTGGTAGGCTCTGTTGAACAACCCGATTCTGTTGGTATTGGTTGCTTTATCTTCTTCGTAATTAAAGGCAAGGTTTACAGAATATCCGGCAAAATTTGTGCTTAGTTTTGTTTTAAAGGTATTAGCAATATCAAACTGATCTATAAAATACATCTGGTTTTTTTGCTGTCCAATATTGAAAGAAAGACGAATCTTTTCATTGTTATCTTCTCTAATAAAAGCACTTACATTCAGCTGGTTATTATATCCTGCTGTAGTCTTGAAAATGTTGTTGTTATATTGTTGTGCACGCTGTAAACCATTGACCCATGGAATTAACCTTCCGTTATGATCATAGTCGTAAGGCAGCCCATTAAATCCCAGCGTAGAAATATCGGGTCCGAAGCTGAATATTTCATTGGTTTCAGGACCTTTCCAGACAAGATTCCCATTTTCTGATCTTCCCTGAACAAATTGATTTTGAGTTCCGGGAATGGCATTCCTGCTTTTAATATCGAGAGAGGTGGTAAAGCTTCCATTCAGTACCAGCGTTCTCTGGCTAATACCTTTTACCGTATATATACTGTCATTTTTTAGTTTTAATTTTCTTATTTTATCAAAATAAGGATAGGAATTTTTACTTAAACGAGTCTTCGTTTTTTCCATACTGAACTCATCTTCAGTTTCTTTTGAGACCAAACTGTCATACGCTTTACTGTAAATATTCTCAACATTTTTCTTTGCCGTCTGATTTTCCAGAATTGACTTCAATTCTCTGAGTTCATACGGAGCTATAACATGGGTGTTTTTCCCCTGATTCCAGACCAGCGTATCATAAGGCTTGGCAGCGATAATGGCCAATCCCCTGCTATCAGTGAGCTCATAAGCTCCACTGCTTTTATTATGAACCTTTAAAAAATTCTGCGCCTTATTTTTAGCCGTCAAAAATTTTCCGGAATAGTACAATTGTGAGTTTTGCGCCTGAAAAATGGTAATGGTAAATGGCAGTAACAGCAGATAATTCTTTTTCATCAGTTATTAGTATGCTTTAAAAATAGTAAAAAAAAGAAATTTCCGGGGAAATTTCTTTTTTAGAGGTTTATTTTTGAATTGTTTTATAGCTCTCTATCAGCCTTATAAATTCTGAACGGTATCCTTCTTCGTCTTTACTTTTGCCCTGTCTGGCCAGGCTTTCAATATCGGAAAGATCTTTTCTGGTAATAAGTTCCGAGTTTCTCAGTACCAAGCCGAACCATGCTACGGAAGAAGCAAATTTAAAATCCGGACTTGATGAGGATATTCTGCCGGCTACATTTTTCACTATCTGGCTTATTTCCCGGCTGGTGTCTCCGTCAGGTTTTTTATACCTGAACTTTATCGTTGCCAGTTCTTCTCCAAAGCCCTTCGAAGAATTCCGTGTATATTTCAGATTACTTTCTTTAGGAGCAAACTCTGATTGTATCCCGGCAGGAATCACTTCATACAAAGCGGTAACGGTATGCCCGCTTCCCAGTTCCCCTGCATCTATTTTATCATTGGTAAAATCCTCATTCTTCAGCTTTCTGTTCTCGTAACCAATCAGACGGTATGAGTGTACATATTCGGGATTAAACTCAATCTGGATCTTTACATCTTTGGCAATGGTATACATGCTTCCTGCAAATTCTTTCCCCAGAAACTTATGGGCTTCCTGCATATTATCGATATAAGCGTAATTTCCATTTCCTTTATCAGCAAGGGTTTCCAGGGTATTGTCTTTATAATTGCCCATTCCAAAGCCTAAACAGGTGAGGAAAACGCCCGATTTCCTTTTATCTTCAATCAATGTTTTAAGATCTGAAGTGGAAGAAGTTCCAACATTAAAATCTCCGTCTGTTGCAATAATGACACGGTTATTACCATCTTTTACAAAATTTTCCATAGCCAGCTTATAAGCCAGCTCAATCCCGGCTCCTCCAGCTGTACTTCCTCCTGCCTGAAGACGATCCAAAGCTTCAATAATTTTATCTTTTTCTGCTGCTGAAGTAGGTGGCAAAACCATTCCTGCACTTCCCGCATACACTACAATTCCTACTTTATCTTTGGGTCTGAGCTGATTCAACAGTACTTTAAAGGAAGATTTCAATAATGGCAGTTTATTTTCTTCATTCATTGACCCTGATACATCAATAAGAAAGACAAGATTCGAAGCAGGCAAGTTATCCATCGGAATATTTTTTCCCTGAAGTCCTATCTTAAGCAGTTTATGATCAGGATTCCATGGGGAGTCGCTGTATTCCGTATTGATTGAAAAAGGATCTCCGTTTTTAGGCTGAGGATAATCATATTTAAAATAATTAACCATTTCTTCGATTCTCACTGCATTTTTATCGAATGCCTGACCATTATTGATCATTCTTCTTACATTGGAATAGGAAGCGTTATCAACATCAATAGAGAAGGTAGATAAAGGCTGGTTTTGTGTCAACTCAAAAGGGTTTTCAACAAAAGCATCATAGCTTTCATTATTTCGAGTAACCGGGGTAATCTGTTTCTGTTTACTGATTTCCTCCTGCAGCTTTTTCAGTTTTTTTCTTTCTCTTCTGGAAAGATCTTTGGTAGTCACTACAATGACTCCATTTGCTGCTTTACTTCCGTAGATTGCTGTAGCAGAATTTCCTTTTAGAACGTCAATATTTTCAATTTTGTTTGGATCCAATTTTCTGAATTCCTCCTCTGATCTTACGATCCCGTTGAGAACAAACAAAGCTTTATTTTCCGGTTTTACAGACGCTGCCCCTCTGATCACCAGCTGATTTTTAATATTAATATATCCCGGAGCAACATTAATTCCCTGATTTCCCGATCCATTGATCCGAACTCCTGCAACAGATCCCTGCAATGAGGAATAAGCAGCCGGAGAACTTACAGAAGATTTATCTGTAGAAGCAATCATAACCGTTGAAGATGCAACAACAGATTTATAACTCTTTTTAATCCCTAAAGCAGTAACTACAACTTCATCAATACTTTGTGTTTTTAAAGTATCATTATAAATTGTGGGTAAAGATGTTGTTATTCTATCAGGAGCTTGTACTGGCGGTAAATTGCATGTAGGTGGAGATTTGTATACATTCATTCCTACAATCGGTGAAGGTTGATTCAGTAAAGGAAGAGGTACAGATCCAGGCAATTCTTCTTTCCTGATATTTTCTTTGATGGTACGGTCTATTTTTGCAATCTCTGTTTTGTTAATCGGTCCTCTCAGCGTTGTATTCTTTGTTACTACAGGTTTTAAAGGTTCAGCAGATTCCTTTTTATTCATAAAATAAAATGCTCCCATACCAATCACAAGACTTGCAGCAATACCATACGGCAGCCAAAGGGGAATCATTCTCTTTTTCTCTTCTTTTGTATCTAATTTCTCTTCAATTTTTTCCCATACTTTCTCAAAACCAGGAAAAACGGCTGGCTCTTCTGAAAGCTTGGACGCTTCATTGAATTGTTGATCTATATGATTATTTTCCATTGTTGTAAAAGTTTAAATGTTTTGATTCCCTAAAAGTTCCTGCAGCTTCTTTCTTGCAAAATTGAGCTGGGATTTTGAAGTTCCTTCACTGATGGAAAGCATGGCTGCTATTTCCTTATGGGGATAGCCTTCAATAGCGAAGAGATTAAAGATGGCTCTACAGCCTTCCGGAAGAAAATTCAGTAAGCTCAGAATATCTTTTTCCAGAGAAAGGTTATCTGTAGTTCCTTCAGCATGGTCAATGAAGTTTTCTTCCAGAGAAATAAACAGTCCTTTGCAGGTTCTTAATTTCTGCAGACATTCGTTTACCGCAATTTTTCTTGCCCATGCTTCAAAAGTATCAGCCTTCTGAAGCTGGGTAATTTTCGTGAAGATTTTGTAGAAGGTATCGGCCATTACTTCCTCTATATCTTCATCGTTTTTCAGATAGCGTCTGCAGACTGCGTAAAGCCTGCCCGCCATTTTCTCGTAAACTTTCCGCTGAGCATTGCGGTTGCTACGCTGGCATTCCAATAATAATTCTTGTTCCATAGTCAGGAGTTATACTATTATAGATGCGGAAACTTTTGAAAGGGTTGGAAACATAAACAACTTTTTTAAGAAAATGGTTAAAAAGTAAAATGGTAAAGCTTTTTTTTACTTCAGTAATATCTTTTTTTAATTTCAAATTTAACTTTTCATTGTGTAACAAATCTCTATTATCAACGACTATTAATACAAATAATCTTTTTATAGTAATGAAAAATGCCAAAATTGCATCATTACTTTTTGTTTTGTCTGCAGGAAGTATGATGTTTGCCCAAGATGACTTAATCAACAAGTTAAAAAACAACCACTCACAAAATGCTAATTTCCAGTTCACAACACTAAAAGATGTTGGTGCTACTTCGGTAAAGAACCAAGGGTCTTCAGGAACTTGCTGGAGCTACTCAGGAAACTCTTTCCTTGAATCTGAAATGCAGAGAATGGGCAAAAAACCTGTAGATCTTGCTGAAATCTTTACAGCAAGAAACTCTTACCACGACAAAGCAAAATTATATGTTTTGAATAATGGCGCTATCAGCTGGGGTGACGGAGGAGAACTTCACGATGTAATCAATATGTACAAGAAGTATGGTACGGTTCCTCAGGATGTTTATACGGGGTTAAAATCCGGACAGACTACGAACAACTTCAAAGAAATGCAGGGTAAACTGAAACCTGTTCTTGATAGTTTAGTTCAGGCTTCCTCAAAAGGTAAACTGACAGACAACTGGATGGATTCTGTAGATGCCATTCTTGATGAATACTTAGGAAAAGTACCTGCTAATTTTACGTATGAAGGGAAAAACTACACTCCAAAAACGTTTGCGAAGGAAGTGGTAGGAATTAATCCTGAAGATTATGTGGAATTATCTTCTTACAAAGATTATCCTTATTTCCAGAAATTTGTAGTTCCGATTCCTGATAACTGGAGCCATGATTCTGACTGGAATGTTCCGATGAAAGATCTTACAGCAATTATTGATAATGCAGTAAGCAAAGGATATTCTGTAGGTTGGGCAACTGACGTTTCTGAGCCTTATTTTTCTTACAAAAACGGGGTAGCTTACGTTCCTGATATGGATCTTGATCAGATTACCGCAGAAAACAAGCAGACTTTATTTACTGAGCCTAAAAAAGACAAAACCATTACTGAGGATATGCGTCAGAAAGCGTTAAACAACCTTTCTACAACGGATGACCACGGTATGCATATCGTAGGTCTGGCGAAAGACCAGACCGGAAAAGAATATTATATGGTAAAAAATTCATGGGGCGTAACCAATGATTTTGCCGGATATATTTACGTAACAAGACCATATGTAGAGTACAAATCCACGGCAATTCTTGTTCACAAAAATGCAATTCCGAAAAGCATTTTAAAACAGTTAAAGCCAACCAAAAATATTGGTTTATAGAAGAAATCATTTCTGCCGGTACATGGCAGTTTTAGATATTTAAATCTGTTAAAACCCGCTTCCGGAAATCCGGAAGCGGGTTTGTTTTTAGAATATACTATTTCAAAGAATATATTTCACTTTTTAGTGCAAAGCATTGTTTAATTTCCAAAAAATATTATATTTGTTTTCACCAACAACGCATTACATATGAAAAATCTAAGAAAATTATTAAAATCAGATTTAAAGACAATTATCGGAGGAAATGCTCCAGAGTGTCCTGAAGGAAGTACGGCTTGCTATATTCCCGGCAGTAATGGAATTCCGCCTCGCTGGAGATGTGTTCCGGATTCTATAGGATGTCCATAAATTTACAAAATCGGCTTTCAGGAAATCCTGAAAGCCGATTCTTTAATAAATAGGTGAAAATTAAATATAAAATAAAGTTAATTATGCTGATTTAATACCATACCGGTTGGTCAGTTCTGCTTTGCAGGCGAATATAATGCTGCTACAAAAACGACTGCGCAGTGAATTCACAACTGTTTATGCTATTAAAATAAAACGTTCATACTTTCTGCTGAAAAGTCCAGAAGAGCTTCTGTATTGCCGTCCTTGATTTTCTGTACCCATTGGTGATCCTGCAAAATGGCTCTGCCTACGGCAACAAGATCAAATTCTTCATGATCAAGTCTTCTGATCAGGTCCGTAAGGTCTGCTTTCTCTGTTCCCTGTCCTGCAAAAGCATTAAGGAAATCTCCGCTTAAGCCTACAGAACCTACGGTAATGGTTGGCTGGCCGGTAATTTTTTTAGCCCATCCTGCGAAATTTAAATCAGAACCTTCAAATTCAGGTTCCCAGAAACGGCGTTGCGAGCAGTGGAAAATATCCACTCCGGCTTCTTTTAATGGCAATAACCATTCTTCCATTTCATTTGGAGTAAATGCCAGCCTGGTTTTATAATCCTGCTGTTTCCATTGTGAAAGACGGATGATAATGGTAAAGTCCTCTCCTACTGCTGCTCTGATCGCTTTTACGACATCAACAGCAAATCTGCTTCTTTCTTTTAATGTTTTACCACCATATTCGTCAGTTCTTGTATTGGTAACTTCCCAGAAAAACTGGTCGATAAGGTATCCGTGTGCTCCATGAATTTCTATACAGTCGAAACCAAGATCTTTTGCAGATTTTGCAGATGCTGCAAACTGTGCAATTGTATCCTGAATATCTTCAATGGTCATGGTGGAAGCTTTTTCCATAGGAACCAAAGGATAATCTTCAGACATTCTTGTATCTCCCACGTGCCAGATCTGTGGCCCCATTTTGCCTCCATTCTGATGAACGGTATCAATAACATTTTTCCATCCGTTCAGCGCTTCTGTTCCATAGAAATCCGGAATATTCTGCATATTTTTTGATCCCGGTCTGTTGATCACGGTTCCTTCGGAAAGAATCAATCCTACTTCTGAAGCGGCTCTTCTTCCGTAATAGTCTGCGATATTCTGTGTAGGTACTCCATTATCAGACTGTGCTCTGGTCATAGGAGCCATTACAATTCTATTTTTAAGCTGTAAATTTTTGTATTGAAACGGTTTAAATAATGATGATGTGCTCATATTTAAATTTATATTTTATAATTGTTACACAAAGTAACTAATAATAGTTCACTTTTGTATCTTTTATTAAAAAAATAGTGGTAACTTCGCAGTAACTTATATTAGTAACATCAAAGTAACACATGAAATCTTGTTTCATATGATTATTTAACATAAATTTTTCCTTATGAAAAAGAATGAATTAATGCAATACAGCTGTCCTCTGGGCAAAGCAATGGCTGCTTTGGGAAGCAAATGGAAGCCAATTATTGTTCTTGTTATTAAAGACAGAAAGTTACGTTTCGGGGAACTGGCAGTACGCATTAATGTCATTTCCAGAAAGGTACTTACCGATCAGCTGAGAGAAATGGAAACTGACGGACTGGTGATCCGCGAAGAATTTAAAGAACTTCCTCCAAGAGTAGAATATTCACTTACAGAAAAAGGATTGGCTTTATTACCTATTCTTTATTTGCTGGAAGAATGGGAAGCGAAATATCAGGTGAAAGGGCATCATGAAGATAAAGACTGCGTTTTTTTGAATGAGGATAAGAAAAATAAAAAGGCTGTCAACGTTTGATGGCTTTTTGCTTGTAAAAGCACTTTATCAATAAAGCACTTTCAAAAAGGTAAGTGTATTACGAAAAAGTAAGTATATAGGTTCAAAACCATTTCTGATGCAAATTTGCAGAAAAAATTTCATTATGAATTACAAAGACATTGCAAAAGAAACCATTGGAAATCTGTATAGAGCCCACAACAGCATCAGAAAATCCGGTATTGATGAAAAACTGATTGCTTTGGTGGAGTTAAGGGTGTCTCAAATCAACGGATGTGCCTATTGCTGCAGCTATCACGCTAAAGAACTTTCAGATTTTGGCTTTGAACAAGATGTCATTAACAGACTTCCGGGCTGGAAACATACCAATGTCTTCAATGATCAACAAAAGCTTGTTTTAGCATGGGCAGAAGCTCTTACGTACAGCAAAGATGATTGGGAAGATACTAAAGCAAAACTTATAAAACATTTTACAGAAAGAGAAATTGTAGAGCTTACGGCAAGCATTACCCTGATGAATACTTTAAATAGATTGAGGATTACTTTGGCAGAAGAGGATTAAAGTTACATGTTTCCGGATTCCCAGTTACTCCAATGATTGTTAAAAGGCAATGCAGGCTTCCAATAAGAAGAATCCCTGGTAACCAAAACCTTGGCTATCATCTTATAGGTTTCCTGTTTGCTTGGTAAAATTTCTCTGTCATAATGAAACTTGTCTATTGTCATTATTTTTTTTAGTTTCTTGGGAATATGCATTTTTATTTCATCTTCCGAAGCATAGAGTAATGAAGGATTTATTTCATTATAATATCTTAGCAAGTCTCCAAATCCTATCAGTCTTCTGCCACTATCAAAGTTTTCTAATTTAATTCCTGCTTTTTCATAATCTTTATAATTAGAATTAAAAGGAACAAATTGATTCCTAATTTTTATGTCTTTAACGTGTTCTCCGATGTGTTCGAATGTTTCTAAATCACTTCCTTCTTTATTTTCAATTCTTTTGAATTCATCACCATCAATTAAAACAATATAATGGGTATTACTTATATAATTTATCTCTCCATGTTTTTCTATAGAGTAACCAATACAGTTACCAATATAATTAAGCTCTATTTCTGCTCGTGCTGCTCTATTTTGGTATCCATTTTTTTCAAAAACTATTGCCCATTGTCCTTCATCATTTCCATATAAATGTATTCGGTTTCCTGCTGTCAAAAAATAGCCATGCTCCAGATCCATGAAAAAATTATATTGAATTTCATTTGATTTTTTTTGAGGGAAATATGAACCGGGCTTACCATTGAAAGCCAAATCTAATTGATTTAAAATTTCAGTTTCTTTAGAGTTCTGTGCTCGACAAAAAAATAATGCAAAAAAAAATACATATGATGGATATCCGTTTCATAGAATTGATTTAAAAGATGAGCTAAAAAAACATTATACAAATCTTTAAATGTACAAATTTCCTAAAAACAAAACCGCTCCCAAAAGGAAGCGGTTTTAAAATTTATCTAAAATCCCAATTAGAATATCGCCGGATATTTCTGAGGATTTGTTTCATTAAACATAGCGTAGATTTTTTCTACCATATCGTCTGTAGACGGTTTGCTGAAATAGTCACCATCACTTGCGTAAGCAGGTCTGTGATCATTTGCAGAAATTGTCAACGGATCTGAATCCAGGTATCTGAATGCTTTTTGCTTTTCAAGGATCTGCTGTAAGATGAATCCTGTAGTTCCTCCTTCCACATCTTCGTCAATCACGACTAATCTGCTGGTTTTCTTAACACTTTCAGCAATTTCGTGAGATAAATCGAAAGGAATTAATGACTGAATATCAATTACTTCTGCAGAAATTCCTAATTTTTCCAATTCGTTAGCTGCTTCTGTTACAATTCTCCAGGTAGAACCATATGTTACCAAAGTAACATCTTTTCCTTCTTTCGTTACTTCAATTTTCCCCACAGGAACAGTGAATTCCCCTAAGTTATCCGGCTGTTTCTCTTTTAATCTGTATCCGTTCAGACATTCTACGATGATCGCAGGTTCGTCTGTCTGAAGCATTGTATTGTAGAATCCGGCAGCTTTTGTAAGGTTTCTAGGTACCAATACTAAAATACCTTTTGAAAGGTTAAGAATACCCGCCATTGGAGAACCTGAGTGCCAGATTCCTTCTAATCTGTGACCTCTTGTTCTGATGATCAATGGAGCTTTCTGACCTCCTTTGGTTCTGTAATGTACTGTTGCCAGATCATCACTCATTCCCTGTAAACAGTAAAGAACATAGTCTAAGTATTGGATTTCAGCAATTGGTCTCAAACCTCTCATCGCCATACCAATTCCCTGTCCAAGGATCGTTGCTTCACGGATTCCTGTATCAGCGATACGTAAAGCACCGTATTTTTCCTGCATTCCTTCCAATCCCTGGTTAACATCACCGATGTTTCCGGTATCTTCTCCAAAGATTAAGGTTTCAGGATATTTTTCAAAAATTTTGTCAAAATTATTTCTGATCACTACTCTTCCGTCCACCTCTTCTGAACTGTCAGAATAAACAGGTTTGATTTCCTGAATATTTTCAGCTTTCCATTCCGATTGAGAATATAAATGCGATGAATAGTTATCTTTTTCAACTGCAGCCACTTCATTGTATTTCTGCATCAGCTCAGTTCTTTCTGCCGAGTTTGTGCCCCTTGTAGCCAGTAAAGTTTTTCTTACCAAATGGAAGATATCCTTCTTTGCTTTTGACACAAGTTTGCTGAAGTTCGCAATATAGGTCTCTACTTCAGCATTCTGACCTTTAAGATTTTCCACCAAAGGCAGAATAGACTGAATAAGTTCTGAAATTGATTTCTGATAGTTTTCCCAAGCAGTTTTCTGCCCTGCTTTTGCAATCTTCTTAGCCTCATCATCTATTGCTTCCAGCTCTTCTGCAGTGGCAATTACTTCTTCTTTTCCTTCAATTTCGATAGAATAATTCAGAATCCACTCTTTGAATTTTGCAAGTCCGTCATACTCGGCTTCCCAGGCCAGACGTTCTTCGTTTTTATATCTTTCGTGAGATCCGGATGTAGAGTGCCCCTGAGGCTGGGTAACGTCAATCACATGCACTACTACCGGCACGCTTTCTGTTCTTGCAAAATGTTCTGCTTTAGCGTATGCATCCAATAATGCCGGATAATCCCAGGCTTTTACCTGGATAATCTCACATCCCTGATTTTCTCCTTCTTTTCTCTGGAAACCGCTCAGCATTTCGCTGATGTCAGCTTTTGCTCTCTGGTTCTTTGTAGGAACTGAAATTCCGTATCCGTCATCCCAGATTGAAACAATCATAGGAACCTGAAGCGCACATGCTGCATTCAGAGTCTCCCAGAAGTGTCCTTCTGCAGTAGAGGCATCCCCAATGGTTCCGAAAGCAATTTCGTTCCCATTTTTTGAGAATTTTTCGGACCCTTCAAATTGTACACTTTTATAGATTGCTGAAGCCTGAGCCAGTCCCAATAATCTTGGCATCTGCCCGGCTGTAGGAGAAATATCGGAAGAAATATTTTTCTGAGCTGTCAAATCTTTCCAGCTTCCGTCTTCATTTAAACTTCTTGTTGCGAAATGCCCGTTCATCTGTCTTCCCGCTGAAGCAGGCTCTCTCTCCACGCTGGTATCCGCATACATCTGTGCAAAGAAACTTTCTACTGTTAAGGCCTCTATTGCTAATGCAAAAGTCTGATCCCTGTAGTATCCTGAACGGAAGTCCCCATTTCTGAAAACTTTCGCCATTGCAAGCTGAGGAAGTTCTTTTCCATCCCCAAAAATTCCGAATTTAGCTTTTCCAGTGAGTACTTCTCTCCTTCCGAGATAAGACATTTCACGAGAGATCCTTCCTAACCTGTAGTCTTCAAGTATTTGATTTTTAAAATCTTGAAAGGATATCTGCTGTGTTTCAATATAGGTTGTTTGCATAGCTAAGTAAAAAAGTTTTTTAATCTTCAAGTATTTTGCTAATATACACTTTTTAAATTAATTTTAATTTTTAATAATCTTTTTTAAAAATTTGATAATAAAAAAAATTGTGCTTTATTTTGATTAAAATTGTAAATGATGGAAAAAAAGTCACCTCACATTTTGAACGCTTCGAGCAATCTTTTAGGGTTTTCGTTGATTATTATTACCTCTTTGAAAATCTCTAAGATCAGTCAGAATACCTATTTGGACGAATTTGCCGGGTTTGCCTGTATTCTTTTTGCCTGCAGCTGTTTCTTTTCTTTTCTGGCGATCAGAACAAGAAATATAAAGCGCGAACACACGTTTGAGAACATTGCGGATTATTTATTTTTAATCGCTTTATTTTGTATAGTTCTAGCTGTTATTATTGTAACCCTAAAAATTATTTAATTTAAAATTTTCGCTCAATTACGTAATCCAGCATAATATGTAGCGATTTTCTTGCTTCAGAATCCGGAAATTCATTCAGAATATCTTTCGCTTTCTGCTGGAAGTCTTTCATAACTGTAATGGCATATTCCAGTCCCCCGGAGCTTTTAACAAATTCGATAAGCTCTTTCACACGTTTTGGATTGTTATTGTAACGTTTTATAGTATCGAAGTAATATTTTCTATCTTTTTCGTTGGCTGCTTTTAGGGTATGAATTAAAGGCAGGGTCATTTTCTGTTCTTTAATATCAATCCCTACAGGTTTACCTATCACGTTTGAACTCAGATAATCGAAAAGATCATCTTTAATCTGGAATGCCATTCCTGTAAAGGTTCCGAAATCCATCATCTTCTTGGCAAGAGCTTCATCTGCGTTGTTGGAAAGAACTCCTATTTCACAGCAGGCAGCAATCAGCGTAGCGGTCTTCTGACGGATAATTTCATAATAAACATCCTCTGTGATATCCAGTTTTCTGGCTTTTTCCAACTGAAGAAGCTCACCTTCAGACATTTCGCGGATAGTTCTGGAAATTACTCCCAAAAGGTCATAATCTTTATGGTCTGTAGATAGTAAAACGGATTTTGACAAAAGGTAATCGCCTACCAAAACCGCAATTTTATTCTTCCATAAAGCATTGATTGAAAAGAAATTACGTCGCTTAAAGCTTTCATCTACCACATCATCATGTACTAAAGTTGCTGTGTGAATGAGCTCGATCATAGAAGCACCACGGTATGTTTTTTCCGTTACTTCCCCTACCAGTTTGGCGCAAAGAAACACGAACATAGGACGCATTTGCTTTCCTTTGGTGGTAACAATAAAACGGGTTACCTTATCCAATAAAGCTACTTTACTCTGCATTGATTCATAAAACTTCTGTTCAAAAAGCTTCATTTCATCATTGATCGGTCGTTTAATCTCTTCTACAATGTTTGCCACAATCTGCGAATGCTGGGTGAATAATTATTAATTCTCACAAAGATAATTTTTTTCGCTCAATATTAAGATAAAATTAATCCCTGAGTTGATCTTTGGGAATAAAATAAAATGAAGGTTTTGTAGTTCCCAACGGAGACCTGAACTTTTCACCAGAGATATAAATTCCGGATTCATCTACACTTATTCCTTCAATCTGCGATAATGAAAGCGCGCTTCCGAGGTAATAATGCTTAGGTTTTTCTTTAAAAAATATTCCTGGTTCTGTTTCTGTAAAAACATCTAAAAAGACTTCAGTTTTCTTGGTATAGCCCACCAAATAAAGCTTTTTGTCAAAATATGATGCATCCGTAACTACAAAGCCTGTTTTATAGGTTTCTGTTTTTTCTGCTTTTTGCAGTTCTGAAATTTCAGGATCTACAATATAGTGAGAGGTTGATTTTGAGGCCCATTCTTTAGTAAAGATGTGGAGCTTTCCATTCAGATAGATCATGGCTTCCGCATCGAAGTCGTTCTTTATGTTTTTGGAAGTAAACTCTGTCTGCTCGGGATAATAAAACAAAATTTTTGTTCCGTCAAATGACCTTTCTGAACCGGGAATTTTAATGGTAGTAGACTCATCGAGACGTTGATACGGAACTTTGTAGATCATCAGATCCTTTCTTGTTCCCTCGTTATTTCCAAAATCTCCGATATAAAAATTTTCACCATCACTGGCTAAAGCTTCCCAATCTGTATTGATCAGATTGGTTTTCAGTTTTCTGATAATTTTTCCATTTTTTTTATCTATTTCAAAAAGCTCGGCAGGGTTTCCGCTATCATTGAATGTGTATAGCTTTCCGTTTAAAATATTAAGTCCGGAAGTCTCTTGAATAGTATCCTCAAGATAACCTACCCTGTATTTTTTTATTTTCAGGAAATCAGTCTGCTGGGCAAATGCAGATTGACCGGCGAAAAGAATAACAATCAGAAGGATTTTTTTCATAAGACAAAAATAGAATTTTATTCTGAGCTGTTATCAGAGTTTCTGAGTTGGAGTATTTGAAAATGATGGATGTAAGATTTTTGAGATCCGGTTGTGGACATCTGCCTAAAACAGAAAAACGAGCCAAAAAGCCCGTTCTCCCTTAGATTTCTATTGATTTTAAATCAGGAAAGTTAAGCAGATTTCTGCTGTTCCTGATTTTGCTGTTGTTCTTTCTTTTTCGCCTGTTTTGCAAAATACTCTTTCTGGTACTGCCTTACCGTTTTTCCGGTTCCGTCATGTCTCCATCCCGGGGAATTGAAAATATAGTTGATTCTATCTGTGAATTTTAATCCCGGCTGTTTAAGATCTTTCCATATTTTCCTCCATTCATAAAAGAGCACGGTGTCTGGCCTGTTATCCGGCATTTTAGGATAAATTCCATATTTTACAGGAATATTGGGATCTTCTTTCTGAAATGTTCCGAATATCTTATCCCAGATAATAAGGCACATTCCCATGTTTTTATCCAGATATTTAACATTGCATGCATGATGTACGCGGTGATGAGAAGGTGTTACCAGAATATGTTCCAAAATGCCCATACTTTTAACAGTCTGGGTGTGCACCCATGTTCCATATACCTGTCCTATAGCGTATGCCACCATAATATGCCATGGATTGAATCCTAAAAATGCAAGCGGTGAAAAATACAGATACCGGTAAAGCGGCTGTAGTACAGGACTTCTGAACCCTGTGGTAAGGTTAAAATATTCTGAACTGTGGTGTGTAATATGAACGGCCCAGAATGCTCTGGAGCGATGGTCTACATAATGCAGCACATAATAGGCAAAATCTGTAATGATAAAACAAGCCAGAAGATACCATACACTCAGATCCCATGAAAAAAGTCTGTGATTATAAAAGAAAAACATGACTCCCATGGCAAATGCCTTCATGATAAGGTCAAGGCCGAAGTTCATCAGTGCCAGATAAACATTGGTGGCAAGATCTTTTCCGCTATATAACTTAGCTTCTGAAACGTGGCTGTAAATCATTTCAGCTAAAATAACAGTGGCATGCAACGGAATAGCCCACGCATACACATTTTCCAGCCCGTCCTCGCTCATAAGAAAATCCATCATCACAAAATAATTTGTGCAAAGGTAGGGTTTTAAGCTATGTATTAAGAAAGTCTTAGGTTTTTTTTAAGGAAATTTTAATCTGTCGTTTTGTTGGCCAGCTGCCCACAAGCGGCATCAATATCACCTCCGCGGCTTCTTCTGACCATTACTGTTATTCCTGCATTTTCAAGCTGTCTGATATAGTTTTCTTCTGCCTGTTTATTGCACTGGTCATACTTTCCATCCCCGATTGGGTTATACTGGATAAGGTTTACTTTTGAAGGAACCTGTCTGCAATATTTGATTAAAGCTTTAATATCTTCATCTCCGTCATTGATTCCTTTCCATACACAGTACTCAAAAGTAATGACAGATCCTGTCTTTTGATACCAGTACTGAAGGGACTCCATAATATCCGTCAACGGGAATTTATCAGAGAATGGCATGATTTCGTTACGCTTGGATTCGATGGCAGAGTGAAGGGACAAAGCCAGCTTCACGCGCAGTTCATCATCTGCAAGCATTTTGATCATTTTAGGAATACCGGATGTAGAAACGGTAATTCTTCTGGGCGACATTCCCAAACCTTCCGGCTGGGTAATTTTTTTGATGGCTTCCACTACGTTTTTGTAATTCATCATCGGTTCTCCCATACCCATAAATACGATATTGGAAAGCGGTCTGTCGAAATACATTTTACTCTGGCTGTCAATCAGGGCTACCTGATCTACAATTTCCGCTACCTCAAGGTTTCTCATCCTTTTCAGTTTGGCTGTGGCGCAGAATTCGCAGTTTAACGAGCATCCTACCTGCGAAGATACACAGGCTGTGGTTCTTGTTTCTGTAGGAATAAGAACAGATTCCACCATCAGTCCGTCATGCAGTTTTACTCCGTTCTTGATGGTTCCGTCAGCGCTTTTTTGAAGAAGGTCTACGGAAACAGGATTAATGGTATATTCTTCCGAAATTTTCTCACGAAGTGATTTGGAAAGATTCGTCATTTCGTCAATCGAATGGAGGTTTTTGCTCCATAACCAGTCATAGACCTGTTTCGCGCGAAACGGTTTTTCTCCTAAAGATACAAAGTAGTCTTTCAGCTGGTCTAATGATAATATGCGGATATCTTTCATAATATTAAAGAGCCAAGTTAAAAGTAAAAAGTTTTTAAAGTTTAGTATTGTTAACTATTCCAGCCAAAATGTTTTTCAACTCGTTACTTTCATTCAATAAAGTTTTAAATCTTCAGAATCATAACCATCTAATCCTCCTAAAATCCGAAGCCAATGACTTTCTCTTGCTTTTCTTAAAGCAATTTTCACTTTATTTTCAAAATCAGCTTTAGAAGATCCGGCTTAGGATTCTTCATAATTAGCACCTATTGAAGCAGCTGATTTTCCAAGTTGAAATCTTATGAGTTTACTTTCAGAATCATTCGAAGTGTTCTTAAAAACTTAAGACAATTAACCCCAAATGTAAAAGTTCTTATAAGTAAATCATTTTGTCTCTTTTCTACTGGTATTACTTTTAACTTGGCTCTTTTTACTTTTTTATAGAATTAACATTGCGTCACCGTAAGAATAGAATTTATACTTTTCTTTTACGGCTTCTTCATAAGCATGCATTACGAAATCTCTTCCAGCAAATGCAGCAATCATCATCAATAATGTAGACTTCGGGGTGTGGAAGTTCGTAATCATTGAAGTAGCCACTCCGAAATCGTGCGGAGGATAAATAAACTTGTTTGTCCATCCGTTGAAAGCGGAAATCTTTTTGTTGGAAGAAACAGAAGTTTCCAATGCTCTCATTGTAGTAGTTCCTACCGCGCAAACTCTTTTGTGAGCTTCTACTGCTCTGTTGATAAGCTCAGCATTTTTCTCATCAATGATAATCTCTTCAGACTCCATTTTGTGCTTAGAAAGATCTTCTACCTCAATTGGGTTGAATGTTCCTAATCCTACGTGAAGAGTTACTTCCGCAAAATTGATCCCTTTGATCTCCAATCTCTTCATCAAATGCTTAGAGAAGTGAAGACCTGCCGTAGGGGCAGCTACTGCTCCTTCCACTTTGGCATAAATCGTCTGATATCTTTCAGCATCTTCCGGCTCTACTGCTCTTTTGATATATTTTGGAAGCGGAGTTTCTCCCAATTCTTTTAGTTTCGTTCTGAATTCGTCGTAAGAACCGTCGAATAAGAATCTTAAAGTTCTTCCTCTTGAAGTAGTGTTATCAATAACCTCAGCTACCAAAGACTCATCTTCTGTGAAGAATAATTTGTTACCAATTCTGATTTTTCTTGCAGGATCTACCAAAACGTCCCAAACTCTGGTCTCTTTATCAAGTTCTCTTAATAAGAAAACCTCAATTTTAGCCCCTGTTTTTTCTTTATTTCCGTAAAGACGTGCAGGGAAAACTTTAGTATTATTGAAGATGAACAAATCATTTTCATCAAAATAATCCACTACATCCTTGAATAATTTGTGCTCGATAGTCTGTGTTTTTCTATCAAGTACCATTAGTCTCGCTTCGTCTCTGTGTTCAGATGGGTGTTCTGCTAATAATTCCGCAGGAAGATCAAAATTAAAATCTGATGTTTTCATTTTTTAAATTACGGTTTAAAAATTACTGAAATTACAAGGTGTAATTTTCGGAGTGCAAATATACGACATTGAACACCCCTTTGTCAAGTATTATTTACAATCAAATATAAAACCGTGATTTTACGGGGATTTCCGAAGCTTAAAAAGAGTAATTTTAGCAAAATTTAAATTTAATATAGAACCTTTAAGTAAAATGTACTTAACTGATAGTCTGGCTTCTAAATCATCCCTAATTTGAAACCTCCGCCAATTATTTAAAAACTAAAATATGACACCCATGATCATGAAAACAATGAGAAAGAAGATGAAAAACAACCCGCAGCATTCCAAATTAAATCCTGAAAGTAACAAAAGGGAATATAAACTCGACAAACTGAAATAACAACACAACAAAAACAACAAATCAAAAAATGATAATCATGAGTAAATATTCAATTGAAGCATTTATCAACGAAACCAAAGAAAATCCGCAGCAGAGAGATTATTTTGAACTGGAAACAAAACATCTCCTTGAAATTAACCTTAATCATCAGGCAGTATGGACCAAAAAAGGAAGTATGGTGAGCTATGTGGGGAATATCAATTTTGAAAGACAGGGAATGCTTTCCGGAGGAATTGGAAATCTTTTGAAGAAAGCAATCAGCGGTGAAGGAGCCAGCCTGATGAAAGCAGAAGGCACCGGAAAGCTCTATGTAGCTGATTCCGGTAAGAAAGTCCGTATTTTATACCTGAATAATGAATCTGTGTGTGTGAACGGAAATGATGTTCTTGCCCATGAACAAAGTGTAAAAACCGATATTACAATGCTGAAAAGTATTGCAGGAATAATGTCCGGAGGTCTTTTCCAGGTAAAACTTTCAGGAACAGGACATATCGCCATTACCACCCACGGTGATCCTCTCACTTTAGTCGTAACGCCCGAAACTCCTGTTTTCACAGATCCTAACGCTACCGTTGCGTGGTCCGGAAACTTAATCCCGGAGCTGAAAACCAATGTTTCTTTTAAGAGCCTTATCGGCAGAGGAAGCGGTGAAGAATTTCAGATGAAGTTTTCAGGACATGGATGGGTACTGATTCAGCCTTATGAAGAGGTGTATTACACGGAAAAATAAAGCAGACTCACCTTAAGAAGTGATTTACAATATTCGTAATCATAAAATTACAGCCCATGAACAGCCTTATCAAGTTATTTTTTGTGATCGTTATACTGCCTGGTCTGATGATTGCCCAGACTCATAAGAAAAATTACGAATACACCATAAATCTTCTTCACATGTCTGATGATGAAGTACGGGTCTCTTTTTCGCCTCCTAAGAATAACCTACAGCAGGGCAAATTTATTATTCCCAAACTGGTACCCGGATTTTATCAGGCCATGAATTTCGGACAATATGTTTCTGATTTCACAGCTACCGATAAAAACGGCAAAAAAGTAAAAACCGAACGTCTGGATAAAAACAGCTGGATGGTGCACGATCTTAATCGTGTAAAGAAAATATCTTATCAGGTAGCGGATGGCTGGGATTCTCTGGAAAAAGAATCTAATGAAGCCCGATCTGCCGGCAGTATGTTTATCAAAGACAGCGTTTTTGTGATCAATTATAATTCTCTGGTGGGATATTTTGAGGAAATGAAAGACATCCCCTATCAGATTACCATTACGAAAAACAAGGATTTCTATGCGTCATCTGCTTTGGATTATAAACAGAAAAATAAAAATACGGATATGGTTTGGGCAAAGGATTACCGGGAACTGGTAGACGCTCCCGTCTTATACGCTGTTCCTGATACTACCTGGCTGAAAATAGGCCATACCAAAGTTCTGGTATCATTTTATAACAAAAAAGAAAGGAATTATTCTAAAACCATTGCCCGCGAAATAGAAAACATTCTGAAAAATCAGCAGGATTATCTTGGCGGAACCTTACCTGTCAACAAATATGCTTTTCTGATTTATTATGAATCTTCCCATGAGAACGGATATCTGGGAGACGGCCTGGAACACTCTCACTCTACAGTGTGCCTGTACCGTTCCGGAGATATGAAATTTATTCCGCATGCTCTAAACAGGGTTGCTTCCCATGAGTTTTTCCATGTGGTTACACCGCTCAATATTCATTCGGGAGAAATTCAGCACTATGATTTCCTGAATCCCGTTATGTCTGAACATCTTTGGCTGTACGAAGGAATGACTGAGTATGCCACCATCCATATGCCCATTAAGCAAAAAATGATCAGTCTGGAAGATTTTGAAAAAAGCCTGGAAGAAAAAATCAAAGGCATGAAAAGTTTTGACAACACGCTGTCCTTTACGGAAATGAGCAAAAAATCTATGGAAAGGCAGGATCAGTATATGAATTTCTATATGAAAGGAGCATTGCTTGGTCTGTGCCTGGATATAAGATTAAGAGAACTTTCTAACGGAAAAATAGGAACTCAGGATCTGATGCAAATGCTTATGAAAAAGTATGGAGCAGGTAAATATTTCAATGATGATGAGCTTTTTGACGAAATTACCAAAATAACCTTTCCGGAAATCCGTACATTTTTCAGAGATTATATTGAAGGCACCAAGCCCGTTCCTCTAAAAGAATATTTAGAAAAGGCAGGTTTCAATTATGATGAAACTACTGGAAAAGTGACGTCTCTACCCAATCCCGACGCAAAACAGCTGGCTTTAAGAAAAGCATGGATTAATCAGTAGTTTTTAGGCGAAAGGGTGAAATTGCAGAGCATCCAGAATTCTCTTCCGGAGGCAATATGCAATGTTCAGATTCCTACAGAAAATCTGCGCTTTCATCTTCCAACTCGCATCCCAAACCCTGAACCCCCAAACCCTCCTACTCTGAAGCTCTCCCACTCAACACCCCGAAACCCCAAACCCCGCATCACAAAACTCTCAAACTCTCAAACTCTTCACCCTCTAACTTACTATCTCTCACGCCACCGGGATTTACAAAAGTTTTAATATATTTAGGAAAAAAATAGATGGACAATAGTAATTCCCGCAGGAACTTTCTTAAGACGGCCGCTTTGGCGAGCTTTGGGGCACTGGTTTTACCCAATTCATTATTTGCCTATTCCAATGATTTTAAAACAGATAAAAAAGTCCGTGTAGGTTTTATCGGAGTGGGTCTAAGGGGCCAGGAACATGTAAAATTACTGGCAAAACGAAATGATGTAGAAATTGTGGCCTTTGCCGATCCTGAGAAAAGAATGCTTGCAGCTTCTCAAAAAATCTTAAAAGACAATAATAAACCGGCGGCTCAGGAGTTTTCTAACGGGGAATATGACTACAGAAATCTTTTGAAATTAAAAACAATAGACGCTGTTGTAATTGCTACTCCATGGGAATGGCATCTTACACAGGGGGTAGAAGCCATGCGTGCTAAAAAAATTGTAGGCATGGAGGTTTCCGGAGCCATCAAACTTCAGGACTGCTGGGAATTTGTAAAAGTATATGAGGAAACAAAAGTTCCCATCTTTATGATGGAAAACGTATGCTACCGAAGAGATATCATGGCCATTTTAAATATGGTCCGTAAAGGAATGTTTGGTGAACTGGTACACGGAAGAGGCGGTTATCAGCATGATCTGAGAGGAGTTCTTTTCAATGACGGGGTTACTCCTTACAATTCCGGTGCTGAGTTCGGAGAAAAGGGATTCAGTGAGGCAAAATGGAGAACGGAACATTATGTGAAACGCAATGGAGAGCTGTATCCTACCCATGGATTAGGTCCTGTTGCGATGATGATGGATATCAACCGAGGAAACCGGTTAACCAGATTATCTTCATTTTCATCAAAGTCTGTAGGGCTTCATAAATACATCGTTGAACATCCAAAGGGCGGAGAAAACCACCCAAGTGCCAAAGTGAAATTCAATCAGGGAGACATCGTAACCACGCAGATTGCCTGCGCTAACGGAGAAACCATCCTTCTTACTCATGATACGAGTCTACAGCGTCCTTATGACTTGGGCTTCAGAGTTCAGGGTACCGAAGGATTGTGGCAGGATTTCGGATGGGGAGAATTCAACCAGGGGCATATTTATTTTGAAAAAACAATGAACCATACCCACCGTTGGGACAATACAGAAAAATGGATGAAAGAATATGATCATCCAATGTGGAAAAAATTTGAAAATACCGCTGCAGGAGCCGGCCACGGCGGAATGGATTTCTTTGTGATGAATACTTTTATAGAATGTATTAAACGGAATATAGAATTCCCGATGGATGTGTATGATCTTGCGTTATGGTATTCAATTACGCCATTGAGTGAAGAGTCTATTGCCAAAGGAGGTCAGGTGGTTGATATCCCTGATTTCACCAATGGAAAATGGAAAACCCGTCAACCTGTATTTGGAATGACTGATGAGTTCTAAAAAAACCTTACTTATATTAGCAGGCGGCTTAGGCACCCGGTACAAAGGACTCAAGCAGATAGACGGAATACTCAATAACGGCTCTCCTATCTTGGAATATTCTATCTTTGATGCACTGGAAGCCGGTTTTCAAAAAGTGGTTATTATTGTCAACAGGCTGATTCCTGAAAGTTATATCGGGAGACTCAACAGCATCTCAAAAGTTAAAAATTTTGAGCTGCACTGGGTGTATCAGGAGATGGACAGCATTCCTATTTCACTGGAAGGTTTTGATTATCCTGACCGTGAGAAGCCATGGGGCACTGCCCATGCAGTTCTTTGTGCAAAATATTCAATACAGGAACCATTTGTCATGATCAATGCGGATGATTTCTATGGAAAAGAAGCGTATCAGCTTGCTGCCCATGAGATTAATCATCATCATATCTCTGATACCCAATTGGGGATGATTGCTTATCCCGTAGGGACTACATTGAGCGGAAATGGCGCCGTAGCAAGAGGAATATGTACGCTGGATGCTGAAAATTATCTGATCAGAGTAGTGGAACAGACATCCATTCAGCGGATAAACAATTCTATCGTATATATTGAAAACGGAGAGAATATAAAACTGGATCCGGAAGCGTTGGTATCCATGAATTTTTTTATTTTCCACCCTCATATTTTCTGTTACCTTGAAGCTTATTTTTATGATTTCATTGAATCTGATCCGCTTCCGAATCAGGAGTTCTATATTCCTTCAGCAGTACAGAGAATGATAGACGAAAACAGAGTAAAAGTACAGGTAAAAGCCTCTCCTTCCCAATGGATGGGAGTTACCTATGCAGATGACAAAAAGGAAATTAAAGATTTTCTGAGTTCAGAGATAAAAAACAACAGATATCCTGAAGATTTATGGAGCTAAATGAGATTGTGAATGCGTTTATCGGTACAAATAATTATAAGCTTACTCCCATTACCGATGGTTTAATTAATACAACTTATCTTCTGGAGGATAAAGACCGCAATAAAAGATTTATCCTCCAGAAAATCAACAGCCATGTATTTAAGCAGCCCGAAGTAATTGTCAATAATCATCTGATGATCAATGAAATTCTCAGGACCAACGATTATCATTTTCAAATTATTGAGCCCATCCCGTCTCTGACCCATTCGTTTTTGATAGAAGATGGAAACGGCATGCCCTGGCGTATGCTGAGCTTCGTAGAGAACAGTATGACTTTTCTTTCCGCTCCGTCATTGGAGGCGGCTTTTGAAGCGGCTAAAACTTTCAGTTATTTTCTGAATACTGTGAATACCGAACAACTTCCGGCCATTGAAGATTCCTTACCTGATTTTCTCAATTTTGAAAAAAGGGTCACAGAATATAAAAACTCATTAAAAAATGCTTCGCCTCACTTAAAGGAAAATGCCAGAGCAGAAATCGAAATCACCAACCGGCTTCTGTCATTGCCAGACCAATGGATTCACATGGAGAAGAACAATCAGATTCCTAAGAGAATTATCCATGCGGATGTAAAAATCAGCAATATTCTTTTCGATCAAAATCATAAACCGCTGGCGGTGATTGATCTGGATACCATGATGATGGCTCCTGTTTTATATGATTTTGGAACAATGATCCAGTCTTATACCAATACAACGAAAGAAGACGACGGAAAAGCTGTAAACAATTTCAATCCCGAAATGTATAAGGTGGTAAAAGAGGGGTTTTTGTTTTATTTAAAGGAAAAACTGACACCGGAAGAATCTGAAAATCTTGATTATGCAGCGCAAGTCGCTATTTATATTCAGGAAATCCGCTTTCTAACAGATTATCTGAACGGAAGCACCTATTATTCTACAAAATACCCGGAACATAATCTGGACCGGACAAAAAACCAGCTGGAGCTGTTAAAGGGGTTGACGGAATACTTGGGAGCAAATGAGTTTGAGAGTCGGAGGGCTTGAGGGTTAGAGGGTTTGGCTTGTAAGCGCATAGATTCATGCGGAATGACAAGGTGTACGGATAAATAAAGTGCCTAGTTTGTCTTTTCATAAAAAAATCTAAAATTTCAGCCTAAAATTCGCATCCCGAAAACTCTAAACTCGAAATCTCGCAACCAATCTAA
Source organism: Chryseobacterium culicis (assembly GCF_900108365.1). GTDB lineage: Bacteria > Bacteroidota > Bacteroidia > Flavobacteriales > Weeksellaceae > Chryseobacterium > Chryseobacterium culicis. The sequence continues at coordinate 1,254,857 of NZ_FNWQ01000001.1, read as the reverse complement.
AACTCTAAAAACCTACTACTCTCAAACTTTCTCAAACCAAAAACTCCAAAATCCTCTTCCAGTCTTCCAGCTTCTTCTCAAAAGAAACGGTATGAAGCGGACTGGTAGAAGGCAATAAAAAAATGGGCAGTTTATAATCTTTCCCGAGCAGTTTCTGTACGTTTTTGTAGGATTTCCCGCCGTTGCAGAAAATGGCTTTGATATTTGGATGTTGCTCGAGCAGCTCAGCAATCTGATTGGCTTCTTCATTTCTGATTTCAGAATCAAGGCTTCCTTTTCTCTCACAGGAATCAATGACATCCCATAGCGCGATATGATATTTCTTAATGGTCTGAATTCTTTGGGTGTAATCCTCTGTAAACGGCTCGCTCACCAGTTCAAAAATGATTTTCCAGAATTTGTTTTGCGGATGGGCATAATATTGCTGTTTTTCCAGTGATTTCACTCCGGGAATTGATCCTAAAATTAAAATTTCAGAGTGAGCATCAATAATGGGAGGAAATGAAGAAATACGGTTTTGCATCATCAAATATAAAGATTTTATTTCTTGCAGATGAGGAAGCTGGAAGCTGGGAGTTTGAAGAAAGAAGTTATTGAGGTTGGGCTAAAGCAATAGGGTTTTTGGGCATAAAAAAACGGGCTTCCTTCGTCTGCACTCAGGATAATAGCCCGTTTCTATTGATTTTTTATATTTTTCCTTATAAAGTTTCCTTCAGCCAGTCGAAGAATTCTCTCTGCCATACCAGTCCGTTTTGCGGATGAAGTACCCAGTGGTTTTCGTTCGGGAAATACACCAGCTTAGATTTCAATCCTCTTAGTTTTGCAGCCTGGAAAGCTTCCTGCCCCTGCTCATAAGGAACACGGAAATCAATTCCCCCCTGAACAATCATAATAGGTTTATTCCACTTTTCCACAAAATTACTTGGATTAAATTCTGTATAAGCTTTAGGAAGTGGTTTTTCCCATGGCGAGCCAAGATCCCAGTTGGCAAACCAAAGCTCTTCTGTCGTCAGATACCATGATTTCATATCAAATAATCCATCATGGGCGATGAATGTTTTGAATCTGTTTTCATGAATTCCCGCCAGCATAAATACGCTGTATCCTCCGTAGCTGGCGCCTACCGCTGCTACCCTTTCACCATCTACGTATGGTAAAGTTTTCGCAAAATCAGTTGCTGCCAGATAATCTCTCATAGGCTGTCCGCCCCAGTCTCTTGAAATTTCTTCGTTCCATTTTGTTCCCCAGCCCGGCATACCCCTTCTGTTGGGAGCCACTACGATATAATCGTTCGCCGTCATTAGGGCAAAATTCCATCTTACGCTGAAAAACTGAGTAAGCGCAGACTGCGGTCCACCCTGGCAGTACACCAAAGTCGGATATTTTTTATTCGGGTCAAAGTTAGGCGGATAGTGGAACCAAACCCCCATTTCTTTACCGTCTGAAGTTTTCACCATTTTAAGCTCAGATTTCCCTTGAGCTAACTTGGCGTATGTTTCTTTGTTTGCTTCAGTCACCTGCTTCATTTCTCCGTTTTTAACATTGACGGAGAATAGCTCTGTAGCATGGTTTACATCTGTTCTTCCAACCAAAAGAGAAGATTTATTGTCTGTGAAGATTTCATTTACATCAAAATCTCCTTTGGTGATCTGCTGTACTTTTGCGGATTTTGAATCCAGCGAGAAAAGCTGTTTTGTTCCTCTGAATGCTGCCGTGAAGTAAATTGTCTTTGAATCTGCTCCCCAGAATACATCGCCGGAAACACTTTCGTCCCAGCCTGATGTAAGATTTGTGGTTTTCCCGGACTTCCAGTCAAGGATTTTCACATCATTTTTATCAGCTTCATATCCGTCTCTGGCCATACTCTGCCAGATCAGGGATTTTCCGTCCGGGCTGAATTTTGGGTTGACATCATATCCTTTGTTTGATTCTGTAAGGTTTTTAGTTGTTCCTGATGCCAGATCGTAAGCAAAGATATCGGTATTGGTACTTGTAGCATACTCTTTTCCGCTTTTAGGTTTTGTCACATACAAAAGCTGTGCAGAATCCGGGCTCCAGATAAAGTCTTCGGCTCCACCGAAAGGCCTTTGAGGAGAATCCCAGGTTTTCCCTTCCAGAAGATCTTTAGCCGCATCTGCTTTATCAGAAGTGTTCACTACAAATACGTGATTGTATTTTCCTTCATTGAAATAGTCCCAGTGTCTGTGGTTAAGGTCTGTATAAACCTGAGCCGTAGTTTTAGGCGTATCGCTGAATTTGTCTTTCCCCATTACTTTCTCAACCAATACCTGCTTGCTGAAGGCAATTTTCTTCCCATCCGGAGCAATTACGATATTGTCTGCGTCACCGATGGTGTAGAATTCTGACCAGGTTTTTCCGGCATCTTTGGAAAGAAAAATTTTATCTCCTTCCTGAGCATAGATTCCGTTTTTATCCCACTGAATAAGGGCTTTTTTACCGAAATCAATTTTGGAAGACTGATTATTAAGAACATTCAGAAAGTAGTTCTCGTTTTTTGTTTTCTCTGTTTTCAGATCTACCTGTCCTACTTTGTAGATAAGAGAACCCTGATCTGGTGAAACTGCCTGTACTCCAACTTTTTTCAAAGTCCAAAGAATTTCAGGCGTCATTACTTGTTGTGCATTCATTAAAAGCGGAGCTGCCAAAGCCAGCAGACTGTACTTAAGTTTCATATGTTGATATTCATTTTTAACAGATCTTTGAAATGGTCATCATTTCAAGAGATCCTTTTATTACATTCAAAGATTGCCAAAGTTAATATTTAAAATAAAAACGGACGAAAGAATTAACATTAAAATTCTTTTTTGATGGAAAAGCTTTCTCGGAAAAAACACAGAACTTTTACATATGCGAATTTTCTGTTTGTCTGTATTCTCACTTTACAGAGCCGCACCCCTTCCCGGGAAAAGAATAGGCTGCCCGTTTGGGCAGCCTATTGATGAGGGTATTATTTATATTTTATTCTCCATCTGAGAACATTGAGTTCGCAAGGGAGGTTACGATTGATAATAATATACTGAAGATAAATGCCCACCAGAAACCATCTACAACCATGCTGTCTATAAAATAGTCTGCAATCAGGATAATTGCAGCATTAATTACCAGTGCAAAGAATCCTAAAGTAAGAATCGTTAAAGGAAGACCAAACAGACTCAGAATAGGCTTTACAAATATGTTAAGAACACCCAGCACAATTGCAAAGATGATGGCTGAAGAAAAACCTTCAAAGTGTACTCCCGGTAAGATTTTCGTTAAAAGATAAGCAACAATTGCCGTAATAAATAATCGGATAATTAAGTTCATTGAGTTATTTTTTAATGTTATGCTGTATAAGGAGCAAAAGGTATTCCATTTCTGGGGAAAAAAACCTTTGAAATCCTTTATTTTAGGAATAATTTGTTTTTTATTACCGTTTCTGTCTTACTTTATTTTCATCATGGTTACCAGTGAAGTGGCTACATGGCTTTCAGAATCAGATCCTTCTGTCTGAACATAGATTTCTGTTCTTACTACAACAATTTTTCCTCCGCCCTTGATCACATAAGATTTTGATACGAGCGCATCGCCCATTGCAGGACGAAGATAATTCACTTTCAATTCAACGGTCACTACATAGCAGTCTTCCGGATAGTGGCTCACTGCGGCATATCCTGAAGAAACATCTACCAGAGAGGCGATCATGGCGCCGTTGAACATTCCGGCTTTTCTGGTCATCATTTCCATTTTAGGAATCTTCATGGATATAAAATCGGTTTCCACTTCCAGCAGTTCTGCTTTATAAAACTGTAAGGTTTCCGAACGTCCGAAGCTGTCTGTAATGAGTTTCTTTTTTTCTGGTGTCATGAAATGTTATTTTAAACAAAGGTAAGTGCTACGGCCTTTTCTGATCTCAACAATCTTAAAATTTTTGATAAAAAAACCGTTTCATCCCTCATGAAACGGTTCATTCAGGTTCTAAAGCCTGCTTACAAAACACGTGTTAACTTTTCCGACGAACCGGAAGCTTTCAGATGATGATCTTCTTTGATCATATCGGCTGCTTTTTCACCAATCATGATGGTAGGTGCATTGGTATTTCCTGAAACTACATCCGGCATAACAGAGGCGTCCGCTACCCTTAATCCCTTTATTCCGTACACTTTCAGCCTAGGATCCACTACAGAAAGGCTGTCGATTCCCATTTTGCATGTTCCGGTCATATGATGGTAGGTGGAGCATGATTTTTTGATATAATCAATGACTTCTTCTTTTGTTTTTCCTTCTCCCGGATAGATTTCACCGTCATTCCATTCTTTCATGGCTTCAGTTTTGCCCATTTTACGGCATATTTCAACGCACTGATACAATGCTTCAAGATCAGATTCTTCTGAAAGATACATCGGATTAATTTCCGGTGATACAGAAGGGTCGGAAGAAGTCAGTCTGATGTATCCCTTACTGGCGGGTCTTATAAATCCTGCGCAGAATGTAAAGGCATTTTCCGGTCCTGTGAAGCCCGGACTGTAATAAGGAAGTCCCATGAATAAAGGCTGCAGATCCGGGAACGCCATTTTTTCTTTGCTTTTCCAGAATAACTGAGCTTCCAGCAAATTGGCTTCCGGAGCAGGAATTTCTTTTTTAGCTTTAAAAATAACGCTCGTCAACAGATGGTCCTGAAGGTTTTTACCAACACCTTTAAGGTCTTTTACCACTGAAATGCCTACTGATTCCAGTTCCTGTTTGTCACCAATTCCGGAAAGCATCAGAAGTTTGGCAGATTCTATGGTTCCACAGGATACAATGACTTCTTTTTCTGCTTTTGCTTCTATTAATTCACCGTCTTTCAAATACTGAACTCCAATACATTCATCTCCTTCAAAAATGAGTTTCTGAGCCAAAGCATGGGTATGAATATGCAGATTAGCCCTTGATTTCACAGGATCCAGGAACGCTTTTGCAGTAGAACATCTTTTATTATCTTTTCCGACACTGAGGTGATTAAGACCTGCCCCCCAGATTTCTTTGTTAAAATCATCGGTCAGAGGATATCCGAGTTCCCTACAGGCTTCTATCGCGCTTATTGAAATGGCATTTGGCCGTTTGATGCGGCTTACAAAAAGTGGTCCGTCCCCTCCATGAATGTCATCTTCGCCTTCTTCATGGGTCTCTGATTTTTTAAAGTACGGTAAAACGCTTTCCCAGTCCCATCCCACACATCCGTTATAAGCCCAGTGATCATAATCCTGCCGATGTCCTCTGATGTAAATCATTCCATTAATAGAACTTGAGCCTCCCAATGTCTTACCCCGAGGCCAATACCTGGTGTTTCCTCCCGCATGTTCCTGTGCAACGGTGTGATATGCCCAGTCTCTCTCTGTATTCCAGATCGCGGGCCACCCTGCCTGTTGCTGCACTTCAGCAACCTGATCATCAGGGCCGGCCTCCAGAAGGAGCACATTTATATTTTCATTTTCGCTTAATCTGTTTGCTATCACAGCTCCCGCCGAGCCGGATCCGACAATGATAAAATCGTATTTCATGAGTTTTAATTTGATTTTTATTTTTTGATGCTGATTACTTTAGGAAGGCTGACTGCTTTTAATCCTTCAATTCCGAATTCCACCCCATAGCCGGATTGTTTTGCGCCTCCGAACGGTACCAACGGGTGGATCGCTCCATGCTGATTAATCCATACGGTTCCCGCCTGCAGCTGGGCAGCTACTTTCTGAGCTTCGTTAAGATCATCGCTCCAAACGGAAGCTCCGAGCCCGTTTTCCGAGTTGTTGGCTTTGGTGATTGCTTCTTCCAGTGTTTTGTATTGAATGATCGGGAGCACCGGACCAAACTGTTCTTCATCAACAATTCTGTGTCCGTTATCTACATTTCCTATCAGCGTAACCGGAATAAAATATCCTTCCAGATCTGGCTTTTGTCCTCTAAATAAAACGTCTGCTCCGTTTTTTTCTGAATCAAGAATCAGGTCCAGAATTTTGTCGTACTGCATTTTATTCTGAATAGGGCCTAATATACTGGCTTCATCAGCTCCATCTCCCATCGGAATATGGGAGGAATAATCTGTAAGGGCCTTAACGACTTTTTCGTAATCATTTTCATGAACGTATAGTCTTTTTAAACAGGCGCAGGTTTGTCCCATATTCAGGAAAGCTGCCCAGAACAGCTGATCAATATGCTTTGAGACATCAAATCCCGGTAAGATAATTCCTGCGTCATTTCCTCCGCATTCAAGGGTTAAACGGGCCATATTTTTAACAGAAGCTTCAATGACTTTTTTTCCTGTAGCAATGGATCCTGTGAACATAATCTTCCCAATTTCAGGGTGTGAGGTAAGATAACTTCCTACTTCTCCTCTGCCGGTAATTACCTGTAAAATATCCTCAGGAAGCACCGTGTTAATTACTTTGATCATCTCCTGCGTGCAGAAAGTTGTATACTCTGAAGGTTTGATAACCACCGCATTTCCCATTCTGAGTGAAGGAATAATCTGCCAGATGGCGATCATCAGAGGCCAGTTCCATGGAGCAATGGCGGCCACCACTCCTATTGGGTTTCTGTATAAAATATCTTTCCTGGTTTCGTCTTCAAAAACAATTTCTTCAGGTACATCCAGCGAGGCGGGAACCTGAGTCCAGCCTACACAGGCCTGCATTTCAAAATTGGCTCCGGGACCGCTTAACGGTTTTCCCTGTTCCCGGGTAATCCATGCTGCGAGATGCTTTGAATTTTGCTGTAAAGCTTCCGCTACTTTTAATATAATCTCTTTTCTTTCCGCATCCGGTCTTGCTGCCCATCGTTTTTGGGCTTTTTGGGCTTTCTCAATTTTGTCATCAATCTCCTCACGCGAAGTATTGGCCACTTCACCTATCACCTCTAAAGTAGATGGATTTAAAGATAAAAATGAGGTCTCTTTAATTTGAGTTTCTGGAGCTGCTGATATATTTTCCATTGTTTTAAATTATTTTGTATTTTTCATAGTTCGAAAATGGCAATAACATGATCTAAATCATTTACCTATTCTCTATTTTTTTTAACCTAAACTCTATCTATCATGGAAAAGATCGAAGAAAGAACTGTTTTCAGCATTCCTTTTGGTGAAATGAATGTATTTGAAACGAATGTAGTTTGTCATGATTTTCCTTTCTTTTTCGAAAAGCCTGTCATCACGCTCATGCTGAGTGGCAATAAGATCATCCGCACCGAGGATGACACTTTTGAGTTTAATGAAAGAAGTGTATTTATTCCGCCCTGTAACAAGGAATTGCGTATAGATATTCACCCGGTTCTCAAAGAACCCACCAAATGCCTCGTACTGAATATAGAACAGGAATATATCGACAGTGTATTCTCTGAGGTGATTGAAAGCTGGCATCCCGATTGGGACAGCACGGGGATTATGATGAAAGAAAATGCAGTTAAAAAATTTGTAAGCTCGGATGAATCTTTGTGGAGAAGCCTTACGAACCTTTATAACAGAAGAATTGACGGAAATCTTCACGGTACGTCAGATTTTCTTTTAAGCTTAAGTCTGAAGGAACTTATTTATGAGCTGATGAAAACCAATGCAAAACATATTCTTTTGTATTCTGATAAAGCGGGAGCCGCACAGAATGGCCTGCAGGAAGTGGTTCATTTTATCAAACAAAATTACAGAGAGCCTATTACCATCAAAAAGCTTGCGGTGACTGCAGGAATGAGTGAAGCCAATCTGTTTAAAAAGTTTAAACATTCGTACAACTGTACTCCTGTGGAATATATCATCCAGCTGCGGATAGAGCATGCCAAGCAGCTTCTGATCAGTAATCCTGAAATGGGGATTAAAAATATATGTTTTGAGTCCGGTTTTAATACGCTTGAGTATTTTTATAGAAAATTCACCCAGATTACCGGGAGATCTCCGAAGAAATTTAAAATCGACTGATAAGGGCTGGAAGATGGATTGGAAACAAAAGGACGTAAGTGATTCCAAAGCTCTTTGTTTTAAGGCACATGGGGTTTTATCTTCATAAATGGATTATTGCTTTGCATTTACCATGAAAATTCAGTTAACTTTTCCTATTATTGAATTGAGAAACTAAATTCCTCCAATATGCTGAATGATTACCAAAAACATGAATTGTTTGGAAAAACCCTGATCCAGAAAATTGACCTGAAAGGACCATTCAGATATGATTTTCCGGTTGCGGAGCAGGCCTGCTTTCTGTATGTTCTCAGAGGTGGGTTTCACTATAAAACGGATGAACTGGAGTTGAATATTGCTTCTAACTATTCGCTGCTTCTTAATTGTATCAGCGCCGGAAAGCATATTCAAAATTCAGCAACAGAGGATCATTGTGAAATTGTCATCGTTACTTTTTATCCGGATATTCTGAGAAAAATTTACGACCGTGAGCTTCCTTTACTGCTGCAAAAGCCTGCCAATACTGTTTCGAACTTATCTAATGAGAAAATAAATAATAATTTTCTCATTCAAAAATATGTTGAAGGATTGCTTTTTTACTTCGAAAATCCATCTCTCGTTAATGAAGATATATTAATTCTTAAGCTAAAGGAAATTATGCTGCTGCTGGCTCAGTCACAGAATGCTTCAGCCGTTCAGATGATCCTTTCACAGCTTTTCTCTCCCACCGCCTATTCTTTCAGACAGATTATTGAGGCGAATTTATTTTCACAGGTAACCATTGAACAGCTTGCAGAACAGAGCAATTTAAGTGTATCATCCTTCAAAAGGGAATTTACTAAACTTTATAATGATACACCTGCTCATTATATAAGAAATAAAAAGCTGGAAAAAGCTGCCGAACTGCTATTACTATCTGATGAACGTGTTACTGATATTGCATGGGAATGCGGATTTAACGATCTGGCTACATTTACTAAAAATTTCAGCGATAAATATCATATTACTCCATCCAGTTACCGGCAGCAACAGAAAGAAAAATAACCGATAGATATTTTTACAGAGTGATACGTACATTTCTTATTTCGAATAAGGGGTGTTTTTGTCTGGACCAAAATCTCAAATTATTGAACTAAATCACTCCATCATTTTTCTGACTCTATCGCAAATTTGTACCATCAGTTTCGTAAGAACTGAATGGGTATTCATTTAAAATCGTCACCATTATGAATTTATCAATTTTAGGAATTTTTCATACTATTATCGGCATCACAGCGCTTGTGGGTGCTATTACAGGTTTTATCAGATATGGTAAAATTAATCTTTATCAGCTGTCCGGAAAAGTATATTTTTATGCTACTGCCCTTACATCGCTTACCGCATTAGGTATCTCAAAACATGGAGGGTTCAATGCAGGACATGTATTTTCTTTACTGATCATCGTGCTGATCTCTGTTGCTTATTTTCTTTTCGCCAATAAAAAAGAGGCTGGAAAAGCAAGGTATTTCGAGAATTTCCTGTTGTCTTTCAGTTTTTTTCTGTCGCTTGTTCCAACCATTAATGAGACATTTACCCGGATTCCGATCGGGCATCCTTTGGCAAAAGATATTAAGGATCCGATTATAGGACAGACTCTTCTTGTTATTTTTCTGCTTTTTATTGCCGGATCAATCTTTCAGTTTATAAAGCAGAAAAGAGTGAATGCGGGAATTTCAGCATGATAATACATTCAGAAAAGCTGTACAACCACCCCGTCAAAAATTCTTTGAATTTTGCCCCCTCCACTGGAGGGGAATTTTTACGTCTTCAGTTGGTTATTGGTGAACGATTTTAAAGTTCAGAAATACGGGTAGATTCCTGGGGACTGACCAATGCAACGCTCGGTTTATCCACACAGATTGTCATTCCGCAGGAATCTCCAAATGGGTTTTATTGGAAAATGCAAAGACGCAAGTTATTTCCCGACTGTTTTTAAGGCGCAAAGATTCTCCGATAAAATAGCGTAATGTCTCAATTAGCTTAGTTGTACCTGAAAGTCATCACTCAAGGTCAAAACACCTTCTGCGATGGCTTCCGGATGGGTGGTGAAGCCTTTTAATTTTGAAGTTTTTCCTTTTAAAACAAGGTCTAAAAGCTGTTTATCTGATAATTTTTTACCCAAAATTTCAAAGGTGATCTTAAAGCCGCAGTTTTTGAAATCGGAGCAGCCTACCGCCGTTTTTCCTTTGATCAGATGGTGTTCTTTGCATTTCGGGCATTTTGTTTCTTCCCAGGACTGCAGTTCTTTTTTCTGTGCAGGTTCTCTTTTTTTCTTCTCTTTTACTTCTTCTTTTTGTTCTTCCTGAAGGGTGATCACTTTTCCTTTTCCGTACACCACTTTTTCAGTGAGTTCTGTCACCATTTGGATCAGTTCTTCTTTGAAAAGATTGGCTTCATACTCACCTTTTTCAATCTTACGAAGTTTGGATTCCCATTCTCCGGTCAGTTCCGGGCTTTTTAGCAGCTCATCTTCAATGGTATCAATCAGCTGGATTCCGGTTTGGGTAGCAATCAGGTTTTTTCTTTTCTTCTCAATGTATTTTCTTTTGAAAAGGGTTTCGATGATATTGGCGCGGGTAGAAGGTCTTCCGATCCCGTTATTTTTCAGCATTTCACGCAGCTCTTCATCTTCTACCTGTTTTCCGGCAGTTTCCATGGCTCTCAGCAGAGTTGCTTCGGTGTAGGGTTTCGGAGGAGTTGTTTTTCCCTGATGGATCATGGGATCATGAGGTCCGGTTTCTCCTACAATAAATTCAGGAATGGTCTGTTCTTCCTCTTTTTCTTTTTCCTTATCGGAAGTTTCTTCTTTAGGCTCTTTGGCATACACAGCTCTCCATCCTGCTTCAAGAACCTGTCTTCCGCTGGTTTTGAAAGGAATGGTTCCTACTTTTCCTTCTACCAAAGTATTGGAAATTTTACATTCCGGATAGAATACCGCAATGAAACGTTTTGCAATCAGATCATAAATCAGTTTTTCTTCCCTGCTCAGATTCTGAGAAGGTGGAATTTCTGTAGGAATGATGGCATGGTGATCAGTTACCTTGGTATCATCAAAAACCGCTTTTGATTTTGGAATCGGAGCTTCCAGTAGTGGAGCAATCAGATCCTGATAAGGATACATTTTCTGAAGAATTCCTGCAATTTTCGGATATAAACTGTCTGATAGATAGGTCGTATCCACACGAGGATAGGTTACGTGCTTCTTTTCGTAAAGACTTTGCACATAGTTCAAGGTATTTTCTGCTGAATACCCGTATTTTTTATTGGCTTCTACCTGAAGTCCGGTCAAATCGAAAAGCCGTGGATTTTTTTCTCTTCCTTCTTTAATTTCGAAAGAAACGATCTCAAAAGGATTTACTTTAAGATATTCCAGTCCTTTTTCTGCACGTTCCAACGTTTTTAAGCGGTCAATGGCTGCATTGAAAATCACGTCACGGTATTTGGTTTTCAGTTCCCAATACTCTTCTGTAGTAAAGGCATCAATTTCTTTCTGACGCTGTACCAGCATGGCGAGTGTAGGGGTCTGCACCCTTCCAATGGAAAGAACAGCTTTATTGCCTCCAAATTTCTTGGTAAAGAGTCTTGTTGCATTGATTCCCAGTAACCAGTCTCCTATGGCTCTTGCATTTCCTGCCAGATACAGGTTTTTGTAATCTTCTGCAGGTTTTAAGCTCGCAAAACCTTCTTTAATAGCATCTTCCGTCAATGAAGAAATCCATAAACGCTGAATGGGTTTGTTGCATTTTGCTTTCTGCAATACCCAGCGCTGGATGAGTTCTCCCTCCTGCCCGGCATCCCCACAGTTAATGACCTCATCACATTCTTCGACTAGTTTTTCAATGACTTTGAATTGATTTTCCACCCCTTTATTCGGGATCAGCTTGATTCCAAAACTGTTAGGAATAATCGGCAGTGAAAAAAGATTCCAGGATTTGAACTGCGGACCGTAATCATGAGGTTCTTTCAGGGTACAAAGATGCCCGAACGTCCATGTTACGCAATAGCCGTTCCCTTCCATATAGCCTTGTTTAGGCGTGGTAGCGCCCAATACTTTGGCGATATCTCTGGCAACACTGGGTTTCTCGGCAATACATAATTTCATGAACTCGGTTTTATTGAAGGAGTGCAAAAATCGGGAATTTTTTTGACTTATCAAATTTCATTGAGGCTTGAGGGCTTAGCCTTGAGAAAGAAGGAATTACATGTTGAATTCTAAAAATATAAGGTATTAGACAATTTATTTAAACGCAAAGTTTTTATTATTTAAGCTTCATACTTTTAAGGTAGCAAAGAAATACGACTAAGGTCGCTGATGAAGCGGAAGCTTAATCCACAAGCTTGGAAAGAATCAATGAAATTGATTCCAACTTTGCTTCCTTAAAATTTTAAAAAGGGATATAAACTTTGCGTTTAAATAGACAGCTTGCTAGGTATATAATCGTGATCATCTTTATACAAAAAGCCCCCTTATAAAAGGAGGCTCAATCAACAATGTAATGAAACTGGTTCATTATTTCTTTTTTACTTCTGAAATGGCATCGGTAATTCCTCCGCCTGCGGTTTCAAAGAAGGCAGGACCAGCCAGAAGGTATACTTTTTCTAATTTTTTTGTGGTGGATAGATGGTGCTCTTTCAGGTAATTTTCAGCGCGGTTGGCATGTACAATTCCTCTTACTACATTTCCGGCTACCAAAGCGGTGGGTGAATCTATTCCGGCATCTTTCAGGTCGCTGGCGAATGCAAAATTGGTAACACCTAACCTCATGGCTTCACGGGCGGCAACTTCTCCTACAGAAATCATTAAATCCGGGGTAAATTGATTGCGGTCTCCTAAACCGATCAATAATAGTTTCTTTGCTGGCATGGATCCGGCAGGCGGTGTTATTAAAATAGTTTCCAGAGAATGCCCTAAAAACTGACCTGTTTTTCTGATGTTCGTCAGTTCTCCTTTTAAAGCTTCATCCAGGTGAACCAGTCCGTTCAATTTGGCGGGTAATGCCTGAGCGCTGTGGATATCATTATCTGTATATTCGAAGACACAGGCTACCTGAAGCTGTGCATCAGCAGACGATGGTCCCTGTACCAGTCCTACCATGGAGATTCCGTCTACGGTTCCCCAGGTTTTGGAAGTTCCGATGGCTGTGGTTTTTGCAGGAGCTGTGGTTATAGTTTGTGCAAAATTAACTGTAGATAATGCTAAAGCTGTAGTTACCAGTAAGTGTTTTAGTGTATTTTTCATGTGATTTATTTTTTGTTGTTTGTTGTGGGTTCGGGGTGCGATTTGCGGGTTATTTTTGTTGCGGGTTTTAATTTTTATTTGTTGGAATAACGCCAGGGCGCTAAGTTTTTTAAGGTTTATGTTGTTAAGGCGCGAGTCGCTTCGCTCTGGCTATTTTTATTTCTTTTCAAAGATAGTTTCTGTGATGGAAAGGTACATTGATGTGGGATAATTGATCAGTTTATTTTCAAATTATCTCATTTTCAAATTTTCAAATTCCCTCTGTGTGTGTGTTTAAAATTTAAATACGAGTCTGGAATTGATGAAGAGTCCGTCTTTGTGATTTTCGATGACATCATTGATAAAGGCTCCGGTATTGAAATACTGTATTCCGGTATTAAAGGTTAAAAATGGATTGATCTTATAATTGAAACTTCCTAGAAATGCGGTTCCGATGTATTTCTTTTTTGAGTTTGAAGATGGTAAATTCAACGTTCCGCTGGGTCTGTAAATTCCGTCCTGTGCAGCATATCTCCAGTTGAAAACCACGTCTGCCTGCATTGTTATTTTTTTTCCCAGATCAATGGTTGCATAAGGGTGAATATCAATCAGATTCACCGGACCGATCTGGGGGTTAAATCCGAAATAACCTCCTTTGGGATAGAGCGGATTAAACGTTCCCAATGTTCCGTCTCCTTTATTGCTGTCCCCTGAGATATAGTCGTTTCTAAGGTTGATGGTCGGTTTTCCTTTGATATTTTCAAACATATATCCGATGTCTGCAGAAGCCGTCCACGCGCTGATATTTCCTCTATTAAAGTTTCCGAACTGATAGGCTGCTTCAAAATTGTAAATAAAACCTCCTCCATATTTCCAGAATCTTCCGCCAAAAGTATGTCTGTTCTCATCGGAAAGCCCATCTTCAAAACGGACGTCTTTTCTGTGAATGCCTAAATAATAGAGTTCCAGGTTTCCGCTTCTGGGAATAATCCATGTGTTGTAACTTCCCCAGAGGTTGATTGATTTTGAAGACTTGTTATCGAATGCTCCCGGATTGATTTCACTGGCGGCCATCATAAAGGCATCAGATCTGAAATTCCCTCTTCTGTACATGAACTTCAATCCGTCAAAATACAGTCTTAAGTTCGGACCTTCTCTTACCGAGATCAGTCTTCCGCTGCCATAATCCAGCTCCTGTCTTCCGGCACGCATGGTCAGCTTTTCTTTATCATTTTTCAAAATATCAACATCAATGAAGAGATTCTGGATATTCAAATGGTCTTCGTCAATAGGGCGTGGTCCGTTCTTTCTTCCATTTTCCCATGCGCTTCTCACCTGTCCGAATATTCTTACCCTTGAGCCCAGATGCAGATCTGCATGTACACTGTATCTTTGAATCAGAAAAGGATTGCTTCCAATTCCCAGTCTTCCCCAGTCTTCGTTATTAAAATCTACAAATTCCACTCTTGCTTCTCCTCCCAATGACAGATAGTTGTTGTTTTTTTCTGCAATGGGTATGTATTTGATGGAGTTGTAAAAAGTTTCCGCTGAATCTTTATACGAAGCATAATCTTCATCAAACCTCATCAGCTTAAACTGAGCAGAAAGCTGAAAGGGAATGAAAATCTGCAGCAACAGTACAATGGCGATCAGTTTTTTCATGATGTTTTCTTTGTTAAATAATGATCCACCGAATATCTTCCAGCTCCCATAAACAGTAAAAACAGATAACATAAACTGTACATAAAAGGAGTATCTTTTATCAATAATGCATCATTCCAGTGAAGAATAAAATATCCTGTAAGCGTTACTGCCAAAATAGGCAGTACAGCAATTCTAGTGAAAAAACCAAAGATCACAAGCACCGGAAATACCAGGTTGGCAGCATCTGCAAAAAGACTGTTGAATGCTTCGGGAAGGTGAAGCGGGTTCGGAACCTGCTCTGCTTCTGAAACACCTACTCCTATTTTTTTAAGTCCGTGTACTACGATCAATTCTATCGAAAGTAAGATTCTGAATACTAAAAGTGCAGCATCGGTTAATTTTCTTCCCGGATTGGTATTGGTAATGATACTGATTAACTTTTTCATGATTGGAATGACGTTTTAAGGTTGATTTTTTGTTTTTTAACCGCAGATTACACGGATTGACACGGATGATTGGGGCTATTTTATAGTGGTAATTCTTTGTGTATAGGACCACCCCGTCTAAAATTCTTTGAATTTTCGCCACCCCTCCAGAAGAGGGGAATTTTCACCCCTTCAGTTGGAATATTGGTTGGTAATTAATTGATTAGAAGCCTTTGTGATTTAAAAAATTATTTTATCTGATAGCCACCGTAATATTTTACCGGTGACCAGTCCGGAATGACTGGAAGCGGCGCCGGAGCTGCTGTTTTGTAGGTTTCGTCTCCGTACACTACTTTTCCGTCTACAATGGTTAGCTTTGACGTAATGGTTTTTATTTCTTCATCACTTACTGTAAAGAAATCTTTATCCAAAATGGTAAGATCTGCAAAGTATCCTTTTTGAATTTTTCCTTTCTGGTAGTCTTTGATGAGTTCGTATCCTCCGTAAGTAGAAAGTGATAAAGCTGTTTTTCTGTCCAGCGTATTTTCTTTCCCCATCACCTGAGTTCCTCCTATTGTTTTTCCTGTAGTGATCCAATACAAAGCCACCCACGGATTATAGCTTGCCACTCTGGTTCCATCTGTTCCCAGTCCTACAGGGATTCCCATTTCCAGCATCTTTTTTACGGGAGGAGATGCCAAAGCCGGCTTCTTACCATATCTGTGAATAAAGCTTTCTCCCTGATAGGCCATTCTGTGCTGTACTGCAATTCCTCCACCCAATGCTTTTATTCTTTTCATATTGTCTTCGGTAACCGTTTCAGCGTGATCAATAAACCAGACTAATCCATTCAGGGGAGTTTCTTTGTTAACGTCTTCAATAACATTTAAAAATCTGGTGATGCTTTCATTATAGGTTGCATGAATTCTGAACGGCCATTTATTTTTCACCAGAAGGCTTACTACTTCTTTCATATTTTTCTCCATGGTAGCGGGAAGTTCCGGTCTTGGGAAAAGGAAGTTTTCAAAATCGGCTCCGTCTGAGACCAGGTTTTCTCCTCCTCCGTTGACATGATAGTCGATTTCGTTGAACCCGTTGTGCCCATGATCATCAATCTCTACCATACCAATCCATTTGGTATAATCTGCAAGCTCAGAACCTTTTTTCTGTGCGAATAAATAGTAGGGTAAACGAACGGTAATTTTTCCTTCTTTATTAAGCTTATCGGTTGTTCCGTAGTCATCCGGGAAATTCTGAAAACCTCCGCCTGCATCCATTACTGCAGTTACACCTAATCTGTTCAGCTCGGTCATATACTGAAGGGTAGAATTTACTTTTTCTTCTTCTTTCAGCTCCGGCAGTTTTGCCAATGTTGAATAAAGGATAAATGCATTAGGTTCTGCCACCAGTAATCCTGTAGGATCTCCGTTATTGCCCTTTTCAATCAGCCCCTGTGAAGGATTAGGGGTATCACCATTGATATTCAGTTCTTTTAATCCTGCCTTGTTTAACCAGGCTTTTCCGTAGAGGTACATGATGAAAGTGGGCACATTTCCTGTGGCTTCATTAATTTCAGCCAGTGTAGGAAGACGTTTTTCTTCAAACTGATATTCATTCCAGCCTCCGATGACTCTTACCCATTGTCCTTCAGGAGTTCTCTGAGCCTGTTCCTTTAACATTTCAAGCGCTCTTTTCAAAGATTTCACACCATCCCAGCGAAGCTCCGTATTGTAAAATCTACCTCCGCGGATTACATGCAAATGGCTGTCAAACAATCCGGGAATTACTCTGTTCCCTTTGGCATCAATCACTTTGGTATTTCCGCCTTTTAATTTTAAAATCTGGGCATTGGTTCCCACCTGCAGAATTTTATGGTCTTTTACCGCAACAGCCTGTACTTCCGGATTTTTATCATCCATGGTGGTCACTTTCCCATTTGTGATGATCATATCAGCTTTTTGGGCATGCATCGCTCCTGCAGCTAAAAATGTGGAAAGTGTAAGTATATTCAGTAGTTTCATTATATTAATATTTAGGTTGAAGATTTCGGCAGGCTTTCAGCCTGCCGAAACAGATCGTATTAATGTTTTAACATTTCCTGAGCGTACTGAATTCCAATACCGTAAGCACCACCATGTTTTTTCATCAGATCATTTACCGGTTTATAGGTTTCTTTTCTTGCCCAGTCTCTCTGAAGCTCCAATACATACTGTACAGAGGTTATAGGATGCGCACCTGCCTGCACCATACGGGTCACGGCCTGTTCATGGGCTTCTTTGGAAACATCACCTGAAGCATCTGTTACCACGTATACATCATATCCTTCATCAATAGCGGATAATACAGGCCCTACGATACATACACTGGTCCATAGTCCGGCAAAAACCAGTTTCTTTTTATTTTTTCCGGTAATGGCTTTATGAGCATTAACGTCCTCCCAGGTATTCATGGTGGTTCTGTCTATATATCCGCTTGCTGCTTCAGGATATACTTCTGAAATTTCAGGAAAAACCGGTCCGCTGAATGATTTTTCTGCTACGGTAGTAACTACTGTGGGAACATTAAATATTTTTGATCCTCCTGCTACAAGTGCCACATTATTTCTTAACTCTTCCATGCTGATGCTTTTGGTTGCAAAAGCCATCTGACCTTCATGATCTATAAGCACTACAGCATGATTGGAAGGATTTAACAATGATTTTCCGGGATTTTGTGCTGATGCTGTGAAGGATACTAAACCAGCGGCCAATGATAAGATTAATTTTTTCATAATTTAAAATGTAAGGGTTGTTATTTTTCTGTTTTCTGTTTTCTGTTAAGTTTTATATTACATTGTCATAGGTACTTCCATCAGGAGAATTTCTGTACCTTCTTGAAGGGCTTTGATATTGACTTCCTGAATATCCCAGATCCCGAATCCGTCACGTTCTCCCAGGGTCTCTTCACCTATTTGTGCAGAGCCTTTGAGCATAAAAACATACAGTCCATTTCCTTTCTTTCTGATGTGGTAGCGGGATTCTTTATTCTGATCAAAAGTTCCCAGGTGAAACCATGCATCCTGATGAATCCATACACCTTCATCATCCGCATTGGGAGAAAGAATCTGCTGAAACTGGTTATGGCTTTTTGTTTTGTCTAAAGTAATCTGGTCATATCGTGGGGTCACATTTCTTTTTTTCGGATAGATCCAGATCTGAAGGAATTTTACAAGTTTATCGCTGTTTTTATTGAATTCACTGTGCATGATTCCGGTTCCTGCACTCATTACCTGAATATCTCCGCTTCTGATCACTGCGGTGTTTCCCATGCTGTCTTTGTGCTCAAGATCCCCTTCCAAAGGAATGCTGATGATTTCCATGTTGTCGTGGGGATGTGTTCCGAAACCTCTTCCGGCTTCCACCTTATCATCATTCAGGACTCTCAATACTCCGAAGTGCATTCTTTCAGGATTGTAATAATTGGCAAAGCTGAAGGTGTGCTGGCTCAACAGCCATCCGTGATCTGCTTTTCCTCTTGAGTCTGCTCTGTGGATGACGGAGTTTTCTTTTATTTTTGATTCTGTATTGGGTAGATGATTGTATCCGATCGGTTCTAATGGCTCGATCTCATCAATGTCATTTTTCATAGCGCTTGCCAGAGAAGCTGATGCTACAAACATTCCTGTTCCCAATAGTCCTTTCTTTAAAAAATCTTTTCGGTCCATATCTCAGTTGTTATTTGTTCTTGTTTGATAGGACAAATTTAGAGAGACCGGGAACCCTGCACATTTAACTAGTTTAATAAATGACTTTAAAGCAAAAAAAAATACCGGATACAAAAAGTATCCGGCAGTATGACTCTATTGGTTTGTTATTTTCCGAAAAATGCAAAGGCGCAATATGTATGCTAAAATGGTTATTATTACAGACTGGAAAATGGATTCCCCAATTCAGCAAAGGTTATTTTTCTTTTGAAGCAAGGCGCTTTCTGATGGTGCTTACAAATTCTTTCGAGACTCCCAGGTAAGAAGCAATATAATACTGCGCTACCCTTTGTGGGATGGATGGATATACTTTGATGAATTCAAGGTACCGGTCTGATGCAGTTTTGGAAATGGTATTGACAAGCCGGCTCTGCAGTGTTGCCAGATTCCTCTGAACAAGCATTCTGAAAACTCTTTCAAATTTAGGAATCTCCTGCAATAATTTTTCTTTCGTTGAAGGATTCAGCATATAAATTTCTGAATCTTCCAGGGTTTCGATATACACTTTAGAGGGTTTCTGTTCCTGAAATGAAGCAATATCACTGATCCACCAGTCTTCAATAGCAAACAGCAGCGTTACTTCGGAGCCATTATCGTCCAGACAGTACATTCTCACACATCCTTTGTGAATATACCCTTCAAACTGACAGATTTCACCTTCTCTGAGCAGCACCGTTTTTTTAGGAAACGACTGGCACGCAAGCAGATCTGTAAAAGTTTTTTCTTCTTCAGGAGTAATGGAGATAAATCTTGTGATATTTTTGAGGATATTTTCGAACATAATGTAACGTTTATCCCTGCAAATTAGGAAAAAGACTGTAAACTTCATTCTTTAAAAGCCCACTTCCTCCTCCGTAATGGTCAATCACTTTAACCTCCTTATCTAATCCATTGCAAAATTCTTTGATCGCTTGCTCAAAATGGTCGTCAAGACCTGAGCTTAACAGTACGATATCCACCGGATTGTCTTGTATGTATTGATAGCAGAAATTTTCATCACTCTGTATTTCTGCCGTCCAGCCCTCATTATTTTCTATGATTCTTTTTAAAGTATCCAGAATTTCCTGGTTCTTTCCAATGACTAAGAAGTGTAATGTTTTCATGTTTTGATGTTTAAAGTTTAAAATTGAAGGTTGAGCGTTTACTATTTTTATGATGTGAATAATCGGTACAAGACCTACGAAATTATCCTTTCAAAACCGAGACCCTCATTCCGAATTCCTCCTACAAATGCTTATTCCCCGTAATTTTCAGCTCATTCAGATCCAGCTGTGATTCTGCCTTCCGGATCTCGTCATCGCTGAATAGCTTTTCCCGTTTCATTGTAAACAGTTCTTTTCTCTGTAAAGCAAATATATCCAGCATTACCTTATGATATTCTTCCATATCATTTTGTCTGTTGGTGCACATTTCAATAGAGCTTAAATGATTCTGGTGAAGTTTGATATCACTTTGCAGCGCCTTCTTAAGATTTTCCAGCAGGCCATTATTATTCACCGCTTCGCTGTATTTTTTATCCAGCTGATGAACGGCAAGCTTATCCAGCCTCATTTGTATTCCTGCCTGCTGCTCATGAGAAGGAAGAATAGGGTCAATCTCTTTTATTTTAGTTAATTTAATGATTAAAGGCAAGGTAAGCCCCTGAAAAACCAAGGTTACAAAGATGACCACAAAGGTGATAAAAATGATCAGGTTTCTCATCGGAAATTCAGCCTGTGAATTCATCATGACCGGAATAGATAAGGCTGTTGCCAGAGAAACGACTCCCCTCATGCCTGCCCAGCCTATAATTAAGGGATTTTTCCATCCCGGACTTGGATCACGGCGGGCTTTTTCACTCAGCCATCTTGGAAGGTGGGCCACCGGATAAATCCATAGAAGACGTACAACGATAACGATTAAGCTTATAATTAAGCCATATTTGATACCTTCCATTACCGAAATAGTGCCTAATCCATTGATGATATCAGGAAGTTCAAGGCCTATTAATACAAAGACCAAAGCGTTCATCACAAAAATGAGGGTATTCCAGACTCCTGTCATATTGATTCTTGTGGTTCCCGTTCTAAAAATTTCATGGGCGCGGAAAGACATAAATAATCCTCCGCTCACAACCGCCATCACTCCCGAAAAATGAAAATGCTCTGCAGAAAGAAACAGGATGTACGGTGTCATTACCGTCAGTGCCGCATCAATAGCCGGTGTTGTAGGTAAAAAACGATGAATGGCATAAAAAATATGGGCTCCTGCAATTCCGACCACAACTCCCATTCCTGCAACGAGAAAAAACTGTCCTGTAGCTTCGTGTATGGAGAATGCGCCCGTCATCACTGCTGCGAGAGCAAACCTGAAAACAATAAGTGAAGAGGCATCATTAATCAAACTTTCTCCTTCCAGAATGGCAAGGGTACGTTTCGGTACTTTTAATCCTTTTAAGACTGTAGTGGCCGCCACCGCATCCGGTGGTGAAACAATTCCTCCCAATAAAAATCCCAATGCGAGCGTAAATCCCGGAATCAGCATTTGCGAAGTATATGCCACGACCAGAGAAGTAAGAAAAACAAGCCCGAAAGCCAGCAGGCTGATGGGACGTTTCCATTTCCAGAAATCATTCCATGAAGTATACCAAGCTGCTTCGTATAAAAGAGGGGGTAAAAAAATCAGAAATATAATATCAGGATCCAGCTTTAAAACAGGAACTCCGGGAATAAGGCTAATCCCCAATCCGGCAAGAACCAGAAAGATAGGATAGGCAATTTTAATCCGCTGTGCCAGCATAACCAGCATCATAACGAGTAATAAAAGCCCAAGGATTAAAAGGAGTTGTTCGTGCATGTTTTTTAGAAGTTAGCAATTAGAGGTTAGTTTTCAAGTTCGGATTATTCAGGTTTGGGCTAAAGCCAGTGATTTTTTGTTTTTTTATTTGGCGGGCTAAAGCCCACCGCTATTGAATATTGATTTATTTATTGAGACATCTACGGAGTGACAATAGGTACAGATAATTATGCGTATACTTTTGTCGTTCCGTAGAAATCTCCACTTCATTTAACCCCCTAGAGATCATTAAAATTATAACTACATTCAAAGTTAAAATACTTATTTAAATATCACGGAATTAGCTATTTCAATTTCTTCCTCATTAATGGCATGTCCGAAATTGGCATATACTTTCTCTGTTACCTCCGCATTCATTTCTCTTAAAATATTGGCTGTAGCATACACTCTTTCTACAGGAACATGAAAATCCGGGTTGCTGGTTCCCAGGAAAATGGGTGTTCCGGCAAAGTCGCCTTTATAATTTTCACGATTGATCTTATCTCCAATCACACCGCCAATAATAGCTGCCGCACCACCGAATTTCCGCGCATTGCGGGCTAAAAACTCCAAGGTAAGACAGGCTCCCTGTGAAAATCCGAAAAAGTATATATTTTCAGGTGTAATACCGGCATTGCCAGCTGCCTTTACTGTTTCTTCAACCATTTCAAGGGCTGATGACAGCCACGGCTCGTTCTGTTCTACCGGAGCTATAAATGAATAGGGATACCAGGTATGATTCAAAGCCTGTGGAGCTAACAGCGCATAGTCTTTTACCTTCAGATGCTGGGATAAACTTAAAACATCCTGAGCGCTTCCTCCCCGCCCGTGAATCATGATCAAAGCTTTCTCTGCCTGATTCAGCGGCATTCCTGCTGTTTTTATATTTACAATATGACTCATTATTTTATCTGAATTTTTCTGTTGGATACTTGATGTTGGGAAGAACTTCATTCAACCGCTCTCTTCTTTTTTCAAACTGTAATGGCAGCATCAGATTTTCGCCTAAAAACGCTGCTTCTTCATCTACATCGAATCCGGGACCGGAAGTGGCAATTTCAAACAAAACGCCTCCCGGTTCTTTAAAGTATACGGAAGTAAAATATTTTCTGTCTTTCACTTCGGTATGTTCCAGTCCGTATGCATTTAATCTCTTGACCATTTCGAGCTGGGATTCCGCATCCGGGGTAGCAAACGCTACATGATGAACGGTTCCTCTTCCGGCTAATCCTTTCAAAGCATTAGGGATAGAAAGCAGATCTACATATTTCCCAGGCATATTCTCTGTTCCCAATCTCAGCCTGTCCGGACTTTCACTGATGACTTTATGATCCATCTGAGTGGTCAGAAGTGCTGCCGTTCTTTCATAATCATTCTGCCAGATTTCTACGTGATGGATTCCTTTAATGGCATACTCTTCAGGAATATAGCCATTGTAATATCCTTTTCTTTCGTCTTTATCATTAAAAACCAATTCCAGTCCCAATCCGTCAAAATCTTCAAGATAAATAAAAACCTCATCAGAAAGCCTTTGCTGTGGCTGTTTAAAAGGAATATTGAACTGTTCCAGACGATTCATCCAATAATCCAGGGCATCTAAAGAAACTGAAAAAGCAGTGGTATTGAGCATTCCTTTGCCATGTCTGCCATTGATCAGGTCTTTACCATAAGGAAAAGTCGTCATAATGGTTCCGGGTGTACCATATTCGTCACCGAAATAAAAGTGGTAAACATCTGAGTAATCAAAATTGACTGTTTTTTTGACTAACCGAAGGCCCAGAAACCCGGTGTAAAAGTCTATATTTTCCTGTGCATTGCCGGTAATTGCCGTAACGTGATGCAATCCTGTAATAAGTTTCATTGTGTTGATAATTGTTAATTGGTTATTATGATAGGATGCGGGATTTTGAAAGTCGAGTTTGAGAGTCTGAGAGTAAGAGGGTTTGAGCGTTTCGAACTTATCAACTTGAATTCCGAATCCCGAATCCCAAAAATATCAAAGTTCTTTTACAAAGCTTAAATAGACTATTTAGATTCCTACGGAATGACAAAGTGGACGGATAAATAAAGCGTAATATGTGTCACTTTGCAGGACTCTAAACTCCTTTTTACTCTGATACGCTGTCACTCTCAAACTCATTACAGCTCTTCCTTCAGCCATACGTCTTTATATTCTTCCGGATGACGTTTAAACTGAACGTGAACGTATGGGCATAACGGGAGAATTTTTAAATCATTTTCTCTTGTATAAGACACCAGCCTATCCAATAATATCTTAGCAAAACCTTTACCTTCATATTCCGGATTTACTTCTGTGTGGTAAACCGTAAGTTTTTGTCCAAGCACCGAAATGTCCATTTTTCCTGCTTTATGATCGTCTGAGAAAAGCTGAATTTCCCCTTTTCTTCCTTCTAAAACTACTTCTGTTCTTTCCATTTTTCTTGTTTTTAATTCTTAATTCAAAATTAACATCTTTATAAATTATGACCGATGATCTATGATAAGTTCGGCAATACCCCTTCTATTTTCTCACGTATTCCTTCGTATTGAACAGGAAGTTTCAGGCTGGTTCCCAATGCATTCAAAGGTTCATCCACAGTGAATCCAGGATTATCTGTCGCTATTTCAAACAAAACACCACCCGGCTCACGGAAATACAGGGAGTAGAAATAATCTCTGTTGATTTTAGGAGTAATGCTTAGTCCTGCAGATAATGCTTTCTCACGATATTCCATCAAAACATTGTCATCTTTCACTCTGAATGCTATGTGGTGATTGGTTCCTGCAGCATTTCTTCCTGCCGGAACTGTATCATTTTCAATAATGTCAACAAGGTTAGCAGTATCAATGGCGTCAGTTGCCAATCTGTATCTTTCTCCTTCCTGTTTCTGCAAATCATATCCTAAAATATCGGTCAGAACTTTGAGGGTGGGATCTGCTTTTTTTAGGGTTAAAGTAACATTATGAAAGCCTCTTAATGCATTTTCCTCCTTGATGTCATCGGTTGTCCATACTTTTCTGTTGTCTTGAGTGGAAGGTTCTATCAACTGTAATTGAAGGCCATCCGGATCTTTAAAAGAAATCATCTTCTCTCCAAATATCTCACCTTCTTCTATAGTTACATTAAGGCTTTGTAAATGGCTTTTCCAGAACTCAAGGCTTCCTTTGGGTACAGAATACCCAATGTGAGTTGCCATTCCGCTTCCATTAGTTCCTTTTCCTATTCCTTCCCAAGGAAAGAACGTAAGAATGGTTCCCGGAGTTCCGTTTTCATTTCCAAAGTAGAAATGATACGTTCCCGGATCATCAAAATTTACGGTTTTCTTTACCAGCCTTACTCCTAAAACTTTGGTATAAAAATCTAAATTTCTTTTGGCATTGTCTGCAATAGCAGTAATATGATGCAGACCTAATATTCTATTGTCCATGTCTTTCATTTTGATGCTAAATTACGGCGACCGAAAATCCTGTGCATTTAACTAGTTTAATAAATATAAAACTCCATTTACGAAGACTTTTGAGTATAACCTTCCTATAAGCAACAAGATTTACTTTATAAAATTCTCAAAATTTTCAATTTATATTATGTTTTTCACAACGTTAACCATAACTAAACCGGGAGCATTATTTTGAATAAAAAATATAAAAATTCAGCAAAGCATGTTAAACTAATAAAAAAGCAATACATATAAAAAGTTGATTTTAAACACATTAAATCATTAACAATAATTTAATATTCAAAAAGTCTACTTTTTTAGTGGACTAAATAAAATTATATTATATATTTGCAAACGTATTCAGGAAAACGAGCAAAATGAAGGCAGAATTAAAAAATAATTCAATGAAGAAACATACCATCAAAAACATGATGAAGGATATCTGTATGCCTGTGCATCAAGAATACTGTGGTTGACCTTACTTTTATTTAGACATATTTCAAAGGCTTTACCACGTGGTAGAGCTTTTTTTATTGAACACAACAACATTAAAATATAAAAATGAGCAATTCTAAAAACAAATGGTTAATTCCATTGGCGTTTACAAACATCTATGTGATATGGGGAATTACGTTTTTAGCTATTTCATTTGGCTTAAAAGGTTTTCCGCCATTTATTCTTTCGGGGTTAAGGTTTCTGGTTGCCGGAATACTGATGATCGGGTATCTTCTGTCTAAAGGAGAAAGAGCAAATTCTATGATCAACTGGAAGAAAAATGCAATAACCGGTATTCTTATTCTTACCGGAGGAACCGGGCTTGTAGCCTGGGGAGAACAATATGTGACGGCTTCTGAGGCTGCTATTTCTATTGCTACCGGCCCGTTCTGGTTCATTGCTATCGACAAAAAGAACTGGAAATATTATTTTTCGGATAAATTTATTCCGCTAGGATTGGTAATAGGTTTTGCAGGCTTGGTTCTGTTTTTAAAAGGCAGTGTAAATTCTAATGCACATGCAGTTACTGATGGCAATTTACGTATTACGGCGTTTATCGTTTTGGGATTAAGCTCCATTGCCTGGGTATTGGGTTCTTTATATTCCAAGAAAAACCCCGCTTCTCAATCTACGTTCATGAATATTGCCCAACAGCTTATAGTAGCGGGATCAGCCTCTTTTATCATTGCTTTCTTCAGAAAAGAATGGACAGATTTTTCAGTGGCTGCTGTTCCATTATCAGCGTGGTTTGGAGTTCTATTTTTGATCTTCTTTGGATCTATAATCGCTTATTTGTCGTACATTTGGCTTCTGTCCGTAAAACCCGCTGCTCTGGTAAGCACCCATACCTACATCAACCCTATTGTAACGGTGATTGCAGGCTGGATTGTTGCCAACCAAAGCATCAATGGAGGTCAGCTGTATGGTTTATTCATCATATTGCTGGGAGTACTTCTAACAAATGTCACCAAGTATTTCAGACTTTCAAAACGGTCAAAGGTTAAAATCAGAAGAGTTAAGAGATTTTTAAACAGAACAGGCAGAGGATATCAGCCTATTTAATGTAAATAGTATAGAAACAGAATGATAGAAATCAAAAGCATTTCAAAAACATTTCACCAAAAAAAGCAGTCCTTTAAGGCGCTGGATAAGGTGAGTCTCACCATAGATAAAGGAGATATCGTAGGAATTATAGGATTTTCCGGGGCAGGAAAAAGTACCCTGATCCGTACAGTAAATCTTTTGGAAAGACCGGATGAGGGACAGATTATCATTAACGGCAAAGATTTCACCAGACTCAGTTCCAAACAACTGGCTGAAGAGCGTAAAAAGATAGGAATGATCTTCCAGCATTTCAATCTTCTTTCTTCAAGAACTGTTTTTGATAATGTAGCCCTTCCTCTGGAGCTGGATGGTACCAGCAAAGAGGAAATCAACAGAAAAGTAAACGAATTATTAAAGATCGTAGGCCTTGAAGATAAGGCTAATGATTATCCTAAAAGCCTTTCAGGAGGACAGAAACAAAGAGTTGCTATTGCAAGAGCTCTGGCCAATGATCCTCACCTGCTGCTTTGTGACGAAGCAACCAGTGCACTGGATCCGGCCACTACACAGTCTATTCTGCAGCTTTTAAGAGATATCAATCAGAGACTGGGAATTACCATCCTTCTCATTACCCACGAAATGGAAGTCATTAAAGCAGTCTGCAATCATGTAGCTGTGATCGACAAAGGAAAATTAGTAACAAAAGGAACTTTAAGCGAGATTATTTCGGACAAAGAGAACCCGATCATCCGCCAGTTCATCAATTCAGATATCATGACCCTGCCACAGGAACTCATCAGCAGACTTCAGAAAGAACCCAAACATGGTTTGTTTCCTCTTGTTGAAATAGAACTTAGCGAAAACATCAGTGTTGAACAAATTCTTTCTGCACTGTACAGCCAATACAAAATTCCTTATAAATTGTTAAAGGCAGATGTAGAGTATTTTGGAAACTCCAATTTCGGTAAAATTCTGCTGCAGCTTCACGGGGAAGTGGAGGAAAACCAACAGGTGATCTCTTATTTCAATCAAAATAAAATTCAAAATACAGTAAAAGGATATGCTTAGTGATACGGTAATTGCCCTTTTGGCAAAAGGAACCTGGGAAACGGTTTACATGACATTTTTATCCGGATTTTTTGGATTTGTATTGGGACTTCCTGTTGGGATTATGCTTTTTCTAACCAGAAAAGGCCAGCTGTTGGAAAATGCTTTCTATCATAGAGGGCTTTCTGTTTTGGTGAATATTTTCCGAGCAATTCCTTTTATTATTCTGATTGTATGGATGATTCCTTTCACAAGAGTTTTAGCTGGAACTTCTATTGGGGTAAATGCAGCTTTGGTTCCTCTAAGTGTAGGAGCCGCACCTTTTATTGCAAGACTTGTGGAAAACAGCCTTATTGAAGTTCCTCACGGTCTTATAGAAACGGCAAGAGCGCTGGGAGCTTCTCCCTTACAGATCATCAGAAAGGTGTTACTGCCTGAAGCACTGCCTTCATTAATCAACAATGCCACCATTACTTTAATTACTCTGGTAGGGTACTCTGCAATGGGTGGTGCTGTAGGAGCCGGAGGATTAGGACAGGTAGGTTACCAATACGGATATATCGGGTATGATATTGTCATTATGAATACAGTTTTAATTTTACTTGTTCTTTTGGTTTTCATCATTCAGTTTATGGGGGACAGACTGTCCAAAAGATTTGATCACAGGTAGTTTTGAGTTGGAGAGAAAATGAGTTGGAGAGTTTGAGCAGGTTAGAGTTCACTCGCCGTTCATTTTTTACCTCACTATCATTTAAAATAAAAAATAGAATGAAAAAAATAAAGATTTTTGGTTTATTGGCTGCGGGAATATTATTGTTCAGTGCCTGTTCGGGAAGAAAAGATGACCCGAACTTTATCCGTGTAGGAATTACGTATGGTCCGGAGCAGGAAATTGCTGAAGTAGCTAAAAAAGTAGCTAAGGAAAGGTACAATCTGGAAGTGGAACTGATCCCTTTCAACGATTATGTAGTTCCCAATGAAGCACTGACTAACGGAGATATTGATGCCAATGCCTTTCAGCATATTCCTTATTTAACAGAGCAGTCCAAACAGAGGGGCTATAATCTTGTGCCTGTGGGAAATACATTTGTTTATCCCATTGTAGCTTATTCAAAAAAGATTAAAAATATCAGTGAATTGAAGGAAGGCAATACGATTGTGATTCCCAATGACCCGACCAACGGAGGTCGTTCTTTACTTCTTCTGCAAAAAAGCGGCCTTCTGAAATTGAAAGACGGCGTGGGGCTTCTCCCTAAAGTAACCGATATTACAGAGAACCCGAAACAGCTGAAAATCATGGAAATTGAAGGCGCTCAGATCCCAAGGGTTTTGGATGACAGAGATGTTGTGGTAGGGATTATCAACAATAATTTTGCCGCTCAGGCAGGTTTGGACCAGGAAAAGCAGGGTGTTCTTGTAGAAGATAAAGACTCACCGTATGTGAACGTAGTGGTTGCCAGACAGGATAATAAAAACAGCCAGAAAGTAAAAAACTTTGTAAAGGCATATGAATCTCCTGAAGTAGAAAAGAAAGCCAAAGAGATTTTCAAAGGAGGCGCTGTGAAGGGATGGGACTGATGAGTTGGAGGGTTGAGAATTTTTAGAGTGAGAGAATTTGAGTTTCCGGATTGGGGTTTTCGCTTTTCACTTGCTAACTTATCTTTACTTTTTCCTCCATTACAAGTAAAATATTTAATAGTAAAGCTGTCTGTAAATCCACAGGCAGTTTTTTATTCGTTAAAATTTTATTTTCTCAATTTGAGATAATAAAGAAATTTTCTTTACTTTTGCTTTTAATCAAATAGAAAGGCATATGTTAAAGAAAACCGTCATTATAAGTTTACTCACCTTTATTTCTGCTTCTTATATGGCTCAGACCAATACTACCATACCCGTTTATTTAGATGAATCCAAACCTGTAGAACAGCGTATTCAGGATGCATTGTCAAGAATGACGCTGGAAGAAAAAGTAGCAATGCTTCACGCGCAGTCGAAATTCAGTTCGCCGGGTGTTCCAAGATTAGGTATTCCTGAATTCTGGACAACAGACGGTCCGCACGGAGTTCGCCCTGAAGTAATGTGGGACGAATGGGATCAGGCCGGATGGACCAATGACTCCATTATCGCCTACCCTGCCCTGACTGCTTTATCCGCAACATGGAACAAAAAAATGTCATGGAACTATGGTAAAGCTTTAGGAGAAGAAGCTCGTTACAGAAAAAAAGATATTCTTCTCGGACCGGGAGTAAATATTTACAGAACTCCACTCAACGGAAGGAATTTTGAATACATGGGTGAAGATCCTTATCTGACCTCAAAAATGGTAGTTCCTTATATCAAAGGGGTGCAGTCTAATGGCGTAGCAACTTCTGTAAAACATTATGCCTTAAACAATCAGGAAATGTTCCGTCATACGAGTAATGTGAATGTAGATGACAGAGCTCTATATGAAATTTACCTCCCCCCTTTCAAAGCAGCGGTTACAGAGGGAGATTCATGGACGATTATGGGAGCGTATGATATGTACAAAGGCCAGTATGCCAGCCAGAATCAATATCTTTTGAATGATATTTTAAAGAAAGAATGGAACTATAAAGGCGTGGTAGTATCTGACTGGGGTGCTGTAAACAATACAGAACAGGCTATCCACAATGGTCTTGACCTCGAATTCGGATCATGGACCAACGGACTTTCCGCAGGAACTAAGAATGCCTATGACAATTATTATCTGGCAAAGCCTTACCTTGATCTTATTAAAGCAGGGAAAGTAGGAACAAAAGAACTTGATGACAAGGTAACAAGATTACTTCGTCTTGCTTATAAAACTACGATGAACCGTAACAAGCCTTTCGGAAATATTGCTTCTGAAGAGCATAAAGCGATAGCCAGAGAAATTGGAGAAGAAGGAATTGTTCTATTAAAAAATCAGGGAAATGTTCTTCCTATTGATATTAATAAGGCGAAAAAAATAGCCGTTATCGGAGAAAATGCTATTAAAATAATGACTGTTGGCGGAGGTTCTTCATCATTAAAAGCAAAATATGAAACACTTCCTTTAGACGGAATCAAATCCAGATTTGGAAAACAGGCAGATGTACAATATGCAAGAGGTTATGTAGGCGATATCGGAGGAGAATATAACGGGGTAAAATCCGGACAGGATTTAAAAGACACCCGCTCGGAAGCTGAATTGCTGAATGAAGCTGTGGAATTAGCCAAAAAATCAGATTATGTCATTTTCGTAGGCGGGCTGAATAAAGCAGACTTCCAGGACAGCGAAGGAAACGACAGAAAGAGCTACGGATTACCTTACAGTCAGGATAAAGTGATTACCGCACTTGCAAAAGCCAATAAAAATCTTGCAGTAGTTTTAGTTTCCGGGAATGCTGTGGCAATGCCATGGATCAAAGAAGTTCCCACTGTTGTACAAGCCTGGTATTTAGGTTCTGAAGCAGGAAATTCTATTGCTGCCATTTTAGCTGGAGATGCCAATCCATCAGGAAAGCTTCCGTTTACATTTCCTGTAAGGCTTGAAGACAATGCAGCACACCAGCTTGGAGAATATCCCGGACAGAAAGATGAGCTGGCAGCAGGAAAAGGTAAAGACCAGAAAAACCCGATCAATATTACTTATAACGAAAGCTTCTTTGTAGGTTACCGCTGGCACGACACCAAAAATATAAAGCCCCTGTTCAGTTTCGGACATGGATTGAGCTATACCACATTTGAATTCGGAAAAGCAAAAGCAGACCAGACAACAATTTCACAGGATGGCAAGATTACGTTTACCGTAACCGTGAAAAATACGGGTAAAAAAGCAGGTGCCGAGGTGGCGCAGCTTTATATCAGTGATTTGAAATCATCTGTTCCGCGTCCTGCAAAAGAACTGAAAGGTTTTGAAAAAGTGTATCTGAATCCGGGAGAACAGAAAGAGGTTACTTTCACCATTGATAAAACGGCCTTAAGTTATTTTGATGCCGGAAAACACGATTGGGTAGCTGAGCCGGGAGATTTTGAAGCATTGATTGGAAATTCTTCCGATGCTATTAAAACAAAAGTAAAGTTTACTCTTAAATAAATGAGAAATTAATTTGAGGATATCCTCTCAAAAACAATCTCTCACATTTTAATAATTTATTTGGTTGAATTAAACAGATCCCGGATTTGGGGTCTGTTTTTTTATTTCTCCCATTTTTTGCGAGCGGCTAAATCTGTCAGAATTTTTTAACGCAAAGTTTTTAATAAAAAAGTAACATTTTTAAGGGAGCTAAGAAAGCAACTTTGTTGCTTAAGAAGGACTATGATTGTGCGTCCGCTTAGAAAAGCTTAGAAAAAATCAATGTAATTGATTCAAGTTCTTTGCTGCCTTAAAATAATAAGAAATTCAGATAAAAACTTTGCGTTAAAATCTAATTATTTCTTTTCTACAGATTAAAATGATTTCACAGATTTATTTTAAACCATTAAGGTGATTTAAGGTTTAAGGAATATTAAGGTTCAAATAAATTTGAATGAAGCAGCATACCTAAAAAATGTCTTTAGAAATTCCCTTAATACTCTTAACAGCGTAATACATTCTTAATGGTTTAAGAATATTTAGACAAGCATCAAGGATCTACTTCATTACTTCCCTCTTCTAGCTTCTACCCAAAAATAAAAAGCAGATTCCAAATTGAAACCTGCTTTCATTTTACCTGGCAAATGTTGGATTATTTTCCGCCGCCGCCGTTTTTTTCTACGTCGGTTTTTGTATTTTCTTTTACTTTCTGGTTTCCGAAACGTTTTACAAAAGTAAGAGAAACACCGTACCAGTCCCATTTTGAGTACTCTCTGAAGGTGCCGTCCGGGCTATAAGTTGTGTTATCACCATAAGGTCTTTTAAAGATATTCATCAGCTGCATGCTCAGCTCCATCTGGGTTTTCGGGAATATTTTAGTTACAGAGATATTATGGAAAACGTTAGTATTATTCGCATAAGAGTTTCCGTTGTTCTGATTGGCCAATTCTACCCAAGCACTTAAGTTAATATTCTTATTGAAAAGATTCGTGTAAGAAACGTTGGCAGAAGCTCCCCAATAACTAATATAATCTTTTCCTCCCAACTTATTTTTCTCATTAAAATCCTTATTATTAATATAATACCATCCGAATCCAGCATTTACATTCAGTTTATTTTTCAGAAAGTTCTGATTGGTGTTGGCAAAAAGATAATATTTCTCAACTTTTCCGTCAAAATTCCCCGGTAAAGAAACGGTTCTCCCGTTTTCTGTCACATAGGTAGTCCAGTAATCCTGATTGGTATGCATATATCTTGCGGAAATAAAATACTTCTTAAGGATTCCAAATTTCATGTACAGCCGGTCATTCGGGTTCGGATTCAGATAAAGGTTTCCTCTTGAATAGGTACCGTTAATTTCGGGCACAAGGAATGGATTAAATTCAGAATACCAGGGTCTCCAGATGCTTCGGTTATAGGTAAGACTCAGATCAAATTTCTCTGAGAAGCTGTATTTCAGCAATAAATTAGGAAGAAAAGTTCCGTATGAATCTTTTCTCTCTGTACCTGCTACATCCTGTCTTACTTTATAATCAATATATTCGTAACGAACTCCGATTCTTGTTTCTAATTTTTTAAAGAATGTTTTACTGTAATTGGCATATAAAGAGCTTAAATTGTCCTCGTAATGAAAAGTATCATTTCTTGCCAGGTTATAAAACTCGGAATTAGCATCCGTCATACTGAATCCGTAAAGACTGTTAGGAATAATATGATTGTTAATTTCTGTTTTTCCGCCCACTTCTATTGTACCGCCGGATTTTCCTAAAGGCTGAGTGTAATCTACTTTCAGATAATAATTGCGCATCTGATTGGAACTGAGCACTCCAAGCTGCTGGACTGTGCTTCCCGACATATTATTAATTTGCTTATCAATCAAATTATCATTGTCATTGCTGGAGTAGTTGGTTCCTAAGTTAATATCTAAAATCCTGTTCTTTTCTTTATCATAGTATTTATAGAACGCATTAGTCCCCAGGTTACGGTTGAATCCCCATATATTCTGAGTCTGAAGGAAAGAGTCTCCCGGATTTCCATTCTCGAAGATCATTCCGTTAGATTCTGCCAGAGACAGATTTCTGCTCTGTGAATACTCCGCAACAAATCCTATGTTATTTTTATCATTCAATTCAAATTCTGAAGTGGAGGAAATAGACGGGCTTTCGTTTCTCATTACGTTCTCCAGATTAAACTGAGTCAGCCTATTAGTAGAATAGCGGTTGTCCCAGGTTTGGGTTTTCTGCACATAATTTCCGTTATTGTACCCTCCGATAAAAGTCTGGGTAAACTTTTTCTTATGGTAGTTCAGATTAAAATTAGAGTATTGTGAGTTTTTGGTACTTTGCCTGTTGTTGAGAGAGATGCTGCCTTTAATTCCTTCATCATCTCTTTTTTTGAGCACAATATTGATGACAGACCCTGAAGTTTCATAACGCGAGGAAGGGCTGGTAATCACCTCAATTTTCATCAGGTTATCAGCAGGAATTGTTTTAAGATATTCCTTCAATTCTTTTCCTGTAAAAACAGATTTCCTGTCGTTGATGTATACGGTAACCATTTGGCCTTCGGCTTTTACATCATCATTATTATCAATGCTTACCAAAGGAGTCATTCTAAGAACGTCCCATGTTGTATTTCCAGCCAGAATTGCACTGTTTGCTACATTAAATACTGTTCGGTCAATTTTAGATTCTACGGTCGGTTTTCTGGCAACCAGAGTAACCGCTTCTATTTCTTTTGCATTTCCTTTTACCGTATCTTGTGCAGCCGCATCCGGAGCTTGCTGAGCCATTGCAAATGAGCCTGCTAATATCGCTATGGGAAATATAATTACTTTCATGTGAATTATAGTTTTTCTATAAGACCACTATCCTCATAACTTTGTTACATCCACTCGTAAAAAAAATAAAATAATCATCTAATTTACAAGGAGATATCAAACGCTTATTTAAACATAAATCAAAAAACAATGCCAATTTTTCAATAAACAGATCCAATATAAATCACATTCATAATAATTATTCTTAAAACAACTTTTTATCTGTAATTAACATAGCAGCGCAAAAAGTTTTAAAATTTATAATAAAATTACTCAACCTGACGGCTTAAAAATGTCTATCCGGATTCCAACCGGGCTGCCTGCAATAGCAAATTGACAAGGAACGCTATTCAAATATAGGCTGGTTTAAATTTTCAAAATAATGGATGACGCCCACCTCCGGCAGACGAAGCGGATCTTTATTAAAATCAGACTCCTTGTTTTTACTGCTTTCCAGAAAAGAATTGCTGAAAAGAGCATAAGAAGGCTGTTCTGCCACTCCGTTTTTCAAAAGCTGATGGGCTTCCACAATGGTTTTTCCATATAATTTCCTGAAGTTTCCAATGCTGTACTGTGAAAAAGATCCGTAGTGAACAATAAACTTAAGAGCCAGATCAATTTTTGTGCTTAAGCTCTTGCTCAGTTCCTCTATCTTCCTGTTAAAGGCACTTCTCATCTTCCACAGCATTGTCGAAATACTCTGATAAGAAGGATTTTTATCATAACGGTAAAACAGAATGGCATCTCCCTCAATCTCAGAAATTTCAAAGTACTGATTATTCTCATCTATAAGCGTAGACAATAACTGTCTTACAATATATTCTCCTGTATACAATTTTGTATTGAACACAAATTCGGTAAATCCGCTGAAATCCGGAATTAGAATGATCCCCTCTTGTATAGTTGTCTTCATAATGATAATGGATTAAAAACCTGCTTCAACATTACAGACGAAACGGAATCATTTTTACCTTATCATTTTCGGGTATAATTTACAGGAATTGCTTTTCAGCTAAACAACAATCATCAGTTCCTTATCGTAACCATTATATTTTTCATCAATATAGCCATGAGGATTACAAATAATTTCTGTTTCTCCGATCTTATATCTGCACGGTGTGTGAATATGTCCGTGAATCCAATATAATGGCTGGTATTCCGCAATTATATCTTCCAGATCAGAAGCGTAAGCCGCTGTTAAAGGATCTTCTTTATATTGTTCCGGAACAGATTCTATGGAGGGCGCATGATGGGTAACCACTACATTTTTGAGACCTTTTGAAATTTCAAGGCTTTCTTTTAACCATTGCTTTGAAAGCTGATGGATCTTAAAAGTATCCAGTGTTCTCATTTTCGAATAGGAAGGATCTCTTCTGATCATTTTATAATCGTTCATCTTCGGCTGGCAAAGCATTCCGTACTGAACAGGATTTCCAAAGATGGAAAAATCCGTCCACAGAGTAGCACCATGAAAACGAATACCGTCAATATCCACAAATGAATTTTCCAGCACGTGGATATTAGAATTAAGCGCTGCTTCCTTAATCTTATGGAGTGTTTTCGGATACGAACCTTTATAATATTCATGATTCCCCAAAACATACATTACAGGTTTATTGGGGATTGCTTCTTTAATCCATTCAATTCCTCTGGTTCCCAAATTGACATCACCAGCCAATACCACCACATCCGAATGATCAAAACATAGTTCTGTATTCCCAAATTCTCTGTGAAGATCGCTGATGATCTGTATTTTCATGATATATAATAAAAAGCAAAGGTAGTAAAGGGGAAATAGAATTGCAAAAAGCAAAAAAAAGAACAGGTCCCTAAGCACCAGTTCTTTTATCATATAGTCTGTCTATTTTAAGTCCTTAAATTATGAAACAGCAACTTCTGTCTCATTTACTTTTACGCTTTTCAATATAAAATAAAATAACAGGCCAATTGCTAACAGAGCGTAACCGGTTAAAATAATCAGATTCAGGCTTCCCACTGATAATTCCGAGGGAAAAACCTGGCTCATTAACGTCATAAATGAAAGCCCGATTCCCGCTCCCAAAAAGTAACTTGTAGAGCTCAGACTTGATGCTAATCCGTAATGTGCAGGCTCAACATCCTGTATTCCCATTACGGAAAGTGCAGTAAAGCAAAACGTCATTCCCAATCCGGAAATACACGCTGCTCCCAGTAAAACCATTGTCAGCGGATGTCCTGTATAAACGGAAATCAACAGTAACAATCCTCCGGCCAGCATAAATGACCATCCTAAAACACCCATTTGAGACGAACTCAATCGTTTTGAAACTTGTGGCAGAATAAATTTAGCCGTTAAAGCCGATAAGATACTGAATGGAACCAGCATTAACCCGGCTGAAGCAGCACTGTAACCCATATCTTTCTGAAGCATTAACGAAATAAGAAATAAGAATCCGATAAAAAATGCTCCTAAAGTGAAGAATACAGCATTGGAAACCACTAATGATTTGTGTTTAAAAAGTTTCAAATCCACCAAAGGCTCTGCAACAGATTTTAAACGATAATAGACCATAATAAGTAGTACTAAAGCCAATACCAGAGAACCTATTACCAAGAAAGGCTGGTCTTTGATATGAACCAGTTCATGGGTTCCGTAAGTTAAACTTAGTAATCCTAACACCATTAATACTCCTGAAACCAGATCTGTTTTCTGCGCAGTTTCGTTTTTTTCATCTCCAGGCAGATAATAGTAAGACAGCACAAGCGTTATTAAAAGAATAGGAACATTGATCAGGAAAACCCAATGCCAGCTTAAATAAGTACTGATAATTCCTCCTACTGAAAGACCGCTTCCGGAACCAATAGCCGCAAATGAGCTGAAAATTCCGATAGCACGGTTTCTTTCCTGCTCCCCTCTGAAGGTATTGGTCACGATTGATAAAGCTGATGGCATTACCAATGCCGCTCCCAATCCCTGCAAAGCACGGAATATCGCCAGTACTTCAAAATTTTGGGATAATCCTGCTCCTAATGAAGTAAGCATAAAAATAAGTGCTCCGATCAGAAACATCTTTTTTCTTCCCATCTGGTCTGAGAGCTTTCCTCCAATGATCAGAAATCCACCAAAGAAAAGGACATATAATGTCTGCAGCCACTGAACTGTTTCTGCCCCGATCTGAAACTGCTCCTGAATAGAAGGAATGGTTAAATTAATAATGGCAATATCCAAAGCCTCCACAAATGTTCCTACCGATGCTAAAATTAATATTACATTCTTCCTTGTATCCATATTTCAAATTTCCTGCAAAATTAAAATTAACAGAACGTATATAAAAATTTAATCTTAAATTTGGAACAATATTGTACAATAGAATTAATAAAAAGAACAAAATACCTGATCCATATAACAACACTCTATAAAAACAGAACAAAATGGCAGCTGAAAACTACATCCCTGATGATAAGGACTTATCTATTCTCCGCCTTCTGCAGAAAGATGCAAAAATGAGTGTCCGAGATATTTCGGCAAGAATCAACCTGAGCCCCACTCCCACTCACGAACGTATCAAACGGATGGAGAAGCAGGGAATTATTAAAGAATATACTGCTATCGTAGACCGAAAAAAGGTTAATAAAGGAATGATGGTCATCTGCATGATCGCTTTGAATGTTCACAATAAAAAAACTGCAGGAACATTCATTGAGGAAGTCGGGAAACTGAAGGAGGTTGTAGAATTTTACAACATCAGCGGAGATTTTGATTTTATGCTGAAGATCCTCGCTCCCAATATGGATGAGTTTCATGAGTTTTTTGTGAATAAATTATCAGAAATCCAGGGCATCGGACAGACCAAAAGTATTTTTGTAATGAACAGCATTAAGGAAAGTGCCCAGATTGTTTAAAATTAAAAAGCAGCTATATAAAGTATTGCTGCTTTTTTGGTGTAAACCAGGTTTTTCTGACTTATTCTATCTATTTATTTCCAGTAATTCCAGACTGAGCCGTCAAATACTGCCAGTGTTTTGCTGGTTGTATCGTAACAGATCATTCCCGGATAAGGATTTTTTACACTGAGATGCGGGGTTGCTATTTTGGGAAGAATCATGGATTTATTTTGAGATTCCAGAACCAGTACACCCTCGGCATTACTTGCTGATTCTCCCATAATGACACCTTTACCTGTTTCCGGAGAATTATTGGCAATAACAGCACTTGAGTTTCCGGCATCGGATAAAGACTTCCAGCGATCATTTTCGTAGACTTTTACTTTATTATCCGTAACATCAAAGATGAATGTTCCATTGACCAAAGAACCAGTGGGAAATCCGGATATGGCAGGTAGAATCAAGCCATTAGTGTTTCCTGATCCATTATCAAAATCCAATACTGTACTTCTGCCCTCTATAACCTGTTTGCCAATGGCTATCTGAGCAAAAGATGAGTTAAAAACAACCAAAGCCACTGTTATACTTATATTTCTTATATTTTTCATACTATTCAACTTTTGGGTTAATCAATCATTACAGCTTCTTTGTATACATTTCCATTCTGTTCCGTTATAAAGCTTTACACACTTATCCTGGATATCGTAGAGAAGCATTCCTTCTTTCGGCTCTGCGATAGCGTCTCCGGACTGTGGTGTCTGGCTTACATGCTGAACTCTGGTAATAACAAAACCTTTGCTTTTTGATTCCATAGCTAAGAATCCGTTAGGTATATTTCCCGGCCAGGAATCATTTTTCTGCTGAACGGTAATTCCAAATCGGGTAAACCCAGCTGGTGTTCCGGAAAGTCCTGGTTTTGTACAGACTCCGTCTATATCATCTATGATTACGGGAGCGTTTCCACAGCTTGTTTTATCTTCAGATAATCCGTCAGGCCATAAGGTTGGACACATCGCTTTGGTTGCATTGGGCCCGCAGAAACTTGAATTTCCAATTCCTAAACCGGTAACAGATCCCATGGCAATAGCAATCACCTGGCTGTCATCACTGATGATAGAAGCACCCCCACCTCCACTTACGTCTGCTTTTGCAATACAGTATGCTTTTCCGGCAGGAATTCCTACATATTCAACTGAAGGATAAGTGGTAGACTGCTGCGTAAAGGTTCCGCATATTTCTACAACACTGTTGGTTCCCAATTCAATAACAGATGTTGTTCCGGGATAAAAGCCACCGAAAGTGGGGTCTTCCTGAATAACAGATCCTACAAGAGACAAAAATGATTGGGTTCCTAATGTAATTTTTGAATTCTTCTGAGATCCGAAAGTTCCTACTTTAACGGTTCCTGTCGCTTTCACACTGGCACCGTCACCAATTTCCAAAATCCCATCCACCTGAATACTGTTAGACTGCAGCTGCCCGGACTTAATAATAAGTGCTGCACCGTTCGGAATGCTGATATTGGTTCCTACACTAAGGTTTCCGTTAAGGCAATAGGTATTTCCGCTCATCATCGTCTGGCCGGTATAAGGAATGCACTGAGCATAAACTACAGTACCCAAAAGAAACATCAACAGGAAAATCATTTTTTCATTAATGTTTAAAAAAATTAATTTATTCATACGCATTTATAATACTTTAATAAATTATCATCGGTTAAATGAAAATTTTTTAAATTTTCAACATCATCGACCGACTATTCAACAATTAACATACCAAACACGTGTTTAATTTTTTCATCACCAGATCAGCAACCATAAGAACACCTATTTCGAAAAACGATGACTAAACCCTATAAAAGATTACATTAGAGAACATTAGATTTACTCAGAACCGTCCTGATCCGGAAAGATATTTTTTTATAAATATTCTTTTTTTGAGTGAATTCACGTTATAGTTTAACAGTAAAAACACTACCTTATTTACAGATCATGCCTATTTCCCGTACAGAATAATCTGAATAACCTTTCTTTATTTTCTGCTGAATAAAACAATAGATAATCTGAATAGCAGACGTCATAGAAAATTCGCATGAAAAACCGTAAATTTGCAGCATGAATAACGATACGATCTGTGCGTTGGCTACTGCCAATGGAATAGGTGCTTTAGGCATCATCCGGGTTTCAGGAAATGAGGCTTTATCTGTGGTTCAGAAAAGTTTCCCGGCAAAAAACCTGGAAAAACAGAAGTCCCACACCATTCATTATGGTTATTTTATGGATGATGAGGAAGCGATTGATGAAGTAATGCTTTCAATTTTCCTTGCACCGAAAAGTTTCACCACTGAAAATTCTGTGGAGATTGCTTTTCACGGCTCTCCTCATATCGGAAAACGTATTCTTGAAACCCTGATCAAAAATGGAGCAAGAATGGCTAAAGCGGGAGAATTTACCCTTCGTGCTTTTATCAATGGAAGAATTGATCTTTCTCAGGCGGAAGCGATTGCTGATGTAATTGCTTCTGATAATGAAGCTTCAAGAAAGGTAGCCATTAACCAATTAAAAGGGGGAATTACCAATGAAATTTCTCTACTGAGAACTGATCTTTTGAATTTCGTTTCTTTGATTGAACTGGAACTGGATTTTGCTGAAGAAGATGTAGAATTTGCAGACCGAACTGCACTGAGCGGATTACTAGATAAGATTGAGTTAAAATTAAATTCACTGATTGAAAGTTTCCAGTACGGAAATGCCATTAAAAACGGAACCGCCGTTGCCATTATCGGAAAACCGAATGCAGGGAAATCTACTCTTCTGAATTCCCTTCTGAAGGAAGAAAGAGCGATTGTAAGTAATATTGCAGGAACAACCAGAGATACGATAGAGGAAGTTCTTCACATCAAAGGTCATGCTTTCCGACTGATTGATACTGCCGGACTTCGTGAGACGGTGGATGAAATTGAAGCAATCGGAGTAAAAAAAGCCAAAGAAAAGGTAGAAAATGCCAATATTCTTGTTTATCTGGCTGATGCTGCCACTGAGGATTTTTCTGAGGATATAGAAATGATTCAGTCACTTTTGAGAGAAGATCTGAAACTGATTATCTGTGCTACAAAAATAGATGAGGTTATACCAACACAATATGAGAATGTAGAAAACATATTCAGAAACGCCATTTCTCATGAGTTTGACTTCATCAAGATCTCAGCACTCGAAAATCAAAACATTCAGGATCTGAAAAATGAGCTTTCCTCTTATGTGGAACATTTAAAATCTGAAGAAAACAACGTTGTAATCACCAATCAGCGTCACTTTGAAGCGTTAAGAAAATCCCTGGATGCCGTTCACAAAGTAAAAGAAGCCATTTCTTTCCAGATTTCTACAGAACTATTGGCTTATGAGCTTAGAAATGCCCTTGAACACCTTGGAGAAATTTCCGGTGAAGTTACCAATGATGAAGTATTGGGGAATATTTTTTCTAAGTTCTGTATCGGGAAATAAAAAGGCTTTCTTTTGGTTTCTTATTTTTTCTCTTATTTGGTTTTCAACAATTTAAGTAATTTTTATTTTCTTATGTAAGAGTTTGTTTGTACTTTTGTTACCAATTCTGTACTACTTTTCTATGCTAAATATTCAAAGTAGTACAAAGAAGTACAAAAAACACATTTTATGAAAATATCACTTAGCAAAAGAACTTTAAAAGATGGACGAATTAGTTTATCAATTGAATATTATCGTGGTTCAGAAATTAACAAGGAAGGTAAACGACGACATCTCAAAAGTTTCGAAAATCTAGAAACCTACTTATTTAGTAATCCTAAAACTCCCGCTGAGAAAAAGCAGAACAAGGAAGGTCTTGAGTTTGCTGAAAATATACTATCTATTAGAAAAGCAGAATATGTTCAGGGAAAGTTTGATTTAAAAAATACAACAAAAGCCAAAAGCACTTTCCTGAATTATTTTGCTGAAAAGACAAAGGAAAAACAGGAACAAGATAGTTCGAATAATTATGGCAATTGGTTTTCAACACTTCAACATCTGAAAAAAATCATTCCTAAAAATACCATTTTTGATGAAGTGGATGAGGATTTCATAAAAAAAGTTCGTCACTATTTCGATAATGTGGCCAGAACAAAAAGTGACCTGCCTCTTTCCCAAAACTCTAAATATTCCTATTTCAACAAATTTAAAGCAGCTTTAAGAAGTGCATTTGATGAGGGATATCTCTCAATAAATTATTCTTCGAAAATAAAATCTTTCGAACAAGCCGAAAGTCAGAGAGAATATTTAACTTTTGATGAGTTACAATCTTTAGCGAAAGCAGAGTGTAAATATGACGTTCTCAAAAGGGCATTTCTATTTTCTTGCTTATCTGGTCTTCGATGGTCAGATATTAATACATTAGTTTGGAATGAAGTAAGGGATGAAGGCGAGATTTCGAAAATAAACTATCGTCAAGAAAAAACTGAAGGTGTAGAATATCTCTATATTTCTGCTCAAGCGAGGGAATTACTTGGTGAGAGACAAGATCAAACGGATCGAGTTTTCAGAGGGCTGAAATACGGAATGACTTATAATACTGAAATTATTAGATGGTGTAACCGTGCCGGGGTTCCTAAACACATTACATTTCACAGTGCCAGACATACAAATGCTGTATTATTACTTGAAAATGGAGCAGATATATATACCGTATCTAAAAGACTTGGCCATCGTGAAATCAGAACTACAGCTATTTATGCTAAAATTGTAGATAAGAAGATGAAAGAAGCAGCTGAAATGATACCAACATTACAAATTAACCTTTAAGATAACACAATGGAAACAATTCTAATTTACTTTATCTTGGTTTTATCATTGTGCTTATCATTACTACAGATTTTCATCTCACTTAATTATTTTAAAAGGTTTGCAGTTGAGTATCTATCCAATTCACCAAGCAGTTGGAATCCAAACTATGACAGAAGTGCATTGGCATTTAGTGTATGTTTTGGTCTGTTTTCAATATACTTAACCAGATTAATTTGGAGTGGAGAAACAGATAATTCTTGGTTTTTGACAGCCCTATATATATTGATGATCGCTTTATTTTCATTCTTCTCAATCTTTTATTTAACATTTATCCAAAAAGATAAAAAATTTTCATTAATTAAAAAGGATAATGATGCTAAAATATGGCAGCATACTGACATGGGAACAAATCCAAATATCTTTGAGTATTTCATCGAAACAAAAAAAATCAGCGCTGAAACGAACAAAGATGATTTTCATTTAATATTTTCTTACCAAAATACCAAAACGAAAGTTATTTGGACAGGGAAATACAATGGTAGATTAACATATACAACTTTAATCTTATTTTACAAAGTAATCTTAAAAAGAGAACATTTCACTAAAGAAAATATTAGAAATGAAATGGAAAACAAATTTCTCTTTGAAAAAAGAGATCCGAATACGGGAGAAACAATTATTGGAGAACTTGATTATGGGTCTTTTGATAATGCTTTTGATCGGATAAACTTTGATAATTTATTAGAATACCAGCAAAAAGAATTTGATAAATATTCTGAGTTCTTCAAATAAATCTTTTGTAAATCAGCTATGGGAAGCTATGTCACAACTGACATAGCTTTTCTTTTTACATTTCCTCTATCTTCCTTTGTACCAGAATTTTTAACAAAAGAAAATAATGGAAAACGAACTTATTCTACAAAAACTTAACCGAATCGAA
The DNA here is from genome assembly GCF_900108365.1 of Chryseobacterium culicis. GTDB lineage: Bacteria > Bacteroidota > Bacteroidia > Flavobacteriales > Weeksellaceae > Chryseobacterium > Chryseobacterium culicis. Next base: position 1,210,568 of record NZ_FNWQ01000001.1, on the reverse strand, counting down.
AAACACATTTTTGCTATGAAACCCATTCTTAATGTTGAAGAGCTTGCCGATTATACAGGTTTTAAAAAATCCTATATCTATAAACTCGTGCATGAAAATCTTATACCCTTTTCAAAACCTAACGGAAAAGTACTTTTTTTTGATCGTAAAAAAGTTGATGAATTCTTACTTCAAAATGCAAGTAAATCTAAAGAAGAAATCAATCGCGAGTCAATTGAATTTGCTTTAAAGAAAAAATAATTTTACTATGGATAACACGAAATCTTTTAAACCAACGGAAAGGAAAAAAGTTCTTATTTCCAATGATTTCAGAGAAATCCTAATTAGACAGGATACAACAATTATTGAGCAACGCCTTATTGTTATGATACTTTCTTGTATAAAGGATGAACAGGCCATGTTTATTACCGTAAAAAGTCCAATTGATCATATCTTTCAAAAACAGCTTTCGTTTGATGAGTGCTTTGATGGTTGGGCGAATCAAGGAACTGTAGATTTTATTATTCCACTAAAGGATTTAAATCCTAAACGGAAGATGAAAAATAAATCCATCAAAACAGCATTGATCAATATGACAAACATTAATTGGCTGCAATTAAAAGATGATTCAATCAATGGGTTCAGAGCAGTTCCGTTCATTTTGGAACCAGGCTGGAATCATCGTAATATTTTCTTCAAAATGGACAAAGCTGTAATGAAACATCTGGTAAATATGAGTCAGTATTATCCATTAAAAAAGGACCTACCTTATGAAGCCTCATCAGCCAATACTATAAAGTTTCTTATGTGGATTCTTAAGTTTAAAAAATACGGAGGTTTGACGATGGCTTATTCACAAATATTAAAAGAACTTCATATCCCTAGTGATAAGTACGATGGTCGTTCTCGCTTCGAAAGAGATTTTTTAATGAATATCAAGGCAGATCTAGACTGTTTTAATAATTTAAGTTTCAATTATTCCTACAGAGAAGGCAAATATTCTTTCGTAATCTATGATACTGTTAAAGCAATTGGAACTCACGAAAAGTTTAAGACCTTAAATGAACTTCAGATTGACAGAGCTTTGAAATACATAAAAAGAAGACGTGAATTGGATGAAGCGCAGGCAAGAGTTCTAAAAAAAATATATTTATTGAGAGGTTACGATGAACTGTCAAAGAGGATAAAAAGTAAAATAAGCTATTCTCACAAAGGACAGGAGTATATAAAAGCTGTTCTCATTTTACTTGAAAAATAAGTTGAGCCTTTATCTCCACAATCCAGGATTTTATCTACAGAAAAGCAGACTTTATCTCCATGAGAGTAGGTTTTATCTCCAAAGAAGTGGATATTATCTCCGCAAAAAGTGATTCTATCTCCGTTTTTTTATAGTAATATTTGGCAAACTCTCTATTGATCGTATCTAATGAGATCAATATAATGCTATCTAATTATATTAATTGTAACTATTCTTTCTAATCTTTCTAATTAAAATACTAAATGTGGATAAAAACAAAAATTACAAAAAACTATAAATCAGAACATTAAAAAATATTTCAATTTAAAAATAAAGTGGATTTTATCTCCAAAAACAATTTCTGCTTTAAAAAAAAGAAAAATTCCCCCCGAAAAAAAATGAACATAAAACAGGCTAAGAATATACCTATCAGAGAGGTCATGGAGAGTTTTTCTCTTTTCCCTAAAAAAGAGAATGATAGAGTTGCTTTCTATTTTGCGCTGGATCGCGAAGAGAACACACCAAGTCTTTCAATAAATTTTATAGAAAATACTGCTTTTGATTATGGTACAGGAAAGAAATATGACAATATTTCTATCATTCAAACAATTAAAAAATGTTCCGTCACAGATGCGTTACAATATCTGTCAGGTATAGATTATTCCTATACAGAGAAAAAAGTTATTGCAGAAAGTGGAACCAACTTTAAAATTGTAACCATTAAAGATCTTCAACACCCAGCATTAATTCAATATTTACGTACCAGAAAAATTACTTTAGAAACTCATTACTTAAGGGAAATTCATTATGAAATTTCAGGTAAAAAATACTTTGCGATCGCATTTGAAAACAATTCCGGTGGCTTTGAAATCAGAAATAAATATGCAAAACTTTGTCTTGGTAAAAAAGATATTACATTTCTTAAAAGCAACGCAAAAAGGCTCTTGATTTTTGAAGGATTTTTAGATTTCATTTCCTTTAAAATTTTATCCAATTCCGGCGGAAATGAGGCAGCAGATTATATTATACTAAATTCCATCAGTCAAATTTATTTACTTCGTAAATTAGAAGAAAATTATGAAAAAATTGAATTGTACTTAGACAATGATCATGCAGGAGATAAAGGTACAAATGAACTTCGGCATATATTTCCAAATGCAGAAGATAAAAGATACCTGTATGGCGAATTTAAGGATATAAATGACTTTCTAATTAGTAAGTGAGCCAGAATAATTTAATAAAACATCAATACAATATTTCTGGTCTTAATTCCTAGCAAACAAATACAGTATTCTTTCTAATGTTTATGCCTTGGTTTATAACTGTGCACCTTTGCTTACAAACTAACAGTACAGCAAACACAAGGATATACAACCTTTTATACTAATTTAAAGGACAAATTTAATGTCTGTTATTGACTTTTTCCTGTCTGTTATTGACCATTTTTCAATTAGTATTTAAACCAATCTACTATTAATTTTGAAGGTGAAAAAAAACACACAGATGGACGTTATCACAATTGAATCTAAAGCCTTTAAAAGCTTGATGTCAAAAGTAGACACAATTTTCGATTATGTCATTACCCAGCAAAATTTACAGAATAAAGAAGATTCTTGGGTAGACAGCTATGAGGTTTGTACCTTTTTGAAGATTAGTGACCGCACGCTGCAAAGGCTACGCAGCCAACGCAAAATCACCTACTCCCGCATACGAGGGAAAAATTATTACAAAATAAGCGAAATTAAAAGAATGTTGGATGAAAACCTTATTCGCCGAAGCGAGGATCATTTACAAGATCTCATACAAAATAAAAAAAATATTGTACAAGACAATGGTATCGAAATACGCCCTTTATGATTAGAACATTTTTAAAATAGCATATTGGAAATATGGTAACCTTGGTGAAAATTTAAAGAATTATACTTAGGATTTGACTTTGTTTTAAAATTGAACAAAATCAGATTTCGAAAAGATTTATGAATTAAAAAAAATAAAACGAAAAAAAACAGAATGCATAAAACCCTGGCTATGAATATTGACAAAAAAAAACCATTGCTTCAACTGACTGTTGGAGAGTTTTTGGATTTGCAAAAAGCTTCTGCTACAGAAAAAAAATATGAATATGGGCTTAAAGGCTTAGCAAAAATGCTGGGTTGCTCCCGTTCTAAGGCATCAGTAATAAAGTCCTCAGGCATATTGGATGATGCAATCGTTCAAAACGGAAATCTTATCATCATTGATAAAGATAAAGCAATGCAGCTACTTACCCAGAATAAGAAATGAATTACTCTGTATTAATTACAAAGTTTTGGCAAAACAACAAAAAAGAACCGATGGGAGCTGTTACAGCTTCCATCTATCTGCTACTGCTCGAAAGATGGAAGGAAAATGAAGAAAATGATTTTAATCTATCGGATACTGAAATTTGTAAATATTTAAAAATCTCCAGGCCAACCATAATTGCTATTCGCCAAAAACTTATCTCTGCCGGAATGATTCAATTTCAGTCTAAAAATGGTCTTCCTGGTCATTACAATATTTGTTTAGAGCACACACTTTCAACACCTTCTAATGAAAATCTTACTATTACTCCAAAAAAAAAGCAGAAAGCCAGTAGAAAAGTGCCACCAGAAGTAATAATTTCCCAGAGTGAAAATTTGCATTCACATCAATCTAATATTAGTCCGGCTGCAATAACTATTCCGGTGAATGATAATAATCCATCCCTGGAAGAATTTATGCAATATGCAAAAACACTGCATAACTACATTGCCGAACTAGATATCCTACTTAAGGAAAAGTATTCCAGCTGGCTAGGAAATCATTGGAAAAACGGATATGGAAAACCCATAACAAACTGGAAATCTTCTTTAAGAAATATAATGCCTTTTCTGCAGAATGAATTGCAATCAAATAATAACAGCACACAAATGATTACTCTTCCGACAATTAAACCTCCGGGATCAATTAGGGATGAATCAGAAAAATAGTGATCATTGGAATGATATAAAACCTATCCACTGATCTGTAAACTTCTTTGATCAGCAAAAAGTCATTCAGACTTTTGTTCTTTTTTTTCTATATTACACCGGGATCTACTAGAACAACACAATATATGAAGAATCTACTTGCAACATCTGAAGCATGCAATTCCCACATTTACTATACAGCAAAAATCCATTGGATCTCCTGTGTAATTCCTTTCTTCCTTATGACAATTGGTTCTTTAGGGGTTATCTCATTTTTATTAGTAGGTTATAAATACATGATTGGTTTTATTGGTCTTTTTTCTCTTTTTCTTATTTATATTTTCATTCGAGGTTTAATCCTTTTATTGAGAAACAGAAATACCAAAATTTTTATTACCGATAGCCATTTGACATTATCTCGAGGAATATTAGGCAAAACATCTTTCGACCTCTCATTGCAAAAACTAGAAGGAATGACTTTGCAGCAAAGTTTTTTAGGAAAGTTTTTGGACTTCGGAACGCTCATTGTATCTACTGGAAGTTTAACCCATACGTACACCATTAGACATCCTCAAGAACTTAGGGATGCGATATTTATGCTAAAGAATAGTTTAGATTAATAATTATATATTTCCACACGTTGTTGAGAATTTAACTTTGTACATCCCTACATCATTAGGGTATAGCTTGACTCTCCCATCTACGAAAAAGCAGCAGCTTGATCCGCTATTTATTTTTGTCAACATTAAATGCGTTTATTAAATATCTAATAAATTCAAATGAAACCGGTTTCGCAACGTCTTTTCAAAAACCTCCTAAGGAAAAGGTGCTGAAAATGTTTTAGAAATGTTGTTGCTCCTTTTTTGGGCAAAAATGCGGTTCCGACCAAAGGAAGGAATTGCATTTTTGCCACGCTATTTTGTCTGCAAGATCATTTTGCATGCATATAAAAAGGCAAGAGGAAAATTACTTCCGATTGCTCTTTTTATGTCATATTACAATTGGATAGCAAGCAATCTCTTTAGATTTTTTGCTCTTCTTAGTCGATGTATTTTTTAAACAATGGAGTTTTAGAAAATTCATGTAAAGCTTTTATAATTTTATATCTTCCTCTCTAACGTAGGAAATTTTCATATAACATGCTCCAATATCCCCCACAATTCCGGGTCCAAAAGGAAGAGAGTGATACGACTCACTGGAAATAGGACGTTTAAAATGTGGAAGATTGGCTTTGCCATCTTCATCTTCATTCACAAACCGGAGATCTTCATCAAAAATTTCCTGTGTGAAGAAAACACCGTAATCACCTCCGTTATAACGCTCATATTGAAGATTAAAATTTTCTTTAAAAAAAATTGTTTACTTCCGTTGCCATTTCAGGCTTTTTCAGATAAATTATTGAGTAGGTTCCCATAATATTTATTTGTATTGATAAAAATTCAGTAAAAATCATTTTCCTGATGTATCACTGTACATTCCACTAAATCCTAGTTTAGCACAATAAGCAGAATGCTCTTTTTCGGTACATTCTACTTCAATCACAAAGCTTTCCTTTTATCTATAAGGATATTTAAGGAATGGTTTTGCTTTATTCATATTTTCGAGTTTTTTCTCTCTGATAGCTTCTATTTGTTTCTTATTCATATGATTTATTCTAAGGTTAAAAAACGATTTCCTATACATCGTGAGGTGTTATAATCTTTAGTGTTCACTTGGGAGTAATAGAACATTACCTTCTTTCCAAATTGTAAACTCTTTAAAGAAAAAATCTGAAAATTCAATCTCTTGGGTAACTAAGACCTTATTATTTCCATCAGTTGCTGAAAGTTTGAAACTGGTATCAATTACTCTTTCAATTTTCCAGACCTGAAATTCTTGCAGTCTAAATTTTGCTTCAAACTGATAGGAGGCGATTGCATCAAGGAACCAATAGCATTTTTCTTCATCAGCGATAGATTTTACACCATCAGTTAATAGTAAGCCCAAGAGGTACTTGTAGTAGTTTTCAGTACCGATAAAATTTTCATAGAACTCATTTGCTGAAATTTTTGGATTTTTCATAATGTAAAATTTTAAGTTGTTAACTTTCTTTTTTCGAAACGTGTCGGTTTTTTAAGTTTTGATTTTTAATTTCTTGGAAATATCAAAAAACACTTTTGCTTTTTATCTGACCGACTTGTCGTTTTTTATTGCTTTCTGACGAAATAAATCACGTTTCAGCCAAAACCGAAATGAAAGTATTGGAATGAAGGCTCCGAAATCTTTTTGTCTGTAGGATTTAGGAGTGTCTGAACAATTATTGGAGCTTGTGGAAAGAATTTTTTAGAAGCCCAAAAAGATTTTTTTGAGCAGAAATGTGATTTATATTTTTGCATACTAAAAACGCCCTGTTGATCAGACAAAAATCAAAAGGATATTTCATAAAGTTTCAAAACAAAATCACAGGAGAATTATAAACGTTTAGAAAATGAAAGATAAATTTGTAATCTATTCAAAGAAGTCAAAATCACCAGTTGATTTAATTCAATTGTAAAAAAAATCAGGTAAAAAAGATTGATTGTAATTCCAAATGTTATCATCTATCTAAACGAAAACTTAGTGATGGAAAAACTGAAATTGCTCCTGATCAGATAAAGTCGTGGCTATTACAAATAATAAAAAGGACAAATTTTCTTTCTGAATAATGTTTAAATATCAACCGTATATATGACAAAATGCCTTCCAGATTTCCTGGAAGGCACTTATATTTATATTTTCATCAAGGATACCTGACCGCTTTATCTAATTCTATAGGATTATTAAAAGCTTTCAACTTTTTTCGTTCTTTTACTTCTGCAGGTTTCAGTTCTTCTTTAGAAAGAACTGTCCCGTCATCAAGCAGAAGCTTTTTTCCTTCAGGTAAAGTCAAACTCTCATTCAAAACGTATTTAAATGGACTCGAGTAAAGATCTAACTTTAATTTATCAAGTTCTTTCTGAGTAACAGGAATTGCTCTGGACATAGAACTTTCCAATGAAAGACGCTTGTAATCTTGGGGAATTTTTTCGGTTTTGATGACTTTAAAATTATAATCTTTTTTTACATCGTAGAGTTCTATAATCAATCCTGGTAAACCATTGAATTTATGAGGGCCATAAGGAATCGGGATATCTTTTGAAAACCATGCAATCCAGATTCTTCCTCCAAACTTCGTTATGGCTTTTTGAACCTGAAAGTTATTCGAGGTTTTGATGCTGTCCGTAATAATCCACTGCTGCTTGGGTTCTTCTGCTAATTTATAAAAATTTACATCACCGATGTACTCATAACTTTGATATGAATTATTACCTTTCTTTTTAATGAGAAACGTGGTCAACCTATAATCTTTAAAACCATGGAGACCTAATGAATCATTAATAAAATACATTCTGTTATAATAAGCTATATCATCTTTTGTGATATCCAAATAGTGATTTTCTTTGGTAATATTCTTTGAAGTTGAATCCTTTTTATATCTAACTTCATAGATGAACCTGTTGTTTTGGGCAAACATCATAAATGTTCCCAGTAATATAAATAGTAGGCTTTTCATAACAAATTTGTATTTTTTATTAACTTCCGGAAAAAAATTCCAGTACATTTTCTACATTTCAAAAATAATTAGATATTTTTTTCTATTAGCTTATTTTTGTTTTCTCGACTGATAGAAATAAGGATAAGAATAAGATTTAAATGAACTATTCTATTAACCCAATAAAAGGCTTTATCAATCATTAAACCCAAAAACCCTTTTTGCCGATACAATATAAATCATTTTTTTAATGGTTCCGTTCGTAATAGAATTAATCAGAAAAAAATCTATCTAAAAATTTATAATTTTTACTAAGATAAATTCCGCAACCTCTTTTCAAAAAACATTAAAAGGGTAACTATGTACATGTTTTTTGAAATGTGGCTGCATCCGCTTTGAACTGCAAAAATGCGTTTCCAACCAAAGGAAGGAATTGCATTTTTGCCGCCTGATAAAAAATCGGGAATTTAAATGAAAATTTTAAATATAATGTTTTTGACTCCACTGGTAAACAAGTACTTAATGGAAATTCAGAATTTAATAGACATATAAAAATAAAGCATTTGGTAAAAGGAAATTATTTTATACAAATAGAAACAAAAAACGGAGAAATATTTAAAGAAAAATTGATTAAAAATTAAATCTCCTACCGACAAGCGTTTTGCAAGCACTAAAATCCCTCCTGATTAATCAGGAGGGATTTTATTATAGTAAATACACCCTGAGTGAATTTACATTTCTTACTTTTCAGCTTTTAAAAATAATAATTTATGCCTAACTGGAAATTAGTATTTTTCGAAGAATCGCCAAACTCGTTTTTTAAAACCTTAGTTAACCCGGCAACATAACGGACATTCACTCCTAAGTGTGGAGTGAATTTATATCCTAGTCCAATGCCAGCTCCGAAATTAAAGTTTTTTAAATTGTCTTTATTATTGGCCTTATAAGTGCTACCATTGATATCTCCTTTTGCCTGAGCACTTACGAGAAGACCAAATTCCGGTCCCGCTTCAAAATATAATTCAGGGGTAGCATTATATTGAAGCATTATAGGAACGTTGATATACCCCAGGTTTTGTTGCATATTCTTTATGGTGTAAGTTGCCATCTCATAATCGTCTTTTGCTTTTGCCCCCTGCTGGCTATAAACAACTTCTGGCTGAATACTGAATGACTCAGATAAAGGAACATTAACAAAAGCTCCGGCATAAAATCCGATTTTAGATTTGGAATCTCCCCCCGTAAAACTTGAAAGATTCCCTCCTGCTTTAAGTCCAAATCTTGGTCCGTCTGAAGATTGTGCAAATGTCATAGTCCCTAAAACTATGCAAATACTTAATAATTGTTTTTTCATGTGTTATGTTTTAAATATTTAATTTCTTACTTTCTTTAATTAATGTTATGAGTTTTGAATGTATCATCTATCATCTCCTCAATCATAGTATCATATACCTTTTGTTGCTCCAAATTTGCACCATGCTCGGTATCTGAATCGTACTTAGCTTGAAAAGTGCTATACTCATTAAAATTTTCATCATATAATTTTTGAAAATTATTGTTAAAATCATTTGTGCATTTAATTTTGGTATTTATTATATTTTGAAGTCTATTAGCAAATATATAAGCAATGTCAAAGTGTTTTTGTTCATGATTGAGGATATAACTAGCGGTTATATATTTTTTATTAAACCAAGATTTTTCCGGATAAAATGTAGCGGATACTTTTATTTTAATTCTACCCGTCCATATCGAAGTAGAAACAATTTTATAATCTATTTCAATATATGATTCCGCCCCCGTACTGTCGTCCTCCTCATGCATATTATTAGTAAAATCTTTGAAATCCAACTTTCGATCTGGTGACCATGTGATTGCCTGACTCAATAAAGCTTGTGAACTTAACAAAAAAATAAAAAGTAATTTATTAATCATAGTATTTTTAAAATTAAGATATATATTTTTTTAGGTAAATATTTTTCATTTTAGAAAAAGTCACCCGATTTCTCGGGTGGCTCTTTTTTAGTGTTATAAGAACTTTACGAATAATTATTTCATAAGTTTCTCCAGTTCCTTTTTTACAGAGGAAAGAAGCACAATTTCTCCTTTGCTTTCTAAATCAATAATATTTGCTTTTGTCATAAGATTACTGACAAATGGTATAATACTATTACTAAAAAGTTCATTCAGTCGCTCTTTTCTTAGCTCATCAGGAATGGGTTTATCAAACGAGAAAACATCATCAATTATTTGCTTTCCAATGCTTCCCATAGGACTTTTAATCAATTCTTTTGTTGTAGAATATGATCTATCAAAAGCTCCCTGTATGAAAATTTTTATTTTAAGCATATAGTAATCCCCATACTTTGATTTTTGCAATTCAAGTATGGCAATACATTCTGAACTTTCTTTATACCAACTGCCAAAGGCTTGTAAAAATTCATTTTCTTTAGCAATATTGCCAAATATGCTCTTAAATTCTTTACTACTCATAAATTAATTTTTTAGAAAGAGCCACCCGAATTCACGGGTAACTCTTTTTAGAATTTAAAAATCTTACAAATAATTACTTCATAAGTTTATCCAGCTCTTTTTTTACTGAGGAAAGTATGGAGATTTGACCACTTGTTTCAAGTTCTATAATACCTAATCTTGTAGATGTTTGGGTGGTAAACGGAACAATGTGGTTTTTAAATAATTCTTTTAGTTTTTCAATTCTTAAAGAATCATCTAAAGGTTTATCAAAGTCAAATATTTCTCTATATTTATCAGTTTCATTTTCATTTATATCTCCCATTGGACTTTTTATTAAGTCTTTTGTAGGAGAATAAATTCTGTCAAAAGAACCTTGAATAAAAATTTTTATATTAAGTATATAATAATCTCCAAAATTTGACTTTTGCAATTCAAGTACTGAAATACATTCTGGACTTTCTTTATACCAACCACCAAAGGCTTGTAAAAAATCATTCTCTTTAGCAACACTGCCAAATATGCTCTTAAATTCTTTACTATTCATAAATTATTTTTTATAATATACTTCTAAAATCTTTTTCCATTCCACATCTTTCAATCTAGGGTTTGCTTTGATTGCTGCCGGAGACTGCAGTTCTTCTAAATACATCTGTAATTGTTTATTTCCTGCTTCAATCGCTTTAGGATTAAAAGGTTTTAGCTCATAAATTTTTCCGTTCTCCATATCAAGATAGTCAATTCGTTTTCCGCTGGGTAATCTATATTCCTTTCCAATTTTTCCGAAATTGTAAGTTTTATGTACATCTCTTCCCAATTTCAAACTGGATCTCATATATTCTCCTTTGTATGTGGTAGGAACTTCTGACTTATAAATTGGTACTGGTACTTCATCTACGATCTGGTAGCCAATAATTTCATCGGCAACTCCTCTCTCTACATCTCCAATTATTAAAGTTGTAGTCTTGGGTACAAGGTGAGTCGCTCCTACCGTTGTAGTTTTCGGAGTATTGTTCAAAGTCCATGCACTTCTACCTTCAGCAATAGGAGCATCTTTAAGAATAGTTCCCTGTGGAGTACCTATTTTAGCTGCCTGTGCATTTTTTATCATCTGGCCTATAGTTCCGGATACACCTCCTAAAACACCTCCAACAGCTGCACCAGATAAGCCACCCATTAGGGTTCCTTCTATTACATCCTCACCAAACATTACTGAGGTTGCGAATCCACTAATAGCACCCGCAACTGCTCCTCCTGAAGCTCCAGAAATAGCACCACCCAAAAGACCTCCAGTTATTCCATACACTGATACTGCACTAAGAGCAGCAGTTCCAACGGAAAAGCCCACTGCTCCGGTAAACGCCCCCACAGCAGCTCCCATTGCAATTTTCCCCCATGTAGCTCCCCAATTCCAGCTGAAAGGGTTATATGAGCCATTAGCTTTTACTCCTGTGAAGTAACCGCCAAAGACTCCTCCTGCTATTGCCGCTACAGCAATCCACGCAATCTCTCCATTGGGATCATTATATAACAGTGGATTGTTCGCCACATATCCATATCTGTTATAGAATTGAGTATTGAAGGGATCCTGGATATTTTCATCTGCATTTAGGAACCTTCTTAGAAGCGGATCATAAAGCCTTCCGTTCATGTGGATGATTCCCACTTCAAAATAGTGCTCTTGTCCGGTATATCCTCTGTCTATCAATAACCCTCCGGAAAAATTTATAAGGACATCAATACTGGCTTTGCCAATAGCCAGTTTACTTTTTCCAATGCGAAGATGAGTTAAATTACCCCATGCATCAAAATGCCTTTGTTCAAGCATATTTCCCGCTTGATCACTAATGGCCATAATACTGCCGAGATAATCTTTGTGCAGGAATTTAAAAGAACCACTACTCTCATCAAAGTTTTTCAAAAATACAATATTACTATCATATGGAGTACCCTCAATATAAATGGTATGTTTTTCCTTTCCATTAATATTGTTCTTTACTACTTCAAAGCTTCCTTCTTCACTGTAGAGTTTGGTGAATTCCCCGTCATTTTCGGGAGAAAACTGGCCTTTGTAGGTAGCTCTTTGTCTCATCCCGGTTAATCCGTACTGAAATGCTACTGAACCTTTTTCCCCTACAATGTATACCGGGTCATTATTTTCATTATAAAGAACAGTCTGTACCAGATCCTGATCATAATTTTGCATCCCCTCATTATTCAGGGTCATTCCAGTAGCTTGGTAGATTCTGTCAGCATTTTCAAACTTAATGATTCCCACCTGGTCATTTTTCAGTATCCTGCCTTTAGCATCATAAATATTTCTGTTGGTAGCCGGCTTAATTCCCAGTACGGGATCTGTCCAGTTAATCAGACGGTTGTTCTCATCATAATCAAAATATTCTGTTTCAAAAGGCAATACTGATTTTCTGCTTTTAAGCTCGTTTTTGATGGCATCAAATTCGTAAGTGGCCTTAAAGATGTCTGGTTTTATGGGCGAGGAATGATTAACATTGGTCAAAAATCCGTAATTATCATATTCGTTTTGGATGACAGCTGCGCCCAATTGAGCTCTTAGCAATAGCCCCTTTGCATTGGTATCTTTCAGTTCCCATAAAACTTTACCTGAACTCTTATCCTTAACCATATACAGTTCTCCATTCCATGGATTGTAAAGATTTTCGACAGAAACATTAGTGGTTCCTACGGAAGTCTGTATTTCTTTTTCATAAGAGCTGATCCTTCCTTCGCTGTCATAAACTACATTTTTATGCGAAAAATAGGCTTCAGGAGTATCCTGGAAAGAAGAGATGTTTCTTCCCTGAGGGTCATAGTTTATGGTATAGGTATATTTCTTGCCATTGGAGGTTCCTGTTCTTTCAATAAGTCTACCCTTATCATTATAGCTGTATTTTATTTCCTTATCTGTTTCGTTTCCGGTAGTAGACTTTTCATTCTGAATAATAAGCTGCCCAAGGTTATTGTACCCATATCGTTTTTCACCCTTGGGGCTGATTACTCTTGACAGAGCTCCCATATACCCAAGGTACTGATATTCATATACTCCGGTAGAAGGATCGTCTACACGTATTTTATTTCCCCAGTCATCATATCTGGTGGTTACAATATGCTCTTCATATTTGGCCTGTATCTGCTGACCTGAGGCATTGTAAGTAAATTGTACGGTACCTCCCTTGTCAGTAGATGATACTACATTTCCTAAAGCATCCAGGGTCTGGGAAGTTGTTCTTCCGTAATCCAGCGGGCTGGTTTCTTTTACTGTTGTGGTCAGTCCTGATATAATGGTTTCTGTCTGCTTTCCGGTAAATGCTGTGGCTTTTACCTTCGCCGGGAATACGGTATCATCATAAACAATGATATTCCATTGACTAGCTCCCTGCCCATCAAAATAAGGTTCAGATTCCTTGACCTTTCTTCCAAGGACATCAAACTGGACATCTTTAGAAACATATTGTCCCTGTGCAAACGCTTTGGAAGATATTTTATATTCCTCTCCCAGTTTGTTGGTAAAAACTTTTGAAACATCACCATCAGGATCATTACGGGTAATAGTTTCATTGTATTGACTGTCCTTAGCGTACTGATAAGTTGTAGTTCCAGTTAAGCTGGAAGCAGAACTCTGGAGTTTACCCCATACATCATATATATTAGTAAGGATATTACCATTCGGGTCTGTTTGAGTTAGAATCTGTCCCAGATTGTTGTAAGTAAACCCTGTTTCCAGTCCAAGATTATCTGTTTTTTTAACGATAAACCTTCCAGTTGGATCATACTCATCTTTCTGATTTTTTGAATTTCCGTCTATGCCCGAAATAGTTTTTTTTGCCGTGATATTCCCAAACCCGTCATAAGAGTATTCTTCATTTAAAGCTTGCGTAGCATCATTTCCGGGGAAAAACTGGGTGTTTTTTAAAAGATTGTTCTCATAGGTGTAGGTGGTGAAGGTATTCTGTACATCACCGTAAGCTTCTATTTTTTCTACCTTGCTTGTCGGTCTTCCAACATAATAATTCGTTCCTGTTCCTGCAATATTATGAGTGTAGTCGAACTCAGTGGTAGATACACCATAACCGTAATTGGTATTAATTTCTATTTTAGAAGGCAGATAATAGTTTCCGTAGCTCGTTACCTTCTGAATAAATGTTCCGGTTAAAAAATCTTTTGTTTTGGTAAACTTAGGAACAATAGCGGTAACAATTTTGGACTGACTCCCTGCAGGAATGGAGGTAATTACCTGACCATTCAAAAGCTTATCTGCTTTATAATCCACAGATTCAAAACTCAGAAGCTGGCTATTGTTCTCTGAGATATCTGCCGGGAAAATAGTATTTTCATTATTGGTTCTGATACTCCATTCTTTTACAGGTGCTCCATCCAAAGCGGGATCTATTTGTGAACCTGACCATATCTTGGTATTTTCAAAACCATCGGCGTACCATGATGAACGGGCGATCTGATGAAACCCTAATAAATTTTTACCCTTCAAATTTCCTACAAGCCCTCTATAGCGGAAATCCTGCTTTTTGCCTTCTTCCATAAGCTGAGATACAGCGTAAGCCTGATCCACCCTTGTCATGGCATAGTAAGGATAAATTTCATTCTTTTCCTTCTTATAGAAATCAGGAATAGCGGCATTGCTAGGAACTAACTCTATGTACTTTACAGAAGTTGTAACACCTCCCTGCGTAATGGAAGCCATTCTTGCCAATTCAGAAACAGGAGTAGGACCTTTTATTTTTTTCAGGAACTGTTTCCAGTATAAAAAGACATTGTAATAATTATTTCCTGATTTTATAGAATTGGTAATCGGAGTAAAGAGAGTAAGGTCATACAGATCCTGCGTGCTGTAAGTCGGGCTTTGAAATAACCAGTTGGGAGTAAAGTTCGGTGTTCCAATAACATCTGATCCATTAGCCATCTTAGCACTTACAACATAACCGAAATCTCTTGAGCCACCTGCATTGAACATATTGATCTGGTTATAGGAGAATACCTGAACAATATCAGATTTCCCATCTTTGTTCATATCCGTAACCGAAAAGAAATATTGTTTGGCAAATTTGGCGTAATTAGCAGTCATTTCTTTCTGGAACTTCCTATAGGTAAAAAATTCCTTTTTTAGAAAAGGAACAAAACCTTTATCGGTTCCCATGTAAAATCTCCAGTCATCAGGTTTTCCTATAGCATTATCAGTAATAGGAATTGCAAAATCTAGTTTTCCGTCACCATTATAATCCCCGTATAGTACAGGAAATTCAGCATCCTTAGATTCCAGCAGGCTTCCCGAAAACCTTATTTTCTGCAGGTATGAATCGGCATTGTATTTTACAAATTCAAAAACAGTATACTGTGAATCAGCAACACTGATAACTTCTACTTTTCCGTCTCCGTCTATATCTGTATATTTGCGATCCTTATAGCCACTTTCATTGATTCCATAATCAAGCAGCAGTCCTATTAAAGGTGTAGCTGAACTTTTAAGGTCTACAATAGCTTTTGAATTGAATCCTGGCAGACCTCCATCATCAAGAAAGGCATCAGGTATTCCGTCTCCATTATAATCACCTACTTCAAGGATTAAATTATCACCTAATCCGTTAAAAAAAGTGTTACCCAAACTTTTATCGAATACTTTTACAAAATCATTGTTTCTGAAGATATACCCATAAATTCTGCTATCTTTATATTCTACAATTCCATTCCCATTGTAAACCTGTCCGGTTTCGTCCAATAATGTGCTGACTACTTTAGCGTTACCTGCAAATGTTTTACCCGTAGAAACGGTAGAAAAAGTTTCATTAAAAGCACCAAGCTTTACAGTACCGTTATTCATCAGGAAGTCCAGATAAGAGTCTCCGTTAAAATCTCCGACCAATTTCACATCATTAAAGGGCTCCGGCTCTGCTGTATATTCTGCATAAGAAGAATTGACCATAGCCGGATAAGTAAAGGTAACAGGGTTGGCAGCCTCGTTATTGGCATTGTATTCTGTAATTTTCCCTGCAAACTGGTAATTGGTTCCATTACCTGTATACTCTATACTGTATCGCTTAAACTGATTATTATAAGTAAGTACCTTTACCTCAGAAAGAATTTTACTTTTGTAAAATTTGTATCCCTGAATGTAAGATTCTTCTTTTAAATCTCTATCATTGTATGTAAACTGTATGGTGTTCATGTAAGGAGTATTCACATTCTCATTACCACCCCAGCTAATGCTGCTTATCATCGCAACACCGTTTCCCTGGATATAGCTGTAAGAAATGTAGTTGCCCTGCGGATCTTTCCATTCATCTATATAATAGTCGGTGGAAGTTTTGGCAACTGGATTACGGCCATACCATGCCTGGGAACCATCCTCGAAAGTCACTTCCCAATATTCCGGACCATACCATCCGGCGGCGGCTCCTATAGACTTAAATTTTGTATTGGAATATTTCTCGGTTACATATTCTGCACCGTCTTTGCCATATTCTCCTGACTTTAGCACCAATCTTTTACCATTAAAACTATAGTAATCGGAGAAGTCCATCTGCACTCCTTTTACCTCTCCGGTATTTTCAATAGTTTTGCCAGTTCTGGTGATGGCTGTAATTCCAGAAATACTCCACCCATATCCCGCAATACCGTTGCCGGATTCACTGTTGTACACCAAACCTACCTGTGGTGATACTGTTTTAACCCCAGGAGGAACATCTATGGGCAAAGAAAACTGAAGCTGCCCAACTCTGTTGACTTCAATATTTCCTTTAGTATCATGGAAGTTCTGAGCAAGCGAGAATATTGAAAAGAAAGATAATACGAGCGATGAAAATATTTGTATTTTCTTGTGATTGTACTTTTTCATAGCAGTGTTATCTTTTAGTGATGTTTTTACTGAAAACTCTTCCATCTTTCAGCGTAAAGCGAAGAATATATACTCCCCAATCATAACCAGTCATGTTAATTTTTAACTGCATGTTAAGTCCGGGAATATTCTTCTGCTGGAATTTCCAATGTGCCGTGCTATGCTGATAAAGAGAAACAGACTCTATTAGTTTGTCCGTTTCCTCTGTCCAGTCAATGGTTAAAAGATCATTAACCGGAACCGGGTAGAGCCTTAACTGTTTCCAGAAACTCTTTTCATCCATCACCTGTGCAGTTGCCACAGAAGCTGTTCTAAGTTGTTTTGAAGATTTTCCGGCAAGGTCTTCGGGACCACGATATTTTTGATTGCCGGCTTCATCGTATTTGAAATAGACTTCGGTTTGGGAATATCCCAAAAATCCGATCATTAAACAAATTAGAGGAAGAATTTTCCTATTTAGTAAGTTTTTTCTGGTCGACTTGCCTAGAGCAGTATATCTAAAAGATGTACCTAAATAATTTTTTTTCATTGTATTTGGTTTTAAAGTTAAAAGTTGATTGGGTTATCCTGATAAATGGGATTTCCCGCAATATTTAACGGTCGTTCGTGCGATAGGAATTTGTTATCCTGATAGATACAATGTTTTCATACATTTTGTTTTTAGGGTGTAACAATATAACCCAACAGAAATCAGGGTATTAAAATAGATAGTCTGGGAGACCATAGGCTTTAAGCCCTACACAAAAGAAATAAGGAAAATCCTTATATTGTGTATGCAAGAAATTAAGCTAGGGAACGTAATTTCTTTATTCTCATTTGCTGCCTTACAATAATTTTACTTTTCAGTTTTTATCAAGTTTTATAGTCCTGAATTCATCTTCAATAGGTTACTGCCATCTTATGTGTAATAGGATGTTGACGATGGCGCCGGAGCACTTGCTTTTACATTAGAAACATCACTCTTATAATATATCCCCAATAGTGCCCCGCCATCCATCGTATGGATGAGATTTTCAACTTCATCCGATACACAAACAACTACCTATGAAAATTTCTGATTACTATTATTTATTGTATTGTTTTTTAAAATATTTTTCTCAAATTTCAATCCCTTGTTGTATATTTTTAACCAAAAGAAAAGCTAAACTTTATTTGTTTTCTTTGTGAAGTCTGCTGTTTATTGCTCGGAATTGAGATTTCTGTGATCAATCAAATACTGATTTTTCATTTTATTGGTAATCTGACTTAGAAAATGCTGGGTAGATGGCTGGATGTCTTTATTTCGTTCAGTTTTTTTCCTGAGCGAATACGCCAAGAAACGTGCATATAATAAATGCACAGAAATAGATTTTTCTCATGTTTATGTTTTTTCGGTGTGAAATTATAAATGATAAATAATTCATAATGGGGAAATCCCATATTTATCATGTGACTTTTACGGTAGATTTATCTTAACCTTGCAGAATGTATTCTTCATTTGTTTTATATTAAATTATACTATATCTATGAACCAATATAAAAGCGAAAGGTGCGGAACTAAATCAATCTGCTACAGAGGTACTGCGAAGAACCTAATACCCAGAAAGACTTAGCCCGCACCCGTATGAAGTACGGGCGTAAGTCTATCACTTTGGGCATTAAAGAAGATTCGCAGTTTTCTGTAGCCAAATGATAGCTTACGCTTTTGTATCGTTAAAAATTATAAAGCAAAGCTAGTGCTTTTTTTTCATAATAAAAAAGTAACCGTTTTACGGATATCCGTAATTAGATTCTATATTTTCTGTTTAGCTTAGCTGATTGGTGAGATAACAATGTTTTTAAATAGTTTACTACTTGTGAATAAATTATGTATCCCCCATGTTGTATCATCTATGTGAAGGAAAATAGACTATTAGTATTATGGAGTTGGGAGTAAGATTGATGTTTTGCTATTCAATTTTTAAGACATCAAATACTGGCATACTAGCTCCCGTCGTATAAATGAGCATTATATCTTCTCAGTCTGAAACAGAACTTACTGAAGAGTTAAATTAGTAATAAATTGTTCTACCTTTTAGCCTCAGAATGTTGCTCTTTTCCATTTTTTTAACAGTTCTAATCACCGTTTCGATTCTTAAACCTGTTAGATTTGCGAGTTGCTGCCTCGTTAATGGAACTTCAAATGTGTATGGGTCTTTTTTATCAGAGTTAAAACTTTTGAGATAATTAAGTATATTTTCAATTTTAAGCATAGGATTTGAAGAAGATAAGTTAAAAAGCATTGTATATTTATAGAACAATCTTTCTGCAAGACATTCAACGATACTTATTGAAATTTCAGGGTTTTGCTGTACTAATTTAAGAAAGCTCTCTTTTGGAAGTTTAAGAATCATGGACGGACCTTTAACAACAGCATTCATTGGATAAAGTTGATCAGTAAATAATAAGGATTCGCCAAAACTCTGTCCATCCCTCAGAATGTTATGTGTAAATTCACTGCCATTTTCATGATAATTGTTAAGTTCTACAGTTCCATATATTATTTGAAAATAATATTGAGGTTTGTCACTTTCACTGAAAATAGTGTCATTATTACTATACTCTTCAAATGTGGCACCATTTGCTAATAGTATTTCTTCTTTGATTATCATATCCATTTTTTTTTTAATAGATTGATCATCTTAGTAAATTGGTGCTTTTTAGTATGCAATTTTTATACCTTTAAGGCTTAAGGGAATTATGTTTAACAATCTCTAAACATAATGCCTCGTTTGAGAAAATACAGATGAATAATAGTCGTATTGTCAGCCTTTATCATTTTGAAAGAATTTAGTCAAGTATAGATAAAAAAAATAGTTAATGTAAATTCAGGCAGCGACATCATACTAAAATGTAAAAGGCGATTTGGGGATATTGTGTCAATTACAAAAGAAAATGATAATTTACAATTCAAGATGATAAAATAACAATAGATGAAAATTACTTTAGTAATTTTCAAAAGTTATTACTTACTGCATTTTTTAATCTGTGGAATTTGTCAATAGTAAAAGAGAATGGAAAGCTCTATTTGATGATAAAAAATGGAAAGCCCACATTTTATGTTTGGTATTTAAATTTAATTATTAGAGAAGTATAAGTCATTTATAATATAAAAATTATTATCTAATGGTTCTCTATCATATTCATTTATATCATATCCAGAACCAACTCGCCATATATCTATTTCAGGATATTTTGCGGCCATTATCATTGACACTAAAGCAAATGGCTTAGGGCCTAAAGGTGCTATAATTATACTATAATCTTTTTTTAATGTCTGATATAAACCGTTCAAAGATCTTTCTAAATTAAGCAAATCTCCAAAAGCATATGTGGTTATTTGGTTTTTTCTTTCACTGATTATAGTTTTGTTGTTTTCTTCTATTTTTTTTGAAAACATTGAATCCAATGAGGGTTTAGTATAAAATATATGACAGAATTTAGGATCTAAATGTTCTATTATACCCTCTGCCTTATTTTGCTCATATCCTAAGCAGACAATTAATGCTTTAGGCTTATCAGTTGGAATTACATATTTTCCAGGTAATGGTGCTATATCAGAATTGGGTTTAGGTGTAAGAGGCTCTGAATATTTAGAAGGTGTATAGGAAAATAGCACACGGATATTTTTTTGTTTAAGATTTTTCTTTGACAAGTACAGTATAATAGAATAATACCATGATTTAGTCATACAAGAATAATCTACAAGTAAAGTAAAATTTTCCTTATTATGGTTAGTGAAAATATTATCGAGAAGATAATAAATTTGATTACAATCTTTGATAGTTTGTAATTCAAAATTATTTGATATTGGTTTAAAATCGTCTTTGAAACGAAACATTATTGTTTTTTTTATTTCATTTTTATCTTTTACCTTATCAAATAAAGTTAACATCCTCTTTTCGTGGTTTCCAGCTAAGATTAAAAGATCTATTGATATTCCATTAATGTTATCTATATCAACTTGTTTTCCATATTTTATTTCCATATTAATCAAATAGAGTTTTTTGGTTAACTTGCTTAATACCCCTCAAGCATTCTGAAAGTTTAACACTAGGGTAGCTTCTAAGTGGAAGGTTGTATAAAAGACTCAGTAAATAAGCAAGCTTAAATTTCTTTCCACGAATTCTAAAATCAAAATTATCATCTTTTGAATCTACCAAAATTATTGCACCTTGGGAGATAGCTTTTTCTAAAAGAAAAATAATATCATCTGTTAAAAGTATTTCTTTGCTATCAACTTCAAATGTACCTTTAGGATCCATTGAAAATCTTTCACCTAATACTTGGTCTTTAAAATATAAACCTACTTTTTCCATAATATCAATTAAGGAATATGAGGTGTTATTACCAATAGGTATATTAGCAATAACATTTTTAAATCTTAGAGCAGCACTATGAAGTTCATCAAATTGCAAATTTTTTTCAGCGCCACTTTCTGACGATTTTAATAGTATTGAAGTTATAATACCAATTAACCATCTTGGATTTCCATCACAAATTTTTGATAAAACCTCAAGTCCAAAAAATAATTCGTTTCCCTTTTTTCTACTTCGATAGGTTACTTTATTGTTATTTTTGCTGATCTCATCGATGTAAAAATCTCTAAAATATACGATGGGTTTAATTTTTCGGAATATAGTGTCTTTAAGTTTTTTATCGTTTATTACAGGATTGTTGGGATCGATATTTCTGTCCTTTAAAAAATCATTGAAGGAAGGATCTTTTTTAGCTAATTCAATAATCTTTTTGAAAAATGAGGACCCCTTAGTATATAAGTTTGAACTATTATAAACTTCGTTTGATCCAAAGAAGTCTATGCCTTTCTTACCGGGAAATTTTTTTCTCAAAAGAGAAGTAATTATCTGGCTTGAAAAAGTCTCATTATCACCTGAATTCCACATTTTAATAATTTGCATATCATTTCCAGATGTAGCCGGATACTCAGATTGCAATAACTTTTCTAATTCTAGGGATAGTATTGGACTTGCACTTAATTTGTATAATAAAAATTGTTTTCTACTTCGCAGAGATCGAAACAGCTTCTGCTGTAACCATAGTGGGGCAAATTCTAACTCATCAAAGCATAGTGCCCATTTTTTTCCATCGTTTAGATTATAAATTCTTTCAAAAATTGGAATAATTGCTTCGACAGAAGTCTCAAAATTTAAATTGAAATATGATGGATGTGGAATAATATCCCCCTTTTTATAATTAAAAATTACTTGCTGGACTAGCTGATTAACTTCATCTACCCTTTTATTTAAAGCTTCTTTTATATAAACAAGCTTTGGTATAACCTGAGTTAACTTCCAAGCCTCTATTAAAGCTTTGCAAAGTTCAATTTCTTTTGATTCATCATTAAGTTCATACTCATCAATGATATAGGAAAATGTATCACAGAGAGAGGTAAATACATTACTATTCACTGAAAAATATGAAATAATCTGATCAAAATTTTCGAATTTTTCTAACTGAGAACTGTAGGTGTGATTTTTAACATCCCAATATATATCTGTTGAAATATATATAGCATAAAATGGAATGCTTTTTCTAATCTTACTAGCTCGTTTATCTCTCCATGAATTTAAGGCAGGAATTGTAAGCATTTTCATTAAGGTTGTTTTACCGCAACCTCTCGCTCCTAATATCACAGAGTGTCCGTTTTGTATTAATTTTTCAAAATTTGCAGACCATATGAAAGAAGCACCTACTTCATTTGGATTTAAATGCCTTGCATTATAAGCAGGATATATGTCATCTATTCTCATGAGTATAATTTTGCTAGATTATATACTTGGGTTGGCTTAGCTCTTAAACTTTTATCCATATGAATTTGTTTGTCAGACAATAATTTTTCAAGATTTTTTCCTTCGTCTGGTAATAAATGTATTAAGTCAGGAACCTGCTTTACTAGATCATTCCATGTCATTTTTCCTTCGCTTTTCATTATATTATCTATACTTTCTGCAAGGTCTTCAATATTTTTTTCACATCCAAATCCTGCGTATGATGGAAATCCACTTTCATCGTCTGGCTGTCCCCAGCCTGAATTTGGAAAGAAGGTCCAAGAATCAATTTCTCCTTTACAAATTTTATCTTTTTGTAGTGTAATTAAATGAAATGAATTTCTAACACTTGTAAACATTAGATTACTATGAGAAGAAAAACTACCAGAAGCAAATATTGGCAATCTATGACCGTGTAAAGTGGTATTATGATATCTAATTAATGGGTGATGTTTATGACCATGAATGAACAAATCAAATTTATATTTACCTAATACATTTAATAGTGAATCAGCGTTTTTAATTTTGTCTTCTTCACCAAGATTTAATATGGAATGATCAATTGGGTGATGGTGACTCATAGCAATCTTTATTTTGTCATCATCATTTGAAGAAAGGTGTTTTTCAATGTATTCAATCATAGCATCACCAACTTTTCCACTTTTAGAGGATTCTTTATTATAATGAAAATGAGTACTATTAATTAAAAGTATTCTATAAATATCACGCTCTATAATGACACAACCTTTGGACCAAAAAATGTCTTGTGCTGTTTCATCTTCAATAGGAAATCCTCTTTTTATTCCTTTTGCTACATCTAATGTATAATTTGAATTTTGGGCATATACGTCTACATCATGATTCCCAACAGTAGCAATTATTTCTTTAGAGTTTAATGCTCTGTGAATTTCTAATGAGAAACCCCACCCGGAAATAAAACCTTGTTGATTTGCCTTGTCGGTAAAATCACCAGGGCACAATGTTAAATCAACTTTATCTATTTTATTATTATTTATTTTTTCCAATAGATCATCTACAGGATGATCATTAGAGGGTACTCTAAGCTTGTCTGTTAATAAATAAGATTCATCATTACCTTCACCTGTTTTTCTTTTTGGATGGCAATGTAGATCACTGATAATTGCTAATTTAAGTACACGTTTCTCCATACTTCAAAAATTGTAAATGATAAGTTCGTTATATATACCTCTTGTTTTTGATCTTCCTCCCACTATACTCGGCCGTGAAAGAACTGTAATATTTGCTATGCCATTATAAAGATCCTCAATTGAATGATGGCTAGCATTTGTAAGTATAAAAAACGCTTCTCTACTGATTATTTGTTCAATTATTTGTTTCAATCTCTCCTGATCATCCCAGGAGAAAAGTTTTTGGTTATATTCAATAAACCCGTTATTTTCATGTGCTACAGTATAAGGGGGATCAAGAAAAACTAAATCGCCTTTTTTAACAGATAGCAAAGCTTCTTCAAATGATTGTGTAGAAAATTTAATTCCTTGTAATAGTTTGCTAACATTCCTAAGTAAATCTTCAGTAACAAAATCTACATTAGGTCTGTGTCCATAAGGAACGTTATAGATTCCATTAGCATTAACTCGGTAAATTCCGTTAAAAGAAGTACGATTCAAATATATAAATTTGGCCGCTTTTTTTGAATTTATTCTAGGGTTATAATTCCTTATTTTATAATAATCATCTTTACTATTTTTAAATTTCTTTAAACAATTAATTACATCTTCAGGACCGTCCCTAAGTTGTTCGTAAACGTTTATTAATTCCTTATTAGTGTCGGATAGATAAAATTCTTTTTGGTCTGTAACTAAAAATTGTTTTATGAAGAAAAATACAGATCCACCCCCTAGGAAGGGTTCGTGATAATTATTAAACTTATGAGGTAAAAATTTCTGAATGTGATCTTTGACAAACCATCGTTTTGATCCTGTCCATCTTAGAAAATTTGATATCTGTATTTTTTTTTCTTTAGTCATGTATGTAGAAGGTATCCTTTTATTTTGTTTTAAATTTATTATTTACAATAGGATTATATTTAATTTTGTTTCTCAACACGATAAAATGTTGCTTTGCTTATTCCTGCCTGTCTACAAGCCTTATCAATTGAAATTTTTTTATTATCGTACAGATGTTTTGCATATTGATATTTTTCGATACTTGATTTGCTAGAGCCTTTTGGCCTACCTAAAAGTTTTTTTCTTTTTCTTGCTCCTTCCAATCCAGATTTAGTCCTTTCACTAATTAGATTTCTTTCAAATTCTGCAACTGCACCAAAAATCTGTATAATAAATTTTCCATTTGCTGATGTTGTGTCAAATGCAGGTTCAGTGATACTTTTAAAAAGAATTCCTTTTTCATTGAACTTTTCTATTAAGTCAATCATATTCTTAAGAGACCTAAAAATACGGTCTGTCTTGTACACTAATATTATATCATCTTTTCGTAGATAAGAAAGCATCTCATTCAGCCCGGTTCTATCTTCACGCACCCCACTGGCAATATCTGTGAAAATTTTCTCACATCCTTTTTCTCTCAAAATTTCAACTTGCGTAGAGATATTTTGATCAGAGGTAGAAACTCTAGCATATCCAACAATCATAATTTTAGTTTAAAAAAAGGTTTATTTGCAAAACTATTAAATAAAACGGAAAATGAGACTGTTATTAAACAAAAAAATATAATTGTTTAAATTTTCATAAAACGAACCTTTTAAAACAAGGCATTCAACAGTTTTCAATTATATGATCAGTGAACTATTTTGCTTAATATTTACTGTATAGAGAAAATTGCTCACATATAAAAATAGAACTTGCTTATTAAACTTACTGCCAGTATTTACTCACAATTTTAATAACTTTATTGCTATTAACTATTAAAACTAAAGATGTTTTTTCTTAGATTTTATTATTTCATGAGATACTTTAGTATCCAGTTTCTGAACATCCTCCCTTAACTGAGCGATCAAATCTTTAAGATTATAATTTTCAAAATTTTCGGGCTCAAAATCTTCAGGAAATATTCCTGATGCATATTGCCATACTTCAATAATCTCGTTTAATGGAATATCGTAAGGTTTATAAAAAAAATTATCAGAACTTACACTTAGTACTTGTCCATTGCGTCCGATAAATCTCTTATAAGAAATTCCCTCATTGAGCGTGACAAAAATGTAACTTTTATTTGCCTTTAAATCATTCAAACTTTCTACAAACTTCCCAATAATATAAGAACCATCTTTAAATGGAGGCATTGAATCTCCTTGCGCTGGAAAAGCTCTGTACTTTCCATTGGTCAGGAAAGGCAGTGTGATTCTCTGTAAATTTTCAATGTATTCCGGATCACTGTAGCCGGATAAATAACCCATTGATGCTTTTTGCGGAACGATTTCGATGCTGTTGTTTCCTAATTGATCTACAACAACAGGCAAAACAATTCGATTATCGGGAAGCTTAAGAATATCTTCCAGGGGATACTTCCGGATATCAACAGTAAGAAGTAAATCAATACTTATATTGAAGTACTTTGAAATCTTTATTAATACTTCGTAGGGAGCCTCTGAACGACCACTTTCATATTTAGAGTACCGGTCTCTGCTGATGATAAGAATATCATTGGCAAAAGCATGTTGGGATAAACCTCGTTTACCTCTTAAAAACCTTATGTTATCTGCAAAAATTGACATTGGGACAAATTGTACCAGCAAATGTAATAATTTTGGGACAAATAGTCTCTAATTTTGTAACATGAATCGGGCAATTGTACATATGGATCTTGATACATTTTTTGTATCCTGCGAGAGACGCAATAACTCGCAACTTCAAGATATTCCCTTAATTATAGGTGGTGGAGACCGTGGCGTTGTTGCTAGCTGTTCTTATGAAGCCAGGAGATTCGGTGTCCGATCTGCCATACCAATCCGTATGGCCCTTAAGCTTTGTCCTGATGCTAAAGTAATTCGTGGAGATCATGAAATGTATTCTAATTTGTCTCATACTGTTACTGAGATTATTCAGAGTAAGGTTCCAATAATGGAAAAGGCAAGCATAGATGAATTTTATCTGGATTTATCAGGAATGGATAAGTTTTTCGGATGTTATCAGTGGACTAAGGAAATCGCTGCAACGGTAACCCAGGAAACCGGACTGCCTATAAGTTTTGCATTATCTACTAATAAAACAGTATCTAAAATTGGTACAGGAGAAGCTAAACCTGTTGGAAGATTAGAGATTAAAGAAATGGAAATCAAGCCATTTTTAAACCCTTTATCTATAAAAAAAATACCAATGGTAGGCGACAAAACCTTTCAATTATTATCAAGAATTGGAATTCGTACTATTCACACATTGTCTGAAATGCCCATATTGGTATTGCAACAGATGATCGGTGTAAACGGAAAGGAGCTTTGGAAAAAGGCAAATGGCATTGATGAAAATCCTGTAGTTCCCTATTCGGAAAGGAAATCCATTTCTACAGAAAGAACTTTTACTAATGACACCATGGATGTTATAGAGCTGAAGAGAATAATATCCGGAATGGCAGAGCAGTTAGCCTATCAGTTGAGACAGGAAAAATGGTTGACTTCTACAGTTGTTATAAAAATACGATATGCCAATTTTGACACAGAGACAAAACAATGTAAAGTATCTTATACATCTGCGGATCACACCCTGTCAAGAGTAGCATTGGAACTTTTTAATAAGGTGTACACACGGAGAATGAGACTTCGTTTAGTGGGATTACGATTTACAGGTTTGGTACATGGAAATCATCAAATGAATTTATTTGAAGATACTGAGGAACAAATGAGTTTATACCAGACAATGGATTATATTAAGAAGCGCTTTGGATCTGATTCTGTTGGAAGGGCATCTGGTTTTGATTTCGGGAAATAAATTTTAAAATTTTTGACATGTTTATTAATTGTCACTCTTTCCATAGTCTTCGGTACGGGACTTTATCAATAGAAGAGTTAGTAAGACAGGCACATCAATCAGGTGCAAAAGAATTGGTATTGACAGATATCAATACGGTAACCGGCATTTATGATTTTAAAAAGGAATGTGAAAAACTAGATATAAAGCCTATTGCCGGAATGGAAGTAAGAAAGGATGACCAATTTATTTATCTGGCTATAGCCAAAAAGTTTTCTGGAATTGGAGAGATTAATAAAGTTATTACAGATCATAACTGTGATAATAAAGAACTAAATAAAGTTGCCCCGGAATTTGATAATGTATATGTTATATACCCAATGAGTAATATTCCTGCAGAGTTAAAAGAAAATGAATTTGTGGGAGTAAGAATAGACGAGCTGAATTTTTTAATACGACCGGAATATCAGAAATATATTGCTAAAATGGTTATTCTTCATCCTGTTACTTTTAGTACCAATGAAGAGTATAAACTACATAAAATTCTCAGAGCTATTGATCACAATACATTACTTTCAAAATTAACAAAAAGGGAAATATGCAGAAAATCAGAATATTTTATTTCTGAAAAGGTAATTATACAATCATTTGAGAGATATAAAAGTATTATTGAAAATACAAAGCACATCATTTCACAATGTACTTTCGATTTTGATTTTGCAAAGATCAGAAACAAGAAGTTTTATACAAAGTCCAAGGAAGATGATTTAAAGCTATTGAGCAGGCTCACCTATTCAGGATTGGAGAGAAGATATGGTCTTAACCATGAGGTTGCTAAAAAAAGAGCTGAAAAAGAGCTTAAGATTATTAATGAGCTCAATTTTTGTTCTTATTTTCTGATTACATGGGATATTATTCGTTATAGCAATAGCATGGGATTCATGCATGTAGGGCGAGGTAGCGGTGCAAATTCCATTGTTGCATATTGCCTGGGAATTACAGACATTTGCCCTTTGGAACTTGATCTTTACTTTGAAAGATTTTTAAATCTAAACCGCAAGAGTCCTCCGGATTTTGATATTGACTGGAGTTGGCAGAACAGAGACACGATATTAGAATATATTTTTGATCGCTATGGCAAAGACCATGTTGCTTTTTGCGGAACCAACGTTGAATTCAAATACAAATCAATCTTCAGGGAGGTAGGTAAAGCATTTGGCTTGCCAAAGGATGAACTTGATGATCTCACTAAAAAGCCAACAGATCAGCATGAAGTGAACTCTGTAGTACAAGCCATTCACAAATATGGCAGGTTATTAGAAAAGTTTCCCAATCAGCGCAGCATGCATTCTTGTGGAATACTTATTTCGGAAGAACCTATTACCTCTTATTCTGCTCTGGAAATGCCACCTAAAGGATTTCCTATTGTTAAGTTTGATATGAATGTGGCAGAAGATATCGGTTTAGAAAAGTTTGACATTCTTTCGCAAAGAGGTCTAGGAACCATAAATGATACTGTACATCTCATAAAAAAGACCAAAGGTATTACTGTAGATATTAAGGATACTTCCCTATCCAAGAATGAGAAAAAAGCAAATGAATTTCTGGCCAAAGGAAAAACAATTGGTTGCTTCTACATAGAATCTCCGGCAATGCGCGGCTTACTTAGAAGATTAAAATGCGGAGATTACAGAACATTAGTGGCTGCTTCATCTATCATTCGCCCTGGAGTTGCGCAAAGTGGAATGATGCGCGAATATATTTTCAGGCATAATCATCCTGATAAATTTGAATATTTTCACTCTGTATTTGAAGAACACCTAAAAGAAACCTATGGTATTATGGTTTATCAGGAAGATGTGATCAAAATTGCGCAGTATTTCGGTGGTTTATCCTTAGCCGACGGTGATATTTTACGAAGAGCAATGAGTGGCAAAAGTCGCTCCATCAAGAAGCTTCAGGAGGTAAAAGCTAATTTCTTTGAATCCTGTAAAAGGCTGGGGCACTCTGAGCCGCTTACCGCAGAAGCATATAGACAAATTGAGTCTTTTGCCGGATATTCTTTTTGCAAGGCTCACTCTGCATCTTACGCAGTGGAAAGTTATCAAAGTCTTTATCTAAAAGTCTACTACCCTTTGGAGTTTATGGTTTCAGTGATTAATAATCAGGGAGGGTTTTATCGTACAGAAGTATATATCCATGAAGCAAGAATGTCTGGAGGAAATATCCAGCCACCTTGCGTTAACATAAGTGAATATAAAACCATACTACAAGAAAAAAATATTTTCTTAGGTTTGATGCTTCTGGAAGGACTGGAAACAAGAATTGCTCATGGTATTGTTGAAGAACGTGAAAAATATGGTAAATATATATCTTTAGAGAACTTCATAAGACGTGTTCCTGTTGGCCTTGAAACAATCCAAATATTAATTTTCATTGGAGCATTTCGTTTTACTGGTAAACCTAAAAATGAGCTTCTTGTGGAGGCACGGTTATTATTGATCAATTTTAAACCAGAACAAAGAGGGCTTATGCTGATTGAAGAACCTGTTCAGGAGTTTCGACTTCCTGAATTGAAAAGAGAGCAGTTTGAGGATGCTTTTGACGAAATTGAGTTGATTGGATTTCCCGTTTCATGCAGCCCGTTTGATTTATTGCAGACTAAATACAGAGGGTCTGTCTTCGTAAAGGATTTATTACAATATCATAAAAAACAAGTGAAAATGCTAGCATACCTAATTTCAAGAAAACATGTACCAACGAAAAAAGGTACCATGTACTTTGGCACCTGGATAGATATTCACGGTAACTACTTCGATACTGCTCATTTTCCGGATAGTTTGAAGCAGTATAATTTTCAAGGTGGAGGATGTTATTTGTTAATGGGTACTGTTGAAGTTGATTTTCACTTTCCCACTGTTACTATTCTTAAGATGGCAAAAATGCCAATGATTCCAGACCCTCGTTATGCTTATGATAAAGAAAAGCAATATGACATTCACAATCAGATTAGAGAAGATGTGAGTATGACCCATAGAAAGCCATATCCGCAGGAACATGAAATCGGTTTACCGAGACAAAAATTTAGTTAATTGTAAACTTTCCTATGGTTATGTAGTTTTAGAGATCGTTTTTTGAGATTAGTTAATATTTCTAATATATTGATAACCTCTTTTAATACCTATATTATTAAATATTAATTTTATTCTGTTCTATATTTGGATATATATTTTCCAGAAAGTAATAGTATAAATATTACCCAACTTTCCGTACAAACTTTCAATCGTTCTACCCATTCTGAAACTATTTCCATATTAAGGGCTAACTGATAATCTTCTTCATCGCCTTTAGTTTCAGGAAAGATGTAATCTCTGATACGGAACATCGCTTTAAAATACTCTTGCTCTTCTTCACTGTCGAGATAAATATCTTCATCAAATGGAAACATATTTATCCAATCGAATAAAGAATCTAATACCGTTTGAAAAGATTGCTGTAGCTCTAAACCAACCTTATTCAAATGTTGTTGCAAAGTATTATTGTCAGATTCTGAAAGTTCAATTTCATCAAATAATCTCAAGTCATAGAAATGGTCAACTAAGAAAAGTAGTTTTCCATACGCTTCGCCTGCTTTATTAATTTCATTAAATTCAGGATATAATTGCGTCCAACTATCTATATTTAATTTTGTACAAATATTTTCTTCTACAGGTTTTGTAATTGCATTAATAACAGATAATTCTTCAAATGTTTTATCTT
The DNA here is from genome assembly GCF_900108365.1 of Chryseobacterium culicis. Lineage (GTDB taxonomy): Bacteria > Bacteroidota > Bacteroidia > Flavobacteriales > Weeksellaceae > Chryseobacterium > Chryseobacterium culicis. Next base: position 1,179,029 of record NZ_FNWQ01000001.1, on the reverse strand, counting down.
TTAGCATATAAAGCCTTACCTCATTCCAATGATTGTTTAGGGTTTTATTCTGAACTGTTTGAATAAAATAAAAGTTTGAAAAACCTATTTGCAACATCAAATACTTTAGGCTTGTGTATTCCGGATTATCAATGGCTTTATGAAGAATATTATAAGCTTCTTTAAATCCCATTAATGACCAAAACGGACTTTGACCATCAATTATTACGATTGGCTTATCAGCTGTAGTTTTATTATTGATATATTTTATTGTAAAATAATTAGCATTAGAGGCTTGTTTAAATTCCTTTATTATTCTATTCTCAAAATCAGACTTTAATTTTAGTACTCGATTGAATGAACGATCTCCTTTATTGTTGTCGTTCAAAAAATCTTTCCAAATGACAGCTGTTGTAAGTAATGAATTTACTTCTAATTTAGAATTATGTTTGGCATCTATGTTTCCTAAAACATTTTCATATTGTGCATTATATTCAGCAAGTTTATCTATTGCATCATAAAGATTGGTTTGCGATAATCGCTCAATATTTTCATCGTGAATATGCCCCTCTTCAGTTTTCAATTGAATTTTTGAGTAAAGTGCTTTTGCAGATTGTTGAATAAAAATTTCTATACTTCCTTTGAAATCAGAAAGACTCTTATAAAAATGACTATATTTAGAATTCAATTGTTTGTATACATAAGACTGTCTGTTGGTAATAGTTTTATTTTCTTCCTTATTTCCAAATACACCTAAAGAATCAGTCACGGATTTTGGCTCCTTAACTTTTTCAGGCATTTTTAGAAATGCATTTTGTATTACTGGAACTACAGGTGTATATGTTTTACTGCCTGCAAAAAGTTTTGCAAACGACTTATTAAATTCGTTTACCTTTTGTTTAATTAAATTTTCCCATTGATTGAGTTGAATTAAATATTCCTTCCAATCGGCTGGTCTATATTCATAATCATAAAGTTTGGTCATAGAAGCATTGATATTTACCCATTCTTCCAAAGGCATATTTTCAATTGGCATTGTTTTATGGGTTGAATCATAATTGACTGCTAAAGTTTGCAGACGATGACCATATCCTTGAGAATTGAATTTCTTCTTCTCTGGCAAAGCTGTTCTTATAATATCTAAAATATTAACAACAAAATCATTACTTGACCTTAATTCTGTATTTTTAAAAATATCAATAATGAAATGAATAGTTATTTCTTCTCCATTAAAATCGAAATGTACAATATCAAATTCTTCCTTAATTTTCTTTACAAAATGTTCTACATACTTCTTTCTAATTTTATCCAATTCAGTCGAATAAGAATACATACCTAACATTAATTTAGATAAGCTTTTACTATCCATTATTTTAAAAGCTTTTTCAAACTTTTCTTCTTCATAGATTTCTACAGTTTGTTTATCATTTGGTACATTTTTTAGCCAAAACAAAGACTCTCCGAAAGATTTCCATTCAAGTATTGTAGAAGGTATTTTACTTGGAAAAGTAAGTTTATTTAATACTGTCGTTGCTAAATTGAAAACGGTTTCTTTTGGAGTTAGATTTTCATTTATTTGATCTATCTTTTTTCTATGTTCATCATCTACATAAAACACATCAAGCAATCCATTTTTATCATAGTCAACACCGAACTTAAAGTCAACGAAGAAATACCAAGCTTCACCATAAAGTGCTCTGCATTCTTCCAAAACTTTTTGATTACTCTGCACATACTGTTTTGTGCCAAGCCATATAAGAGCTTTTACAAATGATGCGTATGTAGCCCAGTTTTCTACAGAAATATCTTCATTTAATTTTTGAATGAATTTGTCTGACTTTAAAATACCAAGATTGAATAGCTGTAATAGAAAAAGATACAAATCTTCTTCAGCTATTAATTCTATTGCTTTGTAAGCATAATCTTCTTTATGATTAATAAATTCATCAAATAAGATTTCCGTCAACTTTTGTGAGCGCACTATATGCAACCCTTGAATGTATTTTCGGTCAGAAGATTTTTTAATCAGATACTCATTTTCTAATTTTTCAATTATAAATTGATAGTCTATATTTGAGCTCAATTTTGAAACATCAATCTTAGAACCTACGGAATCGGCAAGACTTACAATTCTTAAAAACTCAATTTGCCGATTGTCATTTTGATTTTTTTCTTGCTGTATTTGTAGAATCTGTTGTTTTAATTTATTGAATAAGGAATCTCCTTGTGTAATGGAATAAACAAATTCTAATAATGGAGCATCATTACCTAACTGAATCCAAGCTTGCTCAAAATCAGTAAAATGGTTTATTTGGTTTCTTTCATTTAGTTTTAAATAAATGATTTTTGCTTCTTCTTTGGTAAGTGACAAGTCTATTTCTTTGTATTCAAACTCAATACCTATGGCAGAAGCTCTGTACCAATCTTCGTTCCTTACTGCAACAAGAAACTTGATATGCTTTAGATGTGAGGATTCTTTAATTATTTTAATCCATTCAGTAGTATTGGGTGTAACGTTTATTACAAAAACTGTGGGGATATCTAACTTTCTGCTTATAGATGCAATCGCTTGAATTGACTGTTGAGTAACTATAGGGTCTTCCTGAATATTAAGTTCAAAAGAAAGCCAATGATTGATATATTTATGCACATAACTATATAACAAAGCTGTTTTCCCTTGCCCCGATGCACCTTTAATCATTACAGCATTATTTGCCTGTAGCTCTTCGTTAATTTTCTCTAAATGCTTTTCTCTATTAACATCAAGACCCAATAAAATATGTTCATACCTTGTTAATGTCGCATTGTAGAATTCTTTCTCTAACTGCTGACGATTCACATCTTCCGTTGAAATTTTATGTAATGGTTTTAGAACCAAGCAATATTGATTGTGAATAGCAATCCTCTCACTTAGATATTTAGCAAAGTCCTGAACCTTGTTATAGAAATCTTTTTTTGTAATTGGCTGTTGTTTTTCTGCAATAAACTGTAGCCAATACAACAAATATCCGATGGTTGGTATAGGGTCAATCTCTGTAAAGTTATCCTTCATTAATTGCTCAACTTCGTTTGCAATTAACTCTTCGTTAATTTCTGAAAATTGTATTTTGTTCTTAACTATTTTCCAATCATCTGAAGTTATTTTGTACTTCTTTAAATTAGATTTTTCTTTTTCGCTAATGCTATTCTTATGTCTATTCCAATTTTTAAGGTCTTCGCTTATTTTTCCATAAGACACAAGTACGGGGGTTGCGTCACAGTAGTTATCCAAGAATCTTTTAATGAATGAAGTTTTACTGTCTGAAAGAATATCGGATAACGTGATAAGCTTTCCTAAGTTTTTTAACTGTATTGCATACAGAAGTTTACCATTGTTTCCTAAAACATCCAAATCCTCCTCTCCTTCTAATCTGTATATAAAATCATCTGACAAGGTGGATAAGATATAATGCAATGAATATAGGAATTGAGTTCTATAACCTTTGAGAGCTGAAACTGCGGACATGAGCGTTTTAATCTAAAAAAAATTACAAATTACTTTTAATTCTAAATTACCAAATATAATAACTCACTAATAAACTACATTACGGATTACCGTAAATTAAGTCATTAAATTAAGCAAAAAAATATTTTTTAATTGCCATTTTCTTTATTTCTTGATCAGAATGATTATTCGGAATTTTAGCATATCTATAAAATGTTGCCCTGGTCAATCCAAACGATTTATAAATTTCTTCCAGATGCTTCATTATATCGTTTTTTGAAATTTTTAATAAACTGAAGGTTATAAAAGAAAAAATATTGTCAATATTTTAAACTTTTTCATCATCGTGTAACTTTAGTTAAATATAGATTGTTTAAATCTCATAAAAAAATAAATCATTTTTTTATGAGATTCAGTATTCATTTTTAATCTTTAAAATTATACAATGTCTTGGGTTTTCCAAGACTCTTTCGATCCACTATTCTTTAATTAAAAATTTTTAAGGTAATAAAAATTCGAAAAAAATTACACAAAATAGGGTCAAAAAAATGGTGCGTTTACTAATAATTCATGTGTAAAATTGCGACAAAAAATTGTCAAGAGACAAATTTTATTTTTTCAAAATAATGTAAGAAAAATATACATTTAGATCCAGCCACCCCTAATTCAAAATACATTCTCAAGTACTATACATGGGGCTTTCCCTTCATTTCTGTGATGTAATGCATTATTTTTTCAGTCATCATATCCACCTCACAATATAGATAGAAGCACAAAACTCATGTTTAATTAAACACATGTATTACAATAACTTACAATGCATTACAACTTATTATTACCCCAAAATAGATCTTCGCAAGGTTGTCCTTTACAACTAATATTAGCGGTAGTAGGTTTGAAATTCAATTTTAATCGAAAAATAAGGAGAGAGTGGTAAACACTTAATAAGAAAATAACTTAATATCTAAAAAATGGAAAATCTAAACTTTGAGCAGATTGTAAATGTTATTGCAGTAATCGCTCCAATTATTAATTCTTTAATAAGCAACTGGAATAAGGGTAGAAACAAAAGAACAAGAAAAAGGAAAAGAGGGGTTAGATATTAACCCTTCTAAAAATACTATTCGCAAAATAGTGTGATATCAAAGAAATATAAAATAATTAATGTCAAAATGAATAGCTGAAAACTTAAAAATTTTAATAAAATTTGTAAAATAAATCATCAGAAAAAGTTTATAAAAAAACAACAGATTTATAATTGAAACACTTTCAAAGGTTGAAAGTACAATTAAAAGTAATTTAAAATTAATATTATGGAATTACTCATAGTAATAATAGTAACTACCATTGTCCTATTCTTTTTAGGAATGATTTTGAGCAAAAGCTTTAAAGGATCTATTAGTTTCAGTTTCCTAAAAGGATTCTCAATTGAGATTGAGACAAAGAAGTAAATTAAAAAGGAACCGGATAGATTTCGGTTCCTTTCATTTTCTATTATTCTTGATATTAAAATTCACACATTGAGTCAATTTTATGAACTAAAAGAATTGCTTCTCATCTCTTTTAGTTGACTTATCTTTTTCGAGATGAATAAACTTTTGATTCTCCTTCTGTAACATTTTGTTCTTTATTGCTTACAACTTTGTCTAAGTATTTGTTTTTAAACAATTCAGTATTCTCCCTTTCCCTTTCCTTTACATAATCACGGTTCTCAGCAATTCGTAGGGATTCTTCTTTCTCTAGCCAATATTGAGACATTAACTCTTCTCTTAGCTGTGGCAGGTTCTCTATTTGTAACTCCAGTTTTTCGATTTTGGCTTTGCTGATTTCAGTTTGTTTTTCTATTTCTGTAACATTTACCCCATTTTCAATGAGTTTCTGTGCAACTTTTTCAACATCTGCTTTCGCAAGTTCTATCATCCTTTGGTAGTGAGGAAGCTGACCTATCCAATAGTCTGCTTTTTCGTCACCTTCATTAGCATAACCTTCAATTCTATTATAAGTAAGTTCTGCTTGGGAGACTTTTTCCTTTTCTTTCGTATATTCATCATATTTCCTCAAAACAAAAGCACTGTCAGCCAAGAATTTATTTTTTTCGTTTTCAATTTTTTTCTGCAGGATTTCAATTTCAATATTTGCTCTGGTTTCAGGATTGGTGATAATGGCAGTTTTCAGTTCCTGTGCATTGATGTCTGAAACATCAATTACATCTGCACCTTTTCTCATTGCTTCAAGATACCTTGCCTGTTTGGCCTGCAGTTTCTGAAGCATAAAAACATCTATGCTGTCATTGGTAAGCATAAAGTTTACTCTGATATTTTCATGCCTGTTTCCCTGCCTCCAAAATCGTCCCTCTACCTGTCTTAAGGATGTAAAATTATAGGGCAAAGTCAGTAAATACATATCGGAGGTATTATCCTGAAGGTTCATACCTTCCTGGATAGCTTCACTTCCTATGACAATTTTTATTTTTCCTGAATTGAAATCATCCTGGATCTTCAATCGGTTAGCCTTACTTGTGGCTCCGGTGATAATTCCTACTTCTTCAGGCTTATACCCTACTTCCTGCACTAGATACTCTTTAAGTTTTGGAAATTCTTCTACCGCAAGCTCTGAATAAATAATCTGCCCAGATTCGGGAATGTCTTTTTTATTTTGCCTGATTAGATTCATTGTTTCATTTAATTTGGGAGAATTTTCCACAAACTCTTTTACAGTAGGGTTTTCATCATCATAATACGGTGAGAGATATGGAGATATTGCAATTTTTCTTGCATTTAAAATGTGAGTAAGGATTGCTCCTTTTTCCCTATCATTAAAACTTTCGGTCAACAAATCATATTGCTCCTGGGTCAGGTCATTCTGCTCAATTTTATATTCTTTATTAAATTTATTAGGACGTACCAGCTCTGGATTATCTTCTTCCCCTTTGATGTCAATAAATTCAGAAAGGAGCTGTTGAAAAAGAGAATTATTTTTAAACCGCCGGACATTGGTTTTAAATTTCACATCACCTTTAGCATCAATTTCCATATCATTATCAGCTTCCATAAAGGTCTCGAAGAAAGTGTTTACATTGAAATAGCCTGACTCCATTAAACGATCATTTGCAATGAGTGAAAGAATGGAATAATATTCCAGAGGTTTATTCGTAAAAGGAGTTGCAGAAAGAAGAGATACATTTCTTCCGTTATTTTGCTCCTGAATATATTGTGCTGCCATCCAGGTATTGATTCCAAGCTTGGAAGTCTGCTGGTTCTGGCTCCGGAAATCAGAAGCAAAACGCCGGTCTTCAATTCTTACCTTACCTACAATATGATTGGCGTTATGCGCTTCGTCAAAGGTAAGATGGTCAAATCCGAAATCCTGCCAATCATAAATTTTCCCACGTTTCATTTTCCCCTGCATTTCCCTATCCTTTTCAAGTTCTTTTTGGAAATCTCTTTCTGAGTTCGTTATTCCCTTGAGATCGCTCGCCGAAATATAGTTAAAGCGTGAGGCCAGCCTCTCTGTAATTTCATTTGAAAAACCGATATTATTAAAACCTTCGTAAGTAACGAGTGTAATTTCGCCATCTTTATTATCAAATTTTGACAAATCATAATCTCTACCAAGGTTTCCTAAGATATTTACTTTCGCATGTGGAATAGTTTCAGCAATTGTATCCACCCATTGTTTGAGAATACTGTTGTTAGGAACAACAATCAAAGGCCTAAAAGCATTACCTCTTTCCATTGCTTCGTGCATAGCTAGTATTCCTGACAAAGTTTTCCCGAAACCCACCTCATGAGCAAGCAAGCCGACTGCCTTTGTGGTCATTCTGCCAATTCCACCTTTCTGAACCTCGGTTAACCGTAATTCCTTTCCTTTAAAATTTTGATATATGTTTGAAAACAAAGGAAATTTAGAATAGTCAGGCACATGAATATTATTGTAATTCTTATTAAATTCCTTTACAAAACGTTCTTTTAATTCGTCGGACAGTTCCTCACGGATAAATTTGACAAATAAATCATTGGCAGCTTCTTTCCTTCTTTCTCTGATAAGCGCATTGCGTTCTTTATCGCTTCCAGTGACGGATTCATTATCTACAAACTCGCGCACTTCCCATGATGATGAACCGCCAAATGCATCGGAAGGAAGATCCCGTACAAAGTCCTTGAATTTTTCAGCAAGGTTATATTTAACAATCGTAGGTTCGGACTGTCTACTTGTTCCATTCCATTGTAATCTTTCAACAGTTCCCAGGTGAAATTGATGTACAAACTCATGATTCGGACTCATAATGATCTGTTCCAGAGATTTAGCTTTGGGAAGAACACTTTCCAATAATGCTTTTTGCTTTTCGTACTGATCTTTAATTCCTCCGTTAGCATTTTTGTCGGAAAAATCCTTCTCCAATTGCTCTAACTTCTTATATATATTTCCTGCAACATAATAAAAATCGTGCACCCACCGTCCATCAATGTAATTCGCAAATGCATAATGTTGAGCATGATTATTTAACGTTCCGTCATAATGGGTATCTTTAAAAGCGTTAAGAAGTTCCTGTGATAGATCAGAACTGTTCTGCAAAGATGCAGCAACAATGCTGTCCTCTTTTTTGAATTGGTATTTGAGAATACTCGGTTTTATATCCGGTTTAGACTGAATCTTGTATTCTTCATTTTTTACAGTACTCCTTTGCAGTATTTTCTCTGCATTCTTGAAAAGCTTATCAAGTTGATCAGGTGAAAGAGTATCTATTGATTTATTGTACTTTTCATATTTTCGTATTTCAGCATTGACAGATGGAGATTTGAATTTAATATCATTCAATGTTTGAAGAACTTCAATGATTTTATTTTGAGCGTTGGTAAGCAATGTTTTCCTTTCCTCCCGTTTATCATAAATAGCAGATTGTGCCGTCTCTTCTATACTTAGTAATGCTGAAGGATCATCAACTTGCTGAATCGTGTCGTTATTAGTGAAATAATCTTCAAAAAGATTTCCTATCCTTTCAGTACTGTTTTGAGATAAGATTTTTTCAATTTGCGAAAATGCGTTATCAAGGGTTCCGGAAACATATGTTTCCATTCTTCCAAACTGATTGGTTCGTTCTTTAATTTCTCCCAAAACCTTATCCTGGTGATGTTCAAAATAGCCAGAAATATCCTGAGCTTTTTTAGAAGTATTTTTCTTTAGGATGATGATATCGGTTCCGATCTTAGTTCCGGCAAATGTGCCGGAAGGCAGCCTGAATGCATTTGTTATATCGGCTCCGTTTAATTTTTTCTGCCTGTTTAGCCAACCGGAAGGGAGCACCATCGCCAAAGTTCCACCGTCTTTGAGGACATCAAGACTGCGCTTAACGAAATAATCTTCATATTTAGATAAAGAGGGCTCTTCTCCTAACCCCTTGTAATAGCCTCTATGGTCACCATAAGGCGGATTGCCTATAATAAGGTCGTACCTGTTTTTAAATTCCTGCGGATCTATTTTTAAGCCTGTGTCGCTAATAAATTCGGTTTCAAATGACCGTAAGTTAATGTCCGTTTCAGGATGAAAAATTTTAGCAATTTTTGCTGTGGTTTCATTGATTTCAAACCCGATAATTTCGCTTTTTGCAACAAGACCTTTAGCCGCATAAACAAAGTTTCCTGTTCCGATACTTGGTTCTAAAACCTTTATGTGCTTTTTTTCGTTCAGCTCTTCTTTGATGAGATTGCGCACTGCATCAACAATTTTGGAATCAGTGTAATATTCATCTAAAATTCCCCGACCCTTTTTATCTGTTCCTCCGGATTTAAACTGGTTGCAGATATCCTTCAAATCATCTGTGATAATAAGGTTTTCTTTGAGCAGGATTTTCCTATCATCAGAAACAAAGCAGGCTGCGGAAACTACTTCCGCAACCTGTTCATTAGTAATTTTTTGCTCCTTATACTGTAAGATAAGAGCATCTAAGTTCTTTATACCTGTCGTTGAACCTAATACTCCGCCCAGGGAATATTGCTCTTCTTCATTTTCTCGAACATCATTTTGTTGTGGGCCAGTTGCGGATCTTCCTCCTTGCCCTCCTTCCAGATTGCTCCATTCTGCGCCTGCAAGTCCATTTCCAGCATTGTTGCCGACCAATGCTTGTCCTGAAGTGTTATTTCGGTCTTGGACGGGTTGGCTTTCCTCGAAAGATTCTCCAACACTTTGTCGAGATATTCTGGACTCCACTTGCTGAGATTCGGAAACTCCTGCGGATTTAATGGTGGTATTTTCATCTTTTGAAATGTTTAATGTATCAAAATTACTGATTTTCTGTTCATTGTTGACCTTGTTTATCAAATAATGATTAAGCGTCCTGTTTCCAGTTTCTGAAATACTGTACAATGGACGGACATCACGGACATTACTGCCTTTAAAAAGATTCAAAATTCTTTGGGTTGCATCATTTCCCTGGGAACTACTACTCATGCACAACATCACTTTCCCATCAAAATGTTTGTATTCTTCGAACAGTATATCTGTATTCGCTGCTGAATTCAGTGTAACCAATGTTCTCGTGTTCTTACGGTTTTCAATCTCCAGAAGACGCAGAAACGATAGAGTATCCAAAGCATTTTCAAAAACTACCATCTCATTTTTGACTCCTTTAATCTCAGATATACCAGGTTTACCAATTAAGCCGTGATTATCCGGATATAGAATTTCAAATCCGCCGGAATGAGTTGACATTGCGACACCTAAATATTTTTTCCCTTCATACTGATAATAAACCTGAGATGTATTCTGATGAATGAGACTTCTTGAGATCCCTTGTTCTTCAAAATATTCTGTAAACTTATACTGATGTGGGCTTAATTGACTGATCAATTTTGCATGAGCATTGTTTTCTGCAAAAGTTTTTGATTCTTCCCTTGGAAAATCTGGCATACCGTTACTTTTTTTTCCTGCTTTCAATATAGCGGTTAAACTTAAAAATTTCCTCTGCTTCTAAATCCCAGTTTTTTCTTGGGATCAGCTGCATGGAGACAAAAATGTCTTTTTGTTTATCATAAGAATCAATCCTTTCAATTCTTCCGTGATAATCATTATCCACTTCTTTATAAAAGGAATATGGCAGAATGGTATCGGTGGGATAAATATAATATCTTGTATAATTCCAGGGTGAGTTAATTTCAAAACGCTTATAATGCTTTTTGAAAAGAATAGTATCACTTAGATTTCTACGATTCCTGTAATTAAGGATCTGATCTTTTGTAAAAATTGCTCCAGCATTTTTACGATAAACTAAAATCGGTTTTTGTTTTTTTTGTACTTCCGCCAACAATGCAGCTGCATGATCATTTTCCAGAACATAAAAAACAGAGTCTTTGATAAAATAAGTTACCTTGGTCATTTCGGGAAATTCCAATTCGGGAACCATCTCTATAATCGAATCATGTTTATAATTGAGCTTTGAAACGTGAAAACTCCGCATATTATCCAAGCCTCTGGAGGCATTGAAATATACATTTGAAATAATATCAATCCCGCCTTTTTCAGATGGAATTCTTTTACTGCAGGAAATCACTACAGCAAAGAGAAAAATAATTGAAAGTAAAAAGATTTTTTTCATATATACGGGTAATAACAAAACGGTAAAACATATTTGTACCGCTTTGTTATGGTTTTTTATCAATATCAATCTAAATTCCTCTGGACAAATTCTGCTCTCTTACATTGCCTTTCTCATGCTTATTCTCATTATACATCCCTTGCAGAGGTTTATTGGTGTTAATCCGGTTCATGTCACTATCATATAGATTCAGATTTTTATACTGGGGATTCAGAACGGCTTTTCCTTCGATCACCTGATCATCAAGTTCAAATTTTACCTTGACGACATTTCCTTTTTCCAATGACTTTATAGTCCCGGCTTTGTACTCCGGCTTGTCGAAAACCAAGTTGGATTTTTCCACAATTTCAGCGGCATTGATTCCATAGTTTTTGTAGAAAGTCTGGAAATTATAATTGCCATGCTGATTTTTTGCTTCTTCAAAATTCAGCTTTACAAAAGCAGGCTCTCTTTCATTCGATTTTGGATTAACAAATTCAATTTTTACAGCACGTCCTTCTAAAAGATTTAAAGCTTCTTTAGCTGTAAAGGAAGCCTCCTTTGACACTCGAAAATTTTGAACAAGAGATTCTCCTTCACTATTGGTTAAACTTGCTTCGTATGAGTTTAGAAAAATTCCACCTTTTTCGGTTTTGTTGTAATTTAAAGTATAATCAATCTTATTTCCTGGTAAAGCCTTCTGAGAAGTAGCTTTAATATCAAACTTCTGATTTTGTGAATCAATTCCTTTCTCCAACTCTTCGTGGAGAAACTTATCCTCTCCAAAACCAAGGTACTTTAGCTGTGTTTTTAAATATTCGGTTTGATCAAATTCCTTTTGTGTTGCCATAATCTCTGGGGTTTGTAAGTTAATATAGTCTTTGCCTTTATCCGAAGCATTTTCACCTGATTGTAGAATATTTTCAGGGAATATATTTTGATAAAGCATAATCTGCTCATATTGATCAATCGGTCTTAGATTCATCGGTAACGCATCAAGGCCATAATCAAATGTATATCCTATTTGTTCTACAGCTCTTTGAAATTCTTCACATTGACCATAGGATGACTCGCCATAATCAATGTTGTTGTAGTAATTAATCAGTTTCCTTAGCTCATCATTGAGAAGGTGCTCGTTATCAAACAAATCAATCTTGTGATAGAATAAATTTTGAATTTCTTCATTTGGAAAAATGAGGTTTTCAGGATGTTTCTGTGCTTTCTGAAGGATATTCTTTAACTCATTTTCTTCAATAGCGTTAATAGCATCTAAATCTGATTGATTATCTTGATTACTATTTTGGTCTAACCTGGATCGTTCGTTTTTCATCTGGATTTTCTGGTTCTGATAAAAGAATATCAGACAAATTTGATTAATAGTGATCATTAAACCTATACAGATAGTAAGCTCAATACTAAAGAGTATTAAATTGGACTAAAAAATACTTATAGAGAGATAATTTAATGCAAAAAAGAAAACAGACACCTTTAAAAGTGCCTGTTTTTCCCTTCTTTTTTACTAAAAAGTTATCTTCCTCTTCCTTTAGATTTATATACTTCTTCCTCCTGTTCTTCTTCTTTTTGTCGATTTTCATCTACAAACAGATCAGGGTCGTTCACTGATAGCTGAACACCATTATAATGGTCATTATCAACTTTTGAGGTCGTAGCAGATAAAGGCAAAATTGAATTTATTTCCCTATCAACAATATTCAAATCATTTGAAATTTCTTTTGCTATTTCAGGATAATTGTCCATTTTATCATAAAGTAAATTTTTCAGCTTCTCAAGCTCTGATTTATATTGTGTGATTTCATCCGGATTTTTCCTTTCTACAATTATTTGGGTAAGTTCTGCAGCATTTTTTATCAGATCCAGTTCCTTTACAGTACCGGTTTCACGATCATAAACAAATGCCTGCTTCGAAAAGTTAAGTTGGGCAGAGTTTTTACCTTGAGGGATTTCATACTGTCCTTTGGTTTCAGAATACTGAATTTTTTCTTTAGTTTTTTCCAGGATCTTTGACAGGCTTTTATCCCTTTCCAAAAAGATTACTTTAAGCCTGGTATTGTTTTCAATCAATTGAAAAGTGGCTCTTTTTGTGGCGTTATCGGCAACAATGGTATACCCTTGCAGAAACCTCTGAACATCATCTGCACTGAGTTTTTTGGAAAAGGTAAAATCTTCATTGATGATTCCGTGCTTCTTTAAATCATCTGTAGGTAATGTGTTGTTATTCATTGTATATATCAATTAGATTATTTACTCTTATTAAATCATTCAAAAAATGAACGGGATTGATGCTTTTTCCAAATTCCTTTACGGAGAAGTGCAAATGGGGTCCTGTAGAGTTTCCGGAATTCCCACTTTTGGCAATGATGAATCCAGCGTTTACGTGTTCTCCGGGGTGATAATAAATTTCGGAAAGATGGAGGTATGAAGTTTCAAACCGATTAAAGTGCCTTATTTTGATGTAGTTCCCTCCTCCTCTGCTATCCCATCCAGTATCTGTAACAGTTCCGTCAAGAACCGAATAGACATTCTCGTACCAGGCAGCCATATCAATTCCGTTATGAAATCTGGTTGTTCCGAAAAGAGGATGTTTCCTTGCTCCATATGATGATGTAATAGATATCTTACGTTTTAAAGGCATTCTAACCTTCACATCCCCCTCTCTGGACTCATCAATCAAATCATAAGTAACAGGCTGTTCTTTGCTGCTTTTATTATTGTTTAACATTTTGCTGTGATGGGTTACAACAATTGAAGCTTTTGTTTTTTCCCATATTTCTTGCTTGCTTACAGATGCTGAACTTTGTTTAATCATTATTTTCAGTGAATCGATTTCATTTTTCAGGTCAGCCTTAGTAGTTCTGCCAAAAATCTTTTCCAAGAACTTTTTCTCTTTCCTCTCTTTTTCTTTTTCGGTGTCTTTGCTTTTAATATTATTTAAATCTGTAATCATTCCTGCTTCCTCTTTTTTAGGTAAAGACGGTTTCAACGTATTAAATTGCCCGAAGACAAAACTCCCGAAAGTCATGCAGGCAGCTGTGATGTATTTCTGTAACACGATATTCATTTTTATTTCATTATTTTTAATTCTTTCAATTATCTGATAAGTTCACTGACAATGAGTTCTACTTCCTTATTGATTTTTCGGAAATTGGTCATCAGAACTTCTTCCTTGCGGTTTTTCCCCACTTTGTCTATAAAAGAATAATAAACCGGCATTTGAACATACTTGTTTTCCTCTTCTGTGATCTTTCTTCTGTTGAGATTAATTTTCCCGTTGATGGCTGATGTTTTATATTCATCAGTATCATTTTCTTCGTCCTGCGCGATCATTCCTGCCATTTCTCCCGTCCTTAAGGCGGCAATTTTTCCCGCAGGAATCATAAATTCCATCTTTTCATTGATACTTGTTGTTGTTCCCTGCTGTGATATGGATTGGGAGAATGATTTTTGCTTGATTTTTCCAAATAGCTTTTCAAGCCAATCCAAGGTGTTCTTATCTCTCGCTGAGCCGGAGATAATGTTTCCTACAATAGAGGAAATGGTATCTGCAACTTCCTTTTTATAAAACTGACGAAGCTGTGGAAGTTCCTGAAGTCCAAGTAAAACAGCAACCCTGTTGCTCCTTGCAGTCGCTACTACATTGTCAATCTTATGGATATATATGGTTGGAAACTCATCTGCAATAATTCCTCCCGGCAGATTATGCTTGGAATTCACCAATCGTAAAGTTCTATTTAGCACTGCGGAATATAGTGCTGAATTAATATCCTGTGTTCCAGGGTCGGAAGCGAGAATTATAATGGACGGATTTTTTCGGTCAGTAATTTTCAACTCAACTTCATCACCCGAAAATACCCAAAAGCTTTCTTTGGTTGCCAGTCGGGAAAGGAAAATCTTGAGCGTACCCACCTGCCCCTCCAGCTGATCAAATGCCTTGTTATCATAAGCAGTTTTGAAAGGTGATAAAAGAGAATACAATTCCTCGTGATGGAAAAGTGTATCAAAAATCTCTTTGTAACTCCTGTTCATAAAAGAAAGAATATGGGGTAAATCTGAATATTTTCCATTTTCATGAGTAGCAAAGAAATAAATACATGATGAAAGAAAATTAATCGCTGACTGTGTAAAAAACTGGTCTGAACCACCTCCGGCACTTGCGCCACCTTTTTGAAGCGATGATACCATTGCTTCAGCCATTTCCTGGGCCTCTGCCAATGTTTTCACATATTCTTTCCGAAATGGATTAACTCTCTTTGATTTTCCAACATCATTGAGATTGATCACATGAAAGCTATAATTATATTCCAAATCTTTACTCTTTTTCAAAAGGTAATGATAGTAGGCAATCTGGCCTAAATCAGGGAATTTAAAATCATAAATACAGAGGCAAAATCCTTTGGCAATCATTTGACGAATGGCTGGGTTTATAACACCAAATGTTTTTCCACTGCCCGGAGTTCCAATAACCATCGTACCGCGAAACGGATTGATATTGATCCAACCTTCATTGTTTTTTCCGTTGTACCGGAACAGATATGGGATATTGATACTGGTATCTGTTTCAACCAATTCCGTATTCTGTTCAAAGCTTTCTTCCTCTACATTCCAACGGTCTTTTCCCATTTTTTGACGCATATACTTCGAAATCGAATCTGCACCCATTTGCAGAATTACTGCTCCTAAAAATGAAAGAACTGCATAAACAACCTGGTAAAGGTTGAGTCCTGGAAAAATCTTGGGACGGAGGCTATTTCCGGCTTCATCCTGCCAAATTAGTGATGAAAAAATCATGAGTAGGCCTACAGTTATAGGAATAACAATTTCAGTTCCTACATTCAAGTCCTTATTTTTCTTTGCCTTTGTACCAATGGCAACCAATCCTATCAGGATCAATGTGGCAAATTTGGCATTCACAGGGGGATATATAAAGCTCATTTTTGAGAAATTCCTCAGCAAATTGGAAACGACAGGAATGCCGGCATTCAGGTAAAACAATGAAGCGCAATCTAATGCGACCACTGCATAAACTGCCTTTTGCAGAAATCCATAAATTTTGATCTGGTGCTGTTGCTCTTGCATACTCCTAAAAACTAATTTTCTTCAATTTCAATCTGAGCCTCACTATAAAATGTTTCACATTCTTATAAAATATTTTTGCGTTGGATAAGTTTTCAAAATATTCATGTCCAAAATCCCTAAGAATATTTTTTTGGTATGCTGATAATGTTCTCTTCCCTATTAAATTTCTAATGGGTTTACTTTCTTCCCGCCTTATCCCTGCTTTCAGTTTCTCCAAAACGTAATGTCCAATATCCTCCATTCCAAAGAGGATAGCTTCATGCCTCAATTCTTCAGCGCGGGTTTTTGATAACTTTATTGTATAATCCATATTAAAAAGTATCTGCTTTAAGAATGTCAGAATAATTGATTTTCATTTCAATGGTCCTCCCTGAGAGCTGCTCTTCAATAAGCCGGATCATCATTACTTTAGAATTGGGATAGGTGAATTTTTTAAATACATAAATATTTCTGAAATTCTTCCTGAAGTGCTTCTGGGAATTCAGTTGGAATATCGATGCCATTTCAATGCTTTGATTATTGGTAGACTTATGGATTTTCTTATCTTCTACAGAAAACTTAAGCGCTTCAATATCATAGCTAAGATTTGATTTATTCTTAAAAGTCATATCTAAAAATATATAATCACTGATAACATATACATTATTGAGCTGAACGCTAAGTCCCAGGCTTCGCTCTTCTCGGATTGGCTTTTTTTCTGTATTTTTTTGAATGATATTCATAGCAAATTTTCTCAGCTCAAGATTGGAGAATGCGGTTTTATCAAACTCTATGGGTTGCATTTCCTCAGGTTGTATATGAATATTGGTTATGGTATTGAGATTATCCCGATCTCTATAAATTGCCTTATATTGCGCAATAAATGATTGTCCGACAACGGTTATAACTCCAATCTGATCTCCACTCAAAAAAACACCAGGGGCTCTCTCTTTTTCTTTTAGATCTTTATCCGAAAAGTCAGTAATTTTGACCCTGGCAATATTACCGGCAGGTAAATCTCCGGTCAGCTTTTGAGTAGATAAATCCACGTACAGGATAGGTTCTGGTGAAATAATATGCAGATTAATCCCTTCCGTGATCTCCAATTCAGGTAACTCGGAAATGATCTGTTCTTTAGCAGCAGTTTGTGCCGTTATAAATTGGGCTGTCAATAACAGCAGGGTGAATACAATTACTTTCATCTTTTTATTTTTTCTGTTGATTTTGTACATTTTTTAATTGTTTTTCGTCAACCAGCAGTACATAGGAATTGTACTTTAGTTTGGCTTTGTTGGTTTTAATCAGGTTGGCAATCGATTTTGACGTAGAGGTAAACAGTTTGGAGCCGATGCTGGTGAAAAAGCCCTGACCGCCCATATCCATCTGGGTGCCCTGCACGGAATTACTTCCCATTTCACTTAACATATCCCTGAATACACTTTGGGGAACATATAAACCTTTCATTCCGTCAAGATCGTAAATAGAGAGATTGACAGGAAAAATTTCACCTTTGGTATATACCGAAACAATGCTAAGATTAACCCTCTGCATTGAAAAGCCCGAAATCTGACCATACAATACTGATCCTTTATCGAGTTTTCGTCCCCCTACAAAGATGTTTTCCAGCAGACGGAACCGGATTCTGCTTCCCAGCAGTCCCTTATTATTTTCATCGATCACAGCCTTGATAAAGCTATTTTCACTCTCCTTGTAAAAAGCATTGAAATCACTGTTAATACCGGATTTACTGACATTAAAAGTGGAATGGAGAAACTCATCCAGCTTTACTTTGTTAGCTTTGAGCTGCTCTTCTGTTGCCAGCTTGCTTTGATACTCAGGATCTCTGGATTTTTCTAAAGAATCCATCACCAGCATTTGCTGCTTCAGATATTTTACAGGATCCTGCTGTGTGTTTGGAGCAGCGAATCTGGGAGACTCATCTGAATAGTGGCTTTCAGGCCTGCCATAGGATTTATCATTCAGCATCCTGATAATGTCAGAAGACCTTTTATAGTCCCTGTTCTCGTTTTGCTCATTGGGATTATAATATGATGACGGATTTCCTTTTCCTGTGTACCTGTTTTGTCTTCCTCCTACTGCTTTCAATGAATCAATTTTTCTTTTCTCGGCCAGTGACAGCTGATCTCCGTAATGCAATAAGCTGTCTTCTTCTTTATTGAGGCCCTCAAGCATGGTTCTGTTATCCTCTTTTTTGAAAAAGGCATCATAAGCATCACTTTTAGTCATAATCGAATCCTGCGATTCACCCAGTGAAAGAGAAAGTTCTTTGGGTTTTTCTTCTACCTTATCATCTTTTACAAACTGAGTCCCTACATAAGTGAAGAGCAGCAAAAAAGGTAATGCTAAAAGAGGCATGACGTATTTTTTTTGTTTGAAATCTATTTTTTTAATGTCCATTTTTTAATTGTTGAAATTGGTTAAACAAATATTCAATTCTCAGGCTGTCTTCTTTTTGTAAATCATGGCGGTCTCTTTTTATTTTTAAAGTTTTGAGCTCAGCGACTATTCTTTCCATTTCCTTTTCTCTGTTACCTGCAGTACCTTGGGAAAAGTGGCTCTTAGAATATAGAACCGGAGGCTTAATTTTAAATGCCATTTCAGGTGGAAAGAAAATTCCCTGTATCATAGACCCGATAAATGAAACCGATAAAAAAATCATTGAATACGTAAAAAACTGTTGGGGATTCTTAACAGCCCAGTTCCACCATCTTTGTCCGGTTTGTTGAATTAAAGCAATCATTATTAATATGAGTTTTTGTTTTGGGTTGAAATTTCTTCGTTATCAATAATTCGCCAGTTTTTAAGAAGCACACCATGGGGATTGTTGGGACTGCGGATGATATCTTCAAAAAAACCTGAGGTATTAAGTTTTCGGGTAATGACCGATGATTTTCGGGTAATCATCTGTTTGCCGAAAAAAGCAAATTTCTTTAGTTCCATATCGATCTTAATCGAATCGGTATGAATACTCACCATGGAGCTCGAGGCGATGATCTGGTTGTAAAAACCTTTTTCCCTCAGGTTGGTATATTCTTTTTTCCCGCTGTCATCAATAAGATAGAGCGACTTCTGAATATTATCCTTAATATAGGAATCGTCTGGCGCCAGGGTAAAAAACAGCCTGTGGAAAAGTTCAATCTGAGCTTTGTATTCAACCGGACGATTTAAAAGAACATCGGTTTGTTTGGCAAGGACAGGCACCCCGTTATCGAGAATGTAAATGGATTTACGGGAATCTTCAATCATTTTATAAGCAAAGAAAAAACCACAGATAACGATAAACACCGCAAAAGCAATTGTTGACAATGAAACAACTTTATTGACTTTAATCCTTTGTTCGATATTTTTAATAAGCATATTTATTTTTTGTTGGTTGATAGTATTGGATTATTCATATCGGGTTTATTTTCCGTTTTTCATAGCATCCTGCACCCTGCCGGATGCTGAACCCGCGGCTGCGGATTTTGCGGCCGCTGCCCCTACTGAAGCACCTCCTGTTTTAACAGCAAGCACAGCTGTTTTTGCACTGCTTGCCATTTTTCCGGCAGCACTTTTCATTTTGGTCATCGCTCCCGCACCTCCTGCCGTTACAATGGTATCAGCAATAGTGGGAGTCATCAAAACACCGATTCCCGTCACGATATACGCAACGCAGGTAAAAAGCTGGTTGTATATCATTCCTGAATTACTCACATATACCAGAAGTGCATCTAAATTGGTAATGGTTCCGTTACTTAAGAGGGTGTCGTATCTTTCAATTTCCATCTCGTAGCCCGAAGCAATTAATTGCTGGCCGATATTGATAATCGTATAGGCGACAAAAGTATACAGGTTGATGTTGATAAACTTAGATACCCAGCTGTACAGCGAGTTTTCAAATCCGGGAATCAGCGCCGTTCCTACTGCGATAGGCCCTAAAATAATAAGAATATAAGACCAAATCTTCTGGATAAAGAAAACAAGGTACACACATACCCTGAGTATGGAAAGACAGACAAATTCAATGAGCTCAGCTACCAGCTTCTGCAGATCGAACTGCATTCTGATCTGCCACTCTTTGATAGGCTGGATAAGCTTGTCCAGTCCTTCGCTGATATCAAACCATGAGTCATCCGCATCTTTCCCCGTATTATCGATCACGTCCTGTTTAGCATCTTCTTCAGCTTTCAATTTAATGACTGCATCTAGTAACTGTTGCTGCTTTTTAAACCGTTGAATTCTTAAATCATTGACCTCAGACTCGATCTCACTGAAAATAGCTATACCAGGTTCAGCAATCGCTTCAAAAGGAGACTGGATAAGATTAACAAATCCGGTCCAGTACACGAGTGTAAACCCGATCAGAACAGGTTTTAGCATGGGGGTAATTTCCCATTCACGGTCTCCGGCAGCCATCTGCCAGCCCATGTAACCCAGGTACATTAGAGCTCCCATGCCTCCTATTGCTCTCCCCACAAGTGCCGAGCCGGCAGCACTGTCCTGTACACTGTTGTCCAGTTTGGTAAAAACCTCCATGAACCATTTCTCAAAGGCTCCATCGCCTTTTAAAAACTGAAGCAGATTGCTGTAATCACCGTCTGTCTGGGCAAACCCCATAATAGGCAGCAGTATAGCCAACAGGCTGCAAAAAACTGTAAGTTTATTTTTCATATTTAGTATTTGTTTTTGTATTGCTGCATCGTACGATGTACAATTTGTTTATCAGATGCTGGGCTCCAGCTAGGTGGTAAAGAGGTGGACAAATGATTCTTCAGAATATTTTTATAATCCAGAAGAAGGTTTGTCTTATTGTTGTATTTTCTTAATTCCTCAACAAATTTCCGCCACCTGATCAGCGTTTCGTGGTACATGATAAACCTTTTCCCTCTAGGCATATCCATAGATCGGGACATTGAGTATTTTTCCTTGATCATGTCCAGCTCTTCCTGAAGTCTTTTTAAGGTTCCTGTAGTACTTAGAGCTTCATATGTGTTTTGGTCTTTCAGCCTCCAATCGGTAAAATTCTGCGGAGTATCTGGAAATTCGGTAATAGGTTTCAGCATTCGCTTGTAATACAATAACCAAAGCGGATCGGCATCTGCTGTGGCAGATGTCCAATGTGCAAAATCCTGTACACTTCGCTTATAAATGGTGTCCGAAGCAGCTTTAATTTTTTTCGCTTCCTCTTCCTGAAATTTCAATTGGGCAAATCGCTGATTCTGCAATCCTGTAGGTTTCAAGGGCCTTATATCATCGCCATCTTTATAGTCCCTGTTGATTTTCGGAGCCCATAATCCCCAGACTGTTGCATACGCAAAATTGGTCTGAATGCCAAGAAAGTACTTAGGGTAAGGTCGCCAGTCTCCCCATCTTTCAAAAGTCATCCTTTTATGCTGGGCTACTATGGAAGGGTCGTTCAGTCTTTTTACACTCACCTGCCCGGATAAAGAGGCTGCTATAAGCAGGAGTGGAAATAAACCTGTTTTTCTTTGTATGTGTTTCATGATTTTAATTGAATAGATATTTGTATTTCTGAATAATATCACCTACAATGGCTTTATCGATATTGATGTAATTTTTGAGCACAGGTATTTGGTACAGATAGGGTATTTTTCTGGCATTCTCCAACCGTAAAATGATGTACAGGATGTTTCCGTGAATATTTCTCACACGCGTAAATACCTTTTCAATGAGCATTTCCCTGTCCATCGAATCCATCAAAAAGTCCTTGTCTTCTTTTAAAATATCCTGTGAGATTTCCTGCTGAAGCTTAGTAACCTGCTTACCAATTTCAACGTAATATTTTGAAACCAAAACCGCATACTCCGGATGTACGGCGGATAGACTCAGCATTTTACCGGAATTGCTCACAATCTTACCAAAATACTGATACAGGTAAATCAGTTTTTTACTTTGGGTGAGTGCTGAGTTAACATTTTTCAACTGCTGGTAAATATACTCCTGAATCGCAATAATCTTTGTGGTATTATTACTGATCTCATCATAAAGTTTTTTCTGCTTTTCATAAGAATCCAAAAATGTCTGTTCACTTGCCAGTCTCACGCCATGGTCTTTTGTAAGCTGGATTAATAACTGATCATTGATAACGATTTGCTGGCTGTTTACTGAAATAGCGCCAAAAAGTAAGATAGCTCCAAAAAATAACTGCTTCATTTTTTAAAAAGATTTAATGTCGTTCATGATATTTTTCACAACCTGCCGATCTCTGTTAACATAGTATTGAAATGCTCTTTTGTTTCTTAAAACCTTCGCTTTGATATCCCTTATTTTTAAGAGCATAAAAGTTGAATTTCTGCTTAATGTTTTGACTTCGCCCAAAGCATAATCCAATAAAATTTTACGTTCAGATTTTTCCATCTGGTTAATGGCTCCATAAGACAGGATAATTCCCGTTATAAGCCGTATCACCATCTGCAGATCATCTACAAACTTTATCTGGGAAGGTAATACTGCTATAATGGAATACGGTGCTGAACCAATCTCATTTATAATGGCAGTTTGATTATTCTTTATCTTGGTTACCTCCCTGCTCATCGCAATTCCTGTAGGTATGGACTGAATGGCAAATGAGACAATTCTCAGCCTGTCCTGGATCTTGGTGACCTTCTCTTTAAAATTTTTCCACTGTGATTGATTTGCAGTCTCTACAGTAGCATTCGCCGTTTGTTTCTGTCTCATTTCCTTTTGCCTGTCGTACTCTTTCATCGCAGCATTGATTTGGATGTCCATCATGGGAAAAGAGACATTTTCCTTTTGCCATGCAGGGGTTGAGCTACCACCGGAAGAGATGATGACAACGTATATCGCAGAAAAAAATAAGCCCAAAAGAATCTTCTTTTTCATAAACATCAGATTTAAAAATTCTTCCTGTACCTGTTCATAATATTTTCTACAATCCCTTTGTCTGTGTTAATATAGCCCGCAAATGGATTTATGGAATTCCAGAAACCTAAACGATTGGCTTTCTCTAATCTCAACTTAATCGCCAAAAGCCAAAGCTTGAGGTTTTTCACATTCCCCGAGATGTTGTGAAGAATTTTGTAACGGTCTCCGGCAGTAGCAAGATTGAGCTCTCCGGACGCAAGAATATCTGAAATATCGGTAACGATTTTCAGGCTTTGTTCATAGGTCTTTTGGGAAGCTTTCACCCCGAAAATGGCATACTGCGGATGCGCAGAGGCCAACTGGCCCACCTGTGAAGAATAATTGTAGCACTTATTCAGTTCAGAATAAATCTGCTGTACCTGAATACCATTTTGTAAAGTGCCTGAAACTTCTTTCAAACCTTTTAATATTTTGTTCTGAATATCGTTGGCCGCCACCACCTGTGTTCCCACCCAGGTTTGGGCATCCTTCAACTTGGAAGTTTCATCGATAACTTCGTTCTGCTTGGCTTTCAGGTTTTCAGAATACAGGATCATTGCTGCCGTTACAGTAGGATCAATATAGGTATTCTGAGCGTACAGTAAACCTCCTGAACCGAGTAAAATAAATATGCTTAGCGTTTTCATAATACCTTTAATTATATCAATTTATCTATATTTTGTCTTTTTCGACTGTAACAACTGCTACCAGCTCTCACGATGGGTTTCCAACTTATGCAGTCTGTATATACTGTGCTAAAGATTGGTTGCTTGTTTCAAGCTCGGCCTGAAGATTTTTGATGATGTTTTGCCCTCTGTGCCTGTATTTAAATTCATGGTAAAATTCAAAAGCCAGTCGGTCTAAAGGTTTTTGATAAAGGTTAATCAGGGAGACCATGCTTCCCATATCATCTTCAAAACTTTTTACCTGAGCTGTAAAAATTTCCAGGGCCTTATCAAAGTCTCCATACTCTTTTACATAGTATTCAAGAGCAGATTTTTCCGGCTTTTCAGTGGTATAGGTTAAGTACTGTTCCAGAGAAACTTCATTTCCATAGACCTCTCCCCTGGGGCCCCGCTTTAGATAGAATTCCTTGAAACGGCTTCTTCCATATTTATTGTTAAGATTATTGATTGTGAAGATTTTATTCTGTTCCACCTTATTGAGGGAAAGCAGCGAAGCAATCTTATCAAAATTATCTTTGAACTTAGTTTGATCAAGCAAAATAAAGGTGTCCGAATTGTTGATAATACTGTCCTTCACCACAGCATTCCCAATGATGTCATCCAGCTCTTGCGTCACTACCACCGCTTCACCCCAGAACTTTCTGACAGTTTTATATAAGTATAAAATATATCCTCCCATCAGTTTACTGGCAATCGCTTTCCAGGCTTCTTCAATAATCAGGGCTTTCCTGCGGTCCTTTCTCAGTCGCATCTTCTGAATGAACGTATCCATGATGATCAAAGTCACAATAGGAAAAAGCTTTGGATTATCTTTTACGTTATCAATTTCAAAAACGATAAACGGTTCGTCAAAAAGTGTATTGTCAGCACTTTCGTTTAGGGTAGTTCCGTACCTTCCGCCTTTGTAAAAATCTCTTAATACAAAAAGGAATGTCCTGAGGTTAAACTCCATTTCTCTGATCTTGTATTTCTTATTATTCAGGTACAATGGAAGGAACTTCTCGCAATAATCATAGAAGCCATTAAAGGAAAGTTCATTCACTGCCAGCTTTTCTTCCAGCTCCCTAATTTTTTTGATAATGGCTTTTCTTATCGATTCATTCCAAGGTTCTGCAGTTTTGGGCTGTCTTGAAATTTCATTCGCTTTAATTAACAGCAGCTGGGACTCATCATAAACTCTCCTCCTCTCTTCGTTATTCAGAGTTTCATAAGCTTCATAGATTTTGTAAAACTTTTCGCTGTCGTAATTGGGGTTATTAACGTTTTTATCCGGATGATACTCAATAGCAAGATTTCGGAAGGCTTCCTTAATTTCTTCCGGTTTAGCATTAAATGCAATTCCCAAAATATCATAATAGTTATGCTGTGCTTCTGAACCATTATCAAGCCCAACAACAATATCTTCTATATGGATATTATATTTACCAAGATACAGGATCAGCTCTTCAGAATCTTTATCTTCATACCATTCGGTTCCTGAATTGAAATACTGATGATAGTAAGACATCAGTACATTATCCAGTATGGACTTTTGCGCAGAAGACATCGAAGCATCAGGACCTTGCCAGATAAGAAATATCAAATTGGTTAAAAATTCTATTTTTTCAATATTGAACTCTTTTTTATCCATCAGGAAAGGATTCATCGTAATAGGTTTTTCTTCCGTATATTGGATATACCTTCCGCCTTTATATTGGCAGGTTCCTGAATAAGAATCTCCGGTGTCGACAATAACAACGTCGTAGTTATAGGTGAGGTACTGCTCAACGATATTGTTCATCAGGAACGACTTTCCTGAACCTGACGGCCCTAGAACGAATTTATTTCTGTTATTGATTCTTCCTGTTTTCATTGGTAAATCTGCAGGGTCTACTTTTATAGGGACCCCTTGCCGGTCTGTAAACCTTAGGTAGAAGTTGGACTCTTCGCTCAATGGGTAACTTTCTTTAAAAAAAAAACACAAGGCGGCTTCGCTTGTTGTCATAAATAAATCGTAGTCCCTGAGCTCCGTACCGTTACCGGGTATTGCTGACCGAAAAAGCTCCAGCTGATTGTAAGCATTCCTAGAAACTATAATTCCTTTGGTAAAAAGCTTATTTTCAATCATAGACTGTATATTCTCCATTTTTTCCTGTGTATGCGCCGAAAACAGAATTGAAAAATGCGCATTCACCACAAACTGCCCATCAATGGCAATATTATTGAGCAGACTCTGAATTTCTTCAGCTATAATAGCGTTGGAAGGCGAATTATTGGCAGCCCCCTCATGCTTTTTCTTTTTCTTATCAAGCTCTCTTTGCTGTTGTGCCTGTGGTGGAATACTGATCACCTGATTATAAACAAGGGTTTCATAATCTTCTAATTCATTGATGAAGGTAAAGTTATCCACCGCTGTTTCAGCAGCCGCACCATTTCCTCCTAAGAGGGAATAAGGCTCTATTTCAGATGGAAGATCAATATTTTCTACATCCACATAAGAAATATTCTTAACGAAACGGGTACCTATCTGTAAATATTCATGTGTGCTTTTAATATTGTTAAAGGAAGGCAGATCAGAAAACTGCATCGACAAAACCCCTGATATATAATATTCAAAATCTTTCTCCAATAGAAATTGGGGTTCACAATCGCTCTGACTGAGGAGCATAAAAACTTTTTGACATTTGTCGCGAAGTTCTTTATAGCTCTTTTCAGAATACCCGTAATGTTTGTTTTTCTTTTTAAGTTTGTCATCAATGATATCAGTAAAAATTAGTACTGTTTCAATTGTCTTAAAAAGTCTACCATCAAAATGGTCAGAATACTTCTTCTGCAAAAATTGACTTGATTTTTCAGCTGAATACCTTTTTTTTGTGAAAATATCGAGTTTCTGAACAACTCTTCCTTCACCAATAATAGAGACCACCTGGTTTAAAACCGTATGAAAATCCAGGTAGTTATCCGGATCTGCAGAATATTGCTCAACACTGTTTTTGATTCGTATACCAATAATAGGATTACCGAATTGCCCGAAAAGGACATCAAAATCCCAACCGGAATTTTTTCCATAATCATATCCTATAAAAGGTATATGGAATGCCTGTTTTTTTGTTTTCATTGAGTGTATTATTTATTGGACAAGTGGGAATTTTCGGATTCGAAATGTTTCAAAAGTCTGTTATTGCTAAGTTTTTTGGGAAAGATGAATATCTCATCGAAATTCTTAGTTTTGTCATAGAGGCCATGTTTATCCTGCCTTTTAAAAATCAGGTAAACTCCTGCTCCTGTGACAACAAGCCCCAGTAAAGAGCCGAGCAATCCGAATTTGGATAATATCAGCGCTGCAATAACACCGCCTCCTATTACGCCTACTGCATAAAAAATATATTTGCCCTTAAGCCCAAAGAATACAAGGGGCTTTTTCAGCCCCTTGTAGAGATAAAATCCCATATTAGGCAAAGAATGCAGTTACGAATTCAGGTACTACAATCAAAAAGATCATCGCTCCTCCGTAGCCAAGGATTTCTTTGTTGACATCCTGGTCACCATTGGTCCATTTATTATAGACTCTTAGACCTCCAATAAAGCCGACCAGACCGCCAACGGCCTTCAATATAAGTTTAATGGGGTCCCAGTATTCCTTAATGTCATTTGCAGCATTTGAAATGGCGGTTGCTCCTCCCTGAGCAAAAACCGGAGTGACAGCAAGAAGAATCATACAAAGCGTCAATAGTTTTTTCCCTGCCTCACGGCGTTGAAATTTGTTGTTCATAAAAAATTAAATATTTATAGTTAAAATGAGGTCTTTGTATTCAGACCTTGTAAAAGATATGTCATATCTATTTTTGGAAAGGATTATGTGATTATTTATAAAGTTTTATAATGCTTACACCATGGAATGATACACCTTGTGGCCCTCAATGTTGGCAACCATCTGAACCATTGTTTCCGATAGTTGAAGAATATCATCCCATCCCTTGTGATTACTTTTTGCAGATCCTTCTATATTTTCAGGTTCTTTTTTACCGTAATCGTCAAGGTCCAGTTCGGATTCGAAACGCTTTCTTAATTCATCCAGGCTGAACCTCTCTTCGTTCTCCGGAGAATGCTGCGGTATCACTTCGTTTTTACTGAAAGACTTCGGCATAATGAGGCTTTCAACATCTTCAATGTTCACCGATAACGGCTCTAGATTGATATCAGAAATATCTGAGAGTGAATAAACCTCTGGCTCATCCTGCCGGGCAGGGTCTTTCTTTAGAAAGAGGTCATATATAAAATTTCCTGCATAATAAAGTACGTAAGCCAATAGAAGCAGGAGTGAAAATTTTATCATTTTTTACGTTTTTTTAAACTGTTATGGCTGGTAAGCACTACTTAATCTTTTGTATCATTTCTAACTCACAGAGTGATTTTTAGTGCTGTTTTAATATATTCTATAATTTCATTGAAAGGCTTCTGAACCGCGTCTTTCTGATAGTAGGTCAATTGCCTGGTATCAATAGTCTGCAGGCTGTTTCTTTTGAATACAGGACTCTCAACCAGCATTCCATACTTTGAAATCTCTGCATCCATTTCCCTCTGATTGAGATAGCCATATCCTTTATCATATCTGGACCGGATAAACACCCGCTCTGCCTCACTTTCAAGCATTCCCAGAATATTTTTGAAAACCAGTGTAGATTTTACAGAGACATTTGAGTATTCGAATGGAATAATGATTAGATCACTGTAAATTAGAAGGTCACTGTACTTTTCATCGAGTGTTCCGGCCAAATCAAAAATATGGATATCATTACTTTGCTTTAGATCAATCAGATGTTCAAAATCTGAAAAAAGCTGACCTTGTTCTCCGGCAATTTCCACCTCATAGAGCTTCGGCAAATCCGATAATTCATCTTCTTTCCACTTTTTGTAAAAAGACTTTTGGTAATCAAAATCAAAAACCCTGATCTTCCTTTTCGACACCCCTGAAATGTAATTGGCAAAAGCTATAGCGAGAGTGGTCTTTCCTACTCCCCCTTTTTGTGTACCGAATGTGATGATCATCGTTTTTTCTATTCTTTTTTTCATTTTTTTTATATTAACCTGTACATGAGCCTATCGGCTTTTCCGTTTTTTCTTTTTTTTAAGTTCTTCTTCTGCGGGATCCTTTGAAGCAGCAGAAGAATGCATCATATCAAATAAGAATTCATCAAATATTTTTACCAAACCTTCATCTTTTTGAATAGCATTAGCAGCAGATGGACTTACAAAATTTTGTACCTCCTTTATACCAATCAGTTTTTCAAGTTCCCCAATATAATGGAGCCTGGAATGAATAGCATAATATTTCCCATCATCAGATCTTACAATACTGACATCAGCATTGTTTTGCGATTTGAGGTACTCTTTCACATGAGTTCTGGCAGCATCAAATATTTCTTTGCTTTTAAGTTTTCTATTCTCAAATAGCATAAACTCCTTTAGCCCATTCTCCGGATATCTTGCTTTCAAAAAATCCAAAAGCACACCCTTAGTTTTCTGATCCCGGATATTGAAATCCTTCAACCGTTCAAAAAGCCTTTTGTCAATTTTTTCAGAAGTGAATTCAAATACTTCTTTCATTTTCATGATCTCACTTCCCTTGTACATTTTCTGTTCCTTATTATCAATCAGAGAATACCCAAAGGGCGCTTGCCCATCCTTATGATGAAATATGAGATCAATTCCAAAAATGTCCTTCAGTTTTTTCTGAAGCTCACTTTCAAATTCTATTTTCGGCTCAAGGTATTTATCATGTTTTTCATCCGCAAGCATTGCTTCATTTTTTCGATGGTCTTCGACCTTGAAAACATGGCACGAATAAAGCTCCTTGTATTTCGATAGAATGGCTTTGATTTGTTTTGTTCTGCTTTCATTTTTTCTGTTATCAAAAACAATTTGATTTCCGGAGATCGTTTTTTCCAGGACTCCGTTTTTGAGAATATTCAGCTTGGTTTCGTCCCGTTTGTTCTGAGCCAAACTAAAACCGTTTCTTTTTAGTAAGATCTCCAACTGCTGTAAGGAGCTGATCCGGTAATTCAGGAGTTTATTAAGATTCTCCCCATTACTAAATCCGTAGATCTTTTCCAACACTTTGGATAATGCAGCTTGTGATTTCAGTTTTTCATAACTGTCGTTTATCTTTTTCCCGGTTGATTTATCAACTCTTGTTGATACGATATGAACATGATTGTTCTCTGTATCGCTATGAAAAACAACAATAAAAGGTTGTGATCCGTAACCCATCTCATCCATAAATTTTTCAGCTACTTTTGTCATCTCTTCTTTGGAGTGTTCCCTGAATTTTGTGGATAAAGCGGCATGAAATTGTGGCTTTCTAACTTTTTCGTTTTTGGAAACTGAAGCCAGGTAAGATTTCACTTCTTCCTTTCCACTCGATTCGTTAATGAACGACGGAAAGTTTTTCATCAGCATCAGCTCACCTTTTCCCTTATCTATTTTTTTTTCGTTATAGTTGACCCCCGGAAAATTAGGTCCTGCGGGCTTCATCAACTTAATAATCATTTTCCGAGCATTGAGTAAATTTTGAGAAATATCTCATTCTGCTGGGTCTTAAGCTTTATCATTTCAGCAAGCTGCACAGAAAACTTCTCTAATTCATGCTGTGAAATAAACTTTTGCCCGTTCACTATTTTGGCAATCTGGTTGATATTGGTTTCTATTTTTACAAAGATGTTGTCTTGTCTTTCAATGAAGCCCAGTACTTTTTTCCTCTCATGATCCATGAGTCTGTTTTCCACCGAATTAATAATTAAACCTGTCAGAGATATGTGCTTTGTTTTACAAAAGGTCTTCCAGTCTTTTTTCCTACTGCTGTCGATCCTGAATTTTATTACAGCTGTTTTACCCTCCATGGAATTATGGAACTATCCATTTTAGCTGTCCGTCAACACTTTGTAAATTATAAGTTCCGGTAGCAGGAGGAATGGGAACGGATACTCTATCTGTAAATCCTAAAGTTCCGTCTGGTTTTTCGATAACATCTTTAGTATACGTGGAGTCGGATGTAGTATAGGAAGGATTAATTATAAAACTTCCGTTAATTTTTAACCACCTAAGAGCAAAATCCCCGATAATGAGACCATTAGTCCAGGAAGCGCTGTAATCAACATTATTTTCAGTTCCAATACTAGATGAGGGCACAAGATTTACATTGCTGTGAATAACCAATCTGTTGTTAACAGTTTCAACGCCGTTAACAGTGTTGCTGTGTCCGGCTCCCGTACCGATAAAAATGTTATTTTCACCTTTTACGTACACCCCTGTTTGTACACCAAGCATTACATTTTTGTTTTCACTGGTTATAGATTGTCCTGAAGACTGTCCTATAATAGTATTGTAGCTGCCGGTATTCAGATCGCGTAATGCCGACTGGCCAATGGCTATATTTTTATAACCGGTGGTAATATTACTTAATGATGCATTACCAACAGCAACGTTTACATTTCCGGTAATAAGCTTGTCCGGAATATCGTCGTTATAACCGGAAGTGTGACCTAAAAAAGTATTGAACTGCCCTGAAGTCAATCCGTTCAAACTGTAAGCGCCGACAGCAATGTTACCTAAACCCGCCGTCAAATTTTGTAATGCTCCAACGCCATAAGAAAGATTATAGCTACCGGTATGATTATGGTTCATATTACCAAAATACATCGAGCTGGTCTGTTCATTCATACCTAATGCGCCCTCTCTGGTGGGGGATGGTGCGCTCCCTGAAAAAGTGATATACTTTGGGGAATAGTTTCCTCTTTTTACAACAGTTTCTAAAGTGTCACGCTCAAAGGGCTGCCATACTTCTCCATCGAAATAATAATACCCCACACGAGTCACATTAGCAGTTTTCAGTGTCGTATTTCCTATATCAAGCCCTTCTGTTACATAAACAATTGTTCCTTTCTGAGCAGTGTTATAGAGTGAATCTTTACTTTTTACCTCGGACCCTTTTAAACGAGGGGCAATGATCCCGTCAGGTTTTGTTATATCAACATTATTTTTCATGACATCAAAGGTGGCTTGCGGTGTTAAAGTATTGATACCGACCTCTCCCTGAACTGAGAATCCAATAAATGGCAGAAATAAATAAATTATTGTTTTCATTCTGTTCTTCGTGTTTAGTTTCTGGTACAAAATTGACGCATCAAAACCATGAAAACAATAGTATTATAAGCCGCTGGATTAGATAAGACTACTTTGGATTAGTTTGGAAGAATAATAGATTAAAAAAGAATAAATTGTACTGATTTGGATTCTTAGACATACACATTTAAAAAGAAAAACAAGTTCCGCAGTTTTTCATCCTTTTTGAAAAAAAGCAAGAGAGTTTTTGTACTCAAAATTTTTGAAAAAAATTGTGGGTACAAAGACACATCTTGCTTAAAAAAACGACTGAATTTTTGAAAGTTCTAAAAAATGATTTGCGCAGTTTTCGCAACTTTAATAACTTTTTGATTATCAATATACAAAATTGTAAAACTGATTTTAAAAGTATAAAATAAAAGCCGCATTATTTTTTATAAGTTAGCAGCAAAGCCCTGCAATATTTGTTACAGGGATTATTATTTGAGCCTTTGGTATTCTTTACAGCTCCACTACTGTACCTTTTGCTATTTTTTTTTTCAGGTCAGAAGTTAAAAATTTATTTGTTAACACGATAGTTACCACCTTTGTATTATCAATGTATCAATGCTATACTATTTTTTATGGGGCTACGGAGTTCGAGCACAGAAATACTTTTTAAAGGTTAGTATGAAATACATATTATTATAGTATATTCTCAATGAGCAATTACACCCTATTCAAGGACTTTAGATCCAAAACGAAAACGATTTCTATTCATTTTCAATAGTTTACATATTATAATCTTTGTAAAATTTGCTTTTAAGTTTTGTATTCTTAACTTTTGTCAAACAGTAAAGAAAATTCTGTAAACAGATTTATCGTAGTATGAAAGGTTTACAACTCCCACAACTAAAGAATATATAAATCTTTGCAAATAAGCTCTAAAATTCTCTCAATGGAAAAAAATGTTATGAAGAAGATCGAAATTTACAAGAAAGAATAAAAATTTCATGATGATATATCAAAACTTTGAACTCTCAGAAATTAAAACAGTAATCTAAATTTAATATCAATCTGTCTGTAATAGTAAACTAAAATGGTAATAAATTTTGAAACATTTGATAATAATGCTCAAGATTTTAAGTATGCTAATTTTTCACAAAGCAAAGTTTTGCATTAAAGGATGTTACCAATCAAATAGAATTTCGTTGGAAATATTGCATAGAAGATGAATATCTGTCTCATCAACGGTCTAAAAAGCTAAAAAATAGAAATGAATTTTGTGCCGGATTAGCTAAGATAAACGTCAAACCTTCATCACTAAAATTATGCCTTGAAATAAATCCATTTATTGATATTGGTACGAATAAATTTGAAATACAAAACATAGATTTGGAATTAGTTAGGTTTGAACAAAAATGCAAAAATATAATGCTTGATACATCTAATCCCGGAAGAACTAAAGTATACAAGTAGATTGATCACCTTGATAGTCTTATAAAACCCAGAACAAAATTTTATGCATGATAATTATAATAAGTAAATCTCTATTAGACTTTATAGAGAACATTCAAAGCCTCCATTTTTATATTTTTATATCAACTAATGAAAATTATAAGTGATTTAGTTTCTAGTTTAAAATAGATATTTTACAATAGTTATGAAATCGAAATCATCGCTTATTGCTTCATTATTATTGTATTGCATTACGCGTTTTAACATTATAGTGCTTTAGTTAATCTGGATTTAGTTATGGAAAATCAAAAAGATTTTAATCAATTAAAGTATTAAAAAAGATCAATTGAAATACTGGCTGCGGAGAAGATGAAAAGATTCACAAAGCTTTAGAATTTGGAATTAATTCAAATGAAATATATTTTCAGATCTAAACAAGCTCAGAAAAGACACTGGTTAAAATTACATCTTAGTAAGATGAGCTTACACAAGTAAGTGTGGTAATTGTCAAACTGAATCTATAGATTCCTGGAAGGATAAACAAGTCACGTTGTTGTTATATAATACGGAGCTTGTAACAGTTAGATCTAAAACATCTAAGGTTTAAACATCAATGTCTATGTACAAGTCCTAGCAATCAACAGCTTGTTAATACGGAGAACATCTTATTGAAATATTTCTTTCCGCATTGGCATTTACCTTTGTCGCTACAAATATAAAGAATGTATCTGCAAGTACCTTAGCAGTCGTGCTCTTTATCTTAATATTTATCTACATTAGATACATAAGATTTGATTTTATTTTAAATACATATTCTACCGGGATTGTTAACTTAGCTATAACCTCGGAATTTTGGTAAAGCCTTGAGATCTTGCATGAGCTTGGAGTTCCTCATCTAAAGGCTTGAAACAACAATGAAATCACAAGCGTACCTGTTGATTTTACCTTTGTAACTATTGCAGAAGGATTAGATAGGTAGTGATAAATTGGAAAAGCTGAGGTGTTGATTGTCCAGCAAGGCCTCAATAAACCTCTCCAAAGCTTCAGGCCGTAAAATACCGATAAAGTAAAGCATCATGTGTTCAGTTCCTATAGAAAAATTATAATTTCTGAAATGATATTTATAAAATAGATGTTTTTTTTAATCCGTCTTTAGATGTTTGCGGAAAGCTACCATCTTCTAGTTCTTGTAACTAAAATAAGTATGTCATCTATACGTTGATTGTTACTTTCAAATATAAAGTTGACGTATAATTTGTGACATAGTAGAGATAATTACGTTTTTGAAATTTTGATGAATCTCAAAAACGTAATTACTTAGTATTGATACCGTTAAATTCAGCTTGCTTGATTGCCCACGCTAATGCATTGGCAAATACAATAGAATTGTAAACAGTATATGCACCAGCTACTGTACCATTACCACCATTACCATATCCTGTACGGGCGATCGGCTTTCCATTACTATCAATTGCAAAAGGACATATCACTTGACTCCCATTTCCAGCAGGACCTGTGGTATTATTAGGATTCGAAATAAAGCCTCCGTCACCAAAGAAAATAAAATTGTGTGTGTTATCTCTGAAAGCAGATACACCAACAAAAGTATTTGTTGATGTAATTGGGTTCGCAGCAGAATAATTCGTTATACTTCCTGCTGGTATATTCGTTAAATAAGAGCCTCCACCAGCATCTTCTCCCCATAATTTACCTCTAGCATCACCGAAAGGACCATTTAAAATAGGGTCATTTACAGAAGATAACTGATAGATACTTCCGCCTCCAAACGGAGCACTAAATGATATGGTATTATCTCCATAAAGTGCCTGAAAAAGAAGAGAAGCATTAGCTGGGTCTTGTTGCATCATAATACAAGTACCTTTATTATTTAAATAGTTTACCATAGCATTAGCTTTACTGATACTCCAGTTCATGTAATAACCTATAATTACAATGTCAGGCTTCGTAGCTAAGTATGCATTAAAATTAGCATCTGTAGGATCTTCAGTATAATTTGTATAGATTGCCGTTGCTTTATTATATTTTACAGTACTTGTTGCCAATGTTCCAAAGTTTGCTGACGAATTATACATGGCACTTGATCCGCTTGATTCCAAATGATAACCATAAGTGCCACCAAAAATTCCAATACCTATTATCTTTTTACCTGGTATTGTAATACAAACTGTCACACTGCATGTACTTGTACCATCTGCACTATTTGCTGTAATGGTAATTATTTTATCTGCTGTGGAAGTCGGAATTCCTGATCCATTTAGTGTTAGATTCTGATTACCCGTTGAAGCAAATGTACCTGACCCGCTAAATGATATTCCATCTACTGTATTAGTATTGATGCTCCAGCTTCCCAAAGAAGTTACTGTTACAGGTAATGTAATGGTATTATTAACTGTAAGAGGAATATTTCTACTATAGACTCCGTTTACTATTGCCGCACCACAAGACAATCCATAAGTCCCTGAAGATGAAAATACTGTAACGGCAGGCACGCAGGTTGAAGATATCGCACCATTTATCGTCAATGTTACATTATCGGATTGCGCAGCTATAGGTTTGCCCTGACCAATAACTACGATAGTATAGGTTCCTATTGCCAAAAAATTCCCGGAAGCCGAAAAATTATATCCATTATTTGTAATACCTGTAATATTGTAGCTACCTGCTTTAGTTACATTTAAAGTAATAGATATAAAATTAGAATTTGTAAGTGGTTTACCTTGTACATATGCACCACTAACTAATGTACTAGTACAGCTAAGGGTAGCCTTACCTAAATCACCGCAAATACTTTTCCAAGTTGCTTCTTGGGAATTCCAGTAATTATAACATTTCTCTGTAGTATTATAAATTAACAAACCATCTTCAGTAGCTGTAGGGCTAAAATTAGCATCTCTTTCTACCATAGTATAGCGTTGTATAATGACTCCATTATATTTATCCGGTAAATTTGTGCTTGCTGGATCTGATCTTTCAGATACATGGAGACCAGCTTTTGGATTGGGTTTGGCTGTGTTAATACCAACTTGAGACTTTAAGCAGCCAATACTACACATTAATATTATCGTTAAAATAAATCTTTTTAGGTTCATAGTTAGAAGGTTTTAATTAATATCTTTTAGCTTAAATAACAAATAATACTTTTTACTACGTTTGTAACTACATTTCTGCTCAGATCAAAATGAATAAGTATTTTAAACTCGTTTATAGTTTTCAGTAACTGTTTTTGGTTTTTTAAATCGAAAACATGGTATTTTATGCATAATATAGAATTAAAACTCAATAAGCAGCTAATTCTGACGCATTCCTGATATTTATAATATTTATTTTTTAATAAATTTTATAATTTCTCTTTCTGGATAAATAGAAAAAATAAAAGCTCCAGGAGACAAATTTTTCACTGGAATATGAAATTGAGTACCCATGTTAGTTCCTTTTAAAACTTCAATACCATTTAAATCAATAATTTTCCATTTTGTAAAAGATGATTTTAACCTTTTAACCTGTAAAACTTCATTGACAGGATTTGGATATATGTATAATGTCTTTTTGGCTATATCATATTCTCTAGCAGATAAGGTTTGATCGTTGTGTTTAAATTTTGCTTCAATCGGCAGTCCCTGATAGGTTTTGAAGTCAAAAATACTATTCGTCCCGTCAAAAGATATAAATGTAATATCTATGTTAGGCTCTGCTAGCATCCAATTCCCTTTAAGAGAGATGCGTATAGTTTTAAAAGTAAACGGTATGATGCTTCTTCGTCCAGGCAGACCTAAATCGGGATTGGAAACACTCAATTTCATTTCAGTATTGGTATTATTCGACTGATACATAACTAAACAAGGGTAATCGATAGACGTTATATTAGTATTCCCCGGAATTGAATTACTAGCCTCAAAAAGTGCATAGCCATAAATTCCTGTTGCTTTATGTCTTATAATGTGAGAGCTTTCTGTTTTATTAATTATTTCGTACGGTTTAGTAACTGGACTGTTAAAAGAACTTGATAAAGCCTGCATATTGTTTAATGTGGTATTTGGAACAACTACGTATTCATATCCTTTATTTAGTGGAGCTGTTCCATGATCTATATAACCAATTGCGGCTTGAGCCGGCGGGTTTAAAATTGATGGGTCTAGCTGATACTGAGAAGGCGTCTGTTGATTCTTTCTTTGGATTTTTAAGCTTCCACTTCCTGCTGTAATATAAAAACCTGTACCAAAATTATCTAATATCCAATTATCATTATTCATAGAGTAGCTAGTTGTGTTTTCAGTAACAGAGTAGGTATCATTATTCACGGTAATATCTGCTGGTGTCGTTACATTTTGGTAAAGAGTTGTTACTGTTGTATGATTATTATCAGAATTATTAATATTTGAAGCTAGGCAGACTATGATATCGTCAAAAAAAAATGCAGATTTTTTAAACGTAAAAGTTGGATCATGAGTATCAGTAGCAGTTACCCCGCCAAAACCTAAGTTTATTTTTTCCTGAAAGTCCATAGCAAATACTCCATATGTTCCTAAAACCTTGTTTAATATTCCGTTATTCTTTAATCCAAATGCTAATGATCCTGCAAATCTTTTATTTGAATATTCATCTATTCTATTCCATGCGGCTATTAATTTACTCCATGGAAGTACTTTTGTAGTAGCTCCCGGATTGTAATTCCAATCCCATTTAGTATTATCAAAACCATTAGAAGTTTCATTACCTGGATATACTATATACATAGCACCGTAACTTTGATATCTTCCATAACGATTTGAGGGGTTATTTGCAGTAGAAGGATTATAAAGATAAATCTCCGAACCCCAAAGCTGATTATTGAAACCTTTATTAACGACTACACAGTTATTTGTTCTAAAAATGGCTGCATTATGATGATTAACCTGGTAGAATCCAGTTTCGAAAGGTGTAATATCCGAATAATTAAAGGAGACGTCGACACCATATTTCCTATTATATATTCCAGCAAGGATAGGGTCTGCGGTTGATAAACCTAAAATTTTACCTCCGATGTTAGCTATATCTTTTAACAAATAACTATCTAATGTGTTTTGATCCCATTTCGCGGATCTACCAGTTAGAGGTAAAGGAACAATATCTTGATCATTTGCTATTAATTGTTTCTGAAGGATAGCATCCCTGAATATCTTATAAGAAGAAACATTAATCTGAAAACTAGTATTATTTAAATATTTAAGGACCCTAATAACGGTGTTATAAGCATACATATAAGCAGGATAATTATTCCAATGATGATAACCGCTTCCATCAGGTTTTAGTCCATCACGAGTGCCATCTGTATACTCAGAAACAAATCTTTTAATATATCTTTTCAATGTTAAAAAATATCTATACTGTTCATCTGTAGTTGGAAAGGCATTTACAGTTGCAACTAGAGTATCTAAATTATTAAAAATAAAATCGCTATCGAATTCTCCATCTGTTAAGTGTGGCTTCCAAAATACATTCCAGTTTGAAGAGTTTTTTTCAATTATATATAAAAACCTTTCTTTATCAATACTTTCCAAGTATTCTAAACAAAATGCAGTGTACAATCCGAATCTCCTAAACATATACCCTGCATTATCTGAGGGTAAGGTACCGTTGCATGCGTTCATATATACCCACCAGAGGGTATTTTTTACTTTTTCTCTTATGGATAAATCGTTTGGATTAGATTTTAGGCGCTTAGAAAATGCTTCCATAAAGTAAACCATTTCATAACTTGTTATCGGATTTCCCGTAATGCTGTTTCCATTTACAATGATATTCAAATTATTATAATTTACTACGGCAGCACTTAGCTCGCCAGCTGAAGGTGTATTATTTGATAACACACCATTTTTCGCGTTATTGTAAATCTGACTGATCTCAAATTGAATAGAAGATGTACTAGGAAGTAAGGATAAATCAGGCAAAAAGCTTGCTGAACAGTTTTGACCAAAAAGAAAATTACAAGTAAAACAAAATCCAATAAATAGAACACTAATTTTATGACTCATGTTAAAGTGATTTGATATTGTGTAATTACATATTAAATGAAATACTATGATTGAGTTGCAGTGAATTAATTTTTCACTAATATTATTCAAGTCTAACAAGCATTTTTTGTCTATGAAGATAATAGGTAAGTTAGAAATTTAGCAATAGTAAAGAATCAATTATGAAATTATTCAAAATCCAGATTATAAAAACATAGAGGATTATTAATTTTATTATTATAAAGCCTTGCAAAATTATCAGCATTTCTTAGCATTCATCTAAGATACACCACTTTAAGGCTATCCTTTCAAACTATTAAAACCAACATCTTTTGCACGATATGTAAAATCACCATTCTGAAAAGCATGAAAGTACATTAATACTTGTTTATCATTAATACTATTTACATAAATAAGTAAAGATTCCTTCCATTACACTTTATTGACATAATTAATTGAGTTCAATATTACAAATAAAATAAAAAAAGAATAAAAAAAACAAGTACCTATATAGTACTGTTTTAATAATTAATAAAACACACTTTTAAATTGACGTATTAATATATTATTAAAGTATCGTTCTGTATAAATAATAATTAATTTTTTATCCCCGTAGTAATTATCAGATTCGTTATAAAATATGTGCAAAGCATATACTTAATCACTAAAAACATGAACATATTTTTTATTATCATAAGTATAAAATTAAAAATTCTAAATTCTAAATTTTAAAATATCATATGAGATGACAACCTAAAAATAAATTCAAGTTTTCATATTTATAAGAAACTAATGTAACCGACTATACTTTATCGAAAATATAAAGTAAAAATTATTTACAAAAATTTTTATATCGTAAAGGCATCTACAATCCTAAGCATAAAAAAGATGAATAACTGTAGCTTTTTAATTTTAATTGTACCAGAATGCTGATACCAGATTTTATGATTACTAATTTTTTTTACGATATAGTATTAATTCTAGTTGTAAAGTACCCCAATAGTGCATCTATTAATACGTTATTATCTGAAATTATTTTTAAGTTTGAATTATAATTTGACATTATTCAAATTGAATGTATTGTAATATATAATTATAATTTCAAACAAAGAGATAAAATATACATTATAAAAAATATGAATTTTAAAAATATTCAAATAGGAAAAATGATTGAGATAAAGGTTAAGGAGAGAGAGATAGAAATATCTCGTATCTCTAATTTTCTTCATTGTAAAGAAGAGGCTATTAGTAAAATGTATAAAGCTAAAAGTTTGGATACAGAACTTCTTTTAAAATGGAGTAAACTATTAGAATATGATTTTTTCAGAATCTATTGTCAGCATTTAATTTTATATGCTCCGCCCTCTTCTGAGGTTAAAAATATAAAAACTAAACTTCCTAGATTCCGAAAGAATATATATACACGAGAAATAATAAATTATATTATTGAACAAATTAATTCTGGAGCAATGAGTAAGACTGATGTAATAGAGCTGTACAGAATTCCAAAGACGACATTGTATAAGTGGCTTGATAAATATAAATAAC
Source organism: Chryseobacterium culicis (assembly GCF_900108365.1). Taxonomy (GTDB): domain Bacteria; phylum Bacteroidota; class Bacteroidia; order Flavobacteriales; family Weeksellaceae; genus Chryseobacterium; species Chryseobacterium culicis. The sequence goes on along the minus strand of NZ_FNWQ01000001.1, from coordinate 1,138,256 downwards.
TAAAGTATAATTATGAAGCCAGACTACGGATTAATTTATTCAGATATAATAAGAAATAAATATCAAGATAAAATGAAAAAATACGAATTCGTCAGCAAAAAGAAAAAATGGTCTGCACTGGATATAATAAAAATAAATAATATGATATTCGGAACTCAGGATTATGCATCGCAGCAAAAAAATCGTAAGCATCATTCATATTCTGAATCAGACATTCTTGAAATTTTACAATATCAAAAAAAACATAAGATTAGTAATAGCCATTTGGCTAGCCATTTTCACTTAAGCAGAAATTCGGTTGCAAAGTGGAAAAAAATATTTTATGATTCAATTTAAAGAGTCCTAAATAATAATTTTTCATAATGGCATGAAAGATTGATTAAACACGATTATTACTTTATTTAATATGATATAACTTTAATAATAATAAAATATGGAAGAAAAACCACTTTAGACATTTATTGTCATCTTTATTTGTGATTGCGCAGCAGTACAAAATCCCCGGATAGGATTTGGACAAACTGAAGATTATTAAATAACGCTATCTTACTACCATCAATTTTTTTGTAGGAGATGAAAATGTGAAATTGACTTAATTATTAGTACAAATCCAGTTGGCAAAGTCAGATCTGTATATTAATGCTAAAAATGGAAAATAACTAAATCATATTTATAAAACATACTAATTGACAATAATAATATGGATAGAAATAAGCGTACTTATACAAATCAAACAACAGCTTAAAAGGCTTTTTTTTTTATAAATTTTTAATAGTAATTACATTAGGCGCATTCAACCTAAATAGTTTGGATTATTTAAATGAGTCTGTATTAAAAAATTTAGTAATAAATTTATGAAAAAACTTTTTTGTAAGATACTTATTCTTTTTGATAACATTCATAAAACTTTCAACAGTAAATCTGGAATTAACCAGAGAAAAAAAAAGCAATATCTAAAATACATATTCAAAAACAATATTCCTATTGGAAAAAGCCAAGATCAAATTCTAGAAATTTTAGGAAATGATCCTTTAATCTATTCTAATGGTACTTGGGTCTATGAAATTGATATGAACAGAGCAGGAAGTAAGAAATTGCAATTTCAAATATATTTTGATAAACATCAAATTGTATCTCACTTTATAGTGAGAAAAAAAAGAAAGATAAAAAAGAGATTATAAGCAACATCATTCTATATTCTTTTAATCTAATATTTAACAAAGTAGATTGTAGTCAGTTAAAGTTTGGTACAAAAATATATCCGCTACAAATTAGGAGAGGATTTTCTTAGGCAAAGATACCGAAAATATAAAGAGGAGGCCTTTGGGTCTCGCTTTCCGTATAGCTAAAAGCCTATTGCTGCTTGGTTGCTCGCCAGCAGAGCCTACTGGTTTTGGGCTTTGAGACTTAATTAATATTTTTTTCCTATGTAACTTAAATACGTATAATTCCTGGGCAATATTTCTTCATTTGAGTTCCAAAATCTGGCAGTAGCATCAGGCTGAATAAGGATAAAATATTCCAAAGACTGCTACTTTTCCCAAGGCGTTTTTCTATTCAAAAAAGAGTCTGGTCTTTGCTTTATTGTAAAACTCTTGCATTGGGTAGCTAAAGCATTTAATTAAAGATATGGATCAGATAAATCGACTAGCGATCAAAATTCGGATTTGTCAGTCTGTGGGGCTCTTTCTTCTTTAACATTTAGATGAGGGGATCTGGACTTTATGGGTCTGTATTTGATAAAATGTTCATGCAGCCCATATTGCAAGGAGTAATTAAAAAATCCCATAACCCAATCGGTTTGAATATGTTGTATAGGAAAATAAAATGTATCCAAAATTTCCCCTAAAAAAATATATTGTACTTTCTACTTTTTATTAGAGTAGATTCTAACAACTTCCACTATTGTACATTCATCAATAGCTGTAAATTGATAAGCCTTATTCCTGATTTTAGCAACATCAAGCTGGAATTTATCTCCTGGAATATCTTTGCTGTACCTTTCGTAATCAAATTTTTATTCCTTTTTGCTACAGGATTAGTAACCACCAAACAACCATTGCTGAAAGCATGATTCCCATTCGAAATAGATGAATTGAGATTCTTGCAGCTCCCCATTTTATTTTCTTCTTAAATTGAGGATAATAGATTCAATTTCTTTTATAACCTTAGTATTGGTAAGGGTTTTAGCACCTCTTGACTTACTTCTTGTATATTACTCATTAATATTGTTATGATATAGCGATCTAATCCATATGCTTAAATCTTGTTTGGGAGGTAAACCCAGTCTTTTTCTCAAGTTATGTTTATTGTTTTTAACAGTCTGCACTGCTTTAAATGTATATTCAGCAATATCCTTCGTATTGAACCCAAGAAATATAAAGGCACATAGTATTAATTCTGTAGTTTTTAAATCCGGATTAACTCCTGTTAATATTTTCACAAAATCAGGATGCAGCTTTTGAAAAAGGGGCCAAAATTGAATCTTATTTTTCTTTGCTGCATCTATTACTTCATCTAATGCACCTTCAACTCTCAATGATAAATTAACCGTCTGTCTTTCCTTCAATATTAACATTTGTTGTTTCTCAGTAATTATTGCATTTTTCTTTCTATGTGTTATTATGTAAAGGTAAGAAGATGTAACTATTACTAAAATGACAAAAATTATGATACAAAAGATAGCTAGCTGAGATTTCTTTTTATGCTCATAACTTTCTTTCATCTTTTTATTTAATTCAAGATTAACTGTTTTTAAAACATTATGGTTAAGATCTCTAGCAAATTCATGCTGTTCTTGATAATATTTACCCCTTATTTTTTCTTCATTTTTTTTATCTCCCTTCTTATGATAAATCAGATAGATTTTTTCTAACAATCCGGGACCATCCCTGGTAAATGCAGCTGTATCACTTCGATTTATTTCATCCATACAAAGTAAATAATACTTTAATGCTTTGTCATCATCACCAAGTTTCTGATAATAATCTCCAAAGGATACTAGAAATTCACTTTTAGGCTTTACATCATCATGAAATGATTGCTTATATGCTTTTGTAAAATAGTAACTAGCCGAATCCATTTGTTTTTTTTGCAAAAAATACATCCCCATAACCTGATATAAGGATGATTGAAATCTGAAAGTTCTTCTGGTTAACGCTAATTGGTCTTTCGGAATTGAATTTATTATTCTCATTGCTTTATGAAGATACACATTAGAAGTATTTTCATCTGCCAACGCGTAATAGGCTTTCGCTCTCACGAGTTTACATTCAGCTGATTTTTCATTTTCTGTAATTTCCAATACTTTTTTGAATTCATCAATAGCTAACTTATGCATTCCTATTCTGCCGTAATTAACCCCTTTTACATATAGCAACACTGAATGAAGCAATGGATCCCGAATATCTTGTTTGATTGCCATATCAATATATCGTAAACTCTGGTCAGTTAATTTTAGCCATGCTGACGCTTTTGCAGCATAATAATATGACCATACTATTTTCTCCGAATCGTAAGCTTTTTCAGAAATAGAGATCGCTTTCTTCGCATAAAATAAAGTTTTTGAATAATCCCGATCAACATAATAATCTGCAAGAACTAAAAGACTGTCTACCTTTGCATTGTTTTTTTTAGCAATACAATTGACCGAAAAGATTAACAACAAAATCATTATAACTTTTGACATAAGAACAAAAAAATATTAAATATAAATTAGTTATTTATAATACAAGAACCTACTATAAGTACTTATCAAACTGTATTTTACATGATCTCAACCTAATCAATATAAAATAATTAGTTTAGTTAATATTTTTGTAATGGTGTGATAACGTGGCATAAAATTGTTGCAAATTATATACCTAACTATTCGTTTAATTAAAAAAATGCTTATTATTATTATTATTATTATTATTATTATTATTATTATTATTATTATTATGTAGGTGTTTGGTGATGCCTTTCTAAACTTTCAAATTTTCATTGCTAATAATGATCTTCACGTAAAGGCAAGGTCCAATTATCGCGTTTAACTAATATCTTAAAACATCCAATACTGGCTAAATTCTGTAGCAAACTAGTTGGAAAATACGGTATTCAATCTTTTTGTAGGGATTGTAAGTTCACACTATTTACAATTTAATACCACTGCACAATATTTTAATTAATGTCGATATTAATAGGTGTTTCGATATTGAGATGGTGTCATTCCAGTATTTTTTTTAAAGAATTTGTAGAAAACAGCTTGACTTGTAAAATTCAAACAAGTTGTAATTTCATTAATATTTGCATATGTATTTTTTAATAGGTGCTCAGCTTCGGTAACCAAAATATTATTAATTATATCTCTTGGTGATTTGTCAACAGTTTTTTTTACAATTCGGCTCAAATATTTTCTGCTAATAAATATTCTGTCTGCATAATATTGTACATTATGTTGTTGTATTGCGTTCTCCCTTACCAGTTTGAAAAAAAGGTTTGTAATTTCTACTTCTCGCGAATTGACTGCTAAATCAAATTTTTCTTGTTTTAAAAAATTACCTATTTCATATATTATTAACGAAAAATAATGTCTAATAATTTCAATTGAATAATAATATTGGTTTTCAATACTATTTATTTTTTCGAGTGCATCGATATGAGAATTTAACTTATCACATAAATTAGACTGCCGGCTTATTATTTCAGGAATTTTTTTTGATAAACTTCTGGTTATATATGATCTAAATCCGAATCCAGCATTTGACGCATAGTCAAAAGAGTAATAAATACACCTCGCTTTGTAATTATCAGATATCTCTCTTACTATAAAGACTTCCGAAAGTTTAGTCGCTAATACATCACCTTCATATAATATATTCTCTATATTATTAACTAAAATTCTTAAGTAACCTTCATTAACAACAATAATGCATAAGTAATCAGCACGATAACACCTATCGCATTCAAAATAAAAATTATTTTTTGTACAACTGATTGCAAAAAAATCTTCGATTAACAATTTTTTTTCTGTTTTTTTTTTAAATTCATTAAGTGTAACTGGTGAAATTAAACTGGTCATTTGCTGTATGTTTGTTTGTTTTTTTTCAGTAACATATGATTTTATATCAGTCAAGAATAAACAATAATTTGATGAATATAAATTTAAAAGTACAGCAACAAAGAAAGTAATATTGACTTGGTTTAAAAACAAATTGGTGTCACATCAAGGTACTTATGTGTAATTAATTTATTTTCTAGAGAAGTATTCTGCATTTAGATTTTATAGCACACAAGTACTCAACAAATAATACATTAATTAAAACTAATGTATTAAAATTAAATAGTGTCTTAAAGGTAAATTCATACGATCAACTGTCCGGCCTCAAAAACCCAAATATTTTCAAAACGTACTTAATAAAAGATTTTCAGTTTGGCAAGAAACATTGGAAGCTTGCTAGTCTGAAAAGTACATTATGTAAAGCTTTTTCCACAGTCATTGCTATGAGTAATTGTATGAGTAAGTGATATCATTACTATTATCAAGTAGGAAATATTTTGCAAGTAGTATTTTGGAGATAGATGGAAAATAACTGTCAGGATCTCAGTACAAAGCTCTATATCAAAAAGCTTCGGTCGCGGGCTCGATTAACTACTGATGAATATTGTTATAAAGTCTATCTTACAGATAAAATTAGTGACAATCCTGTTGATTATTCAAGCTTGCTGGCACGAAAAAACAAAAATTAATTGTATAGTTCAAAATTTAGTACTTTGAGAAATAAGATGAATGTGCGTAAACTAGCTCTTCAAGTATTTAATAAATATAAATTAAAGAAAATTATTTTAACAATTTACATTCTAAACATTCCTTATAATTGTGCAAAACAAATAGATAGTTCAAATGAGTATCATCAAAATTGAATCATTAACATACAATACAATACAATACAATACAATACAATACAATACAATACAATACATTAGATTGAACAGCAGAGTGTAATAATCCTTACAATCTAGAACCAGACTGTGGTTTGTGCGAATTATTACTATAAACTTAATAATATTGCTTTATGCATTACTAACGTACCCAAAAAAATATACCTAGCACAGTATATGATAATGAACATATTTATTTATTTATTTATTTATTTATTTATTTATTTATTTATTTATTTATTTATTTATTCAACCTGTTAAAATATTTGTGCTATTTATGCTGTTTAACTGTCAGTACTTGTACTGGAGCGATTACATTCTATTTAGTTAAAGTTTTGCTGTTACCATAGGTTTCCTTAAATATAACAATGTAAATATCCATTAAAAAACGAGAAGTATTATGTGGAAATATAGAAGTGGATTTGTCAGCAATGAATATCGCAATGCCTTTTTTGAATAGTGTTTTTCAAAAAATCTTCGTGACATTAATAATTCCGATTGCAAATAATTATACTGTAATCTGCGCCAATACATCCATAGACCCATATCAAAAGGAACTGCTTTTGCAGATAATGGAAACATATGGATCGTTCTGTTGGCAGGAAATCCAAATGATGATTGTAGGCTGCAACGATTTCAAAATTCTATAACAACTACCGAAAGACTTATACTAAAAGTATCGAATCATATTTCATTGATGTGAAGAACGCCATCCTCTCTGTATATCCAGCCAAAACCACTAACTACATAGTAGCTCCTCATCACCTTTCTTCGATTCTGGAACTACTACTACAAAAAATAATCTTTCAGTAAAGTGCTAAGGGAAATGAAGGAGACCCAGGATATAGCGTTTATCAAAGTGCTGCATTTATAGGATCCACAGCTTTAATTATACTGTACAAGGCTTTCTCCAGCAACTAAATATTCCTTCTTTGTTAAAGCTAAAGTAAGAGTTACTAACCTTTACCTAGGAAACTGTGTCTTCTTTCTCTTCTGCATCCAGAACCGATGATAAAAGAATTTAAAGTATAATATTCAGATCTATTAATAACATTTCTATTGGAACTACAGGATTAGTAATGTCACATCAGTTTCTAGCAATATTACAAGAAGAAATGATTAAGCCATTTACATTAATCCAACTTGGAGTTCTAAAAAAATGAGAATGATGAAGCAAAGCTTTCCCTCTCTTATAGATGTTTTGCAGATTACACTCTTAATATTTTTTCTTCAGAAAAAGGAGTTATTGAGAATACAAAATACCTAAGGAGATTTTAAAGTTTATCCGACCCCTGAGAGAAATGAGCTTTATCCCAAACACACTATCAGAAGATTATGAAATCTTGGGTATGGTTGGAAAAACTAATACATTAAGAAAACGTCAGATGCTTCTCTTAAGAGATACCAGATGCTTTTAAAAACTGTTGGACTAATAAATTATTTCTGCTGCATATACAAATTTCACATTACAACTTCTGAATAATCATTAATAAATATAACTCCTTTTAGTTAAAAACTGAAGATGTATTATTAACTTCATAATTTCGCCAAAAATATATCTTTACTAAAAATAAATTTATATGAAAAGTACATTCCTTTTAATTTTAATTTTTACATTTTTATTTAGTTCAGCACAAGTAGGAAAAACATGTGAAAATCCTATTGTAATTAACTCATTACCATATACCACAACTGATGATACAGCTAATTATGCTGATAACTACGACCCACCCACTTCAGGATCCAATTTGCCGAATTGTACTAGCTCGTTTATGGGACTATATGGGAACTATTATCATAGTGGAAATGATGTAATTTATTCCTATACACCATCTGTGAGTGGAACTATAAAAATAGAAATACCTAATGCTACCGCTTGGACCGGGATATTTGTTTACACAAGTTGTTCAAATATTGGTCAAAATTATGCAGGTTGCCAAACCACAACACAAGATGGTGTAATAACCATTGATAATTTTGCTGTAACAGCGGGACAAACTTACTATGTACTTATATCTTCTTGGTCAACACCCCAAACTGTATCTTACACTTTAAATATAACAAATTCATCAACGTCGAATCTTGCAGTAAATGATAGTGAATTAAGAAAGGGCAAAATAAGCATGTATCCAAACCCAACAAGTAAAGAACTTAATTTTAGATCTTCTGAAAATATTGTTTCCGCATCGATTTATACAATTGAAGGAAAGAAAATAGATTTTTTCAAAGTATATAATAACGTGCTTTCTGTTGAAAGTCTTGCTCAAGGAACTTATATAATTGAGTTTACGGATAAAATGGGAAAGTCTATAACAAAAGTTTTTACTAAAAAATAAATATAAACTGATTCAATTATTGCTAAACATAAACATTTAGATAGTTACATATTATCTATAAATAAAGCACAAAAATAAAGATTTAAAGTTTATGTCTTTAAGTTTGGTTTCCAGATATAACCTTCAAAATCATTTCTTTTTACTATACTAATCTCAAGCGTTTTTGATATGATGAAAGCAGTCACATTAATTTTATCAATAATATTAATATTTATTTCATGTAATAAGCATAAAATAGAAAAATATGAACATACACGCGTTTTAAAACTATATCCAAATGAAAGGTTTCTAAATATTACTTGGAAACAAAACAATTTGTGGGTTATTGTTGAAGATACAGTTAAGAATGAAATTTATGCAAGAGAAAAAAGTGTAGGCCTAATACAAAGAAAAATAATAATTAAAAGATAACTTTTATTTATTAGTAATTAATTTTGTACAATTTAAAATTGATAATTCTAATAATTTGAAAGCTATAATTCCCTTAGGGATATTGTTTTAACATTAGAATTCATAAAAACTATGAAGTTATAATTAAAACTATTTTACAAATCTTATAAATAACTAGAAATAAAATTGGTATCTACCACAATCTTTTTTACTGCAAGAACAATATGAATAAATATCTATTTTCTTTAGTAAGCCTCAAGACAAACAATTAAGTATTTTTAATATTTTTTTATGTAATTTTTTTTAAATTAATTACACCCAGGGATGTCCTTATAGGACATCCCTATTAATGGCAGGAATATAATGATATCAATCATATAAAAACATATTGAGAATTAACCCGTCTAGCTTATTGACTAGAATTCTGTATTTTGGCAAAAATCTTTAGAAGGGCATTTGAAAATTCATATTTATGATTTTTTTTAATGCAATTGATAAAAGTTTAGAAGATATTATGGAAAATTTTGTGAATGAATATTTGAATAGAAATTATATCATCAACAATTTGAAACTGCACTTGCCTAGCAAATAAAGTACCTATTTAGAGAAAATCAGATTATTGGCACATGAGTTTGAATCATTGCTTGAGCAATATAAACTTTATATTGAAGATGATATCGTTGATTATGAATTACTACACTGGTAAGTCCTAAAAGACCGAAGCATAAAAGTATTCCTTCTTTTTACAAAAAAATATGTTTATCCTTTTGGAAAAGAATATTTAAAATTAAAAACATACTTTTTTCAGTAGTATGAGTTTTTTAATTGATTATGAAAAATAATGAGTGAAATATAAAAATTTTTACTCTGTTATAAAAAATGAAACATTATGTTTAGAAGACTTGCAAAATGTTGACAAGAAATATGTTCAAAAATTAATTGACGAAAATTATTTAACAGATTTTGATGTTATAAGCTATTGGCGTCTTCCAAAATCTCTTCGTGAAGAAATTGATCTTATGAGTGAACAAAAAATGGTAAATTTTCTGACAAATTGCTAACTGTAGCCGAACAAGAGTATTTTGATTATTGCCTTAACAATAGGTTCTCTAATGGCTTATGGCTTCGGAATAAATATGTTCATGCAACTAATAGTCACAATAAAGAGGAAAAGGAAGATGATTATAAAACTTTGCTTAAGCTTTTGGTTGCACTTATATTAAAAATAGAAGAGAATTTAAGTATAGCAAAAAGTCTAATAAAGTCAACATAGAATAAATTTCAATTAAAGTTATAATTATCTACCCTCCTTCATAACATTATCTATTTTGTGATCAAAGAAATAACAAACTTATGAAGAATATAAAAAGGATTTCTTGATTTATTACCACAAGGTCTTGACCTTACTCAAGATGACCTTATTAATTTTTATCAAACTGAAAGTGCAAAAGCTCTTTTAGATAAATCTCAAAAATCTGGACATAAAATCGATATAGAAATAAAAGTAAATATTTTTGTCGATAAATCTAGAGATACTCATAGTTACGAAGCGGCCTTAATAACTTCTTTTATAAGAGAAAATCTTCTTAAAAAAGGTATTTCCTCTGCTTTCGAAACTGCAATGAGCCACCCTTCAAAACTCGATGAAATTATTGACGCTAAAAAAAGGCTACAAAGTCTACCTATATTTCCTTTGTTTGGATAAAGCTACCTTGAATGTGTCAAGAGTTAATCACAGGGTTCAAAAAGGTAGACATAAGGCAGATCCAGATAAAATAGTAACAAGAGATATAAACACTCTTCAAAATCTTTATCCAGCCCTAAAACTTTTAGATCGTGCTTATTTATTTGACAACTCGGATGAAATGCTTGTGGTGGCTGAAATTGGCAATGGAGAACTTACAATTAATATTGATGAATCAAAGTTCCCAAACTGGTTTATCAAGTACATAATAAATAAAGCTTAATCAACAAATATTGGAACATCTTAAAAAAGTACTACTTTTGTACACCTTAAAGGACTTAAAGTATCATTAATAAAGGCTTCTTTAGATGCTGTATCGGGAAATAAACTTATACAATATCCATAGCATGATTAAAGGTTTTCCAGTGATTCTAAAGATGCTTGCCACAACCGTAACCTTTCAATAGCTATCTGATTATAGGTAAACAGTATCATCTATAACACTGTATTTTTAAAAGAAGCGCAGTATGGAAAGTTTTACTTTTCCAGCACATATATAAGGCTGTCTCAGAAGTGAGACAGCCTCTTTTTTAATCAGTTACTTTTAAACGCTGTATTTGTCCGTCAGCAATATCAAAATGAAATTTTAATACAATGGGACTTTGCGGAAAAGTACCCGAAACTTCTGCCTTTAGAATCTTTTCTGTCCCAATCTCTTCATAGCTTACAGGCTTCATAACCGATCTGTAGCGCTCGTTGGAATCTGCGATCCAATGTTCTATTTCTTTTCTTCCATTGTGTGTTTTTCCTTCATCAAAAACAACAGCTGTATCAGAAAAACAGTTGGCGTAGGCAGCGCTGTCAAAATCATTCTGGGCTTTCACTAAATCTGTGATTACTGTAGGTAAATTCATTTTTTTATTATTTTTAATTATTAAACTGTTGGAACGGTCCCGCCGTCGATTACAAATTCAGTTCCTGTTAGATAACCGGCTCTTGGTGATACAAGAAAGCCAACCAATTCTGCTACTTCCTTTGGTTCAGCAGGTCTCCCGAAAGGTATCCCCCCTAAAGCATCCATTACACTTTGTTGTGCCTGTTCTACAGTACTGTTCGCGTTTCTTGCAATTTCACCCAGCCATGCTTCCGATGCTGTCGTATTGATCCACCCTGGAGAGACAGTCAGCACACGAACCCCTTTGGGAGTAACTTCATTCGATAAACTTTTACTGTAGTTTCTCAATGCTGCTTTCGAAGCCGCATAAGGCAAAGTGGAATCATAAAGAGGCAATTTCCCCTGAATTGAAGCAATATGGATAATAACACCGGTTTTTCGTTCAATCATTTGTGGTAAGAATCCCCTATCCAACCTAACCGGAGCGAAAAGATTTGCCTGCAGGGTAGATTCCCAGTCATCATCCGTTAATGCAGCAAAGCCGCCTGCTGGCGTAGATGATCCTCCAAGGTTGTTGACAAGAATATCCAGCTGTCCATAAGCAGTTAAAACTTCTCTGATTACTTTTTGTGTGCCTTCTGCCCTGCTCAAATCTGAGGCGATAAAATGCAGATTGCTGTTTTCTTCTTCAGGGGCATTTCTAGCCGTAATGATAACTGTTGCGCCAGCCTGAAGCAATCTTTCTGCGATTGCTTTTCCTGCACCTTTTGTACCTCCCGTTACCAGTGCGATTTTACCTGATAACTCATTGTTGAAATTAAATTGTACCATTTTTTTAAATTATTTATAGGACAAAATTGGAGTATAAAAACAGTTTGTACAAGTACGGAATTACGATTCACATAGGGATAAATTATTCCCCTATTGTACTAAAAGGGACATACGTTTACCTTTACAAAATGTACGAGAGAAAAATAATACCTAACTTAAACTGCGGTCTTGATCTGATCGGTGAAGTACTGTATGGTAAGTGGAAAATACGTTTGCTTTGGTTTATTAATCAGGGACATAAAAGACCTTCTGAATTACAGCGTAAGATACCGGATGCAACACGACGGGTTCTGAATATTCAGCTAAAGGAACTGGAAGGCCACGAATTGGTTACAAAGAAAATTTACCCGGTTGTACCTCCGAAAGTAGAATACAGTTTAACGGAGTTTGGTGAAAGCCTGATTCCTGTAATAGGTGTTTTAGGTCAATGGGCTGATCAGCATGAAGATCGGTTAAGAACATTGATTATCAAAAGAATTCACGAATCTGCCGGTATAAACCTGGAATCATAGTAAGCAGTCCATATGTAATTGCACTATTATAGTCAATGCTGTAGGTCCGGATCTTGCCTTGTGCGTTCTGCGACTTTCATGTTCAGAATATCTCTTTTATAAGTGCTCCCAATTTCTTCTTTTATTTTATCCTCCAGTTGTATTTGCCTGAGAGACTTTTGCCTCTGTTGTTATTTTATAATGATCTATCAAAAAATGTAGTCATAAAACATTTTTCTCACCTGTTAATTTGATTTTCACAACGGAGAGATCAAAACACTTTCTTTTACTGCCACTTGCTTTCTCATACTACTCTATCAGCATAGTTTCCACTGCTACTGTCTATGCTTTCGGGATTCATCAACAATGATGTAAAAAAAGTTACAATAATTCTGTAGTAGTTGTGATCATCATCATAAAACGTTCATTTTTTGATCGCTAAGTTTGATGACCAAATTAATTATTATGAAATATTTAACACGATATTTTTTCTTGTTATGCACAGTCGTTGCGTGCACGAAATCCGAGACCCAGTATATTGATCAGAACAATAAAAAAGAAACTGTGAATGACAAAGCATCGGATACTATCCGGACGCTAAAAGAAACATCAGATACAGTTAAGATCAAAAAAGATAACCATACAAAAACTGCTAACGAATAATTATGTATGATTTCAAAAGGCAGATTAATTATCATCAGGGGTAATGATAAAATTACGACAGAAGAATCAGACTGTGCGTTAACATCATATCACTTATTAACAAAAGCTTTTGGGTTGGTATCTGTGCAAAAAGATGTACGTATTGAAATTATTATGACAGCCAACAAAGGAGCAGGCAAAAAAGAGAAGTCCTCTGCGATATTGGAAAAGCAGCAGTATCATAATACAGGGTATATACATATTCAAAAAAAACAGGATGTGGATGATTATTACAGACGAATACTGGAGGCAAAAGTGGTTGTTTTTGATAATAATACGCCCGAAATCTGTGCATTTTTAAGAAACTCAGCAATGCTTGAGCTTCTAAGAAAAAGATATCATGAGGAAGAAAACTTTACCATCGTCGGAATCAATGCAGGAGCAATGAATCTTTCAGGATTGATACTCAATGATACCGGAGGTACCGATGCAGGTCTTTGCTTTATCAATAACTGCATTATTGACACCAGTTTTATGCATGGAGCAAGATTTAAAAGTTTAGTAAAAACAGTTATTGGACGGCAGGAATATTTAGGATTGGGAATCAATGAAGGAACGGCATTACTTGTTGAAAAAGGATATATAGCATCATGTTTTGGCGATAATTCTATAATGGTGGTGAATGCCAAAAATGTTAAAAACAACCCTATAACAACAGGAGACTCCGTATATAAAAGGAATCTGAAAGGACATATTCTTACCGATGGATCAGTGATCAGCTTACTGAACGGAGAACTGATTAAACACCATAACAATACCTACAGCTTACACTTTACCAACCGAAATACCATTAGATAATTCTACAAAATATTCAATATGAAACCAAAAGGACAAATACTCATCATTGGCGGCAAAGAAGATAGAGAGGGAAATACCTCTGAAATGAAAAAAAAGAATAAAGATTTTTCACCTCATGAAATCCTCAAACTTTTAGCAAAATCAAAAGACGACAGGATTGAAGTAATTACGTTAGCAACTGCTGAACCCGAAAGTATGCAGGAGACCTATACAAAGACATTTAAAGAAATCGGATATACAAATTTTGGTTTTCTCGATATCAGGGATGATCAGATCCATACAGATGATCATCTGAAAAGACTTGAAGCAGCATCTACCATTTTTTTTACGGGAGGTGACCAGAATAGAATTTGCCAGAATTTACAGCAATCTGTTTTTACAGATCTTTTAAGAGAAAAATTTCAGAATGAGGAAAACTTTATGATTGCAGGAACAAGTGCGGGAGCCATGTGCATGCCTGATATTGTAATTCTGGAAGCCCTAAATGGAGAAGCCATCCTGGAAAATGATATTGAATTTGATACCGGGTTAGGGTTAATAGGAAACTATATTATTGATACTCATTTTGTACACCGGGCAAGATTCGGAAGACTGGCACATGCTGTGATTTCCCACCGGGATTGCTGGGGAATCGGCTTAGGAGAAGATACGGCTCTTTTAATAGAAGAAGGATCTAAAGGAACCTGCTACGGCTCCGGAATGACCTGGATTTTTAATGCAAAGGAAATCGGCTGTACCAATATAGAAACGGTGAAAAAAGGCTATCCTATTTATGCTGAAAATCTTAAAGCTGATATATTGACTGAGGGATGTAAAATTGATTTTATCAACAATGTATTTGTGGGGGCATCTGCCAAAGAAAAGTAGCAGCAACCAGTAAGAAAACGGGATTCTTTTACCTGATTAAGTATATTCAGCTGATCATCAGCCATCATATGAGGACACTCATAAAAGCGTAAAGGATAATAATCCTACTTTACTAATCCAATTCAAAGATGCTATGAATACAAGAAAATATTTATCCCTCACCTTGAAAATCTGGCGCCAGAAAAACAGGAAAAGCAAAGGAAAATTTGAAATTTATGAAATTTCGGGTATTTCTACTGATTCATCCTTTCTGGAAATGCTGGATATACTTAATGAACAGCTAATTAATGAGAATAAGGATCCTGTGGCTTTTGATCATGACTGCCGTGAAGGAATCTGCGGTATGTGCTCTTTGTATATAAACGGAAGAGCACATGGCCCGGATACAGGAATTACAACATGCCAGCTCCACATGAGAATGTTCAGCGATGGTGACACTATTATCATTGAGCCGTGGAGAAGTATTGCATTTCCTGTTATTAAAGATTTAATTACAGACCGTAGTGCTTTTGACAGAATTATGGCAGCAGGCGGATTTATTTCTGCCAATACCTCAGGAAATACATTGGATGCCAATGCTGTTCCCATTCCCAAAGCGGATGCTGATAAAGCAATGGACGCCGCCGCCTGCATAAGCTGCGGAGCTTGTGTAGCCTGTTGCCCGAATGGTGCTGCGATGCTTTTCGTAGGTGCTAAAGTCTCTCATTTTGCATTACTGCCACAGGGGAAAGTTGAAAGAAAAAGAAGGGTTTTAAATATGGTAAAAGCAATGGATGATGAAGGATTTGGAAATTGTTCTGTCATTGGAGCATGTGAAGTCGAATGCCCTAAAAATATTTCACTGGATACTATTGCCAGAATGAACAGAGAGTACATCAACGCATGGCTTAGTGAAGAATAATGCAGGATGCTAACATTAATCTAAATTGTTTATAATGATTTTAGTAACCGGAGCCACTGGAATTCTTGGCAGAGTGCTTGTTCTGGAGCTTCTCAAAAGGGGCAAAAAAGTGCGTGCCGCAAAACGAGATTCCAGTGATTTGGAAGAGGTAAAGCAATCATTGAAATATTATACAGAAAATGCCGAAAACTATTTTAATAAAATAGAATGGGTGACCGTGGATCTGAATAACAAAAAAAGTATTCAAAATGCCCTTAAAGATGTTCAGGAGATTTATCATTGTGCAGCACATGTTACGTATGACCCGAAAAAACAGAAAGATGTTACCAGAGTAAATGTGGAAGGAACTGAGAACATTATTGACTGCTGCCTGTATTTTCCGGCGATGAAGTTCCTTTATGTAAGTTCCGGGGCTATTTTTAAACAAAGGAAAGACGGCAAAGCAATTGATGAAAATTCAGATCTTATCAGCGGTGAAAATAATACCATCTATGCCATTTCAAAATATAAAGCAGACAAAGCGGTCCTTGAAGCATTTCATAAGGGATTAAATACCATTATTATTAATCCCGGGATGATTATCGGAAGTGGTAACTGGCAAAAAAGCAGCGGCGAATTCTTACAGATTTTCTGTAACCGATGGTATTCTTTCCCTGGTGGAACGGGAGTTGTAGATGTAAGGGATGTGGCAGCAACGGCCATCGGACTCATGGAAAAAAATATTTTCGGAGAACGTTTCATCATTATTTCAGAGAACAGAAAATACAGCGATCTGTCGAGACTGATTAAAAAAAGGGGTAATTCTTTTATCCTGTCTGAAAACATTTTAAAGATTGGGAGAATTTTAAATATCCTTTCGGGAGGGTTGATTCCTGCATTAAGATTACTAACGCAACCCAATATTGAATTCTTAACGTCTTTCCAGAAAATGTCAAATGAGAAAATTGTAAAAACTTTACATTATGAATTTATTACTGTAGAAGACAGCCTGAATTTCCATATCAGGAATTTCCTTCGCGATAAAGATATCGAATAAATAAACGTGAGATAAACAATACCCACCTTTATTGTATAAGCATTGAAGCGGTATATCTTGGGTGTTTTGATTGCACAAATTTGCAGTAACAAATTATTTTAATTATTGTAAAAGCGAATTGAAGGGATCTGTTTCTATAAATTTCTTTTTTTGATTCTGATCAGGCAGAAAACACTTTTGAGAAGAAATTTTCATCCTGTTACGCGAAATTATATCGTACAGCAGATCCCTTAAGGCTCCGGGCAGCACTATTCCGATTCTAAAAACAGAATATATTCCGCCTAATATTTTGGCAATTTCCAGAACTGCGCGGGATTTATCTAAATATTTTCCATCTGGTTTTAACAGGTATAAAGTGTTAAACTGTGATGTTTCCAGCCCCCGGCTGGAGAGAAATTTTTGTCCAAATTCTGACTGAAGGGAAGAAAATAAGAATTGATCCCTCCTGTCATGCTCCAATATCCACTGCACCCAAAAATTACAAAATCCACAGTCTCCATCAAAAAATACAATATTTTTATTATTCAGCGTCTTCATTTTTCTTTTTTTTCTCGTTATAAACAGCGTCAGTATTTATTGTATCCTGGTAATACCTGAAGCTCTGATCCACACACTTACAGATCGGGCATTAACAGTAAATCTGGCTTTTCCGTTTTCATCTGTCCGGATTTCATGATCACTTTGATCCGTAAAATCCTTGTATACAGAATTCGCATTTTCCTTTCCCAGCTCTATATCTTTACATCCTTCATCACTGTTAGACAAGATCACGATACAGCCGGCATGGTCATTATCACCTTTTCTCATCCAGGCAATACAATTAGGATGGTCAAAATAATTGATCTGCTCCCCATAAGCGAATTTCTGACGTGCTTCAAGAAGCTGAGGGAGAATTTCAACTTTCGGCATTATAATTTTCACCTCTTTCCCCTCTTTTAGATCCGTATACTCAGCGCCGAAAAGATCGGGATAGAATACACAGGGATAGGCCTCTTCCATGAGTAATATGACTGCGTAAGCCAAAGGTTTGAACCAATCCTGTACTGTTGACTCCAAAGACTGCAATTGCTGCGTATCGTGATTTTCTACAAATGAAACGGAAAAAACAGGTTTTTTTTCCAGAAAACTACCCGTTAGAATTTCACTGAGATTGTAGTCTTTCCCTTTTTCGGACGCTGTGAAAAAATTATAATGCAGGGGTACATCAAAACAGGAAATCATTTCTCGTATCTGATCAGAAAAATGAGATATCTTTTCCGCTTCGTCTTTCCAGAATTCTCCTAATATAAAACAATCCGGCTTCAGCTCTGTTTTTACATAAGCAATCCATTCCTGCAGAAAATCCACTGAAATATGCTTTACGGCATCCAGACGCAGACCATCTGCATTCGTAGTTTCCAGGTACCATTTAATCCATTTTTTCATTTCTCCGGCAACATACGGATTACGGTATTCTACATTGGCTCCCATCAGATAATCGTAATTCCCAAATTCACGGCTTACCGTTTGATTCCAATCTTCTCCAAATTCATTATGGATCTTGAAAATACCCTTCAGCTCTTCGCCATCTTTCTGAACACGATCTATTCCGTTAAAACAGGTATAATTCCATACAAACTGAGAATATTTGCCATTCCTTCCCGGAAAAGTAAATTGGGTAAAAGCTTTAGCTTCGAAAGGTTCACCAATCCGTTCATTCCGGTTCTCTTCTTTTACCTGATGCACCGTAACTGCTTCCATTTCATCACCGCCCATCCGGTGGTTCATTACGATATCAGCATAGACCGACATCCCTAACTCATGCGCCCTGTCAATGGCGAGCAGGTATTCTTCGCGGGTACCATATCTTGTTGCAACACCTCCTTTCTGATTAAATTCTCCCAGGTCATAGGAATCGTAAACATCATATCCCCTGCCCTCTTTTCCCAATACGCATTTTGTGGCGGGCGGAAACCACACTGCCGTAAATCCCAGGCCTTTCAGATAGCTGCATCTTTCTGTAAATTCATTCCAGAGATTACCTTCATGATACCAATGGAAAAATTGAATAATAACTCCATTCATATTGTATTTGGTTTTCAGTTTACTATGATTATTTGTACCGGTGATTACAGATCTCATCGGAATGGGGCTCTTTGGGATCCTGTTTTTTCCATAACCCGACTTTTTTTTCATACAGCTTATGAATTTTATCTAATTCTTCTTCTGTAAGATCTTCGATATCTACTAATCTGTTATTGGCTTTTTCATGGGCCTGAATCAGTTCGTTTAATTTAATCTGAATCGCTTTGGAATCTTTATTCTGCGCTTTCTGAATTAAGAAAACCATCAGAAAAGTAATGATTGTAGTGCCGGTATTAATAACAATCTGCCATGGTTCAGAAAAATTAAATAAAGGCCCGGCAGCTGCCCAGATGATAATCAGCAGGACTGCGATAATAAAGGCAGCGGCACTTCCTGTAAAGCAGACAGCCTTATCTGCAAATCTGTCAAAAAAATTGCTTTTCATAATGATACTTTTACTTTTAAAAATCTAACAGCGCATCGGTAAGTCGCTTCCACTGAATCTTCGAGATTCCTATCATTCCTCCCAGAGCAATCACCACATTTCTTATGGTATCCAAAAAGTTGGCATCCAGATTGGCGGTCTCATTTCTTCCGTACACCGCAGCTTTGATATAAGTATTTCCCCTTGAAATCATGAAGGTAGAAGTGGCACCTGAAGAATAAAAATGGGCGGTATACCTTTTACCGGACTTAGCCGGTTCTTTGGATGGCCTGCAGGTCATAGAAATATTTTCAAATTCATCTTCTTTAGTATGGTCATCACTGATATCTGTAATTTTTACCCAGTCAAAACCGGCTTCAAGCGTGCCGGGCCCCGGAATGTCAATTCTTATAAAATCTCCTTTAACCGGAATACGGTCTACATAGTTACCGGATGAATCGTAAAGCTTAAAATCAGCGAATCCTTCTCCGCAAAAATCTTTCCACTGATTCACCGAATAGAGTCTGTTCTTGAGTATGACAAATTCCTGAGCGGTCATTTCAGGATTATCAAACTTCTTTATACTTTCCGTATTATGAAAACCACCTTTTTTTTGCGGCGGGATTCCTGGAATTTCTTTGATTTTCATAGTGTATGGTATTGTTAGAATTACATCAGGGTCTGTAGGTTCTTTTAGAATAATTCAAATAAAAAAGCCAGTAGGCAGAAAATATCATTTCCAAAGCACAATCAATGAGATAAACCCAGCTGATGGTGTCTTTGAGATAATAATAGAGATCTATCCATGCCAGTCCCAGACAGCACATTATGTTAACTATTGCAATTGCAGCATTCCTTTTCGTATTGATTACTGTATAAAAACACAAAATACTATAGGGCAAGATCAATAGGCCAACAGTTTTCACCAGCCATATATCCGTCTTATAACCTGTTATTTGCATAAAACTTTCAATATGAACAATCGGCCAGATCCCTGTTATGATAAAATACAATCCCTGCAGAATGGGTACAAAATGCTTTTTTTTCATATTTTTTAAAAGTTATCTTTGTCCTGATGCCGGATTTATTACAGTTCAATTCTCAGAAGGTTTTTTACGGAAGGTCCCGTGAGTACTTTACCCTCTACAGTAAATCTTGATCCATGGCAAGGGCAATCCCAGCTTATTTCTGCACTGTTCCAACGCACTTCACATTTTGCATGCGGGCATTTACTTTTCAGAAGGTGCAGTTTGCCTTCTTTTTCCTTATATACAGCATATGACTCTCCTTCCCATTTCACTACTTTAGCTTCTCCTTCGGATAACTCCGAAAGTGCTTTAACTTTTTCTGCAAATACTTTGTCTTTCACAAAATCCCAGACTACTGCAGCCTGCTCTTTTACAAAGTTGGTAAAACCTGTTATTGGCCGTATTCTTCCGGGATCGAAAAGTCTCTGATACTTATTGGAACCTGTCAGAATTAAATCTCCCAGGATCTGTGAAGTAATAGTCCCAAAGATCATCCCATTACCGCGAAATCCTGTTGCTGTAAATATTTTTCCTTTACTTCCGGGCAATACTCCAATATAAGGGAGCCCATCCACTGGCTCGTAATACTGACTGGACCAACTGTAAACTGCGGTATCAACATCAAAATGTTGTCTTACATAGTTTTCCAGTTTTGAAAAACATTCAACGGTATTATCAGCATGTCCTGTTTTATGGTCTTCGCCTCCTGCAATCAGCAGACTTTCCCCGTTTATCTGCTGTGTTCTGTAATAATGATAAGGTTCTGCAAGATCATACCCCAGCTCTTTAGGATGATAATCTCCCTTCAGCCTGAAGGCTATAGCATAGCTGCGGTAAGGGGCATTCATAAAATGGAGCATATTAATACCCGGAGGAATATGGGTAGCATAAATGACAGACCGTGCAGTAACAGTTCCTTTGGTGGACTGTAGTACTACACATTCTTCATTCTCATCATGGCTTTCACATAAGCAGTTTTCAACCAATACACCGCCCAGACGAATAAAGGCTTCTGCCAGACTTCTGATATATTTTAAAGGATGAAATTGTGCCTGATCAGGAATAACAGCAGCTTTCTTAAAAGCAAAAGGAAAAGGAGTATCAGCAGTTTGCACCATAGAATGCCCTACCTGAGCTGCTCCTTCAAGAATAGCATCCAGCTTTTTTTCCTGTTCATCATCCAAAGCAAACAAATAACCCGGCTTACTTTGAAAATCACAGGAAATATTAAATTCACGGATGTTGTTCCGAATGATATTTTTTGATTCTATGCCTACATATTTTAAAAGCTTGGCATTCTGCAGACCAAAATCCTTAATGGCCTGAGCATAGGTGGTATCAAAGAAGTCATTCAGATGAGCCGTTGTTCCGCCGGTTGTTCCAAAGCCTATATTGGAAGCTTCCAGAATAATACACTTTTGTCCTGCCTTCTGCAGCCTTAACGCAGTAGAAATGCCTGTAATACCACCGCCCACAACTGCTACATCATACCATTCTTCCAAAGCGGGTTCTGCAGAAACTATTTTACTCTTTTCCTGCCATATGCTTTTTCTGGTTCCATCCCTGTTCATATTCATTTTATTTTTAAGGTATCATGCACTGGTTTCGTTTCACTTTTACCCTTGTCATCATCATCATCAGGTAAATCACAACGGCAGGCTACCAAGCTCGCTGCACATATTGCTAATAAAATAATTGCTTTCATGTATTTTTTCTAATGATTTTATATTATCCATTGACGATTATTCCTCCATTCGGGTGAAGAACCTGCCCTGTTATCTGGGCAGATCCGCTGCCTGCCAAAAACAGAAAACTGTCCGCTACTTCTTCAGGACTCGCATTTCTTTCAAAAGGAGGCTTGCTCATATCTTCTTCCTCTTCTCCAAAAGTTTTTTCAGTAAGTGGTGTTGCCACCGGGCCCGGAGCAACTGCGTTGACACGAATACCTTTTGGTTTCGCCTGAAGAGCCAGCGATCTGGTAAAAGAAACGATTGCCCCTTTGGTTGCTGAATAATCTAAAAGTTCTTCATGCCCCTGATAGGCAACTGCTGACGTTGTATTAATAATACTTGAACCTTGTCTGAGGTGAGGAAAAACAATTTTTGTCAGCAAAATCATTCCGATAATATTAGAATCAAATGTTTTTCGGATCTTTTTTTCTTCCAGTTTTTCGATATTATCAGAAGGAAACTGTACACCTGCATTATTAACCAGAATGTCTATTCTTCCGAATTTCGCGATGACCTTTTTAACGGTATCCTCACAGAATTCATAATCATTAATATCTCCGGGAAATAGGATACATCTTCTGCCCAGGGCCAGTATTTCATTTTTTGTTTTTTCAGCATCCTGATCTTCATGATGATAAATGATGGCAATATCGGCACCTTCTTCGGCAAAAAGCAGCGCCACAGCTTTTCCGATACCACTGTCTGCACCGGTAAGCAAAACAGATTTATTTTTTAATTGCAGCCTTCTCATAATTTACTTTCGGTTATAGGTTTTTGCATTTCTCCCATTCTGTGAGCAGCTCTATCGTCTGCTGCAAGGTTGGCCATTGCGACCGTAAGTTTGTTTTTGAGGCCCGAAATTACTTTGTCCTCATTATTCATCAGGGAATTGTAGCCATCAATGGCCACTTCTTCGGGATTTGCCAGGTTTTCTCTGTCTTCCACGATCTTGCTTCTGTTCATATCCGCTTTATTAAAAAAGTCGGTATCAGTAGGTCCCGGAAGAAGAGCCGTTACACTAATCCCTGAATCTTTCAGTTCTTCGCGGATGGCTTCAGACCACGAAAGTATGAAGGCCTTTGTTCCATGATAGACCGAATGCCAGGGACCCGGAGCTTTACTGGCAATGGATGCAAGATTTAATATTTTTCCTGAGCCCTTTGGCAGCCGGTCTTTTAAAAAAAGCTTGGTTAAAAGAATCACTGAAATAATATTCAGGTTTACAATGTTGATCTCACGATGGATATCGGTATCCTGAAATTTACCGTATACGCCCTGTCCTGCATCATTGACAAGAATTTCCGGACTTATACCATTGAGCTGTAATTCCGAATAAAGCGAGTATACTTCATCCTGAAGAAATAAATTCTTTGAAATTGCAATAACATTAATACCAAAGTTTTTGAATTCTTCAGCTTTATTTTTTAATTCTTCATGGCTTCGGGCGACAATTACAAGGTCATAGCCGTTTTTAGCAAACTGCCTTGCAAGCTGATACCCAATTCCGCTTGTTGCTCCTGTAATTAAAGCATATTGATATTTACGTTCCATAGTATGTTTTTTTACATTAAAAGCTGGCCGAATTCATTCTTTAAAACAGCCCGGAATACATTCAGTAGAGTTGTGTTTTTAAAGCATCCGTTTCGGGAAACCGATTCAACTTTTTTGTAAGGTTAATTTCTCCTGTGCAGACAGAGGAGAAACAGGCAAAATGATATGTGCCGAATGCCTGAAAGGTGTACAATAACCTTTGGCAGCCACAGAAAGGTCTGCTTCACAAAGCTTTTGTATCTGTATGCCGCTGCTTTAGCTATGTTTTCGGAAAAACAGCCACATTTGTTCTGCCTCCCTGAGAAAAAGGGACGCGCCAGGCACGTGTAAAAAAGCGAACTGTAAAGCTCCCGAAGTAACACCTTCTGCTACTGAATAGTATATGATAAAGTCTTAAGAAAGTAAACCACATATCTTGAAAAGACATATGGTTTACAGTTATGAACATTAATCCTCCTGTTCTGCGTCAAAATTGATATGATTTTCAGCAATTTCCGTAAGATTCCAATCGGTATCTTCTTCTTCCTGAAGTGTTTCTTCAAGGAGATCTGCTGCTTTATCATGGCCCATTGTGAGCGCCAGCTGAACCAATCCTCCATAAGTGGCGATTTCGTAGTGTTCAACTTTTTGTGCTGCAATAATTAATGCTGCATCTCTTGTCATAGAGCCGTCTTCAGTGGATTTGATGACCTCTTCACCTTCTTCAATAATTCCAAGAATTGCTTTACATTCTTTTTTCTGAGGTGTTTCGTTGAGAAGCTTAAATACTTTCTCAAGTCTGCTGACATGCTTTTTTGTTTGAAGCTGATGGTCTTCAAATGCGTCTTTAAGCTCTTCTGTAGTAGCCGCTTCCTGCATTTTGTCCAAAGCTTTTATAATTGCATCTTCCGCGAAATAAATATCTTTAAGCGCCGATAAGAAAAACTGATGAAGACCTGAATTTTCTTTATCACTTTCATTAGCTTTCGTATTGGCTGCTGAATTTTTTGAAGTGGCTGCTGAAGTATTTTCAGAGGCTCCCTTATTATTGGTATCTAATGTTTTCGTTGCCATATATTCAGATTATTTGATTGGGAAAAGATTACCTCCTTATTCATTATAAAGAGGTAATCATAAAAGTGAATTATGAATTATTACGTCTGCCTCCGAAGCCGGATCTTCCGGAACCGGATGATCTTCCTCCTCCGTGAGATGCCTGGCCTCCCATTCTTGCAATTCTTGTACGTTCCGCTTTACTCATAGAAGCAAAACCTCTTCTTGAAGTTCCGTTTCCGGAATTGGAACCACGTCCGGAGCTGCTGTTATTACCAGAACCTGATCCGGAACCACCTCTGCCAGATCCAGATCTTGATCCTCCTCTGCCAGATCCTGAGCCTGAGCCTGATCTTCCAGAATTAGAACCTGAACTTGAGTTTGATCTTGAACCTGAGCCTGATGATCTTCCGCCTCCGTGAGAAGCTTCACCGCCCATTCTTGCAATTCTTGTACGTTCTGCTTTGCTCATTGATGCAAAACCTCTTCTTGAGGTACCATTTCCTGATGAAGATGATCTACCCCTGCCACCTGAGCCGGAGCCTGAACGGGACCCAGATCTGGAGCCGGAGCCTGAACCAGAACGTCCACGGGAACCACCTCTTCCTCCTCCGGAAGTAAATCTACCCTGGCTGTCTCTTTGCTGGTTTCCGTTTCCTCTGTTTCCGCGGCCTCTTCCGCCTCTGTTATCATCATCTTCATCGTCCTCATCGTCGTCGTAATCTTCATCATCGTCATAATCATCATAGTCTTCATAATCATCATCTTCATCATCATAGTCTTCATCGTAATCTTCATCATCATATTCATCATCAAAGTAATCTTCGTACTCTGAAAAATCATCGTCATAATCTTCATCCTGCGATGCATCGTTATAACCATGATCATATCCTAATTGGTACACTTCCTCCAGATTATTATCTGATGAGTTTGAACCTCCTCTTGAACTGCGGTTTCTTGAATTTCTAGTGTTCATAATTGAATTTTTTATATTAATATTTAGTGATAATTATTGCTGGCCGTGACTAGTATTAGACAGCAATAAGAGTTGAGTATATTGTAATGAATGCGAAGCGCCGGATCCGAAAAACGCTCCTCAAAAAGATCTGTTAAGAGATATGATTTAATCTCTATTCAAAGATACCAATGAAAAACCGGCCGTGCTATGACCCGAGTCATAATAGGGCGTTTTTATATTATTTTTTTTGCTTTAAATTCTTCATAACAACACCATTTATTGGTTATTCACTTCTTTATTTTATGATGTATTTCTAAACTAAAAGAAAATTTTACGGTCTCTGATAATGACAAGGTGTTTTTTTTCCATTATCTTAATAGTTCTGATTGCTGTTTCAACACATATGCCTGTTAAATTGGCCAACTGTTGCCTTGTCAGCGGGATTTTAAAAGAAAAAGGATCCTGGTTGGATTGAGAACTCTTCAGATATTCCAGTACTCCCATTATCCTTTCAGCAGGATTCTGTGAAGAATTGGCCTGCAGCATAATATATTGATAATATAAACGGTCTGACAAAGATTTGCATACTGATGCGTACAATTGCGGATACAACTGCAGCATACTTAAAAAGTTGTTTTTGCACAATCTCATAATTACGCAGTGCTCCATAGCGACTGCATCCATTGGGTAAGGCTTGTTATTAAATAATAAAGCATCACCGAAAGCCTGTCCTTCTGACATTATATTCTGTAGAAATTCTTTACCGTCTTTGTGAAGATTGCTCAGTTTTACTTTTCCACGAACAACCTGATAATAGTAAAGCGGCGCACTACCTTCGCTAAAAATGAGCTCTCCATGGTAATATTCCTTGATTTCTGCTCCTGCGGCATCTAAAAACTTTTCACTGATAACCATACTATTTTTTTTTATATTTCTATATTCTTAAAATTCTTTCGCTAAAAGCTGCTGTCATATAACAGCCATTTTCTCTGCATGCTTACTGCATATTGGCACTTGTTATCTCGTAATAGAGTGCCCATCCGGAAAATAAAATGATGATAATCCATATCCAGAACGGGATTGTCTGCGGTGTCTCGCTGCCCGTGATGAGAAAGCTTTTTTGATTTCCTTTGTCGTAGGCATTGATCATGAGCGATATTGTTCCGTCTACAACATCCTTGTTCTTTAGTCCTTCAATCCGTATTGCCGGGCCATTACTGACCATAAAACTGACCTTCCGGATTCCTTCTCTTCCTGATGGTGAATGGCTTATTATTTTTAAAATATGTTCTCCATCTGTCAGTTTTTTCGTGTCCAAATCAAAGACAATGGGGGTTTCAAGTTCTGCAATGGGAACTTCACCATCATCTATGAACAAAAAGACTTTGCTTTTATCTTTTGTCATGGGTTTTATTTTAAAAAGTAATATTTGATATGGCTTTTATTCTTCTCTCCGGGTCTGATCAGATATTTGAGAGAATAGATAAAGGCTACGATCGTTATTGCAGCAACAATCCCCACGATAAACCAGTCCCAGTCGCTTTCAGGCCCGGTTCCATGGGTAAAATCCTGAGTTACTTTGGGCTGTCTGAGTTTACAGGTATCGCACGCAAACGTGTAGATGGTAAAAAACACAGCAGCCATTGTTATGATATACTTTAATGAAACTTTCATAATTATTTTATTTTATCCATTATCACTTTTACTTCTTCCACCGTTACTTTTTTGGCATTATTTCCCCAGCTTGTTCTTTCATGGTTCATGACTGCCGTAACATCTTCCGGAGTGAAATTCGCATTGGTTCCTACAGGAGGCATTGTTGCAAACTCCGGTCTCGGGTCATATCCCTTCATAATGATAGTAACATACAGCTCAAGATCTCCTCCGTTCACAACCGGACTGCCTTTCAGGGGCGGAAATGCGCCCGGAACACCTTCTCCGTTAGCCTGATGGCAGGAAGCGCAGTTCGCTGTAAAAAGTTCTCCTCCATCCGGCAGATTACCTGATGCCTGTCCATTACCTTCTTCTTTTTTCTGCTGCTTGTATAAAAACGGAGGCACTATAGACTTATCTGTAAAATCAGTTTGCTTTAAAGATTTCAGGTATGCTACCAATTGAAGTGCTTTCGGGGTAGCTACCACCTTTTTTCTTTTATTTTTAAGGAATTTCTCCGGTACTTTCACTTCTACATCACCCGGCTGCAGATAATCTCTTTCTATAAAAAGAAATTCATAAGAAGGCATAATGGAAGCCTCTACTGCGGCTCTTGGCTGAAACAGGTGGATAAGATGCCATTCCGCACTGGGCTGCCTTTCTCCGACATTGGTCAAATCCGGCCCTGCTCTCTGGGTTCCCATCAGATTGGCTGTGTTCCGCCAGAAATCTGTTCTTTTGTTAACTGCAAAATCTGCAGGTATACTGGGTCTTTTTCCAAAAACATTATCCATTTCAACATTTCTGACCTGCTGAGTGTGGCATGCTACACATCCATTTTCTATATAGACCATTTTTCCGGCTCTTTCATCTCTCGTCAGTACTTTGGACTGTCTTGGCAAAGGCCTGTTGATTCTCTGATTATCCAGTGCAGGCAATACTGCGATGTACAGGGTAAGGAAAACAAAGAGACAGAGAGCTGACCCAAATAATATTCTATGATCATTTAATAGTATCATAATTGTCCTGTTTTAAGCGTGTAAATCTGTATTGCTGAATTGTTTTTTCGCTGCCAGAATTTCGGAAGGGGTCCGCGGAATTCTGATATTTTCTTTTAATCTGACCATTTTATAGAAATTGTATCCGAAAATCAAATGTGAAATCCACATAAACAGACCTCCGATAGCTCTCCACAACCAGAACGGAAACATATTGATCACCCCGTCAATAAAGGGTTTTTTCTTCATCCACATAAGCCCGGTTTGCGTTCCTCCTATCATCAGGGCGATCACGTACATCAAAAGCCCCAGCAAAGCAAACCAGAAATGGATCCCAACAAGTATTTTCGGAGGTTCTTTTCCGGTAAGCCTTGGAATGAGCGTATAGGAGAATGCCCAAAGCATAAAGGTGATAATTCCGTACATAGTAAGATGCGAGTGAGATACTGTAAAATCGGTAAAATGCCACAATAAATTAGTGTATCTGAAAGCTTCCACCGTTCCCTGAAAAGATCCCGTGAAATAAAAAATAATGGCCATAAAATAGAAAGGAAGTGTATAGCTTGTTTTAAGCTGATACCAGGCATTATTGAAAGTCAGCAAAAAGTTGGTTGTTCCCGCTGCTACAGGGATAAGCATTCCCACACTGGCAATGATCGCTGTAGTCTGTAACCTCCATGGGATGGCACTGAAAATAAAGTGGTGAGTTCCTATTAAAGTATAAAAAAGAATATGAGTCCAAAAGGCAAGGGCTCCCAAACTGTAGGAATAAATAGGCTTATTGAGCTGCTGAGGAAGGAAATAATACATCAGTCCCAGATTGATCATCATAAACCACATTCCGATTGCCTGATGCATATAATATCCCTGTGTAATAGTCTCTCCCATCCCATCCTGCCATATAGGAGAATAACCTACCGCAATGACAATAACGATGAACATGAAACCTGCAATGATATACCAGTTAGAAATATAAATTTCCTTCACGAGCCTTTCTGCAACAGGTTTAAACAGATTGTAGGTGGAAAAAGCAACTCCGGTCCCAAATGTAATCATGATTGGCCAGATGTACTCCCGGTATTCTCCCCCGCCGTTGTTAATTCCTGCCAGCAATGATATTGTTCCGGAAAGCACTGCAATATTCATCAGAATAAGAGAAGTATATCCTAATTTTAAATTGTAATTCTCTATATTGCTCACGCGGGTCACAACATAATAGGACAGCCCAACCATAGCAAGCGAAGCCCATCCCCAAAATACGGCATTGGTATGTGCCGGCCTTAGTCTGCCAAAGCTTAACCAGCTTATATGATCTATATCCGGTGCTACATATTTTATTCCGGCATAGAGCCCAAAGGAGGTACCTATTATCAGCCAAAATGCCGCAGTTCCTAAAAACAGCAAAATAAGCCGGGTAAGCTGAGGGGATACATAATTGACAAAAGAGGAGGTTCTCCTTTTATTGGGAAAGAATCTGAATTCTTCAACGAAATTGATGTTCTGGACTACTCCTTTTTCATCTGCAGGAGGCCGTATTCCCGATAGCTCATTTTCTGACAGCTCAAATTTCAGCTCGGCTTCTCTTTTCTGGTATTCTTCTATTTCTGAAAGGCTTAATTCTTGGATTTTCTTTTGAGCTTCAAGATATTCCCTTCGCCTTAAAATAGCTGAATATACCGATAAAAACTTAAAGACAAGGACCGTTAAGCCTGCTATAATAATGATTAACATCAAAAACAAGGTAAGCTGTATACCGGTCTGATTAAACAATGACGATTCTGCCATGACAAAAGTGTATGGATTATTTTTAATAGGTAATTCCGGAGTGCTAATACTCACTGCAGGACAACATCAACCCTGCCTCCAAAAAAATGGAAGCATCACCAGGTGATTGTATCAAAAGGCTATTTGCTTTTCTTAATAGAGTCTACATCATAAGCAGTACTATCCATAGGAAGCGTACTGTCTCCGGAATCCGGTGTAATCTGGGCTGTTCCGGAAACCATACTGTCCCCTGTATTAAGACTGTCTATGTGAGTCTGCTGTGGCTGGGATTCTTTTCTACAGCTGCTAAGGAGAAATCCTGTAAACAGCATTAACAGAATAAGTAATTTCATAATGATAAATTTTGTGGTGTGTATTCAAAGGTATACACTTAGATCTTGCCAGTTTATGATCTTTATCATAATAATGTTTTATTTTTGATTTTAATTAATTACTTCGTACACATTCATATATTGTACTCTTTAATTAGTATGCATCATAACCATTTATTCAAGTAACGGTTGAAAACTCAGCAATTAAAAAAAAGATATCGTGGAGAGGAAAAAGTTATGGTTTCAAAAAGAATATTTTTAAGAATCTGCTTGCATTGTGATTGTACTCATAGAATATCGGAAACAAAAAATCGAATTTTGACAGAATAAACCCAATTAACAAAATTTCTATGAAAAATTTACTTTTCCCACTATGCGCTTTGGCTGTCAGCATAGTAGCATGTCAAAAAAAATATGAAACCCAAAATACAACATCCGTTTCCGATTCAACCACAATAATTAAAGATTCTTCCCCTACTGACTCTGCACTGAAAGAGACTGACAGTACCTCAGGCCGGGACAGCATCAATACAAAAGATCATATTGGAGGAAGAAAAACAAGCAATAATAATACAGGCAATGCCGAGGGCAATATTAATGCAGCTGTTTCTGACAGTGCCCGTCCGAAAAGATAAATTTCCAATATTTTACAGGTTAAGAAAAATATTTATTTCAGTGATGCTTTGGCTTATTTTATAATATCTGTAGCTTTGTAATGAATACTCCAACTGGGGTAAAATAAAGTATTTTATTAACTTCTTTCAATAAAAGTAACAAGAGGATGGATGCAGTCTTTAAAGTGTGGAAAACAAGCAGAGCGGCTTACCTGAAGTTTTTTGAAAATTATTCATTGGAACAGCTGAACATTGTTCCTGAAGGCTTTAACAATAACCTTATATGGAACATCGGCCATATAATTGCCACACATCATAAGTTAATTTATATAGGTTCTTCTCTGAAGGGGCATATTCCTGAAGACATATTTAATAAGTATCAGTCCGGTACAAGACCTACATCGCCTGTATCTCAGGCAGAAGCTGATCTTCTTAAGGATTTGCTCATTTCACAAATGGAACCCACTGTTAACGATTTTCAGAATAACATATTTGTTACGTATAACGAGCGTACTACCGGCAGTGGCTTTCATGTAACAACGATCCGGGAAGCGTTTGAGTGGAATAATTTTCACGAAGGACTTCACTTAGGGTATATGATGAGCATGAGAAAGCTTATTTAACCCATAAAATCTAAAAAGTTTCAATGTTTCAGAAGAAAAATATCATTACTGTACAGCATCCTGAATCCATACATCATTTAAATGGAATGGTGGGTTCCTGGACTGACTGGAATCTTACGGAAAAGGGTATTCAGCAATCCGAGAACATTGCGTATAATTTACAAAGTGAGGTTCAGGGCAAATCTTTTGTTCTGTATACCTCACCTCTCATCAGAACCAGAGAAACCGCTGAAATAATAAGCCATACATTTGATACAGTTCCCGAATTTACAGATGCTCTCAAGGAAAGAAGCCTGGGAAAAGCTATCGGTAAATCTGTGCAGTGGCTCAAGGACAATATAGAGCAGGAAGAAAAAAGTATGTACGATAAATGCTTCAGCAATGCAGAGTCAAGATTTGATGTCTGGCAGAGATTAAAGCCATTTTATGAAAAAGTAGTACAAAGTCCGGATGAAAACATCATTATCGTCTCCCACGGTGAGACCTTAAGCATTTTCAATGTGATGTGGCTTGGGCTGGATGTGGAAATGCTTAATTCAATTGATTTATACGGAGTAAGCGGTGGTGTATCTTTTTTGCAGCAAACAATTGATGGAAAAAGGATCATCAGGAAACTGAGCGATACCTCCTACAAAATAGCCAATGCACAAAAATTGTTATAAGCTTCAAGTAAAGATTTTTTAAAATGGTTTAATTATCTCATATTTTATCCCAATAAATAAAGCAAGCACATTGCCTATTCTGACGCAGAAGTTTACTCATCATGCTGAAAATTTCACCCGAAATCTGCTTATTCAAAATGATGAAATGTGCTGCTTTTTAAAGGCTTCTTATCATTTTAGAAGATTAAAACTGATGCAATCGGGAATCGTTGTGTTCATAATTTTTTAGGAACGTTAGAATACACATCAGGTTATTTTATGTTTGAAAGCCAACTTTCCAAAATATTTTCCGGTCCTGTAGTCTCATCCGCATTGGTCCAGGCCACAAAGCCGTCCGGACGGATCAGTAGTTGAGAGACGACGGGTACTTCACCTACAGCAGATAATTTCCATTGATTATTTATTGTGGAAATATGAGAAACTGCCCTGATGGTTTCAACCTGCTTTTTATATATTTCCGGAACCGAAAAAGAGATGTCATCATTAAGATTCAAAACTATTCCTTTACCAGAATGCATAAGTGCATACAAAGAGGTTGGAATTCCATTTACCACCAGCTCCACATCAGGCATACGTTGACCAACCAGAGGATGCAGGCCTGCGCCAAAAGAATACTGTATTCCTAAGCCACTTAAAATACGGCTTATTTTCAAAGTTGACTCGGGCGATATGAGCAGGTCCCCTACAACAGAGCGCAGAGCTTCTATTTGTGGATTGGGTTTGATGAGCGCGGTCTGCGCCTTGGCCATTTTCAAAACCAGAGCACCAACAGGATGACGTTCTTCGTTAAAGGTGTCTAAAAGCTTTTCATCAGCCAGCCCTTTTGCCGACCATGCTAATTTCCAGCCCAAATTCACAGCATCCTGAATGCCAAGGTTCAGTCCCTGCCCTCCAATTGGAGAATGGGTATGGGCAGCATCTCCCAATAATAAGATTCTTTGAAAACGGTATTGTGAAACTTGCCTGAAACTGTCGGTAAAACGAGACATCCATCTCGCAGACACTAAACCAAAATCAGTACCTATACCTTCTAGCATGGCCTGACGGAGCTCTTCAAGGGTCACTTTTGCCCTTTGGTCCAGAGGCGGCTGTATTTTCATTAAGCTTACACGGAACCAGCCCTCTTCCACACTGGAAACCTGATAGGTGCCAATACGGCTGTTTCGTCCGAACCGCTGATTTTCTGCTGGTGGATTCTTAAGTTCAACATCGGCAACAATCCAATGCGACTGAGGATCTTCTCCGGTAAACGAAGCACCGCAGATTTCACGAACTTTACTTCTTCCGCCATCACAACCTGCCAGATAAAGGGCATTCAGCTGCTGTACTTCATTATCTTTTTTTACATGAACTTTCACTTCATTTTCATCCTGGTAAAAATCTATGAGTTCTGTTGACCAATGGAAAATAACACCCAGCTTTTCAGCATATTCTCTTAATAATTTTTCGGTTTGATGTTGAGGCAAAATCAATGCGTCAGGCCAAAGATCATCCCATTTTTTAGGCATCATCATGAGCCCTGAAAATAATACTGCTTCTAATGGTTTGCCCAGGGCTTTGAAATCTTCTGCCAATCCGCGCATCCCCAATATTTCCATGGTGCGGGCATTAATACCCGGAGCCCGTGATTCACTGGAAGTTCCATGTGCTCTTCTCTCTATCACTGCCACGCTGGCACCCTGCAATTTCAGCTCACTTGCCAGCATCAATCCTGTTGGTCCTGCACCAACAACAATTACGTCATAGCCTGCTTTCATCGTATTTATCATTTTAATTTTATTTTCAACAAATTTATTGAGCATATAAGAATATAAATAGCTATATTTAACAGAATAATAGTTCTATCCGGTATTATGAAAAATGAAATTCAACCTATAGTTACAGATGATTTGTTGCAATATATTATCGCTAACGGCGGAATAAGTGACGCAGATGGTTCCGTATTGATACCGGATAAACTGGGAAGCGGCTATATGAAAAGGATCGAACTTTTTTCAGAGATGAGAATGATGCTGCAGGAGTATACGCTTACCAAGCCGGTAAAAATAATCCGAAGTCAATTGGAAGTAAACAGGGAGCTGGTTGTCTTCAGCTTCAGAAATATTTTCCCCGCCTCTCACCATCCTGACAGTCTACGTTCATCGGTGCAGATTTCTTCTTCTGACCTGGCACTGGAGATTGATGTGTTTCCTCACGTGCATTCCAGCAACATCATCATTGGCGTTACGGTAGATTACCTCAGCTCCTGGATGGAAAATGAGGTGCAACGAGAATTTTTTAGCAATCTGAAGCATCAGTCTTATTTTTATGAAGAATTTATTTCTACAAAAATCCGCGACATTGCTCAAGATGTTTTTCTCAAAGATAAAAAAGCTCCTTTCAATCTCTTATTTTTTAAGATCAAAGCCGAAGAGCTCCTTTATGAATTTTTGAAATCGTTTTTCAGAAGAATACCAATCACAAATTACATACTTAATGCTACGGATGCAAAAAGTCTTTTTTCTATTCGGAACGAAATGGCCTTGTGTTTGGATCAGCCTCCACAATTAACTCTATTGGCAAAGCAGCACCATATGAGTGTGAGCAAACTGGTCAAATTGTTCCGGCAGGTATTTGGAGACAGTATTTATAATTATTTTCAAACCCTGCGTATGCAGGAGGCGGCCAGATTATTAAGGGAAGAACAACTATCTGTTTCTGAAGCGGGATATCAATTAGGATTCAGTAATCTCAGTCATTTTTCCAGAATATTTGAAAAACATATAGGGATGAAACCAAAGAAGTACAGTCTCTCTTCTTAAACAGGATGTGAATCGGGTATCAAAATAAATCAGGACGGGTCATCAATATCCGTCCTGACATTTTTAAGTATTTTTTGAGTAAATATCAGTTCAATTTTAAAAACTGTAATTATAACCCACAGTACAGGTCATTTCACTGACGTTTGGGTTTTCGACAGGCTGATTGCTGTTTCTGAACATCTGAATAAAATTCATATCAAAACTATGCTTCTTCCAGGGAATATAATTAGCGCCTAATCTAAAACTGGTGACATTAATATGAGCTGTACGGCTTCCCGAATGGTTATAGGAAGTCCCAAAACTGGTTTTAAGTTTATCTTCTTTAAGAAATGCCTTAGTCACCGTCACAGCAGGTCCCCAGATTGCGGAGGTTTGCGAAGCAGCAAATGTATGAGTATAGTTAAAGGAAGTACCAATATTCATTTTCTTCTCCGGAAATCCTAATGTATAATTAATATTGGCATTATGAAATCTGGATAAACCTCCTTTTCTAACAATCCCGTTTTCCCGGCTTACCATATCATTGAGTGAATAATTAATATTAATATTCTGTACCTTTTCTTTGGTGCCGGACAGCATGTAATTGACATTGAAATTGGTATTCTGCGAGATCTGCTTATAGTCTATAGAATCTTTGGGCTGCTGGATCAGCAGTGGGTTATTATTGATTGTATTAAACTGGTTGAGCTGCCTGTTGGTAAACATGGTAAAATTAGAATAGCTGGCCGTGATCATCAGCTTATCAGATGCTTTCAGATTGGCATTCACAGCACCTACCCAACGGCTGGTCTGCTTGAATTTCTGTCCGTCAAGATTATCTCTCTGCCGGCCTACATTTCCGGAAAGAGCCAGTTTATCCTTCCAAAAAGTAAAAGCAGCATTCAGTGTAATATTTTCAAGATCATTGTTAAAATAATAAGCTCCTAACGTTCGGTATCCGGGATCTATTCTTTCATATCTCACTCCGATCATTCCTTTTTTGAGTTTTAAATTAACCCCGCCATTATAGGCAGAATAGCTCTGAAGCGAAGAATTTGAAGCAAGAAATTTAGAGGCAATTCCCTTTTTCACAGCCGAATTTGAGGAAGCTCTTAAATCCTCCACTAAAGCAGAATTGGCATATTCTCCATATACTTCCAGGTTTTTATCAATCATGAAGCTTCCTGTTAAAGACAGTACAAGGTTTTCCTGTGGCAAAACTCCTTTTGCATCGGGAGCAACGGATAAAGAACTTACATCATCTTTTGCATAAAATCCTATTAACCCTAATTTATATTTTTCTTTTTCCCACCTGATATGTGCTCCGTAGCCCATTCTGCGGTACGCCGGAATTGTACTTGGATTTCCGTCATCTTCCACCGCTTTGTTAAGCCTTCCTGTCATTAAAGCCACTTTCAGAGGAATATCCGGAGTAAGTTCTACACCCGCTCCTGTAAACAACAGCCCATTAAAGGTATAGGGCGAAAAGGCCATATTAGCATCCCCGATATAGGCTTTGATCCATTTATACTTTGGTGCAATGCTTATTCTGTTGAACTTAAAAGGAACCTGATATCCTAACTGGCTGCCCTGATTGGTAAAGCTGTAGGATACCGGCATCGTCCATTTATAAAGTCCTAAATTGAGATTTCCATTGAGAAAATAGGTAAACGGAGCCCTTCCGTTGTACACATTAGAATTGTAGAAAACTGAATTGGCAGAAATTCCCCCGCTTATTTTAAAGGGATTCTTTTTCAGTTCTTCCATTGTTCTCTTTCCCAGATTTTCGAGATCTACTTCCTGTGCGTTACTCATTGTAATAACTGAAGTTAAAAGTAATAAAACCGTGCTTTTTGTATACATCTTCTTCATAAAAAAGCCTTAAGGTTGTTTTTGTACTTTGATATCCACCACGATATAAGAGCCCGGCCCGTTAGTCACAAAATTTTTGATTTTAATGGCTCCTTTTCTTCCATCTGTGGTCTGGAACAGAACGATTCTCGGAACAGCTGAATTGGTAAACGGTGACTTTCCTGCATTGGTTTCCAAAACATTGATAGCAGCAAAATCATCCCCGGAATCCAGCGCATCAAAACCAGCAGAGGAAAGCTGTACTCCTACAGATTCCTGGGAATTGATTACTTTCGTATGGATAGCATTGGGAATGGCTACGAAACCTGTATTCTGAACCTCATCCGGTGAAACAAACTGATTGTAAAGGAATGATGAATTGAGCCCAAAGAATGCAAAATCTATTTTGGAGCCGTTGGTCTGATCCACTTCTCCCTGTTTGATTACCGTACCTAGTTCTGATGAAAAGAAACATCCTACCGCAGCGTGAGCACTGTTTATCCCCAGTTTAATATCTGAAAATGATAACAGATTCGTATCTGCTAAAACCGTCACCTGTTTTTGTAACGTTTTGGTTTCTTTATCATTGGTTGATTTTAAAATGATCGTATAAGTTCCTGCAGCAGGCAGATTGATATCCGGACTGGGAGCTGTGGAAACAGCCGGAACCGCTCCTGCAATGGTCCATTCATAGGTAGTGGCATTGGTCGAGAGATTGTTAAGATGAAGCAGTACCGGTGCCTGATAATCATTATCTATTGCATCTACCGTCCAATTGAAATCAATGGTCATTGCGGGTTTCACGTTGACAGTCTTCTGAGTGGAATAGGTTTCCAATCCGTTGGAAATGGTAAGCTTAATGATATGATCTCCGGGTGTTGTAAAGACTACCTGTGGGTTTTCTTCATGGGACGTGGCTGGGCTTCCTCCATCAAATTCCCAGAGATATTGAGTAGCTCCCAGTGATTTATTGATCATTTTTAAGGTAACCGGAGAGATATCACTTCCTTGCATCTGCCAGTCAAAATCTACACTCACAGCTGCATCTGCTTTTACTTCGATCTCTTTTGTATCTACATTTCCGTCTTTATTGGAGGCTTTTAATGTTATCTTATACACTCCTGGAGCAGCAAAAGTGATGGGCTGCGGACTTTTTTCTGTAGAGCTTGTAACTGATGCTCCGTCAAATGACCATTCATACGTTTCTGCGCCTGTAGACTTATTGGTAATTTCTACTTTTACAGGAACTGAATAATCATTATTGATCACTTTTATACTAAAATCAGCCTTTACAGGAATACTTTCCTCCACTGCGCATGCATTGAAAATACATGCTATTACAGTAATAAGGAAAGTAGACCAGCTTAGGTTTTTGTTGAGTTTCATTATTTTTTTCTTGTGTTTTTCATAGTTGTTATTGTACGAGCATTCTTTTTACCAGCGCTTCATTTCCTGTTTCCAGGATAATCAGATAAGATCCCGCAGGAAGCGAAGTATTGTAAGGAATGGTAAAGTAGGTAGATGGTGTTTTCTTCACTGCCGGATAGGCTTCATGAGAAACCATATCAATAATTCTTACATTGATAATCGCCGCTTTTTCTAACCCTACCAAAATGCTGAATACTCCGGTATTTGGATTCGGAAGAATGGTAAACTCTCTTACATTAGATGCTTTCTCAGGATTCAGATTTACTCCGGTTGTATTTTCTTCTACAATTACTTTTTTATAAAATGTTTTCTCACATTCTCCCTGTGTCCCTTTAAGGCCAATTTCATAAGCGCCCAGTTTTAAGAATTTCAATTCAATAAAATCGTCTGTTTTATTGATTATCTGAATATCCGGTGTATCAGGAACCACCCATTCTACTGTCTGAGGCTTTGTAGGAGATGTATTTACCAATACTACTGTAGCTTCCCTGTAGGCATGAGTGGTCAGCATAAACTGAGGGTTCAGGACTTCT
Source organism: Chryseobacterium culicis (assembly GCF_900108365.1). Classification (GTDB taxonomy): domain Bacteria; phylum Bacteroidota; class Bacteroidia; order Flavobacteriales; family Weeksellaceae; genus Chryseobacterium; species Chryseobacterium culicis. Next base: position 1,099,378 of record NZ_FNWQ01000001.1, on the reverse strand, counting down.
GAAGAATTTTTAATCACAACGGTATCGGTTGCTGTACATCCTTTAGAATCTGTAATAATCACTGTATAAGTGCCAGCAGCAGATATTGTGATGAAAGGATCTTTAGAGATTATATTTCCGTTCTGGTCTTTCCACTGATAGGTAGCAGCCGGATCATTTATCGTTACATTATAGGTTTGGGTATCTCCTAGGCACAGTGTTCTGTCTTTGCCTAAATCTACTGTAAGCTGTACAGGATCTGTTAAAGTATACTGTCTGAAAATACTGCATCCGTTAGCATCCGTAACCGTAACGGTGTATTGCCCTGCAACAAGACCTGTATTATTTTCTCCCGATATCCCGTTGGTCCAGACAATTGTATATGGTGCTTTTCCTCCGGAAACACTAATTTTAATTTCACCGTTAGCTGCTCCATAGCAAATGGGATTCTGTACTAAAATATCATCAATTGCCAATTGGTTTGGTCCCTGAATCTGTACACTTCCACTAACTTTACAGTTTTTGGCATCATTCACCAGAACGAAATAGTTGCCGGCAGATAATCCTGTAACCGAAGGCGTTGTATCATTGGTATTCCATTGGTAAGAATAGGCTCCTGTACCTCCAGTGGCTGTAACGGAAACCTGCCCTCCATTTTGTCCGTAACATGAAATGGTATTGGCCGCTAGGGTAATGGCTAATTCAGATGGGAAAACAAGAACATATTGTGCGTCTGCTGTATTGTTTTTGGAATCTCTTACTAAAACTTTATAGGTTCCGGTTGTCAGATTATCCAGTGTTACCTGATTGGCTCCCGGAATATCCTGAAACAACCCGTTATTCAAAATCTGCCATTTATAATAGTAGGTTCCTACTCCACCTGTGACTACGGCTTTAAGGATTCCGTCTTCTGCTTCATCCGGGATACCGTTATTATTCACGTCCGGTTTGAACTGATAATTATTGGCTATATTACAGGATATTTGTTTTTCAAGCTGAATATTAGCCACCAGAGGATCCGGCTGATTTACAATAAATTCCTGAGCTATAATTCCGCAATTCCCCAGCTGGCTTGATGCCGCCGGATAGTTTTTATCCTTTACTGTTAAATAATAGGTTCCCGCAGGAAGTCCTTCAAGCTTAATAGTATAAGGATTGTTTACTGCATCAGTAGTGATTCCTGATGTAATCACAGTTCCTGAAGGGCTGTCTTTTCTCCATTCAAAATTGTAAGATCCATCTGCATTGGGCGTTCCTCCGGTAACTCTTACGGAAATATATCCATTGCTTAAACCATATCCTGTAGGCTGTGAAACTTCTGTTTCTGCTGCCGGAAATGCAATGGCCTGAGAAGGCTGCGTGATTGTTACCGTTATTTCTTTTTCGTTACCGTTATCTTTTGCTACGCAGAGATTAGAATCTCTTACTTTTATCTTATAGATTCCTGCGCTTAAACTCTGAATCACTGTTGTGTTTCCGCTACTGAAATTCGTCCAGTCTACATAAGGCTGTCCGTCTTTTGTAACCCAATACTGATACTGATTCTGTCCGCCGGCAGCTGTTAGAGAGATATTCCCATCGCTGCCCTGAAAACAATGCACATTGGTTTGTGAAGTCATGGAAAAAGTGACTGGCGTTGGCTTGGTGATCTCAAAGCCAACGGTGTGGCTTGAGGCATCGGTATAAGTAGCATTAGCATTATAAGTTCCTAACAGTCCCAACTTATATTTACCCGGTGGAAGGTTCGGGATAACAAGTGTGGTATTGGTCTGTAAAAATGGGGCCAGATCTCCATTCGGGAAACCTGAATTTGATAAATCGACTGCTGCCCCTGTGTCTGTATTTAATAATGAAACTTTTAAGTTTTCACCTGCAATTAATGTTCTGTCAAAATTTAAAGTGATGCTTCCATCGGAGGTGTCTGAACATTTGGTTGGACTTACCGTATTTGTTGGGATATGAGGTGCTGATTTTAAAAGAGTTAAAACAACAGGAGAAGAAACCGCTTCATAAACCCCATTTGAAAGACACGAAGCTGCTCTGAAGTAAATATTCTGTCCCAGATATTGTGAATAGTTGTTTCCAAAAAGATCTTTAGCAGAAACACTCAGTTTGTTCAAAGTAGATAGAGAAGGATCAATATCCACCCAGTTTACATTGTCCAAACTATATTGGTAATGGTATAGACTGGCATCAAATCCTTGTTTCGCATATAAATTCACTTTATCATCTGAGGGTAAAATGGTATTGGGCTGGCTGGTGTCGGGAAGATTTTCAGAGATAAGCGTATGTACCGGAGTAATTTTTAGATTGTAAGTAAGAGCCGACATTCTAGGTGAGTTTGTATTTATATTCAAACCCATTACATTACAGTATGAAACATTGTTAGTCTGATCAAATTCTGCATCTGTCCCGGTTCTAAAATTTACATAACCGGAGCTACGGACTGCTACTGGTTTTTTAGAAGTTATTAATGATGGATTTAAGTTCCAGCCGTAGACATCATCATCCTCATCATTGAAATATCTGAGATATAAACTTTCTCTAGACCCATCAGAATAAATTATTTCAACAGAAACATAAGTATCATCAGTACCATTTTTTATCCCGGCAGTTAATTCATAACTCAAATTATTCAATTCAACTTTATATTCCGCCTGCCCTCCCTGTCCCCAGAGAAAAACATGAAACATGATCAGTAGTAATACTAAAATTTTCTTCATTCCTTTTTGTGTTTTTAATATTCGATTGTAATTTTTTCTGTTTTAGCCAGTTGGTTAGTTTTTAGCATGGGTTTGATGAGATAGGAGTAAGAATTACCTGTCTGAACGGCTTTATCTTCAAGAAAATTCTGAGCTCCGTTGAGGGTTCCCCACATGGTTGGCTTTTCGGTTCCTTTTTGACGGTAGACGATAATTTCTCCTACATCCTTGCTGCTAATTTTCCAGTTCAGCTCAATTTGCTTTTTATTTCTGTTTGCCGCACCGGAAAGATTGGTCAATATGGATAAAGCTTCAATTCTGTTGCTTCTGAGGGTCATTTCCTGGGATTTATCAGACTTAAGCTTGCTTTTATCAATGGCCAGTAAATAATAAGTATAGCTTTTATCTGCTTCTACGTCTTTGTCGGTATAGGTATAAGCCGGCTGGATCTCTTTTGTTTCATAAATCATTTTCCAGCTCTTATCGGTTCCTTCTTTTGACTGTCGGAATAATTGATGAGCCACCACATCATCACTGTGGCTTCTCATCCAGCTGATGGTAATTTTCCCATCTTCTTCCAGTTTGTATTCTGTGAAAACAGGAGTCTGAGGTTTTACTTTATCCGGTTTTTCCAGCTCAAGGATAATGGATGGTTTGGATTGATTTTTTCTTCGGTCTGTTGCTGTAACGTAATAATATACTTTTGAATTAAGATTTTCCAGCACCACTTTATCTTCAAAGTGATTTTCTGTGATCGCCTGGGGCGTAACACGCACCAGCTCGTCTCCTTTCTGAATTCCCCTGAAAATATGATAGCCTTCCAGATCCTTTTCAGTATTGGCTTTCCATTCCAGATGGACTACTCCCAACGTGTCTATTTTTCCTTTAAATTCTAACGGAGTATCAGGAGGCGTCATATCATTAGGCTGCGCAAGAACCGAAAACGATTCTCTCTTGTCTCCGGCTTTTCCAATGGCCTGGATTTTATAATAGTTGGATGGAGCTAAACTTTTTGTAATGAGACTTCTGTCACTGACAGGAATCTTATTTTTGATTACTTTATAGCTGTTTTGTAAATCGGTTTCTGAGTGCAGTAATTCAAATGATTCAATATTTTTTTCATCTTCTTTAGGAAATTCCCATTCAAGTTTTATGGTTTCATCTTCATCAATGATAACGTTTGAAATTCTTGGTGTGGCTTCAAGGCTTTTTTTCCCTGCTCCTGAAACGATATCGGAATAAGGTCCATAATCTCCAAAGATTGTTTTCCCGCGGATACGATAGCTGAATTCTGTAGTATTCTGAGCTAATGAATCCACGAAAGTCATTCCCTGAACCTGTCTTCCTTCATTATCATTCATATTCATCACCGGAAGATTCCCCAAAGCTTTGAAGCTTCCTCCATTCTGTGCCTTTTCAACAAAATAAGCGGTATAAATATCTCTTAGCTGTAAATATTCCCAGGAAAGCGTAACGGTTTTATCTTTAAAAATCCCTATAAAATCTAAAGGTTTTGGAAGCTCCGTATTGGCTGAAACAGCGGCCAGCGCATCGCCTTTCTGTACCAAAAGGCTTCCTTCCGAGGTATTGATGCTTACGGTATATAGATATCTTTCGTTTGGTTTTACGCTGGTATCTGTATATGCCCAGCCTGCCAGTTTTGCGACTTTAAAATCAAGATCGGCCGCCATTAATGCATAGGCAAATCTTTGCTCAACTTCCTGAGATTTGTTTACAACGCCTTCCAGTTTCCCCTGCTTCTCTCCCATTTCAACCTCGAAACTGTCTCCGAAAAGGGACTGCGCTACAATGGCTGCATTGTCGTTTTCCTGAACCAATTTCTTCCATTCGGTTTCGGAGGCGGGTTTGAATATTCCCAGATCTTTTTCTTCGGCTTTCTCCAGCACTTTTCCGTCACGGGAAAGCGTGAATCTTTTTAGGGAAAAACCCATTTTATTGGCTTTTTGCCAGGCAATAGGTTCATCTACCGCCCATCGTAAGGAGATATGGTCTTTTTTATTGTCTACTTTCAGACGAATGTGAGGAATAATGGTTTTATCACTATTCTTTTGCTGTCCCCATAGTAAACTACAGAAAAACAGAAGGAATAAATATTTTTTCAAAATTGTGCTTTTAAATGTTTAATGTAAGATGATTCACATGGTTTTTGTCATTGGGTATTTTTCAGAAACCCGGATCAAATGTAGTTTTGCTTCAATATCATTTTATTTATATCATCTTCCTGCTCTATAAAACAGGAAGATGAATGGTTTATTTACTTTTTACAGCTGGTTTGATAATCGTCCAGAATTTTGATGAGCCCATCTTTGGTTGTTGTATCATAGTTGGAAAAATTCATAGCCGGACAATTGACATATTCATCGAATATTTTTTTCATTTTTTCCGGTTTTCTTGTTCCAAAATCACCATTTTCACCCAAGTAAGCAGCTTTTGGCTGATCAGCCAGTTTCAAATAATAGTAGTTGGGAGTTCTGAGATTCACGAGAACATAGCTTCCGTTATTCTCGGAAAGAATTTCTGTAAACTTACTTCCAAACATATCAGTTCCTGCAACTCCTATAAAACATCTTTCACCTGCACAGAATTTCACTCCGTCTTTGGCTTTAAAAAATTCATTTTTACCTTCTACATTCAGTGTTACAGATCCTCCGTAATTGGTAAGGTCACCCATTCCTTTTTCTCTTCCCATTTTGGCATCAAGAGATTCAAATTCTATGGTAATATTTCCTTCTTTTTTGGTTCCGGTTTTGTCGATAACATATCCCGGAGTGTTGTAGATGTTTATAGAATTGGCTTTTGCCTGATTTTCAGCTTTCAGATTTTTCTGATTGACTGCATCTCTCTTTTCTTGTTCTATTCCCTCAAAAACCGGTCTCATATCTCCCAGAGAATATCCATTGGCATAAAGCTTCTTCACCAAACGATCTGCGATATCATCTACTGAAAGAGGCTTTGTATAATCCCAACCATTTTTAGCAGCCATTGGGATTACCTTATTATCAAAAGTGTAAATTTTTAAGCCGACCTGTTCGTTATTGATATCACTGTCAGTACATGGCAGTTTAGCAATAAGTACTCTGTTAAAATCAAATACACGATATTCTAAAAACTTATGCACCATTGGACTTCCAAAAAATTTAGATTGTGAAGGATCAACAATTACTCTGGTTATACTTCCTATAACTTCTCCGTTTTTATTTTTGATATTATCTTTAAAATCTATCGAAAGTCCCAGATCATCTTCATTTTTTGCATCTGCTTTTTGGGATGCAGTACTTTCATTTCTTTTTTCAGAAAGAGAACGATCTGCAGTCAGGAAAAATTCATTTACTTTGGCTTCATCAATACCGTCTTTTGTGATAAGATCTCTTGCCATAATATTCTGAACCAATAACTTCCCTACACTCAAAGTAAAAGTCACATTATCAGAAAATTCAATTTCTTTTACATTACCATTTGCTCCTATACATTCAATCCAGCCACGATCCGGTTGTGTACCACTTGTTTTTGGGCTAATAATTGCAGCGCTAAACTGAAATTTATCATTCATATCGCTAAACCTATAGACCCTGTTCTTATCCTCCACTTTAGCAACTACTTTATCATCCAGAAGCAGCTCTCCTTTTTTTATTTTTATTTCCTGCGAGAATACGGAAATACCCACCAGCATGGTGGAGATTACGAAAATTTTTGTGTTCATCATTTGTGTTGTTTTTTATCTATCAAAAATTATTTCCAGAGTGTTTATCATAATTTTAATTTAATATGTCATAATCAATATATTCCCATTCTAAAAAAATTGATGAACTATTAATTTTTTTTATTTCTTTAAATTTTTTTAACATTTTATATATCTCACTTACAACATTTTCATACTTTTCTAGGGTTAATGATACATTATAATTTTTGATATAAAACTTATTTACTAATTCAGAACTTAGATTTTGTTCATTTGCATGAAAATATGTGAAACATAATTTTTTATATGCTGTATACTTAAGTTTTTCAATAAGAAGATATATTTGTTTGATATTTAATCCATTACCGAACAATACATTCTCTTCGCGATTCGATAATATAATCTCAGAAAAAATTAAATCTAATAATTGATTATCATCCAATAAAGTTTCACTACTAAAATTGAGTTTTTTCTGCTCAATATTATTTTTAATAATCTTCCGAAAATTAAAAAAATTTGTATTTTTTTTGTAAGAATCAATAACAACTCTTGCAGGTACAATAATATCTTTATAAATTATTATTATTTTCATATTATCTCTGTTTACAATAAAACTACAAACACATTTTCATCTTAATTTATTTGTATTTATCCAAGATAATTGAATGTGGTATTACTAATTCGAATGAAGATTGTTGTAATAATTTATTTTTCATATTCATTATATCTTCAATAACATGAATTTCATAAAAATCAACTATATCTTCCATTAATTCTCTTAAATCGGGATAAAAATTCACTTCTCCAAATAGTTTGAAGTAGTCGTAAAATTCATTTCTTTCTTCATTATCTATCAATAATTCTTCAAAAATATATTTGAATGGTGAAACTCCAAAAATCCCATTAAGAAGTATAATATCAAAAAACTCACCTGTATTCAAATACTTTATTTTATCATGATAAATATTAAAATTTCTAGGAAACATATTTTTTATAAGGAATTTCAAATCATGACCTTCAAACTCATTCCATAATGTTGGAAAGGATAAACATAATTCATAATTGTAGTTTTTATCATAGTTTTTAAAAGAATGCAACAATATATTTAACTTTTCTTTTAATGATAATTCATTAATTGTATTTAATAACTTTACGTCAATTTTTCTAAACCTATTTAAAGGCGAAGATTCGTATAATTTCCTTGAAATTTCTTCCATTATCAAACTCTTTAAATAAATTAGTTTTATAAATATGATGGACATACGCATTTGTTTTTTCTAACTAACAAAATCCATTGTTCCCTTTTTTGAAGAAACCGGAACCCATTGCTAGAGAAACTACCGTAACACCATCTTTACCCATTTCATGGTAAATGATGTTAAAAGTGGTTACTACTTTCTACTTAATTCAGATCCTAATATTGTATATTATTGTGCAATATCTTCATAAGGTATAATTTCACCTTCATTAATAACATTAATCAAGAATAAATCTAACCATCTGTAAGCTTCTTCTTCAGTATTATCAAATAGCATTAAATTTGCTGTTTCATTTATCAATTTCACAGCTTCCCCATTCTGTAGCTGTCTATAAATGATAAGTTTTATAATATCAACAAATTTGCTTTTGTAATATTCATTATCCCTAAGTTCTTTTCTTACTGAAACAATTGCATCAATATAAAAGTTATATTGAAAATTTGCTCCTAGCAAGGATTTAAGTATTTCTAATTCTTTCATAATAATTATCTAATATCAGGAAATGCACTTTCTAATCTATAACCTTTAGCTGCATTTGGGTCTCTTTTAAATGAAATAGTAACTTTATTTGAGGTAACGGGTTGAGAAACAGGATTTCTTAAAGTACCTGTATTCGTATAACCACTCCCAACTTTTGATCCATAATCTAACGTCCACTCTTTATATGTATTGTTCGGGTCAGCAAAAAAAGATTCTATATCATCTGCATATTGATCGAAGGCCTTTTCAACCGCATCTTCATGTATTGCTTTTGTTTCAAATCTAAGTGCAGACCTTGATTGAGGAATACTAGGATGAGTACCCAAAACTCTTTGTTCCATCTCGAGTAATGATAATTGAGGTCCGTGTCTAGCAATAGAATGCCCTCCTAAAGCTTCTTCATCAAGCAAATTAAGCTTTTTTCTAATTTTTTTAATAAGCTTCTCACCTGTATCCTCAATACCATCTTTAAGCCCATCCGTTCCTGTATTGAAGAAACTAGCGCCCATTGCTAGAGAAACTACCGTAACACCATCTTGTCCAACCGTATGGTTAACAATATAAGATTTTGAGCTGGTATAATTTGCTTTTTTCTGTTCGTAGAATTCTAGGGAAGCATTTTTTATGCTTTCAGGGTTAATGTTTTTAATACTATTCCACAATCCTTGCCTTACTTCGGATTTTGTAGAAACATCATATCCTAATTTTATCAATTGCGGATATTCGGTAACCTCCCCGATGACACCATCTGCAACACCACTAAATAAAGCAGGCATTTGCACATTAGATGTTTTACTGCCTTCATCTTCGTTCCAGTATGATCTAGGTAAAGCAGCATTTTCCCAAACATTATCACCAAGCTCGGATAAGGTCTCTATCCATTCTTTGCCCGACATCTGTTTTACAGAGAAACCGAAATCATTAACCTGAGTTTTCGCAGAAAGGCTATTAATATCTTTAGGGTTTTTCAGATCTTTCAGAGCATCATTAATACTGTTCTGTACTTCTTGTTCTATTCTTACTTTTTGAGATGCCGTTTTAGAATTGCCTGACCCTGTCAGATCAAACTTAGAAGATATTTTCCCGTTGTTCTCCGTTACCGTGACTTTGTATCTGCCTTCTACATTTTTGGTATAAAGTGTTCCTTTGCCTAAGCCGTTTCCTTTATCTTTATTATCAGAAGAACAATCTTTCATGGCAATTTCCTTTTGCCCGTCTATCGTAATTTGATCATCTGTATTTTCAGTTACGCTTATTGATATTGGATCACCTGCATTTTCAAACTGGTAATATTTAACAACATCTTTGGTGGTAAATTTACCTGTGCCAGCTTCAGGATAATAAACCTGCCCGTTACTGCTAAAAGTATATACGTTTCCAAACCTGTTAAATGATAATGGGAAATCACCTGACTTTAATTTGTGCAATGCCTTACCTTCTACTTTCTGTTGGAAATAAAAGGTTTTACCTTTTAGTTCTTCACGTTCTCCAACATTCCAGATACAGGCATTTTCTGCTGTTTCTTTAAGCTCATTATTATACTGCCCTATTTTTTCTTTTAGTTCTTTCTCTTTCTCTTCACATTCATTTTCAATAATACCGTCAGAACCTTTCTGTTTTTCGCCTTCTTTTACAGCACAGGTAAGATTTTTGAGCAGTTCATCAATTTCTTCTTTCAGCTTATCAAGCTTTTCCTTTTGTTCATCGGTTACTAACCCTTGTTCGTATAATCCGGAAGCGGTCTGCCCTCCTTCATCGGTAAAAGTATTAATGTCATCATATAGCTTTTCCCACTCCGCTTTGGTCATTCCCCCATTACCTAAAGCATTGTTTATTGCACTGATAATTTCAGTAAATAAATTGCCTAAATCATTTAATCCACTACTTAAACCGACAACATTTTTTTCCTCCGGATCATAAGTAGTTTCAACTACTCCACCAATAAGCTTTTTATCGGTATTAAGCTGGATATTATTAAGATCAACTTTTACCTTGACACCAGATAAGTAAGGAATATCAATCCATCCTTTTCCACTGTAAGTACCATTTCCGCCAGATATTTCCAGAATGGTAACAGGGAAGTCACCTGCCATAAAGACATCATTAATTCTTAATGGATCTTGCAGCGGCGTTTTATTCGCAATATCAATGGCAGGCATAATCCCGCACTGGTAGTTATTGTCTACATCATTGGAATCTGTGGTAAAATACTGCACTCCGCTGTATGAATAGGCATTCCCTCCGGAATTTCCATTTTCCGATGGATTGGTGCTGTTAAAAGTCTGTACATTTCCACATACGGAACCAATACGGTATTCATATTCGGTTTGGTCTTCAAGCCCTGTAAGGATGGCTGAAGGCTGATAACTCTGCTGGGTTACCCATTCTGCTGTGCTTCCTTTTTTACGGTATTGCACATTGTATAAACCAGCGGGCTGGCCTGCAATACTCCAGTTCAGTTCTACTCTTCCACGTCCAATATTTTTAGCTGTTAAAAGTGTTGGAACGGCACAGTTTTCTACATAATCGAAATAATAGATTTCAGATAATCCGTTATTTTTATAGACCCCGTTATCATCTGTAGGATTGGCTCCCAAAACAGGGTTTCCGGATTTTGCCTGCACCTGCCATGCATATCTTTTTCCGGGTATTAACTGGGTTTTATCAATTCCGTAATACAAAGTGGGAGCATAGGTTTCTTCGGTCCACAAAGCCGATGCGGAAAGAAATCCTGAAACAGGGCTCTGCCCCATATCCCAAAGTTCTTTTAAAGTAAAAATATACCTGGTATTGGGAGCAATCTGCCTTGGCATCCACTGGAAAACAATTCCGGCTCCTCCCGTGTATGGTGACAATGTCTGTACTTTCTCTGCATTCTGCGGAAGGGTAAGCATGGGCGGATCATACTGAACCAGAAATACAGGAGCACACGTTTTAGCAGAAAGATTATTTTTGGTATAATAATCATAAGCCTGAAAACAGAACTGGTATACTCCATCTGACAATGGTTTTGAATATTGTACCGCATTGATTCCCGATAAGTTCTGCAGCTCAAATAAAGACCTGAGATCTACATTGGTAAGGGTGATATTATTGCCCGGATAGAGCGTAAACGGGTTCATCCCCACAACAAAATCGTTGGATTTTGCCAGAGGTACGGCATTCAGTCCTGCTTCTAAAGAAAATTTAATTCCCGTCTGATGCTGGGGTTCCAGCAAATCTGTCATTAAAACCTGTAACTGCAGCTTATTATCTGTACTGGTAGCGTAATCTCCAATTCTTAAACTGTATGGAGGCATTACGACAGGAACCAGCTTAACGGGGTATTGCTGGGATTTCACAGCTACAGGCAATAAGCTGTAAGCTGTAAGCAAAAGCAATGTCAACAGCCTCATACTATGAGCAGTAAGTTTCTGTCTTTTGCTTCTATATCGTTGAAAATAATTTTTTATTTTATTAATCATCTTTATGTTTTTTAAGCTTATAGCCTATTGCTTAGCGCTTATAGCTATTTAAATTCATAGTTGATCTGTTTTTCTGTTCCCGGTTTATTGCCTGGAAGGATATATTTTGCTTTTACATTGTATTTTGTTTCCGGAATAACTCCATACGTTGACTGCAATAAAGTGTTGATCAACGCAGGTCTTGTATTGGCCGGAGCGCCCACATATTTGGATGCGGCTTTTGAAATAAGCTCGTACCAGTCTGATTTATAATAACTGAACAGATCATATTTGAACGGGAAGGTCTGCTTCAGGAATCCGTTTCCTTTTTCATTACCCAAATACTGCAGATAGGAAGTGAAAACCGGGAATGCTTTTACCGGAGGAATTCCAGTGGTATCATCTTCGTTTTCTGCTCTGTTCAGCGTGAGTTCATCAAAAGGATAATTGTTATAAATCAGGCCTTTAAATTTATTCGCAAAAGAATCATCCATCATTGCTGTCAGGTTTATCAATGGCAGGTTATCGGTATATTTTGACCCTGAAATTTCAACAGCATCAAAGTATTCATCTGCATTCATATTATTCTGAAGGGTAACCACATCCGAGCTTACTCTTATCCACAGCGGATTGAAACGTAAACCGGACATTTTATCGGCAAATGTGTTATACTTACTGGTTCTGAAAACAAAGGCCAGTCTCTCAATTTCTCCGTTTTTGGAAAGACTCTGAGCTTTTTTCACTTCCGTTGTTACAGAAACGCCGGAATCGTCCTGGTTTTCTTCATTTTTCACCGTCTGTTCTACAGTTTGATTTCCTCCGGCATCACTGTTGCCATTTTTATTTTTTGCGATCAGGGCAAATGTATATTCTTTCTCTTTTCCAAGATTCGGTGTACTGAAGTTCACCGTATTATCATTGGTATTGTAAGAGAAATCACTTTCTGTAGGTGATTCTGCTGCGAAGGCAGTTACTGTGTTCCAGTTTGGATCGTCAAACAGATAATCCTGTCCACGCTTAAGCTTGATGTATCCTTTACTGGATTCGCCCGTATAATAATTTTCCTGTTCAGGAACCGGATAGGCATATTGTATGTTCTGTAGAGGAATTACATTCGGAGCGCCACCTGTGGTAAATACTCTTTCTTCAATTTCTATTGCTTTTTGTCCGTCTGCCATCACCACTTCATACATTCCGTTCTTTTTCTCCATGAAGCTTACCTGAGTAACAGCCTTCAATGTTTTATTAGGCGGAAGGATATCTTCTGAAATGAAATTGGCAACGTCTTTAGATGGGGCATATTCAACAACTCCTTTTATTTCTTTGCCCTGATCATCTATAATGGTCATTTTATCTACCACCACTTTATAGGTATGATCTCCGTCGTCTTCGGGAATGACAATCGGTTCATTGACACGTACAGCGAATGTTGCCTGTGGAATGGCAAAAACATCCACATCGGTTTCATCTTTTTTAGGAGTAAGATCTGAAATGATTTTCATGCCTCCCAGAACGGAAGAGTTTTCCAATACACATTCTTCTCCAAATTCCATCTTGAATCTGAATTTCCCTTTAATCATCCCTCCCAACAGGTTATAATATCCCCCAAGATATCCACGCACCCAGAATGGGTTCGGGCCTTTTGCCTGTAATAATGAAGCGACACCTGCTTTGATAATCGGGATTTTCTTTTTGATAAACCAAAGTTTTATTTTAATACCAAGTTCACCCTGCAGATACACATAGGCCTGTCCGTTGGCATACCAACCGTTGATTCCGATCCGATCTCCTCCACGGTTGGAACATTTGGCCTCACCATAATCTTTAAGCATAATATCGGTTCCTAAACCTGCCTGAAAACGTGCATATAAAAACAATGCCGTCATATCACCCGTATCAAATTTCAGGTGGGTTCCGAACGCAAATCCTTTACCATCTCCTAAGGCATTAAGGCTGCTCATATAATCTATATCATTGAGCTGAAGTCCTAAAATATCAGCTACTTCCTGCGGTGGCGGCGGGCTTCCCGGAATTCTGTTTCCGACCATAAAGTAGCTTCCCGACTGCAGGTAGAAATTTCCGAAACCTACTTTAAGACCAATCATATCTGTAGGGGTGCCGATGTGCATATACCATTCATCCGGTGAAATATGTACAACCGCCCATCCTGCTCTTCCGTTTGGACCGATTCCTTTGATAATGCCGTTCGCAATATTTACAAAAACATCTAAACTGGCATGAAAAACGCTGTTGTTGAAGTCATAATTCATAGCAAGCTTTGCACGGATGGCTCCTTCCATATTTTCTGTAACAGGGTATTCTTTATCCACATCTGCTACATCCAACATTGAAGTACCCCATTTGCCTTTAAGCTTGTCAAGAAAGGCAGGCTTACCAACCATTTCTTTAAACTTATCTTTAAGTCCGGCCATGGCGTCGCCAGGAACTAATTTTGATAAATTAGCCATCACAACCGCTTCTCCTACAAATCCGATATTGGCCAGTCCTCCATTCGGATTGGTAGAAATATTGAACCCAGCCATGATATCAATGGTATTCTCTTTGGGTATCGAACCATAAATTCCTGCTCTTAAAGCCAGTCCGATTGTGTTATCAGGTCTTAAGACCAATGCTCTGTCTGCATATTTCGGATCTATAGACAAATCTCTGTCCGGAACCATATGATAAAATGCACCTCCTGTAAATCCTGTAATTCTAAGGGCAGACGCCTGAATGGTAAGTCCTCTTACCGATCCTTCGAATCCCCAGTATCTGAAAGTACTATATCCATAGGCTGCATTAACACTAACTGTTATTCCTTTAACTGCTGTAAGTTCGGCCTTAAGGAATGCTGTAAAACCATTTCCATACAAAGGATCGTTTCTCATCAACTGAAATTCTCCGGTTACAATAGCAACGCCTATATCAACCTTATGAAGCCCAAGCTTAGTTAAAGTAAAACCATCATATTTCCATCGCTGTCTGTTATTCTCATTGGTAATTAATCCTCTGATGATCATTCCACCGGTGGCTGAAAAACGGTCTTCCTGCAATCCAACAGATATATCAAACCCTAAGCTCACCTGCGACCCGTCTGCTATAACCTTTATATCTTTGATACTTGCAGGAAAATTAGCCAGTTTCTGTTCTCCCTTCACGCCAAAATAGTCAACAGTGATATAAGGAGCTTTTGTTTGAAGGGTTAAACCCTGAAACTTTAATCCTTTAAAATCAGCATCTTTTTTCTCATTCGGGTCACTGCTTTCTGCGTATTTAGCATTAGCTCCTATATCGAGGCTTCCGTTAAGAATGGCCTTAGGTAAAAATTCGCGGTTTTTCACCCTCAACTCAATAGTTGATCCTATATCAATAAGTGCTTTTGCGCTCCAGATATCAAATTTAATTTGATCAAGGGTAGTAACAGAAATCAGATATTCTTCTTCTGTTATCATTCCTTTGTATCCTAAATACTTTGGAATACCTGTATTCTGATTATCATTATTTTTCTGAATCGGAAGCTGAATGGTACCTTCTAAATTTGCACCCACAATTTTAGAGGCGGCCAAATCTACTCCTATCTTATCAAGGGAATATCTCCATGCATTTTCTTTGTTGGTAACTCCTCTGTCTATCGGAAAAAGATTGTTGGCCGCAAAATTTCCGGAGACTCCATAGGAATCAATCAAAAGATTATTGGCTTCAAAAGAAACCCTGCTATCTATATGATCTTCTGTTTTGAATTCCTGGGGAAGACCTATTTTTAAAGTCTGTACATAAAGCCCCCTCCAGGACTCCGTTCCACTAATCAGATAACCATGGGTATTATAATATTGAGGAAACTGAACGTCAGGGTCTGTTCTGAGATCACTTAAGTCCAGCACAGCATTGTTGACGAAGAAAGAGAAATATCCTTTATCCTGATTTTTAATCTGTGAAGTAATGGCAAAAGGGCTTATGCTTACTTTCACCAAGAGATCATTCCAGTCAGTTGCCTTCATAGAAAAATCTCCTCTAACTCTGTTTGTGATTCCGTTCGATCCTATTTCCGGCAATACAGCTCCATTACCATCTAAAGGAACCAGCACATTTCTGGAAATCTGAACATTTCCCTTCAGAGAAAGCTCTTTGATTCCATCACAATCCATCACGATATAGGTATTATCATTTACGCTTTCACCATTAGACCTGTTAAGTCTTCCCCCTTCAAGGGTAAGCATCCACTGGTTCTGGTTAAAAGGCATGCTGACATCTCCCAGCAGAGAAAGTTTGGCATCTCCAATGATTTTTCCATTATAGGAAAGCTTAATACCCTCTGCACCAAAGAATAAGGTTTTCTTTCCCCCTTCTGCTCCCTGCTGTGGAGTCGTTATTCTTCCATAGACATTAATAAGGGCATATTCTGGGGTAAACTTTGCTTTGGTCACTACCAGACTGTATTCTACACTGGAAATATTTTCTTTAAGCCCGATAGGAAACTCGGTAAGTTCATTGGGATTGATGGTACTGGTAAAATTCCCAGTCTGTTCTAGGGCATCGAATGCTGCTGTTGCTTTGCCAATCTCCTGATCGGTATCCGGATCATTCTCTGAAACTGCAAAAAACTGGTCTGAGGGAAATTCTGACAGAGAATAATGAAGATCAGGTTGATACGGAAAAGATAAGTTTTTGTATAAACTCAGAGAATCACTTTTATTATGACTATTAGCTTTTGTAGGGACAAAAAATAAGAGCATAATAAAAATAGAATATATTTTTGCCATGCATTTGTGTTTGTGCAAAAGTATATTTTTAATTTCATTTTTAGAAATTTCGCAAAAGAAACCTCACACTTTTTAACCAAAAAAACTATGCAATAAATAGGAATAAAGCGATCGAATTCCTGATACCAACATGCACATTACAAATAAGTTACAAATATAACCTTTATTCACTACTGATGTCATTATTGATATTTTTCATATAAAAGCAGAATATATAAGGATTATATAAATCGAAATAAATAAGTATTATTATTATATTTTTATCACAGCCGTTTGTTTGAAAGTTGAACAAAAAATGCTTCCGTATGAACGGTGCTTTATCACTTCAATCCTTCTTTATGATGATCAATATGGATTTTTCCATGCAGCGGGTCCTTAACATCAGCAAATCAACAGCAGTCTGTATTCATTATCATTTTCAACAGGAGCTCTATGCACACATGGTAAGGCTTTCTGACCGGGATGATCTACCGCCAGACGCCAGAGATGACCTGTTCCTAAATTAACGGGTTCTGCAGTGGTTTTTGGCTGATAGTGTAAATCGAAGAAATACTCTTTCAGAAAATTTTCAAATTCTTCCTCGGGGCCGTTATGCAGTTTTCTCAGCTTTTCACGGATTTCAGGGATCAAAATCTTCTGCTCAACCTGATCATTGGCAATAATGTCACTGGCAGCTCCGTGATAGGTACATAAAAAAGTATCTGTTGCAATGGGTGAACGATCTACGTGGTATGAATATACATCTGTTGAGATAAATTCCAGCTCGGTGTCCCGATCATAATTTTTAAGCAGATTAAGAGATGGGGAAGCACCAAAATCTGACAATAACCTGATATCATGTAAGATTGTTTCTCTTGCGATGATTCCTTGTTCTGAAAGCGGTAAGACTAAAAGATCTTCCGGAAAAATTTCTGTAATATTATCTTCCAGCTGAAGTTTTGTTACGATTTCCTTAAAATCTCCGCTCAGGTCCCGCTGCCAGCAGATGGCATTCGTGGCTCCACGAAAACGGGTTTCTATTAATTCAGAAAAGGAGGAGACTACCTCAATCTGACCATTATCGGAAAATATATTACTCATATGCCGGAATAAAGATTTAAATCGTTCAATATTCTGCAAAAATACGGAATAGCTTGTTCAAAAAGTCTATAAAACTACAAGGATATAAATAAGACAAAGTGAAAGCGGCATAAAAAAACAGCGTTCCCAATCAGAGAACACTGTTTATATATAAGGTTATTAATTTTCAGTTTTATTTTTTTACTTCTTTAGTATTTTTTCTGTTACTGTGGAAGATTTTGTTTTAAGTTTAATGTAATATACTCCTGTCTGAAGAGAGGATACTATTATCTGTTCCTGCGACATGCTCAAAGCTCCCTGTTTTACAAGTTGTCCCGTAGTTCCATAGATTTCGTAAGAAACCAAAGGCTCTTTGCTTCTGATGGTAAGCACATCCTGAACCGGATTCGGGAATAATTGAATTCCTGCCTGTACGGCTGTTTCCTCTACCGACATCTGACTGCATGCTGATTTAGAATATTTTGTAATGAAAGACTGGGATTTTCCTCCCGTCACATTTACTGTCATGGTATTGACATTATCATTGGAATCTGTAAAGAGCTGGTCATGAAAAAGACCGCCTAATACATAATTTCCATCTTTATCTACAGCAATGGCTGTAAATTCATCCTGAACCTGAAAATTACTATGAATTTCTCCGGTACCAATTACTGCACCCGTATCTTTATTAAAACGTACCAGCAAAGGATCTGATAAATCTGAATTAGGACGTGTCATTGAAAAGCTTCCCCAAATCTCATTCCAGCTTCCTTTGGCAAAGGCCAGTTCATTTCCGTTCAGTGCCAGTTTTCCTTTCATGAAACGGTACGCAGAAAAGCTTGTAAGCCCATCCGGAACTTTTGCCCATTGTACAGCTCCATCAGCATTCAGCTTCATCACAAAAGGAGTCTGTCCCTGATAATTTTGTACGGGAAAAGAATAGTTTCCGAAAGTGGTAGGAACTGTTCCTGAAAAATAACGTCCGGAAATATAAATATCTGAAGAACCTGGACCTTTGATTACGGAATGAATTTCATCATCCATAAATGCCGGTAAGCTATTGTCAAATTCTTTTCTCCATAATTCAGCTCCGGTACTTCCGTTAAATGCAAGTATATAGGCATTTTTTGTAAAAGGAATATTATTGTACGAAAAACTTTCCATGTTACTGCTGTAGTTTCCTACCATTCTTTTACCTGCCAGGTAATATCTGTTTAAGCTTTCATCGTACAGCAGATTTACTTTACCATCAGTTCCTCCTGCAGTCAATCCTCCACTAATAGGAAGCAATAGTGGCGTTGCAGGTGTCATACTCCCATTATCATAGTTGAACTTAACCAGATAGTACTGAAAAGAAGTAGTGAAAGTTGAAGGCACGGTAATTAAACCATTTAAATGAGTTCCTGCTCTGAAACCCATAACAGCATGGATATTTTTGGATGAATCCATATACATCATCTGAACATCACAGCGTCTGCTGAGATAGCTGACATCTCCCTGCAAAGGTTTACTCCAATCCAGTGTTCCGTCAGAAGTTTTATATTTAAGCAGATATGCCGCTTTATGTGCTGGTTCTACTGTCTGATCATAATAGGTATACAAAGGCATGGTGTGAGTCGCATCAAAATGCATAGGAAGAGCGGTAGGATCGCCGCTGTAAGAATTATTATAAAGAGTAGCCATTACATATAAACCACCATTATTATCCACTTCAATATGCCAGGCATTTTCACCATCTTCTGATCCACCAATAACGGTAGACCACAGTGCATTACCCTGACAGTCTGTAGCAAACAAAATAAGATCACGCAGTCCGTAATTGGGTACAGCCACACCATTCAGATTCTGATCTCCATTCCATACACTTGCGAGATAATAGGTGTTGTTATTGTTATCTACAACAATATCCCGTATGGATTCATCAAATTGGTAATTAAATCCCGGATCGGCAGAACCAGATTGTCCGCCGGCCTGTTTTGCCCATTGCCACTGGTAAGTCTGGCTAAAAGATAATACCGGCAACATCAATAGCAATCCCCAAAGCTTGTTTTTTAGTTGTATCATATAAATTCATTTAATTATCACATACTATAAAAAAACAGTGCTCTCCGAAGAGAACACTGATTTATAAGTCACTAATTTTTAATTAGTTTCCCTTGTAATGATGTATCTCCCGTCTGTACAATAACGATATAAACGCCTTGCAGCCAGCTGGAAACTTCCACGTCTACCTCTCCGGAAGCCGCTTTCACTTCTTTACGGAATTTGACATTGCCCATGGCATCAAAAACTGTAATCTGTTTTGCAAGTAATTTTTCGTTACCTGTATTGTATGAGATTTTCACTTTTTCCTTCGCAGGATTTGGTATCATTTTCAGAGAAGAAACTGCAGTAGCGGTAACACTTCTTGATGCACTTCTCATGCCCATCCATTCCGGATCTACCGCCTTGGTACTAAACTTACATGTCTCATTATAGAATAAGACCTCGTCTGTACCCTGGAAGTTTGGATTTGGATAGAAAGCTAATGGATTAACATTCATATCATACACCCCTCCTGCAGGAATGGTAATAATAGACGGAATATAAGTTCCGTATCCATTAACACTTGAAACGTTAAGACTTATTGGCTGTCCTCCAGCATTGTGAATAACACCAGAAACCGAGTAATGGTCTCCTACCCACTTCATTGGTTTAATGTCTCCTTCAATCTTACAATCTGTTTCGTATCCGCATTCTTTACCTGGATAGTAATTCATGGTTCCTGATGTATACTGGCATCCTAAGTGATTTACCTGTAATTGGTAAGTACCAGCAGAGCCAATGTATAACGGGAAGATAAAGTCATTGTTCCCGGTCTGAATACTGTTTCCGAACAACATCCAATCATGATGATCAAATACCCCTTTTGGTCCTATGATGTAATTCTTCTCTCTAAGACATTCATCGTAGCATCCTGTAGGGAATACCCACATCAGGCTTTCAAGGCTTAATGGTACTTCCACATAGCTAGATACTTTACAACCGCTTGGCGCAGTATAAGTAACCTGGAATACACCACCTTCATTGACGGTAATTGTCTGACCAGACATTCCATTGCTCCAGTTATAATTTCCTGTAGATGGTCCTGATGCAGTTAACTGAATTTTATAAGGCTGGCAGCTCACCAAACTGTACGTTGCCGTAATAGATGATGGCGGATTACTTACCGTAAGGGTAAAGTTTTTAGAGCTTACACATCCTGATGTACCCGGAGTTCTTACTTCAAGAGTATAAACATAGGTACCAGCAGTTAATGATCCTGTATTAAGAGTGATCGGATAAGGAGCAGAAGTCCAAGGTATAACTACTGAACCTGCTTTCTTCCATTGGTATTCTAATGTATTATCTGTTACAAGACCAGTCAGTATAGTAGAAGATCCTGCACAGATATTAGCCTTACCAGAAATATTTACATATGGAGCATTTTTAACCGTTACCGTTGCAGGTTTAGTACTCATGATGCTTGTTTTACAACCATCAGGTGATACCAATACCGGCCAGTAAGTTCCCGACTGAGTAGGTGTAAATGTCATTGAATTTGGTGCCCCCAACACTGGCTGGGAACCATTCATCCAGATATACTGGCTGGCAGTTCCTACCGAACCGTTAAATACAAGTGTAGGAACAGATCCTGCACAGGCAACTACGTTAACAGGCGAAATATTACCATCAATGAAAGCTTCATTCACGCTAATGTTTGCAATTGGTGAAGTATATACACATCCGTTAGGAGTAGTTACTTTTAGCTGTATTGTCTTGGCACCACTTGTATTGTAGGTCACGGTAGCAGTTGCTCCCGAAGCTACATACGCTGTACCGTCAAAAAGCCATGTGTATGTATTAGCCGAATTGTATCCCGGTGCAGTGAATGTAATAGGTTCACGTACACATAGCCATGCCGGAACCAGGAAGCTGGTACTAGGAACAGGAGCTAATGTGATCGTCTGCGTAGTGGTACACGCTGGTTTTCCCGGCGCAGACATTGTAATCGTGAAAGTATAAGTACCTGGCGCAAGATTGTTATAAGTAGCCGTCTGCCCTGTTTGGGTTGGCTGACCCGGGCTGGTGAATGTATACGTAATAGATGACTGGTTAATCTCAAATATAGTAGAGCTGTTAAACAGAGTCACGTTATATCCGCCTCCGCTGCATACCGTGCTTACACTGAATTTAGGCTCGTAGTTCTTTCTTACTTCTACTGCTTTGCTGTACCAGCAAGAACCATATCTTAAACGTACAAAAACAATATGTGCTCCTGCAAGTGTAGTCTGATACGTTGCTGTAGGCTGTCCCTGAGGAGAAGTTAAAGTAAGTACGCTGTCTGATGACCATTCTATCTGATCAGGAGTTCCGTTATACGTTAACCCTGATGTTGAAATTGTATTACAACCTGACCACGTAGCGGTAAAGTTGATCTGAGGGTTTGCATTACAAGTTCCGCTGCTTGGGCAAAGCTGGCTCACATTAATATTCTGTGAAGAAACCACACAACCGTTAATATCTACAGCCTGTACTCTGTACGTTCCAAAAGCACCTGCACCACCTATGGTGTATGAGTTGGTTGTAGCACCTGATATAGGTGAATTGTTTTTGAACCACTGCCAAGAAGTAATATTGGTAAGTCCTGTAGAACTATTTGCCGTAAGCGTATACGGCGTCATTGTTGCAGGATCACATACCAGGATATTATATACCGGAGAAACTGTAATAATAGTTTCAGGATAGATTGTAAAGTTTGCGCTTGCAGTAGGCTTATAGTTACATCCGTTAGTTCCTGTATAAGTTACTGTAACCGTTTGAGAAACGTTACTTCCTGATCCGTTTTGAATATATCCGTTATTCGGGAAGCTGTAATTTCCTGCTGGATTATAGGAGGTATTATAAGTAGTTCCGTTCGCAAAAGTGAAAGTTACCCCCGTTGCTGAAGTGATTGATCCCTGGTTAACAGAGAAGGTAAGGTTGGAACCTAAACAGATTCCTCCAACATTTGTGAAGCTTACCACAGGAAGCGGTAATAACGATACCGGAACACTGATGATTTTTGTAACTCCACATTTTACAACTCTCAGATTCAGCATAGTGCTGCTTGTTGTAGAGATTTCGT
Organism: Chryseobacterium culicis; assembly: GCF_900108365.1. Classification (GTDB taxonomy): domain Bacteria; phylum Bacteroidota; class Bacteroidia; order Flavobacteriales; family Weeksellaceae; genus Chryseobacterium; species Chryseobacterium culicis. Next base: position 1,076,850 of record NZ_FNWQ01000001.1, on the reverse strand, counting down.
TGAAGTTTATCGTGATGTTACTGGTGCCCTGCCCTCCTACAACACTTCCGAAGTTAGGACTTGCGAATGTCCATTCCATAAAATCAGGAACAATACCGTTCAGATTTGCAGTGAATGTCTGAGTGCTGCTCGGACAGAAAGGTCCGCCCGGATTAGGATTAACCGTGATGGTATTAAGATCCAATGGCGCTACACTGAACGAAATTGGAGCAGAAAGACATCCTGCATTACTCATCGATTTATTCTGTGCAGATACTGAATACGATGAAGCTCCCGTATTAAAGATAACCGTTACAGAAGATCCTGCATTACTGCCCTGGATGGTTCCGTTGGTAACACTCCAAACAGGTACCATCCCTGCATCAACAGAACTGATGGTATACACATAAGGTTTTCCAGGACATACTTTCTTCTCTCCTGAAATAGTTCCTGCAGGTGGCTGCGGAATTGGTAATACCTTAATAATTCTCGGGTTACTTTCACAACCTCCTCCTTGCTTCACAGCAACTATAGTGTAAGTTCCTGCAGTGTTAAAAGTATAGCTGAATGGTCCGGATACTACTCCCGAAGTCACAGTAGACCCTCCGGTAGTTACTTTCCAGATAACAGGTACGTTAGGGCTAGCTGTAAATGTCTGGCTAGTTCCCGCACAGATTTCATCCGCACCACCGCTTATCGTTACCGGCTGTTCAACAGTGATATCAATAGAAGCATTTCCTTCGCATGCTAATAAAGTGTTGTAGTAGCTTGCCTCAAGATGATATGTTCCGGGCTGGGTAGCCGAGAAAACAATTTCATTTCTCTGCTGGGTATTGACCAGCAGACCTGTTCCGGGACCGGATACATTCCAGTTAACTTTTGTTGTAGGCCATTGAGGAATAGAATAGGTATACTGCTTCCCAGCGCATACTTTATCCTGTCCTTTAACTTTTGCATTCTTTAAAATCACCGGGATTTTAACTGTAGTCCATTCAGGGCAGGCACATTCAGACATGTACATTACATATCCGAAACCGTCCAGAGGATCTACCTGATCCCAAACTACTTCAATTTCGTTACCGTTATTGTTTATAATGTTTCCGCCAATAACTTTCCATTGTCCTTTGTTACATCCATCCTGAGCATTGTATTTCTCGGTACTTCCTTCACATACTACAGAAGCACAATTGATCTGTACAGGATAAGATTTCACTACCTTGATTTCCTTTTTGTACCTGCTCTGGCATCCGCACTTATTGGTTACGGTAAGCTGAATGGTATAAGTACCAGGATTAGTGTAGATATGAGACGGCTCAAAAGCGGTGGAAGTGGAAGTAGTTCCATCTCCGAACTGCCAGAAATAATTGACAATATCTGACCCTCCGTTTTGTTCGGAAAGGTTATCAAAATACACCGTTGTATTATTACATACTGTGTAATCCAGATTAAGCAATTCAAACTTAGCAATAGGTCTGTTGATTTTTTCAATACAGATGGTCTGTGTTTCCACAGTTCCGTCATTGTAGGTAATAACAGCCTGTAAAGATCCATTACCGGCGGCACCCCACGTAACATACGCTAAGGTATTTCCGGTTCCGGAAATTGTGGCAGTTCCTCCTGAAACTGACCATTGTACATTAGAAACGTTGGATCCCTGAACCAGATATTTAACAGGGTCTAATGATTTCTCGCAGACGCGGAGGCACTGCGCAGAATTGATGTAGGAACTGGCGATGCCGTTGTCAGGAACCTGACCTTCTTTTTCGCCGCGGAATTCCTGGCATCCTACCTCTTCGGTCCATGTAATTCGAGCTTGTGCTTGCAGTACCCAAGGTACCAGAAGCCAACATAGCAGGAGCCATCTGAAGACGTGCTGCCTGCCAAAATAGGTGTTGTTTTTCATAGTTATTAAAAAAGTGTTATTAATTTTTTGTCAAATTAACAAAAAAAATAATACAAAAATCATATAATAGTGAAAAAATAACACAATTTCACAATTGAAAACGAACAATATATAAGAATTCCTGATTATATGTTATTTCAAGCGCGTATCGGCTCTATGAAAAATTTAACTTTTGATAAAAAAATAAAAGTCTTCCACCTGTATAAAATAAATAAAATACCACATTTTTAGCATTATCAATAACCAAAATAATCAACAAAAATATAAATTGTGAATTTTATTAATCAAAAATCAACAAAGAATTAAAATTAATCACACCTGAAAAGAGTTTGAATTGAAAAAAAATTTTAAATGAAATTCTACTCTTTTTGAAACATTTTTACACTGCTTCAGACAAATGCGATATCCTTTTACATATATTGCATTATTTAATGCACCAGCATAGCATTAGCTCGTTTGGATGCTCAAAAAGAGAATGATTCAGAATATCAAAAATATTTTATCTTTGTTTCATCAGGCATATCATAAACATTTTTACTTGAAGACCTACCTATGAAAAACAACAGCTTTTTATTTTCTGCAAAAGGAATCTGTACAGCAGCTTTTATTTCCTTAAACACAATTGTTTATGCTCAGAAAACCGCAGATATCCCAACCATTTCAGACAAAACCCTAAACAGCATCCTGGAGAAGAACAGAGCTTATTACAGCCAGGGTAAAGTGGCAGATTACATTCCTGAACTGGGAAAAATGGATGCTAAAGCCATAGCCTTTTCAGTGGTAGACAAAAATGGGAAAGTATTCAATGCCGGAGATGTAAGTAAAAAATTCACCATGCAGAGCATTTCCAAAATCATATCATTAATGGTGGCTGTCAATGAAAAAGGAGAACCCCATATCTTTGATAAAATGGGATATTTCGGCTCCGACAAACCTTTCAACCATTTTTCAAACCTGGAAACTACAGGTAAACCGCTTAATCCAATGATGAATGCAGGGGCAATTCTTACTACTTCACTCATTTCCGGTGACGGAGAAAAACCATTCCTGAAAATATTGGATATGGTAAGATACATCACCAAAAACCCTTCAATAGATTACAACAGATCTGTTTATGAATCCGAAAAATCAACAGGACACCGCAACCGCGGCATGTTTTATATTATGAAAAACAGCGGACTGATTTCAGGGAACGAAGATCAGCTGGATAATTACTTCAAGCAGTGCTCTATTGAACTTACTGCAGAAGACCTTGCAAAAATCGGGTATTTCTTTGCCAACCAGTGTGTAAGATTTGATGGAGACTCCACTTATAAAAATACGGATATGGCCAAACTGATAGAATCACAAATGCTGACAGCCGGAATGTACGAGTTCAGCGGAGAATATTCCAGAATGGTAGGATTACCAAGCAAATCCGGTGTAGGAGGCGGAATTACCGTAAGTGTTCCGGGAAAAATGGGGATCGGGGTATTCAGTCCTGCTTTGGACCAGCATGGTAATTCACTGGCGGGTTACCATATGATTCTTGATCTGGCAAAACAGTACGGATTAAGTATTTTTTAAAAATTCAAGTACATACAATATCACAAAGGCTCCAAAACATTTTGTTTTGGAGCCTTTGCATCAAGAATTAATCATTCCTTCTCCTTAGTAAAAATGCATTTATTGTGTCCGCCAGACCAATCAGCACATGCCCTTTGTCAGGATCAATATAGCATTCAAAATCAGGAAGCAACCCTTCAAGTCTTTCTTTTATTTGTCGGGAATCCCTGACCGCATCATCTGCTCCGCCTATAAAAAAGACAGGCATGGTCATACTTTTCAATTCTTCATCAGAAAAAATATACTCCTTATCGATCCTTGCATCCACAGAAGACTGCATAAGATTCATAAAGTCCAGAACAGGCTGATCTATTTTTTGTGAACCAGTGATCAGCTTATTGATTTTTCTCTTCCCGGCAGCTCCAAGTAGAGAAAAGAATATCGCTTTTAACACAAAGCTAAGCTTTGTTTTTACAATTCCACCCGGAGAAAGAAGAACAAGCTTACTGACTTTTTCCGGATATCTGGCAGCAAACTTTACCGCAAGCCATCCGCCTTGAGACAGTCCCACCAAAGAGGCTTCTGTTATTTTCAGCTGTCGGAAAACCTCATTCAGCCAATTACTGTAGTAATTACCATCATAAGGAAGCCGGTTGGGCTCACTTTTACCTGGTTCCCCGATAATATCAATAGCATACACTTTATATTCTTTGCTGTACAAAGCAAAATCCTTCATCCAGGATGCAGCGTTAGAATTAGCTCCATGAAGTAATATAAGTTTAGGATGATCTTCATTTCCATAACTCAGAACGTGAGTTTGTCCAAAGTTTGTGGAGACCATTTGCTGACGGATATTTCCTTTAAAATTTGCTAACGCATTATCATAGTGCTCCAGCACCCTTTTTTTGTGAATCTCTGATCTGAAAACTGTTGTCTGTTTCATATTTACCTGTTTTATTTTGTTGTATTTTTTTAATCCAAAACAGATTTCTGTATTACGTGATCAAAAAGTCAGCTCTCTGGAATCTGATCACAGTTATTCAAGATCGACTGGAAATTAATCAATTTCAAAAAAGAAAGTTAATACGAATAAGTAATGGAGGGATTAGAAACTCTTTCTAGATCATCATTATTGAAAAAATAGAAAACGAGCTTACTCTTATAAACACAGGCATATAGACATCATAATTTTATTGAATTATGATTGAGTTCTTGAGAGGGCAAAAATACAAAAAATTTTAAAATACTCATATTATCAAATTATAATGACATGCAGTGTTTTTAAATCCTAAAGATAATAACACAGTAATAAAGAGATACTTTACCTTAAATAAAAAAACACTAAATCTTATATATTTTACTTTTTTTTATGAATTTCGGAAACATATATTAATTATTCTTAAAATACCCTATCTGTTTATTTATCAAAAAGATAGAAAAAATTCATAAAAAGTTTAAATTAAATCACAGTATATTGATTAATTTTACTTACATTAGCACATCCGTTTTATCAGATTGATAAAGGTAATTTTCACATTTCAGAAACTTATTCCCGTATATTATCTTTTTGTAATATACCGAAAAACAAATCTCCGTTTTTTGAAATATTTTATTTTTTATTCCTATATTTGCTTAACATTTTTTTAACTATAACTATTTATTGTTAAAATTACCAAGATTGTATCGTCACGTTTCTAAGAATAATAAAACAATAAATATACTTTAATAACATTTGAACAATTGATGTTTTTATATTAATAAATTATTATCAAATTGTATTTATGATTAAAGATATATCAGCATTTTATTATTTTTATATACTTATAACACGAAATCACTGTGTACATCGGTGATATTAATGTTTTGTTATGAGATATCATTAACCATTCTATACCGTAAATGCTATGAAAAACTTGACTAAAATCAGGCTAATGCCTATTGAAAAACCGGACATCACCCTAACATCAACCCAGCTATTGCCAAACAATAGAATGTTGAATAATTACCAAAAAACGATTCAAATCGTTAACGATATAACAAAAACCAATTTTATCATATCATAACAAAAAGCCATTGTCTTATTACCGAAAGACAAAGCGTTTTGCTATGAATCTTTTGCTATCATTCAATAATTATCACGCCATGAAAAACTTAACCATTATTGGATTGACGCCTTTTGAAAAACCAGACGTTACCCTTATTACTAAACTGTACCAGGCGGGTGCATTTCCCGTTTTGAGTTTAGGAAATGAGATTACAGCTGCACAGGAAGCGTTACATCAACTTGACCAGATAGACGTACCATCATATGGTATTTATTTTTCAAAGGACAGCTTCGCCTCTCTTCAAATTTCTGAGAAGGTAAAATTTGCGATTCTTCCGTCCGGAATGTCTAATCCTTTCACTCTGCCTGCATTTTATCAGATAAGCAGTTTGGAAGAAGCCAGACAAGCTGAACAGTCGGGAGCAGAAGGAATCATTATCAAAGGAAATGAAGCAGGCGGATTAGTAGGGTATGAATCCACGTTTGTATTGTTCCAGCGTGTGATCAAAGAAATCCAAAGCATTCCGGTGTGGGTACAGGGAGGAATAGGGCTCCATACCGCAGCAGCATCCAAAGCATTAGGAGCTACAGGAATTGTACTGGACAGCCAGCTTGCCCTCTTCCCTGAGAGTTCCGTTCCACAGGACCTGAAGGAAGTATGCTCAAAACTGAATGGTACCGAAACTAAGGTGATTGCTAACCATCGTGTATTGGTAAGACCCAATTCACCGGCTTTACCTGAAAATCCTACAGCCGAAGATCTTGGACAATATTTTACCGGACTTGATCTCAGCACCTGCTATATTCCTATGGGACAAGATATTTCATTGGCTACAGATCTGTATGAAGATTTTAAAACACTGAAAAAACTTATTTTCGGATTTAAAGAAGCAATGTATGGACATCTGAAGCAGGCAAAAGCACTAAAAGTAATTGATAAAAATAACTCGTTAGCCCGGGAACTTGGTCTGCAATACCCCATTGCTCAAGGTCCGATGACCCGTGTCAGCGATGTCCCTTCATTTGCCAATGCAGTAGCAGAGGCAGGTGCTTTACCCTTTGTTGCTTTATCCCTGTTAAAAGGAGAATCTGCAAAATCTTTGGTGATGGATACCAAGAAACTGGCTGGTGAAAAAACATGGGGTGTTGGCATTTTAGGATTTGCTCCGCAAGAATTAAGAGAAGAACAAACATCATATATATTAGAAGCTAAACCTCCTGTAGTTTTGATTGCCGGAGGAAGACCCGCTCAGGCCAAAGTATTTGAAAAGGCGGGAATACAATCATTCTTACATGTTCCCTCCCCTGCTCTTCTGGATATTTTCCTGAAAGAAGGAGCTAAAAACTTTATTTTTGAAGGACGCGAGTGCGGAGGACACGTAGGCCCCCTTTCCAGCATGGTTCTTTGGGAAAAACAGATTGAACGTATTTTAAAGGAAGATCATCCTGAAAATATCAGTGTCTTCTTTGCAGGAGGAATTCATAACGCATTTTCAGCCGCGTTTGTTTCTATCATGGCTGCGCCATTAGCTGCAAGAGGAGTAAAAATCGGAGTACTGATGGGTACAGCCTATCTGTATACGCATGAAGCTGTAGAGACAGGAGCTATTCAGGAAGAATTTCAGTCTCAGGCTATGCAGGCGAAAGATACTGTTTTACTGGAAACAGCTCCGGGACATGAAACCCGTTGTCTCAACACAGCATTTGCTAACCACTTTAATACGGAAAAAGCAAAACTTCTTGCTGCAGGAATGGATAAAAAGCAGGTATGGGAACAGCTCGAAAAATTAAATGTAGGCCGTTTACGAATTGCCGCCAAAGGCATAGAACGCCAGGGTGACAAATTGGTTTCTATTCCAAAGGACGATCAACTGGATCTGGGAATGTACATGATAGGACAGGTAGCCACCATGCACAACCGCGTGATCTCACTGGCAGCTCTTCATCAAAATGTTATAGATAATGACAAACATATTCAGGAGGCAGCGCTTCCGGAACAGCCTGTTTCTGTAGAAAAACCTCTGGACATTGCTATCGTGGGAATGGAATGTATTTTCCCCGGCGCTAAAAATCTTGATGAGTACTGGAGAAATATCATTCTGGGAAAAGACAGCGTTACAGAAGTGCCTGATGAAAGATGGAACAAAGATCTTTATTATAAACCAGATTCCGGTGAGCCGGATGTTTCTCATTCAAAATGGGGAGGATTTATTCCTAAAATTGATTTCGATCCGCTTGCATTTGGTATTCCGCCACAATCGCTTGCAGCCATTGAACCTACGCAATTACTGACTTTACTGGTAGCAAAACGTGCTATGGAAGATGCGGGATATGGTGAAAAACACATCAACAGAGATAACATTTCTGTGATCATAGGTGCTGAAGGAGGTAATGACCTTGCCAACAGCTATAGTTTCAGAGGATATTATAAGCAGGTTTTCGGAGAACTTCACGAAGAGGTAAAAGAAGCCTTCCCACATACAACAGAAGATTCATTCCCGGGCATTCTGGCTAATGTAATTGCAGGTAGAATTACAAACCGGCTGGATCTTGGGGGGAGAAACTTTACCGTAGATGCCGCCTGCGCTTCATCTCTGGCAGCGATTGATCTTGCCTGCCAGGAACTTGTATTAGGAAAATCCGATATGGTTCTGGCGGGAGGTGCAGATTTACACAACGGAATCAATGACTATTTAATGTTCTCCAGCACGCACGCCTTATCCCGAAAAGGAAGATGCGCTACATTCGACAGTGATGCTGATGGTATTGCTCTTGGAGAAGGTATTGCCATTCTTGTATTAAAAAGATATGAAGATGCTGTACATGACGGAGACCGTATTTATTCAGTGATCAAAGGAGTTGGAGGATCCAGTGACGGTAAAGCGTTAGGATTAACGGCTCCTAGAAAAATAGGCCAGGTAAGAGCTTTAGAGCGTGCTTATTCCCAGGCTGGGATCAGTCCTGCCTCGGTAGGTCTTGTAGAAGCTCACGGTACAGGAACAGTAGTAGGTGACAAAACCGAATTAAGTGCACTGACTAACTTATTCAGCCGTTCGGGAGCTTTGCCCGGACAGACGCATCTGGGTTCTGTGAAAACACAGATTGGACATACCAAGTGTGCAGCAGGATTAGCTGGATTAATCAAAGCTTCCCTTGCAGTATATCATGGTGTAAAACCACCTACCCTTCATCTTCAGCAGCCTAATGCTTATTATAATGCTGAAACCAGCCCATTTGCCTTTCATGCGGAAAGCGGCTTATGGAGTGAAAAGAACCGTTATGCAGGAATCAGTGCTTTCGGATTTGGCGGCACTAATTTCCATACTGTTATTGCCAATCATCCTAAGAAGGATCATTCAATTGCAATGCAGGCCTGGCCTTCAGAATTATTTGTTTTCCGTGGAGACACCTATGAAGAAGCCAAAGTGCAGTCAGGCCAGGTTAAAGCTTTATTAGAGATTAATGATGGTATTCCATTAAAAGATATCGCTTACAGTTTAAGCATCAGTTCAGAAAAGCCAATCCAGTTCAGTATTGTAGCAGACACCGCTGAAGACCTGATGATGAAGCTCGAACTGGTCCTGCTAGGGATTGAGACAAAAGATACTTTTACGGTTAATAAAAAAGAGGGTAAAGTGGCATTCACATTCCCGGGACAGGGCAGCCAGAGAATCAACATGGCTCGTGACTTATTTGTTGTGTTTCCGGCAATGCGTAAAATTATTGATGAATATCCTGAACTTGAAAAAGTGGTATTCCCGTCTACAACCTTTAATGAAGCTGATGTAAAGAAACAGAAAGAAACTATTAAAGATACCCGTCTGGCGCAGCCGCTTTTAGGAATTGTAGACCTTGCATTGGCTAAATTCCTTGAATCATTGGGAATTATTCCTGATATGCTTGCCGGCCACAGTTATGGTGAAATACCCGCTTTATGCTTTGCAGGAGTATTTGGAGAAGATAAACTGGTAGACTTAAGTGTTAAAAGAGCTCAATCTATCCTGAATTCAGTAGAAGGAGGAGATCCGGGATCTATGCTGGCAGCAAGCGCTTCTGCTGAACGTTTACAGCCTATCATTGCTAAAGTAGAAGGATGTTATCCGGTAAACTTCAACGCTCCTACCCAATGTGTCATTGCAGGAGGCACTGACGCTATCAATAAACTGCTGGACGTTCTTAAACAGGAAGGTATTTCTGCGAAAAAGCTGGAAGTTGCATGTGCATTCCACAGCCCTTTATTGTCGAAATCCAAGGAATTGTATGCTGAAGTTTTGAAAGACGTTCCTTTCCAGGAAATGCAGATCCCTGTGTGGTCTAATACTACTGCGCAAGTTTATCCCGCAAATCCGTCAGAAATAAAGGAAAGACTTACCGAGCATCTGGTACAGCCTGTAAGATTTGTAGAACAGCTTCAGGCCATGTACAATGATGGTGCAAGAATCTTCATTGAAGTAGGACCAGGAAAAGTTCTTACCGGATTAGCCAAATCCTGTCTGGAAAAAGATCAGCTGACCTTATATGTAGAAGATAACAGCCGCAATAAATTCAGCCACCTGCTTTGCATGCTGGCGCAATATTTAGGAACTGGCCGAAGCTTTAATATTGATAAACTATTTGACGGCAGAAGCGTTTCGATTATTGATCTTAACCAGCCTGAGCTTTACAAAAAAAGCCCTGCCATCTGGCGTGTTAACGGGCAAACTGCCCACCCAACTACCGGTAATCTGCCTGCCAACGGTGCATTACCACTTATAAACCCTATTCCCATGAACAACTTTAATCATAATCCCCAGACACCTGCAATTGAAGCTCAGTCTACTGCTGAACGCATGATGCAGGAATATTTAAACAGCATGAAATTAATGATACAGGCACAGCGTGATGTGATGCTTTCCTTTATGGGACAGAATCCACAGGCATTCCCTGCTCCTGTCTACCATTCACCGGTATCAGCTGCTGTACAACAGCCTATCTCTACCATTCCGGTTCAGCCTGTGCATCAGGAAAAACCAGTTGCTGTAGCTGCTGTAAAACAAGCTCCTTCAAGAGATATAAAGTCTTTATTACTGCAGGTAGTAAGTGATAAAACAGGATACCCTCAGGAAATGCTGGGTATGGAAATGGATCTGGAAGCGGATTTAAGTATAGATTCTATTAAAAGAGTTGAAATCATCGGAACACTTCGTAATGAACTGGGATCTCTGGGTAACGGAAATATCAGTGAAGATACTGTTATGGAACAGCTTGCAGGAATAAAAACGTTAAGCGGATTAGTTTCATGGCTTACTGAATTTTCTGGAGCTGAAACGACTGCTGTACCTGAAAAAAACGGATCAGCAACTGAACCAACAGTTTCAAAATCACAAGCTCAGCCGGCATTCTCCCTTGAAGACCTTCAAAATGCCATTCTCAGTATCGTAAGCGAAAAAACAGGATATCCAAAAGAAATGCTGGGTCTTGATCTTGACCTGGAAGCGGATTTAAGTATAGATTCCATCAAACGTATGGAAATTATCGGTGATCTTAAAGCCAAGATCGGATTTGGTCAAAATCTTGAACAGGCTGATGATGTGATGGAGAAACTGGCTGCCATCAAAACCCTGCGCGGTCTGGCAGGCTGGATCAGCGAAATGAATGGTGAAACCACTGAAACTGCTCATGTATCACAAGAAACGAACACGGCAGAGCCGGCTCAAAATGGACTCTCACGTCTTCGCTTCGATATCACTCCCACAGATGCTTCTTTAGTACAAAACACAGAAGTATTGCAGGGAAAACGTTTTGCCATTACGCAGGACGATAGCAGACAAACCTCAGCAATCAAAGAAGCACTGGAAAAACATGGAGCAATTGTAGAATTTGCAGATACAGAAAAAGATCTTTCCGATGTTGATGGATTAATTATGCTGGATCTATTCTCCTCAGCTGATAAACCAAGCATTATTGATCATGTAGATTTGATCAAAAGACTGGATTTTGATAAAGCAAAATGGGTGTACCTGATCTCTGATATCCCGGCACACCTCCAGGAAATTACAGAGGCAAGCATATTGCGCCATCATCAGGGATATCCGGGGCTTTTCAAAAGTTTAGCAAGAGAATTTGACAATACAACCTGCAGACTGATCAGTCTTGGTACGCCTCAGGAAGTAAATCAAATCGCGGAAATTACTTTAAAAGAAATCCTTACCAACGATAAACCTGCTGAAGTGATTTATAAAAATGAGCAGAGACATAAAATAGACATCATCCCTTCACCATTATCTACAAGCTTACGTGAGGCCCATATCCAGTTAGATCAAAAATCTGTGGTTTTGGTCTTGGGAGGAGCACAGGGAATCACTGCCGAACTGGTAAAACATATGTCTCAGGCTTATCCTTGTACTTATATTCTGGTGGGAAGATCAGCAGATCCGAGAAATGATATTTCTGCTAAAGACTTTAAAGGCATGAAAACCAAAGAAGAAATCAGAAGCTTCTTAATCCAGTCAGGTCAATTCACATCTCCGGCAGAAATAGAAAAAGAAACCACGAAGATTTTCAAAAACAATCAGATCCTGCGCACCATCCGTGATATGGAAAACCTTGGAAATACCATCATTTACCAGTCACTCGATCTTTGTGATGAAGAAGGACTGAGCAAACTGATCAGCAGTATCTATGAAAAATACGACCGTCTTGATGGAGTGATTCACGGAGCGGGTCTCTTAGAGGATAAGTTATTCAAACAAAAGACTACAAGCTCTTTCGGACGCGTATTTGATACGAAAGTGAAACCTCTTCGTGTATTGGCAGAGCAGCTTCGTTCAGACTGCCAGTTTGTAGTATTATTCTCAAGTATTGCCTCTGTATACGGTAACAAAGGACAGACAGATTATGCTGCGGCCAACAGTGTACTGGATGACTACGCTAATGCCTTAAATAAAAGATTAAAAGGAAAAGTAATCTCGATCAACTGGGGACCCTGGAAAGGAGCCGGAATGGTTTCTTCTACCCTTGAATCAGAATATGAACGCAGAGGTATTTCGATGATTCCACTCGATGAGGGAAAAGAAATCTTCCTTAACGAGATTAAATACGGAACGGAAAGCCAGGTGCTGATCATGTCAGGAAATAATTGGTAAACACTGTATAAACAAAGTATGAAAAAAACAGATGTTGCTGTAATTGGCTTATCCTGTGTCTTTCCCGGGGCACAGGATGCCAACACTTTCTGGCAGAATATTGTCAATAAAGTCGATTCTACCGAGCTCGCTCCGGCGGATCGGATAGATCCGGTTCATTTCAGTGATGCCACAAGCCTTGTTGACCGTTTTTACTGTCAGCGTGGAGGATTCATCCCTGATTATACTTTCGATCCTACCGCATTTGGTATTCTGCCGCTGGCTGTTGAAGGAACGGAGCCTGATCATTTGCTTACCCTTGATCTGGTACAGAAAGCACTGGAAGATGCAGGCATATTTCAGAAGAATATTTCCCTTGAAAAAACGGGAATCATCATTGGTAAAGGAAACTACACCGGTCCGGGTGCTACCCGTGCCATAGAAATTGTAAGAACAGGAGAACAGATTGCTTCCCTCTTACAGGAGTTGCTGCCACAGGTTTCTTCTGCGGATATTGAAAAAGTAAAGCATGCTTTTCAACAGCGCAAAGGACGTTTTGCTGCCGATACCGCAATGGGTTTAATTCCTAATCTTGTCGCTTCTCTTGTTGCCAACCGGTTCAATTTAGGGGGTGCTGCATTCACGGTAGATGCCGCTTGTGCTTCTGCTCTTATCGCCGTAGATCATGCTGTACAGGAACTTCAGAGAGGTCGTTCTGATATCATGATCGCAGGAGGCGTACATACAGGACAGAATGCCGCTTTCTGGAGTATTTTTGCCCAGCTGGGAGCCATGTCCCGCCAGCAGCAGATCAAACCGTTCAGTATGGATGCGGACGGACTACTCATTGGCGAAGGCTGTGGTTTCGTAGTATTAAAACGACTGGAAGATGCTGTACGTGATCAGGATAAAATCTATGCTGTGATCAAAGGGGTGGGAGTAAGCAGTGACGGGAACGGAACCAGTGTGATGAGCCCATCAGTAAAAGGTCAGCTGAAAGCACTGGAACAGGCATGGATCAACGCTGATTTAGATAAAAATAAAGTGGGATATCTTGAAGCGCACGGCACAGGAACTCCTCTTGGAGATAAAACAGAACTTCAGACCTTAGCCCAATTCTTCGGAAAAGAAGAAGCGGCTCCGGCTGCGGGTATCGGATCTGTAAAGTCCAATATCGGTCATGCTATGCCGGCTGCAGGAATTGCAGGATTAATTAAAACATGTTTAGCATTACATCACGATACTTTACCGCCAACCTTATATTGCGAAAATCCAACTTCGGAGATGCAGAATACAAGGTTTGAACCTGTACAGGAAGCCAAGAACTGGTCAAAAACAGGACTTCCGAAAGTAGCCGCAGTAAATGCTTTCGGATTCGGGGGAATCAATGCTCATGTGGTTTTGGAAGGGTATGATATGCCTAAAAAAGATCAGGTATTGATCTTGGCCAGACCTACCCATGAAGAACTGCTTTCAGCTTTACAAAATAATGAAACAGCAATTGGTGAAGGAGATTTCAGAGTTGCGATATTTGATCCCACCCCTGCTAGACTGGAAAAAGCCATTAAAATTGTTTCCAAAAATATCACATGGAAGAACAAACAGGATATCTGGTACACCGCTGCTCCATTATTAAAAGATGGTGGTAAAATAGCCTTCGTATTCCCCGGTTTAGATGGTCTGGCAAAAGGTGAAGTAGAAACGGCTGGCCGTTATTTCGGATTAACAGCACCTATCGAAACAGAAGGAGAAGGACTTTTAACCGATGCTTTGAACATTTTCAACAACTGCAGTATTCTTGATAATTCACTGAAAAAACTGGGAATTATTCCTGATATGAATGCCGGACACAGTTTGGGAGAATGGCTGGCAGGTTATTCTTCGGAATTAGCGGAGGCCAACTCTGTAAAAGCTTTAATTGATGTACTGAATCCTGAGACTTTTGAATTAAAAGATTCCAGGTTCATTGCTATAGGAGCCGGAATTGACGTGGTACAGCCTTTCATTTCAGAAATTTCAGACCTATATATTTCCAATGACAACTGCCCTAATCAGGTGATTCTTTGCGGAAGCAATGCAGCTCTGGATGAATTGGTGCCTTTGTTAAAGGCCAGACAGATTTTCCATCAAATACTGCCGTTCCAGTCCGGATTCCACTCTCCTTTTATCGCAGATAAACTGGATGTGATCCTTGCGGGAATGGAAAAAGCACAATTCCAGCAGACAAAAATACCATTATGGTCTGCTACCACCTTAGAACCTTATCCTGCAGATCAGGCAGCGATCAGAAAACTGAGTGCAGAGCATTTGGTAGAACCTGTCCGTTTCCGTGAGCTGACAGACAAATTATATGAAGAAGGCGCAAGAGTTTTCATTCAAGTCGGAACTGGCGGTCTGATTGGATTTATTGATGATACTTTGAAAGGAAAAGCTTTCAGTACCATCGCTTCCAGCGTTCCAACCCGTTCTGCTTTAGCTCAGTTACAACGTGTTGTAGCTTCGTTATTTGTAGAAGGAAAAACAATTGCTCTTGACTTTCTGGAGATTCAGAATCATTCCCAAAGAGCATCAGGAAAAGGTATTAAGCTTGAGCTAGGTTCGCCTATTATCCGTAATTTTATAGAAGTGAAAGCTTTGGCTCAGTCTTTTGATACGCCAAAACAATATACAGCCACAGCATCAGCCATTGCTGCTAAAAGCGGTCATCCACTGGTACAGGCATTTCAGGAAAATGTTTCGGAGATGATCAGAATGCAGGAAGAAGTCTTGACTTTATTCCAAAACCGTCCGGAAATCAAAATTCAAAGCCCCGCACCTGTAGTTACTGTTGCTCAGGCAGCACCACGAAGCAGTTCCTTCTCAAAAGACCTGTCCGTTAGCCTGGAAAGTCATCCTTACCTGATCGACCACAGCTTACTGAGACAGCCAAAAGGATGGGCTCATGTAGCAGATATGGAACCGGTTATTCCGATGACGATGATCTTTGAACAGCTTGCAGAAATCGCAGAAGCGGAAATTCCGGGAACACTGGTTCATAAAATCATGAACGTAAGTGTATTCCAATGGATGAACGTCGCTAAACCTTTCGAAAAAACCGTAAAAGGAGAATGGCGCTCACCGAATCACGCTTATCTCGATATTGAAAACTTTGCCAACGCAGAAGTGGTTTTAAAATCTGCTCCTGTTCCAACCCCTGATTTCAATCTTTCCATCGGTAATCTTTTACCTATCGAAAGAACCCCTGAAGAAATCTACGACATGCACATGTTCCATGGAGATCAGTACCAGGGAATTACTGAAGTGTCAGCCGTTGGAGACAAAGGTATTATCGGAAAAATAAAAGGAAATGGTGGTAAAGGTTCTTTGCTTGATAATGCAGGACAGCTGTTCGGGCTTTGGCTTCAGCTTACTTTGGTGAAAGACCGTATTGCATTCCCTGTGAAAATCAGAGATATTGAATTCTTCGGAGATATGCATGATCAGGAAGGTATTTTTGAATGTACCTGCATGCTCACCGAGCTGAATGATGAATTTGCCATCGCCGATATCATCCTGAAAAGAGACGGAAAAGTATGGTGCGCCATTACCGGCTGGCAGAACAGAAGACTGGAAATTGATACCGCCTTATGGAATGTTTCCATGTCACCGCTGCACAACCGCCTTTCGGAAGAGATTGCCCCTGAAGTTTTCTTTTTCCATCAGGCGTATACCAGAGTAGCTTCCTGGGATTTTATCCTGAAAAGATATTTCAACCAGACAGAAAAGCAGCATCACCAGCAGCTACTACCTAACAAAAAGAAAAACTGGATGGTAAGCCGGGTAGCAGTAAAAGACGCTGTAAGAAATCTTCTCCGGAAAGAAAAAGATCACGCCTGCTTCCCGATCACGTTTGAAATCCGGTCCGATGAAGTGGGAAAACCTTACCTCATCAGTGATTTCACAGAAGATATTCATATTTCGCTGGCCCATAAAGGCAAAGAAGCCGTAGGAATCGCGAGATATGGAAAACCGGTAGGCATTGATATGGAACAGATGGAAGAACGCAGTTCAGGATTCTACGACATGGTATTTACGGACAAAGAATTAATCTTATTAAAAGACAGAGATCAGGCAGAATGGACCACCCGATTCTGGGTAGCCAAGGAAGCCTGCGGAAAGTTCCTGGGAACAGGGCTGAAGGGAAACCCTAAAGCCTTCGAAGTCGAAATGATAAAAGACGATCACCTGTGGATCAATAACATTGAAATAAAAACTATTAAACATAAAAATTATATTATCGGATGGACACTGTAAACGCAACATTAAAAATGAACCACGAAGAACTTTTTACTTTATTAAAAGGTTTTATTACTGAAGTGATAGGTGCTGAATTTGTAGAAGAGATGGATATTACTCCTCAAAGTTCATTCACCAGAGATCTTGAAATGGACAGCATCGAGATTGTTTCTTTCTCTGAAAAGATCAAGGCGCATTTTGGTGATCAGATCGACTTTACAGGCTGGTTATCTTCTATGGATCTTGACCAGCTGATTAATCTTGACCTTAGTATGATCATCAATTATATCTACGAATGCCAATAATCACTGTCAATAACAGACAAGTTCACATACAGGAACTAAACAGAGGAGCCGAACAAACCGTGGTACTCATCCACGGTATGTTCAGCAACCTGTCCATTTATTATTTTAATATTGCCCCTTTGCTGGCAAAGCATTTCCATGTGGTGATGTACGATCTGAAAAGCCACGGAATGAGTGAGCGTTTTCTGGATGGGTACGATCTTGACAACATGTCATCCGATCTTATAGGTTTGATAGATCACCTTCAACTGGAAAAAGTACACCTTGTCGGCTATAGTTTCGGAGGTCTTATTGCTTTAAAAACAGCTTTAGAATACCCGGACCGCGTGAATCAGCTAGTGGTAATCGAAGCGCCGGATCCCCAGGACGAAAAAGCCCGTAACATCATTGATGAATACAGCAAAGAGTTTCTTGAGCATTACGTGGCCAACTTTACAGACACCACCAAAGTACAGATGGGCAAAAGACAAATGGAGAAGAACCACCGTATGTATGAATTTCTGTTTAATCAGACCAGCATTAAAGCAGACATGATCAGGGAAAAACATTTCCTTGGTGAAGCCCGTTTTAATGAATTAACAGCTCCTGCGCTATTGCTTTATGGCGCTGATTCCAACTGCAGACCTACCGGTGAGTGGCTGCAATCTCAAATCAGCCAGTCTGAACTTGAATTAATTCCGGGCGATCATAATATTCCTATCCAGGAACCTCAGCGCATTGCTGAAACGATTGCTCAATTTTTATCTAAAATTTTAACACAAAACCATGGCTAAATTTGCATTTATAGTTCCACCATTGACAGGTCACGTCAACCCTACTCTAAGCATCGGTGCAACGCTGCTGGAAAGAGGACATGAAGTAGCCTGGATCACCCTAGACCCTACGTTAGAAGCTAAACTTCCCGAGGGAGGAAAATTATTACTGATCCAATACGATCAGACCGACGAAGAAAAGAAAGAAAGTGAACAATATCTCGATATTATCTCCAAAAAAGTAGTGTATGGCATAGACAGCGTGAAATTCCTTTACGAAGAGGTTCTTATCCCATTGAACAGACACTGCTATAAGGGTATTGTTTCATTATTAAAAATATATAAGCCCGATTTGATTATCGGAGATCATCAGTTATTTGCAGCTCCGGTTGCAGCTAAAACTCTTGAAATTCCTTATGCGACTTCCGTTACTGCTCCGGCAGCCATCAAAATCATGAATGAGCTTCCGAAAGTACACGAATGGGAAGTGAATCAAATCATCGACTTGCAGAAAGAACTGGGTTTCCCGGAAGAACGCTCTTTGGCAACTTCAGATCTGTTGACCCTTGTTTTAACATCGAATTATTTCTTTGGGGAAATGGAGGATCTGCCGTCACAGTATCAATTCACAGGTCCGGTTCTTACAGAAAGACGTGTTTCATGTGAATTCGACTGGGAAAAATTAAAAAGCAAAGACAACAAAAAGATTTTAGTTAGTATAGGAACTACCTTCGATCATGATCATAAAAAAGCATTTTTTCAAAAAGTGATTGATGCCTTTAAAGACGAAAACTTAACTGTTGTAGTGGTTTCCGATCCACAGCTTTTTGAGCAGTGGCCGAACAACTTTATGGTGTATCAGCAGGTTCCGCAATTGGATCTGTTACCTCATCTTGACGGCGTAGTCTGCCATGGCGGTCATAACACCGTATCTGAAACCTTATCCCATGGTATTCCTTTGGTCGTAATTCCGATTGCGTATGACCAGTCGCATGTTGCAGGACGTGTAGTACGTACCGAAGCGGGTGAACGTCTTAATTTTAACCGATTTAAAGCCAATCATCTCAGAGAAGCTGTACAACAGATTTTAAATAACCCAAGCTACCGTGAAGCCGCTCAGAAAGTAGGCCAGTCTTTTGTGGAAGCCGGAGGTTCAGCTACAGCAGCCAATCTATTGGAACAGGCTATATCAAAGGCTTCAAAACCTGAAAAGCCGTCTAAATTTTTATTCGTGGTTCCGCCGTTTTTCGGACATGTAAGCCCTACTTTAAGTGTTGGAGCCAGTTTAATTGCCCGGGGACACGAAGTAAAATGGTTCGGGATTACGCCTTTAGACAACAAACATATTCCTGAAGGAGGTTCTTATTTCTATCCCGAAGAAGATCTTATTCCCTATCAGGAGGAAATTGCCCGCATTTTAAAAAGACAGGATGACGGACCCGCATGTTCAGGACCTGAAGTGATGAAACTGGCACTGGAAGAAACGTATGTTCCTTTCGCGAAAATGATGATGCCGGGATTAACCAGACTTACAGAGAACTGGATGCCTGATGTAATCGTAAATGACTGCATCACTTTCGGAGGAGCTCTTTTTGCTCATAAACATCATATTCCTTGCGTAACTACCACTCCTGTTCCGCCGGATGTGA
This sequence comes from Chryseobacterium culicis, assembly GCF_900108365.1. GTDB lineage: Bacteria > Bacteroidota > Bacteroidia > Flavobacteriales > Weeksellaceae > Chryseobacterium > Chryseobacterium culicis. Next base: position 1,057,295 of record NZ_FNWQ01000001.1, on the reverse strand, counting down.
TGGGAGATACGGAAAAAAGTGCTCCTAAAATCTGGGAATGGCAGCAAAACCTGATCAAAGACCTTCAAAAGGAAGTAGGTATTCATGAAGAAGGAATTTACATCCATTCTCACAAACTGAATATGGTATTTACATCGCAGGCATTTGCCGGTTTTGAAACGGTTCCTTCTCATATGAAATTTGTAGGCCCGGTGAAAGGCCGTCCCAACGATGCTCCATTTGACTGGGATAAACTGAATGCCTCAACAACTCCAAAGATCTTTGTATCATTGGGAACATTGCTGGTAGATATCAGAAAAGCTTTCTTCGAAAAAATCATTGCAGCATTTAAAGACCAGCCTGTTACAGTAATTGCCGCTACTCCACCGGAAATCTTTGAAGAATGGCCGGAGAATTTTATTGTGAACAGCTTTGTTCCTCAGTCTGCAGTGATGCAGCAAATGGACATGGTGATTTGCCACGGAGGGTTCAATACCGTTAATGATACGTTCCGTAATGGGTTGCCGATGTTGATTACTCCTATCGCGTATGATCACTTCCATATTGCAAAACTGATCGAACAGGCAGGCTGCGGAATCAGCATCCGGTACAAAAGACTTCGTACAGAAGCTCTTCGTGAAACAGTTTTTGAATTGTTGGAAAATCCGAAATACAGATTAGCCGCCCAGGAAGTCCGCAATACATTTACCCTTGCCGGCGGTAACGACAAAGCAGTAGAACTGCTGGAAAATTTTGTAACGGAACATTCAACATTAACTTCAGTATAGCTCATACTCTGCCTATGAAAAGAAGACTGCTATTTGGTGAACGCATGTTACTGGGGGACGGTACAGAACCCTTTAATGCAATCATTTCGTTCAGACTGAGAGGAACCTTTGCTCTTAAGGATATCCAGCATGCCCTCGCTCAGATTCAAAATAAACATCCATGGCTGAGAGCACTGATCAGTCATGATGAAAAAAATATTCCCTGGTATAATGTTCCGGAAAACCCTGTTTCTATTCCTGTAAGAATCATTACCCGGCAGAATGAAGACCAGTGGCAGGAAGAATCCAGAAGAGAATGGAACACTGCCTTTAATTATGAAAAACTGCCCTTGATCCGTTTTGTATGGATCAAAGGGGAAAATGTTTCCGACATGCTGTTTACATTCCATCATTGTCTTTGTGATGGCGGTTCTGCAATGGCTTTTCTGAAAGAATTCCTAATGGTACTGGATCATCCCGCCGCTGATATCGGCACAGAAAATCCCATCTTAGGAATACAGGATGTGGTTCCTGCAAAAATCCTGAACAGCCGAAGACAGAAACTCAAAGCTAAGTTTATCGGAAGACTTGCCGCTACCGCAATTAAATGCATTCCGGTAGGCAAAAAAGCTATAGAAAGACAGAACGACTATCTGATCCACTGGAAACTGGATGAAACGGTGAGCAAAGAAGTAATTGCTTACTGCAAATCTCAGGGAGTAACTGTAAATACCTTCTTGAGTGCGGCAGTATTGCAGGCCTTTAAAAAAGTAAGAGGTGAGAAATCTTTCAACAAGGTTTCATGTCCGGTGGATATCAGACGTTTTGCCCATCAGATTAAGGAAGATCATATTTTTGCTTTCGGACTTATGATTGTGGTTTCTTCGGATGAAAAGCTAAGCTTTGATGACAATCTTCGTGCGATGCAGAAATCTGTGGCACAAAAAACAGGCAGGCTTAATCCTTACATTACCATGATGGTGATGGAATCCGGGCATGATGCGCTGAAGAATTTCACCAGACTTTTAAAGAACGGGAAATCCTCTAACGACTGTATGTTTTCTAATCTGGGACGCATTCAGATTCCTCATGAGTACAAAGAATTCTCTGTAGAAACTATTTTCAGTCCGACAGTGATAGGTCCGTTGGGTAATACCACCACAATGGTAACCTCTACTTACCGTGGGGAAATGGATTTTACATTTATGGGAAGCGAAGGATATCTGCCTTACGCAGATGCTCTGGCAGTGCGTGATGAGGTGATACAGATTATACATTCACAATTAAAACAAATGGCAGTATTATGATCAAAAGACCTTTAATGATGGTAGAGAGGATCATGTATGCAGATCCTGAAACTCCTGTAAACTGTGTCTATACAGCAAAAATAAAAGGAGAGATTCCTGAAGAAAATTTTAAAACGGCCTTACTCAAAATTCAGCAGAAACATCCTATACTGAGAGCCACCATTGATCAAAAAAATGGCAGATACCCTTATTTTGTAGGGCAAAAGGATATTGAGCCTATTCCCCTTCGTATTGTGGAACGAAAGACAGACGAAGATTGGTTTAAAGAATCTGAAAAAGGATGGTTTAAGCTGTTTGAAGATCCCAAAAAGCCTTTAGCTGAACTCGTATGGGTGAAAGGACAGGATGCTTCCGAAGTTCTTTGGATCATACCTCACTGTATTGCAGACGGTACAACCGGAGTTACGTTAATGCGTGAACTCCTTGGCTTACTGGACAATCCTTATTATCCGCTCATCCCGTATGCTGCATTCGAATCGGTAAATGATTTCCTGCCTTCGGATTTTAATGCAGGAATCAAAAAATATAAGGCCGGCATTTATCTCCTTTTGGCCAGAATATTTTTTTCTATCCAGCGAAAAAGCAAAAAGAGAAATCTCGGAAACTATGCTATTCACTGGAAAATGACTCCGGAAGACACCAAGCTTATCACTGAAAAATGTAAATCCAACGGAATTTCTGTGCATGCATTGCTGTGCTCTTCCGTAATGCAGGCTTTCCGGGATGTTCAGGGAGAGCGCGCAAAAGGAAAAGTGATCAGTCCGGTAGACGTGCGCCATTTTATTCCTGAAATTAAAGAAGACCATTTATTTGCTTTTGCCCCAACGGTAGAGCTTTCTGTGAAAAAAAACAGCAGGGATGTAATGAACAATGCCAAACAGATCAAAAAAGAACTTACGGAGAAAATTAATAAGATGGAAGCACGTGAACTTCTCTGGATGGGCGAACACATGCACCCTGTTGTAGAACGTATGATCCATATGCTGAAGTCCAGCGAAGGCGGGCATGATATCACCTTATCCAATATGGGAAAAGTGAACATCCCGAATGATTACAAAAACTTTACCCTGGAAACAGTAATCAGTCCAACCGTGGCTTTCCCATGGCTGAACTCCAATACCCTGGTGACCAGTACCTACAACCAGCAAATGGATTTTACCTTCATGTCTAATGAAAATTTTCTTCCGAAAGAAGAAGCCTGTCTGATAAAAGATAAAGCCATTGAGCTATTGACCACCTCCCTATGAAATTTAAAATAAAGCCTCCAAAGCCAAAACCCATCAGAAAAACAACCCTGAAACGCTTTCTCATCAAGCGTACGATTTACTATGTCCTTCCGAATGTATTTTTTAATTTCATCATCGCATATGCCAGCTTCAAAGAGCTGGGCTACACCCATTTTTTCGCAGGAACCCAAAACCTGGCTCGTCTTACCCTGCCGATGGCTGTTTTTCTTCCGGTAGTCCTTACCATTGATATCATCAAAAGAGTAACGGATGCGGCCAGCCAGGACGCCATAGAATTTACAATAGATGAACAGCTGAATATTAAAAAACTCATGACCAGGCTGAGTATTTTACACGGTTTGATAACAGGTTCGCTGGTACTCTCGCTGCTTTTTATAGGACAGTACAATTTCTCAAAAGATTATAAGCTGGACGCTACCGCAATGGCTTTAGCGGTAGGTGTTCTCGCTGGGATTTTGTCTGTCGTTTTTGTGTATGTGCCGGTGTGGAGATTAAAGCGATGGATGTGTGAGCGAACACAAACCGTTGCAGGAGATCTGAATTCTTAATGAATTAACAGTATCTTTGATGACAGGTATTACAGGAATCCGGTCCCTGCTAGGCAGGCGATATTGTCCGGCTGATTATCAGGGTATTCATTATTTTATTATGCAACACAAATTAATTTTTTCCTTTAAAATGGGATATTTGATAAATTTTTTATATTTATATAAATAATTTTTAAGAATTTTTCTCAGGACAGCATTAGCCACAGGGTATGTATAAAATAACGGATCAGTTAAAAAATATAGGATTCAGTATCAATCGCTTAGATTATCTAATCACTAGAAATAAAAACAAAAGAGCATTCAATACCTTAGACTATTTTTGTATCTATATCATTCTTGAAGATATCGTATTAACGGTTGAAAATGTTCCCTATCCGTTAAAAGCAGGAAATATTGCGTTCGTTGGGCCGCAAAAAAAGATTGTTTTTGGCGATACCAAAAGATCAGACGTATATTCAATTGCTTTTTCATCAAGTTTTTATGAGCGATCAACCAAAGACAGCCTGTTTATCAATTCACAGCTTTTTTACAATTATAATGCTGAAATATTCATCGCTCCTTTCATCAATATAGAGCAGATGAGAGTGGTATTTTTGGAACGGATGGAAAATTTCAGGGAAAAGGATGAAAGCTTATATATCGCTGCTGCCCATAATGCGATAGAAAGGCTGATGCTTGATGCGCTTCTACATATTCCTACCGAAGAAATCAAGAAAGATATCAAGTTTGACTATATGTATTGTGTCAACCGGTTCAAGGTATTATTGCAGAGAGATTACAAAAAAGCTAAAAAAGTAGCTTATTATGCCGGCGAGCTCAATATCTCATCAAGAAAGCTGACGGAGATGACAGAGTATGTTCTGGACAAAACTGCCAAGCAGATCATCATCGAAAAACTGATCACAGAGTGTAAAAAAGCCTTACATTTCTCTAATTCCACCATTTCTGAAATATCTTATGATCTGGGTTTCAGCAATGAAGGAAATTTTACAAATTTCATTAAAAAACATACCGGAAAAAATCCCTCGGAAATGAAATAATTTGTATATTTACATAAGTAACCTTTTGGGGAAAAATACAGGTTATATGTTTGCAAGGTACATTTTATTCATTGTATTATATTTTGCTTTTACAAAATCATTTGCACAGACAACAGACGGTTTAAGACTTAATGTAAGGCTTTTTCCGGTACAGATGCTCGCTGTGGGAAACGGATTTTCAGATGACGGGAGCGGATCTTCCTTCCGTGAGCTGCAGTCTGTGACGATCTCAAGTCCGTCAGGCTTTCAGCTCAATGCACAATATGATGAATACCGAAACATCAACGGCAATTCCCAAAACAACAGAGAAGGTTCAGATGAATATCGTCTTATCAGCCATCACAAAGGGGTGGTTCAAAAGATATATACCATCGCTGACGAAATAGAAAACATCGTAAAAAATGAAGAGGCCGAAGGCAATGACGCCCATAATTTTTTAATATTAACTCTAATTTCTCAGTAAAAAAATATGGAAAGCTAAAAAAATAAATATGCAGTGAATAGCAATTTTGCAATTTATTTATTATCAATATGGTAAGTAAAACTGATATTTAAGATCAATAAAGCATTCCTTTTATTTTATGGCAATTTTATTATTGCCTTATTGCTACTTTTTATGCTTCCAGTCATAAAAAGCAATTTCTGCTGAATGGAGATTTCATCGTAAAAATTCACAAATAATAAGTGTTTTTTCACAAAAGCGCTGATGGTCTTTGTATTTACCTTTGCATCCGCAATTTTAAAAATTATTAATACAAGAAAACATCATTAAACCTATGAAAAATTTGATCTTAGCGTCTTTTGCCCTTTTGGGATTCGCAACTTTAAAAGCACAGAATGTAACGCTGAACGTAAGACTGAAACCGATTCAGACCCTTGTAGTGAACAACGCTCAGAAAACAGTAAACTTAGACTACGTTACTAAAGACGACTATGCAAATGGTGTAACTTCCGTGAATGCAGACCACTTAAGTATTTACAGCACAGGAGGATTTCAGGTAAAAGTAAAAAGTGCGAACGCTGCATTACAGAGCGGAGGAAAAAACATCCAGTCCAACACAATTCAGATTAAGGCAAGTGCAGGTTCTGAAGCCGTAAACGGAGCACAGTATGCACAAAACGTACAGTTATCACCTAATGAAACTACTTTGGTAAGCTCTTCGAACGGAGGTGTAGACAAAAAAATCAATATTGAATACAAAGGTGCAGGAGCCAATACATATCTGGACAATTATATTGCGGGACAGGATCCTACGGTATACACTACTGAGCTGACGTATACAATTATTTCTCAATAATATTCAGCAGTATGCAATGATAAAGTGTTGTACCTACCACAGCATTTTATCTTCATTCTAAAAACTAATCTCCGTCATGAGCAGACTCTCTTTTCTCCTTTTCAGCATTCTTTTCGCGCTTTCGTTTTACGGAAAAGCACAAACGGGAGTTTCGGTTTCACCACCCAGACTTTATTTCGAATCGGGAAACGGAAACAGCAATACCCAGAAAATAACGGTAACCAATGTAAGTGCAAAAAATTCTCTGGACCTTGCTGTAAGTTTGGGAGACTGGGAGTATGATGGCAAAGGAGAAAATGTAACGTACGCTGCCAATACCCTTCCCTCTTCCTGTGCAAGCTGGGCTTCTGTAAAAAAGGAAGATAATTATTTCACGCTGGCTCCGGGGGAGAAAAAAGATATTGAAGTTACTCTTACGGTTCCCAATGTCCTTTCAGATGCACAATCTGTACATACGGCTGTTCTCTATGTAAGCCAGATGAATCCTGTGGATGATGTAGATCATAAAGGAGCCAACATCAAGGTAAGCATCCGTTCCGGCATCAAGCTATTTCACAAGCTTCCGGCAGCCAAAACGAAAAAACTTGAGATCCAGAATCTGGTCTACGGAAAAAACACCGGCACCATCAATGTTTTTTTTGAAAACCATGGTGATGTGTGGGCAGACGGGAAAATATACACCGATTTTGTCAACACACAAACCGGAAAAAAAATATCATTAGACCCTGTTATTTTTTATACCATGCCGGGAAACAAAAGGGAAATGAATATTCCGCTGCCGGCAGGACTCGAAAAAGGAAAATACACGGCCTCGGTCATGATTGATTACGGTGACAATAACAACCTGGAACTGGGAGAATTAAGCTTCAGCTATGAGTAGTAAAAAATTCTTCTGCCTCTTCCTGCTGATTTCCCTGAACTGCTTTTCACAGGTAAATTACACCTCCTGGGTAAACAGCTACCTTCAGATCAACTCGTACAGTGGAAATACCAATCCGGATGCCTATACTTTTATGCTGACCGGTAATGGCGCCTTTAATATTCCTTACTGGAAAATATCCATGAGGCTCAAACAGCCTATTACCTCTACTGACGGAAAATATACAATACCAGCCAGTAAAATATCACTGCAGCCGGTTTCCTCATCAGGACAGGCTTATCCAGGTCCTGTGCCCACCATTCCTCAGATCGGCATGCCGCTCAATACCTTTCTTCAGGAAAAACAGGAAGTTTTTTTAATTCCACAATCCAATGCGCCACTGTATAATCAGCCCGTACAGCCCAACGGCTACTACAGCCTGCAGGTAAAATTCAGCATGAATGTAATGGGAGGTTCCTACCTGGGCAGCTATCCGGCATGGATCAGCTTTATTGCTCCTGTCCAGTTTACAGCGTACGACCAATACAATAATATAATCGGAAGAACAGATCATAATTTTCAGTTTCAGATCGGTACACTCAGCGGAACTCCGACTGATGTGCCTGAAATGTCTCTGCAGTTTTCTTCGAAAGCGGTTAACGGCGCTCTGGAATTCAAAAGCCTGTCAGATTACGTAAACGGAGTAAGTGTGCTCTATTCTAACGGGCTGATTGTAAAAAGCAATACGCAGTATCAGATCAAATTACGTTCTCTGCAGGGACAGTTCAGTTCTCCCGCGGGCAACTTTATTCCTCTGGAAACCGTAAAACTTAATCTTGTTCCCGTTTCAGGAAACAGCGGTAATGTATATCCTGTTCTGCTGAGTGCTTCTCCACAGCTTATTGCATCAGGAAGTTCTACCGGAAATACAAGTGTGTATTATGATATAAAATATTCTACAAAAGCCAATGATGAAAGGGTAATCAACGCCAAGTCAGAAGAATATTCCACAACGCTTCAATACGAGATTATCCCCCAATAGATGATGCTTCAGGACCTGTTCAAAAAAATCATTTTCATTTTTTTAATTGCATTTCAGATCTGGATTCCGGCACAGAACAGTTCCGGAATACATCTCGATATACGCAACGAATCCAGAGCAGATAAAGCAGGGATCCTTGATCTGATAGCTGTATTGAGCAGCGAAGCGGCAACTTCATTCAAAGGAAAAATAGAAATTGCTGTTCCGCAGGGATTCAGGAATATTTCAGGAAATACTCTTCAGGTAGATATACAACCCGGAGAACGTCTTTTCTTGCCGGTAAAAATTGTAGTGAGCAGCAATGCGGTTTCCGGAGATGCAAGGCTGATTTTCAGACTTTCGGATCTGCAGAATAAGATGGCTGCAGAGAAAGAAATGCTGTATACCGTCGCTGAAAACAATACTATAAGAATCGCTGCGGAAAGCCCTGTGATCTATGTAAGCAAAGCTACAGATTCTGTAGAAGTGAGAGCCAGAGTTTCCAATCTGGGCAACAGAAAACAGAATGTAACCGTGGTGTTCAAAATTCCGGAAGCTGATCAGGGGAATGCTTTCATAGAAAAAAAAGGAAGCATTGGTGTGCAGAAAGATTCGGTATTTGTATTCCGATTTATGCCGTCCAGGATTAAATCGCGCAGTACTCAGCTTTCTGTCAATATTGCAGGGTTCAGGGAGCCAGACAGAGAGATATTCGGTAGTACTTCGGTATCTGTGCAGAATGTTTCTTCGGTACAGCGGTATGAAGATCTGGAATCCACAGCCTTTTCAAATTTCACCAAAAACAGCATCACCGCAAGCTACAGGCACGCCGGGGAAAACCTGGATATGTACCAGCTGGCAGGATCCGGAGGTTTCAATCTTCCTTCCGGATATGTTTTCATCCGTGGAAACATCTACACAATGACCCATCAGAGTGATCCCATTGTTAACAATACCTACCTTACCTATAAAAGAGAGAACAACGAATTTACGATCGGGAACATCAACAAACTGCTGGAGCTTTCTATGTTTGGAAGAGGGCTGGAATATGCCTACACGTCTCCCGATAAAAATAAAAAAATTGAAGCAGGATTTGTAGACCAGACCTACAGCCTGATAGAAAGAAATTCATTTCTGAAGTACGGCTACGGATTTTATACCAGAGGAATTATCGGTGCACAGAACGCCTCCCGGAACATTGCAGGAACTTATATTTTCAGGAATGACCCGTATGAGAAAGCGCGGCATCATGTAGCCGGAACAGACCTCCAGTATGCCTTTGGAAAGGACTGGAAAACGAACACCAAAGTATATGGCGGCCTGAGCTTTTATGAAAACAGTCAGTCTGCCAAGCCCTCCCTTGCCTTGGAATCTCAGTATTCAGGAATGATCAGAAAGATCAGTCTGAACGGAAACTACTTTTACAGCACAGATTATTATCCCGGAAACAGAAGAGGAATTTTGCAGATTCAGCAGAATTTTTCTACAATGATTTTCAAGGACCATTATGTATATGCCAACATTATGGCTTCTCATTTTTCACCTAAATTTTATTTTTACAGCAACAATCTGAATTCAAGCAACATAAGGCTGGATACGGGTATCAACTTTCCTAAAAGAGGAAACGTTGGAATGGGGCTTGGCTATCAGTATCAGGAAGAAAATTCCAATTCTTACAATAATTTCTTTAATGCGCAGCCTTACGAAGAAACCAAACAGCTGAAAACACAACGCCTTACCGAATATCTTACCTGGCTGAGCCCTGATAAGCAGCACTCTTCTATCCTGAGCATGGAAACCGGACTGGTACGTTATCCTGACAATGATAAGCTGCAGTATCAGATGAAAGTGAGCGGAACCTACAGCTACCGATGGCTTACGGTAAACGGTATTTATCAGCATGGAAGCTATTTCCTCTCCGAATACGCTTTTTCAAGACTGATGAACAAAAGCACTCCTTACGAAAAGCTATCTCTTTCGGCTTTTGTAAATAAAAATTTCTTTGATAATCAACTGAACGTTACTTCAGGAATCTCTTACACCAATGATGTTCTGTACGGAAAATCGCCGTCCGGATTTATGAATCTGAAATATGCCCGGGATAGATATGCTCTTTATCTGAATTCTTCCTATTTCAGTTATTCTTCCGGCAGCTTCACCAATAATTTTTTTACAGTTGAAGCCGGCGTTACCGTCAACCTAAGAAACAGCACGCTGGATCCGGGTAAAAAAGGAGACATCAAAGCATTTGTTTATTATGATCTGAACGAAAACAATATCTACGATGAAGGCGACAAAGAGGCCGCTGGCTATCTCATCATGCTGAATACCATTTCGTTTAAAACTGACGCATCAGGTTTTATCAGCTATCGTTCTATCCCCTACGGGAAATATGCCCTGAAGCAGGTGATCCAGCAGGGCTGGTATTATGACGAAACCGAATTTACCGTAAACAAGCACCACTACACGCTGGAAATTCCGCTTCATCAAAACGGTACAACCCAGGGAAAAGTAACCTATGATTTCGATGCTAAAACAGCGGTAGACTTCACACCCAAAACCGGAGGCATCCTTTTCAACATCTACCGCAATGACCAATTAGTGCAGCGCATCATCACGGATGACAATGGCGAATTTGCTTCTTTCCTACCCTCCGGAAACTACAGAATTGAGCTCAACAAAAACTCTCTGCCATCCAATACCTATTGCGAACGCTCCACAGATACCTTCAAAGTGGAAGCCGGAAAAATAGTACACGTGGAACCTTTTGTGATTAAAGTAAGGGAGAAGGTGATTAGGGTGAAGAAGTTTGGGGGGTAAATGATGGAGTATAAATCATTATCATACTTAGTGTCTGAAAATTTTGTAAATCAAAAATTCAAAATTTGCATAATAAACTTAAATTATCAGTGTTACAATGCTAAAGTTTTTTTTATTTTTAATGTTGAATTAAATTCACTTTATTAAATAACAGTCATGATAGATAAAATTACAGTAGAAAAGCTTCTAAAATTTCGTGATGATAGAGACTGGGAACAGTTTCATAATTCAAAAGATTTAGCTTTAGCTTTATCTATTGAAGCATCTGAACTTTTAGAAATATTTTTGTGGAAAAAGAATGAAGATTTTGATAAAGATAAATTAGAAGAAGAGTTAGCCGATGTATTTATGTTTGGTTTATTGCTTGCAAATAAAAACAATATCGATATTAATGACATTATCGTAAAAAAATTACAGAAAAACAATGAAAAATATCCTGTAGAAAAAGCAAAAGGAAAATCAAATAAGTACGATGATTTGTAGTACAAGAATGAAGAATTTTACAATTACAGAGGAATACGATTTTGATCACCTCATAGAAGCAAAAATAAATGAAGATCACAGAGATTACTTATCTTGGCCAATAGTCTATTTTTTAAAAAATAAAAAAAACAAAACTGCTTACGTTGGAGAAACCACAGATATATTAACTAGGATAAACACACATTTAAAGTCAGAAAAAAAGAAACAACTTTCATCCGTAAATTTTATTTTAAGTGATTTATTCCACAAATCTGCCACATTAGACTTAGAGTCTAATCTTATCAAATACATTTCTGCAGACGGGCAATACTCTTTACAGAATGGTAACCTTGGTATTTCTAATCACCAGTATCATGAAAAGAAAGTGTATTGGGATTTATTCAAAGATATATGGGATGAACTGAGACAGCTAGGTATATCCCGACACTCTCTTGATTTTATTAATAACTCAGATCTTTTTAAATACTCTCCCTATAAATCTCTTTCAAAAGAACAAATCAAGGGATTGAAAATGATTCTAAATTGTTTGTTGGATGATAACGCGAAGGTAAGTCTTATTCACGGAGGAGCCGGAACTGGTAAATCTATTTTAGCAATATTTTTATTTAAATTATTAAAAACTAATTTAGAAGATTTTAACTATGCTGATTTTGATGAGGATGATGATGAACTTTTCATTTTATTAAAAAAAGTAAAGGAAAAGTTTACTGATTTAAATATGGCACTAGTTATTCCGATGGCATCATTCAGAAAAACTATTTCTAACGTGTTTAAGAATATAAATGGATTATCACATAAAATGGTGATAGGTCCATCAGATTTAGCACAAAATAAATATGATCTTATTATAGTGGATGAAGGGCATCGCCTAAGAAGAAGAGTAAATTTAGGTTCATATTTTGGAACATTTGATCGCAACTGTGAAAAACTAGGTTTAGATAAATTTACAGCATCAGAATTGGATTGGGTTATTTTACAAAGTAAAAAATCTATTATTTTTTATGATCAGTACCAATCCATAAAACCTTCGGATACTCTTAAAGAAAGCTTTAAAAAGTTAGAGTCGCAATCTTCAACACGTACTGAAAAATTAAAAACACAGCTTCGAGTACGCGGTGGAAACAATTATATAAAGTTAATTCATAAAATTTTTGACGCACCGTCTACCCCTCCCTTACAACACTATAAAACAGATGATTACGAACTTTATCTTTTCGACGATTTGTCAGAGATGATTGAAAGAATAAAAAAGAAAAACGAGGTACATGGTCTGTCTAGAATGGTAGCAGGATATGCATGGGAATGGGTTTCAAACAAAGATACTGAAGCTTATGATATCATTATTGGTGACAATCACTTAAAGTGGAACAGCATTTCTGTAGATTGGGTAAACTCTCCCAATTCTATTCACGAGGTTGGATGCATTCACACAACCCAAGGTTATGATTTGAATTATACAGGAGTTATTATAGGTCCGGAATTGGACTACGATTTTATATCTGGAAAACTAACTGTTGATAAGCAAAAGTATAAAGATAAAAATGGTAAAAATTCTATTCATAAAGAAGAAGAATTGCTAGATTTTATTATCAATATTTATAAAACCATATTGTTACGAGGAATAGAAGGTACTTACATTTATGCATGTAATGAAAACCTGAGACGTTTTCTTCATCAGTTTATTCAAAATTATAATTCTTCCACAGAGGACAAATTAATACAAGTTTCTAATACTCCATCAGAAAGTTCGATCCCTTTTTATGATCTAAATATTGCGGCAGGCACTTTCTCTGAATTGCAAGAATTAGAAAACGTAAAATATATTGAACTGGATAATCTTGACAATCGAGATGACTATTTTGCATGTAATGTAATTGGTGAGTCAATGAATAAAATTATTCCTAATGGAAGCATATGTTTGTTTAAAAAATATACCGGAGGTTCTCGTAATGGTCTAATCACTCTGGTGGAGGGAAGAAATATCACCGATTTAGAATTTGGAAGTAATTATACTATTAAAGAATATTCAAGCAAAAAGGTAATTGATGAAGAAGGCTGGCATCATGAAGAAATAACATTATTACCAAAATCAAATAATTATCACTTCAAACCAATATTTCTTAGAGACGAAGAAACAGTCGACTTTAAGGTTTTAGGTATTTTTGTAAAAGTCTTAAAAAAATAAAAAGGTTCAGCACATGCTGAACCTTTTTCTATATCTTAAGTTATCTATTCTCAATCAACCTCTCCAGTCTCCCCATCATCTCATCCTTCTCTTTCAGCATCCTTTCATAAAGTTCAATCTTTTCTTCATGCAACTTCTTTATCTCATCAATTGGACTAAAATTGAAGATTGAATTAGGATTTCCAACACAAGCATTATCACCAAACGTATTAGAAATAATATTCACCGCCTGCTCCTCATCAAAATTCTGAAACGCTTCCACCGGAATTTTCAATACTTCAGAAATTCTTTTCAGTAAGGGGTCTTCTATAATTTCTTTCTGTTCCAGCAGAGAAACTTTCTTCTGATTCCAGTCATCCCCAAGATCAAGAGCCAATGCTTCCTGCTTGATGCCCAGCATTTCTCTGAATCGTTTTACATTGCGTCCCTGATGTATTTTATGTTCCATGATAAATCAACATTTATGAAGTTTTAAATATAGAAAAATATTTAGAAAAACTTCCCTTGAAATAGAGTATAATTACAAGATCTGCTCTTCCTTTTTTTCTTCAGAAACTGAAATTTCTCACTCTTTCGCAATTTTGTGCTTTACGCTCTCTTTTTTTCATTAAAAAGTGATAAAAACAAAACTCCTTCATCCTGTTTTAATTATCTCATGAACGCCTACCAAAAAAATCACTTTGTGTTGATTTTCTATCACTTTACTTGTTATATTTGAATCAGTAATAAAAACACAATAGCATGGCATTAGACAATTTAATCAGCGTCAGAATCCATTCTGAAGACAAATATATGAGGATATGAAACAGTTATGCCGTCATCAATACTCCTCAGTAATTGCAGGCACTCCCTCCCGGCCCACAACAACCACCTGAATAAATGATGTTGAAGCAAATAAATTTTTTTTTCTCAAGAGCACGTGAAAACGTGCTTTTTTTATGATTGCACATTTTGTATCAAGCAGCCTGTTTTTAAGATACCAGAATTTTATTTATTTAATATGCAGACCTGATGGTATTTTTTAAAAGCGCCGTTCGAAAGTGCCTGACCGGGCTTATGGGACTATCTGGAGGCACTTGGGAAGGGGCGAAAATTAGTAATGATTTTTTGAAAATTACGGGTTCCCGTAGGCATGACTAAAATAATTTCGGTATAATTGCCAAGTATAAACAATAAACCATGCCAGTACCGGATTTTCAAAGCATAATGTATCCGTTTTTATCTTTATTACAGGATAATAAAGTATATTCTTTAGATCGCGTGATGCAGCTTCTCACACAACATTTTAATTTAACTAAAGATGATCTTGCCCTTAAAGTTCCCAGCGGCCAGCAGACACTGTTTAGAAACCGTGTAGGATGGAGCAGAAGTTACCTGCAAAAGGCAGGCTTAATTTCTTATCCGGCAAGAGCACACTATCAGATTACACCATTGGGAAAAGAAGCTCTAAAAATGGCCACCGCTCACTATATTAATATAAGTTTTTTGAAAAAGTTTGATCCCTTTAAGGAATGGGAAGCAAGCTATAAAAGTAATGGAGCTTCACCAGCAGACAGGACTGAAGTTTCAACAGTGGATGAAGACAGTGAAACTCCTGAAGTGATTATTGGTAAATCTATTAACCAGATCAATTCCAATCTTGAGTATGAGCTATTAAATATTTTGCGGAACAAAACGGCAGACTATTTTGAGCTGTTTGTTGTAAAGCTGCTTGATCAGCTGGGTTATGGAGGAGAAGGAAAAGGAAATTTTGAAGTAGTCGGACGCTCTGGAGATGGTGGAATTGATGGCATTCTCTATCAGGATCAGCTGGGGTTTGAAAAAATATATGTTCAGGCAAAAAGATGGGAAGCAAAAGTAGGATCACCGGAAATCCGCAACTTTATAGGGGCAATTGCCAATAAAGGTTCTAATAAGGGAGTAATTTTAACTGTAGGAGACTTTACAGCCGACGCTATAAATACTGCGAAAGAAAATCCTAACTATAAGATTGTTTTGATTGATGGGAAAAGACTGGCCGAACTGGCCGTTCAAAATAATATAGGAGTACAAATAAAGGATAAAATCGAAATTAAAGAAATAGATCTGGACTTTTTTGAAGAAGATTAGTTACTGACTTTTGCTCTCAAAAAAGCAGTTGTTTCCCATTAATAGAGTCCTTTAAATCTGTAATATAAATCTAAAAAACAAACAATGGATGAACTCAATGTTTCAACAAAAAACCCGCATGCATTAATCAGTGAGATTATTGATAAGATCAACAACAATAATATCCGATCTTGGATGTATAATGAAACGGATGAAATCTTTTATCATAAAGGGCCTCAGTATATAGATCATATTTATTTTAAGGTAAAGGTAGATGATGCCAGAGGTATACTGAAGTTTATTTTGTATTCTGACGGAAATAAGTTTGCTGAATCAAGAGCATTTCAGCTTTTGGAAGGAATGTTGGGAAGACATTTTAGCGGAAGTACTCAAATCATATAATGAATATGGATCATTTAAAAGTTTATTCCATTACTTTAGATCAGTTATTTAACGGTACCATTGAAGGATTAGAGGGTTCACAAAAAATTTTAATTCCGGAATACCAGAGATCCTATGTATGGACACAAAAACAGATAGTACAGTTATTATCTGATCTGCAAGCATCACAAAAAGACTGTAGCAGCGATAAGCCACTTTACTATCTGGGAAGTATAATCATTCATCAAACTAATGATGGACTTCAGATTATTGATGGCCAGCAGAGAATAACAACCATGCTATTGCTACAGCAGTTTTTGAATACCAACATTACAACAGTACATTATTCTAATCCTCTTAGCATACATCAGATAAAATCAAATTATGAATTTCTGAAGGCTTTGTTTGATGGAGACTATTTTGATTACATTGATCTGGTCGATGTTAAGGAAAGCCTGCAATTTCAAAACATTAATATAACCCTTGTCATTACAAAAAGTGAAGATTTGGCGTATACCTTTTTTGAAACTCAAAATACGGGAGGGGTGCGTCTTTCAGGAAGTGACATTATAAAAGCTCATCATTTGAGAGCTGTGGACAATCGTAAAATAGTTGCCTATCAGGCGAAACGCTGGGAGGAAAATCAGAAACATGTTGAAGATATTATTGGTTATCTGGGTAAACTTAGATATTGGGACAACAGATACTGGAGGCAATATCCCGGATACCGGATGCCAGCTGAAAAGAAAAACACGGTAATCAATGAATTCTGTATTGATACGGAAAAAACGGATCAAGATATTTCATACCATTATCAGATCAGCGAAAAGAGGAATGGAAACATCTACACTTCCACTCTCAGCAGATTTAAACAGGTAAGACAGCCCTTACATGATGGAAATAATACGCTGGATTATATAAACGACTATCTGAAACTGTATACAGAGTTGTTTATAGACCAAAATAACCATAGCATTCAGGAAGATTTTTATACTTTTTATAAAGATGTAGTTCATGGTAAAGACGGCACGATATTTTTAAAGGATCTTTTTGAAGCCTGTGTCATTGCTTATGTAAGTAAGTTTGGGTATGAGCGGCTGTATGAAACTTCCCTTTGGATGTACAGAACAATATTTTCATTACGGATTACCCTTGACAGAAACGTAAGGGAAGACAGCGTATTCAAACTGGTAAAAGATACTCATCTTATTGATACAATTCTGGACATCTATACTCCTGAAGATTTGATTAAAAGACTTAAGAAAGATCGTTTTAAATTCAATAAAAATTATACAGAAAGTTCTCATTCCAAATCCAAACATATAGAAACACTCAAAAGCTATTTCGGTTATTTTAAACAGGCTTCCGATTATCAGGAGAATTATGATTTTGATAAACAATTTGTACTACTAATTAAAGAAAAATTAAGATGACTCAGAATAAATTTGGGACTGCAATCATAACTTTAAAGGATATTTTATCATATAAGTTCTTAATTCCCACCTATCAGAGGCCTTATGTATGGGATGATGAGCAAATTAAAAGTCTGCTGGATGACTTTCATCTTTCGTTTACCAGTAATGCTAATGAAAACTACTATATAGGCACAATTATAACCAAGGAGGAAAGTACCTCAAACCAGATTGAACTTGTCGACGGACAACAGAGATTTACTACATTATGGCTGATTGCCTATTGTTTTAAAAAATTAAATGTTTCTACAAGATTGACTGAATTTTTAAAAGTGGGAGATCAAATGAAACTGTCATTCGAGATAAGAAATGAAGTAGAAAATTATCTTTACTACTTATTGAATAATTCGTCTGAACATATTGAAAATGTTTACCCTGATGTAAATCGGCAGGAATTTGTAAAACATATTGCCAAAGCGGTATCAACCATAGAAAGTTACCTGAGGCTTATAGATGAACAGGCAGGTTTTGGAGATTTTATTTTTGAAAATGTACATCTGGTCAAAAACAATACGCCTGATAATGTTGATCTTAACAAGATTTTTACAACCATCAATAGCTCTGGAATACAATTAGAACAGACGGATATTATCAAGTCAAAACTATTGAATCATTTAGGCGACGAAAAAGTGCTCTACAGTAAATTGTGGGAGGTTTGTGAAAATATGTTTTCTTATTTTGAAAAAAATGTTAGGGACTCATTTGGCGGAGAACTCACTAAAAAGCTGGACCTTACAAGCTGGGTTGCATTTCGAAGGGATATTTTTTATGCACATGCAGAAAACAGAGAAGAACAGGCACAAGGTCTTACAATATCAGATATTATTAATAATACAAGCATAGCGTTAACCACAACTGAAGAAACGGATCAAAAAGATAATCTGAAATCAGATGAAATTTACTGCAGGTCACTAATTTCTTTTCCTCAATTGCTGATACATACTTACAGGATCCACCTTGCAAAAGAGTCTAAAGCTGATTTTGAAGGAACCTTTCATGCCAACAGGATTATAGAAATTTTTGACCCTTTAATTAATAGCAATAAAGAGGAAATTAAACGTTTTCTGGAACTGCTTTGGGACGTAAGGCAGGTCTTTGACCTCTATATTATAAAATGGGTTGTTGATTTGAGCACAAAACAGGAATCTCTGGAGCTTGTAAATTTTAATAAAAATTCTAATGATTATTATTCCAAAACCAACTATGCAGTGGATGATTTTCACCAACTACAAAGTATGCTTTACTTTACAGGGGATTATCTGAGACAATATTGGTTAACACCCTATCTGCATTTTCTTCTCGAAAACAAAACACAATATGATAAGGCTAAGGCTTTATTACGGCTTGAAGAAATAGACAATGAATTGTCTCTTACTAAAGATAAGAACAAGAATACAAGTTTTTCACAACTTTCGCAAGATATAGATTATCACGTGGATTACGAATTGTATCTATATCAATCGCATGGGGTAAGATTTCAGCATTATTGGTTTCAGAAATTAGAGTATATACTCTGGAAAAACTGGAAAGACCGGGAGGATGAAAAATTTAAAAGATATAGAATCTCATCAAAAAACTCTGTAGAACATTTAAATCCGCAAACTCCCAAACCGGGAGCGATGAAATTAAAGGAGGAATTACTAAACGCTTTTGGAAATCTGGTTCTTTTAAGTGTTACTCAAAATTCTGAATACAGTAATAAATATATACACGTTAAACAAGCTGAATTTAATTCTAAAAATAATTATGATACATTAAAATCCAAACTATTTTTTGATGAACTGGATGACAATGGTGATTTCGAAAATTTGATCAGCATTCACGGAAAGCAAATGATTGAAAACATTAAGAAGCACTATAACGATGTGAGAAATAAAAAAAGTAAAAATTTAATTAATTCTGATATGCTCTGATTTCATATTGATAAAAATCAGTAATACAAATTATGAGGGCGTATTTTTTACCTGATAGTATATGCTTGTGATGCAAATAATATTCATTTTCTCTACTCATCATAACAAAATACAATAGCTTCATTATATCCTAACTTCTACGCCCTTCATAATACTTTAACACCCATTATGCCCATTCCCCAGATAAATTTTCGTTCTTTTGCAAAAAGTTTTAATTTTAAATAATCGCATGTCGAAGTTTGATGAAATCCGGTATTTTTACGATCAGGAAGTGAATGAAAGATTGGGAAGTATTGCCCGCGATCCTATGATGAAGGCGCTGATGAGCTTTACTTTTCCTGAGACGGATGAGCAGGTATGGCTGGAGCAGTTTAAAGATGTTCATTCCATCAGTGATTTTCAGCATCAGTTTGTGGCTTATGCTGTTCGCCAGATTCTCGCCAAAAGCTCTGAAGGATTAACCACTTCAGGCTTCGATAAGCTGGATAAAAAGACCTCTTATCTCTTCATCTCTAATCACAGAGATATTGTATTGGATACTTCCCTGCTTAATCTGGTGCTGCTGGAAAGTGGTCTTATCATGACGGCTTCTGCTATTGGTGACAACCTTGTGCGCAAAAACTTTTTAAATGTACTGGCAAAGCTGAACCGTAATTTCCTGGTTCAAAGAGATTTATCTCTGCGTGATCAGCTTACCAGTTCACAGACCATGTCTGAATATATCAAAGAACAATTGCTTACGGAAAACCGCTCCGTATGGATAGCACAGCGTGAGGGCCGTACCAAAAACGGTAATGATGCTACCCAGCAGGGTGTCTTAAAGATGCTTGCCATGGCAGCGGGAGATCAGTCTCTGACGGATTACTTTAAAGCATTAAAAATTGTTCCTATTTCTATTTCTTACGAATATGATCCTACGGATTCTTTAAAAATGCCCCAGCTGCTGGCTCAGCATCGGGATGAGCAATATATCAAAGGAAAAAATGAGGATTTCACCACCATGCTGAGTGGAATACTAGGACAGAAAAAACGAATTCATCTTCATGCCGGTAAAGTGATTGATACTGAACTGGATGAAATTGCAGCCACTATTGACAATAAAAATAAACAGCTGCAGGCAATTGCCCAGGTAATTGACCGATCCATCATCAGCAATTATAAGCTTTGGCCTACCAAATACATCGCTTACGACCTTCTTCACCATACCGATACTTACGCCTCCCAATATACGGAACAGGAAAAGCAATTATTTATCCGCAGACTTGAAATGCGTATTGATCCGTCTGATCCTGTTTCTAAAGAATATTTCTTAGCCATGTATGCCAATCCTTTAGTGAATAAGCTGAAACTGGAAGAAGGCTTATAAGAAGAATTTACTATTAGATAAAAATAAAAACCACTGCTGCTGAGTAGTGGTTTTTGTTTCTAATTAAATGTACGAATCAAATGCACCCCTATAAGTAAGAAGGTGCATTATTTTAGTTTTCAATTGGATTATTATCCTTCTTAAATGTTTCAATCATTTGGTCTCTTCTTTCTTTTGTAAGAGTTTTACTTTGTGGATAAGGATTGTTTTTAAATTCTTCCCGTTTTTTAATATACTGTTCTTTTGTTACCGGAATACCTTTCTGTAAAGGAGCAATTTCAATGGCTTTTTTTTCAATTCCAATGGCTGTAAATGAATGATACTTATTCTCATCACTAATCTCTAAAATTAGACCTGTTAAGCCTTTAAATCTATATGGACCTTCAGAAACCGGAATATCTTTTGCGTACCAAGCTGTATAAACCCTGTTCCCAAACTTAGTTGTAGCTTTGTTGCACTTATATCCCAGAATAGTTCTTACCTCTTTAAAATTAGTATTCCAGTCTAAGTAAGTATTTTCAAATGTGAAAAAATCACGATTAATATTAGACGTAAAATAAATTTTTGAACCTTCTCTATACACAGAATATCCTACCTTATATTTCGGTAAATCAGATGCTTTAATTTCAACATTGCTTGAAGTTTGAGCAGCAAAAGTTGCCTTTTTGACAGCTTCTCTTGCAGCAGCATACTGCTGACTATAAAATACCGAAGAATTAGGGTTAAAATCTAAAAGCATTAGCTCTTTGAACCTATGGTTTGGATTGATATCTGTAGTATCCCTAACAAAAGAATATTCATATTGAACCTGAAGTTCTGAAATGGACGTATTTGCTTTTTGTTGAGAAAACAAACAAGTAAAAGAAATCAGTAGTATTATTGAAAAGTATTTAAACATTCTGGAATTTTTATTTTATTACCACATTCCTGCTAAAATAGGGTTTTCAAATGGAGCCGCACATTCATCTTCCATTTGTTGTAAATCTGTCAAATAACAATCTGGAGCATCATTAGGTTCATTTCCCATTTCAACTGACTTTATTTTAATACTTTGCACATATTTACAAAAAAGTTTCTCTAAGAAATTGCGGAAACCCATAATGATAATTAAAATTTTATCTGCTTATTTTACGACTTCGAAACTGTTGCTATCAATTCGTCGCTTGTGACATAGAATCTACCTCTATAATTGCATCTGCAAATGCTTTTGGAGCCTCCTGTGGCAGATTATGTCCAATGCCGCCCGTTACGGTATGATGTGCATATTTTCCTGTAAATCTGGCAGCATAGCTTTCCGGGGCAGGAAACGCAGCACCGTTGACATCGCCTTCCAAAGTAACGGTTGGAACTGTAATGGAGGGAGATTTTGCCAATTGGGCTTCAAGCACATCGTATTTTTTTTCTCCTTTAGCTAATCCCAAACGCCAGCGGTAATTGTGAATGACAATATCAACATGATCAGGATTATTGAACGCTGCCGCTGAGCGTTCGTAGGTTTGGTCATCAAAAGCCCACTTTGGAGAAGCTGTTTTCCAGATTAATTTATTAAATGTTTCTGTATTGGCCTTATACCCCTTATACCCTCTTTCTGTGGAAAAATAATACTGGTACCACCATAAAAATTCAGCATTGGGAGCCAGAGGTTTTTCATTGGCCTTTGGACTTCCTATCAAATATCCGCTTACAGCAACCAAACCGGTACAACGCTCAGGCCACAGCGCTGCCATGATATCTGCTGTTCTTGCCCCCCAGTCGAACCCGCCAATAATCGCTTTATCTATTTTCAGCGCATCCATAAATGCAATAATATCCAATGCAACAGCGCTCTGCTGGCCATTGCGTTTTGTGTTGGCGGAAACAAATGTGGTGGTTCCATATCCTCTTAAATAGGGGACCAGAACACGATAGCCCTTTTCTGCAAGTAGCGCAGACGACTCTTCAAAGCTATGGATATCATACGGCCATCCATGAAGAAGGATTACCGCTTTACCGCTTTCGGGGCCTATTTCTGCATAGCCCACATCCAGCAATCCCGCCCTGATTTTTTTTGTATTCTGAAAAGCTGACCGGACTGTAGTGTTTTCCGTGTATTTTTCGCCAGCGGCATTATTCTGCGCTTTCAGAGATGATAATCCCATTCCCATACTAATAACAAGGGAAATAACGGATAATAATTTTTTACTGAAATTCAATGTAGTATTCATAATGGTGATGTTTTGTGAGGATAAAATTATTCCAAAACTAAGGCAGATGGAAGGAGAAATATCATGAACAGGCCATATTACGAGGGGAATCCTGATTTTCGGACGCTGAACCGGACCGCTGAAGACAGTAAAATGCATTAGCCTCCTGACTGATTTCTTCCCTGGCATTAAAAAATATCACGAATAGGTCTGAAAAATAATTCATCATCCATCAGTTTTTTCAAAAACCTTATCTTCGTATTCTTAAAAAATTGACGCAATGAAAAAAATACTATTGCTGGCTTCGGCTCTTTTTGTTCTCAATTCATGTGTGGTGAGAACGGCTACAAAAGTAGTATCAGGAGCGGTTAATCTTGGATATAAAGCGGTAAAAGGAACGGTGAACGGAATCAGCTGGGCAGTAAGCAAAGCGAAAGGAAAAATAGATGAAGACCGGCTGGACGGTACGTGGAAGGTGGTTGGAGTATATCGTGGTTCTTTTGAGGATTTTTCCAAAGACCAGAATCCTGATGGCTCATTTACCTCAGAATGTGCGGAAGGTTTTGATCAGATTGTTTTCAAAACTAAAAAATCTAAATTTAAGCCGGTTCACTGCAGTACGCAGGATGAAGACTGGGTGAAATACTCTATGGAGTTTGGTAAAAACCCTTCAACAAAAGAAAAGGAGAATTATATAGAATACAACTCCAACAATTACATTTCTGTGATTGATGTTAATAATAAAACAATGGTACTGGAAGGAAACCTTATTCCCAAGCTGTCATTTTCCGGAGCGAAACTGTATCTTCTTGAAAAGGTAAAATAAAACTACCGGCAGGATGAGGTTATTTTAAAAACTGAGCAGCAATAAAATAACCTCCACCTATCACCAGTAGTGGCAATGCTATAGAAATCAGCAGTAAAGGCAATGCAAATATTCTGAAATAAGTATACAGGGTCACATAAGAAGGATTCGCAGGGTCATAAATAACGGTCTCTGTGTCTCCTACAGACCAGGCTGAAGGATTGGTTCCTTCCGGCAGCTCAAAGGTATATTCAATATTATTACGGGTGCGAAAGGTAAATAGGGGACTGAAAACTTCCCCATCGGATTCGAAAACCCTTAGTGAAGTGACGGTAGCGGTTGCTTTTTCTGCATTTTTTAAGAAGAAAAGTGTATTTTTAAAGCTCAGCAATGCTGCTGCAAACAGAATGACCCCTGCTCCCAGAATAATGTAATATTGCCACATAGTATTATTGTTATTTCCGTTCATACTAATTTTACTCTGAAAACAAACATTTTACGATCTCATTTGTTTTCAGATTAATATCCTAAATATACAAAGATTTAGCACTTCCGGAAAAACGACTCCGCTACCGGGTTTCTATATCGACAATTTTCTGTCCTTCTTTTCCCAGGTAATGCAGTACCAGCTTTTCATATACTTTATATCCGTCATCTACATTGGTAAATATTACAATCCCTTTTCCCGAACCGGGCACGATAATAGCAATACATCGGGTTCCCTGATCCGCGCCGCCATGAGATAATGCATATTCACCATTTCCAAGGTCATAGATTTCAAGACCTAGCCCGAAATATTTGTTTTCTTTAACTTTCACCTGTTTCTTGATCATTTCCCGGAATACCTCAGGTTTCAGGTTTTTTCCTTTCATTACGCTTACCATAAAGTTCCCGTAATCTTCTACCGTGGTATGAAGATCATCCGCAGCGTTAGCTGTTTTGATTTTTTCTATGGGGTAAGCCTCTCCTTTTTCATTATATCCTGTTACAAATACTGATTCATCAAGATCTTGATCCCAGATATAATTTGTACTGTTCATTTTGAGCGGTTTAAAAATCAATTCTGTGGCAAGCTGATCCAGTGATTTTCCCAGCTTCTTTTCGAGCGCCTTTCGCAAATATTCAAATCCTTCTCCTGAGTATTGGTATTTTGTACCGGGATCAAACTGAAAATTCAGTTTTTTGTCAGCATTCATCCATCTCCAGTTGGGAAAACCGGTCTGATGGCTCAGAATAATTCTTGTTGTCAGTTTTTGATGCCTTGGGTCGTTGATGAGGTCAGGGTCTGTCCAGTAAGCATCTAATGGCTCATCTAAATTCCATTTTCCCAGGCTTACCAGACGCAGTGCCACCATTGCTGTAACAGGTTTGGTAAGAGAGGCTACATTAAAACGGGCATTAAGCGGAGCCGAAACTCCTTTCCTGAGCTCTCCAAAGACTTTTATCGTCTGAAGCTTCCCTCCTTCGATAATGCCTAATCCCAGCGTGGGAATATGATTTTCTTTCAGCCAGCTTTGCATTGACTGATCATTATCAAACATTGTTTCAAGATCGGTGGTTTGCTTCGGATGATGATTAAAACTTAATGAATTCTTAAGCTTCCATTCGGCATTTTCCAGCATCCAAAGGTGGGTAAACTTTGCTTCTCCTACTAATTTTTCTGCCTGATTACCCGTTCTTTCATAAAAAAGATGATCTCCATTCTGAATGGCTGCATATATCTTACCATCTTTATACATGGGAAAAATTTCTGTACTGTTTTTTACCAGTACTCTTTTTAGCTGAAAGGTTTCCGGAGACTTGCACAATCCGTTTTTAAAATCAATGATAAATTTCTCTTTATTCTCAAAACCGCTTTTATCATGATAAAATTCAAACGTATCACTCAACATACTTTCCATCTTCGCGATGTTACAGGTATTATAACCTCCTGAAAAAAACAGACTGTCTTTTGACATAATGGTTCTATAGAGAGGATCAGTACTTTTAATTTGTGCCTGTGCCGTACTGAAGAATAGGATGTAAAGAGAAAAGATAAACTGAGTATACTTTGTCATTGCTGATTTTTTTGACAAAGATTATGCTTTCAATCGTTTTATGATTAAAAATGAACCCGACAAAAACCCGACAAAATGATGACAGTTTTTATATCATACTGAATTTCAGACAGAAATACAATTTCTTATTCCGATCGATCTCGGATGCGTTTCGAAGGATGATGAATACATTTGAAAGCACAATCAGGATCATAAGGATCGGGGTAAACTGTTTTCCGAGCTTTAAAAAAATTCCGAGCATGAAAATAACAGGTGCCATAACGGTCCAGATCATCTGAACGGAAATGATCTGCCTTACAAGATTGTTTTTCTGTTTCATGGTAAACATAAGCAGCAGCGGAACGAGGATATTCAGCGGGGGTAAAAGGGTAAATAAGAGAGATGAAAGGTTTATGATTTTTACATAAGAATAATTGATGGAGACAGTCTCTTCTTCTATTCTTTCTTCTATTCCTTCTTCCATTTCAACTGTTTCTGCCGGCGCAGCCGCCTGTGGAAGATCTGCCATCAAACCGGATTCCTCTATTTCCAATGCCTGTGCCAGTGCTCTGCGCGTATGTCCTTTGGGTACTGTGCCGGATTCTATACGCTGAATAGTTCTTACAGAAATTTTTGATTTTTCTGATAATTCTTCCTGAGTCAGATTTTTTTGTTCTCTTATGGCTTTTAGCTTGGACATAATAGTCGTTAAAATATTCTCTATTGATTCCTGATGACAAATGTATAGATCTTTTTCAACATGATAAAGAGCTTTCATCAGTTTTGAAGCGGAAATAAAAATGAATTTTGAGGAAACAATTTTATGTTTCTTATATAAACAAAGAAATGGATTAATCAATGATCAATCCATTATTAACAATTTGAATGATGTATTATAAAAACAAAGTACCCTAAACCTGAGGATCAACATACAGAATCAGATCCCCCGGAAGTGTAACACTTGTTAAAGGAGCAATAGTAGCTGCAGGCCAATTGAAAGAAGTGGATGCACTTCCGATATTGGCTCCTACCTGAGACATGCTAATATTAAATTTAAGCTGAGTAACAACTATTGGCACAACAATAGCAACAACAGCTGCCACACACGCACCTAAAGTACCAAAAGTTGCAATAATGAGTGCTCCTACAATCGCCCAACCTCCGGCACTCAATGCTGCAGAACCACTTCCGGATGGAGCATCTACATCAAACGAGATAGTTTGTCCCGATAAGGTAGGCGTAAGGTAAATATGTCCGCTGACATTAATCCATATCAGACTGGAAAAAGCAGAAATTGGATAGCCCACCGCTCCGTAATCAGACTGTATTTGCCCACTGTTATTTACATAATTGTTCATACTCGTTAATTTAGGATCATATTCACCATCCAGATTTACAGAGGTATTGAGACTTACGTTATAAGGTGTACTTGAGTTTCCCGTCACCGTAAATGAACTTGCAGCTGTATTCAGCTGTGTAGCCAGAACAGGCAGCAGCATATTATTAAGGATACAGCGATTAGAGATATAAAGTGCAGCGTTCTGATCAGAGGGTAATAAAGCCGGCCCTCCAGAAAAGTTAAGTGTACCTGGAGATCCTGTACTTGTATTGGCTACCATAGCCAGGATATTAGAGGAAGCATCAGAGGTATTAGGCTGGGTTGCAAAATGAACACTGCCTGTAGGCAATACAGCAGCCGGAACTCCCTCCATATTTACTGTTCCCAAATAATAAGAGCCTCCAGTATATAAATTTTGCAGATAATATTGAATAATTCCATTGAGCATAGCTACCCAACCTTGAGGAGGCTGTATACTTACCGTATAGGTAGCCAGCTGGCTGGCAAGATCCAAATACAGCCTTACAGCACTGATACCATCCAGAGTAATGCTCACATATGACAGATTGGAAACAATAAGAAGAGTACTATCTGGCGGAATTGTATGCGATACACCGGATGAAGTAAGAGTCCCGCTTATAGGAACTTCTATTGAGGCCATAGAATTTGTTCCCGAGCTTTGTGATGGATTAAGATTGGTAGTGGGTACCCCAAAATATCCGTCAAACGTTATCCCAGATATTGTTGTATTTACATTACTGGGAAAAAGATTATCATTATAAGCGACTTCAATGAGTTCATTGAGCAATGTTTGTGTTGCTACCGCTACAAGGTCCCATCCCTGGGTCATTACTGTTGCCATATCTTTATTTTTTTAATGTGGTTACTAATAATTCAGAAGCATTTTTAATCATTTGAATGATGTCCTGTGGAATTCCCATATTGGCATTTTCCATAGCCTGAACGGGATTTTCTATATATTTCCGTCCATTATCTGGCGATTGCGAAATCCATTCGATAATTTTATTCTCGTATGGCATAAGGGCAATGTAAGCCTGCCGAACTTTTTCGTTAACCGCCGGATCCTGAGTAAATTCTGATGCAGCGAATGAAGAAAAGCCTTTATTGGCATGAAAGGTAACATCATAAGATTTTCCATTTTCGGTAAATTGAAATGATGTTTCATTTAAAGTGTGTGTGTCCATGAGATTTGATTTTGAATGTTGCCTACTCTGAAAGGTTTTCGGCGCTCCCTGTTTACTTCACTTATTTTATAGGAAACAGTTTAAAGAGTCTTTTGTCAGGCACTTAGCAAAGTTCTTTTTCCAATTTCCTAAGTCAAAGTAACAAACAAAAACATCAGAATTTTACAGTATAAACAACCAAAAAAAACATTCCGTACAAATACTCCCTATATAGTGATTACACAATAAAAATTTTATGCCCAACAGAATAGAAAGCTTAAAAAAATTTGAAGAAAAACGAGAGAATACAATTGGTATCAAACAGATCAGGCTGCAAATTTCCTATATTTGCGCAGAACAATAATAACACTCATAAATGATTCCATTTCAAGAGCTTATATTTTTCATCATAGCCGCACTTATTTTAGTCATCAGTCCCGGCCCTAATATGATTTATCTGATCTCAAAGTCTATAACACAGGGAAAAAAGTCTGGTTTTATCTCGTTAGCCGGAGTCGTGTGTGGGTTTTTATTTCATATCATTATGGTTTCTTTTGGTCTTACGGCTGTTTTACTGGCGGTTCCAATTGCTTATACTGTTCTTAAAACACTGGGAACCGTTTATCTTCTCTATCTGGCTTACCAGGCCATAAAACCAAAGAGCAGAAATATTTTTGATGTTGATAAAAATGTTGCCCATGACAGTCCCAAAAAGCTTTTCACTATTGGTTTTCTAACGAACGTATTAAATCCGAAAGTGGCCGTTTTTTACCTGTCATTCTTTCCTCAGTTCATTAAGCCGGAGTACGGTTCTGTGTTCACACAAAGCCTTGAACTCGGAGTTATTCAGGTACTGATAAGCTTCAGCATCAACTTTGCTATTGTGCTCACAGCTTCAAGAGTTGCCTTGTTCTTTGCCAATAATCCGGTATGGATAAAAGTTCAGAAATGGTTTATGGCCAGTGTATTAACTTATTTAGCTATAAAAATGGCATTTTCAAAAGCAAAATAAATCCGGAACAGGCTTCTTTCTGTTCCGGATTCTGATGTATATTCATATAAAAACGTAATGTAAGGGGACCGTTTATGATATGTTTCGCAAATTTGAGATTAATCTTTGGGTCGCGAAACCGTAGAAATACGTAATTTTACCATTACGTATTATCCTCATCACAACAGGTTTACCCATGAAACAGACCATTCCCACGTATGATTTAAACGGCATTACGCATCACAAATTCCATATTAAAAGGATGGATCAGCGTACCTATAATGCTCAGGATATTCTTATGGATAAAGGAATACACAGAGACAGTCATTACATTTTTACCTGTATGGAAAGCGGCCATGTAAGAATGATGGTAGATTTTAAAACAGTTGAAAGCAGAGATTCCACTATTTTCTGTGTATTGCCGGGTCAGGTACATCAGGGGATTTTAATGAAAGAGGTATGCGGTTGGTTTGTTGCTGTAAAAGCAGAGCTTGTTCCGGACATAATACGTTCTTTTTTTGATGAATCCCTCGGCGAAATACTGCCGCTTTCCCTGAGTAAAAAACTTATCAAGAAGATCAGTACGACAGCTGATATGCTTCATGCTTCGTACACGAATGAAATGCTTTCCACAAAAGAAGGATTTCTGGTTGTTCAGTCACTGCTTAATGCCTTTCTCGGAATGTTTGCTCTGACGTATTCTCAGAATACGATTTCTCCCGCTTCAGGAGAAAGCCGTGCTTTACAATTATCCAGAGCATTCAGGATTTTAGTCCGGAAAAATTTCAAAACCATGAAAAGTCCATCAGAATATGCAGAAGTGTTACATATCACCAGAGGATATTTAACGGAAACGGTTCGCGAAATTACCGGAAAACCTGCACAGCACTGGATTCATCAGGAAATTTTAATAGAAGCCAAAAGATTACTGGTCTTCACCAATCTGAGTGTAAAAGAAGTGGCTTACGAGCTGGGGTATAGTGACCATACTTATTTCAGCCGTTTATTTTCTAAACTGGAAGAGCTCTCCCCATCAGAATTCCGGAATCTGCATCAACAGGCGTGAACCACGAATAGTCCAATTAATTCCCCGAAACCGCTATCGGTATTTTCTGATTTTGCAACGTCCTTTGCAATAAAAATGATTTATGCCAAGCCTACCAAAATGGATCAATGACACTGTAGAAAATGTCTGGTCCTCAAAATTTAAAGAATGTACCGTCAGCCATATAGAAAAAATCACGGATGATCTTTGCCGTATCCGCTTTGAAACGGATTTACAGGATGTTCCGTATGAACCCGCATATGCCATAGGAATAAGAATCAATGACCGCGATTTCCGCAACTATTCTCCTTTCAACTTCAACAGGGAAGCCGGAACTTTTGATGTTTTATTTCATCTGCATAACCCGTCTGCTGCGGGAAGTCAGTTTGTAGCCCAATTGAATCAGGGTGATTCTATCAAACTTTTAATGCCGAGAGGAAAACACTTCTTTGCTCCTGATGCCAGAATTCATTTTTCTGTAGGTGATGAAACTTCACTGGGAAGTTCTATTTCCATTAAAGAAGCTGTAGAGGAATCCGGATCTGTTTTCATTTGTCTTCACGAACTGGATGAATGTTCCGCGTTGGAAAAACTGAATTTATACGGATATCACAGCCCTAAAAACAATACCATGAGAATGATTGAGGCTCTGAACGATTTTCTGAGAGAAGAAAAAGAAACTATTTCTGATGATGAAGTTGCTTTTTATCTTACCGGAAACGGTGAAAGAATGTCTTTAATCCGGAAATTCCTTAAAGCGAGAGGGGTTTCTTCAAAATGTATAAAATCCCAGGCGTATTGGATTGAGGGTAAAAAAGGGCTGTAAAATGGAAGATTACAAGTTCTTTCAGCTGGATAATGAAACTTTATCTGATAATACAAATGAGTATTACCGGATAAAGTTATCATTACTTTATGTACTAATTTATTTCAATTTCTTTCCTGATTCCTTAACGTTTTTTAGCCAATAGGCTCTCTTTTCATCGCTAGAATTTCTTATTATCCCGATATACGTCTGTTTAACGGGTTTCACACCACAGTATTCCAGAATGGATTTTCTGAGCTGGTTTACACTGGGTCTTCCAAAAAACAGGCGGTAATACCAGCCCGGCTGATCTAATGTGGTAATCATATGGGCGGTTTTCCCTTTTAAAAGCTGATCCCACCATACAGAATTTTCACGGTATTTATAAGCCATTCCCGGCAAAAAAAGACGATCTATGAATCCTTTCATTACAGCAGGAAATCCCCCCCACCAAACGGGATATACCCAAACCAGATGTTCTGCCCACTGAATAATTTCCCAGGCTTTCATCAAATCCGGCTCAAGTTCCATTCTTTTTTGATAACCAAACTGTAAATTTGGGTTGAAGTTCAAATCCCTTATCACGATCTCTTTTACTTCTGCCCCTGCTTCCAGTGCGCCCGATCTGTAAGCTTCTGCCAATCCGAAATTGAAGGAGTATGGGTTGGGATGCCCGTTGATAATGGCTATTTTTTTCATTGTTTTACTTTGATATTAATAGAATCATAGGCATTAAGCTGTGCCATTAAAGATAAAGGCTCGTGCAGCTGATGGCTGAAATACACCTTATTTTTATGAGGATTTCTCAAGAGTTCCTCGGTGTGCAGAACTGCAGAAAGGGCAGTGAGTTCAGCCTGTCCTTTTAAGCTTTGAAGGCTTAATTTCTTTTGTCCGGACTGATCATCAACAACAATTTCAAAGACCGCCTGATCACCGTTTCCACTGGAACCAAAAATCATTTTTCTTTCCTTTAATGACAAAATACTGTATATTCTCAGGTATTGAAATGTTCCCAGCAGCCAGGTAATGAATTTGGAATTGTACGTCATCTTCACACTTACATCGGAAATCCTTTCTATCTTGTTGAGAATATAGAGATCCGGCACATCAAAATTATAAGCACTTCTCTTTCCTATTCCGTACGAAAAATTAAAAGATTCCGTATCCAGGAAATGTCGGATAGAAACAGGCTTGTCATTCTGATAATGAACAAAAGGCACCGCCACATTTTCAGCCATAAAATGAGCTGAGCTTTCTCCTGCCTGATCTTTCACGGAATAGTAGACAAACAGTTTCACTTCACTGATATCACCAGAATCTGATAATGTATTAACCAATCCCGGAACGATCCCGCCCATCCAACCGGAACTGAAGACAATTCTGCTGTTTATTTTTGATTTTGCAGCAATACCATAGGCTTTCACTAAAGCCGGAGTTGGTTTTGTAATATCCAGATAATCGATCTGATGATCAATAGCATAACGAAGGACATTATCCTCTTTATCATTCACAGAAAGAATGATGAGGTGTATTTTTCTGTCAGAAATAATTGTAAAAGAAGAAGGATCGGTTACATCAATCTTTAGGTGCTTATCCGTTTTTCCTCCTTTCCTCCCTCCAATAAAAACACTGAGATGGGGATTTCTTGATGTAAGGATACGGGAAATTGTTTTTCCCACCAATCCGTTTCCTCCGATAATTAAAATATTTTGCTCCATAACTTTTTTTGACAAAAGTAGAGCGCTCCTATCTCAATAAACAGGACAAATGTCTAAAAAGAAACTTCCTTTCTTATACGGCTCAGGTGACGCTGCGTGATGCCCAGATAAGATGATAGATACTGCAGAGGAATCTTCTGAATATAATCCGGATAATTTCTGATAAGCGCAGCGTATCTTTGTGCAGCAGTGTCCCTTTGAAGCTGAAAAAATCTGTTTTCAAGTTCAAGATATTCCTGTTCGGCAATAATTTTTAAGAATTGTGTCCAGTTCAAAGCATCCTGAACGAGGATATCCATTTTTTCTTTTTTGAGGATCAGCAGTTCTACATCAGTGATCGCCTGGATGCTTTCTTTACTAACACATCCTGAAATGAATGATGAATAGGCCGCAATCATTGTATTCGGAAACTTGAAACAATAGGTCATATCTTTTCCGGTATCGGAAGTATAAAAAGAACGGAAAATCCCGGCGCTGATAAATGCGACTTCTCTGCAGCGCTCACCTTCCTGTACGAAATATTCATTTTTATTCAGCTTTCTGATTTCGAAAAGCTGTAAAAACGCTTCTATTTCCTCTTCTGAAAACAGATTAAAGCTACGAAAATAGTCTTGTATCATCATTTTTTAATAAAGGCTTTCTATAAAACCACGAAAATAGATAAAAAAATAGAGGCTATCTTCTTTATAAACGCAAAGTTTCCATTTTTGTGAAATTTTAATTACGAAAGCAGAGACGGAATCAACTTCTTTGATTCTTTGTAAGGGGATGTGTACTCGTCAGAAATCGAAGATTCGAAGTCGTCAGTGACAAAAACAATTATTTGATTTTGGGTAGCGCTTTTTTTAAGAAATTTCAATTGAAAACAAAAAAAATCATCTCAGGACGAGATGATCTACCGTTTTGAATTTACTTGAGTTATTTATGAAGATATGAATGATGTTTTGTTGTAACAAAGATAGATCAATCTTATTTTTTATGCTTCAGGGTTATCACTGTAATTATATCCGTAAAAATACGGTTGCACAAAAAGAAAAGCCCTGCAGGAAATACCTTACAGGACTTTGGTTTTATCTAACAATTCTTTTGTTTCGCTTTAAAGATCAGGATACAAAGCAGTTTTCATCCTGCTTCTTTTGTTATCAGAGAGGGCTTACCAATTTCAGGAACCACTCTTTAACTTCTCCTTCCAGGTAGGGACCAAGCTTTTCTTCACATGTTTTGTGATAACTGTTCAGCCATTCGATTTCGTTTTCTGAAAGAATTTCTTTCACCACCGTATCTTTGAAGAATGGACAGAATGTGAGTGTTTCAAATTCGTAGAATGTGCCGTGGATTGTTTTTTCTGCTTCTTTTACGGCAATAAGGTTTTCATGACGAATTCCATAATGACCTTCCAGGTAATATCCCGGTTCATTTGAACAAACCATTCCCGGAAGAAGTTCCTGAGGGTTCAGGTCTTTTCTGATATTTTGCGGACCTTCGTGTACATTCATAAAGCTTCCCACACCATGTCCGGTTCCGTGGTTGAAATCTTTGCCCTCCATCCAAAGCGGAAGTCTTGCGATAGCATCAAGATGTACTCCTTTTGTTCCTTTCGGGAATTTTACCATTGATAAACGGATTAATCCCTGCAATACCAGTGTTGAGTTTCTTTTGAAGTCTTCCGATGGTGTACCCAGCGCAAAAGTTCTTGTAATATCTGTAGTTCCTTCAAGGTACTGGCCTCCTGAATCTACAAGGATTGTGTCTTCGTTGGTCACTTCCCTGCTCCCTTCCTTTTTGGCAGAATAGTGCATAATGGCTCCGTTATCTTTATAACCTACGATAGATCCGAAGCTTTCTCCTACAAAGTTCTCACCTTCTGCACGGAAACCTCTCAGTTTTTGTCCGATAGAATATTCATTCATGGCTTCTTTACCTGCATTGTGCGTTAACCAGTAAAGGAATTTTACCATCGCAACCCCATCTCTTACCATTACGGTTCTGAAACCTTCCAGCTCAGCTTCATTTTTCTGGGCCTTCATCAGGTTGCCCGGAACAGGAGCTTTAATAAACTGGTTATCTGTTTTTAATGTTTCAAAAATCTGTTGATTGCTGTTTGGAGAAACAAGTACTTTTTCGTTTTTGAAGGTCTTCAGGTAGCTGTTGAATTCTTCATAAGGCATCATTTTTACAAAGGCATCATCCATTTGTTTTCTTGCGGCCACTTCCATTTTTTCTAATCCTGTGAAGAGAACCGCATCATTTTTAGTAATGACAATGTATCCTAAAAATACCGGATTGCTTTCTACATCACTTCCTCTCAGGTTCAGGGTCCATGCTACATCATCCAGACTTGATATAATATGTACGGTAGCTTCCTGCTCTTCCATTTTCTGACGGATTGCAGCAATTTTATCAGAGACAGATTTCCCTGCCCTTTCTACCGGATGTACAAATATAGGGTGAGCAGACGGGGTTCCTCTGTCTTTCCAGACTTCTTTTAAAAGCGGAATATCTGCAAGCACAATATTTTTGGCACTGAATTTTTGAGAAAGCAGTTCCCAGTTGGCATGAGAAGCTGCAACAGCATTTACCGCCACTTTACCGCCTTCAGGAATTTCTGAAATAATCCAGTCAATATAATTAGGGGTTCCTTCCATTCCGTCTTTAAAAAGATCAATTCCGGAACCATCCAGTTCAATAGCGGCCTGAGTAAAATATCTTCCGTCTGTCCAAAGCCCGGCTTTATCTTTTGTAACTACCACAAAACCGGCAGATCCTAAGAAACCAGACAGCCAAGCTCTTTCCTGCCATTCTTCAGGAAGGTATTCGCTCATATGGGGATCTGCAGAATATACAATAAATGCATCAACATTATTTTTCTGCATTTCTTCACGAAGCGCAGCAACTTTTTCCTTTGAAGTCATTCTTTTAATTTTTAACCACCGAAAGTTACAAAAATTTTGATGTCTGAAGCCTAAATCTACTGCCTATTTTGCTTTATCTGCGTTATTTTTAAATGGCTCTTTCAAAAGCCAGACAAATAAACATATTTCACAAAATACACTATTTGATAGTATAAAAAACTACCACATTATTAAAATAATAAATTTTTGGAAAGATTATTGCTACATTTTACTTCATGAAACAGCAAAACTACAATAACCACAGAAAATTTTATCCGCCTCATCATTTTGTCTATCTTCCTTTGCTTATCATACTGGAGATTTTCGGTATGTACAAAGTCTGGGAAGATCCGGGAAATAAGCTGGTCTGGATACTTTTTTCTCTTGTAATTTTTTTGCTTTTCTACCTGGCATTAATGATGCGGCAGCATTATGCGCTGGGACTTCAAAACCGGATGGTAATTCTGGAATTTAAGCAGCGTTATTTTGAGATTTTTAATAAGAGATCTGATGAAGTTGCTGAAAAACTGAAATTTGATCAGATTGCCGCATTGAGATTTACCTATGATGATGAATTCAAAGAGCTTCTGTATAGAGCACTGCATGAAAACATCTCAGGAGATGAAATTAAAAGGTCTATAAAAAATTGGAGAGCTGACCGCCTCAGAGTCTAACACCAACAAAAATACATACCTATGAAAAAGTGGAGCTTTTACAGTATTGCAATAGTAAGTTTATTATTTCTAACCAGTTGTGAAGCAGTAGAAACAGTTTTTAAAGCAGGGATGTGGTGGGGAATTATCGTAGTCTGTGTGATCGTAGGAATTCTTTTACTGATTTTTTCGAAGGGTAAAAACTCTTAACCATGCTTATGGAGAAGAATACAGATTTAGAGATTATTTCTCATCTTAAGCCTTCAAAAATTGTTAAAATAATGAAGGACCCGGAAGCTTCTGCAAAGGCGGTACATCTTGTATATACCACCGATGCAGAAACCACCGGAATTACCCGTAAGAAAACGGGAAAGAGATATTCTTACTATAAAGACGGTGAAAAAATAAAGGATAAAGAAGAAATTACAAGAATAAACAAACTGGTACTTCCTCCTGCATGGGAAAATGTCTGGATCTGTGCTTTAGAAAACGGACATCTTCAGGCAACAGGCTTTGATGTAAAACAAAGAAAACAGTACCGCTATCATCCTCTATGGACAGCGTTAAGAAATCATACTAAATTTTACAGAATGCTTCAGTTCGGGTATGCGCTACCGGAAATGCGTCTGCATATAGAACAGGACCTTGCTTTGAGAAATTTTGAAAAGCGGAAGATTCTTGCCTT
Organism: Chryseobacterium culicis; assembly: GCF_900108365.1. Taxonomy (GTDB): domain Bacteria; phylum Bacteroidota; class Bacteroidia; order Flavobacteriales; family Weeksellaceae; genus Chryseobacterium; species Chryseobacterium culicis. The sequence continues at coordinate 1,020,186 of NZ_FNWQ01000001.1, read as the reverse complement.
AATTGTAAGCCTGATGCAAAGGACCAACATCCGTATCGGTAACAGTATTTACGAAAAACTGTACGGCTCTTTTGGATTAACCACTTTGAAAGGTAAACATGTAAAGGTAAACGGGCAGAAAATAACGTTCACTTTCAAGGGCAAAAAGGGGGTGATGCATCACGTAGATCTTCGAAGCAGGAGACTGGCCAGACTGGTTCAGAAATGTAAGGATATTCCGGGAAAAGAGCTTTTCCAATATCTTGATGACGAAGGAAACCGACATTCTATAGACTCCGGAATGGTGAATGATTACATTAAAGAAATAAGCGGTGAAGATTTTACGGCAAAGGATTTCAGAACGTGGTCCGGAACCGTGGGAGCTCTGATTGCTTTTAAAGAAATAGGGTATGCAGAAAATGATACCCAAAGTAAAAAGAAAGTGAAAGAAGCGCTGGATATTGTGGCACAGAATTTAGGGAACACTACCGCTGTGTGCAGAAAATATTATGTTCACCCTTTAGTCATTAATCTTTACGAGAACAATACCATCAAAAAATACATTGATGAGCTGGAAGTTATAGAAGAAAATGACGGAAAAGCCGATCTTACAAAAGAAGAAAAGCTGGTGCTGAAGATTCTGGAAAACGAGAGAATGTAGGAAGACGGAAGCATGAAAGCTGAGAGATAGGATTTAGCTATCTACTGACCAATTTTGCATCATTACTTCCGGCATCTTACCTACCGCTTCCAGCCTCATTACACTGAAATCCTGCTGTTATTCAAAAACTGCGTTCTGTATTCCTTTGGCGTAATTCCTGCAATTTTTTTGAAAAGCTGGGTAAAATGCGATGCCGTATGAAAATTCAGTTCATAAGCAATTTCCGCAATATCTTTACTGGAATGAAGCAGTGCTTTGCTGTAGTTGATATCAATTTCATTGATCCATTGTTTTGGTGATTTCTGAGTAACACCTTTTACACATTTATTCAGATAACTTTCTGTAACAGACAGCTTATCTGCGTAAAAAGCTACTCTCTTTTCTCCTACATGATATTTGAACAAAATATCCCGGAACTGCAGCGACAGCTCCATTGGCCGCGTTGCAGATTTATGATGGGTATCTGAGTCTGTGCTCAGCATTTTGATCAGGATCAGATGAAGCATGGTCACTACTACATCATTGATATTCAGATTATTGAGCCAAAGTTCCTGCTCCATTATCGGAAGAAGCTGTGTGATGGTACCATAAGTAAGACTGTCAAGATTCAGGAAAGGGGTCATAAAAAAGATGCTGCTTTTATGTTTCGGCAGTTCCTGTTCAGAAAGAATATTATTTTCATAGGCAAGGAAAAACCCCTCAATATCTTCCGAAAGTTCTACGGTTGCGGTAATTGTTCCTTGTTTAATAAAGATTACGCCTCCTTTTTCAGCATTGTATTCTTTATTTTCGAGGTACTGTCTGATATGTCCATTGGTAACGAAAATAATAAAATTGAATGTAGTACGGTAAGGAATTACCGGCATAAGAATGCCTTTAAGATAATTTTCTATCCGATACAGCTGTATATCAGCATTGTTAGCTAATATTCTGTCCGTAATATTCGGAAGAAAAAGCTTTTTATATTGAAAATTGGATAGTACTTCCATATCCTTATTATGATGATTTAAAGTTATACAAAATATTTTTAAAGCAGAGAAGGCAAAAGAGTGAAGGAATAGCCACCAAGTCCGAATCCCGCACTTTATCCTCCAACCCTTATACTCTCAAACACTCTCACTCTCTTACCCTCTTACTTAGAACTTATAATACACTCCCACTCTTACTCCAAAAGGACTGCCCGGTGTATACGTAAGGTCTGTAACAGGTTCAGCTTCTCCTTTTAATTGAGTTTCTGTTGCAAACTGGGCTTCATTCCATTTTACATTAAACAGGTTGTTCAGCTGAATATTGGCTCCCCATTTCTGACGGTTATAGGAAAGCATAAGATCGTTTACAAAGTATGCTTTGGTTCTGATGCTGTTATCCTCTACAGCAGGTCTTGCTCCGAGATATCTGTACTGAAGTCCTAAAGAAAAGCCATTCAGGAAATCCCAGTTAACAGATCCTGTACTGGTAATTACCGGAGCCAGCGGAACATAATCCTGCCCTTTTTCTTCTTCTGTAAATCTTGCATGGGAATAATTGATGTCGGCATTCAGATAAAAGTTTTCCAACGGCTGAAAACGCACTCCAAGATCAGCCCCGAAACGTCTTGATTTTCCGGAAGGCTCCACCACCGCATCATCTCCTACGTAAACAAATTCCTGCTGAAGATCCATATACCATAATGCAGGCGTAATAATCAGAGATTTGAACGGGTGCAGTCTTACCCCGAAATCCGCACCTATAGAGTATGGCAGGGTATTGTCGTTTTTATTGGGAACCACTACTCTCAGGTCATTGGAGTGAAAGCCCATCCCTGTTTTCAGAAACCACATCACATTATCGTTCTGAGCATAAGAGAAATTCAATTTTGGACTCAGCCTGGTTGCTTCTTTTGACTGTCCGGACGGCAGTTGTTCCACATCCAGCAGATTATGCATATTAAAGATAAAGTGATCTACGCGCAGAGCCGGATTGATGGTCCATTTTCCAATTTTCCATATCAATCCTGAGTAGGCATGAAGATTGGTTTCCGTTCCCGTTACCTCCGATAACCTTTCCAGCAGAAGATCTCTGTGATACACATGATTAAGCTGAAGGGTATTGATATCATCATTTCGTACTCCGATTCCTGAGATCCAGTTCAGAGAGCTGTTGGTGAACGAAAAAGTCTTTGTATATTTAATTTCGGCTCCGTAAATATTTCTTCCGTCGGTCTGCTGAATTTCGTCGCCATGCTCTTTATCTTTTAGGTTAAAAGTAAAATCAGAATACAGGTTGAAGTTGTATTTTGAGTAGAAAGCCATTGCATCAATCTGTTCAGAAGGAGAAATTATGTGCTTAAAGTTCATCTGAAGGTTTGTTCTGGAAGTTTTTCCTCCTTCCGTAGGATCTATACTTCCCCATCTTCCGATAATTCCTTCGTCTACGGCACGCTCCGGAATCTGGCCTGAAGCATTCCATGAAGAATTAAATGTAGAAAACTGGATGTTGAAATAATCTTTATCAGTCAGCCATTGATTGTATTTTCCAAAAATATTAACCCTGTTAAAATTCTGTTTTACATCAAAGGGGCCGTCTGTATAATTATATTCTGCAGCGATATACGCATTTTTTCTTCCCAGATCATCATGCAGAATATTAAACATTCCCAGTACTCTTTTTGAATTGAAAGAGCCTCCTTCCAGTTTGATCATACTGTTTTTTAATCCGTTATAAGTTTGAAAATCTACATATCCTGCGGTATTAAAATCTCCCCGATCCATGTAGTAGGCGCCTTTTCCAAAATCTATGTTATTGACGGTTTCAGGAATGACGAAATGCAGGTCAGAATATCCCTGACCATGTGCATGAGATACAATGTTCACAGGCATTCCATCTACATTTACGCTTACATCTGTACCGTGATCGGCATCGAATCCTCTTAAAAAAAGCTGTTCTGCCTTTCCGCCACCTGCATGCTGCGCAATAAACAATCCTGGAACTTTTCTCAAAAGATCCTGTGCTGAACTTACAGGAAACTTGTTCAGATCAACCTTGGTAATGGCTGATAAAAATGTGCTGTGATTAATTGCCACTTCAGAAATCTGAAAAGGCTTGTGCTGTAAAAAAATAACTTTCTTTTTATCTTCATCAGGGGTTATGGCCCATCTTACCTCATCATATCCCTGATGGCTGATTACAAGAGTATCAGGAAGAGATTGTAAAGGAACAGCAAATGTACCGTCTGCTGCCGTATGGGTATGGCTGTTTCCGTGATCGTATTTCACCAAAACATCCGCAATAGGAAATTTGTCATCTGCATCTTTGATCAGCAACTGTTTTTCGGTTTCCTGCGCCATCATTTTTCCACTGAAGGCCATAACCAGAAAAGCGGCTGCTATTTTTGTTATTTTCATTGTTTGATTGAATTGTTTGATTTAATATGTATTTTGAAGTTAGAAACTAGAGAGAGAGGAATGTCAGTAGTGAATTTTGCTTCGCAAGTGAATGGTCAATTATTACTAAAGAGCTTTAAACCTTGAACTATAAACTTTAAACAGTCTTGCACTCTCAAACTTTCCAACTCTCCTACGCTCTAACCTCTTAGCTTTTCGATTTCATCAATACTTTCTGAATTAAAAGTGTAATCCAGGTTCCGGCTACAAATGGGAAAGTAAATACTCCTCCCACGATATCCAGGCAATGATTGTCTATTAAAAAATCATCAATGGCAATGGTAATAAGAACCGCAGTGAGTACCCACAGCCCATCAGTTTTTTTAATTCCAGAAAAAACAATAGCTGAAAGCACGGCATTAAAACCAAATAATCCCATATGAATTTCCTTAATAGGCTCTCCATTCAGCTGGGATAATCCCGCACCGAGGATAGAGGCTGCCAATCCATATAAAGCGGCCACCGGCGAGCTGATGAAAACGGCAATGAAGAAAATAATGCCCGAAAGAATTCCCCCCTGAAATATCACTTCTCCAAAACCATTAGTACAGGTAAGAAAGTCGTCGTATTCCGAAGGAACCACTTCACTGCTCAACATTTCTGAAGGCGGAATATGGGTAAAATGATGGAGCATAAATACCAGCACCCAGGTAATTAGGATGAAAGGAAAAGTAAACACCGGAATTTTCTTCTGGATAAAGAAATGCTGAATAACAGCAGCTAATACTCCACCCAGTATGATAAGAATCCAGATTAATAATGTTGTCTGAAACAGAAATGCCAGTGCTACTCCTACAAGAGCTGCACTGAAACCGTAAAGCCCGGCATTGATTTCAGATCTGTCATAATTCAGCTTCATTGCTGTGAAAGTGCCGGCTGCTGTTGAAAGCAGAACGGCTACTCCGCACTGCCAGCTTCCCATAAAAATTCCGATAAGAAAAAGAAGACCGGTCCATCTGTTTTCCTGAAGCATAATCTGCCCGATTCCCTTTAAAACATTATCCAGAAAGAGTAATTTTTTGAAAAATTCGTCCATTGTTTTTTTAATTTATTAATAATGGGTTGTTGTTTTGTTGCTGGTTATTTTTTTGTTGCCAGATGCGGGTTGCGAGTTTCGGGGTTAGAGGGTTCAGGATGCGAGGCTTCGAGGTGCAAGGTGCGGGAATTAGATTAAGATAAAAAATAGGGGATTAAAAGTTCATCATTTTTCAGCTCCTTTTTTTTCTTCAACCTTTGAACTCTCATACCCTCCTACTCTCAAACTCTCTTACCCTCCAACTCTCCAACTCAAATCCCGAAACCCAAAACCGATTTACCATCCGAGAAAGACCATTCCAACTCCGCAAACGGTTACTACTGCTCCGCTTACCGCGCCCATGTATCTTTCCAGTTTTTCTGTATTGAATAATGTTGAGTACCCGTAACGTCCCAGCAGAACCATTCCGAGCATTGTAAGTACTGTAGTTATAGTGAACGAAGTGACCAGTACCGCAATTTCGGACATGGAATGTTTTACACCTGAATAAAATAATAGTGGAATCAGCGGCTCACTGGGTCCCATCACGAAAATCATGAAAAGTACAAGCGGAGTCACTCTTATTCTTTTTTGAGGCATTACTGCTTCACTGTGATTATGTTCGTACACATACACCTCATCACCCATTACATCAAAATGTTTATGCGGTTTGTTTCTGATCGCCTGAATGAGTCCGTATATAAGATACACTCCCCCAAAGATCAGCAGTGCCCATCCTGAAAAATTTCCTCTGATATCCTGAAACCATGAAATTTTGTTCAGCTGCCACCCAAGAAAAACCCCGATAAAGCCTAAAATCAGGGAGCTGAACACATGTCCGAATCCGCAGACAACGGTTAATATGGCTGTTTTCATTCCGCTCCATTTTTTGGATTTTGAGATCACAATAAATGGCAGATAATGATCCGGCCCTGATGCTGTATGTATAAAACTTATTGAAACGGCACTCAAAAGAAGCGCCCAAACTGTACTGTCCATTTTCTATTAATACTCTTATTTCAGATTTTTTATTAAGTTTTGGCTAAAGCCACTGGAAGATTAATTTTTATTTCGCGGGCTAAAGCCCGCGTCTATTGAATATGCCAATCGCAGGTTATCTTCTTTTACTTGAGTGACCAAAGGATTTCCTGAATGTGCAGGAAGAAGTTGTACATCATTTCTCCTCCATGCCCCAAAGCTCTCACTACAAATCCATTATCTTCCATGGCGGAAACTCCTACTTCCATTTCTTGACGATGCTGTACGGCAGATTCAACAATCTGTTCTATCAATCCGTTTTTATCTACATTTTCCTTTGTACTGTAGAAAATAAGGGTTCCCTGGTGAGTGTATTGCTCCAGGTTTCCGATACTGCTGACCGGGATCATGTCGGGCTGAATCAGCACATTATCTTTCACTACAAGCTTGTTATTGTGATAAATTTCCATGATATTCTGAAAACGCTTCAGTTTAAATACCTCTCCATAGTGTTTTCTGCCACAGGTAATGATTTCACTGATGATGATCTGACTGTTTTTTCCGATGTGAATATGGGCTTTGCTCTTAAAGCTGGAGTCTTCGTGAGGAACAATAGGATGCGGAACATAGGCAAAAGAAGTTTCGTCTTCCATGGAGACAATAAGCTCCTGAAGCGCCTTGTCCTGCATGTTGAAAAGTCTCTGATAGGATTGTGACTGCAGCTGAAGTGCCGCACCTTTTTCAAGGGCAATATCCAAATGATAATGGTCTCCATCCAGAATTCCCGGAGAGGAGCTCATCACCATCTGATAGAGCTTTTTGTCACTTTTCCGCTGTCCTACAGAAACTACTCTGAAAGGAAGTGAGACATAAAGGTCTTTCACATAGGATTCTCCTCCCTTAAATCCTGCAATAATTCTTAAATGACTATCCATTTATCTAACCAAATTCGGTTCTTCAACTTCCTCTAAAAGAGCATATTTTTTGATCCAACCGATTACTTTATCCAACCCTTCATCTGTTTTCAGGTTGGTGAATACGAAAGGATTTCCTTTTCTCATTCTTCGGGCATCATTTTCCATTACCTCAAGGCTGGCACCTACGTAAGGCGCAAGGTCTATTTTATTGATGATCAGTAAATCTGATCTTGTAATACCAGGACCTCCTTTTCTGGGAATTTTTTCTCCTTCTGCCACATCAATGATGAAAATGGTTACGTCTGCAAGGTCCGGGCTGAATGTTGCAGAAAGATTATCCCCTCCACTTTCGATCAGAACCAGCTCAATTTCCGGGAAACGTGCTGCCAGTTCATCTACTGCTTCGAGGTTCATACTTGCATCTTCACGAATGGCGGTATGAGGGCAGCCTCCTGTTTCTACTCCGATAATTCTGTCGTGGGGAAGAAGGCTGTTTTTTGCCATAAATTCAGCATCTTCTTTGGTATAAATATCATTGGTGATGACTCCAAGGTCATAAGTCCCGAATAATTTTCTGCTTAAACGTTCCAATAATGCAGTTTTTCCTGAACCTACAGGTCCTGCCACACCTACTTTTATATATTTTCTATTTTCCATTTTCTTTACATTTTATTTTATTCTTTTAACGCAATAGACGCTAAGTTTTTTTGATGGTGAATATTTTCGATCGCAAAGGCATTTCATTCAGCTAATACTCCTATTCATTTAATCTTAAGCTCCTTCGTATCCTTAGCTTTTCCTACTTCCTTTTATCATTTTGCCTTTACTCCCTTTTGTCTTTTATTTTTACTTTTTACGACATATAAAGTCTTGAATACAGTCTCTCGTGCTGCATGCATCTGATATCAAAAGCAGTATTACAAAGCCCCACCATATCCCTGTCCAGTTCCATGGTTTCCCATACTGTTTTTTCCATTACGGGATAGAGTGAGAATAGAATATCCTGCCCATCCAGCTGTCCCAGAGGAACCAGTTTCACCGCATTGGTGATCATTCCGGCGACCGATGTATAATAGAATCCCAAAAGAGCTTCATATAAAGGAATTTTCATGAGGTAAGCATATACGCCAAACACAATACAGTAATGGGAATTGGCTTCTTTATTCTGAACCGCTTTTTCAAAAGCTTCCATAAAAGGGAAATTTTCTCTTCTTTTGAAAATCTTAATCAGCCGGAGTCCCAGTTTCTGGCTTGCCTGGCGGATTTCTTTCGGACATTTTATCGCATTGCATTCATTATCAAGAAGTATCAATGTTTCTAAATCTTCTTTTTCTGCCGCTTTATAAGCCAGTTTCACAAAGGAACCGTCATTGAATTTGAGGTTGTACTGAAGCATATTCTGCACAAATTCTTTGGCGGTATCCGCATTATGTACAATTCTTTCCTGAACGTAGGTTTCAAGACCATTGGAATGCGTATAGCCGCCGATAGGAAGCGTAGGATCCGCAAGATGAAGCAGTCCTGACAGGAAGTTTATATTCATGTTATTCATCTTTCGGAGCAGCCATTTTTAAGATTTTTGTAAAGATTGTTGACCCCAGAATTCCGTGTCCGTGCGGTTCTACATTAGATTTAAGAAGATTAAGCAGTTTCACAGATTGTTTTTCCGGCTTGAAACCACTAGCTTCCAGCCATCTGAACATCGGCATTTCAAAAGGAAGCAAAACTTTATCATTCTGAATGAACAGCGGAATGTGTTTGTTCCCGATCTCATAACATACGGTCCCCATTTCCAACAGTGAAGCGGGCGACATCACGATAGCTTCTGTTTCCAGAACATTTACGGCAATTATTTTTTCTGCATCCTCAAAAAGAATATCTCCTTCACGCAGACGTTGTCCCTCTCTGAGAAACCTGACAGCAACATCAGTTCCCTGTCTTGTTTTTTTGCGCTGAATTCTCTTGGTAGTTTCAAACCATTCCAGATCAAGATAATCTATGGATTTTACCGTAGGATTTTCTGCCAGATTGCCAATAATTTGATTAATTATCATTGTTAGATTTTTTTCTGAAGTCTAAGTTTTTGGAGATTCCCACCCCGAATGTTGAACCGCTGATTCCTGCTACGTAGCTTTTCGTCCAGCCTTCTTCTTTCGTTTTGGTCTGAAGCATTGAAAGTTCTGCAAATTTGAACTTCAAGGCCCAGCCTCCTCCGAGTAATATTCCAATCAAAGGATAGGCACGAAGGCGGAATCCGTTAAAATTCTGCATTGCGTCAGCAGCTGTTGACAGCTGTTGCCCCCAAACATAGTGGGCATCCACCTGACCAATCAACACAAAATAGTTCCCAAGCATTACCGAAGGGCTATACCAGATTCCTGCTTCATTTTGCTTGTAAACTACATTGTGGTCCACTGTATTCTGCGAGTAAGCATAATTAACTCCGATAAGGTCATTATTATTGATGAAGTACCCTACTCCCAACGGTGCACTGGAAACCGTACTGCTGCTGCTTGAAGGTGTGGTGAGCTTTGAATAGTCTAATGATCCGTAGACCATAAACTGTCCTTTTGGCCCTTCTTCATCACTTTTAAGCCTGTGCCCGCCCAGAAACTGGGCTCTCAGATTTCCTGAAAGCATAGATATACCTGCTATAGCAACAGAAAAAACTGTTTTATTTAAATATTTCATTTTAACCTGTTCAAATTAATTATACTGTAAGGGCACGTTTAAATACACCTTATAGGTTTTTGAAACCTACAAGGTTGGTATCCATTATGATTACGTGTATTCTTAAAATAAATAATACAGCTGAGTTAAAGGAAGCTTTTCCGCAGGCTCGCAGGTGATGTATTCACCATCTACCGTTACTTTATAGTTTTCAGGATTCACTTCGATTAAAGGTGTCTTATCATTATGGATAAGGTCTTTTTTACCAATATTTCTACAGTTTTTCACCGGAAGAATCATTTTTTCAAGTTTGTAAGAAGCAATGGTTCCGTTGTCAATAGAAATCTGAGAAACGAAGTTCGCACAAGTACCAAACTTAGCTTTTCCATGGGCTCCGAACATATTTCTGTAAATAACCGGCTGAGGTGTTGGAATAGATGCGTTAGGGTCTCCCATTTTAGCCGCAATGACGAACCCACCTTTCACAATCATTTCCGGTTTTACTCCAAATAACGCTGGTTTCCAGATCACTAAATCGGCTAATTTACCTTCTTCAACAGATCCCACATATTCTGAAATACCGTGTGCAATAGCTGGATTGATGGTATATTTCGCAACATATCTTTTTGCACGGTAGTTATCATTATCTATATTCTGATCTTCTTCCAAAGCGCCTCTCTGCTCCTTCATTTTGCTTGCCGTCTGCCATGTTCTTGTGATCACTTCTCCTGGTCTTCCCATCGCCTGAGAGTCTGAGCTCATAATGCTGAAAACACCCATATCATGAAGAATATCTTCTGCCGCAATGGTTTCAGGACGAATACGGGAATCTGCAAATGCCACATCCTCTGGAATATTTTTACTCAGGTGATGACAAACCATCAGCATATCTAAGTGCTCATCAATTGTATTGACTGTGTAAGGACGTGTAGGGTTTGTAGAAGCCGGCAATACGTTTGGATACATAGCTGCTTTGATGATATCCGGTGCGTGGCCTCCACCAGCTCCTTCAGTGTGGAATGTATGGATCACTCTTCCGTTGATTGCTCTCATGGTATCTTCAAGGAACCCTCCTTCATTCAACGTATCGGTGTGGATGGCAACCTGAACGTCGTATTTATCAGCTACTTTCAACGCTGCATCAATTGTCGCTGGAGTAGCTCCCCAGTCTTCATGGATCTTTACTCCCAAAGCACCTGCTTCCACCTGTTCTTCAATAGGTTCTTCTGCTGAGCAGTTCCCTTTTCCGAAGAAACCGAGGTTCATAGGATATTCTTCGGCTGCTTCCAACATTTTCTGCATATTGAATCTTCCCGGCGTTACTGTGGTAGCATTGGTTCCGTCATTTGGACCTGTTCCTCCTCCGATCATTGTGGTAATTCCGCTGTATAGGGATGTTTCAATCTGTTGAGGGCAGATGTAGTGAATGTGAGTGTCAATTCCTCCTGCTGTTACGATATATCCTTTTCCTCCGTGAACTTCCGTTGAGGCGCCGATGATCATATTAGGTGTTACACCATCCATCGTATCAGGATTTCCGGCTTTTCCGATTCCTACGATCTTTCCGTCTTTGATCCCGATATCTCCTTTTACAATTCCCCAGTGGTCAATAATTACCGCTCCTGTGATGCAAAGATCGAGAACACCTTCGTCTCTTTTTGCGGTAACATTCTGCCCCATCCCGTCACGTACAGTTTTTCCTCCTCCGAAAACTGCTTCGTCTCCATAGTGAGTGAAATCTTTTTCAATTTCAATGATGATTTCTGTGTCTCCCAGTCTGATTTTATCTCCGGCTGTAGGCCCTAATATATTGGCGTATTGTTTTCTGTCTACGTGTAAGCTCATCTTAATGATTTTTAAAGTTTAACTCTTCAACTTTTGCAAGGCTTTCTTTTTTCTGTTCTTCAGAATCTACCTGCCCATCGACAAGATTATTGAAGCCCATTGCTTTTTTAGTTCCCCCTATCTCTACCAATTCCACTTCTTTTTCTTCGCCCGGCTCGAAACGTACTGCAGTACTTGCTACAATATTGAGTCTCTTTCCGAAAGCTTTTTCACGGTCAAAACTCATCGCTTTATTCACTTCGAAAAAATGGAAGTGTGAACCTACCTGAATAGGACGGTCTCCTGTGTTTGTTACTCTTATTTTTACAGTTTCTCTGCCTTCATTGCAGATAATTGTACCTTCTTTTACAAAAATTTCTCCTGGTATCATAATCAGCTGGTATTAACGGATTGGATTGTGTACGGTGACCAACTTCGTCCCGTCCGGGAAAGTGGCTTCTATTTGAACATCGTGGATCATGTCTGCCACACCGGGCATCACATCATCTTTAGTAAGAAGGTTAGCTCCTTCCTGCATCAGTTCAGCTACTTTTTTTCCGTCTCGTGCTCCTTCAAGCAAAAAATGGCTGATGAGCGCTATGGATTCCGGATAGTTTAATTTAAGGCCTCTCGCCTTTCTTTTCAGAGCGAGTTCGCCTGCCAGAAACAGCATAAGCTTTTCCGTTTCTCTCGGTGTTAAATGCATATTTTTTTTATTTAAAATTGGACAAACAGTATCTGGTTCGCCTCTCCATAAAGGCAAATAGACATGTTCAAAGATGTAAAATGGGAATGATTCTTACGGGTCTGTATTCACGGGAATACAAACCATGGATCATTAAAGATAAAAAAGAAATTAGCAGCCTGCTACCTGTAAGCAATGGTACAGAATGTATCTCGGCGCTGTAATATAAGTACGGTTCTGAACGGCCGCAGCCTGAGTATTATACGTGTATCCTGCAAATAAATATAATAACCATTGCTGGGCAAGTACTGAATAATCAAACTTCACTTTCTCCCAGTCGTTGGAATCCTGCACATCCTGCACGTCTGAGAAACTGTACATTTCAGGCTGGGTCTGCTGATCAGATTTCTGCTGAAGAAGATGGATTTTTGAAAGGATATCAGAGTATGGCTGACTTTTCCCTTTATGTGCAAAAAGACCTGCACACAACGCTGAGAAAAATATCACAAAAGAGAAAAATAAGACTCTTCTTTTCATACCTGTTAATAATGGTGTAAAATTAGAACAATCTTACCCCTTTGGCTATCAAAAAAATTATTTAAAATGTTCAAAATCACAACAAATATGAAATTATATCATTTTACTATTTACCTATAAATCCTTTATTTACAACAGCTAATAACAATTTTTAAACTATGACAAATATTTTATTGTCCCAATTCCTGTAATTATGGCAAATCCGAGTATTTTTTTCTTAAACGTAAAAAACAGGAACAATACGCTGCTAATTCATAATTTTTACCGCTAAAAAAAATCTTTACAGTACCTGTTGATTCTTTTTAGAATTTATTTGACAAAAAGAGACGGTATTTTTTCTTTCTTTATAATTATTGTAAATTTGTATACACATCTTATTAATTTAAATAAAATAATAAAACGTAATATGTCAAAAGCAATTTCGCAAGTACCATTAGCGGTAAATGAGCCGGTAAATTCATACGAACCGGGATCTCCGGAAGTTAAAAGCCTTATCGACACTTATAAAAAAATGTGGGCTGAAAAGGTAGAAATCCCAATGATCATCAATGGAAAAGAAGTAAAAACGGATACAAAAGTACAGCTTCAGTCTCCACAGGATCATGCTCATGATTTCGGGTTTTACTATCAGGGTGGTATGCAGCATGTGGATGACGCTATCAACGCGGCATTGGCAGCAAAAAAAGAATGGAATGAACTAGGCTGGGAACAGCGTGCTGCAATTTTCTTAAAGGCAGCCGATCTTTTGGCCGGTACTTACAGAGATGTAATCAACGCGGCAACAATGATCGGGCAGTCTAAGAATGTACATCAGGCTGAAATAGATTCTGCCTGCGAGTTCATCGACTTCTTAAGATTCAATGTAGAGTTTATGACTGAAATGTATTCTGAGCAGCCGGTTTCTGACAACGGAATCTGGAACCGTGTAGAATACAGACCATTAGAAGGGTTCTGCTTTGCAGTAACTCCATTCAACTTTACGGCTATTTCCGGAAACCTTCCTACCTGTATGGCCATGCTGGGGAATGTAGTGGTTTGGAAGCCGTCTGACAAGCAGGTTTATTCTGCAAAAGTAATCATGGATGTACTAACTGAAGCGGGTCTTCCTGCAGGGGTTATCAACATGATCTTTACAGATGGTAAAGAAACGGCTGAAAAAGTATTGGCTCACCGTGATTTCGCAGGTCTTCACTTTACAGGATCTACAAAAGTATTCCAGGGTATGTGGAAAATGATTGGTGATAATATCCACAATTACAGAACATATCCAAGAATTGTTGGAGAAACAGGAGGTAAGGATTTTGTAATTGCTCACCCGTCTGCTAACGTAGAAGCCGTAGCTACTGCATTGGTAAGAGGTGCTTTTGAATATCAGGGACAGAAATGTTCTGCTGCTTCCAGAGCTTATATTCCTAAATCTCTTTGGGCTGACGTGAAAAAAGTAATGGAAACTCAGATCAACTCTATCAAAGTAGGCTCTCCTGAAGACACTTCCAACTTTGTAAACGCGGTAATTGATAAAAATTCTTTCGAAAAATGTAAAGGATATATTGACAGAGCTAATGCTTCCGGTGAAGCTACTGTAGCTATTGGAGGGAAAGTAGATGATTCTAAAGGATGGTTCGTATACCCAACAGTAATTGAAACTACTAATCCTCAGTACGAAAGTATGGTAGAAGAGATCTTCGGCCCAATCCTTTCTGTATTTGTGTACGAAGATCAGGACTGGAAAGAGACCCTTAAGTTAGTAGATTCATCTTCTCCGTATTCATTGACAGGTTCTGTATTCTCACAAGACCGTTACGCCATCAATGAAGCGTACAAAGCTTTAGAGAATGCATCTGGTAACTTCTACATTAATGATAAACCAACAGGTGCCGTAGTAGGTCAGCAGCCTTTCGGTGGTGGCAGAGCGTCAGGAACCAACGATAAAGCAGGGTCTAAGATGAATCTTTTAAGATGGACTTCTGTAAGAAGCGTAAAAGAAACTTTTGTTTCTCCAAAAAACTACAAATACCCTTATCTTGGATAAGTAATGAATCATAGGCAATGAGCAAATGATTGTCTGTTCTTTTAAATACAGCCTCGGAATTTCGGTTTCGGGGCTTTTTTGCGGATGCCTGCAGAGTTCGTGATTCGTTTATAGTTTAGATTTTAAATTGACTACTTAATTTGGCGCTAAACTCTCAGGCTGCATCCCCAATTTACCTCCAACACTCTATCACCTAACATTTTTTAACAATATTTACCTATATTTTACGATTTCATAAACCTATTTAGGAATAATTATTGATTTTTTCCTATAACACCCCAAAATAAAATAATATGAAAAAGTTATTGCTAGCAGCTATTGGAATAGGAATATTTGCAGTGAGCTGTGGAACCAAAGAATCGACAATGTCTACAAGTAGCCGGGACTCAGCGGCGGTAGAAAACACACAAAAAAGTGTATCACCTGCCACTACTGATACAATGACTACTAAAATGACGAATCCTGACAGTATCAAGATCAAAAAGGATTCTATGGCAACACCTCCTGCCAGATAGTAATTATAAACATTCAATCTAAAAATGGAAGATCTGCAGATGAAAGCTCTGCAGATTTTTTTTGGAATCGTATGGAAAATAGTATTCTGTTTGGATTCGAATGTTAGCTTACTTTTTTAAGTTTTGGCTAAGCCGATGATTTTATATTATTTTAAAGGCAGGTTAAAACTCACACGTATTCAATCCAGACATTTAAGGTAAATCTTTTATCTTTTATCTTTTATCTTTTATCTTTTATCTTTTATCTTTTATCTTTTATCTTTTATCTTTTATCTTTTATCTTTTATCTTTTATCTTTAAATCCTTATATTTGATCAGAACCAACATAAAAATTAACTGTTATGAAAAAATTATGGATAGGAGCCGTTACCGGACTTCTTTTTCTTGGAAGCTGTGCTCAAAACAAAGAAAAAAGAGAAGAATATAAAGATGCTCACAACAAAGACTCTTTAAGAAACAGAATGGGAGATTCTGCTGTGGCCAATTCCATACCTTCTCCTGCACCGTCAGATTCTTCAAAAGCAAAAACCGACAGCACAAAAGTTAAATAAAATCACAAATCCACAGTAATCTGTGGATTTGCACTTAAAAAAACTTGACTGAAAAAAAACCGGGCAATCAACCCCGATTATGAGATATACAGAATATTCTGAACAGAATATTTTTCTTCAAGATTTAAAAATTGGGAATTACAGTTTCATAGACAATGATCTTTATTCAGAAGAAGAAATAAAAGTAATATGCTGTATCAGGATTGTGTTATGTCCTGTGAAACTGTCACAAATATAGGGCAGCAAAGGTTTTCTCTAAAATAATAGGTTGTTCATTTTCGTGAAAATGGTAAGATAGAATTCAATAATTGGCCTCTTTTTAATCATTTTCAGGAAAACGGGCATTCTTATCTGGTTTCTTTTCTGCATCAAGGTACTTAATATAGGCAGAAGGCGAAAAGTCTGTAACCGCCTTAAAGACGGCAGCAAACTTACTGTGCGATGAGAAACCGCATTCATCGGCAAGAATACTTATTTTATACTGTCTGTACTTTTCATCATTGATCAGTTTGTCTACAATATAGCTGATTCTTAAACGGTTAATATATGTTTTAAAATCAGAACTTTTATGCTGATTAATAACATAAGACAGATACTTGGTATTCGTACCAAGCTCACCTGCCAGAAAGGAAAGTGACATGCCTTTATTGTTATAAAGATCACCTTTCTCAAATTCTTCAAGAAGCTCAAGCAGTTTGGATTCTGTTTCGGAAGTCATCAGAGAATCATTTCTTCTGCGGTCCGCTTCAGAGTCTTTCTCATCAATTTCTTCTACGGATATATTGGAGAATTCTGTCCCATAAGTGGGTCTTACAGGCTCATGATTACGTTTACCAATCAGGGTAAACTGAGCTCTTATGATGTTTCTGAATTTGGATCGTTGCTTTTTCTGTTTGAATCTGAAAAAGACCAGTAAGCCCACCAATGAGGTAAACAGTATTATAATAGTGGTATTTTTCACAAAATTCATCCGTCCTGCTTTTTTACCGGGTTTTCCCTTCGGGTTTTCTAAGCTCTTTCCGGTAAAACTTTGATTGCGGGCGGCAATGCTGTCATAAGCACGTATATATTTTGCAGCATATAATGATGCTTTATAATTATCGCCAGTTCCTTCGTAATAATCATTGATATTGGAATAGACTGCCTTTTTTAATTTCAGGCTCCGGGATGTATCGGCTATTTTTTCTGCTTTTTTAAGATACAGCTCTGCATCTTTCCAGTTTTTCTGTTTCAGTCGGATGCCTCCCAGTCCGTTGTAGATTAATCCTAATGTACAGTTTGAATCTTTGAGGAGTTCCTTTGCTTTTTTATAGTAGTTTTCAGAAGTATTATAATCATTCAGTTTAAAATAAACGTCTCCTAACAGCTGATAAGAAGCTGCTGCGGTTCTGTCTTCCGCATTACTGTCTATCTTTTCAAAATATTTCAGGGAAGTTTCAATATAATGTATTGCATGGGTATAATTCCCCTGTTCCATTTCATAGAAAGCCATTTCCTGATTCAACAGCCCTGCTGCTTCGTTCCTTTTTTCAAAATCAGTAATTCTGCCGGATGCTTCCAGCCCTTTAACAATGTATTTTCTGGACCTTTCGTATAACCCTACCTGTCTATATTGCCTCGCAAGTAATCTGGTTACAACAGTCATCCATTTAGGATCATCAATGTGATTGACTACGGAATGGGCATTTTCGCTGTAACAAATTGCTTTTTTAAGCTCACCGGCGTGGTGATAGAGCTCCGAGGAAAGAACAAGACATTTTATTTTTTCAGAGGGCTGCTGTGCCTTCATATAAAGAGAATCTGCAGTTTTGATCGCTTTAGGGAGATCTTTGTAGGCGGTAACGGAAGAAGTTTTTTCACAGATCAGATCGAAGCTGCTTTTTTTCTGCGCAAATATGGGGACTGCTGTTATCAGCAAAAACACAAGTTTCAGTAGATTATTAGACATAGAAGAACAAATTATTATTTTTATTCTATAATAATTCATCATTATTCTCACTAGGTGTCTTTTTGTTTTTTACAAAACTAGTGATATTTTATTTTTTATTAAAATATTATATTGAAATTTAACTATTTAACCTAAAACGTACATTTGCATTAATTTTAATAATTATACGAAAATAATAGATGATTTTCTTTCATATCAACCTATCTGTGTTGTAAAACTAATGTTACCGGATAATTATTTTCAATATGAACGGCCTGAGTGTCATCATATTTATTACATTTGCATGGAATAAAAAGTTTTATGAAAAAAATAGCAATACTTTCCTCCATCTTTATCGGTGTCCTTGCATGGGCGCAGGGAATTAAATTTGAAGAAGGCAATTTCGCCTCTATCCTTGCGAAAGCAAAAAAAGAAAAAAAACTGGTCTTCATAGATGCATATGCTTCATGGTGTGGACCTTGCAAACTGATGGCAAAAAACATTTTCCCGCTTCAGCCTGTTGGAGATTATTACAACTCTCACTTCATCAATGCAAAAATTGATATGGAAAAAGGAGAAGGAATAGAGCTTGCCAAAAAGTATAATGTAAAAGCATTCCCTACTTATCTTTTCATTGACGGAAATGGTGAGGCGGTACACAGAACACTGGGTTACGTGGAAGAAAAAGACTTCATCCAGTTTGCAAAAGATGCTGAAGATCCTAACAAAAGACTGACTTCCCTGAAGGAGCAGTTTGAAAAAGGAGAAAAAGATCCTGAGTTTTTAAAAAATCTTGCCGTTCTCACCATGTATAACGATGCTGATTTTTCCGGTAAAGTGATGAACCGTTATTTTGAGCAAAAGCCTACCTTAGAGCAGGATGATGTTCAGATGCTTCTTTCGGGCGTACAAACAACGGACAGCCCTTTGTACAAAATATTTCAGAATAAAAAAGCGGATATTGTTAAATTCTTTCCAGCCGAGAAATATGAAAAGTTCGACAAGAATATAAAGCTGAACACAGTTTCTAAAAAAGCCTATAATCCGGACACCAAAAAGTGGGACGATGCCTATTTTATGGCAGAAGCTCAGAAATTTTTAAGCAAGGAAGAAGCTGACAAGATCTTAAAAAGAATGAAGGCTAACAGAGCTTTAAAGAATAAAGACATTCCTGAGTATGAAAAATTAATTCTTGACTTATACAAAGATTATTCTGCTGCAGGTTCTGAAGAGCTGAACTCTCTGGCGTGGAACTTCTTTGAAAATGTAAACAGCAAAGCCTCTCTGGAAAAAGCCATTACATGGGCTCAGGAATCTGTAAAAAAAGATCAGAATTTTGCCAATACCGATACTCTAGCAAATCTTTACAATAAGATAGGTGATAAGAAAAATGCAAAAATCTGGGCTGAAAAATCCATTGAACTGTCTAAAAGCACAGGAGAGGATTCCTCGGATACAGAGAAATTATTAAAAAGTCTTTAATAGTTGCTATACTAAATAAACAAAAACCGCAGAACTGAAGTTCTGCGGTTTTTTATTGTACGCTGAAAATATTCTAGTTATTATATACCAATACCTGCATTTTGGTAAGCATTGCTTCTGTATCTCCGTTATACCCTCCATACGCTGAAGGAACAAAATTGACTGTTGCTGATCCAGACCAAGCAGCATATTGAACTTTAAACGTATAAGTTCCTGCTGTAAGTACAACCGATTTCAAAAATGTTACAGGAATTGGCATACTTCCTAAGCTTGCTCCTCCAGGAAAATTTCCTGCTTTGGAAGCAAAGGCTGAAGAAATTTTCACCCCATCTTGCAAAAGGGTAAAAACACCTTGACTTGAATTCCCATCTACCAATGTTGCATAACCCAAAATAGTAAATAAAAGCGTTTGTGTCTTTCCCGCTGGTACTGTTACAGTATAGGTAACGCCAGGTACATCAATTGTAGTACCGGCAGTAGCTGTAGCTGCCGTAGTTCCTTGTATATACACAGCACTATTAATGGTTCCACTTGTCGTATTAAAGCTTTGCCATGCCGGTGCAACACCGGGGCCCTGAGAAGTCAGCAGCTGTCCTGAGGTACCGGCTGACCCGGCAGTTGAAGCGTTTCCGCCTACGTTAATCTCGTTTACCACCTGTAAAGAACCATTAACATGCAGGGTTTTTTGCGGAGTTGGAGTCTGAATACCCACTTGGGCACAAAAAGATAAGGGAACTAAAAAAGCCCCAAGCAATAAATAATTTTTCATACGTTTTTATTTAATTTATTAATTAAAATTTAACCATATAAAGTTAATAATAAAATATAATACAAAATTTAACAAATAATTTAAATTTTCAATAACCAACAAATATTACATTGTTTATTTCTATAATACTGCTAAATAGGCCTGTTTGCGATAGAGCATGATCAGAAAAAAAATGAAATGGGCTAGAAATTTCAAATCAATATCAAGAAAGACACTGTAAAATAATATAAGTTTTTTACAAATAAAAAGCCACAGAAATACTGTGGCTTCATCCTGTAAGTCTAATGGAAGTGTTTAATTATTATAGATTAAAACCTGCATCTTTGTAAGCATTGCTTCAGGGTCATTATTATATCCTCCGTAGTTGGTAGGAACATAGTTTACAGTCTGATCTCCGAACCATGCAGCATATCTTACTTTAAAAGTATAGGTTCCAGCCGTAAGTGTTACGGATTTCAGAAAAGTTACCGGTGACGGAAGACTGTTCAGCGTTGATCCGCTTACCATGGATGTATAGGCAGAACTTATTTTTACTCCATCCTGAAACAGCTGGAAAGCTCCCTGAGTTTCTTTTATAGAAGGATTAAGAGCATATCCTAAAATAGAAAACATATAAGTTCGTGTAACTCCTGCCGGTACGGTTACCGTTACCGTTACGCCCGGTACATCAGCAGATGTTCCCTGAGGAATCACGAGAGGAGATGTCCCCTGCGCATATTCTGCCGAAAAAATTGTTCCTTTTACGGTGGTCCAGGTAGGTGCAGCACCGGGTCCGCCGGATGTAAGAACCTGACCTGAAGTTCCTGCATTTCCCGCAGTGTTTCCCGTACCACCGACGCTGACTTCGCTGGTTACCTGCAAAGATCCGTTGACATGTAAAGTTTTTTGAGGGGTAGTGGTTGAAATACCCACTTGCGCGTGATAAACCAGAGGAGACATAAGTATCCCTAGTAATAAATGTTTTTTCATTGTGTGTGTTTGTTATAATTAACGAGTCAAAGGTATATTAAAAAAAATACAATTCGCAGTATTTGAGAAAAAAAGCAACATTTTATTGTTGAAAAAGCAAAAACTTCTATAAAAAACTGTATTTTAATCACTTATTATTGAATAAAATTATTATTTAAATAATATTGCTTTTAATGAAAATATTCTTAAAAAAATTAAAAAACAGTGTTTTTTTTAAAATATTATACTTTATTACATTTGTAATATTCGGATCGCAAGTGAGATAACATCTGCAGATACCCGAAAAAATAAAGACCGCAGAATTTCAGTTCTGCGGTCTTTAATTATATGTTTAAGCCAATCCGCCCAAAACTCCAAGAATTTTTGACACTCCTCTACAGCAGAGAATTTTCGCGTCTTCAGTTGTGGTGACGTGAAAAATGGGCCATATTCAGTTTCAATCAGCCATCAGCTTTTTACTTATTAATACTCAAAAAGCACACTTCCCCATGTAAACCCGCTTCCGAAAGCCGAAAGAAGCACAAGATCTCCCCTCTTGATTTTTCCCTGCTCAATTGCTTCACTTAAAGCAATTGGAATAGAAGCCGCTGTAGTGTTTCCGTATTTCTGGATATTATTAAATACTTTGTCGTCCGGCAATCCGAACTTCTCCTGTACAAACTGAGCAATTCTCAGATTCGCCTGATGAGGAATGAACATATCAAGATCTTCCACTTTTTTTCCTGCTTTATTCAGGGCTTCCATCATCGTTTCCGGAAATCTTGTTACCGCATGCTTGAACACGAAGTTTCCATTCATAATCGGATATACTTCCTTATTGGTAACATTTTCGGGATCTTTTCTCATTCTGTCGCTCCACCCGAATTTTGAACCCGGGAACTGAGTACAAAGGTCGTCAGCATATTTTCCTTCAGAATGCATATTCATGGCTAAAATATCTCCGGCGTTTTCATCCTCCGATGCAGAAAGCACTACTGCTCCTGCCCCGTCACCGAAAATAACAGAAACTCCTCTACCTTCATCAGAAAAATCCAGTCCGAAAGAATGAACTTCAGCTCCCACTACAAGAATATTTTTATAGGTTCCTGCTTTGATAAATGCATTGGCCACACTCATAGCATATACAAACCCTGAACATTGGTTTCTTACGTCTAACGCCCCAATGGTATCGCACCCCAGCATATCCTGAAGCAATACCCCGCATCCGGGAAAGTAATAATCCGGTGACAAGGTGGCGAAAATAATATAGTCGATATCTTTTGATGTAAGACCAGCATTCTGAATGGCTTTTTCGGAAGCTTTAAAACCTAAATAAGCACTGGTTTCCTGAGAATCATATCTGTTTTTTCTATGTCTTCTTTCCTTGATACCTGTTCTTTCCGTAATCCACTCATCATTGGTCGTCATCAGTTTTGCTAAATCATCATTTGTAACAACGTTATCTGGAACATAAAATCCCACACCTTTTATTGTACTTTTAATCATATAGTTTTTTAATTTTGGCAAAGATAAAACTTATTTAACACATAGTTTTTCAAAATATTAGTATTTTTACTTTATGCCAATTGATACAATTTACAGAACCTCCCAGTGCGAATGGGTAGATGTAGAGGCTCCTACTGCAGAAGACCTGAAATTTCTTCATGAAAGATATGAAATCAACAATCTTCTTCTGGAAGATACGATGGACCCTAATCACCTTCCCAAATATGAAGAAGACGGAAATGTAAAGTTCTTTCTCCTTCGGGAAAGCACGGAGCTGGAAAGAAAAAATCTCAATACCATCAGTGATATCAGTACCAAGATCGGAATTTTTCTGGTAGAGAATACCATTATCACCATCCACAGGATGAAAACAAAAAGTATTTCCGAGACTAAGAAACAGATCTCTTCTATTCAGGATGATGTTACTCCACAGCAGATTATGCTGAAACTTGCCATATTGATCATGAAAAGTTTTGATGATGAATCATTAAGCCTGTTTGAAACGATGGACAATATTGAAAACGAGATTTTCCTTAAAAACACCAATCATACGAGCCAGATCCGACGTCTTTATAAGCTAAAAAGGAAATCAGGACTGAATTCACGGGTGCTGGTGATTTCTACAGATGCAATAGATAAATTTAAATTACTCAATCTTCAGGACTCTGAAATTGTAGATTTGAAGGACAAGCATAAAGATGTTGTTGCCGATTTTGATCATTTAAATATCCAGATCACCAACCTTATTTCGATGTTCCTGGCGCTTTCGGATCAAAAGGCCAACCAGGTTATGAAGGTTTTGGCAATTTATTCGGTTTATTTCTTACCGATCACTTTTATTGCCGGAGTTTACGGAATGAATTTCGATAATATGCCGGAGCTTCATCATAAATATGGATATTTTATAACATTGGGAGCCATGGCTACTGTGGTGATCAGTACATTTATTTATGTGAGGCGAAGACAGTGGTAATTTTTTCCCGAACGCAAAGTCGCAGAAATATAAATCGACTGATTAAATTAGAGTATTAGATTGCTTCACCGCGGTTCACAATGACAATACACCATCAAACAAAATACCATGACTACTGATAACCTTAACACAATTCTGGAAGATCCTTCTCTTT
The DNA here is from genome assembly GCF_900108365.1 of Chryseobacterium culicis. Lineage (GTDB taxonomy): Bacteria > Bacteroidota > Bacteroidia > Flavobacteriales > Weeksellaceae > Chryseobacterium > Chryseobacterium culicis. The sequence goes on along the minus strand of NZ_FNWQ01000001.1, from coordinate 996,641 downwards.
CACAGGCATCTAAGGATAAACTGCTTGCCTTACACGAGAATATTTCTGCCAAAGAATTTTCTGATCTTTTGGATCCGAACGGGAATCAGTACATAGAATTTGTACAGGAAGGAGGTGGTGTCTGGGGAAGTGCATTGGTGGGTTATCTTTACGGTTTGGAAATTTTTGGAATCCGTTTTCTGAAAGTAGCGGGAACAAGTGCCGGTGCTATCAATACCATGCTTATTGCTGCCTGCAAGACTAAAGAAGAAGCTAAAAGCGGACTTATCAAAGATATTCTTTTCAGCTGGGATTTTGCAGATTTCATGGATGGTAAAACCTATGTGAAAACGACACTCCATGCGATGCTTAATAATAAAGATTTCTTTAAAATCAATGCTATTATTGCTGCCATTCTTTTTATTATTCTGATCAGTATTCCTTTTGCGGCTCCTTCCACAACCATCCTGAATGCCAAGCTCATGTTTTTGATTCCTCTGATTCCGGCTGTCATTCTGTTTTTCTGTATTCAAAAGCTGTATAATAACTTCAGAAAAGAAAACAGCGGCTTAAATCCCGGAAATGTCTTTCAGAATACCATGCAAAATGCCCTGGAGCAGTTTGGCATAAAAACAGTCGCCAATCTCAACGAAAAATTCATTCAAAAGGAAAAGGACCTCAAGCTTAATTACCGTTATGGAAACGGGCAGGAATATTACAGGATGGCGCTGCAAAGCATTGAAAAGATTAAAATCAAAAATCTGGTACATATTGACCCAACCCGGTACAGAATTTTTTATGAAAGCGCAGTCAATAATGATTATTATAAAAATAATCCTTTTTATCTTTTAAAATCCGAATACGTGGTCATTACCACCGATATCAATGCAAAAATAAAAGTAGAACTTCCTACAATGGCTAATCTTTACTGGTCTGAGGAAGAACTGAAGCACATTAGCCCTGCCGAATTTGTAAGGGCCTCTATGGCAGTCCCTTTTTTCTTTGAACCTTTCCGGAAACAGATCAATAAGGATGATGAGTCCGTGCAATATGCCTGGAGATACTGGATGAACACGAAGCCGGAAGATATTAATCCTGCAGGAGTTTTCATTGACGGCGGCAGTATTTCCAATTTTCCGATTGATTTGTTTCATGCGGATGAAGTTTTCTATCCGAGAATGCCTCTTTTCGGGGTACAGCTGACGAGTGATTCTTCGATTCTTTCGGAAAAAGGGAAAACGAGTCAGGAAATCCTTAAAAGTCCGTTCAGCTATGCCGGAAATATCATCAGTACTTTAAAAGGGTTTAATGACAAGACATTTCTGACCAAACATACTTTCTATAAACTGTACAGTATACAGGCTGTAAACTGCGGTACCAGCAGCTGGCTGAACTTCTTTATGAAAAAGGAAGAAAAAGAAGAACTTTTCAACAGAGGTTTTCAGGCTGCACTTGATTTCCTTAACACCTTTGACTGGGAAAAGTACAAATACGAAAGAATGATGCTAACCATGAAGGAGAAAAAGATACTGAAAGAGGAGGATACGCCTACGGTGGGGTAAAAAAGTATCTCTTTTATTAATTACATCGCCCATAAAATAATAGTATGAAATTTATCTGCAAATGCTGTGGAGAAGAAAAGGAAGATTGGCCAGCAATCGCCTATAATGCTCCTTATTTTTATTACTGTCTATCAGAAGAAGAATTAAAGAATACTGAACTTACTTCAGATTTATGTGTCGTTGAAGATTCTGAAGATACCCATAGATTCATCCGTAGCGTGCTTGTACAAGAGGTCACCGATGACTGCAGGGATCTGGAATACGGAATCTGGGTTTCTCTAAGTGAAAAAAACTTCAATGAATATGTTGAAAATTATGATAATAAAGAGTTCGAAGCAGAATATTTCGGATGGCTATCCACCTATTTTCCGGATTATGAATTTGAGGAAAGTATTCCTACGACCGTGGTAGTAAATAATTCCGTCGGAAGACCTTTTGTTTATCCTCATGAAAGTTATGATCATCCGTTTGTTGATGATTTTTATAAAGGAATTACTAAGGAGGAGGCAGAGAAAAGAATCAACAGGGTCTTAAATAGAGAATAGATCAAAAGAAGACTCACATGTTGAAAATTAAAAAATTGATCTCAGAAAAATTTCATATCATTATTCTGATACTCACTTTAGGGCTGATTATATTTGGGGTAATTAGTGCCAATTTAGGAATCAATGATATTCTCAAAAATCCTAAATATACAATTGGAGAGGCTGTTACTGATTGGCACCAAAAGAACAATAATGGTGTAGGAACAGATTACAAATATCAGGTTGGTAATAAAATATTTTTTAAAACAACAAATTGTTCTTACAAAAGGGGAGATAAATTCCTAATCATTTTCGATTCTATAAAACCTAAAAATGCGAAAGTTCTTGACATCTACTCTATCGAAAACTATCTTATAGATTTAAAAATTCCTAAAAACGGCTGGAAATACCAGGATGTCCCCTTTAATATTGACAGTAATACGATAAAAAAATATCTGCAGGACTGGAATGTAGAACCATTTGAATACATTCAAAAGTAAGTTGAACTCATAAAAATATAAGTTCAACTTACCTCGCATAAGATTATAAATTATCCAAAAACTCCAGATACATTGGAACACTTCTGTTGATCCATTCATCAGAAGAATCTCTTTCAATTCCATAATAGACGAAAGGTTCTTTGTAATCGGCTTTTATATAATCAAAAGTCAGTTCATAAGGCCTGAAAAGCTCTTTCATCGTGTATTTATATTCCCCGGAATTGCTGTATCCATCTTCATCTATTCCTGCGGTTACCGCCAAAGACATTTTTTTTCCTGCCAGCTTGAAACCGCTGTTGCTTCCATATGCCCAACCATATAAAACCACCTCATCCAGCCATTGTTTCAAAAGCGGCGGGCTGCTGAACCAGTAAAAAGGAAACTGAAATACAATTTTATCATAAGACTCCATCAGCTTCTGCTCCTGAGCTACATTAATTTTTCCATCCGGATAGGCTTCGTACAGTTGATGAACTTTATATTTTTCCGGATATTTTTTTAATTCTTCAATCCACTTTTTATTAATCACAGATTTCTCAATATCCGGGTGTGTTACAATTACTAAGGTCTTCATTATGTTTAAATTTCTACTACAAAATTACAATACGTAACTTACATTTCGTACATTAGCAACTTATTGTATGGTACTATAAAAAATGTAAGTAATGACTAAAATAAAGGAAACCTCCACCAATTTTGCCAATAAAAAAGCGCTTGCAGATGAATGTCCGGAAATCTATGCCTCCAACATTATCGGAGGTCAATGGGCATTGGCGATATGCTGTTACCTGATTAACGGGAAAATGAGATTCGGGGAACTTAGAAAGAAGCTTCAGAATATTACCGAGCGTATGCTTACCCTTCAGCTCCGCAGGCTGGAAGATGATAAAATCATTACCAGGACCGTATATGCAGAGGTTCCGCCAAGGGTAGAATATGAACTTACAGAAATCGGTTACAAACTGAAACCCATTATTCTTGAGTTTGAAAAATGGGGAAATGAACATAAGGAGATTATGAATAGCCTTAGCAAATAACCAGATTTTTGTTAAAAAAATTCTACATTGTATTATTTATGTAAAATATTTATATCTAGATACATAAATCAATATTATGAAAAATCTGACTTTATTATTGTTCCCCATCACTGTATTTTCAGGAATTACGATACAAGCACAAAAAATTTCTGATGGTCAGACTGTAGATCTAAACGGTATGGCTGTTACCTTTACGATCCTCAATAAAGAAACTGTAGACTCGGGCGGAAAGTCCTATGACCGCTATAAAGTTTCTGCGTCTGTAAAAAATACTACAGATAAAGCTTACAATATCAGACTGTCTGCTTTTCCTCAGATTGTAACGAATACAGGTCTGGTAGAGCTGGACTGTATAAACGCAACCGGAGCCAGGCTCACTTCTAAAAAGATAGAATTAAAAATGAAGGCACAAATGATTAATGTGACCTATTCTTCCTATGACAAATCCGGAAAATTCATTACCAGCACTATTCCTGTAACGGGAAGCTATTATTTTGATCCCGGAGATACCATCAGTGATAATGCTATTTTTATTGTTCCACAAGGTGAAAAGCCGGATGTATCGGTTAGAAGCATGAAGTAAATAAAAATTGCTACGGAATGAATACAGAATATAGCATCTACTCGTCATTCCGTAGAAATCCCTATATATTACTCAGCTGTTTTTTCCTTCCACAAAGGTTTCTGAGCCAACACCTTTGAATGAATCGGACAGGTTTCCTGATGGGCACCTTCAAGATATCCTGTACTCATAAGAAATTCGTTGACAATTTCTCCTCCGGTAAATTTGAATGTCTTCTTAAACAGCTTCATCCATTCCTGCAAAGTCATTGGGTGATGGTGCCCCAGCCATTTTTCAAATGATCCGAATTCTTTCTGTAATGTTATAACTGTTCTGGCATTTTCAATTGCTGCATTGACCTTCAATTTATTCCTGATAATTCCGGGATCGCTCAACAGTCTTTCTCGGTCTTCCTCCGTATATGCCGCTATTTTCTGAATATTAAAATCATGATAGGCTTTTCTGAAACTTTCTTCCTTTTTCAGAACCGTTTCCCAGCTTAATCCCGCCTGATTGATTTCAAGAATCAGTCTTCCAAACAATTCATTATCGTCATGAATGGGAAATCCATAATAATTGTCATGATAATTTTTGTGCAGTTCTTTTCTGCTTTCGGGCTGCATTCCTTCTATTGCTAAACAATAACTCATTATAATATATCTTCTTTTTTTAGTTAAAAATTTCAAGGTATAAAGATAAACCTGAGCTGTGACAACTGTCCGTCAGTAGTGATTTTTAATTTTTAAATGTAATCATAATTCCCTTCATTTTACCTTTTTCCGATCAGAGAATATTTGGTAGTTTAGAGAATTCAAAAACTGGATCATGAAATTTATGTTTTCTCTTCTCTTCATTATAGGTTCAATATTCCTTAAAGCACAGCATTTGTATTCTAAAGCCTATGGAAATCCGAAAAATCCTCCTGTTATTTTTATTCATGGCGGGCCAGGTGGAAACGCTACCCTATTTGAAGGAACTACCGCTCAGAAGCTTGCCGATAAAGGATTTTATGTGATTGTCTATGACAGGCGTGGTGAAGGACGTTCAAAAGATGGAAATGCCACCATGACATTCAAAGAAAGTTTTGAGGATTTAAAAAGTATTTACACAACTTACAACATCAAACAAGCAAATATTCTTGCCCATAGCTTTGGCGGAATTATTGGAACACTTTTTACAGCTCAATTTCCTGAGAAGGTAAAAACTCTTACGCTTGCGGGAGCTTTATTTACCCAACAGGAAACCTACGACCATATTTTGAAACAAGCCAAAGAACATTTTAAAAATGATCCCGTCAACCTCAAAGAGATTTCAGAAATAGAAAGTCTGGATAATAATTCTGCAGCTTATAGAAAAAGATGCTATGATATGGCAGGAAAACTTGGATTTTTTGATATGCCCCATCCCACTCCCGAAAGTGAAAAGCTAAGAACAGAATACAAAGCAGGTGAATTTTACAAAAATAATATAAGAAACCCTGATTCTCCTCTTAAATTTTATCAGAATGAGCTACAGAATAATTTGGATAATACTTCTGTCTTAAAAGACATCCGAAAAAAAGGAATTTCCATTTTTGCAGTGTATGGTAAGAATGACGGAATATTTTCAGAAAAACAGATGGCTGATCTCAAAAATATTGTCGGGAAGAAAAACTTCAGGCTTATTTACAACTGTTCTCATTATTTATTTGTTGATCAGCAGGACGATTTTTTACAATTCATTAAGCTTTCATTGAAATAAAGTGTAGATTTGTAATTATGCCCATTGCAGGAGTCCATACGAAAACATTTAAAGCCATCATTACGATGCTTATTCTGTTGTTTTCTTTATCTCCATGTCCTGTAAAAAGAAATGTGCTTGATATTTTTGATATTCAATATATCAGCGGTCTGAATAAGGTAAAAACGACCTCATCACTCACAACAAGCTGTGATACAGCTTCTGTCTCTTCAGAAATTTCGGCTTCAAAAAATAAAGTTCAGAAACTAGAGAAAAATTATTTTCCGGGATTTTATTCAGTCACGAAAAATTCTTTTGAAAAAAAAATTGTTTTCAATGATTATTCAGGGCATTCTACAGGCAGCAGCCCTCCAAAATATATTCTGTTTAAAAGACTGAAGCTTAACCTTGTTTAACCTTTTTTAAGTCAGGTTATAAAAATCAGTTTTTTACAATACAATATTAACTTTCAATGAAAACTACCATAAAAAGCCAGTCTTCGGAACTGGCCGGACTCTATACTTTATCCTTCCGCATGGTCATCGGATGGACTTACTTTTCAGCCTTCTGGCGCCGGCTTGTGCTGGAAAACAAACTTATTCCCGACGAACAGGGATACATCGGGGAGAAATTCAATCATTTTTTACCCAATGCTCTCGGAATAAAACCCGTTATTGAATATCTGGTGACTCATCCTGACGCACTACAAAGATCTATGATGGTCTTCACTATCATCGAAGCGATTGTTGGTCTTTTCATTATTCTCGGACTCTTTACAAGAGTAATGAGTATTGGAGTTTTCAGCCTGGCTCTTGGAATTTTATTGGGTTCCGGCTGGCTGGGAACAACCTGCCTTGATGAATGGCAGATAGGTGTGTTGGGAATTACAGGCGGATTTGTGCTTTTTCTTACAGGAAGCGGCACGTATTCTCTGGATCATTATTTTATGAAAAGCAATAAAAATTTCACCCGAAAAAAATGGTTTCAATGGATGGGTTCCGGAAATTTTCCTTATCCCAATCCCAAGATCTTTGTATTGACAGGTTCACTTATTCTGTTTGCTTTAACGATTTTTACCAATCAATATTTCCATGGTGGTGTATGGGGACCGCTTCATAATAAATCGGTAAAACCAAAACTTGAAATTGCCAACATGTCCCGTAACAATTCGGATCTGAAATTTCAAGTGTTCAGAACAGAAGGTGCTGATGTGTACGGTTCCTTCCTGATAGGCATTCATATTCTGGATAAAGACGGAAAGATTTTAAAAGAGCTGGATCATAAAGAACTGGCTGGGATGTCTGAAGAAATGATAAAAAATCACTATGTCGCCAAAGTAAAACCGGGGAAACACAGCTTGATAATTCCATTGGGAGCCAAAGCGGATATAACCCTGAATATTAATGATATTGTAATGAAAAACGAAATTCATTTTCTGAAACTGATTGATGTAAGTGGTATTGAGTGGATAAAGCAGATTCAACAGTAATTTCGGAATTGAAGAATTCGGTGTCCGAAGGTTGGAGAGCTGGAGCTTATTATTTTAATATTTTACGCTTTGGCTATGTTCTTTTGTGAATAGGCTAAAGCCCATTCCCAATTGATTTCTTTTCGCTCTGATTATAATTTTTTTGACAAGATTAAGATCTGCAGAATCTGCGGGATGCTGTATGCACAGGCAATCATTTAAACAAAAAAGCGGACTAAAGTCCGCTTTTACTATCATTTATTACTATTTTTCTGAGATAGCCACGTGATAGCTGCAGGAACTATCCGGATCAAGCCTCAGTACTTTTATATTAAGTAAAACATCCAGTCCCATAGTATCGCAAACGCCTTGTATAAAAGGTTTTATGACCGGCCATTTCAGCAGGCCGGCAATCTGCAGGCTATTGGTGATTTTGTGGTAACGGTCTGTTCCTTTAATGAGCAATTCGCACTGATGATCATTTAATGCTTTGAATTCAAAGCTGTATTCCGGACTGGATGTAAAAACAGCTCCTATCAATATTTTTGCAACCGCTGGAATTCCGGGCTGCAAATGAGGTTTTGCTTCCAGATTCTTTAATGCCATTCTTGAGCCCAAATCATACATAAATGTGCGGGAAACCTCTTCAATAGCATCTGCTCCGTATAGTTTTCCGATCTGTTTAAGCATACCTCCGTAGAAAGCTCCTGTAATATCCGAAAGGCGCTGGGTAAGCTCTGTAAAAGTTCCGGGAAAGAAATCTGCAATAATCTGCGCCTGGTTCATTTCAGGAAGATAGACATCATTTTTTCTGAAGTCTGATAATGCCGCGTAAGTGTCAGGCAGTTGGATCTGATTCATATTTAATAAGTTATTAGTGTTGTAACGTTGTAAAACAAAGCTAGAAAAAAATAAATAAACTCTCCAACAGGTGATATTATTTTTCATTGAAGTTTACCTATTGTACATTATTGCTTTTCAACAGAGCAGCATAAAAAAAACCTCCGGAAATTTCGGAGGTTTTTTTATCATTAAAATGTATTAGTGCATGGCTTCACTCAAATCTATTTTTTCTTTGCTCTTTCTTTCTTTTACGAGTAAGATAAACGGAATACATATCAGGAATACGATTCCAAGGTAAAGAAATACATCCATATAGGATAATACCGTTGCCTGTTTGGTTACGGACAGATCAAGCATCTTATAAGCGGCATTCATTGCGGCGTCAGGTGTCATTCCTTTCGCTACGAAACTGGCTTTAAGAGCAGCAAGCCTTTGCTGAACATCAAAACTGTTCTCGTCCAGATGAGAAATAAGGTTATTCCTGTATTTCTGACCCGCATTGGCAATAAAAGTGGTAATGGCTGCAATCCCGAAAGATCCTCCCAGCTGTCTCATCATTCCTGTGAAGGCTGCTCCCTGACCAATTTCCTGGCCTTTTAATGTACTTAATGATAAGGATGTGATGGGAATAAACAATAATCCCAAACCTGCTCCCCTTACAATCAGCATCCAGAAAAAGGCATCTTTGCTGGTATCCGGTGTCAGAATTTTGTATCCCCAGAAACTGTAGACAAAGAAGATGAATAGTCCTAAAGAAACCAAAATCTGCTGCTTTGCCCCTTTTGCCAGCAGTCTTCCGATAATTGGCATCATGAAAGCTGTTGTTAATGCTGCAGGAATCATCAGTGCTCCAGACTGAAGTGCCGTCCATCCTAAAATACTCTGGGTGTAAAGAGGAACAATAAATGTGGAACCATAAAGCCCGAATCCGAGTACGAACGACATCATTGTTCCGATTCTAAGGTTGCTGTTTTTAAGTACTCTTAGCTCAACAATCGGGTATTTAAAGGTAAGTTCCCTCCAGAGGAATAAGATGAATCCTAAAACAGCAGCTATTGTAAAGGCTACAATCATTCCGCTTTCAAACCAGTCTTCTTCATGTCCTCTTTCCAGAATGAACTGTAATGAACCTACCGTCACGGCCAGTAGACCGATCCCGACCCAGTCAACATCTGAAGCTTTACGTTTTTCAGCATATTTCGGACTTCTTACAAACTGCAGGGTCATCAAAGTGGCTGCAATCCCAATCGGAATATTAATATAGAAAATGTACGGCCAGCTGAAGTTATCTACGATATATCCTCCAAGAGGCGGGCCTAGTGTAGGCCCGATAATTACTCCCAGACCATAAATAGCCTGAGCCATACTTCTTTTTTCAATCGGATAAGATTCCGTAATAATCGTCTGTGAAGTTACCAATAAGGCTCCTCCCCCGATTCCCTGCATCAATCTGAAGAACACGAGCTCCCAGATATTGGTGGCATTTCCACATAAAAATGAAAATACGGTGAATATAATGATGGATGCCGCAAAGTAATTTCTACGTCCAAACTGCTGTGAAAGCCAGCTCGTCATCGGAACAATAATAACGTTCCCGATGGCGTACGCTGTAATCACCCACCCTACTTCTGAAAGTGTAGCTCCAAGATTTCCCTTCATTTCATTCAAGGCAACATTGACAATCGTGGAGTCTACAATTTCAAGAAGGGCACAAAGGATAGCAGTAATCGTAATGATCACTCTTCGCGCTCCATATTCTACTAATGAATCTTGCATAAGTTATTTTTGATGTAAAAAATCAATGGTTAATTTTGCTTCTCAAGGGAATCTTTAACTGTAAAGCGGTCTATTTTAATGACCGAAAAACAGATTCATTACGACAAAACCATGTTCATTGATTTTTAACAGTTTTACATGTTATTTCAAAGCAACCTCTGCTTTCACGTTCATTCCTGTTCTCAGTCTTTTTGCAATATTTTTGTCAAGATTTACAAAATCAATTTTTACAGGAAGTCTCTGAACTACTTTTACGAAGTTACCACTCGCATTATCCGGAGGAAGGATAGAGAAAGTAGCTCCTGTAGCCGGAGAGAATGAGCTTACCACTCCTTCAAATTCCTGATCAGGAAAAGCATCAATCTCAATTTTCACTTTCTGGCCTTCTACCATTTTATCTACCTGTGTTTCCTTAAAGTTAGCAACTACCCATTTCTGGTCGTTTTTAACCAGAGCAAACAACTGTGCGCCAGCCTGCAGGTACTGACCGGCCTGTGTAGGTACTTTTCCTACGTAGCCGTCTTCAGGTGCAAGAATTACGGTGTATGACAAGTTCAGTTTTGCATTTTCTACATCTACTTCTCTTTGTTTAGCTACGGATCCTGCCACACTGATTTGTTGTGAGCTTGCAGCCGTTTGGGAAGAGGCAATATGAGTCTGCTGAGCAATTTGATTTCTCTGATCTACTAAAACCTGCAGTTGTCTGTCTGCTGATTGTTTCGCAGCCAAAGCCTGCTCATACTGCTGTTCTGTAATAGAATGGTCTTTTACAAGATTCGCATATCTTTTCAAATCCTGAGAAGTTTTCCATACATTTACTTTTGCTGCTTCTATCTGAGCATTAGCCGTAACTACCGCTGCTTCCGAAGAACCGATATTTTTTGAAGTAGCAGTTGTAGTAGCTTCTGCATTTGAAATATTGCTTCTGGCTGTAGATAATGCCGCCTGAGCCTGTTCAAGAGCCATTTTCTGATCTCTGTTATCCAAAATCACCAGGGTATCTCCTTTTTTTACAAACTGGTTGTCTTTTACTTTTACCTGAGCTACATAGCCTGATACTTTAGAAATTACCGGTGCCATATTGGAAGCAATCTGGGCATCGTCAGTCTCTTCATGGTACTGTCCGTAAGTAAAGGCTCTGTAACCGTAGATACCTCCTCCGATTACTACTGCCGCTAAAATGATAGGGAAAACTAAACTTTTTTTCTTTTTAGGTTCAGCTGCCTGTGTATTATTATTTTCCATTTTGGTTTCGATCTGATTATTTAATTGTTAAAGTTCCTGTTGTCTGTAATAATTTTCTGTATGCCAGTGCTGCATCTGCCTTAGCATTGATCACGCCAACGTTAGCTGCGATCTGTGCTGCATCTGCATCCAATAGTTCTGTCATAGTTGCAAGACCGTTGTCGTACTTATTTTTTGTAATTCTGTAATTTTCATTAGCCTGCTCGGCAGATTTTTCGAAAACAGCAATTCTCTTTTTTGAATAGTCTGTGTTCTGGTATTCTCTGTTAACGTCAAGCTTAATATTGTCATTCAATAATTCATCGGTAGCAGCAAGCTGTTTCTCTCTCGCCTGCGATTGTCTCAATGAAGAATTTTCCTTCCAAAGGTTTGACAGATTATAAGAAACCCCGATACCTACGTTGATGGCATTGTATACGGTAAGAAACTTAGGAATATCTGCGGCTACATATCCTCCCGTAAATGCTATGGAAGGAAGGTTTTCTGCTTTTGCCGCTTTTGATCCCAGTTCTGCCGCTTTTCTCTGTTGAGCCAAAGCCTGTAAGTCCTTCCGGTTTTCTCTGGCTTCATTAACATAAAAATCAACGGGCTTCACGTCTGATCCTTCTTCAATATAGTTTTCATCCACTTCCAGTTCTGTAGTTTCAGGAAGGCCTAACAAAAGATCCATATTGATATTGGCAATATTGTAGTTGTTCTTAGCTTCCAACAGCTGAAGTTCAATATTTGAAGTCTGAAGATTAGCTTTTAATCTGTCATTTCTTGCGATCAGACCATTGTTTTCCATCTTAAGAAACGTCTCATCTCTTTTTTGAGATGCAGCAAGATTTTCTTCAAAAACTTTGATAGACTGATTCGCTTTGAATAAGTTATTATAAGCCTGAGCGACATTGTAGGCAATTGCAATTTTATCGTTTTCAGTGCTTAACTTGGAGGCTTCAACCAGATATTTTGCAGATTGAATGCCATACTTGATTCTTCCGCCACTGTAGATGGGAACACTAAGATTAGCTGAACCATAAAGAACCTGGTGCACTTCCGGACCTCCTGCCCCGCCTGAAAGACCCGGAAGTTTGATATCAATATTCGGTTTTATAGGAAGGTACATATAGCTTCCAGATACTTTAAGCTCCGGTAACTGTCTGTTCTTCGCTTCCAAAAGATCAGCTGTAGCCTCTTCGATCTTGGCTGCATCGATCTTGAGATTCTTGCTGTTCTGGATTCCCAGCTGCACAGCTTCGTCAAGAGAAAGTGTTTTTTTCTCCTGAGCATTTGCATTTGCTATTCCTACGAATAGTGATAATGCAATCACTGAGTTATTTATTCTCTTCATAACCTAAAAGGTCTTTTAGTAAATATTTAATGTGTTTATTAAGTTCTGTATAGTATCTTTCATCAAAGGCCTCTTCATCTTCCGTTTCCTTCAGGAATTCTTTATACATTTCTTTCGCATTGAAAGCATAGAATAAAGTTCCGCTTACTGTGGAATGAAGCAGATAAATGGGTGGGTTTTTGGTAAAAATTCCATTCTTAAGACCGCTTTCCAATATTTGGGAGTACATGGAAAGAAATCCCATTTTAATCTGCTTCAAAAATGCTACAATCTGAGGATTCTGAGTATGCAGCTGCTCTCTCTGCATAATCCTGTAAAAGCATTTTTGAGTCCGAATCTTGTTAGAAAACTGATCAATTACTTTTTCAATCTTCTGCCATTCGTTGATATCGGTTCTTCCCAAAAGGTCTTTTGAGAAAAACTGACCTTCATTCATTCTGTATTCCACTAATTTCTCATAAAGTTTTTCTTTAGAGCCAAAGTAATATGAGATCATAGAGATATTTACATTAGCTTCCTTTGCTATTTCCCGTGTGGAAGTTCCTTCAAACCCCTTTTCGGCAAAAAGCTTCTCGGCTGCAAATAATATATTTTCTTCTTTTGAAATCATGTTAGTGTTCATTTTTCAGGGCGCAAATGTACACAAGTTTTGATTCAAATCAAACGATTGATTGATTTTTTAATATAGATTTAATTTATCGTAAAGAAAAGACGTTTTCTATAATAGATGCTAAAAGCGCAGGAAAGGCGTTTTTTGATGAAATATACTTCAAGAAAAGTTCATATTCATGTAATATTTCGGAAAAACTTCTATAACAAAATGTTAGTTTTATACCCTATTGGGATTAACGCATACATAAAAAAAGAGCAAATGTGACCCCAATATGATAACCTCAAAATGAAAATTCCGGCTGTAACCGGAATTTTATTTTACGTGCTTTTGTGAATATACCTTGATAGCTTTATTCCGAGATCGGTCCAAACAATTTTTGGATTCCCGTTTCGGGTAAGGTGCAGATCTGCGGTATTGATTTCCTCCAAAATACTTTCAATATTGGCTCCGCTGATAAATTTGGAAAATCCAGCCCAGTTGAATCCGTTGGCATCTATTTTTTTATAGACCAGATTTTCGGACTGATAATTCTGAAGCAATGCAAGCCTGAAAATTTCAGAACAGTAGTTCAGGAAGTTTTTCTGCTTTTCCCTGTTCCAGCCTGCAATTTCCCTTGCCCAGACAATAATACTTCTGAGATATTCCGGTTTCTTTTTCACCATAAAAGCATCCCTCACCCACTGTACAAAAAGCTTTTCAAATTCATTGCTTTTGTCTCCGGAATTCAACAGTTTTATCGCTTGGTTAAGATCTCCCTGCGCTTCGTGGACTAGTTCTTTTACTTTCTCTTCCGAAACAGAAAAATTCTTCTTGAGGTGGCTTTCAATATCTTCATCACTGATTCTCGGAATCTCTACAATCTGTGCTCTGGAAAGAATGGTAGGAAGAATATCATTGGTACTTTCTGCCGTTAAAAGAATGACTGTTTTTGCCGGCGGTTCTTCCAAAAATTTCAAAAATTTGTTTGAAGCTGCAATATTCATTTTATCAGCTCTCCAGACTATCAGAATTTTGGTCCCGCCTTCATAACTTTTCAAAGAAAACTTCTGGTTCTGGTCGTCAATCTCATCAGCAGAAATAAATAACTGCTTATTTTCTGACTCTAAAACAGCGGTCCAGTCATCATAACTTGCGTATGGGAAAGCCAGAATCATTTCTCTGAACTCATCAAACTTATTTTTGCTCAGTGAATTTTTATTATCTGTAAAAACAGGAAAGCTGAAATGCAGATCCAGGTGATTAAGATGTTCTACTTTGGCTGAAGCGTGTTCGTTTTCCCGGCTAAGAATCTCTTTTGCGTAGGCCAGGACAACAGGCAGGGTTCCGTATCCCTCTTTTCCTACAAAAAGCTGGGCATGGCTCACTCTGTTTTCGGCGATGCTTTCTCTAAGAAGTTTTTTCAGATTTGTCTGTCCGGCGATGTTCTCCCAATTCATGTTTCAAAGATAAAAAATCTTATTTCAATTCATAAAATTAAGTCGGCTTAAAATGGATAAAAATATAGATCTTACATTTTGAATGCGGTTTAAACTTATATCAATAGAATATAGAATGAACCATTAAGAAGGAGTTAATAAATGAAGTGTAGGTAAGATAAATCGTTCTGACTTTTAAGCTTAAAGCCAAGCTTATCTTAATATTCTTAAAGCCCTTCATACAATCTTAATGGTTAAAAATAAAGTTTAAAAACAAATCCATACCAGTTATAGTATAGGAAACATCAATAATAGAATTAGAATAAAATCTAAATTTAAATTGCACAAAATTTAATTTTATACAATAAATTTATCCGGTGAAATTTTTCGTAAATTCATTACCGTTTCACACCAATTTCAAATAATAAAATCATAAACCGATGGATAAAAACCTGGAACAAAGAATAGAAGGCATATTTCAACAGCAGAAAGCCTTTTTCAAAACCAATCAGACCAAAGATGTTGAATTCCGAAAAGAACAGCTAAGAAAATTCCGCGAAGTATTTTTAAAGCATACGGATGCTCTTTGCGAGGCTTTAGCTACAGATTTGGGAAAAAGCAGAAAAGAAGCGGAATATGTAGAAATTCAGATTGTGATCAGCGAACTTGATGATATGCTGGAAAATATTGATGAATGGGCAAAACCAACACCTGTACCTTCAAAACCCCATCCGTCAGGCGCTGAAGTTGAAAGCAAAGTAACGTATCAGCCTTACGGAGTTACTTATATTATAGGACCTTTCAATTATCCTGTTCAGCTGACCTTCAGTCCGCTTATCGGGGCTTTGATCTCCGGCAATACAGCGATTATAAAACCTTCCGAAAACACACCTCATGTAGCACAGGTTCTTGAAGATATTGTAAAAGAATCTTTTGATGAATCTTATGTATCCGTTATTCAGGGAGCCATTGAAGAAAATACCCTGCTATTAAGCCTGCCTTTTGACTATATTTTCTTCACCGGAAGCCCGAATGTTGGGAAAATTGTCATGAAAGCTGCTGCAGAACAATTAATCCCGGTGACTCTTGAACTTGGAGGAAAATCTCCAACTATTGTTCACAAAGATGCTGATCTGGATAAAGCGGTGGCTAGGATATCGTATGGAAAATGGATTAACTGCGGACAGACCTGCGTGGCTCCTGACTATATTTACATCCATGAGTCTGTGAAAGAGGCATTTATTGAAAAATTCAAGGCTAATCTGGACAGTACCTACGAAGGAAATTCTCTGGGGAAAATAGGTAAAATTGTAAGCCAGAATCAGATCAGACATCTTGCAGGTTATCTGGAAGCAGCCCCGCAAAAAGTAATCTACGGCGGAAAGTATGACTTTGAAACGCGCCACTTTGAAGCTACGGTAATGGATCATATTACCTGGGATGATCAGGTGATGCAGCAGGAGATCTTCGGACCTATTCTTCCTATCATGACCTACGCTGATATTGAAGAAGCTTTGAACGAAATCAACAGCCGTCCAAAACCTTTGGCATTATATGTATTTTCGGAAGACCAAAAGTTTACAGAGTATGTTTTGGACCATACCACAAGCGGCGATGCTGAAATTAACAGTACTATTATTCACGTAGGATCTCATTATTTACCTTTTGGAGGTGTAGGAACTTCAGGAATGGGTAAATATCATGGTAAATTCAGCTTTGAATGTTTCAGCCACAGCCGTTCCGTACTTCAGGTAAAATAATAACAAAAAAAGTATTTTATATACAACAAGACTGTTCATTATAGGACAGTCTTATTTATACAACAGAATTGATATTTTATTGCAGAAAAATTGCATTTTCCTTGTAAAGAAAAGCCCTTAACAAACTTTAACCACATATAATTTTTACAATTCATTAATATTTAAGATATTTGCGCATTGTTTTAAAAATAAAGAATGAAAAAAATCTTTGTAGTATCATTCATATCAGTTGGATATTTTCTTAATGCACAGAGTCTAAGCAACTCTCCTTATGCAACTTATGGAATTGGGGATGTGAAATATGATAATACGATCGAGACTACTTCTATGGGAGGTATATCCACTGCTTTTATTAGTGATTTTACCAGTAGTTTCAATTTTGCCAACCCGGCAAATAACGCCAATTTTGAACTTACAAGTATCAGGCTGGAAGCTACCAATGAAAACAATTATTTCAAATCGAACTATAACGATATGAAATCTACAAAGCATTCTACGTATCTTTCCAGTATTTCATTAGCTTTTCCGTTATCTTCTAAAGTAAAAATGGGAATCTCATATCAGCCGTACAGTTCCAAAAGCTACGATATTGTAACGGAACAGCTTGCGGAAGATAATAAGACTCCTCTTTACAGAAACAATTTTAAAGGAAGCGGAACTTTGAATACCGCACAGGTAGCAGTTTCTTATAAAATTAATCAGGAACTCTCCGTGGGGGCAAGAGCTAACCTTTATTTTGGAGATCTTAGCGACCTTAATGAATTCCGTGCTTATAACGCTGCCACAGGCACGTATGCTGGTGAATATGTGAATGGTTATGAGACTAAAAACAGAGTCAGAAATTTTAACTTTACCCTGGGTACAAGCTACCAGACTTTAAATACCCGTACTGACAAGAAATTTACAATAGGTGCTACGGCTACTTTCGGTAATACCAGTAATATGACTACCGAGTACATGAACAGTACCTACAGATATTCTGATGCGCAGGAAACCACTAAAGTGGACGGGTCTGAAACCATCATAGATCAGCAGCAGATAAAATCTAAAAACCTTCTACCTTTTCAGGCATCCGTAGGGGTTGGATATGGAAGTGAAAACCATTGGTTCCTTTCCGGACAGGTAGACTATAAAAAAGGAGAGGATATCTCTTACTTTGGTAAAACTTTTGATTTCCAGGATACCTACAGAATTTCTGCCGGCGGATGGTACCTTCCTAATTATAACAACTTCAGAAACTACTTTTCAAGAGTAATCTACAGATATGGAGCCTTCTACGAAAGAGGAAACCTAAAACTGGAAGGAACAAGCATCAATAAGTTCGGTATTTCTGCCGGAGTAATGCTTCCGTTCAAAAACAGCAGTATCACCAGAATGAGTGGTCTTGAAATCGGGCTGGAAGTTGGAAAAAGAGGAACCCTTCAAAATAACCTGATCAACCAGAATTTTGTTAACCTGAAAATCGGCTTTAATTTTGCTGATAAGTGGTTCAGAAAGACTCTTTATAACTAGAATGAATTTTTCAGAAAAAATATCATATAAAAATATAGCATGCCTTTTTAGTTGTGCTATATTTTTTATATTGACATCCTGTGAAGAAGACCTTACCAAAAGAAATGGTAGCCAAAGCAAAAATTTCCCTTCACAGATCATCAACAACGCCAATATTATACAGCGTGACTCCGGCTTTGTTACTTTAAAAGCCAAAGCACCCATCATTGAAAAATATGAGCTCATAGACAGCCCTTATGTAGTGGCCAGAAAAGGAATTGATATTGAGTTTTTTGATAAAAAAAAGCCTAAGGTTCCCGGCAGAATTACCGCAAAATATGCCCGCATTTTTGAATACAAAAAATTCTATGAAGCCAAAGGCGATGTAAGAATAAAAACCAATGAAGGCCAGAGGTTTGCGATGCAGAGCATTTACTGGGACCAGAAAAAGAACAGAATCTATACTAAAGATACAGTATACGTCACCATGGAAGACGGCTCTACTTTGGTAGGCGCTAACGGAATGACGGCAAAAGACGATTTTTCAGAATATACCTTTTATAACAACTCAGGAGATTTCAGTTCGAAGAGAATTTCCGAGAATAAAAAATAATTTCAGGAATAATGAAAGCGCTGGCTATTGGACTGATGTCCGGGACAAGTCTGGACGGTTTGGATATCTGTCTTGCTGAATTTGAAAAGCATGATCATTGGACCTTTCAAATCCTGAAAGCTGATACCCTTCCCTATTCCGAAGAATGGGAAAAAAAGCTCAGAGACTCCATTCACCTTTCTGCTGAAGATCTACTGGCTCTGCACTCTGATTATGGTTTTTATCTGGGCCGGCAGGTCAGGGCATTTATAAATCAGCATCAGCTTGAAAATATTCATCTGATTGCATCCCACGGCCACACCGTATTTCATCAGCCAAAGAAAAATTTTACCCTACAGATTGGTGACGGCAGAGCAATTAAGCTGGAAGCCGGAATACCTGTTATTTATGATTTCAGAAGCCAGGATGTATTGATGAACGGAAACGGAGCTCCGCTGGTTCCCATAGGCGATGAGCTTCTTTTTTCTGAATACAGCGCCTGCCTGAATCTTGGCGGGTTTTCTAATATTTCCTTACAATATGGCGGGAAAAGAATTGCATTCGATATCGCTCCGGTGAACATCGTATTGAATTATCTGGCTCAAAAGCTTGATAAAACCTTTGATGAAAACGGAGAACTTGCTAAAAAAGGAGAAATCAATACAGCTTTACTGAACAAACTTAATGCATTGGGCTATTATCAGCAGCCCCATCCAAAATCCTTGGGAATAGAATGGTGTAATGAACACATCTTTCCGGCTCTTGAAAATACAGATCCCATAGATGCTCTGGCAACTTTTACAGAACATGCTGCCCAGAAGATTGCCGATGTCATCAATGAATATCCTGTAAAAGATATCCTTATTACAGGCGGCGGCGCCTACAACCTGTTTTTAATTGAAAAAATAAGATCAAAAACAACCGCTGCGGTCATTATTCCTCAAACGGAGATCATTAATTATAAGGAAGCTCTGATCTTCGCTTTTATGGGGGTTCTGAGAATGAATAATGAGATAAATGTTCTTTCTTCCGCAACAGGAAGCACAAGTGATCATTCCTCAGGAACGATAGCCTAAAACACAAGAACATGAAAATAAAAAAGACCTTCGTTTTGAAGGTCTTTCTATTATTTATAAGCTTCGATTTTATCGGTAAGCGTATTGATAAAGTTCTGTAATGGCTTTTCTACCATCATTTTGATAAACGGGTTAAATTTACCTTCAAATAACATCTGAACTTCAGTCTGGTTATCATTAATCGGGTTTAAAGTTGCCGTTAGTGAGAAATCTAAGCTGGAGCTCGCAGATTTTAAAACCGCTTTGTGGTCATCCACTTCGTCTATTTTTAAAGCGATTTCCGGCATTCCCTGCAATCCGAATTTAAATCCGTTATCTCTGGTTTCAAATTTCTGAAGACCATCCGGCATAAAATCCTTATAATTTTCAGGGGATTTCAGTAGCTCACTAAGCTCTTTAGATGATTTATTGACAATAATCTTTCGTCCTTCTAAATTCATTTCTTATTTTTTATAATTAAATTCTTAACTCTTACAAATGTATAAAGTTTTTATGCATAAATACTTCAAACTGATACTCAATATTTTATTTACTACATAATTTTCCGGTCATACAATATCAACCATGAAAACACTAAAGTTACTTTCATCCGAAAATCAGGTAAAAACAGCAGGCACAGGGTTTCCTGCAACAACAAAATTATAAAAAAATCTTCAAAGACACTTATTAAACCCTACTTTTGACCTGTAAACTTAAAGCCAGAAATTCCTTCATTAAAAATTTATCTCTACAGTCTGCCGGATTTGCTGTTTAAAACAAATGTAGAGCTATCTGATAAGAAATTTTCCTTTGTGACAGGGAAATAAATACACAAAATAAGCTCTTAATTACTGTTACCTTTTTATGACAATTTTATATATTTGTGAGTGATTGTGGCAAAAAGACAGTAACAAGTCATTTCTTATTGTTTTAAAAAGAAGCAAATCACTGATAATCAATGCTAAATCTAAATATAAGATGTATAAAGTTTTTGTGAACGAAAAAAAGCTGTTAGTTTCTAAATATCCTGAAAATCTTGAAAAAGAGCTTAGGTATGAAAGCTTCACGACTTTAGAAATAGCATTGGATCTTCTGGAAAATACTTCTGTGCAGGAACTTAATGTGTATGGAGATAATCTGGACGAAATCTGGCAGGAATTTCAAAAGCTTTTCCGAATTATAGAAGCAGCAGGCGGACTTGTGAATAATCCTGAGGGCAAAATTCTTTTTATCAGAAGGCTTGGCAAGTGGGATCTTCCCAAGGGAAAAATGGAAAAAGGAGAATCCAGGGAAGAGTCTGCTGTAAGGGAAATAGAAGAAGAAACAGGTCTTAGTGATGTGGAACTTGTAAAGTTCATCAATACCACTTACCATATCTATATTGAAAGAAACGGTGAGAAAATTCTAAAATGCACCCATTGGTTTGAAATGATCTATGATGGTGAAGACACGTCTAAACCGCAAATAGAAGAAGGTATTACTGAAGTGGCCTGGAAAACAACCTCTGAAATTGAAAATGAAGTTTTCCCAAGTACGTTTAAAAATATTAAACTGATCGTAAAAGAATTCTGGGAAACAAAAAAACGGGAATCCTAAAAGCGGGAAGAATGAAAAAAGGAGGCTGGAAGTTAACATAGAACTTTCAGCCTCCTTTTTAATTACACAAAGTCGATCAGCTTCTCCAGTGCAATCCCTCTGGAGCCTTTCAACAGTATATTTTCAGACTGTATTGTATTCTGCTTTAAATACTCTGTCAACTCTGCCGTATTTTCAAAGGCAAGACCTGACGAATTAACGGCTTTAAAATGTTTCCCCACCGTAATAATTTCATCAAAACGAAGATTTTGAGCCAGTTGTAAGATGTTCTGATGCTCCTTTTCACTTTCCTCTCCCAATTCAAGCATATCTCCAATGATAATGGTTTTAGTTCCTTCAAAACTGATAAAATTATTCAGTGATGCTGTCATAGAACTCGGATTGGCATTATAGGTATCCAGAACCAAAGTCCTGCCTTCTTTTTTCACCACCTGGGATCTCATATTGGTAGGTGTGTAGCGTTCAAGAGCGTGTTTTATCTTTTCAAAGTTGATTCCGAAATGAAGTCCAAGGCTTGCTGCTGCACAAAGATTCGTGAAATTATACTCTCCTGTCAGTTTTGACACAGCTTTTATCCCCTGGTATGTTAACCCTACAAAATGTTCTTCTGAAAAAGATTCAAAATTATAGTCGGAGGTCTCTTTTCCAAAAGTGATTTTTGGTGAATAGTTTTCAGTTTTTTCAATCTGAATAGGATCATTTTCGTTAACAACTATAGTTCTATGATTATTTTTAAGATAAGCATAAAGCTCTGATTTTCCTTTTATCACGCCTTCAAAACCTCCGAAACCTTCTAAATGCGCTTTCCCAAAATTGGTAATGTATCCAAAATCAGGCTGAGAGATCGTGCACAGAAATTCTATTTCTTTCTGATGGTTAGCCCCCATTTCAATCACAGCCATCTCATGCTCCGGTTTAATTGAAAGGATCGTTAAAGGAACTCCGATATGATTATTCAGGTTCCCGAATGTGTACTGAACATTAAATTTTTCTGAAAGAACTGCATGAATCAGCTCTTTTGTAGTGGTCTTTCCATTACTGCCTGTAAGCCCTATGATGGGAATCGAAAGCCTGCTTCTGTGATGAAGAGAAAGCTGTTGCAGAAATTCAAGAGTAGAAGGAACATAGAAAATATTTTTATCTCTGTTTTCGAACTCCGGAAGTTCAACAATTACGGCCAAAGCTCCGTCATCAATGGCTTTTTCCGCCAGGGTGGCAGCATTGAAATTGTCGCCGGAAAAGGCAAAGAAAATATCATTCTTTGCTATTTTTCTGCTGTCTATGGTTACTTTCGCAGCCTGCAGAAATACAGGATAAAACTGTTCTATATTCATGTGGAAGTATATATATTTTAAAAAAAGAAATCACAGACAATCACCAACTCCAGGTGGGTATTCAGGACTTTTTAATGAAAGCGATTTCATGAGTCAAAAATAAAAAAACCTTCCGAAAGTTCGGAAGGTTTTTTATAAGTATTTTTTGATAAATATTATCTTCTAGTTCTACTCTTATCGCTGGTTCTGGCATCCTGTGCAACACGGAATCCTACCCAACCATAAGCTCTGTTTTGATTTTTATATCTTCTTTGTCCCGGGTCCAGCCAATAAGCTGTATCCTGCCAAGAGCCTCCTTTTACTACTCTAACTTCGTTAGAAATTCCTGAAGTTCTCTCTTTGGTATCTTTCTGTAATTTTACTCTACCATTTCCATCTACAACAAAGCTTGTCTTAGGAGAATTGTACATATCGAATCCTGAAGCAGAATCAGAAGCTCTGTAATATTCTAAAGAAGACTGTCTGTCACCATCTCTATAGTTTCTGTAGTCAGCAATCGTTTGTCTTTCAAATTGTCCCGGAAGTCCTTTGTATACTAATCTTCCGTCAGCAAGCGTATCATATTTGATAGAACCTTCGTCGATCATTTTGTAAGTACCGTCTCCGTTTCTTACGATCGCCTGAGGCATATTTCCTCTATAGTAGTTGAAATCATTATAATCTTCATCAATGATTGGTCTGTAAACATCTGCAGTCCATTCTGCAACGTTACCGAACATACCATAAATACCAAGATCATTAGATGGATACTGTCTTACGTCAGAAGTCTGAGCAGATCCGTCATTCTTCCATCCTGCGATACCGGAATAGTCTCCTTTACCCATTTTGAAGTTTTCAAGGAACATTCCTCTGTCTCTTCCTTTAGTACCTCTTAATCTTTCGATTTCAGGTTTTTTACCCAGGTATTGGTTGTATTCTCTGGTTTTAGCCATACCAAGAGCTGCATATTCCCATTCTACTTCAGTAGGAAGTCTGAACTTCTGTACCATTGCAGCATTCGGAGCTCTGTTAGCGGCAAGCAATCTCTGGTTGGTTGTTTTCATACCAGTTTTTTGCTGCATTCTTTTTTCATTAATATATCCCTGCATTTCAGGATCATTGGATTTGAATTTATCCATATTGAATGCAGTACCTCCCTGGTTGTTGGATTCGTTGATATATAAGTCTTTGGCAATAATACCGGCCTGCATCAAAGCTTTTTCATTGGCTCTGTCTGAAAGCCATTCGCAGTATCTGTTGGCCTGAGTCCAGGAAACGCCTACAACCGGATAGTAATCGAATTCCGGAGAACGCAGATACGTTTCGTTATAATCGTTTCTTGCTAATTTGTTGTCCCATAATAAGGTATCTGGTAAAGCACCGTTATAGATCTCCTTAAAACTAGGGTCACTTGGTGGAAATACATACTTCAACCATGTAAGGTATTCACGGTATTCGTAGTTAGTAATTTCTGTTTCTCCGATAAAGAATGAACTTACCTGCATTCTGCGAGGCGTGTTATTCCAATCGTGCATAACATCATCTTTCACTAATCCCATTGTAAAAGTTCCACCTTCTACATATACCATTCCAGGCCACCCCTTCTGCTTTTGTTGCTTTCCTGCAAAAAACCAACCTTGTTTTTCGTTTGGTTTCCAACCTGTTTTACTGACAAATTTTTTGGTACCGCCACCTTTGCTGGTTCCCGATCCGCCACAGCTGGTTAATGCAAGTGTAGAACTTAATGCTATTAATGAAAACAACTTTAGTTTTTTCATAGTCGATATAAATATTTTCAAAGTACAAAGAAAAAATAAATTATTCAATAAATCAAGTAAACATTTGATTTTTTTGAAAAACGTTAACAAATTAATTTTATTGTATCACAATTTAATTCTAAAATTTTCATTTATTTTGTAATTTAGCAATTTCAATAGTAAACATGAGACGAAAAATTACGCTTCTATCTTTAATCGCTTTTGCATCAACACTTTACGCTCAGAGAAATACCATAGAATGGAACGGCTCTAAAATCCAGGATTTTGGTGACACAAAATTGAATCTTCCTAATTTTACAAATGAGGGTTTTTCTTTCAGCCAAAATAATGTTTTTATAACAACCAAGCAAAAAATCGGAGAAAAGCAGCTGAAAATTTCAGATCTTGTCTGGGAAAACGTATCCAATCAGGAATTATTTGAACTGGATAAAGGCAGACTTCCGGACTATGACGTGGCAGATGTTTCCTATTATAATCTGGATGGAGAAAACTATGCCAGCATTAATATTGCTCTCTTTAAAAATGTAAAAGGGCGTGTTCAGAGATTATCTTCGTTTAATGTTACTGAAGCGGCTTCATTTGTAAATACTACAGGAACGGTTAATAAAATAGGAACTACCGTAAACCCGCTGTCAAGTGGAAACTTCTACAAAATAAAGGTAGATAAATCCGGCGTATTCAAAATTACATCGCAGTTTTTAAAAGACAACGGAATTAATCCGGCTTCTGTAAACCCTAAAAATTTCAGAATATATGGAAACGGAGGTCTTATGCTTCCCGAATTTAATCAGGATGCAAGATATGGCGCTTTACAGGAAAATTCTATTCAGGTAGTAGGTGAAGATGACGGCGTTTGGAATGACAATGATTATGCTCTTTTCTATGCCCAGGGTCCGGACGGATATAACCTTTATGATACTTCCAACGGAAACGGCTTCAAGAGAAAAGACACCCGCTTCAGCGAAAGAAGCAACAATGTCAAAAATATCTATGAAGATTTTTCTTATTACTATATCAACTTTGACAAAGGTGCCGGAAAAAGGATTTCAACAGTTGACGGAAATCTTCCTGCCCAGCTGATTACAAGATATGACAATTATCAGGTAATCAACAAAGATCAGAAAAACCTTTTAAAAGTAGGGAGAACATGGGTGGAAGAAACTCCTTTCATCAATGAAAAAACAATAACGTTTACCACCAACTCTCCTATCCAGGCTAATGATGTTATCCGATACAGAACACAGGTAGTCGGCTACAATGCCCAGCAGAATACGATTGGTTTTAAAATTAATAATTTAACTCCTCATCCGCTGCAGACCATCCCAACGGATACTTCAAGCTATCAATATATTTATTATCCTGTAACATTTACCGGAAGTCTTACCAATCTTACCGGAAATCAGTTTACGATCGTTCTGAATCCTGATATTTCTACAAACCCTAACGGAACTTTCTATTTTGACTATGTAGAAATTCAGTATAAAGAAAATCTTGCCTTCAATGGTTCACAGATGAACTTCAGAGATTACTCTATTGTAAGTGGAAGCAATACAAGCTATGGATTCAGTATCAGCAATGCTGCAAATATAGAGCAGGTATGGGATGTGACAGACATTACCAATGTCAACAAAAGGGTGAATAAAGCCGGAGCAGGATTTTTCAACTTTGCATACACAGCTTCTGATCCCAACTTTAATAATGAATTTGTAGCATTCCGTTCGGATGCGGCATTCAGCCCGCAATTTGTAGGAAGAATATCCAATCAGAATCTTTCTGCTATTCAGGCTGTAGATTATCTGATCCTGACGGTCCCTGAAATGATGGGCCAGGCACAGAGAATTGCCAATTACCATCAGACCAATCATAATTATAAGGTCGAGATTGTAGACATTAATAAGATCTATGAGGAGTATGGAAGCGGAAGTAAAGATCTTACCGCCATAAGAGATTTTGTCAGCAAACTGAACACTCCTCTTGGAAGGCTTCAGTATGTATTTATTCTGGGAGATGCTTCCTATGATTATAAAAACAGGATTCCGAATAACACCAATGTTGTTCCTAGCTACCAGAGTGAACAGTCTTCAGATTATGTATCATCATTTGTAACGGATGATTATATTGTAATGACCAAGCCGCAGACAACTTTATTAATTGAAAACAATCTTCCTGACCTTCCCGTAGGAAGAATTCCTGCTGCGAATGTAAGCGAAGCCGGAGATATGATCAATAAGACGCTGGCTTATTATAACGCTCTTCAGGGGCAATCGAGTCCGTTCGGAGACTGGCGTATGCGGCTTGATTTCGTAGTGGATGACAACAATGAAGGGGGAAGCCCGTTCCACAATGTAATGAATACTTCTCTGGCGAGTATATTTGAACAATCCAGCTCCACTGATCTGAAAGAATATAACGTCAAAAAATTATACATGGACGCCTTCCCTTCTCAGAGCACTTCCGGAGGACGAAGATATCCGCAGGTAAACCAGGCTATTTCCAATGCGATCGGGAACAGTTTATATCTGTTTTATTTCGGGCACGGAGGAATCAACGGCTGGGCACAGGAAAGGGTACTGACAAGTACTGAGGTTCAGAATGCCAATAACTTTTCCAATGTATACAGCAGATTCCCGTTTGTTTCTACCATCACGTGTGAATTTACACTTTGGGACGAACCTTCAACCAACTCTGTAGGAGAACAGTTCCTGAAAATGAAGCAGGGCGGTGCATCAACAATGATTACTTCCAGCCGTGCCATCGGGGTAGATTACGGGCGTGATTTCAGCAATACATTTACTCAAAATATATTTAAATTAACCAATGATGATTTTAACTCTTTAGGAAATGCCCACTTAATTGCTAAAAAACAAAAGGGCCCCAATAATAACCACTTAAAGGTAAACTTCCTGGGTGACCCTGCCATGAAACTGAGCAGACCTCAAAGACTTCTGGTCATTGATAATATTGAAACTCCGGTTCCTGGTTTGATAAGAGGTTTGGATTTTGTTAAAATAAAAGGACATATCAACAATCCCAACGGAACGCTGAACAATACTTTTAACGGTAGGGTAAGCATCAATATTTTTGATAAGAGATTAAATAAAAAAACATTAAACAACAATGGTGCTCTAGCTCCTGTATTAGATTATACTGAAGAAGGAAGTGCTATTGTAAAAGCTGCCGGAACTGCTGTAAACGGCGTATTCACCACTGAGTTCTATGTTCCTAAAGACATTAACTATGCTGTAGGCCAGGGAAGAATTTTAACCTATGCAGATAATAAATCAACAGATGTTTTCAATAATCAGGCTGTACAGGTAGGGGATATCAACCCTAACGGAATTAATGATAATCAACCTCCCAAAGTAAAACTGTATATGAACAATACCAATTTTGCTGATGGCGGTATTACCAACCAAAATCCAATGCTTCTTGCCTGTCTTACGGATGATACTGGGATCAACTCTACAGGCTCAGGAGTGGGTCATGATATTACAGTGTATCTGGACGGGCAGATTATCAACACCGTTGTTCTGAACGATTTTTACGCTGCAGGAGAAGGAAACGGATGTTTAAATCCGAGCCTTGCCGATTTTCAGAAAGGAAATGTAACCTATCCTTTCAGAAATCTTGCAGTGGGTCAGCACCAATTAACATTTAAAGTTTGGGACATAAACAATAATTCTACAACTGCTACGTTAAACTTTGAAGTTAAGGATGAAGCAGATCAGCACCTGGTTATCAATCGCCCGCTGAACTGGCCAAATCCATTTACGAACAAAACCTATATTCAGTTTGAGCACAACTGTGATGATATTCTGGATGTGAACGTACAAATTTATACCATTACCGGAAGATTGGTAAGAACTTTATCTCAGCCGGTGGTAGCAGAACCTTTCCTACAGGGCTTTAGAACGCCCCGTCAGGCAATAGAATGGGACGGAAGAGATGATTTTGGTGCTACAGTAGCAAAAGGTACGTATATTTTTAAGATATTTGCAAAAAGTCAAAATCAAGAAAAATGCAAAGGAAGTGCTACAGCTGTAGAAAAAATGGTACTTTTGAAATAATTAAATAATACATAGACAATAATATTAATAAAAAACTGATAATATATAAAAGACAACATATGAATTTAACTACTAAACTGCTTTTAGGATTTGGTTTGAGTGCTGGTTTTTTAGGCTATTCGCAAGATTTAGGTAAAGTAAACCCAGTTCTAACCGGAGCTCCTTTCCTAAGAATTGCACCTGACGCGAGATCAGGAGGTATGGGAGATCAAGGGGTGGTAACCTCTCCGGATGCATTTTCACAGTTCTGGAATGCGGCTAAATATCCTTTCAGCAGGACAAGTTCTTCCGTAGGTCTTAACTATACGCCTTATATGGGAAAACTTACCAATGATGTATTCTTATTATATGCTTCGTTTCATAAGTTTTTGGGGCAGGAAGAAAGATCTACAATCTCTGCAAGTATCTATTATTTCAATATGGGACAGGTAGACCTGACTCAGCTGGTAGGGACAGAAATTGCATCAATGGGTACATCAAAACCAAACGAATTCTCCATTGACGTTGCTTACGCCTTAAAGCTTTCTGATTCCTTCTCTGGTGCTGTTACCGGTAGATTCATCCGTTCAGACTTAGCCGGAGGATTCAATACAGATACTACACTTAAAGCGGCCAACAGTTTCGCGGTAGACGTTTCAGGATATTATACCTCTCCTAGATTCTCCAGTATTGGTGGATATGACGGTAAAATAAACGCAGGTCTGGCAATTCAGAACTTAGGTCCAAAGCTGGATTATACAGGAAATGAAGAATCAAGATCTTATCTTCCGACCATGGCAAGATTAGGGGTTGGCTATGATATGTATCTGGATGATATGAACAGAGTAGGAATTTCTGTAGAAGGTTCAAAACTTTTAGTTCCGGGATCTGAATATGCAGGAATAGATCCAAATACCAGACAGCCCATCTACCAGATTCCAAATGTAGGGCCAATGGCTGGTATCGGCAAGTCTTTCAAAAATAAAAACAGCATCATGTACAGTGGTGCCCTGGAATATTCATATGACAATGCGTTTTCTGTAAGAGGAGGTTACTTCCATGAAAGTGAAGAGCAGGGAGCAAGACAGTTTGCTACAGCCGGTATAGGATTAAAATACCGTTCTTTCGGACTGGATCTTTCTTACCTTATCAATATGTCTAAAATTAACAGCGCCTTGGATAACACACTTCGTTTCGGTCTTACCTGGAACATTGGAGATGAAACATCCAATAATGACCGTTAAAAAAAAGCACCCGCTATATAAAAAAGCCTCATCTCGTATGAGGCTTTTTTTGTGAATGGTCAATCGTCAATCCGCTACGCTCGTCAATTTTTGAAACCGTTAAAAAAACTCACCATTCACTTTGCGAAGCAAAAATTCACTATTGACTTATAAATCGTCAATACGCTGCGCTTGTCAATTTAATTGGCCTGATAATATATTCAGGTGGCTAAAAATATAATATTAAGTTTACAAAAGTCTTTTTTTTATGGCGATTTTCTTAAATTCAATAGCTATTTTTGTAAGATGAACTATTCTGCGGAGCTAAAAAAATTTGTAACCAGTCAGTATGTATATTCTGCGATCAGAATTACATTAGCTACTGTACTGCCCTGTTTAGTCCTCGCCCATTTTGGAATTCTGAAAGAATATTTCCTTTTTCCGCTCGGAACCAGCTTTGTCGCCCTTACGGACCAGCCGGGACCTTTTATCCGAAGAAGAAATGCCCTTACTTTTGCCATCTGCTGCTTTGTATTGGTAGCGCTCATCGCCAGTCTGGTGATGAATATCAAAGTATTGGTTCTTGCAGAGATCATTGTCTTCGGAATGTTCTTTTCCCTTATTGGCGTTTATGGCCAGAGATTAGCCGCAGTAGGCTCCCTATCTCTTGTTGTTCTTGCCATCTTTATTGACGGACATCTTACCGGAAGCAATATCTTTAAAAGCCTTCTGATCTTTGCTTCCGGATGTATATGGTTCTTGCTTATATTTCTTATTGTAACCACCATCCGTCCTTATAAACTGGCAAGCCAGATGATTGGTGAAAACTATCTCCAGCTCGCGGATTTTTTAAAGATCAAAGCCAATTATTATCAGAAAAATCCCGATTTTAACAAGCTCACTACCCAGGTTATTGCAAAGCAGATTGAAATAAAAAACCTGCAGGAAGATACCAGAGAAACAGTTTTTAAAACGAGAACCATCGTTAATGAATCTACAACAACCAGCCGCCTATTGATGCTGATGTTTCTGAATTCCATGGACCTTCACGAAAAGCTGATGACCTCAGAAAGCGACTATCAAAAGCTCCAGCAAAGCTTTGAGGACAGCATGATCCTGGTTAATATTCATGATTATCTCAATCTGTTGGCGGAAGAGATTACCAATATCGGAATTGCGCTTCAAAGCGGTACCCGAGCAAAGCCAATGGCCGATCTGGATGTGGAATTAAAGAATTTAAATTATAATTATTTCGAGCTTAGAAATAAACAGCTTTCTCCTGACAATCTGGAAAATTTTATGATTTTGCGTCAGATCCTGATGCGTATCTATGAAATTACCAAAGAAATCAACGAGATTTATAAAGTATTTTCCCAAAATATAAAACTGGCGAAGAGTTTATCCACCGGATTAGATCTCAGAAAATTTATGCCGAATGAACCTAAATTAAATGCTAAGGTTTTAAGGAATAACATTTCACTGTCATCTTCACACTTCCGCCATGCTATTAGAATTACGACAGCTTTGATGCTGGGATATATTTTCTCCATGTTCGATTTGTGGGGATTGGGTCATACGTATTGGATCTTAATTACCATTACCGCTATTCTAAAGCCAGCCTATTCTATTACGAAGCAGAGAAATCTGCTCCGTCTCTACGGAACCATTGCGGGAGCCAGCATTGCGTATGCTATTCTGCACTTTATACACATTAACGGAGTTTTGTTCGCTATTCTCCTGATCAGTATGATCATGTGTTTCAGCTTCCTTAAGGGGCGGTATTTTTGGGCGGTATTATTCATGACGATTTATGTTTTTCTGAGCTTTAATTTTTTAAACCCCGGGAAAATCAATATTATCTTCAAAGACAGAATTATTGATACAGTCATTGCCGGAATCATTGCTTTTGCAGTATCTTATATTGTACTTCCCGTCTGGGAACATACCCAAAACCTGGATCTGATGAAAAAATCTGCAGCAGATAACCTCATCTACTTCCAGAGTGTGATTTCTAAATTCCTGCAGGGAAATTTTGATCTTGAGGATTATAAGGTAAAACGAAAAAATGCAATCATTTCCTTAGCCAACCTTTCCGATAATTTTCAAAGGATGATTTCTGATCCTAAAAACCAGCAGAAAAAACTGGAAGTTGTTCATCAGTTTGTAGCCACCTCTCACCTGATTACCGCCTATACCGCTTCTTTATCACAATATTCAAAGAGCAGCGAGCAATATCCTGAAATAGATGCTGACAGCTGGAGCAGAAAAATTGAATCAGAGATGACACAGACCTCTGCCCTACTTCATGGAAATGACATTAATGAAACTCTAAAGATGGAAAGCCGTCTGGAGCCGGAAGATTCTTCCATTGAGGATATGATTCTGAAAAGAAAAACCGAGATTGAGGAAAACGATATTGTTGACAGAAGAGATCCTGATAAAGTGTCCCACTTAACGGAGCTTAAAAACATTCATGACATTCTGGAACTGATCTATGACGTAGCCAAAGAACAGAGAAAAGTGATCGAGAAATACAAAAACGAAACAGATCCTACTCCTCCACAATCGTAAAGCAGTAATCATCGAAGAATTCTACTCTGGCCTTGAATTCATCAGAAAACTCGTCATCATATACCCGGCAGCTTATTTTATGAAGATGCTTCAGTTCAAAAGGCTTTACTTCATAATTCTTTTTTAAAGACCAGTATTTTGAATGATGGATTTTGTACATACTTTCTTTTACACTCCATATAATAGTATAGAAAGTATCCGCCTTGTCTTCAGGAATGAAGCTGCGCTCACTTTCATAGGTGAATTTATCAATCACCCTTAAGATTTTAGGGTTGAATTTTTCTACATCTATTCCTATCTTATTTTTAGAAATAGCAATGGCCGCAAAAGGAAAGGAATGTGTGATAGAAATTTCCGCATCCTTAGGCGAAAGAAAAGGTTCTCTTTCTCTGTATAAAATTTTAGCATCCGGCTTCAATCCTTTCAGGAGCTTACGAACCATCAGGACTTCCAATAATTTTTTAGGATGATAATCTTTTACCTTACCGGCATTTTCCGGTTCCAGCAGCTGATTGATATCAAGTTCTTCACTTTCATCATATTTCCAAACCAGAATCGTGGCATTATCATCTGAAAAATCTCTGTAGAGGGGCATTCTTTTATTATTGGACAAAAATACTAAAAAGAAATCATTCGGGAGAAGGTTAAAGATGAGAGCTCGAGGATGGAAGTTCTTATTCATTATAAGAGTAAATTTCAGATTAAATTAAAAAATTAGTACAAAAAACCAGTTCTTTGTTTCCTTAATCTTTACAAACCTCCAGCATCCAACTTCCGGTTCAGTTATTCAGCCTGATGATTCACATCATTTCTATGCTCAACTATTTCCAGATGGGCATCTACAAAATAAGCACTTCCGAAACCATTCACATACGATCCTTTTACAGGCTGCAATGCAATTAAAATAAAATCTCCCATCCCGGAAATTACATCCACTACTTTTCCGTGAGCTTGCTTAAGTTGAGCTACCACATTATTCCATACTTCAGAATCTCTTTCTATCTGAGAAGGTGTAACTTCAAGAGTTAATCGTTCTCGGGCATATATTTGCTTAGTGGCTGATTCATCTTTAATAAACATTATAGCTGTTTTTCTTCCATCAGCAAGATTTTTAGTATGTTTTGCCATGAAAGAAACCAGAATATAAAAGGTTGAACCTACCTGCACAAAAGGCGCATAGCTTGGATTAGGAAATCCATCTGCGTCTACTGTAGCCAGTATTACACTTTTTGAAGCATTGATCAGTTCCTGTACTTTTGGGACCACCGGTTTAATTTTCTTTTCTGTATGCGTATGATTCATAATCTATTTTTACAGGTTCAATTTAATTATTTATATTAAGACTAAATCATATTCATTCATGTTTAATCTCATGAAACTGAACTTAGTCTACCGTTTTTATATCTTAATTATAAATCGTAATTTTGCCTTTCGTTATCAATTGAATTTTAAAACTATTCATTACATATGAGTACTACAACACAATACGTTCCTTATAAAGTTAAGGATATCTCCCTTGCAGAATGGGGTAGAAAAGAAATTACCCTTGCAGAAGCAGAAATGCCAGGTTTGATGGCTATCCGTGAAGAATACGGACCGTCTCAGCCGCTGAAAGGAGCAAGAATCGCAGGATGTCTTCACATGACGATCCAAACGGCTGTGCTTATTGAGACATTGGTAGCTTTAGGAGCTGAAGTTACCTGGTCATCTTGTAATATTTTCTCTACACAGGACCACGCTGCTGCTGCAATTGCCGCTGCAGGAATTCCGGTGTATGCCTGGAAAGGTTTAAATGCAGAGGAATTTGACTGGTGTATTGAGCAGACTTTATTCTTTGGTGAAGACAGAAAGCCATTAAACATGATTTTGGATGATGGTGGAGATTTAACAAACATGGTTTTTGATAAATATCCTGAGTTCACAAAAGACATCAAAGGGCTTTCTGAAGAAACTACTACAGGGGTTCACAGACTATATGAAAGAATGAAGAACGGAACTTTGGTAATGCCTGCCATCAACGTAAATGATTCTGTAACCAAATCTAAATTCGACAATAAATACGGATGTAAAGAATCTGCTGTAGATGCAGTAAGAAGAGCTACAGACGTAATGTTAGCCGGAAAAAGAGTGGTTGTATGCGGATACGGAGATGTAGGTAAAGGTACGGCTGCTTCATTCAGAGGGGCTGGTTCTATCGTTACTGTTACGGAAATTGACCCAATCTGTGCACTTCAGGCTGCTATGGACGGTTATGAAGTAAAAAGACTGGATACTGTGGTAGACAATGCAGATATCGTGATCACGACTACCGGTAACTTCAATATCGTAAGAGGAGAGCATTTCCTTAAAATGAAAGACAAAGCGATCGTTTGTAATATCGGTCACTTTGATAATGAAATCGATATGGCATGGTTAAACCAGAACTATGGCCACACTAAATCTGAAGTGAAGCCTCAGGTAGACATTTACACGGTGGAAGGAAAAGAGATCATTATCCTTGCAGAAGGAAGATTGGTAAACTTAGGATGTGCAACAGGCCACCCAAGCTTCGTAATGTCTAACTCTTTCTCTAACCAGACTCTGGCTCAGATCGAATTATGGAATAACTCTGCAGCTTACAAAAACGAAGTATACATGCTTCCTAAGCACTTAGATGAGAAAGTAGCCGCTTTACACCTTAAGAAATTAAGCGTTGAGCTTGAAACTCTTTCTCCTGAGCAGGCTGAATATATCGGAGTAGATGTAAAAGGACCATTCAAACCTGAATACTACAGATACTAAGATTTAAATAAAATAAGATAAAATCCCACTATTTCAGAAATAGTGGGATTTTTTTATGCAAAACTGCAGAGCAATTCATTATTTTTGCCACCTAAATTAATACCATGAAAAAATTCTTATTGATGGGACTGATAAGCGCTGTTGTATTCTCTAACAGCTGCAGCAGTAATGACGATAATGAGGGAACTGATAATCCATCCGGACAACCTCAGCTGTTACTGAGTAAAGTGACAACCGTCTATTATGATGATCCTGCCAATCCTGAAACTACTGTGTCAACATTAAGTTATAATGCCCAGAGACAATTAATCAAAACCATTTCAGAAGGCAGAACCTCAACTTTTGAATATGATAATGCCGGAAAGCCTGTAAAAACTATTTACTATAAACCTGATGGTACAGTAGATTATTATTCTGCCTATACTTATAATGGAGATCAGTTAGCCAATATCAAAGCCATCTATACCAATTCAAATTACAACAGAACGGTTACCTATAATTATAATACAACCGGACAGGTGATCTCTTCTACCCTTTGCCAGAATCCTGAATGCTCTAATCCAGGAACTGACACCTATGTCTATAATGGAAACAATATTTCATCTGAAACCTCAACATGGGGAGGAGCAATAACCTACAGCAATAAAAGTGATTTTTCTTACGATGATAAACTCAACCCTTACACCAATATCAACAAGTATCTGAAAATTATGATGGGAAGAGCCTACAATCTAAGTAAAAACAACTATCCCGTTGAAAAAATAAGCTTTAAAAATAATGGTGTATGGCAGCAAAGCCAGACTATAAGCTATACAATACAGTATAACAGCTCCGGATTACCGGTTCAGGTTATCGGAAAAGAGGCTGACGGAAGCCTGTCCGTTCAGTATAATTACGAATATATTACTCAATAAAAATAAGCTCTCCTGTTTTGGGGAGTTTTTTGTGGGGCAAGATTCGGGATGCGAGGTGCGAGCTCTAATGTTTTCGAGGTTTATATTGTAATGATTCAATAGGGACGGGCTTTAGCCCGTTTTTATAAATAAAAAAACATCCATTCGGCTTTAGCCGAAACATAAACCTACTCCATCTATTCAGTATTTTTCCCATATTTTCCCTTTACCAGAGCTGTATTTACAAAAAATGAATATCTTAGCTCCTTCAAATAAAACATTAATCTATGAAAAAACAAAAGGTATCGAATGCATTCGTAGCCGCATCGTGGGTAGCATTAGGGGCAGGAATGATCGGTTTCATCGTGGGGCTTGCAAGAGCTGAAATGCTGCTGAATGAAAAAGGATATTATTTCACTATTCTACTTTATGGCTTATTTGCTGTTGTTTCTTTACAGAAAGCGGTAAGAGACAGGTTAGAAAACATTCAGGTAACAGATATTTACTATGGGATCTGCTGGTTTGCTACATTATCATCTATTGTATTGCTGGCGATCGGGCTTTGGAATGCTACTATTCTTCCGAGTGAGAAAGGTTTTTACGCCTTTGCGTTTTTGCTTGCACTCTTCGGAGCCATTGCCGTCCAGAAAAATACGCGTGACAATATGATTCAGGAATAAGTAAACTCTCCAAAACGGAGAGTTTTTTATTTGATAAAATAAATGATATTCAAAACAATAACGAATAATATTATTAATATTTCAAAATTTACTTATATTTATGTCATAAAATAGAGATATAATTAAAAATATAAACTTATTCCTATTTTCAGCCAAAACTAATACCATAAACTATAATCATGATTTTAAAAAAGATCCCGGCTCTTATTTTTCTTCTGACAATGATCATTGTGAATGCTCAGGATGAGTTTATTACCATCTGGAAACCCGCATCTACTGCAATACCCACAGTAACTGTAGATGCTCCGTACCAGGCTACCCCGCAGCAAATATGGTTTCCGGGAATTGGTGAAAATTATGATATTTATTGGGAAGAAATAGGATATCCTCAGCATAACGGTTCCCTTACCAACGTCACTTCTACAAAGCAGGTTCTTATTGATTTCGGCACCTCACTGTCAGACGGAACGGATGCCAGATACAGAGTAAAAGTCACTAACGGCAGCGGAGCTTTCAGACAGATAAAATTCGGAAATCCTCAGCTATTTGCAGCTCCTGAACAGCTCATTCCTATATGGCAGGTCAACGGAAGTGCAGATAAATTATTGGAAATAGAACAGTGGGGTAATATTTCATGGGCGAGCATGAACAGTGCTTTCAGCTTATGCAGGCTTATGGAGCTTACTGCAACAGATACCCCGAAACTGAATAATGTGGAAGACGCTTCATTCATGTTTTACGGTACAACCAGCTTTACAGGCGCCAGCTCTATGCAAAACTGGGATACATCAAAGATCAGGAATTTCAGTTTTATGTTTTCGCTCTTATCTGATATTACACCGGCTGCCCTTACCGAGCAGTTCAACACCCCTTATCTTGACAGCTGGAATATGTCTTCTGCTACCAACCTGAGTTATATGTTTGGAAACAGAAAGCTTTTTAACCAGAGTCTCAATAGCTGGGATGTATCAAAAGTAACTGATATGAGCTGGATGTTCGGCCAGTGCTTAAGCTTCAATCAGCGCCTGGACAACTGGGATACTTCTAACCTAGAGGATATGCATTTCATGTTTCATATGATTCCTGTTTTTAACCAGCCCCTCAACTGGAACACTTCAAAGGTTACCAATATGGCTCACGTATTTCATGGATGTACTTCATTTAATCAGTCTTTAGAAAGCTGGGATATGACTCAAGTAACGAGAATAGATCAGATTCTGAATGTAGCCTCAAGCTTTAATCAGCCGTTAGGAAACTGGAATTTGGCTTCTGTAACTAATGGGGGCGCTGCCCTTAGTATGTCCGGCATTAATTGCGAAAATTACAGCAAAACCCTCCTGGGATGGGCAGATAATCCTAACACGGCAAACAATGTTTTATTAGGTTCTGTAACAGGATTAAAATATGCTTCAAATGTGTCAGACAAAAGAGATATTCTGATCAATAAAGGATGGACATTAACCGGAGATGCTGTTGGAAGCTGTTTATTATCTTCATCGGATGTAAAACCAAACAGAAAACTTTCACTCTATCCTAATCCCACAGCGGATGATATCCATATTGAAGGATTGGCAGATATTAAAAGTTATTCAATTTATGATGCCGGCGGAAGGCTCGTAAAGGAGGGAAATCCTAATAAAGATATCATCAATGTAAGCAGTTTACCCAAAGGAAATTACATTCTGCAGCTCATCCTGAAAGACTCTACATTCTCTTCAAAATTCATTAAGAAATAATCGTAAAACACTCCATATGGCATTGAAAAAACTTTTGGCAGGGCTTTTTATTTTGCTGTTATCTACAGTAAAAGCCCAGAATGAATTTATTACGATCTGGAAACCTGCTTCTACAGTCATACAGCCCATTACGGTAAGTGCTCCCTATCAGGCCAATGATCAGCAAATATGGTTTCCCGGAATTGGTGAGAATTATGACATCTACTGGGAGGAAGTGGGCTATCCCCAGCACAATGGCAGCCTTATTGGTGTAACTTCCACAAAACAGGTTTTTATTGATTTCGGAATGTCATTCGGGCATAAATCGGCAGCAAAATACAGAGTAAAAGTAAGCAATGGCAACGGTGTTTTCAGACAGATCAAATTCGGAGATGTACAGGAGGTACAACTTCCTGATCAGGTTTTCCCGATCTGGCAGATCAACGGCAGCGCCGATAAGATATTGGAAATAGAACAGTGGGGAAACATCGCCTGGACCTCTATGAACAGTGCATTCGGCCACTGTAAACTGATTCAGATTACGGCGGAAGACAGTCCTGATCTTACTAATATTGAAGATGCTTCGTATATGTTTTATGGTATAAAAAGCTTTACCGGTGCCAGTTCTATGCAAAACTGGGATACTTCCAGGATCAAGAATTTCAGAAGCATGTTTGCGATCATGTATGACAGTATCAATACTACCCTTCCTGATCAGTTCAACTCCCCTTATCTTAATAGCTGGAACATGTCATCGGCAACGGATCTCAGCGCTATGTTTGCAGGAAGAGGAATTTTCAACCAGACACTGAACAGCTGGAATGTTTCTAATGTAAAGGATATGAAATGGATGTTTGCTCTTTGTCCCAGCTATAACCAGCCTATGGATAACTGGGATACCTCAAGCCTTGAAGATATTCGTTTTATGTTCCATTTTGATTCTGCGTTTAATCAATCATTAAATAACTGGAATACTTCTAAAATTACGAATATGGCCCATGCTATTCATGGCTGTACGGCTTTTAATCATTCTTTGGAAAATTGGGATATGTCAAAAGTTACCAGAATAGACCAGATTCTGAAAGAAACTCCTAACTTTAATCATTCTCTTGCAAGCTGGAATCTGGCCTCCCTTACTATCGGTGCACAGGCTTTGATGGAAACAGGAATGGATTGTGAAAATTTCAGTAATACACTGGCAGGATGGGCTGACAATCCTAACACGGCAAATAATATTGATTTAGATATCATAGCGCCTCTGAAATACGCTTCCAATGCAGCCGATAAAAGAAATATCCTTATCAATAAAGGATGGATCATGTCCGGAGATACTGTAGGAAACTGTTTACTGTCTTCATCAGACATACAGCCCGGTAAAAAAATTCTGCTCTATCCGAATCCTGCAGTGGACGATATCCATATTGAAGGACTCAGTGATATCAAAGGCTATAAAATTTTTGATGCCAGCGGAAGAATAGTACAGGAAGGAAATCCCGGCAGAGCAATGATTAATATAGGCTCGCTGTTAAAAGGAAACTACATTTTACAACTCATTCTGAAAGATAAAACGATCTCTTCAAAATTCATTAAGAAATAAAACAGAGAAAGCCCCGCTGAACAGCGGGGCTTTTATTGTAAGTTTACGTGTAAACTATTTGTCAAAATGATTAGGATGCTGGGCCTTAATGTCATCTACCGTTCCCAGCACTTTATCTTTTAAAGAATCCTGATATTTCTGAAGCTTTGCCGCTACTTCTTCATTACAGCTTCCTAAAATTTTTGCAGCTAAAATTCCGGCATTCAAAGCTCCGTTCAAAGCTACTGTGGCTACGGGAATTCCACCAGGCATCTGAAGAATAGATAACACTGAATCCCACCCGTCTATAGAATTACTGGACAAAATCGGAACTCCGATTACCGGAAGTGTTGTACAGCTGGCCACCATTCCCGGAAGATGAGCTGCTCCTCCTGCTCCTGCTACAATTACCTTCAGGCCTCTCTCCTGAGCTGTCTTGGCATAATCGAACATTCTTTCAGGGGTTCTGTGTGCGGAAACAACAGTTAATTCATAAGGGATATCAAGGCTTTTAAGAAAATTTGCAGCCTGCTCCATGATCGGCAGATCACTCTGACTGCCCATAATAATTCCTACCATCTTCAATTTTATTAGATGCTCAAAGATAAAAAATAAAGCTGGAAGTTGAAGGAAGGATGCCGGAAGTTCTATTAAATACTATCAAATATGCAAAACTAAACTAAACTAAACTAAACTAAACAGCAACCATTCCATTAACAACGACCAACCCATACCCCAATCTGTATCAGTAAAAATCCAAACAACTGTACCCATCACAATTGTATTAAAACCTCTACATTTGCCCGTTACACTACTGATTTACATTGAAAGATTATAAACTTATTTTTGCGGTTCTTACTGTTGCCATTGTCTGGGGAACTACTTTTTTAGCGATCCGCGTCGCCGTG
Organism: Chryseobacterium culicis; assembly: GCF_900108365.1. Taxonomy (GTDB): domain Bacteria; phylum Bacteroidota; class Bacteroidia; order Flavobacteriales; family Weeksellaceae; genus Chryseobacterium; species Chryseobacterium culicis. Next base: position 956,087 of record NZ_FNWQ01000001.1, on the reverse strand, counting down.
GAAACGATCCCCGCATGGTTTGTAGCAGGAATCCGGCAGTTTACGGCTTCTGTTATTATGTTTTTTATTCTTCTTTCGAGAAAAGAATTCAAATGGATTGGCTGGAAAAGTCTGGGGTATCAGATTATTTTTGCTTCCCTGATGCTGGTAGTAGCTAATGGCATGACCACTGTAGCTGAAGAAACGGTTTCCAGCAGCCTTGCCTCACTCATCAGTGCCTGCTCCCCTATTCTGGTATTTCTGGGGAGTGTAGCGATAGGCTTACAAAAATTCAGCTTCCGGGCACTCAGTGGTGTTTTGCTCTGTTTCGGCGGGATTCTTTTTATTTTCTGGGATGGTATTAAAGATCTTGCCAACCCCGATTACAGAATGGGTATGATTTTTCTGTTCTGCGCTATTGCAGGCTGGGCTTCCGGAACTATTTTTACCAAAAAATTAAATATCCAGAGCGGTAATATAACATTGAACCTGTTCTATCAGTTCCTGTTTGCAGGGCTGGTTCAGATTATTTTTGCATTTCTGTTTTCTGAAAATTATAACTTCGGAAACTGGACTCTTAAAAGTATTTCAGCTATGGTATATCTTGCTCTTTTCGGTTCTGTAGCTGCTTTTTTCGCTTTCCACTATGCACTGACGAAAATTTCTCCGGTACAGGTTTCTATTCTGGCCTACATCAATACCATTATTGCCATATTTCTGGGCTGGCTTATTATGGATGAAAAAGTGACATCTAAATTCATCCTGGCTGCCGTAATGATCATCTGCGGTGTTTTTATTATCAATTACAAACCGGAAATGTTTAAAAGACAAAGATTGGAATAAAAGACCATTTATCATTTAAATTTGTTCTCATCTGTTTCATCTGTGGGTAAAAAATGCATTAAGACTTTAAGAAAATCACTGATCACTATTATCAATTCCATTCGCTTTTAACCATTTTAAAAAAAGTTCCGTCCATTCTCCGGTACTGGTTCCTTTTTTACCCAGTCCCCAGCCATGCCCCCCTGACTGAAACAAGTGTAATTCAGCCGGAATTGCATGGTCTTTTAACGCCCGGTACATGAGGATACTGTTTTCTACAGGAGAAATAGGATCATCTTCAGACTGAGCCAGGAAAGTGATGGGAGTTTGTGCATTCACCTGTTTTTCAACAGAAAGCCTGATCTGATCCTGAGTATCAGAATCTTTCCCTAATAAAGATTTAAATGAATGAGTCGTATTATTTGGTGGCAGCATAGAAACTACCGGATAAATCATTGCGGTAAAATTGGGTTGGGCAGAAATTAAGTCAATATCATCCTGAGCCTGATAATACGCTGTGCTGAATGTAGAAGAAATATATCCCGCAAGATGTCCGCCGGCAGAAAACCCGAGTACCCCAATCTTATCTGGATTGATCTTATATTCTACAGCCTTCTTTCGGATAATACGTAAGGCGCGCTGTGCATCCTGAAAAGCCACTGATCTTGTTGCCCAGCCTTCTTCCGGAAGTCTGTACTGAAGCTCAAAAGCTGTAATCCCCAAAGATTTCAGCCATTCTGCAGCAGGAAATCCTTCTGATCCGGATTCGATATGGGCATATCCGCCGCCACTGATTATGAGAACGGCTATTCCATTAGGATTTGCCGGCTGATGAACAATAAGCTTAGGAGTAGTGATATTCGTAAGAGACCCCTTGGGAGAAATGATCATTTCGCCTTTGGGTCCGGGACCATCAGGAATGGTTTTCCAGAGATTGAGAGACGGTAACTGCGCTTTTGTGGAAAGTCCGGCCTGAGCTGAAAACAAGCTTCCGAGAAATAAAAAAGAGAAAAAAATATTTTTCATTCCATTTAATTTAATGAAAAAATAATATCAATAATCTTACCTAACCTATCCAACTGTCTTTTAACTTATTAAAAATAATCTAAATCAGATATGCTTCAGTTGGGTTTTGTATTTCCCTCATTTTCCTTATATTGTATACTCCAACTAATACAATATGCTGAAAAACACATTTTTTTTATTTCTGACCGCTTCTTTTCTTCTTGTAAGCTGTGATTACAAAGAGAAAGAAAAAAACCTGACAGACAGGGAGAAACAATTATTGGAGAAAGAGAAAGTATTCGCCAAGAAAGAATCCGAATATCAGTCACTTCTTAAAATGAGAGACAGTATTTTTGCCAGGAAAGATTCTGTGGTAATTGCTGCTGCCTGGCCCACAGAAATTTCCGGTGCATGGAACGGAAAAGTAATCTGTACAGAATCCAACTGCAGCGAGTATGCTGTAGGCGATCAGCGTACTGATCTCTGGGAGTTTGATAATGATTCTACCCAGCCCATTACTAAGATCATCAATAACAATAACCTGGTACGGCTGTATACGGGCAAGTTTGAAAACAATGAGATTAGACTGTCTTTTAAAACAGATTCTACAGCCAAAAAGAATGTAGAGATGAGCGTTCTTCTCAATGATATTTCGGACAACAAGATCAAAGGAACAAGAACCATCACTTCTGATGGCTGTACCGCCAAGTTCTCTGTTGAATTAGTACGTTCCACAAAATAAACACTTATGATTTTACTGAGTATACACAACCTGAGTCTTCCTATAGAAGATCCGGTACTGAAGTTCCTGTTGGTACTGGTCATTATCCTTGCAGCACCACTGCTGCTTAATAAAATTAAAGTTCCGCATCTTTTGGGGCTTATCATCGCCGGAGCTATTATTGGCCCGAACGGATTCAATGTTTTATCCAGAGACAGCAGTATTGTGGTAACGGGAACTACGGGACTGCTCTACATCATGTTCCTGGCCGGCCTTGAGATTGATATGGGAGATTTTAAGAAAAATAAATGGAAAAGTCTCACCTTTGGTATTTACACATTTACGGTTCCTTTTGTTCTGGGATATCTGGGAGGATATTACATCTTACATTTCTCCATGCTGACTTCCATTCTGTTTGCAAGTCTTTTTTCGTCTCATACCCTGATTGCTTATCCGTTGGTGAGCAAGCTTGGAATAGCTAAAAACAAAGCAGTTAATATCACCGTTGGAGGGACCATGATCACAGATATTCTTGCTTTATTGGTACTTGCTGTGATTGTGGGAATGTCTCAGGGTGATGTAGGAACCGAATTTTGGGTTAAATTATCTGTCTCTTTTGTTGTTTTTGCCCTGATTGTACTTATTGTATTTCCTATCATTGGCCGTTGGTTTTTCAAAAGAGTGGATGATAAAATCTCACAGTATATTTTTGTACTGGTGATGATTTATCTGGCTGCGATGCTGGCTGAACTGGCTGGTGTAGAAGCAATTATCGGAGCATTCTTTGCCGGCTTGGCTTTAAACCGGCTTATTCCTCACACCTCTTCTTTGATGAACAGAGTGGAGTTTGTGGGAAATGCCATTTTTATTCCTTTCTTCCTGATCAGTGTAGGAATGCTGATTGATTTCAAAGTTTTCTTCAAAAGCTGGGAAACACTGGAAGTTGCAGGAATTATGCTGGCAGCATCTATCGGGGGGAAATATCTATCTGCGGTAGCCACTCAAAAAACATTCAGACTCACCAAAGAGGAAGGAAAACTGATTTTCGGATTGAGCTCTGCATCGGCAGCGGCAACACTGGCTTCTGTAATGGTAGGATATAACATCATTCTTTCTGAAACCGAAACCGGAGAGCCGGTAAGATTATTGAACGAACATGTGCTGAACGGAAGTATTTTACTGATCCTGATTTCCTGTACCATTTCCTCTTTCATTTCAATGGCGAGTGCCCAAAAAATTGCGGAAAGTGATAATGAAGATACCGTATCCGGAAATACGCATGAAGAAGAAAATATACTATTGGCGATTAACCACGAAGCTACTGTAGAAAGAATGGTGAATCTGGGAATCCTGATCAAAGCACACTCCAACACCGAAGATTTATTTGCTTTGAATGTCATCAATGAAGATAAAAATGAATCTTCCGTAAAGAATGCAGAGAAACTTCTTCATCAGGCGACAGATGCGGCCGCCGCCGCAGATGTTAAATTACAGGCTTTAAAAAGATATGACAATGATGTGATCAACGGGGTCAATAATGTAATCAAAGAACAGAAAATCACAGACCTTATTATTGGGCTGGAGGATGAAAAAGGGTTTTCTCCTTCTTTTGTATACAATCTTTATAACGGTTATCTGCAGAATGATGATGTGAATGTTCTGGTTTATCATGCGGCACAACCACTTTCCACCATTAAAAAATATGCGGTCATGATTCCTGAAAATGCTCATCAGGAAGCCGGCTTTTTCCACGCTTTGCTGAGAGTCTGGAATATTGCCAGAAATTCAGGAGCAACAGTAATTTTTTATGCGCCGGAAAACATTCTTGATATTCTTCAGAAGATCATTAAAAAAGCCAATATAGAAGCAGAATTCATCATTATGAACACCTGGCAGGATGGCGAAAGAACCGCTGCACAGTTGAAAGATGATGAAGCCTTGATTATTCTGATGGCAAAGCGCGGTATGAAATCTTATATCCCGAGAATGAGACTGATCCCTGAACTTCTGAACAGGAATCTGAAGGATAACAATTATCTTCTTATTTTCCCTTTCTCGGAGTATGACAAAAACAGCCCTGAAATACGTTCTGTTGGAAATCATGGCGATTTTGTGGAGATTGGAAATGTGATTCAGAAGATTTTTAAATAAAAGGCAGGGAGCTGGAAGAGGGATGCTGGAGGTTGCCGATGTGTGAATAATCATTCTTTGTTAAATTATTAAACAATTCAGCATTAATAGGATCGGGCTTTAGCCCGATATAAACAACATGGGTGCATTCGGCTTTAGCCGAAACCTAAAAAATAAGTTTTGGCTAAAGCCGATTGAATTGATAATCTTTTATAAACGAACGGGCTAAAGCCCGTTCCTATTGAATTTTGTATTTTGGCAAAAAAAATAACCTATGAAACAAATTATCGGATTTCTCTTCTTTTTCGTGTCCATCATTCTTTCTGCACAAAACCTCACTCTTTCTGATAAAGAGCTGAAAAAGAAACTGGACTCTATCAAAACTGAAGGAAATCTACTCTACACTTACGAAAATGCATCATGGCATGCAGGAGATATTGTAGGTAGCAATAAAAGACTTGCTGAAAATACCGGAAGCTATATCACCTATCAAAAAAATGACACCATCAAAACTTCTTTTCTTAATAAAGTCGGTAATATGGTGATTGCAGAACTTTCTTTCAAAAATAACCAAACAAAACCTGTGAAAGAAAATTTTAAGGAAAGGGTAATTAATGAAACTGAAACCAGATTAAAAAATATCCGTTCTACCATTATTCCGCAGTTATCCGATCCAAAATATGCAGTAACGGTACCACAAGGCTATAGCCTTAATATGATTATTATCCCGTTTAATGAAAACTATAAAGTGTATTTAATACCAGGTACGGCACAGTCCGGAGTCATTCCTTTCGGAAATGATTATCTTTTTGTTTCTGATAAAGAAGGGAATATTATTTCCCATAAAAAATTTCATTCAAGACTTATTCCAACCTCTACAGTATTGGAAAATGGAGGAACAGTAACAATGTCTACTCACAGCCATTTGGCAACCAATCCTTTTATTTCTGCAACGGACATTTGTACGTTTAAACTCTATGCACCGCTTACAACTCTGGACGAATTTTCGGTTTTGTCAACAGCTTTAGGAACTTATATTAAATACAATTATAAAAAAGACAATATTGAGGTTGTTAAGAAGCCTTAATTATAAAAGCAATTATATTATCAATAGGATCGGGCTTTAGCCCGATATAAACATCATGTGTGCATTCGGCTTTAGCCGAAACCTAAAAAATAAGTTTTGGCTAAAGCCGATTGAATTGATAATCTTTTATAAACGAACGGGCTCCCTTCGGCTACGCTCAGGATAATAGCCCGTTCCTATTGAATCGTTTGTAGAACAACATAAAAAGGAGCTGTTTTAAAGATAAAACAGCTCCCTTTATCTATTTTAAACTGATATTACTCAGCAATTACTCTTACCATTCCTTTCACCTGCACAAGCTTTTCCATCAGCTCTTCCCTGGAGTCTGCAAGAACGTTGATATGTCCCATTTTTCTTCCAGGTTTGGTTTCTGTTTTTCCGTATAGGTGGATGTAGGTTTCAGGCAGTTTAAGGACTTCTTCCATTCCTTCATAGATTACTTTTCCTGCATACCCTTCTGCCCCTACCAGATTCAGCATTCCGCTATAAGTGATAGCATCAGTATCTGCTAAAGGCAAGTTTTTTACCACACGGTACATCTGCTCAAACTGCGAGTTGGTATTTCCTTCCTGGCTCTGGTGCCCAGAATTATGCAGCCTTGGCGCGGTTTCGTTTACCCATACTTTCCCTTCTTTATCAAGGAATAATTCAATGGCGAATAATCCCGGAGAATTTACCGCATTCAGGAATTTTTCCGTAATAGAATCAATCTGGTTCTGAACATCTTCCGTCAGAAGCACCGGGCATACATTGAAATCCAAAAGATTCAGCTTTGGATCGGCCACCATTTCCGTTACCGGGAATATATTGGTTTCTCCTTTCTCATTTCTTGCTACAATAACAGAAAGTTCTTTATCAATATCTACCAGACTTTCAATTACAGAGGCTTCAGTCCATAAGTGCTGATAATCTTCCTCCGTTTTGATCACCTGTACTCCTTTTCCGTCATACCCTCCGGTGTTCATCTTCTGAACAAATGGCAAGGGCATGATAATCTTCTCATCACTGTTCCATACCACCTGGAATTCCGGACTTGGAATATCATGAGCTTTATAAAATTCTTTCTGAAGGATCTTTTGCTGTATTGTTTTAATGATGCTGGCATTGGGAACCACCTTTATTCCCTGTTTTTCCAGTTCTGCCAATGCATCAGCATTTACATGTTCTATTTCAATGGTTACAACGTCTTTATCTTTTCCAAAGTCTAAAACCGTTTCATAATCATTAAAATTTCCCTGTGTAAAATATGAGATATTGTGACACGGCGCATCAGAAGCCGGATCCAGGGTATAAAACTGGTCATCATACTTCAGTGCACTTTGTATCAGCATTCTTCCAAGCTGTCCGCCTCCCAGAATTCCTATTTTCATTTTTTATTTGTATTAGATTTATTCTTTATTGAATTTTATCAATTTTCAGATAGCCAAGTCCCATTGGATTTTCCTGATTTTCTTCATCAGATTTCTGAAGAATGATAGAATATTTTTCTTTCATATAGGAAGGAAGAATATCACTTACATTGAAGATATCATCAATATCCACTCCATGCTTATCATCAATATGGCTTACCGCACCTTCAAATCCCATAGTCTGGTAAAATTCAGTAGCTTTTGCTCTTTTTACGATCTCACCCATAGACTGCCCTACCATCAGATGCTGCTCATGAAACTCCTCAAAGAAACCAGGCTTATACCCTCCTAGATTGAGGAAAAACAACTGATTTTCTGATGTTTTTTCTCCTTTTTCCACAATCTTTACCTTATACCCGTCTGCAAATCTGACTTCCTGGTAGCAGTCCAGGTGAATTTTTCCTTCTGCTTCCTTCCAAAACTCTTTCATATCAGGAATCAGGTCTTTCAGATTCTCCGCAATTCCGAAGAAAACATCGTGCTGTTCAATATTTCTTCCTTTAGGGGTAGCCCCGAGGATGACATAAAATAATTTCAATTGATTTTTCATGCATGCAAAAATACGTTAAATTTATCTTTTTCAAATGTTTGGCAGACTACTACAATAATTTTATATTTGTAACATTATTTGTAGTATGTCAGAAATCATCATACTCTTCCTTGGTGCAATCTCCGCTGGTCTTTTGGGTTCACTTACGGGTTTAGGAGGGGGAGTTATCATTATTCCTTTATTAACGCTGGGTTTCGGCGTTCCAATGCATTATGCTATCGGTGCTTCGCTCATTTCTGTGATCGGAACTTCTTCCGGCGCGGCTGTAGCTTTCGTAAAAGAAGGCTTTACGAATATGAGAATCGGGATGTTTCTCGAAATAGCGACCACAGCAGGAGCCATTGTTGGCGCTCTGGTTTCAGGGATGCTTAATCCTAATACCATCGGAATTATTTTCGCCAGTATTCTTCTTTTAACGGTTATTTTAAATCTTAAAGGAAAACCGGACCACCAGGAACCTTTGGTGAAAGGAAGTCTGGAAGAGAAATTAAAATTGTACGGTACTTTCCCTGACAAAGGTGTTCTGAAAAGCTATTCGGCAAGAAATACCGTTCCGGGATTTTTGATGATGATGTTTGCCGGTGCCATGTCTGGTCTTTTAGGGATTGGATCTGGAGCATTAAAGGTATTGGCAATGGACAATATGATGAAACTGCCTTTCAAAGTATCTACAACCACCAGTAATTTTATGATTGGAGTAACGGCAGTTGCCAGTGCGCTGATCTATTTTCAGAGAGGAGAAATTATTCCGGTCATTGTAGCTCCGGTATTGATAGGCGTTGTCATCGGAAGCTTTATTGGCTCAAAGACGCTGATGGTATCAAAGACCAAAAAATTAAAAGTATTTTTTGCCATTGTGATTACCATTCTTTCAATTTATATGATGTATAACGGTATCAACAAAAGCTTCAGGTAATGAAAAAGAATTTTACAGATGTAGATCTGAACCGTTCCGTAGGAAATCTTCTGAGACTGGGTGTTATTTTGTCTGTGGCAACATCACTTATTGGTTTTATCAAGTTATTTTTTGAAGGTTTTACAATGCCCGAAAAATATACAAGCCTTGTAGTAGGGACTTCTTCTGAAAAAGTTTGGGGACATTTTTGGAATTCTCTGTGTAAAGGAGAAGGTACAGCTATTATTCAGCTGGGTATCCTTTTGTTGATCTTCACGCCTTTAATGAGAATTGTTTTCGCGTTAATAGGCTATTTAAAAGAAAAAGACTACGTATATGTAGTCATTTCTTCTATTGTTTTAGCCATTATGGCGGTGAGTTTCTTTGCAGGCTACGCCCACTAATTTTCACATTTCATAAAACTCTAACGGCTGCTGGTCGGGATCCTGGGTAAAGAAAAATTCTTTTCCCGTGAATTCGTCTATACGAATTTCCTCACAGGTAAGTCCCTTACCTACCAGTTCATTTCGTTTTTCTGTAACATTTTTTACCGAGAAAGCAAGGTGTCTTAAACCACAAGCCTCAGGACGTGACGGACGTTTGGGCGGATCCGGAAACGAAAATAATTCAATGACGTACTGATCACCGATTGCAAGATCGAGCTTATAAGACTGTCGTTCTTCACGGTATACCTCGCGGATGATGGTAAGGTCCAAAATATCCGTATAAAATTTCTTTGACACGGCATAATCTGAACAGATGATTGCAATATGATGAATCTTCATTTTTATAATTTTAAGTTCTTTTTAATTGATTATTGTATTTCTTTACAGTTATCTTTTCTTCTGGTATCAATAATATATTGGATTTTCCATTCATTATTCTGCTTCACCAGCTGAAAACTATTGGCTCCGCAGTGAGAAAGCTTGCCTTTTAAATAAAAAGAATAAGGTGTAAACACACTGGCAAGGTTTCCATCTTTATGAATAGCTTCTATGAGAATTCTTTCATCCAGATCTCCTTTTGTAAATTTTGAAACCGAAGCTACGAAATCCTGTATGCTGTCGCTTTTTACGACACCGTCTTTAGTGATAGTTTGAAGCACAGCATTCTCTGCAAAAGCAGATTTTACCAGCTCTGAATCTGCATTTTTCATGCCCAGAAACAGGTTACGGATAGGCTTTTCAATATCTTTATTTTGCTGACCGAAAGCTGAAATAGTCATCAGTAGCAGGAGTGCCATAATTTTATTCATAGAACAGATTTAGATAAATAAAAATAGATAAAATAAAATTTAAATTGATTAACAAATTTTAAAAATCATTTTTCTTAAATTGTGATCAAAATTATTTCATAGCATTTATATGTGGATTATTTATCTGATTCTGGCTCTCCTACTACTGGTCATGACTATACTGCCAAAAATTCAGCATTCTCACTGGATATTCAGAGTGCCTGAATTTGCTAAAATACAGGTTACTTACCTTATACTTTTCACTTTTCTACTGGGACTTTTTACAGATTCTGTAGAATATTTATGGTATTATCAGGGTATTCTGCTGGCTATGTTCGTTTATCACAGCAAAACGCTCATCCAATACACACATTTTTATCCCGTAAAGAAGCACAGGCAGCGACACAAATCTTCTGATAAGCTGCATTTTATTTCAGCTAATGTTTATCAGTTCAATAAAGAATATGAAAGATTCGCTGGTCTTATTAAAAAATATAATCCTGATTTTTTCATGACCATGGAAAGCAATGGTGACTGGGAAAAAGCAATGAGACCCCTGGAAAAAGAGTACGGCTATCAGCATAAGGTAACCCTGGAAAACACGTACGGAATGCATTTTTATTCCCGAATCGAAATCACAGAAGCGAAGACTCATTATTTTGTAGCTGATGATATTCCAAGCATTGAAATCCATATGAAAACAGCGGATGGTTTTTCTTTTGTTTTCTTCGGAGTTCACCCGCCGCCGCCCAGCCCTACCGAAGAAGAAACCTCCAAGGAAAGAGACGGAGATCTTCTGAGCACGGCCAAATGTGTAAAAGACATTAAGAAACCAGTTATTGTAGTGGGAGATTTCAATAATGTTGCATGGTCAAGATCATCTGTACTTTTCAGAAAAACAAGTCATCTGATAGATCCGAGAATCGGGCATTCTTTTGTTTCTACGTTTCATGCAAAATACCGCCTGTTAAGATTCCCTATCGACCTGATGTTTCACAGCGAAGATATTTTTATTAAACAGCTGAAGACCTTGGAAAATTTTGGTTCAGACCACCTTCCTGTATATTGTGAGTTTTTCATAGATCATCATAATGATGCACAGGAAGAGCTTATAGAAACGGCTACTTCTGAAGAGAAAGCAGAAGCCGAAATCATGATAGAAGAAGGAAAGAAAGAAGATGGCGAACGGGAAGCTGTTGTTACCGAAGACTAAAAAAGTGGGCTGAAGCCCACTTTTTTTAGAATATTGTTGAATTTTAAAACCTCATCACATCCTTCACGACTCCATTCTTCTGGGTGTACTGCAATAGTTCAGCTTCAATGAAGCTTTTGATTTGATCTTCAGCACCACCAGGAAAGAGAAGGTGAACATTGGCTCCTGCATCCAGGGTAAAGAATAAAGGCAGCTTTGTCTCTCTTCTAAAATCCCATATTTTATTGATCACTTCCAGTGTACCTGTTTTCATCAGGATAAAAGCCGGTTCGCTCATCATCATCATCGCATGCAGTGTGAGTGCTTCATGCTCAACCAATTTGATGAAGCTCTCCATATCTCCTTTTTTAAGGATTTCTTTCATCGGAACAAAGTTTTCTCTGGCCTCCTGGAACCTTCTTTCTGCGTAAGGATTCGTTTTCATCAAACCGTGTCCTACCGACGAAGAAACACTCTTCTGACCCTCATGGATTAACAGCACCCAATCATTAAAATTTTTGAAAACTTCATGAATCTCAGCATCCGGATATTGTACTCCGAACAGATCTGAGCTCCCCGATACCTCATCAGTTTTTCCCCACACCACAAGTCCATTATACAAGCTTCTGCAAGCACTTCCGCTTCCCAGTCTTGCTAAAAATGAAGCCTTTCTTAAAGATTCTTCCTCAGATTTTTTTCCGGTAAATGAAGCGTCCAATGCCATCAGACATTTTGCGATGGCACCAAATCCTGAAGCTGAACTTGCAATTCCTGAGCTGTGCGGAAAGGTATTTTCCGTTCTGATCACGTATTTCCCTTTTAAAATCCAGGGAAGGTACTGCTCTATATTTCTGAAATATTTTTCAATTTTTTCGGCAAACTTCACTTCTTCATTTCCAGCCAGAAAAGTCTGTACCGAAAAAGTTTCATTTGCAATAAACTCCATTGAGGTATTGGTCTTACAATGGTTTAAAGTATAGCTGATACTAGGATTGGCAGGAATCTGATCCGCATATTTCCCCCAATATTTAATCAGGGCAATATTAGACGGGCAGCTTTCTGAAACCGTTTGGGTACGAATATTGAAATTTTCTTTTCCTATAAAATCTTGTGTCGTCATAGTTTAATTTAAGTGTATTACTTAATACATCTTTTCTATAATATCTGCGTATTTTTTGATCACTACATTTCTTTTGACTTTCAATGTAGGGGTGATTTCTCCTGTATTGATATCAAACTCTGCGGGCATTAAGGTGAATTTCTTCACTTTTTCATAGTCCGAAAGGTGGTCCTGTAGTTCTTTAATTTTTTCTTTATAAAAATGGATTACCTGTTCATTTTTTACAGCATCTTCCCAATTGGTAAAAGGAATATTATTTCTCTTAATATAATCCTGTAAAAACTCAAAATTAGGAACAATGAGTGCTGAAACAAACTGTCTTCCTTCCGCAATCAGCATGATCTGCTGGATGAAATTATTATTGGTGAGAAGGTTTTCTATCTGTTGTGGAGCAATATATTTTCCGTTAGAAGTTTTCATCAGGTCTTTGATCCTGTCTGTGATGATCAGGTTTCCTTTATCATCAAACTTTCCTGCATCACCGGTTTTAAACCAACCGTCTTCTGTGAATACTTTCCGGGTTTCTTCAGGCTTGTTGTAATATCCTTTCATAATTCCATTGCCTCTCGCCTGGATCTCATCATGCTCTCCGATGCGCATTTCTACTCCCGGAAGAGGTTTTCCGCTGGTTCCGTGTTCAAAATGAGTCAGGGGGAAAAGAGTCAATGTAGCTGTAGTTTCAGTTAATCCATATCCAACGGTTACGTGAATCCCTACTGACTCAAAGAAGCGGGTAACTTCCGGTGACAGAGACGCTCCTCCGCAAGGCAGAAACCAAAGTCTCCCCCCCATTTTGTCTTTAATTTTACTGAAAACCAACAAATCTGCAACGGATTCTTTAAATTTTAATCCAAAAGGAATTGGTTTTTCATTTCTTCGTAATTCGGCAGTCTCCCATCCGGTTTTGAGCGCCCAGTTAAAGATTTTTTTCTTTAACGATGAACCCTCTTCTGCTTTTTCCAACACTCCGGCATATACTTTCTGGAAAAATCTTGGTACCGCGCACATGGCCGTAGGTTTTACTTCTTCCAGTGCTTTCGCTACATTTTTCGGATCTTCCAGGAAATAAACACGGGCACCGCCGTATAAGCTTAATAAACTCCAGCTTCTTTCAAAAACATGGCTTAAGGGCAAGAATGCCAGTGAAAGCTCTTCTTCAAAGTTTTTAAACTTAAAAAATTCAAAATGGGAATCGAATGCTTTGATAAAATTTCCATGAGTAAGCATTACCCCTTTTGGTGTTCCGGTAGTTCCGGAAGTATAAATTAATGTTGCTGTATCATCATTTTCTTTCTTACAGATTTCCAGCTTAGGTGAAGCTTTGGCGATAAAATCTTCAAGATAAAAACTGTTGAATTCTTTCTTGATCCAAACTGCTTTTTTGGAAATAATAATCATTTCCAGGTTATTTTCCTGCTTATGTAAGAACTCAAGACAGGCATCATACTGCATCTGATTTCCTACCATAACAACTTTTGCTCCGGAGTCGTTGATGATATGTTCTGCCTGCTCGGCATTATTGGTTGAGTAGATAGGAACCGTAATAGCACCAATTGCCATTGAAGCCAAATCCATGATCATCCATTCGGAAGAATTATCTGAATAAATGGCGACTTTGTCATTTTCCTGAACTCCGGATTCTTTTAAAGCATTGGCAGTTTTAAAAATAATTTCGCTGAATTTTTTCCAGCTGAGTTCTTTCCAGCCTGCATCTTTCTTTTTAAACCCGATTGCTCCTTTTATAGGATGCTTTTCTACATTTTTAAGGATAATTGCCTCTGCAAGGTTCATTTCTTCAGCTTTTTGTCGTTAATATAATTATTCAGATGAAAGTCTATACTTTCTTTTACGGGAATAAACTGATAGTTCAGCTTTTCTTTGACTTTGTGATTGGAAATGGTGTTGAATGATGAAATGGCTTCAATATTTGACCGGGTAACCATTTTCAGCTTCGGGATCAGCCATCCGAAAAGAGCATTGGCTAATCTCCCGATATTTAATTCTGTCTGTGAAAGAATTCTGGCCTCTTTAAGCCCCAGGCGGGTTCTTATCTGTCTGGCAAGATCGGCGTATCTGTTATTTTCAGCAACAATGATAAAACGTTCTCCGAAAAGATTATTTTCCATTAATCCTATTGCCGTATTGGCAACATCTCTTACGTCAACGTAAGCAGATCCTCCCGAAAAGGTAAAACTGTTGTCTTCAAAAGTAGAGAAAAGCTCGCCACTGCTCTGATGCCAGTTTCCGCTTCCGATGATCATTCCCGGATTAATAATGATTACATTCAGCCCTTCTGCAGAAGCTCTCCATACTTCCATTTCAGATAAATGTTTAGAAATAGCATAGGCCGAATGTTCCAGTTTAGGATTAAAGTCGGAATCTTCATCCAATTCCCCTTTTTCATTGAAATTATCAAGAACGGCTACAGAACTTACATGGAGAAATTTTTTAACGTCTGATTCTTCGCAGGCATACAGAAGATTTTCTGTACCCTTGATATTGGTGTGGTACATCTCTTTTTCATCTTTTGGATGAAAGCTTACTTTTGCGGCACAGTGATACACCTCATCTACCCCTTGCAGCGCAGTTTTCAAAGAATCGAGGTCATCAAAATCTACGTTGATCCATTCAATTTTATTGAAAAAATCGTCAGGATTCTCCGTATAAAAGCTGTATGAATGCTTTACTTCGTTTATATTGCTGCCCGGTCTTTTGGAAGCACGCACCTGTTTACCTCTTTTAAGAAGCTCCAGTACAATTATTCTTCCCAGAATTCCGGTAGCACCCGTTACAAAAATCATTAATTATTTTCTTGATTGCTGACTAAAATATAACAATATTTTCTATCCGGCAATTCTTCACAAACCTCTGAGGATTTCTCTGAAAAACTGCTTTTGCAAATTTGCGATTTTTAAAGCATAATTCAGCTTTATTTAACCAATATTATCATTCTGATCAATAATAAACCCGGATTTTATCAATTACAATGGATGGTCAAATTAAAAGTCCTGAAAGAATTAACAACTTTCAGGACTTTTATGCTCAAGAGGGGTTCTGTTTTTTAAGCTATTACTTCATTATTTCTTCTTGGCGCTTTATCACAAAGAACGTCTGCAATACTTTTTGAAATAAGGTTTCCTTCTGTAAGATTATCCAGCCAGAAAAACTCTCCTGCAGCATTGATCTCGATGAAATAATATTCGTCTTCAGGGGAAACTATCATATCGACTGCTCCGTAGTCTACGTTGTAAATATCAAGAAGTTCCAGAAGTTTTGCCTCTACATCTGCAGGAAGTTCTGTTCTGTTCCACTTATCAATAAGATTGACACCATCTTTCCGCCAGTCTATTTTAGCATCTTCGGATTGCTGAGAATCTATTTCAAAGGCATAAACATCTCTGCCCACAATGGTAATTCTGAGTTCTTTTTTCTTCTGAATCATTTGCTGAAACTGCATCGGGCAGTACAGTAATGAATCCAGCTCTTCCAGCTTATCTTCACTTACAACGTTTGTAAATACCACATTTTCTACCCCGTCTTCGTAGATGGCAAAACCGGTTTGCATTTTGGCCACTACATTCTGATGTTTCAGGATAAATTTTCTGGCTTCATCCGGATTATTGGTAAGACAGGTTGCAGGAATAGTCAATCCTAATTTATCTGCAATTTTTAACTGTTCTTCTTTACTGTCTAATCTTCTGTAAACACTTGGCTTCCCCAGAGAATAAGCATCCACCGATTCAAAAAATCCGAAAAGGGTATTGCGGATTTCTCCCATTGCCGCTCCGTAAAACTTGGAATCCATTTCTTCTTTAAGTCCTTTTCCAATATTGTAGGCTCTTCTGTACCAGATGGCAGAAATATCGTCCAGGCGGTGTTTTGCTTCAGGTGTTTCAAGGTAACTCACCCATTCTCCGTCCTGAAAAATAGTGGAAAGTTTGTTTTGTAAGGGATAAATATCAACATCAAAACGAATAACTTCACAATTATTTTTTTCGATGTATTCTGTTACTTTTTCAATAGAAAAGTTATCTGCGGTATGGGTTATAATTAAAATTTTATTCATGAAAATTGATTCTTTTGATAATATTATCGGCAATTCTTTCTGCGATGGGGAAACCAAGTTCTTTCTGCAGCATGCCCCATTCTCCCTGTGCATTCACTTCAAGAAAATAATAGTGACCGTCTTTACCTTTGATCATATCAATGGCTCCCAAATAAAGCCCTATTTCTTTCATCATGGCGGTGAGATTGTTTTTGATGGAACCCGGAAGTTCATACGCTGACCAGAAATAGCCTTCGCGGGCAACTCTCCAATCTGCATTTTCGCTGTTATTGATCTTTCCGGTGAAAAATTCACCGTCAACATAGACAATTCTCAGCTCATATTCTTTGTCAATATAAGGCTGAAAAATCATCGGACAGTAAACAATATCTGAAAGATGTTCCAGAGATTCCTCTTCAATAACAGTAGTGGAGATCATATTTTCGCCTGACATCGTTTTTGCGGTTACTCCGTGAAGCTTAGCAATGGCTTTGCCGTGACAGTACTGATCAAAAAATGCTTTTATTCTTTCTTCATCATTAGAAAAAATGGTTTTGGGAATCGTTAAGTTATTGTTCTTTGCAATTTTCAGCTGAAACATCTTGTTTCCATCCACCTTTTTTTCATTCTCATAAGGATTAATCCAGGGGATATCTTCCAAAATGGTCAACAGATTGTACCGGAGACTTCCATATTCGTTCAGGAAAACTCTTTCGTAATCCTGATCCAGCTCTTCGGGAGCACTGATTCTCCAGGCTTTCCTGTGCCATACCCCTTGTATGGTGTCAGAATGGATGGTATTTCCATTTTCATCCGTTAATTCGAATGAATTTTCATGAATGCTTATTTTCTGAAGATGATTCAGGCGGTCAGAATTCAGCCTGAAATAAGGAATATTTTTGGAAGTAAGGTATTGAAAAAAAAGATCAATATTATAAAAATCCTGTGAATGGGTGATGCAGAGAATCATTTGCCGGCTTTTATTAAAAAGGGAAACTTACTAATTTAAGTTTCCCCTGCTATTTATTACATATTCTACCAGATCTTATAGCGGAATAATGATCGTATCATCATCACCGTCAGATGGATATTTCAGCGTATGCATCATATCGTCTTTGGGAGAAGTTACCGTATCTACAGCTGGTTTTGTGATCATATCTCTTTCAGGAATTGAGATAATATCTGTTCCTCCTTTTACGGTTTCAGGATCCTTCACCTGTTTTTCTAAGAAAGACGCGAAAAACGGCTTCTTTTTTGAGTTGTTGCTTTTCATAAAGTTTTAGTTTTGATTTGAAATTATTGGGCGTAAGCTTATTTTCTTATACTTCTAAAACATCCTCATCACCGTCAGAAGGATATTTCATTGTTACATTGTCATTATCAGGCTTCGTAACACTATCTTCCAGCGCTGTAGTAGTGATGTGGTCTTTGATTACTGATGTAATCTGATCTGCAAGAACGGAAGTAATACCTCCTCCTTTTACGGTCTCAGGATCTTTAACCTGCTTTTCAAGGAATGTCGCAAAAAACGGTTTCTTTTTTGAATTTTTGTTTTCCATAAGTTAATATTTTTATTGTTTTGACAATTCCAAAGTACAAAAATTTCAACTTATGGAGAAATAATATCGGGTTTTAATAAAATTTTAACATAATATTAAAAACTAAAGAATAAAATTAATTCAATTCAAGAAAATCCTTAACCACATTTGCAAAATCGACCGGATTTTCTGCCTGCACCCAGTGTCCTGCATTTTTTACCGTTACCACCTTAGCCTTTGGAAACTGCTGTTTGATGCCGAATTCGTCCTGCGGAAGGATATAATTGGATTTTGCGCCTGCTATAAACAGGGTATCTCCATCAAAAACACCGAATTTAACTGCATTAGAAACAAATTCATTATATTTTTCTGACAGCGTTTTAAGATTGAATCTCCACCCCAGTTTTTTATTGTCGTCCCAATACAGATTCTTTGTTAGAAACTGTATCGTAGATTTTTCAGGAATGTATTGATTTAAAACAGCTTCCACTTCATTTCTTGAATTCACAGCAGTAAAGTCCACTGTCTCCAGAGCTTTGATAATCCCCTGATGATGCGGCGGATAGGCTTTAGGTGAAATATCTACAACGATTAGCTTTTCAACACGTTCCGGATATTTTATCGCAAACTGCATCACGGCTTTTCCTCCTAAAGAATGTCCTAAAACGTGTGCTTTCTGAATTCCGTAGTGATCCATATAACGTGCAATATCGTCTGCCAGATCATCGTGAGACATACTCTCAGAATGGAAGCTTCTTCCGTGATTTCTAAGGTCAATCAGATGTACCGGAAGATATTCTCCCAGATCTTTTCCGAAGCTTCCCCAGTTATCCAGCATTCCAAACAATCCGTGAAATACAAGTAGCGGCGTATTTGTAAGGTTTTCGCCAAATATTTTTGAATTTAAAATTTCCATGTTTTTAAGAAGTTAGAGGTGAGAAATTACCATTTTGCCAGTCTCTTCAAATAAGCCTGAACTGTATTTTCCAATCCCATATAAAGCGCTTCAGAAACCAAAGCATGCCCGATGGATACTTCCAAAAGGTTGGGAATAGTATCTGAAAAATATTTAAGGTTTTCTAAACTCAGATCATGCCCCGCATTGATTCCCAATCCGAAATTAGTGGCTTCAACGGCAGTATCATAATAGGGCTTTATAGCCTGTTCTTTATTGGTAAGGTAGTTTTTTGCGTATGCTTCAGTATACAGTTCAATTCTGTCTGCACCGGTTTTAGCAGCATATTCCACAAGCTCCGGTAAAGGATCCAGGAAAATAGATGTACGGATCCCTGATTTTTTAAATTCGGCAATGATCTCAGTAAGGAAATCCAGATGTTTTTTGGTATCCCATCCTGCATTGGACGTAATGGCATCATCCGCATCCGGCACAAGGGTCACCTGCTCAGGTTTCACTTCCAAAACCATATCAATAAAGCTCTGATGAGGGTTTCCTTCAATATTAAACTCAGTCGTAACCAATGGCTTCAGATCATAGACATCTTTTCTGGTGATATGCCTTTCATCAGGTCTTGGGTGGATGGTAATCCCCTGTCCTCCAAATTCCTGAATTTTTACAGCAGCTTCTGTCACACTTGGGGTTTCCCCTCCTCTTGCATTTCTTAAGGTCGCAATTTTATTAATGTTTACGCTTAGTTTTGTCATTTTTTATGTTAGATGTTAGATATGAGATGTCAGAAGCTGGAAGCATGAGGCTGGAAGCAAATCCAGGCATTGTACTTCTATCGGTCTTCTGCATTCATAATCATTTAAAAGTTTAATTCAATTTTATGTAAAAAGGCACTGAATCTTCCAGCTTCCTTCTACGGTTTCCAGCTTTTCTATACTTTAATACTTACCTGCATCACCTGAAGCTCAAATTCTTTTGAAGCCACCAGCAAATGGTCAAAAATATCTGCCTGAATCTGCTCAAAACGTTCCCATTTGGAATCATTGGCAAAGCAGTACACTTCAAGAGGCAGCCCCTGCGGAGTGATATCCAGCTGACGAACCATCCTGGTGCCGTTTTTATCTATATCCGGATCGTTTTCGATGTATTTTTGTGCGTAATACCGGAAGACCCCGATATTGGTAAGCTGTCTGCCATTCACAATTTTATCATTGTGTTCAAGGCTTTCTTTTTCTTTTTTGATTTCTGATGTTCTTTCTTCGAGATAGTCTGAAATTAAGTTGATCTCCTTCAGACGCTCCACATCTTCGTCTGTCAGAAATTTAAAAGAATTGATATTGAAATAAATGGATTTTTTTATTCTTCTGGTGTTGGATTCAGACATTACCTGCATGTTCTTGATCTCTGTTGTCATCAGGTCATACGTTGGAATGGTAGAAACCGTCTTGTCAAAATTGGTGATTTTGGTTGTTAAAAGATTGATTTCCGTTATATTTCCTTCAATGCTGTATTTAGGAATGCTTACCCAGTCTCCCACTTTCAGGTTTTTAGAAGTAGCCACGTGAAGCCCCGTCACAAACCCTAAAATAGTATCTCTGAAAACAAGTACCAGCACCGCCGTAATTGCCCCAAGACTTCCTACAATGGTAGTTCCTTTGATCCCGAAAATCACACAAAGTCCCACTACCGTAAAGATAAAAAGTCCTAAGATTTTTACCGTCTCTGAAATGGCATTCAATGCCATAATTTTGTAGAAATCCTGCTTAATACTGAAATAATTCCTGAATGCGCTTAGCGATCTGTACAGCATACCAGCCAGCATCAGTACCAATCCTAAATTGATACACCGTATGATGAAAATGGTTGTTTTGGGCAGTGCATTTTCCGGAAATATAGATCCCTGGATACCGGCAACAGCAATTAAAGCAGCAAAATGAGCCACAGAATTGGTAATTTTGGCCTGATAAATAGATTTTAAGATGGGAAATTTCTGTTCATTATGAAATAATCTGAAAACAGAATTGATGATAAACTTAAAAATAAAATCTGTAATGAAAAACAGTACAAGAAGTAAGCTCAGTTTTACAATAATATGAAAAACCCAATCCAGCCCGGAGGGTGAAATCTGGGTAATATAAATGTAAAGCTGCTCACTCAGCTCCTGAATAAAGTTTTTAGTTTCTTGTAACTGGTCATTCATTACAGCAAATTTATGAAATTAACAATCATGATAATCAATTTTCATCCCAAAAAGGTGTTCTCCGGAAGATATTTCATGCAATTTTTTGGTAAATCATTTCTCAGAATATCATTGCAGAAAGAATATTGCCGGCAGCATCCATCAGAATGCCGGAGTCACAGAAGGCGGATTCCGGAAAACATGCTCTTAAATTTGTAATAAAATTTTATAACTCCGTTATCAAAGTAGCTTTTTATAAGGCCACTTTTTTTATATTGCAGAGATATTTTTTTTATTATAATGGATACAACTATCATCAATATTTTCTGTCTTATTCTCTTGTTTGTCGGAATACTGGGAACTTTTCTTCCTGTTTTACCCGGACTTTTGCTTAGTATATGCGGACTTCTGATCTATAAATTCGGGACGGATGCAGATCTTCCCATGATCTATATCTGGGCTTTCGGGATTCTTACAGCCGCTTCTGTAGTACTAAGCTACGTGATCCCTGCAAAAACCAACAGAAAATATGGCGGAACACGCTGGGGAAGTATCGGTTCTGTAATAGGAACCATTGTGGGAATATTTCTTCCGATTCCCTTGGGTTTTCTTGTAGGAATGTTTGCCGGGGTATTTATCGGCGAGCTGCTTCATGACAGCAAAGACATGAATAAAGCTTTACGGTCTACCAAAGGAGCACTCATTGGGTTCATTTACGGAACAGGATTCAGCTTTGTGGTAGGAGTGGCAATGTTTTTGGTAGTATTACTTAATATGTTCAATGTCATTTAATTAAATTAAGAAATTATGTACCATAAAGCTATCATACTCAGTCTGGGAATATTTGCATTAACGGGATGTGATGCCCAAAAGAAATCTAAAGCATCAGCCAATGCTTCGCAGGTACAAACGCATCCGAAAGTAATTCCGTCTACTCAGGAGAAAGACGGCGTTTTGTACTTTAGCGAAGGTGAAAATAAGTTTTTGAAAGAATATCAGATGAATGTGACTTTCAAAGGGATTTCTGAGGACAGCCGATGTCCGGAAGGAGTTAACTGTATCTGGGCCGGGGCAGCTCTTGCTCAGGTGGAGGTAATGGGTACTGCAACCCGGCCAGCTATTTTAAATCTTGCCAGCATGGATTTTCCGGCAAGAAATTACCGGCAGTCGGCAGAATTTAACGGATATATTATCACTCTGCAGGATGTCTCCCCTTATCCGAAACAACAGGAAGGAGCCAAAGCATTAGAAGGAAAATATAAAATCGGAATCACAATAAAAAAAGCAGATCCTACCAAGAAATAGGCTTCTTTCCTTTGGAAATAAGATATTCATTAATCTTGGAAAAAGGCTTACTTCCGAAAAAGCCTTTATGAACAGAAAAAGGTGACGGGTGCGCCGATTTCAGGACAAAATGCTTAGCCGGATCTATAAGTTCGGCTTTTTTTTGTGCAAAAGCGCCCCACAGTACAAATACTACATTTTCTTTCTTATCTGAAATTTCTTTAATGATAAAGTCGGTAAACTTTTCCCAGCCCAGATCTTTATGAGAATTAGGTGAATGAGCCCGAACCGTTAGGGTTGCATTTAATAGTAAAACGCCCTGCCTTCCCCAGTCATCAAGTTCTTTTGAAGTTCTTACCACGCCAAGATCATCTTTTAGCTCAATAAAAATATTCTTTAGAGAAGGTGGTGCAGTAACCTGCTCAGAAACAGAAAAGCACAGCCCATTTGCCTGGTAATCATTATGATAAGGATCCTGACCAATAATCACCACTTCCACATCATCAAAAGCTGTGAGCTCCAGTGCTCTGAAAATCTGATTTTTGGGAGGGAAAACTTTTGTTGTTGCATATTCATTTTTCACTTTCTCCCAAAGAGTGGTAAAGTATTCAGTTTTTTTTATCGGGGCTAAAATTTCTGTCCAGGTCATACTGCAAAAATAATCATATTAAAATAAGAAAAGAGGATTTTTAACATAGAAAAATCCTCTTTTCTTATTTTCCAGAGATCTTTTTCAGACTAAAAATAATATTACCCGGAAACCCCTCATCTTTTTCACCTTCCAGCAAAACAAAATCATGTTTCAAAAGAATGCCTTTTGAGTTTTCATTGAATATATTGGTAATGGCTACAATTTCATCTAAATGTAATTCATTAAAACCAAAATCTAAAACCGCTTTTAAAGCTTCGGACATTATTCCCTGTCTGTGATATTCCGGTAATAATTCATAACCTACTTCTGCTGTTTTTCTGTCTTCAGAAAAATTCCAGAGACAGATTGTTCCGATAAGATTCGGCTGGTCTTTTAAAGAAATACCCAAATAAACGGTTTGGTTGTTTTTAGTTCTTTCTTTAATGGTTAAAATAAACTGGAGTGCATCGTAATTATTTTTCGGAGAATTCCTTACAACAAACTGATTGATGACTTCATTGCTTCTAATGCGTAAAATATCCTCAACGTGGCTTTCGCTGATGTCTTTCAGTATTAATCTTTCGGTTTCCAGTTTCATAGCTCAAATGTAATAAAAGAACCTCATAAATTTATATAAATGCCAAAAGACGGAATTAATTTAATTGATTAGTTATTAAACGCAAAAATTACTGGATTCTATTAGTTAATTTGAATGAGCAAAGAAAAGCAACTAATTTGCTAATGAAGCAGAATGATAATCAACACGCTTGGAAGAATCAATGTTATTGATTCGTCTTTGCTCGCTTGAAATAAAATCCTGTAAAAATAAAAAACCTTTGCATTATAAAAAATTGATCTTTTTTTGAAATTTAAAAGTTTTCAAGAAAAAAAGCTGCTCAATAATCTTTAAATTCCAAGTTAATTTATTCTGTAAATCTCTCAGATATACGTAATCATCAAAATTCTCACTAAATTTGCACTGTGTATATAGATAAAGAAGATTTAGACGAATTAGAGTTTCCGCAATTGCTCGCGGAAATCTCCCCATTTGCGTATTCTCCGAAAACAAGAGAAAAAATTCTTCAACTTCGTCCGATGGAAATTGACGAGGCGGAACTTTCATTAAAAAAAACGTCAGAATATCTGTCCAGTTTTGAAAGTTCAAATGCGATTCCGTTTGATGAATATGAAGATATTGAAAGTGAGCTGAAATTGATGCTGATTGAGAACTACCGCCTGGAAAATGCTGCTTTCATCAGAATAAAAACCATCACGGAACAGATCGGAAAACTTCAGAAGTTCTTCCCTACCATGCCGGAAACATTTCCTACATTATTAGAAGAGGTTTCTGTACTGGAATTCAGAAAAGAGATCATTGATAAGGTAGATAAGGTTTTTAACCGTTTTGGTGAGGTAAAAAGTGAGGCCTCTCCTGCTTTGAAAGGGATAAGAACTGAAATTCAGCATGCTAAAAAAGCGATTCAGGAAAATTTCAACCGTGCGCTTACCACCTACGGGCAGAGTGATTTTTTGGATGACATAAGGGAAACCATTATTGATGACCAACGGGTTCTGGCGGTAAAGTCAGGATTCAAAAAAAGAGTTGCCGGCAGAACGCTAGGCATCTCCAAAACAGGTTCCATTACTTACATTCAGCCGGACAGCGTTGTAAAGCATTACTTCAAGCTTCGTGAAAATGAAGAGGAGGAGAAAAAAGAAATTGACAAAGTTCTCCGTAAGCTGACTGCAGAGCTCGCAGAATTCCAGCCTCAGCTATGGAGGTATCAGGTTTATATTTTTGATCTTGATCTTACGAGAGCTAAAGCGAAATTTGGTGAATTGATCAACGGAGTTCTTCCCAAGATCAACCATCATAAAACACTGAGATTAAAAGATGCTTATCATCCCCTGTTATGGTTAAGAAATAAGATTGAGAACAAAATTATCCATCCGCAAACGCTGACTTTAACGGATCATAACAGAATCATCTGTATTTCCGGTCCGAATGCCGGTGGAAAATCAATTACTTTAAAAACGGTTGGATTATTACAGCTGATGATTCAGAGTGGTATTCTGGTTCCGGTTCACCCGAAATCTGAAATGTTTTTCTTTGAGAAAATCATGACTGATATTGGCGACAACCAGTCTATTGAAAACCATTTATCCACCTACTCATCGAGGTTAAAGAAAATGTCCGGAATCATCCGTGAGGCTGATGCCAATACGCTTTTACTGATTGACGAATTTGGTACTGGTTCTGATCCTGAACTTGGAGGTGCCCTGGCAGAAAGCTTCATGGAGTTTTTCTATGATAAAAAGAGTTTTGCCATCATCACCACCCACTATACTAACATCAAACTGGTGATAGAACAGCTTCCCAATGCCCAGAATGCGGCCATGCTCTTCAATGAGGAAACACTGGAACCCATGTACAAGCTGGAAGTAGGACAGGCAGGAAGTTCATTTACTTTTGAAGTTGCGGAAAAGAATAAAATTCCAAGATTTATTATCCATTCTGCCAAGAAAAAGGTAGAGCATGATATCGTTAATCTGGATAAAACGATTGTAAAGCTGCAGCAGGAAAAGTTTGAAGTGGAAAAACTGAAGTCTGATCTTGCGGAAAGGAAAGAATCTGTAGAAGATAAACGTGATAACCTTCAGAAACTGAATGACCAGCTTCAGCAGAAATTATTCAATTTCCAGAAACTGTATGAAGAGGAGCACCGTAAACTTCAGTTCGGTAATAAGATTGAGGCATTCATAGACAGCTATACCAAAGGAAAATCCAGGAAGGATGTTGTAAAAGATTTTGTAAAGCTCCTGGAGCAGGAAAAATTCAGGAAACTGGGAAGTGACAAGGATGAATCTAAACGGCTTCAGGTTGTGAAGAGAAAAATCACCCAGCAGCTGAAAAAGGAAGAAGTGATTGAAAAAATTGCTGAAACGAATGAAAGACTGGAAGAACAACGTAAAACCGACCGTTCTTTGTGGATGAAAATCGGACAGCGTGTCCGTATTACCGGAAGCACCAGTGTAGGAACTATTGAAAAAATTTCAAGAAACAAAGTGATTGTCAATTACGGAACTTTTAAGACTACGATTGACGCGGATGAACTTGAAAGAATTTAATGATTCAGAAAGTAAAACTTATGCAGATAGCAGAGAGAAAACCGTTGGTTTTCTCTCTTTTTTATTTTGAATCTGTAATTTCCTACCTAGCACAAACGTTTTTCATATATTTGAAGCGTAAAGATGCTCTATTGCACAGCTAAAGACCTAATAACCCACACTCTTTTAAAATATGACCAGAAACTTTACTATTCTTTGGATCTTTTATAGGAAAATTTTACTTCCCGCCTTACTGTTTTCATTGCTTATCTCTCTGATACTTCCCTTCAAGGCTGAAACGTTTGGTTTAAGTTTTCTTTTAACGGTACCTGTTCTTCACTATTTTATCTATGAAGTAAGATTTAAAAGCGAATATTATTTTTATGCCAACACCGGATTTTCAAGGACTTTTCTTTGGGCAGGAACAATGGCATTAAGTCTCACTGTAAAAATGATAACATTATTCTTATGAGTAAGCTTCATGTTGATAGTGTGACAAAATCTTTTGATGACAGAAAAATCCTTCAGGATATTTATATAGGATGTGAAACCGGTCAGGTTGTAGGATTACTGGGCAGAAACGGGACCGGAAAATCGACACTGCTCAAAATCATATTTGGAACGGAACGGGGTGATAACCAGTTTATAAAATATGACCATACCATCCTGAAAAACATTTCCGACAGAAAAAACAGAATCTCCTACTTACCCCAAAATCTTTTTTTGCCAAAATATATAAAGATTAAAAATCTGATTCCGCTTTTCTGTAACCCCAAAAATACTGAGCTGCTTTTTACCTCAGAATTCATACAGCCATTTCTTCATCAAAAGCCTAAAAATCTCTCTACAGGTGAGCAGAGAATCATAGAAACTCTTATGATTATTTACTCTGAAGCAGATTTTATATTGCTGGATGAGCCATTTCATAGTATTTCCCCAAAAATCACTGAAGAGCTAAAGAAATATGTCCGCCAGGAATCAGCCCGTAAAGGATTCATTATTTCTGACCACAACTTTAAAGATGTTCTGGATATCTCTGATCAGATATTGCTGCTTTCTGAAGGCCATCTCAAACAAATACAAGATTTAAGTGAACTGCAGCGCTATAATTATCTTCCGAAAAGCATTTAATTTATATATTTGAAGGATTAAAAAATTTTCATGATGACTTTCATAAACAAAGCATTCTATTTATCCGCTTTCAGTATTTTATCGATCGCTTTTGTAAAAGGGCAGAATAAAGTTCCTTTCGGAGTGGTAAAAGCGGAAGAAGGATATGCCAATGTGCGTGTTCATAAGGATAATTACAGAAAAATTGTAGATAAAATCCGTATGCGTAAAGGTGATGTGTTCGTTTATGTAAAGCCTGCTCCGGGGGAAACGGAGTGGATCTGGATCAAATATCCTGAAAAGCAGGATGACGACAAACCTTTTGTACGTTATGAAACGCTTGACAAAGAAGGAATGGTGAATAAAGAACGTATTGCTTATATTGATCAGCTTCCTGCCTACACTCCTTCCAAATCTAAAAATGGAAAATCACTTATCTTCACAGATAACTCTGACCCGAAAATTCCTACTGCCCAAAGAAGCAAAGTAGTTATTGATATCTATCCTTCCAATGCGGGATACCGTAAAAAGGAAAAAGATGCCGAAGGAAAACTTCTTACCATTGATAAAGTAAAACCATGGGGAATTGGAAATGATCTCCCGGAAGGAATGACTGAAATCAAATCCATCAGGGTACAACAGCCGGGAAGAGGATCTGTTTTCGTAAGAGAAGCCATTAAGAATATGTTCCAGCCTACCATGGATTTTGAAAACATGGGGGTCACTTCCCTTGACAACGACAATATCTTTCTTTATATGATCAATGGTTCAGGAGAAAACAGATATACCACGCTTTGGACCATTAAGAAAGGAAGAGTAATCAGCCAGATTATTTACCATAATCCGGAATAAATTCATTATTTTTGCCCCTGAAAAGTTTTAACGCTTATTCATCATAGAAATTGGTTCTGCATCACTGCAGATTAAAAGGGAACCGTGTGAGAATCACGGACTGTCGCGCAACTGTAAGTAACTGTAATCTTTATCAAAGATCCACTGTGCGAGGCATGGGAAGGAGATAAAAGATGTTACAAGTCAGGAGACCTGCCTTTTTCTTAAACAAGTAACTTTCGCGATTTGAAGTTGTATTGATCTGATGAATTGTTTCAGGAATTCTCTTGATTCCTGCTATTATTCTGTGGTTCCGATATCTATTTCATTTTCGCTTTAATTAATAATGATATATGACTACAGAAGAAAGAATTGAAGCCTCCGAAACCAGAATCTTTAAAGCGGTTTTCCCTAACACAACGAATCATTATGATACCCTTTTTGGTGGTACGGCTATGCAGCTGATGGATGAAGTAGCTTTTATTACCGCTACCCGTTTTGCCAGAAAAAGAGTGGTAACGGTAAGCAGTGACAAAATAGATTTCAAAAAACCTATTCCTGCCGGAACCATTGTGGAATTGATCGGGAAAGTTTCATACGTAGGAAAAACCAGTATGAAAGTAAATGTTGAAATCTATACCGAACAAATGTATTCTTACGAAAGAGAAAAAGCCATTGTGGGTGATTTTACTTTTGTAGCAATCGATGAATTTAAGAAACCCATCCAAATCCTGTAAATATAAAGACTCGGGCGGCCAAAGGCCGCCCGAGTCTTATTCTATGTCTCTTACAGTGATTTTACCACTTTCTCTGTTTCCAGATTTTGGTTCAGCAACAGTTCAAAGGCCTCTCCCATTTCGTCCGATGCTCTGCTGATGGCATTTTCAAGCATATTGCGGATCTGTTTTTCCGTCACGCCTGCTTCTGTCCAGCTTTTTCCTGAAGTATGGGAATTTAGGATAAACGGCATAATACGGTCAATTCCACATGCGAAAATAGCATCAGGTGTTTTTTCATCTTCAAATTCAAGCCATAAATTAAAGAATTCTGTACGTAAAGGTTCATCCAGAATTCCGAAAATCTTTTGGGCAGATGCCTTTTCTCTTTCGAACTTTCCAACCATTGCTTTTTCATCAAAAATAAAAGTATCTCCGGCTTCTATCTCTACAAGATCATGAATAGAAAGCATTCTTATAACTCTTAATAAATCAATATCAGCGCGGTTTTTAGCATAAGGATAAAGAATTTGAGCCAGAATAATGATCTGCCAGGAATGTTCTGCTGTGTTTTCTCTTCGGGAGTCATCGGCATTATAGTTTCTTCGCTGCACGTTTTTCAAAGCATCCACAGCCAGGATAAAATCTATTTCTTTCTGAATTTTCATCTTACTTTTCTCTGTTATATTGTTCTGATGGATAGACCTTGGTTCTGGTCACCCATTTATTGTTTATTTTTTCTTTTGTAATTACTTTTACTTTGCCTTCTACCGTCATATCTTCTTCTTTTTCCAGTACTTTATCAAGTCCTTTATTCGGTATTACAGCATATTCTGTGGTAAAAAGATCGCAGCAGCCGGATTTTCCAAAGGTAATGAGACGTTTACGTTGAGCATCTACCCCAAAAATATCAAAGGAATTTGAAGCCAGATCTGTAAGCTCGTTACTCTTTACAAATGCCATTCTTGTACTGTTGAATACGTATACATCATAAGAAGCGGAACTGTAATTTCCCATATTTCCATTCCTTACCGCTATATCTTCTGTTCCGTCAAAATTAAAATCATCAATAATTACCGGACTGTTTTCTTTCCTGAGCTGAAACATTTTTCCCTTTACAGGCTTTTCCCCTTCGTTTATATTCAGCACCAGATTACCGGAAACAAAAGTCTGCACCTTTGTATTCTTTTGATCAAACAAATCTACAGTTCCTTTTCCGCTGCACTGTCCATTATCGCAATTTTCTATCTGAATAATGGCATCGTAGCTTTTCGATGCGTTTTTTACTTCAAACTGATATTGTCCGAAACAGGCAGATCCCAGTATAACAAAAGCAGGAATATACTTATATTTATTGAATGTATTCATGGTAACAGTAAATGATTTAAGTGTTTTTCCCAACAAAAATACGAATCCTAATCAATATATGATAAGAAATGGGTATATAACAATAAGTACCAGGGCCATGACATTTTTCCTCAAATTTTAAAAATAATCAGCCATTTTTCATTTAAATTTATAGTAAAGGAAAATTCAATAAAAAATTATACTACTGAATATCAATAAATTATATTATTAATTTTAAAAATTTCACTACTTTGTATTGCATAATACCATTTTATTTACATATCTTTGTAATGTAAAATTAGAATAGGCTCAGCTAGCTAGGAGCATTTTTCTAAGAATATAACTAATTAACAAAACTTATCAAAGATGAATACCGAAAATACCAAAGCGCAAATGCGAAAAGGAATTCTGGAATTCTGTATTCTAAGTCTCATCAATAACAGAGAAATGTATGTTTCTGATCTTATTGACGAACTGAAAAAAGGAAAACTGGATGTAGTGGAAGGGACCCTCTACCCTCTTCTCACAAGACTAAAAAACGGAGAGTTTCTCTCTTACAGATGGGAAGAATCTACAGGAGGACCACCCAGAAAATATTATCAGATTACAGAAAAAGGAAAACTTTTCCTGGATGAACTTCTCAATACATGGAATGAACTGACAGCCTCAGTAAACCAAATCACCCAACAAAATTAAAAAACAAAGCTATGAACAAGACACTCTCAATAGGACTCGCAGGTTTTTCTTTTACCATAGAAGAACACGCATATATAAAGCTCAGCGATTACCTGAATGCTCTGAGAAGCTCTCTGGATGCTTCTGAGGCGGATGAAGTAATGCATGACATAGAAATAAGAATGGTGGAAATCTTCAAAGATTCTTTAGGAAAACGTGAAGTGATTAACGATACCGATGTAGAAAAGGTAATTGCACAGATCGGAAGCCCTGAAAAAATTGAAGAACAGGAAGAAGCTTATTTTTCTGAAAAAACATCTGCAAGAAATTATAATTCAGGAACCAGCTATACCGATAAAAAACAATTGTTCCGTGATCCGGAAAAACAAAAAGTAGCAGGAGTTTGTGCCGGTTTAGCGCAATATGTAGGAATGGATATTACTACCATGAGAGCAATCTGGCTGGGGATTTTCATACTGGGAATTTTTACAGCAGCGATCTCTTCTTCACTGATTGGTCTTCTTTACGTAATCCTTTGGATTGTTCTTCCAAAAGCTGAAACAGCAGCAGATTTCCTGAAAATGCAGGGAAAGCCTATGAACTTCGACAATCTTAAGAATGAGTCTAATAAATTGGTACAGTTTGCCAATGAATCTACTCAGAGGGTCGGAGAAATCTATAACGAAAACAAGCCGTATATCAGCAACGCAAGCAGCGGAGTCTGGAATATATTCAAGTACATTGTAGGAGGATTCTTTGTATTGATGGCTGTAGGAAGCATTATCGGAGTATTTGTATTATTTGCCCTTTTTGCAATGGATACGGATTTCCCAGGAGCTAACGAAATCAGATTTTATATGGATGATCAGGGACTTGATAAAGTACTGGCAGCCATGATGGTCATCGGGAGCTTAATTCCGGCAATCCTTTTCAGCTTATTAAGCATCAAGATCTTTTCTCCAAAAACAAAACTGAGAAATATCGGATGGGTAATCGGAGGCTTATTCCTTCTTCTTATCGGGCTGGGAACGTACTTCGGAATCAGCATGGCTAAGAAAGATATGATCTACAGAGGCAGTAAGGAAGATGTGGAAAATGTTGCCATCAACACTACTTCGGATACGGTGTATGTAGATGTAAAACAGATCAACATCCCTCAGAATTTCAAAGGGTATAACAATGATATTTATTCTGATAAAAGAACAGTTTATGAAGAAGATTATATTTCTGTAGACGTTACAAGAAAACCGGATATTAAAACCCCTTATCTGATCATTAAAAAAGAAGGAAAAGGATATAACTTCCCTATCCAGATGACGGTTCCTGTGGAAATTGTAAACAACAAAGTACTTCTTCCTAACTACATCAAATATCCATACGAGCACAGATTCAGAGATTACAGCCTGAATTATGAACTTGTAGTTCCGCAAAAAACCGTTGTTATTTCCATGAAAAAAGATGGTATCCATATAGATGGTGATTTAGACGGAGACGGTATCAATGATGATGATCAGGACAGAGATGAAGACCACAACGGGGTAAGAATTGAAAAAAATAAAATTACGGTAAACGGTTCAAGTATTGAATACAACTCTGATGATAAAGACAGCATCATTGTAAACGGTAAAAAAGTTCCGAACAACCAGGCAAAGAAAGTAATTGATTCTGCAGTGTCTACTATCAAGAAATCCAATAAAGATATGGACATCAAAATCAAAGACGGAAAAAACGAAATTTCCATACAGACTAAATAATTAACTTCAGAGAGTGGTAGAAGGTGTGGGTGGATGGCAACCGTTTGAAATTCACACCCTTCTTCTCTCAGAAAACTGAAAATAAAGACTTATTTAGTTTCTTATATGAAAAAAAAAGTTTAATTTCGTAGAGCAAAAATTTAATAACCAACCAACCAAAAACACCTTCTTATCATGATACAATTTGCAATGGAATTCGTACTGAAAATCGTAGATTTAATTAGCGGTTTGTTTTAAGAGCGATAATATTTCAATATATTTGTAAAGTATAACCAAAGTTTGGTTATACTTTTTTGTTTTTAATCCAAGAAATCTATGAAAAAGCTTATAGGCAAAGCAATGTTAAAAATATTAGGCTGGAAAGTCGTTCTGCAGGGCGATGTCAACAACCTGAACCGGTGTATCCTTGTGGTAGCACCCCATACCCATAATATGGAATACATTTTAGGAAATTTCGCCTATTGGTCACTGGAAAAGCCTTTAAAAATTATCATTAAAGATGCTCACACGAAAGCCTGGTATGGAGGTGTTGTAAAAGGTCTTGGGGGTATTGGTATCGACAGGAGCCAGAAAAATGATCTGGTAAATTTTGTTGCCAGCCAGTTCGCAAAAGAAGACTTCAGCCTTGTCATTACCCCGGAAGGAACAAGAAGCTGGGTTCCGAAATGGAGAAAAGGTTTCTATCATATGGCACTCGCTGCAAAAGTCCCCATTGTACTGGCAGCAGGTGATTTCAAAAGAAAAATTGTTTATCTTGGTTATACCATCCCATATGAGAGAATAGCTTCGGTTCCTTTTTCAGAAATTATGCAGGAAATTCAGGACTATTATGTAAAAAATGACATTGTTCCTAAAGTCCCTGAAAACTGGAATCCCAATATTATGGGAACTGAACAGAATTAAAGGCTGGAGGCTAGAGGCTAGAGGCTAGAGGCTAGAGGCTAGAGGCAAAATTAATCAATCATCATTTATCAACTATAAAAAATGAAAGGTCAGACAAAAGAAGAAATATTAGCATTCATCAATAACTGGGGAGACGTAACGCTTGCGAAGACTCTTGAAATAAATTTCATAGATATTGATCTCGAAAATGAAACGCTTACCGCCACAATGCCCGTTCTTCCCAGAACGCACCAGCCGTTTGGCATCATGCACGGAGGCGCAAGCTGTGTTCTGGCTGAAACGTTAGGTTCAAGCCTGTCTAATATTTTTATTGATGGTGAAAAGTACTACGGGGTGGGAACCAATATTAACTCTAACCACCTGAGAAGCAAAAAAGACGGCATTGTAACCGCTACAGCACGTTTTATCAGAAAAGGAAAAACCATGCATGTTTCTGAAATTGAAATCCGTGACGAAAAAGGAGTCCTTATCAATCATACTACGATGACAAATAATATCATCAAAAGATAAGTTGCATCAACATAAAATAAAAAGAGCTTAAAGTAAATTTAAGCTCTTTTTATTTTGACATCTTTAAGACTAATAATACCTTTGCAGAAAGGAAAATTACGTCCGGAATCTTCTGTAGTATTTCCGGTGGGTGGTTTTCAAAATCCCTTCATAGATCATGATTTATTTCAAACTTCCCTTCAACGAAAGACTACTGTCTGCTGATGAAAAAAACACTAAGAATGCCGTTAGCTTTTTTTCTTATGATGGCTCAGATCAAATCAGCTTTAACGGAGATATTTTTGAAGTAAATCCTGCCGAATTTGACAATATCTCCATCACCAGCGAAACACTGAATAGTAACACCGCAAAGTATTCCGCTGAAACCAAAGAAGAATATTGTAACACCTTGGAGCAGGTTATTGCAGTGATTAAAGAAAACAATCTTCCGAAGCTTGTTTATTCAAGAAGGAAAATAGTTACAGATTTCAATACCATCAATTATAAAGAGAGTTTTAAAAACTTGTGTGTCTCTTACCCGAATGCTTTCAGATACCTGTTTAATGATGGCAAGAATGCCTGGATGGGAGCGTTTTCCGAAGTTTTAGGAAAGTTTAATAAAACAACCCATGAATTTGAAACCATGGCTCTTGCCGGAACCCTTCCCGTTTCTGAAGAATGGTCTGAAAAGGAAATAGAAGAGCAAAAGCCTGTAAGCACTTATATTCGGGATATTCTTAAAAATTATTCTGGCCGTATTGAACAATCTGAAACATACGATCATATCTCAGGAAATATTAAACATTTACGTACAGATTTTAAAACAACAATTCAACCGGAAGATCTCGACCGAATTATTCAGGATCTGCACCCTACTCCTGCCGTTTGTGGGATTCCAAAAGATTTCTGCAATGAAAATATCCGTCACTATGAAAAATTTCCCCGTGAATTTTATGCCGGTTATATCAAAGTGGAAACCGGCGAAAGTATTCTTTATTTTGTCAATCTCCGTTGCGCAAGACTTTACAAAGATGCTGTGCATGTTTTCGTAGGTGGTGGAATCACCGCTCAAAGCAACCCGGACAAAGAATGGAGAGAAACAGAGCTGAAATCTGAAGCGATATTGAAAAATCTTGTAATATCTTAGTGTTACCGGATGCCCTCTTATAAAAACAAAAACCTCCTTCCAAAGAAAGAGGCTGTATTATATTGAAAAATTCAATTTATTTTTTTAATCCGATTCTGCTCCAGGTATCCATTACAAAAAGCAGGATAAGACCTATTCCGGCAGCTCCGGCTGAAAATGCAAACCTAACGTTATCTTCATCTCCCAGGATATCTGTTGCCTGCCAGTTAATAGCATAAAGATTGATGGCGATGAATACAATAAACAGTACTAAAAATACTTTATAAAACTTCTTCATGACTCTTAAAAATTAATATAATTCTGCACCAGCTGGGCAAAATTTGCAGTGAATAATTTAATTGAAATTGCCAAAAGGATGATTCCGAAAACTTTCTGAAGGATCATTAAGGTAGCATCCCCGATTTTCTTCTCCAGCCATTTCGCTGATTTCAGCACCAAATATACGAAAATTGTATTAAGAACGATTCCGAAGATAATATTAATATCATGAAATTCAGCTCTCAGAGACAGCGCTGTGGTGAGTGTTCCGGCACCTGCAACAAGCGGAAATGCGATGGGTACGATGGATGCGGCCTTTGCTTCGGTTGTCTTATTGATTTCAATTCCTAAAATCATTTCCAACGCTATGACAAAAATCACAAAAGCTCCGGCAATAGCGAAAGAATTTACATCCACCCCAATAAGCTTAAGAATTTTATTTCCTACGAATAGAAAAACAATCATAATAAGACCAGCAGTAATGGCCGCTTTTCCGGCCTCAATTTTTCCAAACTTCTGCTGAAGGCTTACAATAATAGGAACTGAGCCGATGATGTCAATAACGGCAAAAAGAACCATGAAGCTGGTAACGATCTCTTTAATAGAGAAACCCTCAAAAATTTCCATCTCTTTGTAATTAAAAATTTCGCAAAAATATGAAAATAAACTGATTATTTGCTAATTTGTGAATATAAATTAACAATTGTTTTCAAAAGTTCCTCAAGAGCATCAGTAGATTTTACAGGGTTGTATTTTTCCATCTGAACTTTCTGCTGCAATTTGCTGTAGTCTTCTGCAACTGAAGATCCTTTGTGCTTTTCAAGAAAAGTCTTAAACTCCACAGCAGAGCCTTGAAAATACTGGCTTCTCACTTCCTGATCAAGTTCTTCAAGGGTCATAAAGAACTTTTCATACTCTCCGTTGTCTTTAAGGTTTTCCAGATACCCGAAATAATCATTGATATCCGTTTTCATCAATGCTCTGATTTCTTTTTCGGTTTCAGCTACGGAACCTAACGGTTTGGACGGTACAGTTTCCCTAACTAATGTACGTTTTTTTTGCCAATTTTTAAATAGCAGATAAGCAATAAATAAACTTAGCAAAATAGCAATATTAGTCAAAAGGATATTCCAGTGGAATTTACTTTTTTCTTTTACTTTGAATGATGTTGTTTTTAAAACCGGAGTATTTACCGTCTCCAGAAGATTATTGGTATACTCATTTACCTTTTCTACGGTAGAACGTGCTTCCATGATCTGATCATGAGAAAATGCATTCACAGCCAGTGTTTTTTGTCCAAGATCTACATATTCTTTGCTGGCTGGATCAAAGAAAGCAAACTGTTCAGTTTTAATGGCGATAGCTCCTGATTTGTTTGGAATAATAACGTAATTAGCCAAAATTTCCCCTTTCATACCGGCGGTTCCCGGAGAAACTTTGGTTGTGATTTTCGGGGCAAAAACTTCATAATCCGGAGAAGCTGCTATTTTAGGAAGATCCATATCCGGCAGGTTGCCTTCTCCTGAAACTTTCACCACAACATTCAGAGGTTTTTTGGCTTCCGGTTTTTCTTTAGAAGCATTGTATACATTTACATTAAAGTTCCCAACAGCATTTTTAAAACATTCCGGAGCACCTTCCGGCAGTTTTCTCACGTTGATTTTTACTTTATTGGAGACAATCTTGGTTTTATTGGAATAAGTGCTTACAGAAGCGGATACCCCGGGAACTTCCACATAACCTGCTTCATTCGGGAATACCATAAACATCGCTAAAACCTGTGAAGGCATATTGCCGTATCCTGACGGATCTATCTCAGATTTATCGAAATTGATAGGATGCACATTAATGTTGTCCTGCTCAGGAAGACGGATATTCTTTACTTTTCTCAGGTTGTCCATATTTCTGGAATATACTCTGAGAACAGCAACGGTAGGCTGATCCTGATACACATCCCTGTCATCAATTTCCATATTCAGGTAGACATCATTGGAGGTATTGGCCGCTAATGATCTTCTGTCTACAATATCACGGATATTGACGTCAAAAGGTTCGGTTTTGTAAATTTTATTATTAACAGTAACCAGCACTGAACCAATTTTTATTTTTCCTTTTTTCTTAGGTTCAAGGGCAATTCTGGAAACTTTTTGGGTAATTAAAGTATTGGTGGCAGGATCAATTACGGTATTGGTAACAGATCCGCTTCCTATAATATTAAACTTCGAAAGATCCGGAAGCTGCAGACCTGTCTGCTGTACAAGGTCGGTTCCGTTAAGTTCAAGAACAATGGTAAGGTTTACAATATCTTTTCCCCCATACTCGGATTTATCAGCATCCAGCGTAAGATTTACCTGTCCGTAAGTAATCACGGATGCGAGGGTAAGCAATATGTAAATCAATTTGTGCTGCATCACCAATCTTTCTCGTTGCTCTCGGGCATCGAATAAGAATTCTTGTTTAAGATTCTTCTGGCGGTTTCTTTTTCTTTTTCGTTTATTTTATCTAAGATCGCATTTTCAAGATTCTTTGGCATTCTGCCTTCATTATTCTCATTCTGCTTGGGATTGTCGCCCTGGTCACCTTTACCTTGGTTTTGAGGCCCGCTTCCCTGATCCTGTTTTTCTTTGTCGCCTTTCTGATCGTCTCCTTTGTTCTGATCATCTCCGCCGCCGCCTTTACCTGAGTTATTCTGCTGGTTTTTTTGTTGTTCTTTTTCTTTCTCTTTCAGCTTGGCAATCTCATAATTTTTTCGGGTTACCTCACTGTACGGATCCTGCTTCAAAGCTTTTTTGTAATAATCAGCAGCTTTTTCCGGCTGATTCATCTGCATATAGGCATTCCCCAAATTATGAAGAGCGGCTGTTTTATCAGGAAGGGTTTGTGAAAGTTTTTCTGCTTTTTCAAACTCTGCCTTCGCCTCTTCGTATTTCTTACTTTTATACAGTGCATTCCCCATGTTGTAATGAGCGGTAAAATCTTTATCATTAGATTTTATCGCTTCCATAAATTTAGAGGACGCTCCTTCATAGTCTTTACCGTCAAATTTCTGATTACCTTCGTGAACTAAATTTCTGTAGTTTTCCTGCCCAAACAAAATGCCTGAGAATGAGATGGCAACAATAAACGATAAAAATATGATTTTAGTATTCATTACTTGCAAAATTATTCCTTTATATGTTAAGAAACAGAGTTTTATTTGTTAAAATTCGGTTAAAGTACTTGTAGAATTTCTTCTATAAATCAGGGAAATTTACACATTAAAATCTTTTTTAGGATTAAAAATATAAATTAAAAAGAAAAACAGAAGAGATACTGCAAGAAAATATTGGTAGTAATGGATGGCATTCTGAGACTTCACCATGGTTTCAGCTCCTGAGGATTTTTTATTGACGGCATCTACAATCCTGTCCGGAGCTTCGTTAATGTTATTTCCGTCAATATAAGCTCCGTCTGTAGATTCAGCCATTTTCTTCAAAGCTTCCGTCTGTCTTTTAGAAATTACCGTACCTCCGTTTACATCTGTCTTATATCCCATAAGCTGCCCGAATACATATTCCGGAACCGGAGCTCCTTCAT
This sequence comes from Chryseobacterium culicis, assembly GCF_900108365.1. GTDB lineage: Bacteria > Bacteroidota > Bacteroidia > Flavobacteriales > Weeksellaceae > Chryseobacterium > Chryseobacterium culicis. Next base: position 917,445 of record NZ_FNWQ01000001.1, on the reverse strand, counting down.
CTGTTCCCACTCCTACCGAAGTAATGCTTATTCCTTCTTTATTCGCCAATCTGATGGCGGCATTATCATTTCCTTCATTATCTTCCCCATCACTCAGCAAAATCACTTTTCTGGATCCTTTGCTTACATTTTTAAATTTCTCAGCTGCAGCCTGCATGCCTTTCAGAAAATCTGTACCCTGAATCTGCATAGAGTTTGTTTCAATACCGCTGATATACGTTTCTGCAGAATTATAATCTGTTGTAAGAGGCATAATCGACATTGCGCTTCCGGCAAAGATGACAATACCTACTTTGTCATTATTCATCTTCTTCATGGTCGCAAGCATCAGGTTTTTGGCTTCCGAAAGACGGCTTGGATCTATATCCTCAGCATTCATAGAATTGGAGACATCCAGCATGAATATCACATTATTCAGTTTCTGGGTACTTTTTACCTCTTCTGAGCCATTCAGGAGATCAATGATAGAGAATATCAGAAACAGCGTACCTAATAAATATAAGGCAGGGAAAAACTTTGTAAACCCCGAACTTTTTTCAAATAAATTATTATGAAACTGGCTGGCAGCAAAAATTTCTCTTTTCCTTTTTCTCCATTTTAAAAAACGAATCAAAAAGATAGCTAACAGCGGCAGAAGCAACAGTAAAAATAAATACCAATAATTTCCTAAAGACCAACTCATCAGCTTAAAATTTTATAAAACACCCATCTCAATAATGCATCCAGCACCAGCATCGCTAGTGCAATCCAAAGGAATATTTTAAAATATTCTTCATAATTGTAAAGCTTGGAAACCTTTACATCAGATTTTTCCAATTGATTGATCTCATCATACACTTCTTCCAGACTGCTGTTGGAGGTCGCCCTGAAGTACTTTCCGCCGGTAGTCTGTGCTATTTCTCTCAAGGTATTTTCATCTATGGTTACCTCTGTTTCAGTGAAAATAAGGTCTCCAAAGATGTCCTGAGAAGTCGGCATCAGCGCATAGCCGTTGGTACCGATTCCGATGGAATATACCTTTATATTATTATTTTTTGCCAGTTCGGCAGCAAGCTGTGGAGGAATAGCATTCTGGATATTGCTTACCCCATCCGTCATCAGGATGACTACTTTACTTTTGGCTTTGCTTTTAATCAAATGATTCACCGCTACGGAAAGACCTTCTCCTATGGCTGTTCCAGGTTCAAGGCCTGCAGAATTCAGGTTTTTAATTTCATCAATTACCACCTGATGATCTGAAGTCACCGGAACTTTGGTAAAGGCTTCTGCAGCGTATGCTACCACTCCTATCCTGTCATTCGGACGTTTCTGAACAAATTTTACGGCAATATCTTTAAGAGCTGTAATTCTGTCTGGAGTGAGATCCTTCGCAAGCATACTTAAAGAAACATCAATAGATAACATGATATCTACTCCCTTAGTATCATCCCTGTCTTGTGAAACCGTGAATGTTCGCGGTCTTGCCATGGCAATAATCAAAGCTGAAAGAATGATATACTTTGAAATCTTCAATAAAAAAAGTACACCCTGGATTCCTCCGCTGTGATCCATATTTTTTATCGTGGGTACCTTTATCCCTTTTCTTCTGCGTCTCCCGGCGTCTTTAATCAATAACGGAATAAACAGCAGGAAAAGCAGTAAAAACCACGGACTGTAAAACTCAAAATTAAACATCCTTTCTCAAGTTTTCGAATTCTAAATCTTTGGATGATCTTTTCACAAAGTCTCTGATATTGGCAAAATCTCTTTCCATTGTTTCCTGATCGGGGAATGTTTTGGCAAATTTCACCAGGTCTCCTCTGAGGAACACATCTTCTATTATTTTTTCGTTATCCTGTGAGATGGTGTTATTCTTTTTTATGACATCTATAAGATCGTCGGTAAGAAGTACATCTGCCGGAAGACGGTATTGCCTTGTGATGAAGGTTCTTGAAATATCAATCAGTTCTACATAGAACGAACGGAAGTTTCCACCTTCAATATATTTTTTCTTTTTAAGAGAATCCAGTTCTTTCAAAGTCTGATTCGTAGCCACTACAGGCATATTCTTTGATTTTCTGCCCCATTTTATAAACATGATAATGGCGATGATGATTGCAATACCCGCCAGGGCAGCAAGAATATAAAACTTATAAAGCTCCCAATAATCTTTTGCTTCAAGTTTTACCTGCTTATTACGCATAATATCATTGATCTGATCAGCTTTCTGAGCGGTATTAATGACATCTATTTCGTACGGAATAGTTTTCAGTATTTTATCTCCCACCTTAAACTCAAGCTCCGGAATAGTAAACTTTCCTTCATCAAAAACGGCAAACTCAATCTTTCTCTCGTAAGTATTGGCAGTTTGCCCGATACTGTCTTTGGTTTCTTCAAAATGAAAAGGAAGAAGCTCATTTTTGGGCGCTGAAGTTACCTGCTGTTCATTGAGATTATCAATCTTTATCGTCATATGATTGATTTCTCCCAAAGCAATGGTTTTCTTTTCTACATTAGAGGATAATATCTGTGAAAAAGCATTCGCACAGATCAGAAAAGATAATATTAAAAGTATTTTTCTCAATGTTAAATAATATTGGCAGACGCCTTATGTTTTTTAGTTACGAGCTGAGCCCGGTGTTATTTTTTCTGAAAGTAATTATACAATAATTTTGAATAATCTGAACCGGTATTGATATTCATAAAACTGGCAGAGCTATTGGCAAAATCTTCTTCCAGAGCTCTCAGTTTTTGTTTTTGAGCTTCTGCAAAGGTATACCGCCACCTCGCGCTGGAAGTATTGGCCCATATTTCTTTTCCGGTTTCCACATCTAGTAAACGCGCATATCCTATATCCGGAATTTCGTTGTCTTTTTCATCGTAAACCCTCATCCCCAGCAGCTGATGTTTCTTTGACGCTACTCTCAGCATTTTGGAATCGTACTCATCTTCAAAATCCGAAAACAGGAAAACCAGAGATTTTCTTTTAAAAATTCCCATCATGTATTCCATCGCTTTATCTATTTTGGATTCTGCGGGAACATAATCTGCGGTCAGAATAGTACTGATGATGGAAAGGATGTGCTTTCTTCCCTTTTGAGGAGGAATTACTTTATATACCTTATCAGCAAACAGAATTAATCCTACTTTATCATTGTTGCCAGCGGCTGAAAATCCTAAACTGGCTGCAATTTCTGCGACATATTCTCTTTTCAGCTGAACTTGTGTTCCATAATCCATGGAAGCGGAAATATCAACAAGAATCATCATCGTCAGCTCCCTTTCTTCTTCCATAACTTTTACAAATGGCTCACGGAAACGCGCAGTTTTGTTCCAGTCGATTCTTCTGATTTCATCTCCAAACTGATAAGGGCGCACTTCCGAAAAAGTCATCCCCTGGCCTTTAAAGGCGCTGTGATATTGCCCCATTAAAGCAGCCTCCGTCTTTTTTCTGGTACGGATTTCAATCTGCTTTACTTTTTTTACAATATCTTTTATCTGCATAGATGCGTTTAAAATTTAACGTTAACTGTTGATTTGCGGGTCACGGGTTTCGGATTAATCCTGAAACTCAATAGATACATTTGACCACTCATTATCAAACTTTGTGTTGTATTTTTTATAAAAATTGATGGCCGGTTCATTCCAATTCAGTACCTGGAAGACCATTCCGCTGTAATGATTGGCTTTACCAAACTCCAGCGTGGCATCAAATAACTTTTTTCCTATTTGCTTTCCTCTCAGCTTTTCTGTTACAACAAGATCTTCAAGATACAGCCTTCTTCCCTTCCATGTTGAATATCGGTCATAATACAAAGATATTCCTACAATCTCACCTTCATATTCTGCCACAAAAGCACCCCAAACAGGCGAAGCACCAAAACCATCCTGCGTAAAATCATCCAGTGTTACCGTTACTTCATGCAGTGCCTTTTCATATTCTGCCAATTCCCGGATTAAATTCAGCATGGCAGCACAGTCCTCCTTAACTGCTTTTCTGATTATTACATCACTCATTATGGTGCCTGGATTTTTGCCAAAATTCTGTTGATGATCTCTTCTGTTGTCACTTCTTCAGCTTCAGCCTCAAAAGTTAAGCCCATCCTGTGTCTTAAAACATCTTTTGCCAGTGCTTTTACGTCTTCAGGAATTACAAAAGCTCTTCCCTTCAGGAACGCATAAGCTCTCGAAGCGATGGCAAGGTTAATAGATGCCCTTGGAGATGCTCCGAAGCTGATATAATTTTTAAGCTCAGAAAGACCGTAATTTTCCGGATAACGTGTTGCAAACACCATATCCAGGATATATTTTTCGATTTTCTCATCCAGATAGATCTGGTTGATCAATTCTTTTGCATCCACAATATCCTGAAGGGCAATCACCGGCTTCACCGTTGGCTGATGAGATGTAGAAACCATTCTCATCACCTGTCTTTCATCTTCGAAGGCAGGATAATCTATGGTACACTTCAGCATGAAACGGTCACTCTGTGCTTCAGGCAGAAGATAAGTTCCTTCCTGATCAATCGGGTTTTGGGTGGCCAATACCAGAAACGGTTTTGGGAGCTTCATGGTTTCGTCACCAATTGTCACCTGCTTTTCCTGCATTACCTCCAAAAGCGCAGACTGCACTTTCGCCGGCGCACGGTTGATCTCATCCGCTAATACAAAATTGGCAAATACAGGTCCTTTTTTTATTGAAAAATCATTATCCTTGATATTGAAAATCATGGTTCCCACTACATCAGCAGGAAGCAGATCCGGGGTAAACTGGATCCTTGAAAACTCACCATGAACGGCATCAGCCAGTGTCTTTATCGCAAGAGTTTTGGCCAGTCCCGGCACTCCTTCCAAAAGAACGTGACCATTCCCCAGAAGCCCCACCAGAAGCCGGTCTATCATATATTCCTGTCCAATAATAACTTTGTTGATTTCCTGTCTCAGAAGAGAAAATAAGTAGTTTTTTTCCTTTACTTTTTCCGTCAATTGGCGGATATCTTCAGCTTGATATATCTCTGACATAGCTTGATTTAAAATAAGTGGTAAATTTCTGATAAATACTTGCATTAATCAACATAATAAATGCTATTTTTGAGTTAAAGTTTGTTAAATATTCCTCTATTGATGCAAGGTCAGGAACTGCTGAAGTCTTAAAACTCAACAGGATTATCTTATTTTTTTCATAAAAATATATAAATTTCGCTTTAATCACCCGCTCAAAAATTGTCATTTCCAGTTTATTAAACTATTTTTGGTGATTAAAAAAACTGCAAAATGAATTATCATTTTCAAGCGCACAGACAGGTAAGAAAGAACCTTTTAGACGTGCTTCAGAACACCTCTCATGAAGATCTGATTCTGATTCCGGATGGTTTCAACAACAATATCTACTGGAATATTGCACATACGGTTGCTACACAGCAGCTCCTGCACTATTACCTGAGTGGAAATCCCTTCCGTATTGATAAATACTGGATTGAAACCTATAAAAAAGGAACTTTACCCAACTTAAATGTTCAGAAGTCTGAGGTGGAAGATCTTGAATTTTTACTAACCGAAACTTCCAAGATTTTAATGAAGGATTATGACAGCGATTTCTTTTCGGACTACACTCCATACACCACAAGTTTCGGGATGGATCTGAAAAGCATTCAGGATGCCATTATCTTCAACAACATGCACGAAAGTCTTCACTACGGATATGTGCTGGCGCAGAAAAGAGCAATTCTAGGGGAAAAAGGGAGATAGTGAATTTTGCTGCGCAAGTCAATGGTCAAATGTAAATACGCATTCGCCAGATCGACTTACAAAGAAAATTCACATTTTACAACTCACTATTTAAAATAATAAGATGACAGATAAAAAAGACGATTTTATTTTCGGGCTGCGTCCCGTAATTGAAGCTATTGAAGCGGGAAAAACGATTGACAAGATCTTTGTGCAGAATGCACTTCAGGGTCCTATTTATGCTGAACTAAAAGCTATTTTAGCGAAAAATAAAATCCGTCCCAATTATGTTCCGGTTGAAAAGCTTAACCGTTTTACAAGAAAAAACCACCAGGGAGTGGTTGCATTTATCTCAGATGTACCATTCCATAAAGTGGAGGATATTGTTCCACAATTATTTGAACAGGGAAAAACTCCTTTTCTTTTAATTCTGGACAGACTTACTGATGTAAGAAACTTTGGAGCCATCTGCAGAACGGCAGAATGTGTAGGAATTGATGCGGTAATCATCCCGGAAAAAGGTGCGGCACCCATCAATTCAGATGCAATTAAAACGTCTGCAGGAGGCATCTATAATATCAAAATATGTAAAGAAAACAATCTGGCACACACCGTAGATTTTCTTCAGCAAAGCGGAATTTCCGTTTATGCTGCCAGCGAAAAAGCCCAGAAACTGATCTATGATGTCAACTTTACTGAGCCCTGCGCTATTGTAATGGGAAATGAAGAAACGGGAATTTCCAAAGAAGTTCTTCATCATGCCGACGAAAAAATAAAACTTCCTATTGAGGGAAAAACTCAGTCTCTGAATGTTTCTGTAGCATGTGGTGCGATTTTGTATGAAGCGGTAAGACAGAAAATGACAGCGATACCAACTTCGTAAACCATGAAAATAAAGATCCTTTTACCCATATTTTTTGCCCCATTCGTTATGAATGCGCAGACAAAAAAAACAGCAACAGATAACCGTCTCGTCACCGATCTAGATAAGATGGTTCAGAAAGAAGCACTCGCTTATATGCAGAATCCCGCCCGTGTGGGAATTTCAATAGGCGTTATAAAAGACGGTAAAAGTTATTTTTATAATTACGGAACCACGGAACTCGGAAAATCAGAACTTCCCACTTCCAAAAGCCTGTATGAGATTGCATCCATTACCAAAACATTTACCGGTACTCTTCTGGCACATGCTTTAGCAGATGGAAAAATCAAAATGAGTGATGATATCCGTAAGTATCTGGATGGAAATTATCCTAATCTGGAGTTTGAAAAACATCCCATAACGATCGGTAACCTTACCAATCATTCATCAGGATTACCTCAGTTTTTGCCGGACCAGTCGGAAACATTCAAAAAACCGATGGACTCAGTAGCCTTAGCACTCTCTGATTTTTATAAAAACTATTCGAAAAAGAAGTTTTATGAAGATCTTCATCAGGCTAAAATAGATTTTGTGCCGGGAACTGAGTACAAGTATTCCAATACAGGGACACAGATTGCGGGAGATATCCTTGAAAAAGTATATCATAAAAGCTACGCAGATCTGCTTTCAGAGTTTATTACCAAGCCTCTGAATATGAATCAAACCATTCTTGGTACGAATTCTGCTCAGCTATTGACTTGCTATAATGAAACAGGAAAGGTAATGCCCAGAAATTTCACAACTGTTTTTGCTCCGGCAGGTGGAATTGTGACCAATACAGAAGACTTGGTGAAATATATGCAGTATCATCTGGACGAAAGCAATCACTATGTGAAAACCTCCCACACGCCCTTGGTAAAAGGGGAAGGCGACGGCATTGGATTATACTGGAGAATCCACAATTATGAAGACGGCAGTAAAACCGTTTATCATACGGGTGGCACATTTGGTTTTTCAAGTGTCCTCCAGATCTATCCTTCAAAAAACATGGGAGTGGTTATCCTTTCCAATGAATCGGATGGTGAATCCCAGGGAAAACTGCAGGATATTGCAGACAATTTATTAAGAAATAGTAGTAAAAAATAAAGTTAAAAAAATCGAATGAAGAACATTGCAGCGCTTGCGCTTATATCATCAATAGCTCTTGTATCTTGTAAAAAAGAAACAGCAAAAATAACGAAAGTAGATCCTAAAACCGGAAAAACAGTAACAATAGAAGTTCCTGCTGATTCTGTAGCGAAAGTTGCGGAAAATCCGGCAATCAAAGATTCTGCGGGCGTTATCAAACAGACTTTTAAGCTTGAAAAAGGCAAAACTTATCCTCTTACAACCTATCAGAGAGATGTAAAAACGATGACGGATCCTCAGGGAAAATCCATCACTGCAACCAGTGAATCTACAGATGAAATGAATTTCGTAGTCAATGATATTAAAGGAGATGTCTATGATATGACCCTTAATCTTGTTGCGAAGAGAAATTCTCAGTCTGCACAAGGAAAAACAGTAGTGGTAGATACAAAATTGCCAATCCCTAAGGAAGATGATCTTAAAATGATCTGGAACGTCAATAAAGCACTTACAGGAAACAAACTTGCCATGAAAATGGATACGAAAGGGAATGTCATTTCTATTACAGGATTTGATGCCGTGTATGCCAAAGTGGGAACTGCTGTAGGAACTCTTATCAAAGATGCCAATCAGAAAGCCAGCGTAGTGGCAAGCCTTAAAGAATCTTTTAACGAAAAAGTATTGAAAGACCAGTTTCATAAAAACCTGATGATTATTCCTAAAAAAGGAGTGAAAATTGGAGAAAAATGGTCAACTTCTGAAAATGCAGATCCAAGCGGAAATGTAAAGGTAACCTCTAATTATGTAATGAAAAGTTTAGGAAACGGAACCGCAGAAATTGCAGTTACCGGAGGAATTCCTAAGAAAACCGAAAAGAAAGCTCAGGGGCCTATCACCCACAGCCTGAGCAGTGAACTGGTTCAGAACGGAACCATTAAGTTTGACGAAAGCACAGGATGGATTACCAACCAGAATATCAATGTAAAAACAACACAGGTAGAAACCATTTCAGACGGAAAACAGTCTCAGTCTATGAAAAGCGTTTCCAATTCTTCTGTAATGGTAAACCCCTCTGCTAAATAACTGAATTAAATGCATTCAGGGTTTAATTTTAAACCCTGAACTTTAAATTTTAATATTATGAAGTACATTCTTGAGTTAGTACTTACTGCCATTATTATTTTCTTTGTATGGAATATTCTTAAACGAATTTTCTTTAAAACATTTTATAGTTACCGTTTTAATAACAACAATCCAAAAAACGGGCAGCAGGACCTACACAACTCGAATAAGAATAACAAAAAGAACCTCAACTGGGATGCAGAAACCGTAGACTATGAAGAGGTGAAAGAGAGTAAAGACAAAAGGTAAAAATTCCAAGAAATAAAAGATAATAACCAGCATGGCAAAAAATAAAAACTTAATTTATATTGCAGCTTCATTAGTCGTATTTATAGTTTTAGCATTTTTATATTCCACTCCTGTACTTACAGGCAAACAGCTTTTTCAGCACGATATTGTGCAGTATAGAGGAGGAGCAAAAGAACTGCTCGACTACCGGGCTGATACCGGAAATGAAACCTACTGGAGCGACTCCATGTTTGGAGGAATGCCTACCTATCAGATGGGAAGCCAGTTCAAAGGGGACATCATCAAGAAAATCGACAGCAATCTGAATTTCCTGCCAAGGCCGGTAAATTATCTCTTCCTGCTTTTTGCAGGTTTTTTCCTTTTGGGAATGGTGGTAGTCAGAAACTGGAAGTATGCCTTGCTGGGAGCTACTTTCTTCGGACTTTCAACCTATTTTTATATCATTATAGCAGCAGGACATAATGGTAAAGTAAACACGATTGAATATTTTGCCCCGCTTTTAGCCGGAATTTTACTTGTGTACATCAGGAAGCAATATATCTGGGGATTCATTGTCACTACCCTCTTTATGGGACTGCAGATTGCAGCCAACCACCCTCAGATGACGTATTATCTTTTCCTTGCGTTAGGATTCTTATTCTTGTCTGAGCTGATCAGAGCTGTTCAGAAAAAGACACCTATGAAGCACTTCCTGATCTCTTCAGGTATTATTGCAGCATCGTGTATTATCGGGGTTGGAATGAATTCACAGAGAATCATGGCCAATTCTGAATATGTAAAAGAAACCGTTCGTGGAAAGCAGATTTTGGATAACGAAAGCCATACTTCAGGAAAATCAGGAATGGACAAAGAAAGTATGCTGATGTGGAGCTACGGGCAGCTTGAAACTTTAAATCTCTTCATCCCAAGATTAATGGGAGGAGGAAGCCAGGAACCGGAAGGAAAAGAAATGATGAGCAAAGTTCAGGAGCTTGTACAGGAAAACGTAGGTTCACAGGCGGAAATGGACAGAATCTCTAAAGGTTTCGGCGGAATGACCTACTGGGGAGACCAGCCGGGAACTTCCGGACCTGCCTATCAGGGAGCTATTGTATGTTTCCTTGCAGTGTTAGGATTTTTCTTTGCATCCAAAAAATACCGTTACTGGATTTTAGGAGCTTCAATCCTGACCATTTTACTGGCCTGGGGAAGCAATTTTATGCCTTTATCCGATTTCTTTATTGATTATGTACCGTTCTATAATAAATTCAGAGCACCTTCTTCTATCTTAGTAGTGGTAGAATTACTGTTTCCATTGATTGCCATTCTGGGATTATACAAATTCTTCACGGATGAAAAACTGACTGAAGAATACAAACAGAAAATTCTTCTTTATGTAAGTGGCGGAACATTAGGATTGTTATTGATTCTTTTAATCTTTGGAAAATCGTTATTAGGATTCTCCACTGAGGGCGAAAAGACCTATTTTCCTCCTTTCCTGCTGGATTATCTTGTAGATGAGAGGTATAAATTATTCAGAATAGATGCTATAAAAGCATTTATCTACGTTGCCATTACAGCAGCAGCTCTGTTCTTAACTTTAAAGAAAAAGCTTAATCAGAATATTGCTTTAGTAGTAATAGGAGTCGTGAGTTTATTTGATCTTTGGACGGTAAACAAGCGTTATTTAAATGATGAAAACTATGTAGATAAGATCTTTGCCGAAAATCCTTTCCAGACAGAAAGTTCAGACCTTCTTGCTGAAAAAGTTCAGGGAAATCCTAATCTGGAATCTATTCTGGGTAATGTGAACATCAACAAAACATTGGAAACCATTGCTGAAAAAGACAAAACACACTACAGAATTTACAATCAGACACTGGGAGTGACAAGTGAAACCAATACGTCTTATTTTAAAGCTTCAATCGGTGGTTATCATGCTGTGAAATTAAGAAGATATGATGATGTATTGAATGAGTATATCAACAATGTCGACAGTGTAAAAACGCCTAATGTATTAAATTTATTAAATGCTAAATATCTGGTGTTTGGAGGGCCTGACCAGCCACAGGTGGTTCCTAATCCCAAAGCCAATGGAAATGCATGGTTTGTAAGCGACCTGAAGTTTGTAGACAGTCCTAATCAGGAAATTAAAGCAATCGGAACTATTGACAACAAAAAGACAGCAGTTATTGCATCAGCTGATAAAGCCTATTTTGCAGACAAACCAGTTCAGGCAGATTCTACAGCATTCATCAATCTTACGAAATATCAGCCCAACGAACTTGAATTTAAATCTCAGTCGAAGACCCCACAATTAGCGGTATTCTCTGAAGTGTACTATCCTCACGGGTGGAAAGTGCTTGTAGATGAGAAAGAAGTTCCATATATCAAAGCAGATTATTTACTTCGTGCAGTGCATGTTCCGGCAGGAAATCACCACATCAGAATGGTTTTTGAACCGGAAGTCATTGAAAAAGGAAAATGGGTTTCTCTTCTTTCATTCGGATTGTTTATCCTATTGTCTGCATTTGGAATTTTCTGGATGAATAAGAACAGGAAAAAAGAGATTGCAGCTGAGCACAAAGCATAAAATTAATTATTGCGGTATGTCATTCTGAATGACACAGAAATAAATAAATGGAACAGAAGAAAATATTGATTATCACCTATTACTGGCCTCCTGCGGGAGGTCCTGGTGTTCAAAGATGGCTGAAGTTTGCAAAATATCTGCCGGATTTCGGCTGGAAACCCATCATCTACACTCCCGAAAATCCAAGCTACCCATTGCTGGATGAAACACTGATGAAAGATGTTCCTGAAAACATTGAAATGGTAAGAACCAAAATCTGGGAACCTTATCAGCTGGCTGAAAAACTGAATAAAAGCAATAAAAAATTCAAGGCCGGACAATTTGATGTAGGAAAAAATCAAAGCTGGAAATCTAAACTTTCCATTTGGGTAAGAGGCAACTTTTTCATTCCGGATGCCAGAGTTTTTTGGGTAAAACCTTCAATTAAATTTCTGGAAAAATATCTGAAAGACAATACGATTGATACTATTGTCACTTCGGGTCCCCCCCACTCTCTTCATCTGATTGGCTTGGGACTGAAAAGCAAAATGCCCAACCTGAAATGGATTGCTGATTTCCGTGATCCATGGACAGAAATTTCCTATTATAAACATCTGAAATTAACCAAAAGTTCGGATAAAAAACACCGTCAGCTTGAGAGAGCTGTATTTAAAAACGCAGACATTACACTGGCTACAAGCTATACTGATGCCGAAAACTTCAGAAAGGCAGGCGCCAACGCCGTGTGTATTACCAATGGATTTGATGAAAGTGACTCGGAAAATAAGGTTAAGGCGCAAAAGTCTGAAAATCAATTTACTTTAAGTTATATCGGGGTTTTGGAGCAACTTAGAAATCCCGAAAACCTATGGAAGGCTCTTGATGAACTGATCCGCGAAAACGCTGATTTTGCAGCAGATTTCAGGTTAAAATTTGTAGGAAGAATAGATGATAAGATTCTTCAAACCATTGAAAATTCAAGTCTGAAAAATCACATCCTGAATCTTGGCTATCTTGCCCATGGTAAGGCGGTAGAAGAAATGCAGAATTCTGATCTGCTTCTGATCACCAATTTCCCGAATGAATCCTCAAAGGGGATAATCCCCGGAAAAATATTTGAGTACCTGGCTTCAGGAAAACAAATTCTGTCTTTTGGTCCGGAGAAAGCAGATGTTGCAAAAATTCTTGAAGAAACGAAGGCAGGAAAGCACTTTAACTATCAGGATACAGAAATGGTTAAAAAATTTATCCTTGAAAAATTTGAACTTTGGAAAAGTGGCAGCCTTCTCGAAAACACCCAGCATATTGAGCAGTTTTCAAGAAGAAATCTTACCCGCCAGCTGACTGAGGTTTTGAAATAAAAAAAAGTTAGAGGCTGACAATCCGAAGTTATTTCATCTGTCAGCTTCTAACTTTTAACTTTTCAGTTCTATATCGTCCACTGGTCATTCAGAACAGCAACCAGATAGTATTGGCCCTGGAATTCCTCAAACACAAAACGAAGTGTTTTCCAATCCATATTTCCGTACTTTTCGGTTCCTTTAATGTAATTTTCGGTGAAGTCATCTTTAGGATAAATTTCCTTTAAGTTATTCAGAGAATTACCTCCACCGATGAATTTATTGAACGAATATTGTGAGGCAGTAAAATCGTTTGAAAAGACCCATTTACTTAGATAATCATTAATTGTTGCCTTGTAAGGATCTCCGGAACCATCATGTGCCCCCCAGGTAAAAATTGTTTTGGTAGGCTGATATTTTTCAAAATCTGCTTTAGAAAAATGTTTATCTTCTTTTACATTTACAAAAGCATACATGGAAAAACGGACGCCTTTTTCAGGGTGAATGAAAGAAGCGAAAGTGGTATAATCCTTATTTTTCAATGCCTTCAGAAGCTCATCGTTCGTCTGCTTTAAAGCTGCTTCTTTATTAACATTATTCTGAATAGTTCCAGCACTGTCGGTTTTATTTTGTGCGATGGAATCGATTTGATTGGGAACAGGTTTGCCAGCCTCTTTTTTGCAGGCTGTAGCAACACTGAGAACTAATACTGTGCTCATAGCTAATATGGGAATAAATCTTTTTTTCATAGGGTAAAATCTGTAGTGGATAGAAAAAGCACCAAAACTGATGCCAACCATTATAGAATATAGATAAATAACGAATTCATCAAACATTATTTATCATTGATAATTTATAATTTCAGTTGTACCTTTGCTGTATGGAAATTTTGGATATTCTCATTATCGGAGCAGGGCCTATCGGTCTGAACTGTGCTATTGAAGCTCAAAAAAGCAACCTTACCCATGTAATCATAGAAAAAGGGACTATTGTCAACTCACTGTATAATTATCCTTTATACATGCGTTTTTTCTCTACTGCTGAAAAGCTGGAAATTGATAAAATTCCATTTATTTCCACTGCTCCAAAACCCGGAAGACAGGAGGCTTTAGAGTACTATCAGGGAATTGCCCGACAAAAAAAGCTGAACATCAATCTCTACGAAAAGGTGTTGAGTGTTTCGAAAAACGATGAAATATTTGAAATTAAAACGACCAGATCCACCTATCATGCACGGAATGCGGTAATTGCCACCGGATTTTACGACATCCCCAATCTGATGAATATTCCCGGGGAAGACCTTCCTAAAGTAAAGCATTATTACACTGAACCGTATCCTTACGCAAAGCAGAAAATAGTGGTGGTAGGATCAAGCAATTCCGCCGTAGATGCGGCACTGGAAACGTATAGAAAAGGTGCTGAAGTAACAATGGTTGTCCGCCATTCTGAGATTTCAAAAAGTGTAAAATACTGGGTAAAACCGGATATTGAAAACCGAATTGCTGAAGGCAGCATTAAAGCTTATTTTAATGCAGAAATGATCGAAATTAAAGAGGATACAGTTATTTTCAGGGATGAAAATGGAGAAACTCATGAAATTGACAACGATTTTGTACTGGCTATGACCGGCTATCTTCCTGACTTTGATTTTCTAAGAAAGTCAGGAATAGAGCTGAATGGAGATTGCCTGAATCCGTTTTACAATACCGAAACGATGGAAACCAATATTTCGAATCTTTATCTGGCGGGAGTAGTATGCGGAGGAAAAGACACCCATCTCTGGTTCATTGAAAATTCGAGAATTCATGCGGATATGATTATCCGTTCAATTCTTTCTAAACTTTAGAACAGCTCATCTGTTTATCTAAAAAATTCTCGGGCAATTTCTACGAAATTGCCCGAGAATTTTGTTATATGCGTGAATCAGACTGCTGTACTTTATGCTGCATCTTCTTCCACTCTGTTTTTATCCTTCAGCATCCAGGGAATGATAAAGTAAAAACCAATGGCAATCCCCGCAGCCAGCACTCCTGTTCCGATCCATAATATATTGAATCCTAATTTTTCTGCGATCAGAGTTCCTATATATGGAGTAACGATGAAAGCTATGGAAAATGACATTCCGTTCAGTCCCATGTATGCACCTTTATTTCCGGCTCCGGAACGCAGTGCTGTAATTGTTGACATAAAGGGAAGTGTCCATATTTCGCCGACACACAGCAAGGTCATAGAAAGTACAAGCGTAATCATACTGTAATCAAAAGCCAGCATGGTGTAAGAAATACCGCACAGAAAAGTTCCGAACAGCATGGTAAAGGCTAAAGTAAAATACTTCTCAGCAACCTGTACCAGCCCCATTTCCAGCAATACTATCAGAAATCCGCTGTACCCCAGAATATAGCCGATATTTTGCTGGCTCAGATGTGCCGTATCCTTATAAAATATCGTCAGAGTACTGAATAACTGAAAAAAACATATAGAAAACAGCATGCAAAATGCACAATATATCAAAAATTTGCCGTCGCGGTAAGGAGAACTTTCTTTTTTAATCACAATAGCTTCTTTTACTGTTTTAGCTTTCAGTCTGGCTAATCTTGCACGGTCTTTAAAAAACCAGATGTACATCAGCCCGGCCAGCAGTGCAGCCAGCGCATTGCTAAAAAACAGAAATTCATAAGAGATAGCAGATAAAATTCCTCCCAGCGCAGGTCCGATAGAAAATCCAAGATTTACAGCCATCCGGTTCAAAGAGAAAGCTCTCGTAATATTTTCAGGCTTTGCATACTTGGTTATGGCTACCGAGTTGGCAGGGCGGAAAGTTTCACTTACAATACTCTGAGCCAAAATAATACCTGCCAGTCCGGCTTCTGTGGTAAAAAGCGGAATCATACAGAATAAAGGAACACTGAGCAATAAACTCAGACTTTGTACCCTGTACTCTCCTATTTTATCGGTAATCATCCCTCCCAGCCAGGATCCGATAACCGAACCTATTCCAAAAAAGCTCAGCACGATTCCAGAATTTTCAATACTGAAATGTAAATGATTGGTCATATAAACTCCCAGAAACGGAAGTACCATAGAGCCGGCTCTGTTAATGAGCATTACCAATGCCAGCATCCAACTCTCCTGCGAAAGTCCTTTGAAAGAATTGGTGTATATATTGATGAGTTTCACAATTTTTTACATTTTTTAATTAATAATTTGTATCCGGCTTTGGAGTATCGGGCATAAAAAACTTCGTGAATTACGTACGTTTTGCTCCATACCATCAATAAAAAAAACAGGACTTAAAAAAATAAGCCCTGTTTCATTTATCTCTATAAATAAATTTTACTCCGGCTTATAAGAGTCTTTCAAAGTCACAGTTCTGTTGAACACAAAATGGGTGTCCGTAGAATCCTGATCCTTTGTAAAATAACCTATTCTCTGAAACTGTAGGGGTTCTCCAACAGCAACCTCTTTCAGGCTTGGCTCTGCAAATCCTTTTACAATTGTTACAGATTCAGGGTTGATGAAGTTTAAAAAGTCAACATCTTTTTCGGCATCAGGCTGCTCCACGGTAAACAGGTGGTTATAAGTTCTCACTTCTACAGGAATAGCATGCTTTGCAGATACCCAGTGTAAAGTACCTTTTACCTTTCTTAAACTTTCTTCTGTTCCGCTTCCGGATTTACTTTTCTCATCGTAAGTAGCGTAGATGGTAGTGATCTCACCATTTTCGTCCTTCTCTACTCTTTCAGCTTTGACGATGTAAGCAGATTTTAAACGAACTTCTCCGCCCAGCTTAAGCCTGAAAAATTTATTGTTAGCTTCCTCTTTGAAGTCTTCACGTTCAATATACAATTCTCTTGAGAATGGAACTTCTCTTGTACCGGCATTTTCCTGCTCAGGATTATTTTCAGTTTCTAACCATTCTTCTTTATCTTCAGGATAGTTTTCGATCACTAATTTCACAGGATCTACCACTGCCATTACACGCTTCGCCACTTTATTCAGGTCTTCACGTACACAGAAATCCAGCAGCTGGATCTCGATAAGATTTTCTCTTTTCGCTACCCCTACCTTTTCTATAAAGTTTCTGATGGAAGCAGGAGTAAATCCTTTTCTTCTCATCCCGGAAATAGTAGGCATTCTAGGATCATCCCATCCGGTCACTACCCCTTCAGCCACTAATCTCTGTAACTTTCTTTTGGAAGTAATCATGTAGGAAACATTCATCCTTGCAAATTCTCTCTGCTTGTTTTTAACCTTTCCTTCTTCGTAAACCTGATCCAAATACCAGTTGTATAATGGTCTGTGATTTTCAAATTCCAGAGAACAAAGCGAGTGCGAAATTTGCTCAATATAATCGGATTCACCATGAGCCCAGTCGTACATCGGATAAATTTTCCAGGCTGTACCTGTTCTGTGGTGGGGCTTATTCAAAATTCTGTACATCACAGGGTCACGCATATTCATATTAGGAGACACCATGTCGATTTTGGCACGAAGAGACATTGAGCCGCTTTCAAATTCACCGTTTTTCATCCTTTCGAATAAATCTAAAGACTCTTCAACAGGACGGTTTCGGTACGGAGATTCAATTCCCGGTTCGGCAGGATTTTTTCTTTGTTCAGTAATCACTTCAGAAGGCTGCTCATCTACATAAGCTTTTCCTTCTTTAATAAGCTGTACTGCCCAATCATAAAGCTGCTGGAAGTAATCGGATGCATACAAAACTTTATCCCATTTGAAACCCAGCCATTCAACATCTTTCATGATAGAATCTACGAATTCCTGTTCTTCTTTTTCAGGGTTCGTATCGTCAAAACGAAGGTTTACGGGAGCGTTGTATTTTTCACCAAGACCGAAGTTGATGCAGATCGCTTTTGTATGCCCTACATGCAGGTAACCATTCGGTTCAGGGGGAAAACGGAAACGGATCTGCTCTCTTTTCAGACCGTTTGCCAGATCATCTTCAATAATTTGCTCAATAAAATTGAGTGATTTTTTTTCTTCTTCCATTAAAGTAGCTTTTATTTTTTAGCAAAAAAAGTTTCACAAAGTTACGGAAAAATAAGCGTTTGTAAAAGTGATAATTTAAAAGCATGATCCATTGTATTTCAGGAATTTTCAGTAATTTAGGAAAAGCTAAAACCATTTAATCCAATATCATTCATGGCCGTCTATATCTTAAGTAACCGGAAAATAGTTCGTCATAAGGGTGAGAAAGAAGACTCTTTTTCCAATGATGAATATTCGATTCCCAATTTCAGGATCGCCAAATGTGATTTTGACAATTATAAGGAACCGACTGCTCAGGCTAAAAAGAAGAAGGATTATACCAACAGGAATATCTTAAACTACCACCTTTTCTCCGAACCTGAAAAACAAGGCTATGAAGAAGTTTTAGACGTTTTGCTGAGCGAAAAAGGAATCAAAAAATCTCCTCTTACAGCCAATAACCTCGGCGGAACCCAGAGAATGTTTTATGAACTGTACAAAAACATGTCTGCCACCAAAGAAAGAAGTGACGTTCTTATATTCATCCACGGCTATCTGTATGATTTTGATGATGAACTGAAAGCAATTCTTGATCTGAAAAAAATATTCATTGATAATCCCGCATCTCCTGTAGAACATATTTTATTTATAAGCTGGCCGGCTTCCGGAAGCATTATGCCGCTGAGTTATTTTGATGATAAAGCTTCCAGTATCAATTCAGGGTCATCTCTGATGAGAATGTTTTACTTCTATACTCAGTTTTTAAAAGATATTTTTTCCAACCGTGATCTTAAACCCTGCAACCAGAGAATCCATATCATGGCTCATTCGTTGGGGAACAGAGTACTTCAAAGTATGCTGTACAGTCTTAAAAAAGAAAATATCCTGAGGGTGATCGACCAGGTTTTACTGTTAAATGCGGATGTGAGCTATAAAGTATTTGAAGATTCTGAAGATTCTTACAATAAACTTCCATTATTAGCCAACCGAATTTCCATTTATCTGAACAGGCAGGACGCCGTTTTGGGAATTTCCCAGTTTACAAAAAATATTCTGACCCCGAGACTCGGTAAAAACGGGCCTGGTAATATTGAGCAATATAAAGATATTGTGTCCATAATTGACTGTACGTTTGTAAAAGATGATCTTTTGAACAGCTTTAAGTATGAAGTGGGAAATCACTGGGGGTATCTTTCCAGCTCACAGGTACAAAATGACATTTTTCAGAACTTACATGGAATTGACAGAAATCTTATCACCACCAGAGTAAAAGACAGTGAAAATGTTTTCACCATAATTTCGTAACAAATAATTAAAATTATCCTTAAAAAAATGAACTTTGCGTTAAAATTAGCCCTATTTCCAAGTATGGCATAAAGATTGCCAATTCAATCTGTAGGGAATTACAATTTTTTATTATGGAACAGATTAAAAAAAGGTTTTCTTATATTTTAAGATATATCAAGAAAGCCATCTTCGTAAAAGATGTGATTTAACTGAATTGATAACTTTAAAACAAAAAACTATCCGGCCCAACAACTACTTTACCTTATAAACATTACCAAAATACCAATATTATTCCTACAATTCTTATGCAGGAATGCATTGTCATTTCTGCCCGTGAAATTTATTTCTGAAGGTCTTTCTTACTGGTAAACAGAATATCAAGCATAACATAAAACTTTCACAATAAAGTTAAATATTACAAAAATAATTCCCCACATGTTGTATAATTAAAAAAAGTTTTCGACATTTACTTACCAATCAAATAAAATTAATAACATGAAAAATCTAAAAAAAATCAAAAGAGGAGACTTAAAAACCATCAAAGGAGGAAGACCTCCTCTTGGGTGTAACAGCTGGAACCCCGTTGCGATGTGCTGCAGATCTTGGGCACCAGATTACTGCGGACAAACTACATGTCCGGACTCACCTCCACCATTATGCTGATAAACTTTCTGCAGTTATATTTTGAACCATAACAGCTCATTTCTGAGTTCCAGATCGGATTCAAAATTATTGACAAATAAAGCTCCAGTGCCTAAACCTTGAGGCATTGGATTTTTTTTGGTAAATGTATACTGTGCAATGGCATTCAAACCAATATTACTTTCCAGTGCGGATGTAATCCACCAGCCGATATGTTGACTTTCTGCCAGGGAAATCCACTCATCTGAACCAGAAAAACCTCCCACTAATGCAGGTTTTAAGATGATATACTGAGGCTTAACTGTTTCTAAAAGCTGTTTCTTTTTTTCAGAATCTGTAATTCCGATCAGTTCTTCATCCAAAGCAATCGGAGTGGGTGTGCTGGCACATAATTCGGCCATATCTTGCCAATTTCCGGCCTTAACAGGCTGCTCAATAGAATGAATATGAAGGTCCGCCAGCTGCTGCAGCACAGTAATCGCTTCTTCTTTGCTGAAACCTCCGTTGGCATCTACACGAAGCTCCAGCTGATCTCTGGAGAATTTTTCTCTTAATTTCTGTAGAATGATATGCTCAGATTTCCAATCGACTCCAATTTTTAATTTAATGCAGTGAAATCCCTTTTCCAGCTTTTCCTGAATCTGTTCTTCCATATATCCCGCATCACCCATCCATATCAGACCGTTGATGGTAATGGCAGATTTTCCTTCAGTAAATTCACTCGGAAAATAAATACTGCCGCCATATTTCAGATTCTGAATGGCCTGCTCATATCCAAACCAGATTGATGGAAATTCTTTCAGTTCTTCCTGTAAAACAGCTTTGTCCTGATTGATATTTTCGCAAAGCCATTTTAATTTTTCTTCGTAATCTGGTGTGTCATCAAAACTCAGTCCCCTGAAAACTGCACATTCACCCACCCCTTTTTTCCCGTTCTCAGAAAGCGTAAGAATAAAGGTTTCCTTATCAAGCAAAACGCCTCGAGATGTTCCACTCGGGCGTTTAAATTGTAATAAATATTGTAAATAAGCCGCTTCCATTATTTCACGCTGTCGATACGCATAAATTCTTCTGCTTTTTCCACCATGTCAATACTTCCACAGAAGAACGGAATTCTCTGGTGAAGTTCTGTAGGTTCCACTTCCAAAATTCTTCTGAATCCGTCAGTTGCTTTTCCACCTGCCTGTTCCGCAAGGAATGCCATTGGATTACATTCGTATAAAAGTCTTAGTTTACCATTGGGAGCCTGTGAATAAGAAGGATAGATGTAAATCCCTCCCTTTAGCATATTTCTGTGAAAATCTGCCACCAGAGAACCAATATATCTTGATGTGTAAGGACGGTCGCCTTCTTCCATCTGGCAGTATTTCAGGTAATTTTTAACTCCCTGAGGAAATTTGATATAGTTTCCTTCGTTGATAGAATAAATTTTTCCTGTTTTTGGGAAAGTCATATTCGGATGCGATAGATAATACGTTCCCAATGAAGGATCCAGTGTAAATCCGTTTACTCCGTTTCCTGTCGTATACACAATCATGGTAGAAGACCCGTAAATTACATATCCTGCCGCAATCTGATTGATTCCTTTTTGCAAAAAGTCTTCCAGCTGTACCGGAGTGCCGGGTTCAGTAACTCTTCTGTAGATGGAGAAGATAGTTCCTACGGAAACATTTACGTCAATATTGGAAGAACCGTCCAGAGGATCGATCAGTACTACATATTTGCTTAAGTGGCCGTTTTCGCCACATTTGATATCAATGAAATCATCATTTTCCTCAGAAGCAATACCGCAAACAACCTCTCTTTGAGACAAAGCTGTAATAAAAATTTCATTAGCAATAACATCCAGTTTCTGCTGTTCTTCTCCCTGAACGTTTTGGTTTCCTGCAGCTCCTGTGATATCTACAATTCCGGCTTTATTTACTTCTCTGTTTACCACTTTCGAAGCCAATCTTATTGCACTTAGAAGACGAGAGAATTCCCCTGTAGAATACTGAAAATCGTCCTGTTTATCTATAAGAAATTCTCCTAAAGTCTGTAATGGTTGATTTGACATATTTTTCTTTTTACGTTTTGCCCAAATTTCGGAAAATTTATCTCATTAAGAAAATTTAATTAAAAAAGAGATTACACACTGTATTTCAATACAATACAATCACAAAATAAGATAACACAATGTTATTATTGAAAATTACGTCCCCGAATTTGCCGGTTCCTGCTCATGAAAAATTCAGATTATTTCATGATTTGTTGATTTTAAGGAAATCTTAATTCTATCTCTGCGCTAGGCTATTTCATATCTCGTTGTAAATTTATAATTTTGACGTCCGTAAAAAACTCATGTAATTTTTTATCTAACAATTTTATTTTTAACAATTTAATGAAAATTTTCAAGTTTGGTGGAGCATCAGTAAAAGATGCCGACAGTGTGAAAAACGTGTCTATGGTTCTAAAAAGCCAGGGATTTGCCAAATGCTTGCTGGTGATTTCAGCAATGGGCAAAACGACCAATGAGTTGGAAAAAGTTGTGGAACTTTATTTCAAAAAGGACAACTATCAAACTGAGATTGAAAAGATAAAACGAAAACACATTGAGATTGCGGAAGGACTTTTTCCTGAAAATCACGCGGTTTTCGCTGAGATCAATCTCTTTTTTGATGATATTGATTCTTTTTTAAGAAGAAATAAGTCTCCCAACTACAACTTTGTGTATGATCAGGTGGTAAGCTGCGGAGAAATGATTTCCACAAAAATCGTAAGTGAATATCTGAACGAAATCCAATTTACCAATCAGTGGCTGGATGCCAGAGATTATGTAAAAACAGATAACTCGTACAGAGAAGGTACTGTAGACTGGGCAAGAACGGAAGAGTTTATCTCTCATCTTAATCCTGAAATATGCTACGTAACGCAGGGATTCATTGGTTCTGACGACAATAATTTTACAGTGACGCTGGGAAGAGAGGGTTCTGACTACTCTGCTGCTATATTTGCTTACTGTTTAAATGCTGAAGCCATGACGATCTGGAAAGATGTACCGGGCGTAATGACCGGGGATCCAAGAAAGTTCAGTGATGTAACGCTTCTTTCCAATATCTCCTATGAGGAAGCTATTGAAATGGCATACTACGGGGCAAGTGTAATCCACCCGAAAACCTTACAGCCGCTGCAGCAAAAAAATATTCCTTTTTATGTAAAATCTTTCGTAGATCCTACTAAGGAAGGAACTAAAGTAGGTGCTTCAGACAAAAACCAACAGGAAGAATCTTATATCTTAAAAGAAAATCAGGATCTTTTGAAAATCTCAACAAGAGACTTCTCTTTTATTGCAGAAGACCACATGAGCCTCATTTTCGGATTTTTATCCAAATATAAGATCAAGGTTTCTCTGATGCAGAACTCTGCGATCTCTCTGGCACTGTGCCTTGAGGATAAGTTTAATCATATTGATGAGCTCAATGAAGAGCTTCAAAAAATTTTTAAAACCGAAGCAATTAAAAATGTATCTTTATTCACAGTAAGAAATGCGAAGATGGATCATATTGATAAATTTTACCATGAAAAAAATGTATTGTTGGAACAAATTTCCAAGAATACGCTTCAAATGGTAACACAATAATATTAATTGCGACTAAACACACATGAGTTTAATTTCGAAAAACGATCTGATCAAAGCTTCCGGCTTAAATAAAATTGGGTTTCTCAAGAACCCGGTAGCATCTGCTGTGATGAGCATTGCTAAAATAAACGAAGTAAATAAATTATACGATAAGCTAAAAGACAAGGAAGGCAAAGACTTTTTCGACTCATTTGTGAGAGAAAGAAACCTAAGCTATGTAGCTTTTGAAGAGGATCTGGCAAAGATTCCGAAAACGGGGCCGTTTATTTTGGTTTCCAATCACCCGCTGGGTGCTATTGACGGAATTCTGATGTGCAAGATCTTGTCAGAAGTACGTCCGGATTTCAAGGTGATGGGGAATTTCCTTTTGGAAAAAATCAAGCCTATGGAACCGTACGTAATTTCTGTAAATCCTTTTGAAAACAGAAAAGAAGCTTACAGCAGCTCTTCGGGAATGCGCGAAACGCTCAAGCATCTGCAAAACGGAGGCTGTGTAGGTATTTTCCCAGCAGGAGAAGTTTCTAACAAAAACAATCCGTACGGAGAAATTCTAGATAAAGAATGGGAAAAAACGGCACTTAAGCTGATCAGAATGGCTAAAGTGCCGGTAGTTCCTATGTATTTCCATGCAAAGAACAGCCGACTTTTTTACCAGGTGGCTAAACTTCATCCGAATTTACAGACATTGATGCTTCCCGCAGAAATGATGAATGACAGAGAAAAGCCGATCAGAATCAGGATAGGGCGTCCTATCACTGTAAAGGCCATGGATGACATGGAAACCATTGAGGAATTGGGAGAATTTCTGAAACGCAAGGTATATATGATGAAATCTTACTATGAAAAGAGAAAATCCCTTGCCCAAAGTATTAATCTTCAGAATTTATCTGTAAAATTTCCTCTACTCAAGGAAGAAAATATTGTTCAGAATATTATTGACGAAACTCCTGTGGAAGACATCATAAAAGATGTTGATAAACTGAGAGGAACTGATAAAATGCTGTTCAGCAACGGAAATTATGAGATTTACTTTACTACTTACGAGGAAATCCCTTCTATTATGAGGGAAATCGGACGTCAGAGAGAGCTTACCTTCCGTGCAGTAGGTGAAGGAAGCAATCTTCCGTTTGACCTTGATGAGTATGACAAGCATTACCATCATCTTTTCCTTTGGGATAACGGTGAGAAAAAGCTGGCTGGTGCCTACAGAATGGCATTGGGCAGAGAGGTCATGAAGAAATATGGTATCAAAGGATTCTATACCAGCTCTTTATTTGAGTTTGAGCAGGACATCCACCCTTTCTTTAAAAAGGTGATTGAAATGGGGCGTGCCTACATCTGCCAGGAATATCAGCAGAAACCCCTTCCTCTTTTCCTTTTATGGAGAGGAATTGTGCATGTATGCCTTAGAAATCCTGACCATAAATTCCTTATGGGAGGCGTGAGTATTTCCAACAAATTCTCTGAGTTCTCAAAATCGCTGATGATCGAATTCATGCGTTCCAATTATTTTGATTCCGCCGTAGCTCAATATATCACTCCTAGAAACGAATACAAAGTTAAGCTTCGCGACAGGGATAAGAATATTTTCTTTGAAGAAATGGAATCTGATCTTAACAAACTCGATAAGATTATTGATGATCTGGAACCCGAGCTGAGGCTTCCTGTTCTAATCAAAAAATACATTAAGCAAAATGCAAAAGTAATTGCTTTCAACGTAGATCCCAACTTCAATGATGCCATTGACGGATTAATGTATATCCGCATCAGTGACCTCCCGGAAAACACGATCAAACCGGTATTGGAAGAGATGAGTGAACAGATCAGAAAAGAGCAGGAAAATAATCCGGCTGATAATCAGTAAGTTTTTAACTTTATTTAAAAAAAGTACGATGAATACTTGCTTTGTATAGTAAATCTTACTACTTTTGCATCACTTTAAAACAACGAAGTAAGTCAAACAAAAATACAATGGTTTCTTAGCTCAGTTGGTAGAGCAATGGATTGAAAATCCATGTGTCCCTGGTTCGATTCCTGGAGAAACCACTTGAAAACCTCTAATTTATTTTAGAGGTTTTTTTGTTGTTATCTATTTCCCTGCTCCTGCCCTCTTCCCGCTCTGGTAAAAAAAACAGATTTTTCTCAACTAATTTTATCAAAACAAAAAAATTAATCAAAACCAAGGGAATTAATTTTTTATTCGGCAACTAAAACTTAATTTAGTAGAGCAAATCACTTACAAAAAATAATATGAAATTAAAATTATTAACCGATACATTTCTGGGTATCGCTGCTTTGATTATTTTTCAATCCTGTGCAGAAAACACTGTAGCAACTGCAGATACTGTTGCAGCAATGAAAAACGCTTCAGTTTTTAATAGGGCTTCCTCTTTCAGCGTTCCGGTAGCCGGAAATTCTTTTTTAACCGTAAAGCCAGCAGGCGCCAGCGAGGTTATCACCTCCACCAACTTAGGGAACTGGACCAATTCCAATACGGTAATCAGCACTTATTTCAAAGTGAGCAGCACGGGACCGTTAACCGTTGGATTAAAAGCATCTGTTCCTTCGGGTACAAGTGTGGTAAAGGTAACGATAGGAAACACTTCAAAAAATGTTACCTTAACAGGTTCCGGATATAAAGATTATACCGTTGGTGATTTCACTGTTTCCTCCCCTGGCTATATAAAAATTGATCTGCAAGGTGTTTCTAAAACCGGTGGATATTTTGCGGATGTAACAGATGTAACTTTCAGCGGAGCAGCTTCCGCAGGAACCAATGTTTTCAGCAATGATCCTTCTTACTATTACTGGGCACGCAGAGGGCCTTCCTGCCACCTGAATTATGTAATTCCAACGGCCAGTAATGTGAGCTATTATTACAATGAAGTCACAGTTCCTGCCGGAGAAGATAAAATTGGCTCTTATTTTATGGCGAATGGCTTTAGTGCAGGCTATTTTGGAATGCAGGTGAACTCTGCCACGGAAAGAAGGATTTTGTTCTCCGTATGGAGCCCGTTTGAAACCGATGACCCCAACAATATTCCTCCTGATCACAAAATTATTCTGAACAGAGCCGGTTCCGGAGTAACAATCGGGGAATTTGGTAATGAAGGATCTGGCGGACAAAGTTATTACAAATACAACTGGACTGCTGGACAAACCTACAAATTCTTACTAAAAGGTGAGCCGGACGGAACCGGAAAAACAGATTTTACAGCTTGGTTTTTATCTCCGGATGCTTCGGCATGGAAACTGATAGCCAGCTGGAAAAGACCTCAAACCAGCACTTATCTTAAAAGCTTCTACAGCTTCGTTGAAAATTTCAATCCCGAAAATGGATATCAGGGCAGAAAAGCAGAGTTCAAAAATCAATGGATAAAGACTTCCGATGGCAGCTGGCTGCCAGTTTCAGGGGCAAAATTTAGTGTAGATAATACGTACAATGCAAAACAAAGAATAGATGCAATGGGAGGTACAAGTGGCAGCGCTTTTTTCCTTCAGAATGGCGGATTCTTTAATACAATCGTTCCTCCCGGCACACCGTTTTCAGTAACTGCACCTACACAGGCTCCGGACATAAATTTTTCTGCTCTTCCCTAAAATCGTGACTTACAAATTATCAGCCGGTTACTGTAAATAGTACCGGCTTTTTATTTATTTTCCGTGGCATACCCTATTTTTTGATTGAATAGATTCTTTTTAACATTGAAAATAGTCTTAGTAGAAGCTTTTCAAAAAAGTATCACAGAAAAAAATGAAAAAAAATTAAACAGACCAAACTATTGACGAACAAAGTGTTGAAGCTAAAAACCGGCCGTATCAATTGATTTATTAAGAAAATAAAATAAAAAAACTTGCACGGTATTAGAAAATGTTATACTTTTGCATCACTTTAAAACAACGAAGTAATAAACAAAAATATAAATGGTTTCTTAGCTCAGTTGGTAGAGCAATGGATTGAAAATCCATGTGTCCCTGGTTCGATTCCTGGAGAAACCACTTTAAAACCTCTAATTTATTTAGAGGTTTTTTTGTTGTTGTATTTTGAAGTTCATCTTAATGCTGATTTTAAGTTCAATAAACTAAAATATTGAGGGAGCAAAGCTGGGAATCAACTTCAATGATTCTTTTTGAGCGTGAGTGTAACATTGGGTTTCATCAAGAAACTGCCGCTTATTGGCACACTTAGAAATAAAATGACTAGAGATAAACTTGCATTTATATAATGATGTAGATTGAAATAAATCTTATCAACTGTTCAGCCAGTTCAGGCATTCGGCAATCTGCGTTTTACTGATAAAAACTTCTGCATTTACTTCCGGTTCCGGAAAAAGCCTGAGTTCTACTTTTTGGCTTGAGTGTTTGATAATCTCGGAAACGGCATTTTTATTAATGATAAACTTACGGTTTATTTTAAAGAAAATTTCCGGATTTAATTTCTGAATGATATCTTTAATAGTATCATCATAAATATAGGTCTGATGGTCTTTTGTAGTCAGGAAAAGGTATTTTCCGGATGCGAAAAAATAAGCGGTATTCTGTTCGTCTATTGATTTGAGCTTGTTCCCTTCTCTTACCATAAAGCGTTTCATGATTTCTTCATCTGCCTGGCGCAGTGATGAGATAGATTTAAGGACCGGTTCAGGATCAAAATTGTTTCTGATGGAGATAAACTTTCGTAACGCTTTATACAGATCCTCTTCTTCAAAAGGTTTCAGGAGATAATCAATGGTGAAATGCCTGAAAACTTTCATGGCATATTCGTCAAAAGCGGTAATAAAAATAACCGGGGTGAAAAGTTCCACATGTTCGAAGATTTCCAGGCTCATTCCGTCACCGAGATGAATATCCATAAAGATAAGATCTGCCGAATTTTGCTCAAAAAATTCAATTGCCTGTTTTTTGGAACGAAGAACAACGGTCTCTGTAACAGGGACTATGCTTTGTGTATCCAAAAGATTTTTCAGATAATTCACAGCCAGCAGCTCATCTTCTATAATGGCAATTTTCATAACGATGCAAAAGTACAAAAAAACCGCTAAAACAATTAAGTTCAAGCGGTTTCCTCTGTATTGAATTTGATATGAAGTTTTATAAATTAGGGTTATTCTTCTTCGCACTCATTGGATATTCAATGGTATATCTCGGATCATTCTGCTGAAGAATATACTCTTTGCCACTGATGGTGTGGCTTATTTTTTTCTGATTTGCTCTTCTCAGGTCAAACCATCTGTGCCCTTCCAGGGCAAACTCTCTGAATCTTTCATCCAGAATAAAGTTCATCAATGCTGTAGAATCCATTGAAGACACTGCATTTTGCACTGAAGTATATCCATCCGGAGTGTATCTGTTTTTTAAGACTTTCAGAAGTATTTCTTTGGCTTCCGTAAGTTTATTCAATTTTAACAGAGCTTCAGATTTTATAAAATACATTTCTGCTGTTCTGAAAGACACTTTAAATTCTAAACTTCCTCCTTTGGTGATTTTATACTTACTACCATTTTTTTCAAAATACATGCCAAACCTTTTATCGGAGGCAGCATTATATGAAGAAATCAGTTCGGGCGAAGCAAAAGATAGGTTTTTGATAGAATTATCCCATGTATTGTCTAAAGCCATGATGGATTCGGGGGAAGCATAATGGTTGGGAGGTGTATTTACGGTATTTAAATTGCTCAAATCTCCTTTTACAGCCAGCACCTGATCTGCATAGTTTAAAGCTTTATTCCAGTCTCCTTCGTATAACGCAGCCCTTGCTTCAAATGCCAGCAATGCTGTTTTCGAGAACCTGTAGTTAACGCCCGCTGCCTGTTTCTGTTCTACCATCAGGTCTTCTGCTTTTTTAAGATCTGCATGAACCTGATTGTAAACTTCCTGTACTGAAGATGGCTTTAACACCTGCTCAAGGTCAATTTCAAGGCTGATGGGAACTCCCCTGTCTGTAGAGGCTGTAGCAATGTTGTAGGGTTTTCCGTAGAGATTAACCATGTCAAAATACAGATACGCGCGAAGGGCATACGCTTCTGCCAAAATCTGATTTTTTTCCGGAGAATCCTGCATAGTTTTGCTTCCTTCAATAATGATCTGGTTCAGGTAGAAATTGACAGAGTAAAAGCTTACCCACGGAAATTCTGTAGACGCCGGATCATTGTTGGAATCTTTCCACATCGCAATTTCACGGTAGGAGATAAAATCTGTAGAATTATCATCAATATTCACCTCATCGGTACGAAGTGCCACCAGAGATTTGTGAACAGGATATTTTGAATAGGCTGATGTAAGTACTTTTCGGTAATCTTCAGCAGTGGTAGGAATAATCTTTCCTTCAGGCTGAATATCCAAAAACCTGTCACATCCGATATTGATAAGGCTGATTGCTGTAAGCGCTATGATTGTTGTAATTTTTCTCATTTTTCTCAAGTTTTAAAAAGAAACATTAAATCCTACGGTCACCGACTTGGTGATAGGCTGTGCATAAATATTACCATACGTTTCCGGATCAAAATATCCTTTGTATCCGTTACTGAATACAAAGAGGTTACGCCCTTCGACGCATAGTCTTAAGCTGCTTATTCCCATAGGATTGGTAAATTCTTTCGGAAGGGTGTAGCCTAAACGGATGCTGCTGATTCTGATGTAGCTTATCTCTTTCGCCCATACATCAAGAAGGCTGTATGCACTGGATCGGTTTCCGGCAAACCATTTATTGGCCATCCATCCTTCCGGATTAGCATCCATATCAGGACTGGTAATTCCGGGAAGTGATCCTCCTGCTTCGTAGATATCTCTTGTATAGTTTCTTCCTCTGTCCAGCTCCATACCCCGGTAAGAAGGAGTTCTCATTACAGTCTGCTTCAGGTTGAATGTTGCAGAAATAGTAAGGTCGAAATTGCTTACTTTAAAAGTATTGATGATACCTCCGGTAAACTTCGGGTCTCTATCTCCTACATAGGTGAATAAGCTTCTCAGTTCAGCGTTTGTAAGTTTTGTATCTACAAGCTGCCCCGGAAGAAAATCTGCATATACATCGTATAATTTAAAGAATTCCACTGCTGAAATCTTTTGATCTCCTTTCCAGAACAATGGATTTCCGTGCTCGTCCATTCCTGCCGTTTTCAATGCAAAAACAGCATTTACCGGCAGCCCTTCTCTTGAAGGAAGGAAAGCGTTGTCACGAGGCTGCTCGCTTAGCACCCTGCTCTTGTTGTGTGCAAAGTTGATGGTAGTGGTCCACTTGAAATTATCATGATTGATGTTTTTAGTGGATAATGCCAATTCAAAACCTTTGTTGGTAAGACTTCCCCAGTTCATCATGGTATATTCGAAGCCCGTTTCCAGCGGGGTTTCTCTCATACTGATCATATCTGTCCCTTTTCTGCTGTAAACATCAGCGGTAAGGCTTACACGGTTATTGAACAAACCTAAATCCAGCCCAACGTTGGTATTGGTTGTTTTTTCCCATCTAAGCTTATCGTTCGGAGGGCTTATTACATTGATAATTCCTTCTTTTACTCCCGGAAGAATAGTGGCATCACTGTATTCACCGATAAAAAACGGTGAGGTATTTCTGTCAATATTCCCCTGAAGACCATAAGAAGCTCTCAGTCTCAGGTTGGATACTGCAGAAATATTTTTCATAAAGTCTTCCTTCGTCACCAGCCATGATCCTGAAACGGCCCAGATGGGAAGGTACTTATATTTTTTGTTAACCCCGAAAAGGTTCGTTCCGTCATATCTCACACTTCCGAAGAAGGTATATTTCTGATCATACGTGTAAGATGCTGTAGCAAACATAGAAGCATATGCATTTTCTATAGGAGCTGCTTCACGGTAGGTTTCGTATCTTTTATCCGCTGCAAAACTTGAATTTGGAAAAACGATTGCGGTGGCTCTTCTTGTGACAGGATCGTACCCGAAAGCTCTTGTGATGGTTGTATTATCTTCTGTTTTACGGATTTCCGTACCGGCCATCAAATCAATTTCATGTTTATTGATCTTTGTACTGTATGCTGCCTGCAATTTCCAGTTGTACTGGAAGAAATCATTATCCCAGTTTTGCTTCACTGCACCAGCCGGCAGAAAGTAATTGTATTTACCGTCTTTGTAATAACGGGTATTTTCTTTCATTTTTCTGGTGAAATACGTATTCTCGGCTGCAAATTTTTCTGTTTTGTTGGCATCATACTGAATCCCTAATTGGGAGGTGAATCTTAAACTTTTTGAAGCTTTGTATTCTAAGTCTAAAATCGCTTTCAAAGAGTTATTTTTCAGTGAGTAGTTGGTATTTTCTCTTTCTTCAAGAAAGTTGAAAGGAATATAACGGTCTTCAAAACCGTCCATATCTCTGTCATAGTTGTAGCTTCCGTCTGCATTGAAAGGTCTCAGATATGGATTGGCATTTCTTGAATAATTAACAGGGTTTATTGACGCATCGGCATCCGTTACAAAAGAGGTACGTTCGCTTTGCGTTCCGAAAATAGAGATTCCTGCATTTAACTTATCGCTTAATTTGTAGTTGTTTTTTAAAGTCAGGTTATAACGCTTAAAACCTGTACCGATCGTTGTTCCTTCTTCATCATAATATCCCAGGGAGAAATAGTAATCTGCACGGTCACTTCCTCCGGAAACACTTAATCCGTATTGTTTGTTGATGGCATTTCTGTACAGCAGTTTTCCCCAGTCTGTATTGTTGTTTCTTAAACCGTTGATCTGTTGGCGCGTTAATGAATTCAGGGCATCAAACCCTCCGTTTCTGAAAGCATCAAGCTGGCTGTTCTGAGTCAGAATTCTCATCACTTCCCCTTTATCTGCCCGGTAAGTAAGATCAGCACGTTTGGCAAGCATGAGTTCCAGGTCTACTTTTTCAGAAGCATTTAAAAGGTTCAGTTTATCAAAATCGGGGCGTGAAGTCACGAAAGTATCTGCTGAGAAGTTCAGTCTCAAACTTCCTTTTTTTCCCTTTTTGGTGGTAATGGAAATAACTCCGTTGGCAGCTCTTGCTCCGTAAATTGCTGTTGCTGCGGCATCTTTAAGGATCGTGATATCTTCAATATCATTAGGATTCAATCCTGCGATGGAGAAGTTCTGAAGCTGGTCAATATTGTCTTTATCGGTAAAGTTCGGAACATCATTTCCTTCTAATGGAAGCCCGTCAATTACCCAAAGTGGATCCTGGGGACCGGAAAGAGAAGCTGTCCCTCTGATTCTGATCTTCGCAGGACTACCAGGAGCACCGGTTTCGGGAGTTACTGCCACACCAGCAATCTGCCCTGCCAGCATTTGGTCTACACTGGCCACACCAGCCTGGCTGATGTTGTCCATTTTTACGGTAGAAACCGCTGAAGTCTGCTTACGCTTTTCAATTTTCTGGTAACCGGTGATGATTACTTCCTGGATTTTATTTTTATCTGTTACTTCAGAAGTCAGTCTGATAGTATAATTAGTCTGTCCTTCATTGAGCTGAATAACCCTGGATTCATAGCCCGGGTAGCTTACCAATACAGTTTTTGTATCGGCAGGAATTTCCAAAATGAATTTTCCGTCCTTATCGGTTACTGTACCTACAGATACACTTTCAATAATTCCTTCCAGTTCAGTTTTGGTAGAGACCGACTGGGTCTCAATTTTTATAGATGCACCGCTGATCGTCTGGGATGTGTTTCCGTCCTCTATTTTCCCGGTGATGGTTTTCTTTTGCTGGGCCATTGCTATATTAGCAGCCAAAAGAGGTAAAAGTATTAGAGTTTTTTTCATTGCCGTTTATTTGTTTAAAGCCTCTTGTATACGAATGATTAAATCTGTGTAATGTGCTCTTGAAGCATCATCACCTCTGTATCTTGTTCTGTCTAACAGATCCAGAACCTTCTGAAGTTCCGCCCTTTTGTAAGTAGTAACTTCAGATACTCTCTTCATGGATGAATAATTGATATTTCTCAAACCGTGATCCTCTTCATGAAAATTACAGATGGTCGGGATATTCAGGGTATCATCTGTTTTTAATCCTTTCACTGCTGTTTTTTCAAATAATTTGTTCACTGAGACAATCAAGGCATCAACATAGTTTTTCTGAGTCATCTTTTCAAGCATTGTAAGGCTTCCTTTTTTGTTGAAAATGGCCGTTCTTAGCTGATCAAACAAGTTTTCGACTGTGTAGATCTCTTCTTTGGAGCCTGATACCTGATGTTTCAATTCGTTTTCAAGTAATCTGAGCAATCTGTCATCCATCAATAAGGAATAAATATTCGCATACTGCATTCCTCTTGCCAGAGTGTAAGGGGTCTGCTCGAATGGTCCCATTGGGGAATCTTTAACCGGATAGGTTTTCTCTGTGATCGGATTAAAGAATAACCACTCCGGCAGGTTGATGGCATTGTTAACAAGATAATCAACCGCTCTTCTCTGAATTTCTGCAGGAACGGCTTCGTAAGCCTTCTTCTTGTTACCAAAAACAGTATTATTCAGATAAATTCCTCCCACATTAGCCATCACATGGCCTGTATACAGATCCCACTGCCCGATGACCCCTAAATACAGCTTTCCGGTATCTGTGTATTCTTTACCATCTTCATAGGTCCACTGTAAAAGATTATTGATCACAACTTTCAGGTTTTTCATTCCGTACTCGCTGGCTTTCATGGCATCATCACCTAAATCTTCTGACTGTGAGCGTGGATCAATGGTTTCCAGGTAGCTCTGCTGCTCGCCGTAGAAATACATTGGGTCGTCCTCATGTTTTTCAATTAAGTTTTTCAGCGCTTTTTTCTCCGCGAATTCATCCGGATACCAACGGTACCCCCACTCTATGGCATATTTATCGTACATCCCAATTTTCGGAGTGATTGCGGTAACGCCATCTTCCGGCTGAGCTACGTAATTGTAACGAGCATAATCCATAATGGAAGGTGCTGTACCACCCATTTTGTCTGTAAATTCTTTAGAACGAAGCGATTCTACAGGGAATGCAAAGGAAGCACCCATATTATGCTTCAGTCCGAAGGTGTGCCCTACTTCGTGGGATGATACAAAGCGGATGGCTTCACCCATATGTTCATCACTGAATTTATTTCCTCTTGCTTTCGGGTCAATAGGTCCTGTCTGAATTCTCATCCAGTCATGAAGAGAAGTCATTACATTATGCCACCAGATGATGTCTGCTTCGATAATTTCACCGCTTCTCGGGTCTACTACAGAGGGTCCCATTGCATTTGACTTTGGCGATGCGGCGTAAGTAATCACAGAATATCTTACATCATCAATATCAAAATCTTCATCTTTTTCGTCCGGCATTTTCGCAATCACTGCATTTTTGAATCCTGCCTGCTCAAACGCCGCCTGCCAGTCATGTACTCCGGCAATAATTTTATCACGCCATTGTTTGGGGGTTGCCGGGTCTATATAATAAACAATCGGCTTCTTGGGCTCTACCAGCTCACCTCTTAAATATTTTTCTTTATCCTCGTCTTTGGGTTCAAGATTCCATTTGGTAATGAAGAACTTTTCGTCCATTTTCTGCTGGTTATCATTAAACGACCAGTGTTTTTCGGAGAAAAATCCTACCCTTGAATCGGCTACTCTTGGTTTCATCGGTATTGTAGAAAGCAGTACCAGATTGGTAGTAACGCCCAATGTTACCGGAAGATCTACCCCGCCTTCATTGACTGAGGTAGACAATTGAGACTTCACTACCAGGTTCTTTGGAAATGTCTTCACTCCTTCTATATAAGAAAGGCTTGATTTCACAGAACCTCCCAATCCTACATTGGCCAAAACATCGTTAAAGCTTTTCTGATTTCCATCAAAAACTTTGTTCACTTTAATGGCTACCGCTGTAGAATCACTGTTTTGTGCTTCAATGTCAAAAACTTCAATAACAGATTCTGAAAAGTTGTCTTTTACAGATTTTGTAATCGCATCATTTTTTGGTGAAGACACTTTGGGAACCACCGTTTTTACCCATACTTTTTTAGCTACGGGATCACGGTGAAAGGAGATGACCTTATTTTCATAGTTCATTCCTTTATTTAAGCCAGCTTCATTTACCTGCATCGGTACCTGAGAAAGCTTGTTGACCACCAAAAACTGACGCCCCATCAAACTGTCCGGAATTTCAAAATAAATATCAGTTTTTACCTGGATGGTATTAAAAAGTCCTTTTTTATAAGTTCCTTTTTTAATCAGGTCTTCAATTTTTTTTGTTTTCTTTGAGGAGGATGTTTCTGCCTTATCTGTTTTTTCTTTGTTGACCTTTACTGTATCTTTATCTTTTTTCTGTGCTACTGCCATTGGTGAAGCCACAGCAAGACCGAGATACAGCGCGAGCCTGTAATTCTTCATTAAAATAGTCCGATTCATTCCAAATAGTAAATATCTTAGTTTCAGCCGCAAAGCTAGAGGTATCATGAATCATATAAATAATATTAGGGAGTGAATGGTGATAATTCGGGAGTGAATGGATTTTTATTTTCACTTCATTAATGGCAAAAAACATACGAAATATTCACCATCTACAGAAATATGAAGAAGATTATTCTTAAAATACCCATAAACCTGATTCAAATAATCAATTCCGAATTTTTCTCCCTGGACCGGTTCTGTTTTAGGCTGCCAGGTATTCTTTACTGTGATTCCTTCGGTATCTACTATAATCATAATTTCCAAAGGCTGGTCAATTGTAGCAATATTATGCTTTACAGCATTCTCTGTAACGATCTGCAGTGATAAATAGGGGATTTTCTTTTCCAGACTTTCAGGATTATTAATCATTATTTCAAACCTGATCTCTTCATCAAATCTGCTTTTCAGAAGTTCCATATACTGCTGTATGAATTTGATTTCCTGCGAAACCAGAACAATATTTTCCTTCGGAGGCACAATCAGATATCTATAGATTTTGGAAAGATTCATGGTAAACTTCTGGGCATTCTCCTTATTGATCCCAATTAACATATACAGAGAATTGAGTGAATTGAAAAGGAAATGCGGATTGATGTTATTCTTAAGCTGCTGAAGCTGATTGATGACTTCAGCTTTGTGCATCTTTTCATTTTCTATCAGCAATAAATTTTTCTCAGACTGTATTTTTTCTTTTTCCTGGTACGCAAGGCTGGTGGCTCTTTGAAACAATATAAAAACTGTTACAATCAGAAACAGCGCTGCCAGAAAAATATAAACGGTGTACGTTTTTATCTTGCTGATATTTTCGTCAATGATAAAGTTCACATGGTTCACTACGGTATATCCATCGAAATTATCCGTTTTCAAGGGTTTAATGAAACGCGTTACTTCTACTCCCAGATATTCTGAAACAGCGGTTCCCTGAGTATATCCTGCTTCAGTTTTACTGGTCAGCGTATCATAAGGTTTAATATCTGTAAAGTCAAAAATATTTTTCCCGATATATTTTTTTTCTGGATGGGTAATGCAAATTCCTTCTTTGGTAAAAACATATGCGTAAGTATTGGAACTCTTGTCGACATTGATAAAATACTGATGGAGATCATCCAGACTCACGGTAGATCCATAATAAAGTTTGTTTTTATCAGGCAGCATCAAAGAATCATAGCTTATCCAGTACATGCTGTCCTTTTTGGTTATCAAAAGGTCTTTGAAATGCCCGGGACCATTATTTTTTATCGCGATAGATTGTTCTTCAGCATCAGTCTTCTTAAAAATATCAGATAAAGGATTATTGCTCTCGGTCTTCCCTGAACGACTATTTTCATAATAATACCAGCTGTAGGGCAACAGGTTTCTTTTTTTGTTTAAATCATTTAAAACCAAAGAATAGTCTTTGTAATTTTTCAGGCCGTCTTTCTGAATCAGGGCACGAAGGAGATACTGATAATCTTCAATATTTCTGAATTCGTGTTCTATGGATTCATATTTCCGGTAGAATGTTTTCTTAGCAAAATCATCAGTATTTTTGCGGCTGTCTTCGGTGATCAAAAGACTTAAAACAGCAAATGCTGCTACAGCAATCAGGCAGGCAGCTAAAGCGGTAATATAAATGGACTTTTTGGATAAAGCGTGCTTAAAATTAATAATCAAATTCTTTAAATCACAGGCTCCTGTGCCTATAAATTATTAGTTTGCAAAGATATAACAAAGATTTCAGGACTATAAAGTGAATTAAATTTTGATTTTGTTTTTTTGAAAAACCGCCAGAGCGCGTACATTACAGAGTAAAAAACCAATCATCAAAAACCGGCAAACTTCTGTGTTTTTTAATAAAAGAACCCAAAGCATAAAACCGAATTAAGTCTTAAAGTTAGTTAATATCGTTATTCAGACAAAAGATTCATCACGCTATATTTTGAAAATTAATTATCTTCGCCTACAAATCTTATTTGAAAATGAAGAAGATCATCTCCGGGTTATCTATTTTTTGTGCCATCGCTATTTCAGCTCAGGAAGCCATCCAGTTTCAGGAACTTCCATTCAAAGACATTATTGCTAAAGCCAAGAAGGAAAAGAAGCTGGTTTTTATTGATGCTTATGCCTCATGGTGCGGTCCTTGTAAAATGATGGAAAAAAGTGTTTTCACCCAGAAATCCGTGAGTGATTATTACAACACCAACTTCATTAATGCAAGATTTGACATGGAAAAAGGAGAAGGCAGGGAAATCGCTTCCAAATTCGGAGTACGGTCCTATCCTACCTACCTTTTCCTTAACGGTGAAGGCGAACTTGTTTCACGAAATACCGGATATATGGAAGAAAGCCTGTTTGTAGCAATGGCGCAGGATATCAATTCTCCCGGAAATAAAAAGGGTTCTCTGAAAGACCGTTTTGCCGGTGGTGAAAAAGATCCTGAATTTCTGATCAACATCATGAAACTGAATGCTAATTCAGACTATGATTTCGCCAAAAAGGCTTCCGAAAGATATTTTCAAAATAAAAAGAAGACTGAAGAATTGACTAAAGATGAAATCGGATTTCTCCTTTATTTCGTAAAATCATCTGAAGATACCAATTATAATGTTTTTGCATCACGGAAAGCAGAGATCATTAAATTTCTTCCCGAAGAAACATACAATGAATTTGATGCCCAGCTGAAATTAGGAAAAATAGTAGAACAGTCTATTGATGATAAAAATAAAAAAATCAACGATGATTATTTCTTAAAAACGGCAGAGCCTTTGGTAGGAAAAGAAGCAGCTTTAAAAAAACTGAATCAGACTAAACTAAGCTACTATGAACAAAACAGTAATTTTCCGGAATACGAAAAAGCAGCTTTAGAGTACTATAAAAACTCGGATACATTTGACCCGAATGAGCTTTTAAGAGCAGCATGGGTATTTGCAGACCATGTGAAAACACCAGCTTCATTAAAAAAAGCTACGGAATGGGTAGAAAAATCGGTCATGAGAAGCGAAACTTCAGAAAATACTTATATACTTGCCAAACTTTACCATCTGACGGGAAATAAAGAGATGGCAAAAAACTATGCTGAAATGTCTAAAAACATGGCAGCTCAGGGCAATAAGGATTCTCAATTGGCAGATGAATTATTAAAGCAGATAAAATAAACATTACATACTGATGAAATATAAATTATTAGCAGCAGGCATTTTAGCTTTCCTGTCGGCAAGTACTTTGAGTGCTCAGGAACAGGAACAAGGAGGACAGGATAAAAGTTTATACATAAAAGGAAATGCTTTATTTGCTCCAATAGGAATTTTAAATCTCGGAATCGAAAAACAGATAAGTCCAAAATATACCCTTCAGGGAGACATTTTCATTTCACCATGGAAATCCTTTGCAGGACATGAATTACAAATGTATTCACTTTCTGTGGAAGGGAGATATTATTTTAAAGAAGCCTTCAAGAATTGGTATATCGGCGCCAATATTGGAGTTTCTGCTTTTAATCTTCAAAAATGGAATTATTGGAATAATCATACAACAGGTCAAAAGGACGACGGAGAAATTGTCATGAATTCTAACCTTTATCAGAAAGGATACTCTTTAATGCTTGGTGTCACTGCAGGATACCAATTTCAGTTGTCTGAAAGGTGGAATCTTGATCTTTATGCAACCGTTGGAACATCGCAAGGATTTTATAAGGGTTATGACCGTACAACTGGAAGACGTTATGATTCTGCTCAGAACTTTAATAAAAGCGGCGAAATTATTCCATACAGAGGAGGGGTGATGATTTCGTATAAATTAAAATAATACCATGAAGCCATTCGGAAGAAACCATATTATTATTTCTGTGATCACTTTTGTGATCCTTTTTTTGATGAACTATATCGGGAACGATCTTCCTGATAAGTTACAAAGGGCCTTAATGACTGCTTTCGCGGGTGTTGTGGGGCTAACCATTGGACTTTTTATATTGAACAAGGGCAGAAATGATAAAAATCCGCCCCAAAATTTTGATTAACTAATCTTCATATACCACATATCGGGCTCTGATCTTTTCGAAATTTTCCAGATCTTTTTTCCATGAAGCTTTAATTTCCGGAATTGACTTTCCGTCAATGATCTGTTTTCTGAATTCATCAGTCCCTGATAAGGTATCAAACCAAAGGTTTTTAAGGAAGAAATCCTGCTGAGGATTTTTATAGTTCTTGTAGGCTTTGATGACCCATTCAAGATTCAATTCTCTTAAATCGTCAGGATAGTTGGACAGGTTTTCGCCATAGCATAGTTTTCCGTTCAGGAAAGGATCTTTGGCACCATAGCTTGGCTTTGGAGTAAACTGATACGGAAGGTTTTCCGTCCATGGAGATCCATAAATCTGGAAAGGAAGCTCCGTTCCTCTTCCTACAGAAACCTGAGTTCCCTCAAAAAAGCACAGGCTTGGATATAAATTGATGGCTTTATCATTAGGTAAGTTAGGAGAAGGTTTATCAAGGATCGGGTAACGCTGTTTTTTGTGATAACCCTTCATCGGAATAAGGGTGTACTTCGCCTGAACTCCATTCTTCAGCCACTTCTCTCCATTTACCATTTTTCCATACTCTCCTATTGTAAGCCCATACACCACCGGAACTTCATGCATTCCTACAAAACTCGTCCATTTTTTTCTCAGAACAGGGCCATCCGTATACCCGTCATGTGGATTAGGACGATCCAGCACCATAACCTCAACATTATTTTCCGCACCAGCCTCCATCAGATATGACAAAGTGGAAATATAGGTATAGAATCTCACTCCTACATCCTGAATATCAAAAATGACCATATCAATTCCTGAAAGCTGCTCCGGTTTTGGTTTTTTATTATTACCATACAGGGAAACAATGGGAATTCCAGTTTTAACATCTACTCCGTTTT
Organism: Chryseobacterium culicis; assembly: GCF_900108365.1. Classification (GTDB taxonomy): domain Bacteria; phylum Bacteroidota; class Bacteroidia; order Flavobacteriales; family Weeksellaceae; genus Chryseobacterium; species Chryseobacterium culicis. Next base: position 876,671 of record NZ_FNWQ01000001.1, on the reverse strand, counting down.
TTACTTTTGCACCAGCATCGGCATCACCTCTGAAACCATGCTCAGGAGCAAAAATTGATTTGATTCTGATCCCGTTTTTCACCAGAAAATCAACCAAGTGAGTTCTGTCACTCATTAATCCCGTCTGATTGGTAACGACCCCGATGGTTTTACCTTTTAAAAGTGGCAAATAGATTTCCGGCTGGTCTGCCCCGGTTTTAAAATCCGATTGAACTTGAGTCTGAGAATAATATTGGTTGAATACTCCTAAAAAAATTAGGCAAATCAGAAGTAAATTTTTAATTTTGAAATCTAAATTCATAAGCTTGAAATTTCCTTTATATTTCTCTAGAAAAATAGCATTTTCCAAAGATAACAAAAATAACCTTTCAAGGGTTATCATCTTCATTGGCAGGCTTTCCGTAGCACTGGGAATTATTGTTTCCCTAATTACCGTAGCCACCGGTTTTGGTTCCAAAAAAGCTATTAAAGAAAGGCTGGCAGATTTCAGCGGACATATTACGGTGAGATCCACCCGTTCAAATTCTTCATACAATACTTCTGTACTTGATAATCAGGGGCTGAATATTGCCAAAATAAAAGAGCTGCCCGATGTAGAAAGCGTACAAAAATATGTGACGGTGACCGGAATTATGCGTAATGAACATAATTTCGCGGGCATCATCTTTAAAGGGATCGGGAAAGATTTTGACAGTTTGAGATTCAAAAAATTTCTTATCGCCGGAACCACGCCAAAAGTAACGGAAAAAGGATTCAATAATGATGTTGCTATTTCACAAAAGGTAGCTAAAGATCTTCATCTTAAGCTTAATGACAGCATTGTAACTGTATTTCTAAAAGCAGATCAAAAACCACTTTACCGTAAATTCAGAGTCATAGGTATTTACAGAACGGATATTAAGCTGATTGACGAACAGTTCGTTATTGGCGGAATCAACCATGCAAGAAAAATTCAGGATATGAAACCTGATGAGATTGGCGGTATTGATATCTTCCTGAAAGATGTAAATGACATTGATAAAGATTTTCCCTGCATTGAAAAGTTAATTGGATATAAAAACTATGCTGAGAAAGCGACTGAAAAATTTCCGCAGATCACAGACTGGATCAGTATTTTTGACACCAATATCGCCCTGATCATTATCATCATGCTGATTGTAGTGGTGATTAATATTATTATGGTTCTTCTGATCCTAATTATTGAAAGAACCAATTCTATTGGTCTTCTTAAGACTTTGGGTGCAAGCAATTCACAGATAAGAGCTACTTTCATTAATTACACCCTTATTATCATGATTCCTGGATTGTTGTATGGAAATGCGATCGGGCTGGGCCTTATTTTAATTCAGAAATTCTTTGGAGTAATTAAACTTAATCCGGAAAATTACTATGTAAGTACAGTTCCCGTAGATCTTAATCCTATCGCAATTATCTCAATTTCAGTCGGAATTCTGTTTATCTCAGGATTGGCATTGATTATTCCAAGTTACCTGATCAGTAAGATTTCTCCGGTAAAGGCGATTAAGTATAACTAACACCATAATTGATAATTTACAATTGAAAGTTATTTCATTGTAAATCAGTTTATTTAAGCTTTATCCACAACTTATCCACACGTTATCCACAGTGACGGTAATTTAAAAAGCCTTATCTTTGCGGTGCTTATAAAACATTTATGAAATACGCAAAAAATATCCTTGAAACGATAGGTAACACACCGCTGGTAAAGCTTAACAAAGTATTAGGTGAAGATTTTCCGGCATTAGTATTAGCAAAAGTAGAGACCTTCAATCCCGGAAATTCCGTGAAGGACAGAATGGCTCTTAAAATGATAGAAGATGCTGAAAAAGACGGCAGATTAAAACCTGGAGGAACTATTATCGAAGGGACTTCCGGAAATACAGGAATGGGATTGGCATTAGCTGCCATTATTAAAGGGTACAAATGTATCTTTGTGACCAATTCAAAACAGTCTAAAGAAAAATGTGATATTCTTCGTGCTGTAGGTGCCGAAGTAATCGTTTGTCCTACAGATGTAAAACCTACTGATCCAAGATCTTATTATTCAGTGTCCAAAAGACTGGCAAAAGAAACTGAAAACGGATGGTATGTGAATCAATATGACAACTTATCCAACAGGGCTGCTCATTACGAGTCAACAGCTCCTGAGATCTGGGAACAGACTGAAGGAAAACTGACTCATTTTGTAGTAGGAGCGGGAACAGGAGGTACCATCACAGGATGCGGAACATTTTTCAAAGAAAAAAATTCAGACATCAAGGTAATCGGGGTGGATACTTATGGTTCTATTCTGAAAGAATTCCACGAAACAGGCGAACTGCATTACGATCATGCCTACACTTATATTACAGAAGGGATCGGGGAAGACATTATTCCGGAAAACTATGATATGTCTGTCATTGATCACTTTGAAAAAGTAACGGATAAAGATGGAGCCATCTATGCAAGAAAACTGGCTAAAGAAGAAGGTATTTTCTGCGGATATTCTGCCGGAAGTGCCATTGCATCTTTGATTCAGATGAAAGATCAGTTCACTAAAGATGACGTAATTGTCGTTCTGCTTCATGACCATGGTTCAAGATATGTAGGAAAAATCTACAATGACGAGTGGATGAAGGAAATGGGCTGGCTGGAAGAAAGTAAATAAGCTTAACTTATCTATAAAAAAACGGAGCAAAATAATTTTGCTCCGTTTTTGTTTTATTGATTGGTTTTCACTTTCTCTTTCAGAGTATTCTTAAGAAGGCTATACTCTTTCTCGCTCATTGCTTTCCTGGGAAACATATAGCTGTATTTTCCTTCAAGGGAAATAAAATCATGAGTACTGTCAATGGATTCAAAATCTTTCCATTCGCTGGTTTCTTTTTCACCATCAATATTGACGGTAAAGAAATTCTTATCAAATCTTATTTCGTATATCGTACATCTTTCAAGGACACTTAAATAACGATTTACCTGTTTCTTCCATCTGGAGACTTTATTAACACTTACAGACAGAAAAACAGCACAAAGTAAAAATATAAAACTCAGAAAGTATAAAACGCCAAAACTCTCTTTACTCAGAAGGTCTTTCAAAAGAAAAACAATAAAGACAATGACTGCAGCGGCAATGGTAGTAATTGTTTTCCCTTTTGTTGTAGGTGAAAAAAGCAGGCTTCCCTGATTACCGCTAAAATATATATCTTCAAAAATCTTTCTGTCTGGTTTTAGTGTAATCACCTTTTCTTCATTCATAATTATAGAGTTGCTTTAAAAAGCTACAAAACTAAACTAAATATCTTCATATTGGTCACTTATAGCAGAAAGTTTATTCATAAGTTCTCTGTTTCTGCGGTTCAGTGCGTCCAGTTTTTTCAGCATACTATGAATCACTTCAAGGCCAGGCAGATTGATTTCGAGATCATAATGCCAGTTGGCAAACTTTTCGAGATCTGGCAGGTCTTCGTACATCAGATAATGAATATTATTCTCAATCTGAATATTCAGCAGCCCGTAATCTACAAGCTCATCAAAAAAAGTGATTTCTATATTATAGATTTTTACGAGTTCTTCCCGTGATATTCTTTCACTCATGGCTTAGGAATTTTTAAGTTGTTCAAAAAGTTCTTTCTGCTTTTCGGTAAGATTGGAAGGCAGTTTCACTTCATAGGTTACAAAAAGATCTCCGTGTTCTCCTTCTTTTTTATAGACAGGAAAGCCTTTTCCCTTCAGTCTTACGGTCATCCCGTTTTGGGTTTCCGGTTTTACTTTCAGGTTTACACTTCCATCCAAGGTGTTTACTTTCACATCACCTCCTAAGACAGCGGTGTACAGATCAATAACGACTTTAGTCTTGAGATCATCACCAATCCTTTCAAAATCAGGATCTGCCGGGATATTGAAGGTAATATATAAATCTCCGCTCGGTCCTCCGTTTACTCCCGGATTTCCGTGTCCTTTCAGTTTGATCTGCTGTCCGTCATATACTCCTGCCGGAATGGTGATTCTTACTTTCTTCCCGTTGATTTCAAAAGTTTGCGGATGGGTTTTTGCGGCATCTCTTAAATTGAGATTCAGTTCAGCCGTTATATCCTGCCCCTTGAATTTGCCGGACGCTCTTCCTCTGGTACTTCTGCCAAAGCCTCCACCTGCTCCGCCAAACATATTCTGGAAGAAATCTGAAAAATCTTCTCCTTCACCAAAGTCTGCTCCGGAATATCCTCCGCTGTAACTTTGCTGCTGATACTGTCTCTGCTGCTGGGCTTTTTCGTATTCTTCGCCGTGCTTCCAGTTTTCTCCGTATTTATCGTATTTTGATCTGTTTTCCGGATTACTGAGCACTTCATTGGCTTCGTTCAGCTCTTTGAATTTCTTTTCTGCTTCTTTGTCTCCGGGATTGAGATCGGGATGATATTTTCTTGCCTGTTTCCGGTAGGCTTTTTTAATATCATCCTGTGTTGCGTTTTTATCTACGCCTAAAATTTTATAGTAATCTATATAAGCCATAAAATTGAGGTTTACTCAAATTTATGAAATTTACCGCTGAAAATTATATAACACAATGTTAAAAATAACCCTATCTTTGGCAAAAAGCACTGCATGAAGGAAGTTTTAAAAAACTACTCAGGAATTATATTTTTACTCTTAGGAATTACTATTGGAAGCATTATTGGAATTGTTGCTCCTGGTTTTGTAGAATATATTAAACCTTTAGGAGATATTTTCCTTAATCTTCTTTTCGTGAGTGTAGTTCCTTTGGTCTTCTTTGCTGTATCCAATTCTATTGCATCACTGGAACAGCAGTCTAAATTTGGAAGGATTATTCTGGTAATGGCACTTACGTTTTTATTCTTTATTCTTACTGCAGCTGTTTTTACGATCTGTGCCGTATATCTGTTTCCGGTTTCAGGCGTTTCAGGAAGTTCTGAGATGATTACTGAAGCGGCCAATGAGGACAGCTGGGGTAACAGAATCGTCAGTTTCTTTACGGTAGGCGAATTTACTGAGCTTTTCTCAAGAAGAAATATGCTGGCTCTTTTGGTATTTGCATTCCTTACCGGGTTTGCTGCCAGAAAAACAGGTGAGCAGGGAAAGCCTTTCAGGGTTTTTATTGCTTCCGGATATGAAGTAATGAAAGAATTGCTTTTGCTGGTAATGAAGCTTGCTCCTATTGGGCTGGGCGCCTATTTTGCATATCAGGTAGCGACTTTAGGACCGCAGCTTTTTGGATTTTATGCTAAGCCTTTAGGGCTTTATTATATTGCAGGAGTAATTTATTTTCTTGTATTCTTTTCTCTTTATGCTTTTATGGCGAATGGGCAGAAAGGAGTTAAAAGTTTTTGGACGAATGCCATCTACCCTACTTTAACCGCAATAAGTACCTGCAGCAGCTTTGCAACCATGCCAGCCAATTTACAGGCTGCTTCAAAAATCGGAATTCCGAATTCTATTGCCAATCTTGTCATTCCTATTGGGACTACTTTGCACAAAAATGGATCTTCTATGTCCTCAATCATTAAGATCTACGTAGCATTTTTAATTATCGGAAGAGACTTTTTTGATCCTGCCAATCTTCTTTTAGCTTTGGGAATTACTGTTTTTGTGAGTATTGTAGCTGGTGGAATTCCTAATGGCGGATACATTGGAGAAATGCTGATGATTTCTGTTTACAAACTGCCTCAGGAAGCTATTCCTGCCGTTATGATCATCGGAACTTTGGTAGATCCTTTAGCAACGGTTCTGAATGCGGTAGGTGATATTGTTGCCGCCATGTTTGTGAACCGGTTTGTGAAGGTCTGAATTTTTTATTACCTCACATTATTCACTACGCTTTACAGGTTCCAGATTGTCATATTCCTCCGGACTGAAAAGTCTGTAGTGAACTTTGAAGGTTTTGCCTAAAGGGGTTTCCAGGGAGAAACCTCCCGGTCCGAAACCGTCTGTAACATCGAGGGTAAAATGGGAATATTTCCAGTATTCAAAAAGATCACGGTCTATCCAGAACTCATGTCCGTTAATGGTACCAATCATAGCATCATTCATTCTGGGAAAAAATCCTCCTTTTTCGAAGCATTGGGGCTGAGTTCCTTCACAGCACCCTCCTGCCTGATAAAACATGAGAGGGCCATACTGGTCTTCCAGCTTACGGATTACTTCAAGCGCCTGTTCTGTCGCGGAAAGTCTTGATATTTTTGTCTCCATTATCTTTATTTTAATTTACGGCAAACGTTATGCGGATAAAAAATCCCGGTAAAATATGACCGGGATTCCACAACACATCATCAATTAATTTGAACCGGCGATATCCAAAACGATCCTTCCGTCAATCTGTCCTTTTTTCATCTTATCAAATACCTCATTGATATCTTCCAGCTTTGCTGCAGTAACGGTAGCTTTTACCAATCCTTCATTGGCAAAATCCAATGCTTCCTGCAGGTCTTTTCTTGTTCCTACAATAGAGCCTCTCACGGTGATTCTTTTTAAAACCGTTTCGAAAATCGGAAGTTCAAAAGAACCGGGAGGAAGGCCATTGAGAGCAATAGTACCTTTCCTTCTTAACACATCTATTCCCTGTTTGAAAGCAATGGGTGAAACGGCAGTAATCAATGCGCCGTGCATTCCGCCGACTTCTTTATGTAAATATTCTCCAGGATCTGTGTTTTTTGCATTGACCACAAGGTCTGCCCCTAATTTTTTTGCCAGCTCAAGCTTATCATCTGCTACATCAATGGCTGCGACGTGCATTCCCATTGCTTTTGCGTACTGAACGGCTACATGCCCTAACCCGCCGATTCCTGAGATGGCCACCCATTCTCCGGGTTTGGTTTCTGTTTCTTTCAATCCTTTATAAACGGTTACACCGGCACACAAGATGGGAGCAATTTCAAGGAAATTAACATCCGATTTCAAATGGCCTACATATCTTGAGTCTGCAATAACATATTCTGCAAATCCGCCATCTACACTGTAACCTCCATTTTTCTGAGCTTCACAAAGGGTTTCCCAGCCTGTGATACAATAATCGCAGCATCCGCAGGCACTGTACAGCCACGGAACTCCTACGGCATCTCCTTCTTTTACAAAGGCTTCAGGTCCGCATGCTACCACAATACCCACGCCTTCATGTCCGGGGATAAGAGGCATTTTGGGTTTTGCAGGCCAGTCGCCATCCACAGCATGTAAGTCTGTATGACAAACTCCACAGGCTATTACTTTGACAAGGACTTCATATCTTCCGGGTTCTCTTACAGGTACTTCTTCTATTTTCAGAGGCTGGCCGTAGCCCTGAACTACTGCCGCTTTCATTGTTTTTGGAATCATATTTTCTTTTTTGGATTGAGTTATTTCGAGTTATTAGTTTTTATCTCCATATCTGAACAGGTAATTTTTCTGCGTGAGGGATAGGAAGGGCGGCGAGGAACGAGCCGGTGCGGAATGCAATGAAGCACCGAAACGAAGTGCAGCCCTGGATAGCCCGACCGCTGCCCCGGACAAAGCCTAGGGCAATCGGGCACGTCCTAAATAATATTAAAAGAAACCTAACTTATTTTTGTTATAAGAAATCAGCATGTTTTTGGTTTGACGGTAGTGATCAAGCATCATTTTATGATTCTCTCTTCCGATTCCTGACTGTTTGTACCCTCCGAATGGTGCTCCGGCCGGATAAGAATGATATTGGTTTACCCATACTCTTCCTGCTTCAATCTGGCGTGGAATGTTATACAACTGGTGGGCATCTCTGGTCCACACTCCCGCTCCAAGTCCATAAATAGTATCATTGGCAATTTTGACAGCTTCTTCTTCATCTTTGAAAGTAGTGAAGGCCAACACGGGACCGAAAATTTCTTCCTGGAAAATTCTCATTCTGTTGTTACCTTTAAAAATGGTAGGCTGAATGTAATATCCGTCTTCAAGATCTTCCCCTAAGTGATTTACATCTCCTCCTACAAGAACTTCCGCTCCTTCTTCTTTTCCAAGCTGGATGTAAGAAAGGATTTTATCTTTCTGAATTTTTGAAGCCTGCGCTCCCATCATCACGGTTTTATCCAGTGGATTTCCAACTTTGATGGCTTTTACTCTTTCAATGACTCTTTCGATAAAAGCATCTGCAATCCCCTCCTGTACGAGTAATCTTGAAGGGCATGTACAGATTTCTCCCTGGTTAAGGGCAAAGAGCACGGCTCCTTCTATCGCTTTATCTAAAAATTCATCATCTGCATCCATTACAGAATTGAAGAATACATTGGGAGACTTTCCGCCCAACTCCAGCGTTACAGGAATAATATTTTCTGTAGCATACTGCATTACCAGGCGTCCTGTAGCAGTAGAACCCGTAAATGCGGCTTTTGCAACTTTAGGATTGGTTACAAGAGCTCTTCCAAGTTCTGCCCCGAATCCGTTGACAATATTAATCACTCCTGCCGGTAAAAGATCACCGATAAGCTCCATTAATACCATAATGGAAACAGGGGTGCTTTCTGCCGGTTTTAAAACGACACAGTTTCCTGCTGCCAATGCGGGAGCCAGTTTCCAGACTGCCATTAATATCGGGAAGTTCCACGGGATGATCTGTGCAATGACGCCAAGAGGCTCGTGAACAATCAATGATACGGTATCTTTGTCCAGTTCGTTATGAGATCCTTCATCTGCGCGGATCACAGAAGCAAAGTATCTGAAATGATCTATTGCTAAAGGTAAATCTGCAGCCAGTGTTTCTCTTACGGCTTTTCCGTTATCAATTGTTTCCACGGTGGCCAGATATTCCAAATTCTGTTCTATTCTGTCTGCAATTTTATTCAGGATGATGCTTCTTTCTGTGGAGGAAGTATTTTTCCATGTCTGAAATGCTTTTTCTGCAGCATCTACAGCCAGTTCCAAATCTTCTTTGGAAGAATGTGCTACCTGGGTAAAGTTTTTTCCGTCTACCGGAGAAACAACGTCAAAATACTGTCCCTTAACAGGTGGAGTAAACTTCCCATCAATGTAGTTGTCGTATCTGCTTTTGAACTCAGGACGCTGTAAAAGCGTGGTTGATCTTGGTTCTGTAATAGTGCTCATATTAGTATTGTTTTTATTTTTCAATATTGCCAAATTACACTGAGAAGCCAGAAAGAGTATAGCACAATCCTATAAAAAAAGTGTAAAATAGTACAAGGACTTTAATTTTAGTATTTTATTAACAGCAACATAGTGTCAAATTTTCTATATTTGAGTTACTTCTGCTTCAAAAAATTTTAGAAATGAATAACAATACTAAGATTTTATTAAATACTCCTGAATTACGTAAGGAAAACCAACTATTGAGTCTTGTTGAAAACCAGACGAAATTCAATCTAAACAATTGTGAGTTCAGCATTTACGAAACTCATAAGGCAGCTTTTGATGTAAAACTTCATTTTGATAATATTGCATTTACAGCCATGCTGAGGGGTAAGAAGCATATGAAGCTTGATAAAAAGACCAATTATTTTGATTACTTTCCAGGAGAAAGCATTTTGGTTGCCCCGGGAGAAACCATGGTGATTGATTTTCCTGAAGCAGATGAAATCCCCACCCAATGCATTTCCTTAAGTCTTAATCCTGATTTTATTGAAGATTCTCTTAACTATCTCAACTACAATCTTCCCAAAGTAGATGAAACTTCGCAATGGAATATTCAGCTGGATGAGTATTTTCTGTTTAACAATAAAGCGCTTGCCTCCGCTACCAACAATATTATGAGAATTGCTATGGATGATAATTCTCAAAAAGATATTATGGCTGATTTTGCACTGAAGGAGCTCCTGATCAGATTAATGCAGACCCAGGCCAGAAGTATGGTAGAAAAGAATATCGTTAAAAACAAATCAAGAATAGGTTTTGTAGTGGATTATATTAAAAGAAATCTGCATCAGAAATTATCTATTGACAGTATTGCCAAGCTGGCTTATGTAAGCAAGTCGAATTTCTTTAAAATGTTCAAAGACGAACTGGGAACTTCCCCGAATGATTTTATCCTTCAGGAAAGGATTAGTAAAGCGAAAGAACTTCTTGCCAGCCAGACGAGCATCAAAGAAACAGCTTTCCAAACAGGGTTTTCTGATACAAATTATTTTTCCAGGGTTTTTAAGCAATTGGAAGGTGTAACACCTAAAAGTTATCAGGACAGTACATTTCTACGATAGCTTTTCAACAAAAAAGAGCCCCGTTTCCGGGACTCTTCTTAAAAAATATATTAAAATTAAATCTTAATATTTGTCATTCTGCTTAACGTTCGGGTTAGCAGAGATTTCTCTGATTGGAATAGGTAATGTATATCTGTAATCACCATTCGGAAGATTTTTCACATCGATAATATCGTCCGTAGCGTTTCTGTCCATAGATACATTAGCTGCTACCGCAAGTCTCTTAAGGTCCAGGAAACGGTGTCCTTCAAGCGCTAATTCTACTCTACGCTCTTTTAAGATATCTGCATACGCTGCCTGCGCGCTTGAATACGTAGGTGTTGTAGCTGCTCCCTGGAAGTTTCTTGCTACTCTCACCTGCTGAATTTTATCCTGGGCTGCTGCAAGGTTTCCTGCTGCCACCTCCGCTTCTGCTATAATAAAGTACATTTCTGACAATCTGAAAACTTTTACGTCGTTTCTGGTCGCTGTACTTATTTTACCAGGATATTTGTCAATTACCAATCCGTCCGTTCTGGTATTTCCTGCTGTTGCAGAAGCATAGTTTGGATTTGGCTTTGAAGAAGGGTCTACATAAGCATATTTTCTAATATCTCCCGGAGTATTCTTAAACATGTTGTACAGGTTTCTTCCCCAGAACCACATCGGTGCTCCACTAATGTTAGACTGGTTTGTATTCCATTTACCTCCAATAGCTGCACCAGCTCCTAAAGGTAGTCTGTTCAGAGAGAAAATAGCTTCTCCGTTTTCGGTATCCGCCCACATTCTTCTGTATGGGTTGAAAGAACCTCCTGCGATACCATTTCCTGTGCTCTCGTCAATTCCTCCATAGAATGCAATATTCCACTTGCTTGTAGGGGTATCACTGAAAGGTCCGGATTGGAATACAGATCCATCAGCTTCTGTAACAGGGACTGCTGCATTGGTACCAGTAATTGGTGTTGCCAGTGTAAGAGAAAGGCCAGATCCATTAATTACTAATTCTGCATTTTGTTTAGCTAATGCCATTTCGCCTCTGTAAAGGTTAAAACGTGCTGCAACAGCATTTACAAAATTCTTATCAACTTTATATCTTCTTGGAGTGGTAGAATTCCCCAAAATTCCTCTGGCATAATCTAAATCAGCATTAATAAAATTATATACATCCTGATTTTTGGCTCTTGGCAATTTTGCTTCTGTAGAAGGCACATCGGTAAGAAGAATAACTCCCAACGCATTAGGATCCTTCATATCAGGAGAGAAATAAGCCTCCAGCTGTACATAACAATATGCTCTGATAGCTCTTGCCTGTGCAAGAATCGCATTGTATGTATTCTTTTCTTCAACAGTAGTAGGTGTAATACTTTTTGCTCCTTCAAGAAGTCTGTTTACTCTGTTGATTACTCTGTAATTGTTTAACCAGATTCCGTCACTGGCAACTGTACCTACTGTACCTCCGGTAATAATAGGACTTGACGGATCAAGGAAATGTCTGTGAAGTGTGTATTCCTGTCCTCCACTACCAGATCCGGGTTTTACTTCGTCTGTAAATACAGCCGTGAAATAGATCTCGTCAATTGGATCTAACTGAGCGTAAACAGATCCGTTTAAAACTTCATTAAGGTTAGCAACACTTGTATAGAGGTCTTCTCCTTCTAATTGTCCTGCCTGCTTTATATCAAGTGCATCCTGGCAGCTGTTCAGCGTAAATGCTGCAGATGATAGGGTGGCTACAACTAATATTGTATTTATAATTCTTTTCATAATTATTCTCTATTAAAAATCAACATTTAAACCTACAGATACGGTTTTTGGGTTAGGGTAAACATTTAATGAATATGAAGTAATCGGCTCCGGATCGAATCCTTTCCAATCTGTCCAGGTGTAAAGGTTTTCAGCCTGAACAAATACTTTTATTCCTTTTACCGGCAGTTTTCCTAATTGGCTTTTGCTGAAGTTATATCCTACAGAAATATTCTTAAGTCTGATAAAGTCTGATCTGTGTAAGAATCTGTCTGAAGAACCTAAGCTTAGGTTGCTTGCTTTTAATGCAGGGATATCTGTATCTCTGTTGTCAGGAGTCCAGGCATTCAATAAATCAGCTGATAGGTTTCTTGTTGCCGCTGCATTCGGATCCATAATCCATGATTGCAGGTTATCATAGATCCATCCTCCTTGTTGGAAAGAGAATAATGTATCAAGGAACCATCCTTTGTGCTGTACATTGAATCCGAAACCTCCTGTAAACTTAGCATATCTTGATTTTCCAGTCAATACTCTGTCTGCAGATGTTGGTGCTTCAGTAATGTTTCCGTTTTTGTCAAGGAACTGTAAGTTTCCGTTGTCACGGTTTACCCCAACATATGTATATAGCTGATACTGACCAGCAGGTCCACCGATAGCGTTTACCACATCTCCAGCAAGGTTTTCGCTGTTCATAGAAACAATCTTGTTAGAGTTGTATGCACCGTTCACAAAAACAGATACTTTTGTATTTTCGTTTCTGATCACGTTGTACTTGATCATCCCTTCAATACCTTTGTTATCAAGAACACCATCATTACCTCTGATCGTATAAGTTCCGGTAACTGATGATCTTTGAAGGTCATTGAACATTCTTGATGTTCTTTTCTGATAGTAATCAACACTACTTTCAACCAATCCTTTATAGTTGAAATCTAAACCGATATTACTTTGTTTTACCTGCTCCCATTCCAGAGAAGGGTTTGATAAGTTAACAAAGTTATATCCCAATAAGTTCTGATATCCTGAAACACCATTATAAAGATTAAGGAAATTATTTGGAAGAAGTGCTAATGGGTTTTGATTATCAGTCGCAATTCCTAAATTCTGGTTACCTGTAGTACCGATGGAAGCTCTTAGCTTAAGCAATCTGAATCCGGAATTTGCCATGAATTCTTCTTTGTCAATATTCCATCTTGCTGCTACTGACCAGAAAGTCTCCCATCTGTTGGTAGGAAGGAAACGGTAAGAACCATCTCTTCTTACAACTCCACTTACTCCATATTTATCTTTATAATCGTAATCTAAAGTTCCAAAGTAAGCTAAGGTACCTGCAGTTACTTTTGTAGCACTGTTAGAAGGTCTGTAGATGTTGGGTGTATCCGGGTTAAAAGGAATATAACCGGTTCCTGCACCAAATTCCCACAGTAATGGGTTCAGACCATTTTGTCTTTGGGTATTTGTAGTTACATGAGCTTTAATATAGTCCATGTATGCACCAGCACTAATGGTATGATCTCCAAAAGATTTATTGAATGTAATATTCGTAATACTATTGAAAGTAAGATCTTTTATTGTAGAAAAATCTTCGAATCCACCATATGTAGATCCGTCTCCTTTAGCTACACTGATCGCAAGGTATCCAAGTGGTGATCTTGCGAAAGTTCTGTCGTATTGCTTATACTCAATACCTGTTCTGTTTCCAACGCTTAAATAATCTGTAATTTTGTAGTTTACGTTCGCATTGGCAGAGATACTTAACTCAGTAAATCTGTTTCTGATTCCCCCATTGATGTTATCCTGAAGAATCCAGTGTCTGTTATTGGTAGCATCTCCTTTAATAGCATTATACAGCTCAAGCCCGTTAGCATATGGAGAAGGTGTTGCGTATGGTAATGAAAGGACACTTCCGAATAAAGGGTTCTGAAGGGTATTGTTAGAAATACCTGTGTTTGTTTCATCATCCAGCTGGTTTCTTCTGGAATATCCTAGCCCCATGATAGCCCCGAAAGTTAACTTTCCGTTTTTAGACTTACCATTAAGGTTATTTCTCATTGTAAATCTCTTGAAGTCTGTAGATCTTACAGTTCCTTCACTATCAAGATATCCTAGAGATAAAAAGTTATTGATGTTTTCTCCACCACCTGTAATGGAAAGGTTGTGCTGCTGAGAAATACCAATACGGGTAAATTGCTTACTCCAGTCTGTATTAGTACCCCAGTTATTAATCTGATCCTGAGTTAAGGTATTACCTTTACCCGTTGCTAAATTCTTTTGAATTTGTAAAAGTTGTCTACCGTCTGACATGTTATAGTCAGAAGTAGGTAATTTACTGAATGAAGTTAATGCATCGTAAGAAACCTTCATTCCAGAGTTGAATTTCCCTCCTTTAGTCGTAATTACCACAACTCCGTTCGCCGCTCTGTTACCATAGATCGCAGTTGCCTGAGCATCTTTCAGGATACTGAATGTATCGATATCATAAGAGTTTAGGTTTCTGAACTGAGAACCGGAAGTAATTACTCCATCCACAACGTATAGAGGATCTGTAGAACCGTTAAGGGAGCTTGCACCTCTGATCAAAATATTGAATTTTCCAGAACCTGGAGATCCAGATGCTGAATTTACTACGATCCCGGGAGCCGTACCCTGAATAGAGTTCAGTACCGAGATATTAGGTCTGTTTTCTAAGGTTTCAGAACCAACAGTAACCGAAGATGTAGTTGTTTTCGCTTTAGTAGCAGTCTTGCTATAACCTAAAACAACAACTTCCTCAAGTTTTGTCTCCTTGTCCTTACTGTTCTTAGAGTCCTTTTCCTGAGCTAATACAGTCTGGCCTGTAAAAAACAGGACACCGACTGTCAAAACGCTTAATTTCACATTCATATTAACAGATTTTAATATATTCAAGTGACAAATATGTCAATAAATATTTGCAACATCAATTCATTAAACTCTGAAAACAGGCTGCCAGAAAGGGGATATTCACATCTATACTAAAAAAATGATGTAGAATTATTTTAATTGTATTTAAAAAATTAAGGAAAAATAAGCCAATTTAAACATTAACAGAATTTTAATAAATTTTAAAATTAAAATCAATTTTCATTAATTTAATACAATTAAAGAAAAATATAAATCAAAAAAATAAATTATTTAGAAAAAAATAAATTAAATAAATTTTAAATTTCAAGAAAAAGAGAGTAAAAAACAGCTAATTTTATTAAAATTTATATAAAAAAGTACCGTATAACCCTTATTTGGATGCCGTGTAAGCGATATTGGAATTAAAAAACTGTTCATCTACTATATATTGAATTAGGTTAATGCAAGTAAAAGCTATATCAAAATTTACTGTATTTTTTTAACCATTTAATCATTTAGATTAAAAATAATTCAACCACAAATCTTGAAAGATCAGATCATTTTTTACATTCATAAAAAAGCAAAGCATCCCATATTTCTGGGATGCTTTACATTTTACTTTTAAAATAGTTTTACTATTGATAACTGTAATATCTTGCTCCGACCAGAACCGGATTTTCAGATTCTACAGAGACCAGCCCAAAACCTTTATATTGGTTATTTACGGATTCCTTTAATTGTTTTCTGTGAAGTTTCTCATACGTATCAAAATCTACCGGAGTTCTTTGTTTAAGTTTTTCAAACAAATTCCACTTCTCCACTACATTTTTCCAGTTTTCAGAAACTTTTCCGGCAAATACTTTTGATTTCGAACCACTTCCATAGCCCACAAAACCTATTTCTTTTCCGGACAGGTCTTCATTTTCATTAAAAGAAGTTTGTAATGCAGAAAGAAACGCCATAAAAATAGAAGCGGTGTACATATTCCCTATTTCGGAAGACGCTCTCTGGGTCTTTTCTATCTTATCATTAATTAATTTCAGATAGTTTTCAGATTTTGCAACAGCCTTTTGTTCTTCTGCTGTTTCATAAGAAAGGCCATTTTCAAGACTATAGATCTCTGTAAAAACTCTTTTCCCATGGAAAGCATACGGAAGATGGAAGATAATGTATTTCCAGTTTTCATAAGGCTTTTGCTGTCCTGTTATTTCTTTATAATGTTGATAAGCTTCTTTTATTCTATCCTGATAACATTGATTAGAATATTGTCCGTCAAAAACAGGTTCATCCGTAAAAATTTCAATTTTTTCCGGGTAATTCTCTGGGGCTCCTTTCAAATCTTCTTTAAGATAAGATCTTCTGGGTTTGAAAAAATCAAAAACACTTTCTGAAGCAACTCCCCAGTTATTTTCTATTTCAAGAAGATCTGGTTTTGAGGAAACCAAAAGCGCTACCGCCCCTCCACCTTGTGTATATTCTCCTGATGAGGCTAATTCATATTTTGCATAGTCGCTGGCAATTACTACTGCTTTTTTATCGGGATTCACTCTTACAAAGTCCAGAGCGTTATGTAAAGCATCCACCGCACCTACACAGGCAAAAGTCATATCAAGGACATCACAATTTTTAAAACTTCTTGCTCCAAATTCTTCTTCCAATACTTTTTCTACCATCTGTACTGCGTAGGAAGCCGTGGGTTTGGCTGCGTCCACCGCACTTTCTGTTCCCAGATATACTCTTGCTATTTCCTTCGGATTGATCTGATAATCTTTTATAAGCTTCAGTAATGCTTCTGCTGCAAAGGTGGCAGCATCTTCGTGAACATCAGAAAGCCCCATTTTATGAAGACCTAAGCCTTTTTCCAATTTTGCCGGTTCTATTCCTCTTTTTTCTGCTAAATCCTTAATCTCCAAATATAAACCAGGCACATAATAACCCGCTGCTTCAATTCCAAAACTCATAATTGTCTAAATTTTAAACGAATTTATGAAAGATAATGCAAAAAACAGTGGTAAAAAGTGCTGATTTTTATAACATCATTAAAAATCAATGGATTCTAAAATATAATATGACAATTGAGTAATCTTAGGATTAAAAGAAAGCCGGCATATTTGCCGGCTTTAAATGTTATTTATAGTTTTCAATGGCTTTATTGAGAACATCAATCTGCTTATTGATACTGGCTGCATTTTGTGGATTCTGTTTCAGCAGTTCCATTTTTTTGCTTAAGCCATCTTTCAGAATCTGAACCATCATCATCTTAGCCTGTGGATTGTCTCCGATCTGGTTTTTGGCGTATCCCGCTATTTTTGTAATGCTTTCCGTTGCTTTCAGGTTATCGGAAGTCATAATCCAGTTGAAACCGTCTTCCGCCGCTTTTCCTAATTCCGGATTCTGGAATTTAATAAATGGATAGAAGGCAGCAAGGGGAGCTATGTTTTCCATCTGGGATGTGATTTTATTCTTCACAATAATGGGAAGCAACTGAGCCTGAAGTTCATCTGAAGCACCTTTCATATCAATTTTATCAGCCAAACCACTGGCTCTTGAAGGATCAATAGATAGAATTGCTCCCATTGAGCTTCCTTTTACGGCATTGGAAACTGCTCCTGCTCCTTTTTCAAACAAAGGAAGGTATTTCTTGTCTTTTGTTTTTCCTAATGCACTGATAGCAGCTGCCTGCGTTAATGTTTTCGGGTCACTGGCTGCCAGTTTTTCAACTTCAGCTCCTAAGGCTTTCATTTGTTCCGGATTGCTAAGATCTATTAATTCTAACGCTTTGATTCTAACTCTGAAGAAAGGATCTTTCAAAGCGGCAGCGAGTAATTTTATGGCGGCGGGGCTTTTCCCCACCTGATCTTTAATTCCGGTTAAAGCCAGATACCTGCTTTTGAATTCCTTAGAATTGGTAAACTGCATCAGGTTTTGCTCTGGTGTTTTGGTATCTGTAATTTCTGCCAGTAAGACTCCGTCAGCATTTATATTTATTAGATCAGGTGCCTTAGAAACGTTAAAACTGAATGTATTTTTTGCTTCTGCATTTACCCAAACATTGTATCGTTTAGGTTTTCCATTGTCATACACATCTATCGCCAGAGGGAATTCAAATGGTTTTTCCTGGGTTTGATTAATGGTGACTGTTACCTGTTTTTTTACAGGTTCAAAGGTGGATGAGGAATTTATTTTTGGATTTCCGCTTCCAAAATACCATTGATTAAAGAACCAGTTTAGGTCTTTTCCGGACACCTTTTCAAAAGACAGTCTTAATTGATGTGCCTCTGCATTCTGATATTCATTCGTTTTCAGATAATCATTCATTCCGCCAAAGAAAGCATCGTCACCGAGATAGTTTCTCAGCATATTTAAAATACCTCCTCCTTTCTGATACGTTACCAGGTCAAAAACGTCTTCGCGGGATTCATAATTGAACCTTACAAGATTCTTATTAAAGTCTGACGGATTATGGATGTACTGATTTACGTCTGTCATCAGATGATAATCTGCCTGGTCTTTTCCGTATTTATATTCATTCCAAAGGTATTCTGAGTAATTGGCAAAAGATTCATTAACGGTAAGGTTACTCCAGCTTTCAGCTGTAACAAGATCACCAAACCAATGGTGAAAGAGTTCGTGCGCAATGGTATCTTCCCATGTGTTCTCATCAATAAGCTGTCCCGGCTTTTGAAGAATATCACTTCCGTGAAGAGTGGCAGTGGTATTTTCCATGGCTCCGCTTACATAATCTCTCCCTGAGATCTGGGCATATTTTGCCCATGGATAATCATAGTTCAGTTTTTTGGAGAAAAAGTCGATCATTTCAGGAGTATTTCCATAGATCTGTTTGGCGTATGGCTCATATTCTTTTTCTATATAATAATCAACCGGAATATTTTTCCATTTATCTTTTACAACAGCATATTCTCCCACTCCCATAAAGAAAAGATAGGTAGAATGTCTTTTATCCATTACCCAGTGATCGGTTCTAAGTCCATTAGATTCTTTTTTGGATTCTTTCAGGAGACCGTTGGAAAGGGTTACATATTGATCGGGAACCGTCATATAGATTTCCTGTGTCGTCTTTTGATTGGGTTTATCAATAGTAGGAAACCATGCGGAAGAAGATTCTGTTTCTCCCTGTGTCCAGATTTGTGTAGGCTTATCAGAATCTGTTCCCTGGGCATTGATGAAATACAGTCCTTTTGCATCATTGATTGCCATACTTCCCTGCTGTTTTACCTCGTTCGGGCGGGATGTATATTTGATATAAACGGTATAATCCTGATTTTTCTGGTAGGTTTTATCCAGACTGATTTTCAGGATATCATTTTTATAATCATATTGTAAAAGGGTCTTCTTTCCGTTATTATCAAGTGCTACTTCATGAATCAGCATTCCTTTTGCATCAAGTATAAGTTCGTTGGCAGCATAAAAATAGGGTGAAGCCGTAAGCCATTCTTCCCCATTCATCTGTTCTTTCTGATAATCAAAATTTACTTTCAGCTTGGTGTGTTTAAGCTCTGTTACTTTAGTAGGTGTGGCTCTGTATACTTTTTCTCTTCCTGAAGTTTCAGTCTGTGCCGATACGTCTGCGGAAAATAAAATCCCGAGTATAGCAATTGACAAAATGGCTTTTCTCATTGGTCTACTTACTTATTTTTTAGAATTATTTTTTAATGATGATATCGAAAATATCATTAACTAAAGTTTCATAATCTCCTGTTTTAAGCTGCTCTTTGGTTTTTGCAAAAGCTTTTTTCAGCTCGCTTTCAGGATTTTCGTCATCTACTATTTCTGCTGAAGCTACTCCTTTCAACTGGAGTACGGCATTTTTCAGAGCTTCGATATCTGCATTTTCTTCGATATTGATTTTTAAATACTTCATAATTTATTTTTAAGCATTTGAAATAGATACTCTCCAACTTTTCCCCATCCTTTCAAAGAAGCAGTAAGCCGGAGTTGTTCTTTCAAATGTAAGAAACAATTGTCAAAAGAAAGCGTGCAGAAGAATTTATCTCCAGATAATTTGTAATATGATTTATTTTGTAAGTATCATTTTCCCGTTTTTATATACAAATCTGATGTTACAATCTTTTTTATCAATGGGATTATCTACTTGAATTTTCAGGGGGTCAATCCCATTCATTTTACATAACTGAGGGCTTTCCCATCTTTTATAGAAAATGGGTTCTCTAAGCGTAAAATTCGGATTGGATTTAAGCTCTTCAAAAACTCCGTAGTCAAGGCAAATTTCTCCTTTTTCAATGTTATTTTCTTTGAGTGCGGTATTCAGTTTGCTGAACAGTTCATTATTAAATTTTGCAGCATAGATCCATGAGTCCTTTACACTGATATTGGTAATCACCAGAAAAAAAGTGATTACTGACAGAAAAATACTGATCGTTTTATGCTGTAATTTTAATTTCAAAGATACCCAGATCACACCTGAAATCATAAAAAGGGTATAAAAAAGTCTTATAGCTCCCAGATTTCTGTTTTCAAATCCGAAAAGTGTAGGGATATATGATGAGAAAAGAAAAATGCTCATTCCCAGGATCACAGCAGCCAAAGAAAAAATACTCAGTTTTTTGAGAGCCTGTGACTGACTTTTAAAATCGTACTTATAGAATATTTTATAGACTGTAAAAGGAATCGCTAAAGACATGATTATTCCTAACACATTTATTTTTCTCAGATGTATTACTCCTTTATAAATTCCAGCGAAGAAATCATAAAAAAACATTTTTAGGGAAAGAACTATTACAAATAATACTCTTTTAACTTCAAGCACCTTACCTACCTCATCTCTTTGATAGTAATGTACAAATACGGCCGGCTGAATTACTTTCCTGAAAATAAAAATAGCTCCCAATGTAAAAACTGCAAACAAAAGCCGCTTTTTATTTTCCTTTACAAGAAACAGATTCAGAAGTACCAAAGGAAGAAAAATCTCATAACTCAATACCGAAGCGATAAAGAAAACAGAACTGGCTGCAATGTTTTTCCGGATATAAACAAAATAAATGCTTAAAGCAAAAAAGATCGTTGCCAGATTTGAATTGAGCATCATGGTTGAAAACTGAATGCTTGTCCCTATTAAGGAAACAGAATACAGCAGAGTCATTAAGCTGGCAAGCTCTTTCGAAATAATTTTACGGGCAACCCAGTATATTACCAGTAAGGAGAGCGGAAAAAAAAGAAGTCCCAGAAAATAAACAGATTCATTGTTCCTTGCTAAAAAGCACACTGTTGCCGTTATAATTCCTGATACCGGGCGGGCACCCATTGTTTGGGAATCCAGGTAAGAACGTACAAAAGACAGATAGGATCCGGAAATGGCTTCTAATCCATAAGCGCTGGCCAAATCATCTGTCAGCAATGTTTTTTCTTTAAAAATAGCCAGAAATATATAGAGGGTATACACAATCATCAGGATATTCAACAATATCTGATAATTCCTGCTGTTTTTTTCTTTCATAAGTGTTTCAGTTAATTTGGTTATTTAACCGGACCAAAAATAATAGAAATATCAGAATAAAAAAAATATCAGCGCACCAGACTTCGTATTAAATCGCTACGGGAGCTTTAATTCCCGGATGCGGATCATAGTTTTCTAATGTGAAGTCTTCGAAATTGAAATCAAAAATATCTTTAATATCAGGGTTTAGCTTCATCACAGGAAGTGGTCTTGGTTCTCTTCCAAGCTGTCTGTTTACCTGCTCAAAGTGATTATTGTAAATATGAACATCTCCGAAGCTGTGAACGTAATCTCCTACTTCAAGATCACAAACCTGCGCTACCATCATCAAAAGCAAAGCATAGCTTGCAATATTGAACGGTACGCCAAGGAAAACATCCGCACTTCTCTGGTACAGCTGCAGAGAAAGTTTTCCGTCTGCCACATAAAACTGAAACAGAGCGTGGCAAGGGGCCAGAGCCATATTAGGAATTTCTGCCACATTCCATGCTGATACAATCAGTCTTCTGGAATCAGGGTTCTTTTTAATCTGGTCGATAACATCTTTAATCTGGTCTACCACTTTACCGTCAGCACCAGTCCAGTTTCTCCACTGTGCTCCGTACACCGGTCCCAGATCACCGTTTTCATCTGCCCATTCGTCCCAGATGCTTACTCCGTTATCTTTCAGGTATTTGATATTGGTATCTCCTTTCAGGAACCAAAGCAGCTCATAAATAATAGATTTCAAATGCACTTTTTTGGTAGTTACCAAAGGAAATCCTTCAGAAAGATCATATCTCAGCTGATACCCGAACACACTTCTTGTTCCGGTGCCCGTTCTGTCGGTTTTATCAGTTCCGTTGTCTAAAATATGCTGTAAAAGATCCAGGTAGTTTTGCATTTTGAATGAGATTTTAAGCTTCAAATTTAGTAAAAACGATCAAAAAAAGCACTCACTTTTATGAATGCTTTTTATAGGGGTGATGTTTATTTTCTATTAAACAGCTGTATATCTGTACTCTAACAGAAATTAATTTACCATATATTTTCAATGGTCTGATGAATGGTATTAACGGTAAAAGTTTCTCCTGCTTTTTTACCATGCATCACTTTCACCAAGGGCGATTCCGCTGAAACCGTCATGATTTTCTGATGATCAGAAACGATTTCTCCCATTGAAACAGCGATATAGAAGAGTCCTTTGTCGGTTTTCACCAACGATCCGTTCTGCACTTTTTCTGTAGGATCGGATGTTAATTTCTGTAATACAGTCTGCTGGTTCAGTACCTCGTTAAGCTGTCTTTGCAGATTATTAATTTCCTGCTGAAGCATTTCCCGGCCGGTTTCATATTTATCTCCCATTGAGCTTTTCGTGTCGTTGTTGGAAGCTCTGGTTTCTGCAATAAGATTCTCAAAGTATTGGATTTTGTCAGCAGCTTTTGTTTTAATGATATTGATTATTTCCTGTTTATTCATTGCATGATCGTTGTTTTATGATGAATGGTAAAAACCACCCCGTCAAAATCATAGATTTTGACACCCCTCCAGCGGAGGGGAATTCAGTGCCTTTAAAGACTAGTTATTAAGATTTACAGTTTCAGCTAAAATTTCAAAGGCTTTACGGCTTATTTTTCAAATACGGCATAATCTGAAACTTTGAAGCTGAAGTCTTTTCCGTTACTGAAATCTCTTCTCGTTTTATCAAAAACATTTCTGAACGTTCCCGATACATGCTCATCTTCTATTGAAAAGTTAACAGGTTCTTTGGACATATTCAGAACAACCAGCACTTCATCTTTTCCGTTTTTTCTTACATAAGCAAGAATCTTGTCGTTTGCTGTAGTATTGAGCAGGTAGGTAGTTACATTAGGGTCACCTCCTCGTAAAGCAGGCTGGGAAGCTTTTAAATCGAATAATGTTTTATAGAAGCCTGCCATTTGGTAAGTATTGGTCCATTTAATGGCATCTTTCTCAAAAAACTCCAGTCTTTTCATATTTGGAAGCTCCTGTCCGGAATATAATAACGGCACGCCATTCCATGTGGCAGAGAATACAGCCATTGGCTTCGTGATGACTCCGTATTTTTCGTATTCGGTTCCGTTCCATGAGTTTTCATCATGGTTCGCTGTAAACCATGCTCTCATAGAAGCATCTCCGATATTGGAATATTGTCTCAGAAGATCCTTCAGTTCCTGCAGAGGCTCATTCTTTTTGTAATAATCGGCAGATTTGTGCATCCATTTCCATGAATAGCTGGCATCGAAAACTTTTCCATATTCAGGGCTTTCCAGTTCATCAAATTCTCCCAGCCAGAAAAGAGGTTTTATTTTTTCTACTTCGGGGCGTGCCTGTTCCCAGAAATCTACTTCAACCCATGAAGCGAGATCGCATCGGAAGCCATCAATATTGGTTTCCTTCACCCAGAATTTCATCGCATCAATCATTGCATGGCGCATTTCCTGGTTTTTATAGTCGAGTTCAATGATATCGTCCATTCCTGAAGCGATATGGAATTTACCGTCCGGATCTTTCAGATAAAATTCAGGATGTGTTTTTGTCCATACATGATCCCAGCCCGTATGATTGGCTACCCAGTCTATGATTACTTTGAATCCTAATCTGTGTGCTTCATTCACCATATCTTTGAAATCCTGCAGAGTACCGAACTCAGGGTTGATGGAAGTGTAATCTGCTGCCGCATAAGGGCTCCCCAGGCTTCCTTTTTTGTTTTGCTGGGCAATTGGAGTAATGGGCATAAACCACAGTGTTTTTACCCCCATGGATTTCAGACGGGGCATTTCTTTGGCGAATGCCTTGAAAGTTCCTTCCTGAGTATATTGTCTTACGTTTACTTCATAGATATTGGTAGTGTGTTTCCAATCTTTTGGCAGTTCTGTCATCTTATTTGTATTTTTTCGGGTAGTACAGGAAACAATTCCCAGACCAATTACAGCTAATAAAATTAATTTTTTCATCCAACTATTTTTAACAAAAGTAAGAATTGTTTTTTGGCTGGAAAGCGGAAATGATGAAATCAGCGTATTTGTAAATTTTCTTTTGGTTAACTTTTGGCTATAAAAAAGCCCCGGAACAAAATCCAGGGCTGAAATATTTTTGTTGACTATCTTTCGTCATCATTGTCATCCTCATCATCAAAGACATCGTCATTGTAATCTTCTTCTTCCTCATCATCAAAGCTATCGTCATCTTCATCTGAAAAATTTCCGCCGGCAACGAAATCATCATCAAAACCAAACTCGTCATCTGCCAAAGGCATTGCTGATTTCTTTTTGGATCCTCCCGCACTTCCGTTTTTGCTAGGGGCCTTCAAAGGAACGTTTCCAAATCGGTATACCGTAATCGGATAATTAACTCCTTTTGTTTCTTCAATGACTTCTACCAGCTCACAGAAGAATTCCCAAAGATCAAGAAGCCCATATTGGAACTGTGCTTTGTCGCCTACATTTTCAAAAGCCTCGTCTATGTACACATCTGACATAATCTCACCATCACCATCATCACTCATATCTTCTAGTGGGACACTTTTTACGATTGTTCCGTCATTTTCTAACAGATTAAAAGTAGAAAGCTCGTCGCCCTGCAGACTGAATGCACTTTTAATTCCTAAATGTAAGTTCCATAACGTTTGCTTTCCCTTAACTTCGA
This sequence comes from Chryseobacterium culicis, assembly GCF_900108365.1. Classification (GTDB taxonomy): domain Bacteria; phylum Bacteroidota; class Bacteroidia; order Flavobacteriales; family Weeksellaceae; genus Chryseobacterium; species Chryseobacterium culicis. The sequence continues at coordinate 851,798 of NZ_FNWQ01000001.1, read as the reverse complement.
CATCACGGAAAATATCCTCTTTCGCATCTAATATTACGCGGATTTTGTAAACCATATCAGTTTCTTAAATTACTTTTTTGCCTTTATAATTATGATAAATCTCTGTTGCAAATATATAATAAATGACATGTGACAAAAAAATATTTCAGGATTTTTTAAAATATTTTTTTTTCTTACATTTTGCCGGAATTATTTACTTTTCTCAAGCATAAAACTGAACTTTGTGCCTTCGAGGTACACACTTTCTACGGTAATATTTTCGTTATGTGCTTCAAGGATGTGTTTTACGATAGCCAAACCAAGTCCGGAGCCGCCTTCTCTCCTGCTTCTGCTGGTTTCTACACGGTAAAATCTTTCGAAGATTCTTGGAAGGATTTCAGATTTGATTCCCATTCCGTTATCTATTACCTCGATCAGCACCTTATTTTTCAGGACACTGGTTTTTACGATGACTTTTGCTTCCTGTCTGTTAGCATAATGAATCGCATTGGAAATAAGATTAATGAAAACCTGCGAAATCTTTTGTTTATCAGCCTCCACAAAGATCTGCGGATGAAGGGTCTGAATCTGTAAGGTTGTATTTCTCTTTTCAGCTTCAAGATCAAGGAGATCAAAAATTTCTTTGATCAGAAAGTTAACATCAAATTTTGAAACGGTAAGATTGATCTCTCCTGCTTCCAGTCTGTTGATCATATCCAGATCTGTTACAATGGCGATAAGCCTTTCTACCGATTTATCAATTCTTTCAAGATACTTGTCCCGGATGGTAAGGTTATCCACTCCGCCATCTCTTAAGGTTTCTACATATCCCTGAATAGAAAACAAGGGTGTTTTCAGCTCATGGGAAACGTTTCCGATATATTCTTTACGGTAGCTTTCCATTTCCTTCATCATATCAATTTCTGATACCTGCTGCTGATTGAAATCTGAAAACCTTTCTCCTAATTCTTTAATGGTGATATTTTCGTCATGATTCTGTACAATTTCCTGCGGAAGAAATCCGGAAAGCCCTTTTACCTGTTTTCTGCTGTAGTAACTGAAAAGGAGCTCCAGTACTACACAGTTGATCAGAAAGATCAGGACAATACAGATGAAAAGACCCGTTTTGAATAAAGGGGTCTCGTAATAGATATCTTTCAGTGAATCGAATACGATTACCAAAAGGAACATTACCAGTGTCAGAAGACAGGAGGCAACGAGGGTAAGTCTGTAAAATTTCAATTTTACAACGTTTTAATGATTAAACGTAAAGTTAAGATTTTTAGCGAATTAAACAATCAGTTTATATCCAATCCCCTTTAATGTCTGAATGGTATTGATTCCCAGTTTTTCTCTCAGCCTTCTGATATGAACATCTATAGTTCTTTCGCCTACAATCACATCATTACCCCAAACCTTTTCCAGAATTTCCTCTCTCTTGAAAACCTTTTCAGTATTGGAAGCCAAAAGGTAAAGTAAATCAAACTCCTTTTTGGGAAGAAGAAATTGCTGGCCGCTTTTGGAAACTCTGAAATTATCTTTGTCAATAACCAGGTCCCCGATTTCGATGAGTTTTGCATTGTCAGACACCTGAGAGGTAAGCTGTAATAATGCATTTACTTTAGAGATAAGGATTTTCGGTTTGATCAGTTTTACGATATAATCATTGGCACCTGCCTGAAAACCTGCTAACTGAGAAAATTCTTCGCTTCTTGCAGAAAGGAACACAATAAGTGTTTTTTGAAGTTCTTTCACTTTACGAAGTTCCTGACAGGTTTCTATACCATCTTTTTCAGGCATCATGACATCTAATAAGATAAGGTCCGGAACAATTTCCTTTGCTTTTTCTATCCCTTCGTTACCATTGGTAGCCGTATAGATATCATACCCTTCTTTTTCCAAATTGTAAGACAGAATCTCTAAAATGTCCAGTTCATCGTCTATTAAAAGAATTTTTTTGCTCATCTTCTAGTTTAAGAATTCCCACAAAATTAATTATTTCAATTGATTTCATCTATCTGCCGAATGTTAAGTATTTATTAAAAAACCACATTTTAAGATAAAATTACAAAATCAATAAAAAAATTAACAAATAAATACACACAAATCAAATATAAGGAATATTACTTAAAATTAAAACAAAAATTATAATTATATAAATAAAACATCAATAATTATAAAATCAATTCACCCGTTAATACAAACTTCACAATTAATTAAGATTATCCTAAAGTTTTCCTAAAAACTTAGCCTTTATTTTGCCCTTGAAAAAGAAGTAAAAGAAGTAAAATGAAAAAACAACTCCACAAGAGCATTATGCTACTTGCCTTGTTTTCTGCTGGCTATGCTTTTGCACAAAGCCAGATTTTGGAAGGTAGGGTATTGGACGAGAAAGATAATACTCCTATAGAAGGGGTAAAAGTAAAAGTAAATGGCCAGGAAGTTACTACTGACATTTCCGGATACTACTCTATCAACCTGTCCCCTGGTACCAATTACATTGTAACGGTAAGTTCCAATGGGTACAACAGAAAAGAGATCAGCGAGGTTATCATCAAGAATGAAGGTAATACTCATCTTGATATCGTTCTGGATAAGCCCTCCACTAAAGAGAAAGAAATTGAGGGAGTTGTCATAAAATCCAACGCGAGAAAAGAAACCATAGCCTCAACCATAGGTTTACAAAAGAACGCAGGTGTAGTTTCTCAGGTGATCGGGGTCGAAGCTATTAAAAGAAGTCCGGACAGAAACACGGGTGAAGTTCTGAAGAGAGTTTCCGGGGTGAGTTTATCTGAAGGAAAATATATTGTAGTAAGAGGTTTATCAGACCGTTATAACCAGGCGATGCTGAACGGTATTCAGCTATCCAGTACTGAGCCTGACAGAAAGACTTTCTCTTTCGATCTTTTCCCTGCCAACGTTATTGAAACACTTGTCATCAACAAAACTTTCATCCCTGAATATACGGGAGAATGGGGTGGTGCATTGATTCAGGTGAATACTAAGGATATTCCTAACAAAAACTTCTTCAATGTACAAGTAGGTGTAGGAGGAAATACGGCTACTATGGGACAGGAATTCCATATGCAGAAAGGAGGGAAATGGGACTTTTTAGGAATTGATGACGGTTACAGAAAGCTTCCTACCAATATGCCTGCCAAAAATGCTTTCAGTATTCTATCTGAAGCTCAGAAAACAGAAATCGGTAAAGGATTTACAAAGAATCTCGGATATAACAGTATTGGTTACCCAGAAAACATAAGCTTACAGTTAGACGGAGGTTTCAATACGAAAGTATTTGGAAAAGATCTGGGGGTAATTGCTGTTTTAAACTACACGAACAACAAAAGGAGAACCGAGTCTACCAACCGTTTCTTTACCATCAACGACCAGCTTGCTGATACCAACTTCGATTATTTTACAGAAAAATACAGCAATGATATTATTTTAGGAGGAATGCTGAACCTGGCTTTAAAGCTGAACAATAACAATAAAATCTCCTTAAAGAATATCATCACGAATAATACCGTGAACCACATGTCCTTTAGAACTGGTAAGGATTTTGAATTTGATCCGATCAACGGTACCAATATCATGGCGAGGGAGATCGGATTTAAGGAAACTACATTCTATAACTCTACCCTTACCGGTACCCATAAAATAGATGCTCTTGGGGGACTGACTGTTAACTGGTACGGCAGCTTCGGGATCCTGGACCAGTACATTCCTCTGCTGCAGCGTTTACAGTATAACCAGTACACCAACATGACCGGAAGTCCTTATTTAGCATTGATTTCCAATGGTCTTTCTCAGAAATCAGGAAGTGTATTCTACTCTACTCTAAGTGATTATCTGTATAATGCAGGAGGTGACATTTCCAAGACATTCACGATGTTTGGGCAGAAACAAACAATCAAAGGCGGTTACTTATTCCAGGTAAAAGACAGAATCTACAACTCCCGACCATTCTCTGTAAGGCTTGAAAATTTCAATCAGGGATTACTTTCTCAGCCTTTCGAAACCATTTTCAATCCGGAAAATTTCGGAGGTAACGGAGGATTTACATTTGATGAAATCGCCGGAAATCAGTACCGATATATTGCTAATACGATCCTTAATGCGGGATATTTACAGTTTGACAATAACTTTACTCCATGGTTAAGAGCGGTTTGGGGATTAAGAGTTGAAAACTTTGACCAGCTGGTTGGAAGCACGAAGAAAAGCGATGACCGTTTTGTCAATACCCGTGTTACAGACTTTTTACCTGCTGTTAACCTGACATTTAAGGTAAATCCTAAGATGAACATCCGTCTTGCAGGTTCACAAACTGTGGTAAGACCGGAATTCAGAGAGGTTTCTCCTTTAGCCTATTATGATTTTGACCTGGGAGCTACTGTAATCGGGAATAAATCTATCGAAAGAACTAAAATCACAAGTGCCGACGTTCGTTGGGAATATTACCCAAGAAACGGAGAAATTATCTCTGTGGCAGGTTTCTACAAAAACTTTAAAAAACCTATCGAATTATACTTCAACCAGTCTGGGGTAGGAACCAGTAATACCTTCAACTACCTGAACGTAGATAAAGCTGACGCTTACGGGGTGGAAGTAGAAGTAAGAAAAAAGCTTGATTTTGTAAGTGCTCTTAAAAACTTTACGCTGGGTGGAAACGTAGCATTAATCAAAAACAGGGTAACGGACGAAACGACGAACATTGACAGGCCAATGCAGGGGCAATCTCCGTACACTGTCAACGTAAGCCTTCAGTATGATACTGAAAAATCAGGATGGTCTTCTACCGTATTATTCAACATGATCGGAAGAAGGATCCTTTATGTAGGAAACGATCAGGTACCACCAATCTGGGAAGCACCAAGACCGCTTCTTGATTTCCAGCTTGCTAAAAAAATATGGAACAATAAAGGTGAGATCAAGCTGAATGTTTCAGATATCCTGAACCGTCGTGCCAAATTCTACCATGACCTGAATGACAACGGTAAGTATGACAGCAAAGATGCTCTTGCTATTGAAAGGCTTTCAGGTACCAATATCAGTGTAACGCTGGGATACAATTTTTAATTCACTCAATAAAATAATCTAATAAATAATTTAATTCTTTATAACATGAAAAAGTTCGTTTTATATTCTTTAATGCTTGGCGCTCTAGTATCAACTACCGCATGTAGAAATATAGAAGAAGATGGACCTACCATTATTCAAAATGGAGGTAACGGAAACGGAGATACTGAAAACCTTATTCTTTCAGGAAAGATCACTTCCAGCATGACGCTTAAAGCTAACAAAATTTATAAGCTAAGAGGACTAGTATATGTAACCAACGGCGCTACTTTAACGATCGAGCCAGGTACAAAAATTGTAGGTGAGGCTGATAAAAACGGAGCTTTAATCATTACAAGAGGAAGCAAAATCATGGCAGAGGGAACTGCTGCCAACCCTATTATCTTCACTTCTGAAAAACCAAGTCCTAAGAGAGGTGACTGGGCAGGAGTAGTAATTTTAGGAAATGCTCCTACCAATGCTTCTTTCGGAGGTGCCAACGGAGTTGGAGAGATTGAAGGAGGAATCAATAACTCTGAAGGTCTTGGACTTTATGGTGGAAATAATGCTGCTGATAACAGCGGTGTATTAAAATATGTAAGAATAGAATATGCAGGATATGCCTTCTTACCGGATAAAGAGATCAACGGACTTACGTTCGGGGGGGTAGGTAACGGAACCAAAGTAGATTACGTAGAAGTGGCTTATGCGAATGATGACAGCTTTGAATGGTTCGGAGGAACAGTAAACTGTTCTCACCTTATCTCTTACAAGGGTCTTGATGATGACTTCGATACTGATAACGGTTTCTCAGGAAATGTGCAGTTTGGTATCGCAGTAAGAGATGCTCAGGTGGCTGACGTTTCTGGTTCTAATGCTTTTGAATCTGACAATGATGCTAACGGTTCTACACTGACTCCTCAGACATCCGCTACATTCTCTAACATGACGATCATCGGGCCAATCAACTCTGCGGCTCCGGGATCTATCAATGCATTATTCCAGAATGCTTTACAGATCAGAAGAAACTCTTCTATCTCTGTATTCAATTCTGTATTCACAGGATTCCCTGTAGGTTTATTCATTGATGCTACGAAAGGTGCTCCAACGGATAACAATATTGTAGGTAACAAATTATTCTTTGAAAACAACATTTTAGCAGGAAATACAACGCCTTTAAAATTCGGACCTTCTACTTCTACTCCTACAACCTATACATTAAACGATCTTACAACATGGTTTAATGCTAAAGGAAACACCATCCTTGCTTCTACTGCGGATGTAAAACTTGCCGGTGCATGGGCTCCTGCAGGAACTACACCAAACTTTACACCTACTACCGGTTCTCCGTTATTAACCGGAGGAGCATTTACCAATCCTAAACTAGCAAGCTGGTTTACACAGGTAACGTACAGAGGTGCTGTAAAAGATGCTAACGATACCTGGTATGCAGGATGGACCAACTTTAACTTATAACAGTATATAAGTACTTAGATTTAATTTCAATAGAGGCCTTCGGAACTATTTTCCGGGGGCTTTTTTTAATGGTAATCATTGAATATGGCAGTTATCTCCCGAAGTTAATGTTAAGTGGTGTTCACATTGTGAAAATTAAAAACTGTAGTTTGAACCGTTATTTCTTTTGTTCGACCACAGATTTTCGCAGATTATCACAGATTAATAGATTTTGGCTAAAGCCGGAGGAGTTTTTTATTAGGTTTAAACGGGCTCCCTTCGACTATGCTCAGGATAATAGCCCGTTATTATTGAATATAAGAAATCATAAAATTGATATTACAGCATCACAAATTCTCAAATCACGAATCTCAAAACCTCGAATCCCCCACCCGAAACCTCATCATTCATCATTTATAATTTAAAAAAGCCACCAGAAAACCTTCCGATGGCAGTTACAAAAAACAAGTGTATAAAAAATATATACTTCAGATTAATTTCGCCAGAATAAGTTCCCGTCATTCATCAGGGCTTTTATTTCTGAAATTCTGGAAACGGCTTCAGCAGAACATGAAGCATCTGTAAGAACAATGGCGGCTTCATCACCCGCTTTTGGCCATTGCTGCTTTCCTTTTTCATCCAGAGGAAGAATACTTTGCGTGGCAAACTGTAAGGTTCTGGACAATGCGTATTCTGTGGCATAGCCATACAGCTCTGCGATCAGATTAGCTTTCTGCAGCATATTTCCGGATCCGAACGTACTCCAGTAATCCTGCACATTATCATTTCCGATTACTACATTCACCCCATATTTTTTCAGGGTTGGAATAGGCATTATCTTTCCTTTAAAAGGCACGGAAGAAGCTATTCCTACATTTCCTGCGGCCAGTCTTTCTGCAATCTGCTCTGTTTCTTTAGGTGAAAGATGGGCTAAAGCAAATGCATGACTCACAAATGTTTTTCCCTGCAGTGCCGGATTTTCAATTGCCCTGTCAATAAGATAATTGATGGTCTTCATCCCGGATTCTCCGGCTTCATGCAGGTGAATATCAATTCCTTTATTGTGATCCAAAGCCAGCTGAACTGTAAAATCCATCACTTTTTCAATACTGCCGTCAATGCTTAGCGGATCCAGTCCACCGATGAATCCAACACTTTTCAACTGAGCGGCTTCTTTCATCAAAGGAGCAGATTCTGTATAATAAACGCCATGCTGCGGAAAGGCTACAAGTTCAGCTTTGAAGGAATCTTTCTTATGTTCAAGAGCCTGTTCAAGATGCTCCAGAGACTTCAGTCCCGAAGTAGGATCAATATTAAAATGAGTTCTCGCAAAATGAGTTCCGTAGTGCTGCAGCAGGCTGATCAGCTGTTCTGCCCTGCTTACTGAGGTTTTCAGCAGTTCGGGAATAATTTCCTGTTCATAAGCAATCATATCCTTTACGGTTTTCCTTTTCGGAGAAAGAGCCTGCCATGGGAGTCCATATAATGTTTTATCCAGATGGATATGCATATCCCTGAAAGCCGGAAGCATCAGATATCCTTTAGCATCTATTGCATTGGAAGCAGGAATATTGGGTCTGACAGCTTTTATTTTTCCGTCTTCAATTTCAATGCTGAAAAGATCAGTTTTAGTTCCGGTAACTTCTCCATTTTCGTATTCAAAGCCTGTTTCCAGACGGACATTTTTAAGGGAATAGGTTCCTTTTGCAGTTAATTGATAGGGAAATTGCATGATGTACGATTTAACAGTACAAAAGTAGCCCGGTCTGAAGGGAAAACCGGTGTATCAATCATGTCTTGTTTTGTACAGATTATTCTTTAAACTGGGAAGGCGTCATACCCGTCTGAATTTTGAAGAATTTGGAAAAGCTGGCATGATCATAGAACCCGAGATCATATACAATATCTTTCACGGACATTTCGGAAACTTTTAAAAGTCTTTTTGCTTCCAGTAAAATACGGTCCTGAATAAGTGACGACGCCGAAGCATTGAGATTTTTTTTGCAGACAATATTGAGATAATTGGCCGAAATATTCAGTTTATCAGCATAGAAAGAGACGGATCTTTCTGTCTTAAAATGTTCATCAATAAGATGCAGGAATTTTGAAATGATAGGATTGGAGTTATACACTTCAAAGTCTTTGAAAGCACCTTCCACAGATTTACTTACCAGCAAACCGATCATTTCGCTTCTTTTCTGAATCAGTTCCCAGAATACTTTTTGATGGGACAGTTCTTTTTCAATTTCCCGGAATTCATACAGGAAAGTTTCAAAAACGTCTTTGGAAAGTTGGATCACCGGATGATTTTGGTAATACGATGCAGAAAACCTTAATGATGGCAGAAAACTTTCAAACCACTCTCTGCTGATCATCAGCTGATATCCGATGGTTTCTTTTTCGATCACCCATTGATGTACCTGATCCGGAAAAACAAGGTGAATCTGGTAGTCCTGTACCTGATATTCTGTAAAATCTATGGTATGGGATCCGGATCCTCTCTCAAAAAGATTGATGATAAAAAAATCGTGCTTATGAGGATCATCTATAGAACGTGCGCCTGAGAGATCATTGAACAGCAAATTACAGCCTTTCAGCTGATTTTCGCTAAATTCCTGAATTCCCAAAATAGGAAAATGATCTGTATGGTAAGCCACGCTGCCTTATTTTCTCCTAAAATTACTAAAATTTATGAGAGAATAAACTAAAAAACAACCACAAAAGGAACAAAAGCTTTATCTCATCGCGCTATCTTCGGTTGCCGGCTTCATTTCCGCGACTCTTCATAAAACTTCCCTACCCTTTGTGGTCGAAAAACACAACTAGATTATATATTAATTTATTTAATCAATTCTGATTCTGAGTTAAAAGACAATGTTTCCCTCATGTACAAGGGACTTTACATCAGAAATTCTGGAAACCGCCTCTGCAGAGCAGCTTGCATCAATCAGCACAAAATCTGCCTTGTCACCGGATTTGGGCCATTGCTGGGTTCCCTGATCATCTAAAGGCAGCATATTTCCCGTAGCCAGTTTTAAGCTTCTTGACAGTAAAAATTCTGTTGAATATCCATACAGTTGAGCCATTAAGTTAGCTTTCTGAAGCACGCTTCCCGTTCCGAAAGTATTCCAGTGATCTACAATACTGTCATTTCCGGTAAGGACGGTTACATTATGTTTGTAAAGCGCCGGTATAGGCATAATCAATCTTCCGAACGGGATGGTGGAAACAATTCCGATCTTTGCTTCTCCTAATTTTTCAGCGATTTCTTCCTGTTTTGCGGTTTCTAATTTTCCCAGGACAAAACAGTGGCTTAAATAAGTTTTCCCTTTCAGAGAAGGATTTTCGTTTACCTTTTTAATCAGATATTCAACCGTTTTTAATCCGGAGTCTCCAGTTTCATGAAGGTGGATATCAATTCCTTTTTTATGATCCAAAGCAAGCTGTACTGTAAAATCTACTACTTTTTCGATAGCTCCATCTATGTTAAAGGGGTCTACTCCTCCGATAAAATCAATATCCATCTTGGCCGCTTCCCTGAGATAAGGTGCGGAATCCGTATAGAACACGCCATGTTGCGGAAAGGCCACCAGCTCAGCTCCAAAGCTTTTCTTTTTATTGTCTAATGCTTTCTGCAGATTCTTTAATGACTGAAGTTTTGAAGTAGGCTCAATATTCACATGGCTTCTCGCGTAGGAGGTTCCTTTGGACTGCAACAGTTCAATCAGTTTTTCTGCTTTAAAGGTTGAGTTCTTCAGCATTTCGGGAAGCATTTTCTGCTCCAGCTCGATCATTCCCTTTACTCCTCCCGTTCTTTTTCGCACCGCCTGCCACTGATCTCCGTAAAAAGTTTTATCAAGATGAATGTGCATATCCTTAAATGCGGGAAGCATCAGCAGTCCTTTTGCATCCACTGCTGCAGCACCAGGCTTGTTTGGGGTGATCTTTGTGATTTTTCCGTTTTCTACTTCCACATAGAACAGATCTGTTTTGGTAGAAGCCACTTCCCCATCCTCATAGTTAAAACCTGTTTCCAGACGGACATTTTTTAAGCTCATTTTTCCTTTTGCCGGAACATGATTTTCATGGAAGAAAGGTGATGCTGTCATGATATTTGGAATTAAGCTGAGCCCCGCAACTGCCATAGCCGAGTTCCGGATAAAGTCTTTGCGGGAGATGGTATTGTCTGAGGTCTTCATTTCCAATCTATTTTAATACAAAATTAAAAAGAAGCGCTCTCAGTGAAGTGTATCGTTTATTACAAAATCTGTATGATTTATGCTTTGCGTTGATTCCTTTTTGGAGCGTCTTATTAATATTTTTTCATCTTCTCTATACTATGATAAAAACATATCCACAACGCTTGTCGTTCTGTAGGAATCCAGATTATGTCGTTTTTACGCTGTTGAGACTCCTGCAGAGTGACAAACATTGCGTTGAACTTTTTTCTACCCAAACCCTTCAAAACAAATTTCTTTTGCATAAAAAAACCGGATCTCAAATCCGGTTTCATTTATTTCTATTTATTTGAATATTCAAATTTTCTTACTGCTTCCAGTGTCATATCAATTTCTTTATCCTTGATCGCATCACTGATGAAATACGTTTCATAACCGCTTGGCGGAAGATACACTCCATTCTGAAGCATCTGATGAAAGAAATTATTAAACAAAGAATGATTCGCTTCCTGCGCTTCATCAAAGTTGGACACTCTGTTGATATGAAAGAAGACAGACATCATGGAACCTTTTCTGTTGATTTTATGGGCAATTCCTTTTTCATTCAGGATTTTTCCGATTTCAAAGTCTAATGTTTCGGTTGTCTTTTCCAATCTGCTGAAAAATTCAGGATCATTTTTAATAAGCTGAAGTGTTTTTAATCCGGCTCTCATGGCCAAAGGATTTCCACTTAATGTTCCCGCCTGATAAACACCGCCTTTCGGTGCAAGGTGGTCCATAATTTCATTTCTTCCTGCGAAAGCACCTACCGGAAGACCGCCTCCGATTACTTTTCCGTAAGTTACCAGATCTGCTTTTACATTAAACAGTTCCTGAGCCCCTCCGAATGCCAGTCTGAACCCGGTCATTACCTCATCAAAGATCAATAGCGCACCGTTTTCATCACAGATTTTTCTCAGGTTCTGTAAGAAATCATTTTCAGGCAGTATACATCCCATATTTCCTGCAACAGGTTCTATAATTACCGCTGCAATTTCTCCCTGATTGTGACGGAATAAATCTTCTACCTGCTCAAAGTCATTATATCGGGCTAATAAAGTATCTTTAGCAGTACCTGCAGTGACTCCCGGAGAATTGGGGTTTCCGAATGTTGCGGCGCCACTTCCCGCTTTAATCAGGAACGAGTCTGAATGACCGTGGTAACAGCCTTCAAATTTTACGATCTTATCTCTTCCTGTATATCCTCTGGCCAGTCTGATGGCACTCATACATGCTTCTGTTCCTGAAGAAACCATTCTGATCTGGTCAATATTCGGAACATTTTCAATGATGAATTTTGCAATTTCTGTTTCCAGTTCTGTAGGTGCCCCGAAAGAGAACCCCTTCTCTGCCTGTACTTTCAGTTCTTCCAGCACTTCAGGATGGGTATGTCCCAAAATGGCCGGACCCCAAGAGTTGATATAATCAATATAAGTATTGTCATCTGCATCGGTAAGGTAAGCTCCTTTTGCCGATTTCATAAAAACAGGCACTCCTCCAACAGATTTGAATGCTCTTACCGGTGAGTTCACACCTCCCGGAATGTATTTGTAGGCTTCGTCAAATAAAGCCGAACTTCTTTGATACTTCATATATGCTCAGTTGCTGTTGACAGCTGCGGGTTGGCATTTGACTGTCAACGGTAAACTCTCAACAAAAAATTAAATTAGTTTCTTGGTTTTTTGTCTATTAAATAAATAAGCTGTCCTGCAGATGGCTGCTGCCCTTCATCCATTCTGTTTTTAGCGTATAATTTATTTAATTTGATTCCGAATTTCTGTGCAATATCATGCATATCTTCTCCGGATTCAGCTTTGTAGGTAGCTGTATTTCCTGTAGAATTTTTGGACTCAAGGAAAATGATGTCATTTTTCTTCAGTGTTTCACTTTCAAGCTCATTCCATTTCATCAGCCTGCTTTCGCTAACTTTGAATTTGCTGGCAATGAATTTCACATCAGTATCTTCAGGAATGACAATGTATTTCAGACCGTCGTTAGGGTGAATTTTGATCAGAATAGCGTTAAGAATTTCAGCTTTTGTTTTGATTCTTTCCACTCTTTTTTGCTGTTGTGCATAAGAAGTCTGCTTGTAAGGAACTTCTACGGTAACCGGTTCCTTAGCTTTTCTACCTGCTTTTGACGGCTCCAGCTGTGCCATAAAGGTTCTGTCGTCTTTCAGATCCGGATACATTCTAAGAACCGCGTACAATACTTCATTGGAATTGGTATTGTCGTATTCGTATAGCTTGTACTTTTCAATTTTGGTGATAAGAATAGAAGCGTAGCGTGGGTTGGTAGCATATCCTGCTTTTTTTAAGCCGTAAGCCCATGCTTTGTAATCTTTCATATCCAGTTTGAATAGATTCGTGTAGTATTTTCTGGTCGCTAAAAATATGGAATGGTCCTCATAAGACTGTCTTGGATCTTCATATACACGGAAGCACTCATTGGGAGCATCATCGGTATGTTTCATTGTTTTACCGGTCCAGTCTTCTTTACATTTTATACCGAAGTGATTTTTACCTTCCAGTGCCAGCCTGCTCTGTCCTCCCCCTGTTTCCAATAGTCCCTGGGCAAGGGTAATAGAAGCCGGAATTTTATATTTTTCCATTTCTTCTACGGCATATTTAGCAAATTTCTGAATATACTGATCTTCGGTTGCCCAAGTCTGGGCAGAAAATTTTGATAAAACTAAAAGGCTTATGGATAGGAAAAGTCTTTTCATCTTATATTTTTTATTGTTTTAAAATGAAAGATGGAACACTAGGTGTTTCATGTTTTTCAATTTTACTTATATAATTAAATTTCTATTCTGTTTTTCTAAAAGCAGATTAGCTCCCTCAATTCCCTGCAGTCCGCCAGTGTGAAAGCACAAAATCCTGCTGTTGTCAGGAAAATACCCTTCTTCAATCAGTTCAAAAACTTTCTCCATCATTTTTCCTGTATAAATCGGTTCTAAAGGAATACCATATTTCTCTTTGAAATCATTGATAAAACGGATGTTTCCATCATTTATTTTACCGTAACCTCCAAAACATGAATCTATTAGATTAAAATTCTGTCTCAAAGTTAATTCAAAAATTTTACTTTCCAGTGAAGCATCATCAACCACTTTAAAACCTATAACTTTCTGATTGTCTTCACAAAATTTTGAAATTCCTGCAATAGTTCCTCCTGTTCCTACTGCAGTGCAAAGATAGTCAAAATCTTTTGTTTGTTCGTTGAGCATCATTTTCACTCCTTCTACAGCCTCTTCATTAGTGCCTCCTTCAGGAACTATCAACGCGTCCGGAAACTCCTGTTGAAGGAATTCTGTCAGTTTTTCTTTGTGGCGGTATTCTTCGCGGGTGACAAATTTCAGGTTCATCCCGCTTCTTTTGGCAAAAAGTAAAGTAGGGTTATCTCTCCATTTATGCTGCAGCTCTTCACCTCTGATAATCCCTAATGTCGGGATACCCGCCAAATTTCCTGCTGCCGAAACTGCTGCTATATGATTGGAAAAAGCTCCGCCAAAAGTAATGATGTAAGGATGCTCAGGGTTTCTTTCCAGATAGTGATTGATATTGTAAAACAGCTTCCAGTATTTGTTCCCTGAAATCATCGGATGTATCTGATCTTCCCTTTTCATAAACAGTTTTATCTTGTTGTGAACGGGAATTTCCTGAATGGGTACAGGTTCTGCGGGAAGTTTTAACAGCATTTCAGTTTTAACTATTCGAGGTTTATTGTTTGCAAAAGTAGGAAAAGATTTACTTAAAGATAGCTGAAAGCTTTTTTCTACCCCAGACTGCAGGGATGCTTGCACATGAGCTTTTGTTTTTTCAGATGAGTTCCAGGGTAAAATATACTTCCAAATCCACACGCTCAAAACCCGAATCCCGAATTGCACAGCTCATCATCATCATTTCAAAGATATTTCCTGAAGCTCCAGAATTTTCTATTTTTAAGATAGCTGAGATTCTGTTCATTGGCGTAAGCCTCCCTTTCAAATGAAATTCTTCTGTAGGCCAGATCCCCGTCTTTAAGTTTAAAAACCCAGTAATAATATTCAATAACATAGAAAATATAGAAGAAAACAACAAGCATTTCCCATTGTTGGCGTAAATGGATTTTTTCGTGATTGATCAATACATTATTTTCCTTATCTTCGGGTTTCCTAATGAAGATAAAGGGAAAGAGAGCAATGCCATTAATTTTTAATTTTTTTAAGGGCTTTTGGCATACAATTATCATAGTAACAAATATAAAAAGTTTTTTGACTAGCATTTAACTTATGGCCCATTATGACATCAAAGAAGGTGAAGACTTCTACTATAATGAACAGGGGTACAAGGTTTTTACAGAAAAATTCCATCTGAAAAGGGGACATTGCTGTAAAAGCGGCTGCAGACACTGTCCTTACGGGTACGACAAAAAGACTGATACATTCATTAAAAGTGATAAAAAAAAATAAAATAAAATGAAAAAATATATTTTTATCTTATTGGCATCCGCTACTTTAGGGTTAACTTCATGTAGTCCTTTTCAGGTGCGTTCAGATTATGCTGAAACAGCCAACTTCAATTCTTTCAAAACGTATAAAATAAGAATTGATGATCTAAAATTGAATGATATTGATAAAGACAGAGTGCTGAATGAACTGTCCAGACAGCTTCAGAGCAAGGGTCTTCAGTCCGGAGAAAACCCGGATCTGATTATCAATGTAAAAGCTAATCATAAGAAAGTTACGGATATCAATTCTTCTTCTCCTTACGGAATGTGGGGATGGGGCGGACCGTTCGGTTGGGGTGTCGGGATGAACAGAACCTGGACCACGAATTATAATGAGGGAGCTTTAATTGTAGACCTGATTGATGCAAAAACCAACAAATTGGTTTGGCAGGGTATCGGAAGCGGAATTTCTGTAGATTCTCCAAAGGCGAAACAGAGACAGATTCCCGAAATCATGGCTGAGATTATGAAGAATTATCCGCCACAAAGAAAATAAGATGTAAGTCATCCATTATATGAGCCGGTACTTTTGTACTGGCTTTTTTATGTTTCGTTCCTGCGGATGATGCGGATTTAACAGATAATTTTTGATTTATTTGATAAGCGGGCTAAAGCCCACTCCTATTGAATAATAGGATATGATAATTAATTCACCACGGATAGCACAGATTTTCACAGATCTTTTTTTGTTTTTATGAATGAGGATATTCATTAAGGTTTGACTAAAGCCGGGTAAATGGAATTATAATTTACAAGGCGGGCTAAAGCCCACCTCTATTGAATTTTAAAAATACTGAAATTTAAAACCAAAAGGCGAAAACTTTAAACCCGTATCTCACAAACCCGAAACCTCGAATTTCAAATCCTGTAACCCGAAATCCATTATCCAAAGCTTCTTACATGCAGTACATTTCAAAATTAACGATACCGTAATTTTTTATTCACAAAAATGTAGTATTCTTGTTGAAACTTGTATTAATATGAAAAAAATCATCTTATTTTCTTTATTCACAGGACTTGCATATGCACAGGCTCCTGCCGGATACTACAATTCTGCCAACGGATTAAGCGGTGCAGCGTTAAAAACTGCTTTAAGCAGCATTATTACGAGCGGACACCAGGATAAAGGTTACAATGGTTTGTGGACAGCCTATAAAACCACTGATATTGATAAGGATTATGAAAATGACGGTTCTATCCTTGATATGTATTCTGAAAACCCTGCCGGTACTGATCCTTATAAATATACTCCTGGTACTAATCAGTGTGGAACATATTCTACAGAAGGAAATTGCTATAACAGAGAGCATGTGATTCCTCAAAGTCTTTTTAGCGAAGCTTCTCCAATGGTTGCAGATATTCATTTCATCAGAGCTACAGACGGAAAAGTGAACGGAATGAGAAGCAATTATCCTTATGGAAAGGTTGGAAGTGCTTCTTTCACTTCACTGAACGGATCCAAACTTGGAACATCAATTTCTTCAGGGTATTCCGGGACGGTTTTTGAGCCGATTGATGAGTTTAAAGGAGATGTTGCCCGTATGATTTTCTATTTTGTAACGCGTTATCAGAGTAAGCTTTCTTCGTTTTCATCAGGAAATATGCTGGGGAGTTCTACTTTCCCGGGGCTTCAGACTTGGGAATTGAATGTTTTGTTAGCATGGCATAATCAGGATCCGGTTTCTTCTGCTGAGGTTAAGAGAAATAATGCTTCTTATGCCTATCAGGGGAACAGAAATCCATTTATTGACAATCCTAATTATGTGAATCTGATTTGGGGTTCTCAACAGCCGGCAAGTGATACACAGGCTCCGACTACAGTAACAGGTCTTACTATTTCTGGAAAGACGTCGGGCAGCATTTCGCTTTCATGGACTGCTTCTACAGATAATGTAGGGGTTACTGCTTACAATGTGTATATGAACGGAAGCCTGAAAACCACGGTTAGCTCAACTTCAGCAACCATATCAGGTCTTACTCCATCTACTACTTACAGTTTTTATATTGTTGCAAAAGATGCGGCTGGAAATTCGTCTCCGAACAGTTCTTCTGTTTCCGGTACTACCAATTCCGGAACAACGACTCCGGCTACCAATTGTGTAAATGAGAGTTTTGAAACGATTCCTGCAGCCATTGCTTCTTATTCCACCAGAACATGGAGCAGTGGCGGAATTTCGTGGACGGCAACGGATGCAAGAACTGATCAGACGTTGAATAATAAAGCAATTACGGTAAGAAACGGATCTTTAACTTCAGGAAGTTCTGCCACTGGTATAGGATCTCTGACGGTTACTACACAGCTTAAGTTTACAGGGGTTAATGGCACTTTTGATGTAAAAGTAAACGGAACCACCGTTGGTACTATTCCTTACAGTGCTTCAGCAACTACAACGACCATCAATAATATCAATATTTCCGGAAACGTAGTGGTAAGTCTTGTGAATAATTCAACAAGTAACAGGGTTGCTATTGATGATCTTTCATGGACCTGTTATTCCGGCTCTTCTGCAAGAATGGCTCAAAGTACAGCTGCAGAAACAGCTTCAAATAGTTTTAAAATCTCTCCCAATCCTATTACAAACCAGGAGATTTTTGTAAAAGGAGATCTTCAGAAGGTAAAGAAAGCTGAGATTTATAATCTTCAGGGAAAAACTCTTCAGACGATTGATCAGCCTTTCAAAAATGGAAATTCTATTAAAACAGGAAATCTGGGTCAGGGAGTGTATATTTTGAAACTGGATCAGGCGACGATGCAGTTTATCGTGAAATAGTCTGAACAATCATTTGATATAAAAAAATGCCGGTCTTTTTAGACTGGCATTTTTGTTTTTTTACAGAATTATTATTTTTTTGACGCAAAGGATTTATTTTTCTAACGTCTTATTTTACCGAGCAAAAAGGAATCAGCAAACTGATTTGGCTAAGCGAATGTTTTAATTTATTCAATGAATTTTATCAAGATCAGGATATCCGGATCCTTTCAGGAGGTCTTTCCATTCTTTGTTTTTGAATACGAAAAGATTGCATCGGTACTCGTCCGGTCTGTTGTCTATTTTGGTTTCGCAGTAATAATAGAGCATATCTTTGGTTCTCCATATCGCCACTTCCTGTCTGAGTTTATTATGGGTCTGAATGATCTCATTGTCTTTCACTTCAGATTCAAATCCTTCACGGATGGTATCGAAGCTGGGCTTCTGCAATGTTTTATTAAGGTTATCCAGAAGTGCGGTTTTTTCTTCTTCGGTATAAATATCGAGCTGATACATTCCCAGTTCGTCTTCTTTTTCATTGGCGAGAGGGCCTATTTCCTCATCTACCTTTCCGAAGTGTAAGATTACTTTGTTGGTGTTTTTATTGTTTTTGCCTTCCAGATCAATTCCGTTGAAGTGTAGTAATTCTTTGGACGAAAAAGCGAGCTTTTCATTTCCAATGAGCGTAACATCACTGGTGCGTACCGCTTCTTTTTCTGTGGCTCCGGCAGATTTTAAAATTTCGTTGATATTTTCTCCTACCTTAATTTTAGCAAGATTAAAGGGTTCTGTCTGTGTACTCCCCTGTGTTTCAACAACAGATGCCGGCGCTTTATTTTTTTGATCACCGCATGAAGCAAAAGCAAGGCAGATTATGGGTATTATTATATATTTCAATCTTTTCATAATGTTAGTGTTAGCATCAGGTTATCAATAATAAAACAGAAAAACATGGATTCAAGTATACGGAAGTACTTTTTTAGGTGTTTTTGTTCTGTAATAAGGCCATTATTTAATTCATATACTTATACCATGGAGAAGCTGGTGGTGTGGGATATTTCAGCCCAAAAACGGCATTATTACGGTAAGCGTCTTTAGTAACAGAAATGTATTTATTTCTTATTTCCCCATCATTTTCAATAGAAATACTTAGTATGGAATAATTTCTCCCGTCATCCCAAAAGAAAGAAGATGGATATATAAAAGTATTTTTCTCATGTTGATTCCATGACACTTTTTCAGGTGAAAGTTTTTTAAGCTTTTCAAAAATTGGTTTGGCGAGGTTGGCATTTACCGTTGCTTTATCTGTAATGGAGGCGGTAGGATTTCCGTGTTTTTTTACTATTTTTTCTACGAAGTCCAGAGCATATTTTTCGGCAGCATTAGTATCTACAGCGCCTACTTTTCCTTTGTATACTGTAATCCTTGTACCCATCGTGTTATCTAAGGGTATATTTCCGTAGGTTATTCCTTTGTTTTCATCAGCATAATATTGAATGATGTCTGTTTTTGCAGCATCTTTCAGAAATAGGTCTTTGTTTTCAAAATCATACTTCTTTGCATCATCGCCCAGGGAAACTGATGACAGGTCAAATGATTGATTTTCACAACAGATATTGATCAATACTGCAAAAATCAATATCAGCACTCTTGCTATTTTCATCATGCTATATTTTTCTAAAATTACTGATTTTGTCTTTCCTTAATTATTTTAGACCAATCACTAAACATTTTGGTACTCGTGTTGGCATTGATTAAACTGAAAAAAAACATTCCCACGAGTATTGTAAGCCAGCAATAGGCCAGTTTCACTCCATTTTTATCGGTAATAAAGAAAAGGATAAATATGGTCAGTGTTCCTATTATAAATGTAAAAAGCAAAGTATACATCAATACATGAATGATGTACATATTGAATTTCAGTTTTCTAAAAATCCATCCTATCACTGCTATCGGAATAAGCAGCAAAATGGGTACTAACATCGCTCCGAAAATGGTTGCTTCCGGGTAAGCAGCTATTTTGTCTTCTAATCCGAAAAAGGTATTAAAACTGAACCCCGTCATACTGTTTTTCTTGGTTGGTAATTTCCAGTAACGTTTTGTCTTTATAACCTAACATTTTTGCCAGTATCACATTGGGAAATTCATGAATTCCAATATTATAAAGGTTTACACTGTCATTGAAAAATTCTCTTCTGTCTGCTATTTTGTTCTCCAGATCGGAAATTCTTTTCTGCAGTTCAAGGAAATTATTATTAGACTTCAGTTCGGGATAGTTTTCTGAAACGGCAAAAAATGAGGAGAGTGCTTTTGAGGTTTCATTGGCAATCTCGGTTCTTTTATCGGCATCCGTACTGTTATTGTAAAAAGTTCTGAGCTCCGTAAGGCGGGAAAGAAGCTTTTCTTCGTAGTTCATAAAGTGCTTGGCAACGGTGACAAGATTGGGAATCTCATCTGCACGCTGTTTCAGCACTACATCAATATTTCCGTAAGCTTTATCAACATTAAATTTAAGCATCACCAATTTGTTATAGAGATTGATCAAAAAGCTGATGATAACTACTCCCAGCAGAATAAGTAATATGATTGCGACCGTCTGATTCATTATTGTGTAAGTATATAAATAATTATTAAAAAGATGATGAAACAGGTAAACATAAATGACCTCAGCAAGGGCTGGTATTTGTTCCAGACTGTGATTCCTGAGGAAGAAGTAATACCGAGTATTTTATAATAATCGTCTTTTCTGATGAAAGGTACTCCGTTTTTAGAATCTGCATAGCCTACCAGCAGCATCTTCTGGCCATCTTTTAAAAGAGTTTCTTTGTACCTTTTACCGCCATGGCTGCTTACATTGGTTTCTTCTAATAAAACCAGCTCTATTCCTTCCGGTTCTACTTCTATGATTCCTGTGTCGTCTTTAACCCGGAAGATATTGCATTTCGTTTCCCTGTGAATGGTTCTGTAACTTTCTTTTCCGTCTGAATCTCTGTCAATATCCTCAATGGTATAATAATATCCGATGCATACCTCATTCTTCACTGGTGAGGATAAAGGGTTTTTCATCACCAATGTTCCTTCAATCTCTGCCAGTCCTTTTGCTACAGAATGGATCTTGGAGGTAGGCAGTGAGGACTGCAGGCGTAAAAAACGTTTTGAAGCAGTAGGCTTCATTAAAACAATGAAGATGAAAACAAAAAAAAGTAAAGGAAAAAAAACGATCGCTTTCTCTGCGTAACTGTCATAGTTATTGGAAATTTCAGAAGCATATTCATGCAGCGGCATTTTTTCTTTGAAAATAATCCACAGAATAAAGTAAATAAAGCCTGCAGCAATTATTCCTAAAATACTATATGCAATGTATGGTTTTCCCTTTTTAACTTCCATCTATTCTGTTCTAAAATCTGGTGGAAATATCTGAATTTTGCTTCAGTATTTCTTTCTTTTAAAGATTGCTATATCATCTCAAACTCATCCTTCCCTTCGGGAATATAAAATGTTATAGGCAGAACTAATTCTTCATCACTTTCCGGATTTTCCAGACGTAATGCAGACATCATATCTGTACATTTTAAAGCGGCCAGCTTTCCGTATGCTGAATATTCTACCTGAATATCATCCGGAAGGCTCTGCGCTTTATATCCATTCTGCATATCCGAAATGATACCCTGCATCCTGCCTTCTGCCTGGCTTTTGCTAAGATACATAGCTAAAGCGTTATTATTTTCTCTTTTTTGATATTGTGCTATGAACGAACTGTAGTTGCCGCCATTGATCATCTTTATAATTTCGTTATACTTTTTGATCAGTTTTTCTTTAACGTCGAACTTGACGTCTTTAAGGTTGATTCCATTCTGCCATGCTTCCAGTTTATAAGGTACCTCTGCTTCAAATGTACTTGCATGTCCTATAAAAGGTATGTTTTTATCAGGTTTTTTGGTAAAATATTCATCAAACTGTTTTACAAAAGCGTATTCTCCGGAAGCCATATCATAGAGATTCACTCTGTATCTTATGTAAGAATCTTCGTGCAGTTCCTGATGTCCATCCATGGGAAGTCCTTTCACTTCAATTGTTTGTTTACCTCCTTCCAGAATAAGATGATTGATGGGAAAATCTGATCTCGTTTGTCCTTCAATACTCAATGAAATTAATTCCACATCATTAATTTTGATCTGAAATGAACACATTACCGCACTAAAATCTATTTCGTAATAGGGTTTCATCTTTTATTTTTTAGGATAAGCAAGGGTAAAACTGTCTAAGATGGAGAAAGTGCCGGTATCTGAAGAGTTCTCCACTCTGGTTCCTTTCTTTACTACAATCAGTTTGGTATTGGTATATTTTGTATTGCTTTGAGTCAATTCCTGGGTTTGGGTTAAAAACAGCCATTTATTTTTAGCTGATGCATCCCAGAAGTAAGCAGCTCCTGTTTTATCAGTGGATCTTTTTTCCGGGTTACCGTATGTTTTAGTAAGGTAATCGATCAGCTTTTTTCCTTCATCTTCTTTAGCGAGGTTCAGTACAAATCCCAGATATTGGTTGTTCTGATAAGAGTTTACGAATAACGCCAGATTATTATTGGAATATTCATACCCTTTAGGTACTGTATATTCGGAAAATGATGCTGTTCCCAGCTTATAATTGTTAATATTAGCCTGTTTATAAGATAATAATCCGTAATTGGCTTCTGTCTCCTTTTCTCCCTTCAAACTGTTATCCGGCAGTTTTTCATCAAATTTTAAAGATTCCAGATCGGTTTGTCCGTTGCAGGACACAATAGCCAAAAAGCTAAATAATAAGATAAGATTTTTCATTGTATGAATATTAATCATTTTTAATCAACGGAATATTTGCACTTATTCCAAATAAGGATTCTAATTCTTTTATCACATCAAAAGGAGGAATTACATTTTTAAAATCCCCTTTGGCAATTTCATATTTTCCATTTCTGCTTTCCTCCACTTTATGTTTATTTTTTGCAATTTTAATAGCAAGCCCTACACTTATTGTAACTACATATTGGGCATCAAGGCCGTCAAATCCGAGAACAGGACGGTAATATAATCCTTTTTCATCGTAGTTGATCCCATGCCCGTAGGTTATGGAAGCGCTTCCTGATGCTGATGCTTCAAAATAAGCTTCTGCTTTTATAACAGCCAGTGAAACTTCTCCCTGAATTTTCACTCCTACTTTCAATTCCAGTTTAAGTTTACTCTTACTTGAGACTTTAAATTCAGAGTCTTTCAGTTTTCCAGCGGTATTAAACTTAAATTCAGATTCCACTTCTATGGTACTGGAAATAATAAGGTCCATAAAGATATCAACAGATGCCTTGAAGCCTGCATTATCATTCCCTACATCTATTCCGGATTTCAGTTTCCCTTGAATTTCCTGATACAATCTTGTGACTCCCGGCGCTGCTGTTCCTCCGCTTACCGCTCCGGAAATTCCGAATACTAAAGCTCCCAGAAGGTCAACTGTCATTTCCAGACCAATCAGCGGATTTGCTTTCAAACCTATAGCTACATCCGTACCAATAATGGCATTATTATCTTTAGGATGCTTCAAAAGCCAATTACCAGACAGCTCCATATTAGGAGGTTTCACGGCAAAACTTACCGGAATTCCCTTAGGAGAAATGGAACGTACTTTTCCTTTGGCCTGATTAAGAACTCCATCTGACAATGCTCCTATGGCAGCAAATGTATCATATATTTTTTTAAACTTGGTTTCGTACTGATATTTTAATTCTTTTTCCTGCTTATCATTGTTCCATTTTGCCTTTAAACTGAAGGCTAATGAAGCGTCTTTTTGTTTCCATCTTTTTTCTGCACCCATTTTGCCTGCTTTTTTCTGCAGTTCTTTATGCTCATGGGGATCCATATTCATCCACTTTACGCTGAGATCATTGGTAAGATTCAGCGTAAAGCTCAATGTCCAGCTGATATCCGGATAGGCTTTTATCAATACTGTCGTCCTTTTCTCATTGCTATAATATCTGCAGGTATGAACATGCAGATGAAACTGATTCGGATTTGTCCCTGCAGGCCAGATATATTGTATAGGAAGAGCATTAAATTGAGATAAATCTGAATATACTCCATAAGTAAAGGTGGGTGTGGTAAATGTTTTTACCGTATCTCCTTTATCGATTGCCTGTCCTACATCTACAACCTGAATCTGTTTTTTATGTTTTCCTTTACTATCCCTGAAGCATTCATTGGTTTGAAAGCCTGTGACATCAATGATGAGGTCTTTCTTTGTAGAGACATCTGGTGCTGTTACTTCATAATGAATAGTTTGTGCATCATGGGCATTAAAAACAAATGAGATATCTACTCTACGGTTATTTTCGTAGTCTTTCTCATTTTTGTATTTGATATTGTCTCTTCCCATTTTATCGTCGGTAGGATCTACTTCTCCTTTTCCTACGGAGATGATTCTTCTGGGATCCAGCCCGCCATCTGCAAAGAATTTTTTGACGACGTCTGCTCTTCTTTGGGAAAGTCCTTTGTTATAGTTTTCTTTTCCTATCACGCAGGCATAGCCGCTGAGATTCATGGTAGCATCTTTATGCTCCAGAAGGAATTTGAGTACATTATTCAGAATAGCAACACCGTCTTTATCAATGACTGTGGAATCGAATTTATAAAAAATTGTTCTCTGAATATGCTCCTGTAATGCAGCTGATTTTATCAGTTTGACACCGTTTCCATTGTCAAAGACTTTAACGGTTGTATTGCTGGCTTTCCCATCTTTTGTTTCATTTTCGGTAATTTTGATAACTTCAAACTTACAGGGTTCCAGCCTGACAGAGTTTACGTCCGGCTTATATACTTTAGTGGGAGTCTGGTTTTGTGCACCGTTGGTATTGGTGGTCACCACTTTATTTTTAACATTCAGATAGATGGCATGAAGATCATCTCCAAGCTTATCTTTAATGTATTGTTTTGAGGCGGTATCTTTTACTTTAACATAGAATTCCTCCACATTCTGTATGTTATCCACATAGGCCATCCAGGCAAAGGTGTTTTCTATCTTAAGATTAACTTCACCATCTATAACCTGGACATTATTGTAGGTATGAACCAGTTTATCTGCTTTTGCCGTCTGCTGATTCCAAAGCTCGATACTGACAGTATTTCCGTTCAGGCCTTCCGTTACCAGATTTAGGTGTACGATGTGCCCGTAGGAAATGTATTCGATCTTTTTGTTATTTTTAATGCTTTTGCTGTTTTTCTGTGTAGACCATTTGCTGCTTACAATTTTGGGCTCACACCAGCCTCTTACGAAGATTCCTGTATTGGTTTTGGTATCTCTTACTCCGGAAAGACTGGCTTCAATATAAAACTGATAGCTTCCGCAGTACTGTTTGCCTATTAAAAACTTATATCCGGTAGCAGAGGTGATCTGATTGATGATAATTTTTCTGCTGCTGTTCTGCCTCATCCAGGTAAGAGGCTTCTTTTTGTCTGCATCTGTAGTACCCGGCAGCCATTCTTCGACACCAAACTGCACCCACTGATCCGGCTTTATTGTAATTCTTTGCCCTAATACTGACATTTTGGGGTAATACAATCCGCTTACCACTTTTATTTTTTTAACGCCTTTTGCCATTTTGTTATCATTTAGATTGCACCATCCTGCCCTCCTCCTGAAGGCTGCTCGTTATACATTTCTTCGGAATCCACCAGCGGATTAATCTGCTGCTGAACGTCTTTATCTGCATTTTTAAAGTTCTGCTGGCTGGCTTCTGCTCTCTGACCGTGGTCTATAATTTCGATGCACGGAGTTCCGGCAACTGCACATACTGCTTTGCTGTCTTCTACAATGATATATCCGCCATTGCTGAGCTGTACTTTATCATAAAAGTTCTGCCATTCTGTGACCATAATTTTGCAGGGAGGCGGCGGACCTCCCATTTTGGTACAGTTTCCGAATGTGTTTTTTTCAAATGTGGCTCCTCCTATTTCTTTTGTGGTGACAATCAGCTTTTTGGAACCGCTTTTATCATTGGCATATTCTTTCTGGTGTGTAAGTACTTTCAGCTTGTCCGGAGCCTGCCCGAACTGGCATTTGCACATAGCGCCCTGTACTACAATATGTTTTTCTGCCATATTAATTTTATCTTTAGTGAAATGTTGTTTTATTTTTCATCAATTTCTGATACTGATACTGAAATCTTTTTCTCTTCCTGCAGCATGATGCTGCATTCAAGATAAAGAGATTTCGGAAGTGTGTTTTCCTGTTTCAGATAGCTTATTATTCTGAATGTTCCTTCTTCATTCATCACAGGGTTATCTTTTATAATCAATGAAAAAGGTGATTTTCTTATAAAATCATCAATCTCTCTTTCTTCATATAATTTTCCTTTACCTTCTATGGTAATTAAGCCTGTCTCCTCTTTCAGGGGATCTGTTTCCAGCGTTACTCTGTAACTGGGTTCTATTGCGTTATCCACTACAGGAAAAGTGACCGTCATCTCTGTTTTATATTCGTTTCCGAAGCTCCGGTATATTCCCAAGAACAAAGCACGGATGAAATAATCATTTTTGATGTACAGGTTGAGGGCTTCAGGTTCGCTGATTACTTTTTCAATCTTTCTGCAGTATTCGTCTACGGTTTCTCCTTCAAATTCTTTATAGAGTTCTTCTTTTACAGCGGCCCATCTTTTGGAAAAAGCCTCAGCATTTTCTACCGTTTCGAATTTCCCATGCTCATCTGTACTGATCTGTAAAGGATATAAAACCTTAGATGTTCTGTAGGCCAGCAGATCTGCAATTTCATTGACTTCCTCTTCATTAAGATAGAGATTGGATGTTCTGTCTATTTCAAAAAACTGCTGTCCTTTCTCTGTTTTCAGCCACCGAACCGATGTTTCATATTTTAATTCATTCTTATCTTCTCCTTTTTCAATGGTAATGACTACACTGTATCTTCGCACTGTGTTTTCCGGCTGAAGAGTAAGACTGTTGCCCTTTCCGAATTGTACCAAAAGGGTTTTATCTGCTACGGCAGTTCTGGGAACAAAAAGTTCTTTCTGGCCGTTGAGGTTGATCAGGATCATATCCTTAACAGCACAGTGATTATTATGAAAGTGTTTTAATACATCTTTATCCAATCCGTACAGCGTGGCTATACTTTTTAAGGTTTCATCTTTCTGAACGGTATGTTTATTATATTTCTGCATAATAAGCTCTTACTTCATAACGCTGCGGGTGAGCCAGATTTTACAATTCTTCGTTGTCCATTAATGTACTACTCTTTTTCCATCTTCTCTAGGATCCATGCCTACCCAGTCATAGTCTGCAGACCAATGCAGATATTTGTTTCTGAGTTCTCTCAGATCCGTCTGTTCTGCTAGTTCTCTCTGATAATCGGCATATCTCTGTTCGGGAACTTTGGATCCTTTATATTGGTCGTGAATACTTTGGGTCCATCGGAAGGTATAGGGTTTTCCATTTCCCATTACATACGGGGTGAGTTTGTTTTTTACCCTTACCAGAAGCGGATCATCAGAAATTTTATATTTGGTACTGATCTGCCCTGTATCAATTTTCAATCCGTCATTTTTGCCGTACTCTCCCATAAACTGTAATGGGATGAAGCTGTATGTTTTTTTAACCAGTTTTCTGTTACTGGAGAGCTTGCGTCTGTATTCATGAATGATTAGTTCCCCGTCCTGAAACCAGCCTTCTGCAACAAGCTGTTCTTTTCTTTTTTTCTGAACGCTGGTACTTCCGTTGATGATTTCGTCTTTGGCTTCAGGCCCTGTTTCATAGCCTCCACCAATGTCACTGTGCACACCAGGGAATGATTTTTCAATCCCGAGATAGACGGTTTTCTGCTTTACTTTGACTTTTATATCGGTTAGGTCAAAATTGATCCTGTGCTCATTTTCTGCCGTAAAGTGTACTATTTTCCTGGCTCTTGCAATATCATCCAGCTGAAGTTCTTCAATATCATTACTGAAATTGGGGGAAGTTGTCCATGTATTTTCAGAATAAGAGGAAACAGTATCAAAAATACCGAGGAAGCGGATAATCACGTTTATTTCGTCCAGATTGACGCCTACTTTTTTCAATTCGGTTCCTAAATTGCCGAACATTATACTTTTAGGGTCTGAACTTACTTTCTTCTTAGATACCTGATGTACAAAATACCGTGCTGCGGCGGCTCCTCTGCTAAAACCGAAGACATCCAGGGTGACTGTTCCCAGTTTTGCCGTGGAATTTGCTTTTTTAAGCAGGCTTATTTTTTCTGCAATTTTTTCGCATCCAATCTGTACCTTGGCTTTAATGCCTGTTTTTTCCGAGCCATAGGCATAGCCGTCCATTTCATCTCCTTTGTTATCCTGGGTACCGATCCCTTCTATGTAGATTGCATTTCTTTTATCATAATTTTCCCAAAGTCGGGCTACATTACTCCAGTCATTATTGTAGCTGTTATTATCTGACGGATCACCTCCATGGTCATCATAAGCCTTGGTTTTGTTTTTCCTCGCATCAGAATTGGTCTTATTATTTAAGGTACCGTCAAAGAATATTCCCAGTGCGACACTGATTATATTTTCCGGGGCTGATGATGGCGAATAGTTTCCAAATACAACGTTAGACATAATCTAATAAATTTTACTGATGAAATCTTTTAGCTGATATGTTTTTTCGTCCTGCTTTATACTTACGTTCATTTTTTTGCTTTCAGGAACTATTTTTAGGATAAAATCGGCTTCTTTTTTCTGATCCAGTGCTCCAAATACTTTATTAATATCATTCAGATCAAAATCTACAGGAAGAACATTATTTCCTTTTAAGACATTGTCTGTGTAATAACTCTCATTTTTAGTAAAGAAAACATTAGCTCCCCATTCTTTGTGGTCAGGCCCCACCACAGTTATGGATAGGTAATAAGGGACCGCTCTTTCTTTTGTGCTTCCGTCATAAGTATCGTACTCTCCGTTAGCCGCCATAAAGAATATCTTTTTTACCTGATAGCCCTGCGGAAGTTCTACAACAGGTTTCCAGAGGTATTTTTTTCTATATGTTTCATATACTGAAGGATCGGGATAACCGGAAGCAGCAATCCTGTTTTTCACTTCGGGCGTTATCAGAAAATCACTTTTCAGACGGTCATCTGCATAGCCGTCCTCAAGCATATATTGAGCATTTTCGTAGGCTTTTTCCTTTGTGATAATGGTGTCATGTGCCTGGAAGCTGCCGATTTCTTTCTGAACACCCGGTGCATTAATCCATACTACGATTTTTCCCTTGGGTGCCAGCCCTACTTTAAAAGTAGTGTAGGTTTCTTTCTTTCCCGTGTCTTTATCGGTAAAGCCTTCTTTGAACAGTTTTTCAATTTTGGTTTTATCCAGAGGCCATTTTCCGGTATAGAATTTTTTTTCCACGAGGGAATACCAAGTGAATTCCAATGTATTGGGAATATCCATTTTTTGGGTAGAAACATTCATCGTGGCACCTGTATTTCCCCAGCCTGTATTCTGCGTTCCCCATATAGCATCAAAGCTGTAGGTAAAATCATCAGCGATGATATTTCCCTGATAAACTTCCATGGGATATTCCTGAGGTGCGCTCACGGTTCCGAGCCAGCTGTATTTTTCTTCCATTTTTTTATTTTGACAACTTACTAATGAGAAACTTCCTATAATGAAAAAAAACAGGATTTTTAATTTATTTATTCCCATGAGACATTATTTTCTTATTACTTGCTAAAATCAAATTGCCTTTCTGTGCTTCTACATTGATTTTCTTTGCTATTTTTTCGACCTTTTTTCCCACGCTCAGATGATATGAATCTTTTACTGTTATGCGTAGATTGGTTGCTGTTTTTATGATGGCCATATCAGAAAAGTTTTGATTTTTCAGCACTGTTGAATTCTACGATCTTTCCACTCTGCATGGTCATATTTTCCAGTTCGCTGAACATGGAAATTTCACCTGCTATTTCGTTGGAAGTTTCAGACTGTCTCTTGAATTCCTTTTCAATCATTTCCGTTCTGGTATCTGAAGTTTCCGTAATATCTCCCGAAGCGGTAAGTTTCATATCTTTTCCTGCTATGGAAACAATATTATCGTTGGCAGTGCTGGTAATACTTGCTCCTGCTCCTATTGAAATTTCTTTTCCTGCAGTGATACTGATATTATCACCAGCATTTAAAGTAAAGTTTTTAGGGGCTTTCATGCTGATATTTCCCTGTCCGTCCATGTAATAAGTATTTCCACTCGGATCCAGGATGGTTACGCTGCCTTCTTCGTCATTCATTAAAATTCGGATTCCGCTTCTGGTCTGGATAGATTTCAGATGATTATTCACTCCACCTCCTAAGGCAATTCCTCCATGGAACATTCCTCCCATCACGAAAGGTCTGTCAGGGTGGCTGTGCACAAAATTGACCATCACCTGGTCTCCCACTTCGGGAATGGCTACATAACCGCGGTTTTGAGTAATCTGATCTGTTCCGCCGGCATCCGGGCTCATCATGCGGATAAAATGGGTGGTATCATTCGTCTGCCAGTCAAATCTTACCTGTACTCTTCCCTGTCCTTCGGGATCTGTATTGGAAATTACGGTTGCGGTCTGTGGTTCAGCCTTCGGAATGGTAAATTCAGGCTTTGGAAGAAATCCGGTGTCTGCTGCTATTCCTACGAAGCTTCCCTTATAATGCCCTATGGTGTCTATTTCATGTTCTGCTTCTGTAATCATGATCCTTGTGAAATAGGACGTTTCATTAGAATCCGGCTTGCGCATCTGTACATCTGCAACGCAGCCCGGATGCAGGAAGGGAACTGTTGTATTTCCTGAAACGGAAAAAACGTTCACGGCTTCACTTCCGGAGGCGCTTTTCTGAGAATATTCCACATCAAGATGGGTAGTGGCTTTGATGGGGGCAATCTGTAAAGCCGGTGTTTTGTAAATGGTTTCGTTGTGACTGTAGGCTGTTTTTGCCAGGTCACCAACGTGCTTTATGGGTGTGGAACCGGAAGTCAGTTTTTCATTTTTATTGCTGTTGTATCCGTAGAATTGGGGCTTTGTATGTACTGCTTTCAATTCAACTTTTATATCATTGGCACTGCTTCCGTAGGTAAGGGTAATGGGTTTGTTCTGAGCGGGGAGCTTTCCAAAGTGCAGCACTTCGCCATCATAGAAAAACTGTTCACCGTAAGCTTCTGCCATTCTTGCCAGATAGTTATAATGGGTTTCATCATACTGGCTGCTGTAGATAATCTGGGAAAAATTATTGGCATCTACCCTTACATCAAATCGGCTTTTATCAATTCCCTGCTTGATCACTTCTTCGGCAATGATTCCTACATTCACCGGCTGGGCACCTCCAAAGCTCTGAATATGCGGTGCTCCGTCAAGAAGAATGGTAGGGCTGTAACCTGTAAGCACAATATTTCCCAGACTCATATGCTCCTGACTGAATCCTACCCCGGTAATCACCCCTACGAAGGTTCTTTCCGGGCTGTTATCTATATCTTTATAGGAAATAACGGCTGTAAGTCTTTTACCAAGAAATTTATTGGCTTCTTCCAAAGAATGGGTCTGCCTGTCTCCCAGGGTATCGTGGGCCAGTGTCAATGTAAATTCGTGATGTCTTCTGGTACTTTGTTTAAGTCTGAAATGCTTATAATACTTGATAATTTTACCTTCTATAACAATAGAAAGCTTTACCAGACGGTTGATACCTGTATGATGATTTGCGGAAATACCATCTGCATTCTGCGTCGGACGAAAAGACGTCGATTGTGAGTTTCCAGGTGTATTTGACATATTTTTAGTGATTTGATTAGTTTTCTAAACGATTATTCAACAGATCGGGAGTTTAAAAATAAAAACAAAAGATCCTGAATAATATAGTGTTAGGTAAAAAAAGACCGTCTTATTAGGGACAGTCTTTTATTTTTATCTGATGAAAGACCTAGCTCATTGGCCAAAGCCCATCATAGAATGAATTTCCATAGGTAATGCTTTCCGCACTTACTACGAAGCTGATCAGCATATTGTTGCTGTCTATTGCATCAAAGTCTACTTCGTGCTGAATGACATATCCGTTTTCCCACTTCAAAGAAATCAGTGTTCCTTCTTCGTGAGATTTATTGAACTGGATTTCTCCTTGGGTAGGTTTATATTTGCTGTTTAACAAGCTCTCTAAAACATCAGATTTTTCTGTTGCTTCAATGGTTACTTTGATCAATGCGTTTGACGGATCAGAAGCAACACGCCCAGATACATCTGTTGATCTTGATACGCTATAATTAAGCTTTAATAACTTCTGTCCTTCACCTCCATTGAATTTTAAGATTCCTCTTGAATTTCCTGCCATATTCTTACATTTTAAACATTTACTACTGTTCTCCTATATAGGATTTATATAACAAAGATAGAGTTCATGTTCTAATTTAAAAAGTTTTTGAGGCACTGTTTCAGAAATTGTAGTAGTTCTACGACATTTTAGAAATTCCGAATTAAAAATCAATTTTAGGATTTCAAACTAATTAATTTTATTTTTTATTAAAAATTTTCTATTCAATCTTATAAATACAGAATAACAAAAGAAACCATCATTTTATTGTCCTATTCTCAATCAGACATTCATTTTCAGTTCTTCCACTTGGGCTAATGATGTTTGTATAGATACCCGAGCACTATAATCATAAGGTTAACGACGATCATCATCATTAAAACACGACCGTATTTTCTTTTTTTATCAATAAAGCTCAGCCCTAGGGTAAAAAAGAATAACAGTAAGGTATAGACGGCAGGATACATTTGAAAAGCTTCCGAAAACTTTCCTTCAAACACCAGTACGACAGCCCGCTGAGCACCACAGCCCAGGCATTCTACTCCCAGATATTTCTTACTGGGACAGGTAAGCATGAAGTCATCAATATCCATTTCTGCGTTCTGTAAAGGATTTATTTAAGAAGAGATTTTGGCTCTGGTATACTGATGGGGAAAAAAGCAGTCTTCTTTCATTTCAAAAGACCCCTGAACAGCAATATAAGGATTTCTCAGGATCTCTCTTGCCACAAAAATGAGATCTGCATCTCCTTTCTGAAGGATTTCCTCAGCCTGCCCTACTTTGGTAATTAATCCTACAGCTCCGGTTTTCACTTCAGCTTCATTTCTCACCTGTGATGACAGAGGCACCTGGTAACCTTCAAAAACAGGGATTTTTGCTCCATGAATATTTCCGCCGCTGGATACATCTACAAGATCTACAGCATGTTCCTTTAAAATTTTTGCCAGCTCTACACTGCTTTCGATATCCCAGCCGTTCTCTGCGTATTCTGTTCCTGAAATTCTTACAAAAAGCGCTGTGTTTTCATTCAGCTCTTCATTAACAGCATCTACAATTTCGAGAAGAAATCTGATTCTGTTTTCGAAACTTCCTCCATATTCATCTGTTCTGATGTTGGAAAGCGGTGATAAAAACTGATGGATCAGATATCCGTGCGCTCCATGAATTTCAATAACATCAAAGCCTGCTTTTACAGCTCTTGCTGCTGCTTTTTTAAAATTCTGCACCTGCTCTTTTACCTCATCTGCAGTAAGTGTATGTGGAATTCTTTCTGTGGGATGATACGGAATAGGGCTCGGCGCAACAGTTTCCCAGCCTTCTTCCAGAGAAATCTGCAGGTTGTTCCAGGTTGAACCTTTTCTTCCTGCATGAGCCAGCTGGATCCCGATTTTACTTTCTGAGTTTTTATGCACAAATTCTACTATTCTTTGTAATTTTTCTGCCTGCTCATCATTCCAGATTCCCATGCAGTGATTGGTAATTCTTCCTTTAGGCTCTACTCCGGTAGCTTCTACGATCAATAATCCTGTACCGCCCTGCGATCTGCTTCCATAGTGCACAAAATGGAAGTCATTAGCTTCTCCGTTTTCACATGAATACATACACATAGGTGACATTACCCATCTGTTTTTCAACTCTACATTTCTGAATTTTATTGGTGTGTATAACATTTTACTGTTTTAAAAAATTGAACTTTTCACCGGAAGAATAAAATATTGTCCACTTCATTAAAAAGAACTAATTTTACCCCCCTTTTTTAGTGTACAATATATGAAAAAAGATATACAGATCAGTTACGAATATTTTAAAAATAGCAGTGAGCTGAGCGATATAGAAAAACAATTATTTGAAAGAGCCAAGGAGGCTCGTGAGAATGCCTATGCGCCTTATTCTCAGTTTTTGGTAGGGTGTTCCGTGTTATTGGAAAACGGAGAAATCTACTCCGGGAACAACCAGGAAAATGCAGCTTATCCATCCGGGCTCTGTGCAGAAAGAACAACTGTTTTTTGGGTGGCAGCCAATTTTCCGGATCTGAAAATAGAAAAAATCTTCGTTGTTGGCGGTCCTAAGGAGTTTCACGAGAAAAATCCGCCAATTCCGCCTTGCGGAGCCTGCCGCCAGAGCTTAATGGAGTACGAAACCAAACAGAATGAAAATATTGACCTGTATTTCTCAAGTATGAATGAGGAGGTTGTAAAAGTGCATGCGGTGAAAGATCTGCTTCCTTTTTATTTTGATTCTACGTTTTTGTAACGATAAGCGGGAAGGCGATTGAGATTTTTCCTCTGTGCAGGAGACGAAAAGTGCTGGTAAAAAAGCTTTACATTTCAGCACAAAAAAAGCTGTTTCAGTTTACGAAACAGCTTTTTTATTATTCTTCAGATTCTACATCGTCCTCATCATCTTCGTATTGCTCCAGATAATAGCTAAAGCTAAATTCTTCCACTTCTTCTTCAGCATCTTCCAGGGTGGTCAGCAGATCTTCAAAAATCTCAAGCTGATCTACCGTCATGTTGACGAATTCTAAATGCAGCGGCATTTCCAGACCACCGGTGACGGTATCAAAAAGGGCATCAAGATTATCACCAAAATGCTCAGGAAGCTGAATTTTTTCCCTAAGCTGGGCGTAAAAATCTTCATAGTCACCTATGTCTGTAAAATCTATATATACTGTCTTCATATTGAACTAAATTTCCAATTTTTATTAATTAAAAAGGTTTTGCATTTTTTGCAGAAACCGGTTTCTTCATTTGTAGGATTTTTTCCTTCCGCATCTCTCATAAAGCACATTTTTTCAGGGCAGTGTGGCAGCCCCTGTGTGTGGCCCAGCTCATGAATGGCTATCTTGAAAAACTGCTCGTCCCGGTTTTCTCTGCTCAGCCTGAAGTTCGAAGCTACACAGGCTTTCCCGGGTGTATACCCTAATCCCATGATTCCGAAATCTTTGATTTTTCCTCTGGTAGCACTGATATCTTTTGTAGTGAGGCCTATGGTAACAAATCCTTCTTTTGTTTCCTTACTTAAAAATTTAATGATTGAATCAGCTCTGTAGCGGTTTCTCTCTTTATAATAAGTATTCGCCGGAAAGTCTATGGCGTCCAGAACTTTTACATTCGGGTATACCTTTTTTATACCTTCGGTTACTTTGGCTACCGTGTCCTCGTTAATATCTTTAAATGGCTGTATAAGTATTGTTACGCAAGGTTTTTCCGTTTTTTTCTTTACGGCATTTTTCTTTTCCGAACATGAAAAGATCAGAAGTAAAACACTTAAAAGATAAAGAAATCTACTATTTTCAAAATTACGATTTATACTCATTATAATGCAAATTATACATTTTGTCATTGCGAGGAGCTGTGCGACGAAGCAATCTCAGGAAACATCCATACTATTTTCAATGTCATCTGTAACATCTTTCCAATCAGGATTTATACTATTGATTAAATCCGGTTTCTAGACGTTACTGTTTTTCAAAGCTTTTATAATGGTTTTTAGTAAGGTATACATCTCCCTTACGGGTATAGATAATACGGTCAGCATTTCTTCCGCCGCAATGGTAGTTTACATCTGCTTCAAAATATTTTTCTCCATCCGGCAAACGGCCTTCCCTGTTTCCGAATTTATCTCCGCCAATAGCTTTTCCGGGAAGTACCTCACAGAGATTTCCTCTGGAAGGATCCCAGCCCTGCTTTCTTGCTTCATTTTTAGTGATATAATATTCCGGAAGCTGATGATTTTTCTTAACATAGTTTATCACCGTTTTTTCTTCGGTAAGCTGATCTATGGAAACCTGATCCGATAGATTTCCGGTATGAGCGCCCTGATCCGAAGAAGTACTGCCGTAGCTCACGTTTTCAGTTGTTAAAGAACCTGACTGATGTTTCTTTTTTTCAATAAAGTTTTTGTAGATATACATGGTCCCCATGCCGAAAAGAAGTCCCAGGCATATAAAAAATACAGATCTTATTTTACCGTTCATTATAACTTTGTATTAATGTAAGAATTTACCCATATAACCTTGTAACAATAAGAAAACATACAATACTGACAAACCGTTACAGGGTTAAACAGGTTCTTTCACGCTATTTATTTACTTCTCCATTCTTCCGGAATATCACAAACCGGAATAGGATCCATTTTATGTTTTGCTGCTTTATGCATTCTGTCAAAGATCAGGAATACTTCTTTATCTCTCCCTTCATAATCTTCGGCAGTTTTGGTTCCGTATTCTTTCTGGATTTTTTCCAGTTCCGGATAAGTAGCTCCAATCTGCTGTTCATCTGTTCTGTCCACATCCCAAAGACCGTCAGTAGGAATTGCTTCCTGAATGCTTTTGATCAGATTAAGCCCTTGGGCAAGCTCATACACTTCTGTTTTGTAAAGATCTGCAATAGGAGAAACATCTACGCCGCCATCTCCGTATTTTGTATAGAAACCAATCCCGAAATCCTCCACTTTATTACCTGTTCCGCAAACCAGAAGTCCGTTCAGCTGTCCGTAATAGTACAGGGTAAGCATTCTCAGACGGGATCTTGTGTTGGCAAAAGCCAGCTTTTCGTTAGGATACAGGTCATCTTTTACATCAAAGGTTTTGTACAGTTCCTCAAAAGCAGGGGTTAGATCTACTGACATGGTTTCTACGTTAGGAAATCTGGATTTAAGGTCATTCATATGATCCTGTGCACGGTCTACCTGATCGGCTTTCTGGCGGATCGGCATTTCTATGAGTAACGTTTTGAGCCCTGTCATTGCTGCCAATGTGGAAACTACTCCGGAATCCACCCCTCCGGAAACTCCGATTACGTAACCGTTTACTCTTGCTTTTGTCGCATAATCTTTTAACCAGCTTACGATATGATCTATCACTTTTTGTGTCTGCATCGTTTATTTTTTTTAGTCTATTCCAAATTCGTGAGGGTATTTCACCACTCCTTTTTTATTTTTTAATCCGTCTTTTACCAATTCTACAGCCATTCCGTTTTCTTCAGGAATATCAAATGGAAAAGAAATTCCAAAATTACTTGTTTTTTTGTAACCAAAGCGCGGATAATATTTTTCATGCCCAATTAATATCACAGATTCATATCCCAGTCCTTTTGCGATATGATGTCCCTCAAGAATCAGTTTTGCTCCGATTCCCTGATTCTGAAATTCGGGTTTTACGGAAACAGGAGCCAAAGCCAGGGAATCAAATGATTCTTTTTCATTGGTAATTTCAATTTTTGTGAAAAGAATATGTCCTGCAATTGTACCGTTCTCATCTTCTGCTACCAATGATAACTGCGGGATAAAGGCATCCGAACCCCTTAGTTTTTCAACCAAAAACTGTTCCTGATGATCGCTGTATTCTATTTCCCTGAAAGCTTCTTCTGTGAGCTGAAATACCTCCTGATAGTCTTTTTTATCTTCCTGTCTTATCGTAATCATTTTCTATGATAATTTTCACGTTTCAGTTCGTACCAGAAGCAGATTCCGTCCGGTTCTTCAAACTCACCGGTTTTCTCAAATCCTAATTTTCTTAAAATATGATTGGAGGCATCATGTTCAGAGTGGGCATAAGCATAAATAACTTCTGCATTCAGCTCATTAAAGCCATAATCCAGAGACGCTAATCCGGATTCTACTGCGTATCCTTTTCCCCATGATTCCGGGAGAAAACGGTATCCCAGTTCCAATACATTTTTATAGCCATTGGTTTCATGGGTTAACAATTTTAAGCCGCTCCAGCCGATCAGAAGCCCGCTTTCTTTCTCTACAACCCCCAGTCTTCCCACTCCGTTTTCCTCATACTGCTTCTGAATCATTCTGATGACATTTTTTGATTCATTGATGTCCGTTAAAACCGGCACACCAATATATTTCATCACTTCCGGGTCAGAATCCATAAGGAACATGCGTTCTACATCCTGTTCTTCAAGCTTTCTTAAAATAAGTCGTTCTGTTTCTATTTTCATAAAGATGAGTTTTAATCTTCTGTACCAAAAATTGTGACCTCTGTCTTTGTTCCATTTTTGATATCTGTTTCTTTTATTGTATTCCCTGTTATATTCAACGTTTGCAATGCCGGATTCCTGGATATATCAATTTTTTGCAGTTTATTATGTTCCAGATTCAGCTTTCTTAATCTTTTCAACTGATTCAGGTCAATTGTTTTTAATTGATTTAAAGATAATGTTAATTGCTCAATTTTCGGAAGTCCTTCCAGTGAAATACTTTGCAGCAGGTTATGATCCAGGTATAATGAGGTTAGATTTTTAAGATTTTCTGCTTTGAATGATGAAATTTTACACCCCGTACACGAAAACAGTTCCAGAAGATCCAGATTGCTGATCTTTATAGCAGAAATCACATTATCATCAAGCACAATCATTTTTACATTTTTAAAAAATCGGAGGTCTTCTGCAGAGGTAATTCCTTTCTGAACCAGGAACAGGTTCGATATCATTCCGGCTTCCTGAAATTCAAGGATTCCGTTTTTATTCTGATCGAAATTTTCCAGTACTGCTTTTTCAAAGTTTTTATCTTTAAATTCAAGCTTTTGTCCGTAGAAAAACGAAAATCCTGAAATAAGGAAAAGGGTGGTAAATATTTTAATTTTCATCATGAATTGTGTATTAAATCCTTATTTTTGTAAACTTAAATTCCATGTAAAAATAATGAAGATTTTTAGATATATTGCGCTTTCTTCTGTTTTGGCTGCGGGGCTTGTTTCCTGCAAAAAAGAACCTGAAAATCAGTGGAAGGTAGAAGTAAAACAAACTGCTGAGAAAGTAGATATTACAGATATTTCCAAAGAATTTTACAATCCCAATATTCCTCTGGATCAGTTTAAAGCTCAATTTCCATGGTTTCAGGGAAGTGTTTCTGATGCTGATTTCGGAAAAAGAAGAGCGGATGCCGAAGAGATCAACATCTACAGGGAAGCTATCGGAAAAATAGATCAGACAAAGCTTCAAGCAGAGCTTCAAAGCTTATTTTCACATATAAAATATTACTTTCCAAAATTTAAAAGTCCAAAGGTATATCTGTTCTCATCAGCTTTACAGATGGTTCAGGATCCCATATTTTATGATGAAAAAGGGAATCTGCTATTTATCGATGTGACCGGTTTTATGGGAGACGGAAATGCCCATTATAAAGGATTGGAACTGTATTTCCAGAAGTCCATGAATCCTCAGAATATTGTTCCGAAAGTATCTCGGCTTTTTGCTGAAAATATTGTAACAGAATCTCCAGATCACCAGAAATTCATAGACCAGATTATTCTGAACGGAAAAGTAATGATTCTTCAGGATGCTTTTCTTCCGGATCTTCCTGATTACCTGAAAATGAACTATACTCAGAAGCAGTACGAATGGGCAGCGAGCAATGAGGCCAATATCTGGAATTATTTTGTAGAAAGCAATCTGATTTTCGGAGATGACCCAAGACTGGGAGAACGTTTTATTTCGCCGGGTCCATTTTCAAAATTTTATACCGAAATTGATAATGAATCTTCCCCTCAAATCGGAATTTTTACTGGCTGGCAGATTTGTAAAGCCTATCTGAAGGAAAAACCAGAAACGAAGCTAACGGATTTCCTTAAAATGGATGCCACCACAATTTTTAATCAATCCGGTTATAAACCGAAACTTAAATAATAGAAAAATTAGAATTTAGAAAAATAGAACAATGAGAAAGACTCAGATTACCATAGATGTAGAGCTTGATGAAAATCACGTACCGGAAAATATTACATGGAACGCTCAGGATGGGGGTATTGAAAAACAAGATACCAAGGCAACGATGATTTCTGTTTGGGATGATAAAACCAGAGAAGCATTAAGAATAGATCTTTGGACGAAAGAAATGCCTGTAGACCAGATGAAAATGTTCATCCATCAGATTTTAATATCTTTAGGAAATACCTACCAGAGAGCAACAGGTGAAGAGGATGTAGCACAGTGGATGGAAGAAATTGCAGAAGAATTCGCTGTAAAATCTGCTATTAAATAAAAAAAACAATTGCGGTAAGCTGCAGGCACTAAGCGGTAAGCTTTTTGTATTCAGCTAGAGCAAATTTTAATACAAAATAACTGGTATTAGACAATTCGTTTATTGTTTACTGCTAAAGTTTAAAAGCAAAAAATTATGAATTTTAATACAAAAGTAATTCACGGAGGGCAGCACCATGAGTCTGCAACAGGTTCTGTAAATGTACCTGTATTTTTAACCTCTACGTTTGCGCAGAAAAGCCCGGGTGTACATTCCGGATACGAATATTCCAGAGCTGCCAACCCTACAAGACAGGCATTGGAAGATTCCTTGGCCAGTATTGAAAACGGAGCGAGAGGCTTGGCATTCGGTTCCGGTCTTGCGGCTATCGACTGTGTTTTGAAACTATTAAACCCTGGTGATGAAGTGATTGCTGTAGATGATCTTTATGGAGGTACTTACAGAATGTTTACCAGACTTTTCGAAAAATATCAGCTGAAGTTTACATTCGTAAATTTTGATGATGTTTCTAAAATTGCCGATGTCATTACTGATAAAACAAAGCTGATCTGGGTAGAGACCCCTACTAACCCATTGATGAAACTGGTAGACATTAAAGCAGTAGTGGACATCGCAAAAGGAAAAGATATTTTAGTGGCCGTAGACAATACTTTTGCCACGCCTTATATCCAGAGACCCATTGATTTGGGAGCTGATATCGTGATGCACTCTGCCACAAAATATTTAGGAGGACACTCTGATGTAATTGCAGGAGCACTTATTGCCAAAGATGCAGAATTGGGAGAAAAGCTTCACTTTATTCAGTTTGCTAGTGGTGGTATTTTAGGTCCTCATGATTCTTATCTGGTATTGAGAGGAATCAAAACACTGGCACTAAGAATGCAGAGACACTCTGACAATGGTCTGGCAGTAGCAAAATACCTGGAGACTCATCCGGCTGTAGATCAAGTCATTTATCCTGGTCTGGAATCTCACCCGCAGTATGAGCTGGCAAAATCTCAGATGAGAGAAGCCGGAGGAATGGTTTCATTTACATTCAAATCAGGAAAAAAAGAAGATGCCATTAAATTCTTAGAAAAAGTGAGAGTATTCACGCTTGCGGAATCTTTGGGAGGTGTAGAATCTTTAGCAAACCACCCTGCTCTCATGACACACGCGTCCATTCCTGCAGAAAAACGTGCTGAACTGGGCATTACCGATGACCTTGTCCGCTTAAGCGTTGGTATTGAAGATGCTGAAGATCTTATTGCAGATTTAGAGAAAGCATTTTCTTAATAAAAACACCATAAAATGAGAAGGATGGTACCATCTTTCTCATTTTAGTATAACACCGCTAATACTATGAAAAATACAAGAAAAGCAATTCTTTCCGACCTACCACAACTTGCGGAATTATTTGATCAGTACAGAGTATTTTATCACAAAACAACCGATATTCCCGCTGCCACCAATTTTCTTCAGGAAAGACTGGAAAATAAAGATTCTGAAATTTTTGTTGCGGAAGAAAATGGTGCATTGACCGGCTTTGTGCAATTATACCCCATATTTTCATCTACACGGATGCAGCGCTATTGGCTTCTGAATGATCTCTATGTAAATAAAGATCATAGAGGAAAAGGCTACTCGAAAGAACTGATTGAAAAAGCAAAAGAACTTTGCCGTTCATCAAAAGCATGTGGTATTCTTTTGGAAACAGGAAAAAATAATGATATAGGAAATCAGCTTTACCCCTCTTGCGGCTTTGAACGCTATGATTCTGTTAATTTTTACGAATGGACAAACCTCGAGCAATAAACGACTGATATATAATATTTTATAATCCATATCCCAACACCTGAAGATCCAAAACCCACATCCCAATTACTCCTTAAAACAAAAAATGATATGACCGAATTTCAAAAATACATTCAAAGATATTTAGATATGATTCCGGCAGGAAACTGGTTAGATGAACTCCAAATATCAGCAGATAAAACCACAGGAATTTATTCCAACCTCACCGAAGAACAATCTCATTTCGCTTATGCAGAAGGAAAATGGACTTTAAAAGAACTTCTACTCCACCTTTCCGATACAGAAAGAGTTTTCCAGTACAGAATATTGGCATTCGCAAGAGGAGAGAAAAACAACCTTCCCGGATTTGACGAAAATGAATACGCAGAACGATCATTTGCCAATGAAAGAACTTTGGATTCCCTTTTGGAAGAATACAAACTGGTAAGAAAATCTTCTCAGATTCTATTAGAAACACTTCATCCTTCCGCTTTACAGAATAAAGGTACAGCCAATGGCCATGAAATTACGGTAGAAACCATCGGAAAACTGATCGTAGGACACAATTACCACCACCTGAATATCATTGAGGAAAGGTATTTATCGAAACTGGGATGGATGTAGAATACTCAATGGAATTTTGATTTATTATAAGTTTTGGCTAAAGCCGAAGAATCTATTTTCTTATTAAATGGGCTAAAGCCCATTTCTATTGAATAACATAGTTTCTCTAATAATTCGCTGAATCATATTTAATTATACCACAAAAAACATCAATAGGAACGGGCTTTAGCCCGTTCTCATATTATGCTAATTCCATTGGCTTTAGCCGAAATTTATAATTCCGTGGATTTTGGTTGAAACCATAGGATTGATATTTATTGTTTAAATGTGCTAAAACCCATTGCTATTGAATAACATAACTTCTTTAATAATTCGCTGAATCATATTTAATTATACCACAAAAAACATCAATAGGAACGGGCTTTAGCCCGTTCTCATATTATGCTAATTCCATTGGCTTTAGCCGAAATTTATAATTCCGTGGATTTTGGTTGAAACCATAGGATTGATATTTATTGTTTAAATGTGCTAAAACCCATTGCTATTGAATAACATAACCTTTCTAATAATTCGCTGAATCATATTTAGTTATACCACAAAAAACATCATAGGAACGGGCTTTAGCCCGTTTTCACATTATATATCTCCTTCAATTGGCTTTAGCCGAAATTTATAATTTCGTAGATTTTGGTTGAAACCATAGGATTGATATTTATTGGTTAAATGTGCTAAAGCCCATTGCTATTGAATAACATAACCTTTCTAATAATTCGCTGAATCATATTTAGTTATACCACAAAAAACATCAATACGAGCGGGTAATTATCCTGAGCATAGTCGAAGGGAGCCCGTTTTCACATTATACATCTCCTTCCATTGGCTTTAGCCAAAACTTATTAAATAAATAGTATTTTTGATAAAACAACACAAATGGCTTTTATCAAAATCTACATTCATCTTGTCTTCTCTACAAGAAATAGAGATCCTTTTCTCAATACATTTGACATACGTCTCAAA
Organism: Chryseobacterium culicis; assembly: GCF_900108365.1. Taxonomy (GTDB): domain Bacteria; phylum Bacteroidota; class Bacteroidia; order Flavobacteriales; family Weeksellaceae; genus Chryseobacterium; species Chryseobacterium culicis. The sequence continues at coordinate 808,173 of NZ_FNWQ01000001.1, read as the reverse complement.
GTCTGGAAACATATTAAAGAATATGCTACAGAAAAAGGAATATTTTTAGATATGATTAATGGATATTCAGATCATTGTCATTGTCTTATTTCTCTCGGCTCTGATCAGAATATTGAAAAAGTTGTACAACTGTTAAAAGGTGAATCTTCACATTGGATCAATAAAAATCAACTTACAATAGGAAAATTCTCATGGCAGGATGAATATTTTGCTGTGTCAGTTTCTGAATCGATGGTAGAGAATGTAAGAAATTATATTAAAAATCAGGAAAAACACCATCAGAAAAAAAGTTTTGGAGAGGAGTATAAGGAATTTATTGAAAGATATAATTTTAAAATGTAGGTAGGTTTTGGCTAAAGCCAAAGGATTGGTCTCCATTGTTACATGGGCTAAAGCCCATTTCTATTGAATAGAATAACATCTCTAATAATCTGTAAAATCGTATTTTAATTCTATTAGACAATAACCTATAGAATCATACACCATCAAAATATCAATAGGAACGGGCTAAAGCCCGTTTTTAAATTGTGCACCTTCAACTGGCTTTACTAAAACCTGTCATCATAAACAGATTTACATTCCAATTTTTTGCCTAAAATTCATAGATTCTCTACCTTTATCCCCTCTTTGAATTCACTTACAATTATGGAACATATTATTGAAATATTAAAATCCGGCGGAACGATTCTTTACCCTACCGATACGATCTGGGGAATTGGCTGTGATGCAACCAATATTGAAGCAGTCAATAAAATTTTTGACATCAAAAAGCGCGAAAAAAACAAATCCATGATCATCCTGGTGGAATCTGAAAAAAGACTTCAGGATCTGGTGGATGTTCCCGAGATGGCCTGGGAAATTATTGATCTCAGTGAAAAACCGGTAACCATTGTTTATGAAAATCCAAGAGGCCTGCCTAAGGAACTTCTTGCGGAAGACGGAAGCATCGGAATCCGACTGGTGAAAAATGATTTCTGTAAAAAACTGATCACAAAACTGAACAAACCTTTGGTATCAACTTCTGCCAACTTCAGTGGTGAGAAAAGTCCGCTGAAATTTTCTGATATTTCTGAAGAAATGATCAGCCTTGTCGATTATGCTGTGGAAGAAGACAGAGACAAGGTTTCAAAATATTCCGGTTCTTCGGTCATCAAAATATGGAATGACAACAGAATAAAAGTGCTTCGGGAATAAAAATTCTGAGTCTGTATATTTATTTTTTAGAGTCTTGCCCGTTCATATCGGCAGGATTTCTTTTTTTAGTTCTATCTTTGCAAACTCAACTCATAAACTATTTGCTATGGATCATCAGGAATTTGCTCACATGTGGGTTCAAGCGTGGAACGCTCATGATTTGGAAGAAATTCTCTCCCACTATTCGGATGATATTGAAATCACAACGCCTATGATTACTTTGGCCACAGGTGGTAAGGAAAGCTCTTTACAAGGAAAAGAAGCGGTTCGTGAATACTGGAGAAAAGCATTGGATAAGTTTCCGGATCTTCATTTTGATCTTATTCATTCTACAGCTGGAGTAGATTCAGTAGCATTATTTTATAAGTCGATTATCGATAAACACGCTGTTGAAGTTATGTTTTTTAATGAAGACGGAAAAATCAGCAAAATGTATGCTCATTATGATTAATGAATAACATACGTAGAAATTGTCACTATTATTAGCAATGAAAATTAATCTTAATCAAAATAAGAATTTAAAACTTTTTAAAATCATTTCTGAAGCAGCAGAAAGGAATAACCAGTCCGTGTATATTGTGGGCGGTTATGTACGAGACCTTCTGATGAACAGAAAAGCGTCTACAGATATAGACTTTGTAACGGAACAAAGCGGTATTGAGCTTGCTCAAAATGTAGCTCAGGAGATAGATCCTAAATTAAAGGTTTCCGTATTCAAAACATATGGAACTGCCATGATCAAGTATAAAGAGCTTGAGCTTGAGTTTGTAGGAGCAAGAAAGGAAAGCTACACAGAAAACAGCCGGAAGCCGGAAGTAGAAGGCGGAAGCCTGGAAGATGATCAGAAAAGAAGAGATTTCACCATTAATGCAATGGCAATTTCTTTAAATAAAGAGAGCTTCGGAGAACTGATTGATCCTTTTAACGGGATTGATGATCTTAAAAATGGAATTTTAAGGACACCGTTAGAACCTGCTCAGACGTATTCTGATGATCCTTTGAGGATGATGAGAGCAGTACGTTTTGCTTCCACTTTAAACTTTAATATTGAGGAAGACTCTCTGAAAGCCATTCAGCAGGAGGCAGAAAGAATCAGGATAGTTTCTATGGAAAGAATAATGGTAGAATTCAATAAAATTATGCTTTCTGAGAAACCTTCGGTCGGATTAAAGCTCATGGAACAAACCGGTCTTATGAAGCTGGTTATTCCGGAACTCATTGAGCTGAAAGGTGTAGAAGAAGTAGAGGGACAAACGCATAAGGATAACTTTTACCATACTTTAGAAGTAGTGGATAATATTTCAGTGAATACCGATAATCTCTGGCTTCGCTGGGCTGCCCTGCTTCACGACATTGGAAAAGCCCCTACAAAAAAGTTTGTGGAAGGAACAGGATGGACGTTTCACGGACATGAATTTCTGGGCTCAAAAATGGTAAAAACTCTTTTCCAGAGATTGAAACTGCCTTTGGGAACTGACATGAAGTATGTGCAGAAAATGGTGAAGCTTTCCTCAAGGCCTATTGCTTTGATTACTGATGACGCTTCTGATTCTGCATTAAGAAGGCTTTTATTTGATGCGGGAGAAAATCTTGAAGACCTTTTTACGCTTTGTAAAGCAGATATTACTACTAAAAATTCGAAGAAGCAGGAGAAATTCAAGAAAAACTTTGAATACGTAGCAATAAAAATAAAGGAAGTGGAAGAAAAAGATCAGGTAAGAAACTTCCAGCCGCCCATCACCGGTGAAGAAATTATGGAAATGTTTCATCTTAAGCCAGGCCGTGAAATTGGTATTCTGAAAGAGAAAGTAAAAGAAGCCATTCTGGAGGGCGAAATTCCTAATGAAAAAGAAGAAGCCACCAGGTTTGTTATTGCTGAAGCTGAGAAACTGGGATTAACCATCTGATTTAACAGATAAATAATAAAATACAAAAGCCCGGCGGGATGTTCCATCCCGCCGGGCTTTTGTATATCCACCTATAAAACAAAGCCGGCCGGCTTCAAAAGAAACCGACCGGAAAAAAACACAAATGATGAAAAAATAAAAAATTATATTTTTACGGGTTCAGGACAGTTCCGTTAGCACCAAGGCCTCCTGTTTTAAGAGTTACCATTTTGCTTCCCGTAGTTGCTGAATAGATGATCATTTCGCTTTCTGCTTTAAATTGTTTAACATCTGATGCAAAAATTCTTCCATCAATAACGTTAAATCCGTAAAGCGTAAAATAAAGTCCGCCATCTTCTGCTGTTAACAGTGGAGTTGTCGGAATTGCCGGTGCAGCCAAGCTTGTTGTATACACTTTATTGGCAGAGCTGAAGTAGATTTTATCGTTATCAATCTGAAGGTTTGTAGCATTTGGAATTCCTGTAAGCGTAATTACCGGCGTTACTGCTCCCGTGCTTGAAATTTTATAGATATAAGAATCTGCAGCTGTTGAAGAAATGGTATAAACGTTGGATTTATATGAAACAGTGTTTCCAATCTGTCCGTTTGGAACGTTAATTTCAGTTTTACTGTCGTTAGAAGTATTGATATAAGTAATCTTATTTCCATATCCTGATGATGCATTCTGTACGAAAATATTTCCTCCTGCTTCCACTATTTTGTCAGAAACATCAGTCATGCTGATTTTGCTTACAAATGAATAGTCAGAAGCTTTATATTTCGTTACACTTTGAGTGTGTGCTGTGAAATTGGTATTCGAAACGTAGATAAAGTCGTTGGTAAAAGTAATTCCTCTTGGATTATCAATCTGATCCGTAATAACTGCTAATTTTTTGAATGTATAACGGTCTACTACTACAATTTTGTTTGAGTTATTTAAGACAAGATAAGCCTTATTTCCGTTAAGACCAATTGTCTGAAGAACGTCACCCAGGATTTCTTTATTGTTGTTATATCCATACACATCATCCTGCTTCATGCTTAAATCTCTTGTCAGGAATGTTACTTTAGCTCCCTGACTGTTGAAGTTCCCTTCATTAGAGATAAAATACCCGTTCTGATAAGTGATTGGAGAGATCTCCACTTCCGTAGAATCACTTGTACATGAAGAAATGTTAAACAATAACACGACTGCAAATAATACAGTTAAAAGTTTAGTTATTTTCATATCTATTCAATTTTAATTTTTAAAAATGTATTGTAGCATACACACTATAATTTCTTTTCGGTAAAGGATAAAAAGAAACTGTTTTATAGTAAGTATCCGTCAGATTATTCACTTTAAACCCTAAGGTATATTTTTTTGCTAACGTTGCAGAGGCCCCCATATTTAAAAGAAAATAAGGATCTATAGCCTCTGATCTCTTTTCATCGCTTGTGGTATAGGTAACCCCGTTCAGGAGTGCCTGTGCAAAGAATCTGAAGAAACCATATTCATAATCCAGATTGGCATTTCCTCTGTGCATGGGAACATATGGCCTTTGGAGCCCGGTTTCTTTGTCAATAGATTTTGCATAATAATATCCTGCATTTGCATAGATCTTATGTTTGCCCAGCTGTTTGCTGAAAGAGAGCTGAGATTCCAGTCCGTAAGACTCAGATTTATTAATATTGTATGCCTGCCAGTAGCCTAAAGCAGTGGGAAGCCATACAATAAGGTCCGTTATATTCATGTAGTAAGGAGACAAAGTAAGTCTGAAATCTCCTGCTTTGAACTCATTTGTCATATCCACCTGGGTAGATGTTTCCGGTCTCAGATCTTTATTTCCTCCCGGTTCATAATAGATATCATTAAAGGAGGGAAATCTGAAGTTCTTGGATACATTTACACTTACATCATACCATTTTGCAGCCCTCCATTTTCCGGAGAAAGAGTACATCAGCGGTGATTTCACATCTTCTACAAAATCTTTCTTGAATCCCCCCTCAAAACGCAGGTCTTTTGTGGCAAAATACCTCAACAATCCTGATATTGAACCAACATTTCTGCTGACATTGGAAATTCCACTCTGATAACCTTCTCCTTTATTGACCTGAAATTCTCCGATGACATTAAAATTCCATTTTGAATTCAGGAAGTAATTAAAATCGTTTTTAAAGATATAATTTTTCCCTGTTCCTCCGCTTGATTTTGGCTGGTTTAAAGAACCAAAGTACTGAAAATTCTCTTCAGTATAGGCTGCTTTAAGGGAATTGCTGAACTTCGCTCTGTTCCAGTCCCAGGAAAGCAGACTTCTTACACTCTGCGTTTTATATTTCGTTTTTGTACCCGTTTCCTCGTACACGGGATAATGCTGTGAAGAATCAAAAAACTGGCTCTGCCAGGAAATTTTATGATCATTCGTTACTTTGTAGGATGCACCTACGTTGAATGTTGTGTTGTAATAATTTCCGTTTCTGTTGATGTAATTCAGATCGCTTACCTCATAGTTATTTTCACTTACAGAATAATTTCCGGAAGCTTTAAAACTCAGCTTATCATTACTGTACGAACCCTTTACAAAATTATTATAGGTATTAAAAGAAGCGACTTCTGAAAATAATGAGCCCTGGAATCCTTTATTAAAATCAAGAGTATTATTTAAATGAATACTTCCCCCGATAGCACCACTTCCGTAGATTACACTTCCTCCGCCGGCTTTTATTCCGATCTGATCGTACCCGAACAAGGCAATATTGTTGATATCTCCCTGACCTAAAAAATTAGAGTTGATATTAATTCCGTTCCACACAAAAGCAGTCTGCTGCGCGGTAGTTCCTCTGAAAGACGGGGAAGAAACAGCACCACGTCCATTTTCTTTGATAAAAACCTGTGACTGAAATCTTAGAAGTTCTGAGAGATTACTGGAATTCTTCTCGGCATCTTCTGCCGTAATTGTTTTTATAGGATGAAAAAGCTTCACCCTGTTCATCTGATTGTCGAAGACATAAACAGTATCTATGGCTTTCTCCTGTCCAAAAAGAAAGCAGCCATAAGACGAAAAAAGCAGTACTAAAGATCTTTTTATATCCATACTTTTTTACTTTTCCTCCGAAAGCAATATGTTTTTTAATTACAATCCTGGCAGGTCTCCTGACTTTCGCATTCTGCACCTTCCCGTTTTTAAACAGTGGCTTTTTGCAGAAACTTTTATTGCGATTTACAGTTGCGGGGACAGTCCGGGATTTACACCCGATTCCCTTTTCATTCCAAAACACTGGAAACCAAAATTTTTGCAAAGATAGTTTTTTATATGTATCTGCCAAAAATTGGACTTATGTTAAAAAAAGCGGTCTGTTGGTCAGAGTAAGTAAAAAAGAACAGCCGCTTTCAATATTGAAAACGGCCATTCATCCCACTACTTTTACTATTTATATGTTTATTTTTTTATGAATTTATAAGCTTGCTTTTCTCCTTTCACCCAGTATTGTAAAATATAATCTCCTTTTGGCAAGGATGAAACATCCATCTGCCCTTCTACAGTATTGAATGTTTTCACCTTTTGCCCAACCATATTATATATTTCAACTCTTTCTATGTTACCTGCTCCTTTATAATAAAGCCTATCAGTTACCGGATTAGGGTAAATACCAATAGTGTCTTTGCCCTGAACAGTATCTTTCACTGACAAAAACGATGAAATATCCAGGTAAAATGCAATCATCTGGCCTGACGCATTCATTCCTGTTCCGGCAATTTTCTTTCCGTCCTGAGAAATCGCTAATGGAAGTCCCATCGTTACTCCATTGGTGGCAATTCCCAGTGATGCGGCATAATCATTCAGATTGACTCTCCCCGTGGAAGAGTTCCAGATAAAGCCTTCCCCAGAAATGGGTGGCGCTCCGAATGCTCTGTAATATCCAATTACTGTTTTCCCGTCAGCAGAAATTCCCGTTGCACCTCCTTTAAAGGTGAATGAAGCATTAGGATGGGTAATATACGTCAGCCCGCTTACAGCATTCCATACATATGGATTTGGATTTGCAGCTCCTATGATGGTACTTCCATCCGCAGAAATTCCGCCTGCTTCTCCTACATTATTACCGTTATTATCTGTAATAAAGCTTTCTACGCCATCCTGCCATTTTGCACCGCTTCTGGTACCTGTCGGCTCGTCCTGCCATCCTACAATCACTGTTCCTGCAGCATTAATTGCGTTGGCTCTGGAGCTTCGTCCGGGAACTATGCTTCCCAAATCTATCATTCCTCCGGCTTCGTCCCATTTTACCGCGTGTGCATTTGCGGCAGTGAGATAACCAAGACCTACAACTGTGCTTCCGTTAGTAGTCATTCCCCAGGTGGAGCTCACACTTCCATCCCATCCGGTGGGAACAAGTCCGCCTCTGTTGACCCAGGAGGAAGCTGCTACATCGTAAGTTGATATTTCATTGAACCCTGTTGCTGCATTGGTAATGGAAGACGAGATTTTGGTTCCGTCATTGGAAACCACTGTCCTTCCGGCAGCCGGATATCCATTGGATATTGCCCCTATCTGTACAAGTCCGTTGGCTGCATCCCACTTATAGATCGCTCCTGCGCTTGTATGCATACTTACTACTCCGTTATCCGAAACTGCACCTACATTATAATTCCCCAAACCTATTACAGTAAGCTGTGCCTCTGTATAGCTAAAATTCAGGAAAAAACAAGCGGCCAATATTTTCATTGACATTCTGTAAAAATTTTTCATATTTTATTATATTTAGCGATCCGAATTGGTGGAAACAATATTAAAACAATATTTACCCGATCAAAAGAAATGGGCTTTCATAATTCGTGAATTTTGAAAGAATTAAATTTCCAAAACATTAATAGCCAACAAGATACAAAACATCATTTTGAATATGGATTTTACCCGCATTATTCAAAAAAACACAGAAAACAAATTATTTACTCATCAATTAATTCACAATAGCAGAAGATTCCTGCTGTTTATTTTGATTTTCAGTGCTCATTTGATGAATGGGCAGTCCGGTCCGGACTTTACGATTTTGGCAGATAAAGCCTTTCTTAAACTCTATCAGAATTCTGACGAATGCATCAGCTATACTCAGGGAATTCTCGTTAGTGATCAGAATACCGAACATAAAATGGTACTTCAGAACATCATTTCACAGGCACTGGCAATGAAGGGCGATTATGTACAGTCTGTAAATATTTTCGCTCAGCATGAAGACGCTGATCCCAAAACCGGAATTTCTTATTTCATGCAGGTTTTCGGCGGCTATAATCTGGCTGATCAATACCAAAACTTAGGATTGTATAATCAGTCAAAAAAAATTATATCCCATCTTTTATCTGATCAGAGACTTCTTAAAAGCAATGATCCGGCTTTGCGAATCACCACAGCAAAACTGTACCAGCTTCAGGCTTTAAACTCAGGAATTAACAGAGATTATATCACGGCACTACAAAATCTGGATAAAAGCAACCGGTACCTTAGTGATCATAATGAAGAAAATGCCATTATAAAAATCGAGAACAGGACTTTCCGGTCTTCTTATCTGCTGAAACAAAACAAATTTTCTGACTATAAAATACTTATAAACCGGGTTATTTCAGATCTTGAATCCCAAAAAAACAAGCCTTTTCTGCTAGGATTGGCTTACGAAAACCTTTCCCAGTATTATTTTCTGAAACAGGATTATGAAGCTGCTATTGAAAAGCTGGAAACCGCGCTTGGCCTGATTGAAAACCTGCCTTTTAATAATTTAAAAATTAAAATCTACGAATCACTATCCAAAAATTACTACGCGGTTCATAATGATGAAAAATACAACCAATACAATAAACTTCATAATGATCTGAAAGCAAAAACCGATTTAAATTCAAAAGAGGGAATACGTTATCTTGTAAAACTTGTTGAAACCAATCAGAATAAAAATATTGAATTTCAAAACTATATGCATGTAAGATCTTTCTGGTATTTGATTCTCATTTTATCGGTAATTGTTCTGGGCCTGCTTACTTATTTTCTGATTATTAAAAGTAAGAATAGAGACTTAAAAAAGCAGTTTGACTTTTTTGAAAAGCAGATCAGCCAGAAACCTCAGCAGCTTATTGTAAACAAAACATCGGTAACAAAAGATCCCGGCTCAACAAAAATATCGAGAGAAAAAGAAGATGAAATTCTTCAAAAATTAGAAGAATTCGAAAAATCTGATGCCTACTTAAATAAAAATATGTCATTATCCCAGCTTTCCTCTCAACTGGAAATCAATACCAAATATCTTTCGGAAGTTATCAATAACAGGGAGAAAAACTTTAACGGATATATCAATAAACTCAGGATTAATCATATTGTGCAGCTATTAAGGGAAGATTCTGCTTTTCGTAATTATAAAGTGAGTTATCTCGCGGAATATTCGGGTTTCTCTTCGCACAGTGCCTTTACAACTGTTTTTAAATCTGTTACCGGAATGTCTCCCAATGCATATATTCAGGAAATCAGTAAAACCCAAACCGCATGAAGCTATTTCTAAAGATATTCTCCCTGTTCGTCTGTATTTTCACACAAGCACAAAAGACACCCGACAGTGTCTTAATGAAAAAAGCAAAACTTGAAATATATGACAATCCTGATAACACGATTAAAATAGGGGAACAGCTATTAAAAAATTCTCCGGATGTGAAGACCTCTGTTAATCTTTATATGCTTCTTTCCACGGCCAATATTGCGAAAAGGAACTTTGAAGAATCATTAAAATATATTCTGAAAGCGAAGGAACTGTCTCTGAAAACCAATGATCCGAAAAGCCAGGCAGGTGTATTTATTTCGGTGGCTATACAGTACCAGCAGATGGAACTTTTCAGCAAATGCCTTGAAACACTGATTGAGGCAGATCGGTATATTGCAAAAATTCCGGAGAAAAATCCAGAAAAATATACGGAAACTGCAGCAAGCTATGCCATACGAGGAATGGTGTATAAAAGCCAGTCTAATTCAGAAATTGCTTTGGAAAAATTTCTGATTTCCATACAGAATTATGAAAAGGTTCCGGTGAAGAAAACAACTTATTCCAATATGAGTGTGGTATATTACAATATCGGATATTGCTATCTTAATCTTCATCAGACTGACAAAGCGCAGGAGGCTTTTTTGCAGTCTGTAAACTATGCGCGAAAAAATTTTGCTAAAAGTCTGGAAGCATTCGCTTTGAAAGGACTTGCTGAAATTTACAAACAAAATCACGAAAATGAGTCTGCAGTCAACCTGTTATTAAAAGCTGAAAGCCTCTGCAAAAATACCGGAGATATAACCCTGAATGAAGGACTTTATAAGGAGTTAGCGGATAATTATCTTGCGCTGGGACAACAGAACCTATATCAGCAGTATAATAAGAAATACCTGGAAATGCGTTTCCAAATAAAGCAGAATGAGCTGAAATCTATTAACCATGTAATTGACAATCACAATAAGGAAACTGCTTTAAAAAGTAAAAAACTGAAATCTTACTATAGCAGCATTACCATTGGTTCTGTTGTGTTGGGGATCTTTTTTATTCTGATGCTTTTATATTCCATTGTAAAAGTCCGAAAGCAAAACAAAATGTTTCATAAAGAGATACAGCGGATGATAAGAAATTCATAGGCTAAGAAAAACAAAAAAAACATTCCGTAATGGAATGTTTTTTTTATGAGGTATCAGTTTCAACTTATTTACCAATAACTTCCGTAATAGGATTTCCTACGTTTCCACTCGGGAACTGTATTTTCAATAAAGAAGAGACTGTAGGCGCAATATCTGTCATGTGATATTCTTTGTTGCTTTCTCCCTGCTTCACTCCCCATCCCATAAAGATCAAAGGAATATGTGAGTCATAAGAATTCCACACACTGTGTGTGGTTCCTGTTTTAGAATAGGGCGGAAGCATAGAATCATGCGAAATTAACTGGATATCTCCACTTCTCTGCCTGTTGATCCCGTTGATAATTCTTTGTTTGATTGGCTCCGGAATACTTGACTCCTGAACTTTGTCTACAGAAACAGCATATAGAACTGTAGGATCTTTCTCAATTTCTTTTACGGCAAAGTTTCTTACATCATCTAATTCAAGCTTGTTGTCTGCCAATACTTTTCTGTCAAAATAAACCTGATAGTTATCTATTGCATTGACCAGTTTATCTGCTCCAAACCTCTCTTTCAGCTTCTGATTTAGATTCTTTTCTGCATCTTCCCCAAAGAACCCCGTAGGGATTTTATGTTCTTTAAGAAATCCTACAGAATGTGCTCCTCCGTGGTCAGCAGAAAGAAAGACGGTGTACTCTCCTTTTCCTACCTTGGAATCCAGATATTTAAAGAATTCTGCTAAATCCTGGTCTAATCTGATATACACATCTTCTACTTCAATAGAGTTCGGTCCGAATTTATGACCGGCATAATCTGTAGAGGCAAGATTGATCGCTAAAAAGTCTGTGATATTATCTCCACCGAGCTTTTCACCTTCTACAGAAGCTTCTGCCAACTTCAATGTCAAGGTATTTCCGAAAGGTGTGTAACGGATATTGTCTTTTTTAACCTGATAATCCTTTGCTAAGTTGCTGTAAGGAAATGTAGGTGTTTTTGCGCTTCCCAAAAGCCCTTCCCATGGAGAATTGTCTGGTGCGCTTTCTGTATATTCGTTGATTGGAAGTAATGTATTCCAACCGTTAGCGACTAATTTTTCAGGAAGATTCTGAGAATTGAATGATTTTACCCATTGAGGAAGATCATTCATGTACCATGTGCTGGTAATGAAATTTCCCGTGCTGTCATCAAACCAGAAAGCTCCGTTTGGCGTGTGTCCTGCAGGAAGAATAGAGGCACGGTCTTTCAAAGAAACGCCTACTACTTTTCCCTGGAAGTTGGTAGCCAGTCTCAATTCGTCAGTTACAGTTGTGGACCAAAGATTTTTCGGAGAGTGGCTTCCTGTTTTGGTATTGGTAGTTCCTACCGGCTGAACGCTTTCATCCGCAGTACAGTATACCCCTTTTCCTGTTTCTTTATCTGTCCAGTCATTTCCTGCAATTCCATGAATAGCCGGTACAGATCCCGTATAAATACAGGTATGTCCTAAAGCTGTAATCGTAGGAACGTAAGGGATATGTACATTGTTCAAAGAATATCCGGTATTCAAAAGTCTCTTGAAACCATCATTTCCATATTTACCATAAAAACGGTACAGATAGTCCCAGCGCATCTGGTCTACAACCAGCCCTACGACTAATTTGGGTCTTTCCAGTTGGGTATTTCTGTTCTTCTGTGCATTGATTGTAACTACGGACAATAAAGTAGCTGCCGCAATTGAAATGTTCCTAAGCATCCAAGTAAAATTTTTATTGACAACAAATTTAAGGGTTTTGAAAGTTTTGGAGTGTGAAATTTTATTTAATTTTGATTATTGTACAATTCATCAATCCACCCTTATGATTTTAGGCGTATACTGGTATTTCAAATTTCCTGATCAACTATATGACTATAAATTTTTCAAATTTTATCCGGGGTACGGCGGACATGCTGATAATCCTGCAGAACTGGTGGCAAGAGTGCAGGTAGAAAATCCCAGTGAACTAACTGTGAAGCTGAATGCGCTGAAAAGTCATTATAAAGAAACCTCTCTGCATTTGAATATCGGCGTAAATCAACAGATCATCAGCATTGGAGATTATATGCTTTTCGATTTTCATTTTCAGCTGGCATTAGAAATCGAAGAACTGCTGATTCGTGAAAATGCCATTGTAATAGATTCGAGTGCTCCTTTTACGAGCCAATCCAGCAGAACTTTTCTTCCGGAAAAGGAAAAATTCAAAAATATAGAACACCGCTTTATTCAGATGACAGGCTCTGACTTCAGGAAAAGCAATGCTGAAAATTATTCTGCCAGAATTGACTGTAACCTTGCTTTACAGTATAAAAAAGATTTGATTCAGGATTTGAAAAAGATCTGCAGGGAAGAAAACATCCATGTATTTTATTATAATGATTTTGATTGTAAAGATCATTGTAATCTGATGCTTTTTTTTGGCAATGGCAGACAGACAAAAGATTCCATTCAAACAATTGATATCAATGCCTTCGGAGCTAAAGTAAGGAAACTTACCCAGAATTATCCTCTGCATTTCGGGCACTTCGGAAGTTTTAAAGAATATCCTTTACATGGTCCGAATATAGAGCTGATGGTCGATGACGAATATATAATAAACAACAGGTAAAAACCTTTACATTAAATACTATGATCAAATTCAAATATGTCATTCTCTATGTGGAAGATGTAGAACAGTCTATGAATTTTTATAAAAATACTTTTGATACGGAAATAAAATTTATTACTCCGGAAAAAGATTATGGCGAATTACTGACGGGAGAAACCAGCCTTTCATTTGCTTCTGTAAATCTTGCAAATTCCAATATTAAAAACGGTTTTAAAACGGCAAAAACCGAGGACAAACCCTTCGGAATAGAACTGGCGTTTACTACAGACAATGTAGAAGCTCTGGTAGAAAAGGCTTTGCAAAACGGAGCTGTTCTTTATGAAGATATTGCAGTAAAACCATGGGGTCAAAAAACGGCTTATGTAAAAGATCCCAGTAATTATCTGATTGAAATCTGTACGGAAATTCAATAAACTTAGAAAATACCTCACATGGAAATAAGAAAATTGCAAAAACTTGAATCTGATCCCAGTGTAGACTGGGGGCATAATGGTTATACCACAGACAAAAGATATGTGGTTTCATCAATCGAGGCTGGAGGAGCTTTTGAATTTATTGTAAAGGAAAAGTCCTTACCTTACAGCAAGACCTGGGAAACAACTCCTGAAGAGCTGGAAGACCTTAATACCCTTATTGAGCAGGGAAATTCTTTCGGTGCTTATGAGAATGAAGAACTTGCAGGATGGATTATCTGTGAACACAGGATCTGGAACAACAGTTTTTATATTGAAAATATACTGATTGATGAAAAACACAGAAGAAAGGGAATAGGAATCATGCTGATTAAAAGTGCAGTTAAAGAAGCCAGAAGATTAAACTGCCGCGTTATTGAGCTGGAGACCCAGAACACCAACTACCCTGCCATCCAGTTTTACAGAAGAATGGGATTCAATATTACGGGAGTGAATACCAGACTGTACAATAACTCAGAAGAAACAGCCTTTTTTATGACTTTGGATATGGATTAAATTTGACCAGTTTATATGCTCTCAATGCGCCTTAATTAAATCACTTGCAGGTGTGCTATTTTTTCTATACATTAGTAATCAACAAATTAAAAAATGATTACTATGAAAAATGTAAAAAAATTAAGGAGAAATCAGCTTGTGCTGATCAGCGGTGGTGACACTCCGTACGCAGTATGTGATATGGATGGCAACTGCCCTCCCACTATAGGTTCTTACTATTGTAGTGATGGTACCTGTTATAGAGTCTCCGGAGGTGGCGGTGGCAATCCCGGATGTAACGAGCCCATGCGTCTGTGCCAGGAATGGGAAACGGGATGCGGATGCGTTTATATGTAAAATATATTTGTTAGATAAAATTTTGTTGAGGGCGGTTTTTACCGCTCTTTTTTGCAGCATAAATTTTGATAAAAAAAATAAGTCGTTATTACCGTAATAAATAACCCCTTACAATTGTTATCATAATATGAAAACAATTGCTTTCCTTTTATCATTTTTTGTCTCATTAACTATAGTTTCAGCTCAGAATAACACTTCCGAAAGTTTCTTTGAGACCTCAGATCATGTAAAAATAAGATATAAAGTTTCCGGACAGGGAGAAGCCTGCATCTATATACCCGGAGGCCCAGGTCAGGGGTACCCGTCTTTTGAACTGATGGGAGGAAATAACCTGGAAAAAAGCATGAAGATGATTTATATGGATCAGCGGGGTTCTGGCGGATCCGGAACTTCTGAAAACTATCATCTTGAAAAAATGATCCAGGATATTGAAGCGTTGAGGCAGCATCTCAGATTGAAAAAAATCTTCCTTTTAGCCCATTCTTTTGGCGGAATCATCGCGGTTAATTATGCTAAAAAATATCCTCAGCATACCAAAGGACTCATTCTTGCCAATGTCACGCTTCATTTCCTGAATGATGAATCTGTCAAAGAGCAGATAGAATATGGTAACAGTCTCTTACAGGTAAAAAACAGAGAAGTGCCTAAAGACAGCCTTTCTTCAGAACTTTCAAAAATAAGCAGTGCTTTAAGAAAGAAAAGAATCGGGTATAAATTCCTAACCGAAGATATCGAAACCATCAAAGAAATGGATAAAATAGATTCTCTCCATCCCCGCATCATCGACTTTGGAATGGCGGTTATTTCAAAACCTCAAGATTTCCAAGAATACTACACCGATTACGCTCCCATTACAAGAGATATTAAAATTCCGGTGCTTGTTATAACAGGAAAAAAAGATAAGGCAGTCGGAACCCGGCATTATAAAACCTTTCAGTTTCCCAATCAGCAAGTCGTTTCTATTGATGGCGGACATCTTTTGTATTATGAGAAAAATAAAGACTTTGTGAGCGCTGTAAGTCGGTTTGTGAATACAACGAAGTGATATTGTATTCAAAATTTTGTGATAATAAGTTTCGGCGCGGCCTCCGGCCGCGTCGAAAACATCAACCATCAAGCTTAAAAAATCATTGATTTTTCTTTATCAATCTTAATTCTCCGTTCTTTAATGGTTCAAAAGTTATCATTCAATATTGTTCAAAAAAACAACCCCGGCTGTTTCCTTGAAACAGCCGGGGTTTATTATTGTAATTCGTGCTTAAAGCAGATACTTATTAAAATTTAAGATCTCCATTCACTTCTCTTACTGCATTAGCAGCTTCAGCGAATTTCAATTGCTCTTCAGCAGTCAGAGTTACGTTGACAATAGATTCTACACCATTAGCACCGATGATAGCCGGAACACCAAGGCAGATATCGTTTTGTCCGTATTCTCCTTCAAGCATTAAAGAACAAGGGATCATTTTCTTTTGGTCGCAAGCAATAGCCTGAACCATTACAGAAACTGCCGCACCTGGAGCGTACCATGCTGAAGTTCCCAATAATTTTGTAAGTGTAGCACCTCCTACTTTAGTTTCTTCAATGACATATTTTTGTTGCTCATCACTTAAGAACTCCGTTACAGGAACTCCGTTTCTGGTAGCTTTGCTCAATAATGGAAGCATACCTGTATCACTGTGAGCGGCAATTACCATTCCGTCTACATCAGAAATTGGAGCTTCTAAAGCTTCAGCCAATCTGTATTTGAATCTTGCAGAGTCTAGTGCACCACCCATTCCGATGATTTTGTGCTTAGGAAGACCTGAAGTTTTATGAACAAGGTAAGCCATAGTATCCATTGGGTTAGAAACCACGATGATGATTACTTCCGGAGAATGTTTTACTAAGTTTTCAGTAACTTCTTTCACGATACCTGCGTTGATACCGATCAATTCTTCTCTTGTCATTCCAGGTTTTCTTGGAATTCCTGAAGTGATTACCGCCACATGAGAACCTGCAGTTTTGCTGTAATCTCCTGTTGTACCCGTAATTTTTGTATCAAATCCGTTAAGAGATGCTGTCTGCATCAAATCCATTGCTTTCCCTTCAGCAAACCCTTCTTTAATGTCTACCAAAACTACTTCTGAACAGAAGTTCTTCATTGCGATGTATTCTGCACAGCTTGCACCTACAGCGCCTGCACCTACTACAGTTACTTTCATATTGTTACTTTTTAAAATTATTTTTTGTTAGTTAAGTTTAAATTTGAAACTCCCCAAATTTAACAATTCCTGAAAAATTGCGCAATTTTTCAGGAATTTAATTAGAATTAAAATAAATTAGTTGACGTTCAGCAAAAACGTATATAGTTTTTTCGCACCGGAAAGAACATCGCTGTAGTTTTCCTGCATTACTTCTGTATCCAGAACTTCCTTGAAATTCTTCCACATTGGCCCTGTATTCTCCTGATAACATCCGAAAAAGTTAAACGTAACCTCATCAAAACCTTCTGTTTTAGAAAGCTGTTTGGCAATAACGTTTCCTCCCAGTGTAGAACCTTCAATTACGTACATGGCTCCCAGTGCTTCATGCTCATTACTGAACTCTAAGGAATGAGATACTTCCTGATTTTCCAGCGAAAGACTTTTCAGATCCTTTTCAATAAGTGAAAGCTTCTTTCTTGCGTTCAGCTGGAGTTTCTCTGCATATTTATCAGAAAGGCTGCTGAAGATTTTATCTTCACTGTGCAGAAGCATCAGATAATTGGTGTGAATTATTTTTTTATAATCCTCTAAGGTAAAAGTTTTATTAAAAATCTTTTCAGAATTAAAAAGTTTTTCTGCTGCATCGTGATAATCTGCTGTATTTTGTTTAAGATATTCTGAAACCATAAATAACGTTTTAAAAGTTTCTCAAATATAAGGCTTTTTGAACGTCAAAATAAAAGAAGTACCGCCTTCATTGCTTTCAAAATCAACATTTCCGCCAATCCTGTTCATGATACGGTGTACAATAGACAGTCCTATTCCATTTCCTTTAAATTTTTTGGCATTATCCATCCTGTTGAAGATCTTAAACATCTTATGTTTTTCCTCCTGAGGAATACCAATACCATTGTCTGAGATTCTGTAAATAACAGTATCTCCGTCTTCTTTTCCTTCAATTTCCACTTTTGGATGATCTTTGTGGGAAGAATATTTTACGGCATTATTGATGATATTAAGAAATACCTGATGAAGCATGGTTTTATCCGCTAAAACATCCGGGCATTCTTTAATGATGATCTCACTGGCCGGACTTCCGTATGTCATTTTAGCATTTTCCGAAATTTTATAGATCGTAGAAGCTGTTTGCAGACTTTCCAGCTGCACTTCACTGTGCTTGGCACGGCTAAGCTGTAGTACATCCTGCATCATTTCAGCCATACTGTCAATTTCTTCTATGATGGTATTTATTTTTCTTTTGCTTTTCTCCGTATCCCCGGCAAGATTTCCCAGAAGCATCTGGGCATTCAGTTTCATCACCGTCAAAGGCGTTCCCAGGTCATGAGAAATAGTATAAGAAAAACTATCAAGCTCTTCATTTAGCTTCTTAAGCTCATCATTCAGGCTTTTAATGGCGTTGTAGTTTTTGTGGGATGTTTCTAGAATCAAATCCCTTACAGCATGCACTGCACTTACACTGCGGGAGTTCCACCTTGTGGAATACCCTTTAATATTTTCCGTAAAAATATTGAAAGAGGTTCTGGGGGATACCATTTTTTTTTCTTCTCCGTTCTGAGAAAAAACGGCTACTTTTTTTTCAGGATTTCCTGCCCAGTTAATGTGCTCATCAAACTCTTTACGAAACCAGATCAGCATTTCATTTTTATCCCTTTCTATAAAGTAAAAAATAATTCCGGCAGCGGTTTCAGGAAGATTCAGTTCTTCACCGTGGTCTTTAAGAAAGCTTCGGCTTACGTAAATCCGGTCATTGGTATGCCCCAATCCCCATTGTACAATCTTGGCAATGCTTTCCATATCCGGTGTACTGCCAGATGTGATGATGCTGTTATCTGAAATAATGGCCAATCCATCTGCCTGCGGTAAGTTTTGTATCTCTTTTTTACTTTCAATAAGAGAATCCAGCAGATGATGGTGTTTTAAAAATTTTGTTTTGAGTTCAGCTATTTTTTCATTCAGTTCCAGGCGGTAATTCAGTTCGCGTTTGGATTTGAATGAGGAATAAGCATTGGCGGCCAACGTTGTGAAGATTCCGGCCTGCACTCTGTCTTCCAGGTCAATATGCTTGGGTTCCACATTCTGGCAGGTTACCAGTCCCCAGAGGTGGTCATCAATAATAATAGAAACACTGAAGCTTGATGCTGCCCCTGAATTTTTCAGATACTGCCCGTGAACAGGCGACATTCCTCTGGACGCTGAAAAAGTAAGGTCAATACTTTCCGGACTTTTGCTTAAAACCGGCACCGTATCAGCATATACATTGCTGAAAATTCTCTTTCTTTTTTTCATATAGAGATCACGTGCCTGTTTCGGAATATCAGATTCCGGATAATGAAGCCCCAGAAAGCTTTCCATATTTTCATTCTTCTTCTCTGCAATTACTTTCCCGGAACCGTCCATCATGAATTTATAGACCATCATTCTGTCATAGTTCACTACTTTTGTCAAGGTTTCCAGAAGGTGGTCCCAGAGTTCTTTTTCGTTATCTATGATGTAAAAATTATCATATTTGTTGGAAATTCTTTTGTCAGGATTGATCAGGACCTCCTCAAATTCAAGGAAGATATAAGCCTCACTTCTGAAAACAGAAAAGTGATATTCTTTTGTATTGATAAAGATTTTGTCAAAATAGGTTTCGTTTTTACGTCTGGTAAACCTTTCCAGAGAAGTGTATATTTCTGAATTGATAATACTCTGAAAGCTTTCCGGAAAATCTGTAATCTTCCTTTCGAAAAGTTTTTCCGGGCTTTCGATTGCAAATATATCCGAGATATTCCTGCTAAAAAAAGTAATGGTATGAGTCTCTGCATCAATGCCAATCAAATAACCAAAACTTTGTATAGAACCCGGAATATGGATAGGCTCTTCATGACATTCTACAAAATTCATATATCTTTTCAGTCTTTTAATCAAATATAGCGCTTTTTTAAATAATGTTAATTTTTGTGGTATCTTATTTCAAATACCTCTCTAACAAGCAGTCACGGGCGATGGTGGATAAAAAGAACATTAAAAAACGCGTTGAAATATTCTTTGTTTTTCCCCTTTTTTAATGTCATATCTCTAAAATATACAAAAAATTTCTCAATAATGGAGTTATTCATTCATTAACCATGATTCATAACATGGATTACACATTATTAACCTTAATTATTGTTTTATTTAAACAAATTTCGCTAAATTTATATCACCAAATAATGAATATGATCAAAATCCATTGAATTATTCTCAATAAATTCAATACAAAATTTAAATTCAAATAATACTATTATGAAAAAGTTCCCATTAATTTTATTTTCTCTGATCCTTTCTATAGGATTGTGGAATCCATCAGAAGCATGTACAAGAGTAGTTTACAAAGGACCCCAAAATACGGTTATCACAGCCCGTTCTATGGACTGGCGTGACGAAATTCCGGCCAACTTATGGGTTTTGCCCAAAGGAATAGACCGTAATGGATTGGTAGGTCCGAAATCTGTAAAATGGACGGCAAAATATGGAAGTCTTGTAAGCTCTTCCTGGGATATTGCGTCAGCAGACGGAATGAATGAAAAAGGATTAGTGGCCAATCTTCTTTGGCTGGGAGAATCCCAATACCCAAAATTTGATGGTAAAGGAAGTAAAAAGGGAATTGCAATTTCATTATGGGCCCAATATTATCTTGACAATTTTGCCACAGTAAAAGAAGCCGTAGAGTTCTCACGAAAAGAGCCGTTCGTTATTGTAAGTGATTATATTCCGGGAACAGAAAGGTTTACAACCGTCCACCTTTCCATTTCGGATGCTTCCGGAGACAATGCGGTATTTGAATATATTGACGGAAAACTGGTTATTCATCATGATCCCTCTTATACAGTAATGACCAACTCTCCTGTTTTTGAGGAACAGCTGGCGTTAAACAATTACTGGAAAGGGATTCCGGGAACGGTAATGCTTCCGGGAACAAACCGTGCGGCAGACCGTTTCGTACGAGCTTCCTACTACATCAATGCAATTCCTCAGACTGCAGATACCCGCACAGCAATAGCCAGTGTTTTCAGCGTTATCAGAAACTGTTCCGTACCTTATGGAATCACTTCTGCAACGGAGCCTAATATTTCCTCTACAAGATGGCGTTCTGTTTCTGATCAGAAGAATCTTGTGTATTATTTTGAGACTGTTTTCACTCCGAATACTTTCTGGGTAGATCTTAAAGATTTTGATTTAAGTCCTAAAGGAAAAGTGATGAAACTGGATCTTAGTAATAATAACACTTATAACGGGAAATCCAATGCAAATTTTAAAGAATCTGCACCTTTCACTTTCTTAGGATTAAAATAAATATTCAGCCACAACTGTACTTGCCCTTAGCAGACAATGCTCTGAGTGTACCTTTATTAGGATTAAACGGAAGCAATGTTAAGTATTCAGGTTGTTATCAGCCAAAAGATTTGTGGGTTAGTTAACAAGTTGTGGTTAAACTGATATTCACAGTAAAAACAAAAATAGATATGGCCTTTTTTTCACTTAAAAAGAAAAGCCTGATCCTTTGCATGCTGGCCTGCGGGTTATCTGCTTATGCGCAAAATCAGGATTCTCTGAAGACCACACCTCAGGCACAGGAAGAAGACAATGTAAAATATCCGCAGCTGCAGATCAAAGGCCTTTTTCAGGCGCGCTATCTTGTAGGGATGAGCAAAGATGTTGATGTAAACGGACTTCATCACACGGACGGCTCCGGAACAGATAATAATTTCATGCTGAAATACATGAGGGTCCAGGTTCGGGCACAGATCAGTAAACGTACTGAAGTGGTTGTTTTAGCCAATCTTGCCGATTTTAAAAATGATCCTAAAAGCAGAGTTCTTGAAAATGCTTACCTGAAATATACTTTCAACCCAAAGTTAGCGATTACCGTAGGACAGTTCAGACCGTGGTTCGGTATTGAAGAGACTTATCCTATTGATATTATTAAATCTTTAGACTGGTCTAATCAGTATACAGAGTTCGGAAAACTGGGCTGGACGAGCTTCCAGATCGGAATGTCTGCTACAGGACAGCTTCAATTGGGAGAAATTCCTTTCCAATACGCAGTTTCTATAGTGAACGGAAATGGAAAAAACCAGATCAATGATAATGACAACGGAAAACAGTATTCAACCCGCCTTGTGTTCGGATTATCAAAAAAATACCATTTCAATGTAGGTTTGAATGGGGGAACCGGAGAAGTTTTCAGCAAAAAAGTCTACGCTGTAGGGATAGATCTGAGCTCACTGATTCAGTTTGATCCCAAATGGAGCCTTGATATGCAGCTGGAAGCCAAACAGGCAACCAACCACGTTTTATACAACTCTATTGCCCCTGAACTTCGGCCAGACAATCCGGACCAGTATCTCATTCGTGGTGCCTATTTCCTTCCGAATCTAAGATATGAGATCAATCACAAAAACCTGAGTGCTTTTGAACTGTCCTGCCGTTACGAATATCTGGACACTAATTTCAGAATGGCTTCCAACCCAAGACAGACAATCACCCCGATGTTCGGATTGGAATTCCTGAAAAACTATGGGGCTAGAATTCAGCTGGGAGTACAGTTTGACCGCTACAAACATCAGGTGGAAAACACATCACAATACAATAATAATCTATTCATTGTCCAGGTACAAAGTAGATTCTAAACGCTTAAAATAGTTAGTATCATGAAAGAAATTAATATTAAAAACGTAGCGATCACATTTGTTGTTGCGTTAATCATATGGTTCATTCCTGCTCCGGAAGGTGTAGCCGAAAATGCCTGGCATCTGTTTGCGATCTTTGCAGCCACTATTTTAGGAATCATTCTTAAAGCAGCTCCCATGGGAACCATGTGTATGATGGCCATTGGTTTTACAGCCCTTACGCAGGTAGTCGCTCCCGGAGATGCAGGAAAATCTATTACCAAGGCTCTTTCCGGTTTTGGAGACAAAGTCATCTGGCTGATCGGGATCTCCTTCTTTATTGCCAGAGGGTTTATCAAAACAGGATTGGGAAACCGTATTGCCTTCCTATTCATAAGAGTTTTTGGTAAAAGCTCACTTGGGCTAGCTTACGGATTAGGATTGGCTGATGTCTGCCTGGCACCTGCTATTCCAAGTAATACGGCAAGAGGCGGCGGAATCATCTACCCGATCATGAAATCTATGGCGATAAGCTTTGATTCCGTTCCTGAAAAACCGGAAACTCATAGAAAATTAGGATCATTCTTAACGCTGAACAGCTATTACATGAACCTCATCGCGTCTTCCATGTTCCTTACCGGCACAGCGAGTAACCCGATGTGCCAGAAATTTGCTGCCAATCTTGGTATTGATATTACCTGGATGTCATGGGCCGCAGCGGGTTTTATTCCGGGCGCAGTAGCATTTTTTGTCGTTCCTTTAGTATTATACAAATTATATCCGCCTGAACTTAAAAAAACGGGCGATGCGCCTAAAATGGCCGCAGAAAAATTAAAAGAAATGGGGCCTATTTCCAGAAACGAATGGCTGATGCTGCTGGCGTTCTTTATCCTGCTGGCCCTTTGGATATTTGGCGGTGCACTTTCCATTGATGCTACCACAACAGCTTTCATCGGATTAACCTTATTATTACTAACTTCCGTATTAACCTGGGAGGATGTAAAAGGTGAAAAAGGTGCATGGGATACAATCGTTTGGTTCGCCGTACTGGTGATGATGGCCAGTTCTTTAAATGAATTGGGATTCATTGGCTGGTTCAGTAATCTGATCAAGGTGCAAATCGGAGGGTTGAGCTGGCAGGTAGCCTTCCCGGTGATTATTGTAGTCTATTTCTTCAGTCATTATATTTTTGCCAGCGCTACGGCGCACGTAGCAGCCATGTATGCCGCATTATTGGGGGTAGGGGTTTCTTTAGGAATTCCTCCTATGCTGCTGGCAATGATGCTGGGCTTCATGGGCTCTATTTATGGAGTGCTTACCCATTACGGGCACGGTCCGGCACCGGTATTCTTCGGAAGCGGATATGTGGACCTGAAAGCCTGGTGGCTCAGAGGTCTTGAGATAGGAATCGTTCTGCTGATCATTTATATGGTTGTAGGAGGATTGTGGATGAAAGTCTTAGGATATTATTAACCAATAAATCAAAAATATGTTATCAACATTGTCAAGAAAAATGCTGATGTGCCTTACGGGACTTTTTTTGGGATTCTTCCTGTTGATTCATTTCCTTGGAAATCTTCAGCTTTTCCTTCCGCAAGAGCAGGCACACCTGCAGTTTAATGCCTATTCGCATTTTTTATCAGGAAATATCATTATCAAAATAGTTTCTTACGTTTTGTATGCCAGTATCATTCTGCATGCGGTAGACGGCTTAATTATCACTTTAAAAAACAGAAAATCCGGCGGAGATTATAAGGCCGACAGACGTGGAAGAGCCAGCCAATGGGCTTCCAGAAATATGGGAATTCTCGGAACTTTAATCCTGATCTTCCTTGTAATTCATTTCCAGAATTTCTGGTATATCTACAAATTCGGAAATCCTCCTTTGGATGAAAACGGGAATAAAGACCTCTACGTTCTGGTAGTCAATGTCTTTAAAGAATGGTGGTACGTTATCATTTATGTTGTATCAATGATCGCTCTATGCTATCACCTGATTCACGGAATACACAGTGCTGTAAGAACTCTGGGATTATATCATCCAAAATTTGTACAATGGTTTAAAACCATCGGGATTGCTTATTCAATCATTATATGTGTTGGTTTTGCATTAATGCCCATTTATGTATTCTTTACGTATCATTAAACACAACGGTCATGATTTTAGATTCAAAAATACCACAGGGCCCATTGGAACATAAATGGGAAAACTATAAAAAGAAAGCAAGACTCGTTAATCCTGCCAACCGAAAAAAACTGGATGTCATTGTTGTAGGAACGGGACTGGCAGGAAGTTCTATCGCTGCGTCTTTAGGAGAAATGGGATATAATGTGAAATCATTCTGTTTTCAGGACAGCCCGAGAAGAGCACATTCTGTGGCAGCACAGGGAGGTGTGAATGCAGCAAAAAACTATAAAAACGATGGCGACAGTGTTTACAGAATGTTTGTTGACACCCTGAAAGGAGGAGACTTCAGAGCGCGTGAGGCCAATGTATACCGAATGGCAGAATGTTCTCTGAACCTCATTGACCAGGCTGTGGCACAGGGCGTTCCCTTTGGCCGTGAATATGGGGGATATCTGAACAACCGTTCATTCGGAGGGGTTCAGGTAAGCCGTACGTTCTACGCAAGAGGACAAACTGGGCAGCAGCTTCTTCTGGGTGCTTATCAAGCGTTGATGAGACAGGTAGGAAAAGGTTCCGTGCAATTATTTTCAAGACATGAAATGCTGGATCTGGTGACTGTTGACGGCAAAGCCAGAGGAATTATCGTAAGAAATTTAGACACGGGAGATATTGAAAGACATGCAGCTCACGCTGTTGTATTGGCAACAGGAGGTTACGGAAAAATTTATTACCTCTCTACCCTTGCCATGGGATGTAACGGTTCTGCCATCTGGAGAGCACATAAAAAAGGAGCTTTAATGGCTTCCCCGAGCTGGATACAGGTACATCCTACTTCCCTTCCGCAATCCGGAGATTATCAGTCAAAACTGACCTTAATGTCTGAATCTTTACGTAATGACGGGCGGATCTGGGTTCCGTTGAAGGAAGGGGAAAACAGACCACCAAATGATATTCCGGAAAATGAAAGGGATTATTATCTCGAAAGAAGATATCCTGCTTTTGGAAACCTTGCTCCAAGGGATATTTCTTCCCGTGCCGCCAAGGAGAGAATTGATGCCGGGTTCGGAATCGGGCCGTTGAAAAATGCGGTATATCTCGATTTTTCGAAGGCAATACAGGAACAGGGAAAAGAGAAGATTAAAGAAAAATACGGAAACTTATTCGACATGTATCTTAAAATAACAGGATATGATGCGTATAAAGAACCTATGATGATCTCTCCTTCTGCGCACTTCTCCATGGGCGGACTTTGGGTAGATTATGAGCTGATGACTACTGTTCCCGGTCTATTTGCTTTAGGTGAAGCCAATTTTGCCGATCACGGAGCCAACAGATTAGGAGCCAACTCACTTCTGCAGGCATCAGTAGACGGATATTTCATTGCTCCTTACACCATTGCCAATTATCTGGCTGATGAAATTCATACCGGAAAAATTTCACCCGATACCCCTGAATTTGAACAGGCCGAACAAGCGGTTAAAGACCAGATTAATAATTTCATCAACATCAAAGGAACCAAAACCGTTGATTATTTCCACAAAACATTAGGAAAACTCCTGTATGATTATTGCGGACTGGCCAGAAATGAAGAAGGACTGAAATATGCCATTCAGGAAATCCGAAAACTGAAACAGGAATTTTACAAAGACGTAAAGGTTTCCGGACAGGGAGATCAAATGAATACCGAACTGGAAAAGGCAGGCCGTGTAGCCGATTATTTTGAAATAGGAGAACTGATGTGCTATGATGCATTAACCCGTAACGAATCCTGCGGAGCTCATTTCAGAGAAGAATATCAGACTCCGGATGGAGAAGCGATGAGAAATGATGCAGAATACCAATTTATCTCCGCATGGGCATGGACAGGCGAAAACGGAGAACCTGAACTGATCCGGGAACCTCTGGTTTTTGAAGAGATTCAGCCAACGGTAAGAAGTTACAAATAAAAAACAGAAAATTATGGATTTACATCTTAAGATATGGAGACAGAAAGATAGAAAAAGTGAAGGAAAACTGGTCCCTTACGACCTGAAAGGATTGAATTCCCATATGTCTTTCTTAGAAATGCTGGATACCCTGAATGAAAAGCTGATCATTGAGGGGGATGAACCTGTAGAATTTGATCACGACTGCCGTGAAGGAATCTGCGGACAATGCGGGATGATGATTAACGGTATTGCCCACGGTCCATTAAAAAACACCACTACCTGCCAGCTTCATTTACGATCATTTAAAGATGGGGAAACCATTTTGATAGAACCGTTCCGTTCCGAAGCATTTCCCGTAAAGAAAGATTTAAAAGTAGACCGCTCAGCTTTTGACAGAATTATCTCTTCAGGAGGCTTTGTGTCTGTCAATACAGGCCAGGCCCCTGATGCTACCGCCATTCCGGTGACCCATCAGACGGCTGAGGAAGCTTTTGATTCCGCGGCTTGTATTGGATGTGGAGCTTGTGTTGCCACTTGCAAAAACGGAAGTGCAGCTTTGTTTACCTCTGCAAAAATCACCCACATGGCCCTTCTTCCACAGGGAAAAGAAGAACGGAGCAAAAGGGTGCTGGATATGGTAGCTCAGATGGATACGGAATTATTCGGTCACTGCTCGAATACAGAAGCCTGTGAGGTGGAATGCCCTCAGGGAATTTCTGTACTGAATATTGCCCGGATGAACTTTGAATATAACCGAGCTTTATTTTTCAGAAAAAAGAATTAATCCGGAAAAATAAGAGATACAGATAAAATGGCGGATTTGATTAATTTCAAATCCGCCATTTTATTTTTAGTTTCCGGATATTTTTTTCTAAACATCCATCATTGCTACCACTCTTGCCGGAGCAGCAGAACCGCCGACAATCTTCAGTGGAAATACACAGATTTTAAATCCGGACGGAGGTAATGCACGTAGATTTGTGAGCTGTTCGATATGCAGATATTCTTTTTCAATACCTACACGGTGCCCTTCCCAGAAGAATTCCGGATCATTGAGTTCTTTGGCTTTCTGAGCCATATATTTCAGAGGAAGATCCCAGCCCCACTGATCAATTCCCATTACTTTTACCCCTTGGTCTATCAGCCATTCTGTAGCTTCTTTGCTCATTCCCGTTCCTTTTTCTACAAAATCCGGAGTACCCATCATTTTATCCCGATCCGTTCTGATCAGAACAATATTTCCTTCCTGGATGGTAATTCCGTTTTTACCAAGATCTTTTTTAAGATCATCTACGGTAATGGCCACAAAATCTTCTTTATGAGTACAGTCGATCACAATTCCGTCTCCAAAACACCATTCCAGCGGAATCTGGTCTATCGTTTTAGCAGGCTTTCCTTCCACTACAGGGCCGTAATGCCAGGGAGCATCAATATGTGTTGTAGCATGAAGCCCCATATTTTTGATGGTATCATCTGCCCATCCAATCCAGTTTTTAGGAAAAAGCCTTGAAGGAAGTCTTAATGCCAACCTAATCAACCAATGTGATTTCCGGTGTGCTTTATGTTTAATTTTCACCCGCATGAACCATGGGTCTCCCGCATTGTATTGGATAGGTTTTGTCAGATCGACAAGTTTTGTTTTCATATGATTTAGCTAAGAAGACAAAGATAATGAATAAGGTAAAAAAACGAATAGATATTAGCAAATGAAAAAAAGATTAGCTGTTACTAATCTTTTTCTAATTCTAATGGGTTTTCGTATTTTTTGTTTTCTTCCCGTTCTTTTTGTCTTTGCCTTATCATTTCTTGACCTTGTATAATAGTTGTACCGTAACTAGCGAGTACACCGGCGACATT
Organism: Chryseobacterium culicis; assembly: GCF_900108365.1. Taxonomy (GTDB): domain Bacteria; phylum Bacteroidota; class Bacteroidia; order Flavobacteriales; family Weeksellaceae; genus Chryseobacterium; species Chryseobacterium culicis. Next base: position 779,808 of record NZ_FNWQ01000001.1, on the reverse strand, counting down.
AGATTCTACATTCTGTTTTGCTTGTTTTAATTTTGCTTGTGTAGTTTCTGTAGCTCCAGTATATCGACTTTCCCTAATATTAACTAATTTACCTTTTAATTTAGAAGTAGGTACAGATTTTACAAGTTCAAAATCATAATCTCCTTTATCATCTGTTATTTTGACAATTAATCCAGGTAATCCGCTAAATTTCATCGGACCATAAGGAAACGGAATTTCAGGAGAATACCAAGCTATCCAATGACGCCCTTTAAAAGTAACTTCTGCTTTTTTACAATTAATTGTGTTAATTATTTTTGTTTCATCTATAAGTTTCCAATTTTTTATTACAGGTTCTTTATACGTAAGTAACGACATAAAAGCGAAATCGAAATATTGTATATTTTCATTAGATTGTATAATTGTAAAGTTGAAACTCGTTTTTGGAATCACGACCCCTGCTTTCCAACCAAGAATTATACTTCCATCAGGATTATTTGATGCTGTACCTGAATTTGTCATTACTGAATCACCCTTCAACGATACAGCACTTGCAAAAAAAGCTCGTCGATTTGCTATTTGTAAGATGAATAGTTCTTCATATCGGTTGTCAGTTCGATTATCGAATTTAGCTTTTAATTGATAAGTGAATTCCCCACGCAGAGTATCGTGTTTGTATGATTGTGTATAAAATAAAACACTAGAAAATAAAATGAATATTTGTATTAGTTTTTTATAGTAATGCATAAGAGATATTTTCATTATAAACTAAATTGATTTTACCCCTGTTACTTAAACAAAAATGTATTTATTAAAAAAATTCATCTGAATATTTTTTTTATATGTTAAATAGTCAATGTTAAACATGGACTTTTACCTCTAAATTCTAAAACAGGTAGTTATTCTGATGTATTATTATCAGATTCAGGGTTTTTACCTTTTTACTTTTTCGCCTTTTACTTTCTAAAACCCTCTGGGAATCATAACCTTCTTCGGATCATTTTCATCATACATGATTTCTACGGTTCCTTTTTTAGGGACGGAAGACAGATTCAGACGGCTGACTATTTTCTTATATACGGTAATATGTTCGGTTCCTCTAAAATCTTTAAAACTCAGCTGAAACATAATTTGAGGCTGATCGTTCACGGTGAGCCCCGTCTCACTTACGCTGATGATGTCAGCTTCTGCACTTCTTCCCGAAAAAAGGATGCGTTCCTCTTTTGTATTTTTAAAAAACCTTCCGAAAATCAGCTGAAAAACCAATACATACATAATCGACATAACACCGCTGAAAATAATCGGGTGCATGAATGTCAGAAACCTCCAGCCGAAATCAAAAGATTCTCGCCAATAGAAATAAGAGTATAAGCCAATAACATAAGCAATCAATAATACAAGAAATACGATCCTTAAGAACATTCCTGATGTATTGAATCCTACTTTCTGATCACTTAAAATAAAGAAAGGTTCCTGTGATACCTTAGGATTCAGCAATACTTTTACGGTGTTTCCCACCTCAAATCTTTTTTCGTGTGGTTTAGCATCATGAAACATCATTTTATGTTCTATCACGGTATTGCTGCGGTTAGGAAAAGAAAGTCTGACCTCAATGAGATTCATGTTTTTTTGGGGAATGTATTTGAGAAGTTTATAATCAATAATTCGGGCGTCTCTTGGAACTCCGTTCTGTAAAATGGACTGAATAGTATTCTTCTCTTTAAAAGCTTTAATGAAAAGTTTATTGATAAAGAAAATAATCACATACCCCCATATCAACAAAGAAAAACCGAGATACCCATAGCTCACCGCTAATGAATTTCTCGGTTCTGCTGCCAGCTCCTCATTCAGCATATACAATAAGATTGGAAAAGGAGCGCAGAAAAAAATGAAAAAAGCTCCCCAGAAAATAATCAGAAATTTCATAGCTTCTATTTTGTATCAGCAATAAAGTTATGATATTATTATGGAACGGAGATTTCTTTTTTACACCTCTTTTTCGAAATAAAGTCTGTAGTATTTTCCTTTATCATCCTCGCCCATTTCAATTTTCTGACGGTCTCCGTGGATGTAGATATGGAAATTTTTATCCAGCTTAATGATGCTCTTAAAATGTCTCTGGGTCTTTTTTACCGCCGCTTCACTGATCGGGAATTCTTCCGCGATATTCACCTGCATATCCTGCTCGTAATCTGTTTTAAAATTGACGAAACTTTCAATTACATGCTCATCACCCAGCACTTCACTGGCAAATTCATCCAGCTTGAATTCTTCTTTTTCCTTGAAGAAATTGATAGACTTATTCAGGAAATCTGCCTGGTCTGCCTTGGAAACTTCAAATTCCTGAGGAAGCTGTTTGGTGATATAATCTTTATACACCATCAACGCTTCCTGCGTGTGGAAATATTCGTCATCACGTTGTTTTACTTTCAGGAAATCTTCAAACCAGTAATACATATCCCCGTTTTTGTTATTATCAACTACAGAAAGTACATATCCTGTTTCTTTATTGTTGTTGTAGATCAAAGCCGCCTTATCAATTTTAGACAAACCGATTCCCTGGTCTTTTTCAATATCAAATGTTTCTTCGGAAGGATTTATTTTCAGGAAAGATTCTCTCTTCTCTGTTTTGAAAATCCCTATTTTATCCACTTTGTCCGGACGGTCACTTTCATCTTCAAAGAGTACAATGAAAAGCTCTCCGCTCTGAACTCTCGGATTTTCTGCTGCTTCATAAAGGTGTTTTGCAATATTTTCAGATTCCCAGATGAACTTGTCTTTATCATCGAAAATTTCTGATACCGCACTGTACACCGGATTATTCACCAGATACGTATCACTGTAAAAGTGGAACGTTTCTTCTGATTTAAAAGAACCTAAAAAGTAATCTTCAAGCATTTCTGCCATTCCTTCTTCCAGCTTCAATTCTTCCTGTGAAATCGTCAGGGAATCCCCGTTGATCTTATTTCCGACTCTGTGTACTATTATTTTTGAAAACATTTTTCTGAATATTTGGACTGCAAAGATATTCATTCTTATCCTTTCTGCGAAACTTAAAAAATGTCATTTTGTACTACTCTCTTTTGACCACCCCGTCAAAATTCTTTCAATTCTCAACACCCCTCCAAAGGATGGGAATTCTCGGTCATTCATTTGTAATGAAAGATAGCACAAGTTTTTCTCTTTCATTTTCAATTTGATAAAAACCTTATCATTTTGACATGTTTTTTTATGATAAAAACCAGACAAAAAACCTACAAAAAATTCATTATCAATATTTTAAGTAAAAATAAATTCCAGCGGAATACCTTTGGCATCATCATTTGAAAACATAGAAAATGGACTTAAAGACTTTGAACAGAATAGACAAGCTCAGAAGGTTAAAAAGCAAAGGACCCGAGACTCCAAAGTGGCTCAAGCCCTATCACCTGCTCTTTTTGGCTTTTCTGACTATTTTCATCTTTGGTGCTTTCATCAAAGTGCTGGAATACAATCACCATTAAAATATACTCTTATGAATTATCTGCAAGCAGTAAAGGAAATCACAGATGTGGTTCCCGATTTTGAAAACGAAGTAAAAGACATTAAAATTCAGAACTCATACAGCATCATCCGCACTTTTACGGAACGTATTAAAAATATGATCCGTCAGAATGACAGAAACCTGCTGTTCAGAAGTTTACAGAAAATGGACAAAATATACACTGACGGAGATACAGTATTAAAGAATGCTATTGAGACTACTTTTATCTATTCTCTGGACAACTGTACCGCTTTCTGCAGTGAGGAATACAGAAAAGTGATTTTCAACCATATTTCTGCCAATCTGCAGAAAGTGCATTCAAGACAGATTTACAGCCATGGTATATAACGGTTTTATTACATTATTAAGCCGTTTCATTACAAAGTGTTTAGATTAAACAAAAATTAAAATAACTCACAATCAATAGATTATGAAAAACAAAATAAGAAGAATTTCCGACTGGAAAACGTGGAAAACCACGACTAACAGACACAATGCAGAGATATTGCTCACTCACATTGCTGTGATCTTAGGGGTATTTATTTTTGCGGCCTGTTTATAAATTTTGGTATACATTTCGCTGCATCTAAAAGTGTTTGAAAAATTATTAATTATGATGAAAGAACAAATGCAAACTATTAATCAAAAATTAGCTGTTGAGTACTTAAAATTTTTCTATCCGCCACTTCGCAATGAAATTATCCAGCTGTCTGTTCAGGACAATTTTGCCGGAATCATGCAGGCCACCGTAAATTACTTAAAAAACCTTTTACAGGAATCTAAGATCAGTATTATCGCCCATCATATTAAACTGATGGACTGGCTTTACAGGAATGGTAATTCTTATGTACGAGACATGATTGAAAACATGTTTGTACGGTCTTTTGAAAGCTTTAAAAAGCATGCAAAAATCCAACATTGGAAACTCCTTTATCAATACATGCCGGTAAGCTTCCAGATCATTTATAATGAGCAGCAGAAGCAGGATCAGATGTATTTTGGAAAATAAATTAAGGTAAAAAGGCGAAAGGCAAAAATAAATTTGTTCTCTCGCCTTTTTCTTTTTTAGTCAGTTAACTCTGATTTCCTTTCTGTTTTGTTTCATTAATACCTGTGAAAGCCCTATTTTTGTAAAAATGTACCCATGAAATATCCCTTTTATGCCCTGATGACGGCATTGTCAATCATCTCATGTGAAAATAATGACAATACCCATGATGATCCGAGACCTATTGATAAAGAAATGTATCTGTTTGAATTCAAAAGCTACAGTGTAAAAAATACGGTGCTGTACAAGGGATCCAATGGGGAAAAGTCTACACCGGAGGAGTCTTATCTCAACGATTACTGGAAAGAGTACCGGCAACCTGCCTGGGAAAAGATAAGCCTTGATCTTACCAGCAAAACCATCAGATTAATTTCTGAAAATTCATCTACAGATTTCACTTATAGTTTCACGATCGTCAATGACTCTGTACTCATCAAGGAAAAGGCTATGAATACACCGTCTTACATTGGTAATTTCGATAAAAGCACTTCATCCTTTACGTTAAAAAGAACGTACAGATATATAAAAAGAGTACCCAGAGCAGATGAAGAAGGCCTTCTGATCACTAAAAGTGCACATTTTGGGACTACCCAATATGAAAATGTTTTTGGAAATATTTTTACCAATCCTTCTCAAATGATAAAATCAGGAGATCAGGTTTTATGGACGAATATTGAATATTACTATAAAAAGCAGTAATCAACAGATTATAAAAAAAAATCCCTCCAATACATTTATTGGAGGGATTTTCTATTTTTTTCTTCTTATTTCTTTACAAATACCTTTTCGATGGTCTGTGCCTCTTCATTAGTTAGTTTTGAGGCTTTTCCCAGCTTGGCAATGAAAGTGGTAACTTCTTCCGGTGTTGCCGGAGATCCCAGATTTTCTCCTTTCGCATCAAAAGAATCTGCCAATACATCTCCTTTCGGGCTTACAATCAGCCAGAACGGAAGTCCGGCATTTTCGCCTTTATATTTATTCATCAGCTCTTGTCCGCCCGGGTTTTCAAGGCTTTTTTTATCACCTCTTTCCTGAACATCTATATATGCTGTAACAAATCTTTTATCAAAAATGAGTTTAGTTTCGGGAAGATCCATATTTTTCTCCATCATCTTACACCATTTGCACCATGAGGCATGGAACACCAATAAAACATTTTTCTTACCTGCTTTAGCTTCCGTTAAAGCTTTATTCAATACAATATCTGCTTTTTCCTGAGCTGCTCCCAATTGAAACAGCAGAAGGGTAACAATGACAAAAATTTTAGGGTATTTCATTTTGAATTTTTATTTTAAGTCTACACGAATTTAAGTATTTACTCATTAGTTATTTTATTTAACTTTAAAATTTAATATAAATTATGAGACTTACTCTTTTTTATTGTTTGCTGTTCACGTTTAGCATTATAAAGTTGAATGCTCAGGTTTCCGGTGCCGTTAAAAAAACAGCGAAACCTCTGGACAATATCTCTTACGCTGAGTCATCTCATACCGGAGCGGGCGGCGAAGAAAGCCAACTCTATAATCAGTTTAAAAAAGTTGCCAGAATAGCGACCAATGATGAACTTTATTATTTTGCCATGAATGGAAGCAACGCATTAAAATTATATTCAGGGAAAGAGCTGTTTAAAAGGAAAGATAAAAGATTTTTAGAGGTCTATACATTCTATTCCTCTCATCCTTTAGTGATGAAATATACTTTAGGCTGCGTTGGAAAAAACAAAAATATCTCTGAGTTTTTGGAAGATGAAGTGTACGCTGCCCCATTCTATATTTCACTACGGGATCAGTTGATGAAAAATGAGGACAAGCAGGATGAAATAGTAAAAACGCAATTAGCACAGATTAAGGAAGAAGGCTATGATCAACTTTCTGAAGAAGATGTCAATTCGGTAAAAAAGCAAATAGAAGAAATAAATAAGAAAAAGCAAAAACCACAGTAAACCTGTTACTGTGATTTGTCATCATGCAATCAATTGAACCGGGATTACTTCAGAGCTGTTTTATCTGGTGACATGGGTCGGAAATCAAGTAACGTTTTTTTCTTTCTTATAAGATCTACAAGAGTCTGCACTGAAAAAGTGAGGATGATATAGAGTACAATGAGTACTGATACATAACCTATTTCATGCTGTCTATATCCGAAAATTCCTTTTCCCCATGAGATCAGTATCCATTGGATCATATACATTGAAGTTAAATTTTTACTGCAGTATTTCAGAACACGCATGAAGCCATTTTCTTTCACATGGTCTGTAATGGTATTGATCAGCCATAAAAACAGCAAGGTCCAGCCTGCAAAATAGATAACACCTCCTGGCCCCATATGGTAAAAGCCGTTGTAATGATAATCACCATACAGAAAAACCAGCGGTGCCCCTATCGCAATGAACAAAATTCCTGCATACAGCATCTTTCTGAATATCTGCCGGGTATCGTAGTTCAGTTCCTGAAACCATTTCCCGAAGAACATTCCGATAATAATAAATGCCATCCATGGGAAAACAGGGAAATAGACATACGCAGGATAATCAGTATTAAAAAGAAGATCCAGAATATAATTGATGACAGGATAATCCAGATGGAGTCCGCTGACTTCTCTTGAGATCAGAGCAACGAACAAACCTATAGCCAGCATGACATATTTATTTTTCACATACTCTCTGATAAACCCTACGAACAGTAAAGACATCCCTGCCAGCTGTAAAATATCCCCAAGCTGTACCAGATATACATACTGCTGCTCAATTGGAGCATGCCAGCCGTATTTTTGCATAAAATTATCGGGAGCAAAATTAAAAATCACAGGGATCATAAATTTCATGAAATTCATGAAAAGACCTGCAAACACAAGTAAAACGCCTCGCTTTAGAGCACTTTTAAGACTTTGATGGCTTGAAGTCATGAAAGTAATTCCCATACAGATCAGGAAAATGGAAGTTCCTCTTCCGAGAAAAACAATAAAACTGCCAATGACCGTTTCATATTGTGATTTTACATTGGCATACACCAATAAGGTATGGATAATGATCATTCCAATGACGCTTATACCTTTTATCAGATCCAGGGTGAGGATTCTTTTGTTCTGTTGTTCCATAGTTTTTTAGTGAAAATGTAGATTAGATGGATAAAATTGTTTTCATAATTATTTATTGATTAATATTTTTATTTATTCTAAATAAAAATCAAATATACAAATTAAAACCACTCCTCATCATTCATTCTTCACTTTTCATAAAACAGTAATCCTTACCTGTTTAATTTAGCAGTAATGCCCAATTCTTATGAAAGAGTTACAGCGATGAACCTACAAACCGGTGGGGAATTGAACAGAGAATACAACTAATTCTTTACAAAAAAACTCTTCCGATGGGAAGAGTTTTACTATATGATTATGATTTCGGCAATTCCGGCGGACGCATTTTATACTTGTAACTGTTCAGGGTTTTTAAAAATGCCACAATATCGAAAACTTCATCATCTGTAAGATTCAGTTTTTCTACCATTCCTGATTTTTGTGGAAATTTGGGATCATTCATCTGATCTGCTTTGGGAGTTTCCCTCCCCATTCCGGCGTTGTACATCATGACAATGTTTGCCAGCTCAGGAAAAAGGCCATTGTGCATATAAGGTTTGTTCTCCGAAACTTCTCTTAATGTAGGAGTCTTAAATTTTCCCACATCTTCATTTTTCTTCGTCACGATATACCTTCCCAGATCTTCATATTTTTTTCCATAATAAGTTAGTCCAAGATTGTGAAACTTCTGATCAGAAAAATAAGGCGTATTATGGCAATTAATACAATTAGCTTTTGTCCGGAATAAATGAAGTCCGTTGATTTCAGAATCTGTTAAAGCATCTTTCTTTCCGGTAACGAATTTATCAAACCGGGATGGCGGGCTGATCAGAGAACGTTCAAAAGTGGCAATAGCCTTTGCAATTCTCTCCTCGGTTACTTCGCCATTTCCAAAAGCTTTTACAAAAAGAGACCTGTAGCCTTTAATTTTTCTGATATTTTTGGTCGCCATTGACATATGAAGATTCATTTCTACCGGATTTTCAATAGGGGCTTTCACCTGCTCTTCCAAAGTTGCGGAGCGGCCGTCCCAGAAGAATGTTTTAGCATACCCGATATTCACAAGAGTAGGTGCGTTTCTCGTTCCCGTCTGCCTGTCGTGTCCAAATGAAACCCGGCTTCCGTCTGACCATCCTATTTCGGGGTTGTGGCAGTTGGCACAGGAAATTTGTCCGCTTTTTGATAATCTCGGATCAAAGAACAGCATTTTCCCCAGTTCCATTTTATCTTCGGAATACGGATTGTCTTCAGGAAAACTCATTTTAGATAAAGGTCCGATATCCTGAAACCCTTCTTTAGCTTCATCAAATAAATGAGGAGCCGGCCATTTGCTTTGGTCTCCGCTGCTGTATAATGTACGAAGCTCTTCTACGGTATATCCCGTAGGATTGTTATCAGAAGTATAACTTAGTAAACATATTATTCCGGCCATAGCCAGAAAAGCAATATATCTGTCTTTCATTACTTTAATAATAAACATTTAATCCTGCTAAAACCACATGATTTGCTCTGCCATTGTATTCTGCCTGATTTTTATACGTACTGTTCATCAGCCAGGTCTGAGAAAAATTTCCAAACAGCTCATACCTGATTTTATTCTGATCAAAAATATAACTTACGTTACATCTAAGGCCTATTTTAGGCGTTGCATCATAGGCAAAGTCCGGCTGAGCGATCTTCGTTGCAAAGATATTCTCTTTTGTACTCTGATAAGGCTGATAATTGAATTCTTTTTCCAAAGGTACGTAAAGATTCTGCGAAAGACCTACGGCCAGCTTGTGTGAAGGCTTTACAACAAATTCTTTTTCTGCTCCGAGAAGGTAATGGAAGAACGCCAGTTTTCTATCCATTACTACAGATAAATCCCTTACACGGTTTTTTCCATAGGCTGCATCAAAAAGAATTTTAAAAGCTTCATTTTTACGGTTGAACCAAACTAAACTGTTCTGCCAGAAGAGATTCTTCTGCTCCAGACGGTATGAGGTATACTCCAAAGGGTAATTATAATTCGTATCTGCCTGATCCTGGTAACTTACCATGGAAGCCCATTTCTTTCCCTTATAATTTCCTAAAAAATTGAGGTAGAAGCTATGGAGATCTGTTTTCAGCCCGGAATATTTTGTATAGTCCTTCTGCCAGTTGAAATTTGCATCCTGGTATTCAAAAATCCTGTAGAAGCGTTCAATAAGATTTTTGTAATCATACCCTGCAGAAAAGTGAGTGTTTGCAGTGTTATAGGCATACTCTGCACCCCAGATATATCCTCCCATTTTATATTCAGAGGTTTTGTACTGGGTTATTCCGATGTACTGATTACCATAGCCTTCATTATAGCGGATATAAATGCTGTCATTGGCAGGTACATTTCCTTTCATATTCACAAACATGATATCATTTCCTTTGTAATGATGAACGTAGCTCAGTTTTCCAAAAACTGCATGCTGTTTCCACTTCCATCCTAATTTTGCAAAAGCTTTGTATTGATAATCGTCAACTTTGGGTCTTGGATCTGCGTTCTGCCGGTAAGATTTGGCATAAATCCCCTCTCCTCCCACCTGCAGAATTACAGGTTTTACAGGATTATAGGCAAATTGCCCGTTAATAAGATAGCTTTGCTTCTGCCATCTTGCCGTACGCGGAACCCAGTAATAAGAAGGGTTATAGATAAAAGAAGAATGGGCAGTTCTCTCATCACTTAAAATATAGGGAACATTTTCTTCTGTCGTTTTATCTGCTTTAAGTCTTCCGGATAAAGCAATCTTATTATTGAGTTTATATACTCCTTCAGACTGAAAAGTAAAGCTTCCAAGCTCTTCAGCGGTTTGCACCCGTTTAAAGTTTTGTTTTGTTGAAGAATACTGAAAAGTTGTCCGGGAAAAATCCAAAGGCTGAAAAAATGAAATGTACGGATCATTAATTCTGATATTCTTTTCCACAGAGCTCACATTAATGCTGTCCAGCTGAGTAGCCTGGGCATGAAGGAACTGACTGCTTAATGCAGCTAATCCCAGCAGACCGTACCTAAAAACTTGAATTGTTTTATTTTTATTATTGCGCATATCCTCGAGGGTTTGCTTTAATCGTTACAAAATCATTGGCCGAATTATTCGTATCCTGCAATACCACACGCCCATTGATCATTTCTTTTGTTTTACGGATGACAGAAAGTCCTGTAAAAGTACCTTCTGCCTGTCCCGCTGCATTGACAATGAATGTTCTTGATGCATCTATATCTGCAGGAAAGTCTTTTGGTGCTTTTTGTTCTTTGTCTGTAATATCAATTCCGTCTATGATATAACTTTTTGGGATTTGCAGAAACAGAGTTCCGGTTGGCGCTTTGGGAGCGGCAACTTTTTTCCATGCTGCCACTTCTGCATCTGTTGCCCTCAGAATTCCCAGGCCCAGCATGGAGTTTACATTAAGTATCAGATCATTGGATGCAATACTCCAGTACGAAACCAGCATATCCGGCACCATAATATTCTGGATGTCCCATGCAAAAGGTTTCTTACCAATACTTGTATTGTAATCTCCCATATAGGTTTCAAAGTCTGCATGGCTCAGGTCTACTGTTCTGTCCGGATCCTGAATGGCGACTCCATTCCCGTTAATATCATCAAAAGGCATTTTATGATTAATGGCTGTCTGAGCAATGACAATACTTTTCCCCGGTAAAATCGGATATTGGCTGCCGCTTCCGGGTATTTTAATGAAGATATTGGAGTAAACATAATCTGTATTGGCAGCAGATCCGCCACCAGCTGTTTTGCTCCAGTCGTACTGCCCGTTAGATAAGGTATAAGTAGTCGGATTATTATTGGTATTTCCTTCGAGAAAAACCAGATATAAACCGTCAGCGTATATCGTCTGGTCAGAATTATTATGAATTTCGATAAACTGATCTCTGAAATTGGCACCTAATTTTGTATCTGAACCTGCATAATAGTATTGTTTGATCACAAGATCACCAAGATTTCCACTGGTAATCCTGATTAATTTTGAAGAAGTATTTGCATTAACCGTTACCTTTTCGTCAAAGCCTCCGAAGTGTACAATTTCATAGCTGGTTTCCTGTCCAATCTGCTGCTCGTATTCACTTTTTTTCAGTTGCAGTTCTGCCTGAACGCTGTAGTTTCCCGGTAAAACGGCATTTAATTTAAGATCACCGTTAGCATCAGTTTTTCCCTTAATCTGATCCCCTGTTGCCGTATTTTTCAGGATAACGGTTACATTGGCAACTCCTTTATCTGCAGCAGAAGGGTATTTTGAAGCATCATATTTAATATTTACAGTAAATGGTACGGGTTTAATTTCGGTATTTTTTCCAAAGTCATCATCTCTGTTACACCCTATGATTGTGAGTACAGGAATTATGAATGCTAGTATCAATCGTTTCATGATGTTTATTTTTTTTTAGTTGTATTAAAATCTGTATGAAATATTTCCTCCGAATGAAGTAGAAGTAAAGTTTCCGTACAAAGTTCCTCTTTCGTCGTATGCTTTTAAGTTGAAAACATTACTTACATAGATGGAAAGTCTGAAACCACTTAAGAAATCTTTGGTTACCCTTAAATGGATATTATGCAGTGTTTTGTTATAGAGTCCTGACAATTTTTCTTCTGAAGGTTTCAGGAAAAGCCCCTGATATTTCGGATTGGTGCGCTCGTGTTCAGGAATCATCTGCGATTCTCCGCTATGTGTAATATACCCTATCGGATAAATATCGTTGGCTCCGTTCAGTCTTCTGTCTGAAAGGAAATGATCCGTTCTGAGACCAATAATTAAACCTGATGAAGCCAGGTGATAATCAAAACTGAAACTCGCTCTGGCCATGGAACTTTTGTTTCGTGAGTCATTGTAGATTCCATATTCATACTCTTTATCCACAATAGCAGGAGCGCTGATTTTATAAAGGCCTTCATCTTTATGACCGGAAGTCTCTACATAGCTGGCATTGAAGCCAATAACAAGATTTAAAGCTTCGATCTTTTTGAAACTTGCCATCAGTTCCAACCCTTTATCTACTGACGAATATCCGTTAACAATACGGTTCTGGAGGTAATTAAATTTTTCTGTACCTACAATTTCAAAAGTTGGCACATCGGTTCCTGATATGTTCACATTCACTTTCGCTTTGTCCATAATTTTGTGGACACTCGCTGTGGTAAATCCGTCAAATAGCCTGTTATAATACGCTGTAAGGTTAACGGTTGCAAAAGGAAATCTGTAATCTGCTCCCACTTCGGTTTTCCAGCTTCGGGAAGGCTTCAGGTTAGCATTATCACCCGGAGTAACTACGGTCTGCATAATAGCTGCAGAGTAATATCCCGGCAGACGGTAATCTCCAAGAAGGAAGTCAAAATATCTTGGTGCAGTATAGATTTGATTTAAAGACGGTGCTTTGGAAGTAAGCCCGAAACCTCCTCTCAAAGAGAATTTACCCATTTGATACGAGGTGTTAACCCTGGGCGAGTAGGTAGAAAATGAATTCTGCAGGTCGTAACGAAGTCCGAGATTGGTTCTTAGGATATGCTTATTGGCAAATGCTTTTGTAATATTATCCTGAATATAAAATGCGTACTGCTTAGTCGCAAAAACATTGTCACGGTAATTAAAATCTCTCATCCCATTGGATCCCTGTCCGGCAGCAGTAATTGTTGTAAACTGCCCTGCTGTTCCATAACGTCCCTTTCCAAAATTGTTCCCGTATCTGAAGTTGGCCCCGGCACTGTACATGTGAACCCATTTTGAAGCAGTACTTTTAGTTCCGTTTACACTTATGTCTGTAAAAATTGTAAGCGGTTTACCATCGGAAAATGCCTGGTTCTCATAACTTGGCGGTGTATACGGAGCATAATAAACTCCGTCTGAAGTTGAGTTTCCATAAGGACGTGCACCCTGATTCAGCCAATATCTGCGTTCTGTAAGCTGTGTCGAATAACTGATCCCTACATCTGCGCTTATCATTCTGAAAAACGGTTTACTTCCGTTCCGGTTAAAATGATAGCTGATATTATTTCCTAATGAGAAGCTTTTATTGTCTACATTAATGATGAGTCCGTCAAGGTCGTCCGGATCTCTTTTTCCTTTACTGGTATTGGTAGAAAATGACGCTGAAAGTTTATGACTGAATCCGCTTTTACTTCTTGATGACCAAAGTACATTCACATTCGTTCTATCATATCCTACGAGGCTGGTTCTTGGGTCGGAAAGTGAATTCATATAATCTACGGAAACGTTAAGCGCATTGTTGTTTTTAAGCTTAAAACCTTTTGTGAGCCCTACCTGATAAGTTCCCTCTCTGAGGGAAGCATCCAAACGAAGAGGTGATGCTTTGGCAATGGTTGTTACTTTAATAAGTCCTGATGTTAAGTCTCCATATTTAGCATCAGGAACCCCTTGTATCACTTCAATGCTTTCGATATTTTCTGTAGGAATTTCTCTTAAATCCACCCCATAGTTGGGCTGGCTGGGTGTTAAGCTTCCTCCATTCGTTGTTGTATTGAAGCTTATTCCAAAAGGGCCGCTGTTGGCAGAATCATAGCTCTGCATATTTTCATTATTGGATAAGGCAATATCGTTGACCATCAGCTGTACTCCAAATGCCCTGTTTCCGAAATCATCGCCTCCGGGAATATTTCCGGAGCCCGTTACTGAGGCACCACTCGCTGTTCTGAAGACAATATTCTTAAACTGGGTATTGTCGAACTGCTGTACATATTGTCCGGGTAATTGCTGCAAGACATCTCCGATGGAGAAAGACTGAAGATTCTGAAGGGCTTCCTGCTGAATTGAAATTTCGGAAAACTGTTTCTTTTTTGCGGTAAGCTGTACGCCTTCTATCCGGATTTCTGATTTTTCTCGTAATGAACTTTTGGGGGATAAGATCTGAAGCTGCAGCTCCTCTCCATCTTTTATGATTATGGTTTCTTTTTTATTATCGGCATCGAAAAAGACAATTTCGCATTTTCCTTTAAGAATCATAGAATTAGCTTTTCTATGAAATTCTTTGCACTCTTTCAGGCTATCCTGAGCAAGCGCTCCTTTTTTCAGTTGCCCATTATGATAGAATTCTACTTTCTGAGCAGACAGGAATCCGCCTGCTGTTAAAAAAACAGCACCAACTAATAACGATACTTTCACCCTTACAATATTTAGACCGCAAAATTAATTATAATTATTCTAAATAAAAAATAGATTGATGAAATTGCCGGAATTATTTTAACTTAAAATAAAATAATTTTTACATATAATCACCCATATAGAAAATAAGGTTATAATATAATTATTATCAACAGCGGTTTCTAACTCATTTCATCACTATGGGCTTACCTTTTTATTTTAAAATGTATTCTTCAACAACACAACATAAAAATCATGTTTCATTGTTGATAGTGGTTTGTTAATTTGAAAAAATAATAAAGACTGTAATATTTCCGGCATATATTTCCTGGTCAGAAAATCAAGCTGATAATATTGTCAGACCCTTTTAGATAAAAAAACGACTCCTGTTAGAGTCGTTTCTTTTTTTATTTTCAGAAAATTATTTCTTTAAATCTGCTTTTACATCTTTATAACCGTCTGAAACTGCATCTGCTCCTTTCACAGCAACATTCTTAACGCTTTTTGCACCTTTGGCAGCCGTTTTTCCAACCCATTTTGTGCTGTTTTTAATTCCTTTTTCTGTAGCTTTTGCTCCTTTTCGGGTTTTATCTCCAACCCATTCTGCACCGTTTTTTACTCCTTTTCCTGTGGCTTTTGCCCCTTTCTGAATGGCATTGCCTACATTTTTTGCTTCCTGTTTTACAGTTTCCTGAGCATTAATAGCAATTGCAAATAATCCAAAAGCTAATAATGTGAATAATTTCTTTTTCATATTGTCATTTTTTTAAAATTAACTTGGTGAATATAGCATAAAACAAGCCAAATCTTTGTCACCCCAAAAATTAATGCATCCAGTTCCTTCCTTCCTTTCCAACACAATATAAAATTTTTCAACTCAAAAAAAATATTTCTTAAAATTGTAAATACAGATATAATTCAATGCTGAATTTTGTAATACAAAAAGATCAGAAATAAAAAAAACACAGCAAACAATGTCTGCTGTGTTTTTTATATTTAACTGATCGTAATCAATACTTATTTCACTTCTTCGAAGTCTGCATCCTGTACATCTTCAGCTCCGGTGTTTCCACCTGGATTCTGAGCACCTGCACCTGCATCAGCACCTGGCTGCTGGCCAGCGGCATATAATTCTTCAGAAGCTGCCATCCATGCTGCATCTAACGCTTCAGTTTTAGCTTTTACGTCATCAGCATTTTTAGCTTCGAAAGCTGTTTTTAATTCTGCATGAGCTGCTTCGATTGCTGCTTTTTTGTCAGCAGAAAGTTTCTCACCGAATTCTTTCAATTGCTTTTCAGTCTGGAAGATCAATCCGTCAGCTTTGTTGAAGATTTCAACTTCTTCTTTTCTCTTCGCATCTGCTGCAGAGTTTTCCTGAGCTTCTTTCTTCATTCTTTCGATTTCTTCGTCAGAAAGACCTGAAGACGCCTGAATTTTGATAGACTGCTCTTTACCAGTTCCTTTATCTTTAGCAGATACACTTAGGATACCGTTTGCATCAATATCGAATGTTACTTCAATTTGAGGAACTCCTCTTGGTGCTGGCGGGATATCCTGAAGATCAAATCTACCGATTTCCTTGTTATCGTTGAACATTGGTCTTTCCCCCTGTCCTACTCTGATGCTTACAGCCGGCTGATTGTCAGAAGCTGTAGAGAATACTTCAGATTTTTTAGTTGGGATGGTAGTATTCGCTTCAATTAATTTTGTGAATACAGACCCCATTGTTTCGATTCCTAAAGAAAGCGGAGTAACGTCAAGTAATAATACGTCTTTTACATCACCTGTCAATACACCTCCCTGGATAGCGGCACCAATTGCTACCACCTCATCCGGGTTTACTCCTTTAGATGGTTTTTTACCGAAGAATTTTTCTACTTCTTCCTGGATGATCGGGATTCTTGTAGAACCACCTACCAAGATTACTTCGTCAATATCAGAAGTTGATAAACCAGCATCTTTTAATGCTTTGGCAACAGGCTCCATAGATCTTCTTACAAGATCAGCAGATAATTGCTCGAATTTAGCTTTTGTTAAGGTCTTCACTAAGTGTTTAGGACCTGTAGCTGTAGCTGTGATATAAGGTAAGTTGATCTCTGTCTGAGGAGAAGAAGATAATTCAATTTTTGCTTTTTCAGCTGCTTCTTTTAATCTCTGAAGTGCAATGGCATCTGATTTTAAATCTACACCTTCTTCAGCTTTGAACTCGTCAGCCATCCAGTTGATGATTACATCATCAAAGTCATCACCTCCTAAGTGTGTATCACCGTTTGTAGACAATACTTCGAATACACCGTCTCCCAAATCAAGGATAGAGATATCGAAAGTACCACCTCCAAGGTCATATACTGCGATCTTCTGATCTTTATGGTTTTTGTCAAGACCGTAAGCTAACGCTGCAGCCGTAGGCTCGTTGATAATTCTTTCTACTTTAAGACCTGCAATTTCACCAGCTTCCTTAGTAGCCTGTCTCTGTGCATCGTTGAAGTAGGCAGGAACAGTAATTACCGCTCTTGTTACTTCCTGACCAAGATAATCTTCAGCAGTTTTCTTCATTTTCTGAAGCGTCATTGCAGAAATTTCCTGTGGTGTATATTCTCTATCGTCGATTTTTACTTTTACGGTATCGTTTGGTCCGGCAACTACTTTATAAGGTACTCTTGTGATTTCAGAAGCATCATCTTTAAAGTGCGTTCCAATAAATCTTTTGATAGAGTAAACAGTTTTGGTTGGATTCGTTACAGCCTGTCTTTTTGCAGGATCACCTACTTTTCTCTCTCCGTCTTCCGTAAAAGCTACGATAGAAGGAGTAGTTCTTTTACCTTCTGCGTTAGGAATAACAACAGGGTCTTTACCCTCCATTACAGCAACACAAGAGTTGGTTGTTCCTAAGTCAATTCCAATTATTTTACTCATAATATTTTATATTTTTTCTATTTTTAATTTAATTTACACTCTCAATTTCTCAATATCTGTACCATTTGAAAAATTATGACAAAATGACACAGAACAAAATTATCCGACGATTATGCTTTTGCTTAATTGTGATGATAAAGTATCTTGAGACATCATTGAAAATAAATTTATTAAATGTGGAATACAATAGGGTTTTGTACAATTTGTCACATTGTGATTAAATTTGATACGACAATACTATGAAAAAGGGGAAAAGATGCCTTTTCCCCTTTTTATAATAAAATGAAATTGAAATTTTAATTATGGCTTTTCAACAGGTAAGTAAACGGAACAATTGGCTCCATCCTGGATAAACAGTTTATTGTTTTCAAATTTTATTTCCTGTCTGTCAATTCCATATCCGCCTCCCATCTTGAATGCTTGAACAGCATCCATAAAAAACCTGTCCCCTTTCCTATATACTATGGCATTAGGACCTGAAGTATCCTTACCCAGCAATTGCTTTGCTGCTTTTTCATTTTCAGCATAGAGTTTTTCAACCGTACCATTGCTGTTGAAAATGATATAGTCTTCATACTTCTTTTGATCCGATCCTCTATGCATTTCCAGTTTAGGTGGAACAATATTGAATTTTCCTTTTGTAATATAGGTTCCTTCCAGGATATAGAGTCTGTCAAAATACAAAAGTGGAAAATTCGCAGTTTCAAAACCCTGTGTCTTTTTTAAAAGTTTATTTCTGACATGCTTGAGCTCTGCCGACTGACATGAGAACATAGAAAAAAAAGACATGAAGATTAGAAATCCAGTTATTGTTTTTTGTGCTACCAT
The DNA here is from genome assembly GCF_900108365.1 of Chryseobacterium culicis. Taxonomy (GTDB): domain Bacteria; phylum Bacteroidota; class Bacteroidia; order Flavobacteriales; family Weeksellaceae; genus Chryseobacterium; species Chryseobacterium culicis. The sequence continues at coordinate 761,317 of NZ_FNWQ01000001.1, read as the reverse complement.
GATGTAAATTCATTTACTGTTTGATACTGAAAATAGGGTGCCCAATTATTTGAAAGCATCAAAAATGCAGGTTGAGGAGAGATCCATCGGTGGGCCAGCACATTTTGAATTCCATGTCTGATCCATTCAGAATTAACCCCTATTCTAAAGTTGCCCCATCCGACATATGCTGCTCCGAGTCTATATCTAGGCCCTTCCTCCGCTACTAGCCCATGGGTATACTTTTCTCCATAAGCTCCAGGAAGATAATCATCACGTCCATATTTTCTCATTTCTCTGTAATCATACTGATATTTTGTATCATTTCCAGGATACTCCTCATAAGTAGATCTATTTCTTACTCCTGTAAATAAGTTAAATCCTGCGTGAAAGTCACCAATTGACAAAGACATGGCGGCTGTTCTGTAGCTGTCATTATTATCCCCTAATCCTATCTTGCCAAATGGTGCTCCGTCATTCTCATACGTGAGCGAAAAATCTCCACTTACCAGTTTTACGATACCGGTACGCTGTTCATGCAGTCCGCTCCACATATTGGTTCCAAGCATCACTCCTAAATTCCCTTCGGTGCCCAGTGTTCCGGCCATAATAGATTTTCTGTATTCCCAGCCGCTCAGTCCACTTCCGGCATGAGAAATTTTATAGCTTACCCCAAATCCTGCGGCAATACCAAAATCTCCTTTACGGTACGATACACTAAAGCTTGCGCCTACACTAAACCCTTTTCCAAAGGCTATAGATGGAGAAACAGAAAACCCAAATCCTCCACCAAGATCCATAGAATAACTTGGCATTAAACCACTCACCAATCCTGTTGCCGCATATCCGGCAATAGCTCCCCAGGTGAGCGCACTGGAAGCTCCGCCATCCAAAGCCCCCATAATGGCTCCGGAAACAGCTCCTCCCAGAATAGAAAGGCCAAACTGTCCCCAGTTCCAGTTCCCCGTCTGTATTGCATGACCAATATAACTGGTTGCTCCCATCACGGCGCCAATGATTGCTCCCACATATACTAAGACCCACGCAAATTCGCCACCTTGATCAATAAACATCAGAGGATTATTCAGAACATACCCAAACCTATTGTAATTCTGGCTGTTGAATGAATCCTGAATAAAGTTATCAACGGACAGGAAGGTATGCAGTTTAGGATCATACATTCTTCCATTCATATGAATCAATCCTACCTGGAAAAAATGTTCATGTCCTGTATAGCCTCTTTCGATCATTAAATCCGGGAATCCTTTAAGGCTTACCTTGGTACCATTCTGCTCAAGATACATTAAATTTCCCCATGCATCAAAATGCCTTTTTTCTTCAGCTTTGCCAACCTCATCAGAAATAGCAAGAATTGTTCCCTGATAATCTCTGTGAAGATAATGCAGCCCTTCTTTCATAACTTGTCCGGTGACATAAAAGTCTTTGATATAGGCTGCCGGCGCCGAATAAGGATTGCCTGCCACATATGTTATAATTCTTGTTCCTAAAGCAGTGGCACTGGGTTTTCCCGGATAACTATATTCTATAATTTCAACAGTGTTGTCATCGGAATAGCTTTTATGCCGTCCGTAGAATAAGAAAGATTTGTTATAATTATATTCTGAATTGGATCTTGTCTGATGGATATTATAAGCAAATTTTACCAACTGATTATTATCCTGTGTAATTTCAACCGGATTTTTATAGGCGTTATAAGAAATCTGCTGCAGCTGATTGGCAGGAACGGAGTAGTATGAATCTCCTGAAAGGTTCAAATTAATACCTTTCTTTCTGTACCTGTTGGCACTTTCATATTTGTACTCGCCTACTACACTGTTGTTATCAATTCTTCCAAAGGCATCATAGCTCTGGGTCTGATTTCCCGCCACATCCGTCCAGGATATAAGACGCTGCATGGCATCATAGCCAAAACTCTCAACGATACTGATTGGTACAGCATCATTCTTGCGTTTGTTGAGAAGCCCGCTGATATCTTCAAAATCATAAGTATTACTTAATAGTACGGAATTAGAACCGTTGATATGCCTGCTTTCCTGTAAGAAATTATTGGCACTGTACTGATTCGTAATAGAAACTCCGTTTCCGAGCGCTGCGCTCAGAATACTTCCTTTTTCATTGATTTCGTTCAGCTGCCATATTACTGTTCCTGCAGTATTTTTTATTTTGTCCAAAAGTCCGCAGGAAGCGTACAGATTTTCAATACCATAGCTGCTGGTGAGTGTTCCGAACACTGTTTCTTTAATTTCTGTTTTGGTTCTTCCAAAGCCGTCATAAGTAAAGTGTTTTGTAAAAACTGCTGTACCATTATCTTCCACTCTTTTTTTAAGTCTGTAAAAGCTATCGTATTCATTGGTATAGGAGTTACTTACTCCGTTAGAAGATCCTGTTTCTGCAGTTAAAAATCCATTGGCATCATATGTATAGGAAATTTTGATATCGGTATGGTCACCGGAAATATCTTTTTTGGCAAGACGTCCAAATTGATCATACGCGTAATCTGTTTTTCCTTTTGGATTAATTTCATGTAATAATTGTCCAAAATTATCATAAACATAGGTATAGTCACCCCCCACGGACGGATCCGACACCTTTGTTTTTCTTCCCCAGCCATCCTGTTCCACAGTAATGATATGCCCCTGATAATTGGTTGATTTCAGTGCTCCATTGGCATAATAGCTGTAAGTAATTACACCTCCGTTATCTGTCAACTTAATTTTATTTCCCCATTCGTCTTTGGTGATGGTTTGTGTTTTTTGTCCGTCTATCACCGTTGCAGATAAACCGTTATATGACGAAGTAATTATTTTTCCGGAAGGAAAATTCACTTTCACAACTCTTCCGTAAATGTCAAATTCGGTGACGGTCCATTTACTTGGCGCTGAAGTTGAAAAATAGGGATCACTCTCTCTGTACGCTCGGTCCTGAACATCATAATCTGTTCTTTTTTCGATCCATTTACTATTAATTGAAAGCGCTCTCTCAAGGCGTTTACGGCCCCAATTATCAGTAATCGTTTCCTGAACCGCGCCTGTAGGATCTGCTATCCTCAGTTTTGTACCATTACTGAAATCTCCTGAGGTAATCCATTCATAAGACAGCTGTGTAGTATTTCCATAAATATCTTTTTCTTCAGATTTTCGCTGCCAGTTGTCATACGTATAAGAGATTGTCTGATTAAGATGATTGGTTTTGGAAAGCAGTACTCCAAAATCTGTATCATAGGTAAACAGTGACGAAGTTCCCTGGATGTCCGTAGATTTTACAGGAAATCTGCCGGACGGATCATATTGCATCTTTTCTTCTCTTGGCATCATCCCTGGAGCAGAAAGTGTTTTCAGGACTGAATTACCAAAAGGATCATAACTGATGTCTTCTGTAATATAATCTGTATTGTTCCCTTTTTTCCTGGTTTGGGTGACCAGATTTCCGGTATATGAATATTGTTCTTCTGTAGAATAAGTATCTGTACCCAGAGTCTGTGTAACTGTTTTTTTAAGTATTCTCCCAATATAATACTGGCTGTTGGCAGGAGCAGCATTATCTTCATAGTCTACCAGCGTTATTTTTTCTCCTCCGCTGGCAACATTCCGAATTCTCTTAGGGTTATAATACGTGTCATACAGTTCATAATATTGATTGGTAGTAACTCCAGCCAAATTATCAATCTGCTGTACCTGCGTTGGAAGATTGACAAAGACTTTATTAGGAAGAAGGGATGTATTATAGGTATTTATGGTCTTGGAAATAAATGAAGACGGAGCGCTAAAGCTTACCGCACCGCTCATCTGGAAACTTTCTGACACCGCTCCCCTTTTCTGTGGATCCTGCAGAGAGACTGTCCATAACGGCTGGGTGATATTTCCTCCATAAACGGTTGATACGGCAAGTCCTTTAAAGCCGATAAAGCCCAGTCCTTCCATGTTGACCACAGCTCCTTTATACTTGTAATCCTGTATTTTTGTTTCTCCGTTGAAGCTTTTTTCTACCCGTTTCACAAGCTTTATGGAAGGAGCGATATTCAGATTGATATAAGGATATTCTTCCGAATTGTCTGCAACATAACTGCCGGTACCCCCTCCCGTATCTACTGCCGTATCATAAGTAATATTGGTAATCAGATCATTTTCTTTGATTCTTTTAATGGTAACATCTACCCTGTTATCTTTTTTGAAAGAAACATACTTTATTTTGTCTCCGCCAAAAAACGCATAATCTAAATTCTGATTGGCAACGTTGGGATTATTCAGAAATATCGGAGTTCCTTTATTGGTAGCACCGCCATAGGTGTGATTATTCTGCCAGCTGTCTATATAGGGCGAAAAATTCGGGAGTCCGTTAATATCGCTGCCCATATTGTATTTCACACCTCCTCTGTCTCTTACCGTATAATTGTCGCCGTACGTCAGGTAGGGATAATTCTTTGCATATCCGTCTTCAGGAACATTATAAGGAGTCAGAATGTCATGATAAAACATATCTGCCTTTCCGTCACCATTAATATCCGTGAATGTATAATAGAACTGCTGCAGCATATATCCGCAGAGGTTATTAGGATAATTTCCTCCTGATGTAATGGGATAACACAGGTTATCAACTTTAGGCTTAAAATATTTAGCCCCGATATCGCGTACGGTCGCCTCAAAGAAGCCACCATTGGACATCAAAATATACCAATTGGAATTGGCATCGGCAATGGGTGTAATAAGATCTGTTTTTCCGTCTCCATTGAAGTCAGCGATGTATACCGGAAATTCAGACTTGATCAGATTACCGGAGAATACAGCTTTCTGTACAAAAGCCCCGTTCTTCATTCCCAGAACGACGATCTGCCCGGGATTAACTACATAAATATCCAGCACATTATCTCTGTCAAAATCGGCTGCGTAGAGTTTGGAGGCAGACTTTATCACATTATTATATCCCAGTACAGCAGGTTGTTGCGGTGCTGTATTATTGGGATCCAGTTTCAGCATATAAACGGTAGAGCCATCCACATTATATCCCTGTGTACAGCATCCAAGAGGAGGTTTAGCTGTTGCTTTCGCTGACGGATCCAGTGTACCGCCACAGTTATAGATCTGGCTGATGCTGTAAGGAAGCGTTATGGCCAGCAAATCTGAAACCCCGTCCCCATCAAAATCTCCGCTTAAATATCTTTTAGGGATCCTGGAATAATAGGTATTGCTGTCATTGATCACAATACATCTTTCATTGAGAGCATTTTCAAACCTGTAGTAATTAGAAAATGCCAGATCTAATGAATTGGTGCTGTTATTTGGAATATAATTATTAATCTTAACTACTTCCTCATCACTCAGATTGGTGCTCCCGGTATTGGCCGCCGTAACAGTGCTTACCGCATCAAGGTTATAAAATTTATTATTAGCCAGCACTAATTTTGTTGAAAAAATATCCGTAAATTTTTCAATATTGGTGAGGCTTCCTGAGAGATTAGAATTGGTAACAGCCAGCTGCGTAGAATTAAAGCGATATACCTTGTCTCTGGAGTTAGGATAGGTCATGAAATCTATTGATCCGTCATTATCAAAATATCCTGAGGTATATTGCCAGTTTGTATTATCATAGGCCGGCGATACCGAGGTGACCGTTTTTGAATTATTGGTAAGCCCGTTTTCTGTGGTATCATATTCAAACAAAACCGGTTTTACACTCTCTCCGCTGCCATTAAACTGCTGCACGCTAACCAGCCTTTCATAATTCAGGGAAGTGGTATCATAGGTCAGCTGATATTTCCGGAACAGTTTATCATTTCCCAGAATTTCAATTCTGTCCAGCTTTCTTTCAGAATGAATAACTCTGTAACTGTAAATATAGATCTGATCTGATCTGGAAGCGGCCTTATAATAGAAATTAATTTTATTTACATTCTGAGTGGGATTCACCACCGAATTGTTTCCGTACTCTATAGACTTTACATAGATATAGCCATTAATACTTTCATAAGAAAACTTCATTTGGTTGCCCTGAGGATCTTCTATGGAAACAATCTTCCACTCCAAAGAATTTCCTGCCTGGGAAAAATTCCCCACATATCCGTACTTGGCAATCCTTCCATCGGGATAATAAACGGCAAAATATTCCGGGCCTTCTGCAATATAACCGTAGGAAATGATTTTATTGTTTGAATAATTTTCGGTCTGATATTCGGCTCCATTTTGTCCGTATATTCCGGATTTCAAAATCAACCTTTGTCCATCCAGTGTAAAACGGTCCTTCTCGTTGAAATTTACAGCATCAATAAGACCATCATGAAATTTGGTTGAAGCCACTCTTGTAATGGAGGAAATTCCTGTAATATTCCAGCCCCATCCGGCAATTCCGTTTCCTGCCTGGCTGGAGTAACTCAGGGAAATTCCGGGAGCAATATTCTTAATTCCGGGAAGTGTGGCAATAGGTATTGAATAACTGGCACCTCCAGTGGGAGATACGGATAGCTCTCCGCCAGTTTGTCCCGTGCTCTGTGCATGTATCCATCCAACCACCCAAAAGAGCAGGGATAAAAGAGATAACTTTTTTCTCATGTTAGCAAGTTTTTATGGTTATTGTTTAAGAATCTTGTAGGTAAGTTTTTCCCCTGTAGTCAGATAGAAAATGACAACGTACATTCCTATTGGCTGATCAGAAAGATCGAGAACTGCTTTGTTCCCTCTTTTGTCAAGTACCAGCTCCCTGTATTGGGTGAAATTATAAGCTACATATTCTGCTTTTTCAATCATACTCCCAAGTTCAGATGACCAAACCAGCGTAGCTTTGTCTTTGGTAGGATTGGGATAGATCTTCACCTGATATTCAGACGGAGGAAACTCTTTTTTGTCTGTAATACCGTTTGTTGCATTCTTTGTGTGGGCAGCACAGGTAGCGCAATACTTTCTTTCGATCTGGTTTCCACCGTCTTCATACAGAAATGTAAGGGTCTGTGACTGCCATTTCCCTGATGAGATTATCAAGAAAAAAATTAATAATATAGATTTTTTCATAGAAAAAAATTTGGATTCATTACAAAAATCCATAAAATAAATCACGTCTGAAAAGACAATGCATCTGAAACACAAAAAACAATTAGATAAATTATCTAAAAAATAGATTTTATTTGTTTTTTTTAGATAATTTTGAGAATACAACACTAAAACCATGAAAAACCATCAAAAAACTCTATTCGATTTCCTGATTAAGGAATCGGGTGGAAAGAAAAAGCTTGTAGATATAATGATAGATAAACTGGCTCTCTCCAATGATACTGCCTACAGGAGGATCAGCGGAAAAAGCCATATAACGCTCAATGAAGGCATTTCTCTTGCCTCACATTTCGGAATCTCGCTGGATCAGATCCACAGCTCCGGTTCCGGCAATGCAGTACTGAATAAAGTACATGATATTTATAATATTGACGATCTGGAGAGATACTTTGAATTCTCTATCCTGAACCTGCAAAAAATAAAAGGAACTCCAGATGTAGAATTCATCTATGCGGCCAAAGATATTCCCCTCTTTTATTTTATGAAATTTGAAAAACTTTATAAGTTTAAAATTTATACATGGCTCAAACTCATGGATGCTGATTTTTTCTCAAAGAGAGTAAGTTTCGAAAAATTTGAAGTTCCGGCAAACATTAAAGAAAAGGCGCAGCTTCTGCCTGAAGTGTACAACGATGTAAGTTCCACAGAAATCTGGAGTGAGGTTACCATTTATGCACTTCTTGAACAGGTTATTTACTTCCATCAGCTGGATTTGATCCTTACGGAAAATGCTTTGGATATATGCAATGATATTCTGGATATGCTGAAACAGATAGAAGAAGATACCATTAATGAAAAAAAGGGAAACAAGGAAGTATATTTTAAATTATATCAAAATGACCTGCTGATCATGAATAACAGTGTATTCATTAAGTCTGTTGACCAGAAAATACTGTTTATGCCCTACAATATCCTGAGCTATTATTATACTCAGGATAAAAGAGTATGTGATAATTATGAAAAAAGTATTAAGCTCATCTTAAAAAATTCAGAACTTCTCTCTACCAATAATAAAGAACGAAATATTTTTTTTAACAAGATGTACAAGAAAGTGGAAGGCTTAAAAAAAAGCTTGAGAGCGCAGGCATAAATGAACTGTTTCATTGATTTCTTATTTTTTGCTTTCTTCAAAAATTAATCAAAGTTTAACCTAAGAAATAGAGCAAGAATCTTTACGAATTATTATTTTTGATAAAATATACACATTTAGAATGTCAATACACTTTAATCCCAGAGATATTACATGGCTTGCCTTTAATGAAAGAGTTTTGCAGGAAGCTATGGATGAAAAAGTTCCCTTACATTTAAGAATACGCTTCCTCGGAATTTTCTCCAATAATTTAGATGAATTTTTCAGAGTGCGTGTTGCCGGATTAAAGCGTGCCATGGATTTTAAAGAAAAGGTGATTGCTGAATCTTTCTACCAGCCGCCATCCAAAATTCTTCAGCGCATCAATGAAATTGTAATGAGACAGCAGCAGAATTTTGATAAAACCTGGAAAAAAATCCAGACAGAAATGGCTGAGCATAAAGTTTTCATTAAAAACTCCAAAAACCTGACCGCGAGACAGAAAGAATTTGTCCGGCAATATTTCGATGAGGTGGTAGAATCTAATGTGATTCCTATTCTTCTTCATGAAAATACACCAATGCCCTATCTAAGAGACAAAAGTCTTTATCTGGGGGTGGCGATGAGAAAAAAAGACTGGCAGTATTCCAGCAATTATGCAATCATTGAGATTCCTTCCCGTTTTGTAGGCAGATTTGTATTGCTGCCAACAGAAGATCCGGAAGAGAAAAATGTAATGCTACTGGAGGACGTGATCACCTTCAACCTTCCACATATATTTTCTTATTTCGGGTACGATGAATTCTCCGCCAACGCCTTTAAAGTAACGAAAGATGCTGAGCTGGATCTGGATAACGACATCAAAACCAACTTTGCAGAAAAGATAGAAAAAGGACTCAAAAACAGAAGAAAAGGAAAGCCTACCCGTTTTGTTTTTGATAAAGATATGGATAAAGCCTTGCTGGAGCTCCTTATCAGAAAGCTGAATTTAACCAAGAAGGACAGCATCATTCCCGGAGGAAAAATTCATAATTTCAAGCACTTTATGGATTTTCCTGATGTTTTTGAAAAGTATGAAAGACCGGTGGAAAGAACTTCCTTTACGCATCAGGCTTTTGAACATGGGGAAAGAGTAACTGATGTCATTTTAAAAGAAGACGTTCTTCTTACCTTTCCTTACCACAAATATAATCCGGTGATTGATTTGCTTCGTGAAGCTGCCATGGATCCGGATGTAAAGTCTATACAGATCACGGCCTACCGCCTGGCCAGCAGTTCAAAAATTATCAATGCTTTAATTTATGCTGCCAGAAATGGCAAAGAAGTCACGGTAATGCTGGAACTTCAGGCAAGATTTGATGAAGAATCCAATCTGGAATGGAAAGATATGCTGGAACCGGAAGGAATTACCGTGCTTGTGGGCATTCCTAACAAAAAAGTGCATGCCAAGCTCTGTGTCATCAAAAAGAGATCACACAATAAAACCATCCAGTATGGATTTGTAAGCACCGGAAACTTCAATGAAAAAACAGCAAGAATATATGGTGACCATCTGTTATTGACTGCTGACCGCGGAATCATGGCAGATATTAATAAAGTTTTCAATGTATTGAAAAAGCCTAAAGATGATTTCATTCCGATTTTGAAAACTTGTAAAAATTTATTAGTTTGCCCTCATTTTATGCGTGAAAAAATTGTTCACCATATTGATAAAGAAATCGAGGAAGCTAAAGCCGGACGAAGAGCAGAGATCATCGTAAAAGTAAACTCTATGAGCGACAGAATGCTGATAGAAAAACTATATGATGCGGCCAAAGCCGGCGTAGTTATAAGATTAATTGTAAGAGGAATCTATTGTGCCGTAAACCAAAAGGATTTTAAAGAAAAAATAAAAGCCATCAGTATTGTAGACGAATATCTGGAACATGCCAGAGTTATGTATTTTTACAATAAAGGTTCCGAAGACATGTACATTTCTTCCGCTGACTGGATGACCAGAAACCTGGATTACAGGATTGAAGCCGCTGCCAAAATCACTGATAAAAACCTTAAGAAAGAATTAACAGATATTCTTGATATTCAGCTTAGGGATAATGTGAAAGCCAGAATTCTGGACAAAAAACTGAGCAATGAGTATATACGGAATGATAAAAAAGAATGCCGGTCACAAATAGAAACCTATAAATATTTAAAAGCTAAAACAACTAAAAAATGAAGATCGCAGCGATAGACATAGGGAGTAATGCAGCCCGCCTTCTTATCAATGAAGTAAAGATCAATAACAGAAAGCCTGAATTCATCAAGCTGAACCTCCTCAGAATTCCTCTGAGACTGGGAATGGATGTTTTCACCATCGGGAAAATAGGTCCGGAAAGAGAAAAAATGGTTATTGATTCCATGAAAATCTTCAGCGATCTTATGAAAATATACAAGGTAGACCATTACAGAGCCTGTGCTACCAGTGCCATGCGCGATGCTGTTAACGGTAATGAAATTATTGATATGGTGAAAGATACCTCAGGAATCAATATCGAAATCATTTCCGGAGACGAAGAAGCTACCCTGATCTATGAAAACCATGTGGCAGAAGGTCTTGACAAAGAATTTGCCTACTTATATATTGATGTGGGCGGAGGTTCCACAGAGCTTACCTTCTACGAAAACGGCAAAATGGTCTACGAAAAATCTTTCAATATCGGAACCATCCGTCTTCTTAACAATCTGGTTACGGTAGACAACTGGAAAGAAATGAAGGATGAAATCAAGGAAAATATTGTCAGCAAGAAACCCATTGTAGCCATAGGGTCAGGAGGAAACATTAACAAAGTATTTTCCATGAGCAAAACCAAAGACGGAAAACCTATGTCTCTGTCTCACCTGAAAAAAGTGTACAAAGAATTCAATGAGCTGTCTGTGGAAGAAAGAATGACTAATTACAACCTTAGAGAAGACCGCGCTGACGTATTGGTGCACGCTCTTAGAATCTTCAATAATGTCATGTCATGGTCTGATATCAACAGGATATTCGTTCCGAAAATTTCTGTGGCAGACGGATTGATTCATAATATTTACAGTCAGCTGCAACATAAAAAATAGCAGCCCGAAATGATATTGAAAGCCAGCCATTTTGTGCTGGCTTTTATTTTGTCATTGCGAGGAGCAGCGCGACGAAGCAATCTCTATGCTCTCAGACGGTTTTTTACATTTTTTATTAGATTTTGGCTAAAGCCAATGGAAGGTAGATCATTTTTTAAGGCGGGCTAAAGCCCACCCCTATTGAATTTTATCAACAATATCTTTTATCTTTTATCAAAAAATTTAAAGTAAAACCTCATCCTCATCCGTCATAACCATATCAATAGCAAAAATCAATGAACTCAATCAAAATAATTCTTACAGGAGCTACGGGAATGGTAGGTGAAGGCGTTTTAATGGAATGCCTTGAAAATCCGGATGTTTCCGAAATCCTGAGCGTAAGCAGAAAGCCTTCCGGAAAAACACACCCAAAGCTGAAAGAATATCTTATCTCTGACTTTTTATCCATAGATCTTGATGATGAGAAACTGAAGGGATATGATGCCTGCTTTTTCTGTGCAGGAATCAGCAGTGTGGGGATGAATGAAGAAGACTATACCAAAATCACTTACGATACAACCATTCACTTTGCGAAAGCTGTTTTGAATCAAAATCCGGACATGGTATTCAGCTATGTTTCCGGAGCAAGCACAGACAGTACAGAGAGTGGAAAACTGATGTGGGCAAGGGTAAAAGGCAAAACAGAAAATGATTTAAAAAAGATGAATTTCAAAGGGGCTTATAATTTCCGTCCCGGATTTATGAAACCAGTTGAGGGTCAATTGAATGTAAAATGGTTTTTTAAACCTTTTATTTGGATTTTTCCTGTTTTTTTTCAGTCAAAATCATTAACTTTACACGAAGTGGGTAGAGCAATGATCAAAGTGACACAAAACGGATACCCTACATCTACTTTAGAAATTAGAGATATTAAAAATTTAGCGATATGAGAGGCATGTTAAAAAGAATTGTTCTGGTTATTTTTGTACTGTTGCTTGTGACTGCTGTTTCGGGGTATTTTTATATGCAGAAACATCCTCTTGAAGGAAATAAATCAGGGACAATTTTGAACTTTTCCGGGAAATCCGGGAAATAATTTCATTCTAGTTTCCCATTTCAATACAATTTTATCTTTTATCAGAAATAAACCTATTTTTTAAACATTTCTTAAAATTCCATTAAAATAGTTGCGAAACATAAAGTTCATTTTTGCATTTATCTAATTGAAGTAAAAAATGATCAACAACTACCTATTAAAAGGGTCTGTGCTAGCTGCATTCTTTTTTCAGAGCGGTCTTTTCGGACAGACACTGATTCATTACTGGAATTTTAACGATAACTCTTCTGCGGCTACCGTCACTGCACCTTCATCAACGTTGGTGAACGGTTCTCTTGCCGCTATAGCAGGCGGTACAAGCAGTATAGATTTTGCCGGCGGTACCGGACAGAACTTTAGTTCTCAGAATTTGAATGCCAGAAACGGTGACGCTTCCGGAACTCACTTAAGATTCAATAATCCGATTGGAGGAGCGTTACAATTCAACGTTCCGACAACGGGATATAACAATGTCATTGTTAAATTTACAACCAGAAGATCTGCGCAGGGAGCAGGAACGCAAACCTGGTCTTATTCTACCAACGGAACTACTTTTGTACAATTCCAGACAGTAAATCCCCAGGATGCGGATCCACAGCTGGTGACCCTGGATTTTTCTGCGATTCAGGCGGCCAATAACAATCCAAATTTTAAAGTAAAGGTAGAATTTTCTGCTGCAGGAGGCGGAACGGAAGGAAACAACCGATTTGATAACTTTACGGTAGATGCAACTCCGGCAGGAAGTGTAGATACTACTCCGCCAACGGTTACATATCTTCCTGCAAATAACACCAACAATATCCCAACCACTGTAAATCCTACCATAACTTTTAATGAAAATGTAAGGCTTACAGATAATTCCGCGATTAACGATTCTAATGCACAAAACCTCATTGAATTCCGGCTTGGAAATGCTGCAGGTACACCAGTTCCCTTCACTACCACTTTCAGCAACAATACCATCACGGTAATCCCAACTTCCGGACTCGGGCTGGGACAAACTTATTTTGCAGCGCTTAAACCTGATATGGTAGAAGACTTCAGTGATAACGGGATTACGGCTGTTACATCCAGTACTTTTACAACAGTGGGAACAACGATTTCTTTAGAGAAGAATTTCATCAAAGTCAATGAAAATGCAGGAAATCTTGCATTTAAAATCAATATCAGCAATCCTTCAACCTCTACAGTTAATCTTGTTGTAAAACCGGCTCCTTTTAGTACGGCTGGCAGCAATGATTTTACTCTGGCCAATCAGACCATTACTATTACCCCATCTACAACGAGTTACACCGTTACTATTCCGATTATTGATGACACAGTGGCTGAGCAGCAGGCTGAGTATTTCGTGGTGAGTCTTGAAAATCCGGTTGGAGCAACAATTTCCGGAGATAATTCGGCTACTGTTTATATTGTAGATAATGATAAGCCGGCACCAGTTCCTTCTCATCAGATTCAGCTGAATTATCTCCTGAGCTTTGATCCTTCCGGAAACAATAACAGCTCTACGGAAATTGTAGTTCATGATCCATCCACACAACGTTTATTCACGATCAGCTCTATTACAGATGTTTTTGATATTATCGACTTCAGCAATCCTGCGATACCTTCAGTGGTAAAAACAGTGAACATGGCTCCTTATGGCGGAATCACCAGTATTGCCGTTAAAAATGGAATCATTGCAGCAGCCTCTCCCAATAGTAATCCACAGCAAAATGGCTCTGTAGTATTCTTCGATATCAACGGTAATTTTCTGAAACAGGTAACTGTAGGAGCTTTACCCGACATGGTAACCTTCTCGCCGGACGGAACAAAAGTGGTTACTGCCAATGAAGGAGAACCTAATGATGCCTATACGGTAGATCCCGAAGGAACCATTAGTATCATTGATATTTCCGGAGGCATCGGATCTCTTTCTCAAAGCAATGTAACCACGCTCAACTTTAATAGTTTTGATTCACAGGTAGCAGCGTTAACAGCTACAGGATTAAGAAAAGTTAGAACGAACAATACACTTTCTCAGGATCTGGAACCCGAATATGTAACCATCAGCGCCGACAGCCAGAAGGCATGGGTAACGCTTCAGGAAAACAATGCCATTGCCGAGATTAACTTAGCCACCAAGACCATCACAGGAGTCTGGGGATTGGGCAAAAAAGATATGAACCTGCCGGGTAACGGATTTGATGCTTCAGATAATAATGGAGAGGTTTTAATTGCCAACTGGCCTGTGAAAGCCTATTACGTACCAGATGCGGTACAAAATTACAAGGTAGGAAGTACCAATTATATTGTAACCGCTAATGAAGGAGATGAAAAAGACCTTTCAGGATTCAGTGAAAGAACGACTGTAGGAGCTAACAACTATACTTTAGATCCTGTATTGTTCCCAAATTCCAATATCGTAAAGGCTTCTTATAACCTGGGAAGATTCAGGGTTTCATCTGCTACAGGAAATACAGACGGAGATGCAGAGTTTGAAGAAATGGCTGCTTTAGGAGCCCGTTCATTCTCTATCTTCAATGCAGATACAAAACAGATTGTCTATGATAGTGGAGATCAGTTTGAACGGTACATAGCAGCTTATCAGCCCTTACTATTCAACGCAGATAATGAGTCGAATGCCATTAAGAACAGAAGCCGTGCCAAAGGCCCTGAACCTGAAGGAGTAGCTTTAGGAAGCATCAATGGACAGACCTATGCTTTCATTACACTGGAAAGAACCGGAGGTGTCATGGTGTACAATATCACAGATCCTAATAATCCTACTTTCACAGATTACAAACATTCGCGTTCTACTTCAGCATATGGCGGCGATAATGGTCCTGAAGGAATTATCTATATCGCCCCGGAAAACACAACTACCAATAAAGGTTATGTAATTATCGCCAACGAGATCAGTGGAACCTTATCCATGTATGAAGTAGCAATGCCGGCAACACTCGGAACAGGTGAGGTAAAAACTGAACAGGCAACGTTTAATGTATTTCCTAATCCTGTTAATAAAGGAAATACTCTTTACTTCAACAGAAAGCAGGATTACGAACTGTATGATATGTCGGGAAAATTAATCGGGAAAGAAAAAAATGCTTTAACAATAAACACTTCTACCCTTTCTACAGGAGTCTATCTTGTAAAAACTTCGGAAGGACAGATCAAAAGAGTCATTATAAAGTAAACATCAATTACAGTATACCATTTTATAATAAGGCTTCGGAATTTCCGGGGCTTTTTTGTTATGAAGAAATTTATGATGATTTAACTTTTAAAATGCCTGAAAAAATCATTTTATTTCTATATTTATCATCAACAAAAACCAAATTCACAATGAAAAATAGTAAAAAAGCAGGAATTCTGGCAATTCTTTTACTCGGAACAGCAACAGTTTTCGCACAATCAAGAAAAGTAGAGTCTGAAAAAGGCGTAGAAAAAACAGAAGGCAATAAAGTGGTTCATGTAGAAGGTATAGGTCATGCGCTCAAGTATACCCTCAACGGAGGCGTTGTTGAGGTCGAAGGTGGAGACAACACTTTAACAGTAAAAGGAAGTGCTAAAAAAATTACAGTCTCAGGAACGGGGAATAAAGTGTATATTGATAAAGTAGATAAAGTATCTATGGAAGGCGGCGGTAATATCGTCTATTACCGAACTTCCGGAACAAAATCCGGAAAGCCGGATGTTTCTGTTACGGGTGTGGGGAATAAAGTTGTAAAACAGTAGAAGTCTCTTCATAGCCGCGAGCATGCAGAAACCTTTGAGGTTTGATATAAAAACAAAAAAAAGACAGGCCTTAAAAAGCCTGTCTTTTTAAAAATATCTCAGATATACTTTTACTCTACGTTGATTACCTTTTCGATTTCCGGAGCATGTTGCTTAATGGTATTCTCCACCCCTAATTTTAAGGTTGAAAAATTCAAAGAACAACCGGAACAGTTACCCAAAAGTTTCACAAACACCTGATTATCTTTCACATCAATAAGCTCAATATCACCACCGTCTTTATTCAAAAACGGTCTGATGCTTTCCAGAGCTTCCATTACTCTTGTTACTGTATCTTCGTGTGTTATGTTTGTTTCCATATTTTTTCAGTTCAATTCGGTTTTTTCAAATTTTATTGAAAGTTATTATTATTTTGCTTTTGGCGAGCATCCGGCCATTGTAGAAATCTTCACTGCTTCAGTAGGCGGAAGGTTCTTGTTTCTTTCCACCAAGCTTTCTACCATTTTTCTGGCAGTTTCAGTATAGATATCTGCAATTTTAGATCCTTCCTGAAGCGCTGCCGGTCTTCCTACATCTCCTGCTTCTCTGATGCTCTGGATCAACGGGATCTCTCCCAATACCGGAATTCCGAGATCTTCCGCTAAATACTGCGCTCCCTGGTTTCCAAAGATATAATATTTATTGTCAGGAAGTTCTTCCGGTGTAAAATACGCCATATTTTCGATTAATCCAAGAACCGGAATATTAATGCTTTCCATCTGGAACATTGCGATTCCTTTTCGGACGTCTGCCAATGCAACATGCTGAGGTGTACTTACAATAACTGCACCTGTTACAGGCACTTCCTGAATGATAGACAGGTGAATATCACCCGTTCCCGGAGGAAGGTCTATCAGTAAGAAATCCAATTCTCCCCATGCAGCATCTCTGATCATCTGGTTCAATGCTTTCGAAGCCATAGGACCTCTCCACACTACCGCCTGATTTGCCCCCGAGAAATACCCTATTGAAAGCATTTTCACACCATAATTCTCAACAGGTTTCATCAGGCTTTTGCCATTTACCTCTACAGAAATCGGTTTTTCTCCTTCTGTATCAAACATGGTAGGAACTGAAGGACCATAGATATCAGCATCTAACAACCCTACTTTGAAACCCATTTTTGCCAGTGTTACTGCCATATTTGCAGACACTGTAGACTTTCCTACGCCTCCCTTTCCTGAAGCAATAGCGATAATATTTTGAATTCCAGGAATTTGTTTTCCTTTAATCTGACTTTGCTGAATTTCACTAGGCTCCGGAGAAACGATCTTAAGTTTTAAATGAACGTCTTCTCCGAACTCACTGGCAAAAGCCTGCTTCATGGCAGCTTCCAGTTTTTTCTTTTCATGCATCGCAGGTGAATGGGCAGTCATGTCAATATAAACATCATTACCCATAATCTGAAGATTATTCACCAAGTCGTCTACTTCTATTTCTTTAAGGAAATCCTGAACCTTTTCTTTCGTCAACATATAAATATAAATTGTTTACAAATTTACGCATTTTTTCGGTAATTTAGAATCAATAAAATCTATAATATCAGGTGATAAATCAGATCGTTAAAAACTATTATTTCTGTTTTTTATATTGGTACCACATCTAATCCCAGAAAACAATTGATATGAAATCTACATCTTATCCTTCCAAATACGCACAGCCAAGAGAAATCTTTACCGTTGGAAAAACAAAATTCAAGTGGTATGACTTGGCGTCTGATCCTGCTGAAATTTCTTCACAGGACATCACCGATGCCAAAATATGCATTGAAAATGCTGAAGAAAACTTTCAGAAAAAGGATGATACGGGATTCGTAATTATGCATCGCTGCGGAGAACAGTATCTTCTGTTGGTGTGTACCTGGCGGAGTGAAAATGAATTATGGGAAAGTGTCTATTACAACGGTTCCGGTAAGTTTGAAATATGGAACAGAAACAAAACCCACCTCCCTACTTACTGTGTTTGGGAAATGGGCATCGTCTATTATGAATCCCGATCCTGGAAGAAATACCTGGGCTCCGGACGGGAAGAACAAGACAAAGAGAAATATCTCAATGATTTTTTTGAAGGAGAAGTGTAGAAATTTTCTGTATTGCCTTTCCACTCCGTTTCATTCCGAGTGCCATAAAGCATCAAAATAATGTAAATTCAGGTGATTAATAAGCCCTGTTCTTTTCGTCAAATTTTACATTGCGGTCCATTCCATTTACTTTTTTATTTCCAAAAGTATACGTTGCGGATACGGTAAGCCTTCTGGCATCGTAGTAATTGTTATAAGAATGTGTGCCTGTACTATAATAAATTTCACCCTGGCTTTTCCCCTGCCTCAGAATATCAGAAACAAATATATTCAGCTGGAGGCTTCTTTCCATAAGGCTCATCTTAACTCCCGAAGTAAGGTTTCCTGCAAACTTCATATATGAATTTCCCGAATTGGAAGGCAGACGAAACCAGTAATTCAGGACGAGCTGTACTGTTTTGCCGGAATTAAGTGAAATATTGTTCTGAAAGTCGAAATCGTAGCTGTTCCCCTTTCTAGAAAGGGCATCGGTAATAAAAACACCAGTATTCATGTAAGAATAATTAGCAGAGTAATTGGCCTCCCATTTTCTGAAAAAAGTATCTGAGTAATTAAGAGAAACTCCCATACTGTTCTGATGGTAGTAGTTTTCGAATGTACTTACCTTATTCTCACCTTTCAGAGTAGTAAGCTGCCCAAATGCATCTAATGTTCTCTGGAAATACGCGGATGCAGACAATTTTCCTTTATAAACATAAGAAAGCTCAAAATTATGATTGATAGATGGATTAAGAAATGGATTTCCGGTAAAATAAGAATTGATATTGGTATACCATCGGTACGGATTGATCGCACGGAATCCCGGCCTGTTAATTCTTTTGGAATAATTCAGACTGAAAGTGTTATTTTCATTGCTTTTATAGCTGATATAAGCTGTGGGAAAAAACTTTCCATAAGAAGTCTCGGTCTGCTGTCCGGAAGTTAAAGAATTTCCACTGACTACAGAATACTCATAACGCAGTCCTGCTTTCGCCGACCATTTTTCGCTGAATGACTTCTCAAAACTGATATAAGCTGCATAGTTTTTCTCGTTATACTCAAATTCATTGCTTTTCAGAGGATCTGTGATATATTGCCCATTCATTAAGTTCTGATAAAATATACTCGAATTATTATCAAAATTGGTGAATTTTATCCCTGCTTCTGTCCTGGCAATCTGATAAGGCAGTGTAAGATCCGCCTGCCCGGAATAGATTTTATAATCTACCGTAGAAGGTGATTTTACCACAAAACGGTCCCCTGAATTTTCTGTAGTTGTAAAATCAATTATTGTTTCCGGTGTATTGGAGAAATAATTACCTGTAATACTTAATTTATTATCCTGCTTTCCGAATTTCAGATCATAGTAGGCACTGGCAGTATGCTGCCTGCCGGTTGCCCTGTGTTCCGCATAAGTAAGCAGTGTATTGGTATAATTACCATTCTGGAAATAGTTGGAAGTATTGGTAATATCCATATTGGAATGTCCAAATCCGAAATCATAGATAAATCCTACATTAGACTTCTTACCCAGCTGGTAATCCAGACTTAAATTAGCGCCAAGCCCATCCCCGAAATCTCTTCTGTTGTCATTGCTTTTAAGACCATCTGCTCCTTCTATCCAATAGTTTTCGTAAGAGTGCTTTTCATTTTTATTTTGTCTCAGCTTGAGTGACGTACGGAGTTTTTCATTCTGATAATTCACCGTCACACTGTTTGAATTTCCTGTATAGGTCTGCTGCTGGAGACTCGATGTTAAGCTGCCGCTCCATCCGAGATTCTGATTTTTCTTGAGAACAATATTGATCAGACCGCTGTTTCCCTGCGCTTCATATTTAGCAGGCGGTGCGGTAATGACTTCAATTTTTTCAATATTTTCGGATCTGAGACTTTTCAGGTAAGTCACCAGTTCGGCGTCTGACAAATTCAAAATCCTGTCGTTAATCATCACTGCTACTCCGCTTTTTCCCACAATGGAAACTCCCGTATTGTCATTTACTTTTACCAAGGGAGTTGTCGCAAGAGCATCTGCCCCGTCCATCCCTTGTGACGCCACAGAATTGGAAACATTGAAAACGAGCCTGTCTGCTTTTCTCTCAATTAATTTTTTTCTGGCAGTAAGCGTAACGCCTTCTATCTGTTTTTCTTTCCTTGTATCAATAGAAAAGTCCTGCTTTGTTTCTCCGTTAATAACAACATCTTGGGTGGATATTTCTATGCCGTCCTGTATAAGCTTAACACTATAATTTCCATTTTCAGAAAGTTTCAGAGTGTAATTTCCTTTTTCATCTGAAATAGCAGTCTGCTTCTTCTGATCCTTTACGGCAATTACCTCCACGTAGGCAACACCATTTCCGGTTTGGGTGATCTTTCCGCTTACACTTTGAGCCAGTGCAAATGCAGGCAGCAACATGATCACAGCAAGTAACGTCTTCTTCATGAATTATATCGTTTTTCAATAAGACAATCGGCAATGATCTTTTATTACATCTGTTTTACTGTTTTTCAATATCTTCGTCTTTATAAAATTAGAACATGAAAAAAAGGCTGATAGCATTTTCTTTATTGATTACCCAAATTATATACTCACAGAATTATTCCCAGTATGTTAATCCTTTGATCGGAACCGGAGGCCATGGCCACACTTTTCCGGGAGCAATTGTTCCTTTTGGGATGGTTCAGCTTTCTCCTGATACAAGAATTGATGGAAGCTGGGACGGGTGCAGCGGATATCATTACTCGGATTCTGTAATTTATGGCTTTTCTCATACCCACCTGAATGGTACAGGAGTTTCAGATTATGGGGATATTATGCTGATGCCCACTATGGGAAATCCAAGCCTGAGCAGTAAAGATTATTCTTCAAAGTTTTCGCATAAAAATGAAAAAGCAACGGCGGGGTTTTACGCTGTCAGATTGGATAAAAATAATATTAACGTTCGTCTTACTGCCACCAAAAGAGTAGGTTATCATGAATACACCTTCAACAACGCAGGAAATGCCAATATTATCTTAGACCTCAACCACAGAGACAAACTGCTGGAAGGTGAAGTAAAGATCATTGATGATAAAACTATTGAAGTTTTCAGAAGAAGTGAAGCGTGGGCTACCAACCAATATATCTATGCGAGGATTGAATTTTCAAAACCTGTGAAAATTTCAAAAAAAGAAGTGAATGGAAAACAGGAAAACAATCTGTTTACCGGAACAAAGCTTGCACTGGCCTTTTCTACGTACGTGAAAAAGGGTGAAAAGATCAGCGTTAAAGTTTCTGTTTCTCCTACCGGCTACGAAGGAGCAGGAAAAAATATGCTGGAAGAAGGAAAATCCAATGATTTTGAAGGAATTAAAAAGCAGGCGCAGTATGAATGGGATAAAGAACTTTCAAAAATTGAAGTGAAATCTGAGGATAAAAACAAATTGGCAGTTTTCTATACCGCTCTTTACCATGTTTTCACCCAACCGAACATTAATATGGACGTGGATGGAAAATACAGAGGCAGGGACAACAAGCTGTATAATGCCAATGGCTTTGATTATTACACCGTATTTTCACTTTGGGATACTTTCAGAGGTGCACATCCGCTGATGACTTTAATCGACAGAAAGAGAACTGCAGATTTCATCAATACTTTTATTAAGCAATACGAGCAGGGAGGCAAACTTCCGGTATGGGAACTGGCTTCCAATGAAACAGAATGTATGATCGGTTACCACTCTGTTTCCGTCATCGCGGATGCTATGGCTAAAGGAATTCAGGGATTTGATTATGAAAAGGCATTTCAGGCTGCCAGGAGTTCGGCAATGCAGGATATTTTCGGATTGAATGCTTATAAACAGAATAATTACATCAGCATAGATGATGAGCATGAAAGCGTCTCCAAAACCGTAGAATATGCTTATGACGACTGGTGTATTGCCCAGATGGCAAAAATTTTAGGAAAAAAAGAGGATTATCAGTATTTCATGAAACGTTCTCAGAACTGGAAAAATCTTTACAATCCAAAAACAGGTTTTATGCAGCCGAGAAAGAATGGAAACTGGTATGAGCCATTTGATCCGAGGGAAGTCAATAATAATTATACGGAAGGAAATTCGTGGCATTACTCTTATTCCGTACAGCAGGATATTCCGGGATTGATTGCAGTGCACGGCGGAAAAGAGAAATTTGAGCAATTTATAGATGCCATATTTACCGCTCCGGATAAAACAACAGGAAGAGAGCAGGTGGACATCACAGGATTGATGGGACAGTACGCTCAGGGAAATGAGCCAAGCCATCACATTGCTTACCTGTACAATTTTGTAGACAAGCCTGAAAAAACAGATGCCAAAATACAATATATCCTTGATAATTTTTATAAAAATACGCCTGACGGACTGATCGGAAATGAAGACTGCGGCCAGATGAGTGCATGGTATGTTTTAAGTTCCATGGGAATTTATTCCGTAACTCCAGGATTACCCGAATGGCAAACGACAACTCCTTACTTTGATGAAATTAAAATTCATCTTGAAGACGGTACTACAAGGACAATTACTAAAAACACCGGAAGAGCAGAGCTTAAAAAGCTTGGTTTTGAAAATGTGAAATCTTTTAAAGATTTTAGATATACAGAACAAACCGCTTCACCGGTAATTTCAGCAGACAGAATATTTGATTTTTCTACCAAAGTTGAAATTACTGCATTGAACCCCAGTGATAAGCTGTATTACATGACAATGGATGACAGTGACAGCAATAAAAGAAAGACTTTTTCTTTTTATAAAACTCCTTTCACGATTACCAAAACCACCCAGGTAATGGCTTACGCTGAAAGAAATGGTGAGAAAAGCTCTGTAACGACTGCCAATTTCAACAGAAGACCTAATTATTGGGATATTAACATCCTCTCAAAAGTTACTCCTCAGTACAGTGCTACCGGAAAACTGGCTCTTATTGACGACATCAAGGGAGATGTCAACTGGAGAAAAGGGGAATGGCAAGGTTATCAGGGACAAAATTTTGAAGCCGTTATTGATTTCAAATCACCGCAACAAATCAAGTCATTATCCTCTACCTACCTTCAGGACAGCAGAGCATGGATTCTGATGCCTAAAAAAGTGGAATATTACGCTTCCATGAACGGTAAAGATTTTATCCTTTTAAAAACCATTGACAATGACATTGACCCTAAAGATGAAAAGGTACAGATCAAAGATTTTTCCAGCGAAATTCTTCCTACCGAAGCCCGATATATCAAAGTAAAAGCCTATTACTTCGGAAAACTTCCGGAATGGCATCAGGGAGCAGGCGGTGATGCCTATATTTTTATTGATGAGATTGCTGTAAAATAAAACAATGAAAACACTTATGAAAAAATTATCATTACTACTATTTTTACTTTTCAGTATTATACAAGTTTCAGCCTGTAAATGTGTATATGAAACATTACCACAGAATTATCAGAGTGCTGACTTTGCAGGCATTATCAAAATACTGAAAGTATATGACGAAAATATCGAACAAAGAACCTATAAAGCAGATATTGAAATTGAAAAAATGTATAAGGGAACAATATTCAAAACAATAAATGTGAGAGGGCTAATTGGAAATTCTTATTCCGGAGCTTGCGAAGTTAATGTACTGCCCAATGAAAGGTATCTGATCTTTTTAAATAGATACGATAACACCTCTTCCATTTCATCATGCACTCCAAAATCAAAACTGGAAAATAAACCAACAAAAGCTGAAAAATTGTGGCTGAAAAATCAGGAGAAAGTCTTTACTTACTTAGATAATCATAAATTTAGTTTTATACAGTTCGCACGTTGCTATGATGAAACTCAAACTGGAAATAAATCTGATTTATCAAAAATCAGTGGATTTAAACCTAAGCAGCCTTTTGCTATCTATAAAGTAAAAATAAATGAAATGTCAAAAGTTCAGGAAATTACTCCGGTTACAACTTTTGGAAGTAAGGACAGTATAATCGAAAATATACTGAAAACAAATATGATCGTCTCCGCAACGACATCTTTCTGGGATCCTAATCCAAAAGAAGCTTTGCTTTTCCTCTCTTACAACAAAAATGACCCATACGGTGAAGTCATATCTTGTGACTAAAAAACTAATATAATTCCCTCTTCCTGCATCCAGCTTCCGACTATAAAAATCGCGCCCTTCGAAAACTCGAAGGGCGCGATTTTTATCCATTCATTCTTTCTGACCACTGCAGGACTTCAGGTAGCTCGATATCAGAAAATTCAATATGGATTACTCTTCTTTTCTTTCCGTTGGTCGTCCGGTTGGAACCATGCAGCGTGAGTGGTTTCATGATCATGATGCCACCTTTTTCCACATTACAGATCACTTCTGTTTCTACAGTCCAGTCAATGGTTTCCGGTCTGTAAATACCTTTTGCATGAGACTGAGGAATGACTTTCAGTGCTCCGTTATCTTCATCCGTATCATCCAGATGGATTCTGATGGTGTAGATATTTTCTAAAATATTCAGCGGAGGCTGTACAGCAAACTGATTTTGTTTGGTGGTCCAGGGTCCGAAATTCGCAAGTTCAAGTTTTTTATCTACAGAAATGGTCAGATCCTGATGATAAGCTACGTACCAATTGGAAGTTTCTGGTTTATCAAAATAAATGCTTTTAACGGCAAAATAGTTTTCACCGAAGAGCTCCTTAATTATTTTCCTGATGTTTTCATTAAAAACAAGGTTTCTGATTTCCGGAACTTCTTTTAAAAACTGTCTGATAGCAAAAAGATCATCAGATTTTCTGAAATTCTCTTTTGAGGTATCAATATGGCTCAGAACATGGTTGATCTCTTCAAGCTCTTTATGCGAAAACACATTATTGATAACAGCAAAGCCATATTTTTCAATATGGCTTTTATGAT
Source organism: Chryseobacterium culicis (assembly GCF_900108365.1). Classification (GTDB taxonomy): domain Bacteria; phylum Bacteroidota; class Bacteroidia; order Flavobacteriales; family Weeksellaceae; genus Chryseobacterium; species Chryseobacterium culicis. Next base: position 736,330 of record NZ_FNWQ01000001.1, on the reverse strand, counting down.
TTTCTAAATTATTTAAACTCATCAGTATTTAAATTTTGTCTAATGGTTCAGTCAGCTGTCCTTCCCACTTAGAAACGGCAGTAGTGGCCAGAGTATTTCCAAGTACGTTGGTCATACTTCTTCCCATATCACAGAAATGGTCTATAGGTAAAATCAGGGCGATCCCTTCCGGCGGAATCCCGAACATGGAACAGGTTGCTACAATAATTACAAGAGAAGCTCTCGGAACCCCTGCAATTCCTTTTGAAGTAAGCATTAGTACCAGAAGCATGGTGATCTGCTGTCCGATGGTCATTTCGATACCGTAGATCTGAGCGATGAAAATTGAAGCAAAAGTCATATACATCATACTTCCATCCAGGTTGAATGAGTATCCTAACGGTAAGATAAAAGACACTACCCTGCTGTTACATCCGAATTTTTCAAGCTCTTCCACTAATTTCGGGAATACAGCCTCTGAACTGGTGGTAGAGAAGGCAATTAGTAATGGCTCTTTTATTCTTTTTAACAGATCAAAAAGACGGTTTCCTAAGATAAAGTATCCTACCAAGAGAAGTACCAGCCAAAGAACTCCGATTGCAAAGAAGAAATCTCTCAAATAAATAGCGTATACCTTAAAGATTTCAAAACCATTGGTTGCTACTACTGCTGCGATAGCTCCCAACACTCCAAGCGGAGCAAACCACATAATATATCCTACCATTTTTAGGATAGCATGGGCAATAATATCAAAAAGCTTTACCACAGGTTTTGCATATTCCTCTCCCAGATTAGCCAGAGCAATTCCGAACATCACTGCAAAAACTACAATCTGCAGAACCTCATTAGTCGCAAAGGCTTCAAATAAACTTTTAGGAATCATGTGCTTTACGAAGTCCTCCATAGAAAAACTTTTGCTGTTTTTAAGAAGCTCATCAGCAGACGAAACATCCTGGATCGGCAATTTGGTAACATGCCCCGGCTCCAGCCAGTTAACAAGGATTAACCCGATAAAAAGAGAAACCAGAGAAGCAGAAATAAACCAAAGCATTGCTTTTGTTCCTACCCTTCCAATCATTTTAATATCACTCATCTTGGCAATTCCCACTACCAAAGTTGTGAAAACCAAAGGCGCAATAATCATTTGTACCAATCTGATGAAAACCGTTCCTAACAGTTTTATGTTTTTGGAAAAAGGTTCTGCGCTTTCCGGATAACTCACATGCACAACACCTCCAATCCCTACACCCACAACCAGGGCAATGATAATTGCTATAAAAAGTTTATTCTGTCCTTTCATATATAAGTTTCAATTTGCGCAAATATAATAGTTTTAGAATTGGCAGTATATTTTAAAAATGTTGATAAATTTCACATTATGTCTGCTAAGTTTTCAATAACTGAAAACTAAAACGTTGATTTAGAAAATATTGTAAAAAAAATTAAAAACATTTATTGAATTTTTATTCTTTTGGTACAAATTTTATTATTACATTTGAGTGTATAACAACATTAAAATAAATATACAATATGAAAAAAACTATTGCAATGGCTGCATTAGCTGTAGCTGTATCTTTCGGTGCTATTTCTTGTAAAAAGAAAGTTTCTGATGCCGATCTTCAGACTCAGGCTACAACGGTGGTAACTTCTAATCCCAATGCTTCTGTGGAAGTAAAAGAAGGTGTAGCTCACTTAAGCGGAACTTTTGCAGATCAGCAATCTAAAGACGCGATGATCGCCAAACTAAAAGCAATCAGCGGAGTAAAAGACGTAATGGATATGTCTACAATAGCTGCTGCTCCTGCTGCTGCTCCTGTTGAAACAGCCTCAGCTGTAGATCCTGCTGTTCAAAAGAAAGTACAGGATGCGGTGAAAGATTTCCCTTCTGTAAAAGTGGAGGTTGTAAACGGACAGCTTACTCTTACAGGAAATGTTTCTGCCCTGCAGGCTAGAAAAATCAAAGAATCTGTAGATGCTTTGAAAATCGGAAAGTATAACAACAACCTAATCGTAAAATAATTTAAGATGAGCGAATTACAAGATAAATATTCAAGCGTAGTTTCAGCAGCTCAGTCTGCGGGGATCTCCAATCTTCAGGTTCAGGAGCAGGACGGTATTCTTTATGTTTCCGGAAGTGCTTCCAATACTGCTGCTAAAGATGCCGTATGGAATGCTTTAGGGGCTATTGATTCTACTTATTCTGCTTCAGATATCAATATTGATGTGCAGGTTGCAGGTCTTGCTTCAGGAGCTTCTTTAACCGTTGCTACTGAAGATTCTAACCTGAATATCAGACAGGAGCCTTCTACTGAAGCTGCTGTTGTTGGTAAAGCGTCTAAAGGTTCTTCTGTCACTTTAATTGAACAGACTTCTGACGACTGGTGGAAAGTAAAAACTGCAGATGGCCAGGAAGGATATGCTTATTCAAGATATTTAAGAGCATAATTTTTATTAAAAAGTAATAAAAATTCACAAAAAACGCCTAGAAACATCCCAATTTTGGGATGTTTTTATATTTTTACCGCTCAAAAAAAACTAATGAAGAAAACTCTGTTGCTATTGACTTTGATGTTCACAGTCATTATACTGCACGCCCAAAAATTACACATTGACGGAAAAATATCAGATTCTGAAAAGAAGTCGATAGAAAATGCGACCGTCTATCTTTTGAAAGTAAAAGATTCATCTATCGTTAATTACACAGCAACCAATAAAGAGGGAAAATTTTCCCTGAAAATTGATGAGCTTAAAGAACCTTCCATTCTTAAGATTGATGCTGAGAAGGTATCTTCCTATACCAAAAAGTTTGAAAAAATAGACCAGTCCTTATCTCTGGGGGATATTCAGCTTGAAAAACAGGGTTTGGTGAATGCTATTGATGAAGTGAAGATCACAGTGTCTCCCGTTAAAATTAAAAAAGACACCATTGAGTTCAATGCGGCAGCCATTAAAGTAAGACCTGACAGTAAAATAGAGGAACTTCTGAAGCAGATTCCCGGTGTAGAAATAAATAATGACGGAAAAATTACAGTCAACGGGAAGGAAGTAGATCAGATTATGATCAACGGAAAACCGTTTTTTGATAAAGACGGCAAAATTGCCCTTCAGAACTTACCTGCCGATATCATCAAAAACATTCAGTTTACCACCACTAAAACAAAGGAGGAAGAATTAAGCGGAAAGGCCCCGAAATCTCAAAACACAACCATCAATTTTACTATTGACGAAAAGAAAAATAAAGGATTACTGACAAGACTTACCGTAGGTTATGGATCCGACAAACGTTATGAAGCAAGCGGGCTGGCCAGTTATTTTAAGGGAAACACGAAAATAAGCCTTCTGGCCTCGTCCAATAATATTAATTCGCAGGGGTTCTCCAGAGATGAGGTTTTTGACAGTATGGGAAATGGCAGAAATGCCTGGATGATGCAGGGCGGAACCGTCTCAACAGTGGGAAATGTAACGTACTTTAATCAGGGAGGCGGCACGAAAGGAATTCAGAGATCTACAACCATAGGCCTTAATTACAGTGATAAGCTGGGAAAAGATGCCGATCTGGATTCTTTCAGCGTGATGCACTCCGATTCTAATACGGAAACAAGATCCAAAGTTTCAAGATCTACCCTTTTACCGGATTACACGCTTCAGACCCATTCTGAAAGCAATGGTGAAAATGAATCTAAACAGTACAATTTCGACGCTTCAGTCAAAATAAAGCTGGATTCTATGACGAGTATCTATCTTTCCCCAAGATTCACTAAAAACAAAAGCTTTAGCTTTAACAATTTGAAGTCATCTACTTTAAGAAACGGGAGCCTTCTTAACGAAAGTAATGCTTATTCAAGTAATGATTCTGAAAGCAATTCATTTAATCCCTACCTTTATTTTTCAAGAAAATTCAGGAAAAAAGGCCGTTCAGTTTCAGCCAATATGAACAGCTCTATATCAGAATCCAGAAGAGATAATCTGAACCAGTCCCAGAATACCTTCTATCAGCAAAGCGGTACCACTTTTGACAACAGGGATCAGCTGGCTAAAAATAAAAATCAGAACAATTCATTTAATTTCAATGCCGGATATACGGAACCTATTTCCGATTCATCAAGCGTGAGTTTTGAAGTGAAATATGAAACCAGATCCTCCACAGACCTGAGAAATGTAAATGATTTCGATAATGCAACAGGTAATTACTCCAAATTCAACCAGCTTTTATCTAATAATATGAAGCAGAGAATCAATCAGATCTCTCCCGAATTAACGTATCAGATTAATAAAAACAAACTGAATTTCTGGGCGTCCGCGAAACTTAATGTTTCCGACATGAAGGTCAATTCTCTGTATAACGGCCAGCAGTATAATCTGCAGAAAAATTTTACGCTGCCGGAATATAATGTTAACCTCTATTATCAGCTGGGTGAAGGTAAAATTTTAAGTATCTATAATTATTCTAATTTCACCATACCAACTGCAGAACAGCTTACTCCGTATAAAGATGAGTCTAATCCTCTGGCAACCTTTCAGGGAAATCCTGACCTGAAAAATACATGGAGCAACAGTCTTTCCCTGTATTTCAACAATTATAACAAAGTAAAATTTATCAGTTACTATATCAATATCGGTTTTACCTACAGGAATAATGATATTATTAATTTTTCCACCTACGATAATACCGGGAAACAGATCGTTACGTATGATAACGTAAGCGGAAATAAAAGCATCAATGCCGGCGGGGGATTCAGTAAAACGCTGAAATGGAAAAATAATACACTGACCATTAACCCAAGATTCAACATGAATTATGCTTACAATAATGGTTTCATTGACGGGCAGTCTTTCACCAGCAATTCTTATAATCTTAATCCGGGTCTAAATCTTGTGTACGAAATCAAAGATAAGATAACCATCCGGCCTTCCTACAGGATTGGATACAGCTTCTCCAACTATACCAATTACAGTGTGACCAACGTAAATACAACTAATCAGTCGTTAAAACTTGAACTCACCAATTATCTGCTGAAAGGCAATTTCGTATTTGGTAACGATTTTGAATATAATACCAATTCCAATATTGCCCCTGGGTTTAAAAAGGATTTTTATTTCTGGAATACCAGCCTTGGATACTCCTTCTATAAAAAACAGTTTACGGCAAAAGTGAAAGTCTATGATGTATTAAACCAAAACCAGAGTGTGAGAAGAACCATTACAGATTCTTATTTCGAAGACCGTGAAGATTTAATTCTGAAAAGATACATCATGTTCTCCATCAGCATGAAACTGAATAAGTTTGCCGGCAAAAAAGCACAGTAAAGCAACACCACAATTTTATATATAATTTTTGATAATGGCCGGATTGTTCCGGCTATTTTTATGAACAGACGGAATTTTACCCCTGAACACCATTACAGCTGAAGAGGTAAAATTCCCCTCCGTTGGGGTGGCGAAAATTCAAAGAATTTTTGACGGCTGGTTTCCCACGAAATAGGATCATATTTACCAAACAAATATGAATAGCAGCCACCTTTTAAACAAAGATTTACAAATAAACCTGTTTTTATTTTTAAATTAGCGCTAAATTTTTTTTATGAAAATCCATATTTCAGTATTATGTATTCTTTTTTTCATTCTTGGGAAAGCGCAGAAGACGGAACAGAAAGACCCATTCGTTAAAGACAATTTCACCAAGAAAGAATTTTATATTCCCATGCGTGACGGCGTGAAGCTTTTCACAGCGGTCTATATCCCGAAAGATATTTCAAACAGGAACAAATATCCGTTTCTGATGCAGAGAACCTGCTACAGCATTGCACCTTACGGAGAGAATGAATATAAAGCAAAGTTAGGCCCCAATACCTATCTTATGAAGGATAAGTACATTTTTGTGTATCAGGATGTACGCGGAAGATATATGAGCGAAGGTACTTTTACCAATATGACTCCGCAGGTAGAGCATAAAACCAAAAAAGATGTGGATGAAAGTACAGATACTTATGATACCATTGAATGGCTGCTGAAAAATATCAAAGACAATAATGGAAAAGCAGGTCAGTTCGGAACTTCTTATCCGGGATTCTACACCGCAGTAGGAACCTTATCACAGCATCCGGCCCTTGTAGCATCTTCTCCCCAGGCTCCTATTTCTGATTTCTGGAATGATGATTTTCTTCACAACGGAAGATTTATGCTGGGCTATTTCAGAACCTTCCCGGTTTTTGGGGTTCAGAAGACACAACCTGAAAAGCAGGCATGGTACATGGATTCTTTCATAAAGCAGACTTCTGAAGACGGTCTTAAGTTCTACAGAGATATGGGCACCCTGAAAGACGGTTATGAAAAATATTACAAGAACAATTTCTTTATGACAGAAATTATGAATCATCCCAATTACGATGAATTCTGGCAGAAAAGAGGACTTCTTCCTCATTTGAAGAATATCAATCATGCTGTAATGACTGTAGGCGGATGGTTTGATGCAGAAGACCTTTCCGGACCTCTTAACATTTATAAAACCATCGAAAAAACAAGTCCCAAAGCTAAAAATACCATTGTAATGGGACCTTTCTCCCACGGCGGCTGGTCTCAGGAGCAGGGAAAACATTTTCACAGTGAAACGTATTTTGGAGACAGTATTGCCACCTATTATCAGAAAAATATAGAAACAAAGTTCTTCAGCCATTATCTCAAAGGAAACACGAAACAGGATGCAGGACTGCCAGAAGCACTGATGTATGACACAGGAGCTAAAGAATGGAAAGAATTCGCTTCTTATCCACCTAAAAATGCACAGAAAGTGAATTTCTATTTAGCTGATAAAACATTGAAGAAAACTTCCGGACAAGGGTATTCTGAATATTACAGTGATCCTAACAATCCTGTTTTAAGTTCAGATCATTTAAAAGATTTTAATGGTTTCACCCCGAAAAATTATATGTCGGAAGACCAGAGATTTGCAGTGGGAAGACCTGATGTTTTAACTTTCACTACCGATGTATTGACAGACGACATAACTTTTGCCGGAGAGATCATGGCCAAACTGAATATCGCTTCCACATCTACCGATGCCGACTTTGCTGTAAAGTTAATTGATGTTTATCCTGAAGATTTTAAGCCTGCAGAAAAGAAAGATGGAGTTATTTATGGTAATTATCATCAGATGGTACGAAGTGAGATTATGCCTGCAAGATTCAGAAATACAAAAGAAAAAGGAGAAGCATTGGTTCCTAACCAGAAAACAGCCGTTAATTTCAGACTTCAGGATGTAGTTCATACCTTTAAAAAAGGACATAAGATCCAGATTCAGATCAGCAGTACATGGTTTCCGCTTTTCGCAATCAACCCACAGAAGTTTATGGATAATCCGAATTTTGCCACCAAAGAGGATTACACCAAAGCATTTATTAAGGTATATGATGACAGCTCTATTGAAGCTGACGTTCTAAAATAAATTGAAAAAGCTGTTCGTCTGAACAGCTTTTTTGTTTTTGAGAGCTTGAAGTTTATTTTAGGTTTTGGCTAAAGCCAGATGATTTTGTTCTTTTGTTCAAGTGGGCTAAAGCCCACTTCTATTGATATTAAATCAGTCTCATAATTTATTCCTCAATGGTCCTGAAGGTCAGGTTTACTCTCGGGGTCTTCACTTTTGTAGTGGGGGGAAGTCTGTGAAGCCAATGGTCCTGAGTAGTTCCTTTCATGATTAACAAGCTTCCGTTTTCCAGGAATATTTCTGCTTTTTCTTTGGTTGTTTTATGTTTGAATAAAAACTTTCTTTCAGCCCCAAAACTTAGAGAAGCAATCGCTCCGTGTTTCTTCAGATCCGTTTCGCCATCACTGTGGTAAGCCATTCCTTCGCTTCCGTCATGGTATAAATTGAGCAGGCAGGAGTTATAAGTTTCTCCGGAAACTTCTTCACATTTTTTCTTCAGTTCCAATAATTCCGGAGTCCAGAATTTAGCATATTTTGTTCTTTTCGAGTAGGTGTATTCAAAAGCTTTCTCTCCAAACCAGGCTACTTTTCTTTTGGTTAAAATAAGCTTTCCAAAGATTAATGCTTCATCATTTTCCCATGGAATTTGTTTAAGCAGATAATCATAATAAAAATCTGATTTTTCTTTTGAGAAAACTTTTCCGTAGTAATGAACGGTTCCGTCATGCGGAAGGATATTGAGAGGATAGTCTGATATTTCTTCGAAGAGGCTCATCATAGTTTTTAATTAAATGCTTTTATATTTAAACACAAATTACACCAATATTTTTACTAATGACACGAATTTTTACATCAATAGAAACGGGTAATTATCCTGAGCATAGTAGAAGGGAGCCCATTTAACAAAAATTAATCTAATCCATTGGCTTTAGCCAAAACTTAATAATTGTAGAATCCTTTTGTGGTAGAATATTTTATGAGTAAATATGTGATCCTTCCCAGCCCACAATGAGCTGCTTTCTTTCACTTCCCCATCGGTAGCCGCCCAAATGTCCGGTAGACTGAATCACACGGTGACACGGAATAAGAAATGCTACGGGGTTACTTCCAATAGCGGTTCCTACAGCTCTGGATGCTTTAGGGTTTCCCATCTTTTCTGCCAGGCTGCCATAAGTGGACAGTTTTCCCATCGGAATGGTCAGCAGGCTTTCCCATACTTTAAGCTGAAAATCGGTTCCTTTTAAGTGTAATTTTATGGTATTGAGTTTTGTCCAGTCTTTATCGAATATAGACAGTGCATTCTTTTGGAGAGAATCCTGCTGCTCCGTAAAAGAAGCATTGGGGAACTTTTGTTTAAGCTCCCCGAGTGCTTTTTCTTTATGGTCTTCAAAAGCCATGTAGCAGATTCCTTTTTCGGTGGAAGCTACCAGTATATTTCCGAATGGGCTTTCCGAAAAGCTATAATGAATCGTAAGGCTTTTTCCTCCGTTTTTGTATTCTGCCGGAGACATTCCCTTTATCTTTACAAACAGATCATGAAGCCTGCTGGTACTGGATAATCCTGTCTCATAAGCTGTATCGAACAAACTAGCTTTTTCTTCCTTCAATAAATTTTTAGCATGCTCAAGACTGATGAACTGTAAAAACTTCTTCGGACTTGTTCCTGCCCAGTCTGTAAAGATCTTCTGAAAATGGGCCGGACTCAAGTGAATATTTTCTGCCACTTCTTCCAAACTTGGCTGAAGCCTGAAATTGCGCTGGATATACTCTATCGCCTTGGCAATTCTGTTATAATCTATCTGATTTTGTGTGGACATAGTGCTGTTATTTTACCTCACAAATTTCCAAAGAATATACGGCAGAAAAAATCCGATTCTTGCGGAATATTAGTTATTGTTATAAATATCGTAGTAAGCCAGCATTTTATAATACAACTTAGCAGAAAGGAAAGCCGTTGGCTTAGCCATCGGAGAATCCATTAGCTCTACAATATCAAATGCTACTACATTGCATTTTTCAAATACTTTTCTTAATAATTCCAGCGTTGGGTACCATTGTAATCCACCTGGTTCGGGAGTTCCTGTAGAAGGTGCAATAGAAGGATCAAAAGCATCTAAGTCAATAGTGATGTAAACATTTCCTGATACTTTCTCCAAAACATCATTGATCCAGTTTTCGTTGTTAGCGATTTCATGGGCAAAGAATACTCTTCCTTCCGGTAAATATTCTGCTTCCTCAGCATCCATAGAACGAATTCCCACCTGTACTAAGTTATGCTTCTGATTGGCTTCAAAAACGGCACACGCGTGGTTGGAAGTAGAACCATGGAACTCAGGACGCAAATCTGTGTGAGCGTCTAACTGAAGAACGGTAAGGTTTTCAAATTTCTCTCCTACCGCACGGATAGAGCCTATAGAAACAGAGTGTTCTCCACCGAAAAGGGTGAATAGTTTGCCCTCATTGTTCAGAAGCTCTTTTGTTTTCTGATAAACGGCTTCCGTCATTGCTTCCGGAGTAGAATTCTCAGAAACTTCTCCTGCCAGATAAACTCCCTGAAGGTAAGGCTCTGTTTGAGTTTCAATATCATAAAGCTCCATGTTTTCAGAAGCGTTTAAGAATAATTCAGGGCCTTTATCAGCTCCTTTACCCCATGTTGAAGTTCCGTCATAAGGAACCGTTACCAACATTACTTTCGAATTCTCTAACGTTGCGTTTTCCTCGGGAATTCCTGCGTATGTTCTCATATATAATTATTAATTAAAAAATTAACTGATTGTAAGATTAAATGATTTCGCAAAGATACAAAATAGTACTTGAGTTATAAGTAAGGAACGGTTTGTTATGAATTTTTAACCTTCCTTCTGATGTTAAATTTTCAAATCTTTTTACTGTTTAAATTTTTAAAGTTACTTTTGTACAAAACTCATTATATGCCTTTAAAAGCTGTTCTTTTCGATATGGATGGTGTAATTGTAGATACGGAGCCATTACATAGAAAAGCTTATTTCAAAACGTTTGATGAACTGGAAATTGCGGTTTCCGAAGATTTATACACCTCTTTTACAGGAGCTTCTACCCAAAGGGTTTCTGAAACATTGATTAAAGAATTTAATTTGAATCATACTTATGAATCCATCGCAGGAATCAAAAGGTCTCATTTCAAAGACTATTTCTACAATGATGATGAATTTGATTTAATTCCGGGCGTAAGACAGCTGATTGAACATTATCATGAAAATGGGATAAAGCTTATTTTGGCTTCTTCTGCTACGATGGTAACGATTAATATGGTTTTTGAAAAATTTGGACTGGAGCAATATTTCAGCGGAAAGATCAGCGGTGCAGATTTAAAAGAATCAAAACCTCATCCTGAAGTTTTTTTACTGGCAGCAGAAATGGCAGGCGAACCTGTTGAAAACTGCATGGTGATTGAGGATTCTACCAACGGAATTCTGGCAGCCCACAGAGCAAAAATCTTCTGTGCAGCGTACAGAAGTCCACATTCAAAAAACCAGGATTACACGTTAGCCGATACTGTAGTTTCTGATTATGAGGAATTGGAACTGGATAAAATTTCAAAATATTTTTAAATAAAAAAGCTCTCAGAAAAATTTCTGAGAGCTTTTGTTTTGTATACGTTTTGGCTAAAGCCAGTTGAGTTGATTTTTTATTTCTGATCAAACGGGCTCCCTTCGACTATGCTCAGGATAATTACCCGTTCCTATTGATTATAAAATTATTTATAACCAAGAATTTTCAAAATATCTTCCGGTTCCTGTTTTTCGCGGAAAATTTCGTACTGCAGTTCACCGTTTTCATCCTTTTGGATCAGGACGTGTCTTGGCTGAGGCATCAGACAATGGTGCACACCGCCGTACCCCCCAATTGTTTCCTGATAGGCTCCGGTATGGAAAAATCCGATATACAGAGGTTTTGTATCACTGAAAACAGGTAAATAAATGGCATTGGTATGCTGTTCCGAGTTATAATAATCGTCTGAATCACAAGTCAGCCCTCCCAGGAAAACCCTTTCGTACGTATCTTCCCAACGGTTAAGCGGAAGCATGATAAAGTGTCTTGAAATAGCCCACGTATCAGGAAGAGTGGTCATGAAAGAAGAATCGATCATATTCCATTTTTCTCTGTCATTCTGGCGTTTCTGAGAAATGATCTTATAAAGGTTTGCACCACTTTCTCCAACGGTAAAACTTCCGAACTCAGTGTATATATTAGGTTCTTCTACTCCTTCTTCTTCACAGAATTTTTTGATCTGAGAAACAATCTCTTCTACCATATACTGGTAGTCATAATCAAAATTCAGGGAAGTTTTGATCGGGAAACCACCTCCGATGTTCAGTGAATCTACTTCAGGGGCAATTTTCTTCAGACGGGCATATACACGAAGACATTTGTATAATTCGTTCCAGTAGTAAGATGTATCTTTAATCCCGGTATTGATGAAGAAGTGAAGCATTTTCAATCTTGCATTCGGGTGTTCAGCGATCTTCTGGCTGTAATAAGGGATAATATCTTTATATCCGATTCCCAGTCTTGAGGTATAGAACTCGAACTTCGGCTCTTCCTCTGAAGCAATTCTGATTCCGATGTTAAAGGTAGAATCAATGCTTTCCGTAAGCTTATCCAATTCTCTGTAGTTATCAAGAATCGGAGTAATATTCTCAAAACCGCTGTTGATCATATCTGAAATCTTTGTCAGATAATCATCAGTTTTGAAACCATTACAAATGACTTCTATGTTTTTATCTACCTTTTCTTTTTCGTAAAGAGACTTTACAATATCCATGTCATAAGCAGATGATGTTTCTATCGAAATATCGTTCTTTAATGCTTCTTCCAATACGAAATTGAAATGACTGGATTTTGTACAGTAGCAGTAGGTATAATTCTTTTTATATTCGGTTTTCTCAAAAGCTTCTTTAAACCAGCTTTTAGCTTTCTGAATATTTTGAGAAATTCTCGGCAAATAGCTAATCTTTAGCGGAGTGCCAAATTGCTCTACAACGTCCATCAATGGAACATCGTGAAACAACAAATTGTTCTCAGAAACATTAAATTCCTCCGTAGGGAAATACAATGTCTGATCAATAAGTTCCGAGTACTTTATTTTCATTTCTAAACAAGTGAATTAAGAAATGCAAAATTGCTAAAAAAGTTTCATTTTTAGGTGTTAAAATTATTATAATTTTAATTTAAAAGGCAATATTAAACCGCACAAAAATTTATCTCTGATAATCAATAGGTAAACTTCCGGATGTACTCGTTTCTTTTGGAATCTGAAATCCCTAACGCCTGCTGAATGTAGGTATCTGCAGATCCGTACTTTTTATCAATTTCTTCAAAAGCGGCATCAAGATATCTTTTTTCTACCCAGCTCAGCTTTTCCAGTACCTTCAGATCCATTTTCGGATAGAGAAAATGCAAGGTATTGGCAAGGCGGAGTCTTTTCTGAACAAGTTCCTTCCTGTAATTGTTAGATAAAAGATACTCATTATAAATAGTTTCTTTATCAAATTTCAGAATGGTAAGAAGTAATGCCGTGGTAATTCCCGTTCTGTCTTTTCCCGCAGTGCAGTGGTAAAGGATTGGATCTTTAGATTCCAGAATTTCTGTAATCATTTTTTTTATCATTTCCGGATTTTCCGTAACGTATTCGCGGTAGAAACTGATCATTCTTTTATCAGCATCAGATGCGTTCACCTTGCCTTTAAGAACCAGTTTTTTGGCCTGAGCCAGCTGATCTCCTTCATCTTCAAACGCTGAATATTTTTTATAATTCATTGCTGAAGGAAGCTGATCTGGTTTTCCGGCGATTTCTTTTGAATTTCGAAGATCAATAATTTCTTTAATCCCCAGTTTTTCAAATTCTTCAAAAGACTTCTTTTTAAGCTTATGAAGATGAGCACTTCGGTAAAACTTTCCTTCTTTTAAGGTTCTTCCATCTACATTTTTCATATTTCCGACAGTACGGAAATTTGTTACTTTCTTTATTTGAATCACTTTTTCAGCTTCGTTTTTTCCGTATTCGGGTGTTTCAAAATGCTGGGTTTTGCATGAGAAAATACAGCATAATGACATGGTAAAAACTGATATTTTGATTAGTTTATTCAATATTTTAATAAGTTTTGGCTAAAGCCGGTTTATTTTATTTTTGTTTAAAACGGGCTCCTTCGACTATGCTCATGATAATTACCCGTTTCTATTGATGTAAAAATTTTTGCTATTTGTGAAAATATTGGTGTTGTTTGTGTTTAATGACAGTCTTTTTTTAAAATGGGTAAGACTCATTTCTATTAATAAGATTTAATAAATTGCAGGATATTCTATCTCCTTTATTCCTACAAATAATAAAAGATCTCCTGATTCGTATTCCACGGAAATTTCGTTCTCAACAGCGAAGTTCCGGGTTCCAATTCTAGAAGTAATATTCAGACTTTCGCTGCTTAGCGGCCAATTCAGACCTTTTGTGGTTATATTGGTCGCTGATGGAAATGGATAAAGCGAAATCATCCTATTTTTTACTCCTCTCAGTGTAACGTATTTAGGAATAAAGTAGTATTCAGAAAACTCATCATAAAATTTAATATTCATTACATCTTTGAATGCATACGCCACGGTAAGATTTCCAAGAAAATGATCTTGTTCGCCTCCGCTTCCTCCCAATACATCAACCTTAGAAAAGCCTCTTTCCTGAATGATTTCCAATGCTTTATGAAAATCTGTTTTTTCCTGATCAAGGGTAAGAATAAATTTTTCCCCATACATATCCTCATCTGATCCGGAATGAGAATCAAAATCACCGGAAATAAAATCCATTTGATCCAGGGGAAATCCCATCTTTTTTAAATAATGGAAAGCACCGTCTGTACATGCGATTAAGCCATAATTTTCAGAATTGGGTAATGATTTCGGAGCGTCTCCGTTGATGAAAAGTAATGCTTTATCGTTCATTCGGGTTCCAGTATTCTTCCGGTTCGTTGTTCAGTTTTGAAATATATCTGGCCAATACAAAAAGATAATCTGAAAGCCTGTTTAAATATTTAATCAATTCGGGACGCACTTCTTCCGATTCATTTAAAAATACCAGTGAGCGCTCTGCTCTCCTGCAGATGGTTCTTGCTGCGTGCAGAAAAGTCGCAGATTTTCCTCCGCCCGGCAGGATAAAATACTGAAGCGGCTCCAGCTTTTCATCAAAAGTGTCCATCCATTGTTCCAGTTCTTCAATTTCTGTCTCTGAAATAATGATAGGAAGCCGTGATTTTCCGTTAGCAAGCATCAGTTTATTCACTGGAGTTGCAGCTTCGGAACCTACTGTAAATAAATCAAACTGTATTTTCTTCAGCTGTCTCAACACTTCTTCGTCCTGGATGTGGCTTTTCGCAATCCCGATGAATGAATTCAGCTCGTCTATATTTCCATAACTGTCTACCCTTGCACTGGCTTTGGAAACCCTTGTTCCACCATATAGTGCAGTCTGACCTTTATCTCCTGTTTTTGTGTAAATTTTCATAGTACTAAAATACTTTTTTTTGAACAATGTAAAAAGTAAAATCTGGTATGAGCGCTGGATTCTGACCAAAAATATAACTGATATGCGAAATGATTTTAATCTTATTCTACCAATAGAGGTTTTGCGCAGACTGATCGTACTTTGCCTGCTGCCCAGCGACTGTGCACAAAAAATGGCCGGGAGAAACCGGCCATATCCAAATTATTTATTTACCTCTACGTATTGTATGATGGTCTGGTTTTTTGGGTTGTAGATAATGGTACTACTGTTGGGAAATCTTTTCAGCTTATAATACTGAATATTCTTATCAGATTTGATATCTTCCAGAATACTGGCATCAAAAGTATTATCAGGAAGGAATTTTGATAAAAAACTTATCTTATCAATGATGCTTTGACCATCAATTTTACGGGCTGTTTTTTCAGATTTACTTTCGTCGGATGTTGGCTGGCCTTCGAGAAATGGGAGCAAAACGGCTATGTCTGCTTTGTATTTAAAAATATATCCTTCAGATCTTCCGGGAATCTTAATTTTCCTGCCCTTCTCTTCAGAAACGACAGAAGGTCCTTTAGCTGGAAATACGGTATTAAACTTAACATCTTCCGAATGGGTTAAAGAATTAATAGATTCATTCACTGTTTTCTTTACCGTTTCCTCTACAGCCTGCTGTGCTTTCTGCTGTACAGTTTCTGTTGTTCTTTGAACCGTCTCGTCAATTTTTTCCTCTATCTTATTGCATGATATTAATAAAAAAGCGGTGATTACAGGCAAAATATACTTCTTCATAATTCTAGTTTGGCGATTTCTTTTATTAATATACTTTTCTTCTAACGCAAAAGTAGGGATCAATATTTTAATAAAGAAAAAATATTTTTTCAACATCAAAAATCCTACTGACAAACTGTTGTCATAACCCTCTCCTACCTTTGTATCAGCAACAAACAAAAAAATAACATTATGACAACTACAGCAACAGCCACTAAACAATTTATGACTTCTGAACAGCTGCTTAACGACTGGCAGGGACACCGAAATCTTACAAGAAGAGTCATTGAATCTTTTCCTGAAAAAGAGCTGTTCGAATTTTCTGTGGGCGGAATGAGACCTTTTGCAAAACTGGCAGTGGAACTGATCAGCATTGGCGGGCCAGCTTTAAAAGGAATTGTGGAAGGAAATATGGAAGCGTACAGTGAAGAAGCATTTAATCCGAAAACCAAAGAAGAACTGTTAAAGAAATGGGATGAAGAAACAGAAGTGATTAACCATTATTTTAATCAGATTTCTGAAGAACGTTTTCAGGAGACTTTCAATTTATTCGGACAATATGAATTTCCTGTATATCAGAACATTCTTTATTTTGTAGACAACGAAGTTCATCACCGTGGACAAGGCTATGTTTACCTGAGAGCTTTAGGAATTGAGCCTCCTTTCTTCTGGGAAAGATTTTAATAAAAAAGTGAAAGGTAAAATCGCGAAAGGCGGAGATCCTGAAAATTATCCATGCAATGTCATTTGTTACTGGTGATTTTCCTCCATCTTAACTACTCATATCATTTTTGCTACAAACAAATTTAGCTTTTTGCAGTTTTACCTCAGCGTATTAACTATTTCATTTATTGCCTCAATCAAGTCTTTAAACCTCAACAGCTGTCTTGTTGGGGTTTATTATTGATGTTTATCTATCATTTTTACCAGCAGTTCTTTCAGACGTATACGGAGACTTTCCGGCTCCAGAACAGTGGCATAATCTGCAAAAGTAATAATCCATCTTGGGAATCCATCATTGATCCATTCTGTTTCAAAAGTAAGTTCTACTCCGTTTTCTGTCTCTACTTCCTCGGTTAATCCGTAATATTTTTTAGAATTTACCAGGTGATTCATTATTTTTTTGTCAACCAGCAATTTGGCTTTAGCCTTATTCCCATTGGATTTTTTACGATAATCATTCACTTGTCCGTATTCCTGCAAATAGGGATTCTGAGTTCTCGAAATTTCTAAAATCCTGTCGATACGAAATTGTCTGAAATCTTTCCTCAAGGTACAGTATGCCATGATGTACCACACGTTAAATTCAAAAAACATCCCGACTGTTTCAATGATTCTGTTATCTACCCTGCCGTCTATAGTTTTATATCTGATAAGAAGCTGATTTTTTTCTGCTATACTTTCCAGAATAATAGGAATCACATTTTTAAGGGAATCTCCGGAATCGGTCTGAAAGCTGAAAACATCAATCTGTTTTTCGATATTCTGAATCAGGTTTTTATCGGAATGCCGCAATACTGAACGAACCTTTTCCATAGCCGCCTGATAATGACTGCCTAAACTTTGGTGGGAAAATTTCTGCATCAGCTTCTCTGCAGTGATAAAACTTAAGACTTCTTCCTTGGTAAACATAATAGGAGGAAGCTTGTAGCCATCCATTAAAGAATAGCCGTTACCTGCTTCTCCTACAATGGGAATTCCTGCATTTTCAAGGGTTTTTACATCACGGTAAATGGTTCTGATACTTACATCAAATTTTTCAGCCAGATCCTGCGCCCTTACAATTGGCTTAGACTGTAATTGGGTAAGAATAGCAGTTACCCGATCGAGTTTTTTTAGATAATGATCGTTCATGATAAAGCAAAGCTAAAATTCTTTTTTGAGGTATGAATTATAACGAGGAAGCTTTTTAGTTTTCCTTGTAAGTATTGACCAGTTTATCAAGATTAAGGCTGCGGGCTGAGGCATCAAAAATCTCACGGTAGGTTCCTTCTTTACTGTAAAGCTCATCATGGGTTCCGTTCTCAACCACTCTTCCTTTTTTCATGACATAAATGATATCAGAATCCAGAATCTGGGAGAGTGAATGGGAAATGATGATCACAGTTCTGCCTTCTTTTATGGCATCCAGAGAATTTTTGATCTGCTCTGTAGCGATGGCATCAAGGCTGGCTGTCGGCTCATCCAAAAAGATGATGGGAGGATTTTTAAGAAATAATCTTGCAATGGCAATTCTCTGCTGCTGTCCTCCGGAAAGCTGTGTGGCATCATGCTGATACTGGTCAGGGAGATCCATAATCTGGTCGTGCAGATAAGCTTTTTTAGCAGCTTCCTGAATTTCCCCGAAACTGGCATTCATATCTCCGTACCGGATATTATCTTCTATGCTCCCCTGGAAGATATGGTTTCTCTGAAGAACAAGACCAAGATCACTTCTCAGAAAAGTATTATCAAATTCATTAAGATTGACTCCATCCAGAAGAATATCTCCTGAATCCGGAAGATAGAATTTACACAAAAGATTAATAACTGTGGATTTTCCTGCACCGCTTAATCCTACCAAAGCCGTTGTTTTTCCGTTTTCAATTTTCATGGAAACGTCATGTAAAGCTTTTGTACCGTTTGGATACGTGAAATCAACATTTTTTAATTCAAAAGTTCCTCTGATTTCCTTTTCTACAAAACGCCCATTAGATTCTGTCTCGTCATCTGCATTCAGAATATCAAAATAACCTTCCGCATAAATCATGGCATCGTTCATGTCATCATAAATCCTGTGAAGCTGGCGAATAGGTGCAGAGACATTGTTGAAAAGCATGATATGAAGCATAATAGCTCCAATAGTCATCTGCTGGTCCAGCACAAGATAAACGGTTAAAAGGATGATCAACACCACCCCGAACTGTTCGATAAAGGTTTTCAAACCATCATAGATGAAATTGGTTTTTCTTGTAATCATCTGGCTCTCCATTAATTCCATCTGGAGATCATACTGCTTTTTCCCTTCGAATTTTTCGCGGACAAAGCTTTTAATCACCATAATAGAATTAATGAGATTGAGAAGTCCGGAAGTCTTTTTTTCCCTTTGATTTCTAAGCTGACGGCGAACTCCGTTCAGTTTTTTCGCCTGCAGAGAGCTGATGTAAAAGTAGATCGGAACAATAATCGTAGAAACAAGCCCCACATACACATTCTGCATGTACATGATGATCAGTGCGATGATGGCATTGGAAAAAAGCGGCAGAATATCAATAAAAAAGTTTTGAACCAGTTTGGTCAGGCTTTCTATACCCCGGTCTATTCTGATCTGCAATTTTCCGGATTGATGGTTTTCATCGTTAAAGTAAGCGACTCTGTATGTCAGGATTTTATCAATTGCCGATTGTGCGAGTACAGAACTCACATTAATTCTGATTTTTTCACCATAAAATTTCTGTCCGAAGTTGATAAAAATATTCAGAAGTTCTTTTCCCAATAAAATGACAGAAATGATAATGAGAATATGAATTCCTTCTGACATCGGGTGCGGAAGATGGGTAAGCTTGGTCACCTCGTCCACTGTATACTTCAAAACAATCGGGTTTACCTGTGCTGCCAGAGCTCCGAGAAAAGTAAGAAACAGGGTTCCGTAAATCATGGGACGATAAGGTCTGATGAATGGTACGAGCTGCTTATAAATTCCGAATAAAGTAACGGTTCTGTTAAAAGGTTTTGCCATTAATATTGTTTATAGAACCAAGTAAATGTAAGCCTTTTTCAAAACAATTCATAGAAATACCCCACTTAATGCAACTGGAACTTTTATTTGGCTAAAAATTGAAGTGATGTTTTTCAGAAACGATCCCCATGAATTCATTATAGCTTTCCTTTGAAAATCAACCATTTACAAGCTGAAGAAATACTATCCCTACTTTATTCTGCTAGATATCTTTCAGTAAAAATATTGCATTTTCAATTGTTTCATTTTAGATACAACAATTAAAATTCTTTTTTATACATTTGTACCATCATTAAAAAAAGACGAGATGAATACCAACCAAAAAGCACTTGTAAAAGCAACAGTGCCAGTTCTAAAAACCAATGGCACAGATTTAACAAAGCATTTTTATACCAGAATGTTTACGCATAATCCTGAACTTAAAAACCTGTTCAATATGAGCCACCAAGCCAGTGGAAAACAGCAACATGCCTTAGCCGGAGCTGTACTGGCCTACGCCGAACATATTGAAAATCCGCAGGTACTTATCAATGTTTTACAGTCTATTGGAAATAAACATGTAAGCTTAAATATCAGTCCGGAGCAGTATGATATTGTAGGTTTTCATCTGATTTCCTCAATAAAGGAAGTTTTAGGAGAAGCAGCTCATGATGAGCTTATAGAAGCATGGACTCAGGCATATAACGAGCTAGCCCAGATTATGATCTCGATAGAACATGAGCTGTATGAATCTGCATTGAAAAAAGAAGGAGGCTGGAAAGGCTGGAGAGCTTTTGTAATTGCAGATATTGTAGAGGAAAGCGATGAAATAAAATCATTCTATCTAAAGCCGAGGGACCATCAATTAATTGCAGATTATCTTCCGGGGCAGTACATTTCAATAAAAACATTTATTCCTGAATTAGGACACGAGCAGCCCAGACAATACAGCCTATCTTCAGCATTCAATCCTGAATATTACAGAATTTCGGTTAAAAGAGAAAAGAATGGCCAAAACTTACCTGATGGCATTGTTTCTAACCAGCTGCATCAAAAGAAAACAGGGGATGAACTATGGGTAAGCGCCCCTGCAGGAGTTTTTTATGCCCATCCTGAATCTGAAAATCCATTGGTACTCATAAGCGGTGGTATAGGAGCCACTCCATTACTGAGTATGCTGGAAACCCGGAAGAATACTCTACAAAACAGCACAGTAGTCTGGCTTCACAGCTGCAGAAACGAAAAAGTACACGCATTTAAAGATCATATAAACCATTTGAATACAGACAATCAATGGTTAACCACTCATATTTTTTATGAAACCGTTGATAACCATTCTGACCCTGTTAAAAAAGGAAGAATAAACTTACAGGAAATAAGGGATGAAATTCTTATTGATAATGCAAAGTATTATATTTGTGGTCCTGAAGCATTTATTAAAGCTCAATATAATTCTTTACTACAGTTAGGCATTGCCAAAGAGGATATTCTTTATGAAGAATTCGGGCCCCAACTGCTTCATTTAAATTAGCAATTCATGAAACTGAACCACTTTACTGATTATAGTTTGCGCGTCTTAATCTATTTAAATCAAAATGATAAGGCCTCTTCTTCTTTGGATGAATTGTCTGAAAGACTTAATATTCTGCGTAATCATCTCATTAAAGTGGTTCAATTTCTGTCTAAAAAAGAGCTGGTGTTAACAAAAAGAGGAAAAAACGGAGGAATTACCATTTCTGAGAAAGCTCAGAAAAAAGGATTAGGAGATCTTATCCATTTACTGGAACAGGATGACAGCCCAATCATCAACTGTTTTTCAAAATCTTGTGTATTTGTGTCTTATGAATGTAAGCTGAAATCCTTCTTAGATATCGCTTATCAAGCTTTCATCGACAGTATGAACCAGCATCAATTATCTGACCTCGCTTTTAATAATTGGGAAATCATATTTGCCGGGCAAGAGAATACAGCAAACCAAACCTAAGACCTGCTCATTACAGCAATCCTTATATTTAATTTCCAATATCCTAATTTTTTCTTACAAAGTCTTAGAAAAAAAGCAGTAAAGAATTTTTCTGCGAACCTCTTCCTATCCTTCAAACAGATAAGTAGTAAGGTAGTGCAGCTCTTTTCTGCTGGCTTCTTTAGACTCTGCTTCTGCCTGCTCCAGAGAATATTGTGAATTAATTTCCTTTTTCTGCAAAACAAATGAATTATTGGCGTTCTTATCTACCACATCATTAAAGATATGCTCAATTTCAGAATTGGCTAAAGTAGCAAAGCTGACTTCTTCAAAACCATGCAGCAGCCTGAGATCATCAAACTGACTGAAATTTTCACTGACGAATCCCTGCAGCTGTGCTTTTGAATCAAAATTACCTGCCCAGATATTATAAGCGTATTTCTTCTTTTTAGGTTTATCTAAAATACTTTGATAAACGAAGTTTTCACCGAGATATGCTTCTCTTACCTGCGGATCGTTTGCCAGATCTTCCGGAAGTCCTTCTTTCAGGATCTTTCCTTCAAACATAATGTAGGTTTTATTGGTAATGGCCAGAGTCTGCTGTACGTTGTGGTCAGTAATCAGAATTCCGATGTTTTTATCGACAAGGCTTCTTACAATTTTCTGGATATCTTCCACGGCAATCGGGTCTACCCCCGCGAAAGGCTCATCCAGAAGAATGAAGTTCGGGCTTGTAGCCAGACAACGAGCAATTTCGGTTCTACGTCTCTCTCCTCCGGAAAGAAGATCTCCTCTGTTTTTACGAACGTGCTGTAAAGAAAACTCTTCAATGAGTTCATCACATTTTATCTGCTGCTCACGCTTGGAAAGCTTGGTAAGCTGCAGTACTCCCATAATATTTTCCTCTACGGACAGCTTTCTGAAAACCGAAGCTTCCTGAGCCAGATACCCTATCCCCTTTTGGGCTCTTCGGTACATGGCATCTGTAGTAATCTCCTGTTTATCGAGAAAAATCTTTCCTGAAGTAGGCTTAACCAATCCTACAATCATATAAAACGATGTGGTTTTTCCTGCTCCGTTCGGACCCAGCAAACCAACAATTTCTCCCTGTTGAACCTGTACAGAAACGCCTTTTACAACTTTTTTAGGACCGTATTCTTTGATTAAGTTTTCTCCTCGTAAAATCATAGGACAAATATATCAAAAATATAAACTTCCCTTACAGGTTAATGTCAACTTGTTTGCGTTAAATGTAAACTTATTCATTTCCAAATCATTGTAACTTTTCACAATTTTGATCTACTTATAGTAAAAACATATCAAACACTTAAAATAATACAAAATGGAAAATTACGGGTATACAAAAACAGAAAATGCACAAAACCAGCAGAACAGTATTCCTTACCGTTCAGAGAAAAAAATTCCTGCAGCTTTATTGGGAATTCTTGTAGGCTGGCTGGCTTTAAATAAATTTTACCTGGGATATACGAAAGAAGGAATTATTCAGGTGTCCCTGAATATATTTACTTTAGGAGCGGCCTCTATTATTCCTTTTATTGAAGGAATTTTATATCTTTTCATGAGTGATAAGCAATTTGATGATACGTATGTTTATGGAAAAAAAGGCTGGCTGTAATATTCAGTAAATAGGTATAAAAAAAGCTGTTCTTATGGAACAGCTTTTTTGCTTTTATTACAGGTTCGGAATATTACTCGGGAGGACAAGCCAGATGATTGATTGTACATGGATGCCAGATTCCTTTACACCATGTTCCGCAGTTCGGATTGTCAATAATAATGTCGCCGCCTTTGATTTCCTTCAATTGATTTCTCTCAATTTTTTTAAGATTTCTCATAAATAATTTTTTGATGTTGTAATTATTTCGTTTCTCGAAATTAGTTTAACTCAAAAATACCTGATTTATCTATTCGAAATGGTCTTGCAGAAGCAATTAACTAAACATTAACGTTCTTTTCCCGATCCTTACTTCTATAAGTTTTATTTATTCAGTAAGATAGCAGCCTCTTTTGCAAAATAAGTGAAAATCATATCTGCTCCTGCTCTTTTGAAACAGGTTAAACTTTCAATGATTGTTTTATCATTATCCAGCCAGCCATTCTGAGCTGCCGCTTTTACCATGGCATATTCTCCGCTTACATTATAAACGGCGATAGGAAGATCAATGGCTTCACGTACTTTGGAAACGATATCCAGATAAGGAAGGCCCGGTTTGATCATGATAACATCTGCACCTTCATCAATATCTTTGAACACTTCATTCAATGCTTCACGGGTATTGTGGAAATCCATCTGATACGTTTTTTTATCTTTCGGAATTTCCATATCATCTTTTGGAGCGCTGTCTAAAGCACTTCTGAAGGGTCCATAGAAAGAGCTGGCATATTTGGCCGCATAGCTTACAATTCCTACATCAGTAAATCCGCTTTCTTCCAATGCTTCACGAATAACCAATACTCTTCCGTCCATCATATCACTTGGAGCTACAAGATCTGCCCCGGCTTCTGCATGAGAGACCGACATTCTTGCCAGTGCATCATTGGTAGCATCGTTCAGAACTTTTCCGTTTTCAATAATTCCGTCGTGTCCGTAGATGGAATAAGGATCCAGGGCCACATCCGGCATTACAATCATTCCGGGAACGGCATCTTTGATTGCTTTGATCGTATTCTGCATTAATCCGTCTTTATTCCATGCTTCTTTTCCGGTATTGTCCTTAAGATGTTCAGACACCTTCATGTACAAATTGACAGCTTTTACACCCAAAGAAAATAATTCCTTACATTCCCTGACGGTTAAATCTATACTCCGCCTAAAAATTCCCGGCATAGACGGGATTGCCTCCTGCTTGTTTTCGCCCTCCATTACGAAGATCGGCATTACAAAATCATCAGTTGTAAGCACATTTTCTCTTACCAAACTTCTGATAGATTCATTAACTCTAAGTCTTCTATTTCTTGAATGTATCATTTTGGAATACTTTTTGAATAAGTTTCTACAAATTTAATATAAGTTCTACAAAAAACTATTGTATGACATTGTAGAATGTATTACATTTGTTATATATATTCGAGAAATTATAAATTTGATGAAAAAACTTTTACTTTTATTTCTATTTGTAGGCACTTTTGTTGGATTTTCCAACAATTTAAAAGCTCAGCTTAGAGAGCCGGGTTCCATCACTCAAAAAGCGGATGATGGTGTATTGCTTGCCTATCCGAATCCTGCAAAGGATTTCCTTATTATTAAGGCAAAAGATTCTTCTTTAAGAATCAAAAGTGTGACTTTTTATTCCATTTTGGGTATGCAGGTCGCTAGTTATACAGTCAACATGAATTCCGGCGAAATCAATATTGAAAAACTGAAGCCCGGAAAATACATGATCCGTTATATTTTAAGTGACAATACGCAGAAAGTTACTCAAATCGTAAAACAATAAATTAAAATCCTGATAATCATCAGGATTTTTTCTTTTTACATGAATTCTGTTTTAATATTTCCGTAACTTTCGGGACTTTTTAATACTAATTGTAAAAAGAATATTTTTAATGCTAAAAGCTGAACATATTAAAAAGACCTATAATGCCGGAAAAAAGGTCGCGCTGGATGATTTCAGCATCCATGTCCCAAAAGGCAGTATTTATGGGCTTTTAGGTCCCAACGGAGCCGGAAAAACTTCTTTTATCCGTATCATTAACCAAATTACTCAGGCCGACTCAGGAAATATCTTCATCAATGGAGATCAACTCAACCCCACCCATATCAAAGATATTGGTTATATGCCGGAAGAAAGAGGCTTGTATAAAAATATGAGTGTCGGCGACCAGATTCTTTATTTTGGGGAACTGAAAGGAATGAGCAAGAGTGATGCTTTGAATGAGGCCAAAAAATGGTTTGAAAAACTGCATATCGACCAGTGGTGGAAGAAAAAGCTTTCGGAACTTTCTAAAGGTATGGCTCAGAAGATTCAGTTCGTGGTAACAGTTCTACACAGACCTCATCTTTTAATTCTGGATGAGCCTTTTTCAGGCTTTGATCCTGTAAATGCCAACTTAATCAAAGATCAGATCATTGATCTCAAAAATAATGGTACCACGATTATTCTTTCTACCCACAGAATGGAAAGTGTGGAGGAAATGTGCGATTATGTTGCTCTGATCAACAATTCCAAGAAAATTATTGACGGAAGGGTTTTTGATGTAAGGGAAAAATTCAAGAAAAATATTTTTGGGGTTACCCTTTCTGAGGTAAGCAGTGAGCAGTTTGAGAATTTCAAAAGCAACTATGAAATATTCAATTTGTCGAATGAAAATAATCTTGTTTCTTTTGACCTGAAAAATGAAGAAAGCCAGAATAAAGTACTTCTGGATCTGGTACAGGTAGGAAAAGTGAGGTCATTCGACGAGAGAATTCCGAGCATGAATGAAGTGTTTATTAATGCTGTAAGTAACCATCCTTAATTTTATGAATAATATTTTTTTAATTACGAAAAGAGAGTTTCTTACACAGGTTAAGAAAAAATCTTTCATTATACTGACTTTGCTGGCGCCGGTAATGATTATTGCTTTTGGAGCGGTGATTGGGCTTATGTTTAAAGCCAATGAGTCTCACAGTATCATAGAAGTGGTTGATAAAAGCGGTCTGTTTACAGACCAGCTGAAGTCTAACGAGAAATTAAACTATGTTTTTGTTTCTGCTGCGGATGAAAAATCCAAGATCAACAATTTAAAGGGAAATGAGTCTCTGGACGGCATTCTGATTCTTCCTGAACTGAAAAATCAGAATTTTGATGAACTTGAAAAGGATACAAGACTTGTCATCAACAGTAAAATCGGGTTTGATACAAAACAGAGAATTGTTTCTGATATCAGCAATGTTGTTAAAAAAGAAAAAATAAAACAACTGGGTATTCAGGAGGCTCAGCTTAATGATCTGGATAAAAGCTTCACGCTAAAGACCATCAACGTGACAGATAACAATAAAGAAGACTCTGATCTTGCGTTTGGAGTAAAATCCGGGCTGAGCATGGTTTTGATGTATGTTACTTTCATGTTCATTATCATTTATGGGGTAAGAGTGATGCGAAGTGTGCTGGAAGAAAAGAACAACCGTGTTGTGGAAATTATTATTTCTTCTGTAAAGCCTTTTGAACTGATGATGGGTAAGATTTTAGGGGTAACTATGGTTGCACTGACTCAGTTTATCATCTGGATCACCATGTCTGTAATTGGAGCACTGGTTTTAAATACCGGCTTCTCTCCTCTTCAGAAGAATATCCCTGGCGGAAATGAAGAAATCACTGCTAAACTGGATATGGGACAGCTTGCTACACAAATTTCCCACAGTTTACTGGAACTGAATTTCCCATTGATTATTTTTGTATTTATTGTGTTTTTCCTTCTGGGATATATATTTTACAGCTCTATTTATGCAGCCATTGGTTCTGCAGTAGATAACGAAACTGAGACACAGCAATTCACTTTATTTGCCATTTTACCATTAACATTAGGGATGTATGGAAGCTTCACATTAATGAACAATCCGGACGGTCCCCTGGGTTTCTGGCTGTCTATCATTCCGTTTACTTCACCTGTTGCGATGATTGCAAGAATTCCTTTTGGAGTTCCTGTATGGCAGATTGTACTATCAATCGTACTGTTGCTGGCAACTACTGTTTTTATGATCTTCCTGGCCGGAAAAATCTATCGTGTAGGTATTTTGATGTATGGAAATAAAGCGACCATGAAAGAGCTATGGAAGTGGATTAAAGGATAATTTAATATCAGCCATATAAAAAAATCCCGGAAACTGAGTTTCCGGGATTTTTTATTTTGAAATATTCTATTTTATTGGAATATGTAGCTTAACGTAAGAGCCAGTACCTGTTCTGATTTTTTCTTATCTGTACCTTTGGTTTCTTTTTTAAGACCAGGGTACGTATCACCAAGACCTAAGTCATATTTTACAGCAACTTCAAGTTGTCTTTTGTAGCTATATCCTATTCCTAAACCGATTCCCCAGTTAAAGCTTTTCGCTTTTCCATTCACGCCGGCCGGCTGTGTAGGATCGGTTACGTCCGGATCATAATACGGTCTGTTTAAAGGAACATCTTTAACGTTTTGACTGACCAAAAAGTTAAATCTAGGTCCTAATAATCCAAAGAATTCTGATTCAGCTTCCGAAAAATATCCTTTGAAATAAAGAGGCACACTTAAGTAGTTGTTAGCATATACTGCATCATAACCACTTACTCCTTTAGCATCTTTATCTTTCCCTGTTTCTCCTGCACCATAGTACAGAACTTCCGGTTGAATAAAGAACTGGTTGGTTTTTCCTACGGGGATTAAAGCCAAAGCTCCAGCCTGAAAAGTATATCTTGGGCCCGAAGGATTATGGGCATTGGATACTCTGGAGTAGTTTAAGCCGCCTGTAACACCAAATCTTGTGCTTCCCCATTGCACCTGTGCAAAAGATAAAGCAGAAAGAGTAAGTGCTGAGGCTAATAAAAGTTTTTTCATATGTTTTTTGTTTTGTCTTATCCTAGAATTTTTGCTACAGTAGCACCGATATCAGCTGGAGAATCTACTACGTTGATTCCGTTTTCTCTCATGATTTCCATTTTTGCCTGAGCTGTATCTTCAGCACCCCCTACGATAGCACCTGCGTGCCCCATTGTTCTTCCTTTAGGAGCAGTTTGTCCTGCAATAAATCCTACAACAGGCTTATTAGATCCGCTGGCTTTGTACCATCTTGCAGCTTCAGCTTCAAGACCTCCACCAATTTCACCGATCATTACAACAGCTTCAGTTTCAGGATCGTTGATGAATAACTCTAATGCTTCTTTGGTAGTAGTTCCGATGATTGGGTCACCACCGATACCGATAGCAGTAGAAATACCGTAACCTGCTCTTACCACCTGGTCAGCCGCTTCGTAAGTAAGGGTACCTGATTTTGAAACGATACCTACTTTACCTTTTTTGAAAACGAAACCTGGCATAATACCAATTTTAGCTTCTTCAGAAGTAATGATTCCAGGGCAGTTTGGTCCGATTAATCTGCAGTCTCTGTCTGCGATATAAGATTTTACTTTTACCATATCAGCTACAGGAATACCTTCCGTAATACATACAATTACTTTGATTCCTGCTTCGGCAGCTTCCATGATTGCGTCTGCTGCAAATGCCGGTGGTACGAAAATGATACTTACGTTGGCTCCTGCTTTTTCAACAGCGTCAGCTACTGTATTAAATACCGGTTTTCCCAGGTGCTCGCTACCTCCTTTTCCCGGAGTAACACCACCTACTACGTTTGTTCCGTATTCAATCATCTGACCAGCGTGGAAAGTTCCTTCGTTCCCTGTAAATCCTTGTACAATTACTTTAGAATCTTTGTTTACTAAAATTGACATTTTATTGTTGTTTTAATTTATTTATTATTTTATTAATGCTCACAAATTTACTTAAATTTCTTTGATTTTAGATAAAACCTTTAGAATTGTTTATTTGAGATTTCTCAGCTTTACTTCTTTTTTCAGATACGTTTTAAAATCTTCTGCAAACATGCCGATATAGGTTCCTTTTTCAAGATCTCTGTTTACTCCTGTTTTTCCCAAAAGTACGGATCCTGCCTCTATTTTGTTTCCGGAAGCGATACCTACCTGCCCCCATAATGTAACCTCATCACCAATGATACAGCATCCTGCGATACCTACCTGAGAAGCAATAAGACATTTTTTTCCGATAACGGTATCATGCCCGATCTGGATCTGGTTATCCAAAACAGAACCTTCTCCAATAATGGTGGAATCTGTAACCCCCCTGTCAATCGTACATCCGTTTCCGATCTCTACATTGTTTTCGATGATCACATTTCCCACTGAAATCAGACGGTCGAAATTTCCGTTCAGTTTTCTGTAATAAAATGCATCACCTCCTAAAACGGTATTGGACTGGATAATGACATTATCTCCAATTTCCGTACGGTCACCAATCACTACATTAGGGAAGATCAAAGTATTTTTTCCGATTTTCACATTATTCCCAATCACGGCAGAGGCGTGGATCTTTGTGCCCTCTCCTATTTCAACATCATGAAGCTCTTCTGTGAAATTGTATATTCTGGTAAAGTGCGTATTGATTTTATTAAAGTCTCTGAAAGGATCATCAGAAACTAAAAGTGCCTTTCCTTGCGGACATTCTACTTCTTTATCAATTAAAATAATAGTAGCGGCAGAATTTAATGCTTTGTCGTAATATTTAAGGTGATTAACAAAAACAATTTCACCTGGCTTTACCATGTGAATTTCATTGGTTCCCAATACTTCAAAATCTTCAGGACCTACAAATGTAGATCCTATTAAATCTGCAATGGTTTTAAGCTTTTGCGGAGAATGAAATCTCATAACAATAGATTTTCTTATAAAACAAAATTCGGACTGCTGATGCAAACCGAATTTATGTCAATTTTATTTATTCTTTTACTCTTTCTAAGTAGCTGCCGTCTTCAGTGCTCACTTTAATTTTGTCTCCCGGTTCAATGAACAAAGGAACCATTACTCTTGCTCCTGTTTCAACGATTGCGTTTTTAAGAGCATTGGTTGCCGTGTTTCCTTTCACACCCGGATCAGCTTCAATGACATCCAGATATACAGATTGTGGAAGTTCCGCAGAAAGTGGAGTTTCATCAGCTTCTTTCAAAATGATGGTTACTTCTTCACCAGCTTTCATAAACTGAGAATTCTCGATCATTTCTTTATTGATATATAATTGAGAGAAGTCATCATTGTTCATGAAGTGGAATCCGTTCTCATCATCATACAGATACTGGAATTTTCTGGTGATTACTTTTACTTCATCTATTTTGTGTCCTGCAGAGAAAGTATTATCAATTACTTTACCGTTGGTCACTGATTTTAATTTTGTTCTTACGAAAGCAGGTCCTTTTCCTGGTTTAACGTGAAGGAATTCGATTACTTTAAAAATATCATTGCTATATTCGATGCAAAGACCTTTTCTGATATCGTTACTTGTTGCCATTAATTTTGTAAATATTTATTTTCTTTTATTAAACTGTATTCCTTGCCCTTGTGGCATCATTCTGTTAAATGTATTATTATTGAACGTATTCACATTATTATTCAATCTGTTTACATTCATCTGAAGATCAGATTTATACTGATCGGCAGTTCCAAAGATAGAACTTCCGGTATTTTTCTGTTTCAGAATACCATTTAAGTTATTTTTTGCAATACTATCATTAGATCCTTCAGGAAGTTTCCTTACTATGGTGAAAGGTTCTTCTTTTTTTACCGTTTCAGACTTTTCCGCTTGCTGTGCAGACAAAAAAGAAGTTGCTGAAAGCGCTGTAAGTACAAGTAAACTTTTCATAGCCTGATAGTGTTTATTATTAAATTATTCTCTATCCTTTCCGGTTCCGTATCCTTTCACGATACCTCTTGGTGAGTTTTGAATAAACTGTAAAATTTCATCTCTTTCAGCCGTTGGAAGCATTTCTTTTTCGATGTGGGAAATAGCCTGAGAAACGTTCATCTTCATCTGAAAGATGGCTCTGTAGATTTTCTGGATTTCAAAGATTTTCTCATTGGTAAATCCTCTTCTTCTTAAACCTACAGAATTGATCCCTGCATAAGACATGGGTTCTCTAGCTACTTTTACATAAGGCGGAATATCTTTTCTTACCAGGGTTCCTCCGGAAATCATCACATGTTTCCCGATTTTACCAAACTGGTGAACTGCTGATAAACCTCCCATTACCGTATAATCTCCAATCTCAACGTGTCCCGCAATACCGCAACCGTTAACAATGATAACGTGATCTCCGATAACACAGTCATGAGCAATGTGTGAAGTAGCCATAATAAGGCAGTGTGCACCTATTTTGGTATATCCCAGGGCTTTTGTTCCTCTGTTAACCGTAACACATTCTCTGATTGTTGTTTCGTCACCGATAATCACCTGGGTGTCTTCGCCATCAAACTTCAGATCCTGAGGAATTGCGGAGATTACTGTACCCGGGAAAATCCTGCAGTTCTTGCCGATTCTTGCCCCATCCATAATGGTTACATTAGGACCAATCCAGGTTCCTTCTCCAATTTCCACATCCCCTGCAATAGTAGTGAAAGGTTCTACGATCACATTTTTGCTGATTTTCGCACGTTTATCTACGGCTGCTAATTGATGAATCATTTAATCAACTTTATTTTTTGCAACTTGAGCCATCAGCTCTGCTTCTACTGCTACTGCATCTCCTACATATCCATATCCCTGCATATGAACAATTCCTCTTCTGATAGGCTCTATTAATTCAATTTTGAATATCAGCGTATCTCCCGGAATTACTTTTCTCTTGAATTTTACTTTATCAATTTTGATGAAATAAGTAGAGTAATTTTCAGGATCCGGAACGCTTGCCAATACAAGAATACCTCCTGTCTGTGCCAATGCTTCTACCTGAAGTACTCCAGGCATTACAGGTTCTTTAGGAAAATGTCCTACGAAGAAAGGCTCGTTCATGGTTACGTTTTTCAAACCTACTACGTGAGAATCTGAAAGTTCAAGAACTTTGTCAATCAATAAGAACGGAGGTCGGTGAGGCATAAGCTTCATAATTCCGTTGATATCGAATACGGGTTCTTTTGTAAGGTCAAAATCCGGAACGTTTTTCTTTTTCTGCAGTTTCCACTGGCGGTTTAGTTTTTTTGCAAACTGAGTGTTCACATAGTGTCCCGGTTTGTTGGCAATAACTTTACCTTTTATTTTTACCCCTGCCAAGGCAAGGTCACCAATTACATCCAGCAATTTGTGTCTCGCCGCTTCGTTAGGATAGTTTAAATTAAGATTATCAAGAATACCGTTTGGTCTGATAGATACATTATCTTTTCCAAAGGCTTTCTTTAATTTTTCTGTAGTTTCAGGAGTAAGATCTTTATCTACATATACAATAGCATTGGAAATATCTCCTCCTTTGATCAAACCATGATCCAAAAGCATTTCCAATTCATGCAGGAAGCTGAATGTTCTTGCTGATGAGATTTCGTCTTTAAATTCTGAAATATTTTTAAGAGTGGCATTCTGGGTTCCTAAAACTTTAGTCCCAAAATCTACCATGGTCGTTACTTCGTAAGTATCTGAAGGAATGATTGTGATTTCTGAACCTGTAGCCGGATCACTGTACGTAAGAACTTCTTTTACAACAAGATATTCTCTTGCTACGCTCTGTTCTGCTACCCCTACACTTTCGATGGCTTCTACAAAGTATTTTGAAGATCCGTCCAGAATAGGAGGTTCTGAGGCATCCATTTCTAAAACTGCGTTATCAATATCACAACCTACAAGGGCTGCCAAAAGGTGTTCGCAAGTGGTAATTTTTACGCCTAATTTTTCTAAGGTAGTTCCTCTTTCCGTTGCTACCACATAATTTACATCTGCTTCTACCTGTGGATGTCCCTCCAAGTCTGTTCTTACAAATACAAAACCTGTATTTTCTTTAGCAGGTTTAATGGTAAGTTTTACTTCTTTACCAGTGTGAAGACCAATTCCAGAAAGAGTAACCTCTTGCTGAAGTGTTTTTTGCATATCACTCATTAGTATTATCTTTTGAGTTATTCTCAAGATTATTTATTCTGTTTACAATTCCGGGTAAATTCCTGAAATGAACATAACTTCTCAAATAGTCATTGTAACTGATTGCCGGCGAACCATACAATGTTTCTCTATCATTAACGCTGGAATTCACGCCGCTCTGAGCCTGAATTTTCACTTGATTTCCTATTTTGATATGTCCTACAACTCCTACCTGTCCACCAATCTGGTTCCAGTCTCCAATGGTAGTAGAACCTGCAATTCCTGCTTGTGCTGCAATTACATTGTTCTTCCCTATTTTCACATTGTGTGCAATCTGAATCAGGTTGTCTATCTTGGTTCCTTTTCCGATAACGGTAGAGCCTATTGTAGCTCTGTCTATACTGCAGTTTGAACCAATTTCAACATCATCTTCAATAATGACGTTTCCAAGCTGTGGTATTTTCTTGAAGCCTTCTGCTGTTGGCTGAAAACCAAAGCCATCACCTCCAATTACCGTATTGGAATGAATCACACAATTGTCTCCTATGATACAGTAGTCATAAATTCTGGCACCACTGTCTATCTTACAGTTTTTACCAATTTTTACTCCTTTTCCTATATACACATGCGGATAAATCTGCGAACCTTCCCCGATTTTAGCTTTCTCGGAAACATAGGTAAATGCCCCGATATAGGCTTTATCTCCTATGACAGCTGTATCGTGGATGGATGAACCATTTTCAATACCTTCTTTTCTTCCCTGCATTTCCTGATATAGATTCATCAGAATCTGGAAAGAAAGATAAGCATCTTTTACAACGATTAAGGTAGGATTATAATTATTTTTAACCAGAAGTTGTTCTGAAACGATGATAACGGAGCATTTTGAGGTATCCAGAAAATGGGAAAATCGATCTTGTGCTATAAAAGAAAGATGTCCTGATTCGCCATTTTCAATTGGTGAAACCCCTGTAATAAGTGCATTTTCGTCACCTATTATTTTTCCGTCAATAAAACTTGCAATTTGCGAAGCTGTAAATTCCATATTCTGCAAAGATAAGAAATTCTATAATTTGCAAACACGTTTTAGTTTCAGATCGTAAATTTTAATATTCTTTAAGATTCCAGTCCGGAGATATCTCTAGGAAACATAAGGATATAACGGGTAGTCTTATTTACAATTAACCCCGATAAAAGCTGGTCTTCCGACTCATGAAGTCTTGTTCTTTTACCATTTTTATGCAGTAAATAGATAGGCTGCTTGTCCGCATGATACGGCAGCAGTTTTCGTTTTATTTCATGCACCAATTCTTTCCCATTATTGATTCCGAAAAATTCATTGGTCTTTTTTATTTTTTCGTCAATTAATTTCCCGTCAAACGGATGTGATGAAATAATGGTTTTCGGTAAATTTCTCTGAATTACACATTTACACCAATAAGAAAGAACAAAGTCGTCCGAATTCTGCCATTCTTTCATGGCCTGAATTACATCATTGTCGTCAAGCTTTGTAAATCTTTCTATATCCTCATCCGTAGCTGCACTCTTTTCACGGTATAGGAAATATTTCAGATTATCCGTTGCAGGAAGCTCAGCACCGTGGGAAATCAGGTATTTTGCCCTTTCAAGAATTTTTACCAATAGAAATTCTGCCAGGGCGGAAGTTTTATGATAATACACCTGCCAGTACATGAACATTCGGGCTGTCAGGAAATTTTCTATGGAATAAATTCCTTTTGCATCAATCACCAGTTCGCCCTCTTCACATACATTCATCATGGAAATAATTCTCTGGGTATTAATATTTCCTTCAGAAACGCCTGTAAAAAAGCTGTCTCTTTTCAGATAATCCAGACGGTCCACATCCAGCTGTGAGGAAATCAGCTGATTGAAAAATTTCCTGTGATATTTTCCCTGAAACATTTCAATCGCCATTGAAAGCTGTCCATGAAACTCCTCATTAAGCTTATTCATCAGCAATAAAGAAAGGTTTTCATGATGCCAGTCATCCATCAGCATACTTTCCAGGGCGTGAGAAAACGGACCATGACCAATATCATGCATCAGAATAGCCAGCATCGCTCCTTTTTCCTCTTCCTCAGAAATTTTCACTCCTTTCTGCTTCAATGTTTCCAAAGCAGTAAACATCAGGTGCATTGCTCCCAGTGCATGATGAAACCTCGTATGAGTGGCTCCCGGGAAAATCAGGTTTAAAAGCCCTGTCTGCCCTATCCTCCTCAATCTCTGAAAGTAGGGGTGTTCAATGATATCAAATAAAATTTCGTGAGGAATTTTGATAAATCCATGAACAGGATCGTTGATGATTTTTAGCTTATTCTGCATTGAAACGTCAATATTAGCAACAAAGTTAGGCATTTTAAATTTGAGTTCCGGTTAATTTCATGTTAAAAGAAATCTGTCTCCGCAGCGTATTTATTCGGCAGAAACGTTTGCAGCTGTTGTATTTTAAGCCTATCTTTGAAAGAAAACACGACCACTCATTAATGAGAAAATATGCTCTTCTTCTTTTAGTATTTTTAAGTTTACATTTTTCCGGACAAATGGTAACCGAGACCGAAAAACTTGAATCGCTGTGCAGAGTTTGGGGGTTTTTAAAATATTACCATCCGCATGCTGCGAAAGGAAATCTGAACTGGGACAAACAGCTTTTTCAAAAAATTAATGAACTGGAGAATATCACGGATAAACAATCTTTAAATAATTTGTATTCGGAATGGATTGAAAACCTTGGAGAAATTCCTTTATGCAGAGAATGTTCAGTAAAGGATCATCAAGAATACTTCCTAAAAAATTTTGACTTAAGCTGGATTGACAATGCTCAAATTTTCTCCAGAGACGTCACTAAGAAGCTCCGCTACATTGAAAGCAACCGGAATTTAGGAGACAACCATTATTTCGGAAAAGGCGGAAGAAAAATATATTTCAGGAACGAAAAGTCATATGGCTCAGAGTTTACATCCAAAACAGTGAGCCTGCTGGAGTTATTCAGATACTGGAATTATGCAGAGTATTTTTTTCCTTATAAGTATGAAACCGACCAAAGCTGGAATACCGTTCTTACAGAAATGATCCCAAAGTTTCTGATGGCTGACAATACAACAGATTATCACTTAGCATTGGCAGAACTGGTCGCCAAAACAGATGACTCGCATGCTTATCTTTTTTCCAAAGAGATTTACAGTACACTGTATGGCAGCCGAAAGGTTCCTGTAGAATATTCTTATGCTGAAGGAAAATTAGTCGTTACAAAAATTAACAAAACCCGTCCCAAAAGTCAAAACCCTCTGCTTCCGGGAGATGTCATTTATGATATTGAAGGAAAAACAATTCCCCAGCTGATTAACTTTCTGGGAAAATATGTACCGGCATCTAATTCATGGGGTAAAGTCAGCAAAATAAAAGATAAGCTTCTTTTCAGCAAGAAGGATTCTATTGCTTTAAAAATTGAAAGAGGCGGACAAAATCTGGAAATAACCACCAAAACATATATCGTTAAGGATATTATTCGTGAAAAAATTCCGGTTCCCCAAAAGTGGAAATTCATTGATGAAGAAGAGAAAATTGGATATGTCAATATGGGAATCATAGAAAAAGAAGACCTGGATAAGATGTTTGCAGATTTAAAAACTGTAAAATCCATTATTTTTGATCTCAGGAATTATCCCAGAAAAACGATCATCCCGCTAAGTTATCTTCTTCTTCCACAGCCTTCTGTTTATTATCAGTTTACTTTTCCTGATACGGGCTATCCCGGCAAATTTTACAGCAGGAAAAACGTCACCGGCAGAAAAAACACGGAATACTATAAAGGTAATGTCATCGTTCTAGTAGATGAGAACACCCAAAGCCAGGCAGAAACCACCGCAATGATGCTCAAACAGCATCCGAAAGCTAAAGTTTTTGGCAGCAATACCTCAGGAGCCAACGGGGACGTCATTATTTTTAAAATTGCTGATCTTGACACAAGATTTTCCGGTCTTGGAGCCTATTACCCTGACGGAAGGGAAACGCAGCGGATAGGAATTATTCCGGACGTCATTGTAAAACCTACGGTGAATGGCCTTCAAAACGGAAAAGACGAAGTTCTGGAAAAAGCTTTGGAATATATAAGAACAACCGAATAAAGTGAACAAAATTGTGAAATATTAAATGGTATTTTCATTTAACTAATATTTAACTTTTAATATTTCTATTTTGTGAGATTTTAAAAGGATTTGGTCAACATTTTGATAGAATAACCATGTAAAAAATAAATTATGTCAGAAAAGATATTATGGATAGATGATGAAATAGATTTACTTAAACCTCATATTGTATTTTTAGAAAAAAAGGGTTACCAGGTAACTCCTGTTAACAATGTGAACGAGGCTTTGGAACTTATGGACTCAGAGAAATTTGCGTTAACGCTGATTGACGAAAATATGCCCGGAATTTCCGGTCTGGAAGCCATCCCGATGATTAAGGATAAAGATAATTCCTTAAAAATTGTAATGGTAACCAAAAGTGAGGAAGAGCATATTATGGAAGAGGCCATAGGATCTCAGATAGCAGATTATATCCTGAAGCCTGTAAATCCTAACCAGATATTGCTTTCCCTCAAAAAAAATCTTCAGCAGGATAATCTGGTGGAGCAAAAAACGATTTTACAGTATCAGCAGGAATTCAGAAACCTGTCTATGGAACTTTCTTACCTGAGAACGTATCAGGAATGGGCGGAATATTATAAAAAGATTCTGAGCTGGGAAATAAAATTTGATAAAGTGGCGGATAATGAATTTGCTGATCTGCTGCAGTCTCAGAAAGAAGAAGCTAATATTCAGTTTGCTAAGTTTATAGAAAAAAATTACGAGCACTGGCTTACGGATTCGGATAAACCTATGATGAGCCATACACTTTTCAAGGAAAAGATTAAACCTGAAGTGGAAAAAGAAAAAGTTCTTTTACTGATGGTAGATAATCTTCGCTATGATCAGTGGAAAGTTATTGAACCTCTGTTTACTAAATATTACAATAAGATTTCTGAGGATTATTATTACAGCATCCTTCCTACTGCCACCCAATATGCAAGAAACTCTTTCTTTGCAGGACTGATGCCTTCTGAGATTGAGAAACGTTTTCCCGACAAGTGGTTTAACGACAATGAAGAAGGAAACAAAAATGAATTTGAGCGTGACTTCCTGGAAGATCAGATGAAGAGGATCGGCCTCGGATCAAAATCTATGAAGTACCTTAAAGTACTGAATGCGGATTTTGAAAGAAAAATTTACGATGATTTCAATCAGCATAAAAATAACGACCTTCTGGTAATTGTCTATAACTTCATTGATATTCTTTCTCACGCTAAAACAGACAATCATATTGTAGATCAGCTGATCCGTGATGATAAGACGTTCCGTTCTCTAACATTCAACTGGTTTGAAAACTCTTCTTTGATGAAGATCATTAAAACAGCCGCAGAAAACGGATATAAATTGGTAATCACTACTGATCACGGAACGGTATATGTGAAAAAACCCAGTAAAGTGGTTGGAGACAGAGAAACATCCACCAACATCAGATACAAAACAGGTAAAAGCTTAACGTATGATGATAGTGATGTATGGGCAATTACGAATCCTGAAAAACTTTTTTTACCTAAAGGAAATTTGAGCTCGAAATATATATTTGCCAAAAACAATATATTCCTGGCTTATCCTAAAAATTACAATCATTTTGTTAATTACTATAAAGAAACTTACCAGCATGGGGGCATTTCACTGGAAGAATGTATTATCCCTATCAGTATTTTAGAACCCAAGTAGTTTTTTTCATAGTTTATTTAATTTTGGGTTAAAAGCGGAAAAAATCGAATGATTTTTTCCGCTTCTGTTTTTAAGGCACTTATTTTGCATACAACAAGACACACACATTAATAATATACATTTATGAAAAAACACATTTTTATTGCCGCAGCATCTGCCGCATTATTTTTAACTTCATGTAATAAGGAAAAAAAAGCAACAGATGCCAGCACTACTGTAGACAGTATCGCTTCCAAGCCGTCTGATTCAGCAGCTGTGGCAGGAACTCAGGATGAAATTGTAAAAAGTACTTCGAAAGATAAAAACGGCAAGACGCTGGAAATGACTTTCAATAATACGAAAAACACAGCAACCGTGGTATTCAACAATGAAACGATTGAATTACAGGGACAAAAACCAGCCTCAGGAATATGGTACAAAAATGATCATTATGAGCTGAGAGGTAAAGGTGAGGAAATAGAACTGACCAAAGATGGCAAAACTGTTTTTAAAAAGTAAAATCACTTTATAATCCTATAAAAAAGTCGGCTTTGAAATTCAAAACCGGCTTTTTTATTTCTGCCTGTTTATTATACTTCATATCTTCGTAAAAAATAAATCATGTTTATTATTTCGCTTACCTACAAGAGTTCTATAGAAAATGTAGAACAGCATATTCCTCAACATAATATTTTCCTTAATAAATATTATGAATCAGGAAATTTTATAGCTTCAGGAAGAAAGGAACCCAGAACAGGAGGTATCATCATCGCGAATGCAGCGTCTCAAAATGACATTGAACACATCATCTCCGAAGACCCTTTTTATGTTCATCAGATCGCAGATTATGAGATTACGGAATTTATTCCTTCAAAATACAATGAAAATTTTAAACTTTTTATAGAAGACTAATGAGATTAATTACTTACAACGTGAATGGAATCAGGGCTGCCTTCACTAAAGATTTTTTAGGCTGGTTAAAAGTTGCCGATCCGGATATTATCTGTATTCAGGAAAGTAAAGCCGGAAACGATCAGATCGACATTGAAAGCCTTGAAAAACTGGGTTACCACAGTTATTGGCATTCGGCGGTCAGAAAAGGCTACAGTGGAGTCGGAATTGCCTCAAAAATCAAACCTAATCACGTGGAGTATGGCTGCGGTATCGAAAGTTACGATAATGAAGGGAGAATCATCCGTGCAGATTTTGATGGCTTTTCAGCTATTTCTGTGTATGTTCCTTCTGCTTCCAATATCGAGAGGCTGGATTTCAAAATGCAGTTTTGCCATGACTTTCTTGAGTACATCAAAAATTTAAAGAAAGAAATTCCCAATCTTATTATATCCGGTGATTTTAATATCTGCCATGAAGCAATTGATATTCACAATCCTATTGGTTTAAAAAACGTTTCGGGCTTCCTTCCTATGGAAAGAGAATGGATGACGAATTTTATGAATGAATGTGAACTGATAGACAGTTTCAGATTTTTCAACAGTAATCCTGATAATTATACCTGGTGGAGCTACCGACAGAATTCAAGAGAAAGAAATAAGGGCTGGAGACTGGATTATAACTTTACTTCTTACAGTTTAAAAGATAAGCTCTCGAGGGCTGCTATTTTAAAAGAGGCCGTACATTCTGACCATTGTCCTGCTTTACTGGAATTGGATATATAATCCACAAAATATTAGCGCATACAAAAAGCCAGCTGAATAGCTGGCTTTTTTTTAATTTAAATCATAAAATTAATCGACAATTTCATATTCAACCGGAATTGTACCGTGATTGGTATCTCCGATCTCATCGAACGCTGCTTTAGACATATCTAAAGATCTTGATGAATGGAAAGGCCCTCTGTCATTAATTCTCACTATTACCTCTTTACCATTCTTAAGGTTGGTAACCTTAACGTTTGTTCCAAATGGAAGCGTTCTGTTTGCTGCGGTAAACTTTGAGTTATCAAAGATTTCTCCGCTAGCGGTTTTTCTACCGTTAAATTTATCGTGGTAGTACGATGCATAACTTGTTTTTTTCGCATCTAAGGCATTACTCGTAAAAGAATAAACACCCAGGGTTGAAATCATCATTATGATTACGAGAATGAATCTTTTCATCATTTTGAACTTTTATTGGTTTTGACGGAGCAAATGTATCAGGAATCTTTATAAAACCCTATTTGATATGTTAAAAATAGTTAACCAAATGTTAATAAAATGTTAACAAACGTTGTAATCCCTTATGAATAGGGGTTTTGAGCCACATTGTTAAAAAGTGTTAAAAAAACTTGCAAAAAGTTAACATAATTAACTAATTTGTGCATAATTTAAATCTTGTGATTTTAAAAAATACTGATAATCAATATATTGCAAAATTGCTAAAGTTAAAATAAAACCTATACAATCTACATTTACTATGTAAAGTCTTAAAAGCAGGATCTTGAAAATAGTTTCTTTCAGAAGCGGTTTAGTCCCCTACAATATGATTTCTGAATTAAATTTTAACATCGCTCATTTTGTTAAAATTCAAAAGTCAATGCACTGCTCCGAATTTTTTCTCAAATCATTAAAAAACGAATTGCTGGTGATGAATTACCCGTCAAAACAAATGAACGCAAATCTCGTAAAATATAAAAAACCAATGATTTCTCATTGGTTTTATATCTGTACTTAAATAAATTATTTATTTTAAATATTCCAGAACATAGTCATAAGTTCCATTAGGATATACTACAGACATACTAGGAGATCCTGTAACAGCAGCTCCTGTAGCTGGGTCGTATGAATATAGTTCTCTAGAATATACCGTATTACTACCAGCTTTATAAATAGTAATTGCATACATAGCAGTCATTCCCGTTGGAGCAGGAATTGTAACTGAAGTACTTGTACCACTTGCAGCAAAAGTTCCTTTTATACCGTATACCTGTGCACTGTTAATTTGTCTGTTGGTAACCGTCTCAGTGGTAAGAATATTTTCTCTAGTACCAGCATTTGCGATTGGTCTCCATACCCCACCTGTAGGGTTTGTTGTTTTATTATCATAGTACCAAAACCCAGGAAAAATCGGCTCTGATAAAGTTCCGCTAGCTGCAGTACCAGTAGATGCTGTATTGTAAACAATCATGCCGTCAAACCTGTTTGGGTTATTACCAGCATTATATAATGTACCTTGATTAGCTAATGCTAATTGGGTGATATCAGCTCTAGGGAAAATAAATCCTTTACCTAAATTAGCAGCAGTAACGTTAGCAGTTGAAGAAGCATCTAAAAAAGCTGAAGAAGCCTGAATTGTATTATCTCCAAAAGTTTGATTACCTTTAATCTGTGCGCTCATGTAACTTCCTAAAACGGATAACATAACAGCAGCTATAGTAGACTTTATATTTTTCATCTTAAATTTAAATTTTAAATTATTGTGTTTGTAATTATTGTCCTCCTAATGCATACCAGTTAGTACCGTCTGTAATAAACTCAGATCCAAACTGCTGCAAAACAGATAATGATTTTGTTAAATAATTAGTATTCAAGTTAGTCAAATTGTGCTGAAGTCCATCAATTGATATAAGCGTTAACTTCTTTCCAACCATAGCTGCAGTAGGAGTAGGTAATTGGATCTGTCCAGCTACACCACCTGAAAACAATACTACATTCCCCAAATCACTTGGAAGAATTACCATGCTTGCAGATCCTGCAACAGTTCTGTAAGTAGGAGGAGCTGCCGCTGTGCTGCCAGCACCTACAGCAATCCAAGTAGAAGATACAGAGTCATAGTAATAAAATCCTACAGCTGTAACATTAGCTGTTTTAGTTGTAGCCGTTCCGTCAATTGTAGTAACGAAAGCAAGTGCACCATTTTGAGCAGCCGTATAAGCTGCATCTTTTGCATACAACTGAGATCTTGTCATACGAGGGACTAGTAAGGCATCAGGTCTGGTATTATCCGTAGTAGTTGCTACTACGTCCAGTGTTGCGGCAGGCGTGGTCGTGTTAATCCCCACTCGCCCTGTAGTCTGAGCCTTAGAAAAAGCCGAAAGGCCAACAAGCATAATTGCTGTTAATAAAATTTTTTTCATAAGTTTTTAAAGATTTTTAATTACATTTTTTTTCATCAATATTTCCAAAAAGGAAATGCATCCCAACTTGTGAATATCATATTGAAACTAAAACTCTATTATAACTGTTAAAATTAAGTTTTACTCCCATTTTAATGATTAACTCATTGAAAGCATATTATTTAAAAATATTGCTTATTGCGCAAATTTAAGACATAATTTTCAAATTTTAATAATTAAAAAAAGAAAATTAAAAAATCTTAATTCTGCAAAATATTAACAATTTGATTGTCAGATATATAAAAACAGACAGCAGAGAAAATTCTATGTTAAAATTTATTAATATATTAATTTTATGAACTTCACTTCCGACTGATTAATAACAAGTTAGCTACACTAATTCTCCATATAAGTCAAACTCTTCCGCTGAAGTAATTCTGACCTCTGCGAACTCACCTATTGAAATATAAGTATCTTCGGCAGAAACCAATACGGTATTGTCTACATCGGGAGAGTCATACTCTGTTCTTCCGATGAAATAATTTCCTTCTTTACGGTCAAAAATACATCTGAAAATTTTACCTATTTTTTCCTGATTCTTTTCCCACGAAATCTGAGACTGCAGTTCCATAATTTCTTCTACCCTGGCCTCTTTTACTTCCTGCGGAATATTGTCATCCAATACATGGGCAGTAGTATTTTCTTCATGAGAATACGTGAAGCAGCCTAATCTGTCAAACTTCTGTTCTCTTACCCAATCCTTAAGTTCCTGGAATATTTCTTCTGTTTCACCGGGATATCCTACGATAAGCGTAGTTCGAAT
Source organism: Chryseobacterium culicis (assembly GCF_900108365.1). Classification (GTDB taxonomy): domain Bacteria; phylum Bacteroidota; class Bacteroidia; order Flavobacteriales; family Weeksellaceae; genus Chryseobacterium; species Chryseobacterium culicis. The sequence continues at coordinate 692,702 of NZ_FNWQ01000001.1, read as the reverse complement.
GGCCATATCGGGAACCTTTTCTCTGAATTTTCCTAAAAGAGCATCCGTTTTTTCGTGGGTAGTTCCTCTTTTCATAGATTTCAATAAATCTGAATTGATATGCTGAAGAGGAATATCTATATAGTTACAGACTTTAGGTTCTTCCCGGATAATATCCAGAACATCTTCAGGAAAACCGCTCGGGAAGGCATAATGAAGACGAATCCATTCTATACCTTCTACTTTTACCAATTCCTTCAGAAGATCACCTAATGCCCTTTTTTTATAAAGATCCAGACCATAATAGGTAAGATCCTGTGCAATAAGAATGAGTTCCCTTGTTCCTTTTTTCGCTAATTTCTGAGCCTCGGAAACTAATTTTTCGATGGGAGTGGAAATGTGTCCCCCTCTCATGAGCGGAATTGCACAGAAAGAACATGGCCTGTCACATCCTTCCGAAATTTTAAGATATGCATAATGTTTAGGAGTAGTGGTCAGTCTTTCTCCTACCAGCTCATGTTTATAATCTGCTCCAAGGTGTTTCAGGAGCATGGGAAGATCTCTGGTCCCGAAGTACTGGTCTACATCCGGAATTTCTTTAATCAAATCCGGTTTATATCTTTCTGAAAGACATCCTGTAACGAATACTTTTTCAACCTCTCCCCTGTTTTTAGCCTCTACATAATCAAGAATGGTATTGATAGACTCTTCTTTGGCATTATCAATAAATCCGCAGGTATTGATGACAACAATGTCACCACGGTCTTCGTGAACCACTTCTTTTCCATTGGCTTTCAGCTGGCTCATTAATACTTCAGAATCGTATACATTCTTGGAACATCCAAGAGTGACTACATTGATTTTCTTCTTCCCTACAGATTTTGTACGCATCGTTTTGATTTTGAGTCTGCAAAGATACAAAATATTGAAGAGTTAAGGATCAAAAAATAAAACCACTTTAGAAAAGTGGTTTTCAGGGATATACTTTAAAAGTTTTTTTCTTTAAATCCGGGAGCATTCTGGTCTTTATCTGAAAGCACGGCATCCTTTTCATCAATTTTCCAGTCTATACCAAGATCGGGATCATTGAATTTCACGCTTCCTTCTGATTCTTTATTATAAAAATTGTCGCATTTGTAAGAGAATACAGCGCTCGTGCTTAACACTGAAAAACCGTGTCCAAATCCTCTGGGTACATACAGCTGCAGTTTATTTTCAGCCGTAAGCTCAATACCGAACCACTTCCCGAATGTAGGGGAGTCTTCTCTAAGATCTACTGCTACATCCCATACGCTTCCCTCAAGACAAGATACCAGTTTTGCCTGGGCATGTTCTCCTTTCTGAAGGTGCAGCCCTCTAAGTACTCCGTAAGAAGACTTGGAAATATTATCCTGCACAAAGTGCCCGTTCATTCCTGTAAGTTCTTCGAATCTTTTTTCGTTGTACTTTTCAAAGAAGTATCCTCTATCATCTTCGAATACGGTAGGCTCTATGATATAGCAATCTTTAAGCGGAGTTTCTTTAATTTTCATAAATTCTATTTCAATACGGTTTTTACTGTTTTAAACAAAATCCTGACGTCATTTCTGAAAGACATGGTCTCAAAATATTCAAGATTCATTTTTACTTTATTGGGGAAAAGTATTTCATCATTATATGCTAATGGGTCATTCTGATTTTTCAGAATATTTTCTTCATCTCTGTATTTTATGCTTGCTTCACACGTTAATCCTGGCTTGAGTTCCAGTACTTTTCTGTCTTTCCCGGTAAGTTTGTCATAATACCCTTCAATATCAGGTCTGGGTCCGACAAAGCTCATTTCACCTTTCAAAATATTAAACAACTGCGGAAGTTCATCAAATTTAAATTTCCTGAGAGCCTGCCCTGTTCCGGAGCATGTTCTCTTATGTTCATGAATTGTTTTAAACTTAAAAATAGTAAATGGTTTTCCGTACTGCCCTATCCGGGTTTGAAAAAAAATACCATTGGAAGATGTGTCCAGACTTGCAACCACAAACAAAATGATCAGTATTGGCATAAACAGCAACACAAGTACTACTGCTAATATAAAATCAAAAATTACTTTCCAATATTTATACTGATTCATTCAAATGTGTACTATTAAATTTCAAAGTAAGTATGGATTACTTTTGTTATTCTCTCTCTGTCATCATCGGATAAATTAGAGCCTGAGGGAAGGCATAATCCGTTATCGAAGAGTTTTTCGGCAATGTTTCCTCCGTAATAAGGGGCAGATTCAAAAACAGGCTGAAGATGCATGGGCTTCCATAGTGGTCTTGACTCGATATTATCTTCTAAAAAAGCAAGTCTTAAACCTTCTCTGTTCTTCCCGGTAATTTCCGGATCAACAATGACTGCAGATAACCAGTGATTCGAATAAAAATCACTATCTGGTTCTGTAAATACGGTTACTCCTTCAATAGTACTGAAAATTTCAAGGTAGAAATCATGCATCGCTCTGCGGGCAGAAACTCTATCTTTCAGAACTTCCATTTGTCCTCTTCCTATTCCTGCCACAACATTACTCATTCTGTAATTGAAACCAATATGTGAATGCTGATAGTGAGGAGCATTATCCCTTGCCTGAGTGGATAAGAAAACAATCTGATCCTTATCTTTCTGGGTATGGCATACCAGTGCACCCCCACCTGAAGTAGTGATAATCTTATTTCCGTTAAAGCTTAACACTCCGAAACGTCCGAATGTTCCGCAAGCCTTTCCTTTGTAGGTGGATCCCAAAGCCTCAGCAGCATCTTCAATCAAATCTATTCCAAATTCTTTAGCGATAGCGGTAATTTCATCCATTTTTGCCGGCATTCCGTATAGGTGAACAACAATAACAGCTTTTGGTTTTTTACCTTTCTGAATTCTGTCTTCAATGGCTTCTCTCAATGCTTTCGGGCACATATTCCATGTATCTGGTTCACTGTCTACAAAAACAGGATTGGCACCACAATAAGCTATTGGATTGGCCGATGCAGAAAACGTCATAGACTGGCAAATTACCTCATCCCCATGCTGAACACCAGCTTCAATTAAAGCCAGGTGAATAGCTGCTGTTCCTGCTGATAAAGCGGCAACCTTTACGTTCTGATTCAGGAACTTTTCCAGGTCTTCTTCAAAACCGTTAACATTTGGTCCTAATGGAGCGATCCAGTTTTCTTCGAAAGCTTCATTGATATATTTTTGTTCGTTACCTCCCATGTGTGGAGAGGATAACCAGATTTTTGAATTCATAATAATTTATTAATATTCGTCGTATGAAATGGTTAATTCTTCAGAGGTTGGAACGGACTGACAGCTTAAGATAAATCCGTCTTCAATTTCGTAGTCCATTAAAACATCTGTTTCTTTCATATTTACAGTACCTGAAATCACTTTTCCTACACAGCTGCTACAGTTTCCTTTTTTACATGAGTACGGAATATCAAGGCCTTCGTTTAATAAAGACTCCAGGAGATTATTTTTATGGTCAACAGTTACGTAATGAGATTCCTGATCAATAATTACTTCAACTTTTGTCTGTCCGGATTTTACTTCTTCAGAAATAATTTCTTCGATACCCACTTCACCTTCCAAAGAATAAAAAAGTTCACTTTTAATAAGTTCCTTTGGAATTTCAATAGAGAGAAGATAATCATGAACAGTTTTTACCAATTCTTCAGGTCCGCAGGTGTAAAATTCCGAAAAACTTTTCACATCCAGTTCCTTATGAATTTGGGTATCTAAAAAGTCATAATCAATACGTCCAAAATGATGATGTTCCTGTTTTTTCCTACTAAATATGTAAATTACTTTTAGAGTCTCTTTAAACTGAGCTTCCAAAGCTTTTAGCTGATCCAGAAAAATAGTATCCTCAATCTGTTTATTGGCAAAAAGCAATGTAACTTTACTTAACGGCTCATTATTGAGAATATTCTTAACAATTGAAATAATAGGAGTTATTCCACTTCCTGCAGCTACTAAAAAAATATTTTTGGCAGAATTTTCTGATATATGATAAACAAATCTTCCTTCCGGTACACTTACTTCCAAATCATCCCCTACTTCAATTCTGTTTTTAACAAAGGTTGAAAATACACCACCATCTATTGCTTTTACCACAACCGATAAAGAATTTTCTTCAGGGCTTGTACAAATTGAGTAAGATCTCCTGATTTCTTCGTTGTTGATTTCTGACTTCAAAGTAACATATTGACCTGATTCAAAAACAAAAGAACTTTTAAGATCTTCGGTGACATCAAAAGTCAATAATACAGCATCTTCTGTTAAAAAAGATTTATCTGCTACTTTGAGTTTGTGAAATACATTTCTCATGGATGTCATTAAAATATTTTTTTTGCAGGATTTCCTACATAAGTTCCGGCTTCTTTAATATTTCTGAAAACTACACTTCCGGCTCCGATAATGGTATTGTCAGCAATTTTCACTCCGGGATAGATGGTTGATCCCGTCCCAATCAACACATTTTTTCCAATTTTACAATGTCCGCCCAAATCTACATTCGCCATAATATTCGTAAACTCGTCAATAAAGACATCGTGGCCAATCTGAGTTCCGCAATTGATAAAGACTCCTTTTGAAACCTCTGCATCGCATGATATCAGAACGTTGGAAAAAAGCACTACGGACTGATCTACTTTGGTTCGGTCACCAATAATACAAGTGTGATGAACAAAACCGTGTATCTTGGAATTATCAGTATTAGAAAAGATATTTCTTTTTAGATCAGAGCTATTGATTGCTAGTAAAATACTTTCATATTTATTTAAATCATTATTGGATAATGAATCAATCACCTGCAGATCAAGATTGAATTTGTCTAAGGCTGTCTGATTATCATCCACAAATCCTACAATATTAGGAACATTGCCATTAAATTTACGGGAGTGGTTGATAAAACTCAAGAGTTCTCTTCCAAGACCTCCGGCTCCAATAATTACAGATTCTTTACTGTACTGAATATCCTCCATCGATTATTATATTTTGACCTGTGATCCATTTTGAACCATCAGATATTAAAAATTTTATTGCGGGAACTACATCTTCTGTATTTCCGATTCCAAGAGGGTGCATGTCTACAATCTCTTTTACATTATCTTCGCTCAACTGTGAAAATAGATTCTGCGTCATTGGAGTATCAACTACCCCGGGAAGCACTGCATTCACTCTTATTTTTCTTTTCGCGAATTCTAAGGCGGCAGATTTTACCAAACCTACTACTGCAGATTTTGTAGAGCAATACCCTATTTTTCCCGGTTGCCCCAATACTCCCATCACTGATGACATGAAGACCACACTTGCCCCATCATTGCTGTACTTTTTCTTTGTAAAATGTCTGAGCAATTCAATGCCTGAAAATACATTTAGCTTATATATTCTTTCAATCTTTTCGGGATTGTATAATGTAAGCGGAACTGTTTCTTCCATTCCTGCGCAGTGTATAAGCGCATCAAACTTTTCAGAAAAATCTAAATTTTTAAACAAATTTTCAATTTCTGAAACTTCTGATAAATCCAATGGACAGCAAACGACATTATCTTTAGCTTCATTCAAAAAATCCTGAATCTTTTCAAAATTTCGTGCTACTGCTACCACTTTATGGCCGTCCTTAACAAGATCTTTCATGGTTTCAAAACCAATTCCTGAAGTAGCTCCGGTAAGAATAATATTCATTTAATCAATGTATTTTTTATAGTTTTTCTGGAATTCGCACACTCTTGCTTCTTCATCACTTAATTCTCCTGTAAAAGGTGATTTTTTTACTCCGATCTGTACTTTTTCGCAAATTGTTTTGTCTTCATCGAAAACTTTTCTGTTAAAGCTTATCAATGACTGTTTATAGATGCTTTCCAATGTAGGATTTGCTTTCTCATCTTCTTTTTTTGTTAAGAAAACGTAACTGACAAATTTTGAAGAATTGCTATCAATAGGAGTAATGTAAGACAAATTGAAGGAAACACCATATGTACTGGAAATCAACACATTTGGAAATACAACCAAGTGCTTATAACCTGAAATCTTATATTCTCTGTTCTGATAAGGCGAGTGAATTTTAGCATTTTTACCTTCATTTTCACCTGCTAAAAGCGTTGCATCCCAAACAGAATGTTCTTTAATAAAAGTAAATTCCATTCCTCCGGCTCCTAATTTTTTGAAGGTCTCTTCGTGGATAAGATTAACGTGGTAACTTTCCAAGGTATTTTCAACTAAAATTTTCCAATTGGCATTAATGACCATATCATTAATATCTACCAATTCTCCGAAATTATTACTCATTTTTTCAACTTCATCATACAGATCACCCATGAAATCTTTCAATTCTGACGGATCGTTAGAGAGGTTAACAAAGATGAGCTCTCCACAAAAATCTACTTTATATTCTTTAAGCTTTAAGCACTCTAATTCATCTTTAGTGAATTTGAATAAAGGTTTTTTAGGAATCCCTGTAGGAACTCCCTTATCATTGTATGCCCATCCGTGATAGGGGCACATCAAAGGTCTGTTACCGGACTGCTCAACCTGAATAATTGAGTGTCTGTGTGAACAAATATTTTTAAATGCTTTTATCGTACCTCTGCAGTTTTGTACAACTACCGGAATTCCTCCGATGTCCTGAGTGATAAAGTCATTTTCTTCTTTCAAAAAAGATTTAAAACCTATAAAGCACCAAGTCTGCTGAAACAAAAGTTCATGTTCTTTTTCTAAAACATCATTTCTGTAATAATGCTCGGGAAGTATTAATGCTTTCATGTTTATATTTCTTTTAATGGTAAAATTTTTGTTTCCGATAGATTAATGATGCAGTTTCCCCAGGATAAACCAGATCCGTAACCGCTACATAAAACTTTGGACTTGTTTTCAAGGTTTTCCAGATTCGTAGTGATTAATAAAGGAATGGTTACCCCGCTTGTGTTTCCGAAACGTTCAATATTAATCGGAACTTTATTATTATCTATTCCCAATAGTGAACTGATCTGCTTGATAATAAATCTATTGGACTGATGAAAGAAGAAACCATCAATTTCTGACAGATTGACTGATGATTCTTCTTCAATTTTTTTGATACTGGGAGCAACTTCTCTTAATGTAAAATCAAACACTTTTGCTCCGTTCATATTAAGGTACAGACCTGATTCGTTTTCAGAATCAAAGCTATCCTTTGTGATGTTTTTTCTATAGCCTCCTTCAGGAATTATAATGGCTTCATGATTAGCTCCATCTGAAAAGAAATTGAAATATGACTGATCAGCGCTGCTGTTTTTCGAAACCAAAATAGCTGAGGCAGCATCGCCAAACAGCATATTGGTACTTTTATCAGTAGGTGATAAAATCTTTGATAAGGTTTCTCCAATAATCAGCAATACTTTTTCTCCTTCTTTTAAAGTAGAAGCAATGGAAAAAGCCGTACTTAATCCCTGAATAAAACCTGCACAGCCTGCATTGATATCAAAACACAGAATTTCCTGCTGCAATCCCAATTTATCCTGTAAAATATTGGAAGTGAAAGGAATTTTATAATCTGATGTCTGTGAAAGAAAGATAAGGCTTTTGATCCTGCTTTTGTCAACCTGCTTCAGTAATTCTTCTGCAGCTGCAAATCCAAGATCTGATGCCGTAACTCCTTTATCTGCCCATCTTCTTTCTTTGATACCAACTGTTTTTTCAAAAACTTTTATTTCTTTTTCTGTTAACAATGTTGAAAAAAAAGAATTCCCAACTGCTTGAATCGGAACGCTGGAACTGATATACTCTATCGAAACATTATTAAACTCCTGAAACATAATTAATCAAATTTATCTTCTCCGATTCTTTCAACCAAAGAATTTACTGTTGTAATTTTAGCGATATCATCACCGTTTAGCAATACTCCAAAATTATCTGATACGAAACCGATAAGGATCATAGCAGCCATAGAGTCCCATTCTTCTAATTGAGACAGATCCGTTTCCGGAGTCAAATCAATTTCCAATTCTAATTCTTCCTGTAATTGTGATGTAAAATCTGCAATATTCATTTTATTCTATTGTTAAAGTTTATTATTTATTTTAATGATTCCTCCTGACCATGATAATCCTACTCCAAACCCAACAATTGCAAGAGTAAGTTCCTGATCTTTATCCAAACGCTCTGTATACCTCTTTAATGCAATAGGGATTGTACATGAAACGGTATTTCCTCCATCAGACAGATCATTATAAAAGTTTTCTTTGTCTATTTTAATTCTTTTTCGCAGGAAGTCCAGCATAAAAGAATTGGCCTGATGAAAAACAAATTGGTCAACCTGACCTACTTCCATCTTATTGACTTCCATAATTTCTTTCACAAAATTAGGAATAACTTTAGTTGTAAAGTTGAAAATTTCAGGACCATTCATGTACAAATGATTATCTGTATAGATGTTATCTGTACCATATCCTATTTCTTCAGCATTCGGATCTAAAGGAAATCTGCTGCATCCGTTTTTAATGATCAACTTGTCATATCCGGAACCATCGGTCCCGAATTTAAACTTGAAAATATGATCTTCTTCAGTTTTACTAATAAGTGTTGCAGCGGCTGCATCTCCAAAGATGGATCTGTTTGTTTTATCTTTTGGATGGATAAATTTTGAATACGTCTCTGCAGTAACCAGCAAAACATTTTCTGCCTGCCCAGAAGAGATAAGAGCATTGGCTAAATTTACTCCATAGGTAAAACCAGAACACCCTAAATTAAAATCCAACGCGCCGATGTCTGTTCTCAGCCCTAATTTATCCTGAAGAATGCAGGCTGTTGTCGGAAGAAAATATTCCGGGCTTTGTGTACAGTATAATATGTAGTCTATTTTTTGTTTATCAAAATTCTCAAACAGCTTATTACATGCTTTTTCAGCAAGATCTAAGCCTGTTTCGCTTCCGCCTGCAATATATCTTTTTTTAATTCCTACTTTTTCTTCAAACCTTTCGAAATCGTAATCCGGAAAATCTCTTTTCAAATCTTCATTTGTAACTACAATTTCAGGAAATACATATTCTATTTTTTTTATTTGTGCTCCCATATTTATTTTGATCCTTTAAATTCTTCGGCTTTGCTATTATCTTACCTTTAATTCCTACTTATTTGAAAGCGACTATTTTATCAGTAAAACAATCTTAAATTAAACCTAAAAGTGAATAATACCCAGCATCTTTATTATTAGAGATATAATATTTTTCTCTGTTTTTTTAATTCTGATATTCAATTCTTATTCCCTATTCTCACCTGAAATTTGCTACACAAAGATAGGTGTTTTTGTAAAAGCGATAGTAGTACTAACAAATATATATATCCTTTTTATTCCCTTATCTTTTAACGAATTTCTTTGTAAGTTTCTATTTCACAAACAAAAGATTAATTCAATTTTTAACTACAAAACCAATTGTCTTTCTACTACAAAGGCTTCTGCCCTTGCTACTCCTACCGTAGCACCTCTATACATTGCTAAAGCTTCAAATGCTTCTGTTGATCGGGAATGAGGAAATTCTTTTATTTGTGAGCCAAAAAACTTCATTGCTTCTGCTTTTTTTGAGAATACATCCGTTACATCCACAAAATGATTTGGGATAAAAGCTTTCTCTTGCATTGGGGTCCATTCTGTTTCAGAAAGCGTTTCGTAACAGTATATATTATAAATTTTATTTTCTCCTTGTGGCCTGGCAGCTACTAAGGAAGCTCTATAGATCGCTTTGTGATCCTGATGAATATCTCCGGGATGAGGAAGATATAAATGTGTAGGATTTATTCTATTGAATATTTTGGAAATTTCCAAGGAAATCTTGAATTCGGGAAAAGCATTAAGGGCAGGAGCTGGGAAGTCCATAAAAATGGTTTCTTTTATTCCTAAAAACTTATGTGCGGCAAGAGCTTCGGAGCGTGTATTTTCTACTTGGTCTTGTCTATAAAGTTCTGGAGCTCCAAGAGAAGCATTAGTTGCAACAACTACAGTTACTTCATCTCCTGATTTTATATGTCTGGCAATGGTTGCTCCACATCCAATTATCTCATCATCGGCATGTGGTGCTACTACTACTACTCTATTCATTTATTATTTTTTAATATGGTTTTTATTCTATAAATTTCGTCTTCTATGCTGTATCCAAGTTTATCTCCTACATTAATTTGGATAACAGGCTGTTCTTTAAACTCATAATCTTCTATCCATAACAATCCTTCTCCTGTCTGAATAAGGCATTCCTGTTTTTCATTTTTTAACAGGACTCTTCCAATAACTCCTTTGAATTGAAGGTCTTTCTCCAAACGGCAGGACCAAACAGTAATTTTTTCATCCTTACAATAGGTGTAAGCTCCTGGATGAGGCTTTGATGCCGCTTTAATGAGTCTGTTAATATATTGAGCATTATCATTCCAGTTGATCAGTCCATCTTCCTCTTTACGAACCCCATAATAAGAAGCTAAGTGTTCACATTGAGGAACTGGATTCCATAAACCGTCTTTCAACTCTGGCAGCCATTGGTCTAACGCAATATCAATATGGTCTAAAATTTTGGTTTCAACACTTCCAGCATCATCATTTTCTTCAATTTTAAAAATAGACTGAGCAAAAATAGGTCCGTCATCTGCGCCCTTTCCCATAAGAAAAAATGTTGCAGAGCCATGAGTCTGTTCTAGAGTAACCCATGCCAGGGGAGCTCTTCCTCTTCCTAACGGAAGCTTTGTAGGATGAAAACCTATACACCCCAACTTGGCAACTGAAAACCACTGGTAATAGAGTAATTGTGAGAACCCAACAGCAAAAATAATATCTACATTTTTCTCTCTAGCCCAGTTAAGATTTTCTTCATCATTGATTTTTACAAAACTTTTATAATCAACTCCTGAATTGAGACACAATGAAGCTAAATCTGCCCAACCAGAAACTTTGTTTTTATCTTTAGGTTCATGCCCTAATACACCAACTATCTCCAGCTTATGGCTGATAAGCTTTTGAATGATCCTTGCTGTAGAGTTTACAGCTCCTATTACTAATATTCTATACATTAGGACGTTTTATATATTTATCTTCGCCGTTAAGAAGTATCAAAAAGGTTTTAAATACAATTTTTAAGTCTAATAAAAGACTTTGTTTTTCAACGTATTCTCTGTCATACTTCCATCTTTCTTCCCATGATAAATGAATATTCCCGTTTACTTGTGCAAGACCTGTAAGACCGGGAGTTACCTTAATACGCATCTTCCCGTCTTCATTAAATTCTTCCAATTGTCTAGGCAAGCATGGTCTTGGTCCTACTAACGACATATCACCTTGAAAAACATTAATAATTTGTGGAAGTTCATCTATCTTGAAACGTCTTAAATAGTGACCTATTTTTGTTACTTCTACATCTCCTTTTAATATTTCCCTATCTGCAACTCTTTCCTTATCGTACATAGTACGTATCTTATAGATTTTGAATACTTGTCCTTTGTATCCTAACCTTTCCTGAAAGAAAAAAAACTTCCCTGGACTATCTAATTTAACTAAGATATAAACTACCAAAAATAGAGGGAATAAGAATAAAATAACGGTAAACGAAATAATAATATCTAAAAATCTTTTAATAATTCTTCTATACATCTTTTGGTGTTTTAAAGTTTATCATTGTAAAGAAAAAAAACATTAAAAATTTCTTGTTATCACGCATTAATTGGAAATTATATTTTAACAAAACTCCCATTCGTGAAAAATATGACTTTGTAAAGTTATCTAAAATTTTATATTCCAAGGAATTGCTCTGTAATAATTTTTTGTAATGTAAGGCATGATGATGATACCATCCATTAAAAAATAATTTTGTTCTCTCTTTAATCATTTTTACAGACAAAGTATTCATATGGCCATGTACATTTTGATCGTGAATTCGGTAATTGATATAAGGATTACCATCTATAAATACTTTCTCATTCAAATTTCTAACTAAAAAATAAAGCAGCCAATCATGTGAAAAATTTGGCCATTCTGAGTAATCTATATTTTTTATTATCTGTTGAAGTTCCAGAACTATATCTCTTGTCAGTACATAAGTACATCCTGCACTTCCTCCCTCAAAAAGATAATCGTACTTTTTTTGGGGGAAATCTTTTTTGAATAACTGTGTACTGTTGTCGCTATTATTCCAAATTGTCAGATTTGAAGCATACATCTTTGAGTTCGATTTCTCTAATGCTTCAACTGCTGCTATCATTTTTCTAGGATTCCATATATCATCCTGGTCAGATAATGCTACATAATCAAAGGTATCAGATTCTGAAAGCCTCATTAGCTGCTGTAAGAAATTTTTTGCAGCTGCTCCTGTACCTATTTTATTAATATTTAAATTTGAAATTTTATCAGAGTATTCAGATTTAATAATATTGACTGTATTATCCCTACTATTATCATCACTTACATGAATTTCTATTTCTACATCCTGCTGCATCAGAATAGAATCCATCTGTTCTCTAATAAAATTTTCTCCATTGTAGGTAGATATCAATACTATAACTTTTTTCATAACATATAGTGATTTTTATGGGTATCTTATTAATAATTTATATGGTTATATTATTGGCATTAAAAGTATATATAAAATAAAAGAAGAGTAAAAACACTGCATTATTAAGAATTTTATCTATACTTGTCAGTTTTTCGGTAGGGCTTGTTATCAAGTAGGAAATAGCATAAATCGAAAATCGAAAAAACATTACCGGGTTTATGGTAAATAAAACAACACAAATAAGATATAATAAAATATAAACGTTGTTGAATACGATTTTTCTGTTTTTAAAATATACAAAAATAGTTGCACAGTTAAATGCCAGAAAAAATACTATATGAGAGATAGAAGCCTTTCTCGCAAGGGTAGAGTATGCATCAAATTTAAAAAGCAGTGCAGAGAATATTGGTATCTTTGAAAATACAAATATCAGTACACATGCAGAAATAGCATAGATTAAAAATTTGAATGTCGGTTTTTTATTTTTAAAAACAGATACACCTAACGCAATTATACTACTGATATGGGCAAAAAATGCCAAATATCCCCAATACCATCTTTTATCTCTTTGTAGATAATAAAATAATATTGTTACTAAAATATATGCCGGAGAGTTTCTGAGAACAGTAAATGAAAATAAGAAATAATAAATGACATAGAATATTACTTTTTTCCATAACGCTACATCCTTTAATTGAGCAAGCCATATAAAAAATAGTGCACTTATTGAAAAATTGAAATAATAAATATAATTAAACATTTCTTTTTTATCAAAAGCAAATAGACCTGCTATGCTTTTTAAGTAATAGAAATAAGGCTCCCGGAATAGTCTCAGGAACCATGGAGTACTGAAATCAAGATCTCCATAACCATAATAATAAGCATCGTAATCTGCATTTATAGAAAACGGAGTCATATCACGTACTATAAAACATACGATAAGATGAAGTATAGTAAGTGCCACAAATAGTGGTTTGTGCTTTAATAATTTAATAGAAAAGATGTATAAAAATAATTGTAATACTATAAAAAAATACATTTATTGCTTTACTAAAGATTTATAATAATTCATGTACCGAATTGCATTGTTTTTGTAATCAAACAACTCTAATGATAGTTGAGATCTTTCTGCATCTTTATTATCATTTACAAACCTATAAATATTCTCTGTACTAATTTCATCGAATGAATCTGGATCGTAGGCAATTCCTAAATTATGTTTATTGATAATGTATGAAATACCCCCACATTTTTTATTAACAATCATCGGAAGACCTGCTGCTAAATATTCAGCTGATTTTACGGCTAAAACCATATCACTTAAAGTAAGCTGAAATTCATTTTTTGCATTAAAATAAGACATTATTCCAAAATCAAATTTCTTCATTTCTTCTTTCAATTCATCCACAGTACGGGTTGAAGATAAATAAATTTCATTTTCAGGAATTTCTTTAAACATCTCTTTTACATCATGGTGGCTGGAAGTTGTGATGATATGAATCTTCGGGTTCTTTACAGTGAGTCTTAGTTTCTGATATAGTTTCAGTAATTCGGAGGTTCTGTGCCAAGTACTTTCACTTAGTGCTCCTACATAGCCAAATACCACTTCATCTTTATTCTTTTCCCTTTCTGTAAATAATTTTTCAGTGTTAGCGCTTAAATAGATACATTCCACTTTTTTTGCCTTCAGAGATTCAAAATAATTTTTCATTGTATCCGATACGGCAATTGTCAAATCACATTCATCTAAAAGTTTTTTCTCAATTTTTTTTAAAAATAAATAGTTTTTATTAGTATTAGAAAAGTTATTTTTCAAGGCATGCTCTTCCGGATAAAGACCTCGGGCATCAAATATGATTTTATAATTTAATTTATACTTTTGTTTCACTTTTAAAGCTACCCAGGCTGCTCCATAAGATCTACAATGTACGATATCCGGTTTAATCTTTAAAAATTGTTTTTTTAGTAGAATGTCCGCTCCATATACAAGAAAATTGAAAAAGTGTCTTGAAGAATATACTATATTCTGAGGGCAGAATATAGGAACCCAAGCAAATTTTATATCTCCAAGCTTGGTCTTTACTTTGCTTACTTCCTCATTATATTTCAGTTTTTCTCTCACTAACCCACTATGTATAATAGGAACTCCAGAAATGAAATAAAATTCACTTTCGGGCATTTGTTTTCTTGTTTCGATAAACTGTCCTAAAACCTGTGATCCAAAAACACCGTATGACCTGGGAGTTTCTCCCCAACTTAGATAGCAAACCTTCATAAATAAATAGTAACCTTTTCTTAATTTAAACTTCTGGAAATAGCCCTTAATTAAAGGCCAATTTCTCTTACCAAATAATTTTTTAATGAAAGCCCATCAATAGTTTTATTATTAGGCGGTTCATATCCAATCTTATCTTTTCTCCAGACAATATCTTTTGGTACGATATCATTCATCGCTTCTCTAAGTATATATTTAGAAAAACCATTATTTACCTTACATATTGATGGTAAGGTAAATACAAATTCTACCAATTCATGAGATAAAAATGGTAATCGAACTTCTAAAGAATGTGCCATAGAGTTTCTGTCGGCATATCTTAACAATTCTTGTAAGCCTCCTCTGAAAGTTGCATGATAAAGCATTTCATTTAATGATGAAGCACTGTATTTTCTTTCAAACTGTTCATTCTTATATTTAGAATACAGATCCTTTTTGGCATCTTTCTTTGTAAAATTATCAATGCCGGATTTTATGCCCAGTAATCTGTCTATTTGGGCATCAGATAGCTTCTCTTTCAGAAAATTATTTCTGAGTCTTCTTGACACACTATTAATCTGGTTTGAAGCATGTACTTTCTTATACGTTTCCAATTGTTCCTTATATGCTTTCTTATCTTTATTTTTTAATTCAATAAAGAAAGAATCTATCAAACCATGATAACCGCAAAGGTATTCGTCTGCACCCTGCCCATCCAGTAGCACAATAACATTATTGTCTCGGGCTAATTTCATTACTTCGTACTGAGCAGCAATACTTAGTGTACCGAATGGTTCTTCCTGATGATGAATAATCTCCTGAACATTAGCGAGCATGCTTTCTGTAGTTGGGAAGCAGCTTATTCCTTTTGCGTTGACACTGTTTAATACCTTGTCTATATAAACAGATTCATCTTTGATAAAATTAGGGAAACGAGCAGAGAACGTTTTTTGCTCCACATTATTAACCTTCATATGATTAATCATACAAACTGTTGAAGAACTATCAAGACCTCCTGATAAACTTGTTCCCACAGCTACATCGGAGCGCAGTCTTCTGCTTATTGAGGTTTCAAATAATCTGAAAAATGTATCCTTAGCCTCATTAAAATCAATTTTTTCCAATTGATTTTTATAATCAATATCCCAATATTTTTGTTTTTTCAGAATTTTACCATTAGGATCTACAACAATATAGTGACTCGGTTCAAGTAAAAAAATATCCTTATAAAAGGTTTCAGATAAATCATTTGAATTATTAATATAACCAAAATGCCAATAGTTGAAAAGCATTCTGTTATTTGTTTCTTTCGGAACACCTGCGCTCCAAAGGGCTTTCATTTCAGATCCAAAATAAAAACTATTGTTGCTTTGGTGATAAAAAAACGGTTTTTCTCCAAACCTGTCTCTTGCGCAGAATAAGGTCTGTTCTTTTTTGTCCCAAAGAGCAAAAGCAAACATACCATCAAAGTCTTCAAGACACTTTTCTCTTTTATAGTCGAAATTAGCCATTAATACTTCCGTATCAGAATCTGAAACAAATGTATATCCTTTTGTTTTCAGAAATTCTCTAACCTCGATGTAATTATATATTTCACCATTGAAAACAATGCTGTATCTGTCTAAATAATGCATTGGCTGGCTTCCTGCATCAGATAAATCTATAATGGACAGCCTTCTGTGTCCTAACCCTACTACATTACTATCATTTATCCATTGTCCTTCACCATCAGGCCCGCGATGCTCAATAGCATCCGTCATTTTTTTTAATTGCTGGTAAGTTAAAATTTCTCTACTTTGACTTATAATTCCTGCTATTCCACACATTTGATTTTTGTTTTAAATTTTATATTATAAAATGTGATTTGTTCAACAAATAATAATTTTACGATTAACAATCCCTTATAAATAATGGAACCATTGTTTAAAAATATATAATGTAAAAACTGCTAATATTAATATAAACATCCATTTATCTTTATATATCGAAAAATATTTTTTTATATTTTTCTCAAAATATAAACTACTAATATTCCAAATTGAAACTGAACAAAATAAAGCCCGTACAATCCCCATAATTCCCCACATCTGGTAAAAAAAATAAATAAGGATGATATTAGCAATTAATGATATTAAAGAAACAAGAGTAATATAATTTGTTTTTCCTTTAATTGACAATATTGTACCATATGTTGCATTTCTCCATAGCAATATGAGACAATATCCTTCAAAAACAGGAACGGCTGCAGCATACCTGTCCCCAAATAATCCTAAAATAATCTGTTTAGAAAATAATATACATGCAAAGACCAAGGGAAAAATAAAGTATGAGGCTTTTTTAATGTCATTCAGCCAAATATCTGTTCCTTTTTCGATCTCATTATTCTCTACATGCTGTACTATTATCGGATAGCTCACACTAACTATTGATTTTGTAATTAATCCTGCAAAAGGAATTTCCAATGCCCCAATAGAATAAATAGCAAATTCACTTAACCCTCCAATTTTATTAATAATAACCTTATCAATGTGCAAAGTAAACATTCCTAAATAAGTAGCGATAAATAATGGAAAACCATATTTAAACATTATGGAAATATTTGCTCCGTTCATATTCACCTTTGGATAGATTTTCAAAATAACCACGTAAGTCAGTAGCTGTAAACCCAATGCCAATAAAAAAGGTAAAAAAATATTGATTTGAAAATCAAAAAAATTATTTATTAAAAATGTAAAGAGACTGACAGCCAATACAACACAGAACACCACCATTGAGATTAATATTACCTTAATCTTACCTACAGATAAGCAAATCTGTAAATAAATACCATTTGCAGAAAGCAGGAAATACAAAAGTGGAATTAAAAAGCCAGCTTTTACTATAACATTAATACCTAATAATTCGCCAAATGTTTTTGATACAGTGTCAAAACTTAAAAAAACAAAAATGACAACACTTATTATTAAAAAAATAAATGTTACTGTTCCCAGAAGCTCTTTTATTTTATCGTGATGTTTGGCAATATTATACCTAAAACCTTCAATAAATCCAAAAGACAAAAGTGTAGCAGTAAACTGTACAAGCAATATAAGCTGTTTCCAGCCTCCTACCTGTTCCAAAGAATAAGTTCTTGCCACTATAACATCTGCTAAAAAAATAGTAGACAAAAAAAGCATATTGGCAATTGAATATAAAATTGCAGGCTTTTTTATCAGGTTTAATATTTTTTCAACCATTCTATTTTATCATTACATTTTCCCACAACAAAATTGTTGCTAGCAATTATTACGAATTTTTCAGTTCGTAAATTCTTTCAATAATATCTACCACTTTTAGTCCTTCAAGGGCATTTGTAGTAATTGTGTTTCTCCCTTTGATTACATCCACAACATTTTCAATAATATAATGGTGGTTTGCAGCAGAACCTTTATAGGCGCCGTAGTCATTACCTGGGTTTGTAGGTGGCAATTCCGGCATTACATAATCTTTTACGTTACAAACCTCTACTTTATCCATATACTGACCACCAATTTTCACGGCTCCATTTTCTGCAATAATAGTCATTGAGCTTTCAAGATTCTGATTCCAAACGGATGTAGAATAATTAAGAGATCCCATTCCTCCATTCACAAAATCAAAACTTACAAAACCTGAATCTTCAAAATCTGTAAGATCTTTATGATTGAAGTCTGCAAACTTAGCCTTAATGTTGGTAATATCCCCAAATAGCCAGTACATAATATCAATAAAATGTGAGAATTGGGTAAATAATGTACCTCCGTCCAGATCCAGCTTTCCATGCCAGGATTCCGGCTTATAATATCTGTCATCACGATTCCAATAACAGTTAAGCTGTACCATAAATATTTTACCAAGCTTTCCGCTTTCTACCATTTCTTTAACCCAAGCAGAAGGAGGAGAATAACGGTTTTGCATCACTGCAAAAACTTGCTTATGCTTGTGTAAAGCCTGAAAAATAAGTTTTTCCGCATCTTGTTTATTCAGTGCCATTGGTTTTTCAACCACAATATGTTTTCCTGCCGATATTGCTTTATAAGATTGTTCAAAGTGAAAACCATTGGGTGAAGCAATATTGATAACGTCTACTTCAATTCCTGAATTAAGAAATGCATCTAGTGAAGAAAAAAAAGGCACCTCATAATTCTCAATCCCTAAAGAGGATTTATCTTTTACGTCAATTAAAGCTACCAATTCACATTCGGCATTTCTAGACACCATTTCTGCATGTCTTTTTCCTATATGCCCACAGCCTACAACGGCAAATTTTATTTTTTCAGACATTCTATATTAAATTTTTGAAACTTGATTATTATCTAATTTATATTTTTCACCACTTTCTTCACACACGGCAATACCTTCTGCGTCAAAATTCAGACGGTGCCCAAATTCACTCATCCAACCCATTTGCCTTGCAGGGTTCCCTACGACCAATGCGTAAGCTGGAACTTCTTTTGTTACTACTGCTCCAGCGCCGATAAAAGCAAATTTTCCAATATTATGACCACATACTATTGTTGCGTTAGCCCCGATAGAGGCTCCTGTGCCCACATGTGTTTTAAGATATGCGTTTTTTCGGTTAACTGCACTTCTAGGATTAATAACATTAGTAAAAACCATTGAAGGGCCAAGAAATACATCATCATCACAGGTTACTCCTTCATATATAGAGACATTGTTCTGAACTTTTACATTTTTTCCTAAGATCACACCAGGAGAAACAACTACGTTTTGCCCGATATTACATTTTTCTCCTAAAATACAATTTGGCATAATGTGAGAAAAGTGCCAAATTTTTGTTCCGGCTCCTATGCTGCAGCCTTCATCAATAACTGCCGTTTCGTGTGCAAAAAAATCCGACATATTTTTTTCTTTTTATAGTTGATTATTAGTTATTATTAAAAAAGTTTTTGATTTCTGAAATAATAAAATCGGCTTCCTCCTGATTAAATTCTGTATGAACAGGAAGGGAAATCACTTCTGAACAAAGGAGTTCTGTAACGGGCAATGTAAAATCAGGTTCTACATATTGTGCAAAAGCTTCCTGCTTATATAACGGCAGAGGATAATAAATCATACTTGGAATATTTTTTTCGCCCAAGAATTTTTGTAATTCGTCCCTTTTCCCATTCTTTACCCTTAATGTATACTGGTGAAAAACATGGGTAGAATTTTCTGCTCTTTGTGGAATCTGAATCTCTGCTATTGATTCTAGATTCTCATCATAATATGCAGCCATTTTGTTTCTTGCCGTAGAATATTCGTCGAGATGCTTTAATTTTACTTTTAGAACAGCAGCCTGGATGGTATCTAGCCTGGAATTACATCCCAGAACTTTGTGATAATATTTTTTTTGCTGACCATGATTGGCAATCATTCTTATTTTCATTGCCAGATCATCATCATTCGTCATTAAAGCTCCTCCATCTCCATAGCAGCCCAGGTTTTTGGAAGGGAAAAAAGATGTACATCCTATATGGCCTATAGTTCCGGTCTTTTTTACATTTCCATCTGTAAATGTGTAATCAGATCCGATGGCCTGAGCATTATCTTCAATAACAAACAGATTATGCTTTTCAGCGAATTCAAGGATTTTTTCCATATCGGCTCCCTGTCCATACAGATGTACAGGAACAATGGCTTTAGTATTGGGAGTAAGATATTTTTCCAGTCCTTCCAATTCAATATTGAAAGTATTCTCGTCAACATCTACCATAATTGGCTTTAAACCAAGAAGCCCTATTACTTCTGCAGTTGCTACATATGTAAAAGCAGGACAAATTACTTCATCTCCTGGCTGTAAGTCCAGCGCCATCATAGCAATCTGTAACGCATCTGTTCCGTTTGCGCATGGGATCACATGTTTTACATTAAGGTATTTTTCAAAATCCTGTTGAAATTCTTTTACTGCAGGACCATTAATAAAAGCAGTATTATCAAGACAGTCCTGAATCCCTGCATTTACTTCATGCTTTATTTTTTCGTATTGACCTTTAAGATCAACCATTTGAATTTTCATATGAAATGTATATTTTAGTCTTGGAGGTTAGTTTTCAATTAACTCGCTTATCTTATTTCCAATAGAAAGGCAAGATGTGGCTGCTGGTGAAGGCGCGTTTCTTACATGAATAATGTTTCCATTTTTCACAATGTCAAAATCATCAATTAAACCTCCATTTCTGTCACAAGCCTGCGCCCGAACTCCCGAACCGCCCGGTACAAGATCAGATTCCTGAATTTCAGGCATAAGTTTTTGAAGAGCTTTGGTAAATGCGGATTTGGATAATGAGCGATGTACTTCGCCTAGTCCTGTTTTACCATATTTGGCAACAATTTTTCTAAATCCGGGCCACATTAATGTCTGCATGGTTTCTTCCAGATCAAAATCGAAGAATTTATATCCTTCTTTTTTAAAAGCTAGCACCGCGTTGGGGCCGGCTTCAATATTACCGTCAATCATTCTTGTGAAATGAACGCCCAAAAATGGGAAATTAGGATCAGGAACAGGATAAATAAGGTGCTTTACCAGGTGTTTTTTTTCATCCCTTATTTTATAATATTCGCCACGGAAAGGAATAATAATAACATCATTCTTTTCATTGGTCATTTTTGTAATCTTATCAGAATACAGTCCTGCACATGAAATAAGTTTCTTTGTTTTGAATTCAGAAGCTTGAGTTTTAACGATGATTTCAGCGTTATTATTGATAATATTTCTTACTTCGCTATTGAATTTAACCTCTCCTCCTAATTCTTGAAAAAGCTCTTTAATTTTTTTGGCCACTCCGGGATAATCAATAATCCCTGTCTGCGGGACTTTGATTGCTCTCACACCTTCACAATGAGGTTCA
Organism: Chryseobacterium culicis; assembly: GCF_900108365.1. Lineage (GTDB taxonomy): Bacteria > Bacteroidota > Bacteroidia > Flavobacteriales > Weeksellaceae > Chryseobacterium > Chryseobacterium culicis. The sequence goes on along the minus strand of NZ_FNWQ01000001.1, from coordinate 671,085 downwards.
ATTTCACGAAATTCTTCTCTTGAAAGGTATTTCAGTTCCTGAAGTCCGTTCTCAACACCTCTTTTATAAATATTATCTAAAAGCGGCAGTTCTTCCTGTGAAGTGGCAACAATAATTTTTCCACAAAGATCATAGCGGATACCATGTTCTTTAGCGAAATTGATTACAGAATTATAACCTTCAATACAATTTTTCGCTTTTAAACTACCTGGCTTGTAGTATATTCCACTATGAATCACTCCACTGTTATGTCCGGATTGATGTAGTGATACATCATTTTCCTTTTCTAAAACCAAAATTTTAGCGTCTGGTTTTTTAATTTTTAATTGATATGCCGTAGCGAGTCCTACTAACCCGGCTCCAACAATTATGATATCATAGTTCATTGTAAATGTTTATAATCTGGCGTCTACCAAATCTCTGTCTAAACAGGCTTTAGTATCAAAAACTACAGAATTTCCTTTTTTCAGCGTGTTAAGATCCATTTGAAGGAATTCATTATGGGATACAGCGATAATCAGAGAATCATATTTTTTACCTTCAATAAGGGCATCCAGGATATCTATTCCGTATTCATGTTTCACTTCTTCTTTGCTTGCCCAAGGGTCATAAATATCTACATTAACTCCATAATCTGAAAGTTCAGTATAAATATCCACTACTTTTGTATTTCTTACGTCGGGACAGTTTTCTTTAAACGTCACTCCTAAGATCAATGCCTGGGAATCTTTAATAACTCCACCTTTGGCAATCATAAGTTTTACCACTTTAGCAGCAATGAATTTAGCAATTGAGTCATTAACACGACGTCCGGATAAAATCACGTCAGGATGGTATCCCAACTGTTCTGCTTTATGTGCTAAATAATAAGGATCTACGGAAATACAGTGTCCTCCAACTAATCCTGGTTTATATTTCAGGAAATTATATTTTGTTCCGGCTGCTTCTAAAACATCGTTTGTGTCAATTCCTATCCTGTCAAAGATCAATGCCAATTCATTTACGAAGGAGATATTAACATCACGCTGTGCATTTTCAATTGCTTTTGAGGCTTCAGCCACTTTAAGGCTTGATGCTTTATGAGTTCCTGCAGTAATGATTTTTTTATACAAAAGATCCACTTCTTCAGCAATTTCGTCTGTAGAACCAGAGGTTACTTTTTTTACACTGGTAAGTGTATTTACTTTATCTCCAGGGTTAATTCTTTCGGGAGAGTATCCTACAAAAAAATCTTCATTGTATTTTAATCCTGAATATTTTTCCAAAACCGGTACACATTCTTCTTCTGTACACCCTGGGAAAACAGTAGATTCATAAATAACAATATCTCCTTTTTTAATGATTCCCCCCAACATTTTTGAAGCAGAAATCAATGGATTAAGATCCGGTGCGTTATATCTATCTATAGGTGTAGGAACTGTTACGATAAAAATACTTGCCACAGCAATATCTGATAACTCACTGGTAGCTTTATATCCTAATGTACCATCAGATTCATTATATTTTCTTAAGCCTTCATTAAGTTTTTCTATATCGGCTTCCAGGGTAATATCCTGTCCATCATTAAGCTGATTTACACGCTGCGTATTGATATCAAATCCCAATACAGGGTAATGAGCTGCAAATTCCAATGACAAGGGAAGTCCCACATAACCTTGTCCAATAACTGCTATTTTATAGTCTTTCATCACTAACTAAGTTTATTTTTTATTTTTTCAAACCATGATTTTTCAACATGATTATTATATCCATAACCGTATTTGTTACTATACCCTAAATTTTCTCTGTTAACATCATTAAGAACAAAGCCTACGTTTCTGATCTTTTTCTGATCAATATTAATATTGGCAAATTCCATTAATGATTTTTCTGTATATCTGGATCTTGATACGTAGATCGTGACATCAGCAAGATCAGCAATAAGGAATGTATCTGTTACTAGAAGCAGCGGTGCTGTATCTAGAATAATATAGTCATACTTTCCTTTCAATTCATCTAAAAGAATCTCATAACGTCCGTTAGATAATAATTCTGTTGGATTAGGAGGAATCATTCCTGAATAAATAACATCCAAATGAGGATTAAAAGATGATACGTGAATAATATCTTCAAGTTTAGTATTATCCGAGTAAAGGAACTCAGTAAGTCCAGTAAGACCTTTTCTGGCAGGATTATATCTTTGCAATTGCGGATTTCTGATATCTGACCCGATTATTATTGCTTTCTTCTTGGGATTAGCAAGTGTCAAAGCTAAATTTACAGAAGTGAAAGTTTTTCCTTCCCCTTTTACAGTAGATGTAACGAATACAATTTTCCCTTTTTTATCCTTAGGAAGCATGAAATTCATATTGGTAATAAGAATTCTAAATGCTTCTGCCATTGGTGTAATATCATTCACCTTCACAATCTCAGAATCCCCTTTTTCAAGACTTGGCAATTCTGCAATTACTGGAGCATGAATAATTTTTTCCAGATCATGTTTAGTTTTAACCTTATTATTAAATAAATCTTTTAGATATATAACAACAACCGGAATCAATAATCCGACAATAAATGAAGCTAAAAGAATTAAAGCTTTTTTAGGAGCCACCGGAGCTTGTGATGAATATGCTGTATCTATCACTTTAGCTTTAGGCGCTGTAATAGACTGTGCAATAGCTGTTTCCTCTCTTTTTTGTAATAATAGTAAATATAAGTTTTCCTTTATCTGCTGTTGTCTTTCAATACCTCTAAACATTTTTTCGATGGATGGAAGTTTAGAAATTTTTTCAGAAACTTTGTTTTGTTCTCCTAAATATTCACCTCGAGCAAGTTCAAGCCCTGCTTGATTTCTTTGTAAACTTTGAACGATTGAAGTACGTAAAGAATTAATCTGTTTTGTAATATCGACAACTGCTGGGTTTTCTGGTGTAGCAGATTCCAGCAACCTGTTTCTCTGCAGTATTAATTGATTATAATTTACAATTCCTGCTACTGCTTCAGAGTTATTAAGACCTACATTAGATGGAAGTACCTGATACTGCCCTTGCTTAGAAACAAAGCTCATCAAGGAATTGGTAAGCTCTAACTGAGCATTTACATCTAACTGTTTCGCCCTTGCTGCTGCAGAACTCTCCAAATTAATCTTTGCTTCTGTTTCCAGGTCTGTTAAGTTGTTTCTAGACTTAAAGTTTTCTTTTTCATTTTCTACCTGACCAAGTTCAACAGATAGCTTTTTTACTCTGTCTTCAATAAAGTCCAGAGTTTTTTTAGATTCCTGATTTTTATCGGTAATTGCATCATTATTATACATTACAACTAAAGTATTCAAAATGTCTGCGGCTTTAGCTGTCTCCGGATAGTTTATTTCAAGCCCTACAACAGTAGTTTCTTTATTTACTACTCCAATACCGACTTGATTTTGTAAGCTATTAACTTTTGCCTCTATTGGTGAAATACTGATTTCTAAATCACTAGTATTTAACTCTTTGACTTCATTTGGATTAAACTTATCATTTTTAATGATAATAATATTGGCAAAAGGAAGACTAATTGTTTTTCCGAAACCAGAAACAATACTTTTATCTAATTCATCTGAAGTAATAGTAATTTCATTTCCTTTTAATGAAACATTTAAGGGTTTACCCGGGAACTTTGCAAGAGGTTTTTCGTTGATTACTTTTACAATTATAGGTGAAGTATTTTTATATAATTCTTTTTTAATAATTTTTCCCTTGGCAAAAATATCAACCTGAAGATTTTTAGTAATTACTACATCTTTCATCAGTCTTTTAGACTTTAGAATTTCAATCTCATTCTCGATACTGTTGGTTTTCATTCCCCCAAAGCCTGATAAATCTTGTAAAACACTGGCATCATTAGTTGCGCTAGGAGCATTTTTGGTATCTTTAATTAAAATGGTAGTTTTTACGTTGTATACAGGAGTTATAAATTTAAAAGCGATATAAGCACCCAATACAAATAAAAAAGCTGAAATCACAAACCATGGCCATCTTTTAATATATGGCCTAACAATATCATTAATATTAAGATGATCTTCTGTTTGAGAAAATTGAGTAGGATCCTGATTGTTCATTAATTTATTTCTTGAATAGACTTATTACTACAGCGATTGCCGTAATACCAATTGAAATTGCTGTTAAATAAATACCTGTATTAGGATTTTGTTTTGCGGCAATATTTCTTGCTTTATTAGATGCTACTACGATAGCGTCTCCTTGTTTCAGATTATAGTAAGGCGAGTTGATAAGATTGGCATCCTGCAGATTCACTTTTCCATGAGTAATCTGTCCGTTCTCTGATCGTATAATCAGGATATCATCTCTCTTTCCGTACATAGTAAGGTCACCAGCGAGACCGAGAGCATTTAAAATAGTTGCATGCCCGTTAGATATAGTATAATCTCCCTGTCTGTTTACTTCTCCAAGTACTGTAACTTTGAAATTGGCAAGCCTTACGTTTACAGTTGGATTTATAATATATTTCGTTAATCTTTCGCGAATTTCATTTTTAAAATCGACCAGTGATTTATTGGTTGTATTGATCTGGCCTAAAACCGGAAAATCAATATTTCCATTAGCGTCTACAATATAAGTAGGTCCTGTAATACTTGTAGCACCCTGCGAAGGAGTATTTCCCCCCGCGCCACCATTAGGCTGTATCACATCTGATGAAGAATAATTCTGATTGAATGGTTTTACAACATCCATATCTTTTGCGGTAATCAGAATAATAAGCTGATCACCTGTCTGTATTGCATTGCCAGAATTTTTCACAGAAGCATCTATAGCCACCTGCTCTATATTCTGCATATAATTTAAATCATTTTGTGCATTCTTATTCGTCTTACAAGAAACCAATAAAATACCTAATGATATAGCTAATATTTTCCCTTTCATATTTTAAAATTGTACAAATATACACTTATATTCCTCTTATTTATCTAAAGCTTCAAATATAGAATTATTGCTTTTAAATTCCGGAACTATAGTTTTAAGGATTCTTACTACCTCTACTTTATCCCTTCTTAAGGAGGCCTTTGTGATTTGTTTTGTGAGAGTATCTATCTCTTCAAATCCCATAGAAGGATCTTTAGAAATCATAATTTTCTCATTGTGAGTAGGAAGCGTTTTTGCATCATCGCTTAAAAGTTCTTCATACAGTTTTTCCCCCGGTCTTAACCCCGTATAAATAATTTTAATATCAATATTGGGCTCAAAGCCTGATAGCTTGATCATTCTTTTAGCAAGATCAAGAATTTTAACAGGTTCCCCCATATCAAAAACAAAGATTTCTCCACCTTCTCCCATGGTACCTGCCTGAAGAACCAGTTCACAGGCTTCAGGAATGGTCATAAAGTATCTTACAATGTCCGGATGGGTAATGGTTACAGGACCTCCGGCTTCAATTTGCTTTTTAAAGTGAGGAATTACTGACCCATTGGATCCTAATACGTTTCCAAATCTTGTTGTAATAAATTTTGTAACGTTACCCTCAACATTCTGCAGTGACTGTACAAAAAGTTCCGCAGCACGTTTTGAGGCGCCCATTACGTTAGTAGGATTTACAGCTTTATCTGTAGATACCATAACGAATCTGTTTACTTTATATTTGCTGGATAACTTTGCAACAATCTTTGAACCTAATATATTAACAAAGATGGCTTCGTGAGGATTCTCTTCCACCAACGGAACATGCTTATAAGCCGCTGCATGGTAAACCATTGAGAAGTTATACATCTGGAACAGAGCTTCCATTCTGTGCTGGTTGGAGACATCACCTAAGACAAACTTGAAAGCAATTTGAGGATATTTTTCCCTCATTTCGAGTTCAATTTCGTAAAGCGGCGTTTCTGCCTGATCCAATACCACTATTAAAGAAGGGTTAAAATTGGCGACCTGTCTTACAATTTCGCTTCCTATCGATCCTGCCCCACCGGTTACCAGTACAGTTTTTTCAAAATGTCTGCTTTTAACTTTTTCGTTTTGAATTTTAATCGGTTTTCTGTTCAGTAAATCCTCAATCTGAAGAGTTCTGATAGATCCTCCTAAATCACTATCTCTTAATTTTTGTACGGATGGAGCTTTAAAAATATTAAGGTCCTTCTCCAGAAATAAATTCACCCAGGCGTTCACTTCATCTCTTGCCATCATTTCCTTTACAATGAGGACACCATCTATAATGAGATCTTCTTTGGTATTTTCTTCAATTTTTTTCTTTTCATAGATAGGCTTCCCAAGTAATGAGGCTCTTTTTGAATCTGTCCTTTGAGTCAGAAATCCTACGACCTGATAGGGAAGACTGGGATTGTCCAGAATAGCTCTGGCAATAGCAATGGACTGTTCATCAATACCCAATACGAGAATTCTTTTTTTCAGAGCACTTCTTCTGTATTCTCTTACTATATGGAAAAACTCTTTCACATATAATCTAAAGAGAAACAGCCCCATAAAGGAAATCACAAAATACAGGATCAGATACGGTGTAAGTATAAACTTACTTCCGGTTACCCAGAAATAAAAGATATTTACAGTTCCGACAGCCAGCATTGTGCAAAAGCACGATATCAAAAGCTTAAATAAGTCTATGAATGTTGAATGGCGGATAATCCCCGCATAGGTTTTAAAAACATACATAAAAACAGTATTTATCAAAATGATAAAAGCGAAAATCATACTTTTATCTTCGTGATAAATGAACTCCTGTTTGGTAATTTTTTCGATAATGTAAGTAGAAAGAAATAAAGATATAACCAGAATAATAATGTCTATTACAAGAATTATCCATCTAGGAAGATATCTTACGTCTGAGAGATTGACAACATTATCCCCTCCAAATATTGTTTTCCTAAGAGAATTGTACATTGTCTTTATTGGTGTTCATATTTAATTATAGTCTAATATCTAATCATCCAATCAAAGATAATTCCGATACAATCATGCAAAAATAAATAAATTTATCTCAATATGTTGAAATCGAAAATAAATTTGATGTTACATTTATGAAATCTAACAATTTCATCATAATACAGCTAAACTCACTGACAAAAACCATACCACAAAAATTCTCACAAAGATGACATTTATCTGTAAAATTTTCTTGTTTTAGCTGTTTTATATTTAAAATAATTATTAAATATCTATATATCAATCTTTTTCAATGAACTTTTTGTTTTATTTAAGGAAATCACGGTCTAGTTTTTTTTAAATTTATTAAAATTTAGTCAAAAATATCATTTATTTTCTCATATTCAAAACCTTTACTCATCAAATATTTTATTGTCTTGGTTTTTTTTTGATATTCCTTCAAGCCTGTTTGTTTCGAGTAATAATCTTCAAAAATCTTTCTGATTGTTTTTTCATAGTCAGGCTCATAGATCTCATCAAAACAGGAATTGATGAGTCTTTCGGATATCTGTTTTTGCTTCAGATTCATTTTGATTTTGTTTCGGCCCCAGTGCTTGATGTAAAACTTACCTCTGATATAGCTTCTTGTGAACCTTTCTTCATTAAGGTAATTTTCTTTCAGGAGGTATAAAATAATTTCTTCCTTTGCTTCATCAATGAGCAGAAATTCTCTCATCTTCTGTTCCACTTCTGCATGGCAGCGATCCTGGTAAACACAATAATTCACCAGTTTCTGTTTGATCTCTTCGAAGGTATAAGATTTTTTGTCCATTTGTATAAAAAAAGAATGAGCATTCTGCTCATTCTTTATCTGATATCGGAATACCTGTTAGTAATTGAACAGGGCTTTTCCTTCCATTAATTCGTTAACTTTCTTTCTAACTGATCCAAGAACCTCTTCGTTTTTAATGTTATCTACTACTTCAGAAATTAATCCTGCAATAGTATCCATATCATTTTCTTTCAGTCCTCTTGTTGTGATAGCAGCAGTTCCTAATCTGATACCGGATGTAGTAAACGGAGACTTATCATCAAACGGAACCATATTCTTGTTACAAGTAATATCTGCAAGCACTAATGCTTTTTCTGTCTCTTTACCGTTTACCCCTTTGTTTCTAAGATCTACCAGCATCAGGTGATTGTCTGTACCACCACTTACGATGTCAAATCCTCTGTCGATCATTGCTTTTGATAATGCCTGAGCATTAGATTTAACCTGTTTTGCGTAGGTTTCAAACTGTACATCCAGGGCTTCACCAAAAGCTACGGCCTTACCGGCAATTACATGCTCCAGCGGTCCTCCCTGAATTCCCGGGAATACAGCTCCATCCAGCACCTGGCTCATCATTTTGATTTCTCCTTTCGGCGTTTTGTGGCCATAGGTATTTTCGAAATCCTTACCCATCATAATCATTCCTCCTCTTGGCCCTCTCAGGGTTTTGTGGGTGGTGGTGGTTACTACGTGACAGTGTTCGAATGGAGAATTTAATAATCCTTTTGCTACCAAACCAGCTGGGTGAGCAATATCTGCCCAAAGTGTAGCACCAACTTCATCTGCAACTTCTCTGAATTTAGCATAATCCAAATCTCTTGAGTATGCTGAGAAACCTGCGATAAGCATTTTTGGCTTTTCTCTTAATGCTACTTCTCTCATTTGGTCATAATCAATTAGACCTGTTTCCTGCTGCACTCCGTAAGAAACTACGTTGTACTGGATACCGGAGAAGTTCACTGCAGAACCGTGCGTAAGATGTCCTCCCATTGAAAGATCCATCCCCATAATTTTGTCACCTGGTTTCAAAACCGCAAGATAAATGGCAGCGTTCGCCTGAGAACCTGAATGTGGCTGAACATTCACATAATCTACTCCGAAAAGTTCTTTAGCTCTGTTGATCGCCAATGTTTCAACCTCATCTACTACTTCACATCCTCCGTAATATCTTTTTCCGGGATATCCTTCAGCATATTTATTTGTCAGTACACTTCCCATTGCCTTCATCACGTTTTCAGAAACAAAATTTTCTGATGCGATAAGCTCTAATCCATGGGTTTGTCTTTGTCTTTCTTTTTCAATCAGGTCGAAAATAATATCCATTTTACTTTTAGTTTTTGAAATTTCCACCCCAAATGTACGGAATTTTCATTGAGATTTATCTATTGAAAAAATGATTTTTCAACACTAAAAAATGAAAATACTCCTCCTTTATTTTCCAAGAAAGCTTTTAAAATTCTTCATCACAGAGCTCTTTATTCACTACAGCTCCTGCAAAATTTCCCTGTGCAACAGCATTGGCTACGGACCTCATCATGGTGACATTATCTCCACAGGCAAAAACGCCGGGAATGTTTGTTTTCTGCATCATATCCACTTTGATAAATCCATTGTCTGTCAGTTCACATCCCAGATCAGCAGATACCTGTATATTTTGTTCAAAAGGAATTTTAGCATACAAGGCCTGTAATGGAATTTCCTTTCCGTTTTTGAAAACTATTTTTTGAATAGAACCTTGTTCATGTTTTATTTCTTTAATTTCATCTTCGTTAAGAATGATTTTATTCTGATTCAGTTTTTCAATCTGTTCTTTTGAAAGTGCAGCCTTTCCATTGGTAAACAAAGTAAGGTTTTTGGTCAGATTAAAGATCAGTTTTGAAAATTCGTACGCCATTTCTCCGTTAGAAAGAATACCTGTTATTTGGTTTTTCACTTCATAGCCGTGGCAGTATGGACAATGGATCACAGAAATCCCCCAGCATTCTGCAAACCCGGGAATATCCGGCATAATGTCTTTAACACCTGAAGCCAAAATCAGTTTTTTAGCGTGAAATTTTTCTCCGGCAGAACCTTCAATCTCAAAACCTTCAGTTGTTTTCGCTGTTTTTACTACGCTTCCGTTGTAAAAGCGAACGGTTTCATATTTTTCTACGTCTTCTTTGGCCAGCTTTGCAATTTCTCCAGGTGTTTTGCCGTCGTGGGTAACAAAATTATGCGAATGCGGAGTTTGTCTGTTACAAGGTTTTCCGTGGTCAATAATGAGAACGTTTCTCAAAGACCTTCCTAAAGCCATTGCTGCTGATAATCCCGAATAGCTTCCTCCTATTATAATAACATCAAAGTTTTTGTTTGCCATAGTTCAGTTGATAGTTGATAGTTGATGGTGCAAAGTTACCATAAAATAAATTAAAGCAACAAGGTTGCGATAATATTTATCTATTAAATTGATATGCCCTACCCATCATTATCTCCAATCTTATTAAAAACTATTTCCATTCATTTTTAACTTCGATGATTTCTTCCCTTATTCTTTTAATAACATCTATTCGGGCTCCCTGTAATCTGAAAATGGCAGTTCCTCTTTCTCTTGCATAGGGATTGGCAACAGAATCTTTTAATTTAGCAGCTTCGAAAAACGAACCGGATTCACTGAGCTCTTTTCCTGCTTCAGAAGCCTCTTTGATTCTGATCACATTTTTATATTTTTTGCTTAAATCGATCCAATTGATATAGTCTGCATTAAAAGACATTGCTACAACACCGGCCTTTGAATAGTAATTGATAGCACCGGCCTGCCCATAATTATCGCACAAAACCATCGTATTTCCTGACTTTGACAGCCGGGAATATTCTTTATCTACTTTTTGAGCCAGTTCTTTCCAGCCCTGCATATCTGCAAAATCCTGAGGCAGCGCATGATCTTTTCCGTCTTCCCAGCGAAGCAGTCCGAATTTTTTGTACTGATCCTGATGGGATTCTATATATTGAGGACTTTTATTCGGAAAGGCTACATTATATAAAGGAAGAAATAAAAGTACCGGAACGAGAATGCAGACGGGTTTCAAAAATCTTTTCCATCCTTTTTCAAGCAAATGCCCGAGAAAAACGGAACCAAAAGCAATATAGACAGGGTACAGTCCTATCGCATAGTAATCTTTTGCTTTGAAAAATAAAAAAAGAGTGATTGTTATAATATAGCTCCAGAAGAAAAATCTGAATTTCTCAAATGGCTTGTACAATAATAGTGCTCCCCATCCTGTTATCATTACGAAAATAACACCTATGAAAAACAGGATCTGAGATTTCATAAAATCCATACGGTCTACATGCACAAGCTGATTTTCTGAAAGTTCTTTCATATGATGAATTACCGGAAACTGGTTCTGATACTGCCAGAGGAGATTGGGAAAAATAATGATTAATGCTAAAAGTGCAGCCCAATACACATGAGACTGCATAAAAATCTTCCTTTGCTCCGTTAATAATAATGCAGGGATAAGCCCTAATAACGAAAAAGCAATATTGTATTTATTTAATACTCCTATTCCGAAAATGATGGCTCCTATGTAGATCCATCTTACTTGCTGGGAATTGAAATATTTAATCAGGCTATAATAAAGGAACAGCCACAGGAAAATTTCTAAAGATGTCGGCTGAAACAGCATATTAACGCGAAGAAGTACTGAAAATAATATACCTAAAGAAGCCAGGACTTTAGCGAATAGACTTCCATTAAGCTCTTCAACTACTTTCCATGTCAATACAATGGTTAAAGCTCCGAACAGCGCTGGAAAAAATTTAACCCAAAATATGGAATTTCCCAATATTTTAATCATCCATGCCAGCCATGAGTTAACAGGAGGAACGGAGAGGTAACCCCATGCCAGATGATTGGCCTGATCAAGATGCAGGTATTCATCTCTGTGAAGTTCATACTCAGGGCTTATCAATGAATATTGAAGGATAAACTTTGCGATGATAAAAAGCAGCAGGATCCAATAATCTTTTTTCATGGAGGTATAGTTTGGAATTTAAAATTAAGACATTTTAAATTTACTTTTCGTTACACCTCTTCGAATTTATTATCAGTAATTTCGGTTTTTATCTTTTGAATTTTGTCTGACCAATAATTAATCTCCTCATTCTTATCAGTAAATTCTTCTATTGGTTTATTCTGACAGGAAATCAATGATTCCTCGTAGGACTGCAATATGGTTTTTAAATAAATTTTATAGTCATTGGGATTTTTAGGAATATAACCTATTCCATCACATCCACAGGTATGAAAATATTTTCCTGTTTTAAAAAGGCTTTCTATAATTTTCCATTCTTTGACTGCTGTTTTTTTGGGTGCTTTGAAATCTTTCCCCAAATCAGCCATAGGACTGCTGCATTCAGGACATTTTATAGTTCTGTTTTCAATTTCGGAAACAATTTTTTGTAATTCTTCTGTTTCTGTTTTTGTGAAGGCATATCCTACTTTACGAACTGACTTCCCATTAGCTCATGGTATATTTTTTCTTTTTCAATCCTTCTTATAATATCATATGATTCCGGCTGCTTAAATGATTTTCTACATTTAAAACAGACATAATGTGATTTATAAGTTTTCCCGGCGTACCTGCACATTCTCCATGAATTTATATCATTCAAATATAGGAATTTACTATTGTAAAAATTTTGATTAAAAAAAGAATCCCGGAGAAAAAAATTCCTCCAGGATTCACAGTTTAAAAGTGTATAGTGTAGTTTATTATTTTTTATTCGCTTTTTCTTTAAGCTCTTCTTTATCTTTATCAGATGGGTTCCACACTTTTATTTCAGTGTCTTTTGTAATATTGGATCCAGGAAGAATCTGTACGTTGATACCGTCACTTGCTCCCAGTTTCACATATACTTTCTTAAATTTCCCGTCTTTTTGCTTCACTTCTACAAAAGGAACATCTTTTCCCTGTTTCTTTTCGTACTGAACTAAAGACTCGTCCAATAATAATGCATTTTTCTGAGAACTCAAAACAATTTCACCATTGGCAGAAAAACCTGCTCTAATATAATCATTATTAGGATTAGTTACATTACCTTCTACCGGAAATTTGATAGTTCCTGCATTATCTTTTCCTTTAGGCGCGATCATGGTTAGTTTTCCTGGGAAAGTTTTGTTCTGTAGGGCACCGATTACGATGTTCATATCCATTCCTTCGCTTAGTTTTCCGGCTTGTGCTTCATCAATTTCACCTTTAAAGATCAGAACATTCAGATCTGCTACGGAACAGATGGTAGTTCCGGCGTTAAAGTTATTGGCTTCAATCACCTGGCTTCCCGCTTTTACAGGAACTTCAAGTACAGTACCTGAAGCTTTGGAACGGATTTCCGTAGTAGCTAAACCTTGCCCTTTAAGCTCAGGAGTTGCTCCTGTTTTGGCAATCTGTAATCTTTTCTGAGCGGTATTTAATTGCTGCTGTGCATTTTTCAAAGTCTGCTGCTGAGCGTATAACTGCTGCTGGGAATTCAGAAATTCCTGTTTTGAAGCGACTCCCTGCTTGTATAATTTATCCTGCATTTCGAACTGCTTCTGCATATTTCCTACGTTCATCTGGGCGTTGCTGATCTGGATCTGTGCATTCTGAACTTCCTGCTGTGCAGCATTTACTTCGGAGATGCTCGGAACAATTTTTACAGTGGCTATCAGCTGCCCCACTTCTACCTTATCGCCTTCCTTTACCAAGATTTTATCTATGATCCCTGCAATATTCGGTTTGATTTCAATTTCTTCTTTCGGAACAATTTTCCCAGTAGCCATTACTTTATCATCCATATTCTGGACTGTAGGCTTACGGGTAAGGAAAGCCTCACCTTCTTTAGAGTTTGATTTGATAAGATAACCGAGCCCCGAGAACAATGCCACTGCAAATAAAAGCCCCAGTACTATATAAATGGCTTTTTTCCAGGTGAATTTCTTTTTCATATGTATAGTTTATTTTTTATTAAATAGATTGAATGATGTGGAAAATTAATTATTCTGTTCTTAATGCTTCAATAGGTCTGATCTTAACTGCTCTTTGCGCCGGAATCATCCCGATTACCAGTCCTAAAATGACCATTACCGCCATTGCCGCAAATACGTTTCCGTAATTGACCGTCGGGTTATAGAAAGGAAATGAATCCTGTCCCTGGGTAACGGCGTTTAGAATCATCAGTACAAAAATTCCGAACATAAAGCCCAGTAACCCCGAGGAGAGCGTAATGACGACACTTTCCAGCAAAATCTGATTTCTTACCTCTGCCGGTTTGGCTCCCAACGCTCTTCTGATCCCGATTTCTTTGGTTCTTTCTTTGACCGTAATCAGAAGGATATTCGAAATAGCAATAACTCCTGCAAGGATGGTTAGTGTACCTACAATGATGGTTAACAACTGCATTCCCGTAAGGAAACCTGTCAGTTTTTTAAATTCTTTTCCTAAGTTGAAACTTCCAAATGCGTTGGTATCTTCGGGTGAAACCTTATTTTTTGATTTCAGCACCTGCTTTACGTCTTCTTCTACAGAATTCACATTGGCATTCGGCTTACTTACGATGGCAAACATGTCTATCTGATCTCCCGCATTATACATTTTTGTGTATGTAGAAAGTGGAATAAAAGCCGTCTGGTCATTTTCAAATCCGCCTCCTTTTTTCACACGGAAAACTCCAATTACATTAAAGAACAGCCCCTTAATATTGATTGATTTTCCTATCGGATTTTCTTTTTTCTTGGCATCAAAGAAGTTTTTATAAATTTCTTCCCCAATTACCACTACATTTTTATTTCCTGAAACGTCGGCATCATTGATGTAACGTCCGAAGATCAGTTTCTTTTCCGAAATTTTATTTCCTACAGAGTAGTCTCCGGTAAGCGAATACGTTCCGTTCTTTCCGTTTCTGGACATCGATTCTCCCGGTGTTCCGGTAAAACTTCCTCTTGCATTTTGAGGTGATATATAATCTATGGCGGTTACTTTTCTTTTCAGCATTTCCATATCGGTTAAGTTCAGATGAACTTCTCTTCCTTTTGGAAATCCTTCATAAGGAATGGAGGTTTTCTGCGCCCACAGAAAGATGGAATTGGTAGCAAAACCTGAGAACAATTTATCAAAACCGTTCTCCATTCCTTTTGCAGCTCCAAGAAGGCTTACATACAAAAACATTCCCCATCCTACGCCAATCATGGTAAGAAATGTTCGGAGCTTATTATTCCTCAAAGAATAATAAATTTCCTGCCAAGTATCTTTTTTAAATATGATATTCACCTTGCTGAATTATTAGTTATGAATTATAAGTTCTCTTAATTCGTTTATCTTTTTCAAATTATTATTCCGTTCTCAATGCTTCTATCGGTTTAATTCTTGAAGCTCTGTATGCGGGTACAAATCCTGCGATCAATCCTGAGAAAATCAAAGCAATGAATGCCATCATAATAGATCCCCATCCTACACTTGGACTTTTAATGAAGAATTCTTCAAGACTATCCCCAATAAGACTTAAGGTCAGAACACCTATGCCTACTCCAACAAGCCCTGATACTACTGTAATGACAACACTTTCCTGAACAATCAGTCCTACAATTCCGCTTGGTTTTGCTCCGATGGCTTTTCGTACCCCAATCTCTTTGGTTCTTTCTTTTACAATGTACACCATGATATTACTGATCCCGATAATTCCGGCAAGCAGCGTTCCAAGACCAATAAATCCTACAATGGCTGTAAGAACTGCCATAAATATAAAGGTATCATTCATGTTCTTTGCATTGTTCCAGACACGCACTCCGTTTTCATCATCAGGAGATACATTTTTTCTCGATTTTAATTTATCTTTCAGCTCATCCCCATATTTAATGGCCTGCTCCGGAGTCAGCTTATCACTGTATGAAATGTAAGCGATATTCACCGTATCTGAGCCTTTTTTCATCTGCTGTAAGGTCGTAATAGGTACAGTGATATGTCTTTCATCCCAGTCTCCGCCATCATCTGAAAAAACACCTATTACCTTAAATATGGATCCATTAATGTCTAATTCTTTTCCTACAGGACTCCCGTTTTTAATTAAATCCCTCTGAACCATTCTTCCGATAACCGCCACATTTTGTTTTCCTTCTAAATCTCGGGGAGTGATATATCTGCCGTCAATCATCTTTCGGTTTTCAATGACCTGCTCTCCGGGTTCAGCTCCGTGAACCTGATAAATTCCGCTTTCTTTTCCATATTTTACCATTAAGCTGGCATTGTACCTGGGACTTGAAGCGCCTACATTTTTTTTATCTGCATTAATAAGGAAATCATAATCACCGTTATTCAATGTAACTGTTCTGTCAGACTGCAGTCCTTTATAAGCTATTGTAGTTTTCCCTGTAACAATGGTAATCAGGTTTTTGGCATCGCCTGAGAATCCTTCTGAGAAAGCATTCTGAAGCCCTTTTCCAATTCCGAAAAGCACAATAAAAATAAACAGCCCCAAGGCTACTGTAAACCCTGAAAGTACCGTCCTGAGCACATTGCTCCGGATAGAACTGAATATTTCCTGCCAACGATCTAGGTCAAACATTTTTTATGGGTATTTAAAGATTGAAAAATTTAAAGATTAAAAACAAAATCAGTAAAATTTTCAAATTATCTTATTTTCAAATTATCAAATTCCTATAGTACAATCTGCTTAATAAACTCATCACTTTCAATAATCCCGTCCTTCAGCACTACATTTCTTTTGGTCTGTGCAGCCACGTCCGGCTCGTGGGTTACAACGATGATTGTTTTCCCTTCATTATTGATATCCTGAAGCAGTTTCATAATATCATGAGTTGTTTTGGAATCCAATGCTCCGGTAGGCTCATCTGCCAGTACTACTTTTGGGTCGGTAATCAAAGCTCTTGCTATAGCCACTCTCTGTTTCTGACCTCCGGAAAGCTCACTGGGAAGGTGGTTTGCCCACTGTGCCAGCCCTACTTTTTCCAGATATTCCAGAGCTTTCTTATTTCGCTCCTTTCTCGGTACGTTCTGATAGTACAGGGGAAGTGCTACATTTTCCAAAGCCGTTTTATAATTGATAAGGTTAAAAGACTGGAAAATAAATCCCAGGAATCTGCTTCTGTATTCTGCAGCCTTTACTTCAGAAAGATGCTCGATAGGAACTCCGTCCAGTTCATAAGTTCCTGAATCTTTCTCATCCAGAATCCCGATAATATTAAGAAGCGTGGATTTTCCGGAACCGGAACTTCCCATAATAGAAACAAACTCCCCTTCAGAAATATTCAGATTAATTCCTTTGAGAACATGAAGCTTGCTTTTCCCTGTATCGTATGACTTGTTTAAATCCTGAATTACTAACATTAAGTGATGTATGTTTTATACCCAATAAGTAGATGATATTTTCAAATTGTTACAAGAATAAAAATTTATTCAAATATTTTTTTGTTTAATAATTTTAACCTTTATCCATAGTACTTTATGAAATTTTGTTTAACTGTAACTTTAGTTTTTCATTCATTTACCCCTGAGATTGCGGTCCAGCCTATTACTCGAGCCTGTTTCATGTAAATGTGGAAAACTTTTCGGGCTAAAAGTCAGCCTATTAGTATTTACCTCTTTCAAAATCAGTTCTTTTTTTCGAACTTTGCTATTAGTTCTTTACAAGAAATATGGATTTGCAAAAGTGAATAACTTTAATTCACAACCTACAGATAAACAAAAAGTTAAGTATTTCAGGAACGTTATCCACAAGGATCTAAATTATTTAATTATAAAGATATTTAATATGGGAATTTTTGATAAAAGAGTAAGTTATAAGCCATTTGAATACCCGGAGGTTCTTCAATTTGTAGAGGCAATCAACAAATCGTTCTGGGTACATTCGGAAGTGGACTTTACTGCAGATGTTCAGGATTTTCATTCGCAGTTGGAACCACACGAAAAGCATGCTGTGAAAAATGCGCTGTTAGCCATTGCACAGATCGAAGTGTCTGTAAAGACATTCTGGGGAAATTTATACAACCATTTGCCAAAGCCGGAATTCAATGGATTAGGATCTACTTTTGCTGAATGCGAGTTTCGTCATTCTGAAGCATATTCCCGTTTATTAGAGGTATTAGGATATAATGACGAATTCCTTAACGTTATTGAGATCCCTGCCGTAAAAGGAAGAATTGAGTTTTTAGGAAATGCTTTAAAACATGCTAATTCTGCAACCCCTAAAGAGTATGTTTCTGCTTTACTGTTATTCAGTATCTTAGTAGAAAACGTTTCTCTCTTCTCGCAGTTTGCCATCATCCTTTCTTTCACAAGATTCAAAGGATTCATGAAAAATGTTTCCAATATCATTGCATGGACTTCCGTAGATGAGCAGATTCACGCCAACGCAGGAATCTACCTGATCAATAAAATCCGTGAAGAACAGCCTGATTTATTAACAGACAGTGATATTGAAGACATCTACACATTAGTAGACGAATCTATCGCAAGAGAAGGTGATATCCTTAGCTGGATCTTTGAACTGGGAGAAATCGACAATGTTTCTAAAGAAGATTTATTAAACTTCATGAAATACCGTGTAGATGACAGCTTGAAGAAAATCAACATGAAAACAAGATACAACATCACTCCGGAACAATACAAACCAATGGTATGGTTCGAAGAGGAAGTTTTCGCCAATTCACTTGATGATTTCTTTGCAAAAAGACCTGTAGATTACACGAAGCACGATAAGAGTATTACAGCAAACGATTTGTTTTAATAGAAAGGCGCGAGCGAAGCGAGCGTCAAAGCAGTCAGTATTAGGAATTATCCTTCTCTGATCTTTAGGTGGAAATGGAATTGCTGCTCATTAATAAAGCACAAATACAAAAGAAATGATCAATGTAATTGTAACCTATACGGTAAACCCCGAATTTGTTCCAGACAATAAAACCAATATCCAAAAATTCCTGGAAGATTTTAAAAATTTAGATTCTTCCACCTTTGAATACAAGGTTTTTGTAAAGGAAGACGGCGTTACTTTTGTACATTATTCAAACTACGTTAATGAAGAAGTTCAGCATGAAGTTCTGAATGTTCCGTCTTTTAAAGAATTTCAGAGATTAAGAGATGAAAGCGGGCTGAACGGTTCCCACAAAGTAGAAATTTTACAATCAATAATATAAAGAAACAAAATTCCGGAGTGAAAGAATCACTCCGGAATTCGAAAATATAACATCTATGGAAGAACAAAATTCAAATATATGGTGGCTCAATGAAGAGTCTGAGCAGATGCTGAACAGAGGATATCTGTTGAAAGGTGAAACGGTAGACGGTGCTATCGACAGAATTACCACTGCTGCTGCAAAAAGGTTATACAAACCTGAACTTCAACCGGCATTCAAAGAAATGATCACAAAAGGATGGATCAGTTTCTCTTCTCCTGTATGGGCTAATATGGGTACGGAAAGAGGTCTTCCTATCTCATGTTTCAACACTCACATTCCGGACAGCATTGAAGGAATTACCCACAAAATGGGTGAAGTGATCATGCAGACCAAAATCGGAGGGGGTACTTCAGGATATTTCGGAGAATTAAGGAACAGAGGAACTGCGGTAACGGATAACGGAAAGTCTTCAGGAGCAGTTTCATTCATGAAGCTTTTTGATACAGCGATGGATGTTGTTTCTCAGGGAGGCGTAAGAAGAGGAGCTTTTGCTGCTTACTTAGATATTGACCACGGAGATATTGAAGAATTTTTATCCATTAAAGATATCGGAAGCCCTATTCAGAACCTGTTTACCGGAGTATGTGTACCCGACTACTGGATGCAGGATATGATAGACGGTGATATGGAAAAACGTAAAGTTTGGGCAAGAGTACTGGAAAGCCGCCAGCAAAAAGGTCTTCCTTATATTTTCTTTACCGACAATGTGAACAGAAATAAGCCTCAGGTGTATAAGGATTTAGGAATGACGGTGAACGCAAGTAACCTTTGCTCTGAAATCATGCTTCCGTCTACTATGGAAGAATCTTTCATCTGCTGTCTGTCTTCCATGAACTTAGAATTATACGATGAGTGGAAAGATACAGATGCTGTAAAATTAGCAGTATACTTCCTTGATGCTGTATTATCCGAGTTTATCGATAAAACTGAAGGTAACTATTACCTACAGGGAGCAAGAAACTTCGCGATGCGTCACAGAGCGCTTGGATTAGGAGTTTTAGGTTACCATTCTTATTTACAGAAAAATATGATTCCGTTTGAAAGCTTTGAAGCGACTCAGTTCAACGCAAGAGCATTCAGACACATCAAAGAACAGGCTGAACAGGCTTCAAGAGAGCTTGCCAACATCTACGGAGAACCGGAAGTATTAAAAGGATACGGATTAAGAAATACCACTACAATGGCTATTGCTCCTACCACTTCAAGTTCTGCCATCTTAGGACAAACTTCTCCTGGAATTGAACCTTTCTCTTCTAACTACTATAAAGCAGGTCTTGCTAAAGGAAACTTTATGCGTAAAAACAAATACCTGGCAAAACTATTGAAAGAAAAAGGACTGGATAACGAAGAAACATGGAGAACAATCATGCTCAACCATGGATCTGTACAGCACCTGAATGAACTTACTCCTGAAGAAAAGGCAGTATTCAAAACGTTCAAAGAAATTTCTCCAATGGAAATCATCTCTCAGGCAGCACAGAGACAGCAATATATTGACCAGGCGCAGTCGCTGAATCTTCAGATTCCTTCTACAATGCCTGTAAAAGATGTCAATTATCTATATATTGAAGCATGGAAAAAAGGAGTAAAAACGTTGTACTACCAAAGAAGTTCATCGGTTTCTAAAGAAATGATGGTTAACTTCGTATCCTGCTCAAGCTGCGAGGCATAGGACCAAGTAATAAACACGCTATATTTACAAAAGCATACCGGAAGGTGTGCTTTTGTCGTTTTTTATATAGTAATTATTCATTATTGATAAAAAGGTCCGGAAAGAACATCCGGACCTCTGAAAAAGAATTATATGAAGTAAAATGTAAAAGCGTTATTAAAAATTGTATCGAACACCCAGCTGAGCCTGGAATCTTGATGCAAACTGATCAATCGTATACGGCAGTCCCGGAGTTTTGAAATTATAGGTAGGATCTCCCGCAGAAGGCTGACCTGTTGCTATATTTCCCACTTTCGTTAATCCAACACTCGCTGTAGAGTTGAAAGTATTAGGTACAAAATAGACTTTACCCCAGTCTTTGTTCAGCAAGTTGGTAAAATTGATGATGCTTAAAGAGATCTGTATATTATTCTTGGATTTCTTACTCAGTCTGATTTCATCCATTATTCTGATATCCGCCTGAATATTCCATGGGGTAACATCTCCGTTTCTTTCTGTAAACTTACCCCGTCTGGATTTCAGATAATCATTACTGTTGACAAAATTTTCATACTCTGCAATCTGCTGTTGAGCCGTTACCACTACATTTCCTGCAGCATCTTTTACAGGAACAATATATTTGGCAGCCTCCGCAGCATCTTTAAATATATAAGCAAGACCTGCAGCCTGCCCCGTATTGGCAATCGTACTGTTTACAAATCCCCATGAAAAAGGATTTCCGGACTGAGCATTGAAATATACATTGGTGTATAACCTGTTCATATCGGAGATAGTAAAGGCATATCCGAGATTGGCTACCACTCTGTTCTTGATGGCAAAATTGGACGTGGTCAGTTTCGGATCATTAGGCGTCAGAGACTGATTCATCTGCCAGTTACTTTCCATTGAATTTCTGATACCATTGGTAATATCTTTAGCATCTCCATAAGTATAAGCTACAAAGAAATTGAATCCGAAATCATATGACTTTGAAAGCTGTGCCGTCAGATTATAGCGGTATCCTTCTTTTGTATTGGATAAAAGATAGGCATTGGAGAAGTTACTGTTGATATTGGTGGTATAGACAGGCATTTCATGGTTCGTGTCATAACTGTAATACGTCACGTTATCGGTCTTATTCACCTGCTGGAATTTCAGATCGTAAAGCACTTTTGTATATATCCCTTCCAAAGTCAGTTTATATCCCGCTAAAGTATAATCGAAGGCTAATGAACTTCTCCAGACTCTTGGCATTTTAAAATTGTTATCAATAAGGTCTACCTGTACTTTTGAAGAATTCTGCCATTTCGGAAAATTGGCGCTGTTCAAGGGATCTCCGTTGGCAGCAAGCTGTGCTGCTGTTGGCCCATTGTAATCATAGCTTCCAAAACCAACTCCGTCATTGTAATAAGCATATCCTAACCATGCAAAAGGAATTCTTCCTACAAAGATTCCTGAACCTCCTCTTAATACCATAGATCTGTTTTCTGTAAGATCAATGGTGAACCCAAGTCTTGGGGAGAATGTAGGTTTATTCAGATAGTTGTTGGTAAGCTGGCTTAGTGGAGTGTAATTATAGGTATTTCCGGCGTTTGGATCCTGAGGCGAATTCGTTACCAAGGGACTCAGCTGCGGTTTATTCGGTAAATCTGTATAATCTATTCTTACTCCTGGTGAAAGTCTTACTCTTCCCCAGTTGATTTCATCCTGAAGATACATGGAAAGAAGATTTACCTTGTACTGAGCATACGGATTATCAAAAAGGGTCTGTCTGCTGTCTCCGTTAAAAGGATAGGTGCCTCTTATTCTTGAAGGTGTTCCATTGTAAAAATCAGTTAAGTTTTTATAGGAAATTCTTCCGTTCAAGGCGTTTACAAAACCATAATCAATGTTGTAAAGTTCATTGTGAGTTCCTAATAAGAAAGTATGATTTCCTGTCTTATAAGTAAGATTATCTGTGATTTCAAAAGTTTTTTGCTTCATATTGAAAACCGTTGCTTCTCTGTCGTTTCCAAGAAGAATAGTTCCTCCGTTGTAAGCAATTTCTACCTGAGGAAACATCACGTTGCCGGAAGCAGGATCTCTGTAATCATGAATAGAAGAATAACCCAGCACCAAATTATTGCTCCATTGATTATTAAAACGGCTTTTCAATTCAAGTGTAGTGGTAGACGCTGTATTTTTCTGAACGAAATCCATGCTGGAAAATCTGAAGTTGGCTCCATCCCTTTCGAGATTGGATGCCTGTGAAAATACCGTATTGTTTTTAATGGACAAGGTATGTTTATCGTTAATTTTCCAATCTAATTTATTGAAAAGCTTAGAGCTTTCAGAGAAGTTATTGTACTGATTAAAGCTTCCCACATTAAATCCATATTTATTTCGTACAAAATCTGAAATCTGCTGTGCAACCTGCTCATTTACCAATGCACCCGGATCATTGGCATTATAGAAAACCGGGTCTGTTCTTTTGGTATATTCAAGGTTGGTAAATAAAAACACTTTATCTTTTACAACCGGTAATCCTACTCTTCCACCATAGATAAAGTCCTGGAAATCGCTTGGCATTTTAGAATTATCCCCTACCCTGTTTCTTCCGGTAATGGCTGCGTTTCTTCCATATGCATAAATTGATCCGGTAACATCATTACTCCCGCTTCTCGTGACTGCATTAATGCTTCCCCCAAGGAAGTTTCCCAATTTCACATCATAAGGTGCAATATACACCTGCACATCCTGAATAGCATCCAGACTTATAGAATTGGAACGCGTGCTGCTTCCAGGCATTCCTGAAGTACCGGTCTGCCCGCCTAATGAAGGACTGAATCCGATAGCATCATTATTGATAGAACCGTCAATCGTTACATTATTATAACGGAAATTGGTTCCGTTGAAAGAGTTGTTGGCACTTTGGGGAACCAGTTTAGTAACATCCTGAATTCCACGGTTGATGTTAGGAAGTCCGGAAATCTGCGCCTGACTGATTCCTACTCCATATTTTGCAGTCGTTTTTCTGGAAGTAATTTTTACCTCATCAATTGTTTTCTCTTTGCTTCCCACTTCTACTACGGGTAAATCGTTATTTCCTAGAGAAAGCTGCAGATTGGGGTTTTCATAGATAACCTGTGATCCGTCAGATATTTCAATTTTATAAGGTCCTCCCGGCTGAAGATTATCCAAACTGAACTGTCCCTTGCTGTTACTTTTCGTTTCAAAGGTACTGTTGGTAGGAATATGTATTACCTTTACTGTAACTTCGGAAGAGGTTCCCTTTAATCTTCCGAAAATTTTAGAGCTGGTTTCCTGTGAAAATGCAAACCCGAATGATAACAGAGCAAAAGCACAGATGATTTTTTTCTTCATATTTTATTCGCTATAAACTTGGTGTAAAATTAGACCTAGTAAAAATGAAGTATGGTAACATAGAATTAACATTACGTAACAGAATGTTTAATATTTCCTTAAAAAAAACTTAATAGAAATAGCGTGGAAATGTTAATCTTTTTTCTAGACAACACTTCAACAACATCCTTTCTTACAAGTGTTTCAAAACGTTTTGATTTCTTAAAATTTTACTATTAACAATCGTTTTCTGGTGAAGCACTTTCTGTAGAATTACTAGAATGCTCTGATATTTTGGTTTATATTTGTGTTTATTGTTTAATACCAAAATTACAGATATGAAATTCGGACAAGTAGAAGACCCTTCAAAAATAGATTTCACTTTACCTAAAGATCATCCCAGAACTAAAGAAATACTGGCTCTTAATAAAAAAGGACTTGAAAATATTTCTATCGGATGTGCAAAATGGAACAAAACGGATCTTAAAGGTTTTTATCCCAAAGGAACCAAGGATGAGCTTACCTATTATGCAACTCAGTTTAATTCTATTGAGCTGAATGCTACTTTCTACGGAATGCCTACGCCTGATCAGGTAACTACATGGAAGGAAAAAACGCCGGCAGATTTTAAGTTCTTTCCAAAGATCACCAATACCGTTTCTCATTTCAGAAGACTGATTGACGTAACGGATCCTGTTACACAGTTTGCATCTTCCGTTATCAATTTTGATGAAAAACTGGGAATGGCTTTCCTGCAGCTTCATGATAATTTTAAGCCTAAGGATTATGACAGGCTTGAAAAGTTTGTAAAAGAATGGCCTAAAGAAGTTCCGTTAGCTATAGAACTCCGCAATACGGAATGGTTTACCGATGAGGAAATTCTGAATACAACCTGCGAGCTTTTTGAAAAACATCATATCACCAATATTATTGTAGATACTGCAGGAAGAAGAGATATGCTTCACATGCGTCTTACGACGCCCAATGCATTCATACGTTATGTAGGCGCCAATGCAGAAAGTGATTATGAAAGACTGGATGACTGGTTAAAGCATCTTACCAAATGGAAGAAAGAGGGACTGCAGAATCTTTACTTCTTTGTGCATCAGAATATCGAGAAAGCTTCTCCTTTATTGTCTGCTTATTTCATTAAAAAAGTGAATGAGGAATGGAAAACAGATCTCCACATCCCGCAAATGGCTACAGAGAGCACAGGAACCCTTTTTTAAGGGATATCACCTATAAATAGAATAATTTCGATATATTTTAAAATAGAAAATCACTCCTTTTTTCATCACGAAAATTTCGTATATTAGAGTATAATGTTTTTCATTAATCATTATACTTTAAAAAACATAAATCATGGAAAAGGAAATTTGTACGATCAGTATTGCCAATAACTGGCTTGGTGATGAATATATTTTTTATGAAAATAATACCATAAAAAGAGTCTATGACAGCCACAGTCTGAATTCTAATAAAACGGAATGGATTGTGCCCCAAAAGATCAACAAACATACTAAAGACAAACTCATCAGGGCATGTCCTGAAGAATTTAAGGAACAGGTAATGCAGATTCTTGATTATCCTTAACAAAACAAAAATGGAATGAGATGTAGTACTCATTCCATTTTTGTTTATTTATTTTTTCTCACAAGCAGCACGAGATTGAGAAACAGCAGAAGAAAATCCAGGGTAATCCAGATGCCCAGCTTTGTATTTTCATAATTGTAAGCATCCACCTGCTTTTTAGCAATTTCAGAAAGCTTCATACTTTGATTGATGTAATTCTGGACTTCCACAATCTGATCAATATTTTTATTGGGTACAGAATGTTGGGAAAAGTAAACCAGATTTTTCTTTCCGAGATATCCTACGATCCAGTATTCATCAGATTTATCCATTTTCAGGTATTCTATTCTGTAATATTCCGGACGTACTATCCCAATGTGTTTGGGCTCAAGAGTTGTATTTTTGTCGGTCTTATTTACATTAATCATGTAAAAGTCTAATGCCTGAGGAAGCTTATTGATCACCTGCAGGCCTACAGAATTATCCACAAATGCCACCGCACTTTTCTTAATAAACCAGTACGTAAAGACAGATATTGAGAAGACCAGTGTTACAATACGAAACAGCTTGGCCCACTTCGCCATACTTCCTGATTTCACCTTAAACAGGATCAAAGAAAGGACGGAAGCCAGAAATATTATAAGAATAATGAGTGTCATATTCTACAAAGATACTTCTTCTCTATATTTTATGTATGTCTGAAACTATTTTTTTAATTTCAACCGGCAATAAAAAAGGTTTTCTCTCTTCATTTTTCTTGAATTGTTCAAATAAATCTGCCTATGAAAACGATCCGAAACAATATTGCACATAGCATCATTTGTTCGGATAGTCAATTTTGACAAGCAGAAGCAAATTGAATATTTTCTAATCTACATTCCATTCTTTATAAAACTGGTCGAGGAAATTCAGCATATAATTGTGTCTTTCTTCGGCCATTTTTTTTCCTTTTTCAGTATTCATCATATCTTTCAGAAGCAATAGCTTTTCGTAAAAATGGTTGATGGTGGTTCCATTAGATTTTTTATATTCTTCTTTAGACATTCCGAGCTGGGGCTTAATATCAGGGTGATACATAAGATTATTCTTAAAGCCTCCGAAGTTGAATGTTCTGGCAATTCCGATTGCTCCAATAGCATCAATACGGTCTGCATCCTGTACAACCTGAAGCTCAATAGGTGGATTTACCGGCGCCTGATCTCTGTTTTTAAACGAAATATTTTCAATGACAAACAAAACCTTCTGAATGGTTTCTTCAGAAACATTCTGTTCCTCGAGAAATGCTCTGGCTATTTTGGGAGCGATGGTTTCATCACCATCATGGAATTTAGGATCTGCAATGTCATGAAGAAGTGCAGACAATTCCACAACCTCTATATCACAATCTTCTGTTTCTGCAATCTGAGCAGCGAGTTTCCAGACTCTTTCAATATGGAACCAGTCATGTCCGGCTTCTGCTCCTTCTAATTTTTCTTTTACAAATGCTACGGTGTTGTCAATCGTACTTTTCATTAATCTATCAGTTCATTTAAAATAATATTCCATAGTTTGCTGTTGTAACTTCTGAAAAAATTGATATGCCCGATTTCTTTTTTATCAGATTCGGAAACAGCTACTAATCTGTAAGTAGGCTTAAGATTAGGATAGGTATGATTTAATAAGCTTAATACCCCTTTTTCCGTAAGCCATATATCATCTTCCGCACGGATTACAAATACTTTCTGCGTCAGATTTTCAGAGAAGTTCTCCATTTTTTCCAACAGCCTGTTGGTTGATTTCTTGTTTAAAATTAAGGTTCTCCAGTCATATGCGCAATTTTTTGGAAGACTTTCTCCCAGTCCGAACCAATGCGCCGGAAAATATCCTAATAATGAAGTGGTTAAAGGCTGAGCAATTCCAAAGCCCAGATATGCTTCTACCTTTGTAATTCCTTTAAGGTTTCCTACAAAAGCATTTTGTGTTCCTACAAAAATAAATTCTTCAAATATTTCAGAATCTTCATTCATACCAAGAATTAAAGCTCCGACAGAATGGCCTAAGCAGTATTTTCTATAATCATTAAAATTTGTTTGAATATATTGGGTTAATGCCTTATAATCTTTTGAACCCCATAATCTCATGGAGCCCTTGAACCCTCTCATATTCTCCGGTTTGGAAAGGCCTATTCCTCTGTAATCATAAGTAATAACCGTAAACCCCTGTTCTGCAAAAAAGCTGGCAAAAGAAAAATAGACCTGCTGTTTTACTCCTGTGGCCGAGTTGATCAGCAGTAATTTGCCATTATCTTTCTCGGGTTTAAAAAGATGCACGGCAAGGGAAACATGATCTTCTGTGGTGAGTGTTAGTTTTTCCATAGTATCAAAAGAAAAAATCCACTATAAAAGTGGACATTTTACTTATATTTTTATGTTAAGTTTCAGACTTTTGATATGTCGTAAATAGCTTTAAGAGAAGAAATCTGAGATTCTCGGCAGCCCTGTCTGAGAGCCTTTACCTCCTGAAACTCTTGATGAAACTTCATTTCCGAATTTCACACAATCTTCAATAGAATTTCCATGGCAGAGGGCAATGGCAAATCCTGATGTAAAAGCATCCCCCATTCCCATTTTATGAACTTTTTCATCTTTATCATTTCTGTAGTACTTCATCTCTGTACCATCAAAATAGATCGTTGAATTGGTATCATCCCTTACAAAAACTTTGTTAAAGTATTTCTTAAGGACTTCTTCTCTTTTTTCTTCTCCGAAAATGATATAGAGTTCGTTACTTTTAGCTACAATAAAATCAACCATTTCTAAGATATCTTCCCGCACTCTCATAGCTGGAGAAGCATATAATCCTACTTTCTTTCCGTATTGCTTAGCTTTTTTAACGGTATGCTCTACGACATCCATAGAAATTTCAAGCTGTATCAGCACAAGATCTACCGTATGGAAATATTTTTCAGCTTCATCTATATGCGGTTTGCTCAGATACTTGTTGGCTGCCGGCACTACTACAATAGCTGCATTTCCGTGAGAAGTTGTTACATAAGCTGTTCCTGTAGCATCCTTATCTGTTTCATGAACAAAACCTACATTTACATTTTCGCTTACCAGATTTCTCATGATCTGCTGTCCCAGAGGATCCATCCCTACACACCCTATAAAGTATACACTTGCTCCCAGCCTGGCAGTACCTACTGCCTGGTTAGCTCCTTTTCCACCAAAATAGCTATCTGACTTGACGGCCAAAACGGTTTCGTTGGGCATAGGAATTTTTTCGGTTTCAAGAACCAAATCTATAGAGGAGCTTCCTACAACAATAATCCGGGGTTGTTCTGATGAGAAATTCATTGTGTTTTGTATTAGCTTTAAAATTTATACATGTCAAAATTGCAATCCAAAAATAAATAATTTAAAATTAACTTATTTCAATAAATTCAGTAATTATTTTAACTGGTTTCTGATCTTTATTGTAAGCTATATAACTTGCATAAAATCCTTCACCATATCCTGTTTCAAAAGCAAATATAGTTCCGGGATGTTCTTTTGCAGGTTTCAGAAATGCAAATTGGTCTATTGCTCCTTTTTCATCAAAGAAATAATCGTGGAAAAATTCTTCGTAGATTCCCATAAAATCTCCTCCTTTATTTTGGTACAGTCTCTGTTCCAGTTCGTTGAGGCTGTTTTGGGTATCAACATCCATGAAGCATCCCATCCCGCTTTCTACAGGATATCCGAAAACTTCTCCTTCTGCAAGTTCTTTTATATCCTGTCCTGGAGTAATTGCCATTTTCCATTCTTTAATTTCAGAAGTTTCGAATATTATTTCAGCATAGGCTACACAATTGCTTTCTCTTTCTTTATGTAATATTACAGGAAAATCTCCTTTCGGAAATTCTGTAGCAAAAGGAAGCATATCATTTGTGATGAGGGGATCACAGGCGACAAGCTTACCACTGGAAAGATAGATCTTCCCTACTTCAAAACTTTCCAGCAACGGACTTTCTACAAAGTCTTTCGAGAATAGTTTCTTTATGTTTTCTATATGTTTCATTTAATTTGTTCTTTGTTTTCTGTATCAGGCTGAGCGGAGCCGAAGCCTTTGGGATCTTTACCTTTAAAATTGTCAGAATGGCTATCATTCCGGCAAATAGATAATTCTTTTAACTTATCCCAGTTATTATTTATAATTGCTCCTTTCTTCTTACGACTCCAACCTTTCACTTGTTTTTCAAACGCAATTGCTTGAATTATATCATTAAATAGATAAAAGAAGACCAGCTCAACCGGTCTTCTTTTATAAGTATAGCTTTCAGGAAATTTCCCTGACTGATGTTGAGATAATCTCAAATCAATATTATTGGTAACTCCTGTATAATAGGAATTATCGGAACATTTTAATATATATACAAAATATTGTTTCATATTCAAAAAGGCTTCGACTCCGCTCAGCCTGACATTCCGACAAATTAACCTATTTGCTAGGTAATTTTTATAAACTTTTCAGTTTTTCTTCAAGGATCGCTATTTTATCCAAAGCATCTTTTTGTTTCTGACGCTCCACCTCTACAATCTCAGGCTTTGCATTCGCAACAAATTTTTCATTGGATAGCTTCTTTTCTACAGAAACTAAGAATCCTTTTAAATATTTCACTTCTTCTTCAGTTTTAGCCTTTTCTTCTCCTAAGTCCAGGTTTTCACTTAAAGGAATAGAAACTTCAGTGGCTCCTACCAGGAATGTAAAGCTAGGCTTATCTGTTTTCTGTCCGAAGTGGATTTCAGAGATATTGGCCAGTTTTCTTACAACGGCTTCGTTGGCAAATTCAGTGGCATTAGTAAATACCTCAGCGGCTTCTCTTGGAGAAATTCCTTTGGTCTGACGGTAGTTTCTAACTCCGGAAATTAATTCTGCTGCCGTTTCGAAGTTTTTAATAATTGTTTCATCAAATGCTCCTGCTTCTTTCTGTTGAGCAATCACCAAAGCCTCATCAATACTTCTTTCCGAGATCGTCTGCCATAATTCTTCTGTTAAGAAAGGCATGAACGGATGGAGAAGCTTCATTAATTCTTCAAAGAAATAAATGGTTTTGTTATAAACTTCTTTAGAGATTCCTTCACCGTAATTAGGCTTGATAGCTTCCAGGTACCAACCACAAAAATCATCCCAAATTAATTTATAGATCAAATGAAGTGCATCAGAAATTCTGAATTTTTCAAACTGATCATTAATTTCAGCTATTGTTTTATTTAATTTGTTTTCAAACCATTCAATAGCCTGGTTATCTGTAGCTACAGCAGATTTATCTTCATGTTGCCACATATTGATCAGACGGAATGCATTCCAGATTTTCGTCATGAAATTTCTTCCCTGAAGCATCAGGTCTTCATCAAAAAGAAGGTCATTTCCAGCTGCAGAGCTCAATAAGATACCTACACGTACTCCGTCTGCTCCGTATTTATCCATGAGTTCAAGAGGATCCGGAGAGTTTCCAAGCGATTTGGACATCTTTCTTCTCTGCTTATCTCTTACAATACCTGTAAAATACACATTCTTGAAAGGAACTTCTTTTCTGTACTCCAGTCCGGCCATGATCATTCTGGCAACCCAGAAGAAAATAATATCCGGGCCTGTAACCAGATCAGATGTAGGATAGTAGTAGTTGATATCTTTATTTTCAGGATCAAGCAATCCGTCAAATACAGACATTGGCCACAACCATGATGAGAACCATGTATCTAAAGCGTCATCATCCTGTTTAAGATTTTCTGCAGTCAGGTTAGAATTTCCGGTTTTTTGCTTTGCCAGTTCCAAAGCCTCTTCCTTATTTTCTGCTACTACAAAATCATTTTCTCCTTCTCCATAGTAATAGGCGGGAATCTGCTGTCCCCACCAAAGCTGACGGGAAATATTCCAGTCACGGATGTTTTCCATCCAGTGCTTATAGGTGTTTTTGAATTTTTCAGGATAAAACTTAACCTCATCATCCATTACTACATCCAAAGCAGGTTTAGCAATTTCAGACATTTTAAGAAACCACTGTACTGAAACTTTAGGTTCAATAACAGCACCTGTTCTTTCGGAAGTTCCTACTTTATTAACATAATCTTCTGCTTTTAACAGAAGATCTTTCTCTTCAAGCTCTTTTGCAATCTGCTTTCTTACGTCAAATCTGTTTTTACCGGCATAATGTAAACCATGCTCGTTAAGATTTCCGTCATCATCCAGCGCATCAATCATTTTCAGCTGATGTTTCTGTCCGATCTCATAATCATTAATATCGTGAGCAGGAGTAATTTTCAATGCTCCGGTTCCGAACTCAATATCTACATATTCATCTTCAATAATCGGAATTACTCTGTCTACAATAGGTACAATTACATTTTTACCTTTCAGGTGGGCATATCTTTCATCATTCGGATTGATGCATACCGCAGTATCACCGAAAATAGTTTCAGGACGTGTAGTTGCCACTGAAAGGAATTCTTCAGATCCTTCTATTTTATATTTAAGGAAATATAATTTCCCGTTTTGTTCTTTAAATATTACTTCTTCGTCAGAAATATTGGTTTTGGCTTCGGGATCCCAGTTTACCATTCTATAGCCTCTGTAGATGAGTCCTTTGTTATAAAGGTCTACAAAACTTTTGATCACCTGCTGCGAAAGCTTATCCTCCATCGTGAAACGCGTTCTGTCCCAGTCACATGAACATCCCAGCTTTTTCAGCTGCTCGAGGATCGTTCCTCCATATTTATTGGTCCAGTCCCAGGCGTGAGTTAAAAACTCTTCACGGGTAATATCTGACTTATTGACTCCTTCAGACTTCAGTTTAGCAACCACTTTAGCTTCAGTAGCAATTGAAGCGTGATCTGTTCCCGGAATCCAACAAGCATTAAATCCGCGCATTCTTGCACGACGGACCAGAACATCTTGAAGGGTATTGTTCAGCATATGCCCCATGTGTAATATCCCCGTCACGTTTGGCGGAGGAATGACTATGGTATATGGTGGTTTGTCATTAGGTTCTGAATGAAAAAATTTGTTTTCCAACCAGTAACTGTACCATTTTTGTTCTGTCTCTTGTGGATTGTACTTTTCTGAAATCTGCATAAATTCTATTTCTTTGGCTTGCAATTTGCAAAAATAGTCTAAAGAAAAAAATTTTTAAGCATGAATTAAAATAATTTTTAACTTTGTTTCACAAAATTTATCTAACAAACATATTAACATTCAAGAATATGAAAAAACTAATTGCAGGAATTGCATTATTCGGGACATTTGCTCTGGCATCTGCACAAACAATTACATTTGATAAAACGACTTTCGATTACGGAACTATTAAACCTAGCTCTGATGGTACAAGATTCTTTACTGTAACGAATTCTGGTGATAAGCCACTGATCCTTTCAAATGTAAAGCCTTCTTGTGGATGTACAACTCCTGAATTCAGCCAAGATCCGATTATGCCTGGGAAATCAGCGAAGATCAAGGTTGGATACAACACTGCTATCCCTGGTCCGTTTAACAAAATGATTGAAGTTTTCTCTAACGACCCTGCAAACAACAGAAGTGTAATCTACATCAAAGGTAACGTAGATGCGAACGCTCCTGAGCCAAAAGTACTGACTCCGGCTGAGCAGAAAGAAGCTGCTAAAGCAGAGAAAAAAGCGGCAAAACTTGCTAAAAAGGCTGCTGCGAAGTAATCTCTACTCAAAAAAATAAAAGAACCGTCTCCATTGAGGCGGTTTTTTTATTACATTTATGTTAGATTAGATGAGAGATAGCGGCTGGATCATAATAGGTAATAGAAATATTATTTTGTTAGTAACTGAAGCCTTTAGATTTTTTTAAATGGCCGGAGTACAAACCACCTCTATTGAATTTTAATAACACTATTTAATCATTTAATCATTTAATCATTTAATCATTTAATCATTTAATCATTTAATCATTTAATCATTTAATCATTTAATCTAAAAAAAATATGGACACCGATTTTTCAGATGATTTTAAAATAAGCGGAAAATTTTCAATAAAAAAAGCTTCAACATCATACAAAGGAAAGCTTACCAAAGAAGAAGGAGCACAAATGCTGATTCAGGAGAAAGAAAAACTTCGTGAACTTCAGGAAAGACTGTATGCGGATGGAAGCAAATCTCTTCTGGTGGTGCTTCAGGCCAT
Organism: Chryseobacterium culicis; assembly: GCF_900108365.1. GTDB lineage: Bacteria > Bacteroidota > Bacteroidia > Flavobacteriales > Weeksellaceae > Chryseobacterium > Chryseobacterium culicis. The sequence continues at coordinate 637,474 of NZ_FNWQ01000001.1, read as the reverse complement.
GGATGCTGCAGGAAAAGACAGTATGATAGAGCATGTTTTCGGAGGAGTGAATCCACAGGGATGTAATGTGACCAGTTTTAAAACACCAAGTTCTAAAGAATATGCGCATGATTTTTTATGGAGACACTATCTCGCTCTGCCGCAGAAAGGAATGATTGGAATTTTCAACCGCTCACATTATGAAAGTGTCCTGGTCTGTAAAGTGCATCCGGAATATAATTTAAGTGAAAAAACTTGGTCTTCAGTAAAAGATTTTGATGATAAATTCTGGGAAAACAGATATGAAAGTATCCGGAATTTTGAAAAACACCTTGCCCAGAACGGAACTACTATCGTAAAGATATTTTTACATGTTTCTAAGGATGAACAGAAAAAAAGACTTCTCGCCAGAATTGATGAACAGGAAAAAAACTGGAAATTCTCTGCTGCAGATCTTCCGGAGAGGGCATTATTTGATCAGTATATGGGGGCATATGAAACCGCGATTAATGAAACATCAAAAGATCATGCTCCATGGTATGTGCTGCCTGCTGATAATAAGTGGTTCGCAAGAGTAGCAGCAATTCAGATTATTATTGACACCCTGGAAAAAATGGATCTGAAATATCCTACCCTTTCTGAGAAAGACAGACAGGATCTGCAGGAATCTAAAAAACAATTGGAAAGCGAATAAAATCGGGTTGGAAGATAGGAGCTTGAGAATGGAAGTTTAAAAAATTTACTCTTCCAGGCTCTGGCTTTGAGCGTTTAAAAAAATCACGAGAAAATCTATAAGCCGGATTCTGTACTTCCGAAGAAGTGCCTGTTATTTATCTGCGTGGTACATTGCTGCAACACTTGAGCTGATTACCCCTCGGTTTTCAGGACGAGCCGCCCCTATTTCCATTGCTGGAAAGAACCGATATACTTACCATTGCACCGCAAAGAGTTTACCTGGTTTCACTACAGCCGAACTGTACCTGCTTTCTGTTGCACTTGTCCTACCCTCACGGGTGACGGATGTTATCCGCTTTGCTGCTCTGTGGTGTCCGGACTTTCCTACCTCCCGTACAACGGGAAATCAACAGGCCGATTTTCTCGCGGAGGCAAAGGTACGCAAATTTTGTGGTAAAAATATTAAGCAGCTAAATGCTGCAGGGATTTTAATTCTGTGCAGAGGATTCCGGCTGATCAATATTTCTCTTTTGTTTTTTGTCTTTTTACTATTTTATGTTATAATTTTCACCAATTACCACTTTATTATTATCTTCGTGCCATTATATATCTATGGATTCCAGAGAAAAAGAATTTGCGCAGCTTATCAAAGATAATCAGGGACTGATTATTAAAGTATCGCGTCTTTATACCAATTCTCTGGAGGATGAAGAGGATCTTTTCCAGGAGATCGTGTTACAGCTCTGGAGAAGTTATGATTCCTTTAAAGGAAATTCCAAGATTTCCACATGGATGTATCGTGTAGCGCTCAATACCGCCATTACTCTTTTTAGAAAAAAAAGCAAAAGCCTTCCTACTAACGAGCTGGACATTAACCATAGAGATTTTGTGGAAGATGATGATGAAAAACAGCAGCAGGTATCACTTTTGTATACTGTAATCAAGACTCTTCCCAATGTGGAAAGAGCTATTGTCATGATGTATCTTGACGATCTGCCTTACAAGGATATTGCAGAAAACCTCGGAATCACTGAGGTTAATGCACGTGTAAAAATGAACAGATTAAAGAAAACCCTTAAAGAACAGATGGAAAAATATGCCTGAATTTGATCTAGATAGTTTTAAAAAAACATGGCAGGAACAGCCTGTTCAGCCTAAATATGACAACAATGAGATTCTTAAGATGTTGAATAGAAAATCACGCAATTATGTGAAGTATATTTTCTGGATCAGCGTGGTAGAATTTCTGTTCTTTTCCGTACTGGGGCTGTTTTATCTTGTCCCTGAAGAAGAATCCGACAGTTTCCGTAAAATGCTGGAAAGGTTGGGCGCTCAGGAGGCTCCTGAAGTAGAGAATAACTTCGGTCATGTTTATTTAGCTATAAAAATCTTAAGCTTATTGATCACTGCCTATTTTGTCTTAAAATTCTACCAGAATTACAGAAGAATCAAGATTGAAGAAAACCTGAAAGGGCTCATCACCAGGATTATTAAGTTCAAAACTACGGTCAATGCATTTATACTGATCAGCATCGTATTATTGGTAGTATTTACCTTTGTACTTACAGCCTTTATTTTTTATACACTCAACTCACAGAATATACAGCCTACCGGCTCCAATCTCACCATTATCATTGTAGGCATTGTGGTAAGCACATTACTGGCTATATCCATGATCTGGTTTTATTACAGGCTGGTATACGGAACTATTATCAGAAAGCTTGATAAAAATTTAAAACAGCTTAAAGAAATAGATTCTCAGGAAAGTTAATATTCATAGGCATAGTTCGGGATATAATTATTATTTTTAGCCCACCAAATCTTACACTATGCCCTTATCTTATGTATATGGAACTTCTGATGTTCCATTATTAGGACAGACCATTGGAGCAAATCTTAAAAGGACTGTCGAAAAGTATCCTCATCAGGAAGCTTTAGTTTGTGTTCATCAGAATTACAGAGCTACTTACCAGGAATTTTATAATCAGACCACTGCTGTAGCAAAAGCATTGCTTCTTTTAGGGGCAAAATCCGGTGACAGAATCGGAATCTGGTCTTCCAACCGTTACGAATGGGTTCTTCTGCAGTTTGCCACCGCGAGAATAGGCACTATTTTAGTCAATATTAATCCGGCCTACAGAACGCATGAGCTGACCTATGTTCTTAATCAATCTGAAGTCCGTTTTATTTTTTCTTCTTTAAGCTTCAAAAGCAGCAACTACAAAGAAATGGTAGAATATGCCAAAGAAGTATGCCCTAATCTGGAGCATGAGATTTTCTTTGATGAAAACTGGGAAGAGTTTGTGAACAATGGCCAGGATATCTCAGATGAAGTTCTGCACAGTTTTGAAGAGCATGTACAGTTTGATGATCCTGTTAATATTCAATATACATCAGGAACTACAGGTTTTCCTAAAGGTGTTACCCTTTCTCATCATAATATTCTCAATAACGGTTACTTTATAGGTATCAGATTAAGATATACAGAAAAAGACCGTGTCTGCATTCCGGTCCCTTTTTATCACTGCTTTGGTATGGTGATCGGGAATATGTGCTGTGTCGCCCATGGAGCCTGCATGGTCATTCCCAATGACAGCTTTGATCCGGATATTACGTTAAAAGCTGTTTCTGACGAAAAATGTACGTCTTTGTACGGGGTACCTACCATGTTTATTGCTGAACTTGCTGTAAAAGATTTTGATACTTATGATTTTTCCAGTCTGAGAACGGGTGTTATGGCGGGCTCTGTATGTCCTCCGGAGATCATGAAAAAGGTGGAAAACCTTATGAACATTAAAGAAATGAGCATCTGTTACGGAATGACGGAGACGTCTCCTGTATCAACGCAGACTTTAATAGGAACACCCTTGGAAAAGCAGGTGAGCACAGTGGGAACCGTTCAGGATCACCTTGAAATAAAAATTATTGATGAAAACGGAAGAACTCTCCAACGTGGAGAACATGGAGAGCTTTGTACAAGAGGTTACTCTGTAATGCTGAAATACTGGAATGATCCCGAAAACACTAAAAAAGTGCTTGATGATGCCCGCTGGATGCACACCGGAGATATGGCCGTAATGGACCAGGATGGCTATATTACGATTTCGGGAAGGATAAAAGACCTTATTATCCGAGGCGGGGAGAATATTTCTCCGAAGGAAATTGAAGATTTTTTGTATACCTATACCAACATTCTGGATGTTCAGATTATCGGGGTTCCCAGTGAAAGGTTTGGGGAGGAAGTCATGGCCTGGGTAAAAGTAAGAAAAGGATTTACCATCACGGAAGAAGAACTTCAGGAATATTGCAAAGGAAGAATTGCCCATTATAAAGTTCCAAAATACTGGAAGTTTGTAGATGAATTCCCCATGACCATTTCGGGTAAAATAAGGAAGGTGGAAATGAGGGAGATTTCTATGAGAGAACTTGGGCTGGACACTATTAAAATCAATCATTAAAATGCCCCGCCTGCCCATATTAAAAATCAGCTATTATTTTTTGTAAAAAAAACAAATAACTCTATTTTCTCCGGAAAGTAGAGTTATTTAAAACACAAACAGGTGAAAAACAAATTATACAGACCCTCTCCGAATATTGACATTTTGTATAAAAAAAGTATAATTTATTAGAATTAATGTAAAATATTGTATAAAAAATCAACAATATTAGCTCATTTGATAAATATTTTTTTCATATTTTTTCCACAAAATGTGATTAATTTGAAATAAAACAATATATTTACAAAAAACTAACTCATGAAAATCATATTGGTACTAGGTGTGTTATTGCTTAGTATAAGTATTTACTCTCAAAAAATATCTGGAAAAGTTACCGATGAAAGCAACCAGGCAATTTCTTACTGTTCAGTAAGTCTTGAGAATGTAAATATCAGCACCATTACAGATAGTCATGGGAACTACTCAATAGAAATCCCTGAAGATACCAGGAAAAGCGATCACCTTATTTTCGAATCCAACGGCTATGACGATAAAAAAGTTACCGTGCAGGCAATTATTTCAGATGCCCATATCAAATTAAGTAAAAAAACCAATGCGATTCAGGAAATCAATCTAACAGGGAAAAAGCCAAAAAATGAAGCTGTTGGCAACACAAAACGGCCGATGCTTACTTTCTCTAAAATGTTTGATAAAAATGTTCCTACTATAGAGCAGGGACAGGTATTCAACATTTACAGATGGACCAAACTTAACAGCTATAATTTTTATATCATTCCGAGTTCAAAATTCAAGGAAATTACTTTGAAACTGAATATCTATTCTGTCAAGGACAATATTCCGCAGGAATCTCTCCTGTATGAAAACATTATTTACAAAACAGGTACTACAGGATGGCAAACGATAGATCTTCAAAAGTATAAACTCATTTATAGTGATCTCGATCAGCTGGCCATTACCTTACAGCTCGTTGAAAGTGTGCCGCAGGATAATGTAGATTTCGTATTCGGAATCTCAGCAAAAAAAACCTTATCCAATGACCTGCTTTTCCGTTATCAGAGCCAGGGAAAATGGGAAACCGGCAAAGGAAGTTTCATCTCCAATATAGACATCAGCTACCTCAAAGATAAAAACGGGAGCGCTCCCAAAACGATAAGCAAAACAGAAAACAGCACTGAAGAACAGGCGCTGGTGGATTATTACAATAATAAAGAGCAGGCCAGAAAAACAATCTATGGAAAGAATAAATCAGGAAAATATATAGATCTTAAGAACGCTAAAATATATTATGAAGAATATGGAAGCGGAGAACCGCTTGTCCTGCTTCATGGAAACAATGGCAGCATATCAGATTTCTATAAGCAGATTCCTGATCTTGCAAAGCAGTTCAAAGTCATCGCAATCGATACAAGAGGGCAAGGAAGAAGTACGGATCTTTCCACTGGTGATTACATGTACGAAACATTTTCTGATGATTTATTAGCCATAACAAAAGAGCTTAACATCAGTAAATTTAATATTTTAGGCTGGAGTGACGGCGGAATTACAGGATTACTGTTTACGATTAATCATCCTGATCTTGTAAACAAGCTTGTTGTTATCGGAGCCAATACAAATCCGGAAGGTATAGAACCCAAAACGCTGGATACTTTTAAAAAACAGCTTGAAATAAAAGATGCCCCTAACCAGAGGCTGATCAAACTAATGGTTCAGCACCCCCATATCAGTACAGAACAGCTGAAAGGGATTAAAAATCCGGTTTTGATCATCGCAGGAAGTAACGATGTGATCAGGGAAGAACATACCAAAATGATCAATAGCAGTATCCCTAACGCACAGCTGCTGATTATTCCGGATGCCTCTCATTATGTGCCGTTTGAAAAACCGGATGCCATCAACACATCTGTCATCAAATTTTTAAAAATATAATTTAATTGATAAAAAAGCGGAAACCGAAAAGCTAACGAGTAGGTACAAATTAAAATTTTTTTAACCATGAGCAAAAAGCTTACAAAGAAGTTAACTCTTAAAAAAGAGAAGTTATCTCAATTAAATTCTGACGAAATGAAATCAGTAAAAGCTGGAAAAGAGCTAGTAACATCTGTTTTCGATTGTTCACACTGGACTTGCACTGCGGGAAGCAGCAGATCTACTAACCTTTGTGTTTGTCCTGTATCTTAATCAGAAACATTTTACAAAAAACTGTGGCTACTCCGTAAGGGGTAGCTGCTTTTAATAGCTCTATTATGGCAAATAAATTAAAAATAGGCCTTTTAGAATTTGGCATAAGAGAAAACTCACTCAACAATTCTAAGAAATCATTATACGATATCATCGACTATGCTACAAGAGCGGATGAACTGGGTTTTTCCAGGTTTTGGGTTACCGAAAACTATTTTTCAAAAGCCCATGACATGGCGTGGTCTACTCCTGAAATGCTGATTCCCATATTATTAGGATTAACCGAAAAAATCAAAATAGGAATTGCAGGCGTTATTCTTCCCTTGCAAAGCCCATTCAGAGTGGCTCACAATTATAAGCTGTTATCCAGTTTATATCCCAAAAGATTAGACCTTGGATTTGTAAAAGGTCTGGTTGGTGAATATGATCTTAAATATTTTAATGTAGATGTAGATAAAGAAAACTATTTTTCTTCTTTTCTTCCTAAACTGGAATCTACACTCAGCTTTTTAAGAGATGAAAGTGAATTTCTTGAAAAAGATCTCATCATTCCTCCTTACAAAGGGAATATTCCGGATGTATGGTATATGGGATCATCACACTCAGGTTTAAAAGTTGCTTTGGAGAACGATCTCAATTTTGCAAGATCCATATTTCATGGAGAATCAAATAAGGATTATCTTAAGGAAGAGCTGCAAAACTTCAGAACAGAATATAAAGCAAAACACGGAAAAGAGCCGTCCATGGTCCTTACATTTTCCGGATGCTGCCATAAAACAAAACGTAAGGCGATTAATGTTGCTAAAAAGAGTACCAACAATGATATAAGCAATATAAGCCTTGTAGGAGACGGAAGTTTCTTTCACGAAAAATTGCTGGAATTTAAAGAACTCTACGGATATAATGAATTTATGTTTAACAATATCTCGCGTTCACATAAAGATTCCCTAACAGCTATTGAAATATTAAGCCAATATGTATAAAGATAAAATTGACTTCTTTTTAGCCCAAATTTCAGAAAAATGTAATCAGGATAAAGGTGAAAACATCACGTTCAGCCTGGGAAACGGATACTACTCATTATTTTACAACAATGATGTAGAGATTGAAAAAATTGAGGATCTCATTGATATGGCTTCAGAAGCTTCTTACTCATCATTTGCAACCGGAAGCTTAGCCATTATTTACTTTATGAGGCTTTTACACAATGCTGATATTATTACAGATGAAGATATTGACAGTCTGGAAGAAGATTCTATTGAATTTTTTCTTGAACTGCTTTCTGCCGCTGCAGATAAAAAAGAATACGATTTATTTACCGGCCTGATCGGATTGGGGATTTACTTTCTTGAAATTAAGAAATTCGATGCCGTAGAAAAAATAGTGTCTCATATAGACCAACTGAAACATGAAAGAAACCAATCCATCTTCTGGATTGATCATATAGTAAAAGAAGAGAACATCATTGACCTTGGTCTTGCCCACGGACAGCCTTCTATCCTATCTTTTTTAGCCGAATGCTATCACAGAGGATGCAAAAAAGAAACCTGTGCAAAACTGATCAGTGGAAGCGTTACCTTTCTTAAGGAACTTTACGAAGAAAATAAACAGGCACAGCACATATTTCCTTCAAAACTTAATATTGCAACAGGTGAAAAACAGTTATCCGAGAGACTGGCATGGTGCTATGGCGACCTGGGAGTTGCAATCGGGCTCTGGAAAGCGTATACCGTTTTGCAGGACGAAAACCTGAAAGCAATGTGCCATCACCTTATATTGAATGTATCGAAAATAAAAGCAGACAAATCCGGAGTATTTTACAGTCAGAAAAACGACTGCATAGACACAGGAATATGCCACGGAACCGCGGGAATTTCACACATATTCAATAAATTCTACAGAATATTTCAAGACGAAGAACTGAAAGAAGCACACAATTACTGGATGTCTCTTACTCTGAACCAGCTGGAAAAAGGAGCCAAATTCCCTTATGATCTTAAAAATGACGAATGGGTAGAACATACAGGGCTATTGGAAGGTATTTCGGGGGTAGGAATGGTATTGCTGGATTATCAGTATCCCGAAAAAGCAAAGGATTGGGATAAAATTTACTTAATGAATATAGGATGAAATACAACGATATAGAAAAACTGAGCTTTTACCTGCTGAGAACACCGCTTCTTCCACAAAAAAGCATTGATCAGTGGGAGGAGGATATCCATACAGAAAGCTTTCGCAATACCATTTATCTGTCATCACCGGATTTGTATGAACAGCTCATCAACTGGGAAGAAAAAAAACTGTCCGGAGAAAAAGCGGATAAGATCAAAAAATCACTGCTGAAATACTGGCTAAGAACCCATTTCAGAACCATCCCCTTCGGAACCAATGCCGGAATAAGTAAGGGAGAATGGAGTGACCGTACAGAAATCATTCTGGATAAGGACCAGGATAAGATATTTGCAAGACTGGATATGCAGCTGCTGCATGATATTACGGTAAAACTGGAGGAAAATATGCAGGTCAGAAAAGTCTGTCATTTCTATACCAACAATACGATCTACAGCACCAAAAATAAATACCGCTATATTGAGCCCACCATCAGGGATTCCGGGTTGAAGTATGAAATTATTTCCACCGAAAAAAACAAATACCTGAATTCTATCATAAAAGCCTGTAAAAGCGGCTTGAAGCTTTCTTCCATCATAGAAATATTAGTAAACCAGGACATTTCTTATGAGGATAGTTTCGACTATGTTAATGATCTTATAGACTCAAAAATTCTTATCAGTGAGCTTTCACCAAAGGTTACCGACAAGAATTTTCAGGATTTTATCTATCAGTTTTTAAAAGAACTGAACATTCCCGCTGATGAAGAAAACAAAGAAGATGCAGCATTAATCCGCAGTTTAATTACCATATTTGAAATTGTACAGAAAGCCAATAAAACCAATACTACATTTCTTGCAGTTGATCAGATTTCTGAGATCTTAAATTCCATAGGAATCAAAAACCACAAAAAAAATATCCTTCAGACCGACTTACTGAAGGGCAAAACATCCAATACGCTGGATAAAAATATTTTTAAAGATTTTAAAAAGGTACTTTCAACAGTCTTTCAGATCGGCGCACCCGACAATATTGATTCGCTGGAGAATTTTAAAAAAGAATTTACTGCAAGATATGATCAGCAGGAAATTCCGGTATTGTTAGCCCTTGACCCGTTATCGGGAATTAACTATCCGCTACATTCGGATAATGACAACCCCACTCTGACGGATGGAATCCAGTTTAAGTCTGAAAACACAACCAATGTCATTCAGGGATCCCTGAAATGGAATCAGTTTTTGGGAGAAAAGCTTATTAATGCCTTAAAAAACAATGAGAATGTAATACAGATTACGCAGGAAGAAGTTTCTCCATTTTCAGAGGAGAATAAAAACATCCCGTTCTCAATGTCTTCGCTTGCCCATATCTATGAAGATGAGGAGGGAAAACCTGTTATCTTTCATAAATTCAGTGACGGACCTTCGTCTTCCACTTATCTGGGACGTTTTTGCCATATGGATGAACATCTGGAGAAATTGGTACAAGAAGCTTTGGTGGAAGAAGAATCATTCTATGACGGGCAGATCATTGCTGAAGTGGTACACAATCCTCAGCCGAGAGTCGGGAATATTACCATCAGACCTCATCTAAGAAAATATGAAATTCCCATCATTAACCGCCACCACGCAGACAGCGAGCCTGTTTATCTGGAGGATCTTATGATTTCGGTGCAGAATGACAGAATTGTTCTCCGTTCCAAAAAGCATCATAAAGAAGTAATCCCAAGTCTTTCATCGGCGCATAATTACAACCTGCATAAAGTACCGATGTATCATTTTCTGTGTGATCTTCAGTACCAGCATATGACGCCGTCTTATAACTGGAACTGGGGAATGTTTGTGAATTACGAATTTCTGCCCAGAATTATGATGAATAATGTGATCCTTTCCAGAGCATCATGGCTGTTGGATGATCAGAAAATATTCAAGGGAAAGAAGCCTGATATTCAGGTCTTCAAAGAGTATCTAAAGGAGAAAAACATTCCTGAGGTCTGTGTTTTTACCGAAAAAGATATGGAACTTCCGGTATTTACCAACAATCCTCTTTCGCTGGAAATTCTCTTTGATCATCTGGTAAAAGAGAAACAGATAAGAGTGCTGGAAAACCTTTCCGATCAATATAAAACGGTAACCAGAGATGAAAACGGGAATCCTCACAGCAATGAATTTCTTATCCCCTGGCATAATGTAAGCAGCCAAAAGAAATCAAAACTAACACCTTTTCCTGTAAAAAATACGGTTGTGCGAAATTTCGTACCCGGAAGCGAATGGCTTTTCTATAAGATCTATTGCAGCACAAAGGTTTCGGACCAGATTATTAAAGATACCATCTATAAATTCGCCAACGGACTTGTCAGAAAAGGAATTATAAAAAAATGGTTCTTTATCCGTTACAGCGATCCGGACATGCATATCAGAGTGAGGTTTCTGACTGCATCTCAGGACCATACCCTTTCCAGCCAGATTTACCAGTTACTGGACAAGTTCCTGACCCGGGAAATGATTATTCATAAAATTATGCTGGATACTTACAACAGGGAAATTGAACGCTATGGCGAAACTACGATAGATCAGATGGAAAGCATTTTTTACTTCGACAGTGAATGTGTCTGCCAGCTGTTGAAAGAAACTGAATATACAGAAACTCCCGTCTGGAAAGCTGCCGCAGCAGGCATCAACCGTATTCTTGACGATTTCGGGTATACGATGACAGAAAAAAGAGACATCCTGCAACAGCTTGCCAATGGATACGGAAGCATGCTGGATGATCATTCTAAACAGACTTTGAAAGATAAATACAGAGATCACAGGCATCAGACCCTGGAACTTCTTGCGGGTGCACATGAATTTTCTGAAATTCTGGATGTAAGAACTAAAAAAACCGCCCGTTATATTACGGAGATTAAAGAACTTCAATCTCAGCAAATGGTTCAATCATTGGTGGTAAGCTATATTCATATGTTTATCAACAGAATGTTTGCTTCAAAACCGAATATCCACGAGTCTATTCTGTATTATTTTTTACATAAAAGCTATGACTCATTGCTGAATATTAAAAAACTGACATAAAATGACCAGAATCGCATTAATAAACTGTTATTTTGGCAAAAGCTGGCCTGAGTATTTCAATCATTTTTTATACAGCTGCAAATACAATCCGGATGTTGATTTTTTATTATTCACCAATCTGGAACCGCCATTTCATTTACCGAATGTGCATTTTATCAGGATCAGCAGCCTCGCCGAATTCAGTACAATAGCCAGTGAAAAGCTGGGTCTTTCTATCAGCGTTCTGGACGGTTACAAACTATGTGATTTTAAGCCAACCTATGGCCTGATATTTCAGGACTATTTAAAGGAATACGACTTCTGGGGATATTGTGACATTGATATTATCTTCGGGAATATCCGGTATTTTATCACAGAGAAAATACTGAAGAAATATGATGTAATATCGCCTCACAAAAACTATCCGGCCGGATTTTTCACTTTACTGAAGAACAATGATCAGTGCATCAATCTTTTCAAAAAGAGTAAGGACTATGCACATATTCTTCAGAATACCCGCCATTTCTGTTTTGACGAATGTAATTTTGAATTTAACCTTGTTCATTCCAAAGATATCACTGAGATCCCGACTGAAATTGAAAGCTTCACACTGGTTGTCCGGAAGCTTGAACTTCAGAAAGAAATTAAATATTATCACAAAAACATCGTTCAGGAATTCGTGTACTCCGATGTCACCCATCACTGGGTGGAAGGTAATATTTTCAATACGGTGACTGAAAAACAATACCTTCTGATTCATCTTATCAACCTTAAAGACAATCCTTATTTCTTTATAGATCCGTTTGATGCGAAGGGTAAATTTTCTATTTCACCTCGGGGAATTCATTACACCTCTAACAAGATTTCCTATCCTATAAAAAAAATCCGGAGGAAGATAGAGAAAAGAGTCACCAATACACGTTACAGGTTTTTACTGATGAAATCTAAACTTCTTGCTTATACTCAGAAACAGCATGTCAATTTCCTGGAAGAGCAGTCGTATAAAATCGGGAAAACCCACATTACCTTTTATCCGCAGGATAAAAACAAACTGATTATTATTAACGAAGGCGAAAATATGCTTCATTATAATCAGTTTTCTCTTTACCAGCTTAAGGGCAACCAATGGATCGGTGTAAGCAAAAAGAATATCAGCACCATTGATTTTCATTATAAAAACGGAGAAAATATTCCGTATAAAATAAGCATTAAGAGTATACAGAACAGGATTACGGAGCATGCCTACTATATCTATTAAAAACCTTCAGCATTTATGATTGGAAAATATGAGTATTTACTGTCTTTCAACTTTCTGTTGAATAAATTTGTAAAGCAGCATAAAAAAGCAGGCAAAATACGAGATTATAACATCCCAATAGAAGATTATAATTTCTACAGCTTTTACAATATACTACAAAATGACTTTGATATAGAATCCATGGTCGTAAGGCTTGATGACTGGAATGATATCGAGGAACTCAGTTTTCCTGCAATTGCATTCTTAAAGATCAATGGGGGAATTTTTGTACTGATGCACGATTACAGGGACGGAAAAGTATTTTGGGAAAGCAAAGAATACGGAAAACAGGTCAATACATTCAGTCTGTTCAAAAAGATCAGCGATCAGGTATTTCTGATTTCTTAGCTGTTTGAGGCCAATGAACAAAAGAGGCTGTCTCACTTTTGAGACAGCCTCTTTTGATTTATTTTAAAGTTCTTTTCTTAGTCTTGCGACAGGAATATTGAGCTGTTCACGATATTTTGCAATCGTTCTTCTCGCAATATTATATCCCTGCTCTTTCAGGATGACCACTAATGCATCATCTGTAAGCGGCTTTCTTTTATTTTCTTTACTGATCACCTCCTGAAGATGGGTTTTGATCTCTTTGGTAGAAACTTCTTCTCCATCGTCATTCGTTAAGCTGTCAGAGAACAGATCTTTAAGATATACAATACCGTTGGGGGTATCTGCATATTTACTTTTAACAACCCTTGAAATGGTAGAGATATCAAATCCTGTAATATCGGCAACATCCTTCAGAATCATTGGTTTCAGCGATTTTTCATCACCGGTGATGAAATAATCCTTCTGGAACTTTACAATGGCTGTAATGGTCTGCAATAACGTATTCTGACGCTGATTAATAGCATCAATATACCATTTTGCAGCATCCAGCTTTTGTTTAATAAATAAAGCAGCCTGCTTATGTTCGGATGAATTCTTATCATGAGAATAAGTGGTAAGAATATCCTTATACTCTTCAGAAACTCTTAGCGTAGGTGCATTCTTGCTGTTCAGCATAGGAATTACCTGACCGTCCTTCACCTGAATCACAAAGTCCGGAATAATTTCCTGATTAATCGTAATGGTCTGGGTATCAAAATTTCCTCCTACTTTAGGAGACAGTTTTGAGATTTCATCCAGGGCATCTTTCAGATCATCTTCTTCAATATCGTATTTCTGAATGATCTTATTGTAATGCTTATTTGTTAAGGCTTCAAACTGATGTCTTAAGATGTTGGCAGCCAGAGACACCGCTTTGTCTGAGCTTACTTTCTTTTCAATCTGCAATAATAAACATTCCTGCAGACCTCTTGCTCCTACTCCTGACGGATCAAGCTTCTGAACATAGTTTTCGAGGATGTCCTCTACCTTTTCTTTTGTAGTGTAAATTCCCTGCGAGAAAGCCAGATCATCAACAATAGATTTAATTTCTCTTCTCAGATATCCGTCTGTATCTAAGTTTCCGATAAGATATTCTGCAATCTTAAGATCTTCTTCACCGATATTCACCAGGTGGATCTGTTCTGTAAGATAATCATATAAGGACTGCCCTTCTGTAAGAAGACTTTCGTTATCAAACTCTTCGTCATCCGGAGAGTAGTTGCTGGACGCGGTTTTATAGCTGGGTTCATCGTCATAGATATATTCATTGACGTCGAAATCTGTTTCAATGCTTTCCGTACCCTCATCCTGATAAGCATCTTCCAGAGAAGAATAATCATCCTCTTTAGAATCTTCTTTCGCAATTTCCAAAGCCGGGTTTTCTTCTAACTCTCTCTCCAACTCCTCTTCAAATTCAAGAGTGTGAAGCTGAATAAGCTTCATCAACTGGATCTGCTGAGGGGCAAGCTTCTGTCCTAATTTGAGTTGTAAGTGTTGTTTAAGCATATTCTTCTTTGCGTTTTAACATAACATATTCTACGAATTTAATAAATTTATTTGATAAAAAACACATTTAGCATGATTTTTGCATGAGTTATCCTAATATAATAAACTATTAAATAATAAAAAAAGCCTTAATTTGTGATTAAGGCTTTTTTTATTGTTCTAGAATTCAGCACTTTTCGGTGTTCTAGGAAAAGGAATTACGTCTCTGATATTCGTCATTCCCGTTACGAAAAGAACCAGTCTTTCCAGTCCCAAACCAAAGCCTGCATGAGGAACAGAACCAAATTTTCTGGTATCAAGGTACCACCAAAGCTCGTGTTCATCTACATGCATATCTGCCATTTTCTGTTTTAAAACATCTAATCTCGCTTCTCTTTCTGATCCGCCGATGATTTCACCGATGCCCGGGAATAGAACATCCATGGCCGCAACGGTTTTGTTGTCATCATTCAGTTTCATATAGAAAGCTTTGATTTCCTTCGGATAGTCAAATAATACTACCGGACTTTCAAAATGTTTTTCAACAAGATATCTTTCATGCTCAGACTGAAGGTCTGTTCCCCATTTTTCAACAGGGTATGCAAATTTTCCTTTTTTGTTTTCTTTAGAGTTCAGTAAGATTTCGATAGCTTCAGTATAGCTTACACGCTTGAAACGCTTAGCCACTACATTCTGAAGTTTTTCGATAAGCCCCTCTTTTGCTCTTTCTTTTTCCGGTTTTGTCTTTTGTTCTTCTGCAAAACGGTTGTCTAAAAATTCAAGGTCATCTTTACAGTTATCCAATACATACTGGATCACATATTTTAAGAAATCTTCCGCAAGGTCGATATTGTCTTCAAGGTTGTTGAATGCCACTTCCGGCTCAATCATCCAGAACTCAGCAAGGTGTCTTGTAGTGTTAGAATTTTCAGCACGGAAAGTAGGTCCGAAAGTATAAATTCTTCCTAATCCCATAGCGGCAGTTTCTCCTTCAAGCTGTCCGGAAACGGTAAGGTTGGTTTTCTTACCGAAGAAATCCTGTGCAAAATCAATTTCTCCTTCTTCTGTTTTCGGCATGTTGTTCAGGTCAAAGTTTGTTACTCCAAACATTTCACCGGCTCCTTCTGCATCTGCTCCCGTAATAACCGGAGTGTTGATATAGAAAAACTGGTTCTGGTTGAAGAACGAGTGAACTGCGAAACTTACAGCATGACGTACTCTGAACACGGCTCCGAAAAGGTTGGTTCTGAATCTTAAGTGTGCCTGCTCACGAAGTTTTTCAAGGCTGTGTTTTTTAGGCTGAAGAATTGTACTCTGAAGCTCTTCTGTAAAGTTATCACCTAAAATCACAATCTTCTTAGCAATAATTTCCACAGATTGTCCTGCTCCCTGGCTTTCTACCACTTCTCCTATTACTTTAAGAGAAGAAGCTGTACTGATATTCTTGATGATCGTTTCATCAAAATTTTCGAAATCAACAACTATCTGCAAATTATTAATCGTAGAACCATCATTAAGCGCAATAAAGCGATTAGCACGGAAGGATCTTACCCATCCGTAAACTGTAATGTCATGATGTAATACTTTCTTGTAATCCTTCAGGATTTCTTTGATCGTTTGCTTTTTCATTTGTTGATGATAAATTTTTTGTATAAAAATTAATGTCTGCAAAGTTACAAAAAAACAGCGCAACTTGATGATTGCGCTGTCTTTAAAAATCATTTAACAAGCATTTAAACTTTCAGTTCAGGAAATTCACCTTTTTTCTTCTGCCTTGTCTTCTGCATTTGAAGGGTACATTTCCACTCAATACTGTCCTGAACTTCAATAAAATCCGTATGGGCCCGGAATAGCCGCTTTTACACTATCACTTTTAAAAGAATAAAATTTTATTTACTCTGAGCTTTCATGGAATTAGTTTTACTGAAATGGTTATTAGTTTTTTAAGTGATAACGCTTTGGCAATTACCCGGCCCCACATCCATTTTTAACACTATACTTACTTTTAAACTATTGTGGCGGATTCACCACCGGATTTTGCATTCAAATGCTTCTGATTTTTAAATAATCACTACACTTTATATTTTTAAACTTCTGAACAATGATCTCATTATTACTATTATTTTCTGGTGGTTTACTTTACATTTTCATCTTCGCTGTAATTAATTTTTATGATACAGTACCTGGCCTGATTTGTAAAAAATCAAAAGCCCGGAACTGATCTCTTGTATTGTGCACATACACAATAAATGGCTGTGTTTTTACCTGAAGCAAAGATGCATTAAGCAATATAATGATGCAAGGGTATGGTTTATAGATTCATAAATTTATATACCTAAAATCATGAATTTATAAACATAAATAGAATGAAAATCAGTAAGTTAAACTTATTTTCCGGTCATATTTTCAATTTCTTTCAGATAGACAGAAAGAGGTGTTCCGGTTCTTTTTTTGAATGCTAAAGTGAAAGCCTGTTCGTTATTATATCCTAATTCTTCGGCAATAAAAGGAATTTTATAAGACCTGAATTTTCTGTCATTAGCCAGTCTGCGGATCGCATAATCTATACGAAGATCATTGAGGTACGTGGCAAAGTTCTTCCCTTTGTGGGTATTGATAATTTCCGACAGATATTTTGAGTTGGTTTTAATCTTTTTAGCGAGACTTCCCAGCGTGATTCCTTTGTTGAGAAACTGATCCTTGCTTTCAAAGATTTCAAGCTCACCTAAAATAGTCTGGGCAACATCTTCAGAGATTGTTCTGGTAGCTTTGTCTTCTGCGTTTCCTGTATTTTCCAATGAAAGAGGTTCGGAGAAGGTTTCTTTTTCCGGTTCAGATTTATAGTCTTTATCAAATTTTCTCTCATTAACCGACAGGATCAGGTCCTGTGCAATCTTTTTATAGTTCTTTTCAGACTTTTTATATTTAAAATAAACGTTGATGAATAGCAGATGGGATATCAGCAAAAGACTTAAGACGATATAAAAAAGACTTTTTCTTTTCGTAAGCTCATTCGTAATGCTTTCTTTTTCCTGCTGAAGCTCAGGGGTATCATATCTTCTCGGAAGTTCTCTGGAAATGTATCTGAACTGGTTATCCAGCACCTGATCTACTTTCAAAAACCTTTCTACATAATATAACTGCTTTTCCGTATCGCTTTTTTCTTTGTAATAATCAATAAGATAGGTATATACATCCCTCAGCTCAGGATAGATGTAGTTGGTTTTAAGAACCATGGAATCTATCCTGCTGAAATAGTCTACGGCCTTTTCTTTCTGCTGAAGACCAGCATAGGATTTTCCCAAATAAAGAAGGGTATAATGCTGATTTCTTTTACTGCCATTATTGTTGGTGAAGAAATATTTTTCACATTCCAATAAGCCGTCAATGGCTTTCTGGTATTTTCTGGAATGCAGATTATAATATCCCAGCAGTCCGAGATTCTGATAATAACGGTAAAGGTCTTTATGTTTTCTGGAATTCTGCAGCCCATCCTGTATCAGAATATAAGCTGAATCCATTTTATTGATTTCTATATAGGCATCTGCAAGATTCAGTTTAAGAGAATTTTTCTCGTCTTCATTCATATAGTCGGCATCATAGGCATAATGCTTCAGTACTTTTGCTGTTTCTTCATGCTTTCCGATATAATTATTGAGGTAGGCTATACTGATATGAGCCATGGCAATCTGCCTCTTATTTCCTTTTTCTTTTGCATACTTCAGTCCTAGGATATAATTGTTCAATGCAGACTGGAGGTTATCATTCCGAAAATAAAGATTTCCTCTTAACAGATAAGTTCTTGCCGGATAAATATCTTCTTTGGAATTTTGGGTGATGTATTGTACACTGTCAAGGTATTTTAATGCAGCAGGAACATTTTCCTCAAAATGGAGCATGATATATCCTTCTGCAATATGAGCGGTATTTTTTTCAGATTTTGCTTTTTTCAGATAATGTTCTGCAATACTTTTACTGTTGGCATCTCCCGCACGGTGTCCATAGAATTCTTTTTCCAGTTCATCATAAGTGTGTACTTCCAGAGTGTGCTTTCCATCATTATTGGTCTGTGCCTGGCAGAGCACCCACCCCATAATCAAAAACAGTAAGAGATATTTTATTTTCATCATTCATCCTAGCTATATTACAAAAATATTGTTTTTCTTCAGTAGATGCATCACTCTCAGTACTTTTTTCCGTGAATAGGGAATAATTTTATTAAAACGTATGCTGAAAAACAAAAAGAGAGTACAATATAAAGACTGCACTCTCTTCAGCAATCATTTCCATTCTACTCTGCCTTCCATATAATATACTCTTCCATTATCTTCGTAAAGAAGATCATATCCCTGAGAGGTCAGGTAAAAATGACAGACTTTCATTTCGTTATTTTTTTCTTTAAACTGAATAACCGCCGGACACATTTTTGCCCGATCCATTCTTTTCACTAGCAGATCAAAGTTCTTCTGAATATTCTTTTTACTGTACAGAGACAGCATACGGTCATCAATAAAACGGACATATTTCAAGGAGGACAGAGGGTAACTGATCAATTTAAAAGGCTGCCCTGCCAGTTTTGCCGCATTTTCATTGAAAAAATTGGTGATCGAAAGACTGTCGGCCGTGATTTTCTTCACCACGCTTGATTCATATCTTTGCCCATCTGCAAATTCCATACTGTAGATGGCTTCCATTTTAATAGCAAAGCCTTTCCCGGATTTTCTTAAATCTTTAAGATCTGTAAATTCTTTTCCTTTCCTGATGACAATCAAAACATTTCCTTCTCCAAAATTACAGTCATAATATTTTTTATAATCAAAAGGTTCCTCCTGCTGGACATTCATTGTATCATTCGTTGTATGTTGTGAAAAAATACGTAGTGAAAACAGGAATAAAAAGGACAATATCAGTTTATAATTTTTCATGATTGTTAGGTTTAATGGTTTATATTATTTAAAAGACCAGGTTGATTCCTTCTCCATGACGGAATCCTTTGATAGGAAAAGGTTTGTATGCATTGTACTCAAAGTTGTAGCCAAGTTCTAAAGAGAAAAAATGATAAAAATTTATTCCTATTTTGGGTGAAACAGCATAGGGTGAAACTCCGGCTCCAACATATACTGCTGATAGTAAGGCTCCATCTTTAGAGGAAACCACTTTTCTGAAATAATCAAACTCCGGAATCACCAGCAGTTTTCTTTCATCCCACCAGTTAAAGTGTCCTCTTAAGCTATAATAATTCTTATCACCATCCGTCAGTTTTGTTCCTATTGACAGGAAAGTTGTACGATTCATTACAGTTCCTTCAATTCTGGTACTGAGAAGAATGACCAGCCATTTTTTCTCTTTAACTTCTTCATACTGAGCTTTCAAAAAACCGCAAAGAAATAATGCAGTGATTACAATCAACCTTTTCATGACTTCTTATTAACTTTCTGTTTCTTAAAATTCCAGTTGATCAAAGGAAGCTTTCTTCTTCCGTTTTCATTCCATCCGCCAATTTGTATACCTCGGAAATCTTCACATTTATTATACATACCGATTTGTATTCCCCTGCATTTATTACCGATATTGGCCAGTGGTGCGATAGTAACGCCCTTCATCTCATGGTGCAGATTAAAAAACGGAGACACAGACATTCCGTTGGTTACTGCATAAGTGTTCATATTACTTGAAACATTGATCTCCAAACCATTAGTAACCGTGGGTTCCATATTGATGAGCGAGAGCTGAAGTCCATTGATGGTATTCATCTTCTCACGCGGAACAATTACATAATCACCATTGCTGGGTATTCTCAGGTTGAACAGCATTAACGGCGGCAGAAAAATGCCCAGAAAATTGAACCCCATTCCCAATCCGTTTACTTTTTTAGGTTTAAACTGATTTTCCTCATCATTATATTTAAATAAAATTCCATTGACATTTCGGACGTTCTTTGAGGGAGAAGCTGCTATTAATCTGGGTTTCAAAGAATCAACTTTTAAACTGTCTGATGCATATGCCAGACTGCCGGATAAAAGAACTGCTGTGAATAAAATTCGTGCTTTCATAACTCGTTATTTTAAAATTACAATTCAAAATTATCAGCAGAAGCCCTGGTTCCAAATGTGAAAAAAAATTAAAAAAAATATCATGTTTGCGAAAATCACAAAATACGGGTTGGAAGTTATTTTCAGTGATCAATACTAATAATCATTAACATGACATTTCCTTTTTACCAGCTTCAAGCTCCCCCCTTTTCAACCGTTGTTCTCACAAAAAATCCTACATTTGTGAAAATCACAAAACTATGCACCAGGAAGCCTTATTAAAAGAGATTCGGAGAAAAATTGGTGAAAAATCTTTAAATGATGAGATTGCCAACATCCTTAATATCAGTTATGACGCAGCTCACAGAAGGACTTCACTAAAAGCTAAGTTCAGTTTTGAAGAAGCACTGGAACTCGCCCAATATTATCAGATTTCACTGGATCAGTTTCTGGGAACGGAAAACCAGCTGGTTGTCAAGAGAACACAGCCCGTAAGAACTACCGAAGATCTTTTAAATTATTTTGAGAACTCTCTGAAGATTTTGAATGTTTTTCAGAATATTACCCACTCCAAAGTATTTTACTCTGCGAAGGACATTCCGTTTTTTTATACCATTTCAGATTCAGTGCTTTCACGTTTCAAGTTTTATGTCTGGATGAATTTATTGAATCAGGATAAGTTTTTAAGTCCGTTTCATGAATTTAATATGGATTATCACTCTGTAAAAAACGATCTCCTGAAAGACCTTTATGATAAGCAAAACGTTACTGAAATCTGGAATGACACCACCATCATGAGTGCTTTAAGACAAATATCCTTCTATTACGAAATGGGATTATTAAAGAAAAAAGACGCGGATCTTATTCTGAAAGATCTGAAAACATTATTGGAAGGGCTCGAAATTAAAACACTGGAAAAAACTAATTTTCAGATTTATGTGAATGATTTAGTCATTTTAAATAACAGTATTTTATTCAAGAATGAAGAGCAATGTTCTTTTTTTGTGCCTTTCAGCATGTTCGGATATATGATGACCAATGATAAAATAACCTGTGAAGATTCTCTGAGCTATTTTGAGCATCAGATCAAGAACTCCAGGTCGCTGAATGAATCCGGAAACCGGGAAAGGAAAATGTTCTTTAATAAAATGTATGAGCAGATTGACCGGTTACAGCAAAATTTATCCTGAACCGTCTTTTCCATCCCATTCACGATTTGGATACATCATTCCCCGATTCGGCTACATTTCCCTTTTCGTAACTTGCCATCTTTGTACCATCATTTAAACAAAAAAATATTTAAAAATGGAAACAAAAAAAGTATGGTTCGTGACAGGAGCTTCGAAAGGCTTAGGATTCGAATTGGTAAAAAAATTACTATCTGAAGGGTTTCAGGTTGCTGCTACAAGCCGTACCGTTGAATCCCTGATCTGCACCATCGGAGCGGTTTCAGAAAACTTCCTTCCACTTGGTGTCAACATTACAGACAATAATGAAATCAAATCTGCTATTGAAAAAACAGTGAATCATTTCGGAAGAATTGATGTGGTTGTGAACAATGCAGGCTACGGACAAATCGGAACGCTGGAAGAGCTTACCGACGAAGAAGCAAGAGAAAATTATGCCGTGAACGTTTTTGGAACATTGAATGTGATCAGAAACGCAATGCCCTATCTTCGTGAACAAAAATCAGGAAATATCTTCAATATTTCTTCTGTGGGAGGATATTCTGCTAATTTTCCGGGCTGGGGCATCTACTGCTCTACAAAATTTGCTGTTGCGGGATTTACAGAAGCACTGGCTGAAGAAGTAAAAGATTTCGGAGTGCATGCTACTGTTGTTTATCCCGGATATTTCCGCACCGATTTTTTAACCAAAGACTCTGTGAAAACACCTGCCAACCCAATCCAGGCTTATGAAGCAGCAAGAAATTCGGAACAGGCCCACCTTAATGAGATTAATGGAAATCAGCCAAATGATCCGGAAAAAGCAGCCGATGTACTGATCCAGATCAGCAAAGAGAAAAATCCTCCCGTACATTTATTACTGGGAGTAGGAACACTGGAATTTCTGAATAACAAAATTGATATTTTAAAGAAGGACGCGCAGAAGTGGGAAAGTCTTACCGTTTCTACGGCCATTTAAATCTGATAATTTCTTCAACTCCGTTCAGCAGGGCATCTGAAATACAATTTTAGAAAAGTTAGTCTGGCCGGGGTTGAAGGCTTTTAAAATCAATATATTATACTTTTGTAAAAACAGCTAACTTTGCTCTTATGAAACAGCCTGTTCATTTTAACACTATTTCGGATTTTCATGCTTTCTGTGGTCTTCCTAATCCTGAGCATCCGCTCATCAGCGTCATAGACTACAGCAAAGTGCGGTATGTTGTAGACAATGAGGAACTGAAATGGATTCAGAATTTTTATTCAATCGGTTTGAAAAAGAATGTTACTCCAAAGTTCAACTACGGACAGCAACCGTATGATTTCGATTCGGGAGTGCTTTGCTTTGTTTCACCACAGCAATATTTGAGCCTTGAAATCAATCCTGATATAGACGTGGAACCTACCGGTTTTTTATTGCTTATCCATCCTGACTTTCTCTGGAACACGTCATTAACGAGAAAAATAAAATCCTATGATTTTTTTAGTTATAAAGTAAAAGAAGCCCTTTTTCTTTCGGATAAGGAAGAAAAAATCCTAATTGATCTGTTTAAAAATATTGAGCGGGAATATCAGACCAACACAGACAGATTCACGCAGGAGCTCATCATTGCCCAGATTGAATTACTGCTGGTGTACTCTGACCGTTTTTATGAACGCCAGTTTTTCACGAGGAAAAAATCCAGTCATGAACTGCTGTATAAGTTTGAAGATATTCTTTCCCAATATTTTGAAAGCGGCAATCTCCTTGAAAACGGTATTCCATCTGTGAAATGTATTGCCGATCAGATGAATATTTCGCCTAATTATCTTGGAACACTTTTGCGTCTTCACACACAGCAAAACACCCAGCAGCATATTCAGAATAAATTAATAGAGTGTGCTAAAGAACGTTTGAGTACAACCAGTCTTTCTGTAAGTGAAATTGCCTATGAGCTGGGATTTGAGCATCCGCAGTCTTTCAGCAAGCTCTTTAAACAGAAAACCAATCAGTCTCCCGGAGAATTCAGGAAAATGTTCAACTGATAGACCTGCATTCACAAGACTTTGAACTGAGAATAATATTTGGATATAATCTAAGGATAATAGAAAGGAGCGTACGAATTAAGCTTTGCTTATTGCAAATTATTCGTCTTTCTTGGAAGGAACAAGAAAAACATCAATAAGACCTTCAGGAAGCTCCATTTTGATTGTTCTTTCTTCTCTGTCAACGTCAAGAATCCAATCTTTGATCATAGGAATCACCACTTCTTTTCCATCCAGATTGGTAATGAAATACACCTGCGCCGTCTGATCGTTTACGGATCTGATCACTCCGCAGTTGTTATCATCCTGATCAAAAATTTCAAACCCGATGATTTCGTGGTAATAGAATTGTTTTCCTGAAAGTTTGGGTAGTGAAGCAAGCGGAAGGTAAACACTTTTGCCCAACACCTGATCTACCATTGCTTCAGAAGAATTTTTGAATGCAATATTGAGAGCATCCAGTTTGCTCCATGATGATTTTTCAATAAAAAATGGAACCAATAATCCGTTGATTTCAACGAATATTGATTCCAGTTTATTGTAAAGCTCGGGCTGATCGGTATCCAATTTAAGGATGACGTTACCCGCAAGTCCGTGTCTGCGTGTGATTTTACCTAAAAAATAGCAATCTTCTTTACGCATAACAGGGTTTTGTTCTTAAGCTTCAGTGTTTTCTTCAGTTTCAGCAGCAGGAGCCTCTCCTTCTGCAGCTTCAGCAGCAACTTCTTCAGCAGGTGCGTTAGCAGCTTCTTCAGCAGCTTTAGCATCAGCCTCAGCTTGTGCAGCAGCAGCAACTCTAGCTTCGTTTACTTTTACTTCAGCTTCTAAAGCAGCTTTCTTAGCATCAGCTTTAGCCGTTGCCAAACCTTCTACTTTACCTTGTACTTTAGCATCTTTAGCTTCTACCCAAGCATTGAATCTTTTTTCAGCTTCAGCTTCGTCAAAAGCACCTTTAGCGACACCACCTTGTAAGTGTTTTTTGTAAAGAGCACCTTTGTAAGATAAGATAGCTCTAGCAGTATCAGTTGGCTGAGCACCGTTGTTTAACCACTTTACAGCAGAATCAACGTTCAATTCGATCGTTGCCGGGTTAGTAATTGGGTTGTAAGTTCCTAGTTTTTCGATGAATCTACCATCTCTTCTCGCTCTGGAATCTGCAACCACGATGTGGAAAAAAGGTTTTCCTTTTTTACCGTGTCTTTGTAATCTGATTTTTACTGACATAATGTTTGAATTTTACGGGAACTCGTCCCAGTTAAATATTTAAGAGTGCAAAGATAATAAAAAAGTTTGAAGTAAAAAGCTCCGGATACAAACTTTTATGAAATTCATTTTTTCAGGGGCCGGAAACCTGTTTTCCCTTATTTTCTTTCATAAAGAAAAAAAGCTCAACAAACCTTTCGGCCAGGGCATTTATTCCAGATTACCCATATAGAACAATCCAAGACATTTCTGGTTTTCTTCAATAGTAAGAGAGTCTTTCAATCCATCTACAATCTTAGGAGAACTCCAGTAACACCCTATATTATTTGCTGTGCAGGTAAGATACATATTCTGAACCGCCATTGAAGTAGCTGCTATTTCTTCCCATTCAGGAACCATTCCGCTGAAATTGACAACAATGGAGACTACAACATCAGCTTTATTAATTTTAAAACCAATGTCAGCGTATTTTTTTTCTAAAAAAAGAGGCGCTGCTGTGGTTGCTTTATAGATGGCCTGCATTTCTGATGCAAGCTGTACTTTTTCTTCTCCTTTGAATATTTTAAAACGCCATGGCTTGGTCCGTTTATGATTGGGAGCCAGCGTGGCAGCGTGTAAAATTTCCGTCAAAACTTCCTGTGGGATTGCTGTGTCAGTATAATCTTTCGGGAAAATACTCCTTCTCTCCTCTATAATTTCTTTTAAAAGGGTTGCTTTATTCATACTGCAAATTTACAACATGGAATTCAATCTATCTCATTTAAAACGTTAAGGATTTACAGCCAGTTTACGATTTTTATACGCCTGATAATTGCTTATGATGAATGTTGCTGCAATAATCAAAGCGATCAGAATACTCAGCCATTTTTCGTAAGCCTCACCTTTTACAGGATTCAGCATAAACAATGCAATAAAACTTATGGAATATACTACCCCGGCAACGCCCCATCGGCTATCGGGATCAGGATATTCCTTCACCATAATAGCTTTGTTGTAATTAAAAAGAGGAAGCAGTTTATGTTTATCCCAGATGACCAAGATCATGACCGCAATCATCATTAAGGAGGTGATTATCCAGGTTCCTGCAAAGGAAAGGCTGAGGGTGATCAGCCAGATATTACTCAATATAGCCAGAAACATCAATGCTCCCAGTGTGGCAAAGCGCTGTGTCATCAGTAAAATTCCGGCTGTTACCTGTGCCAGTCCTAAAAAATTCCAATAAAAACCGGACTGATACAAGGCTTCAAAAAAATATCCGATTGGGTGATCGGTTGAAATCCTGGTAAACCTGTCTCCCATAAGCTTTATTAAACCCGACGGAAAAAAAGCGGATCCTACAAGATAACGAAGATGAATAATGATCCACTGGCTAATGCTGTCTGTTCTTAATTGCTCCCATTTCATAGTTTAGTATTTTGCATAGCAAGGTACTAAATAAAAATAAAACTCCAAACATAAATCTGAAGTTAATTATTATAATGATGGAAACCATTACACTGAAAAGGGATATTGATGAATCTTATTTAGAGTACCTCTATAAGCTTCTGATGGATTTTATTGAGGGTAAATTCATCACCGGCCTTCATGCCCATCATTTTTTTGGCCATAGGACTTTCGGGAGAAATGGCATAGAACCTGTCTCCTTCAAAAAAGAATTCTCCCAGTGACACGGATATATAAAACCTGGCCTTATTCGTTATCACCAGTGAGCCAAGCTGTACCCTTTCTGTAGTGGTATTCAGAACTTTTGCCATATTTCT
Organism: Chryseobacterium culicis; assembly: GCF_900108365.1. Taxonomy (GTDB): domain Bacteria; phylum Bacteroidota; class Bacteroidia; order Flavobacteriales; family Weeksellaceae; genus Chryseobacterium; species Chryseobacterium culicis. The sequence goes on along the minus strand of NZ_FNWQ01000001.1, from coordinate 610,691 downwards.
TTTGAGATCATTCAAAGCACCCAGCTGCCGCTGCATCTGATAAATCTCCTCCTGCATTTCTTCTCTCATGCTGTCATATTTCGGAGTTTTTTTTATGTCACGACTGGCTTCCAGAGTAAATTCAATAAAATTTTTCAGCTTTTCAATTTTCTCTGCAATGGTAATTTTAACAAAGTCCCGGATATCACTTTTTTCAAATACAATCTTCTCCATATAATCTATTCTTTATATAAAGATAATATTTTTAGACTAATATTACTTTGCTCTGCATAAAATAACGTTCATAAAATAGTTATTATTTATAAAAAATATTTTTTAGCTTTGCCGCTTTTAAAACTAAAATCATGTTTAAAGCACCATTTTCATTTGATGGAAGAATCAGAAGGACAGAATACGGATTGTCCTATCTTCTGTATACCGTATTTTCTGTACCGTTCAATATTTATTTTCAAAGCAACGAGCCACCCGTGGGTGTTACCATTGTGTTTTTCCTTTTACTTATTCCATTTCTATGGTTTTTCATTGCACAGGGCGCCAAAAGATGCCATGACAGAGGAAATTCAGGATGGTACCAGTTAATTCCTTTTTATGGCTTCTGGATGTTGTTTGCAGACAGTGATCACGGTCCTAATGAGTACGGTCCTAACCCGAAAGGTGAAGGAAACTATAACTCGATTAACGAAATCGGGAAGAAAGAATTGTAATAAAAAAAGCCTTGTCAATTGACAAGGTTTTCATTTTATTTTTCAGCTAATTTCTTAAGATTATCCAGCCCCTGGCCAAACATTTTATCCATGTTATTATCCATCATAGGTTTCATAATTTTCATGATGGTGTTCAGTTCATTATCTATCATCCAGGTTACTCTTGTTCCACTCCCTTCACGTGTCAGTACAATATTGCTTTTAGCATTTCCTTCAAAAGGTTCTATAAAGTGAAGTTGGGTTGCCATTTTTTGATTAGGGATGAGTTCGGTGATAGACTGCTCACCTTCCCCTACATTTTTATCACCCTTCCAATGATAGGAGTCTCCAAGCTTATCTCCTTCTCCTGAATAGGTAATGACAATGTTCTTATCTGTCTTGGAGAAAGGATCCCATTGGTTATATCCTTTTAAGTTCCCCGTATAGGCCCATACTTTTTCCTGTGGAGCATTAATGACAATGGATTTTTCATAGTGATAATCTTTACTGAAAGCCAGCATGGCAATGACAGCATAGATAAGAATCAGTACAATGATAATACCGATAATTTTTAAGAGTGTTTTCATAGTCTATATATTTAAGATTATTTATTTAATCATGATTTTGAAATCGGTTCTCAAAATTAAATATTCCCGCATCACTCCTTCTTTCCATATGACAAGATTAATTAAAGATAAGGTATTTTTGTCATAACTTGACAGTGAGGCATTATTTTTGTCCGCTTCAGCTGTGATTCCCAATGAATCCTTACATTTACCTGATTATAAAAAAATATAACATGAATATTTTAACAGAAAAGTTTAACACTCCATACCATTCAGCACCGTTCAACAGCATTAAAAATGAAGATTATCTTCCGGCATTTAAAGAATTGATTCAAAAATCTGAAGCCGAAATTGATGCCATCGTCAACAACCCTGATGAACCCACTTTTGAAAATGTAATTGAAGCTTTAGCCTATTCCGGAGAGCAGCTGGATGTGGTTTCTAATATTTTTTTCAACCTAAATTCAGCGGAGACCAGCGACGAAATTCAGCAGATCGCACAGGAAGTTTCTCCGATCTTAACAGAATATTCTTCAAAAATTTCTCAAAACGAAGCTCTTTTCAACAAAATCAGAAAAGTATATGATGAAAAGGAAAAATATAACCTCAATGATGAACAGGAAATGCTTTTGAATGAAACCTACAAAGGTTTTGTAAGAAGCGGAGCTTTACTGAATGAAGAAGATAAAGAACAACTGAAGAAAATCAGCATGGATCTTTCTTTGAAATCTTTACAGTTCGGTCAGAATGTGCTGGCCTCCACCAATGCTTATTTTAAACATATTACCAATAAGGAAGATCTTACAGGAATTCCTGAAGCTATCATTGATCAATATGCTGAAGAAGCTAAAGAAAGAAACCTTGATGGCTGGGTAGTAACGCTACAGTATCCGAGCTATATTCCTTTTATGACCTATGCTGAAAACCGTGAGCTGAGAAAAGAACTGGCTCTGGCAAATGGTAAAAAGTCTTTTGATGGCGGAGAATTTGACAATCAGCAACTTATTAAAGAACTTCTGAATTTAAAACAGCAGAAAGCTGAGCTCCTCGGATATACCAGCTATGCCGATTTTGTTCTGGAAGAAAGAATGGCTAAGTCTCCGGTAAAAGTTTTAGATTTTTTAAATGAACTTCTGACCAAAGCAAAGCCTTATGCAGATCAGGAAATTGAAGAATTAAAAGCGTTAGCAAAAGCTGACGGAATTGAGGAAATGCAAGGCTACGATCATGCATTCTATGCTGAAAAACTTCGTAAGGCGAAATTCGATCTTAATGATGAAGAATTAAAACCCTATTTTCCATTAAACCAGGTACAGGAGGCTGTATTCGGACTGGCCGGAAAGCTTTTCGGGCTTACGTTTGAAGAAAGAAATGACATTCCGAAATACCATGAAGACGTCAATGTATATGAAGTAAAGGAGGCCTTCGACTCCGCTCAGGCTAGCAGCTACAAGGCATTATTATACGTTGATTATTTCCCGAGAAAAGGGAAAAGAGCAGGCGCATGGATGACGAGCTACAAAAACCAGTACAAACGGAACGGTGAAAATTCCCGTCCTCATATCTCCATTGTCTGCAACTTCAGCAAGCCCACAAAAGATACCCCAAGCTTACTGACTTTCCAGGAAGTAACTACTCTGTTCCACGAATTCGGGCATGCCCTTCACGGAATGATGGCCGATACTCAATATCCTACTCTTTCCGGAACATCCGTAAAATGGGATTTCGTTGAGCTGCCTTCACAGTTTCTGGAAAACTTCTGCTATGAGCCGGAATTCTTAAAGACTTTCGCGAAACATTATAAAACCGGAGCAGTACTTCCTGACGAAAAAATTGAAAAAATTGAACAGTCTAAAAACTTTATGGAAGGGTATCAGACGTTAAGACAGTTAGGTTTTGGACTGCTGGATATGAACTACCATACAAAAGTGGCAGAATTGGAGAACGAGAGTGTGAAAGAATTTGAAGATAAGTATACCAAAGCAACCACGCTTTATCCTTCTAATGCTGAAACCGCAATGAGCCCAAGCTTCTCCCATATTTTCCAGGGAGGCTATTCTGCAGGATATTATTCTTACAAATGGGCAGAAGTTCTGGATGCTGACGCATTCCAGTATTTCAAGGAAAACGGAATCTTCAATCCTGAAATTGCGGCCAAATATAAAGTATTGCTTTCTTCGGGCGGAACAAAAGATCCCATGGAACTTTACAAAAACTTCAGAGGCAGCGAACCGAAAGTGGAAAGCTTGCTGAAAAGAGCATTTGGATAGAATTATTGGATGATGACAGAAGAAATAAACGCATTAGAATTAGTTTTTAATAAATCATTAAAAATGATTCTTGACAACATTACGCCTGAAAAGATTGATAAAATTCTTGACAACAGAGATTCTTCTGAATTTTCTGACAGGTGGATGAATGCTTATCAAGCCATTGAAGAAAAATCTACTGATGAGGAAACTGAAGATAAAATTAGCGATATCCGAAAGGAAATATTTGTTTCCACATTCAGAAATACAGGTTCTTCAGATCTGCCGGCATATATTTCCGATGATTTTGGCCTGATATGCTCTTACTTCATTCACAATATTGAAGACAGCTGGGTAACCAATTTACTTTTCACCTACCTTAATCATCAGATTCCGGACGGTGAGCTGATGAAGTCAGAAAAAACACTGAAAGAATTGGTTCAATAGATTAAAAACAATACAAAAAGAACAGCGATTGCTGTTCTTTTTACTTCCAACTAATGGTTATTAAAATCCATTCTACAGTTATCATGAACTTTTGAAAAATGAACCCTAGTATTGGCTTAAAGAATAAAATATTTTACTAAAGAAAAAACCAAATATGTATTTTAGGAAAGCTAAATTTGTACGGGGAAACGATCCATTAGTAATTGTAAATAATGAGCACGATAAAACAAAGATTAGAAAACGTAAAAAAACTTCAGGCTAAAAGATGGGAAAATGAAGACCATTGGGATACTTTAAATGATCTCTTAGTGAAAGAATTAGAGGAAATTTTACGGATTGAGCCTGAAAATACTTCAGCTCTCACCAATATTGGTGCTGTATATTCTGATATGGGAGAAAACGAAATGGCGCTGGATTATTTAGAAAAGGCATTACATTTGGGTTCCAAAGACAAAAATCTGTTTGTCAACCTTTCCATTGTACTTGTTTATATGCAGAAACATCAGGAAGAATATCTGGAATATCTTGAAGAAGCTGAAGCGTCAACAGAAGATCCCCTTACTTTTAAAGCATATTTTGATCCGCAGTCCCGTTAAAAAAATCAATTAAAACTTACACTCATGTTGTTAGCTATAGTACTCCCCTTCTTATCATTTATGATCCGTGGAAAAGTTCTCACCGGAATTCTCTGTCTGATTTTACAGATTACACTGATCGGATGGCTTCCGGCTGCCATATGGGCTGTTCTTTCTCTTAATAATGAAAGAGCCGATAAAAGAAATGACAGATTGATTAAAGCGATGCGCGAAAACAGAAAATAGCGGACAGCAATAACATTATAAACAACTGATTACATAGCTTTTACAGCAAATTATTATTAATTACAGTTTTTGATCTGTTCATTTTTCAAAAAAAAACTTGCGAAACCGAAAAGTTGCACATATATTTGCAACCATATGGTTTCATTTAAAAATTATTGTCTATGAGAAGAGATATTTTTCAGGCTGTAGCAGATCCCACCCGCAGGGCAATTATTGCACTGATAGCAGTACAGGCAATGACACCCAATACGATAGCAGAACATTTTGACACGACCAGGCAGGCAGTTTCAAAACATCTTAAAATCCTGACTGAATGTGAATTGGTGACCCAAAATCATCAGGGAAGAGAAATTTATTATTTTCTACAAATTGATAAAATGAAAGAAATTGATCACTGGCTGGAACAGTTCAGAAAGATATGGGAAAGCCGTTTCGACCAGCTTGACACTTTACTGGCAACCTTAAAAAGCCAGCAGCAATAAGGATCAAATTATTTAACCAAAACAAACTATAAAATAATAGTATGAAACATCATCTTCAGTTCGATTTTCTTGCAGATAAGGAAAAGAACACTTTAACAATCAGACGTGAGTTTATGGCAAGCCGGCAAATGGTTTGGGACTGTTACACAAAGAGTGAGCTTCTTGACCGATGGTTTGCTCCAAAACCACTGACCACTAAAACAAAGTCGATGGACTTCCGTGAAGGCGGACACTGGCATTATGCCATGGTAGACCCCAATGGAACTGAATATTGGGGATGGGTTAGCTATCACAAGATCAACCCTATTGATTCTTATTCTTCAAGCGATGCATTTTGCAACGAAAAAGGAGAAATCAACACAGCTTTACCTCAGGCAGAATGGGCAGTCAGTTTTACAGATAAAAACGAAAACACTTTGGTAGAAACGGTTGTCACCTATCAGTCATTAACCGACCTTCAAACCGTTATCGAAATGGGTATGGAACAGGGAATGAGGGCTACTCTAGAAAAACTTGATGAATTATTATTAACATTAAAACCATAAAAATGAGCCACAAAATCACAGTTTCTGCTGCCATTAACGCAGATGCAAAAAAAGTATGGAATTATTACACCAGTCCGGAACACATTACACAGTGGAACTTTGCAGATCCTTCATGGCAGTGTCCCTCAGCCTCCAATGATATGAGAGTGGGAGGAAAATATGCTGCAAGGATGGAGGCCAAAGACGGAAGCTTCGGTTTCGACTTCGAAGCGGTTTATGATGAAATAAAAGACGGTGAAAACTTTAAGTATACCATGCCGGACGGAAGGCAGGTAGAGGTTGACTTTAAAGAACAGGAGGGGCAAACCCACCTCAACGTAGCTTTCGATCCGGAAAATCAAAATCCTGAAGAAATGCAGAAGGGTGGTTGGCAGGCTATTCTTGATAATTTCAAAAAGTATACGGAATCAAATTAATTTTTTTTAGTTAAGAATCAATAAAGCTGGATGTTTTACATTCAGCTTTTCCGTTAGTAGAAAACTGTACAATCTGAATTGCTGACAGTGACATTTGAAAGATGAAATGTGTAAAGGTCTCATTTTTTCGGAATATATCTCATTTCAGGAAGAACCTCATCCGGAACTTTAAAAACACAGACAATCACAACAATAATGCATAAAATATTGATCAGTATGGCTGCAAGAAAAGCGTTCTGATAATCCTGATATTCAGGTTTTTCTCCCAGAAAATAATTGAAAATACTTCCTACGGCAACAATTCCGATAACAGCAGCAATCTGCTGAAAAGTATTATAGACACCGGAAGCATTGCCGGTAAGCTTTTCAGGCATTCCCGACAGGGCAATAGTAGCCAGAGAAGGAATGACAGACCCTATTCCCAGCCCATGCAAAAATAACAACAGATAAAAAACAGGAAAACTAATCTCCATTCTGAATAGCAACAGCTGAAAGATAAGTACCGCAATAATAAATAAAAGTCCTGCCATTAAGGCTTTTTTACCATATTTTAAAATCAGTTTTACTGACATAACAGAAGCAAGGATAAACCCTAATCCCTGAAAAACGATAATTTCTCCCGCAGCCAGTGGACTGATCTTTAAGCCATTTTGAAAAAAGAGAGAAAGAATATAAAAATAGGAATCCAGCATGATAAAAAAGAAAGAAACGGCTGCCATTCCAAGATTAAAGTTTTTATATTGGAATAACTCATAATCAATAAGATAAGAACGTTCATTCCGGATTCTTTTCTTTTGATCTTTTATGAAAATGAACAAAATTCCTGCTGAAATGATCATTAATGACCCATTTTTAAAGGTAAATCCTTCATGTTCAGACAAGGTAAAGGCATAAGTAGCACAAAACAGCCCTGCAGAAAGAATGACAACTCCTCCTGTATTAAAAGACTGCTTCACAGAAGCCTTAGATTCATTCAATACCTTGATGGTAAAAAAAACGGCCGGTATAATTAGGGGAACATTAATCAGAAAAACAAATCTCCAGGGCTCTTCCATGACGGTCAGAGAAGAAAAATACCCCCCAAGAAACTGCCCCAAAACAGTTCCTATTCCAATTGTAATTCCATACCAGCCCATTGCTTCGGTACGTTCCTTATGACCGGGAAACAGGATCTGTATCATGGATAATACCTGGGGGGCCATCATCGCTGCGCTTATCCCCTGTACGAACCTTGAAATAACCAGCTGCTCTGCTCCGGCAGAAAATCCACACGCAACGGAACTTATCATAAACGCTGATAATCCGGTGATATACATCTTTTTCCTTCCATACAGATCACCCAATCTTCCCCCGGTAATCAGTAAAGAGGCAAATCCGATAAGATAAGCGGCCATCACGAACTGCATCTCCCCGTTAGAAGCATGAAGGTCACGCTCAATAGAGGGTACAGATACATTGATGATAAAAATGTCCATTATGATCAATAATTGACCCAACAATATCACCCACAAATTCAAATACTTGTATCTCATTTTTATATAGATATATCTATTTTTTAAGAATAAAAAATTTAGGGTAATAAACCCTGAACAATTTTTTTTACGTGATCAAAAGAATCGTTTTGCCTGCTGATGGTAGACGTCACCACAGCACCTTCTATCAAAAGAAAAATACTTTTTGCTGTTAATTCGGGATCGGTCATCAATGCTTGTGCTGTATATTCATTGACTAATGTTCTGATCAGCTCTTTTTGTTTTTCTTTATGCTGTTGGGCAAATCCGGAAACGGAAGGATTCCCCTCTCCTATTTCGGAAATAATTTTAATGAAATGACACCCTGCAAACTTTGATGTCTGCTGCAGTTTTTTTCTGTAATCAATAAGTGCCAGAAGTTTTTCTTTCGGATCTGAAATGGTAGAGGTACTGTTTTCAAATCCTTTAAACCAATCCAGCTCTTCCTTAACAAGATAAGCGTGGAGAAGATCATTTTTCGAGGAAAAATGATTGTACAAAGAACCAATGGCAATATCAGCTTCAGCAATAATCTGATTGATTCCCGTAGAATTGTACCCCTGCTTATAAAACAGATCCGAAGCAACCCTGATAATTCTTTCACGCACTTTTTCTTTTTTCATGATGAAAATTTTCACAAATCTACATAAAAAATAGATAAGTCTATCTATTTTTTAAATTGGGATAAAAACTTTATTTTTAGATTAAGAAAATAATAGTCCGGCCATTAAACTTTCAGATCATGAAACCACTTCCTTACTTTTTCATGTTTTTGTTACTATTAAGTGTATCTTGCAGTCCGTCAGAAAAACCTGATCCTGCGAAAAATATGAAACCCACCAATCCTGCAGTCTACTTTGAAATTCCAGTGAATGATTTGGAACGTGCTGAAAAATTTTATTCTGCCGTTTTCAACTTTAGTTTTACCAAAGAAATCATAGATGGCTACGAGATGGCTTTGTTTCCTTTTGAAGAAAAAAGCAGCGGTATCACAGGAGCATTGGCCAAAGGAGAGGCCTACAAACCTTCTAAAGATGGTGTTATTATTTATTTTAAAACTGAGAATATTGACCAAACATTGGAAAAAGCGGTTCGATATGGAGGTTCCGTTCTTTATCCCAAGAGAACAGACGACAAATACGGTTTTGCTGTAGCAGAATTTGAAGACTCAGAAGGAAACAGAATTGCACTTCATGAAACGGTACGATAGCCATACCATTCATTGCATATTAATTTTTTTAATGCAGTTACCGCATATTTCGTATATTTAAATAACCATTTAAAAGCTGACTTGGTAAATAACTATGGCGGAAGAACTTTATTTCATCAAGACCAATCCCACTGTTGCCAAAATTAATTTGTACAATAAGCTGTGCCGTGAAGAAGAAAATATTCTGAAATTTCTTCAGCCTGAAGCGAAAAATACCCTTGAAACCATTAAAGAAAAAATAAAGGATTCTGTTGAAAAGCTTACCCAGGAAGAGCTTTTGCTTATTTTCCAATGGTTCCATCAGGTGTATTCTTCAGATCATGAAGAGACCAAAACTCAGCTTTTCGTCAATGGTATTGATCTTTTTTACGAAATTCCAACAACTGCTCACGCCAAAAATTTCCTGCAGATACTTTCAGATTATGAAAAGCTGCTGAAACAGGATATGAATTATATTGTTGATTCTAAAAATTTTAACCAATTTCTGATCTACGGAATATTTCTTACGGAACTTATCCACAGAAAACAGCATCAAGATAACATTCTCTGTGAATATCTGAAACCAGATAACCAATCTTTATATCTTCTGGCAGAAGACCAATGCAGTCTGAAAGATTTTGACCATAACCTTATTCCGGACCTCCAGCGTTATTTTACGGATCTGTATGATCTGACTAAGTTTTACAAAGGTCCAATCATTAAACTGGAACGGAAATAAAAAAATATGCATCCTGCAATGTAACATTCTGCATTCAATAATTGTCTTGTAAACATAACCGAAAGAAAACGGCTGCAGAAAATGCAGTAAGAATAATTATTGAACCAGGATAAAAACTATAACACAGCCGGCAATCTCCTTCACGATGTGGAATCGCCGGCGATTTTATCATCCTCTCTGACTGCCATAAAGTAATATCCTATTGCTCCTCCGGAATACGCCAGCACATCCAGCCCATCTCCTGTAAAACGCGGAGACAATTCCGGGCATAGCACCTCAAATAAAAAAGAAAGATACAGTACGGAGGTGAGTACGAATTTCAAATCTGGTTTCCACTGCCAGCCCATCATAGCATTCATGATATATTCTATCAGATAACAATACATAGGAATTGTAATACAATCTGTAAAATAATTATTAATAATGGGAATTATAATTCCGTTTCTTCTCAGCAGAATTATTCCTCCCCACGACAATAGTCCCAGCAGAAACCAAAATGAGATTCCTTTTCTCATCACATGTGCAATACAGCCATGATTATTCCAAGAATTACCTGCAGTATTTTTGATAGTATTTCCTGAGGATCTGTTCTGTTTTCCGGATCAGTACTTTCTGCCGGCTTATCATTGAATTTCTGTTTTCCTTCCATTGTTGTATCATTATACTGCAAATATATTAAATTAGAACAAATGTTCTAATTTAAAAAATATGATTTATTTCCATTCTGATATTCTTATCTTTGGATAATGAAGACCAAGGATAAAATTCTGTCCAAAGCACTGGAATTATTTAATGATAAGGGATATAACAATGTCACCACCAGGCATATTGCGGCTGAACTTCATATCAGCGCAGGAAATCTGCATTATCATTTCAAACATTCGGAGGACATCGTTCAATTTCTTTTCTCAGAGCTTACCCTTAAAATGGACACACTGCTGAACCGGATGAAAAAAAAAGAAAATAAAACACTTGAGGATTTATACCAGTTTACCTATTCTACTTCCGAAATTTTTTACGCTTACCGCTTCATATTCATTAATTTTATAGATATTCTAAACCAGAATCCTGGCATTGAATCCCAATATGAAGGGATCAATTTCAGCAGGAAAGAAGAATTTCAGCTGATCTTTTCTGATCTTCAGAAAAACCATATATTCCAGAAAGATCTTCCGCAATTTATTATAGAGGGACTGGTTGAACAGATTTTTATCATTGCCGATAACTGGCTTACTCACAACAGGCTTATTTTGAAACTCAATCCTGAAGAAGCAATCCGCCATTATACTCTTCTGCAAATGAATCTTTTCTATCCGCTTCTCAATAAAGAACAGCAAAGGCTTTATGAACAACACTACATCCAATAATCACAGCATTACCATCAGAAAAGGAACCACCAAGGATCTGCCCGACATGTTGCAGCTTTTTACAGCAGCCATAGATGAAGTATGTAAAAAAGATTATGATCTTCAACAGCTCGAAGCCTGGAAATCCGGTGCAGAAAATGAGGAAAGATGGATGAGCGTAATCAGAGATCAATATGTTTTGCTTGCTGTCATTGAAAATAAAATAGCAGGCTTCTGTTCGCTCGATCAGGGAAATTATATTGACCTTCTTTTTGTACACAAAGACCATCAGCATAAAGGCATTGCTTTTCTGCTTTATCATCAGATCGAAAAAGAAGCTCTACAAAATCATCAGAAGGAAATTACTGCTGATGTGAGCAAAACTGCACGACCATTTTTTGAAAAAGCAGGCTTTCAGATTACTCAGGAACAAACTGTTAGTGTACAAGGAATTGCAATGACTAATTATAAAATGGTAAAACACCTCACCTTCTAATTTCAGGCTTATGGCGTTACATCAGGAATATAATGAGTATAGAATTTCGGTTCCTCAGGAATATGAAAATGTATTCAGTCACTTTTATTTTGCTGAAAACCCTTCAGATACATCAGTTATGAAAACGCTTTTACCCACTTATCAGACCATTCTGTTATTTTGTTTCGGGGAAAGTGCCAGCATGTCTACTCGTGAAAAGGTGATCATTAGTGTGGATAAATGCATGGTATTCGGACCGGTAAGACAGGCTTTTGAGTATACGCTTCCCCCAGGCTGCTCTATTCTGGTCGCGAATTTCAAGGATGATGCTTTTTACAGGTTTTTTGGGAAAATATCCATGGAACGGCCGGTACAACATCCGGATGAACTGCTGGAAGAAAATTGTTTTACAGATCTTTGGTATCAGCTTTCAGAATTAGATTCAGCAGAAGAACAGGTCAATCATATTCTTGCGTTCTGCAGACCTTACCTTCAGGAACGGGATTCTACCGGTGAGCTTTTGAGCCGTTTTGACCATAATCTTTTAAATGCTGTAAAAGTAATTGCCGAGCAGACCCGGCAGACGGAAAGAAATATACAGCGAAAGCAGAAGGAGCAGTTTGGTTATTCTTTAAAAGAGCTTACCCGCTACAACCGTTTTTTAAAAGCAGTAAAAATCATTGAGGAGGAAACCGGAAAGCAAAACCAGATACAATGGTTTACCATCATTGATGAATGCGGTTACTATGATCAAAGCCAGCTGATTCATGATTTCAAGCATTTTATCAACATTTCGCCGGCACAGTATTTAAAATTCCAGCAGGAAATCTGTAATCCAAAGTCTGAATAAGCCATTTCGTTTTCTTACAATTTTTGAAAAGTACACTGTACTACATTTGTCTCATTAATCTTAACAATCAAAACAATGAGACATTTAATCATTTACACACATCCTAACGAAAACAGTTTAAATCATAACCTGCTGAATACTGTTGTTGAAACCCTTCATGCCCGTAATGAAGAAGTTGTTGTGAGAGATCTTTATGCTATAGGTTTCGATCCTGTACTCTCTCTAAACGATATGCAGGGACAGCGTATGGGTAAAGTTTCAGCGGATGTAAAAACGGAACAGGAATATATAGCATGGGCAGAGCAGATCACATTTATTTATCCGATCTGGTGGACCGGGCTTCCTGCTGTGATGAAAGGATATATAGACCGTGTATTCAGCTATGGTTTTGCTTACCGCTATGATCAGGGGGTACAGAAAGGCCTTCTGAAAGGTAAAACAACCATTATTATAAACACCCATGGAAAATCTCATGACGAATATGAAAAAATGGGAATGGATAAAGCATTGACACTCACATCTGACAATGGTATTTTTATCTATTCCGGTCTGGAAATCATCAGACATTTATTTTTTGACAAAGCAGATAAGGCGTCTGCAGAAGATCTTGAGATATGTAAAGAACAGATTAAAAGTTTATATTCTGAACATGTACTTAACCATTAAATTTATTTCTCTATGAAAGTTCCTGCAGAAAAACAAAAGATCAGCCCTGTTATAAAGGCTTCTTTCCAAGTGACTAAAAAGATAATAAAATACGGTTTTTACATCTTTATCCTGTATTTTGCTTTTAAGGGATTTATGGCATGAAATTAGCTTCAGAATTCGCAAGTAAAATTGTTTTGAACCATTATTTTAAGCCATTAAGATTGATGGATGGTTAAGTTTTTTCTTAAAAACAAATCTTGTTATAACCCTGCAATGCATCTTAATGGTTTAGATATTGGCTCTTCAGGAAATTCCTGTTTTTTATTACAATGAAACATCTTAACAGCATATTGCGTCTTCCATTCTTCAGTGAATATTACACTCCGGGCTATCGTTCGGGAAGACTTTCTATATCTGTAATCCAATAAAAATAATCTAACGTATATATAGAGCCCGGACAGTACCTGTCCGGGCTTTTTTCATTTTAAAACTATCAGACATGGTTCATTTATTACAAGAAAACGCGGCAATCATCCTGCCTGAAAACGGGCTGGAAGAGAAACTGGCTCAAGCTGAAACAGAAAACAGAAAACTCACCATCAAACTTGGATTTGATCCCACCGCACCGGATCTTCACCTGGGACATGCTGTGGTCTTAAAAAAGCTGAAACAGTTCCAGGACCTGGGACATCAGATCGTTATTGTAGTAGGAAGCTTTACTGCGAGAATTGGCGATCCCACCGGAAAAAACAAGGCAAGAAAACCATTGAGCACTGAAGATGTTCAACACAATGCCCAGACCTATATCAATCAGCTTTCCAAGGTAATTGATGTAAAAAAGACGAAAATTGTTTTTAATTCTGACTGGCTGGATGCTCTTGATTTTTCTGAGGTAATCCAGCTGCTTTCCAAAGTTACCGTAGCCCAATTAATGCACCGAAATGACTTTAATAAAAGATTCACAGAAAATACTCCTATTGCCCTGCATGAATTGATCTACCCTATTCTTCAGGGATTTGACTCTGTCAAGATAAAATGTGATATTGAAATGGGTGGCACGGATCAGCTATTCAACTGCACGATGGGAAGGCAGCTGCAGGAAGTGCATCAGATGCCTGCCCAGATTGTCATGTGCATGCCGCTGCTGAGAGGTCTTGACGGAAAGGAGAAAATGAGCAAATCGCTTAATAATATTATCGGACTGACAGATGAACCCAATGAAATGTTTGGAAAAACAATGTCGATTCCTGATGTTTTGATTGAAGAGTTTATCAACCTGACTACAGATTTTTCTCCGGAAGAAAAAAGAGATCTTCTTTCCAGAATCTCAGAAGGTGAAAATCCTATGAATATTAAAAAGCTGATTGCAAAGAATATCATCAGCCAATATCACAATACCATTTCTGCGGAACATGCAGAACAGTTTTTTATCAATCAGTTTCAGAATAAAAATTCTGAGGAGAAAGTGTACGAACCTGTTGCTATTGCTTCTTTACTAAGTACTGAAAACACCATATCTCTTATTGAGCTTTGTCATCAGCTTAAAAATAACCTCAGCAAGTCTGCGGTCCGGAGATTAATTGAAAGCGGGGGAATTCAGATTAATACTGTTAAAATAACGGACGCAGATGAAGAAATTGAACTGATTCCTCAAACGAAAATAAAAATCGGAAAAAGGAGCTTTTTTGAGTTGATATAAGGATGGAAGATGGAGGTTCTGTAAGATGATAAACTTATCAAGTTTTTTGATTGAGATATTTTCAAATTATCCATTGATGAAAAAACACAGAAGTTCTTTGTAAACAAAAAGTAACTTCCAACTTCCATCCTCCATCTTCCGTCCTTCAATTTATTTCAATATCTTCGTTCTGCTAAAAACGATTTCAATGAGCTACATCATGGTTGATATAGAGTCGGATGGCCCGATTCCCGGCGATTTTTCAATGGTCTGTTTCGGAGCAGTGCTGGTGAAGAAGGAACTGGATACAACTTTTTATGGAAAATTAAAGCCTGTTTCGGAAAAATACAATCCTGATGCTTTGGCGGTTTCCGGTTTCAGCAGGGAAGAAACGATGAGTTTTGATGATCCTGAGAAGGTGATGCTGGCTTTTGAAGACTGGATTAAAATTCATTCTAAGGGCAGGCCAATATTTATCAGTGATAATAATGGTTTCGACTGGATGTTTATCTGCTGGTATTTCCACCATTTTATCGGCAGAAATCCGTTTGGCTTTTCTTCCAGAAGACTTTCTGATCTTTACTGCGGGCTTGAAAAAGACACATTTGCCCAATGGAAACATCTCCGAAAAACCGAACATACCCACCACCCGGTAGACGATGCCAAAGGAAACGCGGAGGTTTTGCTGTATATGAAGGAAGAAATGGGACTGAAAATTGCATTAAAATAAAACTCTAATTTTTTTACATGAATCCTGATCTGCACTACAAACAAGCTGATGAAAATGATATTGATTTTCTTCTTGCTCTCAGAATAAAAACGATGAATCCTCATTACGAAACTTCAGGACTTTCTACCGACAGGGAAACAACTTTGCAAAGAGTTCTGTATCAGTTTGATAAAGCTAATATTATTTTTTTAGACAATCAACCCATCGGACTGTTAAAAGTAGATAGAACGTTTACCAATATTGAGGTGCTGCAGCTTCAGATTGATCCCAGCCAGCAAGGCAAAGGTCTTGGAAAAAAAATTTTGATGGATATTCTGGAGGAAGCTTCATTAGCTGGAAAAACGGTTTCATTAAGTGTTTTAAAAACCAATAAAGCGCAGCATCTTTATAAAAGTCTGGGTTTCAAAATTGTGGATGAGGATCAGTATTCTTATTTTATGGAAACGGAAAGGGAGTAATTTTTTTTAAGTTTTGGCTAAAGCCGCTGGAATCTAAATCTATTTTTCTTAATGGGCTACAGCCCGTTTCTATTGAATATAGACTTTGCTAAAATCAATTTTATCATTTATTATTCTTGATCAAATACAAATCTCACAAATAAATGAGCATAAATAGTCACAATTATTTGTGAGATCTGAAAATATGAGATTGGCTCACTACGTTCGCTATGACGAATTACTGGTTTGCCATGGTTACATAGATCAGTCTTCCGCCTTCTTCAGAGGAAAGTAATATTTTTTTACCATCAGTAAGTTCGACCATAGAACCGGGAAGAATTTCCTTTTGTTCTGTGACATCCTTCATTCCGGATAGACTTTGGTTTACCAGCACCCATTTTCCCTGATGAAATGTAAAATACCCTACAGGCATTTTATCCTGCATTGTCAGGTTTTCATTTCTGATCACTTTCCGGGAAACATGCCATTTGAAAAGATACTGATTATGATAGACCATTAATCGGTGATTCTCCGGCTTCCATACCTCATCATCAAATCTGAAATACAGATCCAATACCGGAAGTGTTCCCTGGTGGGGTGTTCCGCAGAACGGACATTTCGGATTGCTGGTATTATCAAAAACATACCATTTTTCTGTACAATGGGGATTATGGCAAGGCTGTATCAGATCTACGGTTTTAAGCAGCGCAGTTTCCCATTCATTGGCTGTTGGGCGTCTGATGGGATCATGCAGTCCGTCTATAAAAGCCTTCCTGAACAATTCTGAAATGTAAGGGCCTGTAACGGTGTACGGAATTTTTTCTGGGTCTCCCCAGAAGGCATCCCATTTTCTGAGATGATCTGCTTTTACATGGTTGGAATTATTTTCAGGATGTTCTACAAAAAGGGCTTTTTCTCCCATGGATAGAATTTCATCTTTTTCAGAATCGAGATCCCAGATTTTCCCTCCGCGAAGAGGATGTCTTCTCAGCAGATACATATAAATCAAAACGGCAAGAGCATGCAGGTCTGTTTTTTGATTGGGCAGCTGCCTGCCCGGATCCTGAAGACTTAAATGTTTTGTTTTCAACACTTCAGGAGCAATGAAATCTGCGGTTCCTATTACTTCAGGCGGAAAAAGTTTGGGAACTACCAGCCCGTCAATATCTATAATACAGGCAGATTTTGTAACGGGATCTACCAGAATATTATTGTAAGATAAATCGGAATGTGCCAGCCCCATCTGATGCAGTTTTTTTACCCCTCTGCTGATATTGACAGCAATCTGGAAATAGCTCAGCCAGTCTCCCAGCTCTGAAGGATCCAGTCTCAACGGGTACTGCTGATTCCGGAACATGGGAGCGGTAAACCATTTTCCCACTTTATCCTGTCCCTGAATAGTATCTGAACCGATATATCCTTTGCTAAAATAAAATTTAGGATGATAAACAGGAACCACAATTCCTGTGAGTTTATTTTTCTCAACAATATCATAAGGCCATCTGAATATCTCGTTCAGAAAATACTCTGAAGTATTCCCACCTTTGATATTCTGAAGGTAAGTAGAAACAATTCTCAAGATTCTTTCCCTCTGTCCTTCATCCAGCGGACTGCGGTAGAAAGCGACTACATAGTCTTTATCCGGCGAAAAATAAACATCTTTCACCCCGCCGCGGATAGGATTTTCATCAACATATTCATAGGATTTGGCTGCGTCCAGAACAGAGACAACCTTAATGGTCTTTTTCATGGTATTAATAGATTATGGCCAATGTGCGGTCATCATGATTTCCTCTGCTCCAGAAGTCACTCCAGCCTAAAAGTTCTTCATCAATTTTTTCATCATTGATAAAATCTACTTTTGTTCGGTCGTCATTATTTCCGGCAAGGTCTTCAAAAAACAGTTTCCAGCGGTCTGTATCTTCCAGCTTATTTTCTGTGGTAAATTTAGGATCATAAATGCCGTCTGTCATCAGCACCAGATACGAGAAATTTTCTACACAGGTGATCCGGAAACGGGAAAACATTGTATCATCAAAGATTTCTTTCATCGTAATAAAACGGGTGCCGCCACCAAATTCTCCCACGTCCATCCTGTTTAGAAGCTGAACGTCTGAAAAATCAGAATTAATGAGATTAATGGGACAGTCTCCTACTCCAAAGCTCAGAATGATATATCCAAAACTGAATTTTTTAAGCAGAGTAAAGATAAGGGTTGCATGCAGATCATTCATAGAAAGGGCATTTTCTGAGGCAGTTTTTTCTAGGGTATGATGAACATATAAAACACTTTGGGATAAGATATTAATGACATTTTGCTGAGCTTCCCGTTGTTCTTCAGCGGAAGATTGACGGTTGTACAGAATATTGACATTATGTTCGATCTGATCTAAAATTTCCTGTGAGTTGAAAAAGTCACTGACTGTTACCACTGCCAGCCTTGAACCTTCTCTTGCAGCAGAAGCTGAGCCTGCACCGTCTGAAACAGCAACAATATTCCAATCTGCAGGCAGCATACGTACAGCAAAATCGTCTTCACGAAATTGACCTTCGTGAGCATGAGAACGTCCTCTTTTGGAAGCGACAACCATTTTTTTATCTGAAAAAGAACCTTTGAATGAATTTTCCTCAGACTTATAAAAAGCCGCATTTTTATCGCTTGGGATATTTTTCCACAAGTCTTTGGGATCTGCATTGACAAAGAGCTGTATTTTTTTGGTCTCTATCTGATTCTGATCATGAATATGATAAAACTGTACGTCCAGATGATACATATTGCTGGTAACCGGAGTTCCTGAAATTTTCCCGTTTTCAAAACTGAGGCCCGTCTCATGCAGGTTTGCGATATTCTGAATTTTTATGTTCGGAAAATCGTCCATGTCAAGATGGAATTCATAGAACTGCTTTGCACTGGCATTCTTTACTACCCAATGAGCATCTTTGAATTCTTCTTTTTCTTTATAGATAAGGGCCTTCTCCACAGTTTTAGGCTTGGATCCATCCGAGGATTTTCTGAAAAACTTACCCATCATTAGCCCAAAGTTCTGTTAATATCAAATCCTCCCCCGGAAAATCCATAATAATCTGAAGTTCCGCACCATGGACATTTGCTGTATCCTTCGCCTCTCAGACAGTGAATACCTCCACACGAGCAGGTGGCCAAGGCAATGGGATTGGCACAATGAGGACATGATGTTCCTCCGTCCAGTTCTTCAATATTGATTTTAAGTTGGGTTTTCTGATTGGAGGAAAGTCTGTAGTAAGCTTTTTCATCAATTTTATACGCTCCGTCAAGCCTGTAGTATCTTGTGGCCATTCCCGGTATGCTGGATTCTGCAAAGGCTTTTTTGAATTTCATCAGGTAAAGCTTTGCTGTTTCCTGACACTTTGCGTTCAGTACTACAAAATTATTGTCCGGAAATCTCTGCTCCATTTCGGGATCTACTTTTTCCAGAATGTGAGAATCAATTTTAGATAAATTGATTCCTTCCTTTTTGGCTTCTGTGACGCTCTGACTAGTTGTTTTAATAGAATCTGTTACCCATTTGAAAAACTCTTTGTAAGAATTCTCATCAGCATTATTGAACAACAAAACATTATCTGCCAAAGTACCGAGCAGCTTATAATTGGTATTTTCTCCTATAGACACGGCAATCGTATTGGATTTTCCGTTGTATTTGGTATTCCATCTTTCAATAGCTTTGGTGGCATCATCAGTAGGAACGCCGTCTGTAAAAACGAAGACAATAGGCTTCCAGTCGCCTTTTCTTTCATAGGTTGTTTTGACAATATCTTTATCAATACAATCCATTACTTTGATTAACCCCTGAGAAAGTGACGTTCCGCTCCCAATAGGAATTTTCGGAGGATAAAAGCTTATAATATCCTGCATCGGAGTAATCACTTCCGCTTCTCCTGCAAATCCTATTACAGAAATGTAGACCGTTTCCAGCGAATACGGATCTTTTTTTAATTCCCTGATGATATTGGCAATACCTTCCTGTACCTGCTCAATAGGCTCTCCTACCATAGATTCGGAGATATCTATTAAAAAATAAATAGGCAGTCTTCTCATTTTTGTAAAGACAATTTTAAATAATAATATTAAGCTCCGATGGCGGCGGAGGTAAAGTGATATTTTCTCCCGTATTCTGAGACTGCCCTCCCTGTGTGATAGAAGAACTCACCCATTTGAAAAAAGAAGAAAGGGTAATGGCATCTGTAGTATCAAGTTTTACCACATGATCTGTGAGTTCTTTCAAAAACTGCTCATCAGCTTTCGGGCCGGCTGCACATCCTACGATCGCCCCAAACTCAAGTCCTCTGATCACAGGGATCATCTGTCTGTATTTCTGAATATCAGAAGGTTTTCCATCCGTAAAAATAAACAGCAGAGGCTGCCAGTCTCCTTTTGTATCGGAAGACTCTTTTACCATTTCTTTTTGAACCAATTCAGAAACCATCTCCAATGCAGCACCGGTATGAGTAGGTCCGCTATCCGGACAGGTAATTTCCATGGGATAAAAACTGGCCAGATCTGTTAATGGGACCATATTCTTAACCTCTCTATCGAAGGTAATGACACTTAAATGCAGGCTGTCCATTGCCTGCGGATCTGCACGGAGCATACTGATAAGGCCGTTGAAGCCATTGTTCAATGCCTGAATTGGTTCTCCGTTCATAGATCCAGAAGTATCTAATAAAAAATAAGCTAATAATCTCCTGCTCATTATAGACAAGTATTAATCTGAAGCCGGCGGAGGAAGTCGGAGACTTCCAAGCCGGCTTGTATGTGGGTTGGAAAAAATTGAAAATCTAGTTGGAATAAGCGTACTGCTGTCTCAAAATATCTATAAAGTTATCAGTATGGTGCGGCTCTCCCACAGCACGGAATTTCCAGTCTCCGTTGTGGCGGTAGGCTTCGGCAAAAACCATTGCACACATTCCGTTCATACTTGAATCGCCTGAAAGGCTGTATTTTGTAATTTCTTTTCCGGAAGCATCTACCGCACGGATGAATGCATTTTCAATCATTCCGAAGTGCTGATTATTGGTTCTTCCCTGATAAATGGTAACAAGAAATACAATTTTCTGATAGCTCTGATCCAGCTGATCCAGCTTTACAATGATCTGCTCGTCATCACCATCGCCAGCTCCGGTTCGGTTATCTCCCGTAAGCCATACATTTCCGCTTGGGTGCTGCATAGAATTGAAAAAAACCACATCTCCCTGGTAAAGCCCCATCTGCCTTCCGTCATTGGTCTGTACCGTTCTTCCCAAATTGGCAACTTTTCCATTGCCGTCTAAAAGAAACGCGACTGCATCCAGGTCATATTCTGCTTCTTTACTGAAGAGCTTTCCGAAGAATCCGCTGCCCTGTTTTCTTACGTCCCATCCTAATCCGATGGTTACTTTAGAAAGATCATAAACGTTTTCTCCGCGGTCGTTCTTTCTTAAATCTATCGTTTGTCCTTTCTGTAAATTGATTGCCATAGTTATCGTTTTTGTGTATTTGATTTTTTATTTGATGATTTGCCCCTTGTAATATTTCTCAAGGAAAAACCCGAGATCTGCTCTGTATCCTATTCCCGAAGCTTCAAACTTCCAGCTTCCGTTTCTTTTGTATAGCCTGCCGAACTCTACACCTGTTTCAATAGAGAAATCTTCATCCAGCTCATATTTTGCAATTTCCTGATTGGAATGATTGTCTACTACTCTGATATAAGAGTTTCTCACCTGCCCGAAATTCTGCCTTCTTCTCTCAAAATCTTCTATCGTTACCACAAAGAGAATCTCTGCCACTCTGGAATCCACTTTATCAAGATCTATAATAATGGCTTCATCATCATCACCATCACTGTTTTTGCCACTGGGATCATCTCCTGTATGGGTAAGCGCTCCATCCGGGGAATTCAGGTTATTGTAAAAAACAAAGTATTCTTCACTTACTAATTTTCTGTCAGAATCAATCATGATTGCAGAAGCATCCAGGTCAAAATCGTAGCCGGTTCCTTCATTCGGGTCCCATCCTAGCCCAATCGTCATTTTCGTTAATCCTATCTCGATCTTTTGCCCTTTCTGTAGATTAATTGCCATAGTGTTTTATATTATGATTATTTTTTGCATTAAGATAGAAGTGATTTACGAACTGACCAAATTTATTGATGAAAAAATGCTCGATACTGCTTAATTTTAAACTCTTTAAGTCACAAAATGATCATTAAAAAAGATCCAATTAAAAAATTGGACCCTGTATGCTTAAAAAACGGGATGACTAATTTTCAAATTCTTTATCAGAGACTGCATTATTTCTTGCCTTTGCCAGCATAGGAATAGAAATCAGTCCCATTACCAGCATAATTACAATCTGCAGCGGTAAAGAAATAAAAGAATAGGTAAGCCCCATTTCACCTCCGAAATCTGCGCTTTTTCCTAATGAAATGAATAACGCCATGAAACCATATTTCATTGCAAGGTTGTAGGCTCCGATTCCTCCGCTGGCCGGAATGATCATTCCCAATGTTCCAACTACAATAATGAAAAACCCGTCTGCAAAAGTAAAATTTGAGGTTTCCGGAAGGGCAAAACAAACCAGATATGCGGCAAAATAATAGCAGATCCAGATCCCTAATGTATAAAGGATAAATTTCCCCTTTTCTTTCAATTTAAAAATTGAAGTTAATCCTTCAAAAATTCCGTCTATGAAACTAACTACTTTTCCTACAAACGGAACATGTACAAGTTTTTTTCTGAAAATAAAAAAGAGAATACTTCCTATCACCAAAAGTAAAACGATGATCAGCATCTTGGTAGGAATATTTATTCCGGAATTTTTAAAAAAGGATAGAATTGCTTCATACTTGAACAAGAATGTAAGTCCCAGAAATCCCAACATACAAACCAGATCCACTACTCTCTCCAAAATGATGGTTCCGAAAGATTTGTCTACAGGTACTTTTTCAACTCCATATAAAGCTGTCGCTCTCGCCACTTCCCCACTCCTGGGAATGGTAAGATTCATAAGATATCCAAATGATATGGACCAAAGTGCATTGGAGCTGGAAATCCTGTGTCCCATGGGTTCCAGCATCAGATTCCATCGGATCGCCCTGAACCAGTAGGCAAGAAGCCCAAATACGGACGCCAGCAATACCCACAGATAATTTGCCTTCGAAAGAGACTTTTGAATCACTTTAAAATCCAGCCCCTTCAAGGCGAGCCATAAAAAAAAGCCTGCAAAAGCAAGCGATATTACTATTGTAAGTATTGATTTTACGGGGCTTTTTGATGTTTTCTCCATGTACTACGTAAGAAGGTTTGTTTTTTCATCCGGGAAAACGATCTTCGGCTGGAAGTCTTTTGCTTCTTCCGGGGTCATCTGAGCATAAGCAATAATAATGATAATATCATCGCGCTGTACTTTTCTTGCTGCAGGCCCGTTCAGACATACTTCTCCGGATTTTCTTTTTCCTTTGATCACGTAGGTATCAAAACGTTCTCCGTTGTTCACATTCACAATATAGACCCTTTCTCCCACTACCAGGCCGGCAGCTTCTATAAGATCTTCATCTATTGTTATACTCCCTATATAATTAAGGTCAGAGGCTGTTACTCTCACCCTATGAATCTTAGACTTAAAAACTTCTATTAGCATGGTGCAAATTTATTAATAAAAATTAATAAAACAGGTCTTTAGTATGATTTTAAAACTCCCACAAACACAGGGGTTTAATTTTACAAAATACAAGAATTATGAAAATTACTTATAGATTTAATAATCATATGGTCAAAAAAATTAATTGTTTATACAGAATTTAGGATTTAATAAATATGAAAAATAATATTAACTTTTTGCTAAAGTCAATACACATAAGCATTTGGCATGATTTTAGTAACCTGTAACGTAGATTTTCCGTGAAAATTGGAATTATCATATTTTAACTGATTTCACCGAAAAGCAAAAAAATTTTACAAGTTTTAATAAAAAAATTGCACAATTAGAAAATAGTATTATATTTGCTATAATTACGAACTAACTTTAATATTAAAAATTATGAACAAGTCTGAATTAATCGACGCAATCGCAAAAGATGCAGGTATCACTAAAGTTGCAGCAAAAGCTGCTTTAGAGTCTTTCATTGGTAACGTAACTACTACATTAAAGAAAAAAGATGGAAAAGTTTCTTTAGTAGGTTTCGGTACTTTCTCAGTAGCTGAGAGAGCGGCTAGACAAGGTATTAACCCTGCAACTAAGAAACCAATCAAAATTGCTGCTAAAAAAGTTGCTAAATTCAAGGCTGGAGCTGATTTATCAAATGCAGTTTCAGGTGCTAAGAAAAAATAATCATTCAGATTACAACAATTCAAAGGCTGTTTCTTAGAAACGGCCTTTTTTTATTATTAATTGCTATAAAAAATTAAATATCAGGTAGTTTTTAACGTGTTAAAAATTAATATGTTTAGGCCAATGCCTTCTTCTACCATTACACATAATAAGAATAAGCGGGCTTTGGCCCGCTTATTCTTATTATGTATTTCATTATCAGTTAATAGCAAAAAAACAGCATCAGCAGCTTCTATCTAATTCTGGCATCCCTTCTCTTATTAAGGCGCCAGTCTGGAAATTTTCCAATCAAAATCTTCAAGCTGATAAATAATTCTGTCATGAAGACGATTGGGCCTTCCCTGCCAGAATTCTATTTCATATGGTCTTGCAAGATATCCTCCCCAATGGGCTGGTCTCGGAACTTCTGTATTTTCATATTCCTTTTCCAGATCTTTCAGTTTTTCTTCCAGGACTTCTCTGTTGGGAATGATCTGACTTTGAGGAGAAACAACAGCTCCCAGCTGGCTTCCTTTGGGTCTTGAATGAAAATAACCGTCACTTAAATTTTCCGCTACTTTTTCAAGATCAGCTTTAATGATAATTTGTCTTTCAAGATTAGGCCAGAAGAAATGCAGGCATGCTTTATGATTATTTTCGATGGCTTTTCCTTTTCTGCTGTTGTAATTGGTATAAAAGATAAACCCTTCATGGGTATATGCTTTCAGCAGTACCATTCTTGTTCTTGGACACCCGTCTTCCTCTACTGTAGAAACCGCCATAGCATTGGCTTCTGAGATGACAGGGCTCTCACTAGCCTCCAAAAACCAGTCTCTAAACTGCTCAATGGGATTTTGTTTTATCTCACTTTCAATAAGTTGGGATTTATCATACACTTTTCTTTTGTCGTGCAGGTTTTCCATAAATATTTTTTATTAAATTTGAGTATGAATCACTCCTACAAAGGTAAAATATTAATCTCGACCCCTGACATTTCCGGCGATATTTTTTCCAGATCGGTAGTGTTGGTTATTGAACATAACGAAAGTGGTGCATTTGGCTTGATCCTGAACAAAAAGAACAGTCAGATGAGCAGCAAGTTCAAAGATTTTTTTGACTTTAAAATTGAGGTCTATGATGGCGGTCCTGTAGAAAACGACAAGGTATTTTTCATTGTCAAAGGCAAAAGAGTTACAGAGGTCTATACCGATATCACGGATGAATATTACCTTACTGAGGATATTGAACGTATTATTAACGCGGTTTTAAGCGGTGAGCTGGATATTGATCATATTAAAATATTTTCAGGGTATTCCGGATGGTCTCCGGGCCAGCTGGATGCTGAAGTTCAAAGAAAAATGTGGACTGTGGTGGATGTTTATAATTTGGATTATACGCTTCCTAATGATCAGACCCTTTGGAAGTCTATCATGCAGAACCTTGGGGGAGAGTTTCTTCTCTGGGCCAATTCTCCTGAAGATATCTCACTCAACTAAAAAGTATATTTTTCGTCATATCAAGACAATTAACAAACTTTAAGATTCCTTTAACCAATTTTAAAGAAAGTTTTTCCGTTCTTTGAAAAACTAAAATCACTGATATGAAAGGTATTACATTACTTGCTTTATCACTATTTTCTACTGCGTTTTTATCCTTCACTCCTGTTAACAAAAAATACATTGTTATAGATGCCGGCCATGGCGGAAATGATTTTGGGGCTGCCCATGGTGAAATTCTGGAAAAAAATATTGCATTAAGCATTGCTAAGGAAATTCAGAAAATCAATCAAAAACAGGATCAATATGAAGTCATTTTAACGAGAGATTCTGACATCTATCCTACTCTTTCCGAGAGAACCAATCAAATCAATAAACTGAACCCCGAAATGGTTATTTCACTTCACGTCAACACTTCTCCTGAAAAAGAGAGGGAAGATAACGGATATGAGGTATATGTTCAGAATTCTGATATTTCCAAGGAACTCGCCGGAAAAATTTATAAAAAATTCAATGCCCGTAAAATATCGGAAAGCAATTTTCATATTCTAAGAGAAACCAAAGCTCCTGCTGTATTGGTAGAGCTTGGATTCATCAATAATTCTGAAAACAGAAACTACATTACCAGCGAAAAAGGGCGAAAAGAAATTGCACAGAAATTTGTTGAAATCATCAACGAATATTAAATAAAATACAAATTCTGATTTACTCAGAATAAAACCCGGTAAAGGACTTCTGGAACTTTGTTGTTTACCGGGTTTGTCAATTTTTACTGATGAAAGCTTTCCTTCCAGCTTTCTACCCATTCTGAAAAACGGGAATTTTCAAAAGTCTTATTTCTTATCTTCCCTACAGAAAATATCCCTTTCTCATCTGAAATCATTAAAATTTCTTCAGCTTTCTGAGATTCGAATGCGATAATTTCGTGTTCCTGGATATCTGCCAGGTTATTTTTATGTAAAAAAGTAACAAAATTTTCCATCAAGGGAGAAATGTAAGCTCCTTCCGTCTGTTTTGGCACTTTAATAACATCACCTTCCAAAAAAAGCAGGTTTCCCACGGTAGTACGTGCAATTCTCTTGTTAGGATTCAAAAGAATCACGTCATCAAGATCATTTTCCTGTGCATAAATAGCACCGTAGATATTTTCCGGACAGTGTACTCTGATATTGCTAAGGAGGTTATTATTGACGTTAATTTCTTTGGTCAGATCCAGTTCTAAAAGTCTTTGATGAACTGCCAGCACATCTGTCATTTCTGAAACTTCGTAAAAATAAGATACAGAAGATTTTGCCAATGTTATTCCATCATGATTCCGGAACACCTGGAAATTGATAATGCCGTTCTTTACTCCTTTACCTTCGATAATTTCTTTTTGAAAAAGCGTCTGGAAAAACTCCAGGGTGTAGGTTAAGGGAATATTCATTCTCATCTTTCTCATGGAAGCCATCAGGAAAAAATAGCATTCTTCGTCCATGATCAATCTTCCATTTCTTACAAAGAAAGAAACCTTTACAGCATCTCCCCAGAGAAAAGCTCTGTTCTTTACATTTAACTCGTCTGATGTAAAATATTGATTTTCCAATTTTTGCAGTGATTTATTTACAAAAAAATAATGAACGATAAATCGTTCATCAGTTTTATCATTTAATATAGCACGGTATTACGCCGCACCCAGTTTTATTCTCAGGTTTTCAATAAGATTTTCCCAATACATTGCATTTTCCTCTTCATCACCTTCTTCACAGAAATCTGTAATATTTAAAGCAAGATCTTCTGTAATATCATCAATTGTGATTGTCATTTCAAAGAAATTTTTTGTTCCTTCATCTTCCTCCCATCTGAAACGTACGAAACCTTCAGGCTTATATCTGATCAAAGTGGCCTTCTCAGCAGGTCCTCCGCCCCAGCTAAAAAAGAAATCATCGCCTTTCTCTGTTACCTCATCCGCAAACCATTCAGACAATCCCTCTGCAGTCGCCAGATATTCATACAAAATCTCTGATAAACAGTGCATTGGAAATTCGTAATGGACTTTATGTTTCGCCATATAATCTTTGTTTTATCGTCCCGCAATATATAAATTAATTTTTTTATTACGCAAAAAAACAATTACTTTTTTATAGAATCTGTATGATATTTATCACTGGATTTAAATCTTTGCTGCAGTAAGTTTTAATGCCTAATTAAGCCATGTAAAGCATAAAAAAATCTCTCCTTTCGGGAGAGATTTTACTTTTAATTTTCATTCAGTATATCCAGAATAATCTGACATCCTTCTCTGATTTCGTCTTTTGATAATGTAAGCGGCGGTGAGATTCTGAGGTACTCATTTCTGTACAGCTGCCAGAAAACTACCAACCCTTTTTCCATACATTTTTTGGCTACTTCCAATGTATATTCCGGTGATCCCAGGTTGACGGCAAGCATTAACCCTTTACCGTTGATATTTTTGATTTTAGGATGAACCAAGAGCTCGCGGAACAGCTTTTCCTTTTCCTCCACTTCATCCATTAATCCGCTTTCCAATACTTCTTTTAATGTAGCATAACTTGCAGCAGCAATCAGAGGATTCCCTCCAAATGTAGTGATATGGCCAAGCTTTGGTGAGTGTGAAAGGGTTTCCATAATTTCTCTGGAACTCATAAAAGCTCCTACCGGAACGCCTCCTCCCATTCCTTTACCCATCACCAGAATATCCGGAACAATTCCAAAATGTTCAAAAGAGAATAACTTCCCTGTTCTTCCGAATCCCGGCTGTATTTCATCCAAAATCAAAAGGGCACCTACTTCCTCACATCTTTTCTTCAGCTTGATCAGATAGCCCTTATCGGGAACCAGAAAACCTGCTGCTCCCTGAATGGTTTCAAGGATAACGCAGGCGGTTTTCTCTGTGATCTTATCAAAGTCTTCTTCATTATTGAATTCAATGAAAGAGACCATTGGTAATAAAGGACGGAATTCTCTTTTATGGGTTTCGTTTCCTGAAACACTCAAAGCCCCATGGGTATTTCCGTGGTAAGAGTTTTTAAAGGAAATAATTTCTTCTCTTCCCGTAAATCTTTTGGCAAGTTTCAAACTTCCGTCAATGGCTTCAGCACCACTGTTTACAAGGTACGTAACTTCTAAAGGATCCGGAGTAGCTTCTGCAAGCAGCCTGCATAATGCGACAGGTTTTTCCTGTGCATATTCACCATAGACCATGACGTGAAGATATTTATCCGTCTGCTCTTTGATGGCTTCCACAATTTTAGGATGGGAGTGCCCCAATGTATTGGCGGAAACTCCCGCTACAAAATCAAGGTATCTTTTCCCGTCTGTTCCGTATATATAACTTCCTGTAGCTTTTTCTACTTCAAAACCCGCGGCAAATTGGGTGGTCTGAGCCTGATATATAAAAAAATCTTTATGCATTTCCATTGTCTCCAAAAATTTCAGCAAAGCTATAAAAGATTCATTAAATGCTGAAATTAATCCACAAAAAAGACCAGTGAGCTACTGGCCTTTTCTATTATTTTCTGGTTCGTTTAGGTTTCTTGGCTTCTTCTTTGGCTTTTTCGTCATCTATCGCTTTCTGGGCTTTATCGAAGAGCTCGTTATCAGCAGTATACTGTATTTCCTCATTGTTAGGGGTATCTACAAGAATATCCTGCCATTTCCGGATCCGGTCTTTGGTATTCCAGTTAAAATCCGGGAATTTCCTTTTCGAAGGTTCTATCATGCTCATCGGATAAGTATCTGAAGCTGCTCCGATACTGCACGAAATGATCTGCAGCGCTCTTTCTTCAAACAATGCTCCGATAATTCCACAGGTAGACAATGTAATCCCTATTCTTTCCGGTTTTTTGGTCTCCTGATCAGTATCATCCACATAGACGATAGACTGGGCATTTCCTACGACTCTTGCCTCTTTAATGGCATTTTTTTCATAGTAGACAGTCATGAATTTTCCTTTTACCTGGTTAAACTCATCTTTTAAAGTGAGTGAGTCTACTTTACTGATGGCAAAGGCATTTCCGATTACTTTTAATGAATCTATATCTTCCGTTTGGGTATTAAAGTAGGCTTCTACTTTATCTCCGGTTACCTGTTTTTCTCCGCTCCAAAGAATCGGGTTGGTATACATATGCATAATTCCGTCTGTCTCATTGAAGGCAATGGAATCTGCTCTTCCCTGCGCATTAGATTTATAAATACGTGCCTTCTTATAGGCTCTGAGGTAGCTTTTCTTAACTTTGATATCCAGTGAATCCGGTCTTTGGTAAGAGATGATTTTTTCTGATGCAAAATAGATGGAATCTTTTTCCATCACTTTAACTGCATAGGGGTTTTTCGTCATCATTGCGGAGTCTTTTTTCTCAAAAATTTCTCCGTAACCGCCTTTTATATATCTTCTTTCTTTAGGATCGTCAAGAGTTACATTTCCCGTTGCCTTACCGAATCCTGTAATCTGATTGTAATACATATCATCACCGGTAAGGATTTTCTCATTGTAAAAGATTCTGGAGTTTTTGGTGAGAAAAGCCTCTTTAGAATCCATTTTATAGGTGCCTTTTTCCGTATAAATTCTGTTTCTGGGATTGGTTTTGCTGGTAATGGTTGTAGGGCCGATAAAGTCAGCAATTTTTGTATTTTGATTCTGCTTGATGTTGGGGCCCTCGATCGTATACTGAGGCGTTTCGATCTTTACATTTCCCGTAAGATCAACCACTCTGGTATTCAGGAAATAAGTTCCTACTTTGGCGTAGGTTACATTCTGACCGTCAGAAATTGTTCCTCCTGTATTAAAATAAGCCTGATTAGCCAGCCTGTCGTAATACAGAATATCTGTTTTGATGGTTTGTTTAGGATCTGTCAGAACCACGTTTTTTCTTGCAACACCTTTTTGGGTGTTGGCATCATATTCCATTTCTCCTGCAGTAATTACAGAGCCGTCTGTATTCTGAAGTCTTGTATTGCCTATTGCTTTTACAAAGTTTTCTTCATTATACAAAACCACCTCATCCGCAGTAAGAATGGAGCCCTGATGTTCTATCTGAACATTTCCGGTAAAATACTGATTCCCATCGTACTTTTCAGGATTTTTCTTGATTTCGTCTGCGTGGATGATCTTTACTTTATCTTCAGGTCTTAACTGTACCTGTTTATTCTGAGCAGGAGTCTGTAAATACGGATCTCTCTTCACAGGAGTTTTATCCTGCGCAAAACCCAGCGTAGAAATAAAGATTAACAGAAAAAGTATTATTCTCATTAATTAGTCATTCTTAGTGCCATAAAAATACAGCGAATGAGAATCAATTCTTACGCCAAACGCTTCTTCGATGGCTTCTTTGATTCCTTGGATTCTTGGGTCGCAGAATTCAATAATTTCTTCAATCTCTTTATCTGAGTCTTTTTTGTAGATCACCAGGTGGTCATGCTGTTTGTCAAAATAAGACTTTTCATAAGATGAAGACGTCAATGTCTTTTCTCCGAACTGATGCTTACGGATCAGGCCTGCATCAAGGAAAATTTCAATAGTATTGTAAATGGTTGCTTTGGAAACATGGTATTTCTTCTGCATCATCAGAAGATACAGATCATCTACATTAAAGTGATGATCCATATTATAAATCTCTTCCAATATCGTATATCTTTCAGGGGTGTTTCTGAAACCCTTTTCTAACAGGTAGTTTCTCAGAACATCCTTAATCAAAGCTATATTTTTTTCTTTTTGTATTGTATCCATTAAAAAAATTATCTACAAATTTATTGAATTTTATTTAAATAGATAGTATGGTTACTGCTAGCGGGTTACGAGTTGTGACGGAAATATCCGGACTGCTCTATCTTATTATCATAAACTGTTAATTCTGTGATTGGAGCAGATTCGACCTCAACGTTGTGAGAAGATACTCCCCAGGCTTTAAAGTCGTCACTTCCGATATACTTCACAAAATTGTAAATGTTAAGAATAATCTTTTGTTTAACAGTTAAAAGTATATCGTTGATATATGTATTATCTATGATCACATATTTAAGATCCGGCGGTATATCATGAGCTCTCAGAGAAGGATGGCTGCTTCGTGAAGGAATGGTTCCGTCTGCCATTAAATCTTTAAGCACCATATTGAAATAATCGTTGATTCTTCGGTCTACCTTGAATCCCAGAAGGAAATTAATCTTATAGACCGTTCCCGGAAGAATTTCGTCTACCGTATATCTGAATGTATAGGGATCTTCCTGGTTTACAATGCTCAGGATAAAGTAATGATCGGCTCTTTTCGGCTGCTTTTTGATGATAGAATAAATAATTTTGGATTCTACCTCATCATTTCTTTTTGCACGGCTCAGGTATGCCAGGTTAGTAGCATATTTCGGGATCGTTTCATCCAGTTTCATGTCTTTAAGGATCGACACATATTTTTCGATTTTTACAAACTGTATAAATCTTGTTTTGATCAATCGGCCGTTATACCATGCATACATAGAAAGTCCAATAGAACCAGCCAATACAACCGTAATCCATCCACCTTCCATAAATTTGATGATATTCGCGCTGAAGAACCCGAGCTCAATCGCCATGTATACTAATGCGAAAAACAGAATCAACACTTTGCTTACTCTGTGTTTCAGTAACCAGAATACCAGCAAAACTGTCGTCATCAGCATTGTCACTGTAATGGAAAGTCCGTAAGCAGCTTCCATTTTCCCTGATTCTTTGAAGTGAAGAACTACAATAATACACAGAATAAGAAGGCCCCAGTTGATTCTTGGAATATACATCTGCCCTTTAACACCGGAAGGATAATCAATTTTTTGATTCGGCCAAAGGTTAAGAGACATTGCTTCCGAGAATATGGTGAAAGACCCTGTAATCAATGCCTGGCTGGCAATGATTGCCGCTGCTGTTGCCAGAATTACGCCCGGAATGATCATCCATTCTTCCATAATTCCAAAGAACGGGTTTACTACGGAGAATCCAGGTTTGTTATAATTGGTCAAAAGCCAGGCTCCCTGCCCAAGATAGTTTAGAATAAGCATAATTTTAACAAATGCCCAGCTTATCCTGATATTTTTAGCACCGCAGTGCCCTAAGTCTGAATACAATGCTTCTGCCCCAGTTGTACAAAGGAAAACAGCTCCCAAAATAACAATAGCACTTGGTGAATTGGCTATTAGTTTATAAGCGTAGTACGGATTGAATGATCTTAAAATCTCAAAATTTTCGCTCAAATGCATTACTCCCAAACCTCCTAATACTAAGAACCAAACTACCATTACCGGACCAAAAAACTTCCCTATGAAGCTTGTTCCGAATTGCTGTACTACAAAAATGGCAATCAGAATTCCGATTGTAATGGGAACCACAGGCGTATGCGGATTATAAATTTCAAGACCTTCAATAGCGGACATTACCGTCAGTGAGGGAGTAATTACTCCGTCCGCAATAAGGGCTGCAGCACCAATAATGGCAATGAGATACAACCATCCTTTTTTAAGGTTTCTTACTAAAGAGAACAAAGCCAGAATTCCTCCTTCACCTTTGTTATCTGCTCTCAAAGCAATGATCACATATTTGATTGTTGTCTGAAGCGTAAGAGTCCATATAATACAGGAGAGTGCCCCCTCTATGTATTCGTTGAATGGCATATTACTCCCCTGGGATCTTGCATTCACAATTGCTTTCATTACGTAAAGCGGAGAGGTACCAATATCTCCAAAAACAATTCCTAGAGACACTAAAACTCCTATAAAGGAAAGTTTCTTTATGTCAAAGTGGTAGCCATCTTCTGTAACTTCTGCCATATCAGCTTAATTATTTTAAAGGCGCAAATTTATACTAATTTTATGACGTCAAGAATTTTTCTTCATGAATATAATAAATGAAAAAACTTCCTTTCGGAAGTTTTTCTCTATAATTATTTTACGTACATCGCTTTTTTAATTTCCTCTTTCACTTTTTCAAGCTTAGGGAACCATTCTGCAAACAAGGCTGCAGAGTAAGGTGCAGGTGCATCAGGAGTAGTAATTCTCTTGATAGGAGCATCCAAATAATCAAATGCTTTCTGCTGTACCATATAAGTAATTTCAGAAGATATAGAAGCAAATGGCCAGGCTTCTTCCAAAATAACCAGCCTGTTTGTTTTCTTCACTGATTCTAAAATGGTGTCAAAATCAAGAGGACGAACTGTTCTCAGGTCGATAACCTCTACAGATATTCCTTCTTTGGCCATATCTTCAGCAGCCTGTAAAGCAAGCTTCATAATTTTACCGAAAGAAACCAAAGTAACATCTGTACCCTGTCTCTTGATATCTGCTTTTCCAAGTGGCAAGTAGTATTCTTCTTCAGGAATTTCCATTTTATCTCCATACATCTGCTCAGATTCCATGAAAATAACCGGATCATTATCCTGAATTGCAGTTTTCAACAATCCTTTTGCATCGTAAGGATTGGAAGGAACCACTACTTTAAGACCAGGAATGTTTGCAAACCAGTTCTCGAAAGCCTGAGAGTGGGTAGCTCCTAACTGACCTGCAGAAGCTGTAGGACCACGGAAAACAATTGGACAATTCCACTGCCCTCCGCTCATCTGACGGATTTTCGCAGCATTATTGATAATCTGATCAATTCCTACCAATGAGAAATTGAATGTCATATACTCTACAATTGGTCTGTTACCGTTCATCGCAGCACCCACGGCAATTCCTGTAAAACCAAGCTCTGCAATTGGGGTATCGATTACTCTTTTAGGACCAAACTCATCCAACATTCCTTTGGAAGCTTTGTATGCACCATTGTATTCTGCAACTTCTTCCCCCATTAAAAAGATGGATTCGTCTTTACGCATTTCCTCGCTCATTGCCTGTGCAATTACCTCACGAAAAGTATATTCTGCCATATTTATTCGAAAAATTTAGACTACAAAAATAGTGTTTTTTTATTATACACATCATAAAAAGGCTCCACATTTGAGTGATGAAGTTATAATATTACTCTTAATTACCAGGTATTTTCTTCATTCTTATCACGCTCTTTGCTGCTTTTCCGGGGCTATGAAAAAGACTTTTCTGAATTCTTATCTCTATAAAAAATGGCATCTCATTTCTGAAATGCCATTTAAAATTCTATTTAAACTTATATTAATTAGCTTTCTCCCAGACCTGGGTTCTTCCTAATAAAGATAATCCCAGATACCCTCTTACGTTCAGCTTATCGCCGCTTCTTGTAATGGTACATTTGTATGTTTTTCCGGTCTTAGGGTCTGTAATTGTTCCTCCGGTAAACTCATCGCCGTCTTTTTTCAATCCCCTGATGATTTCCAATCCTAAAATTGGCTTTCCTTTTCTATCATCTTTACATGCTGTACAGTTTGCATCAGCAGGTTTTATCAATAACTGAGAAACCTTTCCGTAGTATTTCCCGTCTGACTTCTTATACACTTCAACAATAGATTTTGCCTGTTTGGTCTCATCATCTATCGTTTTCCACTTACCTTCTATCTGTGCGAATGTAAGCACACCGCAAAAAGAAAGTGCAAACGTTAACAATAATTTTTTCATATTTCTGATAGTTTTAATTTTATACAATATTTTTACTATACGTATTGATAAAAATATAAATTAATTTTAAACAAACAAAAACTTTTGTTATACAAAGCATAAAGAGGTAAAAAAAAGCAAAAACAAATGTGCAGTTTTACCTTTTCGGTTAATACAGTTTTCTGTTAATCACTCTGTCCATATAATCCTGATACCATGCTTTTGCGGTTTTCTTTCCGGCTTCCACTTCTGGGTTTTTAACGTCATTCATGATGTTTTTCTCCAGGTTCAGATCTGATTTATCATAAACTCCGATAATCTCTTTGCCGTCAAAACGGTAAATATAGTTTCCTATCATAAACTGATCTGTACTTCCATCGGAATTTACTACAAGAAACGGATACTTTTTATCACTCACCAGACTTCTTCCCCAGCTTCTTATTGGTTTATTATACCCGATAAGGTCTGCCAATGTAGGATAGATATCTGCCTGCTGTGCTATTTCCTGGCTGACACCTTTTAACTGATAGGCAGGATTCGGGGAGTACAAGACCAGTGGAACAGCATAATGGTTCATGGCTTTTTCATATTCCGGATAATATATCTGATTGGTATGATCTCCTGTGAAAACAAAGATCGTATTATTATACCACGGCTGTTTTTTAGCGGTTTCAAAATATTTTTTAATAGCATAATCCGTATACTGTATAGGTTCGTGCATCTGTATTTTCCCTTTTTTAAATTTCCCGTTATATTTTTCAGGAATTTTAAAAGGGTGATGTGATGAAGCAGTAAATACGGTTGCCATAAAAGGTTGTTTTTTTCCTACATTTTTTGCAAAATACTGTAAGAAAGGTTCATCCCAAATGGCCCACATGCCATCAAAATCTTCATCATGGTTATATTCTGTTTTTCCGAAATAATGTTTAAATCCTAAAATATTTCCAAATCCAAGGAATCCCATAGAACCATTCGGAGCTCCATGGTAAAAAGAGGTGTCATATCCCAGATCGTTACACACGGAAACAATAGACTGTATTTTTTGGTTGGAATAGGGAGATCCTGTAAATGCATCAGTAAGACTAGGAATTCCTGCCAATACACTGCTCATCCCATGGATAGATTGTCTTCCGTTCGCAAAAGTATTAGGAAATATAAGACTTTGAGCGGCCAGACTATCCATGAATGGTGTGTAAGAGACGTAATCTTTAATATTTTTATCTTTATTAAAAGCACCGGAATATTCTCTGCTGAAAGATTCCACAATGAAAATAACGATATTGGGACGGTTCTCTACTTTTCTGTCGTAGACTTTATATGGATGTACATTTTCTTCAATATATTTTTCATCTACGAAATGAACTTCTTTAAAGTTATTGGTATTTAAAGTCCTGAAAAAAGAGAAGGTACTGTTAAGCACTATATTTCCCTGAAGCGGATTGGTTACAAAACGGGTAGCATCCACCATATTAATAGGTCTGGTGCTGTGCTTGAAATCCCCCCGTATTCCTCCCACAACCAGTACCGTTGTGATACACAAAGTAATAATGGAAATCAGAAAATAGGGAATCAGCTTCAAAGGTTTTGATTCCTGTACCTTAACTCTTTTATAAAGAAACACCCACAAGGTCATCAGAACCACATACCAAATCAGTACAAAAGGATGTTCTCCCACAGAGATCATTAGGGTTTTAGAAACATTAGACTCGTGTTCTGCTACCTGGAATACTGCCGAAGTAAGCCTTGCCTGCGCAAATTTATAATAGATGAAATCTCCGAAATTCATAGCATAAGCAATCCCGTTGGTAATGAAATAGATCCAAAACAGAATTTGCTGAAAAACCTTTTTTGTATTAATAACCAAAGGCAGTAAACTAAGAAGTATAAATAAGGTATTCACGTATAAAATAGCCGTGGTATCGAAAGCCGTACCGTGGAAAGCCAGCTTTATATAATCTGAAACAGAGTCAACTTTAATCAGATCTTTATTAAAATACCAGAATAAAAGTCTGGCAATCTGATAAAAAACGTAAGCTAAGAAAATTCTGTAAACCAGTGCCAGAAGTTCCTGTTTTCTCGATTCTTTTAAAAATTTCATGGGGCAAATTTACATCAAAATCACTTTAGTGCATTTTTTAGTTCAGATTATTTTGAGTTACAATTTCTAAAAACTGTAATTTTGTGGCTATGAATTTTATAAAGAATAATCTGGCCAATGCCCTAACCCTGGCTAACTTATTTGCAGGCTGCATAGGTGCAATACATCTAATTTCAGGAGATTATCAGACTACAGCAATCTGCCTTATTCTCTCTTCTGTTTTCGATTTTTTTGACGGCTTTGTAGCCAGAGCCCTGAAATCGAACTCCAATCTGGGACTTCAGCTGGATTCTCTTGCTGACATGGTGAGCTTCGGAGTCATCCCTGGACTTACTCTGTATAAAGCACTTGAGCCATTTGGCACTGAGCTTCTTGGAATTCATTTTCCGTTTGAGATTAAGTATCTGGGATTAATTGTTACTGTATTTTCCTGCCTGAGGCTTGCCATCTTTAATCTTGACGAAGAACAGCGTTATTATTTCAAAGGATTGAATACGCCTACAAACACCGTTTTACTATTTGGACTTTATTATGCTTTTAAAGAAACAGGAACTTTCGGGTTTTTATTTAATAATGAGCTGCTATTGGTTCTATTGACTCTTCTTACCTCATGGCTTCTGATCAGCCCGATTAAGATGATGGCGATGAAATTCAAATCCAAGCAATTAAAAGACAACTATCCTAAAATTGTATTACTGGCAGGAGGAATAGTTATTCTTTCGATATTCCAGATAGTAGGGATCCCTATGCTTGTTATTTATTATATCATAGTGTCCCTTATTTTTCAGGGACAGTTAAAATAGAAAATCAACAATTAACATGAAGTTTATACAGCTTCATTTAATTAAAACACATTTCAAATTATTAATCAACATGAATTTAAAACTCCATAAACCGCTTTGCATTTTTGA
This sequence comes from Chryseobacterium culicis, assembly GCF_900108365.1. Classification (GTDB taxonomy): domain Bacteria; phylum Bacteroidota; class Bacteroidia; order Flavobacteriales; family Weeksellaceae; genus Chryseobacterium; species Chryseobacterium culicis. Next base: position 572,529 of record NZ_FNWQ01000001.1, on the reverse strand, counting down.
CCTGGAAACTACAGGAACGAATATCGGAAAAGACAGAATTGTTGAAATCTGTATCTTAAAAGTAAACCCGGACGCCTCAAGAGAAAGCAAGACCTGGCGGGTAAACCCGGAGATGCTTATACCTAAAGAAAGCAGTGAAATCCACGGAATTTATGATGAAGATGTAAAAGACGCTCCTACTTTCAGGGATATTGCTTCTAAAGTAATGGAGATGATTAGCGGAAGTGATCTGGGAGGGTTTAATTCCAACCGGTTTGATGTTCCTCTTTTGGCAGAAGAACTTTTACGGGTAGGAATGGATTTTGATCTGAGTAAATTCAGACTGGTAGACGCTCAGACAATTTTCCATAAAAAAGAACCTAGAAATTTGGGTGCGGCATATCAGTTCTATTGTGGTAAAACATTGGAAAATGCACACTCTGCAGAAGCTGATGTAATGGCTACTTTTGAGGTACTGGATGCCCAGGTTGGTAAATATGATGATATCCCGAATGAAATTGCTCCGTTAAGTGAGTTTACATTCCATAACAAGAATGCTGATCTTGCCGGATTCATAGGATATAATGAAAAAATGGAGGAAATTTTCAATTTTGGAAAATACAAAGGACAAGGTGTAAAAGCGGTATTTCAAAAAGATTTAGGATATTTCGGATGGCTTCAGAACGCTGACTTTCCGTTGTATACCAAGAAGATTTTTACAAAAATTCAACTTTCAAGCAGGTTTTAAATATGTCTGATCTGGTTCGGTTTAAATTTTATGAAACTGCCCTTGAAGCTAACAGGGATAAACAGATATTGGCTGAAAATGATATTAACAGTTTTATTGCAAATGAGCAGCTGATTCAGTCGGACTGGCTTCTTTCGCAGGCTGTAGGCGGTATACAGCTTCAGGTTTTTGAAGAAGATGTGGAAAAAGCCAAACAGATTCTTCAGGATTATAAGGACAATGAGCAATATTCCCTGGAAGTAGAATATACAATTTCTGATCCTGAATTTGATTTTGTCTGCCCGAAATGCGGTTCCAATCATATTTACCAGGATGAAAAGCTTGGTGGGATCTTTGGGATCAGCGTCCTTGTTCTTGGACTGCCCGTAAAAATTCCTGCTAACCTGTACCACTGCTATTATTGTGGTAATGAATTTAAGCGTTAAAATAACGCCTGATAGTACTGTAAGTAATACATCAGGTTCAAAAATAGTAAAGAATTATGAAAATCATCTGCATAGGAAGAAACTACAGTGAGCATGCAAAAGAATTAGGAAATGAAATTCCTGAGAATCCGGTTATCTTTATGAAACCGGACACAGCCGTTTTAAAAGGAAATGATTTTTACATTCCTGAATTTTCAAATGATATTCACTACGAGCTGGAAGTAGTCGTAAAAATTTCCAAAGGAGGAAAATATATTCAGAAAGAATCTGCCGGAAAACATTATGAAGAAATAGGCCTGGGAATAGATTTTACTGCCAGGGATCTTCAGAGTGAGCTGAAATCAAAGGGACTGCCATGGGAGCTTGCCAAAGGTTTTGACGGCTCCGCTGTGGTAAGCGGCTTCTTCAAAAAAGAGAATTACAATCTTGATCGTCTTCAGTTCTCCCTGTTAAAAAATAAGGATAAAGTTCAGGATGGCAATACAAAAGATATGATGTTCGATTTTGATGATATCATTGCCTTTGCTTCTCAGTATTTTACCTTAAGAGTAGGTGATCTAATCTTTACAGGAACTCCAAAAGGAGTTGGAAAAGTAGAAGAAAATGATATTCTGGAAGCTTATCTGGAAGGTGAAAAAATTCTTGACATCCGTATCATGTAATTCACCACAGATATTTTATATTTTTCATATAGAACTTAGGATTTTAAATCCTGAAAAAAAATAATGAAGCCATATTTGCATATGGCTTCCATCTTTCATTTGTAGTAAGTATTAAAATTGTAAAAAAAAGAGTATGATCTTATGTTATGAAGTCAAATGAAAGTAATTCTCAATCCAATAATCATTTTTGAAATCAGTTTCTGAAACACCTTTGAATATAGCAAAGGTCTTATGAAAAATGTTATTTAAGTCTCTGCACAGAAATCGCTATTTTTCTGATATCGTCAGTTGCAGAAGTTGTATTATTGTTATCTATGACCGGATAATAAGTTGCTCTGTACCAATGGTTATTTACCCAAAGATTTACAGTTTCTATTTCTGTATGGTTCGTTGCAGGATTGGTATAACTTGCAGGGGTGCTGCTTGTAGTCATATTCAATCCGTTGCTGTTATAAATACCGTTATCAAGGTTAATGAAATTGCCGGGTCCCAATATGATATTATTTGAACCATAATTTTCAGCACTTGACATCGCCGCAAAATTAACTTTTATATTACCACCTGACACGTTCACCAAACGAGGGATTCCAGAAATAGATCCCGGACCTCCAACAGTGTCAATAAAATAGAAATCAAATTTCATCCCATCTACTACTGGTACATTTGCTGCATAATTACTTAGATAATTGGTGGCAACGTTTGCAGTTGTATTGGTCCCTCCTGCTCCTATATTACCAGGGGCTTGTCCAGACCAGTAGATTTCCTCTCCAATAGAAATTGAGTTTCCTGCTCCCACTGTTGCACTGCAGCTTTGCCCTCCTATATTTATGGGAAAAGTAGTAGTTGCCGGGCTGGAAACCGTAGGGGTACCGGACACTGTATAATTCAGTGTTCCTGTCCCATTGTTGAAATTGCCTGATGCTAATGTAGCGGTAAGCCCATTAACAGGTCCTATTGTCTGGGCACCAAAAGTACCTCCGTTTCCTCCGGTGTAAGAAACACTCATGGTACCAGTATAGGGAACTCCGGCAGTATAACTATTAGGGGAAAGTGCAGCTCCGTCACAGTCAATAGCACCTAAAGTTCCTGCTGTCAGAAAAGAGTTATCAAGGGCTCTCCATTCAGTTCCGTTCCAGAAAACATATCCTTTATAATTAAGACCCGGCTGGGTACCGAGGTTGAATACCAGTAATCCTACCGCAGGATTAGCAATGGTAGTTACATCTGTTGCTGAAGATAAAGAAATTCGGGGAGCTAATATTCCTTTATTTGTAGAGGTTACATCTAAAATAGCTGATGCATCAGGTGCTACCGTACCAATTCCGACGCTTCCTGTAGAGGTTATGGCAAAATCATTAGCCTGCTGTGCTGTCGTAGGAACTCCGCTAACAGGGTTATCTTTTCCACTGTCAACATTAAAGATACCCTGAGGGTTTGTGGTATTGATTCCGACCTGCCCAAATACAGCTACTGAAAAAAAACTGAATGGTAAAAATAATTTCATTTTTCTCATTTTTTCATCTTTTAATTATAATCGCTCAGATTATTATATAAATAATTTTTAAAGTGTTGGTGCAATTTTAAACCAATCAGGTCCCGAAGACAAAACAATTGCCCCTACTTAGATACAACAATCTTTTTCACCCTGCAAAACGATAATTAAAACACTCAAAAACAATGATTTATAAAATATAGATTTTTTTCAAGACAGCATTTTCTCCTCTCAAAATAGAGTTAAAAAAAGGCAATATAATATGTAAGTAATACCCTAATTGAAGATTCACTCTCCAAAAATTGATCAAAAAGGAATTAGTTTTGTAAAACATCGGGTACCCTGTAACTTGAGAAATGAAAAGTAAAAGGTTAAAGTAGTATTGATAAAATAGTAAAAAATTACAATATAAATGAGTATCTAATGTATTTTATAAACAACTACAAGCTTGTATAACCGGATGTTTAACTGGCTTATTATCAGACTTTACCCATTCAGCAATCTGATAATTATTCTTTGCTTTTCAATATAAAATCGTAATGGAGATATCATCGCTATATCATGATAATCTTAGTATCTGTGCGGTTTTCATATTAATATTATAAGTTATTTAACATAGAATATGACAAATTTTTCTTATCTTTAGGTAACAAAATGAGAGGTTATGATAAACATTGTATTACCCGTAGATTTTGGGGACAAGACAGACCAACTGGTAGACGGTGCCATAAAATTTGCAAAACAGCTTAACGGCAGAATTTACCTGATCCACGTGGCACCTTCAGATATTGGTTTTGCCATTGGTGATATGGGATTTCAATATTTTCCTGAAGTAGAAGCCAATGAGATAAGAGAGGAACTGGTGCAGCTCAATAAAATTGAGCAGAGAATCATCAGTCATGATATTGATTGCGAGCACCTTTTAAAACAAGGACTTGCCAAAGATATTATTCTGGAGCATGCAAAGGCAAAAAATGCGGATTACATTGTGATGGGATCACATGGCAGAAGCGGAATTTATGATGTATTTGTGGGAAGCTTAACAAAAGGAATCACAAAAAGCTCAAATATTCCTGTGCTGGTACTTCCAATTCACGACTAAGAAAAAGAAAATTTTAATCGTTAGTAATAAAAAAACCGATCAAACCTATTGTTTGATCGGTTTTTTACTATATAACCAATTAATTAACCTTCTTTTTTGTAGATATTCGGATCGTAGTAAGGATGCTTACCTTCCGTTGGAGAATAATAGTCTTTATCTTTGTCGCCACCAAGTGTAACCACCAGTACATAGCACCAATAAGTGAACAGTACACAGCAAACTAAAAACAGAATCCAGTTTAAAACATTACCGAAAGCATCAAAGAAACCGAAAGACCATTTGAAAACTTTGCTTAAGAATAGAAAGAAAGACGTCATTATTTTCCTTTTTTAAATTAACTTTGTACAAATTTATAAAAAATGTTTAAATTACTTTCAAAAGAAAGCAATATTTTTTCAATTCCTGTTTATATTGGTTTTCTTCTTTTAGTAGTCGTAATATTTAACATACTGAATTTCAACACTTACGAAGCTATAGTTGCCGGAATAACTTTTCTGGGAATTGCCTTGGGATATTTTTGTTTTCACAGTATTGCCCTTAATTATCAGACGCATCTGCCATTATTCTTATACACTTTTTTCATTTTTGGGCTTTATCCCGGAAATCTGGATATAGGAATTGCGGTTTCACTGCTTACCAATTCGTTTTTAATTCTCCTTCTGACGAGCGCAGATGAAGATATCCGGAAGAAATCATATGTACTGGTAGGAGCTATTGTGGCGCTCAACTTTATTTTCCTTCCTACTACGTGGCCTATGGCTGTTTTTGTGATCATTCACGTGATTGCAACGTCTGCCAAGATCGGACTGAATATTTTCAGATTCCTGCTGGGGATTGTTCTGATTACCTTCAGTTATTTTTCTGTGATGTATTTCGTTCAGTTTACCTCTTGGAATCTGGATTACTTTCCTTTTGGAAAGATGAAACCAGTAACGGATTATACGGAGCTTTTACCACTGATCCCTGTGGTACTGATGCTTATATATGCAGTGTATGACCATTTTAAAAATTACAATAAGAAAAGCCCGATAAGCAGATATAAGTACACCTTTCTGCTGGTCTTTTCTGTAGCTCAGCTAATTTCCATCATTCTTTACATGAATAAGAGCTATGAATATCTGCTGCTTCTGGCATTTCCTTCAAGCATTATTCTGAGCAGAATGTTGAGATTCTTACCCAAATATTGGATGCAGGAGGCCAGCTTATGGCTTATTATTGTTAGTTTACTGGCCTTTAAAGCGGGTACAGTTTTTGATTTATTTTAAAAAATTATGATTCAGATAGACGATAAATTGATTTCTGAGGAAATTTTTTCCGAAGAATTTGTTTGCAACCTTTCGAAATGTAAGGGTGCATGTTGTGTGGAAGGAGATGTAGGAGCTCCGTTGGATAAAAACGAGCTGGAGATATTGGACAGTATTTTTGATCAGATAAAGCCTTACCTTACTCAGGAAGGAATCAAAGCCCTGGAAGAACAGGGAACATGGACTACTGATCCGCACGACGGAATGTATGTTACTCCTATGGTGGAGAACCGCGAATGTGCTTATGTAACGTTTGACGAAAAAGGAATTACCAAATGCGGGATTGAAAAAGCATATGAAGATGGTGCTGTAGACTGGCAGAAACCTATTTCATGCCACCTTTACCCAATTCGTGTGACGGAATATTCTGCATTTACTGCTTTGAATTATCATGAATGGAATGTATGCAGCGATGCCTGTACGCTTGGAAAAGAGCTTCAGGTTCCTGTTTATAAGTTTTTAAAGACTCCATTGACGCGAAAGTACGGTGAAGAATTTTATACTGTTCTGAGCGAAGCTGCTGAAGAATGGAAAAAAGAATATGGTTCTTAACCGGTAAGAATTTGAATTAATAACAAAAACCGCAGAGTACTCTGCGGTTTTTATGTAAATAAAAGATAATGCCTTTTGTTTTCTATTTTTCGGACATATCATTTTTAGCTTTTTCCCAGCCGTCTTCCGGCATCAGGATGGCTATCTGTTTTTCTTTTGTAAGATATTTTTTAGCAACCTCCTGAAGATCTTTTACCGTAAGTGCCTGTAGTTTATCAAAGAAATTCAGGATGTCATATTGATCACTGCCATCCAGCTGATTCTGAGAAATTCCCTGTAACCAGAAGCCATTGTCTTTAAGGCTTGTAGTATATTCATTATATTCTCCTTCTTTGTATTTATCAAGGTCTTTTTGCTCAGGGCCCTTATCTATAAATTTTTGTATTTCAGCCATTGTACTTTTTATCAGCTTATCTACATTTTCAGGACCGCAAGGGAAATTGACCGTAAAATCATAAGCGCTATATGGAATTTTACTAAAGCTTCCGCTTGCACCACCACCGTAGATTCCACTTTCTTCTTCCCTTAGTTTTTCAAGAATTTTAATGGTAGCAACTTCACCAAGAGCAGAAAGTGCTATGCCCTCTTTCTGACTGTAAGGAGCTTCTCCACTGTAGGATATTGCCACGAGACTCTTCGGCTCTTTTCCTTTTTTATAAATCTTTGTAAATTCTCCTGTCAGAGGTCTGTAACCTGTATCTTTAAATGCTGATGATTTTCCTGTTGAAGGAAGTGATGCAATATACTGCAGTACCTCTTTCTTAAGCTGTTCTTCATTTATATTTCCAACAAAATAGAAATGAAAATTACCTGCATTGGCAAATTTTTGTTTGTAGATCTCATAGGCTTTCTTATAATCGGTATTTGCCCAATCCTTTTCAGTAGGTTCAAGACTGGTAAATCTTGGATTTTTCTGATTGATAAACTTTGAATATTCATTGGAAAAATAATATTGAGGATCAGAATTTACATTGGAAAGCATAGCAGACTTCTTGGATTTATAAGTGTTGAATGCCTCAGGATTGTAATTAAGGTCTGTAAAACAAGCATAGATCAGCTCCATCGCTGTTTTTAAATCTTTTTTTGAGCTTGTTCCTGAAATCCCCTCTGCCGGCCCTCCGATATAAGAGCTTACACTCACTTGTTTCCCTGCAAGATAATGAGAGAGATCGGTTTTGGAAAGTCCTGCTAATCCAGCTTCCAGCAAAGCATCGAAAGCGAATTTTGTTTTATTATAATCGTCATCGGGAATGACAGATACACCTCCCAGGCTTATTGCCGAAAATACAATTTCATCATCTTTAAAGTCTGTCTTTTTGAAGGTCACTTTAGCTCCGTTGCTTAAGGTCCAGGTGGTTGTGCCCAGCTTAGCATCTGTTTCTGCAGCGGTAATTTTACCTTCTGATCTGAATGGTTTTACTAAGCTCTCAACTTTACTTTTTTCCTCATAAGGCTTCAGATCTGCCATTTTTACCGAATTAAAAGTGTTCAAAACCATGGCTTCTGTCGGCATTTTAATCGTATCTTTTTGGGGGCCTGTAAGAACAATCACCCTGCTGTCATCTTTTACCAGCTTTTTGATGAGTTCATTGGTCTGTGTCAAGCTTATGGCTGGAAGAACTTTTTTAATATGTTCATATCCCCAGGTAATTCCGGGAATGGGTTCCTGTCTTAGAAAATTGCTTACGTATCCATCAATCAGTTCACCGCTTTGGTTCTTCTCTCTGTTATTGTACGCCCATTCATAAGAAGAAAGCATCTGTTCTTTGGCTCTGTCCAGTTCAGATTGGGTAAATCCAAATCTTTTTGCTCTTTCCACTTCTTCCAAAAGAACTTTAAGTGCATTCAGCTGGTCACCGTCTTTAGTAGTGGCTGATGCCTGAAATGCTTCTTTTGTTCTTACATAGGTTCCTCCATGGTATACGGAACCATAAGTAAAAGGGGGATTGGCAGCGTTGACCAATTCAGCCAATCTGCTGTTCAACATCATATTCATTAGCCCTTCCACAATACTTTCGTCATACTGCTGAACAGTTAGATCAGGCTGGTAAAGCTCAGAGTCTTTAATAGCAAAAAGTACTGCGGAACCCGTAGCATCAGGATCTGTTTCAATAGCTACCTGTGCTTCTTTATGATTAGGAAGATCAAATGATTTTCTTTCTCTGGGATTGGAGGGGTTTTTATATTTACTGAAGTTATCCTTGATTTTTTTTTCAATTTCCTCTACATTGATATCTCCCACTACTACAATCGCCATGAGATCCGGTCTGTACCAGTCCTTATAGAATTTTCTGATGACATCAGGTTTACAATTTTCAATGACCTCTTTTTTTCCGATCGGAAGTCTGTCAGCATATTGAGATTTATATAAAAGTTTTGGAAGATATTTATCCATCATTCTTTTATCGGGTCCAAGACCTAATCTTAGTTCTTCCATCACAACTCCTCGTTCTTTATTGATCTGCTCGTCAGAAAGAGTGGCGTTAAATGCCCAGTCTTCTATTACTTTCAGCCCGGCATCCAGATTCCCGGGCTTATCCAACGGAACAGGAAGCATATAAACGGTTTCGTCAAAGCCAGTGTACGCATTAAGATGCTGCCCGAACTTTATTCCTATAGACTGCAAAAAATCCACTAATTTATTATCAGGAAAATGTTTGGTTCCATTGAAGTTCATATGCTCCATAAAGTGGGCCAGTCCTCTTTGATTTTCGTCTTCAAGAATAGATCCGGCATTGACTGCCAGACGGAATTCTACCTTTTTTTCAGGCAGAGCGTTTTTTTTGATGTAGTACTTCATTCCGTTGGAAAGGGTACCTATTTTTACAGAAGGATCCACAGGGATGTTCTGCCCGAAAACATTTGCAGCCATCAGAAAGACGACTGAAAACGAAGATAATACTTTTTTCATCTACATTAATTTTTTGACAGGTAAAAATATCAAATCTGTGCTCAGCCGGCTTCTGCCAAACGGTTAAATTCGCGTTAAAAAATTTAAATATTACAAATTGAAAATAAATTGTTTCTTTTATGTTGATAAAATTAAATTTTAATTAAAAACATTCGCTAATTATTTAAAATAGACTAATTAAAAATAAGACATTTTCTTCATTTAGCCAGAAATTATGGCTACTTCAGCATTAAATTATTCATATCAACAAAAAAAACCGCTGTAAACTACAACGGTTTTTCTTATTTTAAGTAAAAAAAATCAATTAACAGCACCTGCTTTTGCAGTTGTGGTCTCAGCTTTTTTAGGCTCATCATTTTTAGCTTTTTCCCAGCCGTCTTCCGGCATTAGTGTTGCTGTAATTCTTCCTTTTGTAAGGTATTTTTTAGCAACGTCCTGAAGATCTTTTACCGTAAGTGCTTTTACTTTATCCTGATAGTTCAGAATAGCATATTTATCACTTCCGTCCAACTGATTTTTAGCAATAGCATTCATCCAGAACATGTTGTCTTTAAGTTCTGTTTTATTGTCATTGTATTCTCCTTCTTTGTATTTATCGAGATCTTTTTGTTCCGGACCATTGTCAATCAGTTTCTGAAGTTCTGCAATGGCGCTTTTAGTCAGCTTATCTGCATTCTCCGGACCACAAGGGAAATTGATTCCGAAGCTGTAAGTGCCATAAGGTATTTTGTTCATTCCTCCCCTTGCGCCGCCTCCGTAGATACCGCTTTCATCTTCTCTTAATTTTTCAATTACCTTGATGGTGGCTACTTCTCCAAGGGCAGAAAGAGCCAAAGCTTCTTTTTCATTGTAAGGTGCTTCTCCACTATAGGAGATAGATACCATGCTCTTAGGATCTTTTCCTTTTTTGTATACTTTTGTGTAGTCTCCAGTTATTGTTCTGTACCCTGTATCTTTGAATGTAGTTGTTTTTCCTGATGAAGGCAGGCTGGCAATATACTGAAGAATCTGATCCTTAAACTTAGCTTCGTCAATATTTCCTACGAAATAAAACTGGAAGTTTCCGGCATTGGCAAATTTATCTTTGTAGATATCATATGCTTTTTTATAGTCTGTATTGGCCCAGTCTTTTTCCATTGGGAACACCCCGATGAATCTAGGGTTTTTCTGGTTCATAAATTTAGCATGCTCGTTAGAGAAATAAGCCTGAGGATTTGATAACAGGTTACTCAGCATGGCTGACTGTTTTTCTTTGTAAGCATTAAATGAAGCAGGATTGTAATTTAAGCTTGTAAAATAAGCATATATCAGTTCCATGGCCGTTCCTAGATCTTTTTGGGTGGTTCTTCCTGAAACCCCTTCATAAAGAGTACCCACCATAGGATTTACTGCAACCTGCTTACCGGCAAGATAATTGGTAAGATCTGCCTTGGAGATTCCCCCTACTCCAGCTTCTGTTAAGGCAGAAAATGCAAACTGTGTTTTGTTGTAATCTGCATCGGGGATAAGAGAAGTACCTCCTAAACTTCTTGCTGTGAATACAATTTCGTCATCTTTAAAATCTGTTTTCTTGAACGTAACTTTTGCTCCGTTACTTAGGGTCCACGTTGTTGTTCCTAGCTTGGCATCGGTTTCTGTTTTGGCAATTTTACCTTCAGATTTGAATGGTTTTATCAGATTTTTGATGGTTTCCTTTTCTTCATAAGGCTTAAGGTCTGCCGTTTTCACAGCATCAAATGTATTCAGAACCATTGCTTCTGTCGGCATGTTTACATTATCTTTTTTAGGACCTGTCATCACAATCACCCGGCTGTCATCTTTCACCATTTTCTTGATGATTTCATTGGTTTGTGCCAGAGTAACGGACGGCAAGAAAGATTTGGTATCTTCATATTCCCATGCAATTCCAGGGATTGGCTCCTGCTCAAGGAAGTTTCTTACATACTCATCTACCAGCATTCCGCTTTCTGTTTTATCTTTATTGTTATAAGATCTTTCAAGGTTAGAAAGCACCTGGGATTTAGCTCTGTCAAGTTCAGATTGGGTAAATCCGAATCTTTTTGCTCTTTCCACTTCTTCCAAAAGAACTTTCAGTGCACTCAGCTGGTTTCCTTCTTTTACCATGGCAAATCCCTGGAAAGCTTCTTTGCTTCTCGCATACGTACCTCCGTGGTATACAGAACCGAAAGTAAAAGGCGGATTGGTAGAATTGATCAGCTCTCTCAATCTGTTATTCAACATGGTGGTTGAAAGGTTTTCTATAATGCTCTGATTATACTGCTCTACCGTTACATCCGGTTTATAGGCCTCAGTATCTTTCATAATAAACTGTACCATCGAATTGGTAGCATCGGGGTCTGTTTCAATAGCCACCAATGTTTCTTTGTGATTCGGAAGATCAAAAGATTTTCTCTCTCTGGGTTTTGAAGGATTTTTATATTTACTGAAGTTATCCTTGATCTTTTTTTCGATTTCATCTACATTGATGTCTCCCACTACTACAATTGCCATGAGATCTGGTCTGTACCAGTCCTGATGAAATTTTCTCACTACATCAGGTTTGAAATTTTCCAATATTTCTTTTTTCCCGATCGGAAGCCTTTCTGCATATTGAGATTTGTATAAAAACTTTGGAAGATATTTATCCATCATTCTTTTATCCGGTCCCAGACCTAATCTTAACTCTTCAAGCACTACTCCTCGCTCTTTATTAATCTGCTCGTCAGAAAGAGTGGCATTAAATGCCCAGTCTTCCATTACTTTCAGCCCGGCATCCAGATTTCCTGGTTTATCCAATGGAACAGGGAGCATATAGACGGTTTCGTCAAAACTGGTGTAAGCATTCAGGTGCTGGCCAAATTTTACCCCGATAGACTGCAAAAAATCCACTAATTTATTATCAGGAAAATTTTTGGTTCCGTTGAAGTTCATGTGCTCCATAAAGTGAGCCAGTCCTCTTTGATTTTCGTCTTCAAGAATAGATCCGGCATTAATGGCCAGGCGGAAATCTACTTTTTTCTCAGGTAAGGTATTTTTTTTGATGTAGTACTTCATTCCGTTGGAAAGGGTACCGATTCTTACGGACGGATCCACAGGGATATTCTGTCCAAAGGTATTCGCAGACATCAGGAAAATGACTGCAAATGAAGATAATACTTTTTTCATGGTTATTGATTTTATTTACGTGCCAAAAGTATCAATTCTTTATAAGTGAAGAAATAGTATCTTAAAAATTTGTAGTTAAATTTGAGTTAAAAGTATTAAAAAACTAAAAAACCGGGAAAATTCCCGGTTTTTATTTCTTAAAAAGTAATTTTTTATTTAAAATCAGCATCCGTAACTCCGGAATTGATTACCACTTTGGTAGTTTTGATGGTCATTTTCTGGCCTCCTCCTTCGGCATCTACTTCCGCAGGAAACTGTAATCCGTCTACAGTCATATAACTTTTAATGGTTGCATTTCCCTCTCCGGCATTGGTTTTATACAAAAGACCGGTTCCGGCATCGAAATAAAACTTTCCTTTGTCTGAAGACAATACGTTGTAATCTTTTCCATCCAGTTTTTCTGTAGATACCGTCTGGAAATTAGAAGCATCAAAAGCTAAAGCATCAATCGGCTTTCCTTTTTTCAATTCAGCAATCTTGTCAGCAGGAATATCTGTTTTAGTCCCCATCTGATCAAAATAACCTTTCTCGCCATCAAAAAACTGAACCATTTCTTTGCCCATGAAAGACTGTACAGATTTGAACTTATTTCCTAACTTTTTAGTTGTCATTTGGATTTCCATTCCCTGAACAGCAACTGTATTATCAGTAATGGTAGATTTTACGGCGTCTAATTTATCTTTTCCTCCCAGAGCTTTGAAATAATTATCAATAACTTCCTTAGGAGTCAGTTTTGATTGTACAGCTTCTGTTTTAGGAGAAGCAGCTCCTTTTTTCTGAGCCGCTGCCGGCACTGAAAACAGCACAGCACAGAAAAACGGAATGATGATCTTTTTCATATTTATAATAAAGTTTATTGGGTAAATATAGGAATATTGACGGACATACAAATTAAATAATGAGTAATGACTGATGATTGGTGCATGAACTGCGCAGACTGATTATGCTGCAGGATGGATCTATAATAAAAAAACCGCCAAAAAATGGCGGTTTTTGAATATTTATATCTGACTATAATTATTTCTTAAGTTCTTCTAAAAATTCGTCGTGAGAAATTTTAGTTTCTTTTTTGCTGGCTTTTTCAAGAATTACATCTTTCAGTTTAGCCATTGCTACTTCAGAAGAGATCTGTCTTACCTGCTCCTGGTCTTTCAACATTTCAACAGCATATTTCTGGATTTCCTCATCCCCTAAATGGTGGATTCCGTAGATCGCCAATTGGTTTTTCACCAACTGCTCAGCCTGTGCCAATACGTCAGCATAATCCAGGTTGATTTCGTTATCAGTCATCAATTTACCTTCGATGATCTGGTATCTCAACTGATTTTTCTCAGCTTCAAGAATTTCCTGAGCCTGTGCTTCAGACTGGATATTCTGGTTAGAGAATAATAACCACTTCACAAGGAATGTTTCAGGAAGTTTTACTTCTTCTTTCTCAGTTACCTGCTCTAATACTTTATTCACAAAGTGAACATCAGCATTTTGCTGGAAGTACTCGTCTAATTCAGTTTTTACTTTCTCTTTAAGCTCTTCTTCAGACTTGATGTTTCCTTCTCCGTATACTTTATCGAATAGATCCTGGTTAAGTTCTGCCAAGTTTAATGTATAGAAATCTTTTACTTTTACTTCTACTTCATTGTGGTGCAGGTGCTCAACTTCTTCCTTGCTGAATCCTAACTCTTTAGCTAATTCTTCATCTCCTGCAAGAGTTTCTTTCGTTACTTTTACAGACCCTTCCATTTTCAAACCTTTTACCAATTTGAAAGCTTCTTTGTTTTCAGCAGTAATCGTAAGGTTTTTTGGGTGGTGGTGGTGCTCTCCTTCAGCATCTTCTTCCACAACCTGAGAAACTTCTAAAGCAATGTAAGAATCTTTAGTGATTTTATCTTGAGGAACCTGCTCCGCGAAACGCTTCTGCATGTTTTCAATACTCTTGCTGATTTCTTTTTCAGAAGCTTCCACTTTGTAGTGAGGAGCTTCATATTTAGCTAAATCTATAGTGAATTCAGGCTCATATCCTACTTCGAAAGCAACTTCTATTTGATCAGCGTTGTAATTTAATTCGTTTACTGGCTGAGGAACAGGCTGACCAACTAATCTTAATTTGTTTTCATTAACATAGTTGTTTAAAGCATCAGAAACTTGTCTGTTGATTTCTTCGAATGCAATACCTGCTTCATATTGTTTTTTAACCATACTCAAAGGCACTTTCCCTTTTCTGAATCCAGGAACTTGCGCATTTTTAGCATAATTAATCAACTGCTTCTCTACTTTTTCTTTGTAGTCAGATTTTTCCAATGTTACTGTAAGCAATGCACTTACGTCATCATGGTTTTGTGCGGTAACCTTCATTATTGATTAAAATTTTAGGTTGCAAAAATATGAATTTTTTATGAAAATCACCCATTTAAAATCAACTTATAACGCCAAATATTGTTAAATAAAAAACCACCGGAAAATTCCGGTGGTTCAAACAAGATTAAAGAGTATATTAATTACTAATATTATAGTTAGCCTGTGCATCTGTTTCACCACCTGTATGTGTTCCGTAGATGACTCCGTTTCCACTTGCAGCAGAAGTTTCAGAAACCGTTACCGGCTCATGGAACAATGTAAGAACCAGCTGGCTAGGTGCAGAAGCATTTTTTACAGCGGTATTGACTACCCATTTTGTTTTCAGACCCACACGGTTTCCGTCTCCCCTTGTAGAGCTTGCATCATCGGTACGGGTAAGCGTAATATCAGAATTAGGGAAGTTGTACACTAAGAAGTGCTCGTCCTTTGCATCTTTAATTTCCTGAGTAGCGTCTTCATTACCATTTTTGAAAATAACTTCTACATTATAGGTATGGCCATTAATCAGCTTAACATTAGGATTGGTAGTGCTGTTCACCTGATAATCATAAACCACAGGAGTTCCAGTAGCCACATCTGTTACTCTTAAGAGAACATCTGAAAGTTCTTCCTGAGGAAGATCGTCTGCTTCATCATCGCTTCTGTTACAAGACGTTAGGCTTAAAGAAACTGCGAAGAAAAGTCCTAAGATAAGAGTGGTATTTTTAAAAATATTTTTCATGTTTTTGATTTTAAGTAATTAAAATTGGTATTTAAGAGTTAAAATAAAGTTTCTTCCCATTTCGTTGGAAAAGAAGCGAAGTCTGTTCAGATAATCTCTGTACGACTTGTTGAATACATTTCGAACTGAAAAATCAACTGCGAAATTTTTAGACAGATTCACCCCTGTCTGAAGGTTCCAAAGCGAGTATCCGCTTGGCGGTGTAGAAATATCTACGTCTTCATTGTAAGCATTTCCGTCTGAATCAAACAATCTGATCGGAACGTTGTAAATGGGAAATCTTGTCTGCTTAAGATAAGTATTATTACTTACCGTAAAATAGAAGTTTTTCCATTCTTTCTTGTTGAATTCCAATGAATTATTAAAATTCGGAGGCATCATCAGAATAAGCGGCACATCATGCGTGGTATCCTGCCCGTACACATAAGATCCGCTTCCTTTATAGGTCAGATGATCCGTGATCTTCAGCTGGGCATCAACGTCCAATCCATACATTTTTGCATTGATCTGCTGATAGCTGTATACTACAAAAGCCCCGCCCCACTGGGTATTCTGGTATCCTGTAGGAATCTGATTGATAAAATTCTGAGTGTAAAAGAAGTACGGGTTTACTGAGATATTCAGTCCTTTTAAAACATTTGCCTTAACATCTGCCACCAGGTTGAACTGGTTACCTGTTTCACTTTTCATTCTCATATCTCCTCTTTCAATAATGGCTGCGGAATGGTGAAGACCATCAGCAAAAAGTTCTGCAATATTTGGAGATCTCGAAACTCTGGCGTAGTTAAATTTCAGATTAAAATATTCAGAAGGGTGATAGACAACTCCTCCGTTTACGGAAATATTATTATACGTTAAAGAGGGTCTGGTAAGAATCCTGTTCTGGTTAATTCTTACTACGAAATCAGAATAATCTGCAGCATAAGTCTTGTTCCAGTCACTCAGGTCATACCATTTTGTTACATCATAATGATCGTAATCGTATCTGCCTCCCAGCTCAAGATCGAGTTCAGGCGCAATTTTGTATTTTAATACGGAATAAATTCCTGCATAATATCTGTCATAGTTCGGGACGAGACGTCTTGCTTCGGTCTGCGTATTGGAATAGTTGTTCTGATATCCTGCATTAATCCCTGTTTCAAGATTCCAGTTCCCTCTTTCTATCAGGTGGTTCACATTCAGGTCATTGGTGATCAGTTCCAGATCCAGTGCCGGCTTTTTGCTTAAGGCTTCAGTACGTCTTATATCATATTCTTTTCTATGATTGTACTGAAAGCTGTACGTAGCCGTTATTTTTCCGAAATTTTCAAACCTTTTATAAGCAGACACTTTAGCGATATGATGCTCAATTTCCTGTTTTGGGTTATCAATATCATAGCTAAAATCCCTCTGATAGATGGGCTGCGGAGAGGTAAGAGCGGTACGCAGGTCTTCAGAGTTCCCAACGTGAGAACTTCTCAGGATCCCGACGGTGCTTTTCGTCAGATAATAATCAAAGGAAAAACCTTTTTCAAATGTCATTTTCTGTACCCCGAAATTAAATCCTGAACTTTCAAGCCCGGTATTCATCAGGCCATAATCCGGAGCTTCAAGATCTCCCAGTTTTTTATAGCTTCCGTTGGTTTTTATGGCCCAGCCATTTTCCCATGTTTTTGCCAGCTTCACATTAAGATCTGCTCCTCTTCCGTTTGAAATTCCGGAAAGGGATACATTTCCCATGATGGTATCTTTCTTAGGCAAAACCTGAGGCTGCAGAACAACCACCCCTCCTACTGCTCCGGCTCCATATTTCAAAGCAGAGGCTCCTTTGATGACATCAATATGTTCAAAATTATTAACATCCACATTGGGTGCATGCTCTACTCCCCATTCCTGTTCCGCGAGCTTTACCCCGTCATTAAGGATGGAAACTCTGCTTCCATAAAGCCCGTGAATAATAGGTTTAGCGATATTATTCCCCGTTTTAAGAACATTGACACCGGAAATGTTGGTTAATAAATTTCCTAAGTTTTCGGTAACATTTCTTGAAAGCATAGCCTTGTCAAGGGTTTTCACCACCATGCTTCCATTGTTCTTATGGCTTCCGTGAACCGTTACTGTTTCGATGTCTCTGACATGGTGTTCCAGTGTAATAACCAAATGAACATCCTGATTAACTCCTATATTTTCAGTATAATCATCACAATCAGGGTGCTGTGCAATGAGGGTATACTTTCCTGCAGGGATTTTGTCAAAGGCAAAGTAACCTTTGTTATTGGTTTTGGCTGTAAAGTTCCCGATTTTAATCACTGCGTTTTCCAGCAGTGTTTTATCATGAAAATCCTGAACGGTTCCCTCTACAGCATACGTTTTTTGTGCACTTGTAAATACTGATCCGCAAAAGATCAGCAGCAGGCAATATATCAATTTCATTGTAAATAGATTGATTGAGCACCTTTTTCAATAAGGTACATTTTTCGTTAAAATTTGTGGGTAGGGTTATGTTGACTGTAACTTGTACAATGTAAAAAGCAGAATGTCTAATAAGAAGTTAGGGTCAGAAATGATAAGCCGGTAATGAAAAATCAACTACACGCTATCCGTTGTTTTTCAACAACATTCAACCTAAATCTTTACGTAGTAAACATTGAACTTAAAGTATAAAACTTTAAACCCTGTAGAATCTGTGAATTATGCAAGTGCGGGCGGTCCCCGGAGCTGAAAAGTGAATTTGGTCTGTGACCAGATTTTCTCCTGAATGGCGATGATTTGTTTTACCTGGTGGCTGTAATGCTCAAAGGTAAAACTGATTTCTTCAGGAGCCAAAGTATGTCCGGTAACCAAAAAGTGGCAGGCCAGACAGTCGCCAGCTTTCTCTTTAGTAACTGCTTTCGTCACCGTATTGTCGGTTTTTTTAAGATGAAATGCCTTAAAATAATCTACAGAATCATGGTGGTGAAAGCTTTGAGAAAGCAGCGCGAGAAAATACACTCCAAACAATAGCTTGGAGATAAAACGCTTTAGGTTTCTGCTTTCTTTCATAATCATGGTTCAAAATTAGGAAAATAATTTAATTGTTTCCTTAAACTTTCATTAAATTACTTAACGACTATTGATAATATGTAGAATTGAATTTGATTTCGTTACCAAAAAAATGCTTCATAATTTTTGGTTTATGAAGCATTTACATTTTCGTTTAATCCAGCTGTGTTCCAAGATATTCCCACTCCTGCAGCGCTGTATCCAGCTCTTCCTTAGCTTTATTGTATTTTTCCAGGGTTTCATCCGAAGGGTTTTCTTTGGCAAAAGAAGATTCCATTTCCTCAATTTTTATTTCAAGTTCGGAAATTTTTTCTTCTACTTTCTTGATTTTATTCTGAATATTTTTCTGCTCTTTACTTACAATTGTTGAAGATTGATTAGTAGCCATAGGTTTTTCTTCTACTTTTTTAGGTTCTACCTTTACTTCGCTGTGAAGTTTCGCCTTTTCTGCAGAAATCTCTCTGATGGTTTCCTTCTGTCTGTATTCAAGATACTCATTGATATCTCCAAGGAATTCTTTCATTTTCCCGTCACGGAATTCATAGATCTTATCACAAAGTCCCTGAAGGAATTCCCTGTCGTGCGAGATCACAATTAAAGTTCCTTCAAAATTCTGCAGCGCCAGCTTGATAATTTCCTTAGACTGGATATCGAGGTGATTGGTAGGTTCGTCCATGATCAGTGTATTGAAAGGACGAAGCAGCAGTTTACAAAGTGCCAGACGGTTTCTTTCTCCTCCGGAAAGCACCTTCGTTTTTTTTGTAACGGCATCTCCCTGGAAAAGAAAAGATCCTAAAAGGTCTCTTACTCTTGGTCTTGTTTCTTCTGTTGCGGCATCTTCTGCTTCTTCTAAAACCGTTTTATTAGGAGTTAAAACTTCTTCCTGATTCTGAGCAAAGTATCCGATGTTTACATTATGACCCAGATTCCATGTTCCTGAATAATCTTTAATATCGCCAGCTAAAATTTTAGCCAACGTTGTTTTTCCCTGTCCGTTCTGTCCTAAAAGGGCAATTCTGTCTCCTCTCTGAACGATAAAATCCACATTATCAAAAATCTGCTTCTGCCCGTAGGATTTTCCAAGGTTGATGGCTTCGAAGATCACTTTCCCCGGAACCATAGACTGTACAAAACGGATATTGAATTTGGAAACGTCTTCATTATCCACCTCAATACGTTCTATTTTATCTAATTTTTTAATAAGCGACTGTGCGAAAGAGGCTTTGGTAGCACTTGCACGGAACTTATTAATATTGTCTTCCATCTGTTTGATCTCCGCGTCCTGGTTCTTTTTAGCCTGAATCAGCTTTTCACGGCGATCTTCTCTCATGATCAGATATTTCGAATAGTTGGCTTTATAGTCGTCAACTTTTTTATTGTTGATATCGAAAGTACGGTTACACACGGCTGTCATAAACTGCTTATCGTGACTTACCAGTACAATCGCTCCGGGATAATCTTTCAGGAAGTTCTCCAGCCAGATGATGGATTCCATATCCAGGTGGTTGGTAGGCTCATCGAGAAGCATAATATCATTCTTCTGAAGAAGTAATTTTGCCAGTTCGATTCTCATTCTCCATCCTCCGGAAAATTCATCGGTGATTTTTTGGAAATCATCTGCTTTGAATCCCAGACCGAATAACACTTTTTCCATATCGCCTTCAAGATTGTAGGCATCATGGTTCATTAGAAGGTCATTCAGTTCGGTCATTTTATTAATCAGATCGGTATAGGAGTCACTTTCGTAATCTGTTCTCACTGTCATCTGGTGATTCACTTCTTCCAGCTCGTCCTTCCATGCGTTGATCTGCTCAAAAGCCTGCATGGTTTCAGCCCAAACGGTTCTTCCTTTTACAAAGTCAAGATCCTGCTTCAGGAAGCCAATGGTAACACTACCTTCAGTCACAACTTCTCCTTCGTAGAAATTAATTTCTCCGGACAGCATTTTCAATAAAGTGGATTTACCCGCTCCATTTTTTCCTACGAGGCCAACTTTATCATCTTTTTTGATGGTAAAATTGACATTTTGAAATAAATAATTTCCTGAATGATGTAATCCTAAACTTTGAACCGAAAGCATCTTAATTAATAATTAGTAATGAATAATGAATTTTCGGGTGCAAAAATACGGAAAAAGAAATGAATAGCCCAGAAATAAAAAAAGCCGCCCAAACGGACGGCTTTCAAATGTAATATACTGGCCTGTTATTTATCCCGGTGTAAGCGGAGGGGTTTTCTGCCCGGCTTCTACCATGGCGATCATTTCTTTAAGACTTTGCGCAGCTTCCTTGTAGGTTACCTGTCTGATCCCATGATGTGATCCTATCTCATGCTGCAGCTCGTTTAAAGTGGTAGCCTGAGCCATTGTTATTTTTTTACTGCCATTTTTGATACTGATCTCGTTCTCACAAGTATCTAAAAGTTTATTTGCTTTTTTAAGCCATGCTGAAACTGTCATAATTATTTTTGTTTTTGGTGATTTTATCTATAATAACTCCCGGAAATACTGATAAGCGAAAGGAGCTCTTCAGTATTTCCCCTGTTCAATATCTGCCTGAAGCTTCGCTCAATGAACAACTCAAAGTAACGAGAATTAAAAACCCAAAACTACAGTAGAATATACCAAATTCAGCATTCAGTAATTATACCCAATTGATTTTAAATACATTACAACGAAAAGGAGACACCGCAAGATGTCTCCTAACCTAAATTTAAAACTGAGAAGCGTTGGCACTGATTTTTATTTAATGTGAGATAATAACTGCCGGTGTTTTTAGAACAGATCGTACCCAGATGTCATTATTGGGAACATTGGTACCGTAAAGAAAATCTGCAACAAAGCTGTCTTCCGGCAAATGAAGCTCCACAGAAAGCCTTTTCTGGCTGTTTGGGTCTACAGAGGTACTGCTGGAAACATTAAGTCCGTTGTTGATCATTTCAATATTGATTTCGTGCTGAGACCTGTTCAGGAAACCGGGACTGTATAATCCGAAGTTTGCTGAGATATGGGTATAATCTGCAAATCTGGCAAAATCATAAATAGGCTTTTTATTGGCAGAAAGATCTTTTATATATTCCTTCATTTTGAGGTGAAAGCGGTTGAGAAAAGGATGTTTATTGTAATCTGTTCCCAAATAAGGATAGATCTCTGTACTGAAAACAGGTTGTACTGCGTTGGTTTCTTCTATCATTAGTTTGCCATACACTTTAGAAAGATCATTATAAACTCTATCTCTGCACACATATGCCTGTGAAAGGCCATTGGCGGTTTCTATTTTGTACTCTGAAAGCAGCGCATCCCATATTTTATTTCCATCGGGATTGATTTCCGTATTTCTGATATCGGATATGTAGCTGTGTATATCATCTGCATTCATACAATCTGTAGAAATATAAACAGACTGCGGACCCTCCAGATATCCTCCTCCCACGTCTGCGTGATCTCCCGGCACAAATATTTCTTTCCAAACGGACGACTGATTTTCCATTTTCTGATCCTGCATTGTTTTTGAATTTTGAAAAAAACCGGTAAGCGGGAAAAAAAAACGGCTCTCATTCACTGCACAGATATGTAAAGCATTTTCCACCTGAACAGGAATGCTCAAATTATAGGTATTAAATGGCTTCGACTCTACAGTATCGAAAGCTCCTAAAAATTTGATTTTACACTTTTCGGGAGCGTAATAGGTTACAAGATGATTACAGAAAGTTCTTGCCAGCATTCCTCCTCTTCCGAATCCATAGATATAAAAATGATACTCCTGGGTTTCTTCATGAATAATATCCTGCACAAAATCTCTGACTTTCTGAAGTTTATCATCGGAAGAATACCCATTCCCATAGGGAGGGTTTGCGCATGTTGCCATTGCAAAATTACTGTCTTCGCTCCCTGTTACGGTTCCTATTCCTTCGATATATATTTTTTCATCACCAACAAATAAACTGTATAATTTATAGATATTGCTGAAGGTGCCATAATAGCTTTCATTATTGTTCAGCGGTTTATCCGGTGAAAGAATATTTGCGCCATTATTTCCTGTACCGTCAAAGAAAATCCCGACGGAAATCACTCTGCTGCCATTCATGTTTTTGCTTAATTTTTTTATTACAGATCCTTTTTGTGTTTTTTTAAAACTAAAAATCCCTAAAAGAGACATTCCAAAATAACAGAAGAAAAATAAGGTTAGCTAGAGTGAAAATGACTAAATAAAAAATTCCGTATTTCTACGGAATCAGATTATATTTTTTCAAGGGTGTAAATATTGTTGACAATGGCATAAATGACTATTCCCACCGTATTTTTGGCACCAATCTTTTCCAGAATACGCTGCCTGTGGCTTTCTACCGTTCTGGGGCTGATGAAAAGCTTTTCACCTATTTCGTTGTTCGTAAATTCCTGACAGATCAGTTTTACAACATCTTTTTCTCTTTCGGAAAGCTCATCTTCTGTTTCAAAAAGTGAATTTTTCTTGGCAGAACTGTTCATGTACGTAAAAAGCATCTGATGATCTTCAGCGGTGAAGAAAACACCATTTTTATCCACCATCGTAATGGCATCAATGAATATTTTCCTGTTTGAATTTTTGGGAAGAAATGCTGAGACACCGAGCTTAACCATATAACCCAAAATAGAGGTTTTATAATGGGAAGAAAGGATAATGATTTTAAGATCGGGATATTTTTCCTTCAGGATTTCTACCAGTTCAAAGCCATTCATGGGTTTCATCTGAACATCTACAAGAGCTATATCAGGAAATTCATCTTTTGAAAGTTTTCCGAGGGCTTCGATAAAATCGGGGCCATTATCTGCGGTAAGGCTTACCGATATATTTTTTTCATTGGACAGCAACATTTTTACCCCTTCGAGGATCAGCTGTTCATCATCAATCAGTGCAAGTTTGATTTGGGAACTCATGATGTTTTGGAATTTTTATAATTAAACGACTTCCTTTATTCGAAAAAGTTTTTTTCCATTTGTGTATTGCGTTCATAGATTTGATACGGGATTCTATATTTTTGATTCCCATTCCTTTTTTCACTTCTTCATACTCAAAGCCCTGTCCGTTATCTGAAATCACCACTGCCATATTTTCACGATAATCTTTAATATAAATCCAAAGATCCGTAGCATCAGAATGCTTAATTACATTGGTAGTAAACTCCTGAATAATTCTGTACAGCTGCACTTCTACAAAAAGATCTTTTTTTTCATAGCCCGGCATTACCTGCAGGGATATATTAATTTTGTGGGAAAGATTGGCGATTAATTCTTCAACATATAAAACCAGCCCCACCGATTCCAGATTTACCGGATATAATGAATGAGAAATACTTCTGGCAGCATCTATCAGGGAAGACATCTGTCCGTAGATATTTTTTCTGATCAGATCATCACCCTGGGTATCCAGGTTATTCAGCCATAAGGAAAGGATATTGAGACGGTTTCCGATGTCATCATGAATCATTACCGCAATTCTTTTTCTCTCTTCTTCCTGTGCCCGGATGTTTTCCAGCACTAACTTTTTCTGATGAAGCACTTCAGCTTCGTGCTGTACATTTTTTTCCTTTATAATTCTGGTGATAAATGCTCTGTAAGCCAACAGAATAAAGGATACTATAATTGCTATGGTAACAATTATAAGGATCAGCAGATTGATATTTAAAGTTACTTCTTTAATCTCGCAAAAGTGTATAAAAATGAACAGTACAAAATACTTGAAAGTATATTATTGGCACTGAGAATAGTATAATAATCGTTTTCCGACAGCTCTGCAATCTGGTGCTGAATAATAAATATAAATACCGAAACAGAATAGTAGAAAAAAATACTGGCATCCACCAGAAGAAAACGGTTTTGCGCAGTGGTATTTTTAATCTCACGGATCAGGATAAACCCGGAAAGGCATATAATGATGATATTGGAAACCACTTTCGCAATATCTGCATTGGCAGGATAATCCAATCCGTATTTCGAGATCATAAAACCTGCTGCCAATACACCTACAGTCCAGAGGGCAGATTTTGGCCAGTCCAGCTTTCTGATGAATAAACCGGTGAGCAGAAAAAACTCTCCTGCGATATACAGGGGATAAAGAAAAGAAGTGTCATTTAGTCTGAAGATGTACGGCAGGGCCAGATTCAGCAGTTCGATAAAAAAAAGAAAAGCAATACAATGAAAATATTGCTTTTCTTTTGGGTTTAATATGCGGTACTTCGCTGCTCCCAGCAGTATAACAGAGAGAAGCAGTGCATAATTCAGGAACAAAATTGCCTTATAAAGTCCAGCCATTCCTCAGTTTATCTTTTTTAAAATTCACATCCTACATCTACATCCGGAATACGGCAGATAGGAGGACAAGGTTTTGCCCAGTCGTATGTATTTGAAATAGTCTCTGCTCCCAATTCTTCATTCTTAGCATTGGCACGGAAAGAGATGAAGATAAGGGTTACAAGCATTTTCCCATAAATATCATTGTATCGAAGTCCAAAGGAACAGGTGATACCCGTTAATCCCGCATCGTTAAGGCAAAGATCGGCTGTAGGAACGTAGAATTTCCTGAAAATTCCAATTCCTTCATTTTCTCCACATTCTTTGTAGAACCAGTCCATTCCTTCATTTCTCCAGCGTTCAATAGCTGTTACAGCTACATCCTGCTCAAGAATTGGCGTGTTGGAAACCGGTAAAGCCATGTTGGAATCTTTCTTGGCACTCTCTAAATCTTTGGAAAGAACAGCGTTTTTTACCACCGTATATTCCTGAATTTCCTGAAGTTTCAGATCTCTGTCAAGTTCGGTAAGGAAAGTGTATGGATATTCTTTGACATCTATTTTTACACCCTCATTATTCATAGGATAAAGGATAAGGACCAGTCTTTCTTTGTAAACGCCTATTGCTGAACAAAAGTCTTTATACTCACTGAAACCTCTCATCCATTCAAGGTGTTCGCCGGAAATGTTAAAAACATAATTGGTGGGGATCAGCTTTTGTAGTTTTGAAAAGTCGGAACAGTAAGATTTCCATTCATTGGATGCCGCCCTGCATTCTTCTACAGGCAGCATATAATCTACAATGTTTAATGTTGACATAAGCATAGTTTTTAGTTGTATAAAAATATAGAAACTAAACATGCTATGCAAGAAAGATTTTTAATTAATAATTTTTCACTGTAATATGATAACAGCTCTGTTGCCTCTCTTTAATGTAATATATTCTACCAGCATCCTGATAATGCTTTAAAACTTTCTCCAAAGCCATTTCCATCTTCGGATTGTATTTCAAAACATCATTAAATCTTATGTAGGAAATATCAAAAGAGTTTCCGTAATTGTGAGAACTAATCCCTAGTGATGCATTTGAATTGACCCTCCTCAGCCTGCACTGGTCTTCAAGGGTACGGGTAATAGAAGAAACAGTGAATGTACCTCCTTTCGTGTCTTTACTGAATTTGGAGGCTATTTTCTCCAGGGTAGTTTTTGCTTTGGATACCATGTAAGCCCTGCTGTAATCCAGCCTCTGAACCTTATATCCTTTTCCTGACTTTTTTATTTTATGAAATTTTCCGTTGCTGATGTATTTCTGCACTGTTTTGGAATCCTTCAGGAGCTGAATCCCAAAACTTCTGGAAGCATCAAGGTGAGGTTTGTAAAGCGCTGTTGGCTCAACCTTCAGTACAGTAGAAAGATCATAACAGGGAAAAGCTTTTTTTGCTGCCTGCGAATAATGTAAACTATAAATAAAAGGTACAAAGACCACACAAAAAAACGTTCTCATTCACCATCCTTTTAAATTACAAATGAAAGATAAAACATTTATGTTATATCTTTCAAAGCCGACCATAATGCTCTATAAATAAATCCCAAACAAACTTTACACCAAATTACCGATTTTGCAATTATTGTTCATTCTTTTTCGAAATATTTTTTAAGTTTTTACTTTTTACTTTAAGATTTAAATTTTACATTTGAGATGCATTTAAATAATAAACAACATGATAAAAAAACTTTTCGCTGAATTTTTCGGCACATTTTGGCTTGTTTTCGGAGGGTGTGGAAGCGCTGTTTTTGCAGCTGGTGTTCCAGACATAGGCATCGGACTTTTAGGCGTTGCCTTAGCCTTCGGTCTTACTGTTCTTACTATGGCATATGCTGTAGGACACATTTCAGGAGGGCACTTTAACCCGGCGGTTTCTTTCGGTCTTTTGGCTGGAGGAAGATTTCCTGCAAAAGATCTTATCCCTTACATTGTAGCTCAGTGTCTGGGAGCCATTGTGGCAGCAGGATGTCTGTACACTATCCTTAACGGAGCGGGAGCGGTAGAATTCTCAAAACCCGGAGATTTTGCCACCAACTTCTACGGAGAAGCCGTATATAACGGAAAAGCATTCAGTATGGGAGCTGCATTCCTTGCAGAGTTCCTGTTAACCGCTTTCTTCCTTATCGTAATTATGGGTGCTACGGATAAATGGGCAAACGGTAAATTTGCCGGTCTTGCGATTGGACTTGCTCTTACCTTGATCCATCTGATCTCTATTCCCATCACCAACACTTCCGTAAACCCTGCGAGATCACTTTCTCAGGCGGTATTCGTGGGAGGAACTGCAATGTCTCAGCTTTGGCTGTTCTGGGTAGCTCCAATTTTAGGAGGAGTTGTAGGAGGACTGATCTATAAGTTCCTACTTCAGAGAGATACTGCAGAAATAGCAGATTAATTTTTAAAATAATAATCAATTATAAAATCCTGTCAGGCGGCAGGATTTTTTATTTTCTATGCTGGGTAAATTGTTTGAAATTCGTTGTAGACGCAAAGTTTTTATAAAGATGAATTTTTATTGAAGGGTACTAAGTAATTGCGACTACTTCGTGGATGAAGTTAGTGATATGTCAGCTTAGTCAAAATCAATTTCATTGATTCCAGCTTTGCATCCTTAAAGCTTATCGATAAGAAATTAAACTTTGCGTTGAAAAAAGAAATCTGTTTACTTTATTTTTTTGATGTCAAAAGGATTCTTGAAAATCAGTTCTTCGTGCTTTCCTTTAATTTCCATTTTGCGTTGGAGCAGATTCAGTGCCATTTTTCTGATAAAAAGATCTTTATCATTCAGGTTCCAGTAAGAGTCTTCATGCAGCTTTTTGGGTGGACGTATTACATAAAATTCTGTTTCCCATGTATCAACGTTATGATAAAACTCAATAATTCCGCAATGTTCAGGAATAGCTGCTGCATCTATCATTCCCATAGGCAGCAAGAAGCTGAAAGAATTGCAGATATAATCTCCGCAGGAAATTTTATCGTGTTTCAGAAATTTCTCTCCTGTATCTTTATTAAGGTAAGATTTTTTGAAATCATTTTTAAAATCACTTTTTGAAAACTTGATCTCTATTTCGTGGCTTTCGCCTTCAGAATTAATGACCAGAATATCTGCTTCCCAATCTGCCTGAAAATAATTCGTCAGTACGATTTCTTTTTCAAAATCGCAGTGGGAATGGATGTAAGCATGTATAAGTTCTTCTATTTTGATCATTGATATAATTGTAAAATGTACAATGTAAAAAGTATTAATGATGGTGCGCTCTTCTAATAGTCAATATTATAAACGCAATATCCGCAAAGTTTTTTACTAGCTCCTTATAACGTTCGCAAATACGTTTCCCTCAGCAAAAATAATAATCTGTTTTTTTTTTGATTCCGATGATGAAAAAATTGACAATTAAAGCGAATTGACTATTCACAATTCCTCTTTGACCTTACGCTTTCTAACTTACCAAAAGGCTGCAGCCTCTGATATCAGAATGGTCTATTCTTCCCAATACCTGAAATTTTTCTCCGACAATCTTTCCTAAATCCTGGGTAGCAATAAATGAGCAGGAATGGGTATTGGCAAGATCAATGATATTGATGGCTCCTGTTCTTCCTTCTTTTTCATACGCTAAAGGATCCTCAGCATTCCGCACCAAGATTTTCATCCAGTTAGGGCATTCATATTCGTTGTTTCCAAGTGAATAAGCCTGTGAGAGCAGTTCTGTCATGGAATATTCTGAATAGATTTTATGTGTTTTAAGACCCGTCTGTAATATTTTCAGGAGTTCATCTTTAGTCATTTCTTCTTTTCTGCCCTTCATTCCTCCGGTCTCAATAACTATTAAATTTTCGGGAAAATTGATGGTCTCCCCGCTTTGCCCGGAATGGCAGTAATCCAGAAAATCCAATAATGCAAAAGAAACTCCAAAAAGAATTACTTTTTTATCATGCAGTTTGTTCAGTAATTCAAAAAGCTCGGAATGATTGTAAAGAAAATATCCGTTTTCCGGCTTTGCGGATTTTTTCATGAGATAATCTACCATGTAGATCAATGATGAATTCTGCTTTTCAAGATAGCTTGGAAGTAATCCCAGGAAAATAAAATCTTCCGGCTTTCCGATAAACTGTTCAAAACTTCTATAAATACTTTCTTCATACTGCTTTGGATCTGCAATGAAATGCCTGGAAAGATTCATCTGAGTGGTTCCTGAGCTTTGAAAAAACAGGTCTGCGGAAGCATTTTTATCCAGAATCTGATGATTTTTAAACATCTCAATAGGAAGAAACGGAATTTTCGCCAAACCATCTACCTCATCAGGATTCACCTTCAGAAAATCAACGAATTTCCGGTATATTTCAACATTTTCATATTGATAACGAAATGTTTTCAATGATGCGTTCAGGAAATCCTGTTCTGTCTTTATGTTGAATATATTTTTTAATTCCATAACTTTTTTAAGCTAGCAATCATCTCATTATAAGATGATTATATACATAATATAGTATTATTTAATATTTTTTTAATCCGTAAATTCTATTTTGGTAGGCTTCTTGCAATTACTAAAACGGAATATGGATTAAAAACAAGAATGGGTTTCGGCCTGTTCGAAGGTTACCTCTTTTTAGGGGTAATTTTTTTTGCTTTATTTTTCGAAAGTCTTCAGCTCAAAATCCTTTTCAAAAACTCCGTAGGTAAAATAGGAAATCCAGTCTCCAAGGTTAATGTATTTTGCGTTCTGCTCCAGATCCAGCACCATTGGAAGATGCCTGTGGCCATAAATAAAATAATCAATCTTCTGGGTCTTCAGCTTTTCTTTGGAATAAATGATCAGGAACTCTTTATCTTCTCCCAGAAATGCTTTGTCTTCTTCCCCGGAAATCATTTTATTTTTTTGGGAAAGGTATAATGCCACTTTCATTGCCAGGTCCGGATGAAGCCATTTGAAAAACCATTGAGCAACAGGATTGGTGAATAATTTTTTCATTCTTTTATATCCTT
Organism: Chryseobacterium culicis; assembly: GCF_900108365.1. Taxonomy (GTDB): domain Bacteria; phylum Bacteroidota; class Bacteroidia; order Flavobacteriales; family Weeksellaceae; genus Chryseobacterium; species Chryseobacterium culicis. The sequence continues at coordinate 542,795 of NZ_FNWQ01000001.1, read as the reverse complement.
TGTCGCCAGGGCCAAGACCGTCTCCATGCGCCAGTAAGAACTGTTTTCCTCCCATTTCGAAATATTGTTTCTGATAGAAAACAGTACACCCGATCTCTTCTTCCAAATAATCTTTCATCCAAAGATCATGATTCCCGACAAAGAAATAGATGTGAATTCCCCTGTCTTTAAGCTCTGCGATCTTTCCCAGTACCCGAACGTAACCTTTAGGAACCACATGCTTCCATTCATGCCAGAAGTCAAAAAGATCACCCATTAAAAACAAAACCTGGGCATCTTCTTTAATCTCGTTCATCCAGCGTATAAATTTCTCCTCACGCAATTTGCTTTCACCAGGTGTAGGCGCACCAAAATGCTGATCTGAAGCGAAATATACTTTTTTTCCAGGTTCTAAATTAATTGTTGTTTTTAACACCGTCTGAGTTTTGTGGGGTAAAATTATTAATTATCTTCTGCAAACCATTCTCCGTAAGAGTTTTCCGTCTCATGAAGTTTAAGATATGCCAAAGAAATTCCTTCAGGTAGTCTTGATTTGATTTTAGCCGCAATGGCATACAACATGTTTTCACAGGTTGGCTGGAAGCTGCAATAGATTACTTTATGTCCTTTCTGCTCAAGATCATCTCCCAATTCTTTGTGTGGAGACAATGCATTTACCAGAACCGCATGGTCCCACACATCTACGATTTCAGATTTTACGATACTTTTAATATCTCCGAAATCTACCACCATTCCATTTTTAGGATTTTCAATATCATTGATCGGTTTTCCTTTCACTGTCACGAACAGTTTATAGGAATGCCCATGCATATTTTTACACTTCCCATCGTAGTTGTAAAGCACGTGAGCGGTTTCGAATGTAAAAATTTTTGTAATACGTATCATAGTACAAAGATATGACAAAACCGCTTAATAGCGAAAAGACTGTTTCTATTAGGGTGATTTTAAATACGGTATTTAATCAATTTTAAACGTTACATTATGATCTCCGGATCCATCCACATTGATGGTATTGTAAGGTACAGAAAGCCAGTCTTTTTTGTTCATGACAAATTTAAACTGATAATTTTTTCCTTTTTCGAAGTGAGATTTTGGCAGTATTAACTCAAAAGTATTGTCCTTTTTCAGGGTCATATCATAGGCCTTGTCATTGGGATTCCAGTTATTAAATGAGCCTGCAACTGAAATATTTCTTATATATGCTGTGCTTTTATTTGCTGGAAACTGGTATGAAAAAATTATATTATCCTTTTCAATGCGGTAGCCATAAATTTCTTTTTTAAGGCTGGGATAAACGAAAGGTTCTGATTTTGTATATTCTTCTGCCACCATATATGGATTCAGCAGCTTCTGATCCATGATACCCGCTATCTGATTGATCATGGGGTAAAAAACAGGAAATTCTTTATATCCGCTGTACATCACCACAATAGCCATATTCTGATCCGGAAAAATTCTGTAAGCACTTACATTTCCACCGGAAAAGTTATAGGATTTGACATTATTAAAGGTATCCATATCCCAACCGTGGGTGAAGGTAATCTCCTTATTTTTGTATTCAAAAGGTTTCCACATCAACTGCTGAGTGGTGGGTTTCAGGAAATCATGATTACTAAGATGAATACTCCACTGCAGAAAAGCGGGTAATGTGATGGCCAAACCATTAGCAGAGTGTGCTCTTCTTCCCTCTACAAATGTAGATTTTTCGTATTGGTGTTTTTCTTTATTATAGATGTACTTTACAATCCTGTCAGGGATTTTTTCAATTGAGTTGGATGAAAATATTACCTTGTTTCTGGAATCTGAAAACTGATTATTCAGAATATAATCTTCGAATTTTTCTCCGGTTATTTTTTCAATGATCATTGCAATCAGCATGTAGTTTGTCTGGTTGTATCTATAATCACTTCCTGTTTCAAATTCCATTTTTTCTTTTGACAGGCGGTTAATCACCTCGTCATTTGCAGCATCTGTCGCAATATCGCTGAAGTTAATCCAGTCCGGAAGCCCAGAAGAGTGTGATAAAAGGTTTTTCACCTTTACATTCTGCCATTCTGCCGGTAGATTGTCTATATATTTTGAAATTTTATCGTCCAGAGAAATTTTTTCCTGCTCAATAAGCTGAAAGAGCCCGACATTGGACATCAGTTTTGTAGTAGAATATACTCTGAACATGGAGTTGGAATCTACTTTTTTGTCACTTTCCAAAGTTGCTTTTCCATAATATTTCTGGAAAGTCACTTTATTGTTGGTCACGATTCCTACGGCCATGCCGGGTATTTCGTTTATCCTGATCACTTTTTTAATATAGTTATCAATATCCTTCGCCTGTTCTAACGTCTGGCCGCAGCCCGGAAACGATAAGCTTAAAAATAAAATAGCTGAAACTGTTTTTTTCATTTTCCAATGGGTTGATGGTTTCTTATTAAGACAGCTATCGAAGCTCAATTATAACATCTAATTCTGAGATAAAAACGGAAACAGATGCATTCCGGAGTCTGTTTTTTTATTCTGATAATCCTTTCTATACTGATTTCCAATAAAATAAACAGCCATTCCGTTACTGTTTACCCGGCTGAGAGATGCTCTGCGGCATTGCTATTTTTTATAAAAATCATTCCATCGAAACATTCATTGAGCTTTATAGGTTATGTAATGTAAATTTTTCTGTTTCAGGGGTGACAGGGCCATACCCTATAAATCTGATCTTCAGCGAAAACAGAATGCTGAGTATAAAGCATTTCCATAGCCTTATGATTATATTTATATTATATATTTCTTACATCCTTACTCGTTAAGCTAAAAACTGTAAACGGTTATTTTCATGAATGCAATCTAAAAAAATGAAGCCACAATAGTAAAGCCACTGTATACAAGAGTTTTCATGTTATTTAGTTTTTTGTTAAGTGTTCCTGATCAAAAATAAAAAAATCAAAGTATTACTCCTACTTTGATTTTTTCTTTTATTATTCAGAAAACTTCTCCAGCCAATCAGCTTCCAGGCGCTTAATCTTTTTGGTTTCCGTATCGAAGAGAATCCAAAGTGTGCTTGAATCTACCACAAGCTCATCTTTGCAATAAAATTCTACTTTTCTTGGCTGTTTGGCTCCTTCCGGAGCTATTGGATAGGTTCTAACCGTGATGATGTCGTTCAGATAGACTTGCTTTTTGTATCGGATATGATGATCAAGAAGCATCCAGGCATCATTTACATATTCTGTTTTCTGTTTTAAAAGATCCCAGTGTTCCGCGGCTACTTCTTCCACCCAGTGAACATATTGTACATTATTCACGTGGTTATTCTGATCAATATGTTCTTCCGTTACCTGGATCTGTTTTTCGTACATTAAATTCATTCTCCTGAAAGTTTACTCAAATTTATCATTTTAAACAGAACTTTCTTACTCTCTCAGAAACAATTCAAGCATTCAGATACAAAAAAACGGAATCAGATACTCTATGATTCCGTTTTTTTTTGTGTATTGAAATTCTTATTTAGATTTTCCAGCTGCTTTAGCAGGAGCTGCCGTACCACCTAACTTGCTTTTTACCATATTAGTGATATCTTCACTTCCGTCTGTATACAGAAGGTTATTAGATTCCTGTGCTGCTGTATCAAATACATAGTTTAGACTTCTCTCTTTCGCTACAGCGTAAATAGCGTCTCTTACTTTTTTCTGAAGCGGGCTAAGCAGTTCATTTTGTTTAGCCGAGATATCTTTAGCAGCCTGTGCTCTGGTTTCTTCTATCTTCTTCCCTAAAGTCTGTAATTCTGTTTGTGCTGCAATTAATTCTTTAGTGACTGCTTCTTTATTGGCTTCACTTAAAGTCTTTTCTTTATCCTGAGCTGCTTTCAGCTTAGTCTGATAATCGTTGATCAGCTTTTCAATTTCTGTCTGCTTGCTTTTAGTCAGATTATCAATGGTCGTTCCTATAGTTTTTACTTCTGATAAACTTGCAAAGATGTCCTCTGTGTTTACACTTCCAATCTTCTGTTGAGCCTTTGCGATATTAGCAGTAAGTGTTAATCCTAATGTAATAAAAATTACTTTAATTAAATTCATGTTTAATACTATTTTTTCGTCCCCAAATATAATTCAAATTTCAATACTTACGATCTGATATTTTTCCTTTATTATTTTGAGCTTATGTAAAGTAAAAAATAGGTCTAAAAGATATTAAACAAAGAAAAACCTTCCCACCAGTTGAGAAGGTTTAACATCAAAAAATATGGAAAAAATGACTAATGAAATTGTGCTGTTTCTGTAGAATCCTTCATTGCTACAGTAGCTGAGGAACCATTGGTAACAATATTCTGTACTTCATCAAAATATCCTGTTCCTACAAAAGACTGATGCTTCACCGCTCTGAATCCTTTCTGCTGCAATGCAAATTCGCGTTCCTGCAGTTCGGAATATCCGGCCATTCCTCTTTCTTTATACGCTAAAGCCAATTCAAACATTGCTGTATTCAAAGCATGGAATCCCGCAAGGGTAATAAACTGGAACTTATAGCCCATTTTAGCCAGCTCTTCTCTGAACGTAGACATTTCCTCTACGCTCAGCCTTGCCGCCCAGTTAAATGATGGAGAACAGTTATAAGCCAGCATTTTACCCGGGAATTGGGCATGAATTCCTTCTGCAAAACTTCTGGCCTGCCCGAGATCAGGATTTGAGGTTTCCATCCAGATCAGATCTGCGTAGGGTGCATAAGACAAACCTCTGTCGATGCCCTGCTCTACTCCGTTTTTCACTACATAAAATCCTTCGGAAGTTCTTTCTCCCGTTACAAATTTTTTATCCCTGTCATCAATATCGGAGGTCAGCAGATCTGCCGCATCCGCATCTGTTCTTGCAATAATAAGACTTGGAACGCCCAATACATCAGCAGCCAGACGGGCAGCAATGAGTTTATTCACGGCTTCCTGAGTGGGTACTAATACTTTCCCTCCTAAGTGTCCGCATTTTTTGGCTGATGAAAGCTGATCTTCAAAATGTACGGCGGCTGCTCCCGCTTCTATCATCTGTTTCATCAGTTCAAAAGCATTCAGATTACCTCCGAAACCAGCTTCCGCATCTGCAATGATCGGTACCAGATATTCTTTATTTCCTGTTCCGCTCACAGACTGTACCTGATCTGCTCTTAACAGTGCATTATTTATTTTTTTTACTACAGAAGGCACTGAATTGGCAGGGTATAATGACTGGTCCGGATACATTTCCCCTGATAAATTGGCATCAGCAGCTACCTGCCAGCCGGAAAGGTAAATAGCTTCAAGTCCGGCGTCTACTTCCTGCACAGCCTGATTACCGGTCAGTGCGCCAAGCCCTGCCACATAATCCTGAGTATTCAGCTTATCCCAGAATTTTTTAGCCATCTCTGTAGCAATGGTATATTCTATGGTATAAGATCCGCGGAGTTTTAAAACTTCTTCTGCTGTGTATGGTCTTTTTACACCGCTCCAGCGTGGATTTGTCAGCCAGTCCTGCTCCAGGTCCTGGATTTGTTCTTGTCTTGTTTTCATAATATTTGGATTTTGTTTGATTAGGTTTGAAAGTAATTTTGTTGCCAGATGCTGGTTATATTATTAGTGTTAATTGATAATTGGATTCTCAACCAGCAACTATAAAACCAGCAACCAACATTTTCACTCAATAAAAGGATATGCTTTAAGGGTCAGAAATTCCTCAAATTTTTCACAGAAAATAAGCTCATTGAAAAGTTCTTTGGCAAGATTGAATTTTCCATTCTTGAAACGGGTTTCACCTACATACTTTTCAATATTATCCATTTCTTCTTTTTCCCACTGCAGTACCATACTGCGGGTTAAAGTTCTGTCATCGCTGAGTACGGCTTCATTTTTCAGCCACTGCCAGATCTGGGTTCTTGAAATTTCTGCTGTAGCAGCATCTTCCATAAGATGATAGATGGCAGCAGCACCTGTTCCCATCAGCCAGCTTTCAAGGTAAAGAATTCCTACGTTGATATTTTTCCGGACTCCTTTTTCGGTAATCTCTCCTTTCGGGATTTCCAGCAGCTGATTTTCTGTAATATGGTATTCAAATTTTTTATCAATCTGATTTTGGGAAGGCATATACTGGTCAAAAATTTCTTTTGCTACCGCTACCAATGCCGGATGGGCTACCCACGTTCCGTCATGACCATTTTTCACCTCCCGCTCTTTATCATTTCTTACTTTTTCAAAAGCAGCATTATTAGCTTTATCATCATCTTTTACCGGAATCTGCGCTGCCATTCCACCAATTGCGTGTACATTTCTTTTATGGCATATTTCTATTACTCGTTTCGAATAAGCGCTCATAAAAGGGGAAGTCATGGTCACCTGATCTCTGTCCGGAACAATAAATTCAGGTAAATTTCTGAGTTTTTTAATGTACGAGAAAATATAATCCCATCTTCCGCAATTCAGTCCTGCACTGTGTTCTTTTAACTCAAATAAAATTTCATCAATCTGAAATGAAGCGGTAATGGTTTCTATCAGAACAGTCGCTTTAATGGTTCCCTCCGGAATTCCCAGATAGTTTTGGGAAAAAACAAAAACCTCGTTCCACCAGCGGGCTTCTTTAAAATGTTCCAGTTTGGGAAGATAAAAATAGGGTCCACTGCCTTTTTCAAGAAGCTGTTTGGCATTTCTGAAAAAATATATTCCAAAATCAGTCAGTGAACCGGAAGCTTTCTCTCCATTGATTTCAATATGCTTTTCCGGAAGATGAAGACCACGCGGCCGGACCTGCAAAACAGCTGTTTTTTCATTAAGGGTATAGGCTTTTCCTTTTTCGTTAATAAAATCAATAGTCCCGTTAACAGCATTCGTAAGATGAATCTGTCCCTGAATACAGTTTTCCCATACCGGCGAGCTGCTGTCCTCAAAATCAGCCATAAAAGCAGAGGCTCCAGAGTTTAAAGCATTGATGATCATTTTACGATCAACAGGTCCTGTGATTTCTACTCTTCTGTCCTGCAAATCTTCAGGAAGCGGAGAACATACCCAATTTCCGTTTCGGATGTTTTCTGTTTCCATTAGAAACTCAGGAAGATTTCCATGATCAAAACTATGCTGTATTTTTTTTCTTTCCTCTAAAAGTTCAATTCTTGCAGGATTGAAGTTCTGATGAAGAGCAATGAGAAAATCCACCAAATCCGGAGTAAATACTTCCTCAAACTGCTTCTGTGACTTTATTTCTAATTGTGTCCTTGTTTCCATAACCTGTTGATTTTGTGATTTGATAGTACAAACATAAATAAAAATATTCACAAATAGCGAACGTTCGCTAAAATATTTTAAAAATCATTATGCGAATAATCGCATCTTATTATTTATATTTGGGTAATGAATTCAGAAAGCGACTATATCAAAACAGTTTTCGGGCTGAAACTGAAGCAGCAGAGACAAAAGAAAAGCTGGTCTCTGCAGGATCTTGCTGTAAAGACAGGATTATCAAAATCTTACCTCAACGAAATTGAGAATGGAAAAAAATATCCCAAACATGATAAAATCATTCAGCTTTCTGAAGCCCTGAACTGCACTTTTGATGATCTGGTTTCTACTAAACTGGATAAGAGTCTCGCTCCTTTCAATGAAATTCTTCATTCTGATTTCTTTAAAGAAGTTCCGCTGGAATTGTTCGGAATTAATAAAAACAACCTCATCAGCATCATAAGTGATGCCCCGAAAAAGGTAACTGCCTTTATCAATGCACTGATTGAAATTTCTCAGAATTATAATCTTGGAAAAGAAAGATTTTACTTTGCTGTCTTACGGTCATTTCAGGAATTGTATGATAATTATTTTCCGGAGATTGAGGAAAAAGTAAGCCAGTTTACCCGGGAAAATAAGTTACCGACCGGGAAAAATTTAAAATCTGATATTCTGGAAAACATTCTGACAGAAAAGTTCAGCTACACCATTCAGTCTGAAGATTTTGAAAAATTCGGAACACTGGATAACCTCCGGTCTCTTTTTATTTCTGAGAAAAAATTAGTACTGCTGAACCAAAAGCTGGAAAAGGATCAGAAGACTTTTATTCTTGCGAAGGAAATCGGATTCAATGTTCTGGAATTAAAAAATCGCCCCAATACTTATTCGTGGCTTGACTTCGGAAGCTTTGAGGAAATTCTGAATAACTTTTATGCCTCTTATTTTGCAGGAGCCCTTTTAATTTCGAAGGAACCTCTTATTGAAAAAGCATCGGAATTCTTTCAGCAAAATACATGGGAACCTCAAAGTTTCGAGGGCCTTATCAACAGTTTCACCCATTCGCCGGAAACTTTTTATTACCGTCTTACCAATATTCTGTCAGCTGAAATGGGAATCAAAGATCTGTTTTATTTATGTCTGGTAAAAAAGAAAAATTCGGACAAAATCCAGATCTTAAAAGAGCTTCATCTGAACCATCAGCAGGCTCCTCATGCCAACGCAACCAACGAACACTACTGCAGAAGATGGATTGCTGTGAAAAACCTTGATCATTTAAAGGAAAATGAAACGCTGACAGATGCGCAAATTTCTCATTATAAAGATCAGGGAATAAGCTATCTGGTGATCTCAACATCACAAAAGAATCCTTTTTCGGACGGAAGCAACAGAAGCTACTGTCTTGGTATCTTACTGAACTCACAAACCATCAAAAAAATAAGTTTTATAAAGTCTTCTTCGTTAAAAACCATCAATGTAGGTGTTACCTGTGAATCCTGCAGCATTGCTGATTGCGAAGTGAGACAGGCTCCGCCGGTAAGGCTGGAGAAAGAACATTTTAATCTGAGCATGAAGAATGCTGTGGAGAAGATCAGGAAGAGTTTCGAAGATATTTAAAGGTGAATTGCTAATGCGCTTTGCTTGTGAATTTTAACTGCAGGATTCAGGTGTGGAATTCGAGATCTCTGAGTCTTTTTTAGGTTTGTTACGAGAACCTTCACTCAATAGACTATTCAGTTGCCCAGCAAAAATTGATGATTATTTTTATATCTTAGTAAAAACACACTCATGATATTAGATTTATTATTTCCGAATCGCTGCATCCATTGCAACAGAATCATTGATCCCGCATTATTAGTTTGTGATCTCTGTTTTAGCCAAATTCGTTTTACCCACTATAATTATTTTGAAAATAATCCGATTAAGGAAAAATGCGGCCTTTTCTTTCCAATTGAGAATGCATTTTCTTTACTGCAGTTTGAAGAAGAAGGTTTGAGCCGGAAAATCATTCACGAGCTGAAATACAGAAGCCGAGAGAAAGCGGGAAAAACTCTCGCAGACTGGACCACAGAACGACTGGATTTCGGAAATGAAAAACCGGATTTATTGGCAAGCGTTCCTCTTCACCCGAAAAAGCTGAAAGAGCGTGGATATAATCAGCTGCATTTATTTACAGAAACTTTATCATCATTTTACGGTATTCCTTTTGATCATGAATTAATCAAAAGAAATCATTATTCAAAAGCACAGGCTTTAAAGGATAAAAAGCACAGATTGGAATCCGGCAATGTATTTTCTGCCACTCAATCCATTACGGATAAACATATTCTTCTGATTGATGATGTTTTTACGACAGGAAATACTGTCTCATCAGTTGCATGGGAGCTTTTAAATTCCGGGAATAATAAAGTGAGTGTTTTGGTAATGGCTGTGGATGTTTGAGACGAGATACGAGGGGCAGCCTTCTGGGTTTTGGGTTCGGAATTATATTGTAAAGTGCTATCGGCCATAAAATTATCAAACCGCGCTCATTTATCCATTTTATTTTCGATATCCATTTCTTTTTGCTAATTTTCAGGAAACTAAATAATTATGCCCAATCTGCTTTTACTGCATGGAGCTTTAGGCCACAGCGATATTTTCAATCCTTATCTTACTGCACTATCTCCGTATTTTACAGTTCATACTCCTTTATTTTCAGGACACGGAGACCGGGAACTTCCGGCAGAAGGCATCAATATCAAAAAGTACACGAAAGAATTATCTGAATATTGTAAAGTGAATAATTTAACCGATGTTTCGATCTTCGGGCATAGCATGGGAGGTTATGCTGCACTTTGTTATGCCATGGAAAATCCTGAAAACGTGAATTCTGTGATGACCTTGGGAACAAAGTTCGACTGGACTGAGGAGCAGGCTTTGAAAGAAAGTAAAATGCTTAATCCAGATGTGATTATAGAGAAAATTTCGGTGTATGCCCAGCTGCTGGAATCACAGCATGGAGCAAAATGGAAACAGCTTCTTCCTGCAATTGCTGATTTAATGATTGACTTAGGCAAAAATCCTCCTCTCGAAAATAATTTGGCCACTATCAATATTCCAACTCAAATTATGGTGGGAGATAAAGATCATATGGTAACTCTGGAAGAAAGTATAAGAGTTTACAGAAGTCTTCCTAATGCAAAATTGGCCGTACTTCCGGATACAAAGCATCCTATGGATAAAGTACAGCCTGATTTATTATTACGCTTGATAAAAGATTTCTGGAATCTTTCCTAATTTATCTTTGAAGTTTTTCTCCATAGCTAAGGTCTCCGGCGTCTCCAAGCCCCGGTGTGATATAGCCTTTTGAGGTCAGATGCTCGTCCATAGCTCCTACCCAGATGTGAGCTTCAGGATAAGCATTTTGAATCGTTTCCACGCCTTGTTTGGATGCAATAGCTGCCACAATATGAAGCTGGGTTGGATTTCCGTTCGTCAGTAAGTCTTTGATTGCTTCAATAAGAGAAGCTCCGGTTGCCAGCATAGGATCTGCAACGATAAGAGGTCTGCCTTCGATGCTCGGACAAGTCAGATAATCCTGCTTGATTGAGAAATAATCATTGGCGTCATGCTTTCTGTAAGCTGCTACAAAACCACAGTCTGCTCTGTCAAGGTAATTCAGAATTCCTTCAAACAAGGGAACACCCGCTCTTAAAATAGTTGTAATAACGGGCTGTACAGCAATTTCTCTGCTTTTTATCGTATCTAAGGGAGTTTGGATTTCAACTTCTCTATACTCCAGCCCTTTACTTATTTCAAAAGCGGCAATCTCTCCGATTCTTTCCATATTTCTTCTGAATCTCATTCGGTCGTGCTGAATGTCAACGTTTCTGAGTTCGTTGATCCATTCATTAACAAGAGAAAAGTTTTGCGATAAAATAGTAAGCATGAAAATTGTATTTTTATTTCAGTTAATTGATAGTAATTCCTGCAAAATTACAACTAAAAAACGAATTGAAATATGAGGCTTACCGTGAAAATCGGCTTTAATTGAATAAAAAACTCCGGCAAGCTTTGCTTGCCGGAGTTTTCCGTGAACATTTGTTCTTATTATTTTTGTCTGAAATAAACCTCAATCGGAACTCCGGTAAACCCGAATTGTTTTCTCAACTGATTTTCAGTAAATCTTTTATAAGGTTCTTTCACATATTGCGGAAGGTTACAGAAAAATACAAACTGTGGTGATGGCGTAGGAAGCTGAACACAGTATTTGATTTTAATATATTTTCCTTTCAATGCCGGTGGTGGCGTATTTTCGAAGATCGGAAGCATCACTTCATTCAGTTTTGAAGTTTTGATTTTCTTCTTACGGTCTTCATAAACCTCCATAGCTACCTCTACCGCTTTTAGAATTCTCTGTTTTGTTAAAGCCGAAACGAACAGGATTGGAATATCCTGGAACTGACCGATTTTATCTTTAATTGATTTTTCAAAATCACGCATTGTGTTGGTCTGCTTGTCTTCAATCAAATCCCATTTATTCACGAGAATTACAATTCCTTTTCTGTTTTTCTGAGCCAAACCGAAGATGTTCATATCCTGAGACTCCCATCCCTGGGTAGCATCCACCATAATGATAACCACATCAGAATATTCAATAGAACGGATAGATCTCATTACGGAATAGAATTCAAGATCTTCATTAACCTTAGATTTTCTTCTCATCCCGGCTGTATCCACCAATACAAACTCGTGTCCGAATTTGTTATATAAGGTCTGGATACTGTCTCTTGTAGTTCCTGCAATATCTGTTACAATATTTCGTTCCACATCCAACAAAGCATTGGTCATTGTAGATTTTCCAACATTTGGACGCCCCGCGATCGTGATTTTAGGAAGCCCTTCGAAAGGATCCTTATATTCTGTAGTAGGAAAATCTTTAACGATATCATCCAATAGGTCTCCTGTTCCGGAACCTGTTGCTGAAGAAAGTGTGTAATATTTATCTATTCCCAGCTGGTAAAATTCTGTTGCCGGAAGTTCTTCCTTTGCAGAATCTACTTTATTTATAACGATATAAATTGGTTTGTTGGATCTTCTAAGAAGTCTGTAAATTTCGTAATCTGTATCGGTAAGGCCTTCTTCCACATTCATCATAAAGATAATGGAAGTTGCCTCATCCACCGCTAATTGTACCTGCTTACGGATTTCCTCTTCAAAGATATCATCCGTACCTACATCATAACCTCCTGTATCAATTACTGTAAAGTCTACTCCATTCCAGTCTGACTTTCCGTAATGACGGTCTCTGGTAACACCGGCTGTTGAATCTACAATAGCTTCTCTTCTTTCTAATAAACGATTAAAAAGCGTGGATTTCCCTACGTTGGGACGCCCCACGATTGCGACAATATTTGACATAAAAAATGTTTAATAATCCTCTTGCTTTGCCCAAGGATATGTTATTAATGGGTTACTCCAACTTTTGGAGCCCAATTTTTTTGCAAAGATAAGGTTTATTATTTAAATGCCCCCTTACGCAATCAAGCTGCAGGATAAAGCCTGGAAACCTCTGAGGGTGGTGAATCCATAGTAATTATATTTGCCGGAACACACCGACTCTCATCTAAAATGCTCTTATTTCTGAGCAAAAGGAGAATTTCCTGAAAAATTTTATTGAAAAATAATTATTTGGATATCAATAAGTAATGCTGCCTGCGCTTCTATTATGTTAATTAATCTTTAATTTAGATTTTCATATTTAAAATAAATTCTATAATTTCGCGACAGAGAAACAGACCCATGGTGTAGCGGTAACACTACTGATTTTGGTTCAGTCATCTGGGGTTCGAATCCCTGTGGGTCTACAAACCATCCTTTTTTAGGATGGTTTTTGTTTTATATACTTTAAATGATTTTTTAACTATATTATCTTATATAAACAAAAAAAGACAGCCATAAACGCTGTCTTTATTCATTTTCATTTTATTTATTAAACCAGATCAAACCTGTCCAGATTCATTACCTTCGTCCACGCTGCTACAAAGTCATTAACAAATTTTCCTTGCGCATCGCTGCTTCCGTACACTTCTGCGACTGCTCTTAATTCAGAATTAGACCCGAAAACAAGATCGGCACGTGTTGCGGTCCATTTTGGCTGACCCGTTGAGCGGTCTGTACCTATGTATAATTCCTTATCATCAGACATGGCTTTCCATTGCGTTCCCATATCCAGAAGATTCACAAAGAAATCATTGGTAAGAGCTCCGGGACGGCTGGTGAATACTCCATGTTTGGAGCCGTCAAAATTGGTATCCAATGCACGCATTCCACCTATCAATACGGTCAGTTCAGGAGCTGTAAGGGTTAACAGCTGTGCTTTATCAATCAGTAAAGATTCTGTAGATACCGTGTACTTTCTTTTCAGATAATTACGGAATCCATCAGCGGCAGGCTCAAGATACCCCATAGATTCTACATCAGTCTGTTCCTGAGAAGCATCCATCCTTCCCGGTGCAAAAGGAACTTTTACCTCCTGACCAGCATTTCGTGCTGCGGCTTCTACTGCTGCATTCCCTGCTAATACAATCAGGTCTGCCAGCGAAATCTTTTTACCTCCGTTTTGCGAATCGTTGAATTCTTTTTGAATTGCTTCCAACACATGTAATACTTTATTCAATTGAGAAGGATTGTTTACTTCCCAATTTCTTTGAGGCTCAAGTCTGATTCTTGCGCCATTGGCTCCTCCACGCTTATCACTTCCTCTGAAAGTAGAAGCTGAAGCCCATGCTGTAGAAATCAGTTCTGTATTGCTTAGTCCTGAATTCAGCACTTTTGATTTTAATGCCTCTACATCATGTTCGTCCACCAATTCGTGGTTTACTTCTGGAATGGGATCTTGCCAGATCAGTTCTTCCTGTGGAACATCTGGTCCCAGATAACGGGAGCGAGGTCCCATATCTCTGTGGGTTAATTTAAACCATGCTCTTGAAAAAGCGTCCGCAAACGCGTCAGGATTTTCGTAAAAATGTCTTGAAATTTTTTCGTAAACAGGATCCAATCTTAAAGAAAGGTCTGTTGTAAGCATTGTAGGCTTATGTTTTTTAGAAGAATCGAATGCATCCGGGATAATATCTGCTCCATCCTTTGCTACCCATTGGTGCGCTCCGGCAGGACTTTTTGTTAATTCCCATTCATTTTCGAAAAGATTTTTAAAGAAATAATTACTCCACTGCGTCGGAGTTTCTGTCCAGGTCACTTCCAGACCACTGGAAATAGCATCTCTTCCGCTTCCTGATTTATAGGTACTTGCCCATCCAAGCCCCTGTTGTTCGATTCCTGCACCTTCAGGCTCTTTGCCTACATGATCAGCAGGTCCTGCACCATGTGTTTTACCAAAAGTATGTCCCCCCGCAATTAAAGCAACGGTCTCTTCATCATTCATTGCCATACGCCCGAAAGTATCACGAATATCTTTAGCAGCTGCAATAGGATCCGGATTTCCGTCCGGCCCTTCAGGGTTCACATAGATAAGCCCCATTTGTACGGCTGCCAATGGTTTTTCAAGATTTCTTGAATGAATATCTCCATCCGCATCGTCATCAGTTGGAAGAACTGCTGAATGTCCTTCCGGTACCCCTTCCGAACCGTGAGCATAACGCAAATCGCCTCCAAGCCATGTTTTTTCTGATCCCCAATATACATCTGCATCCGGCTCCCAGACATCAGCACGTCCTCCCGCGAAACCGAATGTTTTGAAGCCCATTGATTCAAGAGCAATGTTTCCGGTAAGAATCAAAAGGTCTGCCCATGAAATATTTCTGCCATATTTTTGCTTGATGGGCCACAATAGTCTTCTTGCCTTATCAAGACTTACATTATCCGGCCAGCTGTTCAACGGTGCGAAACGCTGCTGTCCCGCTCCTGCGCCGCCTCTTCCGTCACCTACACGGTACGTTCCTGCACTGTGCCACGCCATACGGATAAACAGAGGTCCGTAATGACCAAAATCTGCCGGCCACCAATCCTGTGAATCTGTCATTAATGCATGAAGGTCCTTTTTTACAGCTTCCAGATCAAGGCTTTCAAACGCTTTGGCATAATCAAAATCTTTATCCATAGGATCAGAAAGGGAAGAATGCTGGCGCAGAAGATCTACTCTGAGCTGATCTGGCCACCAATCTGCATTCTGGGTACCTCCACCTGCTACATTCTTCTTCATAGTTCCGTTATGAAACGGGCATTTACTGATGTCATTCAAATCTTTTTCCATTGTCGTTTATTTTATTTTTATATTGATTAATACAGTTTAAATTCTCTGTTGTAAGAACAGGACAAACCTACAACGTTTGTTTGATAAATACAATCTATTAATTTTTATTTCAACGATAGTTAAAAACTATAAAATAACATTTTCAACATCATAGAGCTAAGAAATAATTGTGGTATTAAGTTAGCAATTTTTCAAATTAACCTGAATAAAAACAGCACTATAAGGTCCAATTTAGAATTACTCAACGTAAGAATTTTAAGAGAAACGTGAAAAGAACATGAATGAAGAAAGTTTAACAGCTTGATGAAAGACAATTTGATTAATTCCGGAAAAACATTATTTCAAAAAATTCCCGAAGCACTTCCTGCTCCCTCTTTCACCATCCTGCTTGATACTAAAAATAAATTAACTACCTTTATATTCAGCAAATACGAAACACCCTCTATGAAAAAAATAATTGTTATCATTCTTGTTGCGTTTATCATCATTCAGTTTTTCCCGATCGATAAAACGAATCCGGCACCAACGCCCGGCATGGATTTTCTGAAGATTAAAAATACTCCGGAGAATATTGCCCATACCCTCAGAACGTCATGCTATGACTGTCATTCCAATGAAACAAAATATCCGTGGTACAGCAGTATTGCTCCAACTTCATGGTGGGTAAAAAATCATATTGACGAAGGCAGAAAACATCTTAATTTTTCTACTTTTGCAGTATATGAGCCTAAAAGACAGCTTCATAAACTGGAAGAATGTATAGAAATGGTTGAGAAAAAAGAAATGCCTCTCGAGTCTTATTATATAGGACATCAGGACGCCAAATTGTCTGATGAACAGCGTGCAGATCTTGTACTCTATTTCAAAAAGATAAAAGAGGATACAGAAAGAAAAATCATGTTTAGTAAATAAAGGGATGGAAAATTGGGAAGATAAACATATTGTTTTTTTTGACGGGGATTGCGGAGTCTGTAATTTCTGGGTGCAGTGGATTTTGGAAAGAGATAAAAAAGACCGATTTATGTTTGCTTCTCTTCAATCTGATTTCGGGCAGCAGTTTTTATCTGACAGAGGCTTAGAAAAAAATGTCTTCAATACGATGTACCTGTGGAGACCGGGGCGATATTACCTGATTAAATCCAGGGCTGTACTGGAAATTGCCAATTTACTGGGAGGAATATATAAGCTTTCTTTTATTGGGAAAATTCTGCCTGCCTCTTTAAGTGACAAGGTGTATGACATTATTTCCAGAAACAGGATGAAACTGGCTAATCAGAAATGTTTTCTACCGGATCAGCATCAAAAGAAAAAGTTTATTCAGGTGTAATTTGATCTTGCAGAAAATTTCTCTTCATGTATAATAAAATATCATTCCGTAAGAGTTTCTGACCATCAGCATTAAAAATGAAGTTTGCACAGATTCCTACGGAATGACCAATAAGATGTAGGGTTGTTTTTGTTTAATGTTTAAAATTAAATTGATTAACAGTTCCTTATCGGCTCAATCAATTCTTATTTATACCCCATTGCTCATCACTTATAAATTAAGCGACCATACAGAATAAGAATTTGGGGGACATTGAATTTTCACCCATTTATCTCCCTGAGTGGTAGGATACCAGTTTGAATTTCCTGTGAAATCTTTGATCTGCTGGCTGCTCCAGTTTGTTTCTATCCATCTTTCCTGCCAGCTTGAGGAGGTATTGATGTAGACAACAAGTCCGGGATTGCCATTATATCCGTTACGTCTTGCAATATATTCATCATTGTCGGTATACAGGATGGAAGTGGTTCCGGTAGCTTTATTATTATGAATCCAGATCAGATTATTCAGCCGTTCCTTATTTAACCATTCTTCATAGTCTCTGTAAAAGATCGTTGGATACCCCTCATGGGTTAAAATATAGGCATATGCCGGCATTTTATTATAAATAATGTCTGTATCATGATTGGCTACAAAAGTTACTGCTTTGTAGGGATTTCTTTTCCACATCATATCATCATTCAGCACGTTTAAGTTTCCGTTATCAAAAGCTTCGTCCATTTTGTAATAAGCGGCGAAATCAAATACTGAGCTGTTGGCATTATTGGCCCACCACTCCAGCGTATTGACATTGGAATCCCATAATTCCCCCACAGAAAACCCTCCTACTTTAGAATTCCAGGTATTGACCACCCAGGGACCAAAACCTTTCACGTAATCAAATCTCCAGCCGTCAAACTTCATAACGTTTTTATAATATTTTGCCACAGAATCATCTCTGCCCCAAAGCCAGTCCTGCACATAAGGATTGGCGTGGCACAAATCTGGAAAGCCACCAAAGGCTCCTTCATCATTGTTTCCGTAAGAATTTTTATAAAAATCATTATAACTTCTCGGAAACTTCCCTGATGCCACTCCCGAAAAGTTAGTCCATGTATTGGTTCCTGTAAAAGGATTCGCTTCAGACTGTCCTCCACTGTTATGGTTAATTACAATATCTGCATATACCTGCATATTTTCAGCATGTGCTTTGGTAATCAATGCTTCCAGTTCAGTTCTGGATCCAAAACGGGTTTCTACACTTCCATTCTGGTTAAAATTCCCGAAATCATAATAATCTGTAGGATCATAGCCCATGGAATAGGCTCCGTTCTGTGCTTTTGACGCCGGTGGCAACCATACCGCACCGATTCCCGCATCAGACCATGCTGTCAGTTTATCTTTCACTGTATTCCACCAGTTGCCGCCGTCAGGAACATCCCAGTAGAAGCCCTGCATGAGAACTCCGCCACCCGGGCCTGCAATAAATTTACCCTGCAGTGACCCGGATTCATTTCCTGTACTGAAAGGCCGCCCGTCATGCTGGGTCACATGTACTGTTTTGTTATGAACCTCTTCCTGTTTGGAAGGTTCTGTCATCAATTCATCACTTGTACGGCAGGAGCTTACTAATGCTAAAGCCAGCAGTGAAAGGAAAAAGTTTGTTTTTTTCATCGTTATAATTAATTATCATTCTATTAAACAATATACAATTTTATTAAAAACAAATTCAAATGAAAGGGAAATATTTTCATTTTTCCTAACAAATACAAAAGAAAGGCATTTAGATTTTTCATTAAAAAATCATAAATTTTAAAGTTTCTCGAATTCATTTTTCTTTTAATGCATATATTTGCATACTATGGAATACAATACCCAAAAAACTCAGCTTCATATGCCGGAATACGGCAGAATTATACAACAGTTGGTTGAGCGCTGCAAAGAACTTCCTACCAAAGAGGAAAGGAACGAAATGGCTATGGCAATCATCGATTTTATGGGTCAGAGAAACCCACAACTCCGCGACGAAGAAAATTATAAACATAAACTTTGGGACCATCTTTTTATTCTTGCTAATCATGATCTGGATGTAGATTCTCCTTATCCTTTTCCAACCATGGAGGAGTTAGCCGAAAAACCAAAAAGAATGGAATATCCAAAACTTCAGGGTGACTTTAAGTTTTACGGAAAAAGCATTCTTCAATTGATAGAAAAAGCAATAGAACTGGATATGGGCGACGAAAAAGAAGCCCTTATAGAAGTGATTGCCAACAATATGAAGAAATCTTATAATGTCTATAATAAAGAACATGTGACGGATGATGTAATTTTCCGCCACCTGAAAGAGTTGTCTGAAAACAGGTTGGACCTTACCGGAATAGATTCTCTTGAGAAAAGTAAAATCTATTATACCAGCAATAACAACAACCGAAACAACAACAATAACAACAACAGGAACAACAATAATAATAAAAATAATAACCAGCCCAATAAGAGAAGGCATAATAACAATCATAAAAACAGAAAATAATGAGTGGAACATTTCAAATAAGAGGAGGAAAAAGACTGCAGGGTGAAATTACTCCACAGGGAGCCAAAAATGAGGCTCTGCAAATTTTATGTGCAGTTCTCCTTACAGATGAAGAAGTAAGAATCAAAAATATTCCGGATATCCATGATGTGAACAGACTGATAGAAATTCTGGGAGATTTTGGGGTAAAAATTACTAAAAACGGACAGGGAGATTATACCTTCAAGGCAGATCAGGTTAATTTTGATTATATAAAATCTAGCGAGTTCAAAAAAGACGGTGCTAAATTACGCGGATCCATTATGCTGATGGGGCCAATGCTTGCCCGTTACGGTGAGGCTTACATGCCAACTCCGGGAGGTGACAAAATCGGAAGAAGAAGATTAGACACCCACTTTCAGGGACTTGTTGAATTAGGCGCAGAATTCAATTATGATGAAGAAGAATATTTCTATTCTTTAAAAGCTAAAGAATTAAGAGGAAAATTCATTTTACTGGAAGAAGCTTCTGTAACAGGAACGGCCAATATTGTAATGGCTGCAGCTTTAGCAAAAGGAAAAACAAGAATTTACAATGCCGCCTGCGAGCCATATCTTCAGCAATTATGTAAAATGCTGAACAGAATGGGAGCAAACATTTCAGGTATCGGATCTAACCTTCTTACGATTGAAGGAGTTGATTACCTTAGAGGAACGGAGCACACCATGCTGCCGGATATGGTAGAAATCGGATCATGGATTGGTCTTGCAGCCATGACAAAATCCGAAATTACCATCAAAAATGTAAACTGGAATCAGCTTGGCGTAATCCCGAATACATTCAGAAAATTAGGAATTCAGCTTGAGCAAAGCGGTGATGATATCTATATTCCTGCTCAGGAACATTATAAAATTCAGAAATTTATTGACGGTTCTATCCTTACGATTTCGGATGCGCCATGGCCAGGATTTACGCCGGATTTATTGTCTATCATTTTAGTAGTGGCTACTCAGGCAAAAGGAAGTATTCTGGTTCATCAGAAAATGTTTGAATCCAGATTATTCTTTGTGGATAAATTAATTGACATGGGTGCTCAGATCATTTTGTGCGATCCACACAGAGCTACGGTAATCGGTTTGAACCAGGAAGCGCCGTTACGAGGAACAACCATGGTTTCTCCGGATATCAGAGCCGGAAATGCACTTCTTATTGCAGCACTTTCTGCTGAAGGAAAATCTATTATCCACAACATTGAACAGATCGACAGAGGATATGAAAATATTGATGGAAGGCTAAGAGCAATTGGTGCTGACATTGAAAGAATTTAAAATTGCTTATTGACCTTATTCTCTTAGTAATGGCTTCGACAGGCTCAGCCTGACAACACCTGAAAATTTCAGTTGGCATTCGAGCTGTTACCAATAAGAAAACCTTTATTAATGATTCTTAGGATTAATAAAAGGAATAAGTCAGTAATTTTATTAAAAAGCGTTCAGAATAATCTGAACGCTTTTTTGTTTACCCATTTCTTTTAACCACCCCTTCAAAAATTCTTTGATTTTTTGCCACCCTTTCAGAGGAGGGGAATTTTGTCCCGGTTAATGATTGGTATTTTTAATTTGTTTATAATCTGTTGTAGTACAAAAATAAAAAGTGCCCGGCACAAGGACCGGACACTTTGAGTAATTAAAACTATATGAATCTCACTTAAAAATATGTTCTGCAGGTATATTCTACCGTTGTATTGATAAGTTTATTTTTATTCAGATAGATTTCAAGCTGGTGGAAATCTTCTGAACTGACATTAATATATAACTGTACTGAACCAAAACTGTATCCGTTCACATACTCTACATTAGCAGATAACACTCTATGACAGATACCTAGTTGGTTATAGATGGTATTCATTAAATGTTCAAATTTCATTTTGCCATTCAACTCTATTTCCAGTAACAACTCTTTTTTAGGCAGGCTTATTTTATTTTGCACAACCTGCAGGCCGGGATTAGGTGTAATCATTGCTAAACATTTTTGGTTAAACATGGTAGATTATATTGCACTCTGCATGTAAATCTGTGACAAAAATATAAAAAAATATTAGTCCACCAAATTAGTAGACTAATATTTTTAAAAATTTAACATAAAAAAAAGAAGCCTGTTCAGCTTCTCTCTCATTTTTAAAAATTCCCTACTCTTTCCAGTTTGTCAGAGCCGGCCAGTCCATTAGGGTTACAACCCAGCTCTCCTTCAGGGATCTTAAGATTTTTCTTCCTGTAAAATTCTTCCCAGAATACATTCGGCTTTCCTGTTTTCGGATCAATAAATGTCATTGGTTCCAGTTTAAAAATATTTTCTGCCCGAAAAGCCCTTTCTACAAAATCTGAACAATAATAAGAATGCTCATCCAGAATATAATTGAAATTGTAAGGCTGACCGAGCATAGAGTTTGCCTTTCGGACTGCTCCGGGAATCGCTTTCTGATATTCCGGCTTTAAACGGTAAACAATTACCTCCTGCCCTTCTTTCTTTTGATCTTTTACAAAATCATTCAAATTCTGTCTCTGGGAACCGCCCTTAGGTGCAGCATGCAGCACAAACATCCGGTTACCTTCTTTTTCAAGAATTCCGATGTGATCAAATGATGCTGCTTTTTGTTTTTGAGTTACATTGTTGATGGCTCCGGAAAGTCCGGATTCTTTTGCGGTAACAAAAAGGAGATCTCCGTTTTTAAGCTGTACATTACCTGAGACAGCACGGTTACACTGAACCAATAAAATGATTAATGTGGACAAAATGCCTACCACAATAATTTCTTTGATTCTTCTGCTAAAAAATATTTTACATTCGGACATCCTATTCTATTTTCAGTGCCAAAATTACAAAATAGAAATCATTACATTTGTGGGATTATTGATCTATTCTTCACATCAAACCAAACATTTCCAACATTCTTATGCCACATATTTTATTAGTTGAAGACGACGACAGGCTTTCAAAATTGATTGCAAAGGGGTTTCAGGAAGCTGAATTTGAGGTAACCGTGGCCTATGACGGAATCACAGGTTTGAAACTGGCTCTGCGCAACCCGTTTGATCTTGTGGTGACCGATATTATTTTACCCAAAAAAGACGGCCTTGAATTCTGTAATGAAATTAAATCATTAAAACCCAATCTCCCGGTTATCATGCTTACTGCATTGGGAACCACTGATGATAAACTGGAAGGTTTTGATGCGGGAGCCGATGATTATCTTACCAAACCCTTTGAAATGCGGGAGCTGGTAGCAAGGGTCAAGGTTCTTATGAAACGCTTTTCCCAACAGCTGCACCAGAAAGTTTTTGTTCTTAAATACGAAGGCATTGAAATGAATCTGGAACAGAAAACCGTGAGCCGTGACCTTACTCCCATAAAACTTACTCCGAAGGAATTCAACCTCTTAAAATTCATGCTGGAAAATTCCGAAAGAGTACTTTCCAGAAGTGAAATTGCAGAAAAAGTATGGGAAACACACTTTGACACCGGAACCAACTTTATTGATGTCTATATCAATTATCTCCGAAAGAAAATTGATAAAGATTTTGATACCAAACTGATTCACACAAAAGCCGGTATGGGATTCATCCTGAAAAAAGACTACGAATCAGGCATTATACAGTAATCATTACGAAGAACTCAAAAATACCCGGATGAAAATAAGAACCCGACTTACGCTGCTTTTTACCCTAATTACCGCAATGTTACTAGGCATTTACAGCGTTTCGATCTATTATTCGTCCAGGGAAGCTAGAGTACAGTCTTTTTACAGCGAACTTCAGAACGAAGCAATTGCCAAAGCAGATTTATACTTTCGCAGCTCACTTCCTGAACAGGAAATGCATAAGCTTTATAAAAACAATACCCGAACTTTAAATGAAGTTCAGGTTGCGATTTATGACAGCAATAAACAACTGATTTATCACGATGATGCCAAAGTAGATTACGTAAAGGAAACTCCGCAAATGCTTGCTGAGATATTTGAAAGAAAGAAAATTGATTTCTTTTTAAATGATTTGCAGGTGATCGGGATGGTGTATCATTACGAGGGGAAAATGTACGCAGTAACTGCCGCTGCCTATGATCAGTATGGATATGATTACCTTACCCATCTTCTTACCATCAGTATTGTTTCATTCTTCATTATTCTGATTTTAATTTATCTGGCCGGAATATTTCTCTCTAAAAAAGCATTGAGCCCTCTTAGTGAAATGGTTGATCAGATTAAAAAAATCACAGCAGGAAAATTACAATTGCGCCTGAAGACAACGAAGCAAAAAGATGAGCTTAATGAACTGGCCCGAAATTTCAACGGAATGCTGGAGCGGCTGGAAAATTCTTTTGATTCGCAAAAACATTTTGTCTCCAATATTTCGCACGAACTAAGGACACCTTTAGCGGCCATTATCGCTGAGCTGGAGCTGGCTTCGGAAAAAGAAAAAACCAAAGAAGAATACCAGGAGACCGTTCGGTACGCACTGGAAGATGCCCGGAAAATGGTTACCCTTTCCAACAGCTTAATGGATCTTGCCAAAGCGAGCTACGACCCTAATGAGATCAGTTTTTCTGAGATTCGTCTTGATGAAATTCTGCTGGAATCTTATACTAAAATCACAAAGGAAAATGAAGGCTATAAAGTGTCTTTAAATATTAATGACTCAGTAGAAGAACATCAGCTTATCATTCAGGGAAATGAATATCTACTTCAGGTTGCTTTTAACAATCTTATTGACAATGCGTGTAAATATTCACCGGAACATACCTGCCTGATTGATGTAAAAGCCAATTCGAACCTTCTTAAAATCAGTTTCATGAATACCGGAAGTACCATTGAAAAAGAAGATTTACAGCATATTTTCGAACCTTTTTACAGAAGTGAAACATCCAGGAATGAGAAAGGACATGGAATAGGACTGTTTCTTACCGAAAAAATTATTCACCTCCACCATGCAGGTATCAATGTCGTATCAGAACATAACAGGACTGCATTTACAGTTGAGTTTATGATCAGTTAGAGTTTCATGAGATTTATCGGATTCTTAAGTTACCTCTAGATCCTTATTAAGCTTAATGTGTTAAAAGCTCACATCATCTCATCACTCCTGAGAAAGAGATTTCTTATTGAAAACGGTTGTTCCTATACTCGCTGTAATCACACAGGCAATAGAAATCCACTGTAAAAAAGATAGCTTTTCGGAAAGAAAGATCAATCCCGAAAGCGCTGCAAATGCAGGCTCCAGACTCATCAGAATACTGAAGGTTTTTGCCGGAAGTCTTTTCAAAGCCATCATTTCCAAAGAAAAAGGTAAAGCGCTGGAAAGAATGGCAACCCCAAGCCCCTTCACAAAAATTGCAGGAGTAAGATTGAAAACAGCACCATCCCATATTGTGAATGGAATAATCACCAGGCTGGCAAAAATCATCCCGGTGGTAACCGCATCTTTCCCCTCCGTAATTTTAGAAACCTTGCCGCCCATTATGATATAAACTGCCCAGAATATCCCTGCCAGAAAGGCGAGTCCAAGACCTAACAAATCAACGTGATCATTCTGCCACGGAACTATCAGGAGAATTCCTACACAGGCCAGTAATGCCCATACAACATCCAACAGTTTACGGGACAAAGCCAGAGCAAGGAATAACGGTCCTGCAAATTCCACAGTAACGGCCAGCCCCAGTGGAATTCTTTGAATCGCCATGTAAAAAATAAGATTCATTGCAGCCAATCCTATTCCATAGACCGCACAGTACTTCCATTTTTGGCGGTTAAACCGTAAAAATTTTGGCCGGTTAATCAAAGTAAGCAAAACAGCAGAAAGTACAATTCTCAAAGTGACTGTACCAATAGCTCCAATAGCAGGAAACAGCTGCTTGGCTATGGAAGCTCCACCCTGTACACAGATGATCGCCAGAAGCGTAGCCGGTATAGCTAAGTTTGATTTTTTCATTGTTAAAATATAGCGTTCAAAATATTCTGGAAGGAAATTCCCGGGATTAAACAGGTTCTTACTTCATATGACAAATCCTGAGATTTATTATATAAAAATTATCCGTGCCAAATGTATTGAAATTTTATCTTTCAAAACGGGTACAGATTGAATATAAATTTTTTATCCAAATTTTCTCTAATACTATTCTAATGGTATTCTAAAGCTTTTCTAACTGTGAAAAAAAATAGTCCTGCATACTTTTGCACTGTAAAAAATAAAGCATATGGACCCAGATCCTTACAGTAATTATCAATCTTAAAAGCTTTAGTTGTACTCACTTTTCCCGTACAGCTGAGAAGCTTTATAAAAACAGGAAAAGTTATGAATACATTCGAATTTACCCTTCGTCTCCTTACCGCGTTTGCCTTGGGCGCAAGTATTGGTTTCGAAAGACAGTGGCGTCAGAAAAGCGCAGGTCTCCGCACCAATACCCTTGTATGTCTTGGCTCTGCTGCATTTGTTCTTCTTTCTATCAGAATTGGAGGTGATGCAACTGGCAGAATTGCCTCTTATATTGTAAGCGGTATTGGCTTTTTGGGTGGAGGTGTTATTATGAAAGACGGCCTCACCGTGAGAGGACTCAATACAGCTGCTACCATTTGGTGCTCGGCATCCGTAGGATCCCTAAGTGCCATGGGATTCCCCTTTGAGGCGGCTATTACCAGCGGATTTATCATTCTTACTCATATTATCCTTCGTCCTTTAGGGGTAAAACTGGGCAATAGTATCAATCATAGAAACCATTATACCGAATATCTTCTCAGCATCAAGTGCAAAAGTGAAGTGGAAAATCATGTCCGCGTACAACTCATGCAATCGCTGAGCGGAAATGATAAAGTACTGCTGAAATCCCTTACCAGCGATGATAATGGCCTGCCGGAAAATGCCATCATTACAGCAGAAGTTCATGCTTCTACTCCACAGGACAGTTTCATGGAAAAAACAGCCAGCAGACTCACCATTGAAGATAAAGTCATCAAAGTAAGCTGGGAAATAATAGGTACCGAAAACGATTTGTAACATGTAAAAACAACCATCGAAGCAATGTTAAAAAAATCTTCCAACAAAAATCTTAATTCTGCAGCTCTTGTAAAGTTGAAAGAAGCTGCAGCTGGGAATGAAAAAATGATTTATGCCCTGCTGGAAACCTCAGAAGAAGGTCTCAGCGAAAACACGGTAAAAGACCGTCTGAAAATTTATGGTAAAAACGAAATTGCTGCCCAAAAGGCTCCTTCATGGCTGAAACAGTTTGCCCATTCTTTTTTTAATCCGTTTAATTATATCCTGGCCTGTATTGCTGTCATTTCATTGTTTATAGACGCAATTCTTGTTCCTGACGGAGAGAAAGATTTCAGTACCACTGTTATAATTTCGTTTATGCTGCTATTCAGTACAGTGTTGAGGTTTTTTCAGGAATTCAGAAGCAATAAAGCCGCAGAAACATTAAAGAAGATGGTAAGGACAAGCTGTCTCACCAAAAGAAAATTTAATGAAAGCAAAGAAATAGAAATAACTGAAATTGTTCCCGGGGATATTATTATTCTGTCTGCGGGTGATATGGTTCCGGCCGACTGCAGAATTCTTAAGAGCAAAGATCTTTTCATCAGCGAATCTATCCTGACAGGGGAAGCTCTTCCAGTGGAGAAAAGTGCACTTCCTATCAAAGAGGCCAAAGAGCTCAATCCCTTAAGCCTGCAGAATATCTGTTTTATGGGGACCAATGTGGTAAGCGGTTCAGCAACTGTTGTGGTGGCCAATACCGGTATTTTCACCTATTTCGGAAGCATCAGCAGAAGTCTGGTTTCTAAAAGACCCGAAACTGCCTTTGATATCGGAGTCAATAAAGTGAGTTATCTGCTGATCAGATTTATGCTGATCATGACACCCGTCATTTTCCTGATCAACGGATTGGTAAAAGGAGACTGGATGCAGGCCTTATTATTTGCCATTGCTGTTGCGGTAGGATTAACTCCTGAAATGCTTCCGATGATTGTTACTGCAAATCTCGCCAAAGGAGCAGTAAATATGAGCAAAAAGAAAGTCATTGTTAAAAGACTGAATGCTATTCAGAATATTGGTGCCATGGATATTCTATGTACTGATAAAACCGGAACTCTTACCCTGGACAAAATCGTACTGGAAACTCACCTCAACGTTCGCGGTATTGAAGATGATGAGGTGTTGAAATGGGGTTACCTCAACAGTTTTCATCAGACAGGCCTCAAAAATCTTTTGGATCAGGCCGTTCTGGATCATGCTGAAGTTCACAATCTCATGAAAGCTGATGAACTTTACCAAAAGGTAGATGAAATTCCTTTTGATTTTGAAAGGAGAAGAATGTCTGTCATTCTGAATACTTCCCAGGGAAAACATCTGATGATATGCAAAGGAGCTGTAGAAGAAATGCTTCCGTTATGTCAATATGCTCTGGATCCGGGAGAAGATCACAGCCTGCACATAGAAAATGACAATATCGTTCCGTTAGATCATCTTATGAAGCAGCAGATTATCAGAATGTCTGAAAAACTGAATGCCGACGGTCAACGTGTATTACTGATTGCCATAAGAGAATTTGAGGGTGATCATCCATTAAATTATTCTGTAGCCGATGAAAAGAATCTTATCCTCACAGGATTTATGGGATTTCTCGATCCGGCAAAACCTTCTGCAGAACCGAGCATCAAAGCATTGCACAAACTGGGTATAGAGGTAAAAGTAGTAACCGGAGACAATGATATTGTTGCTAAAAAAATAGGTCATGATGTTGGAATCCCTATCAATTCTATTATGCTGGGTGAGGAACTGGAGAAAATGAGTGACGAGGAGCTTTGTAAAGATATGGATCATTATTCTGTTTTTGCCAAGGTAAGCCCGCTGCAGAAACAGCGCATTGTAAAAATATTACGGGCTAAAGGCCATACCGTTGGTTTTATGGGGGACGGAATCAATGATGCAGCAGCTATTAAAGAAGCAGATGTAGGAATTTCTGTTGATACCGGAGCTGACATCGCTAAGGAAAGTGCGGATATCATCCTGCTGGAAAAAGATCTGATGGTCCTTCGAAGCGGCGTCATCTATGGAAGAAGAACCTTCGGGAACATCGTCAAGTATATCAAAATGGCCGCGAGCAGCAATTTCGGAAATATGTTCAGTATGATTGGGGCCAGTGCGCTGCTTCCGTTTCTGCCTATGCTTCCGTTACAGATTCTGACCCAGAATTTACTCTATGATGTTTCTCAGTCATCCATTCCCTGGGATACCATGGATAAAGACTTTCTGGAAACCCCTAAAAAATGGGAAGCCGGAAGCATCAAAAAATTTATGCTGTATATAGGACCGCTAAGTTCCATTTTTGATTACGTAACGTTTGTGGTAATGTTTTTTATTTTCAAAGCCAATACACCGGAACAACAAAATTTGTTTCAGACAGGCTGGTTTGTGGAAGGTTTATTGTCCCAGACTCTGATTGTTCATATTATCAGAACCAAAAAAATTCCATTCATCCAAAGCTGGGCCGCCACGCCGGTAGTAGCGTTAACAAGTTTAATCATGCTGATCGGAATTCTCATTCCTTTCACTCCAATGGCCGTATATCTTAAAATGCAGCCTTTACCACTGAGCTACTTCCCCTATTTAGCAGCAATTCTTACAGGTTATTGTATGGTAACACAGCTCGTTAAACAATGGTTTATCAGAAAATTCGGACAGTGGCTTTAGTCTAAGAAAGCTGCAAATCCTTAAATATAAAATAATGGTTATAAATAACTTATATGAGAAAAACAGTCTTAGCAATAGTACTTTTAACATTTGTTACCGCTTGTAAAAATCCTAAAAGTGAAATTCCGCAGGATCAGGATCTCCGTATAAAAAACGATCAGGTGACTGTTCCGGAAAACAATCCTGTATTCAAAAAAATTAAAACACAGGCCGTTACCGAACAGGAACACAGCGATGGGGTAATTTCAGCAGGAACAATTCAGGCCATTCCCAATCACTATGCAGAAATAGCCAGTCCGTTTTCGGGAAGAATTACAGGGTCATTTATTCAGCTCGGGCAAAAAGTTTCCGCTGGAAATCCTCTTTTTGAAATCCTTTCTTCAGATTATTTTTCGGTTCAGAAAGACTATACGGATGCTTTAAATGATGTACAGCTTGCAGAAAAAAATTACAGACGCCAGCAGGATCTTGTAAAACATGGAGTGGGTATCCAGAAAGAGCTGGACGAGGCAGAAACCGATTTTAAAAATAAAAAAACATCGCTCTCCAATGCTTCTTCTGCCTTGAAGGTCTATAACAGCAAAGGCGGAGGTATAGGAAGTCCTCTTGTGGTAAGAGCACCCATTAACGGAGAAATTATTTCCAACAAAATTGTCAACGGCCAATATCTGAAAGGAGATGCAGATCCGGTAATGATCATCGCAGAATTATCAAAAGTCTGGATTTCAGGGGATGTGAAAGAAAAAGACATTCGTTTTGTCAATAAAGGAGACCGGGTTTCGGTCAAGGTAAGTGCCTATCCGGATAGAGATATTACCGGAAAGGTATATCATATTAATGAAATTGTAGACGAAGATACCCGAAGTATAAAGGTACTTATTGAATGCGATAATCCGGACAGAAAACTAAAGCCGGGCATGTATGCTACCGTCAGCTTTTCAACAACTCCGGAAAAAACTGTTATGATCCCCGTAACCGCTTTGATGCAGCAGGATAATTTTCAATATGTCTGGGTAAAAACCGGTAAGAATCAATACGCAAAACGTTCTGTGACAACTGGAGAAACTGATCAGAAAACCGTAAGGATTATCTCAGGATTAAAACCCGGAGAAATCATTATGACCGAAGGTGGAATTTATATGCTGGATGCAAAATAATGTAAATGAAAAACTATGAAGAAATTACTAACACTCTCGATACAAAAGAGATGGCTTATGCTTGCGCTCTTCCTTTTACTAGGGTTTTTCGGGTATTATTCCTGGACAAGATTATCTATAGAAGCCTATCCCGATATTGCCGATGTAACCTCACAGGTGGTAACACAGGTTCCCGGGCTGGCCGCTGAAGAAGTAGAACAACAGATTACCATTCCTCTGGAAAGATCACTCAACGGGCTTCCGGGAATGCATGTGATGCGAAGCAAAAGTACCTTCGGACTTTCCATTATCACTATGGTTTTTGATGATGGTACAGATGATTACTGGGCACGCCAGCGTATTCAGGAAAGACTTACGGACGTGGAGCTTCCTTATGGGGCACAACCGGGATTGGATCCCCTTACCTCTCCTATCGGCGAAGTATACCGTTATATCATTGAAAGTAACAGCCACAGTCTCCGGGAGCTTACAGATTTACAGAAATTTGTGATCATCCCTCGTATCAAACAAGTCTCGGGAATTGCTGATGTCACCAATTTCGGAGGAATTACCACCCAGTTTCAGATCGAGCTGGATCCGCATAAACTCGAGCAACACGGACTGTCACTTTCTGAAGTTACTGAAACGATTGCCAAAAACAATGTGAGCGCCGGAGGAAGTATGCTGCCCCGCGGAAATCTTGCCTATGTAATTCGTGGAATTGGTCTGGTAAAAGATTTGAATGATCTTGGAAAAATTGTAGTCAAAACCCAAAATGGCGTTCCTGTTTTCCTCAATGATGTAGGAACCTTAAAGTATGGAAACCTGGAAAGAAAAGGAATTCTTGGTTATACCGACAGAAAACGCAATTATTCTGAAAGTGTAGAAGGAATCGTGCTTTTACTCAGAGGGCAGAACCCATCACAAGTATTGGAAGGAGTACATGAAGCTATTGAAGAACTGAATAACGAAACACTTCCTCCAGGAGTAAAGATTCATCCTTTTCTGGACCGAACGGATCTTGTCAAAACAACCCTTACCACAGTGTCTCATACTCTTACCGAAGGAATTGTTTTGGTTATTATTGTGCTGATTGTATTTCTTGGAAGCTGGCGGGGCGCATTACTGGTCGCTATTACCATTCCGCTTTCTTTGCTATTTGCTTTTATATTAATGCATTTTACCAACATTCCGGCTAATCTTCTTTCCTTAGGAGCTATTGATTTTGGAATCATTGTAGACGGAGCCATCGTCATGCTGGAAACCATTCTGAAGAAAAGAGAAGAAAATGCTGAAGAAACACTGGGAGAAAAAACAGTTACCCAAAGAGTAATTGAAGTGGCCAAACCCATTTTCTTTTCTACAATCATTATCATTACCGCCTATCTACCTCTGTTCGCTTTTGAAAGAGTAGAAAAAAAATTATTTACCCCAATGGCTTTTACTGTAGGATATGCTCTGTTGGGAGCTCTTGCTGTAGCATTGCTTCTGATCCCGGGATTGGCTTATGTAATCTATAGAAAACCACAAAAGATTTATCATAATAAATGGCTTGAAAAACTAAGCACAGCCTACGGAAAAAGTATTGAAAAAATAATGCAGACTCCCAAAAGAGTAATTATTCCTATTATGATTGTTCTGGTATCTGCCGGAATTCTCTCCTATCATGTGGGAAAAGATTTCCTTCCTGAACTGGATGAAGGTTCTATCTGGCTTCAGGTACAGCTTCCACCCGGAATTTCCTTAGCCAAGTCAAAAGAAATGAGCGATACCCTGCGTGCCCGTACCTTAAAACACCCCGAAATTACTTATATGATGATACAGGCAGGACGTAATGACGATGGTACTGATCCCTGGACAGCTTCCCACTTTGAAGTTTCTGTCGGAATAAAACCTTACAGCGAGTGGCCGGCAGGAAAAACAAAAGCAGACCTCATTAAAGAACTGGCAGCAGATTATAAAAACATGCCGGGATTCACTGTAGGGTTTTCTCAGCCTATGATTGACGGAGTGATGGATAAAATCTCAGGAGCCCACAGTGAACTGGTGGTAAAGGTGTATGGAGAAGATTTTAAAGAAACCAGAAGAATTGCTGAAAATGTATTGTCAACTTTAAATAAAATTCCGGGCTCGGCAGATCTTGCCATTGATCAGGAACCGCCATTGCCCCAGCTGCAGATTATTGCCAACAGAGATAAAATTGCCCAATATGGATTAAATGTAGCTGACGTGGCCGATCTTATTGAAGTGGCATTAGGAGGAAAAGCCATCTCTCAAATCTTTATCGGCAATAAAGTGTACGACATTTCATGCCGTTATACGGAAGACAGCCGCGACACTCCAGACAAAATCGGAAACCTGATGCTGACCTCTGCTTCAGGAGCAAAAATCCCATTGTCACAGGTAGCAGAAGTGAAACTGAGTACCGGAGAAAGCACGATTACCCGGGAAATGAACAAACGTCATCTTACCGTAAAGCTGAATCTTAGAGGAACCGATCTTTCTTCTTTCCTGAAAAATGCCCAGGATAAAATTGAAAAAGACATTAAGTACGATCACGAAAAATACCAGATCAAGTGGGGCGGACAGTTTGAAAATCAAAACAGAGCCTACTCCAGACTGGCATTTATTGTTCCGCTGGCATTAGCCATTATGTTTCTCTTATTGTATGGTGCATTTGGAGATTTCAGGCAGGCTTTGGTTCTGATGTCTATTGTTCCACTGGCTTTATTTGGCGGAATGCTGGCACTCAATATCCGGGGTATGTCTCTGAATGTTTCTTCAGCAGTAGGATTTATCGCATTATTCGGAGTTGCCATCCAGAACGGGGTCATTATGATTTCGCACATCAATGATCTTCGTAAAAAAGGGTATGAGCTGAAACAGGCAGCCATCAAAGGGGCAAAAGACCGTTTCAGACCTGTACTGATGACTGCAACGGTTGCCGTAATCGGATTATTCCCGGCATCCTTAGCTACAGGAATTGGTTCTGATGTGCAGCGCCCGCTGGCAACCGTCATTGTTTACGGACTCATGTTCTCTACTATTTTAACCCTATTCGTCCTTCCGGCTATTTATTGTATGGCTGAACGCCGAAGTGAAAAACAAAATTTGAAATCAGATGAAAACTAAAGTTCATATTATCATATTATCTGTAATATTATTCAGCATTACAGAAATGAAGGCACAGGAAAAAGAGCTTTTACCATTTGAAGAATACCTGAACCTTGTCGGAAATAAAAATTTAGGATATGCATCTCAAAAATACAATGTAAGTATGGCTGAAGCGGCGATCCAGACGGCTAATATGTTCCCTGATCCTCAAATGGAAATGGAAACTACAAATAATGGGGTACATCAGAATATGGGGTATGTTTATGGTGCTTCGGTGGGATGGACACTGGAACTTGGCGGCAAGAGAAAAGCGAGGGTTAATCTGGCCAGAAACCAATCTGAGCTGAGCAAAATACAGCTGCAGGATTTTTTCAGAAATCTTCGTGCAGATGCCAGTTTAGGATATATTGAGGCTTTAAAATCCAAAGCATTGCTCGAGGTACAGCAGAATTCGTATAACAGTATGCAGCAGCTGGCAAAATCCGACAGTCTCCGTTACCGCTTAGGAACTATTTCTTCTGTTGCTTCGAAGCAGAGTAAGCTGGAAGCTGCTTCTCTACTTAATGAAGTATATCAGGCAGAAAGCGCTGAACAGCAGGCTCTCACCAGTTTATCAGTTTTTCTCGGAGACAGCAGCATGACAGACAGAGACGTTGCCGGAGACTTTAATGCCTTCAACAGGGATTTCAATAGGGATGACCTGATTCTTCAGGCGTTGAATGAGAGAGCAGATTTATTGGCCGCCAGACAGAATACAGAGGTTGCCAAAAGCCAGATTAATCTTGAAAAAGCTAATAGAGTCATTGATCTAGGCATCAGCGCCGGAGCTGAACGTCATACCGAAGCTACCAACGAAATTGCTCCTTCTCCTACCGTAAATGCAGTAAAAATGGGGATCAGTATTCCTCTGAAATTTTCCAACCGAAGAAACGCTGGATTGAAAATTGCAGAAATGGCCCATTCACAAGCAGAGGTGGAATATAAGCAGATCGAACAGGTTATAAGAGCAGAGGTAATGCAGGCTTACCAACAATATACCGCAACGCAGAAACAGCTCAGACAATTCCATAACGGAATGCTTTCAGAAGCACAAACCATTCTGGAAGGGATCATATACAGCTACAAAAGAGGGGAAAGCTCTATCCTTGAGGTTTTGAATGCCCAGAGAACTTATAACAACATTCGAAAAGAGTATTATCAGGCGCTGGCAGATAATGCGGCGGCCTTAATAGAACTTGAGCGTAAAGCAGGAATCTGGGATATTCATTTTTAGCCGGATGATGGAGGCTGAGAAATGGAGATCTATGGAAGCCGATGAATAAATACACGTCATGTAATGAACTTATTACCACCTGGAATTTTCATCATGGATGACAACCGGTGGTTTAAAAGCAAGTATTATTTCCAACTTACGGTTTTATTATTATTGATTCTAAAAACACAAATATGACTTCCCGCCTCGATCCTCCAGCATAAAAAACTCCGAAATCAGATAGATTTCGGAGCTTTTTTATCTCTTATACTGTGATTCATAAATTTTGATCCAATCATCTGCAGTCATTTTTGTACTCAGTTCAGCGATCAGGTCAAAAGGAATATCTTCTACTTTTTTGAACCGGACACAGGATTTACCCATATCCAGTTTCTTTTTGGAATGCTTAGGATATTCTGCAACAAACCAGTCGAGAAGTTCCGGGGTAGAATACAGTCCCATATGATATAATGCTATAAAATTCTTCTGAGAAGCCACATTAATGAATGGAAGCGGTGTTCCGGGTGCACAGTGATATCCGGCAGGATAGGTTTCCAAAGGAACCACCCAGCCTATCATCCCGTAATTGGTTGCTTCTTCAAAACCTTTTGGAAGGTTATCATTCACCGTATCGTAAAGTTTTTTGAAAGCTTCCTGTCTTTCTTCAGGAATCTTTGAAATATAATCTTCTATGGAAACTGACTGAATCTGCATATGGTATTTTTTTCTAAAATACGATTATTTTATAAAATTGTACACATTGAACATCTGAACATCTTTGGCGCTCTTTTGAAGGAACATCATTTTGTTTACATTCGGAACATACTGAATCATGTTTCCGTCTGCGAAACCATAGTTTTGAAAGAAATTTCTTCCTTTGTAATCAAGGCTTACTTCCTGAGGCTTCAGATTGGCAAAATCAAAAACTTTCATAGAAAATCCTGTGTTTCCGAAAGCCCCTTTTGGATAGAATGCAGAAATATAAAGTTTTTCTCCGGCCTCCACCAGATGAATTCTTTTTCCTGTAGAAGTTCCGGCAGCCACAAATTGCTTTACCTCTCCTTCTTTACTGAATTTGATCAGCATTCCTGCATCCAGTGAATAAACAGGATCCGGGAAACGGTTCATTGCTGTAGGCATAGGTCTGGTAACAGTTTCCTGCTGAACAGCCATTAAAACCTCATCCCCTTTTACAATGGTTTTGATCACCTTCACATCATTCATGTCTTTGCTTCCCGCCAGATTGGTATTGCTGATGACAGCTTTTCCGGATTTCATATCATAGTACATTACTGTCCCGAAAGTACTTGCTCCCATGGTAACGGCAGCATTTTTTCTTCCAAAAGTCACCAGATAATCATTGTCATTTTTACTGAACGCATATAATTTTTCAGGAATGTATTTATCATCAAACGGAAGGTCTTTATCTTCGGTATTGGAAACAAGCTCCAGTTTATAAGATTCTTTCCAGCCCGCAGCTTTGCGTAATACAACAATTTTTGCTGAGTTCGTTAATGTTAAAGACTTTTCAACATAGTCACTGCTTAATGTAATTTCCTTGTTCCATACCGGAGTAAGTGTTCTCAGATCCAATACCAGAACGTCATTTACATTTTCCGTTTTTTTATTGGCAAATCTGTCATTAAAGATGGCAGCATATTTCCCGTTTTCTGAGAAAAGAACATAGGTTGTTCCTGATCTGTTGGTAGATTCAATACTGTATTTTGCAATGCTTTTTGTTGTGAAAGTTCCCTCTTTTCTGCTGAAAACATGCTGAAAAACTTCTTTTCTGTTTTCCTTTCCGAAATATTCTTCTGTAAACGCGATAAATTTATCATCATCTATCTGCTGGGATCCAAGGTAATTATGAAGTACGCCGTTTGTTTTATTGGCATAATCTTTTACATAAGTATCTACAAGACTTCCGTTCTGATCCAGTTTTCTCATCAGTAATTTTTTGTGAGGGAAAACATTTCTCATCAGCCCGTCAATGTTGATGGCACTGAACATGTAAGAATTGTAATCATCTGCCAGTACCAGTTTATCATCGGTTTCAAGATTGGCATCTACGGTAAATTTTGTTCCTTCAGTCACTTTCGTCTGTGCAAAAGAGTACACAGAAGCGGTAATGAATGCCGAAGCAATGATCTGTTTAATCATATTGTTTTCTTTAGTTATTATAAATTTTTTCTTCCAGTCTTTTCAGTTCAAGATTAGCATCGTAGGACAGTTTGATGTCCACCAGATGTTCCTGTAATTCGTTTAAATATTTTTCTGCTTCCTGGTAATTTCCCAAAGCGATATTCAATCTGATCAGGTTAAAATAAATATATTCCCCAATTTTTTGATTGTAAAGCGCTTTTTTGTCGTTGTAATTTATTTTTGTCAAAGCGCTTTTCCAAATATCAATTCCTTTCTGCATATTTTCCATGGCTACTTTATTCGATGGATTATCCGATTTTGCCTGAAGCTTTTTCAGATTGGTGGTAACATAGATGTACGCTTTTTCCAGGTCATCATATTCTCCTTTATTTTTGACTGTTGCCAATGCCACCGAAGAATTGATGGTCTGATATCCGAAGTTTTCGTTGATAATGTTTCTTGTACGGTCTACCGTTCTCTGCAGATACCTTTTTTCCTGGGCATTCAGATTGATTTCATTGGTCGGAACACTTGCTATTTCAGCAAAATCTGAAAAATAGGTTTTGTCCAGTTTTACAGCTCCTCCCTGCTTTGCTATAATTCTTGTTGGCTGATTGGCAAAAGTTTTCCCCTGATTGTCCTGAAAGTTGGTTCTTTCCATTTCAATAACGATATCAAGATAATTTCCGCCTTTTGAGAAACCCATTACATCTATCTGAGAAGCCAGAATTTTATTATCTACAATTAAGGCATCTCTCAAATCGGGCTGCTGGTAAACAGGGGTTGGCGGAATGTTAAGAATCGGTCTTGAAGGGAGTCTCAAGGTGGGAGCCCCATTGGTTGCCGCAATTTTTTCAACAGCTGATAATTTGCTGTATTCTGCGGATTCCAGTTTATATTTTTCCTGAAGTTTTTTTACCTCAGCATCATAATCTTTTAATCTTTCCTGATGCTCATATTTCGCATTTTCAACATTGGTCTGATAGTTATCAACTTTTCTCTGATAATCTTCTTTCGACAATCTCACTACATCATCTCTGGTGATATTATAAGGAGATTTTACCGTAACCGTGTAGTTTCTGTTGGAAAGTTCCGTAGGAAAAACAGGTTCTTTTAAAAGCTGAAAACTGATTGTTTCTTTGTCAATCCTCTGAGCATGTGAAAATTCGGAATAAAATAATGGTATTATAAAAAGTAGTTTAAATTTATTCATAGTATCATAGTTTTCGCTGCAAATGTATAATAATTTCATCAACATTTTTCAATAATGTTTTGTCCAGTTATTATTTAATTTGATTATAAAAAAGGCAGCTGCACGGATGCAGCTGCCTACAGAAATTATTAACTCAAAAAATTTTATTTTTTAATGGCTTTTACCGTTGATTTTGAACCGTCTTTAAAGTTCATTGTCACCAAGTACAGCCCGGAATTCAATTCTCCTAACTGAAGTTCTGCAGTAGGATTATCTATCGTTTTCACGATTCTCCCCGCTACATCCGTTACGGTTACAGATTTCACATCCCTGATATCTGCTACATGTAAAATATCTTTGAAAGGGTTAGGATATACACTGATTTCTTTTTTCTTCAAGCTTGTCTCAGAAGTGGATAAAGAAGTTGCAACTTCAAAATTAAAGTCTACAAACTCTCCTCTTGTAATAGCGGCACAGGCACTGGAAGGTCCTGTACTGTTAAAATCAGTTACCACTCTCATTCTATAAGTTCCGAGAGGCGTTCCGGCAGGTACGGTAATTGATCCCGTAGTAGTTGTTACATAATTGCCAGTGACAAACATTCTTTCTGAAGCCTCAAATGTTAAGTTATTGTTCCAGTCTACCCAAACCCCGATTCCGCATGTAGGACCTCCGGCAGTGAAGGATACGGAAGTAGTAGCCCCCGGAGCATTTATGATCTTATTATTGGTTGCCGTTAAGTTTTGATAACCGCCTGCCACACTGGACCCTGACGAATAAGCCATATCTATAAGACTTCCCGTAGAACTGAAAGCTGAAAGCCATGAATTCTGATTAGAAGATGAAGGCAGACAATACCCTGTTCTGAAAGCAGCCATCTCACTCCAGATACTCTTATCAGACGCACTGCATACGGATCTTACCCATGCGTAATAATTCGTATCAGAAGACAGTGAATTCAGAGTGGCAGATGGAGATGGAGATGTTGCAGAGTTTGAAGAATTTAAAACAGTAGAAGCATCAGGTGCAGTATTCGTAGTGCTGTAATATACTTCATATCCGTTAGCCGGAACCGAAGAAGGTGCAGTCCAGCCCAGTGTTGCAGAGTTCATGGTAAGATTGGTCGGTGCAACTGCTGTCGGCTCAAGGCAGGAAGGAATGTTCTGAACCGTAATATTATCAATATAAATAGCACGGCTGGTACCTCCTAAACCATGTTTAAATGCTAACTGCAAATCGGAACCTGCAGGAATATTAACAGTATATTGTGTATGCGTAGTCGTTAAACTAATAGGTGATCCAAGTTGTGTAAAAGAAGCTGGATCCGCAGGATTTGACAATGTACCAATGACGAGTGTAGTCCCTGTTGTTCCAGTTCTTGCATAGAATCTTACACGCTTGGTTCCGTCTGAAAGATTAATCGTTGGAGGCGCCACCAACATCTGACTTCCTGCAGTACCGGTAGAATTATTAAGATAATAAGAATTAGGCGCAGAATAACTATTGGATGCAGCCACATATCCGTAACCGGCAAACGATGTACTTTCGAGATATGCCCAGCAGCTTGGTGCATTGGTATTGGTACTGGAACCAACACTTGTGGTATCAAAATTTTCTGTATACGGAACAGTGAAAGTGGAACAAGCTGTTTTAAACGTTCCCGCAAAAGACCACACACTTTGGCCTGTCGCTGTATTACAATTGGATCTTACCCAATAATAATACGTTGTATTTGAATTAAGACTTCCTATGGTTGTACTTGTCCCTGTAACACCCGGATAAGTCGGAGTAACCGAACTTGCTGGTGTTGTGTTTGAAGTGCTGTGATATACATCATAGCTGGCAGCATTACCTGTCCATGACACTAAAGCAGAATTAGCTGTTATTCCGGAAACCGCCTGCAGTACCGGAGGCACACAATCTGAGTATACGTCTGCTGAAAAAGCAAAAATATTAGGATACCCTGCTCCGCTTACTTTGGTTACTACTACACTCTGTATGGGCTTCGCCTGGTTTGCGGCATCTATTGCTAATGGAGTCTGGTAAAGTCTCGGATCTGAACTGCTGGACTCCAGAGCATCTGAACTTCTTTTAATCCTTCCTATTCCCTGTATGGCAAAATTGGCTCCTCCATACCAGTCAGAAATACTTATATTGGAAAAGACCTGACTGCTGCCATCAGAAAAATTTACATTTACATTCACTACAGATGTACCACTACCGCTCGTAGAAAGCATATACAGGGTAAAAGCAGGTTTAGGAGTCGTAAAAGTAAGTGTTCCGCTATCATTTGCAGCGACTAACCTTAGTGAGTTATTTCCACTTAAATTTCCCAAGATATAGCTTAATCCCGGTGTTCCGGCAACCACAGAATTAATGAC
This sequence comes from Chryseobacterium culicis, assembly GCF_900108365.1. GTDB lineage: Bacteria > Bacteroidota > Bacteroidia > Flavobacteriales > Weeksellaceae > Chryseobacterium > Chryseobacterium culicis. The sequence continues at coordinate 502,556 of NZ_FNWQ01000001.1, read as the reverse complement.
TCCATCTACAGGGATTCCATACGTAATAGCTGCACTTGTAGAGGTCAGCTGAAAATCTTTAGCTACAAACGCGTAGGAAACTCCGTCTACGTCATTATTGGTTGAAACGTTTGAAGAGCCTATTCCATTGGCAATGACATCCGCTGTAAAACCTGACGAAACAGGCATAGTCTGATAATTTTGAGCCAGCATTATTCCGGCCGAAAAGAGAGCGATGGCAGGCACCACTCGAGAAAATAAATTTATTGTCATTTTAATCACATTTGTGGCGAAATTTAGTAAAAATAACAATACAAAAAAGTTTTTTTTACATAAAAAGCAATATAATTTTAATCAAAGCCAAAAATTATCATTTATAACCCGTGAAAATTATGAAAGCTTAAAAAAAGATTAAAGAATCCTGATCCAATTTCTTATTGATTCTTAATTTTATTATTGAGAAATTAAATCCTATTTTTGTCATACAAATTTTTTGAACAATGCCGAATATTTCAAACAGAGCGCTGCATATGCCGCCATCGCCGGTAAGAAAACTGGTTCCCTTTGCGTTACAAGCAAAACAAAAAGGAATAAAAGTATACCATCTTAATATCGGGCAACCTGATATTGAAACTCCGGAAACAGCTTTAAATGCTTTAAAAAATATAGATTTAAAAGTATTGGAATATGCACTTTCTGAAGGGAATATAGAATACAGAAAAGCCCTTACGGAATACTATCATTCTTTAGGTTTTTCTGATCTTACTCCTGATAACTTCATTGTGACCAACGGAGGTTCTGAAGCCCTTAATTTTGCCATCTCTACTTTATGTGATGAAGGCGATGAAGTGATTATTCCTGAGCCCTATTATGCCAACTACAATGGTTTCACCAGCACTTTTGATGTGAATGTAGTAGCTGTACCTTCTACCATAGATACAGGTTTTGCACTGCCTCCTGTAGAAGAATTTGAGAAAAAAATCACAGAAAAAACAAGAGCAATCATCATCTGCAACCCGGGAAACCCTACCGGATATCTGTATACCCGTGAAGAGCTTCAGAAGCTTGCAGAAATTGCTTTAAAATATGACATCGTTATCATTTCAGATGAAGTATACAGAGAATATGTATATGATGGAAAACAGCAGATTTCAATGCTTGATTTCCCTGAACTGGCAGAAAACTGTATCATCATAGATTCTGAATCCAAGCGTTATTCTATGTGCGGAGTAAGAATTGGATGTATGGTTACCCGTTCCAACAAAATACGTAATGCTGCCATGCTTTTTGCACAGGCAAGATTAAGCCCGGTTCTTTTGGGACAAATTGCAGCCACAGCAGCACACCAGAATGACGGCCCTTATATCAGAGCCGTAAGAGAAGAATATACCCACAGAAGAAATGTACTGGTAGATCTTTTAAATGCTATTCCCGGTGTTATTTGTCCTAAACCAAGAGGTGCATTCTACTGTGTAGCTGAACTGCCTGTAGATGATACTGAAAAATTCGCACAATGGCTGTTGGAGAAATATTCTCTTAATAATGAAACCATCATGGTAGCTCCGGCTGGCGGATTCTACAGCAATCCTGAATTAGGTAAAAAACAGGTAAGAATTGCTTATGTTCTGAAAGAAGAAGATTTAAAAAGAAGCGCTGAAATCCTTAAGGAAGCTCTAAAAAAATACAGAGAAGAATTCAGCCTGTAAAAACTATATTATGCCGACAACAAAAATTATATATCTGAAAAACCTTTTTTCGATCTTTTTGCTGTCGGCATTTTTTTCCTGTGATTCAAAGAAAACGGAACCGACAGTCCATTTTAAAAATCCAAATGAAATCACCTTTATCAGCGTATCCGATGTTGGCGGAACAATGGGCAGCTACAGAATCATTAAAGCTACAAAAGATTCGGTTTTTGCAGAAAAAGGAATGACAGCCAACCAAACTCATAAAGAATGGGCATCTGCTCTCTCTTCCGATACCTGGAAAAGCCTCATCTCATCCGTTAAAATTGCAGATCTTGACCATATCAAAAGCTCTCCCAGCCGGCAATCTGTAGATGGTATGGATGAAACATTCCAGATCCGGACTCCCAAAAAGTCGCATATCTATGTAAATTCTTTTGTAGACACATTACATTACAAGCAGCTCCAGCAAGTTAAAGAACAACTAGACAAAATTCTTCCTAAAGAATACAAATAAAACATGCAAGAAAATTTTTCATTAAAACCTTATAATACATTTGGTGTTGAAGCCAAAGCGCGATACTTTACAGAAGTTAATACTATAGATGAATTAAAAGAGGCGCTCATTTTTTCGAAGACCAGTTCGCTTCAGCTTTTGTTTTTAGGAGGAGGAAGCAATATTCTTTTAATCAAAGATTTTGACGGTATTGCCATCAAACTGAATTTAAAAGGTATTTCTGAAGAGTACATCAATGAAAATGAAGTATTGGTAACTGCAAAAGCAGGGGAAAACTGGCATGAATTGGTAATGTACTGCCTTCGGAAAAATTTCGGCGGACTGGAAAACCTTTCGCTAATTCCCGGAAACGTTGGAACATCTCCTATGCAGAATATCGGGGCTTACGGAACAGAAATTAAAGATGTTTTTGTCAGCTGCAAAGTTTTCAATCTGGAAACCCTTGAAATTGAAGATTTTGATCTGGAAAAATGCAGATTTGGATACAGAGATTCTATTTTTAAGCAGGAAGGGAAAGGAAAATATGTGATTCTGGAAGTTACTTTTAAACTTACCCAAAAGAATCACGTTATCAAAACCGAGTACGGAGCAATCAAATCTGAACTGGAAAACCTGGGAATCGAAAACCCAACGATTCAGGATGTTTCCAAAGCGGTGATCAATATCCGCCAAAGCAAACTGCCGGATCCTAAAGAAATTGGAAATGCGGGAAGTTTTTTCAAGAATCCGACGATCCCTCTCGCGCAGTTTGAAGTGTTGAAACAAAAATTTGAAAATATTCAGGGGTATCCCAGCGGAGATATGGTAAAAGTTCCAGCAGGATGGCTGATTGAGCAATGCGGATGGAAAGGAAAGCAGATTGGAAATGCAGCATCCCATGCATTACAGTCACTGGTGATCATTAATGCAACAGGAAAGGCTACCGGAAAGGAAATTTTCGATTTTTCTACCGGGATCATTAATTCTGTAAAAGAAAAATTCGGGATAGAACTTGAACGGGAAGTGAATATTATTTAATATAAAAATAGACAAAGGCTGATTCATATGATTCAGTCTTTTTAATTTTCTGATTATCTCTAAGTGTCGAATATTTTTAAGTCTCAGGAAAATCATTATTTTAGCTAAAAATTACAGTTCGAGATGAAAATAGCTATTCTTGGAGCCGGAAATATGGGGCTTTCTTTCTCAAAATCTTTTTTGAAATACGAATTAATCAAAGCTGAACACCTGCATCTTATCATCAGAAATCAGGAAAAAATCTCCAAAATAGCCGAAGAATTTCCCAAGTCTCAAATTTCTACCTTTGAAGAAGTGAAAGAACTTGATGCCGATCTGATCATCATTGCCGTAAAGCCTCAGGATTTTCATACGGTCGCCCAAAATATTCAGTTTACTTTAAGAGAAAACCAGATGATCCTCTCCATCATGGCGGGGATTAATATTGAGAAAATTCAAAAATCACTGAATCATTCATTAGTTGTAAGAGCCATGCCGAACGCTCCTACTCTTTTGGGAATGGGAATTACGGGATATACTGCTGCAGACGGAATTTCTTTCAGCCAGCTAATCAATATTGAAAGATTGCTGAACAGTACCGGAAGATCAGTCTATCTGGAAGAAGAGGATCTTTTAGACGGGGTTACAGCGCTTTCGGGAAGTGGTCCTGCCTATTTTTATTACATCATTGATGCAATGATTAAAGCAGGAATTGAGATGGGAATTGAAGAAAATCTTTCCAAGCTTTTTGTAAAACAAACGATGCTCGGAGCTTATCATCTGATCAATAATTCAGAAAAAAACCTGGAAGAATTGATTAAAGATGTTGCATCCAAAGGCGGAACTACCGAAGCAGCTTTGAAAACATTTGAAGAAAACAGTTTTAAAGACATTCTGAAAAAGGGAATCTTAAATGCGGAAAAACGCGCTAAAGAACTGAATCGCTAAACTTCTTTTCCATCAATCTGCGGAGCAGCCATCCCAGATACACTCCGAAAGTATTCAGGATGATATCGTCTACCTCAAATATTCCAAGTCTTGTAAAATACTGAAGCGCTTCCACAATGGTAATTGCAGCAACAAAATGAATGAATAGCGGTTTTAAATCTTTAAGTTTCGGAAAAACCCATCCCAGAAAGCCGAACGGAATAAACATCACTATGTTGCCGAGAACAACAGTTACTGTTTCTCTCCAATACCGCACTCCCTGGATATATTTAATGGTAGAAAGTATAGGCTCTACCGTTATCAGGTTATCTTCATACTGAAACCTGCCCATCCCTAAAAACATCAGATAGAGCAGAAACAGCGTATACGGAACAATAAGGAGTTGATATATTTTTTTCAGCATTGTACCGCTAAGATATTCATTTCAAAAAAAATAATCAACATCCTTCAAAACAGATTTTTCAAATGATAAACGGTATCAATATTTTCTTTTCATTGGAATCTGCAGATTGGCAGGACGGTTTTCTTCTGTATCAAAACCTCTGCCGTCAATATTTCTTGCACCCCAGAACATCATATCATTAAAGACATACATCAGATCGTACTCTTTAAAAACCTGTCCTTCACTCAAGCCAAACGGAAGAAATTTTTTTCTCAGTATACTTTGAGATTTCCCGGTTTCCCAGGTTTCAAAATTCTCCCTGGCCACATTATTTAAAACATCTGTAAAATTTTGAATTAAAGGGGCTACATCATAAGTCTCATCAGCGATAAAATCAACCTTTTGGGCACCTTCTGCAACGGGATGGCCACCTTTCCATTCTATATGCCCTTTCAGAGTAAGTTTAGCCAGAGGAATTTGTCCGTAAGCATCTGCATAATTAATAATCTCAAGCTCAAAATGATCTTCCGGCAGCAATGCAAATGATCTTTTTAAATAAAAGGGTTTCAGACTTCCGTCTTCATTTTTTAACGTACTTGGACGAATTTCTGTTGAAATACTCTCCCACTTTCCTAATGCACTTTTTCTTACGTGTTCCATCATATTGTTTTTTATTGTGAACCTAATTATACAGGAAATATTGAATTCCCTCAGGCTGAATTATCAGAAGCCTTATTTGTGATTTTTATACCTGCAAAGTTACTACCTTTGTCATATTAATGAGTCTAGTCATTATAATTATATATAGTACAATTTTTTAGACCAATGGAAAACAAAAGAAAAAATAAAGATTTCAATCCCAATAACTGTCCGGTCACTCATTTTTATAATAAAGTAGGAGGCAAATGGAAAACCGTGATCATGTATGGTATCAGCATGAATGTAAACCGCTTCAGCATGCTGCAGAAGGCAATTCCTATGATCAGTAAGCAAATGCTTGTGAACCAGCTCAGAGAAATGGAAGAGGATCAGATCATCGAAAGGATAATTTATGCAGAAATCCCACCCAGAGTAGAATATAAGCTCACCGAATACGGAAAAACCTTTATGCCCATCCTGATGACAATTCAGGACTGGGGAATAAAAGATATGGCCTTAAAAAATTAATTTTTTAATAATTTCTTTTGGCTTGGCGTTTCTTTTTACAAGTCTTATTTTTGCATTATATCTTATCCCAATGAAATACGTTTTACTTACCCTTATTTCAGCAATGCTGCTGTCGGTTTCATGGCCAACTTACGGGGTACCGTTTTTTATATTTTTCGCCCTTGTTCCCCTTCTGATGATGGAACATGGAGTTTCAAAATTTTCAGAGTATAAAAGAAAAAGCTGGGTCGTTTTCGGATTATCCTACTTATGCTTTGTGATCTGGAATATCGTCACTACAGGATGGCTGTACGGCTCAAAAAATCCGGACGGAAGCCACTCTATGATGGCGGTTGTATTTCCCGTTCTGGTCAATTCTTTTCTATATTCTCTGGTTTTCCAATGTTATCACTGGTATAAAAATGCACAGGGAACCTATTGGGGATTAGGATTTCTGATTGCCATCTGGATGAGTTTTGAAAAATTTCATTTAGGATGGGAATTAACATGGCCCTGGCTGAACCTGGGGAATGTATTTTCAGAGTATCCCAAACTGATCCAATGGTATGACACGTTGGGGGCAACCGGAGGGAGTTTCTGGATTCTTTTAATTAATGTTTTAATTTTCTACACTGTAAGAACGTGGGAAGCCGGACGAAAAAGAAAAGATCTCATTAAAAATTCGGCAATCGTTGGGGCTTTAATTGTTCTTCCCATGATTATTTCGGTGATCAAATACAATAATTTTGATGAAAAACCCATCGGACAGGTAGGCGTTCTGATGCTGCAGCCGGACCTTGATCCTTATGCTGAAAAGTATTCCAAAGACAGCCTCGCCATAGAGCAGGATTTGTTAGCGCTTGCCGAAAAGAATTCTACGGGAAAGATTGATTATTATATGGCTCCGGAAACTGCACTTCCTGGAAGAGGATCTATCTCTGAAACAGCATTTGAAAAAAGCCTGCTTTTAAATAATATCAAAGGATTTTTATCAAGTCACCCGGGATCTGTTTTTGCAACAGGAATTTCTTCACACCGTCTCTTTTACAATCCTGCCGACCTGCCTAAAGAAGCTTATCAGATCAACAGCGGTGTTTGGGTAAGCAGTTATAATACAGCCATTCAGTTGGTTCCTGACCAAAAAGTTCAGGTGTACCACAAAGGGAAATTAGTGCCAGGGGTGGAAATCTTTCCTTATATGAATGTTCTGAAGCCACTTTTAGGAGATGCTATGCTGAATCTGGGGGGCACCGTAGCCTCTTTGGGAACAGATAAAGAAAGAGTAGCTTTTTCAAATCCTTATAATAAAGGAAAACTGGCCCCTATTATCTGCTATGAAAGCATTTATGGTGAGTTTGTAACAGATTATGTGAAAAAGGGAGCTAATTTCTTAGGAATTATGACCAATGATTCCTGGTGGGGCGTTACGGAAGGACATAAACAGCTTTTATCCTATGCTAAACTAAGAGCGATTGAAACCAGAAGAGAAATTGCCCGTGCAGCCAACAGTGGAATTTCAGCACATATCAATGCAAAAGGAGAAGTGACTGCTGATACTTTTTATGGAGATAAAACAGCTCTATTTGCAAAAGTAAATCTCTATGATACAATGACATTTTATACAAGGGCCGGAGACCTTCTTTCAAGGTTTTCCATTTTTGCCTTAGGGTTTTTATTGTTTTATTTTCTGATTGAATGGTTTAAAAGGAAAACGAAGAAAGCATAATTTTAAACACAACGACTACCATAAGAATTAACGCTCAAAAAAACTGCAGCGTATTCAGATTCATCCATAAAAAGAGAAAAGCCAGCTGGACGTCTGGCTTTTCTCATTAATAGAAGATAGAATTGTAATTCAATTACTTAATCGTAAGTTTCCTGGTGGTTATTTCGTTTTTTATCTTCAGTTTTAAAATATAGACTCCTTTCGGTACATGAGAAACATCAATAGACTGATCTCCATTTACACTGATATTGATTTTTCTTCCATCCATCGCATACATTTCCGCTTCTGAAACTTTTTCTCCTCTGATGTACACTTTATCGGATACCGGATTCGGATAGATGACAAGCTGTTGATCATATGTAATGTCTGCTGTTCCTAATGTGCCTTGTGTGGAAGCATCAGAGTATACTTTTGAAGCATCAATAGATTTCACACTCCAGTACACATTCTGAATAACCGGATCAAGTTCAAGAAACCATGATGGCGTTGTCACTACATATTTGGCAATATCATTTGCTCCCTGCGTAGATCCTACTGTGATTTCGTAACGTAGTGCATTCACCGGAGTTTTATCATCTGAAGCACCACTCCATGTAAAATTGAATCTGTTTCCGTTTTTTGTCACGTTCAGCTGAGTAGGTGCAGTAGGTTTAGCATTTACAGCTGTGGAATTATTTTTAAATACTTTCGTAAGTGAAGGTAAGTCGGAAGCCGCCCAGTCAAATCCTCCCAATAACACATCCAGATGATGATCGTTATTAAAATCAAAAAGATGTACCACTCCGGGACCTCCCAAGTCAGTAATTCCTGTTATACTTCCTTCATTAAACTTGTTATTGGAAACATCATAGATATATGTTTTGACAACCGCATTATAATTTTCGTTCCCTGAAACAATAAAATCATAATAACCGTCATTGTTAAGATCACCAATACTTAGTGAAACGTCAGAAATATCAGTTCCGGTAATCGTTTGGGGTGTTAAATGACCTGTTCCGTCATTCATCAGAACAGCAAAATACCCATCATCATTTCCATCCCTCCCAATCACGACAACATCCTGAAATCCATCCGCATTAAAATCGGCGAAATCTATTTTTCCCACCCCTACCGGAAAGAGATCCTGTGTAGGAGTCAAAACTCCGGCCTGATTCATATATACTTTAGACACCGGAGTACCATTGATGTCTGAGCCTATAATTATGAGATCCAGAAGATGGTCATTATTCAGATCTACGACTTTAAAACTTCCACTTTGGGTACCATCTACCCAGTTTTCCGTCATATCAAATCCAGCACCTGTGTTTTTATAATAATCCAATGTATTTCTGAAACCACCTCCATGAGCATACTGTGTTCCGTTGATGGCATAGTCAGGTCTGCCATCATGATTAAAGTCAAAAATCTCTATAGATCCGTAAATTTTCCCCGGAAGCTCGGCATCTTTCACAAAACCCGCTCCGGTATTTCTGAACCGGTAATGCCTGTAATTAACAACATCCAAATAACTGAGTCCGGTAGATACAATATCCATCAGCCCGTCATTATTATAATCAATGAATCTGATATCGCCAAGATGCGTTACATCCGCTCCCAGTCCTGCATAAGGCAGTAATGTTGTTCCGTTATTCTGATAGACTTCATTGTAAGTACGGTCTACATTTCCGTCACCATCAGAATCAATAGCGCCGTTTAGGACGAGATCCATGGTTCCGTTGTTGTCCATATCTGCAATATCAGCTGCCGAATAATAAAAGTTATTCATGCCGGTCTGGATCTCTGTAAAGTTCTGAGCCATGACGCTGACAGGTAACATAGACCATAAAATATAAATTCTCTTCACTTTTATTTTTATTTAGATTAATTAAAAACAAAGATAGATTATTAAATTCTGAGCATAAAAAAAAGCCTGTATGAAATATATCAGGACCCTTTATCTGCTGTATCCCAAGGATTCTGCTATTTTAAAAAATCAATATTATTAATCAGCCACTTATTTATAAATATTTTCCAAAAGATTTGTCTATCTAAAAAATTCTTCGTTATTTTGCACTCTCAAATATTATACAAATAAGAACATCGAGATATGTCAAGAATTTGCCAAATAACAGGAAAGCGTGCAATGGTTGGTAACAACGTTTCTCACGCTAATAACAAAACGAAGCGTCGTTTTGAAATTAACTTATTAGAGAAGAAGTTTTACCTTCCGGAGCAAGATAAGCACGTTACACTGAAAGTATCAGCTCATGGATTGAGAGTGATTAACAAGATTGGAATCGAGGAAGCTATTGAAAGAGCTACTAGAAACGGATTGATTAAAAAGAATTAATAAATCATGGCAAAAAAAGGAAATAGAGTTCAAGTAATCCTTGAATGCACAGAGCACAAAGAAAGTGGTATGCCAGGAATGTCTAGATACATTTCTACAAAAAATAAAAAGAACACTACAGAAAGATTGGAATTGAAAAAATACAATCCTGTTCTTAAGAGATCTACCATTCACAAAGAAATTAAGTAATTTATAAATAATAACTTACCATGGCAAAGAAAGTAGTAGCAACCCTACAAACTGGGTCTAAAAAAATGACTAAAGTGGTGAAAATGGTTAAGTCTTCTAAATCAGGAGCTTACGTTTTCGAAGAAAAAGTAATGAATGCTGATGAAGTAGATGGTTATTTAAAAAAATAATCAGTACTTTATTTACAATATAAAAAACTACTCATATTTTGGGTAGTTTTTTTGTTATCTTTGTGCACCAGATTATTAATCAGTAAAGTATGAAAAAGATACTTGTTCTGGCCTGTACAGCAGCTTTTCTATTTTCATTCAGTCAGAAAACAATGACGCCCGTAGAATATAAAAGTTCGCCAAAAGTTTTCAGCTTAAAAGGGCCTTCCCAATCAGTAAGCATTGACTGCGGAAGTTCCAGAATGATTTTATGATCCGGACAGGTACCAATGGACACGGAAGGAAATCTCGTGGGAAAACAATAGAAGAGCAGACACAGCAGGTTTTCAAAAATACAGAAGGTATCCTGAAAGAATATGCAGGAACAGGTAAAGATATAATCAAACTGGGAATCTTTACCACAGACATCAAAAAAACACCTGAATTCAGAAAAGTAAGGGATTTGTAGGTAAGCCTTCAGAATTCTCCTGTAAGCACCCTTGTGGAAGTAAACAGGCTGTTCAGAGATGACGTGCTTACAGAAGTAGAAGCCACAGCAGTGATAAAAAATAAATAAGAATAAACTAAAACTATGAGTTGGTTTAAAAATATTTTCAAAAAGGAAGAAAAAGAAACCCTAGACAAAGGATTGGAAAAATCCAGCCAGGGATTCTTTGAAAAAATGACGAAAGCCGTAGTCGGCAAAAGCAAAGTAGATGATGAGGTACTGGATGATCTTGAGGAAGTACTGATCGCTTCTGACGTAGGCGCTTCCACTACTATTAAAATCATCGAAAGAATTGAAGAACGTGTTGCCAGAGACAAATATGTAGGCGTCAATGAACTTGATCAAATTCTTCGCGATGAGATTTCCGGACTACTGCTTGAAAATCCTCATGCCGGTACAGGAAATATTGACACTACCAAAAAGCCCTACGTCATTATGGTGGTGGGAGTAAACGGAGTGGGAAAAACCACAACGATAGGAAAACTGGCTCATCAGTTCAAATCAGAAGGTAAAAAAGTAGTTCTTGGGGCTGCAGATACCTTCCGGGCAGCTGCCGTAGACCAGCTGGTCATCTGGAGCGAAAGAGTGGGTGTTCCCATTGTAAAACAGGAAATGGGATCAGATCCTGCCTCCGTTGCATTTGATACCGTACAAAGTGCCGTTGCACAGAATGCCGATGTTGTCATTATAGATACTGCAGGAAGGCTTCATAATAAAATAAACCTGATGAATGAGCTTTCCAAAATCAAAAGAGTAATGCAGAAGGTTATTCCTGATGCCCCACATGAGATTCTTTTGGTTCTTGATGGTTCTACGGGACAGAATGCATTCGAACAGGCCAAACAGTTCACCGCAGCTACCGAAGTAAACGCTTTAGCCGTTACCAAATTAGACGGAACCGCAAAAGGCGGAGTGGTAATCGGAATCTCCGATCAGTTCCAGATTCCGGTGAAATATATTGGAGTAGGTGAAAAAATGCAGGATTTGCAGCTTTTTAATGGTACGGAATTTGTAGACTCATTCTTCAAGAAAAGATGATTTATATCATGTTTTCCCTTATACTAGCAAACAATTCATTTAAATACTAACATAAAAAAATTTGCAACTATGGGAATTATAACATGGATCTTATTCGGTCTTATTGCAGGTGCAATCGCTAAAATGATCATGCCCGGAACTCAGGGAGGAGGATGGCTAATCACTATTATCCTTGGAATTCTGGGAGCATTTGTAGGAGGAGCTATTGGGGTTTACGTTCTACATTGGGGAGATGTAACGTCTTTCTGGAATCCGAGAAGCTGGATTCTATCTATTGGAGGAGCTTTAATCATCCTCTGGATTTACGGAATGGCCACCAGAAAAAGCTGATACGAACGCTTATAAAAAATAAAATCCCGGATCTGAAATTCAGATCCGGGATTTTTGTATACAATATAAAATTTAGTTAGTTGTTAATTCTAATCTGATAAGGCATTTCCATTTTCACCTCAGACTGTAATTTTTTGTCTGTAATCTGCTGCAGAATTTCATAGTTCGATTTACCGATTTTATTCTTGATAATTCTTGCTGAAACGTCCTCTTCATTCAAATCTTTGAAAATCTGTTCGAACGGAGACATTCTCTTGGGAAATGCATCGATCTGATACGTTTTTAATCCTGCTTTCTGTGCGGCAAACTTTACAGCATCATTCAAAGTTCCAAGCTCATCTACAAGGCCAATCTCTTTGGCTCGCACACCGCTCCATACTCTACCTCCACCTACATTATCTATCTGTTCAAAAGTTTTCTTTCTGTTTTGAGTCACAAAGTATACAAATCTCTTGTAAGTACCCTCTACACTTCTTGTCATCATATTGACACCATAAGGGGTAACTCCATTTAATCCGGAATAATACATAGAGTTGGCATTGGTAGCCACAATATCTGCACGGATTCCGTTTTTGCCGGCTATATCTTTATAATAAGGCATTACTCCAAATACTCCGATAGAACCGGTAAGCGTATTGGGTTCTGAATAAATCTTATCTGCGGCCATTGCTACATAATACCCGCCGGAAGCAGCATAGTCTCCGAAAGAAACCACCAGTGGCTTTTTCTTTTTCAACTGCTGTAATTCAAACAAGATTTCATCAGAAGCGTTAGCACTTCCCCCTGGCGAATTGATTCTGAAAACTACGGCTTTCACTTTATCATCCTCCTGAAGTTTTTTGATATACTTTACATATTTTTCAGAATGAATATCATTGTACTCATCTCCGTTATTAATAGATCCTGACGCATACAATACCGCTATCTTTTCACCGGACTTATCTTCATCCGCATATGAACTGATATAGCTTGCCAAAGAAATTTTGTTCAGCTTTTCTTTATCCTTTACATTCAGCTTTGTTTTAAGAATATCTTCATATTCTGATTTCTGGATAAGCTTATCTGCCAACTTATATTTTAAACTCTGTTCAGGGATCATTCCGTACAGACTGTCTGTAATTGTTCTGAACTGAGCCGTATCAATTTTTCTTGAAGCTGCCATTTTATGGGATGTATTTTTCCATAGATCATTGAGAAGAGTGCTTAGCTGTTCTTTATTTTCCGGAGAAATATCATTTCTTAGAAAAGGTTCTACGGCAGATTTAAATTTCCCATGACGGATCACTTCAATCCCGATACCATATTTGTCTGCAAAATCCTTAAAGAAGGTTACTTCAGTGGATAAACCTTTCAATTCAATGCCTCCCGCAGGATGCAGATAATATTTATCCGCTACAGATCCTAAATAATAAGCAGACTGTGAAACTCCGTTACCGTAAGCATAAACAAATTTTCCGCTTTTCTTAAAATCTTCGATAGCATTTCTGATATCATCAATCTGCGTAAGCCCTGCATACAGATCATCTGCTTCAATGCTGATCCCTTTTATATTATCATCAGTCTTGGCTTTATTAATGGCTTCCACTGCATCATACAGAAGAACGCTTTTATTCTGGGCACCTAAACCGAACAACCCCATCTGCTCTTCCGTAGGACTGTCTATTATATTTGTCTTTAAATTAATCGTAAGAACCGAGTTCTTTTTCACCGCTACAGACTTATCACTTCCCATAGAACTGAACACAAGCATCACAATGAAAAAGATGAAAAATAAAGCGCAAAGTATGACAATTGCTACTATATTTGCCAAAACATTTTTAAAGAAACTTCTCATAAATCAATCAATTTTCCAATATGTCGCAACATAAGGTCGTTTTGTTACTAGGAAGTAACTTAGGAGAGCAAAAAAAAAATATAGAGCTTGCTCTTGAGAAGATAAAAGAGGCAGGAAATAACATTTCACAAATCAGCGAATATTTAATGTCTGAACCTGTAGAGTTTGTCAGTTCCAATATTTTTTGTAATATTGCAGCAATAATATTCACACATCTTTCACCAATTCAACTGCTTGATTGTATTAAGAATATAGAAGTTGAGATGGGAAGAATTAATGATTCAAAAGTATCCGGAGGTTATACTGACAGGATAATTGATATTGATATCATTAAGTATAATGAATTAAACTTTACATCAGAAAGACTAGTAATCCCTCATAAAAAACATCTTTTTGAAAGGGATTTTTCAAGGGTGTTATTAGAAAAATTTATTTAAAACATAAAACAAATTGTATGAAATTAGGTTTATTATTATTGGCTACAACCTTGCCAATTGCTGCTTTCGCTCAGAACAGCAGTACAACGGTAAACTCTTCCACAGAGTACCCTAATACATTCTCTTCAGGTTCCGCTAATGTACAGCCTTTCGACAACAAAGCCAGACGCTTCAGAGACTGGTCTATTTCTGTTGGAGGGGGTCCTGCATTTATGGTTCACTCAGATTTAAAATCTATCCGCAAGGATAATATTAAATGGGGATATAATGCTTATGTAAGTATTGACAAGCAAATTTCACATACTTTCGGTTTAAGTATTATCTACACCAGAGGAGAAACAAAACAGACAGGGCAACTTGCAGGAGCTGCAGGACAGGCAGCCGGAATCGCTACAGCAACAACCCAATTTGATCAGCTCGCTTTATTAGGTGATATTAACTTCTCCAATCTATTAAGAAGAGTTGATAATCATTCTCCTTACAGATGGGCTTTCCATGGATATATGGGAATTGGTCTTCAGGGATACAGAACTTCATTGCATGACAATGATGTAAACAAGTGGGGTAATAAAACATATCCTACATTTATCGATGTTCCGCTGGGAATCAGTTCTGTTTACTATCAGGGAGGTTTAGGGCTCAAATATAATGTTTCAAAACTTATTGATCTTGAAGCAAGAACCATGTATTTTATTAGTGGTGATGATGAATTTGATGGAGGTGGTTATGCTTACAGCAACTACAATTTGATTAATCCTAGAAAATCTGATAATTCATGGGCTGTAACTTTAGGAGCAAGCTTCAAACTAGGTAAACATGACTCTCACCTTGCATGGCATGATCCTCTTCAGGAAGCATATTACAGAACAAGCGTTTTAGAAAATGCTTCTACAGATCTTGTGGTGTGCGAAAAAGGAGATGCTGATAATGATGGAGTATGCGACGACTGGGACAGACAGCTTGATACTCCTGCAGGTGCAAGAGTAGACGGTGCCGGAGTAGCTTTGGATATGGATCTTGATGGAGTTATTGACCTTTATGACAAATGTGTAACTGTACCGGGACCTGTTGAAAACAACGGATGTCCGGTAAAATAATTAAAAAATTAAATTTCTCTTTAAAAAAAAGAATACAAATAATATACACGATGAAATTAAGTTTAGCAATTGTTGCATTTGCTATGGCAATTCCTTCTGCCATTTATGCACAAGACTCAACGGCAGTTTCGAAAGGAGAGTATCCCAATACATTTTCTTCAGGATCTGCTAATGTTTCGCCATTTACCAACAAATCCAAGAGATTCAATGACTGGTCTATTTCAGTAGGAGCAGGAGTTCC
This sequence comes from Chryseobacterium culicis, assembly GCF_900108365.1. GTDB lineage: Bacteria > Bacteroidota > Bacteroidia > Flavobacteriales > Weeksellaceae > Chryseobacterium > Chryseobacterium culicis. The sequence goes on along the minus strand of NZ_FNWQ01000001.1, from coordinate 487,025 downwards.
GCTTCTTCAATCAGCGGACTTAACCTCCATTAAAAACGGTAATGGTAAAAACCTGTTCGGGTATTCAGCTTACGTAAGTGTTGATAAAGCAATTACCCATGCTTTCGGAATCAATTTACAATACGACAGAGGTGAGACCAGACAAGGATGGTTCAATACCAAAAATGCTGCACCAGATGCTTATGCCGTAGCAGCAAGAACTCAGTATGATGCAATCTCAATTTTAGGAGATATCAACTTCTCTAATTTACTAAGAAGGGTTGACAACCACTCCCCTTACAGATGGGCTCTGCATGGATATGCAGGTATCGGAACCATCGCTTACAGAGCATACCAGAAAGACATCAACGGACAGAGACTGATGACTGAAATTAAACCTTTCCAGTTAGGCTCAATGTTTATGCAGGCTGGTGCAGGTCTGAAGTTTAAAGTAAACAGAAGAATTGATATTGAAGGTAGATTAATGTATGTAGTAACCGGTGATGAAGAATTTGACGGCGGTGGTGATGCTTACAGCGCTATTAACAGACGTTCTGAGCAAATTTCTGACAACTTCTTCAACGCTACTTTAGGTCTTTCATTCAAATTAGGAAAACACGAATCTCACGTAATGTGGCATGATCCGCTTCAGGAAATTTATTACAAACTTGATGTACTGGCTAACAAAAACCAGGATATTGAAGTATGTAAAAAAGGAGATGCTGATAACGACGGAGTATGTGACGACTGGGACAGACAGCTTGATACTCCTGCAGGAGCAAGAGTGGATGGTGCCGGAGTTGCTCTTGATACAGACTTAGATGGAGTAATTGACCTTTACGATAAGTGCGTAACAGTGCCAGGACCTGTTGAAAACAACGGATGCCCGGTAGCTAAGAAAGACAACAACGAAACAGCTAAAGAAGTAGAAAGATCTCTAAAAGATATTTATTTCAATTTTAATAAAGCAACGATCAGACCTGAGTCTAATCCAAAATTAGATTTAGCAGCTTCTATCATCAAAGAAAACGGTGGTAATTACCTTTTAACAGGACATACCGATATCAAAGGAAGTGCTGCTTACAACCTAAGACTGTCTAAAGAAAGAGCAGCTGCAGTAGTAGGTGCTTTAGAAAGTAGAGGAATCAATGAAAATGTGCTGAAATCAAGAGGTGTAGGTTCTGCAGAAGCAACTGTACCTGCCTCAGCTTCAGATGCTGAAAGAATGGCAGACAGAAAAGTTACAGTAAGATTTATAGAAGCTTCAGATTGGGATTCTATCAAAAAGAAAGACTATGAAGATGCTCCAGTAAAAAAGACTGTGAAAAAAGGTGTTGCTAAGAAGAAGAAAAAATAATTCTTACCATATACTCAACCGGAAAGAATTGCTCTTTTCGGTTTATTTTTTTTCTACTACGAATTATTTTACATACCTTTATCATTATTTTCATACAGCTTACTTGAAACATATTAAAAATCAGCAAGTTTGTTTTGAAAAAAATCAACACAAAATCGCTTTTTAACGTAAAAAATCATTTAAAATAACTTAACTTAAAAAAATAACACTATGAAATTAAGTTTAGCAATTGTTGCATTTGCTTTGGCAATTCCTTCTGCCATTTATGCACAAGACTCAACGGCAGTTTCAAAAGGAGAGTATCCTAACACATTTTCTTCAGGATCTGCTAATGTTTCCCCATTCACCAACAAATCCAAGAGATTTAATGACTGGGCTATTTCTGCCGGAGTAGGAGTTCCGCTTCTTCAATCTGCGGATTTAACCTCCATTAAAAACGGTAATGGTAAAAACCTTTTCGGATATTCAGCTTACGTAAGTATTGATAAAGCAATTACCCATGCTTTCGGAATCAATTTACAGTACGACAGAGGTGAAACCAGACAGGGATGGTTCAATACCAAAAATGCTGCACCAGATGCTTATGCCGTAGCAGCAAGAACTCAGTATGATGCAATCTCAATTTTAGGAGATATCAACTTCTCTAATTTACTAAGAAGGGTTGACAACCACTCCCCTTACAGATGGGCTCTGCATGGATATGCAGGTATCGGTACCATCGCTTACAGAGCATACCAGAAAGACATCAACGGACAGAGACTGATGACTGAAATTAAACCTTTCCAGTTAGGTTCATTGTTTATGCAGGCTGGTGCAGGTCTGAAGTTTAAAGTAAACAGAAGAATTGATATTGAAGGTAGATTAATGTATGTAGTAACCGGTGATGAAGAATTTGACGGTGGCGGTGATGCTTACAGCGCTATTAACAGACGTTCTGAGCAGGTTTCTGACAACTTCTTCAACGCTACTTTAGGGGTTTCCTTAAAGCTTGGGAAGCACGAATCTCACGTAATGTGGCATGATCCGCTTCAGGAAATTTATTACAAACTTGATGTATTGGCTAACAAAAACCAGGATATCGAAGTATGTAAAAAAGGAGATGCTGATAACGACGGAGTATGTGACGACTGGGACAGACAGCTTGATACTCCTGCAGGAGCAAGAGTGGATGGTGCCGGAGTTGCTCTTGATACAGACTTAGATGGAGTAATTGACCTTTACGATAAGTGTGTAACAGTGCCAGGACCTGTTGAAAACAACGGATGCCCGGTAGCCACTACAGGACCTGTAGTAGAAACAGAAACGAAATTGGAGGGAATAGAGTTTGACTTAAATTCTGACAGAATTTTACCATCAAATACCCCTATCCTGAATAATGCTGTAAACTATATTAATTCTTCAAACGGATCTTACAACGTAATCGGAGCTACTGATACAAGAGGTACTGACGCTTACAACCAAAAACTATCTGAAAGAAGAGCGAACAACGTCAAGAACTATCTGATCAAAAACGGTGTTCAAACCGGTAAGCTGCAGGCAGTTGGAAAAGGTGAAAAAGACCTTAAATATCCGGAATGTGAACCAGCTACAAAATGCCCTGAATGGAAAAACAGAGCCAACAGAAGAGTATATTTCGAAGCTAAATAATAAACTTATAGATATATTATATAAAAGTCACGCTTTGCGTGGCTTTTTTTGTCATCATTCTTTCCTTATTTTTACAACATGATTTCTCCGCAGGATTTTCAAAAGCTCAAATATGATACTCTTAAGTATTTCTGGGGTTATACCGATTTCAGAGATTCTCAGGAAGAGATCATTAATGCCGTTATCAATGAAAAAGACACACTGGTTCTGTTACCTACAGGAGCAGGAAAATCTTTATGCTATCAGCTGCCTGCTTTGCTCAAAGAAGGAACATGCCTAGTAGTTTCTCCTTTATTGGCGCTGATGAAAGACCAGGTAAATCAGCTTAAATCCCGTGGTATAGAAGCAGAATACCTTTCATCTGAACTGGATGAGTATGATGCAGAAACCATATATGACCGTTGCAAAGAAGGTCTTACAAAACTACTCTACGTATCTCCTGAAAGACTTACCAATAGTCAGTTTATTCAGAATATGGAGGAAATTCAGCTGTCATTTATTGCAGTGGATGAGGCGCATTGTATTTCAGAATGGGGTCAGGACTTCAGACCAAGCTATCAGAATATTAAAGGCTTCAGAAGTAATAATCCTGAGATTCCATGCCTTGCTCTTACAGCAACGGCAACTCCGAAAGTTTTGGAAGAAATTAAAAGCAAACTGGAACTCAAGAAACCTTTTGTTTTTCAAAAAAGTTTTAAAAGAGAAAATATCAGGATATTTACAGATGAAGTTGCGGATAAATTTCAACGTGTTTTTGATATTTTAAAATACAGCAACGACTCAGGAATTGTGTATGTAAGAACAAGAAAAGAGGCTGAGCTGCTTGCTGAATTTCTGAAAAAAAATCAGCTGAAAAATGTGGATTATTTCCATGCCGGCCTAACCACCAAAGAAAAAAATACACGGCAGAACCTTTGGAATACCAGTGATAATCATGTCCTTATCTCTACCAATGCCTTTGGAATGGGTATTGACAAAGACAATGTAAGGTTTGTGATCCACTATTCCCCTGCTGCTTCCCTCGAAAACTATTATCAGGAAATAGGAAGAGCCGGAAGAGATGGGAAAGACAGTTTCGCTTTTATGCTTTGGAATAAACAGGAACTTCTCAATTTTGATCAGGTTTTAAAAAACCAAACGCCCAGCAAAGCGGAGTTTTTAAAAATCATCAGCTACCTCTACTCTATTTTTCAGGTTGCAGAATTTGAACTTCCAGAAAAAACATTTCAGTTGAATGCGCTTAGTATACAGAACTTCACCAAACTGTCGAAAGCAAAAATTAATAATATTCTTAATTTCCTGCATAATCAGGAAATTATTTACTATAACGAAAACAAGAGCCTGTCCTCTCTTGAGCTTTTTATCAAAGCTGACGAGATAGACCAGCTGCCACAAAAAGATGCGCATTTTATAGAACTCCTTTTCCGTACTGTTTCCGGAATTACAACTCACAAAGTAATGTTCAGTGAACAGCTGGTAAGCAATAAAATCAATATCAGTGTCCCTTTAATTAAAGAACGTCTGAAAGAACTGCAGCAAAAGAATTATCTTGAATATATTGATGGGGCGCTAGCCAGCATTAAATTCCTGAAACCCCGTGATGAAAGAGCGGTGAACAGTACATACTGGAAATTATTTGAGCATATTCAGAGAAATAAAATCCAAAAATGGGAAGAAATGAAATTCTACGCAGAAAATAATGATTACTGTAAAATGAAACTTATTCTCGCTTATTTTGGGGAGAAAAACTCAAAAAACTGTGGCCAATGTTCTGTGTGCGAAAAGAATAAACAATCCATCTTTGGGAAAAACATTTCCCAGCAGATCGTTAATTTATTAGCTAAAAAACCGGCAACTATAGAAGAACTTTCGATACAGCTGAGCTACCATTCTAAGGAGAATATTCTGGAGAATCTTATTTTTCTTTTAGATTCCGGAAAGGTAAGAATGCTGAATTTCAGAACATATGAGCTGAACAGAACGTGATACGAATAACGATCCAGTAACTACAATATCAGTTCCCATTACCTTTCCCATAAATCAGGAGACAGACTTTTTTTGACTACAATAAAAATTGATTTGGCTACAAAAGGAATTTGATAATGCCTGACCTTTGTTCCATAATAATTCATAAAATTTGGAAAAAATGAAAATTGCAGTCACAGGCTCTCTTGGAAATATCGGTAAAAATTTAACCCAGCAATTGGTAAAAAGCGGTCATGAAGTAATCGGTATCATTCGTAACCCGGAAAAGGCATTAGAAATCGAATCTATTGGGGCCATCCCGGCAATAGGATCCGTGGATGATCCTGAATTCTTATTAAAAACTTTTAGTGATGTGGACACTGTATTCGCCATGGTTCCTCCTAATTATCAGGTTGTTAATTCGAGAGCTTACTATAACAGTATTGGAAACGCTTATGCAGATGCTATCAAAAAATCGCGAGTAAAAAAAGTAGTCAATATAAGCAGCTGGGGAGCCCACTTACCTGAAGAAACGGGTTTTATTACCGGTGCTTATGATGTAGAACAAATTCTTAATAAAATTCCGGATCTTAATATAACACATATACGTGCCGGATATATTTATTATAATCTCTTCCACTTTGCAGGAATGATCAGGAACTTAGGATATATAGGATCGAATTACGGAGGTAATGATAAAATCGTATTATCCTCACCAAAGGATATCGCAGATGCTTCATTTGAGGAATTAACATCTACCTCATGCAATGATAAAAGCGTAAGATATATCGCAAGTGATGACCGTACTGCCAGCGAAATTGCTAAGGAAATAGGAAAAGAAATCGGTATACCACAGTTGGAATGGAAAATTTTTACAAACGAAGAAGTCAGAAGCAGCATGGAAAAACAAGGACTTTCCGAAGATGTAATCGTTAATACAATTGATTTAAATACAAGTATTCATAATGGCAAAATGAGGGAAGATTATGACTTTCAAAAATGTGCTGTCACAGGAAAAGTAAAATTAGAGGATTTCGCTAAAGAATTTGCTGTTTACTATAAAAAATATTAGTACCCAATATCCAGGTGAGCCCGCTATTTACCTATCATAATTTTTTATTTTTACACAAATGCAGTATCAACGAATTAAAACAATAAGCGACTATCACAAGCTAATGGGGCTTCCGGGACCACAGCATCCTTTGATTAGCCTGGTTAATTTCAAAAACTTTCCCAGTGCAAATCGCGATCAGCCCCTGCATATATTCTATGACTTTTATGCTATTTCTGTAAAAAGAGATTTTGATCTCAAGATGAAATATGGCCATTCAGCTTATGATTTTGAAGAAGGTGTTATGTTTTTTATTGCTCCGGGCCAGCTCTTCAGCATTGAAGCCAATGCCGCCTCCCATATTAAGCATGCAGGCTGGACCTTACTGATACATCCTGATTTTCTTTGGAATACGCCTTTGGCAAAGGGAATCAGAAAGTATGAGTTTTTTGATTACAAAGTTAATGAGTCATTATTTATCTCTGAAAAAGAAGAATCTGTTATCATCAGTATTTTAGAAAACATTGATCATGAGTACAATACCCATATAGATACTTTCAGCCAGCAGATTATAATTTCCCAGATAGAAACTTTATTAAGCTATTCGGAAAGATTTTATCAGCGTCAGTTTATAACACGTAAAAAGGCAAACCAACAGATTTTAGGAAGGCTTGAAGAAATCCTTGAATTCTATTTTGAAGATGAAGTTAAGTCTCTTCCTTCGGTACAGTTTGTGGCAGAACAGCTCCATTTATCTTCAAGCTATTTAAATAATATGCTAAAGACAATTACAGGGTTATCCACACAGCAGCACATTCATGAAAAACTTATTGAAAAAGCTAAAGTGAAACTTTCCACCACTGAATTATCTATAAGCGAAATAGCTTATGAGCTTGGCTTTGAACACCCGCAGTCCTTCAGTAAATTATTTAAAAGTAAAACAAGCCAGACACCGCTACAATTCCGAGCAGGCTTTCATTAACCATACGATAAAACAGATCATTCCATCTCCTACCTTCGACTCTCAGATCAAAAACTTATCTTTGCAGTATGAAATCATTGAAAGTCGTTTTTTTAGGAACTCCTGAGTTTGCAAAAACTTCTTTGGAGGCCATTGACCAATCCCACCATGAGGTGGTAGGTGTAGTAACAGTAGCTGATAAAGCAAGCGGACGTGGACAGAAAATTCACCAGTCACCGATAAAAATTTATGCAGAAGAAAATAATATTCCCGTTTTTCAGCCGGAAAAATTAAGAAATCCGGAGTTTTTGGAAGAGCTTAGAAAACTGAATGCCGATGTTTTTGTGGTAGTAGCTTTCAGAATGATGCCTAAAGTTCTCTTTGAGATGCCTAAAATGGGTACTTTCAATCTTCATGCCTCTCTGCTTCCTGATTACAGAGGAGCTGCCCCTATTAACTACGCAGTGATTAACGGGGAAAAGAAATCGGGAGCCACTACATTCTTTATTAATGAAAAAATTGATGAAGGGAATATTCTTCTTCAGCAGGAAATAGAAATTTTACCAGATGAAAACGCTGGCAGCCTTCATGACAGATTGATGGAAATGGGTGCGAAGCTGGTCGTTAAAACCTTAGACGGCCTTGCAGAAAATGCTATCGAAGAAAAACCTCAGCCCCATGTAGAACATCCTAAAAATGCCTATAAAATTTTCAAGGAAGACACAAGAATCAGTTGGGAGCAGCCTTCAAAAACTGTTCACCAGTTTATTTTGGGAATGTCTCCTTATCCTGCTGCTTTTACAACCTTAAAGATTGAAAACGAGGAAAAAGGACTAAAAATATTCGGAGGTACGTTTGAACTTTCTGACCATGGGAAACCGGCAGGAACTTTAGAGATTTCAAAGAATGAATTTAAAATCTATACACAGGATGGCATCTACTTTCCGCTTGAGCTTCAGCTCGAAGGCAAAAAAAGAATGAATGTAAAAGATTTCCTCAATGGTTTCAGGAACTTTGAAGGAATAGCATTAAGCTAAAATTCATTTTAAATACCAATAAAAAAGGTTTAGAAAATTCTAAACCTTTTTTATTGACAAACCGTCAGGATTATCCCTGACGATCCCATTTTATTATAATTGTACCATCTCAGTCACTTCTACATCATATCCTCCAACCTGAGGCTTGATATTAGGGTTTTGAGTGATTACTTTAAACTTATTGATTCCTAAATTCTTTAAGATCTGTGTTCCAATTCCATAATCTCTGTAATTGTACGCCAGCGTAGGATGCTGCTCCTGACCATCCTGATAGTTCAGGAACTGCTGAAGCTTTCTCAAAGTATTTTCAGAGTTAGAAACGTTGTTGATGAAAATGATAGCTCCTTTCCCGGCTTCATTTACCATATTGGTTACTTTTTCCAATAATGGCTTCTCTCCGTTGTTCAGTCTTGTTAATACATCGAAATAAGAATCTGAAGACTGCACTCTTACCAAAACAGGTTCATCCACAGTCCATGCACCTTTGGTCAAAGCAAAGTGAATCTGATCATTAGAAGTTTCTCTGAAAGCATAAAAATCAAAATCACCATAATGCGTTTTCACTTTTTTCTCTTCAAGTCTTTCTACCAGATTTCCTTTTTTAAGCTGATAATGGATCAGGTCTTCAATGGAAACAATCTTCATGTCATGTTTTTGCGCGAATGCGTGAAGCTCGGGCAGACGAGACATAGTACCATCTTCATTCATAATCTCACAGATTACTCCTCCTTCTTTCAAACCTGCCAAATGGGTCAGATCAATAGCGGCTTCAGTATGTCCGGCTCTTTTCAATACCCCTCCTTTTCTTGCACGAAGCGGGAAAATATGGCCAGGTCTCATAAAATCCGTAGGTTTGGATTTTTCATCCATCAGGGCTAGAATGGTTTTTGCTCTGTCACCTGCAGAAATTCCGGTAGATGTTCCGTTACCCAGCAAATCAACCGATACTGTGAAAGCAGTTTCTTTAGGATCGCTGCTTCTGCTTACCATCACTTCAAGACCAAGCTCATCACATCTTTTTTCAGGAAGCGGCATACAGATCAGCCCTCTTCCGTGAAGTGCCATAAAATTGATAATTTCCGGCGTTGTCAGTTCAGCAGCACAAAGAAAATCACCTTCATTTTCTCTGTCTTCATCATCTACTACTATGATTATTTTACCATTTTTAAGGTCTTCAATAGCCTCTGGAATAGTATTTAATTTAATATCGGACATTTTTACTTTTTATTTTTGCAAAGATACTCATAAAAATAAGCATCTGCCAACTAATTATGAATGGTTTATTACGCTTTGGATAGAGTTCGCTGCTGCTCTGAAAATCTCATAAGACCTCAGTCTTTTCTGATGGTCATAAATGTGAGAATTGATCATCAGCTCATCTACCTGAAATCTTTGCTGAAAATCTTTCAGCTTTTCCTGCACTTCTGCCTGATCCCCTATAAATGTATATCTCAGTTTCTGCAGAACCATAGATTTTTCCATGGGCGACCAGATTTCATCCATATCGTCAACGGGCGGCGCAAAAGGCTTTCTGTCGTTCCTTACAATGTTGATAAATGCCTGGAATAAAGTAGTCGAAATTTTATGAGCTTCTTCCGAAGTTTCTGCTGCTACACCATTTACACAGGCAATGATATAAGGCTTATCTGCATATTTTGAGGGTTCAAAATGCTCTCTGTATATTTTAAAAGCCATTTCCATCTGCTCCGGAGCAAAATGTCCTGCAAATGCATAAGGCAATCCCAATTCTGCTGCCAGCCAAGCGCTGTCTGTACTTGATCCCAGAATATAAAGCGGCACATCCAGTCCTTCGCCGGGAATGGCCCGAACCATCGCATCTGAATTTTCTTTTGAGAAATATCTTTGAAGTTCAAGGATCTGTCTCGGAAACTGTTCGTTGATAATGGCGGGGTTCCTTCCTAAAGCCTGAGCTGTCAACCCATCCGTTCCCGGAGCTCTTCCTAATCCAAGATCAATTCTTCCGGGGAAAAGTGATTCTAATGTACCGAACTGTTCTGCAATCACCAGAGAACTGTGGTTAGGAAGCATAATTCCTCCTGAGCCCACTCTTATTTTTTGTGTTCCATTGGCAATAAAACCTATTAAAACGGAAGTCGCCGAGCTTGCAATGCTCTCCATATTGTGATGCTCTGCCAGCCAGAATCTTTTGTAATCTAAATTTTCAGCGTGATTAGCCAATGATAAGCTGTCCTGAAAAGTATCGTGAATGCTTTTACCTTGCTTTACGGGAGCAAGATCTAAAACAGAAATTTCAAAATTTTTCATAGTGAGATCGTTATTTTTTCAAAAGGGGATAAGAATCTCCTCTGTCAGTTTCATGATTTAAATTGGATTCTTAAAAACCAAACAAATTTAAGACATATAAACCGCATTAGTTACTTTTTGTAATTAATAAAAACAATTGATCAGTTCAGGGAAAAACTATTGGAATAAAATTTTTGCTTATTTGATTTTACTTATAAGATTTTGAGTTAAATTGCAGTATCAAATCAGAACATGCAAACAAAAATAATGTATATCGAAAACAAATCCTACGGTCATCACGGGCCGGCATGGATTGGTTTTGTAGAATTTTCAAAATCCGGAAAAACTGTTTATTTCAATAGCAAGGCACTCAAAAAACTCAAGAGGCCAGGAATCAACGCTAATCATTTTGATATAGAAACCGGTGAGGAATATTGGATATCTGGCGTAAAGAAAAATGGTCAGGACAGGCATCAATTTGGTGGTGGAAAAATTATGATTGATAAAAACTCTATTAATGACTATCTAAAGCTGGTAGACTTCAACTATATTGATGAAAAGTATTTTGAAATTGTCGAATTTTCCCGAACAGACAAAAGCCTATTTAATGAAATAGAAAATACAGAAACTGAATTCAGAGACAAAAGTTATCATGCTACTTTTTATGATAACAACCGCAGAAAATTAATATTAGATACAAAAATTTAAATGAAAAATGTTTATTTGCTCCTTTTATCATTCCTTTTAATGAGCTGCTCCTTCAATCAATTTTATAAGGACAGAGAATCTGATAAAACAGATGGTGAAAAAATTCCCATAAAATTTTATTGGGAACTCCGCTATGGAAAAAATCCTGATGATATTTATAAATTGTTTGGTGAGAAGTTTTTTCAAGTGACCGATAAAGAAAAACTTGTGAAGCTTATGAATACAGTCAATGAAATTGGTCCCGTTGAAGAATATAATCTCGCCAAATGGGAAACAATGGTTGTGAAGGGAAGTAATGCACGAAGTCAATACTTCTTCATGTATAATGTAAAAAGAGGTACTAAAAAAACAGAAGAATCTTTTACTTTAGAAAAGAATAAAGATGGAGACATAAAAATTGTTGGTTACAGAGTAAATCAAGATATGCTAAACGAATAATAATAAAAAGGGTTTGAAAATATTCAAACCCTTTTATTATTTTACATCTACAAACCCTCCAATTAAATAATCATCATAAAAAAGTTTTTTTAACATTTATAATTCATCATAAAGAGAAATATTCATTATATTCGTATACCAAATCTTAAAAAAATTGAATATGAACAAAAAACCAAACCGGCTGTTCTATCGGCAGATCCTGACAGGGAAAACGGTATTGATGAGTTTTCTTGTCGCTGCAACAATAGCATCCTGCAGTAAAAACAATGAAGACATTGCTTCTGAAGCACAATCCAGCGCCTTCAACGCAGACAATCTAAAAAAAGGAAAACTGGGAGGCCAGGACATTATTTATGAAAGAAAAAACGGAATGAATTTCTTCGAGGGAGATATGGTTCTTTCTGACAAACAGTTATCCGAAGGTAATGAAGTCAATAAAGGAGGGGCTAGCTATTCAAGATGGCCAAGCGGTAAAATTTATTACACCATTGCCAGTAATATGGGTTCTATCAACGTTAATAAAATCAATTCCGCCATCAGCGAGTATAACAGCAAAACCAATACTCAATGGATCTACCGTACCAATCAGTCTAATTATGTTGAGTTTATTTTCGGAAGTTCATCCGGATCGGATGGCTGGGCCCATATCGGGTACCAGGGCGGAAAACAAACGGTTTCTTTGGACCAGTACATTTCTGTAGGTTCGGTCATTCATGAAATGGGTCATACAGTGGGACTTTACCATGAACATACCCGTAAAGACAGGGATCAGTATGTAAAAATCCTTTGGAACAATATCCAAAGCGGACAGTCTTATAATTTTAATATTTACAGTTCCGGAACAGATATTGGGCCATTCAATATTAATTCGGTAATGATGTATTGGCCGACATCTTATTCTAAAAACGGACAACCCACCATTACCAGAGCAGACAACAGCAGTTTCACGTATAACAGAACCGGATTTACAACCGGAGATATTAATACCATAAATGCCATGTATCCTTAGTTTCAAAAATTCATTTCAAATCAAAAAAGAACTCCTAGGAGTTCTTTTCTTTTTTATAATTGTAATGATTGATTAAAATCCTTATTTCGTTAAATTCAAAATGACTTGGCAGTGCATTTTTCCACTCGGTAAGTGTCTCGTGCGGATTTTTGTAAAACTCATCTTCAAAAGCTTTAATCTTGTCTGAGGTGATGACTCTGGAAATATCCAGCAGTCCCTGCTCTGCAAATTTGGCAAGATGCCCAATCACCGTTTCTTTCACCAGACCTCTTTCCAAGGCAATTTCTCCGATGGTTTTTCCCTGTTCAAATAACTGGAAGGTCAAAACCTGTGAAGGAACTTTAGCAATTTTCAGATTAATTTCCTTATCATTCTTTTCATCTAAAAGTTTCGTTTCAAGAAGGTGGATGTCTCTCAGGCTGTTCAGGTATTCTTCAATATCTTCAAGCCAGCTTTTAAACTCTTCATTATATTGTTTTAAGCCTTTCGCTCCTTTTATTTCGGCGTAAAAATCTTTCAAAGGATCGAAAATTTTATTTCTGATTTCTGTAAAAAAGAAATTGACGGCTCCTTTGGATTTACTTTCAATCTCAGTCCATTCTTCTTTCTGCTCAATAAAAAGATTAACTTTCTGAAAAATGATGCGTTCCAGCTTTTCAAATATTTTTCCAAGATTTACCGCTTCATGTTTCAGCTGAAGATAAAGCTGCTTGGTTTTCGCATGGTCAATATTCTTGGTAACAATCGAAAGGTTATTCCACTCCTCCACTTCTTTTAAAAACCATGTACAATCCAGCGTGCGAAGTACTTTTCTGATACTGTAATCGTATTTTTCCTGATTCAGAATGGCTTCCACATGATCGTTGGCAATGGTGTCGGTATGGAAATGTAAAATCCTGTTATCCTTGAAAATAACTTCAGGAGTAATTTTTGATTTCAAAACAATTCCCTCCAGCGTTCTGCAGCGGGATAAAGCTACATATACCTGCCCGGCAGTAAAACTTTTCCCGGCATCAATAATCACTTTATCAAACGTTAAACCCTGGCTTTTATGAATGGTAACGGCCCAGGCTAATTTGATCGGAAACTGCTCAAAACTGCCCAACACTTCTTCTTTAATATTTTTTTCAGTATCAAGGAAGTATTTTTTCTGTTCCCAGGTTTCTCTTTTCACCACAATTTCCCTTTCGCTTTCGTCCAGTACAACACGGATTTCATTTTCGTCCAAGCCGATAATTTCACCCAGTTTTCCGTTAAAATATTTCTTTTCTCCGGAAATATCGTTTCGGATAAACATAATCTGTGCACCAATTTTCAGTTCCAGAAACTGATCATTCGGAAATTGATTTTCTTTGAAATCCCCTACCAGTTTAGCTTCATAAATCTGAGGCTCCACTTTAATCTCCGCCAGCTTCTCCTGATTGATTTCATCTGCCATTTTATTATGAGAGCACAGATACACGTAAGACTCCTTTCCCATATCAAAATCAGGATCATATCTTTCATTGAGGTGGTTAAAATCTATATGGTCCACATCACCATCACGGATGGCATTCAGAATTTCAAGAAACTCCTCATCAGACTGTCTGTACACTTTTGTCAGCTCAATGGTGACAATAGGAATTTCCTTAATGGCATGGCTGTCAAAAAAGAAGGGAGAATTGTAGTACATTTTAAGAATATGCTCATCTCTCACTACCGGAGGAAGCTGATACAGATCACCAATGAACAGCATCTGAACGCCTCCAAATCTCTGATTATTCCTTCTGATAAATCGCAAAGAAAAATCCATCATATCCAGCACATCTGCCCTAAGCATGGAAACCTCATCAATAATGATGATCTCAACTTCTCTGAGCAGCTTCAGCTTATCTTTACGGTATTTGAAATGAGGCATCAGATCGGCAATATTATTAGCCAGACTGGTATCTATCCTTTCTGTTGTAGGAAGAAAGGTTCTCAATGGCAGCCCAAACATAGAATGGATGGTAACCCCTCCGGCATTAATAGCAGCAATACCTGTGGGAGCCACTACGATATGCTTTTTCTTAGTCCGTCTTACAAAATCATTAAGAAATGTCGTCTTTCCCGTCCCGGCTTTCCCGGTTAAAAAAACGCTTCTGTTGGTATATTCTATTAAGTCAAAAAAATGATTGTTCATCGTTGTCAAAAGTACGGAAATGAATTTGAATTTCTTACCTTGGCATAAGTTTTGAAAAATTATAAAAAAGAAAAAGTTTATTGTGAAAAAATTATTCTTTCATGTTCCGGTAATTGTATTATGCACTATATTAACCTTAGTTTCATGTAATACATCCAAGAATGCTAATACCAATCTGCCGATTGATATTGCCAACAGACCTGCCGACGAAGACAGCCAGAAATATGAACAGGCGCAGCTTGACGGACTAAAAGCATCTATCGAATCTGAAGTATCAGGAGAAAAATGTACCGATGCCAGCGAATGGGATTTTGCACCTATGGGAGTGAAGCCTTGTGGCGGTCCTCAGCAATATATTGCTTATCCGAAGAAAATTGAAACTGCTTTCCTGAAGAGAGTAAATGAATATACAGACAAAGTAAGGGCTTTTAATGAGAAGTATAATATCATGTCCAACTGTGTCGCGATTACTCCGCCTACCTCTTTAAAATGTATCCACGGAAAGGTAAGGCTGATAACGCCTGATCCCAACTAATCCTAAAACAAAGGTTCTATATCAAATCGAAAAAAGCTCTGTCAATGAACGGAGCTTTTTAATTGACAAGCAAAGCGAATTGACTATTCTCTATTCACCTGGCTGCCTAGAACTGATGATCCTTCACATTCTCCTTATACCACGATGAGTATTTCACATAATTATCTGCAATTCTGTTCACTTCTCCTTCCAGTAACTGGGCATTAATATCTTTAATTTTTCTTGCAGGAACTCCTCCCCATACTTCTCCTGATTTTATATGGGTGCCCTGAGTAACTACAGAACCTGCTCCTACAATAGAATTTTCTTCCACCAAACAGTCATCCATTACAATAGCTCCCATCCCTATCAGGACATTATCCTTAATGGTACATCCGTGTACAATAGCATTATGACCTATAGAAACATTGTTTCCTATATTCAGAGGGTGTTTCTGGTAGGTACAGTGCAGCATTGCATTATCCTGTACGTTTACCTTGTCCCCCATTTTAATGTAATGAACATCACCTCTGATTACTGCATTATACCAAACGCTGCAGTCTTTTCCCATGGTAACATCTCCAATAATGGTAGCAGTTTCTGCTAAAAAGGTATTTTCACCAATTTGTGGTGCTTTTCCTAAAAGTTTTTTTATAAGTGCCATAAGTATTAATTTGAAAATTTGAAAATATGCCCATTTGAAAATTAGAATATACTATCATTACCGGTATCTAAGTTCTAAATTACAGCGATAGCAAAAATCTAACTCTCAATTTTCAGCTTCTAAGTTCTAATGCGTATTTTTGTATCTCAAATTTAACGAAAAAATGCGTACCGTACTTATAGAACCTACCGAAAACCCTAAAGTAATGAAATTTGTTGCTGATTACAATCTCATTCCTGGGTCTTTAGAGTTGGACAGAAATTCAGATATATCAGAAATTCCTTTAGCTCAGGAACTTTTCAATTATCCGTTTGTGGAAAGAATATTCATCACAGCTAATTTTGTTGCTGTAGCCAAACAGGATACCGTAGAATGGGAACATGTAGCTGAAAGTCTGAAAAATGTTATAGAAGACGAGCTATTGGCTAACCCAAGAATTTATCTTCAGAAGAAAAAAGAAATGTATCAGATCTATGCTGAAATGACTCCGAACCCGAATGTAATGAAGTTTGTTTCAAGCAAATTACTGATGGATGGCTTCGTGGAAGTAAAATCGAGAGAGGGAGCTGATGGGGTTCCTTTGGCACAAGCTATTTTTAAAGAGTTTGATTTTGCAACGGAAGTTTTCATTTCTGACAATTTCGTAGCGGTTACAAGAGATAATTCGGTAGAATGGCATCAGGTAATGATGACTGTTCGTGCACTTATTGCGGAATATCTTCAGAATGGTGGTGAAATTGCCAATATAGAACCTCAGAAACACGAAAATCCTGTTGAAAAAATCATCAACAGAGATTATACAGAAGATGAGCAGAAGATTTCTGACATTTTAAATGAATATGTAGCTCCGGCAGTAGAAAATGATGGCGGAAAAATTTCCTTAATGGAATACGATCAGGAGAACAAAACAGCGAAAATGCTTTTACAGGGAGCCTGCTCGGGTTGTCCAAGTTCTACGGCTACTTTAAAAAACGGAATTGAAAATATTTTAAAGCAATTCGTTCCTGATTTGGTAGAAAGAGTGGAGGCTGTAAACGGATAATAGAGCTGAAATGCCTCACAGAAAGAAAATTGTAGTGATTATTGGAAGTGCTTCGGAAAATTCCGGCAACCTGAGACTGATGGAACAGGTGACGGAAGGTATGAGCAATACAGATTTTGAGTTCCACAATGATCTTTCTGCTCTTCCCCATTTTGATCCGGCCCTTACGGAAGGAAATACGCCTGACGAGGTCATACGGCTAAGAAAAGCGATTGAAAATTCATCGGGAGTTATATTTTCCACTCCCGAATATATCTTCAGCATTCCGGGAAGATTAAAAAATATGCTGGAATGGTGTGTATCCACCACGGTTTTTTCTGAAAAGCCTGCAGCTGTAATTACAGCATCAGCAAGCGGAGAAAAATGCCACGAAGAGCTATTATTAATCTTAAAAACGCTGGGCGCAGCTGTGGATGATCAACATCAGACATTGATAAAGGGAATAAAAGGCAAATTTGACAGCAATGGCGTGCTGGAAAGTAATACCTTTGCTAAAGTATCAGAATTAGTAACAGATTTTATAACTTCTGTTTCATAACAAAATTTAGAATATTGAATAAGAAAGGAATTTTACTGGTTAACCTCGGATCACCGAGATCAACTGCCGTAAACGACGTAAAGGAATATCTTGATGAGTTTTTGATGGATGAGAGGGTAATTGATTACCGCTGGATCTTTCGTGCGCTTCTTGTACAGGGGATTATCCTGAAAACAAGACCTGCAAAATCTGCTGAAGCATATAAAACGGTCTGGACAGATAAAGGATCTCCATTGATTGTCATCACCGAACAAATTCAGAAAAAGCTTCAGAAAGTGGTAGATGTTCCGGTGGAAATCGGGATGCGTTATGCACAGCCCAGCATTGAAACCGGTATTCAGAAACTGGTAGATCAGGGAGTAACGGAAATTGTTCTTTTCCCTTTGTATCCTCAATATGCTATGAGTACTACGGAAACCGTGATTGAGAAGGCCGAAGAAGTAAGAAAAAAGAAGTTTCCAACGATCAAGATCAATTATATTCAGCCTTTTTATAACAGAGATATTTACATCAACTGTCTGGCGGAAAGCATTAAGGAAAAGCTTCCTGAAAATTTTGATGCCCTTCAGTTTTCGTATCATGGCGTTCCGGAAAGACATATTTACAAAACAGATCCTACAAAGACGTGTAATCTTAATGACTGCTGTTCCAGAGAAGATAATCCGAGCCATCAGTTCTGCTACCGTCATCAGTGTTACAAAACAACACAGCTTGTGATTGAAAAGCTCAATTTACCTAAGGAGAAAACAATCGTTTCTTTTCAGTCAAGATTAGGAAAAGACAAATGGATTGAGCCTTATACCGACGAAACGCTTGAAACAATTGGCAAAAAAGGAATAAAAAATCTGGCCATCGTGTGTCCTGCATTCGTTTCTGATTGTCTGGAAACGCTGGAAGAGATTTCTGTGGAAGGAAAAGAGCAGTTTATGCATGGTGGAGGTGAAAACTTCCATTATATTCCATGCCTGAATGATGAAGACCGATGGATTGATGTGGTAAAAATACTTTGTGAAGAAAAACTGAATGATTTTTATTTGGTATAATTCAATTCACTCAAATAAACAAAAGGCCACAAGAACTAACTTGTGGCCTTTTCGCTGAATATATTAAAATTTGGTGTCTATTTTTTGATAAGATTTCCTGCTTTCTCTCCGTTTACAGTTACCACATACACTCCTGGAAGTAAGTTGGAAGGTAATTGGATGTTAAGTTGATTGGTTCCGTCTTTCAGTTCCACTTTTTCAGAAATTTCTTTCTTACCCGTAAGGCTTACCAGCTCTACCACTCCTCTTCCCGCTTTACCTTCGAAGTTTACAGTAAATCTGTCTGTTGCCGGATTCGGACTGATGGTATAATTGGAAACATTTGAAGTGGCTGCAACAAGTCCTGCCGGAGAAGTTCCGCCACCTACGCCTACTGCATTCCATGCATTTTTAACCTGAGTCACTTCATTGCTGGTTGCTCCGTAAAGATCAGTAGCAGCCTGTATAGAATAGGTTCTTGTATTGGCATAGTTGGATGAAGACGTAAGGTAAGTCGTCAATGTTCTGTAAGCGATAGCTCCTGCTTTATCCAGTCCGATTCCGGAAACATTATAAGCGAAGCCGTTATCGTTAGTACCTGTACCACCGGTTACCAGTAAATAATACCAGAAGTTAAGCACTCCGGAATTGGTATGTACTCCACAATAGTCATTGGTATTTTGCCCTGGTACTGCACAACCTGTAGTCGTAGCGTCTTTCCAGTAGGTCCCTTTATACGTATCCGGCTGACGGTAAGCATTAGGATTAGACATATCTCTGATCACGTAGCTGAAATCTTCTCCCAGCGTCCAGCTTGCCTGTGTGGGTCTCGCCCAACGTTCTATCGTATTCCCGAAAATATCTGAGAAACCTTCATTCAAAGCTCCCGGTTCTCTTTGGTATACCAGGTTGGCTGTTTTAGAAGTTAAACCATGAGTAATCTCGTGCCCGCAGACATCTATTGCTGTTAAAGGTTTACCGCCGTTTGTAGTAGAGCTTCCATCACCATATAACATTCTTGAACCATCCCAATAGGCATTGAATACATTGTTTCCATAATGCACATATGATTTGATGGCAAAGTTATTATTGTCAATACTCTTTCTTCCGTATTTTGAATAGTAATAATCCAGTGTCATTTCTGCGCCCCAGTGAGCATCGGTAGCATATTGGTCTTTGTTGGTATTAACGTTATTCCAGGCGTTATCTGCATCCGTAAAATCTACAGCGGATGAAAAATTAGTGGTTTTCTTAAGATTATAGGTTTCCACAGAAGTTCCTGCATTTCTACCTGTTTCTCTTAGCCGGTAGCTTCCGTTATAAGAATCAGTTACAATATTTCTGTTTCCACTGTAAACTGTTGTTGCTGTACCCGGAGCATTTACTTCGTGAATAATGGCATCCACTCCCAATACTTTTCCGTTTTTAGCATCTACGAAAACGTATTGTCTGCTTAAAGGCTTTTCCGCATAAATATCAAATTTATAAGCTAATGTTAGGTTATTCAGTTTTTCGTCTGTGGGATCTGAATAATAAACCAGTTCACCTTTGGGAGCAAAGCTTGCATTGGGATCATTAGCGTCTTTCTTTAAAAAGTCTTCCTCCTCTTTATTCTGCCATCTGTAGGATTCTGCTCCTACAAATGATAAAGCATTCTGCAGAGCGATATTTTCAGAAATATTAGCTTTTCTTTCAGCATTTTTCGGAACATTAAGAACCCATTTTCCTGATTGTCCTACAATTTTCCCTCCTTTAGTCTGTACAGCCATCATCCCGTATTCCACAGGAATACCATTTACGGTCTGTTGAAATCTGTGTGTTTCAAAACCTAAGGCATCTTTTTCAAGTCCCAACTTGAGCCCCTGCCCCGGAGAAAGTCTCTCTGTAGCTTCGTCAAATAAAACAGGGCTTCCCTGAAAAGCTGGTGCGTTTTTGTCGAATCTCATAAAGTCTGCATGCAGCCCGCTTTTACCGGGATTTAATTTGGATGGTGTGTTTTGTGCAAAAACAAAAGAGCAGGCGGCAACACTTGCCACTAAGATAAATTTCGTTTTCATAATAATATTTGGTTGGTTGATTGTGCTGACGAATTTATAAACTTTTCACAATAAAATGATATAAATCATGATTAAAATTCAATAGATATTATTAATCAATAAACAAAACACAATGATGATTTTAAAACAAAGAAAATTATTTAAATATAATTTTTCTACAATGTAATTTTTAGATTAAAATATTTAATTAAAATCAAAATTTTGTGAATTATTATTTTTCACTATGCCGTGCATTATATTTAAAAAAATTAATGCAAATCTTAAATTCAACGATTAAACATCTTCAATTTTGACAAAAAAAATAAGGACTATCCTATGAGACAGTCCTATTTATATATTTTTTTACTTAAATACGATCAGATTATGATCTATTTTTTATTAGCAATTGGTGTTCTGAACTCACCATAGCCCATTAATCCATCATAATTTCTTCCGAAAGGCGCATAATAAATAAATGCCTGATAAAGATTTTCCGTCTGCCAGAAATTACCATTCACTTCTCCAAAGTTCAACCCGTTTTCATCTTTTGTCACCAAAACATAGTTATAAAAACCTTGTTTCAGGAATATTTTAGCAACATACTGTTTGGTAGCTGCATCGTACTGCATCTGATTTTCTTTGCTTGGTAAAAAATTATTAAACCCTCCCAACACATAAATCTCTTTATCTACAGGATCGGATTCCAGATAGAAATGTACCCAGGAGTAATCGGCTTCTCGTTCTGCATCTCTTTCCCTGCCTAAATCATTTCTTCTGTAATACCATGCTCCATTTACATCCGGCTGATACTGATAATTTAAAGGGAATGCCCACACCGGATGAAGATAGGTCTGGTTCACCTCATCTTTTATTTCCGTAGCGCGTACCATATCAGCTGCCATATTCATATTTTTATTATCGAAATAATAAAACTCATTATCCCCCGGGAAGGTAAGATTCATTTGCTGGAAAAGTATCTGATTTCCTAAGACACTGCTCGGTTTAAGGTTAGAAATGACCATATTCGGATTGTTATTCTGCATCACATTCATCGTAATGGAATTAACATTGGAAGAAATATCTCCTCCTTTCGGAGATACATTCACTTCTACCCTTTGGTTAAGATTGGGCTTTTTGGCATCTGCAAATCTTGAAATATTCAGTCCCACGGAAGTTACATCTTCTACCAGGTAAAACCTTTTTTTGAAGAGCGGCTTATCCGCAGAATCTTTATAAACAATCAGTTCATAATTCCCTGAAACCTTCAGCTGGATTTTATCATTCGGGAAAACCAGTTTATAGTGGGTATACGCCTGCAGCGTGTTGAAAGAATACTGAAACTGATCCAGCAGTGCATTCATACTTCCGGTAGCAAATTCTGTAAAAAACAGATTATCTTCATTCCAGTTTCTGTCGTAATGCTTGAATGTGTATCTGTAGATCTGACTGCCGTTTGTAAGATCATCAAAGCCCAAAACCAACTGTTCTCCTATTCTGATTACCGGAGTTTCGTCATTGGTCTGAGGATTGAACAGCTGAATACTTTGGATATTTTGTCCAAAAACCAGTCCGCCTAAAAAAAGTAAGAGTATTCGTAAAGTTTTCATTACGACGAAGATAACGAAAAATAGCCATTTTCTTAATAATATCGTATTTTTGAATAAAAAATATTCAGATATGCTTCAGATTCAAGGTTTCGTATTCAATTTTGCGAGCGAAAATACTTATATCATCTATAACGAAAATAAAAATGCGTGGTTAATTGATCCGGGAAATATGAGCGGGCAGGAAACCGAGGCGATCAGTAATTTTATTACCGAAAACGGGCTGAAAATTCAGAAAATCCTTTTGACACATGCTCATATTGATCACGTATTCGGGCTTCAGTGGGCTTTTGATACGTTCAAAGTACCTGTGACTATGCATCAGGAAGATCAGGAAGTGCTGGATATGCTTCAGGCAAGCGGGATCAGGTTCGGAATGCAGATTGATCCTGTAAAAGTGGAGGTAAAATATATCAATGAAGGGGATGAACTGGATTTGGATGGGGAAAAGTTTACAATTTATCATGTTCCGGGACATTCTCCGGGAAGCGTGGTTTATCATAATGCCCGTCAGAAATTCATGATTTCCGGGGATGTGCTTTTTGAAGGCAGCATCGGAAGAACAGACCTTTATAAAGGAAATTATGATCAGCTGATTGAGGGCATCAGATCCAAACTTTTTACTCTGGATGATGATACCAAGGTTTTTTCAGGACACGGCAACCCGACAACTATTGGATTTGAGAAACAGTATAATCCGTTTTTGAAATAAAAATATGAACCCACCGGAAAATTCCGGTGGGTTCATTCTTAAGAAGAAATAGAGTTTGTTTTAGAAATCTAAAGTAATGGATGCTCTTACAGCAGCTCCCATGATAGGTCTTGCCATGATGGTTCCATCTCCTGTGGGTGATCCCGCTCTTGGATCTCCTTCTGTAATACCAATGGTATTAAAGATATTGGTTCCGTCAACTGCAAAGCGTATTTTTCCTAACTGATAAGAGGTACCTGCACCAAATTCCGTGAAGGAAGGCAACGTCTGCACATTCATCTCATCCTGGAAACGTTTTCCATAGTAATTCATGCTTGCATAAGCTCTCCAGGCTTTTGTGATATTAACTGCCGGTGAAATATTGAAGAAAAACTTCGGCATTCTTCGTACTACATTTCCTTCGAGAAGACTTCCTGCTTCAAGGTTTTTATATTTTGGGCTTTGCACCGTTCCGTTGAATGAAACTTCCAAAATATTGTTGAATAAACGGGCGTACCCTTCAAATTCAACCCCATAGTTCTGGGTATTGGCAAAAGTATTTTCAGATTTTCCATTAGAGAAAATATCTGTAAAGGAAAGATTCTTCAATGTGGAATAGAACGGAATTACTGCGATATCAAAAGTACGCGAATAATATTTGTACCCTACTTCCAACTGGTTGGTTGTTACAGATTTTAGAGGTTTGTCCGGAGTCGGGTTGGAGAAATAATTGTAGTATGCTTCTTCATTCGGAGATCTGAAACCGTTAGAAAAACGGGCATATACAGCATTTTCTCTGTTGATTTTATAATTAGCCGCTAAAGTGAAAGACACTTTATCAATATTATAATTCCAATACGTGTATTTGTTTCCTAAAACACTCATATTATCATCGGCAGTTGTGGTGTTGAAACCATGAGTTCCATCAGTTGTTAACCCCGAATTATTTAAATTGGCAGTGGTTGTATTGGCAAAATTTCCTTTATAATAATCGTGGCTGTAACGAAGACCTCCGTTTACACTTAAAGCATCAGTAATGTTATAATCTAAGTTTACATAAAGATCATTCAGACTTCCCTGTGTTTGCGTATCTCTCTGGAGGAACGTCATGTTGGTTACTCCGTTATACGTTTTTGAATATCCATTATCCAAAGGCGTGAGAGAAGTATCTACCAGGTTCAGCAATTCCGGTCTGTCTGTTGCAGTAGCAAGGATATTACTCCAGTTCCAGTATTGATGCGACTTCCAGTTTGATTTATAGAATCCTGCCGTAACGTTTCCTTTGTCAAATTTATAGTTGAACTGTAAATCGTTCACAAAGTTGTTCATCTGCTTGTCAATAGCCCAGAAGCCCAGTTCCTGTACGAATTGAGGATTAACAACTCCACCATTGCTTACCAATGAATACTGGTAATTGCTTCCGGAAATCCCACTGCGTTTCGCAAAATCTGCGGCGGTGTATGGTGCTCCGGCAGGGAAAATCCCTGTATAATTCATATTGATATTCGTATATCTGGTTTTGTTTAAAACACTGAAATTGTTTCCAAGATCATATTTAAACTCAGCACCCAGCACATCTACTTTAGGATGAATTCCGTCTTCCAGGTTTCTTTTGAAAAACCCGCCTCCTGCTTGTGGAATATTCAGCTGGCTGATTGCCCTGTAGCTGTATGTTCCGTAATTAGGATCAAAACCTGGGAATCCTTTCAGATCATCTCCATTCTGCGTCAAAGGAATCGGAAGGAAGAATGTATTTCTGTCGTCTAGTTTTTTATAGTACACTTTTACATATCCTTTATCAAAGACATATTTCAGATTCATTCTGATCTGACCTCCGTCATTGGCTTTAAAGCCTGTCTTTCTGATTCCGCTGTCTGTTCTGTAGAAACCTCCGATATTGAAGAATAGCTTATCCTGAACCAGTGCACCGCCAACGTTCAGATCTGTACGCATCAGGCCGTAGGTACTTGTTTCCAGTTTTGCGGTTCCTCTGAAATCATTGGTTCCTTCTCTGGTAATAAAGTTGATAAGCCCTCCCGGAGAATTGGTTGCAAAAATAGAACCGGACCCTCCTCTTAAAGCTTCCAGACGGCTTACCGAATTATCCACACGGAAAAAGTTGTCTGCATTAGCAAATTGAAGTGCCCCATCTTCGAAGACCGGAAGTCCGTCTTCCTGCACCTGTACAAATTCATAAGCACCGGCAGAAGGAATTCCTCTTGCAAAAAGGTTATTCCCTACTTCACCTCCTGAAGTTTCCACAGCAAATCCGGGTACCCTCTGCAATAAAGCAGCCGCACTGATCGGGTTTTGCTTCTGAATTTCTTTCGCACTAAATGTGGAAATCGCAGTACTGGATTCTATTTTTTTCTTCGGGCTGGAATTTCCGGTAATGACAATCTGATCTATAGAAGAAACTTTTGCCGAATCTTTCGGTGTTTCCTGGGCATAAGCATTATTAAAGTATAATGTAGCTGTTGCGGCGATTAAAAAGATCGATTTTTTTTTCATAGCCATATTTTTTATTGTTAGTTTCAGTTATGTTGTAATTGTAAATACACTCCATTGGTCCAACCGAATCCATCCTGATTGGGGTATTCCCCGCCGCCTGCTATTGTTTCTGTGTCTAATGCATTGTATTTTTCCATCAGCTTCCCGGTGTTTCTATAGACTCTTTCTACATTGGAACACCAGTTGTTTTTAATTTTCTCTGCCAGCTCATCAAAGCCGTAGTTTTTCATTGCTTTAAAACCTAACCACTGATAAGGAGCCCAGGCATTGGGAAGATCCCACTGCTGCCCTGAATTTTTGGTGGTAGTCACTAATCCTCCCTGGTAGAGAAACTTCTCAGCAACTGCCTTAGCAACTGCCTCAGCCTGTTTCTGATCTGCAATTTTCAGGAATAAAGGATAAAGAGCAGCAATATGTTCAGACGGTGTGTTTGTGTTTTTTTTAGTGTGATAATCTTTATAATTGTTAGTATTTCTATCCCAGAAATAGGTATTGATCATCTGTCTTCGGCTTGCTGCTCTTTCTGAAAAATAATTGTTTTTTTCACTCAGATTCTGAAGTGCTGAAGATTTTGCTAAAGTCATTTCCAAATGCCACAAAAGGCAGTTGAGATCAACCTGCGCCAGATTCAGCGTTTCTATCGTCTGTATATTCTCTCCGTCTGCAAACCATCTGCTGGAAAAATCCCAGCCGGATTCACAGGCGCTTCTTATATTTCTGTAAAATTCGTCTCCTGAAGCGGTCTTATGATCTTCAATGTCGATCAGATAGCTTTCAGGCCGTGGTGCGTTTTCTGAATCATAATACCGGTTCAGAATATCACCATCTGTTGTTTTGACTACTCTTTTTACACCGGAACCATTTTGAAGTTCCTCGTGGCCGTTCATCCAGAAGGCATATTCTTTTTCCAAGGTATCGTGATATTGCGTATAAATTCCTTCGTCCTGCGTTGTTTCAAAAAGAAGATCGAGCATTAATGAAAAATAAGGAGGCTGCGATCTGCTTAAAAAATGTGTTCTGCTGGCATTGGGAACAAATCCTACATTTTGGATCAGGTAGGAACAGTTCTCAATAATGTTTTTCATCATTTCCACTCTTCCCGAAACCTGTAATCCAAGCATAATAAAATAGCTGTCCCAGTAGAAGAACTCATTAAAACGGCCTCCCGGAACAATGTACGGCTTGGGCAGCTTCAAAAGTGTTCCGTTCTCTTCGTAAGCTGTACGGGTAAGTTCATCCCATAATTTTTCAATATGCTCATCTATCGGAAGGTGATCTTCTCTCTGGACCGAAACTCTTGCTCCTAAAAAATCAAAATGTGTCATCACAAAACCCTTAAGGTCAAAACCTTCGGTATCTTTTGATTTTTCATAATCTTCATTAATCTTTGCAATTGGAAACAGGGGAACTGCATCCGTCATCATTTTCTGATCTTCAAAAATTTCAGATCGCTGTACCTCATCAAACAGACTTTGAATTTCGTTTATGTAAAGCTGATTATTCATTGTTATTTTTTAGGATTAATTTTTAATTTATTCATGAAAACTGCGGAAGTGATCAGTAATGAAAGCGGAATCAGAGAAAGGTAAAATGCCTGCTGCCCGCTGAATTCCTGAAACACAAAACCCGTAATGACAGAACCTATAGTTCCTCCGATTGCTGAGAAGACAACAATCAGTCCTGACATTGCACTGTGCAGATATTTGGGAACAGATGCCAGAATTACTGAATTAATGCTCGGATAAATTGGGGCCAGTAAACCTCCCATCAGGGGAAATAAATAGACCACCAAAGGCGCATTCATCCAGTTTGTATTGGTATCAATATGAATATGATGGGTCAATGGTAAAACCAGCAGTAAACTGATGGCAAACCCCACCACACAAAAAGAAACTACATAAATCCAGCTGAATTTTTTAGAGAAGAATCCCGACAAAAATCTTCCCAAAGCAAAAGCTCCTGCCAAAACGGCCCCTGCCTGGATGCTCATGGAGGTGGGCACTTTTAAAATTTCTTTATAAAAAGTAGGCGTCCAGGTCTGGAAACTCTGCTCTACAAGAACAAAAAGGAAAGCACACAGTAAGAAGCACAACACTTTTTTATAGCTGAATAAGCTAACGCTATTTTTCAGGTCTCCCAATAGATCGGTTTTATCACTTCTAGCATCCTTCTCGTTCAGTTTTGAAAAGAATAAGAATAAAAAAGACAAACTGGAAAGTCCTCCCAGTACCCAATATACATTCAGCCATTCTGTAGATTTCGGATTATGATCATCTATATATAAACTGAATAAAACATTTCCTGCCAATACTCCAATCATAAAAAATCCTTCCAGAAATCCCATAAAACTTGAATGCTCCTTATCAGTTTCCGTTACCAGCCCGATAGAGGTAAAAACCGATATTTTAATCAATGCAAAGGATACTCCTACGGTGGCAAATAATAATTTGAATACCCAGAAATCATTGGTAAACGGCATTACAAAACACATGCAGCTCACCAGTAATAAAGCAGTCAGCATAGATTTCTTGATTCCTATCTTAGGAAGAAATGAAGCCAGAATGAAAGAGCAGATAGCAATAGGAAGATCTTTGAAGCCTTCCAAAACACTGGCCGAGGATTTTGAAATCCCAAAATTCTGCTGTACCTGCAGAATGACTGTTCCTACAGAATTCAGAAGAATTGCGAAGACAAAATAGTTTAAAAATAAAACGGCCTTGATGTTAAGATTTTTCATTCAGGTTATTTCTTGTCGGCTAAGATAGAAGCATTTCTGTTAACGATAATTTAACACAGTAAATCAATATTTGAACTATATTAATATAATTACTATTTTTAGCAAATAAATATGATTAATTAAATGAAAGTTACTTTTGAAAGGGTAATCCCTAATGAAAAGAGTTCATTCCGCACCATTCATAACAATTCTCCTATTTCAGAATTCAAATGGGAATACCATTATCATCCGGAAATCGAGCTGGTATGTGTTGTTTCGGGGAACGGAACACGCCATGTGGGCTATCATAAAAGCAACTACACAAATGGAGATCTTGTGCTGATCGGATCCAATATTCCTCACTCAGGATTTGGACTGAATTCTATTGATCCGCATGAAGAAATTGTGCTTCAGTTCAAGGAAGAAATTCTTCAGTTTCCCCAGCAGGAAGTGGAAGCACGATCTATTAAAAATCTGTTGGAACTTTCAAAATATGGGATTCATTTTCATCACAAAGTAAAAAAAGTAATGCTTCCCAAGCTAAGACTAATGCTGGAGTCTGAGGGCTATAAGAGGTATCTGCTGCTGCTTGAAATTCTTTTTGAACTTTCAAAATGTGAAGATTATGAGATCTTGAACAAGGAAATCATGCCTTATACCATTATTTCAAAAAATAAAACCCGTCTTGAGAATATCTTTACTTATGTAGAACATCACTATGACAAGGAAATTGAGATTGAAGAAGTGGCAAAACTGGCCAATCTCACCCTTCCGGCTTTTTGTAATTTCTTTAAAAAAGCAACCCAGATCACCTTCACAGAATTTGTGAACCGCTACAGAATTAATAAAGCATGTCTGCTAATGGCTCAGGACAGATCTATATCAGAATGTAGCTATCAGTGCGGCTTTAACAATGTAACGTATTTTAACAGGATGTTTAAAAAATATACGGGAAAAACTCCTTCAGAATTTATCAAGAATTATTCTCATAATAAAGTGAATGTGGATTTGAAGGTTGAAAAAGAAGTCAAAGCCAAAGTAAGCTTTTAATAATTTGTTTGGTTCTTGTCAACAATTCGTATGGCTATTCTAAACGCTTTGTTTGTTCATTCCTTAGGAATCCAGGTTTACTTATAGAAATCTTGCATAAGATTACAATAAAAGAATACAAGCTTTGTCGGGACTCCTGCGGAGTGACAAACTGGATGGAGAAGTTTAGCTCTGCATTATCAACTGAATCCGTGAGAGAAAAACCCAATTTATGAATCAACAAGAAACAAAAAAGCCACTCCAAAAAAGAGCAGCCTGTATTATAATGAGTAAAAACCAGTAGCTAAATAAACCAGCAACCAGTAATTATTTCCATTTAATATTGCATCCCATGCTGGGTCTTTGAATTTCTTCCTGAGCTTCCCCAGCCAAAAGATTTTCAAAAGCAATAATCAGATCCTCACCAGTAATGTCTTTATTATTTCCCGGTCTTGAATCATCCATTTGACCTCTGTATACAAGATCAAGTTTATCATCAAAGAAATAAAAATCCGGTGTACAAGCAGCATCGTAAGCTTTTGCTACTGCCTGGCTTTCATCAAACAGATAAGGGAAGTCAAATCTTCTTTCAATTTGAAATTCGATCATTTTTTCCGGAGAATCTGCCGGATATTTTTCAATATCATTCGCATTAATGGCAATGAATTCTATTCCACGCTCGTTGTAATCTTCATATAATTCGTTGATTTTATCAATCACATGAAGAACAAACGGACAGTGGTTGCACATGAAGATCACCAAAGTTCCTTTTTCTCCTTTCAGCTCATCCAAAGACTGAAGTTCATTCGTTTTTGACGGGTTAGGAAGTTCAAAAAACGGAGCTTTCGTTCCTAATGCCAGCATATTTGAGGGAGTATTCATATCCTTATTTCTTTACCGGCAAAGATAATTATTTCTTTTGTTAATTGAGCCGGGTTTTGAAACAGGCATTTTATTTTTGGTAGAGGAAGGAGGCTGGAAGCTGGAGGAGGGAAGATTTTTAAGCCTCAAAAATAGTTATAGTCAAATTCTATAAATGCATTATTCAACACTAAAATTAACTTCCAGCCCCCATTCTTCCAGCATCCAGCCTTTGATTAATTTTTCTGAATTAAACCAATCAACCTTTAAAACTTACAATATCCTTTGGAAGTTATAGTAAAAAGTTTGTAGTTTTGCTAACGCTGTTAGTAAATAAATATCATGGGTCTACATGAACGTCGTCAACGAGAAAAAGAATCCATCCGTGCAAATATTTTGCAGGCTGCTTTTACGTTGGCTAAAACTGAAGGCTGGGCATCACTTTCTATGCGAAAGATAGCAGACGCTATTGAGTATAGTGCCCCGGTGGTGTATGATTATTTTGAAAATAAAGAAGCTATTCTATTTGAAATTTCTTTAGATGGCTTCCACAAATTACATATAGAACTTTTAAAAGCTCAGCAAAAACACAGTACTCCGGAAGAACAGCTTGTTGCCATTGTGGATGCGTACTGGAACTTTGCTTTTAAAAATAAGGAATATTACCAGCTGATGTTTGGTCTTGGAATGCAGTGCTGCGGAAAAGGTCAGATGAAAAAGGAATTCTCATCATTTCAGGAGCTTATCTATGAATGTACTTATGAGATTATAAAGAAAAACGGATCCAATCCGGACAATGCCTGTCATATGTCTCACGCTCTGTTTTCTGCCGTACACGGTATGATCTCTATTATGATGATGCGTACAGCTGATATCCCTTCAACAATGAATAAGACTACATTGGACGAAACTGTTTCGGCTTTTATTAAGTCTTTGTAATTTTTTTTTGAATTAAAAATTAACGCCGTTAGGAAACTTAACACTGAATTAATATAAATAATTCTGTTATTCATGATTAAAAACTCAATCTTTTATGAAGCCATTCATCATATTCAGTTGTTAAAATTAGTCATTTTTGCTTATAAATTAACACTGTTAGTAAAATTAACACACCTTACACCAACATTATACACTTTAATACATTAAAAACAATTTTCAATTATGGAAACAATCGACTTCATTGGACATTAAAAATTCTGTAATTTTTTTTGAACTGATTATTAACACTGTTAGGAAAAAATACAGCATTTATCAAAACAACATTACTACCTCTAACAACTTCATTAAAAAAATTAAACCAACAATGAAATTACCTGGAAAAACAAGGTTTATTGTACTTATTGCAAGTATAATTCTTTTACAGAGCTGCACAAAAGCCGCAGAAGGAACCAATGCCGCACCTCCAGCTCCAGAACTTCCGGTTTATACCGTTATTACATCACCCGCTACTACATATCAGGAATTCCCAACTGCTTTGGAAGGAAAAAACAACGTAGAAATCAGGTCTCAGGTAGATGGGTATCTGGATAGAATTTATGTAGAAGAAGGTGCTTATGTAAGAGCAGGACAGCCGTTATTTAAAATAGACTCAAGAAGCTATGGCGAACAGATGAATATGGCTCAGGCCAATCTTCAGGTGGCCAATGCCAATATCCAAAAGGCAAGAGTGGAAGTAGACAGGCTTCAGCCACTGGTTGCTGCAAAAGTAGTTTCTGATGTTCAGCTTAAAACAGCAAAAGCCAATTATGAAGCGGCTGTTGCTGCTGCGTCACAAGCCAGAGCCTCTGTAGGAAACGCCAGAATCAACGTAGGGTTTACTACTATCACAGCTCCTATAAGCGGTTATATCGGAAGAATTCCTTATAAAAAAGGAAGCCTGATCTCGAGGACTGACGTAAATCCATTGACTTTATTGTCTGATATCAGTGAAATTTATGCCTATTTCTCTTTAAGTGAACTGGACTTCATTGCTTTCCAGAATAAATATCCTGGAGCTACTTTGGAAGAAAAGCTTAAAAATATGCCAATGGTAGATCTTGTAATTGCCGACAACAGTACTTATCCTGAAAAAGGAAGATTAAGCATTGTAGACGGACAGTTTGACAAAACTACCGGAGCCATCAGTGTACGTGCCGTTTTCCCTAATGCGAACGGAACTTTAAGAACCGGAAACACAGGAAGGGTGCGTATGCCACAGCTGATCTCTAACGCAGTAGTTATTCCACAGGAATCTACATTTGAAATTCAGGACAAAACGTATGTGTATGTAATGGATAAAGATAAAAAAGTAATGGGAAGACCTATTAAAATATCTGGAAAAACAGACAGCTATTACTTTATTTCCGAAGGACTTGCTCCCGGAGAGAAAATCGTATACACAGGAATTGGAAACTTGAAAGACGGTGCCTCCATCAGACCGAAAAATATTTCTTCTGACAGCTTGTTAAAAGCAAAACCATTATAGTCCTTTCCGAATACAGAAGACTAAAAAAAATAAACTTCTTATGTTAAAACAATTTATAGAAAGACCGGTCCTTTCAACGGTCATCTCCATAATACTCTTATTATTGGGAGCCTTGTCTCTCTTTAATTTACCGATTGCCCTCTTTCCGGACATCGCTCCGCCAAGCGTTCAGGTAACGGCATTCTATCCTGGAGCTAATGCTGAGGTGGTAGCCCGTTCGGTTGCCACTCCTATTGAGGAAGCTGTGAACGGGGTTGAGAATATGACCTATATGACTTCCAACTCCAGTAACGACGGCACCATGACGCTTAGCGTCTACTTCAAGCAGGGAGCAGATGCGGACAATGCTGCGGTAAACGTACAGAACCGTGTATCAAAAGCAATGAGCCAGCTTCCTCAGGAAGTGGTACAAGCCGGGATTTCAACCCAAAAGGTTCAGAACAGTATGATCATGTTCATGGGATTAACCAGTGAAAATGAAAAACAATACGATGAATTATTCCTTCAAAATTATCTGAAAATCAATGTTATTCCTCAGATACAGCGTATCCCCGGAGTTGCACAGGCTCAGGTATTTGGAACAAGGGATTATTCCATGAGAATCTGGCTGAAACCGGATCGTCTTGCAGCTAACAATCTTTCGCCACAGGAAGTTTTGGGAGCGATTAAAGATCACAACCTTGAAGCAGCCCCGGGCCGTCTTGGACAAGGGAGTAAGGAAACTTACGAATATATCCTTAAATATAAAGGAAAACTGAATAAAAACGAAGACTATGAAAACATCGCCATCAAAGCGAATAGTGACGGTTCTTTCTTAAGATTAAAAGATGTAGCACGAGTAGAGTTCGGTTCTTATACCTATACTGCGACCAACAGAGTAGACGGAAAACCGGTTGCCGGATTTGCCATCCTACAAACTGCCGGTTCTAATGCCAACGAAATCCTTACGGAAATTGAAAAGCAGGTAAAAGTAATGGAAACTACCCTTCCAAAAGGAGTGAAGCCCATCATCATGTATAATTCCAAAGACTTTTTGGATGCATCAATCCATCAGGTGGTAGAAACTTTAGTGATTGCCTTTATTCTGGTATTTATTGTAGTGTATATTTTCCTCCAGGATTTCAGATCTACCTTAATTCCGGCAATTGCCGTACCGGTAGCGATTATCGGAACCTTCTTCTTCCTTCAGTTATTTGGTTTCAGTATCAATATGCTTACCTTGTTTGCATTGGTACTCGCCATTGGTATTGTAGTGGATGACGCCATTGTGGTGGTAGAAGCCGTCCATTCTAAAATGGAACAAACGGGAATGCCTGTAGAACATGCTACGATGCACTCGATGAGTGAAATTTCAGGAGCTATTATTTCGATTACGTTGGTAATGTGTGCCGTGTTTATTCCGGTTGGTTTCATGCAGGGGCCTGCGGGAGTTTTCTACAGACAGTTTGCCTTCACGTTAGCGATTGCCATCTTAATTTCAGCAGTGAATGCATTAACATTGAGCCCGGCATTATGTGCCATGTTCTTAAATGATCCTCAGGGAGAGCATGGTGAGCATGGTCATAAAAAAGGTTTTGGAGCAAGATTCTTCAATGCTTTTAATGCCAGCTTCAACAGCATGACGAGAAAATATATCTATAGCCTTAAGTTTTTAATTAAAAACAAATGGGTTGCCATAGGAGGTCTTATTATCATCACAGCAGCAAGTGTATTTTTGATCAAAAAAGCTCCATCAGGATTCATTCCTACGGAAGACCAGGGATTCGTACTGTACGCAGTAAATACGCCTCCGGGAAGTTCACTGGAAAGAACACACAGAGCTACCGCTCAAATTGATAAAATTATCAACGGTGAAAAAGCAACCAACCACCTTTGGGTAGCCGATGGGATGAATTTCATCAGTAATGCCAACGCTTCCCCATATTCTGCAGGTTTCATTAAGCTTAAAGATTATGATAAACGTGGTGAGATGAAAGATCCTGATCAGATTGCAGCAACATTGACAGGTAAGGTAAGCCAGGTGAAAGATGCCAACGCATTCTTCTTCAACTTCCCTACTGTACAAGGTTTCGGTAACGTTTCCGGATTTGAATTCATGCTTCAGGATAAAACAAACGGTTCTTTTGAACAGTTGGGAACAACCACGCAGCAGTTCATCGGAGAGCTGATGAAAAGACCTGAAATTGCTTTCGCCTTCACTACTTATGCAGCAGGAAACCCACAGTATACTATTGATGTGGATACGGATAAAGCGAACCAGCTGGGTGTTTCTGTAACAGAACTGATGCAGACCATGCAGATCTATTTTGGTAGTAGCTTTGTATCGGATTTCAACAGATTTGGAAAATATTACAGGGTAATGGCTCAGGCAGATATTCCTTACCGTACTGACGTTAATTCACTGGAAGGAATCTATGTTAAAAATAAATCAGGAGAAATGGTTCCTGCCAAAACGCTGGTAACATTAAAAAGATCTTTCGGTCCTGAAACAGTAACAAGAAATAACCTTTTCAACGCAGTAACCATCAACGGAACTCCAAAACCTGGTTACAGTACCGGAGATGCCATCAAAGCGGTAGAAGAAGTTGCCCAGCAATCCCTTCCGAGAGGATACGGATATGAGTGGACCGGGATAACCCGTGAAGAGATTAAAACCAGCGGACAGACTGCCTTTATCTTCTTCTTAAGTATCTTGTTCGTTTACTTCTTACTGGCAGCTCAATATGAAAGTTATATCCTTCCGTTTGCCATTATTCTTACCATTCCTACAGGGATTTTCGGGGTATTTGCTTTCACAGGATTAGCCGGAATTGATAACAATATTTATGTTCAGGTAGGATTGATCATGCTTGTGGGACTTCTCGCCAAGAATGCCATTCTGATTGTAGAATTTGCCGTACAAAGAAGAAAAGCAGGTAAATCCTTAATTGAATCTGCACTTCAGGCATCAAGATTACGTTTAAGACCGATCTTAATGACCTCTTTTGCCTTCATCGTGGGAATGCTTCCGCTGGTATGGACGCAGGGTGCTTCTTCAAAAGGAAACCACTCCATTGGTTACAGTACCGTAGGTGGAATGCTTACAGGAGTAATCTTCGGGATCTTTATCATTCCGGTAATGTATGTAGTGTTCCAGTATCTGCATGAAAAAATGCCAAGCAGAAAAAAGAAAAGACTTCTGAAAAAACAAATGGAGGAAGAACTTTTAGCTGCTCCACACTAATAAAAAAATGAATGACAAAAACTTAGAGAAAATTTTAAGATCATAGGTTTACCTATTTACCTTCCTGCTCTTAATGGTTTACAAAAGCTAGCTATTTTCTTTCTCCTACTAAAGACAATTTGCATCAACGGAAACCTCTCTAAGTTTTGTATTCAATTAAAAGTTTAAAAACTATGAAACGAGTAAAAAATATTATTCTAACATTTGTGCTGGCTATCGGCTCTGTTTCGTGTGTGTCTAAACTGGCCTACACGGAGCCTGAGCTTCCCCTTCCGGAAAAGTTCCAGTACACCGCCACTGCAGACACTGCCAGCATAGCCAACCTGGAGTGGAAACAGTTCTTCAGCGATCCTATTTTACAGGGATTAATTGAAAAAGGAATTAAAAATAATTATGACCTTCAGATTGCTCTAAAGCAGGTTGCTGCTTCACAGGAAAAACTGAAACAGGCAAAATATATGCAGTATCCGGACGTAGGTTTCGGAGTAAGCGGACAGATTTCAAGACCTTCCAAAAACAGTATGAACGGGCAAAGCTTAAATTTATTTTTAGGCTCAAGCCATGTTGAGGACTATAACGCGGCCTTCAACCTTTCATGGGAAGCAGATATCTGGGGGAAAATCAAAAACCAGCAGGAGGTTTCAAGAATGCAGTACCTTCAGACCTATGAAGGTTCAAAAGCAGTGCAGACTCAGGTGGTGGCCGCCATTGCACAGGGGTATTATAACCTGTTGATGCTTGACAGACAGCTGACTATTGCAAAATCCAATCTGGAACTGAGCAGCAATACCTTACTGATGACGCAAAAAATGTGGGAAAGCGGTGACAACACTTCTTTAGGAGTTCAGCAGGCAGCAGCACAGAAACAGGCAACAGAGCTTCTGATTGCCCAGCTGGAACAAAATATCGCTATTCAGGAAAACGCATTGAGCATTCTTGTGGGAGAAGTTCCTAATAAAATTAACAGAACCATTGAAATGTCTGATACTTCTCTGCCTCAAAATATTACAGCAGGGCTTCCGGCGGCGATGGTAAGCCGAAGACCGGATGTACGCCAGCAGGAATTGGTGCTGCTGGAATCTAATGCCATGGTAGGGATTGCTCAGGCGAATATGTACCCTGCATTAAAGATTACAGCCAATGGAGGGGTAAATTCATTCAAATTTGATAACTGGTTCCAGATTCCGGCTTCTTTATTCGGATCGGTTTTAGGAGGAATTACCCAGCCTATTTTCCAGAAAAGACAACTGAAAACAGATCTGGAAGTAGCAAAAATTCAAAGAGAGAAAAATGTACTGGCCTTCCGTCAGTCCGTATTGAACGCTGTGGGAGAAATTTCTGATGCTCTGGTTTCTAATGAAAATTTAAAAGTTCAGGAACAAAAAGCCACAGAACAGTCTGCCACGTTGAAAGACGGGATTAAAAGTGCACAACTTCTTTATAAAGGAGGTTCAGCCAATTACCTGGAAGTGATTACAGCACAGGGGAATTCCCTACAGGCAGAGTTGAATCTGGCTTCCATCAAAAGACAGAGATTAAGCAGCATTGTAGATTTATACAGAGCTTTAGGCGGCGGTTGGAAGTAGTAAATTAATTATATTTGTTTTAAGATGCGGTTCTTTTCAGAGCCGCATTTTTTGTATTGTTTCTGTTTATCTACAATATGAATTTACAGTTAGATTCCTACGGAATGACATAATGTATAGATAAACCAAGCACCCAGTTTGTCATTCCGAAAGAATCTGTATTTTCAAAGCTTCAAAAGTCGTCAATAATGTAAAAGTATTTACTTCTCAAACTCCTCCGCAATCCATTTCAGCAAATCTTCATACTCTTTTTCAGAATATCCCAATTGCAGATAATGAATATCATCTGCCTTTCTGTACCATGTCAGCTGGCGTTTTGCATATCTGCGGCTGTTCTTTTTAATTTCTGAAACAGCAAAATCAAGATCCCATTCTCCGTCAAAATATTTGAAAAGCTCAGCATATCCTACTGTATTCAAAGCAGTCAGATCTTTAAATTTTTCAAGATCTTTTACCTCATCCAGCAATCCGTTTTCCACCATAATATTCACCCTGCGGTTGATTCTGTCATACAGTTCTTCCCTTGGAGCTTCTATCCCAATGCGGATCACCTTAAAATCTCTGCCATGTTGAGAAACCGATATATGTTCAGAATATTTTTTATCCGTCTGCCAGATAATATCAATGGCTCTCAAGAGCCTGCGGTGATTGTGAATATCCACCACGCTGAAATACTCGGGATCGAGTTCCTGTAAAATCTCCTGAAGCTTTCCTATTCCCCCCTGCTCCATAATACCTTGAAGTTTTTCCTGATTTTCCGGATTGGCTTCAGGAAGATCATGCAGACCTTCGATGACAGCTTTTTCGTACATCATACTTCCCCCCACAAGAATGACAGTATCGTGCTCAATAAAAAGCTCATTGAGTTTTTGAAGGGCATCTTCTTCGTACTGCCCAATGGAATAATAGTCTTCCACTGAAAGATTCCCGATAAAATGATGAGGTGCTGCCGCCAGTTCTTCTTCCGATGGCGCAGCCGTTCCTATTTTCATTTCTTTAAAAAACTGACGGGAATCACAGGAAATAATCTCCGTATTGAAATGTTTCGCCAAATCAATGGCCAATCTCGTTTTACCAATTCCGGTGGGTCCTACTACAGAAATTAAATTTTTCTTTTTCACACCGCTAATTTACGAAAACGAGTCCATTTAATTGGCTGGAAGAGGGAAGCCTGATGCTGGAAGTTAAAATTAAATCTCTTTTGTATCTAAAACAATCTTCGCGCTTCCTGACTCAAGCCTCAAGCCATTCAACATTAGTCAAACTATAGACTTAAATGTTTATCTTTGTAGAACAATAAAAAACTATGATTTTATCAATGACCGGATTCGGTAGAGCCGAAGATGTTTTTGAAGGAAAAAAAATTACTATAGATATTAAATCTCTGAACAGCAAGAGCTTTGATTTAAATATTAAAATTCCTTTACGTTATAAAGAAAAAGAATTTGAAATCAGAAAAATTCTTAACGATAGAATTATCCGTGGAAAAGTAGACTGCTACGTAAATATAGAGAATCTTGAAGAGTCCAATGATGTAAAAATTAATAAGAACTTAATTGACTCCTATATCAACGAACTTAAAAACATCGCTTCAGACGGTCCGGATTTCGAATACCTTAAAATGGCAGTAAGACTTCCTGATGCCATTACATCAAGACCTGACGAGCTTACGGATGGAGAATGGGAAGCTTTGGCGAAGATCGTTAATAATGCTGTAGACAGGTTTGAAGAATTCAGAAGGACTGAAGGCGGTATTTTACATGAAGAATTAAACAGGAATATTCAGAATATTGATAAATATCTTGGAGAGGTAATTCCTTTTGAGGAAGAAAGAATTGTAAGCGTGAAAGAACGTTATCAGAAATCTTTGAAAGAATTTGAAAATGTAGATGAAACACGCTTTTACCAGGAAATGGCCTACTTTACAGAAAAACTTGACATTTCCGAAGAAAAGGTAAGGCTTGCCCAGCACTTGAAATACTATAAAGAAGTAATGGACAATGAATCTTTCAATGGAAAAAAACTCGGATTTATTTCTCAGGAAATTGGCAGAGAAATCAATACACTGGGTTCTAAAGCCAACCATGCTGAAATTCAGAAACTGGTTGTAATGATGAAAGATGACCTTGAAAAAATTAAAGAACAAACGTTAAACGTATTGTAATGATCGATACGAGTTACGGGATCCGCGGTTGCCATTTCTAAAAAAAGAACCCGAAGCCCGGACCTTGTGATCTGAAATTGAAAAAAATGGATAAAGTAATTATATTTTCAGCGCCATCAGGGAGCGGAAAAACTACATTGGTAAAACATTCACTGGAAACATTTCCTGAGCTGGAATTTTCGATCTCTTGCACTACAAGACAGCCGAGAGGAAGTGAAATTCATGCGGTGGACTATCATTTTCTGACACCGGAGGAATTCAGACAGAAAATTTCTGAAAATGCTTTTGTAGAATATGAAGAAGTGTATACTGATAAATATTACGGTACATTGAAATCTGAAGTAGAAAAAATCTGGAATCAGGGAAAGGTAGTTATTTTTGATGTTGATGTAAAAGGAGGTATCTCTTTAAAGAAATATTTCGGTGAAAAAGCACTGTCTATTTTTATTGAACCCCCTTCCATTGAAGAATTGGAACGAAGATTGATCTCCAGAAACACAGATGATGCAGAAACCATAAAAACCCGCGTAGCAAAGGCAGAAGAAGAAATGACCTACGCCACCGAGTTTGACAAGATCGTGATTAATGAAGATCTTGATACCGCTAAAATAGAAATAGAAAGTTTAATAAAAAGTTTTATAGAAAGAAACTAGAAGTTAGAAATCAGAAGTTAGTTTTTTTAGTGTCAGGAAAATTATCCTCATTTTATACTAACCTCTGGTTTCTAATCTCTAACTTCTATAAAAGAAAAAATTGAGGTTGATATGAGTACCGAAACATTAGAAAAAGCTAAATCGGCAATTCCTGTCAGAGGATTTCTGGATATAAAAGATATTGCTATTCCTCAGGGTGAAGAACTGGTGAAAGCCATTCTTAAACTTAAAGAAGAAAAAAATGCAGTTATCCTGGCCCATTATTACCAGCCTGGAGAAATTCAGGATATTGCTGATTTTCTTGGTGATTCTTTACAGCTGGCAAGACAGGCAAAAGAAACGAATGCTGACATGATTGTATTCTGCGGGGTACATTTCATGGCAGAAGCCGCTAAAATTCTGAATCCAACTAAAAAAGTAGTTCTGCCGGATACTATGGCCGGATGCTCCCTGGCAGACGGTTGTTCCGGAGAAGGATTGAGAAAAATGCGTGAACAGCACCCGAATGCTTTAATTGCCACTTACATCAACTGTAACGCAGAAACCAAAGCAGAAAGTGATATCATTGTAACAAGCTCCAATGCTGAAACAGTAATTGAAGCCCTTCCGAAAGACAGGCCTATCATCTTTGCACCGGATAAAAACCTTGGAAGATATCTCTCTAAGAAAACAGGACGTGATATGATCCTTTGGGACGGAAGCTGTATCGTACATGAAGCATTCTCAATGGAAAGAATTGCCCAGCAGCTGGCAGATAATCCGGATGCCAAACTGATTGCCCACCCGGAAAGTGAAGAAGCCGTATTAAAGCTGGCTCATTTTATCGGTTCCACTTCTGCCCTGCTGAACTATGTGGAAAAAGACGACTGCCAGAAATTCATCATTGCCACTGAAGAAGGGATTCTTCACGAAATGAGAAAACGGGCACCTCACAAAGAACTTATTCCGGCATTGGTTTTTGATGAAAGCTGCAACTGTTCAGAATGTTTCTACATGAAACGTAATACCATGGAAAAGCTGTATTTATGTATGAAATATGAACTTCCTGAAATTCTTATTGACGAAGAATTAAGATTAAAAGCATTGAAACCAATTGAAGCCATGCTTGATCTTTCTAAAAGCATAAAATAATTTTTTTATCAGGCAATATTTATTATATTTAGAATTCAAACTAATAATAAATATGAAAAATCTAAAAAAATTAGACCGGACAAGTCTTAAAAATGTTAACGGTGGCGGAGGAACATGCAACTTAAACTGCGAAATTCATGAAACCTGTGGCACAGGATGTAATGGAGAATTAATCTGCGTACCAAGAGGAATGTACATTCCTGATAATTGTTAAAAAAATAAAGCACTGTTTTCACAGTGCTTTTTTATTGCCTTTCAGGCAGATTATTTTTTAAGATACTCCTCCGCTCACACATGACATATCAACAATAACGCACATTTTACAACGGTCCGGAAGCATCTGAAAGGCCTCGCATGGGGCATCACCAGGATTATTTCCGTAAGTGGTATTCTTAGGGCATCCTGTACATGTTGATGGACCTGCTCCCTGTAATGTTTGAAGTTCTTTTCTGTTTAATTTCTTTACATTTTTCATAGTAGTTTTAATGACTTTATTGGTTTTAATTTTTTATTAACCCTCCAGAACTATACAGCTGCCTGGTATTGACGGATCATACGGGAAGAGGTACAGACAGACTTTGCGTCCTTTAAAATCTGTACATACGGCACATCCTTTTGGCCCGCAGTCGAGATCTACAGCACAGGTATCTCCTGTTCCTCCTATAATAGCTCTTAAGCTTTCCCTGTTTAATTTTTTTGAATTTCTCATGGTTATTTGATTTGATTAAGATTGGATTGAATTATTTTTTAGTACTGCCCTGTTTGATTTTTGTACATTGAACCCATATTGTACTGCATTGAACCATATTTTGAATAATAAAATATAATTAAGATAAATCATTCTGATTTTTTAGCATAAAAGAACTTAATACGGTCTTAATTTCTTATTTGTTTTTAATGGCTCAAAAAAATAAAGGTTGAAACAAGGTAATTATGCAATAAAATACTATTTATCGCTTATTAGTAAGGGCCGAAGCATTCAAAGCTTACTAAAACTCTTCCTTTACAGCATTCCGGTAATGCATAATAATCAGCGCATGATCTTGGTTCGCCCGGGCCGTACGGACCGGCAGGACAATTCTCAAAACAGCTGTTAATAGCTCCTCCACTGATTGATTTCAGATTTTCTCGGTTTATTTTTTTTACATTTCTCATATTATCTTTTTTGATTAACCTTCAGGATAAGTACATAATGAACTTACAAATACACAGGATTTGCAGCGCCCCGGTAATGCATGGTATTCTTCACAGGAATGGGCAAAATCAGGACCCGGGCCATATCCTACGCCCGTTGGGCAACCGTCGCACCTGAATGCAGCTCCCCGGATCAGCCCTAAGTCTTTTCGGGAAATTTTCTTTAAATTTTTCATGGTTACTTCGTTATTAGTTAACATTATAAATATAAGATTTTTAATTAATTACACCAAATATATCTCCAAAAAAGGAAATAAAATATCTATGTTAAAAAACTTGGCTGTCTCAAAATAATTTGTACATTTGTTCCGTTACAATGAATTTTCTAAGAAACATATCTGATATTTCTGCCCTGAAATCACTTATTTCAGGCCTATCTTCTGTTTCTACATTCACAACTACAACAATTACCCCATAGTGGGGTAGATTTTCACATAGTATTCCCGGCACCCGTACTCTTTTTTTTAAAGAGTAACCATTTCTATTGATCCAACTTCAAAAAATAATAAATGAAAGTTTTAAAATTCGGCGGAACATCTGTCGCCCATTCTCAGAATATCTTACTGGCAGAACATATCATAAAAAGAGAATCTTTAAAAAATAACATTGTTGTCATCGTATCAGCACTTCATGGTGTTACGGACCAACTGATAAAAGCAGCAGAATATGCATCTTTACAGGATGAAAGCTACAGTGAGATTGTTCAGAATCTCGAAGAAAAACATATCAGTCTTGTAAAAGATCTTCTTCCCATACCGGAACAAAGTTCATGGTTAAGTTTTGTAAAAAAGCACTTCAATGATATCGAAGATCTCTGTAACGGAATCGCTGTACTTGGTGAACTGACGGACAGAATTAAAGATAAAATTGCTTCTTACGGAGAATTTCTGTCTTCAAATATTATCGCAGCCAGACTTCAGCAGGAGAAATTAGACTGCGTATGGATGAACGCTGCAGAACTGATCAGAACCGACAGCAATTTCACCAGCGCAAAAGTAGATTTCCATACCACTGAAAAAAATATCCTCCATTTTCTGCACGAAAATCAGAACCGCATCATTATAGGTCCTGGATTTGTAGCCCGTGATGAAAAAAATAATGCAACAACATTAGGAAGAGGAGGTTCAGATTATACAGCTTCTATTGTTGCTGCGGCTATTCATGCGGATGAGCTGCAGATCTGGACAGATGTAAGCGGAATGATGACTGCTGATCCACGGCTGGCATCCAATGCCAAACCTATTTCTGAAATTTCGTATCATGAGGCGATGGAACTGTCTCACTTTGGGGCAAAAGTGCTTTATCCACCTTCCATTCAGCCTGTGATGGTGAAAAATATAGATCTTGTGATCAAAAATACTTTTGATCCGGACGCACAGGGAACTTTAATTTCTCATCAGCTGAAAACCTCAGACAATGAAAAACAAATTGCTGTAGGAATTTCAAACATGAACAATATTGCCCTGCTTACATTGGAAGGAAGCGGTATGGTAGGAATTCCTGGTATTTCGGCAAAGCTGTTCCAGTGTTTAAGCCATGAGAAAATAAATGTAATCCTTATTACACAGGGATCGTCTGAACATTCCATCACTATTGCCATTGAAGCGAAAGAAGCTTTACGTGCCGAATATTCAATCAATTCTTCTTTTGCCGATGATATCAATCTCAAAAGAGTGTATGCTGTAAAGATAGAAACAGGGCTTTCCATTGTAGCACTGGTAGGAGAAAGCATGAAAAGCAGAAGCGGTGTAAGTGCGAAAATGTTCGGATGCCTGGGAAATAACGGCATCAATATAAGAGCCATTGCACAGGGTTCTTCAGAAAGAAATATAAGTATTGTTATTTCAGAAAAAGACAGTAAAAAGGCAGTGAATGTGCTTCATGAAGAATTTTTTGAATCTGAAATCAAGCAAATTCATCTTTACATCTGCGGAACAGGAAATGTGGGGTCAAAACTGATCCAGCAGATTTATGACCAAAATGAATATTTAAAGGAAAACTTTTTAATCAACCTGAGAATTGCAGGAATTTCCAACAGCCGTCATATGCTGTTTTCAGATCGGGGAATATCGCAGGAAGATTATCTGAACCGGGATCAGCAGGGTGAAAAAGCCTCTGCCAAAGAATTTGCTGATGAAATTATCCACAGAAACCTCAGAAATTCAGTTTTTGTGGATGTAACGGCAAGTCCAGACATTCCTGAAG
The DNA here is from genome assembly GCF_900108365.1 of Chryseobacterium culicis. Lineage (GTDB taxonomy): Bacteria > Bacteroidota > Bacteroidia > Flavobacteriales > Weeksellaceae > Chryseobacterium > Chryseobacterium culicis. The sequence continues at coordinate 442,599 of NZ_FNWQ01000001.1, read as the reverse complement.
TGTATGAAAGTCTATTAAAGAGAAGTGTGAATATCGTTGCATGTAATAAAATAGCAGCCTCTTCAGATTTAAAAAAATATAGGACTCTAAAAAATACCGCGAGAAACCACAGCTGCAACTTCTATTTTGAAACTAACGTAGGCGCAGGCCTTCCGGTCATAGGGACCATTAATGATCTGATTAAAAGCGGAGATCAGATACAATCCATTCAGGCCGTATTAAGCGGAACACTCAATTTTGTTTTTAATAATTATGATTGCAGCAGAACATTCTCTGAAGTCGTGGCACAGGCCCAGAAAGAAGGGTATACAGAACCAGATCCGAGACTTGACTTATCCGGAACTGACGTAGCGAGAAAAATTTTAATTCTGGCAAGAGAAGCCGGATATCCGCTTCAGTTTGAAGAAATTGAAAACATAGGTTTTCTGCCTGAAGAATGCATGCAGGGAAGTGTTGACAGTTTTTACGAAAAACTTAAACAGTATGAAGATCATTTTAAAAACTTATTCAATGAAGCTAAAAACGAAGGGAAAATATTAAAATACGTCGCAAAATTTGAAGATGGAAAAGCCAAAGTAGGTTTGCAGCATATCGCTCCGGACAGTGATCTGTTTCATCTGTATGGCAAAGACAATATTGTCATTTTTAAAACCCTCAGATATTCTGAGCAGCCACTGGTGGTAAAAGGCGCAGGTGCCGGAGCTGATGTTACGGCAAGCGGCGTCTTTGCAGATATAATCCGTTCTATTTAAAATTTAGTTATGAAAAAAATAAAATTAAAAGTCCCTGCTACCGTAGCCAATATGGTTTGCGGATTCGACATTCTCGGCATGGCCGTCCATGATCCTTATGACGAGATGGAATTCCGATTATTGGAAACCCCTGAAATCATTATAAAGCATACAGACCTTTTCGGGCTTCCCGAAGAGCCGTCCGGAAATGTTGCGGGAGTCGTTCTGTTAAAAATGCAGGAATCCCTCAATCTGAAAAACGGTTTTGAGGTCATTATCCATAAACATATAAAGCCGGGAAGCGGGCTCGGCTCCAGTGCGGCAAGTGCCGCCGGAGCCGCCTTTGGGGCCAATGCCTTATTAGGAAATCCACTTTCTAAAGAAGAAGTGGTTCATTTTGCCATGTTCGGAGAAGAACTGGCTTCAGGGGTGCGCCATGCAGACAATATTGCCCCCTGCATTTATGGAGGAATTACGCTGGTTAAATCTACCAGCCCAATGGATATTATCCCTCTGAACAGTCCGGATTTATTTGTAACGGCCGTTCACCCGCAGGTAGAAGTAAAAACCTCAGATGCCAGACAGATTCTAAAGAAAAACATTACTTTAAAAAGTGCTGTAGAACAATGGGGAAATATAGCAGGACTGGTGGCAGGAATTGAAAAAAATGATTTTTCCCTGATTGGCAGAAGCCTTAATGATGTCATTATAGAACCTATCCGCAGCATTCTGATTCCGAAATTTGACGAAATTAAAACAAAAAGTCTTCAGTTGGGGGCTTTAGGGGGTGGAATTTCGGGTTCCGGACCTTCTATTTTTATGCTGTCTGAAAAGAAAGAAACAGCAGAAAAAATTGCTCAAATGATGCAGTCAGCTTATGATGAAATTGATATAGAAAGTTTTGTCTATGTCTCAAAAATAAACCCGGCGGGTATTCAAATCGTTGAAGAAGCTTAACCTAAAAAACAAAAATGAAATATTATAATCTAAAAAACCATTTCGAAAAAATTGACTTCAGAGAGGCAACCATAAAAGGTCAGGGACAGGAAAAAGGATTGTTTTTCCCTGGGAATATTCCTCAGTTGGATGAAGAATTTATTCAGAATCTTCCTCAATATTCCAATGAAGAAATAGCATACAGATGCATGAAAGACTTCACCGGAGACGAAATCCCTTCAGAAATACTTAAAGAGATTGTTGCTGAAACAGTTCGTTTTGAAATTCCTTTGGTAAAAATCAATGATCAGATTTCCCTATTGGAATTGTTTCATGGTCCTACTTTAGCATTTAAAGATATTGGTGCAAGATTCATGAGCCGTTGTCTGGCTTATTTCCTGAAAGACCAGAAGAAAAAAGTTACCGTTCTTGTTGCTACTTCCGGTGATACAGGCGGAGCTGTAGCTCATGGATTTTATAAAGTTCCACAGATTGACGTTGTCATCTTATATCCCAAGAACAGGGTAAGCCCGGTTCAGGAAAAACAGCTGACTGCATTGGGAGAAAATATCTCAGCACTGGAAATCAACGGTAGTTTTGATGACTGTCAGAATCTTGTAAAACAGGCTTTTTCGGATGAAGAAATTAACCGGCATTTGTTTCTGACCTCCGCTAATTCTATCAATGTGGCAAGATGGCTGCCTCAGCAGATTTATTATTTAATAGCAATAAAACAGTGGCTAACACATTATCATGAAAATCCGGTAATCTGTGTCCCAAGCGGCAATTTCGGGAATATCTGTGCCGGGCTTCTGGCTTACTTCAGAGGTCTGCCTGCCCATCATTTTATTGCAGCGTGTAATGCCAATAAGGTAGTTCCTGATTATTTTAAAACTCAAAACTACCAGCCGCAAAAAGCCGTTGCTACCCTATCCAATGCTATGGATGTAGGAGATCCAAGCAATTTTGTGAGAATTCTGGAGCTGTTCGGGCATCAGTTTGAAACAGTAAAAAATAAAATATCTGCCTATTCTATTGATGATGACCAAACAATGAACACCATCACGGAAGTCTATAAGAAATACGGATACATTCTGGAGCCCCATAGTGCTGTAGCATTTGCTGCCATGGAACATTATTTGAAAGAAAACCCGGAACAAAAAGGATTTATTCTGGGAACCGCACATCCTGTAAAATTCCCGGATGCTGTGGAAAAAGCGATTCAAAATTCAATTGAAATTCCGGAATCCTTAAATGACCTTATGAAAAAGGAGAAAAAAACTGTAGAAATAAATTCAGATTTTGAAGAATTAAAACGATTTTTGCTTCATAAAATCTGAAAAAAATGAGCAAAATATATCTTGAAGAGGTAAAAATATATGCGTACCATGGTGTACTTCCTGAAGAAAACATCATTGGAACTTACTATATTATAAATGCAGAACTTCATACCGATCTGTGGAAAGCAGCCACATCAGATGATTTGAATGATACCATAAGCTATGCAGATATCAATGATATTCTCCACCAGGAGATGAAAATAAAATCCAAATTGCTGGAGCATGCAGCCGGAAGAATCATCACAAAAATCCATGACCGCTTTCCACAGGTTGATTATATTAAATTAAAAATCACGAAAACCGCTCCCCCAATGCAGGGAGAAATGAAAGGTGCCAGCGTAGAGCTTGAAAAAAGCTTTAAGCCGGAAATTTAAAATGCTTATTTTCGTTCATTAAAAAAACGTACAAATTGAAATTCGTCAAAATATTATTTTTAGCACTAGGGATCAGCGCTTTTGGCCAAACGGGTGTTGATAATCAGCTGGCCGCTTACAACTTCCCTAAGATCAAATCCAGCATAACGATGCCTGTCACGATTCCTCTGTCGGAATTGAGCAATATGATCAACGCATCTGTGAAAGATCTGGTATATCAGGATGATTCTTATACAGATAACAACAATGATCAGTTTAAAGTGAAAGTATGGAAAACAAGACCCATCCGTCTTGTAGGAGGTACAAGCCAGAATTTACTGATTGAAGTTCCTTTAAAAATATGGGCAGAAAAAGGAATCGGTACTTTGGGAGTTTATACGTATCAGAACACCACCTTCGAAACAGTAATGTCTTTCAATACCACTGTTACTTTTAAAAATAACTGGACTATTATTACAAATACCCAGCCCAATGGCTTCAGATGGGTAACCAAACCGGTGCTTGATTATGGAAGAATCCAAATTCCCATTACCCCTGTTGTTGAAAAAAGCTTAAAGGAACAGCAGGAAAAATTCTGTAAAACAATAGACCAGCAGATGGCGACACAATTGAACTTCCAGCAATATGCCTTAATGGCCTGGAATACGTTCTTACAGCCTTTCAATATTTCGGAAGAGTATAATACATGGCTGAAAGTAAGCCCGGTAGGTGTTAATATTACTCCTTTAAAATTCTATGGAAACCAGATCAATGCTACGCTTGGTGTTGATATTTATTCCGAAACCTTCACAGGAAATAAGCCGGCCGCTTCTTCCCCGGTGACCAGTGTTGCTAATTTTAACTTTACTCCTACGGTTGCAGATAAATTTAGTTTACAGACAACAGCCAATATTCCTTTTACGGAAGCAAGTAATATGGCAAGAAAAACTTTCCTGAATAAAGAATTTGATGTACGGGATTCTAAAGTAAAAGTAACCGATATCAGAGTGTACGGACTTGACAACAGAGTAGTGATTGAAGCTCAGACCGATGGTTATATAAAAGGAACTTCCATCATTTCAGGAATCCCTGTATACGATGAAACGAAAAGAAAAATTGTCCTGTCTGAAACCAAATTTAAACTGAAAACAACCAATATCCTTCAAAAAACGGCTTCATTGCTATTCCAGGGGAAAATTGTAAAAATGATTGAAGAAGAGTACGGCATTCCTACTCAGGAACTGGAAGAAACCTCCAGAAAAAGCATCGAAGAAGCTTTTAACAAGGAGTATTATAAAGGATTAAAGATGAACGGTAAAGTTTTCAATCTTAAGCCCAGCAAAATCCTTCTTAGCAATACAGGTATTACCGCTGTTATTGACACCAATGCTTCTTTAAAATTATTGGTCAATGGATTTTAAACTTCAATAAAAATTAATTTTTAAAAAAACTAATAACCTTACACATGAAAAGAATTCTAAATGTTGTTGAATATAATAAAGCCTCGTTAGGGGTAAGGCTTGCCAATAATTTCCTGGACCTTGTAGTACTATATATTGTCAATTATCTCTTCTCTACGATTTCTAATTTACTTTATGAAGTAACTTCCATTGAATTTTTCTACTTCTACAGTAATGGAAATATGTTATGGCAGATTCTTATCGGAAATTTCAATTATTGTCTTTATTACTTTTTGATGGAAAACTATTTAGACGGAAGAACCGTTGCCAAATACATTACAGGAACCAAAGTAATCAGTACAGACGGTACAAAACCAAGCACCCGGCAGATTATGTACCGAAGTCTTTCCCGAATTGTTCCGTTTGATGGCCTTTCTTTTTTGGGAGAAAACGGCTGGCATGACAAATGGAGTGAAACGAGGGTAATTAACCTCAAAAATTATCAGGCTGAAATTCAAGCAAAAAGCGAAATAGAAGCTCTTGGAAAGAAAGAAATTGCCTAAAAACTTTTGTTCATAAAGAAATTTTGCTATATTTGCACACCTCAAAAATGGTAACAGGGTACTTTGGCCGAGCGGCTAGGCAGTGGTCTGCAACACCATCTACAGCGGTTCGAATCCGCTAGGTACCTCAGAAAAAACCTCTAATTATTTAGAGGTTTTTTTGCTTTTAAATTTGTACAATAGTACATTCTATACAACCCTGCTATTCCATATGAAAAAAACGGTAACCTTCTTCTTTGCTTCCTTTGCGTTAGCCCTTTTGAATGGATATTTTTTCAATTACCTTAATGATGCCTATTTTCATTTTAACGTACACCAAAATAAATACGCCAATATTTCAGAAGGTGAATTAAATTTCATTGCTATATTCATTGCCCCATTTGTAGAGACTTTTCTATTTCAATACCTCCCTTACCTCATCTTAATCAAATGGATACGCCTTCATAATAATCTGCTGTGTATCGTTATTATGAGTGTTATTTTCGCCTCAATGCATTCTTATAATTGGCTGTATATTGTGATGACATTTTTCGGAGGCATTATATTAAATAACCTTTATGCTTATTATTACAAGCATGCCCGCACATACAGTTTTATCTTAACAGTGCTCTTTCACTCACTATTCAATCTGTATGGATATCTTTTTATAGTTTAGTTTATTTTTAATGGCTTACGCAGCACTTTCCACATCCGAGAAGAGTTCAGTAAAAAAGAAATTTTCTTTAATAAAGAGGATTTATTAATTGATCATGAACAAACATGACTCACGGCAAAAAAAAATCCTCGGAAATTCCGAGGATAAAAACTAATAACCATGAAAACTCAAATTAAACATGAGTTATCATTTTATATTGAAAAATCGTGCCAAGAATCGCATTTTTTTTAAAAAACACTAATTTATTCCTCTCCGGCAAATTTTACGGTTTCAGCATTTTAAACGGATTTTCACCATACTTTAAAAAGCACTTCATAATTAATTATAATAATTTGTAACAAATCTAACAGTGAGATCAAAGTATTACAAAAAAAATAATTTACATTTTAGTAAAAAAAAATTAATATTCAATAAATAAGTATTTCTCCCGATCCTATTATGGACATCGTAAAAAATGATGCAGTACCCAATTGGCACACTTTATTCTTCATACTAATGAACCATTACATAAAATTATTATGGCACAAAAAATTTTCAGTAAAAAAGATTTCACGAAAACCCATGAAAATGAATATCAGTTGGAATATTCAGCACATGAAATAGGCGGAGGTTCTGATCTTATTGTTGAAAGATTAACCAAAAAGGGAATTTATGAAACCTTACAGACCCCTTTGCGTAGATCTGATGATAAAATATTCATCATTTGGGATCAACCATTTGACGGAAGAATACTGTTTGACCATTAAGATTTTGAAAATTAAAAAAAGCCTCCAGGAATGGAGGCCTCAAAAAACACAAATGATGAAAAAAAATTTTATTTCATAGATAAAAATTATTTATCTATTAATTCTAACAACAAAGATATATCACTTTTTGTTATTTTTTTATGAGCACAGTCATAAAATTATTATTTCTTTTAAATAAGAAATTTTTCCTCTCACAGTGCGCTTTTCTCAAAAAGAGATAATACAAGCACTCCAAAATGCTGATTAACCATATCATTATCACTTACAATAAAATATAACTAATAATAAACAATATTTGATACATAGATTACATTCATAATGTTTTTAATATATAAAAAAAATAATAAATACACTATGATCCAGGTTATATTTTCTGGTTTTATTTTTTAATAATTTTATGTAATTAATTCAAAATAAAGTGATAAAATTTTCTATACTTATAGCCAACTATAATAATGGAAAGTATTTTAAAGAATGCTGTCATTCATTAATCAATCAAACCTACAGAAACTGGGAGGCGGTTATTATTGATGATGCTTCTACCGATAATTCAGTAGAGATTATAGAATCTCTGATCAAAAATGATTACCGTTTCAAGCTCTACCAAAATGACACAAATCAAGGATGCGGATTTACAAAAGCAGCGTGCATGCAATATGCTCAGGGAGATTTGTGCGCTTATCTGGACCCTGATGATGCCTTATATCCTGAAGCGCTTGAAAAAACCGCTGAGGAATTTATACATAAAAAAGATCTTGCAGCGGTCTATTCCCAAATGAAGCTTTGTGATGAAAATCTCAATCCGGTAAGTACATATGCCGGCACCAAGCAAATCTATAATAACCGTTATTTTTTCAATTATCCTATTCAGGTTGCCCACTTTTTCGCATTTACAAGGGAAACCTATTTAAGAACCAGAGGAATTAATCCTTATCTGAAAAATGCAGTTGATCAGGATCTGTACCTGAAAATCCTGGAACAGGGAGAGGTAAAACACCTCAAGGAACCTCTATATTTATATAGAATTCACTCCCATGGAATTTCCCAGGACCAGGCAAAACAAAGCGCAAAAGATTCTTTTGCCAGAATAATACATGAGACGATGAAGAGACGGGGACTTAAATCTATCAACAATAAAACCGTTCCTGAAATTTTCACCAGCTCACAGGAAATTTTTGAGCTCCTTACTTATCAGACTAACAGGATGCACCGCATAATCAGCAAAATAAAAGTCACATTAGATAATATATAAGCAAAAGACTTCTCGAAATGAGGAGTCTTTTTGATAGATATGGAATGGAAATGTTTACTCAAATATACGATCTCCTATACAGAGTCAATATGAGCAAACTCATAAATCCGGATAAAAATCTGTCTACAATGAAAAGGCCTCCCTCGGGAGGCCTAAAAAAACACAAATGATGAAAAAAATCTATTTAGAAAAATCCAAACAGAATATTGTAGAGTCATTCTGCACAGTTTATTCACTATATCCTTCTATAGAAAAATAAATCCCTTAGTGGAACTGAAGAATGAGTACTTTACATAAGAGCCAAAATGCATCCTGAAGATTTAATCGTAAATGATTTTAAAATATTTTCATCTCTGCGTAAAACATAGATCCTAGAAAATCATCAGTTTTCACAGATAGAATCTCCTTTCCTCGTTAGGGCATGCAGCTAAATATTTTGCTTCACAGCTTCTACTCCTCCCAGATGATCGGAATGTATACTGTAATATACCCGTCAGAATCTACCAATGCGTCCGAAACTGTAGCAACTACCGTTCCATAACCAACCCAGCCGCCCTGCCCCTGCATGGCAGAAAAGGTATAAGTACCGGCAGGAAGACCATCATAATATTGCGGAACCGACTGAAAGCCGCCACTATAATAAGTATCATATACTTCTCCGGTTGCCATATTCTCCGCAACAAAGCTTCCAACATCATAATTCCCTGAAAGAATTTTTGTTCCGCTTTTTGAAAGAAGTCCGTACCGGATCTTAAAAGTCTGATTTTTAGGGGTGTTATCAGATATTTCTGATCCGTTTTTTTTATGTTCTGCTAATTCCGGTGAGGAAAACGACATGGTAACAGTCAGCAATCCAATTAATGCTGATACTGTAAAAATTGATTTTTTCATATTAAAAAGTAATTTGGTAGTTCAAAAATAATCAACTTATATGAATTCAATAAAAACAGTCAATGAATTTAAATTTACAAAGAGGCCCTGAACCCGCACCAGCAAAATAAAAACTAACTTTTTAAAAAAAATAATTTCTTTTTCTCGAACATTTTTAACACTTATTAACTAAAATTTGGCTTCATAATTGAAAATACAATTAAAATAAAAGTCGTTTTGACTTTATCGTATTAAAATTTGAATTATGAGAAAGATAGTATTAGCAGGTTTTTTATCCGTCTTTTTACTGACGGCCTGCAAGAAAGATGACAGCGTTGCAGAAAAATCACTGGAAGCACAGAAGCTTGAATTTCAGGCCAGACAACTTGAAATAGAAAAACAAAAGCTGGCTATTGAAAAAGAAAAAATGGTCTACGAAGCTCAGAAAAAAGCAGACAGCATATCAGAAAGCAAAAAAGCAAGAATTGCTGCTGAAAATAATTCAAGACCAAGAGTAATCAGAGAAACAAGAACAGTATATAGAGACAGAAGCTCAAACTCTAACTCCGGAGGAAGCAGCAACGGAAGTTATGCGAACAACGGAAGCGGCACCTCTCAGGGAACTACCCAGAAAAAAGGCTGGAGTAAAGCCGCCAAAGGAACCGTTATTGGTACGGTAGGTGGAGCAGCTGCCGGAGCCCTTATCGCTAAGAAAAACAGAGGATTAGGAGCTGTAATCGGTGGTGTTGTAGGAGGAGCTACAGGATATACCATCGGTAGATCACAGGATAGAAAAGACGGAAGAGTACAACCCCGTTAATAAATATTTTTAAGGATAAAATATAAAGATTGCTTACTTTTAAGCAATCTTTTTTTATGATATTGATTCTGTTTTCTTCCATTTTTATCATTCCAGTCCTGGCGGGCTGGGGAAAAATCATGGAAAACATCTGGGGATTTTTATTTCAGGGAATCTCCGGAAAAATAGTATCCGGAATTTTAGGCCTAACCTTGGTATGGACCATTATTTCCTTTTTTACTCCCTTAAATATAAATGTAGAAGCGCCTTGTATCGTATTGGGACTATTTTTTTTCTTTAAAAATAAACTTTACAATGAATTCTATACGTTTTCGAAAAAAGATGGTCTACTGGTAAGTGTATGCCTACTCACCATTCTGTTTGCGGGTTCATTTTATCCTTATATACTGGATCATTTTGGATATTATATCCCTACACTGAAGTGGCTTACAGAATATGGGCTGGTAAAAGGAATTTCAAATGTAGATCTCACACTGGGGCAAATGTCTCTCTGGCATATTTTTCAGGCAGGATTTTCCAATTTTTCCGATCCGTTTCTGAGAATCAACTCCCTGCTTCTTATGATCTACAGCCTCTACAGTGTGGAAAGAAAAAATTGGCTCCATTTATGTTTTTTACCAATATTACTCCTGTTTTCACAATCACCAAGCCCGGACCTTCCTGTTATTATTTTTTCTTTGATCATTTTAAATGAAATGATAGCCGGAAACAGAAATACCGCTCTCCTTTTCGCATTTTCAGTGTTTGTTTTTGCGATAAAACCTACCATGATCTGGCTGCCTTTACTGACGTTCTTAAGTTCTGTATTTGTTTTTAACAATAATTTCAGACCGCTTTTTTCAGGAATCATCATTCTCCTTTTGTTCTTTTTGAAAAACATCTGGGTATTCGGTTTTCCTGTTTTTCCCGTAGCTATAGGGGACTTGGGAGTATCCTGGAAGCCCGATCCGGAAGTATTAAAAATTTCATCACGGTTTGCCCTCATGAAAACTTATGATATGCAGTACACCTACGAGGAAATTCAAAAATTTTCAGCTGCAGATTATATAAAAAACTGGTTTTCTCTGGAAGGCATCAAATCCAAAATCAATATCCTTTTTGTTTTGAGTCTGATAATTTTCTCTGTATTTACATGGATAAAAAAGAAAAAACTCATCACAATCATCTGTATCTCAATCTTGATTAAAAGTATATTAGTGCTGGTATTTTCCGCACAGTACAGATTTTTTACAGATGTTTTTTTCGTCATATTCTTTGTGATGACGCATGAATATTTTGACAGGAATAAATCCGTTATTGTCTTTTATGCGCTTAGTTTATTGGTTATTTCCATATTATCCTTTCCGGAATCACTCCAGAGATACATTCCAAGCTTCAGAGTAGGAAGCTTTATGACAGGCTTTGACAGGAAACAGATTTTTCAGCCTTCCACTTACGAATATCATCATTTTGACACATTTAAGGTCGGGAATTTTGAATTTAATGTTTCCCACCGTTATCCTTACAGTTTTGATACTCCGATCCCTGCGATCAGCCCAAGCTATATTTTTGAGGATATGAAGGCAGGAATTTTCCCGCAGCTTTCAGACAAAAATGACATCAGAAAAGGGTTTATCCCGAGAAAAATGACTCCTGAAGAAAAAAAAGAAGCCCAAAAGGTTATCAATACAATCAAAGACACTGATAAATAGAACAAATCCACAAACTTTATTATCTGAAGAAAAAAAGGTAATTTTGTACTATGTTCAACACATTAGGTAATCTTCTTAGTCTTACAACATTTGGAGAAAGTCACGGAGTGGCTTATGGCGGTATCATCAATAATTTTCCGGCAGGTTTAGCGGTAGATCTCGATAAAGTTCAGTATGAGCTGAACCGAAGAAAACCCGGCCAGTCAGCAATTGTTACACAGAGAAAAGAAAGCGACACGGTAAAGTTTCTTTCCGGAATCTTTGATGGAAAAACAACAGGTACCCCAATTGGCTTTATTATTGAAAACGAAAATCAGAAATCGAAAGATTATGATCATATTGCCGGGGCTTATCGCCCAAGCCATGCAGATTTCACCTATGACCAGAAATTTGGTTTCAGGGATCACCGTGGCGGCGGAAAATCTTCTGCAAGAGAAACAATGAACTGGGTAGTGGCCGGCGCGCTGGCCAAACAGCTTTTACCCAACATTGAAATTAACGCTTACGTTTCTTCCGTAGGTGATATCTTCTGCGAAAAGCCTTATCAGGCTTTAGATTTTTCTCAAACGGAAAGCAATGACGTTCGCTGTCCGGATGCAGAAACGGCAGAAAAGATGATTGCGAGGATCAAAGAGATCAAAAAAGAAGGAAACACCATTGGAGGAACCATCACCTGTGTAATTAAAAATGTTCCTGTAGGAATTGGTGAGCCTATCTTTTCAAAACTTCAGGCTGAGCTGGCAAAAGCCATGCTCAATATTAATGCCTGCAAAGGTTTTGAATATGGAAGCGGTTTCTGTGGAGCTAAAATGACAGGAAAAGAGCATAACGATGCCTTCAATACAGATTTCACCACAAAATCCAATCTTTCAGGCGGAATACAGGGAGGAATTTCTAACGGAATGGATATCTATTTCCGCGTAGCTTTCAAACCTGTAGCAACAATTCTGAGACCTCAGGACAGTATTGACAAAGACGGAAACCCTGTGATTGTAGAAGGAAAAGGACGTCATGATCCGTGCGTTGTTCCAAGAGCAGTTCCTGTAGTGGAAAGCCTTGCTGCATTTGTGCTGGCAGATCTGTTTTTGATCAATAAAACAAGAAACATCAATAATTTTTAACATAAATATTTTTGGTAATGAAAAATTACTGGGATAAAGGAATTTCCTTTGAAGAGTATCTTCAGATTGCAAAAGAAAGATTAGAAAATCCTGCCAGCCAACAGGAAATTGACTATAAACAATATTACGAACTGGGTCTTCAGAGAATGGACCGAACAGTAAAGAAATACGTTCCGGATGAAGATCAGCTGAAAGAGCTTGCCGCCAAAAACTTTGACGGGAAGATTTTAATTATTTCTGAGGCATGGTGCGGAGATGCAAGCGCAACAGTCCCTGCTCTTTTTAGATTTTTTGAAGGACATAATGAAGTACGGGTTTTCCTGAGAGACAGTGATAAAAGTCTGATTAATCAGTTTTTGACCAATGGAACGGAATCTATTCCAAAAGTCATTATCCTGGATAAAGATCTTAATGTAAAAAATTCCTGGGGACCACGTCCGAAATACGGATATGAGCTCCTGATGAAATATAAAGCTGATCCTGAAGCTTATCCAAAAGAAAGCTTCTATAATGATCTGCAGGTATACTATGCTAAAAACAGAGGAAAAGACGCTGTTCAGGAAATTTTGGATCTTCTATAAAAAAGAGATATGAAAAAAGGTATCATTTATATTGTAATTATCGCCATCATTGGTATTGTTGCCTTTGTACCGGGAATAAGAAATTTCCTGAAAGATACATTCTTTCCGGTAGCTACCATTGAAAATGCAGTTCACATCAGTGAAGAGGATTATGATATAGAACTTAAAGGTATTAACGCACCGAGCACCAATCTTAAAAATTTTAAGGACAAAGGCATTTTCCTTAATTTCTGGGGAACATGGTGCCCGCCCTGCAGGAAAGAATGGCCCTCTATACAGAAACTGTATGATACGAGAAAAGATCATGTGGATTTTGTACTGATTGCGATGAATGATAAAGAAGAGGATGTAAGAAAATTTCTGAAAGAAAATAACTATACTGTTCCCGTATATATTGCGCAAAGTCCAATCTCTGAAAAGATTCTTCCAAAGGTATTCCCAACCACTTTCCTTCTGGATAAGCACGGAAGAATCCTCATAAAAGAAGATGCTACAAAAGACTGGAACACAGAGACTGTGCACCAATTTATTGATAATATTATCAAATAATATTTTAACTAAATTTTATAATTTGTTGGTACAGGATTTGCGAATTTTATAACGTTGAAAAGTTTATTAAATCCAAACACAAAATGAAATATTCAAAATTAAGTCTTGCAAAAGAAGCCATCAATCATAAGGGATTTATCAAAAAGATCCCTGATATTTTCAGAATGGTCAAAATGTGGAGAAAAGGAATTTATCCAATGAAATCCATAGACATTATTCTTCCTTTGCTGGGAATTTTATATGTGCTCTCTCCTATTGACCTGCTTCCTGAATTTGTGATACCGGTATTGGGAGTAATGGATGACCTTGCAGTTTTGTCCCTTACCATTCCAAAACTTATCAAAGAGGTAGACAAGTTTTTATTGTGGGAAGCCGAACAAAAATACAGAGGAGCCCAAATTATTGAGGCAGAAATCGTAAAATAACAGTTTATTATATTTTTCACACCATCCTGGTCCATCCGGGATGGTTTTTTATTTACAAATGAACGATAAATTTTTGAGCCTTATTTCAATTCCTTAAATTTGCAACATCTAATAAAAAATAATGGAAAGTAAAAAAGAATTCTTCTTAGAGTGCTACAAGCTAGGCATCATCAAATTCGGAAGGTTTACCCTGAAAAGCGGCATTGAAAGTCCTTTTTATGTAGACCTGAGACCTTTGGCTTCAGATCCTAAAATTTTAAAAAATCTGGCTAATTATTTATTGGAAATGCTTCCGTTAGATAATTTTGATTTAATCTGTGGAGTTCCTTATGCTGCCCTTCCAATGGCGACTGCAATGTCTCTGGAAAGCTATATTCCATTAATTATTAAAAGAAAAGAAGCGAAAAGCTACGGTACAAAAAAACTGATTGAAGGAATTTACCAGAAAGGACAAAACTGCCTTTTGGTAGAAGATGTAATCACTTCAGGAAAATCTTTGCTGGAAACTATTCCTGAGATAGAACAGGAAGATCTTAAAGTATCTGATATTGTTGTGGTATTAGACAGGGAACAGGGAGGAAAACAGCTTCTGGAAAGTAAGGGGTATAGAGTTCATACACTTTTCAACATTTCAGAAGTATGTGTGATCCTTCAGGAAACCGGAGAACTGTCTGATGAAGAGGTAAAAAGAATTCAGGACTTCCTTCAGGGGAATCACATTCAGTTTGAAGAAGAAACAAGATCTTCTTACGAGGAAAAACTTCAAAGCGCACAACATTCCGTTTCAAAAAAATTACTGGAGGCAGCTTTAGCAAAGAAATCCAACCTTATTGCTTCTGCAGATGTTACAACCACTCAGGAATTATTAGAGCTTGCCGAAAAAGTAGGTCCGCATATTATTGCTTTAAAAACGCATATTGATATTATTTCTGATTTTGAATACGAAAAAACAATTACGCCATTAAAAGCGATTGCTGCAAAACATCAGTTCTTACTGATGGAAGACAGAAAATTTGCCGATATCGGAAATACACAGGAACTTCAGTTCACAAGCGGAGTTTTCAAAATTACAGACTGGGCAGATTTTGTAACTTCTCAGGTAATAGGAGGTTTTGAATCCTTAGACTGTTTTAAAAATGTGGGAGTAGTTGCTATTGTCGGGATGTCTTCCAAAGGAGCACTTACCACAGCAAGCTATCGTGAAGAAGCTTTAAAGGTCGCTTTATCTCACCCTAATGTAATTGGTGGTGTATCTCAGAATAAAATTCCTGAAGATCTTTTACTCTTCACTCCAGGGGTAAATCTTGCTGATTCCGGAGACG
The DNA here is from genome assembly GCF_900108365.1 of Chryseobacterium culicis. GTDB lineage: Bacteria > Bacteroidota > Bacteroidia > Flavobacteriales > Weeksellaceae > Chryseobacterium > Chryseobacterium culicis. The sequence continues at coordinate 427,244 of NZ_FNWQ01000001.1, read as the reverse complement.
GAAAAGGACAGCAGTATAATACACCGGAGCATGTTTTCAGAACGCTGCACACAGATTTTATTATTGTAGGAAGAGGAATCTATCAATCCAATGATCCTGAAGCCTCTGCAATCACCTATAAGACTGAAGGATGGAATGCATATATTAATTCTTTAGATAAAAAAGCAATTCAAGGGTAAAATCCTACTCAAGTATCTACAAAATAAGTTATATTTGAGCTTTATCACGAATATTGAAAAAGTTCAGCATTTGCCTTATTTTGTTCTGGGGAGCCGCACAGGTCTCTGCACAGAAAGACAGTATCTATATTGAAGCTAAACTGTCTCCTGACAAGAAGAACCTTGAGATCAATCAGGAAATTGTTTATTACAATCATTCTGAAAAAGATCTGCAGACCGTTAAGCTCCTGAATTGGGTTTCCGCATACAACAGACGCGGAACCTCTCTGGTCTACCGGAAACTGGAAGACCGGAATACGGATTTACACTTTGCAAAAAGCGATCAGTTGGGAAAGCTTCTTGAACTGAATATAAAAAATTCGGAAAATGAAGCTGTCCCGGTTACCGCACTTTCAGAGGAGAATCTTTTTATTCCTCTGAAAAATGCACTGAAACCTGGCGAAAGCGTCACCTTACAGCTGCAATACAGGATGCAGCTTCCTGATAAAAAATTTACAGGATACGGAACATCCGCGCAGAATAATACTGTATTAAAATATTTCTTTATTGTTCCGGATCATTTTGATCCGGACAATATTTCAAAAAGGAATTACCATGACATTGAAGAGCAGGTAAGTTTCAATACTTTCTGGACAATTAATTTTGATATTCCTGTCAATACTTTTGTTGAAGGGAATCTTCCGCAGATCCAGATGAATTCTTTTAAAGGATCACTGGATTCAGATCCTGAATTCCTGATCTCTCCTATTGGTTACCCTTCTATAAAAACGAATATTGAAGGAGAAGACACCGAAATAAAGTTTGGTTATAACCTGACCCCCGAGGAAAAGCAAAACCTGGAATTTTATCTTCCGTTACAATTAAAATTTCTGAGAGAAAGACTCGGTTTTCTTCCCAAAAGTCTTTTTATTTCAGATAAGTTCAGAGCTAAAGAAGACTTTTTCGGGAATAATGATATTACTTTCTGGAAATTCAGATTTCAACTCTTTAACAATGCAGAAAAGACAGATCTGGATTATTTCGGAATCATCACCAAAAAGATTCTGGATGAGACAGTCATTGCTGATAAGGAAAAAGATCATTGGTTTAAAAATGGTTTAAAATCTTACCTGGAAATTCAATATCTTAAAAAATTCTATGCTGACACGAAACTTTTAGGAACCCTTCCGGAGACTAAAATCTTCGGAGTGAAACCTTTAAAATTATTCCATGCCTCCAAAGTAAAACTTCTGGACCGCTACGGACTTTCCTACCAGTATATCATGCTTCAAAACCTGGATCAGAAAATTACTGAGCATTTCCCGGTTTTAAGTAACTTCAATGATATGGCTGTAAGCAGCTTCGAAACAGGAAGTCTTTTTAACTATTCAGCAGATAAAATGGGATATGATCACTTCAACGATATTGTGCGAAATTATATTTCTCAGAATTCCGGAAAGCAGATCAACCCTAACGAGTTTCTGGCTACCCTTGCTGAAAAGGATACATCAACAGCTTATCTTTCGAATTTTCTAAAGCAGAAAAACAGAGTTGATTTTAAATTAAAAAACATCAGGAAAGAAAACGATTCCCTCAAAATAAACATTGTAAAAAATACAGACATTTCAATTCCTGTAAAATTAGAAACGGAAACCAGAGAAGGACAAAAGAAAGCATACTGGATCGATACAGAAGAAAACGAGCATGCAGCGAGCCTGACCCTTCCGGCATCGGATAATATTTATAAGATTACCCTAAACAGCGGCTATATTTTCCCGGAATCTAATTACAGAGATAACTTTCTGTATGCGAAAGGATTATTTTCCAATGCAAAAAAAATCAAGCTTAAACTGATAAAAGACATTCCGAATCCGGAGTACAATGAAATTTATATCAGCCCAAGAGTACGTTTTAACAATACATATGATAAATTTCTATTGGGAGTCAATTTAAAAAACCAATCTTTCTTTGATCAGAAATTCCTGTACTCAGTTACCCCCACTTACAGTACCGGAACAGGAAAATTAACGGGTTCCGGAGCAGTCTCCTACTCTATTCTGCCTGCGGAAAGCATCATTCGAAGCTTAACCTTCGGATTGTCGGGTTCGTACTTTCACTATGATTATGATCTGGCCTACAGAAAGACTTCCATATCTTCTTCCATTAATTTCAGAAAGAATCCGAGAAGTACGGTAAGCAGAGGCATCGGGATTTCTTATAATTATTTTGAAAGGGATCTCAGCCCTAAAATGATCGCCAATAACGACTACAGCAAGTATAATCTATGGAGCATCGGCTATGGCTATAGCGACAGCCAGATGATCCACGAAAAAAGCTTCAGCCTGAGTACCCAGGGAATGGAAGATTTTAATAAAATAACAGCTGAAGGCTTCTACAGATGGGAATTTGCACCTAAACAAAAGCTCAGCTTACGTTTATTTGCCGGATATTTCTTAAGAAACAATACCAGAAATAATCTTTTTGACTACGGTATTTCAAGGGTTTCCAATTATTCCTTCTCTTATACTCTTTTGGGAGAGAGTGCCAGCAGCGGCCTTCTTGCGCAACAGTTTATTTTAGCTGACGGCGGTTTTAAGTCATTCCTGCCGGGAACTGTAAACCAATGGATTACTTCTGCAAACGTAGATTCAAGCATTTGGAAAATATTCCATGTGTATGCGGATGCAGGGGTGTATAAAAACAAAGACCTTCCTGCCAAATTCATATGGGATACCGGAGTTAAAGTAAGAATCATTCCTGATTTTCTGGAAGTTTATTTCCCGATACAGTCTTCTTTAGGATTTGAGCCTTCATTTAAAGATTACGGAAAACGTATCAGATATACATTGATTCTTAATCTCGGCTCCATTATTAATGCAGCGAGAAGAGGCTGGTATTAAAAATCGTGATAAAAAGATAGTCACAAAGGTTAACAGGTTACCTTCTTCCCACTGACTACGTATAATCTCCGATTTCTGATGAAGGAAGAACTTTATTGTTCACTCCCATTTAAGAGCTATATCCGCAGACTTATGGCCTATGATCAGAATAATAGGTATCAAAGAAGCTTTTTTTTGTTAAAAATTAATCTTTTATAATTTTTTGAGAAATCGGAATATTATTAATTGTTCCTGTTACAATATAAGTGCCTTTGGGAAGCTCTGCAATATCAAGACTCGAAGCCAGTTTTGTGGGAGATTTTTTAACAACCTGCCTGAAAGTATCATACACCTTTACGTCTTTTACTTCAGTCCCGAAGACAATTTTGCTGTCCTTAATAAAAGGATTCTGGACAAAACCTGACTTTACACTTCCTTCAAGTGAAAAATCTGCCATATTATCATTATTGCTTACTAATGTTCTTTTAATAGCTGTGGTGGTGGTAGGGGAAGGAGCCGGCCCGTCACCCTTAAACTGGTCCGCATTAGATCCATAGCCTACAAAGTCAAGGACATTAGAGGCAGATGGACCCGTAACCTGTACAATATTTCCGGCTAATGCTATTTTCCCTGATACACTGGAAATCTTCAAACCGGAAGATTTGTTGGGTGTTCCGTCAAAATTATTGATTGTAGTAGCAATAAAATCGGGAGCAGGCAGATCTTCAGTACCATTTTCAATAGCAGACTCCTGGATCAGATAAGTTTCATCAGGACCCAATGTGATATCCGGCAATGTATGATACTCCGTAAAAGCGCCTATTGCCGGAGCATATTGTATGCTGGCTCCCGTCAATGAAACAAGATTGGTTCCTATATTTTTGAGAACAATATAATTATTTTTCAATACAGCTCCGGAGTTGGCATTACCGCCATAAATCTCATTGATTACAATCTGAGCATTCGAAAAAGCCGTTATTAATAAAAGACCTGCAAGAGTAAAGATTTTTTTCATCATGACAATTTTTAGCAATGGATTTGAAATGAAAATATCAAAAACAATACCACCAAATTAAGAAATTAATAGGATAAAGAATCTAAAATTCATCAAATAATCACATAAAAAAACAGCCTCTCCAATGAAGAGGCTGTTTGTATTTTTATGATAAGAGATTAGTCTTTAAGAACTTTTTGGGAAACAGGCTGGTTATTCACTGTACCTGTCACGATATAATTTCCTTTTGCCAGTTCTGCAACGTTTACTGTACCGTTTTCTTTTACAGAAGCTTCTTTTACAATCTGCCCGAACATATTGAAAACTTTCACATCTTTCACATCAGCCCCGAAAACAATTTCGTTGTTTTTAACGAACGAGTTCTTTATGAAACTTCCTGCTTTTTTGCTTTTAGCATCAGTAACAGCTAGGGTTCCTGAAGTACTTACAACAATGTCATCAATAAAAAATCTGCTGTTAGCAGCTGTAGACCCTTCAAATGTAAGAGTTACAGGTCCCGTAGCTCCAGTAATATTTACTGTGTAATTAGAAAAAGCTCCTTTTACAATAGTTACGTTTGCTTGGCCTAAAGTTGCACCACTTGCAGAAATATTTAAAGTGGTTTTTTCACTGCTTCCATCCCATGCACCAGCTCTGAATGTCAAGGTAGCCGATCCTGTTAAGTTAAAAGTTGGAGTTGTAACAGTTCCTTTTAAAGTACTGGTACCTGCTTTAAGACATCCATTTCCTTTGTACACTTTAGCAAAAGTCCAGTTTCCACCAGTTGTATAAGAGGTTGAACCATCTGTGAATCCACTTCCTGCAGCACTCCCACTCCAAGCTCCATCATTTCCTCCTGTTCCTGTTACGTCATCAAACGTTGCGCTAAATACTGTTTGAGCAAAAATTCCACTTGCCAACATTACTGTAGCAAAAAACGAATAAAGTTTTTTCATGATTTAATTTTTTTGTTAATAATTTCTTACGTCACAAAACTACATTTATTTTTTTAGCTGGTACAATAAACAGGTTAAGTTTTTGTTAATTATAGTTAAGCCCTTAATGTTAACATTTTTTAATTATTTTTACGAATTATTTTTAAAAGTTGCGGAATTTTACTCTTCTATTCATTTTTTTATTCTTAGGCATATTTTCAGGAAATGCTCAGGTATTTTCATGGAAAAATCCCAACATTCCGGAAGACAGCGTAAAAAAGGACAGTATTCTTGCGGCCAGGCTTGAACAGGATATTTTCGCAAAAGATACACTTGACTTTATCAGAACACACAATAAAATTGTTATTGATGAAGCTGTACTCGCAAAAAATGATAAAAAAAGATTCTTGGGAGAGCTCAATTCGAAAGGTTCTATCATCAGAGGGATTACTTTTGGAAATAACCAGGGACAGTCTGTACAAAGTTCTATGGATCTCCAAATCTCGGGTAGATTATCGAAAGATGTTACAATTTTAGCAAGTATTTCAGACCACAACCTTCCTATTCAGGCTGATGGTTATACACAGACGCTGGAGGAGTTTGACAAAATATATATGCAGCTTAACATCAAGGAAAAGTCTATCCTAAGAGCAGGGCACCTTGATCTTGTAGAAGCAAAAAATTATTTTGCCAAATACCAGCGCAGGAGTATGGGCCTTCAGTTTCAGACAGAATTCGGAAAGGAAAACAAAACATTTGTAGATATTTCTGCGGGGGTAGCACGAAGTGAATTCCACAGAATCCGCTTTCAGGGGGTTGAAGGAAACCAGGGGCCTTACCGTCTTACGGGTAAAAATGGTGAGCAGTTTATCACCCTTATCTCCGGTTCTGAGCAGGTTTTTATTGACGGTATCTTAATGAAACGCGGAGAAAATCAGGATTACATTATCAATTACAATACCGGGGAGGTTACTTTTACCAGTTTCCGTCCTATTTTCCAGCAGAATTTTATTACGATCTCCTATAACTACGCTAACAGAAATTATTCAAGATATTTATTTACCGGAAAAGTTGAGCACCAGAGAGAAAAATTTAAAGTGGGGCTAAACTGGTTTATGGAGAATGACAATAAAAACGCACCTTTATCTTTAAGTCTTTCCAAAGAAGACGAAAAAATTCTTGCAGAAGCCGGTAACAACCCTGATTTAATGTATGCCCCATCAGGAGTAGTTACGGAATATGACGTGAATAAAATTCTATATAAACTAAACACTGCCGGGAACTTTTATGAATTTTCTACAGATTCCAGTCTGACGCTTTATCAGGTTTCTTTTACGTATTTTGGCACTAACCTGGGAGATTACAAAATCGCTCAGACTACCAACAACGGACGTGTTTTCGAATATGTAGGACCCAATGCAGGAGATTACAGAGCAGTAAGAAAACTTCCTTCACCACAAAAATCTCAGGTGTTTTCTCTCAACACTGAATATTTATTACAGGAAGGAAAAATAGGTGCAGATATTTCCCTGAGTAATTATGATGTCAATTTATTTTCTTCCAAAGATTCTGACCAGAATATGGGATATGCCTGGCGTATTTTCGGAAATAAAAGCTTTACAAAAAATACATGGAAAGGAACACCTAGTTTCGAATATCAATATATAGACAGACAGTTTCATATCCTGGACCGTATTAATGATGTGGAATTCTCCAGAGACTTCAACCTTGCACAGGAATTTAATAAAAAGACACAAAACAGATTTATTTTCAGCTTCCTGAATAAATGGAACAATAAATCTACTTTGAACTACCGCGTCAATTACCTGAACGAGCAGGAGTCTTACAAGGGGCTCAAAAACGATCTTGATTTCAGCTGGATCACAGGAAAATTCTTTACCAAAGGAAATTTATCCTTGCTGAATACCAACGCTACACTTCAGGACACTAAATTTATCCGAGGAGGCGTTTCAACGGAATTCACCGGTAAAAAAGGAAGCTGGGCAATTGGTGGAAGCATGGAGCACAATGAGAAAAAATACAATGATACCCAGCTTATGGATGTTACCAGTTTCAGCTGGAAAGAAATCTTTTTACAAAAGAAAATTGGCGACAGCACCAGAACAAAATTACTGGCAAAAGTATACATGAGGGATAATGACTCTGTGCGTGATAACCGACTTCAGAATATGAATAATATCTTAGGATTCATGGCAGAAAGTCAGATCATCAAAACGGAAAGGACTACTTTAAATGCATTAATCCACTATAGAAAATTTTTCTACTCTGGAGCGGAAGGTGAAGTAAGCCGAAATAATGACTTCGTGGTTGGAAACATTTTATATAACCAGCAGCTTTTCAGAAACGGAATGCGCCTTCAGGCTTTTTATGAGCTTGGAAACGGACAGGAAGCACAGCGGGAATTCCAGTACATCAAAGTTACAGACGGCCAGGGGGTTTACAAATGGACAGATTATAACGGTGACGGCGTTCAGCAGCTGGACGAATTTGAAATTGCCGAATATTCGGATCTTGCACAATATATCCGCGTTTACACGAATTCGGTAAGGTATATTCCTTCCAATAAAAATAAATTACAGCTCGCTTTATTTGTCAATCCGGCCATCGTTTTCAATTCCGAGAACGGATTTTTAAAGCGCTGGAATTTCAATATTTCATTAAATTCACAAAACTCTTTCTATAAAAAGGATAAAGTTCTCGTTCTGAATCCTTTTGAAAAGAACAGTGATCAGATTCTCAAAAATCAGAATATCCTTGCTTCCGTACAGTTTAATCCTACGGACAAATCGGGCTGGAACGGAAACTACAGATTCATCACCAATGATAATCTCATCAATGCCAATTTCAGTAACGAAGAACGTGAGCAGACTTCTCATTTCGTAAATATCGGATATTGGTTTAATAAAGAATTCAGGGTAGACTGGGAAAACTCTGTTCATGATATTAAAAACTCTTCACAACTGTTTGCAACAAGGGATTACCGCCTTAATAATTTTGAAACGAAGCCTAAAGCAACTTATAAATTCACTGATGCTATTCAGGCTGAGTTATCTTCAGCTTTCCGCCAGAAACAGAGACTGGACGGTGAAGAGCTTCTGAAAGCGTTTGATGTTACAGGAACCATTCAGTGGGAACGCAGAAAAACATCTATCCGCGGAAATTTCTCATTCATCAGTAACAATTTTACCGGAAACAATTTCAGCATTGTAGGAAACCAGATGCTGGACGGTCTGAAGCCTGGGAAAAACCAGGTATGGAGTGTATTTATCCAGCAGGCAATTAACTCATTTATCCAGCTGAACCTTAATTACGAGGGAAGAAACTCCGGTGACCGAACCATTCATATCGGAAGCATGCAGGTGAAAGCCAGTTTCTAAGATCAACGGTTATTATTTACAAAAAAATCCCTTAAATAAATCTGTACAGGTAAAGCAGCAACCTATTTAAATTTATAAAATATTGTTTTTTCAAAATTTCGTAAATTTGCACCATGATAAGAATAGGCAACATAGAACTGCCGGAATTTCCGCTTTTGCTGGCTCCGATGGAAGATGTAAGTGATCCTCCGTTCAGACGTTTGTGTAAAATGCATGGTGCAGATTTAATGTATTCGGAATTTATTTCTTCCGAGGGGTTGATTCGTGACGCTATTAAAAGCCGTAAAAAGCTGGATATTTTCGATTATGAGAGACCGGTAGGGATACAGATTTTCGGTGGAGACGAGGAAGCAATGGCCATGTCTGCAAGAATTGTTGAAACAGTGAATCCGGATCTGGTAGATATCAATTTCGGATGCCCTGTAAAAAAAGTTGTCTGCAAAGGAGCCGGAGCAGGTGTGTTGAAAGATATCGACCTGATGGTTCGTCTTACAAAAGCCGTGGTAAGCTCTACTCATCTGCCTGTAACGGTTAAAACCCGTTTAGGCTGGGACAGCCATACAATCAATATTGATGAAGTAGCTGAACGACTGCAGGAAACAGGAATCAAAGCTTTAACCATCCATGCCAGAACCCGTGCTCAGATGTATAAGGGTGAAGCAGACTGGGAACATATTTCAAGAATTAAACAAAATCCTAATATTGAGATTCCCATTTTTGGAAATGGTGATATAGATTCTGCTGAAAAAGCGCTGGCCTACAAACAAAAATATGCCTGCGACGGAATTATGATAGGACGTGCTGCTATTGGCTATCCATGGATCTTTAACGAAATCAAGCATTTCTTTACAACAGGAGAGCATTTACCGGAGCCTACCATATCAGACCGTTTACTGGCTGTTCGCCAGCATGCGGAATGGAGTGTGGAATGGAAAGGTGAAAGGTTAGGATTGGTAGAAATGAGACAGCACTACAGTAATTATTTCAGAGGAATTCCTCACTTTAAAGAGTTCAGAAAAAAATTCCTGGAGGTTTTCACTTTGGAAGAAATGAACAGCCTGATCCAGGAAACCCAACAGTTTTACGAAGAATATCAGGCACAGCTATAAAATAAAAACCATCAGTAAAACTGATGGTTTTTTTATGATTTTACAAGTTGATTAATATCCTTCTGATGAAGATTCGTTTTCAATCAGTGCCAGTGCTGAGGAGGTTCCGATTCTTTTTACTCCCATGCTGATCATTTTGGCGGCATCTTCAGGAGTTTTCACTCCGCCGGCTGCTTTCACAGGAAGTTTCCCTGCATTGTCAAGCATGATAGCGATTCCTTCAAAAGTTGCCCCATTAGGTTTTCCATCTGTAGTTTCATAGAAACCGGTGGAAGATTTAACAAAGATTTTTGACAAATCTGTTTCGGAGAAATTCTCTTCTGCCCAGGTAGAAATACTTTTGGTAAGATCTGCAATTTGCTCATTCGTCAAAGCGGCAATTTCAATAATCCACTTCGCTGTTTTGTGATGCTCAAGAGATAATTTCGTGCATTTTACAAATTCTTCTTTTACCAGCTGCAGATCTCCTTTCAGATAAGCTGTATAATTGATAACAAAATCCAATTCATCAGCACCGTCTTCTATTGCTTTTGATGCTTCTGCAAGCTTTTCCTCAATAGAATAGGTTCCTTCGTGAAAGCCTATTACAGTTCCTACTGCAACATTTGAATTTTTTTCCTGAATATATTTTTTGACCTCAGATACATAATCTGGACGAATCATCACTGCAAAAATACCTTTATCTATTGCTTCCTGAGCAAGTTTTATATCTTTCTGCAGCGTTTCTTCATGGGAAATACCTGATTGTTCTGGTGTCTTGAGGTAGGTTGAATCCAAATATTGGGCTATGTTCATATCGTTATACTTTCAATTGTCTGTAAATACCTTGTTCCAAAGATATAAAAGTTTCTGTTCTGGTTACACCTTTCAGCTTCTGAAGTTTATTAAGAATCTGCATCAGATGGTCATTATCTTTACAGAGAACCTTTAGGAAAATGGTATAGTTTCCTGTAGTATAGTGGGCCTCCACTACTTCATTGATATCATGTAAAGATTTTACTACTTCCGGATAATGGCTTGGCTGATCCAGAAATACGCCGATGTAGGAAATCACCTTATATCCTATCTTTTTAGGATTAAGAAATGATATTGAATTTTCAATAACTCCCGCATGTTCGAGTTTTTTGATTCTTTGATGCACTGCAGTAGTGGAAATTCCGACATTTTTTGAAATGTGGGCTAAAGAGGTTTTAGCATTGTCCATCAACATGTAGATGATTTCTTTGTCAATAGAATCCAAATGGTAGCTTGTGTTGCTCGAATTTTTCATTTTCTACTTTTTTTATTATTTATGTTTTTTTACTGTAAACTTTTAAATTTTACAAAAACCGGAAAGTGATCACTATATCCTCCTAAATACCGTGTACCAGCATATGTTCGGAAAGGTCGTCCTTCAAAATTCCTGGTTCTGCTGCGGATTTTCTCAGAATTGAATACATGTGCATCCTGAAAAGCCAGCGTTTTATTATCAAGCAGTGATCTTGACATAATGATCTGATCATACAGCAGTCCAGATTTATAATGAAAAGTAGAATAATTTCTTGTAGAAAACAATTGCTGAAAAGGGTTCGCTAAAACCTTCTCATGGTTATTGTCATAGAGAATCTGTACTAAATCTTCATCATCCGGGTTTTCGTTGAAATCACCACACAATATGACATGCTCTTGATCTGCATTTACAATTTTCATAATCCGTTCCCGGATTTCATTCATTATAAAGGTTCTCTTGGGTTTGTTAATATCTTTTTCTCGCTTAGAGGGAAGATGGGCGATAAAGACATTAATAATTTCCCCTTTATATTTTATTTTTGAAAAAAGTACGTCCCTAGTTGTGTCGTAATTTCCTGTGTTTTTGTTTATTATTTCAAAAAAGAAAGTAATGGTCTCAGAATCTATAACCTCTACTTTATTTTTATCATATAACATGGCTACATCTACCTTTCTTTCGTCCATAGAATTGTAATGCACAATTCCATATTCAGAATTAAAAGGTTCCATCTCCACGAGATCTTCCAGAACTTTTCTTCCGGAAACTTCAGACAAACCAATCATAAATGGCAAAACGCCATTATCTTCCTTCATCAGCTGAAATACGTGTGAGATTTTAAAAAGCTTGTTTCTATATCTCTTTTCATCCCAATTCCTCAATCCTGACCGGGTAGGATCTAATTTGTGGACAGGTTTCGGATCGGGTAAAAATAAATTTTCAACATTATAAAAAGAGAACAGCTCCATCTACATTAATTTCTTTACTTTAATTTATATATGTTCTTTTTTCTTTAAGGGTGTAAATTTATTATTTTTTTTTCAAATACTATTGATTCATCTTACAAAAGAAAATCAATTCCTGTTAAAAAACAGTTCAAATATAATAAAAATACTAATGAAACCATATATAATAAACTAATTTTTCAACAATTAGGGACTTTTACTATATTAATCAAAATTGAGACAATACATCAAATCCCCGATTATCAAATAATTTTTTCATAAAAAATGGTAAATATTAATATTTTTTAATATTTCTCAAATATATAACAAATATTATTCCATTTGCCTGCATAATAAATGGAATAATATCGATAAAAAAGAATAGGGAATGTTTCTGTATTTTATTTCAATAAATCCGGGCGTTTTTCCCTGGTGATACGCACAGCCTCATCATGACGCCACTCTTCAATCTTACCAAAGTTACCGCTCAGTAAGATTTTGGGAACATCTAATCCTTTATAACTTTCCGGTCTTGTATAAATGGGTGGGGATAGAAGATCGTCCTGGAAGCTGTCTGTGAGTGCACTCTGCTCATCGTTCAAAACTCCGGGAAGCAGTCTTATTACAGAATCTGCAAGAACACAGGCGGCCAGCTCTCCTCCTGTAAGAACGTAATCTCCAATGGAGATTTCTTTTGTAATATGAAGATCTCTTACTCTTTGGTCTATTCCTTTATAGTGCCCGCAAAGGAAAATAAGATTCTGCTTTATAGAAAGTGTATTGGCTATTTTCTGGTTCAAAGTAACACCATCCGGTGTCAGGTAGATTACCTCGTCATAATTTCTTTGGGACTTAAGCTCTGAGATGCATTTATCCAGCGGCTCAATCATCATTACCATTCCTGCTCCGCCTCCGTAGGGTTCATCATCAATCTGTCTGTGCTTATTGATAGCCCAGTCTCTCAGCTGATGAAAATGTACTTCTGCCAGTCCTTTATCCATTGCTCTTTTTAAAATAGAAGCCTGAAACGGACTCTCCATCAATTCCGGAAGTACGCTTATTATGTCAATTCTCATTGTAATGTTCCGTTTTTCTTAGTAGGTATAATAATTAATCTTAAAGAAGAATCTTTGTTGATATAGCTCCACATCCAGTTAAAAAATATGGCCAGCTTATTTCTAACGCTCAAAATTAGCATTAAATGGAGAAACATCCAGAAATACCACGCCAAAAATCCCTGAAATTTTATAAATGGCAGATCTACAACAGCTCTGTGCTTTCCAATAGTTGCCAGGGAACCTTTATCATCGTATTCGTATTCTTTCCATTCCTGCCGGGTTTTCTTCAGAAGATTTTTACCTAAATTCTTTGCCTGATTAATGGCTACATTGGCGACCTGCGGGTGCCCGTGCGGATATTTTGGTGTTTCCATATAGGCAATATCGCCGATGGCATAAACATTATCGTACCCTTTTATTTTATTGTACCTGTCTACAATATACCGGTTTTTCACTAATTTTTCTTCCGGAAAACCTCCTACCACATTTCCTGTAACTCCGGCTGCCCAGATGACATTATTGGACGGGATTTCTTTTCCGCTTTTCAGATGAACTTTATCACCGTCATACTCCGTTACCACTTCCCCGCTCATAAAAGTTACCCCAAGATCCTTCAGGTATTTTTCAGATTTTTCCTGAGCTTCGCTGCTCATTACGGCAAGCGGTTTTTCTGTGGAGCTTACGAGAATAATTTTCAGATGATCGAAATTCATATAGGGATAATCTCTTGGGAGAATATCTTTTTTCATTTCGGCAAAAGCGCCTGCAAGCTCTACTCCTGTAGGTCCGCTCCCTACGATAACGATATTCCAGTTTCCGTCGTCGCTTCTGCTTTTTTCAATGATCAGTTTTTCAAATGTTGTAAGAACGTGATTTCTGATGCTGATGGCTTCCTGGGTATTTTTCATTCCGAATGCCTTACCTTCCAGTTCTTTATTCCCGAAGAAATTAGTTTTACAGCCTGTTGCAATGATAAGTTTATCATACGTAAATTCGGCTTCGTCTGTAATGACTTTGTTATTGGCAGGATCTATTTCTCTCACCTCTGTCATTCTGAACTGTGTGTTTCTGGACTGCTGAAAAATCTTTCTGAAAGGAAAGGAAATGTTGGAAGGCTCTATCCTTCCGGAAGCTACCTGATAAAAAAGCGGCTGGAACATATGGTGATTCATCTTATCCAGAACAATGACCTTTTTATTCTTGTTGTTTAATGTTTTTGCAAGCTGCAGCCCCGCAAATCCTCCTCCAATAATGATGATTTTTTCGCGTGTTTCCATAATACACAAATTTACTGATTTTATTTTAGCATTTCGTAGTGAAAAAAGTTAGTTTTGCAAAACTTTATGACACCTAAAAAGTACACCAAAAAAACTGCCAAACGAATCCATAAAACAAGACGGAAGAACTATTTTTTCCGGAGATGGGTACTATTGGCTATATTAATTGTAGCGTTGGCAGGAACAGGGCTTTATCTAAGACAGTCTGTAAGCTATTATTATGCGTTGTACTTTAATAAATTCAGACACAAAAAACTTCATAACAGCGAAAAGGAATCCTTAAGAATTCAAAGAATAATCAGCAGTAATCTGGATAAAACCTATGGTTTTGATGTTTCTCATTATCAGAACAGGGAAGATATCAGATGGGACAGTCTGAGTATAGGAAACAAGACCATTCCGCTAGAATTTGTAGTGATGCGTGCTACTATGGGAAACCGAAGTGCCGACAAACATTTTGATGAATTCTGGGAGAGCGCTAAAAAGCATGATCTCATCCGTGGTGCGTATCATTTTTACAGGGCTGATGAAGATCCTGTAATACAGGCTAACAATTTTCTGGAAAATGTAAAACTGGAAAGCGGCGATCTTCCTCCGATTCTCGATATTGAAAAAATCCCTAAGCGAAAAACGAATAAAAAACTCCTTGAAGATCTGAAAGTATGGTGTAAAATAATAGAGGACACTTATGGTGAAAAACCCATCATCTATACCTATTATCATTATTACAAGGACTTTCTGAAAGGCGAGTTTGACGGTTATCCGCTATGGCTGGCCAATTATAATGATGTGCCTTCTCCTTCACCTGATGACCAGTGGGATTTCTGGCAGTTTACAGAAAACGGAATTGTACATGGCATTAATGCCAAAGTAGATCTTGATATTTATAATGGCAGCTCCTGGTCCTTGAAAAGACTTACACTGGATTAGAGGCAAGAAAGGGTAATAGAAGCAGGAAGATGGAAGTTGATACTAACCGTTATAATTTTACTTCATAAATCAGCCTTTGCATCAGCTTCCTGATAAAGCTTCCCGCCTCCATCTTCCTACTCCCGGTTTTTAAAGAATACTCATCACATCTTCCCAGGAATGAACTCTTTTATAAGTTTCATTTTCGATTAATTCATTATGCGGCTGCGTGAATATAAGCCTTTGTCCTTCAAAATGATCAAGATTTTTAGGATAGTCATCAATCATCACATCACCGGATACTATTCTTTTACTTCCGCAGAGAACAATTTGTTCCCAGGTAATGAACGGAAAATGTTCTTTCAGCCAGTCGTATTTTTCTCTTAAGCTGTTGGGAAATTCCATTCCGGCAGATACGATATAGAGTTCGTATTTATTATTCAGATATTCCATCGCCTCCCGGCTTCCTTTCATTACGGGTAAGGTTCTGAAAAATCCTACCTCATGCACGTGTTTTTTTCCATTGGGAAAAGATTCTATTTCAGACTTGCCGGCCAAATCACTGATTTCAATTTCTCTTCCGGTATCTCTCTTTTCAAATTGTACCAGCTGATGATAAACATCCGCCATAACCCCGTCCATATCGACAATAACTTTTTTCATACTTTAATCAGATTTTTGTGTTGTTATTTTATATTGTTACATATTAGAATATCAAATTTACTGATTAGTTTTTTCAGACAATGAACACAGATTATTAAAAAATCATAAATAATCAATTTCTAAAAGGGTTCGGGAAAATTTTAGGTTACATTTTCGTACTTTTGCGGTTCTATTCAAAATTAAAATCAAACCATTAATTTCCAATGAATTACGTTTCTGCAGAAAATCTTACCAAATCTTACGGCATCAAAGTTTTGTTCGAAAACATCACATTTCACATCAATGAGGGAGATAAAATTGCTATTGTTGCCAAAAACGGAAGTGGAAAATCAACTCTTCTGAAAATATTAATGGGTAAAGAAATTGCAGACAGCGGAACTGTAATCATTAATAAAGACATTCAGGTTGTATTATTTGACCAGGAAATCAGCTATGATCCCAAACTGAACATTGAGGAATTCATGATGACACTGGATTCTGAGCCCATACTTGCGCTTAAGAATTATCACCAATCACTTCATTCTACAGATCATGATTTTATTGAGAAAGCATTAGCCGATATGGAAGTCCATAAGGCATGGGATCTGGAAAACGAAATGAAACAAATTCTTTCCCAGCTTAAGATTACGGATCTGGATGCCAAAATGGGAACCCTTTCCGGAGGACAGATCAAACGTGTGGCACTGGCAAAACTTTTAACAGAAACAAGAGCTGAACACAGACACACCCTCCTTATCATGGACGAACCTACCAACCATTTGGATGTGGATATGGTAGAATGGCTTGAAAATTATCTGAATAAAGCAAAAATCACTTTATTGCTTGTAACCCACGACCGATACTTTCTGGACAGTGTCTGCGATATAATCTGGGAAATGGAAGACAGAAACCTGTATATTCACAATGGTTCCTATGCTACTTACCTGGAAAACAAAATGATCAGGGAGGAGAATCTTAATGCTACTATTGATAAGGCTAACAACCTTTACAGAAAGGAGCTTGAATGGATGAGAAGACAGCCGAAAGCCAGAACTACGAAATCTAAAAGCAGGATTGACGCTTTCTACGAAACCGAAAAAGTAGCTAAAACCGATACGAGAAAAGACGGCCTGGAACTGGATTTTGAAATGAAGCGTTTGGGAAATAAAATTCTTGAGCTGAAACATATTGATAAAAGTTTTGGATCTAAAGTTCTTTTAAAAGATTTCAGTTACCAGTTTCAGCGTGGTGAAAAAGTGGGAATCATTGGAAAAAACGGAGCAGGAAAATCTACCCTGCTTAATATTATTCAAGGGCTTGAAAAGGCTGACAAGGGTGAAATTGAAACCGGAGAAACGATATCTTTCGGTTATTTTGCCCAGAAAGGTCTTACTTATAAGGAAGATGAACGCGTGATTGATTTCATTAAAGAAATTGCAGAATTTTATCCTTTAGCCAACGGACGAAGTCTTTCTGCTTCTCAATTCCTGAGGTTATTCTTATTTGATGATCAGACACAGTACTCTCCTATTTCCAAGCTTTCCGGAGGTGAAAAGAGAAGACTTCACCTGATGTATATTTTATATCAGAATCCTAATTTCCTGATTTTTGATGAGCCTACGAATGACCTGGACCTTCCTACCCTGACAGTTCTTGAAAACTTCCTTCAGCAGTTCCAGGGATCGCTTATTATCGTTTCGCACGACAGGTATTTCATGGACAGAATTGTAGATCATGTTATGGCTTTTGAAGGAGACGGAAAAATCAGAGATTTTGTAGGAAATTTCTCAGAATACAGAGAAGCAAGAAGCCGTGAGGAAGCATTAGAGAAAAATACAGCAGTAAAGCCTGAACCTGTAAGAGAAACGGCTCCTGCAGCTGAAAACAATTCATCTTCAGGTGCTAAAAGAAAACTAACCTTCAAAGAGCAAAGAGAGCTGGAAACGATTGAAAAAGAAATGCCCGAGTTAGAAGATCAGCGTTCCAGCATTCTGGATCAGCTCAACAATGAGTCTGACTATGAAAAGATTGCAAAACTTTCTGCAGACCTTGAATCCGTTTCAGAAAAACTGGAGAACCATGAAATGAGATGGCTGGAACTTCAGGAGATCCTTTAATAATGATGAATTATAAAATGAGTTCAAGGTTTAAAGCTTAGGGTTGATAGCAGTCGTGACGGGAAATCGTCAACTCGTTTATAGTTTTACTCTAAAACTCTCCAACCCATTGAACTCATTCATAACTCATTAGTTATAATTGAATAATTCTTTCTTCTTTTGCACTCTGAAGAGAAGCATCAATGATTTTCATATTCTGAATAATTTCTTTTCCCGGAGACGGCAAAGCATATCCGAAAACGATATGTTCATAGATCTTCTGGTAGTAGTCCATATAATTTCCTGCTTCACTGGAAGTCAGCATTCTTTCTGTTTCGGAATTTTCATTCAGGAAATTTAAAATTCCATCAGGCTCCTGTAATGGCTGTGTCCATTCTCTACCATATTCAGGGATAGCACCTGCCACCAGTTCATTTTCCTGATTATCTGTTCTTTCCTGTAAGAAACTTCCCCTGTCACCATGAATTGTGTAAGCATAATGACCTTCTTTACTGAAAACCGATGTTTTTAGTCTCACTCTCAGATCATCCTTATAGAAAAGGAGGATTTCAAAATAATCGTTGGCAAATTCTTTTCCTTTCATGGAAAATACGTCTGCAAACAATTTTTCAGGATATCCAAAATATTGTACGGCCTGATCCACAAGATGGGCTCCCAAATCGTGAAGTGAACCTGAACCTGCCTGTTCCGGACTTTCCTTATGCTGTTTTCCACTTGGTGTGGTACGGAATCTGTCAAAACGGATCTCTGCTTCTTTAATGTTTCCTATTGTTTTATCATTTAACAGCTTTTGAACCTGTAAATAATCACGGTCAAATCTCCTGTTTTGATAAACACTCAGGAACAGTCCTTTTTCTTCAGCCAACTGCACCAGCTCTTCCGCTTCAAAAACATCTACCGTAAAAGGCTTTTCCACAATAATATTTTTCCCGGCCTCCAGCGCTTTTTTCGCATATTCATAATGGGTCTGAACCGGAGTATTAATGATCACCAGCTCTATATCTGCATCCTGAAGCATTTCTTCTACAGAACGGTAAATCGTTGCTTCCGGATATTTTTCTTTTGAATCTTCCTTACTTCTTTCTACCACAGCAGAAATGTAAAATCCCGGATGTTCCTTCAAAAAAGGAGCATGGAACACTTTTCCACTCATTCCAAAGGCGCAAAGCCCTGCTTTTACCAATTGCATATTAAAATTTTTAACAAATATATCTATAAAAACTATTCAATATTATCAAAAGCTTGTAATAAAGTCAGAGATGAAATTCTACATTTTTAGCCATTTCTCTTTCAAGTATATATTAATTAGTACACTAATAAATACAAAAAATTTTATTTTTTTCTTATTATTTACCTGAAAACACCTACAAATACCCATTTTATCCTATTTTATAACAGGGATGTTTAAACATAAAATTCTAAAGCTCAGTATATTAAAAAAAAATGTTTAACTGATAAAGTACGCCAAAATAGGATTTTTTAAAATATCATCCGAAAAACCCTTTATTTAAGGGAAAATTTGATAAATGTTGAAAACTTTTTAAAAAAAATCACAAACGTTTTATTAACTTTGAGATACAAATAAACTCGAGCGCTAACTCGAGTTTGTTTTGAAATTCCAAAATGGAAAATATCAATTCGTTTCTGGAACTTATAGTAGTTCTTATTCAACTTTTCAAGGAGATCAAGCCTTTAATCAAGAAGAAGTAATAAGATCTGTTCTAGTAAAAGCCTCCTACTTTAGGAGGTTTTTTTAATTAATTTGTTGTTTTGTTGAGACAACAAATTGATATAACAAATTTATAAAATTTTGTTACATAACAAAATTTTTTATATCATCATTTAATGTTTCTGCATTATCTACAATATTTAAGACTGCCTAAAACACCTCAACCATAGTCTTAACAGTATAATCTTTGGATCTATAGAAAAAGTGACTCTCTGTATTTACATAAATTCAAAGATATGCTTTTCCTTTCTTAAGATATAATTTATCTTACCATTCCCTAGCCATCCTAAAAAATTCTATACTTCTTTGCTAGCAAGAAGTATAGAAATAATCCATGCCATTATTATCGAAATATGATTTAAATCATAAAATTATTTTTATCTATTCTAAACAAATACTTACTTTTGCGCTTATTTAAAACTGTTCTACATAAAAATAAAATGAAAAAACAACTACTTACTTTAGGTCTGTTATTCATCGCTGTTTCTGCAAGTTCTCAGTTAAAAAATGCTGAGGCAGATACCATCAGAACTCAAACCATTGAGGATATCAATCTTCATAAAACCGGAAATCCAAACCAGGCTAGACCATTGTCAACAAAATCTAACCTGACGGTCATGGAGAATCCCCAGCCTATTGCCATTGTGACTCACGAAATTATTGAGCAGCAGCAGGCCAAACAGCTGAGTGATGTTCTTCAGAATATCAACGGAATGTATATTACTTCTTCCAGAGGTAATTCTCAGGACAGCTTTGGAGGCCGTGGTTTTATCCTGGGGAATGATAATATCTTCAAGAATGGAGCAAGGATCAACAGTGGAGTTTTCCCTGAAGTAAGCGGTCTTGAAAGAGTGGAAGTGTTAAAGGGAGCCAATGCCATGCTGTACGGAAATACCGCTGCCGGAGGTATTATTAATATGATTACGAAAAAGCCTAAATTCAATTTTGGCGGGAGCATCGGATTAAATGGCGGGAGCTGGAACTCTTACAAACCAACGGTAGATGTTTACGGACCACTATCCAAGAATATCGCATTCAGAGTAAACGGAACATATGAATATGCCGAAAGTTTCAGAGATGTGGTGCAATCTGAAAAATACTATTTTAATCCCTCATTTTTATTTAATCTAAGTGATAAATCCCAATTAATTGTAGAGGCTGACTATCTTAAAAATAACTTCACTCCTGATTTTGGTCTTGGATCCATTACCGAAAGAGATCAAAGCTACAGACTGAATGATGGCGTTTCCAGAAGCACATTCTTCGGAACCGACTGGCAATATCAAAATGTACAGCAAGCGTCTACCAACGTAACGTTTAACCACCAGTTTAATGAAAGATGGTCTTTAAATGCAACTGCTTCTTACCAAAACTATACTAAAGATTATTTTTCTTCAGAAAGAGTGCAGTGGATTTATGACACGAAAGATCCAGCCGTAAATCCTAACCGATTATCATGGAAAAGACCTTTTGGCAGAACATACAACGAGCAAAATTATACTTCCGCACAGGTCAACATCAATGGTGAATTCAACACCGGAAAAATCAACCATAAAGTTTTAATCGGGGCAGATGCAGATTATAACCAGGCAGATGCTTATGCCTATAATATTACGGCTCCAACCAATCTTTTATATTTAGATGATCCTTCAACCTGGGGAAGTGTAGGTATGCCCAATTCTACCCTTAACACAAGAAACAGAATCAATACAAGAAGAATAGGAGTATATGCACAGGATTTTATCAGCATAACAAAACAGCTGAAAGTTATGGCAGGGTTAAGATGGTCTTATGTAGAAAATATGCCTACGCTGACCACCCGTTTTACATTAAATGATAAAATTGAAGTAGCCAATTCTTCAACATCCGACAATGCATTTTCTCCAAAAGTAGGTTTGGTTTATGCACCGAATGAAAACCTTTCCGTGTTCGCCACGTACACAAATTCGTTTGCATCCAACGCGGGATATACTTCAGATCAATTTGGAACAGTAAATACCAATCAGTCTGTAACACAGGTTCAAAATCAGCTCAATACACTGTCAAAACAAAGCATTAAGCCATCTACCGTTGATCAATACGAAATCGGTGTAAAAAAGAATTTCTGGAACAATGCTTTAGCGGTTAATCTGACGGCTTACCAGATTATGTACAATAATTACTACCAGACTTATTGGTTCGCTTCCACTCCAAACGGAGCTCCGGTAAATTCTACAGATGCCAATCTTAAAGAGTTTGCAGGAAATATGAGAAGCCGTGGTGTAGAGCTGGACATTACCGGAAATCCTACGGAAAACCTATCCATTATAGGAGGATTCTCTTATAATAATTCCGTGTACACAGATACTCCTGAAAAGGGATATGTTGAAAACCAAAGACTGGTAAGAACACCAGCCACCACTGCAAATGCTTCCGTTTTCTACAAGTTTACAAATTATGTAAAAGGGCTGAAAATAGGAGCCGGAGTATACTACATCGGAGACAGAATTGCAGGATGGAATGATACCAAATCTACCAACACAAGCAGAAACAATGTGAGCAGAATGTTTGATCTGAAAGATTACACTACCGTTTCTGTATCTGTGGGCTATGAGTGGAACAAATTCTCCATCCAGGGCAGAGTGGGCAACTTGTTTGATGTCGTAAACTACAATGTTCACGAAAACTATTCTGTGAATCCTATTACGCCAAGAAACTACTATTTCACGCTGACCTACAGACTCTAGAAATATTAATATAATCATTCTTTCATAAAAAGTGGAGATTGCATTTTTGCAGTTTCCACTTTTGAAATTTAAAAACAAAAACAAAACGATAAGATATGGATAAGATTAAAGACACAAGAAGTTTCATGAGAGTTACGCACCGCTATCTTGGCTATTTCCTTGCCGGAATCATGGCCGTGTATTCTTTAAGCGGAATCCTTTTGGTGTACAGAGACACAGATTTTCTGAAAAGCGAAAAGAAATATGAAAAAAACATTGCAGCCAACCTTACCGAAAAAGAACTGAAAAAGGAACTTAAGATGAAAGGTCTTGAAGTGGAAAAAACAGAAGGAAGCATTCTCTATTTTAAACAGGGAACGTACGACAGCGCTACCGGAAAAGCAAAATATACCAAAAAAGAACTGCCTTTTGTATTGGATAAAATGGTTTCTCTTCACAAATCCCAGTCAAAAGACGCCATATCACCTCTGAGCGTATTTTTTGGCGTTTCTCTCTTCTTTTTTGTAATTTCAAGCTTCTGGATGTTTAACCCTAAAACAAAAGCATTCAAACGTGGTATCAGGTTTACGATTGCAGGACTGATTGTTTCGCTGATATTATTATTTATTTAAAGTATTCAGCAATTGATTGAAGAAAAAACGAAAATTACAGGCCATTAGTAATCTGACCCTGCTATTATCATTTTCATTCCAAAAGCGATGTTTTATTCTCTTTATCATTACGAAATCTTCACATAATATGTTAAAAAAATAAAATATATCTTCCTGACAATGTTAACGTTTATTTAGAAAAATTACCTAAAATTAAGAGAATGGCACATTTATTGTTTTTTCTATAATTCGTGAATAATAACATTTAATTATTAAAATAATAAATTATGAAAAAACTTATTTTAACAGGGATATTAGCCGTAGCAGGCTTAACAGCAACTGCCAACGCTCAGATTCAAAAAGGTAATTGGATGGTAGGTGGTAACCTTGCAGGAGCCAACTTCGGTTTAAACAAAGGAGGTGGTTATGATTTTAACATTCAGCCTAAAGGAGCTTATTTCATTGAAGACAATATTGCATTAGGAGGATACGTAGATTTAGGTTTTAAAGGAGCTAAAGATGCACCTACTACTTTCACCTATAACGTAGGAGCATTAGGACGTTACTATCTTAATCCTGGAGAACAGGGTGTAGATAACCTGTTACACCACGGAAGATGGTTCTTCGAAGGTAATTTAGGTGTAGGTGGTACTTCTATCTCTAAAGGAGGTTCTTCTTCCAATGGTCTTAACTTTGGATTCGGACCTGGTTACTCTTACTTCATCACTCCGAACATCGGACTGGAAGGTCTAGTAAAATATGATGCAAACGCTGGATTTGGTAGCGGTGGATATACCAACAAAATTACTTTTGGTTTAGGATTCCAGATTTATCTTCCTACATCTAAAGGTAAACAAATCATCAACGACGTTAAGTAATTACTGAAATACTTATAAAAAAATAAAGTGCCCCGGAAATCTTTTCGGGGCACTTTTCGTACAAATTAAAACTAAACTATAAAAAATCAAATAAATCATGTATTAGGTTGAGGCGTATATCTTAGATATGGCTTTATCTCCGTTACGCCCTTCGGAAACAATTCTCTGGCTTCCTCTGTGGAGATCGTAGGCGGAATAATGACATCTTCTCCGTTTTCCCAGTTAACAGGTGTAGCCACACGATAGTCATCTACCAGCTGTAAAGAATCCAGCACTCTAAGGATTTCGTTAAAATTCCTTCCTGTGGAGGCCGGATAGGTAATAATCAGCCTTACTTTTTTGGAAGGGTCAATAATCAGAAGAGAACGTACAGTAGCAGTAACAGAAGCATTCGGGTGAATAAAATCATACAGCTCTGAAACTTTTCTGTCTTTATCAGCAATAATAGGAAACTGAACATGGGTTTTTTGAGTCTCGTCAATGTCTTTCACCCAGTTTTGATGATCCTCTACTCCATCTACACTTAAGGCGATTACTTTGGTTCCCCTGGCATCAAATTCAGACTGCAGTTTTGCGGTATATCCAAGCTCTGTAGTGCATACCGGCGTATAATCTGCAGGATGCGAAAACAGAATTCCCCAGGAATCTCCCAGATAATGATAAAAATTAATGTCGCCTACAGATGACTCTGCCTGAAAATTGGGTGCTGTATCTCCTAGTTTGATTGACATAATGTTCTTTCTTTATAGTCTACAAATTTAGTAGACTTTTTTGAACTGGCAAATTTTTTGATGAAAATTTATATCTTTAATTAAATTTTTTTTATTCATGGAGAAAACGGGACTCAGGTATGTAGACGTGGTTTACAAAGTATTGGAAAATTGGTATGTGACATTCGCTGCGCTTACACCGAAACTGATTGTCGGAATTTTAGTATTTACTTTTTTCCTTATTACCAGTAAATATTTAAGTAAGGGTGCAGTAAATCTATTTCATAAATTCTTTCCTAAAAGCCGTAAAGAGAGCTCATTAGTTACTTTAATCAGTATTTTCAGGTTTCTGATTATGCTGATGGGAACTTTTATTGCTCTTGAAATCATGGGCTTCAGCGGTTTTCTATGGAAGTTTATCGGAAGCTTAGGAGTTGCGGGGGTTATTGCCGGGGTTGCTCTTAAAGATCTTGTTTCAAGTATTTTCTCGGGAATGCTTATTGGTATTGACAAAGCTTACAAAGTAGGAGATTATATCACCATTGGAACGCACTCCGGAACGGTACAGGAAATAGGTTTCTTAACTACCAAAATTCTTACTGATGACGGTAAAAAAGCCTACATTCCCAATCAGGTGGTTTTCAACGCTCCTTTTTATAATATTACCGCTTCCCCACAGCGCAGGATTATACTAAATTTTGAAATTCCGGCTGATGAAGACATTACAAAAGCACAGAAAGGAATTCTTGATGTGGTCAAAAATCTTGATAACGTAGATAAGCTTGATACTGTAGAGGTCATCTTTACAGATCTTAAGCAGGGTGCGTTTAACCTACAGGTGAAATTCTGGATCAAAGTAGGCGCTAATCTTGCGCAGGTACGAAGTAAAGCTTATCTGAGTATAAAAGAGCGTCTGGATGCGGATAAAGTTCAGCTGGTGACTCCTACAAGCATCAGTATTACAACCGGTGAAAACATTGTACCTGAAACCCATCAGGATAAATAATAAATCATTGATCAGCGTACATTTTTGCTTTCAAATAAAATTTAAAAGTTAAATGGGAAAAGATTCAATCTACGAACTCATTTACTTTTTAAAACAAAAAACCGCTCCAAAAAATGGAGCGGTTTTTTATATTATTTTAAAATTTCAGATTATGCTAAAACTTCTTTTACTTTGTTTGCAGCTTCTTCTAAAGTAATGGCAGAATGTACCGGAAGACCAGACTCGTCAATTAACTTTTTAGCTTCTACAGCATTAGTTCCCTGTAATCTTACGATCAACGGAACTGGAAGGCTGCCCATAGCTTTATAAGCGTCTACAACACCCTGAGCAACTCTGTCACATCTTACAATACCTCCGAAGATGTTGATCAAAATAGCTTTTACGTTTGGATCTCTTAAGATGATTCCGAAAGCAGTCTGTACTCTCTGAGCATCTGCTGTACCACCTACGTCAAGGAAGTTGGCAGGGTTACCACCAGATAATTTGATGATATCCATAGTGGCCATTGCAAGACCAGCTCCGTTTACCATACAGGCAACGTTACCGTCTAGTTTTACGAAGTTAAGACCAGCTTCACCAGCCTCTACATCCATTGGATCTTCTTCTCTTGTATCTCTAAGCTCAGCTAGGTCTTTGTGACGGAACAATGAGTTATCATCCAAAGTAACTTTAGCATCTACAGCGATAATTTTGTTATCAGAAGTTTTTAATACCGGATTGATTTCGAAAAGAGAAGCATCAATTCCTGTATACGCATTGTATAGAGAAGAAATAAATTTCACAAATTCTTTGAATGCGTTTCCTTCAAGACCCAGGTTGAAAGCAATTTTTCTAGCCTGGAATCCCTGAAGACCGATAGCTGGGTCAATCAGTTCGTTGTGGATCAAATGAGGAGTTACTTCAGCAACGTGCTCAATATCCATACCTCCTTCAGTAGAATATACGATTGTATTTTTTCCTTCAGCTCTGTCTAAAAGAATAGAAACATAGAATTCTCTGGTTTCAGATTCTCCAGGATAATAAACATCTTCTGCAATCAAAACAGAGTTTACTTTTTTACCTTCAGCAGAAGTTTGTGGAGTTACCAACTGCATTCCGATGATATTCTGAGCGTTTTCTTTAAGCTTATCCATGTTTGGAGAAAACTTAACACCCCCACCTTTACCACGACCACCTGCGTGAATCTGTGCTTTTACAACCCAAGCCTGTGCTCCGGTTTCAGCAGTCAATTTTTCAGCAGCTGCTACAGCTTCATCTACGTTATTGGCAACGAAACCACGTTGGATAGCTACTCCATACTTTGATAAAATCTCTTTTGATTGATACTCGTGAAGATTCATATTATTTTTATTATTTTATTTTAATATTTAAAGGTTGACAAATTTACTAAAAATGAATAAGGTTAAAAAGAAAATTATAGAACTTTTAACTCATTCAGTAAGTTTATCTGTGATCTTATCAGATTCAAGGCGACGAATCTATGGATAATATGATAATGATCATAAAAAAACCCAATCCTGTGGTCATATTCTAATCACATTTTAATGGCATTCTAATGTAGATAAGAATATTAACAAATCTCATCTATTATCTTTGAAGCCCGGAAATAAAAGATCATAATACATAAGTTTTTCAGGTGAAATCTGCTCCAGATACAAGGCCTTTTTTCAAAAAAAAGCTGTTACCCTATCATCATCAATTTCCAGCAGAAAAAGTACAATTTACTGATGCAGCGGGCAATATTCACAGGAAAATTCATCACTCAAAAAACAGTTAACCTTTTACTATAGAAGAACAATGGAAATATCAGCTAATGAACAAGGAAAAAGGCTTATACGCTATATTACAAAAGAAAAAAAAGATGTTACCAATATTTATTTCTATGCCATTCTGAATGGTTTGGTACTACTAAGCGTACCTTTAGGAATACAGTCTATTGTAAGCTTTGTGATGGGAGCCACTATGACAACTTCCATTTATCTCCTCATATTTTTTGTTGTGATGGGAACATGGCTTGCCGGGTATTTCAGATTAAAAGTGATACAGATTATAGAAAAGATACAGCAGAAAATATATGTGGAATTTTCTATTGCCATTGCAGACAAAATTCCCAAGGCAGATCTTTCCTACACGAGAAAATATTATCTCCCGGAACTTGTCAACCGGTTCTTTGATATTCAGAATCTCCAGAAAGGAATTTCAAAAATATTACTGGAAATTCCCACTGCTCTCATACAGATTGTTTTCGGAATTCTTCTGCTTTCATTTTACCATCTCTGGTTTTTAGCGTTCGGAGCTCTGGTTATTCTTTCTGTGGTAATTATTTTCAGATATACCATGGAAAGCGGAATCAAATCCAGCATTGAAGAGAGCAACAAAAAATACGATACAGCAGCATGGATAGAAGATATTGCCGGTTCTGTGAAAACGTTTAAAATGCATTCTGAAGATGATTCTCATTTAAAAGGAACCGATGAAAGAGTGACAGAATATCTTAAACACAGAACGTCTCATTTTAAAGTATTGGTTTTTCAGTATAAAACAATTATTGCTTTTAAAGTCATCATCACGTTAGCAATGCTGGTCATCGGAACATATCTTCTGATTAATCAGAAACTGAATATAGGAGCTTTCATCGCTACAGAAATTGTGGTTCTAAGCATTATGTCTGCAGTAGAAAAACTTATCGTAAGCCTTGAAAGCTATTATGATCTGATAGCGTCTTTCGCCAAGCTTTCCAAAATCACTGAGCTTAAAGAGGAACCGAACGGAGAAATCACATTATCAGAAAAGGAAAAGGGGACAGAAATTGAATTTAAAAATGTAAGTTTTTCATTTAATGACAATGTTCCTATTCTTTCTGATCTTAATTTCAAAATTAAAGAAAACAGTCTCAACATCTTAACAGGAAAACTGGGAGCAGGAAAAACGCTTTTGCTCAATATGTTCACAGGCTTTTTCGAGCCCAGTTCAGGAACAATTCTGATCGATAAAATTCCCTTGAAAAATATAGAGAAAAATAACTGGAGAAATAATGTGGGGCTTTATCTTGAAAATATGAAGATCATTCAGGGAACGGTTAAAGAAAATATCTTATTGGGGAGCAGCCGGAGCCATACCGAAGATATTCTTGAGCTTTCTGAAAATATCGGTTTAGAAAATATTTCAAGTATGTTCAGCAGTGGTTTCTTTACAGAGGTAAGCGAAACGGATCCTGAAATCACCTTCAGTTCAAAGAAAAAAATCCTGATCCTTCGTGCTCTTCTGGGTGACAAAAAACTGATCATTCTGGAAAATCCTTTTGCAGGAATCCGTGAAGAATATCAGCACAAAATGATAACATACCTACAGAAAATCAAAGAAAACACCACTATTATTATTGTTTCTCAGGATACAGACCTGTTACAATATGCCGATCAGCATTTTCATCTGGAAGGAGGAACATTAAAAACACTTCAAAACAATCAGTAAAATGAAACTACAGTCCTTTGACAACATCTACCATATTCACAAAAAATCACGCGTCAAAAGATGGTTCCTGTTTATTCTCATAAGCGGTATCATTACTTTATTTCTTCCCTGGACACAGAATATTAAGGTAAAAGGAAATGTAACCTCCCTCTATCAGGAGCAGCGCCCACAGCAGCTTCACTCTCCTATCCCGGGAAAAATCATCAAATGGTACGTTAAAAACGGAGATTATGTAAAAAAAGGAGATACTTTGCTGCAGCTTTCGGAAATAAAAGAAGATTATTTAGATCCGCTTCTGGTACAGAGAACACAGGAGCAGGTAAATGCCAAAAAGGGCGTAAGAAATTTCTATGAGGCAAAGGCAGGAACAGTGAAATCCCAGCTTGACGCCCTGCACTCGGCGAGAGATTTAAAGCTTAACCAGGTCAGGATAAAAATAAGCCAGCTTACTAATAAACTTACCGGTGAAGAAGCTGAACTTACCGCTGCCACTAACGAGCTTGCGCTTTCTGAAGACCAGTTTGCGCGGCAGAAAAAAATGTATGACGAAGGCCTGGTTTCTCTTACTCAGTTTCAGCAGAGAAGCATTTCTTTTCAAAACGCAGCTGCCAAAAAAACAGCACTGGAAAATAAAGTGGCCCAAACCCGTCAGGAAATTATCAATACAACTATTGAGCAGAATTCTGTGATTCAGGATTATACAGAGAAACTCAGTAAAATAGAAGGAGACCGTTTCCAAAATATGGGGCAGATTGAAGGCAGCGAAGGTGAAATTGCCAAGCTGGAAAATCAGATGGCGAATTACAAAGCAAGACAGGGCTTATATTTCATTATTGCTTCCCAGGACGGCCAGGTGGTACAGCTCAACAAAACAGGAATTGGTGAAGTGCTGAAAGAAGGTGAAAATATTGGAACAATTGTTCCCACAGCAGTAGACTATGCAGTTGAGATTTATATAAAACCTGTAGATCTTCCGCTTGTAAAAGAAGGACAGCGGGTGATGTGCATCTTTGATGGGTTTCCTGCTATCGTATTCTCCGGATGGCCCAATTCCAGTTACGGAACATTTGCAGGCAGGGTGGTGGCTGTGGAAAGCAATATCAGTGCAAACGGTCTTTTTAAGGCACTGGTGACAGAGGATAAAAATGAAAAAAGATGGCCTCCTAAAATTAAAATGGGAGGAGGTGTACAGGGAATTGCCATTCTTAATGATGTTCCTATCTGGTATGAACTGTGGAGAAACATTAATGGTTTTCCACCGGATTATTATGAAGTTAAAAATGATCAAACGGTTAAGTATGAGAAAACAAAATAAACTTCTTCTTATGCTGATCCTGTTTGTCTTCCAATATGGGAAAGCTCAGGACTCCCTGATGATTTCAGCGAAGGAATTTCTGGCTGTGGTAAAAAATTATCATCCTATGGCATTGAAGTATCAGCTGCAAAACAAAATAGCCCAATCTGAGATCACTAAAGCCAGAGGAAATTTTGATCCGGTTCTGGGAGGAAAACTTGGAGAAAAAAACATCGGCGGAGTACAGTATTACAGACAGAAAAATATTGAACTGGGCATTCCCACCTGGTACGGGATTGATCTTACTGCCGGATATCAGTATCTTGACGGGGAAAAACTCAATTCCAGTGAAACAAAAGGAGGCCTTTACAGCATGGGGATTACAGTTCCTCTGGCCAAGAATTTTTTGTATGATAAAAGAAGAGCGATACTTGACCAGGCGAAATTTGCCTTAAAGATGACAGAAGCTGAGCAGACTGCTCTCACCAATGAACTGCTTCTTGAAGCAGAAAACACCTATTGGGAATGGGTACAAAGTTTTGAAATTTATCAGCTGCAGACAAAAGCTGTCTCCATTAACAAA
Organism: Chryseobacterium culicis; assembly: GCF_900108365.1. Lineage (GTDB taxonomy): Bacteria > Bacteroidota > Bacteroidia > Flavobacteriales > Weeksellaceae > Chryseobacterium > Chryseobacterium culicis. The sequence continues at coordinate 396,570 of NZ_FNWQ01000001.1, read as the reverse complement.
AACCGTTTAAACCTCATCCAAAAAACCTTTGAATATGGGGAAAGAGCTGCTATAGATATTGTTGAAGCCGAATCACAACTTCAGAACTTTGAGCTTCAGAAGAAAGAAGCATATTTAAACTTTATCAAAAATACCCAGCAGCTGCAGCTATTTTTGTGGAAAGAAAATCGTGAAATTTACGAAATCTCACAACCTGTTTATCCGGCAGATCATCTTTCGGATCATACAGCTTACTCGGATTTTGAATTTCTTCTGCAAGAGATCAAAACCAAAGAAACCGGCCATCATTGGTCTGTACAATATTATGACCAGAAGCATCTGATTCTGGAAAGTGAACGCAGGCTGAAATGGCAGAGCTTTCTTCCAAAGCTTGATTTTACTTATAACTTCTTCAACAAAGAAAATTATCAGGCAGATTATCTTCCCCTTTTTGATCATAATTTCCAATATGGTTTAAAGCTCGAAATACCGGTATTCCAGAGAGAAGCCAAAGCCAGCTACCAAATGGCCAAAATGAAGATCGAACAAAATAAGCTTGATACCGAATTCAAGAAAAGAGAAATCACAACAAAAATTGAAACCTATAAAAACGAAATTTTCAATTACCATACCCAGTTGAATCTTTCGCAAAATAACCTGGTGAATTATCAAAAGCTTCTGACTGCAGAAGAAACAAAATACAGCAATGGTGAAAGTTCTCTTTTTCTGATCAATTCAAGAGAAAATAAAATGATTGAGGCACAGGAAAAATTCATTGCCATCAAAACAAAGTTTCTCAAAAGTTTCAATAAACTTAAATGGATGAATGAAAATTTCTCTTTATAAAACCAAAAAGTTCAGGAGTTTTCCTGAACTTTTTTATTGATATTCTGATCTTAAAAATACCTCAGAAAATGTTTCATAAGTCAATATTCCTATTCTTCTGCCAATTTCTCGGATTGAGATCCGATAAACGGAATTTTCGGAGCCAGGAAATATCCGGTAAGGCTCGCAAATAATATCGGTACGAAATAGGTAAATCCGGTAAGAGTTCCCAGTATAATTGTTGTACTCATCGGGGTTCTCGTTACACACGCATTGATTGCTGCCATACAGCTTACAATGGCTAGCGTGGTATCAACGGTTGGAAACAAATTATGAATAATTAATCCCAATGTGGTTCCTACAAAAAACAAAGGAATAATGAAACCTCCTCTCCATCCCGAAGTCACCGTAATAGCAATGGCTATTATTTTAAAAACAAGGATCAGGAGCAAAAAATGCAGTCCGAAGTTTCCCCCGATCAGCTGATTGATCTCGTTGTGTCCGAAATATCTTGTAATGGGAAAATAATAGGCTATGATTCCTAAAACAATTCCACCTGCCAGGGTTTTAATATAAATAGGGAATTTTCTGTATTCAAAAATCCTTTTGAAAAATCTGACTACAAAAATGAAAATCCATCCGAATAATGTTCCTGCAATTCCAAAAGCAACGGCATAAGCAAAATCATACACCCCGGTATAATGGTAGGCCTTCAGATCCCAGGTTGCCCCAATTCCTAAATGAATAATGAGAGCAAACATCAGATAACTGAAACAGCTTGCTACCAGAGCAGGAATGATGGCTTTATAATATTCCACCGCATGTTTATGGTGCAGAATTTCCAAAGAAAAAAGACTTCCTCCAAGCGGAGCCCCGAACAATGCTGTAAAACCGGAAGCCATCCCGGCAATACTCAAAGATCTCAGCTCCTCTCCTTTCAGTCTGAAAAGTTTTCCCAGCCACGTACCCGTAGATCCTGTGACCTGTACCAAAGGAGCTTCAGGACCTAAACTTCCTCCTGATGCCACACAAAATAAAGATGAAAGAATCATGGATGGGTTGTTCTTCGGATCCAGTTTTCCTTTGTTGAAGCGGATATTATTAACAATCAGATGAATTTCTCCCGGATCTCCGATAAAATGAATGACCAGCCCCGCCAGCAAACCACAGATCGCCATTGTTGGAATCACCTGCCAGCCCTGAAACTCTGCTAAAAATTCTGTAAAATGTTCCAGTACAATCCAATATCCTCCGGCGATAATACCACCCACCAGACCTGTCACAGCCCACATAAAAAAAGTACGGCTGAACACAAACGGGTTGAATCTGATAGGCTGATCTAAGAGATTGAGTGTTCTTATTAACCGTCTTCTTCTGTTAATTTTCATTATTTCTGATGGTTGTTGATCTTTTGTGCTGCCAGCAAAAATTGTAAAGGTTGGTACAGTCTTTTACTCCAGGCTTTTTCGCTGTGATCCTCTCCGGGAAAATACAAAGTTTTCCATTGCTGATCAGAATATCCTGCTTTTTGCATGATCTGATCTGCCTTTTTTTGTATTACCGGATACATGGCATCAAGCGTCTGATCTCCTGTATCAAAATATAGCAGATGATTCCGGCTGCCCGGAATATTGTTTTCGAAATAGGTTAGCATTGCTTCAGGAAAAGGATTATTTTTCAGGGTAAAAGTTCCCGGCCAATGCGTTGATATGCATGCTGCACCACCAAAAATATCAGGATATTCACAAATTGCATACAATGAGATCAACCCTCCCATACTGCTGCCTGCCACAAAAGTATGCTTCCTGTCTTTGTGCACAGCGTATTTTTTATCAATATAAGGTTTCAGTTCTTTAACAAGAAATTTCAGATAGTTATCAGAATTAGGATTGAAATTTTCAGCTCTTCCTGCAGTTCTAAGCTGTCTTCTTACCGTATCTTTTTGTGCCTGGGTAAGTGTTTCAAAAGGTTTTTGCGGAAAATAATCCGAATGTCTTAATTTCTGATCGTTCCAGATTCCTACAACGATAACATTCTGTACAGTTTTTTCTTTGATGAGTTTAGCCATGGTGTCATCAACATCCCATGCCTGATGATTCCACGTCATTTCCGGATCATACAGCATCTGCCCGTCATGCATATACAGCACGGAATATTTTTTATTTGGGGAATATCCCTCAGGCAGCCATACATCTACATTTCTGGGGGAAACATACTGAGAAGCAAAATTGATCCTTTCCACCTTTCCACTGCTTACTTTTGGAAGCTGTCCCCACGATATGAAAGGAATAAGAAATAATGAAAAAATAAGCCTTATGATCATGGGAATTATTTTTTCAGAAAATAAAGGATCAGCATTCCCCAGCTTAAGATCATCATCAGACCTCCAAGCGGAGTAATTGGTCCTAAGAATTTAAGATTCATCCCTAAATAATCCTGCATGCTCAGAAAATAGATGCTTACGGAAAATAAAAGTGTTCCTGCAATCATTAAAATGGAAGTCCATTTCTCCGCAGATGTTTCGAATTTTAAGATGTATCCGATGATCAGCAGGAAAAATGCTGCGTACATCTGATATCTTACCCCTGTTTCAAAGCTCTCCAGCCTTTCTACAGCTAATATTTTCTTTAAAGCGTGTGCACCGAATGCACCCAGAATTACAGATACCATTCCGTACACTGCTCCAAAAACTAAAGTAATTGTTTTCATTTTATAACTCTTCTAATTCTAAGGTTAAATATTTTTTTGTTTGATAATCCTGCCAGGTTCCGATGATTTTTTTCCCTTTCAAATCGGCTTCTATTAAGGCTTTTGGTATCCATTCCTTCAATTCCTCACTATGGTAATCATCTTCTGTGATAGAAAAATGGTCATGAACAAATTCTCCTCTCCAATTGATCGGCTTTTTATTCTTGTCATACCAATAGGTGGCTGAAAAAGAATCGTCTTCATTGATTTCGTTAAACAAAACCGTAATGGGATATTTCCCGTCAATTTTTCCTTTGAATAATTTATTTCCGGGACCCGTTTGACCCACCTTTTCCGAACCTGATATCAGATTCTTTCCATAAATGCTCAGGTATTTTTCAAGTTCTTTATAAGTGAATTCAAGTTCGTGGCTTCCCAGATCATCCAATGCCCGCATGGCGTGGTTAGAACATCTTCCGGCCACGAAGGTGAGTTTATCCTTTCCAAAAAAATACCGGATCCCGTACAAAGTATGCTCTGTAAAACAGTCTTCATACAGCGCAATCTGATCCTGCACTTCTTCTGATGGATTTTTCTCAGATTTTAGCTTTACGATAAAGTTATTGACTCTTTTTCTGACTTTATTTTGAATAAGACTATTGATCGTTTTGATGCTTCCTGCCTGAAATAAATCTACAGCATTGATAAAATTGCCTGTTCTCAGGTCAAAATTTTTCCAGTCTGCAAATTCTTCCGGATACGCTCCTGAAGCTTCTCCGTGAATACCTATTGACAAAATGTTTTTAGGGGTTTCCAATTTCTCCCAATCATAAAAAAAAACATAATTGGAATAGGAATTCGTAGCTGTGGAGGCCAGTTTAAAAGGATTTCCCCCGGAGTTCGGAATATATTCCAGTTCGTTCACCTGAAGAAAAGTATTGATCTTACTGGCAACTGCCGGATTTCCTGCGTAAGTAGCTACAGGAAACACGAAGTTTTCTGATTTAGGCTGTAAATTCTGTATTTTTACAACTTTCTGCTGCGAGAAATTTAAGCCGGAAATCAATAAGAAAAATACAATACTCTTTTTCACTATTTTGATTTTAAGTACATTAATATGAACTTGGCAACCAGCGTAGAAATTCCCAGTATGATAAACATATTGGCAAATTTCTTGGAGCTTCTGAAACCTTCATTGTCTGTTTTCTTCAGAAAAAAACCAAAAAGAAGGAATACAATAGGCAAAATAATCTGTAGCATTAGTTTCCTCTCATTCTGTTAAATTCAGTGATCACCTCGTGATGGCTTACCGTTTTATCTTTAAAATACGTTACAAAGTGTTTTTTTTCTTCTTCGGTTGCTCCCAGTTGGTTCAGGATATTCAATAAATGCATTTTCATATGCCCTTTCTGGATTCCTGTAGTTACCAGAGAGCGCAGCGCTCCAAAGTTTTGTGCAAGACCGGAAACTGCAAGAATACTCATCAGTTCCTGTGCAGATGGTTTTCCAAGTAAGGCTAAAGAGAATTTTACCAACGGGTGAAGATTGGTGAGTCCCCCTACTACCCCAACAGAAATAGGGAGATCTATCCAGAATCTGAACACTCCGTTATCAGTTGTACAGTGGGTCAGAGATCTATACTGCCCGTCTCTTGCAGCATAAGCGTGTGCGCAGGCTTCTGTAGCTCTGAAGTCATTTCCGGTAGCAATTACAACGGCATCTACCCCGTTCATTATTCCTTTATTGTGAGTAGTTGCACGGTAAGGTTCAATTTCTGCAATGGTAACCGCCTGTTTGAATTTTGCAGCAAATTCTTCTGGGGAAATTCCGCTGTCATCTTTTAGATCTTCCATTTTACAAGAAACCTCAGCCCTTACAATACAGTCTGGTGTAAAGTTGGAAAGAATATTCATCACAATCTGTAAAGATTTTTTTTCTTCCTCAGTAAAATCTTCGCTTACAGCAACTTCCTGTCTCAGCGTTTTTCCGAATTGCTCAAGACATGAATTGATAAAATTGGCTCCCATTGAATCCACCGTATCAAAGCTTGCTTTCAGCTGATAATAGTCAGGCATTTCTGCCGTTTTATCCACCAGGCTGATATTAAGGATGCCTCCGCCGCGTTTTCTCATGTTAGACGTGATATCTTCAGTGGTCTCGAATAATTTTTTCTTTAAACGGAAATTAAAGAAATGCAGTAATTTATGAGGTTCAACATTAAAAATAAAGTGGGTATGCCCCAGTTTTTCAGTATTGATAATCGTTGTTTTAAAACCGCCTTTATCGATCCAGAATTTAGCGGCTTTAGAAGCTGCTGCTACTACAGAACTTTCTTCCACAGCCATAGGGAGCGCCAGTAGTTTTCCGTCAATCAAAAAGTTCGGAGCAATTCCGTACGGCATGTAAAAATTGGAGATGGTATTTTCAGAAAATTCTTCGTGAAGTTTCTGAAGATCTGCATCATCATTCCAGTATTGTTTTAATATATTTTGATATTCCTGGTTTCCTTCAAGATATTCGTTTACGAGCCATTCTATTTTCCCCTGCTTGGGAAGCTTGGAAAAACCTTCGATTGGTTTATGATTCATGATATAAACTTTAATGAGCCGTAAATATAATGATTTTGAGACTCTTTTTTGTTGATAACTTCTATGAAAAAAGATTGACATTTATCAATTTTGGAACTAAATTTGAACAGAATTAAAATACAGTTCAGATACAAAACATATCAAACGTTTACAAATATGAATTTTGACCGCGTTAAAGAAAAGCTCGAAATCCTTGCAGATGCAGCGAAATATGATGTTTCCTGTTCATCAAGCGGAGGTTCGAGGAAAAATAAGAAAGGCGCTTTGGGAGACAGTTCCGCAAGCGGGATCTGCCATACCTATACGGAAGACGGACGATGTGTCTCCCTGCTTAAAATCCTGCTGACCAATCATTGTATTTATGATTGTGCTTATTGTGTTTCCAGAAGCTCTAATGATATTAAAAGAGCCGCTTTTACAGTGGAAGAAGTGGTAGATCTTACCATCAATTTTTACCGGAGGAATTATATTGAAGGTCTATTTTTAAGTTCAGGCATATTCAAGAATGCTGATACAACAATGGAAAGGCTTGTAAGGGTCGCCAAAAAACTTCGTCTGGAAGAAAACTTTAACGGATATATTCATCTTAAATCAATTCCGGGGGCAAGTGATGACCTGATGCAGGAAGCCGCTTTATATGCGGACCGGCTGTCAGTAAATATTGAAATTCCTACGGAGAGCGGATTAAAATTGCTCGCTCCTGAAAAAAACAGGCATGATATGATCAGCCCGATGCGTTATATCCAAAAAGGAATCATTCAGTATAAGGATGAGAAAAAAATTCTGAAGAAGGTTCCCAAGTTTGCTCCTGCCGGACAATCTACCCAGATGATTGTGGGCGCAACCAATGAAAATGACTTACAGATTATCAAGGTTGCCGATCATTTCTATAAAAATTTTAATCTGAAAAGGGTATATTATTCCGGATATGTTCCTGTTCTGGAGGATCAGAGGCTGCCTTCTTTAACAACGGAAGTTCCCATGCTTCGTGAAAACCGCCTCTATCAGTCAGACTGGCTGATGAGATTTTATGGTTTTAAAGCGGAAGAAATTCTAGATCCGAATATGCCTTTCCTTGATCTTGAAGTTGATCCGAAATTAAGCTGGGCGCTGCGAAACCTTGATCAGTTTCCGGTGAACCTTCAGACTGCGGAATATCGGACCATTTTAAGAATTCCCGGAATTGGCGTTAAAACGGCTCAGAAAATTATAAGTGCAAGACGGTTTCAGATTTTAACAATGGACCATTTGAAAAAACTGGGAGCGGCTGTGAACCGGGCAAAATACTTCATTGATTTCAATGCAGGAAATGCTTATCTGAAATATTTAACGGATAAAAACTTCAGAAGATTGCTGATAGGAGGAAGCTCATCCAAATTTCACAATCAGTTTTCACAGCAGCTGACTTTATTTTGATTTTACATACAAGCCACACTCCTATTTTCACAAACAGTCAGCAATTTTTTATACACAAACAGAACAGCACTATTGTCATTCCGATCAGGGAAGAATCTCCCAAACGAGTTAGATGTTTCTTCATCAGAATGACAAGCCAACAAATTTCAAATTAAATATATGGTAACCCTACTCTACGATGGAAGTTTTGACGGTCTTTTCACTGCGGTATTTGAAGTTTTCGAATACCGTTATAAAGAGGTGGAAATTACAGGCAGAGAAAGGTTTCATCAGGAAAACATTTTTGCTGAGATCCATGAAGTGATTACCCAGACGGATAAATCTGAGAGGGTTTTAAATAAACTTGAACAGCACATTGGAAAGCAGGGCATTCATAAGCTTTTAAAAGTGTTTTTATCTGAAGATCCGGATCTGGAAAACCTCATCTTATCTGCGGTAAGGCAGTCAATAAAGCATCCGGAAGCCAATATTCTTGAAAATTTTGCTGATGCCGACATTTTGAAAATTTCAAAAATCTGCAAATCCGTGGACAGGGAAAGACACAGAATGACAGCATTTGTGCGCTTTGAAAAAATGCAGGATGGTGTTTTTTTCTCCAAAATAGATCCCGATTTCAATGTTCTTCCTTTGATCAGAAAACATTTTAAAAACAGGTATCAGGATCAGCAATGGATGATCTATGACCTGCGGAGAAATTATGGACTTCTTTATGATCTGGAAACCTGTGAGTTCTTCTACCCTGATGAAAAGCTGGATCTGAAACACTATCAGCAAAAGTTCCATGATGAGGAAAAGAGCTATCAGGTTTTATGGCAGCGATATTTTACAAAGACCAATATTACAGAACGGAAAAATATGAAACTTCATATTCAGCATGTTCCTAAAAGATACTGGAAATATCTGACCGAAAAATGGTAACGGAAATTCCATATTGTGGATAACTTTTATCTCAGCGAAAAAACAATGTGTTTCAGTCCCATTTTTAAAATGTATTATTTAAATCCCTCATTTCATGAAAGATATAATTCACATTAATTGAAAACTCATATTGTGGATAACTTTTTCCAGTTAACATACCGTTAACATAAGAATTTTCGCCAGCGTCTTTATCCTTAAAAATGCAGCTGATTATTCTTTGTACGCCACCAGTAAAGGGTTTCAGTAAATCATATAAAAGCATGGAAATCTTTGATATAGAGAATAAATAATGTCCAATATATTTTCCGTTGTGGATAACTTTTACTTTTTAAGCGTTCGAAGGGCTTTTTTAATAATGTATTGAGTTTCTTTGGTCGCGCTTTCCCGCAGCCATTCATCACAGATTTCTATTACAAATTCGGGTTGTGATTTACTGGCATCATTCAACCAATTACCCACACTATCCTGCACATATCTTGAAGAATCTGACCGTAAAGGCTCTAAAATTACCAGCCCTAAACCGGGATTTTGTTTTAATGCATCAATATGCGCACACCATACGCCTCTCGGCCTTGTAGATTCACTGGCAAAACGTCTTACATTCTCATTCTCATGCATTGTCCAGCCGGCAAGAGCAGCCAGGCTTTCATCAAGATTTGCGGAGATCTCCGGACGCATGGCCATCCAGCAGATCTCCCTCACACCAAAATGTGTATCCGCAGCGAATGACTGAATTCTGTCTAATTTATCTTTCAATTTTAAATCAGGATTACGTCCAATTGCATAAGCTGCCCAGCAGCGTACCAAATCTGCGGGATGGGTTTTCAGTTTCTGAAGAAATTCATCATCTTTATTTTGTGTTGCCAGATGAAGCAAACCAATTCCAATCGTTTCATTAATGGTATTAACCGTCTGTTTTTTTAGCCGGTCTACATTGTCTAAAACAGGTTTTAAATATTCCGAACGGTTATTATGATAAAGGAGGTTTTCCAGCAATAGCCTCTGATCTACCGCCAGCCATTCTGTAAGGTTGGCTGTTTCAATTTCCCCTCTGTTAAGCTGTTCCAGAATTTTCTCTGAAATATCTTTGAGAGAGCGGGCACCTTTTCGTTTTTCTGCCATACTTTTTAATGTTTATCTTTACAAAAATCTGAAAGTATGAGAACAAAACCAATACCGCATATTTTTCACCTATAGGGATAAAAAAGTCAATTTTATGGAAACAAAGGAGAGAGCTGAAGAAAATAAAATTTGTCCGTTGGAAGTAGCCGTGAATACCATCAGCGGAAAGTGGAAAATTCCTATCGTATGGCAGATTAATGAAGGAAAAAAACGTCCCAGTGAATTTTTGCGCGGTATTGCCAAAGTTGACCGACGGGTTCTCAACCAGCAGCTGACTGAAATGGTGAAAGATGGAATTCTGAAAAGGAAATCTTTCAACGAACTTCCTCCAAGGGTTGAATATACACTGACAGAACTTGGTGAGCAGCTTGTCGGAATTCTATGGCAATTGAACGACTGGGGTAAATTACTGATTCCGGAGCAGAAAGATTCGTGAAACCAGCAGATTTTCATATTCTATATTGGCAGACAAGCTAAAAAAAATGATATTTGTGTGAACTAAAACACATGAAAAAAGTTATCACCGGAATCACAGCATTTTTAATTCTCACAGGCTGTATTAAAGAAAAATCTTCAGACCGTCTATTGGCTGAACCAGATAAGAACGAGCATTTAATTGCAGAAAATGCTTTAAAAATCAATAAAGATAAAAATACCATCCGGGAGAGATTTTCTCCACCGCAGGGTTATGAATGGATTGAGGAAAAACCTGATTCTTTCGGATATTTTATTGAAAATTTTAAGCTGAAACCGTATGGAAGTCAGATTCTAAAATATAATGGTACTCCTATTTCCACTCAGCATCTTCATGAAGCTGTATTTGATATTGATACGGGAAGCAAGGATCTGCAGCAATGTGCTGATGCGGCTATCCGTATGAGAGCAGAGTATCTTTATAAGTCTAAAAAGTTTGACGAAATTAAATTTCATTTTACAAGCGGCGATCTTCTCAGCTGGAACGATTACAAAAACGGCACAAGGGCTTTCGTCAGCGGAAATTCAGTCAGCTTCAGAAAAACTGCACACTTTGATGATTCTTATCAGAATTTCAGAAATTATCTGGATCTGATTTTCAATTATGCCGGAACCATTTCATTAAATAAGGAAACCAAGCCGGTGACAAAGAGTTCCGATTTGAAAACGGGAGATATTCTTATAACGCCAGGCAGCCCGGGTCATATTGTTTTTATTTCCGGGGTGTGCCAAAATAAGAAAGGGCAAAGGTTATTTTTACTGAGTGAGGGGTTTACTCCGGCCCAGTCGGTTCATGTGCTTTCAAATCCGTTTAATCCTGATTGTACGCCCTGGTATGATCTTGACGTGACTGCTGCAGAAACAAAAACTGCGCGATATTTTTTTAAACCTACAAACTTCAGAAGCTTTTAATAATTTATATTCAAAACTATTGGAAAGTTACTACGATAATCTGAACTTGTTTTTGTAAATTTGTGTTCGAAATTTTTTACTTGATGAAAGAGAGTGCTGTAAAAAAGATTGCAGTTCTTACTTCTGGAGGTGACTCTCCGGGTATGAATGCGGCATTAAGAGCGGTAGTAAGAACCGCCAACTACTATAATATAGAATGCTACGGGGTAAGAGAAGGCTATAATGGCCTGATCAACAATGATTTCCTGAAAATGGGAGCGCGTTCCGTAAAAAATATAATTAACCAGGGCGGAACAATTCTAAAATCTGCCAGATCTGCTGAGTTCAGAACGAAGGAAGGCCGTCAGAAAGCTTACGAAAACTGCGTAAAACTTGGAATAGACGGATTGGTATGTATTGGTGGAGACGGAACTTTTACCGGAGCCAAAATCTTTAACGAAGAATTCGGAATCAGGGTAATCGGTATCCCGGGAACTATTGACAATGATATTTTCGGAACAGATAATACCATCGGGTACGATACTGCCTTGAATACTGCCATGGATGCCATAGATAAAATCCGTGACACGGCAACTTCCCACAACAGAGTTTTCTTTGTGGAGGTAATGGGACGTGATGCAGGTTTTATTGCTTTAAACAGCGGCTTGGCTGCAGGTGCTCTGGATATTTTAATTCCTGAAAAGAAAGACAGTATTGATGAGCTTTTCGTGAAATTCAGAAATGCGGAAAAGACAGGAAAATCTTCCAGCATCGTAGTCGTAGCGGAAGGGGAAAAACTGGCCAACGTTTACGAACTTGCGGAAAAAACCAAACAGACATTCCCTGATTATGATATTCGTGTAGCCATTTTGGGACACATGCAGAGAGGAGGATCTCCGAGCTGTGCAGACCGGGTTCTGGCAAGCAGACTAGGCTACGGAGCCGTAACAGGACTCATGGAAGGACAAACCAATGTAATGGCAGGAATGCGTTCTAATGATCTGACGTATACCCCAATTGAAGAAGCCATTAAAAAACATAATGAAATCAATAAAGACCTTTTACTGATTTCAGAAATTTTAGCAATCTAATTATTTTTATAATCTAATAAAACAAACTATTATGTCAACAATCAAAGTAGGTATCAACGGTTTTGGTAGAATTGGACGTCTTGTTTTCAGAGCAATGACTGAAAGAGACAACATTGAAGTTGTAGGAATCAATGACCTAATCAATGCAGAATACATGGCTTACATGTTAAAATATGACTCTGTACACGGTATTTTCCCAGGTGAAGTTTCTGTAGAAGGAAATGATCTTGTAGTAAACGGGAAAAAAATCAGAGTAACTGCTGAAAAAGATCCAAGCAACCTAAAGTGGAATGAAATTGGTGCAGATTACGTAGTAGAATCTACAGGGTTATTCTTAGATAAAGAAAGCGCTGCAAAACATATTACTGCTGGTGCTAAGAAAGTAATCCTTTCTGCTCCTTCTAAAGATGATACTCCAATGTTCGTAATGGGGGTAAACCACAAGGAACTTACTGACGATATCAAAATCTTATCAAACGCTTCTTGTACTACAAACTGTTTAGCTCCTTTAGCTAAAGTAATCCACGATAACTTCGGAATCGTAGAAGGTTTAATGACAACAGTACACGCTACAACAGCTACTCAGAAAACGGTTGACGGTCCTTCAATGAAAGACTGGAGAGGTGGTAGAGCTGCTCTAAACAACATCATCCCTTCTTCTACAGGTGCTGCTAAAGCGGTAGGAAAAGTAATCCCTTCACTAAACGGAAAATTAACAGGTATGTCTTTCAGAGTACCAACTGTTGACGTTTCTGTAGTAGATTTAACAGTGAGAATTGAAAAGGCTGCTTCTTATGAAGAAATCTGTTCAGTAATCAAAGCTGCTTCTGAAGGTGAATTGAAAGGGATCCTAGGATATACTGAAGAAGCTGTAGTATCTCAGGACTTCGTAGGAGATAAGAGAACTTCTATCTTCGACAAAGATGCTGGTATCATGCTTTCTCCTAACTTCGTGAAACTTGTTTCCTGGTATGACAACGAAATGGGTTACTCTAACAAGTTAGTTGATATGCTTGTACACGCTGCTTCTTTATAGTAAGTAATAAGCGATAAGCAATAATAAAAACCTTCCTGATGGGAAGGTTTTTTTGTTAAATCAATTATTATCTATCTTACTAGTTTCAAGCTTATCAACAACTTTACTCAATTTATAGCTATCAAACTTCAAATTAGTATTTGAGCTACTATTATTCAATATATTTATAATCTTAGAAATATAATTATTATAAGAATCAGTAAATGAATTTTTATCAATGTCAAAATCAGGCATTTTCTCAATCAGCTTTTTAGCATCAATCACTTTTATAGAATTATTAATCCCTCTTAAATCGTTAATATTTAGGTTTTCATTTTGAATTTTAAATAACTCTTCAATTTTTTGATAAGCATTATCTGCATCTGCTATTTCTAAGGTTTTATATAAATTTTTTCTGTAATTCTTAAGCTTTCTATATTGGGAATTAATATCGTTTCCATAAATAATAAGCTTGGTTTCATAGTCAGTTACTTCTCTGTCAAACTTTTCGTAAAATTCAATATGAGGCTTCAAACTTATAATGAATTTATCCAACTTTTCTTGTTTTATTTTCCCATCATCAAATGTTAGAGCTTGCTGCAATACATTATTAATTATTGAACCTATTGGATTAGAAGTTAGAACACTAGAAACCAAAGGGCTGACAATTTTATCTATGATATTAGAAAATTTTGTCTTTTTGCCATCATTAAGTTCGTCAGTTAAAATACTCTTACTATTGGTTGCAATAATATCCGTAAAACTAGCACCTAATGCATTACTTGTAGGGCTAATAAGAGTTGCTATTGTTGTCCCGGACAGTGCTATTTTATACGAATTCTGGTACTCTTTTATTTGCTTTTCAAGATTATCAATTTCTTTTAAATTACTCAATAATATTTCATAATTATTTTTATATAAAACCTTTTGAGTGTTTAAGGTTTGAATTCCTATTGCTTTTATTATACTGTCATTTCTTTTTTGTAGTTTTTCATTATCCTTTTTTAGATCATTGTAAGAACTACTCAACTCGCTTGCTTTTTTTTCTGAAGTTTCGAGATTATTTTTAGCATTAACTATTGCATTTAAAGTATTATCTGTCTGTCCATAAATTTGGATATAAAAGACAAGATAAAAAATCAAGCAAAACATTTTTTTGTTTTTTTTTGTTTTCATGGTTGTTTATTTTTCAGGTTAAATTTTTTTGAAATAGTCATTAGTTTTTATTTAAAACTACAATACTTCCCTACCATACGAAATACCACAAAAGGGTGATTTTGTTTAACATAATTTTATTATTTTTAAGAAAACATTAACCAATGAAGAAAAATCACCTGACTCACGCAAAAAGACCTCATCCCCTAACTAAGGTCTGGAATGATTATCCTGAAATTTTACAGAATAACAACAGAATACTACCCGTTCCCACCATTGAAGACATAATCGGAGAAATTTTTGCCCCTGGAAAATTTTATTATTATGTCATCAATTTTGCAGACAGCACCATCATTTGTAATCACAAGGAAGATATTTTGAAAATCCATGGTCTTAATAAATATCCCGTACATCTGAAAGAAATTATAGACCTCATCCATCCCGATGACGTAGAATTTGTGATGGAAGCAGAAAGGATGTCTATAGAAAAAATAAAAGAAATTAACGGTTTTGATTATCAGCAGGAACTGAAAACCAGCTACTGTTTCAGAATGAGAACTTTAAAAGGTAATTACGAATTGTTCCATCACCAGGCTTTACACACCTATAAAGATGAAGACGGCAGGCTTTTACAGGCCGTTAACATCCATACCAATATTGAACACATCACGCATCAAAATTCTTATGTGGTATTGGTTTCCGGAATTAACGGACGGGAAGATTTTCACCAGATGCAATGGATGGGAAGTAATAAATCTAACGAATCTACTTTTGTTACTTTCACCAAAAGAGAAGTTGAGGTTATTAATTGTATTGCAAAAGGATATTCAACATGTGAAATTTCAGATTTATTGAATATTTCAGAAGAAACGGTTCGTACCCACAGGAAAAATATTTTAAAAAAATCTGACTGCAAAAACAGTTCTGAACTCATCAAAAAAACCTTTGAATGGGGATATCTATAGAAAATCAATAGGCAATCCTGATAAATCTCACCGAAGAAGTTCAGCATAAAACTTGTACTTTTATAGGTAAAGGAATGAACATGATACAACCCCGTTTTAAAGATGCTCCCCATTTCAGGAATTTTTGGGAAAATGGCAACGGAAAACAGCTTATTGAATTTTCAGGAGCCGAAGTGAGCTTTGAAAATTTTGAAAATTTTGCCCCTTATTTTCATCATGTGGATGAAACGGGTGACGAGGTAGTAAGAGATGTTTATTTCACTAAAAAATTTCAGGAAGCTTCAAGAGAAATTGAACACTACATCAGAAATGGTGTTTCTGAAACTGATGCTGTTCCTGAAAGTGTAAAAAAAATGTTTGGCCAGACCCAAAAAGTTCCCGAATGGCTGGATTATGATTTACTTAAAAGCGGTGCAGAGCTTTGTATGAGAAGTAACCTCGATTCTTTGATCTCCCTGAGAGATTATTGCCTGATTGGTGGCTATGATTATGCATACCTTAACAAACCTCTCATTGTGACAGAAGCACTGAAAAAAGGAGCCGTGAAGCGCCTTTCGGAAACCCTGGACTTTTGGGTGAATGCTACCCGCTACAACGCACTGGAAGTTCACGCAAAAGGCTATGAATTTGCCATAAAAACCCGCTTGATTCACTCCTACGCCAGACTTTCCATTAAAAATCATTATAAAAACTGGGACACCCACAACTGGGGAGAGCCTATCAATTCATGGGATATGATGGCTACCTATATAGGATTCAGCCTGGTCTTTCTTCACAGTCTTCAGAAACTCGGAAATCGGTTTTCTGCGGAAGAGGAACAGGGAATTTTTCATCTTTGGAAATATGTAGGCTATCTTTTGGGAATTCCGGAACAGCTTCTTCCTGACAATAAAAAACAGGCAACGGAATATTTTTATTTATGGACTTCGGTTCAGCCGCCTTCAGATCAGGATTCTGTTCTTCTGGCCCATTCTCTTCTGGATGAATCGCTGGAAAATCCTATTTTAAAATATGAGTTTCAGAGAAAAAACCTTAAATATTTACACGTCTGCTGTACCTGGTTTCTTTTGGATGACGAAGTTTGTAAAAGATTACAGATTCCGGAAGTTCCTTACAGAAATCTGTTCCCAAAATCGAAAATACTTTTCAACAGAATCTATGATCAGTTTGTCAGTCGTGAAAGGAGAATACAAAGAGGAAACAAGGATCAAATGAAAGTTCTGACAGACTATCTTACGATCACCAAACAATCAAATTTTCATTAAATGAAGCTTTGTTTTGTGGGAAATCGCAAAGGCGCAATTCTTTTAATTCATTATGATAACTTGTAAGGCGCAAGAAAATCAAAGATTTTCAGCAAGGAGAAGTATATAATTTCAGATAAAATTTTCGCAGATGAAGTAGATTATGAAGTTTTCATTAGTACCAGTGTAATCTGCATAATCTGTGAGGGGCCAAGATATACAGCATTCAATTTTATCGGAGATAAAATTTTTTGCGCCTTAAAAACAAAAGCATTCCACATAAATAGCGCCTTTGCGATTTCCAGCAGAAACAGCTTCTCTTATTTAGCAAAAAACACTTTAGATACCACATGCTGCATCTGCTTCGTTATGAATGAGATCAGTAATAAAATTTTATCATTTTTTAACTCTAAAAACAGCTTTCCGGGATAAAAAATATTAGCTTTTGATATTTAAATTACGTACTTTTGAGAAATTATTTTAATAGAGATGAGTAACATTGATGATAAGAAAAAAGCACTCGCTTTAGTGCTTGACAAGCTAGATAAAACATATGGTAAGGGAACGGTAATGACTTTAGGTGATGAATCTATAGACAATACAATAGAAGTTATTCCTTCCGGTTCTTTAGGTTTAGATATTGCTTTAGGAATAGGCGGATATCCAAAAGGAAGAATCATTGAAATATATGGTCCTGAATCTTCAGGTAAAACAACTTTGACCCTTCATGCTATTGCTGAAGCTCAAAAAGCAGGCGGTATTGCTGCATTCATTGATGCAGAGCACGCTTTTGACAGAACGTATGCTGCAAAATTAGGAATTGATCTTGAAAACCTGATCATTTCTCAGCCGGACAACGGTGAGCAGGCTTTAGAAATTGCGGATAACTTAATCCGTTCTGGAGCTATTGATATTGTTGTTATTGACTCCGTAGCTGCTCTTACTCCAAAAGCAGAGATTGAAGGAGAAATGGGAGATTCAAAAATGGGTCTTCACGCAAGATTAATGTCTCAGGCATTAAGAAAACTGACTGCTACGATTTCAAGAACGAAGTGTACCGTAATCTTCATCAACCAGTTGAGAGAAAAAATTGGAGTAATGTTCGGAAATCCTGAAACAACTACCGGAGGTAATGCCCTTAAATTCTACGCTTCTGTAAGAATTGATATCAGAAAAGCAAGTGCACCTATCAAACAAGGTGATGAAGCTATCGGTAGCCGTGTGAAAGTGAAAATCGTGAAAAACAAAGTAGCACCTCCTTTCAAACAGGCAGAATTTGATATCATGTACGGAGAAGGAGTTTCTAAAGTAGGAGAAATTCTTGATACTGCTGTAGATATGGGAATTGTGAAGAAGAGCGGTTCATGGTTCAGCTATGAAGAAACCAAGCTGGGTCAGGGACGTGATGCTGTAAAAGATGTTTTGAAAGATAATCCTGATCTTTCCGAAGAATTGGAAAACAAGATCAAAGAAGAAATGAAAAACAAATAATTTTTCAGAAAAATACAGAAAAGGCAGTCTTCGGATTGCCTTTTTTGTTTTTTTAATGGTGCTTTTTTTTTAACGCAAAGTTTTATTTGTATTCTGCAATATTTTTAAGAGAGTAAAGGGTGGAATCAATTTCATTGATTCTTACTAAGCGAAAGTATTAATCACAGCTTCTTCAGCGGCAAAATTGCAAATCTTTGCTTCCTTAGGATCAGCTTTCGAATTATTTATTATTTCTTCGCGTTTAAATCATAAGCTAATTACCAGAAATAGAAAAGAGGTCATTCCGTAGAACAACCTCCTCAAGTTTTTATATTTTTTAAAAAATTATTCAGCAATTTTACCCTGCAGCTGAACGGCTCCGGTTACTTTCATTCCTTTGGTAAGCGTTTCCATTCTCATGTTTTCTTTATTTACAAAAGCATCAATTGTGAAGAAGTCTTCATTTTCTTCATTTGTAATCAGCTTCAACTTCAGAATATAGCCTTTTACACTTCGGTCATCAAGCAATTCTGTTTCTTTAAAGTCAACCAGTTGAGCAATGAAATCAAAACATGCATAATTAGGAAGATCCTGGCTTGGTACATAAGTCGTGAAGTCTTCACTCATTTTCGTACCATCCGGTAAATCAGTATGGGTATGAACATCAAGGATTAAAACAACTCCGCTTATATTTACTTTCAAATGAGGCTGTGTAAGATAGGTATTTCTGTTTTCAGCATAATCTGTAGCAAAAAACCAGACTCCAAAAGTATTTCTGGCAGGTCCTGCCACAATCGCCTGTAAATTCAGTGCATTTTCCCATTCTCTGATTGATCTTGTTTCAAAATCTAAAACATAATCAGTCTTTACTTCCGGAATGATCGTGCTCAGTTCATCCGTCACAATTGTTTTGAATCTTACATCTTCAAATTCCGTTTTGCTTTTATTTTCTCCCGTAGGATCAGCAACAGTAGACTGCATCAAAATAGTTGTAAGATACTGACCGTAATCTTTAGTTTGGAAATTCTGATGTCCAAAAATCCCGCTCCATGTATTCACAAGATTATGAACATTGGATTTTCTGATGATGATTCCTGCTTCATTTGTCATTTCAGGAGCTGTAATTCCTTCTGTATTCTGGAAATAATCTCTACCATCCACTAACTGATGACTCATGATGGTATTATTCTCTTCATGAGAAAACTCGGCAAAACCTTTATAAGTGACATTTTGATTTTCAAAAACATACGGAAGGCCTGTTTTTACCTTATCATGACCTGCAAAGTGATACGCAAGAGAAATTCCTTTGAAATCACCCTCCTGAATTGCCGGAGTGTGGTTACCATTATGATCGAACTGAGAATGATAAAGGATCATATAAGATTTGATTTTTCCTGCCTCAAGTTCAGCTTCAAACTTTTCTTCCATCTGCGCAATAGCCTGCTGCGGAGGAAGTGCATAGGCATCTTCGGTTACCATATAGGCAAAACCTTCTACTTCACCATTTTCTTTTTGAAAAGCAGAAAGAGGCGTATACTCACCTCTTAGCTGAAGTGCAATAGAATACACGATATAATCGTTATAAATCCTGATTTTTTCAAATTCCTCATTTACTTTTGGCTCTTCTACCTGTTGTAAGGGAATTTCCTGTGCTGTTTCCATCACTTCTTCCACCACTTCCTCTACTGCCTTTTCCTCCGGCCTTTCCATTTCCTGAACCGAAGTACTCACATTTTCCTGATTGTTATTCTTTTTCTTAAAAAAATCAAAGATTCCCATACTGTTATTTATAATTGGCGGTAAATATAATAAAAGCGATCAACAGACCCATCATAAAAAAAATGCCATTGTGTCAGTTTCTTATTCATTGTTTTTCTGAAAATATATTTTGAAATAAAAAATTCCGGCGGAGCCAAAGGCTCCGCCGGAATTTTATTAGTCAGGTTTCTCATCTGTCAGCTCAAATCCCCAATCTTTTCCTTTTTGGGTGGCTGGAACACCTTTTGTCATCCAGACCGGAGCTTTAGCTCCTTTCAGATAATAATCAAAAAACTGCTGTTCTCGGATCTGAATATCTTTCCTGTTCTGGCGTTTCATAAGATTGTGATCATCTCCGTTATAATTCAGAAGCCATACTGGTTTTCCGAGACGGCGTAATGCGGTAAACATTTCGATTCCCTGGTACCAAGGCACCGCTCCATCTTTATCGTTACTCATAATCACTACCGGGGTTTTTACCTGGTTGATGGTAAATAGCGGTGAGTTTTTGATATAAAGATCCGGAGCTTCCCAGAGATTTTTTCCTAATCTGCTCTGCGACTTTTCATACTGAAACTGTCTGTTCATTCCTGATGTCCACCGGATTCCTCCGTAAGCGGAAGTCATGTTCACCACAGGGGCTCCACTCCATGCAGCTGCGTACATATTGGTATGAGCGATAAGATAGGCTACCTGATAACCGCCCCAGCTTTGTCCCTGAATTCCTATTTTATTTCCATCTACCCATGAATTTTGCTTCAGCTTCTCAACTCCGGAATTGATGTATTCCATTGCAGATTCTCCGGGAAAACCATCTTTGTAAGAAATATCAGGGGTAAAAACCAGATATCCGTTGCTCACAAAATAAGAAATATTTAATCTTGATGGGGTTGGTGCCGGTGCTACATAACGGTTTAGATTATCTGAAAGTTTTTCATAAAAATAGACAATCATAGGATATTTTTTATTCGGATCAAAATCTTCCGGCTTGTATAAAATTCCTGTGGAGGTATTTCCTTTTGGTGTGGTCCAGTTTACCAATTCATCTGTTCCCCAGTTATACTGACTCTGCTGTGGATTGGTATTGCTCAGCTTTTGCTGTTGGGAGAAATCTGATGCTGCAAAAATATCGGGAGAATCTGTGTACGATTCTTTTACCAAAATATATTCCTCAGCATTTTTTGCTTTCTGAAGAGTTCTGTACCCCCATACATTTTCCATCTGAATTTTTACAGGATCAGCATTCGAATGAATAGATGTTTTGAAAATCCCGTTCGCTTTGGTCGTATTATCAAATGCAGATAGATAAATAGCTGATTTTCTGTTTAAGCTTTTAATATCTTTATCTAGATCATAAGTCTCAAATGTTATTTTATTCTTACGCCCATATCCATTGGTGATATTTCTTGTTTTTTTGGCACCGTTCAGGAAAAATTCCCAAAGATCATAACGGTCTCTGATAATGACGGATTCATCTTTATCTGTCCATGATGCAATACCGTAAGAGTTTGGAAAATCCGGCATATCAAATTCCTCGTCAACGAAGGAAACAGGCAAGCCGCTGCTTAACGGAATTGTCTGCTTTGTTTTCACATTATAACTCAACCATTTTCCTTTTTCTCTGTCAAAAATCACAACAAAATTTCCAAGCGGAGATACGGCAACTGCACCATTCAGATCTTTAATAATTTCTGTTCTCTCCCCTGTTTTATTATCAATAAGAAAATAGGTTTTCCTGGTAGAGCCTTCCCACTGTGACGAAATACGGTTATTGATACTTGTAATACCTAATGCAAACTCTGCATTTCCTTCATTAACCAATCTTAACGTATCCAGATCTTCTCCATCAATATTTCTGAAGAAATCCGGCTTTTCTGTCTGCATTACTGCGGCATAAGATTTTTTCAGGTCATTTTTCAGTTCTTTTAGCTGTACCGTTTGAAGATAATCATCCCTGTAATTCCAGATATCAACTACAGCATGGTCATTTGCAATCATTGCAGTATCTTTTGCAACAGGTTTTGGGGCAACACCGAAATACAGCTGTTTTCCGTTTTTACTGAATAAGGGTAAGCGGTTTTCAGAAATCACCCAGTTCTTTTTCATCTGGGCATTTTCATTGGTTACAATTTCTTTTTTGTTTCCTTTAAAATTAAAGTAATACAGCTGATACAATTTCACCAGATCATTCTGTGCGGAAGAAGTACCTACATAAGCCAGCTGGTTTCCTTCTTCATCGAAAGCCAATTGTGAAAAATCGCCTTCCATTTCAGAGATCTTACTGACAGTTCCTTTTTGCAGATCGAGTACCTGTACCTTCTGAAGGGTATACTTCTTTGGTTTTGATTTGTCAGTAACTTTTTTATCCTCAGAGGTATTATTCAGTGAATCTTTCTTTTCCTTCTTATTCTTACCGATTTTCTCTTCGGGCTTTTTAGTCACAAAAACCAGCTGCTTTCCGTTTTTGCTGAACTCATAACGTACTACATTATCATATGTTGTACTTTTTCCATCCAAAAGATTTTGCACCACCAGCTGCAAGGGTTTTGCATTTTTTTCCTCATCCTTCTTTTCGTCTCCATCTTCCTTCTCTGCATCGTCATCTGAAGATTTGTCTTTTGTATTTTCCAAAAGATAGGCGACATAAGAACCTGCTTTCTCAGGTGTTTTAAAACCTTTTACATTCGGGATTTTCTCTGTTGTATCATGAAGGAAATCTACAATGGCAAGACTGTCTTTCGTGAGTTTATTTTGTTTGAGCTTTTTGTCTTTTACCGCTTTTATATCTTTATACTGCGGGCGGATTTGAAAAACAGCAAATCTTGAATCATTGGTAAAATTCAACTTTATAGCTCTTGGAAATTTCTTTGAGGTTTTATTTTTTACCGAATATAAAAAAAGGTCTGGGTTTCCCTCCTGGGCATCCACGGAATAGGCGATCCACTTTCCATCATTGGAAATTTTTCTCGAACCTATATTTTGCCAACTGTCATAAACAGAATGATCTAAAGGCTTTTTCTGCGCATTCACAAAACAGGTCATGATGAGCAGAATGAAAACTGTACATTTCAACTTCATTTTTAAAGAATTTTAAGAATTAAAAGTAAGGTATTTCTTTGAAAAATCAACAAAATAGACCTATGGGTTAGGGACAGAAAAAAAATGTCATTCTGTCACATTCCTCCGGATGGTATTTTTTTTGAGAAATATCTGAAAATTAAAAATTATTAAATATGATGACTAAAGGAAATATTAATGTATCTGTGGAAAACATTTTCCCGCTTATTAAAAAATTTCTTTACAGTGACCACGAAATATTCTTAAGAGAATTAATCTCAAATGCAACTGATGCCACTTTAAAATTAAAACATTTAACAAGCATTGGTGAAGCAAAAGTTGAATACGGAAATCCAAAACTTGAGGTTAAAATTGATAAAGACCAGAAAACTTTACGCATTATTGACCAGGGCATTGGGATGACGGGTGAAGAAGTAGAGAAATACATTAACCAGGTTGCTTTCTCAGGAGCTGAAGAGTTTTTGGAAAAATATAAAGATTCTGCGAAAGATTCAGGCATTATCGGACATTTTGGTCTTGGGTTTTACTCTGCGTTTATGGTAGCAGAAAAAGTGGAGATCCTTACAAAATCTTATAAAGATGAGCCCGCTGTACGTTGGATCTGCGACGGAAGCCCTGAATTTACTCTTGAAGAAACAACTGATAAAACGGACAGAGGAACAGAAATCATCCTTCATATCGCAGAAGATTCTTTAGAATTTTTAGAAGAAGGAAAAATCCGTGAACTGTTATTAAAGTATAACAAATTCATGCCTGTTCCAATCAAGTTCGGGACTAAGACACATACACTTCCATTACCGGAAGACGCTCCGGAAGATGCTGTAGCTGAAACGGAAGAGGTAGACAATATCATCAATAATCCGGTACCGGCATGGACCATTGCTCCAAGCGAACTGACCAACGAAGATTATATGAAGTTCTACCACGAGCTGTATCCAATGCAGTTTGAAGAACCATTATTCAACATCCACCTGAATGTGGATTACCCTTTCAATCTTACCGGGATTTTGTTCTTCCCTAAGCTGAACAATAATCTGAATATTGACAAGGATAAAATTCAGTTATACCAAAATCAGGTATTCGTAACAGATGAAGTTAAAGGGATCGTACCAGACTTCCTGATGCTTCTGAGAGGAGTTATTGATTCTCCGGATATCCCGTTGAACGTTTCCCGTTCTTACCTTCAGGCAGACGGTGCTGTAAAGAAAATTTCTTCTTACATCACGAAAAAAGTAGCCGACAAGATGGCATCTCTGATCAACGAAAACCGCGAAGATTATGAGCAAAAATGGAATGACATCAAGGTAGTTATTGAATACGGAATTGTTACCGAAGATAAATTTGCTGAAAAAGCAGATAAATTCACACTATACCCTACAACAGACGGTAAATATTTCCTTTGGGATGAACTGGTAGAGAAAATCAAACCAATGCAGACTGATAAAGATAATAAACTGGTCGTATTGTATGCTACCAATGCTGATGAGCAGCACAGCTATATCCAATCTGCAAGAGACAAAGGATATGAAGTACTGTTATTGGATTCTCCTATTATTTCGCATGTGATTCAGAAGCTTGAAACTTCAAAAGATAATATTTCTTTTGCAAGAGTAGATGCTGATCATGTGAATAATCTGATTAAAAAAGACGAGCCGGTAATTTCAAAACTGAATGAAACAGAAAAAGAAGCTTTAAAAAAGAACGTAGAAGAGGTTATTCAGGATTCTAAATTTACGGTTCAGCTGGAAGATCTTGACAGCAACGATGCTCCCTTTACCATTACCCAGCCTGAATTTATGAGAAGAATGAAAGAAATGCAGGCGACAGGCGGTGGCGGAATGTTCGGAATGGGAGGTTTCCCGGAGATGTACAATCTTGTGGTCAATTCGAACAGCGAGCTTTCTAATCAGATTTTAAAAACTGAGAATACGGAAGAAAAAGAGCGTTTAATTAAATACGCGCTGGATCTTGCCAAGCTTTCCCAAAACTTACTGAAAGGAAAAGACCTTACAGATTTTATACAGAGAAGCTATAAGCAGCTTGAAAAATAATATATAGAAAAGACTGTTTCATTTTGAAGCAGTCTTTTTTTTTTGCCTACAGAAGGTTGGGAAAACGCAAGGACGCAAGTTTTTTATAATTTATGCTTTAGAACGCAAGGATTTTATCTACGATAAAATTTCGTATTCCTAATACTGTAAGAATTAATTCTTGCTGAAAATTGAATATTGAGCGAAGTCGAAATATTCTTGCGCCTTACATATTTATAGTGCTTAGGAAATCTTTGCGCCCCTGCGTTTTCCATCAATCTAAAAACAGTCTGAAAATCATCAATAGTTAATCTAAGCCTTATCGGTTAAAATTTTGTCTCTTGCTATATATTTTTGATCAACAGGAAGTTATTATGAATCAAAGGAGTAATTAAAGGAAATTTTCAACAATTAAATCCGATAACACTTCTGTTTTTAAGTTTAGTTTCATTTTATCCTTAATCTTATTCATTACTGCCTATTTTTTTCTACTTTTTATTGTATAGCTTATGCTTTTTTGCCATTTTTGTATAAAATGTAGGTCATGCAAAAAGAAAAATTACGCGTCATCAGAAAGCAAAAAGGCTACACTCAACAGCAGGTAGCTGACTTTATTGCAACAGATGTATCTAATTACAGCAGAAAAGAAAGCGGCGATGTCAGGATCGTAAGGGAGGAGTGGGATAAAATTGCCCGTTTTTTGAATGTACCGGTTGAAGATATTTATGAAGAGGAAGAAGCTACAGTAGTTGTTAATAATAACCATCCAGTATTTAATGACAGATCTTCTTCTGCGGGAATCATTACTACCCAGAACAACTATGATAATATCCCCGGAGATATCATTAAAAACCTTCAAAACTATATTGATCTATTAAAAGAGGAGAACGAAAGGCTGAAAGAAGAGTTGAAAGGTCTCCCAAAAGCAAGAAAATAATACAGTTTGAATCCTTTAAAAATATTGATGTCACTTCTATTAAATTATGGAGTGACATTTTTTTTGCTTTGCAGTGTTGATGGGTGAGTTTTTTGACGCAAAGGATTAATTTTTCTATGCTTTATTCCAGGAGGCAAAAGCTGCAACTTTTTCCTTGATGGAGCTGTGATGAGTGATAGATTCCCTTAGAAAAAATCAATTTCATTGACTCCCGCTTTGCTTGCTCACTTAAATAGTAAAGAAAATAAATAAAAGCTTTGATTAAAGAAAGTTTTCATTTACTTTCTTTTAAATTTACAATTCCTCCAAAGGATCCCAGAACAGTTTTTTAAAGTTTTTTATCCTAAGATGTTCTATAGTAATCCCTTCTGCTTCCAGTTTAGGCTGAAATTCCGGAACAGATAATACTCCTGAACTGGAAATCACGCGGTGCGCAGGAACATCTTTCGGGCATCCACCCATAGCTTTCCCTACATGTCTGGAATGATTAGGATAGCCAACAGCCTTTGCTATCGCGCCGTACGTGGAAACTCTTCCTTTGGGAATAAGTCTTGCCACTTCGTAGACCTGCTGTTTAAAAATTTCATCCATAGCTGTCTCCTATTTTTTTTGCATCATTTTTGAACTCTATAAAATTCGGTGATGTTTCATTAAAAGATAAAGATATGAAAAAATCATTTTTCAGACTGCTGAATGCGGTTAATAAAAAAGTACTTCCGAAACTGAGTAATAAAGACCCTAACCACCTGACTAAAGTAGAAAAGGGTATTCTGGCGTACCGTTATTTTGTGCTGGTGAATTCGTTGGATTGATTTCCCCCCGGATTGCACAGATTTTTATAAATGTTTATGTGTACTTTTTGGAAAACGCAAAGTCGCAATTTTTTACATGGCTCCTACTAAGCCGCGAGGATTTTATCTTTGATAAAATTGTATATCGTTGAATTGTATTTAGCTGCATGCTTTATTTTCATCAAAGATGAAACTTAATTATTCTTATCTTCTTCACTAATCTTAATGGATTAAATGGTCTAATATTTATTTTTTCAAAGAAATAAAAAAGCGCTTCAAATGAATTGAAGCGCTGTTATTGTAATCTCTGGTGAGATTTATTCTTAAGCGTTTTCTAAGATATAAGAGAACATCAATGGTGCACAGATTGTTGCATCACTTTCAACAATGAATTTTGGTGTAGTGATATCCAGTTTTCCCCAGGTAATTTTCTCATTGGGAACAGCTCCTGAATATGAACCGTAAGAGGTAGTTGAATCTGAAATCTGGCAGAAGTAAGACCAGAAAGGAATGTCATGCATTTCCATATCCTGATAAAGCATTGGAACAACGCAGATAGGGAAATCTCCTGCGATTCCTCCGCCAATCTGGAAGAATCCTACTCCCTTTCCTCCTGAGTTTTTAGTATACCAGTCAGCAAGATAAGTCATATATTCAATACCCGATTTCATTGTCGTAGCTTTAAGCTCACCTTTGATACAGTAAGAAGCAAAGATATTACCCATTGTAGAATCTTCCCATCCTGGTACTACGATTGGTAAGTTAGCCTCTGCAGCAGCAATCATCCATGAGTTTTCTCTAGGAATTTCATAGTACTGCTCCAATACTCCTGAAAGGATCATTTTGTACATAAATTCGTGCGGGAAGTATCTTTCTCCTTTAGCTTCTGCATCTTTCCAGATCTCTACGATATGCTTCTGTAATCTTCTGAAAGCTTCTTCTTCAGGGATACAGGTATCAGTAACTCTGTTCAGACCTCTTTCCAAAAGATCCCACTCATCCTGAGCTGTTAAATCTCTATAATGAGGAACTCTTTCATAGTGCGAGTGTGCTACAAGGTTCATTAAATCTTCTTCAAGGTTAGCCCCTGTACAAGAGATAAAATCTACTTTTCCCTGACGGATCATTTCAGCAAGAATCTTTCCCAATTCAGCAGTAGACATTGCTCCTGCTAAAGTAATCATCATTTTTCCGCCATCTTTAAGATGTGCAACATATCCTTTAGAAGCATCCACCAATGCAGCTGCGTTGAAGTGCAGGTAATACTTTTCTATGAATTCAGTTATCGGTTTGCTCATTTTTTTAATTTTTGCAAAGATAAAACTTAAAAACGGAATGCCGTCAACGCACCTGAAGAAAGTGTGATAGAGAAGCATTTTTTATCATTTGTTAAATAGAAGAGTATAAGTTGCTGGAAATCGCAAGGGCAAAAAGGACTTTAAAGCTTTGTGAATATTTTAAGGCACAAGAATATTTCGGCTTCGCTCAATATTAGATTTTCAGCAAGGGAAAGCATCATTTTTGCACAGATCACACAAATCACACAGATTTTTATACTATTAAAAATTAGTGTGAGATAAAAAGATAAATTGTGCAATATAAAATTTTATCGAAGATAAAATCCTCGCGACTTAGTCGGAGCCATATCAAAAAATTTGCGGCTTTGCGTTTTCCAACATTAAAAGTTTATAAAAAAGCACGACCCAAAATGAGCCGCGCTTTCATCGTAATTTAATTTAATATTTTCAACAAAGCTTTAGCCTTCCCAGGCTTCCACCTTCAAAATCTCAATTTTCCTTTCCCCATCTCTGAAAGGCCAATCTATGATATCTCCTACTTTGTATCCTACAACCGCAAGAGCAATATCTGACAGGATGGAATGTTTATTCTTCTTAAGCTTTGCTTTGGTAGAAGGCACAAAAATATATTCGTGTTCAAAGTTCAAGGTGTGGTCTTTTAACGTTACTTTTCTGTCTACTGTGACTATATCAGCAGGAAGATCTCTCCTCAGCACCTGTTTTGCTTTTCTAAGTTCTTCAGTAAGCCTTTTTTCTTCTCCGATGCTCACTTTTTTTCTTCTGAGTGTATCTTTTATGGCATCATAAATTCCGGTGGTTACAATAATTTGACTTGACATTTTCTTTATTTTTTAAAATTAAGATGCAGTTATTTTCCATTGATCCAATGTAGAATGCAGGCATACAACAGCCTTCTTCTATAGAAAACTGCAAAAAATAGTATAAAACGAAATTTCTTCCCTGTCTTGGATCCTGACAGGGACTAGATGATGAAGTCCTTAGAACTTTTTAGAAAAGAATCTGTGTGAAGATAAAGTAAAGACATCAACAATCCCGATTGCTGGCTTTCTGCTGGTAAAGAAATTGTTGCTGTCATGATAATTAATTCTTATGTACAATTACAAATATAGTGTTTAAAAACGGAAACGTCTGTTTTCTTTCTTATCAGAAAGCTTTTTTTTGTTATCCAGTCGTTTTTGTTTCTGTCCTTTTGATGGTTTTGTGGCAGTCCTCTTTTTGGGAACAATAAGCGCTTTGTTTACGATCTCAATAATCTTTTCCACCGCTTTATTTTTGTTCATCAGCTGAGTTCTGCTTTCGGAAACGGTGAGAAATAAAAAACCATCTGCATTGATTCTGTTTTTCAGTGTATGCTGAATCAGTATTTTCTCATCTTCACCAAAAAAATCTGATGCATCCACTTTCCAAAGTACTGTAACAGCAGTTTCCACTTTATTGACGTTTTGTCCGCCTGCCCCGCTGCTGCGGGAAGTTTTGAAACTGAGTTCTTTTGAAAAGTCTTTCATTTTTAGTGGTTTATATTATTTTTTTATAGAGTTCCGTTCTGTTTACTTTTCCATTGGGAGTTCTCGGCATTTCACTTATAAAGATCACTTCTTTTGGTCTGTGAAAATTCTTCTTAAAAGGTATCTCTGAAATTTTCTTTACTATTTCCTGTGATTCATTTCCTTCTATGACAAGTATCAATTTCTGTCCCAAACTCTCGTCCGGCAAGCCAATAAATAGGGCCTCGTTCGGGATTTCTTTCTTCACCAGCGCTTCAAGGGTTTCCGGAAAGATTTTTGCGCCTCCGGAATTGATCACATTATCAATTCTTCCGAGAAATTTAAAATGTTTTTCATTTTTAATATCAACTAAATCATTAGTTTGCAGTTCAGAAGCATTTACATTAGGTGCTGAGATCTTCAAACATCCTCTGTCATCCAGGGAAATGGATACATTTTCAAAAACAGTAAAGTAATCTTCCTGCTCCGGCATGAGCTGTTTTAAGCCAATATGAGAAAGGGTTTCAGACATTCCGTAGGTTTCAAAAATACGATTGGAATTACTAAGTTTCATTTGGAGCATCTTATTTTTCAGGCTTTCTGAGACCGCAGCACCTCCTATGATCAGATTCTTAATCAGATGAAGCTTTTCCAGCGAGTTTTCCACCTGAAGCGGGGTCATCGCACAAAAATCTGTTTCTTCTTCCAGGTCTTCAACAGGTTTCAGAGAAGGATCTGCAATTCTAAGTTTTAATTTTCTTTCTATAGCACGTACAATCATCATTTTACCTGATATATATTCTACAGGCAGACAAAGCAATGCAGAATCTCCTTCTTTTAATCCTAAAAAATTACAGGTCATCACTGCAGAATTGATCATTTTCTTTTTCTCAATTTCAAAAATTTTCGGAACCCCTGTAGAACCCGATGTCTGTACGTGTACTTTTGTTGTTTCTGAAAACCATTCTTCCAGAAAAATTTTCACTTTCTTTTCAAATTCGGTATCAAACGATAATTTATTAATATTGAGATTATTGAAGTCTATCAGCATATTTTCCGGGAATAATTCTACAGTAAATTTAAAAAAAATTTCAAAAAGTTCTTGTATGTAAAGAAAAAAGCTGTAAATTTGCACCACTAAAACAAACAGAGACTCATGGTGTAGCGGTAACACTACTGATTTTGGTTCAGTCATCTGGGGTTCGAATCCCTGTGAGTCTACAAACCATCCTTTTTAAAGGGTGGTTTTTGTTTTTTATTTAATGCATGTTTCTGAATGTAACTTGAAATAACATCTTAAAAGAATAAATCATGAAAAACGTTATTTCTAATTCTTTTCAATTCTGAAATGCCGCCCTTTTAATTCCTAAAACGCAGGACTCAGCAGCCTGAAATTTGAATATGATGATACCAATAATTCAATCTTAGTACTGCATAATAAAACACTATCTATGGACATGCCCAAGAGATGGTTTTGTTGATCTGTCTAATGATGTATTATTTATTTTTTAAACCATCAATTTCTTCCTGTATAGATTGAATTCTGTCCCTTAATTCCTGACTTACTTTACCCGGAATCTTTTTAACCTTTCTTAAATCTAAGGCCAGCATAATGGAGGCAATCCCCATAAAAATAAACGAAACACCAGTAAGCGTAACCAGTGAAATTCCTGTAAATACCGGATTAAATATCAGCAGCAGGGAAAAAACAATTCCTCCAATGCTTGCAAGTGCTACATTTCCCCAGCTCATTATTCTCATACTTTTAAGATCAAATGCGAATCCCAGTAATTGAAATGACCGGAACAGAAAAGTAAACCCGATAACAAACGGGAGTACCGACATTGAAATCTGCGGATTTGCGATAAGATAAACGCCAATAGCAGTCGTTAATAATCCGCTTACAAGAAACCATCCCCATCCTTGCAGGGATTTACTGTTTTGTAAAGAAAAGAATATTTCGGTAATTCCCGAAAATAAGAATGAAACACTGAAAAGGATAGAGAGTGTAACGTAGGTAGCAATAGGTACACTAAATACATAAAAACCACAGATCAGGAAAAGAATTCCGAAGATTAAGGGAATATACCAGTGTTTTACAGTGTTGGTGAACGTTTGAAATAAATTGGCCATAGGTGTCTTTTTTGGTTCTGCCTACTTTTTGTAACGGTTTCGGCTTATCCGCAGGTATTCCAAACAGATTATAATTTTCACCTGAATTTGAAATATAACCTTTACCAATATACAAAAAATTACCTAGCAAAGCGTTGTATTCTGCGAATTGTTTTCACAAAAAAACATCATTACAGCTAATTTATTCTTGAATTATCTTTCCCGATTTCTGGCAGGCTGCTGTTGGGTTATGCAGTGTACCATTCCTCCATTTTCATATAGGTTTAGTACATCTATTCCTATTACTTTTCTGCCAGGATACTGATCCTGAATAATTTTATTAGCACCGTCAATATGCATATCGGTAACGTCTAATCCTCTTACTCCTTCCAGCCAGAAAATCAATAAAGATGGTTATATTTCATGTCTTAAATTACTGCAATAAAAAAGGTGAAAATCATTTGATTTTCACCTTTCCAAACGGATCAATATCTGTTTTATCCTGTTATTTCGGTTTATATAATTTATACATTACAAACAGGAAGCCAATCCATACCGGAATAAGAATCACCTGAATTTCCATCCCAGTAATACTCATCAGCCCTAAAATCAGCACCAAAAATGCGATACAGATGTAATTGGATATCGGATAGAATATAGAGGGGAATTTGGAGTGAATTTGTTCTGCATTGATAGATTTCTTAAATTTCAAGTGGGTGTAGCATATCATCAGCCAGTTGATGATCAATGTGGAGACCACCAAAGCCATCAGGTATTCGAAAGCTTTTTCCGGCACTAATTTATTGATAATGATACAGATTCCGGCAAAGCATGAAGATACAATAATTGCATTCGTAGGAACAGCGTTTTTATTCAGTTTTCTCAGGAATTTCGGAGCATTGCCCTGTTGAGCCAGCCCGAAAAGCATTCTGCTGTTACTGTAAACACTGCTGTTATATACTGACAGAGCAGCTGTTAAAACAATCAGGTTAAGAACATTCGCAATCAATGTATTGAACTGAATAACTTTACCAAAAAGGCTGAACTCAAGGCCATTCAGGTTTTGAAACACCATTACAAAAGGGCTGGAGCCTTCTGTAATATCTCTCCATGGGCTTAATGAAAACAGGATCACCAAAGCACCGACGTAGAAAATAAGAATTCTGTAGATGACCTGATTGGTTGCCTGAGGAATTGTTTTTTCCGGATTTTTAGCTTCTGCGGCGGTAATACCAATAAGTTCAAGCCCGCCAAACGAGAACATAATCATTGCCATAGCGGCAA
Organism: Chryseobacterium culicis; assembly: GCF_900108365.1. GTDB lineage: Bacteria > Bacteroidota > Bacteroidia > Flavobacteriales > Weeksellaceae > Chryseobacterium > Chryseobacterium culicis. The sequence goes on along the minus strand of NZ_FNWQ01000001.1, from coordinate 363,936 downwards.
ATAATCCCGAATACCCGTTTTCTGTTTTATGAAATAGTCCTTTCGGGAAGAATCCGCCATCGTTCCACAGATTGGTAATGGATGCCTTTTCTCCTCCTGTGCCGCTTATTAAAAGATAGACTCCGAAAATAATCATCGCAATAATAGCCACTACTTTGATGATGGAAAACCAGAATTCCGTTTCTCCGTAAACCTTTACCGAAGCAAGGTTAAGCGCATTAATGACAACAAAGAAAAACAAACTGGACACCCAGAGTGGTATTTCCGGCCACCAGAAATGAATGTAATGCCCAATTGCCGTAAGCTCTGCCATACTTACCAGAATATAGAGAATCCAGTAGTTCCATCCGGAAGCAAATCCCGGGAAATTTCCCCAATATTTGTAGGCAAAGTAGCTGAAACTTCCCGAAACAGGTTCCTGAACTACCATTTCACCCAGCTGACGCATAATAAAGAAGGCGATAATTCCTGCCAAAGCGTAGCCCAAAATTACGGATGGCCCTGCTAGTACGGCAGCGGGTCCAATTCCCAGAAATAACCCTGTTCCTATGGCACCTCCAAGGGCAATTAATTGTATGTGTCGGTTTGTTAATCCTCTAACTAAAGTCTCGTTTTGTCCTGTTTTATTTTCGTTGCTCATTGAATGAATTATTCGGTCGCTAAATATATAAAAACTTTTCAGAGAAATTCATATTCCATGGGGTAAATTGAGAATTCAACCTCATCCCGGAACGGAACTCCTTTTTTTATTTTACTCTATTCTTTATAAAATTCGAAATACCTTTACTGAAACAGACTTTACGGATGGAAATTATGTTTGATTTTTAAATTTTAATACGAAATCATTTGACATTCCCTGTGAACCTGCCTCAAAAAAAATGATCTCTTTCAATAAGAAAGAGATCACTTGTTATACTGATTTAAATTGAATGTAAAAGTGGAAGGCAGAAGTTTATAGAAACTCTTTCGGAACCGAAATATTATTCTTTTTCATGTATTCCAAAAGGCTTTGGTATTTATCTTCATATTCATCATTTCCACACTTATGCGAAATACTACAGATATCGGATGGTTTGATGTCTAAAATATCAGATATTTTAGTCAGTATATCCAGATTGATTTTCACCTTGGAATTCTCAATATCGGAATATGCCTTTTGGGAAATACCCATTTCAAAAGCCATATATTCCTGCGTAAGGTCTCTGCTCCTGCGTATTTTCCTGATATTTTGTCCACAAACTTTCATCGCTTTTGTTTTAGTAGTTTTCGGTATATTTTAGAAGATTAGCTATTAGCCTCTAACAAAGTTAATAAATACCTTTGGCAAAACATTATACACGTTACATGATATTTATTTTCAACATAAAAAAGACTTAAAAATACGCCTTTTTTCGGAGAAAATATCACTTCGGTAAACACTATTGGAATTTATGGAGACGCAAAAATTTAATTATGACAATAATATTGTCAGAGCATTCCTCTATGCGACTGTCGCATTCGGACTTGTAGGATTTCTGCTGGGGCTTACAGCTGCATTGATGCTTTTTTATCCTGAATTGCCTGAATTTTTATTCGGTACGGATGATACAACTATTAAAAGCTTAGCTTCGGGTAATATTCAGGGGCTGATTAATACTCAGGGAGCGATGGGCTTCGGAAGAATCAGAATGCTTCATACCAGTGCTGTTATTTTTGCTTTCGTATGTAATTCCTTTTTCTGTGGCGCTTACTACAGTATGCAGAGACTTCTTAAAACCAGAATGTACAGTGATACGCTTTCATGGCTTCACTTCTGGTCCTGGCAGTTTATGATTGTAACTGTAGTGATTACATTCCTAATGGGAATCAATACTTCTAAAGAATATGCCGAGCACGAATGGCCTATTGATATCTTAATTGCATTCTCATGGATTATTTTCGGAATCAATATGTTCGGAACGATTGCCAAAAGAAGAGTGAGACATTTATACGTCGCCATCTGGTTCTACATAGCCACCTGGATTGCGGTAGCGATGCTTCACATCTTCAATAATCTGGAGGTTCCTTTATCTTTCACCAGCTGGAAATCTTATTCTGTATATGCAGGGGTAAAAGATGCATTAGTACAATGGTGGTATGGGCACAATGCGGTAGCATTCGTATTAACGACTCCGGTATTAGGTCTGATGTATTATTTTATGCCTAAAGCAGCTCAGCGACCGGTATTCTCATACAAACTATCCATTATTCACTTCTGGTCGCTGATCTTTGTATACCTTTGGGCCGGGCCTCACCACCTGCAGTATACCGCTTTACCGGCTTGGGCACAGGCAGTGGGAACAGGTTTCTCCATTATGCTTATTGCACCGTCATGGGGAGGAATGCTGAATGGTCTCCTTACGTTAAGAGGAGCCTGGGATAAAGTAAGAGAAAACCCGATTCTGAAATTCTTTGTAGTGGCTGTTACTTGCTACGGTATGGCTACTTTCGAAGGACCTTTATTAGCAACAAAATCATTAAATAAAATTGGTCACTATACCGACTGGGTGATTGGCCACGTACACTTAGGAGCTCTTGGATGGAATGGTTTCATGGCATTCGGGGTGGTATATTATCTGGTTCCGATTATGTGGAGAACATCCCTCTGGTCTAAAAAACTGGCCAACTGGCACTTCTGGCTGGGAACATTGGGAATCATCTTTTATGCCGTTCCTATGTACATTTCAGGATTTACTCAGGGATTAATGTGGAAGCAGTTCAATCCGGACGGAACGTTATTATGGAAAAACTGGCTGGATACTGTTACTGCAATCATTCCTTACTTTAAGATGAGATTCCTGGGAGGTGTTCTTTATCTGTCTGGAGCAATTTTGATGGTGGTCAATGTGATCAAAACGATTAAAGCCGGTTCATTCCAAAAAAATGTTCCTGCGGAGGCTCCTGCATTAGCCAATATCGGAAGTTCAAGAAAAGAAGGCGAAGGCGTACACCTTTGGCTGGAAAGAACTCCCACTCTCCTTTCTGTATTAGCTTTCATTACTATAGCAATCGGTGGATTGGTGGAAATTGTTCCTACCCTTTCTCTGAAGCAAAGCGTTCCTACAATTACAGCAGTAAAACCCTATACTCCACTGGAACTCGAAGGAAGAGACCTTTATATCCGTGAAGGCTGTAATGCCTGCCACTCTCAGATGATAAGACCTTTCCGTGATGAGGTGGTAAGGTTTGAAGGAAAAAACGGACAGTATTCGAAAGCTGGAGAATTTGTATATGACAGACCATTTTTATGGGGATCTAAAAGAACAGGACCGGATCTGCACAGAGAAGGAGGAAGAAACCCTGATTCATGGCATTTCAAACATATGTATAACCCAAGAATTACATCTGCCGGTTCTATCATGCCCCGTTTTCCCTGGTTAATTACCAATAAACTGGACAAAACACAAATGGTGGATAAAATGAAGCTGATGAAAAATGCCTTCGATGTTCCTTATACAAAAGCTCAGATAGATTCTGCCAACCAATGGGCAGATAACCAGTCAAAAGCCATTGTACAGAGAATTTATGCTGAAGCAACAGATGTAAAGGATCAGATGATCAAAGAGAAAACAGCAAAAGGATCTTCTTATGTGCCGCTTGAACAGAGAGAAATTGTAGCAATGATCGCATATCTGCAGAGATTAGGCACAGATATTAAAACAACACAGGTACAAACCGCAAGTGTAGAGTAACATTTAAAATTGAATTGCAATGAAAACGAGAACCCCCATTTCAATATATATCGCAGCAACGATAGGTTTAACGATCATGGCCTTTGAAATGTTTGCCAGTGATTCAGGATATTTTTCTTCTCCTTTTTTCTGGGCACTGATATTAATCGCTACTATTCTTCTGCTGATCATGAACTCTATTGGAGATCTGGTAGAAAATCAAAGCTTCAGCAAATTATCCGAGGAAGAGAAAAAAAAATACCTGGAAGAGAAAAAAGTTCCTTATTACCAGAAATTATGGAATTCTGCCTTCAAAAAACAAACCGCTACGGAAGAAAAAGATATTCTTATTGACCATGGTTTTGACGGAATTACCGAGCTTGACAACTCGCTTCCCAAATGGTGGATTGGTCTTTTCTGGTTCGGATGTATCTTCTGTGCTGTGTATCTGTTTGCCTTCTCTTTCACGGATTATGCCCATCCGGAAGCAGAGTACACCAAAGAAACCAAAACCATGCTGGCATCCATTGCGGAGTATGAAAAAACAGCCCCCCAGATCAATCTGGAGTCTGCAAAATACAGTGCTGATAACATTGCAGAAGGCCAGGAACTGTTCAAAACAAATTGTGTCACCTGTCACGGAGATGGAGGAAAAGGAGGCATAGGCCCGAACCTTACCGACACCCATTGGATCAATATTAAGGAAAAAAGCTTATTCAAAAACGTATTCTGGATGCTTGAAAACGGATCTCCGAACAATCCTACCATGAGACCTTTTATTAAAGAAGGAACCATTACCGGAAGAGATGCTGAAAAAATTGCAGCCTATATTTATCACATCAATCAGGAAACCGCTCCTATCACTCCAGCCCAGGGAGGCGCTGCTCCGCAGGGAGAAGAAGTGAAATGGGAAAACGGAAACCAGTAAAACGTATTATCTATCATATAAACCATGCCACGCCCCCTTCACAACTACTAACATTTGAATTTCATTTTTGCTAACTAACCTTTTCAACATTAAAAAATGATAACAAGGGGGCGTTTTTTAACAATAACAATCCTTGTTTTGGCTGTCTTACTCAACTATTCACTTGACAACTACAAACTAGAAATTCCATAAAAAGACAGCCAAGGCAGGATTTTTGCATACGCAAAGGGTACCACAACAAAGACCAAATAAAATAGTATTATTATCTTTGTTAGAAACCTCATCGCATTTGAAACTGAAAATCAACACCACAAAACTCTTAAGGCGTATTGCAATAACCTTTATTTCGATATTGGTTCTTCTTACCCTGTTGATACTAAGCTTAAGGCTTCCTGCCGTTCAGAACTTTATTAAAGACAAACTCATTGTTTATCTGGAGAAGAAAATTAAAACTCCTGTAAGCCTTGAAAGGGTCTACATAGGATTTCCCAACAGTCTTGTTATGGAGAATCTCTATCTTAAGGGACAGGATGTAGATACCCTTCTGGCAGTTAAAAAGCTGGATGTAGGACTGCATATGCTGAAACTGCTTAATTCTACAGCAGATATTACTTCTGTCAATATGGAAGGCGCCCGTGCCAATGTCGTACGAAAACCGGATGGTAAATTCAATTTTGATTATATCATCGATGCTTTTGCAACCAGTGACAAAGAAGAAAGCCCTTCCAAACCCTTCATTATTTCTCTTGATAAAATCAATCTCAAAGATGTTGGGGTAACCTTCAACGACCAACAGTCGAAGAATGACATTCAGCTGTATTTTAAGTCCTTTGATACACGGGTTAAAAAATTTGATCTCAGTAAAAACAATTATGCTGTCAATGATATTAATCTTGACGGATTAAAATTAAAGCTAAAACAAGGTCTTGTAGAGGAAGTAGCGAACAAAGTTGAGAAAAAGGTAGATTCTCTCAATGAAAAAAAACCGATGAACATCGGATTAAGGGGAATCAAGCTTACTCATTTTGATATTGATTACGGCGATGAAAACACCAAAACATTTGCAAAAATTATATTTAAGGAACTGAGCACAAAGGTCAACAAACTGGATCTTGAAAACAATGCCTACAATGTATCCAATGTATTTCTTTCAGGAGCAGATATTGATGCCAATCTTTACCTGCCTGCTCAGAATGCCAATCCGAAAAAAACAAAAGAACCTGAGGTTTCCAAAGCTTCCGATCAGGATAAAGCGATGAAACTTCTCCTAGGGAAACTTGTTCTGAATGATGTAAAAGTCAGTTATAACAATACCGCCATTGCTCCAACCCGACAGGGCATGGACTTCAACCACCTTAATTTTTCGAAAATGAATGTGGAAGTAAGAAGTTTCAAAATGGAAAACAATACTTTCGCCGGAACAGTAAATTCAGCAGAAATTAAAGAAGGCAGAGGACTGGATATCCAGAAATTCAATACTGATTTTGTATACGCGGAAAAAGAAGCATACCTGAAGGATCTCTATCTTCAGACTCCGAAAACAATATTGCGGGATGAAGTTATTTTAAACTACAATGCTGTAGATCAGCTAAGCTCGAACTTAGGTGCTGTAAAAATTTCAGCCAACATCAAAGACTCAAAAATAGGGTTTTCCGATATTCTGAATCTTGTGCCTACCTTAAGAAATACAGTTCCCTTTAACAAATATCCCAATGCTGTTCTTAATGTCAATGCTAATGTAAAAGGAACCGTCAATGATCTTTTAATTCAGGATCTCAAAGTTTCGGGACTGGATGAGCTGAGAGTAATGGCATCCGGAAAAATAAAAAACGCTATGAATCCGGATCAGCTGTATTACGATCTGAGAATAGGTGAATTTTCTTCCAGTGCCAGAACGATATTCAATCTTGTTCCTAAAAATACAATTCCTTCCAATATATCACTCCCTTCTCATTTCAGTATCAAAGGAAATGCAAAAGGAACGACCAAAGTGGTGAATACAGATCTTAACCTCTACTCCACTTTAGGAAATGCTGCGGTGATCGCGCAGGTAGACATGCGAAGAAAAAATCATGAGCTGTATGACGTAAAAGCTAATCTTCAAGGTATACAAGTCGGAAAAATCATTCAGAATAAAGATATTGGTCCCATCACTGCACAAATTGCAGCCAAAGGGGAAAGCTTTGATTTTAAAAATGCCAATGCAGACCTGAAAGGCCATGTTGCCTCCGCAGTCTATAAAGGATACCGTTATCAAAACATGAACCTTACCGGAAAAATCCGAAAAGGAGCTTATCATGTAGTTTTAGATTCAAAAGATCCTAACGCCAGTTTACAGCTGACCGCTTCCGGAGTGTATGATGAAAAAAATCCTACGGTAAAAGTGAATGGAGAAGTTATTAAACTGGATGTTAATAAACTTGGTTTCTACGAAAAACCGATGATTATTGCCGGAAAAATTGATGGCGATTTCACCAGCCTTGATCCCAATAATCTGAATGGATATCTCAACCTGAAAGATTTTGCATTCTCAGATACCAAAGAAGTTTATCCGGTACAGGAAGTGAATCTGAAAGCTTCGTCCACAACAGATTCCACGCAGATTATTTTCAATTCCCAGTTTGCAGATGTAGAACTCAAAGGCAAATACAAACTGACTCAGATTTTTGGTGCTTTAACGAAAACCGTGAATCAGTATTATCAGTTCCAGAAACCGGATAACAAGCAGAAAATTGATCCGGGACAGCATTTCACCTTTACTGCGAAAATCAAAAATGATGATCTGATCAGAAAATTTGTGCCGGATCTGAAAGATTTTGAGACAATCAATCTGGCCGGAAATTATGATGCGGATTCTCAGAAAATTGAGATTGACGGACAAATTCCGAGATTACTATATGGAGAAAACTCTATTGAAAAAGGTGCTTTAAAGGTCACCAATGAAAATCAGGCGCTGCAGTACAGCCTGAATGTCGCAGCCTTAAAAAGCTCAAGCTTTTCTTTAAACAAAATCAATATTGACGGAGATGTTGCAGACAATACCATCCGATACAATGTCACTACAAAAGATGAAAAAGATGCTACGCAATTCCTGATTGCAGGAAATGCAAAATCACTGAATGACATTACAGAAATATCTCTTAATCCTAACGGGTTGAAGCTCAATTATACTGACTGGAACGTTGCTGAAAACAATAAAATCCAGATCAGCAGCAAGGGAATTCTTGCAGAAAATTTTATCCTGTCCAACGGAAACAGTGAAATTGCAGTACAGTCTGAAAGCAACAGCCCAAGCAGTCCTTTGAATATTTCGTTGAAAGATTTTAAAATTGAAACCATTACAGAACTTATCAAAAAAGATACTGTTCTGGCAAGAGGAACGATCAACGGAACAGCACAGCTCAGAGATGTGACGAAAAAAATGACTTTTAATTCTGATCTGAATATTTCAGATTTAATTGTCTATGGAAGCCCTGTCGGGAATCTTGCGGTAAAAGTGAACAACGCGTCACCGAATGTTTTAAATGCCGATATTGCCCTTTCAGGAAATAACAATGATGTAAAAATTCTGGGAGATTATAATACTTCTTCCAGCTCTTTCGATCTGAATATGGCTATCAATCAGCTGCAGATGAAAAGTATTCAAGGGTTTTCTATGAATGCTATTACCAATACGGAAGGGTATCTTTCAGGAAATTTAAAAATTACCGGCACCACTGACCGGCCTAATATCCTGGGAAAAGTGAAATTCAATGATGCAGGCCTGGAAATAGCAAAAACAGGAAGTGATTTCAGACACCTGAGTGATGCAATAGATTTTACCAGCCGTGGAATAGAGTTTGACAAATTCAAAATTAAAGATAAAGACGGAAATGCGCTTGTTGTAGACGGGCAGGTTCTTACTCAAACCTACAGAGATTTCGCCTTTAATCTGGATGTAAATGCGAAGGATTTCAAAGTTGTCAATTCAGAAAAATCAAATGATGCTATCATGTATGGTATTCTGGCCATTGATGCCGGGCTTCATATCCGCGGAAATCTTGACCTTCCCAAAGTGGACGGAAGATTAAGCGTGGCAGATAATACAGACTTCACTTTTGTACTGCCTCAGTCCAGCCCTACTCTACAGGAAAGAGACGGAATTGTAGAATTTGTGGATCAGGACCAGGTGGTTTTAAACAAGACAATCAAAGCAGATTCTCTTAATGCGCAGAGCCGCATCAAAGGGATGGATGTAAGTGTTAATATTGAGGTCAGCAAAGAAGCAAAACTGTCGCTGATCATTGATAAGGCCAATGGCGATTTTGTACAGCTTCAGGGAGAAGCAGAATTAACGGGAGGAATAGATCCGTCAGGAAAAACTACATTGGTGGGAGTATATGAAGTGGAAAAAGGAAGTTACGACCTTTCCGTAAGTTTTCTGAAACGTAAATTTGACATCCAGAAAGGCAGCACCATTACCTGGACGGGTGAACCTACAACGGCTCAACTGGACATTACTGCTGTCTATAAAACGGAGGCTCCGCCTATTGACCTTGTTGAGCAGCAGATCAGCGGAGAAAGCGCATCTACACTGAATCAGTTTAAGCAAAGAGTCCCTTTCAATGCTTTATTAAAAATGAAAGGGGAATTACTGAAACCTCAGCTTACTTTCGATATTACGACAGATGAAAAAAACAATTCTGTATCTACGAATGTAAAAGATGTTGTGGATCAGAAGCTTGCACAGATCAGAACACAGGAATCCGAGCTCAATAAACAGGTATTTGCCTTATTACTTCTGAACCGCTTTATCGGGGAAAATCCATTTGAAAGCGGAGCCGGAATGTCTGCGGAAACCATGGCAAGACAGAGTGTGAGTAAGATTCTTTCTCAGCAGCTGAACAATCTGGCCGCAGGACTGATCAAAGGTGTAGACCTTAATTTTGGCCTTGATTCTTCAGAAGATTATTCCAGCGGAGAAAAAAATACCCGAACAGACCTGAATGTGGATATCAGCAAAAAGCTCCTGAATGACCGACTGAAAGTAACGGTAGGAAGCAACTTCGGACTGGAAGGCCAGGCCCGCCAGAATGAAAATATGACGAATATTGCTGGGAATGTTTCCGTAGACTACAGTCTTTCCAAAGATGGAAGATATATGCTGCGTGCTTACCGTAAGGACGAATATCAGGTGGCTCTTCAGGGACAGATTATAGAAACCGGAGTTGGATTTATCATTACATTGGATTATGATAAATTCCGGGAGATTTTCCAAAAGTCAAAAGAGAAAAAGCCAAAAAAGAATCAAAATAACCAAGTGGTAGAATTTAAATAATGAATAATAAGTTCCATATCTATTGTAAGTATCTGTTGGTTTCCGGAATGGCATCAACGGTAGTCTCGTGCAGTAATACAAGGTTTTTGAAAGAGGGCCAGATGCTTTACACGGGAGCCAAAGTAAAGATTGAAAATGATACGATTTCTAAAAAGGAAAAGAAAGATCTTCAGGCGGCCTTAGAAGCCAACCTTACTCCAAAGCCCAATTCTACATTTTTAGGACTGCGCCCGAAGCTCTATTTCTATAATATTGCCAAAGAGCCTAAAAAAGATAAAGGCTTCAATTACTGGCTGAAGTATAAGGTAGGCGAAAAACCTGTACTACTGGGTGATGTGGACCGTGAGTTCAATAAAGATATTATCGTGAATTATTCTGAAAATAAAGGATATTTCAATGCTAAAGCAACCTATGATACTGTTTCCAAAAATAAAAAAGCCCAGGTTATCTACACAGTAAAGCCGGGTTCAAGATATTTGATTGACGGTGTAAAATTTCAGAAAGATTCTACACTGGTTAATAAGGAAATTCAGAGTTTTACCAACAGAACGCTTCTTAAAAATGGAAAACCATTTGACCTGGATGTCATCAAAGCAGAAAGAGAAAGAATTGATAACAGGTTAAAAGAAAGAGGTTTTTATTATTTCCATCCTGATAATATTATTGTTCAGGCAGACAGTACGGTGAGCAAAAATCATAAGGTGGAACTTAATGTAAAGCTGAAGGACAATACCCCTGATTTAGCCACTCAGCAATTCAGCATTAATGATGTTATTGTATTTCCCAATTACAACATTCAGGATGTAAAAGATGGAAAGTACAGCATTCCGATGAATAAAGATTCTCTTTCCAAATATGCTTTTGACGATATTTATGTGATTGATCCCCAACATAAATTTAAACCAAAAATTTTTGACAGGGCCTTATATTTCAAAAAGGGAGATCTTTATAATCGTTCCAATCACAATTTGACCCTGAACCGACTGATCAGCCTGGGAGTCTTCAAATTTGTAAAGAATGAGTTCATCGTATCTGATTCTTTAAGCCATAAGTTTGATGCCTATTATTTATTAACCCCAAGACAAGTTCAGTCTCTTCGTCTGGAAGCATTGGGAAGAACAAATTCTGCCAACTATGCAGGTAGTGAGCTGAACCTGAACTGGACGCACAGAAATTTTTTCCGGGGCGCAGAACAGTTTAAGGCAGCCATCTTCGGAGCATTTGATTTTCAGATGGGAGGAGCACAGGACGCTAATAATATTTTCCGAGCCGGAACGAATGTACAGCTTTCCATCCCAAGAATTGTGGCTCCGTTCCGTTTTCATTCTTCCAGTGAGTTTGTTCCGAGAACGAATATCACATTGGGATATGAATTCCAGAACAGAACAAAATATTATACCCTTAATAATTTCACGGGATCATTTGGATATGTGTGGAAAGAAAATGCAAGGAAAGAACACGATCTGAAAGTCATTGACATTACGCTGGTTTCTCCGGCAAATGTCACAGAAGAATACATGATTAAATCTGCGAATAATCCTGCTATGCGGCGAATTGTTGATAAGCAGCTTATTTTCGGTCCTACGTATTCTTACACCTATACCAATACCATGCTGCCGAAAACCAACACCATTTATTATAAAGGGACGCTTGATCTGGCAGGAAATATTACGGGGCTGGTGACGGGGGCTGATGTAAAAAAAGATAAGGAAAAGAAAATATTTGGAATTCCTTTCAGTCAGTATGTAAAGATTGAAAATGATTTCAGATTCTATCATAAGTTTACCGAAAAGTCTTCATTGGCAACAAGATTTATCGGAGGAATTGCCTATCCATACGGAAATTCAGAATTTATTCCTTTCTCTAAACAGTTTTTCTCAGGAGGAAGCAACAGTATCAGAGCATTCCGTGCGAGAACTTTAGGGCCGGGTAGCTTTGATCCGAGAACACTGGAGCCAGGTACGTATTTTGACCAGTCCGGAGATGTGAAACTTGAATTAAATGCGGAATACCGAGCCAATCTTTATAAATTCTTAAATGCTGCTGTGTTTGTAGATGCCGGAAACATCTGGCTTCTTCACGATGATGAAACCAGACCCGGGGCTAAGTTTTCAAAAGACTTTTTAAATGAAATTGCGGTGGGAGCAGGGGTAGGTCTGAGACTGGATTTTTCTATCCTGATTCTGAGACTGGATCTTGCTATGCCACTGAGAGTTCCTTATTATCAGAAAGGAGACAGATGGGCCTTCGATAAAATTAACTTCGGAGACTCAAGCTGGAGAAAAGATAACCTTGTTTTAAATATTGCCATCGGATATCCATTTTAATATGATCAAAACTGCTAAATTTTTCTGGGAAGTTCTAAAAGATACATTTACTGAATGGAACAATTCTTCTGCATCAAAAGATTCAGCAAGTCTTGCGTATTATGCCATCTTTTCTATTCCGGGATTATTAATCATAATTATCTGGGTACTTGGAAATTTCTTCGGCGAAGAAGCTATCCGCGGACAGATCAGCACGCAAATCAGCGGGATTATGGGACCGGATGTGGCTAAAAGTATTGAAGGGATGCTCGCAGGTGCCTTGATTGACAAAAAGAATATTTTTATGAAAGCGGTAGGAGTAGGGTCATTGGTTTTTGGTTCTACTACGCTCTTTTTTCAGCTTCAGCATTCGCTAAATACACTTTGGGAAGTGGAAGCTGCGCCTAAGAAAGCTTTACTTAAATTTTTACTGGACAGAGCCAACTCATTGGGAATGATTCTTATTCTGGGTTTTCTTTTAATGATCACCATGGTTTTATCCTCCTTAATCAGTCTCTTTAATACGATTATTACCCAATATTTTGGTTTTGAAACGTATATGCTGGTAGAGACTGTGAATTTTGCTGTAGGCTTTGGCCTTGTAATGCTGTTATTTGCTTTAATGTTTAAAGTGCTGCCAGATGTTTTGGTCAGCTGGAAACCGGTGTGGAAAGGGGCATTTCTGACCACGGTTTTATTCACGCTCGGGAAGTTTTTGTTAAGTCTTTATTTCAACCAGGTGAAACCTACTTCAGCATTTGGTGCTGCCGGAACTGTTATTCTGATTATGATGTGGATTAATTATTCCTGTATGCTGATATTCTTCGGTGCAGAATTCACGAAAGTTTATACGTACAAAAAAGGATACAAAGTAGTTCTTTCCAAGCATGCACGATGGACCCCTGCCAAATTGTATGCGGACAGCCTGAAACAGATGCACGTTGAAAATAATGATAAAACGTAGATCCGGTTCTGAATTCCGGTTTTTTGATACAAAAGTATATTTCCTACATAAAAAAGCCTCCTGAAAATTCAGGAGGCTTTCTATTTTTACATTCTGTTTACGGTTCCGATTCCCAGCAGTTCTAACGATTTTCTGATCGTTTTTGCCGTGATATCTGAAATGGTCAAACGGAATCGTTTTACATTTTCATCTTCCTGATTCAGAATCGGGTTATTCTGATAGAAAGAGTTATATGTTTTTACAAGATCGTATACATAGTTTGCCACTAAAGCCGGGCTTAAAGTTTCTGCTGACTTGGCTACTGTAGTTTTAAAGTTGGCCAGCTGCATAATCAATTCTTTTTCAGATTGATTTAATTCAATATCAGCAATTTCCGACTGTAGAGCACCTGCTTTAGACAGCAATGACTGAATACGTGCATAGGTGTATTGAATAAAAGGACCCGTATTTCCGTTAAAATCTATACTTTCTGCAGGATTGAAAAGCATTTTTTTCTTAGGATCTACTTTAAGCATGAAATACTTCAACGCACCTAATCCTACCGTTTCATAAGAAGCTTCTTTATCTTTTTCCGAAAGGCTTTCCAGTTTTCCTAATTCCTGAGCTTTGGATTTTGCTGTTTCGTACATTTCCTGCATCAGATCGTCAGCATCCACTACAGTTCCTTCCCGGGATTTCATTTTACCTTCAGGCAGTTCAACCATTCCGTAAGAAAGGTGGAATAACTGATCCGCCCACTCATAGCCTAATTTTTTAAGAACTTTAAATAAAACCTGGAAGTGGTAATCCTGTTCGTTTCCTACTGTATAGATCAGTTTCTGAATATTATTTTGCTTAAAACGCTCAACTGCCGTTCCAAGATCCTGCGTCATATAAACTGAAGTACCGTCTGAACGCAACAACAGCTTCTGGTCAAGCCCTTCATCTGTAAGGTCGCACCATACAGATCCATCTTCTTTCTGATAGAGAACGCCCTTATCCAGACCTGCCTGAATAAGATCTTTTCCTAAAATATAGGTATTGCTTTCGTACTGAACCTGGTCAAAATCAACTCCTAATCTTTTATAGGTTTCATTAAATCCTTTATACACCCAGGCATTCATCTCTGCCCATAGTGTTCTTACTGCATCATCTCCATTCTCCCAATCTAAAAGCATTTTCTGGGCTTCTTTCATCAACGGAGCCTCTTTTTTAGCCTGCTCCTCTCCCATCCCCTGTTCTACAAGGTCTGCTATTTCTTTTTTATAGTTTTTGTCAAATTCCACATAGTAGTTTCCAACAAATTTATCACCTTTAGTATGGGTTGTTTCAGGAGTTGTTCCATTACCAAATTTCTCCCAGGCCAGCATAGATTTACAGATATGAATACCTCGGTCATTAATGATCTGAGTTTTGATCACGTCATAACCAGCTTCTTTTAAAATCTGAGCTACTGAGAATCCTAATAAATTATTTCTGATATGCCCTAGGTGCAATGGTTTATTGGTGTTCGGTGAAGAGTACTCTACCATAACGGTAGCATTCTTCTTTTCTACAACAGAGAAATTTTTATTTACAGACCTGAAATTGTCTATAAATAATTGGTTTTTCACCTTCACATTAAGAAATCCCTTTACTACATTAAAGCTTTCAAAAAGCTCAGTCTCTGTTAAAGCTTCTCCTAATTCAACTCCAATGCTCTCAGGATTTTTTTTCAGCTGTTTTACCAGCGGAAAAGTGACAATGGTAAAATCGCCTTCAAATTCCGTTTTATTTTCCTGAACTTCCAGCTTGATGTCTTTTAACTGATATACATTTAAAATGACTTCCGAAAGTTTTTGTTCGATTATATCTTTAATATTCATTTTTCTCAATTCTCTTTTAATGGCGTAGCAAAACATTTTTACAGTATGTTTCTGACCAAAATTTAAGCTACAAATATACGGAAATAAAAAAACCGCCCGAAGGCGGTTTTAAATATATAAGTATAAAAACTTTTTTGTTAAAATTTGTCCCAGAATAATTTGGTAGTTGCTTTATCTCCACCAATCTTGATGGCTGCAGCTTTTACGTTAGCTCCATTTAGAACATATTCCTGATCAGAATAAGGCATTCTATATGGTACAGAAGATAAATTTGATTTTGGAGGATTTACAAGGATAGGATAATCTAAACGTCTTGTAAAATTCCAGCAAGCTAAACCTTTATTAAACATTGCAATCCAAGCTTGTACTCCGATAGATTGCTTCCAATTAGAGGCATTATAAGGATTTGCCAGTAAATACGCTCCTGTATCAGCAGAAGTCACACCATTTTCATTCATTGATGCAGTAACCGCTGCTGTGTAAAGATCTGCTGCTGTACCACCAGCAGAATATCCTCTTGCAGCAGCTTCAGCCTTTAAAAAAGTAATTTCAGCATAACTCATCAAATTCGATTCTCCAGTTGATGATCTAAAATAAGAACTTAATTGAGAATAATTACTGAATGGATCATTTAATTCTCCGAATACTCCTCCTTTATAAACTCCATTAACCTTTGTAAACCAAACATTCATTCTCGGATCCGATAAACCACTCATGGTATTAATTACTAGTTCACTTGGTAAAAAGTCATCTCTATTAGAAGCTACTAAATTATCATATACAGGATTTGAAAATGTATTACCATCATATTTAAATTTATACGCTTCAGTTTCAGATGAGATTACCCCAGCTGCAATTGCTGACTCAGCTACAGATTTGGAAAGAGCAGGCTCTTCATCAGCTAAGTTCATCGCTAGTCTTAATTTAACTGAATTGGCAAATTTAACCCACTTTGTCATATTTCCATAGTAAACTAAATCTCCCGTTGCATATCCTTTTGAAGAAGTATTTACTGTTGCAGTAACAGCATCAATTCTCTTAATTAAATCAAGATAAATAGTTTTAGCATCATCATATTTAGGAGAGAAAATTTCATCAGATTTTAGTGCATCACTGTATGGAACATCACCAAACGTATCAACTAAGTTTTCCCAAACAAAAATTTCTTCAATTTCTAGAGTTGCTAATTTATTGGCTTTAACAACATCACTATTAGCCTCTTTTTGCAAATTTACTTTTGCCTGCTTAATATTATTTAATGTATATACATACATTCTGTTAAAATGATTACGAGGCTGATTACGGGTAACCAAATCATACTGAGTCTCCTGAGGATACTGAGTCTCTGCCCATTGTTGCGTAAAAAATCTATAGTTATTAAAATTTACGCTTGGATTATCCATATAATAAGACGACTGAAACAATGCAGTTGCAAACAAGTTTTCTGAAGGAATAACAGCAGGATGCTTAGGATCTTCATTAAGTGAAGTCAGATCACTTTGACATGATATTAAGCTTAACCCAATCATAGCAGAAGTTAAACTTATTTTTAATATATTTTTCATTTTTTAATTAGTTTAGAATTTAAACGTAACATTTACTCCAAAATCTCTGGTAGTGGGCATCGATCCAATAGACCATCCGTAAGAATTAATTCCTCCGCCCACCATTGCTTCAGGATCGGCATGTGGTAAGTTTTTGTGGATTATCCATAAATTTCTACCAACAAGAGAAACTTTAAGATCATAAATGTGAGTTCCTTGTAATAAGGATTTTGGAAATGTATAGCCAATACTCGCTTCTCTCAGTTTAACAAATGAACCATCGTAAACAAACTCTTTGGCAGGCTGGGTTTCGTAACCGTAATTACTACCTGTACCATTTTGTGATAAAGCTATATTATTAGGTGTTCCATCAGGCAATACACCAGGAAGAACAACATTTTTATCTCTATAATCCCCAATTGCAGATTCCTTATAAAGACCAGTATCCATACCATAATACATATCAGTAGAAAATATATCACCCCCTTTACGGATATCGATTAAGAAACTTAAAGAGAATCCTTTATACTTTATACTATTTCTAATTCCTCCAATCCAATCTGGTGTTGTATTACCTATAATTTGATTAGGATTTGTTTTATAAATTCCTGTAGCTGGATCTATAACTCTTTGTCCATTCAAATAAACATAGTCTGTACCTATTAAAGTTCCCCAGGCTTCTCCTACTCTAGCATTTAAAGAAACCCCTCCTTGAAAACTATTCAATAAAAGATTAGTGATTCCCGGATAAAGATCAACAACTTGATTAGTATTTTTAGACCAGTTTACATCTATATTCCAGGAAAAATCTTTTCTCTTGATCGGCACCAATCCTAACTGAACTTCATATCCGGTATTATCAATTCGCCCAGCATTAATTACCTTACCAGTAAAGCCTGTTCCTGAAGAAACAGGAAGTGTAATAATCTGATTTATAGTTTTTGTTTTATAATACGCAAAATCTAAAGTTATTCTGTCTTTTAAGAAATGTATTTCAGTTCCTACTTCAAATTCTTTAGATCTCTGAGGCTTAAGATCGCTATTTGCTTCTGTCAAAAGAGAACTGTAAATCCCTACACCTCCTTGAGCCCCGCTGAAAATTCCAGCTGATGAATAATAGTTTGTTAACTTATATGGATCTGCTGTTCCACCAACTTCTGCATAATTTGCTCTGACTTTCCAGAAATTCATCCAATCTTTAGTTTTTAGTATTTCAGAAAGAATTACTGATCCTGTTACTGAAGGATAGCTATACACATTATTGCCAGCTGGTAAAGTTGAGCTTTGATCTATTCTCCATGTTCCATCTAAATAAAACATTTTATAGAAGTCAAATGAAGCCGTTACATATCCTGAATTTGTCTGTAGGGTATATTGATCTTCTTCTGGTGCTAAAGTAGGTTTTACAGAGTTTGCCAATGAATAAATCCCAGGAACGACTAAACCTCCTTCAGTAGAAGCGTATATAGAGTTAAGATAGTTTCTTCTAATATTTCCCCCAACGACTCCAGATACATTAATATTATCTGTAATGTCAAACTTATAATTTGCCATTAAATCATAATTGGTTTCCGTTCTTGTCACATCTCTTCTTGCATATCCTGACCCAACATCATTTCCTGATCTTCCGAATGATTGTGCCACAGATCCAACTGCAACTCTGTTTTCAGCAAATAAGTTAGACCTGTCATAAGATACTTTACCTGTAATTGATATATTTTTTAATAAATCATAAGTGAGCTGTGCGTAAGTAAAATTTCTGAATCTTCTATCAGATGTATAATTTTGATATGCTTGAAAATATGGATTATTCCAATAAGCCGGGCTACCATTAGCAGCAGATTTCCTGTTCCAAGAAATATTTCCGTAATAGTTCTCAGCACTTGGATTAGCTATGTTTTGAAGGTATGCTCTTTCTTGCTCTTTTAAATCAACATTTGTTTGCCACCATTGTCTAAATCCACCAACAGTATTATCAGAATAACCCGTTATACTACGCCCTTTAGTATCTTGTAAGGTCATAGTGGAATAAAAAGAAGTATGTAGCTTTGGAGTTAGATCATAATTAACTTTTAAGGAAAAGTTATTTTTATTAATATGCGAATTAGGCATCAAACCATCTGACATCATATTGTCATATGTAAAGCTGATATTTTTACCTTTTTGTCCTTTTTCCAAAGTAATACCATTAGTATAGGTTGTTGGATTCTGGAAAAAAGTAATCGGTCCATTTTTAGCGGCCACCCAAGGGGTTGCTTTGCCATAATTTGGAGATGTAGGATCATAAGAATCCCATTGATAAACCATTAAATTTGGATCAAATTTTGGTCCCCATGAGGCGTCTGCGCCAAAATTTGCATTGTATAAACCATTAGCTTTCTTTGATCCAAATACTTGTGAATAACCCGCTCCATATCTGGTTTGATAATCTGGGAAAGTAGATTTATCAATAAAACCAACCTGCATAGTAGAAGATAATGTTACTCCCCATGATCCATCATCTTTTCCTTTACCATTTTTTGTAGTAATAACAATTACTCCATTTAATCCTCTTTCCCCATATAGAGCCGATGCAGCAGCACCTTTTAAAACATTTATAGATTCTATATCTTCTTGGTTTACATCAGATAAAGCATTTCCATAATCTACATTTTTTTCTTGGGTATACGTATTATTTACTGGGGAACCATCAATAACGATTAATGGGTTTCCTCCTCCTAATGATTTAACACCTCTAATTAATAAATTTGAAGAGCCTCCAAAATTATTACTTGTTGTAACATTAAGACCAGCAACTTTTCCAGATAGTTGTGCAGCAATATTACCAGTGTTTGTAGTACCTTCAGAAAGTGCACTTGCTTTTACTTCCTGTGAAGCATACCCCAAAGATTTCTTTTCCCTCTTAATACCTAGTGCAGTTACCACTACACCTTCAATCTCTTTTGTCTGCGTAGCGGAATCATTTTTCTTCTGCTGGGCATTTGCCACTGCAACAGACGAAGACAATACCAAAACAAGCAGACTTGCTGTTAGTTTCTTCATATCAAATTAATTTTTAGGGAGCAAATTTGTATTTTTTTTAACAACTTAACAAACAAAGCCAAATAAAATAATAAATAATACCAATATTGATATAAAAACAGATAAAATAATTAATAAATTACGTTAAAAAATAAGCATTCAATAAAAAAAAATCACTTCAATTAAGGTATTGAAGTGATGAAAATTAACCCATAAAAAAAATATTTAAAACACTGAAATACTGATATATATACTCTGAAAAATGAAATTTAATTCACAATTTCCTATAAAAAAAACAATACAAATAAAAAAAACCGCCAAATGGCGGTTTTTATAATTAAAATAAGAATATTTATTCTTTTCTAAAAACAAGGATTGCCTGGTCATTCCCAGGAGTATTATCCAGATCTTTGCTGTTGTCATTAATTCTAAGCTCGGTATCAGAAAATGATTGAACCTCTTTCTTCAAAGTCTTAGTAACTCCAGCATCTGTATAAGTGATTGTAAGTGTATTATATAAACTATCATAAGTCCATTTTCCTACAAAGGAGTCTGATAAATTACAATTTCCGGAAACTCCTTTTTCATACCTGTCATAGGCTCCGGAGAAATCTGCATTAATCATTATCACCCCTTTATCTTCACAATCATTCAGTGCAATATTTTTACCTCTGAATTCATATTTAAATGGTTTCCACGTTCCATTGATACCCACTTCATTTACCACTACCTTATTATCTTCATCATTGGAACACGAAACAATTCCCATCAATAAAAGAATTCCTATAAAATATTTCATAATTAAGTATTTCCTGCATCCGGCTGGCAGCATGACCAGCCGGATTATTATTCAAATTAAAACTTATCCCAGAAAATCTTCGTTGAAACTTTGTCTCCTCCGATTTTTGCAGCCGCCGCATTTACGTTTGCTGAATTCAAAAGATATTCCTGATCAGAATAACGCATTCTGATTGGAACTGCTTCTACTCTGGAGTTTGACGGGTTTACAAATACCGGGAAGTCTAGTCTTCTTGCAAAGTTCCATGCCTGGAAACCTTTATTAAACATGGCTACCCATGATTGCTCTCCAATTGATTTTTTCCAATTGACAGCATCATATGGATTAGCAGCAACATAGGCAGTAGCATTGGCTGTACTAACTCCATATTCTGTCATTGAAGCCATAATTGCATCAGCATACAATGTGGCAGCAGCACCTCCAACACTAAATCCTCTCTGTGCAGCTTCAGCTCTTAAAAACATGATTTCTGTATAGTCTAACAAGAATCCTTGCGCATTTTCTCCGGATATAACGTTGGTAAAGTGAGAATACTGCCCAAATACATTTTGTTTAGCATATTTACCGCCAAGATAGGCACCACCTACAGTTGTAAACCATACAGCCCGTCTCGGGTCATTTTTACTATTCATAAAATTCACCAATACATCGGAAGGTAAAAAGTCATTTCTACCAGACTGAATTACATCCTGATAAACAGGGTTTGACAATAAACCGGAAGGGAATGTCTGTAATCCGAAGTTATCTAATTTTTCCGTAAACAGTCCTCCAGAATAGGCTGCTTCAGCATAAGTTTTAGCCAAAGCCGGCTCCACATCAGCAAGTGTAACCGCCAGTCTGAACTTCAAAGAATTACCCATCTTTTTCCATTTTGACATATCTCCTTTATAAATCAGGTCATTGGAATATCCTGTACCTGAAGTATCAATCATAGCAAGAGCAGCATCTATCCTTTTGATTAAATCAAGATAAATAGTCTTGGCATCATCATAAGGAATTTCTGAATTACCAGGATTTTCTGCTGTAGCCTTTAGAGCTCCGAAATAAGGAATATCTCCATAGGTATCTACTAAGTTAGCCCATGCATAAACATTTACCAATTCAATCATGGCGATATTATTATTTTTCGCAACAGGGCTCACGCTTTCACCGTCAAGAAATTTTCTGGCATCTCTCAATGCTGAAAGAACTCCCGGAGAATTTACTGTAGCAGAGGACGAAGCCATCATACGATTGTAGTGATTTCTGGGAATAGGTCTGGAAACCATATCATATCTTGATTCATCAATATAGGTTGTTTCTGACCACTGCTGAGTAAAAAATCTTGAAATATTACGGTTAACATTGACGTTCAAAATCTGATCAAGCAATACCTGTTCAGCACTTGCAAAAAGCACTCCGGAAGGTACTTCCGTCGGATGCTTAGGATCTTCATTCAAAGAGGTAATTTCTCTTTCACAAGACGTAAACGTTAATGATAATGAAGCTAAGCCTATAATTAAAAATATTTTTTTCATTTTTTTAGAATTTTAAAGTTAAATCTATTCCAATATCACGAGTCGTAGGCAACACCCCGATAGACTGCCCTTTTGCAGCTAATCCGTTTCCGGTACCTGCTTCAGGATCGGCATATGGTAAATTCTTATGGATAATCCATAGATTTCTACCGACAATAGATATTTTTGCATCCCGAATAGAAGTATTCGCTAAAATAGATTTTGGCAGAGAGTACCCTATACTAGCTTCTCTTAGTTTCACATAGGAAGCATCATATACGAATCTCTTATTTGGCATAACACCATATCCGTCTACACTACCAGCTGAAGTTGGATCACCTGCAACAGTAGTATTTACATTTCCATTTGGATTAACCCCCGGATTGACAATACCACTTTCTCTGTAATAAGCTGTCTCTTCATATAGTCCGGTTGCTGTACCATAGGCCATATCCGGAGAATAGACATCTCCACCCTGCTTAACATCAATAAGGAAGCTGACAGAAAAATCTTTATAACGGAAGCTGTTTCTTACTCCCCCTACCCAATCTGGTGTAATATTTCCGATAACCTGGTTATTATTTCTGAGATAATTTCCGCTTACAGGATCTACAATTTTGTTCCCATTGGCATCATACTGATAGTCTGATCCTACCAATGCTCCAAAAGCCTCTCCAACACGAGCATTCAGAGACACCCCATTCTGATAGGTTGCCATTAGATAATTCTGTGAATTACCATTCAGTGAAATAACCTTGTTCTCGTTTTTAGACCAGTTTACGTTAATGTCCCAGGTAAAGTTATCAGATTTAAATGGGGTACCATTCAATTGAATTTCGATCCCTTTATTATCAATCTGTCCGGCATTTACTAAGAATGTTCTGTACCCTGTAGCGGAAGATACCGGTAAATTGATGATCTGATCAATCGTTTTAGTTTTATAGATAGCGATATCAAATCCTAATCTGTTTTTGAAGAACTGAGCTTCCATACCAAATTCTGTTTCTTTAGACCTTTGAGGTTTCAGATTAGGGTTGGCAAGGAAGTATGGCTGATCAAATAATCCTTCTCCTCTTGCTTTAAAGGTATTAGCCAGTCTGTAGTTGCTGGTAGAAGACCCTACTTCAGCATAGTTCCCTCTGATTTTCCAGAAACTAAGCCAAGGCTGCTTCACAAATTCTGACAGGATAAGGGATCCTGTTACTGATGGATATGAGTAACTGTTATTTCCTTTTGGTAAGTTAGAGGACTGGTCAACACGGAAGGTTCCATCTACAAATAAGAAGTTCTTATATCCGAAAGAAGCTGTTGCATATAAACTTGAAGTCACAAACTTTGCATAATTTTCATCAGGAGGAAGTATTGTTCTTACTGAATTGGAAATAGCAAAAAGCCCCGGTTTGGATAAACCGCCTTCAGTACTCATATATACGTTATCAATCAGATTTCTTCTAACGTTTCCTCCGGCAATACCGCTAACATTCAAGTCAGGGGTGATGTCAAATTTATAATTGGCGAACAAATCAAAATTCATCTCAGAATTTTTAACATTCGTTCTTGCATATCCTGACCCTACATTAAGACCGGATGCACCAAATACCTGAGGCAATGATCCGTTCATTAATCTTTCTTCTACCACCATTTGTAAATCATCATAAGATAATTTACCTGTGATCCCGAAGTTCTTGGAAACATCATACTTCAATTGCGCATAGCTAAAAACCCTTGTTCTGTCATCTGACTGATAACTCTGGTACCTTTGGAAATACGGGTTATTCCAATATTGAGGAGTTCCATCAGCTGCTGAAGTTCTGTTCCAGCTAAAATTACTGTTACCATTGTTTTGATAGGCATTTCTTAATGCGTATACATCTACGTTGGTTTGCCACCATTGTCTGAAACCAGAAACAATATTATCGGAATAACCTGTTTCATTACGTCCTCTTGTACCCTGTAAAGTTAACGTGGTAAAAACAGAGGCATGTAGTTTGTCTGTAAAATCGTGGCTGAATTTTGCTGAGATTGTATTTTTTCTTAGCTCTGAATTAGGCATCAAACCATTGGAAAGCATATTGGAATATGACAAGGAAAGGTTTGACGTTTTATTCCCTTTTTCAAGGGTGATGGTATTAATATAAGTGACTGGTGTTTCAAAAAATTTGATTGGCCCGTTTTTAGCGGCTACCCACGGTGTTGCTTTACCGTAGTTAGGTGAAGATGGGTCAAAAGAGTCCCATTGATAAACGAGTGAATTTGGATTAAATGCAGGTCCGTACGATGCATCATCTCCAAAGTTAGCATAATTATATCCTCCCGGACCAGGATCTTCATTCCAGGATTCCCCTCCATATCCGGCTCCATATCTTGTCTGATATTTAGGGAATGTGGATTTATCAATGAAACCAGCTGTAATTCCTGAGTTTAAAGTAACTCCCCAGCTACCATCATTGTTTCCTCTACCACTTTTGGTAACAATAAGAATAACCCCGTCGCTACCTCTTTCTCCGTATAAAGCAGAGGCTGCAGCTCCTTTTAGTACGTTAATTGATTCAATATCTTCCTGGTTGATATCTGACAAGAAGTTACCGTAATCAAACGGGGCTCCTGTTGTTACGGTTGTATTATTAACAGGGGAACCGTCAATTACAATAAGCGGAGAACCACCATTTAAAGATTTGTATCCTCTGATCAAAAGGTTGGCAGATCCGCCAAAGTTGTTGTTTGTATTTACCTGTAGTCCGGCTACCTTACCTGAAAGAAGAGATGCTACGTTACCGGTATTGGTAGTTCCACCGGTTAATTCTGCAGCTTTAACTTCTTCAGAAGCATAACCAAGAGATTTTTTCTCTCTTTTAATCCCGAGTGCGGTTACAACCACCCCCTCAATTTCTTTTGTTTTAATAGTGTCATTCTTTTGCTGAGCGTTGGCAACAGCAATTGAAGAAGACATTACTAAAACAAGAAGACTTGCTGTTAGTTTCTTCATATCAAATTAATTTTTGTGACTTTACAAATTTGTAAAACTTTCTTAATACCACAAAGCAAAATGTGAAAAAATTGCAACTTATTCAATATTTTAGAATAAAAACAATCAATAAATTACTAAAATAAGTTAAAAACAGGATATTTAACAAAATCACATCATTTAAAACTTATATTTTTTTAAGAAATAATAACAATCACTTAAATTGATATAATCTATATTTCAAATTCAATTATAATTATAAACAAATTGAATATCAATCAATTAAAAATAAAAAGTAGAGAAAATAGCTAAAATCATCAACAAATACTATGCAAGGCATATTTCCACAACTGAAGAAATAATTACGTTTTAAAACAAAAAAAACCGCCCGAAGGCGGTAAAATATATTAAAATTGTATTATAAGAATTAGTTCTGATTCCAGAATGGAGTCGTCTGGTTCTTAGTAAAACATTGAGCATTTGAAATCTGAGGAACGTTTGCTGAGTTAGCAACGTACTCAGAAGACGGATACATCAATCTGTATGGTTTGTTAGGCTTCGCAGAAGTAGTCGCCATAGGTGTAATAGGGAAACCTGTTCTGTTATAATCAATAAAAGATTCTGTAGGGTTGATTCCTGCAGTAGCTAACCATTTTTGAGTCATGATTGCTTCAATCTTATTATCGTTAGTACCAGTCCATCCTAAACCAACTTTGCTTTGAATTGCTGTAATGTAGGCAGCTGAAGCACCAGTTGCAGCATATAGATAATCGAAAGAAGCTTTGATACCACTTTCAAATTTAGCCTGTCCGTTAAAAGAGAATACACTTGGATATCTCAGCGCAGCTTCAGCCTGAAGGAAATCACTTTCTGAACGAGTCATGATAACACCCGCTTTAGCAGATCCTACAGAAGTTAACTGAGCGTTACTACTAGGACTGCCAGCACCGAAGATCCAGCCATTTCCAAATCTTGAAACGGTAGTAAGATCTGTTGGAGCTCCAGGCTGACCTGGTGTAGCACCTTGTCTTACTCCTTTAACAACCGAAAGACCATTGTAAGTAATTAATGAGAACATTCTTCCTCTTCTTCCATCAATGATCCCATTAAATTTCTGATAAACATTGTCAGTCATATTATAAGGATTACCATTAAGACAAGTTGCAACGTGCTCAGATGCTGTAAATAATGTATTATTCTGCAACTGAGAGTTTGAACTGTTTCTTACATAATATCCAAAAAACGGATTTTGCTGATCATCGTTCGCAGCACTGTATCCAGGATTTACTAAAACATCGCTTTCTACAAAGTCTGCTCCGGATAAAGTCTGAAGCTGCTGATCTCTGAAAGTAGCCATAGAACCTGTTACTTTAGACATTCTAACTAACAGTCTTAATTTCACGGTATTAGCAAGACGCTTCCAATTATCCATATCACCCTGAAAAACAATGTCTGTAGAACCTAATTCAAGGGCTGCAGCATTTCCATTATCAATAATAGCAATTGCATCGTTGATACCCAGAATCAATGATCTGTAAATTTCCTCATCATTATCATATTTTGGAGTAGCATTTGCCTGTCCCATGAAAGCCTCGCTGTACGGAGCATCACCATATAAGTCTACGATGGTCTGCATATAGAATGCCTTCATTACTTTTGCAGCCGCTAAGTAATTGTCATACTTATGCGTTGAATTGTCAAACTTTTCAATAGCAACAAAGTTACTTACGTTTCTGTATAAACCATCCCAGATCTGTGGATAAAAAGAACTGTCTACATTCAGCGTATATTCATTACCGAATGGAGATCCAAAAGAATAAGAGTTACCCGCATAAGAGTTCATCATAAGTCCCCCAAATCTATTCATCCATGTAGCTTGAGTTCTATAAGTCTGAGCAACAGCACCAGGGAATAATAAAGTTGGAGTAATAGCTTCTGCATGGATGTTATTTGGGTTTTCATTAATATCCAAATAATGATCACATGAAGTCAACGTCATAGAGGCAACAATTAAACCTAGTATTGTATATTTAAATTTTTTCATTTTCAAGTAATAATTAATTAAAGTTTAGAAAGAGGCTTTAAGGTTTACACCGAAGCTTCTAGTTGATGGGTACTGCGTTGTATAAGCAAAACCTGCAGCATTCCCAGTTGTACTTGCCGTTTCCGGATCCGCATAGTTTCTGTTGTTATCCGCATACTTAAAGAATGGGTTTCTTGAGTAAACACCTACTGTCAAGGAATTCAAGAAAGTAGAACTTAAGACTGATTTTGGAATGTCATAGCTTAATGCAATTTCTCTAATCTTTAATGCAGTAGCATCCACTACTAAATTTTCTCCAACAGCTCTGTAAGCACTACTTGAGAAGTAATTAGTAACGTTAGTATACGTTCCAGCACCACCTACCGGAGTATTATTCGGAGTATATACCGGATTTGCCGCTGTACCTGTGTTCTGTACAGAATTAGGAACAATGTAACCTTGTGTTCTGTCAAACTCAGCAGATTCTTCTAAACCTCCTGTAAAGGCAAGTAAGTTTTTCGTAAATGACACAAATTTGCCTCCTTGTCTAAAGTCTCCCATTGCAGACAATGTGAATCCTTTATATTTAATATTAGTTGAGAATCCAAGAATATAATCAGGAGTAGCTCTACCTAACACCTGAAGGTTACTTGTTGTTAAAGGATTTCCTTTAGAGTCAACAATAATTCTTCCCTGATCATCTCTCTGGAATGCGCTTCCTTTGATTACCGGGAAGTCTGACCCTTTTACCGCGAAGATACCTACCGCAGCAGAAGTACTGCTCAATAGAGATACTTCATCAGCACCATCAGCTAATTCCAATACTTTAGATCTGTAAGTAGAATATGATACTTTCATATCCCAGGTAAAGTCTTTTGTTTTAATAGGTGTTAATCCTAAATCCAATTCAAGACCTCTTAATCTCATTTTACCTACGTTATCAAGAACGCTGGTTAAACCAGATGCACTGGATGTGGTTTTAGCCGTAATCAAATCATCTGTCGTGGACTGATATACTGAAGCATCTAATCTCACTCTGTCTTTTAGGAACCCTAGAGAAACTCCAAAATCTACAGTATTAACAAACTCAGGCTTGATATCTACTGCTGTAGGAGTCTGGTTGTTGATATATGAACTTAATCCATTGAAAGGGAATCCTGTAGGGAATACTCCAATTTCGTCAGTTGCATACGGAGGGATTGCAGAGGTATTACCTACTCTTGTATATGAACCAGTAATTTTTGCGTAGTTAAGAATATCTCCTTTTAAGTTAGCAAATGCTTTCGTAGGAACAAAAGACAAACCTACAGAGTAATATGGATAAACCGGGTTTGTTCTCTTACCAGTATTATAAGGAATGGTAGACATTACTGAAGACTGCTCAATTCTGAAAGTAGAGTTTAAGAATAAATAGTCATCATAACTTAAATCCAAGTTCGCAAATCCTGCAATAATTCTGTTATTCGTCTGATAGTTATCCAAATTGGCGCTGGAGAAAGGATCTGGATTAAGAACGTTCTTAATATTATACCATCCCGGGATGTCAAGATTGTTTCCTCCTACAGACGTTACATTATATGTTCTATCCTGAATGTTGTTACCAATGTTTAGCTTTAAATTGATTTTATCTGATAAATCATAATTAAAGTTAATCATTAAGTCACCATAATAATTTCTTTCTTTAGATGTACTTTCGTAGTACCAAGAAGTAATATCACCCTGTCCTAAATCACCAAAAGTAATTCCATCAATAGATGTTCCCGGAAGATTGTATGTTTTACTGAAAACAGCACCATCATTATGTCTCATGTACGTCATACCTCTTGTTGTAAGGTTACCTGTATACGTAATGTTGATGTTCTTATTTAATTCATAATCTAAACCAAGGATAGCACTGAAGTAATCACTACGTCTGTCATATCTTTCATGATCGATAGTCCAGTAAGGATTTACCGCATATCCTGTATAATATCCTTCAATTCCACTGTTTCTATACAGCTTAATGTTATTATTTGTAGGTGTCTGAAGAATATCATCATATAAAGATGAATTCGTATTAGATACGATTCTATTAATATAGTTGATGTTACCATCAATTTTTAATTTTCCGATTTTTTTACCAGCTTTAAAGATAAAACTGTTTTGTCTAAGTTTATCACCTTCAACTACGAAATTATTTTCAGTTCTGTTAGCAGAGAAAGACACATAAGCATCAGATCCTCCTGCAGTAGCTGTAATTCCATTCTGAGTCAGTATTCCCGTTGAAAAGAATTTACTCATATGATTTTTTACCGGAGCATATTTTTCATAAATAAATGATCCGTCAGCCTGCGGAAGACCCGAAGGCATCATAGTGCCCCCGATAACCGGATTGTCATAAGCTGCTCCCCAGGACATGTTTTCCCATGGTACATAATTTGTACCACCATAGCTCACATCACTCCATCCTTCATCCTGAACTCCTTTCCCGTACTTTTGCTGAACTTTTGGCAGCATAAAAACGTTAGAAACATCAATAGATGAATTGAACGTCATCTGAAGTTTTTCAGATTTCGTACCTCTTTTAGTAGTTACGATAATTACCCCGTTTACCCCTTGCTGACCATAAAGAGCCGCTCCCTGTAAACCTTTAATTACGTTAATGTTTTCGATTGCTTCTGGTGGGATCTGCTGCAAGATATCAGCAGATGAAATAACGTTATCAATTACAATTAATGCCTGGTTATTACCCGTAATAGATTTAGCTCCTCTTAAGACAACTCTATAGCTAGGATCCACCCCATTATTTGTCAAATTGATTTGTAAACCTGAAACCTTTCCCGTCAACGCCTGTACAGCGGTTGGTGCAGACGCCTGATTTAATTCTTTCGTCGTTACAACTTGCTGTGTATTTGTTACCGCATCGGCCTTTCTTTTGATACCTAAGGCTCCGGTAACAACTATCTCCTCTATATTTTTGGTTTTTAGAGTATCCTTCGTGTTTTGTGCTGATACCATCATAAATGATGACGATAGTACCACCGCAAATACACTCGCAGTTAATTTCTTCATATCAAATTCAATTATTTTTTACAGGCTACAAATTTGTAAAACTTTCTTAAAAAGACAAAGGATTTTCTTAAAAAAAAATAAAATTTTTAACTATTATCAACAAAAACAACAAATACAATATTAATTTTTGTTAAAAAAGTTCTTTTTAACAATTGTTAAAAAAAAATTAAATCATAATTTTTTTAATACCATAATGTTATTTTTAATGAAAATAATTAATACAGTCATTAAGTGAACAGAATATAAAATACTGATTTACAACACTTAAACAAAGTTTCATTTATAAAAACACAATAATATTTGAATTCTAAGAATATTATTAATTCATATCCTAACCTTCACCAAAAAGAGAAATAACATAAAGAATCACAAATAATATCATTCTTATCAAAAAAAACTTCTTTTTAGTAAGAAAAACTCATTGGATTTATTTTGGAAATTGTGTGTTGAAAAGATGACTGTTAGTTATTATTTTGGCAGAATCATGCAGCCAAACAATGAATTATACATTTGTTTTTTTAATTTTGTAAAGTTATTTAAGAGCAATATGGAACTAATAAAAAACTGGTCAAACCTCTACATCGAAGCGGGATGTGATGAAGTGGGAAGAGGGTGCTTAAGCGGACCGGTAGTGGCAGCAGCGGTCATTTTAAATGACGATTTTGAGCAAAATCTGGTTAACGATTCAAAAAAACTAACGTTTAAAACACGGATGGATCTGGACAGCTATATCAAAGATAATGTAAAGAATTATGCTATAGCAGAGCTTCCTCCTTCCTTTATTGACGAACATAACATTCTTAACGCAAGTATTCATGCGATGCACCGGGCTTTGGATAAGCTGACAATTATACCTGAGCTTATTTTGGTTGACGGTAATAAATTCCATCCCTATAATTACATTCCGCACCAGTGCATTATAAAAGGAGACTCTAAGGTATTATCTATTGCAGCAGCCTCAATTCTTGCTAAAAACTACAGGGACACCTTAATGATTCAGCTTCATGATGAGCATCCTGAGTATGGCTGGGATACCAATTTTGGCTATGCTACAAAAAAGCATCAGGAAGCCCTTATTAAATTTGGTCCAACCCAATATCACAGACAGTCATTTAGGTTAAAATATGACTAAAAACAATTGATTTCCTATTATTGAATTCTTATAAATCAACGGAAAATTTAAAACCATTCTAAATAAAACACAAAATAAAAAAGAGAAGCAATTCAATAACTGCTTCTCTTTTTTATGCTATAATTGTAAGAATTACTTCTTCTTATTTCTTTGCTGCTCCTGTACTTTTTGCTGTTCCTGAGCTTTCTCCATCATTTCTCTCATTCTCTTCTGGAACTTGCCTTCTGCTTTAGGCTTTTCTTTATTAGACTGAATCTGGGCGTGGATCTTCTTTTCATCCAGAATCACATACTTAATAACAAGGATAATTAAGATATTAATCGCATTGGATACAAAATAATACCATGAAAGACCTGAAGCGGAAGTGTTTAGGAAGAACAGGAATGTAATCGGGAAGATATACATTAATACTTTCATATTTGGCATTCCTTCCTGCTGTGGCT
Organism: Chryseobacterium culicis; assembly: GCF_900108365.1. Classification (GTDB taxonomy): domain Bacteria; phylum Bacteroidota; class Bacteroidia; order Flavobacteriales; family Weeksellaceae; genus Chryseobacterium; species Chryseobacterium culicis. The sequence goes on along the minus strand of NZ_FNWQ01000001.1, from coordinate 332,414 downwards.
GCTGCATATTTCCTGAAGTCATCACTGTATAAATCAAAATAACAACCGTACAAGCTAATGCGAAAATACTCAGGTGATCTCCAAGGAAAGGAACTTTAAACGGAAGCTTGATCAAATCATCATAAGCTGTTAAATCCTTCGCAAACCAGAACCCCTGTCCTCTAAGGTCGATAAAGTTCGGGAAGAAACGGAATAAAGCATAGAAAATCGGAATCTGAACCAAAGCCGGTAAACATCCCGCCATCTGATTCACTCCGGCTTTTCTGTACACTTCCATCGTAGCCTGCTGCTTCTTCATCGGATCAGCATCCTTGAACTTCGCATTCACCTCATCAATTTCCGGACGGATCACCTTCATCATTGCACTTAATTTGTGCTGCTTATACATAATAGGTGATAAGATCAGTTTTACAATGATAGTCATTACAAAAATTACCCATCCTGCTGATAATCCCCACGCAGCAATAAGACTGTACAGCCACATGAAGAAATAACGGTTCATCGCTCCAATGAAAGACCATCCTAACGGAAGAATTTCATCAAAGTTTTTATCGTAAGATTTAAGCAACGGTAAATCCAATGGCATGAAATACCATGTAAAATCCTGGTTCAGTTCACTTCCGGTCATCTGAACAAAACCTTCGTAATTGAATTTCTTCAGATATTCTCCTTCTTCAACATTTTCCTGATTTCCTTTACTTTGGGTAAATCCGTTTTTAGCTTCAATTACTGATGAGAAAAACTGTTGCTTTACACCAATCCAGTTAAGGGTTTCCTTTTCTTCATCCATGGTGGTTCTTCCATCATAATCATAGTCTTTATAATTATTGAAGGCATAAGAAAATTCTGAGTGAGACTGCTCCTGAGCTCTCCCTTTTTCTAAGTTTCTTACGTTATAATCCCAGATGAAATCTGCTTTATTGTCTGAAGTAATTTTAGAAAGTCCCTGAGTTCTAACTTTGAAATCAAGAGTATATTTTGGAAGCAGCGTATAAATGAACTGAATAACAGCACCATTGTAATCTGCAGTTAAGGTTACCGCATTGCCATTAACAGTAGGTGAGAAAACTAAATCTTTAGTATTGATAACCTTTCCGGTTTTATCTTTAAACTGAAAACCGTAGTTCGAGTTATTTTTATTGATCAGATAAAGAGGCTGATCTGCATTGTCTGTTTTATGGTTGTAAGCTTTGTACTTTAAAAGCTCTACTTTAGAAACCTGTCCTCCCAAGCTTGAAAATTCAAGTTTCAACTCATTATTTCCAAGACTTGCCGTCTGGATAGCATTAGGAGTTACATTTGGATTGATATTGTTTGCCTGAGTTTGTTTTACGGCGTTTTTTACCTGTTCCGTTTTCTGCTGCTGAGCTTTTAACTCCTCTTCTTTCATTTGTTTGTTCTGGAAGTAGAACATAAAACCGAAGAGAACCAGGCATAAAACCGCGAAACTAATCATTTGCTTCTTATCGATTCCGTTGTTTTGTTGCATTTTATTTTATATTAAAATTTTAAATTTAAAATGTACGTACCGGTGTACGTAATTTGAGCTGACAAAAATACTGTTTTTTTATCAAAACTCTATGCTTTACGTTGTTACTATATAATAAACTCAAGCTGAGAATAATCAGCCTGAGTTTATGTGTAGACGTTTATGATAAAATTTTACCTTATTTCTTTTCGCAAGCCTTGATGAAAGCTCTGAACAGAGGATGTGGTGTCGCTACCGTACTTTTATATTCCGGATGATACTGAACTCCCACATAGAAAGGATGATCAGGAAGCTCAAGTGCTTCTACCAATCCTGTTTCAGGATTCGTTCCTGTGGCAAGGAAACCATTTTTTTCAAACTCCTGAAGATAATCACTGTTGAATTCATAGCGGTGACGGTGTCTTTCAGAAATATTTTTGGCTCCGTAGATATCATTTAGTTTAGATCCGTTTTTCAAAGTACATTTCCATGCTCCAAGACGCATTGTTCCTCCTTTATCCACTACATTTTTCTGTTCTTCCATTAAAGAAATTACAGGATCAGGAGTAGCGGTATCAAATTCCATAGAGTTGGCTTTTGTGTGTCCTAAGATATTTCTGGCAAATTCAATGGTCATGATCTGCATTCCTAAACAGATCCCCAGCATTGGAATTTTATTTTCTCTGGCATATTTTGCAGTAAGAACTTTTCCTTCGATTCCTCTGTCTCCGAAACCTGGAGCCACAAGAATACCATTCACACCTTTCAGTGTATCTTTAATATTTTCTTCTGTAATATCACCACTGTACACCCATCTTACTTTTACTTCAGTTTCAAGGTCTGCTCCTGCATGTTTGAATGCTTCGGCAATAGAAATATAAGAATCCTGAAGGGAAACATATTTTCCCACCAATGCAATTTCCACGGTTTTCTTAGGATTCTGGAATTTTTTAAGGAAACTCTTCCAGTCTTTAAGATCTGCGTCTTTATCACTTTTCAGATCCAGTTCTTTCAGTACTACATCATCGAAATTCTGTTTCTGAAGATACATTGGAACTTCGTAGATAGTTTCAAGATCTTTACATTCGATAACGTTATCTAAAGGAACGTTACAGAACTGAGCTAATTTCGCTCTCTGATCTTTAGGGATTTTATGTTCTGTTCTGCAAACTAAAACATCTGCCATAATTCCGCTTTCCATCAATTGACGAACGGAATGCTGAGATGGTTTTGTTTTCAATTCTCCACTTGAAGCCAGATAAGGCAGTAAAGTAAGGTGAATTACCATAGAATTTTTCTCTCCTAACTCCCATTTCAACTGGCGAACAGTTTCAATGTACGGTAAAGATTCAATATCCCCTACAGTTCCTCCGATCTCAGTAATAATGATATCGTAGTTCTGCTTGGAAAGCATTTTAATTCTGCGTTTGATTTCGTTAGTAATATGAGGAATTACCTGAACTGTTTTTCCAAGGAAGTCTCCTTTTCTTTCTTTTTCAATAACAGTCTGGTAGATTTTTCCTGTGGTAACGTTGTTGTTTTGGGATGTAGGAGCATCAAGATAACGCTCGTAGTGGCCTAAATCCAGATCCGTCTCCGCACCATCTTCAGTCACATAACACTCTCCGTGTTCATAAGGATTCAAAGTTCCTGGGTCGATATTGATATAAGGATCTAATTTTTGGATCGTTACATTAAAGCCGCGTGATTTTAGTAGAAGTCCCAGAGAAGCAGAAACGATTCCCTTTCCCAAAGATGAAGTTACACCTCCTGTCACAAAGATGTACTTTGTATTCTTTTTACTCATTAGATTAGGTTTGTGCAAAGTTAGGGGAAAAAGAGATACAAAGCAATTATTTAGATTTTGAAAATGGAAAAACATCCTTCAAACAATTATAAAACCTGATAAAATTTTATCTGTATTTAATCTAATCAAAAGAAATGAAGTGGTAATCTTCCTGTTTTTTCATTAAAAATTCAAAGCAAATTCAAGGGTTTTATAATCAAAAAGGTTTTCCATTTGAGCGGAAAACCTTTTTATATTTTATGTTTTAAGAGGTTACTGTTTTACCAGTTCAAAGTAAGCCGTTACCTCAACATCTTTTGCAATACCAGCAGCTGTTGGATCATATTTGATTCCATAATCCAGACGGTTTACGGTAAATTTCGTCTGAATTCCCATCACTTCTTTTCCATCTTTGTTCTTCGTAATTCCACCAAAAGTAACAGGCGCAGTAATTTCTTTTTCCACTCCTCTCATGGTCAGTTTCCCTTTAACGATATAATTATTGTTTTTATCTTTGGTTACAGAAGAACTTTTAAATTCAATTATTGGATATTTTTCCGCATCAAAAAAATCCTCACTTACCAAATGTCTGTCCCTTACATTAACTCCGGTATTAATGGTAGCAACACTTACGGAGAAGCTTAAATCTGCCTTATCCAGACCAGCACCACTGGTAGCTGCCCTTCCGTCAAATTTATCAAACCTCCCCTGCACAAAGCTAATTCCCATGTGCTTAATCGTAAAGTTAACAGAAGAATGCATGTGGTCTGCTTCCCAGGTACCTTGCGCAAACGCTGCAACACTTAAAAGCGTAAATATGAAAGATAAGAATACTTTTTTCATTGTAATGATATTTTACATTAATACTTTAGTTGAATGAAGCTAAGATATGAAAGATATTCCGACCATAAGTACATTAGTTTTTAATATTACATGCATTTAGATTCTGATAGAAAAATGCTTTTTTATAACTTCGCAGTATGGCAAAACTGAAAACAGCATATTTCTGTCAAAACTGCGGATCTCAATACTCCCAATGGATGGGACAGTGTAAAAACTGCGGACAATGGAATACTTTAGTAGAAGAGGTGGTGGAAAAACCTTCTCACAAAACCCCTCCTTTCTCAAAAACCAAACAGCATGTGATCAATATCGTTGAAGTGGAAACGAGTGAGGAACCGAGAATAAAAACACCTTCTGAAGAGCTGAACCGCGTTTTAGGAGGCGGAATCGTTTTAGGATCCGTTACCCTGATTGGCGGTGAACCGGGAATTGGAAAATCTACCCTGCTGCTTCAGCTTGCTTTGAAAATGAAGAAAAAAATCTTCTATGTTTCCGGTGAAGAAAGTGCTTCGCAGATTAAAATGAGAGCGGACAGACTGACGGATATTCAAAACCCGAACTGTTTTCTGTTCACGGAGACTTCATTAGAGAAAATTCTTCATGAAGCAAAGAAACTGGAGCCGGATTTTATGATTATAGATTCTATTCAGACGCTGCAGTCTCAGCTGATAGAAAGTTCTCCGGGAACCGTATCTCAGATTAGGGAATGTTCCAATGAGATTATCAAATATGCCAAAGAAAACAATACCCCTGTATTTCTTGTCGGCCACATTACCAAAGACGGCCAAATTGCAGGGCCCAAAGTTCTTGAACACATGGTGGATGTGGTTCTGAATTTTGATGGAGACAGAAATCACCTTTTCAGACTGCTAAGAGCGAATAAAAACCGTTTCGGGTCTACTTCTGAGATTGGCATCTATGAAATGGTTTCTCAGGGACTGAAGGAAATTAAAAATCCTTCAGAAATTCTGATCACTAAGAAATTTGAAGAGCTTTCCGGAAACTCCGTAGCGGTAACCCTGGAAGGAAACCGTCCCATGCTTCTGGAAATTCAGGCATTGGTAAGCACAGCTGTTTATGGTACCCCTCAAAGAAGTTCTACCGGATTTGATTCCAAAAGGCTGAATATGCTTTTGGCTGTTCTGGAAAAAAGAGCAGGTTTCCAACTCGGAGCAAAAGACGTTTTCCTGAATATCACCGGAGGAATAAAAACAGATGATCCCGCACTGGATCTGGCGGTGATTGCTTCCGTTCTTTCATCGAATGAAGATATTGCCATCTCAGAACATTACTGCTTTGCCGGAGAAATCGGATTAAGCGGTGAGATACGTCCTGTAGCGCAGGTAGAACAAAGAATTACCGAAGCTGAAAAATTAGGTTATGAGAAAATATTTGTTTCCAATCTTAATAAAATCCCGAAGAGAAAATTCGGAATCAAGATTGAAGAAGTGAGCAAGATTGAGGATTTTCATGAGAGGCTTTTTTAATGGTGAATGGTTAATTTTGCTCCGCAAGTTAATCGTCAATTGGAGTGTGGATAAAAATTCACAAGCGAAGCGAATTCACTTTTCACCTTTCACTATCCACATTTAATTCATACCTTTAAATTATGAATTATCTGGCTCATTCATTTCTTTCTTTTACCGACGGGCAGATCGTAGGGCAGTTTCTTGAAGATTTTATCCGAAACAGGGAACGTTTTTCTTTTCCTAAAGATATTCAGGACGGAATTACTCTGCACAGAGCCATTGATACATTTACGGATTCCCACCCAGCCATTCATGAAGCCAAAAAAGTATTTGCTCCTTTGGTAAGACTCTATGCAGGTGCTTTTGTAGATGTTTCGATGGATCACTTTGTAGCCAGAGATTTGTCGTTAAACTCCCTGGCAGAGTGGAAAGCCCACTCTCTTCATGTTTACAGTGTTTTGAATGCCAATGAGCAGTGGCTGCCGGAAAATTTCAAAAAAATGCTTGTCAAAATGGAGCATGATGACTGGCTTTATCATTACCGTGAAGACTGGGGCATTAAATTCAGCATTCAGAATGTATTGAATAAAGCGAAGTATCTTGATAAAGATATTCCTGTTTTTGAAGCCTTTTTAAAGAATAAAGATCATCTTCAGCAGTGTTATGATGACTTTTTCCCTGATTTACTCGCTCATGCGAAAGGAATTAATACCTTGATTCAGTTGGAAAATTAATATTTCCGATTTGCTTAAAACGCAAAGTTGATATTAAAATAGCTTATTAGAAGTGAGCTAAGAAGGAGCGACAAAGTCGCTGAATAAGCGGAATGGATATGAGTATGCTTAGAAGGAATCAATGAAGTTGATTTTACCTCTGCTTCCTTAACACAGATAAAACAATAGGCTAAATCTTTGCGTTAAATTAAAATAATCCAAATAGAGTTGTAGACCTACTCAACTTTTATAGCTGAATCATGATATGTTTAAAACTGCTTATAAAGATATCGGTTGGGATAGGTAAGTTTTTCACTGTTTCTTTGTCCGTTCACAATAATATGAACAATATTGATCTGATCATCAAAAAGGTTATATAAAAAACTGACTGCCGTTTCCACTTTTTTAGGCGCGGGCGCCGGCTCAGACTCCATAAAGATATTTACAGATTCCTGATCTTCTTCGTATCCTATATAATTGACTTTTATGAATTTGTTATCAGCTTTTAATTTGAAATATTCTGCACAGTATTTCTGTAGAGCATCATTCAGTTTTGCTTTATATTTTTCATCATTAAAATGAAACGCTCCTCCGTATTTTTTTCCTAAACTGTTTTCCATGTCATCAAGAAAGAATCTCCCTGTTACTTCAAATGTTCTGGATTTCGCATTATAATTAATTTCTACGGAACCTACATGGTAAGGGTGAAAGGCCTCACCTTTCGTAAAACTCTGAAAAACCATCATTAGCACTAATAAAAAACTCCAAAAAAACTTACGAGACATGTATCTTATTTTACAGCAAAGATAAAAAAAGCAGCAGTTATAGAAACTGCTGCTTTACTATTTGAATTTGATGATGAAGTCTTACTCTTTAATTACTTTTTTCGTAATTTTTGTATGATCCTCCAGTACAATGGTGAACAGATACGTTCCTTTTACCAGTTCTGAAACATTAATTCTGCCAGAATTAGCATCTAAATTTACAGTTTTCACCAATTTTCCTGAAACATCATAAATTGTTACAGCTGCTTTAGAATGTCTTCCCAGTGCTACATTTACAAAATCTTTCGCAGGATTAGGCGTAATGCTAACCTCTGAATTGATTTTAACATCTGCTGTTCCCAGGGTGGTTCCTGTTTTAACAAAATATCCGCCAAAACCTGTTGTCTGGAAGCTTACTTCCCAGTATTGGTATGTATCATTCCAGATGATGTCTGCAATATCAGGAGTAATTACTGTGGCTGTTCCTCCAAAGGAAGCTACAGTTCCAGTAGTACTTGTGCCTGCATATTTTTCAATAAGAAGGTTTGCCTTATTGGCTACATCCGTAGGTGAGGTGGGTAGTTTTATACCATTTGTAAGATTATAAGCATCGAAATCAGCCTGTTTGAAATACAAAGTTACTTTACCTGTAGCGGCAGCAGTATTAGTATCAGAATTGATTTCGTATCTTCTTGCCACGTAGTTTGGCTGCGCATTATCCACCCATACTTTTGAGGTCACATTTCCCGTAACCGTACTTGCAGTTTCTTTTTCAACTCTTGCAATCAGCTGGCAGGCATTGGTGAAATAATTGTTTCCACTGGTTACGGTGCCGGCTTTCGTTTGATTGGATGTCGCTAAATTCTTTACTTCAGCTACATTTTCAAACACGGTCGCTCTCATTTTAAGGTCAAATGTTCTGGATGTCCAGGTGGTTCCATCTGCAGAGGTTTTAGACCTGTTGTTCACCACAGCACTCTCGGCTTTCATGGCAATTCTTCCGCCTAATCCGTTAACTACGATATAAAATTCTTTTCCGGTTACCATTTGTACATTCAAATCGGAAAGATTTACATAATTCCAGGTAAATCTTTGTGTATTATTAAGCCATGATGTAATGGTTTTGGTAGCAATAATATCTCCCGGGTTACCATTGGCATTCACTTTTCTGATCTGAATATCTACCGGGATATCCGAAGAAAGTGTAGTACCCGTTAAGAAAGAAAAACCTCCCAGCTTTCCGGTTAATGTAGGGGTATATCTTACTGCCAGGGCTATATTATCAAAATAATAATTAGATTCCGTATTCGCAATTATATAAGGCTCATCATAGCCTATCGTCTCAAAATTGGATTTCACACAGCCCAATTCATCAGTAACGGCCTTATAGATATCCAGTTTTCCATATCCCCATCTCATGTTCGGAACCGTACCTGTTGCACCGTCCATTCTTGCATTGGCCGTAAGACGGGCTTTCACCTGTGCAGCCGTTAATGAAGGATTGGCCTGAAGCAGTAACCCTACCGCGCCGGCTACTCCAGGTGAGGACATACTTGTTCCCTGATTTTTCACATAATAATTGGTTCCGGCAATAATATCCGTAGTACCGGGAGAAGAATCAGAGGATCTGGATGAAATAACATTTTGTCCTGAACCGGCAATCTCAGGCTTCTGAACACCATCTACCCTAGGTCCCTGTGCGCTGAATGAAGAGATAGATTCCTGTGGAGTAAGCGTAAAATAGCCGCTTGTTCCGCTATACCAGCTAGCTCTTCCCATGTATGAAGCCACTGTAATTGCATTAGAAGCATTTCCCGGAGATCCTACGATATATTCATTATCTCCGTTTTGCAATGTGGTTGCTACGCCCTGGCTGTACAGCCATCCGTGAGTTGTAATCTGCTGTGTTCCGTTATTGGTAATCTCCAACGTATAATTTCCCTGAACATTGGTAGTACCTGAATTTCTGGCAACAACCAGCTGAACATATCTTTTGTTATTATCATTTCCCCAGTAATTATACATGGTAGCCGTAATACCGCCACCCAATATGCTATGAGCAGTATTGGTGCTTATATTTTGAGTATACTGCTGCCCGTCAGGAGTTGTTAACTTTGCGGTAACCGGAGTATTGTCATTGGCATACATAATGAATGAAAATACATTTGCTGCAGAAGTATTGCTGGCTACAGTAAAATTATAGGTCTGAGAGGCATTGGCTGCAATATCCACTTTTCTGTGAAGATTAGCCCCATAATCATTTCCTGCTGAGATCACTACTACTCTTCCTGCTCCGGAGGTGGTAAAACTGTTAACCGCCACTTCATGACTGGAAGTTCCGTCATGCGCAGTTCCCTGCCCGCCAATACTCATATTGACAACGATAGGTTTGTTGAGTGCAGTCGCTACATTTTTGAAATAAGTTAAAGCATTAATGGTATTGGTGGTAGGAAAAGATCCGTTACCTCCTTTTACAAAGACAATGTCTGCATCAGAAGAAAATCCTTTATGCCTTTTGTCGGCAAAAGCAGCGCCATTTCCTGCGGCAGTACCGGAAACATGGGTTCCATGGCCGTTGATATCATTTTCACGAACGAAACCTGCCGGAGTTCCGTCCAGTTCATCTTCAATCTGTGCTCTGGTATATTCCACACCTGTTGAAAATCCTGTCGGTGCTGTTTCTCCTGCCTGTGCGGTTAATGTCTGATCCCAGATGGAAACAATTCTGCTTTTAGTCTGGTCATCAGCTTTTCTGAAATCGGGATGCTTCCAGTCTATTCCACTGTCGTAAATCCCTACTAGTACACCTGTACCGTTATAGGCTGTGTTATTAAAGACTCCGTCCTGCAAAAGACTGGCCCCGGACTGCGCTCTGCTCACATCATTATGAAGCTCATCAAATTCCGGTGACATTACAGAAGTTACATAAGGCAGCTTCGTAAGTCTTTCAATATCTTCAATAGTAACTAAGGCTGTAGAAAAGGTCGGAAGCTGGCTTTGTACAAGAAAACCATCGGCTTTCAGTTTTTCAGGTTCTTTAGTGTAGATAATACATGAGTACATGGTTTGTGCCCCTTTTGAGGTCACTACCAAATGCTGGTCAAGCTTCATATCAGGACGTTCCAGTTCTTTTACAGATCTTCCGTTAGTGATACTTTCTTTATTTTTCAATAAAATATCAAACCGGGAATCTAATTTTTGAACCTGTCCGTAAAAAGCATAGGAATATAATCCCAGAAATGCTGCGGCTGCATTTCGCAGAACTTTCGTTCCTCCGGGCGAAATGTGTACTTTTGTAGAGAATAATTTTTTAATATCCATAATTCATTTTTAAGCAATACAATTATACAATTTTTATTTAGAATCAAAATAAAGCAAATCATTAATAATTATTATGCTTAAAAATTAAATTAAATAATAAAATTAACATCATTTTAACAAAACCTTTAAAATATAAAATTTTTTAACCAAAATGCAGGATTTTCTTTTTTATTTACATCTAGGATGGGAACATATCATTTCTTTGGATGCCTTAGACCATCAGCTTTTTGTTCTTGCGTTAATTGCCGTGTATTCTTACAGTGACTGGAAAAAAATTCTGATTCTTGTCACTGCATTTACGATCGGGCACTCTATTACATTAGCTTTAAGCGTTCTGGATGTTTTTCGGGTTCCTTCTGATTGGGTTGAATTTCTAATTCCTCTGACTATTGTTGTGACATCACTGGATAATATCCTGATGAAAAATCAGAAGCAGACTTTAATGCGGGCTAATTATTACCTTGCATTGATCTTCGGGCTTGTGCACGGAATGGGTTTTGCCAATACCGCCAGGGTAATGATTGCAAAAAGCCAGAGTATTGCTCTGCCTCTGCTTGGCTTCAATATTGGTCTTGAGCTGGGTCAGATCGTAATTGTGACTGCTATTTTAATTGTTCTCTTTATCCTGCTCAATCTTTTTAAAGTGAATAAAAAAGACTGGATTCTGTTTGTTTCTTCCGGGGTATTTGCGCTTTCGCTAAAAATGACTTTGGAAAGAATTCCGTTTTAAAAGTTAAATATTTTTATTATTTCAACTGCTTATTCCTATCTTTGATCATTAATAAATCATTTTCGGTTATGAAACTAAAAGTTGTTATACTTTCACTTTCTGTATTTGCATATACAGGTTTCACCGCACAAAATATTCAGAATAACCCGGGCAGCAATCATGGCAACAAGTTTGAGCAGCTGGGAACCATTCTGCCCACACCCAACATCTACAGAACGGCTTCAGGAGCTCCGGGACACGGATACTGGCAAAACAGAGCCGATTACAACATTTCTGCTTATCTGGATGAAGACAAAAGAAATCTGAAAGGTTCAGAAACTGTAACTTACTACAACAATTCTCCGGATGAACTGGATTATATCTGGCTGCAGCTTGATGAAAATGAACACTCAAGCATCAGAAATGCAGGTTATGACAATTCTTCTGTACTCCGTCCCTCCACTACAGACCAGCAGCTTAAGGTTTCTGAGCTTCCTGTAAAAGACAATGGCTATGGAGTGAATCTTGAAAAAGTAACTGATGCTTCTGGTAATCCCTTGAAGTACACAGTCAATAAGACGATGATGCGTATTGACCTTCCTAAAGCTTTGAAAAAGGGGGAAAAATTCATTTTTAAGGTAGACTGGAACTATAATATTTCCAACCGAATCAAGATGGGAGGCCGGGGAGGTTACGAAAATTTCCCTGAAGACGGCAATGATCTGTATACGATGGCACAGTGGTATCCAAGAATGTGCGTTTACAGCGACTTCCAGGGATGGCAAAACCATCAGTTTACCGGAAGAGGAGAATTTGCTCTGGTTTTCGGAGATTTTAAAGTTTCTATGAATGTTCCTGCCGATCATATTGTAGGAGGAACCGGTGAGTGTAAAAACTATGATCAGGTATTGACATCTGATCAGCTTTCAAGATATAAAAAAGCTGAAAATGCGGCTGAACCTATTGAAATTGTAACTTTGGATGAGGCCAAAAAAGCCGAAAAAAATCATTCAAAGCAAAGAAAAACATGGGTATTTGAGGCGAAAGATGTTCGCGATTTTGCATGGACTTCTTCCAGAAAGTTTGTATGGGACGGAATGCGTGTAACGATTCCTGAAAATAATAATAAGGTAATGGCCATGAGTTTCTATCCGAAAGAATCTTATGGACTGTACAGAAAATTTTCTACCAAAGCAGTAGCGCATACTATCAAAACCTATTCGGAGTTTACCATTCCATATCCTTATCCTGTAGCGCAGTCTGTAGAAGCTGCCAACGGGATGGAATACCCGATGATCTGTTTCAACTTCGGAAGAACTGAGAAAGACGGAACCTATTCTGAAGGTACCAAAAACGGAATGATCGGGGTAATTATCCATGAAGTGGGCCACAACTTCTTCCCCATGATCATCAATTCTGATGAAAGACAGTGGGCTTGGATGGATGAAGGGCTGAATACGTTTACAGAATATCTTACAGAAGAAAAATGGGATAATAAATTTCCATCGAAAAGAGGTCCTGCGTGGACGATCGTAGATTATATGAAACTGCCGAAAGACCAGCTGGAGCCTATCATGAGCAATTCTGAAAATATTGTTCAGTACGGCCCGAATGCTTATTCAAAACCGGCTACAGGACTGAATATTCTTCGTGAAACCATCATGGGACGAGAGCTTTTCGACAAAGCATTTAAAACATATGCCAAAAGATGGGCTTTCAAACATCCTGAACCTGCAGATTTATTCCGCACCATGGAAGATGCCAGCGGTGAAGACCTTGACTGGTTCTGGAGAGGATGGTTCTATGGTACAGACCCTGTAGATATTGCGATTGATAAAGTAACGGTAGCAGTTCCTAATCTTGAGACAGATCCAAAAGCTGCCGCTGAAGTAAAATATCAGGTGGAAAAGCCTTTGGTAAACAGTTTTGAAGATCTTTCCAAAATCAGGAACAGAGAAGACAAAAATATCAAATTCTATGTTGACGGTGATAAGGACGCTCAGGATTTCTATTACCGATATGACAGAGGTCAGGAAAAGGTAGATCATAATAAGGAATACACCATCAAAACAGAGGCGGGTCTTCCTTTAGATGCCAAGGATAAAGAAAAATTTAAAAATATTACCGGATATCAGATTGATTTTGTGAACAAAGGCGGACTGGTAATGCCGATTATCCTTGAGTTTACTTTTGAAGACGGATCCAAAGTGTATGATAAATCTGCCGCACAGATCTGGAGACTGAATGAACAAAAAGTCTCCAAAACATACTATTTTAATAAAAAAGTAACATCTATACAACTGGATCCGATGAGAGAAACAGCTGATATTGATACGACCAATAACTTCTGGAGCAGCGCCGGATCCGGTGCTGAAACTTCAAAATTCCAGCTCTTTAAGCAAAAGCAGGAAGCAGGTTCTGTACGAGGAGGCTCAACCGGTAAGGTTAATCCGATGCAGGCCGCAGGAAAGAGCTAAAAATACCTAAGCTGTAACTGACAACATAATAGCACTACTTATTATTAAAAAGAACTTAAATTTTTTCTCTTCAATAATAAGTAGTGCTCATTTTTTTGATAAAGACTTTAATCACTTTTATCTTTCTTTCGATAAAATATAATATTCTGCTTAAAAATAACAGAAACTCAAAAGCCCATTAATGTCGGATCTGCAGCCAGACTTGGACTGGGTCAAAACTGTCTCGGGTTCTGCTAACCTGATAACCATTTTGAAAAAGCCGGACGTTTCCGGCTTTTTTGATTACACGACCAACTTAAAATCATTAGCCGTTGATAATCAAAATTTTATTTCAAAAAAAACGCAACAATATATATCACATTATAAGGAAAAACAGTATCTTTGATTTACTTCTTTTACACCAAATGTCAAAATCCTGATTGACTTTAAATGCTCAGGAACGTACAATCAAAATATTATAACTATGAAAAATGCTAAATTATTAAGCAGAGACGCCCAGAAATCAATCAATGGCGGAGCAGCAGGACGTTTCTGCTGTGAGTACAATTACAAAGGACAGTGCATCCTGTGGATCGGACCGGGACAATATTGCCCTTAGTATGTAACCATCAGATAACAATTTTTGAAAAGCCGGACTTTTTCCGGCTTTTCTTTTTTTAGCTTAAGTGAGCTTTTAGATTCTTTTTATAGGTTCTCCCCAGCGGAAGCTCTTCTCCGTTTTTAAGGAAAACCTGGCCGGCATTATAAGAATTAATATGATCGGATAATACAATATAGGACTTATGGATTCTGATAAACCCGAAATGCTGAAATTTCTCCTCAAAATTAGACATTCTCTCCAAAATCATATATTTTTTCAATGGGGTCATCAGCACAATATATTCTCCAAATCCCTGTATCCATAAAATATCCTTAAGAAAAACCTTGTTCATCACATAGTTGGATTTGAACATGATATAATCTTCCTGATGCTGGCTGCTGGCCGAGCTTCTGAACTGAACAAAATCTCTTGCTTTATTGACTGCTTTTTTAAAGGTATCAAAATCTACTGGCTTTATAAGATAATGCACAACATCCAGTTCAAAGGCCTTCACCGCATATTTTGTTTCCAAAGTAAGAAAAATACACAGGGGCGGATCCGGAAGCTGCTGTAACAACTCTACTCCATTAATCCCGGGCATATTGATATCGAAAACAACCAGATCTACTTTATTGGCTTTCAAAAAAGCCAGTGCTTCTTCCGGTTTCTGAAACGAAGCCAGCAGCTCAACATCGTCAAGCTGATCACAATATTGTTTTACAAGCTGCAATGCAGGATACTCATCATCTACATTTACAATAGTAAGCTTAGCCATTGATAGTAATTGTTAAAGCAATTTTATATTGATCATTTTCTTTCGGGCCGGAATAAAACTCATACTGATCCAGATAAAATTTTTCTAATATATGAATAATTGCTTCATTACCCAACCCGTGATAATTGGATTCAACCGGCTGAATTCTATCTTTCCCGACAGAGTTTATAATTTCAAAATACAGTTCGGAGCGCTCAATTTTACAGAACAGTTTTATAAAACTATGAGCTTCTTCCCCTATTGCCGAATGCTTTAGGGCATTTTCGAATAAAGTAAGCAATATAGCAGACGGAATCTCAGCAATGTCAAATGCTTCCTGCTCCTCAATATCCATTACAATATCAAGCTGGTTATTATACTTAAGCTGGTATAGAGCGGCAAGCGCTTTCAGGGAAGAAAACTCCTGGGAAACGGTTACTTTTTCTTTTCCGCTGTCATAAATAATATATTTCAGTAGTTTGCTCAACTGCAAAATAGAATCCGATGTCTTTTCCGACTGGGTAAAACTGTTGGCATAGATGTTATTAAGGGTATTCAGCAGAAAGTGCGGATTCAGTTTAGATTTCAGCAGATCAAGATAAAGCTGGTCTTTCTCTTCTCCAAGGCTGATCACATCCTGCTCTATTAAAAATTTGTCTTTGGTAATTCCTAAAAAAGATCCCACCAGAATTATGATCCCCTGCGAGATATACACATTATAGAGAAAACCTACGTGGTACCCCTTTTCGCTGAAATCTATCTGAAAAACTGCCGGCTCCCACAGAATCCTGAAAAGACTGGACACCAGAAAACAGATTAGCGCATAGAGGATAAACTCCGGATACTTGTTGGATAAATAGAATCTGGGAACAAGATAATAGTAGACGAGATAATAAATTCCAATATTGAAAATTGTATTCAAAATAATGCTTACCACCAGCTGAGCAGAATCCAGGAAGTAGTTTTCGGTGAAATAAGTCATCAAAATGAAGATAAAAAGGAAAAATATATGCTGAAACCTCAACAAAAACTTCCAACGGTACCTCATAAGACTTTCCAGAATTTTACCGCTAAATAAAATCCTGATAATCAATAATATAATGATAAAATTAATGATTAAAAACATAGTTCGTACCGTATTTTGAAACGCATCAAATATAATATCTTTTTGTCTCAAAATGCAGTTCGTTGAGAAAAACTGTCATTGATTGAAAAAATCTAAGCCCGCTCCTTCGAATAAATATATTTGAGAAACCGCAATATTAATCAAATATTACATGAAACTTAATATACAATTAACGCTTATTTTATCATTTTGCCTGCTAGGCAGCCATTTGCGCAGTCAGAGTAAAGACAATTACAATATGTGGTTTCAATACCTGATGTCTGCGAAGATCACCGATAAAAGTACTTTAACCGCGCTTACCCAATACCGGTCCTTTGACCTGGCTTACGACACAAGGCTTTTCCTGGTAAACGCGTATGTAGACTATGAAGTGGCAGAAAATATAAGACCTGCCGCGGGGGCTATGTTTTTGATCCTCGAATCTTATAACGCCGACGATTCTAAAAAGATAAGATATGAAAAAAGACCTTTCCAACAGGTAACTGCTGATTATTACATTGGCAGAACCTCCATCTCTAACCGGCTTAGAGTGGAAGAACGTTTCATCAGCAATCCTGACGAATTCGAGGTAAGGATCCGATATCTTATTTCTGTGAGAATTCCTTTCAATAAAAAAGGAGAAAAAGAAAAACTCTATGGTATTCTTAAAAATGAAATACGAATGAATGTGGATAAGCTGGAACCTTTCGACAGCAATCGTATTACGGCAGGCCTCGGAATAAAATTAGGCAAAAGTTCTGCACTGGAACTTGCCTTTATCAATCAGCTGGAAACCAAAAAAACAAGCAATTATGGATTTATAGGTTTCAGAAACAGTTTTGACTGGAGAAAAAAGAAACAATAATAACCTCAATACTATTTACATAAAACTATGCTTACATTTCTTGGTTTTTTAATGATTTTCATCTTCATGATTCTCATCATGAACAAAAAGATGACTCCGCTTACCGCTTTAGTCCTTGTACCTGTATTGATTGCTGTAGTGGCAGGATTCGGGCCCGATCTTGGGAAAATGATGAAAGAGGGCGTAAAAGAAATAGCACTTACAGGGGTTATGCTGATTTTTGCCATCCTGTACTTCAGCCTGATGATTGACACCGGGCTTTTTGAGCCGCTCGTGAATGCTATATTAAAAGCTGTGGGAGATAATCCTGTAAAAACAACCATCGGAACTGCCCTTCTCACCACATTGGTTTCTCTGGACGGCGATGGCTCTTCCACTTATATTATTGTAGTGGCAGCATTACTTCCGCTTTATAAAAAACAGGGAATGAATCCTCTGGTTCTCACCTGCATTATCATGCTTGCAGGCGGTATTATGAATATTTTACCCTGGGGCGGTCCTACTGCCAGAGTAATGAGTTCTCTTAAACTGGGACATACTGAAATATTCGTTCCTATGATTCCTGTCATGGTGATCGGGTTGGTATGGGTATTTTTTGTTGCCTATATCCTGGGAGTACGGGAGAAAAAAAGAATCAGCAGGCATGGGAAATATACTAAATACAGCGGACAGGATATTGCCGGTGAGAATGACCCTGCGTTAAGACGTCCTAAACTTATCATTATCAATTTAATCCTGACCATTGTTCTCCTTTGCGTGATGATTCTGGATATTATTCCTTTGGGAGTTGCTTTTATGATTGCTTTCTGTATTGCTTCTGTAATCAATTATCCGAAACTGAAGGACCAGCAGAAAATCATCTCAAAACATGCAGGAAATGCGCTATCTGTAGCGGGAATGATTTTCGGGGCAGGTATTTTCACAGGAATTCTGAACGGTACTGGAATTATGAGCTCTATGGGAAACAGCATTATCAGTATTGTTCCTAAAACCTGGGGAAGCTACCTGAACGTTATTACTGCTGTATTCAGTGTGCCGCTTACCTTTTTCCTTACTAACGATGCTTATTATTTCGGAATACTGCCGGTTATTACAGCCACAGGCAGCCAGCTGAACATTCCTCCGGATATTTTGGGACGCGCCAGTCTTGTGGGGCAGGCTTCTCACCTCTTAAGTCCTTTGGTACCTTCCACATATCTGTTGGTCTCATTAGCGGGTGTTGAATTTTCTGACCATCTTAAATTTACCCTGAAATGGGCTATCGGATCATCAATCGTAATGTTGCTGAGCGCATTGGCTCTTGGTATTATTTAAGATTATATCTTTGGATCTTGTAATCTTACCTCTAAAAAAGTAAATGATGAAAACGGCTAAGCAAAAAACATTTACAGACTCTTATCTGAGAAATCTCACGCTTTATGTCTTCACAGCGATTATCTGCGGAGCATTAACCGGCTATTATTTCCCTGAAGTAAGCAAGCACCTGGAAACAGTGAGCAGTTATTTTTTCATGCTTCTTGAAGTTTTAATCATTCCTGTTATTTTCATTGCCGTAACGTATGGAGTAAGCTATATTTTCAGCACAAAAAACGCTTTTAAAATTGTAACCCAGATGATTTTGTATTTTGTAATCATCACCTCTGTTAGTATTGTATTGGGAATCGGATCCGGTCTTCTTTTGAAACCGGGCGCTAATACAGGCATTATTATTTCTTCCCACAAAGCGCTTCCGGAGAGATTTTTAACACAAACTTCAAATCCTTTACATATCAGCAACTATGTTCTTTTCCTTATCATATCCCTATCTGCAGGCGTTGCCATTGGTCTTTCAAAGAAGAAAAATAATATTCTTAAAACTATAGATATAGGAAGAAACCTGTTTTTCAAGCTTATCAAATATGTTTATTTATTTCTTCCGATAGTTATCTTTTCTAACATTGCTTATGGAATTTCAGTATATGGTATTAATACCTTACTGCCATTAAGTAAAATTGTTGCCACGGTGTATCTTACCAGTGTGTTCTTTATCTTCGGAGTCTTAGGCGTTATAACGGCTTACTTTAAAATTAACCTCTGGGATTTTCTGATCAGCATCAAAGAAGAAATTATCCTTGTTGTAGCAACATCTTCTTCAAAGACCGCTTTCCCAATGATCTTCGACAAGATGGAATCACAAGGGTACGACCGGAAAATTCTCCGTCTTATTATTCCGCTCGGGTACAATTTTAATCTGGCAGGAGCGTGTATTTATCTTTCAATCTCATGTATTTTCCTGATCCAGTTTTATAATATTCATCTGACGCTGCAAGATTATTTCTGGCTTTTTATCACCATTTCAATTGCCTCAAAAACGGCTTCGGGAGTACCCGGTTCGGGCTTCCTTGCTTTGATGTTTACCTTAAGCCGCTTCGGAAAAATTCCTACCACAGATCTTGCCCTGTTATACAGCATAGACCGTTTTATGAACGAAGCCAGATCTGTTACCAACTTCATCGGCATTTCAGTTTCTGCTGCCATTATTTCAAAACTTAACCAAAATTCTATCTCCTTAAAAAATGATATTTCCTGATTTCACACATCTCCTGAATGATCTATTAGAAAATCCTGCAAAATCGCTTGCTATTATCGGCAATCTTATCCTTATCGAAAGCCTTCTCTCTGTAGACAATGCAGCTGTACTGGCAACCATCGTTATGGATCTGCCCGAACATCAAAGAAAAAAAGCCCTGAAATACGGAATTCTCGGAGCATATGTATTCCGCGGACTGGCTCTTATTTTTGCATCGGTATTGATCTCTGTATGGTGGCTGAAACCACTGGGAGGACTGTACCTGATCTATATTTCTGCCGACTGGTTTATCAAAAAAATAAAAAACACAAATGATGAGGAAAATCAGGACGAAAATCCTGACAAAGAATCCAGCTGGCTGTATAAAAATTCAATCGGGCTTTTGGGCCATTTCTGGGCAACAGTTGCTATTGTAGAAGTAATGGATCTTGCGTTCTCCATAGACAATGTTTTTGCCGCAGTAGCTTTTTCAGATAACTTACTTCTGATTACCATTGGGGTATTTATAGGGATTTTAGCAATGCGTTTTATTGCACAGTGGTTTGTTCGTTTAATGCAGATATTCCCTTTCCTGGAGACTGCCGCTTTTATTGTCATTGCTATTTTAGGTATTAAACTAAGTCTTTCGTTATATGAGCACTTCTACCCTGCTACGGCATTTGCTCAGTTCTTAGCCAGCCATACCATGGAAATTCTGGTTTCTGCCATTACTGTTCTCTTATTTATAGTGCCGGTAGCCACAAGTTATCTTTTCGGATTTCCGGCCCGCAAAAACTAATTTTTCTGCCAAATTTTCACATTCGGAATTAAAAGTCTGCCATTTCAGCCATCAACGTCTCATGGCATACATTTAGAGAATTAGAAGACAGAAATAATTAAAAAATTAAATATATTATGTCAGTAAACTTTAAACCATTGGCAGACAGAGTTCTGGTAGAGCCAATAGCAGCAGAAACTAAAACAGCTTCAGGTATTATTATCCCGGATACTGCAAAGGAAAAGCCGCAAGAAGGTACTGTAGTAGCAGTAGGTCCTGGTAAAAAAGACGAACCTACAACGGTTCAGGTAGGTGACAAAGTTCTTTACGGTAAATATTCAGGTGCTGAATTAAAATTGGAAGGTAAAGATTACTTAATCGTAAGAGAAGCTGATTTATTAGGAATTATTGGGTAAAATGCAGTAAGCATTAAGCTATAAGCAGTAGGCAATGAGAGACTACAAAAAATATGATACCTGGAAAATTGCTCATGAATTGGTAAAAGAAATTTATACTATTTCTGAAAATTTTCCTAAATCAGAGCTTTTTGGTCTTGCTTCTCAAATAAGAAGAGCAGCAGTTTCTATTCCTACCAATATCGCAGAAGGTTGTGGAAGATTCACAGACAAAGAATTCGCAAGATTTTTAGATATAAGTATAGGTTCTACAAACGAAACGGAATACCTTCTTTTACTTTCTTGTGATTTAGGTTTCACTTCTAAAGATAAAATAGCAGATCTTAATGCAACACTGAATTTAACCAGACAAAAACTTATACAACTCAGAAAAAAATTATTAAACAATAATTAATTGCTAAAGGTAAAAGCTTATTGCTTAAAGCCTATAGCCTAAAGCTTAAAATTATGGCAAAAGAAATAAAATTCGATATTGAATCAAGAGACGCTCTAAAGAGAGGGGTAGATGCATTGGCTAATGCAGTAAAAGTAACTTTAGGACCTAAAGGAAGAAACGTAGTAATCGAAAAATCTTTCGGTGCTCCACACGTAACTAAGGATGGTGTGTCTGTTGCAAAAGAAATCGAACTTGAAGACAGAGTAGAAAATATGGGAGCTCAAATGGTAAAAGAAGTTGCTTCCAAAACTAATGATATCGCAGGAGACGGTACTACTACCGCTACTGTATTGGCACAGGCTATCGTAAGAGAAGGTCTTAAGAACGTAGCTGCAGGTGCTAACCCAATGGATCTTAAAAGAGGGATCGACAAAGCTGTAAGTGCAGTGGTTGAAAACCTAAAAGCACAGTCTCAGGCTGTGGGAGATTCTACAGATAAAGTGAAGCAAGTAGCTTCTGTATCTGCTAACAATGACGAAACAATCGGTGCGTTAATCGCTGAAGCTTTCGGAAAAGTTGGAAAAGAAGGTGTAATTACTGTAGAAGAAGCTAAAGGTATTGATACAACGGTAGATGTTGTAGAAGGTATGCAGTTCGACAGAGGTTACCAGTCACCTTACTTTGTGACTAACCCTGAGAAAATGTTAGCTGAACTAGAAAACCCATATATCCTTTTAGTAGAGAAGAAAATCTCTTCAATGAAAGAATTGTTACCGGTTCTTGAGCCAATTGCACAAGGTGGTAAGTCTCTATTAATTATCTCTGAAGAAGTTGAAGGTGAAGCTTTAGCTACTTTGGTGGTAAACAAACTAAGAGGTTCTCTTAAAATTGCTGCTGTAAAAGCTCCGGGATTCGGAGACAGAAGAAAAGCAATGTTAGAAGATATCGCGATCCTTACAGGTGGACAGGTAATTTCTGAAGAGCAAGGTTTCACAATGGAAAACATCTCTTTAGATATGCTTGGAACTGCTGAGAAAGTAACCATCGACAAAGACAATACAACGGTTGTAAACGGTGGTGGTGATGAAGCGAAAATCAAAGGAAGAGTAGCTCAGATCAAAGCTCAGATGGAAACTACAACCTCTGACTACGACAGAGAGAAACTTCAGGAAAGATTAGCTAAGTTAGCTGGTGGTGTTGCCGTACTTTACGTAGGTGCTGCTTCTGAAGTAGAAATGAAAGAGAAAAAAGACAGAGTAGATGATGCGCTACACGCTACAAGAGCTGCTGTAGAAGAAGGTATCGTTGCTGGTGGTGGTGTTGCTTTAGTAAGAGCAATCTCTTCACTAAACGAACTTTCTGGTGCTAACGCTGACGAAAATACAGGGATTAAAATCGTGAAAAGAGCGATCGAGGAGCCATTAAGACAAATCGTTGCCAACGCAGGGGGTGAAGGTTCTGTAATTGTTGCGAAAGTAGCAGAAGGATCTGGAGACTTCGGATACAACGCGAAAACTGACGAGTACGTTCAAATGCTTGAAGCAGGTATCATTGACCCAACTAAAGTAACAAGAGTTGCTCTTGAAAATGCAGCTTCTGTATCTGGAATGCTTCTTACCACTGAATGTGTGATCACTGAAGTGAAAAAAGACGAACCGGCTATGCCAATGGGTGGCGGAATGCCAGGAATGATGTAACGGTCAGCGACCGCGGCAGATTAATATACTAACCGTTCTACTTTTGTGGAGCGGTTTTTTGTTTTATGGTTTCCCGTAGTAGAACTTTATGATAATATTTTAAATTAGCTAAATCTACTATGATATTGCCCTAATTATAAAATGTCAAAAAAAATAAACTCTCTATTCATTCCTCTCAGAGTAAATTTCAGGAAACATGGACCTGAAATTGCTGAAGATGTTTTTTATAGGTTTCACCCAGCAACATTAAATGTAGGTTCAGAGATTTGTGTATTTTGTAAAGTACAGAAAAAATTAACAAAAGAACATGTTCTCCCAAAATGGTTGTTTCAAAATAAAACAAATATTGGATTCGAAATAGAAGTAAATCAGCAATCAATTCCTTATATAAAAAGTGTTGTTCCAGCATGTGAAAATTGCAACAATTCAATTTTAGCAGAGATCGAAAAAAAAATAATACATATTTTAGAAAATCTTGAAAAAAATGAATATTATGACGATAATGATTTAGCAAATATTATCCGATGGCTTGAGATTTTGGAGTATAAACTCCAAGTATTTTCTACTAGATTAAAATATATAAAATATGCCAATGAACCTTTCTCTGAGTTTGGAACACTTCCGGTTTCTTGGATGAATCACTTTTGGGAAATGAAACCTTTTAAAGCATTGAGTAATATTAAGTTTACCCAACGTAACATCAGTATTAAAGATAAATCATCAAGATTGAATTCTTTAGTAATTTTCAGTACTAAAGAGCCTCATTTTGAATTTTTCCATTTACCCACTCAATATATTTTTATTAGTTTTCCAATGTACAATAATGCATTATTCTATTTTTTTAGAAAAAGATTTGAGAATTTTGAAGAGCCACGTGCAGAAGCAATTGAAATTATGAAAAAAATTCTTGACTGATCAATCTCAATGTGCAATGTACTCAAACTCATATATACTACAAGAACTGACGAATATATTTAAATGCCTTAAGCAGAAATCATTGACCCAACTAAAGTAACAAGAGTTGCCCTTGAAAACGCAGCTTCTGTATCTGGAATGCTTTTAACAACTGAATGTGTTATCACTGAAGTGAAGAGCGCTGAACCAGCTATGCCAATGGGTGGTGGAATGTCAGGAATGATGTAATAGCGTGTCGCTAAGACAAATTAATATACTAATCGTTCTACTTTGTAGGACGGTTTTTTGTTTACTGTTAAAAAGCAATCCATTCAAAATTGCTACATAAATGGATATATTTGTAAAGACAATTACAGAAAATATGGAAAACAAATATTTACTTCATGGAAAGCTAACAGCAAAATCAGGACATAAAGAGGAGCTTGCTGAGATTTTACTGCAAGCATCTCAACTTGTATCAACGGCTACAGGTTGTAAACTGTATGCAGTTAGTAATGACAAGGATGATGCAAATTCTGTTTATGTTACAGAAATTTGGGAGAGTAAAGACGATCATGACAATTCTTTAAAAATTGAAGGGGTAAGGGAGCTCATCATGAAAGCAATGCCAATATTAGAAGGACAGCCAACGAAAGGACAAGAACTGGAAATTGTAGGAGGCGCTGGATTATAAAAAACAAGTGTAGGCGTAATATCCATATAAAACTAACAACAACCATAGATAAAGAAGAATTGATGCCAGAGAAATTTCCCACAATAAATAGCACGCTTTCCCCAAACGCACTCGGAAAACTTATCCAACAACAATATGGACTAAGTAACAGAACCGAATGCAGCATATTTCGGCTTGCCATGAACCATTTATACATTGTTCACGACAATGAAGACAAATATGTTTTTAGAGTTTATACTTGTGATTGGCGGACAAAATCACAAATTAATGAAGAGCTAAAACTTTTACTTCATTTAAAAAAAAATAACCGGCAAGTTGCTTATCCAATAAAAGACAAATCAAACGAGTACATTCAGGAAATCGAAGCACCGGAAGGAAAAAGATTTGGAGTTTTGTTTTCATATGCCAAAGGAACAAAGACCGCAAAATTCTCATCTCAAACCAGTTTTATGATTGGGCAGGCATTGGCCAAAGTACATCAATCCACTGAAGGTTTTCAACTGGAAAGGATGTCTTACAATACTGATAACCTGCTTATAAAACCTGTTGCCAGGATAAAAGAATTCTTTCATAAAAACATCAGCGAAATTGAATTTTTAGAAAAACTCTCTGCTTTTTTAACGCTGAAAATCCAAAATACCGACCTATTGAAACTGAGACATGGGAGTGTTCATCTGGACGTTTGGTTTGATAACTTACACATTGATGATGAAAAGGGAATAACATTTTTTGACTTTGATTTCTGTGGTAACGGGTATCTATGTTTTGACATTTCTTATTTTATGTTCCAGTTACTTGCCACTCATTTAAACGAAGAAGAATATCAAGAAAAAGCAGAAAGCTTTTTGAAGGGTTACGAAACAGTTACTCAGATCAGCAACGAAGAAAAGCAGTTTTTACCCTTCGCCTGTTTAGCCATTATGATCTACTACATCAGTGTACAATGCGACAGATTTGACTATTGGACGAATATTTTCCTCAATGAAGATCATTTAAAAAGAATGGTTGGAAATTTAAAACGCTGGATAGCATACAACAATATTGAAATTGAATAATGGTCATCGAACGATACAGATTAATATACTAACCGCTCTGCTTTTGCGGGTCGGTTTTTTGTTTTTATAATAGATTCAATAAGCTTTTACTTGAAAATTTATTTATAATTGCAGGTTTGGAACAATTCACAAATTTGGAGGGTAGAACAATCCAATAAAGTAATGTAAATTTAATAAGAACTGAATGACAAGAAAAACAGCAATTATGGTAATAATCTGGTTAATTTTTACTTTTGCAGACTACTTTTATCTTCCCTATTTTATCCAACCATTTTCTTGGCTTTTAGTGTGTATAATCTTGCTAATTTTAACAGTAAGACAAGTAATAAAATTAATCAAAGAAAAGAAAAATATAAAGGTAAACAGAATAATAAATCTTTCAGTAACATTAATTTTATTTGTTCTAACGTTTTACAATTTCAACAAAATCCCGAACTTAATTATTGAAAAAATTGACTGGTACATTTCTTACAATAAGCGAAATCAAATAGTGAAAGATGTTATGTCAGAAAAATTGAAACCCAATACACCAATGAATAATGGCATTTGCAAACTTTCATTTGACTTCCCAATTATTTCAAATGGTGGAAACGACATCTGGATTTGTCAAAATAAAGCAGAAGGTACAAAAACTATCAAATTTTGGATTTCTCGGGGCTTTTTCGAATCACCACAAACTTATTTTATATTTACAAACGATAATGAGACACAAAAACAATATGAAGAACAAATAAAAGCAAAACCCGACTATAATTGGAAATTAGAAAAAAATTGGTATCGGATAATGGAACGGGATTAAAATTTCTTTTATCAAAATTTTTTCCACTAAAGCAACAAGAATTATTCTTGAAAATGCAGCTTCTGTATCTGGAATGCTTCTTACCACTGAATATGTGATCACTGAAGTAAAGAGCGCTGAACCAGCTATGTTAATAAGTCGTGGAATGCCAAAAATGATGTAGTAGCTTGTAGCTAAGACAATTTAATATACTAACCGTTCTACTTTGTAAGGTGGCTTTTTGATATTATGGTTTCCCGTAGAGAAATATTGTCTATATATATTATCTTGGTACTTGTTTAAACACACAGGAAAATAAATAATAATTTCAAAATAAAACTATTAATATCACAATAATGAAAATTCGTAAAGTAAAATGGAAAGATCATCCAATATTAGGAAACCTTGAATTGGACTTCTTAAGAGAAGATAACACACCTTTTGACGGCATTATTCTCGCAGGAGAAAATGGAGTTGGCAAAACATCTATTATTGAATCAATTTCAACATTTATAAATTTTGGTTCATTTGAGTTTTTTGAATTTATTGAATATGAAACAAATGGTAAAATATTAAAAGCGATTCAACCCACAGTCCAGCAACACCCAAAGTTCATTTATTATAATATTATTGATGGTGAAAACAGTTCTACGATCTATCCAGGTATTGGTGTTAAAGAATCTGATGAAAATCCCCTTACTATAAGTTATAATGGGGCAGTGTTCTCAAAAGCTAGAGCAGATTTTAGAACAGAAAAAATTACATCAACAACAGTTAAGCAACTTGATCTAGAAAAATTTGATAATGATCAAGAAGAAAATTTCACAGCTATAAAGCAACTTTTAGTAGACATTGATAACCAAGACAATGGAGACTATACTATATTAAACAAAAATCAGGGAGATAATCCTCCATTAGATTATTGGAGAGATTTCTATCCAAATTCAAAGTCTTTTAGATTTTCTAATGCGTTTAATAGTTTTTTTCCAAAAATGACCTATGAAAAAGTTGAAGATTTTAAAGGTGAAAAAACAATATTTTTCAAAAAGAATGAGCATTTAATACCAATTGATAATTTAAGTACTGGGGAAAAACAAATTGTATTTAGAGGTTCTTATTTATTACGAAATATAAAAAATTTAGATAAGGCAATAATATTTATTGATGAGCCGGAACTAAGTATGCATCCGAAATGGCAAAAGAATATTTTAAAATATTACGAAAATTTATTTACAATAAATGGCATTTTGAGTTCACAGATGTTCTTTTCTACACACTCTGAACATGTTTTAAACAGTGCCCTAACTAAAAAAGAAAATCACATTGTAATAATATTAGAAGACAAGCAAGGTACAATAGAATCAAAAAAAATAAACGCACCTTCTGTCTTACCCTCTATCACCAATGCGGAAACAAATTATCTCGCTTTCAATATAATTTCCACAGACTACCATATTGAACTCTATGGGTATCTACAAGAAAAATTTCGGTTACTTAAAGTAAAAGATACTGATGAATATATTATAAATCAAACTCAATTTTATAATACAGCTGAACATCAAAAAGTATATACATATAATCATTCCAGAGGAACTACAACTTATAATAGTCTTTCAACATATATTAGAAATTGTATTGATCATCCTGATCAAATTCATAGTTATTCAGAGGAAGAAATAGAAACATCTATAAAATTACTTATTGAACTTTGTCAACAACCATCTCCTGTCTAATGGTACAAACAAGTATATTCACATGCTTGAAGCAGCAATCACTGTTCCAACTAAAGTAACAAGAGCCGCCCTTAAAAATGTAGCTTCTGTATCTGGAATGCTTCTTACCACTGAATGTGTAATCACTGAAGTGAAAAAAGACGAACCAGCTATGCCAATGGGTGATGGAATGCCAGGAATGATGTAACAGCGTAAGCTAAGACAATTAATATACTAACCGTTCTACTTTATGGGGCGGACTTTTGTATTATGGTTTCCCGTAAGGAGATATTATACTAATATTATAATTTAGCAAAACAATATTTTTTTTAAAAATTACAACCATATCAGAATCTTCTTCTATTGTTTTACTTTTCATTAATTTAGAAAATCATAAAAACTTTTAATTATGTACAATTCAAAAAAAATACAATATGCCTGTAATATACTTTGATAATTTTAAGGGCTTTAATAAAACCTTTTTACCATTAAATAATGTAAACTTTTTTGTTGGAGAGAATAGCTCAGGGAAAACATCAGTATTAAAGTTGATTAAAGTTCTTTCGGATCAAAGGTTTTGGTTTAATCAATTATTTTCATCTGATGAAGCTGATTTAGGGTATTATAAAGAAATTGCCAATATCTCCTCTAACAAAAAATATTTTGAAATTGCCATTTTGGGAAATGAATCTGATAAAAAATCTAATATTAGTGCAGTTAAATTAAAATTTATTGAAAAAGAAGGCATCCCTTTTCTAAAAGAAATATCTTTAATAATTAATGATTATAATATACAGGCAATAGTTGAAGATGAATATATAAAATATAGATATCAAGAAGTTAATATTTCAAATATAACTGAATTAAATAAAGTTAAATATTTTAAAATTTGGGTTGAAAAAAATACATTATCAAAGAAGAAATTTTTAAAAAGTGAAGAGGACGAATCATTCTTGTTTAAAGGTGCTCTAATTTTATATATCCAATCAATAGTCGCAGAAATTACTAGAGTAAAAAGAAAAACAAAATATTCCTTAGAACTACCAAACTTTTTAAAAGATGTTGCATGGTTAGCCCCAATAAGAACTGAGCCAAAAAGAACATATGATTTACATAAGCTAAATTTTAACCCAGACGGTGCTCACGCTCCATATCTTTTAAAGAAATTACTAGAAAATTCTAATGAAAAAAACCACTATAATAATATCATCCAAAGATTTGGAGCAGATAGTGGCTTATTTGAAAAAATAAATATAATCCCTTTAGGAAAAGAACAAACATCTCCATTTGAACTAGAAATAGTATTAAATAGTAACAAATTAAAAATTACAAATGTAGGATATGGAGTATCTCAAGTCTTACCTATTATAATAGAAATTATTGCTAGACAAGATGGGACTTGGTTTGCCATTCAACAACCCGAAATCCATCTACATCCTAGAGGACAAGCTGCATTTGGCGATTTTATTTTAAAATCAGCAACAAAAGAGAAGAAAAATTTCATAATCGAAACACATAGTGATTTTACTATAGATAGATTTAGGTTGAAATTAAATAAAACTCAAAACAAAGAAGAAATTAAAGACATTCAAAGTCAAATCGTTTTCTTCCATAAAAAAGATGGAAAGAATAATTTATTCTGTATTCCAATTAATAATGATGGAACACTCAGTGATAATCAACCAAGTGAATTTAGAGATTTTTTTGTAAGAGAGCAAATTGACTTATTAGCTATTTAATTATGTGTATAATAATAGATACCAATGTAATGAAATGTGTATTTGATTCTTCAAATGCAAATCATGAAGAATTTAAGCCTGTAAAAGAATGGATATTTGAGGGAAAAGGGAAAATAATATATGGTGGAACAAAATATATAAAAGAGAATTTTAAATATTCAAAGTTATTTGGAGAATTAAGAAAAATAGGTAAAGCAATTTACATTTCAAATAATTTAGTAGATGAAGAAGAAGATCATATTTCTAAAATTGTAGAACATATAGATTTCGATGATCAACACTTAGTAGCTCTCCTGAGAGTTTCTAAATGTAAACTAATCTGTTCATTAGATTCAAGAGCTTACCCATTTTTCAGGCATAATTCTTTTTTTTCGCCCGCAAACAAGAAACCTAAAATATACTCAAGAATAACAAATAAAACTCTTTTATGTGATTCTAATTTTTGTGATTTATGTCTGCCAACAACAAATACAAATAATAATCAAAGACAAATTATAAGTATACTTTTTGCTAATCAATGATATTTTTGAAAATCGTCCCCCGCTTCCGCACAATTGCATCGTGTGGCATAAACTTTTAGATCATACTATTAGAATATTTAAATAAAATCCGAAGTCTCCCACTTCGGATTCTTTATATCCTCACATCATCTAAAATACCCTCACTCTCCCATTTCCTATCCCCCAACTTTTACTTATATTTGTTTCTATAACGTACACAAATATGCAAAACAAAAAAATACATCAGGGGAGAAATATCAAGCGTTTTCGGGAGATGTTGGGCATCAAGCAGGAGGCTTTGGCTTTTGATCTTGGTGAAGACTGGAACCAGAAGAAGATTTCGCTTTTGGAACAGAAAGAAACTATTGAAGAGGATATTTTAGAAAAGATTTCCCAGATTCTAAAAGTTCCTGTGGAAGCCATTGAGAATATGGATGAGGAACAAGCAGTAAATATTATTGCTAACACATTTGATAATGGTTCTATACTTAATGGTATAAATCATAATCCTTCATTTCATCCTATAGATAAGGTTTTACAACTGCACGAAGAAAAAATTGCGCTGTACGAAAGAATGCTGAAAGAAAAAGATGAAATGATGGCCAGACTGGAGCAGCTAATTCAAAAATAAGATTGGTATAAATACTTCACTAATTTCATTTCCCTGCTCCACAAAGTCTCCCGACTTTGCGCATTAAAAAAACAAAATCCGAAGTCAGGAGACTTCGGATAGCAGCCTACCCTCTTCTACAACCCTCTCCAGCCACTATCACAACCATCTACCATTTCTTCCAAGCTAACTGAAGCCACTTCACAAAGTCCCTTTAACACCCTTTGGAGAGGCCTGTAGTGCGTTAATCAACTGGGTATCGCCCCTTATGCAACCACTTACCTAAATGGATAGCTAGGTCTGTAGTAGATTACAGAACATGATTGAAGTAATAGGCTTTTTAGAAAATTCTTTTCGACTTTTTCTTATCTTTAAACCATCATATTCAACGAAAGAAACTTAAATATTAAACACTAATATCCTTGAAAACAAAATTATTATTCCTTTCCTTTTTAGGCTCAATACTAGCCCATGCACAAACGCTTTCTTTTAAAAGTCTCGCCAATATGTCGGTGGGCAGAGGTGCCATCACCAGTGTCATTGTGGATGATAATATCTATGTGAGCAATGGATATCAGGAAACCGGAGGTATGGCCAATTACATCGAAAAATATAATATTACGGATAACAAATGGAGTGTTCTTAATGCTACGCTGAGCCCCAGGAAATTTGCTAATTCGGAGACTTACGGTCATAAAATTTACATTTTTAACGGCTGGGGAAACAGCCATCTTGAGATTGTAGACCTTGAAACGCAAAAAGTAACAAAAGGGGCTGTTAACCGTTCCTACACAGGAAATGCAGGCTCTGCCATCCATAACGGAAAAATATATGTATTCGGCGGCAGCGGGCTCAATGGCGCCGCCACTACTGTATTTTCCAATAGATTCCAGTATTATGATATCGCTTCAGATACATGGCACCCACTACCCGATATGCCCACTGCCAGAGAAGCAAAAGGGAAAATTGTGAATGATAAGCTGTATGTAATTGGCGGTTTTAACGGAACTTCATCCCGCCTGATTAATGTCTTTGACCTCAACTCCAATCGCTGGACCAATCAATATACAATGCCTGCCGGGATTTCCGGACATTCACTAGCGGTATCCGGAGATAAGATTTTTATAGCAGGAGGTTATAACAATCAAACTTTTCTGGCTTATTTTGATACCACCACCCATAAGGTACATCAGCTAACATCCAATATGATTCCCAGAAGACATGCTGCAGCGGAAGTTTATAACGATAAACTGTACATCATTGGAGGAAGTACCACATCTTTAACCAAATCAGCTATTAAAAGCATACAGGCAGCAGATATCAGCGAGAATATACTCGCCAATACAGCCAGCGAAAACCGTGTGCCGGAAACAAAAGTATATACCAGCGCATCCAGAGACGGTTTTGTCATCAGTAATGAAAATAACAGCAACCAGTTTGAATTCACTGTTTACTCCACAGATGGCAGGCAGGTAAGCAAAGGCTTTGCCTACTATAACAAAACCATAGATTTATCTAAAGTACAGCGCGGAACTTACATTTTTACTTATAAAAATGAGAAAGGGGTGTTGCAGCAGATTAGAATTTTCAGGTAACCTTACCTACATTTATGACATCAGTAACCATTAAATTCACATCATAAAACAATGAGAAAATATATCATTTCAGGTCTTTTAATTTTAGCCTTTCAGGTATGGTATGCCCAAATAAATACAGATCTGATTAAAAAGAAGGTCACCGAAAATCCACAGGAAAACTTTTATCAACTTCTGAACACGTTTAAAGTAAATCCTTCTGAATTGACACAGGAACAAATGAACCAGCTGTATTACGGAAGCAAATTCGTAAAAATAAAGTATACCATTGGGAATTATAACAGTGAATCCGGGACATTCTGGAAACCAGCTCAAAAAAGACTGCCAAAAAGCAAAGCAGAAAAAATGGTTTCTGAAGCCGAATCAAAATATGCCGTCAATCCTCTCCATAAGAATTTGCTGGATGATATGATGAATATTTATCGTGCCCTGGATGAAAAACAAAAAGAAGAACTCTGCTCTAAACAAAAGGATCTGATTATTCAAACCATAGAAAAAAGTGGTGACGGGAAGAGTGAAGAGACAGCAATTTGTGTTTTAACCGCCGGAGAAGTTTTAGAGCAACTTGAAAAACTGGCTGCTTCAGGGCCAAGAGCAGAATTCAGCCAAAAAATGAAACAACTTTCAGACGGAAGCATCCTGACAATTTATCATATTGGAGATCGGGAAGTTTTTGTAAAATTAGTGGGCGGATATTTTTTTTAATCCTCAGCCTGCCAGCAATACCTGAACACTACAAATGAAAAATATCTTTACAGCCTACGAAGACACAATAACCAAAAAGCACAGTATTGGTTTTACTCCTAAATACAGGGAAGAATTCAGAACGTTTGTCAACGAAACACTCTTCATTGCCATTGCAGAAAAAACAATCGAAAAACTGGGCTGGGACCTGGTTTATAAAGATGACCACAGCATAGAAGCGAAGCGTAAGGATGTAGGCTGGATGAATGAACGCTGGACAGAAATTATCACCGCCAACTATAAAAATGGTGAGGTCTCCGTAAAAAGCGAATCTTTAGGGAACGAAATATGGGATAATGGTAAAAATTCTAAACGGGTTAAATTATTTATTTATGCTTATCAGGAGACCTTAAAAACATTCAATATACAGGCGCTTAAAGATCTCGAAAAGGAAATAGAAAGGAAAAATAACTGGGATGACTATCTAATCCCTGAAACGTTACCACAACCCAGATCGGTAAGAACTCCCAACATAATGATACCGTTGATTGGAGGTATATGCAGTGCTTTAATCATAGGATTTCTCTTCGCATTGCTTTCAATGAAAGGGCTTTACTTTATTGGATTGTTTGAGTTTCTTGTCGCAGCAGCGCTTGTTTTTACCATGAAATATCTCATCAGATTTTCAAATTATACTGATCTTACCAAACTCCTGTATCTGCTGGGAGGAATGATTTTGCTCACATATGTTTCTAATGAATATTTTCAATATGAGATCATTCTGAATACCAATAATCTTGAAAGAATTGGATTCTGGAATTTTCTGAAAATACGATTTTTACACGGCTTTACAGTCAACAAAATAAATTTGGGATGGATTGGATGGATCATCATATGGATTGTACAGCTTGGGCTCACAGGTCTTTTCGTTTACTTCAGATTAGTCTCTGCACTCACAAAATACGTCATTGAAAGAGTACCTGCTGAAGTTGTTGATTTTGCATTTTATCATGTCGTTAAAAATAAATCAGAGGAAGAAATCAGAGCAGAACTAGCCAGCAAAGGATGGTCGCAGGTACAATCTCAGAATGAAGTATTTGAAGCAATCGGAGGTCATCAAAATGTAGTGGCATTAAGCAGAATCAAATAAGATTCATACCATTTAAAACTTAGCAGAAAAAGGAGATCAATACAGGTATCAAGTTATCAATAAAGAAGATCATTTTTACTGGATCCTTGTAGAATCTTCAGGTGAAATCGTCAAGTTTAAATTATTTGTGGACCACTAAACATTTACATCTGAGAATTTATCGGCCTCACTTTCCTCTTTTGCATTCACAAAATCTGAGTAACATTTATGTAAATTAGCACACTTAAAATAAAAAAACTAATCTTTCAATTTATGAAATATCTATTTTTTACATTTTTTGGCTTTGCGATGAGCTTTGCTCAGTCCGGGCTGGAAAAGTTGGGCAGTAATCCTGTAACGTATATTGACAGTGTAAAAGTGAGTAAACCAGAAATCTTAAGATTTGATTCAAATCTGATTACTTTAATGACCGTTTATGATCCCAACGAAGCGAAGGATATCGTAGGAGAAGAAGGAAAAGACGGAGCCGTCTATATTGAAACAAGGGGCTTCAGTAAAAAAAGATTTCAGAGATATTTCAAATCTAAATCGAGAGAATTTTCGAAATTATTAGATTCTAAAGGAGATGACAATACTTTTCAGTATATCCTTAACGGAAAAATTCTTACCAATAATTTTGAAGGAGAACTGGCAATGATTGATGATAAGGTTTTCAAAAAAATTGATATTATAAAGCAAAAAGAATTATCCGCTCAATATAAGATTAAAGATAAAGATTACGGAATCATCATAACCTCCGGTATCTCTGAGGATTCGCCAAAGAAATGATGGAAAATTTGTTGCCAAAGGGTTTAATAACAAAATGATAGAAGATAAACCAGATTTTTGGGTTGGCGGCACTTTCTTAACGACAACTGATTTGCTAAAATTCGCGAATTTCTGATCTGAATGAAAAACTGACCATTATTCTATTGGGGAACAGCTACAATGGAAAATTATTTGAAATTGCTGATGTGATAAAAGCCATCTTGAAAAACGAAGAATATAGTTTTCCAAAAAATAAAACATATGAAAAAAGCCTTTGAATTTCTTACCCATCTGAAAGAAAATAACAATCGGGAATGGTTTGCGGAACACAAGCCAGAATACGACGCTATTGTAAAAGAAAACAAAGTTTTTTTTACCCAGATCTATCATGAGCTTCAGGAGCATGATCAGCTCAATGGAATTCACATTTTCAGAATTTACAATGATGTCCGTTTTTCCAAAAACAAGCTCCCTTATAAAACTAATTTCGGAGTTGGATACTCCCGTGCGAAGCCTATGTTAAGAGGTGGATATTATATTCAGCTTGAACCGGGTAACAGCTTTGTGGGAGGTGGTTTTTGGGGTCCGGAAGCCAAGGATTTACTTCGTATCCGCAAAGAATTTGAAATCAGCAGTACAGAAATTGAAAAAATTATCTCAGACAAAATTTTTGTAAAATATTTTGGAGAGCTTCAAGGAGATTCAGTAAAAACAGCACCACGAGGTTTTGATAAAAATCATCCGGCTATAGATTTAATCAGAAAAAAGCAATTCCTAATGATGAGAAAGTTCACTGATAAAGAAGTTTTATCTGACAGTTTTCAAAAAGAAGCAATCCTGACTTTGCTGGCGATGCGTCCTTTTTTTGATTATATGACTGAAATTCTTACCACGGATATGAATGGAGAACCTTTGTTTTAAAAATCAAGCTGATGTTTTAAAAACAAATATAACAACCATGAAAAGTAATGTATTATTCCTTTGCGTTTCTTTTATATTGTTAAGCTGTTCAGAAAGTTCTTCCAAAAAACAATCCATGGATTTTCGCAGTTTTGAATTTCAGGCTCCTAAAGATTGGAGGACGATAAGCACGAAGGCTTATGACAGCAACGCAGGAATTATTGTCACGAAAAACAATGATTCTATTTTCTATGATTACGGACCTTATTCTAACCCTCTGGAAGAACCTTCAAAACCTATTATCAGCAGACAAGATTTGTCAGAACTTCTCATGGTAAACCCGACATCTGACACTACTAATTTTGTTATTATTAATGAAAATGAAAACATTGAAGATTTTATCCTAAGTAAACTAACCTATAAAAAAATTGATGGGTATCAAGCAAAAATACTGGAACCCAAACAGACTGGAAAAGGGATGACAGGAATTTATATTGACAGCCTCAAAACTGGATCTTTGGGAAAAATCAGATTCAATTTATATGGAAAAAACCTGAACAAAGAAAGTCAGACTGAACTTTTAAAAGCAATTCATACTTTACGGTTTTCCCACTAACTTTTTATATTTTTAATATCTGTAAAAACAAATCACTTATCCTTAATATGAAAAAAATAATCTTAGATCTGGCCACTACCCTAGACGGTTTTATCGAAGGACCCAACGGAGAAACCGACTGGTGCATTATGGATGATGATATGGATTTTGACGGGTTTCTCTCAGGAATAGACACTATTTTTTACGGAAGAGTAAGCTATGACGCATGGGGAAATTATCAGCCCGAAGATAATGCAGGTCCGGAAGAACAGAAACTGTGGGAAGCAGTTCATTCAAAGAATAAATTTGTTTTTTCCAGTCAAAACCGGGAAGATGAAAATGCTGTTTTTATCAGTTCAGACATTGTGGAAAACGTTTCGGAAATAAAAAACCAGGGAGGAAAAGATATCTGGCTGTATGGAGGAGCAAGCCTTATCAAAACATTTATTCAGGAAAATCTTATCGACATCTACAGAATATCTGTTCATCCGATTGCTCTCGGGAAGGGAAAGCCTCTTTTTGAAGATTTGACGGAACGATTACACTTAAAACTGGTGAAAACCCATGTTTTCAGATCCGGTGTTGTACAGCTCATTTATGAGGCTCAAACTAAAAATGAAAAGATATGAATGCTCGGCTCAGCACCATCATTTTGTATGTGAAAAATGTACAGTTGCTCAAAGATTTTTATGAGAAAAACTTTAATCTGAAAGTGATCGAAGAAGATCCGGTTTGGGCTTTGTTGGACGCGGGAGGACTTTACATCGGGTTGCATACAATCGGAGATCAGTATCTTGAAAAATTAGAAGCAGATTATACTTTCGACAATAATACTAAACTTGTTTTTGAAATTGACATTGACATAGAATCCGCAAGAAATGAGCTGATTTCAAAAAATGTTACCATGAGAGATATCAAAACCTTTGAAAACTACCCGTTCTGGCTTTGTGACGGAACTGATCCTGAAGGAAATGTATTCCAGCTAAAAAGCAAAAAGTAAAATATTCTCTCCGAAGCGGAATTAAAGCCTATAAAAAGAGTTGATTAAAAATTGATATCAACACAGAATATTTTTTTCAAATCCCATGTAATATTATCACACCTAAAAGTGTCTTATTTAAAAAAAGTACATGAAATCTATTATAAGCTGCATCGTTTTATTGCTTGCAATGAATCCTCTTTTTTCACAGAAATCTAAAAAACTGGAACAATTATTCGAAACCTATGAAAAAGCGGGATTGTTCAGTGGTTCTGTTCTGATTGCTGAAAAAGGAAAAATTATTTTCGAAAAAAGCTATGGTTACAGGAATGCTCAGAAAAAAGAGAAAAATACCAATAACAGCCTTTATCGGGTTTTCTCTACTACAAAAATGTTCACGGCAACTGTTATTTTTCAGCTGGAAGAACAGGGAAAACTATCCCTGAATGACAAACTGTCAAAATATTATCCTGACTTTCCGAAAGGCGACAGCATTACCATTGCCCATCTGCTGTCCCACACGTCAGGAATTCCCAATGATACCAACTCTGAGTACACGGTAGATGAAGCAACATTTATAAAATATATTGCAGCAAAACCTTTGAATTTTTCACCGGGTAAAGATTGGGATTACTCCAATTCCGGATATTATATTCTTGGCTATATCATTAAGAAAGTAACCGGTCTGGATTACGATGAAGTCATTAAAAATAGTATTCTGAAACCCCTGAAAATGAACCATAGTGGATTTCATTTCAATGATTTGACGGATGAAAACAAAGCATTTGGATATGAATTTTTATCGGATAAAAGATATAACGAAGCATTACGTTTTAAGACCGACCATCCTTTCGGTGCCGGAGCCATGTATTCAACAGTGGAAGATCTTTTTAAATTTAATGAAGCGCTAAAAAACTACACGCTGCTGAAAAAAGAAACAACAGAAAAAGCATTTACTCCTTACCTTAAAGATCATTATGGTTTAGGTTTCCAGATTTCGAAGGATTTTGACAAAAAACGAGTGGGTCATGATGGCGGAGGACCTGGTTACAGAAGCAGATATTACAGAGTTCTGGATGACGATATTTGTGTGATTTTAATTTCAGAACTTTCGCACTCCGATTTTATTATTCCTCAAGTTGAAAAAATACTGTACAATAAACCTTATAGTATTCCAGCTATTGCAAAAGTAGGTGCGGAAGATCTAAACAAGCTGGAAGGTGTCTATTCTTCAGAAAAATCAAATTTTTATATTAAAAGTATTGATGGGCAGCTTATTTTCAAAGAAGGCAGTTATCCCAGAAACGCTTTATTACCATTAAGCAAAACGTCATTTCAGCTGGATGAGAAATTCACCTGTACCTTCCAGCCTGATCAAAACGGGAAAATAGATACTGTTATCATTCATTTCTGGGACGGAACTGTAAAAACAGCTAAAAGAAATACAGATAATCCTACCTGGGGAATTATTGGAAATGCCACTCCGAGCGGCTGGGATGGAAAAGATATTCCTCTGCAGACAGATCCTAAAAATCCCAATATTTATTTTTTGAAAAATTATACCCTGAAA
This sequence comes from Chryseobacterium culicis, assembly GCF_900108365.1. Classification (GTDB taxonomy): domain Bacteria; phylum Bacteroidota; class Bacteroidia; order Flavobacteriales; family Weeksellaceae; genus Chryseobacterium; species Chryseobacterium culicis. Next base: position 293,543 of record NZ_FNWQ01000001.1, on the reverse strand, counting down.
AAAGGAAATATGAAATTCAGGTTTAATAATGACTGGGGATACAACCTTGGACTGAATAATGATAATAAAAGTATTGCCTTTGATGCCTATGATTTTCCCATTCATGAAGATGGAGTTTATGATATTATTCTTGACATGACTAACATTGCACAACCGCAATACAGTATTAAAAAATCAAATCCATAAAACAGACATTCATAAAGTAAAAAATACATATTTTAAAACCGTTTTGTTTTCAGAACGGTTTTTATTTTTAATAACCGTTGATATTTTTTATTATTTTTAACTCACACAAAATCAAAACACAAAATATAATCTATGCCTCATTTTATTATAGATTGTTCTCAGGATATTCTTCAGGAAAGAACACCCGATGAATTAATGGAAGCCGTTTATGACGTGGCTAATGCAACAGGCTTGTTTGCTCCCAATGACATCAAAGTAAGACTGCAGCCCTATCAGTATTACAGATTAGGAGAAGACAAAAAAAACTTTCTGCATGTATTTGGGTACATTATGCAGGGGCGAAGTACGGAACAAAAAGCTCATCTTTCCAAACAGATCAGTACAAGGCTTTCAGAATTACTGCCGGAGATCTCTTTTCTTTCTGTGAACATCAGTGATTTTGAAACGGCAACTTACAGCAACAAAGCACTCATTAATCCACAGAATATAGATAAAGACAGGCATTTCGGATTATAGCACCCTCTTTCAAACCACTAAATATTAATATTATGAGCCTAAAAGCATTAGTCAGCAAAACCGTACAGTACAATAACTGGGTAGTCAACAAATACATCGACTGGTTATCCACAAAGTCTGACGAACAACTGAACCAGGAAACCATTTCCAGTTTTCCGACCATTTTAAAAACCTTACACCACATCTGGCAAACTCAGGAATACTGGTGGAGCTACATTGCTGAAAAGAATGATTTTGATGTTACCAAAACTGCAGAGACCAACAGCAAAGAAGATGTTTTCAACGCGATAAGAACCAATTCACAAATGCTGGCAGACTATGTGGAAAGCTTATCCGAAGAAGATCTCTTAAAAAATGTAAAGATTGAATCACAATGGTTTCAATGTGATTTTTCCAAGTATGAATATATCCAGCATGCGATCCTCCACGGAACTTACCACAGAGGACAAATCGTGACCATGGGAAGAAATATCGGAATTACTGACGCTCCTATGACGGATTTCAACTTCTGGAATATTTATAAAGACCAGCAATAAAACCAACAATTTTGTGGATAACTTTGAAAGAGAATTTCAGAGCACCAATCAACATCCTTTTAAATTACTGATTTTAAATAATTTAAATTAAAAACCAACAATTATCCACATATTCAATTATTTGTGGATAACTTTTCATTTCCTAATTTCCTTCTGTGGATAAACTATGGATAAGTTTTTAAACCATTGAAACAAATCTTGTAAACAGCTAATTATCTTTAATTTACAAGACTTATCCATTTTCATTAGATTTTCACAATAGAAAAAAGTGTTGATAAGTTATGGGGATAACTTATCAACACTTTTTTACAGTATTACTTTTCAAATAACGAACAACATTCATCATTCATTATAAGTATTTTTTTATAAATTGCATTAAAAACAAATCACAGATTAAAGAAATAAAATATATAACTAAATTATATTCAATAAATTAAAAACACATTAACAAAACAGACTTCCATATTGATATATTTAATTGACCATTCCTGAATGCTCAATTAAAAATCAAAAAACACAAACCTGCAGATATCCACAAATGTTATTATACACTATGATGAAAAAGTTATCCACAATGAAAACAAATTTAATAACCCAATACCCTCATTCAAATGACAACAACGGACATCATGGAAAACATCATCCCTTACCTTGGGGAATCAGCACCGTACTTTTCAATTCCCGAAAACAGCATTTTCAGAGATCATAAGATCGAAACAGAGATCAGGGAGTGGAATTTTGAGAATGAAAATTATTCGCAGCTGATCAAATTACTATTTTCACTGGGAAGCCTCAGCCTGTATAAAATACTGAATGATGACAGTAAAGAGAAAATCTATTTCCTTGGCGAAAAAATCAGGATCAGAAAATTATCTTACAGGGAACCAAAATCAGTTATAATTACCAGTGAAAGCTTTCTAGAATCTGAAAGAAAAGGAAAATCTCACCTCCAGATAACAGATCGTCATTCCGGGGATCCGCTGTTTTCTGCAGAACTGGATTACTATATTATTACCAGAGAAGCATTTGAAGTTTTTTACAAAGATCTTTTCACTGCAGTTCCGGTAGAATATCATGACAAAAACCTTCCTGAAAGTAAAATACTCAATACAGAAACACCTCATCATTTTACCATTGTTACAGAGCCTTTTACGCCTGATCAATGCAAAGGACATTTTGAAAACCATCCTATAGTTCCATTTGTATTCATAACGCACTGTATTTTAAAAGAGATCTTCAGTTTCCTTGGGAATGAAATATCGTATGAGATAGAAAGTTTTGAAGGATATGCTTCCAATGCACTTCCCACGGGAATTACATTTCTGACGGAGGTATTTCACCAAAGATATTTAAAGAATCTTCTTTATTTCAAATGTGAGATCAGGGATAATTCCGGAAATCCGTACGGTGCCATTATTTTCAGCATCAAATCAAAAAAATAACCCATAATAAACACTGCTTCAATGTGGTGTTATTTTTTCATACGGTAACAAGCAATAAAATCATCCTATTTACAGCTCATTTTGTAAATTACAACGTTAAAAATCACCAATACTTACCAATTTATATGGAAAAATATGCAGTATCATCAGACGGTCAGAGAATTCATTACAAAGAATCCGGAAGCGGAAATACCACTCTCATTTTCATGCATGGATGGCTTGGTAATACCGCATGGTGGGATATTCAGCAAAAATATTTAAACAGCAAGTACAACATTGTACAAATGGATCTTGCAGGACACGGAAAATCCGGTTCTTCAAGAAAGGAATGGACAAGCGCCGGATATGCAGATGATATTAAAGCTGTAGCAGATGCCGTCAATTCAAATGAGATCATTCTTGTAGGACATTCCATGTCCGGAGCTTATGTTTTGGAAGCATCTTTAAAAATTCCACGGGTAAAGGCATTAATTCTTATAGACACCATGAAAAATATGGAAGAATCTTTTACCCCGGAACAGGCTGAAGAAGTCCTTTCTCAGTATAAAAATGATTTCAAATACACTGTGGAAAACATCCTGCCGCAATTTCTGTTCGCAGACGGCACGCCGCCTGCCGTAAAAGAAAGAGTACAAAGTGAATTTCTACAGCATGAGCCCGAATTGGCAATTAATACTCTCCGTCCTTTATACAAGACAGATTTCAGGCCATTTGCAAAACAGATTCAAATTCCTGTAACCGCCATCAATTCCGATGCTTCTCCTACCCATCTGGAAAACAACAGAAAGTATTTGAAAACCTATGATTATGTTACCATGGAAGGCGTTGGGCACTATCCTATGCTGGAAAGGCCGGATGAATTTAATGCCATTCTTGATAAAGTTATCCAAAAGCTGATTTGATATTTAACAATGCAGAATACCAGAATTTTTACTACACCATTTTCCAGTGTGTATCCCCACTACATTCAAAAAGCTGAAAAAAAGGGCCGTACCAAAGAAGAGGTAGATGAAATCATCTTCTGGCTTACGGGATATAATGAAAAAACCCTGAAGGAAGTTCTTGATCATAAAGCCGATTGTAAAACGTTCTTTGAACAGGCACCTCGAATCCATCCCAATGTTTCATTAATAAAGGGAGTCATTTGCGGATATCGTGTGGAAGAAATAGAAGATGAACTAATGAGAAATATACGCTATCTGGATAAATTGATTGATGAGCTGGCGAAAGGAAAGAAGATGGAAAAAATTAAAAGAAAAATTTAAAAAATAAAATTTCAATGTACGAGTGGAATTATTTTTACGGAGCTATCATGCTGGATGAGGACTATAGCGGTTTTCTCAACTTCATCAACAATAAAATGCGGGATCAGAAATATTTTTATTTTCATCCGGAAATTTTCTCCCGTGCTACTCAGGAACCCGCATATTATTATGACAATATTCTTATTACCTTTGGAAGAACAGAAAAATGGCTTATCGACGATACAAGGGAATTACAAAACTTCATTCGTGAATTTGAAGAAATAATAAGCCAGCTTGATTTTGAACATGCTCAGATCAAGACAGGAGGAATAAATTCAGACCATTCTTTCTTCTGGCTAAACAAAGAAAAGATAAAACATTCGTATCAGTCTGATATGATGATAGATATTGTGAAACATTATCAGATAAGGCTGTATGAAAGCGAAAGGTACTATTTCGGACTGGGAGAGATTAATCTGTCTGCAGGAACGTTCAACAGAAGAAATGATGACCATGATCTAAGCTCCTTTGACAGGCAATATAAGAATTTCAGCTATCCTTTTTAAAGGGTAAAAAGTACACCATTCTTTTTCCCAATTCAAAAAACTTCCCGAAATTAGCGGTCTGTGCGTTAAATACGATTCAATGAAATAAAAATTTAAATTACAACATACAGTAAAACTTAGTATAAGTTTTCTTCGGGGCAGGGTGCAATTCCCTACCGGCGGTTACAGTCCGCGACTCCTTTCTTCGGAAAGGACTGATCTGGTGAAATTCCGGAACCGACAGTTAAAGTCTGGATGGGAGAAGAAAATGAGATGACCAATAAGATTCCTTGTGGACTCTTGTTGCGTTGTATTTCATTTCCATGTACCGAAGACTATTTTAACTTTTAAAAGTAAAATAACATGGAAAAATTATTAGAACAATTCGGAGCTACCTCCAAAGAACGTGTAGAAAAAGCACTTCAGACATTACAACAGGGAAAAGGCATTCTGTTAGTAGATGATGAAAACCGCGAAAACGAAGGCGACATCATATTTCCCGCTTCCACCATTACAGAACAGGACATGGCACTTCTGATCCGCGAATGCAGCGGTATCGTCTGCTTATGTATTTCTGAGGAAAAAAGCCGCCATCTGAACCTTCGTCCGATGGTGGAAAACAACAATTCAAAAAATCAAACTGCATTTACCATTTCCATTGAAGCCAGAGAAGGTGTGGAATCAGGAGTTTCTGCAAAAGACCGTGTAACTACCATCAGAACTGCTGTTGCAGCAAACGCACAGGCAGAGCATATTGCAAGTCCGGGACATGTATTCCCTCTGATCGCCAGAAAAGAGGGCGTATTTGAAAGACGCGGCCATACTGAAGGCAGTGTAGATCTTGTAAAAATGGCCAATCTGGGAGATGATGCTGTACTCTGTGAACTGACCAATGAGGATGGTTCCATGGCAAGACTTCCTGAAATTGTAGATTTTGCCATAAAAAAAGGGATGAGTGTAGTGACTATAGAAGACATCTATGCTTATCGTAAAATGATCATGAGCAACTAAAATTAAAGGTATTTAACGCACAGAACCGCCGGCTGAACTTATCAGCCGGCGGTTTATTTAAATATTTAATTAAAAAGAAGTTAAATAAAAATTTGAATACTATTTTTATTTAATTTTAACAAAAAATTTTTTGACTATGAAAAAATCTGTACTCTTTTTACTGGGAGCTTCTGCAATGCTTTCTGCGCAAATAACTCTTACAAAAACAGCCAATGATCCTGTTTCCGGAGATGTTATTAATTACAATCAGTTAAACGGATCTGTAGACAATTCTGCAGTTGGAGCCAACGTTACATTTTCAAACGCAGCCGTTACGATGGGGCCATCATCACAAACTACTTATTCTGTGCCGACCTCCGCTGAAATCACAACGTTTCCAGGTTCTACAATTAAAATGGTGGACGGAGCAACTACTATTTATTACAAAGCCACTGCTACTAAACTGGAAATTACAGGAATTGTAAATCCACAGGCCACTTTAAATTTCAATGTTGATAACGGAACTTATAACAACTACCCTACCACCTACGGACCTGCCCAGAATGATACCGCTAAAGGTACTTTCTCTTCATCGGTAGCCAATGGACTGTTCAGCGGAACCTTAGCAACTCAGGCTGATGCATACGGAACCCTGATTATAGGAAATAAAACATACAATAACGTTCTACGGGTAAAGTATACCCAGAGTTTTAATTTATATTCTTCCTTTGATGTAATTTATTCTAACCCGATCGGAACGGTTACCAATACCGCCTATGCTTATTATGATGCTTCTCACCGATATGCATTATTAAGCACAAGCAGCGGAAATATAAGTGTTCCTTTACTAGGGATCAACCAGTCTACTTCAAGCGCACAGGCTTTAAGTGAAACATTCCTGACCGTAAATAATGCTGTAAAAAAAGAGAATCTGGTTGTTTATCCTAACCCAGCGAAAGACTTTATCGGGTTTAAGGGAAATACAGATAATTATTCCAAAGCGAATATTTACAGTCTGGACGGAAAGCTGGTAAAAACAGCAGAGGTAAAATCCGGGAATATTCAGATCTCAGATCTTCCGCCAGCCTCTTATTTCATTGAGATGAGCGAAAAAAATACTTCGGAAAAAAAGAATGCAAAATTCATTAAGAAATAAAAAAAATCCCCACTCCAAAATATGGGTGGGGATTTTTGATAAGAAATGTGGAAAACAGGACTATATAATGTGTCAATTATTTTAAGTGAAAAAATGACCTATATTGTTTGTTCCTCCGATTAAATCAACTTCCAGCCAGCCAATCTCTAGCTTCCAACTTAAAACCAACTTTTAAAAAGTAGCGGCAGGAGCGGTCTCGTTATTAAGCTTACGTTGGATTTCGGTCTTTTTTCCTCTAGAAAAATCGTAGCTTAATCCTAGGATAAACATGGATTTATTGTTCATAATCTGTGTATGAACTTTATAGTCAACCAGACTCTCCGGTAGACTTTTTGTTTTATATTCCGAAGGCATTCCAATCCAGTACATTCCGGTGGAGAACGTCCAGTTTTTTCGTTTATAGCTTACAAAAATGTTATTCTGGTTTTCGTTCGTATTGAGGAATGCCCCATTAAGGCTGTACACTGGAATATTGAACTGATACTGGACTGAGAACGATTTATATTCTGAAGATAACGAAAAATAATTTCCTAAATAATCATTTTTAATCAGGGCTCCTTTACTGGTTCTCACAGTTTCAGAAGTTGGCGTGATCACTGCTTTGATAACAAGAAGGCTGTTTCCAAACGGTTTATAAGATCCTGTTAACTGCACACCATACCTTTGTCCGTTTTTCCCGTTTTCGTACGTCAGAGCGTAGCCTCCCAAAACCTCGTCCTGTACATAATACTGATTGATCACCCTGTTGGTATATCTGTAAAACAGGCCTGCATTAACATCAAAATATTTATTATTGAAAGAATAAGTCAGATTATTAGAATACACCTGTTGAGATTCTAAGAAAGGATTTCCCCGCTGAACGATATTAGGTGCCAGCTGAACCACATTACTGCTCAAAGCATTGCTCCAGGGACTTACCGGATTGTAGCCTGCTGTAAAACGAAGATTCTGGTTTCCTTTAATCTGATAGGCTAAAATAACCTTGGGGGTGAAAGTCCATTCATTAAAAGTAGTCTCCGCACTTTTGTTATGAATATTGGTAAGCCCGGCTCCGATTCGGTAACTGAATTTATCTATTTTTCCTGCAAATTCTGTGTAAAAATACTGCTCAAGATAAGTAACACTGTATTGGGAATATCCGGCGAGATTATTCAGATCATTAGAAATGGAAGATCTCGAAATACGGTAGCCAGAAGACAGCTTCCCTGCCTTAAAATCATGAACATGCGCAAGCTCTCCTACAAGACTCGTCTGCCTGGCTTTCAAAACCATATCATTATCATATACAGACAAGCCTGAGCCAACAATCCATTCTTTGGCTGTTTCCGTAGTATTTGTTGTGTAATGAGAACCTACCACATTGATACTCAATTCATCTTTATCGCCCATTTTTTTAGAATAATAAAGGTCCAGCTTAGGAATTATATAATCTGAACCATTATTTTTAAACATATTATGCTCTTCTTTCAGATGATCTTCAGTAAAAACACTTTGCCCTATCCCTTTTGAAAACCTGCTGAAAATATCCATATTCATTTTAGCCTGAAAAGCATACTTATCCGGAACAAGCCTGGTATAGCGCAGGGCAACATTTTGGAAAGTATACCCAAAATGATCTGTCCTGTTTTCATCAGACCTGTAATGCGTTCCGTTTAACTGATAATCATAGATGCTGTTGACCCTTCTGTCATTATAATCTCTGATATTCAGGGAATATTCCAGTCCGAAATTGTTTTTTCCTTTGGTGTAATCGGCATAGGCAGAGCCATTCACAAATCCTGTGTTTAAAGCTGCGGAAACATCAGCTCCGAAAACATATCCGGTTTCTGTAGACCTTGTCAGGATATTCACTACTGTATCTGCTCTTGTTGCCCATCTGGCCGGAGGAATATCATAATACTCCACTTTTACAACTTCACCGGGGGCTACACTTCGGATCTGCATATCTGTAGCTTCAATTCCATTGATAAGAAATAAGGTAGTCCCTCCTTTGGTACTGGTAATGGTGTTGGATACCGGATCCAGCTGCAATTCCGGAAGAGTGCTCAGCAAATCTTTTGCATAGCGTGCTTTTTCCAGCGCCTCTTTATCAAAAGTATATACAGCTTTATCGGCAAACTGTTTTTTGCGCTGTGATTTTAGAATAACTTCCTGGATCTCTTTGGCTGCCGTAGTATCAGCCGTATCATTTTTCTTCTCCTGTGAAAATAGTAAAGTTCCACAAAGAAAGAGGATGGTATATATAGTTTTTATCATTTCAGAAGATGAATTATACCATTAGGACAATCAATTCCCGATGTTTATTACATTCATAATCACAGTACATTAAAAAATTATCAATAAATTTTCTTTAATTATAATTATTATGTTAAATTCAGCCCGTTTTTTGCTGGTATTTTTTTACATCACAAAATAAAGAATCATGAAAAAAGCATTTATAGCCATTCCTTGCTTCCTGTTCTCTGTTCTGGAAGCTCAGGAAATTCAAAACAGCCCGGCAGAGAAGATGAATATCGTCAAGACCAATGTCACGGCTTATGCATTCAGAAATATTAATCTGTCTTACGAACGGGCCATTAATCAGTGGTTTTCTTTGAACATCGGTTTCGGAACAATGCCGGAGGGAAAAGTACCATTCATCAATGCCTTTCTGAAAGATGAAGATGAAAAAAGATTCCAGAATCTAAGGGTAAAAGCTACCAATTTCACCATAGAACCCAGATTTTATATTGGAAAAGGCTATGGCAAAGGTTTCTATTTTGCACCTTATTACCGCTATTCAAGCGTGACCTCAAATACTTTTGATTTTTATTATGATTACAACGGCCCTGACGGGAATACCTATCAAATTCCATTAAGAGGCCAGGGAGATACCAATGGAAACAGTGGAGGATTAATGGTGGGGGTGCAGTTCTTTTTAACAAGAAGCCAGAATCTTGTACTGGATTTCTGGATTGCAGGAGCACATTACGGAAGCGGAAAAGGTGATTTCAGCATGACTTCAGATTATGTACTGACTCCGGATATGCAGGCTCAGCTTAAAAAAGAGATTGAGAACCTTGATATTCCGTTTGTAAAATATACGGTAGAAACCAATTCCAATGGTGCCAGAATAAAAGTGGACGGCCCTTGGGCAGGATTCAGAAGCGGGCTTTCTATTGGATACAGATTTTAAAAATTAAGACTTCCCTATTGCTAAACCGTTCTTTTTCAGAGCGGTTTATTTTTTCCTGAAATTTGTATCTTGGAGACCATTATTAAAAAACTTTCTGGAATATACATCTATGGACTCAACCTCTATCACCACAGGCCAAAGAATCAAAGCCATCATAGGCGGATCTATCGGAAATCTTGTTGAATGGTACGACTGGTATGCCTACGCAGCATTTGCCATCTACTTCTCCCATTCATTTTTTCCTGATTCTGACCTCAATGCCCAACTGATGAATACCGCAGGGATATTTGCCGTGGGCTTTCTTATGCGTCCCATCGGGGGATGGGTGTTCGGAAGTATTGCAGATAAGATCGGAAGGAAAAAATCAATGACGCTTTCTGTTCTTCTTATGTCTTTCGGATCTTTACTCATTGCTCTTACTCCCACTTATGCATCTATAGGTATTCTCGCTCCTCTTATACTTTTGCTGGCCAGATTACTTCAGGGCCTGAGTGTCGGCGGTGAATACGGAGTATCTGCCACCTACCTCAGCGAAATGGCCACACAGGACAGAAGGGGGTTTTATTCAAGTTTTCAATACGTTACTTTGATCGGCGGACAGCTTATCGCACTGGGAATTCAGCTTATTTTACAGAAATTAGTACTGACTGAAGCACAGCTTGAAGAATGGGGATGGAGAATTCCTTTTGTAATTGGTGCTATGCTTTCCATCATTGCATTATACCTGCGAGCTAATCTTCATGAGACCCAAGCCTTTGAAAACAAAAAAGAGGTCAGCGAAAAGAAAAAAGGAACAGTACAGGAACTGCTGAAACATCCAAGAGCCCTGCTTACGGTTGTAGGCCTTACTCTGGGAGGTACACTGGCATTTTATACGTATACCACTTATATGCAGAAATTCCTGGTGAATACCGTTCATCTTTCAAAAGAAGAATCTACATTGGTTTCTTTTATTTCACTCTTCATTTTTGCCTGTCTCCAGCCGGTATTTGGAGCATGGTCTGATAAGATCGGAAGAAGACCGCTTCTTTTAGGTTTTGGAATTCTGGGAACCTTATGTACAGTTCCTCTTCTTACGGCACTGAGCACCACTACATCCATTTGGGGCGCATTTTTCCTTATTATGGCAGCATTAATTATTGTTAGCGGCTACACGTCCATTAATGCAGTAGTAAAAGCAGAGCTCTTTCCTTCAGAAATCAGGGCGCTTGGCGTGGGCCTGCCCTATGCCATCACCGTTGCGGTATTTGGAGGAACGGCAGAATATATTGCGCTTTGGTTCAAACAAATCGGTTCTGAAGAATATTTTTACTGGTACATTACAGGATGTATTCTTTTCTCCCTTATTGTTTACATTGGCATGAAAGATACCAAAAAAACTTCTGCACTGGATAAGGATTAATTCCTGATGGCTTTAGAAAAACAGCGCGCCGCAGAGTATCTGCGGTGCGCGTTCTATTTTTAATGATAGGCCTGTTTAAATTTTTCAATCATACTATCCAGGTTATGACGCTGAACGTATATGCTTTTTACCTCTTCATACCTCGGCGATTTGTAGAAAACCTCATGGAAATCCATACTGCCGTTTCCTACTTTTACAACTTTCTGTACTTCGATATTCAACTTTCTCAATTCGTCTTTGAAGACTTTAAATTCATCTTGGATACTACTACTGCTCATTAATATTTTTGGTTTTTTAGTTAAAAATTCCATTTACCCCCTTAAATGTCAGGGGTAACTCCTAAATTCCGAATAAAGTTAGTAAATTTATCAACACAAAATAACACTTTGATAATATTTTATTATTTTTTTTGCAAATAGTAATCCGATAAAATCCGATTGATACAAATTCCGTATTTTTAACATGCTAAAAAATTATAACAACGATACGCAAACCATGAATAATAAAGCATTCCTCTCATTATTCTTTTCAATACTGCTTACGTTCCTTCAGGCTCAGAAACTGGAATTTAAAGCACCTGATTACGCTGCCATTCAAAAAAATATTGAGGATAAAAATTCAGAACTCTATTATCCTAAGCTTTTAAAAAGATTAAAAGAGAACGATACACTGCTTACAAGCACCCAATACCGCCATCTTTATTTCGGTTATACCTTTCAGAAAGAATATCAGCCCTATAAAATCGGAAAGAAGGCTGAAGAAGTAGCCAAATATTATCGGGGAGAAGGCATTTCACAAAAAGATCTGTCTAAAGGGATTCAGCTATTTCTGGATGTGTTAGACGAAAACCCTCTGGACCTTCGTGCCATGAATTATCTTGCCTATCTCTATCATCTAAATAAGGACGATGCCACTGCCGAAAAAATTGCAGGAAATTTCCATGGATTATTAAATGCAATTCTTACTTCCGGGGACGGACTGAAATGCGAGACAGGCTTTCACGTGATTTCCGTTACAGATGAATACGTCCTTCTGAACAGGTTTCAAATGGAAACAAAATCGCAAAGCCTGAAAGGAAAATGTGATTATCAGGAATTTGAAAAAGACAAATACAAAATCCCCGGGTTTTATTTCGATATCAGCAGGTTTTACGGAAGAATATTAGATTAAAATAAATTCAATTTTACCTCTGTGGTAAAGGAATTTGAAGAAGGATAAATATTTTTTCCGAAAAAAAATAATTTTTCGTGTAACATTTTTTAAAGGTTCGTCTCTAAAAGACAAATAAACCTTAAAACTTTAGAAATCATGAAAAAATTCACATTCCTTTTGATTATCATGTTATTTTTTTTAGCGGTATGCAATATATTCGGGCAGGAAACTCCTTATCCTTTCGAAGTAAAAAAAACCGGAAAAGGAAATCAGTCTCTGTTATTCATTCCTGGGTTTGCTTCTTCCGGAGAGGTATGGAATGAAACAACAGCAAAATTTGAAAAAAACTTCACCTGTTATACTTTAACGATGGCCGGATTTGCCGGAACAAAACCACAGGCAGATGCCAGTTTTAAAGATTGGGAAAAAGCGATAGCCGCTTACATCAAAAATAATAAAATTAACAAACCTGTGATCATCGGACACAGCATGGGAGGAGGTCTTGCACTGGCTATTGCAGCGGATTACCCTGAACTGACCGGAAAAATCATAATCGTAGATGCCCTTCCCTGTCTTGCAGCAATGGCCGATCCAGATTTTATATCTAAAGAAAATAACGACTGCTCTGCCACCATCAGTCAGTTAACCGCTATGAATGATGAACAGTTCCGCAAAATGCAGACCCAGACTATACCCCGCCTTCTCGCTGATCCTTCTATGCAGGAAACTGTGATCAACTGGAGCATGAGATCTGACCGAAAAACATTCGCTAAAATGTATTGTGACTTTTCCAATACTGATCTCAGAGAGAAAATAAAAAATATACAATGTCCATCTCTTATCCTTCTGGAATCTTACTTTGCCAATCTTAAACCCACCATTGAAAGCCAGTATAAAAATTTGAAAAACGCGGATATGCAGTATGCTACAAAAGGTTTGCATTTTATAATGTATGATGATAAGGACTGGTATTTTAACCAGCTTACTAACTTCTTATCTGCGAAATAATGGCTTTTGAAGAGATATACGAACTCTACTGGCAAAAGATATTCCGTCTCTGTATGGGATATGTGAATGATACTGAACTCGCTCAGGATCTTGCCCAGGAAACATTTATTATCGTCTGGCAGCAGCTTCCGAAATTCAGGAATGAATCCAGTGTAGGAACATGGATTTTCAGAATAGCTTCCAACAACTGTCTCCGACAGATTGAAAAGGAAAAGAAATTTGCAAAAACAGATCTTCCCATCCATCTGGAAGAGAAAAAGCAGGAGTCCACAGAACCTCAGATTCAGATGCTCTATCAGTTTATTTCTGAGCTGCCGGAAACAGACAGAATTATTATCTCATTGGAGCTCGAAGAAATAAAACAGGCTGAAATAGCTCATATTGTAGGGCTTTCTGAATCTAACATCAGGGTAAAGATTCACAGGATAAAGGAAAAATTAACGCAAAAGTTTAAAGAAAATGGCTACTAATATTGATTTCAAAAACATATGGAAACAGCAGACTTCCAACAGACCCAATATGGAAGAACTTCTGGGAAAGCTGAAAAAATTCAGAAACCAGAACCTGCGCAGATTAATCTTTGCCAACATTGGATTGATCACTACCTCATTATTAATTCTTTTTATCTGGTATCGCTACCAGCCTCAAATGATCACCACAAAAATCGGAATTGTACTTGTGGTATTGGGGATGGCTATATTCCTGTTTGCATACAACAAGATGTTTATGGTCTTTTACAAAATAGATCAGACACAGTCTAATAATGAATATCTTCAAAGTTTATACACAGTAAAAAGCAAGCAGAAGTTGATGCAGACCACCATCCTCAATCTTTATTTTATTATGCTGTTTCTGGGAATTTGCCTTTATATGTATGAGTATACTTCAAGGATGACGCTGAGCTCAGGTATTCTGGCCTATGCCGTAACATTGGCGTGGATTGCTTTCAACTGGTTGTATCTGAGACCCAGAACCATAAAAAAACAGCAGGAAAAACTTGATGAATTAATTAATAAATTTGAGGAAATCAATCATCAATTAAAAGAATCATGATATCTTCTGACAACAAAGACCACTGGGAAAATGTATATGAAACCAAAAATCCGGATCAGGTAAGCTGGACCCAAAAAAAACCTCAGACTTCCTTAGACCTTATCAGGGCTTCCGGACTGGGAAAAAATGCAAACATCATTGACATAGGCGGCGGGGACAGCAATCTTGTTGATTTTCTTCTTGAGGAAGGGTATGAAAACATCACCGTACTTGATATTTCCGCCAAAGCACTCGAAAAAGCGCAGAAAAGACTAGGAGACAAAGCTGGTAAAGTACAATGGATTGTATCAGACATTACCCGCTTTGAACCTGCGCAAACCTACGATATCTGGCATGACAGAGCGGCTTTTCATTTTCTCACTACACCGGAACAGGTTTCAAAATACGTTAATATCGCTGAGAGTAATGTTAATCATTTTATAATCATCGGAACTTTTTCTAAAAAGGGTCCTGCCAAATGCAGCGGATTGGATATTCAGCAGTATGATGAAGCGTCATTATCAGAAAAATTTGGAGAACATTTTAAAAAAGTACAGTGCCTTACAGAAGATCATACTACCCCTTTTGAGACGGTTCAGAATTTTGTTTTCTGCAGTCTGAAAAAACGTTAATTATTGTTAAGTATTTTTTATTTATTTTTAGATCCACAACTCTTAAATGAAAAATACTATGAAAAAATTATTATTTCTGCTTATTTCAGGAGCATTCTGCTCCCATTTTTATTCACAAAGTTTGGAATTTCAGGAATGCGGAACCGATGAATTAATGAAAAAACATTACGAAAGGTATCCGGAAGAGAAAGCTCAGGATGATGCATTCAACCTGAAACTGTCTAAAATGATTAAAAGTGGAAAGCTCGCCTCAAAACTCAACAATCAGGTATATGAAATCCCTATTGTTGTGCATGTAGTAGGAGACGGAAGCGCTGTAGGAACTCCAAATAATAAATCTGATGCAGATATCATTGCATGGGTCAATTATACCAATGGTGTATTTGCAGGAAGCTCTACCAGCGGAATGTCCGGAACCAGTGCGATCCTTCCCGTGAAATTTGTTTTTGCCACCAAAGATCCTAACTGTAATGCGACTAATGGGATCAACAGAATCAATGCATCATCTCTTCCCAAATATGTAAGCGGGGGTGTTAATAATGACAATACAACCAATGCCGTAACCGCCTCTGAGATTACCGCAATGGGAATGTGGGACACTTCAAAATACTATAACATTTATGTGGTTAAAAAACTGACATCCAATTCCGGAGGGCTGAACGGTTTCGCATACTATCCGGGCGGAAGCAATGATTATGCTTTTATGGCCGCCAGTGCTTCTGCTGTCAATGCACAGACGCTTGCTCATGAATTCGGTCATGCTTTAGGACTCAGACATACGCACCAGGGATATAATGAAACTACAGGAGACTGCCCTGTAAACAACGACTGTACATTAGACGGAGATCTGGTCTGTGATACAGAGCCCATGAAAAGCCTTTACCACTCTACCGTTCCTCATACCTGCCAGACAGGGCAAATCAATCCCTGTACCAGCCAGCTGTACAATGGCGGCGAAAGAAATGTAATGGCCTATACCTACTGCTTCAGAAATTTATTCACGCAGGGACAGACGGACAGGGCAACAGCGCAGCTTTTACAGTACAGACAGTCACTGATCAATTCACCGGTTGCCTCTTCTTCTACGATCAACAACAGTGCTGCTTTAACGAATACATGTACTCCATCATCCATCACTAATCCCGGAGGATATAATGTAGGAATCACTTCTGTGAAATTCGGAAGTATCAGTAATTATTCCAGCAATTATAAACAGGCTGCCAACAATTTTTATGAAAACTTCACAGGGACGTACTGTTCGGGAATATCCAAAACTTCAATTCCTCAAAATACTGCTACAACCCTTACCGTAGCTCCGGGAACCAGCAATTCCCATGTGATCAAAGCATATATTGATTATAATAATGATGGGCAGTTCAACGAATCTACAGAGCTTGTGCTTAATCAAAGTGGGGTAACCAACGGATCTTTTGCTACCGCTCAGGTAACACCTCCTGCGAATGCAGTAACCAATACTCCGTTAAGAATGAGAGTAATCGGTGAGTTTAACGGAACTGCGGTAACAGCATGCTACACTCCAAAATACGGACAGGTAGAGGATTATTCAGTAATTATTGAAACACAAAGCTTATTAGCTGTGGAAAACGCCGGATTAAAAAATTCACCTGTTATTTTTAAAGATGAAAATTCTGTATCAGTGAAAAGTAACGTGAAAATTTCTTCGGTGCATATTTATGATGCGTCAGGAAGATTACTGATGAGAAAAACAGACGTTAAGTCTTCAGAATTCAAATATCCGGTTGAAGAGAAAAATATGATCATCACTGCAACAGCAGTACTGGAAGACGGAAAAGTAATTACTAAAAAATTAAAATTCTAAATTATTATTGATAAAAAAAGAGAGTCATTGATGACTCTCTTTTTTGTTTATTATAATTCGGTAATACATTGGCATTATGATTCTTTTTCCTGTTCCATTTCTACTTCATGGCGGAGCTGCGCTTTATAAAGGGTAGCATAATATCCGTTCTTATCAAGCAGATCAAGATGTTTCCCTTCCTCTACAATTTTACCATGTTCCATTACAATAATTTTATCAGCCTTTTCAATGGTGGAAAGTCGGTGGGCAATAATAATGGAAGTTCTGTTTTTAGTAATTTTTTCTGTTGCTCTCTGGATTAGTTTTTCACTTTCATGGTCAATGGAAGAGGTAGCTTCATCCAGAATTAAAATTTTCGGATCAGATAAATAAGCCCTCAGGAAAGACAGCAATTGTCTTTGGCCTAAAGAAATGGAAGAACCTCTTTCACTCACTACATAATCATATCCTCCGGGTAACTGCTGGATAAACTGATCTACTTCAATTTCTCTGGCACCCGCTTTTATTTTATCCAATGTAATGCTGTCATCTCCAAAGGCAAGGTTTTCAAAAATACTTCCGTGGAAAAGAAAAACATCCTGTAATACTACCCCGATATGACTTCTCAGATTATAAAGCTCATAATCTTTTAAATCCACATCATCAATCAGAATATTTCCGGAGTTGATATCATATAATCTTGTAATTAAGCTGATAATAGTAGATTTTCCTGCACCTGTAGCCCCTACAATTGCTACGGTTTCTCCCGGATTTACTTTAAAGTCAATTCCTTTCAGCACTTCCTGCTTTTCATCATAAGCAAAATGTACGTTCTGGAATTCAATTTTTCCTGCAAAATGATCCTTTTTCACGGTCCCGTTATTCGGCATGGAGTTTTCTTCATCCATCAGTCCCAATACTCTTTCTGCTCCTACAATTCCCCGCTGGATATTATTAAAACGGTCTGCAATCTGTCTCAAAGGACGGATCAGCATTGAAATATACTGGATAAACGCAATGACAACCCCTGCGCTGATGGTAATATATCCACCATAGAAAAGAATAAATCCTATGAATAATGAAGAAATAAGTTCCACTACAGGAAAGAACAGTGAGAATATAAATACCGTTCTCAGCAATGCGCCTTTCAGCGTAATATTGATATCATCAAATTTCTTAAACTCAGATTCCTGCCTGTTGAAGACCTGAATAATAGACATCCCCGCCAGTCTTTCCTGAACAAATGAATTCTGATTAGCCGTCCAGTTTCTCTCATCCCCGAAAGCTTTTTTCAGTCTTTTCTGAAAGAATCTTGTAATTACCACCATTAAAGGTAAAATAGCCAGTGTGATATAACTCAGATGCACATTGGTGCTGAACATCATCACCAAAACAAACAGAATTCTCAGAATATCCCCGAATACCATCAGGAAACCATCCGTATACACCGTTGCAATAGTTTCCACATCTCCTACCGCACGTGTTACCAGCTGCCCGATAGGTGTTTTATCAAAAAATGAAGTCTTGAAATAAATCAGTTTGGCATATAAACGTTCTCTGATATCCCTGATTACATTTTGCGAAATGAAATTTGAAAAGTAAACTAAGAAAAAGTTTAAAATCGTTTCTGCAAATACCAGCCCTACAAGGATATAGATATGTTTCATCATCAATGCCTTATCGTGCAGCTTTGTGATGTCATTATCTACTACCTGCATGGTAAGATACGGCCTGTAAGTAGAAACAATTGAAAGAAATATGGAAATGATAAGAGTAAGGATGAACCAAGAACGAAATTTCATTCCGATAAAGAACAGCCTTTTTATAATTCCCCAGGTATCTTGTTTTTTCATTGTACGATCGAAAGAAAGAATTAAAATAAAAATTCTATGCAAAAATAAGATATTATACCCGTACTGCCTTTACAACTTTTGCAAATCGTCATAGAAAATTTCAGATGACTGCTATTTACAGAATGAATATTACACTGATGTACAAAATCAAATCTAAAAATAAGGATGACCAATATAAAGAGCATTACCGCTTGCGATTTTACAATCTTTTAATATATTTGAGTGAAAAACTTTTAATACATGAGAAAAATTACACTTAAGCTATTTTTACTGATAGTTTTGTTCAGTATGCTATGGTCATGCCGAACTGAATCTTTACAGGATCAGAATGATACTTTTACGAATAACAGTAATCTTCATTTTACTTCGAAAAGAATATCTTTAACCGAGAGCAGACACAAAGCGAAACTCTCAACAGAACTTCAAAATGTAAATAGTATATTTACGAAGCTACACACTTTCTCTTCAGGAAAAACCGAACATTACAATAAGGGAGTTTCTGTTAATACAGATGATATTATTTATATAGAACGGGGACATAATTTTCATAGCTATACTTTTCATATTAATCGGGAGAATGCTCCAGCAGATGCTCCATTAGAAAATATTGTACTAAGTCTTCTTCCAGATGGAAGTTACAAAGTTCTTTTAATTACATACCATTTTACGTCACAGGAAAAACAGATTCTTCTGAATAATGGCTCTCTCAATACAAAGAATAAACTAAGTATAGAAGAGATTAGTTCAGGTACCTACAACGAAAATAGATCTGCAGAAAAATCCAACATATCCTGTGAATGGATTGAAGAATCATATTATACTTCTTGTAGTGAAGGCCAGCATTTTAATGGTGAACTTCCCAAAGGTCAGGGAGGTCCATGCAAAGCAGATCAGCCTTCAACGTTAGTTACCGTGGTTGTACACAGATGTAAAGCACTTCCTGCTTCTACAGCACTGGGAGATGATGGTACCGGTGGCGGTGGGGGCCCTACTAATCCTGGAGGTTTAGGAGGGGGAAATAATGATGGAACTCCTACGATACCAAATCTACCTCTTCCAAAATCTTCTCCTTGTACAAAAATCACTAGAATCGGGAGAAACAATACAACAAAACAACTTTTTGAAAACCTAAAAACAAAGTTTAACTCTAATCAAGAATTCGGTGAATTTCTTACAGAATCGGGAGGACAGATTAATAACACTCCTGTAGCTGGACAGGCTGGACTAGGAGGAATTAATATTGATATTGCAGCTCCTATTGATGGATTTATACATTCTCACCACGTGGGGTTACTATCTATATTTACAGCTGCAGATCTTGCCAGTTTTTCAGTAATACATAAGAATTGGCTCATTAAAAACCCTAATACATTCATTTTCGGGCTAGTAACAGCTTCTAATACTCAATATATTTTGGTAATTGATGATTCAGCCAAATTTTTAACTTTTACAGATCAGTTTCTTACACCCGATGGGAAAATTGACGAAGGTAAAACTGATAATTTCAGTACTATGAATTATCTTCTAGATTACAATATACATATAAACAATACGCCTCAGGTTAACGAATTAGGATTTGTAAAAATGCTTTCTGAAAAGGATTCGGGAATAAAGGTATTAAGAGGTTCTAATAATTCCAATGATTGGGAAGAACTCAGCATTAAAGATGGACAAATATTAGCTAAACCTTGCAACTAAAATTGAAATATAAAATAGAAAGCCCTTTTCCTTATGAAAAAGGCTTTCTATTTTATTACTAATAATTTATACATATTAAAATTCATATCCCACGTCCACCAGATACAGCCCGTGTCCTGGCGCCGAGGTACCTGCGGCATTGCGGTTTTTATCTTCGATCACCTGACGAAGATCTTCCGGCTTCAGTTTTCCGGTTCCAATTTCTACCATGGTGCCCACAATAGCCCGAACCATATTTCTGAGAAAGCGGTTGGCAGAAACCGTAAACTTCAGTTCCGACCCGTTCTGCTCCCATTCTGCTTTGTAGATTTTGCAGATGTTGGTTTTGTTATCGGTTTTTAATTTTGCAAAGCTGGTGAAATCTTCGTATTCAAAAAGAATTTTGCAGGCTTCATTCATGGCATCAATATCCAGAGATCTTTTCCAGTGCTGCCAGGCAGATTCCTGTGTAAAAGGATTTTTTTCCAGCGAGATATAATATTCATAGGTTCTGAATGTTGCATCAAACCGGGCATGAAAATCTTCTTTTACCGGGAAAATTCTTTTAACAGAAATATCAGGAGGAAGAAAACTGTTCAGCCTGCGTGTAAGCTGATCATCCAAGTTTTTTTCCGTATCAAAGTGGGCAAATATTTTTTTGGCATGAACTCCTGTATCCGTTCTTCCTGCACCTGTAGTTTTAATCTCTTCGCGCAAAATGGTAGACAGCGCTTTTTCCAGTTCTTCCTGCACGGAAATGGCGTCCGGCTGTATCTGATAGCCGAAATAATTCTTTCCGTTATAAGAAAATTCAATAAAGTATCTCAAAGTATTGTAATAACTCCACAAAAATACTTTAATTTAACGAAATATTTGTTGAAAAGTCTTTGAGAATATTACACCAAATGCTTATGAAAATTACTATTTTTGCAATCGTATGAAAAGATGGTACCTTTATCCTTTTTCCCTCGGTTATCATTTGGTAACGGGTATCCGGAACACCATGTATGATCTGGGAGTTTTTAAGTCGACAAAATTCAAAACACCGATAATCAATGTCGGGAACCTTTCTGTGGGCGGAAGCGGGAAGTCACCCATGGTGATGTACCTTGCCCAGTTCTTATCGAAACATTACAGAACGGGGGTTCTTTCAAGAGGTTACGGAAGGCTCACCAAAGGTTATGAAGTAACGAATTATGAAAGCAACTATAAAATGGTAGGTGATGAGGCAATGCAGCTTTTTGAGCGCTTCAAAAACCGCTTCGTAATTGCCGTTTCTGAAGAACGTGTGCCTGGCGCTAAAAAGGTAATTGATGATATGGATCTTGAGGTTCTGGTACTGGACGATGCCATGCAGCACAGAGCCATCAAGGCCGGGTTTAATATTCTGATGACTGATTTTAATGATCCTTTTTTCAAGGATTATCTTCTCCCTGCCGGAGATCTGAGAGAATCAAGAGCGGGATATAAAAGAGCAGACATCATCATGGTGAGTAAATGTCCTGATGAACTTACAGAGGAAACAAAAAGGTATTATATCTCAAGAATACGACCTGCTTACGGACAGAAAGTATTCTTTTCATCCATCGGCTATGACGAAAATGTATACGGAAAAGATAAAATGCTTCCGGATAACAACCTGAACTATTATGATATTTTACTGATCACCGGAATTGCGAATCCCAAACCGCTTCTGGAACATCTGGCAAAATTCTCAAAAAGAGTAAAACATTTAAAGTTCAGGGATCATCATAATTTCACCGATGATGACATCAAAAAAATTCTGGCTGAATACAAAAAATTAGGCGAATATAAGCTGATATTAACCACAGAGAAAGATTACGTACGTCTGAAAACTTTTGACTATCTTAGAGAAATTGTTTACTACTGGCCTATCAATGTATTGATTGATAAGAAAGAAGAATTCAATCAAATCATCTTAGATTATGTTAGAAAAAATTAAAGAGACTGCAGATTTCATTAAAAATATCATTCAGGAAACGCCTGATTTTGCAGTTGTTTTAGGATCCGGACTGGGGAAATTACAAAATGAAGTAGAACAGATCCATGTTTTAGAGTACAAAGACATTCCTCATTTTCCGCAAACCACTGTGGCCGGCCACACCGGGAAACTGATTTACGGAAAGCTGGAAGGAAAAAAGGTACTGATGATGAGCGGACGTTTCCATTACTATGAAGGACATTCAATGGAAACAGTCACTTTCCCAATTAGAGTTTTTCATCTGCTGGGAATTCAAAATCTGATTCTTTCCAATGCCTGCGGAGGCGTAAACCCAGACTACAGCGTTGCAGATATTGTTATTCTGAAAGACCACATCAATATGATGCCCGAGCATCCTTTACGGGGAAAAAACATTGATGAGCTTGGACCCCGTTTTGTGGATATGAGCGAACCTTACAACAAAAAAATGATTGCGGCAGCAGAACGGGCGGCAGCAGATCATCATATAAAAATTCACCAGGGAGTTTACGTGGCACTTCAGGGACCTACCTTTGAAACCCCGGCCGAATATGGCATGATTAAAGCCATTGGCGGTGATATGGTAGGAATGAGCACCGTTCCCGAAGTTATTGTTGCCAGACACATGGGCATGGATGTTTTCTGTATTTCTGTAATCACGGATCTTGGCGGGCCGGATGTAGCTTTTGCTGTTTCTCACGAAGAAGTCTTGAATGCAGCCAATAAAGCAATGCCTAATGTAATTGCCGTTGTTAAAGGCCTGATTAAAAACTACCAGTAAAAATAGTCCAATATTACAACTGAAGACGTAGTATTCCCCTCCTCTGGAGGGGTGGCGAAAATTCAACAGAATTTTTGACGGGGTGGTTAAAAATATTCATACACTCCTACCTCATAGAATCCATCAATATTATAAATTTTTACTAATTCCAAAGAAATCAGTCCCAGATTGCAATGCATTGTTTAGATTTGTACAAATGAAATTGTACGAGATGAAAAAGTTGATAGTAATTTTTATGATGGGTATTTTTGGGATAAGCTACTCACAAAAAGTCCCTGCTGTTCTTAAAAAAGGGTTTTCAAAAGAGGCCTTACAGCAGAAACTGGAAAATGAAGATGGGAAAACAGTTACCATTAAACAGATTCTGGATCAGCATAAAGGAAAAGTTTTAGTGATTGATTTTTGGGCGGGATGGTGCAGAGATTGTTTAAATGCGCTTCCCAAAGCTAAAGAATTAGAAGAAAATAATAAGAATATTGATTTTGTATTTCTGTCATTAGACCGTTCAAAAGAAGGGTTTGAAAAAAGCCTTGAAAGATTTGATATGAAACACAAAGAAAATTATTGGTTTTCTACAGGCTGGAAGAATGATTTCAATAATTATGTAGACCTTAACTGGATTCCAAGATATATGGTCATTGACCAAAAGTCCTCGATTGCAAAATATTATGCAATATCTCCTGATGATCCGGAAATCCAGCAAACCATCAACAAGCTTTTAAAGTAACCACTATTTACTGTAATACAAACAACATAAAAACTCATTGGAAAATAAAACCCTTCAATGGGTTTTAAAATTTTATATCTATAACACCATGATCACAAGAGAAGCTACAGAAAAAGATTTAGAAATTCTTTTAGAATTTGAACAGGGCGTTGTCACTGCTGAAAGGCCTTTCAACAGTACCCTTATTGAAGGAGAAATTCATTATTATGACTTGAAACATCTGATACAGTCTCCGGAAGCGACCGTTATTGTTGCTGAAGAAAATAATGAGATCATTGCATCAGGATATGCTCTGATCAAAAAAGCAGAGAAGAATTACTATCAGTTTAAAGAATATGCCTACCTCGGCTTTATGTATGTAAAACCTGAGCACAGAGGAAAAGGAGTTAACAAAATAATTACGGATGAACTTATTTCATGGTCAAAATCACGAGGAATGAATGAGATAAGACTGGATGTATATGCTCAAAATGAATCTGCGATAAAAGCTTATGAAAAAGCAGGTTTTGAACCTCATCTCCTCACTATGAGACTGAAGCCGTAAGGATGGAAGGCGGGAGATGGAAGCTGGAAGTTATTGACGCGTTATTAATTACTACTTCGTTTTTTATTATTTAGTGAGCAGCTCTTTAATTCCTTATTAAGCACTATTAATTTCTCTCTTACAGCTTCTGGCTATCTTCTATAAATAAAGGAATCCATATCTTTGTATATGGATTTTTCTTTGCCGCTTCGTAAAATTATTCATGTGGATATGGATGCATTCTATGCTTCTGTGGAACAGCATGATAATCCTACACTGAAAGGCAAGCCCATAGCGGTAGGAGGACAGCATCGTGGTGTAGTGGCGGCCGCAAGCTATGAAGCCAGAAAATATGGGGTACGTTCCGCAATGCCGAGTAAAACAGCCCAGGAAAAATGTCCGCATCTTATCTTCGTTCCTCCCCGCTTTGCGAGATATAAAGAAATCTCTAAAAAAATCCGGGAAATTTTTTATGAATATACCGATCTGGTAGAACCTTTATCACTTGACGAAGCTTATCTGGATGTTACCGAAAACAAAAAGGGAATGGAATCTGCTAATCTCATTGCCAAAGAAATCCGGCAGAAAATTTTTGAACAGACCGGATTAACAGCTTCTGCAGGTATTTCTGTCAATAAATTTTTGGCTAAAGTAGCTTCCGATATTAATAAGCCCAATGGACAGAAAACGATTCACCCTGATAAAATGGAGCATTTTCTGGAAGAATTACCTGTAGAAAAATTTTACGGTGTCGGAAAAGTTACGGCTAACAAAATGTTCAGTTTAGGAATTTATAAAGGAAAAGATTTAAAAAAGAGATCGCTTGAAGAGCTGGTAAGACTTTTTGGGAAATCCGGCCAGCACTATTACAATGTGGTACGCGGCATTCATACTTCTGAAGTAAAGCCTCACCGGATTCAGAAAAGTGTAGCTGTAGAACGAACATTTTTTGAAGATCTTATGGATGAACAGCAGATTAATGAAAAGCTGGAAAGTCTTGCAGAAGAAATTCATCAGAGACTGCAGAAGAATAATATTCTCGGAAGAACCTTAACTTTAAAGATAAAATACAAAGATTTTTCTCTTTTCACCAGAAGCATAACCAGAGAAGATTATTTTTCGTCTCCCGAACAGTATTACAGTACCGGAAAAAAACTTTGGGAACTTCGCCCTTTTGATAAGGCTGTACGTCTGCTCGGATTATCTCTTTCTCAACTGAATACGGAAGAAAAAAAACAGGTTTCCGTTCAACTAAAAATTCCGTTTGAAGAATTTGAACATGAATAGATCATATTTTTTTGCTATATTGTATCAATCAAATCAGCAACTCTATGAACTCAACCATGATTCAGTTTTTCCATTGGTATTATGAAGGCGACGGAAAATTGTGGAAAGAGGCCGAAAAACAGGCCGGATACTTATCAAAACTTGGAATCACCTCTGTATGGTTTCCACCTGCTTACAAAGGAACAAACGGGGGCTATTCCATCGGCTATGATGCCTACGACCTATATGACCTTGGAGAGTTTGATCAAAAAGGAACCGTTCCTACCAAATACGGCACTAAAAACGATTATATAAAAGCCATAAAAGCCTTAAAGAAACAGAATATACAGGTAATTGTAGACATTGTTCTGGGACATAAGGCCGGCGGCGATGAGCTGGAGAAGTTCAAAGTGGTAAAAGTAGATGAAGAGAACAGGGAAAAAGTGATCTCCGATGTCATCGAAATAGAATCTTATACGAAATTCACGTTTCCCGGAAGGGGAAAAAAATATTCTGATTTTGAATGGAACTTCACCTGTTTCAGCGGTGTGGATTACGCTGAAGGAATGGATTCCCATATCTTCAAAATACAGTCCGAATACGGGAATGACTGGGAGGAAATGATAGATGATGAGAAAGGAAATTATGATTACCTGATGTACAATGATATTGAACACCGCAATCCTTTTGTAAGGGAAGAACTCAACAATTGGGCAAAATGGTATTTTGACCAGACCGATTTCGATGGGGTAAGACTGGATGCTTTAAAACATATTTCCTTTGATTTTTATAAGGAGTGGATTACACTTCTCCGTTCCAATTCCGGAAAAGATATTTTTGCAGTGGGAGAATACTGGGCACCGGGATATCTTCATCTGCTTCAGAAATACATTGAGGTCACCGAAGGCTGCATGAGTCTTTTTGACAGTTCGCTGCAGAATAATTTTCATAATGCTTCAAAGGAAGGAAGTTCTTATGATCTTCGGAGAATTTTTGACGAAACCCTTACACAGGCAGATCCTATGCATTCGGTAAGTTTAGTAGCCAATCATGATACACAGCCTTTACAGGATCTTGAAGCTCCCGTGGAACCCTGGTTCAAGCCTATTGCTTATGCCCTTATTTTATTGAGAAAAGAGGGCTATCCCTGTGTATTTTATCCGGATCTCTACGGAGCTCATTATGTGGATAAAGACAGGGAAGGTAATGATCAGGAAATATTTATGCCCAAAGTAGATGGTCTTGAAGCGTTATTAAAAGCAAGAAAAGAACACGCGTATGGTGAACAGCATGATTATTTTGAAGATGCCAACTGCCTAGGCTGGGTTCGTACCGGAGATGATGACCACACAGGATGTGCTGTTGTTCTGAGCAATAAAGATTCTTATCATAAACCTATGGAAGTGGGAACAATATATGCCGGAAAAAGATTCAGAGATCTGCTGGAAAGATGTACAGACAAAGTACTCATTGATGAAAATGGATGGGGAGATTTCCCCGTGCCGGCGGGAAATGTAAGTGTCTGGATTCCTGAATAAGATTAATTTAAATATCTGAATTCTCCTCAAAAAATTTCATACACAACTGATAATTTCATTTAACAATAAAACCCTTGTCAAGGATTAAAATCCTGACAAGGGTTTTCTTTCTCTTATTTTAGAGACTGGTATTTCTTAGCAATAAATGTATTGACAATACCAGATATCTTTAGCCCATTCACAGCATTGGCCGTCTTCGTTGGAAGTACAGCATACTCTGC
Organism: Chryseobacterium culicis; assembly: GCF_900108365.1. Lineage (GTDB taxonomy): Bacteria > Bacteroidota > Bacteroidia > Flavobacteriales > Weeksellaceae > Chryseobacterium > Chryseobacterium culicis. The sequence goes on along the minus strand of NZ_FNWQ01000001.1, from coordinate 266,141 downwards.
CTCTGCTAATGTCTCCGGCTTTTAAAATCTTCAATTCCTGACGGTTCAGTTTTTTCACTTTGAATTCTTTGTTTGTTTTCATAATTATTATTTTTTATGGTTTAGTTATTAAATATACGTTAAAAATTACAATTATGAATGAATACACCCTATAAAAATCTGGTTTAGCCTATGAAATTCATTGATCAAAATTAAATATATTAACCACCCCGTCAAAAATTTTTTGAATTTTTGCCACCCCTCCGGGGGAGGGGAATGTTTACGTCTTCAGTTAGGATACTTGTTAAGACAAGAGGTTTATAAGTTTGCTGTGAGGCTATATCTTGCGGAGCTCCAGGATTTCCGGTTTTTCTGAGGTATCTGCTATGTTTCCGGTTCTGGCAAATCCGGCCCATAACGCTCTCAGTTTTTTACCATTCTCATGAATACGGTTCCAGGGAATATTCTTCAGCAGTTCGGAAGATTTCCATGCGGCTTCGTTACCAAAGATCAGGGGAAGATCAATGCAATGTGGTGCACCGATAGGATTGTCTTTCAATCTCGAATGAATTCTGAAGAGATAGACATTGCCACCGGCATCAGCCAGATTTTGAGCCAGTTGCTTTGCCGGATTTCCGTAGATCATTGCTGTCGTTTTTTCTACGGTTCTATCCATGAGTTTCAATCCAAACCCTTTTCCGAAGTATTTGTTTAGAGCTTCGGAAGTTTTCAGATAAAATGCAGTCTCGTCACTGTTAAAACCAATCAGCACGTCAAATTTCTGAGCATTCTTTTTCCATATCTCTACCGACTCTTCTTCTGTGCACAATGGAAAATGCCCGTATTGGGTACCAAATGGCATCGCAGCTTTAAGTCCGTATTTTATAACAGAAGGCACCCACATTTTATACTGCTCCATCATTTTAAAAACATCGGTTTCATTTTTTAAAAATTCTGTTTTTTTCAGAAATTCTGCAGACATTTTCTGTCTTTTATGACGTAATCCCAAAGGAGCGCTCTGTATAATCACGCGTTGGAATAATCCGTCAATACTTTCTGATATCATCAAATGGGCAATAGCATCACCTCCGGATGACTGTCCGAGAAGGGTGATATTGTTTTCATCACCTCCAAAATCTGCGATATAGGCTTTTATCCATTTCAATGCTTCAATGATATCCAGGAGCCCCAGATTGGCAGGCCTGTTTTCATCTCCACCTAAAAAGCCAAAGAGTCCTAAACGATATGAAACCGTAACTACAATGATGTGCTGTTCTTTTACCCAATCTGCAGGATCTGCCGTGGCAAGATCTCCACAGCCTATTTCATGAGAACCTCCGTGAATCCAGACAATAACCGGAAGCTTTTCATTTTCGGATTTTATTTCCGGAAGGGTAATAGAAAGGTATTGGGTACTCTCGTCTGGCTCAAAGCTTTCAACAGGGGTTGCGCCAATCATCCTTTCAACGAGGGGGCTTAATGCCTGAGGACATACCGGGGTTTTATCGGGAGAAATAATTACGGAAGACAAGGAAGGTTCTGCTGCAACAGGTTGTTTAAATCTTTCAGAATGGGCATACCGGATACTCCGGGCTCTGTATATTCCTTTTTCTTGTAATGCTGAAATTTTCCCGAAACGGGTTTCAAAAATAACAGTATTCTGCTGATTGGGTGTCATTTTAAACTGTGAAAACTTTTCTTTTAAATTTAATAATTTAAATATAAATCTCACAAATAGTTTCACAAATATCCACGAATTATCATCGTGTTATTTGTGAAAAAAATTAGTGTATTAGTGTTTAAAAACTAGTTCAGTATTTTATATTCACTTGGAGAAACACCTACTTTGGTTTTGAATAGTCTTGTAAAATGCTGCGGATATTTAAAGCCCAGATCGTAAGATATTTCGCTGATCGTCTTTGCCTGATCCAGGATTTGTTCTTTAGCAATATCAATGAGTTTGTTGTGGATAAATTCCTGTGCGGAAATTCCCAATTCTTTTTTAATAAGATCTCCAAAATAATTGGCAGACAGATTCAGTTGTTCTGCAAAGTAATTCACCATGGGAAAACCTATATTTTTGGGATTTTCAGATTTCAAATAATCATCTACAAGATTTTCAAATTTCCCGATAACTCCCTGATTAATATGATCTCTTGTAATAAACTGGCGGTCATAGAAACGCATGCAGTAATTCAGGAACAGTTCGATATTATTAACAATTAAAGATTTGCTGTGCTTATCAATGGCCTGTTCCAGTTCAAGCTTAATATTTTTAAAGCAGTCCAGCACCACTTCCCTTTCTTTTTCGGATAAGTGCAATGCTTCATGTACATCATAAGAGAAAAAAGAATAGTCTTTCATATTCTTCCCTAAGTTGGTTCCTTTTATAAGATCCGGGTGGAAAATCAGGGCAAAGCCTGCAGGCTGAACAGATCTGTCTTTATTATAAATTCCATACGTCTGTCCGGGAGCAATAAAAACCAAGGTTCCTTCCTGATAATCATAGCTGTGTTTTCCATACTGCATATCTCCGCACATTACATCTTTCAGAAAAACGGTATAGAAACCAAATTTTCTTTTATACTGGCAGATGGGATCAGACTTGGAAAAATCAATAATACTCACCAGCGGGTGCAGGGTTTCGTGATTTGCCATTTTATTGTATTCTGAAACTGTATTATAGATTTCAACCTCCTGATTTTCCATGAAGTATATTTTTATTACGATTCAAAATTACCACTTTCATCTGTAACTTAAATAATGTCTGTAAAATTGGTAAGTAATTCGGTAATCTGTATAAGCACGATTTACAATAAAGTGTCGATTTTTGTAATGTTTTGGAAACCACTATCAAAAACACAATCATTACAAACCTAAATAAATTAAATATAAAAAAATGAGTACAATCACAGTAAAAGCTTATGGTGCAGAGTCTACCACGGCAGATCTGAAAGAACTGAATATTGAGAGAAGAGAGGTAACCGCAAAGGATGTAGAAATAGAAATTCTCTACTGCGGGGTATGCCATTCTGATCTTCATACCGCAAGAAACGACTGGGGAGGTTCTTTGTATCCTGTAGTTCCGGGGCATGAAATTGTAGGAAGAATTACAAATGTAGGAAGTGAGGTTTCCAAATTTAAAGTGGGAGATCTTGCAGCGGTAGGATGCATGGTAGATTCGTGCGGACATTGCGACAGCTGTAAACACGATCTGGAGCAATATTGTCAAAACGGATTTACAGGAACTTACAACGGAAAAGATAAGCACCTTGGAGGCCACACTTTCGGAGGGTATTCTCAAAAGGTAGTTGTAGACGAGCATTTTGTTCTAAGCGTTCCAGAAAATCTGGATCTGGCAGCAGTAGCACCACTTCTATGTGCAGGAATCACCACATGGTCACCGTTAAGACACTGGAATGCTGGTCCGGGATCAAAAGTAGCCGTTGTAGGATTGGGAGGATTGGGCCACATGGCTATTAAACTAGCAAAAGGACTGGGGGCTGAAGTTACATTGTTCTCAAGAACTCCCGGAAAGACGGATGATGCCAGACAGCTTGGAGCAGACCATGTAGTAATCTCTACAGATGATTCACAAATGGATGCTGTAAAAGGTAAGTTTGATCTTATTATTGATACCGTACCGTATGAACATGATATCAATCCTTATATGCAAACTCTTTCTTTGAACGGAACTTTAGTTCTTGTAGGGTTCGTAGGTGAATTCCAGGAAACTGAAGTAAGTACAAGACCTATGATTTTCCAGCGCCGTTCGGTAGCGGGGTCTTTAATCGGAGGGATTGCAGAAACCCAGGAACTGTTAGATTTCTGTGGAAAACATAATATCGTCTCTGATATTGAGCTGATTAAAATGCAGGATATCAACAACGCGTATGAAAGAATGCTGAAAAGCGATGTGAAATACCGTTTCGTGATTGATATGCAGTCTTTATAATTCTTCAGTAGAATATTAACACAGGCAGGCTCTTCCATCTGAAGAGCCTGTTTTTATTTTTTCAGGTTTTGGCTAAAAGCATTCTGATCCTGATTGGTAATGTATCTGTTTCCTTCGGCACATTTATTATCATTCCTTTCCATATCCTGAAAAGCCCATGCTGCCATAGCATCAATAACAGGAGCCAATTCATTACCGGCCTCACTCAGTTTATAAGTCACATGAGGTGGTATCACAGGTTTCGCTGTTCTGATAATCAATCCGTCTGTTTCAAGCTGTTTCAAATGCTGGATAAGCATTTTTTCTGTTACTGCAGGAATTGCTTTTTTCAATTCGCTGTATCTTTTTTCTCCTGTGGAAAGATTAAAAAGGATAATCGGTTTCCAGAATCCGCCAATTCTTTCCATCACATACATCACAGGACAATCCTGCACTGTTTTCTTATTTTCCTGAATGGTTGAACTTTCTTTGATGGCTGTCATATCTACATACTTTAGGGTAAGTACTTGTATAAAAGTAAGTACAAATATAACTTTGTTCCCAGAAATAAAAAAATATTTTACGTATGAAAATTATAATCACCGGATCATTAGGAAATGTAGCCCAACCGCTGGCAAAGCAATTAATCGCCGAAGGGCACCATATTACAGTAGTAAGCAGCAGCGATGCCAGAAAACAGGATATTGAATCTCTGGGGGCAACTCCAGCCATAGGGTCTATTACAGACGTCGATTTCTTAACCCGAACATTTGAAGGCGCTGATGCTGTTTTTGTAATGACTCCACCTGCGATCAGCCCGGATAAGATCGTGGAAAACACTACGAATGCAGGAAAAAACTATGCCGAGGCTTTAAAAAACACCCATGTTAAAAGAGCGGTAATGCTAAGCAGCGTAGGTGCCGAATCGCCCGTAGAAAATGGTCCTATCGCAGGTCTTCACAATATTGAAAAAATATACAATGAAGTACAAGATACTTCTTTTACTTTTTTAAGAGCCGGATATTTTTATAACAATTTTTTCAATGACATCCCTTTAATTCAAAATTCAGGCATCATTGGGGCAAATTATCCTGCAGATATTGAAGTACCGGTAGTGCATCCTAACGATATCGCCAGAGCCGCCGCCGAAGAACTGGTAAAAGACGGAAATACCAACACCATCAGATATATTGTAAGTGATGTAAGAAAAGCTTCTGATTTTGCCAAAGTTCTGGGGACCTCTGTTAACAAGCCAGAACTGCCATGGGTAGAATTCTCTGATGAAGATTCTTTAAACGGAATGCTTCAGGCCGGACTGCCGGAAGATATGGCTAAGCTGTATGTAGAAATGGGTAGAGGAATAAGAACAGGTGTTGTACAGAAAGATTTTAATGATCATGGTTCTCCTGTTACCGGAGCCGTGAAGCTGGAAGATTTTGCGAAGGAGTTTTCTTCTAAGTATTAATTCCTAAGTCAGGTATAAAACCAGTTTCGGCGCACCTTTGGTGCGCCGAAACTTTGAGTAAATATTATAATTAAATTCTGAAACTACTTCTTTTCTTTCAGAATTCCTTGTAAGACTTTAAGTTTTCCATCAACAGGCTGATCTATTTTTAATCCTAAAACTTCAGCAACCAAAGGATAAACGTTGATGTTGGCAAATTCACCGATCACCAGATTATTTTTAAACTCCGGTCCCCAGGCAAAGAAAGTAGCTTTCATTTCCGGTACCGTTTTAGGATTGTAACCATGCTTTCCAACTGATGATTTCTTGCCTTTTTCTAAGAAAATTTTAGGAGCTTTTGGAATCAGAAGAATTTGTCCTATTCTGTTGTACTGATCATCTCTTGTTGCAAAGTGCAGGTATTTGGGAAGCTTTTTATCCAGATAAACTTCGTAATCGCCTGTTGTATTGGCTTTCAGTTCTTTATACACCTTTTTTACCTCATCCGGATTTTTAACGTATACTCTCAGCAAGGTCTGGGAATTGTAAAAATCAAATCTGTTCTTATCAAAAAGAAGAGCCGGAATTTCCAGAGGTGTACCACCGTCCACTTTAATCATTCCGTGATCTGAAACAAAAACAAAGTTGACATTTTTTAGCCCTAAATCATTTACTTTCTGCACAAGATCACCAACTGCCTGATCTATCAGATGAACAGCATTTTCTGTTTCTTTGGCGTCAGGACCATAATGATGGCCGCTTCCGTCTACTTCCGGAAAATATAATGTGATAAAATGAGGTCTTTTATCTTCAGGCAATTTCAGCCAATTGACCACTTTCTCCACTTTTTCAGCAGGAGTGAATTTTTCGTGGTAAGGATAATAATAAGTAGGTCTCATTCCTCCGGCATCACTTGCAGAACCTACCCACATTAAAGATGCTGATACCATTCCCTGCTTTTCGGCAAGCCCCCAAAGCGGCATGCCCCCGTACCAGCTCCCATCTTCAGCATTTTTTTTGCTGCTCATGGCATAATTATCTTTTCTCTTATAATCGTAGAAAAAATTATCAATCAAGCCATGATGTGAGGGATAAAGGCCGGTGATTAAACTCCAGTGATTAGGAAAAGTGATACTTGGATAACTTGGAATCATTGCCTCTGCTTTTACACCGCCATTTGCCAGTTTTAAAAGGTTTTCAGCATTATATTTCCGGGCATAATCATAACGGAAACCATCCGTTGAAATCATGATTACATAGGGTTTAGACTGTGCTTCCGAACTGTTTTGCCTTCCTGGTATAACAACCTGGGCAGTATCGATATTTGCCTGTTGTGCAAAAGAGGTGAAAGAAATAAGCAGCAGTAAAAAATGGATTCCTCGCTTCATTATTGTAAAATTTTCGGCAAAGTTACATCCTATACTTCTCCCTGAAAAGTTTAAGAGATTAAAAGTATATTAAAACCTCTTATTTTTTTTAAATCAAAATTATTCCTGTCAGAGCGTTCTTTTCATTTCGAATTGTGACAGCCAGTTATTCAGTCCTATTCTTTCGCTAAGAAATTTACCGGTTTCTTCTGAAGAGTCATCCACATTGTTTACAATTACAGCTTCTCCCCCATTTCTCTGCAGAACAGCATTGAAAAGTCTTGTTCCTACTCCCCTATTTCTATAGTTCTTATCTACAGCGATCTGATATATTTTTCTCACGGTTGGACCATATACCATATACCCGACCATTTGATCTCCGATATATGCCCCTAAAGCAACATAATCTGCCGGCATAGGTTCCAGGACATAAACAGATCCCTGCCATGAAGGTTCAATATCCCAGAAAGAGCGCAGTATATTCCACGGAAAGTTTTTAAGCTCCCTGATGGTTACTTCAGTATTGCCTTCCCTGTGATTAATATTGCCTTTGAAGCAAAGTAATCTGCGGACAATTGTAAATCCTAAATTTTCATAAGCTCTTATTGCGGTGTGATTTCCCTCGATGACTTCAAGAAGCAATGAAGTGGCATTTCTTTCTTTCAGTACAGGAATGATAAAATCATACATTTTTCTCACCAATCCTTTCCCTCTGCTTTCCGGAATAACTCCTGTGCCTCCATTATAAACAATGCTTTCTGCATTTTCATTTTTTTGAGACTGAATGATAAATCCGACTAATTTACCTTCTTCAAATGCTCCCACAGAAATATTCATGTCTAATTTCTGCTCTTCAATTTTAGCGATAAGAACCTCTTTTGTTAAATGAAAGGGAACCACATAATCGGAGAATGAATAGTTAAATACTGATAAAAGTTCATCTATATGGGTATGGGCTAAGGTTTTAAATTCCATTGGCTGCAGATTATAAGGCCGAGAAATGCCTTTCGTTAAGAATCCGGATATGTACAAATATAGGAATTTTGGAGTAATCTGCCGTACATCGGTATCTTCGGAAAAAATGATACCTCTGAAAAATCAGAGGTATTCATCACTAAATATTTAAGGTATTAAAAAAAATTATTCTTTAATCAGTTTTTCGTAAGATGTGCTTCCGTCTTTAAGCTGGATTTCAAGATAATAGCTTCCTGATTTCAGGTTTTCCACACTGATGCTTTCTCCTTCCTGCTTTACTGAAAGCACTTTTCTTCCTGTTGCTTCGTAAATATCGACAGATTTTATTTTGTCATAGTTTTTAAAATTAACTGTTGATTTAGCCGGATTCGGGTACAGATTTACCTTTTTGCTGCTGGCAGCAATTTCGTTAGTGGATAAAGTAGCGGCTGTCATGGTTAATGATGCATATCCTCTTCCGGCATCATGATACCCTAACGAGGTTCCTCCGCTTTTACGGGAATAAAAGATATTGATTGTTCCTGCAGCATTGGCTATCGCAAAATCCCCCGTTCCACCGGAAAGGGACCTTGTAGCCACCACAGTTCTTGTAGAGCCGGATATGGTATTGGATGTTTCTGTCCAGTCCTGAACGGCATCAGCTGACGGAGTATTGGGAACACCACTGAAAGAATAGTCTCTGCTGGCTGAAGAATTATAAATAAAGCCGTCTGCACCAGCGGCCATTCCTGTAGTCCCGAAACCGATTCCCATCATAGAATTGCTGTCACCTGTTATGGTCATCGTTACTCCGGTAGGAGTTGTGTCTAATTTCACCGTCATAGCTGTATTGGGTAAGTTTACAACACCTGACGAAAACTGTGCCCATGCGAAATTAGCAAGAGCTAAACTAATTGCTAGTAGAGTTTTTTTCATATCAATTTTTTAAAAGGTTAATAATTTCTTTGTTATTGGTTTGTAATGCATATTCAAAGGGGGTCATTCCCATGGCATCTTTTTTTGTTTTATCAGCTTTGTACTGAAGCAGTTGTTCCACAAGTTCTTTATTTCCTGATTTTACGGCCCAGAATAAAGGGGTATATCCTGTCTCATCAGCAATATTAGGATCAGCTTTTTTCTTCAGGAGATGTTCTACCAGTTCTTTATTGTATTTTATGGAAAGACCTGCCAGTGCAGTTCCTTCGCGGCTTTTATAATTGATATCTTTTACATTGTCAATCAAAAAATCCGCAACATCCTTATTTCCTCTGTAGCACGCTAAAATAAGAGGTGAAAACCCGTTCTCATTAGTCTGATTGATGATATCCGGATTTTGTTTCATCAGTTGCTGTACGTCAGCCACCGTCCCGTTTCTGGCAATATCAAATATAGATTTTACCTTCTCCTGGGCAGATAATAATGAACTCAGAAACAGCCCTACTATTAAAATTATGTGTTTCATTGCTTCACCATTATATAGTTATATTCAATATTGACATTTTCCGCAACTTTTTTGGTCACCATTTTAGGAATAGTCACTTTATAGTCTACCGGTCTGGCTACAAATCCGCCCTGCATATAAATCTTTCCGTCTTTTGCATATAAAGTGGCAGAAGAAGTAACGGCTTTATCCACCCCATGAAAGTTAAGCGTTCCCTGCACCGTATATTTTTGAGGACTAGCCGTAAGTTTTGATTTATCAAAATTGACTATTTTCCCTTTGAAAGTTGTTTTCGGATATTTTGCAGATTCAGCATAGCTTTCATTGAAATGCTCTTCCATTAATTTGGTTTTAAAATGAAAGTTTTTAACGTTGGAAACGGATGCCATTTCACCATTGTCTGCATTTAGAATAACAATATTATTATCATCCTGAGCGAAAATATCATCAAACAGAGGTACAGAAGCTTCAAAAGTCACTTTCCCTGTTTTAGAACTGTATTTTTGTGCGGAAGCGTATCCTGCAGAAAATAGTAATACGCTCAATAATGCTAGTTTTTTCATATCAATTTTTTTAATTTTCATTTAATCCGTCAGCTTTCCATTTGATGAAAATATTGATTTGGGCTGCGGATAGAGATCCACCCTGCGGCATTTTCCCGGGATCACCATTCGGCCGTTGAATACGGTCTATAATTCCGTCTATATTATTTTTCACCTGATCGTAGGTAACCAGCGGTTTAAAACTTCCGGCAGAATGACAGCCTATACAGCTGTTGTCTACAATGGGCTTTACATCTGTAGTATACTTCACTGGTGCAGTAATGGGAGTATTGTCAGAAATCTCTTCATAAGTTCTGCTGTCACAAGCCATCAGTATGATTGCTGATGACAATATCAATAAGGATGTTCGCTTTTTCATATTAAAAAACTCGATAAAGATTAAACCCAAAGAAAATATGTCCCTTTCCCCATGCCCCCGTGGCATTGGTGAGATATCCGATATCTGAATTTATCTGGGAGTTCGTTAGTAAAAGCTGGAAAACATGTCCCCCGGTTTCTATATCTACCCCTAATGATAAAGGGTTTTTATAGAAACTGTGATCGTCAAAATTCACAAAATATTCTGCATTTACAGAAACTCTTTTTGAAATTTTATAGCGTCCTCCCACCCCTGCCAGAAACTGATTTTTGTTTTCAATGGCAGGCTCGTAAAGGTTTTTATGAACGAAAGATGGTGTAAGCTGTACGGAGAGCCTATCACTGAATCTTCTTGAGATCAGTGCCTGGGTCAGATAAGACAGCCTGTCACTGAACTTCAGATGAGGATAGGTATCTTTATCCAGTTCAGTATTGGCTCCCATTACGTTGTACCCCACAATATCTACCGGGAAGTTTTCATTTTGCCTTACCAGTCTGTATTTCACTGCTCCTTCAAATGTTTTCATATTGGTTTCTCTGGAAAGACTTACTGAAACGGCGTCTGAAATCCCATAAATAACGCCCAGTTTGGTAGAGGCATGATCCAGACCAAAAAAATCTTTAAATCCTGCACTTATATCACCAAATCTATGGGCTACAATAATGTACCATTCCTTTTTGGCGGCGAGTTTTGTGGATTGCCCTGTAACAATCTGGAGGGCTTTGAAGGCGGGTTGTGAAGTTTCCGTATTGGTTTTAACGGTATCAATATCTTTCAACAGGTCTTCCTGTGCAAAGACAAGACCTGAAGAAAACATTGACAAAAATAAGAGAGTTTTTGTCATATACAATTTGATTTAAATTATGATATAACAAACTTATTGAGTTCTCAATTCAAAAACAGGTGATAAAAGTCACCACGCAAATTGTTTTTATCAATGATAGAAATAAACAATTCGAACAAATAAAATTAGACAATCCTAACATTTTCATTTACAGGGACTTTAATTCCCTCTTTGGTTTGCATAATTTCACCTTCACTTTCAATTTTTTTCAAAACTCTGCTCACAACTTCTCTGGAAGTTCCCAGGCTGCTGGCGATTTCGCGGTGGGTAATCTTAATAGGATTGTTTCCTGTAGACGAAATCTGCTGCTTAATATAATTCAGAACCCGCTTATCCAATCTGTGGAAAACTGCATCATTGACCATATTCATGACTTCTGAAAATCTACGGTCATATTCATGATAAAAAAGTTTATTGATTTCCGGAAATCTGATGAGCCATTCATGCATTATCGAAACAGGGATCAGAATAGCTCTGGAGTCTTCCTCTGCGATGGCATAGACCCTGCTGATATAATCTGTAAGAATGGATGAGAAGGTCATCAGGCAGCTGTCTTTTGGCTTAATGTAGTAATAGATAAGTTCTCTTCCGTCATTAAGGGTAAAGACTTTGATAGAGCCCTTTATCAGGAACGGAACGAATTTATTTTTCTGGCCTTCTCTTATGATTTCAGTTTTTGCTTTTATATCAATGGTAACCGCATGCTTTTCAAGTTCCGATAAAAAATCAGCGCCCAAAAAACCAAATCTGCTTACAACGAACGAGTTATCAATCATATTTTATATTTTCTACTTTTTCTTAAACAAAGATATAAAATTGATATATCGTTAGTACTTATTTTTAAATTATTAAATAAAATTAACAATTCAAAAGCTAGATTTCGTTACTATTTTACAGAATCCAGAGCATGAAAAATGCCCTGATAAAAAATCAGAGCATTTTATTTCCAAGACAAGTTTTTGCGTGATAAAAACTGTTTTTAGAATCTGTATTTAACGTTGAACCCGTAGAAGAAATAGGCTTTTCCCGGTCCCGGATTAAGATCTGTATTTACACCTTTAGGATAACCATTGCCCGCATCAGAATCATTGATGCTGTTTCCTAAGAACAGGAAGGTGTAATTGATCTGGCTGGTAAGGTTATTCCCCATTACATACACATCAAGATCAAAATTATTAAAAGACTTTTTAAACCCTAGTTTTGAATTAAGCAGCCCAAATCCTTTTACCAGGTTTGCATTATTAAAGTCTGCGTACACATTTCCCAAATAATTATAGGTATTCACAAGATAAAAACCTGGTTGGGTAAAGATATCCAGTCCTACAGCGTATTTATTCCTTGGAACCCCTACTACTGTTTTGTGATCATAAGTATCCTTTCTTCCTCCCACGATGGTTGTAAAGTCTTTATACTTCGCATCATAATAAGACAGGTTTACAAAAGGAACGATTCTTTCAATAAAAGAATTTTCGGCTCTGTACTGATATCCTACACTAACTTCCAGTCCTGTATTTTTCTGACTTCCGGTATTGGTCCAATAGGTTTGTCCCGGAGCCGTACTGTTTGGAATGACGAGCTGTGTAAGTTTATCAGAGTAGTCGATTCTGAAAGCGGAAATACGGTAATCTAATTTTGTATTGAGTAAAAGCCCGTGTACACTGAAATCAACCATTCTTGCACGTTCAGGTTTTAAATCATCATTCGTAGTATTGGTAGCCGTAATAAATGAAGAGGCTGCGGTAGGAGAATTGTATCCTTCGCTATAGCTCAGATTAAAAATCTGATGTTTCCATTCTTTCTGTAATGCAAAATGCGGTGTATAGGCCATATCGTATTTTTTATTGAACGACTGGTCTTTACGGCCGGCAATGAGACCCGGTAAGGCATACAGATCTTTTCTGTCATAATTGGTTCTGTTCCCGCTTACACCGGCCAGCAAGGTAAGTCCCCATGGCTTATAGGTAAGATAATCAATAACAAAATAGGTGGATTGATTGTTATTGTACTTAAAATAAGAAGCTCCGGCCATCCCCGTTGTCTGTAAAGGTTCTGTTTCAGAGCCGGTAAAACGGTAACTTGAGGTAGTAGATACAGAATTCTGTATTTCGGCTCCAAAGTCTAATCTGTTTTCAAAGTCTTTAAAATCATTTTTTAAGGTAAAAGTGGAGCGTAATCCTACATTCGGAGCGCTTGTAATCCCATATGCTCCCGCAGAAACACTTTCTGTGTTTGCATTATAGTAAAACAAAGTTGTATAGTTTCTTAAATTGGAAGTAAGACTTACCGTATTGCTCAATCCTACTCTTGTTGATTTTATTTTTGTTCCTGAATTTTTTCTGATATAAGCAGGATTTCCATTATCAATACCTGCATAGTAGTCATCGTAGGAAATCTGCCCTGAAGTATGTTCATAGGAATATGCCTGACTTGCAAAGAAACTGAGCTGGTCTTTTTTGCTTAATTTCACTGTACCATTTAAATTGAAGAAGTTTTTCAGCCCTCCTCCGTTAGGCCTGTATCCGTCTGTTTCAAGATGCCCGTATGCTGCACTTACTGAGTAATTATCATCAGCAACATTCAGCTGTGTTCTTGACTGGAAGGTTTTGAAGGCACCGAACATTGCATTTTCTGAAACGGATGCTCCTTTTGTAAAATCAGGACGGGTATAGAAGCGAACAGCGCCGCCTACACCTCCTCCATACATGGTTGCTGCAGGTCCTTTAATCACTTCAACATTTGTCACGTAAGCAAAATCCACATCATCCAAAACCGTAATTCCCTCGGCATTGGTTAAAGGCATATTGTTCCAGTACGCCTTTACGCCCCAGTTATTAAATTTCTGATCATTTCCATACCCTCTCAGTACAAGTCTCTGTCCTCCGAAATTTGTTCTTTTATCTACCTGAAGGCCCGGCATTGTAGATAAAGTCTGATCTATCGCAGCAGGGTTATTTCTGTTAAGATCTTCTTCAGAGAGGGTTTCCACAGATTGTGCATGTCTTTTAAATTCTGCGCGTTCCTGTTTAATTTTTTTTCTTCCCAGAATATTGACTTCGTCAATTGATCCTTCCTGTGTTTGCTGGGCATGTGCAAGAGTACAGCCTAACAAAACTGCTATGCCTATATATTTTTTCATTATTTAATTTATTTACCATTAATATTACATTCCATTGTTCATAGTTTGCATTTCCGGTGGAGGAAAAATAATGGATAAATAATGAGTATTTTCCAGCTGATGAGAATGTCTGGAGATGGTTTCTGAATAATGATTTGAGAAAAAACAAAATTCTTTTCTATCAAAAGTGGCAAACGATCCCGGCATTTTAAACCTATTTTTACTGTGACCGGGAAGGTCTATCTTCAGCCGTAAATATGTTTTTTTGACAGCCAGTCTTTTTGAAAAGTCTAATAGAGAATTAATGATAATATCTTTCTTATCGATATAACAGAAAAAATATTTTTTCCCGTTGACTCTGCTTATTTTGATGACATCATATGAGTATCCGTGAAGGACAAATTCTTTTTCTTCTTTCCATACAGCATCTGCCATCTGTTTTTCAGAAAAACAGACCGTTTCGGATTTTTTGAAATTACTCTGTGCAATACAGTATTGTGTCTTTTCATACAGTTCTCTTTTAACGTGAGAAACTACAGAATACATCACATTGCTGAATAATATGATTACCGGTACAGAGAGAAAAATAAAGAGTAGTTTTTTATTCAAAGAATGAAAGATATTTAAGGGGCGGGTTCCTCAGCTGATTCTACAGCGGTAAATTTTGAAATACTTATTTTGTAAAGTGTCTGAGATCCTTTTATGGTATATTCTATCCAACTGTCTTTTGGATTGAGTTTTTGAGAAGCTGGCTTTTCTATAGGCGCTCCTGCCGGAGTATCTTCAATAAGCGTGTTCTCTTCATTATTTTTATAGGTAAGACTGCCTTTTACCGTTATTATATTTCCTGCATAACTTTGAGCAAACGGAATGGTATTTCCTTCTGCCCGTAAGGTTTTAACAGTAATAGCGCTGTTACTTTGTTTTCTCAGTTTAACGGTATATACCGCTCCTCTTACTCCTGCTCTTCCACCTGTCCATTCTGTTTTTTCTGCTGAGATCACAGATACTGTCTTATCCTGATATAAAGAGGATACCGGCATCCCGCAGGAAGCCAGCATCCAAAATATTATTAAATACAATTGATTATTCATATTTTAATCCTCATCACCTCCAGTACGTCCTAATACCAGGAAGTTACCGCTATATACGATTTCACCTTTAGATTCGGCTTTAAGTATATAGGTTCCAGGTACTAATTTCTGCCCAAACTCTTCATCAGACTTCACATTTTTCTTGCTGTATACAAGTCTGCCTGATCCATCAACAATGCTTATATCCACAGTGCTGTATTTATTCGTATCAAATCTGAGATGAGAAATTCCTTTAGACGGATTTGGATATATAATATTCAGATTTTTTTTAGATTTTGTTTCTGTTGTAGATAATGGAGTAACAGTATTCTGTGTTGTCCATGCTCCTCTCCCATAAGTAGAAACCAAAACAGTTTTGGTAGCAGGTCTGTAGTCTAAATTTGTAATTCTCACATTTCCTATATTTCCTGTTACAGAAGACCATTCCGGAGTAAGAGAAAGGAAATTAGTAGTTCCCCAAACTCCCATTTCTGTTCCTACCAGTACTTCATCCGGATTATCCGGGTTTCTAAGTACAGTTCTTACAGGCATATCAGGCAGGTTGCCTTCTTTGTTCTGCCATGTAGTTCCGCCATCTGTAGAATAGAAAACACTTGTGAGGTTATAGTTGGAGAAAGTGGTGATAATTTCATTTTCATTCGCTCCAAACTCAATATCAGATACGGTTCCTGTTACCGGTGAAGTTAATAATGTTGCCGCATAAGATGTAGTGTTGGCATTTGTTACCTTAAAAATTCTTCCCAGGTTGGTTCCGACAAAAAGGGTTGTGGAAGCTGTTGTGTAAGGAGAAACCTTCATCCAGGAAATCTGCTCTCCAGTTTGTGCGGTTCCTACTGTCACTGTATTGTTAGTAAATGATGTAGCGGTAGCAGAAAGTCCGGATGTTCTGAAAAGTGTAAGTCCGGAACGGTAAGAAAAGAAAACATCATTGATTCTGTCCAGAGCTATTTCGTTCACAAAGTGGCCTAAGCTTCTGTTAGCACTGGTTGAGATAAGATAATATGCATTATTTGTCAGTAAATAGTGGTTATTGTTCGTGTAGCTTGCAATTTCATAATTATCCTGATCATCATATTCAGTATACATTCCGTCTCCGCCTGTAGCAGATTGGGAAGTCAGGAAATTATTAGCCTGCGGCACACCATACAGCCACCATGATCCGTTATCCTGTGCTCCTGCTAATAATTCTTCGTCAGCAGGTGTTTTTACAGGGTTTAGCATTGCAGAATAAAACTGTGTAACATTATATCTGGTATTTCTTGCTGCAAATCCGCCCACGGTACCGATAGTTGCTTTATTAGCTGCATAATAGATTCCTCCGTCATTTCCAAACAACATCTGTCCTGTGGCATAGTTATTATAAGGATTGAATACAATTTCGTGCTGGTCTGCATGTACCTGTGAAACCTGCAACGCAGCCATATTGTTATTATTGGACCATTTTGAGATCTGTGTCCAGTTTGCTCCACCATTGGTAGATTTGTACAAATCAATACCGCCGATGTACAGTGTATTATCATCCTGAGGATCTGCTTCTATGATCAGATCATAAAAAGACTGTCCTCTTGTAAAGTCATTGGCCGGAATACTTGTATCAGTTGCAGTAGGTAACGTTACAACAGGAGCTGCATCATTGGTTGCCTGCCATGTTGTTCCTCCGTCTGCAGATTTTGCAATTCTGATGGGCTCTGCAGTACCCACTCCCTGCATAAATGCATATATTTTATTCGCATTTGTTTTAGAAAGCGTGAAGTTTACTCTTGAACCGCTGCTCCCTACATTATACATCTGATTAAAAGTATTTCCATCTGTAGATTTAAAGATTCTCCCTCCGGAATCGATGTTTGAAAAGCGGGAAGATCTTGTAGAAACCCAAACTGCATTATCCGCCCCTATTTCTATCTGCTGTATAGAGTATCCTGTTGTACTGGTAACACCGGTAGTGGTATTAAGAGCAAGTAAACTGCTGTTCTTGGTGAATGTGGTTCCGCCATCTGTAGATTTGTACAATCCGGCCTGGCTTAGCCCCTGCCATCCGTCATTAAAAGAAATTCCTACATAAGAACCGCTTACTCCGGCATATACTTCTGAAACACCATTATTATTTCTTACTTTGATGTCATTAATATAGAAATTACCGTTTCTTACTCCTGAAGAAGAATAGGTTACCGGAATGGTAAAGATCTGCGTCCAGGTTGTTCCTCCGTTTGTGGATTTCCATATTCCTGATCCTACAGCATCCGTAGTGGGAGCTTCTCCTGTTCCTACATAAAAAATCTGAGGGTTGTTAGGGTCATAAGTAATACTTGAAACAGAGGTATTGGCCCAGAATGTACTTAATGGCTGCCACTCGTTGGAAGCTACGGAAGGATCCTGATTGACCCACAGACCACCTGAAACACTTCCTGCAAATACTCTTTTCCCCGTAGGATCATTGGGATCATACATTATGGCTCTTGTTCTTCCCCCTACACTGTATGGGCCTCTTTCAATCCAGGGTTCGTTTACAATTTTACTTGTTGCTGAGGTATTTGGGCTGGAAATAAAAGACATCGGATGTGAAGCTTTGTATTTACCTGTTAAAATATCCTGGTTTACTTTTGCAAGTCCTTCAAAGTTGGTTCTCCCTGTAACGGGATCCATTGTTCGTTTATAATCCTCTTCATTATATAAATTAGGAGGTATTCCTGCTGCTTTTGATTTTTTATGAGCTTTTTTCAGATCTTTCTCATATTTTGCATACAGTTCCTGCAGATGCTTTTGATTTTCTTTAAGTGTATTTTGCTTTTGTGCATACACATGAACGCAGAGTAAGGCCGCTGCAATAGGGTAGAGTTTCATTCCATTCAAATTTTTACAAATTTAACCAAGTAAATTGATATTTTTTAACTAATTTGAATTAAGTATTATTAATTTATAACAAAAATTAACAAGAATATCACAAATTGAAATATTGATAATTTTTTACGCTATTTTGAAAAAAAATTATGAAATATGAAAAAAAATGAAAAAAGGAACAGAATAGTGAATTATTCCTGAATCAACATTGAACAAAAAATGCCCTGATAAAATCAGGGCATTCTTATTTTATTGTAAAAGAAATCTTACGCTTGAACGTTGTTTCCTCCTAATACGAAAGGCTCAACCTCTTTGATTTCTCCGAACTGCTGCTCGTAGTTAGCGATGTTCTGCTGAAGAGCGTTTAATACTCTTTTTGCATGAAGTGGAGCAAGAATTACTCTTGATCTTACTTTAGCCTGCTGAACACCTGGCATCAACTGAATAAAGTCTACTACAAATTCAGATGGAGAGTGGTTTACCAATGCAAGGTTAGCATAGATACCAGCAGCTACCATTTCGTTTAATTCGATGTTGATGTTTCCGTCTTGTGGATTTTGATTGTTGTCCATTGTTATAAATTATGTTTTTAAAATTCGAAATTTGAGATTGTGAAAATATAAAAATAAATTCAAATCCCAAATTTCAAATCATTAATTTTAGTTAAGGTCTTCGAATTCTTTCTTAGAACCTACAATAACGTTCTGATACTCCTTAAGACCTGTACCTGCAGGAATTCTGTGTCCTACAATTACATTTTCTTTAAGACCGTTAAGATCGTCTATTTTACCAGCAACTGCTGCTTCGTTAAGAACTTTAGTTGTTTCCTGGAACGATGCTGCAGACATGAATGATTTCGTCTGAAGTGCAGCTCTTGTAATACCTTGCAGTACTGGAGTTGCAGTAGCAGGAAGCGCTTCTCTTACTTCTACCAATGCTAAATCTTCACGCTTCAGCTTAGAGTTTTCGTCTCTTAATTCTCTTGCAGTAATCATCTGACCTGGTTGGAATTCTTTAGAATCACCAGCGTCTACTACTACTTTAAGACCGAATACTCTGTTGTTTTCTTCCAGGAAGTCATATTTATGCTCAAGAGCTCCTTCCAGGAATTGAGTATCACCTCCATCAACAATAGATACTTTCGTCATCATCTGTCTAACGATAATTTCGAAGTGCTTATCATCAATTTTTACACCCTGTAGACGGTAAACTTCCTGAATCTCATTTACTAAGTATTCCTGAACGGCAGTTGGACCTTTAATTCTTAAGATATCTTCCGGTGTGATAGAACCGTCAGAAAGTGGAGAACCTGCTCTTACGAAGTCATTCTCCTGAACAAGAATCTGGTTAGAAAGTTTTACCAGGTAAATTTTTCTTTCTCCGGTTTTAGCCTCAACAATAAGTTCACGGTTACCTCTCTTAATTTTTCCGTAAGAAACTACCCCGTCGATTTCAGTAACAACCGCTGGGTTTGAAGGGTTTCTTGCTTCGAATAATTCGGTAACTCTCGGAAGACCTCCGGTGATATCCCCTGCTTTTGCAGATTTTCTCGGGATTTTGATTAAGACTTTACCAGCCTTGATTTTTTCACCATCGTTAACCATTAAGTGGGCTCCTACCGGTAAGTTGTAAGCTTTTTGCTCAACTCCTTTAGAGTCTACCACTTTAAGGGTAGGTACTGCTTTCTTATTTCTAGATTCAGAGATTACTTTCTCTTCGAATCCTGTCTGTTCGTCAATTTCAAGCTGGAATGAAATACCCTGGATGATATCCTCGTATTCTACCTTACCTGAAGTTTCAGCAATGATAACCGCGTTATACGGATCCCATCTACAGATTGTATCTCCTTTCTTCACTTTATCACCTGGTTTTACAGATAATATAGATCCGTAAGGTACGTTAGCCACCATTAATGGAGTTCTGGACTCATTATCAGCAACTAATCTGAATTCTGTTGAACGGGAAACTACAACCTCAGCTGTATTACCGTTTTCATCTTCAGAAGTAATTGTTCTTACTTCATCCATTTCAACGATACCATCTCTTCTTGCAACGATAGATGGGTTTTCTGATACGTTTCCTGCAGTACCCCCCTGGTGGAAAGTTCTCAACGTAAGCTGAGTACCTGGTTCCCCAATAGACTGTGCTGCAATTACACCTACCGCTTCACCCATATGGATCACTTTACCTGTTGCCAAGTTTCTACCGTAACATTTCGCACAGATACCTTTCTTAGCTTCACAAGTTAATGGTGAACGAACCTCCACAGCTTCTAATCCTGCTTCTTCGATTCTCTTCGCCAATGATTCAATGATCACCTGATCTGCACTTGCAATAAGCTCGTCAGTTTCAGGATCGTAAATATTATGAAGGGATACTCTACCTAAGATTCTTTCAGAGATTCTTTCAACAATCTCGTCATTTTTCTTAAGTGCAGTAACTTCTGTACCTCTCAATGTTCCACAGTCGTCTTCTGTAACGATAACGTCCTGCGCAACGTCTACCAATCTTCTCGTTAAGTACCCGGCATCGGCTGTCTTAAGAGCGGTATCCGCAAGACCTTTACGGGCACCGTGGGTAGAGATAAAGTACTCTAGAATCGAAAGACCTTCCTTAAAGTTGGCAAGGATCGGGTTTTCGATGATCTCCGCTCCGGTAGAACCGGCTTTCTGCGGTTTTGCCATCAAACCTCTCATCCCTGATAACTGACGGATCTGTTCTTTAGAACCCCTCGCTCCAGAGTCAAGCATCATGTATACAGAGTTGAAACCACCTTGGTCAGTTTTCATTCTGCTCATGATCATTTCAGTTAATCCGGCGTTGGTATTGGTCCAAACGTCGATTACCTGGTTATAACGTTCTGTATCGGTAATTAGACCCATGTTATAGTTAGCTCTAATTTCGTCTACAGTTTCGATTGATTGTGCAATCATCTGTTTTTTCTCAACAGGAACTACGATATCTCCCAATGAGAAAGAAAGACCTCCTTTGAATGCATTTGAATACCCTAAGTCTTTCATTGCATCAAGGAACTTCACAGTAGTAGGGAAATCTGTATCTGCAAGGATCTTACCGATAACGTTTCTCAATGATTTTTTCGTAAGAAGCTCATTGATATATCCTACCTGCTTAGGTACAATCTGGTTGAATAGAATTCTACCTACAGAAGTTTCGATCAATCTTGTAACGATTTCTCCATCTTCTTTGATAGGGAGTCTACATCTTACTTTAGCATTTAAAGATACTCTACCTTCAGCGTAAGCAATTTCTGCTTCTTCAGGAGAATAGAATGCAAGACCTTCTCCTTTTACTTTCATGGTCTCAGTAGAGCTTAATTCTTTAGTCATGAAATAAAGACCAAGAACCATGTCCTGAGATGGTACTGTAATTGGAGAACCGTTTGCAGGGTTCAAGATGTTCTGAGAACCTAGCATCAATAGCTGAGCTTCAAGGATCGCTTCTGGTCCTAACGGTAAGTGTACCGCCATCTGGTCACCATCGAAATCGGCATTGAAGGCCGTAGTTACTAATGGGTGCAGCTGGATTGCCTTACCTTCGATCATCTTAGGCTGGAAAGCCTGGATACCCAGTCTGTGAAGCGTAGGTGCTCTGTTCAGTAGAACAGGGTGGCCTTTCATCACGTTTTCAAGGATATCATATACTACTGGTTCTTTTCTGTCGATAATTCTCTTTGCAGATTTTACTGTTTTTACAATACCTCTTTCAATTAGTTTTCTAATGATGAATGGTTTGTAAAGTTCAGCTGCCATATCTTTAGGAATACCACATTCGTGAAGCTGTAAGTTTGGACCTACAACAATTACCGAACGCGCAGAGTAGTCAACCCTTTTCCCTAGTAGGTTCTGACGGAAACGACCCTGCTTACCTTTCAATGAATCAGAAAGTGATTTCAATGGTCTGTTTGATTCAGATTTTACTGCAGAAGATTTTCTTGTGTTATCGAACAATGAATCTACTGATTCCTGAAGCATACGCTTCTCGTTTCTTAAGATTACTTCAGGAGCTTTGATCTCCAATAATCTCTTCAAACGGTTATTTCTGATAATAACTCTTCTGTAAAGGTCATTTAAGTCAGAAGTTGCGAAACGTCCTCCATCCAATGGAACCAATGGTCTCAGTTCTGGTGGGATAACAGGAAGCACACGCATAATCATCCACTCCGGCCTGTTGATCATTCTTGTATTAGCACCTCTTAATGCTTCTACAACGTTCAATCTCTTAAGAGCTTCAGTTCTTCTTTGTTTTGAACCTTCGTTGTGAGCTTTGTGTCTCAAGTCGAAAGACAATGCATCCAGATCAATTCTTTTTAACAGATCTTCTACTGCTTCAGCACCCATTCTGGCGATGAATTTGTTCGGATCAGAATCATCAAGATACTGGTTTTCTACAGGAAGAGTTTCCATGATATCAAGGTACTCTTCTTCTGTAAGGAACTCCATGCTTTCAAAATCAGAACCGTCTAATTTTTTAGCAATACCCTGCTGAATCACTACATATCTTTCGTAGTAGATGATCATGTCTAATTTCTTAGAAGGAATTCCTAAAAGGTATCCGATTTTGTTTGGTAAAGAACGGAAATACCAGATGTGTGCAATTGGAACTACCAGGTTGATGTGTCCGATTCTCTCTCTTCTTACTTTTTTCTCAGTAACTTCTACTCCACAACGGTCACAAACGATCCCTTTGTAACGAATTCTCTTGTATTTACCACAAGCACATTCGTAATCCTTTACAGGACCAAAGATTTTCTCACAGAATAGCCCGTCTCTTTCAGGCTTGTGAGTTCTGTAGTTAATAGTTTCCGGTTTTAACACTTCTCCTCTTGAGTCCTGTAAAATAGACTCCGGTGAAGCTAAACCGATGGTTATTTTATTAAATCTACTTGATTTATTTTTATTTGACATAATTTTTTTAGATTTTAGATTTCAGATTTCAGATTTCAGACGAAATCATCATTCCAAATTCAAGGATTATAAAATTTTTAGAGTGCCATAGTCTGACATCTTGTGTCTGACATCTGATATCTTACTCTTCCAATCTTACGTCTAATCCAAGACCTTGTAACTCGTGAAGTAATACATTGAATGATTCCGGAATACCTGGTTCAGGCATAGATTCACCTTTTGCAATGGCTTCATAAGTTTTTGCTCTACCAATCACGTCATCCGACTTCACAGTAAGGATCTCTCTAAGAATATTCGATGCACCGAATGCTTCAAGTGCCCAAACCTCCATCTCTCCGAATCTCTGACCTCCGAACTGAGCTTTACCTCCTAACGGCTGCTGAGTAATCAATGAGTAAGGACCAATAGAACGTGCGTGCATTTTATCATCTACCATGTGTCCCAGTTTCAGCATATAAATAATACCTACTGTGGCAGCCTGAGTAAATCTTTCTCCGGTACCTCCATCATAAAGGTAAGTGTGACCGAATTTAGGAAGACCCGCTTTATCAGTATATTCAGTAATCTGATCAAGGCTTGCTCCGTCGAAGATTGGCGTAGCGAACTTCAGTCCTAATTTTTTACCAGCCCATCCAAGAACGGTTTCATAGATCTGACCAATGTTCATACGGGAAGGTACCCCTAGTGGATTCAATACGATATCTACCGGTGTTCCGTCTTCAAGGAATGGCATATCTTCTTCACGAACGATTCTTGAAACGATACCTTTGTTACCGTGACGTCCTGCCATTTTATCTCCTACATTCAGTTTACGTTTCTTAGCGATGTAAACTTTGGCCAGCTTCATGATTCCTGCCGGAAGCTCATCTCCGATTGAAATAGCAAATTTCTCACGGTTTTTAACTCCCTGGATGTCGTTATACTTAATTTTGTAATTGTGAATCAATTGTTTGATCAATTCATTCTTGTCAGCGTCTACTGTCCAGTCTGAACCGCTAACGTTTACATAATCTTCAACTGAAGTTAATAACTTGTGAGTAAATTTCACCCCTTTACCGATGATCTCTTCGTCAAGGTCATTATGTACCCCCTGAGAAGTTTTACCGCTTACCAGTGTGTTTAATTTTTCAATTAATGTATTTCTCAGCTCGTCAAACTTAGCCTTGTAAGTGTTTTCAATTTCTTCAAGTTTAAGTTTTTCTTCAGTTCTCTTCTTTTTGTCTTTAATGTTTCTTGAGAACAATTTCTTGTTGATAACCACTCCTCTTAGTGAAGAGTCAGCTTTTAATGAAGCATCTTTCACATCACCTGCTTTATCACCGAAGATTGCTCTAAGAAGTTTTTCTTCAGGAGTTGGGTCAGATTCACCTTTTGGAGTAATTTTACCAATCATGATATCTCCAGGCTTCACTTCTGCACCAATTCTGATCATACCGTTCTCGTCAAGATCTTTAGTAGCTTCTTCAGATACGTTTGGAATATCCGCGGTTAGTTCTTCCATACCTAATTTGGTATCACGAACTTCAAGAGAATATTCATCTACGTGGATTGAAGTAAACCAGTCTTCACGTACAACTTTTTCATTGATTACGATTGCATCCTCAAAGTTGTATCCTTTCCAAGGCATGAACGCTACCACTAAGTTTCTACCAAGAGCTAATTCCCCTTTTTCTGTAGCATAACCGTCGCAAAGTACCTGTCCTTTTTCCACTACATCACCTACTCTTACGTTTGGTCTTAGGGTAATGGTTGTACTCTGGTTGGTTTTTCTGAACTTAGTAAGGTTATATGTTTTAGTAGCAGACTCAAATTGTACTAAATCCTCGTCTTCGCTTCTTTCGTATTTAATAACGATTCTGTCAGCATCTACGTACTGTACTGTACCTGTACCTTCAGCGTTAATTAAAATTCTTGAATCTCTTGCAACCTGCTGCTCAAGCCCTGTACCAACGATTGGAGCCTGCGGCTTCAATAGAGGAACGGCCTGACGCATCATGTTAGATCCCATCAACGCACGGTTCGCATCATCATGCTCAAGGAACGGAATTAATGAAGCAGAAATACCAGAGATCTGGTTAGGTGCAACATCAATAAGGTTAACCTGAGATGGCTCTACTACCGGGTAATCACCATCTAATCTTGCAATAATTCTGTCTGTTAAGAAATCACCGTTATCACTCAATTCAACGTTTGCCTGAGCAATTACTTTGTCTTCTTCGTCTTCTGCATTAAGGTAAATAGGATCAGCATTAAGATCAATCTTACTGTCTTCTACTTTTCTATATGGAGTTTCGATGAAACCAAGTCTGTTGATTTTAGCATAAATACCCAGAGAGGAGATCAAACCGATGTTTGGTCCTTCCGGAGTTTCAATCGGACAGATTCTTCCGTAGTGAGTATGGTGAACGTCTCGAACCTCGAAACCTGCTCTTTCTCTTGATAAACCACCAGGTCCCAGTGCAGATAATCTTCTCTTGTGAGTAATTTCTGACAGAGGGTTGGTTTGGTCCATGAACTGAGAAAGCTGGTTGGTACCAAAGAATGAGTTGATTACAGAAGTTAATGTCTTTGCGTTAACAAGGTCAAGCGGAGTAAAGATTTCGTTATCTCTAACGTTCATTCTCTCCTTAATTGTTCTTGCAATTCTTGAAAGACCTACTCCGAACTGTCCTGCCAATTGCTCACCAACAGTTTTAATTCTTCTGTTTGATAAGTGGTCGATATCATCAACCTCAGCTTTAGAGTTTACAAGCTCGATCAGGTGTCTTACAATAGCAATGATATCTTCTTTTGTAAGAACCTCAGTTGTTGTAGGGATGTTAAGGCCTAGTTTTTTATTCAGTCTGTAACGTCCTACTTCACCTAATGAATATCTTTGCTCAGAGAAGAATAATTTTTCAATGATTCCTCTTGCAGTTTCCTCATCTGGCGGATCTGCATTTCTTAACTGACGGTAAATATACTCTACTGCTTCTTTTTCAGAGTTAGTAGGGTCTTTTTGTAATGTATTCTGGATGATAGAGAATTCGTTGCTGTTTTCTTTGTGAATCAGGATTGATTTCACACCAGCATCCAGGATAAGATCTAAGTGTTCTTTTTCAAGGATTGTTTCTCTATCCAGGATGATCTCATTTCTTTCGATAGAAACTACCTCACCTGTATCTTCGTCTACGAAATCTTCGAACCAAGTGTTCAATACTCTCGCAGCCAATGTTCTCCCTTCTACTTTTTTAAGCGCAGCTTTAGAAACTTTCACTTCTTCAGCAAGGTCGAAGATCTGAAGGATATCCTTATCAGATTCATAACCGATAGCTCTTAATAAAGTTGTTAATGGTAATTTTTTCTTACGGTCGATATACGCGTACATTACGCTGTTGATATCTGTTGTAAATTCCATCCAAGATCCTTTGAAAGGAATAATTCTTGAATAGTAAAGTTTAGTTCCGTTCGCGTGGTAAGTCTGTCCGAAGAATACACCAGGTGAACGGTGAAGCTGCGTAACAATAACTCTCTCAGCACCATTGATGATGAAAGAACCACTTGGCGTCATATAAGGAACCGGACCTAAGTATACATCCTGAACCACAGTTTGGAAATCTTCGTGTTCCGGGTCAGTACAATACAGTTTAAGTCTAGCTTTTAGAGGAACTGAATAAGTAAGTCCTCTTTCCACACACTCATCAATTGAATAACGTGGAGAATCTACCAGATAGTCCAGGAATTCTAATACGAATTGGTTTCTTGAATCCGTAATTGGGAAATTCTCTTGGAAAGTCTTGTAAAGAGCTTCTGTCTTTCTGGCTTCAGGAAGTGTATCAAGCTGGAAAAATTCTCTGAAAGACTCAATTTGGATATCCAAAAAGTCTGGAGTGATGATTTTTCCTTTCGCTGATGAGAAATTAATTCTCGGATTTCCTTGAGTTGTTGATTTTGTTTTACTCATAAAACTTTTAAGAAAGGGTTAAAAAATATTTTGATTCATTAAAAAATATCAGAAAAGAATAAATAACAAAATAAAAGTAAGGTAAAAGTGTTTTTGGCGCTCACGAAGGACCTTAGACTCTTTTAAACTGTGTACTTGGTTCTTTCTAACTGCAACACTGGTATATCTTTTCACAGCGTAATGCAAAATATTTTTATTACTTTTGAGGCTATATTACCGCAATATCTATAAACACGAAATCCCTTCCATGTTTATCACAATGAAAGAGTTGATTTTCAGTATTTTATAAATTTACAAACAATTTTTCGCGCCAAAAGAGGGGCAAAGATACAAAAAGTTATCCACAAAAACAAATAAATCATCTCATTTTGAGACTCTTAAAATAAGAGAGACTGCCCCAATATGAGCAGCCTCTCCACAACACAAGCTAATCTTATGATTATTTCACAATAACCTTATAAGATTTTATCGTCGATTGAGTTTCTATCTTAATAATATACACCCCAGTTGGAAGTGAAGATGTATCAATACCTGTATGTGCATTGAACTTATCTGTTTTAACTACCTGTCCCTGCGCTGAGAACAATGTATACACGCCTTCTTCTGCAGATGTAATTCTAAGGTTTTCTCCAGCTTTTACAGGATTCGGATATACTTTTATGTCATTTGCTACTTCTGTAATATCTGCTGCTGCAATTTTTGCGGCATTGGATGCATTTTTCAGCAATGAAGCATAGGGTGAAAGCGGCGAATCCGGAGCTCCTCTTTTCACAAGATCTGTATCTACTACAGCCTGAATACCGTCTTTATCTTTATCATCAATCGTGGAGATAAATCCTCCTCCTAAGGTATCAAGGTTGGCTTTTCCTATTTTATAAAGGTCAAGATCCGAACCGTTGGAAGTAATATCCAGGAAGTCCGGCTTATCATCACCGTCTGTATTTTTAATTGAATATTTCAATACTCCTGAATCTGGAGAAGTTTCCAGAATATCTGCAATTCCGTTTTTACCTACCGGCACATTGGCATCAATAATACCGTTATGATCTGCGTCAATCTGATTGATTACTGAGTTGGGAATTCCAGATTCGAATAAATCCAGGATACCGTCATTATCAGAATCAAGATCAAGATAATTCGGTACAGAATCACCCAGCACCGGCGTTATCAGGATATCTCCCTCATTATCATCATCCTGGAATTTACCATTTTTGTCAAAATCTTCTATAGCATCCGGAATGCCATCGTTATCAGAATCAAGATCACAGGCATCTACAATTCCATCGCCATCTGTATCTAATGCAGGTGATTTGTCGTTTACTGCTGTACATCCTTCCGCGCAGTCAGGAATTCCGTTTCCGTTATTATCTATACTGTCATCACCTCCCTGGCACTGATCGAAGCAGTTCGGAACACCGTCATTATCATCATCTCTGCTCGCAAAAGCATTATAGATATAGTAATTTTGAGGAATACGAATTGCTGTTCCACTGTTGAAAGTGATTTTAATACGGTTAAAAGGTTTTGTAGCCTTTCCTCCAACATAGAATTTATTAGAATTTGTGGTGAAGAAATTCCCGCTGATAAGACTTCCTGAACTGGTGAAGGTATCTGTCAAGACATTTCCGTTATACAATGTTACAGTAATATTTTCCAGAACACTTACTCCCAGAAGATTTCCTGCTTTTTCTACAGTAAATCCGGCCATTGTATTAGCGGGAAGTACAGCGTTAGTTCCTACGGTTGCAAATGCTGAGAAAAGACTGAAAATGGAGGCTGCCGGAACAGTAGCTGTTGCATAGTTAGACGGGTTATTATCCACAATAGCTTCCGGATTTGTCATTTTAGCCAGTATAAGACCTAGAAATCCCGGGCCTGAGGTCCATGTAGTACCTGTCACCAAATTTCCTGGTACCGAAGAACCGCTGGTCTGGATTTTATCATCACATTCACAGGTAACAGGCTCTTCAAAAGCGTAATATACTTTTAAGGCTCCTAAATTAAACCCTACGGTTTGGGTAATTTTTAATCTTACTTCGTTGAAAGGCTTGGTAGTTGTTAGGGTAACTTTTTGTTTTCCTGATCCGTATCCCAATACTTTAATATTAATCAGGCCTCCTCCATCGGATAATTGTTTTGAATCCTGAAGCTGCCCGAAAAGATAAGTTTCTATCGTCATATTTTTCAGGAATTCTGCACTTAACAATTTCCCCTGATCGTCCGGTTCAATAACAAATCCTGTTCTGTTTCCTGCAGGATATGTTTGATTTTTATCAAGCACTCCCACTGAGTAGGATCCTAATAATCCTACAGGAAGAACTATTGATCCGTAAGAGTTTTTGTTTCCGTCACCAATTCTTTCTTTATTCTGAACATAAGAAAGCGGAGCAAGGAAACTGCTGCTTCCTGATACATTGCCATCCACACCGCTTCCGGCAATAATGTCATCACAAATCCCATTGTTATCCGTTGGTACTTTTGCAGGATCAAATGCAAATGCATAATATACATTCATTGCACTGAATACGGAAAGAACATTGGTTTGATACAATCTTACTTCATCAAATTCTTTTGATGTTTTGAAGTGCAGGAATATTCTGTTTTTGCTTCCCCCGAATGCAGGTACTGATAAAAGTGTACTGCTGGTCGTTGTTTCCTGAAGTATTCCATTCTTATAAGTACTGATTCTCAAAGAGCTCAACAGATCAACGGTAATAAAACTTGTTCCAAGATCTACATTGAATCCGGTAATATATCCCGCAGGATAGGCTGTATTTTTATTTTTGACAGAGATTCCGTTTCCACTTAAAAGGGAAGCGAAATTTCCCATACTTACACTGTTATCAAGACTGGCGTCCACTACAGGGTTCATACTTCCGTTATAGCATGCAAGACAGATCCCTGAATTGTTTACAGGCTTTGCTTCTACACCCATTCCACGGATAGGCTCATAGCCCTGCTGCGCAAATACTACGGCAGACATCATCAGTGT
This sequence comes from Chryseobacterium culicis, assembly GCF_900108365.1. Taxonomy (GTDB): domain Bacteria; phylum Bacteroidota; class Bacteroidia; order Flavobacteriales; family Weeksellaceae; genus Chryseobacterium; species Chryseobacterium culicis. The sequence continues at coordinate 236,350 of NZ_FNWQ01000001.1, read as the reverse complement.
CATAAGCATTGCAGCCAGCTTTTCGAATAATTTTCTGGTCATTTTTTATTTTTTTAAGGTTTGTGTTTATTTTTATTGAATTAGTAAAGTGCTTTCCAGTTGGTTCCATTGCAGCCTTCATGCACTCTCGTAGATGCGTTATACCGGATTGCACCTTCTTCAGCTGTTGTACAAGCTGCGTTGGCTCCGGAAGCAATTCCTTTCATCTGGATCGCAGCACCTGTAGATGTAGCTGCTGTAGGAGCCATATTGATTCCTAAGATGGTATCTGTTCCATTACCTTTATTCAAGAAAACATGCTCCTTGTTGGCATACACCAGCTGCCCAGCAGCTGCCTGCCCGGAAAATCCTATTGCAAAAGCTTCTGTACCGGTAGCTGTATTGGCAGAACCTACAGCAATATTGTTCAGTGAGGTTGTATTTCCACTTCCAATGGCAATTCCACCACTATTGTTATGATTATTCCCAATAGTAAGCCCCGCAATTCCTGTTACCGTATTAAGGTTTCCAAAAACCAGATTATTGGCACCCGTAGCGCTGTTGTTATTTCCTATTACTTTAGCCCCATTATTGGCCGTGTTATTTAGTCCAATAGCTACAGCCGGAAAGTTCCCCTGCGCAGAAACCGTATTGTCTTTTCCCAATGCAACGTTGGAGGAGGTACTGTTGGTAAGGGTATTATTGGAACCCCACGTAAATGAAGCGAAAGAACCCGAAGCAGAATTAGCATTTCCTCCCTGTAAAGTTCCATTAATGTCTAAAACTCCTTTTACATTTTTTTGAGTTGCCAGAACTAAGTTCTGACTGTCATTGGTCCCTAAATAATTTCCGGTTCCAATATCTGTTCCTAAAGCCGCCGTTGCAGCTGCTGTACCGGTATTCCCTGTTATCCGCCAGCTTCCGCCCAGGCTTCCCCATTTGGTTCCGTCAAAATAATAGTATCCCGGTGATATCACGTCCACAGTTTGTCCTGTAGGCGAAGCTTCAATTGCTGTAACATATACAATTGCACCGGTTTGTGCTGCACTATAGTTTTTTGCTTTCAGTTGTACTCCAGTAAGCCTTGGCGCTATTACCCCGTCCAGTTTACTTGTATTAGAAGGTGATCCTACGACATCAAGTGTTGCCTGCGCTTGCGAAGTATTAATCCCTACCTGAGCGAACGTGGTCAAACCAGATGATAAAAGAGCGATGGTTAATAATTTGTTTTTCATTTCTAATGATATTTGCTGTTTTTTTATGTTGATGTGTTTATTTTAAAAGGACAAATCCAGGACACTCTCATTCAAATCATAAATGAAATAACAGGTTGTACTGTAAGAGTTTCCAAAATTGTAAGAAATATTACTAAATAAGGGAATGCATCAGCTTATCAGGAATCTTAACAATAAACTTAAAACCGTCAATGAGTTTAACGGAATTGTTATAGAGCTTTTTGACCTCTTCCAATAACGGGAAAATATCTGATGGGGAAATCAGGGACAGATTGTTCCGTCTATTTTGAATGGTGACTAATTTGCTCTCTCTTTGGAGAAGCTTCTGCAGATGACTATTATTAAAGAAATTAAGTGGACAGCCACAATTTTTGAAATAGAGAGAATGGGCTTTATTCTGAACAGCACTTGTTTTGCTTACGGCATACAGGTTTTGATTATCTGCATCAGAAAATAAATAAATAGAAACATCAGCCGAGCACCGTTGCAGATGATTATTAATATCTGTTGCACATGATAACGCAGGTTTCGTCATCACAGATACAAGCTTAGCATTTATTTTTCCTACAGCCGCCAAAAGCAATAGAAGCGTTATCTTATGGCCGTAGGAAAGAAAGTAATTTCTATCCAATTATGTTGTGTTTTTTCACTGCAAATATAATATATTTTCAATCAAAACAATACTTTATTAATAAAAACATACATAAATAACGCATAAGACAAAAATATCAACACAATATTATGTTAATTTATATCAAATAATCAATCATAATAAAATACAATATAAGATGATTTAATAATAACACAATACCATTATAAATTAAACTACGGATTTACAAAGACTTACATACAAAAAAAGAGCCCGGGCAGATGCCCGGGCTCCTATATTTATATACAATTGAAATTATTTCAATTCTACTTCAGCACCAGCTTCTTCTAATTGCTTCTTAAGAGCTTCAGCTTCGTCTTTAGATACACCTTGCTTGATTGGAGCAGGAGCACCGTCTACGATATCTTTAGCTTCTTTAAGACCAGCACCAGTTAAATCTTTTACTAATTTAACGATAGCTAATTTAGAAGCACCTGCAGACTTAAGAATTACATCGAATTCAGTCTTTTCTTCAGCAGCTTCACCTGCTCCACCTGCAGCAACTACTACAGCAGCAGCAGCTGGCTCAATTCCGTACTCATCCTTAAGGATAGCAGCTAATTCGTTTACGTCTTTTACAGTTAGGTTTACTAGCGTTTCAGCTAAATTTTTTAAATCTGACATTGTTGTAATGTTTTTGTTGATTATTTATTTAATTTTTTGAGTGTAATTATTCAGCAGCTGGCGTTTCGTCAGTGCTTTCTGCAGCAGGAGCTTCCGGAGCTTCAGCAGCAGGAGTTTCTTCTACCGCAGGAGCAGCTTCTTCAGCTTGAGCTTCTACAGCTTCAGATTTGTTTTGAAGAGCAGAAACAACTCTTTGAATTGGAGACTGAAGTAATCCGATGATTTCACCGATCATTTCTTCTCTAGACTTGATGCTTACTAAAGTATCAAGGTTATTGTCACCAACATAGAATGTTTCTTGTACGAAAGCAGACTTCAAAGCAGGCTTCTCGTCTTTCTTTCTAAAATCTTTGATTAATTTTGCAGGAGCGTTAGCTGTCTCAGCAATCATTAAAGCAGAGTTTCCTTTGAATGTTTCGAACATTTCAGAGAAATCTACTCCTTCAATCTGCTCCATTGCTTTTTGTAAAAGGGTATTTTTTACCACTTTCACTTTGATATTTTGCTTGAAAGCCTGTCTTCTGAAATCTGAAGATTTAGCAGCGTTCAAACCATCTAGATCTGCTACGTATACTACTTTTGCATCCTGAAGCAAGTCTTTGATCTCTTGTATTGCTACAACTTTTTGGTCTTTTGTCATTGTCTTAGGATTAAATATTAGTTAACAGATTTAGTATCAATTGCAATACCCGGGCTCATTGTAGAAGACAAATAGATGCTCTTCACATAAGTTCCTTTAGCAGCAGTTGGTTTCATTTTGATCAATGTCTGGATAAGCTCCTGAGCATTTTCTTTGATCTTAGCAGCATCGAAAGATACTTTACCAATACCAGCATGGATGATACCATACTTATCTACTTTGAAATCAATTTTACCTGCTTTTACTTCAGTTACTGCTTTACCAATTTCCATGGTTACAGTTCCTGATTTAGGGTTTGGCATTAAACCTCTTGGACCTAATACTCTACCTAACGGACCTAATTTACCCATTACAGCTGGCATCGTAACGATAACGTCAACGTCTGTCCAACCTTCTTTGATTTTTTGTAAATATTCGTCAAGACCTACATAGTCAGCACCAGCAGCTTTAGCTTCTGCTTCTTTATCTGGTGTTACAAGAGCTAATACTTTAACATCTTTACCAGTACCGTGAGGAAGAGATACAACACCTCTTACCATCTGGTTTGCTTTTCTAGGGTCTACACCTAATCTTACAGCGATATCTACAGAAGCATCAAACTTTGTAGTGTTCACTTCTTTTACAAGAGCTGAACCTTCTTCAAGGTTATAGATTCTTCCTTTTTCTACTTTGCTTAAAGCTTCCTTTTGCTTTTTAGTTAATTTTGCCATTTCTTTAAGTTTTAAGCGTTAGTTGGTTTAGTTCCTGTTACTCTTAATCCCATAGATCTAGCAGTACCTGCAACCATAGAAAGAGCAGAGTCTAATGTAAAACAGTTAAGATCCGCCATTTTATCTTCAGCGATTTTCTTTACTTGTTCCCAAGTTACAGAACCTACTTTGTTTCTGTTTGGTTCACCAGAACCTCCCTTGATCTTAGCTGCATCCATTAACTGGATTGCTGCAGGTGGAGTTTTAATAATGAATTCAAAAGATTTGTCTTCATATACTGTAATTACTACAGGTAAAACTTGCCCTGGCTTATCTTGGGTTCTTCCGTTAAATTGCTTACAAAACTCCATGATGTTCACACCTGCAGAACCCAATGCTGGACCTACTGGTGGAGAAGGGTTAGCTGCGCCACCTTTCACCTGAAGCTTTACCATTTTAAAGACTTTCTTAGCCATTGTTTGTTTTTTAAATTTGAATAATTAATGAGTTTGGAAGCATTTATTATTCAGTAGGTTATGCACTCACATAACAATAAACCTACTTTTTGGACTGCAAAAGTATAAAATATTTTTGAAATAGCAAATGGAAATTGCTGATTTTTAAAAAGTTTAAAGAAAATAAATCATAAGATGTTTCCCATTTATTTTCAGATCCTCCGGAGAAAAAAGAAAAACGGCTATTTAATGTAAATAACCGTTTCTTTATTTAAAATGAAAAATTAATTAAAAACCGGATGGTTTATTGATCGTCTGGGTAGAACCGTCTGTTCCTCCGAGATCCGCATTAATATCGCTGATATTCTGTTTTTCAATCAGCCTTCTGTAAGCCATTAAATACAGATCAACGGTAAAGTTGTTGTACGTTCTTGACGGGGTAGCTGAAGTGGCCGCAATAATTCTGCTGTCTGTAAATCTGGCTCTGATATGCCAGGTTCCGTTGCTTTTGAATGCTACCACATCCGGTGATCCCTGTTTGTTGTCATTCACCCCATTGTCTCCGTAATCAAGCATTACGTTGGTAGTTCCATCATTAAGTTTGAAAGAGTAGTTGTGAAGGATCACCAGAAAATTGTTTGCATCAATTTTGGTATCATAATCTGTAATTCCTGCTCCGGATACTCCGGTAAGGGTGAGTTTTAGATAATTAAATAATCCACTGCTTTCCAGAGATGGATCATACAGCTGCAAACCATTCTGAGAAGTGGCTAAAAAGCTTCCACCCGTCATGGTAGGTTCTCCCGGATTCCTCAGATATAATGTATTGGTGTAAGTCTTTCCGTTAACATCAAGTGTTTCTGCAGGGGTGGCTGTGTTTATTCCTACTTTTCCTTTTTGGGCATTCAAAAATATCCCAAGACACATTATTATAGTGATATAAATTCTCTTTTTCATAGTCTTTTATTGAAGCCCTAGAGGCGTATTGGTTGATAGTCCGGAATATCCCGGTGAAGCTGATGCTGAAACAGAACCATTGAAAGTTCCCCAGTCTTTAACTAATGACTTTTCAAATACATTCAAAGTAAATGTCCAGGTTCCGTTTTGAGAAGAAACTGTTCCAGCCCCTTTAAAAGCTAAATTAATAGCATGATAGTTTTTACCTGCATTGGTTACCTGCGTAATTTCAGTCGCATAAGAACCATATGATTTGGGACTGGTTGTGGTATTTGCCGCTGAGACCGCTCCCGTAAAAACAGCACCTGTAATGGCCACTACATATTTATTTACATCTAATCCTGTATTGAGGTTCACAACTTCATCCTGTCTTACATTGGTCAGTACAACATTATACATATTTACAGGAGCTACATTACGGAGTGATATGTCCAGCAGCTTAACCTTACCTACTGGTGAAGTATCTTTAGAACGGGTAAGCAGAAGATAGTTTCCGTTTGCCTTTGTGTTCTCTGTATCTATTAAATAAGACTCTACCAATGTTTCTCCTTCAACATCGAGAGTTCCTTTAGGTGTTTTAGTATTAATTCCTACTTGTGCATACGTACTTACAACAGCAAAACCTGTAAAAAGTACCGCAATTATTTTTTTCATAGTTGTATTTTATTGAATTAACGGAGCTGTAGCAGCACCGGTAGTTGAAGCATTGAGATTCTGCGTAGGGTTAAATTCTTTAGCGTATGATCTGTCGAAGACCAATAAATTTAGCGTCCACACGCCTGTAGGGAAAGAGTTATCCGGAGCAAACCCCTGATAATCTGCTTTAAGTTTCCAGGTTCCTCCTGAGGAGTACGCAAAGATCTGAGGCACAGGTGTCAACCAATCCGCAGAGAAAGTCCTTGTAGGCTGTGTAAATCCAAATGATGATATCACCACCAGAAATTTATTGGAATTGATCTTTGTATCAAACTGATTGACCCAATCTTTATCGGATGGATCACATGTAATTTTAAACTGAATCAGGTTTATCGGAGCCGGTGAATTGGGTACAAAGGAATCGTTGTACGCAGTAATTTTATTTTCGGGTGCCGGAGATTTAATAATGAAAGTGTAATTCTCGTCCGCTTTCAGTTTTTCCATCGGCTGTTTGAAAACAATTCCTGATGTCTTCATGGTACCATTCACGGTAAGTTCTTTTTCAGGCGCAGTAGTATTGATACCAACCTGAGCACTTGCGAGCATAGAGGTGCCCACCAAAATGATCATCGAAATAATTTTTGTCATTGGGTTGTGTTATTTAAAGCTTGTGTTTTGGATACTCGTTCCGATTTTATATTCTTTATTTCTTTTAAATATAAGCACTCCATACACCTGTAAACAGTGTATGAAATAAAAAATATAAAATTATTTGGATTAGTTAACAGAGTGTTGCAAGAAGTATGCCATCCATGGGTGAATTAATGGCAGTACAAAAACATTGATACAGAAAACTCTATCTATTCTCCAGATGGTGATCATTTAATTAAAGGAAAGTCTTTTCTGGCAGCAGAACGGTGAATTTGCTCGGTCAAACACTAAAAGAACTTAGAAAAATAATATTCTTTTACTTTCTGTAAGGAAAGACCTCTTCCATCATATTGAATATGGATAAAGAAAAAGATAAAAAATATAATATTAATAAAAAGGAAACTTTTCAAGAACCTATTCTGGTTAAATGAAATTCCGGAACCTACTTTATCCGGCAATATAGAAATTACAATAATTAACAGAAGCATCGAATAGATATGATCCCATCTGTACCAGTCAATCCCTAAGATATACAAGGGTGATACCCAAAGGAGACTTACTGCAACAAATTTGATCAGTGCATTAAATTTGTTTCTATAAAATGTAAATACATAATATAAAAACATTGAAACTTCAAGAACGAGTTCCAAAATGAAGAAAAGATAGGAAACAACCTCATGCTTTATAAGTTCAATTCCATCCGAAAATTTATACAGAAAAATATTATTATCGCTAAAAACCACCCCTCTTTGCCTTATAATATCCAAACTCTTACCGCCATTGATTTCATTTCCGAAAAAAAACAGAATACCCATGATGATGGTAGAAAAAGCGAAAAAGAGCAGCCAAAGGGAGTATTTCTTTTCTCCTGTTTTAATAAAATGTATGGCAATAAAAAAAGGAAGGAAAAAATAAAACATTTCATGGATAAACAGACTTAAACAAAATAAGATCAAAAAAATTCTTTCCTTAAGGACAGTCATTTTACCTAAAGCAAAAAATGCGGCAAGCGCGAAAAGAATCATTTCTCTTTTGCCGGAATAAGATAAATTAACGGGAAAGTACATAAAGCAAAGCGGGGAACATAACAGCAGTAAAATGTTCCAATCTATTGTCTTTGTTAATAACAGCCTGAAATACGCACAAAAAATAAGCGCATAACAAACAATCTGCACGATATATACCTGAAAAGGTAAAGGTATACCGAAGGTATCCTGTATAGCAAAAAATAGAGTTCCACTTATTCCCCGACGTTTAAACCCTCCGTCTTCATAGTTGACCAGCCAGTCAGACAACGTCCACTCATGAATAGATAATGCAGCCTTTCCGTATAATTTAAAAATGACATAAAGAAAAATCATAATTAAAAAGGAAGAATATAACAAAAAGCTGCTATTTTTTTTCGAAGATAATATCATAGTCCTATCTTATTTCCTGAATAAAAAAAGACCGCTTATCAGCAGTCTTTTTATATTTTTATACGTAATTATTATACTTTTTCTACTTGCATGTAGCTTAGTTCCATTGGAGTTTTTCTACCGAAGATCAATACAGAAACCTCAATTTTCTTTTTGTCTTCAAGAATCTTCTCAACTGTACCGTTGAATCCGTTGAAAGGTCCATCAATTACCTTAACGTTTTCACCTACTACATAAGGAATCTCAACATCGCTTGCAAATTCTGAAAGTTCATCCATTCTTCCAAGCATTCTGTTAACCTCAGATTTTCTCATTGGAACAGGATCTCCTCCTTTTGTTAAGCTTAAGAAAGAAATAACACCAGGAATATTCTTGATAACGTGAGGAATCTCTCCCATCAGGTCAGCTTCAATCATCAAGTAGCCAGGGTAGTAAGGTCTTTCTTTAGGAACTTTTTTTCCGTTTCTAATTTGGATTACCTTTTCCATAGGAATAACCACTTGAGTAACGTACTGCTCAAACCCTAGACGTTTGATTTCTGTCTCAATATAGTTTTTCACTTTATTTTCCTGTCCGCTGATTGCTTTCAGCACATACCATTTCAATTCGCTCATTATGGGAAAATACTTAATTATTAATTGAACAAGTTGATTAGCATTCCAATTATGTTGCTGATTGCTTTCGAAAACAATTCATCAACTCCAAAGGTAAATAATGCCAGAATCACTGTCGCAATAGTCACTACGATTGTAGAAGACTGAAGGTCAGCCCACTTTGGCCATTCAACCTTATGTCTGAATTCGTTATAAGAACCTTTTAAAAAATCGACAAATGAACTCATAATTTATATTTGCACGGGCACAAGGATTCGAACCCTGATCAACGGTTTTGGAGACCGGTATCCTACCATTGGACGATGCCCGTAGTTAAAAAAAGCCCCGTAAAGAGAGTTCCTTACGGAAGCTTTTTATATTTTTAAGATGATTAGTCTAGGATTTCAGTTACCTGACCTGAACCAACTGTTCTACCACCTTCTCTGATCGCAAATCTAAGACCTACGTTAAGAGCGATTGGCTGTAACAATTCTACAGTGATCTCTAAGTTATCACCAGGCATTACCATTTCTACACCTTCTGGTAAGAAGATCTCACCTGTAACGTCAGTAGTTCTTACGTAGAACTGAGGACGGTACTTGTTGTGGAATGGAGTGTGACGTCCACCTTCTTCTTTAGAAAGGATATAAACAGAAGCTTTGAATTTTTTGTGTGGCTTCACTGAATCTTTCTTAGCGATAACCATACCTCTCTTGATGTCAGTTTTTTCAATACCTCTCAACAATAGACCTACGTTATCTCCAGCTTCACCTCTATCTAGGATTTTTCTGAACATCTCAACTCCTGTAATAGTAGAAGTTAATTTTTCGTCACCCATACCTACGATATCAACTGGATCTCCAGTGTTGATAACACCAGCTTCGATTCTACCAGTTGCTACAGTACCTCTACCTGTAATAGAGAATACGTCTTCGATTGGCATCAAGAATGGCTTATCAGTATCTCTTGGTGGTTGCTCGATCCAATTATCAACAGCATCCATTAATTCTTCTACGCTTTTGAACCACTTATCTTCTGTGTTAGCAGGAGATGCAGTAGCAGCAGTAAGAGCACCTAGAGCAGAACCTTGAATTACTGGAGAGTTATCTCCGTCAAATTCGTAAGTAGACAATAAGTCTCTAAGTTCCATTTCAACAAGCTCTAACAACTCAGGATCGTCTACCATGTCAACTTTGTTCATGAAAACAACGATTCTAGGTACGTTTACCTGACGGCAAAGTAGGATATGTTCTCTAGTCTGAGGCATAGGACCATCAGTTGCAGCACATACTACGATAGCTCCATCCATCTGAGCAGCACCAGTTACCATGTTCTTAACATAGTCGGCGTGACCTGGACAGTCAACGTGAGCATAGTGTCTTTTTTCAGTTTCGTATTCGATGTGAGCAGTATTGATAGTAATACCTCTTTCTTTTTCTTCTGGAGCAGAGTCAATTGCAGAGAAGTCTTTTTTCTCAGCAAGACCTTTGCTAGCTAATACAGCAGAAATAGCAGCTGTAAGAGTAGTTTTACCATGGTCAACGTGACCAATAGTACCAATGTTCAAGTGTGGTTTGTTACGATTAAACGTTTCCTTTGCCATGATTTAAAATTATTTATTTATTGTTTTTCAAATTTTCGGTGTGCAAATATAATGAATTTTTAAATACCAAAAACTTTTTATTAAAAAAACTTTCAATATTCTCATCCAGTGAAGGACAAACCTTATATTTAACGTATTGAGACTGCAAATTTACACATTTTTCCGAATAGAAAAAATCCTTAGAAACGTTTTATTAAAAATATAAACTATGTGACTAGTTATGAATACAATATATTGACAAAAAAAGTTAATTATCTCTGTCTTAAAATCCAATACTTATTTTTTCTCGTACATATCAAAACAACAACTAAAATTAATATTATGAGAAAACTATTACACATGTATTTAGCCCTGTTTGCTTTTATGGCATTATTTTCCTGCGATAATTCAGACGAAAACAATATGCCTGAAAATACAAATCCAAAGGGCCCGGATCTTATGGTATACGGACTGACAGCAATGAATGAGCTGGTTTATTTTAATTCCAGCAACCCTAAAACTTTCACCTCAAAAACAGCTGTAACAGGCGTTGCCTCCGGAGAGAAGCTGCTAAGCATAGATTTCAGACCGGCCACAGGAGAATTGTATGCATTATCCAATGCCAGCAAATTATATATCATCAACACGTCTAATGCTTCGGCAAGAGTAGTAAGCTCTACAGCGTTTACACCGATGATCTCCGGCACAATAGCTTCAATTGATTTCAACCCTACTGTTGACAGGATTCGTCTGGTGAGTAATACCGGGCAAAATCTGCGTTTACATCCTGAAACCGGAGCTGCAGCTGCTACGGATATTAACATTAACGGAACAGGAAATCCTTCTGTAACAGGATTAGCCTACACCAACAGCAAAGCGGGTGCGGCGTCTACTGTTTTATATGATATTGATCCGGCTTTGGGAAAATTATACAAACAGGATCCTCCCAACAATGGAACTTTAGTAGAAGTAGGAAGTCTCGGTACAACTTTTACAGGGCAGTCTGCGTTTGATATCAAGTATGATAACAGTACTGCTTTATTAGCTTTCAATGATAAATTACATGTTCTGGATCTGAATAATGGAAAAGCGACCTCTATAGGAACTCTTCAGCAGGCAGTCATTGATATTGCTATTCCTACAGAACCGGTGGCTTATGCTGTTGATAATGCAAATAATCTTCAAATTTTCAATCCAAACAGTCCTATGCCTGTTTCGAAAACCATAGCGGGACTGCAAGGTGGTGAAAATATTTTAGGGATAGATTTCCGTCCTGCCAACGGGCAATTGTATGCTTTGGGAAGCTCAAGCAGAATATATACTATTAATTTAGGAACCGGAACCGCAACGGCGGTTGGTAATGCTCCTTTTTCAACTTTACTTTCCGGAACAGATTTTGGGTTTGACTTTAATCCAACTGTAGACAGGATAAGAGTGGTGAGCAATACAGGGCAAAACCTTCGACTCAATCCTAATGACGGAACAATAGCCGCTACTGATCTTACATTAAATCCGGGAAGTCCTATGATAAGCGCTGCTGCATATACCAATAACTTTGCGGGAGCTACCTCTACTACTCTTTTTGTGATTGATCATAATACAGATAAACTATACCAGCAAAACCCACCGAACAACGGAACTTTAGTGGAAACAGGTTCTTTAGGAATCAACATTACCAGTGCCAATGGATTTGATATTGGAAGTATGAGCCAAAAAGCCTATTTAATGGCCTCTGTAGGTTCCTCTACCAAAATTTACTCTATTAATACAGCAACAGGAGCTGCTACATCAGTTTCCGATTACCCGAATACCGTAAAAGCTTTTGCAGTAGGATTAGGATTTTAAACTCATCATATTTTTATTTCAATAATCGAGAAGCGCGGAAAACAAAGTTTTCCGCGCTTCTTACTAATATAAATGAAAGATAATCTAAATTTGGCTGAGCTTTTTCGTTCTGTTGAAAATCCAGAAAATAATTGGGAAAATAAGCAGCGTAAGCACTGTAGCCGTAATTAATCCTCCAATAATCACGATTGCCAGAGGTTTTTGGGATTCTGATCCGATTCCTGTAGACAGTGCAGCCGGCATTAATCCTATGGAAGCCATCAATGCTGTCATAATTACAGGTCTTGTTCTGGACTTTACTCCATTTAGGATGGCTGTGTCCAGATCCATTCCATCTTTAACATTCTGATGAAATTCTGTGATAAGAATCACTCCATTCTGGATACAGATTCCCAGAAGGGCAATCATTCCTACTCCGGCTGAAATTCCAAAATTGATTCCGGTAACATGTAAAGCGATAATTCCTCCGATCAGGGCGAATGGTACATTGGCTAATACGAGAAGAGAATCTTTCATATTCCCGAACAGAATAAATAAAAGAAAGAAAATCATCAGAATACTCACGGGTACTACCTGTGCCAACCTGTGCGAAGCACGCTGCTGGTTTTCAAACTGCCCTGTCCACCCTACAGAATAGCCGTCCGGAAGTTCAATGGTTTCCACTTTTTTCTGGGCATCAGCAATTGTACTTCCCAAATCTCTGTCACGAATGGAAAATTTAACACCAATATACCGCTTGATATTGTCTCTGTAAATGAATGCGGCTCCGTTATCTTTAACAATGGTACTGATTTCCTTTAAAGGAATTTTCGCTCCGTCCTGTGTAGGCACCATCAAAGCGGCTATATCATTTTCATTGGTTCTGTATTCCTGGGAATAACGAAGACGGATGGGGAATTTTCTTTCGCCGTCAAACATTTCCGATGCGGTTTTCCCCCCAAAAGCCATTTCTAAAACAGCTTGTGCATCTGCAGGCATCACGCCGTAAGCGGCCATTTTATCTCTGTCCAGCACCACGCTTACCTCCGGCTGTCCTATATTTTTAATAATTCCGGGATCTTTTACGCCTTGTACGTCTTTAATTTTCAATAAGACTTCATGAGCCAGTTTATCCAGGGTTTCCAGATTATCGCCGTAGATTTTGATTCCATTCTCAGCTTTAAAACCTGCTACGGCTTCTGCAACGTTATCGGAAATCGGCTGGGAATAGTTAAAGGTAATTCCCTGATAGCTTCTGAGTTTTTTATCTATTTCATTAATCAGTTCATCGTAAGTAATTTTACGTTTCCAATCTTCTCTGGGCTTAAGGTTGACGGCAAACTGTACGAATCCGAACCCGTTGGGGTCTGTTCCGTCATTACTTCTTCCCGTCTGTGCAAGAACATCTGTCACTTCGGAGAAACTCATAATATCTTTCTTTAAAAGATCCGCTGTTTTCAGAGACTCTTTTAAGGAAGAACTCATCGGCATTTCGGCAGTAATCCATAACGAACCTTCATTCAGCTGAGGAAGGAATTCCGTTCCAAGGAATTTACCGGAAAATAAAGTGACAGCCAAAAAGGAAATTGCCACAATCATACTCATTTTTTTGTGCTTAAATGTTAAATTAAAGCCTTTCAAAACGATTCTGTCCCAAAAATTAACAAACGGATTATTTTTTTCTTTTACATTTTTATTCAAAAGGATATGAGAAAGAACAGGAACCAGTGTTAATGTAAATATCAATGCTCCCATTAATGCAAAGCCCAGTGTAAATGCCAGCGGAGAAAACATTTTCCCTTCTACCTTCTGGAATGAGAAAATAGGAATCAGGGAAGTAATAATGATTAATTTCGAAAAGAAGATGGCTTTTCCCAGTCCGGTTCCGGTTTGCTTGATCCATCCCCCCTTGGCGAGTTTATTAAACTTCTCGGTCCCATACTTATGCGCTTTATGGTCCAGCATTACAAAAAGACCTTCCACCATGACGACGGCTCCGTCAATGATAATTCCAAAGTCTACGGCTCCTAATGAAAGCAGGTTGGCACTCATTCCGGCTAATTTTAAACATAAAAATGCAAAGAGTAGCGATAGAGGGATGATGATAGAAACAATCAGGGTAGTTCTCCAGTCGGCCATGAAGATCAAAACAATTACCGTTACCAGTACAATACCTTCAATAAGATTATGCATTACGGTATGAGTAGTGAAATCCATGAGATTGTCCCGGTCATAGAAAGTGACCATTTTTACATCTTTCGGAAGTATTTTTTCATTAAGCTCTTTAATTTTGGCTTTTACTCCTACCAGAACTTCTCTTGGGTTTTCTCCTTTCCGCATCACAACAATTCCTTCTACCGTATCGTCATGATGATTAAGCGCGGCCTGCCCTACCCTGGGCATGGAGCTTTCATGAACTTCCGCTACATTTTTTACCAAAACAGGATTTCCGCTGTCATTCTGAATGGTAATATTTCCGATATCGGCTACTGATTTTACGAGACCAATTCCCCGTACTACATATGCCTGTCCGTTTTTCTCAATAACATCACCTCCTACATTCAGGTTACTTTTGGTGACAGCATCATATACCTGAAGCGGCGTGAGGTTATATTTATCCAAAGCTCTCGGATCAATACTTAATTCGAAAACTTTATCCTGTCCTCCGAAAACGTTGATATCTGCTACTCCGGGAACCCCTCTTAAAGCACGGTCTATCACCCAGTTTTGCAGGGTAAGCAGTGCCCGGGAGTCTTTTGTTTTACTTTCCAGGGTATACCTGAAAATTTCACCGGTTGGCCCGTAGGGCGGCTGTACTTCGGGATCTACCTCATCAGGAAGGCTAATGGTTCTTAACTGGTTATTGACCTGATTTCTGGCAAAAGTATCGTCCACCCCATCGTCAAACAGAATTTTAACAATAGAAAGCCCGAACATAGTCGTGCTTCTGACACTTGTTTTCTTCTGAACCGGGCTCATCGCCAATTCAATAGGAGTAGTGACAAAACGTTCTACTTCTTCTGCACTACGCCCATTCCACTGGGTAATGATTACAATCTGGGTATTGGTGACATCCGGAAAAGCTTCAATAGGCATATTTTTGAAACTTATAAAACCGGAGATGGCTAAAATCGCTACCCAGATAAAGGTAAATGCTTTATTTTTTAGTGAAAAAGCGATTATATTTTTTATGAATTTATTCATGATAGATAAATTGATGACCTAAAAAAGCCGTTAAAGAAAAAAATACATATTCTTAATGGTTTAATTTAGACTAACTGTTCAGCGAACGGTAGATCAGCAGCTGATTGTTGGTAATAACCTCCTCTCCTTCTTTGAGACCATCTGCAATATAGGTGATATCACCTACCTGCTTCAGTACTTTGATTTCTCTGACTTTGACATCCGTTCTGGACTTAAATATCACCACGAAACTTTTATTATCATCAAAGATCACCGCTTTGGATGGAACTGCCAGTGTTGTACTGTTTTCCATGCTGGAAACTTTTATAGTGGCCTTACTGTCCGGAATCAATAATCCGTTGGCATTGTCCAGCACTACTCTGGCCTGCATGGCATTGGTCTGCGGATCAATAATTTTGAATATCTTATCAATTTTTCCGTCAAAGACCTTATCAGGATAAGAAAGTGTGGATACCTGCGCCTTCATTCCAAGACTTATTTTATCAATATCAGACTCATTGACGTTCATGATAGCCCATACATTGGTGGTATTGGCCACATCAAAAATATTATCACTTCTGTCACTTCTCAGCTGCATGTCTTTATTGATGCTTTTCTGAACAATATAACCGCTGATGGGTGCTACAACACTGTATATATTTCCGGTTTTCACATTGTAAACCGTACTTACGGCTGCTGCTCTCTGTAATTGATCCTCGGCCTTTTGTAACTGGCTTTTGGCTTCCAGAACATCTCTTTCCGTATTTAGTTTTCCTTCGTAAAGTTCTTTTGCAACACGAAGATTATTTTTAGCCACAACAAGATCTGTTTTTGCATCACTCACATCCTTCTGAATTTCTGCAAGCTCGGTACTTCTGATGGTTGCCAGCACCTGTCCTTTTTTTACATAGTCTCCCAATTCTACGTTTACACTCATTACATTTCCTCCTACCAAAGGGTAAACATCTATATAACTGTTTTTATCTGCGGAAATTTTTCCGTAAAAGCTGTATTCATCTTCTATGTTCTTTGTTTCAACCTTAGCCAGTGAAATAGAATTCAGCATTGTGTTGCTGAGCTCAAATCCTTTTTTGGCGTGAACGTTTTTTTCTTCCTCCTTTTTTGAACAGGCTGCTAATGAAAGAACCATTAATACGGGGATAATATATGTTTTCATGATTTTAATAGAAGATTTTCGTTTGTACTAGTTGATTAAGCTGTTCTGCCGACTGCATGATTTCATTTTTCATATCGTAGATCTGAAGGGCTGTTTCCCTGTAGCTGTCCATAAAGTCCGTAAATTCAATAAGATTGACATTTCCTTTCCTGAAATTGGTCAGCATTCCGTTGTACACAAGTTCCATATTCTGCAGATCAGTGGTCTTTACATCCTGAAGCTGATCATATTGTGCTTTCCATGTCTTGTAGGCAGATTCCACTTTCGTTTCCAGGGTTAGCTTCTGAAAATCCGCATTTTTCTGGTTCTGCTGAATGGCATAATTTGCTTTTACCACATTCCCCTGATTGGCTTTCCATAAAGGCAAAGGAATTCCCAGTGTCAGATTTGCTTCATTATTGAATGTTCCTCCTGCCTGATCCCATGCAGCACCTACGGTAACATCCGGAACGTTTAGTGATTTCTGCCACTGCGCATACAGTTTACTGTTATCAATAAGTTTCAAATTGTACCGATAATCGGCATTATTTTCCAGCGCCTTGCTTTTCAGTTCATTTTCATCCCCGAAAGGCTGCGCTGTAAGTGCTTCTTTAGCTTCTGATTCAGATATTGCAGGTTCAATTTCTTCTGAAACTCCGGTTAAAACCTTCAGATTCTGTTCAAATTCAAGAATATTTTTATTGATCTCAAGTTTATCATGATTGAGTTGAATGACTATGCTCTGTAATCTCACAGCATCTTTCAGGGAAACATTTCCTTTGGCCGACTGTACGCGGTAAGCATTTAAAAGGTCATTCATATACCCTAGCTGCCTGTTGGTATTTTCCAGCTTTAGCTTTTCATAATAAAGATTAAAGTAAGCAGAGCGGAGCTGAGATCGCAAATCTACCAGCAATTGTGAAAACTGAAGCTGAGCCAGTTCTTTATTGGATTTGGCAAAAGCAATTTCATTTTTCTTCTTGCCACCCATATAGATCAGCTGGGTCACTCCTGCTCCTTTGGAGTGCCCCACATCGAAGAACTTTTTCCCTTGGGGATTGTAAGCATTGAACTGTCCGCTTAATTGAGGTAATTCCCAGATTTTAGCCTGCAGAATATCCGCATCAGCCATATTGATGTTGTATTGTTCGGCGAGCAGCTGGAGGTTGTTCTTCTGAAAGGCTTCTTCGCAGTCCAAAAGAGACATCTGCTGTTGTGCTGCCGCGAATGAGGAAACGGCGAGGCACAGCACTGCAATTCTGTTCATTATTTTTCTTTTTAAATTACAAAATTGCTGTGATGCGATTAAAAGAAACTTAAATGACGCTTAAAAAAATATTAAAATAGGCTTATATAGGACGTTTTAGCGAATATCCGATGTATAAAAAACAATATATTTTTCTCCAACTATTGAATTTTAAGTTAAAAAATTAATCCGGAGTTTAACAAAAAACAGCTGTTTATGAAACCGGTGGATTTTTAATCTACTTTTTAAAAACAAGGGTAAACTTATTCACATAATCTTCAGGAGAAGAATAGACGATATCTGCATCATGATACTCCAGAATCCTTTTAACGATTCTCAGCCCAAGACCTGATCCCGCTATATTCTGGGCATTATTTCCTCTTGTGAACGCTTCAAAAAGTTTTGTCTGCTCTTCTTCAGAAATGGTATTTCCGTGGGAAATAACTTCAACAGAAAGATTGTCAGGGGTTTCAGTAATCAGAACATTTACTTCGGTATTGTCTGAGTATACTGCTGCATTTTTAAATAAATTAATAAAGACAATTACCAATAGCGACTGAATTCCTTTAATCGTCAGAAAAGCATTTTCAGAGCTGTCTTCATTAATCATGAAATCCAGCCTAAGCTGCGGATAACTTTTTTCTACGGCCTCAAAGGCTTCAAAGATCACCTCATCAATTCTTACTTCTTCATAAATACTCTGGATATTTTCTTTATCAAATTTTGTGAGCAGTAATAGTGAGTTCGTAAGATCAGAGAGCTGGTATACATCTCTCTGGATCTGCTTCAAAGAAGATAATGTTTCCGGGGAATGTTCTTCAAACTTAATCAGGTTCTCCAGCTGAAATGCCATTCTTGTAATGGGTGTCCTGATTTCATGAGAGGCACTCGCCGTAAAATCTTTCTGCGACTGAAATACATCATCCAGCCTTCCGATCATTGTATTAAATGATTTTGCAAGAACACTTACCTCATCGTTAGACTGTTCTACAGGAATCTGTGTAGTGAGTTTATGAGCGGTAACTTCGGAAATTTCTTTATTCAGGTCTTCAAGAGGCCGTAGGAACTTCTCTACAAAATAATAGCTGAAAAAGCCAATAAGCATCGTGCTCATTACATAAGCCGTAACCAAAAGATATTTAAGATATCCAAGTTTCGATTTTCCGTTTGTATCAAAAGCACTGGTAAGGATATAATAGTTTTCACCATTGATGGTCCTGAGTGCTGCATAGATCTCAGGAACAGTCTTTTCTGTATAAATGATTTTCTTTTTATCCAGCTCTTTCAGCATGGCGCTGTCCCAGGTGACATTCCTGTCTTTGATTGTACTGTAGATTAATTCTTTTTTTTCATTGAAAATTAAAATCTTTTCATTCAAAAGAATATTATCTGAGTTTTCATTGAAGAAGACCGGTGCTTCTTCCTCAAAGTCTTTGGATTTTGAGATGAAATGGGAAGTAAATTCCAGTCGCTGCCTAAACCGTTCCTTAAATTCATCCCTTCTGAAATCATTGAAGGATAAGTAAATGACCGCCATCACCATTCCAAAAAGCAATGAAAAGGCGATACTGATCGTTAAAGCTATCTTTCTTTTTAAAGACATTTACAAGGGGCTTAGGTAGTATCCGAATCCTGAACGGGTATGGATCAGTTTTATTTTAAAATCTTTATCAATTTTTTTCCTGAGGAAGTTGATATAAACTTCTACCGTGTTGGTATTGGTATTAAAATTATGTTCCCATACATGTTCTGTAATCTGCTGTTTGGAAACCGTTCTTCCCTGCGCCTCTGCAAGATAAACGAGCAGCTGGAATTCTTTTAGGGTAAGGGTAATTTCATTTCCTCCGCGATAGACCTTCTGTTCTGTTTTGTTAATAATAAGATCATCAATTCTCAGGATATCCTGATCTGAATTGTCGGACGGAGTTTTTCTTCTGAGCAGCGAATTGATCCTTAAAAGAAGTTCTTCAAACTGAAAAGGCTTTACAAGATAGTCATCTGCCAGTCTGGTAAAAGCATCTTTTTTATCAGAAATATCTCCGTACGCAGAAATGATGATAATAGGTGTATTTTTATCAAAAGAACGAATGGTCTGACAAACATCCAGCCCATTTATTTTAGGAACATTAATATCCAGCAGATACAAATCGTATGTACTGTTTTTTATCTGGCGGAGAAAAGTTTCACCGTCATAGATCTTATCGCAATTAAAATTATTGGATTCTAAAAATCTGCAAAGCTCTGCAGACAGAATGAGATCATCTTCTAATAAAAGAATATTCATCAAAATTTATTTTACACGAATTTAACAAAAATTTTATGATTCGTATTCTATAGAAGGGGTAAAAGTTTGATGACAGATCTGGATTTAATCGTAAAGAGATCTGCTTACACTTGTGTGAAGATCTTTTTTTGTGACCTTATCTAAGCAAGCGTTTAACCGTAAAATTGCTTAAAGTATAGTATAGCTATTCTGTCCTTTTTAGAATAAAATTTGGGCATAAAAAAATCCCGAAGAAAATTCGGGAAATCTAGAGCCAACTACGGGACTTGAACCCGTGACCTCTTCCTTACCAAGGAAGCACTCTACCGCTGAGCTAAGTCGGCCTCAACTAAAAAAATCACACTAGCGAGCGTGATTTTTGTTGAGCGGAAGACGGGGGTCGAACCCGCGACATTCAGCTTGGAAGGCTGACGCTCTACCAACTGAGCTACTTCCGCAATTTTGTTTCCAAAATTATTGGTAAACGCTGTGCAAAACTAAGAAAACTTATTGTGTTTTGCAACTTTTTTATAATATAAAGTGGGGAGAGCAGGATTCGAACCTACGAAGCCGAAGCAACTGAGTTACAGTCAGTCCCATTTAGCCACTCTGGAATCTCCCCAGATATTTTATATTAAAATGAGCCTCCAGAGGGATTCGAACCCACGACCCCGAGATTACAAATCACGTGCTCTGGCCAACTGAGCTATGGAGGCATTTTAATAAGGACTGAAACTGATCGAGAAACTCTACTCTACACATTTCAGTGTTAAAAAAAATCACTTTTTATAAGGTGATTTTTTGAGCGGAAGACGGGGGTCGAACCCGCGACATTCAGCTTGGAAGGCTGACGCTCTACCAACTGAGCTACTTCCGCAATTTTGTTTCCAAAACTATTGGTAAACGCTGTGCAAAACTAAGAAAACTTATTTAATCCTGCAAGTTTTTTTGTAAAAATATAAAGTGGGGAGAGCAGGATTCGAACCTACGAAGCCGAAGCAACTGAGTTACAGTCAGTCCCATTTAGCCACTCTGGAATCTCCCCAAAAGTTTATATTTTATGAGCCTCCAGAGGGATTCGAACCCACGACCCCGAGATTACAAATCACGTGCTCTGGCCAACTGAGCTATGGAGGCAAATATAAAAAAGAATTCAAAAGATCGCTGTTCCTTTTTTGCGAGTGCAAATATAGAACGGATTTTTTGAATTCTCAAATATTTTATAAACTTTTTTTAACTTTTTTTACTATGCCATTTCTTTTTTCTTGATTAGTAGCTTTTTAGCTGTATCAACACAAAGATCCAAACTTTCTTCAAAACTAGAGGATGTCTTCTTTACTACGATATCGTCTCCCGGAACCGCCAAAATAATCTCAGCTGTTTTATTAGCTTTATCAGCGTTATTTTCCACTTTTAAAAACACCTTACATTCCTGAATTTTGTCATAAAAGGTATCTAATTTGCTTACTTTTTTGTCAATGTGTGACTCTAGTGGTTCGTGTGGTGTTAAACCAATCGATTGAACTGAAATCTTCATAATTCTTCTTTTTTTGATGCTCGAGGATGAGCCTGATTAAACACTTTTTTCAATTGTTCAATATTAGCATTCGTATAGACTTGAGTACTGGCAAGACTGGAATGCCCTAATATTTTTTTAACTTTGGAGATCTCCGCCCCATTATCCAAAACATGTGTAGCAAAGCTATGCCGAAGGATATGAGGACTTTTTTTTTCTTTCGTTGTTATAAGACTAAGGTACTTATTAACTACCACATAAACAAATTTTTCGTTGAGTTTTTTCCCTTTCTTATTGACGAAAAAATATGATTTATATTCTGTCTGGGGATTTCTTATTTCCCTATAGCTTTTAAGGAGCTCAGACAATTCACTGGAAATAGGAATAATCCTTTCTTTATTTCCTTTTCCTATTACTTTTAATTCATTTCCATATAAGTCAACATTCTCAAATATCAGGCCACAAAGTTCGGCTTTACGCATCCCTGTCTGATACAGCACTTCCATGATGCACTTTTCAAGCACATCGTGGACCTGTTCAAAAACCCGGTCATTAAGATCTGTCATTTCTTCTTTAGACATAGGAATCTGTTTTTCAGCATAAAACTTCAGGGAAGAAATACCTTCGGTAGGAGAAACTTTAATCTCTCCTATTTTTAAAAGAAAAAGATAAAAACTACGGAGTGAAGATAATTTTCTATTGATGCTCCTTTTGGAAATGTCATTTTCGCTCAGTTCAACAATAAAATTTCTGATGATTTTCTTATCAGCTTTAGCTAAATCATCGGAAGATTCTGTTCGAAGAAAGAAATGGGAAAAGTCTTCAAGGTCTTTTTTGTAGCTTGTAATGGTATGAAAAGAATATCTTTTTTCGAATTGTAAGTATTCTAAGAACTTTTCCAGCATCATGGGTATAAAAATAAAAATTCACTCCTCAAATATAAGAATTTAAGGAATGAATTAATATATGGTTAAGAAAAAATCTTAAGCCTGCTCTTCTTTGCTAAGTGCTCTTTGTTTGTAAGCCGCTTTTAGTCTAGCTTGTCTCAAAGTTACAGAAGGCTTAATAAACTGCTGTCTAGATCTTAACTGACGAACAGTTCCTGTTTTATCAAATTTTCTCTTGTATTTTTTTAAAGCTCTGTCGATGGATTCACCATCTTTTACTGGAATTATTAACATATTTTACATCTCATTTTGGATTGCAAAACTAGGCAATTTTTCTCAGATCACAAAATATATTCCTACAAACCACCTTTAATTTAATTCAACTCTTTTCAAAAACCCTTTATTAAAGGCAGGTTAGGGATATTAATATTTTCATCATCAATAATTTAAAATTTCATTTTTACCGGCTTACTGGATCCAATCTTATATCTGTACTTCATTAAAATCACTCATAATAATGAAATGTAAACAAAAAGCATTATCTTTGCATTCACTTTATTCACGGGGTTGACTGGTTTCGACAGCAAGACCAATGGGTAAGTAAGCATGCAGAGAACCGTAGCGCGATCTCTATAATCCCTTGCTACAAAATTTTAACTGGCAACGAAGAGTTCGCTCTTGCAGCTTAATATCGAAGTATAGTAGATCAAGCGTTTTCCCGAAGATTTTAGTAGGGAAGCAAGATATTCCACAAATGCTCTGTTCTGCGGCGTTTGATCCTGGGATATAGGAATGCAGAAATAAGGCTTTAGAAGCTTTGGCTAAAGCTCGAAAACTTTAGAAGATAAGCTGGAAGTTGGGTGTCTATCCTCTGCTTTCAGTCGAAAACCAATGGTAGAATAAGCATGTAGAAAGCTTATGTATTGCTTGTTTGGACGAGGGTTCGAATCCCTCCAACTCCACTTTTTAAGCTAAAGAGAATTTGTAAATTATTGAATTTTAGATAATTACATTTTCTCTTTTTTGTTTTTGTACCCAAAGTTGTACCCGAATTTTTAAAATGTACTTTTTAAATCTGTTTGAATTTAATAAAACCTATTTGAATTTTAAAACATACAAAGGGCTATTGTATAACACTACAAATATACTACGATTTAAAATAATGTCCATTACTTTCAAAATAATCATACATCAAACTTTTTGCTGTAGCTTCCCAATCAATATAAATATAATTTGGTAGGCTTTCAGGAATATTTTCTTCTAAGATATATTGAGCAAATGTTTCATCGTCTGAA
The DNA here is from genome assembly GCF_900108365.1 of Chryseobacterium culicis. Lineage (GTDB taxonomy): Bacteria > Bacteroidota > Bacteroidia > Flavobacteriales > Weeksellaceae > Chryseobacterium > Chryseobacterium culicis. The sequence continues at coordinate 212,872 of NZ_FNWQ01000001.1, read as the reverse complement.
AACTCACCCATATAATAGTTTATCACACCGTTATAAATGCTTTGAAAATCCATTTTTCCAATACAATCAAGGTAAGCCTCGAAAATTTCAAGATCATAGCCAGAATAGTTTATTTGCTCTGCTATTTCAAATATCTCATTAGATAAATAACTTTCTTCGATTAATCCTAACTTTTCAAATAAAGAACAGTTTTCATAATCTTGGAGCATGAACTCTGGGTCGTGCTCGTCTTGGTGAAGTTCTTTCATTGCTTCTAATAGTTCGTCATAATCTGAATAATCCGAAAGATTGAGCCATTTCCCAAATAATGAGCTTTCATTATACTTTTTGTAGGTTCCTACGTAGATACTAGCAGTATCAAGACAATTTTGTAAATTTGTCATGTCGATAATTTTTAGTGTAATTAAAATTTATTGATGTTGCCTATCGTGTTCGTAGCACTTTAGGCATTTTTTATATATTATTGTGAGAATCTATATAGAAAAAAGAACTTGAAATAGTTCTTAGACATATCAATAAAGTCAATATTCATGCCAATTGACAGAGATTTCAACTTTAAAATTAAAGTTTTTAAAATATTTTTAAACTAAGACCGCCACTAACAAAAACTGTCAAAAAAATATCAATAAAAATGTATCTTAAAGACTATAACTAGTAGAAAATGTAAGTGGAAAATAAAAACACATCCACAAAAACCAAATAAAACAAAACTTACTGTTGAAAAAAGGTCTGATAGTTGATAGGGGGAGATAAAATTTCTTTGACTTGGTGATGGGGGTATTGACATAGAAGGTATAATCTATTCACTCAAAATATTTTACTGGTATTAAATTATTGTAAATTCTACTATAAAGGATTATTTGATTTTTTGATTGAGCTTTGATGGGGGTATTTTTGTAGGCAGGGATTCACCATTGTATTTTTTCACCCAAATAAAAATAGAATATAATTTTAACTGATCAATTCATCTTAAAAAATCTATTTAAAATAATTGTTTAAGTAATATTTTAGCAAACCGCAAGAAGATTAGGTTGCATCATATATTTGTTTCCAATAAAAAAAAATATAATATGTCAATAAAAAGAAACAAAGCTAGAAAATCTAAGTTAGATTTAGTTGCATCCAGGATTGAGGGAAGAACATTAAGTGGTCACATAGAAATGCTGGTAATTATTTCATATTTGAGATACCTGATGTAGAAATCCATGTTTCACACGATGAAATCAAAATGATTAAAGATGGGAAAGTAATTTCATATTTTGATGATTGTTTTGATAATGTTTTAGACGAATTAGAAAAGCCTCTTAATTGAGGCTCTACTATTTGATTTAATTGATTCAGAATAAAACTTTATTAAACGAGATTATTTATTATTTCCATTCCAGTATACTCGAAGAATTCTACATTATCTTCAGTAGAAATTTGAAAGGTCAATGTTAGATTTTCACTAATAAATTCCTCTTTTAGCTCAATCTCTCCAATTCTTCTATAAGTTTTTGGTAGTATGGGTATTCTTTCAGTATTAACTGTAAAGGTTTCTGCTCCAAGTGCTATTTCTCTTTCTATAACATTAGAAAAAGGTATTTGAAAATCCTTATCATTTGGCGTTTTGGGTTTTATAATAAATTTTGATGATTCCTTTTTACCACTCACGAAACAATCAAGATATTGTATTATTTTGTTCCCTGTATTTTCAACATAAATTCCTACTACAATTTTTTGCGTTAACATTTTTAACAAGAGTTTCTTTGGAGTATTAGCTTTAAATACTAAATTAACCTGCGTTCTAGATGTTCGGTTAATAATATCTTTTATCTCCCAATCATCCATTGCAATAGATTGAAAATTGTATCTTCTGTAATATCTTTTATCACTCATTTGATGTGCTGTATTACCTTTGGGAATTTCAACTACATAAACGAGTTTATTTTTATCTTTTTCTTCTACTTGAATAGGGGTTATAACAACATTGTGAATCTTAGGTGAAATAGTACTATTAATAATTTGCTCTAACCATTCTTTTGTATATTCATTGCCATTAATTGGATCGATTCTTTCAGGGAGGTGTTTTTTATTAAGATCATCAAATTCTTTTATACCATAAATTATTACTCCTCCATCGGAATTTGCAAAAGCACTTACATCTTTAGAGATTTCATTTTTTTTATCATTCTTTTTTGAAATTGAGCCAGAAGCTTTGTAGTCAAGATGTAAATTTTCTTCAACTCCTTCTTTTATTAAAGTATTCAGCTTATCTAATGTCCACATAATTTTACAATACTAATATTAAATTTTATAAATAACAACTATTATAAATTCCTCAAAATATTTAATAGTATGAATTACATTTTTGTGAGTAATAAACCTATTTTTTCAGTTCCTTCGTTAATATCTAAAAGTAATGTAAATTGACCTTTGTTCCAGAATCTACCATTCCATTCCGATCTTTTAAGTTCTTTTCTTTCAATATCCCAGTTAAATTTTCCATTTCCATTATCATCTACACCGAAAATTTTATAGCAATTATTTACAATTATCTCAGTTTCCCTATAAAAATTAAAAAAAGAGTAATTTGACCTTTGTTTGTATAAATAAATATAAGTAATATTATCTTCAAGCATTTGGTCTATTTTATTAAAATACCCCAGATAAATATGATTGGGTTTTATTTCTATGGTAACACGATTATATTTAAGTGATTTTTTTGTATTGGTTATAATTGCATTTTCTAAATCATTAGTCAAGAGAGAAATAAAATTAAAATAACTTTTTTCTGAACTGTCAATTACAAATGAGAATGAACTAATAAATTCATCAATATGCAATACAGCGGTATCGATTCCCAATAATTTATAAAGAGCTTTGGTTTTCTTTAAAAAGCCATTATCGTCTGAAACAACATAATCACAGTATGCGCCATAAAAACTATGTAAGCCATCGTTGAGGACATTTCTATATTTTACTGATTTGGAGGGCTCTTTGCTAATACCAAGTATATCTAGAGAAAAGTATGCATTATTAAAAAAATCATATCTGGAAACTTCTTTATCTCCATTCGGATTTAAATTATTATTTACAAATTCAACAAAACTCTTCTTCAAAACGGAATTTTTCATATCATCATTAAAATCTAAGCTATTATAATCTAATGTGAATTTTCCATTATTGATATATTTATCAGTTATATTTCTTAATCCCTTGTATACACTTTTATCTTCTTCCATTAATTTATGTGTTTCTAAAAATTTTTGAGCCATTTCAAAAACATTCATCGGCTCTGAATTAAAAGGGACTATTTTTTTTAAGGGTTCTGATAATTCCTCAGATACTTCATCAAGTTTCATAAAATTGAAATCAAATTTGAAATTTTGCAAAAAATTCTTTGCTGTTTCAAACTGCTCAATTTGATCCTTACTTAAAAGACTGTAATCAATATCATCAAAAATAGTTGTAAAATCTATAATTTCTTCTTTAGTATTTTCAATCTCCGTAAATGCAGTTATTGGTTTAGCAAGATAACAGAATGCATCTTTACTAGAAAAATCATACTGAAGATAGTTATCATCAACAATCTTTTCCATGAACTCAAGTTCTTCATATTTTATGTCAGTTTTGTCATTTTTTAAATCCTGTAAATGAGCATAAGAATAACAATAAATATGATTGCTTTTTGAGCTTACTATTTTTTGTAACAAATTAATATATGATACTTTTTCTCCTTTGAATAAATGACTGAAAATTTGTTTATCTAGATAAATTCTCATTTTTGTATTACATTTCTGTTATTTAGATATATGTGTTTATTGACAGGGCTTAAAAATATTATTTAGACAATCTTGTATCCTCATATTTTGATCGTTCAGTTTTCAGAGACACCAACCAATCTAAATACATTTCTTCTGGCATACTGCGATACCCTATTTTGTGAATATAGGTGTATTCTTTATTCATTGTATCAAACAATTCTTTAGCCTTTGGATTTGATAATGTAGCCTGAATATCTTTTGTATTCTGCTCTTTCATGAGTTTTTGGAATTGTTTTGTATGAGTTTCAGCTTGTAACAACAAAGCATTTGGCAAATAAGAATAAATTTGTATTGCTCTTTCAGCACATTTTAAAGCAAAACTTCCGTCATTCCCTGGATAATTTCTATTATATGCATTAGCTAAATCAACCAATAGCAGTGCAAGACTTTCTTTATTATTTAAGGCTTTCATAAATACACCATTTTTAATGGCATCCAAATGAATGAATCCAGAAGCAGATAACCACGCATCAATCGGAAAAATACCACTTGTAAGCTCTGTATTGTACCATCCAATAGATTTAATGTTATGCTTGATATAAACGTGGTTCGGTGCAAGTGCTAAATTGGCATCTACACCCAATTCTTCTGCCAAAATCTTGTAAAGGTAGGGCATTGAGTTACAATTACCTTTTTGTGTATCTAATAATTTTGATACAAATAGATTAGACAGTTCTGTATGTCCGAATACGTCCTCAAAATCGTAAGCGAATGGTTTATATTTTACGGTATCATTCTTCATAATTACAGGGGTTGCTTCACACATTACTGTATAAATAGCAGCATACTTATTTACTTTGGCTTCATCCTTATCAGTATAAGTTAGTTTTCTATTTTTCAACAAAAGATTACAGAAATGTTTTAAGAACTTAATCTTATTGTTCAACTCGACTGTATCATATTTTCCCTGATAGTAAGCATTTTCAACAGCAAAAACCCCTTCTTTGAAACTATATTTCTGCTTATCATTAAGCATATTATCTATGGTTTGGTAAGCATCAGAATAGAATCGGTTTTCTTGAGCTTTTGAAAAAATCCCGATAAAAAAAATACTGATTAATATTATTTTATGCATGATACAGAACTAAGATTTTTTATTAAATGGGAAGAGTTTTCTCTTATAAAGTCGAAAAGGGATTTCCAAAAAAATAATATATCCCACTAAGTAAAAAGAAAGGTTCATAATCAGATTGACTATCCAATATGTATTGGTAATATTTAAACGTATATAAGAAGATAAATTTTGTCCTAAAAAGAATGTGTAATAAATATTTTCAGAAAACAATTTCGGAAAAAATATCATTGATAAAATATTGAAACAATAAAATATTAAAAATACTGTAGTTGCTCTGTTAACAAAGATAAATGATAAGATAAGTAATAAGGATAAGATATTTTGAATATCAAAAATGCTTTTTTGAATACTAATTAGAATGTAGTTGTGTGAAATTATATTTAAAGTAATTATACCAATAAATATTACTCTTAACACCTTTACAATCATTGTAAAATTGAAATTATTCATAACTACTTTGATTTATTCCAATAACCTACTTGATTTCCATAAATTTTCCTCAATTGATTAGTAGTTTCAATTTTAGGATTTATACCTTGACCATTTTTGGAAAAAGTATATTCAGTACCATTTCTTGATGTTCCTAGATATGTTGCTGCATGAGTAAAGCCTTTTGTTTTGTCTATTGTCATTCCAAAGTATTTACTTTCTACATCTCCTTTCCATGCAAGAATGGTTTTTCCAAAAACTTTTTCATTAGCACCAGCTTTTTCAAATCCAGCTTTTAAAAATGTTTGGAACTCATCTCCTGATAAAGTGTAATTGAAATAATCTTCTTTTAAACTTTCTCCTCTGGCAGTTTTAAAAGCACATGCAAAACAATTATAATTTTCTTTACCACTATAATCCCCTGAATTAACAATAGCGTCAGTAATAGCATCATTAATTGATCCAGCAATACTTTCAGGAACGTCAATAGATGTTTCTCCACTTTTTTGCATACCAGCAAATAACTTATCAGCTTGTTTCTGGTCTATATTCAATGTTTTAGCAAGTGTTTCGGCAGTGTCTCCCTTTTCCATTTGTAAAGCCAAATGTCCTCCTGTTAATTCACCACTTTTATTCTTATCAAATTCTATGGTAGGTATCCATTTAGATTCCCTTCCATCTGGGTCGATTGCATTAATAGGGTTATTGTACGCATAATGGTAAGGTGACCAACTTGAAAATTCCTCACTTAAAGGATCGGGAGACATCCAACGCCCATGAGTGTCACCAATAGGCTGTGCATCAGGATCGGATAAATCAATTTCTCTTACTTCAATAATATTTCCTTTTTTTGTGTTATATCTTATAGAGCCAATTACTACAATACTGTCTGTATCGTGAAACTCTAAGTATTTTCCTTTACTGAGTGTTGCAATCTTTGGATAAACCCCATATTTAGCAAAAGGGTTTCCAATAGCAATATTCTTTCTTCGTCTTTCTGCTTCCTCTGGTGTTAATGAATCTTTTGTTTTCAAAACTTCATCCATGTAAGGACGGCTTCTTTCTTCCTTTGTCAATTTAACAGGATTTACCCATTTTTTTTCAACTCTAGGTTTTGGTTTCGTTTGGTTTTTTTTGACCTGTGCCTGTGTAAAGCCTGTTATTATTGCAAAAGCAATAAATAATATTCTTTTCATAGTCATTTGTTTTTATGATTGTTAAAATTATTCATTTTTTATAATTTGTTTGGATCAATTGGAATATATCTCGGTTTTTGTTCCTGCTTTTTCTTTTCCTGTGCTTTTTTGACAGCTTCTTGTTCCTTTCTTTCCTTTTGTTTTTGAAGCTGGAATAAGCGCATTCTTTCTGCCAATGCTTCGCTTTCCTGCTTATTCTTTTCGGTTTTCAGGCTTCCGAGCCATGATTCATAAGCAGATGCAGGCATTTCGGCATATCCTAAATTATCAATAGTATTAAACTGCTCGTTGATTTGATTTAGCTGTTCAACAGCCTTTGGAAAATAACCGATTCTCTGTAAATCTCTTTTGTCTTCGGGATTAATCCCCAGTTTTTTCATTACATTGGTAAATCTTACCTGACTTACATTTGCTTTCTCCATATTCGGTGCTATTCCGTTAGGGTAAAGCTCCAATGCTTTGTCGATAACTTTGTTTACAAATTCATCATATCCAAACTTACTTACATATCCCCTCGCCAAATCAAAATAAGCCATTCCTAACAGCTCCTTTTTGGTAAGGTTTTCCAAATAGATTTTATTTTGTAGGGCTTCTGATTTGATATACCCTGATTCCAAAAACGCATTATCAGTAGGAAACATTCCATTGGTAAGTTCCATATTTCTCATGGTTCCTTCATCATCCACAAATCGAATATAAGAGTGATTGGGAGCTAATGATAAATAAGATTCTGTATTCATTGCTTCTGCTAACATCAGATAGTACAGAGGCATTGAATGGCATTGTCCTGAGCCCGTTTTAAGAAGTTTAGAAACAAACATTTTGGAATAGTCTTTTTGTCCCATATAGTCCTTAAAATCGTATTCAAAGGCTTTATGAGTTGTTCCGTTCAATTTCATATCCTTAGAAAAATACTCGAATAGCATCAGGTTTTTAGAAACATTGCTTTCCGTATCTTGTTTCCTTTCCTTCATTTTCTGCAACAGTTGTTTTGCTGTTCTTTGTATTCCTGCTTTGAATTTGTTTACATCCTGCTTGTTGTCATAAAAAGCATTTTCTACGGTGAAATTGACATCTGCTAGAGAGTAATTTTCAGAATCTATTGTTGTGAGCTTGTCAAAAGCATCGTAATAGGCTTTTGTTCCTGTTTTTCCTGATAGTGTAGGAAGTTCGTAAGACATATTTCTACCATTGTCTACCCACTGCCGGAATTGCATTTCCTGAACCTCTGCCATATCTTGCCCTATACCTCGCATTACAGCATCATTTTGTGATCTCACCTGTGATTCATAAACATTATGTTGTTGAGTTGTATTTGAGGATTTTTGATATGCACTCAGTATGGAGGGAGCATAATTTCTTTGGAAACTTCTGCTATTTGTTGGATTGCCATAGTTATTAGCGGAATAATTACCCAACCCACTTGCTTGTGGAGTAGGAAAGTTCGGAATTTGGCCAAAACTTATTATACCTGTAAGTAATAAGGGAAAAATATATATTTTTCTCATCTTGAATATTAATATTTTGTGTGTTTTGTGTTTCCTGCAATTTACATTTTTTCTACAAGTGATGAAAATAACATTCTGTATAAGTTTTTGACAAATATATTTCAGCATCACGTCAAAACTTGACGTGTTTTATTTTAAAAGTTGGGTTTTTAATAATTCCTCTAAGGGACTTTGAGGTTTGCTCGTAATGACAGTTTTTAGGTTTCTTTCAGACAGTTCAGCAAACTCGACTGTCTTTAGTATAGAAAATGCAACGTCTTTTAATCCTAACTTTCGGAGTGCTATCCGAATTTCTTTATCCGTAGGGAAAAGACTGTCATTTTGTTTTAAATGGATTTTGTGATTTTTCATGTTGTGGATTTAAAATATTGAACTTTTAATATTTGATAAACATTTTTGATAATTTTTTCTACCTCAATTTTCGGTAGGTTGGCTGATTTAGAATATTCGTTTGACTGATCTAATGAAATTTCCTGATACGTTCTCAAAAGAGTTTGTATTGTTATGCCTCGGTCTTCCAGAATCCCTCTTATTTCCATTTCTCTTAAATCTGAAACAAGCGTTTGTTTTGCTGATTCGATTAGGGTTTCTTTCAACAATTCCTCCCTTTGACTGTACGAAAGTTGATTTTCTTTTGTTTCTGGAGCGACTGGAGTATTAAATTTTACTTTAGCTTTATTCTTTGAAGTAAGCCATATAAAAAACAATATCACACCGAGCATTAGAAACAGCATTGTCAAAATATTTATTAACCTGTCGATATCAAAACTGTTTTGATTTTTTGAATTTTGATATACTGAAACATTAGGCTTTTGTTCTATTGGCTTTACAGTTTGGGAGGCAGGGGCTTCATAAGCAATAGGAATTTTATTCGGAAACATTTCATCAATGACCTCTTGAACTTTGTCGGGTTCTTTTTCTATTGGGATTTTTTTCACCTGTTTGACAGTTTCTTTTATTTCAGGTCTAATATCCTCTGATATAGAAGGTTCTTTAATCTTTTTTGTCCAATCAGGGTAAAAACTTTGATCCTGTTGTTTAGGGACTTCGGGTGGGGGTGTATATTGATAAGCATTGGGATTGTAGCCATCAGCTTTAATTTGTTCATCTAATGTAACTATCCCTGATTGTGCGTTGAATATAAGAATACTTCCTAATAGTATTAAAAAAGTTAAATTCTTTTTCATACAGATGGGTTTATGGGTTATTTTGAAGCTGTATCAAAGGGATTTTCAGAAGCTCCCATAAAAACCGTCCCCATTCTTTTGTACTTCATTGGCTTTCCTGCAACACAAACCAAATACATTCCATTTCCCTTTTGTTCTGATATTCTTAAAAAGATTACATCCTTCTCGTTACAATCATTTTCTACAGCAATATGTTTTCTCAAATCTTCAATAGTGGCATCACCTCGCTTTAACCAAGACTGAATTTTTTTGTCTGGTTTTGGTTCCTGATAATCTTTAGAGAGATCACATTTACTGTCTTTTTCTGTTTGCTGTGCAAAAAATAATGTTGGTAAGGTTAAACCAATTGTGAATAATAGTTTTTTCATAATGAAAGTTTTACTCACTCAGTCCTAAAAGTGAAAAGTTTATAAAATGCAAAAAGCGTAGAGGACTAAACTCAATTTGCAGGAAGAGGCTCTGGTATGCCATACATCACAAACAGGAATAGCCTCCACGCATAGTGAAGGCATCAACTGTTTATCCTGTGACGTATTTGAAATTTACCAGATTTCTTCCTACAGAATAAAAGCTAACGCTTTATTTTTCGATAAAATTTGAATTACAAATATAAAGATTCTTTAGATCTGTAATTATTATATATTAATTTATTTTAATGTCATACTTTCTTTCAAAAAATAGATTGATCTTTTGGTTATTATCTTCTCTTAGAATAAAATCAATTTCAGATTCTGTTAAATCACAAATTCCAAAATTTTTAATATAATTCCCATTTAAAGAATAATATCCTGAAGTATACGGTTTACTCGTAGATTGAATGTAATACCAAAATAAATCTGATTCCATAAACTTTCTTATAAGATTCATTTCTCTTTGTGAATGACCAACAATTGCCTGTCCGTTATAAAATAACAAATTAGGATCTTCATTTAGTATAAAAGATGGTGTTCTATCAGTCATTTTAGGAAAAAATAATTTATTAGATATTCTTTCAAGAGACTGAGTTCTACCAAATGCAAACCAATTTTCATATTCTCTATTTCCATTGTCTCTTTTACCTAAATCTTTATAATTGTCTTTTAGATATTTATAAGCATTAGGAAATTTGTCTTTAAAATACTTTTCTTCAAATAATCTGGGCTTATCTAAGTTATGATAAGGAAAGATTATTTTCTCTTTTATTAGATCAAAATCTACATTTCTACTTAGTTTATTGGTATTAAGAATTTCCTTACAAATACCTCTTTCTATCGGATAAATTTTTTCACTTTTTAAATAATAAAAATCAGAATCTTCATGAATTGGTTTAAAAATGTAAATATTATTTCTCAGTGTAGCAATTCCATGTCTTGTTTTAAAAAGCTTTCCTAAAGGAGTGCCTGTCGATTCAATTTTTTCGATTATCTTGTGATTCTGTAAATTCCACCCTTTAAATGAATCGAGATTACAATATTTTATACTTTGAAAATTATCATTTTTTGTTGGAAGCTGTTTGTTATTTAATCTAATATATTTTATATATTTTTTCTTATTATTTTGAATAAAACATATGCAAGTATAAGTATTTTTTGACTTAAAAATTTGTGTTGATCCGAAATCAATTATTTTAATATTTAATTCCTTATCGCTAAAATATTTTCTTAATTCCCTTCCATTTAAACTTTTAAAAAAGGTGTTCATTGTAATATACCCTAGTATACCATCTTCACAAAGATTTTCAATTCCTATCTGAAAAAAAGGAATGTAAAGATCTGGATTTCCAGATTTACTAACATCCCAAAATTTAATCTTTTTTTTAGTTTCCAACGATAGATTCTTTGCACCTACATATGGAGGATTACCTAAAACAATATCAAAGCCTACAAAATTAGGATAATTAGCTTTCCAACTATATATTAGTGAGTCACCAGAATTAATATTGAAAATGAATTCATCTTCATCTTCATTTTCCGATATAGCCAGTAATGTAAGTAATATTTCAGATCTATTTACAGAATACTTTTGAATATCTAGTCCAAACAAATTATTTCTAAAAATTTTAGAGTATTTAAGTTGTGTTATTTCTTTTAATTTCTTTGCAACACTATATAAAAATCCACCACATCCACAAGATAGATCAGCAATTTTAATATCCAAAAAATCTTTTTTGAGAGAAAATGTTTGATCAATTATATACTCTCTTATATATGATGGGGTATATATAGCACCATTAATTATTTTGTCTGAAGGAGATATAACATATTCAAAGATTTCTATCAAATCTTCAATATTTAATACAAAATCGTCTGGAATGCTATTTATTATAACTTTTAGAAATTCATACTCATTATTATCCTCTTTAACAATTTGATAACTCTTTACTAATCTATTATTAACGACATTGATCTTATTATAATACAAATACAACGAGACTATTATTCTATCAATAGGAATTATTTCTGTCGAATAACTATTTAATAATTTAAATATTGTGTTTTTTATGTTACTGTTCACCTTTTAATCCTAGCAAATACTTATTAATATAAATCGACAATTTACTATTTAAAATATGTAAACTATCTTTTAAATCACCATCTTCTAAGGTCTCAATTTTTTCAATTAATCTTTTTTGTTTATCAACCAATTCATCTAATTTCCAAATTAAAGCATATCTTTTAAGACCTAATTTTAATTTATTATACATATAGTTTGCTTCAACCGAAGTCGCTTTAGGAGTAATTCTTCCCTCTATATTACGATCAAAATGCTCATTAAAGTCAACATCATAAGGATGTAAATAATTTCCCTCATCATTTGATTTTAAAATATTTACATACGAACAACAATAAACTAAATTCGAATAAGTAGTTTTTAAAGTAGGATATTTTGAATAAGGCTTAAAATGATCTATGTGAAATGTATTACTTCCACCAAACCAAAAATCCGAGCAATCTGTATAACCACAACGGAAATTAAAATCTTCCCTCAAATATTTTTTAAAACTTTTATAGTTAGCATATGTTTTGGTACATGTTCTTTTTGGAGAGTCCTTTCTAAAATATCTCATAGCTACAATTTTTTTAAGACTAAATCTACTTGATCCAGAAGTTCATCAAGTTTTTGCATATTAGAAAACTCCATTAATTCTTTAGGTGTTTTTACACGGCTATCAATCGATTTTTCGAGAAATTCATCTAATTCATTTAATATTTCTTCCTCTTCAGAATTTATTTCTCCTTTATTTTTTAATTCAATTAGTCGATCAAATTCTTTACTTGATTTTTCTAACAAATGTTTATAATGCTCTACTTGCTGTAAAAGTCTATCTGTAAACTTAGCATTTTGATCATTTTTTTCTTGGTCTGAGATCATAAGATTTTTTCCGTAAATTAAGTTAACATCATGAATTACCTTTACAGCATCTCCATCTTTTGCCGTTAAAACAAAGCACGGGAATTTTGGTCGAATTTTAAGAAATTTCTCTACTAGATCAACACCGTTATAATTTACATTATATCCTAATTCTCCAATATTCTCATTTATTAAATAATCAGAAACTATAGCATCAGGATTAATTTTGAAAATTTCATCAATCGTATCATCAATATGAGGTAAGGGCTTCATTGTTAGCAATTCAAATATTTGATTTACATCAAATTTTTCTATGTAATCTTCAAAATTTTCGATTTCTAAAGTTTCTTCATCAATGTATAATATTTTACTCATGGTATTATTATTTTTTATATTTAACAGGGAAGGATATTCTAATCCCAAAACCAAACTCTGGATATAATAACTTTAAATTCCCATCATTTTCTTTTACTATTGAACTTACCAACCACATACCTAAACCTGTCCCCTCTTCTGCCCCAGTAAATTGATTTCTTTTTGTTGTAAATAAGGGTTCAAATATTTTTTCAGGATTCTCTATTTCATTTGATATTCCTGTGCCATTGTCGTGATATTCAATAATTAATTCCTTATCATTTTGCTGTAACGTTATGTCAATTTTTCGATTTCTATTTGATTTGGAGAGTAAAAAAGCATCTATTGAATTAACTAATAAATTATTGAAAATACTGTCAAGGTCTATTTCAAAAACTCTCATACCTATGTCAACTATATTATCAATATTTAAATCTATTGCTTTTTCCTGAAGTACTGTTGACCAATCATTTTTAAAATTATGAAAATAAGGTTTGAGCATTACAAGTCTCCTCGTTCTTTTATCTTTTCTCGCTGCACCTAATGAGAAATTCAACCAATTTTGAAGCTTAACATCTTGGGTTTTAATCCTTTCTATAAGAATAAATGGATTTTTTCTATCGACAACATTTTCAAAATCTTCTTCACTAATTTTTTGACTGATTAAATCTTTAAGTTTATCAGTTCTTAAAGATAATTGTTGATTCAACTTACTCAAATCATGACTAAATGAAGCTAATACAATACCACTACTAGCTAATGCTCTTAACAGCTTCTGCTCTTCCTTCAGTTTTTCAATTTCTTCATCTTTTTTATCAATCTCACTTGCTAATAATATTTTTTCTTCATCAAATGACTCATCATTTTCATTATTACCAGATGATGCATTTTCGTCTTGCTGTTTTTTATCTCGATACTTTGTTATTATTTCATTTTTTATCTTTTCTGCCTTTTCACTATCTCTTTGAGGACCATATTTCTTATTATCATAATCTGACATTTCCCTAGCAATATAGGATCTATCATCTTCGAATTCTGCAATAATTTCTGTAATAATTCTTGTAAATATTGAAAAAGTTTTATTTTCCTGAAGTCCTTCACGACTTGATTTATCATCAAAATTAACGTTTGTCAACCTAGAAATGCTAATAGCACCAGCAACATTATCAGGTTCAACTCTATATCCCCCTTCTTTCTTTGCGACACTAGCAGGGCTTTGTGATTTTCTACTACCTAAGCCAAGCCAGTCAAATGCTACATTATTTATCTCTCCGTATGGACGAACTCTAAAATTATCTCTAAAGAGCTTAACACCTCCAAATTTATTCAACCAGTCTTTCCTATTATTCGACATAAAGTTGCGGTTAAAAAACCTCTTGGAATCCGAGCTGTTATTCTGTCTTTTTAAAAAATAAAAAGTAAATTCAAATGACCCTATATTATCAAAAGTATTATCTTCATCAATACTATTAAAACCTTTTAATAATTTTGAAAAAGATGTATTTTTTTCCCAATAACCTTTTAAAAAATCTTCTTTTCTATAATTAGACTTTAGCATCCCATCTCTCATGAAAAAATCACTAGGTATTGCTTCAAGATCATATTCATTACGGTATATTGTAATGTGAACATTTTGATTATTATCTGCCTTTGCGACAAGTTTATAGTCAAAATCATCACAAATTGAACCTAAAACTTCGCCATACTTTTGGGGCAATAAAGAAGAATAAACATAAATTTCAAAACCACCAGCTTCCTTTGGAGGAACTAACACTTCTAAATCTTCATATACTTGACCTACAAAATAATCTTCCCAATTATCTCGTAAATCCATAACCTTCAATACGGTTCCGTACTTAAATTCTGAATCCCCTTCAATTTGCGAGATATTGAGGTTTGGAAGTATAGCTGACAATTCTTCTTTAATGCTTTCACTAAATAATCCCGTTAAAACAGCACCAACTTTATCAATAGTCTTAAACTCTCCCTCAAAATCCTCCCAATTAACTTTCCAATTATATCCTGTAAAATTTGTAACATTTCCATTTATATCCGTGTCAGGATTTTGTATATTAGGATTAAAGATAGTTATCATTTCACAACGACTTCCTAATTTATCTAGCGCAAACCTCCCAATACCTTTTGCTCCTGCTCTAACTCTTCCAGTATTCGTAAAAATGTTTGATGCTTTATTATCAGTACCTATTGTCATCCAATGATCCCTAATAATATTTTGCGTCATTCCATCTCCAAAATCAATAATATATAATATTGACAATTTATTTAATTTATCTTTTAGGGCTGATATTGTTAATTCGTCAATATCATTCTTTAAGTTAAATAGGTCATCATCGTTTTTTGTATATATATTATTTAAATCATTTTCAGATATACCAAATTCTATCAATTTATTGAAATGATGTTCATCAATCTCTGATAAAATAGTCGAGTATTTATTATCAAAATAAACAATACTAGCTTTACTATCTGCATCGTATCCATTTTTAACTAATTCAATAATTGCTCCTTTAGAAGTCGCTATATTTTCTCGACCAATTAAACGTGCAGTTCTTGCAGACACCTTAAATGGAATTGTTATTTGAGTGGAACTATTTTGATCTACCATTTAAATGTTTGGGTTATTAAATATTCAATTTTATATACAAATATATTATAATTATTATTTTTTATAACTACAAGAAATAATACTATTTATTATTCCCACACTTTTTTAGTTAAATTTGGAGCATAACCAATTTCACGAATAAAAATATCTTCAATCATTTTGTAAACAATATCTAAATGTTGTTTTTTAACCACAATACAATCATGTAGAGTAAATAGGGGGATTTTTCTTTTGAAAACATTATTGATTTCTCTTGCAATTATATTTACCATAAAATGAGATTCTAATTGAAAAGTCAGGTAAGACAGTTTTTTGTGCCAGTCAGACTTTTTAAAATCTCTGAATTTCTTTCGTTTATATTTTAAAAGTAAATTATTTATGGTAGGGAAATACCTTTTAAAGACAGTTTGTTCGTTTTTGTAGCTTGCAGATTTGGCAAATAACATAGATAAAAATCTTTTTTTACTATATTTTCTTAAATCGTCCATATCACCGTCAAAGGGTCTGTTAAATTGTCTTTGAAAGTTTTCTTCAAAGTGTGGAAGCATTATAAAATCATTCATAAAATAATTGTACAGCTTATTATTTAATATCAAATCCTTGAAATGCTGTATCTCCTTATCAGAAGGCTTTACAGAGCTTTTTACTAATATATAATGATATAAGAGATCTTTACTGTTAATCTTAAAGGTAAGATCTGTAGGCTGTGGGGTATTGTAGTTATACAATATATATGATAGTATAAATGGTACTGAAGAAGACAGATCGATTTCAGAGAGCCTTTCATTATCATATTTTAGGTGCTTTCTACATATTTTAGGAAACTGTGTTAAGGCGGTGTGCAATCTTCCATCAGTTTCAGGATTATGGTGAAATGTGTAATACCCATTTTTTAAATTCATTACCCGAACTGCATTTAAAAGATATTTTTGATAGTTCCCTGTTTTTTGATACTCTACATAAAGATCATTTAAAGCTGATTTTTCGTCTAATGCAAATCTTTTAATATCAAAATAGCCAATGGTGAAATTAAACTTTTTTTTGATAATGTTTTCAACAGTTGGTTTATCATACTTCTTTATTTTATTAATAAAAGACTGTCCTGAAAGTGGTATCAATTCCAGTTCACCATCCCCCCAATAGTATTCAGGGAGCCTATAAGAGAAACAGCTACCTTCTTTATAATTATTTCTCCAAAGGAATCTGCCTTCATTAGGTAAATTAAGATATAAATAATCCAGATGTAATTTTGAAGCTCTAAAAAAACTTTGATTAATAGCAGCACACATAGGTGCATAATGTTTTATCATAGAATCCATATCATTTTTATTATTTTCAGGGCTTCTATCATAGGGTTCATCCATATTTTGATAGGTAATATCTTCAATAAGTTTTGAAATAAAATAATAGATGTATTCTTTATTAAATTTAAAAGAAGGTGGAAACTTGGCAAGTCTTTGATCTAAATTTAGATTTTTTGGGACTAATATATAATGTTCATTCATTGCTTTACAGATTCGTTTAAAATAAGGACATAGCGATAGTCCATACAGCTTGTTGGCTATATTTTTTGAGGTTCGTATTGTTTTAAAATTTTAGTTGATTTTTGAGCTATTATTTGAGATCTAAGCCCATTTGTAATAAAGATGTACTTTTTAATTAACAGGTGCATTGATAAGAGAACAGTTTTTAGAATTATGCCCCATACTAATAAAAACAACTGTCAAATTTGCTTTAAGGATTTAGGCGTGCTAAAACTTCATTTTTAGAGTAATAAACCCTTTTGCCAATTTTGGTATTTTTCAAAGTTCCGTCATTATTCCAATGAAAAAGTGTTGTTAAGCTAACATCTAATAATTTAGCTGTTTCTTCACGAGTATAAAACTCTTTCTGATCTTTTGGAGCCTGATCTTGTTGCATTTTTTCTAATACTTTATAAACTATTTGCTCAAATTCATTCATTAGTTCGTCTTTTGAAATTGAAATTAATTGTATCATAATATTTATTTTTTTATTTTATTTTTATTAATACCAACAAAAAAAGAGACCTCAAAGGGTCTCCTATCTTGTATTTTATTTATTTTGTTAATTTAGGGCATAAAAAAAGACCTAACTCTTTCGAGCTGGTCTATCTATCTTAATTTTTTATATAACTATTCGTTGTCTACTGTTTTGAATATTAAATACTTTTTAGATATTATCCAAAATCTGAGCTTGCGTAATACGTTTTTCATGAGGTGCAACCCCTCTTTGGTTTGTCAAACCTTACGACTTTTGACTATTTACACTTAGCAATAAGACAAAATCACCCTATCTACTTTATTTTTGAGGTTTTTGTCTTTCCCAAAAAATAAGTGACCAACACGTTTTTATTGAGGTGCGCCCCCTCTCTAGTGGCTTGTTCTAGTTTGGATTTTTCAGCCATAGCATTTAAATAATGCTAAATAAACATAATTTTCCCATGTCTCAAAATGAGTAACTACTGTCGTTTTTAATTAGGTGACTCCCCTTAACAGCATTTCAACTGTAATAGATTTATATATTTTCTCAATATGAGCTGACTGTTGCCGTTTTTATACAGGTGACACCCCTTATCACTATTTCAAGTGAAACAGAATTTTTTAAACATAGAAAATTACTGGATAAGGAACATCTATCTGATTTTCATTTTAAAAAAAACTTTTTTTAAAAATCAATCTTTTTTAGACATTCAATTAATATGCCAAAAACTGTTAATATCCTAAACTATCAAACATTTTTGCTGTTGATTTAGCTTTTTCGACATCTGTTTTGTTAATATATGCTAATAATTGCTTTTCTGTTGTATGTCCAGTAACATTAAGTAAATAAGCTGTTGCAATTTTCTCATAAAAATTTGATGCAAAACTTTTTCGCCCAATGTGCGAAGTAACCAACTCATATTTAGGATAATCACCAAAAACCTTTCGGGTGATTTTAGGCTTTCCTTTACGTTCAATTGTCATCATCTTTCCATTGTAAATTATCTCATCAATTTCTGCAATTTTACATACTTCTTTTATATATAGATTAAATTTTACATCCGAAATTTTTCGAGGAAATTCACCATCCCTTTTATCTAAAACTTCTTGAACTTTTTTCAATAAGGGAATTTGCATTTTAGCACCTGTTTTTATTTGTGTAAAATCTAAGTATTTCCTTCCTTCACTATCTTGAACAATTATTGAAGAGGTGAATCTCATATAATCACTAACACGTTGCCCAGTATAACAAGAAATCAAAAGCCAATCCCTTGCATTATCCAAATAATCGTGAGGCATTTCAGTTTTTTCAATTTTATCAAGTTCTTCAAATGTCAAATAAATAGATTTCGGGTCGTTCCTTATTGATTTTTCAACTTCAAATTTCCAGTTTTTAACGTGTTTATGAACTTCAATATCAAAAGATTCTGCTACACTACATACCATTTTTAAAAACTTCAAATTTTTATATGTATTTGAAACTTTGTAAATTTCATTTTGACAATATTTTTCAAAATCAATTCTAAAAGTATTATCTAAATCTTTAAATTTCAAACTCCTGAAAGTTTTCTTAATCGTATTTTTATCATCTATGTAGCGTTGCAAGACTTGTTTTACTACACCTGCTTTTTTGATAGTAGCTTCTGTAATACTATCTTTTTTAAAAGAAACATAAATATCTATAAAGGGAACAACATCATCCGAATATTTTACTTTTTCCTCTTTTTGACTTTTAGGCTCAATGATAGATTTTAGCCACTCCTTCAAATCTAGTTCAGGCTTATCCTCCGCATAACTGGAAATAATATTTGCTTCCAATTGAGCTAAACGTGTGTTAATAGTTTCCGTATCGTCTTTGTGATTTTTTTTAGATGGTATTTTGCACTTACCATCTTTCCAATCTTTCGGTTTACAGTTCAGGTATGGAACAGGTACACGAATATCAATATCCCTGTCTCTGAACTTTGCCCAAATTGTACTTTCCTTATCTACTACTTTACCCCTAACAAAAAAACTTACTGATGCCATAATTAAATAATTCAAATTTAAAGTTGTACCCAAAGTTGTACCCAAAAAATTCAAATATAGGTTAATTTCAATAAATTCAAATTAATTAAATACACTTCAAACACTTTGATATAAAGCATTTATAAATTAACTAACAATTTAACAGATTCAAAAAAGTAGTCCCTCCAACTCCACTTTCAAAAAAGGTCCTTTTTCAAGGACCTTTTTATTTGTCATAAGACAGGTATAAAGTAAATTTTCAAAATTTCATCATCCATTTATTGAGATCCTCATAAGAAGGAATACCTAGTTGTTTCCTTAATCTGTTTTTTTTGGTTTCAATTCCACGAATCGTCAGGTGATTATAGTAAGCAATTTCTTTAGTAGAAAAATTGAGGCGGAGCAGTGCACAAAATTTAAGCTGGCCTGAAGTGAGAAAAGGATATGTTTCTGATAGTTTATTATAAAATTCAGGGTAAATCTCTTTAAATCTTGGAAGAAACGCAGGATCATCTGATTTCGCCAATTGAACCACTTCCTCAAAAGCACTGTTCATTTTATCTTCCAAATCCGAAATCACCATTTCTTTCTGTTTCTTTTCTTTTCTTTCTTTTTGGTACCTTTTAAAATATCTTACTGCATAATAGATTATGACCAATAGTATACTTAAAATAAGTCCCAAGGTGATATAAAATCTACCCGTTTGCTGCTTGCTTTTTTCATGATCTCGTATAGATTCTTTATTTACAGCCATTTTTTCAACGTCACGTAAGCTGTCAGCAAGTCTTTTATATTTATTTCCGTAAAACAAAGAGTTCTTGTAATCTTTTCGCTTTTCATACACAAGAGCAAGGTTATCATAAACATCCTTTAATTGATAAGGTCTTGCACTGAGCCTGGTAATAGATAAAGCTTTCTTTAAATAAAAAAGAGCACTGTCCTGATCATTATTCCTGTAAAAAAAAGACCCGAGATTACTGGAAATAAAGCCTACATTTATTGTATCTTTTCTTGAAACGGAAAGCCTCAATGCCTTGCGGCTGTAGTAAAATGCAGAATCGAGTTGATGCATATCAGAAAAATACTTACCAAGATTAGAATACAATGGAATTAAAGCTATTTCTCTTTTATCTTTGTCCTGCATTTTGTGATACCATTTTAAACTTTCTTTGAGATAAGCTAGCGTACTCTCATCAGATGATAGCCCCATTTCACTTTTTAGGATAACTAAATCACTAAACAATGCACCTTTTCCTGCAGACATTTCATCCCCTTTTAGCTCTGATGCTTTTTCGAGAGCCTGCTTAAACAAACTTTCTGACTTGTTATAAACCCCCAGCTTCATATAAGACATCGCCCTCATTCGAAGAGCAAGCATCTCAAAAAATGAATTATCTGATTTACGAGCATCATTTTCCAGGCCTAGAGAATATTCTATCAGTTTTTCGTAGTCTCCCAGATCAAAATAAATCAATGTCGCACGATACCTGGCATACATTTCCTCCTTTTCATATCCGCTTTTATCAGCAATATCCACATATTTAAGAATCAGCTTGAGTGCTTCCTTCTTATTTGTCATGCTAAATACCGCTATTTTACCAAGACTGTCTATTTCTTTTGCGCTATATTTTTGACCTAAAAGATGTACAGAAACAATAACTGTTAAAAGCAGAAAAACTATTTTCTTTAACATAGCATTAATTCATGTTTTATGGTATAAGTAAATGTAAAAAAAAAGACTTTATTCTAAGTAACCATTTATTAATTAAAGCGAGCCTACCGGGAAAAATAATATTAAATTACCGTCATGAATCATCCGGAGATTTATTCTAAATGATTTTCTTTCATATATGATTATATAAAATTTGGTTACCATTCTTCCGGTGGCTTCGCTTTAACCACTACAAACCTATCCTGATCCTGATTTGCTGATCAAAAAAATAGTGGCTACTACAGCAGCCACTATACAATCACACACATAAAAAATTCAAAATCCAGAATTAATGAACTACTTTGAGAACATCTCCGGTTTTGTATAAGGCCCCCACCGGCAAACCAGCTGCAAGTGCTGCCGCGTTATCTGCCAGATCAGGGCAGCCTTCAATAATTGCAGGGGTAAGGTCTGATACCTGTTTTACAACATGCAGCTGGGCTGCAGGAACATTTGTTCCGGCACCGATTCTTCCCTGAAAGTAATTTTTTGTATCCGCACCCTGCGAGTATAAATTATAGGCATTGGAAGCCGTATCTCCGGTAAAACGGTATCGGCTTATAAAAAGACCATATGAATTATTAATAACTTTAGTTCCCGTTGACGTATCTGCCGCATCCACAAACAACCCGTACAGTCTGGTAATATTATAATTCCCTGTTGATCCAAAACCTGTATAGCTTCTTAATGAGGCAGCAGCACCAGCTGTTACAGAACCTCCAGCCATTGAAGCATTGAAAGATGCATTAACCCCATAAGCTGATGTAACAGTAGATGTTCCACCTCCTACAAGACTTACTTCCATTTGCCCGCCTATTGCCATTGGGGAGGTAAAGGTATGTCCGCTTACTGTATAAGGTCTTGCACTTCCATCAAACGCACGCAGATTATTTACACTTATATCTCCTACATTGCCACCTCCGTTAACTCCACCAGCTGTAGAGGTAACACCATAAATGTTTCCGGCTGCAAGAGTACCCGTTGAAAAAAGATTAACCCCCGTGTTTACTCCATAGGTATTTGATGATGATGGATTAGTTTTTGAACCAATCATATTATAAGGAAAGAAACCTCCGTATCCATTGGATGGTACAGTAGACTTGTCCTGTACAGCAGCAGCAATCCCAAAATTCATACTGGTACCGGCCGTTGAATTATCAGTGATGTTGCTTGATATTCCAATTTTCTGTCCCTGAGCATTACTGTCCATACTGCTTATAATCGCTATTGAACCTCCTGCAGGAGCAGATGTAACCGTATGATTAACAGTGAATTTATTTGTAGGAACCAAAGGACCTCCTGCTCCAACCGTCACATTACCTGATCTCCAGATATTATCAGTACTTACACCCGCGGCTGTATTCGTTGCGGTAGTGCCAGATACATAATTCCAGACATCATTGTTTAAAGTCTGCCATACTAGCCCGTCAAAATAATAATATCCAATAGCACTTACGTTAGCTGTTTTTGAACTTGATCCGGATGTCGGCAGCTGTGTAACATAGACTACAGCTCCTGTCTGTGCTGTACCATATACATTATCTTTTGCTTTCAGCTGATCTCCAGTAAGTCTTGGTGCAATAAAACCGTCTGTTTTAGAAGCATCGGAAGGAACTCCTGTTATATCTAGTGTGGCGTTTGGAGCAGCTGTATTAATTCCTACCTGTCCAAACGCAAAAGATGAAACAGCAATAGTTGCTGCTAGTAATAATTTTTTCTTCATAGTGTTTTAAAATTAAAAGTTGTTTACTAAACTTTTCGTACTTAATAATTTTGGGCAAAGTAAATTTCAAATTCATACAATATGCAAAAAAACAGCTATCTCAAATCTACGTCACCTATGTAACAAACTGAAAACCAACACAAATATCCATCAACACATTTTCTCATCGCGCATTCCAAACAACAGGCTTTTGCTTCATAATTTTAAAATCCGGCTTTAAAAATCTATGGTATAAGTTCATTTTATCCCCTTGAATTTTCTATGAAGCGGGCTTATAAAAATTAACTTGCGGCTCAATAAAACAACAGATCACCTTGAGGCATATAGTGGTATGGAAAATAATATAGGCTGAGAATGGTTGAAATAATTTTTATTTAACACAATGCCGGACTATAATAAAACCAGAAGCTTAAAAATGGGCTTGAATTATTGAAGCAACAGCTTTTTAATTTCACGCTGACAGACCCCCTAACATAACCTACTGAAAACTAAAAGACTAAAGCAAAACAATCCAAAATGAAAGCTTCCGGTCCACAAAAAAGACTAAAAAAATGTTTTATCGTAAAGAATTTTATATATTTGCACCATCTAACAATTAAAAAAATAATTTACTATGTCAGACATTGCATCAAGAGTAAAAGCTATCATCGCTGATAAGCTTGACGTTGAAGAAACAGAAGTAACTCCTGAAGCTAGCTTCACTAACGATTTAGGAGCTGATTCACTAGATACAGTTGAGTTAATCATGGAATTTGAAAAAGAATTTAACATTCAGATCCCTGATGACCAAGCTGAAAAAATTACTACTGTAGGACACGCTATCGCTTACATCGAAGAAGTAGTAAATAAATAATATTCTTCAACAAAAAAGAAATTAAACAAAGTTTATGGAATTAAAAAGAGTAGTTGTAACCGGATTTGGAGCAATAACACCAATAGGAAATAATGCAAAAGAATACTGGGAAAATCTTGTAAAAGGTGAGAGCGGTGCCGCTCCGATTACTCTTTTTGATGCCACAAACTTTAAAACAAAGTTCGCTTGCGAAGTCAAAAATTTCGATCCGCTACAGCATTTCGATAAGAAAGAGGCTAAAAAAATGGACCGAAATACCCAATTGGGACTTGTTGCTGCCAGAGAAGCAGTAGCACATTCCAAGATTATGGAAGACAATGTGGATAAAAACAGAGTCGGTGTAATTTGGGGTTCAGGAATCGGAGGTTTAGAGACTTTCGAAACAGAAGTGTTAGGATGGGCCAATACGGAAATTCCGAGATTCAACCCGTTCTTTATTCCCAAAATGATTGCGGATATCACTCCTGGCCATATCTCTATTGAGTATGGTTTCCACGGGCCTAATTATACTACGGTATCTGCATGTGCTTCTTCTGCAAACGCTATAATTGATTCCAAAATGCTGATCCAGCTTGGAAAAGCAGATGTAATTGTTTGTGGAGGCTCTGAAGCAGCCGTAACAGCAAGTGGTGTCGGTGGATTTAATGCAATGATGGCACTTTCTACAAGAAATGATGATCCTAAAACAGCTTCAAGACCTTTTGACAAAGACAGAGATGGATTTGTATTAGGCGAAGGTGCTGGATGTATTATTCTTGAAGAATATGAGCACGCAGTAAAACGTGGTGCTACAATTTATGCAGAATTATTAGGAGGTGGTTTAAGTGCTGATGCACATCACATGACCGCTCCGCATCCTGAAGGCCTTGGCGCTTATCTGGTAATGAAGAGCTGCCTGGAAGATGCAGGTTTAACTGCTGATGAAGTAGATCATATCAATATGCACGGTACATCTACTCCATTAGGAGATATCGCAGAATCCAACGCCATCTCAAGATTACTTGGCGAGCATGCTTATGACATTCAGATTAATTCTACAAAATCAATGACAGGCCACCTTTTGGGAGCAGCCGGTGTTATTGAAGCTATTGCTGCATTGGGAACTATTATTCATGGTACTGTTCCTCCTACCATCAACCATTTTACTGATGATGAAAATATTGACAGCAGACTAAACTTTACGTTTAACACAGCTGTGAAGAAAGATGTAAAAGTAGCCATGAGCAATACTTTTGGATTTGGCGGGCATAACGCTTGCGTTCTATTTAAGAAAATCTAAATTCAATGAATGGAGTTACAGAAATACTTTTCTAAATTCCTTCTCAAAAAAAGAAAAAGACAACTAACGGAGAGAGACTATTTTCTCAGTACCGAACTTAAAAAAGTGTTAGGTACTGAAGTACAGAATATTGCTCTTTACCGTGAGGCTTTCTCTTTAAAAAATTCTTCTAAAAATCAAGACAGCAATTACGAAAGACTTGAATTTTTGGGAGATTCTGTTTTGGGTACAATTATTTCTTGTCATTTGTTCCAGACCTATCCTCAGGCTAATGAAGGATACCTGACGCAGATGAAATCTAAGATTGTTAATAGGAAAAATCTCAATAAATTAGGAGAAGACCTCAAGCTTACCAACCTTTTGCAAAAACAAAACAGTTCTTCAGCTTTGGGTGAAAATATCTCCGGCAATTTATTCGAAGCCCTCATAGGTGCCGTTTATTTGGACTTCCATTATGATGCCTGTAAAAGGATTATTTTGGAGAAATTACTGACCCCTTCCGAAATCAATAAGCTTGAAAATAAAATTGTAAGCTATAAAGGTCTCCTGCTCGAATGGAGCCAGAAGAAGAAAGTCAATATAAAATACGAAACCTGCGAGGAAATACAGGCCAATAAATCTGTAGTATTCAGGTGCCATGTATGGCTGGGAGATGAAAAAATTGCAAACGCAACAGAGACTTCCAAGAAGAAAGCGGAGGAGAAGGCAGCACAAAGGGCATTTTATATTTTAAACAAAAAAGAAAATATACTTGGAAATTCAAAAACTTTATGATCTTGATGATATTGAATTTGAAGATATTGCCATAGGATTGGTAAGATTAGCCAAAGATATACCCGCTCATGAGTTTTTCTACAAAATAAATCAGACCAACAACCTCAGCTTTTCAAGAAAGAAAGATCTTGTCTTTCATGGGGGGTATTATGATTATTTTTTTCCAAGATATGAGGCCTACCACAAGTTTACGAAGACTTGTTTTACCTTCATTTCCAATAAATCTTCTGAAAGTAAGCAAAAAAAAATTCAGACAGAACTCTTTACAGAAGAAGAAAACATTAAATTTTTATTAAATAATCAGGTAGATGTGGAATATATTCTGCATAGTTCGGAACAGTTTCCTGATTTTTCCGTAATTTTGCTCCCTGAAAATCTTGTGTTTCCAATTCAAGATTATACACTGAGTTCTGAAGAGGAACTTTATCAAATTATCCAGTATTATGAATAAGTATTTAAAGAAGACAAAAATTATCGCAACACTAGGGCCTGCTTCATCATCAAAGGAGGTAATGTTAGATTTAATGAAAGCGGGTGTTGATATTTTCAGAATAAATTTTTCACATGCAGATTACGACTTGGTTCGAAAAAATATTGAAATAATTAGAGAGCTTAACAGCGAGTATGGTTATTCAGTAGGAATTCTGGGAGATCTTCAGGGACCGAAGCTGAGAGTGGGAGTTGTAAAAGAAGGATCTTACCTGAATCCTGGTGACATTCTTACCTTCACCAATGAAAAGATGGAGGGTGACTCTACCAAAGTGTATATGACTTACCAGCAGTTTCCACAAGACGTAAAAGTAGGGGAAAGAATCCTTATTGATGATGGAAAACTAATGCTGGAGGTTATTGAAACCAATGAAAAAGATACTGTAAAAGCAAAAACCATCCAAGGGGGACCTTTAAGTTCTAAAAAAGGAGTTAATCTTCCGAATACAAACGTTTCTCTTCCTGCTTTGACGGAGAAGGATGTTCAGGATGCTAATTTCATGCTTGACATGGAAGTGGACTGGATTGCCTTATCATTTGTACGCCATGCTCAGGATATTATTGACTTGAAAGAGCTAATCAAAGCGCATCCAAACGGTAAATTCAAAACTCCGATTATTGCGAAAATTGAAAAACCTGAAGGGGTTAAAAATATTGATGAAATCCTTCTTGAATGTGACGGATTAATGGTTGCCCGTGGAGACCTTGGAGTAGAAGTTCCCATGGAAGAAGTTCCTGCTATCCAGAAAAACCTGGTAGAAAAAGCAAGATTTTATTCCAAGCCGGTGATTATTGCGACCCAGATGATGGAAACCATGATCAACAGCTTAACGCCAACAAGAGCGGAAGTAAACGACGTTGCCAACTCTGTATTGGACGGAGCTGATGCGGTAATGCTTTCCGGAGAAACTTCTGTAGGCAGATATCCGGTACAGGTGGTTGAAAACATGGCTAAAATTGTAAAGAACATCGAGACCACTCATTTTTACCAGCACAAAAATGAACCTATCGAAAAGGATTATAACTGTATCGACGAAAGATTCATTACCAACAGAGTTTGTCTTGCCGCAGTAAGAATTGCTAAAACAACCAATGTTTCTGCTATTGTAACCCTTACGCATTCGGGTTATACCGCTTTCCAGCTTGCAGCACACAGACCAAATTCTCATATCATTGTATACAGTGGCAACAGAAGAGTAATTACAATGCTTAACCTTCTTTGGGGTGTTCACGCTTATTACTATGATATGAAGAAATCTACGGACGAAACAATTATCCAGGTAAATATGTTAACGCATAACTACGGATATATTGAGTCCGGAGACTTTGTTATCAACATCAATGCTACTCCATCCTATGAAGGTGGAAAAACAAATACCTTGAGATTGACTACGGTATAAGCAATAAGCAATAAGCAAAGTTACTTTGTCAAAATATAAAAGACTCCCGGAAATGAATTTCCGGGAGTCTTTTATTGTATAGAGGTATGCTGTTAACTCATAAATGGCTGTGTTTCATTCTTAATACAGCGGAGAGCAGTAAAGAATCTCTGCGTCCCCAGGCTGCCTGAATAACATTTATACCTATTTAATTACCAACAATCGTCTTGGCGGTTACAAATTCTTTTAAGGCTAACAGAGACAACTCTGTTCCGTACCCTGATGCTTTTGATCCTCCAAATGGAAAACGGGGATCAGAACTCGTCATTCTGTTGATATTAACGGTTCCTGATTCTAGATTTTCAATAAAGAATAGCTGTCGTTCTTTATTTTGGGTCCATACAGAATTGGAAAGTCCAAAAGGGATATCATTGGCCATCTGTAGGGCTTCTTCATCATTTTTTGCAATCATAACCATTCCCAAAGGCCCGAAAAGTTCTTCTTTTAAAATCGGATTTCCTTCCTGAACTCTGATTAAACCGGGTTTAAATTCATTCTCAGAAACTCTTTCCAAAGGAATGATAATTTCCGCGCCATTTTCCAATGCTCTGTTGAACTGCGCTTCCAATTCATCAGCAAGATCCGGTCTGGCCATTCCAGCTAATTTGGTTCCTTTATCTAAGGGATCTCCAATTGTATATTTTTTATATTCATCAATGAATATCGGTAAAAATACATCTTCGACCTTTTCGTCAATAATAAATCTTTTGGCTGCCGTACAGGTTTGTCCGCAGTTTTGAAGCCTTGATTTTGCTCCTGCTTTTGCAGCTTCTTCAAAGTTGGCATCTTCAAAAATGATAAAGGCATCACTTCCGCCTAATTCAAGCAGAGATTTTTTGATGTTTAAACCGGCTATTGAAGCCACCTCTCCTCCTGCTTTTCCACTCCCTGTAAGACTTACTCCTTTTACAGTATCGTGCTCAAGAATTTCTTTTACGGCCTGGTGC
Organism: Chryseobacterium culicis; assembly: GCF_900108365.1. Classification (GTDB taxonomy): domain Bacteria; phylum Bacteroidota; class Bacteroidia; order Flavobacteriales; family Weeksellaceae; genus Chryseobacterium; species Chryseobacterium culicis. The sequence continues at coordinate 184,139 of NZ_FNWQ01000001.1, read as the reverse complement.
CCTACTTCCAGATTCTGAAAAATACCTTCAGAAAAACCTGCTTCCAGAAGAACTTCTTCAATGGCATTTCCACTTCCGAAACAAATTGAAGCATGTTTTAAAACGATTGTATTTCCTGCTAACATTGCAGGAACAGCGAATCTCAGTACCTGCCAAAAAGGAAAGTTCCATGGCATTACGCCTAATATTACTCCTTTCGGAGCATAATGCACTTCCGAATAAGCAAATTCTGATGCTACTTTTTCAGGTTGTAAAGTATTTTCAGCGTCTGCATAATAATTCATCATTAAAGCACACTTTTCCACTTCAGCAATAGATTCTGAAATGGGTTTATTCATTTCTGTTGTAATTATTTTTCCAAATTTCTCCGAATTATTCTTTAAAATTTCCGCTGCTTTTGCAATTAACTTCTGCCTTTCCTCAAACGGCACTTTTCTCCACACTGAAAACGCTTTATCTGCTTTAATAAGCTTGCTTTCAATTAATTGTTCCATAATATAAATTTCTGTTTTAAATTCAGCTAATGAATTTATGAGCGCTTTTATTTTAAAAGCACGGTGAAATGAGCAAATTCCATTCCTTAAGGGTTAATAAAATAATGATTTTCTCTATTGAAAGAATATACATTTATCTTACATCATTAGCCATTCATTCACAAGACATGCTGCCAGTCTTGCGGTTCTGTCCTGAATATCGAAAGAAGGGTTAACTTCCGCTACATCCAGCGCCACCAATTTTTTGTTTTTTAAAATATGTCTGTAAAAATGCATAAAAGCAGCATCTGCAAAGATACCATTATATGCGGCAGCCGAAACTCCGGGAGCCACTGACGCATTAAAGACGTCCATACAAATGGTAAGATAGGCATAATCTACACTCTCCAGCAATTCGTTAATACGCTGATAAATGGAGGTAAGATTTTCAAAAAATAATTCATCTGCCAGAATATATTTCATTCCATACTGATGAGCGGTATCAAAAAGCTTCAGCGTATTGGAGTTTCTCTGAATCCCGATATGCAGGGAATTGATAGGACCTTCCTGAGCAATCTGCCAGAATCCGGTTCCTGAGCTTGGTCCCACTTCTTTTTCCGGCTGCCGGTTATCAAAATGAGCATCAATATTAATAATACCTATTTTCTGCTCCGGGAATGCTGTTTTTATGCCCAAATAATGAGCATATGTCACTTCATGGCCTCCGCCAAGCACAAGGGACTTCCCTCCTTTTAAAAGGACTTTTGAGACATTTTTGGCAAGATTATTCTGAGTATTTTCCAGATTGCCGTCTTCACAGGTTACATTTCCAAAGTCCAGCAATGAAAAGTCAGGAAGAATTACCGGAAAATTAGACATGTTTTTCCTGATTACATCCGGGGCATCTTTTGCTCCCTGGCGCCCTTTATTTCTTCTTACGCCCTCATCCACAGCAAAACCATGCAACGCAAAATCTCCTGTAGAAATATGGTCGTAATTATGTTCTTCTTTTACTCTTTGAAATAATCTGTGATAGAGAAGTTCTTCTCCATCCAATCTGCCTTGCCAAATATTACTCATTGTTAATAATTGTAATTTGTGTTTGTCCCTATAAAGTTCGATCAAATTAAACTATTTTTCTCAATTGTTAATCTGTAACTTTTTTCATTGCTTACCAGTACTAATAAATGGAATGAATACACTTTTTATAACTAGAAAAAGACTATGTATGCATCTTATGAAAAAGTAAAAAGATAATAATGCTATCAATAAAAAGGATATGAATAGAAATCCAGAATAGAATAGTCCTAAAAGCTGTTTATCCCCCATTATCCATTCCCTATCATTCCAAAGAGATTGTATGAATACAATCCCATTTAAAGATGTAAAGAGCAGTGCAAAATACATTACTGTATTTTTAATTGATTTTAACATTGCAAAATTCTAGTTTAGATATCCATCAATATAAACATGTTCAGCTTTCAGGCTTCCCTGATTATAAAGAATGTTCTGAAAATTATTCGTTTTGAAAGTTACAAAATCGGCTTTTTTTCCAGCTTTCAACTGTCCTCTGTCCTCAAGATTAAGGGCATAAGCAGCACGGAAAGTCATTCCTGCAAGCACTTCGGCGGTAGTCAGCTTTTGGAAAGTGGCTAAAATAGAGGCTTGGGTAATTAAATTCCCCATCGGAGCTGAACCGGGATTCCAGTCACTTGCGATGGCTACAATAGCTCCTGCATCTAATAATTTTCTTGCCGGAGTAAACTTTTCACCCAATCCTAAACTTGCTCCCGGAAGAGCCGTTGCCACGGTATCAGATTCTGCCAGAAACTGAATATCTTCGTCAATGGTTGCTTCCAAATGGTCTGCGGACTTTGCTCCCACTTCTACTGCAATTCTTGAGCTTCCAGGCGTAAACTGATCTGCATGTACGGTAATTTCAAAACCTAATGCTTTTGCTTTCAGAAGGAATTCTTTACTTTCTTCAGGCTGGAATGCAGACTTTTCAATAAAAATATCTACTCTATCAGCCAATCCTTCTTCTTTTACTTTGGGTAAAATTTCTGTGATGATATATTCAAGATATTCGGGATTGCTTCCTTCAAAATCTCTTGGTTTTAAATGTGCTGAAAGGCAGGTAGGAACTAAAGAAGCTGTCGTTTCATGCTGAGCCTTTTTTATAATTCTAAGCATTTTAAGCTCGTTTTCCGCATCCAGACCATAGCCGCTTTTCACTTCAATAGTGGTAATTCCCAGATCTATCAAAAAGTTGATTCTTTCAACAAGAGTTTTCAGCAATTCTTCTTCTGATGCATTTCTGGTATGCTGTACAGAGCTCCAGATTCCACCGCCGCTTTCTGCAATTTCAAGATAGGTTTTCCCCGCATTACGCATGGCAAAATCATTGGCACGGTTTCCGCCAAAACAGATATGGGTATGTGAATCGACAAAGGATGGAAGAACAATCTGTTCTCCATCAATCTGTTCAATTTCTATGTTGGGATTTTCTGTTTTTAAGGCTTCAAAATGTCCAACTTTCTGAATGGTATTCTGATCTACCACAATTCCTCCGTCTACGATAATTTCCAGCTGCTCATCGGAAAGTTTTCCTCTTAATGGTAAGTCAGCAAGTGTTACCACCTGCTTAAAGGGTCCTATTAATTTCATTTATTCAAAGTTAGTGCAATGTTTAGCTTCAGGCAGATTAATTCGTCAATCAGTACCTGTTTTCCAAACAGTTAAAATTGTATTAATTTTTATGAATAATTTCTCCTCTCAAAAATACTTAAAATATCCCAATTAATTAAATCTTAGCCGTTCTCATTTTGAGCATTGGCTGAAACCTCTGTATCAATCTTAACGTTTTCACCATCTCCTCTTCAAACCTTAGTCGAAATTTGCTATCTTTGAAGTAAATGAAATGAATTAATGCCAGATTTTTTACATCCAGATAAGGAAAACTACTCACGAGAGGAGCTGATGCAGGAAGAACAGATCCGTCCCCAGAGCTTTAAAGATTTTGCGGGACAGAGAAAGACGCTGGAGAACCTTGAGGTTTTTGTTACCGCTGCGAAAAGACGTGGAGGAGCATTAGATCATGTTTTGTTACACGGTCCGCCGGGATTAGGTAAAACGACTTTAGCTAATATTATCGCGAATGAACTTGGAGTAAACTGTAAGATTACTTCTGGGCCTGTATTGGACAAACCCGGGAGTTTAGCGGGTTTACTGACCAATCTGGAAGAAAATGATGTTCTTTTCATTGATGAAATTCACCGTCTTTCTCCTGTGGTAGAGGAATATCTGTATTCTGCAATGGAAGATTACAAGATTGACATTATGCTGGAGACAGGGCCTAATGCCAGAAGTGTACAGATAGGGCTGAATCCTTTTACTCTGGTGGGAGCCACTACACGAAGCGGTATGCTTACCAAGCCAATGCTTGCGAGGTTCGGGATTCAAAGCAGGCTGGAATACTACTCTATTGAGCTTTTGTCTATGATTATCCAGAGAAGTGCAAGGGTGTTGGGAGTGGTGATTTATGAAGATGCAGCGATAGAAATAGCGAGAAGAAGCCGTGGAACCCCGAGAATTGCGAACGCATTATTAAGGAGAGTCCGTGATTTTGCTGAAATCAAAGGAAATGGTGAAATTGAGATTAAGATCACAAAGTATGCGCTGGATTCTCTCAATGTAGATGAATTCGGATTGGATGAAATGGATAATAAGATCATGCGCGTGATGATAGAAAATTTCAAAGGAAAACCGGTTGGTATTTCTGCTCTGGCTACGTCTATTGCGGAAAATCCGGAAACACTGGAAGAAGTTTATGAACCGTTTTTAATTCAGGAAGGATTTATCATCAGAACTCCCAGAGGAAGAGAAGTTACAGACAAAGCTTACAAGCATCTGAATATTACAAGACCTAAAAACCCTGGGGAACTTTTTTAGTTCAAAATTTTAAGGTTAATGAGAATTTATTAGTGTATGTTTATTCCCAAATTATACAAAAGTGAAGATTTAACGGTGATGAGAACGATCATCAAAGAAAATTCTTTTGCTTTACTGATCTCTTCTGCGGATAGGATAAGAGCCACTCATTCTATGATGATGCTTAATGAGGATGACCCCGGAAATACTTATATTGAAACTCATATTTTACGGGCAAATCCACAGGCAAAGACTTTAAAAAACGGAGACGAAGTTCTTTGTGACTTTTTAGGAGCCCATACTTATATATCCAGCAGCTGGTATGATCATGTGAATGTTTCTACCTGGAATTATGAAGCAGTACAAATTTACGGAAAGGTTGAATTAATGAATCATGATGAGCTCTATGTTCATTTAGACAAATTGACTTCCAAATATGAAAGTTTTCAGCAATGTCCGATGATGGTGAAAGATATGGGAAAGGAATTTGTGGAAAAGGAAATGAAGGGCGCTTGTGGGATTAAAATAATTCCGACCGAAATATTCATCAAGCAAAAACTTTCTCAGAACAGAAAAGAGAATGATTTTAACAACATCATTGTTCAACTTGAACAATCTGATGATAACGCAAGAAAAATTGCGGAGAAAATGAAAGCAATAAAAAAATAATCAAAATATACATATGAAGTTATATCCAATACAATGTGGAAAATTTAAACTGGACGGCGGTGCTATGTTCGGAGTCGTCCCGAAGAGTCTGTGGGAAAAAACGAATCCTGCAGACGAAAAAAACCTGATCGAGCTGGGAACCCGTTCCCTGCTTATTGAAGACGGAAAAAAACTGATCCTGGTAGACTGCGGTCTCGGTAACAAACAGGATGATAAATTTTTCGGACATTATTCTCTTTGGGGAGATGATACTCTTGATAAAAATCTCAAAAAATACGGCTTTATAAAGGAGGATATTACGGATGTATTCCTTACTCACCTTCACTTCGATCACTGTGGGGGCGCTATTGAATGGAATGACGACAGAACGGGATACAGACCAGCCTTCAAAAATGCCAACTTCTGGACCAATGAAAATCACTGGCAGTGGGCAACAGAGCCTAATGCAAGAGAAAAAGCAAGCTTCCTGAAGGAAAACATTATGCCAATGCAGGAAAGCGGCCAGCTTAATTTTTTACCGCTTCCTACTACCGGAAACTATGGTTTTGCTCCGGATCTGAAGATGGATGTTATCTTTGTGGACGGCCATACCGAAAAACAGATGCTTCCGGTGATTCAATACCAGGAAAAAACAGTTGTTTTTGCAGCTGACCTTATTCCTACAGCAGGGCATATCAACCCGGTATATGTGATGGGATATGATACCAGACCTCTTTTAACAATGGAAGAAAAAGGGAAGTTTCTGAAGCAGTGTGTAGACAATGAATATTTACTGTTCTTTGAGCACGATGCCCACAACGAGCTGGCAAGTCTTAAAATGACCGAAAAAGGAGTAAGGCTTGATGAGACGTTTAGCTTTAATGATGTGTTTGGATATTAATTTTTGATCATGGAAGAATTACATTCAGAAACGCAGCAGGCGGAACCGGAACCAGCACCCAAGATCATAGGCTTAACAGGCGGAATAGGCTCAGGGAAAACTACAGTAGCTCATTTTATAGAGGAATTCGGTTTTCCGGTTTATTATTCCGATGACAGAGCTAAAGCGATCGTCAATGAAAGTGAAGACCTGAAAATAAAAATCAAAGAACTTCTGGGAGAAGATTCTTATGATGAAAATGGATTGTATGACAGAAAATTTGTTGCTGATAAGGTTTTTAATGATAAAGATCTGCTCCAGCACCTAAACGAAATTATACATCCCGCTGTAAAAGCTGATTTTGAAAATTGGGTAAGCAAGCAAAGCAAATATTTGGTTTTCAAAGAAACGGCTTTACTCTTTGAGCTCAAACTTAACAGACAATGTTACAAATCTCTTTTGGTAACCGCTGAGGATAATATCAGAATTAAAAGGGTGATGGACAGGGATAATAAAACGTACCGGGAGGTAGAAGCTGTTATGGAAAAGCAAATGCCTGAAAGGGATAAAATTAAAATGGCAGACTGCATCGTCTATAATAATACCAATCTGGAAGAATTAAAAGAACAGACCGAAAAAGTAATTTTCAGTATTGACTAAATAAGGACTCGTTAGAAAGCTTTTCTAACGAGTTTTTTGTTAAAAAATAGTGCTTAAGAATATCATTTAATAAGGTATTTTTACAAAAAATAAGCCTCCATTGCTGGAGGCTTATTCTATTTGAAATTTAAATGTATTTATTCTTTGATAAATTTCTTCTGAACAGTATTACCATTATCTTCGATATCGATCACATAAACACCGTTGATCAATTTGCTTACATTGATCTGGTTGTTCAGTAAAATACCGTTGGCAATTACCTGCCCTGCGGCATTGTAAATTGTGTATTTTGCACGCTTGCTGATATTCTTCACAAACAATACTGAACTTACAGGGTTAGGATAAATCATGATACTGGTCTGATCAAGAGGATTGGCTGTAACAGGTTTTGAGATTCTTACCGTGTAATCCTCTACTTCTCCATTCTTGAAGTCAGCACAGTTTACAGGAATTCCGTCTCTGGACATAGCCACTCTCATTACCACATACTTGTAGTCGGTCATGCTTACAAACGCATCTGCAGGTACATTGAACTTTCCGGATACAGGGCTGTTTGAATTCGGTGAAGAAGTGAAAACTCTTTCGTTGATATCAAACTCTCCGTTTCTGTTGAAGTCAATCCATACGGCAATTCCTTCGTTGTAAGTAGTTCCGGTCCACTTCTTCTCAATAATGATCTCATTGTCTGTAGATCCCTGGATCATTTCGATGAATGTTTTAGGTACTCCCGTATAATCTGTATACGTAGAAGCTCCTGATTCATTCTCCATCGTTTTCTTACCTGTTGGTTTCACAGTAACCTTAGAAATATGCTCTCCTGTAGAGTTTTCAGCTTTCATCTTACAGTAGATTACTGTAGGCGTTGTGAAATAGTATGGAGGAGTATAATTTCCTGGTGTGCCGCTGCAGATATTCACTACCTGCATCTCATATTTTGTTAATTCCGTAAGACCTGTCAGTACTACATTATTTACTAATGACGGTACTTCCGTCCAGCTTGGAATACCCACTTTTCTATAGCGAAGAACATATGTGGCGCCTGGGAAAGGATCCCACTGGATCGCTGCTGATGTGGGAAGCAGTTGGGTAATGGTTAATCCCGGAGGAGGAATCTGGCATATTCTTTCTGTTGTAAATACTTTAGGGTTTGAATATGGATTCAATGTTGTTTCTCCATTACACTGGTTGGCAACCTGAACTTCATACGTGGTATAAGGCTCTAACGCTGTTACACTTCCTAACACATACGTGTTGGCTGGTGGTGCCGGTAAACTCACGATATTCCACGTTGTAGTTCCTACTTTTCTCCATCTCATGGTGTACGTAGAGCTTGCGGCCAGCGGTGCCCATGTAATCAATGCTGTGGTTGGCGTAATGTTAGTTACCGTTACATTTGGAGGTGTAGGATCACATCGTGTTGTAAATGTCTTGATTGGCGTTGCTGTTCCAACAATATCACCACAAATGGCAGCTACTTCTACTTCATAAGTGGTAGCCGGTGTTAATCCGTTAATCACTAAAGGAAGGTTACCCAGTTGTGCTGAAGCGTACACCTGCGTCCAGGCTGTTGTTCCCTGAACCCTGTATCGAACCACGTAGCTTACACCTGATCCTGTTATGGTAACCGTTGCAGATGTATGTGTTGTGGTAAATGTAGGCGCATTCGGTGTTGCATTGCTGCAAGGTCTTATTCTTACTCTGTAGTCTTCTACTTCTCCATCTACAGCATTCTGACACATTATCGGAGCACTTGTACGTTTCAGTACCACCCGCATCGTTGTTGTTAATGGACCTGTGTACGCTGTTGAAGGAACGGCAAAAGTAGCTGTAACAGGACTCGTTGTACTTGCTGCAGAAATTAAAATTCTCTCTGCGTCTGTAAACTGTCCGTTTCTGTCAAAGTCGATCCATGCCGTTACTGCATCGTTTCCTGTGGATCCGGTCCAACCTTTTGATACGGAAATCTTATTATTTTGTGAATTGACATCTAAAGTAATAAGCGTCTCAGGTGTTGTATAGCTCGTATAGTTGCCCTGTACAGATGTATTGTTCATAACAGGAACTCCAAGGTTGGAAGAGGTAACCGTTACATTCGAAATATGATCATTAGTTCCCGAACCTGTCATCTGACAGTATGCTAATGGCGGTGTTGTAAATGCTACTGATGACGAGTAAGCTCCTGTAGAGCCTCCACATGTGGTAGAAACCTGAACTTCATAGTTGGTCTGTTCTGTAAGACCAGTAATGCCATAGAAGTTCTGACCTGCAGGAATTGTAGCGGTCTGCCATGTTCCGCTTGGTGCCACTCTCCATCTTACGGTATACGTAGCTCCAACGGTAGAAATCCATGATACGGTAGCATTAGTTGCAGAGATATTATTTACTGTAATACCCGTTGGAGGAGCTGTAGAACAAGGTTGAGAATCTACAAATCTTACCGGATAATCTTCCACTTCTCCCTGAGTGAATGTTCCACAAGGGTTGTTCGTACTACTGGTACTCATCACAACACGCATACGCGTTGGCTGAGTTCCTGTAAATACATTTCCACTGGCCACTGTAGGTACAGCAAAAGTAGCTGTTACAGGAGTAGTGGTGCTCGCTGTAGTATTCAGAACCCTTTCACTGGTTTCAAATGTTCCGTTTCTGTTAAAGTCAATCCAAGCTGAAACTCCATATGAACTGCTGGAACCCGGCCAGTATTTATTCACAGAAATTTTATTGTTGCCAGATCCCCTTTCAAAGATAATCATCTTAGTAGCATCCGTAGTATAATCTTTATAGCCATCCGATCCTGAATTATTAAACATAATAGGCGTATTGGTAGGCGTAACGGTTACATTATTGATGTATCCGCTGGTACCGGTATTCCCTGTAGGATTTGCAGTACAGTAAGTAAGGGCTGGAGTTGTAAAGTTCACACTTGATGAGAACGCGCCTGTAGTGCCGCCGCAGATAGTTGCCATCTGAACTTCGTACTGCGTCTGATCTGTTAAATTACTTAATAACTGGCTGCTTGTAAGTGGAGTTGTAATGTTAATTGTAGTCCATGTAGCATCAGTAACTTTTTTGTATCTCAACGTATACGTTGCCCCTATTGCAGGAATCCATGATACGAGAGCTGTACTTGCTGTAAGGTTTGAAACGGCAATATTACTTGGCGGAGCGGCAGAGCATGGCTGTAAAGCAATAACATTTAATGTAAAGTCTACATAATTACCATAAGGAGCAGGCCCGCAAGAAGTAATATTTCCGGACCATGATGTAGCCATTCTTACTCTGTAATTACCCGGTGCCTGTCCTGCAGCAATTGGAATAGTACCTGTAGCAGTCCCTGCATACGTGGTGGTGGCAAGAATTGTTTCACCAGGTCCATTGAAATTCATATCATTATTCCAGTCTACCCAGATATAATAGTAATACGTACTGGTTCCTGAAGTCGCCAAATTAACAGTTACAGAAGTACTAGGAATTGCAGAAAGTACTGTAGCAGAGTTATTCACATAGGTAGTATAACTGTTTGCTGTATAATTCAAATTTGCAATCCCTCCTGTAGTTGTAATATTATTCAGGTAATATGAAGTACTTGAAGTACCGCCTGTAGGTATACAATATCCTGTGTAGAAAGAAAGAGGTCCTTTCCATGTACTTTGGTCCGTTGCACTGCATCTTGCTCTTACCCATGCATAATATGTTGTATTAGGTGCTAATGGAGAAAGAGTTGTTGTCGTTCCGGAAGGAACGTTTTGTGAGGGCACCGTTGCGCCTGTTGGAGCAGCATTACTTGTACTGTAATAAATATCATACCCTGCTGCAGGAACATATCCAAAAGCTGTCCAGTTCAGCACTGCGCTCGTTGGAGTTACGGTACCGATAGATAATGATCCGGTTGCAGGCATAGGTGGGCATGTAGGAGGTGTAGTAATTGTTACAGGTCCGGACCATGTACTTTGGTCTGTAGCACTACATTTTGCTCTTACCCAAGCATAATACGTTGTATTAGGTACTAATGGAGAAAGAGTTGCTGTGGTTCCGGAAGGTACATTTTGTGACGGTACCGTTGCTGCTGTTGGAGCAGTGTTGGTAGTGCTGTAATAAATATCATATCCTCCTGCAGGAACAGATGAGTAAGCTGTCCAGTTTAACACTGCACTAGTTGGAGTTATTGTACCTGTAGATAAAGTTCCTCCCGGAGGCATTGGCAAACAAGTAGGCGGTGTACCAAAAGTTAATCGGACATTTGGTCTGTTGGCGCTTATTGTTCCATTCCCTGTAGGAGCATTAGTGTCCGCTTCAAAATACATATGGCTTGCTGTAGCGGTACTGTACTTAAAGCCTGCACCAGCCGTTCCAGAGCCCCCTCCGGACCCTCCGTAATTGGTTTCGACTAAAACCATGAGGTTATCCGTTCCATTGTAAGTGTACGGAAGCTGTAATTGGAGAGTATTCCATCCAACTGCAAGGCTGGTTATGTTCGCACTATATACTAAGGTTGCTCCAGTCGTTACCGTATTCCAGTTTTGAGCCGTGATAGCTGTAGTAGTGGATGGCACGGATTTTAAATAAACTTTTACCGGAAAGGTAATATTCATGGTTGTGGTAGCCTCCCATCCTACGGATAAGATACTTCCTCCACCAGGAGTGTTTATTTCTGCAGCAGTATATAGCGATGCAGATCTCTGATACCCATAGTAGGGCGTCAAAGGATATCGCTGCGTACTTGTTCCTGTTCCAATGGTTACGACCTGGGCATGCAATGAGAGCCCAAAGATCAAACCAAGAAACAGAATTAAAGAAGTAAAGAGTTTCTTCATAATGTTTTGGTTAGATATATATGTTAATCTTTACAAAATTAATTATATTTTTATCAATAACCAATTAGATTGCGTAAATCATTAACATATACCCACAAAAGAATAACTCAAATAAATTATAACCATTTTAGAGCCTTAAATTCTACTGAAATTTTCAAAAAAACCCGGGTATTTTTACAAAAAATAAGCCTCCATTGCTGGAGGCTTATTCTATTTGAAATTTAAATGTATTTATTCTTTGATAAATTTCTTCTGAACAGTATTACCGTTATCTTCGATATCGATCACATAAACACCGTTGATCAATTTGCTTACATTGATCTGGTTGTTCAGTAAAATACCGTTGGCAATTACCTGCCCTGCGGCATTGTAAATTGTGTATTTTGCACGCTTGCTGATATTCTTCACAAACAATACTGAACTTACAGGGTTAGGATAAATCATGATACTGGTCTGATCAAGAGGGTTGGCTGTAACAGGTTTTGAGATTCTTACCGTGTAATCCTCTACTTCTCCATTCTTGAAGTCAGCACAGTTTACAGGAATTCCGTCTCTTGACATAGCCACTCTCATTACCACATACTTGTAGTCGGTCATGCTTACAAATGCATCTGCAGGTACATTGAACTTGCCGGATACAGGGCTGTTTGAATTCGGTGAAGAAGTGAAAACTCTTTCGTTGATATCAAACTCTCCGTTTCTGTTGAAGTCAATCCATACGGCAATTCCTTCGTTGTAAGTAGTTCCGGTCCACTTCTTCTCAATAATGATCTCATTGTCTGTAGATCCCTGGATCATTTCGATGAATGTTTTAGGTACTCCCGTATAATCTGTATACGTAGAAGCTCCTGATTCATTCTCCATCGTTTTCTTACCTGTTGGTTTCACAGTAACCTTAGAAATATGCTCTCCTGTAGAGTTTTCAGCTTTCATCTTACAGTAGATTACTGTAGGCGTTGTGAAATAGTATGGAGGAGTATAATTTCCTGGTGTGCCGCTGCAGATATTCACTACCTGCATCTCATATTTTGTTAATTCCGTAAGACCTGTCAGTACTACATTATTTACTAATGACGGTACTTCCGTCCAGCTTGGAATACCCACTTTTCTATAGCGAAGAACATATGTGGCGCCTGGGAAAGGATCCCACTGGATCGCTGCTGATGTGGGAAGCAGTTGGGTAATGGTTAATCCCGGAGGAGGAATCTGGCATATTCTTTCTGTTGTAAATACTTTAGGGTTTGAATATGGATTCAATGTTGTTTCTCCATTACACTGGTTGGCAACCTGAACTTCATACGTGGTATAAGGCTCTAACGCTGTTACACTTCCTAACACATACGTGTTGGCTGGTGGTGCCGGTAAACTCACGATATTCCACGTTGTAGTTCCTACTTTTCTCCATCTCATGGTGTACGTAGAGCTTGCGGCCAGCGGTGCCCATGTAATCAATGCTGTGGTTGGCGTAATGTTAGTTACCGTTACATTTGGAGGTGTAGGATCACATCGTGTTGTAAATGTCTTGATTGGCGTTGCTGTTCCAACAATATCACCACAAATGGCAGCTACTTCTACTTCATAAGTGGTAGCCGGTGTTAATCCGTTAATCACTAAAGGAAGGTTACCCAGTTGTGCTGAAGCGTACACCTGCGTCCAGGCTGTTGTTCCCTGAACCCTGTATCGAACCACGTAGCTTACACCTGATCCTGTTATGGTAACCGTTGCAGATGTATGTGTTGTGGTAAATGTAGGCGCATTCGGTGTTGCATTGCTGCAAGGTCTTATTCTTACTCTGTAGTCTTCTACTTCTCCATCTACAGCATTCTGACACATTATCGGAGCACTTGTACGTTTCAGTACCACCCGCATCGTTGTTGTTAATGGACCTGTGTACGCTGTTGAAGGAACGGCAAAAGTAGCTGTAACAGGACTCGTTGTACTTGCTGCAGAAATTAAAATTCTCTCTGCGTCTGTAAACTGTCCGTTTCTGTCAAAGTCGATCCATGCCGTTACTGCATCGTTTCCTGTGGATCCGGTCCAACCTTTTGATACGGAAATCTTATTATTTTGTGAATTGACATCTAAAGTAATAAGCGTCTCAGGTGTTGTATAGCTCGTATAGTTGCCCTGTACAGATGTATTGTTCATAACAGGAACTCCAAGGTTCGAAGAGGTAACCGTTACATTCGAAATATGATCGTTAGTTCCGGTTCCTGTCATCTGACAGTAAGACAATGGCGGTGTTGTAAATGTTACTGATGACGAGTAAGCTCCTGTAGAGCCTCCACATGTGGTAGAAACCTGAACCTCATAGTTGGTCTGTTCTGTAAGACCAGTAATACCATAGAAGTTCTGACCTGCAGGAATTGTAGCCGTCTGCCATGTTCCGCTTGGTGCCACTCTCCATCTTACGGTATACGTAGCTCCAACGGTAGAAACCCATGATACGGTAGCTGTAGTGGCTGCAACGTTATTCACTGTAATATTTGTAGGAGGAGCAGTAGAACAAGGCTGAGAATCTACAAATTTAACTGCATAATCTTCTACCTCTCCCTGAGTGAATGTTCCACACGCATTGGCATTGTCATAATATCTCATCACAACACGCATACGCGTTGGAAGAGTTCCTGTATATACATTTCCACTGGCCACTGTAGGTACAGCAAAAGTAGCTGTTACAGGAGTAGTGGTGTTATAAGTAGTATTAAGAATTCTCTCACTGGTTTCAAATGTTCCGTTTCTGTTAAAGTCTACCCATGCTGAAACTCCGTAAGATACAGGAGAACCTGGCCAGTATTTATTCACAGAAATTTTATTGTTGGCGGATCCTCTTTCAAAGATAACTACTCTTGTAGGGTCTGGTGTATAATCTTTATAATTGTCTGATCCGGAATTACTCAACATAATAGGCGTATTCGTTGGAGTAACGGTTACATTATTGATGTATCCACTGGTAGCAGTGTTGCTGGAAGGACCTGCAGTACAGTAAGTAAGAGGCGGAGTTGTAAAGTTCACACTTGGTGAGAACGCGCCTGTAGTTCCTCCACATACCGTAGCTACCTGAACTTCATATGCGGTCTGCTCTAATAATCCTGTAAGCAGTTGGTTACTTACCAAAGGAGTATTTACAGTAATCTGCTGCCATGCACCAGAAGGCGAAACTCTATATCTTACTATATAAGTAGCTCCTGTAGCTGACGTCCAAGTAACGTTAGCTGAAGAAGGCGTTATATTATTTACAGTAATATTGGAAGGTGGAGCGGTAGTACATGCTGACAGGTCTATAAGTTTTACCGCATAATCTTCGGTCTCTCCGTAAGAATATGTACCACAAGCATTAATTGGGCTATACTCATTCATTACGACACGCATTTTAGTGGTAAGGTTTCCTGTATATACATTTCCACTGGCAGTAGTAGGTACAGTAAATGTTGCTGTAACCGGAGTTGTTGTATTACTTGGCGAAGTCAGCACTCTTTCAGAAGCTTCGAAAACACCGTTACGGTTATAATCAATCCAAACTCCCGTCAAGAAGCTGTACTGATAATCCGGCCATACTTTTGATACTGAAACAGTACCTGTACCCCCTCTTACCAAAGTAACCAATCTTGTAGGGTCATTACTATAGTCTGTATAACCACTCTGACCAGAATTGCTTACCATGGAAGGAGCACCCTGCGCATTGACTGCAACCTGACCTATATATCCGTCAATATACGTACTTGTAGCAGCTGAAGCACAGTAGCTTAATGCCGGAGTAGTAAAGTTCACACTTGGTGAGAAGGCTCCTGTAGAACCTCCACATACCGTAGCTACCTGAACTTCATATGCGGTCTGCTCTGTTAATCCGGTAATAAGCTGGTTTCCTACTAAAGGCGTGGTAACGTTAATTGTGATCCAAGGGCCTCCTGATAAAGGTCTGTATCTTACAACATAAGTAGCGCCAGCAGATAAATACCAACCAACATTCGCAGAAGTTGTTGTAAGGTTGGAAACTGTAATGTTTGTAGGCGGCGCTGCAGAACAAGCTGGCAGCGGGTGGCTTTCAAACTGTATACGAGGAATATCTGCAAGTCTGTCCTTCGCAGTTGGCGGTGCTGCCGGATCCGGATTTGTAGTATCTTCATAATAAATCATACCTCTGTTTGCTCCTGCATTGTAAGAGCCCCAAGCTGTACCTGGTGAAGATGAGTAACCTGGAGTTTTTTCATTTACAGCAACCACTAGATTGTCTGTTCCATTCCATAAAAATGGTGTAGCCAGTTGAAGTGTTACCCAGTTTCCGTTGGTTAAGGTAGGTAAAACTCCGGCATATACCTGAGTAAGGGCGCTTAAAGGAACCCAGTTTGTAAGGGAGGCAAAGTTATTCTGGGTGGTGTTTCCCATATATACTACCCAATCCTTGTATACATCCTGAGAGGTTGCAACAGTGGTAGAATAAAACTTTATTGCCGTGATATAGTTCGACGTACCAATGGCAGTCGAAACTTCCGATGCAGTATAAATCTGCTGGGAATAACTATACCCATAGTAGGAACGTATAGGGAGATACACAGAGGTACCCGTTCCCGTTCCGATCTGGCCTGCCTGAGCCGAGACTTTGGATACAAAGCCTGCACAAATCAAACAGAGAAACAGAATTAAAGAGGTAAAGAGTTTCTTCATAATGTTTTTCATTATAATATTAATCAGACAAATCTAATCATTTTTTATTATTAAATTATAGGTACATTTAGGTTTTTTTTGAAAAAAAATGACATTTTAATCACTTATGCTTTAAATAAAGAAATCCCCGGGGATTCCCGGGGATTTGCCAATATTTAAAGGTTATCTTTATTTCTTGATGAATTTAGATTTGAACTGGTCAATTCCTTTATCCTCTATTGTAATAACATAAGCTCCTTTAACCAGTGATGAAACATTTACTTTTCCATCATTGATATTTCCTCTATCCACTAATTGTCCTGCAGCGCTGTAAATCTTATAAGTTGCTTTATCTGAAACTTTAGTAATATTTAGAACATCAGTTGCCGGATTTGGATAAATCTGAATTCCGTCATTTTTAACAGATGTTTCAGAAGTAGCAAGGTTACTTGTAATAACTACGTTATAATCTTCAACCTCTCCATAGTAGAAATTTGTTCCGCAAGTAAATGAAGCCGGAAGCGGGTATCCTTCACTGTCTGCTCCTGCATAGAATAAAAGAACTCTCATTCTCAGAGTTTGATTTTCCACAGCAGTATTAGGAACTGTAAACATTCCCGAGAATGAAGATACTGCAGTACTTGTAGTAGGAACATTTAATACAGCTTCGTTACTTTCGAAGACTCCATTTTTATTATAATCTATGTATATAGCTGCCACGTCATTAGCATATGCATTTCCTACTGAAAGAGAAATAGGATATGATGATCCTTTAACCAGGTTAATCTGAAGGGCAGAATTCGTTGTATAATTGGAATACGTTGATGCTCCTGTAGTGTTGTTAATGTTGGCAACGGTAACATTTGAAATATATTCATCCGTATTCAGCAGAGCTGATGCCGCACAATAGGTAATGGCAAGTGTTGTAAAATTAACAGATGCAGAATAAGTTCCAACTGTTGCACCACATACCAAAGCAACCTGTACTTCGAAGTTTGTACCTTCCGCTAAACCAGTTAGGTTAATAGATGGAACTGGAGAATCAACTTCATTCCATGCAGTTGTACCTACTTTTCTGTAACGTACTTTATAGGTTGCTCCTGTATAAGCCATCCATGAAACGTTAGCAGAAGTATTACCAATACTGCTTACTACCACGTTTGTAGGGGCAGCAGAACTACAGGCAGAAAGTGGTCCTATTGTAACAGGTCCTACTGCATAGAAAACGTTTCCTATCGCAGAAACTCTTACTTTAATGGTTTGTCCGTTTAAAGAAGAAGGGAATGTAAAGTTTTCAGTTCCATCGTTTGGAGTTGAAGCTGCTAATACAGTCCATGTTGTTCCGTTATCTGTAGTATAATCAATCTTAACGTTGGCAACATTATATGGAGCAGCGTTAGTATTAGCTACCAGCCATTGGATAGGTGTAGGTGTATTCACATCAGCATATTGGTTGGCTAATTTGAAAGGTCCTGTATCTCCTACAACAATTGTTTGAATGGCAAAGTTAGTTTGCTGCTGTGCAATGTTCGGGTTATTATCTCTTACTGTAACTGCAAAATTGGTAGTTCTTGCGAATGCAGAAACTGATTCCCAGGTATTGTTTGCGTTATTTAATACTCCATTCATTACAGATGTAAAGCTTGGGAAATATCTTGTCGGACTTGTTCCTGTA
Organism: Chryseobacterium culicis; assembly: GCF_900108365.1. Taxonomy (GTDB): domain Bacteria; phylum Bacteroidota; class Bacteroidia; order Flavobacteriales; family Weeksellaceae; genus Chryseobacterium; species Chryseobacterium culicis. The sequence continues at coordinate 166,415 of NZ_FNWQ01000001.1, read as the reverse complement.
GACTTGGATCTGAATGTTGCTCCAGTAGTTGTATTACCAATATTATTTTTATTAATAACAACAGAAGCATTATCTATTTCTTCCCAAACATAAGTAAGCGGATCATTTTCAGCATCTGTAGCAGAAGCTGTAAGTACAAACGCAGTACCTTTAGGAATATTATATGTTGGTAAAGCAGCAATTACAGGTGGGTTGTTCGCAATTGAAGTTTCTACATCACATGTTCTTTCAATAAGTTTATCCTGAACCTGATCAATACTTGCAATATGGAAGTAAGGATCTGAATGTGGCTGTACATCAAAATTAGCTCCTGTAATACCGGCATATCCCATAATTGTAGATCCTGAACCCGGTTCCATGTTTACTCCAGACCCTTCAAGGCTATGAGAGAATGTATGATTTGCTCCCAACTGGTGTCCCATTTCGTGAGCTACATAGTCTATATCAAAATTATCTCCGGATGGCGGATATGCTGCAGATGGATTTACACTTCCTGTAGCAGGAGATGTAATACCAGAACCTTTACCTTCCGGCTCATCAGTAGTAGGGCTTACACAAAAGCAACCAATACAGCCTGCGTTTCCACCACCACCTGAGGCACCGAATAAGTGACCGATATCGTAGTTTGATTCCCCAACAACGGTTGTCAATTGGTTTTGCAACTCGGTGTTCCATGTATCTGGGGGTGATGATGCGCTGGTAACAGAAGCATATGGATCTGTAGCAGGGTTATCAAAAATAAGAGCTGGGTAGTTTAGTACATTTAAGTGTAATGCAAAGTCTTTTTCAAATACTCCGTTTACTCTAGACATGGTGTTATTTACCTGTGCCCATGCACCAGCAACTCCTCCAAAAAATTGGGTATACTCACCGGTAACAGACATTGCCAATCTCATTGTTCTGTATTTCTTATCAGAAGTTTTAGCAAAACTGGTGGGTTGGTTGGCGATAGATTTACCCTTTTTCAATAGAGCATCTATCTGTTTTTTAGAAGCAGGGCTTTCTTTAGTAGAGCATATAAATCCGTTAGGATTTTTCATCGTTTTAGGATGCACTGCGTATACACTCTTATCTGTAGTTAAAGGTTCAATGAATTCATATTTGTCTCCATCAATAATCATAGACTGAAGTTCGTTTGGAGAAACACTGAATCTTAAATATTTACCTGGGTCTTCAACACTTGTCCCTACATAAGAACCTAGCTCATACTTATCGGCAATTTCTTTTGCCAGAACAGGAAAGCTAAATACTTTAAATCTCTCTATTCTTCCATCTACAGTAGGAAGAGAAATGATTACCGGAGCTGCGTTTGGCCCCATCTCCTGAGCATTCTTCAATTGAGATCTTAGCAAAGCCAAGTCTAATTTGTAATACCCATTGTCTCTTACATTTGATTTCTCTACTGTAAAAGCTCCTCTTTTTTTGGTGTCTGCTTTATTAAATGAAGTGGGAGTCCATTGTCCGAACGCCGCTCCACCTATTAAAGTACACACCAAGGCAGTAAATACTCTTTTCATAAATTAAATAACAATTATAATTTCCGCCAAATATAACCATTTTACAATTTACAAAAGTAAAATAAATTAATATTTTTCAATATTCTGTAATACGCAAGTACATTTATTAAAAAAAATACAAACTTTAGAAGTTTCTAAAGTTTGTATTTTATATATTGTAAAAGCAATTACTATCTAATTCTAAAACTTATAGGCAATATTCCATGCAAATCCCATATTAAATTTTGAAGAACTTCTTCCAAATCCAGGAACAATCATCGGCGAGATATCATCCTGTTTGGAAGTATATATCAAATATCTCGGCTGAAGATTTACGTCAATATAAAAGTTCGAAGTGAACAGCTGTACTCTCCCGCCTATAGTTCCTTCCAGCCAAAAAGAAGACTGTGATGAGGAAGGAAATGCCTCAAAAGAATTACTGCCGCCAAATCCACGAACCGGAACTGCCATATACTCCTGGTTATAGAATGATCCTGCCACTTTTCCTCCGGCATAAAATCCATTGAATTCATTTTCCGAATCTTTTGCGAGCATGTAGAACGCTCCTAACTTAACGAAAGGACCGCTTGCTTTTGCATCATACCCATTTTTCTGATATACGTTCTTTTCAAAACCTGCTTCCGCAATGGCGTGAACATTTCCTCTGATTTTTGAAGAAATAAACCCCTGGTATAGTTTTCTGTCTGAAAAGAAACCGGCTCCGGTATTTAACACATCAAGGCCAACCATAAAATTGGGTTCATATTTTTCATGAACCTTTTTCTCTGCTTCCTTTTTTTTGTCCTGTGCCCAGCTTATTATTCCAAATAAACTAAAAAGAAAGGTAAAGATTAGTCTTGTCTTCATTCTCTATTTGATTTTGTCCGATTTCCACTTTCTGAACAGGGTTCGGAGTTACTAATTCTGAGGTTAAATTCTCATAATACTTTTTGATGCCACATCCTGGAGAGACATAGGTTGACTTTGTGGTATAATTAACCCTTACTTTAGATTCTGCTCCTTTAAGCCTAACTTTGAAATAAATATCTGTATAAGGCGAGTTATCCACACGCAGAGGAATCAGCCGGGAATCAATTTGTGCAAGTTTCCCCAGATCCACTTTTCCGGCACCATAATCTACTGCTACGTATAGTGTATCCACCGTCACTTCCTTTCCCGTTGACAGTGATTTGAAAGCCACCTTCATTCTGGGAGTTCCTTCTCCGCTTTCGCAGATATCATCATCTCCTCCACAGGAAAAAAGCATTCCTAAAAAGCAGATGGCTATAAGAAATTTAAAGTACTTCATATTAAGATTTGAGATCAAATTTAAATAAATTTATTTTTTAATCAGCAAAGCAATGTTCTCCACATGGTGTGTCTGAGGGAACATATCTACCGGCAGGATCTTTACTAAAGTATAATGATCTTTCATCAAAGCAAGATCTCTAGCCTGAGTAGCAGAATTACAGCTTACATAAACTACTTTTTCCGGTGAAAGTTTTAAGATCTGTTCTACTACTTTTTGATGCATTCCGTCTCTTGGCGGGTCTGTGATCAAAACATCTGCTTTAGGATGGTTCGCCATGAATTCATCATTGAAAATATCTTTCATATCTCCGCAATAGAATGTTGTATTTGTAAGTCCGTTTAATGCGGCATGTTCTATAGCTGCATCTATTGCTTCCTGTACAGATTCTATCCCTATAACCTGTTTTGCGTTTCTTGCCACATACTGCGCGATGGTTCCTGTTCCAGTATAAAGATCATACACCACTTCATCTCCTTTCAGATCTGCAAATTCAAGGGTTTTTCTGTATAATTCCAGTGCCTGCTTGTAGTTGGTCTGGAAGAAAGATTTCGGTCCGATCTTAAACTTCAGCCCATCCATTTCTTCCATGAGATAACCTTCTCCGAAATAGATATTGATATTTAAATCATAAATAGAATCATTCTGCTTTGGGTTGATAGCATATACCAGTGTTTTAATCTGCGGGAATTTTTCTAATAAGAATCCGAAAAGTTTTTCTCTGTTTTCTTTTTCTTCTCTGTACAACTGGAAAAGAACCATCCATTCTCCTTTTGAATTCTGTCTCATCATTAAGGTTCTTAAAAACCCTTCCTGATTTCTTACATCAAAAAAGTCCAGTCCGTTATTCACTCCATATTCCTTTACGGCCAGCCGGATAGCATTGGAAGGATCTTCCTGCAGGAAACATTCTTTCAGATCAAGAATTTTGCTCCACATTCCAGGGATATGAAAACCTAAGGCATCTTTGCTTCCGAAATTTTCTTCGGAGCTGATTTCATATTGGGTAAGCCATCTCGCATTTGAGAAAGAAAACTCCATTTTATTTCTGTAAAAATACTGCTCTTCAGATCCAAGAATTGGTACGGTTTCGAAGTTTTCAATGCCTCCGATTCTTTTGATATTGTTATAGACTTCTTCCTGTTTAAAATCAAGCTGCTTTTCATAGCTCATATTCTGCCATTTGCAGCCTCCGCAGGTTCCGAAGTGAATACATTTTGGCTCTACCCTGTAAGGTGATTTTTCCAGTACTTCTACTGCTTCACCTTCAAAATATTTAGACTTTGCTTTTTTCACTCTTACATTCACAATGTCGCCCGGAATTGCTCCTGTTACCATCACTGCTTTTCCTTCCTCTGTCTTTCCTATTGCCACGCCTTTTGCTCCGGCAGTCAACAGCTTTATATTTTCAAGAACTAAATCTCTTTTTTTCTTCCTACTCATTCTAAAATTTTCTATTTTCCTGATTGAAACTCTTACGTTCCAGTTTGCAAAAATACAATAAAAAAAACCTTATCCGAAGATAAGGTTTCTATACGGTGTTAAAGTTTATTATTTTGTTGGAGCCGGCTGTGGATTTGCTGGCTGTGGAGCCTGCTGCTGAGCTGCAGAAGGATCTATCTGAAGCTGTGGCTGCATCTGAACGTTTGGTGCAACTTTAGGAGCAGAAAGACCAGTTTGCTTATCAAGAATTGTTACCAATTCCTGCTCACCAAGATTCACGAATGATCTGCTGGCAATTTTACCGTCTTTGTCAATGATTACAAAGCAAGGCAGTTTAAATCCGTACACTCCGTATTTTTTAGCGATATCAGAGTTAAGACCTCCTTCTCCGTAAACATTCACCCCCTGAATTCCTTTTAGAAGAGAATTGCTTGTTTTAATGAACTGATCTTTAGTATCATCTACGTTTACAAATACAAAGTTCATTTTAGACTTGTAAAAGTTTACCACTTCTTTTAATACAGGTACCGTAGCTTCGCTGATGTAAGGATTCCATGAAGCGTAGAAGAAAAGCATATAGGGTTTTCCTTTATTTTCAGAAAGGTTATAAGATTTTCCGTCTTGTTTTGCTAAAGCCGCTTCAGGTGCCGGATCTCCGATTTTAAGACCAGTAATGGCAACCTGCATTTTTAAAAGATCACTTTTAATGGTAGCATCTTTAATATCTGAATCAATGATTTTTTTAATTTTATCAATGTTGGCCGGTGTTGTTGTAGGATGAATATCAGCCTGGGCCATTACAAATGCCAAAAGATAGTCTTTAGCAGTCTGAGATAAATCTTTTTTTGTTTTTAAATACTGAGCGAACATCTCAGAAGTTGTAATTCCTGTTTTTCCTTTGCTGTTTGCTTCTGCATATTTCTGGAAATCCGGAGTCATTTTAACAAGAAGGTACTGTCTGTAAAGAGGGATTGACTTAACCATCGCATCTTTATCTGTTTCCAATTGGGTTTCATAGTCTTTGAAAGCCTTAGAAGCTTTGTAAGATGGATTCCCAGCCATTGGGCCGTGAGACATTTCATAGTTCGCAAGCAGGTTAAGAATGGTCACTTTGATATCATTTTTCTTCCATTCAAGAAGTCCCTTGCTTGGGTTGTTTTTCTTTGCTAATTCGTCTACATTTTTATTAATATCAGCTTCTACTTTATGCATTCCTTTTAAAAATGCAGCTTCGTCTCCGCTCATTAATCCAGCCAGGTTAACCTTGCTTCCGTAATCTGCGAGAAACTTCATACTTGCTGTAAGGAAGTCGTTATTCTTTTTAGCATCTCCGGTAATTACATATTCATTTGGGAAAGTAGTTCCGTTACCTGAAATATTTACTTTTTGTCCTCCTTCCAGATAGATCAGATTCTGTCTTCCTGCATAGTTGATGACGTACATTCCATCTTTAGGCGCTTCAAAGCTACCAGAAAAATTTCCGTCTTTATCTAAACCTATATTAATCAAAGGCAGGGTTCCAACTCCAGAAGCTTCTACAAATTCTATTCTTTCTAATGGTGAGCTTCCAGTAATTTTTCCTTTTACTTCTACTTTTTTTGAACAAGACATCACAAAAGCTGTGATGATAAACAATAAAAGATATTTTTTCATTTCAATTTTTAATATTACACAAAAATACGCTTTTTAGGGCTTGCTAATTCACACTAATTATTTTTTTTGAAAATTTTATTACTGCCTTTCAGAAGGGACATACTGACTGTTTTAATGATCTCTTTCTGAAGGGCATGCTGTATTTGAAAGTTTAAAAAAAACGATTCAACTACCCTTCAAATATATACTTATTAAATAAAGAATGACGAAGAACGATCAATAAGTTAACAAACTTTAACAGGCTTATGTCTTTCACAAAAAAATCGCCTCCATAAATGAAGGCGATTTTTTATGTATTTAAATCAATTCTATCCTTGATCTACAAGAGCAGCCATATATTCTCTGTTCATTCTCGCGATGTTTTCAAGAGAAATTCCTTTCGGACATTCTACTTCACATGCTCCGGTATTTGAACAGTTTCCGAATCCTTCTTCATCCATAGCCTTCACCATGTTCAGAACTCTTCTCTTAGCTTCTACTCTACCTTGTGGAAGTAAGGCATACTGAGAAACCTTAGCTCCTACAAACAGCATTGCAGATCCGTTTTTACATGTAGCCACACAAGCTCCACATCCGATACAAGCAGCCGCATCCATTGCTTTGTCTGCATCTTCTTTAGGAACCGGAATTGCGTTAGCATCCAGAGTATTACCTGATGTATTTACAGAAATAAATCCTCCTGCTGCCATTACTCTGTCAAAAGCGCTTCTGTCTACCATCAAATCTTTGATAACAGGGAAAGCGGCACTTCTCCAAGGTTCAATAACGATCGTTTCTCCATCTTTGAACATTCTCATGTGAAGCTGGCAGGTAGTAATTCCTGTATCCGGCCCGTGGGCTCTACCATTGATGTAAAGTGAACACATCCCGCAGATTCCTTCACGGCAGTCGTGATCAAAAGCGATAGGTTCTTTACCTTCGTTAATTAAATTTTCGTTCAGAATATCCAGCATCTCCAGGAATGAAGAGTCTGTAGATACATCTGATATTTTGTAGGTCTCAAACTGACCTTTAGATTTATTATTTTTTTGTCTCCAAATTTTCAGCGTAAGATGTAGGCCTTTTTTTGCACTCATAATGTTATATTTATAGGTTGGAGATTATTTGTAACTTCTAGTTTTAACCTCGATGTTCTCGTATATCAGCTCTTCTTTATGCAACACTTCTGCGTTGATATCGTTACCCTGATATTCCCAAGCTCCGACGTATTTGTAGTTTACGTCATCTCTTTCCGCTTCACCATCCGGAGTGGAATGGTCTTCACGGAAATGCCCACCACAAGATTCATTTCTGTGTAGTGCATCGATAGCCATCAATTGTCCAAGCTCAAGGAAGTCTGCCACTCTGAATGCTTTTTCAAGCTCAGTGTTCATCCCTTCTCCTTCACCAGGTACTTTTACGTTTTTCCAGAAGTCATTTCTTACTTCTTCAATTTCTCTGATCGCTTCTCTTAACCCTTCAGGAGTTCTTCCCATACCTACTTTGTTCCACATAATGTGTCCCAGTTTTTTATGGAAGTGGTCTACTGAATGAGTTCCTTTGTTGTTTAGGAAGAAATCGATTTTCTCTTTAATTCCTTTTTCAGCTTCGTCAAAGGCCGCTGAATTGGTAGGAATAGCTCCTGTTCTGATATCTGCAGAAAGATAGTCAGCAATGGTATAAGGAAGTACGAAATATCCGTCAGCAAGACCCTGCATCAATGCAGAAGCTCCCAATCTGTTGGCTCCGTGATCAGAGAAGTTAGCCTCACCAATTACGAAACATCCAGGGATTGTAGACTGAAGGTTATAATCAACCCAAACCCCACCCATTGTATAGTGAACGGCAGGATAGATCTTCATTGGAGTTTTGTAAGGGTCATCTGCTGTAATTTTTTCGTACATTACGAATAAGTTACCGTATTTCTCCTCAACCCAGCTCTTACCCAGATCATAGATCTGCTGATCTGTTGGATTATGAATATGTTTTTCGATAGCGGCTTCTTTACCTTTCTTCATGATCTCTGTAGAGAAATCAAGGTAAACCCCTTCCTGAGTATCATTATTTTCGATTCCGTATCCGGCGTCACATCTTTCCTTAGCTGCTCTTGAAGCAACGTCTCTTGGTACAAGGTTACCGAATGCAGGATATCTTCTTTCCAAATAATAATCTCTGTCTTCTTCTTTAATATTTTCAGGTCTTAATTTACCTTCTCTGATGGCTACTGAATCTTCAATCTTTTTAGGAACCCAGATTCTTCCTGAGTTTCTTAATGATTCAGACATCAAAGTCAGTTTAGACTGCTGTGTTCCGTGAACAGGAATACAAGTCGGGTGAATCTGTACGTAGCAAGGGTTTGCGAAGTAAGCTCCTTTCTTGTGAATTTTCCATGCTGCAGAAACGTTTGATCCCATTGCATTGGTAGAAAGGAAGTATACATTTCCGTATCCTCCTGAAGCAATAACTACTGCGTGGGCTGAATGTCTTTCAATCTCACCTGTTACAAGGTTTCTTGCAATAATTCCTCTTGCTTTTCCATCTACAATAACAAGGTCAAGCATTTCGTGACGGTTGTACATTTTGATTCTACCTTTACCGATCTGACGGCTCATTGCAGAATAAGCACCTAATAACAACTGCTGTCCGGTCTGTCCTTTTGCGTAGAAAGTTCTTTTTACCTGAACTCCACCAAAAGAACGGTTATCTAACTGACCTCCGTAATCTCTACCAAAAGGAACCCCCTGGGAAACACACTGGTCAATAATGTTGGCAGAAACTTCAGCTAATCTGTAAACATTAGCCTCTCTTGCTCTGTAGTCACCACCTTTAATGGTATCATAGAATAATCTGTATGTAGAGTCACCGTCTCCCTGATAGTTCTTCGCTGCGTTGATCCCTCCCTGAGCGGCAATAGAGTGTGCTCTTCTTGGAGAATCCTGGTAGCAGAATGCTTTTACGTTATATCCCTGCTCAGCTAATGTAGCTGCTGCAGAACCACCTGCCAAACCTGTACCTACAACAATAATATCAATCTTATCTCTGTTGTTTGGTGCAACAAGGTTCATATGGTCTTTATGATTTTTCCATTTATCCTTTAAAGGACCTGCTGGAATTTTTGAATCTAATCTACTCATATTAGTATATTGATATTATTGAGTTACAAAGTGAAAAATTGCGATAAAAATAAATCCTGCAGGAATAAGGATTGAATACCATTTCCCGAAAGCTTTGATTACCGGTGTATATTTTGGATGTCTTGCTCCGATAGACTGAAATGAAGACTGGAATCCGTGAGCCAGGTGTAATCCTAATAAAACAAAAGCAATTACATACAGAGCTACTCTCCACATATCAGCAAACTTCTCATGAAGTTCCGGCCAGAAACGTTCTGCATCAGGAGTAAGTCCTTCAACATACTTATAATTAATTTCATGTAACCAGAAATCATAAAAGTGAAGCACTAAAAAAGCTAAAACCACAGCCCCTGAAATAATCATATTTCTGGACATCCATGAAGAGTTCACAGAAGGGTTGTTTGATGCGTACTTGATAGGACGCGCTTTATTATTCTTGATCTCCAGAACAAATCCCATAATGAAATGGAAAATTACTGCAAAACCAAGAATAGGCTGCATTAAGAACTGCACAAAAGGATTATAGCCCATAAAGTCGGATGCCGTATTGAATGCATCACGATTCAGAACTGATAACAAATTGGTCGTCAAATGCAGTATAAGAAAAATCAGCAAAAATAGAGCTGATAATGCCATAGCATATTTTCTACCTATCGTAGAACTCGTTAAACCTGCCATATAAGTTTAAATTTGAATTTCTACAAAATTAAGAAAGTTTAACAATATCGAAAAGTGAGAAATCTCACAATTAGGCAGTTTGTAATGTTTCTAAATAAGAATTTTATACATTATAAATACACGAAAACATATAAATTATACAGCATTACTTGAGATTATAAATCCGGCCTCTGAAAACGACTTTTTTAGTAAAGGAAGAGAAAGATTTTATTTCAAAATGATCTACTCTTCTTGCCGCACAATAGGGATTGATTATATACTTTATAATTTTCGCTTCATTCCTGCCATCCGAAACCCAAAAGCCTGCTCTGCTTCCCGTTTTCACAGAAAAAACACGGCTCTTACCATAGGTGTAAACCAATATTTCTTCTTTCTGATTTTCAAAGACATTACTTCCTGTTCTTATCATCAAAAATACCACTAAAGCCATCGTTAACCTCATCGAACTTTTAAAATCAAATTTTAAAATAACAGGTCTTAATAAATAGACAGCCGCAGAAATAGAAAGCACTTCCCATCCGTTCATGGGAATGTTCTCAAAGAATAAAAAGTCTGCCTCCGCAAACCAATGAATTATTTTTAACAGAATCTGAATAACAAAATCATACCCTTTATTCATAAGCTCAAAATCAATTCCGGATGCAATAAAGCCTGTCATAATAAATGAGAATACGATAATTATCTCGGAAAAAGGAACAATAACAAAATTGGCAATGATAGAAATGAAAGAAAACTGATGAAAATAATACAGCACCAGCGGAAGTGTAGCCAGCTGAGCCGATACAGATAGGGTAATGGTACTGAAAAGTAGTTTTTTAAGATAATGATCCTGTTTTGGGAAATATTTCAGTAAAGGCTGATTCAGCCAATAGATCCCCAAAACTGCCAAAAAACTAAGCTGAAATCCTACATCAAAAATCTGCTGGGTATCTCCAATCAAAATAAAAAAAGCCGACAAAGCCAATGAATGAAGCAGATCCGGTTTCCGCTGAAGCAGCACAAAAATAAAATAGACACTCAACATGATACATGACCGCAGAACAGAGTTTCCAAACCCGATAAAAGCAGCAAACAGCCAGATAAATACTAAACTTACAATCACTGCATATTTTCTCCATTTTATAGGAGTAAAACGAATCAGAAAAAAGTAAAACATTCCAAAAATAACCACTATATGCGTTCCTGAAATCGCCAGAAAATGAACCAGCCCGGACTTATTGAAATCCTGAACCGTACCCGCATCAAGCTCTGTTCTGTCTGCCAGGATGATTCCTTTTAGAAATTCTTTTGTTTTTCCTGAAATTTTTATCTGATCAATTTTCTGAAGAACTGTAAGTCTATACTGTCGTAACTGATCTGCCAGCTTCACATCGTTTCGTTCTTCAGCTACTATTTCCTTTGAAATATAAATCTGATAACTAATGCCTTTTCTCTTCAGATACTGAACATAGTTAAACTGAAAATCATATTGAGGAGCCTTTGGTTTTGCCACAAAAGCTTCTGCTTTGTAATAATGAATAAAATCCAGCTCTTTGAAAGCTGCAGGAACATACAAAACAGAATTAAAAGTGGTTTTTCCTGCCTGTACAATTCCTTCATATTTTTTATATTTTGCGGTAGAATTTAATTTCTGCGAAATTTTAAAAATAACGGTTTCTTTTTTATCTGAAATATGATCCCCGTTCGCTGCAGAAGTATTATAATAGTGGAGAATAATTCCTGTTCCAAAAAATAAAAGGACAAGCAAAATAACTTTGACTTTATGCAGAAAATACGAATGAAAGCAGATGGCAGTGAGTAAAACTAAGCACAGTACAATCGGTGAGTAAAGCGCAGTACCTGACAATACAACCTTATCCTGAAAAAGAATTCCAAGAATAAAAAGTAGTACCAGAATAAAAAGAGGCTGCTTTTGCAATTTCAATTAATTATTCGGGAAAAATAGATAATTACTCCTTAAATCCCCTCCTCTTTAACAACCAAATATCAATTCAAAATACAAAAAAAAGGATTAATAGAGAACCTGATTTTTTACTATGTAAAACCCATTGATATAAAAAACGAAAGTCTGAAGTTTTAATTTCAGACTTTATTATAGTTGTTCTTTATGCTTTATTTTTTGAGGAGGTTTTCTATCAGCTTACTCTGTATTTCCATAAGCTTAGCAATCTGTTCCTGGTTTTTCAGAATGCTCTCTAATAATTCCGGAGACTGCATATTGAAAACAGGATTATATTGATTAACAGCGGCAACAGCATGATCACTAAATTCATTATTTGTCATGATATTATTAGCACTATCATTAAGCAGCTCATTAATATCAACCTCTAATTCTTTTGCTATTTTGTTCAGCAGTAAAGAGTTGGGAATATTTTTATCAGACTCTATATTGGAAATGGTAGTCTGTGTAGTATCTAAGCGCACCGCCAGATCTTCCTGAGACCAGTTTCTGGCTTCCCTGTATTGTTTTACTCTTGTACCTATGCTCATTTTAAAAGAATTTTTATCAAAAATATAAAAATTCTTATGATGTAGGATGGCGGAAAAATATATTTTTGCATAAAATCACACCGATGTGATAAAATTTGTATATTCAACATCTAAAAAACAGAAATCGTATGATGAAAAAAACAACCCATTGGTTGCTGGTGCTGGCAATCATAACGTCTTCCTTTTCCTCCTGTATTCATGATGAAACCTCATCTGTTTCTGAGGCCTCTATTCTATCAAAGGAATACACCTCAAAAACTCTTTGGAAAGAGGACGAAAAATACATTAAAAATGTAAAGAAAATATTTGAGACCTATTCAGATCCCAATTATGTTAAAGCCAGGCATGGTGAAGTCGCCTGGAATTATGCTACAACAGCAGGTGAAGAAAGCTTCCTTGAAGTTCCTGTGATAAAAGACGGGAAGGTAAATTTTACTCTTGTAGTAAAAAGAGAAGAAGATAAAGTCTTTTTCAAAATCGATCCTAATGAAAAGTCCAAAAAGTTTTTTGATCTATTGGTTTTTAAAAACAGGGAAAATCTTTCCGGAACATTTAAAGAAAACTCAGGAACCGCTCAAAGTAAGAACAGCTGTGTCACCATCTATAAAACAGTTACCTGGACAGATACTGTAACCGGAGCCGTTTTGCAGGTTGATCATTTTGTAGAAATGCATTGCTCACCAGCAGGACCTTATTTGGAGTGTATGGATATGTCACCAGATTCACAATGTGGTGGCGGAAGCGGCGGTGACGGCGGAAGCGGCGGAGGTGGCGGAGGTGGATACCAATATCCTGACGCTCATGATAACACTCCATGTATAAGAACACAGAATAGACTTTTGCAACCTACTTCACAGTTAAAAATAAATGAGTTAAAACAACAGTCAACTCTTGGAGGTGAAAAGGGAGTCAAATTTATGCTGGATGGAACACCTTCACCAACGATAACAGGAGGGAAACATAGTGTTAACTTCGGAGATAAAACAGGATATGCCGGAGGATATCATAACCACACCCCTACAGGAATACCTATGTTTTCACCTGCAGATATTGATCAGTTATTAGGTTTTGCAAGAGCCCAACCTACCTCAACTAATACTCCAGGCAATGCTTATTTAGGAGTAGTAGCTCCTAATGGTATGCATTATGTAATGAATTTTAACGGAACTTATCAAGATGCGTTAACTAATTTTTCACAAGAAGAGTTAAATAAATTCACAAAAAAATATATAGAGATTGAGTCTAATTTAACAGATTTTGGCAAGAATGGAAATACTTATATTAATTCCGACGGAACAATCAATAATCTGGGAGTGGAAATATTATTTTTTGAAACTTTAAAAAAAATGGGGTTAAGCGGAAAAATCATTTTACAAAGGATAGAACTTGATAACACAATACAAAATATCGAAATAAATACAAATAATCAATTAATTACAACATCCTGTTAATAGTTTAATATTATAAAGTAAAAACATGAAAACAACGAATACAAAAAAAATGATACTCTTCTTATCATTTTTCATCTATTTCTTTTCTTGCAAAGGTCAGCAATTACCCTTAAATACTGACTTAAAAAATATTCCAACAAATGCTTATGTAAAGGATCTAAATAATGAACTAACACCATATTTAGGAACTTATAAAGCAATATTTCAAGGAAATGAAATCATTTTATATGTTACAAAAGCTGAAAATAAATTAGTTGATTATGGAGATCAAAAGTTTTACAGAGATGCATTAATAATTAAATATATTATTAAAAACTCTTCTGGCACAATACTTCAGGATACTAAAAACAATACTTCTAAAATAGAGTTATTTAGTATTGGAACAAGACCTTATCAAAATTCTATAATATTTTCGTACAGTGGCACTAATTGTAATGTTGGCTGGGGGAAAGTTATTTTAAAAAAATTAAATGACAATCAAATTATTTGGGAATATCGCCCCAATGATATTATCATAGATGATGCTAAGTGTCCCCCAGGAACAGACATAAACATTTACCTACCAGAGACAAAAGATTTAATTTTTACTAAGCAATAATTATAAACCGCTTTTCACCGGTTTTTTGAATTGACATTTTAATTGATAGCAATAAAATATAAAAAGTCGATGAAAAATATTTTAAGTATTATATGTCTTGCTGTATTTACAGACTGTAAGGGCAAACCGTCTCTCTTGAGACAATGGCACAATGTTCTCTATCAGCTCAAACATGCCCAAATACCTCTTATGTAAAAGATATTAATAATTCCCTGAATAAATATGCTGGAACATGGAAAGGAAACAGGGATGGTAAAAATTATGAATTTAATTTTATCAAGAAAGAAAATGTGGGACAAAATCAAAAATAGGATATGCTTGTTGGGAGGGTAAAAATAACAAACGCTAATGGTGTGGTAGAATATGATAATTTCACTAAACCTGATACTGAAACCAAGTTTACTGGTTTTAATTTTCAGAAAGATTTAAAAGCTTATTTAAAGGACTTCTCTGGTGATAAATCGGGATGTATTGATTACGGATTTTTTTATATGTGGATAAAGCCAGAAACTCCAACTCAATTGGGAGTTAATTTTCATCCAGACAATGATATTGTAACTCAGAATTGTAGTAACTTTCAAACTACTCTTCCGGATAATAAAATTATACATTTAACAAAACAATAAAAAATAAACCGCTTTTCAGCGGTTTATTTTTTCAGAAATTTATCCGTCAACCGCTTCGTTTCTTTGATATAAAATAAAGAATCTTTCCCGTAATCTTCATAGGTAAAATCACCTGCTTTTTTAGGGATAGCGGGTTCTATCTGTGTTCCTTCATGCCATTCATTGAATGATGTAATTCCGATGAAATCCGGATTTACTTTCATGGCGGCATCAAACATCTTTTCGTAATACTTTCCATTTTCTCTGCTTTTGAAATTAGCTTCGTTCCATGGACGTATCCTTGTATCGGAATACCCTGGTCCTACACAAGGAATAAAAATCAGGTTATGATCTTTAGCGTATTGGGCCATAAAATTCCAGTTAGCAGTGGTGCTTCCGTACACAAAGCCTTCGCTGGCAAAATAGGTATAGAAGCCATCAAAGCCAGCCGAGTCAAAAAATTTAACATCATCTTTTTCAACCCAAAGCCCGATATAAAAAGCATCCAAATCTGTATTTCTGACTGTTTTTTCTCCATTTTGGGACAGCATTTTTGACCATTCCTCTTTAGAAATTTTATAACTGTCATATACATAAAACAACGGCTTACCCTCTTTTTTATAGAAAGCATGGTGATGAGAATAGGTTTTTATAAGATAAGAAAGCTGTTCCTTTAATTCTGATGTATTCGTATAAAACGGCTCGATGTGGAATGCAATTTTCAGATTAAAACGGTCTGCAATATCCAGATATTTAAGCAGACTTTTATCCGTAAATGAATCTTTTCCCAGCCAGCTTACGACAACTACCCCTACTCCTGCGTCTTTGATCATTTTCATATGCTTTTCAATAATCTTCGGGTCATTGGAACTGTAATTTCCCAATGCAGGATAAAAATTAGCTCCAATATCGTCCCCTCCTTGGTGATGCCCCAGATTATTCCATTTCGGATTGCTCCAGTGGGGAAGAATTTCGTGGTTCCAATGCTGATAACTCCCATCGGTTGCAGGATTTGCGTACCAGCCATAATAGAATATCTGGACTTTATCTCTCCGATTGCCCTGTTGTGAAGAACAGTTTGAGAAAAACAACGTAAATGTCAGTAATAAAAGGAAACGGGTATAGTAATTCATAGTTAAAAAGTGGATTAAATTCTCAAAAGCACTGGTAAAAATTACACTTTCAATATGACCTCAGCAGCATGATCACTGGCGCCTTTTCCGCCAAGCTTTTCTCTCAGAAGTTCATAGTCATTCAGAACCTGGTTTCTTTTTTCTCCTGATACAATTTTATTGAGTTCTTCTACCAGGTTTTTAGTATTCAGATCATTTTGAATGAGCTCTTTTACCACTTCCCTATCCATGATCAGGTTAACCAAAGAAATGTAATTGATATTTTTTACTAATCTTTTAGCAATAGCATAAGAAATTTTGCTTCCGCGGTAACAAACCACTTCAGGAATGTTCAGCAAAGCGGTTTCCAGGGTAGCTGTTCCGGAGGTCACCAGAGCTGCTTTGGAACATCTTAGTAAATCATAGGTTTTATTAGATACAAAATGGACATTATCATCCACATATTTCTGATAGAACTCTTTAGGGAGACTCGGTGCTCCGGCAATGACGAACTGATAATTTTTAAAATGCGGTCTTACAGAAAGCATTATTTCGAGCATCTTCTCCACCTCCTGTTCTCTGGAACCCGGCAGCAGCGCAATGATTTCTTTTTCGTTCAAACCGTTCCCAGCTTTGAAATTTTCAATACTGATTTCCTGAAGATCCGAAATAGCATCCAGCAAAGGGTGGCCTACAAAATGAGAATGAACTCCGTGTTTCCTGTAAAAATCTTCTTCAAAAGGAAGGATGACCATCATTTCATCCACATATTTTTTGATGATCTCTACCCGTCCTTCTTTCCAGGCCCAAAGCTGCGGAGAAATATAATAAACAACTTTGATTCCAAGCTCTTTAGCAAACCTTGCAATCCTTAAATTAAAACCCGGATAATCAACTAAAATTAAAACATCGGGTCTGTTTTTCTGAATATCCTCTTTACAGAATTTAATATTATTCAGAATCGTTCTGAGGTTCATTACCACTTCCAGAAATCCCATAAAAGCCAGATCTCTGTAATGTTTTACCAGTGTTCCGCCCTGAGCTTTCATCAGATCACCACCCCAAAATCTAAATTCAGCATTCGGATCTTTTTGTTTCAGAGATTTCATCAGGTTACTTCCGTGCAAATCACCTGAAGCTTCGCCTGCAATAATGTAATACTTCATTTCTATAGTAAGGATAGAGAACAAATTAAAATAGATATGATCTTAATTCGTAAATTTGTTCAAAGATAATGATAAAAAATGTCAGAAGAATTTGAAATCCGGAATAAAGTTGCCGAAAGCGGCCTTATCAATTTTGACCTTGCCACTTTACTTCCAAAAGGAGAAAGAAAAGGAATTGACCTGAAAGATTTTCTTTTCCAGGAAATGATCCTGAAAGAGAAAGATTTTCGTGAAAAAGTAGAAGCTATTGATATTGAACAGTATAGAGATTCATATATATACATCTACAATTCTGTAGATACTATTATTCCTCTGTGGGCCTATTTTGTTTTGACGGCAAAACTTACTGATGTGGCCAGAAAAATTGTGTTTGGAAGCCGTGAGGATCTTGAAGTTATTCTAATGCACAATGCAATTCAGACGCATGATTTTGAGGAAATGAGAGGAAAAAGAGTTCTTGTAAAAGGCTGCTCTGATAAAGAAATTCCGGAAAATGCCTATATAGAACTCGTAGAACAGTTAAAACCCATTGTAAAATCTCTGATGTTCGGAGAAGCATGTTCTAATGTACCTATCGTAAAGAACTAATATGAACAAATATTTATCAGCCTTATTTTTGTTCATTATTTTTCTTGGTATCTACTATGCCGGAAGTTTTTCAAAAATTCCTTTTGCAGACTGTGTAGGATTTGTACTGAGTGCAGAAACAGGGATATGGGAAACCACTGCTACAGCAACCAGTCACTTTCTCTATATCAATACGGTTATTTTTATTAAAAACCTTTTTGATATGAATGGCATCGAAGCGAGCAGATTTTTGGTAGTGTTTTCTGGCGCAGCTACCGTTTCTGTTGTTTATCTTACTGTAAGAAGTATTTCAAAGACAGATTGGGCATCTCTTGCAGCCGCTTTTGTTTTCGGCTTCAGCTTTTCCTTTTGGAGAAATGCAGAGATAGTGGAAGTTTACACTTATAATTCCTTATGGATAAGTCTTTTTTTCTTTTCGGTCATTAAGAGTTTTACTGAAGAGAAAAGAATCTATATTCTCTTAAGCAGTTTGTTTTTAGGAATCAGTTTGTGGGTTCATATTCAAAATATCCTGCTCATCCCCTCCTTACTGGTTTTCTTATTTTATTTCAGAAATGAAAAAAAATATGCAGCGGCTTCACTATTGGTTTTTGCCGTGTTATTCTGCTCCTTATTTATTCTCAACAGTTCCCAGGGGCTTCCTTTCAAATCTCCATACAGCTCTGATCAGGGCACTTGGGTGGAAGATTCTCTGAAAAAAAGCACCATTCAGTACGTGAAGGATTTTTTCCAGTCTTTTGCTTATCTGATCTATAATTTCAATATATTCACCTTTTTCGGAATCGCAGGCATTCTGCTGCTGTACAAAACCCATAGAAAAATGTTTTTTGTCTTTGCTTCAGGAGCCGTATGCGTGTACGGATTTGCAACTTTCTATGCCGTATCAGACAATTACGTTTTCTTTTTACCCTTCAATATCATTTTTGCGCTGTCTATAGGGTATGGCCTTTCTTCAGCAAAGTATGCACGTCTGAGAAAGTTTTCATGGGTATGCTTATTGATTCCTGCAGGATACCTCCTTCTGTATAAAGCTGCATTTTTAACAAAAAAAGGAAAAGAATTTCATGCATTCAAAGCGTATAAAGGCGGACTTGATTATTACATCCTGCCATGGATGAATAACAAT
The DNA here is from genome assembly GCF_900108365.1 of Chryseobacterium culicis. Classification (GTDB taxonomy): domain Bacteria; phylum Bacteroidota; class Bacteroidia; order Flavobacteriales; family Weeksellaceae; genus Chryseobacterium; species Chryseobacterium culicis. Next base: position 147,587 of record NZ_FNWQ01000001.1, on the reverse strand, counting down.
GTAGGAATTCTGGAATTTACTATTGATAAAAAGCAGGCTCCCGAACCTATCGAATGGATGACTATCAGTGCGGTAGACTATATACAACTTCTAAAGAGTAAAGGTTATACAGAAGAACAGATCAGAAAACTTTAACAATAATTATGAAGGCCTGTCATTTTGTGAGGCATATTTTTTGATAACTTTGGTTACTTAATACTTAATAAACACAAAAATGAGTTTAATCGACCTACTTACAGGGAATACAGGCAACCAGGTTGCTGAACAGGCTGAAAATAAATTCGGGATCAGCAAAAACCAGGTAATTGCTTTATTAGCAGTAGCTACTCCTCTTATTATTTCTTATCTTAGAAATAAATCTCAGGATGCCAAAGAAGCAGAAGCTTTAAACAGCGCTTTAGATAAAGACCATAATGGAAGTATTTTAAATGATGCTTCTCAGATTGAATCAAGACAGGCGGAAGGCGGATCTATCCTGGGGCATATTTTCGGTGATCAGAAAAGTAATGTTGAAAACCAGTTATCTCAGAATACAGGAATTTCAATAGACAAAATAGGTCCTATTCTTGCCATGCTGGCACCTGTAGTAATGGGTTACATCGGGCAGCAGAAACAGCAAAGCAATGTTGGAGCAGGAGGTTTAGGAGATCTCTTAGGAGGAATCCTTGGAAATGCTTCAAGCCAGGCACAAGCTCAGCAGTCTAATCCTTTGAATGATATTCTTGGAAGTGTTTTAGGCGGCGGACAGTCTCAATCATCAGGAAACCCATTGAATGATATATTAGGAAGTGTGCTGGGCGGCAATGGAAACCAACAGCAAGGCGGCGGCGGTTTAGGAAGCATCCTTGGAAATATTCTTGGCGGTAAATAATTAATTTTATTTTCATAAAAAAGACCGGTGATCTGATCTCCGGTCTTTTTATTTGGATTACTTTTTAGATTTTTCTTCAGAAGCGGCAAAAGATTTTGATGCTTTTCTAGGTCTTCTTTTTCCATAACTTCCGGAATTAATTTTTCCTCTTCTTGATTTTTTGTCTCCTTTTCCCATAGTATTATGTATTTGTTGTCATTACGAAATTAAAAAATGTAAGCCTAAAATCCAATTGATAACGCTGTTAAAATTTTATAAATTAAAGATGGAGGATGGACGCCAGATGCAGGAAGTTACCAGCAGGTTACTATTTTAAATGATCTGTCATCAGTTTAGCAACACTGTTTATAATGATTATTTTAGATATTTCTGATCTGCATAACTTCCCTCTTCAAGCTTCCACCGCCCATCCCTTCTACACTTTTATCGTCTTCCATTTTCCTTTTTTAAATAAGATAAAGGCAACAATGGTAATCAAAGTTTCAGCAGCGGGGATTGAAATAAAAACTCCTTTGGGACCCATCTCAAGATATCTGGATAAAAAATATGCGAGAGGAATCTGAAACAGCCAGAACCCAAAAAGATTAACCCACGTTGGCGTCCAGGTGTCTCCTGCTCCATTGAAGGCATTAATCATCACCATTCCTATTCCATAGAAAATAAAGCCGGTACTCATGATCTGAAGTGCATTTTTAGCAAAATCTTTAATAGCAGTTTCCTGAGTGAAAAACCCTACCAAGAAATTTCCCATAAAAAGAAAGATAAGACTTACAACGAGCATAAAGATGACATTATATTTTACCGTTTTCATCACAGACTGTTCTGCTCTCAGCATTTCATTGGCTCCCATGTTCTGGCCTACCAGCGTGGATGCCGCATTACTCAGTCCCCATGCAGGAAGCATAAAGAACATCATCAGTCTTAAAGCGGTCTGATAACCTGCAGATGCATTTTCACCTCCCGTAGTAGCGACAAGCTCCGCAAGGAAAATCCAGCTGCATGAAGCGATGACAAACTGAAAAATCCCTGGAGTGGCTATTTTTATGATGGATGTAATTAACGCATAGTTCGGTTTAAAATAAGAAATCCTTATACGGATCTGTGTATCTGCTACTAAAAGATGATACAACTGGTAAATAACCCCTATACTTCGTCCTATTGTTGTTGCCAAGGCAGCACCGGTCAGTCCCAAAGCAGGAACAGGTCCTAATCCTTTTATCAGAATCGGGCAGAGAATAATATTGGCAATATTCGCGATCCACAAGCTTTTCATGGCAATCATTGCGTTTCCTGCTCCTCTGAAAATACCATTGATTAAGAATAAAAGCATAATAATCGTGCTGCTTCCCATCATAATTCTGGTAAAATTCTTTCCGTAGGCCGCTGCTTCAGGCTTTGAACCCATTAAAATCAGAATTTCTTCAGCAAAGATCACTCCCAATAAGCTTAAAACAAAAGTAATGGCAAAAGAAACAAGCAATACCTGCGCAGCACTTCTGGAAGCCTGTTCAGGATTTTTCTCACCAATTCTTCTTGCCACCAGGGCTGTGGCGGCCATACTCATACCAATCGCAATAGAATACATTACAGAAAGTACAGATTCGGTAAGTCCTACTGTCTGAATAGCAAAACCACTTTCTTTCAAGTGACCAACGAAATAGAGATCAACAAGGGCAAATACGGATTCCATTGCCATTTCCAGCATCATCGGAATTGCTAAAAGCAGTACGGCACTTCTGATATTCACTTTGGTAAGATCAGTTTCTTCACCACTGAATGCTTTTTTCAAAAACTCAATATATTTTGTCATTTTGTAATCAATAATTTAGATAATCCCAAAAATACAAATCCAATTATTAGAAAAACTTAGCAATTGGTAATAAAATTTAATTTAGATTTGTATATTCTTAAAAATTATCCTTATGAAAAAAATAATCTCTACTACTTTTCTATTTGGAATATTACTGTCTGGCGGTATGGTATCTGCTCAGAAGATGAGTCAGGAAAAGATGAAAGCTATTTATTCTGATGATATAGCCACATTTAAAAAACAGTTTGCTCCGGGAGATTACAACAAGTGTTTCCTTGTTGGAGATATTCTTTACTCTCCCCTTGGTTTTAGTGTAATGTCTGACAGAAAGAAGATTATCAACTTCCTTTTGGACAATAAGGCCAGTGTGAATAAAAAATGCCAGAACAAAACGCCTCTTGAAGTAGCTGATGAAACAAAAGGCAGCGAAGAAGTGAAAAAAATTCTGATCGCAAAAGGCGGCAACAGAGATTAAAAAATCTGAAATCAATATATGAAACTTCCGAAAGGAAGTTTTTTTTATTTATAAAACCTGCAAAAATCTTATCTTTGCCAACGAAAAAATCAAGGTTCGGAATTGAGCCTTAAACATTGAACTTTAAACAAATAATTATGTTTCGATCACACACCAACGGAGAGCTATCTCTGAAAAATCTGAATGAAGAAGTTACACTATCAGGATGGGTACAGACTATCCGTGATAAAGGATTTATGATTTGGGTAGATCTTCGAGATCGTTACGGAATTACCCAGCTGGTTTTTGATCAGGACCGCTCTTCTGCCCAACTGATGGAAGAAGCAAAAAAACTGGGCCGTGAATTTGTGATTCAGGCCACCGGAAGAGTTATTGAAAGAGTAAGCAAAAACCCTAATATTCCAACCGGAGAAATTGAGATTCTGGTGGAAAAACTGACTATTCTGAACGAATCGCAGCTTCCTCCTTTCACTATTGAGGACGAAACAGATGGCGGCGAAGAATTAAGGATGAAATACCGTTACCTGGATATCAGAAGAAATCCGGTAAAAGATAAACTGATCTTCCGTCACAGAATGGCGCAGAAAGTAAGAAATTACTTATCTGAAGAAGGTTTCATTGAAGTGGAAACTCCTGTTTTAATCAAATCTACTCCTGAAGGAGCAAGAGACTTTGTAGTACCAAGCAGAATGAATCCGGGACAGTTTTATGCATTGCCACAGTCTCCACAAACTTTCAAACAGCTTTTGATGGTAGGAGGAATGGATAAATACTTCCAGATTGTAAAATGTTTCCGTGATGAGGATTTAAGAGCCGACAGACAGCCGGAATTTACACAGATTGACTGCGAGATGGCTTTCGTAGAGCAGGAAGACGTAATGAACGTTTTCGAGGGAATGACCAAAACGCTTATAAAAGATATTACAGGTCAGGAATTCGGAGCTTTCCCAAGAATGACTTTTGCAGATGCAATGAGAAAATACGGAAATGACAAGCCGGATATCCGTTTCGGAATGGAGTTCGTAGAACTGAATGAACTGGTAAAAGGGAAAGACTTTAAGATATTTGACGATGCTGAGTTAGTAGTCGGAATCAATGTAGAGGGATGTGCAGAATACACAAGAAAACAGATCGACGAGCTTGTTGATTGGGTAAAACGTCCTCAGATCGGGGCTTCAGGGATGGTTTGGGCCAAATTCCAGAATGACGGAGTGAAAACCTCATCGGTAAACAAATTCTACAGTGAAGAAGATTTAACAAAAATCATCGAAAAATTCGGAGCAAAAGAAGGAGACTTAATGTTGATTCTTTCCGGAAATGAAAATAAAGTAAGAGCTCAGCTTTCCGCGTTGAGAATGGAGCTTGGAAACCGTTTGGGATTAAGAAAAGGAAATGAATTTGCACCGCTTTGGGTAGTTGACTTCCCTCTGTTGGAATGGGATGAAGAGACGGAAAGATACCACGCCATGCACCACCCTTTCACTTCCCCAAAACCGGAAGATATCCACTTACTGGAAACTGATCCTGGAAAAGCGAGAGCCAATGCGTATGATATGGTTCTGAACGGAAACGAAATTGGAGGAGGATCCATCAGAATTTTTGACAAAGATCTTCAGTCTAAAATGTTCGATTTACTAGGATTTACCAAAGAAGAAGCGGAAGCGCAGTTTGGATTCCTGATGAATGCATTCAAATATGGTGCTCCGCCGCATGGTGGACTGGCATTCGGATTTGACCGTCTGGTAGCGATTCTGGACGGAAACGAAGTGATCAGAGATTATATCGCTTTCCCTAAAAACAATTCAGGACGGGATGTAATGATTGACGCACCTGCTTCAATCGCTGATGCACAGCTCGACGAATTAGAATTACAATTGAATTTAAAAGCATAAATGTAAAGCGGGGTATATGCCCCGCTTTTTTAATGAAAAAAAATGAAAATAGCAGTAGCACAAACCAAACCGTTAAAAGGAAAAATTCTTAGCAATATTGAAAAACACGAAATATTAATCACAGAAGCCATTCAAAAAAATGTGGAGGTTATTATTTTTCCTGAACTTTCTATCACCGGCTATGAGCCTGAATTAGCCCGGCAGCTTTCCATTGATTACAACGACCCTCTTCTGGACAATTTTCAAATAACGGCAGATGATCATAATATTATCATTATTGTCGGAATGCCTGTAAAAAGCGGAAACAGCTTACTGATAAGCAATATTATATTCCAGCCCAATAAAGCACGGAGTATTTATTCAAAACGTCATTTGTTTCCAACTGAAACTGATATCTTTTCGAAAGGCAATACCTCTTGCCAGCTGGAAATAGCACAGAATAAAATCTCACTTGCCATATGTTACGATCTCTCAGATCCAATACATTCTCTTGAAGCTTACCAGCACGGCTCCAATATTTATACAGCAAGCGTTCTTAATTCAATTGGCGGAATTGATCATGATCTGCTTACGTTATCTGCTATTGCCGAAAAATATAATATGCATGTTTTAATGGCTAATTTCATAGGAGAATCCGGAGGTTATGAATGTGCCGGAAAATCTTCTGCCTGGGATTGCAATGGAAATCTTATAGGACAACTTAATCATGAAAATGAGGGGATTCTTATCTTAAATACTGAAAACAATCAGACAGATATCGTTTACATACATTAAGCGTAAAATAAAAAGCAGAAAAATTTCCGTTGTTGCTTGTTCTAAATTTAATAAAATCTTATCAAATTTTCAGCAAAACAGACTTTAAACCTGTATAATTTTCATTTTTATATTGTATCTCAAATATCTGTGAAATAACGTAATTTAAAATTTAATAGTAAAAAATAAAACATTACAAATAAATTAACGAAATTAATACAGAAATTAAACAAAAACACAACAAAACAATCAATATATTATGTTATATTCAAGTATAACCGATTATTAATATATTTACAACACACAGCTGAAGTATAATGATGATTTAATCAAAAGTAAGCATTGACTTATTTTGTAATCTTGCGCAAGGTAATACGATAGCTGTTCATATTTACAACCTGATCACCAAACCAAAATTAAATAATATGAAAAGCAAACTATTGTTATTATCAGGATGCCTTGTTCTGGCCCTGAACTCATGCAGGTCGGATATTGAAAATGCACAGACAGATTCAATGGAGCCAACAACACAGAATTTAACCAATGCAAAAATTCACAAATTACTGATTGACGGAAAATACACCTACGTTAATGAAATAAATGGGGAGTATTTTTATGCAGAAGATATTACGATCAGCCCTGAACAGTTCAACATATTAAAGACAAAGGCAGATCCTGAGGCCTCAACAGCCCAGAAAAGCACCATTGTAAGCTCTTTTATTAAGACATGGCCTGATGCAACAGTTTACTATACACTACCCAGCCAGGGAAGCATGAGTACTCAAAATTACAATACCTTCATTACCAACATCAACAAAGCGTTTGATCTGATTTCTTCTCAAACCAGTGTTCAGTTTGTTGAACGAACCAATCAGACAGAATACATCACCTTTACTTACACAACAAGTAACAGTTCTCCTCTTGGATGGCAAAAAAACAGAGTAAACGGAATTAAAATTTACAATATCACTTATCCGGCAATTATTGCTCATGAAGTGATGCACTCTATGGGAATCATGCACGAGCAGTGCCGCCCGGATAGAGATCAGTACATTATTGTAGACGTTAACAAGGCCGTGGAAGGAAGCCGTCATAACTTTAATCTTTACAATGATTACGCAGGACATGGCGCGTTTGATTTCGGATCAGTGATGATGTACCAGTCTACAGATTTTGCTATAGACCCGAGCCAGCCTGTAATGACTAAGCTGGACGGATCCACATTTACCAAGCAGCGAACAGGCCTGTCTGCTGGTGATTATGCCGGAATCAATCATTTGTATGGTCCTGTTAATGCTACTTCAGCAATCAACGGAACTTATACGATGAAAACAGCTTTAGCGAATGATAAAAATATAGATGTTTCAGGAAGCTCCACTACAGATGGCACCAGCATAATTCTGTATTCAGCTTCTACAGGGAATAACCAGAAGTTTACATTCAGTAAATCTGATCATGGTTATTATATTATCAAATCTGTATTGGATCCTGCAAAGGTATTAACCGTTAAAGGCAGCGGAACTGTGAATGGAACAGCGGTTGAATTAAGGACTAATTCCAATACGGATGCTCAGAAATGGTTATTATTCAATCTGGGAAATAATGGTTTTGGATTTGCTCCCAAGAATGCACCGGCATTGAGACTTGAGGTGAAAAACGGCTCTACAACCAATCTGACTCCTATTGTAATTGGCACTACGGATCAAACGGTTCAGCCTTCTACAAAACAGCGATTTATCCTTACAAAAGTTAATTAAGCTTTTTTATACAAAAAGAGGTTAGGAAATAAACTTCCTAATCTCTTTCTATTTTGTACCTATTCACCAATTAGCTTCAACATTTCATTTCTTCCCGGTCCGGTTGAAAGATAGCCCACCGGTATCTTTAATTCTGCTTCTAAGAATGACAGAAATTCTTTCACTTCTTTTGGCAGCTCAGAAGGGCTTTTCATGCCAGAAAAATCAGCATCCCAGCCGTTCATCCACTTCAATATTGGCTTTCCGTTTTCAGGAAGCAAACCTGAAACAGATACCTTCTCTCCATTTTCCAGTTCATAATGAGTACATACTGCTACCGATTTCAAGCCGCTTAACACATCTGCCTTAGTGAGTACCAGCTGTGTTACACCGTTGATCAATACAGCATATTTTAAAGCAGGTAAATCCAGCCAGCCAGTTCTTCTTGGACGTCCGGTATTGGAACCAAACTCATTCCCTTTTATTCTGATTTCCTCCCCTACCTCATCAGAAAGTTCCGTTGGAAAAACGCCGTTTCCTACTCTTGTACAATATGCTTTAGCAATTCCAAATATTTCACCGATCTTTTTCGGTGATACACCCAGCCCACTGCTGGCACCTGAAGCGGTAGTAGATGAAGACGTCACATAAGGGTAGGTTCCGTGGTCAATATCCAGCATAGCTGCCTGAGATCCTTCCGCTAAAATCGTTTTTCCTTCAACCAGAGCATTATTCAGATAGATTTCCGTTTCGGTACATTTAAATGTCTTGAGAAAATTTACAGCCTCAAAGAATTCATTACTGATTTCTTCCAGAGACGGCAGCTCAGCACCGCCTTCCTTGAGCATTTTATAATCCCTTGCCAAAATATGCTGTACCCTGCTTTTAAAATCCGGAGCGAACATATCTCCAATTCTTACATTCTGTCTCAAAATTTTATTGGAATAAGCCTGTGCAATTCCATTTTTGGTAGTTCCGATGGTAGTATAATCAGAACTTTCCTCCATAAAAATATCCAAAAGCCTGTGAGTAGGAAGTACAAAGTGAGCTTTAAGCGAAATGATTATATTGTTTTCGGGCTGAACCGTTTCGTCAAAAGTCCTGAGATTTAAAATTTCTTTCTGAAAACTTACAGGATCCAGAACAGTTCCTGTACCAATCACATTCTGTACCCCATTCATAAAGATACCCGAAGGAATCATTTTAAGCGTAATTCTGCGTCCGTTCCTCTCTATGCTGTGCCCAGCATTGGATCCGCCGTTAAAACGGGCTGTAATGTCGTAATTTTCACTGATAAGATCAATAAACTTCCCTTTACCTTCATCACCCCATTGTAATCCTAATACAATATCCATATTCGTACTTTAAATTTTATGGAGCAAAGCTATGACAGTCAATAAGAAAGACCATTGTCATTTGGCAAAAAGAGCTGTATGAGAAATTAGATTTAGAGGTTGGAGATATATACCGGATGCAGGAAGTCAGATGCTGGATGCCTGAAGTTCGCCATGCAGACGCAGGAATATAATTCTATACAATATTTCTTCTGATTCTGCTTAAAGAAGAAGGCGTAACCCCAAGATAAGACGCCAGCATAGACTGCGGAACCCTGTTGGCAAGTCCAGGATAATGATTTAAAAAATGAATATAACGGGATTTCGCATCCTGATTCAGCATAATACTGGCCACCTTCAGTTTGTTCTCAACCACAAAAGCATGAATCCGGGCAAATAAAACCGGCCAGACCGAAATTTTTTCCTCAAGGATTTTAAAATGCTTAAGATCTATTACCAGCAGTACAGCATCTGTAATAGCTTCAATATCTTCGTGTGCGGGCAGCTGATCAGTAAATCCCTGAAAATCTCCGATAAATCTGCCTTCATAAATGAAATACCGCGTAAAATCATCTCCCTGCCTGTTATAATACAAAGACCGGAAAACCCCCTTTTTCACAAATGCAATTCTCTGACTCACCTTTCCCGCCTCTACAAAAGGATCTCCCTTCTTTACAGTGATTTCCTGAATACCTTCAGCAATCAGAAGTTCATCCTGAGGATTCAGTGTTCCGAATTTTTTGATATAAGTAAAAAGCTCTTCCATATTCTTTGATAACCACAGACTGCGGAAATATAAAGATATAAAAGTCTATGCTAAAAACAATTGTCATTTGGCAACAAACCTGGTTAAAGATACCACACAAGCCTCCTGCGGCATATTAATTGCTTGATTTTTAAAAACGTAAGACAATGAAAGCAATTTGGAACGGCGCCATTGGATTCGGTTTAGTAAACATTCCCGTAAAAATTTACTCGGCAACAGAAACCACAAAACTGGATCTTGACATGCTTGATAAATCTGATTTTTCAAACATCAAGTTTAAAAGAGTAAATGAAAATACGGGAAAAGAAGTAAAATGGGAAAATATCGTCAAAGGTTATCTGATGGACGACCGATATATCGTCCTGGATGATGAAGATTACGAAGCGGCAAGTCCTGAAAAAACAAAAATACTCTCTATTGATCAGTTTGTAAAAGAAACAGAAGTAGACAGCGTGTATTTTGAAACTCCTTATTACCTTGAACCTCAGAAAAACGGGGAAAACGCTTACAGGCTTTTACTGAAAGCCCTTGAAAAGACAGCAATGGTGGGCATTGGAACCTTTGTACTTCGTGATAGTGAAGCCATCGGAATGATCCGCCCGTATAATGATGAGATACTGGTGCTGAACCGGCTGAGATTTGATCAGGAAATCAGAGATTATAAAGATCTTAAAATTCCTGCCCGAAAAGCTCCGAAACCGGCCGAGCTCAAAATGGCTGTCAGCCTCATAGAACAGCTTTCCCAGGAATTTGATCCCGAAATGTATAAGGATACCTACTCTGATGAACTGATGAAAATCATCAAACAGAAAGCAAAAGGTAAAAATGTTAAAGCTCAAAAAGCTCAGCCTGCAAAAGAAGGTAAAGTGATTGACCTCATGGCCCAGTTAAAGGCCAGTCTCAATAGTTCTAAATCCAAATCCGCATCATAATGGCTTTAAAAGATTATCAGCAGAAACGAAAGTTCGATGAAACCAGCGAGCCCAAGGGGAAAACAAAAAAAAGCAAAAATCAGCTCATTTTTGTGATTCAAAGGCACGCTGCAAGCAGACTTCATTATGATTTCCGGCTTGAAATGGAGGGTGTACTGAAGAGCTGGGCCGTTCCGAAAGGACCGTCATTAGATCCTAAAGACAAACGTCTTGCAATGATGGTGGAAGATCATCCCTATGACTATAAAGACTTTGAAGGTAATATCCCCGAAGGAAACTATGGTGCCGGACAGGTGGAAGTATGGGACAGCGGAACTTATGAACCGTTGGAAGAAAACACTAAACTTTCTGACGAAAAACAGCTTCTGAAAGAATTGCATGCAGGTTCTTTGAAATTTATTTTACACGGTAAAAAACTGAAAGGTGAGTTTGCTTTGGTTAAAATGAAAAATAGTGAAGACAATGCGTGGCTGCTCATCAAGCATAAAGATGAATTTGCAGAAAGTCCTTACGATGCTGAAGAAAACACCTCTGCAAAATCGCTTGTCACAAAATTTCTGGAGGAAAAAAAAAGCCTAAAAACAAAGGAAAAAAAGAAGTAGCAACCGCTGTTAAACCATTCAGGAATTTTAATTCTTTAACAAATGAAAGGAAACTAAAATCCTTTATAAAACCCATGCTGGCTAAGCTTTCCGAGGAGGCCTTCGATGATAAAGACTGGCTTTTTGAAATAAAATGGGACGGTTACAGGGCAATTGCAGATCTGCGAAAAGATTCCCCACTCTTCTACTCCCGCAACGGAATTTCATTTTTATCTAAATTTGATAAGATTGCTCAGGATTTTGATCAGCAGCAACATCATATGATCTTAGACGGAGAAGTAGTAGCCTATAATGAACAGGGTAAACCTGATTTTCAGCTTTTACAGCAAATTATGGATCATCCTGAAGCGGCTCTTGTATATCAGGTTTTTGATCTTCTCTGGCTGAATGGGCATTCTACCGAAGAACTTCCTCTCATTCAACGCAAAGAACTTTTAAAGGAAGCTTTAACCGAAACCGACTGCATTAAATATTGCGATCATATTCCGGAAAAGGGTATTGAATTTTTTGAACAGATGAAAAAAATGAAGCTGGAAGGGATGATTGCAAAACGTGCAGACAGCTTGTATATTGAAAACAGCAGAAGCAGTGACTGGCTTAAAATTAAATTTTCCAATACCGAGGAAGTCATTATTTGTGGTTTTACAGAACCCAGAGGGTCAAGGGAAAGCTTTGGCGCACTGATTTTAGGAAAATACCAGGATGAAAATCTTATCTACTGCGGCCATACGGGTACCGGATTTAATACATCAACTTTAAAAGAAGTATATCAGCGGCTTCAAAAATTAGTTGTACGATCATCTCCTTTCGAAAAGATTCCCAAAACCAATATGCCGGTAACATGGGTAAGGCCCGAATTGGTATGTGAAATTAAATATTCTGAAATTACCAAGGACGGTATCTTCAGACATCCTGTTTTTATAACCATCAGAGAAGACAAAAGTCCGGAAGAACTCAGGGGATCCTCCTTCACCGAAAAACCTAAAGAAATGAAACCGAAAACATCATCAAAAAAAACTGAAGTTAATGAGAAAGAAAAGGAGGTTACTTTAGACAAGCATCTTGTAAAACTCACCAATCTGGATAAAATCTATTTTCCAAAAGATGAAGTTACGAAGGGAGATGTGATCGACTATTATCAATCTGTTGCAAGATATATTCTGCCTTACCTCAAAAACCGTCCGCTTTCTCTCAATCGTTTTCCGAATGGAATTGAAGAGCAGAGCTTTTATCAGAAAGATGCCGGAGACCACATTCCTAACTGGATTAAAACGACGGAGGTATATTCGGAATCCAATGACAAAAATATTGATTATATTTATTGTAATGATAAAGCAACTTTAGCCTATCTTAATAATTTAGGATGTATTGATCTTAATCCCTGGAACAGTTCTTTACCGGATCTGGAGCATCCTGATTATCTGGTTTTAGACCTTGATCCTTCTTCAAAAAATACATTTGATCATGTAATTGAAACCGCACTTCAGGTAAATGAAGTTTTAAAAGCTATAAAAATAAAAGGATATTGCAAGACTTCCGGAAGTACAGGAATTCATATTTACATTCCTATGGGAGCCCAGTATGATTTTGACCAGGTAAAAGATTTTGCCCATATTCTGATGAAGCAGGTGAATGAAAAACTGCCTGAGATCACCACTTTAGAAAGAAGCCTTCAAAAAAGAGACAACAAGAAAATCTATCTGGATTATCTCCAGAACAGAACAGGACAAACTTTAGCAAGTGCCTACAGCCTGAGGCCCAAACAGGGTGCTTCAGTGTCCATGCCTTTGGAATGGGATGAATTAAAACCAGGCCTGAAACCTACTGATTTTACGATTCATAATGCTTTAGAAAGAATCAAAGAAAAAGGTGATCTGTTCAAACCGGTTCTGGGTAAAGGAATTGACATGATGAAAACTTTGGAGCTGCTGCAGAATATGGATTAGTTTTTTTGTCCACTACGCTTTTACTTCTCTGTTTTAAAGAAAATATAGAATATCAGAATCAAAAATTTTTCTTCAGTACACCTGGAAGAAACACCTTGTTGCGCTTAAAAAAGCTATTGCTTATGCCCTCTTATTTCTGGTATTGGAATTTTTATAAAATTCTGTCAGACTTTCTGCAGCAGTATTCTGACAAAGAAAAAGCTTTGTACAACAAAACTCCCACATTTTGCAATGCAGGAGCTCCTTAAAATTAAATATAATTATTGATTATAAACATGAATATCCCGTTGCGGAAAAGGAATTCCTATTCCCGCTTTATCGAGAGCTTCTTTACAACCGATGATTAGTTCTTCATTCATGGTCCAGAAATTTTCGGTAGAGGTACTAACTCTAACCGATAGATTCACGGCGCTTTCACCCAGCTCTGTAACCACTACCTGTGGGGCAGGTACGGCAAGCGCGTATTGGTTATTTTTAATAACAGCCATCAAAATATCTTTCGTCTGCCTAAGATCGGCATCGTAGGCAACCCCGATATCCAATGCTGTTCTTCTTGTTCCTAACTGGGTATAATTGGTAATACTATTGTTTGAAACCACTCCGTTAGGAATAACAATCAGCTGGTTTTGTGGTGTGATCAGCTTTGTATGGAAAATATCTATAGCATCTACGGTTCCTGAAACGCCTGAATTGGTAGAAATAAAATCTCCTATTTTAAACGGCTTTAATAATAAAATTAATATTCCACCCGCAAAATTGGTAAGGGATCCCTGTAAAGCCAGACCTACCGCCAAACCTGCGGCACCAATCATGGCGACAAATGCAGAAGTCTGTACTCCCAATTGTGTTACCACAACAATAAACAAGAGAATATTAAGTCCCCAGTTGATCATATTTAAAAGAAAATGCTGGAGTGAAGCCTCCATATTACGCTTTTTAAATGCTTTCTCCACCAGCTTTTTGATCACTCTGATCATCCATGATCCGATCAGGTAAATTAACAATGCGGAAATAATGGCTGTGAAAATTCGCGGGGCCCATGAAACGGCTGAAGAAATCAGGGTGTCCCAGTGTTGTTGAATCTTGTTCAGTTCTAAATCGTTCATTTTCTTGTGTATTTTTTATGTTAATATCAATGATGCATTGATATCTCCTGCAAGATTAAAATGAAATTGAACAAAAGTATAATCTGCTTCAAAAAGAAATTCAGCTTACACTAAACCAGTGAAAGTGAATCATATTATAGACTAAAATAGATTGCCGGCAGAACAGATGGTTTCAGCTTACTCAATAATCATTCAGAAATTGAATCTTACAGGAAGAAATAATTTTTCGGTGATTGAATTACAAAAACGATACCGAAGTGTATGATTCGGAAATTAATATTGTGTAAACTTTTATTGAATAATGGTGTACTTATCTGGTTAAGGTAATTTGGCAGCCAGACTTTCCGGAAGCATTTTCAGAATAAAATAAATGATCTTCCATTTGTAATTCGGAACAATAGTAAAGGAATTACCTGCATTTACAACGAATTTCGCTACATATTCAGGTTCCATAATTAAAGATTCATTCAATTTCAGCCCTTCATTGATTTTGGTTCGGATATACCCTATGACCAAAGCATTCACAATGACCTCACGGGAAGCCAATTCCTGTCTCAATCCGGCAAGAAACTGAATAAACGCAGCCTTTGTACTTCCATATACAAAATTACTTTTCCTTCCTCTTACTCCGGACAAAGAAGAAAGACCGATAATTCTTTCCAGATTCTTATTGCTTTTATCCATAGCTATAATGCTCAGAATAGAAACGCCTCCCATATAATTGACCTCCATCATTTGTTTTGCCCCTTTGAAATCAGTCAAAGCTCTTTGATTATCTACTAAAAAACCTGCAGCATAAACTACAATATGAGGTTTTACGGAAAGATCGGCATAGAATTTCTGATGGGAATCAAAATCTGCGGCATCAAAAAACAAAACAGAGACTTTGGAACGGTCTAGATTATTAGAATGAATGAAATGATCCAGAGCTACGGTATTTCTGGAAGCCGCTATTACTGTAAACCCTTTTTCAATATATTGTTTTATACATTGCTTGGCAACATCTGAATTGGCGCCCAGAATAAGAACTGTTTTGTTTGTGTTTTGATTCATGGGGCAAAGATAATTTTTTTATTAAACACTAATCTCACTAATTGTTTTCACAAATGGACACAAAAAACTTCTGAACTTATTGTATATAAAAAGTTGCGGCGGGTGAACTTCGTTCACCCGCCGCAACTCAATATTTTTCAGACTGAATTATTTCTTTTCTTCAGTTGCTGTTTCTGTTTTATCAGTAGATTTTGCTTTATCTCCAAAACGGGCTTCCGTCATTTCTCTGGAAACCGCTGCTTTTTCGAACTTTAGTTTTCCGGATAATGTTTCGATAACAAAACCGTCATCCTGAATCTGAGCAATTCTTCCGTGAAGACCTGATGTAAGAACCACTCTTGTTCCTACTTTAAGGTTTTCCTGAAAGTTTTTTTCCTGCTTCTGTTTTTTCATCTGAGGTCTGATCATCAGGAAATAAAACCCAACAAACATTACACCCATCATGATCAGCATCATAGGAGAAGATCCCCCTGCTGCCTGTAAAAATAGTGTCAACATATTTTAAATATTATGGTTGAATGTTCGCGGTGAACGTTAATCTGATGGGAGCTTTTTCCACATTGGCAAAAACATCTGCATACTTCTGAACGTTTCCGTCAAAGCTTGAAGAATCAAAGTGCAACGTAACTTTTCCTTTTTTACCAGGCATGATAGGCTCTTTTGTAAAATCCGGAGCTGTGCATCCGCATCCAGGCTTTACTTCAGAAATAATTAATGGATTTTTACCCGTGTTCGTGATTTCGTATACGTGCTCTACTTTATCTCCTTTTTTGATTTTTCCAAAATCGAAGCTGTTTTCAGATAAAGCTACAGAAGTAGATGGTTCATTAGAAACAGGGGCCGCTGCCTCACCTGCTGCAGGGGCTGCAACAGAATCAGTGGTTAAAGGAGCTACAACAGATGCTGAATCAGTAGCTGCTGTTTCAGTACTTTGAGTTTCTTTGTTCTCTTTTTTGCATGAAACTAACCCAAAGCCTATAATAGACAAGGCGATAATTGATAACGTCTTTTTCATTTTATATTCTATTTTGATCTTTACAATATTTATCTAAAATACCATTGATGAAGATATTGGAACGGTCTGTAGCAAATACTTTTGCAATTTCAATATATTCGTTAATGATCACTCTTGAAGGGGTGAAAGCAAAGTTATCAAGTTCTGCAATTGCTGTAGACAAAATTACTTTATCCATTAAAGAAACCCTTTCCAGATCCCAGTTTTCCAGCCTTTCTTCCAGTTTCTTTTCATTGTTTTCCCAGTTGTTCAGGGTATCTCTCAACAATTTTGCAGCGAATGTTTTATCTTCTTCATCTTTAATCATTTTGATCAAAGTTCTGCTTTCTTCATCTTCTCTCAGGAAGCCGATGGTTTTTTGAACCATGGAGTTGGCGATATGGATATCATCATACCATGAAAGTTCTTTATCACCCAAATAATCATGAAAATCTTCATTTTCAGCAATATATCGTAAGAATAATTTCCCGATAAATTTCTGATCTTCTTCAAAAGAGTATCCTTCTTCTTTCATGAAATCCTGATAACGTTTTCCAGCCGTAATTCTCTGGAAAGTCTTCACCAATAAATCATCATGCATATCCCATTTCAATTGCTTGTGCTGGCCTGTAAAGAACAGTCTTTCAGGATTCTCTTCCAGTTTAAGCAATACCTGGTTATTGATGAATTTTTGATTAGGATTGATATCAGCATCAGTTTTAAGAAATTTATTCTTACCAATTTCGATCTGGTTCTCTGCCAAATCTTTCAGACCCACTAAAAAGTTGAGCTGATAGATGTACAGATAATAGATTTTCTCTATCCCGGCAAACATGTTTTTCTCTAAAACATCAAATTTTACAGGATTCTGGTAGTATGAATACACGGTCTGTACTACTTTTTCACGGATTTGTCGTCTTCCTAACATTCAAAGAGCTTTTTTATGGGTGCAAAGATACGAAATTTAAAATTGATGAAATTCGTAGTGTGATGACATTTTTGTAATTTTGTGCAACTATATGAAAGCGCTAAAAACCTTAAACCCCTATTTTTGGAAACACAAAATACTGCTGTTTTGGGGAGTACTATTTATTATTGCCAGTAATTTCTTCAATATATATAAGGTTCAGTTTGTAGGAAAATCTGTAGATGAACTTACAAAAAATGGAAACCTTGGCTTTAACAATCAGGTTCTGATCTATGTTGGAATTATTGTAGGATGCTCCCTTCTCACCGGATTTTTTACCTTCATGATGAGGCAGACGATTATTGTTGCCTCCCGAAGAATAGAATATGAGCTGAAAAATAAAATCTACAGACATTATCAGGATTTATCTTTAACGGATTATAAGCAGACTACCATTGGAGACTTAATGAACAGACTAAGTGAAGATGTGGTAGCGGTAAGGATGTATCTGGGCCCAGGTGTCATGTATGTTGCCAACCTGATTGTCCTTGTGGTGATCACTGCCATTTATATGGTAAAAACGGATGCCTCCATGACGATGTGGACTTTACTTCCGCTTCCCATTTTATCTTTTGCCATTTATAAGGTAAGCTCAATCATCAATAAAAAGTCGAAGGTCATGCAGAAAAGCCAGTCTGCCATTTCAACTTTCGTTCAGGACAGCTTTTCCGGGATCCGTGTGGTAAAATTCTTCGCAAGAGAAAAATATATTGAAAAAAACTACGGAATCAAGGTTACTGATTACCAGAATAAAGCTTTGGATCTAGCCAAAACGGAAGCCTATTTCTTTACCATCATTCTTTTTGTGATCGGATTACTGAATGTTGCGATTATTCTGATCGGAGGGACCAAGTATATTGCCGGAGAACTGAGTATCGGTAAAATTGCAGATTTCTTCATGTATATCAATACACTGATCTTCCCTTTCTCTATGGTAGGATGGGTAACCTCTGTGAATCAGAGAGCTGAAGCTTCCATGCAGAGGATTAATGAATTCATGGATAAAAAATCTGAGATCATCAATACCAATTTCGAAAACTATCCTATTAGGGGAGATATAGAATTCAGAAACGTATCTTATGTATATCCTAATACGGGAATCAAAGCACTTGAAAGCTTGAGTTTTAAAGTAAAAGCAGGAGAATCGTTGGCTATTATGGGTAAAACCGGAAGTGGAAAATCAACAATCGCATTACTTTTATGCCGGTTAATAGATCCTACGGAAGGGGAAATTTTAATTGACGGTAAAAATCTTAAGGATCACAATCTTAGCAACTACCGAGATTTTATAGGGTACATTCCTCAGGAAAGTTATTTATTCTCAGATTCTATAGAGAACAACATTGGTTTTGCCATAGATCATCCTTCGCATGAGAAAGTGGTAGAATATGCTAATATAGCGGATGTTCATAAAAATATCGTAGAGTTTAAAGAGCAATATAAAACACTTGTAGGTGAACGCGGAGTGATGCTTTCCGGGGGACAAAAGCAGAGAATTTGTATTGCAAGAGCTTTAATTAAAGACCCGAAGATCATTATTTTTGACGATTCATTATCTGCTCTGGACACCGAAACCGAGCAAAATATTCTGGAGAATATTGATAAAAAAATAAGCAACGCTACTTCCATAATCATCACACACAGAGAGTCTAGCGCTCAAAAAGCAGATCAGATTCTTAACCTTACAGAAATTACCAATTCTGTAACCGCTTAGCCATTTCGTTCTCAATTGTTAAATAAATCATAAAAAAAATTTTGTGATTAAAAGAATTCTTTTATATTTGTTCTTAACAAGATTAAAAAATATCTAACAATGAGTGAATACAAGGAACGCCATGAAAATGAAATTTTCACGAAGGTGTTAAAAGCAGGGAGAAGAACTTATTTCTTTGATGTGCGCGAGACGAAAGCAGGAGATTATTATCTTACCATCACTGAGAGTAAGAAGAATTTCGGAGAGAATGGGGAAGCTACATTCGAGAAGCATAAAATTTACCTTTATAAGGAAGATTTTAAGAGTTTCCAGGAGATGTTTAATGAGTCCACAGATTTCATCATTAATGAAAAGGGTGAGGATGTAATTTCAGAAAAACATGACAAAGACTTCAAGAGCAGATCTTTTACAATTGATTCTGACGACGAAGTTTAAAAAAAGAATATCTAAAAACACAAGCATCTGAAAAAGATGCTTTTTTTATGCCTGATAATCAAAATTATTATTTGTTGCCGCACAAAAAACGGGCAAAGCCCGTTCTACTGAAATTTTATCAGCAGTTTTTACAGTTAAGATATCTTTTACAGTATTTGGACCAATTTAAGTGTTCTTTCCACCATTTATAGCTCTAACTTCAGGATTCCTATATCAGCTGTTCGTGTTATATCATCTGCGGGTGGATCCGTCAGTATTCCGTAGTTGACAGACACATTCTTGGTAGGGGTGGACTATCTGTCATCTGAAGTTCTCAGAATTCCGGCTGCCCGAAAAATATGGTTTTATTTGTAAAATCAGGATTAGAATAGAATTAAGGAAAAATAGTAAAAAGTAAAATTTTCATCCTTGATGATGTTCAAACTACCGCGCAAATATACTTTTTCTAAGACCTTATTAAAAAAAATAACACACCAAACAGTTTGATTTAAAGACAGTTTAATACTGTTTCTGACATAAAAAAAGCACATTTTCAAATTGAAAATGTGCTAATTTAGGGTGAATGATGGGTCTCGAACCCACGACCTTCGGAACCACAATCCGACGCTCTAACCAACTGAGCTACAATCACCGTTTTCTGAGTGCAAATATATGACAATTTCCTCAACTACCAAACAATTCCATCAAAATTTTTCAAAGAAATTAATTTTTCAGATGTAAAGCCCTCAGCGTAAGTAACTCCCGACAACCGGCCTAAATCCTGAGCCCGGTATGTTAAGCTCTCATAAAAGTCTTTTGTGGTAATCGGTGTTTCGGGTTCTTTAGAAGTTGGATCATAAAACTGGGTTTTATAAGCCATGCAAGCTTCAAGTTTTGTCTTAAGATGTTCTGAGATATCAATTACAAATTCCGGTTTGATATCTTTCCACTGAATGTAATGAAAAACATGCTTAGGTCTCCAGACTTCCTGAGCTTCTCCCTCCCATACAGTCTCTATTTTTCTTAAACCGGACAAAAAGCACGCATCAGACACTAATTTCGCTCCTTTTGCATGATCCGGGTGTCTATCATCAATTGCATTCGCCAAGACGATTTCCGGGCGGTATTTGCGGATCATTTTTACGATCCTCAATTGGTATTCTTCGGAATTTACAAGAAACCCGTCTTTCATTCCCAGATTCTCACGCGCAGATAATCCTAAAATTTTAGCAGCGTCTGCAGCTTCAGCTTTTCTCGTTTCATCCGTGCCTCTTGTTCCAAGCTCTCCTCTAGTAAGATCTACAACCACACATTTTTTACCCTCTGAAACCATTTTGGCAATAGTTCCGCCACATCCCAATTCCACATCGTCAGGATGCGCTCCAAAAGCAAGTATATCAGTTTTCATATAATCAAAGATAAGTTTAAAATAAAAACTTCCCAAACACAATGAATGGGAAGTTGTAATATCTATAATTTAAATTTTAAATTACTTGTTGATTTCTGCATTTAATTTTACAGCATCCTGATACGTAGGATCCAACTGTAAAGATTTAGCCACATAATCTTTTGCTTTAGCAGGATCAGAGTCTTTGCTCATATATGCTACTGCAAAATAAGCATAGGCAAGAGTCTGTTTGTTAGCTTCCTGGTCAGCTGGTTTTACAGTACTGATGAATTTCTCATAGGCAATTTTTGCGGCATCGTTATTTCCTGCCTGCTGGTAAGAATATCCCTGGCTGTAATAAGCCGGAGCCCAATCAGGAAGTAACGTTGACATTTTTTGCCATGTAAGAATTGCACCATTCCAGTTTTTAACATCCTGGTAAGCCGTCGCTAACTTAAATAATGAATCAGAATCCTGGCTGTTAGCCGCAACTTTCTGTTTCAATGCTTCAATTTCAGGATTAGTAGGTCCTTTGTCCACTTCAGACTGAGATACGCCGCCACCTCCTGCGATGTTGGCCAATTCAAGATCCCACTTCATTGTCTCATCCTTAGCAGCCTTTGCAATAGCCACTTTCTGCTGTGCTTCAGCCATTAAAGCAGACTTTTTCGCAGCATCTTTTTCATCCTTTGCTAAACCGGCAGCAATAAGTCCCTGTAAACCCTGATCAGCTGGTAGTACTCTTGTTTTCTCAGCCTGAGAAACAAATGTATCCATATTTTGCTTGGCATCTGCATAGTTTTTATCTGCGTAGGCATTGTAAGCTCTTAATTTGAACTTAATCGGATCATCAATCTTATCAAAAATCTTATCTAGTACCATTTTAGAGTTTGCATAGTCTTCATTTGTGAAGTATAATTTTGCAATTTCTAATTGAGTATACGGATCTTCGTCAGCGTATTTTGTATAGTTGATAAGGTCCTGAGTTGCTTTTGCATTCTGCTGATATCTGATATCATATCCGGCAAGCGCTTTATAGGCAGGAGCATAAGTAGGGTCTACACCGATAGCTTTATCAATGTTTTGCTTAGCTTGCTGCCACTGTTGTGCTGCCATCCATAAAGTTGCCATTCTCGTGTAAACAGAAGCTTTATTTTTAGCAGTAGGCAATGCTTTATCATAAGCAGACATAGCCTCTCCCGGCATTCTTTTTAATCTGTAAGCATCTCCTAAGGTATAATAGTAATGTGCAGGAACCCCTTTCTTCTCAGCTTTCTCAATAGCTTTATTCAAAAACTGGATCGCAAGGTCAGGTGAACTGTTTTTTTCAAATAAGGTTAAAGCTTCTGCAGCTCTGAAAAGAACTTCAGCATCTTTCTCTTTGGAATCAGTGACTACTTTTTGAATTTCAGCTACAGCGTTTTTATCGCCTTTACCTAATTTAACAGCAGCTAAACCGATTTTATTAAGATAGCTTTTCGAATCAGCAGCTAATCCTTTGTTAAAGCTTTCTGTTGCTTTAGCATAATCAGGCTCTCCTTGTCTTAAGAAAGTATTTCCTAAATAGAAGTAGTTTTCAGCTGTAGGTTCTTTAGCGATCATATTAGTGAAGTTTGTTTTTGCCTGAGCAAATTTATCACTGTCTATACTGTTAATACCATCCTGCAGCGTTTGTGCAGAGGCAAAACCGGTAAAAAATACCACGGCTGCTCCAAAAGCAATCTTCTTTACATTCATATTCATTATATCTTTCATTTTATATTTTCTAATAATTGAGTTTTATTATACACAATTTTCAGACCAAATCAAAATTTTTAACAGGGGTAAATTGTGAATTTAATATTTTTTAACGCATCTGTACCTCTCTCTTGTACAGGTTATAAGGCTGCAGACCTTCTTTCTGAACGATTTTCTGTCCCAGGTGTGTACATGAAAATCTTATAAAACCATTGGCGATATTAAAGTTACCTTCGTTGATCAGGAAATAAAGGACTCTTGTAAATGGATATTCCATGGAACGAAGCCCTTCAAAATCCGGGTTATAAAGCTTCCCATTATTTACAACAGGAAGAACTTTCACCATCGCTCTTAATTTTTCAGAAGTTTTATCATAGGGGCGGCTAAAAGTATTGAGCCCTACAACGCCTATTTTTTCGGGGTATTTTCCTAATTCCTCTATAATCTTCTGATTTCCCGGAATAATGGAAAATTGAAGGTCTTTTGGCTGTTTTTTAAATTTTTCAGCTACAAAATTCAGATTACTGGAGTTGGTTCCGTCAAAAATAAATTCTTTTTTGTCGGACATCAGCCCGCTGTTGATTTCCTCCATGGAGATACTTTCCTTCGGAGAGTCTTTAGGCACAACAAAAACAACGGCATCTGCAGCAAATTTAGCAGGCAGAAATTTTAAATCTGTTCTCTCTTCGTATGTTTTTATTTCTTCCGGAGTAAGATTTCTGGACATTACTACCACTTTAGCACTTCCTTTAAGCAGATCCAGAAGTCCCAAGTCTTCTTTTTTGGTTTGTACTTTTATGTGGGTTTCAGGATAATTGATCATATAGCCGTCAGCTAATGCCTCTGTGACGCTTTGGAAGGATTCGTCAGTAAAAATGGTAAGATCACCTTTGTGATATGAGGGAGCATTTTTCTCCTTTTTGCAGCCTGCAAGCATTATGCTTAAAGCAAAAATTACTGCAAGCTTTAAACTATTCTTCATTTCTCGATTTTTTGATTCTTGAGATTGCCCTGTAAATTCTGAAGATACCATATATAACCAATACAACACCTAGCGCATAGGCAACAGCAGGTTCTAAAATAGTAAAGAAGAATTTGTAGACAATCACTACAATTCCTAAAACGATATAAAACAATCCCGTAACCAGGGATAACCAATTGAACATCATGTAACAAAAATACCAAAAAAAATAAAAAGAGAAGCATATGCTTCTCTTTTTATTTATATTTTGAACAAATAAGTCTTATTCAAAGTTCATAGTAAATGGAACACTATAGTAAGATCTAACGCTCTCCCCGTTTCTCTTCGCAGGAGTCCATTTTTTAAGTTTCTTAACTACACGAATTGCTTCATTATTGAAGTCGCTATTTGGAGATTTCTCTTCAATAGTAACTGCAGAAACTGTTCCGTCTTTTTCTACAACGAACTTAAGCTTAGCTTTAAGCGTTCCTTCACCTCCTTCCATTAAAGAAGTATCGAAGTTATCTCCCAAGAACTTTCTTAATGCACCCATACCTCCAGGATATTCTGCAGACTGGTCAACATCTTTATAGATCTCGTTAGGATTATTTGCTTTTACTTCTACAGTACTTGCTTTAGTACCTGTAGATGGTGGTGGCGGCGGCGGTGTATAAGCTGGAGCCTTTACCCCCTCCTGATTCTGTAAACCAGTTGTAGTTTCCAACTGCTTAGAAATCGGTGGTGGTGGAGTTTCAATTTTCGGAGCTTTTACAGGCTCAGGAACTACGTTCTGAATCACCTCAATTTTCTCTTCCTCTTTTGGAGGTGGAGGTGGTGGCGGTGGTTCTTCTTCTTTAGGCTGCTCAATGATCGGATCTTCTTCGATAATATCTACAAGATCTGCCTTCACTTCCTGCTTAGGCGGAGCTGTAAGATTTTTAATCGTAAGATAGATGAACGGAGACAAAGCTGCCAAAAGGAATAATGCTGTTCCGATGATAAAAGACTTTGTTAAAAGTCTCGGATACTGATGTCTAAGATCATAGGCACCATATTCCTTGTTTCTATTTTCAAATACGATCTCGTCTAGAGTAAGATTCTGACCGTATACATTTTCATCTGCCATAGATTAGATATAACAATTTTATGGTTAAATTACTTTGTAGCAGCAGCCGGCGCAGCAGCACCTCCTACTTTTTTCTCATAAACAGCTTTTTCCCAAGGTTTGATGTCAGTAACACCGTACTGCTCACTTTTGGTAATAGCCATTTCGTCAAGAATATCAACAAAGTTCTTATATACAGCATCGTCAGTTGGCTTAATGATCACGGTAAATTTCGTTTGATCTGCAGCTCTAGATTTTGCCTGCTGAATTACTTTTCTAATTCCTTCTCTATCAAGAGTAGTTTCCATAAGAGTCTGGTCATTCAGGGAAGTTGCATCCTGCTGGTGCCAAAATACTCTGTTGTCTTTTCCTAA
Organism: Chryseobacterium culicis; assembly: GCF_900108365.1. GTDB lineage: Bacteria > Bacteroidota > Bacteroidia > Flavobacteriales > Weeksellaceae > Chryseobacterium > Chryseobacterium culicis. The sequence goes on along the minus strand of NZ_FNWQ01000001.1, from coordinate 122,658 downwards.
TAAGATAGAAATTGAGTTCGAAAGTTTAATTTCTGTTGGAGGTGGTTTTTGTTTTTCATCTTTCGGTTTAGCCGGAAGACCCAAATCCATAACATTCGGTTTACTAAATGTAGTTGTGAACATAAAGAAGGTAATCAATAGAAAACCCAAGTCCACCATCGGAGTCATATCGACTCTGGTACTTTGCTTCTTGGAACGGACCTTGCCGCCCTTGCCGCCTTTCTCTTGTACTTGTACTTCTGCCATTTCTATCGATATTATTCGTTAGGTTTACCTTCTTGTGATGTAATCAACCAAAATTTAAGAAAATCAATATCTCTTAAACCTTCAAATAGGCTTTTCACTTTAGGGTACTGCGTTGTAACGTCACCTTTAATGGCTAACTTGTAGTCAGGATTAACGCTTAAACTTTCTTTTACCCAGTCAATTAATTGCTTATTTGTACTGTCCATAGGAATTCCTGTAGGACTCTTATAATTTTTCTGCTCATCTGCAGGCAGGTCCAAATACCCTTTAAGCTGGTTCATTGGAACACCAATTGCCTGAATTTTCTGGAAAGCAGCTTTTTGGTTGTTGTCAAAAGTAATTCCATACTTCTGTCCCATTTTATCCAAAAGAGCTAATCTTTCTGATGCATTTTCTACCGGCTGGAAATAGAATTTTCCGTCCGGAGTAGCGTTGATAGTCATTAAACTAGCATCAGGAAGTAATTTTTCCGAAATTGAAGATGGCGGTTTAATCTGCTCCACGTCAGGTTTTTTAAACTGAGTGGTCAATATAAAGAACGTAAGTAGTAGGAACGCAACGTCACACATTGCCGTCATGTCCGTAATTACTCCGTGTCTTTTTGGTTTGACTCTCGCCATTATTATAAAATATTTTTAATTAAACTTCTTTTAATTGCTAATGCAAATATCTTGCTAATTCTTAGTTGAATTCAGCGAAAGATTGTTGGATACTCATAGAGATCTCATCGATCTTGTACGTTAATCCGTCAATTTTAGAAGTAAAGAAGTTGTAAAGGATAATAGCGATTGCTGAAGTACCAATACCTAATGCCGTGTTAATCAAGGCTTCAGAGATACCTGTAGATAGTGCAGCAGCATCCGGAGTACCACCTCCTGAACCTAATGCGAAGAATGCCTTGATCATCCCGATTACCGTTCCAAGTAGTGCTACTAACGTTGCAACAGTACCTAAAGTAGAAAGGATCATCATGTTTTTCTCAAGCATTGGCATCTCAAGAGTAGTAGCTTCTTCGATAGCTTTGTTAAGAGCTACCATTTTCTGCTCTTTATTTAATGTAGTATCGTGAGAAAGTGCTTTGTAAGTAGTAAGACCTTCTTTTACTACGTTACCAACAGAACCTTGTTGTCTGTCACACTCTTCGATAGCTTCGTCAATTTTGTTTTGGTTTAGCAAGCTTCTTACCTGTACAACGAAGTTGTCTAAGTTTCCTTTTCCAGCTGCTTTACCAAGAACGAAATATCTTTCAAAAGAGAAAACGATTACAGTAATCATGAAAGTAATCAAGATTGGTACGATAACCCCTCCTTTGTAGATAATACCTAAAAACGATTCTGGGTGAATGTCTTTTCCTTCAACACTTGAAAAAGCTACAGAACCACTTCCTAGTTTATCTGCATCTTTAAAGTTTCCTGGGCTACCAAGAACGAATAAATAAATACATACTCCTATAGCAAATAGAATAGGAATAATAACAGCTGGATTTAAACCTCCTGCCTTTCTAGCAACTACTTGCTCATCATTTTTTGAAACATTCATTTCCATATTTAACTAAATTATATTGTTTTAAAATTTTACAGGGTGTAAATTAAAGGCAAAATTAATTAAAATGCAAGAGTCTTAATTAAACATTTTGCTTTTTTTTGATAAAGAAATTTTAATACGATTTCGAAATAATAATTATTTTAAATTATTTTATTTATTTTTTCAAAATTTAACATTTGGATTAAAAAATCAAAAAAATAAGACACCCATTTTTTTTAATTTCCCAATGTTAATTTTTTTTTAAATTACGATATTCACAATACGGTGAGGGACTACAATGATTTTTTTAGGGGTTTTACCTTCCAAAATCTGTTGCATTTTCTCGCTTGAAATCACCAAATCTTCCACTTCCTTGGCAGATAATTGAGCAGAAAGTGAAATTTTGAACTTCATTTTGCCATTTACGCTTACCGGATACTCAATTTCGTCTTCTACCAGATAATCCTCATTTAATGCCGGGAATTTTTCAAACTCGATCGTTGTATGATGGCCTAATAAACTCCAAAGTTCCTCGCAGATGTGAGGCGCATACGGAGAAATGATAACGGCAAGCGGCTCTAAAATATTGCGTTTGCTGCATTTTATTTTCTGCAGCTCATTCACCGCAATCATAAATGATGATACGGAGGTATTGAATGAGAAGTTTTCAATATCATATACGACCTTCTTTATTAAGGTATGTAAAACTTTGTATTCCGCTTTGGTAGGTTCTTCGTCTGAAACCTCAAATAGGTCTCCGTTGAAATACAGGTTCCAGAATTTTTTAAGGAAACCGTATACACCGCTAAGTCCCTGTGTGTTCCAGGGCTTGGACTGTTCCAATGGGCCTAAGAACATTTCATATAATCTTAATCCGTCTGCTCCGTACTCTTCACAGATGTCATCAGGATTGACTACGTTATATTTTGACTTGGACATTTTTTCTACTTCACGGTCGGTGATGTATTTTCCGTCTTCCAGAATAAATTCGGCATCAGCATAATCCGGTCTCCATACTTTGAAGGCTTCGGTATCCAATTCATCTGAAGTTCCTTTTAATAAGGATACGTCTACGTGGATCTGCTGAGTCTGGTAGTCTTTCGCTAAATTTTTAGAGACATATTGATTCGTTCCATCAATTCTGTATACAAATGCACTCATCCCCAAGATCATTCCCTGGTTGATCAGTTTCTGGAATGGCTCATCATGACTGATATAACCTCTGTCTTTTAGGAACATATTCCAGAAACGGGAATACAATAAGTGACCTGTTGCGTGCTCGCTTCCTCCTATATATAGGTCTACCTGTCCCCAGTAGTCCGCCAATTCTTTTTTAACAAAAGTTTCCTGATCGTTAGGATCCATATATCTAAGGAAATACCATGAGCTTCCTGCCCATCCCGGCATTGTAGACAGTTCTAAAGGGAAAATCGTTTTGTCATCAATAAGATCCGTGGCTGTTACTTTCTGATTCGCTTCATCCCATGCAAATTCTTTTGCATTTCCCAGTGGCGGATCTCCGTCTTCTGTAGGTAAATATTTTTCAACTTCAGGAAGTTCTAGCGGTAAAGCAGAAGTTGGCAACGTGTAAGGCATCCCATCCTTATAATATATAGGAACAGGCTCTCCCCAGTAACGCTGTCTTGAGAAAATAGCATCACGCTGTCTGTAGTTGGTAGTTCCGTGACCGATACCTTTGGTTTCGATCTCTGAAATCATTTTTGCTTTTGCTTCATTATAATGTAATCCGTTTAGGAAATCAGAGTTTACACAGACGGAGTCTTTAGAATCAAAAGATTTTTCCTGAACGTCTTCTTCGGTTTCCACCACTTTCTTGATTTCAAGATTAAATTTCTTTGCAAATCTGTGGTCTCGTTCATCGTGTGCCGGAACTGCCATTACAGCCCCTGTTCCATATCCCATCAATACATAGTCTGAAATATAGATCGGCATTTTTTCATTGCTGAACGGATTAACGGCATAACTTCCCGTGAAAGCTCCGCTCACGTTTTTCACGTCAGACATTCTGTCTCTTTCGGTTTTCTTGGAAGTTTCTTCTATATAGGTATCTATTTCTGCTTTTTGGGCATCGGTAGTAATGGTTTCCACTAATGGATTTTCCGGAGCCAACACCATAAAGGTGGCTCCAAAAATGGTATCGGGTCTTGTAGTAAATACCTCAACGGTTTCGTCATGGCCTTCTACTTTGAACTGAACCTGTGCTCCCTGAGATTTTCCGATCCAGTATTCCTGTGAATCTTTCAACGGCTGCGGCCAGTCTAATGTATTTAATCCCTGTAATAATCTTTCTGAGTAGGCAGAAATTCTCATGCTCCACTGCATCATTTTCTTTTGAAAAACCGGGAACCCTCCTCTTTCGGATTTACCATCTTTCACCTCATCATTGGCCAATACGGTTCCTAATGCCGGGCACCAGTTTACAGTGGTTTCTGCTCTGTAAGCAAGACGGTAGTTTAAAAGGATATCCTGCTTATCCAGCTCGGAAGCATTTTTCCATTCTTCTGCGGTGAAATTTAATTCGTCGTTCTGATTGGCATTTAATCCTTCTGTTCCTTTTTGTTCAAAATGCTGGATTAATGAATCAATAGATTCTGCCTTGTCAGTATTTTTATTATACCATGAGTGGTACAGCTGGATAAAAATCCACTGTGTCCATTTATAATAAGAAGCGTCTGAAGTTCTTACTTCTCTGCTCCAGTCGAATGAGAATCCGATTTTTTTCAGCTGCTCCTCATACCTGTTGATATTCTGTTCTGTAGTAACGGCCGGATGCTGTCCTGTCTGGATCGCATATTGTTCAGCAGGAAGTCCGAAGCTGTCATATCCTACCGGGTGGAGCACATTAAACCCCTGGTGTCTCTTGTATCTCGCATAAATATCGGATGCAATATACCCAAGCGGGTGACCTACGTGAAGCCCTGCTCCTGATGGATACGGAAACATATCGAGTACATAAAACTTAGGTTTGTCTGTGTTATTAGAGGTCTTATAGGTTTGATTTTCCTCCCAGTATTTCTGCCACTTTTTTTCTATCTGCTGATGATCGTAAAACACGTTATATATATGTTATATGTTAGACTGAATTATTTTTCTTTTTGACAAGATTCACAAAATTAATGATTTTAAAGTAAATAGAAATTTTAATTTAAGGTGAATTGCCATTCTCTTCTCAACAAAAAAATCCCATCCGGGGATGAGATCTGTTTTTTATATCCTGAAGTATAGTATTATTGCGGAACTCTTTTGAAAGTATAAGTTCTTGTCTGGAATACAGTAGGATCCTGAGTCTCTTCCCTTACTGCAAGATTGAGTGTTGTGTTATCCAGCGTAATAATCTTCGCATTCTGCGGTTCCACTACTCCCTGAATCTTCATCTGAACGGATTTACCCTCCTTATCATAGGTATAATTAAATTTTATATCAGAAAGAATAGCACACTGCCCAGGTGTAGCAGTATCGCCCCAGTTTGTTTTTCCCCCTTTGGAGTCTACACTGAACCACCATCTGGTCTGCTTCTGGCAGTCTGTATAAGTAATCGTGTTAGAAACCGGATCTTCACCAGTTTCCACTGTAGTAACCACTTCTTTTAATGGTTGCCAGGTCCCAACCAGAGGAGCTTCCAAAACAGTATCATTATTATCACTACATCCTGTAGCCGCAAACAATGACAAACCTGCAAATAGTAATGCTAATTTCTTCATAGATCAATTTTTTCAAGCGCTAAAATTATAATTTTTTTGATTTATATTACTATTTTTTATGAAAAATTATTTCATTGGCCTTTATTTGTATATATTTTAAAACTGCCGAACATCATTTTCCCTATATTTAACAAATAATGAATGAACGAGCACCGATCATTTTATTAAAATGGTTATTTTTGCAGCAAACAAAATACAAATGCAGGATATAACGAAAAACAATTTTGACTTTATACGTGTTCTCCTCGCCTTTATTGTCTTTCTTGGACATCTTGGCACCCTCAGCGCTTCTCCTGATCTCAAGATTCTTGAGCACAGCCCCATCGAAATTGCCGTTTTCGGTTTCTTTGCAGTGAGCGGATTTCTTATTGCGAGAAGCTATGACAGGTCATCAAGCCTTAAAAGTTATATAAAAAAGAGAATCAAAAGAATTGTTCCCGCTTACTTATTGGTTATTTTTTTATGTGCAACTTTATTAAGTCTGGTAAGCACCTATTCTTTTACCGAATATTTCAGTAATACGCAGGTTTACAAATACCTTTTCTGGAATTCGTTATTTTTAAATTTTAAAGCCCCCTGGCTTCCCGGAGTTTTTGGCAATCAGGCAGTGAATGGTGCCTTATGGACGCTGAAAATAGAAATGTGCTACTATTTCTCTGTTCCTTTGCTGTTTCTGCTTTTCGGAAAGAATAATAAATACAGAAATGTAAGTTTGATTATTTTATATTTCCTTTCCCTTATTTATCTGAATTATTTTGAATCTTTAAATAAAATTTCAGTCGCCAAACAGCTTCCCGGAACACTATCTTATTTCATCCCCGGAATGCTGATTTACTTTAATTTTGACAAATTCATCCAGCATAAAAACATCATTTTCATCATTGCATTGGCTACAGTTTGGATTGATTTATTTTTAAACATCCAGCTTTTCTCCCCTATGATGATCGGTGTTATTGTTATGTATATTGCCTATTCATTTACATTCTTAAATAACTTCGGAAAATATGGTGATTTCACTTACGGAATTTATATTTTCCACTTCCCTATCATCAGAACTTTCCAGACTTTAGGATTGTTTGAGGATTACAATCCGTTTCTAATGGCTTTGGTATGTATGTTGGTGGTAATTGCCGTAGGGGTAAGTTCCTGGCATTTTTATGAAAAAAGATTTTTATAATTTTGCAGTTTAGAAAAACATAAATGAAAGATCTTGTCTCCATCATTACGCCTTGCTACAATTCGGCTGAATTTATTGAGGAAACCATCCAGTCTGTCCTGAACCAATCCTATGAAAACTGGGAATGGCTGATCACTGATGATTTATCGAAAGACAACACCATTGAAATTTTAAAAAAATATAACGATCCAAGAATAAAATTACAGGTTCTGGAGCAAAATGGCGGCGCAGGAAATGCCAGAAATAAAAGTCTTGAAAGGGCTGACGGAAGATATATTGCATTTCTCGATTCCGATGATTTGTGGTATCCTGAATATCTGGAAACCATGATTACTTTTCTTCAGGAAAACAATGCAGAACTGGCCTATTGCAATTACTCAAGGTGTGATGAATATACCATGAAACCCATTTTAAAGGATTTTGAAGCTGATAAAATTGTGACCTTCTCTAATTTACTTAAAACCTGCAGGCTGGCTCCGGTTTCCACTATTTACGACACCAGAAGAGTCGGAAAATTTTTCTTTCCGGTAAAAAGCAAACGTGAAGATCATGTCATGTGGCTGAATTTATTGAAAGTCATTCCCAAAGGCTATCCTGTAAAAAAGACGATGGCCAAATACAGAATGCGTGAAAACAGTGTTTCAAGAAATAAGAAAAATATCATCAAAGATCAGTATCTTGTGTATAAAGATTTCATGGGCTTCTCTACAGTAAAATCATTGTATTATACGGCTAACTGGGCGTTAAACGGATTCATGAAATATTCGAAAATATTTAATTAATGGAATATTCTAAAGAGTTTAAAGCTGCTCTGAGTGCTTTTTCAGGTGCCGATAAAGACAAACTTATTTTCAGACTTCTGAGAAAGGATAAGCTATTGTCTAAAAAGCTTTACTTTGAACTGATTGATCCGGAAACCACGGATGACAAAAGAAATTCCATGGAAGAACACGTGGAGGAACAGGTTCTCCTGGCTTCGAAATATGTGGGAAATGCCAAATATTTCCTGTCTACCGTAAGAAAAATAAGTGCTGAAATTACTGAACATGTAAAAATCACTACTGACAAATTCGGGGAGGTTTCACTGAATCTTCTTCTTGTCAACAAGATATTGGAAAACAACAGTGATCTCGGCAGACAAAGATTTGACAATGTTTACAAGCTTTATATCTATATCATCAATAAAGTCTTTAAGTCATTGGTCCTGATTAAAAAACTGGACGAAGATTACTGGATGGAAATTGATGAATATCTTCGTGATACTCAGAATAAACTTTTAGAAAATCACTATCTTCAGAAACTTTGTATTAACAATGGTCTTGACTTCAATTGGCTGGAATGTGAAAGAATTCCTGAAAACATTGACCAGATCATGAAAGAGATTAAAAGCCAGGGTTTCCTAAGATAAAATTTTCTGAAGAATCATTTTAGTGGAATCAGGTTTTTCATCCACGAATTTTCCGGCGTTCTGAGACATTTCTGCAAGTTCCTCTCTATTCTCTTCATTCAAAAGAAATAATACGAATTCTGAGGCTGTATATTCGTCAGGGAAAGATTTTCCTCCATTTGCAGAGACCAGATCATCAGCTTCCGGATTCTTTCTGTAATGATTTCCAAAGATGACAGGAACACCAAAAGTAGCTGCTTCCAGAATATTATGGAGACCCGCATCATGAAACCCTCCTCCTACAACCGCAACATCCGCGTATGAATAGAGTTTTGATAATAACCCAATACTGTCTATGATCAGAATCTGAGAATGGGAAACCAAAGATTGGGTATTTTGTACTTCACTGTATAATACTGCGTCCGGAAACAGGTTTTTCAAATGCTCCACCCTTTTCAGATCATGAGGCGCTATAATGAGCTTTGCTGTATTGTTTTTACGGGAGATTACTTCTGCCATTTTCTCTTCTGCCTGCCATGAGCTTCCGAAAATTACCGCTTTATTTTCTCCGATAAAATCTGCAATAAAATCTACGTGATTGTCCCTTCCGCGAAGTTGTTTCACTCTGTCAAATCTTGTATCTCCCGTCACCGAAGACCTCATCAATCCAACACTTTTTGCCAGAGCCAATGAGAACTGGGTCTGATGAAAAAACCAGTCTACATCTTTCTGAAGCTGTCTGACAAACCATTTACCATAGGAAGTAAAGAAGGATTGTCTTTCATAGAACAATGCAGAGATTACATAGATTTTTGTTCCCCGATTTTTTAATTCTGCAAGAAGATTGTACCAGTAATCATATTTAACCGTAAAAAATAGTTCAGCATTAAATTGAGATATAAATTCTTTTACTGTGTTTTTTTTATCAAAAGGCAGATAACAGATCACGTCTGCAATATTGCTCTTTTTAATAACGTTTTCATAACCTGATGGCGAAAAGAAAGTCACCAGTATTTTGTGCTGAGGAAAATTATCTTTAAGTTTTTCCAAAACAGGCAGCCCCTGCTCATATTCACCAAGACTGGCAGCGTGCATCCAGATCACTTTATCCGTTTTTGAAAACGCTGATTTTACTTTATCCAAGGACTGCCTCCTTCCTTCAACGCCTTTTTTAGTTTTATCATTAAACAATGTGAAAACCTTCATTCCGAAAGTAAGGAGACTGATCAATATATTGTAGATAAAGGCCATTTTGTTTATTCTTTAATTTCAATTTTGTCATGATCCGTAGAAGGATTTGATATGACTAAAAATTCGATTTCTTCAGCAGATTCATTGGAGATAAAGTGCTTTGCTCCGGGTTCAATAGAAATAGATTCTCCCTGACGTACACAAAATTTCTCTTCATTGATGCGGAAAACCGCTTCTCCTTTCAGCATATAAAAAAACTGTTCTGCAACTTTATGATAGTGAAGTTTTTCTGAAGTTCCCGCAGGCATCTTCTCCTGTTTTATGGATAAGCCTGGCGTATTTTTAAGGATCCAGCTGTCACATTGGTTTCCCCAGATATAATGTTCTGAATTATTTTTAGAATGTATCATTTAAACAAATGGGCTATAAAAACTAATGCAGGAGTAAATAATACAACAGATAAAAATATAGCCGCAAATGAAATTTTTGGTTTGGCTTTCTCATCTACCGCACATCTGAACATATAATCCTGAATATTCATAAAAATGACTGCCAGTACCACAAAAAGAATTCTCAATCCGATTTTCATAATCAAAAACTGAGCATTCATATTCTGTTCTGTAATTTCTACGGGGAAATTAGTATCTTCAGGATGCCTCACTCCATAAACGAATAGAGCATATAATCCCAAAGCTAATACAGGCATCAGAAAGGCATACACTCTTCCACCAAATCCATCAGCCTTTCCTTCCATATCAAAATGCACAGGAATTCTCTCTGGCAAAGTGCTATAGTTTTTTAAGGTAAACCACCATAGAAAAGCAACCCATCCAAAATTAAAAATATCAAAAATTGTAAAGAGAATATTTTCCATTTCAGATAAGATTTGGTGGGGATTAAATTACGCTTTTCAGTACTCTCAGTTTATGAGTATGCTTATTCATTTCTTTATTGAAAATTCCAGTGGAATCCAGCGTATCTATTCTTACTTTTCCTGAAGCATGAATGATCTTTTGATTGTCCAGCATAATTCCTACGTGGATAATTTTTCCTTCGGCATTTTCAAAGAAAGCAAGATCTCCTGGCTGTGTTTCTTCTACAAAAGTGAGTGCCTCTCCTACCTCAGCCTGCTGTGATGCATCTCTCGGAATTTTAATATTGTGGATTTTATAAACCAATTGGGTAAAGCCTGAACAGTCTACTGCAAAAAAGCTTTTGCCGCCCCACAGATAAGGTACGTTAAGGAATTCTTTTGCCGTAAGCGCGATGCTTTCCCGCACATCATGGCTTCTTCTTGATGCTACCACCGGAAACTCCACTTCTGAACCCATGGAAAGTAAAGTTTTTCCGTCATTCATTAATACGGAAGAGAAATCTTCAGTAACAACAGTAACTTTCCTTTTGGCAAGTTCTTCTTCTGTTACCGGTTTCAGCTGTTTGGTATCCATCCATCCCTCATAGCCATCATAATGCATTTTTATTTTGGTCCAGTTTTTATCTACTTCCAAAATATCTGCACTTTCTCCAAACAATATTTCCGTAACAATTTCAGCTCTGTCAGAATTCTCTGCACGAACCGGCGCTACTGTAACAATACAAATTCCTTTATTCATTAACTCTCAATTTAAAGATTGAATAATTTAAAAAAACGTACGGTCTGTACCCTCTTTAAATGTTGTCATCTTTGGATATCGTAATTACTTTCTTCGAAGAAAGTTGACTCCGTCACGCAAAGGTAAAATAAGATTTTCAAAATCTTCATCTTTTGCTGCTAAATCATTTAGTTCCTGGATAGACTGGGTAGATTTCAGTTTGGGATTTTCTTCCAATACTTTTCCGTACCACAGCACATTATCAAACAGGATTACGGTTCCGGATTTTGTATGGGGCTTAATCAGTCTGAAATATTCTGCGTAATTTTCTTTATCTGCATCTACAAAGATCAGATCAAAAAATTCATCAGTTTCTTTTAAATATTCTTTAGCATCCTGAAGTTTAAAATCAATCTGGGAAGCGTATTCACTTGCTTCAAAATATTTTTTCGGCAGATAGGCAAGATCTTCATTTACATCGAGAGTGGTGATTTTTCCGTCTCTGGTCAATCCTGATGCAAGACATAATGTTGCATAACCGGTAAATGTTCCTATTTCAAGAATACTTTTGGGTTGCAGCATCTGGGAAATTATCGTTAACAGTCTTCCCTGCTGGTATCCGGAAATCATATGAGGCTGTGTGGTCTTCTGGTAGGTTTCTCTTCTCAGTTTTTTCAGAATTTCGGATTCCGAAGAAGCATGTGCTTCCAAATATCTGTCCATTTCAGGATTCTTTTCTTCAAAAAAACTCATATAATTTTAATTTAAACAAATTTAAGGATTTTACCGATAGCTTTTCAATACAGGAATAGGATAAAAAAAAGAGAGAAATTAATCTCTCTTCCATATGGTGTAATGGCTCTGAAAAAATTATTATACGGCTATACAATATTGTCTTATACCAGCACAAACCCATCCTGGGCAGCACTTTGTTTGCAGGCTCGTACAAAATATCTGTGGATTACACCCATTGATAGCACCTTGTACGGTTTTCATTGCTTCTCTTGAAAGTTTTTTTGAATTTTTCATAATAATTTTAATTTAGTATTCATTTCCTACTCTTTAGATTTTCGGACACCTCTTTTTTATTTCCTATAATGGAGATTTAAATATACGTATTCTTTTATTAATCAAATCATTATAATAACTTAATTTGTTTTAAAAATACAAAATCGTTTTTATTTCAGTGAAAACCCCATATAAAATACCGTGAAAATACGGGTGTTATTTTTGTGGTATTAGTTTTATGTTTGCAATAAGAATAAGGGGTAAAAACACTAATAGAAACAAGATGATTGCAGGAGAGACACAAACTAACCATGAGAATCGCAAAACAGTCATACCGGGAGGTAGAGCTGATGCTTCTGCAGCAAAAACTAAGAAAGAAATATCCACTTCATTTTTGCAACGAATTTTTTCGCGCCTGAAAAAGGAAGAATTAATTTGATTAAAAAAATAAATCCCGGCCACCTTCGGGATTTATTTTTGCTTTAAAACCTCATCCTTCAGTTCAGAAATCATCATTTTCACTATATCCACTCTACAGAATATTTCTGAATTTATTCTACAGCTTTTTTTATAAAATTCATGATCGCGGCAAGTTCAAACGCTTGAAATATTCATAAATACCTATTATTTCCCAAGAAATTTTCTCAAAGACTTTATTTTCAAAGTCAAAATCCTCAAAAAAAACAGGAAAAACACCTGCCTCCCACTGCCTGCCTGCTTCTACCTTTGATGTAAGTTTTTCAACCATGAAACATTCAAACAGGAGGAACCCGAAAATCCTAAAACAGAGTAGGGATATTTCAAAAACAAGCACATGAAAACACAGACTTTATTATTAATTGGAGCTATAGCGGGACTTGTTCTTATATTTTCCCAGCTCAAACCTCAGGAAATGTCTTTTTATAAAGAAAAAGGCAACTATATTGTAGATCATATTACATCCTGAAAGATGTGAAAAAAATTTCTGACGAAGACATGAAGCGTTTATTGAGCCTTCAGAAACTTCACCAGAGCAGTTTGGGAACGAATTTTATCCTCTATAAAATCAACAGACAATACGTAATCCGGGGATGTCTTATGAAAGCGAATATAGACTGGAAAAAATATGGTGATCTGAGATTAAAAGTTGATGAAATACTGAAAAAGTACGGAGCTAAAGAATTGGGAACAGATTATTACGCTATTCAAAACAATCAGGTTGCTACTAATGCCGCATTATTGAGCCAGAAGGACATTGCATCACTAAATAAACTAACGGTAAGAGGTGCTGAAGAATACACCATCTGCCCGCCAACAATGGGTAGAAAAAACCTTACCAATGTGATCATTAAATCGTACAAAGTCAATACAGCCATTGATCCCAGAATCAATGTAAAGCTGAACAGTGTATTGATGAATTACAAATAACCTCAAAAGGCTGTTTTTAGTCCAGAGACAGCCTTTTTTTACCTTTTTTGCCATGAAAAGAAAGCTTCAGTTATCCGGAATTTTTATGATCCTGCTGTTGGTATTCACCATCGGTCTGAAAGGAACATTTGATGGCTATTATGGTTTTTATTATGAAAACAAAGACTATAAAAAGCCACTGCTGTATACTATTTCAGAACATATTGCCCAGTCAAAACCCGTCAATATATTTACTTCATATACTGGTTTTGATACAGGATATGGCTTCTACGCACCCAATGTTGCCAGCGACTTCGTCATGAGCTTTGAATTAAAAGATAAAAATGGAAAGATTCTGGAACAGAAAAACCTGCCATACTTTATCAATAAAGAAAGCAGGGTTAGGTATACCACTGTCTTTAATATGTTTCTCGATAAAATTTCTGACAAAAATAACTACGATAAAAAATATTACCAGTATCTGGATATCATCATCAGACAGATTGCCGCCCATATTATGAAAGAAAATCCTAAAGCCTGCAGCGTTACCACAAAACTTTATCTGTACGATTTTCCTGCGATTGCCAATTTCAGACGGGGAAAAACGAATGAAAATCTTATACTTATTGATGAATTTAAATAACAAGGCGATGAAAAAACTGAATATACTCTACGGAACAATTGAAAAATTCTTTTTCAGGCAAGACGGTCAAACAGAATTTTTAAGCTTCTTCCGGGTTGCTATAGGAATTGTGATCTTTTTACAGTTTACGGCAGTGTTACCGGATTTTGACAAATTATTTTCCAGCAGCAGTATTATTCCACAGGATATTATGAGTGTTTTCACTCCTGACTGGCTGATAACCTTTTCAAAAATAGTCGGCTTTTTACAAAGCTTTGGTATGGAGGAAAGCACCACGATTATCATAACCAAAGTATCATTCATCACGTTGTGTATTGGTATCATCACGGGATTTTATTCCAGATTTGCCGCTGTTTTTCTGCTTATCCTGCAGATCTCACTGCTGAAGGGAAGTTCTTTCTTTGCTTACGGTGCAGATTTTTTCACAAGCATGTCTTTATTTTATCTTATACTTTTTCCTGCTGACCAGCATTTTTCACTGAGAAATCTTATTTTCCGCAGAAAACCCATCCAAAACAATATTACTCCTGTTAAACGATTATTTCAGATTCATATTTCCATGGCGTATTTCTTTTCGGGACTGGATAAAGCATTAGGCTTCAACTGGTGGAACGGGGAAGCTATCTGGAAAGCAATCCACCTTCCCTACTCCAACAGAGATCTGAATATTGATTTCAGCTGGCTGGCAGAGCATTCTTATCTGTTAAGTTTCATCGGGTGGAGTACTATTATTATTGAAATGTGCTATCCGTTTTTCATCTGGTATAAGCCCACACAAAAAACATGGCTTTTCCTAACCGTTTCCATGCATATAGGAATTGCACTGGTACTTAATCTCTACTATTTCTCGGCCATTATGATTGTATGGAATATCACCAATTTCTATTTTGAACAGCCTGCTAAAAAAACAGAAGTCAGTTCAAAGAAAAAACAGGGCGTCTATATTCCAGATCAGATGGGTGTATAAAAAAAATCCCGAATGGCTTCGGGATTTTTTTGAATATGTTTTCAGAGATTATTTCTTAGGGGCAATATCCATAAGTTTCATAAACTCATCCAGTTTAGGCATAATGATGATTTCCGTTCTTCTGTTTTCAGCTCTTCCAGAAACGCTCATGTTGGTCGCTTTAGGGTTGTATTCAGAACGTCCTCCAGCTGTAATTCTTGCCGGATCCACTCCAAACTGCGTCTGAAGAACCTTAGCTACAGAAGTACCTCTTAATGCAGAAAGATCCCAGTTATCTCTCGGCAGATTTGGAGAATTCAACGGAGCATTATCTGTATTCCCTTCAATCAGTACAGAATATTTATCGTAATCGTTGATTACTTTCGCTACTTTGCCTAACACTTCCTGAGCAGCAGGCAGAATGTTGTAATCTCCTGTTTTATAAAGCATTTTATCTGAAAGAGAGATCATTACCACTCCTTTCAATACTTTCACCTGTACATCTTCATCCGATACATTATCCAGAGATCTCTTCAGTTTATTAGATAATGCAAGGTTCAAGCTGTCATTCTTAGCATTGCTGGAGATCAGCTGTTTGATATAAGAATTGGAAGCATTGATTTCACCTACCAGTTTATCAATGTTAGCAGAACTTTTTCCTGTGTTGGAAAGACATGCATCAAGGGATGATTTCAAAGCATCATGCTGGCTCTTCAACAAGTTGTTTTCCCCTGTTAATGCAGAGTTCTGAGATTTCAAATCCTGAATTTCTCTTTGTCTTTCTCCAATATTTTCAATACACTGCTTATAGTTTGTGCTCAAAGCATCATACTGCTTTTTGCTGACACAAGATGTCATTCCCAGCGCCATTGCAGAAACTGCTAAAATTTTTAAAATCTTCATAAATAATCATTTTTAGACTACTCAAAGTTAGGGAAATTCAATTGAATTATATCGGTTATCTTTGCATAAAAGAAATTCTCAACATATATGTTGAAAAAATTAACCTTTACCCATCAACTGAAAAATCTCGTAAACGAGCCGGAAAACCGCACCTATCTTCTGGCAGTAAGCGGAGGGGCAGATTCTATGGTCTTAGCCTCTTTGTTCAGGGATTTTATGCATGAAATTCAGCATTCTAAATTCCGGTTTCAGATTGCCCATATCAATTATAAACTCCGGGGAAATGATTCGGATCTGGATCAGAAAACCGTGCAGGACTTTTGTGAGAAAAATCATATAAAATTTCATTTGTATACAGTTTCTGAAAAAGACCGTAAACCCGAAAATTCTATCCAGCTATGGGCGAGGGAGCTCCGTTATGCTTTTTTTAAAGAAATTCAGGAAAAAGAAAATCTCGAATTTCTGGTTACAGCCCATCACCTGAATGATCAGCTGGAAACTTTTATCATTAATCTTTCCAAGGCAGCAGGTATCAACGGACTCAGCGGAATTCCGGCGAATAATCATCAGATTCTCCGTCCCCTTTTGCATTTTTCAAAAAAAGAAATTTACGCATTTGCAGAGCAGAATAATATTGAATTCCGGGAAGACCTTTCTAACCAAAAGAATGACTATCTGAGGAATAAGATCAGAAATGAGGTAGTTCCGATCTTAATGGAAACCAATGATCATTTTCTGGAAAACTTCAGAAAAAGTTCTTTACTGCTGAATCAAACTAAGGATTTTGTTCAGAAACAGATTCAAGAAATAGAAAATTATCTTACAGTATTTAACAAAGACCATAAAATTTTATCAAAGAAAAAGCTTGATCAGGAAAGCGATTTTGTAAAATTTGAAATTTTAAAAAAATACGGATTCAATCAGGAAGAAGAAATTCCCAAAATTTTCAGGGCTGAAAACAACAGTTCATTTTTCTCAAAAGAATATCAGTTGATTGTTCATCGTGATGAACTGATTTTCATTGATAAAAAAGAGGTAGAGGAAACCAGAGATGAAATAGTGCTAACAGGTAATTTTGATCTTTCAGAAAACCAAAGCACCATCAACCTCGTAGATCATCTACAGGATATTGGCGGAATCAATAAAGAATTTGAATGGGATTTCGACGCGGAGAAACTTCAGTTCCCCTTACGGTTAAGAAAGCTGAATCAGGGAGACGAATTTTATCCAGCGGGTTTTTCGGGAAAGAAAAAGGTTTCAAAATTTTTCAGAGATGAAAAATTACCTGCTCTGATCAGGGAAAAGACCTGGTTACTCTGTGATTCCGAAAACCATGTTCTGGGAGTTATTCCTCTTAGACAGGACCGCAGATATCAGGCAGACAATACGACTCAAAAAAAGATAACTGTAAAGTGGACAGAAAAACAACTAACTCGTTAGCTGTTGATGATTTTAAGAAAGACAGCAATATAGCTTTTGGGATTTTATACCAACAGTATTTCGGTTATACTCAAAAATTTATTCTCAAGAATAAAGGCAATCTGGAAGATGCAGAAGATGTTTTTCAGGATGCGCTGCTCATTCTTTATCAAAAGCTGAATGCTGATGAATTTAAAGTTCAGACCTGTCTCGGAAATTATATTATTGGAATTGTTAAAAACCTGTGGTTTAAAAAATTAAAGCATAAGCATTTTTATATAGAATCTCCTGAGGACTATTTTATAGAACATCAGCAGGAAATAAGTGCTGCTATTGAGAACGAAAGATATTACTGGGAAAAGCTGCTGGGTTATATTAAATCTATTTCTTCACATTGCCAGAATCTGATCCATGATATTTTCATTGAAAATAAAAGTATAGAAGAAATTCAGGACAAATATCAGTATTCCAGCAGGCATAATGCGCAGAATCAAAAGTATAAATGTGTTGAACAAATCAAAAAAATTAAAAACAACAGTATTTTTTCTACTTGATAATCAATTACATACATAAAACAGTCAGCTTTACGGGTGATTTTTTTCTTAATCAGGGAACATTATAAGAAAAGAAATATATGTTCAAAAAAATGATATTGAGTTTTCTTATAGGAATAGGAATTTCAATGAATGCGCAAAGCAAGGGGATCAATTTTCAAAAAATTGATCTGGAAGCCGCGAAAAAAATCGCAGCAAAAGAAAACAAACTGATCTTCATTGATCTGTACACCACCTGGTGCGGGCCTTGTAAGCTCATGGCAAAAAACACGTTTACCGATCCTGGGATTGGAGAAATGTTCAACAAAAATTTTGTAAATCTTGCCATAGATGCAGAAAAAGAAGGACTTAGCCTGGCCAAAGAATTTAAAGTGGTCAACTACCCTTCTTTCCTTTTTCTGGATCCAAAAGGGAAACTTGTTCAGTATGATTTCGGATATTATAATCCTGAACAGTTTTTAGGAGTAGGAGCATCTGTACTGAAGAAAAAAACGTCTCAATCCGGTAAAACCTTAGATCAGGTAAAAGGAAGAATGATAGGTGATAAAATTGATAATTTCACAGCGAAAAATCACTTGGGCAACACATTTTCTTCATCAAAGGAAAACAAAAAACTTGTTATAGTTTTTATTCGTGGTCAATGGTGCCCATATTGTAACAAATACATTCAAACCTTACAGGATCTGTCACCGGAACTGCAATCTAAAAATGCACGGCTCGTTATTATTTCTCCAGAAAAACCGGAATTTATAGAAAAGACGATTAGCAAAACAAAGACAGCTTATACCGTTTTGTACGATGAGGGATATAAAATTGCCGAGGCATTCGATGTCCTGTATACGCCTGACAGTGAAACTCTTAATTTTTATAACTCAAAATTAAAAGACGATTTTGCTGACAGCAGATCAGACCATTCGGGAAGACTGCCGGTATCTGCCACTTTCATCCTTAATGAGAATAAAGAGATTACATGGAGACATTTTGATACCGATTATAAAAATAGAGCTTCTGTAGAAGATATTATAAAAAATCTGAATTGATTTGGATGCAGACATCCGTACCGTTAAGAATGTAAGTCAACAAAATTGACAAAATCAATAATCATTTTTAAAGACGGAATAGGTTACGCTTCTCCTGCTGCTAAGGCAAAAGACGGAATATTTTAAACATAAGGCTTAAAAAAAGAAAGTTTCTAAGTTTTTTAGGGACGAAAAATTATCTATTTTAGCGAGGCAAAAATCCGGATACTGTCTGACAGCAATGATTCCTCGGGCAGGATAGAAGATACACAAAGAAGAGAAGACAAAATGGAGTCTCAAAATTTAATGAAAGGAACAATGAAATTTAGAAATTGGTTTGTATTAATTCTGCTATTGTTAGCAACAGGAATTAATGCGCAGATAAAAAATCCTGTAAAGTTTAAATTTACCATCAATGATCTTGGAAACAATCAATACGAAGCGGTATTGAATGCCACCATGGAGAGCGGATGGCACATTTACTCAAAAGATTTACCGGAAGACACCGGAATTCCGACGGAGTATAAAGTGACAGGAAAGAATATTGAGCTGGTAGGGAAATTTACCGAAGTGGGTAAAAAGCATGAAGAATTTTCTGAAGCATTTGGAGGAACCATTGTATTCTACTCCAATTCTGCTGGATTTAAGCAAAAATTTAAATTAAAAGATCCGGCAAAACCTGCGGATGTTACTTCTGAGATTACGTATCAGACGTGTGATGACAGAGTTTGTCTGGCTCCCAATACATTAGAATTCAACCAGAAAGTGACTCCGAAAGGGGCAACGGAAGAGACGGCTTCTGAGGAAACAGCTGCTCCTGTAAAAGACTCTGTAAAAATTACTGAAACAGTTACCGAAAATCCGGAGAAAACAGAAGCTAAAGTTACGGAAACTTCAAAATTGGATCCCAAGCAGCTTAAAATTGAAACAATTGATTTCAAAAAGCCGCTGACAGATTGCGGTACAGCATCTGCTAAAGTGGATGAAAACTACTGGACCTATCTGTTCTTAGGGTTTATCGGAGGATTAATTGCATTGCTTACCCCTTGCGTTTTCCCAATGATTCCACTAACGGTTTCTTTCTTCACCAAAGGAAGCAAAAACAAAGCAAAAGGAAAAAGAGACGCTTTGATCTATGGTTTTTTCATCCTTCTTATTTTCGTTTTACTAAGTATTCCTTTCCATATTATTGACGGAATTGCAGGGAATATATTCAACGAAATTTCCACCAGTGTATGGCTTAATATTGCCTTCTTTATTATATTTATCTTCTTTGCCGGAAGTTTCTTCGGATATTATGATATTACGCTGCCAAGCTCTATCGCCAACAAATCTTCCAAAGCTGAAGAAGCGGGAGGAATTATCGGAATTTTCTTCATGGCATTGACATTGGTGATTGTTTCTTTCTCCTGTACAGGACCTATTTTGGGAAGTTTACTGGGAAGTGCCGTAACAGGTTCATCTAATGTTCCTATGCTGCTGACATTTGCCTTGGCAGGATTCGGGCTGGCATGGGCTATTATTTTCGGATTGCTGGCATTATTCCCGCAGGCATTACAAAGCCTTCCAAAATCCGGAGGATGGATGAATACGGTAAAGGTGGTTTTAGGTTTCGTGGAACTGGCATTGGCATTAAAATTCTTATCCAAAGCAGATCTGGTATCCAAGACATTCTTCCTGAAAAGAGAACTTTTCATCGCCATCTGGATCATTATTGCTTTAGGATTAGCATTATACTTACTAGGATTCATCAGATTCCCGCACGATGATAAAAAACCTAAAATCTCTATCACAAGAAAAATATTGGGTGCATTGGGAATCGGTTTTGTGATTTACCTGGTTCAGGGTCTGATCCCGTCCGATCGTCCGAAACTTCAGTTATTAAGCGGTATCTTACCTCCATTGAATGTAAGTTATTTCCATGATGAGAATGATGGAATTTTAGGAATGCATCCTGAACACGACTTCTTCAAAGCAATAGAACTGGCTAAAAAAGAAGACAAGCCAATCCTTATCGACTTTACAGGATATGGTTGTGAAAACTGTAGAAAAATGGAAGAGTTTGTGTGGAGCGAACCGGACATCTTGCCAATACTTCAGAATGATGTTGTATTAGCATCTTT
This sequence comes from Chryseobacterium culicis, assembly GCF_900108365.1. GTDB lineage: Bacteria > Bacteroidota > Bacteroidia > Flavobacteriales > Weeksellaceae > Chryseobacterium > Chryseobacterium culicis. The sequence goes on along the minus strand of NZ_FNWQ01000001.1, from coordinate 101,818 downwards.
GTATGTAGATGACAAAGAAGAGCTTCCTGAAGATCAAAAAACAAAAATCGACCTTGGTGACGGACAGATCAAAAAGGTAAAAACAATTGGCGACAGATGGAGTTTATTCCAACAGGTTAACTTTAACAATAACTCTCAACCGCATTATGTTTTAATTACTCCGGATGGAAAAGTAATCAATACTCCGGTTTCAGGATATATGCCAAAAGAGGATTTCAAGAAATTCCTGGAATGTGGCGTCAACTTCTACAAGAAGAATAAATAATTTATTTACATATCATTTAAAAACTCACACGGTACCGTGTGAGTTTTTTTGTTAATAGTGAAAGAAAAATATTACTAAAAATGTAGGCCTTGATTTAATAATGATCAATTTTCAAAAAGAAAGTGGGAAAAGAGCGGAATATTTAAAATTCATTACAAAAACCATCAATAGATTCATGAATCTATTGATTATACCACAAACAAGGCATGTGTTTTGTAAGAATTTTTCAACAAATACCGTTTAACATTTAAAAATTTTTAATCATGGCAGAAGTAATTGCACAAGAGAAACAGGGCAGCAAACAAAAGAAAAAAATGATCCGGGTAGATATGACTCCTATGGTGGATCTGGGTTTCTTACTCATTACATTCTTTATGTTTACCACTAATTTCACAAAGCCTAATGTAATGGATCTTGGACTACCGGCAAAAGATCCCAATCCTCATCCGATAGATAATCCTGTAATCGGAGAGCAAAACCAGATTACATTTATTTTAGGAAAAGCCAACCGTGTATTCTATCATCAGAGCAATGCAAAAGATTTAAATACCACGAATCTTAAAGAAACGGATTTTAGTGGGATAAAAATTTCAAAGATCATTGCTGAGGCTTATCAAAAAGCTCCGGATCGGGAAAAATTCACCGTTATTGTAAAACCAACGGATGATGCCAATTACAAAAATTTTGTAGATATGCTTGATAACCTTGCCATCTCTAAAAAGGAAAGATATGGCGTAACTGATATCAAGCCCTGGGAAACAAAGGTTTACAAGGAATTAACGCAATAAAAGTCAAAGAGCATTTAAACAATGCTCTTTTTTGTTTACATTTGAAAGGAGAAACGGATTTGCAGGATGTAAGTGCCTGCATTATTTTTAACCCCCTATAATTTTGGAATCATGCTGAACTTTGAAAGAAAAGGAAACGGAAAAGAAACTTTGGTACTCCTTCACGGGTTTATGGAAAATCTATCCATCTGGAGCGATATGGAATCTCATCTTTCCAAAGATTTTTCACTGCTCAAAATTGATCTTCCGGGGCACGGACAATCTGAAATTCTCGCAGAAGTTCACACCATGGAAATGATAGCAGAAGAGGTAAAGAAAGTCTTAGATCATGAGAATGTAGAAAAAGTACATCTTCTGGGACATTCGATGGGAGGATATACTTCACTTGCTTTTGCTGAACAATATCCCGACTCTTTAAAAAGCCTTACTCTATTTTTCTCTACGTACTTTCCGGATGACGAAGAAAAAAAACAGCAGCGAATCAAAAGCTACAGGATTATAAAAGATTCTTTCTCCCATTATGCCAGAGTAGGAATCCCCAATTTATTCAATCCAAATGAAAGAGATATCTTAGAAGGCAAAATAGAAACCGCTCTTGAAACCGCACTTTCCACCAATAACCTTGGTGCATTGGCCTGTGTAAAAGGAATGGTAGAGAGAACCGACAAAAAGCATATCCTGAACAATCTGGAAGCTAAAATCTTAGTATTGGCCGGAAAACATGATAATGCCGTAAAAACGGATTTGATGATCAGACATCTTCCTGAAAGGACCAATATCAAATCTTATATTCTGGACTGCGGACACAACGGCCACTGGGAAAAACCCGCTATTTGCGCTGAAATCATCAATACGGAACTTCTTCACAATCTTCCTAAAAAACTGGTTTTGTAAAGTCTTACTCTATTAGATTAAAGCTTTTTTAATAAAAATTCCTGTATATTAGTAGAGGATAATTTTTGCAATGGCTTTATTCTCATTCAAAAAAAAGAAATCACCGGCATCACCGGTTATCGGACTTACACTTTCAGGCGGAGGAATGCGTGGGATTGCCCATATTGCTGTACTGAAAGCTCTGGAAGAATATCACCTGAAACCGCATATTATCTCAGGAACCAGCGCTGGTTCTATTATTGGTGCGTTTTATTCTTTTGGTAAAACCCCGGATGAGATGATGGAAATTGTAAGACATACGTCCTTTTTCTCCCGGTCATCTTTAAAATTATCAAAAAACGGAATTTTCAGCTCTAATTTTATTTTAAAACTGTTCAAGGATTATTTTCCGGAAGATAATTTCAGTATTCTAGAAATTCCGGTTTATGTTGCCGCTACAGAAATGACTCATGGTATTGTAGATTTTTTCTCTGAGGGAGAACTTTTCGGACCGCTACTGGCTTCTTCCAGTGTTCCTTTTATTCTTCCCCCGGTGAGGATGGGCGAGAAAATCTATGTAGATGGCGGTGTTCTGGACAATCTTCCTATTGAACCTATTATGGACAAGTGCAATTTCCTTATTGCCTCCCATGTCAATTCAATCAGTTATGATGAACTGAAGAAAATGAGTCTGATGAAAGAATTTGACAGGATTCTTCACTTAGCCATCGCAAAATCGGTGTATTCTAAAGCAAAATACTGCAATATATTTTTAGATCCGCCCAAAATGACGAAATACAGTCTTTTCAACAAAAGATACATAGACGAAATGTTTCAGCAGGTCTATGAGTACACCTGTCAGGAACTTGAAGAAAAAGGGTTTCGTAAAAGTATAACGTAAAAGCTATTTTCGCTCTTAAAAACCTTCTTCTTTTACTTTCTCCTTAAAGTTGGCAATTGTTCCGGCTAAAGAGTCTAGAGATTTTCCTCCGGCCGCATTAATATGCCCGCCACCGTTGAAGTATTTTCTTGAGAATTGGTTCACATCCACATCATCTTTGCTTCTGAAGGAAATTTTAACGAAGTCTTCATACAGATCTTCCATGAAAAATGCAGACATTGTCACTCCGGCAATGCTCAGACCATAATTCACAAAACCTTCCGTATCTCCTTTCTGGAAGCCAAATTCTTTGAGTTCGTTTCTGGTAAGGCTCAAAATAGCTACCGTTCCGTCATTCACTACTTCTATTCTTCCCAGGACAAGAGCAAGCAGATGCAGTCGGGAAACCGTATTAGTATCCCATGTATTGGAGGTGATCATTGCAGGATCTGCCCCATGTTCGATAAGATTTGCAATAATTCTGTGCGTAGTGGCACTGGTAGAACGAAAACGGAAACCACCTGTATCTGTCATAATTCCGGTATAAAGACATTCTGCCATATCCTGATTAACCAGTTTTTCATCATTCATGGCTTCAATAAAATGATAGACCATTTGTGAAGTTGCAGGGATCACCGTATCTGAATACACGAAATCAAATTGTTCCGGCTGCTGGTGGTGGTCAATAAGAATTTTCTTTCCAGGAGCCTTTACCAGCCAGTCTCCTAATAAACCGATTCTTGACGGAGAATTAAAATCCAGACAGAAAATAACATCTGCGCCTGCAATCATATCAGAAGCCAGCTTTCTTTTATATTCAGCAATAATAACTTTTTTTGCCTCCGGCATCCATTTCAGAAATTTCGGAAAATCATTAGGTACTATAACCTCGGCTAAAATTCCTTTTGCTTTCAGATAATGCTTCAATCCCAGACTTGATCCGATAGCATCTCCATCCGGATTATAATGCGTAAGGATCACTATTTTGCTGTCCTGGGTTAGTAATGTATTAATATCTAAAAGTTCTGCTGGTGTAAACATCCGGTGTTTATTTTTCGTTAAAATTAAAGTTTTCAAAGATAGAGCTTTTATATAAATCATTTAAATATTATTTTTGCACCGGAAAAAACAGTTTTTCCATCAGGGTTTACCAATACCTGCCCAAAAAACATTGCATTTAATTTTAAAAAAAGATAATTAAAGTTTGCAACTTATAAAATTTTATATATCTTTGCAACCTGAAAATTAATAGATTAATTACGATTTAAACATATAGTAATGAGTAAAAGAACATTCCAGCCATCAGAAAGAAAAAGAAGAAACAAACACGGTTTCAGAGAAAGAATGTCTACGCCAAATGGAAGAAGAGTTTTGGCTGCGAGAAGAGCTAAAGGCAGAAAGAGTTTAACTGTAAGTGCTGCACGCGCTAAGAGATAATCTTTTTATTATCATATACAAATCATGCTTGAGAAGTCCCTTTTCAGGCATTTTTTGTTGTTAAAATTTACTAAAATTTAGGCTGGATCAACATCTTTTTTCTATTTTTAAAAGTTGAAATATTTTTGTTAGAAACAGTCTTTAAAATTAAATTATGCCACATACACATATCTCCGGAGACAACATTATAAGTTTGCAAAACGCAAAGATTGCGCAAAAAAACTTTACTGTACTTTCTGATGTAAATCTTAACATTAAAAAAGGTAGATTCTGCTATCTTATCGGAAAAACAGGTTCCGGAAAAAGTTCCCTTCTGAAAACGCTCTACGGACATATTCCGTTGGCATCAGGACACGGAGCTGTTGTAGGATTTGACCTGGCAAAGCTAAAGCCGTCTGATATTCCTAACCTAAGGAGAAAACTAGGAATTGTATTCCAGGATTTCCAGTTGCTTTCAGACAGAACCGTTGAGAAAAACTTAAAGTTCGTTCTTGAAGCTACAGGATGGAATGATAAAGTAAAAATGGAAGACCGTATCAACGAGGTTTTAGGAAGTGTGAACATGAAAAGTAAAAAGCACAAAATGCCTCACGAACTTTCAGGGGGAGAGCAGCAGCGTATTGCCATCGCAAGAGCTCTTCTTAACCACCCGGATCTTATTTTAGCAGACGAGCCTACAGGAAACCTTGACCCTGAAACTTCCAACGAAATTATGACGCTGTTAAAGCAGGTTGCCCTTGAAAACGGTGCTGCAGTAGTAATGGCAACACACGATTACCACATGATCCAAAACTTCCCTGGTGAAGCCATCAGATGTGAAGACGGAAAAGTTTCTGTATTGGATACTTCAGAATTATTTGAATAAGAATATAGGGATGAAGAAAAGTTGGAATTAACTAACTTCTTTACTTAAAAACATGAAACTCTTTGGTGAGTTCAAGATATTGGTCCGAGTATTGTCTCGGACTTTTTTCTATAATAAAGTCAGACTCGTTGATTTCTTTTTCTTTTGAAGAAAATTCCAGAACCAGTCTTTTAGTCTTTGAGTTTTCAATTCCTTTGATATTGATTCTACGATTCAGAAACAAACCATTTTCTTTTCCCACTGAAATAAAAACTTCGCCTGCCTCAACAGGAATAATGACTGAAAAAATTCCGATTACAGACAAAAGCTGTGATGCCTTGGTTATTAACTGTATAAAGTTTAACTCCACGGTCTGCCGTGCAATTTTATCCTTCTCAGACCCAGATTCCTCAAAATAGGGAGGATTGGAAACGATCCGGTCAAAACGCTCTTCCGTTTCAAAAGTTTTAAAATCCTGAAACTTATTTTTTAACCTTGCATCAAAAGGAGAATTTTCAAAATTGAGTTGGGTAAGCCTGGCAGCATCCTCATTAATATCCAGCCCTAAAAATACCGCCTGCGGATTTCTTTGTGCCAGCATAAGAGAAATCAATCCTGTACCGGTACCTACTTCCAGTATTTTGAAAGCATTTTCAACGTCAGCCAATGCACCAAGCAGAACACCGTCTGTTCCCACACGAAAGACGTTTTTAGACTGCTGAATCTGAAACTGCTTAAAAGTAAAAGGCTTCACTATAAATTGGTAGGCAGTGTAATAATAAATGTGGACCCCTTCCCTACTTCAGATTTTACAGAGATCTCCCCCTTATAATCTTCAATCATTTTTCTTACCATAGATAAGCCAAGCCCCATTCCACTGTTTTTAGAAGTAAAATTCGGTTCAAAGATTCTCTCATACATATTTTCAGGAATTCCGATTCCGTTATCCTGAACAGAAATAATCACTCTTCTCTGATGCTGTTCCACATCTACATTGATGATGAGTTTTCTTTCATCACTTTCAGCCTGTTTTGCATTGGTCACAAGATTGGTGATGATTCTGGAAAGGTAAATCCTGTCCATATTGATCATAATATTGCTCTTGTTGGCATGCATAAAAATACTGTCATCATTGAATACACGGAGAATATCTTCCACTTCTGTATTCAGATTGATCACTTCATTATTTTTTTCAGGAAGTTTTGCAAATTCGGAGAAAGCTGAAGCCACAGTGGCAATCAGGTCTATCTGATCTACAATTGTTTTACTCATCTGCTTTACCCTCTCTCTGATATTCGGATCTTCCGGGTCAAATTTTCTTTCAAAATTCTGAATAGTCAGTTTCATGGGTGTTAACGGGTTCTTCACCTCATGGGCTACCTGTTTTGCCATTTCTCTCCATGCTTCTTCAGATGCTTTAAACCGGAGCCTTTCTTTCTGATCCTGAATCTGCAGAATCATTCTGTTATAAGCTCTTGCCAACGCATTAAGCTCATCATTTTTATAATATCTGATAGGACGCATTTCATTTTCAAACAATGTAATACGGGTAATCATATCAGAGAATTTCGTAATGGTCTTTGCAAGGCTGTTAGAGGTCACCCAGCTGATCCAGATGCTGAATAAAATAAGGAAAATATCTACTAAAAGAATATATTTTACATACTGGTGAAGAACATCCAGATAGGCAGATTCATTATGATATAAAGGAATATAAACAATCCCGACCGGTTCCAGTTCATTGTTCTTCAGTAAAAGATAAGAAGAGGTAAGCTTGGCATCTTTAGCCGTGTCATATCTTACCATATCAACTCTTGCGTCGGTTGCCAGAATTCTATTTACAATCTCTATCGGAATTGTTTTCTGATCTATTAAAGCTTCATCTTTATTGGAAAGCAGATAATTACCTTTGAGGTCATAAATAACAATATCATGCTGATTAATATCTGCAATTTCAAAAATTTTATTTCCTAAAACTTTGGGAAGATCCTGTGTTTCTACAAGAGTCTGGCTTACCGCATAGTCCAGATACCGCATTACAGCATTGGTTTTCTCCTGCATGTCAATATTACTTTGCTGCATGGAATTATTCCTCAATACAAAGTATGGAACAAGTGATGTAGCCACTACACTTAAAAAACATACCAGGAGGAAACCAAAAAACACACGGTTTCTTAAGCTATATCCTTTATATTTATTAATTGACATTCTACTTTTTAATTAACCTAGCAATATACTTACCAATAATATCAAATTCCAGGTTTACTTTGTCACCAATTTTCAAATGTTTCATATTGGTAAATTCCCATGTGTAAGGAATAATAGCTACAGAGAACTGTGCATCTTCACTTTTTGCCACTGTAAGACTGATTCCGTTTACCGTGATAGAACCCTGTGGCACTGTCACAAAACTGCCGTCACTATCATACTTCATAGTAATAAAATAACTTCCGTCTTTATTTTCAATTCCTACTACTTCACCGGTTTTATCCACATGTCCCTGAACGATATGGCCATCCAGCCTCCCATCCATCTTCATGCATCGCTCCAGATTCACCACGGTACCCAATTCCCATTTTCCAAGGTTTGTTTTTTCCAGTGTTTCGTTAATAGCGGTTACCACATACTGATTGTCTTTTATTTCAACAACCGTGAGGCAGCAGCCGTTATGGGCAAGGCTCTGATCAATTTTTAATTCGTTTGTGAAAGGGCATGTCAAGGTAAAATCTATATTGCTTCCTTTTTCTTCAATCTTCTCAATAACACCAACTGCTTCAATAATTCCTGTGAACATATTATTTTTTGCTAAATTTGTAAATTATAATCTTCAAAGATAATCAAAATGAGCCCAAAAAACCATAAAGTACGAGTAGGAATTTCAATCGGTGATTTCAACGGCATCGGCCCGGAGATCATTATGAAGTCTCTGAAAGACAAAACCATTACAGATTTTTTCACTCCTGTAATTTTTGGCTCGGGAAAATTATTCACTTATCAGAAAAATATTTTCAAGCTGAATCTTAATTTCAACTACGTTAACGAAGCTTCACAGGCTCAGGCGGGGAAACTTAATATGGTTAACCTTACCAAAGAAAATGTCAATGTGGAATTAGGAGTTCCTACGGAAGAATCCACGAAAATGGCAATAGATTCTCTTGAAGCAGCTACTGAAGCTTTGATCAAAGGAGATATTGACGTTCTTGTAACAGCTCCCATCAATAAGGATGAGATGGTGAAAATGGGTTTTAAACACGCCGGGCATACAGGATATTTTGAAGAAAAATTCAACAAAAAAGGACTCATGTTCCTGGTGACTGAAGATCTGAAGGTAGCCGTTTCTACCCACCACATTCCTATTGCGCAGATTGCTGAAAATATTTCCAAGGAAAAAATAAAGAAACAGATCAGAGTATTAAACCAGACATTAATAGAAGATTTCTGCATTCAAAAACCTAAAATTGCGGTACTGGGATTAAACCCTCATGCAGGAGACGGCGGTGTTATCGGAAATGAAGAAATCGAGATCATCAGCCCGGCCATCAAAGAACTTTCTGATAACGGAATATTAGCCTTTGGTCCTTTCCCTGCCGACAGCTTCTTCCAGCCAAGTAAATATAAAAATTTCGATGCTGTTTTAGCCATGTACCACGATCAGGGATTAGCTCCCTTTAAAACATTAGCTTACGAAGAAGGGGTAAATTACACTGCAGGACTTCCATTTATCAGAACATCTCCGGATCATGGAGTGGCCTATGATATTGCGGGAAAAAATATAGCCGATGAGCAGAGCTTTACAGAAGCTATCTTCACAGCAATTAAAGTTTTCAAGAACAGAATTGAATACAGCGAACTGATGAATAACCGCCTGCAGCCAAGAAAAATGGTTGTAGACAACGGAATAGATGAAGATCTACCGGAGGAAACTGAAGCATAAATCTTTAAAACAAATTTTAAATTAATTTGTTTCAGATTTTATTTGTTATTATAAAAAAAATGCATATTTTTGCACACTCATTTTATGGACAAGTTAAGAAACTATGACGTAAGCTTTTCCGGACTGAAAATCGGAAAACACGAGTTCAGGTTTGAGATAGATAAAACGTTCTTTCAATTATTTGACACTGAACAGGAATTTACAAATCCTAGAATAGAAGTACATGTATCACTTGATAAGCATACTACTTTTTTAGAATTTGAGATAAAAATTAAAGGATTAGTGGAGTTGGTTTGTGATATTACAAACGATAATTTTGACTATCCTATTGAGAATGAAATCAAAATTTTGGTGAATTTCGGGGAAGAATACGATGACAGCAATGAAGATGTCATTACTATTCCCAGTACAGATCACGCCTTTAACGTAGCTCATCTGATCTATGAAAATGTGATGCTTTCTATACCGATGAAAAAAATCTCACCGAATGTAAGTGATGAAGATCTTCAGATTCTTGATCAGTTCAGTCCTAAAGAGATTGAGGAAAATGAAGAAGAACATGAAAGTGATCCCCGATGGGACGCTTTAAGAAAGTTAAGAGACAATAATTAAATAGAATAATTTAAATATGATGAGATGATGAATCTCATCGCTCATCAATTAAAAAAGTTATTAGAAAATGGCACATCCAAAGAGAAGACAATCGTCCACAAGAAGAGATAAGAGAAGAACTCACTACAAAGCTGTAGTTCCTCAATTAGCTAAAGATGCAACAACAGGAGAGCTTCACCTATACCACAGAGCTCACTGGCATGAAGGAAAACTTTACTACAGAGGTAAAGTAGTATTGGAAAAAGAAGTAGCTGCTACTGAAGAAAACTAAGAGACGCTTTTCACCGAAAAAGCCTCATTTTAATACAAAAACCGCCCAATTTTGATAAAATTTGGCGGTTTTTTGTTGTTTTTTACGTTTTTTTGGTATCTTTGAGCCAAAATCAAATATCAAATTTATGGACATTAAAGACATACAAAATCTTATCAAGTTTGTATCTAAAGCTGAAGTATCAGAGGTGAAGTACAAAACTAAAGATTTCGAAATCACTATTAAAACTCCATTAGCTGGAAGCGATGCTGTTTATGCACAACCTGCAGTATACCACACTGCTCCGCAGGCAGTAGCTGCTCCTGCACCTGCTGCAACTCCTGCTGCTGCACCTGCTGAAAAAGCTGAAGCAGCATCTGATGACAGCAAATATGTAACGATCAAGTCTCCAATGATCGGTACTTTCTATAGAAAACCATCTCCTGACAAAGACGTATTTATTAACGTAGGTGACGAAGTTTCTGCCGGTAAAGTAGTTTGCGTTATTGAAGCAATGAAATTATTCAACCAGATTGAATCTGAAATCAGCGGAAAAATCGTTAAGATTTTAGTTGACGATGCTACTCCTGTTGAGTATGATCAACCTTTATTCCTAGTAGATCCATCTTAATTTAGAAGTTAGATGTTAGACATTAGATGTTAGATTAAATTCTACATTAAAATAACATTATCTAATTTTCAAATTATCTAATTTTCAAATTGAAGAAGATGTTCAAAAAAATATTAATAGCCAATCGTGGCGAAATTGCAATGCGTATTTTACGTACTTGTAAAGAAATGGGGATCAAAACCGTTGCGGTATACTCTACTGCTGATAAAGACAGTCTTCACGTAAGATTTGCTGACGAAGCGGTATGTATCGGCCCCGCAATGAGTAAAGACTCATATCTTAAAATTCCAAACATTATTGCTGCTGCCGAAATCACCAATGCAGACGCGATTCACCCAGGTTACGGATTCTTGTCTGAGAATGCTAACTTTTCAAGAATCTGCCAGAAGAATGGTATCAAATTTATTGGTGCTTCTCCAGAACAGATTGAGAAAATGGGAGATAAAGCAAACGCTAAGGCTACCATGAAAGCAGCAGGTGTACCGTGCGTACCCGGTTCTGACGGATTGATCGAATCTTACGAGCACGCTGTAAAAGTAGCAGAAGAAACAGGATACCCTGTAATGATTAAAGCTACTGCCGGTGGTGGTGGAAAAGGGATGAGAGCTGTTTGGAAAGCTGAAGACCTTAAAGACCACTGGGAGTCTGCCATTCAGGAAGCTGTAGCGGCCTTCGGAAACGGAGGGATGTACATGGAAAAACTGATTGAAGAGCCCAGACATATTGAAATTCAGGTTGCCGGTGACCAATTCGGTAAAGCCTGCCACCTTTCTGAAAGAGACTGTTCCGTACAGAGAAGAAATCAGAAATTAACCGAAGAAACACCTTCTCCGTTCATGACAGATGAACTTCGTGAGAAAATGGGTGAAGCCGCTGTAAAAGCTGCTGAATTTATCGGATATGAAGGAGTGGGAACGATCGAATTCCTTGTAGACAAGCACAGAAATTTCTATTTCATGGAAATGAATACAAGAATCCAGGTAGAACACCCTATCACTGAGCAGGTAATTGATTATGACCTGATCAGAGAACAAATTCTTCTTGCTGCAGGAACTCCTATTTCAGGAATTAACTATTATCCTAAATTACATTCAATTGAATGTAGAATCAACGCTGAAGATCCTTACGCAGACTTCAGACCGTCCCCAGGAAAAATCACAGGATTAAACATCCCTGGAGGACACGGAATCAGAGTAGATACACACGTGTATTCCGGATATACAATCCCTTCTAATTACGACTCTATGATTGCTAAGCTTATCACTACGGCTCAGACCCGCGAGGAAGCTATTGCAAAGATGAGACGTGCTCTTGAGGAATTCTATATTGAGGGCGTAAAGACAACGATTCCTTTCCACAGACAGCTGATGGACAATGAAGATTACCTTTCAGGAAATTACACTACAAAATTCATGGAAGATTTTGTAATGGACAGAAAATATGATAATCACTAAGATTATTGAAAAACAAACAATGAAACTGCCTCTTTCTGAGGCAGTTTTTATTTTGTTTCATTCATAGAGAAAGTATTTAAGCAAGATATCATAAAGGTTATCATAGTACTCTACCATCTATCGTGAATAAAAATTAATAAAGAAGCGAAAATAAAAAACCTGCCGTAAGAAAGATATAATACCTAAAAACTACCTTTCTAAAAACAAAATATTTTCTAATACGACATGATTCCACCTAAAAACTACTTCAATTATATCCCAAAACCTTACTGCGCATTTGTTCATCCATATCATTAATATTGTGTAATTTTGTTGAAAATCAAAAAAATATGTCAACAGCAGAACAAACAAAAAACTCACAGTATTTTATTGACCTTGAAGACAAACATGGAGCGCACAATTACCACCCTCTTCCAGTAGTTCTGGATCGTGGAGAAGGTGTTTTCGTTTGGGATGTAGAGGGCAAAAGATATTATGATTTTCTTTCAGCATATTCTGCCGTGAACCAGGGGCACTCCCACCCTAAAATTGTAGGCGCTTTAGTAGAGCAGGCTCAAAAGCTGGCTTTAACATCAAGGGCGTTCTACAATTCCAAATTAGGAGAATACGAACAGAAAATTACAACTCTTTTCGGTTTTGATAAGGTTTTACCAATGAACTCCGGAGCTGAAGCTGTGGAAACAGCCGTAAAACTGGCAAGAAAATGGAGTTATGAAGTAAAGGGAATTGCAGAAAACGCAGCAAAAATCATCGTTTGCGAAAATAATTTCCACGGAAGAACTACAACTATTGTTTCTTTCTCTAATGATCCGGATGCCAACCAAAACTACGGACCTTTTACCCCTGGATTTATCAAAATTCCTTATAACGATATCAATGCTTTAGAAGAGGTTCTTAACAGAGATGCCGCAAATATTGCCGCATTCCTGGTAGAACCTATTCAGGGAGAAGCGGGTGTATATGTTCCGGATGAAAATTTCCTTAAAAATGCTTCTGAGCTTTGTAAAAAACACAACGTTCTTTTCATTGCAGACGAAGTTCAGACCGGAATTGCGAGAACAGGAAAACTAATCGCCTGCCATCACGAAGAGGTACAGCCGGATATTTTAATTTTAGGGAAAGCGCTTTCCGGAGGAATGTATCCTGTATCTGCAGTTTTAGCGGATGACAGCATTATGAATGTTATCAAGCCCGGACAACACGGCTCTACATTCGGAGGAAACCCGATTGCCTGTGCAGTGGCAGTAGCAGCACTGGATGTTGTAGCTGAAGAAAAGTTATCTGAAAGAGCTGAAGCTTTAGGACAGTTATTCAGAGCTGAAATTAACAAGTTAATTGAAAAGACGGACCTTATTACCAAAGTAAGAGGAAAAGGACTTTTAAATGCTATTCTGATCAATGACACCCCAGAAAGCTCTACCGCCTGGAACCTTTGCTTACAGTTAAAAGAAAACGGACTGCTTGCAAAACCTACACACGGTAATATTATCAGACTGGCACCGCCATTGGTAATTACTGAAGAGCAATTGCTGGATTGTGTGAAGATTATTGAAAAGACTATTCTCGAGTATAAATAGATGGCTCTTTCCCTTGCAATCATTACTTATAATGAAGAAGAAAATATCGTAAGATTATTAGATTCTCTGGCAGATACAGCCGATGAAATTATTATTGTTGACAGCTTTTCTACCGATAATACCAAAGAGATCTGTACGCAGAAATATCCTCAGATCAAATTCTTTGAGAAAAAATTTAATGGGTATGGTGAACAAAAAAACCATGCCCTTCATCTATGCTCCCATGAATGGGTTCTGTTTCTGGACGCTGACGAAGTTCCCGATGAGGATATGAAAAGATCCATAAAAAAGATCATTTCTTCAGAAAATACAGAATTCAATGTATATAATGCCAAATTCAACAATCATCTCGGTATTCACCTGATCAGGTACGGAGGCTGGGGAAGCGTATGCCGTGAAAGGCTTTTCAGAAAAAAGTATGCCCGATATTCTGATGATAAAGTACATGAATTTCTGATCACTGATCAGAAATCTGGGCTGCTGGATGGCAAACTGGATCATTACACGTATAAAAGCATTCATCATCATGTCTCGAAAGTCAATAAGTATTCTGATATGATGGCGGAAAAGATGTTTGAAAGAGGAAAAAAAATAAACAGGTTCAAAATTATTGTAAGCCCTGTTTTTGAGTTCACCAAAGTATTTATTTTCAAACTGGGCTTTCTGGACGGTTTTCCCGGGTTTTATATTGCTAAAACAATGTCTTATTACACCTTTTTGAAATATATAAAATTGCGAGAAAAAATCAGACTGGCAGAAATAGAAAGGGAAAAAAACAGAATAAAATAGCATGATTTTTTATCTTATTCTTATGGTGCTGGCGGTATTTATTGTCCTGTATTTCCGTCTCTATCTATTTGCTTTTCCGCATAACAGACTGGTTATTCTTATGTATCATCAGATAGAAAAAGAAAGCCACGAAGATCTTACGGTCAGCCTGCAAAACCTTGAACAGCAGTTCTCTTATTTAAGCCGCAAAAAATATACTTGTCAGTTCTTTTCTGAGCTTACTGCTTCCACTAAAAAAAATATCATCATCACCTTTGACGATGGCTACAGGAATAATCTTGAATACCTCCCGTCCTTACTGAAAAAATACAATCTGAAGGCAACTATTTTTATCCCCACAGGATTCATACAAGACGGATATAAAAATTATCAGATGATGACCTTTGATGACATCAGAACGCTGGACAAAGATTACTTTGAAATAGCCCTTCATACGCATTCCCATGAAAACCTGAAAAACAGAACACTGGATCTTATAGAAAAAGATCTAGAAAAGAACATGAACATTCTTGATGCACAAAATATAGCCTACTCCAAGGTTTTGGCATATCCTTTTGGCAAGTATCCCAATAAAGAAGAGGAAAAAAATGCCTTTTTTTCCGTTTTAAAAAAAATAGGAATTGATTTTGCAGTAAGAATTGGAAATAGAGTTAATTACTACCCAACCCGGCATCCGTATGAACTATGCAGAGTTGATATAAAAGGTAAAGATTCGATCATAAAGTTCAAATTAAAACTTATCTTTGGAAGATTAAAACTATTTTAAAAAAACAATTTTAAAGGGGTATTTTACGTACTTCTCTATCAAACAAATCGTTGTGATGAATATAAGTGGTTTAATCATAACATATAATGAAGAAAAAAATATACAGGATGTCCTGGAGTCTTTTGATTTCTGCGATGAAATAATAGTAGTAGACTCTTTTAGTACGGATAAGACTGTAGAAATTGCAAAGAAATTCTCTAATGTAAAAGTAATTCAAAATAAATTTGAAGACTTTACAAAGCAAAGAAATCTGGCTCTGGATGCTGCAAAAAATGACTGGGTTTTATTTTTGGATGGAGATGAAAGAATTACCCCGGCACTGAAGCAGGAAATTATTAATGAGCTGAATAAACCCGGGCAAAAAGATGCCTACTTTTTTTACAGGAAATTCTTTTTTGCTCAGAAACCTATTCATTTTTCAGGGACACAGGGAGATAAAAACTTCAGACTGTTCAGAAAATCGAAGGCCAGATACATGGCAGATAAAAAAGTGCATGAAACACTGGAAGTCAACGGAACTGTTGGGATTTTAAAAAATAAATTACTACATTACTCCGTTTCAGATTATGAATCCTATAGAAAAAAGATGATTCATTATGGAGTTTTAAAGGGGAAAGAACTGGCTGCAAAAGGGAAAAAGTACAGTGTTTTAGTTCAATATCTTAAAACAGCTTTTAAATTCTTTAAGGCCTATATAATGAGGCTAGGCATTCTAGACGGAAAAGAAGGATATCAGTTATCTTATCTGCAATCTTTAAGCGTTTATGAAACCTACGAATCATTAAAAAAAGAGCAAAATTAGTTGAATGAAGATTTGTATCATTAGTTATGATTTTTGGGATTATGATAAGTATATTGTTGAGACATTATGCAAACGGGGTATTGATGCCCATCATATAAAGATCAGTACCGTTACTCATTCCAACTTCAATGAAAGAGCTGTCAATGCTTTAAGCAAAACTTTTTTAAATAAAAATCTTAAGACTGAAAAAAGACAGAAATATGTTCTGGATTCTCTGGAAAGACTAGGACATCAGGATCAGATTCTTGTAATGAATCCGGATACATTTGATCTTTCTACCCTTCAAAAAATCCGCAAGTATACAGACCGCCTGGTTACTTACCTTTATGATAACCTTGAAAGAGTGCCTGTAGAAGATAAACTGTATCTTTTTGACAAAGTATTTTCCTTTGATTATATAGATGTTAAAAAACATGGTTTTGAGAAACTGACCAATTATATTTATCTGCCGCACTGCAAGAAAGAAGACCAGCGCCCTGAAATGGATCTTTTCTACATTACCTCTTACGATAACAGAAGAGTAACCCTTATAAAACTTCTCGCCAAAAAACTGATTGAACAGGGACTGAAATTCCAGATTATGATCATCGGAAAAAAATCATGGAAACATCAGCTGACGAATATGTTCATTACGGTGCCTAAAAATCTTTTCCTGATTTTCAGTATAAAAAAGATTCCTCATAATGATCTTCCCAAATATTACAAAAATGCAAAAGTTTTACTGGATCTGATGCGCGAAGGACAGTATGGGCTTAGCTTCAGAGTATTTGAAGCCATGGCTCTGGAGAAGAAAATCATTACTGATAATGAAGCTATTAAAACATATGATTTTTACAATCCCAATAATATTTTGATTTTAAACAAAAATAGTAGTAATCTTGACAAATCTTTCTTTGAAACGCCTTATGAAAAAATTCCTGAGGAAATCTATGCACGATACACTCTGGACAGCTGGATAGAAAGAGTTTTTCAATTATCCTAAACATTGTGACCTGAAAATCATGCTTACACATACAGATCAATCAAAAATAATTATATTTTGTCCTCCAAACAGTGTTACCGGAGGCCCGGAAGCTTTGCATCAATTTGCTGACAAGCTGCACCATTTAGGAATTACAAATGTTTTCATGCATTATATTCCTCAAAGAAAAAATGCTAAGCCCGTCAATTACAATGTTTACACTACCAAAGAAATTGAAATTGTAGAAGATAAACCCGAAAATATTCTAATCATCCCGGAATCTATGACTTTTCTTGTAAAAAAACACCCTGAAAGTCAAAAGGTTATCTGGTGGCTGAGCGTAGATTTTTACAAGATCCTGATGGATCACAGAATACGGAGACAAAGCATCTTCACGAAATTATTTTATAAACAGAATGATAAAGAATATCATTTTGAACATTTACCTAATGTCTATCAGTGGGCACAGTCTTACAGATCTTCAATATATATAAAAGACCATGGCATTCCTTCCAGCCAGATAGATTTTGTTTGTGATTATATTAACCCAAGCTTTTTAAAAAATACGGGCAGAATCCAAAAAGATCTTTCCAACAAAACGATTCTATATAATCCCCGAAAAGGAAAAAAAGAGCTTTCTGAACTGATTAAGAATTCTCCTGATTTACAGTGGATTCCCGTACAAAATATGAATGCAGATCAAATTCAGGATTTGATGGCAAAATCATTACTCTATGTAGATTTTGGTGAAAATCCCGGAAGAGATAAAATGCTCCGTGAATCTGTATCTCAGGATTGCTGTATTATTTCCGGAAGAAACGGATCTTCAGCTTTTTATGAGGATCTGATGATTCCTGACGAGTACAAATTCAACTTTAGTGAAAAGGCAATTCCCGAAATTATTGCAAAAATAAAAGACGTTTTGAACCACTATCCTGATCATATTTCGCAGTTCAGCACCTATAAAAATATGGTTTTGAATGAAGAAATTGCATTTGAAAATAAGCTGAAAGAAATATTTAAAAAATGACGTCAAAGAAAATTACTTTAATTTACCCTTTTGCGTATGGCTATCTAGATTTTGTTGTTCAGGAGCTGAGTTCTCATCATAATATTGTGGTCACTGATATTAAAACAGATACTATAAAATATAAGTACCCCAATATTTTTGTAAAAGTCTGGAATGGCATTACCAAATTATTTGGAAGTAACATAAAAAAGAAATATTTCAATCAGCAGATTTTAGACCGGATAAAAGAGAAGCAGGATATTATTTTTGTGATCAGACCCGATATGCTGGATGATTCTTTATTAAAACAGTTAAAGAGTAATACAGAGACATTTACGGCGTATTTATATGACAGCTGTAAAAAATTTCCTAGACAGCTTGAAATTGCCCATTTTTTTGACGAAATTTACTCGTATGAAAAAGGGGACATTAAAAAATACAACTTTATTGAAACGTCTAATTTCATTTATGATGAGACGTTAGAACCGGAAGAAATAAAGTATGACATTTTCAATGTTTCGTCTTATGATTCCAGAATTGATGAAATCAATGCGGTTTCAACAGCTTTGGCTGAAGGAGGATTAAGTATTTATTTTGTATTATTTTGGTATCAAAAATTAGAATATCCTCATTTAATTTCAACCACAAGATATCTTTCACTTGATGAAACCAAGAAATTGATTGCCCAGTCTAAAGCAATGATTGACATTCAGAGAAAAGATCAGAAAGGATTATCTTTCAGAACGTTTGAAAGTTTAGGATACAGAAAAAAACTCATTACAACCAACACAGCAGTACAAGAATATGAATTTTATCACCCTAATAATATATTGATCATAGACAGCAACCGCATAAATACGGATGAGATTAAAAATTTTCTGAAGCTTGATTACCAGGAAATTTCTCAGGATATTATTGATAAATACAGTGTCCGAAACTTTACAAAGAAAATATTCAAATTATAAAGATCATGGGTATCAAAAGAAAAATAAAAAATTATATATACTTAAAAAGGCATTATCCTTTATCAGTAAAGAACATTATTCCTGATCCCAATAAAAAGAATGTTCTCATCGTAGACAGCCAGATTCCTACATTTGATAAAGATTCTGCGTCTAACAGGATTACCGAAATTGCCAAGTTTCTGGCTAAGCACTATAATGTGTATCTGATGGATTGGAGAAAGGCTATTCCAAAACTAGAATCGAAAAAATATATTCAGAATCTGAATGATCACAATGTAATGGTTTATACTCCTTTTATAGGTCAGTATGGCATTATGAAAGGTAAAAAGCACTTCATCAATAACCTTCTTCCAACACTGGACTTTGTATGGTGCCACAGACCTGAACTTTTTGAACATTATTTGGATTTTTTCAGAAAAAAGGCTCCACAAGCCAAGATTGTTTACGATATGGTAGATATCCATTATCTGAGAATGGAAAGAGGTCTTGAAATAAAATATGATAAGAACAGAGCCAAGGAGCTTGTCTATTATAAACATATAGAAACTGAACTTTGCAAGCAGGCTGATAAAATCGCGGTGATAAGCGATAAGGAGAAAGAGTTTATGACTGCCTTTGTAGATCCGTCTAAACTTTTTACGGTAAGCAATGTTCATAATTTAAAAGTGAAACCTGAAGATATGCCGTCATTTGAAAAAAGGGAAGGTATTTTCTTTATAGGTACTTTTTTGCATGATCCTAATGTGGATGCGGTAGAAATCCTTTATCATCATATTATGCCTTTGGTGTGGAACGTATTACCAGATCTTAAGATCACCATCATAGGTTCGAAAGCACCTGAATCTATTGAAAAAATGAATTCTGAAAGGTTTGAAATTGCAGGCTTTGTCGAAGATATTATCCCTTACTACGAAAAATGTTTTGCTTCTGTTTCTCCATTGAGATTTGGAGCAGGGGTAAAAGGTAAAATCGGCCAGGCTTTAGAATACACCCTTCCGGTATTAACTACTGAAATTGGTGCTGAAGGTATGTTTTTGGAAAACGGAGTTACTGCCTTAATTTCAGGAAATGAAGATTATCAAAAATTTGCAGATAATATTATTGAAATCTGTACCAATGAATCTACCTGGAATACACTGCATAATAATTCTGAGAAAGCCATTTATCCATTTTCTATTGAAGCGCAGAAAGAAGAGATTTTTGAGCTGCTTAAATAAAATCATAAAAAAATGTTTCCCATACCGCGGAAACATTTTTTATTCTATTTTTGTAAAGATCAGCAATTTCTAAATCACTGTTTTATGATCAATGATTACTGATTTTCTTATAAATTACAGCAAGTTCATCAGCACTTTTCTTCCAGGAAAACAGCTTAGAGCGTTTCAATCCTTTTTCTGAATATTCTCTTCTCAAATTTTCATTTGCATATAAATTCAGCATTGTTTGCGATAGCGCATCATCATCATCAGGGCTTAACATAATTCCAGCATCACCAACCACTTCCGGTAAGGATGAAGTATTGGATGTTACTGTGGCCACACCGCACTGCATAGCTTCTAAAGGAGGCAGTCCAAATCCTTCGTAAAAAGACATATAGTAAAAAGAGTGAGCATGGCTGTACAAGCTAGCGAGATCTTCATCCGGTACTCTTCCTGTGATGATAATTTTATCCTTTAATTCCTGAGCATTATTGTATTCATTAAAAATCTTATCATAATCCCATCCTTTAGCACCCACTAATACCAACCCTAAGTCATCAATGTTATTTTCTTTAATAACCCTGATAAAATTACGGATCACAAAATCTACATTTTTTCGTGGCTCTAAAGTTCCTACACTTAAAAAGTATTTTTTCGGAAGATTATATTTCTCTTTTATTGAGTTAAATTTCTCGGCGTCGTTACATACATAAAAGAGGGATTCTGAAGCAGCCAGTAAATTAACAAAGATATGATCAGGATTGAGATGAGGAGCATAGTTAAGCAAGTCTTTTTTGGTATTTTCTGATACACAGACCGCATATCCGTCTTTACCTATACTTTCTATAATATTCTTGATAAGATCAGCATTAAAGTGCAGATCGGGAAACATAATAGGTATTAAGTCATGGATGGTTACCACTTTTTTTAGATTTTCATACTTCCTGACTTCATGATTAATAGGATAATAAAAGGAATGAAAAATTTCAGCTTTGCTAAAAACCTCTTCAAAATGGACATTTTTATAATTATAAATTCCCATTTTATGGTAAAAGTGACGGAAAAGCTTTTCTTTTCTTAAGGGTAAAAAAGGTCTTCTGTATCTATGGTTTGCCTTTTTTACTGATAGGGAGTTTTCAGAAAAAAAATGATCAATTTCTTTGGTAGAGGTCTCGTTGTGAAGTACACTAAGGTGAGCGTAGAACACTTCAATAGCCTTATTCCTGCTTAGTTCCCGAAAAAAGGCCAAAGTAACCCTGAAAATTCCGGTCCTGTTATCCTTGTAGAAGTCTGCTATAACATCTGCGTCTAAGATTACTTTTATACTCATAGGATATTTATACAATAGTGTCGTAAAAAGAGTTTTGCTGCTCCTGTCTCTTAATTTCTTTAATATGAAGCAGACACATGGAATAATCTGATGCCGGAAGACCTGCAATTTTTTTATAATTACAAAGTTTTTCATGCACCTTATTCTCCCATTTGATACCTCTGTTAAGTTTAAAAATACGATGCTGATAATCCGGAAAATTGATATATCCTTTATCATTTATCTGCCAGTTCCAGCGTTCTATGTGCTCATCGGTAATTCCGTTTACAATATTAATCCTGGGAACCATGAAAACGTCTTTTTTCCTTTTTTTAAACAGATAAGGTTTTAGTTTTTCCATCAGAGAGGACTCAGGTATCTCATCTGCGTCAATTTGAAACAAATAGTCTTTTCGGGCAACTTTTATCAGATTATTTTTGAATGTTGCAAAATCTCCATCAAGCCGTGCTTCAATTCGGACAATTCTATTACCATATGTATCAAGAATGTCGGCAACATTTTGATTCTTATGGGTTACATCCTGTAAAACAATAACCTCATCATTTTTATCTATGGCAGGGAGCAAAGCATTTAAAAGTCGGATAATTTCATCAGCTTCATTGTTCACCGTTATACCGTAAGAAATGCTCACGAATTTTTTTAAAATTTTTCTAATGACTTTCATAGGGCTAATTATAAATTATCGGGTAGTTACCTGCAAAGTGAACAAAGTAATTGTCTGCAATCAAATTTTTTACAAATCTTTTATATTTTTTTGTAGGCAGCATGCAATAGTTATTCTTTTTATAAAAATACTTTTTTATGAATTTTGAAATATTTTTTTCATCAGCATCAACGTGATTTCCCTCATGCGTTCCTTTTATTTTATACATAACCTGAACATTAAATTCAGCAGGCAATGCTTCAAACCAGCCGTTGACCTGTGAAATATATGCAAAAGGAGTTTCTTCAAAACTATTGAATTCTCCCTGGTTATGTTCAGAAAAATAATAATCTTTAAATGTATCGGCGATTTTCTGCGGACGGAAAACAAAAACTCCTCCGTTTATACTTCCTTGTAACATAGGGTGAGCATCAAAGTGCCTATCCGTAAAATATATTTCAGAAGTTTCTTCTAATATTCTTGGGATATGTCCCCATGTTTTATCAAATTCTTCCGTCCCGCGCGGATCAAGGACTGCTCCAAAGTATTTGTTCTCGGGAAGGTATTCAAATACAGACGGTGCTTTTTCTGAAATAGTGATATCAAGATCCAAAAATAAAACAATATCATACTGTTTTGTCTGAAATGGGATCAGTAATTTTTGTGATAATAAAGGGCGATAAAAAGTATCATCCAGAGGTTTGTCGAGAATAATCAGATCTGCTCCACATTTTTGCGCATACTTTTCAAACTGAACCTTATTTTTACTAAATATTTTGCGATATTTTTCTCCAACGATAAAAAGGCAGATTGCTTTTTTCATTTATAATTTTCAATAATTATCTGTTGCAAAAATACATTTTAAAAAGATAAGGATATATGAAATGTGTACTGCATTTATCTTTTATACATAATTTATAAAAATCAGCTCCAAAATTGCAAAAAACCGCCTCAACTGAGACGGTTCTTCGTTGTAAAATATCAATATTTTTAGTTAGTATGCATAGAATTCAATTCCTTCTGCAACATAACCTGATGGTTTTACGCTGGATCTTGAATAATAATGATCTTTACCATTCCAGTATCTGTAGATAGGAACTGTATTAGGCTGCTGAGTAGCAAAAGCATTAAATTCAATTCCTTCGTCTACATATCCCTGATAATATCCCGGAGTTTTTGTATAATAATGATCTTTACCGTTATAATATCTGTAGATAGGAACTGTATTGGGAGCCTTATACAAGAATGCATTAAACTCGATTCCTTCAAACGAATATCCGCTGTAGCTTCCCGGAGTTTTTGTATAATAATGATCCAATCCGTTATAATATCTGTAAACCGGAATGGTATTGAACTCCATATACACTTTATTATCGATCAGATACTGATCCACGTACGCTTTAAGCTGCGCTTTTTTAGCAGCATCTTTCACTAAGTCATAGATGATAACCAGTCCGTTGCTTCCAAAATCTACCAATACTGAGTTGCTTGTATTTGAGCTGTTCTGCCAGTTTGAAAAATTAATTTTAGGGTTGGTCTGATCAAGATTCAGTTCTCCCAGTAAGCCTTTTGAAGGATCTCCCCCTCTTGTTTTGAATGATAACTTCTTAGAATAGTTCATAGATGATTCTGACGTGTTCACATCATTGGTTACATCTACATCAAAGATGTCTTTCATCCCCACTTTTACTCCAATTCTTGCAGCACGGTCACGGCTCTGGCTTCTTGTTTCTGCCTGGAATAAAACATCCAGTTTTGCACCTGTATAGATGTCTAGTGTTACGTGAGTTCCGTAATCCTGTACAATTTGCTGCGGAGTTTTTGTCTGTAAATCCTGAACAAATTCCGGAGTAAGATAGTCTCCCAACATATCTGTAGTGGCATTGAAACGCACTCTTTTTTGTTTAATCGTAAGATTGTAGCTTCCGTAAATATACTTTCCTTCAAACTTGTTATTGGTTGTTACGGCAGAATTAAAGCCTACCGAAAGTGTTTTCTTGAATAACGGAATACCTGCAGTAGCATTCACTTTGGTAGAAACCATTTTAGAATAAGATTCAGCATTTTCACCATATTCTTCAGTGTATTCCTGCGAAAATGTGTTCTCGCTGATCAGTCTGTTGGCCTGCTCCACTTTAAAACGGTCGATATCAATGACTTTAAAACCGGCTGCTGTTGCATTGGCATATTCACCGGCAACATTATAACCATGTCCCAAGACATCATAAATTCCGTCTCCTGCAAATTTGGCAGCTGACAAACTGTTACTGGTCTTTGCTGCAGGACTTTCCGGGGTTACCTCACTGTTCAGTTCTTCTGTAGAACAGGAACTCATAAAAAGCATCAGTACACTACTGACGCAAAATAAAATTTGCTTTTTCATAGATTATTTAAAAGTTTTTGCAAATATAATATTCAACAGTAAGTGAAAAAACAATTACATCATGATATATATCATTGTTTAGTGAATTTAACAAATCATTAATAGATGCTTAATAAAAGCTTTTCCTGCCAATATTAAATGAAAATAACTCAAATGCCATCTTAGTAATTTCCATATTAAATCGTATTGATGCTTGAATAAATTGAAGTATTGGTATTTAACCCCATAACGGTATTCTAAAATATAAAAAAATAGCAAATTTTCTTTAAATAATTTTAAAAAAATCCCAAATAAATGAAATAAAAGTAAAATCAAAACATCTTAAAAATCCTTTAATATTGATATTTTAATAAATAATTAATCACAAAATAAAGAAATAAAATTTATATTTGCCGCTGAAAATTTATCCTGATAATGATTCTGCAGTTTTCTATTCTTCGTTTAGAATTCAATTAGCAGGACAAGAAATTACAAACAGATAACAAATAAACGGACAGACATGAAAAGAAAATCATTCAAATTAACAAATCTTTTATTGGCAGTATCAATTGGAGCTACTATGCTTTCTTGTACAAATGACAGCATAGAAAATTCGCATGAAATGAGAACAACAGAAACAGCATCTGGCTTAGCGAACAAAATAGGTAAATTCAGATCAGATGAAGAAAAAAGAATCTCATCCGAGTTCAAAAGTTTTGCAACTGGCTCTACATCTAATAATGTAGAAAAAAATGCCATCTTCTATCATGATTTAAAACTAAAATCCGTCTATAAGGAAAGAGAAACGTTTAAATTTACAAGTCTTCAGAATCTGGCAGACGAAATCAACTTCCTGGTATTATTTGATAAAGAAAAAGCAGAAAATTTATTCCAGAAGTACTCCAACTATTTACGAAAGTCTATTTATACAGTGGAACCAACACTTGACTATGAAACAGCTATCACTACTGATATCAACGAACTGTCTACTATCAAGTCTGACAATTCAACAGGAAAATACATAGGAGTCGTTTCAGTAAAGGAAGGTGTTTTATTATCTAATGGAGTATATAACATTACATGGCATGTAGGGGTAGAAAAGCACAAGGATGATATAGGACTTACATTTTATCGTAACTTCACACAACTTGGATCTAATGCATATGTTAATGGGCAGTGGGTTTTGTATCCTAGTTCTATGCGTCCCGCACTAGATGCCTATGCAGAATTCTTTGGTTCTGGAATCGGAGAAATTGAGACTCTTGGATTTTTATCTGACTACGGAAGTGTCATACGAAATACAGGAGGCAAACAAAATTATGTGTGGAAGCCTAGCAGAGGAAAAATAGGAGGTACATTTACAACCACTGTAAACGGAAACGAATATAAACTTGAAGGAGCTTCTAATTTTCAATGGTAATAATTTAGCAAAGTAATAAAAAGGCAAGTCTTCAGACTTGCTTTTTTATTTTAGATACTACTTAAAAAAACTCATTAAAATTAAGTTCCACAGAACACTTAAAAACTAGAAATTAAGTAAATTTGCAAAAATTAAAAATTGAAATGGAGAAAGTAAGAGTACGTTTTGCTCCAAGTCCTACAGGGCCATTACATTTGGGAGGCGTAAGAACCGCATTATATGATTATCTTTTTGCTAAAAACCAGGGAGGAGAATTTGTATTGAGAATTGAAGATACAGATACTGCCAGATATGTAGAAGGTGCTGAAGAATATATTGAAGAAGCATTGGAGTGGTGCGGAATCATCCCTGATGAAAGTCCTAAAAAGGGAGGAAAGTTTGCTCCTTACAGACAATCTGAAAGAAGAGACATCTATGATAAATATACAGAGCAGATTCTAAAAACAGAATATGCTTACATCGCTTTTGATACAGCAGAAGAATTGGATGCAATTCGTGCCCAGTATGAAGCGAAAGGTGATGTATTTTCCTATGACAATAAAACCAGAAACGGTCTTAGAAACAGCCTTACCCTTTCTGAAGATGAGGTTAAACGATTGCTGGATGAAAAAACACCGTATGTAGTACGATTCAAAATACCTGTTGACAGAGTATTGAATCTGGAGGACATTATCCGTGGAAAATTTTCAGTCAATACCAATACCTTGGATGATAAAGTTCTGGTAAAGAATGACGGAATGCCAACCTATCACTTTGCCAACATCATTGACGACCACGAGATGGAGATCTCTCATGTAATCCGTGGAGAAGAATGGCTGCCATCGTTAGGACTTCACACCTTATTATATGAAGCAATGCAGTGGGAAGCACCACAGTTTGCCCACTTATCTTTAATCTTAAAGCCAGAAGGGAAAGGAAAACTAAGCAAAAGAGACGGGGATAAATTCGGGTTTCCGGTATTTCCGCTTGATTTCAAAGATCCTGCAACAGGACTTGTATCTAAGGGATACAGAGAAAACGGATATCTTCCTGATGCTTTCATCAATATGGTAGCATTATTAGGCTGGTCTCCTGCTGACGATAAAGAAATTCTCCCATTAGAAGAGATGATCAAAGAATTTGATCTTCATAAAGTGCACAAAGCAGGTGCCAGATTCAGTAAAGAAAAATCTGAGTGGTTCAATCATCAGTATCTTCAGATGAAAACTGATGAAGAACTTCTTCAGATTCTTAAAAATACCGATCTTGATCTGTCCGGTGCTTCTGATGAAAAACTACTGAAGGTAATTCACCTGATGAAAGAAAGAGCAACTTTCCCGAAAGACATTTACGAAAACGGAAAATTTTTCTTTGAATCTCCGGTTTCTTATGACGAAAAAGCATCAAAAAAAGCATGGAATGAAGAAACATCTGCCATTTTAGGAGAATTGGCAACAGCTTTTGAATCTACGGAATTCATCGCAGAAACCTTAAAGCAAAAGATGCATGATTTCGCGGAAAGCAAAGGATTAGGTATGGGTAAAGTAATGATGCCACTGCGTTTGTCTTTGGTTGGCGAACTGAAGGGTCCAGACGTTCCGGACATTCTGGAAATCCTTGGTAAAGAGGAAAGTATTGCCAGAATAAAGAATGCTATAAATAATTTTAACTAAAATAACCATAATTTTTCATACATTTGAAAGATTTAATTTACTTCAAGAAATGGAATATTTAAGTTTCGAACTTCCTATCAAAGAATTGATGGATCAATACCAGACGTGTTCTTTAGTAGGAGAAGAAAGTGGTGTTGATGTAAAATTAGCATGCAGCCAGATTGAGGATAAGATTTTAGAAAAGAAAAAAGAAATCTATGGAAATCTTACACCTTGGCAAAGAGTACAACTGTCCCGTCACCCGGATCGTCCTTACACACTGGACTATATTAACGGAATGGCAGATAAAGGCAGTTTCTTAGAACTTCATGGAGACAGAAATTTCGCTGATGATCCGGCAATGATTGGAGGATTGATTACCCTTGATGGTCAAAAAGTAATGATCATAGGGACTCAAAAAGGAAGAACGACTAAAGAAAGACAGCACAGAAGATTTGGAATGCCAAATCCGGAAGGATACAGAAAAGCTTTAAGACTTATGAAGCTAGCTGAAAAATTCAATATCCCTGTAGTAACATTGGTAGATACACCGGGAGCATATCCAGGACTGGAAGCTGAAGAAAGAGGACAAGGTGAAGCCATTGCAAGAAATATTTTTGAAATGGTTCAGCTGAAGACACCGATCTTCACTTACATCATTGGAGAAGGTGCCAGCGGTGGTGCACTAGGAATAGGTGTAGGCAATAAAGTATATATGCTGGAAAATACATGGTATACGGTAATTGCTCCGGAAAGCTGTTCTTCTATCTTGTGGAGAAACTGGGATCATAAAGAAGATGCAGCCAACGCATTGAATCTTACTCCGGCAGATGCCCTAAGAGAAAAGTTCATTGATGGAATTATTGAGGAACCGCTTGGAGGTGCTCATTATGATCAGGAGGCAACTTATCTGAACCTGAAAAATTCAATCCTACAAAATATCAAAGCTTTTTCCAAATTTACCGGACAGGAGCTAGAAACGCAGAGACAGGACAAATTCATTGCAATGGGTCAGTTTAAAGGATAAAAAATAAAACGGTTAAGGAATTATTTCTTAACCGTTTTTTCTTTAGTTTTCTTCTGTATTATTTTATCTATTCTGAAACATTGAGTGCAATTTCAATATCCTGAGTAATTTTCTTCAAAGAAGAGTACTTTGCGTCACATACAACTGTTGTCATCACATATTCTCCTTTATCCACCAGAATAAAGTTTTCTCCTTTTGCAGGAACGGTGAGGTTATAATATTTTTTACCGCTTATCTTCACAATAAGATTACAGGCAGATCTGTTTTTAATATTGACATACGCTTCATTCTTGTTGACATCATTATTAAAGAGATGGGTAAGCATAGCAGCTCTTCTTTTGTTTTCCTCACTTGGCTCAGCTTTAGATCCGGCAGAAGAGGCACCTGCGCTTTTTGCAGCTCCTGCAGAACCCACCGCTGCGTAGGTTGTTCTTCTTTCTTCTTTAAGAGCTTCTATAGCCGCAGCCGTATTGTTGGAAACAGGTTTACCGTTAACTGTTTTTGCAGCATTGGTGGCAACTGTTTTCCCACTGTTCAGCTCGTTATTTTTTACAATATTTTCAATTTTCTCCTTGCTGATAGGTTTAATGGTGGGCTTGGCTTCCGGAGAATTGTCCGCCATGATGATCTCAATAAGTCTTCTTTTAAAATAATCTGTTTTAGCATGCCCGGGATTCTGTTTCAGAAAGCCGGCAATTACTCTGGCCTCCTTTGAAATTTCAGCCTCCTGCTCTGTATAGATAATTACCGTTTCTTTTTCAACAACGGCTTTAGATTTTGTTTTTTTCTTTTTTTGGGAAAATCCAAGAGAGAAAATGCATATAAATAGAAGAAAGAAGATTTTTTTCATTAATCAAATCTTTAAAATAGTATTAAATATATTAATAACGTGAAAAGTCATTTTTTAGTTTATCATTAAAATCATTATCTTTGCACTGCTCTAAAAGTAAGCTAAAAATTAATACTAATCTTAAATAAAAAAATAATACATATTATGTCTTATACACCAGTTGCTGCAGACGTAGCTAAATTAAGAAACCAAACAGGTGCAGGTATGATGGACTGCAAAAAAGCTCTAGTTGAAGCTGAAGGAGACTTCGAAAAAGCGGTAGATATCCTTAGAAAAAAAGGACAAAAAGTTGCTGCTAACAGAGCTGACAGAGAATCTTCTGAAGGAGCTGTAATTGCAAGAGTAAACGAGGACAACACTTTAGGTGTAGTAATCTCTCTAAACTGCGAAACTGACTTCGTTGCGAAAAACGAAGCGTTCATCGAGCTAGCTTACGAAATTGCTGAAATGGCTATCTTCGCAGCTACTAAAGAAGAGCTTTTAGCTACTGACTTCCACGGAATGACTGTTGCTGAAAAATTAATTGAGCAAACAGGAGTTATCGGCGAGAAAATCGAAATCGGATCTTTTGAAAGAATCCAGGGAGATTTCTTAGGAGCTTACATCCACGCTGGAAACAAAATTGCTGCAATCTCTTCTCTTTCTGCTAAAGTAGACGGAGCTGACGAAGCTGCTAAAGCTGTTTCTATGCAGGTTGCTGCTATGAACCCAATCGCTTTGGACGAAACAAGAGTTTCTCAGGAGACTATTGATAAAGAATTAGAAATTGAAAGACACAAACTTACTGAAGAAGGTAAGCCTGCAAACATTATCGATAATATCCTTAAAGGTAAAATGCAGAGATTCTACAAAGACAACACTTTGGTACACCAGGATTTCATTAAAGACGGAAGTATGTCAGTTGCTGATTACGTAAAATCTGTAAATGCAGACCTAAAAGTAACAGGATTTGTAAGAGTAAGCCTATAAGCTGTCCCTTTCAAAAAAATATAGAATCCCGGTGAAGTTCACCGGGATTTTTTATTACGGAAAAACATGTGATTATTAACGCAATATGAAGGGAATTTTAAATATTCAGCAAATACCGAATAAACGTTATTTCAAAACTTTTTTTGCATAAAAATTAGATTATTAATGTTTAAATTTGCGGCCCCTTATAATAACGCATGAAAAAACTTCTACTCGCTTTTTGCTCTTTTTTTTGTCTGCTGGTGAATGCACAACTGGATTCTGAACATTGGATCGCTCCCATGTCTGCAAGCAGCCTCCTTGGCACCCCGAAAGGCTATCTTTATCTTTCAACCAATGAAACAACACCTTTCTCTGTACAGGTATTTAACAATAACAATCTATTTTCTACCGTTCAGGTAAGCAAAGGAAACCCGGTTCAGGTAACCATCCCGAATAATATGATGATTTCCTCTGCTCCATCCGGCCTTTTTACATCCAATTCCATGGGACTGTATGTAAAAGGAAACAAAAAATTCTTTGCAAGCTACAGATTCAGCGTACAGGATCAGGCTGAATTTATTACTTCAAAAGGATTAGCCGCACTCGGAAGAACATTCTTTGCAGGAATGGCTCCCAATACCACAGCCAAACCTTATGTGAACTCCACTATCGGAATAACCGCAACAGAAGATAATACCACCGTAACTTTATCAGGATATAATCCGGCTGTTGTTTTCTCTGACGGAATTTCTGCTCCCTCAAGAACTTTCACCCTTAATAAAGGAAAGTCATACATCATTGAGGCTCAGAGTAATCTTAATTCTAACAACTTAACAGGATTGGTAGGCGCAAAAATTGTTGCCAGCAAACCGATTTCTGTAACTAACGGAAACTTTAACAGTATCTACACTACCCAAAATAACACCAATGTAGATGTGCTGATGGATCAGGCGGTGCCGGTAGAAAGACTGGGAAAAGATTTTGTAATGATGAAAGGAAACGGACCCGCTAATTCAGGAATGGAAGCAGCCGTAGTGATTGCTACGGTAAACAATACAAAGCTTACTGTAAACGGAACCCTTTTGAATAATGTTACCCTTAATGCAGGGCAATACTATGTTGTTCAGGGAACCAACTATGTAAACCAGGTGAACGGAAATTACAATATGAGTATTTCCGCCAATAATAATGTATATGTGTACCAGCTTCTGGCCGGAACTTCCAGTGGAACCGTTTATGCCACAGGGGGAATGAATTTTATACCACCGCTTAGCTGTTTCTTACCCAAGGAAATTAACGAGATCGGATTTATTAACAAGATCGGGAATGATACCTTTAATACAAGACTTAATATTATTACTCAGGCTGGTGCTGCTGTGACGATCAATGGAAACCCTATTGCAGCGGGTACAGGCCCGGCTCCGGTAACAGGAAATCCGAACTGGGTTACGTATTCTATTCCAAGTGTGACAGGAAATATTACTGTAGGTTCTACGAAACCTGTTACAGCAGGTATTGCTGCCGGAAACGGAGCGGTAGGATACGGAGGATATTTTGCAGGATTTTCTTCTGTTCCGGTAATTACAAAAACTGGTGACTGTTATAACGGCGTTCAGCTTTCTGTAGAATCCGGTTATGATGCCTACCAATGGTATCTGAACGGAAACCCGATTACAGGAGCTACTACCCCAACCATCAACCCGGATCTTTACGGCTCCGGAATATACACCTGCTATATCACCAGAACAAACTGTGAATCCAGGCTTACTGCTGAATTTGATTATACTGCTTGTCCGCCTGTCACTACAACTACTTATGATATTGGATCTTGTAATACAAAAATTATCACTCCGGTATTTAGTAATTCAACCCAAACTATTGATCCTTCTTATACCAATATTATTGTATCACCCACCAACGGAAACGTAAGCATAAATCCGACAACAGGACAGCTCATATATACTCCTAATGCTGGTATTACAGCTAATACTACGGATACATTTACTTATTATATTCAGGGGAACGGAAACCCGGCAGCTTTTGAATATTTTAAAATTGTAATCAACACCCATGTTTTTCAGGTAAATAATGCTTCTTTAAATTCTTGCGCAGCTGCTAACGGAAACGGAACATTCAACCTGACTACAGCTAGTGTAACTTCGGAACCCGGGGCAACAGTCACTTATTTCAGTAATCAAAATTTAACAGGGCAGATTGCCAATCCGGCAGCCTATTCAGGACCGGCCGGAACCATATATGCGAAAGTAACTTCTGTCTATGGATGCTCTCAAACAGCCACCATTACTTTAAATACTTATCCTACACCCAATATTAATACAAATAACTTCAATGCCGCAATTTGTGACGATAATTTTGATGGAATTGTAAGTGTTAATTTTACAAACGTAACCCCTCAGATTGTAACCAATCCTGCCAGCTTCACCGTAAAATACTATCTCAGCCAGGCAGACGCTACTGCAGGCAATAACAATACACTTCCTGCCAACTGGACTTTCACCGCGAATACTACCGTTTATATAAGAGTATCCGGGGTCACGGGAGAATGCCCGCCTGCATTTGGACAAATCAACTTTACAATCGGAAATAAAATCCCTTTGATTACCGGTAATGCGCAGGCCGATATCTGCGATAATGATATTAATGGTTCAGAAGCGGTAAATCTTAATGACTACAAATCATTATTTACTGCAGATCCGGGAGTGGTATTATCTTTTTATACTTCACTGGCAAATGCGCAGGCAGGATTAAATCCTATTTCCGCCTCGCAGACACTTACTTCTTTCTCAACGGTGTTATATGTAAGATTTCAAAGCAATACGGCATGTCCTAACACGGCTGTTTTAACTCTTACACTGAAAACACCTAAAAAATCTGAGAAACTTCTTGATCAGGTCATTTGTTCTGATGAAAAAATAATGCTGGACGCAGGTCCCGGATTCACTTCATACCTATGGAGTACAGGGGCTGTATCTTCAAGTATTTCCGTAGGACCCGGATCTTATTATGTAGATCTTGGATCCAACGGGTGTGTATACCGCCAACATGTTAATGTAACAACTTCACAGGCGCCCACTATCACTAAAATTGAAGTAACAGGTACTACAGCAACTGTTTCTGTAAGCGGAGGAACAGCTCCTTACAAATATTCATTAAATGGCTTCGATTATCAGACATCCAATGTTTTTACAGGATTATCCAGAGGCCTTCATACAGTGTATGTCCTAGGATCAGACCGATGCAGCCATGTAACCAAGGAATTTTTAGTGCTGAACTTGATCAATACCATCACTCCGAATGGAGACGGAATTAATGATTTCCTCAATTATTCAGAATTAAGAATCAAAAAAAATGTTTCCATTGAGGTGTCAGACCGCTACGGAGCCTCTGTTTACAAGTCCTCAGACAAAAATTATACCTGGGACGGAAGAGTGAATGGAAGAAATCTTCCTACGGGAACTTATTGGTATATTATCAAATGGATTGAGCCTGACACCCAATTACCAGTTTCGTACTCAGGATGGCTTTTAATTAAAAATCGGGAATAACTTTTTAACATTTATTTAAATTTTATTAAAAGTATTTCATTTTTTATTTTAATTTTGTAGAAATCCTAATTCCATACACATGAAAAGATTTCTACTCAGTCTGGTATTAATTTTTTTGACAATTAATACACTCTTTGCACAAAGGGATACCGAGCACTGGATTGCTCCTTATTATGACAGTGTTGGAGGGTATACTAATATGCTATATCTTTCCACTGATTCATTAACTCCCATTGATGTAACCATTTATAACAATAACGCTGTAGTAACTACGGTTACCATCAGTAAAGGCAGCCCGCAAACTTACAAGGTTACCAATAGCCTTATTTCTACTGGCACCACTACTGAAGCCTTTACTGTTGGTAATAAAGGACTGTATTTAAAAGCTGCAAAACCTTTTTACTGTAGTTTACGACTGGCACAAAGTGTTCATGGAGAAGTTATTACCAGTAAGGGGAAAGCGGGAATTGGAAAAACATTTTTTGTTGCTACAGCGCCCAATACCAATACCAGCACTATTCAAAACTTTACAGCAGGGGTACTCGCCACTGAAGACAATACTAATGTAACAGTATCTTGGAATGGAGCTGCCGGAGTTGTTTTTATTAATGGCTCACCTACAGGTAATACTCATACATTTACGCTGCAGAAAGGTCAGTCCTTCATTCTTGCAGGATCTGGAAGCCAGTCTGGAAATAAGACTGGTTTTATCGGTGCAAAAATAGTTGCTGACAAACCAATAACTCTTACTAACGGAAGCTGTAATGCCAACTTCTCTACTGCTCCGTCAGGGAGTGACCCGGTTCTGGATCAGTCGGTTCCGGTGGATAGACTTGGAAATACTTTTGCAATGGTAAAAACCAGATCTACTGCCCCTAACTTAAATATGGAAGGAGGTCTTATTGTTGCTACTGAAGACAACACTCAGGTATTTTTAAATGGCGGAGGTACTTCTGTTGCAACGCTTGCTGCCGGAGAATGGTACAGAATCAATGAAACCAGCTATGTAGCTCAGGGTACTTCAGGACATTCAAATATGTTCATTTCGACGACTAAAAATGTATATTTATATCAATTTATTGGAATTCTGGGAAGTGATGCCACCAATGGATTCAACTATATTCCGCCATTAAACTGTTTTCTTCCGAGAAAAATTGACGAAATCGGAAAGATTAATGAGATGCCGATCGGTACATCAGGAGCAAGTGCAGTTCAGGATATCATTGTAAAACTGAATATCCTGACAGAAACAGGTTCTACCGTATTGCTAAATGGTATGCCTATCGCCGCAGCAGACGGACCATATCCGGTGGCAGGAAATTCTAACTGGGTTACCTATGGAATTACCGGAGTAACGGGAAATATTAATATTACTTCTACAAAAGCTGTAACGGCTGGTATCAACGGAGGATTTAGTTCTGCCGGATACGGAGGGTATTTTGCAGGATTCTCATCTATCCCCGTAATTGCTAAAAAAACAGGGGAATGTGTACCGGGTATCGTTCTTGAATTAGATGACGGATATGAAACCTACCAATGGTACCGTGACGGAGTAGCTATTTCGGGGGCAACTTCTTTTACTTACACTCCTACCCAATCCGGAAATTATACGGTGAAAGTAACCATGGGAACATGTCCTCCTGTTACAACACCTGTTTATAAAGTACAAACCTGTTTAAAAGAAACCACCCAGGCTCTTAATGCCTGCTCTACTAAAATTATCACGCCTACATTTACTTCTTCCACTCAGACTGTGGTCCCAAGTACAGTAGTCATTTTAACTCCTCCTACAAAAGGGACAGCAGTAGTGAATCCAAACGGAACGATCACTTATACGCCAAATCCCGGATATTTAGGACCAGACAAAATTGTCTACAAGTTCTGTGGAAACTCTGTAGAATTTACAGATTGTGAGCAGGTGACATTAAATCTGACTGTAGTGCCTTTCATCGTAACTGATACTTCTATCAAAGCATGCTGGTATGATGTAGATCCTTACGCTTATTTTGATCTTACAAAAGCAAAAGTAACAGACTATAATGCCGTTACGAAAAAATACTACCGTACGCTGAATGACCTTACAGCAGGTATTAACGAAATTACAACCCCTACGAACTTCCCATCAACAGGAGGATTTGTATATGTGAAAGTAACCACTGCTGAAGGATGTACAGCCAATGCAAAAATTGAATTAATTGTACTTCCAATCAAAAAATCTCCGATCCTTGTAGACCAGTACATCTGTATGGATGCAAAAACTAATCTGGATGCAGGTTCCGGATACGATTCTTACCAATGGAGCACAGGCGCTACTACTTCAGGTATCAGAGATGTAGGCGTTGGAGAATACACCGTAGTACTTGGTAAAAACGGATGTTTCCTTACTCAAACGGTAAAAGTGAAAAAAGTGGAAGATCCGGTAATTCAGACTATTGAGATCAACAACAATACTGCAACAGTAGTGGTAAGCGGTGGTAAAGCTCCTTACAAATATGCAGTTGACGGAACCGCTAACTGGCAGGATTCAAGTACCTTCACAGGATTAAGCAGAGGACAGCATACTTTCTATGTAAAAGATTTTTATAACTGTACCCCTGTTTCGGTAGAAGTTACCATCCCTAATCTATTAAACGCCATTACCCCTAATGGAGATAATGTCAATGACTTTATAGATTACAGTGAACTTGCTTACAAAGAAAATCTAAGCTTCGTAGTCTATGACAGATATGGAAATATGGTATTTACCGGAAATAAATTCAATAACTACAGATGGGACGGAAAACACTTTGATAAGAAGCTGGGAACAGGAACATACTGGTATCACATCACATGGAATGAATCCAATAAAGAAAAGACTCCAATAAAATACACAGGTTGGATTCTTGTTAAAAACAGAGAGTAATAATTAGTTTAAAACTATATTGATAAGCCACGATTGTAATAATCGTGGCTTATTTTTTAGTCCTTGTATAGATTTGTAAAAGCTTTGATTTTAAAATCAAAGCTTTTTTATTAGATTTTCAAGTGTTCAATGCTTTTTATTATTAAATTTGTGATAAATACTACTACTGAATGAAGAAAATTCTATCTTTTTTATTTATATTTTATATTTTCACCTCTACCTTCGCACAATTGGACCGTGAGCACTGGTTCGCTCCGATGGTAGACAGGACAGGCGCACCCAATCCTTATCAGAAACTGTATTTATCTACCAGCAGAACCACCCCTTTTCCGGTAAACATTTATAACAATAATGTTCTGATCGGAACGGTGAATATCAGCAAGAACAACCCTCAGAAATTCGATGTCCTTAGGAATTATATCATTACCACACAACAGACAGATCTGTTTACACCTACTACCAAAGGATTGTATTTAAAAGCAGAATTTCCTTTTTATGCCAATCTGAGATTTTCGGTATTCAACCATGCGGAAATTATTACCTCTAAGGGAATTCCCTCTACCGGAACTACATTTTATGCAGCATCTGCTCCTATCACGGTAAGCAATTCGATCCTGAACTTCATGACCAGCGTACTGGCAACAGAAGACAATACTACGGTTACCATCTCCGGATACAGCCCTACCGTTCAGTTCTCTAACGGGATGACTGGAGCTGCCAATCCAACCATGACTTTTACTTTAAATAAGGGACAATCTTATATCATTGATGGAATTGGAGATATTACAGGAAACTCTGACGGATTCATTGGTTCAAAAATTGTAGCAAACAAACCCGTCAATGTCACCAACGGAAACTTCAATGGGCAATATGCCGGAAATTTCCCTTCCAGTTCCGATATTCTGATGGACCAGGCGGTACCAGTCAACAGGCTTGGAAATGAATTTGCTCTCGTAAAAGGTAACGGACCTATAGGTGCCAATATGGAAGGTGCTGTTGTCATTGCTACGGAAGACAATACGCAAATCTTCGTCAATAATGAAATTCCTCCTATAGCAACCATCAATGCAGGGAAATACTATGTTGTCCCTGATTCCAAATATATTCTTCAGGGAAACGGCCATTACAACTTATATCTGAAAACATCAAAGAATGCGTATGTATACCAGATCTTAGCCGGAGATTCCAACTCGGGAAATGAAACAGCTACAGGAGGATTCAACTTTATTCCTGCTCTCAACTGCTATCTTCCAAAACAGATCAATGAGCTGGGGTTGATTAATGAAAATTTTGTTCACTCCAACGGTAATATCGGAGGAGTTCTGAACATTCCGACAAAACTGAATCTTATTACAGAAAGAGGAGCCAACGTTACCGTAAACAGTGCCACTCCCCTCGCAATTACAGGGCCTTACAACATGACCGGAACCACCAATTGGGTAACCTATGGAATTCCCAATGTAACAGGAACCATCACCGTTGTTTCCGATAAAGCCATTATGGCAGGGATCACAGCGGGAAGTGATGCGGTAGGATATGGAGGATTTTTTGCAGGTTTCCCTACGCAGCCTGTGATTTTACAGTCCGGAAGTGGTTGCATTCCCGGGGTAGTTCTTACGGTAGATCCTCTTATCTATGATACTTATCAATGGTACAGAAACGGAACTATAGTTCCCGGAGCAACAGCGTCTACCATCACCCCTACACTTCCCGGATATTATACCTGTTCTGTTACAATGGGAAGCTGTGCTCCTCTGGTTACGCAGCAGTTTAAAGTTCTGAACTGCACCAAGCTAAGCACTAAAACCTACAATGTCTGTACTTCACAGACCATAACTCCTGCATTAAGCAGCTCTACACAGGCAACTGCTCCCAATACGGTAGCAATTACAACCGCCCCTACACTGGGAACCGCAACAATAAATGCAGCAACTGGAATAATTACCTACACGGTAAATACTCCGGGTACATCAGGAACAGACACATTCACCTACACATTCTGCGGCAATGATCCCGACTTTCCGGATTGTGAAACAGTAACGGTTACCATCAATATTCAGGCTCTTACGGTAATGAATGCAACATTATTTGCCTGCGACATTAACGGACAGGGAACATTCAACCTGACTACCGCTAACGTCACAAGCAATTCTCCGGTTACTATTACCTATTATCCTACCCTTTTGGATGCTCAAAATGAAAACGCAGCAGCACTCATTACCAATACAACAGCCTACAATGCACCCAACGGAACTATTGTATATGCTGTTGTGAAAAATAGTATTGGCTGTAAAAGTATAGCACAAATCACATTATCGCTCTTCAACAAAGCAATTGTTCTGGATAACTACAATGGTATTTTCTGTGATGATAATCTGGATGGCACAATCACGGTCACTCTTTCCAACGTCACTCCTATTGTATTAAATAACCCGAACTACTTTACCACCGTAAGATATTATGCCAATCTTGCTGATGCCAATGCAGGAAACACCAATACACTTCCCAACAACTGGAGCTATACTGCAGCGACCACCATTTATATCAGGGTGGATTCTCCTGATGGATGTGCCACTGTTATCAAACCTTTACAGTTCAGTATCGGGGCTAAAGTAACTTTGATTACCAAAACTGTTACTGAAAGCGTTTGTGATGATAATCTGGATGGAACGAAAAGTGTTAATTTAACCCAGTTTATTCCTCAGTTTACACTGGATCCCAATGTTACCTATACATTTCATGCAACGTTATCAGATGCTCAGAATAATGTAAATATAATTTCGTCTCCAGTGAACATAATTACTTCTCAGACTTACTACATTCGTTTTGAAAAAAATGGAGTGTGTCCTGAAGTAGGTACCCTTATAATCAATATCAAGGTTCCCAAAAAATCTGATATACTTGTAGATAAGGCCATTTGTCCGAAAACTACCACGACCTTGGATGCCGGCCCAGGCTTTGAGAGATATTTATGGAGTACGGGAGCTACTACTCCTTCTATTACCAACGTTGCACCGGGGAGTTATTGGGTAGAACTTACCTTCAATGGCTGTGTTTATAAACAGTACGTGAACGTTACAGAATTACCGCTTCCTATGATTACTTCCATTGAAATAGATGGAACAACGGTAAAAGTAGGAGTTAGCGGCGGCACACCTCCTTATGAATATTCTTTGGACGGAGTCCTGTGGCAGAGCTCCAATGTCTTTACCAACGTGCCAAGAGGAGCTCACAATGTATTTGTAAGAGACTCTAAAATGTGTGAAGAAGTAAAAAAACCTTTTGCTATTATTAATTTGATCAATACCATTACTCCCAACGGAGACGGGTATAATGAAGGAATTGACTATTCTGCATTAATGGCCAATGATAATCTTGTTTTCAGAATCTTTGACAGATATGGAGCAGAAGTATTCCGGGGAACTCCGGAAAACAGATATACCTGGGACGGAAGAGTTGGCGGAAGGTATGTTCCTACGGCAACCTACTGGTATTTTATTACCTGGACAGAATATGGCTCTACACTCACTATAAAATATTCAAGCTGGCTGCTTGTAAAACACAGATAAAACAGACAAGCCGGAAAGAAAGCATACTTGAACTCAGTATTATTTTCTTCCGGCTTCTCTATCTTTATGCATTATTTTTTAGGTTATCGGCACATTTCTAACACTCCTTAACACTTAAATCTTAAAGTTTAATATAACTTTAACCACTATTCATCATCTAATTAGGCAGAATTGCTTTATTTCTATGTAATTTTGCGCATTATATGAAGAAACTGTTTACTCTGCTGCTATTGGTTTTTCTGGCGAAAATTAATGCACAAATATATTCCGGAGAGGTATTTCTGAGAGACAACTCTATTTTATATCTCAATCAGGTATATGTTACGAACCTGAATACTCAAAAAACCGTTCTTACGGACTACAATGGTAATTTTACAATTCCGGCCAATGCTGGAGATGTAATCCGTTTTACGTCCATTGTAACCGAAAGAAAAGATATTAAACTGACTCCACAGTCTATGCAGCAAAAAAATCTCGTCGAGCTTAAGATTGCTTATTATGAGATCCAGGAAATTGTACTCAGC
This sequence comes from Chryseobacterium culicis, assembly GCF_900108365.1. Taxonomy (GTDB): domain Bacteria; phylum Bacteroidota; class Bacteroidia; order Flavobacteriales; family Weeksellaceae; genus Chryseobacterium; species Chryseobacterium culicis. The sequence goes on along the minus strand of NZ_FNWQ01000001.1, from coordinate 61,007 downwards.
AGATTCAAGCCAACCGGTAACCTTCGGTATGATGTAAATTCATTAAGAAAAGAAGATAAAGCCTATGCTCTTAAGAAAGTAATTGGCCTTCCGGAGCCCAAAGGTGACGGAACTCCTCCTGAACTTCCTGTTGCCGGACTGCGGGATGGCGGACTTACCTTCAGCCTTGAAAGTATCTACGATATTCTTTCTGGCGAAAGGAAGAAAAAACAGCGTTATCAGGCTTATGAAAGAATGAACACTTCCGTTGCCCAGATTAAGAATTATTTGGGGAAAGATTATTTCACGAAGTTCAAAATTCCTGAGAATCTGATTGATAATTTCCTTCAGTTCGTTTATACTTCCGAAAATATTCAGGCGTATGTATTAGCCGGAAATTTCGAAGCGATAAAAATTCCTATTGAGAAATATCTTCCGATTTATCAGAAAAGACTCAGAAGCTCTCACCTTCAGGAGGTGGTAAGCAATAATTAAATTCGTTCCTGTAGATAAAAAATCCATGTAAGATACATGGATTTTTTTATACCTATTTCAGTGGAATTGATTTTTATGCTGTATTATCTGCAAATTATTCAATTTTAACAGCACAATATTCTTTGATATTCAAAAATATGTTTAAATTTATCTCACAAACAAGTGTTTAAAATAAAAACACTGGTATTTCGTTATTCAAAAAACTAACCAACCCAGAAAGTCAATTAAAGAGAAGCACCGAATTTTTAATTTAATATTAATTAATGAAAAAAGTACTTTTACTTCTTTGTTGTATGTTTTTCGTTACGATGTCTGCCCAAAAAAAAGGGAAAGACTACAGTAATATTTTGAAAAGTAAGAATATCTACGAAATCAATGCCTTTCTTAGAGATGCCCATCCTGATGATCCCAAGAGATCTGTCCTGAAGCCCAGGGTAATGGAAATGATGAAAGAATACATCAAAAATGCACATCCGGCTGATCAGAAAGTGAAAGATATGCAGGAAATGCTGGCTATGCTCAAGAGAAGGCCTTCTACAAAGATTACTTTTGATGAAATGAATGCCATCATCAAACAGAAACAGATCGCAAAATATAAGGCTGAACTGGCTGCGAAGAAACCTACGGATGTTTATACTCCAAGTACAGCGCAGAATGCATATGTAATAAATACGGCCGCCAATACGGCGATTCCTAACGCTGAGGCAGAAGAATTCAATATGCTGATGGCGGTATCTCCTGTAGAGCATAAAAACAGAACGGTAAAAATACTCAATTCGTTATTTGATAATGATCCTAATACGAAGGAAGCTATTATATTGATCCAAAATAAGTCAGACTGTAATATCATTGTAAGAATGGAAGGCGTAGGAACCACCAAATACAGACTGGCCGTACCTGCCCATGGTGAAGGTTCAATTGTAATCGAAAAAGGTCAGTATTTATTTACCAGCCTGGTTTGCGGAGCCCAATATGCTTCACAAAAAACAATTGAAAGAGCCATTATGGTAGCCCTGGGAGGGCAGTAATATCCGTTAAAAGCGAATTATCTCTATGTCTTTTACCTGCGAAAGACAGAAAAACTCCATAAATTTTCACTATTTTTGCACTCATTTTATAATTCAATGGGCAAGAACAAATTAGCAAGATTTGCAGAAAACAAAATATTACCGAATGTAATCCAGCCAACAAGGGAAGATGCTTTACAAGGCTTCGAACTTAAAGGAAAATGGAGAGACAATTTCTTTAAAAATGACAATCCGATTGTATTGGAATTAGGTTGTGGAAAAGGAGAATATTCTGTAGGGCTGGCAAAAACATTTCCTGAAAAAAACTTTATCGGAGTTGATATTAAGGGAGCCAGATTCTGGTTTGGCGCTAAAGAAGCTGTAGATAACAATATGACTAATGTGGCTTTTTTAAGAACACAAATTGAGCTTGTCGATTATTTCTTTGCCGAAAATGAGGTAGACGAAATCTGGATCACGTTTCCGGATCCTCAAATAAAATATAAAAGAACAAAACACAGATTAACCCATCCGGACTTTTTAAACCGTTATAAAAAGTTCCTTAAGCCGGGAGGCATCATTCACCTGAAAACCGATTCAGAATTTCTGCATGGGTATACCCTGGGCTACTTACAGGGGGCAGGCTATGAGATCATTTCTGCACATCATGATATCTATGGTGCGCCGGAATATGATCCTAATACAGAACATTTGAGAGATATCAAAACGTATTATGAAGAGCTATTCTCAGCGAAAGGAAAAACAATTACATACATTAAATTCCGGATCAGCTGATGAAATAAAACCTGATGAAAAAAAATTTTTTAACGATTTTATTCTTCACATTTCTTATTCCCAACTTTACACAGGCTCAAAAAAGCAGTAAAGACATTCTAAAAAGCACAAATATCAAAGAAATTGAAGAATACCTGAAGAACGCACACCCTGACGATCCCAAGAAGAGCGTGCTGAAACCTAAGCTTATTGCTTTAAAGAACTCTGAGTGGACAAAAGGTGCCCGCACAGCAAAACCAATGGAAGCAAGGCCCGTAATTGCGGACATACCTAAAAGTGCCATGAGAAATCCTAATTCGGACGATGCTGAAGAGTTTAAAAGGCTTATTGCAGAAACTTCGGTCCAGCATAAGGAAAAAACGGTAAAGGTTCTGAATGCCATGTTTAATGAGGATATTAACCGAAATGAAGCAATTCTCCTGTTCAAAAATAATTCAGACTGTAATATTGTCCTCAGAATTGAAGGAAAAGAGTTTTATAACCTTGCTGTGCCTGCGCATGCAGAAAACTTTATTGTATTGAATAAAGATTCGTACACGCTTAGCAGCAATATCTGCGACATGAAATATTCGTCACGGAAAGACATTAAAAAAAGTATATTTGTAACAATAGAGAATCCGAATCAGCCTCAGACAGAAGTGAAATCTGCACAAAAGGAACCAATACCGGAAAAGTCTCCGAAAAAACAAAAATCAAAAAATAAAATAGGATGAGAAAGCTATTTGTTTTTGCCGGCATTTCTTTGATTCTTGCCAGTTGTAATGTAAACTACGGCAGCTACCCGGGAAGAACCTCATACCCTTACCCAACCAGTAATACAGGAAACAGAACCAACACTGAAAGTGAATATAACGAGCTTATAAAAACTTACAAACCGGAAACGGCTGAAGTTCTTAATGATCTTCTTAACAGTGATGATCCTAAGAACCCGAGAACCTCTATTTCTGTAGAAAACAAGTCTCCATGCAATATGGTGCTCACAGTAAGCGGAGGGAATTTTTTCAAGAAAATACCTATTGGTGCAGGAAAAATAGGTTATACAATGGTTCCGAAAAATCAAAATTACAGATTATCAGGAGTTGTTTGTAATTCCACATACCAATCCACTAAGTTTATCACCACCTCCTATTCTATAAAACTTTCAAATTAAAATACAATACAGCCCGCAGAATTCTGCGGGTTTTTAATTTAACAAATAGCTGATGTCTAAAGACTATTGTTTTTTAATTAAATACCTGAAAAACCAGCTGCTCAAAGTACATATTCACAACTGAGTTTAAATGATCACGTTTCCGAAAATAGTAAAGAGCCCTCGGAAGTCCTTTTATTCATGGGAAAAACCGTCAGCCATAAAAATATCCTACTGAATATCATACACATAACAGATATTTCCATATATTTAGAAATACAATGGCGGTATCCGAAAAGCATATAGAGTAGGAAAAAAATTAAAAACTAAAAACCATGAAAAATTTAAAGAAAGTCTCAAGAGGTGAGCTGAGAACAATTAAAGGAGGATACAGAAGCTGTATAGATGGCTGTAATATTGAAATGGGAGAAATGTGCTGCAGCGGTGTATGCAGAATCGGGGTTGTAGTTCCCACTACAGATCCTGATTTTCCAGAATTTACAGTATGCCCCAAGAAGCCTTAATGAATAGTAAACAATAAAAAAACGCTGGATCGAAATCCAGCGTTTTTCCTATATTAAAGAAAATCTTCAATTATTCTGCATCGAAATCAGCATCTGTATCAGCAGATACTTTTTCTCCCTCCTCTTTAGATTTTTCTTTATCAGCTTTTCTCTGAGACTGACCTTCTTTGATAGATTCAGAAACTACGCTAAGGATCATATCAATAGACTTAGAAGCATCATCGTTTCCTGGGATAACGAAGTCAACTTTTCTAGGGTCAGAGTTTGTATCAACGATACCGAAAACTGGAATACCAAGTTTCTTAGCTTCAGTTACCGCGATGTGTTCTCTTAAGATATCAACTACAAATACAGCAGATGGAAGTCTCACCATGTCAGCGATAGAACCTAAGTTCTTCTCAAGGTTAGCTCTTTGTCTGTCAACTTGTAATCTTTCTTTTTTAGATAAAGTTTCGAACGTACCGTCTTTTTTCATTTTGTCGATAGAGTTCATCTTCTTTACAGCCTTTCTGATCGTAACGAAGTTCGTTAGCATACCACCTGGCCATCTTTCAGTAATATAAGGCATATTAAGTTCAGAAGCGTGTTTTGCAACAACTTCTTTCGCTTGCTTTTTAGTCGCTACGAAAAGAACTTTTTTACCTGCAGAAGTTAGTTTTTCTAAAGCGCTGCACGCTTCATCTAATTTAACTGCTGTTTTATGTAAGTCTACAATGTGAATACCGTTTTTCTCCATAAAAATGTATGGAGCCATATTTGGGTTCCACTTTCTAGTCATGTGACCGAAGTGTACGCCAGCCTCTAAAAGGTCTTTTACATTTGCTTTTGCCATGTTTTCTGTTTTTGTTAGTTTACTTTCCGTCTTTTAAACAATCAACAACTTCTTTAGATGGGAGAAGCGTTTGGATGCTAAACGTAACGGGCAATTTTGCTTTAAGCTTCAGGCAGTAAGCCATATGCTTTGAAGCGAATTAAAAATTTTAATAAGTTTTTCAAAAAGCTTATTGCATAATGCTTTAAGCTTACCGCAATTCTTAACGTTTTGAGAATTGGAATCTCTTTCTTGCTTTTTTCTGACCTGGCTTCTTTCTTTCCACCATTCTTGCGTCTCTTGTAAGTAAACCAGCTGGCTTCAATGCTAATCTGAACTCAGCGTTGATTTCGCATAAAGCTCTTGAAATACCTAATCTGATAGCTTCTGCCTGACCTGTATTTCCACCACCGAATACGTTTACGGTAACGTCGTACTGACCAACAGTCTCAGAAAGGATAAACGGTTGGTTTAATTTGTAAACCATCACGTCTGTAGAGAAATATTCTTTAGCATCTTTACCGTTTACTGTAATAACACCAGAACCTGGTTTTACATAAACTCTAGCTACAGAAGTTTTTCTTCTTCCGATTTTGTGAACTATAGACATAATTAATTATTTAAATTCGTTAACATTAATTGTTTTTGGCTGTTGAGCTTCATGTTTGTGCTCAGTTCCTTCATATAAGTAAAGGTTCTTAAGGATAGCAGCTCCTAGTCTGTTTTTAGGTAACATCCCTTTTACAGACTTCTCTAATACCTTTAAAGAATCTTTCTTTTGAAGTTCAGCCGCAGTCATAGACTTCTGTCCACCAGGATATCCTGTATGCCAGATATAAGTCTTATCAGCCCACTTGTTTCCGGAAAGTGTAATTTTCCCAGCATTCAAAACGATCACGTTATCACCACAATCTACGTGAGGTGTAAAGTTCGTTTTGTGCTTACCTCTCAAAATCTTTGCAACCGTAGAAGCTAATCTACCTAACGGCTGTCCTTCAGCGTCTACCACAACCCATTCTTTATTAGCAGTAGCTTTGTTCGCTGAAACAGTTTTGTAACTTAATGTATTCACACGTTTTAGTTAAAGATTAAACATAATTTACCCCTAAAAGGGTGTGCAAAGGTACAAATTATTTTTGTAACCCAAAAACATATTTTATTTAATCTATATTATCTGTGCTACACATCCCATTATCAATAGATTTTAACACTTTTTATCATTTTGGCATAAATCTTGTGAACTGATGTGCCGATGAAAAAAACACTTCGAAGATTCTAAAAACACCAATGAAACAGCAAAGAGTTTTTTCCCTCAACTCTTTCTTTTTATTAAATTTACTTTAAAGATTTCCGCAAAAGACCAATATATAATTATAATTTCACTGAAATAATTATATTTGCGTTAATCATATTCCATATCCATGAGCCACGGAAAACTAAGAGAAGACAACACCTGCCTGAACTGTGGGCATCAGGTTGATGAAAGATTCTGCCCGCACTGCGGACAGGAAAATATTGAAAGCAGGCAGCCTTTTCATTTTCTGTTTACTCATTTCATTGAAGATTTCACGCATTATGACGGGCAGTTCTGGCGAACAATACAATATCTGTTTACCCGCCCGGGCTTACTTACCAAAGAATATCTGTCTGGCAAAAGACAATTATATGTAGCACCCGTAAAACTCTATATATTTATAAGTTTCCTTACCTTTTTCCTTCCCAATGTCTTACCTCACGCTAAAGAGGAAGATGAAAAACCAAGCAAAGTTAAAACGGAAGAACAAGCAAAAAAACAGAAAGAAGTTTCCAAAGACATTGTAAAAGAATTACAAAAAGGAGGCGTCATGTCAAGCGAAACCGCCACTGCCGCACAAAAAGCTCTGGAGGATGACACTTTAAAGATAGAGAATGAAAAACAAAGCGACGAGCTTTTTGACAGTACGTTTGATCCTAAAGAAGCATCTATTATGCATGCTTACTCCATGAAGCAGTATGACTCCATTATGGCCAAAGACGACACCGGAATCTATACGATAATGAGACCTGTAGCGGGAAAAGTATTTGAACTGAAAGAGGACGGATACAGCAAAAATCAGATTTGGGAAAAATATAAAGAAAATTTCATTCACACCATTCCAAAGGCTCTGTTCGTATATCTACCGATATTTGCCTTCTTTTTGTGGCTGTTTCATAATAAGAAAAAATGGTGGTATTTTGATCACGGCATATTTACCCTGCATTACTTTTCATTTCTCTTATTAACGATACTGGTATTTATTGTAGGAGAGAAAATAGCAAGTTTTCTGCCCGCGAATTCTTTACTTACGCTTTTGTATGTCTTAGCGAGCTTAGGGCTTGGACTTTACATGACAGTTTATTTCTTTGCCGCGCATCACAGGGTATATGAAACTAAAAAAAGAATCAGTATTCTGAAAGGTTCTTTATTATTTATTATCAATTATATTGGATTGATTATGATGTTTATGGTACTGATGTACCTGAGCTTTATCATGCTTCATTAGTTTAGTTCCTCAGGGATTTATTTCCTCTGAAGCTTGCAAAGAGATAGTAGGCAACAAAAACGGTTGAAAACTTCAGAATAGATGGAATCGCCAGCTCAAGAGTAAAAATCAAAGTACCGATAAGCACCAGAATTCCCATTGCTGCAAATGAAAGAATTAATTTTTTGGGCAGTGTAAAATCTGGAGTATCCAGATAATAGGCAATTCCCCAGGCAGAACCGAAGGCGGCGGCATAATAAATATCCAGTGCGATATTTTCTGAACTTATAAAGAAATAATTGATCAGGAAGCTCACTGCTGTTCCCAAAGCGAAATACATCAAAGCTTTTTGCATGTCTTTAAAAATATGCTGCAAAAATAGAGAATTTAATCGGGGTGCAGAATTCCTGTAAGTATTTAATTATTGAGTTACAGGCTCGATTTTCATATAAAATAATTGAACAGTATTATCACAGCAAAACAATATCACCCGAAAAGGTAATTGAACACAACCACCGGAAGTTATACATTTGAAACAGAATCAAGAGCCCGAATATCCTCATGATCATGACGTGAATATTGAACATGAGAGATCTGATTTGAAGAAAAAATCAAAAACCAAAAAACAATAGACATGAAAAAGATTCCTCAAAAAACAGTGGAAATTACGAAATTTAACGAAGACAACGTTGAAGTGAACGTAATAATAAGTGCTAATACTCAATTTGGCGATCCCCATTTTATCATCAATGGAATGCGGATAGACGACAATAATGAAAAAAACGGATTTTCCTTTTCCATCCCAAAAGCAGATTTAAAGTCTGATCATTTACTTTTTGCAACTTCATTCAATATTAATATGCAGGAAAATCATCTGCAGATTTTAATTAATACATGCAAAATAAAGTTTGAATTCCCGCAGATTCCCAGTAAGAATTTTAATTTCAACCCATTTAAAGGTAAGACAACCGAAGACCTGGCTGGCAAATTTATCTATGGGGTTTATAAATTCATAAAAATTGAGCTATGAAAAAGATCATCATGTTAACTCTGACGGCCTTGCCGGCCTTACTGTTTTCCCAAGGCAAGAAAATTAGTGAAGAGCTGAACAAACTGGAGCTTTCCAATGCTCCGAGTGTTATGCTTCTCGGCCTGGCAAGTTCTGATTTGGAAACGCCCAAATCAAAAAAGGCTTTCATGACCAGTATTGTGAATTCATTCAGCGAAAATGAAGGTCTTCCCAACGCCTATGCTGTAGAACTTACTCCCACTCATTTATTTCCATTGACAGAAATGGATGCATTGAAGTATGCCGGCATTAAAACGATCAAAAACGCTGGCCATCAAGATGAGTATAGGAATAATATTTTCAGTGAAGCCAAAAACGTTTCCGTCTCATTTGCCTTTCTGAGAAATTATAAAATTGAAGATCTCAATACGGAAAATCCCTCGGTCTCTTTTTCTTTGAGAACCACTGTGTTTAAAGTAAGGAATAAAAAAAATATAGAGGCTATTGCGGCTTCAAATAAAAATATTTCAAAGGAATTAACCGATATTCAAAGAGAATTTGAACAATCACCCAAGTTCATGGATATTATGAAATCCGATATAAGTCAAAGCGAAAAGGAAGAAAAACTTTCAAAGGCACAAGATGACTTTGTCACAGATTACTATAAAACCGAAACTGAAAAATACAAAAAGTATCTTGATGAAAAACCTGCTTTCCAACTAGATGTGGCTTCGGCCTACAGTACCTTCTTTTTGGATAATCAGTTCAAGAATAATCAATTCGGGAAGCTGGGATTCTGGATGACAATGAGTTCCGGAATCAACCTCGAAAGACAAAAACCCAAACCGGCTGATGATCAAAATAAGATACAATCAAAAGTAACCATCAAAGAGACTTCTGCAGACCCTTCAAAGGTTGAAAAAAGACTGAACTTCTACGCCGTTGCAAGATACATGCAGGATAAAACGGTTTATGATGTTGCCAGCGGATTCAGCAAAACGAATAATTATGATTTTGGCGGGAAGATAGAGCTTGTGTACAATAAATTCTCCATTGGCTATGAATTCATTTACAGAAGCAGCGATCTGGATAACACCTACCGTTCCAACGGAATCATCAATTACAAAGTATCTGACAGTGTATATATCAATGCAGCATTTGGAAAAAACTACGGAGATAAGGACAATCTCATTTCATTTTTAGGATTGAACTGGGGACTGGACAGCAAAAGAAAAACACTTTTTTCTGAAAAACAATAAAACAGGAAATTTAACCTTAAACAGAGACTAACTGTAAGGCTTAAGATCATGAGAAATGCCGGCAGATTTTATCTGCCGGCATTCATATTTCTACTGACTGGCGTAATAAACTGAGAAATACAGACCTGACCTCTGAGAAAGTCTGTAAGATTCAAAAAAACAATTATCATAAACACTTAAAAACCATAACATTAACTCACAATACAAGGTTTTCATTTTATTACTATATTTGAGAACTTAGAAACTGTCTAGAATTTTTTATGGAAACCCAAAAATATACTCCAACCAACAAGGTAAGAATCGTAACTGCTGCCTCATTATTTGATGGGCATGATGCTGCGATCAACATTATGCGTCGTGTTATACAGGGAACAGGATGCGAAGTGATCCACTTAGGACACGATAAATCAGCAGAGGAAGTGGTTAATACAGCCATTCAGGAAGATGCCAATGCGATTGCCTTAACTTCCTATCAGGGAGGTCACAACGAATATTTTAAATATATCTATGACCTTTTGAGAGAAAAGAATTCACCGCAGATCAAAATTTTTGGCGGTGGCGGTGGTGTGATCCTTCCGGAAGAGATCAAAGACCTGATGTCTTACGGAATTGACCGAATTTATTCTCCGGATGACGGCCGTGAACTTGGCCTTCAGGGAATGATTGATGATCTGGTACACCGATCAGACTTCGCGACAGGGAAAGATGTTACGGCAAAAGATCTTGATGATATCAGCTTCGAAAATCCTTCCAGCATTGCACAGATCATCTCCGCCGTTGAAAACTTCTCGGAAGAAAAACCGGAACTTGTAAAAGCAATCGACGAAAAATCCAAAGATCTTACGATTCCAATTATCGGTATCACGGGTACCGGAGGAGCAGGTAAGTCTTCTTTAACAGACGAATTGGTAAGACGTTTCTTACGTTCCAATACGGATAAAAAAATCGCTATTATTTCCATTGACCCTTCGAAAAAGAAAACCGGCGGGGCTTTATTGGGAGACAGAATCCGTATGAATGCGATCAATGATCCACGAGTTTATATGCGTTCTATGGCTACCAGAGAAAACAACGTTTCTGTTTCACCATTTATTCATTCTGCACTGAATGTCCTGAAACTGGCTCATCCGGATGTCATTATCCTTGAAACATCAGGGATCGGGCAGTCCGGTTCCGAAGTTTCTGATTTTGCGGATGTATCCATGTATGTAATGACTCCTGAATACGGTGCTTCTACACAGCTGGAAAAAATCGACATGTTAGATTATGCGGATCTGGTAGCTTTGAATAAATCTGACAAACGCGGTGCATTGGATGCCCTTCAGGCGGTAAGGAAACAATTCCAGAGAAACCATCTACTGTGGGAAAGCCCATTAGACGATATGCCGGTATATGCAACAAAAGCATCCCAGTTCAATGACCACGGAACTACAGAATTATACAACAGACTGGTTTCAAAAGTAAACGATAAATTCTCTGATTTAAACCTAAAAACTTTCGTAGAACAGGAAGTTACAGAAGAAGTAACCATTATTCCCCCGAAAAGAGTTCGTTACCTCTCTGAAATTGTAGAAAACAACAGGCAATACGATATCAGTATTGAAAAACAGGCTGAGCTGGCCAGAAAAATGTATCATATTGAAGGCGTAAAAAATATCATCTCCAATGAAGTGCTGGATGCCGAATACCAAAAAGCAGAAAAAGAGCTTCAACAGGAAAACATCGACTTCCTGAAGACCTGGGAGGATACAAAAAAAGCTTTTCATGCAGAGTTTTATTCTTATTTCGTAAGAGGAAAAGAGATTAAAGTGGAAACGTCTACCGAATCTTTATCCCACTTAAGAATTCCCAAAATTGCTCTACCTAAATACAATGACTGGGGAGACCTGATCAAATGGAAAGGTCAGGAAAACCTTCCGGGAAGCTTCCCTTATACAGCAGGTATTTACCCGTTCAAAAGAACCGGAGAAGATCCTACAAGGATGTTTGCAGGAGAAGGAGGTCCGGAGAGAACCAACAGAAGATTTCACTATGTTTCTGCAGAAATGCCTGCAAAACGTTTATCTACCGCTTTTGACTCTGTAACCTTATATGGCCAGGATCCTGCTTTACCACCGGATATCTATGGAAAAATCGGAAATGCAGGAGTTTCTATCGCTACACTGGATGATGCGAAGAAATTGTACTCCGGGTTTGATCTTGTGAATGCGTTAACTTCGGTTTCAATGACCATCAACGGCCCGGCACCCATGCTGCTGGCTTTCTTTATGAATGCCGCTATTGACCAGAATGTTGAGAAATACATCAAAGAAAATGGCTTAGAAGCTAAAGTAGAAGCTAAACTTAATGAAAAATTTGATGATAAAGGACTAGAAAGACCAAAATACAATGGTGAACTTCCTCCATCCAATAACGGTTTAGGACTTCAGCTTTTAGGGCTGACAGGTGATGAAGTAATCCCTGCGGAAGTATATGCAGAAATCAAAGCTAAAACAATTGCTACGGTGCGTGGTACCGTTCAGGCTGATATTTTAAAAGAAGATCAGGCTCAGAATACATGTATATTCTCTACTGAATTTGCATTGAGATTAATGGGTGACGTTCAGGAATATTTCATCAGAGAAAAAGTAAGAAACTTCTACTCTGTTTCCATTTCAGGGTACCATATTGCTGAAGCAGGAGCCAATCCGGTTTCCCAATTGGCATTCACACTGGCTAATGGTTTCACGTATGTGGAATATTATTTAAGCCGCGGAATGGACATCAATGACTTTGCTCCCAACTTGTCTTTCTTCTTCTCCAACGGTATCGACCCTGAATATTCAGTAATCGGACGTGTAGCAAGAAGAATCTGGGCAAAAGCAATGAAACTAAAATACGGAGCTGACGAAAGAAGCCAGATGCTGAAATACCATATTCAGACTTCGGGGCGTTCTCTTCACGCTCAGGAAATTGATTTCAATGATATCAGAACCACTCTTCAGGCACTTTATGCAATCTATGACAACTGTAACTCCCTTCATACAAATGCTTATGACGAGGCCATTACTACCCCTACAGAGCAATCGGTAAGAAGAGCGATGGCAATTCAGCTGATCATTAATAAAGAATTGGGATTGGCTAAAAACGAGAATCCGCTTCAGGGGTCATTCATCATTGAAGAATTGACAGATCTTGTGGAAGAAGCTGTATATGCAGAATTCGACAGAATTACAGAAAGAGGCGGTGTGCTGGGAGCAATGGAAACCATGTATCAGCGTTCAAAAATTCAGGAAGAATCTATGCATTACGAATGGCTGAAACACACCGGTGAATATCCGATTATCGGGGTAAACACGTTCTTAGGAAAAGACGGTTCACCAACTGTTTTACCGGGAGAAGTTATCCGTTCTACTGAAGAAGAAAAGCAGGCACAGATAGAGTCTCTTCATAACTTCCAGCAAGCTAATGAAAACAGATCTGAAGAAGCATTAAAACAGCTTCAGCATGCTGCCATCAACCAGCAAAACTTATTTGAAGTAATGATGGACGCTGTGAAATACTGTTCTTTAGGACAGATTACCAACGCTTTGTTTGAAGTAGGCGGTAAGTACAGGAGAAATATGTAATCGTGATCTTATCATATCATAAACCTCAAAGAAATTCTTTGAGGTTTTTATTTTTTAATGGAAAAACATTCCAAATTCCGGCATGCTGATTTATAATGTTTGTTAAAAATTAAAAATAAACTAACCTGATCCTATATATTTGCCACCAAAAATTGGAATGAAAAACTATATTAAAATGATTTCGGTGCTTAGCCTGTTTGTGGCATTAGGTTCTTGTAAAACCTCCGCTGCAGATGCCTCTCCTAAAAGCGACATGGTTAGAAATGTTGAAGAATTACAGAAAAGAGAGCAGGCAGAAAAAGATAAAATTGACATTACAAGTGTCAAAAACAACTACGGAAGGCCGGCTTCAAAATAAGCAAATTCCCCGGTAAATATAGACTCCTGCTCATCCGGGAGTTTTATATTTTTCATGAACTGCAAAATCACCCTATTTTTGACTGATTTTATTATTAGATGAAACCAAAAGCCTTATTCAACTGGAGCAGCGGAAAAGACTCTGCGCTCGCTCTTTATCAGACTCTGCAGGAGAACCGGTATGAGGTCGCCGTACTGCTTACAAGCATTAATCAAGAGTTTCAAAGGATCTCTATGCATGGAGTATCCGTATCCCTTCTGGAAAAGCAGGCGGAAAGTCTTGGCATTCCTCTCATTAAGATGGAGCTTCCCAAAGAACCGTCCATGGAGGAATACCGGCAAATGATGAGCAAAACAATGACCGACGTTCAGGCACAAGGGATTACTCACTCTATTTTTGGGGATATTTTTCTTGAAGATCTGAGAAAATATAGAGAAGATCAGTTAAAGGCCGTGGGTATGGAAGCAGTATTTCCTCTTTGGAAGCGCAATACCTCCCAACTGATCCAGGAATTTTTAGCGCTCGGATTTAAAACCATTGTAACGTGTGTAAACGGATCTTACCTCGACAAAAGCTTTGCCGGACGGATTATCGATCAGAAATTTATTGATGACCTTCCAGAAAATGTTGATCCATGTGGAGAAAATGGAGAGTTTCATACTTTCACTTTTGACGGGCCTATTTTCAAAAAACCTGTTCAGTTTGAAATTGGAGAAACCGTAAAGAAAACCTATCCTAAACCCAAGACCTCCCCGGAAGAAGAAGACGGGGAATATATTTTCTGGTTCAGTGACCTGATATAAAAAAGCCTGCGGACATCTGTTCACAGGCTTTAAATCTATTATTTTATTTTCTGTATAGTTTCATTCATGAGATCAAATACCATACGGATATCTTTTTCGTCAGTCATCCAGTTAACAAAAGCAGCTCTAATCCCATTATGTTCATTATAAAAAGTAGGTGTCATAAAGACTTTTCCCGTATCATTAAGCTTTTCAAGGAATACTCCTACCTCATCCTGTTTTGTATTATCTTTCAGGGAAAAGCACACTGTATTTAACCTTACCGGGGCAAGCAGTTTAAAATCATCACTGTTTTCAATGAGCTCTCCCAATTGTTTTGCCCATGAAATATTCTTATCCACAATCTCCTGATATCCTTTCTTACCGTAGGACATAAGAGAAAACCACGCCGGAAGAGCCTTCAGCCTTCTTGAATTTTCAGGAAGGAAATTCAAATAACTGAAGTTTTCTAACGGATCCCCGAGATAAGGAGCATTGGAATTCTGAAAAGTCTCTACCTGTAAAATTTTATATTGTTCTTTAATGAGAAAGACCGCACTTTCATATGGCACATTCAGCCATTTGTGACAGTCTACTGTGATACTGTCTGCGTACTCCCAGTCTTCTACAAGGTGCTGATGTGTTTCCGAGCAGGCAGCAAAACCTCCGAAAGCAGCATCAATGTGCCACCAGAACGAGTATTTTTCTTTTAGTTTTCTGACCGCTTTAAAATCATCGAAATCAACTGTATTCACTGTTCCTCCACTGGAAATCAGGATAAATGGTTCGCCGCCAAGTTTCAGAATATGTTCTTCCAGATCTTTGATATTGATGGCTTCACGATTCCCTTCTTCGGTTTTAATTTTAATAATATTACTGCTTCCGAGCCCTAATAAGGATAATGACTTGATGGATGAGGAATGAGGAGTTGCCGTAAGTACTTTTACCGCTCCGGAAATGCCTTCTTTCGCAATATCTCGTCCCTGTTCTCTTCCCAGCCATTGGCGGGCAACACCCAGACAGGTAAAATTGGACATCGTGGCCCCAGAGACAAAACCTCCAAGAAATTTTTCCGGAAGCTGCAGAAGCTCGAGTAAGAGCTGAATTGTCTCTATTTCTATCACTGCGGAAATATCCCCCTGCCCTTTTACAGTCTGTACATTCTGGTCATAAACAGTTGCCAGCCAGTCGCCTGCTACTGATGCAGGAGTAGCACCTCCGGTGACAAATCCCCAATACCTTGGCCCTCCGGATCCCACCAT
Source organism: Chryseobacterium culicis (assembly GCF_900108365.1). GTDB lineage: Bacteria > Bacteroidota > Bacteroidia > Flavobacteriales > Weeksellaceae > Chryseobacterium > Chryseobacterium culicis. Next base: position 45,488 of record NZ_FNWQ01000001.1, on the reverse strand, counting down.
GATGGGCTCAAATTTCCTGTTGAAAATCTGTAACGCCTCTTCTGTGCCATATCCGGATTCCGGAAGTTCCTGTCTTTCCGGAGCATTTTGACTGATCACGGATGTAGGTCTGCTCTCAAGAGAATTCAAGTACGTTACCCCCTGCTCTTTAACGATATTCAGCAGATAATTGATGTTGCCTGTATCGTTTTTCAAATGTTCATTCATAATTTTGATCAATAGTCCATATCAAAAGTATTAAATACTCCACAAAAAGATTGTGGAATTCTTCATTAATTTGATTCAGCAATCTCTTCTAGCACGTAATTTGCTTCCCTTACTACTCTTTAGGATATTTTAGGTAATATCTTACATATTATTTATTTTTAAAAACATAACACCTGTGATCAAAAATTTAGTACTTCTGTCCCTTATTGCATTTTTGTGCTCCTGCACTTCCGAAACGCCCAAAATTACGCCTGTTGATAAAAAGGCAATTGTAGATTCTACCATCACGGCTTTTCAGAAAACACTTTTAGAACAACAACTTGATTCTGTTTTCAAAAAATATCACTTTAACGGAAGTATTGCCGTTTTTAAAGATTCTGTTCCGCTGTACAGAAGGGAAAATGGTTATTCGGATTTTAAAAGAAAAACGAAAATTGACAGTAACACCATTTTTGCCATAGGATCTGTAAGCAAGCAGTTCACCGCTGTTTTGATCCTGCTTCAGATGGAACAGGGAAAACTTAATATAACGGATAAAGCTTCCCAATACCTGAAGGAATTTCAGACCAAAGAATACGAAAATATTACGATTCATCAGCTGCTGAACCATACTTCCGGACTGAATCTGATGGGAGGAAAACTGATGTTTAAAAGTGGTTCTAACTTTTTTTATTCCAACGATGGATTTAATACACTCGGAAAAATTGTGGAAAAAGTATCCGGAAAATCTTATGATGAGAATGTTTCGGAACTGTTCAAAAAAGCGGGAATGACGCATTCTTCAACAGGGAATATTTTCAAAGGAGATCATTTTGCCAGCGCTTACGTCGGTACACCTGCTAAATTCTCAGAAGTTCCCAACATGCCGAAAAGATTAGGAGGGCAGGAAATAGGAACTCCGGCTGGCGGAATATTATCTACCATTCAGGATCTTCACTTATGGAACAATGCACTGTACGGTGGAAAAATTTTAAAACCAGAAACGCTTAAACTCTTTATGGCAAAAAGTTCGGAAAGACATCATGCTATTTTTGGAAAGATGGGGTACGCTTATGGTATTATGCTTAATATCGGGAAACCTGATTCCTATTTCCACAGTGGTTATATAAAAGGTTCTCCTTCGCTGAATATTTATTATCCGAACACCAAAACATCGGTGCTCATTCTTTCTAATATTGCTGATGAGGAAAAAGGAAAAGGAGTAATTTTCAGACCTCATATTGAAGTAAAGAAGATCACGGATCATCTTGAAAATACACTTACACAGCTTAGATCGAAAGATTAGCTTTGATACTGATTTGTTTATGCCGGCTTTAGAAATTCCTGCATTTTCAACAGACTCTTCTTGTGTTCAACAAAATTGAATATGGCAAAAACAAGAGCCATCTGTAAAACAAAAGGAAGAATCAGAGTCAAAAGAGTCGCTGTCATATCAGAATAGTTCTGTTCTCTGAAAAACTGGTAAGCATAATGTCCGCTTCTTACCGCAACCTGCGTCATGGAGCTGGCGCAGACAACCATTAATCCCAGATTCTGCTGATACATGGTGTAGAGAGATTTCCCCTTGTATTTAAAATCAGCTTTAATATATTTCCAGATTTTATAATTAAAAATCCAGATCAGAATTGTTGTCAATACAAAGGATCCGTTCAGCAGTTTAAAGAACAGATCATATTGCTTCTGATTGCCTGATATAAAAATAAGCAATAGGTTTACCACTAAAGCCAAAATACCAATCATCAGAGATTTTTTAAAAAGTCCTTTGTATTTTTCATGAATAATTCTTCTGGCCATCAATGGAATCTGAGTTGGATAAAACAGTACATAATGAACCATTTTAAATTCTCCGCTCCAGGATTCTTTTACCTTTGAAAAGGCTTCCTCAAAACTGATATTTTCATTGAACTGCATCTCCGAAATCTGGCTGATCATATGATCTCTGATTTCAACCAGAATATCCAGAGAAAGCTGCTGGGCTACCAGATAATCTGTAATTGCATTTTCCTGTCCTTCGGTAATCATATGTTGAAAATCGTTTGTAAATTAAGTAAATAGCTTTTCATCTCAGTCTCCTGTTCTGCCTGTTGTCTTTTTCCTTTTTCAGTCAGCAGATAGTATTTCCGGTCTCTCCCATTAATCTTCCGGATCTCGGAAGTAATCATTCCTTCACTTTCCAGTTTATGCAGCGATGGGTAAAGTGCACCTTCCGTCATTTCCAGCTCACCCTGCGTAAGCTCTTTAGCTCTTTGGGTAATCTGATATCCATACATCTTAACTTCTCTGGAAAGAAGCTTCAAAATAATATTCTGCAGGGTACCTTTATAAAGACTATTCTTTTTCATAGAGTTTTCTATACATTACAAACTTATGCATAATTTTCTTATGTATGAAAGTTTATTTAAAAAAAATTTAAATTGCTTGATGAAAAAAATGTATTTCATAGCGATTTATCCTCCTCAGGAGATGATTGAGGAAATAAAAGAATTTAAAAGAGATTTGGCCATTCATTATGGAAATTCCAAAGCTTTGAAAAACGAAGCACATATCACTCTTTTTCCTCCTTTTTCCAGAGAACGTGAAATGGAAAATGATATTCATACTGCGTTTCAAAAGATCAATACAGAAATAACTCCTTTTGAAATAGAACTGAATGGATTTGGAAGTTTTCCCAATCCTAAAAACCCCGTATTATTTGTTCAGCCGGAAAATAATCCGCATCTGACAGAACTTTACCATAATGTAAAACAGCAGTTCAATTTCGGAACCTATTCCTTCCATCCTCATATCACTGTAGGATACAGAGATCTGACCTGGGAAAATTACCTTAAAGCATGGGAAAAGTATGCATCAAAAGAATACAAAACTAAATTTTTAGTTGAAAAAATTTTACTTCTCCGACATGACGGACATTGGGTTCCTATTGCTGAAAAGAAACTCACAAAATAAAAACCGGCTGGGGACAGCCGGTTTCGTTATCGTTATTCTTTGATTACTTTCTGGGAAAGGATCAGAGTTTTATTTTCTTTTACATTCAGCAGATAAGTACCGGCCGGATAATTTTTAATATCAACCTTTATTCCGGAATCATTCTGTTCAAATCTGGAGGGTATCAGTTTTCCAGAGGTATCATACACTTCTACTCTTATATCTTTTGAGAATCCCTGCTTTACTTTAATAAAAAACTCCCCGTCCGTAGGGTTCGGATAGATACTGAAACGTCTTTCTTCGGCTTTCACTTCTGATGTACCGAGAGTAGCTTTGCTTAACGTCCATGTAACATTGGTCACGTGCAGGGTGCTGTGATTGTCCACTTTCAGAAGGGGATTATCATCTACTACAGAAAGCGTCAACGTGTTATTCCCTCCGTTAAGCTGTCCCGGACTAATGGTTACGGAACTTCCTGCTGATCCCAGATCCGTTCCATTTAACGTCCATTTATTAACTAATGTATTAGGAATAGGAAGAATTTCATTCGCTGTAAAAGTAACACTTGAAGTGGCATCTACTGTAGTATTATTGGCAGGCGTATAGGAATCTACAGGAGAAACCAGAGAATGGATTCTTTCAATAATTGCTTCCTTACACACAGAGCAGAACTGCTGGTTAAGATACCTCATCTCACAGCTCTGATGCGGTCTGAACCACGTAGGACTTTCAGCATGAGGATATACGCCAACTCCGTTCAATCCCACCCAGTTTTTCCATTTTACGGTAGCAGGATTAGAGTTCTGAGTTTTATTAGGAGACTCAAGAGATCCTGCGAACCAGTATTCATCAGCCAGCTTTCCAAATGAATGTCCCAGCTCATGTACTACAATCTCATTTGCCGAAGCGTTCAAGGATGCAAAAGCATATGTTCCTCCACATCCTCCATATTCTGTAGAATTCCCCAGTACATAGGTGATGTCATAGTCAGGAACGTTGGCTGCCAGCACCTGTCCTACTGTATTGGATGTATTGCTGTATAAGCACCTGTGAACGCCTATATCGAAAGTAGATCCAAGATAGTTATTAGGATTGGAGACCGGAATAACGGGCTCTACAACATCTGTTGCCGTTCCGGGATGCTTCACTCCGGATTCTGTAGAAATCACTTTTACAGCATATGCATTAAAGTAATTTTTATATTCTGTATAAGGACTTTTTGTAAAAAGATAGTTGACTGTATTTTGGGCTGAAGTGGTAAAAGCGGTCTGCTGCGCAGCGGTAAATCCGTCTCCTAAAATAGCAATAATAACACGCTTACTATTATCTCCGTTCTGCAAAAGCGGAACCGTATCAAACGTCTGGGCAAAGCAACTGCTTCCTATCAGAAGTGAAAATAAAACTTTTTTCATATTTATAGTTTTTGTGTGAATAATAATTGTACTCCATCCTCAGTTGCTCTTTCCACCTTTACCATCTGAATATTTTCTGAGTAAGGAAATCTGGCGCTGAATTCCGTATTCTGAAAGGCAGCTTTATGTCTTGTGATGCCTTCTTTTTCGTACACTTCCAGTTCAGGATTAAAAGGATCTTTCACAAGCTGCTGAACAACCTCTTTTCCGTCCGAGCCTGTCAGGCTGATGACAAGATCTCCTTTGTGAATGTTATTTCTTTCAAAAGCCGGAGTCTGTTTCAGTCTTCCATCTGCAATTTTACTGCTCTGAAGAGTTACTTTTGCATTTCCGGCCTGATCTTGATCGGCTTTAAAAAACAGATAGATAATTCTGTCACCCTTTTTTGCAATGGTTTCTGAATTCAGTTTTTTGTTTTGAGATTCATCATTTTCTTTTTGAAAGCTGCAAAACAAAAAAACAGGAACAATTAATACATTAAATATATTTTTCATAATCATTTTTGTTCAAAGGTAGTAAAGTTTTAAATATTTCTAATATACATAAAAATCTCAATACATACTTTTTGAAACTTAAAACCAAGAAAGCCTTATCTTTGGGGCAATGATTTCAGAGAAAATAATTTTAGGCATTGACCCGGGTACTACTGTAATGGGATTTGGTATTATCTCCGTAAAAAAAGGAAAAATGGAGATGATTTCCATCCATGAGCTTATCTTAAAAAAATATCCTAACCATGAAACGAAACTCAAATATATTTTTGAAAGAACATTATCTCTTATAGATGAGTTTCATCCTGATGAAGTGGCTCTGGAGGCTCCTTTCTTTGGAAAGAATGTACAGAGTATGCTGAAATTGGGGCGTGCACAGGGAGTCGCCATGGCTGCAAGTCTTTACAGAAATATTCCTATCACTGAATATTCTCCGAAAAAAATCAAAATGGCAATCACCGGAAACGGGAATGCCAGCAAAGAGCAGGTAGCAGGAATGCTTCAAAATCTCCTTAACCTAAAGGAATTTCCTACAAAATATTTAGATGCTTCCGACGGGCTTGCCGTAGCGGTATGCCATCACTTCAACTCCGGAACGATATCGGATACTAAATCATATTCGGGATGGGAAAGTTTTCTGAAACAGAATCCTGACAGATTGAAGTAATCGCACTTTTTCACTGATTCATAAAAAACTGATTCACAATAAAAAGAACAAAATAAACAGTTACTTGGTAAAACATAATACTATCTTTTACATTGGTATGATTTTTAGTACTATCTTTGTATAAATTTTCGGTAATGAAAACAAACCAACAAACTATAAATCAAGAAACTCATACCATAAACTGGTTTCAGAAGTTTCTCATGGTATGCTCCGGAGGGAACATCCATATTCTAAGAAAAACTCCTAGTGAATGGAATAAATTTTCAGGAATTGGAGGCATTGTACTTTTCACAGCGGTTTTTGCTACTTTATCTGCGGGCTATGCCATGTATACAGTTTTTGATCATATCTGGGCTGCAGTAGGGTTTGGAATTTTATGGGGACTGATGATCTTTAATCTTGACCGGTATATTGTTTCTTCTATCAAGAAAACAGGTACCTGGTGGAACCAGGTTCTCATGGCGGTCCCCCGTCTTATCCTTGCTACATTTTTAGGAATTATTATCTCAAAACCGTTAGAACTTAAAATTTTCGAGAAAGAGGTGAATAAACAGCTTAATACGATTATTCAAAGAAATAAGAAACAGCTTCAGGGGGAAATGAATGGAAGGATCCTTCAGCAGAGCGGACCTTTTGAAACTGAAAAACAGCAGATCTCAGGAAAAATTGCTCAGTATCAGAAAGCCTATGACTCTGCCTCGGTAGAACTTGAAAAGGAAATTCTGGGAAAACAGTCAGGATTAACCAGCGGAAAAGAAGGTTACGGTCCCAATGCTAAACGTAAGCAGGAATTAAAGGAGCAGCGCAGACAGGATCTCGAAAATTATCAGAAGCAGGCCGCTCCAAGACTGGAATATCTGGATAAGGAAATTTCTAAGGTATATACCAATCTTGAAACTGAAAGGAAATCGACAGAAACCTTTGAAGACAAGTTCAATGGTTTTGCAGCAAGACTTCAGGCACTGGATGAGCTGGGAAAAAACTCTGCTATCATAGGACTTGCCGCTTCATTCATCATGGGATTATTTATCTGTCTGGAAATTTCTCCGGTACTGGTAAAATTGATTTCCCATATTGGGCCCTACGACTATCTTCTGGAAAAAACAGAAAATGACTTCAGGCTGTATTCCAAAGAAAAGATTGAAAAAGGAAATGCCCTTACTGATTTCCGGATCGAAGATTTTAAGGATAATTTGAAAAATTAAAATTACGCTTTTCGGACTTTTAGACATTAGAGAAAAAAACTATAAAAAATCAAATCTTAATTAATAATATCTAACCTTTCATTTTATTATGAAAGGTTTTTTTTATTTATATAGTATTTATGTTAAATATTTTCTAATTTTATATCAATTAAAACCTTGTTATCATGAAAAACTTATTTATGGCATGTACACTGCTGATCTGCGGTGCATTCGCTCCTTCCTTACAAGCTCAGGCATCGGACCCTTATTTAGGACAAATTGCTTTTGTACCCTATAATTTTGTTCCTAAAAACTGGGCATCATGTGACGGACAGCTTTTACCCATCGCACAAAATCAGGCATTATTTGCTCTTTTAGGAACAACTTACGGCGGAAACGGGATCACAACTTTTGCGCTGCCGGATATGAGAGGAAGAATGCTTGTGCATAACGGGCAGGCTCCGGGAGGTCCTACCAATTATACGATGGGACAAATTGGAGGAACTGAAAGTGTCACGTTATTAGTAACACAAATGCCGGCTCACAACCATACAGTAAATGCTGTAACCGCTGAGGGAAATCAAAATTCTCCTACCAACAGCCTTCCGGCAGATACAAAAGTTCTTGACAAAGAGTATTCTGATGCGGCAGCCAACACTACCATGAAGAGTACAATGATCAATAACACCGGCGGAAGCCAGCCGCATGAAAACAGACCTCCGTTTATAACCTTGAAATGTATTATTTCATTAGTAGGAGTCTTTCCAACGCAAAACTAATCGCTATGAAAATTCTTTACTTAGTATGTCTGGCTCTTGGAAGCTCAGCTTTTGCGCAGACGATAACTTTTAAGGGATGCCCTAATCTGTTTGATGCGACTACATTTACTTTTAACAAAACGGGTGTGGATTCCTTTAATAAAAACATTTATATGACCACTCCTATTGACGGTGCACAGGACTGCAGCGGATTAGGAACATGCGAGTTTAAAATCCAATGGAACAATGCGCTTACCAGATGGGAATTTCTTGCTGATGAAGGAAATGGAACTTTCACAACTCCATTTTTAATTTATTATAATTCGACAGGAAATAACTCAATCCCAATGCCTCCCGGCAATATGGTAGGAACCTGGGCAGAGAATACAACGGTTACCAATGGCCAATGCGGCGGAAATCTTACCGCAGCCAATTCTACGATGACCGGTGATGTACAGACGATAACATTAGGCACTTCAGAGTTTTCGAAAAATAAAATTCAGATCTTCCCTAATCCGGTGACAGATTTTATCCGTATTTCCGGTATTGATAACGGGCTTTCCATTCAAATTTATAATATTGACGGACGTTTGGTGAAATCTGAAGCGTTTGATTCCAAGATTGATGTTTCCCAATTTGTTTCTGGTGGATATGTTTTGAAAATCAGTACCAAAAATTTTCAGACCCATCAGTTTAAATTCGTGAAAAAATAAATTCTTTTTTAAAAGAATTGATCTAAAGCTTTCAGAAATTCTGGGAGCTTTATTTTTTGGACTGGGAACATTTTTTGTATGAACAGTTGCATGCCATCAAGTGTCGTTAAAAATTTCATCTATTTTCCTGAGACTGAAATATTAAGAATTATATATCAGTCAGGAGCGGTTTATGATTATTTTAAAGTTCCACCTGATATTATTGAGAAATTTGGAAAGGCAAAATCTAAAGGGCAATTTCTTAATAAGGTTATCAAACCCAGATTTAAATATACTAAGATTGAATAAAAAAATCCCCGTTGGAACGGGGATTTCTGTATTGATATTTTTAATATTATAAAGAATAATTCGGAGCTTCCTGTGTGATAATTACATCATGCGGGTGAGATTCTTTCAGTCCGCTTCCGGTAATCATAACCAATTTGGAATCTCTCTGAAGAGCTTCAATATCTTTTGCTCCGCAGTATCCCATACCAGCTCTAAGACCTCCTGTCAACTGGAAAATAACATCCTCCAGTTTTCCTTTGTGCGGCACTCTTCCTTCAATTCCTTCCGGAACGAATTTTTTAGCTTCACTCTGGAAGTATCTTTCTTTACCTCCTCTCTTCATGGCTGAAAGGCTTCCCATTCCCTGGTAAGATTTGAATTTTCTTCCCTGGAAGATAATCTCTTCTCCCGGAGCTTCATCTGTTCCTGCTAAAAGTGAACCTAACATTACTGCTCCAGCTCCGCTTGCAATAGCTTTTACGATATCCCCTGAAAGTTTGATTCCTCCATCACCAATTACGGCTACATTTTGAGATTTAGCATATTCGTATACATTATAGATAGCAGAAAGCTGAGGAACTCCTACTCCGGCTACTACTCTGGTCGTACAGATAGACCCGGGTCCCACTCCTACTTTCAATACATTGGCTCCTGCTGCAATAAGGTCTTTCGCTGCGTCAGCAGTTACAATATTCCCTCCCACTATATCAAGATCCGGATATGCTTTTCTGATTTCTGAAATTTTATCCAAAACGCCTTTAGAGTGACCATGCGCAGAATCAATTGCTACAATATCAACTCCGGCCTGCACCAAAGCCTCAATTCTCGTTAATGTATCTTCTCCCACTCCTACTCCGGCACCTACAATAAGGCGGCCGTTCTCATCTTTATTAGCATTGGGATACTCTAACTGATTATCAATATCCTTGATGGTAATTAAACCTACAAGCTTATTATCTTGATCTACGATAGGAAGTTTTTCAACTCTGTTTTTAAGAAGAATTTCTTTGGCCTTTTCAAGATTGGTATTTTTGTCTGAAGTGATCAAATTTTCCTTGGTCATGATCTCTTCTACTTTCATATCAAGATTTTCCTGATATTTCACATCTCTGTTGGTAATAATTCCGATCAGAACATTATTAGGATCTACTACGGGAAGACCTGAAATCTTATATCTTGACATAAGGTCTTTAGCTTCTCCTAAAGTATGATCTTTAGATAAGGTAACCGGATCTGAGATCATTCCGTTTTCTGAACGTTTAACACGGTTCACCTGAGCTGCCTGCTCAGCGATCGTCATGTTTTTGTGGATAAAGCCTAACCCTCCAACTCTTGCTAAAGCAATTGCCAGATCAGCTTCTGTAACGGTGTCCATCGCAGCGGAAACTATCGGAACATTCAGCGTAATTTTGTCGGTAAGTCTTGATTTTAATGAAACCTGGTTAGGTAAAACTTCTGAATAAGAAGGGACTAGAAGAACGTCATCGAAAGTGATGGCTGTCTCTACAATTTTGTTATGAATAGACATCTTTACTTTCTTTGCAAAATTAGGTTATTTTAGTGAGATATGAAAATCCTTTTTAATAGTTTAAATAAAATTTAATAATCAATAACTTAAATCAAAAAACCGTCCTTATGTAAGAACGGTTACGGTACAAAATAATTGAATAAGTATGAAACTACTTTAGATATAGGTTATATAATGAACTTTAATGGTTATCTAACAAGGTTTCCGTTTTCATCCAGGTTGTCAATATGAGTCTGGTTATTTTTGTCAACGTATAATTTCAATCTCACGTTCCCTTTGGTATCGCGGATAAAGATCCCCACATCACCAGCGGCAGTTTTACCGGCAAAGAAACGTTCATTGGTAAGCTTTCCTTGTTCTCTAAGTTTTGCATAGGCTTTTTTACTTGCCGCAGGATCATTTAATTTTTTCAGAGAGTCTTCAAACTTAATAATATCTTCCAGCGGAAAATCATCTGGGCGGTCCCAAAGTTTTAACCCATACACTCTGTTTTTATCTTTTCCGGATCCTTCAAAATACTGAAGCTGCATGATCTGATCTGTATTTCTCTGATCTACAGAATATACCATTCCGGATTCTTTTTCATTACCATCATATACAAGACCTCCGCATTCGTCACCCATGGAATTGAAGAAAATAAGTCCTGCTTCCCGCTCCCTTGGTTTCAACTCTTTATGATTCACCAAGCCAGGATGCTGGCGTTCTTTGTTACTGATGACCATCTTTAATGTTCCGTCTTTCTCAACAATATTAATGCGCTCAACATCTATTTCTTTAAAACGTTCATTAGAAGACTGATTTTTGAATGCGAGAAAGAAAAACATCGCACACAGAAGGGTAAGTACAACGGCATAGATTTTAAGGATGCGGACTTCTCTTATTAATTTTTCCATGCTTTGAATGTTTGGGTTATATGATTATTTATCAGACACAGTATTAATCATTTTTGAAATATCATTAGCGGTAAAATTTCCTTTCACATCTACAAATACCATTTCATTTTTATTGGAACCTACGGTGATCAGCATATTTTTAATAATTTCCCCATCCTGCTTTACACGAATATTGATATTATCTCCGTCATGTTTTATGGTAGCCCATTCTTCATAATGGTTATTATTCAGAAACTGTTCATAATCACTGAGCATCTTACTGCTTCCGTTTGTTACGGTAAGTACTTTTATTTTAGAAGCTTTTTTCACAAGATTTATGGTCTCTTCGCTTTCTCCCTCTTCTCTAAGAGCTTTCTTAATATAGGATTTAGCCAGCACCATCGGTACATTAATACTTGCAAACTGCGCTCCTTTGAAATCATATTGTGAGTTCTGGAAAAAATCTATATTGGGTTTTTCTGAAACAATACACGACTGCATAAATCCTACCATCAGAAGCGTGAGAAAAATGTTTGTAAGAGTTTTCATAGTTAGTTTTTATTTGATTTGTCTGAGGCTTCCTCCCGAAATTTTATCTACTTTGGCATCCAGTTCAGGGGTTCCTCTCAACTTCACATCTGCTCCTGAAGATACGCTTACTTTCAATTTATCCGTAACCAAAATTGAAAGGCTTGCTCCTGAAGTAGATTCTACTACTGCCGTTGCAATTTTCAGATCATCTGCTTTACAGGATGCTCCGCTGCTGATATCAATCACTGCAGAACCTGTCTCTCCGGATAAGTTAACACTTGCTCCGCTGGAAATATCCAGTGCCAGCTTTGGTGTTTTAAGATCTACATCCAGTACAGAGCCGGAATTCACCGCCAGTGATGTTGCCTGATTCAAATTGAATGTTCCTTTAATAATGGATCCGGACTCTGCTTCAATGGACAGACTGCTTTCTTTTACGGGATTCACTGCAGTAAAAATACTTCCTGAAGACGTTTTTATAGCGTTGATATTGGGAGCTGAAACATTTACGGTCAGATTTTTAAATCTTAAGTTTCGGACTCCTCTGTTGTCTACGTATATTTTTAAAACTCCGTTTTCCACTTTTGTGATGATATATTGAAGCTTATCGGCATCTGCAATTACTTTCACACTCCTTGTATTCTCCTGTTTAAAAGTTACATTTACTCCTACACTGGCATCTATTTTTGAGAATTCGCCTACATTTCTGTTGTCACCGTTCAGGTAAGAAGAAGTGTTATCTGAAGTCAGGCTGCTTCTCATTGTGCTTGTTACAGTAGAAGTACTTGTTTCCCCGGAATTAATGATCTTGTTAACATCCGACAATTTCATTTTTCCGTTAAGGATAAAAATAATGTTCTCTTCTTTGGAATCTACATTAAAAACCAGATTCTCCAGGTAGTTGTCTTTTTCTTCTTCAGCCAGAAATTTCATAGAAGTTCCGTCACTGCTCATGGACATCAGCTCATTGAAATTAAGAGAATTTAAAGCTTTGTTTATTCTCTCCGTTTTTTCTTCATTCATTTTTATATTCGCAAGATTTTCGTCTTTTAAACGATCCGGGAATGTAATTTTTGGAATAATAAGAATTTTAAGCCCCTCTACCTCATTCAGAATAGGTTTTATCTTTCCGATATAGGCATCATCAACATCAATGGTATTCAATAGTTTGAACATCGGTTTTTTGATATTGATAGAGGTTACTCTTCCATTTTTTTCAAAATCCTGAAAAAGCTTGTCTAATTTCTCAGTCTGTGCAGAAGAAGTTGCAAAGCTGCTTAGCATTATGGCTATTATAAAAATTATTTTTTTCATGGGACTGTTCTGATTTTTAATATTCGCTGTCAAGATTTTCATTTTTTTGAGAAGATGCTACTGTCTTTTTAAACTCATTTCCTAGTTTCATAAAGGAGTATCTGGTAACATCTAAGGCTTCTTTTTCACTGCTGATTCTTTTTCCGTTTACAATTACATAAGATTCATTGTACGCTGTTGCAGAATCATTTAAATTTTTACTTGGGTAGGAAGAATTATCAACATATCTTGGTTTTCTTTCTTTCTTAAGTCTTCCTCTTTTTGGCAGAATTTCATCCATTACATCTTTTTCTGCCACCTGGTTGTCCTGAAAAACAGAATCTTTTTTCACTCCGGATATAGAATCGGTATGATTCACGGCTACCTGTTCCTGATGATCACTGTTTTCTTCAATGAACCCGGACTTTTGTTTTAAGATTTCGTCTTTTACCAGCTTTTCTCTGTCCTGTACCCCTGTACCGGAATTATTATGGTTGATAAATAAACCGATACCGAAAACCACCATGATACTGGCGGCCATCCAGAACCATTTAGGAAAGGAGTTTTTTTTCTTGTCTTCCAACGGAATAATAGGTGAAGCATTTTTTTCAGGCTCCGCACCTTCTGCAGTCTGAAGAAAATCTTCAAAGCTCCAGTCCATTTTTTCTTCCCTGATATCCCGGAAGACTTCGTTGTATTTATCTTGTAATTGATCTTTTTTCATAGCTCATCAGTTGTGAGATTTGTTCTTTTACTTTTTGTCTCGCACGCATCAGGTTTACCCTTACTGCATTTTCTTCCATTTCCAGCATTTCAGAAATTTCGGAAACTTCGTATTCTTCTACATCTTTCAAGTGGATGACCATCTTCTGTTTCTCGGGGAGCTGACTGATAAATCCTACAATATGTTCCTTAAGGTTATCAACTTCCATACTGTAAAGCTCCGAGCGATGAAGCTGCATATCTGCAAAACCGATTTTTACATCGTGATGCTTCAGGCGGTTCAGGCACTCATTCCGGACAGACTTCAGCGCATAGGATTTAAAATTCCCGAACTGCTCCAGCTCATCCCTCTTCTGCCAGAACTTCATCATGAGATCCTGTACTACATCTTCTGCTTCATCACTGCTCATGACAAATCGCTTCGCAAAACGATACATCTCGTCTTTGAGAATAAACACCGTATTCTTGAAAGTTTCTTGGGTCATGAGTTTTGTTTCTTATAGGTAAGACAATTGCCGTTACCTATCTATTACATCAAAAATAAAAAAACTTTGAAGATTTTTAAATTTTTATTTTTATCCGGAAACTATTTCTGAAATTATATCTCTTTCTTTACTAGAAAGACACTAACCATTACGGGTATCCGTAATTTCTTATGGTAATATTTCAAAATATTATTCACACATTTGTAGAGTATAAAAGTTCTATATATTCCTAAAAACAAATGTCTATGATGAAAAAAACCTTAACGCTGCTTGCTTCAGTATTGGGACTCATTTTTCTTTTCTACTCCTGTAGGACAGATGAAATGGCCAATTCTGAGCAAAGTTTAGAAAATGAGAAAATAGAAGCTTTCAAAAGATTTGAGAATCTTCGTTACCAGGATGTCCTGAACAAGAAAACCCATTCTTCTAAAAACGGAACTTCTCTTCCGCTCAGCTATGCCCAACCTTTCAGTGAAATTATTTACCAATTTTTAGTGAAACATCCTGATTTTTATGATAAGCTAGCTGATGATTTTGGTGAAATAGATTACAATGTAGCTTCACAAACTTTCGGTGAAGATAAAAAATACATCTTCTATCCGATATTGAAAGATGGAAAGGTAACTTCTTTATGGTACGGAAAGCTTAAAGAAGACAGGAGCTGGGTAGATTTCTATCTGGTACATGATACTTCTGCTTCTACCCAGAGAATGATTTGAGAGTTTCAAAATTATTACTAAGCTGTCCTATACAGCTAATGCAGATTGTAATGATGGAGGATATATTTATCTATCATTTCCTGATCCAAATAATTTAAATCAAATGAAATTGGTCTTTATGCAGGATATGGATATTATAACGAGTTGTCCTACAGGCTATAAAAAAGTAATTCCAGATGCAAAAGATATAATACTAACAAAACAATAAGATAAAACCTCCAACATTGAAGGTTTTATTTGCCAACACAGATTATGAAAAAACAAATTACAATACATAACCCCTGCCCAGAAAACTGGGAAAATATGCAAGATTTTCCTTCAGGGAAATTCTGTGAGAAATGTTCTAAATGTGTCGTAGATTTTACAGAAAAAACAGATACACAAATTAATGAGATTCTTCAAACGGCTAATAGCAAAGAAATATGCGGAAGAATTTCAAAACGATCATTAGCTTTAGCTGCTACAGGAATTATTTTAATTACCAATCTTACTTTTGTTCAGGCTCAGATTCAAAATAATTCTGAAATTGCTACTGAGCAAAAAGCAACAGTCATCACAAAAGTTTCAGGAAAATTGATCTTTAAAAAAACTAACAAGGAAATATCCAATGCTGAAGTTTTTTTCATTTGTAAATCAAGATATATAAAAACAATAACAGATGAAAATGGAAATTTCATTTTAGAAATACCCAATAAGCTGATTAAAAGAAAAAATGTTCTGTACTTTAATTTTGACAAATTAAATAATGAAACCTATAAAAACCCCAACAGAGAAGTACCTAATACAATAAATGGAGATATTTACGAAAACACTTCAATTATCTTTTCCAAAAATGAACAAATAAATGAGAAAGAATTTCAGATTGATTCTCAACTTTCATATATTGGAGGTATAGTAATTGTTAAAAATCCGCCTCCTGATTATTACTATTTCGATGGAAAAAATATTAGCAAAGAAAAATTTGAAAGAATAAAAAAAGAAAATCCTCAATATTATTATTTTTCTTTTGAAGGAGAAGAAGCTGATATCATTTCGCAAGATAACTTTATAGATACTTTATATTTATTATATTCAAAATAAAACCTCAGAATTTCTCTGAGGTTTCTCTATTAATACGTATCAAAAATATGTTTCAGAATCGCTTTATCTTCTTCTGTTAAAGCCACTTTTCTTCTCGCCATGGCTCTTTCTGCCACTTCATATACTTTATCGAGTTTGAATCTCTCATCATCTTTCAGTCCTCCCCACGAGAAGTTTTCCACAAGATTAGGCGGAAAGCCTGGCTTGAATATATTGGAGGCTACCCCAATTACCGTTCCGGTATTCAATTGGGTATTGATGGCTGTTTTGGAATGATCCCCCACAATCATTCCGGCAAACTGTAAGCCTGTGTCTTCAAATGCTTTTGTTCTGTAGCTCCAGAATTTTACGTTACCATAATTATTTTTCATGTTTGAAGAATTGGTATCCGCTCCGAAATTACACC
Organism: Chryseobacterium culicis; assembly: GCF_900108365.1. Lineage (GTDB taxonomy): Bacteria > Bacteroidota > Bacteroidia > Flavobacteriales > Weeksellaceae > Chryseobacterium > Chryseobacterium culicis. The sequence continues at coordinate 29,227 of NZ_FNWQ01000001.1, read as the reverse complement.
ACTCCCCAATGACAGAGTTTCCTACAAAACCTTCGTGTCCTTTACTGGAGTAGCCGAATATAATAATATTATTCACTTCTCCACCTACTTTGCAGTGAGGACCAATAGTGGTAGCTCCATAAATTTTAGCCCCAAGATTAAATTTGGACTCATCACAAAGAGCAATGGGACCGCGAAGGTGGCAGCCTTCCATAACCTCAGTATTTTTCCCGATGTAAATTTTTCCCGGTTTTGTATTGATTGTGGAGAATTCAACATAAGCTCCTTCTTCAATAAACAGATCTTTTTTATCACCTAAGAAACCATTGGTTGAAGACAATTCCTGTGAAGTTCTTCCTTTGGTAAGAAGATCAAAATCAAAATCAATTGCATGATGATTATAGGTAAACAGATCTTTAGGTCTTTTAAAGAAAACAAGATCTTCCTTAATGTCTGTCATTTTCTCAATCTGGTTCAGAGAAAAACCTTTCATATTGATTTTAGCCGCAATCAATTCACCTTCATAAACCAGCGCTTCACCCTGCTTAAGATCTTTAATCTGTTGAATTACGGTCTCTGTAGGAAGAAAATTAGGAACTAAAAATAGGCTTTCTTTTTCTTCAGGACTTCTAAATTTATCCTGCAGATACATTTCTGTAAAATATGAAATTTCAGTATTATCCAGAATTTTCTGCCATCTTTCGGAGAATGTAAGAATTCCGCATCGCATAGCAGCAACGGGACGGGTAAAGGTAAGCGGAAGAAAGTCTTCCCAATATTGTGCATCTGAAAATACTAATTGCATCATTCAGTTTTTTTGATTTAAAGTTTAAAATTCAAGGTTAACAAATTTACAATAAAAAAAGTCTTCCAAAAAATTGGAAGACTTCTATATTTTTAAGGATACAAAAATTACTTAGCGAATTTTTTGTATTTGTTCATGAACTTATCAACTCTACCTGCAGTGTCAACTAGTTTCACTTTACCAGTGTAGAAAGGGTGAGAAGTTGAAGAGATTTCCATTTTGATCAGAGGATACTCTTGTCCTTCATACTCGATAGTGTCTTTTGTTTCTGCAGTAGACTTGCAAAGAAACACCTCGTCGTTACTCATATCTTTGAAAACAACAAGTCTATAATTTTCTGGGTGGATTCCGTTTTTCATAATACTATTTTTAAAAAAATTAAGTTTGCTTTCGAAATAGTAATGGATATTTCTCTGCTAAATTTTAGGTTGCAAAAATACAACATTTTTTTAAATTTCCAAATACTGAATTCAATATTTTTTTATAGATAAGAAATTCAAAGTATTTTCGTTAAATTTGGAACTTACTTAAACTTTAATTTCAATGAAATTCAAATTATTACTGGCTTTTTTCTTCTGGATGTTACTTGCAGCTGTATCATGTAATAAGGATGACATAACATTTGATAGTCCTACGCAGCAACTCAGGTTCTCTAAAGATACGGTTTTCTGTGATACGGTTTATCATCAGGTGCGTTCAGAAACCTATGTTGTAAAGGTATATAATAATGAGGATAAAGATATCCTGATTCCAAGGGTAAATCTTGAAAAGGGCTCTGCATCATTATATAGAATCAATGTGGATGGAAAACCGGGTTATGATTTTCAGAATGTTCCATTAAGAAAGAAAGACAGTCTATATATATTTGTTGAAATTGCCCCGGAAGCTACCGGACCTGAGGCAATTGCTGAAGACAAAGTGCTTTTTACAAGTCCCGGCGGGCAACAGCATGTGACGTTGTTTTCTGTCGTTCAGGACGCTGAATTCTTTATACAGACCCCCGGTAACCCCAATATTATTAGCAGTTCCACTACATGGAACAACAATAAAGCGAAAATCATCTACGGAAATCTTACCATCAATCCAAGTGTAACACTTGATATCAATGCAGGAACTAAGGTTTACTTTCACAAAAACAGCGGTATGAAAGTTTCTTCGGGAGCGGTTTTAAATATTAATGGAACCCAGACTGATCAGGTAATTCTCCGTGGTGACAGAAATGATCCTTATTATGACACGATTCCTAAAAACTGGAATTCCATCAGAATGGAGGCCAATTCTACACTGAAAATGAATCATGCCCGGTTATTTGGAGGAACAAGAGGTCTTGATATGAGACAAACCAATGCTACCATCACCAATTCTTTCATCCATACTTTCTTTGAATACGGAATTTATGCGGTAGGATCTACCGTGAATGCCAATAACCTTGTCATGAATAATTGCGGTTCGTCATGTATCGGAATTTTCCTTGGTGGAAAACACAGTTATACACATGCTACTATTGCTAATTATTCCAAGACAATGAGCTCTTTTGACCGAACAGGAATTTTCGCAGCCAATGAATGGAAGAATGATGCCGGACAGACACAACAGGGAGCTTTACAACTTCTGGACATAAAAAACAGTATTGTATATTCCGACAGGGATGATGCTGTTCATTTTGAACAGACTCCCGGACAGCAATTTGAATTCTTACTTCAAAATTCATTAATCAAATATACAAGCGCAACAGGTGCAGGATTTACTTTTGACAACAACCCACGCGTGGTACAAACTGCGAAGAATACAGATCCTCAGTTTGTCAATTATTTTATGGCTAAAATGAATTTAAGGGTAAAACCTGGCTCACCAGCCCTCGGAAAAGGAAGCACAGCGGTAGCCGCAACGGTTCCTTCTGATATTGTAGGAGTATCCAGAACGACTAATCCAACTTTAGGAGCTTATCAATAATGGAGATTACGCAGTTACAACAGCAGGTAGATGAATGGATTAAGACCATTGGGGTAAGATACTTTAATGAACTTACCAATATGGCGATGCTGACAGAAGAAGTGGGTGAAGTGGCAAGAATTATTGCCAGAAGATATGGCGAGCAAAGCGAAAAGGAAAGCGATAAGACCAAGGACCTTGGTGAAGAGCTTGCTGATGTCCTTTTTGTCACCTTATGTCTGGCCAATCAGACAGGCGTTAATCTGCAGGATGCATTCGACAGAAAAATGAAAATCAAAACTGACCGTGATAAAGACCGGCATCAGAATAACGAAAAATTAAAATAATAATAAATGATGAGCTATGAATTGCAACTGAATATGAGCTCATCATTTTTAAGATAATGTAGATCATAATGAAGCTAGAAAAATCAAAATTATTAGGAGATAAAACAGTACAGATCAGCGGTTCGAAAAGTATTTCGAATCGTTTATTGATTCTGGAAAGCCTGTTTAGCAATATAAAAATCGGAAATCTATCCAATTCTCAGGATACTCAGCTGCTGAAAAAAGCTTTATCTGAAAGTACTGAGGTGGTAGATATTCATCATGCAGGAACCGCTATGCGTTTTCTGACCTCTTTTTATTCTATTCAGGAAGGAAAAACAACTGTTCTTACGGGTTCCGGAAGAATGAAAGAAAGACCTATCAAAAATCTGGTAACTGCTTTGAGAGATCTCGGTGCAGATATTGAATATATGGAGAATGAGGGATTTCCTCCTTTGAAAATTACAGGAAGAAAGATTACTCAGACTTCTGTGAATGTTCCTGCCAATATTTCAAGCCAGTTTATCACATCTCTTCTTCTTATTGCAGGAAAACTTGAAAACGGATTGGTGATTAATCTTGTAGGTGATGTTACTTCAAGATCCTATATTGAAATGACCCTTGATATTCTGACAAGATTGGGAATCCAAAGCAGCTTTGAAGGAAACACAATCAAAGTAGAACCATTCGCTCCTCAGAATGACGATGCACCTGTACATTATGAAGTAGAAAGTGACTGGAGCTCAGCTTCTTACTTCTACTCCATCTGCGCATTGGGAAGAGAAACCATTCATCTGAAAAGTTTTTACCAAGCATCCACACAAGGAGATTCCGCAATTGCTGATATCTATGAGAAGTTCTTCGGGATTAAAACTACTTTTTCTGAAGATGAGCATAAATTAACCCTGGAACCTCAGCCCGGCTTTTCTTTCCCGGAAAAAATTGTTCTGGATATGAACAACTGTCCGGATATTGCACAAACCCTTTGCGTAACAGCAGCCGCCTTAAAAATTCCTTTTGATATTTCCGGTTTGGGAACGTTAAGAGTAAAGGAAACAGACAGACTTCTTGCTTTATATAATGAGCTTAAAAAACTCGGTACCGAAACTGAGATTACAGATTTAACCATTCAATCCATCAGTTTTGGAGAGCCACAAGATGATATTTCGATCAAAACCTACCAGGATCACAGAATGGCGATGAGCTTTGCTCCGTTCTGCCTGATAAAAGAACTGAATATTGAGGATGAAGATGTGGTGGAAAAATCTTATCCGGTATTCTGGAAAGATCTTGAAAGCATACTGACTCATTAATGTTATCCAAAAATGTGGTAATTTGAAATTGATTATTTATTTCGGATGGCCACATTTTAATTTTACATCATAACCATGAAATACTGCTTTTTCTTTTTGTTAGTTTTATCTGTTTTAAGCTTACCTGCTCAGAATCTGAAACGTTTTTCGGTTCCGAAGGGATATACACAGATTGCGGAAGCCAAAGGTGATCTTGACAATGATGGAAAAGATGAAATTATCCTTATATTTAATACGGATATAAAAGCATCAGAAATACAAACCCCGGAAGGGACCAGTGACTATGAAAGGGTTTTATATATTCTTAAAAAGGGAAACAACGGTCTGAAAGTTTGGAAAGAAAATTCTGCCATCGTTTTTTCCAGCGGATTCGGATTTTATCCTTCAGGGAATGCTCTTACAATCAATGTTAAAAATAACAGCCTTATTATTGAACAGCTTTTTTTTACCAATTCGAGGCATACCCAGCAATATCAACATACCTTCAGGTTTCAGAACGGAGATTTTTATCTGATAGGTTTATATGATCATTTTGAAGATACCTGTGATTTCAGTTTTACGAATGAAATCAATTTTTCTACAGGAAAGATTATTGTTGACAGAGAATATTCATCCTGTGATGATGAAACTAAAGTACCCGAAAATTTACACAAAGAATTTACCCATCAATTCCCGGCTCTTATTAAAATGAATGATTTCTTTATCGGAGATCACAAGCTCAGGCTTCCCGGTTTGAAAGAGGATTTTGTGTTTTAGGATGGAAATCTTTCTCTTAATTTAAAACGCATAGTAAAAACAATACTACTGCAGTAGTAAAGTGAGCAAAGAAGCCTACACATATCGTTGATGAAGCTTGATTTACACATCCTCTTAGAAAAAATCAATTTCATTGATTTCATCTTTGCTTCCTCCATATCTCTGGAATTAAAAATAAACTTTGCGTTAAAAAAAACGTCGTCTTATTTCTTCCAGCTTCCTGACTTTATACCAACTTAATCATCTCTTAAAGTTAAATTAACTCCTAGTGCTTTGATATATTCTTATTTTTAAGCTACTTTAAAAATAAAAAAACTATGTTCAAAAAACGCATGAGACGTATGACGACAATCGCTCTTGGAGTGGTTACGACATCTATCTTTTTTTCCTGTTCCAATGACAGCCTTTTGGAAAGAGATTCTAATGAAAACAATGGAGCTTCTTTAGCAAAAGTAAACAGCAGAACTTCGCTAGCACCTATTGAAATGAATAGCTGGATGTCCGGTCTTCAGGACAATATTTCCCTTTCAAAAATCTCAATTCCCGGTACTCATGATTCCGGAGCACGTGTAGATGCCCCTGTTGTATCAGGTACAGCCAAAACCCAAGACCTCAGCATTGCAGAACAGCTGAATGCAGGCGTACGATTTCTGGATATCCGCTGCAGACATATTGACAATGCTTTCACGATTCATCACGGAGCGATTTACCAAAATCTGAATTTTGATGATGTCCTGAATGCGTGTTATACATTTCTTAACAGTCATCCATCTGAAACAATCATTATGTCTGTAAAAGAAGAATATGATGCATCCAACACAACCAGAAGCTTTGAACAGACTTTTGATTCTTATGTACAGAAAAATCCTTCTAAATGGGATCTTGGCTCAAATATTCCAACGCTGGGAGCGGTAAGAGGTAAAATCAAATTATTAAGAAGATTTTCTTCTGGCGCAACGAAGGGAATAAATGCTTCGCCATGGGCAGATAATACTACTTTTGACATCAACAACTACGGGGTACAGCTAAAAGTACAGGATTACTATAAGGTAACCAATAATGATGATAAGTGGAATGGGATTTCCAGCCTTCTTAATGAAGCCAAAAATGATTCGAATGGTAAACTCTTCGTCAATTTCACGAGCGGTTATAAGCCGGGGATTTTCGGGATCCCAAGTATTCCTACGGTATCAAATAATATTAATCCAAGACTTAAAACCTTCTTCCAAACCAATACTCACGGATCATTTGGAATAATGCCGATTGACTTTGTGAACGCTGAATTATCTGAATTGATTGTTAAAACAAATTTCTGATTTATTATTTGTTAGATATACTCAAAGGCTGTCTTTCTTGCTAAGGCAGCCTTTTTGAATTGTATTCCGCTTCTATCTGCCACAGGTTATATAGATGAATTAAGTAATACGCTTAATTGTTAGGAACTTTGAATTAATAAAAAGACTGTTTCATTTGAAACAGTCCATCTTTGTAAAAGTAAAAGTATCAATCAAAAGCTATTTCTGAATCCCGTAGGCAGCTAGTATTTTATTGAAAATCTCCGTATTTTCGAACAATCCCGTGAATTCTTTTGAATTCGGTCCGTACGCAAAAACACTGGATGGAATGGAGGTATGATCATTCGTACTGAAATTTCCAAATACCCAGCCTTCTTTTAAACTTCCGTCCAATAGAGTCAACCCACCTGTTTCATGGTCTCCTACCACTATCACCAGGGTTTCTTTATTTTCATCAGCAAATTTCATGGCTTTTCCTACCACGTGGTCAAAATCCAGCAGCTCTGTTACCAACTGCTCGATATTATTGCTGTGACCTCCTCCATCGGTCTGAGAGGCTTCAATCATCATAAAAAAACCTTTTTTATTGTTTTTCAGATCGTTCAGAGTAAGGTCAAAGGCATCGGCAAGCCAGTTTCCTCTGCCGCTGGTTATCCTTTGTGAAGCCAGAGGATCAATAACCAAAGTGCGGTTATTTATTTTCGGTACTGATTTTAAATCCTGGTAGAGATCTATTTTAGCTTCTTTGAATTTCTGAATATTCTCCTGAGATAATCCGCTGGTAGGGCCGCCGATCAATATTTTAGTTTTTGAAGCGGCAAAATCTTTGAGAATAGGTTCTGAGCTGTTTCTGTTATCCGAATGGGCATAGAAGTCTGCCGGAGTAGCATCAGTAACATCTCCCGTGGAAATCAGACCCGAAGTCATTCCTTTTTCTGCGATAATATCAGGAATTTGTGCCAGTGCTTTCCCCATATGATCAACTCCTACAAAAGTATTTTTGGTCTTCACTCCTGTTGCAAATGCCGTAGAGCCCGGTGCGGAGTCTGTAATATAAGCGTTGGAAGAATTGGTTTTGGAAAGCCCTGTGGATTTCATGTTGAAAACATTGAGTTTTCCTTTATTCGCTGTAAAGGCAGCATAGTATTGTGGTAAAGAAGTGCCGTCCGGAATAAGAAGGATCACATTTTTCACCTTTTTCTCAATACCGTCTGACTGATAGGTTGGTGTATAGGTAGCATATTCCTTTGTATTCTTATAAAAGTTTTTCGGAATAGCATTTATAAATTTCTTAAGATCCGGAATGTGATCCGTATTGATATAATCCACTCCCAAATCCATCAGGTTCACCCATGCATTGGGAAAATCCGGAGCTCCATAAAATCGGACAGGCTTGTGCTGCATATGAGCTTTGTTCACTGCACTTTTAATTTTTAGGGTTTCCTCATCCCGTGGAATGCCTTTTCCATTCCATTTTACCAATGCAGGAAGGTCTGCACTGAACATTCCGATTCTTTTCAGCTGATCTGCTTCATAATTTTTTTCCAGGTCACCATCAAAAAAAAGATAATCCGGATAATTATTAAATTCTGACGGCTGAGGCTTTCCACCGGTAATGACAATTTTAATTCCGGAATTACCTGTAATTTCAGGGTAATTTTTTAATGTACTGACTAAAGCAGCAAGTGATGTTTTATAATCCTGCTTGATATCAATCAGCAACTGAAGCTTCTTACCTGCATCAGGATAAATATTTCCATTGTTCAGCTTAATCTGTTTTGAAATATTATCAAGATAAAGATTCTCCAGTGTTCTGTCTGCCGAAAGTTCTTTTTCAGTATGTGCTACCCAAAGCTTACCTTTTACCAGAAAAACATCTGCCTCAATGGAACCGAAGTTGGCATAATAAGCCTGCCAGAAAGGAATTTCCTGCATATAGTCATTATGCGAATGGGCATTTCCAAGATTGTAATTTAAATAATTCTGTGCCTGATTTTCTGAAAATACGGCCAAAGCCGCTACAGCTACTATTTTTGATAATTTCATTCGTATATCTTTATTGTTCTTTACAGGCCCACTGGAAAGCCTGAGAAAAAACTATATCACCACAGAAATTCTGCAATGATATAGTGGTTTATCTATAAAAGATTAAAATTTTACCAGCCTTCATTTTGTTTAATGATTCCGTGACTGTTTACGATTTCAGCCTGCGGAACCGCCCAAACATTATGTACTGCCGGATTAAAGTTTCTTGCTGCCCAGACCACCTGTCCGTTCATGCCGTGCAGCGGCTTGGCATAAGCTGCCTGAGCATCTCCCCAACGTACAAGGTCTCTGTGCCTGTCTGCCCATTCGCCTGCCAGTTCACAACGTCTTTCATGCTTCAGATCGGCCATTGTACATCCGTTTTTCGGAGATAATCCTGCGCGTACTCTGATCATATTGATTTCCTGATCTGCAGATTTCCCCTGCATCAGTAAGGCTTCTGCTTTGATCAGGATGACCTCAGCATAACGCATAATCGGAACGGCAAGATCTGTACACGGGTAATCTCCGTTGGCACTTACATGGCCGCTGTTCAGCTGATATTTGAAGGCATCCATATATTTGTTAAACTGGTATCCGGTAAGAGAATTGGACGAGGCATAGGTTCTAACCTTTCCGTTAAAGGTAAACTGATCGCCTGTTTTCAGGATGGTAGCACTTCTTCTAAGGTCTCCGGTTTCGTATTCATCATACAATTCTTTAGTGGGTTGGAAATATCCCCATCCGTTGTATTCACCCCAACCTTTGTTCTCAAGCATTACTCCCGGAAGAATGCTTCCCCACGCTGTAAACTTAGGGGTGCCCGGGACAGACCAGATGTATTCTGAACTGTAATTATTGTCCGCTTTGAAAACGTCAGCGAAGTTACCCAGCAACGCCCTGTTTCCTTTGGTCATTACCTCATTAGCCCAGAATTCAGCATTCTTCCAGTCTTTCATAAACAGGTATACTTTTGCCAGCAGTGCCCATGCTGCGGCTTTATGCGGTCTTCCGTAATCTTTTGCGGGAAGTTCTGCCTGAGTAGGTAATAATTCGGCGGCTCTTTTCAGGTCATTGACTATGTAATTGTAATTTTCCATTACGTTAGCAGCTCTCGGAATGGGATTAGGATCAGGATCTTTTGAACGGTCAATAATCGGAACTCCAGCTTTTTCATTTCCGTAAGAGTATGCCAGTTCAAAATACATTCTGCTGCTCATGAACAGAGCTTCGCCAAGATATTTATTCTTAATAGCCTGTGAGGTCTGTATGTTATCCACATTACGAATCACACGGTTGGCCACTCCGATTACATTGTATCTTTTGTTCCACTGGGTTTCAAGATCGCCCGCGGCAATATAATTGCTGCTGAAGTTTTTAGCGTTATCAGCCTCACTTTTAGCTCGTCCGGTGACCATATCATCACTGGCATTGATAAACCAGAACAATCCTCTTCCGTAAAATTCACCATCAAACAACGGCTTATACATAGCATTTGCACCAGTAATCAGATCATTTTCTGTTTTCCAGAAGCTGGCTTCAGTAGGGGTTCCTTCGGGCTGAACATCTAACTCTCCTGTACATGACAGCAGCATTACAGATATTCCTGCCGCTAAAAATATTGTATTGAAAAATTTCATTTTTTTTCTTTTTTGTTGGTTAAAAAATTATAATCCGATCTCCACTCCAAAGATGAATGAGCGTGCCTGAGGATATCTTCCGGTATCCACTCCGTAAGAATTCATTCCTACTTCAGGATCAAATCCTGTATATTTCGTAATCGTAAACAGGTTGTTGGAAGTCATATAGATTCTTACTTTGTTTACATCCAGCCTGCTGTACAGTTCTTTTGGTAATGAATAACCAATGGTAAGGTTCTTCAGTCTTAAGTAAGATCCGTCTTCTACGTAGAAATCTGAAACTTTGGAATAATTACCGCTTGGGTCACCGTGTACCAGTCTTGGAATATTGGTATTGGTATTCTGAGGTGTCCATGCATTCAGAATATCTCTGTCCATATTATAATTCTGCCCGGTTCCGCCAGGGTTCAAAGAAATAAACTTCATTCCGTTGAATATTTTATTTCCGTATACTCCCTGGAAGAATAAATTCAGGTCAAAGTTTTTCCAGGTCATGTTGTAAGAGAATCCGTAAGAGAACTTAGGGTATGGGCTTCCCAGATTGACAAAGTCGTTATTATTAAGTACTCCGGTATTTCCTTCTTTTTTCAGGAATTTGATATCTCCCGGCTTAGCATTAGGCTGGATCAGATTTCCGTTGGCATCTTTATAATTATTGATTTCTTCCTGAGTCTGAAAAATTCCGCCCGTCTTATAACCGTAGAAAGAATACAGAGGGTCACCTACTTTCACTCGTGTAGGTTTCAATACGCCTCTTACCCCGTTATCATTGATAAAGATTTCATCCACACTGGCAAGCTGCTTCACCGTATTTTTTAGTTGACTCATGGTTGCTCCCACTGAGAAAGTGAAATCATCTGAAATCACTTTGTTGTAATTGATTCCCAGCTCATATCCTTTATCCTGGAATAATCCGGCATTCACATACTGATTATTATATGTTGCCGTACTTGGTAAGCTAACGTTGAAGATCTGATCTTTAGAATTCTTCACGAAATAATCGAACTGTAAGGAAAGGCTGTTGTGAAGAAATGAAGCATCCACCCCAAAGTTCGTCTGCTCAGATTTTCCCCACTTCAGATCCGGATTCGGACGGGTGGTTGCATAATATGCAATATTCTGAGAAGGATCCTGTCCGAAGATGACATTATTGTCTCTGGTCATTAACGGATTTACAGCTTGTGGTGAAATTCCTCCAAGGTTACCCAGAATACCATAACTTCCTCTCAGTTTAAGACTTGAAAGCCATGAAATTTCCTTCATAAAATTTTCTTTAGAAACTACCCATGCACCGGAAACTGCATAATAATTCGCGAATCTGTTCTGCTTCGCCACCAGTGAAGACCCATCACGTCTTCCCAATAAGCTTACAATGTATTTACCTGCAAAGTCATAGTTTACTCTGGCCAGATAAGAAACCAGAGATTGCTTGAATCTGTAGCTGGAAACATCTTTATTGGTATCCGCAGCATTCTGAAGGTGTTGGAAAACCTCAGCTTCGCTTCTGAAATCATACGATTTTGCTACAAAGCCATCATCAATGGTCTTCTGGAAAGTAAAACCACCCAGGAAATCAAAATTATGCTGGCCTGCTGAAATTTTATAAGTCAGCAACTGCTCGGCAAGTGCTGTAGAAGAATTATTAGATTGGTATTCCAAATTGTTGGTGTCAAAAATTTTCCCGACTTCCAGAACTCTGTAGGTAAAGTTCTTCACATCTCCCAGTTTAAAGGTCTGTGAAAAATTGGAGCGGAATTTTAAATCTTTGGCCAGTGTAATTTCAGCATAAGGGTTGATTAAAATCTCGTGGGTAGGGTTTCTGATGCTGATTCTTTTAAGATACGCTACCGGGTTGATCATATCTCCGTATCCTCCTGCCACATCAATCGGAAGTCCTGAGAATGCACCGGTAGGAGTGTATACGGGAACATTGGGCGGATAATACATGGCTGCCACTAAAGCTCCTGTGTATCCACTTTTGGTATCTGCTGTATTGCCGTCAGAATAATTATAATACATATTTTCTCCGATGGTCAGCCAGTCTTTTACTTTATGTTCAGAATTCACTCTGAAATTGTAGCGCTTTGCCTGGGTATTCAATAAGATTCCTTCCAGACTTCTGTGGTTCATCCCAACAAAATACCTGGATTTCTCACTTCCTCCGCTCAGGTTCACGTTATATTCCTGAATGGATCCTGTTCTGAAAATTTCTTTCATCCAGTCTGTTCTGGTGATTCTTCCATCCGGATACTGAGCAGGATTAAAAGCCATTGGCAGACTTCCTAATTTTCCGGCATTTTCGTAGGCCCTGTACATTACATCCTGAAATTCTGCTGCATTCAGAGATTCTTTCAGTCTCCACGCCTCATTTAAACCATATTTAACATCAAAATCTACGGTAAGATTTCCTTTTTTTCCTTTTTTAGTGGTGATAAGAATAACCCCTCCGGAAGATCTTGCTCCGTAAATAGCTGCAGACGCATCTTTAAGCACAGAAATATCCTGAATATCGTTTGGATTAATAGAAGGCGTTCCGTTGAAAACTACCCCATCTACTACATAAAGGGGTGTTTCACCGTTAATTCCTCCCAGACCACGAATATTTACCTTCGGAGCTCCGTTAGGATCACCACCTTCGTTCACTACGGTTACTCCCGGAGCTTTCCCCTGAAGCACTTCTCCTACCCCAGATAAAGATCTGGAAGTAAGCTTATCCAGTGAAGCCTCCGAAACAGCCCCGGAAACTTTACTCTTTTTCTGTGTCCCATATCCAACCACAACAATCTCGTCGATGGATTTTTCTTTTAAGCTGTCTTTTTTCTGAGCGAGGAACATCGGTGAAGCTGATATTGCACCAATAAGTAATACCCTTCCCGTTAAATACATTACTGAGACAGGGGTTTTAAATACATTCATGATCTCCTTTTTGATTAGGTGCAAAATTAGAACAGCCTGCTCCCACCACTCATTAAGGTTTTCTTATGTTTTTATTAAGAAATTTTAGCTTTTTTAAGACAGTAAATACCATTAAATAAAATTAATCAACTGTATTTCAAATATATACACAATTAAAAGTAAGCATTCTGTTGATATTCTATGTATAACTCAGATTAACTTTATTTTAAGTTTATCCTCCATCCGGGACAATAGATCAAGAAAACCTTAAAAATTATTTCAGGAATAATAAATAACTCAGTTCATTTTTCTTTTTTTACATTTGCTGAAAATAGATTTTACTTTTGAACACAGATTTTTAAAAACGTCTCGCTGGCATCAGAAGAAAAATAAAAACATTAAAAATCATACGAATTCAATGACCATCATTATAACAGGAACCTCATCAGGAATCGGGTTTGCATTGGCCGAATATTTTGGTAAAAAAGGACATAAAGTATATGGATTAAGCAGAAAGCATACAGAAAGCCAGTACTTCAAATCAATCCCTACTGATGTAACCGATAATACAGCCGTTCAGAATGCTATCGCTGAAGTTCTAAAAACAGAATCTAAAATTGATGTTCTGATCAATAATGCCGGGATGGGAATGGTAGGTGCCGTAGAAGATTCTACAAAAGAAGATATTCTGAAACTTTTCAGCCTGAATCTTGCCGGACCTGTGCAGATGATGAGTGCCGTACTTCCGAACATGCGTGAACACAAATTTGGAAAAATCATTAATGTTTCCAGTATCGGAAGTGAGATGGGGCTGCCTTTCCGCGGATTTTACTCCGCCTCAAAATCTGCGTTGGATAAAGTAACGGAAGCAATGCGGTATGAAGTATACCCATGGAATATTGAGGTATGTTCGCTGCATTTGGGAGATATTAAAACCAATATTGCAGACAACAGAGTGATTGCGAAAGTTTCCCAGCCTTATAAAAACGTTTTTGACAAAGTATACGCGCTGATGAATGCTCATGTGAATGACGGAACTGATCCATTGGAAGTGGCGGAATACATTGAACAACTTTTAGCAAAAAATAAATGGAAAGCTCATTATTATTTTGGTAAATTCGGGCAGAAAATTGGGGTGCCTTTGAAATGGATTCTTCCTCAGGGAACTTATGAGAATTTGATGAAGAAATATAATAAATTAGATAAAAATTAGTTGATTGAAAGAGCGCATTGTCATTCTGAACACTGACTGAAAGTCTGTGACCGTTGTTCAGAAATGCAGTGAAGAATCTTTGTAACGAAGATTTCTCAACTTCCTTCACAATCAGAATGATAAATTGAAACTGTTTCTGAAAATATTTTTTGTACTGTTCTGCGTTTTTACCCAAGCGCAGAAAAAACAGTATTGGCTGATTGATACAGAGACCAAAGCCAGAAAAAAAGTTAAAGATTCTACTTCCGCTGTAAAGTTTCTGGATTCGCTCGCTCAGAGTAATTATTTCTTCACGCAGTTAAAAGATGTAAAAGTAAAAGGCGACAGCACCGAAATTTTCTATGATAAAGGTAAAAATTTTAATGAAACCTATGTTAACCTTACAGATTCTCTGGTTCAGAAGCTAAAGATTCAAAAAGACTTTTTTACTAAAAATTTAGATTCAACTAAAAAAAGCATTAACAAGACTTACATTGATGAGGGCTACTCTTTCAGCAGAATCAAATCCAAATACAAAGGCCAGAAAAACGGTTATCCAATTGTAGAACTGGACATCAACAAGAATGATAAAAGAACGATTGACGGTTTTGTAGTGAAAGGGTATGAAAAAGTTCCGAAAAGATTCATCAAAAACCTTGAAAAGGAATTTAAAGGCAAAAACTATGATGACAAAAACCTTTTAGCCATTAATAAAACATTTCAGAGCCACCCTTTTCTGACGCTGGAACGGCAGCCACAGACTTTATTCACAAAAGACTCCACCAGCATCTACCTCTTTCTGGAAAAGAAAAAGACAAATACTTTTGACGGGGTTGTCGGTTTTGGAAATGATAAAACCTCCAAGTTTACGCTGAACGGAACTATGAATGTAAACTTCAGGAATATGTTCAATGGCTTCGAAACTGTCAATTTATACTGGCAGAGAAATCCGGATAAAGGACAGACCTTTGATCTTCAGGTTGATATCCCGTATCTCTTTAAATCCAACGTAGGGATGAATGCAAAAGTGAACATCTACCGGCAGGATTCTACTTTTGCCAATGTAAAATTCCTGCCTGCTTTCTATTACCATATCAACAACCGCAATAAAATAGGATTAAGAGCAACCCTGGAATCTTCCACTATCATTGACACACTGTATGTGCAGGGGAAAGATTATAATAAAAAGGGAATCGGGGTCTGGTTTGAAATGACCGAACCTACTGATATAGACCTTTTCCTTTATAAGACAAAGATTAATGCAGGATATGACTTTTTAACGACTACTTATTCCAAAGACAATATCAAAGCTAACCAAAACCAGTTTTATTTCTTCGGAGAGCACAATTATCATATCTCAGGAAATCACTTTCTCAACATTAAAGGGGAAGGAGCGATGATGGATTCAAAGATAGAGTTCACCACCAACGAATTGTACCGTTTCGGAGGATGGAATTCCATGCGGGGATTTAATGAGAAATCACTTGCCGCCGATTTCTATTATTACGGAAGTCTGGAATACCGGTATCTGATCGGTAATCAGGCCTTTTTTGACATCTTTGGACAATACGGGCAGCTCAACAATAAATCATTAAACGTCAGGCCCAAACTTTACAGTGTAGGTCTTGGTTTTAACTTCTTTATTCCGATCGGCCTGATGAGTTTTCAGCTCTCTAATGGTAATGAATTTGGAAATCCTTTTAAGTTTAATGACACCAAAATTCACTGGGGAATTCTGAGTAGGTTTTAAAAAAGAAAAGAAGCAACGCAGGATGCTGGAAGTTATCGAGGTCGCAGTTTCACTATCTTAGTATTTTTATAAAAAGGTTGTATGCTAATCTTACAACACGATAATAACCCTCAGCACCCTTCTCCCAGTCTCCTATCTATATTTATATAATAAAGTAAAAGTCCCTCTACAAAGCACTTTTTCTGTTTTACTTTTCTATTAATTCTTCCTATAAAAAATATTAAAATCGTATTTTTATTTTAATACTTCATTAAAATACAGGTAACAGTGCGCTGCTAAATTTGCCTTCAAAAAAATGAAGAAGACTCTAGCCACCTTTGCCGTTTTTTTACTCCCCCTTTATTTTTCTGCTCAGGAAATCAATATTACAGGAAATGTAAAATCTGAAAACGGTTCTAGTGTTTCCGGTGTAAACATCACCGACAAAAACACAGGAAAGACTGCTACAACAGACGAAAATGGTAATTTCACCATTTCTGCAAACCCCAAAGATATTCTTGAGTTTTTTGCTCCAGATTTTTCTGTTTATACCGTTGAGGTTTCTTCCAAAAAACAGTATTCCATTGTTTTAAAAAAACAAAACGAAAAACAGATTGAAGGTGTTGTAATTACCGCTTTAGGGATTGCCAAGAAGAAAGAAAAAATTGGGTATTCTACTCAGGAAGTGGGAACAAAACAGTTTGAAACCATTACCACCCCCAGTATTGGAAACCTGTTTTCCGGACAGGTAGCCGGCCTGAATGTTTCTAACCCAACAGGAATGCAGCAGGCACCGCAGTTCACCCTGAGAGGAAACTCCAATCTGGTTTTTGTAATTGATGGTGTGATCGTGGAAAGAGAGGTTTTTCAGAATTTAGATCCTAACAATATTGAAAATATCAACGTACTGAAAGGAGCTACTGCTTCGGCTTTATACGGTTCACGAGGCCGTTACGGAGCGGTTCTCATCACAACAAAAAATGCGAAGAAGAAAGGCTTTTCTGTAGAATTTTCACAGAACACGATGATCACAGCAGGGTTTACCAATCTTCCCAAAACGCAGACTGAATACGGAAACGGTTCACACGGAAAGTATGAATTCTGGGACGGAGCCGATGGCGGAGTGAATGACGGAGACATGATCTGGGGTCCTAAATTTGTACCCGGTTTACAGATTGCCCAGTGGAACAGCCCTATCAGAGATAAAGTGACAGGAGAAGTTGTTCCGTGGTATGGTGCGGTGACGGGAACTCAGTATGATGATAAGTCAAGGTACGAAAGAGTTCCGATTGACTGGAAATACCATGATAATTTAAGCACTTTCTTAAAGCCTGCGGTTATCAACAATAATAATTTTGCGATCAGCTACAGAGATAACAAAGATATATACCGCTTCTCCGGAAACTTTATGAATTATGATGACAGAGTTCCGAATTCCTATCTTCAGAAATACGGGATTAACTTCTCTTCCGAAAACCACCTTGGAGATCAATTAATCTTTGATACAAAATTTAATTTCAATCAGGCATTTACACCCAATATTCCCAATTACGACTATAACCCAAGCGGACACATGTATACCATTCTGATCTGGATGGGAGGTGATGTAGACGGAAAAGCACTGAAAAACCATATGTGGATTCCCGGAAAAGAAGGTGTAGCGCAAGCCAACTGGAATTATGCCTGGTATAATAACCCGTGGTTCGGAGCTGAATATTATAAAAATCAGAACAGAACAAATATCATCAATGCTCAGACAGGTTTAGAGTATAAGGCTACGCAGGATCTTTCGGTAAAGGGAAAAATATCCCTTGTTGAAAACCACAGTAAAACAGAGGTACTGAGTCCTTATTCTTATTTTAACTACAGTGCACCGAGAAGCGGAGGCTATATTTTAAAAGACAATAAAACCTGGAATCTTAACTACGATGTTCTTGCAACCTACAAGAAAAAAATATCTGACAACTTTGATTTTACCATCAATGCCGGAGGTTCAGCATTTTATTATAAAAACAACAACAATGAAAGATCTACGGATGGATTGAAAATTCCTGAAGTGTACACTTTTGAAAACTCTATCGGAGCACTGAAAAATTATACTTATCTGAAAGAAAAGCTAATCTATAGTGCCTATTCTACCATTGATATAGGATTATACAACGCTTTCTTCATCAATATTTCCGGACGTAATGACTGGTCTTCTACGCTGCCTAAAGCTAACAGGTCTTACTTCTACCCTTCAGCATCCATCAGTGCCGTTATTTCAAATCTGGTAAAATTACCGGAGTCGGTCAATATGCTGAAACTGTCTGCTTCATGGGCAAAAGTAGCGTATGACTTCCAGCCTTATTCCATCAGAAATTATTATCTGAATAATCAGGGAATCACATTTAACGGGAATCCTACCTACTATTATCCAACCACTCTGAATGTAGAAAACTCTCTGAAGCCTGAACAGACAAAATCGTATGAACTGGGGCTAAGCGCCGGTTTCCTGAATAACAGAATTACTTTAGATGCCACTTATTTCAGAACATTAGATTATAATAATATTCTCCAGTTCCCGGCAGCTGAATCCTCCGGTTTCACTTCACAATATGTAAATGGAAATGAATACACCACCAAAGGTTTTGAAGTTTCCTTAGGACTGGTTCCGGTAAAAACTGCTGATTTCAGCTGGAAAACATTAATCAACTGGAGCACTTACGAACAAAAGCTGACTTCCATTTACGACAATATGCCGAACTATAAAAACATTAAGCTGGGCGAAAGAATGGACAGCTACTATGATTATACATGGCAGAAGTCTCCGGACGGAAAAGTCATTCTGGATGCCAATACGGGAATGCCGACAAGAGCCAATAATCCAACCAATTTAGGACATTTCAATCCGGACTGGACTTTCGGTTTTAACAACACATTCAAATATAAGAAATTCACTTTAAATATCGGAATTGACGGAAGCATAGGCGGTGTGATGAGATCGCAGGTTGTGGAAAAAATGTGGTGGGGAGGAAAGCATCCTAATTCTGTAGCGTACAGAGATCTTGAATATGCCAATCCGGGAACCTATTATTTTGTACCGGATGGAGTGAACTACAATCCGGCAACAGGTCAGTATACTCCACACACCAAAGCCATCAGCTTCCAGGACTGGGCACAGAATTACCCATACCAGGCAAGAGTAACACAGGATGAGAGCGAAGAGTTTGCCAACGTTTTCGACAGAACTTTCATCAAGCTGAGATCTGTAGTGCTGGAATATGATTTCTCCTCATTATTAAATCCAAGAGGAATGGTAAAAGGGTTTACTGCCAATATTTCTGCTTACAATCTGGCCATGTGGAAAAAATCAAAGAACCTTTATTCTGACCCTGATTTCCAGACAAAAACAGAGAATGACATTCAGGATCCATCCAGCAGATGGTTTGGAATCGGTTTTAATCTTAAGTTTTAACTAAAAAGCACGTCTAACAATGAAAAATACGATAAACAAAGTAAAAGGACTAAAAAGCAAAACAACAAAGGGAGTCCTGAAGAGTATATTTGCCGCCGGACTTCTGACATTGGCTTCATGTGAATCTAACCTTGATACCATCAATGAAAACCCCAATGACCAGGCCAGCATTGATCCTAAATTTCTTCTGACCTATGTAGAAAAATATACTTTCCAGGTAGACGGAGATAATATGTATGCTTCCAGAATGATGATTGGTACTGATGGCGAAAATAAGTATCAGTATATGAAATGGAACGACACCTCTTTTGAAGTCTATACAAAAGGGCTTCTGAACATAGGAAAAATGATGCAGGAAGCTGAAAAAATCAACAATAAAAACTATGCTGCTATTGGTAAGTTTCTGAGAGCCTATCATTTTTTCAATATCAGTTTAAAAGTAGGAAGCGCCCCTTACTCTGAAGCGGCAAAAGGAGAATCCGGAATTACACAGCCAAAGTATGATAACCAGGAAGCCATCATGTCCGGAATTTTATCAGAATTAAAAGAAGCCAATGATCTTATTAATACCAGTGATAAAATTGAAGGTGATATTGTCTATAACGGAGATGCTATGAAATGGAAAAAACTGATCAATTCTTTCCGTCTGAAAGTTTTGATTACCCTTTCCAAAAAAACGACCGTAGGAAATTATAATATCGCAACAGAATTTGCTTCCATTGCAGGAAGCCAGTCTCTGATGACTTCCATCGCTGATAATGGTGAGCTTAAATTTGCTGACGCTGCAGACAGCAGGTATACCATGTTTAACAACAGCGGATACGGTTCCAGCTTGTATATGGCAGATTATTTCATCAATATGTTCAAAGAGAGACATGATCCCCGCCTGTTCACCTTTGCAGCACAGACTACAGGAGCTAAAGAAGCCGGCAAAGCCATCACAGATTACACAGGATACAATGGAGGAAACCCTACCTCTCCTTATTCTGACAATGCTGCGCTAATCACTGCAAAAAATATTTCTAAAGTGAATGACCGTTTCTATAAAGATCCTACCAATGAGCCGGCTTCTGTATTGAGTTATTCAGAGCTGGAGTTTATTCTGGCTGAAGCTGCAGCAAGAGGCTGGATTTCCGGCTCGGCAAAAACGCATTATGACAATGCGGTTAAAGCAAGTTTCAGTTTTTATCAAACCTATGTAAAAAATTCGGGACAATATTTCTCAGGTTTTGATGTGAACCAATACCTGACAACGCCTTTGGTAGTATACAACAATGCTGATCCTCTTCAGACACAGCTTGAAAAAATCATGACTCAAAAATACATGACCATGTTCCATCAGGCACAATGGACGTCCTACTATGACTATCTGAGAACGGGATACCCTAATTACCCCCTAAAAGCAGGAGTTGCGGCGCCTTTCAGATTCAGATATCCACAGTCAGAATACAGCTATAACAGCAACAATTTAAAAGCTGCCCTGGCGGCTCAGTACGGAGGAAATGACAATATCACCTCCAAACCTTGGTGGTTACAATAGAAATCTGATTATTTTTATATGAAAACAAAGAAATCGCAGAAAATTCCTGTTAACTTGCGGTTTCTTTCTTATTACGATTGAACATGAACAGAAGAGAATTTTTAGAAAAATCAAGTCTTTTATTAGCCGGACTGGGAACTTCAAGTGTTCTTCACCCTTCCATTTTAAAAGCCTTAGCCATTGATCCGGCTGCACAGTCTACTTTTTACGATGCAGAACATATTGTAATCCTGATGCAGGAGAACCGTTCGTTTGACCATGCTTTTGGTGCTCTTAAAGGAGTAAGAGGATTTCTGGATAAAAGAGCGTTTGTAAAAGAGGACGGGCATTCCGTATTCTTCCAAAAGAATGATGATGGAAGATATGCATCACCCGCACGGCTGGATTTAAGAAATACGAAATCTACCTGGATGAGTTCACTGCCGCACTCATGGGCGGATCAACAGAAAGCGCTGAATAAAGGTAAGTTTGACCAATGGCTTCAGGCTAAAGCATCAGGGAATAAAGATTATAAGAATATCCCATTGACATTGGGCTACTATAACCGTGAAGATCTTCCGTTCTACTACCAGCTGGCTGATGCATTTACCATATTTGATCAGTATTTCTGCTCATCCCTTACCGGAACTACTCCGAACAGACTTTTCCACTGGTCCGGAACATTAAGAGAACAGCAAAACGGAAAAGCAAGAGCCAATGTGGTAAATGAAAACATTGATTATGATAAAGCAAGACAGGCAAAATGGAAAAGCTTTCCTGAGATTTTGGAAGAGCAGAATGTTTCCTGGAGAATTTATCAGAACGAAATCAGTCTTCCAAAAGGAATGTCCGGCGAGCAGGAAGCCTGGCTAAGCAATTTTACCGATAACCCGATTGAATGGTTTTCAAGATTCAATGTGAAGTTTTCGAAAGGATATTATCAGAATATTCCCAATATTATCGCCTACCTGAAACAGGAAATCGAAAAAAATCCTGATCAGAAGAAAAGACTTGAAGCCATGCTGGCAGAAGTTCAGGAAGATCAGATCAAATACCATCCGGATCATTATGCCAAGCTTTCAAAAGAAGAAAAAAACCTTCACGAAAAAGCTTTTACCACCAATTCCAATGATCCTGATTACTGGAAACTGGAAATCGGTAAAGATGAAAACGGAGAAAGACTGGTTGTTCCCGAAGGTGATGTTCTCTTCCAGTTCCGAAAAGATGTAGAAGATAAAAAGCTGCCGCTGGTTTCATGGCTGGTAGCTCCTGAACATTTCTCTGACCATCCGGGATCACCCTGGTATGGAGCATGGTATATTTCTGAAGTCTTAAATATTCTTACCAAAGATCCTGAAACCTGGAAAAAAACAATTTTCATCATCAATTACGATGAAAATGACGGATATTTTGATCATGTACTGCCATTCGCTCCACCGCTGAATCCAAGCCAGCCTGTTGACATGAATGGAAAAGAAGGCGTAGAATATGTGGATAAATCCCAGGAATACATGAGCAATCCTTCTTTAAAAAGCTATGAAAAAGTAGAAGGAACTGTTGGTTTAGGCTACAGAGTGCCGATGATCATCGCTTCACCATGGACAAAAGGAGGCTTTGTAAATTCAGAAGTATCGGATCATACTTCTGTGCTGCAGTTTCTGGAGAAATTCATCATGAAAAAATTCAACAAGAATGTACATGTGGATAATATCAGTGACTGGAGAAGAGCCATATGCGGAGATCTTACCTCTGCCTTTAATTCTTCCAGTGTGAAGGCTCCCAAAATGGATTATCTCAACCAGAAAGATTATGCTAAAACCATCAATGCGGCTAAAAATAAACCTGTTCCCAATCTGAAATGGTATGCTGAAAATGAGCTTACCACTAATTTACTTGACATTCAGGAAAGAGGATTGAAACCCTCTAATCCGCTTCCGTATGATTTCCACGTTAACCTGGAAGGTGAACACGTAAAGATGGTTAATTTAAAAGAAAACGGGGTTCCGCTTTTAGTATATGACCGAACTCGGTTTGGCAGCAATAATTATCATTTTTCATATGCATTGTATGGGAAGCATGAGCTATCCCATGCTGTACATTCCGGAGCTTACGATTACGAAATTTTCGGTCCGAATGGCTTTTTTAGGAAATTTAAGGGACAGGATACCCCGGAATTGGAGGTCGTTTTGGTTAATAAAACACCAAAAAGCCAGGTCGAACTGATCATCAGAAACCATAAAAAGAACGCCATTTCCATGCAGCTGGAAGATCTTTATGGAAAAACAAAAAAAACAATTTCCCTCCCACAGAAGCCTGAGGAAAAAATACTGATTGATCTGGATAAAAATAAAGGCTGGTATGATTTGAAATTATCGTTTAGCGAGCATCTATGGCATTTTGCAGGAAGAATAGAGACCGGAAAAGTATCTGTTTCTGATCCACATTGGGCATAGAAAATACGGATAATACTTACTAAATCCTGTACATTAATGTGCAGGATTTTTTTTGACTTATTATGTTAAAGCATATTTTAAATATAATGCATTACATAATTGAAATAATCATTAATATAAAAATTATACTATAATATTTTCAAAATTTATTGAATTTTATTATATTCACTTAACTAATTATCCACATCATGAAAAAATTAAATTTAACAATTGCAATGTCCTTATTTGCATTGGCTCTGTCCGGGAATCTTAGCGCGCAAGATACCAATACGGACAACCATACCGTTACCATTTCTATTCCCGAAGTTGCATTGGTAGATATAGAACCAGCCGCTACAAAAAACATCACTCTTGGATTCACAGCACCTACTGAAGCAGGAAATCCTATTACACCAAGTGCTTCTAACACCACTTTGTGGCTTAATTACTCTTCCATTAAATCTGTTGCAGACCCTACGCGTAATGTAAGTGTGAAAATGAACGCCCTAGTTCCGGGAGTTGATCTTCACGTAACCGCTGCCGCTGCCACCGGAGCAGGTGCAGGAACATTAGGCACATCTGCCGGTCTATTAACACTGACTGCGACAGATCAGACTATTGTTTCCGGAATCGGAAGTGCTTATACAGGAAACGGAGCCAACAACGGACACAATCTTACCTATGCACTTGCTGCAGGAAGCGGCCCGGGCGGTGTAGCAGCCTATGCTGATTTACAGGCTACCGCTACCGTAGCAGCTACCGTTACTTATACGATATCAGACAATTAGAAGATAAAAATCAAATTCTAATCGTGTTTCAAAAGCAAGGAGAAGTTGTTATTCAGTTTCTTCCTGATTTTGTACTATCAATAATTTAACTTCAAATTTCACAAAATGATAAAGCGTATACTTATTTTGGTCACCCTGATTTTGCAGTTCAGCTTTTTACATGCCGGCATTGTGATTCTCAACGGGCTTACGCATTCTTACAAAATAGAAAACGGAAAAGTTTACAAAGGAAAGGTTTCCATTGAAAATACGGGCAGCAATCCTCAGAATGTAAAATTATTCTTACAGGATTTTGCTTATCATGCAGACGGAACCATTAATTACACTGAATTGCACACCAATAAACGTTCCAACGGAGAATGGATAAAATTCAGTACCAATCTCGTTACTTTAAAAGGTAAAGAAAAAACGGATGTACTGTATGAAATTACTGTTCCTGCACAAGCCATAGATCCAGGGAGCTACTGGAGCGTCATCATTGTAGAGCCTGTGGAAGATATAAAACCTACTGATAATAAACCTGGAGTAAGCATTACTTCTGTGATACGGTATGCGATCCAGGTGATTACAGATTTTGAGGCAGAAAAGGCTAAACCGGCCCTTAAGTTTGAAAGTATAAAAGTAGAAAAACAGGAAGGTAAACAAACAGCGAAAATTGCCATAGCCAATACCGGTAATCTGTATTGCAAACCCACAGCAACCATGGAAATCTATCATCGCAAAACAGGTGAAAAAGTAGGAACTTATTCCAGTTTAACGATGGGGCTGCTGCCAGATACCTCCAAAACATTTTACATTGATATCAGTAAAATACCCCCGGATAAATACAAAGCCGCCATAATAGCTACGGATGAAGAAGAGAATGCATTTGCAATCAATGTGGAATTAGAAATAAAAAATGATTAAAACTTGGAATTTATTTATTATCCTATTATTGTTCCCTGCATTTATTTTTTCTCAGCAGCAATCTACCAGATTGGTCAGTAAAAAAGATAGTTTAATGCCGGGAATGTCTACTTCTATTCCTTTTACATTAGAAAATCATTCAGCAGAAAACAAGACCTACGAGATCCTGGTTACCACATCAAGTCCATTAATTACCCCCATTTTAGCAAAGGGAGAATTTCAGATGGCTCCTCATGAGACATCGGTTTATCTGGTACCCTTGCGGATTGCCGCAGAAACAAGCCAGGGCAATTATTCAGTGATGCTGAATATTACAGACCCCGCTCATGGAATATCGTTTACAAAAGCATCAACAATAACAATTTCAGGAAACCGCAATATATCGCTCACCGCTCTGAATTCTCCTGAATTCATAAGAGCAGGAGAAACGATCCGTGCCTCGTTCCTTTTAAAAAACAATGGTAACATACCGGAAGATATCATTCTGGAAAGTAAAAATGCTTTTATTGATGGTGATTTCTCATTGGTATTAGACCCCAATGAGTCAAAAGTGATCACAATACATAAAATAACAAATCCTGAACTGAAACAGAATGAATTTCAAAACCTTAATCTTTCGGTGTACTCACAAGGGAACAGCAAAGAAGATCAAAGTGTTTATGTAAGCACTCAGGTTATTTCCGTAAAACCCTCAGAAAATGATATTTACCACCGGCTTCCTGTAGCCCTCTCCCTGTCTTTCATCGGAATGCAGAATATGGGCATTTACAATGACGGCTTCCAGGGAGAAATCTACGGTAAGGGAACACTTGATAAAGACAATAAAAACCAGATTGAGTTCCGCGCAGTTACTCACAATCCTGTAGAATTAAACACATTTACCCAATATGAAGAATATTTTTTCAATTATAAAAGGAATAACTTTTTCATTCATCTTGGGGATAAGACGTATTCTTCTTCTTATTTAACAGAGTTTGCAAGATATGGCCGCGGAGCAGAAATCCGGTATGATTTTAATAAAGTAAGTGTAGGTGGATTCTATAATCATCCAAGGTTTTTCAGGGACATCAAAGATGAATTTAATTTTTATTCTGCTTTTAAAATCCGGAAACAGTCTGAGATTTCTGTGGGATATCTTTATAAAAACCCAAGAAAAGGCGAGATGAGATATAGTGATGTAAGACTGGATTCTGACGCACATCTTCCTTATGCAAAAGGAAAATTCAAGATATCAGGAAACATCAATCTTTCCGGAGAAGCCGCTTACAGTACAACAAAACAGACAGAAGGAACAGCGTACATGGTTCAGGCGGACGCTGCTTTCGAAAAATTCAACGGAAGCTTAATGTATGTAAGAGCAAGTCCTGAATTTGCAGGCTATTTTACCAATACCAACACTTTTAACGGAAATGCATATTATAAAATTTCCAAAAAGCTTGGGGCTTTTGTCAACTATACTCAGGATGTAAAGAATTTTCAGAGAGATACTTTATTTTTAGCCGCACCTTACAGAAAGTATTTCCAATATGGTTTACAGTATAAATACCTGTCCAATGGTTCCGTCATACTTACTAATGGCTATCAAAAATATCAGGATCGCCTGGAGCCAAGACAGTTTGATTACTATGAGCGATTTTTCAAAGTAAGCATTGATCAGAAAATGGGCATATTTCAGCTGAATCTGGAAGGACAGTTTGGTAAAACAGATAATTATCTGATAGGATTTACTGGTAATTCCAGTTTCTATTCCGCCAATCTTTCATTTCAAAAATTCAGTACATCATTTAACGTATTCGGAAGCTATGCCATCAGCTCAAGGTACCAGCTTCAGAACCAGAAACAGCTTTATTACGGGGCGAGAATTTACAGCAGATTTTCGGATAAAACTTCTTTGAGTATTTTTTATCAGAACAATTATATGCCTGAAGAATATTTTAAAGACAGAAATTTATTTGAGCTTCTCTTTCATCAGCAGCTATTTCCGGGAAATGAGCTGGATCTTTCCGGAAGATATTCATTACAGAGAGGAGAAATTGGAGATAAAGATTTTATATTTTCTCTTCGATATACGTGGCGCCCCAATATTCCGGTACAGAAAACAGCAGAATATATTTCCTTGTCCGGAAATGTCAGTAACCTTGGCATTAAAAAGATAGAAGGAATAAGATTAATGCTGGGCAGCTATCTTTCAGTTACAGATAAGGACGGTAATTATTCATTCAAAAATGTGATCCCGGGAGATTATTTCATGGAGATAGACCGTTCAACAACGGACATCAATGATATTTCCACCTTAAATTTTCCTGCGGCGCTCTCTCTCAGCAATAAAGAAAATATTTTTAATTTCGGATTAACAACAGCGGCAAATGTTCAGGGGCATATTCAATTTTTAGAAGCGGAAGATAAAAATCAGACAGCCCTTACTGAGTTGCTTACTCAAAAAAAGAAAAAGGAAAGTATTATTATTGAAGCATCCAGTAAGGATCAAACTTACCGAAAAATCTGTTTTATAGGAGAGGATTTTGATTTTACCTATCTAAGACCCGGAGACTGGACTGTAAAAGTTTACCGTAATGGTCTTGATAAACGTTACAAGGTTTCCAACGACAAATTTCAGTTTACCTTACAACCTTCGGAAACAAAAAAAATAAGGATTAATGTTGTTAAGCAGCAGATAGAAATAAAATACCAGCAGGAATCTTTGAAAGTAGGATATAATGAAATAAAAAAGAAGAAATGATTTTGATCCGGTCCATATTGTTATTAGCATTTATTGCTTTGTCGGAATTATTTTATTCCCAGACCAATGTTACAATGACTTTACCTGTTGTTACCTTAATGGATATCGAGCCTACAGGAAGTTTTGCGCTCAATTTTACCGCTCCTACTGAAGCCGGAAATGCTATCGGCAATCCAACACCGAATACTTCAAAACGAATTAACTATACCTCTGCCATTGCTCCCGGTGGAGTTACCAGAAGAATTACAGCATCTGTGAATAAAGTCATCGCAGGAGTTAATATTAGATTACAGGCAGCGGCGGCCACAGGAGCCGGAGCAGGAACATTGGGAACTTCTTCAGGGCTGGTTACATTATCTACTACGGCCACTACTATTATCAGTGGAATCGGAGGTGCCTATACAGGAAACGGATCAAGTAATGGCCATTTACTTACTATTTCATTAACAACCAACACATATGCTAATTTAATTGCACAGGCGAATACAGCTGTCGTCATTACCTACACCATCACAGAATAAAATTGAAAAATGAAAATCAATACTCCTTTTTTCAGAGAAATTTACTTAAAGATATTTATTTCTGTTACCCTTGCAGCAATGTCAGGCTGCCTTCATGGGCAAACAATAACTGTAGGTGGAAGTAACTGGACCGTAAGCGTACCCGCTATCACTGAAGCCGGAACAAACTATGCCGGAACTTATGAGAGTGCCACCAACTTATTTACACTATCAGGAACATTACCCGGATCCTTCTTAAATCTCCTTACAAATGGAGCTGCCAGAATAAGCGTACATCATACCCCAACTACATGGAATAGTAATCTGCATCTTTATGCTAAAAGAAGTGGTGGAACAACCAGTATCAGTGGCCTTTGTGTAGGATGTACAGCCACTATTAATGGCGGCACTACCTATGTAGAAATACCACAGGCAGTGGCAACTGCATTTTTCACCATCAATTTTACCGGTGTTTTAGGACTGGGTAATAGCGTAACGTTTTCGGGTATTAATGGACAAGTCCAGATAAGCGGCGTTTCTGTAACCATCCCTGCAACAACATATGCTACTCAAATTGTCTTCACAATTGGCCCCAATTAATAATGTTTTTATCATAGATATTCATCATTATATCATAAAACAGGACCGTTTCTTCACAGAAGCGGTTTCTTTATATCTTCTCGATGAAAATAAGATAGATCCTGGCTCTCCATTTTCAATTCTCTGCCACGAGTCCTGATTTGTACGGAATAACCGATTTACGAGCTTATTTGAGAGACTTTATAAGAGGCGGAAGTTTTTCTGGTTAAAGGCCTATTGAGTTACTTTTCCTGTACATGTATTGAGGATATTCAGAAGGAGCGTGCATTATTGTATTGTACTGTATTGTATAGAGTATAAAACAAAAAAACCTTTATCGTTATGATAAAGGTTTTTTAAAAATAAAATAAAAACTGGCGGCGGCCTACTCTCCCGCTTTCGCAGTACCATCGGCGCTG
>NZ_FNWQ01000004.1 GCF_900108365.1 Chryseobacterium culicis | reverse complement strand
ATGGTACTGCGAAAGCGGGAGAGTAGGCCGCCGCCAGTTTTTATTTTATTTTTAAAAAACCTTTATCATAACGATAAAGGTTTTTTTGTTTTATATCCTATGGAAATGTTACATGTAACTGAAATGGGTAATGAGTAATTAATCATTTATCAGCTATCAGTGATCACAAATCTAGCCCCGATAGAAATGGTTACCCCGCAGCTTGTGTTGGAGTGTCAGAGGACTTGGGGGGGATAGCGTTGGCGTGAGGAGTATGAATGAATAGCGGGAATAAGCTTCTTCAATTTCAAAGGCTCACGAAACTATTTCCTGCAATAATCCTATTTTCCTCGAATAAATTCAATAAGTTTGTAGCAGTTTTCCAAAAAATAATTATAATGTCAGGAAATATTCTGATCATCGATGACGAGATCAAACTCCTTAAGTTATTAGGAATGATCCTTTCCCAAGAAAATTTTAATGTAAAAGAAGCTTCTACGGCACGTTCCGCGATGACAATGCTGGAGCAATACGAATTTGATGTTGTTTTAAGTGATGTTCGTCTTCCTGATGCTTTTGGAGTAGAATTGGTGAAGTCAATCAAAACGAAATATCCCCAATTGGAAATTATACTGATGACTGCATTTGGCAATATCACTGATGCCGTTCAGGCGATGAAAAATGGAGCTTATGATTATCTTGTGAAAGGCGATGATAATGAGAAAATAATTCCTTTGGTTTATAAAGCTCTTGAAAAGGTTAAAGATAATAAATCAAGAATAAGTCAGCAGACTGTTACTAAAGGTTTCGATCAGATTATAGGAAAATCGCCTTTAATTTTACAGGCCAAAAAATTGGCGGAAAAAGTTGCTTTAACGGATGCTGCAGTGCTTCTTACCGGTGAAACAGGAACGGGAAAAGAAGTTTTTGCCAGTGCCATACATGAAGGAAGTGACAGAAAGAAAAATAGTTTTGTTGCCATCAACTGTTCAGCATTCAGTAAAGAGATTCTGGAGAGTGAGCTTTTTGGTCATAAGCAAGGCGCTTTTACTGGCGCTCTGAAAGATAAAAAAGGATTGATTGAAGAAGCTAACGGAGGAACTCTGTTTTTAGATGAAATCGGTGAGATGCCGATTGAACTTCAGGCAAAGCTACTTAGAGTTTTGGAAACGAGGGAATTTATCAAAATGGGTGAAACGAAGGTTTCAAAATCAGATTTCAGATTAATTGCGGCTACTAATAGGGATCTTGAAGAAGAAATAAAACAAGGAAATTTCAGAGAAGATCTCTATTTCAGACTGAATGTGTTTGAAATCACTCTTCCTGCATTAAGAGAAAGAAAAGAAGATCTGAAAGCTCTTGCTAGGAACTTCATTGATCTATATTCAAATAAACTTCATCTGTCTTCCGTTCAGGTTGATCCCGATTATTATAAAGTTCTGGAGAAAAATGATTGGAAAGGGAATATCCGTGAATTAAGGAATACTATAGAACGAAGTTTGATCTTAATGGATGATAATATCCTTGATGCAGGCAGTCTTCCTCATTATTCTGAAAAAGCAGTTCCGGAAAGCGATTCTTTTAGTATCCGGTCACTGGAAAAAATACATATCCAAAAAGTATTACAATACACAAAGGGAAACAAAGCAGAAGCAGCCCGCTTACTTGAGATTGGAATTGCCACGCTATACCGCAAGCTGGAAGAATATGGATTAAAATAAACATTTTATCATTTTAATAAAGAGCCTATCATTTTGATAGGCTTTTCTGTTTTTATAAGGGTTGATTATTTAGTTTAAAGAATTGTTATTCAGTGTTTTATATATGTTTTTTGTAAAATGGGCTTTCTTTTGGCATATAGTCTCCGAATAAAATATTTAAAAATGACAATTTCAAGAAAAACGTTTAGAAAACGGGAGCATTCTACTTTGAGTCTGCTGATTGTATCGTATGTATTGTTTACTCTTTTAACTTTAATGATTAAGATATGATGCTCATTAGTTTAATTCTGCTTTTCGCAGTATTGTTTTGGCTTTTATATAAATCAGTTGAATTTTTTGATAGAATATAAATTATGTGGAGTTTATTTTTCCTCTCAATACTTGCCTTTGTGTATATCTGTTATGTTTTAATGAAACCGGAAAAATTTTAATTGGTCATGAATACAGAAATTTTAGGCATTATAGCAATGTTTGCTATTACATTAGTTATCGGAATATTTTTAGGAAAATACATAGCTAATGTTTATGGATACAAAAAGACTTTTCTGGATCCGGTTTTTGAACCCATTGAAAAGTTAATTTATAAAATCTCGGGAATTAATCCCAATCGTCAGATGAATTGGAAACAGAATATGTATGCCATGCTGGCGATTAATCTGGTTTGGTTCATCATTGGTTTTCTTCTTTTGCTGAATCAGGCGTGGCTTCCTTTAAATCCTGATGGAAACCCTAATATGTCACCTGATCTGGCTTTCAATACGACCATTTCATTCTTAGTCAACTGTAATTTACAGCATTATTCGGGAGAAACAGGAGTAAGCTATCTCAGCCAGCTTTATCTGATGTTTTTACAGTTTGTAACAGCTGCTACAGGTATGGCTGCAATGGCAGTTCTTTTCAAAGCTTTTAAAGAAAAAACTAGTACGGAACTTGGGAATTTTTACGACTATTTCACGAAATCAATGATCAGAATTCTGGTGCCGATCAGTGTGATTGTGGCCTTAATCCTTTCTATTAATGGAAGCCCGATGACTTTTGAAGGGAAAGATCATATTATAACACTTGAAGGCCAAAAAGCAGACGTTTCCAGAGGTCCTGTGTCAGCTTTTGTCGCAATCAAACACCTGGGAACTAATGGTGGCGGGTTTTTCGGGGCGAATTCAGCACATCCGCTTGAGAATCCTAATTATATGACCAATATGACAGAAATGGTTACTCAAATGATCATTCCTTTTGCATTGGTATTTGCACTGGGTTTTTATTTGAATAAAAGAAAACTGTCATGGGTAATTTTTACCGTAATGACGGTCGGTTTTCTGGCGCTTACCATTCCGAATATAGTAAATGAAACAGGTGGAAATCCTTTGATTACACAAATGGGGGCAGACAACAGTCTTGGAGCTATGGAAGGGAAGGAAATCCGCTTCGGAAGTGCTGCTTCAGGATATTGGAGTATTGCCACAACCGTAATTTCTACAGGTTCTGTGAATGCCATGCACGACAGTACAATGCCTCTTTCGGGAATGAATGAATTGCTTGCGATGATGATCAACTGCTTCTATGGAGGCTGTGGAGTAGGAATTCTGAATTATTTTATTTTTATTATTCTGGCGGTATTCATAAGCGGTCTGATGGTAGGACGAACCCCGGAATTTATGGGTAAAAAGATTGAAGCCAAAGAAATGAAGATCGCTATGATTGTAGCTTTATTCCATCCTTTCTTAATTCTTGCAGGAACAGCTTTAACAGCTTATTTACCTGAATTTGGTACCAAAACATTAAATAATCCGGGTTTCCATGGCTTCAGTGAAATGTTGTACGAGTTTACTTCTTCTGCAGCGAATAATGGTTCCGGATTCGAAGGATTGGGAGATAATACCCCTTGGTGGAATATCTCAACAGGAATTGTCCTGTTACTATCAAGATTCATCCCGATTATAGGACCTGTAGCGATTGCAGGATTATTAGCACAGAAAAAATACATCCCGGAAAGCTCAGGAACACTGAAAACAGATACAGCTACCTTCGGATTTATGACCCTTGCGGTAATTCTTCTGATTGCAGCGCTGTCTTTCTTCCCTGCACTGACTTTAGGGCCAATTGCAGAGCAGATTCAGTACTTCTCAAAATAAATGTGAACATTAAAAAGTACAATCAATATTCAACCATTAAGGGGCGCTGAGAATCGTAAGGAAGCTAGTCTGACACTTACTGAAACGTTCACTTATATTATCCATCTCAATCCTTATAATTTAGCAGACCTTGATGGTGATTATTGATTTATAATGCTATAAACTCTTTCAAAAAAAAATGAAAAATCAGTCACAAACATTATTTCAAAGAGATTTGGTCAACGAAGCAATCAAACAGTCCTTCGTAAAGCTGAATCCGAAAATTATGTTTAAAAATCCGGTAATGTTCCTGGTAGAAATCGGAACCATTGTCATGTTTATCGTAAGCATGTTCAGCCTTACCGGGGATAAAACTCAGGGGAGCTTTTCCTATAATTTTTTAGTATTTATTATCTTATTTTTCACTGTCCTGTTTGCCAATTTTGCGGAGGCTATTGCAGAGGCAAGAGGAAAGGCGCAGGCCGACACCCTTAGAAAAACAAGGGAAGAAACTCCAGCTAAATTGGTCATTGATAATAAACCCGGATTTCAGGTAGAAACAAGACTGAAGATGTCTGCTGAAATGACTCTGGGTGATATTTTTCTTTGTGAGGCGGGGGATCAGATCCCAATGGACGGTGAGATTATTGAAGGTCTGGCCACTATTGATGAGTCTGCCATTACCGGAGAAAGTGCACCGGTAATCCGTGAAGCAGGGGGAGACAAAAGCTCTGTAACCGGCGGTACAAAAGTACTTTCAGACAGAATTAAAGTAAAAGTAACTACCAAACCCGGCGAATCCTTCTTAGATAAAATGATCGCTCTTGTGGAGGGGGCATCAAGACAGAAAACACCAAACGAAATCGCATTAACTATACTTTTAGCAGGATTCACGCTTACATTTATTATTGTTACCCTCACTTTAAAGCCTTTTGCAGACTATGCGCAGACTCCGATAACGATTGCGGCATTTATATCTCTTTTCGTTTGCCTTATTCCGACAACCATCGGAGGTCTGCTTTCTGCAATCGGAATTGCAGGGATGGACAGAGCATTGAGAGCGAATGTAATCACCAAAAGTGGTAAAGCGGTAGAAACAGCAGGAGATATTGACGTTCTGCTGCTTGATAAAACCGGAACAATCACGATCGGGAACCGTAAGGCGACGCAATTTCATCCTTCCAATGGAATTCAGCTCGACGAATTCATTAAAGCCTCTGCATTAAGCTCTGTGGCCGATGAAACACCGGAAGGAAAATCTATTATTGAGCTAAGTGCTTTACAATCTGAAGATTTATTGGTTCCCAATCCTGCTTACATAGATTTTACAGCAGAAACCAGAACTTCAGGAATTGATTTTGACGACACAAGAATCCGTAAAGGAGCCTATGACACTATAAAAAAACTGACTGAAAAAGCCGGGAATATCTTCCCGCAGGAAACCCAGGATGCGGTGACCAAAATTTCTCAAAACGGAGGAACTCCACTGGTAGTAGCCGTTAACGAAAAAGTATGGGGCGTTATTGAACTTCAGGATATCATCAAAACAGGAATTCAGGAGCGTTTCCAGAGACTGAGAAAAATGGGGGTGAAAACGGTGATGGTAACCGGAGATAATCCTTTAACTGCAAAATTTATTGCTGAAAAAGCAGGCGTAGATGATTTTATTGCTGAAGCCAAGCCCGAAGACAAAATGAATTACATCAAAAAGGAACAGCAGGAAGGTAAACTTGTTGCCATGATGGGAGACGGTACAAACGATGCTCCGGCACTGGCACAGGCAGATGTAGGCGTTGCCATGAACAGCGGTACCCAGGCTGCTAAAGAAGCCGGAAATATGGTGGATCTTGATAATGACCCCACAAAGCTGATCGAAATCGTGGAAATCGGGAAGCAGCTGCTGATGACAAGAGGAACTTTAACAACGTTCAGTATTGCAAATGACGTAGCGAAGTATTTTGCTATTATTCCGGCACTCTTCATCACCTTTATTCCTTCCCTTCAAAAGCTGAATATTATGAACCTTCACAGCCCTGAAACAGCCATATTATCAGCGGTTATTTTCAATGCGGTGATAATTCCGTTCCTGATTCCGCTGGCGTTGAAAGGGGTGGCTTACAAACCGATTGGGGCAAGTGCATTATTAAGAAGAAACCTTTTAATCTATGGTTTAGGCGGAGTAATCGTTCCTTTTATCGGAATCAAAATCATAGATATGGTAATCAGTTTATTCTATTAAAATTAAAAAAATGAAAAATCATATTGTTTCAGCATTCAGATTAACGCTTGTAATGCTGGTGGTTACAGGAATTTATCTGGCAGTTGTATATGCCAGTTCTAAAATTCTTCCCAACAAGGGAAACGGAGAAATTGTTTACAATAAAGGACAAAAGTTTTATGCCAATATCGGGCAGGAGTTTAAGTCTGAGAAATATTTTCACGGCCGTCCTTCTTCAGTTAATTATAACGCAGCAGGAAGTGGAGGCAGTAATAAAGGCCCAAGCAATAAAGAATATCTGGAAATTGTACAGAAAAGAATGGATACTTTAAAAATGAACAATCCTGAAATGGGAAATGGAAAAGTACCTGTAGAATTGGTAACGGCCAGCGGAAGCGGACTGGATCCGGATATTTCTGAGGAAGGAGCGCTTTATCAGGCGAAGAGAATTGCCAAGGTGAGAAATATTTCAGAAGAGAAGGTCAGAAAATTAGTCAGTGACCAGACTGAAAGGCCTTTGCTAGGGCTTTTCGGGCCATCAAAAGTAAATGTTCTCAAGCTTAATATTGCTTTGGATCAGCTAAAATAAATTCAATATAAAATCAAAAAGAATCTCTTTTTCAATACGTTAATTCAAACACAGAATAAAAGAGAAATCAGTTAAAAATGGATTCTGTTTCTGGCATTCTGAACTGTATGTTGTAAAAAAGATCAGGTACAAACAGCCCCTGTTTTTTAATCCCTAAAAGATTACAGACTACAGAATTCATTTTTCAAAATCAGTAGGAGATAGAATTCCCCATCACTCAATTACTATATTATTATCAATATTTATATAATGAAATCAAAAATTTTTCAGGCAGCATTTTTTCTTGGACTTAGCACTTTAAGTTTTATCAATGCTCAGGAAATAAAAAAAGACTCAGTAACTGCTCACTCCATAGATTCCTTAGTAGCAAAAACAGATTCTAAAATTCCTTTTGACGGTTATGATCTTACATGGATCAATGGACAGAACCGCCAGACAGACTTTCCTTTAACTTTAAAAGATAAAAATGGAGAAACTATACTTACAGGGGTAACCTATGTGGATGCGTATTATAATTATGATTTTAACCGGCCCAAAGATAATACCCATACTATTTCCGCAGCAATAGGCCGTTCTAATGAAGTAACGATTAATATGGCAAGCATTGGGTTAGAAACCAGTTATAAAAATGTGATTGGCCGTTTATGGTTGCAGTTCGGCCAGATGGGTTCTATTGTTCAGGACCTCGACGGAACAGTAAACCACGGGAAAAATACCAGTGGAAATAACTTAAAATACATTCGTGAAGCTGCCGCAGGATATCATTTCAATGTGATGCACGGATTGAATGTGGAAGCAGGTATTTTTATGAGCTATATTGGTCTGGAAAGTTATGTTTTGGGAGAAAACTGGAACTATCAGAGAAGTTTGGTCTGTGATTTTACTCCTTTCTATTTTCAGGGAGCAAGAATTCAGGCTTATCCGTCTAAAAAGTTCAAAACAGAGATCTGGGTGCTGAACGGATGGCAGACTTATAATTCCTGGAATACAGGATTGGGATTGGGCGTTTCCAATTACTATCGTCCTAATGAAAACTTACAGCTTGTCGCGAACTTTTATCTTAACGGACAGGATACCAGAAATAATCCAGGAGTACGAAGATTTCACCATGACCACAGTATTGTTGCCAGATACTATAAAAATAAAGACAGTAACGGGCTTTCACAAGCAGCCTTCAGCATCAATAATCATTACGGATTTCAGAGCGGGGGAGGAGTAAAAGCTAAAGATAACTATATGATCGGTACTTCTGTTGCCAACAGACTATGGTTTCATCAAAATAAAATTGCTTTAACTTTAAGAGCCGATGCAGTTTCCAACCCAGGAGCTTATCTTGCGTTTACGCCTTCACCTGTTGCCAGCAATGATTTTAATGATGCCATTGCAGCAGGAGAAACGCTTAAAATGTTTCAGGGAACTGCAACAGTGGATATTATGCCCAATCAATTTGTTACCTTTAGATTAGAATATGGGTTCAGAAAAAGCAATATCCCTTATTTTGCAGGAAGAGAAGGAACTACCAGCCCGGATGGATGGATAGATACTCCTGTAGAATCCTGGAGACCAGATCTGAGAAAGTCGGACAGCAGGTTTACGCTAGCCGTAATGTTCAGATTATAATGAGAGTATTCACCAAATAACGATTGAAACGCCATGAAAAAATATATTGTTGCAGGGATATTATCAGGGATATTTTTTCCAAAAGCCCAAACCGCAGACTCTGTAAAACAGAGTCCTAAAATACAATTTTCTGCCTATGCGGAGCTTTTTTATACCTATGATTCTAATGAACCCTCCAACCACATCCGACAAAATTTTCTGTATTCGTACAACAGACATAATGAAATAAATCTCAATTTAGGTTTGATAAAAGCTTCCTACGAAAACGAACGCCTCAGGGCAAATGTAGCTTTAATGGCCGGAACCTATGCTCAGGATAATATGGCTGCAGAACAAAACGCATTGCGGTATGTAAATGAAGCCAATATCGGAATCAAAATTTCCAAAAATAAAAATCTGTGGATTGATGCAGGAATCATGCCTTCCCATATCGGTTGGGAAAGTGCCATAGGAAAAGATAATATCAACCTGACCAGAAGTCTTGCTGCCGAAAATTCTCCTTATTTTGAGACCGGTGCTAAAATTTCATACACTTCAGATAACGGCAAATGGTTCTTAAGCGGATTGGTATTGAATGGCTGGCAGCGTATCGCAAAGGCAGAGGGCAATCAGAGTATTTCCTTCGGGCATCAGGTGACCTACAAACCTAATGATAAAATGACTTTGAACAGCAGTTCATTTATCGGGAATGATAAGGCCAAAGAAGATAAAAGAATGCGCTATTTCCATGATTTGCATGGGATTTTCCATGTGACAAAGCAGTTTTCAGCAGTGGCAGGATTTGATATTGGAGCAGAGCAGAAATCAAAAGGAAGCGAACACTACTATATTTGGTATACTCCGAATGTCCTGATGAAATATCAGTTGGACAGCCAATGGGCACTGGCAGGAAGATTAGAATATTACAGTGATAAAAATGGAGTGATTATCAATACCGGAACGGCGGATGGATTCCAGACCTTCGGA
This sequence comes from Chryseobacterium culicis, assembly GCF_900108365.1. Taxonomy (GTDB): domain Bacteria; phylum Bacteroidota; class Bacteroidia; order Flavobacteriales; family Weeksellaceae; genus Chryseobacterium; species Chryseobacterium culicis. The sequence goes on along the minus strand of NZ_FNWQ01000004.1, from coordinate 342,955 downwards.
TATTCTTTAAATTTAGATTACTCTATTTTGAAGAATGTCATATTACGTACAGAAGCCAGAGGTTTAACCTCTAAAGACGCAGTATTTGTTCGGAATAATGAAATGAAACAGGGTAATTTTTTCATTACGGCCAGCCTGGCCGCCTGGTTTTAATAATCAGCGAAATCCTCATTAAAAAGTGTTCAAAGTAAAATTAAAAAGAATAAAATCAATGTCATCAGCAAAAGATTTTTTAGAACTGATTCAAAAGTCCCGAAAAGGAAAATTCAAAATTTATATTGGGATGAGTGCAGGCGTAGGAAAAACTTTCCGTATGCTTCAGGAGGCCCATTCTCTTTTGCGAAATGGCATTGATGTAAAGATTGGCTATATAGAAACCCATGGCAGGGAAGAAACGGTAGCCCTTGTTGAAGGTCTTCCTGAAATTGGAAGAAAATCTGTCTTTTATAAAGGAAAAAATCTTGAAGAAATGGATCTTCAGGCCATTATTAATGAACATCCTGAAGTGGTTTTGGTAGATGAACTCGCTCACACCAACGTAGAAGGTTCCAAAAATAAAAAGAGATGGCAGGATGTGCTGGAAATTCTTGATAACGGTATTAATGTCATCAGTGCTATGAATATCCAGCACATCGAGAGCCTGAATGAAGAAGTGAAGAAAATCACGGGAGTAGAAGTGGCAGAGCGTGTTCCGGATAAAATTCTGGCACTGGCAGATGAAGTGGTAAATATTGACCTTACCGCTGATGAGCTGCTGACCCGTTTAAAAGAAGGAAAAATCTATAAAAAAGAAAAAATCCAGACGGCGCTCAGTAATTTCTTCCAAAGCGGGCATATCCTTCAGCTTCGTGAACTGGCTTTAAAAGAAGTAGCCACCCATGTGGAAAGAAAGGTAGAAACAGAAATCAAGACAGAAAATTTTAAACCCATAAAATTTCTGGCCTGTATCAGCAGCAACGAGAAGATCGCCAGGACAATAATCCGTAAAACAGCCAGATTAGCGAGTTACTATAACAGTCCGTGGACTGTTTTGTACGTTCAGAAGCCCTCTGAAAATCCTGAAAAAATAGCGCTCGATAAACAGCGGTATTTAATTAATAATTTTAATTTAGCACAGGAATTGGGTGCCAAAGTAGTCCGGATTAAAGAAACTAGTGTCCACAACGGAATTCTGGAATATGTGATCGCTCATAATATCACCACGGTCTGCATTGGAAAGCCTCATGCCAGTTTCTGGCAGCGAATATTAGGCTACAGCTGGATCTATACCCTGATGAACAGGCTGAATGAAAGACAGATAGATATTATTATTTTATCATAAAAATAATGAAACTTAAAACGAAACTTACCTTAGGCGTGGGCCTTTTATTTCTGCTGATTGTTCTGCTTTCAGTGATAGGTTCTGTATACATCAATAAATTAAAATCCGATACTGAAAAGATCCTTACAGCCAACTATAACAGCCTGGAGTTTTCCAAAAATATGCTTCTTGCACTGGACAACATCAGTACAGACAGTACCGTTGCGATAGCGGATTTTAGAAAAAACAACAAGCTGCAGGAAAAAAACCTTACGGAATTTGGAGAAAAAGAAGCCACTCAGAATCTTAATATGCATTTCAGCAGCTATCTGAAAGCCCCTGATATCCTTAAAGAAAAATTGATCCGCGAGGATCTGGCAAAGATCATGTCTTTGAATATGAAAGGGATAGAACGGAAGAGCGATATCGCGATTATTACAGCAGAAAATGCTACTTTTTGGATTGTAAGTCTGGGAACCGTATGTTTTCTGATTGCCTTTATATTGCTTTTCAATTTACCCCAAACCATCGCTGAGCCTATCAATCAGCTTACTTTCAGCATTAAACAGATTGCCGATAAAAACTATAATGAAAGAGTTCATTTCAAAGGAAGTGAAGAATTCAACAGTCTGGCAGCATCATTCAATACGATGGCGGAGAAACTTCAGGAGTACGAAAGCAGTACGCTTTCCAAGCAGCTGATGGATAAAAAACGGATCGAAACACTGGTTAACAATATGCATGATGCCGTTATTGGCCTGGATGAAAACCATTTTATCTACATGATCAATGATGAAGCACTGAAAATCACGAATCTTCATAAGGAAGACATTATCGGAAAAACAGCCCATGAAGTAGCGGTTAATAACGATCTGATGCGCGAATTGCTGAAAAATATAGATCATCCCGTCAAAGAACCCATTAAAATTGTCCGCGATAATAAAGAAAATTATTTTGAGCAGGATATTGTCCCCATCAATATTGTAAAAACAGGGGAAAAAGAGAAAAAATATATCGGGAAAGTAATTTTATTAAGAAATATCACCCCTTTCAAAGAACTGGATTTTGCCAAAACCAACTTTATTGCAACCATTTCCCATGAACTGAAAACTCCGATTTCCGCAATCAAAATGGGCGTCCAGCTTCTTGGAAATCAAAAATTCGGGGAACTGAATGAGCAGCAGCAGGAATTATTGAAAAGCATCAATGAAGACGGACAGCGTTTACTGGATATCACAGGAGAACTGCTTAATCTTTCTCAGGTAGAATCCGGAAATATCAGACTGACCATAGAAAGATGTTCTCCTAAGGAAATGGTACAGGCCGCTGTAAAGAATGTTGAAAAGCTGGCCGAACAGAAAAATATCTCCATCAGTACAGAATACCTTCTGGAAGATAATGACGCTGTGACTGCGGATTTTGATAAAACAGTCTGGGTCATGAATAACTTTCTTACCAATGCCGTAAAACACTCTTTTCAGGATGAAAATATCAAGATTGTGGTAGAAAAACTGGATGATTTTATCCAGTTCAGTATTATTGACACCGGAAGCGGGATTGATGAAAAATACCATCGCCAGATCTTTGACCGTTACTTCCAGGTGCCGGGAGAACATCAGAATGGAACAGGCTTAGGCTTGGCTATTTCAAAAAACTTCATTGAAAAACAGAACGGGGAAATAGGCGTGAAGAGTTCTCTGAATAATGGAAGTACGTTTTATTTCAGACTGCCGGTTTCGTAAGGATTATTGTTATATCTTTGAATAAGAAAATAGCTGATTTTCTTATTTAAAAACGTGTCATTCTATTCTTTTAAATTCATGGATCCTTTTTTCTATTGGCCATTGGCAGTTATAGCATTTTTTATCATTTCAAGAGTTTTCTTTTATACCCAAAAAAATAAAATTATTGAAAAATATCAACAGCCGGATGCGGTAATTTTAAAAAATATCCATGGTACCATTGTTTCAGTAAGTAAAGGAAGTCTTAGCTATAGTAAAAGCTTTCAATGGTGTAGTTTTGAAATTTTCATGAATCAGAATTCTATGTTTTTGTTTCCTAAAGATTTTTACATTGTTCCTGGTAAGTGTATTAATCTGAGATTTGGGTCAGATCGCAGAAACACAAGAAAGCCGGAAGTTCTGAGAGAGTTTCATATACATGATAATTATGTGGAATTGATTCTTTATCCTGACTGGATGCCTAATACAAAACGTACAATTTCTTTGGAAGGGCTAAATAAGGAAGAAATTTTATTATTTCGGAAAGCTTTGATTAAAGAATCGTAATTTAAATATTATTGTTATCAGCTGATATCCTAATAATTATTTTATATTTTAGTAGTATAAAATTCAATAACTTATCACGGTGAATATCAAAACTATTGCTTTCTTCTTTGGACTTATAATGGCTGATTTTTGTTTTGGTCAACAAGAATTTCGTGAGGATTTTACTTTAAAACTTCCGGTTGATTCTGTGAGGTATTATCAGCAGGAAGTCAAAAAATCCCCTTATTTTGTGAAGGAAAATACTTTACAAATTTATCCTGGTGAACATGTATTTATAGAAACAGAACTTAAAGAAGGGAAATTGGAATCAATGAAGGTGGTTAAAGAAAATGTAAACCCGTCAAAGACTATAGAAGTAGAGTTTTCACAGGATACTGAAGATAGAAAACATAAAGGAATGGTCCTTCAGGTAAGCAATCCCTTTGATAGCAATCTCTTATATGATGCGACAATGTATACTGTAGGAGAACCTAAATGGGTTGAAACTTCCATTCTTCCAATAAAACCTAAGTTGACAGGCTTTGAATTATGGAATGATGTTATTATTACTATTGTCCTTCATAACTGGAGATTACAAAACTGATAATCCTATTCTTTATATTTGTGATATAAATAGAAATGAGAAAAACTTTAGGACTCTTATTATTTTCAGTTTTACTGAATATTCAGGTCTCTGCTCAGACATTCACATTAGAACAGCTTAAAGGTTTCAACAAACTTACCATGAATGAGTTTAAAAAAGAAATGAAACAGCTGAAGTTCAAATTTTACGACAGGACAGAAGGCTTAGGCTTCCTTTTAACCGAATACGAAGCTCTAGATTACACCTCGAAAATCGGAAAGTTTGAATATGCAGAAGAAAAATCAGAAGACAGAATTGAATTTGAGTTTAAAGATAAAAAAGAGTATGACCAATATCTTAAGTTGATATTAGCTGCCGGATATAAGGAAACAGAAAAAGGAAAGATCATTACCAAAGAACCCTATGCAGATTACTATAGGAATAAAGAACACATCAGAATGATTCTGCCAAAATCCGGAGAAAATGCTCCATATACTATTATTGTTTTTAAATAAATAAATTTTTCTAAATTTGATCTTAAATCACATAAGATGAACACATCAGATTTAAAAATTGATTTAATTAATAGGATAACCCAATTAAAGGAAGTCAGAATTATTGAAGAAATTCAAAAGATTCTGGATTTTGAATTGGATCAGAATGAATATATTCTCAACGCTGAGCAAAAAGAAAGAATTGCTGAAGGAAGAGAAGAATATAAGAATAAAGCATACCTTTCAGAAGATCAGGCGAACCAGGATATTGAGGAATGGCTAAAAGAAAAGTAATCTGGACCGTTAAAGCCAATAAAGAAAGAAAAGAAATTCTTGAATATTGGATTCTCAGAAATAACTCTAAAATTTTTAGCATAAAACTCAATAAGCTGATCTTATATAATGTTGGACTACTAGCTGATCATCCAACAATAGGAAGAAAAACAGATGTTGAAAAGGTAAGAGTAAAAATAGTGAGAGATTATCTCATATTTTATGAGTTCTCAAGTTCTGAACTGATTATCCTTTCTATTTGGGATGGAAAAAGAGAAAATAAAAAGTGAGAAACTCTTAATTTAGCTCATTTCATGATAATAAAAAACCATTGAAAAAAATCAATGGTTTTTTATTGAAAATAGGGTAAATCTTATTGTTTTTCAATCAGATCCAGGAACTGCTGCTCATCCAGAATATGAATAGTTCCAATATCCTGAGCTTTTTTCAGCTTGCTTCCTGCTTTTTCACCTACCACAAGATAGTTGAGGTTTTTCGAAACGGCAGAAATGTTTTTCCCGCCATGTTTTTCCACCATTTCCTCGGCAGACTCTCTGGTGAATAATGATAATTTTCCGGTAAAGAGGAAAGTTTTGCCTTCCAGAACGTTGGATAAAACTTCATTCGTGCTTTCTCCTTTCTCAAGCTGTACACCATATGATTTTAAACGCTCTATCATCAGTACGTTTTCAGAATTCTGGAAAAACTCAACAATACTTACCGCAATCTTAGCCCCGATATCTTCTACCTGGCAAAGCTCCTCAACCGTAGCATTTTTTAGTTCTTCAATGGTTGGAAAGTTTTTGACCAGTTTCTTAGCAACCGTTTCTCCCACATGCTTAATCCCGATGCCGTACAAGACTTTTTCAAAAGGAACTTCTTTGGATTTCTCGATCCCTGTGATGATATTCTGAGCAGACTTTTCAGCCATTCTTTCCAATGGAAGAAGCTGTTCTTTTGTTAAAACGTAAAAGTCAGCAGGATTTTCAATCAGTCTCTCTCTGTACAGCTGTTCAATGGTTTCACTTCCGAGATTATCAATATTCAACGCTTTTCGGGAAACATAATGAATCATTCTTCCTACCACCTGTGGCGGGCAGTGAAGCTCGTTCGGACAGAAATGAATGGCCTGATCTTCAATTTTTACCAGTTCAGTACCACATTCCGGACAGTTTCTGATGTATTCAATTTCTTTGCTTTCTTCTGTTCTTTTATCTGTGTTTACCCCTACAATTTTAGGAATAATTTCACCTCCTTTTTCTACATAAACAAAATCATTCTCATGAAGATCAAGCTTTTTGATAATATCTTCGTTATGTAAGGAAGCTCGTTTTACAATTGTTCCGGCCAGTAAAACAGGTTTAAGATTGGCAACCGGAGTAATAGCGCCTGTTCTTCCCACCTGATAAGACACACTTTGAAGTTCTGTCTCTACCTTTTCTGCTTTAAATTTGTAAGCCATTGCCCAACGTGGAGATTTGGCTGTATAACCAAGCTGTCTCTGCTGCTGTAATGAATTCACTTTTAAAACAATACCGTCAATTTCAAAAGGAAGATTATGACGTTCCGTATCCCAGAACGTGATAAATTCCTGTACTTCAGCCATCGTTTTACATAATTTGGCCTGCTGTGATGTCTTGAAGCCCCAGCTCTTGGCCTTCTGAAGCAATTCCCAGTGCGTTTCTGCAGGCACTTCATCCGAGATAAACTGGTACAGTACAGAAGAAAGTCCGCGCTTTCTCACCTCAGCACTGTCCTGCATTTTCAAACTTCCGCTGGCAGTGTTTCTAGGATTCATGAAGGGATCAAGACCTTCTTCTTCACGCAGCTTATTGATTTTATCAAAGTTTTTTCGGGTCAGATAAATTTCTCCACGCATGAAAAAATGGTTTGGGAAATCGCCCTTTAAAGTCAAAGGAATATCTGAAATGGTACGTACATTCGGAGTAATCTCATCTCCCTGAAAGCCGTCACCACGGGTAACTGCCTGAGCCAGCTTTCCGTTTTCATAAAGAATAGAAATAGAAGCACCGTCATATTTCAGTTCAGCAACAAATTCTACCGGATCATCAATGGTTTTGATGATTCTTTTTTCCCAGTCTTCCAGATCGTCAAAATCATAAGAATTGTCAAGAGAATACATTCTGAATTTATGCTGAATAGTAGGGAAAACCTTAGTAACACCACCGCCTACACGTACTGTAGGAGAATTTTCATCATAAAATTCCGGGTATTGGGCTTCCAGATTCTGGAGCTCTTCCAGAAGCATATCGAATTCGAAATCCGAGATGGTAGGAGTATCCAGTAGGTAATAGTTTTCGTTATGCTGGTGAAGCTCTTTGCGGAGCTGTTCTATCTTTTGTTGAATGTTTTCAGACATTGGGTTTCTATCTTTTGAGCAAAAATAACTAAAGTAATCGCATTTAAAAAATAACAGAATAAAATAGTACGGGAAAGTTAAAAATCCGTAATACACCTTAACAGCCTGATTGTACAGGAAATAAAACATGTGTTTAAAGTAATTTAACATATTGTTCTGATTTAATTAAAAAAATGTTAAAACTTCCTTAAACACCCCGCCTTTAAAGTCAGGATACCTTTGCACATCTGATTGAAAGAAACCTCATAATCATCTATCATCATGAAAATCAAAGAGGTTTCTGTGCTAACATCAAAAAATTAATAATATAGATCTTCGGAAGAAATGAAAAAAGTAAAGATTGTACTGGGATTATTGTTTTTAGGGCTTGGGACAATGGCATATGCACAGACCACGCAGGCTTCTATTGTAGGGAAAGTGACCGGGCCGGGAAGTACGGCTCAGGAAAAAGTGAAAGTAACGATCGTGAATGAGTCCACAGGATTCAGAACCGAAACTGAAACGAACTCAAAAGGGGAGTATATTTTTAAAGAGATTCCTCTGGGAGGCCCTTACACTGTTATTGTAAACGATGATAAAAAAGAAGGCTACAATGTCAACTTCGGTGATCAGGTGACCGTGAATATGGATCTGGGAAATGAGAAACATATTGAAGAAGTAAAGATTACCGGAAACCTTAAAAACAAGATCGGGAACCTGGGAGCGGCTACTGCTATTTCTGCTAAAAACATCAGCATGCTTCCGGTGAACGGACGAAACTTTGCCAATCTTGCCGAATTGTCGCCGTTAAGCGGAAAAGGAGGAAACCTTTCCGGGCAGCTGGGATCTTCCACCAATTTTACAATTGATGGAATGACGGCCAAAAACCCTACCTCCGCAGGAGCGACAACCAGCCGCAGCGGTGCCCCTTTCTCAATCTCCATTGAAGCGGTACGTGAATTCAAAATTACCACCAACCAATATGATGTGACATTAGGAAGAAGCGGTGGTGGAACTGTAAGTGCCGTTACCAAATCAGGAACCAATAAGTTTTCCGGAAGTGCATGGGAGTATTTAAGAACCAACTGGCTTTCCAGCCCATATGATATCAGGGGAAACAAAAGAGATAATGATTTCTCTACGTCGCAGTTCGGATTTTCATTGGGAGGACCCATTATTAAAAATAAACTGCATTTCTTCGCAGCATGGGATCATCAGCTGGATTCAAGACCCTTGGTGATTGCGGATATCAAGTCTCCGGATGATGAGAAGAGGTTCAATACGACTACGCAGACGCTTAATCAGTTTCTGGATATTGCAAGAGCCAAGTATGGGGTAGGCAGCAGCCCGCAATTCGGAACGTTTGACAAAGTGAGAAATTCTGATGCTGCATTTTTGCGTTTAGACTGGCAGATCAATGAAAAAAACCTATTAACATTAAGAAATAACTTTACGTACGACCTTAATAAAAACGGTCTTGCTGACAATACCAATATCAATTTCTTTGAATCTTATGGAAATGATAAAAACCTGGATAACAGCTTATTGTTAACCTTAAGATCCAACCTGAAATCTAACCTCACCAACGAATTAAAGGCTCAGTACCTGTACACCTTTCAGGACAGTTACCAGAACAATCAGTTAGGAAAACCTGTACCGAGAGCCATTGTTGAAGGAGTTTCTTCCAGTGCCGGATCTACCAATATCCAGATCGGGGGACATCGTTTTGCGCAGGAAAGCTTCAGAAATAATGTATTTCAGGTGGTAGACAACTTATATTACAATACAGATAAGGTAAAATATACTTTCGGAGCAGATTTAATGTACACAACTGCAAAATCGGTGTACGGTAGTGAAGTGAACGGAAGATTCCATTTTCAGGGAATGAATAACTTTGATGCGATGACGCCTTACAGATTCTACAGAGAAGTTCCGTTGATGGCAGATCCGTCCGTAAGATCCAATATCTGGAATATCGGAGTATATGGTCAGTTTCAGACTAAAGTGGCAAAAGGTCTTGACTTAATGGCTGGTTTAAGATTAGACTACGGCGGCTATCCGAAAGCGGAATTCAACCAGAAATTATTTGATGAAATGGGAATCCGAACGGATAATAAAATCAAATCATTCGTTATTCAGCCAAGATTTCAGTTTGACTGGAACATCAATGAAGGAAATAAGGACTTCCTGAAGTTCGGTGCCGGAATTTTCTCTTCCGATATCAACAATTATATGATCATCAATAACCTTGTATTCGATGGGAAGCACCTTGCTACAGTGGATGTAAATCCTACAGCAATTGGTCTTACTCCCGATTTTAACAGCTACAGAAATGATTATGGATCAGTTCCGTCACTTTCCCAGTACCAGATTCCAACCATTAACTATACAGGGAAAGATGCAAAAATTCCAATTGTTTATAAAGCAAATATCTCTTATACTCATTTCTTCAATGAAAGGTTCAGAGCAGGAATTGCAGGATATATGGCTTTAGGTAGAAATAACTACTATTATTATGACAGAAACATGGTAGCCAATCCTTTCTTTACATTATCGAATGAAGGGGGAAGAGGTGTATTCATTCCTACAACTGCCATTACCAATAACGCCAATAACAGTGTAAGTTTCGACTGGAAAGCAGGAAGAATCAATAACAATTTTGGTAGAGTACTGGAGTTGGTAAGTGATGGTAAGGTAAACCAGTTCTCTTTCGTTATTGATACAAGTTACCGTTACTGGAAAGATGGAGAAATCACAGCAAGCTACACATGGTCTGACATCAAAGACAATACTTCATACAACGGAAACGTTGCTAATTCCGCTACATTGTCTACCATGATACAAAGTGACCCAAGAGATTTAAGAATGACCTATTCTGACAATCAGTTCCGTAATAAAGTAGTGATCTATGGTAACTCTCCTACCATTGCCGGATTTACTTTAGGAATAAGATATTCAGGAATCGGAGGAACCCGCTTCTCTGCAACCACAGGAGGAAATATCAACGGAGATTTCGTAGATTCCAATGATCTTGCTTTTATCTTCCCGAATCTTACCAAAGCTATTCTGGACGATCCTCAGGTAGGACAGGCGCTGAAAGATTATATCAACGAGTACAACGGTAAAATTGCTGAGCGTAACGGAGGTAAAAACGGATTCTATGGTGTTTGGGATGTACGTGTAGCGAAGAAAATAAAATTTGATAAAGTAGGTGCTTTTGAACTTTCTGTCGATATCTTCAACGTAGCCAACCTTCTTAACAAAGAATGGGGCGTAAACAAATCATACGGCAATACTTCTTTGTATAAAGTAACTAAGTTTAACAAGGATACCATGCAGTACGAATACACGAAAAACGTGAGTGGAGGAGGTTTGGTTCCTCTATCCGGAAATCCATACCAGATACAGATCGGAGCGAAGTATTCCTTCTAATATCTGTTTTTAAACCACTGAAGACATAAAAGAAAATAAATTGTTTATAGCAGCGTTCTGTTAGCAGTAATCAGAAAATCTTTTATGTCTTTGTGGTTTTCATTTGGTAATAACTACCTTTATCAGGAAGTTTTACGGCTTTATTTTTAATAATTTAAATTATATTATGAAAAATTTTATCTTAGGGTTAGCAGTTTTAAGTACAGTTATGATGAAAGCACAAACCCAAATTATTGCCCACAGAGGGTATTTCCAGGCTCAGCCTCCTACAACAGAAAATTCACTTCGATCTTTGGAAAATGCCCAGAAGCTGAAAATATACGGGTCTGAATTTGATGTAAGAATGACAAAAGATGGCGTATTGGTGATCAATCATGATGAGCATCACGGTAATATGGAAATTTCAGACACTGCCTTCAAAGACCTGGAAGCTGTGAAATTATCCAACGGGGAAAATTTTCCTACTTTAAAAGAGTATTTAAAACAGGGGAAAAAAGATAAATCCCTGAAGCTGATTGTGGAAATCAAGCCGGCCAAAACACCGGAAATTGAAAATGAAATCACTCAGAAGACGATCAGAATGATCAAAGATATGAAGCTGGAATCTCAGAGTGAGTTTATCTCTTTCAGCCTGAATATCTGTAAAGAGATCAAAAAACTGGCTCCTGCTTTTAAAGTGCAGTATCTGAACGGTGAACTTTCCCCCGAACAGATCAAAAAGGAAGGTTTGGACGGAATGGATTACCACTACAGCGTTTTCCAGAAAAATCCGGCCTGGATTGCCGAAGCAAAAGCTTTAGGACTAATCACCAATGCCTGGACAGTGAATGACGTTGCCGTTTTCGATGAGCTGAAAAAGCAGGGAATAGGGTTTGTAACAACCAATATTCCTGATCAGTTGAAGAATAAATAACGATAAATATCCTTCACCAGTAGTACAACTGAAGAACGGAATATTCCCCTCCCTTGGAGGGATGGCAAAAATTCAAAGAATTTTTACCGGGGTGGTGTAATAAGACAATCCGGTTAAATCAATAACAATCATAATTTACACAGTCTGTCTCATTGAAAGGGACAGACTGTTTTTTTTCCAGACCCTAACCACTTTTTTAAATAATGCATTTGGCTTATTTGGTTGTAAATCAGATGTTTGTTTTAGTTTTTGTGGTATTATCCCAAGACAAGACAATAAAGATACATAAATCTGCGTGTGTAATGGTATTAATAATACTTAATTGCTTAAATGTTTGTTAATTAGATGTTTATCGAATGTTATTAAAGCTGAATTAATATATGGTTTAATAAATTTTTAAGAAACGTTAAAGTTATGTTAAGGTCATCCTTGTTATGTAGGTCTAATTTTGCGCAAACAAAAAGGAAATGCGTAAAGAGACACAGAAACTATTGGTTTTGTCGCTGTTAGGATTCGTCAGCGTCAATCTGGCCGCCCAGCAGAAAGCAAAGAAAGACACCGTTAAAGCGCTTGATGAAGTGGTGGTTACTGCCTTGGGGATCAAGAGGCACGACAGAGCCTTGGGATATGTTGCCGAAAAAGTAGAAGCCAAAACATTTGAAGAAACCCAAAACAATAACTGGGCACAATCCATGGAAGGGAAAGTGGCGGGTCTTAAAGTTCAGACAGCCGGAGCAGGACCGCTGGGAACTGCAAGAATTACCCTGAGAGGAGAAAAATCTATTATGATGGATCACAATTATGCCCTGATCGTAGTAGATGGAGTGCCCTTGGGAAATTCCACCACAGGTTCCGGTACAGCAGCGTACGGAGCAGGTTCCGGAGGTGATGTTCCTATTGACCTTGGAAACGGACTGAACAGCATTAACCCGGATGATATAGAATCAGTAACTGTATTGAAAGGAGCTTCTGCCGCTGCATTGTATGGATCACGTGCTGCCAACGGAGCATTAATGATCACAACAAAGTCGGGGAAGACAAAAAACGGAAAACTGAAAGTAACGTTTAATTCTTCATCAAGCTTTGATTCTGTACTGAAATGGCCGGACTGGCAATATGAATACGGGCAGGGAACCCTGGCTACCAACACTTCAGGAAACTTTTACTATTCTTACGGCCTTTCCGCAGATGGACCCAGCACCGGCGGTACCAGCAGTGCCTTCGGACCTAAATTTGCCGGACAGTACTATTTCCAATATGATCCTAATGTAATGGGACAAAGTAAAGAAAGACAACTGTGGAGACCATACGAAAATAACATCAAAGGTTTCTGGAGAACAGGTTCTACTTATTCCAACAGTATTTCCGTTGAAAGTTCCAATGAGAAATCAAGTTTCAGATCTTCGCTTACTTATCTTAATAACGAATGGATGATGCCTAATACCGGCTTTGACAGGTTCAATTTCGCCTTATCGTTTGCTCATCAGCTGACTCAAAAACTGAAAATCTCCACAAAATTTGCTTATAACACTACTGCCAGTGACAATCTTCCGGCGACGGGCTACAACAACCAGTCAATCTCTTATTTCATGATTTTTCAAAATCCTAACGTAGATCTGGAATGGTACAGACCCATCTGGAAACCCGGTCAGGAGCAGGTAGATCAGATACATCCTTTCAGTTCTTATATAGACAACCCCTACATGATCGCCTACGAAATGCTGAATGGGGTAAGAAAGAAAACCATTACAGGAAATATTACGGCAGAATATCAGATGAATAAAAATTTCAGCTTAATGCTGAGGTCTGGTATTGAAGTTCTGAACGAAAAAAGAACCACCAAAAGACCCTGGAGCTCGGCCAATTATCTGAAAGGGTTCTACAGAGAACAGTTTATCAAAAATCAGGAATATAACAACGACCTTTTATTTTCTTATAAAGCAGATTGGAATAAATTCAGTATTTCTGCTTCAGCAGGAGGAAGCATCCGCTATAACGAATATCTGATGACAGATTATCAGGCTATCGGATTGAAAACTGCCGGTGAGTACAGTCTTACCAATGCACTTTTTATCCCGGTTAAATATCCCGCGCCAAGAGACAAGCATGTAGACAGTGTTTACGGATTACTTACGCTGGGATATGACAATAAAATATTTGTAGATGTTACCGGAAGAAACGACTGGAGCTCTACATTACCCAAGCAGAACAGATCTTTCTTCTACCCTTCGGTGAGCACAAGTTTTATTCTTTCAGACCTGTTTAACCTGAAAAGTAATAATCTGAACCTCTGGAAACTGAGAGCTTCATGGGCCAAAGTTGGAATAGACAGTGATCCTTATCTTCTGGATAACTATTATACAGCAAGTAATATCACAGGAAGTGTGGTAGCTCCCACCACATTTAACAATCCCGGCCTAAAACCAGAGAAAAATACCAATATTGAAGCGGGTATGGACTTCAGCTTTTTCAAAAACAGATTGAATCTTAATCTTACCGCTTATCAGAACATCAGTGAAAACCAGATTATTCCTGTATCTCTTCCCTACGAAAGCGGATACTCCAAAAGAGTGATCAATGCCGGAAAAATCCGAAACAGAGGAATTGAACTTTCAGCAGACATCTTTGCTGTTAAATCCAAAAACTTTTCATGGAAAGTAGGTGGAAACTGGTCTACGAACGAAAACAGGGTAATGACCTTACCTGAAGGCTTTGACGGAATTGTTTCCAACGTAGGAGATGTGGTTTTCTATAAAATGGAAGTTGGAGGTTCACTTGGTGACATGTATGGATTCAAATTATTGCGAACACCAGATGGAAGAGTAATTTACGGAGATAACGGACTTCCGGGAAGGCCGGCAGACATCGAAAAAGTCGGAAATGCATTCCCGAAATGGAGAGCCGGTCTTCAGAATGATTTCAGAATCAAGAACTTTACCATAAGCTTCTCATTCGATGGTCAGTATGGTGGTATTGCCTATTCGCAGTCCCATCATAAAATGTCCGAGCAGGGGAAGCTAAAATCTACGCTTCCGGGAAGAGATAATCCCGGTGGAATGATTGTGGGGGAAGGAGTTATTCAGAATCCAGACGGATCTTACAGCACCAATACAAAAGGAGTAACCGTATCTTCTTATTATGCTGATTATTACAGAAGAGCCAATGTGGAAACCAATAGCTTCAGTACAGATTTCATTAAGCTTAGAGATGCCAGAATTGCCTATTCTTTCCCGAAAGAAACCATACAGTCTTTAGGGCTGGATGATCTTACGATTGCCATTTTCGGAAAGAATCTCTGGATGTGGACCAGGTTCCCGATGTTTGATCCTGAAGTCGCCACACTGGATAATACAACCATCACTCCGGGAGTCGAAATGGGACAGCTGCCTACAGCAAGAACCGTCGGTTTTCAGTTAAATCTTAAATTTTAAAATCTTTAAAAATGAAAAAAATAATCATACGCGTTACACTGGCTGTTTGCGTTTTCATGCTTCAGTCCTGCGACAGAACGTTTGAAGAAATCAATACCGATACCAGTAAAATCAAAGATCCGTCAGTAGGAAGTCTTCTAGCTCCCATCCAATACGAAATGGGAAGCTACGGATATAACAGAGCGGATGATTTTACTTTCGATATCATGCAGATTGCTCTGGACTTTCCGAATGAAGGAAATACGTACAGCAGATATTACATGGACGAAAAAAGCGGTAACGGCTACTGGAACACCTCCTATAAATGGCTTAAGCAGGTAAGCGATCTTAAAAAATATGCTATAAAGGAGCAGAATAATAATTATCTGGCGATATCCATGGTTCTAAATGCATGGATTGCTTCCAATCTTACTGATGCATTTGGAGATGTCCCTTTGTCTGAATCTGTAAGAATTGAAGAAAATATTTTAAGACCCAAATATGATAAGCAGAAAGATATTTACATTCAGCTTTTAAATGATCTGAAAACCGCCAACTCACTATTCAATACAGCACAGGCTCTTACAGAAACAGATTTGTTTTACAATGCCAATAGCAACAGCCAGACCGGAATTTTAGGATGGAAGAAGTTCTGTAACTCATTGTCACTAAGATTACTGACCAGAATTCTCAGCAGAAACGGAGAAGTGAATGTGTATGAAAGAATTCAGGAAATCGTCAGCAATCCGGCTCAATATCCTGTTTTCCAGAATAATACAGACAGCGCTGTGCTCCCGCTTTCAGGGGTATCTCCCTACCTTCCGCCAATAGCCCGTCCACAGGATTTTACAGCGTACAGATCAGCAGGTGAGTTCTTTGTGAATGCAATGAAGGATAATAACGATCCAAGGCTGAGCATGTTTTTTACCAAAGCCAAAGCAACCACAGGAGAGGATCTCGGTTATAAGGGAGCTCCTTCAGGATATGCGTTGGGAACAGCTTTCAGCTATCAGCCCTCTAATCTTAATCAAAATCTGGCAAAAGCCCCTTTAAAGATATTAATCATGACCTATTCTGAAGTTCAGTTTATTTTGGCAGAATTGGTTAACAGAGGAATTATCGCGGGAAATCAGCAAACTTACTATGAAACAGGCGTAAAATCTATCATTGAGCAATGGGGGGCTGCAGTTCCTGCCAATTACTTCAGTAACCCTAAAGTAGCGTATGATGGCTCTCTGGAAAAGCTAATGCTTCAGAAATACATTTCCCTGTTTTTTGTAGATCATCAGCAGTGGTATGAATACAGACGTACACAATTACCTGCACTGCCTAATAACGGCGGACTTCAGAATGGCGGGAAGATGCCTGTAAGATTTATGTATCCAACAACAACAAAGGTAATGAATACGGATAATTATAATGCAGCCGTACAGTCCATGGGAGGTGACAATATTAATGTAAAAATGTGGTGGAATAAATAAACTGAATTAAAAAATTGGAAATAATTTAAAGATTTAAAACTTATGAATATCAATATAAAATTCTTAATGCCTTGTGTGCTGATTTCTGCAATGGCATTTTCACAAGCTTCTGTTTCAGGATATATCTACGAAGACAGCAACAAAAATCAAAAGAAAGAAAACCGCGAGAAAGGAATAGAAGGAGTAGCTGTTTCCAATGGTGTTCAGGTGGTTCTTACCGATAAAAACGGAAGATACAGCCTGCCGGTTCAGGAAGAGCAGACCATTTTTGTGATCAAGCCTTCAGGTTATCAGACGGCTTTAAATGCAAACAATCTTCCGCAGTTCTATTATCATCATAAACCTAACGGCTCTCCGGCAGATTTTAAATACAAAGGAGTAGCACCCACAGGAGACCTTCCTAAAGAACTGAATTTCCCGCTTTACCCTCAAAAAGAAGACAAAAACTTTGACATTCTCGTCTTTGGAGATCCGCAGCCTTACACAGAGAAAGAGCTGGATTATTTCAAGAGAGGAATTGTAAATGAAGTGAAGGGCACTAAAAAAAATGCAGTCCTGGGAATCAGTTTGGGAGATCTGGTCGGAGATAATCTGAGCCTTCAGAAACCATATGCAGATGTAATGAAGGAAGTAGGACTTCCATGGTATAATGTAATGGGAAATCATGACATGAACTATGATGCGAAAGAAGACAGGTTTTCCGACGAAACCTTTGAATCCAATTTTGGCCCGGCCAATTATTCTTTTAATTATGGAAATGTGCATTTCATCATTCTGGATGATATTCTTTATCCCGATCCCAGGGACGGCAAAGGATATTGGGGAGGATTCCGTGAAGACCAGCTTCAGTTTATTGAAAATGATCTCAAACTGGTTGATAAAAATAAACTGATTGTCGTTTCCTTCCATATCCCTTTGGAGCACAACAATGAAGACAGCTTCAGAAATGCGGACCGTCAGAAACTATTTGATTTCTTATATCCTTTCCGGAATGTTTTGCTATTATCAGCACATACACACATCCAGCAGCAGATTTTCTATGGAAAAAAAGCAGGCTGGAACGGAATGAAAGAACTGCACGAATATAACGTAGGAACCACTTGCGGAGACTGGTATTCCGGAACAGCAGATGAAGCAGGGCTTCCTACCTCAACCATGAGAGACGGAACGGCAAAAGGATATTCATTCATCAGCTTTACAGACAATCAGTACAAAGTAAAATATAAAACAGCCGGAAAGCCGGAAGAGTATCAGATCAGATTGTATGTTCCGAAAGTAATTCCTTCATCAAGAACTTCTGCAAAAGTATTGGCCAACTTTTTCATGGGAAGCAAAAAAGACAAAGTAGAATACCGAATAGACGGCGGAAAATGGGAGGAAATGGAATATGATGAAACCATAGACCCGAATTTTGCTCTTTCCGTTTTTAAATGGGATGCTACAGAGAAAATTCTTCCGGGAAGAAGACCATCCAATCCCGAAATGTCAAAACATATTTGGGAAGCAGATTTCCCTAAGAAATTATCATTAGGAAAGCACACCGTTGAGGTGAAAGCTGTAGACATGTATGGCAATGAATTCTCAGCTTCAGAAGAGTTTGAAGTTCAGAACGCCATCCAGATTCCTTAAGCATTTTATTTTTTTTACTATACCTTTTTTAGATTTTGAAACCGGTTCTATGAGCCGGTTTTAATTTCTGTCGGAGCTTTCTCAAAAACCATTAAAAAACTATTAAATCCATGTTTTCAGCCTCCCATAAAAATGTTGTTTCGTAACTTTGTAATAAGAAAAGTATCATTACTATGAATATAAACGGAAAAAATGCCATCGTAACAGGTGGCGGAAGAGGACTTGGAAAAGCTGTGGCGCTTGCTTTGGCTCATGAAGGAGTAAACGTTGCCATTACAGGAAGAAACGAGGAAAACCTTAAAATGACGGTTGAAGAGATCAAAAAACTCGGCGTAAACTCAGCCTACGCAGTATTCTCTGTAGACAATGAAATTCAGGTAAAAGCTGGAATAGAATCTCTGGCAGAGCAGTTGGGAGGAATTGATATCCTGATCAACAATGCAGGAATCGGAGACTTCGGAAGCATCGAAGAAATGCCTTCTGAAACTTGGGAGCAGGTTATTAAAACCAACTTATTTGGAGTATATTATGCTGCTAAAGCAGCTCACCCATTCATGAAAGCCAAAGGAGAAGGAGATATTGTAAATGTAGCATCTACCGCAGGTCTCAAAGGAGGACCGAATATGTCTGCCTATGCCGCTTCAAAAGCAGCTGTGGTATCATTATCACAGTCGATGATGGCAGAATGGAGAAAACAGAACATCCGTGTTATCACTTTAACTCCAAGTACCATTGCTTCTGATATGAGCATCCAGGGAGGACTTACTGACGGAAATCCTGATAAAGTACTGCAGCCGGAAGATTTCGCAGAATGGGTAAGAGATATCCTGAAAATGAACAGAAGAGCATTAATTGCCAACGGTTCTATTTTCTCTACGAATCCATAATAAGTTTTAAAATTTAAAATTCAATAGGAGCGGGCTTTAGCCCGCTTTTTCTTTTCATAAGTTCTATATGGCTTTAGCCAAAACCTGGAATTTTTCACATTTCAAGAAAAACAATACGGAAATTTATTTTCCAGGTATTTTATAATAAATTTTGGCTAAAGCCAATGGAATTTGTCTTGATTTTGAAGACAGGCTAAAGCCCGTCCCTATTGAATATAGTATACGCAATCATCTGTGTCATCCGTGTAATCTGTGGGAAAAAATAGATAATAAAATATGAGATTCTTCACAGCATTTAGGGACTACGTTCGCAGACTTTCAGTCTGTGTTCAGAATGACAAAAGCCAAATAATCTGACTTTTGAGATTATATTTCAAAAAATCTGTGGGTAAAAATCAAAAAACTCCCCGGTTTCAGCCAAAAATTCCCCCATCATTTTTTTAACCGTAATAACATTAGTATTTTTGCAGCAAATTAGTCACATGCAAAATTATTTAGAATTCAATTTCAAGATTTCTCCATTGCAGCCTTGGAATGAGATATTAATGGCAGAACTTATCGAAATAGGTTTTGACAGCTTTACAGAAGAAATCAACGGAATTTTAGGATATATCCAGACAGATTTGTTTAACGAAGATCAGCTGAAAGCACTGCCGATCTTTGAAAATGAAAATGTAAAAATTGAATATTCTTTCGAAGAAATGCCGAACATCAACTGGAACGAAGAGTGGGAAAAGAATTTCTCTCCTATCAATATTGATGATAAGGTCCTGATCAGAGCAGAATTTCATGAATCTGTACCGGGAATGCATGAAATAATCATTCAGCCGAAAATGTCTTTCGGAACCGGGCATCATCCTACCACTCACCTGATGATCCAGCAGATGATGGATATTGATTTCAATGGTAAAAAAGTATTGGACATGGGATGCGGAACCTCCGTACTGGCCATTTATGCAAAACAGCAGGGAGCCGGAGATACAAAAGCTATTGATATTGACGAATGGTCAGTGGAAAATTCTAAAGAAAATGCAGTAAGAAACAATGTAGAACTCGATATTGAACAGGGAACTGCAGAAAACCTGGGAAAAGAAAACTTTGATATCATTTTAGCCAATATCAACCGAAATATCCTGATTTCAGATATCCCAACGTATGTTTCAGTATTGAATGACGGAGGAAAACTATTGCTGTCCGGGCTGTGTTTCTTCGATGTGGATGATATTCTGGAAGTGTGCAGAGAGAGCGGGCTGGAGCTGAAAAAGCAATTACAGCGTGAAGAATGGGTAAGTCTTCTGCTCGAAAAATAACACAAAAAACAAAATATACCTATGAAAACTTTATGGACCGCTTTATTTTTACTGATGCTGCAGTGGTTTACAGCTCAGGAAAATGAAGTGTATGCAGATGGCGTTTTTAATTTTGAAGAAAATAAAATTCAGAAGGTTTTTACAGACTGGACCCGCGTGAGATCAGAACCCGGCGTAAATGCCCGTATTGCAGATTCACTGCAGGCCAATCAGCAGGTCATGATTCTTAAAAAAGAAAATACAGCCCTGAAGTTGGGAGAAAGAAATGCTAACTGGTATAAAATCTCTTATCAGAAAGGAGGAAGCACAATGGAAGGATACGTCTGGGGCGGTAATCTTTGCGTAGGATACCATAGCAAAAACGGCTATGATTTCCTTTTCGGCCTTGCGAAAACCATTGACAGGAAGAATAAAGAATTCAGTGAGATCGAAAAACAGAATATTGCCGGCATAAAAGTAATGGAAGGAAATACACGCATTGATGAGGTGTATTTTGATACCGGAAAAGGAGAAGAATTGAGTTTTGCTTCATTCAATATGGAAAGCAGCCATAAACTGCAAAATGTTGAATTTACCTTAAAAGCAATAGTTTCGGGAGAAGCATGTGGAATTGCAGGCTATGATCAGTACGTTCTTTTTAAAGATAAAAAACTGATTGCCCTTCCGCAGCTCATGAACGTAGGGGATGCAGGTGCTTATTACCACAGTGAAAAATATGTTTTTCCTAATGATAAAGGTGGAGTTTCCAACGCATTTATCCTGAAAGTGGAAGATATGGAAGTGGATGAGAATGACAGAGAGAAAAAGAAAAGCTCCTCCAAAACTTATCTCTGGAACGGAAGTTCCTACAAGTTGAAATAACAATAAATTCCGAATATATAAAACCGCTGTCAATACAGCGGTTTTTTTATAAATTCAACCAGAGAAAGAAAGGCTCTGCATCTTATTGTAACCAGTCATTAACCTTTATAACATCAGCTTGTCTTGGAAAAACCTTTCTCATCAGCACCTCATGTACTTCCTGATCTCCGTCCTTACAGCCGTCTTCAATAACGGTTAGCTGATAATCTTTATCAGAAGCCTCTCTCACCGTAGATAAAACAACTCCGCTGCTAGATATCCCTGCGAGTACCAGATGCTGAACATCAAGCCCCCGGAGAACAACTTCAAGATCACTTCCGGTAAAAGCACTGAATCTTCTCTTAGTAATCACAATATCTGTTTCTTCAGGACTAAGATCAGGATGAATAGCTGTCCATTCTTTCATATCCACATCCTCCATATGATGTTTAATTCCTGAAAATGCTTTATTGTGCGAGCTTATTTCCGGCATTCTCTGCCTGAACCCCACCGTAACGTAAATAACCGGAATTTGATGGTTTCTGGCAGTTTTAATAGCTTTTCTTACATGAGATACCAGTTCTTCTGTATCTGGCAGCCTGCAAAGTAAAGAGGTCTGCATATCCATCACTAATAACGCTGTTTTCATGTTTTTCATTTTAGGGTATTTTATTGATGAACTGTTCTTCTGATTCTTCTAAAAGCTGACTGTTTAAGGCTAGGGTCTTATTTTTTTTGAACAATAAGCGTCTGAAGGCAACCGCAATTAAAATCCCTGCCAAGCCTTCCAGCAGCAAAGTTTTCGGGGCTCCTATTTTCTCAGAAACAAATCCGATGAGTACACTTCCTACAGGCAGCATCCCGAATATGGCGGTCAGCAGAATGCTGATCGCTCTTGAACGCATTTCGGGAATTACTTCAGACTGCACGATGATATTACAGGTCGTAAACTGTGCTACACCACCTAAACCTGTTAACGCTGCAAAGAACATAGACCAGTAGAAATTAGTGGCGTATGAAAAGCAGATCAGTCCGATACTCAGAATAGCAGTGCTCAGGATAAGAATATTTCTCATGGAAGCGCCCTTTTTCAGAGAAGCAAGAAACACGGTTCCAAGAACTGCCCCAATCCCAATGAAACTTGATATATAGCCGAATGTTTCAGCATCACCTTTAAAAATTTCTTTTGCATACACAGGAATTAAAGTATCATATGGTAAAATCAATAAACCTGTAATACTCAGCATAATGATAACCAGGCTAATGGATGGTTCTTTTCTCAGATATCTGAAACCTTCAGCCAATTCTGTAAAAGTTCCTTTTTTAACAGGCTTTTTAGGAATGATTTTTATTTTCATCAGAGAAATGGAAACCATTACTGCTGCAAAGCTGGCTGCGTTTATAAGAAAGCATGTTCCCGCTCCGAATTTTTGCAGAATAATACCGGAAAGAGCAGGGCCCGCTAATTTGGCTATACTTGCCATTGCAGCACTCAGAGACAAAGCGCTTGGAAGATCTTCGTCATCGGTTACCACCTCATTGATCATCGCCTGCCGGGCAGGAATATCATAAGCATTGATAATGCCGAGAAAAACACTGAGTACAATGAAGCTCCAGATATTCTGATGACCGGTCATAACAAGAAAAGCCAGCAGAGAAGCCTGAATTAATGATAGAATTTGAGTGATTTGTATAATTTTATACCGGTTATAGCGGTCTGCAGCAACGCCTCCGAATGCTGAGAACAAAAATGAGGGAAACTGTTCTGCGAAAATAGTTAATCCCAGCATAAATGCAGACTGCGTCATGCTGTATACAACCCATACCACTGCTGTACGCTGCATCCATGTCCCAAATTGAGAAACAGAACGCCCGAAAAAATACAAAGTATAGTTGGTGCTTCTGAAAGCGCGGAATGTACTGATATTACTTATTTTACTCATCTTTTTAAATAGACTTTTTGACGAAAATTGTAAAAATGTCAAAAATTTTATAAAAAATTTTTACCCGATATATCTGATGACCATAGAGGTCAGGGTGCTCACTGTATTGTTTAAACTTTTAAAACTGTTTTTTAGACTCATCTCGCGCCTTATTCCTCTAATACTGCTCTGCAGAATAAAAATAATGGTTTCCTGCTCTTCAATAGCAACTTTGGGGATAACGCCAGTGTTGATGCTCGTTGAAAATAAATTAAGAAGAAGATTCCTTTCTGCCTCCATCATCCGGTTGTGGGCATCGGTAATATGTTTTGATTTCTCTTCATTATCCATCCCGGCTTCTATTGCTCTGAAAAATGAAGATCTTTCTTCCGATGTTTTTACCTTCGACAGACAAAACTGCTGAATTTTTCCTTCGAAAGTTTTTTTCTTCTTCATGTTAGAATCAATCTCAGAAATAACTTCGCGGATTAAGTTTTCCAGAACAGCCTGAAATACCTCCTCTCTGTTTTTATAATAGTAATAGATGGAAGTCCTGCTTTTTCCCACTGCTTTTGAAATATCATCCATCGTCACTTTCTTTAAACCATATTTCAAATACAGTCCTGAAGCGGTTTCCAGGATTTGTTGTGAAAGCTGATCTTGTTCCGTGTGAGATGACATGTCTGAAAAGTTCTGAAATATGAATGCAAAAATAAAATATTTTCGACAAAAAAACAAATTTTGTCAAAATGTAGAAAATGTTATAGACCGGTAAAAAGCAAATTTATGACACTTGTATCATAAATTTGCCTGATGTTTTTATTCAAAAAAGACTGCAGCTTTTATACAATTGGAAAATTATAGGTTTAATTTGTCTAGTGCATATGCCATGATATTGTGCAAATATTTTTCCTGATCCGTATCGATGTAAGTGCCGTTAATACCGGAATATCTAAATACGCCTTCATCCCAAAAGAAAAGTATTCTTCCATGAGTCCTGGCTGTCCAGATACCGGCAAAAGATGTTCCTGCTCCTCCTTCGGTAGCTAAGATGGTGCTGGCAGGAGGAAGTTGAGAATAGGAAACTCTTCCCGCAGTTTGAGCTCCGAAAATAGCAGTGTTTCCCGCTACATTTCCGAAAATGCCATTACTGCCTGTGGTTCCGGTTGTGGAATAAGAAACTCCTGTACCGTTTCCTACGTTTCCACTTCCGCCAAATACCTGAAGAGCCTGGGTATTTCTGCCAGAATCAAGAAGAATGATTACCACGCCACCCAACTCTGCAAAATCCCTGATCTTGGTAAGTACTGTAGTATCTAATTCTGCTCCGGGCGTCACACCAATACAGAAAACATCCACTATACTTTTTAATTGGGCTGCGGTATAATTATTAATCTGTCCTTCGAATTGTAAGAAGTCAATACCAGATATTTTATTATAAATCCCATTGGCTCCGTAATTAAGTTTATTTTGAAGTTGAGAATTAAACGCAGGGAAGCCAGAACCACCGATTGCATAAAGGTTTCCATCCCATAAACCGGCTGAATAGCCAATTGTGATGTTTCTGCGGGAATTACCGGTTTCGCCGGACAATCCGTCCATATATCCCAGTACACCATTAGCATCTGCTACAACCCTCCTGGTAGCGATGAATGTTTGATCTTTATTTCCTGAATAAGATCCATCCGGCTTTGTGAAAATAGCATTTGCTGCTTGATGTTTCGGAAGGTCCCTAACTCTCTCTGTTCCGTTAATATCCAGAATTTCTGTTGGATTTTTCGTGTTAATTCCTACCTGAGCAGAAGTCATGGCAAATAGGAAAATTGCAAGTATACTTTCTTTTTTCATTAAAATTTATGTTTACGCAAATTTCCAGTTTCTCGCTTTATTACCTGTTGCTGGAGGGTTCAATTTTATATTGTTAAAAAGTTCATTACAAAAATTCAATCAGGAGCTTCATTTGAAAATGGATGTGATAGAGCTCTCGTAGAAAAATAAGTTGGATGGGTATGATTAACAAAAAAGAATTTTTCCTTTTTGGATACAATAATCTGACATTTGATTACACCTGTTTTCTTTATTCATTGGAACTTTGTACCATCAAAAAAAATCATAAAATGAAAGTATTTGTAACAGGAGCTTCAGGCTTCATTGGTTCTGCAATCGTTAAAGAACTGATTACTTCGGGACATCAGGTAGTAGGCCTGGCACGTTCAGAACAGTCAGCAGAAGTAATTCGCAAGGAAGGTGCAGAAGTGTTAAGGGGCGATCTTGAAGACAGGGAAGTTTTAAAGCAGGGTGCCAGAGATTCAGACGGTATTATTCATGCGGGTTTTTTCCATGATTTTACTCAATTTGCAAAGGCTGTGGAAATTGACGAAAATGCAATAAATGCAATAGGAGAGGTACTGATGGGAACAGACAAGGCTATTGTAGTGACAGCAGGGATTTTAGGATTACCCCTTATTGACGGAAATATTACAGAGGAGAGCCTTTCATCTGGTTTTCCGAGATCTTCCGAAACTACAGCTTTGGCATTGGCTGAAAAAGGTATAAATGCTTCCGTTATCCGCTTGGCACCGTCTGTTCATGATAAAGGTGACAGAGGTTTTGTTCCGTTCATCATTGGGCAGGCCCGTCTCAACAGCTTATCAGGCTACCCTGGTGAGGGGTTGAATCGGTGGACGGCTGTTCATCGTTTGGACGCGGCAAGATTATTCCGTCTGGCATTTGAAAAAGGAATCAAAGGAGCAGTATACAATGGCGTGGCTGACACAGGAATTCAAATGAAAGAAATTGCTGAACTGATTGGCTCACAGCTAAATTTACCTGCTGCATCACTGTCTGAAGAAGAAACCGCAAAGCATTTTGAATGGCTGAGCAGATTTATAACTTTTGACAGCCCTGCAACCCATTTTAAAACGACGGAACTCTTAGGCTGGAAACCTGAACATATCAGCCTTACAGATGATATGAAACAAAATTATTTTTAACCATTTTGTGCATATCGGAGCACGATAATCAATTAAAAATCAAAAATGAAAAAAGTACTCATTACAGGAGCCAATCAGGGGATTGGCTTCGAAACCGCCAAACAGTTGTCACAATTAGGCTATTATGTATATCTCGGAAGCCGAAATGAAGCCAACGGAATTGAGGCCCAAAATACATTAAACGAAATGGGATTGGAGCATGTAGAGTTTATTCAATTGGATGTCACAGATATTGATTCAGTAAGATCTGCCAAAGAAAAACTGGAAGCTAAGGCACAGCAGCTGGATGTGCTGATCAACAATGCAGCTATTGTAGGCGAACAGCCCCAGAATATGTCTTCAAACAATCTCAATAATTTAAGAAATGTTTTCGAAGCCAATTTTTTTGGTGCCGTGCAGACTACCCAACAGTTTATTGATTTGCTGGAAAAGTCAGATGAACCTCGGATCATTAATGTTTCAAGTCCCTTAGGTTCGCTGTCTGTTCAAAGTAATTCTCAAAATCCTAATTATAGGATATATGATGCATACAGCTCTTCTAAAACAGCATTGAATGCTTTTACGCTGTTGCTGGCCAAAGAATTACAGGATACCCGTTTTAAAATAGTAAGCGTTGAACCGGGCTATACGGCCACTAATCTTAATCAGTATCAGGGAACACAAACAGCAGAACAGGCAGCAGGTATAATTGTGAAATTTTGCACTTTATCTGATGTTCCCACCGGTAAATTTTTTGACAGAAACGGAGACGAATTGCCCTGGTAAAACAAACACTGAATGTATAAGCATTAACCGGAAAAATAAAATTAAATTTGTGTATGGAGCAAAGAGAGACACAAAGAATAAAAACAATAAGCGAATTCCATAAACTGCGTGGTTTGCCAAATCCTGAGCATCCGCTTGTCAGTATTATAGATTATTCTTCTATCAAAAGACCAGCTAACATTGATGAAGTAAATCTGGTTTTAGATTTCTATATGATTTCCTTAAAGAAAGGTATTGGCGGAAAGATGTATTATGGACAACAGGAATTTGATTTTGATGACGGGCTCATGGCATTTATGGAGCCCAACCAGGTTTTCAGGATTCAATCTGATCCTGCGGCCAGAGAAGAACGCTCAGGCTGGCTGTTGCTCATTCATCCAGATTTTTTGTGGAACACTGCACTGGCTAAAGGCATCAGGAGATATGAGTATTTTGATTATTCAGTGAATGAAGCACTGTTTCTTTCCGAAAAGGAACAAAAAACGCTGAATAGCATTATTGATAATATTAAACAGGAATATCAGACGAATATAGACCAGTTCAGCAAGCAGATTATCATTTCACAGATTGAAAGCCTGCTTAATTATTCAGAAAGATTTTACAATCGTCAGTTCATAACAAGGGAAAAAAGCAACCACCAGATTCTGGAAAGGCTGGAGAAACTACTGGATGAATATTTTGAACATACAATTGCAGAGAAAGGATTGCTTTCCGTACAGTTTATTGCAGATGAGCTCAATATTTCCCCCAAATATTTAAGCACTTTACTGAAAACCCTGACCGGACAAAATACACAGCAGCATATACACAACAAATTGATAGAAGTAGCCAAAGAAAAATTATCCACCACCAATTTATCTGTCAGTGAAATCGCTTATGAAATGGGATTTGAACATTCTCAGTCATTCAGCAAGCTGTTTAAAAGCAAGACGGCTCAAAGCCCGCTGGAATTCAGAGGAAGTTTTAACTGATTGCTTTATCACCTTAATCAGTAAAATAGCATCAAATGAGCTTAAAATATCCAAGGTGCAAAGTTGGGTTATGTAATTTTTATGGGTATAAAAAAAGAGACAACTTTTAAAAAGTTGTCTCTTTAAGTGAGCGCGAAAGGATTCGAACCTTTGACCGTCTGCTTAGAAGGCAGATGCTCTATCCAGCTGAGCTACGCACCCATTAAATAGTTTTGAAAAAACTACTAAAACAGTCGGGGCGGCAGGATTCGAACCTGCGACCTCCTGGTCCCAAACCAGGCGCGATGACCGGACTACGCTACGCCCCGAGGGTGTCATCAGTAACGATATTTACTTCGTTTTTGCGGTTGCAAAGGTACAATACTTTTTCAAATAAAAAAATAAAATGAAGAATAATTTTTAATTAATTTTTTGTTAAACCTCTTTGTTTGTCGTTATTTTATTTATAATCACGGATTTACCATCTCATAAAAAAAAGGAAAAAAAATACTTTTTTTCTCATACCTGTTGGGATAAAGGATTCTTCTCCCCAATTACCAAAGCGTTTCTTTTGCAGACTTAATTTTCCGTAAATGAATTTTTCGTTGTAAAATTTAATCTCTGATGCCGAACATTTTATCCTCTGAACACAATGTTTCATGAATTTTTATCTTTTATAAAGCTTATCTTTATCCCATGAAACGATTAATGTTGGTGTACTTACTTTTCCCTGTATTCTTATTCTCACAGACTACCGGAAAAGTGATTAAAATTTCAGACGGAGATACCATTACTTTATTGCTAAAAGGAAATCAGCAAAAGAAACTTAGACTTGCCGAAGTCGATTGTCCGGAAAGTGGGCAGGCGTTCGGTAAAAATGCCAAACAGTTTACGGCTGCCCAGGTATTTGGAAAAACAGTAAGCTTTGTTGAAACAAACACAGACCGCTACGGAAGATCTGTTGCGAAAGTGTACTATGATGGCGGAAAATACCTTTCCAGAGAACTGATAAAGGCTGGAATGGGCTGGTGGTATTTTTCCTATTCTAAAGATGCATCGTTGGGCAAAATTCAGGAGAACGCAAAGCTTAAAAAGGCCGGACTTTGGCAGGATAAAAATGCAGTGGCTCCGTGGGAATACCGTAAAATGAAGCAGGAGCTTAGAAATAATAAGAGAATTGATAGAGTTTAACAAAAGATATTTTACGATTCAAATTAAACCATTTATAATATTCTATTCCCGAAAATAGGACAAAAATTTTTGTATATAAAACTCGATGGAGCCTTAAAAAAGACTATTATTGTAAGAAGATTAATTCTGAAAATGTATGGGACATTGGGAGGTGTTTTTGTTTTTTTTACTCATTGCTTTTGTTTACTCTTCCGTAGGGTTCGGCGGCGGATCCAGCTACCTTGCAGTACTGGCGATGTACAGCCTGCCTTATCAGGAAATACGCTTAACGGCCCTCGTATGTAATGTTATTGTAGTAATGGGAGGTGTAATTATTTATATCAAAAACAAACAGGTCAACTGGAAAAAAATACTTCCGCTGGCTCTTATAAGTGTTCCAATGGCCTATCTTGGAGCTGTCCTAAAAATAAGCCAGGAAACATTTTTTCTTATTCTTGGAATTACTTTAATCCTCGCAGCATTATTACTCTGGATCAAAACAGAAACCCAATATGAAGGTGAAATTTCAGAAAATACAGAAAGTTCCTTAATCAAGAATGGATTTTTAGGAGGAGGAATCGGATTTCTATCCGGATTAGTGGGTATTGGAGGAGGAATTTTTCTGTCTCCACTGTTAAATCTTATGAAATGGGATACTCCCAGAAAAATTGCAGCCACCTCAAGTGTTTTTATTCTGGTCAATTCTATATCCGGGATTTTTGGTCAATTGTCAGGACTTTCAGCAGATATGAACTATTCCAGGATTTTAAGCCTGTGTTTTGCGGTATTTATGGGCGGGCAAATTGGTGCCAGAATGTCTCTGAAATGGAATCCTCTAGTGATCAAAAGAATGACGGCTGTTCTGGTTCTGGCAGCAGGAATTAATGTTGTAATTAAATATTGGTAAATTGAAATGATAGTTAAAATATTGGCATTCGGAATTACGAAAGATATTTTCGGAGCTTCAGAAAAAGAGATAGAAATCAATGAAGGATCACAAGTTAAAGCACTCAAAGAGCTTCTGGAAAAGGACTTTCCGGAGCTGAAAAAACTAAAATCTTACTTTATTGCCGTAGATGATGAATATGCGGATGATGATCAGGTAATAACACGCTCTAACGAAATAGCAATAATTCCTCCGGTAAGCGGTGGGTAAAAACATGATAGATATACAAATAACAGAAAACACACTAGATCTTGTTACCTGCTTTACTGCTGCTTCCGATGCAGCATGCGGCGGGATGGCATCATTTGTAGGAACCGTTCGCAATCATACCAAAGGGAAACCCGTTACCCGTCTGGAATATGAATGCTACGAATCTATGGCCATTAAAGAAATACAGAAAATAGCAGATCAAGCAATTTCCCTGTTTTCGGTAAAGAATATTGTGGTGCATCACCGTACCGGAATATTATATCCCGGTGACGCAGCTATTATGATAGTAGTGAGTGACGGGCATAGAAATACCGTTTTTGATGCCTGCAGTTATATGATTGAAAATATTAAGAAGACCGTTCCGATCTGGAAGAAAGAAATTTTTGAAGATGGTGAAGAATGGGTTTCTGCACATCCATAATTAGGAATAAAATTTTGTACCTTTACTAGGCCAGTCATTATAGTATGAAAACGAATCTATTGCCACATAGAGCTATAAATCAGATAGAAATCATCAAAGTTAAGGATAACCTCAGTTTTGCTTATACCGATGATGTTTCTGTAGAAGAACCTTTGGAAATCAGAGTTTCCTATCATGAAGGAGGTCAGCTGGAATTCAAAAATATATCGGTAACCATGCGTACTCCAGGCAACGATGAGGAACTGGCAGCCGGTTTTTTATTTACGGAAGGAATTATTTCCGGCAAGCAGCAGATTAAGAATATATATTTCTCCGAGGCCTGCGCAAAGAATAAAGAAAATATTATCATAGTTGAGCTTACAGAAGGCTTCATACCGGACTTGATGAAGACCGAAAGAAATTTCTATACCACTTCCAGTTGCGGGGTCTGCGGAAAAGGATCCATAGAATCTATAAGAACAGTAAGCGCTTTTCAGCACCATAAAAAAGGAAATACAACGGTCACTTTGGAAACATTGTACCAGTTATCCGGCAAGCTGCAGGCTTTCCAGAATAATTTCAGCGCTACAGGCGGAATACATGCTTCAGGTTTATTTGACGCAGAAGGCAATTTGCTCGCACTACGGGAAGATGTAGGAAGGCATAACGCATTGGATAAACTCATAGGACATGCATTGTCAGCAGATATGCTTCCGCTCCATGACAAAATGTTGGTGTTAAGCGGAAGAGCCAGCTTTGAACTTATACAGAAAGCTGTAATGGCAGGGATTTCCACTGTTGCAGCAATAGGTGCTCCATCAAGCCTGGCGGTAGATCTGGCAAAAGAATTTGATATTACATTAGTAGGCTTTTTACGGGATAACCGGTTGAATATATACCATTCAGGAAGCCATTTTAACATTGAAAATCTATTATGAAAATAAGAATCAAAGATAACTCAGTAAGATTTCGTCTCACCCAATCTGAAGTAGCAAAACTGGGAGTAGACGGAACAATTTCAAGCGTTACTGAATTTGTGAACCGACCGTTTATCTATTCTCTGGAACAAACAGAAAATAAAGAACTTTCTGCGGAATTTATTGACAACAGAATTGTGCTGAAAATGCCGGAAACAATGATAAAAGAATGGATTTCAACAGACAGGGTAGGTTTTGAAGGACAGGCTGGAAACATTAAACTCTTAATAGAAAAAGATTTTGTATGCATTGATAATACATTAGAAGATCAAAGTGACAACTACCCGAATCCCAACATGAAATGCTAATGGTCATTTCTTAAAAATATACACATCATGGAAAAAAAAGAGGTATTCAAAAGAGAAAATGAAAACAATCAGTTACCTTCGGCAGAACCTCCCTATAAGCTGCTGAATCTGAATCTGAAACCTCCAAAAAGCTGGGCAGCAGGAGTTCCTGCTGTGATTCACTCAATGGATCAGCTCGTACTTAATGCATCGGTTCTCCGTGGCGGAAGGGCGCTTTTCAGTATGAATCAGTTTGATGGTTTCGATTGTCCGAGCTGTGCATGGCCCGATCCGGATGACGAGCGTTCCCGTCTGGGCGAATACTGTGAAAACGGAGCAAAAGCCCTGGCTGAAGAAGCCACTTCAAAAAAAATTGGAGGAGCATTTTTTAAAGAAAATTCAGTATATGATCTGGCAAAAATGACAGATTTTGAAATCAGTCAGTTGGGAAGGATTGAAGAACCCATGTATCTGCCAAAAGGAGGAACGCATTATCAGCCAATAAGCTGGGATGATGCTTTTTCCAAAATTTCGGAAAAGTTAAATGCGCTGGATTCACCTGATGAAGCCATATTTTATACATCGGGAAGAACAAGTAATGAAGCAACCTGGGTATATCAGCTGTTCGCCCGGGAATTCGGAACCAATAATTTTCCGGATTGCTCCAATATGTGCCACGAGACTTCCGGCTATGCACTGTCAAGAAGCATAGGTATAGGAAAAGGAACTGTAAAACTGGAAGACTTTTATGATACGGACCTTATCGTTATTATAGGGCAGAATCCGGGAACCAATTCACCAAGAATGCTTTCCGCACTCACAAAAGGGAAGAAGAACGGTGCAAAAATTATAGCTATCAACCCACTTCCTGAAGCAGGTTTAAAAGGTTTCAAAGACCCTCAGGAAGTCCGTGCTCTACTTAATAAACCTTTTGAACTGTCGGACCTTTATCTGCCCGTTAGGATCAATGGAGATATGGCGCTTTTAAAAGCCCTTCAAATTCTGGTATTGGAAGAAGAAGCGAAAAATCCCGGAAAAGTTCTTGATCAGGATTTCATAGCGGATAAAACAGCGGGCTTCAACGAATTGACGGAAGAATTAAAAAGGTACGATCTTAATTTTTTATCGGAAGAATGCGGAATTCCCGTTGAGAACTTACGGGAAGCCGCACAAATGATCGCTTCCAGAAAACGTATGATTGTGTGCTGGGGCATGGGAATTACGCAGCAGCATAATGGTGTGGAAATGATCTATAATATTGTGAATCTCTTATTAATGAAAGGAAGCATAGGAATCCGTGGAGGAGGAGCATGCCCTGTTCGTGGTCACAGTAATGTACAGGGTAACAGAACATTACTTATTAATCACCATCCCACTACCGCGCAATTGGATAAGCTTCAGGAGTATTACGGTTTTGAAGTACCAAGAAAAGGAGGATATGATGTTGTCAATGCGCTTAAAGCGATGCATGAGGGAAAAGTGAAATTTATGTTCTGTATGGGAGGTAATTTCCTTTCAGCCGCACCGGATACAACCTTTACGGCAGAAGCAATGCGCAGCCTGGAAATGTCGGTAATTGTTTCTATAAAGCTGAACCGAAACCATCTGATTCATGGTAAAGAAGCACTTATTCTGCCAGTGATTTCCCGCAGCGAAAAAGATATCATTAATGGAGAAATCCAACATGTAAGCACAGAAAACTCAATGGGAGTTGTAGAAGCTTCCAAAGGCGTTCTGGATCCTATTTCAGAACATCTCATCAACGAGGCTCATGTTGCCTGCAGAATGGCAAAAGCCGTTTTAGGTAAACGCTCCGTGATCAATTGGGATAAATTCATCAACAGTTATGATGCTATCCGTCATGATATAGAACAATGCATTCCGGGATTTGAAAACTATAATAAAAGAGTCATTCAGAAAGGAGGTTTTTACCTTCCGAATGGTCCAAGGGATGGTGTCTTCAACAGTGAATCTCATCCAGGAAAAGCCGCTTTCAATATAACAGCTGTGCCGGATAATTCGCTTGCTGAGGACGAGTATTTAATGGGAACAACCAGAACCCATGATCAGTTCAATACAGTTGTATATGGTTTGAATGACCGGTACCGCGGTATCTTTAATGAAAGAAGAATTGTGATGATGAATGAAAAGGATATTGAAAAAGCCGGACTTAATGAAGGAGATCACGTAGATCTTTTCAACTATGATGACGGGATTGAAAGAATTGCCCCTCTCTTCATTGTTGTGAAATATCCTATTCCACAGAAAAGTACAATGACTTATTTTCCGGAAACCAATGTTTTGGTATCCATCAATAATGTAGTGAATGGTGCTAATATGCCCGCTTCCAAGTATGTACGCATTAAAATCCGTAAGCACAGTCCTGATATTTTTAAAAGAATTGATGAACATATCATGGCTGCAGCAGGAACTAATCTACAATAATACTAAGTATGTCAGTGAAAAAACTGCTTTTTCTTTCCGCATTCTCTTTGTGCAGTATTGTCTCCGCGCAAACTGGCTTTACACTGAAGATTTCAGGTGAAGCTGCAACACCATTGGAGCTGCGTTTGTCAGACCTCTCAAAAATGACCCGAAAAGAAGCTGTAATGAAGGATAAAGAAGGAAATCCTCATACTTTTACAGGAGTTCCGGTTATTGAAATTTTGGAAAAAGCAGGAGTTCCGTCAGGAAAAGCACTTCACGGGAAAGACAATCTTTCAAAATATGTAGTGATAAAATCTTCAGATGGTTATCAGGTTCTGTTTTCCCTTGCAGAGCTTGACCCTTCCATTCAGAATAAAAATGTTATTATTGCTGACACCATAGACGGAAAACCATTGCCGGAAGGCAAAGGTCCGCTCCGTATGATTGCAGAAGGCGAAAAAAAGCCCGCAAGAAGTTCTTATCAGGTTACAGAAATTGTGATAGGCAGTAGTAAACAGTAGTTATAAGATGAAAATGATGTTCCCTCGGGTGCTGATAATATTCAGCATTCGTACAGTCTGTATGGAGTTTGGCAGATGAAATTTTTTAAAAAAACAACACAAATATGAAAAAATTAAAACTCAAAAATCGCTGGCTGATTGCAGCATCAGCCGTAGGAATCCATATCTCTATTGGTTCCGTTTATGCTTATTCCGTAATGACCAATCCTGTAGGAAAAATCCTTAATGTGGATGAAGGAACCATAAAATGGGCATTTAAAATTGCTATTTTACTGCTCGGGTTATCCGCAGCATTTATGGGAACCTGGGTTGAAAAGGTAGGCCCCGGAAGAAGCGGAACTGTTGCCGGAATCTTCTATGGGTCCGGAATATTAGGTTCCGGATTGGCTGTACAACTCGGATCACTTCCTTTATTTTTATTTTGCTATGGTTTTATTGGAGGAATTGGCTTAGGAATAGGATATATTACTCCTGTAAGTACTTTGGTTAAATGGTTTCCGGACAGGCGCGGGCTGGCAACAGGAATGGCGATCATGGGTTTTGGCTTTGCGGCACTGATATTTGGACCGTTCATGCAGATCTTGTTTGAAAAAGTAGGCGTTGCAAAAGCTTTTTATATTTTGGGAACAATTTATCTCATCGTTATTCTTCTGTCTTCCAGTTATATTGAAAGACCGCCGCAAGGCTATGTTCCGGAAGGTTTCAGTTTAGCTGAGAGCAAAACTGTACAAAAAGACATTGCTTATATTGATGCGAAAACTGCGCTGAAAACCAAACGCTTTTATTACATCTGGATCATGATGTTTATCAACATCACTTGCGGAATTGCAATTATTGCAGCGGCAAGTCCTATGACTCAGGAAAAGCTGGGGTACACGGCTTTACAGGCGGCCGGTATTGTTGGCTTAATCGGAGTTTTTAATGGGGTGGGAAGGCTATTATGGTCAAGTTTATCTGATTATCTGGGACGTTCCAACACCTATATTCTGTTTTTTGCTCTTCAGGTACCGGCCTATTACTTTTTACCACAGATTTCTATCGAAGTGGCCTTTCTCATTATTCTTTTTATGGTTATTACAATATATGGCGGAGGTTTTTCTACATTGCCGGCATTCCTGGGAGATTTGTTTGGAACAAAGCAGCTGGGAGCAATCCATGGCTTGGTACTTACAGCCTGGGCCTTGGCAGGAGTGGCCGGGCCTTCAATCTACGACTTTGTTAAAGAACAAACAGGTTCTCTTACTACAACACTACAGGTTTTCTCCGGGCTTTTTGTGATCGCTTTTATTGTTTCGTTATTCATGAAAAGAAATATAAATGCTTTGAAAAAAGAGCTTTCTGCTTCAGAATCCTGAAGAATGTGATAAATTTGTAAAAAATGACAGGAAAACTTATCTGTCTTTATAATTAGCAATGATCATAAGAAAAAAGGAACACTGGTTCAGAATGCTATTTGTATGGCACGGCTCTGTTTTGCCGGCCTTGCTTCCCCGTTTGGGATTGCTCTTACTGCTTTCTCTACTGGTGACCTATTTCCATGGAACTATTTTATCATTTAAAGTTCCCTTAAATCCCGCACCGCTTACCCTGTTTGGTTTTGTACTGGCTCTGTTTTTAGGATTCAGGAACAATGCCAGCTATGACAGGTTCTGGGAAGGGCGCAAGCTCTGGGGAGCTTTGTTGAATACGGCACGTGCATTGACCCGCCAGGCTATGACTTTGAAAAATAAAGATGATGATCAGATTTCTGTGTACAGGTTTGTTCAGCTTCTGGCTGCTTTTGTTTTTGCTTTAAAGCATCAGCTGAGAGGAACAGATTCTTATGATGATTTAAAATCAAGACTCGATGAGAACCATCTGGAAACAGTTGCTTCGTCAAAATATAAACCGGCAGTCATTCTCCGGCTTTTGGGTGAATGGGTGCAGGAGTTAAAAGAAAAAGGCTGCATAGATTCTATCCTGCAGGCTCGTTTTGATGAGAACCTGGATAAGCTTTCTGATATATTGGGAGGATGTGAAAGAATCATCTCAACCCCGATTCCTTACAGCTACAGAGTTTTGCTGCACCGTACAGTGTATATTTATTGTTTTCTGTTACCTTTCGGGCTCGTAGATTCACTAGGGTGGTTTACACCGCTTATTGTTGTATTTGTAGCTTACACCTTTGTCGCTTTTGAGGCAATTGCCGACGAGATTGAAGAGCCTTTTGGAACTGATGCAAATGATCTTGCTCTGAACAGCATGTGCATTATGATTGACGAAACCATTCATGAAATAGCAGGAGATCAGATAGCCGTATCTAAGAAAGTAACTCAGAATATTATTGACTGATGCTCCGGATTCCTCCTTTTAAAGAAAATACTTCTTTATCCGGGAAAACTTTTTTTATTTTTCGTACTGCCTCCGAACTGCGCTTTCCAGACTGGCAATAGAATAAAACAGGTTTTGACCGGCCGGAAATTGAATCAAGATGCTGCTCTAACAGTTCAACAGGGATATTGCTTCCTCCGATATTGAAATGCTCATGTTCTTCCAGGCTCCGCACATCAATGATCTCAAAATCGTCCTTTGACTGACTCAGCTCTTCAAAAGTAATGAGCTCAACAGTTTGAGGTAGGTCTGTAATCTGAAAAGATGAATTTTTTAACTTAATGACTTGTGTTCTGCCACTCATCATATTGATCATCCACAGCTTCCCGGCTAAGAGATCATTGGATCGGGTAAGATATTTTATGGCTTCATTGGCCTGCATGCATCCTACCATTCCAGCCAGTGTAGGAATTACTCCGCCTTCTCTGCAGTTGGGCACCTGCGAATTTTCTGCATCAGGAAAAATATCCCTGTAGTTGGGAGAATAGGAACCGTCTTCCTGCAAAACATTCAAGATGCTTACCTGTCCTTCAAACTGATAGATTGCACCATAAACCAAAGGTTTTCCGGTTAATACACAGGCGTCGTTCAGTAAACATTTGGTTTCAAAATTATCTGTACCTTCAATAATCAGATCAAATTCGGATATTAAGTTCATTACATTGGAAGAGGTAACTTTAATACGATAGGGAATGACTGCAATAGAAGGATTTTGCTGTAGCAGTTTTTTTGCTGCAACATCTACCTTATACATGCCGATGTCATTAGGGGTATATAAAATCTGCCGGTGAAGATTACTTTCTGAAACGGTATCATCATCCGCAATACCAATGGTTCCTATCCCTGAAGAAGCAAGATATTGAGCCGAGGGACAGCCCAGACCACCCATGCCAACAATCAGTATCCTGGCATTTTTAAGCGATTCCTGAGAGGAAATTCCAAATCCTGGTAAAGCAATCTGACAATGATAGCGTTCAAATGATTCACTCATAAGTCAATTTATTTTCTTAAAAGTTCCTGAGCCTTTTTCATGTCTTCAGGAGTATTTACATTCATTAAAGCATCCGGGTTAGCAGGTTTGAGAATCAATGTATCGCTATTGAGCAGTACTTTTCTCGGACATGTATTTCCTGTTCCTAAAAAATTAAGGAGCAAGGGGTAGCTTTTAGGTTCCCAGATGGTGATCAATGGTTCCGGCAATCCATCAAAAGGACTTTCATACGTGGTTGCCGCTTTTTCCGGATCTCTGGATTGTATCAGAAATTCTAATGAATTTTTATCGAGCAGGGGAAGATCACATGCTACAACCAGCCAGGCTTTGTCTCTCTGAGAACGTAGTGCGGAAAGTATGCCGCCAAACGGACCCATCTGTAAAAAAGTGTCGGTAAGAGCATTGTATTCAGAATTGAAATTTTCAAGCTGATCCTGTCTGCATGAAATGTAAACTTCATCACAAAAAGGAGCCAGAAGATCAGCTGCATAGTATTTTTGTTCTTTTCCATGCCAGTTGATTTTGTCCTTCGGATTTCCCATCCGTACACTTTTTCCACCCGCGAGTACCAATCCGTTTAGTTGGGGTAAATCAGTCTCTTTTGAAATCATTTTTTCCTCCTGTTTTTTCAATTAGCTTTATTTCTTTTACTACAATATCCTGGCTCATGGCCTTGCACATATCATAAATGGTAAGGGCTGCAACGGATGCTCCTGTAAGTGCTTCCATTTCAATTCCTGTTTTTGCCTGTACTTCAGCAGTACAATAGATCTCAACCTCGTTTTGACTATTCACTTCGATATCTATTTCACAGTTATCCATACCAATCGGGTGGCAAAGCGGGATAAGGTCACCTGTTTTTTTGGCAGCCATTATTCCGGCAATGATTGCGGTTTGAAATACAGATCCCTTTTTCGTTTTGAAATCATCTTTCTGAAGGGCCGTAAGAATATTCTCCGGCAGTGAAACTATGGCTTTGGCAACTGCTTTACGGTGGGTGATTTTTTTGCTGCCTACATTTACCATACCTGGCTGCTCTTTTTTATTAAGATGTGAAAAGTCTGTCATGATTCAAAAATTATATTTCCAGATTGTATACACTTCGCCTTTTTTAAATTCGGTTTTTTCCAGGGGAAGTTCCATGAAGGCATGAGTTTCTGCAAGGTGGGAAAAATCTCCGGATCCATTTGTGTTTATTGATTCTGCCAATAATTGCCCCGACTGGCTGATACTAAGCTTTACCTGAGCAAAATACTGCAGCGGAAAAGGAACATTTATATCGTTTTGTAAAACGGCATAATTAACGGGAACAGAAATTCCCAGAGATCTTTCCAGCCAGGGGATAAAATACCTGTGAAGACACATGAATACCGAAACAGGATTTCCCGGAAATGCGAAAATCAATTTTTGATTGCGGCTTTTTCCAAACCAGAAGGGTTTTCCGGGCCTTTGTTTTATTTTATGAAAAAGTTTTTTTACACCCAGCTCTTCACATGCTTTCGGGAGATAATCAAATTTTCCCATCGAAACGCCGCCGCTCATCAGCAGAATATCATACTTTTCAATACATTGGGAGAGCTCTTTTCTGATGAATTCAAAATCGTCATTCCAATGCAGCACCTCTGCTTTGATTCTGTATTTTTCTAAAACAGACCGGATGGTAATTCCATTGGAACGTCTTAGCTGAAATGGAGTGGGAGTGGTTTCCGGCGGAACCATTTCATCTCCGGTAGAAATAATCACAATTTTGGGCAGTTTTTTTACGGATAAAAGCGTTTTTCCTACAGATGCAGCAATTCCGAGAATCGCTGGAGTGATGATTTCACCAGCTTTTACCAGTATTTCATCTGCTTTTTTATCTTTTCCTTTGAAATGAATATTCTGTCCTTTTTTGATATCCGTATTAAGTACTGCACTTGTACCGCTCATCGAAATATCCTCATAACGGATAACAGTGTCCGCCGAAGAATGGAGAGCCGCACCCGTCATGATTTCGATACATTCGTTTTTATTTCCAATGGAAACAGGATGTTCTCCGGCGGCCTGCACAGCTTTGATGGTAAAGGTTTTAATTCCTTCTTCATAGGAATCAAAACTTATCGCAATTCCGTCTACTGTTGGTCTGTCAAAAGGAGGCAGGTCACGGTCTGTCCTGATATCCTCTGCCAAAATTCTTCCTAATGCATTTTCATAGGAGATTTCTTCATTTCCGAAGTCTTTTATTTGAGAAGAGATCATTTCTTCTGCCTGTTGTACACTGATCATTTCCATAATTAACCTCCAATTGTTGCCATTGACTGATGAATATGGGAAGAACTTAGATTCAATTTTTCAGCTTCCCATCCGTCTTTTGGCTTTTTATGTATAGTGTTGATAATGATGTCTTTCAGCTCTTTGTCTGTTTTTCCGGCACGGATTTCATTTTTAAGGTTCACTCCGCCTTGTTCATACAGGCAGGTTCTCAGGATCCCTGAAGGAGTGATTCTTATTCTGTTGCAGTCTCCGCAAAATGAACGGGTGTACGCTGCAATAATTCCGATACCGCCTAAAAAACCAGGAATCTTATAGTTGTTAGATGTTGAGCCCTTAGGGTCTTCAGTCTTTTGAATTTCAGGGAACTGCTCTTTAATGTGATGATAAATCCGGGCGAAATTCCATTGGAGGGAAACCTCTGTATTGCTGCCGTTAAAAGGCATTTCTTCAATGAAGCGGACATCTACAGGCAGATCTTTTGTAAGCAGGACCAATGGAATAATATCCTCAATATTCTGCCCTTCCATCACCACGGTATTGATCTTTACTTTGATATCATGCTCCAATAAGCGATCGAAGGTCTTCATCACTTTATTGAAACTGTTTCTTCGTGTAATTTTGAAAAAACGGTCGCTGTCAAGGGTATCTAAACTTAAATTGACAGATTGTATTCCATACTTTTTTAATTGGGGAATATATTGTTCGGTGAGAAGACCATTGGTTGTAATACTGAGATCAGAGAGTCCGTTTAGCTTTGATATTTTTTGAATAAGTTCAATGCTGTTTTTTCTCACAAAGGGTTCGCCTCCGGTAATTCTGATTTTATCCACTCCCATATCTGTAAATACAGAACATATTCTGAGCATTTCTTCATCAGTCATTAATTCATCCTGTTTTATCCAGTTAAGACCTTTTTCCGGCATACAGTACGTACATCGGAGATTACACCGGTCTACAACAGCAAGCCTGAGATAATTGATATGCCTTCCAAATTTATCTGTCAACATTTTAAATACGATGAGTCTTATACAAATATACTGAATGTTTCTCTTCAAAGAATGGTACTCGTTACGGAGATCATAATCGCTTTATTCAAAATTCAGAATATTACTCAATATCAATGGTTAATTTAATCGATATTGTTGAAGTATAAAATAAAATCATGTAAAATAATCATTTAAAAGGAGTAATTTTTTTAATACCTGGGAGAATCTTTATCAAAATAAAAATCCCGCAAAAGCATGGCGGGATTTTTACTGAAATATTTTATGGATTAGATTTTACAGCATCATACATCATTGAGTTTTTCTGCTGATCGGTGTAATCGTATTTGTAGTTATAGAATGAGGATTCCCAGTCTCCGTATCCTACATTGGGAATAATAATGAATTTTTTGCCAAAATCATCCGCAGC
The DNA here is from genome assembly GCF_900108365.1 of Chryseobacterium culicis. Classification (GTDB taxonomy): domain Bacteria; phylum Bacteroidota; class Bacteroidia; order Flavobacteriales; family Weeksellaceae; genus Chryseobacterium; species Chryseobacterium culicis. The sequence continues at coordinate 301,182 of NZ_FNWQ01000004.1, read as the reverse complement.
ATTCTTCACCGCTGAAGATCTTTCTGTCTCGGATTTCTTATCAAACAGATCTGAGAAATCGGCCAGATTATCACCCAGGAGCAAAACGATATTGTAATTTTTAGCAATATTTTTTCTCCGGGTTTCCTTACTGCTTTCTTTTGATCTTAAAATAAGGTGATTATCGCTTTGAATCGGAAAATTGTATTTCTTTAAATTTTTTACAGTTCCTTCTCGCTCCTGCTCCAATCGGTTGGTCACATAAAAAACCTGAACTCCTTTGCTGGCTGCATACTGGTAGAATTTTTGAGAGCCCGTAAGCGGAGTGGCAATTCCTTTTGCCGTCCATTCTTCCCATGTTTTCTGATCGTAATTTTTCCCCATCTTTGAGCGCTCAACAGCATAGTAGGAATTATCCAGAAAAGTTTCATCAATGTCAGAAACAATGGCTAAAGGTTTGTCGGATTGCTGCGCTAAAGCCTGGTCCAGACGAAGTATTGCAATATTATAAGCCTGAAGGCATAATGCTTCATACTCTGCCGCCCTTTGCTGATAAAAAGCAGCATATATTTTTCCGTCACGTCCAAGGTTCTGATAAGGTGTTTCTTTGGTGGTAGCTTTTGAAACCGGAGCCGCCGTTGTACATGATATAACAGAAGCAAGGAGGCAGCCTGCAATAATGAGATTAAAATTTTTCATTGAATTTGAATAGGAAGAACAAAATTATGACAATTTGATTGTATGGCAAATATTTTTATAAATATAAATAGATCATACCCGTTGCTGACCGGAGTGGAACCGGATTTCCTATTGTCTGTAATATAAAGTTTGAATACTATGTAAAAACAAAAAGACTTACTATTTCTAGTAAGTCTTTTTGTGAGCGCGAAAGGATTCGAACCTTTGACCGTCTGCTTAGAAGGCAGATGCTCTATCCAGCTGAGCTACGCACCCATTGGGTAGTTTTGAGAAAACTACTGAAAACAGTCGGGGCGGCAGGATTCGAACCTGCGACCTCCTGGTCCCAAACCAGGCGCGATGACCGGACTACGCTACGCCCCGAATATATAAGAAGAGCGGAGGGTAAGGGATTCGAACCCTTGCGACACTTTCGCGTCGACAGTTTAGCAAACTGCTCCGTTAACCACTCCGGCAACCCTCCTTTTTGTTTATTTTTTAATGATCGTTGTTCCGTTATTGCGAGTGCAAATATAGAACAGATTTCTTTATTTACCAAATAAAATTCAAGAAAATTTTGTGTATTTTTGAGGTAATAAATCATCCAAAAACCAAACTGATGCGTAAGACATTATATATCATCGGATTAAGCACATTCGTTTTTTCCTGTACTTCCCAACAAAATGTAAAAAAAAATACTTACAAACCAAAAACCCCGGTAACACAGGCCAAACCGACCGTTAAGCCAACACCTCCGGTGGTTCAAAAACCCAAAGTAGTATCTGATCACGGAGTAGACTTTTTTACGACTAATATAGCAGATGCCACAAAAAATGATAATACGGCAAGTTATGGTTCTATAGTAACAGCAAAACCAATGGGATATAAAGTGGTAAAAACTTATTTCCCGGCAGTCGCACAGAATTTCAGACAACGTTACTTAATATTACATTATACAGCGCTTCCGGACGATAAGTCGGTTACTGTTCTTACCCAACAGGCGGTGAGTGCCCATTATCTGGTAAATAATACAGGAGATAATGAGATTTATCAACTGGTAGATGAAAACAAGCGTGCTTACCACGCAGGAGTAAGTGCCTGGAGAAACGATAAAAATCTTAACGATACTTCTATAGGGATTGAAATTGTCAATATGGGGTATACCACAGATGCTGCCGGTAAAAGAACATTTGCTCCTTTTAGTGATGAGCAGGTGAAAAAAGTAGCGGCCCTTGTGAAAGATATCGTAACAAGATATCAGATACAGCCTACCAATGTATTGGCTCATTCAGATATTGCGCCTACAAGAAAGCAGGATCCGGGACCTATGTTTCCTTGGAAAAAGCTTTATGATGAATATCAGGTAGGAATGTGGTATGATGAAGCAGCGAAGCAGACTTATCTTGAAGCAGCGCAGGCAGATATTACGGCAAGATATAATGATGCCGGCTTTATCTTTCTTATACAGACGGCATTGCAGAAATTTGGGTATGGAATGGATCTGAGCGGGAAATGGGATGATGCTACCAAGAAAACCATTGAAGCCTTCCAATACCATTTCCGTCCACAGAATTATGACGGGATCATGGATGGTGAAACATGGGCAATACTGCAGGCTTTAAATCAAAAATATCCAGCAAAATAATTCAAATTAAAGCGCATCGGTTAGATGCGTTTTTGCTATCTTTAAACGATCAAAAACAGTAAAATATCTGTAATGGAAAATTTCAGAAAAGAAAGTGATCTATTAGGCGAACTGAATGTGCCTGTAGATGCTTATTATGGGGTTCAGACACAAAGAGCTATCAACAATTTCAAAATTTCAGGACAGCTTTTGTCTTCATATCCGGATTTCATAAGAGGATTGGCATTTGTAAAAAAAGCAGCGGCTAAAACCAATTATGAATTAGGACTTCTAGACGAAAACCTGTATTTTAAAATTGCAGAAGCGTGTGATGAAATTGTAGAAGGGAAATATCATGACCAGTTTCCGGTAGACATGATTCAGGGAGGAGCAGGAACTTCCATTAACATGAATGCGAATGAAGTGATCGCCAATATTGTGCTGGAAAAACTGGGGAAAAATAAAGGAGAATATGAATTCTGTTCACCGAATGATCATATCAACCTCTCACAGTCTACCAATGACGCTTATCCTACAGCCATCAAAATGGGACTGCTTCAGATGAATATCGGGCTGGTAGAAAAACTGGAGAGAATTATCACGGCTTTCCGTGCGAAAGGACAGGAGTTTCATGATGTGATCAAAATGGGACGTACGCAGCTTCAGGATGCGGTTCCAATGACTTTGGGACAGGAATTTGAGGCCTATGCCGCTACCCTGGAGGAGGATATCTCCAAACTGAATAACAATGCCAGCCTTTTTGTAGAAGTGAATATGGGGGCAACTGCTATCGGAACCGGATTAAACGCTCCTGTAGGATATGCCGCTCTTTGTGCCAAGAACTTGGCTCAGATTACAGGATTCCCCATTGTTTCAGCTCCGGACCTGGTGGAAGCCACACCGGATACCGGATCTTACGTTATTTATTCTTCAGCTACAAAACGTCTTGCAGTAAAACTATCTAAAATCTGTAATGACTTAAGATTACTTTCCTCAGGTCCGAGAGCAGGTCTTTTTGAAATCAATCTTCCACCAATGCAGCCGGGATCTTCAATTATGCCGGGCAAAGTAAATCCGGTGATTCCGGAAGTGGTAAATCAGGTTTGTTTCAAAGTATTTGGAAATGATCTTACGGTAACTTTTGCCGCAGAGGCAGGACAGTTGCAGCTGAATGTAATGGAGCCGGTACTTTCTCATGCCATCATGGAAAATATCAACTTCCTTTGCAACGCTTTAGATACACTTCGTGAAAAATGTGTGGTAGGAATTACGGCCAATAAAGAAATCTGCCTGAATATGGTAAAGCACAGCATCGGTATTGTAACAGCGCTGAATCCTTACATCGGGTACAAACAGTCTACTCAGATTGCTAAAGAAGCATTGGAAACCGGAAAAAGCGTTTATAACCTTGTTTTGGAAAAAGGAATTCTTTCTCAGGAAAAACTGGATGAAATCCTTGATCCGAAAAACATGCTGAAACCGCATAACAAATAAATTCTATAAACGATGAATGATCAGTGATAATTGATCCCCTAAAAATTTCTTATCACTGATCACTCATCATTAAGCACTTATAATTCGTGAGGTTTTTAATCATAATTCCTGCCCATAACGAAGAAGACAACCTCCCCTTTACTCTTGATTCTCTGCAGCAGCAAAACAGCAGAGATTTTAAAGTGGTGGTGGTGAATGACGGTTCTACAGACAGAACCGCTGAGGTGATCAGGAACTATACAGAAACGGATTCCCGTTTCGAAACAGTCAGCCTTCAGAAATCCGAACATCAGCCCGGTTCCAAAGTGGTACATGCTTTTAAAAATGGATTACAAACCCAATCCATAGATGAATTTGATATCATCTGTAAGTTTGATGCCGATATTATCCTTCCGGAAAACTATCTGACAGCTGTAGAAACAGCCTTTTCTTCTCATCCTGATTTTGGACTCGTGGGAGGGCTTCTGTACATTGAAAAAAACGGAAACTGGGTCTATGAAGGAAACTCCAATAAACATCATGTAAGGGGGCCTATGAAAGCCTATCGGAAAGAATGCTTTATTCAGATTGGAGGTTTAAGAGAAACTTTGGGATGGGATAATATTGATTCCATATTGCTGGAAAATCTGGGATGGAAGGAAGTCGTTCTTCCGGAGCTTCACGTGAAACTGATTAAAGTGAAAGGAGCCGACTACACGATACGTCCCGCAGCGTATTACGGAAGATATTTTTATTTCTTAGGACTGAACAGGTTTCTGGCTTATATAGCCTCTTCAAAAGAAGCGGCGAAAAGCAGGTCTGCCACATTTTTCTTTGATATTGTTAAATCCTATGAAAACTGCAGATCCAAGAAATTAGAACTTAAAATAACCAGAGAAGAACAAAAAACCGTTAATGAGCAGCGTTGGCGAATGTTGAAAAAGAAATGGCTGAAGATATAGAAGCAAAAAACGAAATTACGAAAAGGTAAAATGATAGAAAGCTTTATCAATTATTATCAGAAAAGCGATAGGGGATAAGCTTTAGCCCGTCTCTAATCAAAAAATAAAAACCATTGGCTGTAGCCGGAACTTAAGATATAACTCCTCAAAGCACGTGAAAAAAATAGCATACATAGAAATTGATACCCATGCAGAAATTGCTCAGGCTTTCATGGATATTATGAAAGGGTCTCTGGATTTTTCGGTAGACTATTATTTTTCAAAAAGAATTAAAGATCATGTGATTCATGGGGATGAAGCCGTATTCTTATCAGATAGCTCTATGATTTTGGACCAGCTGAAAGGGAAAGGATATGATCTGGTGATCATAGGGACTGTGCACCGTTATTTTAATACATTTCTGGCAGTTACGAAAAAGTACAGTACAGCGGTTATTGCCCATAATCTTAATTTTATCAAAGCCTCAAAACTGGATCTGATGAAAAGTGTTTTCAAAGGAGATATTATTTTCAGATTGAAATTGTGGCTGAAAGAAGGATTGTTTTATAAAACCAGGGTTTATCATACCTCCAGAGCTCTTTTCGTACTGGATGAGGCTCTGATTTCAGAAAAATACCAGTTTCTGCCATTGTTTTATACGAGGGATTTTGCCAAAACCCAAAATGATGATTTTGTAGTGGTGATTCCTGGTGGTGTTTCGCAGAAAAGGAGAGATTATGCTTATATTTTCAAAACCATTCAGAGGCTCAGTACCCATAAACGCTGCAGGTTTGTATTTCTTGGAAAAGCAGGCGGCAGTGAGTTAAAACAACTCAAATCTCTGTCTGAAAAAATCCCGGAAAACATAAAAATCACTTATTTTTCAGAAAGAGTTTCTTCAGAAGATTTTGAACAGTGGATGCGGAAAGCAGATGTTTTATGGTGCCCGATACAGCAGAGTACAGAGTTTTTCAGCATGGAGGAAATCTATGGACGGACTAAAATGACAGGTAATCTTGGCGATGCTATTGCCTATGGCAAAATGGCTGTCTTTCCTGGAAATTATCCTTCCAGACTGGCTTTTATTATTCCTGAAAAAGAAAATGCTTTTGAACAGTTAGAAACCATTTCTAACACTCCTTTTGACTTTCATAAAACATACGGCAGGAGAGATGTTCAGAAAAAGCTGGAACAATTTCTAAGGGGATTACTGTAGATAAACTCTTTTATAATGGTGCTTTTTTCTCTTAAAAGTATTATTTAATCTTAAATACACTCTTAATAAATCTCATATTCAGATAGTCTTCAACCGGGAAGATCTTGGTAAAATAATTACCGATATAGATCAGTAATAAAACCACTGCAGGTTTGTAAACGAGGTTCAGCAGATTGCTGCTGAAGTTCGGGAGAACAATTGCTACTGTAATCGCCAGCGTACAGATGATAGAAACGAAAATCATTTCAATGGTTAACGGTGAAACCTTAAATACAATATAATTGAAAACAATTTTCACAACATTATAAATTGTAAGTGAAATAGCGGTAGATAAAGCAATTCCGATGAGTTTCAGATGTGTGTTTTTAATAAAATAATAGTTCAGTCCTATCGTTAATCCCGCCAGTAAAAGCATGACAAGAATATTGAATCTGTAATATTTAGAAAGCGAAATAATATTTCCGTTAAATCCTGTTGCCAGATCTATCAGTACCGCAGAGCCCCAGATCCACACTACCGGCTCATACTCCCTGAGCATGGTTCCGTTCTTCGGCATAAATTGTGTCAGATACGGGAATCCAACCATGATGCAGGAGAACAGAACAGCACCAAGGAAATACAGCGTTAAAGAAGTTTTCTTGTGGAATCTGTCCAGCTCTTCCATATCTCCGTCTGCCAGATTTTTACTGATAATAGGAGCCGAAATATTGAATAGTCCCAATTGAGGTATAGAGATCAGGGAAATTAACGCATAAAGAACGGAATAGATCCCGTTTTCTTCCATTCCCATAAATTCTCCAATCATAAAACTGTTGATCGCCAGATAGTTTCCAAATGTTCCCAGAAATCCGAAGAAACTGTAGTTCAGGAACTCCTTCCAAAAATGATTTTTCTTAAAATAGTCTGTGCTGATGTCAAACTTAATTTTTTCCAGCTTATTGGTATAATAAATATACCCGAACAGCATGAGTGTAAATATTCCGAAGAAAAAAGCCAGTGCAATATTTTGAGACAGAGAAAAATAGAAGAAAAGACAGAAAGCACCCAGATTTGCTATTTTAGGGAAAAGATTGTCAAAGATATTAGAGACAACAATTCTTTTATAATTTGACGTGTATTTATTGAAAATAGCGCAGAGCGATAAAATTAAAATTAAGGGCAGAATAATTTGCTTAATTTTCCACGCTTCTGAATGGATAAATTTGGGGTAAAAGTAGGGGAGAATAAAAAATACGGTAACAAAAATGAGAAAATTGAGCAGAACCGTCACCAGAGATAGTGAAAGCATATTCTGATTTTTTCCTTCTTTCTGCAAAGCATTAAAAAATTTTACATTCGCATAAGAAATACCAAAAACAACAAAAGGAACGAGCATCTCAGCGGTTTGCATACTGTAGCGAAGCTTTCCGTAAAATTCAAAATCATTCGGAAATATAAATATTGCGGAAACGGTGCCCAGCAAAAAACCAATATAACCGATAATGGAATATTTGAAGCCTTGTCTCGCTACTACACTCATAAGTTGTTTTTAAATGTTTTTAGGTATAAAAATAATGTTGTTGATGTACTGGGTTTTATTTTTTTCGTCATTCGTATTTTGTGTGATGATATCCTCTGTAAGATTCTCCAGCGTAAAGCTGTTTCTGTTCAGATATCGGGCTTTGTATCCCCAGCTCATCACTTCGGAGATCTCATTCCATATCGGTGTCTGGTGGTGTCTTTGCTCCATCTCAACCATTAGGGTCGGCTTGAACTTTCTAATGGTTTCTCTGGCTCCGGAAAGGGTTTTTATTTCATTTCCCTCCACGTCTATTTTGATGAAATCAAGTCTCTTGAAATGTTCCAGTGCAGCCCATTCGTCCAGCTTGATTACCTTTACTTTCTCTGTATAGCTTTTCTCTTCTCCCTTTTCTTTGTAGGAAGTATTTAATGTCCCGCGGGAAGCAATTGTTTTTCCATTAATGATTGGTACTTTAAACTCGGCAATCCTGTTTTCGTCAGAAAGTGCCAGAGGAAAGATACGCATAGCGGGAAATAATCTTTTTAATCGTCTGTACAGCTTTTTGTTAGGTTCAAAACCATAAATATATTCATGGTTAAGTATATTTTCAAGCTGGTATAGGAAAGTTCCTACATTCGCGCCAATGTCCAGTATTACAGCGTTTTTCGGAAGATACTCTTTAATCCATACCAGTTCCGGCTCTACATTACGTTCCGCAAAATTATTTTTATTAAGATTATTTAACTTTTTAAAATATCTTTTTTTATAGAAATTCGGGGTTATGTATTGTAGTTTCTCTGCGATTTTTTGGTATAAAGACATCGTAAGCTTTTTGGCGAACAGCAAAGATAAGGAAAAATGTAAAACTTCTCTTAAAAAATGTTAATTATAATACCTTGATTTTCAGAATAAATCTTTAAAATTTGTTTTTGTAAACTATTGAATTTTAATATATTTTGAATTTTTTATAAAGATACCCAACTACCACAAGTTTCTCTGTTAAAAAAGTCGATAAAGTATAATTCGACCTCAATAACAATCATCTGTGAAATCGGTGTCATCTGTGGTCGAAAAATCAGCGGACCTTAAAAAATAAAGAAATTAAAGAAATGGGGTATTCAGGAAATCATTGAAAGGTTTCATCAGTTTAAAGACTTTAGTCATGTTTTTCACCGCATTTTTGTCCAGCACTTCCTCGTCTTTCAGACTATAAACCACAATATAGCTTTTAAGCTTCAGATATTCTCCCATAGGATCTTCTTTTTCGAAACCCTGAGGGATTTTTTTCAGTTTATCATCCTGATCAAGCTCCGGAAAATGCTTTTTGAAGTCCTTATTGTTGAGAATTTTAAGAAAATCGTCCCCGTACAAGGAAATTTCTTTACGCACTTCTTTCAGAACAGAAGATTCCGGCATATAGATTCCGCCTGCTAAAAAAGATTTTCCGGGTTCTATGTGAAGATAGTAGCCTCCTTTCTGGTTTCCTTTTCCCATTCCCAAAGAAGCGCCGAAATTGGTTTTATAAGGAGACTTGTCTTTTGAGAAACGGGTATCTCTGTAAATTCTGAACAGCGCTTTTTTACTGTCTATTTTAGCAAGCTCTTCATCAAAACCGGACATCTCTTTAATCAGTTCATCCAGAAATGAAACTACATTGTGCTGAGATGCCGTGTAGAGGTTTTTATTTTCATTAAACCATTCGCGGTTATTGTTTTTATTCAGCTTTTTTAAAAAATCAAATGTTGTGGGAGAAATACTTGCAGACATATTGTGTAAAGTGTTTTTATTGTTAGTAGGTGAAATTTAAAAAAGATTCCAGGCTCCGGCCTCAAATTCCTGTAACCCGAATCTAATCTCACCATTCAAATGTACAAAAACTATAGAGTATAGGGCAATATATCAATGACGATAAATGACAATAACAAGAGAAAAATTTGCTTTTAAGGGCTTTATTTTTGAAAATTCATAAATAACAAAGAAAAAATCAATCCAATTTAATAAAAAAAAATAATGTTTGATAACTTTTTAATCTACAGCACGTTTTTTTGGATTTAATTTTCCAAAAATTAAAAAAATAGTAGAGGATTGTGAATTTAAGTTTGAATATTTAAAAATTTATTCAAAAACAAATCAAATATTTGTTGTATCTTTGCAAAAATTTTAAAATAGTTAATGAATTTATTTACGGAAACCAATTTAAGTCCTGATATCCTTAAGGCAATTGGCGAACTGGGCTACGAAAGCCCAACAGAAATCCAAAAACAGACTATCCCTTTTATTCTTTCAGATATTCGCGACTTGATCGCACTTGCGCAGACAGGGACAGGCAAAACAGCAGCGTTTTCGCTTCCGATTTTGGATATGATTGACGATACGAGTCGCAAAATCCAATTATTGGTGCTTTGTCCGACACGGGAATTATGTCTTCAGATTTCGAAAGACATAAAGAATTACTCTAAGTATATGAAAGACATCAAGACAACTGCGGTTTATGGTGGAAGTAGTATTGTAGAGCAGATGAGATCTTTGAAGGATAAACCACAGATCATTGTGGGAACTCCGGGAAGAGTAATAGATCTTATCAACAGAAAGGCACTGGACTTTTCTGCTATTCATTGGTTAGTATTAGACGAAGCTGATGAAATGCTTTCTATGGGATTCAAAGATGAATTGGAGACCATCTTAAGCGAAACTCCGGAAACGAAACAAACTTTCTTATTCTCTGCAACGATGAATAAAGAAGTGGAAAGAATTTCTAAAAATTACCTTACAAAGCCACACCGTATTTCAGTAGGTTCTATCAACGAAGTGAAGAAGAACATTACTCACGAATACTATGTAGTTGGGTACCGTCAGAAGAAAGAAGCATTAAAAAGATTAATTGATGCTAACCCTAATCAGTACTCCATTATCTTCTGCAGAACGAGAATGGAAACCCAGGAGGTAGCTGATTTCCTGATGCAGAACGGATATGCGGCTGATGCCCTTCACGGTGATCTTTCTCAGGCGCAGAGAGATACGGTAATGAAGAAATTCAGACTGAAAAATATTGATATTCTTGTAGCAACAGACGTAGCAGCGAGAGGATTGGATGTAAACTCCCTTACTCACGTTATTCACTTCTCTTTACCGGATGATCCTGAAGTATTCGTTCACAGAAGCGGAAGAACAGGTAGAGCCGGAAAAGACGGGATATCTATGGCTTTAATCAAGCCGGAAGAAAGCAGAAAACTGAAACAGATTAAATCTGCAACAAAAATTGAAATTAACGAGAAGTTCATTCCTACAGGTGAAGATATTATTAAAGCTCAGGTAGGAGGTGTATTCGAAAAACTGTTTACGGAGCACGAAGATCTTTTCGAATTTGACGATAGCTTAATCCCGGATCTGAGCAACTTTACAAAAGAAGAACTGGTGCATCAGCTGTTACAGTTCCAGCTTAAAGATCTTGCGTTATACTACAAAGACAAGCATGACCTTGTGGAGCAGAAATTAAGCAGCAGAGATGACGATTACTCCAGAAGAGACCGCGGACGTGACAGAGATAGAGACAGAGGCCGTGACAGAGACAGAGGAGATCGCGGAAGAGACAGAGACCGTGGTGCAAAACCAAGAAGAAGAGATGAAAACATGGTAAGATTCTTCTTCAATCTTGGGAAGAAAGACCATCTGAAGAAACTTGACGTTTTAGATATCATCAACAAAGCTACCGCTGGCGGAAAAAGCAAGAAAAGAGCTGAAATAGGAGATATCGAAATTCTAGAGAAATTCTCTTTCTTCGAAGTTGAAAAATCGTTTAAAGACAATGTCTTAAGCAACATTCAATCCATGAAGTTCAAAGGAAAAGATATGAGAGCTGAAGTAGCAAATTAATCTCATCATTACCATACAAAACCGGCATTATTGCCGGTTTTTTTATTTGATAATCAATTGTTAAGCGAATGTTAACAAAACTTAATGTCATATAGTTTCACGTGCGGTCCTTTTTTAAGAAATTTGCACACGAATTATAAATACTAAAAAATGGGAATTGGTAATATTTTCCACGCTTTTCAACCAAAAGATAAAATCTTCTTTGTACTTTTCGAAAAAGTAACTGAAAATCTAGTTGCAATGTCAGAAGAATTCAACGCTGGAATCAAGGATTTCGATCTTAATGACGATTCAATGCTGAAGAAAATGAGCGACTTCGAACACAAGAATGATGAACTTACTCACGAAATTTTCGTAGAACTAGGAAAAAACTTCATTACACCTTTTGACCGTGAGGATATCCATACACTGGCAACAGGGCTGGATGATATTGCTGACTATATCTACGCTTCCACAAAATATATCTTCCTTTACAAATCACCTGAGATGAAGGCTTATTCCGACTTCTCTTTACTGATCCACAAAGCATGTCTTGAAATTCAGAATGCCATGAAAAACCTTAAAGGGTTCAAAAATATGGAACAGGTGAAAGAAGCTTGTATTAAGGTGAACTCTATTGAAAATATTGCTGACGATTTGCTGTCCAATTCAATGGTAGAATTATTTGAAACCAATGATGCCATCAACATTATTAAAGTTTCATCAGTATTGAACTACCTTGAAATTGTAACGGACAAAGCAGAAGATGTTGCCAATACAATCGAGAACATCATGATTAAATACGCCTAATACACAGCAAAAATGGAATTTCCGATTTTACTTATAGTTATTATTGCGCTGGCCCTGATCTTCGATTATATCAATGGTTTCCATGATGCAGCCAACTCAATTGCAACTATAGTTTCTACAAAAGTTTTAACTCCATTTCAGGCTGTACTTTGGGCGGCGCTCTGGAACTTTGCAGCCTTCTTTATTGCTGCTTATATCATTGGAGAATTCAAAATTGGTAATACAATTGCCAAAACAGTTAATGAGAATTTTATCACCCTCGAAGTTATATTTTCCGGTCTGGTGGCAGCAATTGCCTGGAACTTACTCACATGGTGGTTCGGGATCCCTTCTTCATCATCACATACGCTGATCGGAGGTTTCCTGGGAGCAGCGCTTATGCATGCTTTCATGATGGATTATCATGATGTGGCAGCAGCACAGCCGGAACTTGGCATGTGGGGTACCGTTAAAGAGGCTTTCAACCAGGTAACGCATCAGAGTGTGGTAAAGTTTGATAAAGTAATTCCTATCTTTCTGTTCATTTTCATGGCACCGATTATAGGAATGATCATTTCTGTTATCATCACCCTGATTATCATACACCTTTATAAAAGATCAAACCCGCACAAAGCAGATCAGTCTTTCAAGAGACTTCAGCTGGCTTCTTCAGCTTTATTCAGCTTAGGACACGGTTTGAATGATGCACAGAAAGTAATGGGTATCATTGGTGCAGCTGTAATTTATTATCACGTTAATATGCTTCAGGATGCACAGTATCTGAATATCCCTTCTGCAGAACGTTTTGATTATTTTGCGCAGCACTATATCTGGGTTCCTTTGGTTTCTTTCCTTGCTATTGGTTTAGGAACAATGAGCGGCGGATGGAAGATCATCAAGACAATGGGTACCAAGATTACAAAAGTAACTTCATTAGAAGGAGTAAGTGCAGAAACTGCAGGGGCTATTACTTTGTTTATTACAGACCATTTCGGTATTCCTGTATCTACTACTCATACCATTACAGGTTCAATTATCGGGGTAGGATTAACGAAAAGAGTTTCAGCCGTAAGATGGGGGATCACAGTAAGCTTATTATGGGCCTGGGTTCTTACCATTCCGATTTCTGCAATAGTAGCCGGAATTACTTATCTGGTAGTAACCTTCCTTTTCTAAAAAAACAAATCATATATTTATATCAACTTTGTCCGCTTGGGCAAAGTTTTTTGTTTTATAAAGCCCTGAAAAATTGTATTTTTGTTCAAACTATTAGATTTTATGGAATTTTTAGACAGATACCAGCAGATTGTTGCAGATGCCATCGCTAAATATACTTTTAAAGATAAGCCTTCCGAGCTGTATGAGCCGATGAACTATATTATTTCTCACGGAGGCAAGCGTCTTCGTCCTATTATGGTACTCATGGCATGTGATATGTTCGGCGGAGATCTTAAAGAAGCAATCAAGCCTGCATTGGCTATCGAGTTTTTCCATAACTTCACACTGATCCATGATGATATTATGGATGAAGCTCCGCTAAGAAGAAACAAACCTACCATTCATACTTTACATGGTCTTAATGTAGGAATTCTTTCCGGAGACGGGCTGATGCTGAAAGCCTATAAGTTCTTTGAGGATCTGGAACCTGAAATTTTCAAAGCCTGCATCAGAATATTTACCCACACAGGACTTCTTCTTTGTGAAGGACAGCAGTATGATATCAATTTTGAAACTCAGGAAGATGTTACTTTTGATGATTATATCAGAATGATTACCTATAAAACAGGCGTTTTAAGTGCTTCTTCATTTGAGATCGGAGCTTTGATTGCAAAAGCTGATTTTAAAGATGCAAAAGCTATTTTCAATTTCGGGAAACATATCGGGATCGCCTTCCAGATCATGGATGATTATCTTGATGTATTCGGAGATCAGGCGCAGTTTGGAAAAAAACATGCCGGAGATATTTACGAAAACAAAAAAACTGTTCTGTACCTTTTGGCAAGAGAACATGCTACAGACGAAGAAAGAAAAGAACTGGATTACTGGTATTCTAAAAAAACTGAAAACGTAGATAAAGTATACGGAGTAGAAAAGATTTTCAGAAGAACGAAAGTAGATGAAAAAGCATTGCGTCTGATTGAAAAACATAATGAAATCGGGCAGAGCTATCTTCAGAAAATAGATGTTCCGGAAGAAAAGAAAAAACCTTTTATCGAACTGGCTAATTATTTGTTGAGAAGAGAAAGTTAATATAGGTAGCAGAGGAGCAGGTCGCAGGTCGCAGCAATTTACCTGCCGCCTGTTTCATGCCATCTAATCCCTATACAATGAAATTCAGAACAGAAGTTGAAATCCCCGCATCAGAAAAGAAAATCGAGATTGAAGATAAAATATTTTCAATAGGCTCATGTTTTGCTTCTGAGATGACAGATTTACTGAAGGACGGGCAGCTTCAGACTCTTAATAACCCTTTCGGAACCATTTTTAATCCCTTTTCTATTAATTATGCAATACACAGATTGCATGATTCCGCATTTTATGAAGAAGAGGAATTGATCACTTATAATGAAGAGTATATTTCTCTGGATCATCACACCAGCTTTGATACCCGTTATATTCATCAGACTTTAGATAAGATTAATGGTGCTGTTGAAGCAGGAAATTCTTTTCTTCAGGAAGCGGATTGGATCATTATTACCTACGGCTCTTCATTTATCTATGAATTTCTTCCTAAGAAAAAGCTGGTGGCCAACTGCCACAAAATTCCGCAAAAGTTTTTTGAAAAAAGACTGCTCTCCCATCAGGAACTAACGGGTTCAATTTATCAGACTATTCTGGATCTTAAAGATATTTGCAAAGAAGGAGTACAGATCCTTTTTACAGTTTCGCCTGTAAGGCATACAAAAGACGGGATGGTAGAAAATCAGTTAAGCAAATCCAAGCTGATTACAGCCATTCATGAATCTATTTCTATGTTTGAAGACTGCCATTATTTGCCTGTCTATGAAATTTTAATGGATGATCTGCGGGACTACCGTTTCTATAAAGAAGACATGATTCATCCCAGCACACAGGCGGTTAATTATATTTTTGAGAAATTCGGGAATGCTTATTTCTCGGGTGATACCCAGAATTTCATCAAAGAGAACTTTAAGATTATCAAAGCACTGGAGCATAAAACCAGTGATAAGAAAGATCCGAAATTTATCGAATTCAGAGAAAAGCTGGATCAGCGGATTGAAGCTCAGCGAAAAAAGGTAAAACATAAAATATTTTAAAAAACGATAACTATGGCCGCTATTAAAAATATGGAGGGCTTAACCATTGACCAGATTAATCATGAATTAAACAGAGGTGCAAAATTTGTAGTCTTTCGATATGCTGTTTCCCTAATATTCATAACAGTTAAGAATGGAAGTGATATTTATTTTATCAGAGCTGATGAATCATCTGCCAGATATAGCTGGAAGTACTCTTTACTAACTTTCTTCTTTGGCTGGTGGGGAATTCCTTTCGGACCCATTTACAGTATCTCTTCGTTATACAGAAACTTTTCAGGTGGAAAAGACGTTACACAGGAGGTTTTAAATCATTTTAATTCACAGCAGCCGGCAGTAGATGTTGTTGCATAAAATAAATTTTAAATGAGTCAAATGATTGATTTTGCAGAGATTGACTATTTGAAAAGCGGAAATGAGAGGCAGAAAAAAGCTTATGATATTCTAACAAAGCATCGTATTTTTGAAAAATTACAAGATTATTCACCCATTTTAGCAGGAACTGTTCCTATTGAAATTGATATTGAAGGAAGCGATCTGGATATTATTTGTGAGGTAGATCTAAAATCAGACGATGATTTTTTAGACAAAGTAATGTTCAGCAGGCTTACCAACGTGGAAACAAAAGTTGAATACCCAATTTTAAATGGTGAGAAATGCATTACATTAAATTTTATACTGGACGGATTTCCCATTGAAATTTTCGGACAGAATAAACCTACAAAACAGCAGAAAGCTTATCTTCATATGATGGCAGAATACAAAATATTAAAACAAAAAGGAGAAGAATTTAAACAAAGAATAATAGAGCTTAAAAAACAGGGGATAAAGACAGAACCCGCTTTTGGCATGCTGCTGGGGCTTGAAAATCCTTATGAAGATCTGTTGAAATTTTAAATAAAATGATTGATACACATACACACTTATACGCAGAAGAATTTGATGAAGACAGAAAAGAAGCTATTCAAAGAGCATTAGATAAAGGAATTACAGAATTTTATCTTCCTGCTATTGATTCTGAATCTCACGAGAAAATGCTGACACTGGAAACTGAATATCCGGGACAGATTTTTTCCATGATGGGATTACATCCTTGTTATGTAAAACCGGAATCCTGGGAAAAAGAACTTGAAATTGTAAAAAAATATCTCGATCAAAGACATTTTCCAGCAATTGGAGAGATCGGAATTGACCTGTATTGGGATAAGACGACATTGGATATTCAGGTAAAAGCTTTTGAACAGCAGATTGACTGGGCAATAGAAAGAGACCTTCCGATTGTGATCCATACCAGAGAAAGCTTTGATGAGACATTTGACGTGTTAGAACGAAAAAAGCATCCGAAACTAAGAGGAATTTTCCATTGTTTTTCAGGGAATCTCGAACAGGCGCAGCATGCTGTTGACCTTAACTTCATCTTAGGAATCGGTGGAGTAGTGACCTTCAAAAACGGGAAAATAGATCAGTTTCTGAATGAGATTCCTTTGGATAAAATTGTTCTGGAAACAGATTCTCCATACCTGGCACCGGTTCCCCACAGAGGAAAAAGAAACGAAAGCTCCTATCTGGACCTGGTAGCAGGAAAACTGGTGAACATCTATGGGAAAGATTTTTCTGAGATAGACCGCATCACAACGGAGAATGCAAAAAATCTTTTCAAGTAAACTGGCGTGGAGTAAGAAATTTAGCAGTAAGTGGCAGTAAGCTGTAGGAGAGAGGCTGGAGATTACCGTTAGTCTTATAATTTCCGGCAGTTATCACTGCAACTTAATAATTTCCATGTTCTGGTTTCCAAACTCTATGACAACTTCCGATTTTTATCCCGAAAGCTGTAAAGCGCTTATTTTATGACAAATAAAAACCCCTTTCAGATTTGAAAAGGGGTTTGTTTTTATTTCTTTCTAGTGAAATTCTTGTTCTTAGGTTTTTTGAACCCTACCGAAGCTCCCGCAGAAGGCTTTTTACGGTTGTTATTAGACCTTGGGTTATTGCTGCCGCCTGTTTTAGGTTTTTCGCTGCCTGCGTGAACAGGCTTGTTATTAGAATCCCTTTTCTGGGCAACCAGATCATCTGTATGGAACGGATGGTCTTTAATGACCGGAATTTTTTTGCCAATCAGCTTTTCAGTATTCTTCAGGTTCAGAAGGTCTAGTCCATCTACAAAAGATATAGAATTACCTTCAGCACCGGCTCTTCCTGTTCTTCCGATTCTGTGTACATAGGTTTCAGAAACATCAGAAAGCTCAAAATTAATAACAAATTTCAGTTCGTCAATATCAATTCCCCTTGCAGCAATATCCGTAGCCACAAGAACTCTTGTTTTTCCGGATTTAAAGTTGTTCAAAGCATTTTGTCTCGCATTCTGAGATTTATTACCGTGGATCGCTTCTGCGGAAATATTGTCTTTCTGAAGTTTTCTGGAAATCTTGTCAGCACCATGTTTCGTTCTTGCGAAAACCAGCACAGAATCTGAAATGTCATTTTGAAGAATGTGGGAAAGCAAATTCAGCTTATTGTCTTTTTCTACAAAATAAACAGATTGCTTAATGGTGTCCGCTGTAGATGAAACAGGGGTTACTTCTACTTTTACGGGATTATTCAGGATAGAATTAGCCAGTTTCTGAATTTCTCCGGGCATCGTGGCCGAAAAGAATAAAGTCTGTCTTTTCTGAGGTAAAAGCTTAATGATTCTTTTTACATCATGTACAAAACCCATATCCAGCATTCTGTCCGCTTCATCCAGCACAAAAATTTCAAGATTTTTCAGGCTGATGATTCCCTGGGCAATAAAGTCCAGAAGTCTTCCGGGAGTGGCTACCAGAATATCAACTCCTTTTCTCAAAGCAGCCTCCTGGTTTCCCTGTTTTACCCCTCCGAAGATAACAAGCTGTTTTAATGGAAGATATTTACCGTAAGCATTAATGTTTTCCTCAATCTGAATCGCCAGTTCTCTGGTCGGTGTAAGGATTAATGCTTTAATATGTTTATTGGGAATTTTATTTTTGGATAAATTCTGTAGGATTGGGATGGAAAAAGCTGCTGTTTTTCCTGTTCCTGTCTGTGCACAACCTAAAAAGTCTCTGCCTTCCAGAATATCAGGAATAGATCTTTCCTGGATAGGAGTCGGAGTCGTATAGCCCTGCTCCTGGATTGCTTTTGCAATAGGTTCTATTAAGTTTAAGTCTGTAAAATTCAAATGAATTATTTTAAAATTTAAATAAAAATTCCTTCAGTCTGAAAGAATTACATTCTGCAAAGGTAGGTTAAAAAAAATTAAGATTTTTATTCTGCTCATTGGCATCTTTATAAAGCTTATTTTATGGCTGTAAAATAGCACTGGCCACCCGTATACGAGCAGCCAGTTGTTTTATTGTAAAATCTTATCTGGATCAAAAGATCATAGTAAATGAAATTATTTCACTTTGGTCCATTGCTGGTTTTTTCGCAGGTTTTCAAAAAACTGATACAGTTCCGAAAGCTTTTCGCTTCCCCGTTTTCCATAGTCTTCCACATTTTTCGAAGTTCCGTCAGCCAATTTGATTCTTAAATACGATGTGGGAAGATCCGTTACATTGTGTTCACCGTATTTGTCGTTTAAAGTTTTTACATTTAATCCATTCAGTAAAGTTATTAACCTGTTATAATCCTCTTCTTTAATTGTTCCTTTGAAGGTCCCTTCCCGAGGTTTTGAAAACTCATCTTTGGAAGGCTTATCATTGAAATTAAAATGTTCCGCTTCAAAAACGGCAGTTCTGTCCGCACTGATGGTCATTTTGAAAACAGGACAGAATCCAAAGCAGGGAGTAGCTTCATATTCAATGGTGGAATATTGAGAATTTACTTTCTGAGAATTGCAGGAGAATAATAGTATAAATGCACAAAGGCCTAATAAATATTTCATAGTTTTTTCAATTTCGGAGAGTCTCCCAATAATTGTTCCAAAAATTGAACCCGTGCTTTATTTTTATGTTAAATATAAAATTAAAGTATTGCTGTGAAAAATACCATAAAGAAAAACAGCCTCAGATCTTCTCTAAGGCTGTTTTTTATATTGCCGTTTTATTGTAAAACAAAACCGGTTCATGTTTTTTTATCCGTGCAATTGTTTCCAGATTGCATCTTTCAGTTCCATAAGGCCTTCTCCGGTAACCCCTGAGAAGAATAAAGGCTGTTTGTTTTCCGGGAACTCTGCTGCAATTTCTTTCTTCAGTTCCTCGTCCAAAAGGTCTGATTTTGAAACAGAAATAATGAAGTCCTTATCCAAAAGTTCAGGATTGTACTCCTTCAGTTCATTTTCAAGAATTTTAAACTCCTGAAAATGGTTTTCAGAATCAGCCGGAATTAGGAATAACAGAATAGAGTTTCTTTCAATATGTCTCAGGAATCTGTGTCCTAAGCCTTTCCCTTCTGCTGCTCCCTCAATAATCCCGGGAATATCAGCCATTACGAATGATTTGTAATTTCTGTAATCTACAATTCCAAGGTTAGGCGTCAGAGTGGTAAAAGCGTAATTGGCAATTTTAGGTTTTGCGGCAGAAACTGATGCTAAAAGTGTAGATTTACCGGCATTCGGAAACCCAACAAGTCCCACATCAGCCAAAATTTTAAGCTCAAAGACTACATAGCCTTCCTCACCGTCCATTCCCGGTTGTGCATATCTTGGCGTCTGATTGGTAGAAGATTTGAAGTGTTCGTTTCCTTTTCCCCCTTTTCCTCCCTGCATCAAAATGATTTCCTGTTTGTCCTCAAGGATTTCCCCGATAATTTCACCCTCCTCATTTTTAGCGATAGTTCCGATTGGAACGTCGATATAAATATCAGAACCGTCAGCTCCTGTCAGCTGGTTTTTTGCTCCGTTTTCACCTCGTTCTGCTTTTATGTGACGGGTGTATCGGAGTGGAAGCAAAGTCCATTCATTAGCATTTCCTCTCATAATGACGTGTCCGCCACGGCCACCGTCGCCACCGTCAGGACCACCTTTAGGAATATACTTTTCACGGCGAAGATGGGCAGAACCAGCACCTCCGTGTCCGCTTTTACAATGGATTTTTACGTAATCTACAAAGTTAGACATATAGTTTGTGTTGCAAGTTACAGGCTACGGGACGAAATTTTACCCCGTGCCCATATCCCGATTATTTAATTTTCTCTACCTCAGCGAAAAGTTTTTGGGAAATTTCATCAATTTCTCCAACACCGTTTACCTCTACATATTTACCCTGCTGCTTATAAAGCTCGGCAACTTCTGCTGTTTTGGTATAATATTCTTTAATTCTGTTTTCGATGATCTCTACATTGCTGTCGTCTGATCTTCCGCTGGTTTCTCCTCTTTTCAGAAGTCTTTCAACCAGAATTTTGTCCTCTACTACCAATGAAAGACAGATGTCTATCTCGTCATTCAGTACTTCTTTAACGATAGTCTCCAATGCTTCGGTCTGAGCCGTGGTTCTTGGATATCCGTCAAAAATAAAACCGTTGGTATCAGTAGGTTTTTTAATCTCGTCGATCAGCATATCTGTTGTTACCTGATCCGGAACCAATTCTCCCTTATCGATGTATGACTTAGCCAGTTTTCCAAGTTCAGTGTCATTTTTCATATTGTATCTGAAAAGATCACCTGTTGAAACCTGTTTTAAATTGAATTTCTCGATCAGATTCTGGGCTTGTGTTCCTTTTCCACTTCCTGGAGGGCCGAACAGAACAATGTTTATCATAATGTTGATACGCTTTCGGCAACGGGCATCTGCTTCTGGCTCCTGGCTTTTGGCGGTTTGCTCTTTGCTTTCAGCTTTTTTAAGTTATTATTAAATGTATTTCTTTATATAATGTTTTAAGCTAAAAGCTATCAGCTAATAGCCAACAGCGTTTAATGGTTGATTTGTCCGTCTTCCAACTGATATAAATTCGGCAGGTTTCTTCCTAATTCATCATAATCCAGTCCGTATCCAAGTACAAACTTATTAGGAATTTCTTTTCCGATATAGTCCAGCTTGAAGTCTTTCTTGTAAATCTCCGGTTTCAATAGAAAACTTGCCAGTTTTACAGATTTAGGACGCTGTGTTTCTTTGAAATATTTGAAAAGACTTTCAACCGTATTTCCAGTATCTACAATATCCTCTACAAGAATAATGTGACGGTCTCTTACATCTTTAGTAAGCTCCATTTTCTGATAAACAATCCCTGTAGATTCAGTTCCTACATAAGAGCTCATCTGAATGAAGGCAATTTCGCATTCCCCCGGGTAATATTTTAAAAGATCTGAGAAGAACATTACCACCCCATTCAAAACACCAATGAAAACAGGAACTTCATCCTTGTAATCTTCATAAATTCTTAATGCTGTCTCTTTTACAATTTCCTGAATTTCGGCATCCTTTAAATAAGGAACGAAAGTTTTGTCGTGAACTTTAATGCTTTCCATAAAATTTTTAGTAGGAGGCAAAGTTACGGATTTTTGATTAAAATACTTTCCTGTTTTTATCAGTTTGAAAGTTTGTGCGTTTCAGGATCACAGATTGGAAGAGGATAGTGAAGCCTGTTTACATAATAACAGATATAAGCTTTTGAAAGTAACAGCTTGTGGAAATAGATGCCTGAAAGGATTCTAAAAATGCAAGTGTTTGAAAGAAAGAAATAAGCCGAGGGTGATAAATATCCTGACCACTGATGAAAAAATCAATATTCAGGAAAATGACTATCTTTGTACTTTCAAACCCAAAAATACAGACATGTAGGATATAGTTTCTTTCAGATTCAATAAAGCGGTAACGGAAATGTTGCCGGTGTTTAACTATTTTAAGAAAGAAATCATGATTTTACTTCAAAATATATCCTTTGGGTTTCCGGGAGGAAATCTTCTATTTAATCATATCAATATAACGATACAGTCTCATTCCAGATCGGCTTTGGTAGGAAGTAACGGTACGGGAAAATCAACCCTTCTGAAAATCATTGCAGGAGAAATACAATCTTCAGAGGGTACGGTTAATATTGATGGTGATATTTTTTATGTGCCCCAGATATTCGGGAACTGTAACCACCTTACCATTGCGGAATGTCTGAAAATAGATCAAAAATTGCATGCGCTTCAAAAGATTACCGACGGAGAAGTGGATGAAATTTATTTCGAAACGCTCAACGACGACTGGGACATTGAAGAACGGTCTCATCAAGTTCTGGAATACTGGGGACTCGGGAATTTTAAATTAACCCAGAAGCTTGAGGATCTAAGCGGCGGACAAAAAACCAAAGTTTTTCTTGCCGGTATTCAGATCAATGATCCTGATATAATTGTGTTGGATGAGCCTACCAATCACTTGGATCTCGGTGGCAGGAAGCTGTTGTATGATCTTATTGAAAAAACAGATTCAACAGTGATTGTAGTGAGCCATGACCGTGCTCTGCTCAACCTGATGGATACCCTATTCGAGTTGAGCAATCAGGGAATTGCTTCCTACGGCGGGAATTATGATTTCTATGCTGAACAGAAAGAAATAGAGGATGAAGCATTACAAAATGACATCCACTCGAAAGAAAGAGCTCTGAAAAAAGCAAAAGAAAAAGAACGCGAAACACTGGAACGTAAGCAAAAACTGGATGCAAGAGGGAAAGGAAAGCAGGAAAAATCAGGAGTGGCGAGAATCATGATGAACACGCTCCGGAATAATGCAGAAAAGAACAGTTCCAAACTGAAGAGTGTCCATGCTGAGAAAATAAGTGGTATCTCAGGTGATTTACGGGATCTCCGTTCCTCCTTAAAGAATTTCGATCAGATGAAAGTGAATTTTAATGATTCAAATTTGCATTCAGGGAAGATTCTTGTTGCTGCTGAAGATATCAATTTCGATTACGGAAAAGGAAAACTCTGGAAAGAAAATAGTAATCTTGAGTTGCGAAGCGGAGATCGAATTTGCATTAAAGGTTCGAACGGTTCGGGAAAAACGACACTGATCAGACTCCTGCTCGGAAAAATTGAACCTTCAGAAGGGAAAATAAGCAGGGCAGAGTTCAACAGTATTTATATTGATCAGGAATATTCTTTGATTGATAATAACGCTACTCTTTACGATTTTGTGCAGACCTTTAATGACCATGCAATGCAGGAATCCGATGTGAAAACATTACTTTCAAGGTTTTTGTTTAGTAAAGAGACCTGGGATAAAAAGTGTGGTATGCTGAGTGGGGGAGAGCGCCTGAGACTGCTTCTGTGCGGACTTTCTATCAGTAATCAGGCACCTGATCTTATTATACTTGATGAACCTACCAATAATTTAGATCTGCAGAATGTAGAAATTCTCACCAACTCTATTAAAGATTATCAGGGAACATTGCTGGTGATCTCCCATGATGAAGTTTTTTTGGAGGAGATCGGAATTGATCAGGAATTAATCCTGAATTAAAACGACTGTCGGCCTCAGCTGAAATTTATACAGAAATTCCAGATCAAAGCGATCTGGAATTTTTTATTTTGTTCTTATTATTTTAAGATCCAGTTATGGATTTCCTGCAGAACCTCCTCTCGTATGGATTCGTTCAAAATCTCATGACGCATATCCGGATAGATCTTTACGTCCACATTCTGAAAACCATCAGCTTTTAAATTATCAACTGTATACATCACTCCTTTTCCAAAATCACCGATCGGATCATTATGTCCGCTTACAAATAAAAAAGGAAACGATTTAGAAATAGAGGAAGCCCAGTTTCTTGCCGTAGCCTTTTTATAAATGCTGAATAAAGTATAAAAAGCATTATGAGTGAACGGAATTCCACAAAGTTCATCCTGCTCAAACCTCTTCCTGTTTTCAGGATTTACACTCAGCCAGCTGGTATCACTAAAATCTTTATCCTTTTTAAAATGCTTGTTATTGACACTCGTAAAAACAGAATTCAAAAAAGTACGATGACGGGGTGCTATGGCATTAGCTAATGATAAATAACCTCTTAATACATCTATTCCCGGTAAAGGACCTCCGGTTCCTGTAATGATGGCACCTGCAAATTTGCTGCTTGCTTTTTGAAGAAGACACCTTGTAATAAAAGATCCCATAGAATGTCCCAGAATAAAATGCGGAACCTCCGGAAACTGCCCTGCAAGATAATCTGCCATCATTTCTGCATCTGCAATAAGTCTCTCATCCGGTTTTTCAAGCTGGAAGAAACCAATCTCTTTTTTGTTTTTTACAGATTTTCCGTGTCCCAGATGATCATACGTCAATACAGCTATACCATGACTGGCAAAATATTCAGCAATCTCTGCATATCTTCCGCTGTGTTCCTGCATGCCGTGAACGATAAGCAGAGTAGCTTTTGCTGTTCCGGGAGTAAACAGGGTATAGAAAAGCTGGGAATTGCTGTTTATTTTTGATGGGAGGTATGATGGGGATTGGGATATTGGCATGATAAATTATGTTTCGCGTTATTTTGTCTCAATATCAGGAAGTTAATAGTTTTCAAAAAATCCATTAAAGATTATCATGGGACTTTGTTGGTGATTTCGGCTTTGGATGATGTGTCTATGTTTATTGAAAATGAGGTGAGTAGAATGGTTAGTTAGTAGTTATTATACTTTAGTTTTGTTTTAATCAAAAATCTAAAAATATTTATAAATCTAAATATCCAAAATATTCATTTGGAGGAATATTTAAATCTATAAAACTAAAACTAGGCTTTTGTCCTTCTTCTTTGAGAAGGTTATAAATTTTAATACTCTCGGTGTCTGAAGACAAATAATAAATGATATTTTTCTCTACATCTGCTTGAGAAAATAATTTTGAGTCATTTGGAATTATATTTCTTTCAGCTAGTTTTAATTTTCCCTTTTTTGTAAAAACTATTTTAGCAATTTCACCTGTTATAGTAGCATGATTCAGATTAAATGGAAGAATAGCTAAATTTCTTAAAGGTAATTCTGATATTGAACCCCCAACACAATATTCAGCAATTGAAATTGTTGAAATATACATTTTGATATCATTGCTTAAAAAGTATTTATAATATTCTAGAGCATTTCTAAATAATGGATCAGCATCATTTAAAAATCTAATAAAGAAACTTGTGTCTAGTAAAACTCCATTAACTTTCATAGCCTCCTCTTATTTGTCTTAACCATTCATCTGGGTTAATATTTGAAAGCCAAGATTGTTTTGCTTTATCTCTTAATTTTTTCAAATAATTTTCGTCAAAAATGGGATTATAATCAATTAACTCAATAAATTCTAAATTTGTAAAATCAATTTCTCCGTTTTCGGAGTGTTGGTTACCTTTAGCTCTTATACCTAAAGATTTATATAGAATATTTTCTTCTTGTCGTTCTAAAAATGAAATTGGAGTTTGAATTCTAACTGTTCCATATTCATCAGTTAATAAATGAATATTAGCTTTATCTTTACCCCCTGCGTTAGTTATTTTTCCATAAAAATAAAATTCTGCTTCAGCCCAAATTGCTTCTGTTCTTTTAAAATCAGAAAATTTATCAATTCGAATATTATTAGAGCCTTCAAGTGATGTTGTTATATCAAGAGCAAAATCCTTTTTCTTTGCTAAATCTTGAAGGTTTTCAATAGCTTTAGCTGTTACTAAATCCAAATAATCAATTGTATTAGTCTGGGAAATTAAACCTAATATGGCATTAAAACTAACTATATATTGTATTCCGGTTTTAAAAATATTTCTAACAGAGCCTTCTTTAATATCATAAGAAATTAAAGGTCTATTTTTTTTATCTCCAGAATATAATAAATCATCAACATTGTTTAATATAGAAACTATTTCCTTGATATCAAAGTTATCAGGATTTATATCTACGTTTCCAATTTTTCCAGAAACTTTTATTTCTATTTGACCATGTTTTTCCACAAAACAAAAGTAAACAAATTTTTATTTCAAAAAATTATACGACATGACTTTATTATTTTAAACTAAATAATTTTAATATCTTCCACCTCATGATTTTCATCCCAACACAAAATAAATATCCTCTATAATTTGGCCGTCATTTTTTTTAAAAGTAATTTTGCACGAATCTAAAAACAAAAGTAAAATATGTCAACTTATGTAGTTGTAGGTCTTCAGTACGGAGATGAAGGCAAAGGAAAAATCACGGATGTTTTATCAGCAAAATCGGACTATGTAGTACGTTTCCAGGGTGGAGACAACGCTGGTCACACGGTTTATGTGGGTGATGAGAAATTCGTTCTACACCTTCTTCCTTCAGGAGTTCTTCAATGCAAAGGGAAATGTATCATTGCGAATGGAGTAGTGGTAAACCCTAAATCTTTCATTAAAGAAGTTGGTCAGATCGAAAGCAAAGGCTTAAGAACAGATCATATCTTTATCAGCAGAAGAGCGCATGTCATCATGCCTTACCACATCCTTTTGGATACTTACCGTGAAGAGGAGCACGGAGGAACTCAGATCGGAACTACCAAAAAAGGAATCGGACCTTGCTATGAAGATAAAATTGCAAGAGTCGGAATCAGAATGGTAGACCTTCTAAATCCTGAGATTTTAAGAGACAAAATTGAGAAAAACTTAAAAGTTAAGAACTCTCTTTTTGAAAAATATTACGGAAAGCCAACTTTAGACGTTGAAGAAATCTACAACGAATATTTAGCCATCGGAAAACAGCTTCAGGACAGAATCGTTGATACTGAATTAGAGTTGAACGAAGCTATCAGAGACGGTAAAAACGTATTGTTCGAAGGAGCTCAGGCTTTAATGCTTGACATCGACTTCGGAACTTATCCCTACGTAACTTCATCATCTCCATCTACAGGAGGTGTTTGTTCAGGAGCTGGTGTTCCGCCAACTTCACTTCAAAACCTGATCGGAGTAGCGAAGGCTTACTGTACAAGAGTAGGAAACGGACCTTTCCCTTCAGAATTAGATAATGAACTGGGTGAAAAAATCAGACAGATCGGTGGTGAATTCGGAGCTACTACAGGAAGACCAAGAAGAACAGGCTGGTTAGACCTTGTTTCTTTAAAGCATGCTTGTATGATCAACGGAATCAACAACCTTGTCATCACAAAGCTTGACGTTCTTACAGGAATTGAAAACCTGAAAGTAGTTACCCACTACAAAACTGAAGACGGAAAAATCATCGATTATTTCACTTCTTCAACAGAAAAATTATACAACTACGAACCAATTTACCAGGATTTACCAGGCTGGAGCGAAGATATTACAAAAGCAAGAAGCTATGATGAACTTCCTGATACTGCTCAGAAATACATCGAGTTTATTGAAAAATATTTAGGAATCAATGTATACTTAGTTTCTGTAGGTCCTGAAAGAAGTCAGAACATCATCAGAAAAGAATTATTCTAATATTCTCAGACATCAAATAACAGAGAGATCATCCTTGGATGGTCTCTTTTTTTTATTTAATTCCTTCATAGGTGGGCTGGGTTTTCAGTCTGAACTTTCGACGGATAAGTGTTAAAATTTAAATAGTATCATAAAAAATTCTAATATTATGTTGTTTTGATAAAATTTTGGCCGATGTTTTGATATTACAATAGTACTTATCGATAAGAACAATAAAACTAATAATCAATTTTTTTTTTAACAGTTTAAATAGTAGTAGTGATGAAACAACATAACCAAAACCAGGAATTTCGGTTCAACGAAGTCCTGTTCGAGCACCGCAATAAAGACTATGGTGCCTATGTATTAAGAAACGAATCAGATAGAATATTAACCAAAGCGCTTTTTATCGGAGCAAGTTTAATGGCAGCAGTGTCTATTACACCATTTGTGCTTTCTGCAATGAAATCAGATGTAGTTATAGATCGAATTAAGGATAATGGCGAAAGAACAATTATTAAAATTGTTGAACCACCTGAAAAAGATCCTCCTGCGCAGATTGTAAAACCAACGCCCCCAGCTCCCGCAGTAAAAGCATATGACAACAGATTACCGGAGCCTAAAGCAATTGTTACTAATGAAAAGCAGGTGGAGGATAAAACAAATGCAGTAGCAAGCACACAGACATCGGAAGGTAAAGAAACTACCACAGATAGCTATATTCCGATTGTTCCACGTGTTATTGGAGGGGATGGCCCGCCTGCGGTGAAGACTGAGCCGGTAGTGGAAAAGACAGATCCTAAAAAGATTGAAACGGAATTAAGCGTAGAAGCTAATTTTGCAGGAGGCATAGACTCCTTTAGAAATAAAGTAATGAACAACTTCGATGGATCAGGATTCGAATCAGAAGATGTTGTAAAGACGACAGTTACCTTTATTGTTGAAATGGACGGAACGATCTCAGGGGTAAAAGCTAATGGAACCAACGCCGAATTTAACAATGAGGCAGTGAGAACAATCAAAAACATCTCAAGCAAAGGAAAATGGATTCCTGCCAAAAACAAAAAAGGAGAATTCGTAAGAAGTTATTTCAAATTTCCTATCTCAATGAGATTTGATAATTAATACGAAAAGACACATTTTAATAGTTATCCACAAAGATTTTTTTTTGTGGATAATTTTTTTTATCGTTAAATTGCTTATTAACAATATTTTAACTCAATTTTGATTTTCCCCACTCACCGAGAGCAAAGAAAAAAGTGTATTTTTGAAACTTAAAGTTCTAATAATGGCAAAAATCATAGGTATTGCTAATCAAAAAGGAGGCGTTGGTAAAACTACTACCGCTGTAAACCTGGCGGCAGCATTAGGAGTATTGGAAAAAAGAATATTAATCATTGATGCTGATCCTCAGGCGAATGCTACATCCGGTCTGGGTGTGGAAGATGTTCAGTATTCTACATATAATTTACTGGAGCATAGTGCAGAAACAAGGGTTTGTATCAAAAGAACCGCAACTCCGAATCTGGATATTATCCCGTCTCATATTGATCTGGTAGCTGCAGAAATTGAATTGGTAGACAAGGAAGACCGTGAGTATATGTTGAAAAAAGCATTAGCCAGTGTAAGAGATGATTATGATTATATCATCATTGATTGTGCACCGAGTTTAGGTCTTATTACAGTCAATGCGCTTACGGCAGCAGATTCTGTAATCATTCCGATCCAGTGTGAATACTTTGCATTAGAAGGGCTTGGAAAACTTTTGAATACCGTTAAAAATGTTCAGAAAATCCACAACAAAGACCTGGGAATAGAAGGTCTTCTGCTTACCATGTACGACAGCAGGTTAAGACTATCCAATCAGGTAGTGGAAGAAGTAAATCTTCACTTCCCTGAAATGGTTTTTGAAACCATTATCAGCAGAAACGTAAGATTGAGCGAAGCACCAAGTTTCGGAGAAAGTATCCTGAATTATGATGCAGAAAGTAAAGGAGCGGTTCAGTACATTCAGTTGGCTGAAGAGGTTCTTTTAAAGAATGAAAACTTAATAAAGAATTAAATTAATAATAAATGGCCGGGAAGTGAATGCCAGTCATCACTTATCAGACATCATTTATCAATTATATATATGAAGGACAAAAAAAGAGCTATGGGACGCGGCTTGGGCGCCATTTTAAGTGCAGAATCCAAAGCAACTATCAATTCCGCTACTGATGAAGGAGCAGATAAGTTTGTAGGAAATATTGTAGAAGTTGCACTTGAAGATATCTATCCGAACCCAACGCAGCCGAGAACTTATTTTGATGAGAAAGCTTTAAATGAACTTGCGCAGTCTATTAAAAATCTGGGCGTAATTCAGCCGATTACCCTTAGAAAAGACGGCGAAAAGTTTGAAATCATTTCCGGGGAAAGACGTTACAGAGCAAGTAAGATTGCTGGTTTAACCACCGTTCCCGCCTATATCCGTTTAGTCAATGATCAGGAGCTTCTTGAGATGGCTCTTGTGGAAAACATCCAGAGAGAAGATCTTGATGCGATTGAAATTGCATTAACCTATCACAGGCTTTTAGAAGAAATAGGTCTTACACAGGAAAACCTGAGCCAGAGAATAGGAAAAGACAGAAGTACCATTACCAATTCTATCAGGCTGTTAAGATTAAATCCGGATATTCAGAATGCCATCAGAAGCGGCGAGATTTCTGCAGGACACGGAAGAGCCATTATAAGTCTTGAAAGCGAAGAAGATCAGCAGGTCCTGTTTGATCTTATTATCAAAGAAAAATTAAACGTTCGTCAGGCAGAGCAGGCTGCTGCTGCATTGAAGAATCCTAAGTCTCCCGCTGCAAAAAAAGCAAAAGTGGAACTTTCCAATAACTATAAAAAAGCCCAGAAGACCATCGCAGATATCTTAGATGTAAAAGTAGAGATCAAATCTTCTGGAAATGGTAAAAAAGGTAAAATTGTTCTGGACTTTAAAAATGAAGAAGAACTGGAATATATTTTATCCCATATTAAATAAATGAAGAACCTATTTTTCACCCTTTTCTTGTGTTTTGCGGCACTGGCTTATTCACAAGTAAAACCTGTTGATACCGTTCGGATGGAAGTTCCTCCGAAGGAAGAATCCCGTACTGTAAAGCCAGGTAAAACAGAAGCAAAGATTATTGAAGATCTGGAAAAAGCAAATGGCCCTACGGGAAAAACCATAAAATTGAATCCTACCAGAGCTGGTCTGTATTCTGCAGTTTTACCGGGATTAGGACAGTTTTACAATAAAAAATACTGGAAGATTCCCATTGTTTGGGGAGCCGTAGGAGCGGGTGTTGGTATTGCTGTATGGAATGATAATCAGTACAAAAAGTATCGTGAATATTACGTGGCGAAGCTGAACGGAACCCCAAATGAGTTTGTAGACAGTCATCCCTGGTTGGACAAAAAAGCTTTAGGAAACGCTCAGGACAGAGCCAAGAGACAGAGAGATTACGCCATCGCTATTACAGGATTAATTTATATTCTCAATATCGTAGATGCCGTGGTAGATGCTCACCTGTACGAAAGCCGCCATGATCCGGATCTTGTTTTTAAACCATCGGTTATTCAGGATCAGTATGGGTACAGCGCTCCGAAAACAGGATTCAGTTTAAGTTATAGATTCTAAAAGAAACATCTGCATACATTTCTGAGGATAAATGCAGTATTAAAAAATAAAAAGATCATATGAAAATAGCATTAGTTGGTTACGGTAAAATGGGTAAGATCATTGATGAGATCGCACAGAAGAGAGGTCATGAAGTAGTTGCCCGTCTGAAGGAAACCCCCACTGCTGAAAACCTTAACAATCCGGACGTTGTGATTGAGTTCTCACTGCCTGAAGTGGCATTTGAGAACATCAAAGCTTGTCTTGAAAATAAAATTCCGGTGATCTGCGGAACAACAGGCTGGCTGGATCAAAAGGCTGAAATAGAAAAATTAGCTGTAGATAACGGTACAGCTTTCTTATATGGTTCCAACTTCAGTTTAGGTGTTAATTTATTCTTTGCTTTAAACGAAAAGCTTGCGGATCTGATGAAAAATGTGGACGAATACTCCTGCCAGCTGGAAGAAATTCACCACATCCATAAAAAAGATGCGCCAAGCGGAACGGCCATTTCCATTGCTGAAGGAATCATCCAGAACAATCCGAAATTCGATGCATGGAAGCTGGAAGAAACGCAAGGCAGGCAGCTTGGAATTTTTGCAGTACGTGAAGATGAGGTTCCGGGAACCCACAGTGTATATTACAGAAGTGAAGTGGACGAAATCGAAATCAAGCACACTGCTTTCAACAGAAACGGTTTTGCACTGGGAGCTGTAGTCGCTGCAGAATGGATTAAAGATAAAAAAGGAAACTTCACAATGAAAGACGTTTTGGGACTTTAATTTGTAACAAATTCTGTAAATTGCAGACCAATAAACAGATAATGATGAATAGTGAATAGTAAACAGCAGACTGCTTTTATCATTTATTACTCATCATTTTATATTATAAGAATAGGCACAAAAATTTATGAATTATTTTTTAACTTATACAGTATATGTCCTCATACTATCCGTATTGATGGGGATTTCATCTTGGAAACTGTTCAAGAAAATGGGCTATAGCCCTTTATTCGCATTTATCCCTTTTTACAACTATTTCATCATCCTTAAAGAAACAAAGCATCCGAAATGGTGGGCCATCCTGTCTTATCTTCCGATTGTAGGACCCATCATGATGTCTGTTTTTCATCTTTATCTGGTGAAAAAGTTCGGGAAAACACTTTTCAAAGATCAGATTCTTACAGTACTTCTTCCGTTTATTTATATGGCGGTGATCAACTATTCTAAAGATGTAGAGTTAGAAGATGAAAATGCAAATGATCTGTTCCTTACAGATGAAGAGAAAAACGACAAAAAGAAAGATACCTTTGTGGGTTCCATCACCTTTGCCGTAGTTTTTGCCACCATCATCCACGTTTTCGTAACACAGCCTTTCGGAATCCCTACAGGATCCATGGAAAGAACATTACTGGTAGGAGACTTCCTTTTTGTAAACAAATGGAGCTACGGTTACAGACTTCCAATGCGTCCCGTTGCGATACCTTTCCTTCAGGGAACCATTATGGATACAGGACAGAAAGGTAACCCTAAAGATGATCCGAAATCTTATGTGGACGCTGTAAAACTGCCTTACACAAGAATTCTGCAGTTCAACAAACCACAGAAAAATGATGTAGTTGTTTTCAACTATCCTCAGGATTCTGTACATACAGCGATTGACAGAAAAGATCCTTACGTAAAAAGATGTGTAGCTACAGCAGGGGATACTTTTGAAATGAGAGGCGGAAGACTTTTCGTTAACGGAAAGCCGGAAACTGTTTTAGGAGATCAGGAAGTACAGCACGGATACGTCGTAAGCACAGATGCTCAATTGGATATTCCAACTTTATATAAGGTATACGGATTTTTACCGGTTCGTGAATTTCAGCAGGATAGCGGTGGATATCTTTATGCCTTTCAGGGTTTAACGGATAAAGTGGCCAAAGAAATCAAAGAACTCCCTCACGTTACAGATATAAAAGAACAGATTTTTGCAAAAGAAGAATCAGCAGTTGCTTATAAAGATGAGGCGAGAACAAAAATTGATACGACTCAATCCATCTTCCCAATTAATAAACCTTGGAATGCTGATTGGTATGGACCATTAAGAATTCCTAAAAAAGGAGATGTAGTGGCGATCAACCAGGAAACACTTCCGACGTATCAGTGGATTATTTCTGAATATGAGCACAACAGCTTAGAAAAGAAAAACGGAAAAATTTTCATCAATGGAAAAGAAGCAAATCAATATACAATTCAGCAGGATTATTATATGATGGTGGGAGATAACAGAGATGCTTCATTAGATGCAAGATTCTTTGGTTTCGTTCCGGAAGAAAATATTGTAGGGAAACCGATGTTCACATGGATGAGCTTACAGGGAGCATTTGCTGACAGCAGCTCTACTTATCAAGCACCATTCAAAATACGTTGGGAAAGAATGTTTAAAGCAACCAATACAGGAGAAGCCAATAAAACATCTTACTGGTGGATTGCAGCAATGATCCTGATCTTATTCTTCGGATGGGAGTATTTCGTGAAACTATTCAGAAAAAACAAAACCGAAGAATAGTGTTTAAAAATAAAATATTTAATAGAGTCCTTTTAACAGGCAGCTTTATTGTAACTCTTTTTATTATTGCAAAACTCTCCGGGGTTTTGCAATATGCTTTTGTACCAACGGCAGGCAATGAACCTACCATCAAAAAAAAGTCATTTATTGTAATGACCAATATCCTTCCTTACGACAAATTTAAAATGATTGCCTACAATCAGACTAATTTGGAGTATCCTCAAGGTACTTATATACAGAGACTGGTCGGAACTGAAAATGATGAGATTGTAATTAAGAATGGTAAATTATACGTCAATAATACGTTGATTGATCATTTTAATGTAAAACATTCTTACAAAATAGACAGAGGTTATGCAAATGATCTCCTGTTAAAAGGAACGGAAGAAAATGAAATTTTTCAAATCGACAATAATTATTTCATTACTCAGTTAAGTGATAAGGAACTTAATGATAATTTTTTTCATGAAAGGTTTATCAACCCCAATGCGGATCAGGATATCCGTAAAATTTATCATAAAGACTGGACTGCCGATAACTTTGGCCCTGTAAGAGTCCCGGGTGGAAAACTATTCTTTTTAGGAGATAACCGTAATGCAAGCTTGGATTCCCGTTATTTAGGCTTTGTTGATGAAAAAGATGCTGTAGGAAGAGTTATTTACCCTAAAAACTAGATTATATAATTATGCAAAATATTTTATTACCGGCATTCTACATGCCCTCAATTTCATGGTTTTCAGTGTTTTTGAATCCTGAGAACGAAGTTGTACTGGAACAATTTGAAAACTTTCCCAAACAAACCTATAGAAACAGAGCTAACATCTATGGAGCCAACGGAAAGCTATCGCTGATCATCCCGATTAATCATAATGGGAAAAGAGAATATAAAGATATTGAGATCTCTTACCGTGAAGACTGGAGAAACCTTCATTGGAAATCCATTAAAACAGCCTATCAGAGCTCACCTTATTTTGAATATTATGAAGATAAATTCAGAAAAATATTTGACCTCAAAGAAAAGTTTCTTTTAGATTTTAACCTTAAAGGCATCGAAGTGATCCAACAGATACTGAAAACAGAAAAGGCACACTCTTTGAATGAAGAATATATCAAAAATCCTGAAAGTCCTGATTTCAGAGAAAAGTTTTCGGCAAAGCTTCCTTCAGCATTTGAAATGGAAGAATATTACCAGACTTTTTCTGACAAATTCGGGTTTTTGAAAGACCTTTCGGTTCTTGACCTTATCTGTAATAAAGGCCCGGAATCACTGGTATATATTAAAAATATAAAACAATTATAGCATACAATCGCTGTTAAGGAAACCCTCATTATAAAACCAATGTAGATGGCGATTGGGATATGTCTTTTAAAAAATTAAATATCAACATATGAAAAAGGTATTATTAGCTGCAGTTTTTTTAGCAGGTTTTAGCTTCTCTTATGCACAGGAGTCTAAAGCTAAAAGTAAAGATCCAAATACAGATAAAGATCTTATGACATGGTATCATAAAGATTTTGCAACCTCAAAAGTATATGGAATAAATACGGCAAATGCTTATAAATACTTAGAATCTAAAGGCCTAAAGCCCAAAACCGTAGTGGTAGGAGTGCTGGACAGTGGAGTACAGGTAGACCACCCGGGATTGGTAAAGAATGTCTGGTCTAATCCTAATGAAGTTCCAGGAAACGGTAAAGATGATGACGGAAACGGATATATTGATGATGTACACGGATGGAACTTTATAGGAGGTAAAAACGGCGATATTGATATCGACAATATGGAGGTGACAAGAGTAGTCGCCAAATACAAACCCGTTTTTGAAGGGACCGATTCCGCAAAGAATAAAGCTAACCAGGCTCAGATGAAAGACGAGTTTGATATGTACATGAAGGCCAAAGATATGTTCAATAAAAAAAGTATCGAGGCCATCCAAAGTTATAAAACCTATTCTATGCTGAATGAGCTGATTCCTAATATGGTGAAACTATTAGGAGGTAAGCCGTTAACAGCAGAAACTATTTCTGCGATAAAAGCACCAACGGATCAGAGAGATGCCATCGCACTGGATTTCTTAGGGCAAATTTCCCAAAGCCCGGAATTCAAAGGAAAATCATCTGCCGAATTTGAAAAAAAGATAACGGAGGAAATGAAAGAAGCTATCGATCACTTTGCTCCTGCGGCAAAACAATACGATCTTTCGTATGATCCGAGAAAAGAAATTGTAGGAGATAATTATGATGATTACGCTGAAAAGAACTATGGTAATAACCATTACGAAGGACCGGACGCAGAACACGGAACCCACGTAGCAGGAATCATTGCAGGGCTTCCTCAGGGAAAAGAAGTTCAGTACGGAGTGGCTTCCAAAGTAGCCAAAATCATGTCTGTAAGAACTGTTCCCAATGGAGATGAAAGAGACAAAGACGTGGCTAATGCGATCAGATATGCAGTGGACAACGGAGCAAAAGTATTGAACATGAGCTTTGGGAAACCTGTTTCTCCAGGTAAAAATGTTGTATGGGATGCTTTTAAATATGCCGAAGATAAAGGCGTTCTTTTAGTGAAAGCTGCAGGAAACGAAAATGAAGATGTAGCAGAACATTTAGCATATCCTACCAATTTTAAAAATGTAACAGATGAAAAACCATTTGTAAGCAACGTTCTGGTAGTGGGTGCCAGCACCAACAAGAATAATGCATTGAGAGCAGATTTCTCTAATTACAATAAAAAAATGGTGAACGTTTTTGCACCGGGAGAAGAAATTTACTCTACCGTTCCTAAAAACGAATATAGATACCTTCAGGGAACTTCCATGGCTTCACCCGTTGTAGCAGGAGCTGCCGCAGTGTTATTAGCCTATATGCCGGATCTTAAACCTTACCAGATCATTGAAGCATTGGTGAAAAGCAGCAATCCAAGCACCGCAAACGGATTTGCAGATCAATCCCAGGCCGGAGGAGTTATAGACTTGAAAAAAGCAGCAGAATATGCCTACACGAATTTCTACAAAGGAAAACCAGCTGGAAATCCTAAGCCTTCGAAATCCGTAAAAAAGGCTGTTAAAAAATAATTTATCTTCCTGTGTTTAAGGAGAAACCATAAAGAGTCCGAATTTTTTTCGGACTTTTTATTTTTTATTTTAAATTTTGGCACGGTTTTTTGTAACTTTATAGTAACAAAATAATAAACAACAAAATGAAAAAGTTACTACTTGCAGGGATGTTGGGAACATCACTTTTTGCAGTGTCTTGTTCCTCTGTAAACAAAGCAGCTACATCTCAAAATCAAAGAGCAGACTTTCTGAAAATGAAAGGAGACTGGCAGATTGTGAGCATAGATTATGATAAAGGTTATAAAATCAAACCTTTTGACGAAGGTGCTGACGCACAATGCTTCGTAGGAAGCCACTGGAGATTAATTCCTAACAACTGGACAGGAGCATATACTTTGAACGGAGGTGGAAATTGCCCGGCAATTACACAGCCTATCAAATTTGAAGTAAAAGACGGTAATACGTTCATGTTTAAAAAAATTGCTGCAGGTACAAAAGCAAAACAAAATTCTGTGGGGTACAGCCTTACTCTGATCAATCAGTCAACAGATCAGTTTTCACTTCAGCAGGACGTTCCTTTTGAAGGAGGTAATGTAAAAGTAGTTTACAACTTCGAGAGAACAGGAATGAAATAATTATCAACATAAAGATCAAAAAAAATGAAATTCAATAAAACATACGTAGGAGCCCTTTTCTTGTCATCTGCATTATTATTGACAAGCTGTGAAGCGGTTCAGAATTCAAATCACCAACAGAGAGGTACCGCAGTAGGTGTTGCTTCAGGAGCAGTACTTGGAGGTATCCTTGGTAACAACGTAGGAAAAGGAGGAAACGGAGCTATTGGTGCTGTGCTTGGTGGTATTATCGGTGGTGTTGCAGGTAACGTTATCGGTAACAAAATGGATAAGCAGGCCAGAGATATTAAAGAAACTTTACCGGGAGCTCAGGTAGAAAGAGTAGGAGATGGTATTAAAGTAACAATGAACGAAAGTATTGTAAACTTTGCATTCGACTCCTCGAACCTTACGTCTCTTGCTCAGACTAACTTAGATAAATTGGCGCAGGTATTAACTGATAATCCTGACACTAACATCAATATCTACGGATATACAGACAGCGTAGGTAAGGATGCTTACAACTTAGCGCTTTCTCAGAGAAGAGCAGATGCAGTAAAATCTTATCTTGTAGGTAAAGGAGTGGCATCAGCCAGAATGTTCACGAAAGGTGAAGGTAAAAATATGCCGGTTGCCAGCAATGATACCGATGAAGGAAGAGCTAAAAACAGAAGAGTAGAATTTGCTATTACAGCCAATGAAAAAATGATTAACGATGCCAAACAAGGGCAATAGTTAATTTAATATATAAATATTTTCGTAAAAGACCGCCCCGGCGGTTTTTTTTGTATTTTTAGGCTGAGAATTTTAATTTTATTATTTTTGCATTTGAAACAACATAAATGAAGAAATATTTAAAACTGCTCCGTGTGGAGCAATGGGTGAAAAACCTGTTTGTATTTGTCCCCCTGTTTTTTTCAGGTAATATTACCAATGTGGATTTACTTGTGAAAAGCATTTTTGCATTCATCATATTTTCACTTGCCGCAAGCGTTGTGTATATTCTGAATGATTATAACGATATTGAAGCAGACAGGAAACATCCTGAAAAAAGAAGAAGACCTCTGGCTAGCGGAGCCATTTCAAAATCAACCGCTATAGGAATCCTTATCGGATTAGTCATCACGGATATCGCACTTGTATTTTTCTCCCAACTTTATTTCCACGAGTATCTTTGGAAATTTGCAACCATTATAGGATTTTATGTGGTGATGAATCTTGCCTATACCTTCAGGCTAAAACATGTTCCCATCATTGATATTTTTATTATTGCAATAGGATTTGTTCTGAGAGTTCTGGCAGGAGGCTATATAACAGGGATCAGCATTTCACAATGGGCTATTCTCCTGACCTTTGTACTGGCTCTTGTGCTGGCCATCGGAAAAAGAAGAGGAGAACTTATCAATGCACAGGTTTCCGGGAAGACCAGAAAAGCATTGGACGGGTATAACGTTCAGTTTGCGGATATCGCATTATCTATCTCCATCACACTGGCTATAATCTGTTATCTCATGTTTACCCTTTCACCGGAAGTTCAGGAAAGATTCCACGCAAGAGTATTTTACACCGTTATTTTTGTAGTTTTTGCCTTATTGAGATATCTTCAGCAGACATTGGTGTACAACAGAACGGAATCTCCTACTAAGATTGTTTACAGAGACCGCTATATTCAGGTGACCCTTTTACTTTGGGTAGTTGCATTTTTAATTCAAATTTATTTTAAGAAATGAAACCTAATTTCACACAGAAAGTTACAAACTGGGGTAATTTCCCGGTAGTGGAGAAAGAAATGAGATCTGAGGACAATTTCAAAAAAATAAAAGAATTTGTACTCAATCATAATGAAGTAATCGCAAGGGGAAACGGAAGATGCTATGGAGATGCTTCATTGGGAGAATCTATATTTTCGACAAAAAAATTAAATAAATTCATCAATTTTGACCGCTTAAACGGAGTAATGGAATGCGAAGCCGGAGTGCTTCTTTCTGAAGTGCTGGAAATTTCAGTTCCGCAGGGATATTTCCTGTATGTTACTCCAGGGACAAAATTTGTATCCATAGGAGGCGCTATAGCTTCCGATGTACACGGTAAAAACCATCATGCAGAAGGATGCTTTTCCGAATATGTCATCGAATTTAAGCTGATGACGGAAAACGGAGAAATTATTACCTGTTCCAGAGAAGAAAATGCTGAAAAATTCTGGGCTACTATTGGTGGAATGGGACTTACAGGAATCATTCTTACGGCAAAATTTAAGCTTAAAAATATAGAATCCGCATACATCCGTCAGGAAAGCATTAAAGCAGAAAATCTGGATGAAATTTTTAAACTCTTTGACGAAAGTGAAAGCTGGACCTATACCGTTGCATGGATTGACTGTCTTCAGAAAGGAAATAACATCGGAAGAAGTATCCTGATGAGAGGAGAACATGCTTTTCAGCACGAGCTGCCACAGAATTTTGCAAAAACTCCTCTAAGACTGAAAAAAAAGTTCTCTCCTACAGTTCCGTTTTATTTTCCCGGATTTGTATTGAATGCACTGACAGTTAAAATATTCAACTGGCTGTATTATAAAAAGCAATCCAAAAAAGAGGTGAAAAACTTTATCGACTACGAAACGTTTTTCTATCCTTTGGATGCGATTAATGACTGGAATAAAATCTACGGAAAATCAGGATTTATACAGTATCAGATGGTAATTCCTAAGGAAACAGGAAAAGAAGGGATGAAAAGAATCCTTGAAACGATTGCAAACAGCGGAAACGGATCTTTTCTGGCTGTTCTTAAACTTTTTGGAAAGAACAATACGGCTGCTTACAACTCTTTCCCGGTGGAAGGCTATACGCTTGCGCTGGATTTTAAGGTGAATTCCAAACTTAAAAGTCTGGTAGATCAGCTTGATGCCATCGTTCAGGAATTCGGAGGAAGAATTTATCTTACCAAAGACAGCATGAGCAGATCATCGCTTACCAATTACCTTAAAAATATTCAAAATCCTAAATTTGTGTCTTTACAGCACAAAAGAATCATAAATAATAATTCATAATGATAGTTCTGGGAAGCACATCTGAAGTGGCACAGGCTTTTGTGGAAAAGGCACTTCAGGAAGGAGAAAAATTTGAAAAAATTTACCTTTTTACCTCAAACAAAGAAACTACAGAACGGTTTGCAAGACATATTGATGTAAAGTTTCTGCAGCAGGCAGAAGTGATTGAACTGGATCTGACTAAAGAAATTGATTACAACAGATTTGAAAATATCAATTCAAATGTATTATTTTGTGCCGTAGGATATTTAGGAGAAGGAACCGAGGAAGGATTATATGACAATAAAAATACGGAACGTATTATAAGTATTAATTATTCAAAGCTGGTTCCTGTGATGAATTATTTTGCTCATAAATTTGAAAGCAGAAGGTCAGGAACAATTATCGGGCTTTCATCAGTAGCAGGAGACAGAGGAAGACAGAGTAACTTTATCTATGGAAGTGCAAAAGCTGCTTTCACAGCCTATCTGAGCGGTTTGAGAAACTATCTTTTTGATAAAAAAGTACATATTCTTACGGTAAAACCAGGGTTTATGGCAACCAAAATGACCGAAGGACTGCCTTTAAATCCGAAGTTAACCGCTACTCCGAAACAGGCTGCAGCATGTATTTACAAAGCCTTTAAAAAGGAGAAAAATGTGGCATATGTTTTGCCGGTTTGGAGTATTATCATGATGATTATCAGGAATATCCCTGAATTTATATTTAAAAAATTAAAGCTTTAAAAAAATGAAAAAATTGTATTGTTTTGATTTTGACGGAACCCTGACGTATAAGGATACTATGTTTATGTATCTCAAATTCTACGATTCTACAAAATACCGTATACAATTTTTGAGACATGTTCCGCTATTTATTCTGCTCAAGCTGAAGCTCGCAGAAACCGAAAAGGTGAAAAAAAGTTTTATCGGCTCTATTTTGAAAGGACAGAGCCAGGAAAAAATAGAACAGAAGTCTAAACAGTTTTTTGAACAGCATTATCCTAAAATTGTGCGCGAAAATGCACTCGACTTTATTAATAATATAGATCATAACAATACACAAAGTTTATTGGTTACCGCTTCCCTGGATATATGGGTAAAGCCATTTGCTCAGGCACTTAAAATGGAGCTTGTTTCTACGCGGGCCGAGTTTAAGAACGGAGTTTTCACAGGAAACTTCGTAGGAAAAAACTGCAACGGAAAAGAAAAATTAATAAGGATTCAAGAAGAAATCCACGATTCCAAATACGATAAAATTATTGCTTTTGGCGATACTTCAGGAGATCGGCCAATGTTGAAATGGGCAAATGAAGGACATTATCAATTTTTTCACTAATTTTGGGAGATAAAATTGTAAAAAATGAAAAGCCTGTTAATTGCATGTGCGGTAATCTTCATGAGCTGTGCAAGCACTTCATCCCAGAAGTCTTCTGCTGTGCAGGAAAACGCTGAACTTCTTGTCTCTGAATCTCAGGGAGGAGCAGAGACGCCCGGCTTTACAATCATTAAAGACGAAAAAGATTTTCGAAATAGAATCAGAGGAAGTTTTGGTGTGGTAGACCTTGATAAAGAATCTTACATCAAATATCCTTCATTTCCGAAAAATAAAAAAGTCGTTTTATATAATTTGGGAACTTTCAGATCCGGAAGTCATAAAATTGATGAAATCAAAAATGCATCTGTAAAGAATCAGATTCTTTATGTAGAAGTTCCTGCCGGAGAACCATCCGGTGGAATGGAAATTCAGGTGATGTCTAACCCCTGGATTATTTTCACTGTTCCCGCCAGTTACCAGTTTACCTCTGTAGAATTAAAATATTCAAAATAATAATGGATAAAGTATATTTAGATAATGCCGCAACCACTCCGCTTGCAGAAGAAGTAATAGATGCAATGGTGGGTACCATGAAGATGAATTTCGGAAACCCGTCTTCAACGCACAGCTTTGGCCAGGAAGCAAAAATCCTTATTGAAAATGTAAGAAGACAGGTTGCAGACTATCTTCATGTAACTCCCGCTGAAATCATTTTCACTTCCTGCGGAACAGAATCCAACAATATGATCATCAAATCCTCGGTAGAACATCTTGGAGTAGAAAGAATCATCAGCTCTCCTCTGGAACATAAATGTGTTTCTGAAAGTATTCTGGATATGAAAAGCAGAAAAGGAGTGGAAGTAAACTATATCCGCCCGAATGAAAAAGGAGATATTGATCTTACAAAACTGGAAGAGTTCCTTAAAGCTTCAGATAAAAAAACACTGGTAAGCTTAATGCATGCCAACAACGAGATCGGAAATATTATTGATCTTAAAAAAGTTGCCCAGCTATGCAAAGAGCACAATGCGCTTTTCCACTCGGATACTGTACAGACCATGGCGCATATGAACCTTGATTTCTCTGATATCCCTGTAGACTTTGCCTCATGCAGTGCCCACAAGTTTCATGGGCCTAAAGGAGCCGGATTTGCGTTTATCAGAAAGGCAACAGGCTTAAAAGGAATTATCACCGGAGGTCCTCAGGAAAGAAGCCTCAGAGCCGGAACCGAAAATGTGTGTGGTATCGTAGGATTAGGTAAAGCATTAGAACTTTCTCTGAATCATATGGATGAATACACAAACCATATGCAGGATATTAAAAATTACGCGATCGAAAGACTGTCAGCTGAAATTGAAGGAATTAAATTCAACGGAAGAAGTGCTGAGCAGGATAGCAGTTTATATACTGTTTTAAGCGCCCTATTACCTTACAAAAACCCATTGATAGGACTTCAGCTGGATATGAAAGGAATTGCCATCTCGCAGGGGAGCGCATGCTCTTCAGGAGCTTCAAAACCTTCCATGGTGATGATGATGGTGCTTTCCGAAGATGATATGGATCACTGTACGCCATTACGTATCTCATTCAGTCATATGACAACAAAAGCAGAGATTGATTCATTAGTGAATGCTTTGAAAGAAATTTCAAGTGATTACACTATAGAAAAAACTAATGTTGAGCATAGATAGTCTTATGCTTTAAAAATCGTAATTTTGAACATCCGATAAAGGATTAAAAGAAAATAATATTAATTAAAATAAAAGAAACAAAATGGCTTTAGAAATTACAGACAGCTCATTTCAGGATACGGTTTTGAAATCAGATAAACCGGTATTAGTAGACTTCTGGGCAGTATGGTGCGGACCTTGCAGAACGTTAGGACCAATCATCGAAGAAGTAGCATCAGATTTTGAAGGTAAAGCAGTAGTAGGAAAGGTAGATGTAGACAACAACCAGGAGATCTCTATGCAGTATGGTATCAGAAATATTCCTACAGTTCTTATTTTTAAGAACGGGGAAG
Source organism: Chryseobacterium culicis (assembly GCF_900108365.1). GTDB lineage: Bacteria > Bacteroidota > Bacteroidia > Flavobacteriales > Weeksellaceae > Chryseobacterium > Chryseobacterium culicis. Next base: position 257,317 of record NZ_FNWQ01000004.1, on the reverse strand, counting down.
TAGTGGATAAATTAGTAGGGGTAGCTCCAAAAGAAGTTATTGCTGAAAAATTAAGCGCTCACTTATAAAAAAACAACTTTGGTAATGAATGCCTTCCATGATTGGGAGGCATTTTTTTTGAAAATAATTTGCAGGTAAGGAAAAAAGGTGTAATTTTGCAACCACGAAAAAGAAACGAAGTTCTTTAATAATTTGATCCGGTAGTTCAGTTGGTTAGAATGCCGCCCTGTCACGGCGGAGGTCGCGGGTTCGAGTCCCGTCCGGATCGCAGAAGTTTTCTCAATTTCTTTTAAAAAATTGATCCGGTAGTTCAGCTGGTTAGAATGCCGCCCTGTCACGGCGGAGGTCGCGGGTTCGAGTCCCGTCCGGATCGCAGAAGTTTTCTCAATTTCTTTTAAAAAAATTGATCCGGTAGTTCAGCTGGTTAGAATGCCGCCCTGTCACGGCGGAGGTCGCGGGTTCGAGTCCCGTCCGGATCGCAGAAGTTTTCTCAATTTCTTTTAAAAAAATTGATCCGGTAGTTCAGCTGGTTAGAATGCCGCCCTGTCACGGCGGAGGTCGCGGGTTCGAGTCCCGTCCGGATCGCAGAAGTTTTCTCAATTTCTTTAAAAAAATTGATCCGGTAGTTCAGCTGGTTAGAATGCCGCCCTGTCACGGCGGAGGTCGCGGGTTCGAGTCCCGTCCGGATCGCAAAAAGTCTTCTAGAAATAGAAGACTTTTTTTGTTTATAGACTTTTGATAAAGCTTAGATGCAAAATAGGAAGCATCAAATGTTTAAATATAGCTATTTCAATTTAACACAAAGGTCTTAGTTTCTGCTGTTAAATTATTAAGAAAGCAAAGAAAGAATCAATGAGATTGATTCTTTCTAAGCGTGTGTAAATCTATCTGTTTCTATCAGTGATATAACATTAAAATGATTTAAAATAAAAATGGCCGGAAGAAATTCCGGCCATCATTGCTTTTCAGCAGCGGTATTGTAATTATTTTTTAATAATTTTTACAATCGTTTCAGAATTGTTAATTCTTACCAGATAAGCTCCGGTTAATAGTGAAGTAACATCTGTTTGTTTATTGGTAAATTTACCTTCTTTCATCAACAGTCCGGACATATTATAGATTTGATAATAATAATCCTTGTCATCTTTTGCATCAATATACAGGATGTCTTTTACCGGATTAGGGTAAAGAACTACCTTGTCATCTTTTACCTTTTCTTCAATAACAGTTTTGTTTAACGCTGTTTTGGCCTGAGCTCCTGAGTTTGGCGTTACAGGAATTCCTGGCAGCGGACCTCTCGGAGTACCGTTATCTTCCTGTTTCACGCATCTGCAGTTGAGAGCTGCATAAGGGTCTACGTCTACATTTTTTACATTAATCCTAAATTTATCATCAAAATACATATAGGTTCCTCTTCCTGTCATTTCACCATTTAAATTGGCATACCAATTTCCTCCAGCCGTTAGGCTAAAATTGGCATTTAGTGTAGGATATGGGGGAAACTTTACGCTTCTACTGCCTCTGCTGGGGCTTTTAGGATAATTGCCTACATTATACACACTATTACTGAAAATATATCCTACTATTTTGCCGGAATATGTTGTATCTCCAGGTCTCCAACTGCTAATATTGCCTCCATAGTAACCTGCTTCAGAATTACCGGTACCTGATAATTCTTCAGGATTGCTCTTAAGGCTCCATGGAGTGGTTTTATTGGTACCATTACCAAGAATTTCAGGAATTCTCCATCCATTCGGGCAAGGATCAAATACGGATTTTTTATTACCTACTCCCCATCTTTCATCATATAAATTATGATATTGAGTATCAAACAACCAATCTGATGCAAGGTTATAATAATTTATATCATTTCCTTTTGAATCAGTTCCACGTTTTGGATACATAACAGTTGGCATCATAAACTTTAATGGGTTTGCCACAGAATATCCCAGAATTTTTTCTATTCTCACATCTATCTTATCGGCCGCATTAATACTGCTTTTATAGGTGTCATAATTCACTATATTGCTTGAGTTATAGTTTGCTTCTGTAAAGTTAGTATATGTTACAACCCCATTATTAGTAGTACCCAGGAAAATGTTATATTTAGAACCGCTTATATTGTTAAATATAGGTAATGGGTCTTTTCTGCCCCACTGGTAATTTAATCCCTGTGAGTTGTTAAGCCTTGTTACCTGTTCGGGAACATCTGGGCTATAATAATTTGCCATTGCCTCAATAGCTCCTAAGTTGCGGTCCATAATTGTTGTTTTCAGAATATTTCCATATTGAGTATAATTGACGTAATTATCGGTGGCAATAGGAGTGTCATTTACATAGGTAAAAGAATTTACGGATGTATTGCTTACCCAGATATGCCAGCTCCAGTATACAGGATTGCTTATTGAACCATTATGCAAAGTAACAACAGCATTACCGGATTGGTTGGCATTTACTTTTACATTGATGTTTGCATCTTTGGAAGATGGATTATCTATAGTTAATTGTGTTACCAAAGCAGGGTTATCTGTCCAAAGTACATTGGCTTTTAAATCATTGAAGCTTGTTGTATTCAGAATTTGAGTATTTCCTAAATAGTTACTCTGTACAGAGAAAGCTTTACTGACAGGTATTGGAACTATCTGATCTGCGGCTGATTTTGTAACCATATAAGTATTAGGATTATCTAATCCTGTTTTATAGGTTTCAGTTTCGCTGAAGAAAGTAGTTTCAAAGTTGTAGTTATTTTTTACAAATAACGGATCTTTAATACATCTGCAGGCATGAGCATTATTGGTTGGATAGTCATCAGATGGTTTATAACTGTACCAGCCATAAACATTCGGATAATTTGTAGGATCCGGTTTATAATTATTTATTACCTGATCAGAAGACGGAATTAATCTTAATGCACTTGCTATTGACGAATATCCAGCAAAGCTGGTCATTGTTGATGTCCAAAGATAAGTTTCAAGTTGGTCTGTATATGCCGCTTTAGGATGATATCTGTCATCAGATCCTCTTCCAATCCATCCTGTTCCTGGGAATATTCCGATATTGTTACCTCCTACATTGGTCATATCAAAACCGTACTGGGGATATACTTTTATGCCGGCCAGATAAGGTTTTAAATTTGATAATCCTGGCGGAATATTGGATTGAACTCCATTTAAATCATTTAAAGATTTATTTATTTTGGGACCAAATGGAGTAAAATCCATTCTTACATTTTTGGTTGATGAGGCCACTAATGCTGAAGGTAGTCTCCATCCATTAGGGCAAGGATCATAAGAAGATTTATTTCTATATGGCTGGGGAGTTGAAATATCTGTTGTTGCCAGTACTCCTTGGGAGTTATCCGACCATAGGTTAACTTTACTTAACTCTTTAGTTTGCAATCCGGGTACCTGGCCAAACCAGTTATAGTAGTATGGAACATTACTATCTGTTCCGTATATAGATAGATTACTTGTTCCGTCATCGCTGACATATATTAAGCTTAAAGGCTTTTTTACAGACGTTCTAATATTGTCTGTTATGTTTGCTGTTGATTTATTGATAAATAGTATTAAAGCACTAAAGTTTTTATAATCATTAAAAGGGCTATTGCTAAATTGTAATCTAGATATTGCATCATCATGAACAATCTTTCCTAAGCTTCCGGTTATCTGATAAAAACTAGCATCAGTATTGGTTAATGGTGGAAAAGGATCTTTTCTACCCCACTGGTACATAAGTCCACCGTTTTTATTCCATCCGTCTCCATTAAGAGAATTCCCCAATGCACCAAGGTTTCTGTCCATCCATCCCCACTCAGCATTAGGAATATTTTCAACAGTACCATCGCTTAGCTGTCTTTTTACATCATCATAGCTTTTATAAGTAGAACCGTTGGTAGGATCATCTGTTACCCAAACGTGCCATGACCAGAAAATTTCCCCATTTACTTTATAAGCAACAACTGCATTTCCTTCTTTAACTTTGTTTACGGGTACTTTTATTTTTGCATCTTCACCTGAGCCTATAATATCCAAAGTATAATTTTCTTTAGATTTTATCAGTCCCATATTGTCTTCCCATAATACATCAGCGGTTACTGTTCCGGAAGGTATTTCGGATCCTTTCATGTAATTTCCGTTTCGCCACATTTCGTAGGCTTTTTTCACAGGAATATATAATCCATCTACATCATTGCCTTCTTTGTCTTTACCTGTGAAGATATAACTGTTGGGAGCTTTGGCCCATTCAAGGGCTTTAACTTCTACTGTTAGTGTTGTACTTTCTGCACATTGTCCTATATCCGGAGTAAATGTATAAGTTGTAGTTGCCTGATTATTTGGAGCCGGTGACCATGTGCCGGTAATTCCTTCATTTGAGGTAGTTGGCAAATTAAATGTTCCATCTGGATAAATAGCTGGTATTTGTATAAATGTCGGGGTTGTTACATTTGTACAGGCATTGCCATTACATAACGTTTGTATAGGGCTTAGTAGCATATGTAATGCTCCGTTACTTAAGCTGGAGGCTTCAACAATAATATTTTCATTGGTATATGCATTGTAGTTTACCTGTATTTTATAGCATAACATGCCATTGTAAATTTCAGTTGCAGGATTAGTGAAGGCCTGGTTATATAATAACGTACCATTTGTAAGGTATAATTTAATCTGAGCATCGGTTCCATTCCAGTTATTTTTAGGAATGTATATGGTATAGCTAAGTCCGTTGCGGTTTATACATACTCCGCTGGCTTTATTTATACAGGCATTTTGAAGTGTAAAATCATTCCATTCACTTTGTGGTAAAACCGGTAAGGTATAAGATACTGCAGCATCCAATGGGCTACTAGCCTCAAAAGTAAGATCTTCTGCGGCATATCCTGAAGTACGTTTAATATAATAATACTGTGTTCCGTTGGAAGCTGTAACTTTTGGCAGATCTGCTGTATTTAATGTAACTGGAGATAATGCAAATTCTCCGGTAATTCTATAAGCTGTAATTATTACAGTGTTTCCATGCCATTGATTTACAGGGATTAAAATTTCAGCAAAACCATTATGCAGACGATTGAAACATGCATCAGCCTTAGAAACTCCACATGCATCAGCTGTTCCTGCTGTATTCCATTGATTTTGTGGCAGAGCCGGCAGGGTGTAGGATACGGCGGCATCTGATGGGCTGCTTACTTCAAAAACAAGATCTTCTGTGGGATATCCGGAAGTACGTTTAATATAATAATATTGTGTTCCGTTGGCAGCGATAACCTTTGGCAGGTCTGCTGTATTTAATGTAACAGGAGATAATGCAAATCCTCCTGTAGTTCTATAAGCTGTAACTATTACAGTATTTCCATTCCATTGACTAATGGGAATCATAATTTCGGCGAAACCATTATGCAGACGAGTGAAACAGGCGTCAGCTTTAGCTACTCCACAGGCATCAGCTGTTCCTGCTGTATTCCATTGGCTTTGTGGTAAAGCTGGTAAAGCATGGGATACAGTGGAATCTAATGGACTACTTACTTCAAAAACAAGATCTTCTGTGGGATATCCAGAGGTACGTTTAATATAATAATATTGTGTTCCGTTGGCGGCTGTAACTTTTGGCAGATCTGTTGTATTTAATGTAACAGGAGATAATGCAAAAGCTCCTGTAGTTCTATAAGCCGTTAATATTACAGAATTTCCTTGCCATTCATTTACGGGGATCATGATTTCTGCAAAACCACTATGTAAGCGGTTGAAACAGATATTGCTTTGTGCAAAGGCTGTAAACCATGACGTAAAAAATAAAAAGATAAAAATCTTTAGTAGTTTTTTCTTCATTAATTAATTTTCTTTTGTTTTAATAATTGTTTGATAACTATATGGTGTGGTAGATTTGTGTCGCCTCGTGCGGAAGCGTTGACGATTGCACCTGGGCATAATACAGCCCAAATTGATGGGATTAATGTTTTTCTCATACACATGTTTTTTAGGGTTTATTTAGTTGAATTACTATTATTCAAATTTTATGTTTTATAATCAGGGTAATAGGAGAGTGGAATTAATAAGATTCACATTTTGTAAATAAAACGTAAGGAAAATCAGATAATATTGAAGTAACAGATTTTTGAAATCGACTGCTTATTACAATTGTTCCTTTTTATGATGTTGCTGCAATGAAGTAGCAAAGTATAAGGTAATGTGATAAAAGGGTATTGTGGTTATGATTGAGATTAGGCATAATTTTTTTTGAATTTGTGTTTTTTAATTATTAGTTTTTATAAAAAATAGATAATCAAATATTACAATTATTTAAACCTGCAGTTAGAGTGAAAATATTACAGAACTACATTGCGTTAATTGTATTTTTTTATTGGGTTTTTTATTTTTTTTACATCTTATGTTGTTAAATTGGTATGTTTATTTGGTTTTAATGTTTTATATTTATTGTGTTTGCAAAATTAATGTATTGAAATATATGCACAAGTAGTCAAAAATAACTGACTAATAATAATTTTGATAAAACTGCGAGAAATGATTTAAGAAAAAGAGTTTTCAGCTTTTTTTTAATATATTTAATAAATACCTCAAATTTCAAGCGTAAGCTCTAAGAGTTTATAGCCTTTTTAAAATAAAAATGGCCGGAAGAAATTCCGGCCATCATTGCTTTTCAGCAGTGGTATTGTAATTATCTTTTAATAATTTTTACAATCGTTTCAGAATTGTTAATTCTTACCAGATAAGCTCCGGTTAATAGTGAAGTAACATCTGTCTGCTTATTGGTAAATTTACCTTCTTTCATCAGCTGCCCGGACATATTATAAATCTGATAATAATAATCCTTGTCATCTTTTGCGTCAATATACAGGATGTCTTTTACCGGATTAGGATAAAGAATTACCTTGTCATCTTTTACCTTTTCTTCAATAACAGTTTTGTTTAACGCTGTTCTGGCCTGAGCTCCTGAGTTTGGCGTTACAGGAATTCCTGGAAGCGGACCTCTCGGTGTTCCGTTATCTTCCTGTTTTACACATCTGCAGCTTAGAGAAGCGAAAGGATCTATATCAACATTTTTCACATTATTTCTGCTGTAAATATCAAAATACATATAAGAAGCTCTTCCCGTCATTTCACCATTCAGATTGGCGTACCATACTCCTCCCGATGGACTAACAGTGGTATTGATGGCTCCCGCATACATTACGCTTCTGCTTCCCCTGCTAACGGCTTTTGGATAATTTCCTATGTTATACAAACTGTTTGTGAATGAATATCCTACGGTTTTGCCCCAGAAACTAGGTGCCGTCACACTATAGATAGGAGCTCCGTAATACCCTGCTTCTGTACCGTCAATGGCTCGGAGTGTTTCAGGGTTGCCTTTAAGGCTCCATGGTGAGGTTTTGTTTGTGCCTTTACCAAGAACTTCCGGAATTCTCCATCCATTCGGGCAAGGATCAAATACAGATTTTTTACCTCCTAAGCCCCATCTTTCATCGTATAATCCCTGATATTGGGTATCAAACAGCCAGTCTGAAGCCAGTGTATAGTGTGGTGTATTGTCTCCGCGATAGGGGTATGCAGTTACCGGCATCATGAGCTTTAATGGATTGGCAACGGAATATCCCAGAATCTTTTCTATTCTTACATCTATTTTGTCTGCTGCGTTAATGCTGCTTTTATAGGTGTTGTAATTAACGATGCTGCTCGAGTTATAATTGGCTTCCGTAAAGGTAGCATACGTTACGGCACCGCTGCTATTCGTTGTACCAAGAAATATATTGTATTTGGATCCGTTGATATTATTAAAAACAGGCAGTGGATCTTTTCTTCCCCACTGGTAGTGTAATCCCTGCGAGCTGTTCAGCTGGCTTACCTGTGCTGCAACAGTTGGGTTATAAGTACCCGGCATTGCTTCAACAGCTCCTAAGTTTCTATCCATGACAGCTGTTTTCATGATCGTTCCATACTGGGTGTAATTTACGTAGTTATCTGTGGTAACCGGGGTATCATTTACATGTGTAAAAGAGCTTACGGCATTATTGGTTACCCAGATATGCCAGCTCCAGTATACAGGATTGCTGATTGATCCATTATGTAATGTAACAACAGCGTTTCCTGATTGGTTCGCGTTTACCTTTACGTTAATATTGGCATCTTTGGAGGAAGTATTATCTATGGCTAATTGTGTTACCAAAGCAGGATTATCCGTCCAAAGTACATTGGCTTTTAAATCATTAAAGCTTGTGGTATTCAGGATCTGAGTATTTCCCAAATAATTGCTTTGTACAGAGAAGGCTTTGCTTACCGGGACCGAAATAATCTGATCTGCAGTAGATTTTGTGGCCATATATGTATTAGGATTGTCTAATCCTGTTTTATAGGTTTCAGTTTCACTGAAGAAAGCGGTTTCAAAGTTATAGTTATTTTTTACAAATAACGGATCTTTAATACATCTGCATGCCTGTGCATTATTGGTTGGATAATCTTCGGCAGGTTTATAATTGTATAAGCCGTATACAGTAGGATAGTTGGCTGCATCCGGTCTGTAATTATTCACAATCTGGTCAGAAGACGGGATTAATCGTAATGCGCTTGCTATTGATGAATAACCACCGAAATTTGTCATGGTAGATGTCCATAAATAGGTTTCAAGCTGATCTGTAAAGGTGGCTTTGGTGTGGTATCTTCCGTCACCGGCTGCTCCTCTTCCAATCCATCCTGTTCCGGGGAATATTCCGATATTATTACCCCCTACATTGGTCATGTCAAACCCATATTGCGGATATACTTTTATCCCAGCCAGATAGGGTTTTAAGTTCGACAATCCCGGCGGAATATTGGACTGAGCACCATTCAGTGCAGATAACGGGCTGTTTACTTTCGCTCCAAAAGGAGTAAAATCCATTCTCATATTTTTTGTGGATGATGCTACCAATAAGGAAGGTAATCTCCATCCATTCGGACAAGGGTCATAAGAAGACTTATCCCTGTAGGGCTGCGGAATAGAAATATCTGTTGCCTGCACTCCCTGCGAGTTATCCGACCATAAATTAACTTTACTCAGCTCACTGGTCTGCAAACCAGGGACCTGCCCAAACCAGTTATAATAGTATGGAACACCGCTCACAGTGCCATAAGTAGATGGAGTAGTAGTACCGTCATCGTTCACATACATCAGGCTTAATGGATTTTTAACCGATGCTCTGATGTTATCCGTAATATTTGCCGTTGATTTATTGACAAACAATCTCAGGTCATTAAAGTTTTTATAATCATTGAAAGGACTATTGGTAAATTTCAGTCTTGGAACAGCATCATCATAGATCACTTTTCCTATACTTCCTGTCACCTGATAAAAAGTAGCATCACTATACGTTAAAGATGGAAAAGGATCTTTTCTTCCCCATTGGTATAAAAGACCGCCGTTTCTGTGCCATCCTTCTCCATTAAGAGAATTTCCGAGCGCACCAAGGTTTCTGTCCATCCATCCCCATTCAGAATTAGGAATGGTTTCTACAGTACCGTTGCTTAATTGTCTTTTTACATCATCGTAACTTTTATAGGTGGAGCCATTGGTAGGATCGTCTGTTACCCAAACGTGCCAGGACCAGAAAATCTGTCCATCTACTTTAAAAGCTACTACTGCATTTCCCTTTTTTACTTTGTTGACAGGAACTTTTATTTTGGCAGTTTCTCCGGAGCCGATGATATCAAGAGCATAATTTTCCTTAGATTTTATCAGTCCCATTGTGTCTTCCCACAATACATCAGCCGTAATTACTCCGGAAGGTACATCAGTTCCTTTCATGTAATTTCCGTTCCTCCACATTTCGTAGGCTTTTTTTACAGGAATGTACAATCCGTCTGCATTATTCCCACTGTTATCTTTCCCTGTGAAAATATAGCTGTTAGGAGCTTTTGTCCAGTCAGATATTGTATTATCCGGCTGTGCTCCTGCATTAATGGTAAAACAGTTATTGGAACAGTCTGCAGAATCATATGCTGTTGAGTTTCCAAAAACTCCTACATATTTGATAAACTTTTTGATTTCCGCCTCTACCTCCGAAAGCGGTCTCATGGGCCCGTTCCAGTTAGATAATACTTTTCTGTTTCTGATCGCTCCGATACCATATAAAGAAGCTTTAGGAGTATTGCTCAGAAAGAAATTTTCAGATCCGGGGCCTCTCTGTTTATCATATAATGGAGGGTAACCGAAATCATTCACTGTATTATAATTGCTTAATGCATTGACGGTGATATACTGTCCGGTAGATTTGTAGACCCTGAAACCTGTTATTTTGCTAACAACAATAACTACAGGCTCCTGATCCGAAATAATGTCGGTCAGTTTCTCGTTGATGTAATTATAAAGGTTGTAATACCTGTTCACTAAAGCATTAGGGTTTGTAAAATCCAGGTACCCTCTGCCCCAGGCTTCTCCGCCCTCCTCAGGAGGTAAAAACCAGTTACTGAAGTTGATAAAGAAGCCGGAACTTGAAAATTTACCGGCAAACACGTAAACAGGATCATGGTAAGAAAACTCAAAAGGGCTTGTGTCACTGCCTTGATAGATGTATTTCTGCGAGCTGGCAATGGTACTGAGATTATTAGGGTTTTCAATATTGATGACAGGCGCGTTGGGGTTAGTGGTATCGAGCGTACCGTTAGCATTAACAGATAATACGATATCATCCAATTTCTTTGTCAGATGCTGTGATTTTACCCTGTCTTTCACACCGGAAACACTTCCGTTAGGATTAAATAATACTGTACCACTTTTTTTCGGAGTGAAAAGTATCGTGTATTCATTTTCATCCAGTTCACACGTGGCCGCAGCATAATCTCCGAATTTGTAATGGCTCACCGCTTTATTCCATGTGATTCCGGAGAAGTTATCTGTTTCTGAACTCAGCACAACTTTTAAATTATATGTGCTGCTGCTTGCAGAAGCTGGTAATTCAAAGGTAGCATTAAGATTTTCATTATACAGATTACTGGCATATAATGTTTTGCACCACGCAGTAACCCATTCTCCCAAGGCATTCTGATATTTAACGGAAATCAGAACATCGCTGGTGGTAACAGGTTTGTTGATCTGCCCGCTCATCACAACCGCTCCTTTTTCATTGAGGTTTTGTGAAATAGACATTACGGGACCCAGATCATAAGTGAGAGTGGTTACTGGAAGACGACTTTCCAATATAAAACCGTCATCAGAGGACCGCCGGTATGTGTCACCTCTTGAGGAGGCGTACACGGATGCAACTGAGCAGCATACAGCCCAGATGGTTAAAATTGATTTTTTTCTCATACGCATGTTTTTTTAGATGATTAAATTCTATTTTTGAATAACTTTTATTCAATTTTTATAACTTATCAGAAATGAATAGAATACAAAAGACAGATGCACTTTGGGTACTGCAACCGCTGCACAAGAATCCGATATTTCAGGCTTTAGCAGATTTCTGAAACCGACTGTTCACTACAATCGTTATTTCTGTTACAGCCATGATAAATAGCCGGAATTGCTTTTCTATCTGAAAGCTTTCCGATATAAATAGTACAGGTTTTCGGGCTTGTGCTGTGCTGCAAATAAAAAAAGGCTGGTGGAATAATATATAGTATAGCCTAATTTGAAGATAAAAATCTCATTTTTCATATTTGTGTTTTAGGTTTTTAGTTTTTTTTTGATTTTATAAAATATAAGTGATAATAAATTATATTTTATTCAACCTTGCAATTAGATTAAAATTGAGTGAAATATCATAAAAACATGAGTTTTTTAATGAGAAATTTCTACTAAAATCTTTGTGCTTTTTGTAATGTTTTTTGTTAAATGTGTGGTGAATATGATATTAATTTACTTATTAACCACTATGTTTGCAAAGTTACGATATTAAAAAAAACACACAATGAGTCAAAAAAATCTGACTAATAACAGCCCGGCTGACGGGCCGGAAATATGTCCTGTACAGAAGCTGTTAAAAGCACTTTCGGGTAAATTAAAACTGGAAATTTTTCTTCTTGCATCTCAATCCACTTTACGTTTCAGCAGCTTACTCCGCGATATTGAAGGATCTAATAAGCAGACATTAACAACTGCTCTGAGGGAACTGGAAGAAATGGACTTATTGGAAAGGATCATTATAAAACAAAAGCCTTTACATATAGAATACCATCTTACAGAAAAAGGAAAATCTCTTATTCCTATTTTACGGCAATTGGAAGGGCTGGTGTAGCAGTGATTTGGCACAAGAATTTTTCAGAAGTGACGATGACTGATAATGCGGATCTCAGTTTGAAAATCCAGTACTAAAAATGTTCGTAAAGTTCAGTTTTGATGTTGTTGCTGATGGTCCTTTTATAGATGGTGAGATTTGTAATTGAGGAGGTTTCAGTAAAATGTGAAAATTCCTTTAAAATAAGTAATAATAAGAAATTCATTAACTATAACTCCTCATTTATAGGGATATTACCTCCGTTTTTTTACGGTATTTTTAATAATGTCTTTTACGATTCAATTTTAGGTCTGATATTTGTACTGGGTAGCCAAACTAAATGGCCGATTTTATTTATGAAAAACATATCTGTGAAAAAATCCTTTCTTTATGCTTGTTTATGTAGTATTTTCCTAGTTTCCTGTAAAAAGGAAATAGAGAAGATAGGTGATACTTTTAAAGATACAGTTTCTTCTTCTGAAGTTCAGGAGGCAGAAACGGATTCTATAAAAAAAGATTCTGTTCCTGTGGTAAAGAAAGAATCTGTTCCGCCTGTCATGCAGGAAAATGGTTTTTATAATGCTTTTGTTCTTCCCAAAGACAAGAAGATGCGGGATTCCATCTATGCAGAATACAGTAAAAAATATAGTGTAGCAGAACGTACCGCTATTTTAGCATTAAACAGACTGGATTCCAAAAGCAAATGGAATGCTGACACCCTGGTAGTTCCGGCCAAAATAGATACAACGCTAATGGCCTATTCACCTTTTCCGATGCAGCTGGACATATTGAGCGGAGTGAAGAAGTTTGTCATCTTTTCCTACCCTATACAGGCTTTTGGAGTATATTCCAACGGAAGCCTTGTGAAATGGGGGCCTACAAGTATGGGTAAAAAAACAGCTCAGACAACGAGAGGACTTACTTTTGCCAACTGGAAAAAGGAACTGGCTATTTCTACAGTGAGCAGTGAGTGGAAACTTCCTTATAATTTTAATATTCATAATTTAGGTGGAATCGGGTGGCATGAATATACGCTTCCGGGATATCCTGCTTCACACTCATGTTTACGATTGCTGAGAAAAGATGCCAAATGGCTGTATTCTTATGCAGATACTTGGATTCTGAATCCCGGTGGTGCTACTACAAAAGCCAGAGGTACAGCGGTAATGGTATTCGGGGATTATAAATGGGGCGGAAGAAAACCATGGAGAAAACTTCTCGACGATCCTAACGCCAATAATATTTCTGTTGAAGAATTAACCAGGCTGCTTGAACCGGAGGTTCCGAAAATGCTTAAAGAACAAAGCAACAGGGAGAAAGTTGTAGATTCCATTAAAGCAGCTAAAGCTGCTGCTACCCCAATTCAGAACGAAAGACCTGTAGAACCGCAGTCTAATTGATTTTCTTTTCAAACTGCAGTGTAGATTCTTCAGCAAATCTTCTCAGCTTAAGCATTTCTTCTTTTCCTTTATGCTGCCCGAATCTGGCTGCAATATATGTAAGAAGAATCAAGAATAACATCACAAAAGAAGCGCTCAGTGCCCAGGGGTATTCGGCGCTTTTTATTTGTTTTTCTACATAATACATGGTGAAGAAAGTCATCCAAAGTATAGAAAAGGAAAAATACAGGAACATGAAAAACGTCCATACTGCAGAGCTTGGGCCAAATACACCGCGTATGGCTGTATGCTCATCTTCCGCTTCAATGCGTAAAGCAAGGCAGGGTTTCCAGTAATTATCATATTCTGTTTTTACCCGGATGGTAGCAACTTCTTTATTAATATTGCCTGAAAACTCATCTTTATGTGCTTCCATATATTGCTTCAGATTTTCTGCATATTCTTCTTTGGTAAGATGCGTAAACATTTTAAATCTGGGTCTGGTTCTGATCCTGTCTAAGGTGCTTTCTTCAGTATTCATATTATTATTCTTGATAGGGAATGGGATCTTCCAAAGCGAAACTCAATGTAAGTTTTTGATTTTTTCTTTGAATGACCATATTAATATTTCTGCCTTCATTGGATTTCATAAGCTCTACTATTTTTTCCAGAGTCATATCCGAGGTCCGTTCTCCATTAATGGTTAGGATTCTGTCATCTTTTTGCAGGCCTGCTTTATAAGCGGGAGAATCTTTTCTTACGCCGGCAATGGAAAATATAGGTTTTAAACTAAACTTATACTGAAAAGCATCCTTATAAACTTCAGTAGCTACCATAGCAGATTTTTGGGTTTCAATTTTTACCCGGTCTTCCTGCCATTCCAATCCGTCCTGCTTGAAGTCGAGGCCGCTCATGTTAAAATGAAACGGATCGTCAAAATTCCTGTTTTTTCTTAAATAGAGCTTTTTATTGGTATAGTCAAATACTACAGTAAATCTACGCATTATTTCGCTGCCTATGGAACCCTTTCTGTTTTCAACTAAATTGACATGCTGTATAGAAAACTCGTCCGGCATGGCGGTAAGAGGTTTTTCAAATTTATATTTTCCAAGATAAAAATTATGAATACGGCTTCTTTTGCCATATATATCTCCATTGAAGCCCCGGCCCAGAAAATCATCAATATTGGGTCTGTTATAAACAAAATTCTTAATAAGGGTGGGGAAGAGCCAGATCGCATCACTGTTTCCCAGATCAACCAGCAGTTTGGAATCTTTCTTTTCATTCGTCATTTCTACACCACCGTACAGGTAAGGTTTGTCCTTCTCAATGGTAATCGGAAATTCTTCAAATCTTTTGATTTTCTTTTTCACAGCATCCGTATTTTCATAGATGGTAATTTTCTTTGAACTGTAATCTATGTAAATGGGATGATTCTTAAAAAAGTGATATCCGATAACTCCGTTTACAGGAATTCCTACGTGGGGCGAAATATTAAATTCTTCATCAATAATAATATAAAGAGACATAGACGTATTGACAACTTCATTGCCAATTTTGCCTACGTTACGCTCAGATTTTAACCCATCGATACTTATACTGCCTCCAAGACCGGAAAACTTTACTTTCTCCACGCTGCTCAGTTTAAGTTCCTTATTTTCCAGACTGAAAAGAATCGTTTCCGAAACACCCGTATCCAGCAGAAAGGTAAGCTCTGCGCCATTTACATTAATGGGAATGAAGATAAGATTATTGATAAGCTGAAAAGGAATAACCGCTTTTTTTGTATTAATTAATTCAAAGGAATTCTGGGCATTGATAAAAATGCTAAGAAATAATACCAGTAAAAGCAATTTAAATTTCATTTACTGAATTTACTGAAATTATCGTTATGATAAAAAAAAACATTCCAAAAGCTGGAATGTTTATATAAACTACAATGAAGTAGTATTTTTTATTGAATTTATTTCAAACGGAACGCTCCTTATTTGGAAAAGAATTCCATCAGGTCCATATAATTCTTCTGATTAACGCCATGTCCGCTCATATATTCTCTGAAAGTAAAGTAACAGCTAAGGTCATAAAGAAGATCTGCCGCTTTTCTTCCCCATTCTAACGGAATCACAGCATCATCAGTACCATGCGAAACGAAGAAACGAAGCCCCTCCAGCTTCTTTTTGTCTTTTACAATACCATCCAGAATTTTCTCTTCAGGATAGCTGCTCAGACACGCAACATAAGTAAACAGTTCAGGATGTTTCAATGCTAAAGCATAGCATAATATTCCTCCCTGACTGAAACCGCACAGATGCGTTTTGCTTTCCGTCAGGCCATAGTGATTGATGATCTTCAGCATGCTTTCCAGCACTGCATGTAAAGATTCTTTTGCCTGAGGAACATCAATAAAGTTCTCGGGATCATTGAAATTAATATCATACCAGGAATATCCTTCAAATTGAGTATCATGCGGCGCTCTGAAACTCACGATAATCCAGTCATTGGGAAGAGTTTCCCTAAAGCTGAAAAGATCCTGCTCGTTACTGCCATAGCCATGAAGCATAAAAAGAATGGGAGTTTGGGAAGTAATATTTTCCGGCTCTCGTACTAGATAATCTAAATTCATACCGCAAAGATAATTAAATTACCACCAAAGTCTTCACTTTTATTATTCGTACAATGAAGTTTAATAGGTTATACCGTATGTGTAATGATTAATTCTTTGTACTGTGTTTTTGGACTTTAACGGTGTGTTTTTATTTTTGTTGATTTGATATTAATTAGAAATCTTTATTGGAAATTTTTCATAAAAGTTATTTTTATATTAATAAAAAACTTATATTTGAAACATTAAAAAATCTATTTGGAGAAATGAAGCAATTTTACAATTCAAAAAGTTTACTTAGACTTTCTTTTTTATTCGTTTTATTATTTTCTGTAATTACCGTTGTTAATTCTTGTAAAAAAGATGATGATGAAGAATTTCAGGATCATGTGGTTCAATTCGAAGTGAAGACCACTGCCGGAGGAAATATTATAAGTGTTGTAACCCAGGTAGGTACAGCTCAGAATACGATTTACAATACTCCACAAAATCCTGTGACTTCACCGTGGACAAGCGGAGAATTCTTTGTAAACTCCAGCCAGGCACAGCTGAATCTGGATGCTAACGCGTCAATGCCGGATGATAACTCTGAATTGACAATTACGCTTTACATAGATGGAGAAGTTGCAAGAACTGTGAAGAAAAAAGGGAAAGGAGTATTGGTTGCTTCTATCGATTACAGCTTCTTAGAGCCATAAAATTATTTTAATTATTGATATAAAATCCGTCTCATATTGAGACGGATTTTTTTATTTTATACATATTACATGCATATGATTACGTACAATTGAGGTAACATACATTTACAGTTTAAATTTATTGCTGGGAGTTAATATGTTGATATATAGTATTTAAAATCATGTGTTACTTCTCTGTAATACTTTTGTCATAGCCTTTTTTTTGCATTAAAAAACTTATCTTAATAACATTACAAAATCAAAACACACAAAGTATTAAGCTGTAGAAATGGAAAAGCATTATAAACTTTTATAAGTTTTTAGATGCGAAAAATTAGACAGTGGCTTAGAAATTATATGAAAGAAAAAATAGACAAAAGTATTTCAAAAGATCATCAGAATATTCTTATTAACAATTTTTTTGGTGAAGAGGAATATGTTATTTACCATACAATAATGTTTAAAGCAGAAGCATCAGCAGGCTCAAATATTATATATGTATTGGATAATGTGAACGGTGAAGCTAATGAAAGTAATTTTAATGGTGTGGTATGGACAAGTCCGGAATATACTCATTCGGAAGAATTACCAGCAGGGAAGACAATGAATCAGATTAAGAGTGTGACTATAAAAGCAACAGGTGTAGATGCTACTTCTACTTTAAAGGTTCAGATTTATATAGATGGAGTTTTGAGGCAGGAAGAGATAGCCAAAGGCCAAAACCTTGAGGTCACTGCAAAATATAATGTGGAGTTCAAATAAAATTTAAATGCGTACAGCTGATAAATATTTCTGATCTTTCAGGATGATACATAAAAAACTTTCCAGAGTAGTTTTTATCCTTCAATCAGCTGCAGCTGTACCGCGAGATTGATAAGTTCCGTAGAATTTCTTGCCTGAAATTTCTGAAGCAGATTCTTACGGTGGGTATCTACAGTAAGCGGACTTAAGAAAAGCTCTTCAGCAATCATATTACTGGTTTTTCCCTGTGCTACCATCTGTAGAATTTGTTTTTCTCTTTTTGTAACCCTCGGTATAGGAATGTCTTTTTGATTGGGACGGCTGATGATCTGCTTGGTTTCATTACAGAAAACAATATCGCCGGAAAGTGCACCTCTAATGGACAGAATAAGATCATCAAGTGAAGTATTCTTAAGAAGATATCCGCTGGCTCCATTTTGTATACACTGCATAATGATGCTTCGTTCGGATCGGTTGCTGAACATGATGACCGAAGTGCCCCGAGATATTTTTTTAATTTCCCGGCAAAGTTCTGTTCCGCTGGCGTCAGGAAGGGTAATGTCCAGAAGAATGATATCAGCCTTTTCAGACTGAATAAAACTGATTGTTTCCGCACCGGATGCAAAACTTCCTGCTACATTAAAAACAGGCTGGCTGTTCAGCATCAGTCTCAGCCCCTCAATGACGATAGGGTGGTCATCTACAATGACGATATGTATTTTTTCATTCTCCATGGATGTTGAGTTCTATGTTAATTGCTGTTCCCTGTTGGTCAGAATTGATTTCCATTTTCCCTTTCAAATAGCTGACTCTGTTTTTAAGATTACGAAGTCCCATACTTTTGCTGGTTTTCTCAATATTTTTATCGAATCCTTTTCCGTTATCTTCAATCGTGATCATAAAATTTTTGCCGGATTGTGAGCACTGAAGCAAGATACTGCTGGCTCCGGCATGTTTTACAGCATTGGCCAGTAATTCCTGTACAATTCTGTAAATATTAAGCTGGACATTTAAAGGTAGTTTACTCTCGATATCAATAGCCTGAAAATCAATGTCCAGGTTTTTTCTGATGTAGAATTCACATAAATCCTGTAAGGCTGTTTCTAAGCCAAAATTAAGCAGTGATTCAGGCATTAAGTTTCTGGCGACATGTCGCAGCTCACTTACCGAATGGTCCAGCTGGCTTAAGATCCTGTAAAATTCCTGATCTTTTTCGGGATGTAAGTGAGAGGAAGACCATGTAGAAAAATTGATTTTAACCCCTGCGAGCATCCCTCCGAGACCATCATGAAGATCTCTTGCGATCCGTTCTCTTTCTCTTTCTTCACCATCAAGAATGGCCTTGGTTAAAGACAATTCTTCCTGTTGCTTAATCTCTTTTATTTTTTGCTCACTTATTTTTTTATTTTTTCTGAAAATAATAAACAGGAAGATCAAAAGACTGAAAGCCAGCAGTAAAACGAGGCTCATTCCCCATAAATAAGAGTTTTTCTTGTTTACTTCCAGATCTTTTTGATTTTTTTCGGCATTTAATGTGGCTATTTTTCTTTCTTTTTCAGCGGTATTGAATTTTGATTCCAGTTTATTGATTTCAATTTTTACATTTTCTGTATTCAGACTGTCATTCAGCCTGGAGTATTTCTGCTCCCACATAAGAGCTTCTTTCGTATTGCCTAGTTCTTCATTAAGCAAAGAAAGCTGCTTATAAAAAGTTTTTCTGTTATTGAGGTCAATGGCTAAAGATTTTTCTGTGAGAACATCTTCCAGCGTAGCCTTGGCCTCCTTGTATCTTTTAAGCTTTTTTAAAATGTCATATTTATTGAAATAAAACATTTGAGCCAGCAGATTCTGATTAAATTTCTTTGCGTAGAAAATTCCTTTGTCGATAACAGACAGTGCTTCTGCATTTTTTTGTCTGGTAATATAAAGCAGGGTTTTGCTGTAATAATAAAAGGCATTGGATGAAGATTCCGGGTAGGGACTGATGAGTTTTTCTGCTTTGTTTAAGAACTTTTCAGCTTCATCACCATGGGCCTGATAACAGAAATTGTTGGCAGAATTGAGGTAGGTAAAAAACAATTCGGCAGAATCCGGGTAGTTTTTTTCCAGGATCTCCAAAGCTTTATTATTATATTCTTCTGATTTTTTAAACTGGGCATTATACGTAAGAATCACAGCAAGCTGAGTGTACAGGAAACCCAAATTTCTGCTGTTTTTATATTTTTTTACCAGTGGAATACTTTTTTCAAGCATCATCTTAACCAAAGGTACGTAGCCGTCTTTATCCTTCTGTGAAACTCCGTAGCTGTACCAGGCAAGCGCCTGCAGAAAATCAGACTCTTCATTTTTGAATTTCGATAAAGACCGGATCGCCTGCTGATAAGAAACGGATGCTTTCTTTTTATTTCTGTCCAGATTGTATTGTCCTTCGTAGTAATAATACTTTGCAGTAAAAAAAGGATGGTTTTGAGCCAGTATTCTTCCGGTATCGAGATATTTCTTACTCAAAACCGAATCACTGTTTCTGTAATAATTAGATAAAAGGAAAAAGGCATTGGCTTTTGAAGGATCAGGGAGTTTTCCTCTTGTAATGCTTTGCAGGCTGTCTGTATAAGCTTTCTCGTGAAGTGGAATGATTTGCTGCGATTGTAATTGAAAGGACAGGAACAGGCTCAACAGGACAAGAAATCTCTTCATTATGGATCAATTCTGTAAAATATTTTTTTAAACGCTCAATTTAATTAAAAATATTAGGATAAAAAATACCGGTATTCAGGTAGAAAAAATTACTGGTTTTTCCGGATTGATACACATGGAGGATGCTCATAGCTTTGCAAACATCAATCACGAATCATAGAATATTCAATATAGTAATTAAAATTTAAACAAAAAGATTATGAAAAAAATGAGAATGAATCAGCTGTTAAGAGGCGCATTCGTTGCAGTACTGGCAGCAATGCTTATCGGGTTTACAGCGTCATGCAGTAAAGACAATGATGACAATAATGTAAATGGGGCAGGGAAAAGCCATAAAGTGGTTTTTAAAGCAATCGCTTCTTCAGGAAGTAATATTGATGTAGCAGTATACGGAATTGATGGCAACCCTACCACAGCGTCAAGCCTTAGCGGATCAACATGGAGCAGTCCTGAAATTACTTCAGAGCCGGGAGCATACAGTGCAAATGTTGCTGTGAGTGCTGTAGGCCCTGGTGCTTCTGCTACTTTGAAGGTTCAGATCTGGGTAGACGGAGAGCTTAAAAAAGAAGGAACCTCCAGCGGGCAGTATTTATCAGCTTCTGCAAGCTACACATTTTAATATTAAATTTATTTAGGAAAAAACGGGCGCTGAGATTCATCTCAGCGCCCGTTTTTTTATAGTATTTTCAGATTAATCTACTTTTACAATAAAGTAGCTTTTCTTACCTTTTTGAAGCAATAAGAATTTTCCGTCAATAAGATCACCTTCATTGGCTGTAAAAGTATCATTCACTTTCTGTTTATTTACGGAGATTGAATTCCCTTTAATTTCTCTTTGAGCTTCACTTTTAGATTTTAAGAATCCAGACATTTCGGATAGAAGATCCACAATATTTATTCCCAGAACATCTGCTTTTGCAATTTCTTTCTGAGGAACGCCGTCAAAAACTTCCAGGAAGGTTTCTTCGTCAAGGCTTACCAGATCTTCTGCTGTAGAACGTCCGAAAAGGATTTCAGAAGCTTTCAGTGCTTTTTCATACTCTTCTCTTCCGTGAACCCAAACGGTTACTTCTTCTGCCAGTTTCTTTTGTAGTTTTCTTTCGTGAGCAGCAGTTTTATGCGCTTCAATTAAAGCATCAATTTCTTCTTTTCCTAAGAAAGTATAGAATTTGATAAATCTTTCCGCATCTTCATCTGTAGCATTCAGCCAGAACTGGTAGAATTTGTAAGGAGAAGTTTTCTTTTTATCCAGCCAGTAGTTTTCTCCGCTTTCAGATTTTCCGAATTTGGAGCCGTCTGCTTTTGTAATCAAAGGAACGGTTAATGCGAAAGCTTCACCCTGTGCTTTTCTACGGATCAATTCTGTTCCTGTGGTGATATTTCCCCACTGGTCAGAACCTCCCATTTGCAGTTTTACATTGTTATTCTGGTATAAGTGAAGAAAATCATACCCTTGAATTAACTGGTAAGTAAATTCCGTGAAACTCATTCCGTCAACTCCTGCTTCTCCGGAAAGTCTCTTCTTCACAGAATCTTTAGCCATCATATAGTTGACCGTGATGTTTTTCCCGATATTTTTCGCAAAATCCAGGAAGGAGATATTTTTCATCCAGTCATAGTTGTTCACCAGCTCAGCTTTGTTAGGCTCATTTCCTTCGAAATTTAAGAATCTTGAAAGCTGTTTCTGTAAACAGTCAACGTAATGTAAAAGAGTTTCCTCATCCAGAAGGTTTCTTTCAGCAGACTTTCCGGAAGGATCTCCGATCATCCCTGTAGCACCTCCTACCAAAGCAATCGGCTTATGGCCGTGCAGCTGGAAATGCGCTAAAATTTTTATCTGGATAAGACTTCCGATATGTAAAGAATCGGCTGTAGGATCAAAACCAATATATGCAGTAGTTACCTCTTTATTCAGTTGTTCATCGGTTCCTGGCATCATATCGGCAAACAGACCACGCCATTTCAGTTCTTCTATAAAGGAATTCATTGATTTTTAACTTTAAAATTTTAAGAGGCAAAGATAGTAAATTCAGAAGTATTAAGGAAAAAAAGCAATGTGACGATGGGGCAGAAATCTAAACAAAAGGATCATAAAAACTTTTTGAAGGCTACCCTGAAAATAGGAGAGCTTGGCCTTTTATCCTTTGTTTTTCATCGTAAATACGCTATATTTGTTATTAATGAACGACGAACAGCTATTCCTGCTCATACAGAAGGCCAAGGATAAAGACCAGAAGGCCCAGACTAAACTCATTAATGTTTTTTGGGTGGATGTTTTCTCTTTTGTGATGAAAAAAGTGAAAGATGAAAATGATGCCGATGAAATCACCGTGAATGTTTTTTCGAAAGTATTGTCGAAGCTGGACATGTTTGATCCTCATTTTCAGTTTAAAACCTGGATTCTGACCATTGCCCAGAATACGGTTATTGATTTTTGGAGAAAAAAAAACCGTGATAATGAGGATGCTGTTGAAAACCTTGATGAAGTCAAAAATCAATATGCAAAATCCCCGGAAGAGCTTCTGATCTCCGAAGAAGAACAAAAGAAAATCATTAAAACAATAGAATCCCTGGATGCCAACTATCAGGATATTATCAAACTGAGATTTTTTGAAGAAAAAAGCATCAAAGAAATAGCCGAGGAGCTGGGAATTTCCGTCGCCAATACCAAAGTAAGAGTCATGCGGGCGAAAAAAGTCTTAGCCGAACTGTTGAAGAATAATGAGTTTGATGATCATTAAGCTCAATAACTTAATACATACTATTCAATAGAAAATGGGCTATTATCCTGAGCGGAGACGAAGGAAGCCCGTTCGCTAAAAATTAAAATTCAAATAGGCTTTAGCTAAAACTTACATTTCAAAGACATTACTTAGAAATAGACTTCTTCTTTTGTCTTTGGAAGAACTATTTTTTGCTGCTTTTCCTGATTTCTGTTCTGTAAATTGATCTTCAGCCCTTTTTTAATATAGGTTTCCTTTAAAGATTTACCATATTCAGCTGTATTTTCTACCTCTTTTGAATAGTTTAACTGTCCTGTTGAAAGGTTGAAATCCACCTCCTTCCAGTAGTCGCCTGGTCTTCCTGAAGTTGCGGAAGTTCCTATAAGTTCAAAATGGCCGTTCTGAAACCTGTATTTGTCCGTTACATCCCATTTCCAGCTGCTTCCCCCGTTTTGGGAAATGATCAGAATTCCTTTTTCTATTTTTGTTTCTCCGTAAGGATCACCCATCATTCCTCCGGCACTGCTTTCCATCACTGCATTTCTGGATTTTTCAAGCACAGTCCATGCTCCGCCTGTTTTTTTCAGGATCTGAATTTCGCGGATATTTCCCATATCAGTTGTATCCTTTGTATTATAGATAATTACTTTTTCAGGAATTTTATCACCGTCAAGATCTCCGTCTACCGTTTCGATGATGGTGGAACCTGCGGGCTGAAATTGTTTTTGGGCAAGGCAAAGTGTTCCCCATGCCGCGAATAAAAGAAACAATGTTTTTCTCATAAAAATAATTTGAGGAGATAAATATACAAAGGAAATTTCAATGATCAATTTCATCAATAGTTCCGGTTGATGGTTTCCATTAAAAAATCCTTAACTTTGAACTTCAATTTTAGAAATGGAAAATTCAGTTCAAGACACTACCGTTCAAAAACCAAAATGGATCCGCGTAAAACTTCCTACCGGAAAGAATTACAGAGAGCTGAGAACATTGGTTGATAAATATAAATTAAATACCATTTGCCAAAGCGGAAGCTGCCCGAATATGGGAGAATGCTGGGGAGAAGGTACAGCCACTTTCATGATTTTAGGAAATATCTGTACCAGAAGCTGTGGATTCTGCGGCGTAAAAACAGGAAAACCGCTTGATGTCAACTGGGATGAGCCTGAAAAAGTGGCAAGATCCATCAAATTAATGAAGATCAAACACGCCGTTCTTACTTCTGTAGACCGTGATGATCTGAAAGATATGGGATCTATTCTTTGGGGAGAAACCGTGAATGCTGTAAGAAGAATCTCACCGGGAACCACCATGGAAACTCTGATTCCTGATTTCCAGGGTATCACCAAACATATTGACAGACTGGTAGAAGTGGCCCCGGAAGTGATCTCTCACAATATGGAAACTGTAAAACGTCTGACCAGAGAAGTAAGAATTCAGGCAAAATATGAAAGAAGCCTTGAAGTATTGAGATACCTGAAAGAAGCAGGACAGAGAAGAACCAAAACAGGAGTTATGCTTGGCTTAGGTGAAACTAAAGATGAGGTTTTCCAGACCATTGAAGATATAAGAAATGCCAACGTAGATGTCATCACTCTTGGACAATATCTGCAGCCGACTAAAAAGCATCTTCCGGTAAAGAAATTTATCACTCCTGAAGAATTTGATGAGTTCGGAGATTTTGCGAGAAGCCTTGGTTTCAGACACGTTGAAAGTTCTCCACTGGTAAGAAGTTCTTACCACGCAGAAAAGCATATTCATTAAAATACAGACCGTTCAGCAATGAGCGGTTTTTTGTTTTTTTAGGTGGACAGAGATTGGTTAGCAGAAACTGCAATCGGTGCAATAACGGCCTCTATCATTTCCGGGGTGGTCTTTACAGTACCCGTCAAGATATCACTGACAACGCGTTTTACTCCGCTTACAGATTTTAAATAAAATAACTTTCCTCGAATTATTTATTACAAGCCGTCTCCTTGGTAATAGGTGCAATCTTTCCATTGATTTCAATGGGTCTGAAATGTTTCTTCTTGAACTCAGAAGGGGTTTCCCCGGTATGCTGTTTGAATAATTTATTAAAATAAGAAAGGCTTTCAAAACCCACCTGAAAACAGACTTCCGTAACAGACTGATCTTTCAGCAGAAATATTTTAGCCTGATTAATCCGGTAATTGTTGACAAAATCTGTAAACGTCATATTCGTCTGCTTTTTAAAATACCGGCAGAAAGCAGGAGTACTCAGACTGACTATTCGGGCTACTTCATTGACGTTTGGTTTTCTGTCGTAGTTTTCGTGAATATAATCGTAGATAGTTCCCATTCTGATTTTATCATTCAAAAACCATTTAATACGGGTATCTTCCTTATTCAGCTCTTTTACTTCGGAAGAGTCAGCGAGAATTTGCAAAATTTCAATCAATCCCACCAGCGATTCAAAAGCATTTTTATCTTTAATGATCTGCAGTTTTTGCACTACCGTTTCTTTGGTCTCTCCATAAAATGAAAGTCCAAGATATGACCGTTCCAAAAGGGTTTTAATATTTTCAAATTCAGGGACAGGAAGAATAATATCCTGCAGAAAACTTTCACGAAGCTGCAAAACAAGCTGTCTGCATTCCGTCTGGATACCGTAGTCGAAATTAAGATGAGGTACATTGGAACCAATCAGTAACAGATCGCTGTCTGTAAAGCCGGAAATGTTTTTTCCAACATGCCGTATTCCGTTCACAGCCTCTACATATACCAGTTCAATTTCCGGATGATAATGCCAGAAAAAACAGTTTTTCAGAGAAGGAGAAAACAGCTTGAATGATTTTCCCTGTTCAAATTCGATAATTTCTTTCTGGATTTTCATTTTGTTCTGATTTGATGTTTTCTGAATTTAAATGTAAATAAAAAGGTTAATATGGAGCAAATTTTTATCATTGAAAGAGGTGTGAAATTCAAACTTTCTATCGAATTTTGCACTTTCAAAATAAAAGAGATAGGCTGTCTCTTAATTTGTAAAAAATAATTCAGAAAAAAAGATTTAGATACAATGAAGATTGATAAAAGAATAATACCGCTGGCTATTGGTGGTTTAGGGATAGGAACTACGGAATTTACTGTCATGGGATTACTTCCGGATATAGCCAAAACACTGCAGATTACTATTCCGCAAGCCGGACATTTAATTTCTGCCTACGCAATGGGGGTGGTTATAGGTGCTCCAATTCTGATTGGCTATTCCGTAAAATTTCCTCCGAAAAAGGTTCTGATGGCTTTTATGATCCTTTTTACCTTATTTAATGCACTTTCGGCTATTGCACCGGGATACAACAGTATGCTGGTGATCCGCTTTATGTCCGGACTTCCTCACGGTGCGTTCTTCGGAGTAGGAACGGTAGTGGCTTCACGAATGGCAGGAAAAGGGAAGGAAGCTTTTTATATATCCATGATGTTTACAGGGCTCACAGTCGCCAATCTTGCCATGGTTCCTCTGGTTACTTATATCGGACATACCTTTCACTGGAGGCTGTATTTTGCTATTGTGGCGGTGATCGGGCTTTTTGCCATCTTATTTTTGAAATTGTGGCTTCCTGCAATGGAATCTAACCAGAATACCCACTTTATGGAAGAACTGAAGTTTCTTAAAAATAAACAGTCCTGGCTGGTGTTGGCTATTACAGCGATTGGATTTGGCGGACTTTTCACGTGGTTAAGTTACATCACACCTTTAATGACTGTTGTTGCAGGAATCAAAAGCAGCCAAATGGCTTATGTAATGGTTCTTGCCGGAGCAGGAATGGTAGTCGGAAATCTGGTTGGAGGTATTGTTTCGGATAAATTGGGTCCCGAAAAAACCTGTGCACTTCTCATTTTCCTGATGATGATCGCTCTTGGAGGTGTTTTCTTCCTTGCAGAGTATAAGAATATTGCACTGGTTCTTACATTTATGTGCGGAGCTTTATCCATGTCTATCGCTTCACCCATCAATATTATGATGATGAAAGCAGCCCCGAAAAGTGAAATGATGGCCGCTGCTTTTATGCAGGCTGGATTTAATATTGCCAATGCAATGGGAGCTTTCCTGGGAGGAATTCCTTTAGAATATGGCTATTCATTCAATTATCCATCGTTGGTAGGAGTGGCAATGACCTTTATTGGGTTGGCTATAAGTGTAAGATATATGTATCTGTATGGTTCAAAAGCTCCAAATGAAGAGGCACCAGCAGAATGTGTCTCATGTGATAAGTAATTGGATATATGTAGTATTGAATTTAATAAAGAATCGCCTGTTTCTAACGGAAACAGGCGATTTTTATACATAAATTTTATGCCTCTACTTCATCTCCATTTTTACACCAGTACAGGGCATTGTATAAATTTTCCTTTGGGAAAGATTTAAACTCTCCCGGCATCAGAACACTGAAAATACTTGTGAAATTCTGTATGCCTTCCTTATCTGTTACGATGGCAGCCCGATTCCAGTTGGCAAGGTTTTTCAGGCCTAGTAATAAATCTTCAAGCCATGCTCCTACCGTAAAATTATCCAGTTCGGTATCCAGATACAATAAATAGTTGAGTTCACCGAATTGCTCTACCTTCTCTTTTACGCGCGGAATTACCAATCTTTCAAAATCCTCTTTCGTTACTTCTCCCGTTGCATTAAATGCTGCAACATTCTCCGGAGCTTCTGGAATAATTGTTATCATAATAAATATTTTTGGTGGTTTGATTTTAAAAGCATAACAATAATTACACCATAAATTGATGAAAATTTGTTAAAAAAGGTATAAATATTGTTACTTTCAGTGTAAAATATTAATATGAATCTGAAATCGAATGAACCTTTTTGGCTTTTAAAAAACGGACTATTAGCATCTTATCCATCCTTAAAATCAAATGAAGAATGTGACGTTCTCATTGTAGGCGGAGGTATTACAGGAAGCCTTATTGCCCATCAGATGATAGAAGATGGCTACAAAACGGTTCTTATTGATAAAAGAGAGCTTTGTAACGGAAGCACGTCAGCCACAACCTCAATGCTGCAGTACGAAATAGATGTTCCTCTCTATGAGCTGATAGAAAAAATAGGCGAAAAAGGAGCTGTAATGAGCTATAAAGCCTGTAGTGATGCTATTGATAACCTGGAAAAACTTACAAAACTCCTTAAATCCAATGCCGGCTTTAAAAGAAAGAAATCATTATACTTTGCCGCAAAAAAGAAAGATGTGGAATGGCTGAGAAAAGAATATGAAGCAAGAAAGAGTAATGGATTCGAAGTAAAATGGTTGGAACCAGAGCAGATTGTAGAAAAATTTGAATTTGAAAATACTTATGGTGGGATTTTATCCAGGCAGGGAGCCAGTGTTGATGCCTTTCAGTTTGCTCATGAGCTTTTTTTGCATAATGTAAAAAAGGGACTGAAGATATTTGATAAGACCGAAATGATAAAGGTAAAAGAACATAAAGGCTTTAATCTGATTACTGTAGACAGTGGATTTGAAATCAAAGCAAAAAAAATCATTTACTGTATAGGATACGAAAGTAAAAATTTACTGAAAGAAAACTTTGTCAATCTCAAAAGCACTTATGCGGTTGTTTCTGAAATTGATAAGGACAAGTTTAAAAATATCAGCAGCACATTAGTCTGGAATACTGATGATCCTTATATCTACATGAGAACTACCGATGACGGAAGACTCCTTATAGGTGGAGGAGATGAAGATTTTTATGATGCGGAAAAGCGGGATGCTATTTTGCATAAAAAAGAAAAAGAGATTCTGAAGAACCTGAACAGCATAAAACCAGACTACCACTTTTATACAGATTTTGTCTGGGCAGGAACTTTCGGTGAGACTCAGGATGGATTACCTTATATTGGGGAACATCAGAAATTTAAAAATTCTTATTTTGTTCTGGGATTCGGAGGCAATGGTATTACCTTTTCAGTAACCGGCATGGCAATGGCTTCTCTGTTTATGAAGAATAAAAAGCACCCGTTGTCAAGATATTTTAAATTTGGCCGGTAGGGCCGGAATCTCTTTTTCTTTTTGGCTATTTATTATGGATAAAGTATCTTTTTTTTAATCTGCTTAATGATACAGGATGCATGCCCAGATACGTAGCCAGATCTTTGGATTTCACCCGTAATATTAACCTGGAATTTTGCTGCAGCAATTGTAAATACCGCTCTTCCGGAGTTAAGGTCAGAAAAGAGTAGAAGTGACCGTATATTGACATTGCCGTGTTTTTCCAGTACATTAAAAGCAGCCTTCCGATATTGGGGTACTTTATAATCGCATTTTCCAGCTCAGTATAATTGAGTAAAAACATTGTGGTTTCCTCCAGTGTTTCATAAGTGACAGTGGAAGGCCTGTGAAGCCCTAAAATTTCCATAGAACCGTAAGGCTGATTTTCGTAAGCAAGCCATACGGTTTTGTTATTTTTATCATAAACTCTTATTAATCCCTTCAGGATGATACCCACCTGGCTTATCTGTTCTCCCCGGTGTAATACGATTTTATTCATGGGATAAGTTACGATCTGAGCCATCTCGAGCAGCTTTTCCCGGTCTTTTTCACTGAGAAAATTATGCTGTTCAAAGTACGCTGCAGTAAATTCATTAGATTGTATCATTTGTTGTTTTTTATAGAGCTAATGTATGAGTATTATTCGATGTATTATCTCTTAATTCATCACAAAAAAACAATAAATTATGATAAATTTTTACTAACATATTGAAATGCTTTTTATTTATTAGCGTATGTTAAAAATTAATTATCTTTTGTTAATAAATATTCAGTATCCTGTTTTATTATTGCTTTTTTTTGTGCGCATCTCTATATTTGTTAGTGTATTTGATAAAAAAATAATTGATAAATTATTAAAATCAAATTTTTTTTTCATTGGTTTTCTGGTATTTCATGATTGCCAGATTAATAAATGTGTTTTGGCCGCTTCGTAAGAAGCGGTTTTTACGAAGCTTTCCTATTTTTTGAAAACTATTTAAACAGGAAAAATCCGGCAGAGGGCCGGATTTCCTAATAAAAATATTTTTAATTATCTGCTGTAGTATTGAATGTGTAGATCTTTCGGGTATTTTACTTCATAAGAGAATACCATTTTTTCTGAGCCTCCTGAACTGATATTTTTATTCCAGAGAATGCTCCCCGTTTTTTCATCAAGATTTCCACCGCCGAGATCAATCACTTTTACCAAAATTTTAGAATTTTCGCTTATTGGAAGTTGATCCAGAACTTCAAGCTCAATATTTTGTTTGGTATTATTTCGGATACTGATCTGATAAGATTCTGTTTCCCATGTACTGGAGTTCATCGCTTTTTGAGACGTTTTATCTGCAAGCTTGACTCTTTTTACCGTAATTCTTTCGTCTGCTCCAAGAGAGATTGGGAATTCGTCCTTCACGTAATTACTTGTTAAATGGGTTTTTCCGATATAGTTATCCTCAAAATAAATATTGGCTTCACCATTGATGAGGTTCAGATTCTGCCAGTTTTTCACGAATGCCATCAAAAATACCTGATTGTTAAGCTTAGGAACCGTATGATATTTGTAGTCGGCGTCAACCTGTTTTTTATCCAGAATCACGTACTGTTCTTTTTCCTGGCTTAGAATGGTCTGATTGTAATTCAATTCGTACATGATATTCATTTGATTGTCAGAAACAGCTGCCACCGGAATCTGGCTTGGTTTTGCTGCCGCATCTTCTCTCATCTGATAGGCATTGGCTGCTGAAATTTCCTTTTTAGATTTATATCCGGCTATTTCCATCTGAGAATGGTATGGTGTATATTCAGCTACATAAAGCGGAGACAAAATCGGTCTGTCCTGATGGTAAGAAGGTCTGTAAGTAGAAACAAACAGTTTCACATTTTTCCAGTCCTGTCCGGTTTTCTGATAAATTTTACCTTTATAAACCATTTCCAGAGGTTTTTTCACAGACTCGGCGCGCAAATCATAAGAAGGAACCCAACCGGCATCTGAAACAATATAACTCACCCCGAGATTAAGGCTGGTGTCATAATCAGCAAGAATTTCAAGCAAGAGCTCTTTACGGGTGGTATCTTTGTGTATTTGTTCTTCTGCGGATTGGCTGTTTAGTTTTGCAATGCTTTCATCCAGAGCAGTTTTCTGTTCCTCCAGAAGAAATATTTGATTGTCAATTTCCAGCATTCTTTTTCTGTAAAAATCAGTAAGCTTAATCAATTGTTCCTGTGGGGTAGATTTGTCATTGACAGAAATTTTTAAATTATCATTAATGATTTGCTGTTCACCCGTCAGGTTTTTAATTTGAATATTCAGGAGGCTGACCTGTCTTTGCAGCTTTTTGGTTTCTGTTTCAAGCTGCTTTTGATGGTCTGACAGTTCATCATTTTTCAAAAAATTGCTTTGAGGGGTAATGGAAAGAAGTGTTGTATTTTTTTCAAGATTGATTTTATAGGTATTCTCATCCAGATTATTGGGAAGGTTGACAATTTTTACCCTATTTCTTCCTTTCTGAAGATTCACACTGGTAGTTCCAAAAACCTTTGCACCCTGTAAAAATACGGTAGCCTGCTTTACTTCGATTTCTCTTCTGATTTCCTGCGCTTTGAGAAAGGAAACCGAAAAGGTTATTAATATTAAAAAATAGCGTTTCATTGTTTATTATTTTGAATTTCTAAAGTGAAATTATCCCTATTTAAGGCTGGAAACCGGGAAACTTGGTGAACAGAAGGTTTCACTTGGTGGATGATAAAACAAGGGTAAATCTGGGTATATGTTCGGTGCGATATTGCTAACCTAATGTGTAATTTCACTCCTGTCAGAATTGTCAGGCTGAGCGGAGCCGAAGCCCCTAACATTGATCAGATTTTAATATATTGGCAGGTATTTTTTCAGTCAGAAACCCAATAACCGAATAGTACAAAATAAAAAAGCTGCCCAAAAGACAGCTTTATTCAATATGTTATTTTAAAGGATTTCGTACTTTGTTTTGATGCTGTATTTCAGTTTGATATTTTCAATATTATCAAAAGAATAATCTACCGGAGCATCAGCCATTTCCAGCTGAATATTGCTTGCTCTTTTATACGCTGCAGGCATAATCATATCACTGGTGTAGTCTTCTATTTCAACAATTTCAATCGCATTACCTGTTTTTTTGCCCATGCTTTCCAACAGATAATCTGCTTTTTCTTTAGCCGCCTTCAGGGCATTGATCTTAACTGCTTTTCTAAAATCCGCTATTTTAGTGTTTTTTACTTCTGCAATGTTCAGGCTGCTTACCCATTTCTGATTCAGATCTTCAAAGATTTTACTTAAGTTTGATTTTGCTCCGGCCTTAAACTGATAGTTTTTAGAAAACTTTGCCGTTTTGGAATAAATATTCTGGTACATGGATTTAAACTTAATATCCTCGTTCTTTACGCCCGCATTCTTTAAGATATCAAATAATTTCTTTTCATTGTCTGCCAGATCATTTTTATTATCAGCTTTTATCCCGATGCTGAAGATAATTTCATCTGGTTCCACTTCCATTTCGGCAACGCCTGTTACTTCAATGGCGTTTTTCTTTACTTCCGGAGTCTGAGCATTCACAAAGCTTCCAACGGTTAAAATTCCGATTAATAAAAAATGTTTCAATTTCATAATTTCCTGTTTTTAAATTTTTAATTCTGATGTAAAATTACGCCGTTCAGAAACCGTATTTCGGGAGACTTGGTGAAATGGAGTTTTCACTTGGTGAGCATTTGTAAAAGGAAGAATGACTTAAAAAAAATCTTGAATCATTAAAATTCTTTAAGCTGCTAAGATGATGAAGAGGAGTTTCAATTTATTTCTCTTTATTCTTTTTCAGATCATATTTTACACTGAAGTTCATAATATATTGTATGCCCACTTCAGGATCAGCATTATTGATAACCTTATCAAAACCGGTATAATCTGTACCGTCATAATAAAAGGTTTTTGATTTTCTTTCTTCCTTTCTTACATATCTGGTGTCATATCCATAGGTAACATTCGCACTTTCAAAAGCTGTATAATTCTGATATTGGCTTTTAGGGAAAACGTATGTAAAGCCTGATGTAGCTGTAGGGGTTCCGATAATTTCCTTTTTAAACAGTTTAAAATAGTTTTCCTTCTTTTTGTCAAAAACAGCATATGCTTCCTTGAGTAGATCTTCCTGAATGGTATCAATATCATTGCTGATATAATCTACTTTGATCACATCATAAATCTGAAAATCGGAAGCTTCTGAGACCAGCTTTTCAATCATTGAGTGCTTGTCTACTGTAATAATGATATTTTTCTTGGTTTCAAATTCATCCATTTTCTGGGTGCTTACCTGTGAGTCTTTATTGATATTGTAATCATAGACTTTCGTTTGTGAAATAAAATCCACAAAAATAGCATCATTTTTAATTCCCATTGAAGATATTCTTTTGATAAAACTATTGATTCTCTTGTTGATATTCTCCAGTGCAATTTTTGGAGTGTCAGCTTCTTCATTCAGTCCGAGGGTAATTTTATAACGGTCTGCAGGCTTGTTCATCAATATTTTTACACTTACAATCAGTGTGGAATCGTTGGTGAAATAACTATTGGTATTGTTAAATTCAGTGAGATTTCTGGGAACGGAATAATCGGCACTATTTCTTTCTCTGTAGATTTGGTTTCCTCCAACCTGTGCTTTTGAAAGATTTAAGAAAGATACAGCGACGAGACAAAATGTAAATGTTAGTTTTTTCATGATTTTTAAATTTGAATTATTTTGCCTCAAACTTAGCCTTAGGATCACAGTATCAAAGACTCAACTTGGTGAAAGGGAAACTTCACTTGGTGAATAGTTTTTGAGCAGACTATATATATGTATATCTTTGTTTTATGAAAATGCTTAAACTCTTTACGCTCTTTTTACTGGTGCTTTGGGGCCATACAATGCATTCCCAGAC
This sequence comes from Chryseobacterium culicis, assembly GCF_900108365.1. Classification (GTDB taxonomy): domain Bacteria; phylum Bacteroidota; class Bacteroidia; order Flavobacteriales; family Weeksellaceae; genus Chryseobacterium; species Chryseobacterium culicis. Next base: position 223,356 of record NZ_FNWQ01000004.1, on the reverse strand, counting down.
CACTACTAACAGCAGTGCTGCTGTGGAAGAAGTGCAGGTGGAAACGAAAAAGCTTAAAAAAGCAATGGATACCAAAAATGAACCTGCACAGGCAGATTCTTATTATAATATTGGGGAAACATTTTTCAACGGCGGAAATTTTCCAAAGAGTGAAGAGTATTATGCAAAAGCGAAAAAGCTGTATGAAAAACTCAATGACAAGCCTAATATTGAAAAAGCTACCCGAAGACTTGCCCAGTCCCAGGAAAAGCAGAATAAAATAACGCCTGCCATCAGCAATTACAGCATGGCAGCACAAATGGGCTACAGCGAAAAAAGTAAGGCAGTGAACTCGAATGACGTTGCAAGACTTTCTTCTCCCACACCCGAACTTAAAGCAGAAGCCATTCAGAACAATATCAATCTGACCAAAAAAGAAAACGAACAGGGCGATCTGGCAGAAAGTTACAGCCAGCTGGCAGATGTCAATGTAAAGCAGAAGGATGTTTCCAGTGCTGAAGAAAACCTGAATACCGCCTATAAAATTTCTAAAAAAGAAGCTCCGCAGCAAGCACTTGCGATCAATCAGAAACTGGCTGATCTCTATGTGGAAAATAAGAACTTTGAGAAAGCGATCGAAGCCAAAAAGAAGGTTCTTAAAGAAGATTTTGTGAAAGAAAACTCGCAGGAGAAAGTCAACCAGATTCAGGAGCTGGCAGATATCTATATTAAAAAGAACGATCCGAAAGAAGCTGCTGATCTCTTGAGAAATGCATATGAAATTGCATTAGACAAAGGCCATACGCTGGAAGCACAGAGAAGTGTAAAAAAACTGGACAGCCTCTATGCCATTTCAGGAAATGTGGATGCTTCCGTTCAGCTTTACAGAGACTTTTTGGGAAAACTTCCGGATCTTGTATCCAAAGACAGAAGTCTTGTTGATAATAAAATTCTGGAAGATACAGAGCAGAGAATTTCACAGCTGGAAAAAGAAAAAGAGCTTAAAGACGAGCTTATAAGAAAGAAAAATGTCTTTAATTACAGCCTGATCGGTGTTTTGATTGTGCTTACAGGATTAATGATTTTTATTTTCAGAACCCTGAAAAAAGTTCAGACAAAAAATAAGAAAATTGCCCTTCAATCTTTGCGCCGCGAGATGAATCCGCATTTTATTTTTAACAGCTTAAATAGTGTAAACCATTTTATAGCCACCAATAATGAGCTGGAAGCCAATCAGTATCTTACAAAATTCTCCAAACTGATGCGTGGTGTGATGGAAAACTCTACTGAAGATTTTATTCCCTTTCAGCAGGAACTGGATCTTCTTCAGAATTATCTTGCTCTGGAAAAAACACGTTTTGCAGATAAATTTGATTATGAAATTGAAGTGGATGAAAATCTGAAGATGCAAAATCTTCAGGTTCCGGGAATGCTTATCCAGCCATTTCTGGAAAATGCCGTGTGGCATGGCCTCCGCTACAGAACAGATAAAGGATTTTTAAAAGTAAGCTTTGAGAAAAATGAATCTTATCTGAAAATCCTTATTGAAGACAACGGAATAGGAATAGAAGAAAGTAAAAAGCAGAAAACCCAGCATCAAAAAACAAGAGAAGGCAGGGGAATGAAAAACACGCTGGAAAGAATTAAGCTTCTGAATGATCTCTACAACAGGCAGATTACCTGTTCTGTAAAGGATAAAGAGAAGAGCAGCGGTGTTTTGGTTACCCTGCAGATCAATATGAGCTAGATTCATCTTATCTCTGATGGAAAATCAATCTGTATTTTACCATGCAAATCAAATATTTACTCCTTTCTTTAAGTAGTAGTGACGAAAGATAGGGCTTCAGAAATTGGGCATGCACATTGTAAGGTTAATGAAATATTCCTAATTTGCACTTGCAGTCTGTTACCTGCCCTAAATTCTGATCTGATGAAAATACAAGCTGTTATTGTTGACGATGAACTTATAGCAAGGGAAGTTTTACGAAACTATCTTAACAAATACTGTCCGCAGGTGGAAATCCTTGGTGAAGCTGAAAATATAAGGGAAGCCGTTCCGTTAATTGCCGAAAAGCATCCGCAGCTGGTCTTTCTGGACGTTGAAATGCCTTTTGGAAATGCTTTTGATGTGCTGGAAGCTACTAAAGATTTTTCTTATGAAACCATTTTCATCACTGCATTTTCTCAGTATTCTTTGCAGGCGCTGAATAAATCGGCAAGTTATTATATTTTAAAACCTATTGACATCCAGGAACTGATTCTTGCAGTCAATAAAGTGACGGAAAGTCTGGAGAAAAAGGAAGAACTTAACAGAAATAAGATTCTTCTCGAAAATCTTAAGCTGAAACCTGAAAAACAACAGTTAATTCTGCCGACTTTACAGGGATTTGATGTGGTAAAAACAGAAGACATTCTAAGACTCCAGGCTGATGGAAACTTTACCCAGGTTTATCTTACCGACGGCTCGAAGAAGATGGTCTGTCGTTTTCTGAAGCATTTTGACGATCTTCTGGAAAATCCCTTTGTGAGGGTTCACCGTTCCCATATAATCAATACAGGATTTGTGAAGTCCTATCATAAAAGCGGAACCGTAATGCTGTCTGATGATACTGAAATAGAGGTCTCCGGAAGCTTTAAAGATAATTTCCTAAAGGTTTTTTCTTAGAATTTATTGTATCTTTAACAGGCGTAAGGCATTATTTTTGACGTTTTTATAACAACCACCAAAATATTCCTGTCATGAAAACCATTCATAAAATTATACTTCCCGTGTCGTTGGGAGCATTGGGACTGATTGTTTTCAATTCCTATTCCGTAAGGATTCCCAGAGGTGCATCTGCCGTAAAGAATTTTGATCTGAAAAAATACCTGGGAAGATGGTACGAGATTGCCCGCTTTGATTACAGGTTCGAAAAAAATATGGATCATGTTACCGCAGAGTATACGGAAAATCCTGACGGAACGGTTCAGGTAAGAAATAAAGGCTATGATTACAATAAAAAAGTGTGGAATGAATCAATCGGGGAAGCTAAATTTGTAAAAGATCCCACTGAAGCCCGTCTGAAAGTTTCTTTTTTTAAACCGATCTGGGCCGGCTATAACGTTATAGATATTGATGAAGACTATCAGTATGCGCTGGTAGCAGGAAGCAGTCTGAAGTATTTATGGATTCTTTCCCGCACGACTAGCATTCCGGAAAGCATCCGTCAGCGTTTTATTCAGAAAGCCCGGAAAATCGGTTATAATACCGATGAACTCATCTGGGTGAAGCATAATCAATAAAATAAGCTAGCAAAAAGGGTTTGCATGTCCTCCCTTTTTGCTATTTTATCGTATACAATTAGCTATTAATGTATTCTTTCCATTCCTCATAGCGATGATCAATGACCTGTTTCATCAGATCATAGTTATCATAGGTATCTTCTATGTGATAGAATGTCTCATATTCATAGTTGCTTTCCTCTGCTTTGGCGTCAAAAATATTCACGTAATCATCAGCAAATGAACTGTATTTGTTCCCGAAATCAGTATCGTCTGCATAATAGTCTTTTGCAAAAAGATTTCCAAGTTCATTCAGATCATACGATGAGAATTTTCCGTCACAGGAATCCAGAATAAATTCTGCACCCGTAATTTCTCTTCGTTTTAATTTTTCTATTTCTTCAGCAGCATCTTCTTTCAGTTCCTCCGAGATCAAATCGTTGTGAATACACCAGTTCAGGAACATTCCAGTGTGTGTAGCCCCATTTTTCTGTGGAAGTCCTTCAGGAAAATCGCCGCCATAATGCCACGAAGCATCATCATATTTAGACATAATTTATATAGTAGTTTTAGATAATTTCGTCAAAAATAGAAAAAATCAATTTATATTGCCGCTGCCGCAGATTTTTCCGTCATTTGCATAGAATTTTTTTCAACAAATAGATCTATGGAAAAAGCTGTTCTGATTACTATCGGTGATGAAATACTTTCCGGAAACACGGTAGATACCAATTCTAATTTTATTGCCACGGAACTTAAAAATATAGGGATAAAAGTCATTCAGATTCTTACCATCTCGGACGAAATTGAAACCATTAAAGAAGCTTTAAAAACAGCCTTCGAAAAAGGTGATCTTGTCATTACCACAGGCGGATTAGGCCCTACAAGAGATGATAAAACCAAAAAAGCCCTCGCAGAATATTTTGATGATGAAATTGCTTTGGATGAGGTAACCTTTGCCCATCTGAAAGGGTATATGGAAAGAAGAGGGAGAGCAGATATTCTTGAAAGAAACAGGGAGCAGGCTTTTGTACCCACCAAATCCATTGTCTTTCAGAACCATTACGGAACCGCGCCCTGCATGATGATGGAAAAGGATGGAAAACTGTGCTACAGCCTACCGGGTGTTCCTTACGAAGTGAAACCTCTGGTTAAAGATCAGATTATTCCCTATCTGCAGAAGAGATTTAAACTTCATTATATCCATACCCGAATTGTTTCTGTGGTCGGAATTCCTGAGAGTATACTTGCAGATAAAATTGAAGACTGGGAACTGGCGCTTCCTGAAAATATTGCGTTATCTTATCTTCCGGTGGGTACACGTGTAAAGCTTCGTCTGACAGCTTCCGGAGAGATTGAAGAACAGTTAAAACAAAGAACAGAAGAAGAAATCCAAAAGCTGCTTCCTCTGGTAGAAGGTCATGTGATTGCGGTAACCGAAGATAAAATTGAAAATATTCTCGCGGAGATGCTTACCGCAAGAAGCCTGACAATTTCTACTGCAGAAAGCTGTACCGGAGGTGAACTGGCCAAAATGATTACTTCGGTTGCCGGCAGTTCAAAGTACTTTCTGGGAGGAATGGTAGCCTATGCCACAGAGAAAAAAATTAAAATACTAAATGTTTCCGAAAAAACCGTAGACGAGTTTACCGTAGTAAGCGGGCAGGTGGCACAGGAAATGGCAAAAGGATGCCAGGAATTGTTCGGAACCCATATTTCCCTTTCTACAACAGGCGTTGCCGGGCCCGGAAAAGGAGAGGACGGCAAAGATGTTGGAACTGTTTACTACACCATCAGGATCAATGATCAGGAAGTAACCTCAACATTGTACATGCCGCATCTGGAAAGAGTAGACTTTATGAATTTTGTTTCCCAAAAGGTTATTCAGGATTTGGTAAGCCTTCTTGTAAACCAGTAAATACGAACATATCTTTTTAATTTTTTTTTAATTAATTTTAGTATAGTTTTTCACACTTTTTGAAAGCCCTTCAATAAATTTCAAAAATTGTGGAAAATTCCAAACAGATTTTTCAGACCAGCAGCAAAAAGCGCTGGAAAAGTGTAAAATGGGGAAGCCGTGTTTTTATTTTTATAGGAATACTGCTTCTTCTTGCTTTAGGTCTGATGATGACCCTGGACAGAAGTCCTAAAATTCCTTTTAAGGAAGATTATAAAGCTGTTATTACGGCCAATAAACCCTATCTTCAGGAAAATAAAATTTCCAAAGAATACAAAGGTTTCAGAAGTTTTATTTCTGAAAAAACGATCCATACCAACCTCGACAAGATTCAGAAGGCAAGAGCGGAAAGATACAAAAATCAGAACAGAAACTGGGCTCAGTTTCCGGGGGGAATACGCTCTGCATTTTATGTAGCGTGGGATCCACAGTCTCTGATGTCTCTGAAAAGAAATATCAGACACGTTAATCTTGTTTTCCCTGAATGGTTTTTTCTTGATCCCAAAACAGGAGATCTCAAAACCAACGTAGACCCGGAAGGATACAAAGTGATCAAAAGAACAGGCGTAGCTGCTATGCCAATGCTGAGCAACAACTCAGACAGGGAATTCCGCTCAGAAGGACTGGTGAAAGTTCTTAATGATCCTCAGAAAAGAACTCATCTGATCCAAAAAATTACCCAGCAGTGTCAGAAATATCACTTCAAAGGAATCAACATTGACTTTGAAGATATGAACCTGAATTCTGATGACAACCTTATCGCTTTTATGAAAGAGCTTTCAGAAACCTTCAAAAAAAACCAGCTGCTGGTAACCATGGATATCATGACGGATAATGATGATTATAACATTCCAAGACTGAATCCTTACGTAGATTACTTTGTTTTGATGGCTTATGACGAATATTCAGCGGGAAGTGATGCCGGTCCGGTTTCTTCTCAAAAATGGATCGAAGAGCAGACAGGTAAAATTGTGAAACAGACTTCGCCTCAAAAAATCATTCTGGGTTTAGGGGCCTATGGATATGACTGGAGTTCCAATAAGGACGACAATACCTCTGTTACTTATATGCAGGCAATTACCAAAGCCAGTGCAAGTAAAGCCGTTATTGATTTTAATGATAATACATTTAATCTAAACTATTCTTATACGGATTCTAAAAATCTAACCCATACTGTATTTTTCAACGATGCGGCTTCTATTTTCAATACCATGCGTTTCTCCTCAGAATATCCTTTGGCAGGAACAGCTTTATGGAGACTGGGAAGCGAAGACAGCAGAGTATGGAATTTCTATGATAAGGACCTTACGTTTGCCGGGCTTTCCAGACTGAATCTAAAAACTCTGGAAAATGTAAAAGGGCAGACGATGGTAGATTACATCGGAGACGGAGAAGTGCTGGATGTTCTGAATACCCCTCATGACGGAAAAATTGCACTGGAAATTGACCCGAAAGAGAAAATTATCACAGATGAAAATTATATCACCTACCCAAGTTCTTACGAAGTAAAAAAATACGGAAGCGCACCTCAGAAAGAGCTTGTTCTTACTTTTGATGACGGCCCGGATGAGACGTATACGCCGCAGGTATTGGATATTCTTTCCCAATATCATGTTCCGGCAGCATTCTTCCTGATAGGACTCAATGCCGAAAAGAATCTTCCGCTGGTTAAAAGAATTTACCGTGAAGGGCATGAAATAGGCAATCACACCTTTACCCATGAGAATGTAGCCAAAGTAAGTCCGGAAAGAGCTCTGCTTGAAATGAAGCTGACAAGGCTGCTGATAGAATGTATCACAGGACACAGTACGATTCTGTTCAGAGCGCCGTATAACGCAGACTCTGAGCCTACCACTTCGGAAGAGATTATTCCGGTAGCCTTAGCAAGACAGCAAAATTATCTTGATATAGGGGAAAATATAGACCCTGAAGACTGGCAGCCGGGAGTAAAGGCAGATGAAATAGTAAAACGTGTCATGGCAGGAATAAAACAGGAAAGAGGAAATATCATCCTTCTTCACGATGCAGGCGGAGATACCCGCGAAGAAACAGTAAAAGCTCTGAAGATCCTGATTCCTACTCTTCAGAAACAAGGATATCATTTTACGAACCTTACGAATCTTCTGCACAAAAGCAGAAGCCAGCTGATGCCCGAAGTCCCTAAAACAAGGTCTTATTATATCATGCAGTTAAACCTGGTGCTGGCAACTTTTATTTATGGAGTAAGCCACTTCCTGGTTGCCTTGTTTACTATTTTCATTGTGTTGGGATTGATCAGATTATTACTGATGGCGTACTGGGCTTTTAAGGAAAGAAAAAGAGAAAAAAAATTGGGTGAATTTCCGGTTTTGGAATCCTATCCTAAGGTTTCTATCATTGTTCCAGCTTATAATGAAGAAGTAAATATTGTATCTTCTCTCCAGAATTTACTGAAACAGACCTATCCTAATTTTAATATTATTATGGTAGATGACGGAAGCAAAGATTCCACCTATGAAAAAGCATTGAAAGCATTTCCGGATCATCCGAAACTTAAAATTTTCACTAAAGGAAACGGAGGAAAAGCCACTGCCCTGAATTTTGGGGTATCACAGACGGACGCAGAATACGTAGTATGCATTGATGCTGATACCAAGCTGCAGCAGGATGCGGTGAAATATATGATCGCAAGGTTTTTAAATGCAGATCCGGAAGAAAAAATTGCAGCCGTTGCAGGAAATGTGAAAGTAGGGAACAGAGTCAACTGGCTTACCAGATGGCAGGCTATAGAATATACAACAAGCCAGAACTTTGACAGGCTGGCGTATGCTCATATTAATGCTGTTACCGTAATTCCGGGTGCGATAGGAGCGTTCAGGAGATCTGTAATTATTGAAGCAGGAGGCTATTCATCCGATACTTTAGCTGAAGATTGTGATATTACTGTAAAAATACTGAAAGCCGGATATACCGTTGCCAATGAAAACAGAGCCATTGCAGTAACTGAAGCTCCGGAAACGGTGAAACAGTTTCTAAAACAGCGTTTCCGCTGGACCTACGGAATCATGCAGATGTTCTGGAAACAGAAACAGACCTTCCTTAATCCCAAATATAAAGGATTGGGACTCTGGGCTATGCCGAATATTTTATTATTCCAGTACATTATACCATTTTTCTCACCACTGGCAGATGTGATTATGTTCTTTGGAATTCTGTCCGGAAACGGAGATAAAATATTGACCTATTACCTTATTTTTCTTTTGGTAGATGCTTCATTGGCTTTAGTAGCATTTATCGTGCAGCGGGAAAAACTGATGAATCTACTGTATATTATTCCGCAGAGATTCGGGTATAGATGGCTGATGTATATTGTACTGTTTAAAAGTTTAAGAAAAGCACTGAAAGGCGAAATGCAGTCCTGGGGATTTCTGAAAAGAACGGGAAATGTAAAAGAGATCGCAACTTCTTAGATAAATCTGGAGGATGGAAGAGTGAGGCTGGAGGTAACTTTTATTTTATCATTACTGAGAACTATAATAAAATTACTTTTAAAAATAGATTTACAGTTATGTTATCATTTTTTTTACGATTATCATAACTTCCGGCTTCCTCTTCCCAGCTTCCTTCTTTTATAAATTCTTACTATGCAATGATGTTATTTGTTTAAATTTGTTTTCTTGAAAAGTAACAAATACGAAATAAATCATACATATTCTAAAAATTGTTATCATAATGAAAAAAATAACGCTTTCTTTGTTTTTAATAGCAGGGATCTGCACTCAGACGACTATGAGCGCACAAGCTAAAGCTGCTAAAGTAGCAGTGAATAACACAGACAAAGGCCTAGACCTTAGCCTGATGGACACTTCGGTGCGCCCTCAGGATGATTTTTATAACTATGTGAGTGGAACCTGGATGAAAACTGCCAAAATTCCATCTGACAAACCAACTTGGGGCAGCTTCAATAAACTGGCTGAGGATACGGATAACAATTCCATGACGATCCTGAACTCTCTTCTGAAAGATAAATTTGCTGATGGAAGCGAAGGGAAAAAAATTCAGGATCTGTATGCTACTTACATGAACATGCAGAAGAGAAATGCAGACGGAATCAAACCAATCCAGGAAAATCTGAACAAGATTGATGCGATTAAAAATATGGCAGATCTTCAGAACTATCTTGCTTCTGTAACGAAAGAAGGAGAAAACGTGTTCTACGGATGGGGAGTGGATGCAGACCTTAAAGATTCTAAAATGAATGCCGTTTACTTAGGAAATGCTTCTCTAGGGTTAGGAAGAGATTACTATCAGAAAGTAAACGAAAAAAATACAGAAGCTATTGCTGAATATCAGAAATATGTAGCTTCCATGCTGAAAGAATTGGGATACAAAAATGCTGACGAAGCCGCGAAAGGTATCGTTAATTATGAAAAAAGCATCGCAAACACTTACCTTACCAACGAGCAGAGCCGTGATAATACATTGCAGTACAATCCTAAAACGATGGCTGAGCTTTCTGCTTTGGTAAAAAATGTTGACCTTCCGGGTTACCTGAAAAAAGTAGGCGTAAATACAGATAAAGTAATCATCAGCGAATTAGGGTTCTACAAGAATTTTGATAAACTGGTAAATGCTGAAAACCTTCCGGTCATCAAAGATTATCTGAAATTCCACATGATCCACGGAAGCGCTTCTTATTTAAGCGAAAACCTAGGAAACATGAAGTTCGCTTTCTACGGTAAATACCTTAGAGGACAACAGGAACAGAGAGCTCTTAACAAAAGAGGATTTGAGCTGATCAACGGTTCTCTGGGAGAAGCTTTCGGAAAATTATATGTTGAGAAATATTTCCCCGCTGAAGCCAAAGCTCAGATGGTTGAATTAATCGACTATTTAAAGAAGAGTTTTGCCGTTCATATCAACAACTTAGCGTGGATGTCTTCTACCACGAAGGAAAAAGCAATGCAGAAGCTGAACAAGTTCACTGTAAAAGTAGCTTATCCGGATAAATGGAAAGACTATTCAAAATTGAATATCGTTTCTGAAGCAAATGGAGGAAACCTTTACAAAAACCTTCAGAACATCGGAGAATGGCAGTATAATAAAGATCTTGCTAAAATCGGGAAGCCGGTAGATAAAACAGAATGGGGAATGACTCCACAAACTGTAAATGCCTATTACAACCCGGTAAATAACGAGATTGTATTCCCTGCAGCGATCCTTCAGCCGCCATTCTTTAACCCTAAAGCTGATGCTGCAGTAAACTTCGGTGGTATCGGTGCGGTTATCGGCCACGAAATGAGCCACGGATTTGATGATTCAGGAGCCCAGTTCGATGCAGACGGTAACCTGGTAGACTGGTGGACGCCGGAAGATAAAGCGAACTTCGAAAAAGCAACAAAAGCTCTGGCTTCTCAGTATGACAAATACGAGCCTGTAAAAGGAACTTTTGTAAACGGTACATTCACCAACGGTGAAAATATCGCTGACTTAGGAGGCGTAAACATCGCTTACGATGCGCTTCAAATGTATCTGAAAGACAAAGGAAACCCAGGAAAAATCAGCGGATTCACTCAGGATCAGAGATTCTTCCTAAGCTGGGCAACCGTTTGGAGAACCTTATCAAGTGAGAAATATATGGTGAATCAGGTGAAAACTGATCCGCACTCTCCGGGATATTTCAGAAGTTTTGGTCCGCTTATCAACGTTGACGCTTTCTATAAAGCATTCGATGTGAAGAAAGGAGACAAGCTTTACAAAGCTCCGGAAGAAAGAATCAAAATCTGGTAACAATAACAACCGCTCAGCAATGGGCGGTTTTGTTTTTTTAGAGCCGATGATAGGTCATAAAAAGTTTAGGGATCACGGAAAATTAAAGATTGCGAGGCATAAACGAAGGGCCAAACGTTACGATAACGGCAGCCATCATTCCCCTCTTTCGGAGGGGTGGCGAAAATTCAAAGAATTTTTGACGGGGTGGTCTACCCAATAACTTCAAATCTCAAATCTCAAACCAGAATTATATCAGTAAAGTTTGTATATTTGATAAGTTTGTGTAAAATCAAAAATTATCTTTAATGAAAAAGCTAAATATCGGAATACTTGCCCTTGCGGGTATTGTATTTCTTAACTCTTGTGGTGCAGCAAAGACTGCAGGGACAGACAATAAAACTGAAGCTACAGCAAAAGTGGCTGAACCGGTAAAAGAAGAAGCAAAAGAAGAAGGAATCAATTTATCGTATATGGATACCAGCGTCCGTCCACAGGATGACTTTTTTAGCTATGTGAACGGGAATTGGGTGAAAACCACTCAGATTCCTTCAGATAAAGCAAACTGGGGTTCTTTCAATGCGTTGAGAGAAAATGTGGATGATGCCTCATTAGATATACTCAACAAGATTCTTACTGAATCTTATCCTGCCGGATCAGAAGGCCAGAAAATCCAGAATCTGTATGCTTCTTTTATGGATACCGATAAGAGAAATGCAGAAGGTCTGGCTCCTATCAAGGCTGATCTTGCTAAAATAGACGCTATTAAAAACGTTAATGATCTTCAAAAGTACCTATTGGAAGCTACAAAATTAGGAGACAATTCTTTCTACGGATGGAGAGTGGGTGCCGATATGAAAAATTCCAATATGAATGCGGTATATCTTGGCGGTCCGGATCTGGGACTGGGAAGAGATTATTACCAAAAAGTAAATGATGCCAATACGAAAACACTTGCGGAATATCAGGCTTACGTTGGGAAGCTATTTGGAGTTTTAGGATATAAAAATAATGCTCAGGCTGCGCAGAACGTTGTAGACTTTGAAAAACAGCTTGCCAATTATTTATTAACCCTTGAGCAGAACAGAGATGCCAATTTAAGATACAACCCAAAAAACGTATCAGAATTGCCAGGGCTCGTGAAAAATGTAGACCTTGCCAAATACCTGAAAGACGCAGGCGTAAATACGGACAGAGTAATCATTGGAGAACTGAAATATTATCAGAATATGGATCAGTTTATTACACAGAAAAACCTGCCTTTACTGAAAGATTATCTGAAATACCACATCATTAACGGAAACGCAAGCAACCTGAACGACAGTTTAGAGCAGATAAGATTCGATTTCTATGCTAAATATTTACAGGGACAGAAAGAGCAGCGCCCGATGAACAAAAGAGGACTTTCTCTTGTGAATGGAGTTCTTGGAGAAGCCTTCGGAAAACTGTATGTAGACAAATACTTCACTCCTGAAGCTAAAAAGCAGATGGAAACCTATATTGACTACCTTTTAAAATCATTCAAAACACACATCGCAAATATAGACTGGATGTCTCCTGAAACCAAAGTGAAAGCTCAGGAAAAACTATCCAAGTTTACTGTAAAAATCGCCTATCCGGATAAGTGGAAAGACTATTCCCAATTAAAAGTAGAGTCTCCGAAAGAAGGCGCTACCTTATATTCTAACCTTCAGAATGTAGCAGCATGGCAGTACCAGAGAAGCTTAGACAAAGTTGGAAAACCTGTTGACAAAACAGAATGGGGAATGTCTCCGCAAACCGTAAATGCTTACTACAGCGGATCAAACAACGAAATTGTATTCCCTGCAGCCATCCTTCAGCCGCCTTTCTACAATCCAAAAGCTGATGCAGCTGTAAACTTCGGGGGAATTGGTGCCGTTATCGGTCACGAAATTTCTCACGGATTTGACGACAGCGGATCACGTTTCGATGGTGACGGTAACCTGAACAACTGGTGGACCGATGCAGACCGTAAAAACTTTGATGCAAAAGTTGGCCAGTTAGCAGCCCAATATAGTGCCTATGAGCCGGTAAAAGGAAGTTTCGTCAACGGTAAGTTCACAAGCGGTGAAAATATCGGTGACTTAGGTGGAGTAGCTGTGGCCTACGATGCCCTTCAGATGTATTTAAAAGATAAAGGAAATCCGGAAAAAATCAGCGGATTTACTCAGGATCAGAGATTCTTCATGAGCTGGGCTACCGTTTGGAGAACTAAAGCTACCGATCAGTATATGATCAATCAGGTGAAGACAGATCCGCACTCTCCGGGTATGTTCAGAGCTTTCGGACCCCTCGTTAATCAGGATTCATTCATCAAAGCATTTGATATCAAACCAGGAGACAAGATGTATAAAGCTCCTCAGGACAGAATAAAAATCTGGTAATTTTTACCGAAAATTGTTAGAAAAGAAAGAATCCGCTTCCCTACGAAGCGGATTCTCTTTTAATATTCTTTCTTATAATTCCGGAGCACAAATTTGATTCCGGTTTCTATAATATCTCCCATCGTTTTACAATACCGGAAATTCACATCATAGGTGAGCTTGCGTAAAGCTGTCTTGAGTTCTGTAACATGAGCTTCCGGAGCAATATCATCCTTTTTCATAATAGAGAGGAGCTCATCAAATCTGTTTTGGCTGCTGGTTACTCGTTTTACGATTTGTGATCGTACTTCCTTGCGGTATTGCTCTATAGAACTGGGCTTAAGTTTTTCGAGCACCATATTCACCATTTGATTATTCTCTTTAAAATACTGTGGAAGGTACACCTTTAAATTTCCCTCGTAAGACTGCTGGTCGAAATCAATAGGACGAATTCTGTAAATAACCTGATCAAAATCGTGTATGGGAATCACCACATAATTATAAGAACGCATGTCACCAAGAAGACCAATGAGACATCGCTCATTGAATTTTACAAATTCCTTGGAAATCTGGGCCTTTTCCAGCTCCGTACAGTTGTGCATATGTTTCTGAATAAAAACATCACCGGGAATCCCCAAAATATGCTCTTCAATTAAAGTATTTTTGTAAACCAGAAAGTTAATCCGGTTGGGAGAAAGCAGGTCTTCCAGCTCCAATCCGAATATTCGGGATGCATCCGCCTGCTTGATGTAAAAATAGGTGTAATTATCATTAAGGATATTTCTTACCCGAACCCGAAAAGGTTTAGAGTTTCCAAATGTACAAAAGTCAATGGTGTCTACTTTCAGATAAGGTAGAGTCGCAATATCACCATCAGAATGAAGAAGGGTGTAGATCTTATTTAAATTAGCCTCTATTTCCTTAAATTCAAACTCAGGATATAAAACGCCGAGCCATAAAGTATCTTTGCCGTCTTTGTCCAGAATGCTCACACTGTCACTGAACCTCAGCAGATCTTCATACAGAAACTTAATCTTAGTGGTTCTGTTATATTTTTCCAGATAATGCTGTAATGCTTCCGAAACAGGAAATATCGGTTTTCTGAACGCTATTTTTACATCTTTCATTACATTGTTCACTTTCATTAAATATAAAGAATATTTTTTGGAATGTTTAGAAAACTCTTATGTTAACACTCATCGGGAAATTTGGGACCAGAGAAAAAGTATACAAAAAATTATTTATTTTTTCTTGAATTATTTTATTTATTTTTTCATAGCTTAGTGATATCGTAATATGGTGATTTTATGTTGAATAAATGCAGATAAATTTAGATGATCCAAGAAAAATCTTAGTAAAATTTTTTATGTTACAGTTTTTTTTTAAATTTAAACACTGGATTGGTAATTTATTTGATTCATCAGTAAATTACTCAAAGACAGATTCAAACCCAATTAATAAATCTCAAAATAACAATAATATGGCAATGTTTAATTATGGTGTTGGCGGAAACGAGGTAAAAGTAGACGCTAATGAAGCTATTCAGGAAATACAGGAAAATAAATCACTGATAGTAAGCCAACTTACAACAGAAGAGTCTTATACTCCTGAAATCGTAACAGGATTAAAAACAGTGGAAGACGTTTTCAAACATTTTCAGCCTGCAATATCTGTACAGCACGAAACAGAAGACGGTGGAGTGATAGAAGAGGAATTCCGTTTTCAGAACCTTGGAGACTTTACCCCTAAAAGCCTTACTCAGAAATCAGATTATCTTCAGCAGCTGAGCATGGAACAGGAGCAGTACAACAAAATAGTACGTCAGCTGAAAACCAACAAAATTCTACGCAATATGCTTGAGAACGATCAGACAAGAGCGGCATTCGTAGAAGTATTGAAAGAAGTGGCACAGGAACTTGAAAAATAATTAAAGACTACATTAAATCATGGATAGCAAATTACAGGCACAAGAAAGCCAGCAGCAAGGGCAGCAGCAGCACTCCGGGCAGCCGAAAGGCAACCCGCTTGCCGAGCTCAATAAAATAGGTGGTTTTGGCTTTGTTGAATCCGTTGTAGACGGTATCGCCAATATGAACCCAACAAGAAAGGCAAGAAAAGAAATCTTCCTAAATGACAGCAATAAAGCAGACGAAAGAAAAGAGCTTCTTCAGAAGATCAATCTTTGGGTAAACCTTTTAGAAGGGAATGAATCTGCAGATAAAATGGCTGATACGTGCAAAAGTAAAGCACAACAGGCCGATCACAACTTAAAAACAAACTTAAAAAATACACTGGATGCCGTTCGCCTGTTGGAAACGAACTACAGAACAGTAGCTCAATTCTATAAAAATACAGAATTGGACAAAGTGGATAACGTAAGCATCGTCAATGCAAGCCTTGAGCAGGTTTCAGATCTGGATAATCCTTTATTCATTGATGCTATTGCAGAAGAGTTCAAAAACTATTATGACCGTCTTGACCTCAGAGACAACTACTCAATCCTTGCCATACCAGGATATTTAGGATCCAACAAAGTAATTGAGAAATGGGCAAAAATCTGTAACGAAAACAAAGTAATGATGGTTACAGACTTCGCCAACCTTGATAAACCGGATGACGTAGTAGACTTATTCCATTCTGCAAACCTTACCGGAGGTGAGCTTCACAGAAGTAACGTGATTATGACGTGTAACTGGCTGGTGGGACGAGGTAAAGCAGAAGAAGTAGGAGAAGAGGAAAATGTAGAGCTTCCACCTTCCACTTCATTAGCAGGAAAAATCCACAAAACCCTGATGTCTCAGGTAGCAGCAGGTAAAAAACACGGTAATATCAATGAAGTAGACGCCGTAAAATTCGAATTGAAGAAAAGTGAAATTTCTCAGTTGGAAAAAATGGGTCTTGTACCTATGGTTAACGAATACGGAAAAATTATGGCCTTCTCTGCGAAGACATTGTTTACAGGAGATAACATCGGTCTTCAGACGTATTCCGTAGTTCGTGTGTTCGACTATGTAACCAAAGTATTGCTGGACTTCCTGAACAGAAGAGCCTTCGAAAACTGGAATGCCAAAAACGAAGACGATTTGAGAAGACAGATCGTAACCTTCCTGGACAATATCAAAGGACCGGACAAACTGATCGAGAAATTCAAAATTGTCCGTTTCGAGCAGGATAGAGTAAACAAAGACAGAGTATGGCTGGATATCCGTATGACCCCTTATTTCCCTACAAAAAGTTTCGTTATTAAATTAGACGGGCACAAAGGAGATGATGGTAATGAATGGGATGCAGAATACACTCAGGAGTAACATAAACATACTTTATATAACAAAAACCGATGCAATTTTACATCGGTTTTTTTTCAACCAACACCTATGAAACTGAATATGAATAAAAAGCTTATCATTGGTCTGCCTGTAGTATTGATGATCGTTTTAGTAAGCTGTGAAAAAAAATACCAGAGTCCCGGAAGTTATGAAAATGATCTTTTCGCGCAGGAACGCCAGGAAGGAAAAGCCTACATCATGAATAAAGAGGAATGCTTTGACGGCAGTGAGCTCGTTATCGCAAGTGCAGATGTAAAGCTGGCAGACAGTTCAAAAGGCCGTGGAAAATCATTCTTTCTGTATAAAGTAGGATCCGGAAAAGTATTGAAAACCGTAAGAGATTCCACAGTGAAAATGCCCATGATGTTCTTATCCCAATACAAACTGAAGCTCAGGAATAGTGATTCTATATATGTGTATCTGAAAAATCTGGAAGGCTACCGTTTTATAAGGAAAGACAGAAATCTTAATTATCAGTGGTTAAAAGCCGCTCCGGTATATTCTGTGAAAGGTGATAAATAAGTTTTATCTTTGCAGATACAAAATGCTTTGATTCCGCAATGTATAAGACAGTAAATAACATTCGTTTATTGAAAACGGTTGGTATTAGCAATGTCATACTGAGCGAAGTTGAAGTATCTCATAAAAGCAAAACAAAATTTTTTGGAGAAGGATAAACACAGTTCAGACTTTCTGCATATTGGCAGCAAAATCCTTGAATGGTATAAAATTAATGCAAGAGATCTGCCTTTCAGGCAGACAAAAGATCCCTATAAAATCTGGATCTGTGAAATCGTATTTCAGCAGACAAGGATCAATCAGGGACTGAATCACTACAATAACTTTATTAAAAGATTCCCCGACGTAAAAACGCTTGCAGAAGCCGAAGAAAATGAAGTGTTACTCTATTGGAAAGGATTGGGCTATTATTCAAGAGCCATCAATATTCATAAGGCTGCCCAACAGATTATGCATGATTATCAGGGTGTCTTTCCGGAGCAGTACGGCGAAATTTTAAAACTGAAAGGAGTGGGGAAGTATACCGCAGCTGCAGTTTCAAGCATATGCTTTGGCGGAAGAATGCCTGCTGTTGACGGAAATTTTTACCGTGTCCTGAGCCGTCTTTTTGCCGATGATTTTGATATTTCAAATTCAAAAGCATTTACCTATTTCTCTGAATTGGCCGCACTGGTAATGCCGGAGAACGTAGGAGATTTTAATCAGGCCATGATGGATATTGGCTCAGAAATCTGCAAACCCAAAAATCCGCTTTGTGGAGAATGTCCTGTAAATGAAGACTGTCTTGCATTTTCCATGCAGAATATTTCTGCTTATCCCGTAAAAACTAAAAAAGTAAAAGCAGAAGACCTTTCTCTGACTTATTATTTTGTTCACAGAAACGGACAGTTTCTCATCCGCCAGAGAAAAGATGACTTTATCTGGAAAAAATTATTTGAGTTTCCCGAAGCCATTTCGCCGGATATGGAAGAATTCATTACAGGTTCAAAAACAGTTAGTCACAAACTGACGCACAAGAATGTAACCCTTGAAATATGGAATGTAAAAGTTACTTCTGAAAAGATATGGAAAGATTTTATCGCTGAAAATCAATACGAGATAACAGATGTTGAAGGCTCTCATGAAAAATCGTTTCCGAAGCCCCTGGAAAATTACATTCAAAACGCTCTGAAAGACTGAAATTTGTCTTCCGAAATCTGAAATCTAATTTGTACTTTTGCAAAATGATTAAAAAAGTCATTTTTATTTTTGTATCTCTGCTTTTAATTTCATGTGGAAAAGACCCTTCACCAAAACCTTATGGAGAGCTGCGTCTTGAATATCCCGCACCGAAATACCAAAAGTTTGAAAACAGCTGTGCCTATACCTTTGAATATTCGGACTTTGCTTCGATTGCCCCTGCAAAAAAACCTTGCTGGTTCTATCTCAATTATCCCAAAATGAAGGCCAAGCTTTTCGTTACCTATTACCCTATACAAAACGACTTTGCAGATCACATCAAGGAAGCTGAAAAAATGGTATACGAACATACCATTAAAGCCAGTTCCATAGATACAAAATCCTTTGAATACCCTGAAAAGAAAGTATACGGAAATTTCTATGAGCTGAAAGGACAAAGTGCTTCCAACCTTCAGTTTTACGTGACAGACAGTACGAAACACTTCGTTACTGCTTATTTATACTTTAATACGAGGCCGAAACCGGACTCTCTTGCCCCTGCAGTAAACTATATCAAAAATGATATGAAACATCTGCTGGACACCTTTGAATGGAAAAAATAATTACTTTTAATATACATTGAAAAATATATGAAACTTTTAGTTGTAGGAAGTGTTGCATTTGATGCAATTGAAACACCATTTGGTAAAACGGACAAAATTTTAGGAGGTGCAGCCACTTATATCGGAATTACCTCATCAATTTTAGGCGTTAAATCCGGAATTGTTTCTGTAGTAGGAGGAGACTTTCCACAAGAACATCTTGATATGTTCACCAACAGAGATGTAAACATCGAAGGAATTGAAATTGTAAAAGAAGGAAAAACATTCTTCTGGTCCGGAAAATACCATAATGACCTTAACACAAGAGATACTTTGGCTACAGAAGTCAACGTTCTGGAAAACTTTGATCCGAAAATTCCGGATTCAATGCAGGATGCCGAAATCTTGTTACTTGGAAACCTACACCCCGGAGTTCAGCTGTCAGTGCTTGAAAAAATGAACAACCGTCCTAAACTGGTTATCCTTGATACCATGAATTTCTGGATGGATTCTGCATGGGATATCTTAATGGATATGATTGCGAAGACTGACGTTATTACCATCAATGACGAGGAAGCAAGACAGCTTTCAGGAGAATATTCTTTAGTAAAAGCTGCGAAAAAGATCCACACAATGGGTCCGGAATACGTAATCATCAAAAAAGGTGAGCACGGAGCTTTACTTTTCCATGATAATAAAGTATTTGCTATTCCGGCACTTCCGTTAGAAGATGTCTTTGACCCTACAGGAGCGGGGGATACATTTGCAGGAGGATTCGCGGCTTATCTTGCCAAAAAAGGAAAAATTGATTTCGAAACCATGAAATCGGCGCTTATCGTAGGATCCGCAATGGCATCATTCACTGTAGAGAAATTCGGAACAGAGAGAATAGAAGAAGTAAGCGAAGCAGACATGTTCAGCAGATTGAGACAATTTAAAGAATTGACTACTTTTGATGTTGAACTGCAGTAAATAAGTCTTTTTAAGAAATATTTATAATAAAAAATTGAGTGAAATTCGTTAAGAATTCTAAATTTGCAACTTGTTAAAATAGTAAAATGACAAATAAACTAAAAATCACTTTTCTTCTTGGGATTTTCATCATGATTTTTTCGTCAAATATGATGAATGCCCAGCTAAAACAAGGAGATTTGGTGGATGGTATTTCAGCTGTTATCGGGGATGAGATCGTTTTGGAATCTGATGTACTGGAGCAGATGAATTATGGTAAACAGCAAGGAGCTGCCAATACAGACAAATGCGAGTTCCTGGAAAACCTTATCAGCAACAAGCTTCTTGTATACGAAGCAAAAAAAGATACCTTAATTGAAAACCGTTCTGCAGCTATTAAAGAACAGGCTAATGCAAAATACCGCCAGATGCTTTCTCAGTTTCCGGATGAAAAAACAATGCTTGCAGCCTATAAGTTCAGAAATGCTTATGAACTGAAAAATGCGATTGAAAAAATAGATACAGACCAGTATTACGGGCAGGCAAAATACCAGAGAGTAACGGATAAAGCAGACGTAACCCCCAATGAGGTAACTGATTTTTATAATATGTATAAAACACAGCTTCCACAGGTAAAAGATGAGGTTACACTGGCGCAGATCATGATCTATCCTACATTGACGGAAGCACATAAGCAGGAACTGATCAACAGATTAAAGAAGATTAAGCAGGATATTTTAGGAGGTGAAACTTTTGAAAGCCAGGCCAGGATTTATTCTGAAGATGAAGGATCTGCAGCTAACGGAGGATTATATAAAAATATTAACAAAGGACAGATGGTGAAGCCATTCGAGGCGGCAGCACTGAACCTGCAGGAAAACGAAATTTCAGATCCTATTGAATCTGAGTTCGGATTTCATATTATCCAGTTATTGAAAAGATCAGGTAAAGTATATGATGCAAGACACATCCTGTTGAAAGCTACTCCTACTGATGATGAGATTAAAACGGCAAAAGCAAAATTAGACAGCATCAGAGGTCTTATTATTGACGGAAAAATGACATTTAAGGACGCTGCTTTTAAATTTTCAGATGATAAAAGAACAAAATTCAATGCAGGGATAATTCCGGGAGCAGACGGTTCTGATAAAATTGAGCGAGAAAGTATTCCGGGAACAATCAGCTACGAATTAGCAGGATTAAACAAAGGAGATATTACTACCGCTTTCGAAGATGAAGAAAACAAAAGAAAGCAGATCAAAATCATTAAAATTGAAGATGTAATTCCTACCCACCAGATCACCCTGGAAACAGACTTCAGCAGAATCAAGCAGATGGCGCTGAATAAAAAGAAAAGTGAAATGGTAGAAAAGTTTGTCAATTCCAAGTTACCGACAACTTTTATTTCAATAGACAAGCGTTATGATACCTGTAACTTCAAATCTAACTGGAAGAAACAGTCCTTATCAAAATAAAAATAAAACCTTCAGAACTTCTGGAGGTTTTTTTTGCATTATATTCTAGTGCAGCCCTTTCAGCCTCTCCAATTATTATTGAAAATATCGCAGTATATTTCACGTAAAACCGTTGTTTTTAGTATTTTTACGCATGAGCAATTTTATAGATTTTAACGCTGCAAAAAAACTTCATGATATGGAGGCTATCCAAAATAGAATTTCACACCTTTTTAATATTAAATATCCCATTATCCAGGCCGGCATGATCTGGCACTCGGGATGGAGGCTGGCTTCTGCTGTTTCTAACTGCGGCGGGCTGGGCATCATAGGAGCAGGAAGCATGTATCCTGATATCTTAAGAGAAAATATTCAGAAATGTAAACTGGCAACGGATAAACCATTCGGAGTCAATGTACCGATGCTGTATCCAAATATTGATGAAATTATTCAGATTATCCTTGAAGAAGGAGTGAAAATAGTATTTACATCCGCAGGAAACCCGAAAACCTATACGGAAACTCTTCAGAAAGAAGGAATAAAAGTAGCTCACGTTGTTTCCTCTACCAAATTTGCTGTAAAATGTGAAGATGCAGGAGTAGACGCCATTGTTGCAGAAGGTTTTGAAGCAGGAGGGCATAACGGAAGAGACGAAACTACAACATTCTGCCTTATCCCGAATGTAAAGAAACATATTTCCAAACCACTAATTGCCGCTGGAGGAATTGCTTTGGGCTCGCAGATTAAAGCAGCAATGATACTTGGAGCGGACGGAGTACAGATAGGTTCCCGTTTTGCGGCCACTACGGAAGCAAGTGCCCACGAAAACTGGAAAAAGAAAATTACGGAATTACAGGAAGGAGACACCCACCTTACATTAAAAGAGCTCGCTCCGGTAAGAATGGTTAAAAATAAATTCTTCAATGAGCTTGAAGATATTTATATGAACGGAAGAAATAAAGAAGCTTTGATTGCTTCATTAGGCAGGGCCAGAGCAAAACGCGGAATGTTTGAAGGGGATATGGAAGACGGAGAACTGGAAATAGGCCAGGTTTCTGCGCTTATAGATGAAGTCCTTCCGGTAGAAACTGTTTTCAGTCATCTGCTCAAAGAATTTGAGGAAACGAAAATGCCCGCTTTTTAAATATAATTTTTTTAAATGAAGGGAAGAATAATTGAGGTAAAAGGTAAAAATTTATATACAGAACACGATAATCTGTTTGAAGACAGACCCACCATTGTATTTCTTCATGATTCATTAGGTTCGGTACAGCTTTATAGAGACTTTCCGGCCAGATTATCCGAAACCGCACAGTGCAATATCCTGGCCTATGATCGTTTAGGATATGGAAAATCATTTCCCATGCTTACTCATGAGAGGCCGGTACATTATATGGAGTTGGAAGCAGATCTGCTGAATGATCTCTTGACCGAAATGGATCTGGATAAAGTAATTCTTTTCGGGCACAGTGATGGAGGTACAATAGCTTTGATTACCGCCGCAAAGTATCCTGAAAGAGTAAAAGCAGTTATCTGTGAAGCAGGACATATTTTTGTGGAAGAGGTAACGTTAAAAGGAGTCTGTGAGGCATGGGAAGCCTACAAGACGACTAATCTCGCGGAGCGTTTACAAAAGTACCACGGAGATAAAGTAGATACGTTATTCAAAGCCTGGACAGAAACCTGGACGCGAGACGACTACAGAAGCTGGAATATTGAACACCTTTTGAAACATATCACAGTTCCATTGTTGTTCATCCAGGGAGAAGCTGATGAATATGGAACATTAGACCAGGTAGAAAAAACGGTATCTCAGGTAAGTGGTTATGCTGAAAAATACATTATTCCCGGAATAGGACATACTCCTCATAAAGAAGCTCCAGAGCTTATATTGAAGAAAGCCGCAGAATTTATCGGTAAATTTTTTTAATACATAACGAGCGGTAACAATATTGATAAGACATCTTGTAATCAGGATGTCTTTTTCAATGGGAAAACTTAAAGATATACTGTTGAATTAAAGTAACTGAAGTTCCTTAGCAATATTTTCCTTTGCCCGAGCTTCATACTTTTCCTTAAAATATTCTGTTTTAAAAATACTTTCAAGTTCCAGAAAATGTTTAAGCACTTTTTTTCTTCCCGGTTTATAAAGAAAGTCCGGATAAATAGAATATTCTTTTCTGATATTTTGAGTGTATTTCAGATAAGTTTCAAAATCTTTCCCCAATACAGAAAGATCAGCATCCAAAAGATAATTGGTATCTTCCTGATCAGAACGCTGATGAGACTTTGTCGCAAGAATCTGTTCAGAAATTATTGAAATTATATCCTGATTAATATGAAGCTCAGCAAGCCTTTTTTCTGCCTTTGCAGCACTCTTTTCCTCATTGGACTTGGACGTTGCATCATAAATCACATCGTGATAGAATACAGAGAAAGAAACAGCCATGAAATCTGAAATATTCATTTTCACTGCTTCAAGTTCCATAAACATATTGTCCAGATGAAGAAGATTGTGATAATGTCTTCCTCTCTCGGAATACTGGGTTTCAATTTCTTTCCACAGTCTGCTGATCAGCTGTGCATCCTCTGTAAAAGAAAAACAAAGGTTTTCAAATTGATTTTTAAGATTCATAGAAATAGGGGGATAAAAAAAGGAACTTTTAAAAAGTTCCCTGATTTGCTTCCAGAACAGCTTTTAGCTCAGCCCAGCCTCCGCCGTTATAGCCGTCCTTTAATCCTTGAGCATTAAGATAATCCAATGCTTTTCCGCTTCTGTTTCCACTTCTGCAGAATAAGATCACCGGCTTTTCAATAGATAGAATCTCATCCTGTCTATCTTCTACTTCACCTAGAGGAATATTCTTGGCTCCATCTATATTACCGTCCATTTCAAGCTCCATAGGCTCGCGAACGTCTATTAATTCATAGTTTCCGGATTGTATTACTTCTATTAAAGACATAGTTGTTAGGTTTAAACATTAAATTAGAAACGAAATTACGTAATTTTTTTTTGAAAAAATTCCCAATTAAAACATAATTTTTTCAGAAAAGAAATCTGTTGTAGCACGAACTTTGGGAGAAATCAGAAGATTGATAAAATAATCTTAATTTTGCAGTGTGAAATTATGAGGTCAGACGCTGAAAAATATTCCCAATTGATAAAATCCAAAGCAAAAAGTTTTGGGTTTCAAAACTGCGGTATTTCCAAAGCTGACTTTCTGGAAGAAGAAGCGCCCCGCCTTGAAAAATGGTTGAAGAATAATTATAACGGCGAAATGAAATACATGGAAAATCATTTCGACAAAAGACTTGATCCGCGGCTTTTGGTAGAAGGTTCCAAATCTGTTATTTCACTTTCCTACAACTATTTTCCTGAAGAAAAAATCTCAATATTAGAGAATTATAAGATCTCAAAATATGCCTATGCGGAAGATTATCATGAAGTCATTAAAGAAATACTCCGTGAAATGGTTGCTGAGCTGCAGGAAGAGATAGGAGAGTTCGGATTTCGTGTTTTTGTAGATTCTGCACCGGTTTTGGAAAGAGCCTGGGCTAAAAAATCAGGAATAGGCTGGGTGGGGAAAAATGCCAATCTTATAACCAAACAAAGCGGTTCATTTTATTTTCTGGCCGAAATTATCTGCGATCTGGAGCTTATTCCGGATCATGCCACAACGGATCATTGCGGAAGCTGCCGCAAATGTATTGATGCATGCCCTACAGATGCCATTGTTTCAGAAAAAATTATAGACGGAAGCCGCTGCATTTCCTATGCCACCATAGAATTGAAAGACGAAATTCCGGCCTATTTTAAAAATAAAATGGAGGATTGGATGTTTGGTTGTGATATCTGCCAGGATGTATGCCCTTGGAACCGTTTTTCAGCTCCCAACAAACAGAGCCGTTTTCAGCCTAATGAAGCTTTGAAAAACTTCAAAAAAGGAGAATGGAAAGAACTTACCCAGGAAATTTTTTCGGAAATCTTCAGAAAATCACCCGTGAAAAGAACCAAATTTGCAGGGCTCAAAAGAAATATTGAGTTTCTGCAGCAGTCTTCTGACTGATTTTTTCGCTGAACTTTTGGTGACGATTCCTCTTTTGGAATTTTTATAGTTCCAAACCATAGCGGATAGTCGGCCATTCCTTAAATTTTTAGCTTTAAGGAGGTGAAGATTTGTATCAATAAGTTTCTTGAAAAGCCTTTCCTATAAAGAAAAAAAGATTTTCAGGAGATTAAATCTCACAGAAAATCAACGTTTTTTTTGTATTCTTTTAGGAGCAGTTTTTACTCTTATTTTAAATCTTTTTTGGGATTTAGTATTTTTACGCATATTTGTGAATATTTCGTAACTAAATATAGCCAATTTTTCGATTAAAACAAATACTTTTACTAAAAATTAAAGATTAAATTGTATTAAAAAAACATGACTGTGAAAACTGTATTAATGTATCTCCTTAAAGTGACAGGAATTATTGTAGGAATTGTAATTATTTACGTCATCCTCGGACTGCTGATTCCTTATATTCCTGTTTCGGCTAAAGATGATGGTCAGAAAAAAGAAATTCCTATCTATATTTATACCAATGGAGTACATACCGATATCGTAATGCCGGTAAAAAATGACCTTCAGGACTGGAGTCAGAAAATTCCTTTCACCAATACAAAATCAAAAAATACAGATTACCGGTACATCGGAATAGGATGGGGCGATAAAGGATTCTACCTGGATACGCCTACCTGGGCAGACCTGAAGTTTTCAACAGCTGTGAAGGCTGCATTCTGGTTAAGCGACTCTGCGATGCACTGTACTTATTATAATACGATGAAAGAAGGCGATGACTGTAAAATGATCATGATCAGCAGAAATCAATATCAGAACCTGGTAAAGTATGTAGAAGATAAATTTGACAGAGATCAGAATGGTAACTTTATATTGATTCCTACCAATGCGGTGTACGGCGATAATGATGCTTTTTATGATGCAAAGGGCACGTACAGCTTTCTTTATACCTGCAACACATGGTCCAATAATGCTTTAAAAGCTGCGGGACAGAAAGCCGCACTTTGGACACCTTCAGATTTCGGAATTTTTCAACACTATAAATAATATATGAAGAGGATTTATCTTTTTTTCATTGTTTTTTGGATATGTTCATGTTCTCAGGAAAGAAAAAACAATACAATAAATGCAGCAGAAACACCAGTTGTTGTAGAAAAGCGACCGGAAGCCGATCTTTCTAAACTTGAAGCAAAAGCAGAAGAAGCGTTGAAATTCTGTGCTTCAAAGAACCTAAACAAAGATTTTTGTATCCTGATTGATATGAGTCTTCATTCTGGCGTTAAACGTTTTTTTGTCTGGGATTTTAAAAACAATAAAATTTCAAAGAAATACCTTGTAGGGCACGGCTGCGGTTCCAATGCCTGGAGTAAAGATGATTCTAAAGCAAACCCGGGATTCAGTAATGAAGACGGAAGTCATCTCTCTTCATTAGGAAAATATAAATTGGAAGGAAGAGGGTACAGTGATTGGGGAATTAATATAAAATACCTGATGCACGGCCTTGAAGACACCAACAGCAATGCGTTGAAAAGATTTATTGTCTTTCATTCCTGGAACATGATGAGTGATTCCGAAGTTTTCCCGAACGGATCTCCCGAAGGATGGGGCTGCCCCACCGTTTCCAACAATGCAATGAAGGAAATAGATCCGATGATTCAGAAATCTGGAAAACCTGTACTGATGTGGATTTTTAATTAAATCTTTGTTATACCTTTGTTTTGTAAGCATCTTCTGCCCTATGAAACATACTCTTTTCCGTGAACAACAGCTCAATTGCGATATAGAAACTGCGTGGAAATTCTTTTCCTCAGCCAATAATCTTTCAGAAATTACCCCGAAGGATATGGGTTTCGTTGTATTAACGGAAATGGAAGATGACGAAATCTATGAAGGAATGATCATTGATTATTATGTTTCCCCATTATTCGGAATTAAAATGAAATGGCAGACGGAGATCACCCAGGTTGATTTCCGGAAAAGTTTCACTGATTTTCAGAAAAAAGGTCCCTACAGACTATGGAATCATCACCATGAATTTATTCCCAATAAAGAGGGCGTTCTAATGAGAGATACCATAAGTTATGAGCTTCCCATGGGATTTTTAGGTGAAATCGCCCATCGTCTCTTCGTCAGAAAGAAACTGGAACACATTTTTGATTACCGTTTCAGAGTTCTCAGTAAACTGTTCTAGATATTCAATAGGAACGGACCATTATCCTGAGCGTAGTCGAAGGGAGCCCATTATTAATAAATCAAATTTCAATTGGCTTCAGCCAAAACCTAATGCCATTTTTCAATCAGATTTTTAGAATTTGGACTCCTTCGGAATGAATGAGTGTATGAATAAACCTAGCAGCCTGTTTGTCATTCCGCAGGAATCCAAATTCCAAATAAATAGCATTATTTCCCCATTGTTTAAGTTTTTTTAACAATTCAATGGCCGGATTTTACAGGATAAATCCCTATTTTTGCAGCACTATCGTTTTTTACTGAAAAACTAATATGTTCTGATTGACATGACAGGTCTGAGGTCGTTTTTCTTATTTTATATCCTGCTGGTTTTTACCCTTTTCAATTCGAATTGGGCGGAAAAATCATTGCGGAATATTCCTCATGTTCCTCCGGTAACCAATATTCATGTTCTGGATGTTTACGAAGAAGCAGATATGAATACGCATGCATTGCCTGCTGCTTCAAAAATTGTAAAACATTCTGTCAGAAAAAATGATGCTGCCATTGCAGATTTTTCAGGAATATTAAAAGGTATTCCGAAAATTACTCTTCCGGAGATTGCAGTCTCTACTATTTGTGGAGTGAAGTCATTCCTCCATCTCCTCCAGCTGTACTAAGTTTACGTTTTTGATAATCAATTTACTTTAACGAAAATCTTATAACTTAAACATTTAAAAATGTATTATAAAACTGTAATAATTTGCATTCTTGCAACATTATTCGCTGTGTCATGCAGTAAAGACAAGGAGAAAAACAATAAAAAAGATAAAGAAGTTCCCGTACTGGAAATCAAAGAAAAAGATACCTTGGTGAGCAACCAGTTTGTCACAGATATTCAGGCTAAAAAAAATGTTGAAATGCGGTCCAGAATCGGAGGCATTATACAGCATATTTATGTCAATGAGGGACAGTTTGTACATCAGGGACAGGCTTTATTCAAAATCAATGATGCTGAATTGCAGATGGAACTGCTGAAAGCCAATGCTGCTTTAAAACAGACTGAGGCAGATGTCCGTATTGCAGAAGTGGAGCTGAAGCAGATTGAAAGTCTGCATGCTAAGAAATTTGTGGCCAATAACGAGCTGGAAATGGTAAAGGCAAAATTGTCTTCCGCCAAAGCAAAACATGCATTTGCTGATGCAGAAAAGAGAACCGTTCTTCAGAAAATAAGCTTTACAAGAATTACAGCGCCTTTTGATGGGGTGATTGACGTGATTCCGCATAAAGACGGAAGTCTGGTGGAAAACGGAACTCTTTTAACCACACTTTCGCAGCTGAACGAAGTCTATGCCTATTTTTCCATTCCTGAAAACTTATATTTTGAACTTTTAGCCCATGACAAGATCGGAAATCACCAAAAAATTGAGCTGACCCTTCCCAATGGGGTCAATTATCAGTTCAACGGAGCCTTGAAAACAGCAGACGGAGAAATCGACAGAACTACAGGTTCTATCCAATATAAAGTGCTTTTCCCAAATCCGGACCGTCTCATCAAACACGGTACTTCAGGGAAGCTTATTATTTCCGAGCAGCAGAATAACGCAATTCTTATTCCACAGAAATCTACCTTTTCCATTCAGGATAAAACCTATGTTTTCGTGGTGGACAAACAGCATAAAGTGAAAATGACCAACATTAAGATCGGAAATACCTTAAGAGATTCTTATATGGTAGAAAGCGGTCTTAAAAAAGGAGATTTAATCATTTATGAAGGGACTCAGTCTTTGAAAGATGGTGATGTTATCAAAATCAAAAAGAAGTATTAAGCTTTCATAATCTTTAAATCAATCGACTATGGTAGAAATGTTTATTAGACGAAAGGTTCTTTCGTTGGTTATTTCCATATTATTTGTATTGCTGGGGATTATGGCTTTGCTTAAGATGCCCATTACCCAGTTTCCGGATATTGTACCCCCCTCAGTAACGGTAACGGCAAAATATACAGGAGCGAATGCCGAAGTGTCTGCCAATGCGGTAGCGCTGCCTCTGGAACGTGCCATCAATGGAGTGCCGGGGATGACGTATATGTCCACGGTAACCTCCAATGACGGTCTTACGCTTATTCAGGTGTTCTTTGAAGTAGGGACAGATCCCGATGTAGCAGCGGTAAATGTTCAGAACAGGGTAACCACTATTCTGGATGAGCTTCCCGAAGAAGTGATAAGAGCCGGTGTTACTACCGAAAAAGAGGTGAACAGTATGCTGATGTATCTCAATATCACCAGTACAGATCCGAGTCAGGATGAGCAGTTCATCTATAACTTTACAGATATTAACGTCCTTCAGGAGCTGAAGCGTATTGATGGTGTAGGGCGTGCAGAAATCATGGGTCAGAAAGAGTACTCCATGAGAGTATGGCTGGATCCCCAGAAAATGGCCGCTTACCGTATTTCAGCAGACGAAGTCATTACTTCCCTGCAAAAACAGAATATTTCAGCAGCACCCGGAAAAGTGGGAGAAGCTTCTGGTAAAACCTCAAGCCAGCTTCAGTATGTCATTAAATATAAAGGAAAGTTTTTCGAGCCTAAACAGTATGAAGAAGTTCCCATCAGGTCAGATGTTGACGGAACTATTTTAAAGCTTAAAGATATTGCTAAGGTAGAATTCGGAGCAATGAATTACGGAATGGTTTCCAAAACAGACGGAAGACCATCAGCGTCGATCATGATGAAGCAGCGTCCGGGCTCCAATGCTTCTGAAGTGATTGAAAGTGTTAAAGCAAAAATGGAAGAATTAAAAGGGACTTCATTTCCACCCGGAATGGAATATAACATGGCGTATGACGTTTCCCGTTTCCTTGATGCTTCTATCAGTGCAGTACTTACAACCCTTATTGAAGCCTTTATTCTCGTAGGAATTGTAGTATTTATTTTCCTTCAGGACTGGCGGTCTACATTGATTCCTGTACTCGCTGTACCGGTAGCATTGGTAGGAACTTTTGCCTTCATGAATATGCTGGACTTCTCTGTGAATCTTTTAACATTGTTCGCGTTGGTTCTCGCTATCGGAATTGTGGTTGATAATGCCATTGTCGTCGTCGAAGCCGTTCACGTGAAAATGGAAGAAGGAATGAATGCCATGGATGCCACCATCAGTGCTGCCAAAGAAATTGCAGGCGCCGTAGTAGCAATTACCATTGTGATGTCTGCTGTTTTTATTCCGGTAGCGTTTCTGGATGGTCCGGTAGGCGTATTCTACCGTCAGTTTTCATTAACGCTCGCCATCAGTATTGTGATTTCCGGAGTGAATGCATTGACGCTTACCCCTGCGCTTTGTGCCATTATTTTAAAACCTCATGATCATCATAAGAAGAAAACCTTTATCGACAGGGCTTTTCAGAGTTTTAATACAGGCTTTGAGCGATTAACCAATGGCTATGTAAGCATTTTATCAAAATTTACGACAAGAACCACGGTTACTTTTGGACTGCTGTTTTTATTTGTCGGACTAACCTTTGTAACCAGCAGATTCCTGCCAACCGGATTTATCCCAATGGAAGATCAGGGAATGGTTTACGTAAGTGTAACCACACCACAGGGAGCAACGGTAGAAAGAACTGAAAAAGTACTGGATGAAGTTACGGTTATTGCCAAGAAGATTAAAGGAGTCGAAAACGTAACCACACTGGCAGGATACAGTATCGTAACAGAAATTGCAGGTTCATCTTACGGAATGGCAATGATCAACCTTAAAGACTGGAAAGAAAGAAACATTTCAGTAAATGATCTTATTGCAGAACTTTCAGACCAAACAAAAAGCATTGCAGATGCTCAGATTGAGATTTTTGCACCACCCACAGTTCCGGGTTTCGGGAATACCAGTGGTTTTGAATTGCGTCTGCTGGACAGAACCGGAGGAACTATCGAAAATACAGATAAAGTCACTAAGGATTTTGTTAAAAAACTCAACGAAGCTCCGGAACTGCAGAACAATTTTACCAGTTTTGATGCTACATTCCCGCAATACATGATCAATGTGGATTATGATATGGCTGCGAAGAAAGGTGTTTCGGTAGATAATGCGATGTCGACCCTGCAAACCATGCTGGGATCTTACTACGCAACGAACTTTATCCGCTTCAGCCAGATGTATAAAGTAATGGTCCAGGCAAGTCCGGAGCACAGAGACACACCGGAAAGTATCCTGAATTTATATTTAAAAAATGACAAAGGCGAAATGGTTCCGTTTTCCACCTTCATTACTATTGAGAGGGTGTACGGACCCGAAGTTTTAACGAGATATAATATGTACATGTCTGCCATGATTAATGGAGAGCCGGCAGACGGTTACAGCTCAGGGGATGCCATAGAAGCGGTAGAACGTGTAGCCAAAGAAACACTGCCAAGAGGATTCGATATTGAATGGTCAGGGATGACAAGAGAAGAGATCTTATCAGGAAACCAGACTGTTTATATCTTCGCGGTCTGTCTTTTATTCGTGTATCTTTTGTTGGCAGCGCAATATGAAAGCTTCCTTCTTCCAATGCCTGTATTATTGAGTCTTCCGACAGGAATTTTCGGTTCCTACATCGCTTTGGTTATGATGGGGCTGGATAATAATATTTACGCACAGGTAGCACTCGTTATGCTGATCGGGCTTTTGGCCAAAAATGCAATTCTGATTGTAGAATTTGCCGTAGCAAGGAATAAGCAGGGATTTGATATCATTCCGGCAGCTATTGAAGGAGCAAGACAACGTCTGAGACCTATTCTGATGACCTCTTTTGCATTTGTAGCGGGACTTATCCCATTGTGTATTGCATCAGGAGCCGGAGCGGTCGGTAACCGTTCCATTGGTACAGCAGCAGCGGGAGGAATGCTGATAGGCACCGTTTTCGGACTGGTGGTAATTCCTGGGCTGTACATATTCTTTGCAAAACTTGAAAATAAGAAGAAAGATGAAAAGATTAAATCATAAAAATATATTGTATGGAATAGCATCTTTGAGCCTCGTCTCGTGTGCTGTTCCCAAGGTAATGGAGCTGAAAAAAGCTCAGGAACTTCCGGAGGAACTTCTCAAAGCTGATAAAAACAG
This sequence comes from Chryseobacterium culicis, assembly GCF_900108365.1. Lineage (GTDB taxonomy): Bacteria > Bacteroidota > Bacteroidia > Flavobacteriales > Weeksellaceae > Chryseobacterium > Chryseobacterium culicis. The sequence goes on along the minus strand of NZ_FNWQ01000004.1, from coordinate 190,687 downwards.
ATCTCCGGATGAATTCCAGCAGATCAATCTGAAAGCTTACTTTACAGATCCTAACCTGCTTGAGCTTTTTGATAAAGTAGTTCAGGCCAATCCGGATTTCCAGATTGCTCAGCAGAGAGTGGAAATTGCCAACAGTTTCCTTCAAAGATCAAAAATGGATCTGCTGCCTTCCCTTGAAGTAGGAGTGGAAGCCTCCGGTAACCGTTACGGGAAATATACCATGGAAGGAGTGGGAAACTATGATACTAATCTTTCTCCCAATATAACGGAAAATCAGAAAATCAACAGAGAATTTACGCCTAATTACTGGTTGGGAGCAAGAAGCAGCTGGGAAATTGATGCATGGGGAAAGCTTAAAAATAAAAAGATGGCTGCCCAGAAGAAATTCCTGGCATCTGCTGAAGGTCTGAGATTGCTGCAGGTAGAGCTTTTTACAGATATTGCCAATCTCTATTATCAGTTAGTGGCTTTGGATAACCGCCTTGCCATTTATCAGAAAAACTATAAACTTCAGCAGAGAGCTTTTGAAATTGTTCTTGCACAGCGTGAAGTAGGTAAAGCTACCGAACTGGCAGTTCAGCAGTTTAAGGCTCAGAATAACAACTGGCTGGCAGAAATTGAACACATAAGAGTGGAAATTGTTACCGTAGAACAGGCCATTACTACCTTAACAGGAAGTTACGGTGGAGATGTAAAGCGCGGGAAAGTACTGATGCCTACCAATATGGAAATCCTGAATAAAACCATTAATGTAGAAAATGTAATTCATTCCAGGCCGGATGTAGCCGCAAATTATTATGTTTTGGAAGCGTCTCAGGCCGATGCCAAGGCGGCAAGAGCTGCTTTTTATCCCAAGATTGATTTAGGTGCCGGATTTGGACTGAATTCTTTTTCCGTAGAAACTTTTTTCAAACCAGGCTCATTAGCCGGTCAATTGCTGGGAGGGCTGATGGTTCCTGTTTTTAATAAAGGTCAGCTGAAATATGAATTTAAAGTGGCGGACAAAGAGCAGGAAATTGCTTTTTTAAATTATCAGAAAAGTGTTACCACTGCCTTTAACGAACTTCAGTCTATTCTGAAACAAACCAAAATCTACGAGCGCGTTTTGAAGCTGAAATCGGAAGAGGTTGGCTTTCTCGACCGTGGAGTAGAGGTTTCCAATGATCTGTATCTTACAGGATATGCTAATTATTTTGAACTGATTAATTCTCAGAAAAGCAAACTGACCGCTGAGCTGGATTTATTACAGTTTCAGCATCAGAATACCAGAAATAACGTCCTTCTGTTTAAAGCACTGGGCGGAAAGCTGGATTAATTTTTACTTTTTTTACGATGAAAGGGGCTGTCTTTGTAAGGCAGCTTCTTTTATATCATCAGTTTTAATGGTTTTTACGGTTTCCCGTAATGATAATTGAAATAATTCCAGGATCTTTACCCCAGTAAAAAAGTAACCATGAAAACTCTGAAAACATGTTCAGGGAGCTCTTAAGGAAAAGCAGTATAGAATATTGCGATCCCAGGCTTACGAACAGGTATTTCTGAGTTTGTTTCGAAATCTAACTTATTACAAGTTGAGATAGTTTTTTATATGATTCAAAAAAGAGACTGCCGTTCGGGCAGTCTCTTTCTGTATTGTTTACAATGTATCTGCGCCATGGCAGCAGATGGTATGCGTATTATTTAACAAGCTGAATCTCAACAGCAGAAAATCCTTTTGGAGATTTTTCCTTTTCGAAAGATACTTTGTTTCCTTTTTTCACAGGTTCCGCACAGTTGTTGTTGTGGAAGAAGATATTTTCTTTGCTGTTATCTTCTGTGATGAAACCATATCCTTTCTCACTCAGGAAAGTAACAATTCCTGTTTTTCTTGGATCTTCTTCAATAATAGGAGCTGCACCAAGCTGAATATCATCAAGGTTTACTTCCTGTCTCTGCTCAGGGGGAGTAGAAGTTAATCTTCCGAATTCATCTACATACATGAAGACATCCTCCGCTCCTTTGTTGTTGTTCGTTTTACGTTCTTCGCGTCTTAGCGCCTTTTCTTTTTGCTTTTGAATTTTTTTCTTGAAATTTTCCTTTTTAGAAAAAGAATCTGCCATAAATTATTTTTAGTATTTAGTTTCTATAAATGAGTTAGTTCAATCTGGTCCGTATAAGACCCCTATAAAGCCTGGCTGTGTTTTCTGTCATGGATAATCCCAATCATACAGAGCTTAAAAATTCCGACAAGTATTGTTCTTAATAGAAGAATAAAAGTTAAAAAGATGGCTGCTCAAAAAGCAAAGACTGAATAAAAATATTCGGGTCGTTACAGAAAACAAAGTGGTGACTTAGTTAATAATGTACAAATATACAACAATAAAATGAATAATTCTGTTTTAAATGATTGATTATCAGAAATGGTTTTACTGTCTTAGCGTAATATGTACATAAATGCCTTAAAAGGTTAATAAAAAATCCTCAGAAAACTGAGGATTATAAAAAAATATATTATAAAATGAAGTGGTGTATAATACGGGTGGGAAAGTATCAAATGTTATGCCTAAAATAAAGGCGTATTAGGGAATTATGTGAGCTTGTTTAATAAATGAAGGGGCTTTGGGACCGTATCTGACTGGTAAATAGCAGTCTATTAAAATGTATTGTTTACATAAAAAATTTCTAATTTATTTTTTTATTTCAACATGAACTTGAAAATATTATTGAAATTTTACAAAATTCCCGAAAATTTCACCATGTTAAGACGATTTTTATGGGCCATCTTTGCCTCATTAACATTTAAATATAAAAAATATGTCAACACAAAATGTAAAAGGAAAAGTTGTTTTAATTGCCGGAGGGGGTAAAAATCTGGGAGGATTATTAAGCAGAGATTTTGCTGCAAAAGGTGCAAAGCTGGCGATACATTATAACAGTGAAAGCTCAAAAGCAGAAAGTGAAAAAACACTTGCTGAGGTACAGGCATTGGGAGCGGAAGCATTCTTATTTCAGGGAGATCTTACCAAAGTAGATCATATTACAAAGTTTTTTGATGAAACCATTTCCCGCTTCGGAGGGGTGGATATTGCAATTAATACGGTAGGAATGGTGCTTAAAAAACCATTTGCAGAGACTACTGAACAAGAATACGATACCATGTTTAATGTCAATTCCAAATCTGCTTATTTCTTCCTTCAGGAAGCAGGTAAAAAACTAAATGACCACGGGAAAATCTGTACGATTGTAACTTCACTGCTTGCGGCATACACCGGATTGTATTCCACCTATGCAGGTGCCAAAGCACCGGTAGAGCACTTTACAAGAGCTGCATCTAAAGAATTCGGGGAAAGGGGAATTTCTGTAACGGCAGTTGCTCCAGGCCCAATGGATACTCCTTTCTTCTACGGACAGGAAACCGATGACGCTGTCGCTTACCATAAATCAGCATCAGCACTGGGAGGGCTTACAGATATTAAAGATATCGCTCCGCTGGTAGAATTTCTGGTAACAGAAGGCTGGTGGATTACTGGGCAGACTATTTTTGCCAACGGTGGATACACAACAAGGTAATCTTTGGCACATCTATAAAAAAACTCACTGAAATAATTTTCAGTGAGTTTTTTATGAAAATGAATCAGGAACTAAGCCGTTTTTGCCTTTCCTTTTTCCACTATACTTTTAATGATAAAGAATAAGCCAAGAAGAACAAACGGAATACTCAGAAGCTGTCCCATATTAAGGCTCATTCCGTGCTCAAATTCTACCTGGTCTACCTTGATGAACTCAATCAGGATTCTCATAACGAAAATCAGCAGTATACTGATTCCAAAATAAAAGCCTTTTCCGATGTTACAAATATTTTTCCTGTACATCACATACACAATAAGGAAAATTATAAAGTAGGAGACCGATTCATAAAGCTGGGCCGGATGTCTCGGAAGATCATCCACCTGACGGAAAATAAAAGCCCACGGAACAGTGGTAGGTGTTCCTATAATCTCAGAATTCATAAGATTCGCAAGCCTTATGAAAGTACCGCCCAAAGGAAGTACAATCGCTATTGCATCCAAAACGGTCATAAACGGTATAGCATACTTTCTTGCATAGATAAGAAGCATGATCACCAGGCCTATACCGCCACCATGACTGGCAAGACCTGCAAATCCCGTAAAATGGTAGGAGCCGTCCACTCCTTTCTGGATAGGTAAAAATACCTCAACCGGGTGTTGCGAATAATAATCAAAATCATAAAAAAGACAGTGCCCCAGTCTGGCTCCCACTAAAATCCCAATCAATGCATAGGAAAATAACGCTTCATGTGCCTGTGCGCTGAGCCCTTCTTTTTTATAAATACGCTTTAAAATATTTAAAGATAAAACAAGTCCTGCTAGAAATAAAAGTCCGTAGTATTTTATGGGCAGCCCCAAAATATTGACGATTTCGGGATTTACATCCCAGTTGATATATAATAAACTCATTGATATTGTTATCGAATTTCAGAACTGCAAAGATAGGAAAACCTAAATTCCCGAACAGAAATGCCCTTTTTCCGCATTCTATGACCTGAATCATAAAGTTTTAGGAGATGATTGCTTAGATTTGACAGTACGCCATTGTAACATTAAAAAATCTGAATTTTTTCCGCTTATTTAGGTTAAGCTTAGAAAATTGAGCGTAGCAAAAGATTTGCATGGCTTTTTCAATCAGATCACTTAAAAGATAATATTATGATAAAAGATATTTTTGGCAGACTGACCGCTTGGCCCGGTTATTTTATGGGCAGCACTTTATTGGGGATTGCCGGGCTTGCCGTCATATTCGTAAAGAATACGCAGAATAAAGATCTGAAAGCACTTCAGATTAAGCTTGACGAGTTGATTGCATCAAATAAGAATAATACCGATTCCCGGCTTCAGAACTTAACTGAAGATGAACTGGATCAGCTGCAGCGTTTTTATAAAAATCTCGAAGCTCAGCGTACAGAGAATATAAGAAAACCTGAGACCCCGGAAAAAGACATTACATACTACAGATATAAATAAACAATTATAGTATTCAGGTAGAAGCTCTGTAAACCAGCTCAGCATCCATCAAAACAGACTGGCTTGGAGCGTTGCTGTTTTTGATTTTTTCCAATGCAAGTTCTGCAGCCGCTTCGCCCATTTTTTCCAAAGGCTGCTGTACACTGGTCAGCTGGGGAAATACCATAGATGACAGTTCCGTTCCGGAAAAGCTTGCAATAGCCACTTCGTCAGGAATTCTCATTTTCTGTTCAAGCAGAAAATTCATCGCTCCCATCGCTAAGGTATCGCTGAAAGCAAAAATACTGTCAAAATCTATTTTCTTACTTAATAGCTGCTTCACTGCTTTTTTTCCATGCTCGAAAGTCATTCCATCTGTTTGAATGATCAGATTTTCATCAAAAATATTGTATTTCATCAGAATGCGTTTGTAGCCATTCACTCTTTCTACCGCATTTCGGATCGTAGAAGGTCCCATAATATGTACAATCCTTTTTCTTCCGGTCTTGATTAGGTATTCCACCATTAAGGCCGCTTTAATCGAATCATCAATAATCACCTTTGAGACATCCAGAGATTTGTGTGGAATTCTGTCAAAGAATACTAAAGGAATTCCTTTATCCATAATGCTTTGGTAAATGTCATTGTTATAAGTTTCATGGCAGAGGTTAATAATAACAGCATCCACATTAAACTCTTCCATAAGCTGCAGGTTTTTTCTCTCAATAAGAGGATCTTCATCAGACTGGGTAATAATAATACGGTAACCCAGAGGATAAAGGACGTTCTGAATTCCTTTCAAAATAGTGGAAGAAAAAGGAGTAATCATCTCCGGTACTACAAAACCGATGGTCCTGGATTGCCCGGATTGCAAATTTAAAGCGGTAAGGTTCGGTTTATAGCCCAATTTCTCTGCCGCATCCAGCACTTTTTTTCTTGTTTCTTCATTCACATTTTTATCATGAAGCAGCGCTCTGGAGATGGTAGAGGTAGATAATGACAAAAATTTGGACAGATCTTTAATCGTAATGCGCCTCATCAGTCTTGTTTTGAGGCTAAAAATAATAAAAAAATAGGCAATTGGGAACGTTCCCTGATTTTTGGGAACGTTCCCAGTTTGAATTTTGTAAAAAAAGTGTCTTGTGAATCATTTGTTAATATAGTTTTAACGAATTGGTTAATATGATAACAATTTTATGCTTATGAATATGATTTATTACAATTATGATGTATCGGAAATCCGAACAGGAATTTTACATATTGGTGTAGGAAACTTTCACAGAGCACACCAGCAGTTTTATACCAATATCCTGCTTAATGATGAAGATCAGAAAAACTGGGGAATCTGCGGGGTATGTCTGCTGCCGTCAGATGAAAAGATTGTAAATAACCTGAGAGCTCAGAACCTACAGTATTCCCTTACCGTTTGCGGAAGAAGCGGAAAAGATGAGGTATATAAGATAGGTTCTTTAAAAGAGTTGATCTGGGGTGTGGAAGATCCTGAAGCTGTGGTGAAAAAAATTGCCGACAAAGGTGTTAAGATCATCACTTTGACCATCACAGAAGGAGGCTACAATCTTGATAAAGAAACCGGAGAGTTTATATTGGAGGATGAGAAAATACAGCATGATCTGAAAGATTCTTCCAATCCTATTACGGTCTTTGGTTTTATGGCAGAAGGATTGCGTCAGAGACAAAGGCAGAGTGCAGGAGCCATTACCATTCTTTCATGCGATAACCTCCAGCATAACGGAACTACGGCAAAAAGAGCTTTTTTGTCATTTATAGAAGCACAGGATCCGGAGCTGGCTGCCTGGGTAAAGGAAAACGTAACCTTCCCGAATAGTATGGTAGACCGTATTACTCCGGCCACCACTCAGGAAGATGTGGAAAGATTAAACAAAAGAAACGGTACAGACGATCGTGCCCCTGTCTACTGTGAAGACTTTGCGCAATGGGTCATAGAAGATCAGTTTATTGCAGGAAGACCGGCATGGGAAAGGGTGGGCGTAGAATTTACAAATGATGTAACCACATTTGAAAATATGAAGCTAAGCTTACTGAATGCTTCTCACACACTCTTATCTTATCCGGCTTTCTTAATGGGATATCGAAAAGTAGATCAGGCAATGGAAGATAAAAACCTGGTAAAATTCATCAGGGATTTTATGGATAAAGACATTACGCCTTTTGTTCCCGCTCCGGAAAATACAGATTTGGAGAAATACAAGCAGACATTAATCGAAAGATTTGCCAATCACAGTGTAAGTGATCAGGTGAGCCGTCTTTGCTTTGATGGAATTTCAAAGTTTCCGGTGTATATCATCCCTAATCTTGATAAGATGATAAAAGGAGTGAAAGACCTCACAAGACCCGCATTTCTTATTGCCTCCTACAGACATTATCTTAAATATAAAACTGATGAGCGCGGCAATGCATTCGAAACAGCAGAACCCTGGATTACGGAGAACGATCGGCAGCTTATTGACAGTGAAAATGCACATGACTTCCTGGATTTGTCAGCTTTCAAGGGAGTTCAGCTGAAAACTTCTGAACAATTCATAAATCAGTACAACAGTTTCGTAGAAGATATAAAAAACTCAGGAACCTCTTCAGTTCTACAATCCATCATAAAATAACTAAGCCATGCAGATAAATCCAGGTATCAACTCTTCAGACAACAAGACAAATAATGCAATACTGCCGTTTGCCATCATTACATTTATTTACTTTATCGTAGGTTTTCTCACCACAGTAAATGAACAGCTGCAGGCACCGCTGAAATTTACCTTTCTGAGTCATGCAGGCAGCCTGAAAAATACATTTACGACTTTGATTTCCTTTTTCTTCTTTTTAGGATATCTTCTGAACGGAACGCTGGGTAGCAAATGGGTAAATGCCTTCGGATATAAAAATACGATCTTGCGCGGGTTATTCTTTATGATTTCCGGCCTCTTTATGTACCTCTGCTCATCATGGATTGGCGGTCATTATCCTGATCTTAAGTTTAGCATAAAAGATGCGGTTATCCCTTATGGATTTATCGTTTTTGTTGTAGGATCTTATTTAATGGGAACATCGGCAGCCATTATTCAGGTAGTGGTAAATCCTTACGCCGCTTCATATGAACTTAAAGGGACTCAACCCGTTCAACGCCTGAATATTCTGACAGCGATCAATTCTATCGGAACTACTTCTGCTCCTTTTTTCGTAACAGTAGTTATGTTCAGCGGAATTTCCATTGAAAATATAGAAATAAGACAGCTTCTGCTTCCGCTTTCTGTTCTTATCATCTGCATACTTACAGTTATGATCATCACGAAAAGGCTTCATCTTCCTGATCTTGCTCACACAAGAGTAGTTGGAGAAGAAAAGCTGGAGAGAAGCATCTGGTCATTCAGGCACTTTGTATTGGGAGTGTTAGCCATCTTTTTTTATGTAGGAACAGAAGTGGCTATTGGTGCAAATATCAATCTGTATGCTTTTGAGCTGATGGATTCAGGCCATCCTATTACATTCTTCGGAAAAACAGATATTATTATCGGAGGAATGGATTTAGGAATTCACGCCTTATTATCCACATTATACTGGGGTGGTTTTCTGGTAGGAAGAGCAGTGTCCAGCTTTTTAAGTAAAATTTCTGCAAGAACACAATTGATAACAACTACAGTGTTGGCTACAATACTGGCATTAGTGTCGATGATCACCCAAAACCTTTGGTTTCTTGTCGCCATCGGGTTGCTGCATTCATCCATGTGGAGCTGTATTTACAGCCTTTCCATTAAAGGTTTGAACAAATATACTTCAAAAGCATCCGGCATTTTTATCTCTGCCGTATTCGGTGGAGCTGTATTTACCCTGATTCAGGGAGGTCTAGCCGATATTTTAGGATCATGGAGATGGACATGGTGGCTTACCGTAATCTGCGAACTGCTCATGCTTACTTACGCCTTGTTCGGATCGCGTATTAGAGAAAAAGACTTTATTCACTAATTATATTTTTCTTTTAACTAAAGTAATTATCCTGTAGACTGCTATTGGATACAGGATAACTACTGCCTTAAAAAACACTTGAATCATGTTAAAAAACTACTTACTGCTTTTTTCCTCTGTTGTCGGAACCTGCTTAGGTGCGCAGGAACTGCATTCAGCATTACAACTTCGAAACAGTCATTTATGGCGCGGAATTGAAGTCTCTGCAGGACTTATTTATACCGGAGACCTGCATCTTGATTATAAGAATTTTTATGTGGGCTTCTGGGCTGGTGGTAATGTTGATGGTTCTTATAAAGAATTCAATAACTATATTGGTTATAAGAATAAGCATCTTACATTGGAATTATGGGATATTTACAACTTTTCACCCGGAGCCACTTATAACAATAAGGAATTTTTCAATTATTCTGCAAGAGAAACCGGACGTTTTTGGGATTTCAGATCTTATTATACCATAAGTGAGCAGTTTCCTTTGGTGCTCAGCTGGAATACAGTGGTTTTCGGCAGGGACAGGAACAGGGAAAACACACAAAATAAATATTCATCATTTGTTTCGGGGGAATATCCTGTATATAAAAAAGATCATCTTGAAGTAAGAGGAAGAGTAGGCTATGCCTTTGCCTTAGACAGTCATGGAGAGATGAATAATTTCTTTGCAAAAGATTCGGGTTTCAATGAGATCAGTCTCATCGTTTCAAAAAGCTTTACCATTGAAGGCTATAAAATTCCTGTAGGAATATGGGGAATGTGGAATCCGGTCAACAATAATGCTTTTCTTCAGTTTTCTGTGCAGGTTTATTCATTCTGAGACAGCGAAGTACATTTTTACAGAATCAATACATTTAATTACTTTTATATAATGGAACACAAAAAAAATAAAGCAGTCTGTTTTGGTGAGGTCCTTTGGGATATTTTTCCGGGAGAGCAGAAAAGAATAGGAGGCGCACCATTTAATGTAGCCTATCATCTTTCCAGGATGGGGATAGAAGTTGATATGATAAGCAGTATTGGAGATGATCAGCTGGGACATGATCTTTTGGATAAAATGAAAAGCTGGAACATTCCTGCCAACCACGTTCAGATTACTGCAGATCATCCCACAAGTACTGTAATTGCTACAGTAGATGAAAATAATGACGCTCATTATGATATTGTGGAAGGAGTCGCCTGGGATTTTATTGAAGCAACTCCGGAAAATCAGGATATCATTAAGAACACAGATGCTTTGGTATTCGGAACACTGGCCGCACGAAATGAAAAATCCAGAAATACATTGTTCCAATTGCTTGAGCTCAGTGATTATAATGTCTTTGATATCAATCTCAGAGAACCTTACTACGAGGTCAGAATGATTAAAGACCTGCTCCATAAAACACATCTTGCCAAGTTCAACAAAGCAGAAATGCGTATGATGCTTGATTTTTTAGGAAAAGAATACACCACTGAAGAAGATGGAATAAAATACCTGCAGGACAAGTTTGATCTTGAAGAAATTATAATATCCAAAGGAAGCAAAGGCGCTTTGTATGCCTCCGGAAATAAATTTTATCTCTATCCCACCATACCGGTTACAGTGCAGGATACGGTAGGAAGCGGAGATTCATTCCTGGCAGGATTTCTTTCCAAAAGATTAGAAAAAGGAAATTCAGTTCACGAAATTATGGCTCAGGCTGTTTCTTTGGGAGCTTTTATTACCTCGCAGGAAGGAGCATGCCCGGAATATTCACTGCAAGATTTTATCACATTTAAAAATAAATATCCGGTATCTGCTTTAAAATGAAACGCTGCCCTGTCATCGTAATTTAAAATGATTCTTGACGAAACATTTGGTAACTTTATACTGCTACCAAACTAAAAGTTATGCATCATCAGCTGGAGAAACATTATGTGAACAGAGTAGGCTGGCTTCGGGCAGCTGTTTTAGGCGCGAATGACGGATTATTATCCACCACAAGCATTGTTATTGGTGTTGCTGCAGCGGCTCCGGAACGCCATATTATTATCCTTGCCGCTCTGGCAGGGATGATTGCCGGTGCAATGTCTATGGCGGCAGGAGAGTATGTTTCCGTAAGCTCACAGGAAGATACGGAAAAGGCAGATCTGATTCGGGAAAAACAGGAACTGGAGCAAATGCCCGAGATAGAACTCAGAGAACTGGCGAAAGTATACGAAAGCAGAGGCTGTACTAAAGAAACTGCCATGCAGGTAGCCATTGAACTTACAAAGCACGATGCACTTGGAGCCCACGCCCGTGATGAACTGGGAATTAATGAAATTACACAGGCAAAACCTCTGCAGGCGGCAATGGCTTCATTCGGTTCCTTTGCGCTTGGAGCATTATTACCTTTTACCGTTTCTCTTTTAGCTCCGCTTAAACAGATGGTCTATTTTCAATATGGTTTCTCCATTATATTTTTGATGCTTTTGGGAGCTGTCTCTGCCAGAGCCGGAGGTTCCAGCATTAGAATTGCTGTGCTCAGGATCTGTTTCTGGGGAACCGTTGCTATGGGAATCACAGCATTGGTAGGCCATCTTTTCGGGGTAAATGTAACCTGAAAATTTCACTGTTTCCTTTGAATTGTATTGATGAACAAAAGGACTTTAATCAAAACGGGTACTGCTGTAATGATGGTAATGATCTGATTTCTAGCCTGTATTTTACCTAACAACTGTTAGTCGTAAAAGTACTACACTTTTTCAGATTTATAGGTAATTTTTATTTTGTTAAGGTCAATACTTCTAAATTTGGTGATATAACAAACATCAGATCATAAAATATTAACGATTAAAATTTACCATCATGGCAGAAAGAAACTCAAGAGGAATCTTAAAATTCAATAACGGTGAAGGACAGAAGCTGTTAAAACTGAATTACAGCGTATCAAGAGCTACAGACGTTTCAGGGCGTGTAGCATCAGATCCTTCCAATGCATTGATCAAAATTACGGTAGAAGCTACTGAAAAGTCAGACATCCTTGAAAGCTTGTTAAACGGAAAATACAAACCTACCGTAGGAGAGGTAACCTTCAATAAATCTCACGAAGAAGGAACTTTGACAACGTTGAAATGGTCAAACGGTTATGTCATCCAGCACGAAGTAGATTTTGATGCAGTAGATGACAACAGTATGTATATCAGTTTTGTAATAAGTGCAGAGCAGATAGAGCTTGGTAATTCTTCTTATGACGGAGCCTGGCCTGGATCTCAGGGATAAAATCCTTTATTATTAAAAACATAAAAAACAGAATAGTAGATCCGTTATCAGGGATCCTGTTCTGTTTTTTTGTCAGTAATCTTTTCATCTTGAAAAGGATCATTTTTTCACTAAGATTTAGAAAATTAAGCTGATAATGTGAACTTTATATTATGAAAAATTAATAACTTTATAAAAGCCGATTATTTTAGTTTCTTCAAAAATAAAAAGCTCACCAAACAATCTACATAATATGAATAAAAATATCTCGAATTCCGAAAAGATTTCAGAGAATCATATTCCTGGAATCAACCGTGTGGTAAAACTGGATATCGTGATTGAAGGCAAAATGATTAAGCACTTCAAGCATTTCCGCTTACATCAAAGCGTAAAAAAACACCACTATTTTGAACTGACATTAGCCCACGATACATTAGACGGAGTGCAGAACCATGATCTGGAAGAAGCCCAGCAATTTTTAGGAAAACGATTAACAGTCGTTTTTAAATACAAAGATGTTGAAGGCAGCCCGGAAAGAACTTTTGTAGGCGTAATTACAAAAGTAGGGTTCAGCCAGGAACACCATAGTTTAGGAAATATTGTATTGAAAGGTTACAGTCCGACTATTTTGCTGGACGGCGCTCCGCACATCCAGAGTTTTGGAGGAGATAAACCTGTGAATATGGGAATCATTGCTGAAGAAGTCATCAGACAGGGCATAGAAAGCAGTAAATTTGATGTGAAAGTCAATGCAAAGGCCTCCTCACAGATTCTTTACAGTGCCCAGTACAATGAAACCCATTACAATTATCTGTGCAGAATGGCAGAAGCCTACGGTGAACAGTTTTATTATGATGGCGAAGTACTGCATTTCGGAAATATGCCTCCTCAGAACAAATCGCTTGAATTAATCTACGGAAGCAATGTTTCTGACGTGAATGTGGAATTAAAAGCAGTTCATATCAGACCTAATTTTTATGGCTATAACAGCAGTTCCAATGCTAAACTTATTTCCGGAGAAACCCCTATAAAACACGTGGGCAATCTGGCTCAGACAGCCTATAAAAATAATGAAGGAATATTCAAAACACCATCCCTGCAGGTAGCTCCTATAAAAGCTGCAACCGATATGGACGTTGTTATTTCACAAACGAGTACGGCCGGAAGCAAAGCTGTGGAGGTTTTTACCGTTTCCGGAGGAACCACTATTCCGTTTCTCTATCCGGGATGTGTAGCCGATATCAATATGAGGAAGACTGATACCAGTAAAACAGCCTATTTCACCAAACTGATGATGACAGAAGTTATTCACGAAGTAGATACACTCGGACGCTACAAGGGAAGATTCGAAGCCATTGCCTCAGATACAGGCTATATTCCGACACCGGAGTTTATCATGCCTATTGCGCAGCCGCAGATTGCCACCGTAATCTCCAATACAGACCCTTTGGGTCAGGGAAGAGTTACAGTCAGATTTGATTGGCAGCTGCATGACACCACCAATTTTATCAGAATGATGTCTCCCGATGCCGGAGGAACAGACCAGATTACGCAAAACAGAGGATACGTAGCCATACCGGAAGTTGGAGATCAGGTGATGGTAGGCTTTGTTCACAATCATCCGGACCGTCCTTTTGTCATGGGAGGAATGTTTCATGGAGGAACAGCGCTTGGAGGCGGGGTTAATAATCATTTAAAATCAATACAGACCAGAAGCGGAATCCGGATTTTAATGAATGATGCTGAAGGAAGCGTAAATATCATAGACCCAAGCGGGAATAACTATTTGATGGATGGTAAAGGAAATATCATTGTAACAGCTCCTAAAAATATGACCTTTAATGTAGGAGAAGACCTGGCAATCAACGTAGGAAAAGATATGAAGACCAGTGTAGGAAATGATAATGCCGTTAGTATCATCAATGATCATCAATTTACCTCAAAAAATTATAAGCAGACGGTCAATGAAAATAAAACGATTAATGTAACAGGCGATCTTAAAGAAACTACTTCAACCACTACTCATAAAGCAAAAAACGGAGATATTTTACTGCAGAGTTCAGGCGTAGCCAAGATGTTAGGTAAAATAGATGCTAAAGTGAATAAAGGATAATATGTTAAAAAAATCGTTAATCTCTTTCTTTTCATCTTTGCTGGCAGTAGTGTTACTTGTCATTATTGAATTAAGTTTCATAGATATGACACAGTTTCGAAGTGGAGATTATGCATGGGTTGCCATGTGGCTGATTCTGGCTTTTTTTCCGGTGCTGTTTGCACTGCCATTTTTCCTGACTTCCATCAAAAAGAAAAATGAAATAAGAGATTTTGTTTTGTACTGTTTTTATTCTTTTGGCATATGCTTTATCGTGATATCATTAATTTTAATAATTATTCTTCCTTTGATGGCATAAGAATAATTGTCACAAACAATTTTTAAGATTGCAAGATGTTTATAATGAATAGAATAATAAAATACCTGTTAAGCTTTTTATTTTTTATCCAGATCTCGTGTCAGGAAAAAAAAGAAGACCCAAAAACTAAAACTATGACAAAATATGAATGGACAGAAGGAACTTCTGCAGCTTTAGGATATCCTATGGAAGTATACAAAGGGGGAATAGAATGTGAAGGAGGAGAATGGGTAGGGTTGAGTTTTGGAATTGTACCTGGGGATGGTTCTTGGGGCTTGATCAATCATGGTATGGGAAATGGTTTTAAGAGTCTTCCGGCCCGATTGGATTTTGTCTGGATGTCATATATGGAAAACCAGTTTTATATGATTGATACCGACATTGATACCGCTAAAATTAAAGAATATTTCAGCAAGGGCTATCAGGTAAAAGCAACCAGTGGAAGTGGTAATGTTAAACATTTAAATTATAAAGATATTGGTGTGGGAATGGCTCCGGGAGGAGTGGTAGTAGTTTGGGTCGCTGGTGTTGGAGTTCAGAAAGAAGTAGGCAGGTATCAGGGAAAAAAGGTAACAATTCCTGAATCAGAAATTGCTAAGCTTGATAGCCATGAAAACCGGTTTTGGCGGAAAGATTATCTTGATGAGGTTTTAAATAACGGTAAGGTTATCCCCACTGAAATAAAAGAAAAAAATAAAGGAAAAGCTATTCCATTTGGATTGTGGGATACCTACAGAATACGATATAGCTGGAAACCGGTTTTTGAGTTACCGGAAAATGCAAAGCTCAATCCGTTGACAGATGTTGGAATATCAACTGTTAATGGCGAATGGGAACAGCTGGGAGCAGAAAAAAATCCTTTAACTGAGAGTGAATGGAGAGCAATACCAGCTACTATTTCATTTTCTTTGGTGGGGGCAGATCAAATCAAATATGAAGCAGGATGTGATCTTGATGAAAAGTCTGCTTTTGACGCTTTTACTAAGGTCTTTGGTAATGATCCTAAATCAACTAAGGCAGCTATTTTTATTAAAGTGAATGAGGCATATAGCTTCTTTACTGTTTTATTGAAGGGAGAAAATGGAAAAGAAGCTTTTATTAAAACTGATAATTTAGAAATGTTCAAATCTAAAGTTAAGTATAAATACTAATTGATTATAAAAATGATTAGTTATGGGAAAAACATTAGTATACAACACAGGCAATGCTAAACCTCCTGTAGATGAATTGCATTTGGAAATAGGAGTGTTCTTTGATGGTACTTTGAATAATCTAAAAAATACTGAATTAAGATTAAAGTACAGAGATGGAAAAAATAAAATGGAGAGCACAGACAATGATGAAGAAATATCGAAAAAAGAAAAAGCAATTGAAGATACAAGAGCATTACAGGAAAAGGAATATAAACAGCTTAAAAATAAAAATATAACAGATAATGATTCTGAGTATGAAAGATATCTCAAAGCCAGCCATAGGGAATGGCTGGACAAACAAGGGGTAGATAACAGTTTTAGTAACGATTATACCAATGTGGCAAGGATGTATAAATGCTGTAAACAGGTAACGTACGGAGTTTATGTAGAAGGGATTGGTACATTGGATAATACCAGAGATGTGGATGATGGGTTTCAATATGGTTCAGGTAAAACAGGAGTGCGGGGAAAAGTAAGAAAGGGATGTGAAATGGTTGCTGATAGGATTGATGGCTTAAAAAAGAAATTAATGAAGAAAAAAGCATTAACTAAAATCACCATTGATACTTTCGGGTTCAGCCGTGGAGCCGCCGCCGCAAGAAATTTTGCCTACGAAATCAATGGGAAGAAAAGACCCGTTGATGTGGAAATAAAAAAATCCAGAAAAATAACAGGCTATACCCAAATGGATTCTCCTGAAGGACCCATTACAGTTCCGGAATATGGAGATATCTGGATAGATAAAGATAAAACGGAGGTAGATCCTAATTACCTTGTGGATGGAAAGCTTCCGAAATTTGGTTTTCTGGGATATTATCTTTTAAGTAAAGATGTGCTTACCAAAGAAGAATTAGAAGACCTGGAACTCGATGTTCGCTTTATCGGAGTATATGACACCGTATCATCTTATGAAGAATATGGTGATATGGGAACATTGAAACGTGTAGGCTGGGAAGGGATGAAGCATTCTACATTAGGATCCAGTTATAATTTCGGAGATGATGTAGAACAGTTACAGCTGCTGAATCCCGGGTCATATTTCAAAGCAGTTCATTTTACAGCAGGAAATGAACATCGGGAAAACTTCTCATTAACCAGGTTTCCGGGCAGTGTAGAAAAAGAATTCCCAGGTGTTCATTGTGATATTGGCGGAGCCTATGAAAATGGAAAAGAAACTGTAGATGAGATTGAAACATCTAATCATAAACCGGTGTGGTTCTTAAACAAGCGCAGACAGCAATTGATTGATGAACACTGGTTTGATGATGATCAGATAACAATTAATAACAGCTTTCTGAATGTTCTAACAATGGGGGCCGTATACCGTAAGATTACGGGAATTCGTTTCCTTAGAAAAGAATACAGCTATATTCCGCTTCATTTTATGGAAGAACATGGGAAGGGGTATTATGATAATCAATTGATCATAAAAACAGAAACAAGCTATTCCATAGAACACGATAAGTATCTGCCTTCAGCAAAGGACCTTTTGCACCATTATGTCTTTGAGGACGGGGAGAAATGGAATTTTAAAACAGATGAAGAAGTTAAAAAAGAAAAAGAGGAAAGAGCAAGAGAAAGATTAGAAAATCCTGAGCCGGTACAAGAGCCGATACCTGACGAAGTAGTTGACAAAGATGGCAATATCATTAAAACAAAGACGCTGCAGGAAGTTGTGGTTACCGCCTATCATCCTCAGACATTATTGAGAATTATGCGTAATAAGTATCTTCACTGGTCAGCAAACAGAGACTGGATGGGAATGGATCCCAATAGTAATTATGAAAGAGTAATATATCCTTAGAATAATGTTGACGTTACTGGAAAATCTTCACCGGAAAACATATAGGCTTGAAACCATTGTTACAGAGCAAAGAAACCCGGTTTATGCCATTACAAAAAGCTATGCACGGGAGGTTGAAGTATATTATCTCGGAAAAACTAAGGATGAACATCAATTTCAGATTCTGGTGGTGGAGTTCGATTTTTCGGATAACGATAACGCTATGGGAAAATTGATTAGAAAACTCAGTTATCTGTTTGATGAACTGGAATGCAGAGCAGATAACGAAGGGAATATAACTGCCGTAGATAATCTGCTTTTTCTGCGCTTAAGATGGAGTAAAATTCAGTCTGAATTATCGGAAACCCATAAAGGGGATGCTATAGATAACTATTTCAGCCAGATCAGCAGCCTGTTGGAGAATGAAACAAAACTGATTGATTTTTTGTCAGGGTATAACATGTTTGGGCTGCTTTTCAACGGTCTGCTGGAGTCATTCGATAGCAAAAGAAAAAGAATTTCTCCGGAAGGATTTACAGAAATCATGATTCCCGAAAAAAAAGGTGATAAAATGATTTTGAAAATCTCTGCCCAAAACCTGGAACACACAGGAACTGATGATTTCAGAGGAATATTTATCTGCAAAGGAAACACGTATGAAGAAGGTTTTGTCGCCATTAAAAAACAGAATTCTCACTTAAAACATTCATTATTATGGATCGGTTAAAGAACGATGGAGAAGGAAATACTCCGGAAACACAGACTCAGAATACAGCACAGGATGATGACAAAATGAAGGCTGACAATAAGAAGAAGATGGATGATAAACGTGCCGAAAATGAGGAGAAAGATAAAACAGAGGAAGGTTTATTATTGGCCATAGACGGAGCCAAAA
The DNA here is from genome assembly GCF_900108365.1 of Chryseobacterium culicis. Taxonomy (GTDB): domain Bacteria; phylum Bacteroidota; class Bacteroidia; order Flavobacteriales; family Weeksellaceae; genus Chryseobacterium; species Chryseobacterium culicis. The sequence continues at coordinate 172,216 of NZ_FNWQ01000004.1, read as the reverse complement.
TAAAATTCAATGCCCATTTGGGAACATTTAAAGTGTTGAATAATGTTCCGACCACACAAGATAAACTTACAGGAACTATCGTAGAAAAACAAATTCCTAATTTTATCTTTGATGATGGTTTTCAGATGATTTCCCTCACAGATTGGCAGGATTTTGGAACTGCAAAAGTACAGGAAAACTTTGTGCTGCTTAAAAAATCTACTTTACCGGGAACAGGAAAAATGCCGGGGAATATACCACCAGAGTCAGGAAAAATAGAATTTGTAACCTCCGGACAGGTAAATGTGCCGGAAAAAATTGATCCGAAGGGAGCGCCGGTGCCGGAAGAGAAGAATGATAAAAAATGTTTTTGTAATAGAGATTTCACACCTGATGAAATAAAAGAAATTGTAATTGCATTAAGAAAAGGTGAAATTACAGGATATACAACACAAAAAACTATTGAAGTTGTGAATGGCGTGAAGAAAAAAGTTTCCAAAAAGGTTGCTTTAACTGTATATGATATGCCCCATACTAAAGATTTATTATTTGCAAATCAATCTGATATCAAGCGAACTGAACATTTATCTGTAGAGGATTCAAGTTACGATAAAGTGACAGATGCTATTAATAAAGCACTTAAGAATTATGATATCAATACTTGTATTAGAAAAATTCATTTTATAGCACAAGCTCATCACGAATCTCACAGATTCCGTGCTACATTTGAAGGGCGGACAGAAAAAAATACACCATCAAATTACAGTGGTGGTTACAATTTTCAAGGAAGAGGTTTTATGCAAATTACCCACGATTATAATTATATAAAATATTATAATAAAGTGTTTAAAACAAAAGAAGATTTAAAGGATAAAAAGTTTTATAAAGACAAATTAATCCCGTTTGCCCAATTACTAGCAACAAATGTTGAATATGCATTTGATTCAGCTGGTTGGTATTGGAAAAATGATGATAAAGTTAATGCGATTGGAGTAAATATGAATGTAGCTGCAGATCAGGATAATACACTTTATGTATCACAAGGTATTAATGGTAAGGTAAAACATCCTAACGGTTTGGAAGAGAGAATTAAATATGTTGCTGATCTTAAAAAAATTATGAAATATGAAAATTGTATCAATAAAAAGAAATAAAACTATCCATTTATTAATTTTTATATTAATTGGAATTTTTACTAATGCTCAAGAAATAAAAATTTGGAATAAAGCTTTAAATACCAATATTATAATTCATCAGCAAGTACGAGAAGATAGTGTCTATTTATCAATCGACAAGAAAGATAATAAATGGTTGGGTAAAAATTTAAATATAAAAACAGTTAATTATTGGAACAATGCCCCGATAGAAGTTACCGCTGATTGTTGTAAAAAGAATTTTTTAATTATCAAGAGAACTTTTCTAGGAAATAATATTGTTGGAGATAGACTTTATTTTAAAAGAAATAAAGATAAATATTATTTCAAGATTCTTAAGGAATTTGAACAAAAGACAGATTAATCTACCACAAGTTCTTGATTAATTATTTATAACATAAAATATATTTATTTAAGTATACTGAATTAAAAACGAAATATTGAAAAAATTCCTCCTCATATTTTTATTACTAATTAATTATATAGCCTATTCGCAGACGAAAAAGGATTTTCCACTTATTTCTATTGCAAAAGATTGCGAATTAGGGTTTAATGAGTATAATAAAGAATTTAATATGTACCAAGAACCTTTTATTCTGAAAAGTGGTAAAAAGTATAAAATAAAAGGTTATGATAATGCAAATTATTCCGGAGGACAAATTTTAAGTATTTCCCCAAATAAAAGATTTATAGTAATGGATTATATTTCTAAGGGATATGTGGAAGACGGAACCAGCAAAACATTATACGAGAATTATTTATGTGTTATTGTCGATGTTCTGAATAGAAAAGTAGTAATGGAGTTACAAACAGACTGTGGAGGGAAATGGAATAAAAAAAATAGATGGGTTAATGATGGAAAAGTAATATTTTGATAAGATTCTATTTGTATTCAATGGCGAGAAAGGAGATGCTTTTGATAGAAATGTTAAAATATTTAAAGATGATAAATAAAATTTATTTATTACTTCTGCTTTCGGGGATCAGTTGTCATTCCCAATCGTCTAAAGTAGAGTCTTTATTAAAATCAAATGAAATTATAGCTCAGCTCCATAATGACTTTAATAATGATGGAATTCGTGACGATTTATACGTTCTAACATTAAAAAATGCAAAAGAACCTGAGGAACTCACTCAAAGAAAGCTAATTATTGTTTTTAAGAATAAAAATAATACAGAATTATCTACTTATGAAAATGATATGATTTTTCCATGTAAAGAATGCAGTGGTAAATCCGATATGAATATTGACAATTTAAAGTTTGAAAATAATTTACTTTCTTATACAACTTGCATTGCTCCTGTTGCTTCGGATAAATATTCTATTATTGATTTTACATTAAAATTTTCAAACAATAGTTTTAATCTTTATAAATACAAAGAAAGTTATTTTTCGGTGGAAGCAGATGATGATGCTATAATACAATTAGAGGAGGCTGATTTTTCTAAGACAAAATTTAGCTATTATGATTGGGTTGCAAACAAAAGCTGGTTAGATTATGTTATTATTTCATCCCGAAACATCACTAAAATAAATGATTTTGCTTTGAACCTTGAAAGTATAAATCCCGCAGTATCGGTTAATGTATTGCAAAAGATCATTCAAAAATATCCAGATCGGGTTGGAGCTTATCTTAATATTGCAAACAGTTACTGGAACATAGGAAAAAAAGAGAAAGCTGCAGAAAATTATAAAACATACCTTTCTTTAATGAAATCCCAAAAAAAAGATCTTAATAAAGTGCCAAAATACGTGGAAGAAAGAATAAAATGATAAAATACCTTTTCAATATCGTATTTATTTTTTTCTTTAGCCTATCTTCATATGCTCAGCAAGTCTCTATTTTAAAAGATTCGATCTGTATTTCTAAAGAATGTTTTGAGTTGCAGGAGTTAAAAATTGGAACTAAGAGTACTGCAATTTACAAGAGAATTCAAAAAAGCTATGATCTTTTTAATGGTATTTTTTTCGACAGTCCCGAGAAAAGATTGAATGCTAAAAAAGATACTTTAAAAAACTTAATTTCAACAAATTCTCTGCGTGATAACCAATATGGATTTGAAAAATATAAAATTTTTCTGAATAAAAATGGGTTGCTTAATATATCGGTACATATTCAATCTTATGGTTCCCCATGGGAAGCTACAGTCTATTATTTCTTTGATGAAATGAATGATACAGAAGTTGGAGATAACTTATTCATCAACAAAAAAATGCTTTTGCAGCTATGTCGTAAAAAATTAAAAACAGATAAAAGTATATCCTTTCCTATAAAGAATCTCAGCCAATATAAAATAAACACCAATAGCGAAGGAAAGATAACAGGGATAGATTTCATTTTTAATGATGAAAAAAATAGAACTAATAGCGGTTATCCTGAATATTCAGTTTCTTTTAGGTGGAAAGACGTTGAGAAATTTATTGCACTACAATACAAAAAACGATTGATAAAAGACTAGATAATTTGTATTGAATATTCTGAAGATGACACCCTGATCTTAATAAAGCAAAAACCTCTGAAAATTTTTCAGAGGTTTTTTGTACCCAGGACCGGGATCGAACCGGTACTCCTAAGAACTGGTGTTTGAGACCAGCGCGTCTACCAATTCCGCCACCTGGGCTTGATGTTGAATCCAAACGGGATGTTTGTTTCAAATTGGTGTGCAAATATAGGAACTTTTTTCAATGTTCAAAAGCTTTTTAAAGAAAATATTTTAAAAATTAAGTTCCAAACCATCGTAGGCAAGGTGTATTCCGGCCGGAAGCTGCTTGTCTTCAATATCATGCAGCCCTAAATGATGACTGATATGCGTTAGAAATAATTGTTTAGGTTTTAATTCTTCAAAGAGCTTAATAACATCCGGAAGGATAAAATGGGCAGGATGGGGATCAAATTTCCTGATGCAGTTTAAGATCAGAATATCTAAATCCTTTAATTTTTCTTTTTCAGTCTCTGAAATAAATCCGGCATCCGTAATGTAGGCCAGCTTTTTAAATTTATATCCGAAAACCGTAATTTTATAATGAATCACTTCTACAGGCGTGATTTCTGTATTCAGTACCTGAAAAGGCCTGTTTTCAATTTCGTGAAGTTCAAAAGCAGGTGCCCCGGGATATCTCACATCGGCAAAAGCGTAAGGAAATCTGTTTTTTATTTCGTGGGCTACCCTTGAATAACAGTACAAAGGAACATCTTTTCCGCTTTTAAAAATCAGTGGGCGCATATCATCCAGCCCGATCACGTGATCATTGTGTTCATGAGTAATCAGCGCAATGTCTACGTTGTGTTCATGGTTGGTAAGCATTTGCTGCCTGAAATCCGGACCGCAGTCAATCAGTATCTTTTTATTTTCCTCCGTAGTCACCATCACGGAAGAGCGTAAACGTTTGTCTTTTGGATTTTCGGAAGTACACACTTCACATGTACAGCCTATAACGGGCACACCCTGGGAAGTACCGGTTCCTAAAAATTTCAACTTCATTTTGTTTTGAGGTTGGTTTAATTTTGGTAAATTTACAAAAAATTTCATGTCCTAATGTATCAGAAACTAACTCCTAAACAAAAAGCATTAACAATTAATCTAGATCCTACTATTTATGGTACTTTCGCAGAAATTGGAGCCGGGCAGGAGACTGTTCGCCACTTTTTTAGAGCAGGGGGAGCTTCCGGTACGATTGCTAAGGCAATGTCTGCTTATGACAAAGATTTTAGTGATGCCATCTACGGAAAAGAAGTGAAAAACAGGTACGTTACCCAAAACAGGCTTCGCAAAATGCTTCGGTATGAAGTAGCACTGATTGAGGAGAGAATTTCAAGAGATAACAATCCGGACAGAAAGTTCTTTTCTTATGCCAACACAGTAACTACCATCAATTTTGACAAGACAGTAAGAGGCCACGGCTGGGTAGGGATCCGTTTTCAAACCAAAGAAAATGAAGACTATAATGAGATCGTAATCCACGTAAAATTCAAAGAAAATGATGCCACCCTTCAGCAGGAAACCTTAGGGAATCTGGGAGTGAATCTTATTTTCGGAGCATTCCATTATTTTGACAATCCAAGAACTTTAGTAGAATCTCTTTATGATGATATTGCAAAAGATAATCTTGAAATTGATATGATCGACTTCAGCGGGCCGGCTTTTGCGTACGTTGATAACAGACTGATGTCCCTTCAGTTGGTAAAGAACGGAATGACAGATGCTGTGATCTTCAATTCTGAAGGGAACAATATGCTTCCGGCAGATGTATTGTACAAGAAAAATATTTTTGCGGTAAGAGGAAGTTTCAGACCGGTAACGAAAGTAAACATTGATATGCTTAAAAACGGTATGGATATGTTCTTTAAAGACGCTACCTGCACCCATGAAGAAACAGAAGTTCTTATCGAAATCACCATTTCCAATCTGAGAGCAGACGGGGATATTGATGAAAGAGACTTCCTGGATAGAGTAGATATTCTGGGCAAACTGGGATACACCGTTATTATTTCGAATTTCTCAGAATATTACAGACTGATTGATTATTTCGCGTCTTATACAAGTGGAGACATTGGTGTGGCAATGGGCGTAAATAATATGCTGATGGTATTTGACGAAAAATACTATAAAAATCTGTCAGGAGGAATTCTTGAAGCATTCGGTAAGTTCTTCAGAAACGGAATGAGAGTATATCTGTATCCTTACAAAGACCCTGAAACGCATCAGCTGCTGGATTCTTCGAACCTTAAAGTAGAAGAAAATCTTAAAGAACTTTATAAGTACTTCAAGCACAACAACCGTATTGTAGATATTACCAACTATAACCCGGAGTTCCTGGAAATCTACTCAAGAGAAATTTTGAGAAAGATTGCATGCTGTGTAAAAGGATGGGAAACACAGGTGCCTGAAGGCGTAGCAGAAATGATCAAAGAGCGTGGAATGTTCGGATATAAAGAAGAACTATCCCTAAAACAATTCTCTTAAAATATAAATACAATGTCAGAATTAAAGAAAAGACTTTCCTCAATTCTTGAAAGTCCCAAACATAATACAGAAGAAAAACTGGAAAAAGTATGTCACCTGCTGGATCAGGAAATTCCTTACTTCAACTGGACCGGTTTCTATTTCAAAAACGGAGATAAGGATGAGCTGATTCTAGGCCCTTATGTAGGAGCACCTACAGATCACACCATTATTCCTTACGGTAAAGGTATTTGTGGTCAGGTTGCTGTTTCCAATGAAACATTTGTAGTTCCTGATGTGCATGAAGAAAGCAATTATCTAAGCTGTTCCATAGATACAAAAGCAGAGATCGTGGTTCCGATTTTTAAGGACGGAAAAAACATTGGTCAGATTGATATTGATTCTCACACCATTGATCCTTTCACCAAAGAAGACCGCGAATTGCTGGAATGGCTTTGTAATGAAGTTTCTAAAGTTTTATAATTCGGATTTATGATAAGTAAAATATAAACTCCGGCTGTTTCAGCCGGAGTTTTTTATGGATTATTGGTCGTAATCACAAACATGATTAAAGGCTCACTTCCTGTATTTTCAACAGAATGATATCCTATAGAACTGATGGCCGTAATATCGCCTTTTTGAAGCATTTTCCTCCGTATTGCTCCGTCTGTTCCGGTTCTTTCCCTGTATTCTCCGGTTCCGTGCACAACAACATACAGTTCCTGTTCGTTTCTTAGATTGTGCGTGTGAAATCCGGACTCATCACCTTTATTCAATAAAACCATATAGGCTGCCAGACGGTTGTTAGCCAGCTCTTCCTGATCAAACATCTGGATCAGGTATACCGTTCCGTTTCCACCGTACATATTTTCGCGTTTATCTATTCGTGCGATGGTTCTTTCTTCCTTTTCAAAAGCCATCACATAAAGATTGATGTACTTAGAAACCTCCTTTATAACGTGGTTGAATTCTCCTCCTTCAGATAATATAACTGTGTCTGCCATGTGAATCAAATATTTAAATTTTCAAATTGATTGTTTAGGGCTAAATGTAAGATGAACAAAAACTAGCTTTGCTGTATAGCATGAATTTCTGCAATAAGTTCCTTAAAATAATTCTCACATTTAGCAATATGGGTTCCGTACCAGGAAAATGCCTCCCCATCCACAATCATAATCTTTTTATCGGGATAGAAAGCCCGCAGCTCTTCAACGTGCTTTTCCTTAAATGGAAAGGGTTCGGAAGAAAGCATGATCACATCGGCAGCAGCCAGATCTTCAGTGCTGATTTGGGGATAACGGGTCTTATCTCTGAAAACATTTTCAAAACCAATTTCCGATAAAATTTTATGAATAAATGTGTCCGAACCAATAGTCATATAAGGATTATTCCAGATAAGATAAGCTGCCTTTACAGGCGTATCAAGCTTTGCCTGATTGAGCACCTCGTATATTTTAAGATTAAAAAGCTGTGCCTTATCTTCTTTTCCTAAGAGCTTCCCAAGATTCTTGAGCAGATAATAATTGTCTTCGATGGTTTCAACATTGGTTACTGTTACTTTAAAATCATTCATCAAAGCTTCTACCTGGTCTTTTACGTTTTCTTCCTTATTCGCAAGAATAAGATCCGGCTGCAAGGCTTTAATTTTCTCGATATTGATATTCTTAGTGCCCCCGATTACCGCAACGTTTTTTATTTTATCCCGGGGGTGGATACAAAATTTTGTTCTGCCTACAACTTCATTCTCGGTAAGGCCAAGGTCAAATAGTGCCTCAGTGATAGAGGGTACAAGTGAAACGATTTTCATATTGGCATGTTAGATGATGCCTAAAATTACAAAAGTTTTCCGGTTAAGAAAAGCCCGGCTACGGTAAAATAGATAATAAGTCCCGTCACATCCACCAATGTGGCTACAAACGGAGCAGAAGAAGTAGCGGGGTCCAGATTTAGTTTCTTTAATACAAACGGAATCATAGAGCCTGATAGCGTTCCCCATAATACAATGGCTATGAGGGAAACAGAAACGCTCAGTCCTACGTACACCCAATACTGGCCATAATCAAAAAGACCGATCTGCTGCCAAAGCATGATTCTGATAAATCCGATAACGCCCAAAATAGCTCCAAGACACAATCCGGAAATAATCTCTTTTTTCATGACATACCACCAGTCCTTCAGACTGATTTCCTGAAGAGCCATCGCACGGATAATCAATGTGGCTGCCTGCGATCCGGAATTTCCTCCACTGGAAATAATCAGCGGAACAAATAAGGCCAGAACAACAGCTTTTTCAATTTCTTTATCAAAATATCCCATTGCTGAAGCCGTCAGCATTTCAGAAACAAACAGAATAATCAGCCAGGTTGCTCTTTTCTTGATCATTTCTGTCCACGAAGTCTGGATGTAGGGAAGGTCTAACGCTTCCAATCCCCCGAATTTCTGGATATCTTCCGTGTTCTGCTGTTCAATCTGATCCAGGATATCATCTATCGTTACAATTCCCACCAAAACACCAGCTTCCGTAATAATAGGAAGAGCGCCACGGTCATACTTTTCAAAGTACGTTACCGCATCCTCCTTGGAAGTGGTTGTAGTAATGGCTACGAAATGATTGTCCGTAATATCGGAAACCAGCGTATCTTCTTCTTCCAGCAACAACGTTCCGATAGCAAGGTCATCAATCAGCCTGTTTCTTTCATCCACCACATACAGATAGTTCATGGTTTCCACTCTTTTTCCTACTTTTTTGATCTGCTGCAGACATCTCTTTACTGTCCATTCCTTACGGATCTGGATATAGTAAGGAGTCATCAGACGGGCAATAGAATCCGAATTATATCCAAGCAGTTTTAAAGCAATTCTTCTTTCCTGCGGATTTAAATGGTTGATGGAATACTTGATAAGCTCATCCGGAAAATCCTCGAACAAAGCAGTTCTGTCATCCGGAGTCATCGCATTCAGAATTTCGGAAACTTCATCGCTTCCAATACTTCTGATGGTATCTTCCTGGAAATCAGGGTCAAGGTGCGAAAAAACTTCAGCTTTATATTCCTTCGGAACCTTCAGGAACGCGAGCAGCCTCTCATCAGCAGGAAGTTCGCTGAGAGTTTCGGCAATATCGGCAGGATTGAAGATAAGTTCGTCTCTGGAATTCAAAACGTGAAATTTTCTTTTGGATATGCAAAAATAATTCAAATTTTTAAGACTGAGTAATAAACTGGGAAAATTAAGGATTAATTAAAGTTTAGTGCTTCAGTATAAGCACAAAAAAACACCCGCCGAAACGGATGTTCAAAAAATTAAATTTTAAATTCCAATATTCTTATATTGGTTCGCATTCTGAAGTAGGAATGTGTGTACAGACAGCATTGGTACAGCATTGGTATGGCCCGCAATCTGAGTTGTCACCACACTTTTTTATTCCGCTTCCTTTGATATTTTTTTGCTCAAGCCTGTTGAGTTTCTTAAGATTTGAATTTTTCATGATCATCCAATATAATAAGATTAAGGCTCTATCATACAGTCATGATCCAGGCACTCTCCGTTACAGCAATATCCAACGGAACAAGGTCTTGTAATGCTGCATCTGAATGGTCCGATACCACCATTGATCTGTTTCGCAGCTTCTCTGCTGAGTTTTTTCAGGTTTTTCATATAGTTTAGATTTAATGTCCTACTAAAATAGCAAATATTTCTATTTTATTTAATTATTAATGTAAATATTTTATCAATAATACATTTTTGATTTACGTTTAAAACGAAAACACCTGCATTGCAGGTGTTTTGTAATGATCATATATTATTCCAGAGGACATGGGTTGATCACACAAGTGTTATGACAACATGATCCGCCCGGACATTGGTAATGTTCTGTACATCTTTTGAAAGGCCCGCTGCCTTTAATTTCCTTTTGTACCTGTCTGCTTAGTTTTTTTAGATTTTTCATGAGATTTGATTTTTATTGGGTTAGTTGAATTTTGAGTCTTTATTCAATACAAATAAAGGGGGAACAGATTCCAAAACAGCACCATCCAACTGTACATGGATTGCTTTCACTGCATCTTTCCATAGATCCGCCATTAATCTGCTTTGCTTTTTCCCTGCTGAGTTTCTTTAAATTTTTCATAAGATTTAGTTTTAAGGTCTGACTAAAATAGTAAAAAATATTTAATAATTCCTTATTTAGTGAAAATATTTAATTGTTAATCAGTGTTTTATAGTGTTTTTTAAAATTAAAAGCACCCGTCCGACAATGCGAACAGGTGCTTTATGTAAAGTGAAAATATTTAATTCAGGGATAGTTAATAATGGCGGTACACTTCAACCTCAATCTTAAAGTTCCGCTTCCGTTGGCTTCAGTTTTCTCAGTTTTTTTATAATTCCTTTGATGGCGCCTTCAGTTCCTATTTTAACAGAATTGGTTGTGGAGCCAAGCAGCCTCATATTCTTCCGGTAGGTATCATGATCGGTTTCCGTAACAAGATTTCCGTCCGCACCAAAAAGCTTCATGCTTACCACCACCTGATTGGAGAACACATATTTCCCGAATCCAACTTTAAAATATCGTACTTTGGAAACAATCGCAAAATCCGCATCATTGTTGAGACAGTAATCTACAATAGTCTGTTTGTCTATGCTGTCAAAAGAAACCTGAACTTCCGCACGGAGCATTTTATTCCTTCTTCCACTGAAATTATCAGTAACGGCATCAAAAAAAGCGTTGTTGGTAGGGTCTTTTATTTCGTCAATATCAGGCTCTACCTCAGGATTGAAGTAAAGAACTTTTTTTATTTTATCGTCAGCATTTTTCTGGGCTTTTACTGAAGTAAATCCGATGAATAAAAAAGTAGTGACCGCTGTAAAGAATATAATTTTTTTCATTTGTAATTCGTATGCAAAATTACTGCCTTTTCGTTGGAATGCATATAATTTATTAAGAAATTTTTAACATTTTTTTCTATCAAATTTGATATATGAAATCAATAATGTTTGCAGAATCAAAAAATAGTCGTAATTTTGCACCCGTTACATAATAATCATTAAACAATATTGGAATGTACTTAACAACAGACAAAAAGCAGGAAATTTTCGCAAAGCACGGAAAATCTGCACAGGACACAGGAAGTGCTGAAGGACAAATCGCTCTTTTCACTTTCAGAATCAATCACTTATCTCAGCACTTAAAGGCTAACCGTCATGATTTCAACACAGAGAGATCTCTAGTGAAATTGGTAGGTAAGAGAAAAAGTTTACTAGATTACCTTAAAAACAAAGATATCGCAAGATATAGAGCAATTATTGCTGAACTAGGTTTAAGAAAATAATCTATAAAGATTTTCAAAATAAAAAAGCAACTTCGAAAGAGGTTGCTTTTTTGTTTTGAATGACAGATATTCTAAGACAAAAGCCATAAAAAGTTCTTTAAGAAATTACCAAATGATGAAGAAGAACATGTAAGTATCTTAAAGTTTTTAATTTTCACTTTATACTAAAGTAGTATCTGGATTCCTGCGGAATGACAAACTGCATGGATAGACCAATACACTAATTGTGTCATTCCGTAGGGATCCAGCTGCATTAAACCAACAAGAAAGGCATCAACAAAAACTCCAATCCTGACCAACGTCACAACTAAAGACGTTATAATTCCCCTCCCTCGGAGGGGTGGCGAAAATTCAAAAGAATTTTTGACGGGGTGGTTTACAACCTCACTACTCAGCCTTTTTTCCAATCTTCCCCAAATGTGTATTCTGAAAACTATCGGGATATTTCAATCCATAACCCAGAATTCTGTCAAATGCAGAGTGAGAAAACAAAATAGCTCCTATCATTTGTAAATAGGGCAGAGACAAGGCTGTTCCGGCAAAATAAACGATAATGGCTACTCCTAAGTGATGGAAAAGATTATAAAAAAAAGCGCCTACCCTGGTATTAACCAGATATCCTAGCATGGAAATGTCCGGTGCAAAGAAAAGACCTGCAAACCACCACCATGCATATCCTGTTTGTGCAAAACCACAGGCTCCCAGCAATATAAATGCTGCATATTCGAGCTTTAATTGTATTTTCATAATACTGATGTTAATCTGTAAAATAAGTTCATTCTGCGAATGAAAAGTTACAGGTTAAGATCGTAAAAAAGAAGCGGAATATCCCAGGATATTCCGCTTTATACATTTTGATAGAATAAATTTTAATGGCCGGATTTGGCATCAGTGCTTTCCACATGGCCCAAATATCTGGTACAGTAAGCTCCGAAGATCAGAATTACAACGTAGCAGAATACAGGAATAATAAATGAGTGCTGTACTCCAAACTGATCAGCAAGATAACCCTGGAAAATAGGAACAATAGCCCCTCCTAAAATGGCCATTACTACTAAGGAAGATCCCTGGCTGGTATATTTTCCGAGTCCTGAGATAGCCAGTGTGTAAATATTCGAGAACATGATAGAGTTGAATATACCGATTCCTAAGATACTGTACATGGCCAATTCACCATGATTCACCATAGCAGAAATCAGTAACAGAACATTAATGGCTGCAAAGATGGATAACGTTCTTGCAGGAGCTGCTTTACCCACAAAAAATGCAACGAAATTAAGGGCAATAAACACAAGGAAAAAGCTGATTTGAGAAAAGGTAAGGTTCACAATGCTGAAAATAACAAGGAATACCGCTCCTGCAGCTCCCAGCATATACACTGCCTTCTTACTCTGGCTTAAAGATTGGTTTAAAGAAATAGCTCCGAGAAAACGCCCGATCATTGCTCCTCCCCAATACAGGGAAAGGTAATTTTTACTGATGATTTCGTTAAAGCCCATAATCTGCGGCTGCTCAAGAAAGCTGATGATAAAACTTCCCACGGCAACTTCTCCGCCTACATAGCAGAACATCGCAAATACTCCAAATTTCAGGTGGCTGAATTCCAGCGCTCCCCAGCCTTTTACCACTTCTTCTTCACCCATCTGGAACGAAGGAAGCTTGACTCTGGAAATTAATAAAGCGACCAATAAAAGGATACCCGCAAAAATAAGATACGGAATTCTTGTTGCCACCGCGCTGAATGATCCGTCCGGGGATGAGAAAAATTCAAAAATAAGGTGCCCTCCAAGTACCGGAGCAATCGTTGTTCCGAATGCGTTGAATGCCTGGGTCATATTCAGACGGCTGGAAGCAGACTCTTCACTTCCCAGCAGTGAAACATAAGCATTGGCCGTAATTTGCAGCACTGTAAAGCCTAATCCTAAAATAAATAAGGCGCCCAGAAACAGCGGATAATAGGAAAATGTGGCAGCGGGATAGAACAGGACACAGCCAAGCGCTGCCAGAAAAATCCCGAAAAGAATTCCTTTTTTATAGCCTAATTTATTAATAGGATCTCCTTTTGTAATAGAGATCAGGAAATAAATCAGGGATCCGATAAAGTAAGCTCCGAAGAAACAGAACTGTACCAGCATGGATTCGAAAAAGGTAAGATTGAAAAGTTGTTTCAGATAGGGAATCAGGATGTCATTCATACAGGTAATGAATCCCCACATAAAAAACAGCAGGGTGATGGTAATCAACGGTACCGTATAATTCCTGCTTTGAGATTGTACTTCTTTATTAATCATAAACATTTATTTATCTGTATAAGGATAGGTCCTTAACTTTTTTTAGCCTACAGCATTGTAATTGGTGAAGTAGGGCAAATATAGGGATCAGCCTATTGGTTTGCAATATTTTTGTTAATTTTTAGAATGAAAAAGATACTTCTTTTCACATTAAAGCATTATTTTCATTTTTTGAGACAATAATACAAAAACAACAGGATTTTTCAATACATTATCCTCAAAAAAACACTTTTTTGTTTTCATAAATGGTGAATATGTTCAAAATAGAATATAAATTTTCAAGCTTTCATCAATTGATAGCCAATTTTTTGTATTTTACGCGCCTATTTAAGCAATCGAAAAATTTAATATATCATTATTATATAGTACCTTTGCAAACGAAAATTTAAAGAGTTTAAATATTAATCATACTCAATACGGAGTATAAAGAAGCAAATTTATGAGTATACCTCAAGCGTTTACAGAAACGATTATCCTTGCAGACGGCAGGGAGATCACTATTGAAACGGGAAAGCTGGCAAAGCAGGCTGACGGATCTGTAGTGGTGAAATGTGGTGGAACGATGCTTTTAGCAACCGTTGTAGCCAACAAAGAAGCCAATCCTGGCGTAGACTTTTTACCATTAACGGTAGATTACAGAGAAAAATTTTATGCAGGTGGAAGAATTCCTGGGAATTTCTTCCGCAGAGAAGCAAAACCATCAGATGATGAAGTGCTTACAATGAGATTGGTAGACAGAGTACTGCGTCCACTTTTCCCTGAAGATTTCCACGCGGAAGTACAGGTAATGATTTCATTGATTTCTTATGATAAAGAAGTAATGCCGGAAGCATTGGCAGGTTTGGCAGCTTCCGCAGCAATTGCGATCACAGATATCCCTTTCAACGGGCCAATGTCTGAAGCAAGAGTCGTAAGAATTGACGGTCAGCTGGCCGTAAACCCTAGCTATGAAAATTTATTACAATCAGATATCGACATTATGGTTGGAGCTACGAAAGACTCAATCGTAATGGTAGAAGGAGAAATGAAGGAGATCTCTGAGCAGGAAATGCTTGAAGCCATCAACTTCGCTCATGCTGAGATCAAAAAACAGATCGAAGCTCAGGAGAGATTAGCTGAAAAAGTAGGAAAATCTTTCCCTAAAAGAGAATACAGCCACGAAGATCACGATGAAGAAATTCGTGAAAAAGTATGGAAAGAGTGCTATGATAAAGTATATGAAGTAGCAAAAACACCATCAAATAAAGAAGAAAGAGGAGAAAAATTCAAAGCCGTTCTTGAGGAATTCTTGGCACAATATGCAGAAGATGAGGAAGAATTGGCAAGAGTAACCCCTTTCGTTAAAGTATATTATCATGATGTAGAGAAGGAGGCAATGCGTCAGATGATCCTTGAAGACAACATCCGTCTTGATGGCCGTGATCCTCAGACGATCCGTCCCATCTGGTCAGAAATTGATTATCTTCCGGGAGCTCACGGTTCTGCAATCTTTACAAGAGGAGAAACGCAGTCTTTAACAGCAGTAACTTTAGGTTCTGTAAAAGATGCCAACATGATCGACAGCGTAATTACGCAGCACGACGAAAGATTCTTCCTGCATTACAATTTCCCTCCATTCTCAACAGGTGAGGCAAGACCTTTAAGAGGTACTTCAAGAAGAGAAGTAGGACACGGAAACTTAGCTCAAAGAGCTTTAACAGCAGTAATTCCGGCAGAAAATCCATATACCATCAGAATTGTTTCCGATATCCTGGAATCTAACGGTTCTTCTTCAATGGCAACAGTTTGTGCAGGTACGCTGGCATTGATGGATGCTGGGGTTCAGATTACAAAACCTGTTTCAGGAATTGCAATGGGGCTGATCACAGATACAAAATCCGGTAAATTTACCGTACTTTCTGATATCTTAGGAGATGAAGATCACCTTGGAGATATGGACTTTAAAGTAACCGGTACTGCAGATGGGATCACAGCTTGTCAGATGGATATCAAAATCCAGGGACTTTCTATGGATATCATGGAGAAAGCTTTGATGCAGGCTAAAGACGGAAGATTACACATCCTGAACAAAATCACGGAAACTATTGCTCAGCCTAGAGCCGATGTGAAGCCACATGCTCCGAAAATGGTGGTAATGGAAATTCCTAAAGACTTTATTGGTGCAGTAATCGGGCCTGGTGGAAAAATTATTCAGCAGTTACAGAAAGATACGGATACGGTTATTGCTATCGAAGAGATGGGAGAAATCGGACGTATCGAGATTTCAGGTACAGACAGAGAGAAGATCAACGCAGCTATTGCAAGAATCAACGAAATTACTTTCGTACCGGTTGTAGGCGAAGTTTACAAAGGTAAAGTAGTGAAAGTAATGGACTTCGGTGCATTTGTGGCGATTGCTAAAGGAACAGAAGGACTTCTTCACATCTCGGAAATTGAGTGGGCTCGCCTGGACAAAGTTCCTTATGCAGAAGGTGATGAGGTAGAAGTGAAGTTCATGGGGTACGATGACCGTAAGAAAATGAAGCTTTCCCGTAAAGTTCTTTTACCAAGACCTCCAAGACCGGAAGGACAAGGGAGACCGGAAGGTCAGAGAAGACCAGAAGGACAAGGAAGACCCGAAGGACAAAGAAGACCTGAAGGGCAGAAACCACAAGGTGAAAAGCCACAAAGCGAAAAACCAGTGGAAAACCAGACCCCTTCTAACGAAGTATAATAAGATTTATTCTTACCCATAAAAAATCCCTCAATCTTGAGGGATTTTTGCTTTTTTACTGCGGGATGTACAAAAGGTGTTCATCGATTCCGATTTTTCACCTGGAATACCATAAATATCACTCAAATTTTAAATGGTCTTGAATAATCTGTCAATCTGTTTTCTGGTGGAAGCGTCAGGGGCAACTTTGTAAAACTCCCGGATCAGATCCAATGACCCTGGCTTCTTTGGGTATTGATTATTGTTGAGGAAATTTTTTAAAGCCGTATTCACCTTGTCTTCACCCATTAAATGGGTCAGCTGTACCATCGCTGCAGCTCCTTTGGAATAGGAAATATGAGGAACATCTCCGGTAGATTTATAGATAGGTACATTTTCAGATAATCCTTTTTCATTGTCATAGATTTGCTGGTGCACACGGATTCTTTCCATCATTTTTTCTTTGCCGTGCATTTTTTTGTACAGCATCATTTCGGTATACATTGCCAGAGTCTCAGTAAGCATTACCGAACCTTCTCTGTCGTCCGGATCAATCTGGCTGTTGCCCCACCAGAGATGTGAAAGCTCATGGCCAGCCAGTTCATTAATGACATCCTGTTTCTGATCTGCGTGAATATTGGCGTGAAAAACCATGTCTTCCGGCATAAAAACCGCAGAAGGGTACGCTGTAGCGGCAAAACCTTTCGTGAAAGAAGAAATTTCCGCAAAATTGATGGTCTTAAAGGGATATGGTCCAAAATGCTGCTGACAGTAATCTAAAGTAAGCTTAGCATTTTCAAGAAGATGAGTAACGTTTTCAAAGTGTTTGGGATGATAAAAGATAGTGATGCCGATTCCTTTGTAATTCACCCTTTTCATCTCATATGCTGCTGATGAAACAGCAAACCGGAAAGGGATCTGATCTGCTTTATACTCAAAATAATTGCGGCCGGATGCTGACCATTTCCTGATAAGATCTCCTGTCCCTACTGCTGTCTGGCTCTTTTCAGTGGAGATGATCATATTCAGATTGATAAAATCTTTTTTTGATACTTCAGGAGCTTCCGGTCTTTTCATTTCGGTGCGTTTTCCCAGTTTGAAATGGCTTCGTTGTTTTTCATCCTGAATTTCATCATCTTTTTGATACCCAATGAAAGGATAATATCTGCTGATTCTCATAAATGAACCATTTTCGATAATGGCATTAAAAGACTGATGCCCGTTTACCGCAAACCATTGATAAGACAGGGTAAAATCCAGAAAAGCTGCTTTACCCGGATCAAGCGGCTGCTCTAAGGTAATTTCTGTTACATTTTTATGAATCTTTGCTGTTTCATTACCTGCTTTCAATACTGCAGATTCCATTTTTAAATCCTTTTTAAAATTGATTAAGATCTTACTGAGTGGCTGGCCGGTCTGGTTTTTAAGCGTATATCTTCCTACAATACGGTACCTGTTTTCTGAAGGATAGAGTTTGACTTCCGTACTGATATCAGATATATCAGGTTGAGGGAGTGTTGAGTACTTACGGTATTTCTTTTCATATTCTACAGAACTTAAGATCGCCTGATCTTCATCTTTGGGGATATAACCCTTCATAAAAGATATTCCGGATACAATTCCTGATACCAGAAGAATTATGGTGAATCCCAGAGCTGCAGCGGATATTTTTTTAAACTTTATCAAACTATTGAATATCCATAGAAGACCGATGGTACCAGTTCCAAATAAAAGTTTTTCAGCAAAAGCTTTTTTATAGATTCCATAGCCGTTGAAATCACTGTAAGCTCCTTTAAAATCAGAAAATATCCTGAAAAGAGGATAAGAGATCAGCTTCCCTGAAACCGGACCTGATAGTATAAAAACGGCCAGAATGGAAATGCCCAAGGCTGTGAATTTATGGTGAATACGGTCATTGATCAAAAGAATAAACCCGGAAAACAGCATTAGCGGGCAGGTATTGAAAAGGAAAACGCCGAGATACGCATTCCAGTTGATATGAAAATACCGGTAAGCAGCCTGAAAAATAATCCCCTGAATCACTAAAATTCCGGTAAAGAAAAACAACAGAAAACTGATGGAAATAAAGTGTCCTTTTAATCGGTTTTTAGACAGATAAGTGCTGTTTTCAATAAGAGCGAATCCTGAAGAAGAGCTTCTCCAGTACATATCGTTTAAAAAATAAGCGGAAATAAGAAGTCCAAGCAGATGAAAGTTTTCTGAAATGGTTGCAGCCATAAGACCCGAGCTGGCATACTTTTGCGGAAGACGGATTCCTTTCTCAATTTCGGCATACATTTCCATACCTACATAAAATAATACCAGAATAGAAACAGCGGGTACAGCAGTGCTTTTAAATAGGTAAGTAAGATCATTTTTTACAAAAGACAGTACGGAACGGAGAAAACTCCATCTATTAAAGCTGGGAGTAACTACAGAGTATTCTGAGGCATTGGTTTCAGATATCAGCAGAAGATTTCCAATAGCTTTTACTTTTGGTCCGGAGGTTTGGGAGAAAGTAAATAATCTCAGGGATAGGAACAAAAATATCATTGATATCGTACAGAATAGAATCCTGTTGAACAAAAGATAACCCCTAAGAGGAACCATTTGAGTGTTTTTTTGAAGCGCTGTAAGATCACGGGCCTCCATAAAATAAGCAGATAATCCAAAAGGATCTAGTAAAGCCGAAAATTGCTGTGTTTCCAATGATTGGGGAAGGCTTCCCGCCATAAATGGTGAATTGGAAAACAGCAGGATAATCATATAAAAAACATACAGTAACAATCCCCCTGCTACAACAAGGAGTTTTTTCTTTATTGTAACGGCAATGAGAAACAGAAAACTGCAGACCAGCAGACTGTTGATAAAACCAAAGATCAATAAAGGGTAGAGGTAATGCGAAATCGTAAAACCTTCCTGCATTTCGCTTCCGGTGCGCATCATCTGGCCTATGATAAATCCTGTCATTAAAAACGAAAAACTTAAAAAAGTCTGTAGAAAGTAGGTACAAAATTTCCCCTTCAAATAAGTGAATTCAGAAAAAGGGAATGAAAATAAAATGCGATCAAATTTTGAATCCTGATCTTTAAAAAGCAGCTGCAGTGCGTATGCGGTAGCGAAAAAAATCACAGCAAGACTCAGCATTCCGGTCATAAAACCGATGGTATAGGGCGAGTTTAAATAAATTCCTTCTCCTGCAGAAAGATTAAACTGGCTGCCACAAAAAATACCGAGACCAATGAAAAGTAAAGCCACAAGATAGGTGAGCCAGTGCTTTGATGAGCGTCTGGCTTCGAATAAAAACAGAGTGTTCATGATTAAGGTTTTTGGGTGAGTGTGTGGAAGTAAACGTGCTCCAGTAAAGGAGTTACGGGGCTGAAATCTTTCGGGGATTCTTCAGAAAACACAGTGATATGAAGCTCTCTTTCCAAAAGCTGTCTGCTGATGATTTCATAGCGGGAATCGTAGCTTTCCAGCTCGTTTTTGTGAATGGGTTTAGACCAGATTCTGTTTTCCAGCTCTGCGATAAGTTGTCCGGGATTTCCTTTCCGAAGGATTTTTCCGTGGTTCATTACAGCCATTTCCGAACAAAGATTTCGGACATCTTCAACGAGATGTGTAGACAGGATAACGATAACATCCTTGCTGATGTCGTTAAGAAGAGTATTGAAACGGTTGCGCTCCTCCGGATCCAGACCTGCGGTAGGCTCATCTACAATGATGATTTTCGGATCTCCCAATAGGGCCTGGGCGACACCGAAGCGCTGTTTCATTCCTCCTGAAAAAGTATGGACTTCTTTTTTTGTAAAATCAGAAAGATTCACTTTCTCCAGCAGGTCCAGTATCTGATTTTTACGCTTACTTTTATCAGTAATACCCTTTAATACAGCTATATGCTCCAGTAAATCAAAGGCGGAAACTTTGGGATATACACCAAAATCCTGGGGAAGAAAACCCAGATTCTGTTTGATGTAATCAGGATTTTTAACAATGTCTGCTTCATTGAAAAACAAAGTTCCGGAGGTGGGCTTCTGAAGTCCGACAATAGTTTTCATCAAAGAAGATTTTCCGGCTCCGTTCGGACCAAGAAGTCCAAACATTCCGTTGTTGATATCCAGTGAAATGTTTTTAATAGCCTGGAAACCATTTTTGTACGTGAGGCTAAGATTGTTGATGGTCAATGTATTCATAACGTTGTATTTGGGGAATAGGAGGACAGGCGGCCTTTCGGCAGCTGATTTAGAAGTTAGAAATGGCTTGAAGCTGGAGGCAGGAAGCTAGAAGCTGGATGGTAGAGGTTAGAATTTAGAATTTAGAAGTGGAAGTTTCACACAACACTCTCTCTCTCCAACTCTCAAACCCAATAACTACTCTTTAAATTCAAGAATATCTCCCGGCTGGCATTCCAGGATTTTACAGATGGCTTCAAGGGTATCGAAGCGGACGCCTTTGGCTTTACCGGTTTTCAGGATCGAGAGGTTAACGGGCGTGATACCCAGTTTTTCTGCCAATTCTTTACTCTGCATTTTTCGTTTGGCAAGCATCACATCTAAGTTGACTATAATTGGCATGTTAAATAAATAGGTCTTGTTCGTTTTGCAAATGTAGTCCTTGCTTAAAGATATTCGCAAGAAACAGACAGAAAATTCCAAGCATACAGTGAATAAACACCAGTCCCCATATTATACTTTCTACTTCCACAAAGAAACTTGCGGTAACCACCAGCGGAAGCGGGATAAAAATATTGTACAGGTAAAATCTCTTAAGCTGAATGATATTTTCCTGAGTAAACAGTTTCTGTTGGAAAAACACTTTGAAAACCCTGGCAGATAACCAAAAAAAGATTCCGTAAGCGATAAGTACCAGCATAAAAGAAAAGATCATATAAGGATAATTGTTTTCGATATTCAGAAACGGTTGTTCTGTAAGTGGATAATTGATATGAAGGAATTGTCCTTCTTTATAAGGTGTAACCGAAAATCCGGTGATCAAACAGAATAAGGCATACACAAAAGTGATTAAATATCCGGCCGAAAGTAAGGAGCAGATATAAAATAAAATCTTTGAAATAATTTTGGTCTGGTTCATGGTACGGATATGAATTGATATTGCAAATGTATAATTAATTATCGTAAAACAATAATTAATTTAAATAAAATTTTATTTGGAATATGAGAATCCATTCGTAAGCTGAAAGAAATAGTGTGATAATCACCGTTTTTAATTAATTTTAGAGATAAAAAAGGTAATCAATTGATCCTTTTTAATTAATAGCCGAACTTAATGCTTAACAAAGGTTTTCTTATTGATAGCCCTTCGACAGGCTCGGGCTGATAATTCGAATACCCACCGAAATTTTTAAACATTGCCAGGCTGAGCCTGTCGAAGCTATTGTTACAAAAAGGAATAGAACAAAAAAATAAAATCATGGCATACAGTACAGAACTTGCCGACCGCGTACGTGAACGGCTTTCCATTGAAAATACGATTGAGATCGAGGAAAAGAAAATGTTCAGCGGACTGTCTTTTCTGGTGAACGGAAAGATGTGCATCAGCATCAGCCATGATAATCTGATGTGCCGCTATGATCCGGAACTGGAAGAAGAAGTTTCCGGCAAGAAAGGCTTTCTCCCGATGATCATGAAAGGGAAGCAGCTCCGTGGCTATTGCTATGTAGAACCCGCAGGCTTTAGAAAAGCGGACGATTTTGAGTACTGGATTAAAATTTGTCTCGATTATAATCCAAAGGCAAAGGCGGCGAAGAGGTGAGTTGTTAGGTTTCAGGGTTAGAGCGTTTGAGAGTGGGAGTGCTGGAGTTCAACATTCCCACCATTCATAACTTATCATTTATAATTCATCATTATTGTCGTACAGTTTTTTTCTTATTTCAACCAGTATTTTTGTTGTTTTTTCCAGATCCGGAGCGTCGGGTAGAGTGGAGATGGAATAATTGTGTTCTATTGACTGTATCAGATTTTCTGCTTTTTGCATGACATTTTCATAAGACTGGTTTCCTGCTTTGATATCTAACAGCTCATCACGGTTTTCGACACGGATATCCAGTGAACCGGTTTTAAAAATCTGTTCGCAGGATTGAAGCAGCCGGATCGTGTGCATCATATTCTTGCTGTCAAAATTCTGACCGTGGGTCTGATTGACATTGTAGCGGTCCTCATTGCGCTCAGCTACCCATTTCCAGTATTCCCTGTAATCTTTGCAGTAAATAGAATAAGCATCCAGATGGCAGAACAGATACGCCACTGGTTTTTCATCTTTAGGAATGGAAGATAACGAAACCTGATTCGCTTCTTCATTCTGAACAACTCCTTTATATCCTAACTTTCCCGTTTCATCATAAAATAAAGCATACATTCCCTTGGTATGATCAATACTTATCAATCCACATTTTTCCTGTGATAGTCTACCACGTCCTGCGGATGCAGAGAATTTATCCAGCCACTTTTTCAACGGTACAGAGCCTTGTCCATCCAAAATAAAGCAAAAATCCAGGATTGATTTTCTTTCTTTATCAACCGGATTTACAATCTTTTTGTTGACACCTTTTGCTTTTTTAATCTGCGAAACCGCGTAACCTGCAAAAGTGTCCTTGCATACTTTTGAAAGAAAATCTTCAATATTGAGCAGATCCATCAAAGGATGTTTATAAAGAATACAATCCTCAGGACTTGCCAGAATTTCAAGGATATTAGGATTATTTTTCTGCAGCAGCTCTACAAACCTCCCGATTTCATAATACGTAATGTCATTCGTTTCATTGGAAATCTGCGGAATATAACTCAGTCCAAAGAACTCCTCCTTCGGCAGATAATACACCCCGCGGATATCCGTATCAGAATTCTCCGTTGCCAGCCCGAAAGCCCGGCTTCCGGAAATGGCTTCGAAGAGGAGGAGGTTTTTATTTTTTAGGTCTTGGATGGTCATCATGTTTCAGGTTTTGTAATATTGTTTTTTTTATGCTAACTATTGCGTGCAAAGTTGTTTATAATTAAAATTTGTTAAAAACCTCTTTTAAAAATATTCTGTAGCCTTCACGTGTTGCCAATTCATTTTCAACAAACACTTCATTTCTCAAATAAACAACAGGTTCTTTAGTCATAGGATTAGAGCCTTTCTTTTCCACTTTGAGGTTTAAAATTCCAATTCCTCGCTTTTGCCACAAAGGAAGGTTATTGTAATTAATTCCGTACTGAAATAAAAGTTCATTTTTATCAGATTGGTGCATTTTTTCAATTCTTTCGGTGGTTTGTTTAGCAGTAAATCCATTTTTCCTTAATGTCCAGTAACAATGAGCAGAAAGGGAATTTCTGTGGGAATCTTCCTGTCTCCAGCAAAAGTAATCCAGAAGCATTTCCAGATTAGGAATCGCTATGGTTCTGCAGTCGAAAACACAGATTTCCTGAAATCTTAAACTGAAAAAAGCACTTGCTTCTCCTGCCAGAACAGAATTGATCTTTCTCACTTTTCTGTTGAAAGTATTATCATCTTTATGAATCAGAAGAGATATTTCATCACTTTGAGTATAACCATATATTACCTTGAAACCTATGTTAAAAAGATATTTTGCAGTATCAATCATTGCCTGGCTGAACTTTTGATCAAATGGTTTTTCAAGTGAAAGTTTTTCTTTAGTAAGTTTAGTAAAGCCCTTTCCGTCCAGCCTTACCACTATAAAATTTTCCGGAAGAATATACTGTTCTGAGAGATTTTCATTTCTTCGCATTAAGGCTTCTATTTCTTCAAATTTCATAATCCCTGATTTCAAATTTTTGTTCTATAATTTTCACACTGAATATTTTATCAAAGCCTTCTTCATATAAAGGTTTTTCCAGTTCTTTGTATTTTGATTTTATTCCAATTTCGTTAATGGAATCTTTTCTGTTTTTATTTCTTTCCATACAATCCTGAATCGTGCTGTCAAAATAATACCCGATAACTTTATACTTACTTCGTTGGGCAAATTCGATATATTTTTTCCTGCTTTCCTTGTTTACGTTCGTATTATCTATCACTATTTTTGACTGGGTTTCGAAGCAATACTGCAGCAACTTTCCTTCTTTGTATCGAGTGTTTAAAAGGTCCATGCTTATTCGTATATGTGAATTGAAAAAAAGATCCTTATAAAAAGAACTTTTTCCGCTTGCAGGAATCCCGATGAAAATAATCATTTCCATCATCTCAATTTTTAATGCAGCTTTTCACAATCACCTCCAAAGCAGCCTCTGCATCACATGCATATAATCCGGAGCACCATGCAGGATTTGCTTCAATCAAAGCCCAGCCTTTCCCTTTTATCACCCCAAAGTCAAGTACAATACCAGCAGGAAGAGTAGAAGAGTATTTTTTTATGAAGGATTTAAAGAAGTCGAACATACCTTTGCTTTCTTTCTCTGAAAGTCCGTGGGTATCAAAAACATCGTTTCTCCAATATGAAGAATATGTCTTAATTTCATTGTGTAAAACAAAACATCTTACCTCGAGCTCCCATTCCACTACTTCAGAGGTGAAAACCATGCACTCCCGATCCAGCGTCTCAAAACCTTTGATATTAATTACCTTATCGAAAACTCCTGCTTTAAAGCTTTTGAAGTCTGAGCATTTAATGAAAATATTCTCTTCATGTTCAAAATCTTTTAGCTTGCCATAAAGAATTTTCCGTTTTGTAAATTCTTCCGAAATTTTTGAGAGCCAGCTGTCATCTGGCTTTGTTAATGTTAGGTTACATTGCTCTGCAACAATTTCAGCATAAATATCTTCACCATATACACCAATGACATCTGAACGGAATTCTTCGGGAATATTCCATTTCGCATTGAATCGATTTAATGTATAAGAAGAATTGAGCGAGGCTTTTTTCAAATTGTTACTGTCTTCCGTATACATGGGAGACAGAGCTATTATATTTTTCATCTTTTTTATCATTTATAGTATTTCCTATTTTAAAATCTCCCTAAAAACCCGTTCCATCTCCCCTTTATCCGCTTTTCCTCCTGATAAACCTTTCGATTTTTCTTCATTTTCTGCGATTGTTTTCTCCAAAAATTCAAACATTTCCCAATCATTCGGGTGGTAGTAAGATTCTCCTTTGGTTGCTTTTAGGGCAACAAGATCTTCTATTTTTCGTCTGGTTGTATCATCGGTTAACACAAGCAGATCACTGAACAATACGGGTGGAACCGTTCCTTTTTCTATGATCCATTTCCCTGTTAATGTGGTTCGTAAACAATAAAAATAACTTTTTAATTTTACTTCATCGCTTCGGCATGCTTCCAGATATTTCTTGCTCATGCTTAAATAATGATAAGAAACCGCCACCGGAGAAAAGCAGGCATCAGCCAAGGGTTTAAAGAGCTCTACAAACCTTTTATCCGCTTTATAAACGATAGGAGAGTAAAACAAGCTCAATAAAGCGGCGTTTGATTTCAGCAAAAGATGAAAAGTCTTTCGCAGATCCCAACCCGAGCCGTCCAGATCATCTTCTGTCATAAACTCTATCGTTTCATCCTTATCCCAAGGGGAAAGATACCATTCTTTGTCGTGACGGTATATAAAACGGATATCATAATCACTGTCAGGAGACGCAAAGCCCCACGCTCTGCTTCCCGATTCTACTGCCAGAAGGACTTTTACCCCTTTTGCAGCTTCAACTTCTTTTATCTTTTCAAGTATTTTTGGTGTCATTGTTTTGTATTTATGACGCAAAGTAAATGGTGTTGTACGTAATGTACTTGCGTAGCCTTTTTCAATTTCAGGATTCGGGGAAGGGGTTTTTAGAGTTTGAGTGTGGGAGCGTTTGAGAGTTGCAGAGTTTGGGATTGTTGAGGCTGAGAGTCAGAAAATATGAAGGATAATGAGTTTGTAAGAGGGTCGTCTTTAGCTTCCTGCTTCCTGCATCTATCCTCCAGTCCATAAAAACTACAAACAAACACTGCAAAATTCTCCCTATTTTGCTAATATTGCACTTTTCCATTTAACATAACTATAAACATCCATGTTATCATCAGAATTACAGCATAAAATTGATTTTAAAACGAAGCCGCTGGGTGCTTTAGGGCATCTCGAGCATATTGCCCATAAAATCGGAATGGTTCAGAAAACCACTTCGCCTAAGTTATTGAATCCCCATATGGTGGTTTTTGCGGCCGATCATGGGATTGCCACTGCGGGAGTAAGTGCCTATCCACAGGAGGTAACCTATCAGATGGTAATGAATTTCCTGGGTGGAGGAGCAGCCATCAATGTTTTTTGCAGGCAGAATGATATTACAATCAAAATTGTGGATGCCGGAGTGAATTTTGATTTTCCGGACGGGCTGAATCTGATCAATAAAAAAGTCAGAAAATCCAGCCGTAATATTCTGGAAGAGCCAGCGATGACACCGGAAGAATATCAGCAGGCACTTAAAAACGGAAGATCTGTAGTTACTGATATTGCAGGAAAAGGCTGTAATATAATCGGTTTCGGTGAAATGGGAATCGGGAATACATCTGCTTCTTCTTTAATGATGAGCAAGCTGTTTGATATTCCGGTTACCCACTGTATCGGCCGCGGAACAGGCCTGAACGATCATCAACTGCAAAATAAGATCCGTATTTTAACAGAAGCTATTGAAAAATACCCTTCTGAAATGACAGAAGATGAAATTGCCCAAACCTTTGGCGGATTAGAAATAGCCCAAATAATCGGAGCAATAGAAGCCGCTTATCACCACAATTTGCTGATCATGGTGGACGGGTTTATTGCTACTGTAGCCGTAGCCACTGTCTGGAAAAAGAATCCTGAAGTTTTGAACAACTGTATTTTCTGCCATGTAAGCAATGAAAATGCGCATCCCCAATTGTTGGGACTGATGAGAGAGAAAGCGATTCTCAATCTGGATCTGCGTCTTGGTGAAGGAACAGGCTGCGCGCTGGCTTATCCGGTTATCCAAAGTGCGGTTAATTTCCTGAATGAAATGTCAAGCTTTGAAGATGCAAATATTTCCAATAAATCGTGATGTTATCAAATAATAAAGGGGCTGTAATGCCCCTTTTATTTTTGCAGTAAATATTATTAGTACGTATGGGCAACATCTTTACCTGTAAACATCATTCTCACAGGTTTATTTTGAATAGCATCTTCATTGAATTTATATATATTAAAGATCTGCATAGTAGGAATATATCTGTATAAACCATCATCTACCAAATACAGCTTTCCGGTATTGGTATTTCTTACCAGCTGGGTTCCTGAAGTGATATCAGGTCCTCTTTCGCCTGTGTAATCTTCTATATTTACTTTAAAGAGCAAATACGCTTTTCCCTGAACCGCAAACAGGTTATTGATCACAGCAAAGGACTCGATACGTCTCAGAGTACTCTCAAATACAATGTATAAAGCTCCGGTGGCATTATCCTGAAAAAGCTGTCCATCACGAACTCTGTATTCTTTGGGTTCAGAATCTTTTAAGTAGAAGGCCACTCCTTCATAAGCATAACCGTCTTTACCATCTCCCAGTTCATTCTTATCTCTGGTGTAAAAGTGCGTCTTTTTATCAGAATTAAAATACCTGTAAATAGGAAAGCTTCCCGGCTCATTACCATTATAGCTGGTACCTAAATCTCTTCTCTCCCAGTTGCTTTGTCCGGCTAACTCATTAGGATTAGTGGTTAATATCAGGTCGTTGGTTCCCGTGTGAAACCACCTTGTAATTGTCGGGCCAGGTCCATCTGCGGAACCTAATAATCGCTCCTGAAAATAATAGCTTAATCCCGGATAGGACTTAGGAAGTTCCGATGGTAACGGGGAAGTATTGTACAGGTGTTTTTTGGTAAGATTACTGTAGAACCCGTAAATGGGATTGGTTAAATAAAAGGATTTGGACCAGATTCCTGCAGGAGGAGGGGTAGGAGTGTCAGGATTATCTCTGAAACCTCCTTTGGCTAATATGTTATTGCCGGATACATTCAGTGCCTGTGCTTCATTTGTATTTTCCAGTTCATCGCCTGGAGTTGAACAGCTTATTATAGATATAAGACATAATCCAACGAAATGCGCTTTTTTCATTTGTTCTTTTTTCATGGTTATTATGATGCAAAACTAAAAATACTTCAGAGATAAAAAGGAAATATTGAAGGTGATAAGATTCATGTTTTTTGTTTTTTTAGATGATCTCTTTACTATTGTTAAAAGCTTTCCTAATTTTACGGAAAATGATAAATCCAGTTTTTATAATAAAAAGAACAGATGAAAGTCCTCAAAAATGAACTGATCTACTTGGCAACTGCGCTGATGTTTTTCACCAGAATTCCGCTTCCTTTTACTATTCCGTACTCCGGTGAGATCATGAATAAATCTCAAAAATACTTTGCCTGGGTAGGGCTTATAATAGGATTGATCAATTCATTGGTTCTTTATCTTTCTACTCTGCTTTTTAATCTTGAAATCGGAATTGTTTTAATGATGGTCTCCAGTGTTTTGCTGACGGGTGCATTTCATGAAGATGGTTTTACCGATATGTGCGACAGTTTCGGAGGAGGATATGGAAAAGATAAAATTCTGACCATCATGAAAGACAGCCGGGTGGGTGCGTATGGAACGATTGGGATTATTCTTCTGTTCGCACTGAAGTTTTACAGTATTCAGACTTTGGGAATGAATGACCCTGCAGGAGTTTTATTAATTGTTATTTTGGGACATACTGTAAGCCGTTTTATTTCCGGAACTATGATCTATACCCATCAGTATGTAACTGATATTGATGTCAGCAAATCAAAGCCTCTGGCGAATAAGCCATTGGACAGGACGGCTTTGATGGTAGGATTTATCAGTGTGTTAATTGCGTTCGCCCTGATCCCGGACTGGCATCTGATTTTTGCATTTGCCCTGGCTTATTTAGGTAAAGTGTATCTGGGCTGGTATTTTAAAAAACATATCGGTGGCTATACAGGCGACTGCCTCGGCGCGGTACAGCAGGTTTGTGAAGTTTTATTTTATTTGGGAACAATCATCGTATGGAAATTCATTTAATTCGTCATACCGCTGTAGAGAACCCTGAA
Source organism: Chryseobacterium culicis (assembly GCF_900108365.1). Lineage (GTDB taxonomy): Bacteria > Bacteroidota > Bacteroidia > Flavobacteriales > Weeksellaceae > Chryseobacterium > Chryseobacterium culicis. Next base: position 142,774 of record NZ_FNWQ01000004.1, on the reverse strand, counting down.
AACCTGTGTTATGGCTTTGCCGAAATGCCTTTAAGAAGAGGCTTCATAAGAGATTTTGAAGCGTTGGAAATGGACGGTGATTATGATGCCGTCATAGCAAGTCCTTCGCAGCGATGCCGTTTGTTAGCTGACCATTTTAAATATCATTACCTGGTAGATGAAAGGCTCCGCGAAATGAATTTCGGGAAGTGGGAGCTGAAAAAATGGACGGATATTCCCGAAGAAGAAATTAATCCGTGGTACAAAGATTTTGTTCATGTTAAGACTTCAGGTGGAGAAAATCTCATTGAAATGCAAAGCCGTGTCCTTAACTGCTGGCAAGAATTGATTCAGAAAAAAGACCTAAACAAGGTTCTCATTATTACCCATGCCGGAGTCATTCGTCTGATTCTTCAGGATGTACTTCAGTTTCCGCTGGAGAATATGTTTGCTGTTCAGATTGATTACGGGAAAAAAGTGATCATTAATGAGAATAAAGGACTGTTTTCAGTGAAAAAGGTGAATGTATAATTACCATAAAGGCTTGTATTCAATAGGAACGGACTTTAGTCCATTTGTTAGAGATTTTAAGCCGGATTCCTGTAAAAAGCATACACACAAATAGTACAATCCCGACGAATCTCCCAACTGAAGACGTCAAAACTCCCATTCTCCGGAGGGGTGGCGAAAATTCAAAGAATTTTTGACGGGGTGGTTCTCATAGTTTACTTAACCAAATTATCACAAAAAAACGCCACCCGATATCATCAGATGACGCCATAGAATTTATTTAAAAATCCTGATAAAACTGTCTTTTTCCAGGTTTTCCAGCGAGAAATCAAAATCAGCTTCTGCTTTTTCTGTGGTAATCTCTGCTCCAAGCTCTTTTACAAGCTCATTGAAAGGCATTGCATTGTACCATTGCTGATACAGGGCACTTGTTGCCATCGCGGAAACCTGATTATTTCCTGAAACATGAGAATGTCCGGCTCCGAAATTCAACAGTACGAAACATTGCTTTTCATTTTTGGTTGCCAGCATTCCCAGGATCATCTGCTTTTGTACAGAATTACATCTGGCTTCAGCAAAGAGGTGGTTAGGATTCATCATATAGTCGTAAGAAATATGATCTCCTTTTCCGATTACGATTTTATATCCGCAATTGGCATCTCCACTGAAAACATTGTTCATGACAAGCGTTGGTGCGCAATGCCCTTTATTGGCGTAAAGATATTCAACAGCACCGTTGGGAGCAGAAGTCATATCTCCTGAATACATCAATTGTCCGTCACCATGATTATAAGCAGCATTCCAACCTATTTTTCCGGCGATATTCAATCCCGAAAGGTCAAGGTCTCGGGCACCCCACTGATCTTCCCAATAAATACCTACAGCCAGTCTGTCACCATAAAAACGTGTTCCGGTAGGAATATTCCCCACAAACATTTTTTCAGAAGTTGGCAATGCAAATTCTACATTCTCCGGGAAATAGAATTTCTTTCCGGCAATATTTTCATATTTCAATTTTAAGAAATCCAGAATGAAATCATAGTTGATTTGATTCACATAAGTTTCCTTACCTTTTTTAGTCCATGATTTCCCGTTTCTTACCCTGTAGACAAAAGTATCCTGACCATACATTCTTGAGTAACATGCTGACAATGCTTTGAATAACGCAAACGGTGTCGCATTTTCCAGCCAATGCCAGTCACTGCTTTCCAGCAATGTATTGGTAGCATTATTCAATGGATTTGAGATCAACGGCTTATGATAAACTTTGGATAATTTTGATATTTTATTGATGACCTTCGGAGCTCTGTTTTTATAAGCAAGAAATAAAGGCTTAAATCTGTTAAAAATTTCCGCCATTTTTTCCAATCCAAAGCTTTCAAACAGATAAGTCGGATTAAATTTACTTTGTTTGATTAAATTAATCAGATCATCATTTTTAATTAAAAGCGTTGTAATGGTTGTTTTATAAATTACATAACGGAAAAATTCGACAGGATTTTCAGGATAAATCTCGTACAGGTCAGCTATTTTTATAATCGCTTCTTTGTTTCTGATATTTTCTTTTCCCGTAAAATCATAATCAAGCTCTGTATGTAAAATAGAAAGCAAATCATCAATGGTTTCTTCTTTTAAAGCGATTCCTGATCTTAAAAGAGCAAGACATTTTTCCTGCATTTCTTCCACAGAGTAGGCTTTGATGACTTTAAAAACCATTTTCATATCAGGAACATTCAATACTTCATCAGGAATATAAATTTCACTTTGGAAATTACTTCCATAGGTTGAAATATAATGGCTGATCTGTTCAAAAAATAAATCAATTCTCGAAGTACTCTTTATTTTCTCCCAGGACTTATGAAAGGTTTTATTCAAATCATTTCCATTCAGTTTCTCCTTTGCATAATAAGAGACGATCTCTTTTTTTGCCCATAAAGCATCCGGTTCAATGATGAAACCATCCTTAGAAATAAATGGCGTTTCATCAGATTTTCTGGCCAGTACCGCATTGAATAATTGTAGTGTTTTCATTGTTTTAAGTTTAAAAAATAAGTGAGGAGTAGATTCATTAAAAGTGAAGGGTATAGGAACTCCTTTTACCTATAGTTTATAAAAAGCGGGGAGTATTTTTCCAAAAAAATATAGGAACTCCCTTTGCCTTATAATTTGTAAAAAGGCGGAAAGTAATTCTAAATTATAGGAACTTTCTTTGCCTTAAATTTTTTACCTAATTAAAATGATGAGGTTAAAATAAGCATTTTCATTATGTTGAGGAGCAGACAGGACTCGAACCTGTGACCCACAATCTTGGCGATTAATAGGAACCTTATCTGCCTGCAGCGGAAAGTAATTTTGTTGCTCTAACCATCTGAGCTACTGCCCCTGCCTTTATATAATTTAGTTTTCATGAACCTTACAGGCTTTTATACCCGTGAGGCTGGTTATTAGTTTTTATAAACCTTATAGGTTTCAAAAAACTATAAGGTTTAACTATAATCATATCAGATATACCATTATGCTTTTCTGAATTTCTTCTTTTTCTTCCATGGAGCATTTTTCTGTACGTCCCCGGCCATAATACATCCGTAAGGCATCACTTCATCCAGAACTTCACAAAGTCCGTACTCTTCTATCTGTGCTCTTACGTTCTTTGCACTTTTATAGGCGCTCGGAAGTTCAGAAATATCAATCTCATTGGAGTAGAAACGGATATCCAATCCTGCTGTTTCCTCATTGAAAATTTCTTCAGTTGTCTTATGTGCTAAAGACCTTTTATGCTGGCTTCTGCTGAAATTTCTTCCTGCTCCATGCGGTGCAAAACCTAAGTTTCTTTCATTGGTTTTTCCCTGAACAATCAGTACCGGTTCTGCCATATTCAACGGAATCAGTCTTGGTCCCGTAATATCCGGCATGAATTTATCATCCAGCGGAGTAGCCCCTTTTGCATGATAAAACAAATCTCCATCTTTAAAAACGAAATTATGTTCGTTCCAATATCTGTTTTCTTTCTCCATTTCCAGCTTATTCAGCACGGCATCGTGAAGAGAAGTATGGTTTTCTTTTGTCCATTGTCTTATCAGCTGCAGTGCTTCCCAATAAGATGTACCTTCTTCAGTATCATAAGGGATCCAGGCATTTTCTCTCAGTGTTTCAGGAGAGATTTCCTGTCTGAAACGGTTGGCTACTTTCATTCCTTTATCATATAAAGCCGCTCCAGGAGCTCTGGAACCGTGGTGCGTAACCATCATGGTGTTTCCTGTGTTTTTTGAAATACCAACGAAAAGGAAATGGTTTCCGTCTCCCTGAGTTCCCATATGAGAACGGGCAATGCTGATCAGTTTTTCATCATTTAAGAATTCATTTTCTCTGAAAGCATCCATCAGTTCCTGAGACATCGGCATCTGTTCCCCTCTTGGTCTTCCACCATATCCGAAATGAGTGACAGAATGCGCAGCATCCAAAACATCCTTAGGATTGGTTTTTCCAAAATCCGTCAACATTACAGAACAACAGATATCAGCACTATGGAATCCCGGGTGAATAGCATTTTTTGCCACGACCACACCTCCTACGGGAATCTGGCCTTCAGGACCTGTAGGACAGGCATCCGGCATTAAAGCTCCGCCAATCAGAGTAGGCGTTTTCATCAGAACGTTCATGGTTTTGATTACTTTTTCCACATTATCATTCTCACTTTCGTGTTCTGCACGAATGTTGATCATAAAATCTTTAGCCGTTTCGTGGAGTGGAATAAGATCCGGCTGTTTGAACTGTACCAGATATTCTGCAATCTGATGTTCATCCAGGTTATTCTCGTTGATATAGCTAATGGCATCTTTAAACCATTTTGCCGGTCTATATCCTAATTCGATTAAATGATTTCCATTAAATTCCATTTTGTTTCATTTTGATGATGCAAAGTAATATGCTTATTGCGCAATAGTTTTGCGTAGATAAAGAAAATTTAATTATTTTTACAAAAAAATTAAAAAAAGAAACGATAAAGCCCGTCGGCCGATTCGTAAAAACAATATATAATCTAAAAAAACAAGGTCCATGGTATTATTAGAACAATTAAAACATTTTCCGGAAACAATCCAGTTTAATGAGGTAATCAGTTATATTGATGAACATTATGATTTCACACCCACTGCTTTTCAAAATGGTGATACTACCAATCAGGCAGGGCAGAATAATGGTTCGTGCAAAGTTTTCAGCTTTGCAAGTATTCATGATCTGACGAAAGAGGAAACTCTTTGGCTTTTTGGTGAATTCTACAGAGAAGATGTTTTGAAAAACCCGGAAGGAACTGATCATCAGAATATCCGAAACTTTATGAAATCCGGCTGGGATGGGATTACTTTTGATCAAAATGCTTTGAAAGATAAATAATTGTAAAAAGCAGATTTACTTATAAAAAACACCCAATCATTAAATATTAAAGAATGTCATCCAATAAAAATGCCCTGATCAGGTATAAAACGTTAGATAAATGTCTTAAAAACAAATACAGAAAATATACGCTGGATGATCTTATAGATGAATGTTCGGAAGCATTATTTGAATTCGAAGGAAAAGAATCCTTTGTCAGCAAGCGTACGGTTCAGCTTGATCTTCAGAATATGCGGAGTGAAAAATTCGGATATGAGGCTCCTATTGAAGTTTACGAAAGAAAATACTACCGTTACAGTGATCCGGAATACAGCATTCACAATATCTCCGTGAATGAAAGTGATCTGAAGGCAATGAACAATGCTGTTCAGATTCTGAAGCAGTTTAAAGACTTTTCTATGTTCAAGGAGATGAATGGAGTTATTCAGAAGCTGGAGGACTCCATTCATGCAACCAGTCAGAAGTCGATTATTCACTTGGATAAAAATGAACAGTTAAAAGGATTGGAGCATATTGATATTTTGTATGAAAGTATTGCCAATAAAAAAGTACTGAAGATTCTTTACAAAAGCTTTACTGCAAGAGAATCCAATATTTTTACCGTACATCCCCAGCTTTTGAAGGAGTTCAATAACCGTTGGTTCCTGATCTGCCTCTACAAGCAGAAAATGTATAATCTGGCGCTGGACAGGATGGAAAGTATTGAAGCAGATGAAAGTCTTCAGTATATTGACAGGGAGCTGGATGGAGATGAATATTTTAAAGATATTGTAGGGGTAACGGTTTCAGAATCTATGGAGCCGAGAAATGTAGTGTTCTGGGTAGATGCAGGCAATGCTCCTTATGTAAAAACCAAACCGCTGCATAAAAGCCAGGAAATTATAAAGGAAGATTATGAAGGGACGCTCTTTAAAATTTGTGTTCAGATCAATTTTGAGTTAGAAAGATTGCTGCTTGGGTTTGGTGACAGTTTAATTGTTCATAAGCCCCGGAAATTGAGGCTGAAAATGGAAGAGAAATTTAAAGCAGGAAATAAAAATTATGAAAATCTGATTGTTCCTGATGAAATCTGATCTATTTGAGAAGTCCCATCAATAAACGATTACAGCAGATATTGTATGGATGAATTTTATCTTGGCTTAGAAATTGTATTAATAACGTAACAATACCAAATTAATTATGAAATCAAGAATATTTAAAGCATTAATTGCCATCTTAGCACCCATAGCAATAGAATATATTGTTAAAAAAATATCTGAGAAACTTGACAAAAAAGAAGATCAGAAAGAAAAAGAACCAAAGCAGATTACGGCTTAAACGTAAAAGTAGTTAAAATTTAAAATTATTTAAAAAGAGACTGTCATTAGTATGTACAGTCTCTTTTTTTGTTGATGAGTGTTGAAGAGGATCATTGTTACAACCCCGTCAAAAATTCTTTGAATTTTCGCCTCCTACCGAATGACACAGTTTCAATGACAGTCTATCTGCACAGTTTGTCATTCCACAGGAATCTAAGCTTTTTACTATTCATTATCCAGATTAAAAACTTCTAAAAAAATCTTTTGACTTTTGTGGTTTCCCTATACGAAATCATAAATCCCGTCTTTCCATCCCAATACCTTAGAGGAATTTGCTTTAAGCCAGTTTTTTAAAATGGTGGCATATACTTTTCTGAAGTCTTCTTGGTAGATCAGGTCGCCTTCATTCAGGTTCTGAAGATCGGGAAGTGTATTCAGCAGTCCTTTTTTCTTAAGATTTCCACTGATAAAAAACATTTGATTAGCGGTTCCGTGATCTGTTCCGTTACTGGCATTCTGTGCTACGCGGCGGCCGAACTCAGAAAATGTCATCAACAGGATATTTTTGAAGAGTCCATTGCTTTTCATATCGGCTACAAATGATTTTACCGATTCATTGATATCATCAAACAATTTTTTCTGCCTGTCATTCTGATTGACGTGCGTATCAAAACTTCCTACAGAAAGATAATACACCTGAGTATTGATGTCTGATTTTATCAAAGAAGCAACCGTTTTAAAATCTTTTCCTAACTGGGAATTAGGATAAGCCTGTTCCGTCTTTTTAGCTTTGCTTTTTTCAAAGATATAATCAGCATTATTAATGGTAGAGCCTAGAGTCTGATAAAGGTAAGATACGGTTTCATCATCGTGATGGTGGTCGTACAGTGATTTAAAATACTTTTCCTGACTGGTTTGATAAAGTCTTTTAGGATCTTTAAAGGCAAAAGCTTTATTATTTTCTCCTTTTAAGGCAAGACTTAGCATATCGTCTACTTCCAGTGCCTGGGTAGGGTGGTCGCACCGGTAACATTCTTCATCCAGGAAACGCCCAAGCCAGCCTGTTTCCAGAAACTGATCACTTCTGCTTGCCGACTGCCAGATATCCATACTTCTAAAATGGGATTTATCCGGATTGGGATAGCCAACATTGTTCATTACAGACAGCTCACCGTTATCAAAAAGCTCTTTAAAATAGGAGAGGGACGGATTAATTCCGGCCTCATCTGTAAGCGGTATGGAATTCTGAATAGCCAGTGTTTTTCTTTCTCTGAAGTAAATGTCATTTCTTGCCGGAATAATCGTATTCAACCCATCATTTCCGCCAGTAAACTGAAGAACTACCAGAATATTCTGATCAGGGCTCAAAGCTTCATCCAGCGTCATCGCTTTCAAAAAGTTAGGCATCAGCATAGAAGCGGTAGCCAGTGAACTTATTTTGAGAAATTCTCTTCTTTTGATTAACATAATTTTGTTTTTAAGGAAAGGTGGCTACATTAACTGGTATTCTGGCGTTGACATCAGATTGATGATATTCATTTTGATACTTTTGTCGGAAAAATTCTTCACAGAATTCATGTCCAGACTACGTGGGTTCTGCAAAAGATAGTCTTCACAGTTTTTATTCTCAAAAAGCTTTTCAATACGGCCCCAGTCGATCGTAATATTGGGATTTTTAAAACTTTTATTTAAAGCTGTTTCGCGGGATTTCATACCCATATCTATATCATCATCCTGTCGCGGACTGTATTCCAAAGGGCGAAGTCCAGACCAGATCTGCGGTACCTGGAGCCTCAACATCAGAGTGGAGCTGTCAATCCACGACTTCCCATTAGGCCATCCTGAAACATTGGGGGGATAAAGAAGCATTTGTCCTAACAATTTCTGGTAGACGATGAGGTTTTCAGGATTCTGGATTTGCATAGGAAGAATTCTCATGATTCCTGCTATAAGCTCCACGGGAGATTTTATACGGTTTCCTATATTCTTTTGATCGTAAAACCATGAACTTGAGAATATCTCAGTCATCAGTTTCTTGATGTCATATCCTGAATTGTAGAAGTTGGTACTGAGTTGATTAATAATCTCCTGATCTGGTTTTTCATTGACGAAGAATTTATAAATCTTTGTGGTAATGAATTGTGCCGTTGCTTTCTGTTCGAGAATTATATTGAGAACATCACTTCCGTCGAAGCTGCCTGTTTTTCCTAAAAAGGTTTTGCTGCCTTCGTCATGAAGGTTTTTTCTCTCTTTAAAATTTCCTTCTTTATCATAGCTCCATCCGGTAAAGGCTCTGGCCCCTTCTCTTACATCTTTTTCCGTGTAATTTCCTCTGCCCATGGTAAATAATTCCATGACTTCACGGGCGAAATTTTCATTAGGATGATCTTTTTTGTTCTGCTGATTGTTTAGAAAGTTAAGCATCGCTGGTGACTGACTGATCTCAAAAAGCAGATCTTTGAAATTTCCAAGCGCATTTTTCCTGATCGTATTTAAAAGCTGTTTGTTGAACCTTGGATTTTGTACTCTTGATGCAAAATGCCCATGCCAGAAGAATGCCATTTTTTCTCTCATCTGCTCCTTACTGTTTACTATAGAATTCAAAAAATTAAGGTTCAGTTCGTTATTTTGCTCCCTGTTGATTCTCTGCATTTCTTTTTTCATTTCTGCAGGGGCTGTACTGTTCATGTAGTCAGCTGCCAAAACCGGATCCGGTGTGTCATAAGTAATTTCCCGGAAGCTGTCTTCTTTAAATAATTCATTCATCAGCGTTTTGATGTTCTTATTTTTCAAATCATCAATTTGATTAACTCCAACACCGAAACCTGCCCGCCAAAGAAGATGCTTGTTTTTTAATAATGAATCAGCCATTATGAGAGATTTATTTTTTTGATGTACTTCCAAGATAAAGGTTAAAATAGTAACGGGTTAAGGTTTGTTAATATTGTTGAGAGGGCCAGAGGCTGTAAGCGGGAAGTTTGAGGTTAAATGAAAGATGCAGAAAGTCTTGTAACATAGAAAGAGAATTGATTTTATAAAAGTATATTTCTTCCAGCATCCTTTCTTCCATCCTTTAATTCACTATTCGGCATCATTTTTTGATAATTTTTGTTAAACAAACATTTAAATTTTGTTAAAAATAATACGTTGATATTCATTGTTTTATGGATTGTTTCAATGTTAAAATCAGAGAATCAGCCTTGCTTGGCATGATTTTTACATCCTCTTGTTTAGTAAAATTTAAAAATTAGAGTTATGAAAATGTTTAAACAGGCAATAGTACTCGCTGGTATTTTAACAGCAGGTATAGCAAGCGCTCAAAGTGCTCAGATGAACAATATGATCAAAGTAGGCGCAAATGTTGGTTTAGCAGTTCCCGCAGATAATCTTTCCGCTGCAGTAGGAGTGGATGTTGCTTACCAGAACCTGATCACACCAGGATTTGGACTGGGTATCGCATCTGGATATACTCACTATTTTGGAAAAGAAAACAACGGATATAAAAATAATGACGTAGGAGTAGTTCCTGTAGCTGCATTAATCAGAATTTATCCAAAACAAACCGGTTTCTATTTCGGAACTGATTTAGGATATGGTTTCCTTGTGGGAGACAAAGCAGTGGCTTCCAATACGAATGTTGAAAGAGCAAGCGGAGGTTTTTACCTTAAACCGGAGATCGGATACCACAACAGAGACTGGAATTTCTTCGTACAGTACCAGAAGGTTTTTGTAGGAACTAAAGGAGATTTACCAGGTCAGGACTATAATGTGGGGAATATCGGTGTAGGATTCGGTTATAATATTCCATTAGGAAAGTAGTTAGATTTAATATATAAACAATTATTAACCAAAACCTTTTCACGAAAGTGGAAAGGTTTTTTCGTTCTGTGCATGTTTTACAAAAACAATTATTATATTTGGTAAAATTTGAGGTTATGATTCTGAATCCAAAATTTCCACTTTATTTACCAGGAGTAGAGAACAGTAATAATGATAATGTTTCTATCATTGGAGCTAGTCTTCGCGAAGATACAACCATCTTAGGCTATTTTGTTTCCGGGAACGGAGGTCTTGAGATACAAGTACAAAATACATATGCAACGAAAGAGTATGCTTCTTTTTCAGAAATACTGAAGAAGTTTATTCAGGATAATCAGCTGCAAAACGTAAAACGTCTTGGGATGGCGGTGCCAGGCCCTGTATTGGACGGGAAGAGCAGCCCTGCAAGACTGGGTTGGCATTTAGATGTTGCTGAATATGCCCGGGATTTCGGGTTTGAAAAAGTAGAAATGCTGAATGACCTTGAAGCTTCAGCATACGGGATGGCCCTTCTTGAAGATAACGATCTTGAACCCATCTATACAGGCGGACATCTTGAAAAAGGAAATGTAGCGGTACTTGCTCCAGGAAACGGATTAGGTGAAGCAGGATATTTCTTTGACGGAAAATATCTGAGACCTTTTGCTACAGAAGGGGGACACTCTGAGTTCTCACCAAGAACCAATGTAGAGGTTGAATTTTACCAGTTCTTAAATAATATCTATGGTATTGTAAGCTGGGAAAATGTACTTTCCAAGTCCGGATTATTTAATATCTACAGATTCTTGAGAGATGTAAAAAGACATCCGGAGCCGGAATGGCTGGGTGAGCGTCTTGCACAGGGGAATTTCGTAGAAGAGTTATATAAAGCTGCTGTTGAAGAAAATGTTCTGATCTGCAGAATTGCTTTAGATACTTTCCTTGAGTTTCTGGCAAGAGAAGCCAATAACCTTACTCTAAAGCTTAAAGCTACAGGAGGACTGCTGATTGCCGGAGATATTCCACAGATTGTGAGAGAATATATTGACAAGGATAAATTCTATGAGAAGTTCAAAATCAGTGATAAAATGGAGGAGTTGCTGAGAAGTACTCCAATTTATCTGGTCAAGCAAAACCACACTGCACTAAATGGTATAGCCCTTTACACAGCTTACTACCAGCTATAAAATAAAACTCCGGAAATTTCCGGAGTTTTTATTTTAAATGATATTATTCATGAAAATAATAAATTTTATTGATATACATCAATGAAATCTATTGAGCAAGATACTTACATTTGCAATGTTAAATAAGTAAACAACTCTATTCAATGAAAAAAATATTTTTATTAGCAGTTTTAGCTGGTGGATTAGCATTCGGGCAGTCAAAAAAAGTAGTAGCGTCTGATGTGCACTGGTGGGGATACAAAGTAGCAAAATCTGAGGCCAGCTCTCACGACGGTACTGTAAAAGTAAAGTCCGGAGATATGGTAATGAAAGGAAACCAATTGGTAGGCGGAAGCTTTGTGTTGGATATGACTTCCATTACTTCTACTGATCTTACAGGAGAATATCAGCAAAAACTGAACGGGCACCTTAAGAATGGTGACTTCTTCGAAGTTGAAAAATATCCTACTGCAAGCTTCAAAATTACAGGAGTAAAGAAAAACAATGACAAAATTTACAATACTCTTGTAACAGGAAACCTTACTGTAAAAGGAAAAACCAGCCCAATCTCTTTCCCTGCCAAAATTTCTTACAGCAAAGGAGTAGTAAGCTTAGTATCCAACAAATTCTCTTTCGACAGACAAAAATTTGATGTAGCATACAAGTCTACTATGCAGGATGTTTTTGTGAAAGATGATATTGATATGCTTGTAAAGGTAACTGCTCAATAAATTAATCAAAAAAAGATTATTAAAAGTGTAGAAGTTCTACACTTTTTTTTATTTTTGTTGAATTGTAAATAAAAAAGAATGAAAAGATTACTATTGTTTGCTATGGTGTGCGCAAGTATATCATTTGTTTCTGCTCAAAAGAAATTTGATAAGGTTGCAAAAGTGACTTCATCAGAGATCAGATGGTGGGGGTATAAAGTGGTGAAAACCGAGGCTTCTTCCCACTCAGGAACAGTAAAGCTGAAAAGCGGAAAATTCAACTTTGACCATACGGTTCTGGTAGATGGAGAGTTTGTAATAGATATGAGAAGTTTGATGGCAGGAGATGTGTCTGATGAAGATCAGATCAAGCTGACCAATGACCTGAAAAGTACAAATTTCTTTGAAGTAAAGAAATTCCCTGTTGCAAAATTCCATTTGACTAAAATTATTCCTTTAGCAAACAGTGAATACAATTCTACAGTGTACGGAGACCTTACCCTTAAAGGGGTAAGAAAAACGATTTCTTTCCCTGCGAATGTATATGTTACCCAATTCACTACCTCTATTGAGTCTGCGAAATTCTCTCTGAACAGGAGAGACTTTAAAGTATTCTATCAATCTTCACTGAAAGATTATTTCATTAAGAACGAAATGGATATTCAGTTCAAAGTTTCTACGGAAATGCTGGATAACGAAAACAGAGTTCCTAAAAAGAAAAAATAAGACAATCTGTAAGATCAATATAAAATGAGCCGTTCCTCAGAATGGCTCATTTTTTATGAATTTATTCCATGGAAATTGGTGGACAGTCATCCTATTTCTCTGTATTTTTTATAAATTAGTGGGATGAAGATTTATATCGTAAGCGGTCTGGGAGCAGACTTTAAAGTTCTTGAAAGAATAGAGTTTCCCAAACATTGTGAATTGATTTTTATAGACTGGCTCATCCCTGAAAAAAAGGAGCCCTTTGACGCCTACGTTAAAAGAATGGCGGAAAAAGTAGATGATTCCGAACCATTTTGTCTCCTGGGCTATTCTTTTGGAGGAATTATGGTACAGGAGATCAACAAATTGAAACCTGCAGAAAAAGTAGTCATTCTGGGAAGCATAAAATCCGACAGGGAGAAATCCAATTTTATAAAAACCGGCGGGCTTACAAAAATACCAAGACTGCTGCCGGTAAGACTTTTCAATGATAAGGCTACCAATGTTTATGCCGGTATCAGAAAACTTTTCGATCCTAAAAATCCAAAGATCCTGCAATATTTTAAAGTGAGAGATCCCTATTACCTAAAATGGTCTGTTGAAAAGGTTTCAGAGTGGAAATCTGAAGAAAATCCCGATGTTATTCAGATTTTAGGCGATAAGGACATTGTCTTTCCCATCAGAAATTCAAAACCTGACTATGTAATCAAGGGAGGAACGCACCTATTTCCGGCGACGAAATATAAAGAAGTCTCAAAAATTTTAAGTGAAATTTTCCCTGAGAAATAGTGTAATTATTTAAATAGTTCTTTTTTTATAGGGGTGTTGTGTTTTAAAATGTATTTTTTATGAAATTTATGTTTAAATTTGAAGGGGTTAAATATAAATTTCATGAAAGTAGGATTAAAATGGATCGTTTCATTTTCTATTATTACATTGGTGGCAATCGGTGGTTTATTCTGGAATCCGGCTGGAGATCTTCCAAATAATGGAGAATTTTTAAGTGAAGATAAAATTGTAGGTGCTGACGTAGCCTGGATTTTGGCTGCGGCAGGACTTGTTCTGCTCATGACACCGGGACTTTCTTTTTTTTACGGGGGAATGGTTGGCAGAAAAAATGTAATCTCTACCATGCTGCAGAGTTTTATCGCTTTAGGAGTTATCTCTATGGTCTGGGTGGTCATAGGTTTTTCATTATCTTTCGGTGAATCTTTAGGCATTACCATTGGTGGAAAGCATTATGGTATTATTGGGAATCCGCTAAGTTATCCTTTCTTTAGCGGTGTCGGAAATCTCCCTCATAAAATGATGGCCCCTACGATTCCTTTTATTCTGTTTGCCCTTTTTCAGATGAAATTTGCCGTTATTACTCCCGCTATCATTACAGGGTCATTTGCAGAAAGGGTTCGTTTTATTTCTTATTTATTATTCATTGTGCTTTTCAGCATTGTTATTTATACGCCGCTTTGTCATATGGTGTGGCATCCTGACGGTCTTTTGAACAAATATTTTGGAGTCAAAGACTTCGCGGGGGGAACGGTAGTGCATATGAGTGCCGGGTTTGCAGCATTGGCCGGAGCTATGGTGGTTGGAAACAGAAAAAATCCTCATCATGAACCTTCCAATATCCCTTATGTGCTTCTGGGGACGGGAATGTTGTGGTTTGGATGGTTTGGTTTCAACGCAGGATCTGCACTGAGCGCTTCTGCATCTGCTGCTACTGCTTTCGGAACAACCACCATTGCCTCTGCTTCAGCGATGATGACATGGATCTTTTTTGACAGAATCAATGGGAGGAGCGTTTCTGCTTTGGGCGCCTGCATAGGAGCTGTAGTGGGGCTGGTGGCAATTACTCCGGGATGTGGTTTCGTAAGCATTCAGGAAAGTCTTTTTATAGGATTTATTACAGCTATTGTGTCTAATCTGATGGTCAACTGGAAAGTTTTAAAGAAAATAGATGATACCCTGGATGTTTTTGCCTGCCATGGAGTAGGGGGAATTATGGGAATGATTCTCACCGCTATCTTTGCACATGGTGAAAATGCAAGTCTGCTTCATGGAGGAATGGATGTTTTCCTTCATCATATGGCTGCATTGGTTCTGGTTTCTGTTTTTACATTTTTCGGATCACTGCTGTTGTATAAAATTACCAATTCTGTTATCACCCTCAGAGTTTCCGAGGAATCTGAAAATAAAGGTCTTGATCTTTCTCAGCACGAGGAAAGTTTCAGCTGATCAAACAGGGCATTCCCTCTTTAGAAAAATATTTCAGAATCATTCTGGAAGGCTATCTGGGAACCCTTGAAAAAAGAGTCGTGTTCAATCATATGCTCAAAGCGGAACAGAAATATTACGACTTCCTGGAAACTTACCCCGACATTTCTTCCAGAGTACCTCAATATCTGATTGCTTCTTACCTGGGAGTCTCAGCAGAATTCATCAGCCGGATCAGGAAAAAAAATAAATCCTATTGAACCAGATCAATTTTTCCCGCAGCATTTTTTGAAAAGACTGATGACTGATCTGCAGGAGCTTTGTTTTCTCTACAGCCTGTATATTGTAAATGGAAGGTTTTTGTTTTGAAAAACTGGCAATATCAGTTGCCCACCAATGATCAATGGCTAAAAAAAGAATTTCTTCATTTCCATTTTCTTCGTTGATGCAAAAGGCTTTTACAACTCCTGATATAATATAACTGTCATAGCGGCATACTTCCCCGTTTCTCAGCAGAAAATCACCTTTTTCCAGTATTTTTTCTGTCCAGAAACTTTTACAGGCTGCTATTTCTTCGGGACTTAGCGGGACATGCTGCAGAATACTTTTGATGAGTGTTTCCATTTAAAACAATTAAAAAGAACGGGCTTATAGGATCAGCCCATCACAAAGATACTGGTTTTATAGACTGCCAAAACCAAATAAAACTGGGATTTTGCTATGCTTTAATTAGGATTTATCATGTATCTTTGTTTTTGAGGAAAATGACGAATCATTTATGGAATCAATATCGGTTTTTGAGATTATTAAAGTAGGGATAGGCCCGTCCAGTTCGCATACGATGGGACCTTGGAATGCAGCTGCTGCATTTATCAGGATTATTAAAAGAGAAAGATCAATAGAAGAAGTTAAAGAAGTTTTTCTTGAATTCTTCGGCTCACTCGCCAAAACGGGGATCGGACACGGAACTGATATTGCAGGTATGCTGGGGTTGAACGGAGAAGATTTTAAGACCATCAATACTTCGAAAATTGATGAAAAAATAGAATACATCAAAAGTACTCAAACCATTAATCTTGGAGGAGAGAAAGTTATTCCATTTGTTTATGGACATCATTTGATTTTAAATATGAAAAAAAGCCTTGATTTTCATCCGAACGGAATGATCTTCAGAGCTGTTTTCGAAGACGGAACTGAACTTGTTCAGGATTTTTATTCTGTAGGAGGCGGTTTCATTGCCAGCCAGGAAAAAAACTCAATTCAAAAGCAGTGTGTACGTACATTATACCCTTGTCATAAGGCTTCGGATATTGCAAAATATTGCGAAAAGTTGGGACTTGATAAAATGTCGGATCTTATTTTCATGAATGAAGAAAGCTGGAGAACTCAGGAAGAAACAAGGCAGGAGGCGCTCTATATCTGGCAGCAGATCAAAGAATGTATTTACAAAGGGGTCAATAAGGAAGGAGTTCTTCCGGGTGGACTCAATGTGTCACGAAGAGCGGCAGGAATCAACAGAAAGCTTTTAGGGGACAAAATCTATAAGAATAAAGATGAGTGGTTCCAGCAGGTTGTAGATGCTGAAGAGAACTTTACCAATATCAACAAATGGATTGCCTGCTTTGCGCTGGCAGTAAATGAAGAGAATGCAAGTTTCGGCAGAATTATTACTGCACCTACTAATGGAGCAAGCGGGGTAATTCCGGCGGTATTGATGTATTCGCAGGCTTTTACGCCATTTACAAGCGAGGATGACATCATACGGTTTCTTCTCGTAGCAGGAGAGATTGGAACCTTATTTAAGAAAAATGCGACTATCTCTGCAGCGATGGGAGGATGCCAGGCTGAGATCGGGGTGTCTTCTGCAATGGCAGCAGCCGGACTTACTGAAATTCTGGGAGGAAGTGTAGGACAGGTTTTGATGGCGGCTGAAATTGCAATGGAACATCATCTCGGGTTAACGTGCGACCCAATCAAAGGGCTGGTACAGATCCCATGCATCGAAAGAAATACAATGGGCGCTATGAAAGCAATTACTGCAGCCAACATTGCGTTGGAAAGCGATCCTACCAAAGCAAAAGTAACATTAGATGAGGTGATTCTTACGATGTGGGAAACCGCTCAGTCAATGAGTGACCGTTTTAAAGAAACTTCCGAAGGCGGACTGGCCATCGCGGTTAACGTTCCGGAGTGTTAATAGAAATAACATCGTTTTAAAAATAAAACCCTTAGTCAGTAATGTCTAAGGGTTTCTTAATAAAATAAAAGTAAAAACCGTTGGGCTTTTAGTATTGTACAAAGAATTTATCTTAAAATTCCTCTGATTCTGTTGGCATTGGTTATCAGTTCTTCAAGGTATTCATAATTCTCTTTTTCCAGGGCAGATTTGAATTTTCTGAGCTGAGAGATATGTTCGTTCAGAACATCCAGCACATTTTCTTTGTTTTGTTTAAAGATAGGAACCCACATTTCAGGATGCGATTTCGCAAGACGTACTGTACTTGAGAAACCGGAACTGGCAAGCTGAAAGATAGTTTCCTCCTCACGTTCTTTTTCCAATACCGTATTGGCAAGTGCATAGGATGTGATATGGGAAATATGAGAAATATATGCAGTATGAACATCGTGATCTTTTGCATTCATGTAAATCATGTGCATATCAAGAGCATTGACTACCTGTTCAACAATATTCAGCGCATCTTCTGCAGATTCTTCTTTATTACAGATTACCCCTGCTTTTCCTGAGAAACTTTCTGCAATAGCGGATTTTGGACCGTTATTTTCTGTTCCCCACATCGGGTGGAAAGCCACAAATCTAGAACGTTTCGGGTGGTCTTTTACCGCATTTACAATTCCTGCTTTTGTAGAACCAGCATCCATTACCGTCTGCTGATCAGTTACCAAGTCAAGAACAGAAGGCAGCAGTTTTCTGGCAGCATCTACAGGAATGGCAAGAATAATCAGATCCGAATTTTTAATTCCGTGCTCAAGATCTACTCCGGCATCAATGATTTTAAGGTTTAATGCGTCACTGATATGCTGTGTATTTTTATCGATTCCGTAGATGAAGCTGGCGATGTTTTTTTCTCTTAATTTCAAAGCCATCGACCCTCCGATTAATCCTACTCCAATAATACTTATTTTCATCTTTTTTACATTTTTTTAAATGAAAAAACCCCGTCCCTAGGACGAGGTTTTAAATTATATTCATAAGAATCCCTATCCCAGAGCTGAGGTAAAAATTCTATAATAATATGTTCCGTTGTTAAAATTCACGTAGCAAAGGTAAAAATATTTTTTAAATGAAACGAAATTTCTTTTCTAAATTATATAGAGATGGGGTGAATTGTTTTTTTGATGATGTTTTTTAGGATCTGTAATTTTTTTAGTTTCATTAATATTAAGATCAATTGCTTTTTTTATATCAAACGATATATTTTTAAGTTTTGTATTTAAAAATATATCTATTATATTATCCCTTTTTTCAATTCTAAAACTATAATTTGGATTTTGATCTGTAGTGTTTGTAATTTCTTTCTTTCCTAAGAATTTTATATTATTATTGTTAACATAATAAATAAGAAATAGGTGACCATTTTCTAAAAAACTGTCTATTAAAATTACTTTTTCATCATTGTTTTTAAATAAGAAAGTTTCATATCCTAGATCACTTGAACTATTTGATTTATCATTGTAATTTTTATTATTACTGGTAAATAAGATTGCATTTCTATTAAATGAAATTGATAAATTATTGTCTCTATCAGAACATTGATTTGAGTTGTATTTTTGACCAGTACAGTTTAATTGTTCCTGTTTAAAATCAATAGGAAAATTTCCAAGTTTATTTGAATTCTCCTGTTTAAGATTACATGAAAAGAATATTGTTAACAATAGAATTGAAAAGAGTTTCATCATTTGATTAAGTTATTTATTCAGATTTTATCCTGCTTTTATGAACATATCCCTTTTTACCTTCCTTAGAAACCACTAACCACCAATCTCCGTTTTGATCTAACACTTCAACTTGTTCTCCGGTTTTAATCTTTTGAAGAATTTGTGCTGTTGTATTTTTATCTTTTCTTAGATTAGTAAAACCGTCTGGATCTACTATTATTGAATATGTTTTTTCTTGATTATCATCTTGTAAAAGTCCATAATCGTTAGAATATTTTTCAAGAGATGGATAACCATAATATTTGTTTTTTTGAAAAGACGTCTTTAGTTCTGGGTGAGAAACATAGACATTATTTAATAATAAGTATGATTTATCAGATTGGATATCAACATTTCCCTTACCTGTAAAACCAAGTTGTAAAAGATAAGCAATAGCCTTTTCTATTGAAGAATGTTCAATACCATTTCATCATTGGTTTTTAGTTTACTTAAAATTCATTATTCTTATTTTAAATTTTCGAAATAGTACCATTGGCTAGTATTTTATATTTTTCACTTTTTTTCTTATTTAAGTTGTCAAAACTAATTTTGTAGATATCAATAGTCATATCTGGGTTAATGACAAAAGAGTCATAAGTATCTTCTTCAGGCATTGCATAACCTATTGATTGCCGACTGATAATTTTATTATTATTAATTGTAACAATTTCTTGTGAACTGGAATCTCCTTCAAAATTTAAAAGATATATACTAATATTGCCTTGAGAGATCGGCTTTATAGAAAATATAGATTCTGGAGCGCCCTCTTTAATATCTATAATTTTTATTACTTTATTATATTCTGTCTTGTTCAAAGAAGGATATTTTTTTTGACAATCAGTAGTATTTGATTGTATGCAAACTTGTTTATATTTTTCATAATCAAATGGCAGATTAATCCTATTATCAACTAATTCTTTCTCTTTTTTTATTGGTAAACTATCTTCTTTTTTTAGAATGCACTTATTTGGGGCATAATATTCACCATTTGGTATTTTAAGAATAGTCCAAATTAAAGCGTTGTCATTTATTTTTATAAAGCATGTTCCCTTTCCCGAATTGAAAAAACTCTGAAAATTACCAATATATGCTTCTTGGCTCTTATTAAAAGCTGCTTTTATGTTAATGTTTTCTTCAAAATCACAGTCAAGTTTTTGCCCATTGTTGTATACAGCACAATATTGCGCGAATAATGAGTCTTGGGTCATTTTCAGAATTTTCAACGTGAACTCTTGACTTTTGTCTTCTGACTTCCAGCGCCACACTTCAGGGAGTTTTCTTTCGTTACTTACATTAGCATTACTACCGACTTTGTTTTCTTTGGACTCGTGGCCTTTGCACGAAATTATACTGCCCAGAAGGGAAACTAATACTAAAAATCTATATATCATAATTTAAAATCTATAATGTGTAATTTAAGCATTTATCAACTCTTATTTTAAGACCTTTTAAATAATCTTCTGAGAACCAATTTTGAGAAGCTCCATAATCATAATATGCTTTTCTAATTTCACTTATTCTAGTAAGCAATTTTTCTTGATCAGAGGGTTGATTTAAGGCATTTGCAGTTTCTTTGCCCATTCCTCCATCAATAGTGATGGTTTGATTGAATTCACTAACAAGTAATTTCTGAACTTCTTTAATTGCACCTCCCGAAGTAATACTCCAATCATATACCATAAGTGCTACTTTTAAATTCTTTACTTCACAATAACCTTTAGGTTCCCAATATCTTTTCCTATAAATAATGGTAGCTTGTTCTTCAGTAATTTTTTTTTGATTTTCTTCAGTTGGCTCAACTCCTACATCTTCTTTTGCATATTTTTGCCAAACTGGCCATGATATCCCTTTATTAGTTGGGTCTCCTTTATCTTTAGAAGGTTCATTTTTATACCCTCCTTCGTGTTCCAAAATTATTGGAGCTATTTTTTTGAATTTATCTTCACAAGTGTCAAGGCGAGAATTGCTTGGCTTGTTTTGTTGAGACTGATAAGTCTCATAACAATTGCAAGTATTATTATAGCCTAACTCAATTGCTAGTTGAACAATACTTTTCCCATTCAGTGTTGCTAAACTTGTGCAAAAGTATTTATCTTCTAAATATTGCGAATCAAATTGCCTTACATCCATATGAATCCAGCTAAAAGTGTGATCATATCTTACCTTTCCCTTATTATTATAAAGTAAATCAATTGGTTCAATTGAGAACAAATTTGTGTTAGGCCATTCTTTTTGAGCTCCTAAATAGTTAACAAAAATAGAATCTCTCATTGATCTTAATTCCACAAGGTTTTTTTTGTTTTCACCTCTTATTTGCCAATTACCTTTACTGAATTGTATGTCAATTGCTTTTCCTTGGTGGTTGGTGGTTGTATAGTTTTTGAAGCGGCATCTATATCCCGATGTAAATTGATCAATTTTATAAGTCGTTTGTTTGCTAAAATAGAATTGCAATGCCTTAAATCCAAATAATAAAGATCGATGAATACCTGGATACTCATACTTGTTATTGGCTTCAGTTTTTGCAGTACCTTTATATGTGTTTTTTCCTGTACCATCTCCAAAACCTTTGCAATTATTAATTTCTAGAATTCCTCTTAATGTACTTGTTACTTTTTTACCTTTTGTACTACACGAACATTTTAATTGATTCCATAATATTGTACTAATTTCAAAATTTTTAGAGAATTCATCAATAGCTCTCAAAACATTACCACAAACTTTTCCCGTTTCTGTCACCTTCATGTAATCTCTCTGAAACTGTTTAACCATTTTTTCAGTTCTGTCTGTAAATTTACCTGTGGGTACATTTCCTCCAAAACCAGCTAAGCGAATATTAATTTCTCTAATTAGCTCGCTAGGAGGGGTGCTTTTATCAACACAATATTTGCCTCCACATCCTTTGTCTGTTTTCGGTTGCTTCTGCACCCCAGCCGCACTCTTCACCTTCTCCACCTGCATCAGGCCTTCCGAATTTACCCCAAATTTCTGAGATTCTGCAGAAAGGTCCTTGGAGATAATTTCGATGAAATAATTTTGTGTATCGGAATCCGGATCGCCGATAGGGGAGTCTATTCCTTTTTCAAAAATATCTTTGGAAATGACAAATCCTGAAGTTTCATGTATATCAGCTGAAATTTTAATATTCCCACTTCTGAATACTTCATCATTGGAAGCCGTGTCATATTCCCAGATGACATACTGAATATGCTTCTCTACCATATTTTTAGAGTGGATTCTTACCCTTACTTTATCACCTACAGCAACTTTGGAAAGTTCTTTTCCGGTATCATCAATGAAAACCGCTTCTATGATATTTCCTTTAGGATCGGGTTGTTTGGGTGCACTTCCTTGTCCGGCTGGGAATTTAGGCGTGTCTTTCTGGGGCTGAGGTTTAGGTTTTGGCTGATTTTGAGACTGGCTTTTATAATCCGGATTGGCCACATCTACATTCACCTGGCTGGCTCCCTGAATTTTCCCTGAATAAGTGGCTGTAACATAGTATTCATGATTCGCACCTTCATTCCTGTCACCTTTCATCAGAAACTGATTGGCCATCTGACGAAGGATTTTTTCATCAGACATCAGGGGTATTGACACTTCTGCAATCCCTTTTTCATTGACGCGAGCCTTATAGCTGCGGGTGTGACGGTTGTTTTTGTTAATACTGGCATCGTGCCCTTTTCCAGGAGCGTCATCTTCCCAAAGGTGAAACTCAATCTCTTTATTAAACATCGCAATACAGTGAGCCTGAGCAATTAGCGTATCCCGGTAACTGGCTTTATTGACATCTTTTGCTCCTCTGTTGAAGAGAATTACTTTATCTATTTTTGAAACTTTGTCACTGGCAGGAATTAATATAAGATTGGCCACCAGTTCTTTGGTAGCAGGAAGGCCGGGTAAAATCCCTTTTTTAGTTTCATAGACTTTCATTTGAAATTCTATTCCCAGTGCTATTTCTCCAAATTTGTAGGTTACTTTCTCACCGGTTTTCGGCTTTCCGGTGATGTCTTTCCAACTGCCGTTTTTTTGTTTCTTGTAAAGATACCATTCATATTCACCTTTCAATCCGAATGATAGGAGAGAAGGCTTTACTTCGTAGGAGTAAGTGGTTCCTACCATAGGATTCTGATTCCCGATAATAGTTCCTGTCATGGCTTAGCTGTAATAAATTTCATCTGTACCTCTTGTATCTTCCTTGAATTCATCAAAATCCACCACCGGATTGTAAACCTGCTGTTCCTGCGTATTTGCCTTTTCAACGTGGCTTTTGCCTACTTCGCTCTGCTGGCCATGTTTCAGAATGGTTATTTTTCCTCCGGTACTGCACATCAGCTCTGAGATTTCCGTAAGGCAGCTTTTTCCCATAACTTTTACTTTTTCATACGTTTTCTGCCATTTTCCGGCGGGAGCATAAGCACAGGGAAGATATCCTCCGGAGGAGGGCTTAAGTTTACACTGTCCGAATGGTTGTGCAGCCGGATCAAGTTGAAGATCATCCTCTGTTACGGCCAGATAATCAGCATTTCCCTCTTCGTCATTC
This sequence comes from Chryseobacterium culicis, assembly GCF_900108365.1. GTDB lineage: Bacteria > Bacteroidota > Bacteroidia > Flavobacteriales > Weeksellaceae > Chryseobacterium > Chryseobacterium culicis. Next base: position 119,520 of record NZ_FNWQ01000004.1, on the reverse strand, counting down.
CAGTACTGTTTCTGGTGGCTGGTTACTTTACATTTTGGAAATTGAAAGCCTTGATTACACTGCAATGTTCCTTTCTGAACAATGAAATATTTTCCCTCATGAGAACTGGAATCACTGTCTTCATTGTTATCTTCTGGTTCCTCTTTATCAGATTGTTTTTTATCTTCAGATTCAAATTCTGTGGGATGGACCTCCTCTACAATTCCATCCTGCGATGTGGCAATCGTTTGGGGTTCTGTGTCATCAGTCATAAACTGCGGATCTGCCGGAATTAGAATGGTTTTTCCGGCAACGGGCTCCTGCATACTATCTTCCGGCGGGCAGTGAAGATTATGATACGTTTTCAAAATGCCTTCATTTTTCAGCTTAAACTGCCGGGCTAATGAACTGAATGTATCGCCTTTTTGTATGACATAATTTTTCATATTATCCTTGTGTTATATTGATGTGATGTTGGTGAATAGATTCATCTTCATGACTGAGCAAAACAGATGCTTTTGCCTGAAGCAGCGTTTTATTTTTGATGTGTGTGGTGTATTCTAATACGATATTTCCTGTTGCTGGTTCAGAAGCCGGCTCCGGATGCTTAATGCCCCGCATGATTTCCTGAGAAGTGCATAATTCAACAATTTTACCACTTAAAATGGTCGAAATAGAGTCTTCGTCTTCATTTTCATGTTCAATATTGATGTCACACTGTACCGGAAATGAGTTCTGTAACCAATAAAAAGATTCTTGTCCGTATGTCTTCTTTTGAAACCATTCCATCCTTGGGAATAAGGCCTGAAAAAGGAGCGTACTCTGAAACTGCCGCAATAAAAACGGCTCATTCATTATATTTGTTTCAAAGACATCCATATAACGCTGAGAGACTTCTCCTACGTAAAACTCCTCAAGTTCTTTGCGTTGTCCGGAAAAAGTGCCGACAATTTTCTTATGGTCTGCAAATCCAATGATTTTACCTTTTTCATTGATCACAAATTCAACAGGCATAATACTTTGCATACAGGCTATGGAAAGGCTGCTCAATTTATCATCCGGCGGAGTTCCGTTGGATTTAAAATCTTTCTGGCGGTAATTTATTGTGTGCTGATTGGTGTTATTATCCTTTCCAAGGTTAAGCTCAATAGTATAACTTATAGTAACCGGAGGCGTAAAACGACTTTCAAAGGTTTCATGGGCAATATATGTTTTAGCGAAGAACGAATCGGAGAGCTGGTGGGGAAGCTTCTTTTTTCGCTCCTGTTCTTTTTGTGCCTGAGTTTTGAAATCTGTAGGAACGAAAATGTTTTTAACCCCATTTAAGTTTTCGAACCAAATTTTATCCATTCTTTGACAATGGGAATTGTGAAACACCTTGAGCTCCTCACCGGTCATTCCCAGCCGGGAAGCTATAGAGGTCAGCGTGTCTCCGTTTCGTACCTGATATTGTAAGAAATCAATTTCCATCCCATGTGAATTATTGGATAAAGCTATTAAAAAACTTTATTTGAAATTAATTTTTAGGCTTGAATTTTGAAAATTGTAGTAGAATTACGACATCAGCGGTGCTGCGCATAAAATCGCTCCATAGGATGAGAATTTTCGGTTTTAGAATTGAAATTTTCAGCAAGGATATCATTCCAAAGGAATATACGTTTCCATCAGATGAGCGTTCGTCTCAGGCAGAGGGTAAAAAATTTGAATAGCGGCGTACTGGTAATTATTTCTGTTGATCAGCTTTAATAATATGAAGTCTTTCTTCAACTTCATTAATTCTTTTCAGCCAATAATTGATACCTTCCTGATTCGTCACAGTTTCCTTAAAAGCATTACGGTTGACCGTCCACAGATGGCCTCTGTTTTTTTGATAATCTAGCTCGCGCTCTTTTTTGTTTTCGGGTTCTGTGCGGTATCTCCAGAACACCAGTGCATGCATATATTCTGAACGGATTTTTTCCAGATAATCTATAATCGCTTTCCTGTCCTGAGGGATGTATCCGGGGCCAGAGCATCCACAAGAATGAAAAGTAATCCCTACAGTATACAGATCACGGATATGAGCCCATTGTTTGTCATCATTTTTAGCCGGTGATTTAAAGTCCAGTCCCATATTGGCCATAAGATTTCCACATTCGGGGCATTTGGCTTCTACTGAAGTCTGGGCATCCCTGTCCACATCTTTCAGGTGGCGGCGTTTGAATGTTTTCTGGCAGTTGAAACAGGCATAATGACCTTTGTAAACCATCATGGCATATCGGCACATAATATTTTCTTGTTCTTTGGTTATAAGTTATTTTTATTTGTTGGATCCTCTTCATTAAAACTGATTCCCATAAAGCTGCCGGCACTTCGCGGATCATATACTGACCACACATTTCCCCAGGGAAAGAGGAAGGTACAGCTTGGGTATGGCGTTTTCTTTTTTTGGGTGGGCGGCATTTCGAGAATTTTTGAGAGAAATGTGTTGTTCCGGTGGAAAATATTCATTTCTTTTTCCTCTGTCCATTCATTCCAGTCTTTTGCATCAGTTTCCTGCCATGTATTCATATGGATGATCTCCAGCTCATCTTTGAAAAAGCACAAACTGAAGGATAGCTGATAGCCTGTTATTTCTAAATGGGTAAAATAATACCAAAAATATCCGGTTTTCACATCCCGCATCTGATGATATTTTTCTTTATAGAAATCAGTGTGCTTCAGCAGATCAAATGTCATTCCCCGGTACAGCCTTGTATTGAAGGCTTCCAGAAAGATAACTCCATTTTCACTGTTAATCAGCATGTCCCAAAAATTGAAGCCATAAATATACCCGTTTTTTCTTTACAGACAACGAATAATATTTATAGCTTTCAATAGAAATAGAAATATCGGTGTGTTATTTGGGTTATGGGTTTGAAATTATTAAGGTAGAGGGAATGTCAGAAAGCCAGAGACTCTTTGTGTCAATCAGGTTTTTCCAGCTTTTACTGCTGACCAGCATCAGATCCTGAGAATTCAGGAATTCTTTTTCAATCTTTTTCTCATTGTATAAAGTGATATGGTTAGGAGCCACCTGCTCAATACTTCTGATCAGTTCTTTCACTTCAATATTATTTCTGATCTGCCCGGCAGCATCCAGAATGATAATCTGAGAATTATTGTTATTAATGAGTCTTTTCGCATATTCAAGAAGATAAAAATCACTCAGATTAAAAATAGGAACAAACACTTTATCTGCTGTTCTGAAATCTTTTTCCACCAAAATTCCTACAGGAATATTGGTTTTGTCCAGAATCTGAAGAGTAAAATCGTCAAAAGGAGAAGTGTTGAAAATATTTCCTTTACCTTTTACTGTATTCAGAAGTTTTTCGGGATTGATAATTTTTGTTGTAAAACCCAGCAAACGGCCCAGCAGACTGCCTTCATACATTGATTTTCCAAGCATAATGAGCAGGAGGTCATAATGCCCTTTATTGGTAATGCTGGTGAGATCACTTTCAATATCCGTTGATGCTTTGAAAAAGGTGGTCACCTCCAGATTAAGATCTTGCGACGTTTCAATCACATTCTGGAACTGGGAATTTTCGTACTCATTGATATCATAGGCATGCATTTCATCCACCGGAGCAATATTCATAGCAGTGATGCTTTTATTGCCGTTCATTTTATGGGTAAAATTGTGAGCAAGTCTCAATAAAGTGCTTCCTGATTCCGGTTTATCGAAAGATAGAAGAACACGATATTTGGAATCGTTTTCCTGAACGGCTTCATCATGATTTTTTTTAGATTTAAAAATAAAATTAATAAAGTCTAGGGCAGGTCCGGTCATAAAAGTGGTAAAAAGGGCCATAATCACAAGCATGGCAAAAATTTCAGGACTTAAGACCCCGAGATCATATCCAATATTCAGGACGATAAGCTCCATAAGGCCTCTCGTATTCATCAGAGCTCCTATTGTTAAGCTCTCTTTCCAGCTGATTCCAACAAATTTGGCCGTAAGTGCACTTCCAGCAAATTTTCCAAGAACGGCAGTCAGGATAATAAACCCTGCTGTCATCCACAGATGGCTGTCATTCAGCAGCCCGATCTGGGTTCGAAGCCCTGTAAAGACAAAGAACAGGGGAAGAAGAAGTACCAATGCCACATCTTCTACTTTGTCAATAAAGAGCGTACGGAATTTTGCATTTTCAGGCATAATGGCACCTGCCATAAAAGCACCGAACAAAGCATGAATACCGATTACTTCTGTAGCATATGCCGACAAAATAAGAGTAAGAAAGAAAATAGCTACCATAGGTTTACTGATGGTATTTTTCCCTGCCTGCAGATCTCCTATTCTTTTAAGGAATGGTCTTACAATTTTAATCATTAAAAATACATAGGCAACTGCCATGATGATGACATAAATAGAACTGGTGAAAGAGCCTGCTTTCACAATAGCAATTACAGCAGCAAGAATACACCATGCCGTAATATCATCTGCAGCAGCACAGGTAATCACAATAGTTCCCAGTTTGGTTTTCTGAAGATTTCTCTCCTGTACAATTCTCGCCAGTACCGGAAACGCTGTAATACTCATAGAAATTGCTATGAACAAAGCGAAAGAAGTAAACTGTATACCGTCCGGTGCGAATTCCCGGTAAACGAAATAAGAGAGTCCTATTCCTAAAGCAAATGGAATGATAATACTCGCATGGCTGATGACCACAGCGTCATGAGCTTTTTTTCTCAATACACTCAGATCAAGCTCCATGCCTACAATGTACATAAACAGTATCAAGCCTATCTGACTCAGAAACTGAAGGTTGCCTAATGATTCTTTTGGAAAAAGAAATGCTGAAAACTCAGGGAAATACATTCCCACGAGAGACGGCCCCAGCACGATACCGGCAATCATTTCTCCGATTACGGTAGGCTGCTTTATTTTCATGCAAATCCATCCAAAAAGCCTTGCCGTCATAATAATGGTGACAATCTGTGCCAGCAATAAAGCCAGCGGATGATGCAGGTTGGTTTTAAAGGATTCCAGAAAATTTTCCCAGGTTGAGCCACTGCTGGTATGAGCAACGATATTTTCCTTTACTTCCAGTGTTTGTCCTTCTATGATGAAAAAGTACATCAGAGCAGAAAAGACTGCGATGGTGGTAATGTAGAAAATTAAATTTTTGTATTTCCCCAAATTCATGATTCCAATATTTTATGCAAAGTTGAAAAGAATATAGTTATGTTAAATACTCTTTTTTTTAAAATGTAATGAATGTTCTAAAAAATGTAATAAAATCTATTTGAACGAATAACCCATTCCAAATCCTATTTTCCAGTTCCCATTCAGATCTGCTGTCTTAGCGTTATAGTAGGCAGGAATCTGAAAGGCTATTTTTTTATAGACCACAGTAAGACCTGCTCCCAGCGTAGGCATAATAGGACTGTTTTTGGTTCCGGAAGAATGGTCTTCTTTAATTCTCAGAGAAGGAAGCATTCCAACAATGAATTTTACGCTTTTATGGGTAAGATTTACATTTGGACCTGTAAAGTTGATATAAGCACCATGATCTACATATCCGCCTATTGCTATTCCGTCAAAAAAAGAGACCTTCAGTTTTGAAGAGGCTTCCTGGGAAAAACACAAGCCGGATATGAGAAGTCCTGCAGCATAGAAAAATTCTTTCATTATACAATCAATTAATTCACTGCAAAATTAAATGCATTTAATACTGAAAAAGGATTGCTGTAATAAAGGGCTTATATTCTGTAACGAAACCGGAAAGATTTGAAAAAGATCTATTTTCCGAAGAGCTCCATTAATGAATTTTTGTAAGCATCTCCGATCTGAAGTTTCAGGAAATTGTGATCTTCCGTAGGAATAGTAGTGATAATTTCATTAGTGGAAAATACTTTAATGGAGGACAGCGCTATAATTTCTTTTTTGTTCACCTGAGCAAAATCTTTGGCAGGAAGCATTTCCAGAAGATTTTTAAAATTCAGGTTTTTTAATACGATCGTTGTTCCATCGCTGAGAATGATGTCTTTATCTCTGCTGTCAATTTCAGAGGTTTTGATATAGGAAATCTGCTCTGTGAATATTACTGTTTTTCCAATATTGGTATTCCACTCAATAAAGGGTTTCTTAGGAGTGTTTTCGACCAGTTCTTTAGCTTTTTCGAAGGCCTGAATCAGCCTTTCTTTTTTGATGGGCTTTCTCACATAATCTACCACATTCAGATCAAAAGCTTCAGCAGCATATTCTTTGTAAGCCGTTGTAAAGATGATTTTTTTGGAACCAGAGATAATTTCGGCCACCTGAAGACCTGTCATTCCCGGCATTTCAATATCCAGAATACACAGATTGCAGTCGAGGCGGTCTATTTCGTTCAGAAAGATTTTAGGATCATTGAATGCTTTTACCACTTCCACATCGTCAATCTGTTCACATAGAAGTTTTAAATAGCTGATAGCCAGCAGTTCATCATCCAGAATAACGCATTTTATCATAGAACTCTCCTAAGTTTATTTTTAATTCTGCAGTAAAGATTCCGTTTTTTGAACCTCTTTCCAGCTGGTAATAGGTGCTGTAGATCATTTTAAGTCTCTGGTCAAAAGACTGGCTTCCAAAACCGCTTTTCTCCTTTTCCAGAATGTTCTTCAACGATGCTTTATTGCTCACTTTCATGGTGAAAACCCTGTCTTCAAGCTCCATATAAACGGAGATAAACGAGTCCTGAGCCAGGAAGTCGGTATGTTTGAAAGCATTTTCGATAAGGTCTACGGAGATCAGTGGTGCAAACACTTTTTCTTCGTACAAAGCGTCAGATTTATTAATTCTTGATTTGATTCTGAAATCAAAAAGTGGATTGATCTTGATTTTATTGATCTCAATAAGACTGAGCGCAAAGTTGAGTTCTTCTTTAGGACTCACATATTTATTATTGCTTTCATACAAAATATAATCCAGCACATTAGCCAGTTTATCCAGTGACATGTAAGTCTGATAGGCATGAGACTGTACAGAATTCAGAATATTTTTAAACAAATGCGGATTCAGCTTGGTGCCGATATGTTCCAGGCGCACTTCATTCAGACGCTGCTCAATAAGTTTGTTAGTGTCTGATAATTGGGAGTTTCTCTGTTTCAGCTTCTGATTTTGGCTGAAGAGATAAATGCTGACAGTAAGAAACAGGAAAATGGCAAAAACTCCGATGAATATCAGATAATCATGAATCATGTAATAATTGCCTTCCATAGTCTGTTTTTGAAACTATTTAAGTTTTTTAAGACCGCTTACCGTCACAGTTTCTTCACATTTTTCAAAAGTGATCTCGTAAGACGGATTTTTTTCGGGATAGGTCAGAAGGTAGTCAGGACATGGTTTCTTTTGTGCATGGCTGCGTTCAAAATCTACTTTTCCGTTGGTAATAATGCTGTCTTTTACAAATTTTTCATCAATCTTATAGGCAGTCATTGCATTTTTAGCTTCTTCAGAATATTTGAATTCCTTGGAAAGGCTCTCTGCGATGACGCGGCTGTTCGGTAAATATCCGCTGCAGCTTGCTCCTTTTTTGTTTAAAATAAAAAATACGATCAAAAGCCCCGGAACGAAGCCTATTGCATAAAATTTCAGTTTCTTCATTAGAAAATTAAAAGATTGATATCATGGTACGTGAGTCCGAAACGGTCGCAGATGATCTTTTTGGTATGTCTTCCTTTGTACATATATAAGCTCTGCTTCATTTCATTTTTGCGGATCAGCATGTTTTCAAAACCGCCTTCCTCGTCGTAATTTAAAATATAGGAAAGGAAGAAATTCGAGATGGCTTTGGTGGTTGTTCTCGGCATTCTTGAGGTAAGATTCGGAAGTCCGCAGTGGATAACACCATGTTTGATGATATACGGGTCTTCCATGGTAGTCAATTCTGAGGTTTCAATCACTTTACCGTTGTCTATGGTAATATCAATAATGACACTGCCTTTCTTCATTTTCATCACCATATCTTCTGTAACGATAGGCGTCATGTTGAGTCTTGGAAGTGCTCCGATCACTACATCCGCACGTCTTAAACTTTTGCTGAGTTCTTTAGGGTCGATGATAGAAGTAGGAACGCGGCTGTCTACAATGGTATGAAGTCTTCTCAGTTTGGATAAAGAGTTGTCGAAAACCTTTACACTTGCCCCGAGACCGATCGCTGCTTTTGTAGCAAATTCACCTACAATTCCTGCTCCCAGGATAACTACTTCAGCTGGCCGTACTCCTGTAATCCCTCCAAGCATTAAGCCATTTGATAAGGCTAATAATTCTGAAGCATATAATATGGAAACGGTTCCTGCAATTTCTCCAACCAGTCTTACCAAAGCCAGCTGTTTGTATTCATCTACGATAAATTCAAAAGCAATAGCATTTATTTTTTTCTCTGCAAGCTTTAAGAAATATTCCTTATCCCTGAGATTGATCTGAAGTGCCGAAACCAGATACGTATTAGGCTTCATGTACTCAATTTCATCTTCTGTGGGAGGATTCACCTTCAGGATAAGATCCTGTCCGAAGGCTTCCTTAGGATCCGTGGTAATCTTCGCTCCGGATTCGGAGTATTGCAAATCTGTAAAAAATGAACCCTGCCCGGCACCAGCTTCAATAATGATCTCATGGCCGTGCTCTACCAACACCTGTACGGCGTCAGGAGTAATGCAGGTTCTCCTCTCGTTGAGACAGGTTTCTTTAGGAATACCGATACTGAACTGTTTTCCTTTCTTTATAACCTCCAATTTTTCCTCTTTCGGCATTAATTCTTCTTCTGTGAAAGGAGTAAAAATATTTGTACTCATCCTTAAATTAAATTATGTCTTACAGATTGTTTTTTTACACTCAATTAAGAAGCAAAGATACATAATATTTAATCGAATGAAATTTCTCTGTTTTCACCCGTGTTCACAATACTCATTGTGTGGTAGTTAAGCCCGTAAAGCTCCTCTTCATAGACTTCCGGCCACTCAATAATGCATAAAAAAGAATTGTCCAGGTATTCTTCGATCCCGATATCATAGACTTCTTCAATGTTTTTCAGGCGGTAAAGATCAAAATGGTATACTTTTCCTCTTTCAGTAGTATATTCATTGACAATGGAGTAAGTAGGGGAGTTTACTTCATCCCTGCTCCCCATATTTTTAAGCAGAAATTGGGTGAAAGTTGTTTTACCTGCTCCCAGATTTCCTTTTAATAAGAAAATATTATGTTTTAGCTGAGGAATGATGCTGTCAACAACTTCCTGCCAGTCTTCGATTTTATCTATAGTGAATTGCATAATACCAAATTTATTTTGCAAAAATAATGATAAAACTTACTAAATATAATGCACTTGTATTATATAATTGTAAGGTTTTTTTTTATGTGTATTTTTGTATTATGATTTCCAAACAGACCATTGATAAAATATTCTCCACGATCCGCGTTGAAGAGATTGTGGGTGAATATGTGCAGCTGAAAAGGGCAGGGTCTAACTATAAAGGGCTCAGTCCGTTTCATGAAGAAAAATCTCCGAGTTTTGTGGTTTCACCAAGCAAACAGATCTGGAAAGACTTTTCAACAGGAAAAGGAGGAACGGCGATTTCCTTCCTGATGGAAATTGAAAACTTTACGTATCCTGAGGCCCTTCGCCACGCTGCAAAAAAATACGGAATTGAAATTGAAGAAGATCTTCGTGAAATTTCTGAAGAAGCTAAAAATGCCCAGACGGAGAAAGATCTTTTATATAAAATTCATGAGGTTGCCAATACTTATTTTCAGGAAATTCTTTGGGATGATCAGGAAGGCAGAAACATTGGACTTTCTTATTTCAAAGAGAGAGAACTGAAGGATGATATCATCAAAAAATTCCAGCTGGGATATTCTCCGGAAAAGAAGAATGCTTTTACAGCATATGCACTGGAAAAAGGGTATAACAAAGAAATTCTTGAAAAATCCGGGCTTTCTATTTTTCCCGAAAATACGCCGGCAGGAGTAGACCGTTTCAGAGAAAGAGTTATTTTCCCTATTCACAGTTTTTCCGGGAGGGTCTTAGGTTTTGGAGCTAGGATTCTTAAAAATAATGTCAAAACAGCGAAATACCTCAATTCGCCTGAAACAGAAATCTATCATAAGTCCAATGTTCTTTATGGATTAAACCAAAGTAAACAGGCGATCTCAAGAAAGAATGCCTGCCTTTTGGTGGAAGGGTATATGGATGTGATTTCACTTCATATGTCCGGGATCGAAAATGTGGTAGCCAGCTCAGGAACATCTTTGACAACCGAGCAGATCAAACTGATTAAAAGGCTTACTGAGAACGTAACCATTCTTTTTGATGGTGATAATGCCGGTATCAAAGCCAGTTTCCGAAGTATTGATATGCTCCTTACAGAAGGAATGAACATTCGTGTTCTGCTTTTCCCGGATGGAGATGACCCCGATTCCTTTGCCAGAAAACATCCTCAGGAATATGTGGAAAAGTACATCGAAAATGAAGCGATGGACTTTATCGACTTTAAAGCGGAAATTCTCTTAAAAGACATCGGAAATGACCCGATTAAAAAGGCAGAAGCCATAAGAGATATCGTAAAATCGGTTTCTTTTGTACAAAATGCCCTGAAAAGGGAAGTTTATCTGAAAGAAGTTTCCAATAAATTCGGACTTTCTGAGCAAAGCCTTTTCAATGAGCTGGATGTTCAGAAGCAGATCACACAGAACCAGACGCACCATGTTCAGCAGCAGCAGAAAGAAAAAGCCGCTGCTCCGAAGATGGAGATTGTTCCTTTCGATCAGGAAAAGGAAGATCCTTTCATGTACGATGTGTTGTTTATGGAAAACAAGCTTGTAGATCATATGCTGATGTTTGGAGATATTGTTCTGAAACGAAGAAATGAACAGGGTGAAGATTACGAGATCACCGTTATCGAAGAAATCCTTCATCATTTTGAAGAAGAGCAATATTCATTTTTGGTGAAGGAAAATGAGATCATTATCAATCAGGTAAGGGAGGGAATTCAAAAAGACGAGCTCAGAAGTGGAAACTTTTTTGTAACTTTTATGGATGAAGAGATAACCACAAAGGTTGTAGATGCCCTGATCCCTTTGGATGAACTGGAAAACTGGGCGTCCAGAAATATTTATCCTCCCAATTACGGAGATAAAGTGGCAGATCAGATCAAAGGTGATGTTCTTTTACATAAATACAGGTACATTGATTATCTGATCAAAGAAACAGCTAAAGAGCTTGACAAGTACAGCAGTACGGATGAAATGAAATATTATGAGCTGATCAAAAAGATTACACTGTTGAAACAGGCTTCCATGCGTCTGAGCAATATCATAGAATATTCGCCTATCAAAGGAATTTATGTAGACCGTAAGAGATAATTTCACGTCAGATCTTTTTTGTATTCTGTGACAAAAAGTCCTATAAAATTTTAGGAATAAATATTGTAATTTAAACTTTGAGAATAGTATAAAAATAATACATAATAGAAATATGGACATTAAAAAGGAATTCAGAGACTTCTCTGTAAAACATTTAGGAAACAACGGTCTGGTTACCGATCAGTATATGGGAATGTATGGTCCAACGAACCTTACTCCGTACATCATGGAAGAAAGAAGATTAAACGTAGCTCAAATGGACGTTTTTTCCCGTCTGATGATGGACAGAATTATCTTCCTGGGAACAGGTATTGATGATCAGGTGGCAAACATCGTTACAGCTCAGCTTTTATTCCTGGAAAGTGCGGATCCTTCCAAAGATATTCAGATCTATATCAACTCTCCGGGAGGAAGTGTATATGCCGGTTTAGGTATTTATGACACCATGCAGATCATTAAGCCGGATGTAGCGACCATCTGTACAGGTATGGCTGCTTCTATGGGCGCTGTGCTATTAGTGGCAGGAGAAAAAGGAAAGCGTTCTGCACTTAAGCACTCAAGAGTAATGATCCACCAGCCTTCAGGAGGTGCTCAGGGAGTGGCTTCTGATATGGAGATCAACCTGAGAGAAATGTTGAAATTGAAGCAGGAGCTTTATGAGATTATTGCTCACCATTCAGGACAGACTTATGACTGGGTAGAAAAATCTTCTGACAGAGATTACTGGATGACTTCTGAAGAAGCAAAAGGCTACGGAATGGTAGATGAAGTTTTACAAAGATCTACAGAGAAAAAATAATTGATTGCAAAATCATAAGAACCGCACCGATCTGGTGCGGTTTTTTTGTTTAATGTTAAAATACAATTATCATTGTATTCAAGATCAGTTTACAATCAATTGATACATTCGCAGCCATAAAATAGCTTATGAAAAAATTACTATGGTCTGTGGGAGTACTGGCGGTGCTGGCTTCATGTAAAACTGACGATGAGACAGCAATAATCAATCAGGATGTTAATTATTCCAAACTGCCTCAGGAATTTCCATTTACAAAACTTGCTACTATCAATGGAGTAGATGTCATTAACGGTGGATTTGGTTCCGGAGCAGCCGCTCATCCTACAAAAAAAGGCGAATTCTATGTTATTACAGACAGAGGACCAAATACTGATTTCCAAAACGGAAAAAAGTTTCTTGTCCCGAATTTTACCCCAACCATTATGCACTTCAGAATTAATGCTGATGGAAATGTTGAAGTAATCAAATATATTAAGCTTAAAAATCCATCCGGACAGCCTATTACCGGCCTTCCAAACCCTGTAGGAATGGGAAGTACCGGAGAAGTTGCTTACGATGCTTCCGGAAATGTCCTGGGTACGGATAAATATGGGTTAGACAGTGAAAGTATTGTTGCTGCGGCTGACGGTACATTCTGGGTTTCTGACGAATATGGTCCGCACATTGTGCATTACAGCGCAGAGGGTATGGAAATGGAAAGAATAAGCCCGGTTGGTGTAAATACAGGACCAAGAAAGCTACCCGCTGTGTTAGCCAAAAGAAGAGCCAACAGAGGAATGGAAGGACTTTGTATGACGCCCGATGGAAGAACGCTGGTAGGAACCATACAGTCTATGATGTTGGTACCCAGCAAAGCATTGGCTACAAATACCACTTTAACAAGAATTGTCACTTTTGATATTATTACAGGGCAGACCAAACAGTTTCTGTACAGACAGGATGGTGGAGCATCTGATTCCGTTTGCGATATCACGGCATTAAGCAACAATGAATTTTTAGTAATTGAAAGAGACGGTAATTTCGGTTCTCAGGGAGGGATCAAAAAAGTATATCGAATTAACCTGAACAATGCTACTGATGTAAATGGTGCTGATCTTACTGCTGTAGATGGGATGAAAGTGAATGGAAAAGCTTTGGAACAATGTACGTGGGATGAAATTACCAATGCAGGCATCAAAGCGGTTACCAAAACATTAGCCGTAGATCTGGTAGCAAAGCTGGGCTATGAGCATGATAAGTTTGAAGGAATTGTGTATTTGGGAAATAATAAGCTTGCCGTTTTCAATGACGATGATTTTGGTGTGGTGGATGATGGAAACGGAAATCCGAAAGCTAAAATTTTACCCAAAACAGGTAAAGTAGACAAAGGAACAATGTATGTAGTCGATATTCAATAATTAGTTTTTTTACAACTTTCAGCGATAAGCAGTCGTTTGAAGTGATCCTTAAACCTTGAAACGAACTTCCGGTAAGATGATTTGTTTCAAGGTTTTCCTTTTGTCATAGTTCTGTCGATAAAATTCTAATCTGCCTGATCGGTTTTGGAATAAATTTTGACCATAGATGGAGTGATAAAGTTTTGATAATAAGTGTATTTATCCGTGTATAAGTAGGGCTTTGTATTTCAATATCCGGTGATATTACTCATTGATTTATTTATATTTTTGTTTAAAGCAGTATGTAATATGGTATGGACATACGCATGAATTATAATTCAATATATGGTGAAATTTTTTATTTTCTTTTTTCCTTTGTTCCTTCTTTCACAGCAAAGAATAACTCCGCAAAGTATTGATCTGAAACTTAAAAATGCAGAAATGCTTATTTCCAAAGGGCAAACTGATCATTTTATTAAATTGAGTCATTCTATTCTGGAAGATTCTCAGTCTGCAAATTACCCGAAAGGTAAGGCGGTTGCCTTTTATAATCTGGCTACCGGCTATAATCTGAAGTATAATTTCAGCAAAAGCAATCACTATTTAAAATTAATGGAATCTGAGCTCAGCAATTTACAGGAGGATGATCAGGAAATTGCAATGAATGTATTGTACAGTAATAATTATTACGGGATTAAAATGTATGATGAGGCCATAAAAAAATTAAAGAAAAATCTAAATTTGGCTGACAGAATCGCAGAAGATTCAGTAAGAAGTTATATAAAAAGCCTCTCCCTCATCAATATAAGCAGGAATTACTATAAAAAAGAAAACTATGATTCTGCGACTTACTATAATAAAAGAGCACTGGACGAATTGAAATCCAAAAAAATTATAAATTCAATTTTGGGTACCAATTTAAAAATAACCCTGCTCAATCTGGCAGAAGTAAAGTTTTCAGAGAATAAAATTGATTCTACAGAATTTTATCTGAAGGCCGCACAATCTCTTCCAGTAACAATGGGTGATCGTGAAGATCAGACTTTTAAGATTTCAGGGCAAATTCATGAGGCAAAAAGAGAATATAAGACCGCAATAGCAGATTATACAAAATCTTTGGCTCTTGCCAGAAAATCAAAAGCTGTTAAAAAAATATCAGAATTATATGCTCTGATGTCTAAAGCCTATGAAAAAGCCGGCCAGATGGATGCCAGTGAAGATTATTTGTCTCAATATAATGCCCTTAATGACAGCCTGAAGATCATAGAGTCAAAGAATTTGGAAAATACAGTGAATCTTCTGGTCGAAGAAAAGCAAAAGCCCCTCAAGAATAAAAATAACTTTTTACTGTACAGCATACTGATGGGGATGGTATTGGTGACTGGTTCGGCTGCATTCATTCTCATCAGAATACGAAATAAAGATAAAATATTGAATGTAAAAGAACAGGAAGCTAAAATATTGAATCAAAGATTAAATTTTGCCTTTGAAGAAATCATACAGTTAGCTAAAAATAATGATTCTGAATTTTACATCCGTTTTGAAGAAGTTTATCCAACATTCTTTCCGAAATTATTGGCAATGGTTCCAGACCTGCAGAGAAGTGAATTGAAATTCTGTGCTTTGCTCTTTCTGAACTTTTCCACGAAAGATATTGCAGCGTATACTTATGTACAGCCTCAATCTGTACAAACCCGAAAAAACAGGATAAGAAAACGTCTTAATATTCCTTCCGATCAGGATATTTATACCTGGATGAAGAGTATTGATGAAAATAGATAACAGATTTACACTGTTAAAAAATAACATAGGCAGCATCTTAGATGCTGCCTATGTTATTTTTATTTTACTGATCTTAGTTAAATGCTTCAATGATTTTAGCAAAATCCTCCAGCTTCAAAGCAGCACCTCCGATAAGACCTCCGTCGATATCCGGCTGAGAGAAAATTTCTTTAGCATTATCCGGCTTTACAGACCCTCCGTAAAGGATAGATACCTCGTCAGCAACCTCCTGTCCGTATTTTGCAGCGATAATATTTCTGATGTGAGCATGGATTTCCTGAGCCTGTTCCGGAGTAGCTGTTTCTCCTGTTCCAATAGCCCAAACCGGTTCGTAAGCAATCACTACTTTTTTGATCTCTTCTGCAGAAAGCGTGAAAAGAGCTACTTCAGTCTGATTTTTTACCACCTCAAGATGCTGTCCTGCTTTTCTTTGCTCAAGAGTTTCTCCATTACAGTAAACAGGAATAAGCCCTTTGTCAAGCGCTAATTTGATTTTTCTGTTACAGTGAGAATCAGTTTCGCCGTGGTATTGTCTTCTTTCAGAATGCCCGATTAGTGAACCTGTTGCATCAATAGATTCCAGCATATCTGCAGAAATTTCACCTGTATAAGCACCGCTTTCATGCTCACTCATATCTTGGGAAAATACTCCAATTTCATCTTTTTCAAAGATGTCTTTTGCCATCATCAAGTATAATGACGGAGGAGCAATCCAAACCTCACAATTGGAAGCATTATTATTTTTATAGCTTAGTAACTGAATCATCAATTGTTGTGCATCAATTACATTTTTGTTCATTTTCCAGTTTCCTGCAACTATTTTTCTTCTCATAAGATTTTAATATAGATTTTATTTATTCTTTAATGTAAGTCGTGAAATTTGTTTAACGTCTACAATCCCCAAAGATTTTTCAGCAGAACATAGAATGTATGCTCTTCTTCAGTGACTTTATTATCAGCTTTGATCAGTGATTTTGCAAACTGAACAAACTTTACACGTTCATCTTCTGTAGAATCGTCCTGGAAACATCTTGCATGGAATTCAAAGTGGTCTTTCCATTCTTCAGGCTGCAAAAGAGCCAGAGTATCCAGCTCGTTGTCAAGGTTCATTCTAAAGGGAAATTCATCCGCCAGATATTGCTGTACCAGCATTCCTTCCTCAGGTGCGAACTCTCCGTCCACAGAAGAAAGGATCATTAATAAGTGATAACCGGCGATTGATTTATTTGATTTTTGCATGAGTTGTTGTATGTTTAAGTTTAGTGTTTAAATTCGATAATTGATAATTGGATAAAAATATTCCTTGTAACTACCCATTATTTATAATTAATTAATGTAGTCTTTTGCAGGCTGTTTGTCTATAATTTTTCCCTTTTCGAGGATCAGCACAAACGGATTGCTTCTGGCGATGGTTTTAATAGCAGTGGCATCCATCATTGCATTTTTAATAGTTTTAAATGTATTCGGATAGGTGGAAATTCCGTAGATAAGAGCGCCTTTCTGGGTATTTACCTTTGCTTCCACTTTTTGAAGAAGATCAGCAGGAACATCTTTCGGATGATAGGAGAATACCAGAACCGCTTTTGGAGCGTTGATAATCTCATTCGTAATTTCCATTCCGGTAGGATCTTCAATCTTAAATTTCACAATTTCAGATTTATAGCCTTCTTTGGTAATCACAGATTCATTTTTTCCCTCTTCAATTTTCCACGGAGAACCTTCTGCCCAGTATTCTGTTTTTTTGATGTAATCATCCTGGTTCAGTTTTATAACAGCTCCTGTTTTCTCGTTTTTAAGAGAATAGAAAGTCTTGTATTCGGAAGGATTTTTTTCAATTTTTCCCTTTTCTGCCCTGATATCAGTTCCTATTTTATAATCACGGAAATCAATGATGGGCTCGTGCATAATTCCCTGAGCCATTACATAGATCATTCCTAAAGAAAAGACTGCTAAAAGGATGTATTTAAATGTGCCGGAAGGCTCCTTCTGAGCAATCCCGTAGTCGTCTTTTTTACGAAAATCTTTTCTGTACAGAACAAAAAGGATAATGAGTCCTATCAGAAGGGCAACGTCTTTAAAGAAGCTCTGCCAAGGCGTAAATTTGATGGCATCTCCAAAACATCCGCAGTCGGTTACCACATTGAAATAAGCAGAATAGAAGGTAAGAAATCCAAAGAAAACACAAAGTGCAATTAATACGGATAAGGTAAATTTAAGCTTTAATTTAAGCAGCAGCATGAATCCTAAGAAAAGTTCCAGTACCACTACAATAATGGAAAACAGCAGGGCAAACTTTTCTAAAAATGGCATATTGAAGACCGGAGGAGCAAAATATTCTTCCATTTTGAAAGAAAAACCTACCAGATCCACAGCTTTTACAAAGCCTGAAAGGATAAAAATAACAGCAATAATAAAGCGTAATAAACCTTTGAGCATATTAAATATTTTTGGGTTCGAATTGATTTTCTTTTTCTGAGAACTTGATCAAACAAAAAACCGCGTAATTCAGCATATCGAAATAATTGGCATCAAGCCCTTCCGAAACGATCGTTTTTCCCTGGTTGTCCTCAATCTGTTTAGTTCTTAAAACTTTCTGATAAATCAGGTCAGTAATCGAAGAAATTCTCATATCTCTCCATGCCTCACCGTAATCATGGTTTTTTCTCTCCATTAAAGCTTTCGCTTCATTGGCATATTGATCATACAGACCTAAAATTTCTTCCTTATTTTCATTGAAATCATTGGAAAGCCCTTTCTCCAGCTGAATAAGTCCAATGATAGAATAGTTTACAATGGCGATAAATTCATCTTCCTCACTCTCATCCACCATCTTTGTATCAGTCATTTGCAGCGTACGGATTCTGTTCACTTTAATATAAATCTGATCCGTAATGGAGCTTGGCCGTAAAACCCTCCATGCTGCACCATAATCCTGTAATTTTTTACCGAAAAGATCACGGCACTGACTGATAACTTTCCCGAACTGTACTGATGTTTTTAGCATAAATTTTCTTAATCTTCCAAATATACGAATTCGGTTTCAGATTTTTGAGTTTGATGAGCTGAGTTTGTGAGTCTGAAGGTTTGAGGGTGGAAGAGTCTGAGGGTTTTAGGGTTGAGAGTTAATGTGTAATAATTTTTAGGGTTTGTGGGAACGAGATTCGGGATTTAGGGTGGGAGTCTTTAAAAGTTTAGGATTCTAATTCATAACTTATAATTCATAATTTCCAGAATCTATTTCTCATTAAAAACTCATAAATCACTAATTTTGCAGGATAGCCGGAATCATTCATCAATTATAAACCCATGCTCTCTAACCCTCAGACTCTTCCAAACTCAAACCCTCCAGCTCATTCAATCAACTGCAATGGTCGTTTAGTACAGCTGGATACCCCGAAAATTATGGGAATCCTCAATATGACACCAGATTCATTCTCTGATGGCGGGAAATTCAATACTGAAAAATCTGCACTGAAACATGCCGAAAAATTACTGAAGGACGGAGCAGAAATATTGGATATCGGTCCCCAATCTACACGTCCCAATGCAGAATTTTTGACCGCTGAAGAAGAAATAAAACGAATCGGAAATCTCATTTCCCTGATCAAAAAAGAATTTCCGGCGGCCCTGATTTCTCTGGATACTTTTTATGCAGAAACAGTACAATTCGGATTCAGTGAAGGGATAGATCTGATTAATGATATTTCAGGAGGTCAGTATGATCCCAAAATGTTTGATACGGCTGCGGAAACAAAGCTTCCTTACATTTTAATGCATGTGAATCCTTCCTATCAAACCATGCATGATAAAATAAAATTCGAAGATATTACGCTGGAAGTGAACCGGTATTTTTCTGAAAAAACGAAAGAACTGTTAGAAAAAGGAGTGAAAGATATCATTCTTGATCCCGGTTTTGGTTTCGGAAAAACAGTTGATGACCAGATGAAAATGATCCACGAAGTTGAATACCTTGGATTCGGAAAATTTCCACTTTTGATAGGGATTTCCAGGAAGTCATTTATTTACAAACCACTTGGCAAATCACCGCTGGACATCAATGAAGAAACACAGAAGCTTCATTGGGAAGTATTGGAGCAGGGCGCAAAGATTTTAAGGGTTCATGATGCAGCTGCAGCAAAGGAAACTGTAACCCGGTTTTTACGAAAAAAATAAAAAGTGTTAAAAAAACTTGTGAGTAATTAAAAAGTTTATACATTTGCAATATGAATTTTACGAATCAGAAAAATAGTATTGTCATTTCTATTATTGCTGTTGTCATTAGCAACAGTAAGGAAACGGCATTTTAAATAGATTTAAATTTAAATTATATATGAAACCGTTTCACATGATGAAACGTTTTTTTTTGTTTTAATTTTTATAGTAAAAAGTATGTATCAGTTATTATCAGTAATTATTATCGTCATTATTATTCCCTTGCGTTTGTGAGAAGGAAAGTGTATGACCGTACATATATTGAGCCCTCTCACAACGTGAGAGGGCTTTTTTTATTCCCATTTAATTTTTTTTTAAACCTTATAACATGTATTACAACGACGACACGACCATCTACTTTGACGGAAAATTTATGAAAGCGAAAGATGCCGGAACCGATCTTTATGGGCAATCACTTCACTATGGATACTCTGTTTTTGAAGGAATTAAATCCTACAGCACAGATCAGGGAACCAAGGTCTTCAAAGCAAAAGAACACTATGAGAGGCTGAAAAGATCAGCAGAACTCATGCACATTCCCTTTGATTATTCTGTAGAGCAGCTTACAGATCTCACCTATGAACTTCTGGAACGTAACGGTTTCACAGATGCTTATATCCGTCCGCTGGTTACGTGTTCACCCAATATGTCACTTTCAAAAGGACAAAAATCTTACCTGTCACTTCTTGCCTGGGAATGGAATAACGGATATCTGGCAGATAAAATGAAAATTATGACTTCTCCTTTTCAACGCCCTAATCCTAAAGCCTTTAAAGTTGAAGCCAAGGTAGGAGGGCATTATGTAAACTCCATCTTAGCCTGCCAGGATGCCAAAGATAAAGGGTATGATGAGGCACTGGTTCTGGATGAAAACGGAAATGTAGCCGAAAGTTCAGGTGCCAATGTTTTTTATGAAAAAGATGGGGGTTTATATACGCCGGCGAAAGGTAGTATTCTGCCGGGAATCACAAGGCAGACCGTTTTTGAAATCTGCGAAAAGCTTGATATTCCAGTGAAAGAAACCTTTTTTAAACCGGAAGAAATGCGTGGAGCAGATGCGGGTTTTTTTTGTGGTACAGCAGCCGAAATTGTTGCCCTGGATTCTCTTGATGATGTTCCATTTACAGGAAACTGGGAAGAGACCGCTAGCGGAAGAGTACAGCAGGCCTATTTGAAATTGGTAAGAGTTCTGTCATTGTAAATTTTTAAGATTTAAATATTTGATAACTAAATAAATACATGTATTTCATGAACAGTTGAATATTGTAGTTTTTAGAAAAACCGGAAATAAAAAGAATATTACAAAATGTAGTTTTGGATCGGAATTTAGTAAAGAACTTCATTTTAAGACGAGGAAAAGAACAGAAAATGCAGGAAAAATATGTTAAATAAATATTCAAAAACATTCACGCAGAACAGTGAACAGCCCGCAGCCAAAGCGATGTTGTACGGGATAGGATTTACAGAAGAAGATATGCACAAGGCTCAGGTCGGAATTGCCAGTATGGGTTATGACGGAAACACCTGCAATATGCATTTGAATGATCTGGCTCAGGTGGTAAAAAAAGGAACATGGAATCATGGATTAGCCGGATTGATCTTTAACACCATTGGAGTAAGTGACGGAATGAGCAACGGAACAGATGGAATGCGCTATTCTCTGGTAAGCCGTGATGTGATTGCAGACAGTATAGAAGCCATTTGTGGAGCACAGTACTATGATGGTCTGATTGCTTTACCCGGCTGCGACAAAAATATGCCTGGAACCATCATCGCCATGGGAAGACTCAACAGGCCGTCCATCATGGTGTACGGAGGAACCATTGCTCCCGGCTGCTACAAAGGAGAACAGCTTAATATCGTTTCGGCCTTTGAAGCATTAGGTAAAAAGATTGCAGGAGAAATTACTGAAGAAGATTTTGATGGTGTGGTAAAAAATTCCTGCCCAGGAGCAGGTGCATGCGGCGGAATGTATACGGCCAATACAATGGCTTCCGCTATAGAGGCTTTAGGAATGAGCCTTCCGTACTCCTCTTCCAATCCGGCATTAAGCAAAGAAAAACAGGAAGAATGCCTTGAAGCAGGAAAATACCTGAAAGTATTACTGGAAAAAGATATTAAACCTTCGGATATTATGACCCGCAAAGCTTTCGAGAACGCACTTCGTATGATTGTTATTCTCGGAGGAAGTACCAATGCGGTTTTACATTTTATAGCCATGGCAAAAAGCGTAGGAGTGCCGCTTACTCAGGATGATTTCCAGATGATGAGTGATAAAACGCCGGTACTTGCAGACCTGAAACCCAGCGGAAAATACCTGATGCAGGACCTTTATGAACACGGAGGAATACCATCTGTAATGAAATACCTTTTAAACCAGGGATTATTACACGGCGATTGTCTAACGGTAACAGGAAAAACATTAGCTGAGAATTTAGAAAATGTCCCCGATCTGGATTTTAATACTCAAAAAATTATTAAACCATTAGCAGAACCTGTAAAAGAGACTGGACATCTGAGAATATTATACGGAAATCTTGCCGAAAAAGGAAGTGTAGCCAAGATCACAGGAAAAGAAGGTGAACGTTTTGTGGGAAAAGCCCGTGTATTTGACGGCGAAAAAAATCTGATCAGAGGAATTCAGGATGGAACCGTACAGCATGGCGATGTCATTGTCATCCGTCATGAAGGACCGAAAGGAGCTCCCGGAATGCCGGAAATGCTGAAACCTACCAGCGCACTGATTGGAGCAGGCCTGGGAAGCAGTGTAGCCCTGATTACAGACGGAAGATTCAGCGGAGGAACCCATGGCTTTGTAGTAGGACACATCACACCGGAAGCCCATGAAGGGGGTCTTATCGCTTTTGTAAACAATGATGACCTGATTGAAATTGACGCTGTAAACAACACCATACAGCTCAAAGTTTCAGAAGAAGAAATAGAAAGAAGAAAGAAAGGATGGCAAAAACCGCCTCTTAAAGTACAGAAAGGATTGCTTTATAAATATGCACTTACAGTATCATCAGCGGCAGAAGGCTGTGTAACAGACGAAATCACTCAATAAAAAATATGGAAAACCTGAATATATCAACAGAAATACAACTGAGCGGAAGCCGGATCATTCTTGAAGCTTTTCTTCAGGAAGGAGTGAAAACCGTTTTCGGATATCCGGGAGGTGCTATTATCCCTATTTATGATGCCCTTTACGACTATAAAGAGAACCTGAAACATATCCTCGTTCGCCATGAGCAGGCAGCGGTACATGCCGCACAGGGGCTGGCAAGAGTCTCAGGAGAAGTTGGGGTTGTTCTTGCTACCAGCGGACCCGGAGCGACCAATCTTGTGACAGGGCTTGCAGATGCGCTATTGGACAATACTCCTTTGGTTTGCATTACAGGGCAGGTTTTTGAACACCTTCTGGGAACCGATGCCTTTCAGGAAATTGATGTAATGAACGTCACCAGCCCCGTTACCAAATGGAATTATCAGGTGACCGATGCCAATGAGCTTCCGGAAGTATTGGCAAAAGCTTTCTATATCGCAAAATCTGGAAGGCCCGGTCCGGTACTGATTGATGTGACCAAAAATGCTCAATTGCAGTCTGTTGCTTACAAAGGGTATTCAAAATGTCATTCATTGAGAAGTTATAAACCGAATCCGGATCCCAGTATGCAAAATATTGAAAAGGCTGCAGCGCTTATCAATAATGCAGAAAAACCATTCATTATTGCAGGACAGGGGATTATGCTGGGAAAAGCTGAAAAAGAATTTTTACAGTTTGCAGAAAAATCAGGGATTCCGGTAGCATGGACGGTTTTAGGAATGAGTGCTATCCCTACTAACCACCCACAAGCTGTGGGAATGGTAGGAATGCACGGAAATTATGGCCCGAATATCTTAACCAACGAATGTGATGTTTTAATCGCTGTCGGAATGAGATTCGATGACCGTGTGACCGGAAGGCTGGATCAATACGCAAAACAAGCCAGAATTATTCATCTAGATATTGATAACGCAGAGATTAATAAAAATGTAAAAGTGGATGTTCCGGTTCTGGGAAACTGCAAACAAACACTTCCTCTTATTACAGAAAGAATTACAAAAAGAGAACATCATAACTGGCATGAAAGGTTTAAAAAATGTCATGAAATTGAAAGTATCAATCTGATCCATACAGAGCTTTACCCGGAAGAAGGAGAAATTACAATGGGAGAAGTGATCCGTTACCTCAATGAATTGACAAAAGGTGAGGCGGTGATTGTAACCGATGTGGGACAGCACCAGATGGCAACATGCCGATACTCTCATTTCAAACATTCCAGAACCAATGTTACCAGCGGTGGACTCGGAACAATGGGATTCTGTCTTCCCGCTGCCATAGGAGCATCGTATGCAGAGACCAACCGTCCTGTTATTGCGGTGATGGGTGATGGCGGAGCGCAGATGAATATTCAGGAGCTGGGAACCATTATGCAGTACCACCCCGAGGTCAAGATTTTAATACTGAATAATTGCTATCTGGGAATGGTAAGACAGTGGCAGGAACTGTTTCATGAAGAAAGATATTCTTCAGTAGATATCCAAAGTCCTGATTTTGTTCAGGTAGCAAAGGGATACAGCATTTCAGGAAAGAAAGTATCTGACAGGGAAGACCTTAAATGGGCACTCCGTGAAATGCTTGATCACAAAGGATCTTTCCTCCTTGAAGTGATGACAGGAAAAGAACACAACGTATTTCCGATGATTCCCCAGGGAAAAAGTGTTTCGGAAATTGTATTAAATAATAAAGTTTAAAAATAAATAGATGAAAACAGATCATAAAGAATACACCATTACGGCGTACACAGAAGATTATTTAGGATTGATCAGCCGCATCAATGCTATATTTTCGAGAAGAAGAGTTTCTATGGTAACTTTTAATGTAGGTCCCTCAGAAATAGAAAAAGTAAAAAAGTTTGTCATTGTAATCAGAGAAACGGAAGATTCTGTTCAGAAGATCAGCAGACAAATGGAAAAGCAGGTAGACGTTCTCGAAGTACATTATCACAGAAATCCATACCTGAGTGCAGTAGAATATGCAAGTTAACATATCAATTAAATCACAATCAACAATAAATAAAATCAACAAAAATGGCAAAATTGAATTTTGGAGGAGTAGAGGAGAACGTAGTTACAAGAGAAGAATTTCCGTTGGAAAAAGCTCAGCAAGTATTAAAAAACGAAGTGGTAGCAGTAATTGGATATGGAGTACAGGGACCCGGTCAGGCTTTGAACCAGAAAGATAACGGAATCAATGTGATTGTAGGACAGAGAAAAAACTCCAAATCATGGGATAAAGCAGTAGCAGACGGATTTGTACCGGGAGAAACTTTATTTGAAATTGAAGAAGCATTAGAAAAAGGAACAATCATCTGCTATCTTTTGAGTGATGCCGCACAGATCGAATATTGGCCAAAAGTAAAACAGCATCTTACCCCGGGGAAAGCGTTATATTTTTCTCACGGTTTTGGAATCACGTTCAGCGAACGTACAGGAATTGTTCCTCCAGCTGATGTAGATGTGTTTTTAGTGGCACCCAAAGGTTCTGGAACTTCATTGAGAAGAATGTTTTTGCAGGACAGAGGTCTGAACAGCAGTTTTGCCGTATATCAGGATGCTACCGGAAAAGCCAGAGAAAGAGTAACCGCATTAGGTATCGCAATTGGAAGCGGGTATCTTTTTGAAACTGATTTTAAAAAAGAAGTATACAGCGATCTTGCCGGAGAGCGTGGAACATTGATGGGAGCCGTGCAGGGAATATTTGCCGCTCAGTATGATGTATTGAGAAAAAATGGCCACAGCCCTTCCGAAGCTTTTAATGAAACCGTAGAAGAGCTGACACAGTCGTTAATGCCTTTAGTGGCAGAAAACGGAATGGACTGGATGTATGCCAACTGCAGCACAACCGCTCAGAGGGGAGCTTTAGACTGGTGGAAACGTTTCAGAGATGCTACTTCGCCTTTGTTTGAAGAATTGTATGACAACGTAGCGAAGGGAAATGAAGCCCAACGCTCAATTGACAGTAACAGCAAACCGGATTATCGTGAAAAATTAGAAGCTGAACTTACTGAACTGAGAGAAAGCGAAATGTGGAAAGCGGGTAAGACGGTACGAAGCCTGAGACCCGAAAACAATTAATCCGTACAGATGATGAAAGAGGGAGTAAGTTCCTCCGTTTTAGAGCATGTCTATAAAGCGGAGGAACGATTAAAAAATGTAGTGGTAAAAACACCTTTAGCTGTCAATAATAATCTTTCAGCTATTTACGATGCAAATATCTGTTTTAAAAGAGAAGACCTTCAAAGGGTTAGATCCTATAAAATAAGAGGAGCCTATAACAAGATGGCAACGATGTCTGAAGAAGAACTATCAAAAGGTGTTGTTTGTGCCAGCGCCGGAAATCATGCACAGGGCGTTGCTTTTGCATGTCAGACAATGAAGGTGAAAGGTACTATTTTTATGCCTTTACCAACCCCGGGACAAAAGCTGGAACAGGTGAAAATGTTCGGAGGTGAATACATAGAAGTTATTCTTTTCGGAGACACTTTTGATGCGGCAAAAGATGCAGCGCTGAGGTTTTGCAAAGACCATAACAGCGTATTCATTCATCCTTTTGATGATCCGGCGATTATTGAAGGGCAGGCTACCACAGCACTGGAGATTCTGGAGCAGGCAGAAGGAATGGTTGATTATCTTTTTGTTCCGATAGGCGGCGGGGGGCTGGCAGCAGGAGTTTGTACTGTATTTCAGCATTTGTCTCCGCAGACAAAGATTATCGGTGTAGAACCTTCTGCAGCAGCAAGCATGAAAAAAGCCCTTGAAAAAGGGAAACCCGTTCTTCTGGAAAAGATAAGCCGTTTCGTAGATGGAGCAGCGGTACAGCAAGTGGGAGATCTTACTTTTGACCGTTGTAAAAATATACTTTATGATATGGCAACGGTAGATGAAGGTCTTGTATGCGAGACCATACTGTCTCTTTATAATAAAGATGCCATTGTAGTAGAACCGGCAGGAGCCCTTTCTGTAGCTGCATTGGAAAAGTACGGAGATGAGATAAAGGGGAAAAACGTAGTGTGTATCATTAGCGGGAGCAATAATGACATTACCCGTATGGAAGAGATCAAGGAAAAGGCATTGCTTCATGCCGGATTAAAGCATTATTTCCTGGTTAGATTTCCACAGCGTCCGGGGGCTTTGAAAGCTTTTGTAATGGATGTTTTAGGTCCTGATGATGATATTACCTACTTTGAATACACCCAAAAAAATTCGAAAGAAAAAGGAATTGCAGTCGTAGGAATTGCCCTGAAGCAAAACAAAGATTTCACTCCGTTAATTGATAAAATGAAACAATACGATTTTTTTGTCAACTACCTGAACAATGATCCTTCACTGATGAATTTACTTATTTAAAATTTTTAAACCAGTAAGATGATTAAGTTTTTAAGAAATAGTTAAGGAGGATATCTTCCGATATTGATTAAGCAAACTGCTTCATTCAACTGAGTTGAATCTTCACTTTCCTTAAATCCTGAATTGATCTTAACGGTTCCCAATCACATAATCATATCCAAAAGTAAATTATTTCGCATTTAAAGACAGATTCTAAAAACACAATGACGAGAAAAGCTTCACAATCTGTGAAGCTTTTTTGTTTTTTTGATAAATCAAACGACATAAGAAACTGAAGCGTTAAGAAAATGAATTCTGTGAACGTTAAAAAAACTCTACTGTTTGAGTGCGGGACAATATTTGATTCTAAACATAGAGTGTTTCCGCACGAGTTTAGAGTTTTTAGAGAACAGATTTCATTTTTAGCGGAAGTTTCTAAGTCTTGAATTTTTGATTCTTTTGTTTCAAGACAAAAGAAATATGATTAAGTAAAAATATTTTTTGAACCATTAAGGATGATTAAGTTTTTAAGAACAGTGAAGAATAATATCGTCCGATATTGATTAGGCAGAATGCTTCTTAACTTGTCTTAAATCCTCAACTCTTCTTACGGTTCCAAATTGTTTTCAATAATATAAAACGACATAAGAAACTGAAGCGTTAAGAAAATGAATTCTGTGAACGTTAAAAAAACTCTACTGTTTGAGTGCGGGTCAATAGGTGATTCTAAACATAGAGTGTTTCCGCACGAGTTTAGAGTTTTTAGAGAACAGATTTCATTTTTAGCGGAAGTTTCTAAGTCTTGAATTTTTGATTCTTTTGTTTCAAGACAAAAGAAATATGATTAATTAAAAATATTTTTTGAACCATTAAGGATGATTAAGTTTTTAAGAATAGTGAAGAATAATATCGTCCGATATTGAGTAAGCAAGCTGCTTCACTCAAATTAATTTGAATCTTAAATTTCCTTAAACCCTGAATTGATCTTAATGGTTCAATTCTTTTCCCATATAACTATCTTTCAAGCGAAAAATTCGAAATTACTTTCGGACGTTCAGTTTCGTTGGCTACTTTCCAGGATGTTCTGTACATCCATTCAGTCATTTTGTACAGCTTTTTATAATTGATGTTTTCAGATTCATCCTGCGGTGTATGATACTGGTCATGCAGCACACTGGTGAAGAATACCGCAGGAATTCCGATTTTAGCATACGGAAGATGATCACTTCTGAAGTAGAAATACTCTGCATGGCTTGGAGAATCCCAATCTTTCAGGTATTTGAATTTTGTACTTTCGTTATTCGCATCTTCAGCCATTTTTACAAGCTCTTCAGAATTTTTATGAGGAGCGTTTCCTCCTAATAAAGCGGCTTCATTGTTGTCATTTCTCCCGATCATATCACCGTTCAGAACAGCCACAATGTTTTCTTTAGGAACAACAGGGTGGGCAGCATGCCATCTTGAACCCAGTAATCCTCTTTCTTCAGCTCCATGAAAAACAAATAAAATACTTCTTTTTCCCGGCTGTTTTTTATAAGCTCTGGCCATTGCCAGCATGGCAACACAGGTACTTGCATTGTCATCAGCACCGTTGTAGATGGTGTCATTCTTTACCGGATGTCTGATACCGTCATGATCCTGATGCCCGCTCAGCAAAACATATTCGTTTTTAAGAACAGGGTCTGTACCTTCTATTTTCCCGATAATATTAACGGATGGATATTTGTATGTTTCAGTGATCAGGTTCAGGGAAGCTTTGGGATTGTTTTTTACCCAGCCCGCATTCTCTCTTTTGATCCATAAAACAGGAATATTATTGGTAATTTTCTCTCTTAATCCTTCCACACCGTAGCTTCCTCTTGTCATTTGCGGCAGCACTTCTACCCAGCTTTGCTCAGAGATGTCATCGGTAATGAAAATAAGAGCTTTCGCCCCCAGTTCAGCCGCTTTATTGTAATATTTATTTCTTACAAATCCCGGATATCTTCTTACAAAAAGCGTCATATCCTTTGAAATATTTTTGTCAGAAGCATTTACAGCAAGAACTTTTCCTTTGATATTCAGTTTGGCAAGGTCTTCGGGTTCTGCATTTCCGGCATATACTATTTCAGCATCTACAGCGGCATTTACAGGTTCCGCAACCAGAAAATCTTTCCATAGCTTAAGGCTGGTATCACCAATTTTTAGGCTGCTTTGAGGAATGACCTGATGTCTGTACATATCAAAAAACTGGAAAAAAGTTCCGTTGTCTCCCGCGGGTTTCATTCCTGCTTCTTTGGCTTTGTCGGCCAGCCACATGGAAACTTTCAATTCATCCAGCGTTCCGGCTTCACGTCCCCAAAACTGATCTGCAGCAAGCTGATACATATCGGTACGGAGATCTGCTTCCTTGATGGCAGAAACCAAAGGTTTTTTATAATTCTGAGCCCCTGAAAAGGCAAATAAGAAGAGTCCAATCAGAGAAAAAACATAATTTTTATTCATAAGAACGCTTAGTTAAAGTGAGCTAATTTTTCTGAAAACTGTTTTGAAAACTCTTTTCTGTCCTCCTCCAGTTTTTCCTGTGTAGAAGGTAAAATATAAGTAAAAAGAATTTTGTCTTCCTGGTCTAAAAAGATAATTTCCTTTTCATTTCCATCAATCATCTGTGAGAAAATCTCCCACATCGGAGTGTCTTTTAATTTTAATAATTCAAAAAACTGTTCTGCTTTGATTTCGATTTTCTGCATGTTCTTTTTATATATTATCGTTGAATATTTCTGAATTCTGATTCAAAAATAAAGATTTTGTACTTCCCGGAGTATTAAAACTCAAGAAACTTAAGCTTAAACTGGATGGCAAAATTTTCTTTGAAATGTGGTGTTGCGTAATAGCCTACTCTGTAGAACAGTCCAAGATTGAAATAGCTCGAAAGAAAATTATTCCATTCCACACCCACTTCCTGATAAAGATGGTCCAGCTTTCTGAATTTAAACTGGTGGTATTCAGGATGTTTCATATCTCCGATGGTTCCTCTCAGAACAAAATCAAAGCTGGAAATATTGTGTCCGAAACTCTTTAAATACCATGGAAGTTTGTGTGTAAAGTAGTATGCTACGAATCTGTCATTATAGTATTTTCCTCCTTCCAGCGTTGCAAAACCAAGGTAAGAAGTAAGGTTAAAATTAAAGTCTTTGCCCGGAGAGGCCAGCCCGTTCATCGTAAAGTTCTTCCAGATAGGAGCTCCGCCCAGAACAAGACCTCCATACAGACGGAAGCCTGTAGTCCCGATAGGGGTTTTAAAATTATGAACAAAAAGGGCATCAAAACGTGAATAATTAAAGTCTCCCTGCAATATTTTGTAACTCTGCTCGTAATTAAAATAGAGCTCAGGGTATTTCTGATCAATCAGAGATTTCCCCTGCGGCGTCATAATGTTCGTGGAATTAGGAGAATATTTTAGGGTGAAAAGCGTATTAAAATTTCGGTAGGATGTTCCCCGGTCTCTGAACTGATAATCGAACTCAGCCTCTTCCGTATTTCTTCTTACGGCAAGGGCAACGGTAAGTCCGTTGGTAACATCGTTCAGGTAAGATAATGACATTCCTCTGAAGTGAAAGTACCGGTCATTATTTAAATTATTCCCGAAATTCATCATTCTCATCTTGAAATTCCAGAGCTTTCGGTTGAATTCTCCTGAGGCCGTCACATCATCATACACCTCAAATCTGAAAAATGAGTTTTTCTCCAGGGTGGTCTTCATATCCAGCCCCATTCCGTACTTCCATTTTCTGTCTTTTACCCCATACGCAAAATAGTAGTCCGGTGAAAAATAAGGGTTGAAGTTTTCATTGAGCTTGGCTTTTAGACCTAATCTGAACCCTTCGTAGGAGTTATAATTGACAATTTCATCTACTGCAAAATCTACAGAACCTACCCGGATCTGTCCGTTCAGTAATCCCGATAAAATCTGGGCTTTGGTATCAATTTTATATTTTTTACCTAAACTGTCGATGGTTTTATAGGTATTTTGTTCCCTTTCGGTAAGAGGATCTGTTCTGTACTGATCCAGAGAATGGCCGTCAATATTTTTTACGGAGAAAGTATAGCCCTTGAAATCTTTTGCGTTTTCTTCAATAGGAGCTTCAAAATCAAAATATTTTGAGGTCAGAAAAGCATAAGTGCCAAAGCTTCTTTTGTCTTTCTTATCGTCTGGATGGGCTTTATCATCCATAGCCATTTTACCCATTTTAAGCTTGGCTTTTTCGTGGGCAAGGAACCATTTGTTATGATAAAATACCCAGGTACTGGTGATAATTCCGTCATTTTTATTTTTACTGAAATTCTCAATTTTTTTGAGTCCGTAAGTTTCGGTATCTATATAAATGGCACCGTTGTACTTTCTTTTTCTGTCCGGTTTTTTATAATTCACTTCACGGAAACGGATAACGAAGTTTTTTCTCCCGTCAAGGGTGACAGTGTCTGAAAGGAAGAATCTGTACAGTCCTCTGTTTTCCGGTTTTATCTGTTCCGGCACAACATCCCTGTTACTCTGCTGAAGAGCGATCATCTCATAGATAGGCTGCTTCAGGCCGGAGATTCTGTTGTCCAGAATATTGATCTTTTCCCCATATTTTTTGGAGTATAAAAATTCTTGCGCTCTCTCCCAAAGAAAAAGTTTGCTTTTTGAAAATATTTTTCTGGCGTTAATGTTATTCAGCGAGTCTTTTTCTCTTTTTTTCTTGAAGATATTAAGATCATTGAAATACTGATTAAACTGGGAAAGGCTGTCTTCATCAATATCCAGAGATATTTTTTCGTAAGATTTATAAGAATATGACCCTAAGCTTTTCGGTGAGTTTTCTTTGAAGAGTTTATTTACTTTTCTCAGAATTTCCAGAGCTCTTGGATCACTTTTATCTTCAATCACTACCGTTTCAATATCGGTAGTTTTTGAGGATTTTCTGATCAGGGAAACTTCCATACTGCTTTCCACATTAATGTTTTCTTTCTGGTAAGAATCGGCATCAATATCAATGTCTTTGCAGCCGGTTTCGAATTCAAGAATACCCTGCTGATCCGTATAACCAATAATTGCATTGCCGCATGATATTTTCGCGTTGAAAACAGGTTTTTGACTGGCGTCATCCACAACTTTAATTTTTAATTGTGAATACCCCAAAAAACTGAGCAGAAAAAATAATAACAGTAATACCCTTTTCATGTAAAAAAACTAGGTCAAAATTAATAATATTTATTGTTGTAAAAAAGTTTTTAACACAGTATAACATTGATTTAATCTAATATTTTCATGGATGTTCTGTCCATAAAAACCGATAGGCAATTCACTTAGATAGTCTTTCTGTTTTTCCGGTAAATTTCCAATAAAAAAACTCCCGGATAAATTATTTTCAGGAGTTTTAATTTTTGTTTTAAAATGAATTACTGATCATTCAGGGCTTTCATAAAATCAATAATATCATCTGTTTCCTTATCGGTAAGCTGTAAAGGCGCGTCAGAAAGGGTCTGGTTTTCTACTTTAAATCCAAAAGCTTTTCCTCCGCCTTTGTTGTAGAAATTCATCACTTCCTTCAATGTTTTGTATCCTCCATTGTGCATATATGGTGCGGTTTTGTGAATGTTTCGGAGAGTAGGAGTTTTGAAGGAGTGCTGTAACGAAGCAACCGTTTCATGAAACTTTCCTCTTCCCGGATCATGGTCAAACATTTTGTTATCTGCGTTTGTAGCCACACCCAATATTTCCTGCTCAGTTTTTTTGAAATCAGGAGGAACGGTACCGTTGAACAGAGGAATGAAGTGGCAGATTGCACACTGCGCTTTCCCGACAAAAAGATTAAAACCGCGCTTTTGACTTTCCGTCATTGCCGCTTTATTTCCCCTCATATATTCGTCAAAACCTGAATTGAATTTTGCAAGAGAACGGATATAGCTTGCCAGTACATTTTGCAGCTGCCACACCTCAGTTTTTTGAGAATGATAAATTTTTTTGAATGCAGCCTGATAATTTTTATCCTGATTGATTTTGTTAAGAATCACATTCAGGTCACCATGCATTTCTTCTTTATTGGAAATGACATCTGAGCTTTGCCCCTCCAGATCGTCTTTTCTCATATCCCAAAACTGACCGTGCTGATAACCTGCATAGTTGAGTGAAGGTGTATTTCTTGCCAGTTCAGAATTTTTAAGAGATATGGCTTTGGCAAGTCCGTCCGTAAAAGCTTTTTCGGGAATATGACAGGTTGCACAGCTTCGGTTATTGTTGT
Organism: Chryseobacterium culicis; assembly: GCF_900108365.1. Classification (GTDB taxonomy): domain Bacteria; phylum Bacteroidota; class Bacteroidia; order Flavobacteriales; family Weeksellaceae; genus Chryseobacterium; species Chryseobacterium culicis. The sequence continues at coordinate 86,316 of NZ_FNWQ01000004.1, read as the reverse complement.
CAGATAGAAGATTGTCATTAAAAAGCTGATGTCCTAATGCTGCCTTTTCTTCCGAATATGAATATTCTTTTCCGGGAGTGAAGGCGTTGGGATTAAAAGCATTTTTACTGAAAAAAGTTGCTGCATTTTTGTGTAAGGCAGTCGTTACGTCTACATCCGGAATCTTTTCCTGTTTCTTAAAATCCAGCATCATTGCCGTGATCTTATTCAGATGATCCGGAATAAAATTGACGTAATCAAATGTATTTTTGTCTGTGTTTTTCTTCAGAACTTCAGTGGCAGAATTGATTTCTGCAACAATATTTTTTAAAGCTTTATCTTTTGACCGGCGAGTGGAGATTTGTTGCAGAGTTTCTTTTATTCCTTCCAGGGAAAAAGGCATTTCCTGCAAAAAGGTTCCCGAAACCGGAGTGTCAAAACCTGAAATTCCCAGGCTGGAAATTCTGAAAGCTTCCTGCCTCAAGGCATCAAAAACCTGATCTTTACTGATGGTGATAACCTGAAAATTAGTTTTTATGGTGTTACTTTTATTGATAAGTTTACTGAGCATTCTGATCACTTCCTCTTTATTATCTTTATCGTAAGGGTAGAGCATTTCTTCTAAGACCTGAAGTCCTTCGGGCTCTATTTCTGTATGCTCATCCATTTCTATTTCGGGAAGCGCCGGCCCGTTGATCAACCTTGCGGAGTGGGGCAGGAAATATTCTACAGCCCATTCCATTTTTTTATAGGTTTTTCTGATGTCCTGAAATTTTTTCTGAAGTAGTTTTTCATCAGTATTTTTAGAAACCAGTGTTTTCAGTTCATGGATTTTTTTTTCAAAATCAGTATTGGTTTTGATAATTCTGTTTTTTACAGAACCAAGATCTTCGTACACGGGCTGCTGTTTATCGTTTTTACAGTAGTAGAGTGTGAAAAGCGCTGCTGCACAGTACAGGAAAAGGAGTATCGGGTATTTTGAAAGCTTATTCATAGGTATGAAAAAGTATCAACAGATATTTTCTATTGATACTTTAATTTGATATGAAGGAATTAAAACTATTTTTCTACGTTTCTGATAATGACGGTCTGCCCACCTTCTTTATTGGTGTTGATGCCGGAACCGTCAGGGTTTTTGAATTTATCAAGCTGCCATGTGTGAGAATGAATATTCACAGCAAATGTATTAGGAATTCCAATGATGTCTGAGATATCAACCATTGCCCCGAATTCCCATGAACCGAATTTCTGAAGATCTCCGGATTGGTTGTAAGCCGTCTGCCATGCAGAATCATTTCTGTTATGTTTCATGTTTAACCATGGTTTGTACTGTTTTGTGGCAATATTCAGCTGCCAGATGTAAGAATCATGCTTGGCATTTTTATAATAGGAATCACCGTCTTCCTGAATGTATACGTAGTTTTCAGTTACACATAAGTTATCAGGGTTGATAAGATTGTTTCCTGGATTAGAATCTCCTTCAGCTACCACTTCCAGTTTTCCTGTCAGCATATTATTGGCGTTCAGAACAAGTTTGTATACTCTTCCCCACATTGTTAATCCGGCTTTTGGATTCACACCGTCAGAAGATTCTCCGGTAGCGGTAAAGTAGATTTCTCTTCCTTTTCCTGAACCTTTTCTGTAATCTACATCTTCCACTCTTGAAAAGCGGATGGCGTTATTATCAATATTTTTTTGGTTGATCTGAGCTCCTGTAAGATTTTTAGCGTTCGGAATTTCTACGAATTCTACATCGTAGCTGCTTCCTTTCGTCATATCCGTTTCAGTATAATTGTTGTTGGTTCTTTTTAAAGAATATAACTTACCGTTATCAAGATCTCCCTGTGTATCGGCTACGTACATGATCAGCTGTCCCGCAGACTGGTGGGAAGAAGAATAAGACTGGTCTTCGCCAATAATGATATAAGATTTTCCGTTAGAAACATCTTTAGGAAGCGGAACAGCGTTTTCCATAGAAGCCTTTCCTAAAGCTGGCTTTACTCTCGTTTTATCGGATGCCTGAGAGGCTGGCGCCAGCGGATTAAGAGCATGAACCATACTTTCTTCCCCTGATTCTCCGGCAGTAAGAAATGCACTGAAGCCATGGATTTCCGGAGTAGCCAAAGTTGCAGAACACAGTCTTGTCATTCCTCCGGTTCCGTTTAAGATATATTCTCCTTTTACAGGCTTAAAAGTTTTATCTAAATACACTCTGGATACCGATTGTTTGATCTCGTGGTTGGTGATCATCAGATACCCGTCTGAGTTAGGATCTTTCATAATCCCCATTCCGTCCGGCTGACCCCCGAAAACGAAATCGGGCGATCCCGGAAGAACATCTGAACTGGAAATAAGGGTCGTAATATTTAAATTTTCAAAACCTGGCATTCCAAAAACGAAAGCCGATTCTTTAGAAAAATTCTCAATCTTGATTTTGTCATTGACAGGGGTATTGGAATCCCCGTTATTGTCATCATTACAACCCTGAAAAACAAGGGCTGCAAGGAACAGAGCTCCAATAGTCTGGTTAATTTTCATAATTATATTTTTTTGAATTTCGATTATGGCAAAACTAAAGGTCTATTGTTAACTAAGTTTTACGAGGACAAAACAAATAGTTTAAGATTATGTGATGATTTGTTAAGATAAAGTCAATAATTAGAACGGATATAAATAAAGCGACTTTGATGAAAACGTTCGCAATAAGGATTAAACGCAAAAGTTGATTCCTTTCTTTGCTCTTTTTAATATGAGGTATTATAAAGGAAGACTTTGCGTTAAAAAAACTATGACATACAGCAAAAACAAGCCCCGGCTGTCTCGTAATCGAGACAGCCGGGGCTAAAATTTATAATAGATGTTTCTATTTTAGAGAGTCAAAGCTTTTTGGTAAGCGTTTTCTAAACCTTCAAGGTTTTTACCACCTGCTGTTGCAAAGCCTGGATTTCCACCACCACCGCCTTGGATTTCTTTAGCGAGATCTTTTACGATAGCTCCGGCCTGATATTCTGCAGCAAGATCATCAGAAACTCCAACGGTAATCATTGGTTTTCCGTCCGCATCAGAAAGAATAATCGTTACCGAAGTTGGAATTTCTCTCTTCAGCTGGAATACAATATCTTTCACAGAACCTGCATCCAGAGAGGTTTTCTTTACAAGAAGCTGCTTGTTGCCTTTCTGCTCATAAGCCGTCTTCCATTCTCCGATTTCTCCTTTTGCCTTTTCCTTTTTAAGAGCGTCTACTTCAGCCTTCAATGATGTATTTTCTTCGATAAGCTTTTCGATAGATCTTACCACATCTTTAGACTTGAGTAGTTGAGAAAGTTCAGTGATCTGCTTTTCAAGATTGTTGAAATACTCCTCAGATTTGTCTCCTGAAATAGCCTCAATTCTTCTGATTCCTGCAGCAGCAGAACCTTCAGAAGTGATCTTGAAATGACCGATTTCGCTGGTATTTTTTACGTGAGTTCCTCCGCAAAGTTCTTTTGAACTTCCGAACTGGATCATTCTTACACTGTCACCATATTTTTCACCAAACAAAGCCATCGCTCCTTTTTCCAGAGCTTCCTGGATTGGAATATTTCTGAATTCCTGTAAAGCAATACTTTCTTTGATCTTTTTATTTACTTTTTCTTCAATTAATGCCAGTTCTTCCTCTGTCATTTTGTTGAAATGAGAAAAGTCGAAACGAAGATAATCCGGACCTACATAAGAACCTTTCTGTTCTACGTGAGTTCCTAAAACATCTCTTAAAGCCTCATGCAGAAGGTGAGTTACAGAGTGGTTAGCCTGGGAATTTTTTCTCTCGGAAGCATTTACTTTAGCATAGAAAACAGCGCCTGCATCTTTTGGAAGGCCGTTGATCAATGAAATAATCAATCCGTTTTCTTTTTTAGTTTCCAGTACTTCGAAGCTTTCTACAGCATTTTCAAGAACCCCTTTGTCACCAACCTGTCCACCTCCTTCAGGGTAGAAAGGAGAGCTGCTTAATACCACCTGATAGAATTCTCCGTCTTTATTTTCTACTTTTCTGTATCTTGTAATATAGGTTTCAGATTCAATCTGGTCGTATCCTACAAAGTTTTCATCTCTTTCTTCTAAAGTAACCCAGTCATATACTTTCTGAGCAGAATCTGCCTTTGAACGAAGTTTCTGTTTCTCCATTTCAGCCTTGAAACCAGCTTCATCAATCGTTAATCCTTTTTCTTCAGCAATAATTCTTGTTAAATCATCAGGGAAACCATAAGTATCATACAACTCGAAAACTTCTTCACTTGGTAATACTTTCTTATGATCTGCCATAGTCTGCTGGATTAGCTTTTCTACTCTGATCAGACCGTTTTCAATTGTTTTTAAGAATGAATCTTCTTCACTTTTGATCACTTCAGCTACCAGTTTTCCCTGTTTTTCAAGCTCTGGGAAGAAAGCTCCCATTTGCTCCTGCAGAACACCCACCAGTTTATAAAGGAAAGGTTCTTTCATATCCAGGAATCGGTAAGAATAAGAAATTCCTCTTCTTAAAATTCTTCTGATTACATAACCGGCACCTCCGTTTGATGGTAACTGTCCGTCTGCAATAGCAAAAGAAACCGCTCTGATGTGGTCTACCACAACACGGATCGCGATATCTTTTTCATCTTCTAAGATTCCGGTGTATTTTTTACCGGAAAGTTCCTCAACTTTAGCAATAAGCGGCGTGAAAACATCGGTATCATAGTTGGAAGACTTCCCTTGAAGCGCCATACAAAGACGCTCAAAGCCCATTCCCGTATCTACGTGCTGAGCTGGAAGCTTTTCTAGAGACTTATCTGCCTTTCTGTTGAACTCCATGAAAACCAGATTCCATACTTCCACTACCTGTGGGTGATCCTGATTCACGAGGGAAATTCCAGGAACTGCCGCTTTTTCTTCAGGAGTTCTCAGGTCAATATGTATTTCTGAACACGGTCCGCACGGTCCGCTTTCACCCATTTCCCAGAAGTTATCTTTTTTATTTCCGTTGATGATTCTGTCTTCTGAAATATGAGACTTCCAGAAGTCATATGCATCCTGGTCTCTGTCCAGATTTTCTGAAGCATCCCCTTCAAAAATTGTTACGTATAAATTTTCTTTTGGAATTCCGTATACTTCGGTCAGTAATTCCCAGGCAAAAGCAATAGCCTCTTTTTTGAAGTAATCCCCGAAAGACCAGTTTCCTAACATTTCAAACATGGTGTGGTGGTAAGTATCTCTACCTACATCATCCAGATCATTGTGCTTCCCCGAAACTCTAAGACACTTTTGGGTATCTGCAATTCTAGGGGCGGTAGGTGTTTTGTAGCCAAGGAAGAAATCCTTGAACTGCGTCATGCCGGAGTTGGAAAACATAAGGGTAGGGTCGTCTTTCAGCACAATAGGAGCTGAAGGAACGATCAAGTGCTCCTTACTTTTAAAATAATCTAAAAATTTTTGACGTATCTGTTGTGATGTCATAGTATTGCTTTTGCTTTTTTTAATATCAAATTTTGATAAGATGCAAATTTAAGATTTTTAGGCGATTTGTAATAATTTTATGCTATGTTTTGAATGAGGAGTGGAGGGCAGATCATTCTTTAATTTCTTTTATGAAACCTTATAGGTTTTCAAAACCTGTAAGGTTTGAGATGGTTATAATTAATAATAATCTATCTGATTTTGCAATTTCCGTTTAACTTACTACCTTCGTTGTGATCTGAATTAAGACAAAAAAACTTCCTATGACAAAAGATGAACAGCTGAAAAGCTGGATAGAACAATATTCAGGACCGCTCCTGAAACGGGCGCTGTACATACTTTCGAATAAGGAAGATGCACAGGATGTTGTTCAGGAAGTTTTTCTCGCTGCTTATTCAGCCTATGATTCTTTTGAAGGGAAAAGCCAGGCGCTAACCTGGCTGATGGCTATTCTCAACAGAAAAGTGGCAGATTTTTACAGGAAAAAATATAAAGCTGAAAGCAATATCAGACTTGACCATTTTTTTGATGAGACAGGTTCATGGAGACATAATGACGTTTTGAATGACTGGAATGTATCCGGAGAAGAAGATGAGCTTTTAGACAGTGCAGATTTTAACAAGACATTGGAAGAATGTATTGAGGAACTGCCTGCTAAATGGAAGATCCTGCTTAAAATGTATTATATAGAAGAAAAAAAAGCGCCGGAAGTAAGTCAGGAATTGAATGTTTCTACGACTAATCTTTGGAAGATTTTGCAGAGAAGCCGTATGCAGCTCAGAGAATGTCTGGAGTTCAACTGGTTTTCAAAATCATAAATGAAATGATAAGAAGAATACTACATCTATTATTTTTACCATGCAGTGAGGCTACTTTGCTGATGGAAAAAAGGAATGCCCAATCCATTTCTCCCAAGGAAAACAGGATGCTCAGCATGCATCTTATGATCTGCAAATGGTGCAGGATGTACAATGAAAAACTTGCACTTCTGGATAAGGTGTTTAAAAAGAAATTTTCTGAAGAAAAAACAGAAATAAATGAATCTGAAATTCAGGACTTTAAAAATAAAATGATTGATAAATTAAATTTCTAGAAAAATTTCTGTCAGGATTGTCAAATAGCTCCGACTATACTTTTGAAAACAATAAAGTATTTATTAAAATCTTAAAAACATGGTCGGAACAGTACAGAAATCTAAAAATCTATTATCCGGAACCGGATATTACATCTCCCTTTTCGGAGCAGCGCTTATTTTGCTGTGGATCGGTATCTTCAAATTTACCCCCACAGAAGCAGAAGCCATAAAACCTTTGGTGGAAAACCATTTCCTGACTTTTTTCGTATATAAAATTATAAGCGTCCAGGCAATGTCAAATCTTATCGGAGCGATAGAAATTATCATTGCATTACTCCTGATATTTAGTGCGAAATTTGCTGTACTGAGAAAGTATGCAGGGATAGGTATGATAATAACTTTTCTGGTGACATTAAGCTATTTGTTTACAACGCCGGGAATTTGGAAAATCGTAGACGGAGTGCCTGTGACGGATTTTTTTATTTTAAAAGATCTTATGCTTTTAGGATTTGGATTCATGATCGTTCAAAATAATAAGTAATGAATAAAAAAGTAAAAATGAAAAATATATTCATTGTACTCGGAATCATTCTGGGTATAGCAGTATTTGCTGCGGGATCCGGGCTTTTTAAAAAGAATAAGCCTCATGCAGCGGAAGTAAAAAAAGAAAATGAGAAAATTATGGACAACAAAAACGTTAGAGAGATTTATTTTGCAGGTGGATGTTTCTGGGGAACAGAACATTTTTTTCAACAAATTCGCGGGGTAGTAGGAACAGAAGTGGGCTATGCCAACGGAAATACCCAAAATCCTACTTATGAAGAAGTAGTAAGCCATACCACCGGTTTTGCAGAAACCGTTAAAGTACAGTATGACCCTGAACAGGTAGATCTGAAGCTGTTGATTGATCTGTATTTTAAAACCATTGATCCTACCAGTAAAGATCAGCAGGGAAATGACAGAGGAAACCAATACAGAACAGGAATCTATTTCACCAATAAAACCGATGAAGCGCTGGTAAAAGATGAGGTTCAGAAACTGGCGAAAAATTATAGCAAACCATTATTAGTAGAAACCATTCCATTGAAAAACTTCTACAGAGCGGAGGATTATCATCAGGATTACTTGGATAAAAATCCTGGCGGATACTGCCATATTGAACCGGGGCTTTTTGAATTAGCTAAAAAAGCCAATCCGCTTCCAAAACCAACCTATCAGAAACAGGATAAAAAAGTTTTAAAAGAAAAACTGACCGCTGAGCAATATAATGTTACCCAGGAAAACGGTACAGAAAGACCTTTCCAGAATGAATACTGGAATGAAACCCGCGAAGGAATTTATGTGGATATCACAACAGGAGAGCCGCTGTTTGTCTCTACAGATAAATTTGAATCCGGCTGTGGATGGCCAAGTTTCTCAAAACCTATTACGAAAGGATTAATTGATGAAAAAATGGACCGTACCCACGGGATGACAAGAGTGGAAGTAAGAAGTAAAACCGGTGATGCCCATTTAGGACATGTCTTTACAGACGGACCGGAGGATAAAGGTGGACTTCGTTACTGTATCAACAGTGCTTCGCTGAAATTTATTCCAAAAGCCGAAATGGAAAGCAAAGGATACGGAAAATATCTTCCGTTGTTAGATAAAAAGTAATGTGAAAGGAAGGCTGCCATTTGGCAGCCTTTTTATTTTGAATTAATAGTTCAGCTGAAATCTTTCTTTGATACTGAGCATGGAGATATTCAGAAATATAAGAAATCCGAATATAAAGAAATAGTCCTCTTTTGGAAGCGTTGTAAAAGCTGTTGATATTTTTCCATAATAGCTATCGGTGTCTGCTGATCCCCAATCTATAGTATCATTATAAAATAAATTTTCGTATTCAGGATATTGCACCTTAGGATTGACATAGCTGTAAACCGCAAAAAAATGTCCCGTTTTTTCCAGATCAACGCCGTAAGCTTCTTGTTTGGAAAGTGCCATAGCATCGATCAGAGCAATAAAATCCTGATAGTTGTTTTCATTATTGATTATAAATTCGATTCCCGATTGTTTCTCGTTTCTTTTCTGCAGTTTTTTAAGTTCTGAAACATAAAAGCTTTGATTTTGAAGTGCTGTATTGGGTTTAACTGTGATTTTTTTGTAATTCCAGTTTCTATAGGGTTCAAAAGTGTTGTCTAAGGGGATGTTAGGCCGTGTTTTAGCTGGAATTCCCAGATCTATTACGGTATATGGTGGATGAACTCTCTGACTTCCGTAATACCAGAATAAAACAGGAATCAGCACAGCACTGATCAATCCGGGAAAGTAGTATATTTTTTTCATGGCTGGTTTTGATACTACTGAATGAAAATTTTAAGCCAAAAAAAGTGATCCGAAAACGAACCACTTAAAAAATCTTTACATATTTTAATTTTTAAATCTTTAAATTCTGAATATTTCCATCTACCAATCTCTTTTTCTCAGAATCCAGTAGGATCCGAAAATAAAAACGGCGCACCACACCAGACAGGCAACAAGACTTTCTGTAGGGTAGTGGAATTCATATTTTGCGCCCATCATTTTAGCCATATTTAATCTCATCATGGGATTAGGGATAAGGCTGGACATGCTTTCCAGCGGTAACAGATGCGAGACGAAAAAGTCATTCTGAAGCACATCATTTCTTTGAGGCCCCTGCATTCCTTTTACTTTTAAAAATACTTCAACAGCCGCTAAAATTCCTTCCCCAATCCAGAAAACAAAAAGCGCAAGAAATACAAAAACAGATTTTCTCAGCAAAACAGAAAGAAACATGAGGAAACAGAAGAAAGTGAACAGCTTAACAAAATAGTTTCCAATGAAGAAAATCTCTGCAAAAACTTTGGCAGATTCCTTTGTGTTGGAATATTGATAGCCAAGAAAAATGGTAATCCCAAATACAATTACGGTTGAAACAATAGTGAAAATACTTATCGTGAGTAATTTTGAAGTGATGAATTCTTTTCTGCTCAGTCCATCAATCGTATTCTGCTTGAACATCCGGTTGCTGAATTCCTGTGAAATAGAAAAAACAATAATAAGCCCCAGGAAGATCTTCAGAATTGCAACAATCCATGTAGTGAAATTCCAGATTTCCGGGAAATTATAAATGCCCTGTTCTTTTAAATTAATGGTTCCTCCAAAAACATCAAAGTCAACCAATCCAATAAAAAGTAAAGCAATAAGAATGGCAAAATAAAGTATGGTGAAAACCTTAAATGGCTTGTAGTTCAGGTTTTTGTAGTATTCAAGTTTTAATAATTTTATCATGATTAATGGGTGCTTTTTACAAGTTCAAGGAATTGAGATTCAAGAGACATTTTTTTCTTGGTCAAATGGGACAGATAAATCCCTTTCTCTGCTAGTTTCTGATTCATTGCCGAAGCAGAAATAGATGCGTCATCACGGATCTGTGCTTTGATTAGATCTCCTTCCTGATTGATGGATGAGAACCATTGCAGTTCGTTCAAAGCATTTAGCAGTAAGGTGTTATTATCCGCTTTCAGTTCAAAATACCCATTGTTGGAAGTCATTTCATCCACTCTTCCGCAGTAAATGGAATTTCCTTCCTTTAGAACAATAACATGGCTGCATATTTTTTCAATTTCATCCAGAAGATGGCTGGCAATGATAATCGTGATTCCCTGCCTTGCGATGTCGCTGATGATTTCTCTGATCTGAATAATTCCTTCAGGGTCTAATCCGTTAGTTGGCTCATCTAATATCATCACTTCAGGATTGTTCAGCATCGCAGAAGCAATGGCAAGACGCTGTTTCATCCCTAAGGAAAAGGTTTTGAAGGTATCTTTTCTTCTTTCGTACAGATTAACCGTTTTCAGAACTTCATCAATTCTTGAATAGGGAGCATTTTTAATTTCCGCAACAATCTTAAGATTGGTTTCTGCACTCAGATAAGGATAAAAATTGGGCTGTTCGATAATGGCTCCGATCTTTTTTAGTGTGTCCGGATCAGTTCCTTTTTTACCAAACCAGAACCAGTCTCCGCTCGTAGGATTGATGGTTGATAGCAGCATCCCGAAAGTAGTGGATTTCCCGCTTCCGTTGGGGCCAAGTAGGCCGTAAACATTTCCCTTTTCAACATCAAAAGAAATATTGTTGACTACAACTCTTTTGAATTTCTTTGTCAAATTTTTTACTGATAAAATCTTTTCCATGTAATTTGTTTTACATAGTAGTAGTCTATATAAATTAGATAATGTTACAGATTTATCATAAATCAATATTAATTTATGTACAAATACATTAAATTTGATAGAATTAATCAACAGTTATGAAGCTAATAGAACTGGCAGAAGAATTACATGTTTCTGCAGAAGCCATAAAGCAGTTTATCCAGGATTTTGATCTAGAACTGGTAGACTGTGTCAGTACCAATTTTGAGGTAAAGGAAGATTTTGAAAAATTTGCCCGCGAAAATGTAGACTTTTTAAGATTATACGAAAAAGATCTGGATAAAAATAAAACACTGGATCAGATTGCAGAAGTTATTAACCAGCCTAAAGATAAAGTGGAGAAGGTGATTAAAGATCATGATCTCAATATTTTTGATAACGGCTTTTTCAAATCCTCCATCTCTAGCTACGGAATAGACAACAAGCTGGGAGGGAATTATCAGTTCGTTTATGATTATTTCGGACATAAAACCAGTCTTCAGCAAAGAGATTTTATAGGATACAGAGATCTTTTCTTTTATACATCCACCGTTCTGGAACCATTCCTGAATCCACAGCAGATAAAGGACTGGGGAATCAACAAACCTGCAGGAATTATCCTGTACGGTCCGCCGGGCAGCGGAAAAATATTCTGGGCCAATAAGATTGCAGAAATCATTGGCTACAAGTTTAAGGAAGTTAAAAAACATTATCTGGGAACATCACTGATTGACGGAAATGAAATTACTTTCAGTGATTTTCTGGTGAATATGATGAAGGAAAATAAATTACTCCTTTTCATGGATGATTTTGATGAAATCATGATGCAGAGAAGAGCAGAAACAAACGTTGCTTCCTGTAATCTCGAGGTTCAGGAGCTTGTTCTTCACTATATAGGAAAATTTGAAAAAGAAGGCGTTCTGATGGTAGGTTCTGCCAATTCCGTTTCAGAGATCGACGAAGAAATTCTTGCCCCCGGAAGATTTGATGTAATGATCCCTGTTTTTCCTCCCAATGCTTCCGAGCGGTCAGAAATTATTTTATACGCCATGACAAGAGGATTGGAAGAAGATTCTTTACTTTATAAAATACTTAAAAACAACAAAGCCGATAAGATCCCTTTCTGGCACGAAATATCTTCAAAGATGAAAGCCTTCAGCAACACGATGCTGATCGACTTTACCCAAAGCTTAAAAAAACGAATTAAAAACCTTTACCAAAAAACCCGAAATGAAAAGCTGAAGATTGATCAGAACCTTTTAAACGGAGCTTTAAGAGATGCAGGCTCAAAACTTACCGAAGAATATCTTGATCAGGTTGCCCGATTCCTAGCTGATGCTATTATCAATAATTTTGATGATTTTAAATTCAGGATTCAGGCATTGAAGACCGAACTGGAAACCTATAGGGTTGTTGAGGAACCGCAAAGAGCCATCGGATTTCAGCATAATGACGGAGGCGATAAAGGGTAAGTCGTGCAAGGTTTAATGTTTTTCAACAAGTATTCATCACTCACTGCTCATTTCTTATGAACAGCATCTGGGAACTGCACGCCTTCTAAAGAAAAAGAGATATCATCATGATTGATCCGGGATTTACCGGGCCGTGGACAGCTATATACAGGAGCAATATCCTTAAAAATCTGCGGTCATTATTGGAACGGAATGCCGTCCCACTGGGAGTTTCAACGAGAAATGCCGGTTTTGTCTTTTTCGGAAGCCTAACCGAAGTAATTGCCGATTCACAGAAAATGGGGTGGGAGAAAAACACATGAACTTGTTAAAATGAGATTTAACGGGCTTCAGAGGATACAGTATTGTTTTAAAAGTGATGACCTTGATTTTGAACCCAGGGTGGGCTATGAAATTATTAATAATGAAGAAATACCGTAGAAGAAGTTTTGAAGCTGAAATTATAGAGGAACAGTTTCTCCCGAATCCCGAAAACTAAGAACCTGTACCTCTCCACTCTAAAAGAATTCCTTATTTTTGCAAAAAAGAAACATTCGTGATTAATAACGACCAGATAAAAGAGATTCAATCCAGAATTGAAGACTTACACAGATACCTTCAGATTGAAAAAAAGAAGATTGAAATTGCCAATGATGATGAAAAAACAGCAGCCCCTGAATTTTGGGACAATCCGAAAACTGCTGAAGCATTTCTAAAGCAGCTCCGTTCCAAGAAAAAATGGGTGGAAAGCTATGATGAAATTCAGACACAGTTTGAAGATCTTCAGGTTTTAGCTGATTTTGCAAAAGAAGATCCGGATTCTGAAAAAGAACTGGATGAAACCTTTCCGCAGTTGGTGGAAAAAATTGAAGATCTTGAATTCAAAAACATGCTTTCCAATGAAGGGGATGAGCTTTCTGCAGTTCTTCAGATCACCGCAGGAGCAGGCGGAACAGAAAGTTGCGACTGGGCATCTATGCTGATGAGAATGTATACGATGTGGGCAGATAAGCAGGGCTACAAAATTCGCGAGCTGAACTTTCAGGAAGGTGATGTAGCAGGTGTGAAAACTGTTACCCTTGAAATTGAAGGAGAATTTGCTTTTGGATATTTAAGAGGAGAAAATGGAGTACACCGTTTAGTAAGAATTTCCCCTTTTGACAGTAATGCAAAGCGCCATACAAGTTTTGTTTCCGTATATGTATATCCTTTGGTGGATGATACCATAGAGATCAATATCAATCCTGCAGATATCTCTTTTGAAACAATGAGGTCTTCAGGAGCAGGAGGACAGAACGTAAACAAGGTAGAAACGGCTGTTCGTCTTCGCCACGCACCTACTGGAATTATCATTGAAAACTCCGAATCCCGTTCTCAGCTTCAGAATAAAGAAAAAGCCATGCAGCTCCTTCGTTCAAGACTATATGAAATGGAACTGGAAGAACGTATGAAGGCCAGAAATGAGATTGAAGCCAACAAAATGAAGATCGAATGGGGAAGCCAGATCAGAAACTACGTCATGCATCCCTATAAGCTGGTAAAAGATGTACGTTCCGGCCACGAGACTTCCGATGTGGATGGGGTGATGAACGGCAATATCACACCTTTCCTGAAAGCCTTCTTAATGGCCGATGGGACGGCGGTTTCCGATGATGATCTTGAATTGTAGAAATATGTTGTTTTTTAGTTAAAATCTTATAATTAATTTTTGTTTCAGACATTTTAAACTTACTTTTGTTGTTCATCGATATTTATGGAAGATTTCAATAGCTGGAAGGATTTATTAAACCCTGAATTTTATATAAAAATGGGAGGGTTTTGGCTGATTTTGTTTATTGTTTTTGCTGAAACAGGTCTTTTTGTAGGATTTTTTCTACCCGGAGATTCATTACTTTTCGTTTCGGGAATTTATGCCGTTGAAATCATCAAAGAGACTTTCGGATCTACAGGAAGTGATTTCTTAGATACCACATTGCTGGCTTCAGGAGTTGCTCTGGCAGCAATTATCGGAAACGAAGTAGGATATTACTTTGGAAGAAAAGCTGGTCCAGCTTTGTACAAAAGACCGGATTCAATGCTTTTCAAAAAGAAATACCTTTACCAGGCACACGATTTCTTCGAAAAACATGGTGCATTAGCCGTAATCATGGCGAGATTCTTACCTGTTGTAAGAACATTTACACCTATTGTAGCAGGAATTGTGAAGATGGACAAAAAAGAGTTTTTAAGAGATAACATTATCGGTGCTGTTTTATGGTCATTTATTCTGATCTTTGCAGGGCATTATCTTGACAAACTTTTCATGGAACAGTTTGGGATCAACCTAAAAGAAAAACTGGAATATATCATTATCGTCATTGTTTTGGTAACAACGCTTCCGGTGATTATTAAGTTTGTTTTTGGAAAAAAGGATGACTTTTCCAAATATGAAAACAACGATTCTGAATAAGAAATAACGTATCAATTATATACAGCCGTCTCATGGAGATGGCTTTTTTATTGCGTATAAAAGAGCTTTTCCCCAATAAAATAGATATTGCTTTAAAATAAACAGTGGATTCTTTATCCTTATGTTTAATAGAAAAATTATCAACTTCTATTTCCTGATCCATTCCAGAATATTCGGATAGATAATACGGTCTCTTTTTCTTTTACTGAAAAGTCTTGGTACATGTCCGGCTCCCTTCATAAAAATAAACTTATGAGGAATATTCATATGGGTAAGTGCAGAATCCATAGCAATTCCCTGATGCTGGTTGACCAAAAAATCATTGTTTCCCTGGAACAGGAGTGTAGGAATATTCGTTATATTGGCAATGGGGCTGGCTTCCTTAAAATCTTCAGAAATATTTTTACGGTCAAATTTGGTTCCTACCACCTTTTGAAAAGTAGGAGAGGTGTATTTTGAGTAAAATGATTTAAGATATTCCTGACTGAAAAAATCCGTGGGGCCGCTTAGAGAGATAATTTTTTTTATCTGTTCAGGGTGCCTATATCCGTAAAGCAATGCCAGATGTCCACCGGCACTTTCACCGAGAAGAATATAGTTGTTTGGTTGAAGCTCGGCCTTTCCGGCCAGAGAATTGAACTTTTCAATAGCAAGACCAATATCTTCAAGCTGTTGTTTATACGTTATTTTTTTCTTGGCAGAAACCAACCTGTAATTCATATTGATGCTCGGAATTCTGTTTTGAAAAAGCATTTTCTGAATCTGAATCATATGCTCCTTTTTACCCAATGTCCAGGCACCGCCATGAACCATAAGAACCACAGGGGAGTCTCCGGCATAATCCTTTGGGAGAAAGACGTCCATTTTCTGTCTTTTATGGTCTCCATATTTCAGATTGTAGATTTTCTGCTGGCCGTTGGGTCCTACCCAGACTTTGAATTTTGTATTACAGGACTGCAGGAGAAATCCCATGCATCCCATGACGAAAAAATGATATCTGAGAATGAGTTTTTTCATTAATTAAATTTACAAAAAATCCAGGTAATAATGAAGCTGTCTATGATGGCAATTACAGCTTTTCTGCAGTTTTGGATGAAAGGCCTTTTTTAATGGTAATAACCCCTTTTTCTCCGTTTTTGAACATAAAAGAAATCTCGGTGTCATCATCCTGAAGGAAAAACGCGTCCTCTTTTTCCGGAAACATTTTTATTTCGGGATCATTATTGCTCCGGATAAAAAGCTGTCCGTTGCTGTATAAAATATGAAGTATATTCTCATCGGAAAGCTGATAGTCTCCTGCGTATTTTTTAAGTACATCAGCGCTAAGCATTATTTCTTTTTTGGTTTGAGGAAGCATATAAGACTGTCCTAAAAGGGCTGCTAAAATAGTATTCCCGGCTTTTTCAAGTTTTTTGCTCGTGATATTGTTCAGAAGGATAATGCAAAGGTCGTCTTCCGGAAGCATCGCAAAATAACTTGTAGATCCTTCTATATTTCCACCATGGTTAATAAGTTTTTTGCCATACAGATCATCAATGAACCAGCCATATCCGTAACCGCTCAAATAGGGCGTAGTCGCTTTTTTAAATGCTTCTTTGGAAACAATTTTATAATCCCTAAGGCCCATATAGTAACGGTATAAATCTTCAACGGTACTGTAGATTTGTCCGGCAGGACCTGTTAATGTAGAATTCCACACCTGGGTTCTTTCCTGTTTTGTCTTTGAAATATAAGAATAAGGAACCGTTTTATACGGACTTTTCAGAGCTGAATAATCAAAGCCTGTATGAGTCATCTTCAAAGGTTCTAAGATGTTTTTTCTTACTGCGTTTTCATAAGAGAGACCCGTTACTTTTTCAATAATCATTCCTAATACAATATACCCTGAATTGCTATACGAAAATTGAGAGCCCGGCTCAAAATCCAGTGGTTCATTTTTAAAAAATGAAAGTTCCTGATCTTTAGTTATAGATTTTCCGGTAGCGAGCATATTGAAAAACTCTTTATTGCGCAGTATTTCATAAATCCCTGAAGTATGGGTAAGCAGATGCTCTATGGTAATCTCATTTCCTCTTGGATAATCAGGAATAAATTTGGAGATGGGATCTTTGAAAGTGAGTTTTCCTTCTTCATTGAGCTTTACAATAACCAGGGCCGTAAAAGATTTGGTTAAAGAAGCAATCTGATACACACTTTTATTCTGATTGGGTATTTTCTTTTCTGCATCTTGCCAGCCGTATGATTTTTCGAAAATATCTTTATTCTGATAATGAACGAAAGCGGTTCCGTTAAATTTATTAATGCCTGCAAATGCTTGTATAATGGCATCTATTTCTTCCCTTTTCTTTTCCTGATTAAGACTGTTGAGATTAGTTTGATTCTGAGCCTTTATAGAACAAGCTGTACTGAAAAAGAAAAACAAATATCTCAAAGCTAAAATATGAAATTGAGGTCGCATAGCATCAGGTTTTAAAAATGGTTAAAAGTAAGCCTGTTTTGGTCAGTTTCCGGAGTACTAAAGGTTTTCAGCATAGCGGTTTAAAGAATGACCGTATCTGGGTAAATGTTTTGATATTGCTTTCAATGCTAAGGATAAAGCTTCCTTCTGTTTTCCGGCCGAAGAAAGGGACAATGCTAAAAAAGAATCTACCGCATCATTCAGTTCATCAGAATAATGGGCTTTTTCTTCCCTTAAAATTTGGATGCTTTCTTCTATTTTGCCATTATTTCTCAAGGTACTTGCCAGCTGAATCCTTGCTCTTCTTCTGCGCAAACCGGTTAATCCATTTTCCAATGCAGATCTGTACAAAGGTTCCGCTTCCATTTCATACCCTGTGGAATCAAAAGCACAGGCCCTTTCAAAATCGCCAATAGCTCGGGAATCCTTTTCGGTTAGTAATTCTACATGATTTTTAATTTGCTGATTAAAGTCTTCACTGCTTATTTTTCCAAATTGCAGCCATATCCTCTGTAGTTGGGTTTCCCAGTTCTGATCCATTGAAAAGGTTTTAAACAAAGATATAAAATATTGAAATGGAAGGATTGCTTAGCGACTCTTATAAATTTCAAAATTATTGTCAGATAATGAATCTAAAAACGGAATTAAATATTTATTTTTGCTGGACTTAACAAAGATTAAAAAAAAATTAAAATATGGCATCAGGCTTTTTTGCAATTTTGGATGATATTGCAGCATTGATGGATGATGTAGCGGTTACCAGTAAGATTGCTACCCAAAAAACTGCAGGAATTTTAGGAGATGACCTTGCTGTAAATGCCGAAAAGGCCACCGGTTTTCTTTCTTCCAGAGAACTTCCGGTTCTGTGGGCAATTACAAAAGGTTCTTTTATCAATAAACTGATCATTCTGCCTATCGTCTTTTTACTTAATTGGCTGTATGCTCCGGCTATTAATTATGTGTTGATCCTTGGAGGATTTTATCTGGCTTTTGAAGGCGTTGAAAAAGTAATAGAATTTCTTTTTCACCGTGACAAAAAGGGGCATGAAGTTATAGAGGAAATTGAAGAAGACGAAAAAAGTTCTGAAGAAATTGAAAAAGAGAAAGTGAAATCGGCAATTACAACTGATTTTATTTTATCAATCGAGATCGTTATTATTGCTTTAGGAACCGTATTGGAAGAAAGTCATCCTTTTATTACGCAGATTTTAGTAACGAGCTTGGTTGCATTTATCGCTACTGTTGGAGTTTATGGAATTGTAGCTTTGATCGTAAGAATGGATGATGCAGGATTTAAATTAATAAAGAAAAGTCATGATAAAGGTTTTTTCGGAAAGCTTGGCCATCTTTTAGTGAAGGCTTTACCTATTGTTATTAAAATATTAGGAGTGGTAGGAACAATTGCTTTAATAATGGTTGCAGGTGGAATTTTTCTGCATAGAATTGAATTCTTTCATGGTGTACTTCCAACATGGCCGGATGTTTTGAAAGAGCTTACGCTTGGTATTGCAGGCGGACTGATAGCGGTTGCCGTATTTACTTTAGGAAAAGGAATCTATTCTTTAGTGGCAAAAAAATAAACAGAATTAGAATTAAATAACCAGAAAAATCCTGTACCCGAAAGAGTGCAGGATTTTTTATAATCGGCCTTAAAGATAAATTTAAACCTTGAATATAAAACTTTGAACTTTAAACAAAAAAAGAGACTTGTAAAAAGTCTCTTTTTCTATATTAGTTGAATAAATCTTTTACTTTATCAAAAAAAGTTTTTTCCTTTCCGGATGGTTCTGCTACCATTTCTCCGCTGGACATCTGCTTTTCAAAGAAGTCTTTCTGCTCTTTAGTAAGCTTCTGCGGTGTCCAGACATTAATGTGGATAAACATGTCTCCCTTACCATAGCTGTCGATGCTTGGAAGTCCTTTTCCTGCCAATCTTAAGATCTTTCCGGACTGGGTTCCCGGATCAACAGTAATTTTCACTTTTCCGCCTACAGTAGGAATTTCTTTTTTAGTTCCTAAAGCAGCTTCTGCAAATGAAACATAAAGCTCCTGATGAAGATTGTCACCCTCTCTCTTGATGGTCTGATCTACTTCCTCTTCAATGATCACCAACAGATCTCCCGGTACCCCTCCAAATGGAGCGTCATTTCCTTTTCCTCTTACGTTAAGCTGAATACCGTCTCTGGCTCCTGCCGGAATGTTTATCGCGATTTCCTCTTCATCTTTGATTAGTCCCTGTGCGTTGGCTCCTGCAGGAATTTTGTCAGCAACCTTTCCAATTCCCTGGCAAGTGCTGCAGGTAGTTTGAGTCTGCATTTGGCCGAACATGGTATTCATTACTTTTAACTGAACACCGGAACCGTTACAGGTAGGACATGTTTTTGAAGTGGCACCTTCTGCCATCTTCATTTTTTTTACCTTGATGGTTTTCTGAGTACCATTTACCATTTCCTCAAGGTTCAGCTTGATTCGGATTCTTAAATTAGAACCTTTCACCTGCTGGCGGCCTCCGCCGCCGCCGCCAAATCCTCCGAAGCCGCCACCGAAAATATCGCCAAACTGGCTGAAAATATCTTCCATGTTCATTCCGCCTCCGAAGCCTCCGCCTCCAAAGCCGCCATTTCCGCCTACTCCTGCATGACCGAACTGGTCGTATCTTGCACGCTTCTGATCATCGCTCAGAACTTCATAAGCTTCAGCAGCTTCTTTAAATTTTTCTTCAGCCTCTTTATCCCCGGGATTTTTATCCGGGTGGAATTTGATGGCCATTTTACGGTATGCTTTTTTTATTTCGTCGGCGGATGCAGATTTGCTGATCTCAAGAACCTCGTAATAATCTCTTTTTGACATGACAATTGTATAATTGATTATTGATAAATGATAAAAGATATTGTAAAGCTAATAAGTGAAACATTCATCAATTATCACTCATCATTTATCATTTATGAATTTTAATTTCCTGTTACTACTTTTGCAAAACGGATCACTTTATCCCCTAAAGTATACCCTGTTTCAATAACATCTACGATTTTTCCTTTCAAATCTTCCGATGGGGCAGGGATTTGAGTAATCGCTTCATGGAAATCAACATCAAAGCTGTCACCAGCCTTTACTTCCATTGTTTTTAACCCTTTTTCAGCAAGTTTATTCTTGAATTTCTGATAGATCAGTTCTACACCCTGAAGATCAGCCGGATTTCCGTTTTTAGCAATTTCTTTTAATGCTCTTTCAAAATCATCCAAAACCCCTAACATTGAAACCATCATCTCCTGGTTGGCGTACTGAAAGAATTCCATCTTCTCTTTGCTCGTTCTTTTTTTATAGTTTTCGAACTCAGCATACAATCTGATGTAACGGTCTTTTTCTTCTGCCAAAAGTTCCTCTGGAGAAAGAGCTGCTGTCACATTGTCCTGAGATGCTGCGTCATTCTGAACATTGTTTTCTTCCTGATTATTGATGCTTTCTTCGTTAATATCCTGGTTTTCCATAATTCAATATTTATTTACTGATTGTTTGACAAAGAGCCTGCCAAATATAAAATCAGGACATTAAGGCAGAAATTTGAAGAAGAGATAAGTTAGGAACAGTAAGCACGGAATATGTCAATCACTTCGCTACTTTTAGAGACACTGTTTTTACAATTGAATCTGTAAAATAACAATTGACTATCAGTCGTCTAAGTAATAGCGGCTAATAGTCAATGTTAAAAATATAATAATTTATCCTATTTTCCTGTAAACGTCTGATAGAGCAGGTAAAGGTTTAAAACAATGATAATAGCGGAAATAATCCAGACACAGACTTTAAGAAACGGTTTATTGACAAATTCTCCCATCTTCGCTTTATCATTGGTAAACATCACCAATGGAACAACGGCAAAGCTAAGCTGCATGGATAAGATTACCTGGCTTAAAACCAGCAGCTCAGTTGTTCCCTGTTCACCGTAGAGAATCGCTACGATAAGTGCCGGAATTACCGCAATAAGTCTAGTAATAAGCCTTCTCAGCCATGGTTTTAATCTGATATTCAGGAAGCCTTCCATCACGATCTGTCCTGCTAAAGTTCCTGTTAAGGTGGAGTTTTGTCCGGATGCCAGTAGGGCGATAGCAAATGCAATACTCGCCATAGAAGCTCCCAGAATAGGGGTAAGCATTTTATAGGCATCATGAATATCCGCAACATGTTCATTACCCGTTGTATGGAATGTGGCAGCAGCCAGAATAAGGATTGCCGCATTGATGAAGAAAGCCAGCATCAGCGAAACCGTACTGTCCAGCGTGGCAAATTTTATGGCTTCTTTTTTCCCTTTTGTATCACGGGTATAGTCTCTTGTCTGTACAATACTGCTGTGGAGGTATAAATTGTGGGGCATTACCGTAGCGCCTAAAATTCCAATCGCAATATAAAGCATGGCAGGATTCTGAATGATTTCCTTTTGCGGAACCAAACCTCCCAAAATTTCAGTAAAAGCTGGTTGTGAAATGATAATTTCATACACGAAACACGCCAGAATAATGAATATAAGTCCTCCCACAATACTCTCTATCCATCTGAAACCTTTGGACTGAAGTAAAAGAATGATCAAAACATCCACTGTTGTAATGACAATTCCCCAGATTAATGGAATGTGGAATAATAAATTAAGGGCAATAGCAGAACCGATGACCTCGGCGAGATCACAGGCGGCAATGGCTATCTCACAGAATACCCAAAGTATAAAGTTGGTGGCAGGGCTGAAATGATCTCTACATGCCTGTGCAAGATCTCGTTCTGCAACTACGCCGAGCTTTACAGACAAATGCTGCAGAACTACTGCGAAAATATTAGAAATAAGAATCACTGAAAGTAACGTGTACCCAAACTGAGCACCGCCGGCAATATCAGTAGCCCAGTTTCCCGGGTCCATATATCCTACGGCAATCATCAGACCCGGGCCTGCAAAAGCAAGATATTTCCTCCAGAAGGTTGCATTTTTGGGTACTTTAATTGATGAATAAACCTCTGATAAGGAATGGGTTGTTTTATCTTTTCGCCAGGCGCTTTTTATATTGAAATTCATAAATGTTAGAAATGACTAACAAATTTAATTAAATAAATGTAAACAGAAAAGTCATGGTGTAAAAAAATCCCGGAAAATGACTTTCCGGGATCTAATTTTTATTCAGTCTAAAGATTATTTTGCAAATCGGATAGACATTTTTCTGTCAGCAGCTCTTTCAGCATCAGAAGCTTTTGCATCTACTTTAGCAAACTGGCTTCCGTAACCATCTGCAGCAATTACCTGTGAACCAACGCCGGCTTTGGTTAAAGCGGCTTTAATGAATTCAGCTCTTGCTTTTGATAATTTTACATTATTCGCTTCGTTTCCTGTTTTATCCGTGTAACCTCCTACTTTGATTTTTGCATCAGGGAAAGCTTTAAGGATTGCTACCAAGTTGTCTAATTGTCCTTGCGAACCTGCTTCAAGCTCAGTAGAGCTTCCCATTTTAAAGTTAACATGGTCGAAATCATACCACTTATCTTTCAATGCAGAATCGTCAGCAGCATTTTTGTAACCACCGGATTTCAGGAAGGCAATCATCTGATCTTCCATTCCTCCTTTATAACCTTTCAGCATAACACCGTTAAGATCAATGTCCTCATCGGTTTTAACGGTAGCCGGAGCTGTTGTTGTAGTTGTAGCTGTGGCTGCAGTATCTGTTGTTGAACCTGTGCTGGCAGAGTCAGACGTGGTGGTAGTGGTAGTCGTTGTCTGTTTTTTCTCACACTGTTTCCACAGGAAATAAGCAGCTGCTATCAATAATAAAAGCGGAAGCAACCATTTCCAGATTGAACCTCCGCCTTGATTATTGTTGTTATTATTTTCAAATCTTTCTCTTACTTCTCTTGCTCCTTCAGAAACATTTTCTCTTGCTGTAGCTACACCTTCTGCGATGTTATCTTTAGCAGTAGAAGTTACCGAAGAAACCGTTTCTTTTGCCTGGCCAAACCAGTTTTCGGCGCCTAATCCGAAAGAAGCCAAAGAAAGACCTGCAGGAAGTAAAGAAGAAACAATGCCTTTCTGGTCATTCAGTAAGCTGGAAATACCGGAAGCACCCAAATTATTGTCTGCCGCATATTTTCCTACTGTACCTACTGTTGCTCCTGTTACAAGGTTTAACAAAGAACCCGCAGAACTGTTGCTGATCCCCGAAAAACTTGCTATGGAATTTACCAGTGCACCTACCTTATCTCCGAAAATTGTAGTTAACAAGTTAGAGATAATAGGATTACTGGACGATCCGCCTAACAAATTACCTAAAATTCCACTTGATGAGGCTTGTGTAATAGCATCCACAACGCCAGGCTTATCTGCGTTATTGGCCAGACCACCTACTACGGCAGGCAATAATCCGCCAATTGCTTTAGAAATACCGGATTCACTTTCCCCAAACTGCGATGCAGCCTGCGAAACCAAAGCGGGACCTAATTGTCCTTTAATTAAATCAATGACATTTAAAGACATAATAAATAAATTTTTTTGATTAATGTTGACATAAATTTAAACAAAAATCCGTCCAAACGTCATTTTTTTTTGAATATTTCTTTAGATTTTAATGATTTTATTCTAAATAATTAAAATTTTTAATAAGCTTTTGCGAATAGTACACGTCTCTTAGAAGGTTTTCCGGATATTAAAGAAATTCCTTCTTCTACGTCATCGTCAAGAGGAATACATCTGATTGTTGCCTTGGTTTCATCCTTAATTTGCTCTTCTTCTTCCGCTGTTCCGTCCCAATGTGCATAGATGAAGCCGCCTTTTTCTTCAAGAACTTTTTTAAATTCTTCGTAAGTATCTACTTTGGTAATATTATTTTTTCTGAATTCAAAAGCTTTGTTATAAATATCCTGCTGAATTGTTTTCAATAATTCTTCGATATAAGAATCAAGACCTTCAATAGAACGAACTTCTTTGGTAAGATTATCTCTTCTTGCAATTTCTACAGATTTGTTTTCAAGGTCTCTTGGTCCCATGGCAATTCTTACAGGAACTCCTTTTAATTCGTATTCTGCAAATTTCCACCCCGGTTTGTTCTGAGTATCATTGTCGAACTTCACCGAAATACCTTTCGCTCTCAGTTTAGCCTGAATATCCAACGCTACTTCACTGATTTGTTCTAACTGCTCTTCACCTTTAAAGATCGGAACAATTACGACCTGAATCGGGGCAAGAGTAGGAGGTAATACCAGTCCGAAATCATCAGAATGAGTCATAATCAAAGCACCCATCAGACGCGTTGAAGTTCCCCATGATGTAGCCCATGCATGCTCAATTTTTCCTTCCTTGTTAGTGAATTTTACGTCAAATGCTTTAGCGAAATTCTGCCCAAGGAAGTGAGAGGTTCCTGCCTGTAAGGCTTTTCCATCCTGCATTAATGCTTCAATACAGTACGTCTCATCTGCCCCTGCAAATCTTTCAGAAGGAGTTTTCAGCCCCTGAATTACCGGAATGGCCATAAAGTTCTCTGCAAAATCCGCATATACTTTATTCATTTTTTCGGCTTCTTCAATCGCTTCGTCTTTTGTAGCATGAGCAGTGTGCCCTTCCTGCCAAAGAAATTCTGCAGTTCTTAAGAAAAGACGTGTTCTCATTTCCCAGCGAACAACATTTGCCCATTGGTTAATCAGTATCGGTAAGTCTCTGTAAGACTGAATCCAGTTTTTGTAAGTATTCCAGATAATTGCTTCTGAAGTAGGACGAACAATGAGCTCCTCCTCCAGTTTAGCATCCGGATCAACAATCAGTTTTGATGGATTGTCCGGATCGGTTTTTAATCTGTAGTGGGTAACAACAGCGCATTCTTTTGCAAAACCTTCTGCATTCTTTTCCTCTGCCTCAAACAAGCTCTTGGGCACAAAAAGCGGGAAGTATGCGTTAACGTGACCTGTTTCCTTGAACTTTTTATCCATTTCATCACGCATTTTTTCCCAGATCGCATAGCCATACGGTTTGATCACCATACATCCGCGCACGCCTGAGTTTTCAGCTAAATCAGCTTTTACAACCAGCTCATTATACCATTTGCTGTAATCTTCGCTTCTTGAGGTTAATTTTGCCATTATTTTTTAAAATTTTTTTAACTTTTGTACATTATTGTTATCTAAAAATAAAAATCTATTTTTGATAGATTTTTTTACCAGTGTTTGGTACATTTTTGGTACAGATTGCAAATATAATTTAAATTAAAAATTTTTACGTTATCATGAAAAGAAATATACATAAAAATTTGCTTGGTCTGCTAAGATCCAAAGGGATATTGGCAATATCAGGCGGATTATTGCTTGTGTCTTGTGGTGCTCAGATGGGAGGGTATAGCGAGACGGACGGGGTGTATTACGACCCCAATAAGGATACGCTACCTGAAGGAGTTATCATTAATGATAGCGGAAACAGAGTAGGAGAATATTATGACTATTATCAGGATTCCAATGTGATTCAAAATGCACAGGCGAATTCCAGAGAACAGCAAAACAGATATAATGACTGGGGTACTACCAATACCAACTGGAATACCAATGCCACAGATTCAGACTGGGGGCTTTATGCAGGTTCCCAAACCAACTACTATGACAACTCCTGGGGATGGGGATCTCCATGGGGATGGTATGGTGGTTACAGCCCGTATTGGGGCTGGGGTATGAACCGTGGCTGGGGCTGGGGTGCCAGCCTTTCCTGGGGTTGGGGCGGATCATTCGGATGGGGCTGGGGAGGCTCTTTCGGATGGGGAAGTCCATACTGGGGATACGGCTATGGAGGTTATTATGATCCATTCTGGGGCGGCTACTACGGAAACCCATATTGGGGATACGGAGGAGGCTACTGGGGTGGTGGTTACTACAACAGACCTGTTTACAGAAGAAGTGGTGTAAGTGGTGGCGGATTCCAGAATACCGGAGTGGCTAATGCTGTTTACAGAACAAATACCAACAATTCCGGTTTCAGAAACAGTAATGGAAATGGCGGTTTCAGAAACTCAAATAATGGTGGTTTCAGAGATGCTAATTCCAGTGGTGGTTTCAGAAACAGCAATGGCGGATTCAGAGATGGCAATTCAGGAGGCTTCAGAAACAGTAATTCGGGAGGTTTCAGAAATTCACAATCAAACGGTGGATTCCGTAACTCAGCTCCACAAACAAGACCTAACTATAATTATCAGCAGTCACAGCCCAGATATAATGGAGGCTTCAGATCTAATGATTCGGGAGGCTTCAGATCCAGTGGAGGTTTCAATGGCGGAGGCGGCGGCTTCAGAGGCGGTTCCGGCGGCGGTGGCGGAATGAGATCCGGCGGCGGAGGCAGAGGCGGCTTCAGATAATTGTTCAAACTAATAAACTATTAAGAAATAATGTTAAAAAAATCTTTAGTACTAATGAGTATTTCTGCTGCATTTTATGCGCAGGCTCAGGACGTTTCTGTGATAAGAAATACTGTGGATGTTTACTCAAATACTCCTATGGTGGGGACTGCTAAGTTTAACGCAATGGCGGGATCTAATGGTGCGCTTGGTGGTGATGCAAATGCTTTGCTTACCAACCCGGCAGGTTTAGGAGTGGCTATTTCAGGAGAGGTATCAGGAACTTTATCTATTTTGGGAAATAAAAACAGCAGTTCTTTAGGAGGAGCTACAATGGACTATACTAAAACCAGAGGAGATCTTGGAAACGCAGGAGGGATAATCGCCTTTCCTTTAATGACTGAGACTAAATGGAAATTCATCAATATCGGTATTAACTTTTCTAACCAGCAGCTTGATAACGTAATTCAGTCACCTGGAAATAATAATATCGTGTATGCTTTTGATAAAGCTGACGTCACAAAAGATGCTGCATTGGCAGGGCATATGTATGAAAGATACGGTAACCTGTCAAAGATGAGCTTTGGGGTAGGAGCCAATTATAACCACAACTTATACTTAGGAGCTGGTTTTAATTTTTTCAATGCTTCATTGGATCAGTATGATACTTTATTTTACCGAAATCTAACCAATAATTCCACAGAAGCGTTCAGCAAGCAGGACACTCCTTATTCAGAGCGCTCTTCAGGTTTTTCTGCTTCATTAGGGGTTATTGGAAAGCTGAGTCCTAATTTCAGATTGGGAGCATCCATTGAAACGCCTACTTTCTGGAATATTGACAGAAATTACTATTTCTATAACGATGCTACATATGGAGATGATATAGGGGCTGAAAACAGAAAATTCACTTCACCGCTTAAAGCAACCGTGAGTGCTGCATTTGTAGCCAGTAAAAACTTCTCTTTGAACGTAGATTATACCCTTGGCCTTACAAAACCTGATTATAAGGTATATGGAGGTGCAGAAAGAGAGCTTAATGACTTCTTCAAAGAGAACTATAAAAATCTTTCGGAAGTAAGAGTAGGAGCTGAGTACAGAGTACAGCAGTTCAGATTGAGAGGAGGGTATTCTTATCAGTCAAGTCCTTTCGATGCCCTTACCATCAGCAGATTTAATGATGCGGGAAGTGTAGGAGATCAGTCTTACAGTAATCTGATTTTAAGCGACAGAAATACACTTTCATTCGGTATTGGATATGATTTCAAATCATTCTATATAGATGCCTCTTATCAGAATATCTCATCGAAGTATGCCAACCCTTTCATGAGAGGATATATGGGTGATAATTTTGATTCCTCTTATTATTCCAGCACTAAAATCTTCGAAAGTGATTCTTACGCTGTGAGTGATGTAAAAAGCAACAGAAACAATTTCTTCCTTACTTTAGGGTGGAAATTCTAAGCTTTGAATGCATAAGGCTATATATAACAAAAAGGCTCCGGAATTCCGGAGCCTTTTTTATTTTATTATTTAATTCTAATGAGTATGGGCAGCGGGATGCTGATGGAAAACATGCATCATGAGTGCAAGTGAAACACCTAAAACAACCAGCCCGATCTTTACCCAGTCTATATTGTGATTTTTATTGCTTTCAAAAATAATAACGGAAGAAATATGAAGGAAAATTCCTCCTACAATAGCCAGAAAATAGGGCTGAAGATCAGGATTAAAATAATTACCTAATAGCATGCCCATCGGAGAAGCTAATGCAAATAAAGCTACAATAAGAATAGACGGATAGGATGACGAACTTTTGGATTCTCCTTTCCTGTTGAATAAAAATGCTCCCAGAATAAATGAAATCGGAAGGTTGTGAAATACGATTCCCCAAAGATAAGGCGACATCTCATGTGTTTCGTTAGCAAGAGGAATCCCTTCAATGAAAGCATGGATAAATAATCCTACCATTAAAGCAACAGGCAGTATATTATGTTCGCTGTGATGATGGAAGTGTCCGTGTTCAAATCCTTTGGTAAGCGCTTCGAGAATCATCTGAAGAAGAACGCCTCCAATTACAAAGATCCCAAGATTGTGGCTTCCCGTAGAGGCATACACCTGCGGGAAGACTTCGTTAAGACAGATCGTAATCAAAAAACCGGCACTTAATATCAGCAGATTTTTGGCCAGCTTTTCTTTTTTACCAAAGTGTTTTCCAAGGAATACTCCTGTTACAACACTTAAAATCAGTAAAAGTACTGTTGTCATTATTTTTTCTTAAATAAATTGATGCAACGGGGGGAATTTTCTTTCTTAAATTCATTCAGCTGATAATCTCCCCATATTTTTATTCTTTCAAAACCACATTCGGAAGCATAGCTGTGGATGGCTTCCAGGGTATGAAGCTTTACCTTTTCAAAGAAATGAAACGGCTTACCGTCAGCTTCAAAACGGATATCTTTGATGATATGTCTGCCTTCAATCTTTTTCAGGATCTTAAAATCAATATTGCCACGGGTTATTGTGGTTTCAGGAACTAAAGTATTTCTTACAAATTCTTCATTCAGATAATCCAGTACAAAATAGCCTCCCGGCTTCAGCACGTTGTAAACGGATTGAAATACCTTTTTATCATCGTTTTCATTATCAAAATACCCAAAGCTTGTAAATAAGTTGAATACTGCATCCATAGGATCTGCATCAATCGGGTTTCTCATATCATGAACTTCGAAAATCAAGGTTTGATTCTCAAATTGTTTGTCGGATTCAATGCTTTGTCTTGAAAGATCCAGTCCCAACACATCGTACCCTAATTTGTTTAGGAAAACCGAGTGTCTTCCCTTTCCGCAGGCAAGATCTATGATTTTCGACTGAGGCGGCAGCTGAAGGTCCGCAGTGAGCTTTGTAATGAAGTTTTCTGCTTCAGTATAATCTCTGTTACTATAAAGCAAATGATAATAAGGGGTATCAAACCAAGATTCAAACCATTCCATAATGCAAAAATAACTAAATTTGTGCGGTTAAAAGCAAAGTATTTTACAACATTAAGAGATTGAAAAATTCAATTGGACAAGAAGTTGGATAGCTAATCTTTTAATTTTTAAAACTTTAAATCTTTTAATGCATACTTATGGATACAGAAAATATTAAAATACAGATAAAGACATTCTTCGGTTTGGAGCAGATTCTGGCAGAAGAAATCAAAAAATTGGGCGGAAGAAATGTTGAAATTAAAAACAGAGCGGTAAATTGTGAAGGAGATCTGGGTTTTCTTTATAAAATCAATTATTCTGCGAGAACAGCATTAAAGATCCTGGTGCCCATTCATGAATTCAAGGCTTTTAATCAGCATCAGTTTTATGACAGACTTTTTAAGTTTGAATGGGAAAACTTTATGGATGTTGATCAGTCTTTTTCTATTGATGCTACTGTAAATTCTGAAACATTCAAGCATTCTCAGTTTGTGACTTTAAAAATGAAGGATGCTATTGTTGATTATTTTCAGGAAAAATTTAAAAGACGTCCGAATGTAGAAACAAGAAATCCGGATATCAAATTCCATCTTCATATCGACAGAGAACTGGTGATGATTTCTATGGATTCTTCCGGAGATCCATTATTTAAAAGAGGATATAGAAGAGAGCAGGGAGAAGCGCCTATCAATGAGGTCTTAGCAAGCGGAATGCTTCAGCTGGCAGGCTGGGACGGAAAAGGAAATTTCCTTGATCCAATGTGCGGTTCCGGAACATTATTGATTGAAGCAGCGATGATTGCGATGGACCTTCCGGCTCAGATTTTCAGAAAGAGATTCGGTTTCCAGAACTGGAATAATTATGATGCGGATTTGTTTGCAAAGATCAAGGAATTCAGAATAAACAGAGTAAGACAATTTGACGGAAAAATTGTTGGATATGATATCGACGCAAGAATGCTGAATGCGGCAAGAATGAACGTAGAAGCAGCAGAAATGGAAGATGTTATCGAGATCAAAAAACAAAACTTCTTTGATTCCAAAAAAGAACTTTTCCCTTTATTAATGGTCTTCAACCCGCCTTACGACGAAAGAATTTCCATTACTGATGATGATTTCTACAAGAAAATAGGAGATACCTTTAAAACGCATTACCCGAATACTTTAGCCTGGCTGATCTCGTCTGATCTGGAAGCGGTGAAGAAAATCGGTCTTCGTCCTTCAAGAAAAATCAAACTTTTCAACGGAAAGCTGGAAACAAGATTCTTACAGTATGAAATGTATGAAGGAACGAAGAAAGTGCATAAGCTGGAAGCAAATAATTAATAAACTCGTAAACTAATATGTCCTGGAATTTTTTAGATGTGTTTGATATAATTTTGGATGTTTTTGGTCTTGCTAGTTCCGGATCAAAATCTTCACGGTCATCACAGTCAAAGCCTGAAAGAAAACCATTAAATCATAATGTACTATCTCAAAGGAAAGAGCCAAAAGATTTAGATACTTTAAAGAAAAAATAACTTCAGGAATAATTAAAATCATAAAACAAAACAGCTTGTACTCCCTGTACAAGCTGTTTTGTTTATCGTGCCATAGAAGGGGCAAAACCATACTGTTTTTTAAAGGCATGTGAAAAATGGGAGAGGTCTTCAAAACCCACTTCAAGGAAAACATCTGATGGCTTTTTATTCTTTTCGGACAAATGATAGTAAGCCAGTTCAAGCCGTTTCCGGGTAAGCCATCTCTGGGGAGTGGTTTGAAAAATCCTTCTGAAATCACGGTTGAAGGTGGATAAACTTCTTCCTGTAAGATATCCGAAGCGTTCCAAAGGCATATTGAACATATAATTCTTTTCCATAAAATTGATCAGATCCACTTTTCCAGGTTCATCAAAATCAGCCAGTAAAACATCAATATCCGGCTCAATTTCCCTGATAATACTGATTGCTTCGGTAATTTTTAAATGGGCTATATTTTCAGGAAGTGGACCTTCAATATCAAAATAAGGAATAAGAGAGGCTAGACAGCTTTTCAGAAGAGGGTGGCTGCTGAAAGTATGAATTGCTGATTCACGGTGACTGGCGTTCTTTTGGTATTTAACAGAACGGTAAAATTCTTTCAGACGTTCCGTGGTAAGATGCATGACCACAGCTTTATGAGGAAGCCCGTCTTTGGGATAATTGATAATCGTAGCAAGATGATTTCTCGGAATCAGAAAGATATCTCCTGCCCTGAACAGATAGGTTTTATCTGCCTGAATAATTTTAGTTTCGCCTGATATGAACCACACCAGCATGTGATATTCAAAAACCGTTTCCGTTTTGAACAGCATGTCATCATAGCTGGAAATCTTGATATCCGGTGTCAGGTAATGTATCTTGAAGTCCATTGTCAAAAGTTTTTACATTACAAATGTATTTAAAAACAACTATTTAGCATCAAAACTGAATCCCAGCATTTCTTCGCTTAATTTCCATAAATGGACAGCATTATTTTTGTCAACAGAATAAGGCTGTACCCCACGAATGGTTGCAGGCTCATCAAATCTGTGTTCAATTTGTCCTCTGTCTATTTCTGCGATATCGCAATTTTCACAATACACGCCACCAATCTCATTAAGCTGTGGACTTAC
Organism: Chryseobacterium culicis; assembly: GCF_900108365.1. Classification (GTDB taxonomy): domain Bacteria; phylum Bacteroidota; class Bacteroidia; order Flavobacteriales; family Weeksellaceae; genus Chryseobacterium; species Chryseobacterium culicis. The sequence continues at coordinate 54,301 of NZ_FNWQ01000004.1, read as the reverse complement.
CGCACACCAGATGGTGGTAGCCGCGCCCTGCGGAATGGTTTTCAGTTTAGCCTCCACCTCAGGTTTGATATTTCCGTTTTCATCATGGGTACCCAGCTGCTTAAAAAGCTCAACGGGCTCCTCTCTGCCCAGATCAGTTCCATATACAGAACCGGGATGCAGAGAATAGGCTCTGATGTTAAATTTCTTTCCTCTCTCGTCAAGCTCTACAGCAAACAGGTTGCAGGCTGTTTTGGATTGGCCGTATCCGGAAAGGGTGTCGTAGCCTCTTTTCTCAAAATTGGGATCTTCAAAATTAAAGGGAGACATCTGATGCCCATAAGAGGAAACACTGATAACTCTCGCTCCATTTGCTTTTTTCAGTGCTGGCCACAGTTTTGCGGTAAGGTGAAACTGTCCCAGATAATTTGTCGCCAGTTGAGATTCAAAACCTCTGTTGTCTCTTCTTAATGGAACCCACATAATTCCTGCATTATTGATAAGAATATCGAGACTCCTGCCGGATGAAATAAATCTTTCGGAAAAAGCATCAATGGATGCCGGATCCATCAGATCCATTTTTTCAAGTTCAATATTTTGAATCCCTTCCAGGTTTTTTCCTGCTTTTTCGATATCTCTTGCAGGAACAATTACACGCGCTCCGGCTGAAGTAAGAACTTTTGTCGTTTCAAGACCGATTCCTGCATAACCGCCGGTGATGATGGCCGTTTTTCCGGTAAGATCAATTCCTTTAATAATTTCCTGAGCTGTTGTATATGCATCAAATCCTGATCGAACAGGCTGCTGCAATGTGCTGATAATTGGTTCCATTTTTTTGTTGGTTTAAATTTCTATAGCAAAATTAGGATGGATTGATGGTGTTCATTTTGTTTACAATGTCAAATAACTTGGCTCAGAATTTCAGGGCTAATTTTCTTTAATAAAAACAAATACCTAATCAACATCATTAATTTCTTTGAATAAGCTGTTAAACTGTTTGTAGGTTGTTCTGCGAATAAGTAATTTTGAAAAATTTTCAATTTGAAACCTACTATTTCCATTGTCGTTGCCATTTACAACCGAAAAGACGAACTTTTTGAGCTGCTGACCTCCCTTACTCAGCAGACGGATAAGGAGTTTGAGATCATTATTGTAGATGACGGTTCCGTGATCGATCTGAAGCCCACCATCAAAAACTTTGAGCTGGGCTTAGACATTAAATATTTCAGGAAGGATAATTCAGGACCGGGACTGACAAGAAATTATGGGGCAGCAAGAGCAGCCGGCGATTGGCTGGTGTTTGTAGACAGTGATGTCATCGTTGAAAAAGACTATATTGAACATATTAAAAATGATATCCTTACCATTCCCTGTGATGCATTCGGGGGAGCGGATAAAGCGCATAAAGGATTTAATCTGATGCAAAAAGCCATTTCCTATTCCATGACTTCTGTTTTTACTACGGGAGGAATCCGGGGAAGCAAAAAAGCTGTTTCAAAATTTCAGCCCAGAAGTTTTAATATGGGTGTGAAAAGGGCCGTTTTTGAAAAAGTTGGCGGTTTTTCAGAAATGAGAATCGGGGAAGATCCGGATCTTTCCATGACCCTTTGGGAAAATGGTTTTACTACGGCTTTCTTTGATGATATTGCCGTATATCATAAACGCAGGGTAGATTTTGGGAAATTCTCCAAACAAGTCTATCAGTTTGGCTGTGCAAGACCAATTCTCAACCAGAGACACCCTAATTATGTGAAGATTTCCTTTGCATTTCCTACTTTATTTATGTTAGGATATATGATGGGCTTTCTGGAGTATTTTCTGATGGGAAGGGGAGTAATCCTTTCTTTTTATGGATTGTATACCTTTTTGGTGTTGTTCCACGCGTTATTTCTGACTAAAAATATAAGCATTGCCGGCATGGCGGTTATTTCCACTTATATACAGATGTTTTCCTACGGATATGGTTTCCTGAAGTCTTGGATTTTGCTGAATGTTTTCAGAATGAAACCGGAAGATGCCTTTCCGCATCATTATCATAAGAAATAACACAGATCATGGTCTGTCTCACAATAAAAAAGGCTGTTTCTCCTGAAACAGCCTTTTACAATAAATTTAGATGATAGAAATGTTTTCATGGTGGTTGAGAACTCCTGCTTTCAGCATACACTCTTTCATTTTATGGTAGGTTCTTTTTATATCGTGGTCAAGACCAATGGAGAATCTGATCAGTCCGTCAGAAATACCAATGGAAGCTCTTTCTTCTTCCGGGATTTCAGAGGAGGTGGATTTTCCTGAGCATGAGAATAGGGTTTTGTAAAATCCTAAGCTCACGGCCAGATACCCCAGATTTTCTGTCTGCATCAGTTCCATCAGTTCGTTTGCTTTTTCTGTTGTTCCGGCATCCAGAGTCAATAATCCTCCGTATCCGTATTCTTCATGAATCATGCTTTTCATTAATTCATGGTTTTTGTGGGAGGGCAAGCCCGGATAAGATACCCTTAATCCGTCTTTTTCGAATCTTTCAGCAAGATACATTGCATTGTGGCTGTGCTGTTTGATCCTGATGTGCAGTGTTCTCAGGTTCTTTAAAATGCTTGATGATCTCAGGCTGTCCATGGTGGGACCAAGAAGCATGCACGCCCCGGAATTAACATTTTTAGTATCATCAATAAATGCCTGCGTGGCACAATACACTCCTCCTACCGTATCACTGCTACCGTTGATGAATTTTGTTAAACTGTGAATCACAACATCTGCTCCAAATAAAGCAGGAGAAATAGAAAGAGGAGAGAAAGTATTGTCAACAATCAGTTTCAGATTGTGTTTTTTACAGATTTCGGAAAGTTTTCTAAGATCTGCCACTTCAAGAAGCGGGTTGCTCACACTTTCACAATAGATTACTTTTGTATTGGGAGTGATGGCATTTTCTATAGATTCAAAGTTATTGATATCAACAAAAGTAGTTGCTACATTGAACTGGGGCAGGAAGTTTTTAAGAAAAGCATAGGTACCTCCGTAGATTGTTCTGCTTGAAATAATATGGTCACCGCTTTTGCACACCTGCATCAAAACCGAAGTGATAGCTCCCATTCCGGATGCTGTAACGTTGGCAGATTCTGTATTTTCCAGCTTGGCAAGCGCCTGAGCCAGATAAAGATTCATCGGAGATGAGTGTCTGGAATACAGGTAACATCCTTCTGCATTTCCTTCGAAAGTATCAAACATAGTCTTTGCTGAAAGAAATGTGTAGGTAGAGCTATCTGAGATGGAAGGATTCACTCCTCCGAATTCACCAAAATACTGAAGATCCTGGATCTCGTTGGCTGCGTTAAAGTTTTCCATAAATATTGTTTTTATTTTATGGTTCCAATTTGCATTAATTTGCTAATTATTACAACATAAATTTAAATTTATAGAATATAAAACTGCAAAATATTGTTTATATAGAAAAAATATTTAGTATCTTCGGAATTATTAAACTTTTACCAAAAAAATATCTATGGAACTCGACGAAACTGATAAGAAACTGCTGTTTTTTCTGCAGGAAGACTGCAAACAAACCACCAAAGAACTGTCCGGAAAGCTAGGATTATCTGTTACAGCTATTTATGAGCGTGTCAAAAAGCTCGAAAATGCAGGTGTTATTTCAAAATACGTAGCCTTGCTGGACAAAAGTAAAGTTAAGAAAAATTTTATAGTTCTGTGTCATGTAAAACTCAGTCAGCACAAAAAAGAATTTGTACTGCAGTTTGAAAAAGAGGTGATGGACCTTCAGGAAGTCACAGAGTGCTTCCATGTAAGCGGCGATTATGATTATATCCTTAAGATAGGCGTGAAAGATATTGAAGACTACCGCAGCTTCATGCTCACCAAGCTTACCACGCTTCAGCATATTGCCAGTACACACAGCTCATTTATGATTTCGGAAGTGAAAAACACAACAGCCATTGTATTATAGTGTATAGAATTTTACTGTTTAATTTGATTGGAAGTCAGTAATTATTGATCTGATTTCGTCATTTTATCAATGAAATAATGAAGTCTTTTAATATCTGTTCTGCCTCTGTTTTTGTCATTCAGAAAGCAGGTGGTGATGATAACCATTTTTAAATCCGGAATGACACAGACCAGCTGACCGCCATATCCTGTGGCTACGAAAGCCTGGTGTCCGTTGGTTTTTCTTCTCCACCAGTAATAGCCATATCCGTTGGCATCCGGCATTACATCCCAGGCATCGAGCTTCACCTGTTCTGCTGTAGACTCCTGAATCCATTTTGAAGAGACAATCTGTCTGCCGCTAAATTTTCCGTTATTCAGAATCATGATACCGAATTTCAGCAGGTCTTGAGGCTTCATAAACATTTCCGAACCGCCGATGTTTCTGTTCATGGGATCCGTGTCCCATCGGGGAGTAGTCATTTTTAAAGGCTTAAAAAGATTTTCCGCAGCGAATTGCTTCAGGTTGGTCTTTACAATCTTTGCCAATGCAGCCCCAAAAAGGTGGGCTTCACCACTGTTATAATTAAATACAGTTCCCGGATATTCTTCGAAAGGCAGATCCAGTACAAATTTTACAGGATCACCGGAAAATGACATGGCTGTTGAAATTTTTGAATTTTCAACCCAGTCAAAACCACCTTGCATCGTCAGCAGGTTTTTTAATGTTAATGTATTTCTGATGGAATCATGCACTACCTTTCCTTCAATATTGGAGATGTTTTTGAAACTGCTTCTTGAGACATTATATTCCGGAAGTATTTTTAAAACCGGAGTGTTGAGGTTGGGGAGTATGTTTTTATCCTGTGCAATACCCGCCAGCACAGAGACGATACTTTTGGTAACCGATTTTATGCTGAAAACAGATTCTTTATCGGCTCCATGAAAATACTGCTCATAAATTACTTTATTGTTTTGAGATACAATGAAAGATCCCAGAGACGGAATACTGTCATTCATTTCTTTGGTGAATTGCTCTGTAAATTCTTTCGGTAATTCTTTGTAGAAAGCTGTCTGCGATTTCACTTTAGAGCAGAATAGGGTAAGACATAGCATTGTCAAAGCTTGCAGTACTATATTGGTTTTCATTGTTAAAAAAAGAAGGAATAATAAATTATTAGCCGGTGAAAAAGTAAAAGCTAAATTGATCCTGACGGATGAATGTAACCGATGCTTTCAATGCTTCTAAATTATGAAAAACAATGAACTTTTAAATTATATTTTGGAAAATATATTAATAGGTTTTAATCTAAATTTATTGAAGATGATCAGTGAAAAATTACACCAAAACTCCGTTTTTAGAAGAAATAGGATCCGGAAGATCTGTTTCTCCACCCATCTGAAGAAGGTCTATTTCAATTGTTCTGCAGATAGAAAGCATAGGAACGTCAAACATTAATCCGGCAAAAGGGTTTTCGGAATAATCTCCTACCAGTTCCATAATGATGTAGATCCACCCGATAATGATACAGAAAGGAATAGACGTCCAGATTCCCCAATCACCCAATTTAGCAAACTCATTGACTAATCCCAGCGGGAGAAGCATAATAAACAGGATGTTAAAGACAAAAGCGGTGCTGGCAAACTGTCTTGGTGAAGGGAACTTTTTTATTCTTTCCGCCTGCCCCTGGAAGTTATAGAATTCATTCAGTGCATTTTGCAGCTGGGTCTGGTTGAAGTCTGTAATGGCATTCATGTTTTTAAGCTCATTGATGTCTTTTGCCTGCTGTGCAATCAGATAGGTCGCAAAATTTTTATAATCATTTTTAAGATCATATTCTTCCTCTGACAGATATTTGTGAAGGAAAATGGGAGCTCTGCCATAATCAGGAAATCCTGCCTTGATCAGTCTGTTTCTCCTTAGGTTAATATTCCCGAATTTGCTGTTTTCTGTACTGATATGCTCCCATTCCGTAGGAACCAAAAGCTGTTCCCGGAAAGTATAGAGCCATGCAATATGACGGTAAACAATCCTTCTTTTGCGGTCTTCCAGATCAAAAACGCCAATTTCTTCATTTTTTGTATCGAAAGCATACACCATAGAAGCAAATGAACGGCTGGAATTGACAATTCCACCCCAGATTTTTCTGGCTTCCCACAGCCTGTCATAGGCCTGGTTGTTTTTGAAACCGACAAGGAAGGCTTCTGCTGTACCTATCAGTGCAACAGGTACCCAGGGAATTGTCATCCATTCCCAGTTGAAGAAATAGAAAAGGACTGCAATTAAGGTACACCAGATCGAAATGAGGATAAGATGGAAACCTGATAAATTGAGAACCTGCTTATAATTGACGTATTTGGTTGTGATCATAAAGATGGGTGAAATTGTTGGTGTGCATATAAACAAAATAGATACCAAAATAAGGGATCTGTTCTGTATATTAAAATTAATAAAAAAACCTCTGAAAAATCAGAGGTTTCAATTATTTAATATTTCAGCATTTCTTCAATCTTACTGCTGAGTTTTTCAGCATTGGGAAGCATCTCTTTTTCCAGAACCAGATTGATAGGAACAGCAGGTACATCCAGAGATCCCATCGTTTCTACAGGTGCGTCAAGATATTTGAAGCAGTTTTTAGAAATACGGTGTGCAAAAGCTTCTGCAAAAGAGTTGTTAAGCTGTTCTTCGGTCAGAACGATGCACTTTCCGTGGGCTTTTACCCTTTCGAAGACAAGTTCTTCATCAAGAGGGATAAGCGTTCTTAAATCAATAACCTCAACTCTTCCGTTGAAATTTTTTGCGGCTTCTTTAGCCCAGTAAACTCCCATTCCGTAGGTAACCACTAATACGGTTCTGCCTTTTTCGGTTTCATCGTTATCAGCTTCAATGATTACCTTTCCTTTTCCAAACGGAAGAACATAATCTTCTGCCGGTTCTATGGTTTTGGCATCTTCAGTTCCCGGAACTTTACTCCAGTATAACCCCTTATGTTCCAGCATTATTACCGGATTCGGATCATAATAAGCGGCTTTTAACAGGCCTTTAAAATCGGCTGCGTTGCTTGGATAGGCTATTTTGATTCCTTTGATATTGGCTAAGATACTTTCAACACTTCCACTATGGTAAGGACCACCTCCTCCATAAGCTCCGATAGGAACACGGATGATGTTGCTTACAGGGAACTTTCCACCGCTTAGATAGCTGGACTTGGAGATCTCAGTGATCAACTGGTTAATTCCCGGGTAAATATAATCTGCAAACTGAACTTCAACAATAGGCTTTAACCCAACTGCACTCATACCGGCTGTGGAGCCAATAATATAAGCTTCCTGGATGGCTGTATTGAATACTCTTTTGCTTCCGAATTTTTTTCCTAAAGTCACCGTTTCACGGAAAACCCCTCCGATTCTTTCTCCCACATCCTGCCCGTAAAGAAGCGCTTCGGGATGTTTCCACATCAATTCCTGGATCGCGTGGATGGCTGCATCCACCATTACAATTTTTTCTCCGTTAGCGGGTTCACGTGTTCCTGTTTCCTCTGTAATAGGAGTAGGAGCGAAAACGTGCTGCATGACGGTTTCAGGCTTTGGATCTTCTGCGTTTTTAGCTTTTTCGAAAGCTTCTTCCGCCTCAAGACGGGCCTTTTTAGTGATCTGCTTTAAAAGATCTTCGTCAGTTCCTGTTTCCAGTAAGTGTTTCCTAAGGATTTCTCCCGGATCTTTGGCTCTGTGTTTGGTTAAATCTTCTTCGTCTCTGTAGAATTCTCTTCTTACTCCGGAAGTGTGGTGCCCGATCAGTACTGTTTTTGCGCAAACAACTAAAGGTTTTCTTTCTGTTCTTACAAAATCTACAGCTTTTTTCATAGCTTCGAAACTTTCCACGAAATCCGTTCCGTCTACTCTCATTCTGCTTAATCCCGTGAATCCTGCTACAAAATCATAAGCATCACAGGTTCTTGCTTCGTCTTTTGTTACGGAAATTCCCCATTCATTATCCTGAACAAGGAAAATAATAGGAAGCTGGTGTAATGCGGCAAACTGTAAAGCTTCACTCACTTCACCTTCGGTAACAGAATTATCTCCAAGGCTGCATACCACAACAGGATTGTTTTCAAACTCCTGAAGATTGAAATCCTGAATATACTTAATTCCCTGTGCTACTCCTGTGGTAGGGATGGTCTGCATTCCTGTAGCGGAGCTCTGGTGAACAATTTTAGGTTTGTTTTCATCCCTGCTGGACGGATGGGAATAATAAGATCTTCCTCCAGAAAAAGGATCGTCAGCTTTTGCCAGTAATTGAAGCATTAATTGATAGGGCTCAAAACCGATTCCCAAAAGAATACTTTCGTCTCTGTAATAAGGAGAAACCCAGTCTTCTTTCTTAAGCTGATAGGCTGTTGCAAGCTGTATAGCTTCATGGCCTCTTGAAGTGCTATGAACGTATTTACATACATTTCTGTTTTCTTCGTAAATGTCGGCCATTGCTTTAGCCAGCATCATATGATTATACGCTTTGAGTAATATATCCTGAGAAACTTTTTCGTGAAGTGCATTTTCCATAGGAAGCAAATATACACAAAAAAACAAAATACTAACAACTGTTAGTATTTTGTATAAAATCTTTGTAGATATAGGTTATTCCTTGATCACTTTTTTAGAAATAACATCTTTGTCTGTTTTTACTTCAATGATGTAAATTCCTTTGGTGTATGCGGATAAATCTATCGGTTCCTTATCATTGTTAATGATCCCGTTTTGTAACTTTTTACCGGAAAGATCATACACCGTAAATGTAGACTTTTTAGGGGCTTTCAGAACGTTTGTGAAATCCTTTGTAATGGTAGGAGAAACAGCAAGATTATTAAGAGGGTTGGTGATATCTTTAGTTCCTAATAACTCGGTAAATCCTGTTACGATTACAGAGTAATTCTGAGGAGCATTTCCGCCTGTGTTATTTTTCAGAACACCTTTGTTGGTGATCTCAATTTTATAAGTTCTTCCGGCAACTGGAGCATCTACAACCACCTGTTCTACGTTATCTACTGTATTGTCTCCTTTTGTAGCCGGAGTCATTGGATTGTTGGCATCCAGCTTCCATGGATAATAAACCGTATTTGTAGTGGTATCTGTAATCTTCAGATCCAGATCATTAATCAGCTTGGAGCTTCTGTTATTATAAATGTTGCTCCATTGGTTCGTAAAGTTGGTAAATTCCGGATCTATCCATGAAATGGTTACTTTTAACGGCTCTGAACCTGATGCTTTTACAGTTTTTACATTGGCAACCCCGCTGTTTAAGGTTTCATCATTAAAAATGATACTGTTGTTAGACTTTGCTACCAAAAGCTCTGCTCCTTTTTTAGCATCAATAAAACCCCATCCGAATTGAGGGTCTGGGCCTATATTACCTGCTTCTTTAGCAGAATGTACCATTAAAGTTTTCGCTGATGCAGCATTTAATAAACTACCTCCGAAAAGCTGTTTGTTAATCTGTGTCCAAAGTCCCACAATACCTGTAACTACGGGAGCAGAATAAGACGTACCGTCTCCGATATCTATTTTACTGCCTCCGGTGGCATTGTTATCAGTCCACGCGCTGGCAACTTCTGTTCCTACCGTGCTGATATCCGGTTTGATACCTCCGTCATCTCTTGGTCCTGCGCTGCTGTAGCTGGAATGGATCACATCCGAAGATGCAGCATATCTTCCGTCGTTAGTGGTGATTCTGTCTGTAGCTCCTACCACAATGATGTTCTTTCCAAGAGATCCGATTCCAATACAATCATATCCTTGTGCACAATTGCTGGAAGGAAGCGTATCTGTCGGTGCAAACTCTACCAGGTTACCATTATTGTCTCTGTAATATTTTTTATAGGTACTGGTAGCGGCACTTGGCCCTCCACCGAATGAGTTTCCGGCAGATTTTATAATGATGTATGAAGGGTTGTTGTAAACAATCTGGTCATAATCACGGTCATTGGTATGGTAAGTTCCCTGCGCATCAAAAGACGTGTTTGGGCTGCTGAAAGCGCCATTCCATACCCATGAAGGCTCATTATTAATAAGCTGAGGATCTGCCCATCCCTGGTTGCTTCCATAAGAATGGTTAGAAATATTAGGCTGGGCTGTTATAATTTTCTGAAATACGGTCTTTTGGGTTGTTTCTCCATCCAGGATAGAAGATCCGAAAGCATACGCATCAATGGTAGAGTTTGGAGCAATACCTTTAAAGTTTACCTGTCTGGTCGTTCCGTTATTAAATGTTACCGTATAAGGATAGTCTTTCGCACCGATAAAGCTGGATACAGCGGTTGCGTGATCACCGTAATTAACGGTACTGCTTTCTTTGTTCGTGATTCTGTTAGGAATATTATTGAAAAAAACATGGTTGGCAAATACTCTTGCTACCCCGGAAGAAGTACTCCCGTCAAAAATCGTAAACTTAATGCCTTCTCCGTTAAAGGACCCGGTTAAGCCTGTGATAGTTCCTCCCTGTAAAAAATCGGAGTTGGAATTTTTAATTTGGTCACCATCGTGCGCCTGCAGGAAATAAGGTCTGTTATCTGGTAAAAACCCTGCTAATGTGGCTCTTTGTAATTCAATCTGCTTTAAAACTTCCGGGCTTCTGTTAGAGCCAAATTGCTTAGATACGTAAGTATCAAACTTTTCATTGTTCTCTATTCTCTGTCGTTCAAATTGTCTGTTTAATTCTTCATTGTTTTGTGCACTTAATAGTGAAACAGTTAAAGAACTGATTAAAAGTAGTTGTTTCTTCATTTTAGGTAGTAAATTATTAAAAAGTATGATTAATCAAAATTATATTAAAATTTTAATAGTCAATAATGTTTTAATATATAACTCTAATTTTTTAATATTATTTTAATTTAACTTAAAAAGTTAGAGTTATTTTTGAATAATTTTCTAATTTATTTGTTTTGAATATTATTGATTCTCTATATCGCAGGCATCAAACAATTATTGGAAAAAATGAAGTAACTTTACATTCTCTTTTATAAAAAAGTTAGAACATTATATGTATTTAATTTTTGACACAGAAACAACCGGTTTACCTAAAAATTTCAACGCTCCGCTTTCAGACTCGGACAACTGGCCAAGAATGGTTCAGATTGCATGGCAGTTGCATGATGATGACGGAAAGTTGATTGAAAACCAGGATTATATAATAAAGCCTGAAGGGTACGATATTCCCTTCAATGCCGCACGTATTCACGGTATTACCACTAAAATTGCTAATGAAGAAGGACGGGATCTCACGGAAATTCTTGAAGAATTTTCTAAAGTCCTTGATAGAGTAAGAGTAGTTTCAGGGCATAATGTAGAATTTGACTATAATATTGTAGGAGCAGAATTTTACAGAAAAAATCTTAAAGACAATCTTCAGGAGAAACCCAAAGCAGATACCATGATTTTGGGAACCGACTTCTGCCAGCTTGGCGGAGGACGTGGAGGAAGATTCAAGCCCCCTAAGCTTGAAGAGCTTTATGAAAAGCTCTATGGAAATAAATTTGATGAAGCCCATAATGCTGCCGCCGACGTAAATGCTACTGCCAGGGCTTTCTTTGAAATGGTAAGAATTGGAGTGGTACCTGCTGAAACATTAAAGATTTCAGAAGATCAGCTTGCTTATTTCAAAAGCCTTTATCCGGATCCGATACAACCTTTCAACATTGTTATCAGAAGACAGGTTGCCGATTTCCACAACAAGAAAAAGCAGCAGGATTTCGGAAGCATTGATGAGATTGATCTGGGTAAATACTTCAATTTTGACAACCATAGTGTGTTCTCTACACTTACGGCTACTTCAAGCATCAATGATCTGATTAAAAAAGCTTCTGATGAAAACTTTCCGGCTGTAGGTATGGTGGATCTCGGAAATATGATGGGAGCGTTCAAATTTGTATCGGCAGTTGAAGGAGCCAATGGCGACAGGGTAAAAAAACATAAAGAATACTTAGCCAGAAAACAGGAAGCAGAAGAAAACGGAACAGATTTTAATGAAGTGGAACCTGTCTCGGAGCCCCTCATTCCGGTTGTAGGCTGTGAATTTTATATTTCGGAACGTTATGAGCAAAAGCAGTTTACCAAAGATGATCCGGACAGGAGAACGCAGGTAGTGCTTTTAGCAAAAGATTTTAACGGATATAAAAACCTTGCAAAATTGTCCAGTATAGGTTTCCTGAAAGGATTCTATTTTGGGGTTCCAAGGGTCAGCAGGGAATTGATTGCTCAGTATAAGGAAGGAGTCATTGCGTTGACTTCCGGAATTATGGGAGATATTCCGGATGCCATCCTGAATACCGGTGAACAGAAAGGGGAAGAACTTTTCAAATGGTGGAAAGATACTTTTGAAGATGATTTCTATGTACAGATTCAGAATCATAAACTGCCCGAAGAAGAGCACTTGAATGAAGTATTGTTATATCTTGCCGATAAGTACAATGTTAAAATCTTAGCGCAGAACGAGACTTTTTACACCAATAAAGATGATTCGAACATTCAGGATATTGTAAGCTGCATCAAAGACGGAGAAAAGCTCACAACACCTATTGGAAAGGGATTTGGGAAAAGAAGAGGATTGGCTACAGGTGAATATTACATCAAAAATTCTGATGAAATCAAAGAAGCCTTTTTAGCATATCCCGATGCTTTTGATGCCTATGAAGAATTTACTGCAAAGTTTAAGCCCTATACCTTAAAAAGAGATGTACTCCTTCCGAAGTTTGATATTCCGCAGGAATTTATCCATCCGGAAGATGAGGTAGACGGAGGAAAAAGAGGGGAGATGGCCTATCTTACTTACCTTACATATGAAGGAGCAAAAAGAAGATACGAGTCTACAGGCGGAATTACCGATGAAATCAAAGAACGTCTTGACTTCGAACTTGAAGTAATTGCCAACACCGGTTATCCGGGATATTTCCTTATTGTACAGGATTTCTGTAATGAAGCCCGCAAAATGGGGGTTTGGGTAGGTCCCGGAAGGGGTTCTGCTGCTGGGTCTGCGGTGGCTTACTGTATTGGAATTACCAATGTAGATCCTATTAAATATGATCTCCTTTTTGAGAGATTCCTTAATCCGGAAAGGGTTTCAATGCCCGATATTGATATTGACTTTGACGATGAAGGGAGGGATAAAATTATCAAATGGGTAGTTGACAAATACGGTAAAACTCAGGTGGCCCAGATTATTACCTACTCGGTTTTGGGTGGTAAATCTGCTATTAAAGATGCCGGAAGAGTTCTGGATGTTCCTATTCCTGATACCAATAATATTGCCAAGCTGATTCCGCCGAGCCCGGGAATGAACATTGCAAAAGCTTTAGCCAAATATGATAAATTAAAACCGGAAGAACAGATGCTTGTTGATGAAATGAGATACGTTCTTAACAGCCCTGATGATGCCCGGCATGGAGTTTTGGCCAGTGCTAAAAAAATGGAGGGCTGCATCAGAAATACCGGAATTCACGCCTGCGGTGTAATCATCACGCCGGAAGATGTAAGTAACCTGGTTCCGGTAACCATTGCAGCGAAGGATGCTGATATCCTGGTGTCACAGTTCGATAACTCCGTAGCGGAAAGTGCCGGTCTTCTGAAGATGGATTTCCTTGGACTTAGAACTCTGACGATTATCAAAGATGCACTGAAGCTGGTAAAAGCCAGACATGGTATAGATATTGACCCGGATCTCATTCCGCTTGATGATGCTAAAACCTATCAGCTGTTTAAAGAAGGAAGAACAGTAGGGATTTTCCAATATGAAAGTCCCGGGATGCAGAAGTACATGAGGGAGCTTAAGCCTACAGTTTTTGCCGATCTTATCGCCATGAATGCGCTGTACCGTCCCGGTCCGATTAAATATATCCCAAACTTTATCAACAGGAAGCATGGGATTGAAGAGATTGTGTATGACTTACCGGAAACCGAAGAATATTTAAAAGAAACCTACGGGATTACCGTTTATCAGGAGCAGGTAATGCTTTTGTCCCAGAAACTGGCCAACTTTACCAAAGGTGAAGCCGATACCTTGAGAAAAGCGATGGGTAAAAAGCAAATTGATGTTCTTAACAAAATGTATCCTAAGTTCATTGAAGGAGGCCGAAAAAATAACCTGAATGAAGAAAGGCTGGAGAAAATCTGGAACGACTGGAAAGCCTTTGCGGAATATGCCTTCAATAAATCTCACTCAACCTGCTATGCCTTTATTGCTTATCAGACCGCATACCTTAAGGCAAATTATCCGGCTGAATATATGGCAAGTGTAATGAGTAATAACATTAACAATACAGACTCTATTACCATGTTCATGGAAGACTGCAAAAGTATGGGAGTAGATGTATTGGGGCCGGATGTGAATGAATCACAGTATAAATTCTCAGTAAACGAAAAAGGACAGATCCGTTTTGGATTGGGAGCCATTAAAGGAATTGGTGAAGGGCCAAGTGAAGGGATCACAAGAGAAAGAGAAAACGGAAGATTTAAAAATATTTACGACTTCTTCGAAAGAATAATGCCTTCCCAAATGAACAAGAGGGTAGCAGAGAGTTTGGTGCTGGCCGGAGCTTTTGATGAACTGGATTCTTTCCACAGAGGTCAGTATTTCGATATAGACATGGCCGGAAGAACAAACCTGGAAAGATTAATCAGGTATGGACAAAGCTTCCAGGAAAGCAAGAATGAAATGGAGCATTCTCTCTTTGCTGATTTTGCCGAAGAAGTTCAGATTGAGCAGCCGAAATTAGCTCCCTGCCCGGAGTGGCCGAATATGCATAAGCTTAATAAAGAAAAAGAAATCATTGGTTTCTATCTTTCTGCCCATCCGTTGGATGAATTTAAATTTCAGTTTCAGTTCATGCAGGGACAGCTTTCCAAAAAATCGGTTCTTGAGAAGAACGAAGATAAGATCGTTTCAGATGAAGCACCTGTTTTAGAACCGGAGGCTCAGGATGATACTGTAGATCTTACAGAGATTGTTTCGGATGATGTAGTGGCAGGCGAAGAGGAAGTAGTGGAAGAGGTGATTAAAAAGGCAGAGCCAAAAGGGAATTTCTTATTCCTGAATCTGGATGAGGTAGACGCTTACAAGGAACAGGCTTTTTCAAATAAACAGGAAGAACTCTTTGAAGAGAAAAAGAAAGACTGGAAAACCCTTCAGAAAGAAAGAGAAAATGGCGGCGGAGGAAAAGAATATACAGTTGCAGGCCTGATTACAGAATATAGAGTCCAGGATGGTTTCAGAAGTGGAGAAAAAGTGGCTTTTGTTACGCTTGAGGATTATTCGGGATCCTATTCATTCAGATTGGGAGACAGAGATTATATGAGGCTGAAGGAAAAGCTTGAAGTTCAGCGGTTTGTTATTTTTAAGATCAAATTTGCTCAGGTAAAAGATGGAAGAGTCTTCGTGAATGTAAATGATGTGATAGAGCTTCAGGAGGCATTTGAGAGATTTGCAAAAAGTATATCTCTGGTAATGGATGTGATGGATGTAAGGCCGGAAGATCTCGACTTTTTCAGAACAGTGCTCGACAGAAACAAGGGAAATCAAAAGCTGAAATTCTTTATTAAAAACCTTGAAGATGATTCGCATATTGAAGTGCAGTCTATGAAACATTCTGTAGATCTTAATGGCGATCTGATTAAAGAAATTCAACTTCTCAATAAATATGAGTTTTACTTAAATTAAAAAAAAGATATTTTCTTATAAAGAGTGGCTTTAGCTGCTCTTTTTTTTGTCTATATATTAAATATAATGATGAAAATTTATAAATGTGTTTTTATGTTAAACAGAAAAATTTTCTGAAGTCTATTCTTATTATATGGTAATATAGTAAATTGATTATCAGTTAATTAATATTTTTCAACAAATTGCGAAATAATTGTTAAAATTAAATAAACGTTTGATTTTATTGTATTTTAATGATGGTTTTATTTTTTATTGTTCAATATTTTATGATATTTTTTAATAATATTATTAATAATCTAATTTATATTTATACATTTACAGCCCTAACTTTTATTATTAATGTATATGAAGAGATTATTACTTTCGTGTATGACCGCATTTTATTTTTGTGGATCAGCACAGGTGGGCCCGCCTCAGCTTGCCGCCCCTAATACAAGTAACGGATATGGCTTTGCGCAGTCTTCCGGGACTTATACACCCTTATCTGCAAACAGGACAATATGGCAGTCTGGTGCAACAATAGGAACGGATTTGGTATCAGGAGCTATTTCACTGCCGGGTTCCTTTACTTTTAATAACCAGAAGTATAATTCTGTTTACATCAGTAACAATGGATTTATTACGTTTGGCGTTCCTGCTTCAGGTTCTACTTACACAGGATTATCTTCAGATATCTCACCAACGACGTATGATGGAGCTTTTGCAGGTTTTGCTGTCAACCTGCGCAATGCAAATACTACAACATCTGAAATTGCCTATGAAACAATTGGTTCGAAATTTATTGTGCAGTATAAAGATGTGCAGGGTAATTCAGCTTCTTCAGCACAGATTCTTAATTTTCAGATTCAATTAGATCTTACTGCAAAGACAATTGCTATTGTATATGGAAACTGTGTTTCCGGAACTGCAACTCTTACCGGACAGGTAGGGATAAGAGGATCGGAAAGTTCTGATGTAAATAATTTAACAGGAACAAACTGGACCTCTCTTGCTGTAGGAACTGCAAACAGCTCCACGGCTACTTTAGGAACTACAAACGGAACAACAGTTCCTGCCTCCGGATTGACATTTACTTACACTCCGGGAACATGGCAGGCAGCTCCTGTATCATATGCTGCATTACCTTTTACAGAGAGCTTCAGTACCTGGGAAAATGGCAATTCAACCGCAGATCTGCCCAATGCCAATTATTGGAGAACATGGCCGGCGAGAGGAGATAATGCATGGAGACAGAGCGATATTGCAACAACAGGTTTTGCTTCGGCTTCTGGATGGTCTGGTACTGGTGGATCTGCTACAGTCGGTACGCCAGCTGTAACTCCCGCTGCAAGATTTCACTCGTACAACTGTCAGTATGCTTCTGGATATATGGACTTATATGTCAACCTATCCACGGGTACAGGAAACAGATACTTAAGTTTTGATTATATCAACCCTTCCGGAACAGATGTTTTAAAAATTCAGATCTCTACTGACGGAGGAAATACATTTACTGATGTAGGTTCTGCTTTAGGTGTTGCAGCATCATGGACTTCTAACTTTTTGGATTTGGGATCATCGAGTCCGAATGCAATCGTAAGGTTTTTGGCTAAAGGAGATAACGGGAGTGATGATATCTACGTAGATAACGTTAAAATTTCCGCTATTACAATTCCAGATTGTACAGTAATAACAGCACCTGCCAATGCCGCAACAGGAGTATCAGTAACACCAAATATCAAATGGAATCCTACAGCTGGAGCAACTTCCTACAAACTAAGCGTTGGAACTACACCAGGGGGTACTAATGTGATGAACGCAGTAGATGTAGGAAATGTGGTTACATATACACTTCCGGCAGCAAGCCAGTTATTGTATAACACTACGTATTATGTAACAATACAGCCATCCAATAGCAACGGTACGGCTAGTGCATGTAACTCAATATCATTCGTAACTAAAAATATCGGCTGTCCTTCCGTTACGGCACCATCATCATCTTCAACAGGCGTTTCCGTAACACCTACATTCACCTGGGGAGCGGTAACAGATGCCACCGGATATAAACTTTCTATCGGTACTACAACGGGAGGAACTGATGTGATGAATAATGTTGATTTAGGAAATGTTACAACTTATACACTTTCCACGCCGTTAAATAATGCCACAAAATATTACTATACCGTTAACGCTTATACATCAACAAGTAACTCAGCTTCATGTACGGAACGTAATTTTACAACGGTTTGTAGTGCAGAAAATGCCCCAACGGTACTGCAAAGCTTTACCGCATTTACTCCAATGTGCTGGTCAGTTGCTAAAGGAGATGTTACAGCCTCATCTACTCTAACATACGGATCAAGCAAATGGGCTACGGAGGCCGGTTTTGCCAATGCAGGATCTAACGCAGCCGTAAGAATCAATTTATATGGAACCAATACCGGAGATTGGCTGATTTCTCAACCAATTAATCTCGGAGTTACCCCAGGTCTGTTCAGAATGAAGTATAAAATTGCTGTTACCAGTTATTTGGGAACTACTTCACAAACAACTTTAGGTACTCATCAGGTTCGAGTGATTGTCTCTACAGATGGTGGTACTACATGGAGTAATACAAACGTTATTAAAACTTACACGGGAGCGGCAACTTATTCCAGTACAGGGCAGGTAGAAACAATAAACCTTACTGGATATTCGGGGAATGTTAAAATTGCTTTTGTAGCAACTACAAGCTCCAATACTCCGGATATTGACTTCCACGTTGACGATTTTGTGGTAGAAGCGATACCAACTTGCCCGGAACCGGCTTCTCCTGTAGTGGCTAACCCTACGGTTTCTACAGCAGATCTGTCCTGGACAGCTCCTGCTGCACCGCCAGCTAACGGTTACGAATATTATTACAATACCACTAACACAATTCCTACTGCCGCTACACAGGCCAGTGGAACCAGCAATACAACTTCAGCTCCTTTATCCGGGCTGGCTTCAAATAGTACATACAATGTTTGGGTAAGATCTGTTTGCAGTACTACAGATAAGAGCCCCTGGGTGGGACCGGCTATTTTCAATACAGCCTGTAGTACAGTAATGGCTCCTTTTGCCCAGAACTTTGATAACGGAGTAATGCCAAACTGCTGGAACAATATAAATCCGACAGCAACAACTACAGATGCCACTCTTTTCTGGAAGTTCTTAGGATCTGCAGAGTATGGCGCAAGTCCGGCTAATAATGGAAAAGCGGCAGGTACCTATGCATGGGTAGATGCAAGTTCGCCATATTCAGGAGCAGGTGCAAACACTGTACAGCTGGTTACGCCTCCTGTAAATCTAGCAGGATTAACAGCTCCGATTGTCTCTTTTGACTGGTTTAAAAATCATTCAACATCCTCTACAACAACGGTAGGTGTTTCTACATATGATAACAATAAACTTACTGTGGAAGTTAATGACGGAAATGGTTGGGTGACTATTTTTAGCGATAATACAAACTTAAATCAGTGGAGAACAGTTGCTGTACCTTTAGCAGCTTCCTATATTGGAGCTACCATCCAGGTGAGATTTACTGTAGATAAAAATGTAAGTGGTAATGGATACTATTATGATGATCTTCTTTTAGATAATGTTGAAGTAAAACAAAATCCTAATTTGGCAACTTCTGAAACTGCAGTAAAAGAGAATAAGATTAATCTATATCCTAATCCGTTTACAGATACGCTAACAATCTCGGATGTGTCTAAAGTACAATCTGTTTCTGTTATTGATGTTTCTGGAAGATTGGTTAAAACTATTGAAAAACCTTCATCAGTTCTTCAACTAAGAGATCTTAAGGAAGGATTGTATTTGATCGTATTAAATATGAAAGACGGCTCTAAACAGACTGTTAAGGCAATTAAAAAATAAAAATCTTTAAAAAATATGAAAGTGAGACTGCTCAACCTGAGCAGTCTCTTTTTTTTAATGTAAATTATTTATTATTAAATAAAAATGCGAATATGTTGTCATATAGTAATAATTGTATTTTTTTTGTTGATGATTTTTAACTAGATTTGATTAACTAATAATATTGTTATATGAAAAATATTTTACTCGTTGGTTTCTTAATGACCGGCTTTTTATCCTCCGCACAAACTTACTGTACGCCGGCATTTGCCAGTGGATGTAGTGGAGGAGATATGATCGATACTTTTAAAATTCTGGGTGCGGGACTTGATCATCAGGATACAGGCTGTTCTGCAGGAGCGTATGGAGATTACACTTCTATGACCATTACCATGAATGCCGGTTTAAGCTATGATTTTACAGTTAAACATGATTACAGTGATCAGAATGTACGCATTTGGATAGACTTTAATAATGACGGAACATTTGATGATGCCGCTCCTGAGCTGGTAGCTTCTGCAAGCAGTGATTTTGTAGGCGGTGCTAATATAACAGCAGGACAGATAGTAATCCCGGCTACAGTCACTCCAGGTACCTACAGAATGAGAGTTGGAGATAAATTCTCCGGTGATCCTATTCCCTGTAATATTGACGGTTATGGAGAAGCTCATGATTACACAGTTGTAATTGGAGCTGTTCCTACTTGTTTTGCTCCAACAGCCTTAACGGTATCTGGAGTTACGAGCAATACCGCTCAGGTTTCATGGACTGCTCCGGCATCTGCTCCTGCTAATGGCTATGAATACTATTACTCAACCTCAAACACTTACCCTTCAGCAACAGTGACAGTGTCCGGAACCAGTACTGCAACCAGTGTGAACCTGCCTTCTACACTTACTCCAGCTACCGCTTATTATGTATGGGTGCGTTCTGCATGCAGCGCATCAGATAAAAGCGCATGGTCTTCAGCTGCAACATTTATGACATCCTGTGTTTCTGTGGGAGTTCCTTATGCATTAGATTTTGAAAGTATAACCCCTCCTGATCTTCCTGGCTGTACTTCGGTGGTAAATGACGGGTCAGGAAATATGTGGAAAACCGGTGATCTTAATGATCAGGGATTCACCGGCAATGTTCTTCAGTATTCTTATGATTATGCGAATAATGCAGATACATGGTTCTTCACGAATGGAATTAATCTTACTGCAGGGGTGGCATACCGAATCAAGTATAAATATGCCAATGCAGAAGGATTCGTATATGAAGAAAAACTAAAAGTTGCCTATGGAACTTCTGCTTCAGGTGCAGGAATGACCACTGTATTGGCAGATCATCCTAATATTGTTTCCAGTACGGCAACAGATACCTTTGTCAACTTCACGCCATCCACTACAGGTGTATACTATTTTGGATTTCAGGCATATTCTGATGCCAATATGAACCAGCTGTATGTTGATGATATCAACATAGGTCTGGCACCTGCATGCAGCGAACCTACAGCAGTTACCATGTCAAATATTGCAGCAAACGGAGCTACAGTTTCATGGACGGCTGCTACTCCTGTACCTGCAAATGGTTATGATATTTATTACAGTACAACCAATACAGCACCTACAGCGACAAGTACACCTAATTTTACAGGAATTACGGCAACTACTTATAATATTCCTGGTTTAGCTGCCGCTACTACGTATTATGTATGGGTAAGATCAGCTTGTACAGCTACCAGTACAAGCGTTTGGAGTAACAGTGCTACATTTACTACTCTTTGCTTAAGCACAGGTTTACCGTATACACTTGATTTTGAAAATGTTTCAGTTCCCGCTCTTCCAGGCTGTACAACAGCTGTTAATGCGGGATCTGGAAATAACTGGGAAACAGCAGACCCGCCTTCAGACAGTCAGGGCTTTACGACCAATGTATTGAGATATCACTATAACTCTTTAAATCCTGCCAATGCGTGGTTCTATACACAGGGATTGAGTCTTACCGCTGGGGTACAGTATACCATCAGCTATAAGTATGGAAATAATTCAACTACCTATGCAGAAAAATTAAAAGTAGCTTACGGAACATCACCTGCTGCATCGGCAATGACGAATTCTGTAGCAGACTATCCTGCCATTAACGATGAGACTGCTCACACAGAATCTATCACCTTTACAGTTCCTGCAACAGGAGTGTATTATTTCGGATTTAATGCCTATTCGGATAACAATCAATACAATCTGTATGTAGATGATATCAGTATTAATAATGCGAATCTCTCTACATCTGAAGTTGCTGTTGGAAAAAATAATCTTAAAGTATATCCTAATCCATTTACGGATATAGTGAATATCTCTGATGTGAAAAATGTGAAAAATGTGTCTGTAACAGATGCTGCGGGAAGATTAGTGAAAACTATTTCCAACCCTGAATCTACAGTTCATTTAAGAGACTTAATGCAGGGTGTTTATATGATAACCCTTGAAATGAAGGACGGTTCCAAGCAGACGATCAAAGCCATTAAAAAATAATTCATCATTTCAATACAAAAAGAAAGAGACGGGTCATTAATGATCCGTCTCTTTTATCAGGTAAATTATTTTTTCTGAAAGTAATGGGTTAAAAAAGGTGAGCAAAATGTTTTGCTCACCTTTTTATTGTATCATTTGACCTTATTTAATATAATCATTGTTCAGTACTGGTATTGGCTATTTATTAGGTACTGGTTGAATTTCTCCTTTGTTAAGAAGATCAAAAACAGTAGGGAAGAACATTGCTAAAATAAAGTAAACAATGATCATCAGTACAATAAGTGCAAAAAGGATGATGACTAAACTATTGGGTCTGTTTTTCTTTTTTGGTTCCATGATTTTGTGGTATTTGATGAATAAATTTTTCTTATATAAAGTATTAAGCTAATTTCTTGCCACATTTCTTGCAATACCTTGCATCATCATCAATATCTTCATTACCGCAGCGTTCACAGATCAGTTCCAGGTTTTGTCTTTTGTTCCTCATTTCAGCAGTTACAATACCTGTAGGAACTGCAATAATAGAATAACCTGCAAGCATCAGAACAACAGCAAAAAACTTTCCTAACGGTGTAATAGGGGAAACATCACCATATCCTACCGTAGTTACTGTAACTACTGCCCAATAAATAGATTGAGGAATAGTCTCGAAGCCCTGCCGGCCGCCTTCTACCATAAACATGAGCGATCCTACAATAACCGAGAAAATTATAAGGAATAAAAGGAAGATATAAATTTTTCTCGAACTGTTTTTTAAAGCCCTTACAATGAGATACCCATCATTCATGAAGTCCAGCAAATTGAAAATTCTGAAGATTCTCAACATTCTGAGCATTCTGAAAATCAGGAAATATTTTGTGATAGGAAAGAAAAAGCTGAGGTAAAAAGGAACCAGAGCCAGGAAATCTATAATCCCGAAAAAACTGAAGATGTAATTACGCTTATTCTTTACCACAGCAATCCGCATAGAATACTCTATTGTAAAGAAGATAGAGATCACCCATTCAAGAATCAGGAAGGTATAATGAAATCTTTTATCAAGCTTAGGTACACTTTCCATCATAATAATAGCAGTGCTGGCAAGAATTAAAGACAGTAATATAATATCGAACAGTTTTCCGAGCCTTGTGTCAGAACGGTAAATGATTCGGTAAAGGTATCTTTTCCAAAGTGTGTCTTCAGGAATAAGATTGTGCTCTCTTTCCATTGGTATAGGATTATTTCAGGCTTAAAGTTATATAAGTAAATATATGACTGTTAAAAGAATTGTACAACTATTAAAATATTCTTTAGGGTTTTGGTAAAATTAATATCTTCGCTGTAAACGTAAAATATAAATAAATGAAGCTAAAAACTGTACTGGCAAAGATTGAAGAGGAGATAAGCATCAGACAGGCAGAGGATTTTGATAATGTAGGATTGCTGTGTGGGGTTTATGATCGTGATGTATCCGGAATTCTGGTTTGCCACGACGCTTTGGAAAATGTAGTAGATGAGGCAATTGAAAGAAACTGCAATCTGATAGTATGCTTTCATCCCATTATATTTTCCGGACTGAAATCTTTAACAGGGAAAAATTATGTAGAAAGGGCTGTTTTAAAAGCTATCGAAAATAAAGTAGCCATCTACGCTATCCATACTGCATTTGATAATGATTTCTTTGGCGTTAATCATGGGATATGCAGCCAGTTGGGATTAAAGAATATGAAAATCCTGCAGCCTAAAGAAAATAACCTGAAACAGCTTACCGTTTTTGTCCCGAAAGAATATTCAGAAAAAGTGAGAGAAGCCATGTTTTCAGCAGGAGCCGGAAATATAGGGTTCTATGATGAATGCAGCTTCACGGTTAATGGTAACGGTACATTCCGCCCGGCAGAGGGTTCTGATCCTTTTTCCGGACAACAGGGAATCCGTGAAAATGCCGACGAAGATATGATTTCTGTAATCTTTGAAGGGTTTAAACAAGGACAGATTGTAGGCGCCATGAAAGCGGCTCATCCTTATGAAGAAGTAGCTCATCAGGTCTACAGCCTGGATAATAAAAACCATCATGCAGGGTTGGGGATGTATGGTGATCTGGAAGAGGAAATGGATGAAAAGGATTTTCTTCGGTTTGTAAAGGAAAAATTCGGACTGGAAGTAATAAAACATTCTTCTTTCAATCATAAAAAAATCAAAAGAGTAGGGGTGCTCGGCGGTTCCGGCGCCAGTGGAATAAGAGCTGCAGCCGCCAAGAAATGTGATGCTTATCTTACCGGAGATCTTAAATATCACGACTATTTTCTGGCAGAGTCTAAAATGCTGATCTGCGATATAGGACATTATGAGTCAGAACAATTTGTCACCCAACAATTATTTGAAATTTTGTCACAAAAATTTAGTACATTTGCAATTTCAAAATCTATTGAAAAAACAAACCCAGTAAATTATTTCATTTAAATATGGCAAAAACCAACGATATTTCAGTTGAAGAAAAATTAAGAGCTTTATACGATTTACAGATCATTGATTCAAGATTGGATGAAATCCGAAATACTAGAGGAGAATTGCCAATTGAAGTTGAAGATCTTGAAATCGAGATTGAAGGACTTGAAAAAAGAGCTGAAAAATTTCATGCTGATATCAAAGATCAGGACGATCAGATCAAAACAAAGCATGAAGTGATTAACCATGCTAAAACTTTAATTGAGAAGTATAAATCTCAGCAGGATAATGTGAGAAACAACAAAGAGTTTGAAGCATTAGGGAAAGAAATAGAATTCCAGGATCTTGAAATTCAGCTTGCTGAAAAAAGAATTAAAGAATTCGGGGCTAAAATTGCTCATAAAAACGAAACTTTAGCTGAACTGAATGCAAAGATCGACGATTTAAAAAGCCACTTGAAATTCAAAAAAGAAGAATTGGATGGTTTGATCTCTGAAACTCAGAAAGAAGAAGAATATCTTCTTGAGCAGTCTAAAGAATTTGCAGCTAAAATTGATGAGAGATTATTGGCTTCTTACAACAGAATCAGAACCAACTCTATCAATGGTCTTGCTGTAGTAGGATTGGAAAGAGGAGCTCCGAAAGGATCTTTCTTTACAATTCCGCCTCAGAAGCAGATGGAAATTGCCCAGAGAAAGAAAATCATTATTGATGAGCATTCTGGGAAAATCCTTGTGGATGACGAATTGGTAATGGAAGAAAACGAAAAAATGAAAACGGTAATTAAATTCTAATTTCCGTTTTTACAACATACATAGCTGTTTCAGAAATGAGACAGCTTTTTTTATGTATTCAGCAGAAATAGACTATAATTCTGAGCCTGGCCGCAGGGCGTGCGTTCAATCAAAAAATCAAATCTTCATATTGGCTTAATAAAAAAACCGCTTCATTTGAAGCGGTTGATCTTTTATTCATGATGCTCGTACATCTTATTATACAAAGCGATAAATTTCTCTTTTACAGCTTTTCTTTTCAGTTTTAATGTGGGAGTAAGCAATCCGCTTTCAATGCTCCATACTTCAGGAGTGAGTTCAATCTTTTTGATTTTTTCCCAGTTTCCGAGATGTTCGTTGATGCCTTCAATTTCTTTTTCAATTCTTTGCTTGAGTTCGGAACTTTTTGCAATCTCTTCCGGGGTGGAACCGATGTTCAGGTTGTTTCTCTGAGCCCAGCTTTTAGCAAACTCGAAATCAGGCTGTACTAAGGCACACGGCATTTTTTCGCCATCACCTACCACCATAATCTGCTCAATAAATTTGGAAGCTTTTGCTAAATTTTCAATCGTTTGAGGAGCAATATATTTTCCTCCGGATGTCTTAAACATTTCTTTCTTACGGTCGGTAATCTGTAAAAATCCATCACTGTCGATATGACCGATATCTCCTGTCTTAAAGAATCCGTCCTCTGTGAACGCCTCTTTTGTCATTTCTTCATTCTGGAAATATCCTTTGAATACCGAAGGACCTTTTACCGTAATCTCACCGTCTTCCTGAATTTTAACCTTTAAATTATCCAAAGGAATTCCCACGGTTCCTACTTTCATTTTATCAAAGCTGTTGACAGAAATGACTGGAGAAGTCTCCGTTAAACCATATCCTTCCAAAATAGGAATACCGGCATTCTGGAACATCAGGTTAAGTCTTGTAGACAATGCCGCGGATCCCGAAACCAAAGTCACAATTTCACCACCTAAACCTTCTCTCCATTTGGAGAATACCAGTTTATCAGCAATCATTTCCTGAAGTCCGGATGGCTTTGATATGGTTTTCTTTTTGCTGATAAGATTCAGTGCCCAGAAGAATATTTTTGATTTCAATCCTCCGGCTGAAGATCCTGTATTGTAGATTTTATCATAAACTTTTTCTACCAGTCTGGGTACAACAGTCATATAATGTGGCTTCACTTCTTTTACGTTTTCGCCCATTTTCTCAATACTTTCAGCAAAATAAAGAGAAAAACCATTGTACTGGTAAAGGTAGAACAGCATTCTTTCAAAGATATGACAGATGGGAAGGAAGCTTAAAGCTCTTGCATCTTTATAATCAAAGCTTCTCTTTTTGGGGATTCTTGGGATTGCTCCCAGTATATTGGATACTATATTATTATGGGTAAGCATTACTCCCTTAGGTCTTCCTGTAGTCCCGGAAGTATAAATGATAGTAGCTAAATCCTCTGTATTGATGGCATTGGAAAGATCATCCACTTCAATCTGGGTAGATTCGTCTTTACCCAGGTCAAGAATTTCCCTCCAGTTAGCAGCTCCGCTGATATTGTCAAAAGTAAAGATTCCCTGCAGACTAGGAATATTATGCTTTACTTTCATTACTTTATTCAATAGCTCCTTATCAGAAACAAAACAGTACTGAATTTCAGCATTGTTGAAGATAAATTCATAATCCTCAGGAGAAATACTCGGATAAACCGGTACTGAAACCACTCCGATCTGAGAAAGTCCGAAATCCATAATAGCCCACTCTGTTCGGGAATTGGTGGTAATCAAAGCGATCTTGTCACCAGGCTTTATGCCCAGTTTCAACAGCCCTCTGGATATCTTATTTCCCTCATTAATAAACTCCTGCGTAGAAGTTTTTTTCCACTCACCCTGATACTTTGTTACGAACATATCCGTTTTAGGATATTTTTCTAAAGCATAGTGCGGTATATCGAATAATCTCTTGATCGTCATGATTTTTTACGTAATTTATAAAGAAACTTAAATATAAGCATTTTTTTTAATTGAAAACACTTGCATGTAATAATTAGAAATAAGTTAAATGCCTGCCATAATATTTTGAGGCAAAAAGTACAATGGAAGCCCTTTAAAACAGGATTCTGTATTTTCAGTTCTTGTTATATAAAAGGATTCTTTTCTCCTGATATTGTAGATTATTTCCATAACCTCGTATTTCAAATCCCTAGACATGCATCTGTGCTTATTAAACGATGCCTAAACGTACTTTTCTGTACCTTTTTCCTGCTTTCAATTTAATTTTTTCAGATTTGCTTAAAAAGTGTAAATTTACGGCCTATCTAATTATTTTTTTTATGGACTTTAATTTATCAGAAGAACAGCTGATGATTCAGCAGGCAGCAAGAGATTTTGCACAAAACGAACTATTACCAGAAGTGATTGAAAGAGACCGTGACCAGAAATTTCCTGCAGAACAGGTGAAGAAAATGGGAGAAATGGGACTTTTAGGAATGATGGTAGATCCAAAGTACGGAGGTGCAGGGATGGACAGCGTTTCTTATGTGCTGGCGATGGAGGAAATTGCAAAAATAGATGCTTCTGCAGCGGTTGTAATGTCCGTAAACAATTCATTGGTTTGTGCCGGTCTTGAAAAATTTGCTTCTGAAGAGCAAAAAGTGAAATATCTTACACCACTGGCAAGCGGTCAGGTAATAGGTGCATTTGCATTATCTGAGCCGGAAGCTGGTTCCGACGCTACTTCTCAGAAAACCACTGCGGAAGACAAAGGCGATTATTATCTTTTGAATGGGATCAAAAACTGGATCACCAATGGTGGAACAGCTACTTATTATATCGTCATTGCACAGACAGATCCTGAAAAAAAACATAAAGGGATCAATGCTTTCATCGTAGAAAGAGGTTGGGAAGGTTTTGAAATCGGACCGAAAGAAGACAAATTAGGAATCAGAGGAAGTGATACGCACTCTTTGATCTTTAACAATGTAAAAGTTCCAAAAGAAAACAGAATTGGTGAAGACGGATTTGGCTTCAATTTTGCAATGGCTGTATTGAATGGAGGAAGAATCGGAATTGCTTCTCAGGCTTTGGGAATTGCTTCCGGCGCCTACGAACTGGCATTGAAATATGCTAAGACAAGAAAAGCTTTCAAAACTGAAATCATCAACCACCAGGCTATTGCATTTAAATTGGCTGATATGGCTACTCAGATTACTGCTGCAAGAATGCTTTGCTTCAAGGCGGCATGTGAAAAAGATGCAGGGAAAGATATTTCTGAAAGCGGAGCAATGGCAAAATTATACTCTTCTCAGGTAGCAATGGATACTACAATTGAAGCAGTACAGATCCACGGTGGATACGGATATGTGAAAGAATATCACGTAGAAAGATTAATGAGAGATGCTAAAATCACTCAGATCTATGAAGGAACTTCTGAAATTCAAAAAATCGTGATCTCAAGAAGCATCGCAAAATAACATTTTATAAAACACACTACTTATGAAAAAATCTTTGTGGATCGTCCTCGGTGTCGTATTGCTGTTACTGGGGGTATTTGTCTGGTACAAGTATTATTTCGTTTTCGGAGAAGGCGTAAAATCCGGATATCTGAATTATGCTATGAAAAAAGGATATGTATTCAAAACCTATGAAGGTAAGCTGATTCAGGAAGGTTTCGGAAGCGGTAAAACAGGAACTATTACAAGCTACGAGTTTGAGTTTTCTGTAGATGACCCTGAAGTTTTCAAACAACTGGAAACAAACAGCGGAAAAACGTTTGACCTGCATTACAAAGAGTACAACGGTGCTCTGCCATGGAGAGGAAATACAAAATTTATCGTAGATAAAGTAGTGAATATGAAATAAAACAAATAAGGCTCTCATCTGAGGGCCTTATTTTACACCAAATCACAAAATATTAATATATGAAATAAAAATTTCCAAACTTATTGCGAATCTTGTCTTACGGTTAAGATTCTTTACATTTTGCTTCTACTTAAAGTTAAGAGGAATTTTTTTAATAAGCAAACTGTTTCTTTGAATATTTGCTAAAATTAAAAATTAGAATTGAAGTTCAATGCTAAACCTCATTAAAAAAAAATTAAAAATCTATCCTGGGGACGAATTGAAAAATTTAATGAGATCCTCTGTCAGAAATATCTGTTTTTCTCTTTTTATAAAAATAATACCCAATACCGGCAATCAGGAACAAAGGCCATAGCGGTAGAATAAACAGGAAAACAGAGGTAATTACATCCCAGCCGGATTCAATAGCTGCCAGGGATTTTCCGCCGAAAGTTGTAGGTTCTGCTTCTGTTTTTGCCAGGTCACTGATATTGACATTGATTGTACAGATCGTGTTATCTGCATAATTTCTTCCTGAAACCTGGATATCCTTCGTATCAATATCCGATACATTATCATTTATTGCATTCATTAAATCATCAAAATGCTGGATGGGAACCTTAATATCAAGGCTGTATACCTTCTGATCCTCTCTGTGTGGGCTGGCAGATTCCACATAAGACAGATTTTCACTTTTGATGTAGCCATTATTTCTGTTAGCTTCCTCTCTGATGATTTCCTTCACCGTTTCTGCGTTTTCGGCTTTTATGGAAAGGTATCCTGATTTTACCATTTTATCTTTGGGCATATTCAGTTCATAGCTGTCATTTTTAGGCTTATCTTTATAAATGATCCTGGTTTCTTTGATCACCTTTGGAGCAGAGGTCTTTACAATAACTTTTTCAGCTTTTTTCTCTGCAGAATCCTTTTTCTCTACTTTGGACTCCAGTTTTGTGCTGGCGATTTTATCAGATAAAGAATCTACCATTTTGGAAGTTTTTTCTATTTTCTGATGAATATCGTTGCCGGTATCTTCAAAATCTTTTATTTTAATACTGGCAGAATCCATCATCTGGCCTGCTGTTGTACTTGCATTGTCAATAGTCTCCGTAACCACCGCTGCAGCGCTGTCAGCAGTCTGAACTGCTTCCTGAAGCTTATCCTGTGAAGTTTCTCCTTTTTTACACATAATGAAAGTGCTGGATACAGCAGCGAGTAATATGAACTTTTTCATAACATTAATTTTTTTGATGAAGTAAAATTAGAAGGGAAGTTCTTGTAAAGATTGTAAATGAAATGTATTGTGCTGGTAAAATGCTAACTCTTCTATTTTCAGGGTTTTGTATTTGTTTTACAAAAAATTTACAAAGTGTTTTTACGTTTTAAAGGATCGGAACTGCGTAAAAGCTCTGTGTTTTTCTAAATTCTAAAGGTTTCCATCCTCTTGAGTGTGTCGTAAATTCGGAGATTTTTTGATGCGGCGGCTTCCGGCAGCGTATCATCAAAAAATCCGCAGAAAATTTCTGCGGATTTATATTGAAAACAAGTTCGCTTTCTGGCGATTTTGTCTTTTATTTCTTAATTTTCTCTGAATTCACTGATGAAGTGTAATTTCACGTTCGGGAATTTTTCCTGTGTCATGTGAATCGTGAAAGAAGAATCTGCAAGGAATACCAGTTGATTGTATTTGTCTCTTGCCAGGAATCTCTGTTTTAATCTGGCAAATTCCTTGAATTCTTCAGATTTTTCGTCAGCTTCGACCCAGCAGGCTTTATGCATGGAAAGCGGTTCATAAGTACATTTTGCGCCATATTCATGTTCAAGACGGTACTGGATTACTTCATACTGAAGCGCTCCCACAGTTCCGATGATCTTTCTTCCGTTCATCTCAAGCGTGAATAGCTGTGCAACCCCCTCATCCATAAGCTGATCAATACCTTTGGCCAATTGCTTAGCCTTTAAAGGATCATTATTGTTAATATAACGGAAATGTTCAGGAGAGAAGCTTGGAATACCTTTAAAGCTTAATTTTTCTCCACCTGTAAGCGTATCTCCGATTCTGAAACTTCCGGTATCATGTAAACCTACAATATCTCCAGGGAAGCTTTCTTCTACCACCTCTTTTTTATCCGCAAAGAATGCATTAGGAGAGGAGAATTTCATTTTCTTACCTTCTCTTACCAGTAAATAATTTTCGTTTCTTTTGAAGGTTCCTGAGACGATTTTTACGAAGGCAAGTCTGTCTCTGTGTTTAGGATCCATATTCGCATGAATTTTGAAAACGAATCCTGTGAAAGTGCTTTCTTCAGGTTTTACCAGGCGGGTATCGCTTTCTTTAGGCTGCGGCATTGGAGCAATATCAATGAATGCATCCAATAGTTCGCGTACTCCAAAGTTATTTAAAGCAGAACCGAAAAACACAGGCTGAAGATCTCCTTTCATATAGTCTTCACGGTTAAATTCAGGATATACAGACTGTATCAGATCAAGTTCTTCTCTCAGCGTTTTTGCTGCTTTTTCACCAATAACCTCATCAATAGACGTGTCATTAATGTCATCAAACTTAATAGAATCTCCAACTTTCTGCTTTTTCTCCTCCAGGAACAACTGGATATTGTTTTCCCAGATGTTATAAATTCCCTGGAAGTCGCTTCCCATACCAATTGGCAGAGAAAGAGGGCAAACGGTTAATCCCAGTTTTTGTTCTACTTCGTCCAAAAGATCAAAAGCATCTTTACCCTCTCGGTCCAGCTTATTGATGAATACCAACATCGGAATGTTTCTCATTCTACAAACCTGAACCAGTTTTTCAGTTTGTTCCTCAACCCCTTTTGCAACGTCAATAACTACAATTACAGAATCTACAGCAGTTAATGTTCTGTAAGTATCTTCAGCAAAGTCCTTGTGACCTGGCGTGTCGAGAATGTTGATTTTATGGTCTCTATATTCAAAAGCCAATACAGATGTAGCTACAGAGATCCCTCTCTGTCTTTCGATTTCCATAAAGTCGGAGGTCGCTCCTTTTTTTATTTTGTTGGATTTTACCGCACCCGCTTCCTGAATAGCCCCTCCGAAAAGAAGTAACTTTTCTGTAAGAGTTGTTTTTCCGGCATCCGGGTGGGAAATGATCCCGAAGGTCTTTCTTTTTTGTATTTCTTTGATTAAGTCTGACATATCGTATTTTGAAGTTGCAAAAATCGGGATTTTTTGCGAGGTTTTCAAATTTAAATTAAAACAATACTCAATAGCCTTCAGTGTCTGCAGGAGGATATGTTTGACCCATGCAGAGATCATATGTTAAATGGGGTAAATGAAAATTCAAGAAATTGCAGGATTAATCTTTACTATTTATGGTTGTAACATTTACAAATAGATTTTTTTTCATCAAACAAATGATATTTCGTTACAGCAGTGAATTATTTTATGAACAGCCTTTGATGATCTTAAAAATTCCTTTATTATTGCATCGTTAAACACACAAATTTCAAATGATGATTAAAAGAGATTTCTACCATCTAGGGGGAAAAATATGCCTTTTCTTCTCTATACTTTTGATATTTTCATGCAATAATGAAGATGTTGAATATTCAGATTCTAAAAACGAAGCAGTTCAGCCTTCACCGTATAATCATTTTATTACATCACCTGTAGATCAGCTGTATCAGCTTTGTCCGACAGGGGATATGGCTTGCCAGAATGACATGAGCTTAACCATACAAACAGTTGACTTCTTCAAATCTTTGGGCCCTAAGAATTCTTTATTGGGAAGTTATAATACTATTTTTTATACGGCCAGAAAATATCTTTTGGAGCATGAATTTTCTGATGAAGCACAATTATTTCTTTCCGATAAACTCAGTTTTTTGGCAGAATGGAACAAAACACAGGACAATTCCACCCCTGAAAAACAAATAGAAAAACTGGAATTTATACACTCTTCGCTGCAATATTTTATTGACAATCCTGCCACAACAAACGAACAGTTTAAAGAGCTTTTTATGTAAGCCATCTAAAGAAAAGGAGTTCAGGATTTAAAGTCAATCAAATGATTATTTTAAACAAGAGGATAAAGAGGTAAAGTAATCCTGCACCAGCCATCAGAAAAATAAAGATCATCACATATTCAAATGTTCCCAATCCTTTTCTGAGAGGCTTGTCCGAGGTAAGATAATACTGATCTATTGTCTTTGAAGCTATTTCCAGATCCGGACGAAAGTATTGGATACCTTTTAAAAAATGACGGTACAGCTCATATTGGTTGCTAAGGATCATTAATTCAAAATTAAAATCTACAGCAGCGGGTATCGTTTTGCCTGATTCATTTTTCAGATAGATCTGCAGTGTTGTTTTGCTGTATTTTAAAGTCTGCGTACTGTAGACGTATACGTCTGCTGTTGTGTTTAAAGCAGGACGGAGATCATCATACAATACCGTTCCGGTAACCTCATTGCGGTAATTGTAAAAAATAGCTCCGTTTTCATTAATAATAACTTTTCTTACTTTCTCTTTTCTTTTGTACATCAAACCTTTTATCAATGCCAGACAGCATAGTATGAGAATACTCTGGGCAAAAATGAGAATACCTATAATCGTAATATCATTTTTTAGATACCTTCCGAAGCTATGATAGATGTTTTCAAAAACTACCGCAATGATCACCATAATCAGGACAGCCACGATCCACATGAGGCCTGTTAAAAGCCATGTGACAGGCTTATTGATTTTAGATTCTATACTCTGGAATTTTTCGGTCATATTAATTCATGGTTTAGCTAATGAGAAAAACAATTCCGATAATAGCTGCTGTCATCAGCAATGCTGCCAGAATAAGCAGCCAGCCTCCTGGTGAAATACCTTTTCTGCTGACTTTCCAGGTTTCTGTATCAATTGAATACCCCCGGAAAACCATCGGATCTATTTTTAAATCCGGACGGAAAATAGTAATTCCACGGAAAAACTGTGCATACAGCGTAAATTTATTTTTTATGATCTTACGAGGAAGATTCATGTCAATACGTTGAGTGGTTTCCTTCTTTTTATCTTTTTGTAAAGTCACTTCCACCATCGGTACAATTCCCGACCCCGCAGGATTTACGGTGTAAATATCAAAATCCCGTCGTGAAGACCGAAGTTCTGAATACAGTATCTGATCTGTTATCTCGTTTTTCGAATCATAAAATAAAAGTCCGGTTTCATCAACTACAATTTTATATGCTGTCTTTTTTCTCCTGATGATATAGCAGAGGGCAGGAATTAAAATTAGCAATGAAATTCCCCAGGAAAGCAGGGCTGGATAAAGCATGGCTTCAAATCCTCTTTTATAAATTCCGTAAACAGGTCCCAAAATGAAAAGTAAACTAAAAAGAATAAAGAGTGCAAACAAAAGAGCATTCAGAATAAGGGTTGCAGACAAATGGGTTGCAGACTCAACTCTTTGGAACGGAGATTCAGTATTCATTTTGTGAAGTTTCATGGATAAAGGGACTAAAATAAGAAATTCCTTTTTTAGTTGCCCGTAGCAGTCAAAAAAATTATCTTTGTTTCTGATAAATTTTTTACAGATAAAGGATGGAAAATAGCAAATATCCTAAGTTTACTTTCACATGGTTGGGCGGTGTTACTTTGGTGGTTGGATTATTCGTGGGAACAATGGCTGTTTCTTTATTCAATACTTTTTGGAAAGTTGTTTTCAAAGAAAATCTTGAGCTTAAAGACTGGTTTATTATGCTGGCAAATTCTGCAGGATTTCTTACTGCTATTGCCTTTTTTGATTTTTTTATTGTAAGACGCACTACCCAAAAGAAGCTTAACTTCAATGTGTCCTCAGTCAACTTTTCCACCTATCTTCTTATATTTCCGATGATGGCAGGGATGATGTTTATTTCTGAATTTGTTGCCGCTCAGATTCCTACTACGGGACCTTTTTTTGGTGAATTTTATGAGTATTTCACCAAACTGATGAGCCAGCTGACCGATAATCCTGTGGTAATGATCATGATGACCGTGATTATGGCTCCTGTTTTTGAGGAAATTGTATTCAGAGGAATTATCCAGAAAGGATTAATGAATAAAGGAGTAAAACCCTGGAAAGCTATTTTGTACGCCTCCATTATTTTTGGAGTGGTTCACGGCAATCCATGGCAGTTCATCAGTGCAGTGATGCTGGGAGGTGTGCTGGGACTTGTATATTATAAAACAAAATCTTTACTGATGCCGATATTGCTGCATGCGTTTAATAATTTAACCCTCTCGCTGTTAGTACTGTATGGTAAAGATGAAAGTTTTGCAAAAGTTCTGCATATTTCAGAATGGCTGGTTCTGGCATCAGGAATTGTGCTTTTCTCGTTATTCTACTATCTGTTTATGAAAAAGTATAAAGTACATTATGCTGAAATGTAATCAGTCTGGACAAAAAAAGTAAAATTGAAAAAGAATATAGAAATGGAATTATTAGTCGCTACACACAACGAACATAAAAAAGAAGAAATCCAACAGATCCTGGGAAGTGATTGTGTGGTGAAAAGTCTTACCGATTATAACATTCACGAAGAAATTGTGGAAGATGGAGATTCTTTTCATGCCAATGCTCTTATTAAAGCAAAATATTGTTTTGAGAAAACAGGAATTCCAAGCCTGGGAGATGACAGTGGTCTGGTAGTAGAATCTTTAGATGGGAGACCGGGAATTTTTTCTGCCCGTTACGCCGGAGACCATGATTTTGCAAAAAATATTGAGAAGGTTTTGGAAGAAATGCAGGGAATTGAAAACAGAAAAGCATATTTTATAACGGTTCTGTGCTATTATGACGAAAACGGAGCCCAATATTTTGAAGGCAGAGTACACGGAAATTTACTGACGGAAAATAAAGGCTTCAAAGGATTCGGGTATGATCCTATTTTTGTTCCTGAAGGATATGACAGAACCTTCGCTGAAATGGAACCTGCAGACAAAAACAAAATCAGCCACCGTAAACAGGCCTTAGATTTATTCATGGATTTTTTAAAAGTAACTGATTAGATTTAAATATTAAAGCTAAAACATCCATTTAGATTTTCTGTCGTACATTTGTTATCATAAATTATTGATTTGAGTACTTATTTAACAATATTAGGCTTTAACTCTGCTATTCCAACGATTAACACATCACCTACAGCCCAGCTGCTGGAAATGGAAGAAAGACTCTTCCTGATTGATTGTGGAGAAGGTACACAGGTGCAGCTTAGGAAAGCAAAAGCAAGATTTTCAAAAATCAATCATATTTTTATTTCCCATCTTCATGGGGATCACTGCTTCGGGCTGCCGGGGCTTATTGCTTCTTTCCGTCTTTTAGGAAGAGAAACTCCTTTGCATGTGTATGGTCCGAAGGGAATTAAAAAGATGCTCGAAACCATTTTTCAGATTACGGAAACCCACCGCGGTTTTGAAGTAATATATCACGAGCTGGATAAAGATTATTCGGAAAAAATATATGAAGACAACAGAATAGAGGTTTATACTATTCCTTTGGATCACAGGATTTACTGTAACGGCTATCTTTTTAAGGAAAAACCAAAAGACAGGCACCTTAATATGAAAGAGATTGCCAAATACAGCGAGATTGAAACCTGCGATTATCACAATATTAAAGCAGGGAAGGATTTTGTGCTGAGTGATGGATATGTTCTTAAAAATGAAGTTCTGACACTGGAGCCTGCTCCGTCCGTATCTTATGCATTTTGCAGTGATACCCGCTACCTTGAAAGTGTAATCCCGATTATTAAAAATGTAACCGTTCTTTATCATGAAGCAACATTTTTACATGATCTGAAGGAAATGGCTGATTATACAGGCCACACTACCGCACTGGAAGCAGCTACGATCGCTCAGAAAGCCCAGGTGGGAAAGCTTATTTTAGGACATTTTTCCAACAGATATGGAGACCTGACCGTATTTACCGATGAAGCCAGAAATATTTTCCCTAACACGTTTTTACCGAAAGCGCTGGAAAGTGTAAAGATTTAAAATAAATATGCTGAAATTTGACGAACTGAAAGATTTTCTTAATGAAAAAGCAGATCAGTACAATGCACCCGATTTTATTGAAAATGACCCGATACAGATTCCTCACCGTTTTTCTTTAAAACAGGATATCGAAATAGCAGGATTTCTTGCAGCTACCATTTCCTGGGGAAACAGAAAGTCTATTATTAATTCCGCAGATAAAATGCTGGACATTATGGGAAATTCTCCTTATGACTTTGTGATGAACTATTCGGAGAACGATCTTAAAAATATTCAGGATAAAAGCATTCACAGAACGTTTAATGGGCAGGATTTTTCCTATTTCATCAGACAGTTCCACAGAATTTATAAAGAAAATGACAGCCTGGAAAGCTTATTTAAAGTAAAAGAAGAAGAAAATAGCTTTCTTCACGCTATAGAAAGATTCAGAATCGGGTTTCTGGAAACAGAAAAACACAGAAGTCATAAGCATATTAGCTCACCTTATAAAAATTCTTCTGCCAAAAGGATTATTATGTTTTTGAGGTGGATGGTGCGTAAAGATAAAAGGGGAGTAGACTTTGGAATCTGGGAAAATATAGATCAGAAAAATCTCTCTATTCCTTTGGATGTGCATACCGGAAATATCTCCAGAAAGCTGGGGCTGATTTCCAGAACGCAGAACGACTGGAAAACAGTGGAAGAACTGGATATTGCCATCAGGAAATTTGATGAAAAAGACCCCGCAAAATATGATTTTGCATTGTTTGGATTAGGCGTTACAAAAGAGCTGTTTTAAAAAAAATAAAGGATGAAAAAATATAACGAAAAAACAGAAGTTCTTGAAAAAATAGCAGACAGCATTACATCATGGATAGGCTCTATTCAGTCACTGATTGTGCATACCCTGCTTTTTCTCACTTCATTTTTGCTTCCGATGCTGAATGTTGTTGATTTTGATAAAATGCTTCTTATTCTTACAACAGTACTTTCTCTGGAAGCTATCTACCTGGCAATTTTTATTCAGATGTCTGTTAACAAAAGCCATGAGAAAATTGAAGATATCCAGGAAGATATTGAAGATATTCAGGAAGATATCGAGGAAATCAGTGAGGATATTGAAGAGATCAGTGAAGATATAGAGGAGATTAATGAAGATATAGAAGACATCCAGGAAGACATTGAAGAGATCAGTGAAGATATTGAAGAAATTAATGAGGATGAAGATGAAGAAGATCACAATGAAAGAGCTAAAAATGTAATGCTGAAAAGCAATGTAAGCTCCAACAAAAACGAAATAAAAGCCCTGAAAGATATTATTTCCCAATTGCAGGGTGAGATTGAGCAATTGAAAAAAGAAGATAAATAACCGGAATAACGGTAATGAAAAGAAAGCCAGATCAACATGTTGATCTGGCTTTCTTTTAAGATAAATGTCTG
Source organism: Chryseobacterium culicis (assembly GCF_900108365.1). GTDB lineage: Bacteria > Bacteroidota > Bacteroidia > Flavobacteriales > Weeksellaceae > Chryseobacterium > Chryseobacterium culicis. Next base: position 15,852 of record NZ_FNWQ01000004.1, on the reverse strand, counting down.
ATTAGATAATTATGGAAAATGTAATAATAAGAAAAATTCATTGTGAATGTAGAAGACGAATGAGAAAATAGTGGCAAGCCGGAATATATTAGTACAATTATTTTTGCTACATTTGAACAAATGAAAACAAAATGTTAATTTATAGACTAAAAAACTATTTTTTCCTTTTTTCTTTTTTATTGATTTCTGTTTCTGCATTTTCTCAAACGAGACCAGTCAGAAAATCAGAGAAGATAAAGCCTTCTGCTGCTGCTCTTAGAGCCGGAGCATTTATAGACGTAAATGTACCTCCTTATACCCCATCAAACTATACTCCCGAGCAATTGGTGAAGAATATTTTGATCAACGGCGGTACCAATTGTACAACAGCCAATGTAACCAATGTTACCGTATCTCCTAATCATGATGTGACGAACAGCAACAGATTCTGGGGATATTTCCATAAAGGGACCACAAACTTTCCTTTTACTGATGGTATTGTTCTTACTACAGGATATGCCTCGGAAGCGGGTAACAGCTATGTAGCCGCTGTCGGTCAGTCTGTAGGCACAGGAAGTGACGCAGATCTTGTAGCCGCTACAGGAGCAACGGTAAGTTTAACAGATGCTGTAGCACTTGAGTTTGACTTCGTCCCGAATTCCAATCAGGTAAAATTTAATTATATATTCGTTTCGGATGAATATACCTCCAATTATCCTTGTACCGGATATTCCGATGCGTTTGCACTTTTGCTGAAGAAAGTGGGGGATCCTACCTATACTAATCTTGCCATATTACCGGGAGGGGCAGGACCTGTAAGTGCTACCAATATTGTTCCGGCAGGAAATGGATTCAGCTGTGGACCTATCAACGCAGGTTATTTCGGAGCTTTGGCCAATCCGCATCTTGTTATCAATTATTTCGGAAGAACAACACCGTTAACTGCCGTTGCAGACGTAATTCCAGGGCAGACGTATCATTTTAAAATGGTACTGGCAGATGCAAAAGATCCTTCCCATGATTCTGCAGTATTCCTGGAAGGCGGCTCTTTTGACGTGGGAATTAAAATTGTAGATGAAGCAGGAGTTGTTTTGCCAGGCAGCATCAATATGTGCGACAATACACCAAAACAGTTGAAAGCACAGGTAGCAGCTATTCCGGGAATGACTTATCAATGGTATAAAGATGGAGTTGCCATTCCGGGAGCAACCAGTGCTGTTTATACTGCTAACCAGCCGGGAGTATACACTGTGAAAGTCATGGTTCCCGGAAATCAGTGCCCTGGTGAAGCAACCATTACCATTATCGGAGGAACAAGTCCTACATTACAAAATGCAGAGCTTAAGCTTTGTACAACACCTACAATCACCACTTTCAATTTAGAAACAGCAAAACCTCTAATCAGCACAACGCAGGGAGCGGTATTCCGTTTCTATGCCAATCAGGCTGATGCGCAGGCTCAGAATAACAGCTATATCACCAATCTGACCAATTATACAGGAACCGATGGACAAATATTATACGTACTGGTTTCTAACGGAGCTTTTTGCAGCAAAATAGCAACCTTAACATTAAGAAAAGAAGAAACGCCAACAGCTCTGGTTACAGCACCAAGATTAAAAATCTGTGCCGGAGAATCTGTATTGCTTACCGCTACAGGCGGAGTAACCTATCAATGGAATGATTCCACTGCTGCTACAGGAGGAATAAGAACGGTAAGTCCTACTCAGACCACTACCTATACAGTATATGCTATCGGGGCACAGGGATGTAAATCTTTACAGCCGGCCCGTATTACCATTGAAGTAGTGCCAGCTATTGTTTCCAACTTAAAAGGGGGGCATATCTGTCAGGGGGATAAAATTATTTTAGATGCAGGTTCAGGGCCTAATTATACTTACCAGTGGAGCTCGGGAGAAACAAGTCAGAGCATTACGGTGGGAACTCCGGGAGAATATTCAGTAACGATTAGCAATGGGGTGTGTTCTAAAGAGTTCAAAACACAGGTGATCAAAGCGGTAATTCCGGAAGTAATCAAAGTAGATTACAGCGAAAACGGAACAATGATCCTTACTGCAAGTAATCCAAGTAACGGTATCCTTGAATATTCAGTAGACAACGGAGTTACATGGCAGTCTTCCAATATATTTAACAATGTTCCTAAAAATAAAGTAATTGCGATCAGAGTAAGAGTTAAATACACTAGCTGTGTGGGCTTCCTTGAATTTTTCACATTCGTAATGAAAAATGTCATTACGCCAAATGGAGACAACGTTAATGATATTATAGATTTCAGTGGAGTGGTTAATTATAAAGACTTCAGCGGACAGGTTTTTGACCGTTACGGAAGAGAAGTGTTCAAAGCAGAGAAGATAAGACCGTATTGGGATGGATATTTCCAGGGTAAAAAACTTCCTACTTCTACCTACTGGTATCAGGTAACTTTCGAAGATCCTGCCAGTAAAGAAATCACGGTGAAAACCGGATGGATATTGCTTAAAAATATAGAATAATTTAAAGCATATTAAATAATATTAGAAAGACTGGCTATTTTAGTCAGTCTTTTTTTATGATTTTAAATAAACAAAGTTGATATTCTAACATAAATAAATTTGCGTTAGTAATAATGTAAATTATGTTAACTTAAATTTCAATCAAAAAAAATAGTATTTTTGTTTAAAATAATATAAAATGTTAAATAGGAGGAGAGGAAATTTATTTTTAGCGATATTTTTAGCTTTCGTCGGTAACTTTATTTTGGCTCAGAATAAAGGAAGGGTAGAAATTGCCGCAAAACCTAAAGCAGCTTCGTTAAAGGCTGGCGTCTTTATTGATGTGAACGCACCAAGTTACCCGGAATCCGGCTATCCTATCACGCAATTAATAAAAGATGTCCTTATATCCGGAGGTACCTGTACCAATTCCAGTGTAAGCAACGTAACGGTGTCTCCCAATTTACCGGCTACTAATCAGAACAGAAGCTGGGGATATTTTAATAAATCCAACACCAATTTCCCATTCAGCAAAGGAATTATACTTTCTACAGGATATGCTTCCAAAGCAGGAAATACTTTTCAGGGTACTTTAAGTGATGACCTGGGAACCGGAGGAGATGTAGATCTTGCCAATGCTTTGGGAATCGGTAATAATAATCTTACAAACGCTACTTCTATAGAGTTTGACTTTGTGGCGGCTTCTACAGAAATTACCTTCAGATATTTATTTGCATCAAAAGAATATCAGCAAAACTTTCCGTGTACCATTACCGATGGTTTTGCATTGCTGCTGAAAAAATCAACTGATCCTACCTATACCAACCTTGCCGTACTTCCCGGCGGGGCAGGACCTGTAAGTGTCACCAATATTCATCCGCAATACCAAAACTGCGGACCAAAAAATGAAGCCTATTACGGCGGTACCAACACTGCTCAGATCGAAACTAATTTTAATGGACGTACGATTCCGCTTACTGCGAAAGCAACTGTAATTCCGGGTGAAACATATCATTTTAAAATTGTTCTGGCAGATTATCAGGATCCCAACTTTGATTCAGCAGTGTTTCTGGAGGCAGGATCATTCGATATTGGAGTGAAAATTCTTGATCCGGCAGGAGTACAGCTTCCTTCCTCTGTGAATATGTGTGATAATGCACCACAGACTTTTACCGCTTCAGTTCAGGGGCCAAATATAACCTATCAGTGGTTTCTGGGAGCCAATCCGATAGCAGGAGCCACCAACGCAAGTTACACCGCTACGCAGCCGGGTGTATATACCGTTAAAGTTTTTATTCAGGGAAATTCATGTCCGGGAGAAGCTACCATTACAGTGGTAGGAGGTACATCTCCCACGGTACAGAATGCAACCCTCACGGCTTGTTATGCTGCTGGAAATGCCACTTTTAATTTAACATCAGCACAGGCTTCAATAAGCACAACTCCGGGCGCCGCTTTTTCATACTATACCACATTGGCAGATGCTAACGCAGGAAATACCAATACAATTCCAAACCCGACAGCTTATCAGAGTGCCGGAGGAACCGTTTATGTAAGAGTCGCAAACGGATTCTGTGCAAAAGTTGCAGAATTACAGCTGGTGAAAGCACCGCAGATGATACCTACTATTGCTCCTCCAGCCGTCTTAACCTGTGCAAATTCTCAGACTACACTGGATGCATCAGCGTCTGTTTATCCCGCAGGTGCTACATTTAACTGGACTACAACAGGAGGAAATATTGTGTCAGGAGGGACTACCTTAAATCCTGTAATCAATGCAGCGGGAACATATACATTAACGATAACAAAAGTTTACCAGCCCGGAAATCTTAGCTGTACGGCAGTAGCTACTGTAACTGTAACAGGAAACAGCGCACCGCCAGTGACCGGACTTACAGCGAGTAAAATAAAAATCTGTAAAGGAGATTCGACAACCCTTACCGCTTCAGGAGGCGCTACCTACAATTGGGGAAATGGTCTTACCGGAAACGGAAATACACAGGTTGTTTCACCTACTGTTACCACTACTTATACAGTAACAGCAGTAGGAGCAAATGGCTGTGCATCTCAGAATCCAGCTACCATAACAATTGAAGTATCAGAGCCATTTACAGCACAAAATGCGATCCTGCATAAGTGTTATCAGCCGGGATTAGCTTTTAATCTTACCGAAGCACAACCTCAGATTACGACTGCAGCAGGAGTTACATTTACCTATTATGTCAATCAGGCAGATGCCAATGCTGCTAACGGAAACTTTATCACGAATTTTACGGCATATACACCACCTGCCAACCAGACCATTTATGTATTGGTAAGCAATGGAGGCTGCAGCTATGTAGTATCTCTTCAATTACTGAAAACAGCTGAAACCACTCTTACAATTGCCGCACCACAAACAATTACCTGTACAACACCGCAAGTTACAATTAATGCTTCAGCATCTGTTGTACCTGCAGGATCTACTATTGCATGGTCAACAACAGGAGGCACTATTGTATCAGGTGGTAATACACTTACGCCTGTTGTAAGCGCCGGAGGTACTTATACTTTAACTGTCACCAATGTTTCGCAACCGGGAAATCTGAGCTGTACCTTTACTTCAACGGTAACTGTACAGGAAGATAAAGTACAGCCGGTAGCTGCTGTGGTTTCATCTCAACCCCGAATCTGTATAGGAGAATCTGTAACCTTAACAGCTTCCGGAGGGGTAACGTATAACTGGGGTAACGGTCTTACCGGAAATGGAAACACTCAGGTTGTTTCGCCTACAGCAACGACCACTTATACAGTATTTGCTGTTGGAGCTAATGGTTGTATTTCTGCAACTGCAGCAAGTGTAACCGTTCAGGTAGGTCCGCCTATCGCAGGGCTTACGGCATCAAAATTTAAAATATGTGAAGGAGAATCTGTAACATTAACGGCTTCGGGAGGAATTACCTATAACTGGATAGGTCTTACCGGCAATGGTAATACACAGGTGGTTACCCCTACCACAACAACAGAATATTCAGTCTATGCATTGGGAGGAAACGGATGCAGTTCCGTAAACCCTGCGAAAGTAACTATTGAAGTAGTGCCCGCAATTGTTTCTACTTTAAAAGATGTATTTGTCTGTGCAGGAGATAAGGGAACCCTTGACGCCGGCTCAGGACTAAATTATACCTATTTATGGAGCACAGGAGCAACGACTCAAACGATTACAACCAATATTCCCGGTACTTATTCTGTAACAATCAGTAATGGAGTTTGTTCCAAAACGTTCTCAGCTCAGCTGATTAATCCTGATCTGCCACAGTTTACCAATGTTGTTTACGATAATCATATTCTTACCCTTACAGCAAGCAATCCTACAGGAGGTGTTCTTGAATATTCAATAGACGGTGGATTAACCTGGCAGGCGTCCAATGTATTTACAGGCGTTTTAAATAATACGATGTATACACTGATGGTAAGAGTGAAAGGCGCTAAGTGTGGAACTTCGCTGGATTATTTTACCTTTATTATCAGTAATGCTATCACTCCTAATATGGATGGTGTAAATGATACTATAGATTTCTCTGGAATCAGCGGGTATAAAGATTTTGCAGCTTCCATCTTCGACAGATACGGGGCGGAAGTTTTCAAAGCAAGTAAAGGGAATGTCATCTGGACCGGATCCTTAAAGGGAATTAATCTTCCTACCGCTACTTATTGGTACAGGGTACAATGGGAAAACCCTGCCAGCAAAAAACTGGAGCAGCGTTCAGGCTGGATCCTTCTAAAAAATAGAAATTAAAACTTATTGAAATCAAGAATAAATAACAAAATCTTTCAGCAACGAAAGATTTTGTTGTTTTTAAGAATATACGTTATGGTGTTCTGGGAATTATCAAAAATCGACGGGAAATATGTTAAAATAATTAATAATACTGTGCTACCACATTAGGTATAGCTTGAACGGATAGGGATTGATTAATGAAAATTGATCAGATAAGGTTCTTCTTTTGTTTTTTTGTTGTAAAAAATATAAATATGTGTATGATATATTTAAAAAAAAATTAAATTTGTTGAAACAAAAATATTATGAGAAGATATCTACCGCTTTGTTTATTTTTTTTAGTCATCTCGACTTCTCTGTTTTCACAAGACCTGCCACCGAGGAAACCCGTAAAGGAAACTCCTACAGCGGCTTCCAGAAGAGCGGGTGTTTTTATTGACGTGAATGCGCCGTCATACCCTGAGTCAAGTTATACTATTGAGAAAATGGTAAAAGATGTACTGATTTCATCCGGAACCAATACCTGTCTTACTCCCAATGTGACCAATGTGAAGATTACGCCTAATCATGCTGCAAGCAATGCAGACAGAGCCTGGGGATATTTTCATAAAGCTACCACCAATTTTCCTTTTAAAGATGGGCTTGTCCTTTCTACCGGATTTGCGAGAAGAGCTGGTAATACCTTCGAAGGAGGTCTCAACGACGTTAACGGCGGAGGATCAGATGCTGACCTTGCACAGGTAATCGGGGTCGTAGAAAGCAGACTTAATGATGCCGTTCTACTGGAATTCGACTTCGTTCCTACCACCAGCCAAATTAAATTTAATTATCTGATTGCATCCGAGGAGTACACAGGATCTTTCCCATGTACCTTTGCAGATGCATTTGCCATCTTGCTCAGACCTACTTCAGGTGGACCTTATGTAAATATGGCCGTACTTCCGGGAGGAGCAGGACCGGTAAGTATCACCAATATTCACCCAGCAGTACCAGGAAGTTGTGGTGCCGTAAACGAACAATATTTTGCCGGTTACAATACAGGTAACGTTGAAACCAACTTTAACGGAAGAACAATTCCGTTGACAGCCACAGCAACGGTAGTAGCAGGACAGCAATATCACTTTAAAATGGTAATTGCTGATTACAGTGACCACAGTTATGACTCTGCAGTATTTCTGGAAGGCGGATCTTTCAACATTGGTGTAGATCTTTTGGACCCTGCAGGTACAAAACTACCTTCAGATATCAATGTGTGTGATAATGTACCTCAGGTAATTACTGCTTCTGTAAATGATCCTAACCTTGTATATCAGTGGTATTTTAACGGTACTGCAATCCCTAATGCAACTACTAATACCATTACAGCTGTGCAGCCTGGTACCTATACCATCGAAGTAAGTGTTCCGGGTAATCCATGTCCGGGTAAAGCCACCATCCAGATCCACGGAGGAACAACCCCTCAGGCTCAGGATGCAACACTGTTACTTTGTACAACACCGGATATTACCACATTTGATTTAAGCACCATTACATCTACCATCAGCCCAACACCTGGAGCTATTTTCAAGTTTTATGAGAATCAGGCGGATGCAGTGGCTCAAAATAACAACTATATTCAGACTCCGTTAAACTATAATGGTAACGACGGACAAATCCTGTATGTTCTTGTTTCCAATGGAGCATTTTGCAGTAAGATAGTAGAACTGAAATTACTCAAAGAGGTAACCCCAACGGCAACAGTGAAATCTTCCAGAATAAAAATATGTCCGGGAGAATCGGTAACCCTTACCGCTGACGGAGGAGCAACTTACCAATGGAGCAACTTTATGGGAACAGGTAACACTCAGACGGTTACTTTATACCAGACTACAACATTTACAGTATATGCAATCGGGGCAAAAGGATGTAAATCTCTTAACCCGGCAACCATAAGAATTGAGGTAACCCCAGAGATCACTTCGCCATTACAGGATGTCGAAATGTGTGTTGGTGATAAGGTAACGCTTGATGCAGGGGCAGGACAAGGTTACAAATATCTTTGGAGTACAGGAGCTACCACTCAGAAAATTGTGGTAGACCAGTGGGGAATCTATTCCGTAGAAATTGATAATGGTATTTGTAAAAAAGTTTTCGAAGCTAAAGTACTGGGTGCCGCTACACCGTTCGTTACGGCTATCAATTACGAAAGTATCAAGAAAACAGTGACCATTACTGCGGAGAACCCGCCAATGAATAATACACCAAGTACACTGGAGTATTCTATTGACAACGGAATTACATGGCAGGCTTCAAACGTATTCAGCAATCTTCTGGATAATACAAATTATACTGTTTTAGTAAGAAGAGTAGGGACACATTGCGTGGGATCTCTAGAATTCTTTACATTGCAGATCAATAATATTATTACTCCGAACGAAGACGGAATTAACGATGTTCTGGATCTTAAAGCTCTGGGAGATTTTAAAAACTTTACAGGTTCTGTATATGACAGATATGGAGTAGAGATGTTCAGATTCTCAAAAGAAAATCCAGTCTGGGACGGAACAGTAGGGGGTAAGAGACTTCCTACAGCAACATACTGGTATAAGTTCCAGTTTGAGTATCCGAAATCAAAAGCTCAGATGAACTGGTCAGGATGGATTATGCTGAAAAACAGAAATTAGAATTGATAATGTAATATAAAAAGAAGGCCTTTCAAAAATATTTTGAAAGGCCTTCTGCTTGTAACGGATGATTTAGCCCAATAAAAGAATTCCTTTACAGGAGCTTTTTTTATTGATTTTCTTTCCAGAGATGAGCAAAATGTATAAAATCTGTTACACTGAGCTCTTCCGCTCTCTTATCTAGAAATTCATGATCTTTCAAAGCTTCAGGGATATTTAAAGATTTCAACGCATTAGAAAGTTTTTTTCTTCTTTGGTTGAATCCTGTTTTTACAATCTGCTTAAATAGTATTTCATTTCCTGCCAGACCCTCTTTCGGATTTCTTGTCAGCCTGATCACTCCGGATTTTACCTTCGGAGGCGGGTTGAAAACATTTTCATGAACCGTAAACATATAAGATACATCATAATAAGCCTGTATCAGTACAGAAAGAATACCGTAATCTTTAGTTCTAGGAATTGCAGCCGTTCTTTCAGCGACTTCTTTCTGAAACATCCCAACCATTTCCGGGATCAGTTCATAGTGATCTACAATTTTGAATAAGATTTGTGATGAGATATTATACGGGAAATTACCAATAATGGCAATCTGTTCATCTTTTAAAAAACTGAAATCCTGTTTCAGGAAGTCGCCTACAAAAGTATCCTCAGTTACTTTCGTATAATTGTTTTTCAGGTATTCAATAGACTCGGTGTCTATTTCTGCAAGATAGATGTTCTGATCTTTTTCAAGAAGGTATTTGGTAAGAACTCCCATTCCGGGACCAACTTCCATGATGTTGTTATAGTTCTCAAAACTAAGACCTTCTACGATTTTTCTTGCGATATTTTCATCCGTCAGGAAGTGCTGTCCGAGATGTTTTTTTGCTTTTACACTCAAAGTTTTTTATGATTTTATTAACAGTGATTTTCTTTTTTTCGTCCCAAATTTCGGAAGATTTTTTCTATTTTAGCCAAAAATTTTAATATTAATGGCTAAATCTGTAGATGAATTTAATAAGAAAAGGCTTCGGTCCAGCAATATTACAGTAGTGATAAGTATTGCCTTAGTGTTATTTTTGTTAGGATTAATGGGGCTTATTCTGATTAATGCCCAGAAGTATTCTGACTATATCAAGGAACAATTGGTAGTGAATGCCTACTTTGATGAAAACTATGACGCTAAAGATTCTGTAAAAATTGCAAAACTGGAGGAAGAAACTTTTAAAAAAGTACAGACATTAGCTCCGGTAAAGAAAGCAACCTATATTTCAAGAGACATGGCTGCTAAAGAAGCCAAGAAAACGATGGGAATAGACAGTGATGCCCTGTTTGAAGAAAATATCTTTCCTTCTTCCATTGAAGTTGCTTTAAAACCGGAATTTGTGGATCCCGCAAAAATTGATCTGGCCATCAAAGAAATTAAATCTGTTCCAGGCATCATTGATGTAAAAAATGACAGTACTTTAATGGTAGATGTGTACAATAACCTGAGCAGAATTTTAAAATGGATTTTAGGATTTTCTATTCTGTTTCTTGTATTGGCGGTTGTATTGATCAACAACTCGATCCGTCTGAAAATATTCTCAAAAAGATTTATTATCAAAACAATGCAGCTTGTAGGGGCGAAAAGAAGATTCATCCTTAAACCTTTCATTGTAGAAGCTGTGATTTTAGGAGCTATTGGTTCCGTAATTGGGCTTCTTGCATTAGGAGGAGTCTGGTATTACTTCACAAGCCAGATTGGTTCTGCTTTCGTACAGGATAATAATCAGTATTTCTGGCTGATTATCTTAGTATTGGGCGTGGGAATCTTTATTTCTGTTTTAAGTACCATTTTCGCTACATGGAGATTCTTAAAATCAAACGTTGACGATTTATATTACTCTTAACAATGAGCAAAAAAACAAATAAAATTTCTGCTTCAGACTTTGGACATGAAGCTGAAGTACCGCAGGAAAACGCTTTCTATTTCGGACAGCAGAATTTCAAATGGATGCTGATAGGATTAGCGTTCATTGTAGTTGGGTTTCTCCTGATGATGGGACCGGATGCCAATACGGTAGATGGTAAATTTGATCCGGCCTCATGGAATGACGGTATCTTTTCTATCAGAAGAATCAGAATTGCGCCGCTGTTTGTTGTCATAGGATTTGCAATAGAAGTGTACGCTATCTTAAAAAGAAAATAATAAAATAATTTTATTTAAGGATTAAAAAATTTAAGAACTGAAAGATTTGAGCCGTGGGCCTGTCTTTTTAATTCTTAAATTTTTTAATCTTTTTAATTTTAAAAGAATATGGATTTAATCAAAGCAATTATTATTGCCATTGTAGAGGGGTTGACAGAGTATCTCCCGATTTCTTCTACCGCACACATGGGATTCACCGCCAGTCTTATGGGATTGGAAGAAACAGAGTTTTTAAAAATGTTTCAGGTATCTATTCAGTTTGGAGCTATCTTATCCGTTGTTGTAGCGTACTGGAAAAAGTTTTTTGACTTCAATAATATTCAGTTTTATTTTAAACTTGCTTTTGCTGTAGTTCCGGCATTGGTTTTAGGCTATTTGTTTGACGATAAAATTGAAGCCGTGCTTGGAAACCAGATTGCGATTTCCTCCGTATTGGTTTTAGGAGGTGTTGTTTTACTTTTTGCTGACAAATGGTTTAAAAACCCAAAAATTGATGATGAAAAAGGAATTACAATAAGAAATGCAGTTACCATCGGTTTCTGGCAATGTCTTGCAATGATGCCGGGGACAAGCCGTAGTGCAGCTTCTATTATAGGGGGGATGGCACAGGGCCTTACCAGAAAAGCGGCTGCAGAATTTTCTTTCTTCCTTGCTGTACCTACCATGCTGGCCGTAACAGTATATTCGGTTTTTGTAAAAACATGGGGAAAAGAAACGCCCAATCCACAGAAAGGTTATGAAATGATCATGGCTTCGCAGGATCACATTATGATCTTTGTGGTTGGAAATATTGTGGCATTTATTGTGGCGCTTATTGCTATCAAAGCATTCATTGGAGTGCTTAATAAATATGGATTCAAACCTTGGGGCTGGTACCGTATTTTTGTTGGAATTGCTCTTTTGATCTATTTTTATTTCTTTCAATAAGAAATTATTCATTTATACGCATTCATGACTGCTGAAGAACTGAAATCAGGATACATTTTTTTATTAGACAAACCTTTGGACTGGACTTCCTTTCAGGCTGTCAATAAAATGAAATACAAACTTAAGAGGGAGTTCGATCTTCCTAAAAAATTTAAAATTGGACACGCCGGAACCTTAGATCCCAGGGCTACAGGACTGCTTATCGTCTGCTGCGGGAAATTTACAAAGAAAATTCCTGAGATTCAGGACGCTCCTAAAGAATATTGGACAGAGATTAAAATCGGTGTGCAGACAGAATCTTATGATACTGAAAAACCTGAAATTCTTCAACAGGATATCTCACATATTACAGAGGAGAACGTAAAAGAGGCTCTTGAAAAATTTGTGGGGGAAATTGAGCAGAAACCACCCGTTTACTCAGCTATTAAAATTGATGGAGAAAGAGCTTACAACCTTGCCAGGGCGGGTGAAGAAGTAGAAATGAAGGCCAGAAAAACAACAATTCATTATATTAAAGATATTAAAATTGATTTTCCTCTCGTGAGCTTCACGGTAGGCTGTTCAAAAGGAACCTACATCAGAAGCCTGGCTCACGATATCGGGCAGGAATTAGGAGTAGGAGCTTACCTGACGCAGTTAAGACGTACAAAAATCGGAGATTATGCTATTGAAAATGCGACAGACCAATTCTTGAATAATGAGTACAGATTTGAAAGCCTATGAGAATAAAATTATTCCTTTTCTTATTGACACTTTCTTTTTTTAAAGGCTTTTCTCAGGATTCGGAAACCGGAAAATCAAAAATGGATTTTTATTTTAATCCTTCTCTCAATGTAGGATTTAATATCAATAAGAAAAATCAGACTAATAACTCGCAGTATATTGAGAACAGATCTTCACTTGGAAATCTGACTTATGGTATTACTGCAATTGGCGGATACAATTTTCTTCCTAACTTTGCACTCGGAACCGGAATCAAATACAGCTTTATACAGGATAATTACCATCTTGTTTATTGGGTGATTCAGCCGAAGGTTATTTTTTCTCCTGGCGAAAGACCCTTTTACATAGATATTAATTACGGAAAGCAGCTGAACCATTCTGCTATTTCAAATACAGCGTTCTGGGGTGCAAGACTGGGGATGCAGGTTTCTTATTCAAAAAGACTGAGCCAGGAAGGAGGAATTGTATTTGAATCACATCAACTGAAAGAAGGAACCGATGGCTTTTTCATAGGAGTAAGCTATGGAGTTACAATTTTCAGCAATAAAAATTATACCGGTTACGGAAAAGACTAATGGAAAAAACGCGTATCAATAAATATTTATCAGAGGTTGGATACTGCTCGAGAAGAGCAGCAGATAAGCTTTTGGAAGAAGGAAGAATCAAAATAAACGGAAAAATTCCTGAGCTGGGAACTAAAGTTTCTGATGAAGATGTGGTAGAAGTAGATGGAAAACCAATAAGAGAACCTCAGGAGAAGCCTGTGTATATTGCCTTTAATAAACCGGTAGGAATTGTTTGTACCACAGATACAAAGCGCGAAAAAAATAATATTGTAGACTATATCAATCATCCGAAAAGAATTTTCCCTATCGGCAGGCTGGATAAACCAAGTGAGGGGCTCATTCTACTTACCAGTGATGGTGATATCGTTAATAAAATTTTGAGAGCCCGCAATAATCACGAAAAGGAGTACCTGGTTCGTGTAGATAAACCTATTACGCCCAGATTTCTTGAAAAAATGAGAAATGGTGTTCCTATTTTGGATACTGTAACCAAAAAATGTGAAGTGGAGAAAATTGATGAAATGAATTTCAGAATTATTCTTACCCAGGGGCTTAACAGACAGATCCGAAGAATGTGCGAATACCTTGGATATGAGGTTAAAAAACTGAAGAGAATCCGTATCATGAATATCAAGCTTGATCTCCCTATCGGCAAATGGAGAGACCTGACCGATGACGAAATGAAGATGCTGAACACTTTGCTTACGGATTCAAGCAAAACATTCGACTAATTAATTTTATTAAAAATAACAGCTGAAAGTTGAGGATTTAAAATCAATCTTCAACTTTCGGTCATCAGTTATTTAATATAAAGCCGCATCCTTTCTTCATACTCAGGTTTCAGTTTTAAGAGTTTCCATATTTTTTTATCATCCGGATTACTGATTCTGTAGAAAATAATTTTGTCTGCAGAATATTTAAAATAGGGATGATTTTTAAGCCATTCTTCAGGTGCATCTGTCAAAGAATATTTAGGAACATCTGAATTATTAAGCGGAGCTATCGAAATGAGTTTTTGAACAAGATCCTTATCAATATTGTAAGTCGTTAGAATCTGCTGTTTATTCATAAAACCTCCCAGCTTCTTTCTAAAGCCAATTATAGATCCGGCACTTCTTTCATCCAGGCCAAATTCGGTAAGCTGTCTGAAAGTTATGGCATTGAGATCTGTTTTTGAAAAATCTGTCTTTTCCTGCTGTTTTTCCTGAAGCTTAATGTAAGGTTTCATTTCCTGAAATTTTTCAGGGGAAATCACAAAACATTTCTGCAGATCTTCCAGACTTTTAAAGCTTCCCCTTAAGTTTTTATCCCGATAACGGATAATGGTGATACTTTGCTTTTCCGAAAAGCCAAGAGTTTTCCAGCCTTCTAAGTCTAGTTGATTGGGATCAAAAGCATGATATCTGATTTTGGTCGCAACAGCATTGTTTTTCGAGAAATTTTTGAAATTTTCAGGAGTTTTTTCGGGTAACAGCAGATAGGAAGCAAGCTTGCTGTAATTTTCAGGTGAAATAATGAAGCATGCTCTGAATTTTTCCTTGCTCACAAAACTTCCCCCAAGATAATTTCTATACTTGATAATAGCTTCCGCCTGTCGCTCACTGAATCCCATTGTAAGCCAATCTTGGACAGTGTACTGATCGGGATTGAATTTTCCTTTGATGGTCAGTTCTTTTTTATTAGTCTTATTAAATTCACTAAATTTTCCTCTTTCGGTCATTTCAGGAAGCATTATAAAAGAGGCTAATTCATCAAATTTCTGTTCGGAAATAGCATAACATTTTTTCAACTGCTCTTTTGATGTAAATTTCCCACCTAATATTTCTTTATACTTAAGAATGGTGGCGGTTTGCTTCTCAGAAAACCCCAGTTTCTGCCATTGCTCTCTGTTCAGGATATTGGGATCAAAATCTGATAAATTTTCAGACAAAGTCTTACTGGTAATGAATGTGACTTCGGGAAAAGGTTCTTTGTCCCGGCTGGTATACTTCTGATAGGCAAATAAAATAGTCAGTACAGTGACCATAAAAGCAAGCTTTCTGTAATAGTTTTTTCTCATCATCCGGTAAACATATTAATTAATAGAAATACATAGCAACAGCTGATGATGAAATGGTTAAAGATGATGGTCAAATTGTTATTCATTGTTTAAAAGTTAATGTTAAAATTCTCTTTTGTGTGATGTAATTTCTTAATTGAGGATGAACATTCTGATTTTACTTTTTTGCTTTTTATTTTTAATACGACATGTTCTGTCGTAGTGCATAGATATTTTTGCATTATAACAAAACGGATTTAATATATCATCAATAATATTTCATTATTAATAGTAGGATTTATGTTAAATGAAATGAACGTATTTCCTCATATGTTAATAAAAGTTAAATTCGCGGGATTAAAAAATCATTGTAAACTCAAAACAACACAGGATGAAAAAACTCTATCTCAGTGCATATATTTTATGTGCAGTCTGGGGCCTATCTGCCCAGGAAGTAGTATGGCAGAAAGACATCAAATCCTCTACCCAGGATTTTCTAAGCCAGGTTACCACGACAATTGACCAGCAATATTT
>NZ_FNWQ01000003.1 GCF_900108365.1 Chryseobacterium culicis | reverse complement strand
TTGAAATGACCAAATGTTTCTGAAAGAAATTTTAAAGTTTTTTAAGTAACCTTAACCCTTTCCTAAACCTTCAATCCTATACTCCTGCGCTCCCTCTAATTGGGACTGCAAAGATAATAACTATTTTTAAAACCACAACTCTTTTCTCAAAAAATTTAAAAGTTTTTTTTAGCCCTCTCTTATGAAGTATCATCATGTTTATGCTTATCTAAAAGCTCTCCTGCGCTTACTGATCAACTCTCGTTTTCAGTGGGGCAAAGATAACAACTTATTAACACGCAAAACAAGTTTATTGAACATAAATATTACCTTTTGTTCATATTCAACCCTAAGAACCTGATTCAAAGGAAGAAAAATTTTAACATTTGTTTGGAATATTGAACACAGCGGAAGTTTGACCCTTTTTATGAGTAATAAGTATCAGTAATAAGTAATGAAAGGTATCCTTATATTATACAGTAGATATCTTTCTATGTGATTTGACTGAAGCCAACAAGGAGAGTCTCTTTGATTAACAGGGTTAAAAGAGTTTCTATTGAAATAGCCCGGTACAATCAATCGCAGGCAGCACGGATTTGTACAATAAGGTATGTGTATTTATATAAGAGTAAAAGGAAAAAGAAACCGAAAAATAATCTGCCCCAGCACAACAGAAGCTTTTTCACTTTATACTATATATTATAAAAAGGAGTACTTGATCAATCGTAAGGCTAATCAAATAACTTTAGTTGTTGATCCCGGGTTCCGGTGAAGTTGTCAGTTGAAAGCTTTGGAAATTCTTTACCTTCAAAAAACTTCTTTCTACCAATTTTAAAAGTAGTATGGATCATTTCCGCAATGTTACCCTCCCCTTTTTGTCTTTCAAAATATCTCTTGTCCCCCAATTTTCCTCCCCGCATGGATCTGATTAGGTTTAAGACTTTCTGTGCTCTGTCCGGAAAATGGGTTTCAATCCAATTTACAAAAACAGGCTCTACTGTGTCATTCAATCTGACTAAGGTATATCCGAATCCCAATGCTCCCGCATCAGAAATGGACTTTACTATATTCAATGGTTCATCGCTATTGAGTCCGGGAATAACAGGAGCAACCATTACATGGACCGGAATATTGTTTTCAGACAGAATTTCAACGGCTTTTAACTTGTTTTTTGCCGAACTTGTTCTTGGCTCCATCTTTCGTCTAAGTTCTTCATTGATTGTTGGGATGCTTAAAGAAACGGAGACAAGGTTCTGTTCTGCCATCGGCTTTAAAATATCCAGATCTCTCAAGACCATTGCATTTTTCGTCAGAATATTGACAGGATGCCTGTAATCCAGACAAACCTGCAGTAATTTTCTGGTAATTTCAAATTGTCTTTCTGCGGGCTGATAGCAGTCTGTATTTCCAGATAACAGAATCGGGGCTGGTTTATAGCCTCTCTTTTGAAAAAATTTTTCCAGAAGTTCGGGTGCGTTTTTCTTTACCATGATTTTTCTTTCAAAATCAATCCCGGCGCTATATCCCCAATATTCGTGGGTAGGTCTTGCAAAGCAATACGAGCAGCCATGTTCACACCCCTGATAAGGGTTCATGGAATATTCCATCGGGAGGTCTTCGCTTTTGACCTGATTGACAATGGTTTTGGGAAAAACCTCCGTGAAAGAAGTTTTTACGGTTTCGAAATCTTCATCTTCAGGCTCATAGGTATACCTGTCGAAACGATTGACAACGTTCCGCTGAGCTCCCTGACCTTTGATGAAATTTTCGTTCTGCATGATAATGTAAAATTAAAGTGGAATTTTTATAAAATAATGAGTTTTAACATTAAAGTTTTCCACAAAAAAAATCCAACACCTTCAAAAGTGTTGGATTTAAACATAATTAAATATATTTTTTTACTACTTCAGCGCATAAAATTCCACTCCGTGTGTCTCATCGTCATGGTTCTTTTCATCAAAGTGTCTGTGATAATCCGAATAGGAATCACTATATTTTTTATCTTTTTTCGTCAAAATTTTTTTTATACTGATTAAGCCTAATACTGCCAAAAGACCAACTCCTCCTGCCAGTAAAACTCCAACTTCTTTTTTCATATTTTCTCTGATTTATTATTGATACCATTGCAAAAAGCATACCTCTTTTATTTTTTCAAATTATAAATTTTGTTAACATTAAACTTTATTATTAGGAAAATTACAATCTCCTATTTTTCTTATGTTTAGAAATTGCAATGGTTTAATTATTGTACTTAATATCAAAAATAATATTATGGAAAATCCAGAAAACATTGACAGAATGACGACCCTAAGCCAAGTGATGAAAACGCTTTCTGAAAGAGGAATACACAGAGAATTCAGAATGAATGAAAATTGCGAAATGAAGTTTGAAAATTCTGATATCGTTTATCAGCCGACTGATTTGGTGATTTTAAAAACTTACCGTTTTGAAGGAGACAGCAATCCAGATGACAGCGCAGTGCTTTATGTGGTAAAAGATAATGCCGGAAACCGCGGAATGATTATAGATTCCTACGGTGCAGACAGCAATTATCCCGGAGAAGAGTTTGACAAGTTTCTAAGGGATATTCCTATTCTGGAAAGTGATGAATTCAATTTTTAATCAAATGTACCTTATGTTGATTTTTTAAACCATTAAGATCATTTTAGTTGAAATCATTTATTTTTAAACAAGTACAATGATGACTCTCTCTTAATGGTTTAAAAAATTATTCTTCAGATTTTTCTTTTTTCTTGAATATATTGTTCAGAAAACCTTTCTTTTCTTTTTTCTCTTCTGAGGGTTGAGATGTTTTATTCCTGATCTCCTGTTTTATTTCGTTTACAGATTGTTTCATCTCCTTCACAGATGACACGGCATTTTTCACTTTCTTTTCTGTTTTTTCTACATTGGCTCCAATCAGTGTTTTCTTCAGCCCCTGCTCAATTCCTTTCCAGAAAAGGTTAAAAAAAGATTTTGTGGGATCACGCTCTACGTTTTCTACAGCAACGGATTCAGGATAGCTTCCTGAATCTGACTTTATGAAAATATTGGCTACTGCCGTCAGAAAGCCTTTTTTCTCATGATTATTTTTATTTAAAACTGCAATTTTAAGATCTTTATGCTTGAGATTAAATGTTCCGTGTAATCCTGCCGGATTTCCTTTAAAGTTAAAACGCATTTCCTGGATAGTCCCGGCAGTAGCCGTTACATGAAGGTAAGGTCTTATAAAGGGATTGATTCCGCTGGCGGGAAGACCGGTTGTCTTACCTGAAATTGCAAATCCGTCATTCTGATCTGCTACATCAAAGTTCCAGTTTACGGAAAGCGGTGATAGGTTCATGAATGAACAGTTGATTTTAATATCCACCTTGGTTGGTCTACCTTTTACTTTGGCAGAATTCAGGTTTTTGACATTCATATTAAAGTTGCTGAATGTCAATTTTCCGGGACCCATGCTTTCTGGTGTATCTTCTTCATATACCAGCACGGAGTTTTTCAGATCGAGATTATTAATCGTCATCGGAATTTTAACAGAACGCAGCATTTTTGAATACAAAGCCTTGATTTTTGGATCATCTTTCGGGATTTTACTTCTGAAAATATTAGCGTTTGCAGACTCAATGCCTACATGGGAAGCGCTTACTGTTTTATTGTGGGAAAACAGTTCCCACTCTCCTTCTGCAGTTATTTGCGTGGCCTTCAGATCATATAAATCTCTCTCAACAGGTATCATTTTGATAAACTGTGCTCTTGAAACGAGAGGCTTCATGGCAAAATTATTGATCTGGATCTTATTTTTATTCAGTTTCAGAAGCCCAAGGCTCATGTTGTAGAATTGCGTTTTGTAAGCAAGATTTCTGGTGGTTATATAATAGTCTTTTACTTTAAAAGAAAGTCCTGGCTGGTTAGATTTTGGTGATAATTCAATATTATTTGCTGTGGCATTCAGATCATGAAAAGCCAATGGCTCTTTTCCATTGTCATAAGTGATATTAGAGTTTTTTAGGGAAACCTTCCTTACAATAATGGATTGAATAATCCCAGGACCGGAAATTGTATTCTGCTTTTTCTGTTCTGCTTTAAAGGTTCCGTTTACTTTATCTACGAGAACATCTTTGATATCGAGATTGAGTTTTTTATCTGTGAATTCCAGCTTATTGATGTTAAACGCAATATGATCTGTTTTCAAACTCACTGCCGTTTTTTCTTCTGCCGAAGAACCAGACGTAAGAACCATATCCAGAATTTCACCATTTGTAGGTTTAAGCGCAACACTTCTAATGGCAATATTCCGGTGATCAGAATATACGATATCTCTTCCTGAAAGTAAAAAATCCTTATACCCGACCGGAATCACCTGTTCTGAGCTTTCTTTATCAAACTTAAGCTGATTAATATTTAAATTAAGCTTTCCGACCGACAAGAGTTTATTGCCATCAGGCTTATTGATCTGCACTACAGCATTATTCAGCTGAATATTTTGTAGATCAACCTCAAAATTTGTTTTTTTCTCCTTGTTTTTAGCTTTTACTCCTGTTTGATACACCGTAAAAATAGGGTTTCGGAAATCAGCATTAGCTAGTGAAACCTTATTTTTATTCAAAATCACATCTTTGAATTCCATTTTCGGAACAGCAAATTCGAATAGCTGAGTTTTTTTGGGATAAAACTTTTTAAACTGGGCAAAGGAAAGGAGGGGAGTCAGCCTGAAATTTTCCACGGACATCTGCCCGTCACTTGTATTGATCTTATTGATTGTAATAGCATATGTTTGGTCCGGGCGGAAAAAAAACTTTTGTCCTTTTATGCTGTATCTGTCAAATACAACAGGAAGCTTGTTTTCAACAGATTCTTCGGTCATCTGTAGGTTTTCCACAAAAAGATCAAGCTGCTGTACAGACAAAAATTTCTGTTTTGTATGTCGGAAAACTGCAATTTTACCATTATTAATCCTGATATTTTCGAATAAGACCGGGTTTCTTTTCTTTCCCGTTTTTTGGTCAACGGGCTTTGCAAGGATAACATTTAAGTTGGGGTTTGCCAGCAGCAGATCCGAAGAGCTGATTCTTTTGTTAAAAATGGCATCGTAAATCCCGAAACGGCTTATTTTCAAGGTATCTACAGTTCCCTGTAGCCCGATAACGTCTGTATTTTGCGGATCTTTACTGTTTACCGAAATGCCTGTTGCCAAGATATTCCCTGTTCCCAGATCTACATCCAGTGTTTTATAAGAAACTTTATAAGCCGTATTTTTCTTTATATAGCCAGGCAGCTGGGTTTTCAGCCATATATTCAGTCCGAAATTCGCAGCCAGAAGAATTCCTGCCAGAATCCCGAAACTTATCAATAGTCTTTTCACCCATTTTTTCATATTTGTGATTTGGTTTTTATTTATTAGATCAATCAGTTCTTTATCTCAAGCTCGATCATATACCCTTCGTGTCCCCTGACATTAATGAAATTTCCTCCTTCGAATCCGAGATACTGTCCTTTGATACCTGTAAGCCTTCCTGTAAATTCAGGTTTTTTGTCCAAAGTAAAAGAAGTGACTTTCTCAGGTTTTGCAAAAGGATAATCGAACATCCACAGATCTTCACCATCACTGTAGAATTTCTGAAAATCTTCAGGGAAATATTCTTTTATCTTCTGTCTGAAATCGGCAAGGTCTACTTCTCCTTCAAAATCATCCTGCAGCATTTTCCGCCAATTGGTCTTATCCGGCAGATGATCTTTTAACGCAACTTCTATCATTCCTGCTTCGTAACGGTTTTCTGTTCTTGCAATGGGCAATGCAAAAGTCGCACCCTGATCTATCCATCTTGTAGGAATCTGGGTATTTCTGGTAACCCCTACTTTCACATCTCCCGTATAAGCAAGGTAAACGGTATGTGGCTGCAGCTGGATTTGTTTTTCAATCTCCAGATCACGTTCTGCAATGTCAAGATGTGCTGTAGAAAGCTCAGGACGTATAATGGTATCACTTGCATAAGGACTCTCAAAAAAGCAGTTTTTGCAGAATCCCATTCTGTAAATAGGTTTGTTTTCCCCGCAGTTTACACATTGGAATCCGGTATGTTTTATGCTTAATTCCTTTCCAAACAGCTCATTCATGTGGATCAGATCTCCTGAAAGACTGAGATAGTACTGGATTGGCTTTGCATCGTAGCTTGTCATTTTTAAAATTTGCCCTTGAAACTGCATATTATATTTATATTACTTTTTTAAGTAAATTTAATGATTATATTTTTCAAAAGTAAAATTTATATTTTTGCACTCATAAAAAATACAAATGGTTTATCTTATAACAGGCGGCAGTGGGTTCATTGGTTCCCATTTAATTGAACGATTGTTGAGAAATGGACATTCTGTCATAAACATTGACAATTTTGATGATTTCTACAGCTATCAGGTAAAAATTAAAAATACTTTAGAGTCTATTGGCAAAATTTCGGATTTTGAATTTTCGGAAAAAGAGACTGATATCCAACATTTGGCCTCTCTTTCCCATTCTGATCAATACTCCCTCTATTGGCAGGATATCCGGGATAAAAACGGCCTGGAAAACATTTTTAAAAATCATCATATTGATATGGTGATTCACCTGGCAGCCCTTGCAGGTGTTCGGCCTTCTATTGAGCGCCCACTGGAATACGAAGAAGTGAATGTACGCGGCACAATGAATCTTTGGGAGCTGTGTAAGGAGTTTAATATTAAGAAGTTTATTTGTGCCTCCTCTTCAAGCGTCTATGGAAACAATGAAAAAATTCCTTTCTCAGAGACCGACAATGTAGACAATCCTATTTCTCCTTATGCGGCTACTAAGAAAAGCGGAGAAGTCATTGGACACGTTTACCATAGTTTATATCATATAGATATGATTCAGCTTAGGTTCTTTACAGTTTACGGACCAAGACAAAGACCGGATCTTGCAATACACAAATTTGCAAAGCTCATTTCAGAAGATCAGGCAATCCCTTTTTATGGGGACGGGAGTACAGCCAGAGATTATACTTATATAGACGATATTATTGACGGAATTACCAAGTCTATCTTATATCTGGAAACTCATTCCGGAGTATATGAAATTCTGAATCTGGGAGAAAACCAGGTAATCACTTTATCAGAAATGGTAAATACGATAGAAAAAGCACTCGGAAAAACTGCCAATAAAAAAATTCTGCCAATGCAGCCGGGAGATGTCACAAAAACGAATGCCGATATTACAAAAGCAATGGCTTTAATAGGGTATAAACCGGCCACAGACTTCCAAAATGGCATAAAAAAATTTGTGGAATGGTTTTTGAGAAAACGACATTAAGTAAATTGCTGACACAGCTGCCAGCCAGTTTGTGACAGCCATTTATAAGAAAAAATTATAAAAAGAATTGAAAATCAAGTATAAAAAAGTTTATTATACAACCTATTTTTATACTTTTGCAAAAAATTAGAAAATTATGTACTGGACATTAGAATTAGCTTCATATTTAAGTGACGCACCTTGGCCAATGACAAAAGCAGAGCTTATCGACTACGCAATCAGAACTGGTGCACCTATGGAAGTAGTAGAAAACCTTCAGGCCATTGAAGACGAGGGAGAAATTTACGAATCTATCGAAGAAGTATGGAGTGACTATCCTACTGACGAAGATTTCCTTTGGAACGAGGACGAATATTAATAAAGCGATAAGCTTTAGGCTGCGTGCTTAGAGCTTTTTTGCCCTTTTTATATATTAATTTACACGATAAGTGTTATTTAAAACGCTTAAAGCATTTTGCATTAAGCATAAAGCAAAAAATTTATGAGTTTTTTAAACAAAGTTCTTAAAGGGTTTTTGGGAGACAAAAAAGCGCAGGACCTAAAAGAAGTAAAAAAAGTTGTAACAAAAATCAAAGCTGTAGAACCTAACATTCAACAATTGTCGGATGATGGGCTGAGACAAAAAACTGCTGAGTTTAAAGAGAATATAAAATCTGCTACCAGCAAGATTACAGCTCAGATAGAACAGATAAAAGAGCAGATAAAAAATTCAACCAACGTTGACGAAAAAGAAGCGCTTTTTACAAAAATTGAGTCTCTTAAAAAAGAATCATACGAAATTGAAGAGAAAGTTCTGGTTCAGATTCTTCCTGAAGCTTTTGCATTGATCAAAGAAACGGCAAGAAGATGGGCTCAGAATGGAGAAATCCGTGTAACGGCTAGTGACTGGGACAGAGAACTTGCTGAGGCAGGAAAAGATTTCGTTAGCATTCAGGGAGACACAGCTGTTTGGAAAAACTCATGGGACGCTGCCGGAACTCCTGTAGTTTGGGATATGGTCCACTATGATGTTCAGTTTATCGGAGGGATTATTCTTCACAGCGGTAAAATTGCCGAGATGGCAACCGGTGAAGGTAAAACTTTGGTAGGAACATTACCTATTTATTTAAATTCACTTCCTGAAAGAGGAGTACACGTTGTAACCGTGAACGACTACCTGGCGAAGAGAGACTCCGCATGGATGGGACCTCTTTATCAGTTCCACGGAATGTCTATTGATTGTATCGATAACCACCAGCCGAACTCAGATGGAAGAAGAAAGGCATACAACTCTGATATTACATACGGAACGAATAACGAATTCGGGTTCGATTATCTTAGAGATAACATGGTGACCTCACCTTCAGAACTTGTACAAAGAGAACTGAACTTTGCCATTGTGGATGAAGTTGACTCTGTATTGGTAGATGATGCAAGAACACCATTAATCATCTCTGGTCCGGTTCCTCAGGGAGACAGACAGGAGTTTGATGTATTAAAGCCTTCTATCGACAGAATTGTTGAAGTACAAAAGAAAACCGTTTCTGCTATTTTTAATGAAGCAAAAAAATTAATCGCTGCAGGAAATACAAAAGAAGGAGGTTTTAAATTGCTTCAGGCATACAGAGGTCTTCCAAAAAACAGACAATTAATCAAATTCTTATCGGAAAGCGGTAACAGAGCATTGCTTCAGAAAGTTGAGGCACAGTACATGCAGGACAACAACCGTGATATGCCGATCGTAGATAAAGATCTTTACTTCGTAATCGAGGAGAAAAACAATCAGGTAGACCTTACAGACAAAGGTGTTGAATACATGTCTCAGGGTAACTCTGATCCTAACTTCTTTGTCCTTCCTGATATCGGAACTGAGATTGCAGAAGTAGAAGCTAAAAACTTATCTAAAGAAGAGGAGTTTGAAGCAAAAGAAAGACTTTTCTCAGATTTTGCTGAAAAATCTGAACGTGTTCACACGATGAGCCAGCTATTGAAAGCGTACACATTATTTGAAAAAGATGATGAGTATGTAGTCATTGATGGTGAAGTAAAAATCGTTGATGAGCAGACAGGTCGTATCATGGAGGGACGTCGTTATTCAGACGGCCTTCACCAGGCAATCGAAGCGAAAGAGAATGTAAAAATAGAGGCAGCTACTCAAACTTTTGCAACCATCACGCTTCAGAACTATTTCCGTATGTATAACAAGCTTGCGGGGATGACGGGTACTGCTGAAACTGAAGCCGGAGAGCTTTGGGAGATCTATAAACTGGATGTAGTGGTAATTCCTACTAACCGTCCTATTTTAAGACATGACAAACAAGACTTGGTTTTCAAAACCAACAGAGAAAAATATAATGCCGTAATTGAAGAAATTGAAAAATTAACAGCACAGAAAAGACCTGTACTTGTGGGTACTACTTCTGTGGAAATTTCTCAGTTGCTTTCCAAGGCACTTCAATTAAGAAAAATTCCGCACCAGGTATTGAACGCGAAGCTTCATAAAAAAGAAGCAGAAATTGTAGCGGGAGCAGGACAGCCGGGTGTTGTAACCATTGCAACGAACATGGCAGGCCGTGGTACGGATATCAAGCTATCCAAAGAAGTGAAAGAAGCAGGAGGATTAGCGATCATCGGTACAGAAAGACACGATTCAAGACGTGTTGACAGACAGCTGAGAGGTAGAGCAGGACGTCAGGGAGACCCGGGAAGTTCTCAGTTCTATGTATCTCTTGAAGATAACTTAATGCGTTTGTTCGGTTCTGAAAGAATTGCTAAAATGATGGACAGAATGGGTCATAAAGAAGGCGAAGTAATTCAGCACTCCATGATCAGCAAGTCTATTGAAAGAGCTCAGAAGAAAGTAGAAGAAAACAACTTCGGAACAAGAAAGAGACTTCTTGAGTACGACGATGTAATGAACAAGCAGCGTGACGTTATTTATAAGAGAAGAAAAAATGCGCTTTTCGGAGACCACTTGAAGTATGACATTACGAATATGATTTTCGATGTTGCCAATTCTATCGTTGCGAAAGGAAAAGCTTCAGGAAATTATAAAGATTTTGAATACGAGATCATTAAAACATTCACCATGGAATCTCCGGTTTCTCAAAGTGATTTTAATAATAAAAACGTTCAGGATCTGACGAATATCTTATTCAAAGCAGCTCAGGAAGATTACAGAATGAAGCTGAACCTATTGAAAGAAAAATCATTCCCAATTATTGAGAATGTTTATCAAAATCAGGGTTCAATGTTCAAAATGATCCAGGTTCCTTTTACCGACGGGCACAAAACAATGACTATTGTAGCTGATCTTAAAGAAGCTTATGATACTCACTGTGAAAGCTTGGTAAATGACTTTGAAAAGAACATTACTTTATCAATCATTGATGAAAACTGGAAGCTTCACCTACGTGAGATGGACGACTTAAGAAGATCTTCACAAGGAGCTGTTTATGAGCAGAAAGATCCACTTGTGATTTATAAGCAGGAATCTTTCCACTTATTCAGTGAAATGATCGACAAACTGAACAAAGAAATTATTTCTTTCTTATACAAAGGAGAAATCCCGGCTTAAGAAAATTTTAATAAAATTCTATAAAAACCGCTCTGGCAGTGCCAGAGCGGTTTTTTATTATTCACCCTATACTATTTTTATGATAAATATCAATCTTATTATTTATTTAGAATACTTAAAAATAATATATTTGCAAAAAATTTGAGTTTCATGAAAAATGTACTGATCTGTGCTTCCGCCTTGGGAACAATGCTGGTTTCTGCCCAAAAGAAAGACACCATCAAATCCAAAGATATTGAAGAGGTAGTTGTTAACGGAAGATATTATCAGAAATATAAACTGAATGAAGTTTCAGGTTCACTAAGGATCCAGACTCCTATCCTTGAGCTTCCTCAGAATGTACAGTCTGTAAGCGCTCAGGTTCTTGCCGACCAGATAACCCTGAATATGTCTGAAGGCATTGTTCGTAACGTAAGTGGGGCAAGAAAGGTGGAGCATTGGGATAATGTATATTCCAATGTATTTATGAGAGGGGCAAGCATTGCCACTTTTATGAACGGGATGAATGTTTCCTCTACATGGGGGCCTATCAATCCTGATGCTTCTATCATCGACAGAATAGAGTTTGTTAAAGGGCCTGCAGGGTTCATGGGTTCTATGGGAGATCCGGCAGGATTTTATAACGTAGTCACCAAAAAGCCTACCGGAAAGTTTGCCAACACTGTACGCTTCACAACGGGAAGTTATAATCTTTTCAGAGGTGAGGCAGATCTGGATGGAGTTCTAGCAAAAGACGGTGTTTTAGACTACCGTATCAATCTGATGGGAAGCTCCAACAATTCATGGGTGGAAAATGATAAAACAAGCAAAATCATTGTTGCTCCTTCCATTACATTCAGACCTACGAAGACCACTACATTTACAGCGCAGTACAACTATCAGTATTTAAAATTCAGCCAGCCGGGAGCTTACCTGATGTCTAACGACGGATATGCTTCACTGAACGTACATACCAACTTTAATGATCCAAACTTCAAGAAAACTGAAGTAAAAGACCAGAGTTTATTCTTAAGTTTAGACCAGAAGCTTTTCAAAGACTGGGTCTGGAGCACACAATACGCTTATATGGACCTGAATTATGACGGAGGATCATGGTGGGGAACGTTTGATCCGGCCAACAAAAATGTTTTAAACAGAACATTAAGCAACTGGCAGGCAAAAGGAAAAAACCACATTTTCCAGACTTATGTAAGAGGAACCCTTAATACAGGGAATATTGTTCATAAAATAATCGCAGGATTTGATTACGGAGACAGAAAATACAAAGCAGACTTTTCATCTTTTGCAGGAGGGCCATTCCCAATCAACATTTATAATGTAAACTACGGTGTAGATCCTTCCCAACTTCCTTCTTCTGATTTTTATACATTAAACACTTCTGCTCCATTTTATAATGATCAGGGCGTAAAATATACTTCATATTATGCTCAGGATCAGATTGAAATGTTTAATAATAAATTGAGATTAACATTAGCAGGAAGATATACAAGCGGTAAAACTTATTCCGCATATCCTAATCTGAGCCCGGGAACTCCTGTTGTACCTGATACAGCGGGTGAGTTTACCCCAAGAGTTGGAGTGAGTTATTCTATCAATGAAAACTTCTCGGCTTACGGAATCTATGATAAAACTTTCGTACCACAATCCGGAACAGGAATTAATCAAACCAAGATTACAGATCCTTTCAGAGGACAGAATATTGAATTCGGATTGAAGAAAGACTGGTTCGGAGGAAAATGGAATTCCACTTTTGCCGTATATGAAATCAGAAGACAGAATATTCTTGTTGCCGGCAATTCAAATGAAAATGGCGGAGTTGCTTTTCAGGTTCCTACCGGAGAACAGAGAGCAAGAGGTTTTGAAACCGATATCAAAGGAGAGATCATCAAAGGGCTGAACATTATTATCAACTATGCCTATACCGATGCAAAGACCGTTAAAGACACAGATCCTGCGAGAATCGGAATCCAGTCACCGGGAAATGCCAAAAATGTACAAAATACATGGGTAAACTACAGGTTTGACAATGGTCTTATGAAAGGGTTTGGTATTTCAGCCGGATATCAGTATCAGGGAGGAAGACAATCCTGGTATGGAGTAAGTGCGACGAAAGATCAAAGTCTTCCGGATTATTTTGATACCAACTTCGGGGTTTCCTATGTTGCTAAGAAATTTGATGTCAATTTAATGTTGAATAATGTCCTGAACAAAAAACTATACAGCGGATACAGAGGTGATGGAGGCGAATATGCCTGGATCTACAATGCTCCGCGTAACTGGAGATTATCAATAGGATATAAATTTTAAAAAACAAAGGTTAGCCCCTCAGGGGGTTAACTTTTTGCTATGAGAAAAAAGCATCACCATAAAAAGAAAGCTCCTTCTAAAAAGTGGTACGCCAAACTCCATCTGTGGTTTGGCTTATCTGTTGGTCTCATTATATTTATAGTCTCTCTTTCAGGGACTTTGTATATTTTTAAGGATGAAATACAGAACAGCCTTCGGAAAGAAGCTATTTATCTGAAAAAAGAAGATATCGGCACAAAACCTCTGCCAATTACTCTGCTTCGTGAAAAGGTAACGCTGGAACTTAATGAAAAATATCCTGTAAGCGCTGTGGAAATCCCTTTGGATAAAGGTAAATCTTATCAGTTTGAATTCTATGAAAAAAGCAAAAAGGGATGGAACTATTTTCAGCAGGTTCGCATCAATAAACTAGCCTACGTAAACCCTTATACCGGAGAAATTCTTGCCGTTTATAATGAAAAGTATGATGTATTCAATATTCTGAAATACATTCACTGGGGACTGCTGCTCAACTCAGAATGGGGGCCTTACACAGTAGGCATTCCAACGGTTCTGTTCATCATCATGCTGATCACCGGAATTATTTTATGGTGGCCTAAAAATAAAAATGCAAGAAAAGGACGCTTTTGGTTCAATTGGGAACATGTAAAGAACTGGAAACGTAAAAATTATGACCTTCATAATATCCTGGGATTTTATGCATCATTCATTGCTTTGCTTTTGAGTGTCACAGGTATCTATTTTGCGTATCCTTACGTGAAAAATACATTCACATGGGCATTATCCGGCTCTTGGGAACTTCCAAAGGAAAAAGAGAGAAAATCTCCGGATTCTCTGATGACAAAAAATGAAGCTGTGTTTGATCTCGCTGCAGCACAGACCGAAAAACTGTACGCAAAATCATCGAGCTTCAGAATGACATTGAATGGGAAGAACAAAAAAGGAAAAGAGCTTAAGAACCTTCCGGTAACAGTTTATGGACTGGACGGAAGATACAGTGAAAGAAACATCCTGACATTCGACAAATATTCCGGAAAATTACTAGCCAACAAACCTCATCACAACCTCAATACCGCCGAGAAATATTCCAATGCCAATTATGATATCCATACCGGATCCTACTTCGGAATCATCGGAAAAATCATATGGTTTATAGCCGGCCTCACATGTACATCACTCCCTGTCACCGGATTTCTGGTTTGGTGGGGAAAAAGAAAGAAAAAAGGAAAAAAAATATAATGAAAAAAGTGCTTTTATCAGCTGCCTGCTTAGGTACTACTGCTGTTTTTGCCCAGGTAAAAGATACGCTACAGACTAAACATGTGGATGAGGTTGTGATGACGGCCTCCAGAAAAAAGGAAAACATCAAAGAAGTTCCGAGCTCTGTTACCATTGTAGGAGAAAAACAGATTCAATCTCAGCTGACTGTTAACTCAGATATTACAAGCATCCTGCAATATACGGTTCCCAGCTTAGGGACCAATTCAGGACAGACTTCCAACTCCGGGCAGACCTTGAGAGGGCGCCAGGTCCTGGTGCTGATTGACGGGATTCCACAGTCTACTCCGCTTCGTAACGGGGCCAGAGATTTAAGGACAATAGACCCTTCAGCCATCGAAAGAATTGAAGTGATCAAAGGTGCATCTTCTATCTATGGAAACGGTGCCGACGGAGGAATCATCAATTATATTACAAAAAGAAACAAATCTGATAAAAAGATCTCCGGAATTTCACAGATCGGTCTTACAGGACAGCCTTACGGTGGTACTTTAGGAGTAAGAGCCAGCCAGCTTTTGTCCGGAAAGATCAATAAATTCGATTATACCCTTTCATTAGCGTACGAAAGAACAGGGTATACAAAAGATGCAGACGGTGTTTTGATCAGCCCTACCTACAGCATTGCTAAGATGGACAATTATAACGGGTTATTGAAAATTGGCTACGATATCAACGAAAATCAAAGAATTGAAGCCTCTTACATTGGCTATTCTTCAAGATCAGACCTGAATGTAGGTTTAAAAACAGGAAAATACGGCATCACGCCTACCATTGGGGAAGGAATCGGAAAAGGGTTGGAAACAACCCCGCAGGGAACTCCAAAAAACCACAATATCCGAGTGAGCTATGACAATAAGAACCTGTTTGCAGGAACTTCCCTGAATATCAATCTCTATTATCAGGATTTCAAAACCGTCTACGGATATAGTGACACCTTTTTCAATGGCGGACAGTCTAATGTCATTTCAAAGAAAGCCGGCGCACGATTCAATTTTGACACGCAACTTTGGAACTCAGCCAGTTCGCAGGGAGAAATCATCTACGGAGCTGATATTCTGAATGATGAAACCGTACAAAAGCTGGAAGACGGGCGTTTCTGGACTCCCAATATGAACATGACCAATATTGCGCCTTTTGTACTGGCAAAAATTGATCTGTTTAAAAAATTAACCATCAAAGGTGGACTCCGCTACGAAAATATCAAAGTAAATGTAGATGACTTCAACACCCTTTCTACCCTTAAAAGTGACGGAACCTTCACCAAAAGCATTCCCGTCGCCGGCGGAAAGCTGAATTATAATGCACTCGTGGGAAATATTGGTATCCGTTATAATATTGAGCCTTATATCAATCTCTTTGGAAGCTTTTCTCAGGCCTACTCTATCAATGAGCTGGGAAGAATCCTAAGAACCTCAACTTCTGAAACAATCAAAAGCCTGGAAACAAAACCCATCATCGTTAACAATTACGAATTGGGGGCAGCAGGACAGCTTTCCGGCTGGCTTACCTATGAGCTGACTTCTTATGTGAGTACCTCCAAATTGGGAGCTTCATTCGTGCAAAGCCCGGACAGGGCATTGATGATTCAGAGGTCTCCGGAAATTGTGTACGGAGTGGAAGGATTTCTACACTTTAACCCGGCAAACTGGATTCAGTTTGGAGGAAGCTACAGCTGGATGGAAGGAATCACTTCTGTAAAAGATGACGGTGATTATTCTACCAAAATCAACAACAGCAGAATTTCCGCGCCTAAAGTGCTGGCTTACGTGCAGACAAGGCCGATCCCTGCTCTATCTGTAGGACTGGATATGCTTCATTCTTTTAAGCAAAACAGATTCGGGCCCAATGCTAAAACAGGATTATATGCTTACGGTGAAGGATATGTTCCTGAATATACTGTTTTCAATTTCAAATCAAGCTATGAAGTCAATAATAACTGGAGGCTGTCATTAGGTATCGAAAACCTTTTCAACAAAATGTATCAGCCTGCTATTTCCTGGTGGACAGCAAGAGACAGTGACTTTACAAATGCTATTGGAATGCGCGGAACATTCATGATAGAATATAAATTTTAATTAATCCAAATAAAAAGTAAAGTATATCTTTGCTTTACTTTTGCTGCAATATGAAGAAAAAACATCATCATAAAAAGAAACCCGGCTTTTTTAAAAAATGGTCTGCCAAGCTGCATCTCTGGTTCGGTTTGGGAATTGGCTTTCTGATCTTTATCATCTCTATTACCGGAGCATTATATGTTTTTAAAGATGAAGTGGAAAACATAACCCGTAAAGATGTTATCTATCATCATGAACAGAATATCGGACAGAAACAGGTTCTTCCTATCAGAGTAATGGAGAAAGCGGTGGCAGAACAGGTACAAGAAAAATATCCGATCCATTGGGTCAATGTTCCTATCGACAAAAAAATGTCTTACATGTTCTTCTGGTATGAGCATAATACGGATGCCTGGAATTATTTTGATGAGTTTCCTATCTATAAGCAAGCCTATGTAAACCCATACACCGGAAAAGTACTGAGAGTGTATGATGAGAAAAACGGCTTCTTCAATATTGTAAAGATGATCCACTGGAGCTACCTTCTGAAGCAGGACTGGGGAACGTATGTAGTGGGAATTCCTGTTATTATTTTTATCATTATGCTGATTTCAGGAATTATTCTGTGGTGGCCAAAGAACAAAGCAGCCAGAAAGCAGCGTTTTGCCTTTAAATGGAAAAATATTAAAAGCTGGAAACGAAAAAACTATGATCTTCATAACGTACTGGGGTTTTATGCCTCAATTTTTGCTTTAATCTTCTCTATTACAGGACTTTTCTATGCATTTTTCGTGGTTCAGGCCATGATCTATGTAGTATTTTCCGGCGGAGAAACAAAGTATCCTGACTTCTCACATATTAAAACAAAAGCTCCCATTGAGCTGAGAACAGAAGGTACACTGGACAAGATCATCAATACAGTTCAGGCCAAATATCCTGATTCTTACGGTTTTGCTATAGATTTGGGACATCCGCATATGGATGATCATGAGCACCCCAATTTTGAGGTATATGTAAAACACCTTTCTTATTCTTATCATAAAAGCAGCAGCTTAATCTTTGATGAAAACTCAGGAGAACTTCTTCACACCCATGATCCGAAGGATAAAAACTTTGGAGAAAAGGTGGTGAGCGCCAATTATGACATTCATGTAGGCGCTATTTTAGGACTTCCTACCAAAATCATTGCATTTGTTGTAAGTATCATCTGTGCCTCTCTTCCGGTAACCGGATTTATGATCTGGTGGGGAAGAAAAAAGAAAAAAACGGTAAAAACTGTTTAACATATTAAATAAAACGGAGTTATTCGTCTATTAATACAATCTTTTTTATAATTTTAGCCCCTAGAATTTAATAATAGAAATGTCATTAATAGATTTATCAAAACAAGTTGCCCTTGGAGTTGACATCGGCGGAACCAATACTAAATTCGGAATCGTGAACCACCGTGGTGAAGTTCTGGATAAAGGAAATCTGAGAACGGATGCCTATGACAAAGTGGAAGATTTCATCGATGCTTTATATGAACATGTTCATCCTATGATGGAAAAGTACGGTACTGAAGCACATTTCGATGGAATCGGAGTAGGCGCACCGAACGCCAATTATTACAAAGGAACCATAGAGCTCGCTCCTAACCTTCCCTGGAAAGGTGTTATTCCTTTCGCCGAACTGATGAGGGCAAAATTCGGCCTGCCTTGTACGGTGACCAATGACGCGAATGCTGCAGCATTGGGAGAAATGCTTTTCGGAGCCGCAAGAGGAATGAAAGATTTCATCATGATCACTCTGGGAACAGGAGTAGGCAGCGGAATTATTGCTAACGGAAGTTTAATCTATGGACATGACGGATTTGCCGGAGAATTGGGACATACGATTGTAAAACCAGGTGGCAGAAAACACTGGAGTACAGGCTCTGAAGGAAGTCTGGAAGCCTATGCCTCTGCTACGGGAATTACTATTACAGCAAAGAAAATGAGAGCTGAATTTCCGGAATCTATGCTGAACCAATATCCCGAAGATGCCATCAATTCTAAGACAGTCTATGAATGTGCTGTAAAAGATGACCCTATTGCTATTGAGGTTTTCAGGTACACCGGTCAGAAGCTGGGTGAGGCGTTGGCTAATTTTGTTATGTTTTCTTCACCTGAAGCTATTCTTCTGTTTGGAGGAGTAATTAAAGCAGGAGATTTTATATTGAAACCTGCAAAGCTTCATATGGAAAGAAACCTTCTCCCGATTTTCAGAAATAAAGTAAAATTGGTTTTCAGTGAGCTGGACGAGGCAGATGCTGCTATTCTTGGCGCAAGTGCTTTGGTTTGGGAAAAATAACTGAAGTCTTTTTAAATAATTGAGAGCACCCTTGGAGGGTGCTTTTATTTTTCGCACAGATTGTACAAATTTTCGCAGATGATATTGTGTATTCCCTTTTGTTTATTCGTGAAAGTATTCCTATTATTGGTGTTTAAAA
This sequence comes from Chryseobacterium culicis, assembly GCF_900108365.1. Classification (GTDB taxonomy): domain Bacteria; phylum Bacteroidota; class Bacteroidia; order Flavobacteriales; family Weeksellaceae; genus Chryseobacterium; species Chryseobacterium culicis. The sequence goes on along the minus strand of NZ_FNWQ01000003.1, from coordinate 728,595 downwards.
TTAAAATGGGAGAATATTATTCATCCTAATTGAGATGCTTCGACTCCGCTCAGCATGACACCTCTAATACTATATGCTTTGAAAGACTGTTGATATTATCTCTTTCATCTTAAGCTCTTATATTCATCTATAAAAAGCTTCATAATCGAGCTGAAAATCATTTGTAACATCTATCACTGTAATTTAAGTTTAAGAAGCAAAAATGATGTGCAAATGAAAAAGTTTTTCTTACTTTTGATCATCTTTTTCCGGGTCTGGAAAAAACAATAAAACAATATAATTACCAAAATGGATAACAATAACTTAGAACAGATTACTTTCGGGGGAGGATGCTTCTGGTGTGTAGAAAGCTGTTTCAATATGCTGAAAGGAGTACAGTCTGCCATTTCCGGATATTCGGGAGGGCATAAGGATAATCCTACGTATCAGGAAGTTTGTACAGGAGAAACAGGGCATGCAGAGGTGGTGCAGATTACGTATGATCCTTCCATTATTTCTTACGAACAACTGATGGATGTATTTTTCTTTCTTCATGATCCAACCCAGCTAAACAGACAGGGAAATGATATCGGCACCCAATATCGTTCTGTAATTTATTATAAAGATGATGCTGAGAAAGCTAAAGCTGAACAAGCCATCAAAGTATCTCAGGAGTCAGGAAGATGGGCTGGAACTTATGTAACAGAATTAACAGAGTTTGACAAATTCTGGCCTGCCGAGCAATATCATCAGGGATATTACAATGAGAATCCGACACAGCCTTACTGCAGCGCTGTAGTAGGTCCTAAAATCCAGAAGTTCAAAAAGCATTTCGGAGCACTGGGAATGCTGAACGCGGAGTAAAATCTTATATCCTGTGTTTCGGCCAAAGCCGGATAGAAACCCGTATAAAAATAACAGAAGCGAAGAGAAATCTCTTCGCTTCTTGTTTGCGCAAAAAATAATTGTTTATATGAAAAAACTAATATCCCGGATTCTGTGTAAAATCTTTTGAGGCATCAATGGTTGCCTGCGGTATAGGGAAAATTCTTCGGTAAGGCTGAGAAGCAGGCTTAGCTGTTCCCGGTAAATCAAATTTCCCGAATCTGATCATCGCCTTTCTTCTGTACATTTCCCAATAGAGCTCATATCCTGATTCCCTAAACAGAGTATTGGCATCCAGCGAAGCAATAGCAACGCCTGGCGCATTATTCTTTAGGGCATCATTCGTTCTGCTGGTTCTCAGTTTATTGACATCTGCCAGGGCAGCAGATACATTACCGCTTCTTAAATAAGCTTCTGCTCTCATCATGTAGATGGTTCCCAGTCTGTACAATGGCACATCCATCCCGCTTGTTCCGTTGTTTCCATATCCCGGATCAAATTCAAACTTGAAATTTCTTACCCCTCTGTTGATCTGAGCCTGTGTAAATACAGATTCAGAAGGATTATCAAAATTCAGTTCAGGAGTAAAGTCTGCAGCAAGTGTTGTATTTTTTTCGGTGAATAATTTATACACTTTAATTCTTCCGTCTGCAGTCATGTCAAAGTTACCGTCTGCAAGAATTTTAGGACCATATTGCTGCCCTACCTGAAGACCTCTGTTAAAATGAAACCATGGTTTTCCTGTTCCCTCTACTTTACTGGAAGAGGGTACGCTTATGTCTGTTCCGTCATTTCTGAACCATGTTCCGTCTGCATATTGGTAAGATCTCTGAAAACGCGGATCATCATGATTCCCGTTCCACGAATAATAGAATTCCGGGGTGATGCATGATGCATTGGTTCCTCTGTTATCTGGTGACGGTTTCTGGATTCTTTCCATAGACATGTATGCCAGGTCATTATCTGAAGTTTTATCAGTATTTTTCTTCTGAACAACAGAGAAGATCATTTCCTTACTTGTGTCGTTATTGATATCAAAATTGTGGAAATAGTTAGATTCCAGGCTGAAGTTCGGATTATTGATCAACAAATTGGAATATTCAATTACTTTATCCATATCCGTTCCTGAACCATTCACTGCCGTTTCCAAAAAGTTAAATGATCCTGCAGTTTTATTTTTTAAAACGGCTCTGTTCAGGTACATGTCTGCAAGGAACGCATAGGCTGCCTGTTTGGTAAATCTTCCGGCATGCGTATTCTGGGTCTTAATATATGCCAGATTGGGTATAAGTCCTTCCACTTCCGTAATTAAAGCATCAATGGTAGTTTCTGCTTTTCTGATCTGGATAGGAGCATTAATATTACCCGGGTCCCTGTAAGGAGCCTGTCCGAAAAGATCAATCGTTGTATACGTATAATAGGCCAGTAATCCTTTCGCTTCTGCTAAAAATAAGGCTCTGTTTGTACTATTGCTTTTTTCAATGCTTGAGATGGCGGTTAAAGACTTTGTAATTCCGAAATTAAGGGAATTCCAGGTTGTTTTCACTACGTCACTGCCTGCATCCCAAGAGAACTCATGCATGGCTCTCCATTTTCCTCCGTCGCCCCAGTCGCTTCCCCTTGTGGGCAATAAGGCTTCATCAGTAGAATATTCCTGCAGTGCAAAAACATTTCCATGGTCTACAAAAGTTCCGTCTCCCAGCTGCCCGTAGGCTGCAGCAAGAGCCGCTTCAGGATCTGCCGTTTCAGAGCCCAAGACCTCATCGATCACTTTTTCATCCAGATTGGTACATCCCATTAAAGAAAATACAGCCATGGATAGTATAATTATGTTGATATTTAAGAATTTAGATTTCATGATTTTTTCAATTAAAATTTAACAGTAGCTCCGAAAATAAAAGTCTTTGCGGACGGATACGTGGTATAGTCAATTCCCAGGGACTGGTTTCCGCTCACCTGTTTATTGGTATCCACCAGCGGATCGTAACCTGAATAGCTTGTAAGGGTCACCAGGTTCTGTGCGCTCACATAAAGATTGATACTTCTCAGAAATTTCAACTGACTGGTATCGAAGGTATACCCTAATCTAACATTATTCAATCTGATAAAATCTGACTTTTCAAGATAAAGCGAAGACAGCTGAGGCTGGTTGGTGAAGTTTGCTCCGGACTCATAAAAGTTTTTCAAAACATTTCTGTCTGAAGCTAAGTTATTGATATTTAAATCCAATGCGGTATTGTTTACAAGGTAACCGCCCGTTTGTCCTATCAAGGAGAATGAGAAGTCAAACTTCTTGTATTTCATATAAGAATTAATCCCAAACGTGAAATTCGGAATAGCTCCTTCAAAGATCTTTCTGTCATTCTGATCTATTCTCCCGTCACCATTTACATCTTCATAAATATATTTTCCGTTAGCATCCACTCCCAGATAATTCAGCATGTAAAAAGATCCTGCCTCGTAGCCGTTTTTGTAAATATTGGCCGTTACTCCGGAAAGCCCAGGCCCTGACACTTCCCCTGAATAAATAGCTGAAACCGGAAGATTTTTTACCACATTATTCACTGTAGCACCGTTGACATCAAAGTTCCAGGTGAAATTTTCTGTTTTGATAATCTCTGAACCTAAAGAGAATTCAAACCCTTTATTAACAATCTCTGCGTCAACATTTTTCCAGACTGTGCTTGTAGGGCTTAATGGCCGCGAAGGGATATTCAGAATCGGGTCCTTGGTCACTTTATTGTAATATTCCAGTGATCCGTACAATTTGTTTCTCCAAAGGCTAAAATCTGCTCCAATATTCGTCTGCTCCACTACTTCCCATTTCAGATCCGGATTAGGGGTTCTGTTGATCACAACTCCATTAATAAGGTTTAGATTATCATACAGATAATATCCTCCGGATGGAGACAGTGAAGAACTGGCCTGGGTAATTTTGTTCGGAACTTCCTGGTTACCGGTTTGTCCCCAGCTTCCTCTTACTTTTAATTCATTGATGATTTGAGAGTCTTTCAGGAAATTTTCATTTGAGACCGTCCAGCCTACTGCAACGGAAGGGAAATATCCGTATTTATTGTTTTTCCCGAAACGCGTAGAACCATCAGCTCTCAATGAAGCTGTTAATAAATACTTTTTATCAAAATTATAGTTTACTCTTCCGAAATAGGATTGCAGCTCGTTTTCCTGAGCATATCCTGCTGCCGGAATAAATGCTTCTCCTGAATATCCGGGGTTAATTTCCGGAGAAATTCCCGCTCCCTGGCTGGCAATATTTTTTACTCCGAAATACGTTCCTGTAGTTTTAAATTTCTGGTAAGAGAAGCCTCCCAATAAGCTGAAATTATGCTTATTTAAACTGAGATCATAAGTTAAATAATGTTCCAGTAATACATTGTAAGAATCAAGATTGGCCTGAACATACATCCCTTTCGGGGTTCTGTCTGTAATATTCGGATACATGGTGGTGTTTCTTTCAGACATTGTTTTATCAATTCCCAGGTTAAACTTATAATTCAGTCCCGGCAAGATCCTCAATGTGGCTTCTGTATTCCCCAACACTCTGAAGGTATTGGTTTTGTCGTTGTAAACGCTCAGTAAATATAATGGATTGTAATGAGCATTCATATTGAAGTTGGTAAAATTTCCATTCTGATCATATACGGAACGTGTAGGATTTGCCATTAAAGCATGAATGATCACCTGGCCGTCCGAACCTGCATTGGCTCCGTTCGGTATCCCCGTTTCTTTGATGTCACTTGCTGTAAGGTTGAGCTTGATCTTTAATCTTTTATTATCAAAGAAAGACTCTTCTGCATTCAAACGGGCGGTTGTTCTTTTAAAGCCGCTGTTCAGAATAATCCCATCCTGATCCATATGAGAAATGGAGGCAAAATAATTTCCGGTTTCCGTAGATTTTGAAAAGGAAACTGAGTGGTTGGAAGATACTGCATTTCTGAAAATCTCGTCCTGCCAGTCTGTATTTCCGCCGTGGTCGTATAATTTATTGATTCCTGCTGACCGGTATTCATCCGCGCTCATCAGGTCTAACTTTTTAATAACTGAAGAAAATCCTAAATACGTATCATAGGTAAACAAGGGTTCTCCTTTCTTCCCCCTTTTTGTGGTTACCAAAACGACACCGTTTGATCCTCTTGCTCCATAGATTGCAGCTGCAGAAGCATCTTTCAAAACTGTGATGGATTCGATATCGCTGGTATTCAGGAAATTCAACGGATTCTTGGCCTGAGCATTTCCTAAACCGATATTCGGTGCTGTAGCGCTTACGGCATCATTACTCAAAGGCACCCCATCTACAACGAATAAAGGAGTACTTCCGCTTCGGATGGAACCAATACCTCTGATGGAGACATTCACTCCTGCTCCTGGTTCTCCACTCGACTGAACGATACGCACACCCGCTATTTTTCCCTGCATCAGGTTATCAACAGAAATGTTCATACCTTCTTTGAAGTTTTCAGCTTTTAACTGGCTCACTGCTCCTGTTAAATCTGATTTTTTCTGAGAGCCGTATCCTACGAGGGTCACTTCTTCAATAGATGTAGATCCTTTGTGGGGTTCCAGCTGTACAGAAACCGCAGTACTGGAAATCTTAATCATCTGATTGGCATATCCTTCATAGGAAACAGATAAAGTCTGCCCAATGCTGGCGGAAACTGTAAATTTTCCGGAGGCATCGGTAGAAGCAGTGTCTCCGGTTTCTACAACGGTAACTTTGGCGCCCTCAATGGCGTTCCCTTTCTGATCCGTTATGGTTCCGGAAATGGTTTCGCTGATCTGCGAAAACACAGGGTAGTTTAAAGTAAATTCTTTAGCATCTGCCTGGCTTGTCACCAAAAAAATTAATGCAATAGGAATTAGCTTTTTAAACTTAAAAAAATTAATTTTGTGGTACATATCAATAAGTAAAGTAATTGCAAGACGTTACATTGCTTATGAAAAAGCCGCTGTTGTTCCCGCAACAGTGGTTTTCTTTTCAGGCAACGGTTAGTTTTTATTTCGGCATACAAAGTAAAAGGATCTACCACAAATCTGTTTTAACATAATATTATCTTAAAGTCAACAAAATATAAATATCTCAATTTGAGAGAATATAAAAAGACTAGATATCAAATATTTATGAGCCATTCTTTTTTTAACATTCACAGAATTTTAAAAATTACTTAACATAATATATAAATCAATACTTGTAAAGAGTGACTAATTTCGTCTTTAAAATGTATTGAAAATGAAAAAGGGTATTTTTCTTAGTATCTGTTTATGTTGTTTCCATATGTTCTCTGGACAGTCACTTTTTCCCGATGACGTCAAGATGAATGAAATTCAGGTCATCGGGTCGCACAATTCTTATAAAAAAGCGATTCTCCCAGAAGTATACCGTTTTCTGGCCCAAAAAGATACTCTTAATGCTCTGCCGAAGATTCAGTACGAGCACATCCCTATTCCTGAGCAGCTGGATCTCGGATTGAGAAATCTGGAAATTGACGTATATGCAGACCAAAAAGGAGGAAAATATGCCCATCCTAAAATTCTTGATCTGGTAAAGACCGCTGAATCTTTTGATCCGGAAGGAAAAATGAAAAGACCGGGCTACAAAATAATTCATATTACAGATATTGATTATCAGACATGGTATTACACGTTAGAAGACTGTCTGAAGGATCTAAAAAAGTGGTCAGACCAACATCCTGATCATGATCCTGTTTTTATAACGCTGGAACCTAAAGACGGAAAAGCCAATCAATTTGGAACAGAGCCTGAGCATTATACTTCAAAGCTTTTTGATGACCTTGATGATGAGTTAAAAAAATATCTTGGAAAAGACAAAATAATTACACCGGATGACATCCGCGGTTCTTACAAAACACTGAATGAAGCGGTGGTACATAAAAACTGGCCCAAAGTAAAAGATGTAAAAGGGAAATTCCTTTTTGTAATGGATAACAATGGAGAAAACAGGGATTTGTATGTTAAAGAGCATCCTTCATTAAAAGGGAGGATGATCTTCACAAATTCCGCTCCGGGAACTCCTGAATCTGCAGTTTTATTCATGAATGAACCCAAGAAAGATGCTGTCGCGATTAAAGATCTGGTAAGAAAAGGATACCTTATCCGTACAAGAGCAGATGCAGATACGATGGAAGCACGCAGCGAAGACTATGCAAGGTTTGATAAAGCCAAAGAAAGCGGTGCGCAGATCATTACAACAGATTATTATTATCCAAGCAAATTATTCAAATCCAATTATAAGGTAAGTTTTGAAAACAATACTTATGAAAGAATGAACCCTATAGCAGGAAAATAGTCCTGTTTGCTATTAGATTTATAATTGAGGAGGCTGTCCTATGGGCAGCCTTTCTGTTTTACATGCTGATAATGCTTATATTTCTCACAAATAAGTACACCTATTTTACGTAAACTGTGGGCTTATGAGAAACATTCTCACTTACAATCTTTTAATTTCTTTGCTTTTCAAATCAATTTCAAAATGATCCGCCGGATCTCCGTGGGAAAGCACTGAGAGGATTGTAAAAACAGATTTTATCTGTTGAATCCATGAATCCTGGGTCTGATTTTTTCGGTACAAATTCTCTAATACCTTATACTGATTCAGCCTTTCTTCCGGAATATCTTTTCTGGCAAGCTCATCTGCAGACTGAAATTTATAGAGATCCAGTAACAGATCATTAAAAGACCACTTTCTGAAATCTTCTGACCGGATTCCCTGCGCTTTTAACTGATTTTTATTCTGAGTGAGTAACAGGAGATCTTCCCCATTTAAATTGTTGGTTTTTTTAATAAATTCGGCCGGCCAGTCATCCGGAATCATTCTAAGCCGAACCAGTTCTTTTAAATGAAAGAGCATGAAATCATGATAGGATTGGGTCTTTAGTATATCTTTATTCCAAAGTATTTTGCCAGCACTGCTTTGTAAAGCTTCATATTCCTTTTGGTATAAGGGAAACAATTCATCGAAATGGGGAACTTCATTTAAGACTTCCGTTTGCACTTCCATCTTATCAGGAGATTGTATGGTCAGAATTTTATACGCAGGAAGATAGGCTGCCAGTGACGGAACCTGAATGTTCACTAAAATATGATCTCCTGTCCTTCTGATTCCTGTATCATTAATGTGCATATGGCCTGCAAAATGAATTTGGAGCCCCGCTTCTGCAAATACTTCTGCTACTTCTTCCTGAGGGACACGCTCCATCTGCCATTTTTTCTCCCCTAATAATTTTTTAATATCACGGGTGGCTCCATCATTGAAATCAATCATTGGATAGTGCGTAAAAGCAATCAGGGTTTTATTACTTTTCTTTGCTTCAGCTGCTAATTTTTTTACCCACTGGATTAAATGCTGCTTGTTTGTGAGTACATTATTATAACCAATGCCTGCGCCTTTATAATTGGAAGAATTTTCGGGACTTTCATTACTGTTTTTGGGAATGTAGGTATTTCCGTCTATCGCTATCATCCACACATCTTTCACGGGTTCAACAACATAACTTAAATCGGGAACAAAAAAACCTTTACTGACTTCATACATCCTTTCAGAATAAGCTGCAGCCTGCAATCCTTTTTGGTAGGTATAATTTTCGCAAGAACCCGGATCAAAAGGTGTACTCCAGTACAAATCTTCTTTTTTAGGAGAGAATCCAAAGTCTTTTAATTCATTCAGGATCTCAAGATATCCCGATTCTGCAATATCTTTCGTAATAATCTTATCCATAGGTTTCCCGATATTTTCTTTGCTGTAGATTCCCAGAGGATTTCCATTCTGTCCAAGAAAATCACTTTTTCCGCCATCATTTCTGAATGGGCCTACCGGATCGTGATTTCCTGTTGTCAGATAAAAATTAATTCCATATTTCCGATGGTAATGCTCTAAAATCTTATGCAATCCGCGAAGATTATAGGCCTGCCCGTCATCCGAAAAGTCGCCGGGCATGGCAACAATTTTAATTCCCTTTGCCGCAATATCATCCAGCGCTTTGAGAAAAGCAAAATAGTTTTCGTTAAAAATTCTTGTAGAATGCAATTGAGAATCCATGGTTCTCAGAATAGTAGGCCTGCCCGTTTTAGGATTTATAATTCCTTTAAAATGATGATCTGAAAAACTTCCGTAAAGATCCTGAAAATGAACATCGGAAAGAAATGCAATTTGTACCGGTTTCTGTGCGAAGAAAAATGAAGATACAGAAAAGAAACAGCAGAATAGAGTTGTATTCATCTTAAAATAAGACGAAAATACAGGAATAGAGAAAGAATTGCTTTAATTCAATTTTAAATAATTGTGAAGAAAATTCAATCCTCTTTGTTGAGCTCCGGCCTTTCACCGGAATATTTCCTGATGATATATTCCGTTGCCCTCTTCAATTCTTTTTTATTATCGGGATCTGTTCCGTCCATGGTAAAGAATTCAACCTTCCCATTCACTTTTGAATACCAGGTTTTTCCTATGGAATTTTCAACATTCATGGTATCTTTTCTTGTTATTCTTTTAAAATGCCGTATCTTATGCTCATTCCTGGCCACAACTTCAAATTCAGGTCCTATATAGCTGCTGTCGGTTTCAACAAACTTGTCTCCGTTCCAATACATATAATTCTTAGCCGGACTAATGAAGGACGCTATTCCGAATGTATTTTCCTTCCCCTTTTTATCATCAATTTTATTTGAAAAAACAAGACCTCCTGTAACCAGCAGTACTACGAAAACAAACTCTATGACACCTAATCCGTTTTTTTTTACAAAATCCGGAACATTAAAATTGGAGTTATTCGATATTTTTATAATAATCTGAAAAATTTTCTCCGGTACAGAAATCTCCTCTCCATCTAAAAGAAACCTTACCGATGTGGTACTATCTCCTTCCTTTTCTATTTTTTTCTCAAACGTGTAATTGAAATCCTTAAAACTATTGTAGCCAACATATTGGCTTAGTTTATCAAGACGATCCGGGTTAATATTCACTTCTTTATCATTCTCTAAAAAAGCTTCATAATATCTGATGAAAGTCTTATCTGAAATAATATAATTCAGATGTTCTTCGAAATAAGTCCACAAATAGGATGCAATTCCACTCTTTGTATCTCTCCCGGATTCTTTTTTAGCTTGTTCGAATACTGCCTGAATAAGTAGTTTTCTTTTGGACATAATTAGTTATTAAAAAGCAACTACAAAATAGGTGATTTTCTGCCGTGTCGCATTACGGTTTTCCGTAATCCGTTTCTGTCTATATCTTGTCTATCGATGTCCATGTTTTGTCTACCACTTACCTTTATTTCTTACTCATCTTTGCCTCAACAAAATCAGTGATAAACAAAACATTAGAAAACACATTTACAAAACTGATTTTACAATCGCCAGATAAAACGGAGGAAAACTCCGGGTTGGGAAGCAGATGTTTCTCTTCCGTTTTTGATGGTTCACTTCCCAAAAAAATTAAGAAGCGCTTCGAAATTTTAATCGTGTACAGCCCGGGATAAAATACCCCGGGAGGAGGAAAAACAGTTTCAAACTTCAAAAATTTTAAGGAAATGATTCAAATTATATTGATGCTATTAGGTTTAGCATTCCCAAACGACAATACCAATACGGCAAATGATAACAACTCCACACCTGCCACAACACTTTCTGCAGAAAGTGGTAGTGATACCGGAGGTGAAACAGGAACCACACTTCCACCTAAAAAATAAAAATTTTAACCACTCTTTTTAGAGTGGTTTTTTTTTACTTTAGTAAAATGATACGAAATTTATTATTTTCTCTTTTTTCTTTCTTTCTTATTGTTGCGTGCAAGGAAAGCCCTCAAACCAATCCTAATATAAAAAAAGCAGATAAGTTATATAATGAAGGCGTTAATCTTCTTGAAAAAAATGATGTTGAAGCCTATTTAAAACTTCAGGAAGCTATTAGTTACTATAGCAAAGAAAATGATTTTTCTGATATTTCTAAAAGTTTGATTGTACAGGCAAACGCTCAAAAAAATAGAGGTGATTTTCTAGGCGCAGAATCAACATTAGTTGAAGCCTTAAAAATGATGAAAGAAAATGATGAAAGCCTTTATGCATTATATGATACTATGGGTAATCTGAAATTAAATCAAAATGAATATTCTCAGGCTATTGAATGGTATGATAAAGCTCTTTCTGCTAAAATTGAAGATGGAGAAAAAAGATTAAGTATATTAAATAATAAATCTGTAGCAGAATGTAAATTAGGAAAATATAAACACGCGTTGAACATTTTACAAAAACTTGATTTATCAAAACTTTCAGATATAAATTTAAAAAATAGAATTAAAGACAATATTGAGTACACAAAATGGCTTGATAATAATAATCCAGAAGCAGAAATAAATATAGAAAATATACTAAAACTTAAATTAGAAAATAATGATTTTTGGGGTGCTAATTCAAGCTATTCTCATTTAGCAGAAATTAATAAGAAATTAAATCCTGATAAATCATTGTATTATGCAAAAAAAATGCTTCAAATAGCTGAATTAAACAAAAGCCCTGAGGACAGATTGGAAGCTATTGAAAAAATAATTTATGTTGATCAACCATCAAATACAAATGATCATTTTCAAATATATAAAAGTCTGTCGGACAGCATACAGGCTAGCCGTAATGATTACACCAATAAATTTGCTTTTATAAAGTATGAAAACACAAAAGTAAAGGCAGAAAAGGCAGAAAAAGAAGTTCAATTATTATGGCAGTATTTCCTCTCTGGATTACTTGTTGCCGTATTAATTATTATTATCATTTTATATAAGAAAAGGCAGAAAAAACTTCAACAAGAAAAAGAAATCGAAATAAAGAACACAGAGCTCAAAATATCCAAAAAAGTTCATGACGTAGTAGCCAACGGCATTTATCAGGTAATGACAAAAATAGAAAATCAGGAAAATTTTGATAAAGAAAAAGCGTTGGATGAGCTTGAATTTGTTTACGAAAAATCAAGAGATATTTCTTACGAAAAACCAGAGACAAAAGCGATTATAGAATTTGATGAGAAAATATCCAGTCTCATTGGTTCATTCAAAAACGGTGATGTGAATACTTTTCTCGCCGGAAATGAAAAAAATATATGGCGCGGAATTAATGAATCTGTTAAAGATAATATCTATCAAATCATTCGCGAGCTGCTGGTCAATATGAAGAAACACAGCCGTGCAAGCCTTGTTGCATTTAAATTTGAACGAAATAATAACATGGTAAAAATCCAGTACACAGACAACGGAATTGGTGTTCCTGGAAACTTTTCGTATAAAAATGGTTTGAGAAATACGGTTTCCCGTATTGAAACCATCGCAGGAGAAATTATTTTTGACAACACAATAGAAAAAGGGTTCAGGATTTATATCTCATTCCCAACATCGTAAAAACAAAAAAGAATGTTCAAAAAAATTTTAATAGCTGAAGATCACGAAAGCATCAGTATTTCAGTACAGAAAACATTAGACGACCTTAGCATTTCCAATATGGATTATGCATATTACTGTGATGACGCACTAGCAAAAGTACAAAAGTCTATTCGTGAAAAAGATCTTTACGATTTGTTAATTACCGATCTTTCTTTTGAAGAAGATCACAATATACAAAATCTTAAGGACGGAAAGGAACTGATAAAAGCCATTAAAGAGCTGCAGCCTTCTTTGAAAATAATTGTCTTTTCGGCAGAGCACCGGTCCGGAGTAATTGACAGTCTTTTTAACGAATACGGAATTAATGGTTTTGTCCGGAAAGCCCGTAATGATTCGAAAGAACTGAAAAAAGCCATTGCATCCATTTATGTGGACGAAAATTATCTGTCTCTCGATCTTCAACAGGAAGTAAAGCAACTCAACAATTATGAGTTTTCTAATTATGATATCACTTTAGTTTCTCTTTTATCTCAGGGAGTTTTACAGAAAAACATTCCTATTTATCTGCAAAATAATGATATTAAACCTAACAGCTTAAGCAGTGTGGAAAAAAAACTGAACATCATGAAAGAAAATCTCCGGATCACAAACAACGAGCAGCTTGTTTCTTTTTGTAAGGATTTGGGGATTATTTAAATCCTGCCAGATAGATTTTACAAACCTTTCATTTTTTGAAAGGTTTTTTGTTACGGTTTTCCGTAAGGATTCTATTTTATTGGAGTTTAAATTTGGATCATAAATAAAAAGACGTGTACACAAACAATAATGCACTTTATTACAATCCAGATTAGAGTCAAGTGCAATTAAAATAATTAGAAAACAAATACCATGAAAAAACTACTATTTACCGGGCTATTAGGCTTAGGAATATTATTTCCCTACAATCTTTCAGCTTACAGCACAACAACCATCTACGCAAAAGAGCTTTCCGGCAAAAAGCCCAGAAAAAGTAAAGCCAATAAAAAAAGAAGGTCAAAAAGTTCGTCTTATTCAAGAGCATTTACATCAAGTAAAGGATGTTCTTATAACGGTCATCCATTATATGTCGGGTCCAGGGGAGGATGCTATTATTATTCCGGAAGCAGCAAGCAATATGTAGACAGGTCTTACTGTGCCGGCTGTAATTAATAGGATATTTATAAAAACTTTTGAAATTATTAAGCCAATTACGGGTTTCCGTAAGGTTGTACCCGTTAATAATAGTAATTTTGAATTCAGAAAAGAAGAAACACTAACAACAACCCAATATAATTTTATACAACAGTTCGAAAATAAGGTATCTCAAACGAGATACCTTATTTTATTTTCTTATCATTTCCGTATGCGGAATATCGTCCTCAAGATATTTTTTACCCGTATCTACAAATCCGAATGCGCTGTAAAATCTTAACAGATAATCCTGTGCTGATATTTTTATTTCAGAAGTATGAAAACGGTTTTCAATAGTTTCTATAGCATATTGTATCAGCTGTTTCCCGAGGCTTTTCCCTCTCGCCTGCTCTGTAGTGAGAACTCTTCCGAAAGAAGTTTCATCATACTTTATTCCTTTATCAAATACACGGCAGTAGGCCAGCACCTGACCGGCTTCTTCAGCCCAGATATGAATCGCTTTCTGATCGTAATTATCCAGATCGGGATAAGGACAGTTCTGCTCAATAACGAAAACATCAATACGTGCCTTCAGTACGGCATACAGTTCAGGAACAGTGAACTCATCAAATGTCTTGATTTTCCATACCATATTACTCATCGAAGCTTATATTATTATGCGTTAAAAAATCATTCGTCTTCTGTATAAAATTAAGAATGTGTTCTCCTCCCTCCTTTTTTTCTGCAGAAGTGATATATAATTCAGGAAGATCTTCCCACGTTTTATGAAGCTCAGCTTTATAATCTTCTACGTTTTTCACAACCGCATTAGGCTTCAGTTTATCTGCCTTGGTAAAGACAATGGAAAACGGTATTCCACTTTCCCCGCACCATTGGATAAATTCCAGATCAATTTTCTGCGGAGTATGCCTTACATCTACCAAAACAAAAAGATTAACAAGATTTCTTCTGTTCAGAATATAATTGGTGATCAGCTTTTCAAAATCTTTTCGCTGAACTTTTGAAACTTTTGCATATCCATATCCGGGCAAATCGGTCAGATACCAGTTTTCATTCACCAGAAAATGATTGATCAGCTGTGTTTTTCCAGGAGTTTGGGAGGTCTTTGCCAAATCTTTATGATTCATCATCGCATTAATCAGTGATGACTTTCCTACGTTCGACCTTCCGATAAAAGCATATTCCGGAATATTTGGTTCAGGGCATTCCTGCCACTTTCCGCTACTCTTTACAAACTCTGCTGTTTTGATAATCATTTTTGAATGTATTTTAGAAAAATAAACCATTAAGAAAAGCTCTTAATGGTCATTTGTATGTTTTTAAACTTTATCTTTTATCCAGTTATACAGGATTTCGTTGAATTCATCCGGCTTTTCCATCATTGCTGCATGCCCGCAGTGATCTATCCAGAAAAGATCCGAATTAGGAATAAACTTGTGCATATCTTCTGCCACTTCAGGAGGCGTTACATTATCCTGCTTACCCCAGATCAGGCAGGTAGGTGTCACAATCTTCGGAAGATCGTTCAGCATATTGTGTTTGATGGCGCTTCTGGCCAGCATTACCGTCTTGATTCCTTTCATTCTGTCATTCACTACCGCAAAAACTTCATCTACAAGAGCTTCTGTTGCTACCTTGGGATCATAAAAAACCTCTTCCGTTTTCTTTCTGATATAAGAACGGTCATTCTTTCTCGGAAAGCTGTCTCCGAAAGTTCTTTCATACAATCCGGAGCTTCCTGTAAGAACAAGGTTCTTCACAAGATCCGGTCTTGCCAAAGTTAAAATAAGCCCTACATGACCTCCCATTGAGTTCCCTACAATGCTTACGGGCCCTGAAATATGACTTTCTATAAACTTGATAATATATTTTGCGATAGTGGTAAGATTGGTATTGAGTACCGGCAGATCATAGATCGGCAGCTGAGGAACATATACTTTAAAGCCTCTATCCGAAAAAAAATCTACCATTTTATCGAAATTACTCAAACCACCCATTAACCCGTGCAACAGCACTAATGGATGTCCTTCTCCCGCTTCTACATAGGAATATTTCTTTTCTTTTTTTGTACTAAATATCATAAAACGCCTTAATAAAGCCCTGCAAAAATACAAATTAAACCTCAAAAAAATTTTGATTATCCTAATTTAAGATAAAAATAATATAATCTTACCCTTTTTAACCTTTTTTTTCAAAACCGCTTTATTATGGCCTAAATAACACTTTTAGCAAGTGTCTTCATATCAATATTTTACATTATTGAAATTCAATCTTTAATAAAACTTATTAACATTGAGTCAAAAAGTGGGAAAAAGTGGGAAATTTTGGAAATTATTATATAAATTTGTCCCAAATGAAAAATTTCATTGGGACATATCAGTGTAAAATTGACGACAAAGGCCGCCTGAAAGTTCCTTCATCTTTAATCAAACAGATGGAAAACTTCGACGACAAGGCATTTGTAGTCAAAAGATCTGTGTTCCAACCCTGTCTGGAAGTTTATCCTATGAATGCATGGGACAAACTGATGGGTAAAATTAATAAACTGAACAGGTTCATAAAAAAGAATGCTGATTTCATAAGAATGTTTACGGCAGGAGTAAAAACAGTGGAACTTGATAATGCAGGAAGATTACAGATCTCAAAAGATCTGACGATTTTTGCACATCTTCAAAAAGACATTGTGATTACCAGCGCAGGAGAGCTCTTCGAAATTTGGGATAAAGATGCCTATGAAAAGGTGATCGCTACCAACGAAGCGGATTTTGCCAGCCTTGCCGAAGATGTGATGGGCTCTTTCGATGAAGAATAACTGCAGGTTATTAATAGATTATATAGTAAATAAAAAACACAATTAAGCATGTATCATAACCCCGTTTTGTTGAAGCAGAGTGTTGATGATTTGGTGACGAATCCTGACGGAATATATGTGGACTGCACCTTTGGAGGCGGAGGCCATTCAAGAGAAATCTTGAGCAGACTTTCCGACAAAGGGAGATTGTTCAGTTTTGATCAGGACCTGGATGCACTTAAAAATACAATTGATGATTCCAGATTTACCTTAGTAAATCAGAATTTCAGGTTTCTGGAAAACTCGTTGCTCATGTACGGTGTTGCTCAGGTGGACGGTGTTTTGGCAGATCTTGGTGTTTCTTCGCATCAGTTTGATGAAGCAGACAGAGGTTTTTCTACAAGAAGCAACGCTCCTTTGGATATGAGAATGAATGTAATGCAGAATCTGGATGCCAAAAGAGTGATTAACGAATATGAAGAAAGTGAGCTTGCAGACCTCTTCTACCATTACGGAGAATTAAGAGAAGCAAGAAAGCTGGCAAGAGAAATTGTGCATCACCGAAAAACAAAAAGTATAGACACTACGGAAGATCTGAAAAAATTGTTCAGCTACATTCCGCCCCACAAGGTGAATAAGTTCTATGCTCAGCTTTTTCAGGCCATAAGAATAGAAGTAAACCAGGAACTTGAAGTGTTGAAAGAAATGCTGGTTCAGGCTTATAATGTTTTAAAACCGGAAGGAAGACTAGTCGTTATTTCTTACCACTCTCTGGAAGACCGTTTGGTAAAAAGATTCCTGAAAAACGGAATGTTCGAAGGAGAACCGGAAAGAGATATCTACGGAAATTATAAAAAGGCATTCGAATTGATAAAGAGTAAAGCCATCATTCCTGATGACCAGGAAATAGAAGAAAACTCAAGAGCAAGAAGTGCCAAAATGAGAACAGGAATTAAAGTATAAAATGTGAATGAGTGAATTGTCTATAGTGAATCATTTAACAAAATAAAATTGACCATTGACACGAAGTAAATTCACTGCAAGCAAATTGACATAATAAATTGGCAAAAAGAACAACAAATCGTCCCCAGAAAAGACTCACTTTTATAGACATTATAAAAGGAAACTTTCTGAACCGTGATGAGATCAAAATACATTACAAGTATTTTCTCTTGCTGTTTGTTCTGATGATGGCCATGATTTATACCAACCATCTCGTCAATAAGAAAATAAAAATTGTAAACGCCTTAAAGGAAGAAACAGAAGAATACAAATCACGAAACGCTTACGCCCAGAGTAAGCTGATCAAAGTAAAAATGGAATCAGAGCTGGGGAAAGAGGTTGCCCGGGATTCATTAATGACCTTGGAAAACCACCCTCACAAATTGCTAATAAAACTGGACAGTACAGATGCAAAAGCAAAATGAATACGACAATAAACGTAAGAAAACGTTACGATGGGGCTACCTCTTTGCAGTGGTAGCTTTGTGCGTGTTTGTCATGTTTTTGGCAAGAATTGTCATCCTTCAGAACACCAATGTCCAGGAAATAAAAGATGATTACATTAATAAAAACTACCGCGAAGCTACTTTGAAAGCTGCCCGTGGCAATCTTTTTGCCTCCGACGGTTCTATTCTCGCAACCACGGTAATGAGATATGACATCTATCTTGACTTCAAAACCATGAAAGATACAGTATACTCCAACAACATCGGAGCGCTGACAGATTCTTTAAGTAAAATGTTCGGAAAGTCGAGAGGAGAATTCAGACAAAAGTTTGATGAGCAGAAGAAAAAGAAAAACCAGTATTATACTCTGGTAAAAGGGCTGGATTTCGATCAGTACGACAGAATCCGAAAATTCCCGATCTTCAGAAGGGGAAAAAATAAAGGAGGATTCATTGTTGACCGAAACTACAAAAGAGAATTGGCCACCTCAGAAATCGGAGCCGGAACCATTGGAATGGATAATGGCGAGCTTAGATCCGGTCTGGAAGGGGCTTTCTCAAAATATTTAACCGGAACTGACGGCAAAAGACTGGAACAAAGAATCAATTCTTCCCAATGGAAGCCTATCGACTTCTGGAAAGTTCAGGAACCGGTAGACGGAGAAGATGTATATACCACCTTAGACCTTAGAATTCAGGATATTGCCCACTCCGCACTGGAGAAGCAGCTGATTAATTTCGAAGCTAAGCATGGTACCGTTATTGTCATGGAAGTTGAAACCGGAAAAGTGCGGGCCCTTGTTAATTTAAGAAGAACAGAATCAGGAGATTATGAAGATTCTTACAACTATGCCCTGAAAGATAATATCGAACCGGGATCCACTTTTAAAACCATTTCGCTTCTTGCAGCAATGGATGACGGTTTCATCGATGAAAATACAACGGTAAACGTAGGAAACGGAGTTTGGGTATATGCAAAACAGAGAATCTCAGACGGCCACGGAGGAGGAACCTATGACATCAGTGATGTATTAGCGAAGTCAAGCAATGTGGGTACAGCCAAGCTGATTACCAAATACTACGCAGAAAAACCGCAGATTTTCCTTGACCATCTAAGACGTTGGAAACTGTTCGACAAAATGGATATCGAGCTTCCGGGAATCACAAAACCAAAGATTGTAACCCCTCAAAACAAAAGATGGAATGCTGCAACGCTGGCTTCCATTTCCTATGGATATTCTTCCAACATCAACCTTCTGCAGCTCACAACTTTCTACAATGGGGTTGCCAATGGCGGGAAAATGCTTAAGCCTCTATTCATTGATAAAATCATGAAGGACGGAAAAGTAATGTACAGCGCCAAACCCGAGGTAATGGTAAATAAAATGGCTTCGGAAAAAGCAATTAAAATGATGACCAGCGCGCTTACCAAGGCTGTAGAAAAGGGAACCGGACGAAGCATCTTTACTCCCAACCTGAAAATGGCAGGAAAAACAGGTACGGCAAGGTTTGAATACTGGCTGCCAGGCCCAATGAAATACCGTGCATCTTTCGCAGGATTTTATCCGGCAGACGCTCCGAAATACACGTGTTATGTAATGATCAGTGAGCCCAATACCGCAAAAGGATTTTATGGAGGTTCTGTTTCAGCCCCGGTATTTAAAGAAATTGCAGGAAAAACATTCCTGAAAACGCCTCAGAATATTGAAAAAGAAATGCTCGTAGACAAAAAGGTAAACCTAAGCAAAATGGTGGAACCCAATGTTAAAATAGCAGTAAATGATAAGCAGATGCCTAATGTAGTGGGATTAATAGGCAAAAACGTAATCCCGCAGCTGGAAAACTTAGGCTATCGTGTCGATTATAAAGGAGTCGGAAGAATTAAAGAACAATTCCCTCTGGAAGGCACAACAATCAGTAAGAACCAGAGAATTTATTTGTCTCTGCAAAATTAGAAACAAAGTCCGTAAGGAAATTTAAAACAAAATAGGGCAAGGCCTTATTGATAAAGATGATTATAACAGAATTAGTAAACAGAATCCCAGTACTGGAAATTCACGGTGAAAGTAGCCGCGAGGTTACTGCATTGGTGATTGACAGCAGAAAGGTTACAGAAAATGCGCTGTATATTGCCATGAGAGGAACGGTAGTGGATGGTCACTCATTCATTACATCTGCTATTGAAAAAGGAGCTTCAGCAGTTGTTTGCGAAGAACTTCCCGAAACATTGGCAGAAAATGTGACCTATATTCAGGTAAAAGATTCGTCTAAAGCGTTAGGTTATCTTGCCTCCAATTTCTACGGAAATCCTTCCAAAAAACTGAAACTGATAGGCGTTACGGGAACCAATGGAAAAACATCGGTTTCTACCCTTCTATTTGACGTTTTTAAAAACCTGGGTTATCCGGCAGCTTTGCTTTCCACTGTTGAAATCAGAATTGGCGAAGAAATTATTCCGGCTACCCATACCACTCCTGACGTGATTACCATCAACAGGATTTTGGCGGAAGCCGTGGAAAAAGGATGTGAATTTGCTTTCATGGAAGTAAGTTCCCACGGAATTGCCCAAAACAGAATTGAAGGCCTGCATTTCAAAATAGCGGGCTTCACCAATCTTACTCATGATCATTTAGATTATCATAAAACATTCGAAGAATATTTAAAAACAAAGAAAAGATTCTTCGATCAGTTAGAAGATACTGCCATTGCCATCACCAATACAGATGACAAAAACGGGAATGTGATGCTTCAGAATACGAAGGCTACAAAGAAGTCTTATGCTTTGAAAACGATGGCAGATTATCACGGAAAATTACTGGAAGTGGATTTCAACGGGATGCTGCTGAACTTCAACGGAAAAGAATTCTGGACAACGTTGACCGGAAAATTCAATGTTTACAATCTGCTGCTTGTTTTTGGGATTGCTGAAGAGCTGGGTTTTGAGCAGGACGAAATTCTTCAGGCTATCAGCCAGTTAAAAAGAGTTTCCGGAAGATTTGAAACCTTCAGATCTGATGGCGGAATTTTCTTTATCGTAGACTATGCACATACTCCGGATGCTTTGGAAAACATTCTGGACAGCATCAACGATATCAGAACCAAAAACGAAAGATTAATCACGGTATTCGGCTGCGGAGGAGACAGAGACCACTCCAAAAGACCTGAAATGGGAAATATTGCCACTAAAAAATCAACACTGGCCATCATCACTTCAGATAATCCGAGAACAGAAGATCCGGCTCAGATCATCAAAGAAATTGAAGCAGGCGTTGAACCTCAGAATTTCAGCAAATACACTTCAATTCCGGACAGAAAAGAAGCCATAAAGATGGCGATAAAATTTGCAGAACCTAAAGATATTGTTTTAGTAGCCGGAAAAGGCCACGAAACCTATCAGGAGATCAATGGTGTGAAACATCATTTTGATGACAAAGAAGTAATTAATGAGCTTTGGAAATTAATGAGCAAATAAATTATAAACGATAATTGATCAATAATAACCGATTTATCATTCATCAATTATCAATGATCATTTATTAACAATTGAAACTATGCTATACTATCTATACGAATATCTAACCAACCATGGAATTCACGTTCCGGGACTGGGACTGTTGAAATACATTTCCTTCCGTGCCGGAATGGCTGTACTATTCTCTCTGATTATTGCTCTTGTCTACGGGAAAAGAGTAATCAATTACCTGAGAACAAAACAAATGGGTGAATTGGTGCGTGATCTGGGATTGGATGGTCAAAAACAAAAAGAAGGAACTCCTACCATGGGAGGGCTTATCATCATTCTGGCAACCATTATTCCGGTATTGCTTTTTACAAGAATTACCAATGTCTATATTGTTCTGCTGCTGGTTTCAATGTTCTGGATGGGTGCTATTGGCTTTCTTGATGATTATTTAAAGAAAATCAAAAAAAATAAAGACGGTTTAAGTGGAAAATTCAAAATTGTAGGACAGGTTGGCTTAGGGCTAATTGTCGGAATTACAATGTATTTCCACCCGGATATCACTGTTAAAAGAAAATATGCAGATGCCAAAGTAGTGAACAGAAACAACGTAGAGCAAAACTTTATGCCTACGGAAAAAATTACGGTTTCCACAGTTCCGTTTGCCAAAAATAATGAGTTCGATTATAGCGGAATTTTATTCTGGATGAATGATAAAGATGCTCATGAATGGGCATGGATTGTCTTTATTCCCATTGTGATCTTCATTGTAACAGCCGTTTCAAACGGAGCCAATATCACAGACGGAATTGATGGTCTGGCAGCGGGAACGAGTGCCATTATACTCCTCACGCTGGCTCTTTTCGCATATCTTTCAGGGAACATCATCTTTGCAGATTATCTCAACATCATGTTCCTTCCCAACATGGGAGAAACCACCATTTTTGCCGTAGCCATGGTAGGTGCCGTGATCGGATTCTTCTGGTACAACACTTACCCCGCACAGGTTTTCATGGGAGATACCGGAAGTTTGATGCTGGGAGGAGTCATTGCCGTTTTAGCCATTATTTTAAGAAAAGAATTGCTGATTCCTGTATTATGCGGAATCTTCCTTATTGAAAACGTATCTGTAATGCTTCAGGTAGTAGTTTTCAAATACAGAAAAAGAAAATACGGGCTGGAATATGCCCAAAACAACAGACTGTTCAAAATGTCACCATTACACCACCATTATCAGAAAGAAGGATTTCACGAAAGTAAAATCGTGAACAGAATGATCATCATCGGGGTAATACTGGCCATTGTATGTCTGATTACATTAAAAATGAGATAAAAATTAAAAGCTGTAAGCAATAAGCCTAACGCTTAAAGCCTATAGCATAAAGCTTTTATAATATGAAAATAGTTGTTTTAGGAGGTGGAGAAAGCGGATGCGGAGCTGCTTATTTGGCTAAGAAAAAAGGCCTGGAAGTATTTCTTTCAGACAAAGGAGCCATTAAGGATAACTATAAGCAGTTTCTTACCGAAAATGAAATTGAATTTGAAGAAGGAAGCCACAATGAGGAAAGGATTTTAAATGCTGACTGGATCGTAAAAAGTCCCGGAATTCCGAAAAAGGCAGACATCATCACCAGGATTCATGAGAAAGGAATCAGGCTGTCCTCTGAAATTGAATTTGCTTCTGAATTTACAGACGCAAAGATCATCGCCATTACCGGAAGCAACGGAAAAACAACAACAACTTCACTGATCTATTATATCCTGAAAAATGACGGATTAAACGTAGGATTAGGAGGAAATATAGGATACAGCTTTGCCAGACAGGTGGCAGATGAAAATCATGAATATTATGTACTGGAAGTAAGCTCTTTCCAGCTGGATGATATTCAGAATTTCAGACCTTATATTTCATTATTGTTAAATCTGTCTCAGGATCACCTGGATCAGTATAACTACAATTATGAAGAATATGCTTTAGCTAAATTCCGAATTACCGAAAATCAGGAGAATGACAACTTTTTCATCTACAATAAAGATGATGAAATGAGCAAAAATCTTCTGGAAAAACTTGAAATAAAGGCTAAAATGATTCCTTTCTCCATCAAAGAGAAACTACCGGAAGGAGGTTTCATCAATGAAGATGAAATTGTGGTTAAAATGAAAGATGAATTCGCCATGAAAGTTGATGAATTGTCTTTACTCGGAAATCATAATGTAGCCAACAGTTTAGCAGCTTCTATAGCGGGTAAGATATTAAAAATCAACAATGAAAGCATCAGACATTCATTGATGACATTCCAGGCCGTAGAGCACAGATTAGAGTTTGTAACTGAAATTGATAACGTAAAATATATCAACGACAGTAAAGCAACCAATGTAAACGCCACTTACTACGCCCTTGAGAGCATGAAAACGCCAACCGTATGGATTGTTGGCGGATTAGATAAAGGAAATGACTATACTGAAATTGAAGACTTAGTCAAAAGAAAAGTAAAGGCCATTGTTTGCCTTGGAGTAGATAATAAGAAGATCATCGATTTCTTTAAAGACAAAAAAGAACTTATTTATGATACTTCCAGTATGGAAGAAGCCGTGAGAATTTCAAAATCACTGGCTAAAAAAGGTGATACCGTTTTATTGTCTCCGTGCTGCGCAAGCTTTGACTTGTTTAAAAGCTATGAAGACAGAGGACGCCAGTTTAAAGAACAGGTATTAAAAGCCAATGGCCAATAGCCAGAAGCCAATAGCATTAAATATGGACGAACAGAACACAGAAAACAGATTTGAATTTCTAAAGGGCGATAAAGTACTTTGGATGGTCATCCTTGTGATCTCCATCTTCTCTATTTTCCCGGTTTATTCAGCAAGTTCAAATCTCGAATATATTGTTAATAACGGAACCACAACAGGTCACGTTATCAAACATATGTTCTTTGTAGTCTTGGGGCTGGCCATTATGAGACTGGTAGGAACTATAAAATACGAATACATCGGAAAGCTCAGCAGCATCCTGCTCGGCCTTATGATTGTTCTTCTGATTGTGACCATGTTTACCGGACAGACCATTGACGGAGCCAGTGCTTCCAGATGGCTGAAAATCCCGGGAACCCCCATCTCCTTCCAGCCTTCATCATTTGCCTTTTTAATGCTCATCATTTATCTGTGCAGGTATTTAACCAAAAAGATCACCAGAGAACGGCTTCCGATAGAAAATATCATGTATATTTTCGGACCTATCCTGCTTGTTTTTGTACTGGTAGCAAAAGATAACGGTTCCACAGCATTAATGATTTTAATGGTTTCTGTGGTTGTTCTTGTCATAGGACAGCTTCACTGGAAATATATTGCAGGATTTATCTCTGCATCTTTTGTAGCCATTGTATTCTTCCTGTTAATTGCACTGAATACGAATCTTATTGGTGGAAACCGTGTTCATACATGGATGAGCCGTATTGAAACATTTACATCAAGCAAAGCCAAGACAGCAGATGTGGATGATGAGAGTGTAAAAGCAAAAAATTATCAGGTAATGCAGGCCAAAGCCGCTATTGTGCATGGCGGAATTACCGGAATGGGACCAGGAAAAAGTGCATTGAAGCAAATGCTTCCGCAATCGGCCTCCGACTTTATTTTCGCGGTTATCGTGGAAGAATATGGGGTGATTGGAGCCGCTTTTCTGATCAGTTTGTACCTGATTATGATGATCAGGATTGTGATGATTGCAAGTAAAATGCCGGCATTTTTCGGATCGTTGCTCGTGCTCAGTCTCGGAGTAATGATCTTCATTCAACTCTCGGTCAACATAGCCGTGGCGGTGAATCTGATCCCGGTAACAGGACAGCCGCTGCCTTTAATTAGTTATGGAGGAACATCCATGCTGGTGACCTATCTGCAGCTGGGCATTATCTTAAATATAAGCTCAAGAATCCAGATTTATGATGAAGAAGGAATGGGCAAAAAACAAAGTATAGCAGAAATAAACGATATCGCTTAAAATGAACAAAAAAATAAAAATACTATTATCAGGCGGAGGAACAGGAGGACATATCTTCCCAGCCATTGCTATTGCTGATGAAATCAGAAACAGATTTCCTGATGCAGAATTTTTGTTCATTGGTGCCAATGGAAAAATGGAAATGGAAAAAGTTCCGCAGGCAGGCTACAAAATAGAGGGGATTGATATTGCCGGCATCGACAGGGGAAATCTTTTATCCAACCTTGGACTGCCTTTTAAGATCCTGAAAAGCTTATCAAAATCTAAAAAGATTATTAAAAATTTTGCTCCCGATTTTGCAGTAGGAACAGGCGGTTTTGCCAGCGGACCAGCGCTTTACGAAGCAAGCAAAATGGGAATTCCGATTTTCATACAGGAGCAGAATGCTTATGCAGGGGTAACCAATAAAATATTAAGCAAAAAAGCCAAAGCCGTCTTTACAGCTTACCCAAAGGTAAAAGGCTTTCCGGAAGAGAAAATAAAATTTCTGGGAAATCCTATTCGTGAAAATATTGTTTCTGGAATTCTGGATACTGCTCAGGCAAAAGAAAAAATGGGATTGAATAAAGACCAACTGACGATTCTGTCGGTAGGAGGTTCTTTAGGCTCCAGAACACTGAATAATGCATGGAAAGAAAATCTTGAAAATCTGAAAGAAAAAGGATATCAATTAATTTGGCAAACAGGAAAGTTGGATTACAAAGAATTGTCTTCCAGCCTACAGCTTCCAGCTTCAGTTCATTTGAAAGAATTTATCAAAGATATGGAGCAGGCTTATTCTGCAGCTGACATCATTGTTTCAAGAGCAGGAGCTATTGCCATCTCAGAGTTAGCTGTAGCACAAAAACCCGTGCTTTTGGTTCCTTTCCCTTTTGCATCAGAAGACCACCAAACGAAAAATGCCATGAACCTGGTTGAAAAAAAGGCCGCCAGAATGGTAAAAGACGTTGAAATGCACGAAAAATTCTGGAATACTCTATCAGAGATCTGCGAAAATGAAAGGGTACGAAAAGAAATGTCGGACAATCTGAAATATTTTGCCAAACCCAATGCCGCAAAAGAGATTGTAGACGAGATTTTTAAAGTGATAAAATAATCAGAAAAGGCTTCGACAAGCTCAGCCTGACACCGTTAGAATATAATTCATTTGCGGGTCATTGAGCTTAGCGGATTAAAGTCTTATAATATATAAAAATAAAGCTCTGAACAAGGTCAGGAGCCATTAAAGATTAAAATATAAATGAACATTTTACAAACATATCAAACTTTTTACTTCGTTGGAATCGGAGGTATCGGAATGAGTGCACTGGCACGCTATTTCAATGCTTCGGGCAAAAAAGTACTGGGCTACGACAAAACCAACACAAAGCTTACCCAAAACCTGATGAATGAAGGTATTGATATTGTTTTTGAAGACCTTATTGATGAAAGGATCACTTCCCTTCAGAAAGAAGACACACTGGTTATTTATACACCGGCGATCAAGACTCTTGGAATATTGGATTATTTCCACCAACATCAGTTCGAAGTTTTAAAAAGAGCTAAGGTTTTGGGCCTGATTACTGAAAATACAGATTGTATCGCCATAGCAGGAACCCATGGAAAGACAACCACTTCTACGCTTGTTGCCCACTTATGTAAAGAAGCAGATCTTCCCTTCTCATGCTTTTTGGGAGGAATTTCTGAAAACTTTAAATCCAACTTCCTGTACAACGGTTCCACCTATTCCGTAGTTGAAGCAGATGAATATGACAGAAGTTTTCTGAACCTTTCTCCCGATTGGGCAGTCGTAACTTCTACAGATGCCGACCATCTGGATATTTATGGAGACAAAAGCCATATTGAAGAAGGATTCAGACAGTTTGCCGCTTTGGTTCCCGAAGACCAGCAGCTCTTTGTAAGAAAAGGATTAGAAATAGGAAGAGGACATAAAACCTATGCGGTGAATGAGCCTGCAGACTATTATTCGGACAACCTGCGTATGGAGCATGATAAAATTTATTTTGATTTCCATACACCAACGGAAACCATAAAAGATTTTGTCTGGGAAATTCCGGGGATTCATAATGTGGAAAATGCTACTGCAGCGCTGGCTATTCTGCATAATTTAGGCGCAGATTTTGATACGCTGAAAAAGGCAATTGCCAATTTTAAAGGAATTAAAAGAAGATACACGAAACATATTTATCAAAATGGTAAAATTTATATTGATGATTACGCCCATCACCCTACAGAAATCAATGCTGTAATGGGCTCAATCAAAACATTTTACCCTGATAAAAAACTATTGGTAGCCTTCCAGCCACACCTTTTCAGCAGAACAAGAGATTTCGCAGACGGATTTGCAGAAAGTTTAAGCAAAGCAGACGAGCTTATCCTTCTTGATATTTACCCGGCGAGAGAACTTCAGGAGAATTTTGAAGGAATCACTTCAGGCTGGCTGCTGGATAAAGTAACATTAGATAAAAAAGAAATATCGGCATTGTCCGATGCTTTTGAAAAAATAAAAGAAAAAGATTTTGATATCCTCCTTACGGTAGGCGCAGGAAATATAGACACTCTATATGACCCTATTTGTGAGTGGATAGAGAAAATATGAGTATAAATTATAGCCTTCGCTGAGTGAAACACCCTCGCGAACAGGAAAATAAAATTGTTTTGCGGCCGTAGCGGCCAAAGAAAAATATGAAAAATAAATACAGAATATTAAAAATTGCTGTCACGGTAATCATCCTTGGATTGTTACTGAGTTTCTCATTGAAGAGATTCAGCCGCCAACAGATTACAGACAATAAGATTTCTGTAAAAATGAGTGAGAAAACTCCCGTATATTTTGTGGACGAAAAAGATATCCGGGAGATTGTAAAAAAAGAAAATCCATCGGGAAATGTGGGGGATCTTAATATTCCTTCTTTAGAAAAAAAGATCAATGCTCTTCCGGCCGTTGACAGTGCCAATGTCTACCTGAATCTGAACGGAAAGCTGAATCTGGACATCAGACAGAGAGTTCCTGTCTTCAGACTGAATAAAGACGGAAAAGACTTTTATGTAGATGAAAAAGGAATTGAGTTCCCTATTTCAAGAACCTATTCACATCCCTGTATGCTGGTAACCGGAAATGTAAAGCCAGATGAATATGAAAAGCTGGCTGAGCTGGTAGAAAAAATTGACAAAGATGATTTCAGTAAGAAATATTTTATCGGAATCTCAAAAAATAAAGACAGTTATAGCCTCCTGACAAGCGAAGGGAATTACAGAGTAGAGATCGGAGACCTTGATAATATTGATTTTAAAGTGAAAGGATTTAAAACTTTTGTAGAGAAATACCTGGTTTTTCAGGATCCTCAGAAATACAGTATGGTCTCTGTGAAATACCAGAACCAGATTGTCACTACTTTAAATCCTTACTTTAAAGATAATGACAGTATTTTAAAAGCCGGCAAAATGGAACTGGCAAAAGCTCCTGCTGCAGCGACTAAAAAAACTGAGAGTAAGCCAAAAACAGCGGAAGCAAAAAAAGCAGGCTCCGCAGCGGTTAAGCCAAAAGAGACTACAAAACCGAAAACACATACAAATGAAACGAAAAAAACAGAGAAAAAAACGGCTGCTGCGGCAAAACCAAAGCCCAAAGCTAAAGTAAAGATAGAATAAGTCCCTCAGGACATTTATACACAAATAGGAGCATATCCTTATCAATAAAAAAGGAAAAAGTAGAAAAAATCAAATCGATATAAAAATGGAAAATCAAGAGTATTCAGTAGGTCTGGACATCGGGACAACGAAGATAGTCGCGATTGTCGGAAGAAGGAATGCACACGGGAAAATAGAAGTTCTCGGTGTAGGAAAAGCTAAAAGTCTTGGGGTTCATAAAGGGATTGTGAATAATATTTCGCAAACCATCAATTCAATCAAGGCTGCAGTATCCGAAGCACAATCCAGTGCTGGCGTTCCCATCCGCAAAGTTACGGTAGGTATTGCAGGAAAACACATACGTTCTCTGCAGCACTCTGATTATATTATGCGTGAACATCCGGATAAATTTATCACCGACGATGACATCGAAGCATTAAAAGATCAGGTGAAAAAACTGGTTATGCTTCCTGGAGAAGAAATTATCCACGTACTTCCTCAGGAATATAAAGTAGATTCTGAAGGGGAGATTCAAGAGCCTGTGGGAATGCACGGAAAGCGTTTAGAAGCTAATTTCCACGTTGTTGTAGGCCAAATGGGCAGCATCAGAAACATTGCAAGATGCGTTCGTGAAGCCGGGCTGGAAATGGAAGCTCTTACTTTGGAGCCGTTAGCCTCTTCAGAAGCTGTTCTTACCAAAGAAGAGAAAGAAGCTGGTGTAGCCATCGTTGATATTGGTGGAGGTACAACAGATATTGCTATATTTAAAGATAATATCATCCGTCATACCTGCGTGATCCCGTACGGAGGCGGAATTATTACGGAAGATATCAAAGAAGGCTGCTCTATTATCGAAAAACATGCAGAACAACTGAAAGTAAAGTTCGGTTCGGCTGTTCCCGAATTAGAAAAAGATAGTACTTTTGTAACCATTCCCGGGCTTCATGGAAGACCAGACAAAGAAATTTCTTTAAAAACGTTAGCACAGATCATCAATGCAAGAGTAGAAGAAGTTTTGGAAATGGTAAATACAGAACTGAAAGCATACGGTGCTTTTGAGCAGAAGAAAAAACTGATTGCAGGAATCGTTCTTACAGGAGGTGGATCAAACCTAAAACACCTTCGTCAGCTTGCGAATTATACGACAGGTTTTGACAGCAGAATCGGTTTTGCCAATGAATATATTGCCAATGATAAGAATCAGTACCTGAAAGGCCCTGAATTTGCTACCTCTATCGGGTTACTGATGGAAAGTTTAAAGATCAGAGACAAAAAACAGAATGCTGATGAAGTGATTGAAGTTGCAGCCGAGCAGCCAAAGCAGGAAACTGCTGCAGTACAGCCGGAAACAGCTCAACCCGTTCCGCAGGCAGCACCAGTTCAGGAGCAGCAGTCTTTTGAAAACGAGAGACAGGAGAGCAGAAAAGCAAAGCTGACCTTCGGGCAATCGTTAATGGAAAAAGTAAAAAAATTCTTTGAAGAAGTAGAGTAAATTATAAATGATGAATGATAAGCGATAAACGGTCTTTTCCTTATCAATTATCAGGAATCAATGATCAATTATAATTATTAAAAATATAGTTATGGAAAATATAGGTACACAAGGATTTTCATTTGATTTGCCAAAAGGAAATTCATCCATCATAAAAGTAATCGGTGTAGGGGGCGGTGGAAACAACGCTCTGAAGCACATGTACGAGAAAGGAATTCACGGGGTTGATTTCGTGATTTGTAATACGGATGCTCAGACTTTAGATAATAACCCTGTTGCCAATAAAGTACAGTTGGGAACTTCTATTACAGAAGGTCTTGGAGCAGGAGCAGATCCTGAAGTAGGGGAAAAATCAGCCATCGAAAGTATCGAAGATATTAAAGCTGCTATGGGCCAGAACACCAAGATGGTGTTCATCACTGCCGGAATGGGTGGTGGTACAGGTACCGGAGCCGCTCCCGTTATTGCTAAAGTAGCAAAAGACATGGGAATTCTTACCGTAGGTATTGTTACCGTTCCTTTCAGTTTTGAAGGAAAAAGAAGATTGGAACAGGCAGAAAACGGACTGGAAAAACTTAGAAATAATGTTGACTCCCTTATTGTCATCAATAATGATAAACTGAGACAGCAGTTCGGAAACCTGGGGTTCAAACAGGGATTCTCAAAGGCCGATGAAGTGTTAACCAATGCCGCAAAAGGGATGGCAGAAGTTATTACAGGTTATTTTGATGTAAACATTGACTTTAGAGATGCCAAATCTGTTCTTCAGAATTCTGGTACAGCATTGATGTCTACAGGAACAGCTTCAGGTGAAAACAAAGCTGAAGAAGCCGTAAGAAAAGCCCTTGATTCTCCATTATTGAACGACAATAAGATTACAGGTGCTAAAAACGTACTTCTATTGATCAGAAGTGGTGCTGAAGAAGTGACCATGGACGAGATTGGTATCATTATGGACCACATCCAGAAAGAAGCCGGAAACACTGCAGATATTATTTTCGGGGTGGGTGCAGATGAAGAATTAGGAGACGCAGTAAGTGTTCTTGTTATTGCTACAGGATTCTCTAATGACAATAAGAAATTTGCAGGCCCTACAGAGAAAATCAGAATCAGTCTTAATGATAGCTTTGAAGCTCAGAAAAGCTCTCCTTTCAAAACAAGAGAGGAAAGAGAATCTGCCGCGGAAACAACCCACGATTTTGGAGGTAAAAACCTTTTCAGATTAGACGACGAAGACCACGATGCTCCGTTCAATTCTACGCATACTGAAAAAAAAATGATCATTGAAGAGCAGACAAGAACTGAGATAAAATTCTTTGATAAAGAGGAAAATACCGTACATACACCAGAACAGAACTGGAGAAATGATGAAGAGGAACAGGAATACAGCCTGCTGTCTATTGATGAGGAGAATGAAGATCCTAATGATCTTGAAATTCAGTCTTTTTCCTTTGATTTTGATAATAAAAAAGAGGAACCACAGTCTGGAACTACCTTCAACAGCTCTTTTTCTGAAGAAAAACCTGTTGAGTTCAGTTTCTTTGTGAACGAGCCCGTGAAAAAAGATCCCAATACAGACTTTGGACAGCCAAAAGCAGAATTCACGGCACCAACAAATGCCGCGGTAGCAGAACCTGCTCAAAAAATTGAAACATTCTACCAGAAACAGGAAGAAGCAAAACCTGTATTTGAAAGCAAAAAAGAAATTGAAACTCCAAAGACTGAGGAATCAGAATTCACTTTTGTGAATAAAACGATGGATCAGGAAAGAGTTATTGAAAGAAGAAATAAATTAAAAGAATTCAACTCACGTTACCAAAGCTTTGACAGCACAAGTGAATTTGAATCTATTCCAGCTTTCAAAAGAAAAAATATCTCGATTGACGGAAACAATGCTTCAGATCAGAACATCAACACCTACCTGTCTGACAACAACGGATCTATGCAAATCAGAGAAAACAGATTTTTAAATAAAGACGTAGACTAAAATTAATTTGAAAATGGAATAATTTGAAAATTATCCAACTGGTAGAAGTTATGAATTCGGTGTATTAGTTAATTATTTTAATTAATAATATAAAGTCCAATCAGTTACCATTGTTTTTATTATTTTCAAATTATTTCATTCTCAAATTGTCAAATTATAAACTTATGAGTTTAGAAAATACAATAAGCGAAGCTATAAAAACAGCTATGAGAGAAAAAGACAGAGTAGCTCTGGACTCTCTTCGTGCTGTAAAATCTCAGATCCTTCTTTTAAAAACAGAAGCCAGAGGCGCTGAAGTTTCTGCTGAGCAGGAAATTGCCATTCTGCAGAGAATGATCAAGCAGCGTAAGGATTCTTTCGAGCAGTTTACCGCTCAGGGAAGACAGGATCTTGCTGAAGTAGAAGAAGCTCAAAGTAAAGTTATTGAGCAGTTTTTACCAAAACAGCTTTCTGCTGAAGAATTAGAAACAGAAATTAAGAATATTATTTCTGAAACCGGAGCTGAATCTATTAAAGATTTAGGAAAGGTTATGGGAGCAGCATCCAAAGCATTAGCCGGAAAATCTGATGGAAAAAGCATTTCCGAGATGGCTAAAAAACTCCTTTCATAATGATGGGATCACGGTTCGGGGCTGGGGTGTATCTTAAACTCCGCAAAACCTATCTCATTCCATAACTTAGGATATACAACCTTTGCATATCGATTTGATTAGAAGCCCGGAACTTTTCAGTTCCGGGCTTCACTTTGTTGGATATTAAAGTTTGTTAATCAGTTTGATTCTAAACTGAAAAAAAAAATTAAGATACTACCATATTTCAGAAAGTATTTAAGTGATTGATTGCTTGAGGGAAAGCTTTAAATGTTTTTTCACGGTCGTTTGTTTTTCAGAATCATTTCAAATTTAATAATAAAATTTTATTATTCCTAGTGTTATTTCACGTTTTTTAGAATATTATTGCAATATTAATATTTGATTAATTTTTTATGACTAATGGATTGATAGTTTTTATATATTGAAGAAGAGCAAAGAATTGCTTAACTTTGTACAGATAAAAAACAATTATATATGTATCCAACAGATTTGGTAATGCCTATGAAGGCAGAGCTTACAGATAAAGGTTTCCAGGATTTAACAACTCCGGCTCAGGTAGAAGATGCTTTGAAGCAGTCCGGTACTACCTTATTGGTTATTAATTCTGTTTGCGGTTGTGCTGCAGGCGCTGCAAGACCGGGAGTAGTGTACTCTTTAACAGGAGATAAAAAACCTGACCATTTAACAACTGTATTTGCAGGATTTGATACGGAGGCAGTAGTAGAAGCAAGAAAACACCTTGCTCCATTCCCTCCAAGCTCGCCATGTGTAGCGCTTTTCAAAGATGGTGAATTGGTTCACATGCTGGAAAGACACCACATTGAAGGAAATCCTGCAGGAGCTATTGCGGCAAACCTTCAGGCTGCATACGATGAGTATTGCTAGTAAACAATAAACTAAATATCAAACCGTTACCTATTTTGTAACGGTTTTTTTATTTAATCACTTAAAAAATTTTCTGAAAATTCAAATATCATTATATTTGTTGGAATGGCAACCAAAGCACTTTTCAACACCGTAGTTAACTGGTTTATCCGTCAAAGGATAGATCAGATACAGAATTTCATGGACCATCCCATTGAAACTCAAAAGGGTATACTCTTTTCTCAGCTGTTTCATGCGGAGGACACAGAATATGGTAAGCTATACGGATTCAATTCTATATCAAGTTATCAGGATTTTAAAAACAAGGTTCCTGTTGTTACGTACGAAGAAATGGAGCCTTATATTGAAAAAGCGAGACAGGGGCATAAGGATGTAAGCTGGCCCGGTCTTATTAAGCATTTTGCCAAATCTTCGGGAACCACCAATGCCAAGAGTAAATTTATCCCGATCTCTGCAGAAAGCCTTGAGTACTGCCATATGAAAGCTGGAAAAGATATGGTTTCCATCTATGCCAATAATCACCCGGAAAACCAGCTTTTTAATTATAAAAATTTACGGTTGGGGGGAAGCTCAGAATTGTATGCGGATTTCAACACCAAATTTGGGGACTTATCCGCTATTTTGATTGATAACCTGCCTTTTTGGGTAGAAATAACCACCACTCCGAGCAAGAAGGTATCTTTGATGGGAGAATGGGAAAGCAAGCTGAAAGCAATAACCTCAGAAGTTAAAAATGAGGATGTGGGAAGTATCCTTGGAGTACCAAGCTGGATGATGGTTCTTTTGCAAAGAGTACTGAAAGAAACTAATATCGGAAGTATTTCGGAGCTATGGCCTAATCTGGAGGTGTTTTTTCACGGTGGAATCAGTTTCAAGCCCTACCGGGAGCAATTCCGGCAGATCATCGGAAAAAACATCAATTACTACGAAATTTACAATGCTTCCGAAGGCTTCTTTGGTATCCAGGACAGATCAGATAGTGATGAAATGCTTCTGATGCTGGATTACGGTATTTTTTACGAATTCATTCCTATGGATCAGTTCTATTTTTCAAATCCAAAAGTGGTAAGCCTGGAAGATGTGGAAATCGGGAAGAACTATGCAATGGTGATTACTACCAACGGTGGTCTTTGGAGATATCTGATTGGAGATACTGTTGTCTTCACATCCACCAATCCTTTCAGAATAAAAATAACAGGAAGAACGAAACATTATATTAATGCTTTTGGGGAGGAACTGATGATTACCAATGTAGAGTCGGCCCTCTCCAAGGCGTGCGAATTAACAGGGGCACAGATCACAGATTTCACGGGAGCACCTGTCTTTATGAAAGGAAACGAAGGGGGTGCCCATGAATGGATCTTTGAATTCAGCAGGCATCCGGACAATCTGGACAGCTTTATTGATGCTTTTGACAAGCATTTAAAGACCATAAATTCGGACTATGAAGCGAAGAGGTATAACAATATAACTCTTAAAAGACCGATTGTCCATATTGCTAAAAGCAATCTGTTCTATAACTGGCTGGAAGCCAAAGGAAAGCTTGGCGGGCAAAATAAGGTTCCCAGACTAAGCAATGACAGGGAATATATTGATCCATTGCTGGAGATGAATAAATAAGACTTCTTGTAAGGCAAATACTTTCTATGTATACCTTATATTTTTGAACAGGATAATAAAAAAGCCGCAATTCTGATTGAATTACGGCTTCTTACTTTATTTACTTAAGTCTTCTTTTACTTTTCTGGCAGCTTCTTCTACTTTAGAAGCTCCTTTCTTAGCGGCCTCTTTAGCATCTTTTCCTGCTTCCTGAGCTCCGGATTTAATATCCTGCCCTACTTTATTGGCTTCAGTCTTGATGTCTTGTCCAGCCTTGTGAAGATCCTGTTTCGTCTTATCTGCTGTTGCATCTATTTTATCTTTAGCTTTCTGAGCAGCATTGTCTATCTTGTTTCCGGCGGCATCTACTTTAGCTTTCACATCTTCTTTTGCATCGTTGATCTTTGCGGTATCAACGGTGTTTGGAGTTTCTGTAACGGTAGTGGTAGTAGTGGTAACGGAACCATCAGGATTTTCTACCTGCTCTGTCTTAGTTGTTGATTTTGTGCATGCTACAGTGAATACTGAGATCACTAACGCTGCCATGATTTGTTTTTTCATATTGTATATTTTTTTAATGATATTGTCTTTATTGTGTTTTGGTCTCTGAATTTGCAGCCCCTTCAGACGCTTTCTGTTTTTTTTCTGCTTCAGCTTTTTTCTTTTCCTCTTCCAGTTTTGCTTTATTTTCCTTTTCCAGCTCTGCCTTTATTTTACTTTCTTCTTCCTGAAGCTTCTTAGCCTGTTTTACAGAATCAAGATACTGAGGAGAGGACATTCTTATCTTTCTGGCAATATCTACCGAAACAGCTCCCGTAGAAAAGGAATCAACAGCAGTAGTGTCATACTTTATACTTACCTCCTGCTCAGCAGCAAATCCTGGAGACTCTTTCTTGGAACAGGCGGTACAAAGAATTGTAAAGATAAAAAGTGCAGACAGTATATTTTTCATGGAACTAATTTAGCAGAAATTCTGCAATTACGGGATAATGATCCGATAATTTCACAGTCTGATCTACTTTATAGCTTAAAGGAATAATGGATTTTGAGCTGAAGATATAATCTATTCTCAAGGGAACTTTATAATCATGAAAACTGCTGGCACTACCCTTTCCTGCTACCAGAAAGGCATCCTGAAGATCTTTTCCGAGATTATAGTACTCATAAGAGTTAGGAACAGAATTAAAATCTCCTGCCAAAATAACCGGGTAAGGTGATAAATCTACCATCTTTCTAATTCGTTTCACCTGATCTTCATGGGCCTGAAACGTAGGCGTCATATGGGACAGCAGTGTGGAAACATTGCCCAGCCCAAGTCCTTCAAGCTTTGTAAACATTGATTTGTGAAGTCTGAAGGGTTCCAGATAAACATTGATAATACGAATTACCTTACCATTGATATCAATATCAGCATAGAAAGAATTTCCACGCGCTTTTTCATCAATCAGCTCTGCCTGTCTAACAATTTTATGTTTGGTTTTGAGAATAACAGACGGATATTTAATGAGATCACGCTTTATAGCGCGGTTGGTATCTTTTTCCTGCACAAGAATAATATCAGCATCCTGCTCTTTGATATAGTCCTTTACTTTATCCCAGCCATACTCTCCATATTTCACATTGAATGTCAATACTTTAATATCACGTATTGTTTTTACATTTTCTGTTTTGGGTGAAAAGTTGATCCACCGTCTGATGGGATTATAGAAAATAAGTGTACCTAACGCAAATGCAATCGCTATTTTTTGTTTCTTGAAAATCCATATCAGGGTAAGAACGATGTGAGCGGTTATCAGATAGGGGAAACCAAGCGAAAGCAAATTAAGAGTACCCAAAAGATTGGGTGGAATCCATGCATTCCCCAGCGTGCATAGCAGCAACACAGCAACAGCTATATGTATAAATAATAATATCTGATTCGACTTCATGAAAAAACGGCCTTGGTACGTTTTTCTCTCAACAAAAATCCTACCAAGCCCACGATTTTAACTTTTTTTATGATTATTTATTCTCTGTAGAAAATTTTACAATGACAGGATAATGATCTGAGATACTTATAGAACGGTCAACTTTGTAAGATATTGCCTTTAATGATTTTGAAGAGAAAACATAGTCGATTCTAATAGGAAATTTGTAATCATGGAAACTGGTCGCACTACCCTTTCCTGCCGTTAAAAACGCATCTTCAAGGTCTTCCGATAAATGATAATATTCATAAGAATTAGGAACAGAATTGAAATCTCCTGTTAGGATAACGGGATACGGAGAGCTTTCAACGATCTGCCTGATCAGAGATACCTGCTCCTGATGTTTTTTAAAAGTCGGGATCAGCCTTTTCACAACATTTTTTGCCTTTTCTTCATTGGCATCAGTATTTCCGTTAAGCCGTAACATCTTTTTTTCGAACTGGAACGGATTAAGGTAGACATCAATAAACCGATATATCTTTCCATTAATTTCTATATCAGCCTGCAGGCCTGGAATTCTCATATCTTCATCCTGGGGATCAATAATCTTATGATTAATGATTTTATGCTTAGATAAAATCGTCAGCCCCGCTCCAGGATTTATCTTCTGATAGCCCTCAAACTCATATATTGTACCAGCATCTTCCTGTAAAAGAAGGACATCTGCATTCTGCGATCTCAGAAAAGGGGCTAAATCCTTATTTCCTCCTATACCTGCTTTTGTATTAAAGGTGATTACCTTGATATCAGCCTTTTCATTCCTAGAAGGAGAGTAATTCACCCATCTTTTTACCGGATTGATAAAAGCCAAACCCACGAACATGAAAACAAATGCTCTTTTTTTCCAGCTGATTATCCAGAATGCCGTTAAAATAACATAAGAGATGATCAGCAACGGGAATCCTAAAGAAAGTAAATTAAACCACGGAAATACTTTTGGCGGAACATAAGCATTCAGTAATGTACCCAACAGCAGAAACAGGATTCCAAGGTGCAGGATAAACAGTATGAGTCGGAAAACTTTCACAGGACTATTTTAATTGAATCTGTACAAATGCTTTTTCCAAATCCTTGCCAGCAGCCAGCCTACCAATGCTCCCCCTACGTGGGCAAGATGGGCAATACCACCCCCGTTGCCTGAGACACCAAGGTAGACAGATCCCACAACAATAATTGGCAACAGATATTTTACTTTAATCGGAACGGGAATAAACATGATTCCTATTTTAGAATCTGGATATAATGTTGCAAATCCAGCCACTACCCCGAAAATAGCCCCAGAAGCCCCCACCATTGGTGTATACATAATAGCTTTTAGACTACCAATTAATTCTCTTTGTCTAAGGATTGAATCTTCATTCCCTGATAGATTTACGTTTGCACCTGATAGATAAGCATTCATATTAAATCCCAATTCCTGCAATTCCCGGGAAATACTTTGAACTTCCACAAAATTCCATGCATTAAAAAGAAAAAATGCTCCTAAACCGCTTACAAAATAAAGAATCAAATATTTTTTATCTCCTAACGTCTGTTCCAGAATTGGCCCAAAGCTGAACAGCGTCATCATATTAAACAGGATATGCATAATACTTCCGTGCATGAACATATGGGTAATAATCTGCCACGAATGAAAATAGGGAGAAAAAGGATAAAAGGCAGCAAGATACTCAACCATCTTATCTCCAATTATATAAGTTATGACGAAAACTATAACATTGAGTATTATAATATTCCTTGTAATCGGCGGTATATTGTTAAACATAATTTTTAAAATTTGTTTTTAAAGTCGTTAAACGGAACTTCATAAAAACATCTTTTGCCATCCGGTAAAAATTCCGGGAAGCCTAATGCTGTAAAGTCTTTGATAAGCTGTTCCGCATCTTTTTTATAAATAAAGTCAAATCTTGACTTCGACTGCATTTTATTCCACTGGTTATGATAATACTGCAAAAATTCTTCTTCCGTCTTGTAATCCAGAATCTCAAAAAGGTTTTCCAGGAACTTCATGGCCTGGGTTTCTTTCAGTCCTTCGGGAAGTGAATCTATTCGAAGTACACTTTCATGAGCAATTTTCATGTCAAACCCTAATTCCGGAAGATATTTTTTTATGGAATTGTATTTTGTCTTTTCAATTTCATTCATGTGATACTCCAGAGAGAAGAGAAGTGCATGGCTGTTTGTGTTTGATTTTCTGGTAGATTTATTCCCCTCAGAAACCAGCAGTCTGTGCATTCTTCCCAAATCAAGCATTAAGGTTACATCTCCTTTATTGAAAAGCCAGTACCCGTTCGGAAGCCTCATCAGATCTTCATCAAAATCTTCATCTTCAAACAAATTAATCTTTGACGGTTCTGCCGTAATATTCTGATGGTACATTTCGGTAAGGTTCTGAATTTCCTCCGGATGTACTACGTTTTTTTCTTCCAGGAACGGGTTATAGTCTTTATCTACAATGATTTCAGGCATTTTGAACACCCCTCCGCCGGATCCCCCTCCATTTCCTTTGCTTGGAACAGGCTTATTCATCATTTCATCCAGCTCCGGATCTCTGTCGAAATCAAGACTTGGAGAAACATTATAGATTCCTAAAGATCTTTTTATGGTGGAGCGGAGCAATGCAAAAATCAGATGTTCGTCCTCAAATTTCACTTCTGTTTTCTGCGGATGGATATTCACATCTATTTTCTCCGGATCAAGTTCCAGGAAAAGGAAAAAAGAAGGCACATATCCCGGCTGA
Organism: Chryseobacterium culicis; assembly: GCF_900108365.1. Classification (GTDB taxonomy): domain Bacteria; phylum Bacteroidota; class Bacteroidia; order Flavobacteriales; family Weeksellaceae; genus Chryseobacterium; species Chryseobacterium culicis. Next base: position 688,581 of record NZ_FNWQ01000003.1, on the reverse strand, counting down.
AGCAGTCCTTCAAAAGCTTCCTGTACGGCTTTATTGAAATAGGGACTTCTGAAGTATCTCCCGTTTACAAAAAGAAACTGCTCGCCTCGTGCTTTTTTAGCTCCCTCAGGTTTTGCCACAAAACCATGAAGCCTACACCAGATAATATCTTCTTTGATAGGAATCAATAGCGGCTGAAGCTTTCTTCCGAAAACATCTACAATACGCTGCATCTGACTTCCTTTTCTGAGCCGGAAAACCGCTTCATCATCATGGAACAGAGAAAACTCGAGATTCTCATGAGCCAGTGCAACACGCTGAAATTCATCAATAACGTGTCTGAATTCAATATTATTATTTTTCAGAAACTTCCTTCTTGCAGGAACATTATAGAAAAGATTTTTTACCAGAAAGTTTGATCCGTCTGCTGTCTGAACCGGATCCTGAAACTGGAAAACCCCGCCTTCGATATAAATATTGGTTCCGATAGACGTATTTTTTTGCTTGGTCCTTAATTCCACCTGGGAAACCGCTGCAATAGAAGCCAGCGCTTCACCACGGAACCCTTTGGTAGCAATTTTAAAGATATCTTCTGTTCCTTTTATTTTGGAGGTAGCATGTCTTTCAAATGCCATGCGGGCATCTGTTTCAGACATTCCTTTTCCGTCATCTACCACCTGAATAAGGTTTTTCCCGGCATCTCTGATGATCAGTTCAATTTTCGTTGCATCTGCATCTATAGCATTTTCCAAAAGCTCCTTCACAATGGATGCAGGCCTCTGCACCACCTCTCCTGCTGCAATCTGGTTAGCTACATGATCCGGTAAAAGCTGAATAATATCTGACATAAAAACGTAAATCAACTTACAAAAATAGTCAATGAAAACGGGAATTAAAATACCAAAACCGTGATTTAATATTTAATTATCAACATTTTTGCCTATTTATCCCCAACTGTTTTTTTTAATGTTTGTAATGAAGGGCTTTAACAGGTTTATTGTTTTTATCACGAATTTTTCATTGTTACAATTATTAAAATGGGATAATAATTAATGAATTTATTGGCCTTCCGTTTAATTTTTTAAGAAAAATGCCCCTATTTCATGATAAAATAAGGGCACTTACAGCTAGTTTATACAAAAAAATAATAGTGTGTTTTATATTTAATCCTCAAAGGCAAGCTTTCTTTTCTTCTCACTTTTTGGAATTCCATGGATTTTATCATACAAATAGGCAAAAAGATTGGGCTTTTTATAAATCCTGCTGTATCTGTATTTTGTATTGAAGTGTCGAATATGAATTTTATAAGCATCATATCCGATAACAATCAGCAAGCATATGCTAATCACATAGAACACTCTGAATTCCAGGTAATAATAAGTCAGACCTGAGAATACCGCTCCCGTTACATAAGCCAGCATAATACTCATTAACAGTTTTGCCCTGCCGATCAGCTCTCCGTTTTTACGGTATTTTTTCTGTGTAAACATGGATACCAGGATTCCGAGATCGGTAGTAGTTCCTGTAAGGTGGGTTGTTTTTACCGAGAAGTTGGAAATACTTGCCGTTAATCCGTTCTGAAGCCCGGTGGCAAAAAGCATCAATGCAACTAGATATTCTGTTTCTTCTAACGTTTTCTGATAATAAAACTGCCCGTATATACCTACGAAAAGAAGACATATGATTTCCAGCACAATGGGCATGGCATGGGCAAAGTATTTACTTTTCTTATTAAAGTTAATGACAATAAAGTTGGATACAAAGCTTCCGAAGAAGAACAAAAAGATCCATCCTCCTACAACTCCTACCTGAGCCCAGTTTCCTTTACTGATCTCTGCTGCTAAAATAGCGTAGTGTCCTGTTACATTTGATGTAAAAGAGAGGAATATCAATAGGGAAGCAATGTTTATAGTACCTGCTGTGAAGGCAGTCAGCGTTCCCAATCTGATATTGTCTCCCAATGTCCTGCTGTTACTATAATTTCTTAACATTTTCTATCGTTTTTAAATTGTGTTTAATTTTCAGGCCTCTACAAAGATTTCTGCCAGTCTTCCTCTTTCCGGAAGTCTTTCTTTCACTTCAACCTTAATTTCATAAGATTTCAGCTCTTTGCATTTTTTGATGTAAGGAATCAGATCGAATTTTCCTTTTCCTTTGCTTTTGATGGATGGAGAATAATAAGCTTCCTCAATATTTTCCGCCTTTACATACTGGTTGAATGTTCTTTGGAAGCTTCCTGTAAAAATGTCACAGATGATTTTATTAACCAGGTGAGGATATTTGTTACTGATAATTCCAAAGGCATCACAGAATTCTGCCGGTCTTATTTTATTGAAAATAGTTGTTTTGGTACTGAACAAAAGATCCCTGATAGAGTCTCCGGAATCATATCCGGAAGCCAAAATAATGTTGTATTGGTTCTGATCTTCCGCTGCGTCTTTCTCTTTAAGTACTTTTTTTAATATATTCAATGACTCAAGAGAGTAATCTGTTGCAATTAAAATTGTTTTAGTCATGTTCTTATTATTTTGTATTGTGTTTATCTTTTTCGATGATACAAAACTAGAACGACCATATTAGAAGATCTTTGGAACGGAATTAAAATGTGATTAAAGAGATTAAAATGAGATTAGAAAATTGTTAAGAGAAATTAATATAGAATTGCAGGAGGTGCAAACAGGCCTGAGAAAAATACATAAAAGATAGGAATTAAGCTTGTTACTAGTTAATTTCTTCTCCTTTCTGCATCATACTGTAAAAATTCGGGAAACGCATCTGTACGGTAGTACCATGATTTTCGTGCGAGCTCACAATCAGTTCACCGTGGTGCATTCTTACAATATTTCTTGCCAGCGGAAGCCCGATTCCGTAGCCTTCGTAATTATTGGTATTGGAAGCTCTGAAGAACGGATCATAGATTTTATTCATTTCTACTTCCGGAATTCCGATACCATTATCTTTTACAATAATGTACACATCTGTATTGGTAGCTCCCAAAGAAACTTTCACCTGCTGGAAGTTAGAATATTTACAGCCATTACTGATGATATTGGCCACGGCAAGATGCAATAGCTGCTCGTTACCCTGTACTTTCAGCTTTTTAGGATTATCAGGAAGCATGCTGATATCAAGATAGATATTATTTCTGGAATCAATTCTTCTGAGGGTTTCAATAACATCCCAAAGCAGCTGATCAATTCTTACCTTATCCATTTTCTGGATCTTTCCATCGAATCCGGTTTGGGCAATCATAAGCAGAGCCTTGATTTTTTTGTCCAGCTTTTCGGCTTCATCCAGGATGATTCCGAGGGTTTCTTTGTACTCATCCGCTGTTCTGCTGATGGAAAGCGCCACATCTGCCTCACCCATAATGGAAGTAAGTGGAGTTCTCAGCTCGTGGGAAACATTTCCTATCAGGTGATTCTGGGTTTCGAAAGACGTTTCAATACGGTTGAGCATATCATTAAACGTGTCTACCAGCTCATTCAATTCTTTATTATCAGGTTGTGACTCTAATCTCAAATGAAGGTTTTCTGAGCTGATCTCCTTCACTTTACCCGTAATTTTTAAGATAGGCCTGAATAACGTTTTAGACAGGTAAAAAGAGAAAATCATACTGAAAAACAGAGACAGCACAATACAAGTAAGCAATGTTCTTTTCAAAAAGCCCAGATAATAAACAACATAGTGGTTTTTGGCAGAAGCAATGGCTATATAATCTTTATCATCATACCTGAAACTCTGTCCTATATAGTAGAACTCTTCATCATTATAATTAGACTCTCCTTCTCTGATGATATTTTTAAAGAAATAATCCGGAATATGGACTTCCTGAGATATTTTTTTGAAATTGGAATCTGTAGGAACGGCAAAAACATAATCTTTTTCCATTGGGAGCTCTTCGTCATTCAGACTGCTGAGAATGTAGTTTTCCGGAAGATCCAGATGATCTTTGCCTTTTTCAATCTGAATAATAGTAGCCGTTCTTATTTTCAGCAGCTCATAAAACCTCTGGTGAGAAAAATTAACGATAGAGAAATACACCAAACCACTGAACAGCAAAATGATGGCGGTAAAAACCAACATCAAAAGCACCATCGTTTTGGTCTGATTTGTAATGACTCTGTTAAACATTCATTATGTTTTTTTCAACACATATCCCATCCCTATCACGGTATGAATCAATTTGTTCTCATCCTGGCTGTCGAGCTTTTTTCTTAAATAGTTTACATATACATCTACCACATTGGTTCCCAGCTCATAATTCACGCCCCAGACTGCATCCAGAATTTCTGCTCTTGAAATTACTTTTTCCGGATTGTTCAGGAAATACAGCAGCAGTTTGTATTCTGTAGAAGTAAGAGAAATATCTTCTCCCGCCCGGGTTACTTTCTTGGTATAATCATTCACCATCAGATCCGAAAACTGAAAAACATGCTCATTATCCGGTTCCGGCTCCGCAATTTCCTGGGGACCATTGTTATTACTTCTTCTCAAAAGAGATTTCACACGGGCAACCAGCTCAATAAATTTAAAAGGCTTTACCAGATAATCATCTCCTCCGCTTTCTAATCCGAGAACAATATTTTCAGAAGTTCCCAACGCCGTCAGAAATAAAATAGGAACGCTTTGATTGGTTTTTCTTATTTCTTTACACACATCCAGCCCATTCATTTCAGGAAGCATAATGTCCAAAATTACCAGATCAAAATCATTAGCCTGCACCAGCTGCACTCCCGTACGCCCGTCAAAAGCTACAGAAATTTCATATCCGCTTTCCTGAAGTCCCTTTTTAATAAAGGAAACCACACTGGTTTCGTCTTCGATAAGAATAATTTTTTTCATAAATGAAATAAGGAGTTTTACAAAAATAGGGAAATTTTCCTGGGATGGACAAACCTGGAACAAACAAAGGAAATGGAGATTAGAAGATGGCAACCTATTGCAAACGTTGTATGATTGGGTTCAGAGGGAATAAATTTAATGCAAATCCGCAAGGAGTTTTTCAATACAAAATTGTAAAATCACCGCAAGGGCGTTTCCCGATGCAATGATCACATTCTTCGCTGAGCGAAGTTGCCTCCTCTTTTGTATCATTTTACCTTTTTGTGAATTCCTCTTTTTACCATACAACCTATAGAGAATAATATTACCTTTGTTTTTAATAAAACGGTGAAAAAATAATCCAGGTTAAATTCCACATAGTATGAATGACTTTTTAATAGGTATCGGTAAGAGATTAAAGGATATTAGAAAAAAGAATAATTTAACCATTAATGATCTTGCTTTTAAAGCCAATGTAAGCAATGGTCTTGTTTCCAGGATTGAAAACGGACGAACCATTCCTTCGCTTCCTGTTTTATTGGATCTCATTCAGTCGCTAGAAATTGATGCCAGCTATTTTTTTGAAGGGGTTGAAAAAAAATCTAACGCCAAATTCATCTACGTTCCAAAGGAAAGCCAGCAGGTTATTGAAAAAGAAGTAGAGGCCGAAGGGTTCAGATACATGCACATCTTCAGCAAAAGTCTTCATTCTCTGGGTTTTGAAGCCGTTTTACTAACTCTTGAACCCAATTCTAAAAGAGAAAAGGTAATTACAGATGCCTGGGAATTCAAATATATTCTCAAAGGAGAAGTGAAATATATGATTGATAATGAAGAAATCATTTTAAAAGAGGGCGACTCTTTGTATTTCAACGGAAAATTCCCTCACGTTCCGGTAAGCATCAGTGATGAAAGCTGTGTGATGCTTGTTCTTTATTTTTATACGGCTTAACAGCCTATTTTTAACGCAAAGTTTTTTACTATTTTACTTTTGTCATTCTGTCGAAGGGAGAATCTCTTATCTGCATTCAATAATTTGAGATTCTTCATTACATTTCATTTCATTCAGAATGACAATTGTAGTGTAGATTCACTATAAATACACCTATAATAATCAAGCTTCATCAGTGACAATGTCGCAGACTTTGCACACTTGTAATTTAGCGTTATAAATATTAGACTTTGCGTTTAAATTATATTCCAATTTTTACATCATTCTTCAATTTTGAATTCCAGCACCCACTAAAGTTTACAAATATGCAACTTCTGTTATTCCCTTTTTTTCCAAGATGAACGAAATATGAACTCAAACAAGTCTTTTTTCAGCAGGTTTCTATTCATGACATTTTGGAAAACCATTTACTGAAAACGTTGATATACCCACTTCAAACCTTATTTTATCGAATTTTCTAAAGAGTAACTTCAATTGATTGTAAAGTAAAAAAGGCGTAACAAACCAGGGTTATTTGTTAAACAATACTTAATACAAAATATTTATATATATTAAAATTATTGGCGTGATTTGCATAAAAAATTTAATATATGTAAAAATGAAAACAAAATTAGAGAAATTACTAACCCTTGTTTTGTTCTGTTTCATCGTTTTTGCTTCAGCGCAAAAACAGTTCATTATAGGAACTGTTCTTGATGACAGCCAGCCTCTTCCCGGGGCAACCGTTAAAATAAAAGGCTTACCCAGAACGATAACTACTGATATTGAAGGAAAATTTACCCTTACCGATATCAAAGATGGCCAATACACCATACAAATCAGTTATATAGGCTATGAATCTTCAGATATTACGGTTGATCTAAAACCTGAACAAACTGTTGATTTGGGAATCATCAAACTCTCCCAGCCGCGAAAAAATATTGATGAAGTAGTCGTTACGGGAACCCTCAAAAATACAGAAGCAAGAGCTTTAAATCTTCAGAAAAATGCCATCAATATTACCAATGTTATTGCCTCAGATGGGATTGGGAAACTGCCGGATAGAAATGCAGCGGAGACTGTACAGCGTGTACAGGGAGTTTCTATTGAAAGAGACCAGGGCGAAGGACGGTTTGTTTCTCTCAGAGGACTTCCGCCATTCTGGGCATCAACAACCATTAATGGAAACAGACTTCCCACTGCAGAAGAGGAAACAACTTCAAGAGCAACAGCATTCGATTTTTTCCCTACGGAACTGATCTCGTATGTACATGTAAACAAGTCATTTACTCCGGATATGGAAGCAGACGGTATAGGTGGAGGTGTCAATTTTATCACTAAAACACCACCGATGAAAACAGAATTCAAAGCGACCATAGGAAGCGGTTACAATGCAAAATCTGACAAAGGAGTTTACAACCTTGGATTTTTGTACGGGGGAAGAACGAAAGATAAAAAATTCGGGTATTTGTTCAATTTTGCACATTTTATCAGAAACTGGTCTACCGATAATTTTGAAGCGAGAAGAAGTGGTGACGAAGGGGTTTTCAGACTGGAACTTCGTGATTACAACGGGATCCGAAAAACAACAGGCGTCAATACCGCTTTTGAATATGTGCTGTCCCCAAAAACTACGTTCTATTTAAAAGGAATGTATGGTACATTATCGGATGATGAAACCCATTATAAACACAGAATCCGGTTTGATAAGTTCAACAGCACCAATAATACAGCACGGGTTGAGCTTCAGAATATCCATAATTTACTGATTACTGAACTTACTTCTGTTTCTTTGGGAGCCATTCATCAATTAAACAAAGGAAAAATCGACTGGGATTTATCCTATTATGACAACAAATTCAAGTATGGAAATATTCCTGATAAACAGAACAATTCTTATTATGTCATCAAGTACACTCAATCTGGTGTAGGCATCAATCCTGATTATATTTCAGATCATGGTAATGGCCCCAGAGCTTACTGGAAAGCCGATGGCGGGAAATTAGATTATAAAAATCCGGATGCTTTATTCGGCTTTTACAGTGATCCCAATTTTAAAATGGATGCTTCTCAGATGAGATTTACAGATCTTGAATTCTATAAGGTATTTGTAGAGGAAAAGGATAAGATTGTAGCAGCATTCAATCACGAAATTAATGCTTCTGATAAGCTGACCTTAAAATATGGATTTAAATACAGAGATAAAGAGCGTAATGCAAGATTTTCCGACATTTTCTACAACTGGAGTAGCGGAACAGCGCCTCTTCTGTCTGATTTTTCTCAATACATTACGAAACAGCCCAACGGACCGAAATATTTAAGTGAAATGAATGCCCACATCGGCAACACATTTGGTCCTGTACTTTCTACCAAAGGAATGAACCAGTTCTGGTATGACAACCAGGGAAATTTAAAAATCAACACTGCTGATTCTGAAGCCCTTGAATACAATAAAGCATTGGGAAGAAACTTTGATGTGTTTGAAAAACATGCGGACGCCTATGGAATGGCAACCTATAAACTGAATGATAAGATTACCCTTTTGGGAGGAATCAGACTATCCAATACCAGCACGAAAGTAAAAGGATACAGCGTAAATGATGATGTACTGACCCCTGTAGAAAATACCAAGAACTATCTGGCTGTTCTTCCGATGATTCATTTAAAATACACGTTAAATGATAGAGCCAATCTTCGTTTTGCAGCGACAAGAACGTTCTCTAGACCGAATTTTGGAGACCTTACGCCGGGCGGAACTTATATTGAAGCAGACAACGAGTTCAAAGGAGGAAATCCCAATCTTAATCCTACCTACTCTTTGAATTTTGACCTGATGGGAGAATATTATTTCGCCAACGTAGGGATTCTGAGTGGCGGCGTCTTCTATAAATCCATTACCAATCCTATTTTCCAGGACTCATTTATCGGAAATTATAACGGAACCACCGGGGTACAGTTTACAGCCCCAAACAATGGAAAAGCAGCGTGGTTAGGGGGAATTGAATTGGGAATTAATAAAAGATTTGATTTTCTTCCCGGCATTCTGCAGTACTTCGGGGTACAACTGAATGCTACCTTCATGACCTCTGAAATGGAAAAACCAGGCGGAAGAAAAGTGGCCCTGCCCTATCAGGCAAAAGAACTGTACAATGCGCAGCTTTTCTTTGAGAAAAAAGGATTCAATGCAAGGCTGGCTTACAACTACAAAGGAAAATATGCGGTAGAATACGCTGAGGAGGACATCAATGATTCTTATTATGGTAAATACAGCAATCTGGACTTCGGAGGTTCTTATCAGTTTACCAAATACCTTACTGTATATGCGGATATAAACAATATTCTGAATAAACCTCTGATCTATCATTTCGGTAAAAATGAAGACCGCCCTGAGCAGGTAGAATATTACGGAGTACGCTTCAACCTTGGTGTAAAACTGAACTTCTAATCCATTACTATGGCAAAAACGATCAATCAAAAAACACTGGTAACACTGAAGGCCGCTTTTGCTGCTTTTGGTGTTTACTTCTGCATGTACGGTTTCAGAAAACCTTTTACCGTAGCTTCTTTCGAAGGACTCTCCTATTTTGGGGTTGATTATAAGATTCTGATTATCATTGCACAGGCTGTAGGATATTTTATCTCGAAATTCATTGGAATCAAATTTATTTCGGAACTGAAACCTCAGAAAAGAATTACGTATCTCTTTACTTTCATTGCTATTGCTGAGCTTGCGTTATTAGGATTTGCAGCCGTTCCTGCTCCTTACAATATTATTTTTATGTTCATCAACGGGATTCCGCTGGGCATGATCTGGGGTATTGTATTTTCTTATATTGAAGGAAGGAAAACCACAGAAATCATTGGCTTATTCCTATGCTCAAGCTTTGTAGTCTCTTCAGGATTTACAAAATCTGTAGGAAAATTTCTGATGGATACTTTTTCCATTTCAGAATTCTGGATGCCTTTTTCAGCCGGACTTGTCTTCATTATTCCACTGATTCTTTTCGGGCTGTTACTTGAGAGAATTCCTACGCCTACGGAAGAAGATATTTTGCTTAAAAACAAAAGACAGCCGCTGAATGGTACGGAGAGGAAAGCCCTGATCAGGCAGTTTTTTGTACCCATCTTATGCATCATTTTTTTATACATCAGCTTAACGGTTTTAAGAGATTTCAGGGACAATTTCAACCGTGAGATCTGGGACGGGCTGCATTTCACTTTTGACAGCTCTATCTTCACTTTAACAGAAATTCCTATTGCGGTAATGGTGCTTGTCATTTTAGGCTTCATGGTAAAAGTAAAAAACAATAAAAAAGCATTTGCATATTATCATTACATCCTTTTTGCCGGAATTCTTACGGTAGGATTTTCTACCTATCTGTTTCAGCAGGGTTCATTATCTCCTTTTTTATGGATGACCATTTCAGGCTTTGGAATGTACATCTGCTATATTCCTTTCAATGGAATTTATTTTGACCGGATGATTGCCGCATTTGAAATCAAAGGTAATGTAGGTTTTCTGATCTATATTGTAGATTCTTTTGGTTATCTGGGAAGTGTGCTGATTCTTTTGTATAAAAACTTTGGTTCAGCCCAGACCTCATGGCTGCATTTTTATATTAACTTAAATTATATCATCACCATCATGGTTTTAATTCTTTCTGTGATTGCTTTTCTGGCTTTCAGGAAAAAATCGAAGCCAAAATCAAACGCAAAATCTAATCAATTCATCAATTTCGACACGTCGAAAATTTTATAAATTATAGTACAATGACAACAAAATTTGATTTACTCGTTGTAGGAGGCGGAATTTTAGGAACATTGCATGCTTATCATGCGCTGAAGAAAAATCTTAAAGTAGCCTTACTGGAAAGAAATTCTGTTCCTCAGGGGGCCACTGTAAGAAACTTCGGACAGGTAGTGCCCTCCGGAATGGATCTGAAATGGCAGAATTTCGGAAGAGAAAGTCTTGCCATCTATCATGAGCTTCACAAGCAGGCAGATCTTACCATCAGACAAAACGGCTCTGTATACATTGCTTCCAATGATGAAGAGCTTCAGCTGATTGAAGAGCTCTATGAAATCAACAGAAATAATGATTATAAATCTGTTTTACTATCCAAAAACGACTGCATTAAAAAATTTGACGGACTCCGTTCCGACTATTGCAAAGGTGGCTTATTTTTCCCGCAGGAGCTTTCGGTAGATTCTGCAGATATGATTGTAAAGCTTCACAAGCTGCTTCAGGAAAAACTGGGCCTACAGATATTCTATAATACAACGGTTCTTGAAACCCGTGAAAATGATCAGAAATGTATAGCGGTGAGTGCAGACGGAACGGAATTTAATGCTTCTAAAATCATCATCTGCGGTGGACACGAGTTTAAAACTTTATATCCTAAAGTATTCAATGACAGCGATCTGGAAGTAAGTAAACTTCAGATGCTTCAAACCAAACCACAGGGTATTTATTCGCTTCAGGGAAATATTCTTACGGGGCTTTCCGTGAGAAGATATGAATCATTCAGAGAGTGTCCTTCTTTTCAGAAAATCAAGGCTTTAGAGGATCCGAATTCGTTTGAAAAGAAGTATGGAGTTCATATTTTATTCAAGCAGGCGCTGGACGGTTCGGTCATCATCGGAGATTCTCATGAATATGCAGATGCTAAAAATGCAGATGATCTGGGATATGATCTTAATATGGAGATTGATGAATTCATGATTCATGAGGCTAAGAAAATCATTGATTTACCCACATATGAAATTCAGAGAAGGTGGTTCGGAGTCTATTCCCAGTGCAAAACGAAAGATATTTTTGAGCACAGCCCATCTGCCAATATTCATATTGTAACGGGTATCGGAGGAAAAGGAATGACAGGAAGCGGTGGATTCTCTAAGTTTAATATCGAAAAAATTTACGCATAACATTCAAATGAAAAATATAGAATTACTCGTTCTGGATATGGCCGGAACAACAATTGATGAAGATAATGTAGTGTACAAAACGCTTACTACCGCTGTGAATGATTACGGCTATGTGGTAAGCCTCGAAAAAGTATTATCCCGCTGTGCCGGAATGGAAAAGCTGGAAGCCATCACAAGCCTTTTAAAGGAATTGAATGGAAATGAAGAGGATGCTCATGCTATTTTTGAGAATTTCTCTGACCAGCTCAAGAAATCCTATAAAAACCTTGAGGTAAAGCCCATCAACGGGACTGAAAATTTCCTGCTGAATATGAAGTCTCAAAACAAGAAAATTGTTTTGAACACAGGGTATACTTCAGAAATTGCCCATCAGCTTTTAAATAAACTGAACTGGAAGGAAACTATTCACTTTGATGCTTTAATAACGGCAGATGATGTTTCAGAAAGCCGCCCAAGCCCTGAAATGATTCATCTTGCGATGAAGAAATTCAATATTAGTGATGCTGATAAAGTATTAAAAGCAGGTGATTCTGTGATTGATATTGAAGAGGGCAAAAATGCAGGCTGCGGGCTAACGGTAGCTGTTCTTTCCGGAGCCCAGAGTAAAGCCGAACTAGAAAAAGCGTCTCCTGATTATATATTGAATACAATTTCTGAGGCAGAAGATATTCTGTAAATTTTTTCAGCTTATTTTTTAATACTTCCTGACACAAATGTTTTCATGGTTTTTCTATTGGAAATGTTTGTGTTTTTACCACCCCGTCAAATTTTCAATTTGACACCCCTCCGGAGGAGGAGAATGTAGTACGGATCATCAAGTATTTATTATAACCGACATTTCCGGCAATCTTTTTTGATCCTCTATTCGCAAAGCCTGAAATTTAAAATAAACAAAGTCAATATCTCTTGTGGCTTTTGTGGTTTCTTTCTAAGTTTTCCCTCTGAACTTATTAATTATCAATTAATTAACTTTCAATTCATAAATATTTACAAATAGTAAACTAATTTTACAATAGTTAAAAATTAATTACTATTTGTAAACTTTCACAACGCTCAAAAACCTATTTCCCAATGAAAACAAAACTATTCCCAATGGCTGTTGTAATGAGCTGTTTCCTTGGAGCTCAGACCAAAAAAGTACTTTTTATCGGTATTGACGGATGCCGTGCAGATGTCATGATGTCTACACCTACTCCCAACATTCAAAACCTTATCACTCAGTCTATTTATTCCATCGACGGGCTTTGCGCTGCCACTACCTGGAGCGGAAATGGATGGAGTACCATGCTGACGGGTGTATGGCATACCAAACACAATGTTCAGGACAATAATTTTACCAGCCCGAACTATGTTAATTATCCGGATTTTTTAACAAGAGCAGAGACTTATAATCCGGCTTTAAGAACTATTTCTCTGGCTCACTGGTCTCCCATCAATGATAAAATTATTAAAACAGCAGATGTAAAAACCAACCTGTCAACAGATCTTGCCGTGAAAAATGCTGCAGTAAACGCCTTACAGAATGACAATCCTGATATTCTCTTTGTAGATTTTGATGATGTAGACCATGCAGGACATTCTTATGGATTCTCATCCACTGTTTCTCAATATGTCAATTCTATTAAAACTACAGACACTTATATTGGAGAGATTGTCGCAGCTATGAAAAACAGGCCTTCTTACAGCAACGAAGACTGGTTGGTTGTATTAACCACCGATCACGGAGCCATTGAAAGTTCTCACGGAGGCGGAAATCTTACGGAAAGAAACATTTTTACGGTGTATTCTAATCCCGGATTTACTCCGCAGCAGATCAGCAAAACTGTTTTGGAATCCAATACCACCTTTAATCAATTGAATTTTCCTGCAGGAACTTATGCAAAACCAGCCAGTCAGACTCCTTTTAATTTTGGAGCCAATCAGGATTTTACGATTGAATTTTGGGTAAAACCTAATGCAGCCTATTCCAGTGATCCGGTGATGATCAGTAATAAAAACTGGGCAAACGGAAAAAATAAAGGATTTGTTTTCTCAGGCTATTCCGGACAGACTTTTAAGATGAATATCGGGGACGGAACGAACAGAATTGATCTTGTTGGCGGAAAAATGGAAACCAATAAGTGGAAACATATTGCCGCAAGCTTTGACAGAGATGGTCTTGTAACCTTATATGAGGATGGTGTGCCGGTAACGTTTGCTAAAATGAATACCATCGGAAATATTGATTCCGGACTTCCGTTAACCTTAAACCAGGATGGAACAAATGCTTACGGAATTAATCTGGCAGCTTCATATAAAGATGTGAGAATCTGGAAATCTGCCCTTCCCAACGATGTGATTGTGAATTGGGCTAACCAGGATATAACCCCTTCGCATCCTTATTATGCTCAGCTGGTAGCGAATTGGAAATGTAATGGAACTTCTGGAAATACATTGACAGATTCCAGCCCAAATGCCAATAACATGACGGTAACAGGTTCTCCTACTTATAATGCTGGTACAGTGAATAATTTTAAAGTGTATGATTATACCTCAACAACAAGAGAAACAGACCACTTCCCTACGGTATTGAACTGGCTTTGTATTCCGGTGCAGTCTTCATGGGGAATTGACGGGGTCAACAGAATTCCGGTATGTTCCAAAGAAATATTGACAGCAAAAGAAACGAAAGCAATTGTTGAAGATTTCAAAATCTATCCTAATCCTGTTTCAACATTCATTGGCATCCAGTATCAATCTGAGGACAAGGAAATTAAAGCAGAAATTATCGACAATAAAGGAGCTCTTGTTTCCACATCACACTTTCAGTCTTCAAGAGGTTTTTACGATGAAAAAATAAATATTGGAAATCTTCCGGCCGGACTGTATTTCATTAAAATCAATGGAAGTAAAAAGTCGGTGACCAAGACATTTATCAAGAAATAAAACAGTAAAGCAATTAGATTTAATTTGTAATATTAGAACAAGGATATACCTATCCGAGTTCTAATATTTTTTTGTTTATCTGTTGAAAATCAGCTCCATTTGCACGTCTGCACGGTCGTACTCTGCATGGTTTACAGGAGTATGAATAAAGCCCAGCTTTTCGTAAAGCTTAATCGCAGGAACCAAAATAGAATTGGTCACTAAAAAGACTTTTTCTGCTTTCAATTCTTTTGCTTTTTCCACTAGGGTACTTCCCAGCAGATACCCTAATTTTTTCCCTTGAGCTCTAGGACTTACCGCCATCTTTGAAAGCTCAAAAGTAAGTGGATTATCTTCTGTTTTTACTAATGCGCAGGTTCCTACAACCTCTCCATCCAATAAAGCAAAAGCAATGTGCCCCTCTTTATTTAAAATTTCCTCTTCCGGATGATCCAGCAGCTTATAATCTCCTGCTTCCATCACAAAAAATGTCTTGATCCATTCTTCATTCAAAGCTTTGAAGGCTTGTTTATACTGAGGCTCATACGCAACAATTTTTACTTCATTCCTGATATCATTCATCACTATAAGGTTTATTAAATTCTGTTTTTTATCATTTTTCCCAGCTTTTCCAGATCACTTTCTACCCGGTCTGTCCATTCCAAAGCATAGTTCAGCCGCATACAGTTCTGATACTGATTATACTGTGAAAACATTCTTCCCGGAGCAAAGTTTATTTTCTGGCTTACGGCTGCATCATAAAGATCTTCTGTACAGATTCTTTTATCCAGTTCCAGCCAGAGCATAAATCCTCCTTTAGGCTCGGAGATTTTTGTATTATCGGGAAAGTATTCAACTACCGATTTCTGAATCTGGAGGTAATTGGCATACAGTTTTTTCCTGAACATTCTCAGATGATGATCATACCGTCCGTGTGCCAAAAAATCCGCAATCACATCTGAAAACAAAGATGGCCCGCTTACTGTCTGAACTAATTTCTGGCGGATAATCTTTTCTTTAAATTTTCCGGGAGCTACCCATCCCACTCTGAAGCCCGGGGCCAATGTTTTAGAAACTGAGCCTACCCACATCACAATTCCCGCTTCATCGTAAAATTTACAAGGCTTCGGTCTTCCTGCTCCAAAATAAATGTTTCCATAAACATCATCTTCCACTAAAGGAACATTGTGTTCTGTGAGCATTCTTACCAGTTCTTTTTTATTCTCATCTGGCATCTGAAAACCCAGCGGATTATTATAATTCACCACAAAACAGCATGCGGAAAGCTTCGGCAGCACCTTTTTCAGCTCATCTAAGTCTACTCCGGTAATGGGATGGGTAGGAATTTCTACAGCCTTCAGCCCTAATAACTGAATGGCCTGAAGAATTCCAAAATAAACCGGGCTTTCTACCGCCACCGAATCTCCCGGCTGTGTCACTGCCATTAGGCAGTTATAAACAGCATTCATTGCACCGGAAGTGATCACGAGATCATCTTCTGTTATTTTGCCTTCCATCACCATTGACCATTTTGCGATTTCCCGGCGAAGCACTTCGCTTCCCTGTACGGGTTCATAATTGGTTCCGCTGTCACTTTTTCTTTTGATGACATCAATCATACATTTCTTCATCTTGGACACCGGAAGAAGGCTTTTGCCCGGAATTCCCAATCCAAACTGGGTAATATCTGTTCCTCCAATCACCCCAAATACTTTATCAATAAGGTCCTGTGGTGTATTTTTTCTTTCCGAAACTTTCATCTGGGCCACAGAAGGCAGCGCCAGCTTTCTTTGGGAAGTCTGGCTTACATAGTACCCATATTTCGGTCGAGATTCTACCAGAGAGCGGCTTTCCAGTTCCATGTACGCCTGTTTTATGGTGTTCAGGCTTACATTATATAATTTCTGGGCACTTCTCAGTGATGGCAGCCTGTCACCAAACTGAAGGGTTTCGCTTTTAATCTGCTCGGTGACAGAATTGGCTATTTTTAGATACAGAACATCTTTAGACATAGAATCCGGGGGTTTATGTAAATGTACAATTTTATCACATTTTTATTCAGGATTCAGCCAGCTGATCATACTGCTGATACTGCTTTTTAACTGTTCCGGATCTTTGAAATTAGGGGTTTTATTATTGTTAAAATATCTTTCAGCCCGGGAAAAGAAATTTCTCTTTTCCTCGTCTGGCATCCTATCTTTAGTATAGATTCTGAAAGAGATCTGATCTGTTTCGTTCAGGATCAGACTGGCAAAAGCAACCACTTCCTTCCCGTTTTTAGCCAAAAGAAAAGGAAGTCCGAAACTTTGGTCTGCCAATTTCAGATTCTGAGTTTCCAGAAAAATGTTTTTCAGCATCCACATGTCTGATACATAAGCTTCTGCATATTGAAACTGTTTCTGATGTTGAATGATTGTTTCCATATTTTTCTTCTTTAGCTAAACAAAATTATGGAGTATTTACTTTTGGATACAGATACAGAACTATACAATATTATGGGTACAGATTGTATTGCATGACATTTTACTTGCCGGAAGATCATACATTCATTATAATCAATACCCTTTTTAGGAGGAGTATCCATAAAAAACAGGCTGTTTTCAATGAAAACAGCCTGCGCAGGAATTTAAAATCTCATGGTTATTGTTCTGCTTTTTTAAGGACTTCCCTGATGCCTTCCAACCCATCTCCAAATTGTGCCAGAAGTGCTACAATCTGTGACATTCTATCATTTTCACCCAGTCCTTTTAAGGTTTTATTTTTAATAAAGGTTTTCTTGATATCATTCCATCGTTCTGTTTC
Source organism: Chryseobacterium culicis (assembly GCF_900108365.1). GTDB lineage: Bacteria > Bacteroidota > Bacteroidia > Flavobacteriales > Weeksellaceae > Chryseobacterium > Chryseobacterium culicis. Next base: position 671,216 of record NZ_FNWQ01000003.1, on the reverse strand, counting down.
TTCTTCTGATAGAATACCTATCAGTTCTTTCAGTTTCAGCATATTGGCTTCTGCTCCCGTTGTCAGTGTCTGAGATTCATTCTGATAGTGATCCAGAACAATCTGAGTAACCTCACTGTCTTTCAGAATCGGCTGTATCCGGGCAATCAGTTTATTCATGTTACGGTAAGATCCCTGCAGCTTGAATGGCGGTTCATTTCTGTAATCGTCTGACATGGCTGCGGACGCGATATATTCTTTGTTCACCTTCAACACCATATTTCTCACTGTGATGGTATTTTTCAGTACTGATCTGAAATCTGATATTTCACTGGAGCTGAAATTTCCTTTCAGGTTGTCGGCAGGATTATCTGTTAGTACACAATCATAAAGTTCATACAGGTTTTCCATTCCCGGATTTGTTAATCTGGTCAGATATTCATTAGACATTAAAGCATTTTCAATAAGACTCAGGTCAAAAAGGTCTGTTTTCGATCCGGATATTTCTCCCAGATTGTATGTATCTGAACGGTTGGCCAGCATATCCGGAATTTTAAACTTCTCTCCACTTTCCGTATAGGGGTTTCCTGCCATGACCAGGCAGAATCTTTTGGATCTGAGGTCATAGGTTTTACTTTCTCCATTGTAGATTCCTTCAATTTTCCTCTGACCGTCTGCCAGGGAAATGAATTTCTGTAAAAACTCTGGATTACAGTGCTGGATATCATCAAGGTAAAGCATGACATTATCTCCCATTTCCAGGGCGAGATTCAGTTTTTCAAGTTCCTGTCTTGCTCCTGCATTTTTGGCTTCGGAAGGATCTGTTGATACAATATCATACCCTAAAGAAGGCCCATTGATCTTCATAAATACCAATCCCATCCTTTCAGCCATATACTCCATCAGGGTCGTTTTTCCATATCCGGGAGGAGAAACGAGAAGAAGCATACCCATCCTGTCTGTTCTTTTGTCAGCTCCCGCCGTTCCCAACTGCTTGGCAAGGTTTGCCCCGATGAGAGGGAAATAAACATCATTAATCAGTTTATTTCGTACAAAAGAGCTGAGTATCTGAGGTTTGAAGGTATCCAGTTTTAATGCTTTTTTCTTTTCATCTACCCAACTGTATTTCAGTTCCTGCAAGCGTTTGTATTTCGGAACGGTAACTGTATTAAAATGTTTCAGACGGGATACAAATTCAAAGTAATTAAGATGATATTCTGTATCTTTTTCCAGAGACTTCAGCTCTTTCAGCGTTACTTCATAAGCAATGTGCCTGATATTTTTCGGATCAAACTTCTGGGTGATCAAAAATCCTGCTGCTTCCTGTACGATATTTTCATCAGCTTCAGGATCCAGTGCCTGTAATGCGCTTTCAGCAATATAATAACACGCTGAAGGATATTGATACATAGCCTGTAACTGCGCAATAAACTCCAGATCTTTGCCTTTTTCTTTGAGTGCTTTCATGAAAAGTTCGTACAGAGCGGCGGCTTTTTCCGAGATCAGGAAGTTTTCTTTATCCTCCTTTTTCAGGTAGATGGCTGCATTGATACAATCCGTTTCTTTAAAGATCCCATGGGCTGATGCAAATGATTTCATTTCTTCCGAAAGTTGTTTGCTCAGGTATTCAAATTCCTGTTTTACCGTGAAAGAACGGGCAATAATGGCTGCCGCTTCAAACTGTTGGGTGTAATATGCTTTTCTTTCATTTTCGAGGAAAAACCAGAACAGCTGGGCAAGGGTTCTTTCCTTTGCTGTAAACCTCATCAGTCCCAGTTCATTGTGTATCTGCTGCAGTTTGAGAATAATCTTTTCGGCATCTTTATCATGGATTCCTTTAACCAGTCCTTCTCCAAAATGCTCTGACGTAAAATCCTGTACTGCCTTTCCGTTCTCCGTTTCCGACATTATTTCCTTATGGGAGGAAAACACATTCCAGGCAAGATATTCAAACCTTTTTACGTTGTTATTTTCTGAAATAAATTCCTGGTTCCATACATCTCTGAATTCATCTGCGGTATAATGCAGAGGTTCATAAAAGCTTGTTCCCGTAAGGTGGTAATAGTATTTTGCATTTCTCAGCACCAGCGTGAGATCCAGTTTCTGTTGATTGACCGCAAATTTATAGTCCCCTAACGCAATAATATTCTGCCCCTCCGCATAGATCTCTTTTTTGTCTTTCAGTTTTCTTACTGCTTCCTGCTGCTGAGTCTTTAACAAAGTCTGGATCTCTTCCGACTTTGCTGAATCTTCCCATTCTGCAAGCTTCCTGGAAAGATCCCTCACTTTCTCCACCATAAGATCTGCTGCAAAATAACCATTGATTTCATTTTCTGAATCAAATGATTCTGCTTTGGTCTGTACGGATTTCAGGATTCTCTTTGCTGATTCAAAGAGATTCTGAGTTCTTTTATTTCTTGTTTCGGTAAGTTGTACTCTTTTATTCTGGAAATGTCCGTAAACTTCTTCCCTCTTACTTCCAATCTGTTCCGTAAATTCATCGAAATCAATAAATTTTGTTTCCATTTCTTCCAACTGGATGGAAAGTTTGGTCAGATATTCGTCACATTTTTCCGGAGTTTGTGAAAGTTCAAGAAAGTTGATCACAGACTGGTCAAACAACGTAATCTGGGCCTGAAAGTCCGAAGCAAGCTCTTTTCCTGAAATTTCTCTTTTTCTTTTGCTGAGCTCAAGTCTTTCCTGATTCAGTTTTGCAAAAATCACTGAGATATTTTCAATGATCTGGGTAGACTGGGAAGTATCTTCTATTTTAAGATTGTTGACGATATCCACCAATAATTCCAGCTGGCCGGAAAGGGTATTGATATTTTCTTCAATGATTTTGGCATCTATAGCTTTCTGCAGCTCAATAATATCTGCTGATATCTGCTGTGCTCTTTCTTCGTACGGCAGTAATGCTCCTTCCTGAAGCAGAAATTCAACACAGGCATTTGACAGTTCTGTATACCGTTCCGCGAGGGATTTTTCCAGTATATCCAGCAAAGCTGTATCTGCATATTTAAGTTCCCTTGCTCCTGTAACTTCTCCTCTTAATGTCCTGATCTGAGAAAGGGCATCAATATATTCTGTAAGCTGGGAATAGTGGAGTCTTTTGGTATCATCCAGAATTTTCTCACAGGCCTGTTTTATTTTTTCTAACGCTTCCTCTGTATTTTTTCTCTGTTCTACTACTTTTTCGTATTCATTGATCGCAGAATGGGCAATAGCTCTGATCTCTTTCAATGGAACATCCAGCTTCTGAACTTCATCTTCACCAAGGAAGTAGTAGGTGTCCAGAATAAATGTGGAAAGTTTTACAATATCATTATAAAGACCGCTGTAAGAGTCTTTTTTGTTCAGAAGGGTGATGAGTTCCTGGCTTTCTGCCATGACTCTTACGATATCCTTGTTTCCGATTTTATAAATTAAGCTGTCTGCCTTTTCAGTATTGGGCAGCAATTCTTTAGAAAAGGGAGTCTGCCAGATCTGGGCAAGGTGGTTTTTCGTGGTTTCTACACTTTCGCGAAGATAGATCAGTTTTCCATCATTAAGAAATGTGAAGCCACTGCACCGGATGGGTGTTTCTATGGTCTGCGTAATAATATTATAGGAGATCAGCTGATAATTATTGGTTTTATCATCATAAAAAACATATAAAAAATTCTCACCATTGGGCTCTATCACAGTTTTCAGATAGTAAAGCCTGTTCTGATCCTGTGAGATTACCTTTAGACCTCCTGTCTGAAGAGCATATCCGTTTGAAAATAATACCCCTTGATTTTCCGGAAGCAGAAGTCCCGAATATTTAAGCGCATCTGCTCTTGAAACGGTTTTTTCTTTGTGATTATAAATGAAGTAGCGTTCTGTTTCCTGATACGGCTTTATTTTAAACAGAACCAGATTATCTAGATCACAGAAATGAATCTCTGCATCATCCAGATTCTGGTCTTTATGAATCACGTCTTCAGAATAAATTCCTTTTCCCGTATCCGTATTGTCTTCTACCTTGATGGTGATATCACCGCCAATGCTTTCTACAAAAACTTTGTCAGCTAAAGAAATATGAGGATGTTTTCCCGATCTCTGCATATCTCTGGTTGCCTTCGTCCATACAAAACCATGCTGCTGAGGGTATGACGTCTCGGAAGCGCTTCTTGAATCTACATAGATCAGCTTGCCTTCTTTGATCAGCCATTTAAAAGCTTTGATATCTGTAGTGCTTTCGGACAGCTGGAAAACCATATAAAGATAGTTTTCTGTGAACGTAAATCGGGCAAAGAAGGTATTTCTGTAATATTTGTAAAGGTTTTTGAACTCATCAATGAAAACTTCATCATTGATCAGGGTGTGATCCTGAGGTTCAAAACGGTTATTATTAATTTTATATATGGAAAAAACATCCGAAATATGGATTTCTGTCTGAAGTCCCAGATGAGCATTTGATCCGAATATCAGGAGATCGCCCAGTGAATAGATATCTTTGGCAATACAGCTGTGATCCGTAGAAATTCTCTCATTGGCTACAAGCGAAAAATCTACTCCGCCAAAGATATTTTTACGGCTTTCATTAAGCTGCTGCAGTCTCTGGACCAGGTCATTCTTCTGCTCATTCAAACGGTTCTGAATAATTTCGTAAGTTCCGGTATTAAGTTGTTCTGACATCGTTTTTATTTAGGTTGTCATCAATGCTGCAGGTCTGCAGGTCTTTGTATAACTTGGGTACTTTGAACATTTTTTAATGTAAACCTTATAGGCTTTAAAAAACCTACAAGGTTTAAGGCTCAGAGCCTTTTAAATCACTCTTACATTAAACATGGTTATTGTTTACAGGCTTGTGCTCTACACCCAGATGTTTGGCCATATCCAGTGCTCTTTCCAGAATTCCTTTTTCCTGTTGGCTGGCCACGCTGTTCAGCTTAAAGATCAGGGAAGCTATGCTCATATTTTTGATGTCATCTGAGGAAATTTTGTATTTATCTACCATTCCCATCACTTTACCGATGATGTTTTCTCCGTCACCCAAAAGGTTTTCTTTTACAATCTGTGCGTTTTCGCTGTGACTGATGAACTTATCCAGTCCTTTTCCTGCGGAAACCTGTCTTATAACGTTATCAAAGAAAGTATTGTCTCCGCCTACGATATCAATTTTTGCAGATTTGAAGGCTTCTGCCAGCACCATAGACTGTGCTTCAGCAATATCTTTCTGGATCGCAATCTGAGCGAGCTCCACATCTTTTTCTTTGGCAAGCTGCAGACGGAATTCTTCGTGTTCTTTTCCGGCTTCGTTCAGTTTCTTCATGGCTTCTGCTTTCTCGGTGATTCCTGCAGCTTCTGCCAGTGCTTTTTCTTTGATCACTTCTGCCTGCGCAATTCCTTCTTTCTTGGAAGCATCTGCTTTTTTCTCAATTACTACAGCTTCTACAATTCCCTGTCTTTCTGCAGCATCGGCTTTTGCATGTATTACCTGCGCTTCGGATAAACCTACTGTAGCTTCTTCTTTTGCTTTTGCATCTGCGATGATCTTTCGGGCCTCTGCTTCTTTTTCGGCGGCATCTCTTTTCGCCTGTGCTTCAATGACGTATTTCTGGGCATCTTTCTCGGCAGCCAATCTGCGGGATTCTGCGGCTCTTGTTTCTTCAATCAGTTTTTTCTCTGCTTCCTGAGTGGCAACGGTAATTTCTACCTGCTTGTTTCTTTCTGCTGTTTTGAAGGCTTCCAGGTCTTTGATTCCCTGCTGCTCTTCCACCACAGTCTTCTCCATGGTAAGACGCTCGCGGATCGCATCCTGAATGCTTTTCTTTTCAAGTTCTATGGCTTTTTCTTTTTCAATTTGGGCAAGCGAAACTATTCTTTCTCTTTCCGTGGCTTCCAGCGCTTTGTCTTTTAGAACTCTTTCCGTTTCTACGAGATCTGCACGTTCTTTATTTTTAGCAGCAATAACCACCTGGCGAAGTTTATTTTCTTCGGCTATCTGCAGTTTTTCTTCTGTAGCAATACGGACGGTTTCATATCTCAGGCGCTCTTCTTCTTCTACTTTCAGAATTTCGGCATTTTCACGGGCTTTGATATTGGCTACTTCTCTTTTTTGAGATTCTTCTTTTTCAGCCAGCTGTTTTTCGAGCTCAAGAATTGCTTCACGGGCTTCTACGTTCTGTTTTGTAATGGTTTTTTCTTCATCACGGCGAACCTGGTTGGCTTTAATATTCTGAGTGGCTGTCAGTTCAGTGATCTTTTTAATCCCCTCAGAATCAAGGATATTATCTTTATCTAATTTATCAATGGAAGTCTGCTCAAGGTAATCTATGGCGCAATCGTCCAACACATATCCATTAAGGTCTGTTCCGATGATATCAAGGATTTCCTGACGGAATTCGCTTCTCGCTTCGTACAATTCTGTAAAATCAAATTTCTTTCCAACCGTTTTAAGGGCCTCTGAAAATTTCGCTTCAAACAGCTCTCTTAATGTCTGCGCATCTGAAGCACGCTGACAGCCAATGGTTTGTCCTACATTCACAATATCATCTACTGATTTGTTGACCCGGATAAAAAATGCCACCTGAATATCTGCTCTCATATTGTCTTTACAGATCAGGCCTGCTCTTCCCTCTCTTGAGATCTCCAGTTTTTTTACGGAGATGTCCATAGATTCCATACGGTGGATAATGGGAATGACAATACCGGCATTAAAGAAGACTTTTGTACCTCCATAACCAGTTCTTAAAATAACGATTCCCTGAACGGTTTTTTTATACATTGATAAAATCCAGAAAATCAATCCGACTGTTGCTACAACGGCAACAATAATTCCAGCAATTAAAGGTAAGTTCATAGTTTTATAAGTTTATAATTTATATATAGATTGTGTTTTTTGTTTTATAGGAAATGGCAGATGATATCCAGGATATGGCTCATCAGAATCAAAAAAATAGTTATCATGGTTATTAGTTTTTATTTTTAATATCTTATAGACTGCTGCACATAGTAAATCCTTTTTTCGGGTTCTTCATCTACAATCATGACGCGGCTTCCATGCTCCAGTCTGCTTCCGTCTTTACTTCTCACCATCAGGGTCATAGGATCGCTTCCGATAAAGACTTCCATCATCCCTATTTTATCATCCTGAATGCTAGATTTCAGGCGGCCTTCTCTTCCCAGAAAGGCATATGATAATTCCCCTTTATGATTAATTTCCTTAAAAAAGGGATTGAGCGGTTTCAGAATCATTTTGGTTAAGAGCATTCCTCCGATCATGAGCGGGAATAAAATAAGTATTCCGGCCCATGTGGGCAGCGGCATAAAGTAATTAAGATACAGTGAGCCCAGCCAGGTAATCAGCAGTGAAAGGGTAAGAAAATATGTTATGGGAACAATATCCAGATTCAGAAATTTCAGGAAATGCATCCATGCTGAAGGATCATGATCAGGAGTATGAACATGGCCATCCGGAACGTCTATATCTGCATCCGCATCCACGTCGGAATGAATACCCACATCTATATCCAGCCCTGTAAGAATGGTAAAGAGCCAATAGATTACTGAAAGCCCGAGCAGAACCGTCAGCACCGTATTCACCGGAGAAAATGCTACATTTAAAAATTCCTGAAAGGTCATATCAGCCTTTTTTTAGTGTTTCTTTTAATCTGTTTAAAGCTTCTTCAGCTTCTGAATCATTATTATTGACCAGGGCGTCTATTTCTTCATCAATGCTTTTTCCTGATTTTGAAATATCAGCGTAAGCTTCAGCAAGGGCTTCCTGCTGCACGACCCGATCCTTCAGCTTTTCAAGCATGCTTACCGTGCTTCCGGTATCCATCTGGGTCATCTTCTGATTGATATCTTTGGTGGCTTCGCTTACCTGAACCCTTGCTTTAAGTGTTTTGAGCTCGTTTTCCCACTTGGCAATGCCTGATTTCAGATGATTGATATTGGCCTGCATCTTTTCGCATTCATCATATCGTTTTTCATGTTCTTTATGAAGAGATTTTGCATTTTCCAGGGCTGAAGTCTGCCTTTTCAGGGCTTCTTTGGCAAGGCGGTCTGCTTCTGCCGTTTCCACCTCTCCTTTTTCAGCTTTCTGAACGATGACTATGGCTTTATTATAATAATCTTTGGCTGTTTGCTCCTCTGTTTCTGCTTCATTCTTTTTCCGGATGGCAAGTGCTTTTAACTGTGCAAGTGCTTCTATGCTTTTTGCCAGCTGTTCTTTCATTTCACGGATCCCCTCTTCCGTTAAATTGATTGGGTCTTCAAAGCTTTCGATCACAGAATGGATCTCTGCTTTTCCTATCGTTAATAATCTTTTGAAAATGTTCATTTTAAATATCTTTTGTGAATTACTTACTCATTTCTAGCATTTCTGTTGTAAATTCCCCCACAAGGATCCCTAAAGAATTGATGGAAGCCATCACTTCATTTTGTGCCATATTATCCGTTGGAAGAGTATCTCTGAAAATCACCCGTCTTCCGGTTCCGTCCAGTACAAATGCTCCGTGAACGATGTCTCTGTTTTTCTGAAGCAGTCTCAGGAATATTTTTTCGGATGGGTTTTTGATTTCAAAAAGGAACTGTTCCATGATCAGAATAGAATCTGATATAATAAGGATCATGTTTTTTATCCCGTTGGATTCTTTTTCAATGATTAAGATTCTCTGAGCTTCATCCTCCAGCGTGATGTTAAACTCATAATCTAACAACCACTCTTTGACCGTTCTGAATATTTGATTTCTCATAATGGCTGGTTTAGTGTTTTATTTTCTCTACACAAATATAAAATAAAATTTTCAAAATGCAAATATTATTAGCAATTATTTATTTCAGATTCTCTATCTTTGCAAAAAAGATTAGACAAAAATGAGCTTCTTTGGAACTAATATTAAGAAAATAAGACAGGTGAAAGGACTGAGCCAGAAGGCTTTTGCTGATTTATTTGATTTAAACAGAGGAGTCATTAGCTCTTATGAAGAGGGCCGCGCGGAACCTAAGATCGAAACGATATTAAAGGTTGCCAATCATTTTAACCTTACTATTGACAAATTACTGACTGAAATCATCCAGGTAAACCAGCTCGTAAGCGTTTCCGATATTGATCAGCTTATGCTTTTTCCGGAATTGGCAGTGCAAAACAGTAAGGAAATACAGTTTAAAACGGAAGATAATAATCCAAATTCGCTGATATTGCAAAAAATATTAGCATCCGTTGATCTGGTGTATGAATTTACTGCTGAAAAGGAATTGCTTCTTCATTATCACTACGGAGACATTTTATTTTTAAATAAGACAGAGCTGAAAAAAGATGCTTTCTCAGGTCTTATCTACAAAGACGGCAATCTGCAATATACCTCTGACATCCAAATTAAAAATGCGGAGACTCAGCAATATTACAAGATTGTCGGCTACGTTTCTACTACGGATAAGAATATTTTCACTGATATTTTTAAAAGACTGGAAAAACTCGAAAATAATCATGACAATTAGGGCGTACAAACAGCAAGTGATGTTAAGCGTTTTTTACACCATTTTAATCACCAACCATTGAATAATACATATAAGGCATTTCATAAAACCTGCATTTAATCTATGGTTCGCATGCTTTTATTTTGATTTTCAGGATTAAAACTAAACTATCGTGTAGTCAAAATCAGGATGGAGACCCCTATTTTTGTATTAAAATAGAAGCAATGGAAACAAAATATTCTCGAAACAGGTTATACGTACAGCAGGAAGAGCAGCAGACAATAAAGGACTTTTCCATTTTGCTTGCAGGCAGTGGAATCGGCAGTAATATCGCTGAATGTGCCCTTCGTTTTGGCTTTGAAAATATTACCATTGTGGATGGTGACACCATTGAACAGTCTAATCTTAACAGACAAAACTATACCCATCAGGATATATCTTCCTACAAAGCTGAAACCTTATACCACCGGCTTAAAAGCATTAATCCTGATGCTAATATCCGCTACCGGAGTGAATTCATCACCCCCGATAATGTTCATGAAATAATCGGCGATCATGATATTGCCATTAACGCATTGGATTTTTCAAGCAATATTCCTGTTGTGTTTGACAAAATATGCCAGGAAAGAGGGATTCATGTTCTGCATCCGTACAATCTTGGCTGGGGAGGTCTGGTCGCGGTTCTTGAGCCTGGCGGTCTTCCTCTGGATATTCTCTCTGATGAAAATTTTAATGAACTCAAAATGGTAGAGTATATTGCGGGTTATCTGCGGTTTTGGAGAACTCCCAATGAGTGGCTGGAAAACATCATAGACGATTATAAGAAGGAAAAAGAAAATCTTCCTCCTCCTCAATTAGCAATCGCTTCCTGGATTGTTGCCGGAATGTGCACACACGTCATGTTCAAAATTGCCACAGGAAAGCCATACAAAACTTTTCCGCAGTTCTATATGAATGCTATTTCCGAATAGCTACCTGCGCGCTATGCGCTTAGATCAGTTTATAATTGGTGGCGTAAGAGAGTGCTTCTGTAATATTACTTACTCCCATTTTGTCGAACAGCTTTCTTCTGTGAAACTTCACGGTATCTCCTGTAACGTAGATTTTATCGGCAATTTCATTAATGGTAAGACCCTGGGCATATAACCGTAAAATTTCGGCTTCTCTTTCCGAGAGCTTTATCTTTTCTTCTTTAATCCATCTGTTATCTTTCAGATCATAATTCCAGATTTCATCTGTTCCCTGCTTTACAATGGAGATATTTCCTGAAGCGTGGTTGTGCGATAAGGATACAATACACATTGCTTTCCACATTTTACCTTCTGCAGATAAGAAAAGAGGGGTCAGCTTATGGTTGATAAGGATGGTATTTTTACTTTCATTGACTAAGTGGAAGTCGTAGGAAATGGTGTACAGCTTTCTTTCATTCACCGGTAGATTTTCATAGAATTCAAACCCTACTTCATTGATTTTAAACAACAGATCCAGGTCTTCTTTTTTCACATGCCGGAAATAGAAAGCATATCCCATGGTTTCTACTTCTTTAGGAGTATGATCACAAAGAAATAGTGGGTTATCTGATACATATTCGAAGTTTTGTTTCTGATAGTCTATGACATACAGACTCATGTAGGTGATTCTCGCAAATGCTTTGATGACCTCAAGGTAGTCAGAAGTCTGGTTATTCTCTGACTCTGAGATCGCGCTGATGCTGTTTTTATTTGAAAAGAATTTTCCAATCTCTTCCATAGTTTAGTTTTTAAGGGTACAGTTTTCGGGTTACTACACTTTAGTGTAGACTTTAAGGAATCTACACTAAAGTGTAGCATATCCCACTATTCAGTGTAATAATTTTACTATAAAGATAAAAAAAATATGGAACATCTTAACTTTTATTCTTTAAGTAATAAAAACTTATACGAATTAGCAGAATTTGTTGTTACCGAAAACTTTAATCATCATGAAAGTTATTCTGATACGGATCAGTTTAAGGCTGAAGTAGAAGATATCTATTATGAAGAGAAGAACTTTAAAAAGTCTAAGATTTTTGTTTCCAGAGATCACGAAGGTAAGATCAATGGTTCTATAAGAGTTTTTAAATGGAACCATAAGGATGTCCTTCCGTTGGAAAAACTTTTCCATATCAATCCTTCTTCTTTTATCAAAAACAAAACAACCAACATCTGGCATATCGGAAGATTTGCTATCAAAAAAGGAATCGATAAAACGGGGTTTGGAATTTTTAAAACATTAATGGCTTATGCTATCAATGAAGTTTGCTGTCATAAAAACGCTGTTGCCATTGCGGAATGTGATGCTAAACTTCTGAAAGTTCTTAAGCTTATGGGAATTGAAGCCATTACACTGGCCGAGCCTATCCATTATCTGGGTTCAGAAACCATCCCTGTGATGCTTACTTATAACGGGTTGAAAAAGTTCCTGGATAAGAACTATCACCTGATGTCCACACAGGAAGTAAGCGCCCTACACCAAAGTGTAGTATTACAACAAACGGCCTAAAACTACACTTCCGTGTAGCATCATTCAAAACACAACATTCTACATTTGAAATATAAAATAAAAGACATGACAAAGAAATACTTAATACCGTTATTATCCTTCATAGGAATGGGCATTCAACTTAATGCTCAGAGTATTTCCGGTAAAGTATCTGATGAAAAGGCAAAAAATATTTCTTACGTAGAAGTTATCCTTTTGGCAGGAGACCAGAAATTTACTGCAATGACTGATGAAAATGGAATTTTCTCTATAAAACTTCCCAAAGCTGATTCTTATAAAATGGAATTTTTCTTAAACGGAAGCAAAGTATACGAAGGAAATGAAAATATAGAAGGCGAAATTACAAGAAGCTACACTATAAAAGATAACCAACAAGAAAGCCAGGAAATTCAGGCCATAAGTCTTACGAAAAAGAAAAAGCTGGTAGAAAGAAAGATAGACCGTCTGGTTTTCAATGTGGAAAATTCGGTTGCGGCAACGGGCGGAACGGCAATAGATGCTTTAAAAACCACTCCGCTGGTTCGCATCCAGGATGAGAAAGTTTCCATTGTAGGAAAAGGAGAAGTTCTGGTAATGATTGATGACCGTATTCAGAGAATGTCACCGGATGATTTGTCAAGTTTACTAAAATCTATTCCATCAGACAATATTCAGTCAATTGAAGTGATCACTACTCCACCGGCTAAGTATGATGCAGAAGGAGACAGCGGACTGATCAATATAAAACTGAAAAAAGGAAAAGCAAACTCCTGGAATGCCAACATTGGAGGCAATTATACTCAGAAAACCTATGCAGGAGGCGGGCTTCAGGGAGCTTTTAACTACAATAGAAACAGACTGTCGTTACAGGTAACAGCCAATACGAATTCTCAAAGACTTCGTACCACATCAGACAGTAAGATCTACTATCCGGATGAGCTTTGGATTCTGAATGTAAAAAATAAATCTGAAGAGAACAATCTGGGGCTGGGACTTGGAATAGATTACAAAATATCTGATAAATGGACCACCGGAGCCAAATATCTGGGCAGTTTTACCAGAAATACCTCATCCAACAGTCCTTTCACCTCGAGGTTTAATCCGGCAGGAGCTGTTAACTCCTACATTACCTCTGATATGGATGCGAATAATAAGCCCAATATGAATTCTCTTAACTGGTACAATACCTTTAAAGTGGACTCCGCAGGCACAAAAATCACTACTGATTTTGATTATTTCCACTATAGAAAAAGTGATTACAACTTCTATGCAGGAAATGAACTGGATCCGTTGAAAAATATTCTTCCGGGAAGCTTTTTCTCAGCAACGAATACGAATGTAAACCGTATTGAAAATTATTCCGGAAAAGTAGATGTAGAGATGCCGGTGAAATGGGCTTCTTTAAGCTTCGGAGGGAAATATACGTACACCAATACCAATAACGACCTTGTGGTTATGGATCGTAAAACAGGAACGCCGGTCCTCAATACAGACCAGTCGAATATCTTTAATTATAAAGAGCATAATGAAGCATTATACGTTTCCGCAAGCAAAAAGCTGGGCGAAAAATGGGAAACCCAGGCTGGATTGCGAATGGAAGCGACACAGACAACGGGTTATTCTCATAATCTCAACCAAACCAACAAAAATGATTATGTGAAGTTATTTCCCACGGCCTATGTAACGTATAATCCGAATGATAAAAACTCGTTCTCACTCAACTACAGCAGAAGGATCCGCAGACCGAATTTCGATTATCTGAATCCGTTTGTGGTACGTACAAGCCCTTATTATTATTCGGAAGGAAATCCTTTTTTAAAGCCTTCAATTATTGATAATATAGAGTTTTCTTATGTGAGAAACCAGAAGTGGGTATCTTCTGTGTATTATTCTCAGGTATCAGATTTCAGCCAGGATCTGTCTATTCTGGATCCTGAAACGAATATCACCAGAAGTACACCGCTGAACTATGCCAACACGTATCAGGTAGGAGTTTCCACCTATTACAATTTCAATAAATGGTCTTGGTGGAACAGCTTTACAGGATTTAATGTGAATTATCAGAAGGTTAAATCCAAAACAGAGATCATCAGTTCAATAGACGGATACAATGCGTATTTCTATTCAAATAATGATTTCACTTTGAATAAATCTAAAACCATATTCTTCAGTGCGAACTACGGGCTTCAGCTTCCGGGACGTTATCAGATCTTTCATATCTCCACGATGAATATTCTGGATGTCTCTATGAAGTTCCTGCTTCTGGATAAGAAACTGACGCTTACCGTTACCGGTATGGATCTTCTGAACGGCCAGCGCCCTGTGATCACTTATGAGTCTAATGGGGTAAAAACAGACTTCAGCAGCTATGGCGACACCAGAGGGGTGAGGGTTTCTTTAAGCTACAAATTCGGGAACAAAAACCTGAAATCTGAACAGCAGAGAAATTTCGGCAACGAGGACGAAAGAAACAGAATTAATTAATCAACTATATACTTGCAAGTAGGGTCCAATAAAGGTTTTATGACTTGAAAAGATAACCACAATCAACTATTCTAAAAATTTTAAAATCATGCACAAAATTAAATTAACAAAAGGTTTACAGATCAACAAAGAGCAAATCAGCAAGCTTCAGGAGGAGCAAATGAACAGCCTTAAAGGAGGGGTTAACAGCCTTCAGGCAGCAGCGCAGTCTTGCGGACAGTGTTCTTGCGGTGGAAATACAGTTGTGAAAACAAGAGCAGCTCAGTAATCCCCAATCCAAATCACATTTACAATAAACAATAACAATCTAAAAATTAAACATCATGCACAAAATTAAATTAACAAAAGGTTTACAGATCAACAAAGAGCAAATCAGCAAGCTTCAGGAGGAGCAAATGAACAGCCTTAAAGGAGGAGTAAACAGCCTACAGGCAGCAGCGCAGTCTTGCGGGCAGTGTTCTTGCGGTGGAAACACAGTGGTAAAAACAAGAGCAGCTCAGTAATCAGCATTCCCAAATCACATTTACATAAACCATAACATTTAAAATTAAACATCATGAACAAAATGAAATTATCTAAAGGACTACAGATCAACAAAGAACAAATCAGCAAACTTCAGGAAGAGCAAATGAATGGTCTTAAAGGAGGAGTAAACAGCCTACAGGCAGCAGCTCAGTCTTGCGGACAGTGTTCTTGCGGTGGAAATACTGTAGTTCAGACAAGAATTGCGAAGTAATTATTAAAAAGTCGAAAATATTTATAACAATTTAAAATCAAACATCATGCACAAAATTAAATTAACCAAAGGTTTACAGATCAACAAAGAGCAAATCAGCAAATTACAGGAAGAGCAAATGAACAGCTTAAAAGGTGGGGTTAACAGCCTTCAGGCAGCGGCTCAGTCTTGCGGACAGTGTTCTTGCGGTGGAAACACCATTGTAAAAACCAGAGCAGCTCAATAATCAGCACCCCCAATCACATTTAAAATAAACAATAACATTAAAATTAAACATCATGAACAAAATGAAACTAACTAAGGGTCTTCAAATCAACAAGGAGCAAATCAGCAAATTACAGGAAGAGCAAATGAATAGCCTAAAAGGAGGAGTAAACAGCCTTCAGGCAGCAGCGCAGTCTTGCGGACAGTGTTCTTGCGGTGGAAACACTGTGGTACAAACAAGAATAGCGAAGTAATCTTCTCCTATAAAAGAGGGAGCCGGATGAACTTCTCTCCCTCTTTTAAAAAAAATTATATAATCTCACAGCTCTCACATCATGCAAAAAGAAAAACTAATCATCTCAGAAATAGAAGAATGCATCCGTAAAAAAGAAGCTTCCCTTACCGGAATAGGTCTTAATAACGGAATTCTAAGTGCTTCAATGTTCTATTATTATCATTATCTGATGACCGAGGAATCGGAATCTTTAGAACTGGTAACCCATTATATTGAAAAGTCTCTGTCTGTTTTAACGGAGGATTATAAAAGTCTTCATTTTAATGATGAGATAAGAGAGCTGGGATTATATCTTATATTCCTGAAACAGCAGGAAGTTTTAGACAATGAAATAGATTCTTTACTGGAGAATATTGATGAAATTCTGGAAGAAATTCTGATCCAGAAAACAGAAAAAGGAGATCTTGACCTTACCAGCGGTTTTCCGAGTTTTGCCAAGTATTTCGTATTGAGAAATCTTGATGATAAAAAACATCTGATAGACAACACCCTGGAGAGAATCATTGAGCTTACTCAAACCCACGAAAGCGGAAGCTACTGGAAATTTGATCTTCGCAATAAAGAAAATCCATATGTAGAACTGGGCTTAGGACACGGAACTACAGGCGTGATCAACTATTTGTTATTCCTTTACAAAAATAACATCTACACTCCGGAATCTTTATCGCTTATCCACTCCGGACTTTCATTCATCTGGAGCTGTAAAGAAAATACCACAGACTATATCACTCTTTTCCCGTTCAATGCCTTTGAGGAGGTTTATATAGATTACCACAATCTGGCGTACGGCGAAATAGGAATCGGCTACACTTTTTACAATGCCGGAATTCTTTTAAACAATAAAGATTATTGTGACAAAGGACTGCAAATATTGATCAATACTACAAAATTTAAAGACGCTGATCAGTCTGCCATCCTGGAACCGGGATTAATTTATGGTTCTGCCGGATTATCCGCATTGTACAAAAACCTTTATCACCTTACTGAACAGGAGATCTTTCTGGAAGCCAAAGATTACTGGCATCAGCATCTTCTTCAGTCTAAGAAAAATGACAGCGAAAAATGGGCAGGATTCAATGCCTACTATAATGCAGAATACGACAATATCAACATGGCTTTAGGACAAGGCATCGCAGGAATTGGTATTAATCTGATGAACAATATCATGACCACAAATCACAATTACGTTTCATTCTATAATTACGATCTCTAATGGAAACGCTACAATCTCAAAACATCACTACCCTTCTTCAGGAATATGATCAAAAACTGCTTGATTTTGATTATGGAAATTTACCGGACGGATTGCTTTATGGAAAACTGGGACTTCTGCTCTATTTCCTCGCACAGTATCAGATCTCCGGAAATGATATCTATGTGAACAAAGTAGGTGCTATCCTGGAAGAAGTATTTGAAAATGGCAACCTGCAAAAAGAAAACAACGTATACGCGCTCCCGAATCTATCCAAAGGAATGACCGGACTGGGCATTATTCTGAATTTACTAAAACAGGACGGGCTTATACAGGACGACTTTGATGAACAGATTGCAGACATCGGAGAACTGATCTTCCAACAGTCTGTCACCATGCTGAATGAAAACAATTATACTTTTTTTGATGGACCTATCGGAAATCTTCACTATTTCAACACCATCGGAAACGAAAAATACAGCAGCGAAATCGTCAACATACTTTATGACGAATGTACTGCTCACCCCATTCCATTTGAGAATAAGCTGAATGACAGCTATGCAGATGGTATTAACTTAGGATTCAACTATGGCTACCTTTCTATTGTTAATAATCTTTTAGCCCTTCCGGTAATAACGGATCAGGCCAGATATATTATCAGCAGCTGCCTGGACTTCATTATCTCCAATTTTGATGTTCATGAAGTAGAAAATGCCAGAATATATAAACCGTACAATTACAAAATAGCACAAAACCAGCTGAAGCCCTTTCATAATAACAGGCTCTGCTGGTGCAACAGTGATCTTTCCTTCTCTTATCTTTTGTATAAAACAGGAGAAATACTGCAGGAAAACACCTACACAGAAATGGCCCGCGAGCTGGGTCTGGAAACCACCAAAAGGAAAGTAATGGCCAACACAGGAATAGAATTTATCCAGTACTGCCACGGAACTTCAGGACTTGTACAGCTTTACCATGAGCTTAATGAAAAAGACAATCACCCTGAGTATAAAAAAGCTAAAAACTTCTGGACGAAAAGATCACTGGAAATTCTGGAAAACGAACTGGATCAGCCATTCACCGAACAGGACAGTAATTTACTCTTTGGAAAAACAGGAGCCCTGATGGCTCTGAATGACAAAATAGACAAAACTAAATACCTGAAATTCTTACTGTAACATGAAAACAAAAAGCATAGGATTACTAGAACTAGGATACAGAAGCGGCAAAGATTCCATCACAGCTCTTAACGATGTAGTTGATTATGCCCTTCATGCAGAGCGATTAGGATACAGCAGATTCTGGCTGGCAGAGCATCATTATTCCCACCTTAAGAATCTTGCCTTTTCAAACCCGGATATCGTGATTGCGATGATTGCCGGAATGACTGAAAAAATAAGAGTAGGATCCGCCGGAACTTCTGTACCGAGCTATTCTCCTTATGCTGTGGCTACCAATTATAAGCTGATCAATAATATATTCAACGGGAGAATAGACCTCGGCCTGTCCAAAGGGATCCCGGAAAGCAACCATACCAAAAACCTTTTGAACCCGGATATTCTTGAAAGAGGCACCGGAGTGGTGTTCAAAGAAAATGCCCAGGAGATTCATGAGCTTTTTTATGCTGAAGCAGAAAAGAACGAAAAAGAAGGAATTTTAATTCCTCCCTACGGCGGCCTGATCCCAGATCTATGGTATCTTTCCTCTTCTCTGAACAATCTGGAGGAGGCCATCAGTTTACACTCAAATTATTGTGTATCAGCATTTCATGGAAGCGGAAAGTTTCTTGACAGTTTTGAAGACAAAAAAGAAGAAATCAACAGATACAAAGACGCATTTTTACATAAAAACGGATTTATGCCTAAAACATCCCTGGCACTCGCGATCAATCTTTCAGAAGTACATCAAATACAGTCTGATGCAGATGAGTCCGAAGCGTTTAAAATTCTCCACCTCAGCTTTGAGGAGCTTTTTGAACTCATTGAAAAACTGGATGAACAGCTGGCCGTAGATGAATTCATTTTATATGATACAGAAGCGGACAGTGACAAGAAAATAGAAAACGCTGAAACGATAAGCAATCATTACAACTTACAATCTATTCAACATGAAAACGCAGTTAGATAACATTAATATTGGCTTTATGAGAAACGCTTTGTACTCATTCAGACAATATAACAACATACCGAAAAATACAGCAGATCTCGATCATTTTGTTCTGGAACTGTGGAATGATGAGGTCTTCAGAGAATCCGTTTTCTTAGCATCTTATGAGCTGTATAACGAATGGGCAAGGCTATGCCAGGATGACCCGTCTTTATCTCAGGTAAAGAGAAACAGAATTAACAATTCTATCCTGAAATATTACATCAGAATTACCACCAGATCTACGCCGTTCGGAACATTTGCTTCACATTCTGCTTTTGAACTGAACTCAGAACATAAAAATATAGAAGCCGGAAATATGGATGCTATCCACCGGTATACAACACTGGACCTGTCTTTTCTTTTTCAGGTTATTGCATTGATCAACAGAGACTTTCCGGAAGTTCACGAATATGAGCTTAATGACTCTATCTATAAGTTAGGTGATTATTACCGATATATCGAAACTTCAGTACAAAATGAAAAAAGAGTCTACACGTTAAGCTCATTGGAAAAAGATGAACTTCTGGATTTTCTGGTTGAAACCACTGCCAACAAGTCTTATTCATTCGACGGCCTGGTGGCTCTGGTAGCAGAAAACGTAGACAGAGTTTCTGAGGAAGATGCAAAATATTATATCTTCAGCCTGATTGATGCGCAGTTCTTCAAAAGTAACTTCGATATCTGCTTAAACGAGCATTCCCCATTGTGCCAGATCATTGATTATTTAAATTCAAAAAAAGGCATCGCTCCTGAACTGGACGCTTATCTGGAAACCCTTATCAAAATGGAAGACTATATGAAGCTGCTGAACTCCGGAGTTGGACAGCCTCAGGAATATTACAATGAAGTATTTGCACTGGCCAATCAGTTTTCCATTTTATATGACAGAAAGTACCTGATCAATTCTTCATTAAAAAGAACCCTTGATTTCTCCCCGGTTACCAGAGAAGACCTTTCCAGAATCAAAAAAGGAATCACTACTTTATCTTGTTTTTGGGACAAAGGAAGCGAAACGGTGAATGAAAATTTAGAGAAATTCAAAACCGCTTTTTATACAAGATATGAAGAAAGTTTAGTGCCTTTGGTAGAAGTATTGGACAACGAAAGCGGTATCGGGTATATTCAGGAACAAAACAGCGAAAACGATTTCTCTTCTCTGCTGGATACCTTAAGCTGGCCGGATTCTGATACGGATTCATTTTCCATCACCTACAACAAAAAGATTCATGAATTCTGGAGAAGGCTCATCAACAAAGCTAATCTGAATGGGGAGACATTCATAGACCTCAGCCAGCATGATATCAGCAATCTTCAGAATACAGAAGAAGTAAGCCTGGCAAGATCTCTTGCCGTAATGATAGAAAAAGTTTCTGATAAAATTGCGATCTCTTCCGTAGGCGGAACAAGCGGCGCCAATCTTATTGCCAGATTTTCCAATGAAGATGAAGAAATTCTTGCTCCGATGAACAGAATCATCAAAGAAGAACAGAATGATGATCATTTTATTTATGCTGAACTGCTTCATCTGCCGGACAACAGAGCCGGAAATATTCTTCTGAGACGGGTTAAAAGAGGAAACCAGCTTTCTTACCTTACGAAACCTTCGGCTTCGGAAAACACCATCAGCCTGACAGATCTTTACATTAAGATGATGGATAAAAGAATTGTTTTATTTCATAAAGAACTGAATAAAGAAGTGAAAATCTTCCATTCTACCGCTCATAATTTTGATTATAATTCGCTGCCGGTCTATCAGTTTTTATGTGATCTTCAGCATCAGGACATTTCCACGGCATTGGTTTTAAACATTGGTGATACCAATTATCTGATGTATGATTATATTCCACGCATCACTTTGGGTAATGATATCATTTTTACGCCGGCATTATGGAGGGTGTACCAGAACGAAGTATCAGGAATAAAGGCAAAAAACAATACAGAAAGCATTAAAAAAGTAAGAGAATATCTTTCAGCTAAAAAAGTTAACCGGTATTTCTTTATTTCCCAGGGAGATAACAAATTACTGATCGACACGGAAAATGACAACCTTTTATTATTCCTGGTAGAAGAACTGAGATCTAAGGAAATGGTAACACTTACAGAATGCCTTTATGATCCTGAGGAAGATGAATTCAACAATGAGATTATCATTCCTATGATCAACAGAAACTATACCGCATTTAAAACTGAGCTTGACCCGCATCTTTTCAATAACAATATTGCTGACAATAAGTTCATCCCTGGAAATAAATGGCTTTATTATAAAATCTACTGCGGAAACAAGTTCTCAGACAAAATCCTGCAGGAGGTCTTCCCCGGGCTTTTAACACAGCTTAATGAAGAAATGCTGATCAAAAAATGGTTCTACATAAGGTACAGTGATCCTGATAACCATATCAGGCTAAGGCTGGAAATTAATGATAATGACCTCACCAATACAGCGCAGATCATTACCACTTTCAACGATTATTTTGATAAATATATCAATGAAGGGATCATTAATAAAGTGGAAATGGGAACCTACGACAGAGAATATGAAAGATACGAAGGCGAATTTATTGACACAGCGGAACATATCTTCCATTATGACAGTAAACTGACCATGAATTTGTTAAAGAATATTCCGAACAATGATGACCTTTGGTTATATGCCATTAAAAGTATTGACGCCTATTTCGATGTCTTCACTCTGGATCTGGATAAACGGTATGAAGTGATCAGCAAAATTTACAGCCAGTTTCAGAAAGAATTCAATGTAGACAGTAATCTCAAAAAACAGCTCGATCTGAAGTACAGAAATAATCTGAATATCATCAGCGAAATAGCAGAAACGGATGACAACCCTTACTTCTCAGAGTTCATTACTGCAGTCACACAAAACTGTAAGGAAATAGAAAAGCTCCAGACCATTCAGAAAGAAAGATTAGTGAGCAGTTTTATTCATATGCACATCAACAGGCTGATCAGATCCAGACACAGAATGCATGAACTGATCATCTACGGCATTGTAGAAAAGTATTATAAAATGAAAATCGGCAAAAGAAAATATCTAGTATCATGAAGCTAAAATTTATCCCTCAACACGACCAAATGGACTGCGGTCCTGCATGTATCGCAATGGTAGCTTCCTACTTTGGCAAGCAGATTCCGTTACATTTTTTGAAAGAAAATGCCAATCTATCCCGAGAAGGGGTTAGCTTACTGAGCATCAGTGAACTGTGCGAAGATATTGGATTTGAAACCTACCCTGCCAAGCTGACCTTGCAGACTTTGGACGAAAACGGCAGCCTGCCCTGTATCCTTCACTGGAATAAAAACCATTTTGTAGTGCTTATTGACGTAAAGAAAAGCCTTATTTCAGGTAAGAAACGTTACAAAATTGCTGATCCAAGCCACGGAATGATCTGGATGAGCGAAAAAGATTTCCTTAAAAGCTGGCTCTCTGACGGAGAAAACGGAATCGCTCTTTTTGTAAGCCCTACCAATAGCTTTTACCAGCAAACCTTCCCGGAAGAAGATCAACTGAGTATTTCTTTTGCCATGAAATATTTCAAAGAGCACAAAAACAAATTCCTCTTTTTATCCGGAATGCTGCTTATCGGAAGCTGCCTTAGCCTTGTATTTCCTTTCCTTACACAAACACTTATTGATAAGGGAGTTAATACAAAAGATGTAGATCTTATTACCATCATTTTGGTCTCTCAGGTCGTTTTATATTTAGGAAGTATCACGATAGAAATTCTCAGAAACTGGCTGATGCTTTATATCGGAACCAGAATCAGTATTTCCATTATTTCAGACTTTTTGAAAAAAATGCTTCTCCTTCCAATGGGCTTTTTTGACACCAAAATGAAGGGAGATTTTACCCAGAGAATCCAGGATAATGAGAGAATAGAAGACTTTCTTACCTCTCAAAGCCTTATGACCTTCTTCTCTATGGTTACTTTCCTGGTATTTTTCGGAGTGCTTTGGTACTATAATGTTACCATTGTACTTATTTATTCCTCTCTGACGGCATTATCATTAGTTTGGGCTCAATACTGGCTGAAGAAAAGAGAAATTCTGGATTATTACAGATTCCGTGAAAAAGGACAAAGCCAGGAAAGTGTTTATGAGATCCTGAACGGAGTTTCTGAAATGAAATTAAATCAGTTTGAAGATTACAAAAGACAGGAATGGGAAGGGATTCAGAATAAATTATTCAAAACAACCCTTCGTATTTTAAAAGTAGATCAGTATCAGTTTTCCGGATTTGAATTTCTTAACCAATTAAAGAACATCTTCGTTACATTCTTTGCGGCATTGCAGGTGGTGAAAGGCAATATGACCATCGGTGAGCTATTA
The DNA here is from genome assembly GCF_900108365.1 of Chryseobacterium culicis. Classification (GTDB taxonomy): domain Bacteria; phylum Bacteroidota; class Bacteroidia; order Flavobacteriales; family Weeksellaceae; genus Chryseobacterium; species Chryseobacterium culicis. The sequence goes on along the minus strand of NZ_FNWQ01000003.1, from coordinate 647,882 downwards.
GCAATATCTTATATCATCGGACAGCTGAACTCTCCTGTTAATCAAATGATTTCTTTCTTCCGTTCTTTACAGGATGCCAAACTGAGCCTTTCAAGATTAAATGAAGTTCAGAACCACGAAGAAGAAGAAAAAGAGGGAATGAAAGCATTGGAAGTAGGCAATACTTATTCAAAAGATGAAGAGAGAGGAATTACCTTAAATAATGTTTCTTTCCAGTATGAAGGGCCGAAATCTCAGTTTGTGTTAAAAGATGTCAACCTGTTTATCCCTGAAGGCAAAGTTACAGCCATTGTAGGAGCCAGCGGAAGCGGAAAAACAACATTGATGAAGCTCCTGTTAAAGTTCTATAACCCGACTCACGGTACCATTCACTATAACGAAGATGATATTCTTACCCTTTCTCCTAAAAGCATCAGAGAAAACTATGGAGTGGTAATGCAGGACGGATTTATTTTCTCAGACACCATCGAAAGAAACATTGCAACCAGCGAAGTGGAAATCAATACCAGAAAGATGGAAAATGCGGTAAGAGTAGCCAACATTTCTTCTTTCATAGATAACCTTCCGCTAGGATACAGTACTAAAATAGGGGCAGCCGGCAACGGAATCTCCGGAGGTCAGAAACAAAGGGTTCTTATTGCAAGAGCAGTGTACAAAAACCCTCATTTTATACTCTTTGACGAAGCCACCTCCGCACTGGATGCCGAAAATGAAAAGATCATTCATGACAACCTGCAGGAATTTTTCAAAGGAAAAACGGTAATTATTGTTGCACACCGTTTAAGCACCGTAAAAAATGCAGATCAGATTATTGTTCTGAAAAACGGAGCCGTTGTTGAAAAAGGAAACCATCAGGAGTTGGTCAACAAAAAAGCAGATTACTACAGTCTTGTAAAAAATCAGCTTGAATTAGGCAACTAATCACCTCTCAATATATTTTTGACCGTTTCGCAAGTTGTGAAGCGGTTTTTTAATTAGGTTAATCAAACGAAACCCTTTGTAACAGAATTACAAAGGGTTTCCTATCAGTCTGGAGAGATTGTAAATCAATTATTTAAAATCTTTATCCTCAATATTTTTATTGTAGTACAAATCTACAAGTTTTGCTTCCTGATTTCCATTTTCAGATACAAAAGTTGATTTGGTAGGATACCAAAGATCTCCAAATTTTTTATAATCACTTTGTAACACCGTAGAGAATGTATTTTTTTCACCATTTTCCACCGTCTCTTCTTTGCTTAGAAAGAATGTCTTTACATCATAATAGAGATAAGTCACTTTTCCTGTTATATACGTTGCTTTTATTTTATAATAGATCTTATCCGGATTTTCGTCTATAAGTTCAATCTTGTATAATTTCGGATCTATGTAGGCAAGTTCATTGATAATATATTTTCTGTCGGCCTTATCCTTAAATTCAGCAGGATCAGCAAGCTTTCTCTCACCGTTGACCAGTTCATAACCTGTTTTACCATCATACCATGATTTGTAAACAATTCTTCCCTGATATTCAATTTCAAAACTTCCTTTATTGGGTACCATTTCTTTGGTAATCCAATTCACATTTCGTCCATCCATTACCGTTTCAGATTTGGAATACAGTGTTTTTATGCTGCTCAGAAGCTTTTTACCGCCTTCTGCCTGAATGGCTTTTTCTATAATTTCTTTGGCTTTGCTTTCGCTGGGTGTTTGTGAGAATAACGGATTAGAAGCAGCGATCATGCTAACGACTACAATGGTATTGAATAATTTCATGGTTTTATTTTTTCTGTGGCAAATGTACCAAAAGACATGATATGGTTTTTCTTTTCCATACATTATTTTAACATTATAATGAATGATATTCAAAAAGGAAAGTGATGTTTTATCATTGAAAAACAAAAAAGCCCTCCGTAAGTTATTACAGAGGGCTTTGTACCCCAGACGGGACTTGAACCCGTACGTCCTTGCGGACACAGGATTTTAAGTCCTGCGTGTCTACCAGTTCCACCACCAGGGCATGGTATGGACAAAAAAAAAGATTCGAACCTCGGTTCCAACCTTCTTAATGATTCTAAAAAATCTTTTAGAATAGTGCGGATGAAGGGACTCGAACCCCCACGCCTCACGGCACCAGATCCTAAGTCTGGCGTGGCTACCAATTACACCACATCCGCTGGTTTGCCTTTTTCTTTTTACAGATTCCGGCTGTATTTCTTACAAATATAAAATATTTTATTGAAAGAACACTCTCTATTAAAACAAAAAACCCTCCGTAAGATATTACAGAGGGTCTTGTACCCCAGACGGGACTTGAACCCGTACGTCCTTGCGGACACAGGATTTTAAGTCCTGCGTGTCTACCAGTTCCACCACCAGGGCATGGTGTGGAGCGAAAAACGGGATTCGAACCCGCGACCCCAACCTTGGCAAGGTTGTGCTCTACCAGCTGAGCTATTTTCGCATAGTGCGGATGAAGGGACTCGAACCCCCACGCCTCACGGCACCAGATCCTAAGTCTGGCGTGGCTACCAATTACACCACATCCGCTGGTTTTTTTTATACTGTAAGTTTTAAAGAGCTTGCTTCGTTTTTGTGAGTGCAAATATAGGACAATTTCCTTTAGTACCAAACTTTTCGGGAAAAAAAATTAAAATTTCCACATTTTTTTTTCCCGGCACCTTTTATTACATTTCATTTTCTTACTTTTACATCGTTAATATTTACGATATGGAATTACAAGGAACGGTAAAGAAACTTTTTGATGCTCAAACATTTGCGAGCGGGTTTCAAAAAAGAGAAATGGTTATTTTGACCCAGGAACAGTATCCACAGCCGATAAACATAGAATTTTTGTCTGATAAAATCAGTTTATTAGATAACCTTAAAGAAGGAGAAAACGTAAAGGTAGGAATCAACATCAGAGGTAGAGAATGGGTTTCTCCTCAGGGTGAAACGAAATACTTCAACTCTATTACGGGATGGAGAGTAGAGAAAGTTTCTGAAAATGCTTCAGAACCTACTCAGGCTATGCCTCAGCAGTCAGCATCTCCTGTTTCTAACGAAAATCCGTTTGCCGGAGACGACGATGATGATTTACCTTTTTAATTAAAGAATAATAGATCAAATATAAATCCTGCTTTTTGAAGTGGGATTTTTTTTCTAAAAAAATGGTTCAATTAGACGAAAACGAAATTTCATTTCCTGACCCCGAACTGTACGAGGGCCACGAGGGAATCGTTGCTTTTGGAGGCGACCTGTCTGTAGAGCGTATTTGGTTTGCCTATCAACTGGGCATTTTTCCCTGGTCCAATCCCGGAGAAGAAATTCTCTGGTGGTGTCCGGATCCAAGATTTGTGCTGGTTCCGGAAGAATTAAAGGTTTCAAAATCAATGAGAAAGATACTCAACAAAAATGTTTTTACTTTTTCAGAGAATCAAAATTTCAGGGAAGTGATCAGAAACTGCCAGCAGACTAACAGAAAAGGACAGATGGGAACATGGCTTTCTGATGAACTGATGGAATCTTTTATCCAGCTTCACCAATATGGCCTGGCTAAGAGCATTGAAGTTTGGCAGGATGGAAAACTTGTAGGAGGTTTTTATGGGTTACAGATTGGGAATGTATTTTGTGGAGAAAGCATGTTTGCCAAAGTGAGCAATGCTTCCAAAGCGGGATTTATCCATTTTGTGGAAAGTAATAAAGACAATATCGAACTCATTGACTGTCAATCTCATACCGACCATCTTGAAAGCCTGGGAGCGAAAATGGTTCCTAAAAAAGAATTTCTAAAAATCTTACACGAAAACAATGAACGCAGATAAAGAAAAATGGGTTCTTCTGATTGTACTGAGTATTATCTGGGGGTCATCCTTTATTTTAATTAAAAAGTCTCTGGAACATTTTAATCCGTATCAGGTAGGCTCTTTACGAGTTCTTATTGCCGGGATTATCTTGCTTCCGGTGGCAATTTCCAATTATAAGCTTTTTCCTAAAAAACATCTGAAATGGTTAATTCTGGCTGCTTTTACAGGAAATTTCATCCCAATGTTCCTCTTTCCTATTGCAGAAACTGAAGTAAGCAGCAGCATTGCAGGAATTATCAACTCAATGATGCCTATTTTCGTGATTATTGTAGGTGCTTTGGTATGGAAATTTGAAACCACCAGAAAACAGATTATAGGAACGTTAATAAGCTTTACAGGAGTCTGTATTCTTGCTTTCGGAGGAGGTGACAGCGGAGAACTGAAAATGATTCCGATTCTATTGCTGTTATTGGCCACTTTATGCTATGCAATGAGTACAACCACCGTAAAATCTAAGCTTATGGAAGTTTCATCTACCATTCTCTCTGCTTTTGTGTTTTCATTTGTGTTATTATTTCCGTCCATCATAGCGCTGACCAGTACAGGATTCTTTTCAGAATTCAGCTTTTCCAGGGATAATCTCATGGGACTACTATTTGTAAGCCTTTTATCCGTTTTCGGAACCGGCCTTGCGATGACGATGAATTACCGTTTACTAAAGGTTTCCTCTCCTCTTTTTGCTTCTACGGTTACTTTAATAATGCCTATTGTTGCCATTATCTGGGGAATTATAGATGGTGAAAAACTGACCTATTTACAGTTTATCGGAGCAGGAATTATTATTGGCGGTCTCATATTTTTAAGAACCCATCCGAAAAAATAAAATCATATTATAAATTAAATTATATTTGGATGATTTAACTTATAACTATGAAAAAAACTTTACTTTTTGGTATTTTAGCCTTATCTGCAGTTTCATGCTACAGTTCTGATGACACTCCTTTTGACAACAGTGATCCATCTGCTCAAAACGTTATTCTTCCTACAAAAATGACAAAGGATGGTATTGTCATGAAGATCAATTACAACGGAACTAAAATCATCAGTATGATTAACAATATTAATCATGGACAGAGAATTGAGTTCACCTATACTGATGATTACGTTACCGGTATTAAAAATTACGAAAATAATGTTCTTGAAAGCACTGTTGAATATGCATACCATAACGGCCGTATGACAACAGCCGTTACAAAGGAATATTCCACTGCCGGCACAGTACAGAATACAGTTGCATTCAGTTATACCTACACAAGCAATACGGAAATCAGCGTAAAAAGGCAAACGAATTCCGGAACTGCAGGATCTTCTACCATCAACAGTGTATTTACCTACAACAACGGAAACATGGTGAGCAATGTAGGTTCAGGAACAGGAACGGTCAATGGAAACACCGTTAACTATACTGAAAAAGAAACTTATACCTATACGGATAAAAATTATCCGTTCAAAAATGTAAAAGGTTTTGATAAAATCATATTCAATGGAAATGAAAGCAGTGACGGGGTAAGCATGCTGTTTTCAAATATAAAGAATTCATTAAGCAGTTATAAAGGTGAATTCACCAATACGACAGCTGGAGGAGGAACAGGAAGCGGAATGAGTGCCCACAAATACACCACTACATTTAATAGTGCCGGCTACCCATCAGTAGAGGACAGGCAAACACTGGATGCCAGTGGAAACCCAACCAGCAGTGCTCCCGATAAATTTATTTATGAATACAATTTTCAATAAAAAAACCTGCATTTCAGCAGGTTTTTTCTTATTTAAGATTATTCTAGTTCTTTTTCTTCACTTTACTGGCTTTTACTTTTTTCACCTCATCTTTAATGAAAGGATATTTTTTCTGCATATCTTTTGCTAATGACGGGTCAAGTTCTAATGCCTTCTGAAGTGATTCCATTCCTTTATCCTGATCTTTCAGATTGTAATAGCAATTGCTCAGCTGATAAAAAAGCTCAGCTCTGTGATGTTTTTTGATGGCTCTGTTCAACACGGTAACCGCATCTTCATACTCTCCTACCAACATCAAAACTTCTGAATAAGCATACCAGTTATAGAACCTTGAGGGCTCTGCATCCACCAGCTTTTTAAGACAGGAAAGACTTTCTTCAAACTTTCCGGAATCTATAAACAAAAATGCCAGTCTTTTTTGATAGTCAAGATTGTTTTCATTCAGCTGGGTAGCTTCTTTGGCATAGTGCAGCGCTTCAGACATTCCGCCCATTTCTTCGTAAAGATAAGACTGTTCCATCATGGCAAGATAAAACTGAGGGTCTTCTCTCAATGATTTCTGGAATGCGTTTAAAGCTAATATAGGCTGTTTCAATGCCTTGTTGCACAATCCGATCTTATAAAAAGTAAATGCTTTTGTGTATTCAAGCTCAAGCATTTCTTCATAAGTCTCGATAGCCTTCTGGTATTGTCCCAAAGCTTCATAACAAGCTGATTTATTAGCATAAACTCCCACAGAGTTTGAGTTAATTGCTAACAGATAATCATAACCTCTTATGGCTTCATCATAATTTTTTCTGTTGAAATAGAATTGTCCGTACTCAAACCAAGCGGTTTCGGAATAAGGGAATTCATCTAAATATTCATTAAGAAAGGCAATCGCCTCCTCACTCTTATTCAGGTCACTGAAGCACACCATTGCATTTTCCAGCGAATAATCATCCGTAGGATCTTCTTTCAGTGCTTTTCTGTAATGTTTAAGAGCGTTAAAAGGATCTCCGAGATTCACATATTCATCCGCAATAAAGTTGTGGAGAAAGTTTTCTTCTTCCTCTAATGTCAAAGCTTTTTTGCAGATTTCAATGGATTTTCTGGGATTTCCTAGGTTCGAATAATACTTGGCGTAACAAACCAAAAAGTCTGTGTGCTCCATAGAAGCACCCTTCAACTCGTCAATAAGTTCTTTCGCAGCATTATACTCTTCCCATTCCAGAAGGATTTCAAGTCTTTTGATCTTAATATCCAACGAATTAGGATGAAGCTTCAGTCCATAATTAACAGCCATGTCAGCGTAATTAAAGTCCCCCAGCTCCAAATAATAAACGATGATGTCTTCTAACTCTTCGGTATCGAAGTAGAATTCGTCATTGTTTTCCATCATTTCCTCGAACTTCTTTACAAGTTCATTTCCAAAATACTCTTCCAATAGTGTCCTCTTTGTCGGCCTGATGTCTGAATTTACTTACAAACCTCGGCAAACGTTTAGTTAATAATACATCTGAAACTGATATTCAAATATTTATGCAAAGTTGCAACTTTTTTTTGAATTTTCCATTTCATTAATTTCTATTATAAAAATAGTAAAAAAAGAAAACCGATAAAAGGATTGTGGATAAAAAAACGGAAATTGGGGTTAAATTCTTATCACAAGGCGTTTTCCGCTTTGTATCTCAGCATTCCATATAGTTTCGATATTTTTAATATCAACATCCTGGGTTTCCATTTTTATTTTTCCTTCAACAGCCGCACGGAACATTTCCGGAATAATTTCTGAAAAGAGAAGGGCAAATTCTGCTTTAGACCAGCTTCCCAGTCCAGATCCTGAAATCTGAATATCCGTTCCGCGGAGAATCTGTGAAGACAGTTGGATGGCATCGCCGCTCATTCCTCCTACATTAATCAGTTTTGTTTTGTGGGAAAAATTTCCGTCTCCTTTAAATGCAGACAAAATCATTTCCACAGAATGCCCCCAGATATAATCCAAAACAATATCGATAGGAGTTTCTTTGTGAATTTCTTTTATTTTTTGCTTAAAATCATGATCATCCATTTTGAGAGAAATCACCTCATCGGCACCCAGTTCGCGCAAAGACTGCAGCGATTCTTCATTTCTACCAGTAACAATAATTTTTTGGGCTCCGTATAATCTGGCAACCTGAACGGCAATTCTGCCTGTAATTCCTGTTGCTCCGTTAATGAGAACTGTATTCCCTTTTTGTATTCCTGCCTTGAACTTCAGTGCCATTGCTGAACCCATAACGGCATTGGGTAATCCGGCAGCTAAAGAAAAATCAAGCCCTTCAGGAATTGGAATAATCATTTTCTTATCTGCTGCAGCTTTTTCAGCAACTGTTCCTTTTTTGCTGAAAAAGTAGACTTTATCTCCATTTTCCAGATATCCTGCTCCATCCGTGCCAATAACGGCTGGCTGATGTTCCTGATGTTCTGTTGAATAATGGTTTCCACCTGCTCTGGCTCTATCCAGATTTTTAATAGAGGCTGCTTTTACTGAAACTAAAATCTCATTTTCCTGTATTTCAGGGTCCGGAAAATCTGTGTATTGAGGTATACTTCCTTTTTCAAATACCACTGCTGCTTTCATTCTTTTAATTTTTATACAAAATTAGGTGGGATGAATACTGCAGAGCGATAACATTTGTTATCAGTTTAGGGAAGGAGCTGGAAGTTTGTAACCCCGATAATAGAGTTAAAAACGCGGTGATCAACAGGGAAAAGAATATTTTGATTATTCTTTGTTCGCAAGGGCACTCGTTTTAGCAATGAACGATCATTGCTGAGTGGAAGGTTTTTGCGATCGTATTCAACAATACCTAGTATTCTTGTGGCACTACTTTTAAATGAGGCAGAATTGGTGCGCTTTCTTTTTAAACCTCCTGCTTCTAACATCCATCTTCCTTCCTATTCCAGCCTCTCTTTCAATATTTTGCTCTTGATTCGGCTGAGATGTACGGTCGTGATCCCGAGATAAGACGCAATATAATGCTGCGAAACCCGTTTGATGATCTCCGGCTTTTCTTTGGTAAGATTCAGATAGCGTTGCTGCGGTGTATCTTTAATGAATGAGAAGAAATGTTTCATATAATCGAAAACCCTTTCAAAAAGTGCGTCCATAAAGAGGTTTCTGAGCTCAGGATTCTGATAGACGTCTTCCAGAAAAGATTCCACATCAGGCTTGCTGATTCTGTACAGGATACAAGGTTCTATAGTTTCAAAGGAAACCATACTGGGCAGTCCTTTTTTAAAACTTTCCAGGGAAGAGAACATCGTATTTTCCAGGAAAAACTGGAATGTGACATCTTTCCCGTCATTATTATACCAGGCTCTTACAATACCTTTTTCCAGGTAATAAGCGTTACAGGAAATCTCACCTTCTTTCAACAGTAAGGTTTTGGCAGGAACTTCCATGCGTTCAAAACTGCCCAGAAATTTTCTCCATTTTTCTTTGGGGAAAGGAAACCTGTTTTTGATATGTTCAAACATTCCTGATATAAAAAAGAACGGACTCATTGTCCGTTCTTCCTGTATTTTTTAAATTAAACTCTTGATTTTAGCAATGATATCATCTCCAAGCTGATCTGCTTCTTCCTGGGATTTGGCTTCCGTATAAATTCTGATAATCGGCTCTGTATTGGATTTTCTAAGGTGGACCCAGTTGTTTTCAAAGTCTATTTTAACACCATCTACCGTAGAAACTTCTTCATTCTGATATTCCTGCTCCATTTTGCTTAAAATAGCATCTACATCAATCTCCGGGGTCAGTTCTATTTTCTTTTTACCCATGAAATAGCTTGGATATCCGGCTCTTAATTCTGAAACCGTTTTGTTTTCTTTGGCTAAATGTGTTAAAAACAAAGCTACTCCTACCAAAGAGTCTCTTCCGTAATGCAGCTCAGGGTAGATAATTCCTCCGTTTCCTTCTCCTCCGATTACCGCATTTTTCTCTTTCATCAGAGTCACTACGTTTACTTCACCTACAGCACTTGCAAAGTATTCTGAATTATGGGTATGTGCTACATCTCTGAGGGCCCGGCTTGAGGAAAGGTTAGAAATCGCAGCACCATTTTTGTTTTTCAGCAGGTAATCTGCAACGGCTACCAATGTATACTCTTCTCCAAACATTTCTCCTTTTTCATCAATAAGAGCTAATCTGTCTACGTCCGGATCTACGACTACTCCCAAATCAGCTTTTTCTTTCTTCACCAATTCGCAGATATCTCCTAAATGTTCTTTCAGCGGTTCAGGGTTGTGAGGGAAATGACCTGTAGGTTCACAGTATAACTTAATAGTTTCACAGCCTAATTTACCCAAAAGCATCGGAATAGCAATTCCTCCTGTAGAATTTACCGCATCCAGCACTACTTTAAACTTCTTCGCTTTGATCGCTTCCACATCTACCATTGGGAGATCCAGGATCTGCTGAATATGGATATCAAAAGCATCATCTCTTGTTTCGTATTGTCCGAGATCATCCACTTCTGCATAGTTAAAGTCTTCGCTTTCTGCCAGGGCCAGTACTTCTGCCCCATTTTCTCCGCTGATGAACTCTCCTTTTTCGTTTAATAGCTTAAGGGCATTCCATTGTTTTGGGTTGTGGGAAGCGGTAAGGATGATTCCACCGTCTGCATTCAGCTCGGGAACCATTACTTCAACCGTGGGGGTTGTAGAAAGTCCGAGATCTACTACGTTGATGCCTAATCCCTGCAAGGTAGCTGTTACCAGGGAAGAAACCATTTGTCCAGAAATTCTGGCATCTCTTCCGATGATAAGGGTAAGGTCTTTTTTATTTTTATTATTCTGAAGCCAGGTTCCAAACGCGGACGCAAATTTTACCACATCCAGCGGTGTTAAGTTATCATTTACTTTTCCACCAATGGTTCCGCGAATTCCGGAAATAGATTTTATTAACGACATTATGTTTTTAATTTATAGTTTTTCTAAGTTTTCCAGAGCAAAGATACTTAAAAGACCTTTCAACTTATAGAATAGGAATCTTTTTTTGAATTTTATCATATGTATTTTTTACAACTTTCGGTGGTGCAAAACGATACCCAATGTACAGAAGTCCGTAGAGGTTATTATTCTCCACAGTCTGGTTATTTTTCTGATCGTAGCCATTGGCATTAAAGTTCATTTTACCTCCGAACAGAAAGCGGTCTGTATTAAAGCCTACGTGCAGACCTCCCTGCATTCTTATGGTAGCATACTGTGCATTTTCTTTTATTCCTTCATTCTGATAATCCCGGTAGCTGGAGAACTTTCCTCCTATACCTACCGCCAGATAGGGTGAAATATTTACTTTTGATCCAATGACCCAATTGTAGAAATATCCAATGTTTCCTCCGATATTGTATTGGACCTCCTTGTCTTTTACGCCATCAATTGTATTTCTGAAAATGGTAAGGTCATAATCTACAAAAGGAACCCAGCTTCCACTGCTTTTCTTCTGCCATTCTCCCTGCGTGTAGATTGCTTTTGCTGAAAAGTTTTTGTTTAAAATGTAGGAGGTAGATCCACCAAAGGTCTGCACTCTTAAATCCGGAAACTGAATGTAAGGATCTCTGCCTTCCTGCCAATCGGGAGAAAGGTCTTTCATATTTTCTACGTAAAATCCTTTTACATTTTTATAATATAGATTTTGAATTATCCTGCCGGGAAAGAATCTGAAGCTGAAATCGGTGTAGGAGCTTTTTCCTTTCATATTGTCATCATTATTTCCTTCTAAAAACCTGGGGGCAAATGACAATGTAGCACTGATGATTCTATAATCAACTGAAAGGGAAGTTTTTGTTTTATTGTTGATGGAGAATACGGTTTCGCTGGCATTTTTACCTTCTCCTGCTGTAAAGACATAGCTCTCAATATTGGTATCGAGATTTACACGAATCATTACCTGGTCTGCATAAGACTTGGTATTTGCGGTATCTGACTGTGCTTTTACCTGAATGACTAATAAAGAAAATGCAAGTAGCCCTGCTTTTAACAAATTCAAATCGAATAATTTACATTAGGAAAATGAAATTACTACATTTTTTTCAATTATCCGATGAATACGAGATCATGAGCAGCCGCAGTCTTTGTCGCAGCCGGTTCTTTTGGAGCTGAATTTCTTAGGTGCAAAATTCTTTTTAAGTACTTTAAATAATGAGTAACATGCAAATGCTACAATTAATGCAATAAGTACGTACTGAATGATTAATGATGAATCCATTACTTTAAAATCTGATATACTATCATCGACACAAAATATGCCAAACCTGTCATCATGACCACCTGAAAGCCGGTCCATTTCCAGCTTTTGGTTTCTCTGTAGACTACTGCAAGTGTAGAAACACACTGCATTGCAAATGCATAGAAAAGAAGAACCGAGATTCCCGTCGCAAAGCTGAAGACCTTTTCTCCGTTGGGTTTTACATCTCTTCTCATTTTATCAATTACTTTTACTTCAGGAGCATCATCTTCCAGGCTGTAAAGTGTTGACATTGTTCCCACGAAAACTTCTCTCGCTACGAAACTTGTAAGGATTCCCACACCCATTTTCCAGTCGTAACCAAGAGGAGCGATTACAGGCTCTATTCCTTTTCCCATTTTGGCAAGGTAAGAGTGATCCAGATGAACATCTGTTGCCACAAACTGATCTGCTTTCTGGCTTGGCCCGAAATAGCTCAGGAACCAGATGATGATACTTACTATGAAAATAATTTTTCCGGCTCCGGTAATGAAGTCCCATACTTTTCCTAAAACCATTTTAAAGTCATATCCGAAAAGCGGCTTTTTATAGGCAGGAAGATCCATTACCAGGTAGGTTTTCCCTTTGCTTTTAATAAATCTTTTAAGGATTGCTGCTGAGAATAAAGCAACTAGGAAGCCAAGAAGGTACATTCCCATCAGCACCAGTGCCTTATATTTTATTCCTAAAAATGTTCCTTCTGAAATAATGAGTCCGATAATAATGCTGTATACCGGAAGTCTCGCAGAACATGTCATGAACGGTGTCACCAGTATGGTCAGTAATCTTTCTTTTACATTTTCAATATTTCTTGTAGAGATTACCGCGGGAATAGCGCATGCAGTTCCCGATACCAGCGGAACAATACTTTTTCCGTTAAGCCCGAACGGACGCAGTAATCTGTCCATCAGGAATACAACCCTTGCCATATATCCTGAATCTTCCAGCAGATAAAGAAAATACAGCAGGATTCCGATTTGTGGAGCAAAAACGACAATTCCTCCTATTCCCGGAACAATTCCGTTCGAAATAAGAGAATTAACTGGCCCTTCCGGAAGGTGTTCACTGGTGAATGCTGCCAGCCATGAGAAGGATTCTTCAATCCAGCTCATCGGATATTCTGCAAGGAAGAAAACGCTTTGGAAAATCACAAGAAGAATAACTAAAAACACTACATATCCCCAGAATTTATGAACCAAAACTTTATCCAGTTTTTCGGTTAATAATTCTTTGAACTGCGCTTTTTTAGAAATGACATCAGCCAGTATTTTGTCTACGTTCTGATATCTTCTGACAGTTTCCTGAACCTGTAATCTTTTAGGGACCAGGCTTTTAGTATCAGATTCGTTTAACTGTTCCATGACAGAGCTTATTCTTCCAAGATCTGTTCCCAGTGAAAGGCTCATCCATGCTTTATATTCGTTATCGAAACCTTTATGCGCTGCCAGTTTCTGAATAAAATCTCTGTGCTCGTTAGGGGTTTCAAAAGAAAGGGTATTTGTTTTTACAAACTCATTGTTGTAAACGGCATCTCTTACCTCATCTATCCCGATCTGCTCTTTGGCATTGGTCTGAATGATTTTGATCCCTAACGCTTCAGAAAATTTCTGAATATCTATGGTGATTCCTCTTCTTTCTGCCTGGTCGATCTGATTGACAATCAGAATCATTGGAATGCCGAGATCCTGAATCTGCTGAAACAGAAGCAACCCTCTTTTTAAACTTAATGCTTCAAGAATATAAACAACTCCTGCATAGTTTTTCTGCTCATCAATAAGATATTTGGAGAAAATAGCTTCATCTTCCGAACTCGGATATACGCTGTAAGAACCCGGAAGGTCAATAACCTCTACTTCTTCGTTTTTATAAGTATAGTTGCCCGAGTGGCTTGCAACGGTAACGCCGGCATAGTTTCCGGTCTTCTGCTTTTTGTTGCAAAGCGTATTAAAAACCGTAGACTTTCCTACATTAGGATTTCCGACTAAAAGTATCTGTTTTTTCTTGTTTTCCTGCATTAATTCAATTCTTCAACAATGATGTAATCTCCTTCTTCCTCACGAAGAGCAATACGGCTTTTTTCTGCTCCAAACTCCACATACATAGGCCCGTTGAATGGCGCCTGATACAAAATTCTGAAAGAGGTCTCCGGAAGAAGCCCCATTTCAATAATTTTATTGGGCATTTTAAGATGGTCGTTATCATATCCCAATATCTTCCCCATTGTATTTTTAGGGAATCCACTTAATTTATGTAATCCTTTCTCTTTCAAAGCCTAATTTTTAGTCCTGCAAATATACGCTATTTAAATTTAATCTAAATAACGTTTCCGTCCAAAAAATAAGAGGCTTTTTCTCAATTGAAATAGCCTCTTTAGTTTTATAATAATTTTAAATCTTATTATTTAGAATATGTCTCTAGACAGTAACCGATCATTGCATTTCCTGATGGGGGATCAAGAGGAGTAATAGTAAATGCAACTGCCAAACATCCCTCTAAATTCATCGCTTGTTTTATTTTTATTTTTGATTTTTCTTCCCTAAAATTCTTTTTGGCAACTAATACAGTCTCAACTTTACTTTTACTTTCTTCTGTTTTTACTTTTGGCTCTTCCGTTTTTGCAAATGACATTGCAGATGTTGTTAATAACAACATAAAAATAATTTTTTTCATTATAATAATATTTTAATTTGTTGTAAAACAAACATATAATGAAAAATACCAAAATCAAATTTTTGTTATTTAAATTTTAAAAACAAGTGCTTATTCTAAAATATCATTTGAAATTAGCGTTTATTTTCAATATTTTCCAGTTATTAAAAGAACATTTTTAACAAAAAAGAAATCAACCCAAATACATTGCTGTACCTGGGTTGATTCAAAATATAATTTAGTTGATATGAATGCTTATTTTTTCTTTTTGTCAGAAGCTTGTTCTTTTTCTATTGGATTGTCATTCGCATTATAAAAGTCTTTATATTGCTTTTCTTGTTTTTTCATCATATCTCCAATTGTTCCATCCATTCCAGGTATAGATTTAGACATCATCTCTTGAGTCATCATTGGTCTTACTGATGCAAATGGATCTTTCTTGAAATCATTAAATGTCTTTTCAAATTTTTCTCTTGATAATTCATTTACTTTTCCTCCGGAAGCATGCATTAAATTTTCAATATAGGAGAATTCTGTATAATCCTTCACCTTCTTATTTCCTTGTAATATCCACGAATAATTTTTATCAGCATCTTCAATTTTTACAATTAAACCCGGAAGACCATAAAATTTGTACGGTCCATCCTGAAAAGGAATATCTGTACTAAACCAAGCTGTCCAAGTTCTTCCTCCAAAGTCTGTTGTTGCTTTTTGAGCATTGTATTCCCCTATCTTTTGTTTATCAGACAAAATATTCCAGTTGAATTTTAGATCTTCACTGTAGCCAATATTACTCGGTGTAAATCCATTTGCTATTTTATCCACATATTGAACTTTCATACCTGGGTAAAACTTATATATTCTTGCTGAGATTTTCGGAGTTTTAAGAGATTTTGAAAGATCTTTCATCATTCCTGCTTTTTGCATTGCTTCGATTTCTACTTTCATAATAGAATCTTGTGCTATTACAGTATAATCTTGATAAATAGATTTATTTTTATCTGTAATATCAAGAATGGTGATTACCTTATCTAGTTTTGCCGAATCTTTCTTCGGCTTAAAGGTCAGTTCATAAAAGAAACGATTAGCTGTTTCCTTTGACTCCTGAGCTCCTGCAAATGCAAAAAGAGTGACAAGAAATATGGAAAGTAATTTTTTCATTATAGCAAAGTTTTACATAATTAGTAATCACATGTCATCTTTTGTTACAATTTTTTTAAATTTTATTTTTTAGCTAAAACCTGTTCCCGCAAACCGGATAGCCTCCCAAAAATTATGATTCTCTTAAAACAGTTTGATTTTTAAAACGCTTATCTTTAAGTTTCTAAAAAACAAAATATTATGGATACCTTATCTCAATTAAAATCTGAACTGGAGGGAGAATTCCAAACCACGAAAAAATTTATTGAACTGTTTCCTGAGGGAAAAAACGACTTCGCTCCTCATGAGAAAAGCATGAAAATGATGCCGCTTGCCACCCATCTCGTAGAAGTTTTTGAATGGCCGAACACCATTTTAAATACTTCCGAACTGGATTTTGGCAAAGGCGAATATAAACCTACGGTTCTTTCTACCAGAGAGGATCTTATGAACAAGCTGGAAGAGACTATCAGGCAGGTAAAAAAGCGCTTGATAGCAGTACAGAAGATGATCTGAATCCCAGCTGGACGATTAAAAATGACGGCCATGAACTGGCAAGCTGGAGCAAATACGGCGCAATCCGTCATGCACTCAACCAGATTACGCATCACAGAGCTCAGCTGGGCGTGTATTACAGACTGAACAATATTCCTTTGCCGGGAAGCTATGGGCCTTCAGCAGACCAGCAAAGCTTTTAATTTTATTACATCTTATATCTCAAAAAAAACCAATCCGGATGGATTGGTTTTTGATATTATTTAAAGTTGAATTTTACCGTAAACATGACCTGGCTAGGGCGGAGCTGAATTCTTGTGTAAGAAATACTTTGTGCATTGATATCATACGTTTCAAAAACTTTTTTGTTCGCAATATTCATCCATTTCAATTCAAAATCTATCTTCTTCTTTGCCCAGCTGAACTGATAAGACAAATCATAGAATCCATTATTATATTTCTGAGTTCCGGCGCTGCTGTTTACCTGGTCCCAATTAAATCCGATGGTATGATTTTCTATTGGATAGAAGAACACTCCTAAATTATGATTAAATCCATTTCTTGAGTTTACATTATTCAATTCAGGTGTTGCACTTGTATTGGTTTGTTGCGTTCTTGAAATAGTAAAATTATAATCCACACTCATCCAACTGAAATAGGTATTATTAAATTTAAATCCTACTGATTGAGAGTTGTTTTTACTTTCATAAGATTTATCATTCTGATAGGCATCTGATGTTGAAGTGTTATTACTATAGCTTACTGAAGCATTTGTTTTAAATTTTGGGAAATACTTTCCTACTTCTCCACTAAATCCATTATTTTTTGTGTGATTATCCTGTTCCAGATATTTCACGGTTGTATATCCTGCTTCATTTCTTACTGGTGAAGAAATAAGGTTTCTTTTAACATCGGATAGCCTGTAATTAAGATTAAAGAACAAATTATTCAGAGGATTTCTATATTCTATTCGTGTTCCTCCAGATTTTGTATTATTCTGAGGAATCGGGTTGGTAGCGTCCATTGCATTGATACCATTGGGTGAAGTCATTAAAAATCCTGAATAGGCTGTGTTTACCTCCCCAAAATTATTACTGATATTTCCTGTTAATGAAGCTTTCCAGAATGAAGCAAATGAATACTGTGCAAAAATATTAGGTTCAAACGTTACTTTATTTACTGATTTTGAAACAAGTCTTAATGGGTCTTCAGCTTTAATATTGTTTGAGTTCACTGGAAGATTGGCATAGATCATCCATGATTCACTTTTATAATTTACTCCTACGCTTCCATATGGAGTTGCTGTAGTGTATTTCAAATCATTATTATAAGCTGCATTTGGTCTTGGAAAACTACTATTTTGAAGATTTGAAAGGTCTGTGGTCAGATCTGTAGTTTTAAAATTAAATCCTATTTCCGGAGTAAAAGTCCATCCTTTAGCTGAAAAACCTAAATTAGCAGAATGATTGGCTTCGAAAGTTTTAAGTCTCATATTCTGTCTTACAATATCTGTGGGCGCAGTTGCATTGAAGCCCGGGATCTGCAAATAAGAAGCTGGTGAAACCTCTAATGTCTGTCTATCTGTCTGATAATTAATATAAGACTGAATATTTACCATTTTCTCTTTCCATGGGATAATAGTACTTAATGAGTTCTGAAATGAAGAAGTAGGAGATTCTATTGCTTCCTCCCCATGTCGGCTGCTGTTTCCATCTGTTCGATCTACAATACCACGATCTGCATTCCAATATTGAGAGAAGCTTGTGGTATTTTTAAAGAATCCTTTCTTTGCATTTTTAGTGAAAATCAATTCTCCTTTTGCTTTATCAGTATAAAAGTTATTGAAAATATTCTGAGTAACTCTTGAAGCGGGCTGATTAGATGTTGCAAAATAATCAGTTTGGCTATAAGATTCTCTATCTACAGCATTATTAGTATAGTTTGCGTTAGCTTTAAGTTCCCATTCTTTTTTCTTATCAATATTGGTAAGGTAGTTGGCTGATAAGTAATGGACATTATTCATCAAATATCTTTTTACCGGAAGATTAGGTGTGCTTGCATTTTCTACGTTCAGCCAGTCATTTTGAGAAGCATTGATTCTCTTGCCTTCATACCTGTTCCCAAAAGCCAGAATATTTCCTTCATTCTCCACCTGCTCACCCATATTATTGGTTTTATAATTGACTACCCACTGGCTTTTCTGCCCGAAAAACATAGGGGTCAGTTTTACATTCCAAAGCCATGGATCTCCGAAGCCTGTTCCCACTTCTCCTCTACCTGTCATGGTAACGGAGTTTTTCAGTTTGATATTGATGGCTGCCTGATCTGAAGGTACTTTATCCTGGAGGATTTTTACCGGCTGGTGATTTTCAAGAACTTCTACTTTCTGTACGGCATCTTTCGGAAGGGAGTTGTTGATGGTTCCGTAACCTCCTTCCATAAGGTCTTTTCCGTTCACATAGAATTTATTGATGGCATTGCCTTGATAAAGGATTGTTCCGTCCGTATTTACTTCAATTCCCGGAATTTTTTTCATTACATCTGCCAGCGTTCTGTCGTTTTTACTGTTGAAAGCTTTAAGGTCGTAAGAAATAGTATCCCCTCTTGCGGTAATCATTTTTGTTTTCAGCTGTACTTCTTTGATTTCTGTAGCTTCAGACTGCATTTTGAAATTCAGGGTCTGATCACTATTGCTGATCTGCTTGGTAAGGGGTTTCTGGTTGAAAGCTTTCACTTTAAGATCTACATTAGATTCTGCAGAAGTGAAGGTTACTTTGTATTCCCCTTTAGAATTGGTAATTCCGTATGCCAGAATCGCATCTTTACCGGGTTCTTCTACGGTCACACTTGCACTTGGTATAGCAACTCCATCATCATCCGTAATTTTTCCTGAAACGGTTTTCTGCGCATAAGTAAACACAGTAAAGAACAGCATCAGAAATAAAGAAATATTTTTTTTCATACTTATTATTTGCTCAATTAGTTAATGAATCTCGCTTTTTGTTACACTTTTTATAAAGATGAATTTTATAGATAAAGGTTAAATCTTTATCACTACAAACATAGTGATATTTTTTTAACGATTGTATTTTTATTAAAATCCTTTTTTATTCCGGATCAAATTACAGTTCTCTGCCCATTAGTATACCGATCATCAAATTCTTTCAAAATCTATAGTTGGCCTGTAAAATCTTTAAAAGTATCTATGAATTACTTTTTAAAAACTGTGTAACGTAATCCGGACGAACATTGTCATATTGAGTATAATAACAACAATTTTCAACTAAAGAAAAAATATTAATATTCTTATTTAGACCAGATAGTAAAATCTGATTTGAATCATAGATTAAAAAAAAATTAAACGCTGTGACATAAATATATATTTAATAATTTTGTAACATAAAATTTATAAAATGGGAATTATTTTAAAGCCTATAGATATTGTAGAGGATATTTCGAAAGAAGATTTCTACGAAAAATATCTGAAGCCAAGAAGGCCCGTTGTCATCAGGAATATGGCAAAAAACTGGCCCGCTTACCAGAAATGGACGATGGAATATATGAAGGAGGTTGTAGGAGATGTGGAGGTTCCGCTATATGACAGCTCAAAGGCAGATCCTTCTGCGCCCATCAATGCAGCGGCGGCAAAAATGAAGTTTGGAGACTATATAGATCTTATTCAGCGTGAGCCCACTGATCTCAGAATATTTCTTTTTGACCCCATAAAATATGCCCCTAAGCTTCTGGAAGATTATATTTCTCCAAAAGATCTTATGGGAGGTTTTCTGGATAAATATCCCAACATGTTCTTTGGCGGAAAGGGATCTGTAACGTTCCTTCACTTTGATATTGACATGGCTCATATTTTCCATACCCACTTCAATGGAAGGAAGCATATTCTGCTTTTTGATTACAAGTGGAAGGAAAGGCTATACCAGATTCCATATGCTACTTATGCACTGGAGGATTATGATATAGAAAATCCTGATTTCACAAAATTCCCGGCACTGGATGGTGTAGAAGGAATTGAATGTTATCTTGAGCATGGTGATACTTTATTCATGCCGACCGGATGGTGGCACTGGATGAAATATCTGGATGGAAGCTTCTCTATTTCTTTGAGAGCATGGGACAAATCATGGGCGGTAAAAGCACACTCTCTTTGGAATCTTACGGTACAGCGTAAATTTGACGACATTATGAAGTCAAACTTTAAAAAGAGCTATATGGACTGGAAAGAGAAAATGGCCGTTAAAAGAGCAGAAATGGCCTTGAAAAGAGGCTTACCAAGATAATTAAAAAGACGTTTCATTTTGAAACGTCTTTTTTTAGTTTATCTATTCAATATCAATTATTTACAACACTCTGAAAACCGGATACTGTCTGAATGTTTTTTCTTCAAAATAAGGAGAATGCCTGTACACCCAATCCAGCTGTGCATCTCCGTCTTCAGATAACTTTTTATCCGATGCTTTTGCTGCTTCAAAAGCTTCTTTCAGTTTTTTATCCCTTTTCAGAAGTTCAGCGGCTGTATCCTCGAAGATATAGGCGGAATAATATTCTTTCTGAGCCAGAATTCCGTCAAAGAAATTCCAGTTGAAAAATGAGTCTAATGCTTCAGGTTCAAGGGTTTCTATAATATATTTAACCCCTGGCTGATTCGTAGGAACAAGATAATCACCAGCTGTAAATGTCAGATTCTTGTGGGAAGCGTCAACCGTTGTTTCAAAATGCAGATAATGGCCTTCATAAGGGTTTTTAACGGTTTTAAAGTCTTTGATTTTATAAGATTCAACCGCCATCGTGCTGTCTCTCTGTATCGGTTTCATCTGAATTTTATTTCTTTTAAATTCTTCAATCACGCGGTACTGCGACTGTGGAATTACATAATACTTCGGAATGGTAATATATCCTGTAGGAACAGCAGTTGTAAACAGTTTTATATTCTTTGTAAAGGGTTTGTTTCTGTCATAATACAGCCTCGATTTGCCTGAAACATCACTGGGTTTGTATTTTCCTTCATATCCTTTAAAATCCATGGTAGAAAACTTTGTGGAATCTATTTTCCAACGGATACCATATTGCTTTCCTGCCTGATATTGTTTTAAATTTTCAATGCGAAGCTGCTTTATTTTCTGATAATCTTGATCCAGATTCTGTAGATTGACCAACATATATTTATAAGTAGCATCTACCCTTTTGTCATAAGGTTTCAGCATATGGGTTTCGGGAACGGTTCCTAAGGAGTTGAAAAGAGAGGCATACCCTGTGGAATACCGCGGAGAGTCTTCAAATGAGGCAAATCCCACTTCGGGAACATCTCCGTGAATATTGACATAAGGAGTACTTTCGTACCCGAGTTTCTTCATATCCTCAAGATTTTTAGCCTGATAGTCATTGTAAAAATAGTTCCCGAGAATGTTCCCCAAACGTTCTTTAAAGGTAGAAATATAGGTAAATGTGTATTGATAATCTGCTCCGTTGCTTACATGGTTATCAATGAAAACGTCGGGCTTCAGCCACTGGTAGATTTCCTGAAAGCTTCGGGCATTTTTGGAATCTGCCTTGATAAAATCCCTGTTTAGGTCATAATTCCTGGCATTTCCTCTGAAACCATACTGTTCCGGCCCATTTTGATTGGCTCTTGAATATGAACCTCTGTTGAGCATTCCACTTACATTATACGCAGAAATAGCAGCAATAATAAAATTCTGTGGCGTTTTAATCTTTTTAGTGGCAAGATCTCTCATCAGCATCATCGTAGCATCAATTCCGTCCGGTTCTCCAGGATGAATCCCATTATTGACGAAGAGAATGGCTTTATCTTTTCTTAATTTTTCAGGATCTTTTTCGGCGAATGGATTATAAATAACAACATAAATCGGCTTTCCATTATCATCTTCTCCTTTTTTAAGGTATTGAATGGTATTAAAGTTTTTGGCTAAATTCTCATAGTAGCTGTTCATTTCATCGTAGGTAACGGTCTGGTTTCCATTTCCTTTTTCAAAAGGGGTCTGAAATGATTTTTGAGCCAAAAACAAAGTTGAACTCAGGGTGAACAAAAGATATTTGAGTTTCATTGAAGTCATTTTTCGGACTTTAAAATTAATCATCTTTTGCGAAAAATGAGCGTATGCTGAGGGGTAAAATATTTTTAAAATAGAAACCACACAGACATTGAAAATCTGTGTGGTTTGATTTATCTTCATAACAAAAACCTATTATTGTTCTGTTTCACTTAATTCCTTCCATTTTCCTTGGGGTACAGGGAAGGAAGCGGATCGCTTTGCCAGAACTGCTTACTGTCAATATCCATGATGGATAAAGATCCGGTATAGGCAGCTCCGGTGTCCATATTCCAGATATTGGCTTTATGGGCGGGTGTTTTAATTCCTATATCGAGCGTTGGAGTATGTCCAATGAATATTTCTTTATACAGAAGCAGCCTTTTGGGATATAATTCTGAATTTTTATCCAGTTTTTTATCCATTGCCACAGCAGTTTCCCAGAGGGTTCTGTCCCAGCGGTAATTGCTGGAGTACACCTCTTTTTCAGGGCCGTGCATGGAGGCATATCCGGCATGAATAAACAGCCGGTTCTGATCATCAATATAATAGTTTCTCATCTTCTGAAAGAATTCGAGGTGGTTATCCAACTCTTCAAGAGCATAATCAGCATAACTTTCTATGCTACTTGTTCCTCCGTTGAAAAGCCATACATCAGGTTTTTGTCCTAATGAAAGCCAGTCTTCGCACCATGCATCATGATTTCCTTTGATGAAAATACATTTTTGTTTTTCGGAAAGTTCGATTAAGAACTGTATGATTTGTGAAGACTCGCTCCATCCGTCTACGTAATCTCCGAGAAAGATCAGCTGATCATTTTCTGTCACGCCTGCTCTTTCAAGAACCTGCTGCAGGGCTTTAAATCCTCCGTGAATGTCTCCTATGACTAGTGTTCTGCTCATTTTTACTTCGAAATGTATTTGGCATCTACAAAATCTGTCAGCCATACTCCGTTTGCAGACTGGTAGAAAGATAAACCATCCTGATGCATTGTTCCGGTTCTGATGGTGAGAATTACTGGTTTACCGTGTCTCATTCCGACCTTTGTAGCTGTCTCTTTATCAGCACTTAAGTGTACATGCTGACGGGTTCTTTTTTCAATTCCTTTTTCTAAAATCGAAGAAATATTAGATTCTGCAGTTCCATGATAGAGATATTCAGGAGGCTGTATTGCTTCCAGAGCCAGATCTATATCAATTGAATGTCCCTGACTTGCCCGGATCATGGTTTTGTCTTCATTAAAGGCAAAACGCTTTTTATTGTTGGTTTCTACTACCTCATCTAATTCTTCGGGACTAAAATATATTTTTCTTTTGGCTGATTTCGCTCTCAGCTCTTCTACATCTGCCCAGCCGTTTTCATCTAATTTCAGACCGATTGTTTCCGGCTGATGCCGTAGAATCAGGCTTAAAAATTTACTTATTTTTTTCTTTTCTATTTCGTTCATGGTTTGTGTTTTAGTTCATTAATTTTTGATGCAATTTCTCACAGAGTTCTTCAATATCATCTTTCCTCACCAGCTCAGCAATCCATTCTTTAGGAATGTTTTCATAACCATAATAAATTCCGGCAATACCTCCGGTGATGGCTCCTGTTGTATCGGTATCTTCTCCCAGATTTACTGCTTTTAAAACTGCTTCAGAATAGCTTTCTGAATTGAGAAAACACCATAGAGAAGCCTCAAGGCTGTGAAGAACATATCCACTTGAACCTATTTTTTCCTCATCAAATTCAAATATATTTTTGTTTAAAATTTTTTCAAATTTATCCATTTCTGATTGAGAACAAACAAGATTAAAGTCTAAAAAATGCTTTACTGTTTGTTGCATTTTATGATACGCATCAAACTTTTCTGCTCCATTTAAGATTTCCAACAAAAGCTCCAAATAAATAAAACATGCAATCACTGAACGAATATGTCCGTGTGTTATTGAAGAAACCTCCTTAATTCTATCAAACCTTTTTTCAATAGGAAAATTTTTAATGTAGAATAATAATGGTAAAATTCTCATTAAAGATCCGTTACCATTATCAAACTCACTTGTTCCCCCGCATAATTGAGGAGTATATCCTTTACTGACTTTATATATCGCTTGTCTTGTAGCAATTCCTATATCGAAAACACGCCCATGAGGAGTCCAAATTTCTGCATTATACCACTGCAAAAACTTCAGAGCTATATTTTCAAGGTTATATCCGTTACACAAACTATCTGCAAGACATAACGTCAAGGAACCATCATCACTCCATGTGCCTACAGGCTGGTGATGGGTTCCCAAAGCACGCATCTTAGTAACAGGAGAACGCTTAAGTTGTTCTCTGCTTCTGAATTCCACCGGAACTCCAAGCGCATCTCCAATACAGACGCCCATAATTCCAGCTTTTACTTTGTTTTCCATTAGGCTAAATTGACTAATTTATCAAACAATAATTTCATTCCTTGTGTGGCTGTTTCTTTCATCACTACGGCTCTTTGTCCGTATCCGAATCCTGTTTCATTAGGATTGATGACGATGAGAAGACAGTCATCTTTAATATCATGAATCAGCCCGGCAGCAGGATATACCTGCAAAGAGGTTCCGATTACCAGCAGAATGTCCGCCTCTTTTACGATTTCTCGCGCCGTATGATACAATGGAACGTCTTCTCCAAACCAAACGATAAATGGTCTTAATTGTGCTCCATCTTCTGCTTTGTCTCCGATATTGATATCCTCTTTTTGTTCATAAATCAGGTTTTTATTGTTACAGGAACATGACTTGAACAATTCTCCGTGAATATGAAGAATATCGGTAGATCCTGCTCTTTCGTGAAGATCATCTATATTTTGGGTAA
The DNA here is from genome assembly GCF_900108365.1 of Chryseobacterium culicis. GTDB lineage: Bacteria > Bacteroidota > Bacteroidia > Flavobacteriales > Weeksellaceae > Chryseobacterium > Chryseobacterium culicis. Next base: position 622,869 of record NZ_FNWQ01000003.1, on the reverse strand, counting down.
CAATCTGAACTTCAAAATATTTTTCCAGCTCTGCCAGCAATTGGTGTGCTTCGTTCGGCTGTACTTCATGAAGCTGGCGTCTTCTCTGGTTGTAAAATTCAAGAACTAAAGCTCTGTCTCTTCTCCATCCTTCCGGACTTGCCACATCTGTTACATTATGATTTTCCCAAAGACCGTCTCCGTCTCTGAACGTTTTTATTCCGCTTTCGGCGCTTATTCCGGCGCCGCTTAATATGGTTAGTTTTTTCATTGGTTTACTCTAATAATTTATTGTAAATCATTTCATTCTCATCATCAAAACAGACAAAAATAACTTTCTCAATGATTTCTGATTGAAATTTTCTGACCTCATCTGCTGCTATTTTTCCTGCCAGCTCTTTTGGAAACCTATAAATTCCTGTACTAATATTAGGAAAAGCAATGGTTTTTACACCAAGACTTTCTGCTAATTTCAAAGAATTGCGATAACAGTTGGCCAGAAGCATTGATTCTTTTTCTTCATGGCCATTCCAAACAGGACCTACGGTATGAATAACGTATTTTGCAGGTAGATTTCCTGCATTGGTTACTACAGCTTCTCCCGTTTTGCATTTTCCTTGTCTGTTTCTTATCGCTTTGCATTCTTCCAATATCTGAGGACCTCCAGCTCTATGAATAGCTCCATCTACACCGCCGCCTCCAAGTAAGGATGAGTTGGCTGCATTGACAATGGCATCAGCTTGGATTTTTGTAATGTCTCCTTTTATTAATTCAATTTTCATCTTAAATTGAGTTTTGTGTTTAAAGCCTCGTCATCAAATAATAATGGCTTTTCTTCAGGAACAATCAGATTATCCAGATCATCGTTCAATACAAACTGATATTGTTCTGCCACAAAATCAGAAATATTTTCAATGAAAAGAATATCATTCTTAGCAAAAGTCTTAATAAATTTATTCCGCAAGCCAATCTGAATTGCTCTCCGTTCCAGTTTATTTCCAAAAGTATCATGATCCGGATCCCACTGCAGTCTTACTGATGATTGTTTTATCTGATCCTGCCATTCATCTCTTGAAATTCCAAGCTTTTTACTGTAAGAAGAAAGTACCGCATTTTCCAAATAGTTTATAAATGTTTCTTTCTTCAAATGAATTGCTAAAACACTTTCCTGATCTTCTTTCCTTCCCCAGCCACTACGATACATCATCCAAAGGAAATTAGGTTTTATCCAGGTCATTCTTTCAAAGCTGAAACTTCCGCCAAAAAATTGGTTTTTAACAGCAAATTCTCCAATTTCTTTTCTGTAAGACTGATACACTATAACTTTCTCATTATCATATTGAGCCATGATGTGATATCCCTGTTGAGGCCAGTCTTGTAATTGTTCTTTATATCTTCTTAATTTAAGATTCATTGTATTTCTTCAAACGGTTTCAGCATTTCTTCTTTCTTAGTAAGTACTGCAAAAACCACTCTTTTAAATTTATTTTTATACTTCCCCTGAAGATGCTTCCTGAATAATCCTGCAATATCTTCTGGATCATTTTTGAAAACCCCGCATCCCCAAGCCCCTAAGATCAAAACTTCATTTCCCTGTTGTAGAGCCAGTGAAAGCATTTTATCCATCCTGAGATCCATTGCATCAAGAATTTCATGTGCCTTTTCCGGTTCCTGACGTTTTACCACTCCTGCATTGACTGCCGGAGACGTAATGAAATTGCATAAAACAGGCTTTGGAAGTAATTCTCCCTTGTCTTTTCTAAAAACGGGAACTTTAGGACTGTAAATCATGGTGTCTGTATAAAAACAGGATTCCATCGCCCGATGAATCGTATAATAATCCCATGCCTGAAGTAAGCTTTCATACAGTCCGGAAGTTCTTGCCAGACTTTCTTCCTGTGCTTCTGCTCCATTGATAAATCCTCCGCCCGGATTTTTTGCTGATGCAAAGTTCAGACACATGATCTTTTCCTGATTTTCTTCTTCAGCTAATTGTAAAATTGCTTTTAAAGAACTGCATTTCCAGGTTTCAATTTTTGTTTCAAAACTTGTTTCCGGCATTGGAGATTCTTTCATTTCAGAAAGTTGTTCCGGAGTGAAAAGAACGGTTTCTTTTTTACTGATTTCCAGTTCGTTTTCTATATTTATTTTTTCGTTATGTTCGTTGATATAATATTTTTTAGCTAAGATATCCAAAGTATCTTTTGCCATTCCTTTATTAGTCATAGTTAGTTTTTTATGTTGATCATCAAATCTTCCACCTCAGCGCTTCCGCCCTTCTTAAAGTCATCTCCTATAAAGACTTTGATTACTTTGATATCTCCTACAATTGCCTTATTAAAGCTGTTAAGATCCTCAGAAGGAACCCATAATTCATTGTGGTTTCTGGCTCCTACATTCTGTGCAGGATATTGATTTGCCACTTCTTCCAATACGTCAAACTGAGTTACAAAACCAAGATAGTTTCCTGCTTCGTCTCTTGTATTCCATTTTTCTGCAATCTCTGAAGCATATTCTTCATTAAGAACAGGATAAAAAATGGGTTGCCAATCTAATCTGGGAGGAAATTCTTTAAATCCGCTTTCTAAGATTAGAATCATTTCTTTTTCTCCTACTGGTCTATATAATGTTGTTGTTTTCATGGTTATTATTTTCAATCATTAAATATAAAATTAAAGCTTTAATCCTCAGGCTGATTACTTCTTTTGAAATTAAAAAATCTGTTTAAAATCTTTTGAATACGGAGAATAGGATCCGTAAACAGCGTCAAATTCCACATCAATGTTTTCTACCTTAAAATGTTCTTCAATCTGATCCAGACAGGTTACAACAAGATTCTTTTTAGTTGGAAATACATACGCTGCATCCAGTTTTAAGGCATAATTCAGCAGTTGGTAATCTATTGCTCCGGTTCTGAATTCCTTCTGATATTCATTAAATGTACAGGTTTCCTCTTCATTATTTTTCAGATGCATTTCTTTTTCATTGCTCATCCAGCCGTTTCCGTGCCTGGTTGAGTAGCTTCTGGTCACATAATACATTTCAATGTCTTCAATCTTTAAAAGCTTACAGATTTCGAAGGCATTTTTTGAAGTGGTATGCGCATAGGTCACATTGGGAAAAACGCCATGGTCCATATCGAGTAAAATACCCTGACTTCCTTCGAAAATAAGATGATCAAACGAAGCCAGGTAGTTATAATCATTTATTTTCCAGTCAATGGCTTCAATAGCATCTAAATAACGCTGTAAAAGTTCTGTGATCTCATTTTCATCTGCAAAACCATGGTAATAGGCAATTCCTTTCAACTTTTCCATCAGCATTTCTTTGGGTGCTATGAGGTCTATGGCAAATAGTTTATAAGGACTTTCGTTTCTTTTCATCGTGGCTCCTACTCCTTTTCCACACGTTCCATGTTCAAGATTGCGGGCATTCGTTCTGTTTTGCCATACATCAAAAGGAGTTGTCACTTTAGCCAATGGATGAATATGCAGTTCTGTGTTTCCATCTTTTGTTTTTAGATCTTCCCTCTCATTCAGGAGAAAAACAGGATGAACAGTACAATGCTCGGTAAAGTAAGAAGGCAGACCGCGAAGTGCTCCGCTGGCAAAACTGGAATGTACATGTTTTCTTTCATCCATCATTACGGTATGAGCAGCCTGCTGTCCTCCTGAAAAACGGATTACAACAGCTTCCGGATTCTGAGAAGCCAGAAAATCTGTGGTGATTCCTTTTCCTTCGTCACCAAAACCAAGTCCTATTACTATTTGCGCCTTTTTCATGTCCTACTGTTTTTTAAAATTCTTAATCACAACATTTTCTGATGATAATTCCCGATTTCTAAAGCATTTGAAACTGATCTAAACCTGTTCCTGTTGTTCCGAAACTTTGATTTTTAAATGTATCACAAATAATCCCTTTAATAAGATTTGGAATTTCTCTGTGGTCTTCTATGGATATACAGTGTTTTCCTAATAATTCTTTCCAGCCTCTGTCTGCTCTCAATGCCTGGTCGGAGTGCAAAACACTGATGTGGTAGACGTCATATTTTTTCTTTGCTTCTTCCAGCAGTTCAAAATGAGAATACGTCTGCTGCCCTTTTCCCATAATCTCTCTGATAGCAGAGGCAGAAAGTGTTTTTAGACAGGGCTCATCACCTACGGTAAACAGCAATCCTTTTTGCCCTCTTTTTTCAAAGGCATCCGTTCTGGTGTGGAATGCGGCAAAATACCATGCTAAAAGGTAGCTTTCTCCTGCATTACCGCCGCCTCCGGATTCAATATAAGTTCGTGTAAGCCACATATCCAGTTCTTCATCTCCAGACTCGAACTGCCCCACCTGAAGCGGATAGCCATCACATTCATGATCCCCGATTCCCAGGAATAATAAGGCTGGATCAGGAACACCTCCCTGAATAATTCCTCCCATTAGCTTTGGTAATCCCTCTCTAATGAGTTCGTGGGGAATATGGCCCATACTTCCGGTAACATCCAGTCCTAAAATAATAGGAACCGAATGAGGATGAACTTCCGAATCTCTGGATTCTCTGAAAGAAATTCCGTGAGGATTCATGGATTCGTGAGCCATTCTTTTGGCATTCTGGGTGAAAATTTCTCCTGCGGATTTTGTTCCGTAACCTGCTTTGCTTGCTCTGTCATAACGAGCGTCTAAATCGTATCTTGTACTTCCCATGACTATAATGTTTTTCCAAATAAATATTCAAATCTCTTTTGGGTTACTTCGAGCTGAATATTCAGATTTCTGATTGTTAATGATAATTCAATGTCTTTCTGAACGAATGCTTCAGGATTAAAATCCGCAAAAGTCAGACTGTTTCTGTCTAAAGGACTGATATCTATAAGCCCTTCCTGTTCACGCTCGAGTCTTTTAATTTTGAGTTCGATATCTTCTACTCTGCGTCTGTAGATCAGTTCGGAATCTGCTCCGATGATCCTTGCTCTATCTTCTCTGATCTGATCATTATTTCTCTGTAATGATTCGATAAATCTTGGTTTTAATTCATCTTCCATGATCAATATTTTATTTGTGTTGATATTACGCTAATTAGACAGGGTACAGTTATGCCTTTATTTTCTGAGAGCGATGGTATTATTTTCTTAATTCATCTCTTACTTCCATCAAAGCAAATCCTAAAAGATTTTGTCCGTTCCACAGTAATGGATTTTCTGCCCTGCTGTCTGTTTCCAGCATTCCGATTCCCCAGATTGTATCATATGGACTTGCCTCTACGAGAATTTTATCTCCTGTGGACAAAAGAAAGTCTTTAAATTTCTGGTTTTGAGAGAATTTCAAAAGATTTCCCCTGGTTACAATTTGATATTTATGGTTATCCCAGATTTTCGGATCAAAGTTTTTTACTTTTCTTCCCAGAGCCTTTGCCTGATTGGGAGTATTTGTACTTAAGATTTCCTTTTCTGTTTCAGGATCATTAAATAATCTGGCTTTTGCTGCCATCATATAATGTTCTGCTGTTTTATAAGTAACTCCGTTTTCTTCAAAGCATCCCAGAAACCATTGACTGAAACATGATTTGGTAACCATATCTTTTGCGGTGTGTCCCCAGAAAAAGAGAAACTTTATTCTTTTCTTTTTCTGGAAACGTTCTGTAATATTTTGTAGGGTGTATTTCATGATTGCGTTATTTTGACACAAATTTAAAGGATTATCATTTTATGAACCAAATTTATTTGCGTTAATTTTACACTAATTAATTTAATAAACTGATTATCAATGATAAAAATTTAATTTATAGAAACACGAATAACACAAATTTTGATCACAAATGGCACCAATTTGATACATTTTGGCTAAAGCCGATGGAATTTGGCTATAAAAAAACGGGCTAAAGCCCGTTCCTATTGAATATATTCTGTTATTTTTTGCTCCAGGATATTGGTGAAAATTAGTGTCAAATCACTCGTGAAATTTGTGTTTAGATATAACTATTTTATTTCAAAATAAAAGCCCTGTTCTTCAAGCTCTTTATATTTTTCTTTGTTGAATGTAAAAAGTTTTCCCGGCCTTCCGCTGCCTTCTTTCTTAACGTTATTCGTCTCATTAAGCAGTCCGTAGCTCATAATTTTTTTACGGAAGTTTCTTCTGTCAATCTCCTGTCCTACAATTGTTTTGTAGAGATTTTCAAGATCTGAAAAGGGGAATTCTTCATTAAGAAGATTAAATCCGATTGGCTGGTATTGAATTTTCGTGCGAAGCCTTTTTAAAGCCGTTTCAATGATTGTTTTATGATCGAAAGCCACTGAAGGAAGTTTATTGATGCTGAACCATTGTGCATCTTCTGCATCCGAATCAGCAAACAGCTCATGGTAAGAAGGGTTCACAAGCCCCAGATAAGCCACTGAAACCACTCGGTTTCTTGGATCTCGGCCAGGATTACCAAAAGTGTACAGCTGTTCCAAAAAATCGGGTTTTATGCCGGCTTCTTCATAAAGTTCTCTTTTTACAGCATCGTCTATACTTTCGTCATCCAGAACAAGTCCTCCCGGAAGGGCCCATCCTCCTTTGAAAGGCTCAATATTTCTTTTAATCAGAAGGATCTGAAGATCTTTTTTGTCAAAATATCCGAAAATAACGGCATCTACAGCCACTTTTATATCCTGTAATTTTTTTGGAGACTCCATAAATTGATTTGCGTTACGAATACACAAAATTACAATTTATGCCTGTATTAAAAAATAATTTTCATTATAATAAAAGTTATTATCTTTAAGCTATTATTGTAACATTCTTAAAACTAAACAATTATGAAAAATTTATTAACCATTCTCCCGGCAGCTTTATTATTAACAGCCTGCGAGAAAGGAAAAACAGCAGCAGCTGCCGGTTCTGATAAAACAGATTCTACCGCTGCCAGTTCTGAATGGAAACCTGTAGATTCTGCGACCGCCATGAAAGCCTGGATGGAATATTCAACTCCGGGAGAAATGCAAAAAATGCTGGCAAAATCTGACGGAACCTGGACCGGGGAAACTACCATGTGGATGGAAAACGGAGCAAAACCTATGATGAGCAAATCTGAAGCGACCAATAAAATGATGTTTGGCGGGCGTTATCAGATCACGAACCATAAAGGTGACTTTATGGGAATGCCTTTTGAAGGAATGAGCATTGTAGGATATGACAACTCCAAAAAGAAGTTTGTAAGTACCTGGATCGACAATATGGGGACTGGAATCATGAATGGAGAAGGAGACTGGAATGCTTCCACAAAATCGGTTGAATTCAAAGGAAAAATGACAGATCCTTCAAGACCCGGAAAAGATTGTGATTTTAGAGAAGTATTCACGTTTGTGGATGATAACACTCAAAAGCTTGAAATGTATGGCCCGGATTCAAAAACGGGAAAAGAGTACAAAACCATGGAAATAAAATATACCCGTAAAAAATAAATCAGAAAAAAACCGCTTCTCTCGAAGCGGTTTTTATTTTATAATGAATTAAATTAATCATTGAGTTTCAGTACAGCCATAAATGCTGATTGCGGTACTTCTACTCTACCAATCTGCTTCATTTTTTTCTTACCTTCTTTCTGCTTTTCCAATAGCTTACGTTTTCTGGAAATATCTCCTCCGTAACATTTTGCGGTAACGTCTTTTCTTAAGGCCTTAATGGTCTCTCTTGCGATCACCTTTGTTCCTAATGCAGCCTGAACAGCAATATCAAACTGTTGTCTCGGAATCAGCTCACGAAGCTTCTCACACATTCTTTTACCGATGTAATAGGCATTAGAATCGTGAATTAGTGAAGATAATGCATCTACCATATCCCCATTGATCAGGATGTCCATTTTTACCAGCTTGGAAGCTCTGAATCCGATTGGATGATAATCGAATGAGGCATATCCTTTGGAGATTGATTTTAGCCTGTCGTAGAAATCGAATACGACTTCAGCAAGCGGCATATTGAAAACCAGCTCCACTCTTTCTGATGTCAGATAGCTTTGATTAACAATTTCCCCTCTCTTTTCAATACATAAGGTCATTACAGGCCCTACGAAGTCTGATTTAGTAATAATAGAAGCCTTTATATAGGGTTCTTCCACTCTGTCCATAATAGAAGGATCCATCATTTCAGAAGGGTTGTTAATCAGAATAGGAACTTCCGGTTCTTTTTTAGAGTATCCAAAATAAGATACGTTTGGTACTGTAGTAATTACGTTCATATTGAACTCTCTGTCAAGACGTTCCTGAACAATTTCCATGTGAAGCATTCCCAGGAATCCGCAACGGAAACCAAAACCAAGTGCTGCAGAACTTTCCGGCTCGAAAACCAGAGAAGCATCATTCAGTCTTAATTTTTCAAGAGAGAATCTTAATTCTTCAAAATCTTCAGAATCAATAGGATAAATACCGGCAAATACCATTGGTTTCACTTCCTCAAATCCGTCAATAGGGCCATCAGCTGGCTTTTCAAAAGAAGTGATGGTATCTCCTACTTTTACTTCACGGGCATCTTTAATCCCGGAAACCAGATATCCTACGTCTCCACACTGAATAGTTTTCTTTGGAACCTGCTTCAGTTTCAGGGTACCTACTTCATCAGCACCATATTCTTTTCCAGTAGCAAAGAATTTGATCTTTTCATTTTTTGTGATACTTCCGTTCACTACTTTGAAATATGCTTCAATTCCTCTGAACGGGTTGTAAACAGAGTCAAAGATCAAAGCCTGAAGCGGACCATCAGGATCTCCTACCGGTGCGGGAATTCTTTCTACAATCTGCTCCAGAAGGTGGTGAACTCCCTCTCCTGTTTTTCCGGAAACTCTTAAAACATCTTCATATTCGCATCCGATCAGATTCATGATCTCATCGGTTACCTCTTCAGGGTTTGCAGAAGGCAGGTCAATTTTATTCAGAATCGGAATGATCGTTAAATCATTTTCCAATGCAAGATACAGGTTGCTGATCGTTTGAGCCTGAATACTCTGTGCAGCATCTACAATAAGAAGCGCTCCTTCACAGGCAGCTATAGAACGGGAAACCTCGTAAGAAAAGTCAACGTGTCCCGGCGTATCAATAAGGTTTAAGATATATTTTTCTCCTTTATACTCATAATCCATCTGGATGGCGTGAGACTTGATCGTGATCCCGCGTTCTTTCTCCAAATCCATATCATCCAGCGTCTGAGACTGTAATTCTCGTTGGGTAACGGTATTCGTATACTCCAATAGACGGTCTGCCAGGGTACTTTTACCGTGGTCGATATGAGCGATTATGCAAAAATTTCGTATGTTTTTCATTTAAGAATCTTGTAATTTGCAAAGATAAGAAAATGCAAATGAATTTTTCATTGTTAATTCTTTCTTTTAACTGAAACACAGATACAACTCAGCACGGAATCTCATTTTGGCCCGTTTTATTCTCAAATACTATTTCGTTTTACCAAAGTCTTCCGGAAACAAGTAATTTCCGGTAAATGGGTCAATATAAACTTTGGGGCCTATTGTATTCTTTTTTTTATTGGATAGACTGACATCTATAACCGCACCAATAACGCCTCCTACCAGGCCTCCTGCAGCAACACCAACAGAGATACCGTTTACAGCCGTTTGAGGAAACAGTTCCGCCTTGGTTGCTTCAATAAATACACCATTTTCATCTTTAAAAATTTCAGTGTAGCCAACGGGAATATTTTTGTATGCTATCCCTTTATAAACAAAGGCATAAAAACGTCTGATGCCTGTTTTTTCATTCCCTTTTACTGCTTTTGTAACGACTCCTTTATCATTTTCCTGTACAGTAAATCCTGGTTCAGGATTGTGAGTAAAAAAACTATAGTAATCTTTGTAAACCCCGTCTTTCAATTCGTTCGCTTTCAGAATACCGAGTTTTTCTTTTAATACAGAAGCATAGTCAGGCAGCTCATTTTCTGAAATGCCCAATTCCCAGGGTGTTGCTCTGTAGGAATCTTTAAACAGCCCGGTAAGAACTAAAGTTATTTTCCTCGCCAGACTTTGAGCCAGATAAGGGGTTTCACGGGATGAAACAGTTGCTACTGTATCTTTTCTGCCAATAAAATGATAGCCATCTTCCTTCTTAATAAATGTGCTTGCCTTCAATTCAAGCTTCCCGACAGAATACTTCTCTTTTCTGTCTTCTGAAACATTCAAACTTTCGAGCAAAAAAACCATCTCTTTATCTCCCCTTACAGGATTGTACTTATAAAACCAATCTTTTATGTCTTTACCGGCCCCATTTTCGAAAACAACCTTAACCTCATCCTTATGGTACATAACCGCTCCTATTTCCGGATTTGATCTCTGATCTATTACTGTAAGATTTTTGATAGAATTTTTGCCATCTTTAATAGACTTTGAGAGGTCAATGGTCTCTATTTTCTGCGCTGCTGCAAAAACTGAAAGCAGTAAGAATAAAAGAATATTTCTCATGGTTTATGTTTTTTAACTCTGACAAAAATAGGAATTTACAGCAAAATTAAACGGCTCTCACAGAAAGATCTGTAAGAGCCGTCCAACATTAAAAAAATAAACTATTATGGGTTTTGTTTAGGTTCGGAAGCACTATTTTGTCCGTGTGGTCGTCTTTCATCCATTTTATCCTTCATCATTTTTTCAGACTGAAAGAGCTTCAGAACTTTTTGGCAGGGAATTACCTGCTGCATTTTTTCTGCGTATTTTTTTCTGTTATCCAGCAGCTTTTGTCCCACTTCAAAACTTTGCTGTAATTTCGCTTTTGCTTCCTCATCACTTAATGTTTCAGGATCAAAACTTGAATTGAACTGGCTTTTTATTTGCTTCTGGCTTTCCAGATATTCATTATATAGTTGAGTAAACTCGGCCTTATCACCGGGATCTACATTCAGGTTTTCCATAATCATATTATTCCTGAATTTTTTCAGAAGCTCTCTTCTCTCTTCCGGAGAAAGATTATTGATGACCTCTTTCCTTTGCTTAGGATCCATTTTCTTCCAGTCATAATCTGTCCTCTGGGCATTTAAGCCGAAGCCGTAAATAATCAAAAACGCAAATAATATCTTTTTCATCTTTCTTTTAATTATATATATCCAAATAAACGTCCTGTGTCGAATTACTTGCTAATTCTGCAATTTCAGAATTAGAAAACGAGTCCAGATATTCATTCATTTGTATTTCTTCTTTTTTGGTAGCTGCTTTTGCAGGTTTCGGGGCTTCTGATATTTTTTCAGTTACCTTTTCTGCTTGAGACGCATAAACATCTTTACCGTTTTGATTTTCAACTGTTTGATAATTATTTTCAACAGAAGTTAAATCAGATTTTAAAGTTTCATAGGCCACTTCACTTTCTGTTTTGGGTTCTCCGTTGCTGGCCATATATTCTGTTTTGGAGCTCAGCTTTTGCTTCGTAGAATGGTTATCCGAATTAAAAACATAAGTAGCTCCAAAAATCAAAGCCAGTGATGCTGCTGCGGCATACATCCAGTTCATCTTAAAGACAGGTGCTTTTTTACTTGTCTTTATATCATTCAAAACGCTCTCCTGAATATTTTCAAACATATTATCAGGAACTGTGTAAATGTTTTTACGCTCTAATTTTTCTATGTCGAACTCTTTCATCTTTGTTGGGTAAAAAATTATCTTTCGTAATTTTCTTTAATATACTCTTCTATTTTCTGTTTGGCATAATGATAATTTGTTTTCAGTGTTCCTACAGACATATCTACTATTTTTGATATTTCTTCGTAGGGCAAATCATCATAATACCTCATCATAAATACCAGTTTCTGCTTTTCGGGCAGGCTCTGTATAGCATTCTGCAGTAAAATCTGTATCTCTTCTGCATCCCCTTCAGTATTATCGGCAATCAGATTCTGCATATGATACTCCGGATCTTCATCAGTTTTCTGCATCTTCTTCATTTTATTTACCTGCTGCAGTGCTTCGTTGGTAGCGATTCTGTACAACCAGGTATACAACTGGCTATCATTTTTGAACTGATGAAAATTCTGATAGGCTTTAATAAAAGTTTCCTGCAAAGTATCCTGTGCAAGATCTCCGTCCACAATAATTCTTCTTATGTGCCAGTATAATCTGCTTTGATAGGCATCCATCAAGGCGCGGACTCCCTTATCCTGGGTCCGTGGATTTTGCATCAACGAAATAATTTCCGCGTCCTTAATCTTCATAAGATGCTTTCACTGTTTTGGATTACAAAAATAACTGAAAGTTAAATTAAAAATTCAATTTTCAAGTTAAAAATTTAAATAATATGAGACAGTTACGCAAGAAACGTGCCTATATTAAAGCATCCTATTTCTGGAATCATCCTTCTTTTCAGGCTCATCTTAAAACCTTATATTTGTTATATGCAAATTGTAATAATCGGTTCCGGAAATGTTGCCTATCATATGGCAAAGGCTTTCACGATGAAAAGTATTCCCCTGGCCCAGATTTTTGGCAGGAACGAAAAAGAATTAAGTAAAATTTCTGAAGAATTGCACATTCCCTATTCCACAGATCATCTGGAAGAGGCTGATCTTTATATCATCTGTGTGAGTGATAATTCTGTAGAAGAAGTTTCGAAAATCATCACCAAAAAAGACAGCCTGGTAGCGCATACTTCAGGATCACTTGCAAAAGAAGCGCTTGCCGGTGATTACAGAAAGTCCAGTTTCTATCCTTTACAGACTTTTTCAAAATCCAAAGCACTGGAATATGAAAAAATACCTTTTTTTGTAGAGGCTGAGCATGAAGAAGATCAGAAATTATTATTAGCTCTTGCTTCTCAGATTTCAGAAAAGGTAATGGAAAGCACTTATGAAAAAAGAAAGTATATTCATTTAACTGCCGTTTTTGCCTGCAATTTTGTGAATCATCTTTTTTCAAGGGCTAAAGAAATTTCGGATTCTCAGGAAATTCCGTTTGATTATTTTTTACCGCTGATTGATGAAACGGTCCAGAAAATTCATGAAATAGAACCCAAAAAAGCACAGACCGGTCCTGCCGTAAGAAATGACGTAAGGATTTTGCAGCTGCATGAACAGCTATTAGAAGACGAAAGTCTTGAAATTTATAAAACAATGAATCATTCTATTCAGAAAATGTATGAGTTATAAAGAGAAATTAAAAGATATAAAAGCATTTGTATTTGATGTAGATGGTGTTTTCACAGATGGAAGCGTTTACCTTCTACCCGGCGGAAATATGTGCAGGGTAATGAATGTTCTGGACGGATATGCAGTAGTGAAAGCTTTAAAAAACAACTATCTCATCGGCGTTATTACAGGTGGAAATGACGAAATGGTAAAACACAGAATCAATTACCTGGGGATTCAGGATTACTATCCGAAGTCTCATAATAAGATTGAAGATTTTGAAGATTTTAAGAAGAAATATAACCTTAAGAATGAAGAGATTCTGACTATGGGAGATGATCTTCCGGACATTCATATTATGGAAAGTTCTGCTATTGCAGCCTGTCCTGAAAATGCAGTTCCTGAAGTAAAAGGAATCTCCGACTATATTTCCCCGAAAAAGGGAGGTACAGGAGCTGTTCGTGATGTGATTGAGCAGGTGATGAAAGTTCAGGGAAACTGGCACGATGATAACACCCAATCTGTATAATAACGCTATGAAATTACTTTTAGCATCCCAATCGCCAAGAAGAAAAGAGCTCCTAACCAGCCTTGGCTTCGAATTTGAAGTGGTAAAAATAGACTGTGAGGAAATTATTCCGGAGCATATTAAAATAGAAGATGTGGCAGCGTATCTTTCAGATCTGAAAGCTTCTGCTTTCAGAAACCTTGAGGCTGATGAAGTTCTCTTGACGGCAGATACCGTAGTGGCTGTGGACGATCAGATCCTGGGAAAACCTAAGGATGAAGCTGATGCATTGAATATGCTGAGTAGCCTTTCTGGTAGAACTCATCAGGTGTATACGGGAATTACAATTAAGACTGCCGATAAAGTTTTTACTGAAACCGATGTGGCAGATGTTACTCTGGATCAACTTTCTGGTGAGGAAATAAACTATTACATTCAACACTATAAGCCCTTTGATAAAGCAGGAAGCTATGGTATTCAGGAATGGTTGGGAATGGCAAAAATCACCAATATGAAAGGGAGCTTTTATACTATTATGGGACTTCCGACCCATCTGGTTTACAAAATATTGAAAGAAATCTCGCTGTCGTAATCAATTATTGAATTTTAGAGAGTCTGTTTAAAGTGGAAATAAAATATTTCCGAAAGAAATATAAATATTTTTCATTATAAAATTTTATTATTTTTACAAAATCAGCAAACTGCTGATAATAAATAGCAGATTAGCGAGTTATATTGAATAATGAAAAAGAATATATTATTCCTTTTAGTCATCTGTCTTGTTGCTTCCTGTGCTACCAAAACAAAAAAGCCGGAGCAGCGGTCAAAACTATTGAAAGGATTTTCCACATACTACAACACTCTTTTTAATGCAAAAGATGCATTGAACAGTGAGTTTACGACGAGAGATAAGGGACATAAAGACAATTTTTATGCCCCTTATATTCCTATCCTGACCTATGAAGATCAGCCTTTGGGAAGTGACCTCGGGCAGTCTGAGGCTTTTGCCGAAAATTCTATGAAAATGGCTGAAGTAGTTAACAGACCTTCCGGAAGAGGTGCTTCAGGACCTCCGGGAGCTCCGGATGGAGGAACTTCAGGAACCGGGAGACCCGATGGTGAACAGGGCAAAGGAGCCACAACGCTTGAAATTGCAGAAGCAAAAGCTTTAAAAGCGATCAATAAATATTCCGTAACCAGAAATGGAGAAGAAAAAAACAAGACGATTTTTGATGCTTACATGATCCTTGCCCAGGCAAGAATTTACCGTGGCAAATCTCTTGAAGCGCTGGATGCTCTCAACTATGTTTTCACCCACATGAAGGATGACAAAAGAATTCCTTTGGCCAGAATTTATCAGGGGCTTGCTTATGATAAAATCAAAGATTATCACAGAGCTCATGAAACTTTTGCCAAGCTTAAAGGAGATGACATCAATAAAAGCTATCAAAAACTGCTCAGTATTTATTATGCTGAATCTTTACTTGATGCCGGTAAAAAAGAAGAGGCAGCCAAAGAGCTTGATGATGCTTTCGAACTGAACGGCAACAGAAAGCTGAAGAGCAGAATTGCCTATCTGAGAGGCCAGGTTCTCGAAAATCTGGGGCAGAACGACAAAGCGAGAGAGAGTTACACAGCTGCCTATAAATACGCCAATGATTTTGAATTTGAAGTTAAATCCCAAATTGCCATTGCCAAAACATTTAATGGTAAAGGCGATTATGCAGGAGCAAAAAATTATCTGGAAGGCATCAGTAAGAAAGGAACTTATGGATCCAGAAAAAATGAATTTTACTATGCTTTAGGCTTAATGGCCAACAAAGCCGGAAAAAAAGATGAAGCACAGCAATTTTTCAGAAAATCTCTGTTTGAAAAGGTTTCTGACCCTCAAATCCGTGGACTGGCCTATTATGAAATAGGAAAAAGCTATCTGGAAAAGAATGATTATATCGGTGCAGGAAGCTATTATGATTCTGCGCTTGCCGTAATGACCTATGAGCCTTCCAAAATCTTATTAAAAGACCAGTCTGAATACATCAAAAAGATTTCCAAAAATTACTATCTGATCAAAAAGAACGACAGTATTCTTTCTCTGGCCAGGATGGATAACACGCAGAAAACAGATTATTTTACAAAATATATCGCGAAATTAAAGATTAAAGAAGAGAAAGAGGAACAGGAAAGAAGACGTGCTGAAAGAAGCAAAGGATTCGATACCGGGGATTACAGCGCCAACTCTATTTTTGCCAATGGTTCTTCAAGTGCTTTCGAGGACTTTGGAGTAACAACAAAGTCATTTTACTTCAGCAATACCGGAACAGTGAGCAAAGGAACCTCCACGTTTAAACAGGTATGGGGAGACCGTGCGCTTTCTGATAACTGGCGTTATTCTAAGAAAATGGCATCTATTGAAGATATGAAAAATGAAGCGCTGGGAGTAACTTCTGCGCCTAATCCGAGACGTTTTGAACCAGCTTACTACATTGAGCAGATTCCTACGGATCAGGGTAAATTATCTCAGTTAAAAAAAGACAGAGATACAGCTTCTTTAGGATTGGGAATTATGTATCAGAATTACTTTACCAACACTCCCCTGGCTACCAAAACACTGTATGATCTTATAGAGGTGAAGCCGGAAGAAAAAGTAATGCTTCAGGCTCTGTATGAGATCTTTGCCATGAATTATGAGAAAAATCCACAGGCGAGCGAAAGAGCAAAACAAATTTTGCTGACGGACTATCCATACACTTCGTATGCTGAATTTGCCAGAAATCCAAAAAACCAGTCTTTCGTAAAATCAACAGAAGAAGTTGAAAATGAATATAAAAGAGCCTACGCTTTATTCGAGTCTGAAAAATTTGCAGAAAGTAAAGATATTATAGACCAGACTATTCAGAAGTTTCCTAAAGATGCGCTGGTACCTAAACTGTATCTTCTCAATGCATTTAATGCAGGAAAATCCAGTGGAAAAGAAGTGATGATTCTGCAGCTTGAGCAAATTGCCCTGAATTATGCAAAAACTCCGGAAGGGATAAGAGCGAAAGAAATGCTGAATTATCTGAAAAGCGATCTGAGCTTTCAGGCAACAGACAGTAAAGGAAATACAATACCGCAGCAGACCGGCAACAGACCTTCTCAGCCTAATTCCCCTAACGGAACCGGTATTCCGCAAATGAACGAAGGAAAAGTTCAGAAGCTGGAAAATGCAGATCTGCAGCCTCAGAATATGGGTGCTGCTCCACCGTCCAAGGCAAATCCTTCCCAACCAATGCAAAAGGACAAAAAATCCAGTGATAACAGACCGCCGTCTGGCAAGCCGCCAGGCATTCAATAAAATAAAAAAGCGAAGATTTACTCTTCGCTTTTCTTTTTCTTTACGCCATGGAAATCTTTGAGATAGAAAGGCTCAAAATAAGCCATATCTTCAAACTCCTTATTTTCTATTTTCTCCAGAGCTTTTCTGATAAGATATTGGGAAGACGGATAAACATTTTCATCAAAAACGGCATCAGGCAGATCCAGGATCTCTTTTGCTTTCTGAGCTCCATCCCCTACGAACACTACTCTTTTACCTCTGAATTCTTCAAAAGAAGTTTCGTCCAGAATTTTAGCTTCGGTCGGTGACAGCTCTTTTCCAGTATGGCCGTCATAAACGGCTGTATAAACCTCCATTCTCCTTGCATCTATCAACGGTACTACAAAATCATAGTTATGGCCTAAAAAAGGCTCTATCATGCTTTCAAGGGAATTTACTGCTATCAAAGGAATTTTCAGACCGTAACAAAATCCTTTTGCAGAAGCTGCTCCTATTCTTAAGCCTGTGTAGGACCCCGGTCCTTTACCCAGGCAGACAGCTTCGATATCTTTAAGTGAAAGTCCTGCTCCTTCCAATGCCCATTCCACATAGGTATGAAGACTTTCAGACTGCTTATAGTTTTCAGAAACTTCTTCGCATACGCACAGTAATTTTTCATCGTCTGATACAGCTACTGAGCAATTCTTGGAAGAGGTTTCCAGATATAGAATTTTCATTTTTTTGTTTTAAGCTAACTGCAACATTTGCCAGGCAAGATTGCTTTTAATTTTCTGCAAATTTAATCCATTATTTTGGACTATTTTCTATAAATCGTTCGTGGCTCTGCCTGAGCGCTCGGATAGATGGTCATATCTGAAATAGTAACGTGTTTGGGTGCATTGACGCAATACGCGATGGCATCGGCAATATCTTCGGCTTTCAGCGGTTCATAACCTGCATATACCGTTGAAGCTTTCCCACTGTCTCCTTTGAACCTTACCAAAGAGAAATCTGTCTCTACTGCTCCCGGCTGAATATTGGTTACTTTAATACCAAATTCAGTAAGTTCCAGTCTCATACCTTCGGATATAACGTCTACTGCTTTCTTCGTTGCACAGTACACTACTCCATTGGCATAGGTCTGCCTTGCTGCAACTGAACTGATATTTACAATATGACCTAAATTTTTAGTTTTCATATCCGGGATGATCATTTTGGAAACATAGAGCAGTCCCTTTACATTTCCGTCAATCATAGAATCCCAGTCATCCGTTTTACCCGCTGAAAGAGGGTCTAACCCGTGGGCATTCCCTGCATTATTGATCAGAACATCAACGTCTTTCCAGTTTTCAGGAAGCGAATTAATGGCTTCTTCCACTTCTTCCAGGTTTCTTACATCAAACTTTAAACTAAATATTTCGGTAAATTGGGAAAGCTCAGCTTTCACAGATTCCAGCACTTCATTTCTTCTTCCACAGATGATGATTCTGTTTCCTTGTTTTGCAAGAAGCTCTGCAGTGGCTTTTCCTATTCCGGAAGTGGCTCCGGTGATTAATATTGTTTTCATAAAATTGATTTATTAATTGGCATCAAAGGCTTGAAAAGCATCTTTGATATGGTCAATAATTAAGTGCTTATTTTCATCGGGAAGAACGGAGATAATATCAAACCTGACTTCGTTATCTTTATTGAATTCTTCGAGATAATGATTGGCTGCAGAAACAATTGATTTTATTTTTGTTTTGGTGACAGCTTCCTGTGGCAGCATAAATGCATCGGTAGACCTGGCTTTCACTTCTACAATGATAATCAGGTTATCTTTTTCAGCAATAATATCTATCTCTGCTTTCTGAAAACGAAAGTTTCTGACCAGAATTTTATAGCCGTTTTTCTTAAGATAATCAGCGGCCATATCTTCTGCTATTTTTCCAAAATCGTTATGGTGAGCCATTGTTTTCTTTATTAAGTTTAACTGCTTTTCCTTCTGACGCTATTTCAAATTCTTTATCAATCCATGATTTCAATTTAACATGAAAATCAAAAAATAATTCTACATCTTTTCCTTCGATTAAAATGTCAGAAAACCGATAGGGGATATCAAAGTGCTTTTCCTGATTCTGAATTTCCAATTTATAATATTCTGTTGGAGGATGTACAGAAGTGGCATATTCAACCTTGTCTGTTCCTATCCTTACAGGTAAAATTGACTTTATATCGGATTGCAGTACCTTTTCAAGTATTCTTTGCAGATCTTCCGGTAACTTATCTTTTATTGTTGTAAATCGCCTCTGTTGGCGTCTCTCCTCATCATTATCAGGAAAATAACCAAGATCAAAATACCAAAAAAACTTAAGCTGGATTTCAAACGTTCTGGAAATTAATAAATCCTTAGATATAAATTCTCCATAGAAGCCAGGAGAATAGAAATACTTAAGAATTATACGATCCATTTTTAAAACTCAATCTTTACTTTAGTACCTATATTCATTTTAATATTTGCACCAATTAAAAGAGGTCTGTTGTCTTTAATATGACCATTCGGGAATGCAAATACTACAGGGAATTTATACTTTGAAACTCTATCAGAAATCAGCTTGTAGGCAAATTCATCAAAGCTTTCTTCATAGCTTTTATTTTCTTTTTCATCTCCCATATTGGTCATGCCGCCAACAATCAATCCTTTGATTTTACTAAAAACTCCAGCCAGCTCCAGACTCATGATCATACGGTCCAGTGCATAGAAGTTTTCTCCGATATCTTCAATAAATAAGATCTTATCTTTAAAGTCGAAAGAATATTTAGTTCCTAAAAGGGCGTAAATAAGGGCTAAATTACCTCCAACCAATTCTCCTTCAATATTCCCCACTTTATTAAATTGATGAGATTCCAGGCTGTATTTTGGCTTTTTACCTTTCAGGATGTCAAAAATAAGATCATAGCTTTCATCTGTAACTCCAAAACTGGATGTTTTAATGGTCTGTCCGTGGATGGAAACAAAACCTTTTTTCAACAGATAGCTTTGGATTACGGTATTGTCGGAGTAACCAATGTACCATTTCGGGTTTTCTGTAAAGCTTTTCAACTTCAGGTGCTGAATGAGATGCTGGCATCCGTAACCTCCTCTGGAAGCCCATACCGCTCTGATCTCTGTATCATTTAAAGCCCAGTTGATATCTTTTGCTCTTTCCTTTTCTGTTCCGGCATAATTGTATCCGTTTGAAAATTTGGTGTAAAGATGTTCCCCGGGAATGGGTTCAAAACCTCTACTTTTAATCATTTCTATTCCCTTTTCCAGTTGAGAGGCGTCTACCGCTCCGGCAGGGGAAATAACAGCTATTTTGTCTCCTTTTTTAAGAGACTTAGGAAAGATCATTTTTTTCATTTTGTTTTTTGATATTTTACTTCTTTTTTCTCTGCTTCTTCAAGCTGTTTTTCAAACTGATTGAATTTTTTGAAACTTTGCAGGAAAATAAAGAAACTGAATATAATAAGAATGCAGCCAACAACTTTTCTGATCTGGTTGGCCAGTTTTTGTGTTAATTTATCATGAAACTGCTTGGCAAGAAATATCTTGGCCAGATCTATGGAAAGGTAAGTGGCCAGTACTATGCCTATATATAAAATAAAACTGCTGGTGTCCGGATATTGATTCCTTACGGAAATTACCGTTACC
This sequence comes from Chryseobacterium culicis, assembly GCF_900108365.1. GTDB lineage: Bacteria > Bacteroidota > Bacteroidia > Flavobacteriales > Weeksellaceae > Chryseobacterium > Chryseobacterium culicis. The sequence continues at coordinate 602,346 of NZ_FNWQ01000003.1, read as the reverse complement.
AGCCAGAAAAGAATCACTCCTACATTCAAAAGGTTAAAGAAAAAGCCATTGAAAAATGTTTTGATATAATTCTGGCCAATAATTCTTTCTTCGCCAGGCAAATGCATCTTTGTTTTAGTAACCAGCATCACAATTCCATAAATAAAAATTAGGATAGAGGTGATTCTGTAAAACCCTGGATGTTTATCTATTAAACTTACAATATCTGTACTGGCATAATAGGCAGCCACAATGCATAATAAATCTGCAGTAATCACTCCAAGATCTAATGAAAGGGCATGCTTCGGGCCTCTGGAAAAGCTGGTTTCAATGAGAAGGAAAAAAATTGGTCCTATAAAAACCAGGCTCAGCATAAATCCTAATATGATGGCAGATAGTACAAGTTCTAGCATTAAGTGGGGTTTAAAAATGAATAAAAATTCATTCCGTTTTATACAAAGTTATACTTTATGATTTAATTATTCAATAAAGTTGTGATAGATCAAGTGGATTTTAAGGAGAGTTTAATGTGAAATTTTTAATGAAATGGGAGGGGAGCGTGTATTCAAAAGTTTTTTAATACAAAAAACAAAATGCTGATTGTTTAATAACAATCAGCATTTTCATAAATTTATTCTGTTTACTTCACAATCTGGAAATCAAGCTGCTTCTGGATCAGATTGGCTTTTACCACTTTGATCTGAACTTCGTCACCCAGCTGGTATTTGTTTCCGTGTCTTACTCCGTATACGGCATGCGTTTTTGCATCGTACATGTAAGAATCATCTACAAGATCTCTCAGCTTAATCAGGCCTTCAGCTCCGTTTTCAGGAATTTCTACCCAGAAACCAAATTCCGCAACTCCGGAAATCACTCCTTTGAAAATTTCTCCCAGATGTTTTTCCATGAATTTTACCTGCATGAATTTGATAGAGTCTCTTTCCGCATCTGCTGCCAGTCTTTCCATGGCACTGCAGTGTTTTGCTTTGTCTTCAAGCTCACCTCTGTTTGGGGATTTCCCTCCATCCAGATAGTGCTGAAGAAGACGGTGTGCCAGTAAATCCGGGTAACGGCGGATAGGAGAGGTAAAGTGGCTGTAATATTCAAAACCAAGACCATAGTGGCCAATAGGTTCCGTAGAATATACGGCTTTGCTCATACTTCTCATCGCAAGGGTTTCAATCATATTTTCTTCCCCTTTTCCTTTAACGTCATGAAGAAGTTTGTTCAGAGATTCTGCTACCTTTTTGGTATTGGCAAGATTCATTTTATATCCGAAAGTGGCTACAAAATCTCTTAATGATTCTAATTTTGCCGGATCCGGATCATCGTGAACCCTGTAAATAAATGTATTGTTGGTAATCTCTCCTTTTCTTGAAAGAGATACAAATTCTGATACTTTTTTATTCGCCAAAAGCATAAATTCTTCAATCAGGTGGTTGGAATCTTTGCTTATTTTAAAATAAACACCCACCGGCTCATTGTTTTCATCAAGATTAAACCTTACTTCGCTTCTGTCGAAAGTAATAGCACCTCTTCTGATACGTTCATGACGTAAAATTTTAGCTAACTTATCAAGTGTATTAATTTCTTCTGCCAGATCTCCCTGTCCGCTTTCGATACGTTCCTGAGCTTCTTCATAAGTAAATCTTCTGTCCGAATGAATAACCGTTCTTCCAAACCATTGTTTCTGAATTTCAGCATTATCATTCAGTTCGAAAACGGCAGAAAAAGTATATTTATCTTCATGGGGGCGAAGTGAACAGACATCGTTACTCAAAACTTCCGGCAGCATCGGTACAACCCTGTCAACAAGATACACAGAAGTAGCCCTTTTGTAAGCTTCATCATCCAGTATTGTTCCCGGAACTACGTAATGAGATACGTCAGCAATATGAACACCGATTTCCCAGTTTCCGTTTTCCAGTTTTCTTATTGATAATGCATCATCAAAGTCCTTCGCATCTTTTGGGTCAATCGTAAACGTACAGATGTCACGCATATCCCAGCGTTTTGTCACTTCATCAGCAGTAATACTTCTGTCAATTTTATCTGCATCTGCTTCTACTTCAGGTGGAAATTCGTACGGAAGACCATATTCTGCAAGAATAGAGTGAATTTCTGTTTCGTGCTCGCCCGGTGCACCCAGCACCTGAATGATTTCACCTTCGGGATTTTTATCTCCAGGTCTCCATTCTGTCATTTTTACAATCACCTTATCACCATCTTCTGCTGTACTGAATTTCCCTTTTGGAATAAAGATGTCTGTATTGATTGATTTTTTATCACACACTACAAACCCAAAATCTTTGTGGGCAACCTTCTGAAAAGTCCCAACAAACTCTGTTCTGTTTCTCTCCAGAACTTCCAGAACAGAACCTTCAAGTTTCTTTCCTTTATAATGATAAGTTATAATAAGAACCTTATCTCCCTGTAACGCATCCTTCACATTTTTGGAGTGAACGAATACATCATCTTCCAGTCCTTCCACATTTACGTAAGCATTTCCGCTTTGGTTGAAATCTATTATTCCGGTAAGCGTTCCTGCAATTTTCAGGTTCACGATATATTTTCCTTTTTCCACTTCTTTGATCTTTTCGGATCCCTGAAGTTTATGCAGTGCCTGGATGACAAGTTCTCTTTGTCTTGGATTTTTATAATCTATTCCGTCAGCAATTTGCTTATAATTATAAATTTTGGATGAATTGGCATTCATAAAACGGAGGATCAGTCTTCCGATCTCCATCAGTTTTAAATCATTTTTATGACTTATATATTTTCTTTTTTTTGGCATTTTAAATTTCTTTTTTAATTATTTTGTCCAGGTTTAAATACAACCTTTTCTAAATTTCCCGATTCGTTTCTTTACGTGAGGTTATTCAATTTCATCATTAGATTCTTTCCGTGCATCATCAGAAATTATCTTTCAGTTTACTTAGAACGGGAGCTTTAGTTTTGTATAAATTTAATACAATTCTGGAGAAGAAAAGAGAAAAACCTTCTATTAAATATGTTTCTACTATAAGAAAGGCTTTGGAGAATAATAGAGTATATTTTCTATTGAACACTGCAAATGTACGAATAAAAAATAAATAAGGCTTGTAATATGATTTACAAGCCTTATTTATGATTAGCAAACTGCAATTTTATCAACTCTGTTCTGGTGTCTTCCACCTTCGAAGTCTGTTGACAGAAACTGATCTACAATTTCAATCGCCAGTTCTTTTGATATAAATCTTGCCGGTATTGAAATCATATTGGCATCATTATGCTGTCTTGCCAGTGTTGCAATCTCCGGCATCCAGCATAATGCACATCTTATTTTCTGATGTTTGTTCGCAGTGATCTGAACGCCGTTTCCGCTTCCGCAAAGCAGAATACCGAGCTCATTTTCTCCATTTTCAACAGAGGTTGCGGCAGGGTGTACAAAGTCCGGATAATCCACACTGTTTGTGGAAAACGTTCCAAAATCCTGTACTTCAAAACGTTCTGAAAGGTAGTTCTTAACAATCTCCTTATATTCATAGCCTGCATGGTCCGCTGCAATAGCAATTTTTCTTTTCATAATACTCTTATTAAGCTTTATTAGATTCTATTTCATTACAAAGGTAAGAATAATAACAATTCGTGTTAGTAAACCCTGAGTTAATTGTGAAAAGCTATGTGAATAACTGTGGAAAACTTTTATCAACTTTCTATTTTTAAAGATCAATTTATTTCGTAATAGAAATTCTTTCCTCAAAGTTTTACCACAACTTTCCAGATGTTTTCTTCATCTATCCCCAGATTTTTCCATAATAAAATAACTAATAACGGCCGTAGTTCAAAGTTATCAACATTTGTTAATAAGTTCGTGAAACAGCGGGTTTACAATGGTTTATATTGTGAGTTAAATATGAATTGAATACAAGTTGAATGTTATCAATTTTTAGCCTAAAACTTATCCCCGAAACTCACAATACTCAACAACAACTACACTATTCTTTTTTTTATAAGAGAAAAAATTGTTGATTAGTGGGTGACTGGGTTCGGGGAAAGTTTTTGAAAACTTTTGTTTTAATCAAAGTGTTGAAAAAGTTTAAAACCTTACATTTGTGAAACGAAAATTCAATGAGTTGCATGAAATTTTCCCCGCGGGATTTCCGGAAAAGCTTACGGTGATCTGGTAAAGGGGATTTCTTGAGACTTGGAAAAAAATAGATCTATTTATGAAAACAATCAATGATTTCAATTTTAAAGATAAGAAAGCTCTGGTAAGGGTGGACTTCAATGTTCCTCAGGACGATCAGCTGAAGGTGACAGACAATACAAGAATTGTTGCGGTGAAACCTACAGTAGAAAAGATCCTTAATGATGGTGGTTCTGTCATCCTAATTACGCACCTAGGAAGACCTAAAGGTGAAGTGAAGGATGAATTTTCTCTTAAGCATATAGTGGGCGAAGTTTCTTCAGTTTTAGGAAAAGAAGTAAAGTTTGTGGATGAGTGTATTGGTGAAAAAGCAGAGCAGGCAGCTGCAGATTTAAAGCCAGGGGAAATTTTATTATTGGAAAATGTACGTTTTCACAATGAAGAGGAAAAAGGAGATGCAGCTTTTGCTGAGAAACTGTCTAAGCTGGGAGATGCGTATGTAAACGATGCATTCGGTACAGCGCACAGAGCTCATGCTTCAACAGCGGTAATTGCTCAATATTTTCCTTCAACTAAATATTTCGGTTTACTGATGGCTAAAGAGCTTCAGGCTATTGATAAAGTATTAAAGAGTGGTGAAAAACCTGTTACAGCGATTCTGGGAGGATCTAAAGTTTCAACTAAAATTACCATTATAGAAAATATTCTTCCTGCAATTGATAATTTGATTATTGGAGGCGGGATGGCGTTTACCTTCATTAAAGCTCTTGGAGGAAAAATCGGAACTTCTTTGGTGGAAGAAGATAAGCTTCCGTTAGCGCTTGAGATTTTAGGAAAGGCAAAAGAACATAAAGTAAAAGTTTATTTGCCTTCTGATACGATCATTGCTGAAAGCTTTAGTAATGATGTAGAGAGAAAGGAAGTAGATATCTACGCAATTCCTGAAGGATGGATGGGACTTGATGCAGGTAACAAATCCAGAGATCAGTTTAATGATGTACTGTTAAATTCCAGAACTATTCTTTGGAATGGACCGATTGGTGTTTTTGAGATGTCGAACTTTGCCGGTGGAACTATTGCATTGGGTGAAAGCATTGCGGAGGCCACAAGATTAGGAGCATTCTCATTAGTAGGGGGAGGAGACAGTGTAGCTTTCGTTAAGCAATTTGGCTATGCTGATCAGGTAAGCTACGTTTCTACAGGAGGCGGAGCAATGCTTGAGAGTCTTGAAGGACTTGAGTTACCTGGTGTAGCTGCTATCAACAATTAAGAGAAAATAGTTAATATTTTACAGCCTGCTAATATAATTAGCAGGCTTTTTTTCTCTTTTGAAAATCATGAAAAGCCTTTACTGGCCGAAGATTTGGTAAGGTTTTAGATATAACTTTTAGTTATGTTGTATTGATTTTTATTCTCAGTCAAACAGGTATCATTTTTATCAGATTTCGTATAACAGTCATTTGATTTATCGTTGAGATCTCTGAGATTTTAATTTCATTTTCTGTTGTAAACTGATACGATCATTTATGTTTTTTTAGGGACAAAATTTACATTTTTATGTATGGTCAGATAGTCCTTTTTAGCGTGATTTTTTAGTTATTGGTCATTGGTTAATTAAACGGAATTTAAAATAATTTTTTTAGGATGTAATTTATTTCATTAGCTGATCAATTTCTATTTAATATGTCATAGGATGGATTTAATTAGATGCTGTATATTTTCACTTTTTACTATTCTCCAGTTTTTAGGATACTTTTTTTCAAAAGATAATTTAATGTTGAGTTTCTTTTCAGTGGTAAAAATCAATTTTTTATTGTAAATTTATTTCATATATTGGTGAATGCATTGTATATTATTGTATATCAGCAATTAAACTATTTTTTTTGAATATTTATTTTCTATTTAATTTGTTATAAGTTGCATACAATGAGGGACTTATGGTTTTTTCACTTCAATTTTCTTTTTTTTGAGTTCTACTCAAACTACAATCTGTTCGGATACTGTAATTATTTTCTATTTGGAGATTTCTGGGTAAGCTGTTAAGGGCAAATAATTTTTAAATCCATTTCTATCATATTGTTGAGTTATGAATTTTTACGTATGGTAATGATTCTTTTATTTAGACGATAGGGTAGGGGAGCATTTACCTTTTCCTGTTGCCTTATCAGATGATCTGCTGATCATACTTTTTTTTGAGAAGGTATAGTTTTTCCATTCTTACTTTATTTTTAGAGAAGATATGAAAAATCGGCCTTCATAAATCGGTCAAAAATTAGTTTTCTTTATTTTTTGTAGTATCGGTATGTTGTTTCGTTTTGGATAGGATTTTCACCTGTTTTTGTGAGAATTTAGTTTTTTATATTATTTTTTTTCCATTTTGTCAAGATAATAATCATCTAGTGAAACTTCTCTAATTAAAAATTCAATATTCTTGTGTTGGCAATTTCCGGAGTATTGATTTTATATTTCAATTGCTAAATGGAGTAGGGGAGATTTCTGTTCAGAAATAGTTTACATTTTTTGTGTTTTTTTTTGCGGGAGATAGTCACAAGTAAATATGAGTTTGTAGAAAAAAGAAAACTCAGGATAAAAATCCTGAGTTTTTTAAATTTTGTACCGATAAGCGCGAAAATCGACCTTCAGAAATGGCTTAAAAATCGAGTTTCTATCTTTTTTCGATAATATATATCAAACTTGAAAATTCGTTCGAAAATAAAGCCTTTACGTTCGAAATCGTTCCGTAAATCACAGCTTTTGCCCAAAATAGGGGTGATTTTTTATATTTTTCGCTTAACATGGAGATGTAGTAGGAATCTAATACCAACGGTTTTATTTTTCTCATTTTCCAGTTGGGATTTTTGGAAATTAAATTTTCCATACCTTTTTTAGAGAAATGATAGATATGTCGTGGTACGTCATAGGCTGCCCAGTATTCTTTATAATGTCTGGCATCATAGGAAGTAGGGTTGGGAACTGCAATAACAAGAATCCCTTTCTCTTTTAATTTCCCGTGAAAAGTATTTAGCATTTCATCCTGATTCTCGATGTGCTCAAATACATGCCAGAGAGTAATAGCATCTAGACTTTCTTCCTCGATTGTATTAATATCATCTAAAATAGTAGCCTTGTTTGTTTTGTTTTGTGCTGCTTTTCTTGCATCAGCATCGGGTTCAAAGCCGAAAGTTTCAAAATCATTTTGTATGTATTTTATAAACTCTCCGGCACCACATCCATAGTCTAGTACTTTAGATCCTTTTTTTATTCGGTCGATCAGTATGTTTTTTTTGTACTGCACATTGAAAGACTGTAGGAATTTATATAACTTTTCTTTGAGGCTTCCGGAATCCTGGTGATGAGAAATGTAATCTTCACTTTCATAGTATTTGGAAATATTGGATGGGATAGGGGTGGTCTTGAAGACCCCTTTTGTATCTGTCTCTTTAATTTCAAATATTTCCTGCGATAGAAAATGATCTTTTATTTGCATTGAACTCTATACTTTTTTTGATGAAAAAAAATTAAGATATCCAGAGGGTGATAGGGCCTCATAAATACCTTAATTTTTGATTGATTACTTGTAATGTTTCACGTGAAACATTTTTTATTTTAACGTCCTAAATAAACCAATAAAACGTTAATATCTGCTGGTGAAACTCCGCTTATTCTTCCTGCCTGTGCAATGGTCTTTGGACGTACATTAGACATTTTCTGCTTTGCTTCTGCAGAAAGGCTGCTGAGCTTTGTGTAATCAAAATCTTCTGGAATTTTAATATTTTCCAAACGATTTAGCTTAGCTACATTTTCCTTTTCTTTCTCAATATATCCCTTATATTTAATATTGATTTCTGCCTGCTCTCTTACTTCATCGTTATATTGAGCAGAAACTTCTTTAATAAAATCAATTTCATCCAGTTTTTCAAGAGTCATATTGGGTCTGGTAAGAATCTGTGCCGCTCTGTAAGCCTGATCTACAGGACTGCTCTCAATACTTTCAAGAACAGGATTAATGATACCAGGTTTTAAAGAAGTTTCGCGAAGGAAGTCTTCAAGTGACTGACTTTCAGATATTTTGGCTTCAACTCTTCTTAATCTGTCCTCTTTTGCCAATCCGAGCTTAAATGCTTTGTCAGTTAATCTGATATCTGCGTTATCCTGTCTCAAAAGAAGTCTGTATTCGGCACGTGAAGTAAACATTCTGTACGGTTCTTCGGTTCCTTTTGTGATCAGGTCATCAATTAAAACTCCGATATAAGCTTCATCTCTGTTCAGAATGAAATCTTCTTTTTCATGAACTTTATTGTGAGCATTAATACCGGCGATTAATCCCTGGCCTGCAGCTTCCTCATATCCGGTTGTTCCATTGATCTGTCCTGCAAAATATAAATTGTCAATTAATTTTGTTTCCAGTGTATGTTTGAGCTGGGTAGGAGGGAAGTAATCATATTCAATAGCATAACCCGGACGGAAAACTTTTACATTTTCAAATCCCGGAATATGTTTCATTGCTTTGATCTGTACATCCTCAGGAAGAGAGGAGCTGAATCCGTTAACGTAGATTTCCACAGTTCGCCATCCTTCCGGTTCTACGAACAGCTGGTGTCTGTTTCTTTCTGCAAAACGGTTGATCTTGTCTTCAATGCTTGGGCAGTATCTTGGTCCTAAACTTTGAATCGTTCCATTGAACATTGGACTTCTGTCAAATCCTTCTCTTAAAATATCGTGTACCGTTTCGTTGGTATATACAATATGACAGCTTAATTGTTTTGTCAGTTTTGGTGTATCAAGATAGCTGAACTTTTGAGGATTTTCATCTCCTTTCTGTTCTTCCATTTTTGAATAATCTAAACTTCTTCCGTCTACTCTTGGTGGAGTACCGGTTTTCATTCTTCCTGCTTCGAAACCTAAAGTGACCAATTGTTCTGTAATTCCAAAGGCTCTTGGTTCACCCATTCGTCCTCCGCCTAATTGTTTATCTCCAACGTGAATTAATCCGTTAAGAAAAGTTCCATTAGTAAGAACTACAGATTTTGCTTTTATTTCAATTCCTAAAGAAGTAATTACTCCGGATACTTTATTATTTTCAACAATCAGCTGTTTTACCATATCCTGAAAGAAATCAAGATTGGGAGTGTTCTCTAATGCTAAGCGCCATTCTTCGGCAAAAAGCATTCTGTCATTTTGGGTTCTCGGAGACCACATCGCAGGACCTTTTGAAAGATTCAGCATTTTGAATTGAATGGCAGATTTGTCTGCTACAATTCCGGAATATCCTCCCATTGCATCAATTTCTCTTACGATCTGTCCTTTTGCGATTCCGCCCATTGCCGGGTTGCAGCTCATCTGTCCGATGGTCTGCATATTCATTGTAATAAGCAGGGTTTTTGAACCGAGGTTAGCTGCCGCTGCTGCTGCTTCGCAACCTGCGTGTCCGGCACCAACTACTATTACATCATATATTTCTGAAATCATTTTTATCTCGCTTGTTTTAAGCTTTAAACCTTATATTTTCAACCAATGTTTCACGTGAAACATTTTTGGAGAATGCACTCTAGATAAACTTATATTGTTACTAGAACAGAGTACTTTAGATATCGGACTTTAAGTGATTGTTCAATTTTAAATCTCTAAATCCCTGTATTTGGCTAAGTACAAATCTTCCATCCTCCGCATCTCTTTTTCTTCCTCTTCCGTCTTGTCTTTATAGCCTGCAAGGTGCAAAATACCATGGGCTAAAACCCTTCTTAATTCTTCTTCATAATCTCGGGAAAGGGTAGAGGCGTTATCAGAAATGCGCTGCAAAGATACGAAAATCTCAGCGCTTATTGTCTTACCTTTTACATAATCAAAAGTGATGATGTCCGTATAATAATCATGCTGTAAATAATCCTGATTGATCTTAAGAAGATATTCATCATCACAGAAAATATAGTTGATTTCCCCTAGTTTTTTTCCTTCTGAAAGAATAAGATCTTCCAGCCATTTTTTGTAATCTGTACTTACCGACTCCGGTAAGTTTTCGTAAAAGAACTGTATCATTTTTTTAAAACCAGTGTCCTAAGATAACACTGAATATACCTTTTTGGTTATTTTTAAGTGAGTGGCTGAAGTTAACTTTTATCTGCCCGAAAGGAGATTTGTAACCTGCCGTAATTCCCAATGAGCTATAATTTACTTTAACTGCATCTTCAAACTTAATATCGTTTGATAAGTTAGCAAAGCTGAAATTTCCGCTGATAAAATAGTTTTTATTAAACTTAAACTGGATATCATTAGACGCCAGTATTACATTATTGGTATAAAGCTGGGCAAAATAAAAACCTCCGAAACTTTTAAAATTAATCAGATTCTGTTCAAAAATTCCTCCTAATCTGTACTGGTAATAATCCGGAAGGTTTTCTCCTATGGTAACTCCTCCAAATAAATTCAGACGGTAACTGAACTGTTTACCGAGAGGAATATTAAGCCTAAGATCTGCCTTAATCTGAATAATTCTCTTGTCTACCTGCGACTTTAAAAGATCTATAACCTTTCCTTCTGCTGCAAAGTAAACCCCTTTTGTAGGGAATTCTTTATCATCCTGAGTGTCGGTTTTAATGAAAATATAAGGATTTAAAAAACGGCTGTAACGTCTGTTTTCACCATTGCTGTTTTCGGCCTTGAAATAATCGTGGCTGATACCTCCGCCAATGGCAAACTTATCTTTCCATACAGACTGTATAAAAGCTTCATTTCTGAGCCATTCCCAGCGGTCTACAGCGTAATTATCCACATTCTTGATATCGAAGCTCATTCCGGATGAATAAAGGCCAAAACCAGGGATATATCCGTTGTCTATAAAGTAGTTCAGATAATATCTCACGCGGTCACCTACAACCACATCAAGAGAAAGATTTGAATTTTTGAATAAAAGCCGCTTTGCAGAATAATTCAAAAGAAGACCTGTTTTGAAAACTTCGTCATAGTGCAGCCCGAATTTTAAAAAATGGCGGGTATCATCTTCAGTGACGTAAAGCTTCAGATAATTGGCATCATTTTCCTGAACGATATCATAATTGATAAAACGATAATTGTTGGTTGCAACCAGCTTATCTATCATTTTATTGATATTTCCATAAGTTTGTAAAGAGGGAAGACGTAATCCCATTTTCCCGAGTGTATAATTTTTCCCGTAGATTTTACTTCCTTCAATAGAAATACTGTCTATTTTGTATACATTGGAATAAATAGGATTCACACTTTGTCTCAGGCGGTCAAATGGACGTTTTGGAAGCTGATCCAATATCTGGGAATACTTTAAACCTTCCACATATCCGCTGTCCAGGATTTTCTTTTTGTCGTCATAGCTTGTAGCAGACATCCCTTTCAGGTTTGGTTTTATGTTGATATCTGTATATTGATATTGCTTTCTGGTATCTTTTTTTATTCCAAAATCAATAACCTGATTCAGGATGGCTATAATATTGTTTAAATCTTCTCTTTTTGAAAGATCCTGGTTAAGATCCACCCCGATAACAATATCAATTCCTTTGTCTTTTAAAGGCTTTGAAGGATAGTTTACCGTCATGGCACCATCAATATAAATGCTGTCTCCAATTTTTACGGGATCCATTAAGGAAGGAAATGCGGAACTGGCCATAATAGACTGTACCAGATCTCCTTTTTCAAAAATCTGCATATTGCCGCTTTCCAGGTTGGTGGCCACGCAGAGAAAAGGGATGGGCATTTTGGAGAAATCCTCAATATTGGATACATTCTTAAAAAGCTCTTTAAGAAGATAAACATTTCTCTGTCCGGTACTGATAGAGGAGGGAAGTGTGATTTTTCCGTTTTTAAGCGGAATAGATAATAGGTATTTGTCTACAGATTTATTAAAGAAACTGGCTTCCTGTCTTGATTTTGGATCCATGATTAAAGAATAAAAATCTGTATCCATGACTATTTTTTCAATTTCTTTTCCGGAATAGCCTGCCGCATATAACCCACCTACGATGGCTCCCATACTTGTCCCGGAGATATAGTCTACTTTCACTCCCAATGAATCTAATACTTTAAGAACTCCTACATGTGAAAAACCCTTGGCACCACCACCGGCAAGTGAGAGCCCTATCTTCGGATTCTTCGGAATCACCAGATCTTTTTTTACCTGAGAATGGATCAGTAACAGTGAGAATATGAAAAGCAGAATCAGGAGTTTTCTCATAATTAATCTTTTATATAAATCCGTTTCACCCGGGGCGAAATGGAGGTTAATACTTCATAGGTTATTGTTTTGCAGTAGCCTGCAAATTCTTTTAAGCTCGGTTTTGCATTGAAAACAGTTACCATGTCACCTTCTTTCACATTAGGAATATGATCTACATTAATCATCATCATATCCATACATATATTTCCTACAATGGGAGCCAATATTTTATGTACTCCGACACTTCCAATCTGATTTCCGATCAGTCTCGGTATACCGTCAGCATATCCCACAGGAATTGTGGCAATTCTGGTAGGATGATCAGCTTTATATCTTCTGCTGTAGCCTACAGATTCACCGTTTTCAACCGTTGATATCTGTGAAATTACGGTTTTAAAACTTACAACAGACCTTAATTGCTTCTGAATTTCAGGATCTGCAGATTCTCCCAGCATCCCGATACCGATTCTTACCATGTCGTGCTGATGATCTTTATAATTTGTTATTCCAGCCGAATTCAGTATATGCCGAATAGGAGCGTAGCCTAATTTTTCAATAAGGTAGCCGGAGTTTTTTTCGAAAACTTCCAGTTGCTTCATTGTGAATTTTTTTTCTTCAGGCATATCAGAAGACGATAAATGGCTGAACAGACTTTGTACCCTTACATTTTTCAGGCTTAAAGTTTCGCTTAACTGATCGAGTTCAAAATCTTTAAAGCCAAGGCGGTGCATTCCTGTTTCTAGTTTGATATGGATAGGATATTTTTTGTCATATCCGGATTTCTGAACGGCTTCATAAAATAGTTCAAGAACTCTGAAACTGTAAATTTCAGGCTCAAGGTTATATTCTATGATCGTCTGATAGCTGTGCTGCTCAGGGTTCATTACAATAATGGGGGTTGTAATTCCTTTTTTACGAAGCTCTACGCCTTCATCTACATAAGCTACTCCGAGGTAATCTATATGGTGATGCTGCAGGAATTCTGATACCTCATAGCTTCCAAGACCATAAGCATTTGCTTTTACCATAGCCATCATTTTGGTTCCGGGTTTCAGCAGTGATTTATGGTAATTAATATTATGAAGAATTGCATTAAGGTTTACTTCCAGTACTGTATCATGCTTTCTCAGCTCAAGAATATCTTTCAGCTTTTCAATCTCGAATTTTCTTGCTCCTTTAAGAAGAATAATCTGATTTTCTAATTCAGTAAGATGTTTGCTGTCAATTAATTCTTTAGTGTCAATAAAAGTATATGTTTTCGCTTTAAATAATTCACTAAAGTTTGAAATTTCTTCACCAATTAAGAAGACAGAGTCAAAATGCTGCTCGTTCACCAGTTCGGAAACCTCTTCGTACAATTCCTTTGCGTTGGAATTTACTCCTACAATATCTGTTAAAACAAGTGATTTCTTGGTTTTGTTATATTCATTCAAAAACTGAAGGGCAGTCTTCAGGGAATCAAGGTCAAGGTTAAAAGAATCGTTAATGATAATATTGCCCTTAATTCCTTCAATCGCTTCAAGCCTCATTTCAACGGCTTTTAAAAGGTTGATTTTTTCAACGATCTTTTTATTTTCGATGTTCAGCTCCTTGAGGACTGTGATAAGCGCCATAGCATTGGTTAATGTAGCTTCGTCTCTCTGATGAACCGGAAAACTGATTTCCTCACCAAAATATTCAACAATAATGTTTTCGTCTTTAGAAATATTGTTGTTGATGAAAACCTGGTTTTCTTTTTTAAAGCCGTAAGAAATTAATTTTTTATCAGAATACGATCTTTTAATTTTTTCATCCACCACAGAATTATCACCATTATAAATGATCACCTCAGAATTTTTGAAAAGTCTGATTTTTTCATCTATCAGTTCTTCTTCTGAAGAAAAGTTGGCAGCGTGTGCGGTTCCGATATGGGTGAGAAGCCCGATCTGAGGGTGGAAAATATTTTCAAGCTTCTCCATTTCATGCGGTTTTGAAATTCCTACTTCGAAAATTCCCAGCTGATGTGAGCTGTTGATCTGAAGAAGAGACAGGGGGAGACCAATCTGAGAATTAAAGCTTTTAGGACTTTTAACTGTAGGAAATTCGTTCCATAAACATTGATACAGCCATTCTTTTAAGATTGTTTTCCCATTGCTTCCCGTAATTCCGATAGATCGTAAATGAGAATGCTCGAAATGATATTTGGCTAATTTTTGAAGAAACGCCACAGAATTTTCAACAATAATCCAGGTAATATTTTCAAAATCAGGATAATGATGCTCGGAAATAATAACACTGATACCTCTGTCCATTGCAGATTCTATGAATTTTTCGCCGGAATTTTTAGAAGTATTGATTGCGATAAACGCAGTATTCTTAATAGAATAAATAATCCTGCTGTCGAAGGCTATATTTTTGATCCATATATTTCCGTCTCCAATGATCTGTGCATTGGTGATCTCTGCAATGTGTTGTACTGTATAATTCATTGGTACCCTTTCTGCTTTATTTTGAGCGAAAAACTGCGAAATGTAAAATTATCAGAGATCTTTAATATTTTATTTCCTTTTGATATTTTACAATAAGGCTTTGCGCTGCTTCTTTTATATTAAGTGAATGTATTTATGGTCTGACGCAAACAGCTCCATTACAATTTAGTAATTTTTCCGTGGGGTCATATCTGTTTATTTTCTTTTTGAAAGTACTTCGTCAATAAAAACACGGCGGCTTACTGCTTCATAGCTTTCAGTTTCTCCCAGTTCCACCAGATCATCCCCCTGGGAAGTTCTCATGGAATAATTGGCAAGATTACCAGTTCTTTTACAAATAGCATGCACTTTTGTAACGTATTCTGCAGTTGCCATCAGGTTGGGCATCGGCCCGAAAGGACGTCCTAAAAAGTCCATATCCAGTCCTGCAATTACTACCCGGATACCACTATTGGCAAGCTGATTGGCAACGTCAACAATGCTTTCATCAAAAAACTGAGCTTCATCAATGGCTACTACATCACAATTGGAAGCCAACAGAAGAATTTCATTAGGATTTTCTACTGCAGTACTGCGGATTTTATTCTGATTATGAGATACTACATCCTCTTCAGAGTATCGCACATCCATTTTTGGTTTAAAAATTTCCACATTCTGCCCTGCCATTTCCGCTCTTCGCAATCTGCGGATAAGCTCCTCGGTTTTTCCCGAAAACATAGAGCCGCAAATTACTTCCATCCAACCACTTTGTTTGGAATGATTAATTGTATTTTCTAAAAACATTTGTTAAATTAGCCGTATATTTTTAACATCAAAAGTAAGCAATTTTAATAAGAATCTTATTATGCAGAATATCCAAGATTTAAAGGAAAAGATTTTTTTTGAATCCATGAATATCATTGATAATCTGGACAAAATAAGTCACATCGATGAATTACTTTCCAAGCAAGATCTTGTAGATGAGCTTGCTAACAGGATTTCTTTTTTGAAACTGCTGGAAAAGAATATTGAATATTTCGTTACAGCAGATCCGGTACAAAATCCGGACTACCAGCACCTCTCTTTTGTGTCGGGAGATACAGATCATCATGATTCAGGAAACGAAGTAACGGAAGAGGAAGCTATCTTCAATAATGAGCTGAACGAAATTGATGAAAATGAAGTTTTCTCAGAGGCATCTGAAGAAGAACAGGCCGTTTTTAACAATCAGCTGAATGATATTGTTGAAAACGAATTTCACGAAAATCTTGTGAGTTTTGTAGAAGAAAACCAACAGGACAATAATCGGGAAGGAGCTCCTGAACAGGAAGCCCTGGAAGAAGAGGCTGTTTTCAATAATCAGCTGAACGAAATTGACGACAATGAAATTTCAGAAGAGCAGAGAGCTGTTTTGAGCTTTGTAGATGAAGATAAAATTCTTGCAGACTCTAAACCGGATTCCGACGAAGATCTTAACGAAGATCTGTTTCATCACGAGATGACAGCGGAAGAAACTTCTTTCAAAAATCAGCTGACAGATATAGACAATCAGGAAGAAGAGCAAACCACAGAAACAGAATCTCGAAAAGAAACTGATTTTGCCGTGGTAGAGGATGTTAAAACTTCGGTTACTGAAACTATTCCTAGTATTTTCGATACAGAAACACTGGATGATGAAATACTGATTGAAGAAAATGAAGAACAGTTTGTAGCGTCAAATGCTGCCATAGAACAGGGAGAAATGACCACGGAAACTTCTAATGTAGAAAACATTCTTAGTGAGATAAAAAATGACCATTCTGAAGAACCTGCCAGGGAAGAAAGCATTCTTGCCGAAGTGTATGACAGAAGGAAAATTGTTGAAATAGACAGGCCTGTTCCTGAAGATACAGACAGACATCCTTCTGATGAAAGCTTTGAAAATTTAGAAGCCTATCAGCAGGAGAAAAAAATAAAATTAGCCAATATCAAAGGGTTGAAAGCCGTTCAGTCACTTTTTGATGATGATCATCTGGAAACAGAACTTCCACTTCCTAAGGAAAAAGAGCCGGCAGCAGTGAAAGAAGATACAGGAAGCATCCTGAAATCTAACATTCCTACCCAATTTATGGAAGCAGAGAAGCAGAAACCTGAATTTAAGCTGGACCTGAATGACCGCATTGCGTTCTCAAAAATGCTCTTCGGAGGAAGCCAGACTGATCTGAATGATGCAATATTTCAGCTGAACCAATTCAAAACACTGGAGGAAGCCAAAGAATATCTCAGTGATCTGTATTACGAAAGAAAATGGAATAAGGTGGATGAATATGCACAGAGACTTTGGATATTGGTGGAAAATAAATTCTTATAATTTTGAGCGGAATCCTATATTTTGTTCCCACACCCGTTGGGAACCTGGAAGATATGACATTCAGGGCGGTAAATGTCCTGAAAGAAGTAGATTATATTTTATGCGAAGACACCAGAACTTCCGGAATACTTTTAAAGCATTTTGAGATCTCAAAACCTTTGAAATCTTATCATCTGCATAATGAACATCAGGCAACCGATAAAGTGATTGCTGACCTTAAAAGCGGCCAGAATATCGCAATCATTACGGATGCAGGAACTCCGGGTATTTCAGATCCCGGATATTTACTGGCAAAAGCAGGAGCAGACAATAATATTGATATGATATGCCTTCCCGGGGCTACAGCGCTGATTCCGGCATTAGTGGTTTCCGGACTTCCCAATAACGAGTTTTTGTTCGCCGGCTTTTTACCACAGAAAAAAGGTAGACAAACAAAGCTGAAGCAGCTTGCGGAAGAGAAAAAGACCATTGTGCTTTACGAAAGCCCTCATAAAATCAATACCACGCTGGAGCAGATTAAAGAATTCTTCGGAGAAGAAACCAAAGTAAGCCTAAGCCGTGAGATCTCTAAAAAATTTGAAGAAACTAAACGTGGAACAATCAATGAATTGATTGAGTTTTCCAAAAGTAAAACTTTAAAAGGCGAGATCGTTCTTATTGTCAATAATTCTATGTAATTTTTCTTGAAGAAATTAGTTTTTATTTTATGTTCTGTAGTCTGTACAGCACAGACTAACCAATATATGAAAGTGATTCTGTCTAAAAAGACAGAAAAGGAGATAAGTTCCTATTCTGAAGGATATGGAACGTTTTACAATGCAGGTGATAAGAAACAGGGTATTGTAGATTCTTTAGGGAATATTACTTTTGAATCTCCATATAAGGAAAGTATTTTGCATGTTTTTAAAAACAGATTCATTCTGTATTCTGAAGATGGAAACAGTAGAAAATCAGCCATTATTGACGAAACCGGTAAAGAAATTATTCCAATGGATAGTCAGGAGTTCAATACACACTGGTGGAGCAGAGAATGTATTATTTCTTCTAAGCAGGATAAAGAAGCCGTTTTTGACTTTAACGGGAAGGAAATCATTCCGTATGCTGAAAAGATCCGTTTTTCTGGCAAGAACAGGTTTTTTGTTTTAAAAGATAAAAAATGGTTTCTGTATGACCTTACCGGAAAGCAGCTCAGTACCCGCGCGTTTAAAGAATATTATAACTTCGAAGACGGAAAAGCACTTATTATTAATGATGACAGCGAAAATGAAATCGTCGGAAATAACGGACAGACACTTCATCAATTTTCAAAACAAATTGTAAATATTAATGCATATCCGTATCTGATTACCCAAAATAAAAGTACAGGAAAATACGGATTGATGGACACCGATGAAAATATCATCGCTGAAGAAATCTATAACGATATTACTCCGGAATATTTTGGCAAAAAGGAATATATCTACCTCACAAAAAGCGGAAAGACAACCATTTTCAATAAGAAAGATAAGAAGCTGTATCCGCAGGCTTTTAAATACTTGAATCCGCTATCAAACAACCTTTTCAGTGTTTATAACGATAAACTGAGAAAATCCGGCATTGTAGATCTGCAGGGAAATATGATCTTTCCCCAGGACTACGATTTTATCAAAAGTTTTACCATTTCCGGCCAGGATTTTATCTATCTTAAAAAAGGAGATGAAGAGCAGTTTCTGGATGATAATCTGAAAAATATTATAGGAGAAGGAATTCAGGTTTTCGGTTTTTATCCGGACAATCTTATCATTGGAAAACAAAATCGCTATTACAGATTTTCCGTAAAGGATCAATCAATATCTGAATTAAAAAATATCAGCCAAATCAAAAATGAGGGAATAGAATATTTTAATATACTGAATCATTATTCAAAACCTTTGGTTTGCAGAAATACAGATAATTTATATGGTATTCTGGATGGGAAAGGAATAGAAATTGTACCCTTTATTTACGAGGATATTATCACATTCGGGAATGCTGAAAACGAAATTGTAGTAAAAAAAGAAGGCAAATTCGGTGTTTCAAACTTTCAGAATGAGCCTCTCAAAGAAATAATTTATGATAAATATTTCTGGCAGAAGGAAGTGCTGAAGCTGGATAAAGGCAAAAAAACAGATTTTATTTATTTCACCAGATTTAAAAATAACGCTGTTCAGCTTTAATGAAAATCCTAATAATTGTCAAAAAAATCCAGTATTTTAACAATTTAAATGGCTTGAATAACATTTTATAATATCTTTGCAAACCGTTTAATTCCGGAGAGGAATTGTAGAAGCAACAAGAGGCAGCTGTCACAAGCTGAATGAGTTATAAAAGAAAATAATTATCAATAGATATGAAAATATTAGAAGGAAAAGTAGCATTAATTACCGGAGCTACAAGAGGAATCGGTAAAGGTATCGCTGAAATGTTTGCTCAGCAGGGGGCAAAAGTAGCATTTACCTACGCGGGTTCTGTAGACAAGGCAAAAGAATTAGAAGCAGCTTTAAGTTCTGTAACCCAGATTAAGGGATATCAGTCTGACGCATCAGATTATGATGCTGCTCAGAAATTGGTGGAGGATGTAATGGCAGAGTTCGGGCAGATTGATATTCTGATCAATAATGCAGGGATTACAAAAGATAACCTGTTATTGAGAATGTCTAAAGAAGACTGGGATAAAGTAATCAAAGTAAACTTAGACTCTGTTTTTAATCTTACCAAAGCAGTAATTAAGCCAATGATGAAGGCAAGATCAGGATCTATTATCAATATGACTTCTGTAGTAGGAGTGAAGGGTAATGCCGGCCAGGCTAACTACGCGGCTTCTAAAGCTGGAGTTATCGGGTTTACAAAATCTGTAGCATTGGAATTAGGCTCAAGAAATATCAGATGTAACGCTATTGCTCCTGGATTTATTGAAACGGAAATGACCGCTGTTCTGGACGAAAAAACAGTGCAGGGATGGAGAGAAGAAATTCCGATGAAAAGAGGAGGACAGCCTGCGGATATCGCTAATGCATGCGTATTCTTAGGAAGTGAAATGTCAGCATACATTACAGGACAGACATTAAACGTTGACGGTGGTATGTTAACTTAAAATATAAAAAGGCTGCAATCTGCAGCCTTTTTTATTCTAGTTAAAAACCTGATTTTCCTGTTCCTGGACTCTGATAAAAGTTGTTCTCTTGGAAAGCTCTTTAAGTTTAGAAGCTCCTACATAAGTGCAGGTGGATCTTACCCCTCCTAAAATATCCTTTACCGTTTCCGAAACAGGGCCCTTATAAGCCACTTTCACTGTTTTTCCTTCAGAGGCACGGTATTCAGCCACCCCTCCCGAATGTTTATCCATTGCGGTTTTTGAGCTCATTCCGTAGAAAAGACGATACTTTTTGCCATTTTCTTCAATCATTTCGCCGCCGCTTTCATCATGGCCGGCAAACATTCCGCCCAGCATTACAAAATCTGCGCCTCCTCCGAAGGCTTTTGCAACATCTCCGGGTACTTTACAGCCACCATCTGCAATGATATGCCCTCCCAAACCATGAGCGGCATCCGAACACTCAATAATGGCAGAAAGCTGCGGATATCCTACCCCTGTTTTTACTCTTGTAGTACACACAGATCCTGGGCCAATACCCACTTTTATGATGTCAGCCCCCACCAAAAGAAGCTCTTCTACCATTTCTCCGGTAACCACATTTCCGGCTATAATAATTTTATCAGGAAAATTGGCTCTTGCTTTCTTCACAAATTCAACGAAATGCTCAGAATAGCCATTGGCTACATCTATACATAGAAACTCAATTTTTGGATGCTTTTCAAGAATTTGTCTTATTTTTTCTTCATCTGCTTTTCCTGTTCCGGTGCTTAAAGCAATATACTGATGAATGCTTTCCGGCTGGCTGTCGAGAAAATGGCTCCATTCTTCGGGAGTATAATGTTTATGAACTGCTGTAATGATTTTTTCTTTGGCAAGCTCCACAGCCATCTCAAAAGTTCCTACCGTATCCATATTGGCTGCAATTATGGGAACTCCGGTCCATTTTTTCTTAGTGTGCTTAAAGGTAAATTCTCTTTCTAAATTAACTTCCGATCGGGATTTTAAAGTAGAACGCTTAGGGCGGAACATTACATCCTTAAACCCCAGTTTTATGTCATATTCTATACGCATTTTGTAATTATTTGTCAGAATAAAGGTAGTGAATATTATGAAATAGTGTATTTTTGAAATAATGGATTTTCCTGTAACATTTCATATTTTCGGCAAAACAATCCTTGCTCATCCACTTTTTGAGGCAGGTGGAATGTTTCTGGGCATGAGATATTATTTTTATCTGAAACGAAAGTCCAGAGAAAAACTGTCATTCAATACCTCTGCTGCCGTTTTAATAGGCGCCACAGCGGGAGCTTTGGTAGGCTCCAAGCTGATTGGTAATCTAGAAAACCCCTATACTTTATTTGAGAATTTCAGTATTAAAAAATTTTGGTCAAACAATACCATAGTAGGAGGCCTGGCCTTTGGGCTGTTAGGGGTTGAATTAGCAAAAAAGATAGTCAGTCATAAAGAAAGTACAGGTGACCTGGTGGTGTTTCCTTTAATGCTGGCGATGATTATAGGGCGGATCGGCTGCTTTCTTACCGGAGTTTATGAAGAAACCTACGGCATTCCTACAGACTCTGTTTTTGGAATGCATCTGGGAGATCAATACCTCAGGCATCCGGTTGCTTTATATGAAATAGTATTTCTGATTATTCTATGGCTGGGATTAAGATATATTCAGAAACAGAAGAATTATAAGTCAGGCTTTCTTTTTCAGATCTTTATGCTGAGCTACTTTACATTCAGATTTTTATTAGATTTTATAAAACCACGGGTTGAATTTGCTGGAAATCTGGGAACCATCCAGCTTGTCTGTATTTGTATAATTATTTATTACATTTATGCTCTTAAAAATACTCAAACCACTTTAAAATATTCAAGATGAAATTATTAACACTTTTGGAGGTTGGTGATATGACCGGTGTGGTAATCGTTATCGTTGGCGTCATAATTATAGGCGCTTTATTATTGTCTCTTATTGTTGCAGGTATTGCAAAACTGATTTATGAAAGTAAGGACAACAGGAAATTCAGCAAAAAACAATTTATACAAACAATGCTTATCTCCCTTCTGATCTGTGGATTGATCAGCGGTTACATTTGTGGGTAAGCAATTAAAAAAATAACGATGCCAGTAAGAAACTATACGTATTACGACTATACCATCAGCCTTTGCCCGGAATGCCTTAAAAGGGTAGGAGCAAAGATTATCATAGAGGATGAAGCTGTTTTTATGACCAAGAGATGTCCTGATCATGGCTTTTTTAAAACAAAAATAGCTTCCGATGTACATTATTATAAAAACATAAGAAACTATAATAAAGCTTCAGAAATGCCTCTTCATTTCGGAACTGATGTAGAATACGGATGTCCCTATGATTGCGGACTTTGTGTAGACCATGAACAGCATAGCTGTCTTTCTATCGTAGAAGTTACAGACCGCTGTAATTTGACCTGCCCGACATGTTACGCAATGTCTTCTCCGCACTATGGAAGTCATAGAACGCTGGAAGAAATAGAAGCCATGTTTGATGTCATTGTAAAAAATGAGGGTGAGCCGGATGTAGTCCAGATCAGCGGTGGCGAACCCACTATTCATCCGGAATTCTTCAAAATTATGGATATTGCGAAGTCCAAACCTATCAAACATCTCATGCTGAATACCAATGGAGTCAGAATTGCCAATGATCCGGGATTTGCTGAACAGCTGGCCACTTATGCCCCTGAGTTTGAAGTTTATCTTCAGTTTGATTCATTCAAACCGGAAGTTCTGGAAGATTTTAGAGGTAAAGATCTTACTGCTGTAAGAATGAAAGCATTGCAAAAGCTTAATGAGCTTAATCTTTCCACGACGTTAGTTATTGTTCTTCAGAAAGGCAAAAATATTGATGAAATCGGAAAAATTATAGAATTTGCGCTTAAGCAGAAGTGTGTGAGAGGAATTACCTTCCAGCCCGTTGAAATTGCGGGAAGAAACCGGGAAGATTCTGCTCATGAAAAAATTACTTTAACCGAAGTAAGGCAGGAAATCATCAGTCAGTTTCCTTTATTAAATGCTGATGATATTATACCGGTTCCCTGTAATCCGGATGCCTTGGCGATGGGATATATTTTGAAACTTCAGGACGAAACCATTCCTTTAACCAGATATATCAATCCTGCGGATCTTCTGAACAATGAATCAAGAAATACCATAGTTTACGAACAGGATAAAGGGCTGCATATGCAGCTGCTGGATATATTCAGTACAGGAATTTCTGTAGATAAAGTGCAGCCTAAAGTAAATCAGTTGCTATGCTGTCTTCCGGAGGTTTGTGCCCCGGATCTTGATTACGATAATCTGTTTAGAATTATTATTATGAACTTTATGGATGCTCATGATTTTGATGTACGGGCCGTAAAAAAATCGTGTGTGCACATTGTTAATAAAGATTTGAAGTTAATTCCATTTGAAACCATGAATCTCTTTTACAGGGATGAAAAAAAAGCTTACCTGGAAGAACTCAGAAAAGAAGATAAAGTGTTATTTTAATACCTAAAAAAGCGTGAAATAAAATTTCACGCTTTTTTATCTTTAATTTTTAAAATCTATTTTGCTTCTTTTACATTATCGAAAGTCATTACCTCTTCCAGTGTTTTCATGTATTCGTAAGCGGTAAGATCAAACTTTACAGGAACAATAGAGATATACCCGTTTGCCAAAGCTGTTTCATCAGCATCTTCAGAATCGTCCATATTATTAAAATATCCGGTCAGCCAGTAGTATTTTTTACCGTGCGGATTGATCCTTTCATCAAAGCTTTCTTCCCATTTGGCATGAGCCTGCTTACACACTTTCACTCCTTTTATTTCTTCAGCCGGAAGTTTTGGAATATTAACATTCAGTACAACTCCTTTAGGCATTGGATTCTCCAATGTTCTTTTTACAATGTTCTGAATAAATTCTTTAGCCTGCAAAAAATCTGCTTCCCAGCTGAAATCCAGCAATGAGAATCCAATAGCAGGAATGCCTTCTACACCAGCTTCTACAGCGGCAGACATCGTTCCGGAATAGATTACATTGATGGAGGAATTAGCTCCATGATTGATTCCTGAAACCACAATATCAGGTCTTCTCGTCAGGATTTTATCAAGAGCCATTTTAACACAGTCTACCGGAGTTCCGCTGCATGAAAAGTCTGTCTGCGGTCCATCCAGAGTAACTTCTTCAAAACTCAGGGTAGAATTGATCGTAATAGCGTGGCCTTTTCCACTTTGAGGAGAGTTGGGTGCTACTACCACCACTTCTCCTATTTCATTCATAAAATTTACTAGATTTCTGATACCAGGAGCTGTAATTCCGTCATCATTAGTTACCAGAATAAGTGGTCTTTCCATACATTATATTTATTTTTTTATTTAAACAGAGAAATTTGTTCACTTTAAGAACTGAACAAATAGATTTTCAACCCATCAAATGTAGTTAAAAATAAGAAGCAATAAAATACAGGATTGATTAATATTTATTGTGATTCAGGAATTGTAATCCTGATATTCTGAGCGCAGAACAGCAATGAAAAGGACTGTTTACCATGAGTTTAAGTCCTTGGAAGAATGAAAATAACAGAAGGAAAATACTATCATAATTCACCTCAGAACCTTACAGGCGCACATCCTGAAAAAGAACACCTGAAAATCCTGAGGTTGTTAATTGATCGTTCAACAAAATAATATGCTAGTCGAGAGGTTTTCTGCCAGATATGATATTGTACAGAATCACAACAATGGCAATAACCAATAAAATATGAATTAAATAACCTGTGCTAATTCCGGGAACTATATTTAACATTCCCAATAGCCACACAACGATGCAGATGACTGCTACTAACCATAGTAAACTTTTCATAACTTAAAATTTTGAATTTGTATGTTTAATTATCTGCATATTTTATGCCTTTATTCATAAAAAACAATTTTTGTGGTATCTGTTTTTATATTATGATATTTTTACAGGATGTTTTTTTGTATCAGATTATCTCTGTATGAATAGAATTTTTATTCCTTTAACAAAAAAATAGATAAAACTGCCTGATAATTACAAATAAGGTATTAAATTTGATCATTTGTAACAGTACCAGACTTACGGCTACTAATTACGATACATATTTAAAATTTAATAATATAAAGACAGTTTATGTGGAAAAATTTCAAACTGAATAAATTTTTACTTCTTATTCCATTAACCAGTCTGATGTTTTGTTTCAACTCGCCAAAAAATGACGATGAAAAGATGCAGACGATCATGGTGAGCGTAAAAAACACACTTTCTTATCTGCATTATAGCCCAAAGACAATCAATGATGCCTATTCGAAGGACGTTTATAAGCATTATTTCGAATTGGTAGATCCTGCAAAGAGATATTTCCTGCAATCTGATATGGATGAATTCAGCAAGCATGAGACAAAGCTTGACGACTATATCGGCCAGGGAGACCTTACATTCTACAAACTTACTATTGACAGATTGTACCAGAGAGTAGATGAGATTGATAAGATCACACAGGATATCTTCAGCAAGCCGATCAATCTTCAGGAGGATGAAACGCTTACTTTAGAGCCAAAGCTGAAAAAAATACCTGCCAATAAGCAGGAACAGTATAATGAGTGGAAAAAATTCATCAAATACAATATCCTTCAGGAAGTTGAATCGTTGAACAGCAAAGAAGAAGCTCAGAAAGAAAAGAAAGATTCTGTTCAGAAGTACAAACTGAAAGATACCATCAAGCTGAAGGTTCTTACTCAGGATGAAAAGATCAAAAAAGCAACGGATGAGGTCAAAGATCTTGTAAAAGATACTTTCACGAGATTCAAGAAGAGAAAGAAAATGGATTGGTTTACGGTGTATATGAATGCTTATACAGAAGTTTTTGATCCGCATACCAACTATTATTCTCCAAAAGATAAAGAAGACTTTGATACCCAGTTTACCGGAAAAGTAATCGGTATCGGAGCAGTGATTCAGGAGAAAAAAGGAAATCTTTACTTAGGAGCTCTTACTATTGGAGCACCGGCATGGAAGTCAAAGCAGCTTTCTGAAGGTGATAAAATCCTGAAAGTAAGATCTAAACCAAAAGAAGACGCTGTAAATGTAGTAGGAATGCTTTCTGATGAAGCGGTAAGATTGATCAGAGGAGAGAAAGGAACACCTGTAACGCTCACCGTTCAGAAAAAAGACGGAACCATCAAAGATGTAACAATGATCCGTGAAGAAGTTGCGATTGAAGATACTTTTGCAAGAAGTATCGTAGTAAACACTCCAAACGGTAAGAAATATGGATTCATTAACCTTCCAAGCTTTAATGCTGATTTTGAAAATGCCAAAGGAAGAAATGCTTCCGATGATATCAAAAATGAAATCATTAAGCTGAAAGAACAGAATATTGAAGGTATTATTCTGGACCTAAGAAATAACGGAGGAGGATCATTAACTGAAGTAGGCGATATTATGGGGCTTTTCATGGAAGCGGGTCCATACGTTCAGGTAAAAGACGGAAACGGGAAAATACAGACGCTTAAGAATAAAAATGAAACTCCAATCTGGACAGGTCCGCTTGTCATCATGCAAAATGAGCTTTCGGCTTCAGCTTCAGAGATCCTTGCAGGAGTAATGCAGGATTACGGAAGAGCAATGATTATCGGATCTCCACAATCTTTCGGGAAAGGAACGGTTCAGACTTTTGTAGACCTGAACAGATTCCTGAACACAGAAGATGATTTCGGATCTTTAAAACTGACTATCCAGAAGTTCTACAGAATTACCGGAGAATCTACACAGAGAAAAGGAATTGTTTCTGATATCCAGATGAAAGATTTCTTTACTTATGCTGAAGTAGGAGAAAGATATGATGATTATGCCCTGGCATGGGATAAAATTTCGCCTACAAAATTCCAGAAGCTGAACTACTTTAATATTCAGGCATTGGAAAAAGCCAGTGCTGGAAGAATGGCTAAAAACAGCAATTATCAGTTACTACTAGAATCTGCTCAGTGGAGAGAAAAACTGGATAAAGAAGAAAATATCACTTTGAACATAAACAAGTTTAATGAACTGATGAAGAACAGAAAGTCTCAGATTGAAAAGTTCAAGGCGTTGACAAAATTTGAAAACGGACTTCAGTTTACGATGTATCCAAGTGAAATCGAAAGAGAGAAAAAAGATGAAGCTTTCAAGAAAAAATCTGAAATGTGGATCAAGAATCTGAAAAAAGATCTTTACCTGCAGGAAGCAATGAATATTGTATCAGATATGGGAGCTAAATCCTAAACATAAAAAACCGCTAATGAAAATTAGCGGTTTTTTTATTGAAGAAAAGAATTAATTACTTAATCTCTACGCATCCCACTCTTCCTCCTGCATTTCCGGTAGGCTGGGTATGGAAATCATCAGCGGCAGCATGTACAATAAGGCCCTTTCCAATGATGTTTTTAGACTCATCTGTACAGCCCAGACACCATTTGTCTGTCTTAAAAGTTAATGTTGCAGTTCCACTCTGATCAGCCACCAGGTTTCCTATATCTCCCATATGGAAATGTTCGGCACCCCATTTACCATGATCATTTTTAGAAGGATTCCAGTGGCCTCCGGTAGAAGTTCCGTCTGCTGCGGAGCAGTCTCCTTTTTCATGAATATGTACGGCATGAATTCCAGGAGTAAGATTGGTAATATCCAGTTTCATTGTTACCTCATTTCCATTTTGAGTGAACTTGGCTGTTCCTCCGGTCTGTGTTCCGCTTTTGGCATTTACGGAATACATTTTTGTGGTTCCGCATGAAACGGCTAAAAATGCAAATCCAGCCAGTAATGCTAATTTTTGTACTTTCATTTTTAAATGATTTATAGTGATTTTACGATAAATTTAAAAAAGATTTTCCAAAGCGCTTTATGATCTCACTCTTTTTTACAAAACACATCGGAATAACCACTGCAGCAGAGCTTTTGTTTGCCTTACATTCAAAAGATATGGAATGGAAGTTAATGCACTGAAAAAGGAGATGAAAAAAAGCTTATTTTAGATGTCATAAGCAATTTATAAATCCGGTATCCGGAAGAAAAATATGATTATTCTGTATACAATCATTAGCCGGGAGAAACACGAGTCTCTTTTAAACAAATATCTGCCTGCATTTTCTCAGGAAGACAGACAGAACATTCTGAGATACAGAAGATGGCAGGATGCGCAGCTGTCGTTACTCGGAAAACTACTGTTACAGTACGGATTGAGAACACACTATAACATCGCTGAAGCAGAAACAGGGATTCTTCCCAACAGGAAGCCTTATCTTAAGAATTATAATGTCCATTTTAATATATCGCATTCCAGGGAGCTCGTGGTGTGTGCTATTGCAGAATATCCTTTAGGAATTGACATAGAATTCAACGATCCTAAGGTCAGCTATCATGATTTTAAATTTCAAATGACGGGTCATGAATTTCAGGAAATTGACAGCTCTGATAATAAAACAAAAGAATTCTTTGCCTGTTGGACGAGAAAAGAAGCTGTTATAAAGGCCCACGGAGCCGGAATGACAATCCCGTTGGATACTTTTGAAATTATAAAAGACGAGTGTTCCATTGAAGGAGAAAGATTTTTTACCAGAGCAGTTTTTATTCATGAAGATTACCACAGTTATGTTGCTTCGTCAAATCATAAAATAAAAGATGAGGTAGCTATTATTACATATTTTGAAGCGGAGATGTAATGTAAAAATGAAGCGATTTTCGGATAAGCGCAATAAATGAGGAAAAAAGAGGTGGATTTTTGCATTCCGGTTCATTAATTACCATTCGGTAGCAAAAGAATGCCTTTCGGTAATAAATTTTTTACAGAAAGGCATTTCTCACCCTATTTTTGAACCAGAAAACAATAAAAATGAAAACACAAGGACAAAATATACTGTTTCTGATTCTGCTTGTCACTTCCATTTTGGGCTATTCCCAGGTGAAAATATCAGGAAAAGTTTCCTTCAAAAATAAAGGAGTAGCGGATGTAAATGTGACGCTGAAAGATACTTATGACGGTAGTACTACAGATGCTCAGGGTAACTTTACATTCGAAACCTCAGAGAAAGGCGCACATATTATCACTTTTACCCACCCGAAATATGAAAATGTGGAAAGAACAGTTTCTCTTGAGAATCAGGAAGTTTCTTTAAGTATAGATCTTAAAGAACAGATCAGCGAGATTGATGCGGTAGTAGTTTCCGCAGGATCTATTGAAGCCAGCGATAAGAAAAGGGCAACAGCTTTGCTCAGCCCGATTGATATTTATACAACGGCAGGTGCAGACGGACAGATTTCTTCGGCACTAAACTATCTTCCGGGAGTACAGAAAGTGGGAGGAACAGAAGGGCTGTTTATCAGGGGAGGTACAGGAACGGAATCTAAAATTTTTATGGACGGAAGTCTTATCAACAATTATTTTTCCAATTCGGTTCCGGGAATTGCGGGAAGAGACCAGTTCAACACTTCTCTTTTTAAAGGAAACATATTTTCTAGCGGAGGCTACTCTGCGCTGTACGGACAGGCTCTATCGGGGGCATTGATGCTGGAGAGTGTTGATCTTCCTGATGAAAGCTCTTACAGTATTGGGATTTCACCTATTTTCGTGAATGCCGGGTTTCAGAAACTGGATGATCATAAAAACTATTCCTACGGCGCTACGGCAGGGTATTCCCTTTTGAGCCTGATGCAGAAAGTTTTTAAATTTAATACAGATTTTGTTGAAGCACCACAAGGACTTAACGGGGATCTTAATTTCAGATTTAAAACCAAATCAGGAGGCTTTTTAAAATATTATGGAATGTTCAATTCCAATAAAATGGGGGTGAGATCAGAAAGTCTGGAACCTGAATATGATTTCAGCCTGGTGAAGCTTAACGGTAAAAATACATTTCACAACCTGTCTTTCAGGCAAAAATTCGGAAAATACCTTCTGAATGTGGGAGGCTCTTACTCTTACAACAGATCGGATCTACATTTTTCTACAGAAACCAATGATATTGAGTCGAATAGAAGCCAGCTTCTGACAGATGGAAATTATCTGAATTTCAAAGCAGTAATGGAAAGAAAAATTAACAGAATCAGTGCAGTAAGAGGAGGAGTTGAACTGAATAATACCGATGAAAATCTCAACTTTGAAGCGGTACAAAAACATTATAAGGACTTAATTTCTTCCGCTTTCTTGGAAACGGATCTTGGTTTCAGCAATGCATTGTCTGCCAAAATAGGAGTAAGGGCAGAACATTCTTCCTTTTTAGGAAAAAATAATATCGCTCCCCGTTTTGCTATTGCCTACCGCCTTGCAAAAGACTGGACTACTTCATTGGCTTACGGTCTTTTTTACCAGAATCAGGAAAGTAAATACATTAATGGACCTGCCCACCTTGATTTCCAGAGATCACAGCATTATATTTTTCAGATTCAGAGGGCTTCAGAGGGCAGAACATTGCGTTTGGAAGCATTTTACAAAAAATATGACCAGTTGATTAAAACATTCAATGTTACACCGGATAAAGAGCAGAATCAGCAGATTCAAACAGCTTTAAACAATAATGGATACGGGTTTGCAAAAGGATTGGAGTTTTTCTGGAGAGATAATAAAAAGACGTTCGAAAATATTGATTATTGGGTCAGTTACTCCTATTTGGATTCCAAAAGAGATTTCCTGAATTATCCTGCTAGCCTGAAGCCAGGTTTTGCTGCCGAACATACGCTTTCTGCAGTCGCCAAAAGATTTATTCCGGAATGGAAACTTGGGGTAAATCTATCTTATACCTATGCAAAAGGACGCCCTTATTATGATATTGCTTCTGCATTTGAAAATGATAAAGCCATTAATTATACCAGGCATGAAGGCAGGTTAAAGGATTATAATGCCCTGAATTTCAGTATTAATTATCTTCCGAATATCGGTAAAAAAGATGCAAAAGCGTTTCCGGTATTTGTACTGAGTGTCAGCAATATCTTAGGATCCAGGAACATATATGGATATAATTTTTCCGCAGATGGTTCCAGAAGTTCAGCAATCGTTCCGCCAGTCAATACTTTTGTCTTTATAGGAGCATTTATAAGTTTCGGAGTAGATAAAACAGATGATGCGATCAATAATAATTTATAAAAAACATATCTTAGAACAAAGAATACAACTAACTTTAAAATGTAATATTATGAAAAAATACCTTTTAAGCTTTGCTTTAGCTTTTGTGAGCTTAACAGCTTTTGCACAGGCAGATTATGACAAAATAATGACTGAAAAAATAGCCAGAATAGAAACCTGCAAAACACCTGATGATTTTCAGGCCTTGGCCAATGATTTCCAGAGAATAGGAAGTAAGGAAAGTACAAAATGGCTTCCGGCCTATTACGCAGCATTTTCTTATATTCAAAAAGGAAGAACATTGATGAGAGACGGAAAGATGCAGGAACTGGATGTGATTGCAGATCAGGCAGAAAAACATCTTTCTATGGCTCAGAATCTTGCCGGAGCGGATAATGCAGAAATTCACCTGCTGAGAAAAATGTCCTATTCTTTGAGAATGATGGTGAATCCTGCACAGCGTTATATGACAGACGGTGCAAGGGCAGCAGAAGAAATGAACGTTGCGGAAAAGCTGGATCCTTCCAACCCAAGAGTTGCCCTTATCAAGGCAGAAGATGTGTATTTTACACCTGAACAGTACGGAGGAAGTAAAACCAAAGGTTTGGAGATGTTTAAAGATGCTCAGGCAAAATTCAGCGCATACAAACCCAAGACAGCGCTGGATCCTAACTGGGGTAAAGCAGAAGCTGATTATTTCTTAAGTCTGCCGGCGGAAAAAGCAAAATAATATGCTCTGTATTTCATCATAATCAACCTTCATTCGTGAAGGTTTTTTCGTACCACTCAGCGAAGAAAATCTGCCTTTCAGCAAGAATTAATTTTTGATACCTTTAATAAAAACTAATTTTGAGCCAAGAAAAAGATCATGAAACGAAAATACCTCATCATATTACTTTGGACATCGTTGGGAACTACGTTATTTTTCTTTTTATTTTTTAATAATGAGAAAAATCTGAATAATTTTCTGATCACGTTGCTGCTTTCCACCATGTATTCTTTTGTACTCGGGTTTGGAAACGGATTTATCAATGAATTTCTCAACAAGAAATTTCCCTGGTCTGAAGCTACAAGAACCAGAGCCATTGTAAGTATTATTTCCATCATTATCGGGAATTTTATTCTCGTATACTTCTGTAATTACATGAATTATGTGGTCATACAAAAAACGGCAACTGCAGAAGAGTTCTTTTCCGCAAAATATGGTACAACCAATTGGTTTATGATCAATATTGCTCTGCTTATTTCGGCTTTTCTCCATGCTAAAAGTTTTATGGAAGAGCTGAAGAAAACTTCCAGAAAAGAGGTAGTAGAACAGAAGTTAATCGCCAAATCTGCAAACGCTCAGTTTGAAAGTTTAAAAAATCAGCTGGATCCTCATTTTCTCTTCAATTCTTTGAATGTTTTAAGCGCTCTGATTGATGAAAATCCGCAGCAGGCTCAGAAGTTTACGGCTTCAATGTCAAAGATTTACCGGTATGTACTTGAACAGAAAGATAAAGAGCTGGTAACGGTGGAGGATGAAATAGAGTTTGCCAAAACCTACTGTGATCTTTTGAAAACAAGGTTTGAAGACAGCGTAGACTTTACTTTTGATGTGAGCGAGGAAGACTATCAGAGATATGTGGTTCCGCTGGCTCTGCAGCTGCTGCTGGAGAATTGCATCAAACACAATTTTGCTACGTCATCAAAACCGCTGACCATCAGGATTTTTTCAGACGGAAATACACTCTGTATAGAAAATAATCTTCAGGTGAGGGAACAGATAAAAGAAAGCTCCGGGATTGGTCTTGCCAATATAGTACAGCGTTATTCTCTGCTTACGGAAAGAAACGTATTCATAGAAAAATCGGAGGATCATTTTAAAGTGAAGCTGCCAATGCTTATGGCTAAGCCGCACGTTTCCAGTACAAAACCAGAAGAGGAGTCTGAGGCTTACAAAAGAGCACAGAAAAGAGTAAAAGAGATTAAAGGATTTTATAAAAATCTTATCTCTTACTGCACCGTATGCTCTTTTTTAATTTTTATCAATCTCTTTACAAACAGCAGAAGCCAATGGTTTTGGTTCCCGGTGCTGGGGTGGGGAATTGGAGTAGGTTCTCATGCCTTTCAGGTATTTGGAGTAGGAGATTCATGGCAGGAGAAGAAGATTCGTCAGATTATGAACAAACAAAAAAAATAAAACGATGGGAAAATTTGATGAAAATGACATGGATTACCAGCGTGCCAGAAGGCAGGTGGAAAGATTGCGGGGCTTTTACGGACATTTATTTGCGTATGTGGCAGTAAATGCAATGATAGTGGTGTACAACTGTATGAACCTTAAGCCTGGAGAAAGTTATTTTCAGTTTAAAAACTTCTTTACAGCCACTTTCTGGGGAATAGGATTGGCGGCACATGCACTTAGCGTTTTCCTGCCCCGCATCAGTTTTATCAGGAAGTGGGAAGATAATAAGATTAAAGAACTGATGGAAAAACAGAAACAGCAGTAAAAAATACTTTTAACTTTAAAAAACGGATTCAAAATGAGCACTTTATCAACTTTGTTTTACATTTCAATGGCCGCATGGTTTCTCACAGAATTTCTTTACAAAAACATGTTGAAATCCGGCAGAGAAGATCAGAAGAACAAAGATAAATCTACCCTGAATATTTTATGGCTTGCTATTCCTTTTTCTATTCTGAGTGCTGTAGTCCTGTCTTATACTACTCATTTTCCTATTGCAGGAGGTATCTGGATTCTGTACCTGGGAGAGCTGTTTATTATCACGGGAATTATTTTCAGATATCTGATCATCAGATCACTTGGAAAATATTTTACGGTAGACGTTACCATAAGAAAAGATCATCAGATCAAGAAAGAAGGGTTCTATAAATATCTGAGGCATCCTTCCTATGCTTTTTCTCTGCTTACATCTCTAGGTCTTGGTTTGTACTTAAATAACTGGCTGTCATTAATTTTAGCTTTTTTACCGCCGTTTATCGCTTTTGCGTACAGGATTAAGATTGAAGAGCAGGCACTGGTGGAAGAGTTTGGAAATGAGTATATTGAATACAGGAAAAGCACAAAGAAACTGATTCCGTTTATCTATTAATAGTCCATTTTTACGATTCGGGCAGCAAAATCTACCATTCGGTAATATAAAATTGATTTCAACCCTTGTACTGCGCTACCTTTGATTCAAGAAAAAAATAAAATCATCCTTAAAAAACAAAAAGTATGGAAATTTTACCAAATAAAGAGACGATTGCTTACAGAAAAGCTTCTAAAAGAGTTAGAGAATTGAAAGAGTTTTATGGAAACCTTACTTCTTACTGCCTCGTGATTCCCTTTTTAGCGATTATAAACCTTTTGACTGCTCCCGGGTATTTATGGTTTTTGTGGCCTGCAATGGGATGGGGAATAGGAATTGCGTTTCATGCGCTGAATGTATTCGGAATTGGAAAAAGCTGGGAAGAAAGAAAAATAAAAGAGCTGATGGAGAAAGATGAAAAACAAAAAATAAAAACCTATTAAACAATAAAATTAACTAAAAACTTATACAATCATGGATTACGAAACAGCCTCTGCAAGAGCAAACAGCCTCAGAAAATTCTACAAAAGCATTTTTATATTTGCCCTGTTTGCTGTACTTATTATTCCTGATGATATTTTCGGAGAAGAAATTGTCCATTTCAGTCTGTTTGACAGATACACGATCCTTGGGATCTGGGGATTTATAATTCTTGTCAAAGCGGCTAAACTGTTTCTTTTTGACTCCGAATGGGAAAAAAAGATGATTGAAAAAGAACTGAGAAAAGAGAAGAAACCAATAGATTATTAAATTTGCCTGCTTTTATTTAACTTTATTTTTATAAAACCTGAAAACCAAAATTAGACTCGATGATCAAAACTGTCATTATAGAAGACGAAAAGCCTGCTTCCAGAAAATTGGAAAGAATGCTGGGTAACTTCCCCGAAATAGAGCTTATTGCTAAAATAGAATCCGTAGAAGAGGGAGTGGCATGGTTTTCTGAAAATGATCATCCTCAGCTGATCTTTTCCGATATTGTTTTAGGGGATGGATTGTCTTTTGATATTTTTGAGAAAGTTCCTACCAAAGGTTTCATTATTTACACGACAGCTTTTGATCAGTATACCCTGAAAGCTTTTAAGCTGAACAGCATTGATTATCTTTTAAAACCTATTCTGGATGAAGATCTGCAGGGAGCAGTGGAGAAATTTAAATCTTTTATTCCTGCCAGTGATACAAATGGCTCTCAGGATATCAAGCAGCTGATCAGAAAAGAAAAATCTACCCTTTCCAGAGTTCTGGTTAAAATAGGATATAACCTCAAGATTATTCAGACGCACGAAATAAGCTGTTTTTTCAGTGAGAACAAGATCGTTTATCTGCAGACAGAAGACCGTTTTTACCCATCAGATTTTACACTGGATGAGCTGGAGGATGTTCTGGATCAGAAAAAGTTTTTCCGGGTAAACAGGCAGTTTATTATAAGCTCGGATTATATCAGGAATATTCATACTTCACCGTACTATAAAGTAGAGCTGGAATTTCAGCCGGAAGAAGAAATAACAGTCAGCAGAGACCGCGTGAAGGACTTCAAAGACTGGCTCGTCAGCTGATAAAGCGGGGAAATATACCTTCCCACATAACCTAAAAACTAACACCATGGATCTTATATTATTGATTTTTAAACTATTTCTTTCGCTCTTTTATACCTGAAAACTCATTCTCAGGTATTATAAAAGTCGCTCGCAGACTGTACAAACTGCTGAAAAGCTTCTGTTATTTCCTTAGCGTGCTTGTGGGTAAGCGGAAAAGGAACCATATGGGAATATTCGAATGGAAAATCTTTGATTTCAACATCCACATTGATATTTCTGTAACCTCCCTGCAGCGTATTTAACGCTTCTATTGGAGGAGCAACGCTGTCTTTTTCCAGTACATAAGCCTTGATCTGAGACTGAATTTCAAGAATCCTTTCTTCCCTTTCTTTTTGAAAATAATTGTAACGGAGCAGCTTTTTGAACCAGCTTTCCTGGGGATGCAGATCCTCATTCTGATAATGTTTCAGGCGGGGATCTGATTTGAAGTCAGAACTTAACAGCTCCGTAAAAACAGACTGCATTTTAACGGTTGCCTGAGTATCCATGATGTATTTCGAAACCGGGAACATCCTGTCGATCGTCATCCCTCCACAAAAGCAGAATACTTTGGATTGGGTGAAATAACGGTGAGGATCTGCCATTTTGATGATCAGAGAAAGAAAAGAGCCTATAGAATAGCCAAACAAATCCAGAGTAGCTTCTTTAGAAATACTGTTGATTTTCCCCTTTTTGATATCTTTTACTACTTCCGTAATATCGCAGTACGTCTGGAGGCCGGACCAGAAAATTCTTTGAGGATGAGCTTCCAGTCTGGAGCTTATGGCAGCATTCACGTAGGAATCATTCATATTTTCCGGGTATTGCTTTCTCCTGAAATGAACAACCTCCATCATATGATGACGATCACTCCAGATGGGTTCCGAACGGTCCATGTGAAATGCAATAGGGAATAAAATGACGGCTTTTTGTGTCCTTTGAGCCAATTCATAGGCCCATGGAAGGTATTTATCCCACTTCTTTTCGTTCAGTCCGTGGAAGAAGAACAGAGCGCCTTCGGCTGTTTCTACATCTGCCGGTTTGAGGATGTGATATTCAAACTTTTTATTGCATTCAATAGCAAAATCTTTAATGTCTACCGCTGGCTGACCATAAAAAAGATATCCTTTTTCGTTAATTTTCAGTTTTTGCTGGTGCTTGCTGCAATGCTGATTTTCTGAACCGTACAGCAGATCACAAACCTTAGATTCAAATGGAACTGATTGAATAGTGACATTCAGCTCTTTGATTTCAACCCTGCCTTTCCCGGAATCAAAATGACTTTTCAAAACTTCATACAATTCAAAATATTCCATAGCAAGTAAATAGAAGGGTTCACAGTAACGAACTGTCA
This sequence comes from Chryseobacterium culicis, assembly GCF_900108365.1. Taxonomy (GTDB): domain Bacteria; phylum Bacteroidota; class Bacteroidia; order Flavobacteriales; family Weeksellaceae; genus Chryseobacterium; species Chryseobacterium culicis. The sequence continues at coordinate 565,008 of NZ_FNWQ01000003.1, read as the reverse complement.
AGTTAGAAAATTATTATTGTAATAGATTGATTTTTAAGCATTAAATATATTCTAGGCATACAAAGAAATGAAAAAACCGAAACGATGCATTGTAATCATGTTTTTGATTCCCGCTTCTTTTAATAACTACCTGTAATCAATTCTGTTAGATTCAGTGTCTTCAAGCTGTTTAATAATAGATCCGGGAATTTCATCACTGTCAATCGGGAAGCTGATAGAATCTGAAATAAAATTTTTTCTGTCCGCTTTTCTGAAGATTTCAAACAGGGCAATCGGTTCCTGATTGAAGCTTATGCAAGTGCTTATAAAGTGGATTTCGAGGAGTTTATAGTCCGGGTTTTTAAGTTTTTCTTTACTATCTTTTATTCTGGAAACAAAATGTCTCTGGCGGATAAATGTATTGCTGTTCATGATAATAAAAACATAATCTGAATACGCGGTTACCTTACCGAAATATTTATGGTGATCACCACCGCTTCTTTCAATAAAATATTCTCCGGTAGTTTCAGATTTATAAATTTCCATAGCAGAGCGCCATATACGGTCTTCTTTTGCCATTAATGGGTTATCAGGAAGATTTCTGTTGTAGGAATACCAACAGCCTACTAAACGGTCTAAAAGAGATGTATTCAGAGCTACATTGTTCATATCGATCCTTAAATCATTAAAATTGAATGATTCTGTAGTGGAATTAACGAAATCTATATAATTGGAATAACCTAATACTTTAACGATGCTGCTCAGTTTAGCAAGATTGGGCCTGCTCAGAACCGCGTTTTCATTCTGTCTGAACTTCTTTAGCTTGTTGATGATCAAATGCTCATAAAGATAATTACTCCCCAGCAGATCAGGCTCTTTCTTTATTGCTTTTTCGGAATGATCAATGGTAATCAGCTCATTGAGTTCTGCACTTATGTAGGACCATTCGGTTTTAGTAACATCTGTCCAATGGTTTTTCTTCAGAAAGTGCCGGCTTAAGAAATTCATTAATTTCTCGAGATGTAGAATGTCTTCCTTTTTCATGGGAGTTATTTGTAAGACTAATTTAAGATTTTTATCCAACCGAAAAAGACTTTTGTGAGACTTTTATATTTTGCAATCCATTGATATTTGAGTAGAAAATAAAAATCAAAACAATGGAAACAAAAATGGTATTACAAGACGAATCCCTTTGGAACCGAATACAGAAGTTCTCCCTGGATGCTCCCGGTGCTGATTTTCCTTTTTCAAAAAAACTGGCAAAAGAACAACACTGGAGTCTTGCTTTTACAAGAAAAGCAATAGAAGAATATAAAAAATTTGTTTATCTCTGCTGTATTCTTCCCAATGGAGCTTCACCCAGTGAAATTGTTGATAAAGTATGGCATATGCATCTGATTTACACCCAGAATTACTGGGAAGAGTTCTGCCCTAATATTTTAAAAAGACCGCTTCATCATCATCCATCAAAAGGAGGAGCTGAGGAGAGAAAAAAGCATCAAAACTGGTTTGCAGATACTTTAGCAGGTTATCAGAAAGTATTTCAACGGGAAGCACCTGAAGAAATCTGGAAAGGACTCAGGAAAAAATCTACAATAGAAACCTGGCTGAGAAAGATGGCTTTTTTATCTCCCATTCTTATCTTGCTCTTATTGCTTTCATGCTCAGACGGTGCAGGGTTAACAGGAATGATGATTACCGTTGTGGTATTGGCGATTATTTTTATTTTAGGAGTGGTTACCTCTTTCACAGGAGACAGTGAAGTTTCTGATCTCCGGAAAAAAGACAAACAGAGTAATGACGGAGGAGGAAGCTGTGGTAGCTCAAGCTGCAGCGGAGGAGGAAGCTGTGGAGGCGGTTGTGGTGGATGCGGAGGCTGTGGCGGATAATAAAACTTATTATTATGAGAAAACTCACCATACATTCAGTTCCAATTCTGATAAGCTTTACATGGCTTATAGTACTTCATCAGACATTTAATCCGGTTATTCTTAAAGGACCCGATTTTCTGAAGTTTTATCTTATCCTTATTTCCGGATTCTACGCTTCAATTTTTCTTTTAAAGAATTTAAAAGAAACCATTTCAAGAACAACACTTTATTTCTCAGGATTTATTTTGTTGTTGGGAATTATAAAGCTGGTCAGAGGAATGATATTAGGAAAACCAATAGGTTTTTTAATCATTATTTTACTAATGGAAATTGTTGTTATCTTGATCTTTATGGTGGATCATGTCAATAAAAAGATCAAGTAAAAACCTTACAAAAAACAAACCCGAAACAAAATGTTCCGGGCTTTATGATATTTTGTTGATCTTAAATATCTTTCTTTTTTTCTTTTACAGGCTGGTAGCCATATTTTCTAACCATTACAGAAGTAAAGACCACCAAAATAAGGCTTATCGCGATATTTGATTTTTCAGGATGTACAATGGCCTGATAAAAGTTATAACCGAAAATTGCCGAAACAATCGTAATCAGTATATTGCTTACATAAGCATATTGGTTTCTTGCAGTTGTTTTCATAGTAATATTTTATTGTTATTTACTCCGTAAGTCTGACAATTTTTCAAACGTTACAGAAAAATTTCAAAAAATATTTTCAATAAAAAACTTTGTTACAATAACGTGCACATCGAACCCAAAAAGTTCCTACGAAATCACTCCGCTGCCGATGAGCTCTTCATCCATATACCATGATGCAAACTGCCCTTCGGCAATCGCAGACTGTAGCTCATCAAATTCAATATAAAAAGCATTTTCAAATTGATAAAGGGTTGCTTTCTGTAAAGGCTGTCTGTATCTGAATCTGGCCATTACTTCCATAGATCCTCCGCTGTGAAGTCTCATGTCTTCACGTACCCAATGCAGTTCGGAATTATCAATTTTGAGTGCTTTTTTATGAAGACCCGGGAAATGGCTTCCTTCTCCTACGAAAAGGATATTGTTTTCCATATCTCTGGAAATGATAAAACAGCTTTCTTTATGTCCGCCTATTCCAAGGCCTTTGCTTTGTCCGATCGTAAAAAACTGGGCACCCTGATGTTTCCCGATTACTTTTCCGTCAGATTTTTTATAATTGATTTTTCTTGATAAAAACTCAAGTTCTTCTTCTTTGGATGAAAATTCAGGTTTTTCTTCTGAAAATAGAGGAGAATCTTTAAATATTTCTACAATTTCACCCTCATTTGGTTGTAGTTGCTGCTGTAAAAACTGTGGAAGGCTTACTTTTCCTATAAAGCATAATCCCTGAGAATCTTTTTTATCAGCGGTTACCAGACCGATCTCTTTCGCAATTTCTCTTACCTGAGGCTTGGTGAGTTCTCCGATAGGAAATAAAGCCTTGGAAAGCTGATCCTGACTTAGCTGGCAAAGGAAGTAAGACTGATCCTTATTGTTGTCTTTACCGGCAAGAAGATGGAAAATTTCTTTCCCGTTCTCATCAAAAGTAGAATTAACCCTTGCATAATGTCCTGTAGCCACTTTATCGGCACCCAAAGACATGGCTGTTTTCATAAACACATCGAATTTTACTTCTCTGTTACACAATACATCAGGGTTGGGGGTTCTTCCTTTTTCGTATTCGGCAAACATGTAATCAACAATACGTTCCTTGTAAAGTTCACTCATGTCTATCACCTGGAAAGGAATTCCAAGCTTTTGTGCCACCATAAGGGCATCATTACTGTCCTCGATCCAGGGACATTCATCTTCTAATGTTACGGAAGCGTCGTTCCAGTTTCTCATGAATAAAGCCACTACTTCATGGCCCTGCTGCTGCAGCAAATAAGCTGTAACACTAGAATCTACACCTCCGGAGAGGCCTACTACTACTTTCATTGTATTTCAATTTTACGAAACTCTTAACGGGAGTTCTTAGTTTGATGCGGCAAAAATACAACTAAATAAATTCGTAAAAAAACCATAATTTTAAAGATTGATAAAAACGATATACATCGGATCATCATTTATCAGCATCTGCAGGAAGAGGCTGATGAGAATATAATTTCAGGACCAATAAAATAAAACATATGAAAAAGTTTATTATTTCTGTGATGCTGATAGCTTCAGGGTCACTTTTTTCCCAGGTTTCAGTAGGAACACAGGCACAGGAAAGCAACAGATGGACCTTTGGAGGAGGCATAGGATTAGGGTTTGGGAGTAATAGCTCATTTAACCTACAGGCTTCACCACGAGTAGGATACAGGCTTACGGAAGATCTTGAAGGGGGAGTTATAGGAAGTGTATCGTGGCAAACATCCAATTCTTATAAATCTACCATGTTCGGAGTAGGACCGTTTTTGAATTACTATTTTGCCAGATCATTCTATGTAGGAGCCAATTATCAACATTTTTTTATCAATTATAAAGATAAATATTACGATTATAAATACAATACGGAAGAAAATGCTCTGTATTTGGGAGGAGGATATATGCAGAGAATCGGGAATAATTCTTTTATGCAGCTTGGGCTTATGTATAACGTGCTGTGGAAGCAGAATTCCAGCGTGTTTACAAGCGGCCTTATCCCGAATATTGGTTTCGTGGTAGGACTTTAATTTTTTATTTCCAAAATTGTAGAGAGGTTTACATTTAATTAAACACAAAGATGAGTTTGATTTTGAGAATGTAAAGATAAATAAGCTGTTTCGCGAAGCTTGAAAATAGGGCTTCATCAAATTAACCTGCTGATTCACTCTTTGCTGCTTACGATAAATCTTTGCGTTAGAAAAAGGAGGAATTCTAAAAATACGGTAAACAATAAAAAACAAAAATCCCCAGGAAACTTCCCGGGGATTTTCTATTTGAAATTAAATTATTTTGAAGTTGTTTTAAGATTGAGAAGATTTCTCAGCAGCCGATTTTTTAGCTTTCTGTGTTTTCCCGATCAATCCGTCTTTAGCCTCGTTAAGGTCAAGAACTACGGTTTCTCCTTCACTTAATTGTTTGTTTACCAGCATCTCTGCCAATAAATCTTCAATGTATTTCTGGATCGCACGTTTCAATGGTCTTGCACCGAAATCTTTATCCCATCCTTTTTCAGAAATAAAGTCTTTAGCTTCTTCCGTAAGATCAACTTTATATCCTAATTTTTCAAGTCTGCCATAAAGCTTATTCAGTTCAATATCAATGATTTTTTTGATATCATCCTGTACAAGAGAGTTGAAGATCACAATATCATCAATTCTGTTAAGGAATTCTGGTGCAAATGCTTTTTTAAGGGCATTTTCAATAGTACTTCTCGCTCTGGAGTCTGAAGTGGTTTTCTTCGCAGAAGTTCCGAATCCTACACCGTCTCCGAAATCTTTAAGATCTCTTGTTCCGATGTTTGAAGTAAGAATTATGATGGTATTTCTAAAATCAATCTTTCTACCTAAGCTGTCTGTAACGTGTCCCTCATCCAGAATCTGCAGCAGAATATTGAATACATCCGGGTGAGCTTTTTCAATCTCATCCAAAAGAACGACTGCATAAGGTTTTCTTCTTACCGCTTCTGTTAACTGGCCACCTTCTTCGTATCCAACGTATCCCGGAGGCGCACCTACCAATCTCGAAACGGCAAATTTCTCCATGTACTCACTCATGTCAATTCTGATCAGAGATTCGTCGGATTCGAAAAGCTCTCTTGCCATTACCTTGGCCAATTCAGTTTTACCAACCCCGGTTGTTCCAAGGAAAATAAAGGTACCAATAGGGCGGTTAGGATCTTTAAGACCTGCTCTGTTTCTTTGAATAGCCTTAACCACTTTTTTCACAGCATCTTCCTGACCGATTACTTTTCCGTTCAGTTTTTCGTCCATCTGAGCCAGTTTGTCAAGCTCATTTTTACCAACTTTTGTTACCGGAACCCCGCTCATCATAGAAACCACTTCTGCTACATTTTCTTCTGTTACGGTTTCTTTTTTCTCTTTTACATCTTTGTCCCATTTTTCCTGAGCCGAATTCAGTTCCATCTGAAGACGTTCTTCTTCATCTTTCAGCTTTCTGGCTTCCAGATAGTCCTGAGCTTTTACAGCCTTTTGTTTCAGTTCTTTGATCTCTTCAATTTTCTTTTCAAAATCAATGATTTCTGTAGGAACTTTCATGTTTTTGATGTAAACGCGGGATCCTGCTTCGTCCATTGCGTCAATAGCTTTGTCCGGTAGGAAACGGTCTGTAATATATCTTGATGTCAAATTGACACAAGCCAGAATAGCTTCCGGAGTATAAATTACATTATGATGCTCTTCATATTTGTCTTTGATCTGATTCAAAATCTGAACAGTTTCATCAATAGAAGTAGGTTCTACCATTACCTTCTGGAATCTTCTTTCTAAAGCTCCGTCTTTTTCAATATACTGACGGTATTCATCCAGTGTGGTAGCCCCGATGCATTGAATCTCACCTCTTGCCAAAGCAGGTTTGAACATATTGGAAGCATCTAAACTTCCCGTAGAACTTCCTGCTCCTACAATCGTATGAAGCTCATCAATGAATAAAATGACATCTCTGTTTTTCTCCAGTTCCGTCATAATTGCTTTCATTCTTTCTTCAAACTGACCACGATACTTCGTTCCTGCCACTAAACTTGCCAGGTCTAAAGTGATCACTCGTTTTCCGTAAAGAACCCTTGATACTTTTTTCTGTTGAATTCTTAATGCTAAACCTTCAGCAATGGCAGATTTACCAACCCCCGGCTCCCCGATAAGAAGCGGATTGTTTTTCTTTCTACGTGATAAAATCTGAGAAACTCTTTCAATTTCCTTTTCACGCCCGATTACTGGGTCCAGCTTTCCATCTCTGGCCAAAGAAGTAAGGTCTCTACCAAAGTTATCCAATGTTGGGGTTTTACTTTTTGCAGAACCTAGATTTCCTGTAGGCTTTCTGATTTGCTCAAATTCTTCTCTCTCGTCATCGTCATCGTACGCGCTCATCTGAGGAGACTGTCCTGAATTTTTAAGCATAGTCTGATACTCTCTTGAAACTCCTTCGTAGTCGATGTCATAAGCTCCCAGAATATTTGAAGTAGGATCCTCATATTTATAAAGAATACCTAAAAGCAGGTGAACGGTATTAATTTCATTGCTTTTATATTGGCGGCATTCTAACTCTGCACGTTTAATGGCATGATCCGCCATCTTGGTGAAAGAAATATTGGTAACCTCTTCAGAAATAGGATTTAGACTTGTTGTATTTAAAGTTTCAATTTTTCTTCTGATTTGTGTTAAATCCGCATTAAGGTTTTGAAGGATTTCTTTTGCAGAGTTTTCCGTTTTTATAATACCTAAAAGTAGATGTTCTGTATTAAGAAATTCACTTTTCAGCCTTTTAGCTTCGCTTTTGCTTTGTTTGAACACCTGGCTCAAACCTTGTGAAAACTTATAATCCATAATATATCTCATTAGAACAAAGGCAACATTACCTTTTATTCATTATCTAAATTACAAATATTTTACCAAAAATCAATTAATGACTTTATGGCAGAAAAAATTTTATTATCTTATTGAAAATGATTAAGTTTGTTGTCCTTAAATTTTCCCTATGAATACGGAAATTACTACTTATATAGGCTATTCTGCTTCTGTTTTTATCGTATTGAGCTTCATACTGAAAGATGTAAGAAAAATCAGAGTGGTTAACATGATTGGCTGTATCTGTTTTGTCATTTATGGTATCTTTAATGGAATGCTTTGGCCGGTTATTATTCCAAACGGGCTTATTTGTTTCATTCAGATCTATTATTTAATATTAGATAAGAAGGATTAATGAAGAAGAAAATAATAGTATCTGCCTTTAGTAATCTGTATACCGATCAGAGAATAGAGAAGGTATGCAAAACCCTTTTTGATAACGGATATCCTATAGAACTTATCGGAAACAACTGGGGAGGAAATGAGAAAATGGACCGTCCTTATCCATTTTCAAGGATCGCATTAAAATCAAAAAGTTTAAAGACCGCTTATTTTGAGTTCAACTGGAAGCTATACAAGGAACTAAAGAAAAAAGCGGACAAAGATACGATTCTTCATGCCAATGATATCGATGCACTTCTGCCAAATTATCTCATTGCCAAAAAACTAGACATTCCCCTGGTGTTTGACAGCCATGAAATTTTTACGGAAATGCCCTCTGTACAAAACAGATTTTCACAGAAATTCTGGAGAATAGTTGAGGGAAATTTGATTCCTCATGTTAAATTTATGATGACAGAGAGTGAAAGCTATGCCGAATGGTTCCATGAAAAATACAATGTCAGACCGGTTGTTGTAAGAAATATCCCTAGAAAAATACTTTCAGCTCCTGAAATTCCGCACAATCAGCCGAAAATTATTCTGTATCAGGGAGCAATCAATCAGTCCAGAGGTATTGAGAAAATGATTGTTGCCATGCATCATATTAAAGATGCTGTTCTGAAAATAGCAGGAGACGGCCCTAAGAAGAAAGAATATGAGGAGCTTGTTGTTCAGGAAAATTTACAGGATAAAGTTTTTTTCCTGGGTAAGCTTAAGCCGGAAAATCTCAGAGAAATAACCAAAACAGCAGATGTAGGGTTTAGTCTTGAAGAAAATAATGGGGTGAGCTATTATTATTCTCTTCCTAATAAAGTTTGTGACTATATTCAATCCAGAGTACCGCTTGTCATGATAGATTTTCCGGAAATGCAGCGCATAAGAAATCAGTTCAATGTAGGAGAAATTATTACGGATCATAACCCAGAAACAATTGAGAAAGCCATCAATCTTATTCTGGAGAGAGGCAGACCATATTATCAGAGTGAATTGAGTAAAGCTGCAGATGTACTTTGCTGGGAAAATGAGGAAACAAAAATCCTGACGCTTTTTGAACAAGCATCTCATTAATAAATTTTACAAAATTGGTTATCTTTGCACAAAGAAATTTGATTTAAAATGACCATTAAAGAAAAACAGCAGGAAATAATCGAAGAATTCGCTTTTCTTGAAGACTGGGAGCAAAAGTATGAGTACATCATAGATCTTGGAAAGGAACTGAAGGGCTTACCGGAAGAAAGAAAGACGGAAGAAAATCTGATTAAGGGCTGCCAGAGCAAAGTTTGGATTGATGCCGAATTTAAAGATGGGAAGCTTTTCTTTAATGCTGATTCTGATGGTATTCTGCCAAAAGGAATTGTTTCTCTTTTAGTAAGCATTTATAGTGGACATTCCACTCAGGAAATCCTGGATTCCGATTTTGATTTTATTGCAGAAATAGGACTACAGGAATTTCTTTCGCCGTCCAGAGCCAATGGGCTAATGGCGATGACAAAGCAGATTAAGTTTTATGCAGTTGCGTATCAACTGAAATCATAACTGTGGCAAGAATTTTAGCATATCGTTTTTCCGCATTCGGAGATGTTGCAATGACGGTACCTGTCTTCAGGGAATTTCTGGAGCAGAACCCGGGCGTGGAAATTATTATGGTTTCCAGGAAAAATTTTGAAGCGCTTTTTGCAGGAATTCCAAATGTGACCTTTAAAGGGATTGATCTGGATGATTATAAAGGATTGTTCGGATTAAGAAAGTTAAGTAATGAGCTGGTCAGAGAATTTAATCCCGATTGTGTTGCGAACCTTCATGATGTGATCCGAACCAAAATTTTAGACAGAATTTACAGAAGAAAAGGACTTAAAGTTTTCAAAATAGATAAGGGAAAAGAAGAGAAAGAGCATCTTACGGATGTTTGGAATCTGGAAAAAGTACAGCTGAAAAAAACAGTGGAACGCTACGCTGATGTTTTTAGAAAGATGGGTTTCCAGGTAGAACTTTCCCATCAGTTAAGGCCGCGTACAGAACAAAAATCGGGGATTGGTTTTGCTCCTTTTGCCCAGCATAAAGGGAAAATGCTTCCTTTGGAAAAATCCTATGAACTGGTTAGAATTCTGGCTAAAAAGCATACTGTTTATTTCTTTGGCGGCGGTAAAAAAGAAAAAGAAACGCTGGAAAAATGGGAGCGTGAAATTCCTAATACAAAAAATCTTGCCGGAACCTTAAACCTTACACAAGAGCTCGACCATATTGCCGGTCTGGAACTGATGATTTCTATGGATTCTGCGAATATGCACCTTGCAAGTCTTGTAGGCACCAGATGTATTTCTATTTGGGGGGCTACGCACCCTTACGCCGGATTTTTAGGATTTGGGCAGCGTGAAGAAGATGTTGTTCAGGTGAAAGATCTTACCTGCAGGCCATGTTCTGTTTTTGGAGATAAAGAATGTTACCGGGGAGACTGGGCTTGTCTTGAAGAATTTGATATTCAGGGCGTGATAGACAGGGTTAATTCTTAAAAATAACCTTAATCATTTCTTCAGCTTTAGCTATATCTGAGTGAGTATTTTCTAGTATTTTTTTTCTGTTTTCAGTATCATGATAATCTTTCTCTGCTGATGTGATAATATGTTGGCGAATTTCATTCATATCAGCTCCATATAGGCATAAATCTGTCAAAACAGGATCATCTGTAATATTTCCGTTGATCATAACAAAACGGCTGTTATAAAGGGTGTTGAATAATTTTACCTTAGTTCCTGAATTCTGGTAGGAAATTAAAATATTCCCATGGGCATTTTCCAGGAGATCATGAAGTTTTTCTGTAGTCTGAATAGGAGTGAGGCTGATGTTCTTAACTTCTGAAATTTTTCTTTTAATATCTTCGCTGGCACGGTCGGAAGCTATCACTAATTTGTATTGCGGAAGAATTTTAAATAGATCTATAGTTTCATTCAAAGCTCTTTTGTTATCGGCAGTCGTAAGATCTCCGTGAAAAAGGAAATAATTTCCTTTTTTATCCAATTGTTTTACCGACTGGTTACCATGAAATAGGTGAATTAACTGCGCATTTCCCGAATAATCTTCTACTTCTTTATATTCCTTTTCAGACAGGCAGAATACGGTTTCAAATCTCTTTAACAGTTTTTTCTGATATCCGGTATATTTTAATGATTCAATCCTGTAAATAATCTTTTTGAATAGATTCTTTTCTGATAAAGAAAGCCCTTTATAATACTCAGTTTCGTTATTGTGGTAACGGAGGTAGAGTTTGTGGTCATTTTTTCTCAGAAATCGTATAATAGAGGTTGTCTGTAAGCCTTCGAACAAAACAGGAGCTTTTATCTTCTCAAGGTTGGTAAGAAGAGTTTGAGAGTCTCTGATAGCAGCAGCGAAAGGTGTTTGTGAAAAATAAAGGAGCGGATTCTTTTTCTTTTTATAAAAAAAAATATTTTCCGTGATTTCTTTAACTTCCGGATCAATCTTGTCAGGGATCTGATCTATAAAACAATGAAGGTGAATTTTTATTCCCAGATCAGATAAAGCCTTAATTTTATAATACACATCAATAATACCACCGTAAGAAGGAGGGTAGGGATAATTGAATGATATAAGATGAAGTTCCTTCACGTAAGCCGAATTCAGTTGAAGGGCAAAGGTAAATAAATATGGGGAAAAGTGGAGTGTCGTTTCAATTTGCTCAGTGTAAAAATAAAAAAATCTCCCAGAAATCTGAGAGATTTTTTGTGGGTCCTGAGGGATTCGAACCCCCGACCCTCTGGGTGTAAACCAGATGCTCTGAACCAACTGAGCTAAGAACCCGAATTTTTTTGAAAGGTTTCGTTTCCTTTTCTGTGGGTCCTGAGGGATTCGAACCCCCGACCCTCTGGGTGTAAACCAGATGCTCTGAACCAACTGAGCTAAGAACCCTCTAGACTTGTTCTCTTGTTTAGAGTGGTGCAAATATACGACTTATTCCTTAATCTCCAAATTTTTTTCTAAAAAATCTCCCACTACAAAGTTGCTTCCGCCGATAAAAATCATTTCTTCATTTGTACATCGTTCTTTTGCAGCAAGATACGCTTCCTGTACGGAATCAAAAATTTTATAAAAAATTTTCGCCTCCCGAAGCAGATTTTCGTAATCTTCCGGGTGTCTTCCCCTGTTGACCGATGGTTTTGCAAAATAAAACTCAGAATTTTCAGGAAGTAAATTCATCACCTCATCTATTTTTTTATCATTCACAAATCCCAAAATAACATGCTTATGACGGTCAATTGAATTCAATTGTGAAAAAACATATTCTAATCCTGCCTGATTGTGTCCCGTATCACAAATGGTAAGCGGATTTTGTGAAAATTCAAACCAGCGGCCGATAAAACCCGTATTCTGATGAACATTAAGAAGTCCGTTTTCAACGGCTTCATCGGAAATAGATATGTTCAGTTTTCTTAATTCTTCCACGGCAGCCAATACCACCCTGATATTTTTTTTCTGATAATTTCCTTTTAAATCAGATGTAAGGGTTGTATGGAAAAGAGTAGCGTCTGTAAATGGAGCATTTTCTTTAATAGCTTTTTCTCTGATGATATGTTTAACAGAATCATTTTCGTCGCCGGAAATTATAGGAATCTGGTTTTTGATAATTCCTGCTTTTTCAGCCGCAATCTCTTCAACAGTATCTCCCAAAATATTCTGATGATCCAACTGTACATTCGTAATCGCAGAAATCAAGGGGGTGATAATGTTTGTTGAATCCAGTCTTCCTCCCAATCCTACTTCAATAATTGCAAAATCTACCTGCTGCTGATAAAAATATTCAAAAGCCATAATGGTGGTAAACTCAAAGAAAGAAGGACGGATATCTTCCGGAATGGTTTTCAGTTTTTGAATGAAATCAAAGACAAATTCTTTATCACAGTTTTTACCGTTTACCTTAATACGTTCTGTAAAGTCTATCAGATGCGGAGAATTGTATAATCCGGTTTTGTAGCCAGCTTCCTGCAGTACCGATGCCAGCATATTGCTTGAAGAACCCTTTCCGTTGGTGCCTCCAATATGAATACATTTGATCTTATCCTGAGGGTTTCCAAAGAAAGCACAAAGCTTTGTAATATTGTCTAAACCTGGTTTATAGGCCTTCTGACCGTCTATCTGGTAGTTAGGCATCTGTACGAAAAGCCAGTCAATAGCTTCCTGATATTGTTCGTTTGTCATGATGCAAAATTCCCAAAAGTTTTTTTAAAATAAAATATAATTTTTCAATCTGTAACTTTTTTATATTTAATTCGTCTAATATTGAAAAATCTTAATATGAAATCGCCGCGATTGCCAAGTTACAGTACTGATGAAGGTAAAGCGATTTCATATGGCCATTAAAAACAAATAAACATATACAATATGAAAAAAGTTTGGATCATCGTTTTTGGATTGGGTTATCTGGGTTTAAGCGCCCAGAAAAAATGGTCCTTAAAAGAATGTGTAAGCTATGCAGTGGAGCATAATCTTCAGGTTATCCAAAATCAGTATAACAAACAAAACCAGGAATACAATCTTAAAGCCGCCAAAAAAGAATATTTGCCATCTGTTTCGGCAAGTGTTACAAATGGGGTAAGTTTCGGGCAAGGATCATTAGGGGCAGGAAGTTATAGAAACGACAGATTCAATAACAGTGTCGGGCTGGGTGCAGATATTTTGCTTTATAATAATGGCAGACTGGAGAAGAATGTAAGAAAGGCCCAGTTTGATGTAGAGGCCAGCCAATATGACATTGAAACCATTAAAAATGATATTTCTCTTCAGATTGCTCAACAATATCTGACCGCCTTGTTGAATAAAGAGATTGTTAAAATCTCTCAAAGTGCTGTTGGCAACGCGCAGAAGCAGTACGACAGGGCTAAAATTACCACTCAGGTGGGAACAACTGCCCAGACAGTTCTGGCAGAGGCTGAAGCTGCGCTGGCGAGGGAGAAACAAAACCTTAAAACAGCAGAAGTAAATGTTGGACGTGCCTTGTTTGCTATTGCTCAGCTTTTACAACTGTCAGATTATAAAGATTTTGATGTGGAAGATGTCAATGTTCCTGAAAAACTAGACCTCCAACTTGCAAATGCAGATGAAGTGCTTGTAACGGCATATGAGATACAGCCCCAGATCAAAGCAGCGGAAAGCCGAATAAGGTCTGCAGAAGCACAAACTGAGGTAAGCAGAACAGCATTCTGGCCTACATTAACAGCCAGTGCCGGTCTTAATACTTTCTATAATAAGCAATTTAATGTTCTTCCAGGCGTTGTACAGGGAACGTTTTTTGAGCAGTATAAAGATCAGTTTGGACAAAATGTAGGATTATCACTTAATATTCCTATCTTCAACAAAGGGAAAACAAAATTACAGGTAGAACAATCCAAACTTAATGAAAGTCTGGCTAAAAATGCCTTGGAACAGCAGAAGCAGTCCGTAAGACAAAATGTACAGAAGGCCCAGTTTGATGCAGATGCGAACTATGAAAATTACCTGGCCGCAGTAGAAGCAGAAAAAAGTTCCAAACTGGCTCTTGATTTTGCTGATAAAAGCTATGCTGCAGGAAGAACCACCATCTATGACGTAAATGTGGCAAGAAATAATTATGCAAATGCACAGGGATCAGTAGCGCAGGCAAAATATAATTATCTTTTTAGTCTTAAACTATTGAATTTCTATGCAGGAATTCCATTAAGTTTGTAAAATGTCTATCCAATCATTAGAAAAATATTTACCTCAAAATACTCTTAAATATTTAAGAATCTGGTTTTCAGATCACTATATACATATTAAAGTTACCAGAAACAGGAATTCAAAGCTGGGAGATTATAGAAAACTTCCGGACAATTCTCATGAAATAACGGTAAACTCTACACTTACCCCGCAGCTTTTTTTCTTTGTGCTGACCCATGAGCTGGCGCATCTCATCGCTTTTGAAAAATACGGAAGAAGAATCTCTCCGCATGGCAATGAATGGAAAGAAACCTTCAGAAATATGCTTCTTGAAAGCCTTGAAATTTATGATGATGAACTCAAACCCATCATTATAAAATTTTCGAAATCCCCTAAAGCTAATTTTATGGCCAGCCCTGATCTGGTAAGGTATTTTCATACTGAAAAACAAGATGATACCCTTCATTTTATTGAAGAACTTAAGAAAGGCGAGTTTTTTATCTACCGCAACGAAAAGTATTTATTAGAAGGTCTGGTTAAAAAAAACTATCTTTGTAAGAACCTGGCTACCGGAAGGAAGTATTCTTTCAAGCCATTGGCTAGGGTAGAAAAATGTAGCTAAGAATGTTAAAATCAGATAGATACTGCGTTATAATGGCGGGAGGAATCGGGAGCCGGTTCTGGCCGATGAGCACACAGAAATTTCCCAAACAGTTTCAGGATATTTTAGGAACTGGACGTACCATGATTCAGCAGACCTACGACAGAATCAGTAAAGTGATTCCTAAGGAGCAGATATTCGTGATTACGAATAAAGAATATGTGGCTCTTTCTCATCAGCAGCTGCCAGAGATTCCAGAAGAGAATATCGTAGGTGAGCCACTTATGAAAAATACAGCCGCTTGTAACCTGTATATGGCCAACAAGATTGCGGAAATTAATCCGGACGCTACTATGATTGTGCTTCCGGCAGACCACCTGATCCTGAAAGAAAACGTATTTTTGGAAAAAGTGGAGCTTGCATTTGACTTGGCTTCAAAACATGATTATCTGGTGACATTAGGAATTACTCCCACAAGGCCGGATACCGGATACGGATACATTCAATTTGTAGAAAAGAAAGGCTCTGAGTATTTTAAAGTAAAAACATTCACAGAAAAGCCTATCCTTGAGATTGCCCAAAATTTCTTAGAAAGTGGTGACTTCTTATGGAATGCAGGAATATTCATATGGAATGTTAAAAGTATTCATCATGCTTTTGACCTTTATCTTCCGGAGATGATGCAGCATTTTATGGCTTGTGAATACAATTCGGATAAAGAAAACAGCTGCATTGAGACCATTTATCCAAAGGTTCAGAAAATTTCCATTGATAATGGAATTTTAGAGAAAGCAAAGAATGTATATGTTATCCCATCAGACCTGGGATGGAGTGACCTTGGAACCTGGACTTCTGTTTATGAAAACACGGAAAAAGATGACAATGGAAATGCCGTAAAGCTAAAGCATCTGCTTTCCTACAATTCAAAAGGAAATATTATCCGTCTCAGAAATAACAATAAGGCTGTAATCATTGACGGCCTTGAAAACTATATTGTTGTAGATACAGATAAAGCGCTGCTGATCTGCCCCCGTGATAATGACCAGCTCATTAAAGACTATGTTCTTGACTTAAAAAACTTTAAGAAAGGGGAGAAGTTTATGTAATATTTGGTATATTTTCTGCTGATTTTTAAAATTATGATTAAAACTGCAACCCGATTTACAATTCTTACATTTTTACTGTTGGGAATCTTAGGATATTCTCAGGAGAAGAAAAAATTTTCAAGCATACCCAATATTTTACAGCAGATCAACCCAAGCAACAGGGTGGATTCATGGGTTTTGGTCTACAACAGCTACGGAAAGGGAGAAGAAATAAAAATTTCGGGAAAGGTAAATTATACACCGCAGTTTTCTGGATTTAATCTTTTTCCTAATGAAGACAGCTTTTACTATATTGCTTATTCGAAAGGTGGTAAGGTAAATTATATTACTGATTTAGAAGGTCTTAAGACATTTTTAGATCGAATTGACAGTGCTCAGGAAGCCGCTGTAATGCTTGCTGCTGAAGGATATATGGTGGATGAGGAGTTCAAGGATCTCGCAGGAAACTATCATGAGGATAATTCAAATTATTATCTGGATCTCGGAAAACTGACCTCAAAGGAATGCCCTTATCAAAAAACGCATTATACAGTGACTGTAAATAAATCTACTGGAACGGTAAACAATGTAAAGGATAATGGAACCTATATTGAGCTTTACAATAAGAAATGTGCTAATAACCCGAGATTGTTGAAAATCGAAAAAAAAGAAGAACCAAAGAAAGATGAGCCCAGAAAAACACCCAAGCGCAAATAAAACCTATGAGACTGATCGGCTGATACTTAGGCCCATGTCCCGTGAAGAAAAAGATTTTGTCTTTGATCTCTATAACAGACCCAAATTTATTCAACATATCGGCAACCGTAATGTGAACAGCCTTGAAGATGCTGAAAACTATATCCTGAACAGATTTGTTCCGCAGATCGAAAGACTGGGATTTGGAAACTATCTTTTAGTAACCAAAGACGGAAATGAAAAAGTAGGAGCCGTAGGAATCTTCGAAAGAGAAGGACTTGATATTGTTGATATAGGATATTCCCTATTGGAAGAGTTTGAAGGAAAAGGCTATGCTTTTGAGGCCGCTCAGAAGGTTAAATCTATTGGAATGGATGATTTTGGATTAACAAAAATATCTGCTATCATTTCAAAAGATAATGTTTCTTCCCAAAAACTGATCGAAAAACTAGGATTGAGGTTTAAAAAACATGTAACACTTCCTGGTGAAACCGAGGAACTCAATTATTACGAAACCGAGTAAATAACAATATAAAACGCTTTCACAAATAATGCATAGATTTTAATCGTGTTATTTGTGAAAGCATTTATGATATTTGTTTTTTCGAAAGAAAAATTATTCCTCCAGAATCTGCTCCGCAGCAGTTTTTGATGTTACTTTTTCAATGACTCTTGTACAAACCCCGCTTTCATCAAAAATAAAAGTGGTTCTTACAATTCCCATGTAAGTTTTTCCAAACGTTTTTTTCTCCTGCCATACTCCGAATTTCTCAATAATACTATGGTTTTCGTCCGCAATCAGATCATAAGGAAACGCAAATTTGTTATGGAAATTCTTCTGCTTTTTTACAGAATCACCACTTACTCCCAATAATTGAAACCCTGCTTTTTCAAGCTTGGAATAATTATCGCTCAGGTTACATGCTTCCACTGTGCATGTCGGTGTATTCGCTTGTGGATAAAAGAAAACAACCAGTTTTTTCCCAATCAATTTTGATGAGGTTACTGTTTCGCCATCTTGGTTGTGTCCTTCAAATTCAGGTAATTTATCTCCAACTTTCAGCATAATGATTTAATTTTGTTCAAATTTAAGGCTTACATGACAAAAAAACAAAGAGCTGAGCTCGTTCAGATAGAACTGGATAAATTATATCCTACTACACCCATTCCGTTAGATCATACAGATCCCTATACACTAATGGTTGCCGTAGCACTTTCTGCGCAGACCACAGATAAAAAAGTAAACCAGGTTACACCTGATCTTTTTGCCGTTGCGGGAACACCACAAAGAATGGCTAAGCTGGAAGAATTTGAAATCAAAGAACTGATCAAAGAAATAGGATTGTCTAATACAAAGGCGAAAAACCTGAAAAGAATGGCCGAACTTCTGCTGGAAAGACACAACGGTATTGTTCCCCAGACTTATGAAGAATTGGAGGCTCTTCCGGGTGTAGGGCACAAAACCGCTTCAGTAGTAATGAGCCAGGGATTTGGGTTTCCCGCTTTTCCGGTAGATACGCACATTCACCGTCTGATGACACAGTGGAAACTGACTTCCGGAAAAAATGTAGTGGAAACTGAGCGTGATGCCAAGAAACTATTCCCTGAAGAAGTGTGGAATAAACTTCATCTTCAGATTATTTTCTATGGAAGAGAATACTCTCCGGCAAGAGGAAAAGGAGAGAAAGATTTTATTACGAAAATGATGTTTGAGAAGTAACGGATTTTAATTTAGCGCCAAGTTCGCTAAGATTTTATAAAAGTAATGTTGAAATAGCTCGCAAAGGCTATTCTTTTAGCAAAGGCTATATTTTCTCTGCTATGGCAAACTAATAAAAAACGCAACAATTACTCTGTGATTGTTGCGTTTATTTTATCTCCATGTCAAGTAAAAAGAATTTAGTTATCCAATAACCTTCTATGATAATTGATTTGCCCTAAATGGTAATCCAGATGAGCAACCAGATGGATCAGGAAATAATCTGTGGTCATTTTGCTTTCAAAAACAATCAAAGGATATTCTCTTTTAATATCTTCATCAGACAATTGTGGCAGAACGGAGTCTGTCATGGCTATAGTAGCTTCAATTTTTTCAATAAGCTCCGTTCTTGGAATATCTTTTAGGGAAAACTCCAGTTCACGGTGTCTTACGTAGTCCGTGTTTCCAAGTTGTGCTCCTATAAAGTGATTGATGTTCCCAACTAAATGAAGACAAAGGTTGCCGGCAGAATTGGCTATACTTTTATCAATTATCCAAAGGTTTTTTTCATTCTGATAGGCTTCTATCTCTGTTTTTAATTTATTTAAATCCCTGTTGAAAAGAGATCTTATACTTTCTGTGATCATATCAATTTTGTTGTATTGTCGTTTTAAAATATCCTCTGAAGTGTTTGTAAACTAAACTGTCAACACGGCATTTGTAATCTATGAAGCCATAAATGCTGTCGTTTTTATTAAATTTATTGGTGTTTAGTACCAATTTCTGCTCTAAAACTTTTGATTTTATGAATTTTTTCTCAGTTTTTAAAGTTTTAGGATCAATATCTTTTATATAAAATTGATTGTTGAATACTTTTACCAAAACTCCATTCCCAAAATATCCATTGTTATTATTCAGTAAAATATTTAAAGTATCATTTTGATATTGAGCTTTGCACTTATAATCATCAAAAAAGAATGAGCCTTTAAGCAGGCCGTCATAATAAAATGCTTGCTGAACAATATAAGCAGTTCTTGTTTTACTTTCAACAATTTCACTGTTATACAGCTTTAGCTCCGGATATTTTGAGAGAATCTGAATCGTATCATAATTAGGTAAATTTTTATCCACCGTGAATTTTCAAAATTTCGATTCTTTTGACAGCTTAAAACTGTCAATAAAGTACCTGTCAAAAACAAAAATAGTTTCATATGAAACTATTTTTGTTTTTGAGCCCAAAGCTCCATTTTTCTGTTCAGAACATCTAGAGGAAGACATCCCTGGCTCAATACTTCATCATGGAAGCTTGCCAGATTGAATTTGTTCCCAAGTTCTTTCTGATACTTCTCTCTCAGCTCACGGATTCTTAAAGATCCTATTTTGTAGCCTAAAGCCTGTCCCGGCATTGCCATATATCTTTCTACTTCTGCTGTGGCAGATCCTTCGTCGTAAGAAATATTGCTTAGGAAATATTTAATAGCATCTCCACGTGACATTTTTCCAGTATGAAGTCCTGTGTCTACTACCAGTCTTACCGCTCTCAGCATCTGATCGCTCAAATAACCCATTTTCTGATAAGGGTCTGTATATAACCCGAACTCAGGACCTAATGTCTCACAATAATGCGCCCATCCTTCACCATATGCTCCAAACCATCCGAATCTCATGAACTTAGGAAGCTTCATATTCTCCTGCTGCAGAGAAACCTGGTAATGATGTCCGGGAATCGCTTCATGCAGGAAAAGAGACTCCATTCCGGAAGTAACATTGAATTGGGTAGGAGCAGGAAGCGGAACATAAAATATACCCGCTCTTTTGCCATCGGGAGTTCCCGGAATATATTCTGCACTCGCACTTGCTTCTCTGAATTTCTCTGTCTGTCTGATCTCAAATTTTGTTTTCGGAGTTACGTTAAACATGGTTTTCAGCTTAGGCGTAATTTTCGTTAAAATACCATTGAATGCACCTAAAACCTCTTTAGAAGTCTTATAAGGCATGGCTTTCGGGTCTGTTTTTACGAAAGTGATAAACTCTTCCAGCGTTCCGGAGAATCCTACCTGCTGCTTTACTTTTTCCATTTCTGCTCGCAGCATAGCTACCTGCTGTAGTCCGGTTTTATTAATTTCTTCGGGTGATTTCTTAGTGGTAGTCCAGCTTTTTACATAATAGCCGTAGATCTCATTTCCGTTAGGAAGGCTATTGTATCCGTCTGTATCTCTAGCCTTAGGAAGATAATCTTTTTCGAGAAAAGCTCCCATTTTTGTATAGGCAGGAATAATCTTTTTTGTGATAGCATCTTTGTAAAGGGATGAAAATTTATCTTTTTGCTCCTTAGTAAAGCTTTTTGGGAAATTTCTGACAGGGCCGTAGAAAATATTCTTCTCCATATCAGAAGTTGTAATTTCTTCCGCTTTCATTTGAGGAATCATTTTAATGACCAGTTTCTTAGGAAGAACCATTTTATTGTTGATCCCTTCACGGAAGTTATCTGCTGCTGCATCCATCCATTCAGGAAATTTTTCCATTCTTTTCAGCCAGTCACTGTAGTCTTTTTCAGTTTTGAAAGGCTGGCTGCCCTGTCCGCTTCCATATAGCGGGAAAGTGAGCGGAAGACCTCCGAACTGCGTAAAGGGAATATATTCGGGATGATAAGCATAGGCTTCAATTTTATCTTTTAAAGTATAATCCAGTACATCATAAACCACTTTATCTTCATCAGAAAGAGCTTTGTAATCTACATGATCCAGCTGCTTTTGTACAGAATTGTAGAAAGCAATTTCCCCGGAGATAAAATCTTTATCAATATTGATCGGCAGCTGGTCGTTGTATCTCGTATCTCCCTGAGAGGTAGCATCTAAAGGGTAGAGTTTAAGATATTGCTCATAGTAGTTGGAAGCAATAGAATCCAGATTGCTCGGGGTTACTTTCGTAAGAGGCGAATCCGACTTTTTGCACGAAGCAAGCCCCATCATCAGTCCCAATCCCAAAATACTCTTTGATAAAATGTTTTTCATTTTCAGAATCTTTATGAAAACAAAAGTAAGTATTATTGGGATATTCAGTATTATTGTAGAAGCCGATTTTAAAAAATTATTTTCAAAATCCTTTCAACTTTGAATCAATTTTTTATCTTTGTCTAAAACGTTTAACAATCATATTATTACAGTTCTTTTTTAAGAAAAAATGAAAGGGATTTTAAAAATTTACCATCCGGATGAAACGCTAAAATACAATATCAGAAATACTTATTGTAAGGCAGTTTACAGCAACCAGCAACATTTTTTAGAGGTTGAAGTGATTACGGATGACAGTTTGGATCACGTAGATGATGATTCATTACAGTACAACTTTCCGCAGCTTTCACTTGAAGTGTTCGATTTTCCTATCGAATCCGCGGAAATTGAAGGAAAAACTATCAAAATCAATGATTCTGACGAAGATACCTATACAGAAGTAGATCTTTTCGATGATGAAGATGCCTATATCTATGATAATGAGCTTCTTTTCGAAAAAAATGAAGAAGGAGAGCTTCAGGTAATCTGGAAAGGCACCATTGATGATTTCTATACCGGATCAGAGACCCCGATCCCTTTTAGATTAAAATGCGAATTCAAGCAGGATGATATTGAGGTAGACGAAGACTAAAAGATCTTCTGCCCTTTTTATACCAAATTTCTTTTCAGAATTATTTTTTGGAAAGAAATTTGCTATTGATACCATTGTAACAAATTTTAAGTTGTTTTTAAGCAATTTTTAAGAGTTCAATTCATAATATTCTCCTACATTTGTCGTTGAAAATTTAATAAAATTCACATTTAATGCTGTTAACGGAACTTTCTCAGATTTTATTTGCACAAATCGCTACACCCGCAGTTGCTACAGACAATTTAGAGTTTTCATTCTGGAAGATTATGTTCCACGGAGGAGCTTTTGCCAAAATAGTGATGGTCACCGTATTACTGTTGGGAATATTTTCT
Source organism: Chryseobacterium culicis (assembly GCF_900108365.1). Classification (GTDB taxonomy): domain Bacteria; phylum Bacteroidota; class Bacteroidia; order Flavobacteriales; family Weeksellaceae; genus Chryseobacterium; species Chryseobacterium culicis. The sequence goes on along the minus strand of NZ_FNWQ01000003.1, from coordinate 542,516 downwards.
CTTTATCTGTTTTTTGAAAGGTTTTTCTTTATCAAAAGACTGTCCTCAAAAACAGATTCCAACTTTATGAACAATATTGAAGACTTTATTAAAGCTGGCAAAATAGAAGCGGCTGCAGATTACTGCAAAACACAAAACTCTCCGGAAGGAAGAATTTTGGAAAAAGGAATTTCAAGACTGGGACGTCCCGTTTCAGATATTGTAAGTGCCATGGAAGCGCAGGCTCAGGTAGAAGTAGCCAATATGGAGAAAAACCTGAATCTTCTTGCTGTAGTACCAAGTATTGCACCCATGCTGGGACTTTTAGGAACGGTGATCGGGATGATTATCGCTTTCTTTAACTTATCTCATGCAACAGGATCTTTCTCTCCGAAGACCCTTTCGGAAGGTATTTATACGGCTTTGGGGCAGACTGCTGTAGGTTTGGCAGTAGCTATTCCGGCGAACTTTTGCTATAACATCCTTTTAACAAGGATTGATAAATTCGTACTGAAAGCGCAGAATATGTCAGGCGAGTTTTTGGACCTTATCAACAAACCTTTATAAATCTTTCTTACGATGAAAATTCAAAGAAGAAATAAAGCAAATCCGGAATTCAGTTTAGCAGCGATGACAGACGTTATCCTGTTGATGCTGATTTTCTTTATGATCACTTCTTCGGCCGCCAATCAGAGCGCTATTGATGTGAATCTGCCGAAAGCCGGAGCGGTTGAAGACAATATACCCAATCCCTTGACGGTAAGCATTAAACCGGACGGATCATTTTTTGTAGATGATAATCCTGCCAATAAAGGAGAACTGGAGCAGATTATTGTAGATAAGTTGGCGGGGCAGACTAATAAATCATTTACGATAAGAGCAGACGAAAATACATTGCATAAAGATGTTGTTTTTGTAATGGAAATTGCTGAAAAACATAAATTTAATATTGCGATTGCAACGGTTAAAGATAAATAACAGATCCGGATCTCCGGAAAGAATTACTTTTTAAAGATGAGAAGCTATACAGCAAACAGAAACGAAGAAAACAAAGACAGAGTAAAGAGCGCCCTGCTTTCTATTCTGATTTGGGCTGCTATTCTGCTTTTTGTTTTTTTATATAAGCTCAAACCTGACCTGGATAAAGAACCTGAAGTGGTTACCACAATGCTGGTCAATTTCGGTGACAACAGAAACGGAAAAGGAATTGAAGAACCTGCCGAGCAGCCTGGAAGCCTTGCTGCAGCAACCGAAGAGGTTACTCCCGAGCCCGCAGAAACACCAGTGCCGGAAACAAAAACGGTTGTGAAACCCGAGCCTGCTCCTGAACCAAAGAAAGCAGAAGTTAAAGAAAAGGTAATCACAGGAAATAATTCAAAAGCAACGGCTCCTAAAAAAGAAGAGTCTAAAAAAGCTGAGAAAAAAGAAGCCACCAGTACAAGTGCTTCAAAAAATACTAAAAAATCCGGAGCAGCAACGGCTAATTCGAAAACAGGAACCGGAGACGGAAAAGGAAATGCTGCTATTGGAAATCTCATCAAAGGAAGAGGAACAAAAGCCGGAAGCCAGGGAACCGGCGATGGCATTGGAAACGCAGGAGATCCTTTAGGTGGTGACGGAAACGGAGACAGTAAAGTAGGAATAGACAGAAAACTGATTGGCTATATCCCCGGAACTATGGGAAGAGGAGGAGCGCAGCCTTCTCACAGCTGTACGGCCAGCGGATCAATTACCATTGCTTATACCGTAGATAAAGCAGGAAATGTAGTGTCAGCAAGAAGAGCAGGCGGTATTTCGGATCCTTGCGTGTCATCTACATCAGTAGCATGGGTAAAGAAATATGTAAAGGCAGAAAAAGCCGGCACATCTTCCACCGGAACCTATAAAATTACCTTCTAAAAATACAAAAGCACTTTATTCAAGTGCTTTTTTTAATTCATTTATTCTGTTAATAACCGGCAGGGCAAAAATTCCGCTGGTCTTTAGGTACAGCTCATAAAATGTCTTTGCTTTATCCTGGAAATCTTTATTCTGATCATGCCTGCTGTTAAAATAGAAAAGATTTCCCAGCATTTCGTAATAATCTTTATGATCTCTTTCCTGTCTTTCGTTAACGATGGCAATTATTTCTTCCTTGGTTTTAGAAGAAACCTCTGTGAAGCTCATCTTGAAGATATCTCTCATCAGCGTATCAAAGTCCAGTTCTTTCTGCATTAAACTTTCTTCAGGTTTATCAAGAATTAGTTTTTCCAATGCCTGAGTTAATTGACGAATGAGTCTTAGGGTAAATTCTTTATCTGTAATCATAATGAGGTAATTTTGTTGCTAGGTGCTAGGTGCTAGTTTGTTATGTGCGCCAGTTTAATTGAACGTATTTTATAAAGTTGTTGATTTTTCCTCCTAAGAGTTTATATTGTTCTGATTTTTCTTTGAAGTTTAAGTTTAATTCAGGATAAAGCCTGTTAATTTTTGACAAATGGCATACCGTTTCATCACAACTTGCCTGAGAATAGGTAAGAAATCTTATAAAGTCACCTTTGTAATTGTTTCTTCCATAACCTTCTGCAATGTTTGTGACAACAGAATCAGCAGATCGTCTTAATTGGCTGCCCAACTCATATAATTCGTAATTTGGCAGTTGGAGTGAGAGTTTATGTGTCTCAATAAACAACTCAAAAGCAATGTTATAAATATCAAGTTTCTCGTAACTCATTAATACATTTTTAACGGTAAAAAACTAGCAACTACCCAACCTGCAACTTTTTTATTAAGCGAAAAATAAATAAGCCAGCGCAATGGCAGTAATAACACCTACCAAATCGGCCAGAAGCATGGCAATTACCGTGTATCTTGTATTCTTAACGGCAACGGCACCAAAATAAACTGCGATCACGTAAAACGTCGTATCTGAGCTTCCCTGAAGTACTGCGGCTAATTTCCCCTGAAAACTGTCTGCTCCGAATGTTGACATTGTATCCACCATCATTCCTCTTGCTCCCGAACCGGATAGAGGTTTAATCAATGCTGTCGGAAGCCCGTCCACGAATCTTGGATCCATACTGGCAGCATTGGCTACCCATTTCATTCCGTCAATAATCACATCAAAAACACCGGAAGTTCTTAATAATGAAATGGCAATCAGCATTCCAACCAGGTAAGGAATGATTTTGACGCAGGTTGTAAATCCTTCTTTTGCACCTTCAATAAAGGAATCAAAAACGTTGATTTTCTTATAAACGGCTCCCAGGACAATGGCAAGGAAGATAAAGAGAATTAAACCGTTGCTTAGTACTTTACTGAAATCATCCAGCTCATCTTTGCTTAATTGTACAAGATAGACTACTAAAAGTGCTATAACCGCTGAAATTCCTCCTACGTAAGCAATCACCACCGGACGGAGAAGATTGATTTTCTGATATAAAGAAACAATAATCATCGCAGCCAGTGTAGCGGCAAAAGTAGCAATCATACAAGGAAGGAAAATGTCTGTAGGGGTTTTGGATCCCATAGATGCTCTGATAGCGATAATGGATACGGGAATCAGGGTCATGCCTCCCGCATGAAGACACAAAAACATAATCTGCGAATTGCTGGCTGTATCTTTATTAGGATTTAAGGTCTGGAGGCTTTCCATAGCTTTTAATCCAAAAGGAGTAGCCGCATTATCTAATCCAAGCAGATTGGCACTGAAGTTCATCAGCATGTGCCCGAAAGCGGGATGATTCTTGGGGATATCCGGAAATAATTTGGAGAAAAACGGCTGGATCAGACGGCTTAAAAGGTTGATCCCTCCAGCTTTTTCAGCAATGCTCATAAAGCCCATAAACAGGGTCATGATTCCGATAAGCCCCAGACAGATTTTCACCGCGGTCTCAGATGTTCCGATAACTCCATCAGCTTCCTGAACGCGATAAACATTTACATTCTGTTTTAAAGAGTCCGTTTTATAGTGAATTCTGCTGTCTGCAAAATCATTCTTTTTCATCAGGCTGTCTCTCACAACAGGGGAGAGGCTGTTCATTGGCTGAGAGGCAATCTTCACCGTATCACCGCCTTTTCCCACCACCATATCATTGAAAATGGTTTTATAGTTGCTGGACGAAATATATTTTATACTGGCAATGGCAATGGCAATGATAATAAAAGCCGACCAAATTCTGCTGAGAACCATCTGATTGATTTAATTGTTTAAACTTATCAAAAATACTTTAAACCACAAAAATAACTAAAGTCTTTTGTTATTCCGCAGTGAAAGAAAACGATTGATGGATTGCTTGCTTTAGATGTATTTTGGAGCAATTTTTGAAAAAGATCCTAATAATTATGATTTTTTTGTTCGCGAAGGCATTAGCACTAAGCAACGGGGAATGTCAATTAGTGAAACATCGCTGAATGAAATGTCCTTGCGATCAAAAAATATACGTTAAGTCTTCAGATTTTCCTTGCGATTATTCACGGTTAAAATTAAAATGATTTATTCTTCCAGATAAACAAGATGCCCTTCAAAATTGTCATCCAGATTTTTCAGAACTTTGGCTTCGTCCATTTTTTTGATTAATGCATCTACAAAAAAGCTTTTTTCGAAAAACTGACGGTGGATTCCCGGTAAAAGTTCCATAAAATAATCCATCCCGATTTTGTTGTTATGAAGATCCATTTTGGTTTCCAAAGGTTCATTTGGGAAAAGCTCTTCATGCATGTCTGTGATTCTTTTGCAGAAATCAAGAGCCTTTTTAGGGGAAGAAATTTTGCAGCAGTACATCATAATAAAGCAGCACCACAACGCATGTCTGAATGCATTTCCAATTCCGTTAGTAGAGGCTGTTTTAGGGAATCTTTTTTGTGCTATGGTAAAAGCTTTCACCGTAGCATAGAAACTTAACAGGGAGAAAAGAGGATGGGGAAGAACAAGTGATAAAAGACGCATTATCTTTTTAAAACTCATACTTCTGATGGTATTGAAAAATATCTTAAAAGTCCTCATAAATAAAAATCTCTCCCTAATTAGAGAGAGATTGTATTGTTTTTGTTACAGATACTATGCTTTTACAGCTAATAAATTTACTGTTTTTGCTACAGTATCCTGAATTTCAGTTCTTTTTACGATGAAATCTACAAATCCTTTTTCCTGCAGGAATTCTGATGTCTGGAATCCTTCCGGTAGATCTCTACCAATGGTTTCACGGATTACTCTTGGACCGGCGAAACCGATCAGTGCTCCCGGCTCTGCCATAATGATATCAGCAGTCATGGCAAAAGAAGCTGTAATTCCTCCGAATGTAGGGTCACAAAGATAAGCAATGTATAAAAGTCCTGCTTCAGAAAGCTGAGCTAATTTAGCCTGAACCTTTGCCAGCTGCATCAAAGAGTACGTGGCTTCCTGCATTCTAGCTCCTCCGGACTGACAGATGATCATGTACGGAAGTTTGTGCGCGATACAGTAATCTACCGCTCTTCTGATTTTTTCGCCCATTACAGAACCCAAAGATCCACCAATGAAAGCAAAATCCATACAGGAAACTACCATTTCAGTTCCTTTTACAGTTCCCACCGCATTTCTGATGGAATCTGTAAGTTTTGTTTTAGCTTTTACTTCTTTCAGACGGTCTTTGTAAGGCTTTGTATCTTTGAAGTTTAAGATATCAATACTTTCAACATTGGCATCCAGTTCGGTAAATTTACCACCATCAAAAAGGATGTCAAAAAATTCTGCACTTCCTATTCTCACATGAAATCCGTCTTCAGGAGAAACATAGTTATTTCTCTTTAGTTCATCATGTTCCACTACTTTTCCGGATGGAGTCTGATGCCAAAGGCCTTTGGGAACGTCCTTTTTTTCATCAGTAGAAGTGGTAATGTTTTTTGCTTTTCTTTTAAACCAGTCGAATGCCATTTTTGCTTGTATTAATGTATAAATGTAAAATGTACCAATGTAAATGTGTTTTTATGAATACTTTTTACATTGATGCAAATGTACAGTTCTTATTTTAAAGTATCTACGTTATTTAAATCTTCAAATGCTTTCACCAATCTTGTAGAGAATGTTTCCTCACCTTTTCTTACCCAAACTCTTGGGTCATAGAATTTCTTGTTAGGCTTTTCTTCTCCTTCAGGGTTTCCGATCTGAGCTCTTAGATAGTCAATATTGTTCACCATATAATCTCTCACTCCTTCTGTATAGGCAAACTGAAGGTCAGTGTCAATATTCATTTTGATTACTCCATAGTCTATAGCTTCTCTGATCTCTTCTAGAGTAGATCCTGAACCTCCGTGGAATACAAAGTTGATAGGTTTGGCAGCTGTTCCGAATTTCTCCTGAACATACTTCTGAGAATTGTCAAGGATTTTTGGAGTAAGCACTACGTTTCCTGGCTTGTACACACCATGTACATTACCAAAAGCCGCAGCGATTGTAAAGTTATCAGAAACCGCTTTTAATTTTTCATAGGTATAAGCGATATCTTCAGGCTGAGTATATAGTTTAGAGTTATCAACGTCTGAATTGTCAACACCATCTTCTTCACCACCCGTTACCCCGATTTCTACTTCAAGAGTCATCTGAAGCTTAGCCATTCTTTCGAAATACTTCGCTGAAATCTCAAGGTTTTCTTCTAAAGATTCTTCAGAAAGATCCAGCATGTGAGAAGAGTAAAGAGATTTTCCTGTCTGCTTGTAGAAATCTTCGTTAGCATCCATTAATCCGTCGATCCAGGGAAGCAATTTCTTAGCACAGTGGTCAGTATGTAAAATTACCGTTGCGCCGTAAGCTTCAGCAAGCGTATGAATATGTTTTGCTCCAGCGATAGAACCTAAAACGGCAGCTCTTTGTCCGTCATTGTTTAATCCCTTTCCTGCGTTGAATGCAGCTCCACCATTTGAAAACTGAATAATTACAGGAGCGTTCAGTTTTGCTGCAGTTTCCATCACAGCATTGACGTTGCTTGATCCAATTACGTTTACTGCAGGTAATGCAAATTTGTTTTCTTTAGCATACTGAAAGATATCAGTAACTAACTGACCTGTGGCAACTCCTGCCGGAAAAATTCTGCTCATGTTTTACTTTTTGTTATAAATTTATTAGGTGTTTTTAATTTCGTGTAAAGGTAATCATTTTTAAGAAATTACTAATTTCTTTTATCTCTGCCCCAAAGAAGCTTCTGACGGATGGTTTCGTAGAAACTAAGGCTGTTGGGCTGTACCAGAAGAAGCTGGAATTTTGCTTTTTTGATAATGATTTCCTTATCGGTTTCTATGTGGATCAGTCGGGAGTCCAGAGAAAGAGAGTATTGAGGTACACGGCTTTCCACCCGGAATTTTATTTCTACTTTATCATTCACTACCAAAGGTCTCACATTCAGATTGTGAGGAGCAATAGGCGTAATTACAAAGTTTTCGTTGTTTGGCGAAATGATCGGTCCGCCGCAGCTCAGAGAGTAAGCGGTAGATCCGGTGGGCGTTGAAATGATAACACCGTCACCCCAGAAAACATTCAAAAATTCATCATTAATGTAAGAGTCTACCGTGATCATGGATGTTGTTTCTTTTCTGGAAACGGTAACGTCATTCAAAGCGTATGGGAAAGCACCTTCCAATTTTGGAGAGACAACTTCAATTACTGAACGGCGGCTGGTTTTTACTTCTCCTTTTAAGATAGAATCCAGTTCTTTGAAGGCTTCTTCTTTGGTAAAGAATGCTAAAAACCCAAGTCTCCCGGTATTCACTCCTACCACAGGAATTTCAAGATCTTCAATAAAGGTTAAAGAATTTACAATGGTTCCGTCTCCGCCGAAAGTGAAGAAAAGATCCACTTCTTTGTCCAGAAGGTCCTGTTTGGAATTGAATGTTTCAAATATTTTTGAAAACTGAAGTGCTTCAGCCATTTCATCGTACAGAACAGATTTTACACCTCTTGCTTCAAGTTCAGAGATAAACTTGCTTAAATATAAAAAAGTATCAAGATCTTTTTTCTGAGAATATATGGCTGCCTTCATGTTATATTTCTATGAATTTTTGTAAAAAACCATAACGGTCTTTAAACAGATCGGATTTCTCATCAGAATAGTATTTTTCAACGATTCTGTAGTCATACCGGTCAAATGTAGAGTCTATCGAAGCCAGGTTTTCATTGCTGATCTTTATGGTGACCTGAACTACCTCTTCAGACATAAAGCTTATAAACCCCCCGTAAAATTTCGAGTTATTGCTTTCTACGATATTGGTAATTTCCGTCATAGAGTATTTTCTGGCCGGAGTTTCTACAGTAAGAATAGCTCCTGTTTCCGAAAATAAAGGATAACGGGAAAGGTCCTGAAAAACATCTTCACAGGTAATATACCCCAAGTATTTTTCATTTTTATTAATCACCGGAATCACATTGGAACTGAAAGTATAAAACAGACGGATACTGTCCATAATATTATTGTCTTCCAGAATGGCAAAACGCTCAATCTGATGTTCAAGATCCTTCAGGGTTCCGCCATCTTCTTCGTACAGAAAATCCATCGCCAGAGCTCCGTAGAAGTGATGGGATTTTTTGATGAAAACGTGGGAATATCCAAAGTCTTCCAACATATTTCTTGCCGACTCTATAGAGTCAGAGAGGCTAAAACACGGAAAGTCTTTTGAGATATAGTCCTTGATAAACATTGTGCTAATTTATAAAAAATTAAATGAAACTTTTTCTGAAAACCCTATTTTTTTTAATGGAGATCAAAAAAAGTGCCGTCAAAATTTGTTTGTAAAGAAAAATAAAGTACCTTTGTCGCCTTTCATTTTTACTTTTTATTAGATTTATTTCAAACTGCACTGTCTACTAAGGACATATGCAGTTTTTTTATTTTAGAGCTTTTGCGAATTCCCACATCACAATTCCGGCACATACGCTCACATTAAGAGAATGCTTGGTTCCCAGCTGCGGAATTTCCAAAAATACATCAATATTGGGGAGCACTTCATCACTGATTCCTTCCACTTCGTTTCCTAAGATCAAAGCGTATTTTTTTGACCTGTCAATTGTAAAATCTGTGATTAGCTGGCTGCCGGTAGTCTGCTCAATTCCGACGATTTCATATCCTTTGCTTTTTAAATCAGAAATGGCCGTATTGGTATCTGCTTCATGAGACCAGTCTACACTTTCCGTTGCTCCCAATGCCGCTTTATGAATTTCACGGTGGGGTGGCTGAGGGGTAATTCCGCAGAGAATTATTTTCTCTATTAGAAATGCATCTGCCGTTCTGAAAGCTGCACCCACATTGTGCATACTTCTGATATTATCTAAAATGATGACCAACGGAATTTTTTCAACCTTCTTAAATGTTTCTACATCTATTCTGTTAAGTTCTTCCAGTTTTAGTTTCTGTACCAATTGTATTATTTTGTTGAGATTAATTTTCCGTCTTTATAGACCTCTGTCTTTTCTATGCTTCCGTCTTCACGGTAGTGAACTCTGCTTCCGTTTCTTTTGTCGTTGGCAAACTCAGTCTCTCGCTGCAGTTTTCCTGAGGGATAAAATACTTTCCATTTTCCGGTAGCCAGGCCATTATCGTACTGGCCGATATCTTTTATTGATTTTCCATCTTCGTGGAAGGTTTTGCTTTCACCCTGTAATTTATTGAATTTATAATTGGAAATTTCAGTTATTTTACCGGCCGGAGAATAAAAAGTCGCCGTAAGACTATTGTCATAAATATTCTTTTCCCCGTTTCTGAAGGTCTCTTTAGAAGTAAGTACTCCATTCTTATCGAAATAGGACCATTCTTTTACTTTATATCCTTTCTTATATTCTCCTTTTGACTGCACTTTTCCGTTGTCATGATAGAAAATAGCATCTCCGTCCAGTTTCCCCTTTTTCCATTCTACCATATTTTTTACCTGGCCGTTGTCATAGAACTCTTTGCAGGAACCTTCCTGTAAACCGTCTTTATATCCACAAGGTTTCTGGGCCATAACCAGCACGGAAGTGGAAAAAAATAATAGAAATAGGTACTTCATAGCTAATTTTATTTCAAAAATAGTAAAATACTTATATTTGACTCAAAAATATACTATGAAAAAATTACTTACATTATTCATACTGATATGGGGATTTATATATCTGAATGCACAGAATACGTATTATCCGCAAGCTTTCTTTGATAAAAAACTGGCGAGAGAAATGCTCGGATTCGGGAATTCCACCATTGAAGGAGTGGCTTCCACTAAACAAAAAAACAATTGGGGAATTAAACCTTTGCTTGGAGAAAAACATTATGCCCCTAAAGGAACCGTTGTTATGCTGTTTCCTGTTACTCCTTACTTTCAGGAGTTTTATGATATGAGAAGGAAATATGAAAATAAGAAAACAACGGTATACATGTCTGAAGAGGCTTTTAAATACAGAGTAGAAGCTTTAACAGATGATCATGGCAGGTTTAAATTTGAAAAGCTGAAACCAGGGAAGTACTACCTTGAGACCATTGTCAATTTTACAGCTACGGCAAGCTACCAACAGCAGACCGGAACTTCAGATGCGTACAACGGATATGGAGCTTATCTGTATTCAACACCCATATACAGCACATTTTTCTACGGATACTCTGCGGCCAACAGGGAAAGCAAATTTGTAGAAATAAAACAGGATGGCGAACTTAAAGAAATCAAGCTTTAACAGCTTGATTTTTTATTTTCTGATCATTATCTGGTGAACGTTCTTCTCAATATTCTGAGCCAATGTTTCCATGGGAATATCATTTTCATCATTATTGAACGGATCTTCAATTTCCTCTGCAATAAGTTCAAGACTCATCAGTACATAATAAACAAAAACCGTAAGCGGAATCATAAAAAGGCCTATCGTAATGACATAGGCAATAGGAAGCGCGAAGACATACAGAATGATAAACTTCTTGATAAAGGAAGAATAGGAATAGGGAATAGGAGTGTTTTTAATTCTTTCGCAGCCACCGCATACATCCAGAAACCCGGAAAGCTGCGTGTCTAAATACAGCATTTCAACCTCTGAAACTTTTCCTTCTTTTTTTAATTGATTCAGTTTATGGCTCAGCAGGATAATCATTTCGCTGGGACCATGATTTTTCAATGAACTTTCAATTTCAGAATAATCCTCATCCAAAGCCAGTCTGGTAGATTCCTTAGAAAGGTGTTTGGCCAGAAAGTGAGGAAAAAATTTTAAATACCTGGCAATCTGCTCAATATCCTGACGGTTGTCACCAAGAATCGTATTGATTTTTATGGCAAAATTTCGGGTGTCATTGACCAGTTTTCCCCACAGCTTTCGTCCTTCCCACCATCTGTCATAAGCGGTATTGGTTCTGAAAACCAGCAATAAGGACAGCACAAAACCCAACAGAGAGTGAATCATCCCTACATTACTGACTCCCGACTTGGTGGTAAGGTGCAGATATTCCACTTCCAGATACTGAATTCCCCACGAGTACAGCCCCACAAGAATCATACTCGGAAAAAGAATTTTTAAGGTATCGCTCTTATGTAAACTGAAAAGAATTTTAATGAAATGTTTGGTGTTGTAGACTCTCATAAACTCACTTATTCCTACAAATATAAATTTTTCATCTGATCTCTGCTAATAAAGTAAGGAAGTCCGGAGCAGTAAGCGGAAAGTTATTGAAGCCAAAGAAGAGGTGGGAAGATCACTTAACCCGTGGCATCGCTCCCGGCCTTTTAATCTTAATTTTCTCAGGTTTCAGAAAAACACTATTTTTATTTCGCATTAAATACAAAGTACATGATCCTCAAAAACGTAGATATTGTAAATGATATCAGTAAAGAAGATTTTCAGAACAATTATTTTAAAAAGCAAAAACCCCTTTTAATTAAGAATTTTGCCAGCAGATGGGATGCCTTTGAGAAATGGAATCTTGCTTACATCCGTGAAAAAGCGGGAGATCAGGATGTTCCGTTGTATGACAATAAACCGGCAGATGCCAAGAAAAGCTCTGATGCACCGGTTACTCACATGAAAATGAAAGAGTATATTGATACCATTAAAAGCAGGCCGTCTGATCTGCGGATCTTTTTCTATATCATTACAGACAGGCTTCCGGAGCTGCTGAAAAACTTTACTTATCCAGATCTGGGTATAAAATTCTTTAAAAGGCTGCCAACCTTATTCTTTGGAGGCAGTGAAGCCCATGTTTTAATGCATTATGATGTGGATCTGGGAGATTTTATGCATATCCATTTCGAAGGAAAGAAAAGAATTCTGTTGTTTGATCAGAAGCAATCTCCGTTTTTGTATAAAGTGCCTTTATCTGTTCACACCGTTTACGAGATAGATTATGAAAATCCTGATTACGAAAAGTTTCCGGCGCTGAAATATGCTAAAGGCTATGAAATTTTTATGGAACATGGTGATGCGCTCTTTATTCCGGGGGCTTTCTGGCATTTTAACAGGTATCTGGAGCCGGGCTTTTCTCTTTCATTGAGAGCGCTACCCAATAAACCTAATGTTTTTGCCAACATGCTGTATCACGTTTTCATTATGAGATACACAGATAAACTGATGCGTAAACTTTTCAAAGCAAAATGGATCAATTATAAGCAGAAATGGGCATACAAGAAAAGTACCGAGGCTTTGGAAAAGCACCTTTCAGAAAAATAAATGGTATACTTTTGACAATTGAACGCATTGAAAGCAAGGCTCAGGGTTATATGCTGATAATGGTTCGCAAAGGCGTTTCACTCAAAGAGGAAAGTACTTTAATTGCTAAATGAAATGCCTTTGCGAACAAAAAAATAATAAAAATCAGTTCTCTTTGCTTCTTCGCGTTAAATTGGGACTAATTTATTTATTGATAAGCCCGAAGATCGTTGCATCTACAAATTTTCCTTTTTCAAAAAAATAATCTTTTAATGTTCCTTCTTTGCTGAAATTTAGAGAAGATAACAGTCTTTCGGAAGAAATATTGGAAGGATCTATGAAAGCATCCACACGGTGAAGCCTCATTGCTTCAAATCCATAGGTAAGAATAGGAAGAATGGCTTCTTTCATATAAGACTGCTGCCAGAATTTGGGATTGAGTTCGTAGCCGATTTCTGCCCTGAAATGCTCCCGGTACCAGTTATGATAACCACAGGTACCAATAACTTTCCCGCTGGATTTCAGTTCCAGAGCCCATCTGAAGCCTTTTCCTTTCTCGAATTCATTGTTGAAATGATGGATAATACGCCGGGAATCTTCTTCTGTTTTGAAAGTATCCAGGTCATAGTATTCCATCACTTCATCCAGGGAAAAATACTCGAAAAGGTCGTGGGTATCATTAAAAGTAAGCTGACGTAAAATAAGTCGTTCAGTCTCTAAAACGGGAAATTCCATGAATAATGTGATTTGATGGGTGAAAAATACGATTAATTACTGATAAAGAAAAACATAGAACATTAACCCTCAAACAATTCTCTTCTCCTGAATTTATTTTTCTAAATTTGGGGCTCATTTTTTACTATGGCAAAAACGAAGAAGGAAACCCCGCTAATGACTCAGTACAACACCATCAAGGGTAAATATCCTGATGCGCTTTTACTTTTCAGAGTAGGGGATTTTTATGAAACTTTTGGGCAGGATGCCGTGAAAACATCCCAAATCTTAGGAATTGTCCTTACCAAAAGAAATAATGGAGAAGGCAGTGTAGAGCTTGCAGGATTTCCGCACCATTCAATAGACTCCTATCTTCCAAAACTGGTAAGAGCAGGAATGAGGGTTGCAATCTGTGATCAGCTGGAGGATCCTAAAATGGTGAAAGGAATTGTAAAACGGGGTGTGACTGAATTGGTTACTCCGGGTGTTACCTTTAATGATCAGGTTTTAAATTCGAAAAAGAACAACTTCCTTCTTTCACTGCACAAAGAAAAAGAGAAATACGGGATCGCTTTGGTAGATATCTCTACGGGAGAGTTTCTGGTAAGTGAAGGTAATCTTGAAAAGCTCCTGCACATTGTGAATACTTTTGACCCCAGCGAGATTATTTTCCAGAGAAGCACACAGATTCCGGAGCAGATCAAGAATAAAAATGCCTTTAAGCTTGAAGACTGGGCATTTCAATATAATTTTGCCTACGAAAAGTTAACAAATCATTTTAAAACCAATTCATTAAAAGGTTTTGGAGTTGAAAGTCTTTCGCTGGCCATTACAGCAGCGGGAGCTATTTTTGCGTATCTGGTAGAAGACACCCATCATAACCTGCTTGCCCATATTACAAAACTGCAGATCATTCCGCAGGAAGATTATCTGATGATGGATAATTTTACCCTGAGAAATCTGGAAATTGTGTACCCGAGCAATCCGCAGGGAAAGTCACTGCTGGATATTATTGATAAAACGTCTACTCCTATGGGAGGAAGACTTTTGAGAAGAAGAATTATTCTTCCTTTAAAATCAGTAGATGAAATCATGAGAAGACTTTCTCTGATTGACTTCTTAAACGAAAATGATGCTCTTAAATACGAAATCTGCCAGCTTCTGAAATCTATTTCTGATCTGGACAGATTAATGGGAAAACTAGCCGCTGAAAAAATCTCACCTAAAGAACTGGGGTATCTTCGGCAGAGTTTGATTAATATTCACAAGATCAAATTATTACTGCGTCCTCATGCAGGTGTGATGGCTTGGTTAGAGCCCTTATTTGATCTGGAAGAGCTGATTCAATTTTTGCAGAATCATCTTAATGAAGAACTCCCGGTAAGTATTGCGAAAGGAAATATCATTAAGGAAGGGATCTCTGAAGAGCTTGACAGGTTGAGAAACCTCCAGAGCAAAGGACGAGGTTTTCTGGATGAAATGTGTCAGAGAGAAATTGAGCGAACAGGAATTACCAGCCTTAAAATTGATTTTAACAACGTATTCGGATATTATATTGAAGTTCGAAATACCCATAAAGACAAAGTTCCTGATGACTGGGTAAGAAAGCAGACCTTAGTGAATGCCGAAAGGTACATTACCGAAGAGCTGAAGGAATATGAAAACCAGATTCTTGGAGCCGAGGAAAAAATTGGCGTTCTGGAAACGTCACTGTACAGAAATGTATGCACAGAAACCATGGTTTATATTGATCAGATTCAGGGAAATTCTCATATTATCGCTCAGCTTGATGTAGCTTCCGGATTGTCTGAGCTGGCTGTTTCTGAAAGCTATACAAAACCTGTTTTGAATAACGGCTACGCTATTGATCTAAAAGAAGCCAGACATCCGATTATTGAAAATGCCCTTCCGTTAGGCGAAAAATATATCCCGAATGATATCTTTCTGGATAAAGATTCTCAGCAGATTATCATGGTAACAGGACCCAACATGGCCGGTAAATCAGCAATTTTGCGTCAGACCGCTATTGTGTGCCTTTTGGCTCAGATCGGAAGTTTTGTACCTGCCAAACATGCTGAAATCGGATTGCTGGATAAGATCTTTACAAGGGTAGGAGCTACCGATAATATTTCTGCAGGAGAATCTACGTTCATGGTAGAAATGAACGAGGCAGCAAACATTCTGAACAATATTTCAGAGCGAAGCCTGATTTTACTGGACGAAATAGGCCGTGGAACCTCCACTTATGACGGAGTTTCCATTGCATGGGCTATTGCAGAGTATCTTCATCAGCACCCTTCACAGGCAAAGACGCTATTTGCAACCCATTATCATGAGCTGAATGAAATGACTGTGAACTTTGAAAGGGTAAAAAACTTCCATGTTTCTATTCAGGAAAACAAAGGAAATATTATTTTCCTCAGAAAACTGGTGCCCGGAGGAAGTGAGCACAGCTTTGGTATCCATGTGGCAAAACTGGCAGGTATGCCTGCTAAAGTGGTTAACAGGGCAAACGAGATTCTTAAAACTCTTGAATCCAGCAGAACACAGAGTGGAGGAAGTACTTCTGAGAATATCAAAAGAGTGACTGAGGAAAATATGCAGCTTTCATTCTTTCAGCTGGATGATCCTGTGCTGGAGAATATCCGTGAAGAGCTCACGAAAATAGATATTAATACTTTAACACCCATAGAAGCTTTAATGAAGCTGAATGCGATAAAAAAAATGATTGGAGGGTAGTCCAATCATTTTTTTTTGTCATAAAGGAGGACTAACAGCAATAGCCGTCCTTACCTCTTGGGCCTATGATGAGGAAATGGCTTACTCCTCTCAGTTTGCATAAACCCTCTGCACACGCTGCCCCACCGTTAATTTCTTTTAGCTCATTCTTGGTGAGTTTTCTTTTCTTAATGTCCGAATTTTGCATATTCCGTTATTTAAAAGTTATAACTCGGTTAGCAGCAAAATCCATCCTGCATTCCCGGAACTCCATACTGTTCTTCTCCGGTATTAGGATCTGTACAGCTTATTACTCTTGGGCAGATCGGTCTGTTAGCACCTCCGCTGATCTCTTTAAGTTCAGCTTTGTTCAGTTTTCTTTTCTGATTTTTTAAATTTTTCATAATAATTTTAATTTGGTAAAAGCTAATTTACAAGTTATTTTATTACGTACAAAATATTGTGATTCAAATTGTTAACTTTTTTTTTGCTTGGGAATTTTTATTGCATAAAAAAAGATTGAGGGGAAACCTCAATCCATTATTATCTAACAAAGCTTTTCTGCTGTTAACAGCAGAATCCGTTTCTTCCTACCGGCCCGATGACAAACTCACCGTCGCCTCTGTCACAAAGTCCTTCCGGACATACAACAGGACCGTTGCCTCCGTTAATTTCTTTCAGTTCGCTTTTCGTTAATTTTCTTTTTTGGATCGTTGATTTTTTCATGATCAATTAATTTAATTTGGTTATTGTTTTAGTTTGATTAACAGCAGAATCCGTCTTTCCCTACAAGACCAGGAACCATTTCTCCTGAATCAGGAAGCGTACAGAATCCGCGAAGGCATCTCGGAGGAAGAGCTCCGCCGTTAATTTCTTTTAATTCACTGTTGGAAAGTTTTCTCTTGGGAGTGGTTGAATTTTTCATGGTATTTTTAGTTTTGATTCAATTCAAATATATAAAAATGATTTGTATAATTCTACTGGTTGTGAAAAAATTAACACATCTGCCAAAAAAAGAGCCTTAGCGGCTCTCTTGGATTATAAATGATTGTATTCGTAGGTAGTAAGTTCACTGTTTGTAATGCCGCTTCCTGTTTTATTATAATAGGTTCTTACATTTTTCGTTGGGTAACCACTGTCATTGTATTCGTAAGTAGACTTAAATATTCCCCATTCGGCACCTCCCGTTCCGTTATTATAATTAAGGAAATTATTATAACTTAAGATATTGTGCGTAGAACCGTTTTCGTCTTCTGTATCAATAATTTTTAAAAATCCGGTAATGTTTTTAAAAGGGGTATTCTTTGTATCGTATACAATAGGCTGAAGAGAGCCGGTGGCACTATGAAATCCTCCTGTATTGTTAGGTACGGATGCTGTTTCGGTCCAGCTGCTCAGAGAGCCGTCTGCGTTTAATGTCGCTGTTTTAGTGCCGGTTCTTACGGCTGAAGATCCCGTGAAGTTGGCAGTATAGGTAATTTTTACGCTGTTGCTTGAAAGATAGGCATAATTGGATTCTACTGTAGAACTACCACCGGAAACAAGATTGGTCTCCGTGTAAACTTTTTTGCTCAATCTGCTGTTTCCGTCATAGTTATAGGTTGTTTTATAGCTGATGCCTGCCCCGGTTGTTACCTGTTGAGTAATCAGATCTCCTGAATAGCCGAAGAGCGTAACCTCTCCAGTACTGATATTCTTAATCTGAGCAATTTTTGATCCGCTGTAAGTAAACGTTGAAGTGTCTCCGTCTGAAACCATTTTCGTCACCAGGACAGGACCGCTGGAATTGTTATTTTCATTATTGCTGGGTGATGCTGTATCATCACTGCTGGAGCAGGATGCCAGAAAGAAAACTGGCAGAAGTAAAAAAGATTTTTTCATGGTTTAATTTAAGGCAGTAAAAATATCAAAAAAATGAATTGATGATAAAATAAATTGTTCATTTGTAAATAATTTAGACAGTAGAAAAGTTTTATTTTGTATATTGTTGAATTGTAGCTTATTATATATTTTTGGTATGAAAAATTCAATGCACATATTTTTTATATTCCTGTTTTGTACGGTTTTTAAGGCCCAGCAATCTGATGTTTCTGTCATCAAATATGAGGATCTTGAGAAGCGGATTCAGCAGGAAAAGGATAAACTGCTTGTTATCAATTTCTGGTCTACAACATGTGCCCCATGTGTCAAAGAGCTTCCGCATTTTATGGAGGTGAATGCTGAATATTCGGACAATCAGAAGTATAAGATGATTTTAATCTCGTTAGACAGGCTGGCAGATAAAGAAAGAGTTTTGAAATTCATTAAAAACAAAAATCTTACGGCTGAGGTCATTTTGCTGGATGATATCAAAAGAATGAATACCTGGATTCCAAGGTTTGATCAAGACTGGGATGGTAATATTCCCGTAACGCTGTTCTATAAAAACGGCACAAAATTTTATTTTAATGATGGTGAAATGAGTAAAGAAGACTTAAAAAAAACAATTAAAGAAAATCTACAATAAATAACTGATTATGAAAAACCTGAAAATTTTAATGACAGCATTCGTTGTTGCGCTGGGCTTATTGAGTTTTACAACAACAGATCATGATAAAGGCATCAACCCGAAAGAAAATACTGCTGCGAAAGGTTATGAAGTAGGAGATGAAGCTGCCGATTTCAAGCTTAAAAACATTGACGGTAAAATGGTTTCCCTGAGTGATTTCAAAAGTGCAAAAGGATTTATTGTGGTATTTACCTGCAACCATTGTCCCTATGCAAAGAAATACGAAGACAGGATTATAGAGCTGGATAAGAAATACAAATCCAAGGGATATCCGGTAATTGCTATCAACCCGAATGATCCTGATGTACAGCCGGAAGATGGTTATCAGCAGATGATCGAAAGAGCGAAGCAGAAAGGATTTACTTTTCCGTACCTGGTAGACGAGGGACAGAAAATATATCCTCTGTACGGGGCAACAAAAACGCCTCATGTTTTTGTACTGAAAAAAGAAAGTGGAAAGAACATTGTAAAATATATTGGTGCCATCGACAATAATTATGATAACCCGAACGACGTGTCAGAACATTATGCTCAGGATGCTGTAAATGCCCTGATAAAAGAAGAGCCGGTAAAAATGACAAAAACCGTAGCCATCGGATGTACAATCAAAATAAAGAAATAATATATTTGCTGTATAAAAATAAAATCGGTGTTCTCAGAGCACCGATTTTTTATACCTAAACTCAAATTTGAAATGAAATTCCAGTTCAGCCTGAAGTACCTTCTTCTGACCCTTTTTATTTTTCTTGTGGAAGTATTAATCGCCACCAAACTCAGTCATATTTTCTTTGTGAGAGCGTATCTCGGAGATGTCATTGTAGTGATGCTTCTGTATACTTTTGTGAAAAGCTTTATAAAAGTAAATAATGAGAAACTGATTCTGGGAATTCTTATTTTTTCATTTCTGATAGAGTTTGCCCAGTATTTCAATATCGCAGAAAAGCTAGGCTTCCAGAAAGGAAGCCTTATGTATATTGTTATTGGAAATTCTTTTTCATGGATTGATAACCTTTGTTATGCGGTAGGCTGTCTGCTGCTTTATATTTTCGTAAAGATGACAAACAATGATGGGCTAACCTCGACTCCTAATGCCTAATCCCTGCAACCTCACACCTATCTTCCAAAACTGTCATATTTATCTTCAGCGTATTTGGTAAAACGGTTCAGTAAAGCCACGTTTTCTTTTTCCAGAGGCGAAAGATCATGATCTACATTGCTGGAAACCGGGATATACCAGTCTGTCTGCTCAAAGAAGTTTCTGTAGGTTTCTTTTTTAAACAAATATCCGTGTCTTGCAAATACAGAGTTTTTGATGATTTCAAGATCCAGCTTTCTTAAATTTTTAAGATCCTTTTCCGTCAGTTTTTGTTTGGATGCATTCAGTTTGAATATCGCTTCTGAAGCGATGCGGTTTTTAGAGGTTTTATAGCTTTCTGTTTTTCCGGTTTCTTCATCTGTATATTTTTCAGTAAACTCTTTAGGGTTAGACCAGTCCACCAGATCAGAGTCTTTATCCAGCATAAAATTAGGGTTATAAACAAACTCTTTTTTAGTCAATTTAAGTGTTTTTGAAGGAGCTTTAACGCTTGTTTTATCAAAAGCATTCCATTTTCCGGTTAAGCTGTCACCTTTCAGTTTAACTTCAAATCTTCCGTCTGTTTTATCATTGCCGGGTTCATCCAGAACAAAAGACGCTGCCGCTTCATTGAAAATCCCTCTGAACGGACGCTGATTGCCGTTCACAATACTTTGCCCGTAGACGCTGTCTTTGGTGATTCTGTTGATCTTTAAAGAAATTCTTTTATAGTTGTTCACGTCATATTCAGAGCCGTCTGTCTGGTCGACCACTTTTTCCATGCCGGCAAATTCACCGGTATAAATCCCGTAGTATTCCTGATGAACCTCAGGTACCGCAACGGAGTCTTTTTTTGCAACCAGAGAATCTTTTCTGGATTCATTGATCTTTCCGTCTTTTTTGCAGCTTAACACAGAAACTGCGATCAAAGAAATCAAGGTGTAATTTACAATTTTCATAGATGTTTTTTTGTGATTAAATATTCAATAATAAGGATGTTGGGAATCCAGCCCAGCCATGCAATGATCTGATACACCTCCATAGGGTTGGGATGAAATAAATATACAATAATTACTTTCCACATTCTCAGGGTAATGGCAGATAAAGTGAAAGCAAAGCTCCGCCACATCCACTGCTTGTGTTCTTTAAACCTTCTCTGTCTTGCCAGCTGATACGCTTTCCACGTTGAAAACCACCATAAAAAGCCTAAAATAACAAAAGAAATCTTTGATAAGATACCTCCGTTGGCAAATACTCCCATATAAATTCCGGAAGGGGCAGCACAGATCAGAATGAGAAAAATATATACTTTTCCCATATTCCGATGGAAATTGTTGAGCCCGAAATCCTTTCTGACTAAAGAAAGAAACCCTGAAAGGAGTACAAAAATGCTTGTATAAACATGAGTATAAAAAAACGGAAGATATTCCGGTCTTTCTGACACTTCCGTCTGTTTGATCATCAGGAAACTAACCTCAGGATTAAAAGGTATATATTCTAAAGTGATCTTCAGCATCAGCCAAAAGAAATATCCAAATCCTAAAATCAAAAGGATTTTAAAGAAAAAGGCAGTATTTCTTTTGGCAGAGAGCATCGGCTGTTAATCAAGTTTTATCGTAAGAGGAAAAGTATAATAGCTACGGGCAATACGACCCTTGGATTCTGCTGGTTTCCATTTGGCTTTCAGAGATTTTATAGCTCTTTCTATTTCTTTATTGAAGTCGGCATTATCACCGGTTACTGTGATGTCTTCTATTTTACCTTTAATATTAACTATAAACTTTGCTCTCGCTGTTATTGTTCCTTCTATTCCTCCCATATTTATTTTTTTCGTCCTTATTCTGTCAGCAATATCTTTTCGAAGTGCCATCCATCCTCCAGGATATTCTGCAGATTTTGAGTCTTTCGACAAAACATGCTCTTCAGACTGATCTTTAGCCGGTATAATTTCAGTTTCCTTTACCTGAGAAGGTGTGAGCCCAAATCCAAGACATAGAATGAATGCTGCTATTTTTTTCATGTTTTAGTTTTTATTAAAAGTAGTGTTTTTTTACAGGGTATTGAGGTCCTGTGCAATCAGCCATCCTTCACTCCAGCATGCCTGGAAATTGAAACCTCCCGTTACGGCATCTATATTGAGAACTTCTCCGGCAATATAGAAATTAGGAAGTAATTTTGAAGTCATGTTTTTAAAGTTAATTTCCTTTAAATCAACGCCTCCGGCTGTTACAAATTCGTCTTTAAAAGTAGATTTTCCCGATACCTGAAACTTTTTTTGACAAAGATTTTCCAGAATTTTCTGTATTTCTTTTCCTGAAATATTCGCAACCTGTTTGTTGAGGTCGACTTTTGAAATGTCTAAGATCTTCTGCCAGAATCTGTTCGTAATATCAAATATTTTGGACTGTCCGATGGTCTTTTTAGGGTGGGCTTGTTTAAAGGTATTAAAAATGTCTTCTGCTTCGTCTTTTTCTATGGAAATGAAATTAACCTCAATTTCAAAATTGTATTTAAGCTTTGCGAGACTTATCGCTTCCCATGCCGAAATTTTCAGCACCGCCGGCCCGGAAAGTCCCCAGTGTGTAATCAGCAATGGTCCGCTTTCTTCAGTCTTGAGCTTTGGTATTGAAATCCCGGCATTTTCAAAGCTTGTTCCCGGAAGGTCTTTCAGCAGCTCATCTTTAATATTGAATGTGAAAAGAGAAGGGACAAGATCTACAATCTTATGGCCCAGATTTTCGATAATTTTCAGCGATTTTGGAGAGCTTCCCGTAGTATATACCACATAATCTGCCTCAAAATCTCCGGAATTGGTTTTTATGATATACTTTTCACCCTGTTTTTCAATCTCTTTTACTGTACATTTTGTTTGTACAGCAACATTTTTCTTTTGAGTTTCATTCAGAAAAGTATTGATGATGGTCTGGGAAGAGTTGCTTTCAGGGAAAGCTCGGTTATCATTTTCAATTTTGAGCGGAACATTACGTTGCTCAAACCATTCCATTGTATCACCAGGCTGAAACTTGCTGAAAACACTTAAAAGTTCTTTGTTTCCACGGGGATAAAACTGAACCAGTTCTCTTGGATCAAAGCATGCGTGGGTTACATTACAACGTCCGCCGCCGGAAATTTTAACTTTCTGAAGGACATCAGAATTCTGTTCTAAAATCGTAATTGTATATTTCTTTTCGTCAAGATTGGATGCACAGAAAAAGCCTGCAGCACCGCCTCCGATAATAATGATCTGTTTCATGTATATGTAATCCTATGCGGAAGATTATTTTTTCAAAAGTACAATTTTTATAAACCATCTTATTTGAGTATTTTTGAAGATTATTATTTTATAATACCCAAAAACGATTTTCAAAATGATTTTCTACCATAAATTTGAAGTGCGATGGAGCGATCTTGATGCCAACAAACACTTAGCCAATTCATCATATGTACAATATTGTGCACAAGCCAGAATGGCTTTCATGACAAAAGAGAAAATGGGGGTTACCCAGCTGAGCAGATGGGGAATAGGCCCGGTAATCCTGCATGAAAGATATTCTTTCTTCAAAGAAATTTATGCAGATCAGGTTGTAATTGTAAGTGTAGAGATAGACGGATGTGCAGAAGACTCTTCCATTTACCGGTTTGTACACAAATTCTATACTCCGGACGGAATGCACTGTGCCACTGCTGAAGCAACAGGGGTATGGATTGACATGATGCTGAGAAAAATGACCACTCCACCAGACGATGTAGTGGAAGCCATGAATAAGTATAAAAGCCCGGAGACGGTTGTATTATCGAAAGAAGATTTTAAGAAGTTTCCTTTCCACCCACACAATATTGACCCGGCAGAGATTACTATATAAATGATGAATGATAGCTGGTCAATGATGGAATTCTATATTCCTGATCAATTATCATTTGTTAAAGATCACTTATAAACAGAAATTTATGTTTGAAGATAAATCACAGGAGCTGACACCCATCTCAAAATTAGGAGAATTCGGACTTATTAAACATCTGACAGAATATTTTCCGCTGTCCAATGAATCTTCGGAGCTTGGAGTAGGAGATGATGCAGCGGTTATAAACCCAGATAATAAAAAAGTAGTGCTTACAACAGATGTACTGGCGGAAGGAGTACATTTTAATTTAGGGTATGTTCCTTTAAAGCATTTAGGATATAAAGCAGTGGTGGTAAACCTAAGCGATATTGCCGCAATGAATGCTACACCTACACAGATTCTGGTTTCCCTAGCAGTATCCAACCGTTTTCCGGTGGAAGCTTTGGAAGAGATCTATTCCGGAATTCAGGCAGCGTGTGCCAGATACAAAGTCGATTTAATAGGAGGAGATACTACAAGCT
Organism: Chryseobacterium culicis; assembly: GCF_900108365.1. Classification (GTDB taxonomy): domain Bacteria; phylum Bacteroidota; class Bacteroidia; order Flavobacteriales; family Weeksellaceae; genus Chryseobacterium; species Chryseobacterium culicis. The sequence continues at coordinate 518,521 of NZ_FNWQ01000003.1, read as the reverse complement.
CTAACTCAGGACTTGTAATGAGTATTACAGCGGTAGGGATTGAAAATGAAGAAAACATTGTAAAAAGGAGCGGAACAAAACCCAATGACCTTCTTGTGGTAACAGGAGACTTGGGGGGAGCATACATGGGATTACAGATTCTTGAAAGAGAGCATGCCGTTTATCTTGCCAATCCTGATATGCAGCCTGAAATGGAAGGCTATGATTATATTCTGGAAAGGCAGCTGAAGCCCGAAGCAAGAACAGACGTAAAGAAGATTCTGGAAGAACTGGACATCAAACCAACTTCTATGATTGATATTTCAGACGGTCTCGCGTCCGAAATCCTTCACCTTTCAGATCAGTCAAAAGTTGGATTCAGATTATATGAAGAGAAAATTCCGTTGGATAATCTTACCATATCTACGGCAGATGAAATGAACCTGAATCCTGTAATGACCGCTTTAAGCGGTGGTGAAGACTATGAATTGCTGTTCACCATTTCACCAGCTGATTTTGATAAGATTAAGAATCATCCGGACTTTACTATCATAGGACATGCAGTAGAAAAAGAAGAAGGAAACTTTATGGTAGCAAGAGGATCAAACCAGCTGGTAGCGCTTACCGCTCAGGGTTGGGATGCTTTTTTAAGCCAATAAATCAAAAATTATATTTAATTTTAAATATTGTAAGAAAACCGCAGCACTTTTTTTGCTGTGGTTTTTGTTTATAGCTAAATAATGTATTGATGATTACACCAGAAAAAGAAATCCCGGTTCACCATCTCACTTCTGAAGAATTTCAGATGAGTACTCTGAGTGATGCTGGCCCTGAGAACTTTCATGATGTTCACAGGCATAATTTTTTTGAAATTATCTGGTTTAGAGAAGTGAATAAAAACAGCCGATTAGAATTGGATTTTGAAAGCTATAAACTTGAGAATAACCAAATCTGTATCATTGCGCCGGGACAGGCATTCAATATGAAATTAGAAGGAGAGAAGGGATATGCCATGGCAATAAGCCGGGAAATTTTCAATGAAGCCTGTAATATAGAATCCGTACTTACAGGAGGAGAACTTCCCTTTTTTTTAAATTCCCAAAATGAAAAAACCTGCAGTACCATTATCACATTGATGGAGCAGGAATATAAAACAAAAGCAAGAACAGAGCTCTTAAAGGCTTATCTGAAAGCGTTTTGTATCATTATTGGAGAACAGATTATGCCTCAGGGACCTTTATTGAATGACCGCCAGCGTATTCAGGAATTGATCGGGCTTATTGAAAAGCATTATATAGAGCATAAAGAAACAGGTTTCTATGCAGATCAATTGAAGATAAGCAGTCATCATCTTAATGATATTGTACGTCTTTTGAGAGGAACAACCGTAAAAAAAATGATTGCCCAGAGAATTATTCTGGAAGCAAAAAGAGAGCTTAGTTTTGGCGCCTTAACCGTAAAAGAAATCGCTTTTAAATTAGGTTTTAGCGATGCATCTTATTTTTCACGATTTTTTAAAAAACATACCCGGCAAAACCCTGATGGATTCAGACCTGGAAAAGGTTAATCCTCAGATTGTTCCTTTTATTTTCAATTTAAATAAATTATTTGAGCGCAATCAGATAAGGAAATCCTCAGTTTGTGCTATCCTTCCTTCAGTTCTTTTCTTGAAAAACCATACTTTTTACAGCAATTTTGCAGCTGGAAAAAACGCCTGCGAAGGCTTATTGTTATTTATGAAGAAGAATTTGAACATAGTAGTGTTTATTCTCGCACTGCTCAACACGTTAGAGTCGCTAAGTATAGACCTTTATCTTCCCGCTTTCCCAAGTATGGCGAAGATTTTTAATACTGATATCGGGCATATCCAGGTATCTATTTCTGTATTTTTTGCAGGATTTGCTTTCGGGCAGCTTTTGTGGGGGCCTTTATCTGATAAAAAAGGAAGAAAACCTATGTTATACTGCGGACTTTTGCTTTTTATCATAGGAGCAACCGCCATTTATTTTACCTCCGATATTTATGTATTATGGGCTATGCGTTTTCTGCAGGCATTTGGAGGAAGTGCCGGAATTGTTATCGGAAGGGCAATCATTATTGATCTTTATGATAAGCATAAAGCAGTCACTATCTTTTCACAACAGTCACAGATCAGCGGTATTGCTCCAATCGTGGCTCCGTTACTGGGAAGTGTATTTCTTAAATTCTGGGGCTGGAACAGTTCTTTTGCCTTTTTATGTATCATGGGACTGATCACTTTTTTCATGGTGTACAAATATGTACCGGAAACCAATACCCGAATCCATCTTTCCGATGATGAAATGCCGGATGAAAAAGGATTAAAAGATCAGCTGAAAATGATTATTTCCAACAAAGATTTTATCAATAGTACGATGGTTGGAAGTATTGCTTTTGCCTCCTTGATTATTTACATCTCGAATGCTCCGTTTTTATTCATGGAGATCCATGGATTTTCAAGCAGTACCTTCAGTTTTATATTTGCGTTTAACTCACTGGCTTTGATAACAGCGGCTTATATTACGCCTAAACTGATCAAAAGAATAAGCAATTCAACGCTTTTATTTGCTGCTACCATTGTTTTGTTGGTCGTATGTACACTTCATATTCTGATTGCAGCAGAAAATCTTTCTGTAGCGCTGGAAATTGCAATGCTCTATCTTTCATTACTGGCTATTGGTATATTGTTTCCCATTACGTCAGCCCATGCTTTATCTCCGTTTAAGGAAGGAAGAGGAACTGCAGCTGCCTTATTAGGCTTTATGCAGCTGATGGTAACCTTTTTAATATCGGCATTAATAGGTTTTCTGGAAGCAGACTCTATTATTCCAATGGTGGTAACACGTTCTGGAATGGCTTTAATAGCGGTATGGTTCGGGTACCGTATTTTTAAAACGCACAAAGTAGCACCTTCAATAGTAGCCCGATCCGGAAACTAATCCTTTTATTTGATCCTGTTGTCACACAATCCGGACACTTAATCAAGTAATTTTTGTAAAAAATAGTCAAAGGGTTCTCTTTGCATCAAATTTAAAATATGAAAAGAACCCTTTCGACAGCTTTATGCTGTATTTTGCCATTAGGATATTGGGTGAATGCACAGTCCGGACTCTCTGCTGAGCTTAAAACCGAATATATTCCTGCTTCCAATTACATCCGGCCTGAAGACAGCACAAAGACCAATTCTAAAAGTGATTTTAAAAGAGTAGATCTGAATCTAAGTATTCCGCTATCCGTAAAAAAAGATATCGACGGAAAAGTAAGATCATGGTCTGTGCTTTTGAGCGGATCTTATGCAAAAATGAGACACAAAAATTACGAAACCCAGCTATTTCCCGATCAGATGCTGAATGCACAGGCCGGAATACAGCATATGAGACCTTTAGGCAAAAAGTGGAGTATGATGATGACAGCATCCGTAGGGGTGTATACTGACCTTGAAAAAGTAGATTTTGATGATGTACTGGGGCAGGGAGGAGTTTTGTTTATCAGACATTTTAATCCTAACCTTTCATTGGGAGCCGGCCCCGTATTGACAACCGCTTTTGGCGCGCCGATGATTTTACCCTGGATTTATTTTGACTGGAAAACAAACGGAAAAATTAAATTTAAAATCAATTTTCCGGAAGGAATGGAGGCAGGATATCTTTTCTCAGATCAATTTAGTTTAAAAGCTGTTGTAGACCTCAACGGAATGACAGTAGAGAGAAATATAAACGGTAAATCTATGCTTCTGGGCTATCAGCAGATCACTGCGGGACTCAGGCCGGAGCTGAAAATCAGCGAAAAGCTCACTTTACGCCTCACAGGAGGAACGGCAATTCTGAGAAGCTTCAGTGAAAATGACCGGAAAATCAGCAGTATTTTCAAGGACAAAAAAATAGCAGACCCAAGATTTGCCAGTACATTTTATGCAGCAGTATCCCTGCGCTGGAATCTTCCATAAAAAACGCCTGCAGCTGGAGATATAATGTCTTCCGCTGCAGGCTTCTTTCTTCCGCTATTTACTGATTAGTTTTTTATAGACCACCTGGTTTAGCAGTTCTTCCTTTCGGCTGCGTGATACGGGAAGCTCCGTTTTATTAATGAAAAGACGTCCTCCGGAAATCATATCAATATGGGTAATATTGATGAGGTAAGATTTATGAATCCTGAAAAAATGGTCTGAAGGAAGAGATTCTTCAATAGCCTTCATGGTCTGATGAATAACCAGTGATTTGTCTTTGAAATGAAGTTTGGTGTAATTCTGCATGCTTTCGATGTAAAGAATATCTACCCAGGAAACCTTGATAAAAGTATCAGACTGCCTCACATACAGAAAAGGATCATCCAGAAGCGTATTTTTTTTCAGTTTTTCACTGATGATAAACTGCTGCTGTGCTTTATTGACCGCCTGATAAAAACGATTAAAAGCAATAGGCTTTAAAAGATAGTCCGCTACCTGCAGCCGGAATCCTTCCAGAGCATATTCAGAATAAGCCGTTGTAAGAATACATAAAGGAGGATTTTCCAGCTGCTCCAAAAATTCCAACCCTGTAAGATAAGGCATGTTGATATCCAAAAAAAGGAGATCAATTTCATTCTCTTTCACTATGGTATCTGCCTCCAAAGCTGTGGCACAGGTACCTTCAACGGATAGAAAATCAATCTGATCCGCGAGTTCTTTAAGGTGGAATCTTGCCAGAGGCTCGTCATCTATAATCAGGCACTTCATTTTAGGGATATTACTACTCATTATGATCAGATAATTTTAATATTAGGGTTACTTTAAACACATTATTGTTCGTTTCAATCTTTAGATCATGAGAATCCGGATATTGAAGCTTTAATCGTTTCTGTACATTGTGAAGGCCAATTCCGCCTGTGCGGTCTTTCTTTTTATGAATTGCGATATCAGAATAGGAATTTTCAACGCAGAAATAAAGCGTATTGTTTTCTTCTTTACAAATAATTTCAACATATCCTTCATGTCCCGGAAGCCTGCAGACATATTTAAAAGCATTCTCAATAAAAGCAACCAAAAGAAGGGGAGCTATGAAAAGTTTTTTATGAGTTATTTCCCAGCTTTCCTTTACATCCAGTTCGTTACCCCATCTTAGTTTTTCAACTTCTACAAGATTTTGTATATGTTCGATATCTTTATTCAGGAAAACCAGGTTTTCATTACAATGGTAAAGCTGATAGCGCAAAATGTCTGAAAATTTAAGCAGGAGATAATCAGCGAGTTGGGTGTCCTTTTTCATGAGAATATGAATGTGGTTCAGAATATTGAATACTACATGGGGATTAATCTGGTCCTGCAAAAGTTTGAGCTGGTTTTCCAGATGAGCCTGCTGAAGAAGAATATGATCACGCTCTATTCTTCCGTGCTCATTATAAAATTTTACCCCGCACGCCGCTCCGTTAATCAGAAAGGAGGCTGGCAGGGACATATAAAAGCCCTTCCACAAAAAAGGCAGCTGATCTCTGAAGTTTTCCGGAAGCTGATCCTTCGGTTCAACCTCAAGATACGTGAATATAATGGAAAAAACCAGGCTAAGCATGAAAATAACCATTATCAACTGTATCAGAAACCGTTTCATTTTCTTTTCCCGAAGTGCTTTCGGCAGAAGTTTATTGGTTAAAAAATGAGTAAATGTAAACGAGAATGCTGCAATAATCGCAGCCTGGGTCATCGCAAGATAAGTTTCTGTTGTACTCTGGAAATTAAACCACAATACAATAGCCAATACAAGCCAGAAAATAAAAGTAAATAGATATTCTTTTAAAACAAAAGATTTTGTCATGGATCCGGAAATAGGTTGATAAAAAAATTAGAAACTGCAGGGAAAACAGTTTCTAAAAGGTAAAGATAATTTAAGTTTTTTAGAATAGGAAATAGCCTATTCCCAGGGAAAAACTGTGGGGTTTTGACTTAAATTCTTTACTAATGCTTGTAAGACCCGTCTCATATCTCAGATCAAATGTGAAATTCTTATAATCCAATCCTACACCTCCCGTAATACCCATATTGGATTTGTCAAATTTTTTAAACCCCTGCTGAAGAGCCTCAGAAGTAGACACATTATTGTTGAATGCATAGCTGTACACTCCTCCGGCAAATATTCTTACATTAAAATCATCAGCCTTGATCAGTTTATATCCTACCACGACAGGAATATCAATAGCGTTCCAGGAAAGTGTTGAAGAGCTTCCGTCTTGGACCTGGTATTTTGCTTTTCTTTTGTTGAACAGGGCTTCTCCCTGCACATACAGTTTTCCGATGTCCAGCCTTGTCATTACCCCTGCCTGATAACCGAATCCGTACTTCCCTTCCAGAGAAGAAGATTCCATGGAGGTTTTTGTAAAGTTGGCCCCTCCCTTTACTCCAATGTGAAAAGCTGGTGTCTGCTGTGCTTTGGTTTCGATGGTGCAAAAAATGCATCCTAAAAATGCACTCAGAGCAAAAAATTGCTGCTTCATAAATTAATTGTTATTAAAAATCTGATGCAAAGCAACAATGATGAGGTGAGGAATGAAATTTTATTTGATGAACGGCAGCAATGCTTTGATAAGGATCTGTTTTCTGATGAAAATAAAAACCGGAAGCAGTACTGTTTCCGGTTTCTATGATTGCTAATAAGGTTGTTCTTCACAAATAGAAGGAGGAATACATCCGCCACCTCCAGGATTTCCACCGCCGCCTACGGCAATACATTGCCCCGGGCTGCCGTCTTCATACATTTCGCAAGCTTTTCCCCATGCGCATTGGCAGTCATTCTGGCAGTTATAAAAATCTCCGCCCATATGGCAGCTGTCTATACCGCTGCCCAGAATTACAGACAAGTCTTTTCTCAAAAGTTTTTTCATAGTTTTCATGATCGTTGGTTTTAAATGTTATTGTTTATATTATACATTCTTGTAAATATAACAAATTTGTCTTAAATAATTGTAAATGAATTGTATGCAGATTCGTTATTCGAAGAAGGCCGCTAAAAAAGCGGCCTTTATATGAGTGTTGGAAAGTTGTCTTAGAAACTGAAATCCTTTTGATACAGCGTATATTCTTTTTTGAAAAGAGGAAAGGTTCCTTCGTATCTTAAAGGAGCAATTCCAAAACCGTAAAACATATCTGCCTGGATTTTACCTTTTACAGAAAATATACCCTTTTTTTCAGGAATGAACGTGAGGTCTAAAGCTGAAAGGGCAGAAGCTCTTCCCCTTACTCCGGAATTGGCAAGAGGGACAGAAATAAACATCAGTCCTACAGCTCCTTTCGCTTCTAAACCGGTTTCGGCAGATAAGTTGCCTTGAAGACCGGTAATGGCAGGATCTGATTTCTTTTGAAGATGAATATTAATTTCCGGCGTTTTACTGACCAGGAAGTTTGCACTTCCTTCAAGGTCCAGAAGCTGTCCCTGCACCTTTCCTGTTGCCTGTACTCCAAGAAACGGGCCTGCAGAAATCGTAGGGCTTAAGATCAATCCGGTAGGTCCTAAAACGATCGGAACAATAGGGATGTTCAGATAATCTGTGGTGCTTGCTGTATAGCCGAGGCTGCCAACAATACTTGCTGTACTCTGAAGCTGTAGGTCATCCATGATAAAGTTGACATAAAAATCCGATAAGTGACCCCACGAAAACGTAATATGATAGTCTATTTTTGGTGTAAATCCACCTTTTACATTAACGCTTGATGTTCCCGCTGAAGATAAAGGGAAGGAAAAAGTTTTATCAAAATTAAAACGATTGAAAGCAACTACTTTTTGTTTTTGGAGATTCCTTGCTTCGATGGAAAGAATTTTATTATTGATTTCCTGGGAAACCATCCCTTCTACAGGAACATAATTCACCATTTTCCCATCAATAGTAACAGGTGCTTTGCCGGATGGATCGTATACCCCGCTTAGTGTTCCGCTATAAATAAACTCTTCAAGCTTTGCGCTGGATGTTTGTACGGTGAACTGGTTATTCACTTTAGAAACCGAGCTTACTTTTGAAAGGATTGTACTCACCTGATCGCCTTCTACTTTTGTGCCCACAATAACAGTTCCTGTGGAAATACTATCTGTCTGCGGAGTCATGCGGCTAAAGGTAATTTGCCCTTCGTTATAAGCAGAAATAGCATTGACCGATTCATCATTCAGAATAATAACATTTTTTTGTAAAGTCAGATTTCCCAAAGTCTTCATTTGAACAGACTGTGTGGGCTTTTCAGCAGGAGTATCCGCCGGATCATCCTGAGAACAAGACGTTAAGAGAAACAAACAGAAAATAGAAAAAAGAAAAGAAGAATAAAATTTTCTGTTGATTTTGAAATGATTAGATTTCATTTTCATAAGCTGTGATTTTAAGTTCCTCTCTAATTTAGAAGAATTATCTATGGCTTACAAAGGATTTATATTAAATTACTGTCAATAACATAATGATTTTCAGTAACATTATTCATACATAAAAAAGAAAAACCCGCTCATGAGAGCGGGTTGGTGATATTATTTCTTAAAAATGAATGTTAAGGGGAGAGAAACAGTAGAGGATACCGGTTTTCCCTTATCTTCTGCGGGTTTCCATTTTCCTTTCTCTTTGATTCGGTAAAAAGCTGCTTCAATGAATGCATTGACATCCTCGTTATTTCCTTTTACGTTAGGATCAAGAGCATTTCCTTTAGAATCTACCACAAAGGTGAGTGTTACTTTATAAGAATCCGAATAAAAACCTAAAAAATCAAGATTGACAGCTTCGGATAATTGCTTTTGGAAAGCAGCCTTTCCTTTGTCGTACTCAGCTTCTTTGGTAACCTTTGTTTTTACAGGAGGATCTGCTGCAACCATCTTTTTATCATCCAGAGATGCTTTATCTAAAGTTTCTTTGTAAGCTGCAATTTTATCCTCTGTCAGGAGCCATTCTTTCTTTGTTCTTAAATCATTAGGCTTAGGATATTTGTTATACAGAGCCGTTTTCTTTCTCTCATAGCGGGAATCTGCCCTCTGGAATTCAGAAACCTGGGCACTGCCAAAAATAAAAGTGAAAATGAATGCTGATGCTAAGACCTTTTTCATGACTGATTAAGCTTTTACAATATTAATAATGACCTCAGTTGCTTTTTCCATACTTTCTAACGCTACGTACTCGTAGGGCCCGTGGAAGTTGATTCCTCCTGCGAAAATATTAGGGCATGGAAGTCCCATATAAGAAAGCTGGGCTCCGTCTGTTCCTCCGCGGATAGCCTTGATCTTAGGCTCGATTCCAGCTTCAGTCATGGCTTTTGCAGCAAGATCCACAATATGCATTTTACCTTCGAATTGCTGCTTCATGTTTCTGTACTGTTCTTTGATCTCCACTTCAGCAGTTCCTTCACCATGTTTTTGGTTGAATTCAGCTACTTTTTCTTCCATGAATTTCTTTCTGGCCTCAAATTTATCTGCATCGTGATCACGGATGATGTACTGAAGTTTAGCCTCAGAAATATCTGCCGTAATATCCATCAAATGGTAGAATCCGTCGAAGCCTTTTGTTGTGGCAGGTGTTTCGTCAGCTGGAAGCATTTGAGCAAATTCAGCCGCTAAAAGAGCTGCATTGATCATTTTTCCGTAGGCATAACCAGGGTGAACACTTAATCCGTGGATTTTTACCACAGCTCCGGCAGCATTAAAGTTTTCATATTCCAGTTCACCAACTTCTCCACCATCCATCGTATAAGCCCATTCTGCGCCAAATTTAGCAACATCAAATTTATGAGCTCCTCTTCCGATTTCTTCATCCGGAGTAAATCCTACAGCAATTCTTCCATGTTTGATCTCAGGATGAGCAATAAGATATTCCGCAGCGGTTACAATTTCTGCACAGCCTGCTTTATCATCAGCACCAAGAAGAGTTGTTCCGTCTGTGGTAATTAATGTCTGGCCAACATATTTTTTTAAGCTTTCAAATCTTGAAGGAGATAATGTGAATCCTGTAGACTGATTCAAAAGAAGATCATTCCCGTCATAATTTTCCCAAACCTGAGGCTTTACATTGTCTCCGCTGAAATCCGGTGATGTATCATAATGTGAAATAAACCCGATCGTAGGTCTGTCATCGTTTTCAAGGTTAGAAGGAACATAGCCCATAATATAACCGTGTTCATCAATTGAAACATTTTCCAAGCCGATAGTCTTCAGTTCTTCAGTAATATAGTTGGCAATATCCCACTGACGCGGAGTAGAAGGTGTAGTTTCACTTTCTGCATCGCTGGTTGAATATATTTTTACATAGCTAAGAAAACGGTTCAGTAACTTTTCTTTCCACAAAGGGTTGAATTCTATTGTACTCATCAGATATCATAAATTTTAACAAAGTTAGCAAATTTGATGCTGAGAATACCTTATTTGCGATTTAATATCAGTTATTGAAATTATTAATCAGTTATAAATCTTTGAAAATCAAAATAGTGTTAGCTTTGTATGTACAGTATACCAAGTAGTTTAGTTTTATTATATTTGAGAAAATCAAAAAGTAACAATGTTTCTTACCGAATGTCCTAGAGATGCCATGCAGGGATGGGGAGAATTTATCCCTACCGATAAAAAAATAGATTATATCAACTCCTTGATGGATGTTGGCTTTGATGTATTGGATTGTCTGAGTTTTGTTTCTCCGAAAGCAATTCCGCAGATGGCAGATTCTGATGTGGTGGCCGAAAATATCGACAAATCACGTTCCAAAACAAAAGTTTCCGCCATCATTGGTAACTATAGAGGTGCCGAAAAAGCATTGAAACACCAATCGGTAGATATACTTGGGTTCCCGTTTTCTATTTCCGAAACTTTTCAGCACAGAAATACGAATAAAAGTCAGGAAGAAGCTTTCGATGAAATCATTAAAATGCTTGATCTGGTAAAAAGCGAGGGAAAACAGCTTAATATCTACTTTTCAATGGCCTTTGGAAACCCCTACGGTGAAATGTGGAAGTGGGAAGATGTAGATCATTGGGCACAAAGATTCTCTGATATTGGTGTGAAAGATATTTTATTATCTGATACAACCGGTGTTGCAACTCCGGAAACGATTGCTCTTTTGTTTGAAAAAATACCGTCAAAGTACCCTGAAATTAACTTCGGAGGACATTTTCATAACCGTTATGAAGATTCCTATTCCAAATTAAAAGCGGCTTACGATAAAGGCTGCCGAAGATTTGACAGCGCTATCAAAGGAATCGGAGGATGTCCTATGGCGAAAGATGATCTTGTAGGGAATATGCCTACAGAGCAGGTCATCAACTTCATGAGTGTTGAAAAGGCAGACCATAAACTGAACCTTCTGAACTTTGAAAGCTCTTATAACAAGGCGAAAGATATTTTTCATTTTTAAGTAGGAAGAATAAAAAATCAATAGGAGCGGGCTTTAGCCCGCTTTACTATATTGAAATATACATGGCTTTAGCCAAAACATACTTAAATTAACCCCAAAAATCAACAAAATGTCTCCAATCATCTCACCATCCGATCTTAAGAATATTCCAACAGAAAATCTTATCCTTCTTGATGCAAGAACCGGGAAAGATGTAAAGCAGAATTACCTTGAAAAACATCTCAAAGGAGCAAGATTCATAGACTTAGACAAAGATCTGGCTGAAATAGGAGAGGATGCTGCGTTTGGGGGCAGACACCCGCTTCCTTCTGTAGAAAAGTTTGTTGAAACCCTTTCAAATCTTGGCATTTCGGAAGGAGCTCATATTGTTGTGTATGATGATAAAAATGCTTCGAATGCAGCTGCTAGAGCGTGGTGGATGTTAAGATCTTTTGGATTTGAAAAAGTTCAGGTTCTTGATGGCGGAATGCAGGCAGCAGAAAAAGCAGGATTAGAATTTTCTTCGGGAGAGGAAACATTTGATAAAGCTTATTTACTCAAAAAAGATGATTGGTCTCTTCCTCTTTCAAGTCTGGAAGTTGTTGAAATTGAATTGAAAAACGGTTCTTCTACTGTGATTGACGTCAGAGATGCTTACCGTTATAAAGGTGAATCTGAACCGATTGATCTGGCGGCGGGACATATTCCGGGAGCCATTAATATTCCTTTTTCTGAAAATCTTGATGAAAACGGTAATTTTTTGAGTCATGAAATTTTAAAAGAAAAATATAAGCAGTTGTTAGAAAACAAACCTGAGCATCTGATTATTCACTGTGGATCTGGAGTTACTGCCTGTCATACAATTTTGGCTTTGGACTATGCGGGATTTCCCATTCCTGATCTGTACGTAGGTTCATGGAGTGAGTGGAGCAGGAGGGAAGGAAAAGAAATAGCAACCGATATTTAAAATAAAAACCCCGAAAATTTTTCGGGGTTTTATATTATCAAAGGTACTATTTAAAGCATTCCCAGCTCAAACTTTGCTTCTTCACTCATCATATCCTTATTCCAGCTCGGTTCGAAAGTAAGCTCCAAATCTACACTTTTTACGTTCTCTACTTCACCCACCTTATCTTTTACTTCCTGAGGGAGAGTTTCTGCCACGGGACAGTTGGGAGTCGTAAGTGTCATTATAATTTTTACGTCAGCATCATCGGAGATCTGGACATCGTAAATCAGCCCCAGTTCGTAGATATCTACCGGAATTTCAGGGTCATATACGGTTTTCAACACACCAATGATTTCCTCACCAATGTCAGCAATTTGATCGTCTGTAAATTTCATTTTTTAATCTAGATTGATATTCCTTTTCAACAAATCTTCCTGACGCATGCGCCGGAAAACATTTGCCAAAGTTAAGACATCTTTTTCACAATAGTCAACAATTCTCTGCAAGTCTTTTTCTATGTAGTAAATTGATGAAACCATTGAGCCGTCAATATCATCTTTTGGAGTAGGAATTCCAAAAACATGAGCCAGTAGTTCCAGCGATACAAAGCTTTTATAGTCCCCGAACTTCCAAAGCTCCATTGTATCTATGTGAGGAACTTCCCATGGCTTTTTTCCGAACATCTGAAACGGGGCAGGAGGCTGCATTCCATTAATGAGATAGCGTCTTGCAATCCACGGAAAATCAAATTCTTTTCCATTATGTGCACAGAGAATCACATTGTAAAGCCTTGGGCTGTTGAAGATTTCTCCAAATTCCTGAAGCATTTTCTTTTCATCGTGCCCAGAAAAGCTTTTTATTTTTAACGTTTCATTCTTTTCAACCATTCCGATGGTGATGCAGATGATTTTTCCAAACTCGGCCATAATACCGGCTCTGTCATAAAATTCTTCTGCAGAGACATCTTCTTTGCGCTGAAATTTTGTTTTTTTATCCCAGAGATACTGATCGGTTTCGGACAGGTCGTCCCAAGATCCGGCCTGCGGAACGGTCTCAATATCAAGGAATAAAACTCTTTCTAAAGGTATGCTTTGTATCATATTGTGTTTTGTTGGTCTATCCTACCTGCATTCCGTTTTTTGTGGGAAGTGAAGGGGTTAAAAGCGTGACATCACTTTTGTCTTCACCATATAATCCCAGTACAAGACACTCACTGAAGAAGTTGGCAATCTGTTTTTTAGGGAAATTTACCACGGCTAGAATCTGTTTGCCCACAAGCTCTTCTTTTTTATAAAGAGTAGTGATCTGTGCAGATGATTTTCGGATTCCCAAGTCTCCGAAATCAATCTCAAGCTGGTAAGATGGGTTTCTTGCCTTTTCAAAATCGTTTACAGAGATTATCGTTCCGCATCTGATGTCTATTTTTTCAAAATCTGCCCAGGTGATGTCTGGTTTTACTGTCATGGTAATTCGTTAATTAAATGTTCTACTTCTGTTTTCTGTTCTGCATATTTTTGTTGTAGCATAGAGCCTTCCCCCATTCTTTTATAATATTCCAGAGCTTTACCGCCGAAGAATTTTTTATGAAAATCCGAAACTTCCGGTATCTGCGGGAATACTTTATGAAAAAGCATCTCATAATACGCCTGAAATTCTCTCTCATTTTTGTCTTCAATGACCTGCCCCGGAGCTTTTTGTCTTACATGAAGCATTTCGTGGGCCACCATATTCAGAACAAGGTTCAGGTCAAAATCAAATAAATTTTTGGGGATCATTACTGTCTGAGGCCCTCCCAGGTCGCCTTCTGCTGTAAGAAGCATCGAAGTGGGCGATAATTCCTGCCTAAATCCGAACCCTGCAAAGTTTTCATGCTCCAAATCGAAAGAATGGATCAGGTATTTTGCTGCATCCAGAATCTGATCATGTTCTTTATAGGCTTCAAGGTGTAAATTGATCTGTTCGAAATTCATCTGAAATATGTTTAGTAACAAATGTATTAAAATATTGAGAATACACAGAACGATTGCTTAAAAATGAAAATGATAACAGAATATATTTAAACAGCATACAAAATCCCGTCTTTAAAAACGGGATGTTACTGAATATAGGCTAAAAAAATAAATTAAGGATGTTCATTTCTCGCCCTGATGACCAGATTGACTAAATCTGAGCCGCCACTTGCAAAATTATCACTTGGATTATGGGCACTTTGAGTAGCCACAGCATATGGAGAGCCGTCCCAATATCCCCAGAAAGGACCTCCGCTTTGTCCAGGCCATATATCTGCTTTATGGCTCATGCTTTCGTTGTCATCAGCACTCCAGAAATCTCCGTCCAGGGCAATACCTGTTTGGTACGTTGGTCTTTGCGTTCCTGTAAGGTCTCCCGGATAACCTGCATGAGTCCAGTAAGCTCCTCCATCCCAGGAATCTGAGTAGGATTTTGAACCTAACCAACCTGTACTGTTTCCGATAGGTCTGTCTAAGACAATCACTACATAATCATATTGGATCTCTGTAGAGTCGATGGTAGGGCCAGCTACTTTATACTTGTAATAGGTTAAGGTACCCCAAGCCGTTCCGTAAGGAGCGCTTCCGTTATAATACATAGGGGTGAACTTAAGCCATCCTGTTGTATTATTAGGCTGCCAGTCTACAATATGAGAGCAGGTAAGAAGGTGTCTTGGCCCGATCATTACGCCGCTTCCTGATCCTAGAGAACTTTCTACTCTGCCTACACATCTCCAAGGGTAAGCTGTAGAATTGTATACTTTTCTCTGATCCGTTCCGAAAATTGTTCTTGCATTTTCAGGAGTCAGGAAAGAATCTCTTTCAATGAACTTAGGTTTACGGTCTTTTTTAGGTTCCAGTTTTGGGCTGTATTCAAAATCGGCATGGGTAGGGTAGAAATGATCGGTTTCCAGAGCACGGTTTTCTGCTGTTTTTTCATCCATAGGCATTCCTATGGTCTTCATTCCTTTCGGGAAAGTTCTTCCGTTAATGGTTTCCATAGCTGGGCGCTGGCTGAATAATTTTTCAATGACAGAGGGTTTTTCAGTGGATTTTGCTTTAACGGTTCTGAGTCTTAAAACCTCTTCAGCGGTCATGGGGTTGTTGTTTTCAATTTTTGACATGATTATTATTTTTAATCTAGTGTGTTCCTACTCTTTTGATGGCTTTTCGGATTCCGCCGGTATAGTTTTATGGTTAAGTGAATATTTTTTGTGAAAATTCGGCAGTAATGCTTTCAGTTTGATTAATTTGAGCTGCTCCCATAGCTGCTAATGCAATGGCAACTTGTTTGTCAAGTGTTTTTCGGACGATATTTCCGTTGGTAGCACGAAGTATTTTACAGAAATGATAAGTGAAGTACCCGCGTATCTGTCCGCTGATATTACCTTCCATAGATACCTGATTGTCCTTCGCTGCTGCCCACAACGTGTGGTTCATTCCGGCAACAGGAATCAGTGCTTTGGTAAGAACGGTTGATTTTTTTGAACTTTTAGAAGCCTCCATTTCACTGGCGTAGGTCAGATAAAACTCATCTTCCAGCATTGGAGGAATATAACGGGCGGTTTCGTTAAGAAGATCTGCTTCCAGTCCCAGATCCATTTTTCGGGTTCCTGTTCCGGAATAACAGCAGTCGAAGATGACTTCCATATTCACTCCGGCTTTTAGCTTGCTGAGAACAGTTTTAAAATCATCATCACGAATAACCCCTGCACTGGCATAATCGTGCGGGCAAATCGCTTCGTCTAAGCCATCCAGTTCCAGATCTGTTCCGATATTCGCCACTCTGGTTCCGTGACCTGAATAATAAAAAACAAGAGAATCTCCTTTTACACTGGTGCTGATCATGGATTTCAGATAGTTTAATATATTCGCTCTTGTGGCATTTTGATTGGTCAGGATTTTAATCTTTGCAGGGCTGAATCCGCAGATAACCAGCGTGTTTGCCATATCTCTCGCATCATTTACACAGCCATTAAGATCCGGACCTCCGTATCCGATGGGTGCATAATCATTAATACCTACGATAAGTGCTTTTTTCATTGTATTAGTTTTAAAAATATTCCCTACTCTGTTTCGGCTTTTCGGGTTCTGCCTTTTCGTGTTTTTTTCTATGACAAAATTCCATCATTCTGAAGGACAAAAACAGAGGAGAAAACCGTATTTTGAAAAAGGGAAAACACCTTTTGAATTGTAAATGAGATTGTTATGTAATTAAAAATCCGGCAGCTTGAAAAGCTGCCGGATCCGTAATTAAAATGCAGGAAGTTTTTTACAGAATAATAAATCAGTTTAAAATGCTGGAATATTCAATCAGCAAAGGTTATGTTTCAAAGCGAAAAGTACCAGCCCTGCTCTGTTTTTTATATCCAGTTTTACAAAAACGGAATCTCTGTAGCCGTCAATGGTTTTAGGACTCAGGCACATTTTGTCAGCGATCTCCTTGTAAGTAAGTTCGCTGCATGCCCATTTTATAAACTCTTTCTCTCTGTCTTTCAGTTCTGAGAGGAGAGAAGCATTTTTCATTTCCTCTGTTTTTACTTTCAATAATTGTTGGGCGACAAAATCCGTATAAAAGCTGCCTTTCTCAAATACGGTGTCAATAGCCTGAAAGAGAATAGAAGGCTGCATGTCTTTTAGCAGATATCCTTTAGCGCCGGCTTTCAGCATTCTGATAAGAACCTTTTCATCATCATCCATCGTCAGGGCAATCACTTTTATTTCCGGATAGTTTTCGGTAAGCCATTCGGTGGTTTCAATACCGTTTTTATAAGGCATGTTAACATCCATCAACACTACAGCAGGCAATTCGGACGCGTTTTCTATACCTGCAATAAAATCTTCACCATTAGGGTGATTCATAATGACTTTATACTGAGTGTTTTCCGTAATCATATTCTCCAGCGCTTTGGAGATTAAAGTATGATCATCAACGATCGCTATGGGAATAGTTTTCATAATAAATTTTTGTGATAGGTTATCAGAGTTTGTGTTCCTTTATTCAGTTCTGAATGTATAGACATTTCCGCATGAATCAGCTTAGCTCTCAGCTCCATATTTTTTAATCCCGAGCCGTCCTGAATACTGTTGATATCAAAGCCTTTTCCATTATCAGAAATACTGATGTGTAATTTCTCACAGTCGTCTTCTATCTTTATCAAAACATTTTTGGCTTTGGAATGCTTCAGAATATTGTTGATGCTTTCCTGAACAATCCTGAAAAGTATCAGACCATGTTTAGGAGTGATATCAATATCCTGTTTTTGAGTCACGAATTCTATTTTTAGTAATTTCAGTTTCTTGATCCTGCTGACCTCTCTTTCAATAGATTCTGCCAGTCCGAAATGAATAATCTGTTCGGTGATAAGTGTTTTAGAGAGGTTTCTGATATCCTGTATACATTCGCCAAGCAAATCATTCAGTTCGATGAGGTCTTCTTTTTCGGAGCTTTTTAATTTGGTAATCAGCTGGTTTTGTCGCAGCCGGACTACAGAAAGTTTTTGCCCCAGATCATCATGCAGTTCCTGTCCTATATAGTTGAGAGTCTGTTCTTTCATCTCTACCTGTGAAGTAGCCAGTTCCTTTTCAAACCGGAGATCTTTTTCCTTTTGCTCAATCACCAGTGTTGTTTTTTTCTTAATAAAGATCACGTAAATGAAGATCATTGTTAAAACAACGATGAATAAAGTAACAGTAAAGATGATGACCAAATTATTCTCTTCCATATTGATGAAGTATTTATCGGGTTCTTTCCTGTTTGTTTCTGATTAAGCCAAATATCAGGATACTGTTACTGATCAGATTCAGCATAAATAAAATGAAGAAATAAATACTTTCTGAAACCGTAGTTCTGAAAAACAGAATCGGAATGCTTCCGATAAAAAAGATCAGCAGAGCCACGGATATCCAGAAAGGCAGATAATTATTAATTCCCAGTATCTTATCGGAGTTAAAAGTCTGATACAGAAACAATATAATAGAAAATAAGAGCAGGAGAATATCTACATACAGCATAGTAAAAGAAAAATGATGAAGCAGATCATCCTCTGTGTAAAACATGAAAGCAATATTAAGGACAAAAAGAATCAGAATAATAAACTGTAACTTTTTGAGCAGCGGAGCGTACAGTAATTGGTAATAATACAGTAGATACAAAAAAAAGACAATCATCAAAAAGCCAATTACATAAAAGACGTCCGTAGGCATACCTGTAAACCGATAGTAGAAATAACAGAAAATATCAATCAGGGAAAACAACAGATATCCAATGATAAAAAATAAATTTTCCTTTCCGGTTTTTCTATATTTCAGGATCATTACAACCATTACTAGAATGGAGATGATCATCGAAACCTGTTTCCCTGTATCAATATTCCAGTTCATAATATGGTGTTTTTTTAAGGCATTGTTCCTGATAGCGCTTTTGGCGGCGGTGCCAGATTGGTCATGTTCATAGATTCTATTGAAGGCACATCTGTATTTTCTTCAGTGGAGGCAGATCTTGATTTAGCATTGGTTCGGTTCCGTTGTTGAGCGGTAGGAACTAAAAATATAGTCTGATAGCCTGCATATTCCGGCTTTGCCATTCTGTTTTTTGGATGATTCATAGGGTATTTCCCCATATAAATTCTGATTCCCGGATTTTTTAATTTTTGTTTTTTGGCGTTTTCTTTTACATACTTGATATATCCTTCCATATCTTCCAGTGAAAACCAGTACCATCGGGAGTCGGGTTCACCATTTCTGGACTTCATAAGAACTTCATGATTGGTTCTGGTGTATTCATCAAAAAGAACTCTTCC
This sequence comes from Chryseobacterium culicis, assembly GCF_900108365.1. Lineage (GTDB taxonomy): Bacteria > Bacteroidota > Bacteroidia > Flavobacteriales > Weeksellaceae > Chryseobacterium > Chryseobacterium culicis. The sequence goes on along the minus strand of NZ_FNWQ01000003.1, from coordinate 499,457 downwards.
TTCACGGTAGCTGATCAGTTTCTTTTTATAACTGTTACTCACGGGTTCTTGAGGTGGTTCAGAGCAACGGGTGCAGCTAAACAGGCAGAAAGCCAGAATGAAAGCGGCACACAACGGACTTAAAATCTTAGTAAAAAAGGGAGTTTTCATTTGTATGGTGTTTAATTTATGGAACAAAATTAGCTAACAGCACAACTATAAAAAAGAGGGAAAACACTGTTTTTATCCTTTATTAAATTTACGACTTTTTGATATTCAGTTGAATAGAGTGTGCATATTTGTTTTTTAAGGATAAGATGTTCCCGTTATGTTCATTAAAATAGAAAAATTGCCCTCTTTTTACATCTCCTGAAATCATGCGTAAAAACATGACCGGAAAATTATTTCCGGTCATGTTAAACAAGATTAAGTGTAAAATTTAGCCTTTAAAGGCAAAAAGGATCATTCAAATGTGTACAGATTTTTATTGACCTTAATCTATGTTTAGGGGAATTGATAGTAATGGTATTTTATTTTTATAAGCCATAATAGCTGTTTTGCTACGGTGAAATAGAGATTCTATCAGGTTGTATTGGTAAGGAACCATAGTAAGAAGATCAGGATTGCTGAGTTTTATTTCTTCTTCAATGGCTTTGATCACTTCGATGGACTGAATCATCTTAAAGCTGTATTTAATATCATCCAGATCGTAACCGGAGTTCAGGTCAATATCACGCATCACTTCGGTAAATTCTTCCAGTCTTTCACTCACATTAAATACTTCAATCTCAGCATCAAATTCATTAATGAAAGCATAGATTTCGTTCAGGGCAGACCACGTCACGCTTTTGTGAGTATCATAAGCAAAAAGAATCTTACCGATTCCTGTATATTCTATATGGGAAGGAATAATAAGGATCGGTTTTTTAATTCTGTGAATGGCCCTTGTAACACTATTTCCTAAAAGCTTCTGCTCAATCGTTTTTTCTCCCATTCCCATGACTATAAAATCACAGTCCTGAAGCTGTATGCAATTTTCAAGCTGTTCAATGAAATTGCCGGATGCCAGATGATAGCCCGTTTCAATAGCGTAAAGAGTTTTTAATTCAGTAGCTTTATCTTCCAGTTTCTGCTGATTTTTAAGAGTCTGGTTATAGAAAAAGTCAGCCGAAGCCTGTGCATTCAAAGCATGAATAGAAACGGTTTGCAGATTAAAAAGCGTGATCCTGTAATTATGCTCCTTTGCCATAGATGCAGCATAATGAGTGGCATTTTCAGCTTCCTGGGAAAAATCTGTGCAGACAATTATTGTTTTCATTGTACCGGATTTAGTATTGCAAAACTATGGTACACAGAAGTTCACTGATCATAAAAATAACGTGACATTGCATAAAATGATGATGAAATGTCTTTTTCAGGTGATGAAACGTCACATCCATTTGAAGTCTGCTATTTTACGTTTCATACACGGTTTTGGCGGTCTCGTCTAAAATAGAAGGTTGTCGTCAGAAATCTATTTCTATATTTACATTCATAAAATCCCCGATATGAATAGGGTTTCTACCATCAGAAAAAAAATTGTACGTTATAAGAAAGTTCTTTCTGCCATGAAGAGAAGACTCGTGATCTGGGCAGTAGCAGTAGTCACCTTCTGCGTTTTTTCTTATCTTATTGATCCTTTTGATCCTGTATGGAAAGAGTATCTGGATGCTCCGCTCAGGATGATTCTGGAAGATGCAACATGGATTGTCTTTTTCTCTATTATTATTTCGGAGGTAAGTATATTTATAGACAGAACACTCAACAAATTGCTCCCCTGGAAAGACAGAACCATAAAACGTCTGCTCATTCAGTGTCTGCTTCAGATTGTGGGAAGTGTCATGATTGTAATTATCATTAATGCAATCGTAGACTGTACCTCAGTCACATTACCGGAAATGGACTCCCGAAAAGAATATACTCTCCTGGGACAGTGGATCGCAACCAATATTGTAATATCATTGATTATCAGTGCATTTAATACTGTAGATTATTTATTGGAAAACTGGAAAAAAACAGCAGTAGAAGCTGCTCAGCACAAGTTAAGAGCTTCCAAGCATAAACAGGCTGCTATGGCTGCTGAACTTCAGGCACTTAAGCTGCAGATAGATCCTCACTTTATTTTCAATAACTTAAGTGTATTGTCAGAACTCATCCTGGAAGACCAGCAGTTGGGTTATGAATATTCTGAAAAATTTGCAAGGGTTTACCGGTATCTGTTGGTCAATTCCAAAAAAGATATCATTGCGGTAGATGAGGAACTCAAATTTCTGGAATCCTATATTTTTTTAATTGAAAAAAGAATTGGAGAAGGGGTTGTATTCAAGATAAATATTGATGAAGAGTACAAATCCAGATTTACTCTTCCGCTGTCATTACAATTACTGGTTGAAAATGCCATTAAGCACAATCAAACCTCCAAAGCCCATCCCCTTGAAATTCATGTGTATACCGATTCTGAAGAAGAATTGGTGGTCTCCAATACATTCCTGCCTTTGATCAATAAGCCGGATTCCTCAGGAGTAGGACTTACCAATATTATTGCACGATACGAAATTTTAGGATATCCTAAACCCGTAATCGAAAAAACAGAAGATAAATTTATAGTAAAACTACCATTGATATGAAAATTAATAAAGTTTTAATAGTTGAAGACGAAAGACCCAATGCAGACAGATTAAAAAGACTGTTGTTGAAACTGAGACCCCATATCGAAATCCTTTCTGTAGAAGACTCGATCACCTCAACAGTACACTGGCTGGAAAATAACGTTGTGCCGGATGTGATCATGATGGATGTAAGGCTGGCAGACGGGCTTAGTTTTGAGATATTCAATAAGCATGAAGTAAAAAGCGCTGTAATATTCACCACGGCATATGATGAATATGCAGTACAGGCCTTCAAATACAACAGTGTAGATTACCTTCTGAAACCCATTGAAGAAGAAGAGCTGGATGCTGCATTAAAACGCTATGAAACCTTTATGGAAGCCGTTCCGGTAGTAGGAACAGCCATTGAAGGACTGCTGAACTATATTCAGCCAAAAGATTACCGAAAACGATTTCTGATCGCTCACAGAGATGGGTATAAAACCGTGCTGGCAGAAGATATCCTGTACTTTTATACCGAATTGGGAATCAGTAAAGCCATGCTGAATACAGGAGTAGTTGAAAATGTTCCGCAAACGTTGGAAGAGCTTGAAAAGCAGTTAGATCCCAAATTCTTTTTCCGGGCCAACAGACAGTTCATCATTCATATCAATTCCGTAAAGCAGATTTTCAACCATTTTAATGGAAAATTAAAGCTGGAACTGAGAAAACAGCCTGATATGGAAGTCATTGTAAGCCGGGAAAAAGCCTCAATTTTTAAATCCTGGATGGATTATTAATTCTAAAAAAATATAGTGGAGATTGTTTTTACAAGAGCAATCTCTTTTTCTTTTTATTAATTTCTCATTAATGATTTCACTCTTATTTCCGCCTGAAAATCTCTTTTTTTATCACAATTATAAGGAGAAACGCCTGTATTCCTTTCATTTTTGCTATCATACGCTTCACCTGCAATTAACGACGCTTCACCCAACTTCTGAATGAATATCCCTATAAGATGAAGTTATTTTGCTCCTGTAAAATTTAAAAACTCATGTTATGAATTACAGAAAAGGATATCTGGTACTTTCACTGGCAGCCGCATCGATACTTTACTCATGCGGTTCCGGAAATGCCCAGGAAAATGCTCAGCAGATGCAGAAGGCACTGCCTACAGATTTTATTCAGGTGAAATCCGGAAATGCTGACGTGTCTACAGGATATCCGGGAAGCATAGAAGGACAGGACAATGTAGATATTAAAGCACAGGTGACAGGCTACCTGGAGGCCGTATATATCAGAGAAGGGCAGTTTGTGAGTAAAGGACAGACCCTCTTCAGAATCAATCCATCTGTGTACAACGAACAGGTAAACACCAATGAAGCCGCGTTAAAATCTGCTCTGGCAGCACAGGAGACAGCCAGGCTTGAAGTTGAAAAGCTGAAGCCTCTTGTTGAAGGGAAAGTAGTTTCTGATATGCAGCTGAAAACTGCTCAGGCAAGTTATAAAGCAGCATCAGCACAGGTTGCACAGGCACAGTCGTCATTAGGGTCATCAAAGATTAACGCCAATTTTACGTATATCAAAGCACCGGTGAGCGGATATATAGGCAGAATACCGAATAGAGTAGGAAATCTTATCAGCCCGTCCGATGCTTCACCTTTGACAACGCTTTCAAATATAAACACCGTTAACGTGTATTTCTCAATGAACGAAGCTGATTTTATTTCCCACAGCAGAGCTGTTGCTGGAGGAAATACCGCAGAAAATGTAGAGCTTATCCTTGCAGACGGCTCCACCTATTCTCTAAAAGGAAAACTGGAAAATGCCAGCGGAAATTTCGACAGAAATACAGGAAGCATTCAGATGAAAGCTGTTTTTCAAAATCCTGATAAATTATTAAGAGCCGGAGGAACAGCAAGAGTCATGATTCATAATGCCCTGAATGGAGTAGTCAAGCTTCCGAAAACCTCCGTGAAAGATATTCAGGACAGATTCTTTGTCTATAAACTGAATGGTAAAGACAAAGTGAAAATGACCCAGATTACCGTATCGGGAAGTACCTCCCAGGATTACTTCATCAAAGAAGGAGTGAATGCAGGAGATAAAATAGCCATCAACAGAATTGATGCCCTTACAGACGGAGCACAGGTTGCGGCCACAACGGTTCATTTGAAATAGTTGTATAACCTTTCTTAGAAAATTCAAAAATGTTAAAAAAGATCATAGACCGTCCGGTACTGGCGACGGTAATATCCCTTATCATCGTTATTTTAGGGGTTATAGGATTGAACCAGCTGGCGGTGACCAGGTTTCCGGACATTTCTCCGCCTACAATTACCGTTTCAGGGTCATATCCCGGGGGAAATAGTGAAACCGTAATCCGTTCCGTGGTAACTCCTCTGGAAGAGCAGATCAACGGTGTGGAAGATATGGAATACATGAAATCTACTGCCAGTAATGACGGTACATTCTCCATCTCAATCATATTCAAGCAGGGAGTAAATGCCGATCAGGCCGCGGTAAATGTACAAAACAGAGTACAGCAGGCCACTCCGATCCTTCCGCAGGAGGTAGTGAGAATGGGACTGACCACCTCCAAGCAGCAGAACAGCATGGTATTGATTTTCAATATTTATACCGAAGATAATAAACAATACGATGAAACTTTCCTGCAGAACTATGCGAATATCAACCTTATTCCACAGGTTAAAAGGGTAAAAGGAGTAGGACAGGCCATGGTATTTGGGTTGAAAGATTATTCCATGAGAATATGGCTTAACCCTCAGAAAATGTCATCCTACGGGCTTGAGCCGGCAGATGTTTCCAGAGCGATAGCAGATCACAGCCTGGAGTCTGCGCCGGGTAAATTAGGAGAAGAATCAGATGCCGCTTTAGAATATGTAATCAGGTATAAAGGGAAAAAGAACAAGCCTGAACAGTATGAAAACATTATCGTTAAAAATACAGGAAGCCAGGTCATCAGGCTTAAAGATGTAGCCCGGGTAGAATTTGGAGCCATTTCAAATACGGGAGATAACCTTTCCAATGGGAAAAATGCGGTGACTGTAGCCATTATGCAAACCACAGGATCCAATGCGAATCAGATTGAAATAGGCGTTAATAAAGCCCTTGATCAGTTATCAAAATCATTCCCTCCGGGTATTAAATATACGAAGGTAATGAGTACCAAAGAAAGATTGGATGAGGCTACAGGACAGGTGAAATCTACTTTGATAGAAGCATTTATTCTTGTATTTATTGTTGTATTTATTTTCTTGCAGGATTTCAGATCTACAATTATTCCGGCAGTAGCAGTTCCGGTAGCCATTATCGGTACCTTCTTCTTTCTTCTGGTTTTAGGGTTTACGATAAACGTTTTGACCCTTTTTGCGCTTGTACTGGCCATCGGTATTGTAGTGGATGATGCCATTGTAGTAGTGGAAGCCGTTCACAGTAATATGGAAGGGACAGGTCTTTCAGGAAGAGAGGCAACTCATAAGGCGATGAGTGAAATTACAGGAGCGGTGATTTCAATCACATTGGTGATGTCGGCCGTGTTTATTCCAATCGGATTTATGTCCGGTTCAGCAGGGTTATTCTACAAGCAGTTTGCCTATACTTTAGCAATAGCAATTATGATTTCAGCGGTTAACGCTTTGACTTTGACCCCTGCTTTATGCGCTGTGTTTTTGAAAAACAACCACTCTGAAGAAGGTAAAAAACCAAAAGGATTCGGGCAAAGATTTGCAGTAGCATTCAATGCTGGCTTTAATAACATGACCAACCGTTATGCAAAAGGAGTACGCTTTTTAATAGGAAGAAAATGGATAGCGGGAGGATTAATAATAGCGGTAATAGGGGTTGCAGGCTGGCTGATGTACAGCACGCCTAAGAGTTTTGTACCCATGGAAGATGACGGATTCTTCATGTACACCTTAAGCATGCCTCCGGGAACAGCATTGACCAAAACGACAGAAGTTTCGAACAAGATCAATGAAATCTTAAAAGGAGTAGACGCAGTGCAGGAAAATACTTCCATTACAGGATATAACCTCCTTAGTAACAGTGCAGGACCTGCTTATGCGATGGGATTTGTTAAACTGAAACCTAAAAAAGAAAGAGGCGGAGTACAGGATATCCAGGAAGTGGTAGATATGGCAAATGCAAAACTGGGAGTGATCAAAGAAGGAAGTGTAATGACCTTCAGAATGCCTCCGGTAGAAGGATACGGGATGACGAATGATGCTGAGATTGTTCTTCAGGACCGTATGGGTAGAGACCCTCAGGTTCTTAAAGCGAAAGCAGATGAACTGATTGGCCGGCTCATGCAGGTTCCGGAAGTGGCATTTGCCTACACCATGTTCAGAGCAGATTATCCCCAGATGGAGCTTGAAGTAAATGAAGATAAAGCCAAACAGCTGGGAGTGAGCATTTCAAATCTGCTGGGAACTGTTCAGACGTATTTCTCTGGAGATCAGTCTCAGAATTTCTCAAGATTCGGGAAGTTCTACAGGGTGAATATTAAGGCGGACGGCGTTTTCAGAATGGATGAGCAGGCCTTCAATGACATTTTCGTAAAGAATGAAAAAGGAGATATGGTGCCGGTAAATACACTGATCACGCTGAAAAAAGTTTACGGCCCGGAATCCGTTCAGCGTTACAACCTTTACAACTCATTAAATATCAACGTGTCTCCAAAACATGGAGTAAGTAACGGAGAATTGATGGGCAAACTGGAACAGACCTTAAGCCAATTACCCTCAGATTACAGCTACGAATGGACAGGATTAAGTTTAGAAGAGAAATCAGCAGGAAATCAGACGATTGCCATCTTCGGTTTATGTCTGCTGTTCGTTTACCTGCTGCTGGCAGCTCAATATGAAAGTTATATCCTTCCTTTAGCCGTAATGCTTTCCATCCCGACAGGAATTGTGGGAGCATTCTTAGGAATAAAAGCAATCGGACTGGATAATAACATCTATGTACAGGTAGGACTTATCATGCTTATCGGTCTTTTAGCTAAAAATGCGATCCTTATTGTAGAATTTGCCATACAAAGACGGAAAGCAGGTCTTTCCATTCTGGATTCTGCACTGGAAGGGGGAAAGGCAAGATTACGCCCCATTATCATGACCTCATTGGCGTTTATTGTGGGAATGGTTCCACTGATGATTTCTACGGGAGGAATGGCTTCAGGAAACAAATCAATCAGTACAAGTGCTGCCATAGGAATGCTGAGCGGAGTAGTTTTAGGTGTTTTTGTAATTCCTGTACTCTATATGTTTTTTCAGTATCTGGATGAGAAGTTTTCTACTAAAAAGAAGTTTCAAAAAATAGAAAATCAATTGACAAATGAGCATATTTAATATAAAAAACGTCCTTGTTTCAGGCGCAATGGCATCTTTACTGATGTCCTGTGCCGTAGGGAAAAAATATACCAGAACAGAGCTTCAGATTCCCGAAACCTACAAAGAATCTGTACAGGTAACCGGAGATACTGTAGTCCTTCCATGGAAAACATTCTTCAAAGATCCAAAGTTGATTAGCTTAATAGATAAAGCTCTTTCAAGAAATAACGAAGTGAATGTTGCCCTGAAAAATATACAACAGCTCGATCTGATCTACAAACAAGCTAAGCTGGGTCTGATGCCGACACTGGATCTTACAGCAGGAGCCAACAGAAGCTGGGCTTCCACCAATACGCTTAACGGCTCCCTGAACGAACAGTTTGTCGGTACAAAATACATGGATGATTTCAACGCTGCATTAAGACTTTCATGGGAAATAGATATCTGGGGAAAAGCGAAAATGCAGAAAGAATCTGCAGCGGCTGACTATTTTGGACAGAAAGAAAATTTAAATGCCATCAAAAGCAGAATAGTTGTTCAGGTAGCCCAGGCATATTATAATCTTATCAGCCTTGATGAACAGCTGAAGATAGCTGAGCAGAATATTGAGCTGAGTAACAATACACTCAAGATGATGAATCTTCAGTTTACCGCGGGACAGATCAATTCATTAGCCGTTCAGCAGTCAGAAGCGCAGAAGAAAACAGCCGAGCTGCTGATTCCCTTGGCGAACCAAAATATTTCTATACAGGAAAATGCTTTAAGTATTCTTTGTGGAGAATATCCGGCCAGAATAGAAAGGGAAGGTAATCTGAAAGCGATGATTCCAGAGAATAAACTGTCAGAAGGATTACCCGCACAACTGCTAAGCAGAAGACCGGATCTGAAAATGGCAGAATTTAACGTAATCAGCTTAAATTCTAAAACAGGACTGGCAAAAGCTGCGATGTATCCGAGTATTAGTTTAAGCCCGCAGATAGGAGTAAATTCCAATAAATTCAACTCATGGTTTGATATTCCGGGATCCATTACCAAAGCCATTGCTGCCAATCTTGCAGCCCCCATATTCCAGAAAAAGCAATTGAAAACGGCTTACGAGACGGCCTTGCTTGAACAGGAAAAAGCAGCGATCAGTTTCAGACAATCGGTAATGACAGCTGTGGGAGAAGTCTCCGATGCAATGGCTAAATCTAAAGGTTCTTCAGAAAGACTTGAGCTCTTAGAACAGAGGACAGCCATTCTGGATAAAGGAATCAACGATGCGCTGAAGCTGTATAAAAGCGGTATGGCTACCTATCTGGAAGTGATTACTGCTCAGAACAATAAATTACAGAATGATCTGGAAGCCATCAATGTAACCCTTGAAAAATTAAATGCCGAGGTAGATCTTTACAGAGCGCTTGGCGGAGGTGCACAATAACTTTGAACTGTTGAATAAATAAAAGGAAGCTATACTATATAGTTTCCTTTTTGCTGTTGACAGAGCCGAAACACATCCCTATTGAGAACAGGTATGGAATTTGCAGGGGATGATAAAATTTTATATACACAAAATCAATCGGTTATGAAATTTTTATTCTTTTTTTAGAAAAAACATGCAAGATTTTCAATAAACAGGATTTATATAGATGAGTACTCGAAAATAAATAATGTTTAACGAAAATGTAATGCAATGAAAAAATTGACAGTACCCCGATTTTTTATAACAGTTTTAATGGTTTTGATAGGATTTACCCTATCCTCATGCAATGACAATGAAGGGCCGGAAATTCCGCCTGTAAAAATGGAGAATTTACCGGGAAATTATAAAGGTAAACTCATTATAGTACAGGGCAATAGCAAAAGAGAAGGCGTAAAAGAGTTTAAAGTAAAAAAAGATACCATCTCCTTTGCAGAATTTCCCATCGAAGAAATTGTAAAAACGGTAGTGAAAAATCCTGCAAAAGCAGAACAGGCATTGAAATCAATGGCCAAAGTAAAGTATGATCTTAAATATGCAGCAGTAATTAACACCGCAAATAATGTAATAGAACTTACGTTAACTCCGAAAACAATGGAACTTCAGATTCCCGTGGATGGAGTTAATAAAAAGACGGTAGTAGAATTCGTCTCTAAGCAAAAAGGATATTATGTAGGGTTGGATCAGTCGCTTAGATATGCGCTTACAGCAGAAAAAATTACAGTAGATGGTACATTGGTTACCCCTTACGAGGTGATTGATTATAATTTTCCATTCTGTATAAAAAATTAATTAATAGATATTATCATCAATGGATTGCGCTTTATCATGAAGATGCAATCTATTTTTGCTTGACAGTTTTATAGAATCCCGCAGGATACGGTGACGGCAGCATTATATGGAAGAAAGTAAAGAACAGATTTTGGTAAAGCACCTCCTCAAAAAGGAGGAAGCTGCCTGGAAAGAGCTTTTCGGAGCTTATTCCAGAAATCTGACCTATGTATGCTCACGTTATCTGACCGAAAAAGAAGATGTGCATGATGTGCTTCAAAACAGTTTTATCAAAATGTTCCGTTCGATAGAATCTTTTGAGTACAGAGGAAATGGTTCTTTGAAAGCATGGATGACCCGTATTACAGTGAATGAATCTTTGAAGCATATAAAACAGAAAGGAGATTTTACCTCTGCTGTTGAAGTAGATGATCTTCCGGACATTCCTAATGAAGAACAGCCGGATTTTGAAGAGATACCGCGTGATGATATTATGATGATGATTAGAGCTCTGCCTGATGGGTACAGAACCGTTTTCAATCTGTATGTATTTGAAGAAAAAAGTCATAAAGAGATTGCCGTGCTGCTGGGAATTGCAGAAAATTCTTCTGCATCTCAGTTTCACAGGGCAAAAGCACTGCTTGCCCAGAAAATAAAAGAATTTAAAATGTCAAAAAAAGCACAATATGAATAATGAATGGCTAAATAACCTGCGAAGCAGAATGGATGACCATGAAGAGGACGTTCCGGAAGGGTTGTGGGATGACATTAAAGATGAATTATTTTCCGGAGAACAGGATAGTGCTATTTTGGGCTTAATTACTGAAATACAGGAAGATATAGCAATTAAAGAAAAGGAGACATATGCAGGAAAGAAGTCTTTATTCTATCGTATTGCAGGAATTGCAGCTGCCATTGTGCTGCTGTTTTTACTCATTAAATTAATTCCACAGGAGGTTTCAGAAAAAAGAATATCTCAGAAATCGCCAGCTGTGGAAATTGGAAAGGAGAGAAATTCTTTAAAACCTATAAAAACTGGAGATCATTCAAGTGGAGAATTGAAATCAGAGAGGGATGCTTTTTTAGCGGACAATATCTTAAATACAGGATCAGCGGAGAAAATAGCAGCACAAAGATATGCCGAAAGCAGATCAGAAAATCAAGCTGAAAAGAGTCAAAAGATCCAGAATGTTTTCAAGCTTCCGGAAGCAGCTGAGTCTTTTCAGCAGGAAAGCAGAATTGCTTATAATATACCGTCTGTTGATGATACAGCAAAAGAAAACGACAAAGAAAAGGCTTCAGATGAGGTTATTTTTAAGCAGGAGAATCCCAAAGAAATCTATGCTGAAAATACAAAGCGGAATACCGCAAAATCCCGTAATAAAAAATCGTGGATGCTCAGTATGCTGACGGGAAATATAGCCTCTAATTCTGCAGAACAGCAGTTTCCGGGCTATGCTTCTATTACAGGAAAAGCCATGAGTGTAGAGCAGGTATTTACCACTTCCGAGTATCATGATGATCCCCTGACGGCCATATTGCTGGCTAATCAGAGTCAGCCCGTAGAAGCGAGAATCAGACATAAAGTACCGGTAACTTTCGGATTATCATTGTACTATAATTTAGGAAAAAGATGGGGAATAGGAACAGGACTGAACTATACCAAACTGTCCTCCGAACTGCATTCAGGAAGTGATAACAACTATATAAAAGGAGATCAGACCATTCATTATATAGGACTTCCGGTTCAGGTGAACTACAATGTAATCCGAAAAGGAAGATTTACAGGATATATTACAGGAGGAGCACTTGTTGAAAAGCCCATATCAGGAAGTGTTACAACAAGTTACATTGTCAATGACGAAGTGAAGGAGAGTTCAAAAGAACGTCTCGATCACAAGCCCTTTCAGTTTTCTGTGAATGCAGCAGCAGGGCTTCAGCTGAAGATTGTAGATAAAATAGGAGTGTATGCAGAACCGGGAATAGGTTATCACTTCAAGGAAGAGAATGCACCCAACACAATTTATAAAGAAAAACCTCTTCATTTTAACATGAAATTCGGGATAAGAGTGCTGCTGGATTAATAGAGGAGAATTTTTGAAACACCAAACTTAATAATCTATATATGAAAATAAAACTAATTTTTTTAGTGTTTTTATTATTCTCCATTTTGAATATAAAAGCACAGTGTACCCCTACGATTACCAGTGCAAGACTGGGACAGAAATACCCCGGAACCATCTTGTTCTGTGATACGGAAGATGAGGTTCTTTCCACAGTACAGTCTTATGGAAGCTACCAGTGGTATAAACAGGAATGGACCTGGCAGACCCCTAATAACAATCCGTGGGTTGCTATTCCAGGGGGAACCTCGCAACAGCTGACCATTACCGGAAATGACCAGCTGAATTATTTTAAAGTGATTGTTATGCAGGGCGATTGTACTGCAGAAAGCCCCGCAGTATTTGCAGACGGCTTCGTATACGGTCTTCCGGCTATGATGGCCACTTACACTCCCGGAACCTATCAGGAAAACGGAGGAACAGTGAATGTGTGCAATGGAGCTTCTGTACAGTTTGATAATATATTTCCCCTTGTCTATGGAAAACATACCTGGTTCAGATGCGTGCCTGCCAGTAACCCTCCAGTGCTGGGAGATCCTTGTATCATCCCGGGAGTGGCAGGCGCTACCTATGTAGCAACCAGCTCAGGGAAATACGGGTTTTATGCCTGTACGGAATATTGTCCGGATCAGTGCCAGATGCTGGATCCGTTTGCTTTTGTAGAGCTGAACTTCGGGAACTGGGAGTTCTGCAGCAATTTGGGGACGGGAGAGGCAAAAAGAAAGGATAACAGCCTGAAAATTTATCCTAATCCTACAGCGCAGCATCTTTATATCGGGAAAGAATCAGATAAAGTATATCAAGAAGTGACCATTACAGATATGTCAGGAAAACTTGTTCTGAAGAAAAATGATCACCGGTATAATCAGCCGATTGATGTGAGTGCTCTTGTACCGGGAAATTACATGATTGTTTCTAAAAGCACAGACGGTACAGAATATAAAAATAGATTCATAAAAAAATAATAGGATTATAAAATCTGAAGATGTTTAAAGATTGATTGTGGGAAGGAAGAATGGATGCCGGAGAGGGATGTTTCTTAAATTGAAGAAGAACTAAAGTATTTTTACTTTACGCTCAATAGATAAATTTCATCCTTGTTAATCTAATGACGGTCATAATTGCCCCAAAAGGGACTTCCTCTTTTGGCATCCGGCTTCCGACTCATCTTTTCATTTTTTATTCGGAATTCAGAGATTTAATCTTTTTCGTTAGTTTTTAATAATGGTTGGGTCGGTACAAATCTTTTGTACCGATTTTTTATTCGGGTACTGGCAGCGCTTTCCTTTTTCATGATGTCCTTAAACGGGCTGTTCAGAGTATAATCAGAATATTGTTTTTTTTTAGAGTAGAACAGAAAATTTTAAATAAAGAAAACGGATAACATTCTGAACTGTACCATTATCAGAAAGTTCCCAAATATGCCTGCTAAGGTTAAGATTTGATAATCGTGATATTTTTCTTACTTTTGAAAAAATTAATAACAACTAATATACCATGGGAAAATTTTCTACTTTTCTTTTTCTTTTCTTTATAACCCCTTTTCTTTTCGCTCAATCCAGTATAAATTGGTTCAGAAATTTTGGTTCATCTCAAAATACGGATGCTTCTATTATAAAATCGCGTTTGGATGAAAATGGAAATATTTACACTATAGGAAAATTTACATTTTATTCAAATTTTATGGATAATACCACTACGGACGCTGTATTTGTTAATGGTCAAAATTCATATGTTGCCAAATACAATTCATCAGGCCAGTTATTGTGGATTAACAATTTCGGAGGCAGCGCAACTGATTTTGTTTTTGATAATAATGGTGACCTGATTATTACAGGCGGATTTTCGGGAACAATTACGTTCAATGATAATACCACGTTTACGAGTGCTGTATCTAACCAGCCTCAGATTTACAATCTGAAACTAAATAAAAATTCAGGAGCTTATATTTGGAAAAATACACTGTCAAATAGTAATTCCGAATACAGACCCGCTACGGGAATGGCTGTAACGGTATTAACCGATAATAATTTTATTATTGCAACCCAGTATTATGGTACTATTCCAGGTGTTCCGGTTTATCAGTTGATGAAATTTGATGCGAACGGGAATATCATTTTACGAAAAATTATGGACAGCGTAAATAACACGGGAGTAGAATTTAAAGGATTAAAATCTGACAATGCCAATAACATTTACCTGATAGGGAGTTTTTACAGCATACTCAACCTGAATGTAAACGGCGGACAATATGTTATTGAAGACCCAAGTGGCAGTGGATCTTTAACTGCGTTTATATCTAAATTCAACAGTAACTTTGATGTGCAGTGGGGCAAGGCAATTGGAGGTTCCAGTGCAGACCAGGCCATTACACTTGAAGTGGATAAGGTAACTCAGAAAAGTTATGTTTCATTTGCGGTCAATGGAAATAATATTAACCTGAATAACGGAGGAACTACTCCTGTCATGACAAATTTTTGGCAGAGCCCGAGCTCGGGTGTTTTCGTTACTTACGATGGTAACGGGGAGCTATCCAATTATCATTTATATACAGGATCTGGTCTTAACGTAGGAACAGGATATGTTGATGACATTCAGCTTAATGGCAGCATGCTGGTTTTAAGTGGAAGAGTTTATGATAAACCTGATGTTGATATTTCCTCTGCCAGTTCGTTTCCGCCAAGTAATGCTATTAATGAACGAATCAGATTTTTTGTTAGTACATTCAATATAAATTCAAATTCTTATTCTTTACTTAAGAATACCTATTTTGCTGTTGATATGAACAATCAATACAGTGATCCTAATGTTACAGGTTTAATTGTTCCTAATACATCAAAAATCATTATCGCAGGAGATAATAACTCACTTATTCCTTACCAAGGTTCTGAACTTGTTTCTTTTCCGAAACATAGCGCATTCCTTTTTCAGTTAGACACGCAGCCGCAAACATTGAGTACAAAGGAAACAAAAAATGATTTTTCTCTGTACGTTTTAACAGACAGCCATAATAAAACGGCGAAAATAATATCAAAAGATGCTGTAGAAAATGTAATAACTTTTGATTCAGTCGGAAGGAAAATATTTGAAACGCAAAGCACAGAATTTGATATTTCTAATCTTAAAGAAGGGCTGTATTTTTTCCAAATCAAAACAACCCAGGGAACGGTTACAAAAAAGTTCTTAAAAAAATAGTTTTTAGTCAACACAAAAGGGGTCAATTGACCTCTTTTTTTCTTTTATCCTTACTCCGGAAATAGAGTGAACTTTTCGTTTTAAACATTTTGATGCTCTGAGCATTTTTTTTACTTTTACTAAAAACACAAACAGATGCTGATAAAAATTTATGGAAGCGCCATTCATGGAGTGGCTGCTCAGACGATTACAATCGAAGTAAATGTAGATACCGGCGGAATAGGATATCACCTTGTAGGTCTTCCCGATAATGCTATTAAAGAAAGCAGCTATAGAATTTCTGCAGCACTCAAAAATGTAGGATTTAAAATTCCCGGAAAGAAAATTACCATTAATATGGCTCCGGCAGACCTCAGAAAAGAAGGATCTGCTTATGATCTCAGTATCGCCATTGGGATTTTAGCCGCTTCAGACCAGATTTTAGCCGAAGAAATTGAACATTATATTATTATGGGTGAGCTTTCTCTGGACGGAAGTCTTCAGCCTATTAAAGGTGTTTTACCCATTGCCATTCAGGCGAGAGAAGAAGGTTTTAAAGGAATTATCCTTCCTAAGCAAAACGGCAGGGAAGCCGCTATTGTCAATGATCTTGATGTATACGGGGTAGAAAATATCAGAGAAGTTATTGACTTTTTTAATGATGGAAAACCACTCGATAAAATAGTGCTGGATACCCGGAAAGAATTTCATGAAAAAATCAACGATTTTCCTTTTGACTTCTCTGAAGTGAAAGGCCAGGAAACGGCCAAAAGGGCCATGGAGGTTGCCGCCGCAGGTGGTCATAATATCATACTAATCGGCCCGCCCGGAAGCGGAAAAACGATGCTCGCTAAAAGAGTTCCGAGCATTTTGCCTCCATTAACTTTAAAGGAAGCTTTGGAAACAACAAAGATTCATTCTGTAGCAGGGAAAATCGGAACAGAAGCTTCACTGATGACGGTTCGTCCCTTCAGATCTCCGCATCATACCATTTCTGATGTCGCATTAGTGGGCGGGGGAAGCTACCCGCAGCCGGGAGAAATTTCATTGGCCCACCACGGAGTCTTGTTTCTTGATGAAATGCCCGAATTTAAAAGAACAGTGCTTGAAGTAATGAGACAGCCCTTAGAAGATCGTGAGGTAACCATTTCAAGAGCCCGTTTTACCGTTAATTATCCCGCAAGTTTTATGCTGGTTGCTTCCATGAATCCCAGCCCCAGCGGCTTCTTCCCGGATGATCCGAACAATACTTCGTCTGTTTATGAAATGCAGCGGTATATGAATAAGCTTTCGGGGCCGCTTCTGGATAGAATTGATATTCATATAGAAGTTCAGAAAGTAGAATTTGAGCAGCTTTCCGAAAAAAGGAAGGGGGAAAAAAGCAAAGATATCAGAGCCCGCGTACTGAAAGCACGAGATATTCAGAATAAACGGTATCAGAATTTAAATATCAGCAGCAATGCCCAGATCGGCCCCAAAGAAATTGAAGCCTTCTGCCAATTGGATGAAGCATCATTTGGTCTGATAAAATCAGCAATGGAAAAACTTAATCTTTCGGCGAGAGCTTACGACAGAATCCTGAAAGTAGCCAGAACCATAGCAGATCTCGAAGAATCCGAAAATATTTTATCCCATCATATTGCTGAAGCCATACAGTATAGAAGTCTGGACCGTGAATTCTGGAATGGATGATCCGGACTTCTATTGCTGAAATACTATTGTTATACGGCTTTTATTGCAGGCTCCGTTTTCAGATTGATTACAAAAGGATGGTTGTAGACCTTAGGAATCCAATGAAACTCATCGTTCACCTTATTAATATATCCAATGCCCGGCCATGGAAGATGAGCAGAACAGATAAGCGTTCTGTTCTGATAGCAATTTTCCAGAACCTTCCTGCGGGTTTCTACACCTGTCTCAAAATCAATATCCCATTGCGTGCCCCAGTCCGGTCTGGCAATAAGAAGAGGAGAGTGAAGAACATCTACTATATTGGTAATAGAAAGGTCCCCGTCATTTACTGTATAAATAATATGCCCCGGCGTATGTCCCGGAGCAGCCTGCGTCTGAATACAGGAGAACAATACATCTCCCATTTCAAATGTCGTAAGACGGCTGTTAATAGCAGAAAGAATCTTTCTTACAATAGGAATACCGGGTTTTCCTCCTTCCGGATTCTTACTTTTTTGAAAATCGGGTTCACCGGTCATCCAGAATTCAAATTCCTTACGTGAGATATAGTAACGGGCATTAGGAAATACATTGTCATCATTTTGGGAAAGAATTCCTCCGATATGATCTCTGTGAGCATGCGTAAGAAGAATATCCGTTACAGATTCCGGTGTAAATCCGGCAGCGTTCAGACTGTGCAATAATTGTCCTGCATTCTCTTCATCATAAAATCCTTCTCCGGTATCTATTAAAATAATACGGTCATCTTTTTTGATGAGCATTACATTGATAGGGGCTTCATAATAAGAATCCGGCAAATACAAATTACGGAGTTCACCTTTTACGATGTCCTGAGGAATACCCGGCGCTAAAATCGGCTGATGATAACCAACTCCAAAATATCCGTCAGAAAGTATAAAAATATCCAGTTCATGACATGGAATATGTATAAATCCATGTTCTCTCTTCAGTTTATGGTCCATTTAAAAATGATAAGTTTTTGTAGTATACAAATGTAAATAATATTCCTGCACCGCAATAGATGAAAACAGAGATTTGTTTATTTTGTAACCTGTTATAATTCAGTATTTTATTCCAGAATATCAATTCTTTGTTACGGTAAATAATAGGAATTATGTAACACATGATTTGATTTATTATGTTAAGTTTGATCACCAAATTATTTAAAACTATTACATTATGAAAATCAAATTCTCAAACAGCGCGTAAAGAATACCCTTACTTTGAAAGGAAGAGTCCCTGTATTCTTCCTGTTTTTCCGACGGTCATCAAAACTGTTTAAATACTGCATGTGGTCCTGCTCTTTGAGCGGATTACGTTATGCACTGTATCATTCAGTTGTTTGAAAAAATACCAGAAACACATTTCATAAATAAGCTGTGGTTATCCCTCATGCCTTTACTATTCAAATGTTTTTCTGTAATTGAAGCGAACTTTATCCATTTTTTACACCCAATCATACTCATTATTATGTCAAACACCACTTCCTCACCAGAACCCCATTCATTAGGTTCTGCTGTATTACTTTCATCTGAAGACAGAGAAAAATTATTAGACGGATTCAATAAGACCGGCTGGGATTATCATCATGACGAAACACTGGAATCGCTTTTCCGGAAGCAGGCAATACTTCATCCTGATAAAACTGCAGCTGTTTATCAGGATCAGGAGATTACGTACAGAGAGCTGGATCAAAGGAGCAATAAGATTGCCGGCTTATTACTGAGCCGCGGCATCAAAGAAGGAAAATATGTTCCGATCTGGCTGGACCGTTCTTTAGAATGGATTGTTGCCGTACTTGGCGTTATAAAAACAGGGGCAGCATACGTTCCCATTGACCCGGCTTACCCCGCCAGAAGAGTAGAATATATTCTTTCAGATACCTCTGCTGATGTCATGATTACCAATCAAAATCTCAAAGATCTTTTATCAGACTCCGTAAAGACAAAAGTACTTGATCTGAGTACTATGGAAAACCTTAATCCTTTATCTTCAGACTATCCTGAAATTACCATTCACCAGAACAGCTTAGCCTATACCATTTATACATCAGGCTCAACCGGAAAACCTAAAGGGGTAATGGTAAGCCATCATGCTATACAACATTTAGTAACATGGCATAATCATCATTTTCATGTAGATCATAGTTCAAAATTGACGCTCGTTGCAGGATTGGCGTTTGATATCTCCGTCTGGGAAACCTGGTCAGCACTTACTGCCGGAGCAACGGTTTTTATGGCCAATAATGAAGACCGAACAGATGCGTCTGCATTAGTTGATTTTTACAGAAACAACCAGATTACGCATGGTTTTGTACCTACTGTTCTTGCTCCGTCTTTCGTTAATTATTCCCGGAACTATAACGATCTTAAACTGAAATATCTCTTTACGGCGGGTGAAAAACTAAAACCTGTACTTACTTCAGAGTTAAGCTACGAGCTGATAGACTATTACGGCCCTACAGAATGCACTGTGTATGCTACTTTTAAAAAAGTGAAAGATGCTAACGGAAAATATGTTTCCTCGATAGGAAGACCCATTGCCAATGCGAAAGCCTATATTTTAAGCGAAAATATGGAATTACTGCCGGTAGGCGCTGTGGGAGAATTGTGTATAGGAGGAAGTATTTTAGCTGACGGATATCTGAATAATGAAGAACTGACAAAAACTAAATTTGTTACCAATCCATTCAATAAAAAAGAAAAATTATACCGCACCGGAGATCTTGCCAAATGGAAAGCTGATGGCGAGATTGAATTTTTAGGAAGAATAGACAGCCAGATAAAAATCCGCGGATTCCGGGTTGAATTAAGCGAAATTGAGAGAACATTGATCCAACAGGATAATATCAGGGAAGCGCTCGTCATTGGCAAGGAAACTGAAGGAAGTACCAAATATCTGATTGCTTTTATTGTCGTAAAGACAGGTGCGGAAAAAGACGTCTCATCAATCCGAAATGCATTGAAGGATGAACTTCCGGGTTATATGATTCCCGCACAAATTATTTTTATAGATAAAATTCCTTTAACGGCAAATGGCAAAACGGACATCCAGGCACTAAAGGATATAGCTGATAGAGAAACTGCGGAAGTGATCTCACTGGAACCGCCTACCAATGAAACGGAAAGAATTATAGTAGATGTCTGGTCTTCAGCATTGGAACGGCCTGTTATAAATAGGACAGATAACTTCTTTGATATCGGTGGAAACTCTTTGCTCGTCGCAGCAGTGGCTGTAACATTACAAAAAAAGCTTGATGTAAAAGTATATCTGCGGGATATTTATCAGTATCCGGTGCTGCAACAGCTGTCGGAAGTTCTTATTACCAGATCCCGGGAAGAACGGGAAGCCATTCCTGCGGAAGATGTGGAACCTTATGTAGAGCTTCAGAAAGATGTTTATCTTGCTCCTGGAACTGTTTTTGCCGGTGGATTTAATCCGAAACAAGTAGAAAATCCGGCAATAATATTTTTAACGGGAGTTACAGGGTTTGTGGGAATTCATCTGCTGCAGGAGCTGCTGGATACTACAAATGCTGCTATTTACTGCCTCGTAAGAGCTCAGGACGAGTTTTATGCGATGGAAAAGATTGACCGGTGCTTTAAACAATATCGTATTCCTCAAAATATTGAACAGAAACCAAGAATTATTCCTGTTATCGGAGATCTGGCTCTGCCGTCCTTAGGATTATCAGAAGAAACATTCACAAAGCTGGCAAAACAGGCCGACCTGATTTACCATTCCGGAAGCTCCGTCAACTTTATTGAACCCTATTCCTTTATGAAGGCCCCGAATGTAGAAGGATTAAGAGAAATCATAAAACTGGCAGGAGCAGAAAGAACATCATGCCTCGCTTTATTGTCAACCATTTCCGTATACAGCTGGGGGCATCTGTTTACCGGAAAAACAGTGATGCTTGAATCCGATGATATTGAACAAAACCTGATGTCTGTAAGCAAAGATATTGGTTATGTAAGAAGCAAATGGGTTATGGAAGCTATTGCCGATTTAGCCTCAAAAGAAGGCCTGCCACTGATTACTTACCGTCTTGGATATGCCATGTGCCATAGCGGAACAGGAGCAAGCGCCTCTTATCAATGGTGGTCCGGATTGGTGAAAAACTGTATTGAATTTAAATCTTATCCTGCATTAACGGAGCTTAGAGAAGGGCTTACTACGGTAGATTACATGACCAGAGCCATGGCTTATATCACAAAAAACAAACAGGCCATAGGCAAAAAATTCAACCTGATTGCGAGTCCTGAAACCAATCTCACTCTGGAAGACTTCTTTGGACTCATGAAAAAATATTATCCTTTTACACTCAAAGATCTTCCTTACAAAGAATGGAGGAAACAGTGGGAGGATGACAGTAAGAACCGCCTGTACCCCTTGACAAGTCTTTTCAGGGATAATATGCATGAAGGTTTATCCACGGTAGAACTTTACCAGAACACTTACATCTGGGATTGTTCCAACGTAATTCAGTTTCTTGAAGGATCAGGGATTCACGAGCCGGTATTTGATAAAAAAGTATTGGATTCCTATTTACGATACCTGGGAATTCCGGTTGAATAGTATTTAATCATTGAAAAAGCCCGGACAGAATATGTTTGGGCTTTTAATTTTAAAAAAAATAAATGCGTCAGGTTTTGTCGCAATGGAGAATGACATTTGTGCAAGGGTAATAGGAAAGTATTGCTCAGTTTTTAATGAACCGGAAAACCGAAGAAAAAAAATGAATACTGTTATTGTATTATCAAAAGATTTTGCCGCTAATGAAAGTGCAGTGGTAGATCTTAAATCCTGGGGATTTATAAATCCGTTAAAAGCGCTTACCTTTCAAAATAAAACAGGACGGTGCGCAAAGTTTATTTGGCAGGGAGATATGATCTATAATAAAGAAAAAGCAGGCTATTTTAAAGAAATAAATAACGATCTTGGCGTGAAAGTGAGCCATTACGAGGGCTTTATAACCATTACCAATGGAGGAGGAGAACAACATTTGGAAGGCAAGGTGAAATTATAATCAAGCCTCTACCATTAATTCCAGTAGATTATACCGGAATTAAAAAGGTCAAACATTACTGTCTGACCTTTTGTTTATCTGCAAATTAATTCACTGTTACCTTAATAACATTCTGAACAGCAGGAACCGGGTATTGGTTTCCTACTTTGGAGATCACTTTATTTTCACTTTGTGGAGTTCCTCCAAATAAGGCCTGATGATTTCCAGCCCCAGGATATTGGTCAATACCTGTCCCGGAATCAAACAATGAGGTTTTAGAGCTAAGGTCTCCCTTACTATTGGCATCAATACTCTGATCATTGGCATAAAACCAGTCATTGGAAAATCCAAACATCGTTGCATAAGCAATTTTATCACCCGGCTCAGCATTAAAGCTTGTGGTTACTTTACTTCCAGGTGCTACCGGGGCATTTCCTGCTATATATACACCTTTTACGCCGGATAGAGATTTAAGGCTGTTTTGAAGCTTGGCTACGTTTCCGAATTGTGCAATATCCTTCAGTCCCATTCCGCTGTCTGATTGACCCAGTTCGTAAATTGGGTTTTTATCACCGCGATAAACCACAACTAACGCAGGAGAAAGTCCGGTCATAATTCCTGTGTTCGCATTCAGCTTGGTCATCATTTTGCTGATATTTCCCATTTGAGCAATATCGGTGATTTCCGGATTTGATAATGCATTAGGGGTAAAAAATGGAGCGCTGTTCAGCAGTTGAGATCCATTGTAGTTGGAAACGGCCCATACACCAGGAGAAAAAGGAGTTTCGTTGGCTGTTCCTCCGGACGTGTTGGTAATGGTAAGAGTGAACTCTGAAGTTACATCATTGTAAGCAAGATTGAGCTTCATAAGCTGTGAAGCATTTACATTGGGAACCTGCATGATAGGCTTGCTTTCTACCTGTCCTGTAGCATCATCTTTACTTCCGTTGTCCCATAATCTTACGTTTGAAGAAACATCTCCTGTGATCGCATTTCCATTGGCGTCAAACAGTTTGATGCCAGGCTGCTGAGAAGCAAAAAACCAGTCTTTTGAAGCACCATACATTGTAGCAAACATTAGAGCCTGTGTTTTTCCTGCACTGAATTTAACAGAAACAGATTGTCCCGGCAAAATAATAGGGGGTGTTCCGGTCCCCTGAAAGCTGCCGCTTTCTACAAAATCTTTAGGAGCTACCACATTTTCAAAAGTGATGCTTCTTTGAAAACCCATATCCATCATCATGTCGTCATTAGAATCACTGCATGAAGAAAGGGTAAATGCAGCTAAAGTAGCTGCCGCTAAAATTGATGTTCTGAAAATAAACTTGTTCATAAAAGTAAATTTTTTATAGTTATAAATGATACCTGTAACTATAGTCGGCTACTTTTTGAGATCCTGACAAAAAATATTTTCTTAGTTCAATTTTTTTTTAAAATATATTTTTTGAGTATAGATTATATCCCCTTTTTCCCATCCAGAATCATCCGGATCATTTTTATTTTTCTGTTTTCTCTTGTTTCCGGTTTTTTGGCTTCTTCAATCCAGCGGATGTATTCTTTTCTGTGAGTGTAGCTCATTTTATCAAACAAGGCTCTTGCCTCCGGATTTTCATTAAAAACGGAAGCGATATCATCTGCAATTTCAACCACTCTTTCTTCTTTGTCTTCCGTAAGAGAAACAGAGACCTCGTCACCGAAAGTTTTTCCCAGCTGCTTTCTGATTTCCTGGGTCAGACCTAAAATATGACAATCCGATTTCATTTTGGCCAGACTTCCACGATATTCAACTTTATCATCAAACAGTGCTTTTATTTTGACCTGCCCTTTCTTATTAAATAGCTCTTCGGTAGAAAAAGGAAATTCTACAAAGGCAGCATTCATCTCTCCGTTTTGCTGAATGACAGCTTTGAATTCAATAGTTTGAGGATTCATAATGGAAAATTTTAATAGTCAAAAATAAAAAAACCGTGAAATTTACTTTCACGGTTTTCAAAAATATATCAGATAAGATTATTTTTTCTTGATTTTCTTAGGCATGGTTGTAGTACCTGAGTTCTTCGTTTTTGTATCGGCAGGCGTATTTTCACCTCTTACAAGCTTCAATTCGTCAACTAATCTTCTTGCACCTGCATATTTGTCGATTGTCCAAAGAACGAAACGAACGTCTACGTTGATCGTTTTCTGCCATTCAGGCTCGAATACGATATCTCCGCTTAATGCTTCACTGTTACCATCGAACGCAATTCCGATTAGGTTTCCGTCTCCATCAATTACCGGAGAACCGGAGTTACCTCCTGTAATATCATTGTTAGAAAGGAAGTTCACAGGCATATATCCTGCAGCATCAGCGTACTGTCCGAAATCTTTAAGGTTGTAAAGATCAATCACTCTCTGAGGAAGATCGAATTCTTCATCACCTTTCTTGTATTTTCCAACAAGACCAGTCATATCGGTATAATAATTATCAGTAATACCGAAATAGTTTCTGTCATTTCTGATCGGTAATTTATCTACAGTACCGTATGTTAATCTCATCGTAGAGTTAGCGTCCGGGTAGAATTTCTTTTCAGGCATTGCCTTCATCAGACCTGCTAAGAAAAGACGGTTATTTTTTGCAAAATTGTCATCTATTTTAACAAATCTTTCAGTGCTTATTTTTTGATCTGCAACAATTCCGTTCGCTGCTTTCCAAAGCGGATCAGCATCAAGCTTCAATGCATCTGGGTTTAATAAGAAGTTCGTTGCAGAAGTCTTATTTGCAAAGATTGATGAATAAGCTAAATTTGAAACATTTTTAGCATCTAATCCTAAAATAGTAGCAGAAGCCACTTCCGGATTTTTAACTCTGGCCTGGTACAGGCTTGTCATTGCAGCAAGCATTTCTCCTTCAAGAGATGGATTGAAATTTTCATAGGCAGCTTTAATAGCAGCTTCAGTTTTAGCTTTCATCGCCAGTCTTCCCTGCATGTCTTGTGCGGCATATGCCTTAAGTGCAGACCCTAACTGTAGAGCAAGCGACATATATTTAGCATTTCTGGTAAACTGAGAAGCATAGTTTCTTTCAATATTTCTGTCAGATACTTGTTTGTAATATACACCAATATCTTCTAAAACGCCATTGTATTGATCATTTCCAGGCATTGCAGCCCATTTATTGTACGTTTCTTCAATCTTTTGTTTGTCAGCAATGGTTCCGTTTTTCTCTACTGCATCAATAGTACCCTGTCTGTTTTTCCAGTAATTAGCTACTGACGCGTACTGAGAAGCATAGTTAAGCTGAGTCGCTTTATCCTTGTCCATGTATTTCTTCATTACATCCATAGCCAATTTAGAAGCTTCAACCCAAGCCGGGTAGTCTTTAGTTACCATCTGCTGAATTCCGTAAGAAGTCAGGTAACGGTTTGTTCTTCCAGGATACCCCAGAATCATTGAGAAGTCGCCAGGCTTGATTCCTTTAAGAGAAACCGGAAGGAAGTGTTTAGGCTTCAAAGGCGTGTTGCTTGGAGAATATTCAGCAGGGTTTCCGGCAGCATCAGCATATACTCTGAAAACCGTGAAGTCTGCAGTATGTCTTGGCCATTCCCAGTTGTCTGTATCTCCTCCGAATTTTCCTAAAGAGGAAGGTGGAGCCCCTACCAGTCTGATGTCTTTATAATCCTGATATACAAAATAGTAGAACTCATTTCCGTTAAAGAAATCTTTTACTACTACAGTGTATTTTCCGTTTTCAGAGTTTTCTGTCTGGATCGCTTTTGTTTCGGCATCAATAACAGCTTTTCTCTCTGCTCCGGTCATATTGTTGTTGAGCTTAGAAGTGATTCTCTGCGTTGCATCATCCATTCTCACCAAAAATCTTACATAAAGATCCTTTGCGTTGAACTCGTCCTTCTGCTTCATTGCCCAGAAGCCGTTCTTCAGATAATCTTTTTCTGGCGTGGAAGCAGCCGCCACCGCACCATAACCACAGTGGTGGTTCGTAAATATAAGTCCTTTATCAGAAACAATCTCTCCTGTACAGAAACCACCGAAACTTACGATAGCATCCTTTAAGCTTGAATTGTTCACAGAATAAATTTCCTCAGGCGTAAGATGCAGCCCCTCCTTTTGCATATCAACACCGTTAAGTCTTTTGATGAGCATTAGCAGCCACATCCCCTCATCCGCCCTCATCTGAGCAAAGCCCAGTAAGAAAGTGAATAGTAGAAATAGTCTTTTCATTTTATAAAATAATTTTTGTGTCGCTAATTTACTAATTTTTACGAGATTCTGTCCCGGAATGGTATGAAAATGGGATGATAATCCGCATGAAAAAGATACTGTTATCACTTTTTGCCGTTTTACTTTTAGGAATGGTTTTGAATTGTTCCTCAGTAACCAATAAAAATCCCGCTCTTCAAAGACAATGGATGCTGGTTTCGTTAGATGGTTTTTCAAAGGATCAGTTGATAGCTAATAAGGCCGAAATGAACCTGACAGCCAATATGGTAGATGGAAAAATTCAGGCAAGTGCCTATATGGGATGTAATCAAATGTCTTTTGTAACTGAATTCAAAAGCAATGGAAGCGTAAAAATTTCAAAGGGGATAAGCACTATGAAAGCCTGCCGGGATATGGCGCTTGAAACTTCTTTTCAGAAGAAAATTGAAATGATGACAAAATATTCAGTGGAAGGACATTTTCTTACGTTAAATGATGATAAAGGAAATTCAATGAAATTTGTAGCAGCCGATTGGGACTAATGATATGCTTTACCATAGAAAAAGTCCGCTTTTGGCGGACTTTCTTTTTGTTTGAAAAATCTATTTTGGTTATCAGCTTTTGTGGGTATTAGTTTTTTGGGGTTATTAGCTTTTAAGAAAAGTTTTTTAAAGTGCCTGTATATAATGGGGAGCCAATAAATTTTTTATTTGTGTTCCTAGAATTTATAATAAATAACCTGCTTGTCTGGTGAAAAAAGAGAAGACTGAGGCTTTTTGAAACTGTTGTTTTAAGTTTCAAACTTTAAATTATTGTTTTTGATCAGCTTTTCTATAGAAAGACCTGGAGGTTAGAAGGCTTTATTTCCATTCTTTCAGTGATGAAGATCGAGCTTATGCTAAAACTAAGAATCAACATATGATATTGGAAAACAGCAGGGAAATTAAGTAGATGTTTCTTTCATAGATAAACGTTTTTAGGGTGAGACAGGGGGATTTTGGGAAGACTAAATTACTGCCTATCTCCATCGAATAGTATAAAAATAGACTAACGGCAGAAAAAATCGACCAACAGCATTTTGCAAATTATTCCTGAATGCTTACCAAGGTTTTTCAGGGATTGAAAAAAGAAAGATTATTCTTGTAACTGCGTCCAATAGGTAGCTTTATGTGATGAGCCAGCTCTATTTCGTGACAGTTTTTTCCGCGGATAAGATGGCGGGGAACGGCGAAGCTTCTGTGTATTCTGACGAAAGAATCAAAACAGTTCTTTTGCAGAAGATTCCCCAAAGAATTCAGAATACAGTGATTCTTTTCAAGAGTGATGATTCTTGTGTAGTCTTTCAGCGCTTCCAGATACAGAATATCTTTTATCTTGATCTGTAAAATGTTTCCGCCTTCCTTTATTTTGAGGCAGTTTTCTCCTGTCATGGCATCATAGCATTCACATTTCTCTTTTATTTCAAAAAAATTGGTCAGCCTTTCCATAGAGTGATGAAAACGTTCTGCAGTAAGAGGTTTGGTGATAAAATCTAAAGTGTTGATTTCAAAAACTCCTGCCGCCAGCTCAGGATGGGAACTTACAAAAATACATGCCGGTATTTTGTGAGCTATTTTCCGGAAATCAAGGCCGCTCATGCCTTTTAAATTTGTTTCTGTAATCAGAAGATCGATAGGGAGGTCAAGATAGGGAACAGCCTTTTCTGCAGAATCAAAAGAGGCTATAATTTCAATAGTCTGATATTGCTTGATATAATGCTGAAGAACCAGCCTGTCCAGTTCATCATCATCAATAATCATACATCTGATATGGGTAATCATGATTCCGGAGGTTTAATTTCGTTTTAAATAATTAAAAATCAGAAATTTATTAGATAAAGTTATTGATTTTTTTGCAGATTTTTGAGGGTCAAACTTAAATTTATCTTAAAAAGTGTTATTAAATAAAAATTGATTTTGTTTTTTTTCTGAAAAATATTAACTTGTAAAAATCATAAACATAGACAGAACTTAATGTTAGAAAAGAAAGAACATAACTATGAGAAAGCAGTCTTAGTAGGGGTTATTACCCAGAATCAGGACGAAGAAAAACTGACGGAGTATTTAGATGAACTTGAGTTTTTAGCTTTCACAGCCGGAGCTACCGTACAAAAGCGCTTTACCCAAAAACTTACTCAGCCGGATTCCAAAACCTTTATCGGAAGCGGAAAAGCCATTGAGATAAAAGAATATGTAAAAGAAAACGAAATCGGAACGGTAATTTTCGATGATGAGCTCTCTCCTTCACAGCTTAAAAATCTGGAACGAGAAATGGAAGTGAAGATTTTGGACCGTACCAATCTTATTCTTGATATTTTTGCCCAGAGAGCCCAGACCTCTTATGCGAGAACGCAGGTGGAGCTGGCACAGTATCAGTATCTTTTACCACGCTTGACAAGAATGTGGACCCACCTTGAGCGCCAGAAAGGAGGTATTGGAATGAGAGGTCCCGGTGAAACAGAAATTGAAACTGACCGCCGTATTATCCGTGACAGAATTACCTTGCTGAAGGAAAAACTGAAGACCATTGACAAGCAGATGGCTACCCAGCGCAACAACCGTGGAAAAGTAGTGCGTGCCGCCTTGGTAGGATATACCAACGTAGGAAAATCTACTTTGATGAATTCCATTTCAAAATCTGAAGTTTTTGCTGAAAACAAATTATTTGCAACACTGGATACTACCGTAAGAAAAGTAGTGATTGGAAACCTGCCTTTCCTGCTTACGGATACTGTAGGGTTTATCAGAAAACTGCCGACTCAGCTGGTAGAATCATTCAAGTCCACTCTGGATGAAGTACGTGAAGCTGATCTTCTGATTCATGTGGTGGATATTTCTCACGAAAGCTTTGAAGACCACATAGAATCTGTAAATCATATCCTGATGGAAATTAACGCACATCAGAAACCTATGATCATGGTTTTCAATAAAATTGACGACTTCAGCTATGAGAAAAAGGATGAAGATGATCTTACTCCATCTACCCGTAAAAATATCTCATTGGAAGAATGGAAAAAAACGTGGATGGCTAAATCAAAGTATCCAACGGTTTTCATTTCTGCATTAACCAAGGAAAACTTCCCGGAAATGAAGAAAATGATCTACGATGAAGTCATGAAGATCCATATTTCAAGGTTTCCGTACAACGATTTTCTTTTCGAATATTTTGACAACGACGAAGAAGAAAGCAGCCATTAATGAAGTATCACCTTTCCCTTTTATTCATTCTGTTTTCGGTTTTTGGGTTCAGCCAGAAATCAAAAATAGACCTAAAAGCTATTGAGAAAAGTCTTAAAAGTTCTGATTCTCCCTATCATTACGAGAAGCTTATTTTTAAGTATAAAGGATATCCAAAATCTCTGGACAGTATAGAAGCGCAATATCTTTACTACGGGAGAAATTTTAGAAATGATAAAGTAAGCACATCAGAAGACCGGTTTAAGAATCTTGTAGATGCCTTTAAACAGAATAATTTTGCAGATTGTATCAAACAGGGAAAGATACTCTATGGCCAAGATCCTACCAATCTTGACATTTTGCTGATCCTGCTCAGAGCCTATGACTCTGTGAAAGATGGAAATAACTTTATGCATCACCTGAACCAGTTCCGTGCACTTACAGACGGAGTAAAAAGCTCAGGGGACGGAAAATCTGAAAAAACAGCCTATGTTGTGAATTCTGTCGGGGACGAATACATTCTGCTGAACATTCTGAATATAGGCCAGGATTTTACTAGGAGCTCAAAAGCTTCTCAGGATGCCATGTTTGATGTCTGGGAAAAAGACGGCAGCAAGATCTATATCAAAATACTTTATCTGGAACTCACCAATTAATCTTAACATAAAAAACACTTAGTGGAATTATATTATTCATTTTCAGCATTAATCGTATTAGCCTCAATATTTGCCTATCTAAATTACAGGTTCTTAAAGCTTCCCAGCACCATCGGAATTATGGTAATCGCTATTGTGGTTTCTATCTTTCTGGTAATGTTTGGAGAAACCGTGCTGCCGAGAACATTCGGACATCTTCACAAGCTTATGAACGGTATCGACTTTACAGAGGTATTGATGGGCGCGATGCTTAATTTCCTGCTCTTTGCAGGAGGAATTCATATTAATATTAATGACCTGAAAGAACAGTTCAGACCTGTAGTGATATTTTCCACGGTAGGGGTTGTGATTTCTACTTTTGTGGTAGGATTTGGGATGTTTTATCTGCTTCCTTACGTGGGGGTTAAGCTTCCTTTCATTTACTGCCTTGTTTTTGGAGCTTTGATTTCCCCTACCGATCCGGTAGCGGTTCTCAGTGTGCTGAAACAGGCTAATGTGTCAAAATCGCTTGAAACAAAAGTAGCGGGTGAATCTCTTTTCAATGATGGTATGGCAGTTGTGGTCTTCACCGTAATTTTACAGCTGGCAGTAGGAAAAGAGGTAGATCTGAGTGTTGAAACCATCGGACTGCTTTTGCTTAAAGAGGCCGGAGGAGGTCTTCTGCTGGGAGTGCTCCTTGGCTGGGTTACCTCAAGGCTGATGCGTGAAGTAGATGATTATATTATTTCTGTATTGGTGACGCTGTCTGTAGTGATGGGAGGTTATCTTATTGCCCGTCAGATGCATATTTCAGGACCGTTAACAATGGTTGCAGCAGGATTGTTTATGGGGAACTTCAACAGAAGCTTCAAAATGAAATCTGTTACTCAGGATTATCTGATTAAATTCTGGGAACTGATTGATGAAATTCTGAATGCCGTATTATTCCTGTTCATCGGATTTGAACTTTTGATGATTAAAGACCTCAGACATTTTATGATTCCTGGCTTAGCAGCCATTGTGGTTGTTCTTTTTGCAAGATTTATTTCCATTTGGGGACCTACAAAATTTACCTCACTCAGAAGAAGCTTCAGTCCGCAGACGGTAAAAGTTTTGGTTTGGGGAGGAATCAGAGGAGGGGTTTCCATTGCACTGGCGATGTCTATTCCTAAAAGTGAATACAGCGAGATTATTTTGAGTATTACTTACTGTGTGGTGGTATTTTCGATCATTGTTCAGGGGCTTACCATTGCTAAAGTAGCCAATCCTAATAAGATTGCAAAAGAAGAGGAAGAGCAGGAAAATATTGCTGTAGAAGAAAACGCTTAAATGGTCATATGAGCATTGTTAAAGAAATACAGGAAGCACTTGCTGTTTTGTCCGTTCCTGAAAAGGCAGAATTCTTTCCGAGATTTTTCAAGACAGGAAAAGGAGAATATGGTGAAGGCGATCTGTTTCTGGGCGTAACAGTTCCGGACCAGCGCTCTGTGGCCAAAGAATATTTTTCGAAAATCAATTTAGAAGAACTCAGTATATTACTTTCTTCGAAATACCACGAACATAGGCTGACAGCTCTTTTTATACTGGTTTCAAAGTTTGAGAAAACAAAAGATAAAGCCTTAAAAGAAGAGGTAGTTGCTTTTTACCTGAATCATCTTCCTTACGTCAACAATTGGGATCTGGTAGATTCCTCCTGTTATAAAATTCTGGGCAGATATGCGTACGAAAATCAGAAAGATAACCTTCTTATAGAACTTTCGGAATCTGAGGAAATGTGGCATAAGAGAATAGCCGTTGTGGGAACCATGCATTATATAAAGAAAGGCTCATTTGATCTTATCAAAGAATTCGTAACCAGGAACCTGAAACATCCTCATGATCTTATGCATAAAGCCAATGGCTGGCTATTAAGGGAAATGGGAAATAAAAATGAAGCAGAACTCATCAGCTATCTGAATCAATATTACAAAGAAATGCCCAGAACCTGCCTTCGGTATGCTATTGAAAAGCTGGATGAAGACCTTCGTCAGGATTATCTGAAAGGACGTGTTTAAAAAATAAGATATAGAAAGCACCGTATTTTCCCTAAAAAAGTACCGGGAAACAGCTATTTTATGCCCAAAGATCAAAGATTACAAGAATTTAAGGCCAAAATTGAGTAATTTTGTGGCTTTAAACCCAATCATGAAAAATTGTCTCAAATTATTTCTTTTATTTTTTCCTTTGCTGTTCCTTACAAGCTGTTTCGATATCCTTGACAAAGTGAATGTAAAGGCCGACGGTACAGGGGAGTATACTATTATTCTTAACGCAAGCAAAAGCAAAACAAGACTTGCCTCCATCTCCAAAATGGAAACCATTAACGGAAAAAAAGTTCCGAAAAAGGCCGAAATTGAAAACAAAATCAATGAAGCTGCCAAAATTTTCAAAGGAACTCCGGGCATCAGCAATGTGAAAACATCCATGGATTTTGAGAACTACATCATTAAACTCAGCTGTAATTTCAAAAAAATTGAAAACATCAACGC
Organism: Chryseobacterium culicis; assembly: GCF_900108365.1. GTDB lineage: Bacteria > Bacteroidota > Bacteroidia > Flavobacteriales > Weeksellaceae > Chryseobacterium > Chryseobacterium culicis. The sequence continues at coordinate 466,698 of NZ_FNWQ01000003.1, read as the reverse complement.
AGGCCTGGAGAAGCTGAAGGCTCAGAAAATTTTGGGTAAAATGGTTCCTACCCAGATTTACAGCCAGAATCTTGAAAAAAAGACATTGACAAGGAATAAAGTCAATACTTTCAAAGCAGATTACGACAAGATGAGCAAGGCAGACAGGGAAGTTTTTAATGAAGCAAAATACACTTCCATTATGCAGTTTGAAAACGCTGTAAAATCTCAAACCAATAATGCATACGTACTTTCTCCCAACAAAAAAGCACTCAAGCTGGAGGCTGATATCCTGGATCTGATTCTTCAGAAAAAACAAATACAAAACACAATTCTTTTTCAATAAATTTCTAAACTATAGTCATGAAATCTATCTTATTAAAAACACAAAAAATTATTTTTGTACTCTTTGGTTTTACGCTGGTTTTTGCACAAAACAGGATGAAAATACCGGCTGATGCCGTATTTTATATGGAAGTAAACGGAAAACAGCTTAATAGTAAAATCAACTGGAATAAACTGAACCCGTTGCTGCATGAACTCAGCAAAAAAAGCAAAGAAGCACCCTCGTGGACAGATTATTCCAAAACCGGGATCAAATACGATGCGGTTCAGTATCATTATGCAAGCTTTAATGACTCTATTAAGACCTATAACACCCATTTTATCATAGATAATAAAGAAAAGTTCAGGGAGTTTATCAATTCTGTCAAGAAAAAGGGGCAGGAAGTTTCCAACAGGAAGAATTATTCTTACGTAGATATTAACGATGATGTTTTTGTAGCGTGGAACGGAAGCCGTGCCGTTCTTAGCATGATAAGCTATACCAAACCTTACAAAGATCTATGGGCCGCTGAAGCTGTTGCAGACAGCACCGCCGTTGCTGTGGATTCCGTTTACGCTGAAGCAGGAGATACAGCTTATACTGATGAGCCGGAGAAACCTTTCGATTACAAAGAGGAAATCAAAAACCTTAAGGATGATATTAAGTACTTGAAAGAAAGCATTAAAGATAATAATCGTGAAATAGCCAGAATTCAGAAAGATATTAAATACCTTCAAAAGCACCATAAATATCCTCAAGAGAAAGAAAGTGCCGGGAATTCTGAAAATGAGGAAGAAATGCCTAATGATGGTTATGCTTATGATGAAGAAGAAGATAAAGCTTACAAGAAAGAACAGGATTCTATCCGAAGAGAAAATTTCAAGATTGTAAAAAAGAACGCTGAAGACCGTTTTGACCTGTATTTTGCTTCCAGTCTGGAAATTGAGGTTCCTGGAGAAATGCTGAAATTCAGAGATGCCAATTCTGATGTCTTTGTCTATGCAGATTATGGAAGAATTGTAAATGACGGAATTTATGGCAAAATGACGAAGTTCTACAGCTATGGACAGTTCTTTAAAAATATGTACAATTCCAACTATTCGTACAATCTTTATTTTGATAAGGATAAAGTAAGGCTGGTGAATAATTATCAGCACAAAAATGAAGAGATTCAAAAGAATATTTCAGCCATTTACAAAGGGAAGAAAAACAGAAAGCTGCTGGAGCTGATCAATGAAAAAAGCGTAGGTTACTATGCTATGAACGTAAATGGTGCAAAATGTTTTGACATGATGTACAGCCTTCTTCAGAATTCAGGAGAAAATGAGTACAAAAAAGAAATGGAACTGGTGATGGAAACCATGAAAATTGTTCTGGACGAAGAAGCCATTACCAAAATTGCACCCGGAAACGGAATTTTTGTTTTGAACGAATTAAAATCAAAAACGGTAGAGTACACAGATTACGAGTATGATGCTGATTTCAACGAAAAAGAAGTAAAGAAAACCAAAGAAATTGCTGTGCCCAACTTCACCTTTGCTTTTGCTACAGAGAACGAAGGCTACTGGAACCGTATTTTTGATATGCTTTCAACCAATAAAAAACTGTCTAAAAGATTCTCTAAAAAAGGAAACCTCTACACTTTCAAAGAAGAGAAAGCCGGAGGATATATTGATCAGCTGTTCTTTACGGTAAAAGATGGAGTGGTATATCTGATGAGTTCTGCCGATAATAATTTATCAGTAAACCAGTCTGACGTATCCAGAAAATGGGCGAAAGATTCAGCAAAATATCCTTTGTCCGGAAGATTGGATATTCAGAAGCTTTTAACAGGTCTGGATAAAGAGTTCAAAACTCCAAAAGAAAGAAAAACACTGGATGCCATCAGAAAAAATGTTGGAGAAGTGTACTATAAAACCGAAGTGAAAGGAGAAAGCATCCAGACCGAAATGAATTATAATATTAAAGATTCTTCAGAAAACAGCTTAATGTATTTCTTTGATATATTCGATCAGGTTTTTAAGGCCCAGGAAAAGGAAGAGAAACCGCAAATTTTATAAATGAATACAAAGAAGATTATTGTCCCGTTAATTGTATTGCTCGCTATTGCAGTATATTTTGTGGCTTTTCATAAAAATAAGAGCCTGAAATATATTCCGGAAAACGCTGATGCAGTTATTTTAATTGATGTAAAGAAATTAACGGGACAATACCTTTTCAGCCTGGCAGCACACCCTTCAGGTTGGTCAGGAAGCAAAAATAAGAGAAAAAGTACAAAAGGCTCATTGAAAGATGCGGGAATCATAATTCCGGATTTTCTACAGATTTTCCATATTAAAGACACAAAGTTCTCTGAATGGTACAGTGTTGCAGAGCTTAAAGATTCACAGAAATTCATCAGTTTTTTAAAGAAGCAAAGCTTTACTGCCAAAGGAAATAACCGTTTTCAGAAAGATCAGATTTTTATTGTAGTTACCGGAAACCTCTGTATTGCGGGAACTTCAGATTCTGGTTTTGAAATGATAAAGAATAAGTTTCCTGTTTCTTCAGATCCTGTTTGGAATGCGGATCAGTTTATAAATAATGCTGTCGGGAGTATTTCTTTTATTTCCGGGAAAAAGATCCAAAACTTTTCGATTGATATAAATGAGGATGAAATTGAAATCAAAAACAGCCCAGACACTGAAACCTTTAATGCTATAGCATCTCAACTCGAAAAGAGAACCCATTTTCTTGATATTGAATTAGACAAAGAAAATGTCAGAAATTTCAGTCATTTATTCAATAAAAGTATTGCTGATTCCTCACAGGTAACATCCTTTAAAGCAACAGCAGATCTCGAGCAGCTGAATGATACCATTATCAGCTATGAATATGACGACAATTTCAATGAAGTGGAAAAAAAGACCGTTCAAAAGATCACCCAGCCTATTTATACCATTGACATTCTAAGTAATGCTCCTGAAAAAACCTGGGAATATTTTCAGGCTAAAAAATGGATCAACAATGAAAATCAATTCACCGCAATTCCTTTCCAGCCAAATGTAATCAGCCGGAATAAACAAGGAGCTGCGATAAGATCAACACAGAAAGCAGTATCGCTGTCACCCCGGTTAAAGGAAAATTATATTCTGATCAGAAATAGCGCACTGCTATATTCTTCATTAAAAACGCTGAGTACCAAAGAGAAAAGAATTATTTCAGACATCGATTATGTGCTTTACACGAATAAATCAAAGGATTACTGGATAAAAATAAAAGCAAAAAACGGAGAATTACCCTTAATTTTACGCTGGTAAGCATACAACCGAATAAAATTATCATTAATGGCTCCATCAGATCTTGCACTGCTCAAAACCTTTACGCATTATTTCTTGCATTTTGTTTTTCCGGTATTTATCGCCCTGATTTTCTATCGTAAAAACTGGAAAAAAGTCTATCTCATCCTTCTGGCTACCATGCTGGTAGATCTTGACCATCTTTTTGCCAATCCGATTTTTGATCCCTCAAGAGAAAGCATAGGTTTTCACTTTTTACATTCTTATTATGCCATTGCGGTGTATTTTTTGCTGTTGTTCTTCAAAGGAAATATCAGAATTATAGCAATTGGGCTGTTGTTTCATATGTTTACAGATTATCAGGATTTTAACTTCTGGCCTCATTAAAATATTATTAATATTTTCTTTTGATATTTAAAATTTCATAGATTTTTTGTATTTTGTAGTCACGATATGAAACTAAAAGAAATTTTACATTATACCTATATTTTTCCTGTTCTGGCAGTGGGATATTATTTTTCCGGTTTAATGGGAACCGGTGTTATTTATGATGTCCTTGCAGGAATTTTATTGATCGGAAGTGTTTTATCGGCAGTACATCATGCGGAAGTAGTAGCCCATAAAGTAGGAGAACCTTTCGGAACCATTATTCTGGCACTTTGTATTACCATTATTGAAGTCGCGCTTATCATCTCGCTGATGGTTGCCGGCGGAGATCAGGCGATCACGCTGGCCAGAGATACTGTTTTTGCCGCTGTAATGCTTATTCTTAACGGAATTCTGGGAATATGTATTTTGGTAGGCGGTGTTAAATATCACGAGCAGTTTTTTGCAAGAACCTCAGCAACTACTTATCTGGTAAGTATTGTTTCCATCCTGGTGCTTACCCTTGTTCTTCCTAATTTTACTTCAAGCGTTAACGGACCTTTCTATAATGAAGCGCAGCTTATTTTTATATCCATTGCATGTCTTGTCATTTACGGAATTTTCCTGATGGTGCAGACTGTACGTCACAGAAGCTATTTTATTGTTCCTGATGAACATCCTGAAGAACATTATATTCCTTCACTTACGAAAACGCTTATCAGTTTTGCTTTCCTTGTAGTTTGTCTCGTTATTGTCGTATTGATGGCAAAAGGATTATCGGATACGATAGAAGGAATGGTACAAAGCCTTGGTGCACCAAAATCTCTGGTTGGGGTGATCATTGCAGCGGTAGTACTGCTTCCGGAGGGTGTGGCTGCAATTAGAGCAGCACGAGCAAACCAAATTCAGTCCAGTTTGAATCTTGCGTTGGGATCTGCACTGGCAAGTATCGGGCTTACAATTCCTGCGGTTTCGGCGGTTTGTATCATGTATGATATTCCGTTAGTGCTGGGTCTGGACAAAAAGGACGTTATTCTTCTTTCTCTATCTGTCTTTATCGTTATGCTCTCTCTAAGTCGGGGAAAAACTAATGTTCTCTACGGAACGGTTTTATTGGTCAATCTGGCAGCCTATATCTTTACGGTAATTGTTCCTTAAAGCGTAAAATAAAAATAAATCTCCCGAATCTCTAAGCCAACCGCTTACAGTCTTCTGGCTAAATCCATCTTGAAAGCCATCAGTTTGGCTATATTTTCAGATTTATAGACTGCCATATCTGCATTTTCTCCCACAAAATTTTCTTCAATTGTAGTGCGCCACAGGTACAGCCATCTGTCAAAATGTTTTTGTTCCATAGCCTGTATTTCATTGATAGGGAAGTGCACCCCCATGGGGTTTCCTTTATAAGTCATCTGTCCAAACAGGATAGATTCCCAAAAAGAATACATTTTAGGAAGATGCTTGTCCCAATCTACTTTAGCAACATCATTAAAGAAAAATCCTATGGTTTCATCCATAACTACTTTAGCATAAAATGAATTGACAAGGTGTTCTATGTCCTCTCTCGACTCCAGTTTTTTCATACTTCAAATGTACTCCAAAATCAATTTAAAACTCAAATGAATCAATTGATAAAATTCATCAAAACAATATTTTATCTTTGCACCGGAATGGGCGAAAGCCAAACAGTATAAACAAAAAAACAAATGATATACAATGACAGGAGGTTTCAGAAAAAAGATCCGGCAGAAAAACGCTGAAAACAGTGGTTTTGGTACCAACGCATCCGGAAGATTTATCAACAAAGACGGACTTCCCAATGTTCAAAGGAAAGGGGTGAATGTTTTCAACAGGCTAAGCTGGTACCACACAATGCTGAACCTGTCGTCATTCCGCTTTATTTCCTATTTAGTGGTTGCTTACATTCTTATCAATCTCGTTTTTGCGATGATCTATTACCTGATTGGCGTGGAACATCTCACCGGTATTGATAAAAGTGACCCGATCAATGAATTTATAGACGTTTTCTTCTTCAGTTCCCAGACGTTTACAACCGTGGGATATGGAAGAATAGCACCTGTAGGTTTTTTAGCAAGTCTTGTGGCTACTTTTGAAGCTTTTCTGGGATTGCTTACCTTTGCCATTGCAACAGGACTTTTCTATGGAAGATTTTCAAGGCCAAGAGCATTTCTTAGATTTTCTGATATAGCTGTTATTGCTCCTTTTCAGGGCTCGCAGGCGTTAATGTTCAGGCTGGCCCCTTATAAAAATAATGCATTAACGGATGCCGATGTCATTCTTTCGGCGGCTATTGAAGTGATAGAAAACGGTGTCGCCAAAAGTAATTTTTACAGACTTGATACACAGTTGAGTAAAATCAATACCTTGGCACTCAACTGGACAGTAGTACATAAGATTGATGAAAATTCTCCTTTTTATGGCTTTTCTGAAGAGGATTTTAAAAATACCGATATTGAACTTATTGTCCAGATAAGAGCATTCGATGAAGTGTTTTCAAATACCGTAGTGCAAAGGTCTTCATACACTACAGGAGAAATTGTTTATGGGGCTAAATTTGTTCCGATGTACTATCCGAATAAGGAGAACCTCACCACTATTCTGGATCTGGATAAAATTAATGAGTATAAGAAGGAAGAGCTTCCGGAGTTTGTGCGAAATAATGAATAAATGAACTTAGATTTTTATAAAAAGCAAGCAATACAAAAGCAGAAAGAGCATAAAAAATTTCTGGACGGCTTAAAGAAAAAACCGCCCAAAAATCTTGATTATATTGTACAGGAAACCCATGAAGAAGTTTTTGATGAAATAGACTGTCTGCAATGTGCCAACTGCTGCAAAACAACAGGCCCTTTATACACTGAAAAAGATATTGAACGTATTGCCAGGCATCTTCGCATGAAGTCTGCAGATTTTGAAGCTAAATTCTTAAGGGTAGATGAAGATAATGACAAAGTACTGCAGAATCTTCCGTGCTTTTTTCTAAACAGCGACAATACCTGCTCTATCTACGAAGTAAGACCCAAAGCCTGCCGGGAATACCCGCACACAGACCGTAAGAAGATTTACCAGATTAATAATTTGATGCTGAAAAACACAGTAATATGCCCCGCCGCTTTTGAATTTGTGGAAAAAATGATGAAGAATATTACGAAGTAGATTTTATAGATGCAAGTAGCAAGAGGGAAGCTTTTGTAATAAACTGTTTTAGCTGATAGTTCATTGAAATAAACTTCCGACAACTAATTGAAATTTTTTTTCCAAAATCCTCTTAAATAATTATAAAGTACGTTAAATAAGCTGTTTACATATAATTTTATAAATGATGTCTCGTTTAAGTTAAACAATCATTTAAATATTACATTATGAAAAAGTTATTTTTAACGGCAGCATTTACATTAGTCGGTGTAATTGCAGTATCAGCCCAATCAACAACGCAAAAACCAGCTGATACCTCCACAAATAAACCAACGACCACTCAAACTCAACCGAATACACAGACAACAAGTCCTTCGGATCCAAAAACCCAGCAGGAAAAAGCGCCTGTTACAACAATGGAGAATTCACCCGCAACAGATCCCACAGTAAGCACTACCCCTACTGATGCTACTAAGCCGGCAGATACTCCTAAAGAAGAAAAGAAAGACAAGAAGAAGAAAAAGTAAAGCACTTTAGCAAACATTAGTCTGAATCCTGGAATTTTAAATTTCAGGATTTTTTTTGCTCAATTTCTGTAATCCTGAACCGGATTATCTTATGAATTAACTCCAACGGAAGCGCTTCGGTAATTGGAAACTGTACCGCTCCTTTAGAAAATATGTATCTTCTTTCTTTGAAATCAGCCTCAAAATGACTGATGCCCTCAGCCCCGGGATATAATCCAATATGTTTTTTGTATCCTGCAAAATAGATCATCGGCTTTCCTTTGTATCTGAAAGCAGGCATTTGGTATCCAATATATTCTTCCAGATCAGATGTCTGAGAATGAATGGCTTTTCTTAGTTCAAGCAGTTTTTCCTGCACTTCTGCCGGAAACAGAAGAATATATTCATCAATATTTTTAATGGTGCCTTTCATTACATAAAAATAAAAAAAGCGCTGCATATAGCAGCGCTTTCTCCTTTCACTTTTTACTTTTTTCCCATTATCCCGGGAACAGGCTATATCAAAAAAGGTCGGGATTTTTTCCCAACCTTTACTTTTTTATGTTATACAACTCCTTGAGCCAACATAGCTTCTGCTACTTTTACGAAGCCGGCAATATTAGCACCTTTTACGTAGTTTACATAGCCATCTTCGTCTTTTCCGTAGTCTCTGCAAGCTTTGTGAATACCAATCATGATTTCCTTCAATCTTGCGTCTACTTCTTCAGAAGTCCAGTTAAGGCGGATAGAGTTCTGAGTCATTTCTAATCCTGATGTAGCCACACCTCCGGCATTGGAAGCCTTACCAGGAGAAAATAATACTTTATTATCTAAGAAATAGTTGATCGCATCTAATGTAGAAGGCATGTTAGCCGCTTCAGTTACACAGATACATCCGTTTTCAACTAATTTTCTTGCGTCATCTAAATCTAATTCGTTTTGAGTTGCAGAAGGGAAAGCTACATCACACTTCACATCCCAAGGACGTTTTCCTGCATGGAATTCAGCAGATGGATATTTTTTCGCATAATCTTCAGCTCTGTTGTTTCCTGAAGATCTAAGCTCTAACAAATAATCAATCTTTTCTCCGCTGATACCATCTTTATCGTAGATATATCCGTCCGGACCTGAGATGGTTACTACTTTAGCCCCAAGCTCAGTTGCTTTTTTAATAACTCCCCACGCTACGTTTCCGAAACCTGATACCGTTACAATTTTATCCTTGAAATCCTGTCCGATCGTTTTAAGCATCTGCTCAGCGAAGTATACAACACCATATCCTGTAGCTTCAGGACGGATTAATGATCCTCCGTAAGCAAGACCTTTTCCTGTAAGAACTCCGGTAAACTCGTTTCTGATTTTCTTGTACTGTCCGAATAAATATCCGATTTCTCTTGCTCCTACACCAATATCTCCTGCAGGTACATCTGTTTCAGGGCCAATGTGCTTGCACAATTCTGTCATGAAAGCCTGGCAGAAACGCATTACTTCCATATCAGATTTGCCTTGCGGATCGAAATCCGAACCTCCTTTACCACCTCCCATTGGAAGTGTTGTTAAAGAGTTTTTGAATACTTGCTCGAAAGCTAAGAATTTTAGAACGGATAGGTTTACAGTAGGGTGGAAACGGATTCCTCCTTTGTATGGTCCAATAGCAGAGTTCATCTGAATTCTGAAACCTCTGTTAACCTGAATTTCTCCTTTGTCATCAACCCATGGAACTCTGAAAATAATAATTCTTTCAGCTTCAGCCATTCTTTCAAGCAGCTTCATTCCGGTATATTCTTTTTTAGTAGCAATGAATGGAATTACAGTTACGGCAACTTCTTTTACGGCCTGTAAGAATTCCGGTTCGTTAGGATTTTTTGCTTCAATTTTTGCAATAAACTCTTGGATTTTCTGGTCAATATTATATTGTTCCATATATTAAGGTTGAATATTATTGTCAACAAATTTAATTTTTTTTTCAAGATTCACAACACTATATTTTAACATTGTTAAAAATTAAATAATAATGTTTCGTAATATTATTAAATTAATAATTCGCGAGTAAATTTTATTAAAAATGAAATGTTATGTGTGAAATAATGCAATATTAAGAAATCATTAAATATCAAATTGCCATAAATTGCCTCCCGGAAAATGATTTTACTTTCCCTAAAAGTTCCAATTCTAAAATTATCGGGAGAATTTTGTAAGGGGAAGCTTCCATTTTCTGTGACATGTCATCCAAAGAAATCTGCGGATGTTCTTTAATGATCTGATATATTATTTGTTGATTTTCAGATAATTGTACACTGGTCTCGCTATAAGGAAATAACTCTTCTATTTTTTCTTTCGGATCATTAAACCCAAGCATGCTGATTAGATCTTTTATAGTGGAAATGGCAATGGCTTTATTATGGAATATCAACTGATTACATCCCTGGCTGGTTGGTTCTGTAATTTTTCCGGGCAGGGCAAATACGTCACGGTTATAATCATTGGCAAAGGTAGCTGTACTTACCGAGCCGCCTCCAAATCCAGTTTCTACTACGATGGTTGCAGGAGACATCCCCGCAACAATTCTGTTTCTCTGAATGAAGTTTTCCCGGTCAGGCTTTTTTGAAGAACTGAATTCTGTGATTAATGCTCCTCCTTCGTCTATTATTTTTTCGGAAAGGCGTTTGTTTTTTGAAGGGTATAAAAATTGAAAACCATGAGCCAAAACTCCTACAGTAGGTTTCCGGGTGCGGATAGACTGCTCGTGAACCTCTTTGTCTACTCCCAAGGCCAGTCCGCTCACTGACATCAATGAAGAAGGGAGTAAAGCCTCAAAAAAGTCTTCAATAAATTGCCGGCCATATGAAGTAATGTTGCGGGTTCCCACAATACTCAATTTTGGAAGAGCATCATTAATCTGACCTTTTTGATAGAGAATGGCTGGAGAGTCATTGCAATGGCGAAGAAGTGAAGGCGTTTCATTAAGGTGTCTTAATCTGATCTGGATATTATTTTTTTCGCAAAAATTTAATTCATATTCTGCGAATTTCAAATGAGCTTCATTGCCAATATCTGAAACTGTTTTTTGTCCTATACCTTCCAGGTTCTTATAGTCTTTCTTTGCTCTTTTCCATGCTTCCTGAGCGCTTCCGAATGTACGGACAAGCCTGTGAAAATGAATGTCGCCGATCTGGCTGCATTCGCGGAGGGCAATGGCATATAAATATTCTTCGGAGATCATGTGTGTTTTTTTCAAATGTAAGGAAATAAGTTTTATTTTCTCCTCAATTCCTCCAGATGATCCCAGATATCATCTCTTTTTTTATAAGGAAGCTCCATAAAATCTTCAGGATGGTTTTCCTTATATTCCTGCCACAGCTTATCATCTTTTTCACTGTAATAATTAGGAAATTCCCAAATGAATTTTTTCTTCTTTTCACCTATATTTTTAAAGGAAAATGCAATGATACTTCCTACTACTGCGCCTGAAAGGTGAGCCTGCCACGAAATTTTACTGGGTTCCTGCATATTATAGAATAGTTCTTCAGGAAGCATTCCCCATACTAAGCTTCCATAATAGAGCACAACAAGCATGGAAATGGTCAGAAGTTTGGTATTCCATTTGAATACCCCGCTGAAGAATAGGAAAAATGCGAGAACATATACTACACCGCTGGCTCCGATGGTACATGTATACATATAGTCGCCGGTGAGAATGTCAATAGGGGGAAGAAGCCATACCAGAAGTCCCGTGGCCAGCCATCCGATTATAAACACTTTGTTCGCTACTACAGGATAAAACTGATAGAGCAGAAACATCAGCGCAGCTATTGGAATAGAATTCCCTATGATATGATCAATATTTCCATGCAGAAGAGGGGAAGTAACCACACCAAGCAGTCCTTCCGGCAGGAGTGGTATGATGGCTCCAAAACAGCTTTGAAAAAAGCCCTGCGTTTGTAAAAAATACCCGAACCACATCGCGGAAAGCATCAGCAATGGGTATATAACCGCTCTTTTGGAAATTACGTTTTTAAACATGAAGATTTTATGTCAAATCAAAAGCCAATGATAAATTTCGGAAAAATTGGCGACGAATTCCCTTCTACTTATCTGATTTTAAGACAAAAAGTTTCAAATTTATTTTTTAAACTTATTATTTTGGCACTGATTTTATAGAAATATTTGTTGTAAGTATTTAAAATTTAATAAAATTAGATTCTTTAAAGCCGTTTTTAGCTTTAAAAAAAATTATATTAATATTTTTGCAATGAAAATTATTTAGAGTAATGAAGAAGTTTTTATTGATTCTTTCCTTTTTTGTGGGAATGTATGCAAGTGCACAAGAAGAATTGAAAAAAGATTCCGTAGTGGTAGACACAGTAAGATACTGGTCGGTTTTAGGAAAAAACACATTAATGATTAACCAGGCTGCCTTTTCAAACTGGGTAGGAGGGGGAGCCAATAACGTAGGTTGGCTTGCCGGAGCGAATTACAACATTACCTATGAAAAAGACAAAGATCTTTGGGAGAATATCATTATTCTAGGTTACGGGCAAAATGATACGAAAGGGCTTGGAATCAGGAAAACTCAGGATGTTATTAATGTTTCTACCAATTATGGGAGAAAGTTTTCAAAAAGCTGGTATTTCTCTTTAGGCGCCGGATTACAGTCACAGTTTGCGGCAGGATATGAGGATGGAAACAATCCTGAAGCAAAAAAAATCTCAAACTTTATGGCACCCGGTTACCTGAACCTTGGTATGGGTATTACGTACAGGCCGAATGATGATCTTACGGTGACCTTACGCCCTACCAACGCCAGATGGACTTTTGTATTGGATAAAGATCTTCAGACAGCAGGTAGCTATGGTTTGAAGAGCGATGGTGATACTTCATTACTGCAGTTCGGTTTTCTGGGGACGGCTGTATACAAGCTGAAGATAATGGAAGATATCTACTTAACAAATACGGCTTCTGTATTTTCAAATTACCTTGATCACCCGGAAAGACTGGTTCTGGCATATGGAGCATTGCTTAACCTTAAAGTGAACAAGTATATTTCATCCAATGTAACGGTAGATTTGTTATATGATCATAACCAGATAGAAAAAACACAGCTGAAGCAAACCCTTGGAATTGGTTTTGCCTATACATTAAATAATGGTGTAAAACGTTCTGACCGTAAAGACAGCCAGTGGTGGATAAAAAAATAAGACAATATCTCTGTATTCCAATAAAAAGCACTTCAGAAATGAGGTGTTTTTTTGTTTCCAAATTACTGTAATTTTAAGTTGATTTAAGTTTGGTTTATGGAAATATACAACTTAAATGATTTATTATCAAATGATTATAGGTGTTAATTTACTGTTGTTAAATTCATTTTATAGTGAATTTTATTCCGGCAAAGATTATTATTTATACATTTGTAATAAATCGACATTATGAAAAAACTTTTATTGATCAGTTCTATTTCTTTAGGGGCTGCAGCAATGGCTCAGGAAACTAAAACAGAAGCTCCGGCAACAGATACTGTAAAAGCCTGGTCTATTCAGGGGCAAAACACATTAATGCTTAATCAGGCGGCCTTTTCCAATTGGGTAGGCGGTGGAGCCAATAACGTGGGATGGCTTGCCGGTGTCAATTACAATCTTACTTATGAAAAAGGGAAAGATCTTTGGGAAAACATCATTATCCTTGGTTATGGACAAAACAACACACAGGGAACAGGTGTAAGAAAGACTCAGGATGTTATCAATCTTTCTACCAATTACGGACGAGAGTTTGCCAAACACTGGTATTTCTCGGCGGGTGCAGGTCTTCAGACGCAGTTCGCACCGGGGTATGAAGATGGGAATAATCCTGATGCTAAAAAGATTTCTAATTTTATGGCGCCCGGATACCTGAATTTAGGGGCTGGAGTTACTTACCGTCCTAATGATAATCTTACGGTAACATTGCGTCCGGCGAATGCGAGATGGACATTTGTTTTGGACAGTGATCTTCAGAAAGCAGGAACCTATGGCCTTAAAAACGACGGAGATTCTTCTCTTTTCCAATTCGGTTTCCTCGGTACGGCAATGTATAAGCTGAAAATTATGGAGAACATTAGCTTGCTGAATACGGCTTCTGTATTCTCGAATTATCTTGACCACCCTGAAAGACTTGTTCTGGGATACAGCGGAGTTTTGAGCATGAAAATCAATAAATATATCTCTACGAATGTTACTCTTGATCTTTTGTATGATCATAATCAGATCTGGAAAACTCAGTTGAAGCAGACACTAGGCGTGGGATTGGCTTACAATTTTGATAACGGTAAGAAACGATCAGATAATAAAGGAAATCAGGACTGGCTGAAAAAATAAGACAGAAAGGATTATAATCAATAAAAAAAGCACTTCAAAATGAAGTGCTTTTGTGTATCAATATATAAGTCTTAGAATTCTATATCAACTTCCAGTTTCTCTGCCAACAACTTTGAAATTTTCTCTTTTAGAGGTTCTATATCAATGTTCTGCATTGCATCATTGGCAAAAGCATATAAAAGTAATGCCTGTGCCTCCTTTTTAGAAATTCCTCTTGCTCTCAGGTAGAATAAAGCATCTTCATTCAGTTGGCCTACTGTACAGCCGTGAGAACATTTTACATCATCAGCAAAGATCTCTAACTGAGGTTTGGTATCAATACTAGCCCCTTCACTTAGCAATACGTTGTTATTCTGCTGATAAGCGTTTGTCTTCTGAGCAATTTTATCAACGAAAACTTTTCCATTGAAAACCCCGTGCGCATTACCGTCAAAGATACCTTTATAGTTCTGGTAACTTTCACAGTTCGGGAAGTTGTGGTGAACTGCCGTGTGATGGTCTACCAACTGATCTTTCCCGATGATTGTGATTCCGTTCATGAATGAATTGATATTAGATCCATTATGAATAAAATCAAGGTTGTTTCTTACCAATTTACCGCCGAAAGAGAAAGTATTAACAGTTGTTAAGCTGTCTTTCTCCTGTCTTGCAAAAGTATTGTCAATAAGGTAAGTTGTGTTGTTGTCATTTTGAAGCTTGTGCCAGTCTGCTTTTGCATTAGGGTAGGTAAAGATCTCCGTTACAGAGTTTGTCAATACATAAGTGCTGTCAAAATTATGGTGGCTTTCAATCACTTCTACTTTTGCTCCTTCTTCTACAATCAAAAGGTTTCTTGTATTATAGAATGTATTTTCCTCCTGATTTTGAGAAATATAAAAAACGTGGATTGGTTTTTCAATCACTACATTTTTAGGAACTTTCAGGAAGAAACCATACTTGCAATAAGCAAGGTTAAGGTTGGTAAACGCTTGTTCTTGAGAAGCAATGGTATTGAAATATTTTTCAAAAACCTCTTTATGCCTGTCGTCATTCAATGCATAATTGAATGAAAGAAATTCTACATTTTCAATAGAAACTTTAGAAAGTTCTTTGTGAAGTTTACCGTTTACAAAAACAATCCAATCAAAATTTTCTTCCCCAAGGTGCAGTTCGTCAAACTGTTCTTTGGTGATATTGTGGCTCTCTTTCGGGAAGAAGTTGTAGCTTTTTTCCGTGATCTCCTTTAGATTGGTATATTTATATTCTTCGTCTTTTTTTGTAGGAAAACCTAGGTTGGCAAATCTTTGAAGAGCAGCTTTTCTGCTGTCGTCCAGAAATCTGTGACGAAGACTCTCCAAAAATTCATTATGGTTCTCTATAATTTGTTCTTTTAAACTCATTGTTTATTTGAAATTTGAAATTTGAGATTTGAAATTATGAGCGGTTAAATTTATTTCCGTTATGTTCAGTAGCTTTTAAATACTTCATAAAACCTGAAATCATTTTTGATTAATCCGCATAATCTTTTTTCAAATCATTAAATTCATTCTCGTTAATAAAATCTCTATCAAATGCTCTGATCAACTGAGATCTTACTTCTCCACATGATCCTTTCGACATAGATAAAAAATTAATAAACTCTTTATTTCCTTCCCTTTCAAAGCCTTCTGCATTACAGAAGCAGATGAACGGTCGATTTGATTTTTAATATTTTGACTGCAATTTGAATTTTGTATTAGTGAGATGAAAATTTTTTGGCATAATTCCCCGGATTTTTCCATATATCTAAATCCTCAAAATTATTTATAGTGGCCATAATTTCAAATCTCAAATATTTAATTTCAAATTAATTAAGAAGCCAGTCGTACCCTTTTTCTTCAAGCTCTAATGCTAAAGATTTATCACCTGTTTTGATGATTTTTCCATCTGCTAAAACGTGAACAAAATCAGGCTGGATATAGTTTAGCAATCTCTGATAGTGGGTAATCAAAAGAACTGCATTTCCTTCATTTTTAAAGTGGTTTACTCCATCTGCAACGATTCTTAAGGCATCAATATCCAATCCGGAATCAGTTTCATCCAGAATCGCTAATTTAGGATCAAGCATCATCATCTGGAAGATCTCGTTTCTTTTCTTTTCACCTCCTGAGAATCCTTCATTCAGTGATCTTGAAAGGAAATCTTTCTTAATTCCCAGTTTTTCAGACTTCTCACGGATTAATGCAAGCATTTCTTTAGCAGGCATCTCTTCCAGTCCGTTTGCTTTTCTTGTTTCATTCAAAGCAGCTTTGATAAAGTTCGTTACAGAAACTCCCGGAATTTCCACTGGATACTGGAAAGAAAGGAAAATTCCTTTGTGGGCTCTGTCTTCAGGAGCATCTTCACTGATATCTTCTCCCTGGAAAAGAATCTCTCCACCAGTTACTTCATAATCTTCCTTTCCGGCGATTACAGAAGATAGAGTAGATTTTCCGGCTCCGTTCGGCCCCATAATAGCGTGAACTTCGCCCGGCTTTATTTCAAGATTAATACCTTTTAATATTTCTGCGCCATCTTCAATTTTGGCGTGAAGGTCTTTAATTTGTAACATTCTTGCTAACTTTTGCTTTTTATAATTGTATGAGCTTCCTTCCTGTAAATATTGTCTTTATCCGGAACATTTCCTGGGCAGACGGGTTGGAGCTTTTTATATTTTATGTTTGTTATAATCTCCTGTGAAGATTACAATTTATAACCGTATAAAACAGTTTTTTTGATCTGATAAAAACGCTGAAAACCTTGCCAATAAATCAGTTAGTTTTTCTCTGATAGATCTTTTTGGGGAGAATGGAATTATCCCACAGAACCTTCTAATGAAATCTCAAGTAATTTCTGAGCTTCAATAGCAAATTCCATAGGAAGTTTATTTAAAACTTCTTTGCTGAATCCATTCACAATCAGAGCAATTGCTCTTTCTGTATCAATACCTCTCTGGTTGCAGTAGAAAATCTGGTCTTCCCCGATTTTTGAAGTTGTTGCCTCATGCTCTAACTGCGCTGTAGGGTCTTTGATTTCAATATAAGGGAAAGTATGTGCCCCACACTCATTACCCATCAATAGAGAATCACACTGCGAGAAGTTTCTGGCTCCTTTTGCAGAAGGCATTACTTTCACCTGTCCTCTGTACGAATTTTGAGATTTTCCGGCAGAAATACCTTTTGAGATAATTGTTGATCTGGTATTCTTTCCGATGTGGATCATTTTTGTTCCGGTATCTGCATACTGATGATTGTTGGTAACCGCAATAGAGTAGAACTCTCCGATAGAATTGTCTCCTTTAAGAATACAAGACGGATATTTCCATGTTACTGCAGAACCTGTTTCTACCTGTGTCCAGGAGATTTTTGCATTTCTTTCGCAAAGCCCTCTTTTCGTTACAAAGTTGAATACACCTCCTTTTCCTTCTTCATTACCCGGATACCAGTTCTGAACTGTTGAATATTTAATCTCAGCATTATCTAAGGCGATCAATTCTACAACAGCTGCGTGAAGCTGGTTCTCATCTCTTGACGGTGCTGTACAGCCTTCAAGATAAGAAACATAACTTCCTTCATCTGCCACAAGAAGCGTTCTTTCAAACTGTCCTGTACCAGCCTGATTGATACGGAAATAGGTGGAAAGCTCCATAGGGCATTTTACGCCCTTGGGAATATAGCAGAAACTTCCGTCAGAAAATACTGCGGAATTCAGTGCTGCGTAAAAATTATCTCCTCTTGGAACTACTTTACCCAGATATTTTCTCACTAAATCCGGATGGTTTTTAATAGCCTCAGAGATGGAACAGAAAATAATTCCTTTTTCTGCCAATGTATCCTGGAAAGTGGTTTTCACAGAAATTGAGTCCATTACGATATCTACGGCAACTCCTGAAAGTCTTTTTTGCTCTTCGATATTAATCCCTAGCTTTTCAAATGTTTTCAATAACTCAGGATCCACTTCGTCAAGACTGGCCAGTTCAGGCTTTACTTTAGGAGCAGCATAGTAACGGATTGCCTGAAAATCCGGCTTTTCATAATTGATATTGGCCCATTCAGGCTCTACCATTTTCTGCCAGATTTTAAAAGACTCCAATCGCCATTCAGTCATCCACTCCGGCTCCTCTTTTTTAGCAGAGATGGCACGGATGATGTCCTCATTTAAACCGATCGGGAAATCTTCATAATCAATCTTCGTTTCCCAACCGAATTCATATTTTTTATTTTCTAGATCGACTCTTAAATCGTCTTCTGTATATTTACTCATTATTTTTTTTTAGATTTCAGATTTTCGATTTCAGAAGTCAGAAAAGTTCTGAGGTCTGAAATCTAGAATCCAATGTCTTTTTCTAAAGACTAAATGATTCTCCACATCCACATGTTCTGGATGCATTAGGGTTATTAAAAACAAACCCTTTCCCGTTCAATCCTCCTGAATACTCAAGAGTTGTTCCTGCCAGATAAAGGATGGATTTTTTATCTATAATAATTTTAATGTTATTATCTTCAAATATCTGATCTGCGTCTGTTTTTTGGTTATCAAACTTTAAAACATACTCTAAACCAGAGCATCCACCGCTTTTCACCCCTACTCTTATATAATCTTCAGCAGGGTTAAAACCATCTTCCGTCATCAACTGGATGGCTTTCTCCTTTGCATAGTCTGATACTTTTATCATTGTATTTATTTAGAATGATTTAATGATGCAAAAATACGAACTAATTTCCGCAATCTCAAATCGAAGATATCTATTTTAATGATTCTTATATTAATAGCTCTGTAAAGAGGGAGGAATTATGTTAAAAAAAGATAAATACAGCCATTCAATGAGAAGATATTCTTACAGGTTTTAACCTTGAATCTTATTTTTGATCTATAAAGAAAATTGGTAATGAGACAAAAAACAGTTGCTTTTTTTGTGTTGCTTTTCGCAGCAATGTCTTACGGTCAAACCACACGATATGTATACGAGACACTGGTAAATCCGGATTCCATCAATCTGGTAAGTATGAAAAGTGAGCGGACTTTTCTGGATGTTAAAGGAGACCGTTCTTTATTTATCAGTGAAAATAAACTAAAAAGAGATTCTCTTTTTTTGGCGCTCAGATCAGAAGCGAAAGAAAATGATAAAAAAGAAGAAAAAGATTTTTCGAAGAGAGAGGGAAAAAAACCTGTCGAACCAACTTTTTTTGAATATTTTATTACCAAAGCCATTCCGGAACAGAAAGTGTATTACTATGAGAGGGCAGCCGGAAAACAAATTTATTATCAGGAAGACAGACCTGTAAAATGGGAAGTGACCCATGGTATAGAAAAACAAAACGGATATCCCGCCCAGAAAGCCGTTGCAGAGTTCGGAGGAAGAGTGTGGACAGCGTGGTTCACCAAGGAAATTCCACTGTCTGACGGACCCTACAAATTTTCGGGATTACCGGGATTGATTGTAAAGCTTGAAGATGATAAAGGAGATTATAAATTTGATCTTGTTAATAAGATTACAGTTAAAAATGCTTTTGAAGAACAGATAAGTTCTGATGCCAAGCTAAGTACAAGAACCAATTTTCATGGTGATAAAGCTGCCTTGGAATTAGAGTTTGGGAAAAATAGAAAGGCAGTTGCTGGCTATAACGGAGTAGGAAATATGAATATGGGAGGTGGAAGACATGGAGGCGGCATGGGCCGCGGAATGAATGGAGGAGGAATGAGAGGCGGCGGCCACGGCGGTGGAATGCACAGAGGCGGAATGGCTGGAGACAGCCAGGGAAGTATGACATCACAAAGTTCATCTGTAGAAATGCCTTCGTTTACCAATACTGCACAAAATCCAATTGAATTAAAATAAATAAAATATAAATGAAAAAATTAGGTATTATCGCATTAGCACTCTTCATACAGAATGTTTCTGCACAAACAAACCGGTTTGTGTATCAGGTGACTATGAAGCCTGATGCTGAAAATAAATCAGATATCAAGACTGAAAACGCCTATCTGGATATTTCCCCTGAAAAATCTGTATTTTACTCTGAAAACAGGATCAAAAGAGATTCTATTATGCAAAAGGCATTTCAGGGCGGAGGCGGAAGAGGAAGTATCAACAGAGAACAGATGGAGGGTTTAAGATCCAATATCAATTATTCTGTGGAAAAAGACAAAACAAACCAAAAGACGTATTTTAAAGACAGAATCGGGCGTGATCTTTATTCGTATGAGGAAGACAGACCTCTGAACTGGAAAATTGAGTCAGAAACCAGAAAAATAGGAGAGTATAAAGTTCAGAAAGCTGAAACTGATTTTGGAGGAAGAAAATGGACCGCCTGGTTTACAACGGATCTTCCCTATCAGGATGGGCCCTATAAATTTGGCGGACTTCCGGGGCTGATTGTAAAAATAGAAGATGATAAAGGAGATTATTCCTTTGACTTAATGAAGAATTATAAAATTGCTGAATTTCCTACTTTGAATCAGTTTGGAAATGCAGTAAAAGTAAAAAGAACAGATTATCTGAAACAGCAGCAAAAATTTAGAACAGATCCCATGTCATTCATGAACCAAAGCGGTGGCGGACAAGGCGGGTTTTCAATGACTGTGAGAGCTGGCGGCGGTGGAAGAGGTCCTGGGGGTGGCGGAAACCCAAACCCTGCCGATATGAGAAAGAGAATGGAGGAAAGGGTAAAAGATGAAGCTAAGAAAAACTCTAATCCAATCGAACTGCAATAAAAATAAAAAACCCTGAAAATATTTCAGGGTTTTTATATTTTGTTATAGATGATCAGGGCAATACATAAAGTTATGTGCAAATGTCTGCAGTTTTTGAATCCATAGAGCTGAAGCTCCAGGTCTTCTGTCTTCTACATTGTATGAATGACATGGTGTATGCTTCATTCCACCCCCGATATTTTTCATTGCATCTTTAGAAAGCTTAACAGCTTTGTTCTCAAAATTTTTTTTGGTTTTCATTGAAATTAGTTTTATAAACCACTAATATATAAAAATTATTTCAATAATTGGTTGAAAGTATCTCCCTGTCTGATGTCTCCGGTGTTATATCCTTTCATAAACCATTCTTTACGCTGTGCAGAAGACCCGTGAGTAAAACTTTCCTGATTTACATATCCCTGTGCTCTTTTCTGAATATTATCATCTCCTACCGCCTCTGCAGCATCAATTGCTGACTCAATGTCTCCGGGTTCAAGGATATGCTTGCTGTCATTGGTTCTTTTTGCCCATACTCCGGCATAGAAATCTGCCTGGAGCTCTGTTGCTACAGACACTCTGTTCAGCTGTTCTTCAGAATATCTTCCGCTTCTTCTTAGCGCATCCACTTTTTGTGTGGTTCCCAATAGAGTCTGTACATGATGCCCCACTTCGTGAGCAAGAACATAAGCTACTGTAAATTCTGTTACTTTAGCTCCGAATTTCTGCTGAAGTTCATTGAAGAAACTCATATCCATATACACTTTCTGATCAGCAGGACAATAGAAAGGTCCCATGGCAGACTGTGCAGTACCACATGCAGAAGAGGTTGTATTTTCAAAAAGAACTACTTGTGGAGCACTGTAAGTCATTCCATTTTCTTTAAATATCTGATCCCAGGTAAGGATATTCCATTTGGCCATCATATCAACCATTTCTCCGACCTGTTTTTCACCGGCCGTAAGCTCTCTTTGTTCAGTAGGATTTCCTGAAGACTGCATGCTGCCGGAATTCAAAATACCGGATGGGTCACCTCCCAAAAAGAATACGATGGCTGCTATAATAAGAGTTCCAAGTCCTCCTCCTACAATCATACCTCCACTTCCTCCTCCGGAACCACGGCGGTCATCAACGTTTCCGCCTCTGTCGTCTGTCCATTTCATGATAATAAATTTATGTGTTAATTTAAATAATTTACGCCAAACTATAAGCGAAAAATATTTAGATCTTTATCTGTTAAGCTGTTTCGTCTTTAACCAGTACGAAGTAGACTGATAAGCCGATACGGCATCATCTACCAGTTTCTGATCTGCTTTTTTTATTAATTTTTCGTCATAATACAGCTTAAATGCCGGCGGTAGATCGCTTTTTTCCAGTTCCAGAGAATATTGTTTTACTTTTTTTACCGGAGAAATAATCGTAAGACGCCCGTCTTTCACGAACCCCAGATCCTGATAGGTTGCAATATAAGCTTTAGGCTGGAATTCTTTTTTGAATACATCCTGTCCCAGAAATTTAGATTGATAGCTGAAATTCAATAGCCCTAAAACAGTAGGCATCAAGTCGATCTGAGACATCAATCCCTCAAATTTTTGAGCTGGTATAAATCCTTCTGAAAAGACCATCGCGGGAATTCTGTATTTATCCATCGGAAGTTCCGTTTTTCCGGCACTTGAGGCACAGTGGTCTGCAATGATCACAAAAACAGTGTTTTTATACCAATCCTGTTTTTTAGCCATTTCGAAGAACAGTTTAAGAGAGTAGTCGGTATATTTTACGCCTCCTTCACGTGATTTTGCTGTTCCCGGAATATCTATTCTTCCGTCAGGGTAAGTAAATGGCCTGTGATTGGAAACAGTCATCCAGTGATTGAAAAACGGTTTCCCGGATTTTGCTTCAGCATTCATCACCTGAATTGCTTTTTTAGCCATATCTTCATCAGCTACCCCCCAAACATTGGCAAAAGTGATTTCTTCGGGCTTAAAATTGTTTCTGTCTATAATGCCATAGCCGTTTCCGGCGAAGAAGTCCTGCATATTGTCAAAATAGCTGTATCCTCCGTATAGAAACTTGACATCGTATCCTTTGGATTTGAAAACACTTCCGGTTGTAAATTTATTTTTATTATCATCCCGCTTAATGATACTTTCTCCTGCTGTAGGAGGAATACAAAGCGTTAAAGCTTCCAGGCCGCGCACCGTTCTGTTTCCCGTTGCATACAGGTTGGTAAACATCAATGACTTCTCTGCAAGGCTGTCCAGAAAAGGGGTGATTTTTTGAGTGTTGCCATAATGTTCCATGAAATCTGCGGAAAGGCTTTCAATAGAGATCAATACAACATTTTTCTTAACTTCAGGCTGTTCTGCAACCACAGATCTTGAGAGTGTCTGCTGTGGATATTGGCTTAGGAAATTCTTTTCAGCCTGCTGTTGGTTAATCTGTGAATAAAACTGGAAATAATCCAGTTCATTATGAGTAAAGGCCCAGTAGAATTTAGGAAGGCCGTTGGCTTCAATTTCATCTGCAAAAACATTGTCTGACCGGATTTGCATTAAAGATGGTATCGCAAGGGCACTAAGGGCACAAAGGACCATAAAACTGCCTAAAAGCACCATTTTTTGTTTAAAATCTGGCAATTCCAGCAGTTCATCTTTTGTCTTTTTATAAATGAACCATGTGATGGTAAGTGTAATGATCATTATTCCTGAAAATAATGGAATTACAGGATAGCTTTCCATGATATTCCCGATCACTTCATTGGTGTAAATAAGATAATCTACCGCAATGAAATTATAGCGGACTCCAAATTCATTGTAAAAAAAGTATTCGCTGACTCCGTTGAAGATAATCAGAAGAACATAGAGTAATAATGTGATGAAATATAGAGCATTACGAATCTTAATTCTTTGTGCAGGAAGAAAAAGCATCAGTCCGAAGAAAAGGGTTTTTATGCCTACAAAAACTAATGCGATCTCCATAATTGATCCTCCATACTGCTTGAATATATTATTGGGTATAAGCCAGATATAAAGGAAGAACAAAACGAGTGCACTCAAAATAATGTATCCGTAAGGCTTTTTATATTTTGAATCAGACAGAAAGAGGAAGTAAATTGCAAGGATAGAACTGGCCAATATGAAAACAAAAATGTCATTCACCAGACCTATCAGCAAAACTTTTATAACTTCGAAAAACCCAAAACCGGCTGTGGTGATAGGATGAAAAAAGAATACTGTTCTTATTATCAAAGAAACAATAAGATAGAAAACTCCTAAATATAGGAACGGTTTTATTTTGCTTAAAAACATGTATGTACTGTTTTTATTAGTTTTCACAAAGATAGTTTTTGTACAGAACTTTTGAAGCAAAAAAACAAAAACATCCGTTTATTAATTAGATTTATGTTTCAGAGATGCTCTAATAAAAAAGGACTATTAAAAAATAGTCCTGATATTGTGTAAAGGTTGTTCCCGGTTAAGAGTGTCCGAATCCGATATTTCCTTTTTTATCTGATAGTTTCTTTTTGAAATCAATCATTCTTAATGCTGTAACGGCTGCTTCTACCCCTTTGTTTCCAAGATCTCCACCGCTTCTCGCGATAGATTGCTCTTTGGTGTCATCTGTTAATACACAGAAAATAGTTGGAGTATCAGTCATGATGTTGCAGTCTTTTATTCCCTGTGCCACTGCAGAACATACATAG
Organism: Chryseobacterium culicis; assembly: GCF_900108365.1. GTDB lineage: Bacteria > Bacteroidota > Bacteroidia > Flavobacteriales > Weeksellaceae > Chryseobacterium > Chryseobacterium culicis. The sequence goes on along the minus strand of NZ_FNWQ01000003.1, from coordinate 442,348 downwards.
TCAAAATGAGGGGTTTCTCCACGGATTACACATCCGATAGAAATTACTGCATCATATTTTCGCTCTTTGCAAAGCTGCATGCTTGCGTAGCTCAATTCAAAGGCTCCGGGAACAGGGAAAAGTTTGATGTTTTCAGATTTTACTCCTTCTTTCTCAAGTATTTCCAAAGCTGCATCACGAAGATTGTACGTTACAAAATCATTCCACTCAGAAAAAACAATGCCGATAGAAAAATCTTCGGCATTGGTTATATGAAGTGGCTTGTAATCGGAAAGATTAACTGTTGCCATTTTTTAGTAATATTTAGTCATTTCAATATAAGAATCAGACATTCCGTTGTCGTAGTCCTGATATTTCTCGTCAATTGTAGCGAAGTATTTTTTAGCTTCTGCATTTTTCTTCAATCCCAGCGCAACAATTCCAGCTTTTCTTGTGAAGTAGTAGGTGGTGTAAGGATCATCAGAAGCAGTAGCTGCTTTGTCTAACAAAGCTAAAGCCTCATCATTTTTGTTAAGACCTGACTTTGCATCTGCCATAGCTCCGTATTTCATTGCTACTAAAGTTTTGTTATCAGATGAAAACTGGTCTAAAAGATCATAAGCTTCCTGGAATTTTCCTTCTTTGAATTTCAGTAAACCAGCATTATAAGAAGAAAGTTTACCAATTTGTGTAGAAGAATATTCGTTATATGTACCGATAAAACCTGGGTTAGCTGCAGATTTTCCACCCAAAGCATCTTTATCTTTACCTTCAGTAAGACTTTTTTGAGCAGAAAGGAAACTTTTCACAGCTTCAGCATTCTTTGGAGCCACTACAAATTGCTTGTAAGCGAAGAATCCTAAAACGCCTAAGATTAATGCCCCAAATACAAAACCTAGAGGTTTTGAGTATTTTTCAACAAATCTTTCAGTGTTTAAAGCTTCTCTGTCAAGGTCTTTAAAGAACTCAACCGTTTCTTTACCTTCTTGCTCATTCTGAGCACTCTTTCCCAATTTTGCCATAAGTTTTTAAAAATTGAAATGCAAATTTAATTGTTTCTGAATGATTTACAAAATACTTTGTGAGTATTATTGATGAAATGTTGTGAATTGTTATTGGCGAATGAGGGATTTATTAAAAAAAGACGCTCCGGCAGGCTCAGAATGACAACTCTACTACTACCTGTTCTTATTTCACAGTAAATTATTAGCCTTGTCATGCTGAGCTTGTCGAAGCATATATGTCTTACCTTTAATAGCCTAAAATATGGTACACTTCAGCACCAAACTTCTTCAGCTTTTCATCACCATTCAAATCTTTTAATCCGATAAGGAAACTGAACTGGGAAACCGTTGCACCTTGTTTTTCAACCAGCTTTGCAGCGGCTTCTGTAGTGCCTCCCGTTGCCAAAAGATCATCATGAATCAAAACTCTCTGTCCCGGTTTTAGTTGTCCTTCGCGGGTTTCAATGACTGCACTTCCATATTCCAGGTCATATTTTTCTGAAATGACAGGTGGAGGAAGCTTTCCCGCTTTTCTGATTAAAATAAACGGAACTTCCAGTGCTACAGCAATAGCGATTCCGAATAAATAACCTCTGCTTTCTATTCCACAGACTGCATCTACTTTCCCTTTGCTGAAGGCTGCAAGATCTGAAATAACGTCTTCATAAAGTTTCGGATTTAAAAAGATGGGTGAAATATCCTTAAACTGTATTCCCGGAATAGGAAAATCAGGGATATTTTCAATTGTTTCTTCTAATTTTTTGATCAGTTCTGCTGAAGCCATTTATTAATTGATTTTATAGCTGGATATCTTCCAGTCTCCATTTACATTTTTAAGCCCGAAAGTTACTTTTAAGGAAGTGGTTTTCCCGCTTTTATCCGTTACATCATAAGTAGCATTTACGCTTGCACTGTTAGCATTAGCTCCGCTTGTTGTAATGTTCTTTACGCTTACATTTTTTACAGATCCAAAGCCTGAAGTAGGATTGGAGAAAGACTCATAGCTTCCCCAGCTAGGGTTGCTGGCTGTTTCATAAGCTGCTTTTAAATTCTGTGAGCTTACACTGTTCAAAAACTTGCTTACTGTATTTTTGGGATCTGCTGTGGGTTGTTTCGGAGCTGCCGGAGTTGCAGGAGCAGCAGTTGAAGGATCTGTAGCAGTTCCTGTGGTAGCAGATGGATTGTTTGGATCTACTACAGCGCTTGGCTGTTCCGGTACAGCAGTAGTGTCGGTTTTAGGAATGGCAGGAACTTTCAAGGCAGCGGCATTGACGTCAAGTCCGATTTTTGACATTTTAAAAGTTTTTGCAGTTGTTTTTACAGAAACTGTGATATCTATTTTGTTGTCTACCACTTTTGCAGCAGGAATAGAAGAAAATTTCAGGTTGAATCCTTTAAAGTTATTATCCTGCATCAGGTTTTTTGCTGTTGCTAATCTTACCCCGTTACTGAATACTTCAAGAGTCGCTTCAAGACCAGCTCCTGTAAATGAAACAGGATTTCCTGCTGTATCTACAAGTCTGGGAACGATCTGAATAGCTGTAGGTGCACCTGATCCATCATCTCCTGTAGGTCTTGTTACAAGGGTTAATGATCCGGCTTTCACATCATTAGGATCACTCTCTTTGGCTTTATCATCCCCGAAGATATTCATTTCTCCCAGTGACGGCGGGGCAGTACTTGCCCATTCTATTCCGTTTTTCTGTGCCACTTCGTCTGCAAGCGACATGATTTCAGGAACTTTTTTTCCATTAATCAGTTTTCCAAGGGCTTTTAGCTCGTTAATATCACCATCTGCTTCTACACCAAATGTTTTTAGGATATAAAGAGCCTCATTAAACTTAATCTGTTTAATGGTAGGTAAACTGGAAGTCATATCGTTGATACTTGACTGCAGTGTTTTAGTATTCGTAGCATCTACATGATCTTTCTTACATGCTGTAAAAAGCAACAGACTGAAAACAAGTAGAAAAGAAAACTTTTTCATTTTTATTTGGTTTGTTGCAAATTTAATAAAACCTTTATTAATACTGGATTTTATTTTCACTTTATGTTTTGCTGCTTATTTTATTTCTTTTTAACGATAGCCATAATTCTATATTCTTATTTTTTGTTGGGTTGTTCTTTCAGAGCTCCTTTGAAAAAATTGCTGAAGATAGTCTGCATATTCGGGAATGAAGGATCCTGCCAATACGATGTTTTATAATTACTGCTTTCTTTGTCAAACTTCACTTTCTCAACATCATTTTCATTACTAAAACGTAATTCAGTAGGATAAAAGTTATTGTAAAGGATGATCTGGTTGTAATCCGGCTCGCTTTTATGTTTTAATTTTACAAATGCCACCTCGTTGTATTCAAGAAAATCCTTCAGTGTTTTTTCAGATCCTTTTTCGAAAGACATATTCAGGATGGTTCTGATATCAAAAAATCTGAATCCGAACAGGGAGAATTCCTTTTCCTGAAGCGCGGCTCCGGTTACTTCAATCTGATCTTTTCGGTCACCTTTTAGTTCTTTGATTGTATTTCTTTTCGTTTTATAATCTTCCGGATTTCCTACGTTTTTAAGTTTTGGGAGCTGTAAAGAGTTACCATAGTCCCATGAAGATGTTTCTTTTTTCTCATTTTTAGGTTCCGTCAGCCTGAAAATCCTGTACTGTTCTACATTGGTACTCTTCAGTTTTTTGGATTTATTATCAAAAATATACGTTACCATTCCATCGGCATAGCTGTTCAGTTTACCGTTTACGGTTACGTAGGCGTTAAAATTTCCTTTGATGAATATATATCGGGCAGGTTTGCTATTTTTGAGGACGATGGTTTCAATTTCCCTGACCTGATCATTAAGCTTGATAACCGGCTGATCAAAGTCAGAATAGGAGAGTGTGGCCACCGGAAAATTATTATACACCAGCTGAAACTTTTCCTGTGCGGGAGATAATGCCTGTTTATCAATTTTCCCTTCAATATCAGAGAATGCCAGTATGTTTCCGTCTTTTCCAAATACTGAAACCCTTGGGAGGGGCTGATTTGTTTTTTCTGAAACAAATGTGACGGTTTGAGCCTGAAGAAAACTGGACAGAAATATAAATAATGAGTAAATGACAAATTTTGTTTTCATAGTAAGCGTATGTTTTACAGATTATTTTAACAATCAGTCTTTTATAATTTTATTTTGTTACATATTTCTGTTTAAGCATTAACAAGGCATAGATATTTTACGATCTCAGCTTTTGTTGGGAAAAATAATGTAATTTTATTTGTATTAATTGTTGAGATCGGTTCACGGCTTTTTGTGATGTGATCCCGCTAATTTCAAACTTAATGAACAGTTTAAAGAAAAGATATCATTACTACCGTTTTTTTCTTAGCACCTGGAAGCTGAGGAAAAATTTTCCATTTTATAATGTGGAATCTCTGGCAGAAACCATAGATGAAATCCGTATTCATAAAAAAAATATCAGCAGATTTGGAGACGGAGAATTTCGTTTGGTACTGAACACTGCTGGCATTGGCTTTCAAAATGGGAGTGAAGAAATGACGAATAGGCTCCGTGAAGTTCTCACCTCAGATTTGCCTAATCATCTCGTTGCTATTCCTGAAACGTTCTCTCTGAGGAATAATCTCAATTGGAGGGTGAAATTTTGGTGGTTGAATTACATCAATACAGTGGGTGTTCAGATTTCGCATCATCTGAACCCGAAGAAAAAATATTCTAATGCTTTTATTACAAGATTTTACTTGGATTACGAAACCAAAAAACACATTCCTGAAATTCTGGTGAAAATAAAAAAGCTTTGGAAAGATCAGGATATTTTGATTGTAGAAGGTGAATATTCAAGATTAGGAGTTGGAAATGACCTTTTTGATGATGTAAAATCTCTACAGCGAATTCTTTGCCCGGCGAAAGATGCCTTTTATTCATACCAGGAAATTTTTTCTGAAATTAAAGCTTTTGGAAGAGATAAACTGGTACTTTTGGCATTAGGTCCTACAGCAACGGTAATGGCTTATGATCTGGCAAAAGAAAACATCTGGACAATAGATATAGGGCATGTAGATTTAGAATATATGTGGTATTTGCAGAATGCTCAGGAAAAAGTACCTGTTGCCGGAAGATTGGTGAATGAAGCTGTTAAAGAACAAATTGTAGAAATACCAGTAGGAGAGAGGGTGAAATATGAAAGTTCCATAATAAAGAGAATGTAGATTATCTTTATTATTTTTTTACAATCCTTGAATTTTCTCATCTTAATAAATAATGTTTTTTTACTTTTAAGAAATCTGAGAAAAGGATATAACAAATAAACAAATGATTAAGAAAAGATTTGATCAAGTAAATCGGCTTGTAAAAGATATTTTAGCTTTTGAGAAGATTAAAAAAAACAAGCCTGAAAATACACAAAAGGCAGTATTAGTTGGTATTAAACATCACTATACCTATCATCGTTTTTTTTATTTACTTCTCAAATTCTATAAACTGGCAGGATACAACGTCTATTATCAGATGGATTTTGCTACATTCAGGAATATACGCAACAAAGAGAAATACCTCAGTATGATTGTGCGGGAAGATAATTTCTTAATTGTGAATAAGAAATATAAACCTGAAAATTACATCGAGATAAAAGATGAAATGTTCAGCCCTGATTATTTTTCCACTTATTTTGAAAAGAATAATAATACGGATTATGTATTTCATGTTCCTATGAGCTTTCATCCTTTAATGTATCATTACGGGTTTTGGAATCACAAGATTGATGTGGGCAAAGCAAGAATTAATGCAATCTTTTGTTATGGTAATTTTGATGCTAAGGCATATCTTGATATTAAAAGAACAGAGTTTTCCGTGGTTCCCAGAACTGAGCTTCTTAGCTTTATGAAAAAGAAATCTCAGTTTACAGCGCTTTCCGGAGTGGGTGAACTTTTAAAAAGGATCAAAGAAGGGAGTCTGGAAAAAAAATATGCCTTTGCCATTAAGGAAGATTTCGAACTTCCCATGGCAGAAGTGAGAGAAACGTTATCTTATTTTAATTTTTACTTCTGCTGCCCTGGAGTTGTAATGCCTTTGTGTCATAATGTAATCGAAGCAATGTCTGTAGGCACTATTCCAATTATTCAGAAAGAGTATGCAGAAGTGATGTATCCTAATTTGGCGGACGGCATAAATGCTGTAATTTTTGATAATCTGGAGCATCTGGAGTCTATTTTACAACATATCTTTGACACACCGGAAATTGAAATCAATAGGATGAGAGAAAATGTATTAAGATACTTTCAGGACTATCTTACTCCGGAAAGTGTAGTAGAGCATCTAAATGAAAGCATAAGGAATAAACAATTAGTTTATTTGCAAGCCGAGTACAGAAGTGTCAAGCTTGTTCGCTAAAGCATTTACTTCAAATTGTCTATAATAAAAAAACAGAACTGTTTTATGCTTATTATTATGAATTCCATAATGTTGATATCCATTGCATGAATAGAGAACGTTGTATTCGCAATAAAAAAGACCGGTCATCATGATGACCGGTCTTTTTTTTATTTTGTTGAGAGTCCTTAGAAAGGATACTCATAAATTTCAGATTCGTGTAAGAATGGGTTTCCTGTAGGGATCAGCTTCAGTTTAGATAAAGCTGAAAGTACAGTAAACATAAATAATCCAATTACGAATAATAAAGCTCCAAGGATCAGGATAAATACTTCAGGAGTGTTCCAGTAAGGTCCTACTGTTCCCGGCATTACCATATTGAAATAATCCAGAATGTGTCCTAAGATTACCACTACAGCCATTGTTGTAACAACTTTATAGTTTCTCTTGATGCTGCTGCTTACTAATACCAATAAAGGTAATAAAAAGTTAACGATCAACATTGGTAAGAACGTTGTGCCGTAGTGCTGGAATCTTCCAAAGAAGTAGTTAACCTCTTCCGGAACGTTCGCATACCAATAAAGCATGAACTGAGCGAACCATGTATACGTCCAAAGCATACTTGTAGCGAAAAGGAAAACTCCTAAATCGTGTAAGTGGTTATCATTGAACTGAGGAAGGAATCCGTTTTTCTTAAGGTATACACTTAGTAAAATGATTACAGCGATACCACTTGAAAGGCAGCTCACCATTGAATACCAGATGTACATAGTAGAGTACCAGTGAGGGTCAATAGACATCAACCAGTCCCAAGCCCATGCAGCAGAAGCAAATCCGAAGAATGCAATATATCCTACAGCCCATCTGTAAAGGAATTGATATTCTACTTTTGATTTTGTCTCATCTACTTTTTTAGACTGAGCTTTCAGTTTCCATGCGAAGAAAGAAGCACCTAATACATAGATGAACGTTCTGATGGCATAGAAAGGAATATTCAGGAATCTTTTCTTTTCAAATAAGATCACATCGAAATGAGCAGAGTTAGGATCTGTCAAATCCGGATCCATCCAGTGGAAAAGGTGTCCTTGGTGGAAGATATTTAAAAGCATTAAAATGATCAAAATAGCTCCTCCGTATGGAATGTAAGAAGCAATAGCTTCCATCACTCTTGTAATAATAATTGGCCAACCTGCATGTGCAGCGTGCTGAATACAGTAGAAGAATAATACTGCACAACTTACTCCGAAGAAAAATACAGCTACAAAATGTATTGCCGCTAATGGCTGGTTGTGAACCTGTAGAGTAGCGTGCTCCAGGTGAGCTGCGTGATCTTGAGGTCCTACCATTTCACTTGAGTGTGTAGGTGCATTATGACCGGAAGCATGAACCGCTTCCATCATTTGTTCAATCTTCTCAGTAGAGATTCCCTTGTTCATAAAGAAACCAATACCGAATAGCACTAAACCTGCAACAAGAAGTATTAAAGAAGTTGATTTTAATTTTGGTGAAAAACTATACATTTCTTTTCTTATTTTTTAGTTTCAGTAGTAGTTTCAGGTTTTGCTTCAGTAGTAGCTGCTGCCGCTGGTGCTGCTGCTCCTTTTTTGAATGCACTCATCACATACATTGCAACTCTCCATCTGTCTCCAGCGTTTAGTTGTCCTGCATAAGATCCCATCGCGTTTCTACCGTTTGTTAATACATAATGAACAGATCCTACAGTAATTTCTCTGTCAGCATAGTTAGGCACTCCAGAGAATGCTCCGCTTTGTACGATAGACCCTTGTCCATCACCTCCTGTTCCGTGGCATGCCGCACAGGTGTGATCAAACAATATTTTTCCTCTTTCAAGATCTTTAGCTGCATTAGCCGGGTTCAGAGGAGATACTGTAAGTTTTTTGGAAGCTTCATACCCTGCGTTGTACTCGTCAACATTCTTAGGTAATAAGCTTTCTTCAAAAACACCGTCTTTATTTTGAGGAACTGATCCTTCTACCGGAGAAAGACCTGTTGCACCATTATTTTTAACAAAAGCAGGAATTTCATTTTCATGATCAGAATAAGCGTCCTGAGCTTTCATCAATGGATCATAAGCTACCGGAAAATACATATCCGGGAAATACACCAGCGGAGTGTTCTCCTTTGGTCCGCAAGAGTTAAGTAAAACTGTTGTTAAACCTAAAACTGCTGTAATTTTTAATACATTCTTTTTCATTTTAAGCATCTTTAACAGTTATTTCTTCAACTCCAGTTTCAATAAGCAACTGTTTTACAGATTCTACATCTTCAGTTACAAATTCCATCATGAATTTATCATCAGTAGTTCTTGGGTCAGGGTTCTGAGCTGGTGCTCCTGGATACATTTTGTTTCTAACCAAGAAAGTTAAAGACATCATGTGAGCTGCGCAGAATACCATTAATTCAAACATCGGAACTACGAATGCCGGCATGTTGTGTGCCCAGTCAAAGGCAGGCTTACCACCAATGTTCTGCGGCCAGTCATGATTCATTACATACCAGGTTAAAGTAGCACCAATAGTTACTCCATAAAGAGCATATAAGAATGCAGCATCAGAAATTCTGGTTTTCTTTAACCCTAAAGCTTTGTCTAGCCCGTGAACCGGAAACGGAGTATAAACTTCGTTTATCGCGATTCCTTTATCGTTGAATGCTTTAACGCCGTTCATTAAATCGTCGTCGTCAGCATAAAGTCCGTATACAATTTTAGTGGTGCTCATCTCCTTCTTTTGCTTTATAAGTTTCACCTGAGATTTTCAAAATCGATTTTAATTCAGCCTGCGCAATTACAGGGAATGTTCTTGCGTATAATAAGAATAATACAGAGAAGAACCCGATTGTTCCTAAGTATACACCCACATCAATGATCGTTGGTTTAAACATAGTCCATGATCCTGGTAAGTAGTCTCTTGAAAGGTTGATAACGATGATATCAAAACGCTCAAACCACATACCGATGTTGATGATTAATGCAACAATGAATGTCCAGATAATGTTCGTTCTAAGTCTCTTGAACCAGAATGAAGCAGGGATAACAAGGTTACAGATGATCAATGACCAGAATGCCCACCAGTAAGGTCCTACAGCAGCACCCGGAGAAAGATATGTGAAATCTTCAAATCTGGATCCTGAGTACCATCCGATGAAATATTCAGTTGCATAAGCTACAGTTACCATACCACCGGTTAAGATGATTACGATGTTCATAATTTCGATATGATACATTGTAATATACTCTTCTAAGTGACAAACTTTTCTAGCTACCAGCAATAGTGTTTGTACCATTGCAAATCCTGAGAAGATCGCCCCGGCTACGAAGTATGGAGGATAGATCGTAGAGTGCCATCCTTTAATTACCGAAGTTGCGAAGTCAAAGGATACGGTAGTGTGTACTGAGAATACAAGTGGAGTAGCCAAACCTGCAAGAACCAAAGAAAGTTCTTCGAATCTTTGCCAGTGCTTTGCTTTACCACCCCAACCGAATGCTAGGAATGTATAAATTTTCTTAGTCCAAGGAGTTTTAGCTCTATCTCTGATCATTGCAAAGTCAGGGATTAGTCCCATGAACCAGAATACAGTTGATACTGAGAAATACGTGGAGATCGCAAATACGTCCCAAAGTAGAGGAGAGTTGAAGTTCCCCCAAAGAGAACCGAATTGGTTTGGTAAAGGGAATACCCAGTATCCAACCCAAACTCTACCCATGTGAATTACAGGGAAGATTGCTGCCTGTACAACCGCAAAGATCGTCATCGCCTCTGCAGATCTGTTTACAGACATTCTCCATCTCTGTCTAAATAATAATAATACTGCTGAGATTAGGGTCCCGGCGTGACCGATACCTACCCACCATACGAAGTTGGTAATATCCCAACCCCAGTTAATAGTTCTGTTAAGCCCCCATGCTCCAATACCTGTCCCGATAGTGTAAGCGATACAGCCGAATCCATAGAGGAATAGAACTAGTGCAGCATATAATGAGATCCACCATAATTTACCTGCTCTTTCTTCGATAGGTCGTGCAATATCTTCTGTGATATCGTGATAAGTTTTGTGACCAATAATTAGAGGTTCCCTTATCGGAGCTTCGTAATGTCCTGACATTTTTTACCTATTTATTATTTAAACTTTATTTTTCTACTCTGTTTCTTACTTTAGTGTGATAGAACACGTTTGGTTTTGTGCCGATCTCCTCTAGTAAATAATATCTTCTGTTAGAGGCGTACTGCTCTCTGATTGAAGAATCTTTATCATTCATGTCTCCAAATGTCATTGCACCAGTAGAACAAGCTTTAGAACAAGCAGTCTGGAATTCTCCATCCTTCACTTTTCTTCCTTCTTTCTTAGCCTCAAGAATAGTATTCTGAGTCATTTGGATACACATTGAACATTTCTCCATTACCCCTCTAGTTCTTACAACTACGTCAGGGTTAAGTACCATTCTTCCTAAATCATTGTTCATGTTGAAATCGAACTTGTCATTTAGGTTATAAGTAAACCAGTTGAAACGTCTTACTTTGTACGGACAGTTGTTTGCACAATATCTGGTACCGATACATCTGTTGTAAGCCATATGGTTTTGACCTTGCTTACCATGTGAAGTAGCCGCTACCGGACATACTGTTTCACAAGGAGCGTGGTTACAGTGCTGACACATTACCGGCTGGAAGATTACATCCGGATTATCAGCAGGGTGATTTAATGCACCTCCTTCTTTGTTGAATGCAGTACCGTATAATTCTGGTACAGCCAATCCGTCTTTTAACCCTTCATATACTTCTACAGTTTGTCTTGAAGAATAGTAACGGTCAATTCTTAACCAGTACATATCTCTAGACATTCTTACTTCCTCCTTACCCACTACAGGAACGTTGTTCTCTGCCTGGCAGGCAATAATACATGCTCCACAACCTGTACAGGAGTTCAGGTCAATAGATAAATTGAAGTGAGGTCCGTCTGTATCATCAAACGCATCCCAAAGGTCAATTTTTCTTGCCGGAAGAGCTCCGCTGATCGTGTGATACTCCAAAGGTTTGTTCCATCCCTTGTGTTCATCATCAAAAGGAACATTGATGAATTCAGCCAAAGGAACTTCTTTAGCGATTTCATAACGGCCCATTAATGTATTTTGAAGCTGAATCCCTGCGAATTCGTGGTCTTCTCCTGTTTTCTCGATTTTAACACCGGAAAGAACAAGGTTTGAACCGTCAAATAAAGGATAAGCATTTACACCTGTATCTGCAGTGGCTCCTGAGTTTTTCTTACCATATCCAAGCGCAAGACCTACAGATCCTTCAGCTTGTCCCGGCTGTACAAATACAGGAACGTTTTCTATTTTAACTCCGTTTACAGTAAGGTTTACAATAGAACCATCTAACTGCATTCTCGCGTTAAGATCGTTGTCAATTGCAAATTTCTCTGCATCTTTTGGAGAAATCGTCAGGTAGTTATCCCAAGACATTCTTGTGATTGGGTCAGGTAATTCCTGTAACCAAGGATTGTTCGCCTGAGTACCATCTCCCATAGAAGTCTTAGTATAAAGTACTAATTCTAATTCAGAAGGCTTGAAGTTTCCTAGTTCAGCAACAGCCTGAGCTGCGTTTCCACCTGCATAAGATAAAGTTGTTGCATTGGTAGAAGCGTTGATCCCGTTATACAATGCTTTGTTGAATGAAGTACCACCTAATAAAGAAGCAGAGTTTGCTTTTAAATAATCGTAGTAGTTGTTTGCGGCATTGTTTTTACCATTTTTCCAAACCAGCAAAGATTCTTCAATCTGTCTTGATTTGTAGATTTTCTGGATGGTAGGCTGCATTAATGAATATACTCCTGTCTGTGGCTCGATATCTCCCCAAGATTCCAGCCAGTTTGCTACCGGAATAACAGCTTTTGCTGCTTTGTACATTTCATTTTTCTTATCAGCAACAGCAACTACGTAAGGTACTTTTGATAAAGATTTTTTGAAATCTTCTCCTTTTGGATGAGAGTAGATCGGGTCTACATTGTTGGTAATTAATACACCAACCTGCCCACCGTTTACCCATCCAAGGAATTCCTGGTATCTTGCACCGTTAAATTCTTTCAGGAAGTTTGCTTTACCTGTGAAAGCTAATGAACCCAGTTTTTGGTTGATTAAGTGTGCTAAAACCTGAGCTCCTTTAGAACCGTCAGCAAAAACAACAGCTTTGCTTCCTTTTGCTTTCAATTCATTAGCAATTTCAGTTGCTGTCTTGTCAGAAGTACCGCCACCTACGATTGCGTTGTAAACTTCAACTAAAGTTTTGTTTACTGCACTTGGTTTTAATCTGTATCTTGAATCGGCATTAGCCCCGGTTAATGACATGTTAGATTCTACCTGAATGTGTCTCAACATGTTTGGCCCTGGCTTTCTTGCTGCCGCATAAGAAGTTTCTAAGCTTGAAGCATTATAATCTCCTAGGAAATCCGCCTGGAAAGAAACAACCAGTTCAGATCCTTTAAGATCATAAACAGGGAGTGCTCTTTGTCCGAATACTTCCTGAGCTGCATCCAATCCTGCAGAGTAAGGAAACGCATCGTACGTTACTAATTCTGCTGTAGGATATTTTGCTTGAAATTCACCGAATAACTTTTTGAAAGTTGGCGAAGCAAAAGAATGTGATAAAAGTACAATCTTTTTACCTGATGCTTTAGCTTCTTCCAAACCTTTAATAACGAAACTGTCTACTTTGTCAAAAGTTTCATCTTTGCCGTCTAGTTTAGGCTGTTTTACTTTATCATTATCATATAAAGAAAGTACACTTGCCTGAGCTCTTGCGCTAGTTTTACCTAAATCACCACCAGCCGGGTTCGGTTCAATTTTGATAGGTCTACCTTCACGGGTCTTTACCAAAACGCTGGCAAAGTCGAAACCATCAAAATATGTTGAAGCGTAATAGTTAGGGATTCCCGGAATAATATCATGTGGTTTTACCACGTAAGGAATCGTTTTGATTACCGGAGCCTCGCAGGCAGCTAATGTAACTGCTGCTGTGGAGAATCCTAATAATTTAAGGAAATCTCTTCTTGAAGTACTTGATCCGTTCTTCTCAGCATCTCCAAGGAAATCTTCTACCGGAATTTCTTCCTGAAACTCTTTAAGAGCCAGCTTTCCATTTAAAGCTGGGTCTTTAAGTTCATGAATACTTCTGAATTGTATTTTGTTTGAAGCCATTTTATACTTCTAATTTTTTAGTTATTAATAATGACATTTACCACACTCAAGACCTCCAATTGCATCTACAGTGATCTTACCTCCATCTTGTGGATATTGTTTTTTCAACTTGTCATGTAGATTTTTGAAGTACTCTTTATTATAACCGTTGTTCATATCAACTTCAGTCGTTCTGTGGCACTCGATACACCATCCCATAGTAAAGTCGTTAGCCATCTGAACAACATTCATGGTATCAATTTTACCGTGGCAAGCTTTACATACAACATCAATTTTGTTGTTAGGATTCTTTTTGTTGAAAGAATTGATGATTGCCTGCTCCCCAGCAATTACGTGCTGAGAGTGGTTGAAGTAAACGAAGTCTGGCATGTTGTGGATTCTTGTCCATTCAACCGGCTGTGTTTTTCCTGTGTACTGTTGTTTTGCAGGATCCCAACCTGTTGCAGCGTAGATCTTCTGGATTTCTCCGTCATAGAATGCCTTATCTTTTCCAGGCTCCATGTAGTGATCTGCGTTGTATTCGGAAATTGTTCTGTGGCAGTTCATACAAACGTTCATAGAAGGAATTTCAGATACTTTTCCGTATTTAGCACTGGAGTGACATAACTGACAGTCAATTTTCTGTTCTCCAGCGTGGATTTTGTGTGAGAAGTAGATAGGCTGCTCAGGTTTGTACCCCTTGTAAACCCCGATCCACATTAGCCAGTTCCATACTCCGTAAGCGGCCAGAATAGCAAGAATTGCCAGTAAACCTTTACCAATGTAGTGGAACTTTTCATACATTTCACTGAATGAACGAACTCTTGTTTCATTCAATCCTGCTAATTCTTCAGACTGACCTAGTGTTACCAATTGTCTTAGTTTAACCAAGATCCAAACCAGTAAACCTGCGATCGCTAAAAGTGAAATGATAACAACGTTTGTAGTTGTTTTGTCTGCAGGTGCTGCAGTAGTAGAACCAGCGTCAGCTGTTGCTTTTGCATCATCTTTCTTTGGTTCCGGTTCCGGAGGATTAGTTGTGAAAGCTAAAATGTCGTCAATATCCTTATCTGTAAGATTAGGAAAGACCTGCATTTCAGTCTTGTTAAACTTTTCAAAAATCTCATTGGCGTATTTATCCCCGGAAGCCCTTAGAGCTTTGTTGTCTTTGATCCACTTGTGAAGCCAATCTTTGTCTACACCACCTTCTGTCTTTACTCGTTCTACAACCCCCTTTAATGGTGGTCCAACAACTTGTTTGTCCAGCGCGTGACATGCAGTACAATTCGCTTTGAAAAGTTTCTCTCCGTTTTTAGGATCGCCGTCTTGCCCGTAAAATGAAGCACTGGTTGATAGCAATAAGCCTATTGCGATCAACGTTTTTTTATAATGCTTTCTCCAACTAATCATTTAAATTATCTTATGTTAGTAAATTATTGAACATTCAATCAATTCCGCAAAAATAATATTTTTAACAGGAATTTAACGGTATATCGAAAAGGGAAAATATCATTTACGTTTAATTTGTATTGATTCTAAATAACTAGTTTGGTATAGTTTTTTAATTTGTATAAATTTGCGCAAACAAGTTTAAATGAGAAATTTGATTAAAATATTTTCGATATTATCACTATTCGGTTTTTATAGTGTTGGAGCCCAGCAAGTTGTTAAAAAAGATACCCTTTCCGGAACAGAGCTTGTTATGACGATGGATTCTAAAATAAGTGCTGCTTTGGAGGGAATTGAAGGAAAGTGTGCTAAGGTTACTCCATCCAATTCTGCTAAAGATTTCAGTTCTGGTGATAGCGGAATTTCTACAGGGATTACGACAAGACCTCCTAAAATCTATGTTCCGAACAGAGAACTTACGAATGCTGAAATCTGTAAGAAAAATCCTAGAATTTTAGGATTCAAAATCCAGATTACAACCGTAAAAAGTAATGAAGAAGCTAACGAAGTAAAATCCTATTTCAGAAAGAGATTTCCTAACCTGAAAGTGGAAACAGATGCTTCTTTAAGACCTAATTATAAAATTTTGGCAGGAAGTTATTTCACCAAGCAAAGTGCGGCAAGCGATCTTTCAAAAATCAGAGAATATTTTAAATCTGCAGTTGCAGTACAATATAGAATTTTCTGTGCAGAAGCTAAATAGAAAAGATTTTAGTCAAAATAAAAATAAAAAAGCTGAGAAATTTCTCAGCTTTTTTATTGGTAATAGGTTTCCATAAACGAGAAAAATTCTGTCATCCGGAACACATTATTGATGATTAAATAAATGGAAAAAAATGCAAGTGCTACTGTTAAAAATGACATCACTTTAGGGGATGATCTGTAAGCGTAAAAAAGCCATCCCAATAAAAGGGGATATACGAAAACAAAATGTCCACCGTAGATATAAGAGGTGTGAAGCCCGAACCTCATCACACAATGAATAATCATATCAACAGAAAATGAGATCGCAATTACCTGAACCCATTTGTTTTTGAAATTTTTACAATAACTCCAAAAGAGAAGTATCAATAATAAAGCTGTAAAAAAGTAGGGAAACGGTGATGAATAAAGGTCCATATAAAGTCCTTTGAAATTAAATCCCTTCATATTATGCTTATCCGAAATGATAAAACCAGGGAAAAGAATATTGCCTCCGAAAAAGAATGAGATGATCATATCCCAAGTGGGCATTGATTCTACATTTGAAAATTTTTCATACTGTTGATTGGTCTTGGAAAAGATATTTTGGTATTTAAAATCAATTCTGTTTAAGTAAAGCAACACAAAGCAGATCGAAGCAACAGCGGTTCTAAGCACCGCATTACCGAATTTTTTCCAGTCTCTGAAAACCTTTTTTTCAAAAATAAGAGGGATGAAAACTTTTACAAAATTGGTAATGGTAAGTCCTCCTATAGTAATGCCGGCGAGAGAAAGTGCTGCTGCCGGAATTTTTTCTTCCTGTCTGAGCTTTATTGCGGCATAGTAATTATACAGTGACAATAGAAACAGGGTATAGGTGAAGTTTTCAGGAGTAAATGATAGTATGATATTGGTTGAAAAAGCTCCGAAAAATAGGATCATTATCCAACTTAGCCATAATGGAAGACAGATAATATTTTTCAGATATTTAAAGACCTGAACAATATTTAAGGTGATGATAATGTTACTGAGCCATGCCAGCGTAAGTCTGAAATTCATATCCATTTTTCCACCGGAAATGAGTAATGAAAACTCTCTTATCCAGTTGAAAAAATAGTAAGATAGGGGATGTCTCTCAAAACTGCCTCCAGTCATCAGAATGGATTTATTGTCAAAGCTGAAATAAGCGTCCCACGGAATTCTGCTGTCAAAAATGATTCTGTAATGAATTGCAATATATGAACCTAAAATTCCGTAGCAAATAATAAAAAACAGAAAAACTGCCCATTCAGTATAAGTGGAAGGAAAAATCAGTTTAAAAAAATTGATGATTTTTGTTTTGATAAAAGACACGTCTGGAATTTTTTGCAAAAGTAAAATAAAAAAACCACCAAAAGCTGGTGGTTCATAAAGATTGTATAAACGCGATTATTGTTTGATCACTTTTTCTGTGGTAGACGTTCCGTCTGCGAAGTCTACTTTTAACAGGTAAGTTCCCTTTGGCAGTGAAGAAATATCTGTCTTTCCGGAATCGTTAGTGGTAAGGATCTTTCCGGAAATATCAATAACGGATGTTGATCTGACTTTTTTATCTGTCTTAAGATGTACTTCTCCTTTTGAAGGATTAGGGTAAACTGAAAGATTGTCCGCCTGTGTTTTGGAAATCTCGCTGGTGCCGAGGGTTCCATTGGCTATAACCTGTACGTCATCAATTGAAACAGCATCAGCATCAGCGGCAACGTACTGAAACCTTACTTTTACATTGGCCTGGCCAACATAGCTGCTAAGACTTCTCTGCACTGTAACCGTATTGTAAAAGTCGGTGTCAATATTTCCGTCCCCATCGTCAGTAAAGCTTGTTTCACTGTCTTCATTCCAGAGGGTGGTCCAGCTGGTTCCTCCGTCGGTAGAGATCTGTGCCAGAAGATTGCCTTTGTTCAGGCTGATCATGTATCCCCAGCCTACTTTTACTTTAAAGCTGAAGACTGGAGATGTAGCCCCCACGAGGCTGAATGTAGGGCTTACAAGGCTGGCTGTGTTGGCGCCTGCAATCCAGTCGATAGTAGCAGAATTGGTTCCTGCAATTGTAAATCTTGTTTTTAACTCAATAGAGGTGGCGGTAGTTCCGGAAAAGACATTGCCGGTTAAATCCCATGCTCTTGATGTGTTTGTATTAGATCTGGTCCATCCTGTTGGAGGAAATGTCGTCCCTTCGAAGCTTTCCGAAAGTAATGTCTGGGCATGGCTGTAGAAGCCTGATGCCAAAGCTAAAGAAAATACAACTTTTTTCATATTAAATATTTGTCTAAATGTAGTGAAAATATTTAATATGTTAAAAATATGATAGTTAATAAATGTTTTTGTTATTAATTTACTATGAACTGCATGAAAGTGTAGAACATCCTGCAGTATCATCATATCCAGACGGTCTTTTGCCGGAGAATTCGGAATAGAGCTCCTGATATGGGTTTTCTAATGCTTTAGTCAGTTTTTCCAGCATTTCTCTTTTACCAGTGTTAATCTCTTCAATGCATTCGTAAAGAAGATAATTTCTGAGGATGAATTTTGGATTAGTTTTTTTTATCATCGTTACCGAATCCTCTTTTGAAATAGAGTTTAATGCTAATCTTGCTTCATAGGTTGTGATAAAGTGACTCAATTTTGCCAGCATCTCTTCGTTCAAATGAATATAAGAAACATCTTTAAATTGCTCTTTCAAGTCAGAATCCGGAGCTAAGCTTTCCAATCTGCTGAAAAACAGCGTGTAATCTAACTTGAGTTCCTGCATAAGCCCCTGCCAACTGGTGAAGAAATCTTCATCTCCTTTTCTAAGCTGATCCAGTCCGAATTTTTTGCAAAGCATCTGATCATGGCTTTCCCAGAAATAAGTGCCAAAATTATTTAAAGTGTTTTCTAAAAACTTTTCATCTTTGATTAATGGATGAAGGGCATTGGCCAGCTGCCAAAGATTCCATTGAGCGATCTGTCCCTGTTTTCCGAAAGCATATCTTCTTCCGGGGAGATCTGTCGTATTTGGGGTAAAATTCAGATCATATTCATCCATCATAGAGTAAGGTCCGTAATCAATAGTTAATCCCAGAACAGACATGTTATCTGTATTCATAACGCCATGCACAAAGCCTACTCTGAACCATTCAACCATTAAATCAGCAGTGCGGGTACAGATGTTTTCAAAGAAATCTTTATACTTCAGACTGTCTGTTGATGTGATTTCGGGATAATAGTTTTCAATAGTAAAATCAGCCAGTTCCTGCAGATTGTTGTATTCTCTCTGGGCAGACATCAATTCAAAGTGGCCGAACCGAAGAAAACTTTCAGCTGTTCTGATTACTACGGCTCCTTTTTCAAGCTGTGGATTTCCACTGTACATGATATCACGCATTACATTTTCACCGGTAAAAGCCAGGCTTAATGCTCTTGTTGTAGGAACTCCCAGATGATACATTGCTTCACTCATAAGATATTCCCGTACAGAGGATCTTAATACGGCTCGTCCGTCAGCATGTCTGGAATAGGGAGTGGCTCCGGCTCCTTTCCACTGGATTTCTGTTTTTTTGCCGGCGTCATTAGTAATCTCACCAGCGAGAATTGCTCTTCCGTCTCCCAGCTGTCCTGCCCAGTTTCCGAACTGATGTCCCGCATACGCTGTAGCATACGTCTGAATATTTTCCGGAAGGTTATTTCCTACCAGAAAGTCCAGGTCTTTCTCTTGAAATTTTCCCAATCCTATTTCCTCAGATAAGACTTCGTTAAAAGCTATTAATTCGGGCTTATCAAAGCCGGCCGGTTTAATGGTGGCAAATAGAACCTTCGGTGTATTTCTCTGCATAGGGTTGTTAGAGAAATCACCTGGAAAGTTCTCGATAAAAGGCTGTCTGATGCGTTCGATATTCATACATCAAAGGTATTAATTATAAAAGAAAAGACCTTTCAATAATTTGAAAGGTCTTGTATATTTCTAAAAGAGAAATTATTTATTGAAATCTACTTCATCATTGGAATGAAGGTTTTCATTAATGTTGTCCTCTTTCTTTTCTGTTGATTTTTTAGGAGTCGGGTCTACCGGCCTTGGATTTTTGATTTCATCAATAGTCTGAAGACTACCGTCATCTCCATATCCGCCGCTCAGGCCTTTAAGGTTGGCGCAGCCGTCTTTCCAGTCTGAAGGCTTGATAAATTTATCATCAGGAGTTACTCCGAGGGTTTTATCTGCCCATACTTTCTTCATGAAAATAGCCCAGATTGGCAATGCCATTTTTGCTCCCTGACCCTCACCTGTTCCATAGAAGTGGGTTGCTCTGTCTTCCCATCCAACCCACGCTCCGGTTGCTAGTTTAGGAGTAATTCCCATAAACCATCCATCGGAGTTATTCTGAGTTGTCCCTGTTTTAGCAGCAATTTCAACTGCTTTTGAGATTCCTCTTCTTCCTAATTCTCCGGAGGCGGTTCCGAATTGTGCTACCCCTTTCATTAGTTCAATCATGGTGTATGCATACATTGGATTCATTACCTCTTTCGGCTCTACGTTCACTTCCTTGATTACTCTACCGTTGGCATCTTCAATTCTCCAGATCATCTCCGGCTTGTTGTAGTTACCATAATTAGCAAAAGTACTGTAAGCTCCTAACATTTCATAAATTGTAATGTCTGACGAACCTAAGGCGATTGTATTGTTTCTTGGAATATCTTCTGTTACCCCCAGATCTCTTGCGGTCTGGATTACAGCATCTACACCTGTCATCTCAATAAGTCTTGCGGCAACGGGGTTTTGGGAGTGTGCCAAAGCATCTTTTAAAGTAAGCATTCCGCCTCTTCCAGGAACATGCCATCCATTGTGATCATAAGTTCCGTTAGAAACCGCTGAACAAGGCGTCATTCCAAGTTTCATAATCGCAGTTGCGTATACGAAAGGCTTGAATGTAGATCCTACCTGTCTTTTCCCCTGCTTGATATGGTCATACTGGAAGTGCTGCCAGTCTATACCACCTACCCATGCTTTGATTTCTCCTGTTCCCGGAACCATAGACATCAAACCTGCCTGTGCGATCTGTTTGTGATATCTGATAGAGTCCCACGGAGACATTTCTATCTCTTCTTCTCCGTTCCATGTGAATCTTGAAGTTTTGATAGGTTTCTTGAATTCCATCATGATAGAATCATCAGGCATACCGTCAGCTTTCAACATCTTGTATCTTCCGGTTCTTTTCATAGCCTGAACCATCACATCATTGATTTGTTTATCGTTCAGATAGTAGAAAGGTCTGTTCTTTCTTCCTCTTTGTTCTGCATCAAATCTTTTCTGAAGATCTGTTAAATGCTCCTTGATTGCCTCTTCTGCATATTTCTGCATTTTGGAATCAAGGGTAACGTATATTTTTAAACCGTCTTTGTAAAGGTTTAGTTTTTTGCCGGTTTCTTTTTCGTGAGTTTCAAGATATTTATCAATCTCTTTTCTCAGATAAAACTTGTAATAGGCAGAATAATCATCGTTAATATTTTTAATTGGATGATAATCTAATGCAATAGGTGTGGCAACAGCTTTGTCAAACGTAGCCTGGTCTATATAGCCTGTTTTCAGCATTTGATCCAAAACAACATCTCTTCTCGCTTTTGCTCTTTCCGGATTTCTCATCGGGTTGTTTTTTACCGGATTTTCAAGCATCGCAACAAACATGGTTGCTTCTGGTAAAGTAAGCTCTGAGGTCTTCTTGTTAAAGTATATTTTGGAAGCCATTTCAATTCCGTTGGCATTGTATAGAAAGTCAAACTTATTGAAATACAATGTTACAATTTCTTCTTTGGTATATCTCTTTTCAAGACTTACAGCCACTACCCATTCTTTCAGCTTTTGAAAAACAGCCTTAATTTTATTGTCTGCTCTTTTCCCTGTGAAAAGTAATTTTGCCAGCTGCTGGGTGATGGTAGATCCTCCACCTCGGCCTCCGCCAAAAACTACTGCTCTGGCAACAGACTGAAGGTCAATTCCTGAATGTTCCTTGAAACGCTCATCTTCTTTAGCCTGAAGCGCATAGATAAGGAAAGGAGGAAGGTCCTTATAAACGATAGGCTGTGTTTTCTCTTTTTCGAATTTTCCTAAAGTAACTCCGTCTGAAGAAATGATTTCTGAAGCAACAAAGATGTTAGGATTTTCAAGTTCTTTTACATCAGGCATTTCCCCAAGAAATCCTTGAGAAACCGCAAAGAAAAGTCCTGAAATTCCCAGAACTACTGCAACAAGTCCGATCCAAATGAACGAGACCCATTTTCTCCAGGAGGTATCTTTCTTTTTTTTGGGAGGCAGAGGAAATGTTTTCCCCTTATTTCCTGCATTTTTTTTGTTTTCTTCCATTTATGGTTACGGTTTAGCCGTTTCTATTTTTACCCCAATATCCTCTATTCCCAAAAGGTTGTCATTCCTCATCGCCTGTATCAGCCCGATTTCATATTTTCCTTTTGTGGGAAATTTATAATTTAATTTATACTGAAACAAAGTTTCCTTCGTGTCACCAAACCCTGTACCAAGCCATTCTCCATTAGGTTTTGCCAGTACATAATTCAAAGTGTCAGTTTCTTTTTTCTTGTTCTGGAGATTGGTGAAATTTACAATAAACCTTATATTACTGTAAGGGTAAGTATTGTTGTTTCTTACGACAAATATAATATTTTTAGGATTCTGCGGATCTGAAATTTCAAGATTAAATTTTTGCTCACTTTTCTTATTCCATTTGTTATCAACGGAATTCATGATGACGTCTCCTCCTGAGGAAGAGTTGCAGCTGAAGAAAAGGATAAGTGACAGTAATCCTAAAATTTTATGCATTATTATCTTTTTTTGGAGGATATTTTTTCTTGAATTTCTTTTTGTTTGGATTGTTTTGCGGCTTGCTTCCAGCATCAGCATTTCCTTCCGCTTTTTCCACCTGCGGTTTTGGCTGTGAATGTTGTTTTTGAGGTCTGGGCTGATTTCCGGATTGGGCATTGGGGTTTGGATTCTCGGATCTGTCCGGTCTTTCCTGTCTTTCAGATCTGTTTCTTTTTTGCCCCTGCGGCTGTCCGTGCTGCCCTTGCTGATTATTATTTTGCTTATTTTGGCTGTTATTTCTATTCCTGTTACCTCTGTTTTTCTTTTCAAAACGATCCACATTGTTTTCCTGAATAAGGTCAATGGTGTGAGTAGAAGTTTCCGGTTGTTTCAGGTCTTCCAGAGGAAGTGTTTTTTCTCCTCTTTTGTTTTTAGAAATCAGCTTTTTAACAAGATCAATGTCAAAGTCATACCATGCCATGGAGCTGTCTACGTAAGCAAACCACATTTTCTTTTTGAAAACATCAATTTTGATACAGAATGCCTTTCCTTTTTCCGTCTCTAATGTAGTAGAAGAAGAAGGGAAATTGCTTAATGCATCAAGATAGCTGTCAAGCTCATAGTTGAGACAACATTTAAGTTTTCCGCATTGTCCTGCCAGTTTCTGGGGATTAATACTCAGCTGCTGATACCTTGCCACGTTCGTGTTTACAGATCTGAAATCCGTAAGCCATGTAGAACAGCAAAGTTCACGTCCGCAAGACCCGATTCCACCTACTTTTGCAGCTTCCTGTCTGAAACCGATCTGCTTCATATCGATCTTCGTACGGAACGCTCCGGCATAATCTTTAATCAGCTGTCTGAAATCTACTCTGTTTTCGGCAGTATAGTAAAAAGTGACTTTTGAGGAGTCACCTTGGTATTCAACATCAGTAACTTTCATTTCCAGCCCTAGTCTCTGAGCAATTTTTCTTGCTTCAAGTTTTACGCTGTCTTCCTTTTTTCTTGCTTCCTGCCATACCTCAAGATCTTTTTGGTTGGCCTGTCTGTATATTTTGAGTGCAGATTCTTCAGAAAACTTTTTCTTTTTCATCTGAATCTTTACTAATTCTCCCGTAAGGCTTACAACGCCTACATCGTGTCCCGGACTTGATTCTACTGTAACTACGCTGCCTATATGTAAAGGAATATTATTTACATTTTTATAAAACGATTTTCTGTCATTTTTAAATCTAACTTCTACAAAATCACACCTGTTCGGTGCCGGATTGTTGATGTTAGAAAGCCAGTCAAAAACACTTAATTTATAACTATTCCCGCAGGTATTTACATTTTCACAGCCATTTGCGGTTTTCTTAGGGCCGCAAGAATGTGCAGAATCGCCGGATGTTTTACATCCACAACTCATATTTTATTTATTTATAATCTGCAAATTTATGTATTTTTATCTTTATGCAATTCTAAAATACTTAAATAACCTGAATTCGGAACAAAACATTCCTTCCTTTTAATTAAGAATAAAAGCTGAATACTGGTATAGAGTCGCTTTAAAGAGGATAAAAAGGAGATTGTGTTTTTTTTAATTTAACATTTTTAACCAACCGCTGTTTAATTTAACATATGTTTTTGTTTTTATTTCTTTATTTGAGTTTCCAGCGTACGACAGCTTAAAGGTTAAACAATTGTTTAAAATTAAACAATGTAATATCTGTTTTATGATAATGTTATTAAGTACTTAGTAATGAACGGTTTGTCGTGCATTTATCTGAAGGTGTTATTTTAAACATAGTTTTCTTTTCATATATTGTTTAAAATATTGGCAAATATTAACAGACGTATTCAAAATAATTTTATATTTGGCTTATATAATAATAGTCTATGAAAAAAATATTAGTATCAACTGCTTTATTGGCGGGAGTTCTATCTTACGCAGGAGGCTTCAGAGTTTCCCTGCAGGGGGTAAAACAATTGGCAATGGCGCATACTAGTGCTCATGCCGAAGACGCGAGTGTGACATTCTTTAACCCGGCGGGTATGTCATTTATCCCTTCCAAACTGAGCGTAGTGGCAGGAGGGTTTGCTGCAAGTAACAAAGTTACTTTTCAAAACTTCAATACTTTACAAAGTACAGAAACAGATAACCCTGTAGGAACTCCTTTCTACGCTGCAATTACTTATAGACCAATAGAAAAACTAACCGTAGGTCTTAGTGTTACAACACCTTTTGGAAGTACAATCAAGTGGCCTGATAATTGGGAAGGTAAAGAGATGGTTCAGAAATTGGAACTGAAGAGTTTCTACTTCCAGCCAATGGTTTCTGTAAAACTTGCTCCATGGGTGTCATTTGGTGCCAGCTATATCTATGCAAAAGGAGTTGTAGATTGGGATAAAGCAGTAACACAGTTTGGCGGACAGGTTAATATCAATGATAAAAAAGCAAGCGGGCACGGATATGGTTTCGGTTTCTATTTCAGACCTGATCCTAAATTAGATGTAAGTATTGCTTACCGTTCAGCAATAGATATGAAAGCGAAAAACGGTACAGCTACATTCCAGTTCCCGTCTCAATCTATTTATAATCAGCTGAAGCTGAATGCAGCCGGACAGGATGGATTTTCGGCAACACTTCCGTTGGTGGAAGAATATACAATTGGTTTAACTTATAAGGTAACACCAAAATGGCAGGTTTCTGCAGACTTTAACTATCATGGATGGGAAAGATACAGTAAGCTAACTTTAGATTTCGAGAATGCTCCTATTGGAAACAACCCTTCGGATCCTACTGTTCTTACAAGTCCTAAAAACTTCAGAAACTCCAAGACATTCAGATTGGGAACGCAATATGCCTTCACCAATATGTTTTACGGACGTTTGGGAGCTTATTATGATGAAGCCCCTTATACTACAGATAACTTTATTCCGGAAACACCTTCTTATGACACCTATGTTATAACTGGAGGTATTGGTATTAAGCTGAAGCAATTCGGAGTTGATATTGCTGGAGGATATGCAATGCCTCAATACAGAAATGTGAATAATGCTAATTTAGGCTTCTACGGACAGTCGAAAGCAACAGCGTTTTACTTAGGTCTAGGTTTATCTTATAATCCATTTTAATTTTAGAAGACTATGAAAAAAATTATAATATCGACAATTGCAGTTTCTGCACTTCTTTTTACGGTAACAAGCTGTAATACAGATTTCGATACGGATGTTAGAGATATTCCGGTAACAAAAGGTGATGCTGATTTTACAAAATATATTTCACTGGGAAATTCACTTACTTCCGGATATCGTGACGGCGCGTTGTACAGCAGCGGTCAAAATGAATCCTATCCAAGCATCATTGCAGGACAGATGAGACTTGCAGGAGGGGGCGATTTTAAACAGCCGTTGATACCTAATGATGTAGGAGGGTTTAATAATCTTCCGGGCTTCCCTGGTAAATTAACTCTTCAGGTTGTAAATGGATCTTTATCTCCGGTACCAAGCACTCCGGCAGCAGCATTAGATGTATTGTCCGGTGGAGGAACTTATAACAATATGGGTGTGCCAGGGGCAAAATCTTTCCACTTAGTGGCTCCCGGATATGGCAGCCAGGCTGGCCTTGCAACCGGTACGGCCAATCCTTATTTTGTGAGGTTTGCTTCTTCTGCTACTACAACTGTATTGGCTGATGCTATGGCTCAGAAGGCAACATTTTTCTCGCTTTGGATAGGAAATAATGATGTATTATCATATGCTACTAATGGAGGAACAAACTCTCAGACAGTAGGAGGGGTAACAACATATACTGCAGCTACGGTTCAGACCGGAAACACAAATCCTACGACTTACAGATCCAATGATATTTCTGATCCTGCACTTGTTGCCGGATCTATTAAGGCGGTTTTAGATGGTCTTAAGAGTGTCGGGACAACAAAAGGTGTTATCGCAAATATCCCTTCTGTTACTTCCGTTCCTTTCTTCACTACAGTACCTTATAACCCTTTGACACCAGCTGTTTTAGGTGCGAATCTGAATACTTTAAATACAAGTTTATACGGTCCTTTGAAGCAGGCACTTACTGCTTTTGGAGCCGGAGATAGAATTAATCTGCTTTCTGCATCAGGACCCAACCCGGTTTTGATTAAAGATGTTGCTTTGACAGATCTGTCAGCTCAGCTTACTGCTGCATTGACTCCTTCTTTGGGATTGCCTACAGCAACTGCTTTTGGACAAATCTTCGGACAGGCCAGACAGGCTACTGCAGATGATTATATTTTACTTACTACAAGTTCTGTAATCGGAAGCACTGCTGCAGGAGCTCCTGCACCGGTAAATGTGTATGGTATTTCTTACCCGTTACAAAACCAGCATGTTTTAACAAAAACAGAAGCGGGTTATGTAAAAACAGCTACTACTGCCTATAATACATCTATAAAATCTCTTGCAGACTCTTATGGACTGGCTTTTGTAGATATGGGGGCTAAAATGCTGGAGCTGAATGCACAATCCGGTATTTCCTATGACGGAGTAAAATATACTGCGAAATTTGTAACGGGAGGGGCTTTTTCTTTAGATGGAGTTCACCTTACAGGTCGAGGATATGGTATTGTAGCTAATGAATTTATTAAATCTATCAATGCTAAATATAAATCTACACTTCCACAGGTAGATCCAAACAAATATTCAGGAGTTAAGTTCCCTTAATCATTGATAAAATAAAAACTTAGAAACCACAGGAGTAAATCTTGTGGTTTTTTTTTAAATTTGCAAAATCTTTTAAAAAGTAAAAATGGCCGATCAGTTAAGTTATCTATTTTGTACAAGAACCAGCAGGGACTTGGCAGAGAAAATTGCCCAGAATTATGGGAAAGAATTAGGAAAAATCAACTTTCAGGAGTTCAGCGACGGGGAATTCGAGCCTGTTTTGGACGAATCTGTAAGAGGAGGAAGAGTTTTCCTGATTGGATCTACATTCCCTCCCGCAGACAATCTTTTGGAGCTTCTTCTAATGATTGATGCAGCAAAAAGAGCTTCTGCAAAGAGCATTACCGTAGTAATTCCTTACTTCGGACTTGCCAGACAGGACAGAAAAGACAAACCAAGAGCGCCGATCGGTGCGAAATTAGTTGCCAACCTTCTTACGGCAGCAGGAGCAACAAGAATCATGACAATGGATCTACACGCAGATCAGATTCAAGGATTCTTCGAAATTCCGGTAGATCACCTGTACGCTTCTACTATTTTCGTAGATTACATCAGATCTTTAAATCTTGATAATCTTACCATTGCTTCTCCTGACATGGGAGGTGCCAAAAGAGCTAAAAACTATGCAGGCCACCTGGGTGCTGAAGTAGTAATTGCTTATAAGGAGAGAAAAAAGGCAAATGTTGTAGAAGAAATGTTCCTTATTGGGGATGTAACAGGTAAAAATGTAATCCTTATTGATGATATGATTGATACTGCAGGAACACTTTGTAAAGCTGCAGATATCTTAATTGAAAAAGGAGCGAAAACGGTTAGAGCAATGGCAACTCATGGAGTGCTTTCAGGGAAGGCTTATGAGAATATTGAGAACTCCAAACTTTTGGAAGTTATTGTAACTGACTCAATTCCTGTTAAAAATAATTTGTCATCTAAAATAAAAGTGCTATCTTGCGCCCCGTTATTTGCAGATGTTATGACCATGGTTCATGAGCACAAATCAATTAGCAGTAAATTTGTTATTTAATTGATTTTTAGCAACTTGCAAGTTAAAATCAGAACAATTTTTTAAATTTTTTATAAATGAAATCTATTACAATTCAAGGTACAAAAAGAGAAAGCGTGGGCAAAAAGTCTACAAAAGCTTTACGTGATGCTGAATTAGTTCCTTGTGTTGTTTATGGAGGTGAAGCACCTTTGAACTTCTCTGCTGAAGAGAGAGCTTTCAAAGGATTAGTATACACTCCTGAAGCACACACGGTATCTATTGAAGTTGACGGAAAAACAATTCCAGCTGTTCTTCAGGATATTCAGTTTCACCCGATTACGGACAAAATTCTTCACATCGACTTCTATCAGTTATCTGACGATAAGCCAGTTATCATGGAGGTTCCTGTAAGAATTACTGGACGTTCTAAAGGTGTTGTTGCCGGTGGTGTTTTACGTCAGTCTTTCAGAAAACTAAAAGTAAAAGCTATTCCTGCTAACCTACCTGACGAAATCGTTGTAGATGTTACTCCATTAAGAATTGGTAACAAACTTTACATCGGTGGTATCAAAACAGAAGGTTATTCTTTCGTACACCCGGACAATGCAGTAGTAGTAGCTGTTAAGATGTCTAGAAATGCAATGAAAGGAGGTGCAGCCGCTATGGATGATGATGAGGATGAAGAAGTTGCAGCTGAAGAAGGAGCAGCTCCTGAAGCAGCAGAAACTGCAGCAGAATAAGATTTGCTTATTTATACAATATAAAACCTATCAATTTTGATAGGTTTTTTTATGTGATAAAGATAAATACCAATGGGCTGTTTCTGATTTTTGCTTTTCTACTTTTGTTCATGTGTTATCTTTAAGATCAACTATCGAATATTTCTATCGAATGATAACGATCAGCCTATCATTGAATGCCTCCTTTCGAAAAAAAAGCCGTAAATTTGAAGAGTTCTAAATAAGGACGTTTTAATTTAAAAAATAAATAAATGTTTGACATTCAGGAAATAAGAAGCCAGTTTTCTATATTGGACAGAGATGTGAATGGTAAACCCCTGGTTTATCTGGATAATGCAGCTACATCCCAAAAGCCAAATTCAGTTTTGGACGTCTGTCACGCATATTATACAGAACTTAATGCTAACGTTCACAGAGGAATTCATACACTGAGCCAGCTGGCAACAGAAGAAATGGAACTTTCAAGAAGAAAAATC
The DNA here is from genome assembly GCF_900108365.1 of Chryseobacterium culicis. Lineage (GTDB taxonomy): Bacteria > Bacteroidota > Bacteroidia > Flavobacteriales > Weeksellaceae > Chryseobacterium > Chryseobacterium culicis. The sequence goes on along the minus strand of NZ_FNWQ01000003.1, from coordinate 412,963 downwards.
CAGAAATTCATCAATGCTGAGCATGATTTTGAAGTAATTTTTACAAAAGGTACAACGGAAGGGCTGAACCTTATTGCTTATATTTTGACACAGAAACTGCAGAAGGATGATGAGATTATTATTTCATATCTGGAGCACCATTCTAATATTGTTCCGTGGCAGATGCTTTGCGAGAGAACAGGAGCGAAACTTCGTGTGATCCCTATTGATGAAAACGGAATTCTTCAGATGGATCACTTTGACCGTTTTTTAAGTGAAAAAACAAAGGTTGTTTCTGTAAATCAGGTTTCCAATGCGTTGGGAATTGTGAATCCAATTGAGGAAATTATTGCTAAAACAAGAAAGAATACCGATGCTTATATTGTGATAGACGGGGCACAGTCTGCACCGCATTTCAATATTGATGTTCAAAAGATGAATTGTGATTTCTTTGTGTTCTCGGGCCATAAAATGTATGCTCCAATGGGAACGGGGATTTTGTACGGAAAACGCGAAATTCTGGAAGCTTTACCGCCATTTCACGGAGGTGGAGAGATGATTGCTACCTGTTCTTTTGAAGGAACTACCTATGCAGGTCTTCCATTTAAATATGAAGCAGGAACACCCAATGTAGGAGGAAATATTGCTTTAGGCGCTGCGGTAGATTTTATGAACAGAGTAGGGCACGCCCATATTCAGAATCATGAAAATGCACTATTGGAATACGCTCAAAGACAGCTGCTGGAATTAGAAGGAATTAAGATCTATGGTGAAAAAGCAAAAAGAACCGGAGTGGTTTCTTTTAACCTGGAAGGAGTAGGAATTGCTTCCGATGTAGGAATGATCCTTGATAAAATGGGAATTGCAGTTAGAACAGGGCACCACTGTACACAGCCCATCATGAACTTCTTTAATATTGCAGGAACGGTGAGAGCTAGTTTTGCCGTCTATAATACTTTCGAGGAGATTGATATTCTTGTGGAAGGAGTGAAAAAAGCACAGAGAATGTTAAGCTAATTAATTGTAGCTCATTACAATATAAAGTAAAAGCAGCCATTGGGCTGCTTTTTTATTAGTCCATAGGAACACAGTAGCATCGGCCATCAATAATAACCTGGTAATATCCAATAGCGCATTCCAGGCAGATTTCTCCTCCTGCTATAATGCTTTTCATTTTTTCTTTGTTTAGTTTTTTCATAATTGTAGATTTAAAGTGTTAGTAATCAAAGATAAAATAAATTACTGATAGCCTGCTGAAAAAAAATAAAAAAGCCCCGTCAATTAATAACAGGGCTTTTGTATAGTTTTCAAAAGAAATTAATCTTATAAATTCGGTTTCCAGTCAACAACTGCTCTGATAAATGCTTCTGCATTTTCAACAGGAACATTCGGTAAAATTCCGTGGCCAAGATTTGCGATATATCTGTCTTTTCCGAAACGGTTGATCATTTCATTCACCATCTTTTTTATGGTTTCAGGAGTGGAATGAAGTCTTGCGGGATCAAAATTTCCCTGTAAAGTCATTGTATGATTCGTAAGGGTTCTTGCAAATTCAGGCTTAATCGTCCAGTCTACCCCAAGAGCAGAAGCTTTAGACATCGTCATATCCTCCAGCGCAAACCAGCATCCTTTTCCGAACACCACCACGTGAGTAAGAGGACTTAATGCTTCCACAATCTGATTGATATACTGCCAGGAGAATTCCTGATAATCTGTAGGAGAAAGCATTCCGCCCCAGGAATCGAAAACCTGTACTGCAGAAACTCCTTTTTCTACTTTTCTCTTTAAATAAGCAATGGTAGTATCTGTTATTTTCTGTAGTAATAAATGGGCTGCCTCAGGCTGCTGAAAACAGAAGGATTTTGCAATATCAAATGCTTTACTTCCTTTTCCTTCTACACAGTAACAAAGAATGGTCCATGGAGAACCTGCAAAACCGATCAATGGAATCTCATTATCCAGTTTCTGAAGAGTAAGTTCAATCGCATCAAAAACGTATCCTAAAGTATCATTCACATCCGGAGTTTCAATATTCTGAACCTGCTCCATTGTTCTGATAGGGGTATCCAACCATGGGCCAACGGATTCTTTCATTTTGAAATCAATTCCCATTGCCTGTGGAACTACCAGAATATCAGAAAACAGAATCGCTGCATCCAAAGGAAATCTGCGGATTGGCTGTAGAGTGATCTCAGCTGCAAGCTCAGGAGTCTGACATCTTGTAAAGAAATCATACTGATCTCTTAAAGCGATGAATTCCGGCAGATATCTTCCAGCCTGCCTCATCATCCAGACAGGAGGTCTTTCAACGGTTTCTCCGCGAAGTGCTTTTAAATATAGGTCGTTTTTTATCATAATCTATTTAAACTAATATTACCGGGATATTTCGGTAAAAGCTATTCTAAATTCTACTTCTGATTTCTTTTCTTATCAGTTCAAAAACAGAAGCCAGTGTATTTTCTTCAGAAGTGAAAATTTCTTCCTTTGTATAATTTCTCAACTCACCGGAAGTGGTTTCACCAATCGAAAAAAGCTTCATGTCTTCCAGAGAATTTCGCCTTGCAAAACTACGAACTCCGCTTGGACTAAAAAATACTGCAGCATGATATTTTTCATTTATTACGGGATAAGTTTCCTCAGTATTGTATACGGTAACTTTTTTGTACTTAATATTTTGTAAAGGAAGTTCCTTGTCCAGAACATTGATGGCGAGGTTGCCGCAGAAATGAAGAAACTGCTCATGCTGGCATTTCCCGGTAATAAATCTGGAAAGTGTTTCTGCATTTTTCAAAACTTTAAAGGTTCCGAAGCCGTGCTTTCTTAATTCTCTCTTTGTTTTTTCTCCTACACAATAGATCTTATTATAATTTTTGGAGGTGAAATCTTCATTAGGCTTAAACCTGTTTTTGAAAAACGAAATAACTCCGTTCACACTGGTAAAAATAAGAGAATAATTTTTCAGGTCAAAAGGACTGATTATAATAGGCTGGGTCTTAATTACCTCCATGCAATCAGCCAAAATATCCTCTCCTAATTCTTTGGATATAATAGCATGGTCTATATTTTTGGTAAATAAGATTTTCATGTTTTGAAGATTGAAGATAGAAGCCGGCTGTTGTAAGGGGGCTAAATCTGACTTTTAATTTCTGCCATTAATTCTTTTCCACCGTTTTCAAGAATAACTTTTGCAAACTTTTCGCCGAAATTCTCATTTAGAGTATAATCAAAGTTTTCATCCACTGCAATGCAGTTTTTACCGTCAAGAGAGCAAAGTGCAGCTTTGAAGCGGATCTGATCTCCCATGATCTGTGCATACGCTCCGATAGGTGCAGTACATCCTCCTTCCAAAGTGCTCAGAAAGTTTCTTTCAATTTCTACGCAAACTTGAGTAGGCTTATGGTTAATCTGGCTTACAATCTCATTAATTTCAGGCTTCTCTGTATGCCCGGCTACAGATATCACACCCTGTGAAGGTGCACAGATCATCAATGGAAGCATTTCATAATCTATTTCCATTTTCATCCTTTTGATTCCTGCCAAAGATAAAATGGTGGCGTCAAAATCTCCCTCTTCCAGTTTTTGAAGTCTTGTCTGGATATTTCCACGGATATCCGAAAATTCAGTAGTAGGATAATTTCTCAGCCAGAAAGCTCTCCTTCTCAAACTGCTGGTGGCAAGTTTAAGCTCATGGAATTCTTTATTCCTTGCAGATTCCTTTCTGATCAGGATGTCCTCAGGATGGTCTCTTTCCAGATAAGCAATCATCTCGATGTTCTGAGGCAATTGGGTAGGAACATCCTTTAAAGAATGCACAGCAATATCAATTTCATCATTTAATAAGGCAATATCAAGGTCTCTTGTGAAAACCCCGGTAATTCCCAAAGAATATAATGGCTGATTGAGGTTCTTATCGCCAGAAGAAACGATAGGAACAATTTCCGTTAAATAATTGTTGTTCTGAAGGTGCCTCGCAACCTCTCTAGCCTGCCAAAGTGCAAGTGCGGAATTTCTCGTTCCGATTCTAATGCTTTTCATTGAATTCGTTGTTTGGTTGTTCAACTAATATTTCGTGCATTAATTTACTAATTTCTTCGGCTTTTAAAGGATTGTCGATGATATATTTTGCAAAACGGTTGGTGATTTTCTGGATCATTTTATCAGAAAGTTCCATGTCCGTGATGTTTATGTATTTATTCTTTCTGTAGAAATTATGCATTTCATTGCGTTCCATATTCTTTAAAACCGCTTTGAAATGATGAATATTGGGGGCCAGTTTTCGCTTTTTCTCCCATTCAATGAAATCTTTCATCAGTTCTTTGATGATTTTTTCAGCCTTGGGAATTTCTCTTTCGCGCTGCTGAATCGTTTCCTGAATCTGTTTTGAAAGCTCATCCACATCAATCAATGTTACATTTTCATTTTCGGTAACATTCTTTTCCACATTATGAGGAATAGAAAGATCAATCACTAATGTTTCTTTTCCGTTCGGAAAATGAGACCGATTGACAATAGGATGTTTGGCTCCCGTTGCTACAATAAGAATATCAGTGTTTTTTAATTCCTGGTCAAAATCAGAGTAATCAACGTGAGGAATATTATATTTCTGGGAAATCTTTTCAGCTTTCTCCTGAGTTCTGTTGGCAATTTTAATTTTTGGCTGAAAGACATGCTTCACCAGGTTTTCAACGGTGTTCTGCCCAATCTCGCCCACACCCAAAAGAAGAATGTTTTTTTCAGCTATTCTTTTCTGACTGTTTAAAATATAATGTACAGCGGCATAGGAAACAGAAGCTGCACCATTGGAAATACCGGTTTCGTTTTTTATTCTTTTCGAAATCTGAATAGCGGCATTGATGGCTCTTTCCAGATAAGGATTGGAATTTTGTCTCTCTTTTTTGAAACGGTTGTATGCTTTTTTGATCTGGCCAATGATTTCAAAATCTCCGATAATCTGGCTTTCAAGTCCGGCCGCCACTCTGAAAAGGTGAATCAAAGCTTCCTCTTTGGTAAGAATATTAGCAAACTGAAGGAAATCCGTAAGATGTACACCAATTGTTTTGCAATACTCCTCAGCCACTAACAGATAATTGGGAGAAGTGGTATAAATCTCGGTTCGGTTACAGGTAGAAACTACAAATGCATCTCCAAGATCTTCCTGATGGACTCTGGAAACAAAGTTTTTGATGTTTTCATCAAAGAATGCAAACTTTCCTCTCGTTTCTACATCGGCTTTCTCGTAACTTATGGAAAGCACGGCAAAATTCGACGTCTGATGGATGTTGGAATACTGTAACATAAGCAGTCGCAAATTTACGCTTTTTTTAATTAATTACTCTCAGATAGTGTGTATGATAATTATCGTAAAAAACTATAGAGAGGAAAGAACTTGTTTATAGCAGAAAAATGCAAAACTGTGAAACAGCAAAAATTGAAAAATTGCTTATGTAGGTAAATGTACTTGTGCTTTTGACGTTTAATTTTGATCATTTTATACCCTCTTTTGGCCTTTTTCAAGTTTTTAACACCTCATTAAATTTAGTTGAAATCACCCTCTGTAAATAGCTAAACTGAAAGTTAATAAAGAATTATAAATTTTAATAAAATTTTAACCAAATTAAGTTGGTGGGAAATTTCTTTAGTAGTCTTAAATTTATATCTTTGTAATCTTAAAATCAGAAGAAAAATATGAGTTTATTTGATATGTTTACGCAAGAAATTGCGATAGACCTGGGAACGGCTAATACCCTTATTATCCATAATAATAAAATTGTTATAGATCAACCGTCAATTGTTGCAATTGAACGTTCTACGGGTAAACCCATTGCTGTAGGGGAACAGGCTAAGCATATGCAAGGTAAAACTCACGAAGATATCAAAACTATCCGTCCTTTGAAAGATGGGGTTATTGCTGATTTTCATGCTTCTGAACACATGATTAAGGAATTTATCAAAAAAATTCCTGGTATCAAAGGTAAATTCATTCAACCGGCATTACGAATTGTAATCTGTATTCCTTCTGGCATTACTGAAGTTGAGAAGAGAGCGGTAAGAGATTCTGCTCAGAAAGTGAATGCAAAAGAAGTAAGATTGATCTATGAGCCAATGGCAGCTGCCATTGGAGTAGGGATAGATGTACAGAAACCTGAAGGTAATATGATCATCGACATAGGTGGTGGTACTACGGAAATTGCTGTGGTAGCTTTAGGAGGTATCGTATGTGATAAATCTGTGAAGATTGCCGGAGACGTATTTACCAATGACATTGCTTATTACTTAAGAACTCACCATAACCTTTATATCGGGGAAAGAACTGCTGAAAGAATCAAAATTGAAGTGGGTTCGGCAGTAGAGGATCTTGATGTAGATATCGAAGACATTCCGGTACAGGGTAGAGACCTTATTACAGGGAAGCCTAAAGAAATTATGGTTGGATACAAAGAGATTGCGCGTGCATTAGACAAATCAATCATCAGAATCGAAGATGCAGTAATGGAAACGCTTTCTCTTACACCGCCGGAATTGGCTGCAGATATTTATAAAACAGGTATTTATCTTGCCGGAGGAGGAGCGTTATTAAGAGGTCTTGCAGACAGAATTCACAAAAAGACAGGTCTCCCTGTATTTGTGGCTGAAGATCCTTTGAGAGCTGTCGTTCGCGGAACAGGTATTGCTCTTAAGAATATGGATAAGTTCAATTTCTTAATTAAATAATTTTAACTTTTTACGACTATATATCTGAATGGGATTTTTGCTGAGATTATTTTCGAAGAATACTCTTTTCGTCTTCTTTATATTCCTGCAAATTATTGCTCTGGTTTTGATATTCTCCAGAAATGCCATGCAGAGATCCTGGATTGCCGGGCAGACCGCCGCTTTCAATTCCTGGGTTTCCGGATATATTGATGAAGGAGTTTCTTATCTGAAGCTCAAACAGATCAATGAAGATCTTGTGGTTCAGAATAAAGCCCTTATGACTGAGCTTTATGGAAAAGACGGCGCCAAAACCCCTGTCTTTAAAAGAGTTCATGATACTATTGGTGGGGGGCAGATCTACACTTTTGTTGATGGTGAAATTGTTTTCAACAGTATCAACAGAAGAAATAACTATTTTACAATCAACCGTGGCCGCAGAGACGGAGTCTTTCCCCAAATGGGAGTAATGGCACCCAGAGGTATTGCGGGAATTGTAATTAATTCCACAGACAGTTATGCATTGGTTCAGTCGGTCCTAAGTGTAAACAAGATCAGAATTAATGCAGCACTCAAAAACTCAGGATATTTTGGTACTCTAACATGGAATGGAGATAACTCCAGGGTAATGCACCTTGCAGACATTCCAAAATACGTAGCCCTGAAGGTAGGAGATACGGTGGTTACAGACGGTAAATCGGCCATCTTCCCTAAAGGAGTCACCATTGGTACCATTGCAGGATATTCTGTAGATAATAAAACCGGCTTCTGGGATATCTCCGTAGAGCTGAGTGAAAAAATGGGAGCGTTGAATAAAGTGTATGTAGTGAAGAATCTTAAGAAAGCGGAAGTGCAGAAGATTCAGGACACTATGCAGGCTGTAATAAAAAAAGAAAATGATTAGCAGAACTTTATTTACCGATATATTGATCATGATCTTTCTTGTTGCATTACAGATATTTGTACTGAACAGGATTACGCTTTTCGGGAAATATACTCCGGTATTATATCCTGTCTTCGTCATGTTTTATCCGTTTTTCAGAAATAAATTTCAGTTCCTGGCATTGAGCTTTTTAATAGGCCTTTCTATTGATGGTTTCCTCTATTCTTGGGGGATCAATGCATTTGCAACAACGTTGATCGCTTATTTCAGAACGTTGATTTTCAGGACTTCCACAGATACGTCTACAGACTTTTTCTCTTTTCAGTCCCTTCAATGGGCGCAGTTTTTGCTGTTCTTATTTTCAAGTATCTTCCTGCATCAGCTTTTAGTACAGTATATTGAGTTCTTTAAGTTTAGCAGATTTTTTGAAATATTATTTAATGTGTTGGTGACGAGTGTAATTTCGTTTATCTTTATAGTCATCTACGCATTAATATTTAAAATCAAACAAAAAGTTTGAACACACGTTATTTAAAAATTTTTTCCATCCTCGTTACCATCGCCCTCATTTTTGTGGCGAGGCTTGCGTATTTGCAGTTATTCACAGACCGTTATGCACTAAATGCTGCCAATACCTCCATCAAGACAGAATATATTATTCCGCAGCGTGGCGTTATTTTTGACAGAAACGGGAAAATCATGGTAGGGAACCAGCCCGCGTATGAAATCTCTTTTACCCAGGCATTAATGAGACCGGATTTTGATACGCTAGGGTTTTGTAATCTGATGAAAATCTCAAAAGCAGATTTTATCAAAAGAATTGAAGTTATCAAAAAGGAGAAGTATTATTCCAAACTTACTCCTATGACCTTCTTTAAAGATTTGAGCAGAGAAGACATTGCGAGAGTACAGGAAATTATTTTTAAATATCCGGCTTTCAATATTGTGCAAAGACCTCAGCGTCAGTATGAGGTTTCCACATCTGGTAACCTTCTGGGATATACCAGTGAAGTCAATGAACGTGAAATTAAAAAAGATTCCGCCTACTATTTGCCGGGAGACTTTATCGGGAAAACAGGCGTTGAAAAATCTTACGAAAAAGAACTTCGCGGAGTAAAAGGTGTGAAATATATCCAAAAAGACATCAGACTCCGGAATATTGGGTCCTATAAAAACGGATCTCTGGATAAAGATGTGATTACCGGAAAGGATATTACCCTAACCATTGATTATGACCTTCAGAGAACGGCCGAAGAAATGCTGATTAATAAACACGGAGCAATTGTTGCCCTGGATCCTAATAATGGAGAAGTTTTAGTAGCTGCTACCGGTCCGGATATTGATCCTAACCTGTTTACAGGACCTAATAAATCAAAAAATCTATATGCACTGTCAAAAGACACACTTTATGAAAATAAACCTACTTTTGACCGCGCATTGCAGGCAGGATATCCTCCCGGGTCAACTTTCAAGTTATTGACCGCCTTAGCAGCAATGCAGATGGGAGTGATGGATGAAAAAACTATTTTCCCTTGTGGAGGCGGCTTTTTCTATAAAGGAAAAAGAATTAAAGGTCATGGTGGAGCAGATCCGCTTATTCCTTCCATTCAGGTTTCCAGTAACTGTTTTTTCACATATGCATTTATTGCCATTATCAAAAAATATCCGGGCAACCCTTCAAAGGGTGTTGATGAATGGAAAAAGATCATGAGCAGTTTTGGTGTGGGAGAATTTTTGAATAACGACTTTGCTGTGGGTGCAAGAGGAAGAATCCCTTCAGGAGATTTTTACGAGAAAAGATTTAAAGCCATCATGAAAGCCAGTGGTTCCCAAAGAACTGATTTTAAAAACTGGGACGAAATGTCAACCGGTGCTATTTATAACGGAATGGGACAGGGTGACGTTTTGGTAACGCCTATTCAGCTGGCCAATTATGTTGGTGCTATTGCTAATAGAGGCTGGTACTATACCCCTCATATCGTAAAAGCAATTGATGGAAAACCTAATCCTGATCCCAGATTTAAGGTTAAGCATAAGACTCTGGTTGATCCGAAACACTTTGAACCTGTTTTAAAAGGGATGGAGGCCGTAGTTTTGAGAGGAACTGCAAGAGGACTGAAATCCAATGATTTTACGCAATTAGCCAAAACAGGTACTGCACAGGTACCGCAGGGAAAGGATAATTCCATCTTTGTACTGATTGCTCCCGCTGAAAAGCCAAAAATTGTTGTAGTTGCCGTAATGGAGCATGCCGGATTCGGAGCCACATGGGCCGGGCCGGCCTGTACAGTGATTGCTGAAAAATATATTACAGGTGATCTTAAAAGAGAAAATCTGTACAAAAAGATGATCACTTCGAGTTTCATGCCTGAGTACAAAAGGCAATGGATTGCAGATTTAAAGCGGAAAGGACTCTATGTGGATCCTAAACCTGATTCAATTAAACAAAAAAGAATTAAGGACAGTCTGGAGCAGGTGAAGCAGCAAAAAGCGAAACTGCAAAAGAAAATAGAAGAGGAAACTAAAAAAAATAATACTGCTAAAAAAACTGTGAAGCAATGAAATGGACAGAAGGAATAGATAAACTGGGCCTTGGGCTGTACTTCCTGCTTTGCATTTTTGCCATTGCAAATATTTACAGTGTTGACCAGAAACTGGGGGAGAAACAGCTAATATTTTTCTGTATTTCGCTTTTTGTCGGGCTTGTCATTTTTGTCAGCAGAAGTAAGTTCTTTGAGAATATGGCCGGGATTATTTATATCGGCGGTGTTCTGCTGCTGATCGGACTTTTCCCGTTTGGTAAAGAAATCCTTGGGCAAAAGAACTGGTATAAGTTTGGAAGTTTTACCATGCAGCCTGTAGAATTTGCAAAAATAGGGACCGCACTTATGCTGGCTAACTATGTTTCCGGACCTGATTTTAATCTTAAAAATAAAAAGTCCTTATGGACTACCTTAGCCATTATTGGTATTCCGGCAGCTGTGGTTCTTGCCATTCCGGATGTGGGGTCCATGCTTGTATTTATTGCATTCTTCATTGCATTGTACAGAGAAGGACTGAGCGGGCTTTTATTCGGGATAGGATTTATTTTTGCCGGTGTTTTTCTGATTTCATTGGCCATTCCACCCATTTATGTTGCAGTAGCTGTTTTGCTAGTTGCCGGTGTTCTGATTGCGATGAATTATCACAGGATGTCCTGGGATGTAATTACGATTTCAGGAATTGCAGGATCTGTTCTTTTGCTGTGCGGGCTGGCTTTCGGGTCTCCCTATATTTTAGAAAAACTGCCTAAGCACCAGAGAGAAAGAATTGAAGTTCTTTATAAAGGTGAAAAAGCTTTCAGAGATACTTCAGGGTACAATTTATTATATTCCAAAACAGCGATCGGATCTGGAGGCATCTGGGGAAAAGGTTACCGTGAAGGATCTGTTACCCAAGGGAAATTTGTACCGGAGCAGGAAACAGATTATATCTTTTGTACGGTAGGAGAAGAATGGGGTTTTGTAGGAAGTGCCGTTCTTATCTTGTGTTATATGATTTACATCGGAAGGATATACTATCTGGCAGAACAGCAGAAATCCACTTTTAACCGCGTATTCGGCTATTGCTTTGCATCGATTCTGCTAATGCACTTTTCCATCAATTTAGGGATGGTTATGGGGCTTTTCCCTACTGTTGGGATTCCTCTTCCTTATTTCAGTTATGGAGGAAGTTCTTTATTGGCTTTCTCGATGATGACTTTTATCTTCTTTAAGCTTAATTATTCGGATAAGAATAGCTTGGTGTAAAAGAAAGCCGGAAGCTGTATGATAGAAGTTTACGGTTATTGCGCTTACATTTCGTTTTCAAAATAAATCTGCATCATCTGCAAAGGCAGCGATAGCAAATACAATTTCATCAATACGATTTTTATGACACAATCCCATTTCTCAGACGAAAGTTTTGATAACAAAGATTTTACGCAGCATTTTTCAGAAAAAAGTGAGTACGAAAACTGTATCTTCAGAAATTGTAATTTTGAATATGGAAACCTATCCGGTTCCAGCTTTACAGATTGTGAATTTATCGAATGCAATCTCAGCATGACAAAGCTCGTGAAAACTTCTTTTCATGATGTGATTTTTAAAGAATGCAAAATGCTTGGTCTTCAGTTTAGCGATTGTAATCCGTTTGGATTATCATTCAAATTTGAAGGGAGTGTCTTAAATAATTCAGTCTTTTATCAGACCTCCATTAAGAAAATAGTTTTCAAAGATTCTACATTAATAGAGGCCGATTTTACCGAATGCGATTTATCAGGCGCAGTTTTCAGTAACTGTGATCTGTCAGGTGCTGTTTTTGATGCCACTAATCTCGAAAAAACAGATTTCCGAACCTCAGTTAACTATTCAATAGATCCGGCTTTAAATAAGCTTAAAAAAGCCAGATTCTCACTTTCCGAAATCTATGGTCTTTTATATAAACTGGATATTGAAATTGATAAGAACAGCTAAAGGCTGATGGCTATTCGGTAAGGGATATACAATATACTCTAGGGCAATAGAAGCAGAGCTAATCTTATCGTAAATACCAGATATAAAAAAGCCATCAGATTCTGATGGCTTCATTATTTAAATCAATTATTTATAAAATTAAAAATTTGCGGGTGTAGGAAGAGTAGCGGCTGCTAAGTTATTGTAAGCTTCTCCTTCTTCGTTGATCACTCTTTTGGCGAATCTGAATTTAGGTCCCCAGTAAGAATCATTCAGTGAAGAAATCATTACTCCTTTTGATGTTGCTGCGTGGATAAATTTGATCTCACCCTCTTCAGTAACACTTTCTACAATACCTACGTGAGAAATTCTTCTTCCATGAGAAAAGAAAATCAAATCTCCTTTCTGTAGATCTCCTTTTTCAATTCTTTCCCCTTCCTGAGCCTGAGATGCTGCTACTCTAGGTAAGCTAAGACCTGCTGCTGCTCCGAATACAGATAGAACAAAAGCTGAACAATCTATACCGTTTCTGGTTGTTCCTCCGTATCTGTAAGGAGTTCCAAGGTATGTTTCAGCTTCTTCAAGGATACCGTCAATGGTTTTATTATGTTTGATTACTTTCGCAATTTCAGAATTCTTAACTGCTTTTTTAGCATTGGCAATAGACGCAGCCTTTTCAGCCAGGAAAGAGTCGATAAGTTTCTGCTTATCCTGCTCCATTTTTTTGTTATCTATAGAAGCTAGTTTGGCATCTGTTTTGTATTCTTTTGTGTAAGTTGCTGGTTTTGAAACCACATAATTAGTAGCACACGATTGCAATGAAACAGTAGTAACTAAAGCAACTAAATAAAACAAAACTCTTTTCTTCATATATATTTGATTATCCGTGTTAAAAAGGAATATTTATTTTCAAAAGCATTACAAAAGTAGAGATTCCGAGCAAAAGACCCCTGTTATGATAATTATCAGGATCTTATTTTAACACATTTTAACATATTATTTACATATGTTAAAGAAAAATAAACCGCAACAGCCCATTTTTGGTAAGTGTGCGGTTTTTTTTATTAAGATTCTTTAACAAACTTATTCCAATTTATCCTGAATCAGTACATTTTTCAAATTGTTAAGTCTAAAAACGGTATTATAATTTTTGTTAATGAATCCGTTATTATAAGCCTATTTCGGGGCTTTAATTCTAATATTCTGTCCATCCCGGATTTCCTCTGATGCATTCTTAACAATTACATCGCTCGGTGATAGCTGTCCAATAACGGTTGTGGTCTCACCATTAGCAATTCCCGATGTCACAGGGACCCAATGTGCTGTATTTTTCTCCACTTTAATAACGAATACACCCAAAGTAGAATTGAGTACAGCTGAAGAAGGAACAGACAATGATTTACTGTTTTCGCTTAAAGGAAGAATAACGTTGGCCACCATCCCCGGAAGAAGCCTTTTATCTTTGTTATATACATCCATTTCTACCCATTGCGAACGTAATTTGTTGTCTAATGCTCCCGCAAATCGTGATACTTTTGCCGTAAATGTTTCTCCGGGAATAGACTGGATGGAGAATTTAATAGCTCCGTTTTTATTCAGTAATCCGGTGTACGATTCCGGAACATTCACAACAAGACGTAATCTGTCCTGCTGTACAAGACTGAACATAGGAAGGTCAGATCCTTTTCCTGATGGTCCCACATAGGCTCCTGCACTTACATTTCTGGTAGCGATGTTCCCGCTGAAAGGAGCCCTGATCTGCAGATAATTTTTAACATCAGCAACTTCCCGGTAGGATGCTTTTGCTGCCTCCAATTGGGCGAGATCAGATTTCTGTGCGGCCAGGGCCTGCTCAAGATCAAGAGCAGAAATTGTTCCCGGTGTTTTGCTCGTCTCTTTTAAACGGTCATATTTCGCTTTACTGGCAATGTAAAGGGCTTCTTTTGATTTTAAAGCTGATGAAGCTGCACTTTGCTGAGAATTGATTTCAGGTGCTTCCAAAGTAGCCAGTAACTGGCCTGCTCTTACTTCATTTCCAACATCCACATATAGTTTTTTAACAAAGCTGCTTACCTTTGCGTAAACATCCACTTTCTGATAGGGCTGCAATTCTCCCGGAATAGCGGTAGAGGAGGAAAAATCTTCCTGTCTGGGATTTACTGTTTCAATTTCCGGTGAAGAGGATTCCTCCGTCTTTTTAACTTCTTTCTTCTCCTCATGTCCACAACTTTGGAGGCTGAACATCAGTACTGCCGGAATTAAATATTGATATAATCTGTTCATCTTTTATTTTAATAGCTTAAGGTTATTTATTTTACAATTTCAGGCATAAAGTGTATGCTTTCCTCATCTTCAGGATCGAGAGAAACACTTTGGGTAGTCGCTTTTCCTTGTCCCCAGGCAAATGCCAGCGGAAGGATGAAAAGCGCAGCAAAAGTAGAGGCTACCAATCCCCCGATTACGGCTCTTCCCAGTGGGGAAACCTGATCTCCGGCCTCTCCTAATCCTAATGCCATAGGAATCATTCCCACAACCATTGCCAGAGCGGTCATTACAATGGGCCTTAACCTCAGCGCCGCGGCTTCTCTGGCAGAAAGTAAAGCATTTCCGTTATGTTTTCTCAGCTGTTCTGCATTGGTGATCAGCAGTACGGCATTGGAAATAGAAACTCCCACAGACATAATGATTCCCATATAAGATTGAAGGTTGAGTGTTGATCCACTGATTATTAATAACGCTAAAGAGCCCACTAAAACGGCTGGTGCTGTTACCAATACAACTCCTGAAACTTTAAAAGACTGGAAGTTAGCGGCAAGCATCAGGAATATCACAACGATAGCAATGATCAAACTATATTGTAAGCTGCTTAATGTTTCGTTTAAGGTCTGGCTTAAACCTATCAGCTGAACATTAAGACCTCTCGGCAGTTCTCCGATATGATCAATTACCTTTTGAACATCTCTTGAAGCAGTTCCCAAATCGGTATGATTAAGATTGGCTGTAACAGTAAGTGTCGGCATTGCTCCGAGGTTGTCGGTTTCTCCATAGGTGAAGCTGTTTTTAATGGTAGCCACATCACCCAGATTCGGTCTATTGGAGTTTTTCTGCAGCGGAATTCCTGCAATTTCCTCTTTGCTGTTCATTTTATTTTCAGGAATCTGAACCTGTACGTTGTAGCTGTAGCCCGCTTTTTCATCGGTCCAAATATTTTTTTCCGTAAATCTTGATGATGAGGTGGAAGCTACCAAAGACCGTGAAACGTCAGACATATCAATACCCAGCTGGGCCGCGCGAACTCGGTCTACATTGATGTCAAGTGCAGGATATTTTATAGACTGACCTATCTGAACATCTCTTAAATACGGTATTTTTTTTAGTTCAGCTTCTATTTTTTTAGCATACGCTTCGTTTACACTTTTATCTCTTCCGGCCAATCTTACTTCAATAGGAGTAGGCGATCCCTGACTGAGAATTTTTTCGGTTAATTCGATAGGTTCAAAAGATAATTTCATATCCGGATTAATGGTTTTTGCTTTCTCCCGGATTTTGTCTTTCAGATCATCCATGTTGGTATGGTAGTCTTCATTTAACCCAACCTGTAAAACGGTTTCATGAGAGCCTGCCATCCATAGGTAAATAGGGCTTACTGAGAAAAGAGTAGGGTGGGTTCCCACATAGGCAGAAGTGATCGAAACATTGTCTTTACCAACAATTTCTTTGATGCCGTCTAATAATTTTAAGGTCTGAAGCTCATTTTTTTCAATCCTGGTTCCGTCCGGAATTCTTGTTCTTACCTGAAACTGAGTTCCGTTCACCTGTGGTAAAACATCTCTTCCTATACTGTTTAAGAACAGGGCTACCATTGCCATCATCAATATAATATAAGCAGAAACCAGAATTTTTCTGTACGGCATAATTCTGTCTAAAAACTTCAGATAGCGGAACCTTATCCTCTCGAACATGCTTACTTTCCCGTCACGGTTGCTGTCTTCGGTTTGCAGCAGAATTTCTTTCTGGCTCCATGTATCACTTTCATCTGTTAATCCTGCTCTCTCAAGTTCTTCAGAATCTGTCAGAACATGTCCGTCTTTTGCTTTATGGTGCTTCACTTTCATAATCCAGTTTGCCATAACAGGAACGAAAGTTTGTGCAAGGAAATAGGAAACAATCATGCTAAAACCGATGGCCAGCGCAAGAGGCAGGAACAGAGATCCCGGAATTCCTCCCATCGTAAATGCCGGTGCAAAAACGGCCAGAATACAAAATAGAATGAGCAGTTTGGGAAAGGCAATTTCTTTACAGGCATCCCAGACGGCGAGAGATTTAGGTTTTCCCATGTCCAGATGCTGGTGGATATTTTCTATGGTAACGGTACTTTCATCCACGAGAATTCCAATAGCGAGGGCAAGCCCGCTTAGGGTCATAATATTAATAGTCTGACCGAATAGATTCAGGAATAACACCGCCGAAATAATAGAAGTGGGAATAGTGAGGATTACAATCAAAGCCCCTCTGATGTCACCGAGAAATAAAATTACCATCAGGCCCGTAAGTATCGCTCCGATAGTTCCTTCGCTCAATAAACTTTTAACAGAATTGATGACGTACGTCGATTGGTCAAATTCAAAGCTGACTTTCACATCATCCGGAAGGTTAGACTGAATCTGGGGCAGTTGTTTCTTTAAATTCTGCACAACATCCCATGTGGAAGCATCGGCACTTTTGGCAATACTCAGATATACGGAACGGCGTCCGTTTACCAGAGCATAACCGGAGGTCATATCCGCTCCGTCAGTAACGGTGGCAACGTCCCTTAAATAAAGATTTTGAACACTGCCTTTGTATAAAGGAATATTCTCGAAATCCTTGACATTTTTAATCATCGTATTGGTGGGAGTGATGTAATATTTGTCTCCGATTCTTACATTTCCGGAAGGGGCAGTCTGGTTGTTGAGACGAAGTGCTTCCACAAGCTGATCAGGAGTCATATTGTGCTGCCGGAGCAAGTCTGGATTTGCATTGATAACCACTGTCCGGATATTTCCTCCAAAGGGAGGTGAGGAGACAATTCCCGGAATGGAAGTAAATGTGGAACGGACATACACATTGGCAAGATCAAGCAGTTCATTATTTGACCTTTTATCACTGCTCAGTACAAGTTGCCCTACAGGAAGTGTGGATGCGTCAAAACGAATAATGAAAGGAGGGTTGGATCCTGGCGGAAAAGCAGCCTGGATTCTGGTGGAAAATGAATTTAATTCTGCAGCAGCCTGTGCCATATCGGTACCGGGATAGAAATTAATCTTCATTAACGTGAGACCCTGAATATTTTTGGTTTCAATACTTTTAATCCCGTTCACAAAAAGGAAAATATTGATGTATTGTTTGGCAAAGAATGCTTCCATCTGCTGTGGGGTATATCCGCTGAAAGGATGGGAAACATAAATTACCGGTAAATCCAGCTTGGGGAAAATATCTACTTTAATGGAGTTCATAGACCGGATTCCGAAGAAAAACAGCCCGGCGACAATCACCAAAATCGTAATGGGTTTTCTTAATGCAAATCTTATTAAGTTCATTGAGATACTATTGATTTATAATTGATATTCATCTTACAGTTCACTTTCAAATACTGAAAAATCGCCCATGGCGGCAGCTTTTAATAGTAAGGCGTTCCATACATTGCTTACGGCAATATCTCTGTCCGTCTCAGCTCTCACCAGGGCATAAATAGCTTGCGATAAATCCACAAGATCTGTTAAGCCGTTTTTGTATAAAACAGACCTTTGGATATAAGCATCAGTGGCAGATTTGAGCTGAACGGGAACCTGATCATAAATGAGAACTGCATTTTTCCACTTATTATCAGATAAGTCCAGCTGTGCTTTTAATTGCTGTTCTGCAAGGTCATATTCACGTTTTAAACCCTGGCTTACATAGTCCTGAGCGCTTATTTCCTTTGACAGTCTGTAGGTTTGTGTCAGATTCCATGAAACGCCGATCCCGAGAAGGTAATTGCTTCTGGTAGGATGAATTCCATCCCAGTAAGAGGAAGAAAAATCATTTTGATTCTGCGCATAGTTGTTTCCAAACCCGGAACCTCTCGTCTGAATGATCCCTACCATTGAAAATGATGGGTAATACTGGGTTTTAAGAAATTGTTTTTCCTGTTCGCTGACATCTATTCTGCTTTTATACAAAGCCAGTAAAGGATGGTTTTCCAAAGAAGAGTTCTTTTCAGAAGGGAAATCTGCCGGAATTCTTTTCAGTAAAGTACTGTCAAGCACAAATTCCTGAGGGGGAATTCCCAATAATTGGGCAAGTTTATTTTCCTGTTCCTGTTCGTTGTCTTTTGCTTTGGTGTAGGTGATCATTGCGTTGGCGTAATCTGCTTTAGCAAGAGAGAGGTCCACACCGGGAACGATTCCGTTTTTTTCTTTCACCTCAACAATTCTTC
The DNA here is from genome assembly GCF_900108365.1 of Chryseobacterium culicis. Classification (GTDB taxonomy): domain Bacteria; phylum Bacteroidota; class Bacteroidia; order Flavobacteriales; family Weeksellaceae; genus Chryseobacterium; species Chryseobacterium culicis. Next base: position 394,482 of record NZ_FNWQ01000003.1, on the reverse strand, counting down.
TGATGGTATCGGTTCTTCCCAGATTCCGGGCATACGAAAGTTTTAGTTTCTGAGCAGCTAAAACATTCAGATAAGCGGCCGTCACTTTTATTTTGTGCTGGAAAATTTCATCCGATAAATCTTGAGTATCTCTCTGGTTTTTAGATTCGGCAACTTTCACCCTTTGCCTGGCTTTTCCAAAGGAGAAAAACTCCCAGTTGACATTGGCCAGATACAGGGCTCCGAAAGAAGCGTTCCAGTTTTGATCGGGAAGAGGAAGCCCGGATGAAGCGACTCCATATCCTCCGAATCCGTACAAAGGGCCGTTTTGTCCGTTGACGGTTCCGTAATCCTGCTGGATACTCATGTTAAGATTGGGCAGGTATTGCCGTTTTGCCAATTCTATTGATTCTTTCGATGACTGCCGATAAGATTCTTTGGCTTTGATGGATCCGTAATTCTGAACAGCTGTTTCCAGCGCAGACTGAAGGGTAAGAACCTGCTGTGCGTTGGCTGTGTTCGTAAAAAAGACGGATAATAATGCGAGAATAAAAACTCTTGAAAGCATCTAACGTATTTTTCTTTTTTCAAAGTAAAAAATACATTTTGAAGCAAATTTGAAGTTGGGGAAATACTATAAAACGACAATTATTTAGCAAAATTCACCATCTGTTCTACGGGTTCAAATATCATGGTGTTTTCTGTTAATATCCTTTCTGAGATGGAAGATTCATGCATGTTGGTATGATCAAAATAGACAGTAATGCTGTGCCAGCCATTTGTGAAATCATAATGAACAGAAAAATCATTGACTTCACAAATCTGTTTTACAATAGACAGCCCGAGCCCGATGCTTTCCTGAGACTGATTGCTTTTCTTAAACCGTTTAAATAAATCCTGGGTCGGAACATGAGGAGGAAGTCCCGTATTATTAATTTGAAAATAATGATGTGTTAAATTGATTTCAATTTTTCCTCCCTCGAGATTATGGCGAATTGCATTAGACAGAAGATTACTCAGAAGGATTTCTGCTAATGTAGGGTGTATTTTAACGAAAACACTTTTTTCACAATTCCTGTTCAGTGTAATCTTTTTTAAAGCAAGGTGATCGGCATACATGCATAATGCTTCTTTTTCCACGCGGCAGAATTTCAGTTCTTCGTTGGTTGGAAATTCGTTGTTATTCAGTTTCGTAAGGAGAATGAGTGAGCGGTTTATCCTGCTTAATTTATCAATAGAATTTTGAATGTCAGTTAATAAAATGGCCTGGTTCTCATTAATCTCTGTTTCTGCAAGCAGTTCTATTTTACTTTGGATAATGGCCAGGGGAGTCTGAACTTCATGGGAGGCGTTTTCTGAAAATTCTTTTACAGAAGCATAGTCTTCCAATGCTTTATCCGTCATTGTTTTCAGGAATTCATTAAGCTTTTTAAATTCCCTGGTGCTTGTTTCCTGAAGCTGCAGCCGGTCCTTTTTCTGAATGCTGAACTGCTGAAGCTCATGAATGGCGTGGTGAAAAGGTTTCAAAATGAATTTAGATAAAATCCTTGCCGTAATAAAAACAATGAGTATAATCAATAATAATTTCCAGATAAGCGCCACAAGCATCCCGCTCATGATCTGCTGCGTGGCGGAAACATAGCCGTATGAAGAAATCTTATAAATTTTGTCATCAACTTTTGTGTAAGAATTGACCTGAATCTTACATTCATTATTGGAAACCCCTTTGTTTTCCAGGCAGGTATGAATAACTTCCGGTTCGGATGGAATATTCTTTTTAGTCTGTAAATTGATAGAAATCGGGAGCCCCTGTGATGTTTTTGCCGGATCTTCTCCTTTTTTTATTTGATTGATAACATAAATGTTAACATGCTTAAGCCTTTCTATTTCAACATTGTCCAGGCGTTTTTTTATGCTGGTATAGGAAATATACATGCTTACCGGAGTAACCAGTAATATAATGGCAATAAACCAGACTGATATTTTATTCAATAAATTCATGCGCCACTATATTTCAGAGCATTAAACTTGTAGCCCAATCCGTAGATGGTTTCTATATAATCGTTGCCGCGCGCAGCCCCGATCTTTTTTCTCAGGTTTTTAACGTGCTGATACACAAAGTCAAAATTAGCTAAATTATCAGTGTAATCTCCCCAAAGATGGTTGGCGATAGACTGTTTAGACAGTACACGGTTTTTGTTCACCAGAAAATATAGCAGCAGTTCAAATTCTTTTTGGGTGACCTCCAGCCTTGTTGTGTGAATCACTACTTCGTAAGTGTCCGTATTTAATGCAATTTCATTGAATTTTACTTCACTGTAGCCATCCATTTTCTTTCTGCGGTATACGGCTCTTAACCTGGCATGCAATTCCGGAAGATGAAACGGTTTTGTGATATAGTCATCGGCACCTTTTTCCAATCCGTTAATTTTGTCATCCAACGCATTTTTGGCAGAAATAATTAGAATACCGCTGCTGATTTTTTCAGTTTTTATATAATTTAAAATGTTTAATCCGTTTCCGTCAGGCAGCATAATATCCAGTAAAATACAGTCATAAGAATGGAAGCTGAGTCTTTCCATAGCCTCATGGTAATGGTAAGCACATTCGCAGATGTAGTTTTCGCCTTCAAGGTAATATTTCATACTTTGGGCCAGTTCATGGTTGTCTTCTATGATGAGGATTTTCATAACGGAAACAAAGGTATAGCTAAATTCTGTATCAAATTTGAAGTTGTAGAAGTCTTTGTCTATGAGTGTTTTAAGCTAAATAAAAAATTCCCCGTAAATCGGGGAATTTAAACTAATATGGAACTTTACAGGACGTTATTTTGTAAACAACATTTCTCTGTATTTTGTCATCGGCCAAAGCTCATCGTCTACCATCATTTCCAGTGCATCAGAAGCTTCTCTGATAGGATCGAATAATGGTTTTACTTGGTTACAATAGCTTTCTGCCTGTTTTTGGCTGTCTGTAATACCTTTTGCGGCTTCTCTTGCTTTAAGAAGATCTTCAACTCCCAGTTTAATTTTAGAAACATTTTCAGAAATGCTTGTAATTAAACTCATCTGTTCTTTTGCCAGAGACTTGAATTCTTTATCACCAAAGATTTCTTTAAGGCCTTTTACGTTTTCAATTAATCTGTTCTGATAATTTAATGCAGAAGGAATGATGTGGTTTCTTGCGATATCACCCAGTACTCTTGCTTCAATATCAATAACGGTAGAGTATTTCTCTAATTTAATTTCGTTTCTTGCTTCAACTTCTCTGTGGTTGAAAATTCCCATTTCTTCATATAGATCTAAGAATTTCTTATCCATTTCCTGCTTTAACGCTTCAGGAGTTGTTTTAAGATTGTTTAATCCTCTTTTCTCAGCTTCTTTTGCCCAGTCATCAGAATATCCGTCTCCTTCAAACATGATGTTTTTACATTGCTTGATGTATTCTCTCAATACATTGAAGATGGCTTCGTCTTTCTTAAGACCAGTTTCAATTAAAGCATCTACTTCTTTCTTGAAATCATTAAGCTGCTTTGCCGCAATAGTATTCATTACCGTCATAGACTCTGCACAGTTTGCAGAAGAGCCTACCGCTCTGATCTCAAATTTATTTCCTGTAAATGCAAAAGGAGAAGTTCTGTTTCTGTCTGTATTATCTAACAGGATTTCAGGAATTTTTCCAACTACATTTAATTTTAATTCTGTTTTCTCTTCCGGAGATAATTTTCCGTTGGTTACTTTTTCAAGTTCTTCCAATACACTGAAAAGCTGAGTTCCGATGAATACGGAAATAATTGCCGGCGGAGCTTCGTTGGCACCAAGTCTGTGGTCGTTGCTTGCAGAAGCAATGCTTGCTCTTAAAAGGTCTGCATACTCATGAACCGCCTTAATGGTGTTCACAAAGAATGTTAAGAACTGTAAGTTTTTCTTTGGATTTTTTCCCGGGCTTAAAAGATTTTCTCCAGTATCTGTTGCTAAAGACCAGTTATTGTGTTTTCCGCTTCCGTTTACCCCTGCAAATGGTTTTTCGTGGAAAAGAATATGGAAGTGGTGTTTGTGAGCTACTCTTGCCATGATGTCCATCAGTAAAGAGTTGTGGTCTACCGCAACGTTTACTTCTTCAAACATTGGAGCAAGCTCGAACTGGTTAGGTGCAACCTCATTGTGTCTTGTTGTTGCAGGAATTCCCAATTTCATACATTCGATTTCCAGCTCCTTCATGAAGTTCATTACTCTTGTAGGAATAGAACCGAAATAGTGATCATCCAATTGCTGTCCCTTTGCCGGAGAGTGTCCCAGTAAGGTCTTGCCAGTTAGTACAAGGTCCGGACGGGATTGGTATAATGCCGAATCAACAAGGAAATATTCCTGCTCCCAACCCAAAGTAGGCGTTACTTTCGTTACGTTTTTGTCAAAATACTGCATTACATTCGTTGCAGCTTCATCTACAGCGTTCAAAGCTCTTAAAAGCGGTGCTTTGTAATCTAATGTTTCTCCTGTATAAGAGATGAAGATAGAAGGAATACAAAGTGTAGTTCCCATAATGAATGCCGGAGATGTAGGATCCCAGGCTGTATAACCTCTTGCTTCAAAAGTATTTCTGATACCACCGTTCGGGAAAGAAGAGGCATCTGGCTCCTGCTGGATCAGCATGTTTCCGCTGAATCTTTCGATCGCTCTTCCTCCTTCAATCGGAGTAAAGAAAGAATCGTGCTTTTCTGCAGTAGTGCCTGTTAAAGGCTGAAACCAGTGCGTATAGTGTGTTACTCCTTTGCTCATTGCCCAGTCTTTCATGGCAACAGCTACCTGATCTGCAATATGTCTCTGGATTTTAGTTCCTTTTTTAATGGCATCTATGATAGAACTGAATGCTTCTTTTGTTAAATATTCTCTCATTGTTTCTTCTGAGAAAACATTTTTGCAGAATAGCTCTGATAATTTCGCAGGGATCTCAACAGAGTTGTCTTTTCTGAAATCCTTAAACGGAAGGGTTTCTAATGCTTTGAATCTTAAGGTTGACATAATTGGGTTGATTTTTTACACGGCAAATTTACAAAAAAAATGAATTGAAAATGCGTTGACCCTAAAAAAATTAGGGGTGTGCTTAATAATTATGTAATTTAAACGGTTGTTTGGTGTTTTTTGAGCGGGGTATTTTGTGATATGACGCCAAAAACCTGAGATTTCAGGCATGTTTTGTAAAGTAGATATATAAATGTATTATATAAAGTACAAGATACAATAATTCTTCGGGATTAAGCTACTTATTAAAAGACAGTTAAAATAAAGTGGGTAAAGATTTTGTATATTTGTGTGAAATTTATTTTATGACAAATTCTAGAGCAAGAGAAACCACAGAGGCTATTGAAAGACTATATATCTCTATGAGACACCTATTTTATAGAGGATTTTTCAAGCCGGGCGGAGTTTCAGGAGAGAGTATCAGAAGTTTGTTGAAAACCATCAATCCGGAAATCTACGGAACCATGAATATTCCTAGCAAATTGGAGCTGGACGGTTTGATGTATGTTTTAGACAGGCTTCCGGAAGGGATTGAAGAATGCGCTTTTATTCATCTTACATCGGATGAAGGGTTTGATAAAGGAAGTTTCGAACCTATTGTTCCCAAGAAAAGAAGAAGAAACTGTTATAGAATAGACGAACACCAGATGAATATTGAGGTTCTTTTGGGCCGTTCCGAAATTTATGACATCCTTACCCACCTTACCTTCCTGTTTATAGAAGCTGATAAAGTTCGTAACCTGGCATTTATCCAGGATGAAAACTGGAAACCTACCCGTGCTTTCAAAATTATTGAAGAAGTGGTGAAGGGTGAAAAGAAATTCAGCAGAAAAGAAAAAGAAGTGGCACTTATTCATCTTTCTTCTTTAATAGGAAGATCTTTTGATGAAACATTAAGAGCTTACAATACTTTCGGTGATGATCATAACCCTGACCGTTTGTTCAAAATCATCTACAACCTTGCAAAAGTAAGTCTGGACGATGCCAAAGGAAGCAGAGAAAGAGAAATTCATTTCAGTTCTATATTAAAAGAAAGAGTAGGGCACCATTATTTTGGTGAAAAGTGGGCCAACAAAGTGAAAGAAGTTTTATTTGAAAACAATCTTCATATGCGTCCTCTACATATTATTTCTGCCAACATGCACTCGGTGAAAAATATGCTCTACGCTAATAATGCCCTTAAAAAGAAACAGCATGACGAGGTAGATTATAAACTCTATGAAGAGATTTCGAATAAAAAAGAACTTCGTGACAAGGTTTTGAAATATGCTTTGGACGAAGGCATGATCCATATTGCCGACAAAAGCGGAAGCAATATTGATGTACAGATTATAGACCTCAGCAAAACAGATCTGAAAAATACACCATTTGCAGACTGCAAGTTCGGAGGAGATGATGTGGTGATGGTTTTTGATTATGCTTTCGGAGAACAGGCCTTTGAAGTAATGGATGAATTACTGAGACCTTTTGAGCATAAAGGAGAAGTGTATATGATGCATGTGAAATCCGTTTCTATCATGGGGAAAGCCGGAATTCTTACCGGAGAAAAAGGAGATATTATGATTCCTACTTCCCATATTTTTGAAGGAACAGCAGATAACTATCCTTTTGAAAATGCCTTGAAGCTGGAAGATTTCCAAGATGACGAGCTAAAAGCTTTCGAAGGGCCGATGATTACGGTACTGGGAACATCTCTTCAGAATAAAGATATTCTTTTATATTTTATGAATACCTCATGGAAGGCCATCGGTCTTGAAATGGAAGGGGCCCATTACCAGAAAGCCATTCAGGTAGCCTCTAAAATAAGACACCATATTTCACCGGATCTGTTTGTAATGTATGCTTATTATGCATCAGATAATCCGTTGGAAACAGGAAGTACGTTGTCTTCAGGAGGATTGGGTCTTACAGGGGTAAAACCAACTTATCTGATCACTTTAAGAATTTTGGAGAAGATTTTAAAGAGTGGTAAGAAAGAAGCTTCTGCTAAAAAATAATTGTAATTCAACAGTATAATATCAGCCTCAAATGTATCTTACATTTGAGGCTTTTTGTATTTTAGAAAACAAAAATAGCAGCCTATGAGTTCAGTGTCAGAATTATCAAAAAGATTCAGAGAAGTTATGCTGGATGGTCTCTGGATCGCCAATACCAATTTTAAAGATCAGCTTTCAGATGTGAGCTGGGAACAGGCGGTTGCCAAAGTAGGTTCTTTAAATACCATTGCTATGCTTACTTTTCACATTGATTATTATATTGCAGGGATCATCAATGTGTTGGAAGGCGGTGATCTGGAGATCAGAGACCAATTCAGTTTTGATCTTCCTCCTCTGGAATCTCAGCAGCAATGGAAAGACCTGTTGAATAAACTATGGACAGATTCTGAAAAGTTTGCGGCATTACTGGAACAAATGCCCGATTCTCAACTTGATGAGGTGTTCGTTGACGAAAAATACGGAACCTACCGAAGAAATATTGACGGAATGATTGAACACAGCTACTATCATCTGGGACAGATTACCCTACTCAAAAAACTATTGAAAAGCCCATCAAAATACTGATCTAGCCGGGATACCTTCTAAAGAACCTGAACTCTGGCAACATGTAATGGGAATCAGGGCTAAAAAAGATTTTAACAATCCCAATTAAAATTCATCTAAAACCATAATAAACAGAATAAAACCTTCAAATAACTCCTATTTGAAGGTCTTGTTTAAATTACCTACCTTTATAAAAAATAAAATTTTAAATGAGAAAATCGGCTGCAATCATTTTTGCGTTTATCATTTCACAATTTCACGCTCAGCAAGGAGCTTATTATCAGCAGGCTGCGAAGTACAAGATGGATATTGATGTTAATGCTGAAAAATTTACCTATCAGGGAAAACAAACTTTAGAATACACCAACAATTCGCCGGATGAGCTGAATGTGGTTTATTTTCATTTATACTGGAATGCTTTTAAACCTAATTCGATGATGGATCAGAGAGTAGCTTCCCAGGGGAAAAATGGAGATGGAAGATTACAGAAAGACGGAATCTCAAGACTGGCCTCTATTCCTAAAGATCAGGAAGGCGCTCAGAATATCCACTGGATTAAACAAAATGGAAAAGAACTGAAATTTGAAGTTCAGGAAACCATTATGAAAGTATACCTGGCAGAACCTTTAAAACCCAAGTCCACCACTACCTTTACCATGGACTGGGATTCTGTGATCCCGCAGCAGATCAGAAGAAGCGGAAGAAATAACAGGGAAGGAATAGACATGACGATGACTCAATGGTACCCGAAAATTGCAGAGTACGATTATGACGGCTGGGCTACTTTCGATTATCTGGGAAGAGAATTTCATGCACCGTTCTCTGACTTTGATGTAACCATCAAAATCAACAAAGATTATGTAGTAGGCGCGGGAGGAATTCTGGAAAACCCTGCAGAAGTAAAAGGCTATGATGCCAATGCTAAAATAAAAGCAGAAAAAGACAAGAAAGTAACATGGAAATGGACTGCAAAAAACATCCTTGATTTTGCCTGGAGTGCAGACAGAGATTATTCCGTAGAAAGCTTCAACGTTCCGGAAGGACCAAAGGTGTATCTGGTGTATCAGAAAAATGATAAAACAAAAGCGTGGGGTGAAGCACAGCCTTACATCACCAAATATTTCCAGATCATGAATTCTCACTTTGGAAAATATGTGTATCCTACCTATGCATTCATTCAGGGAGGAGATGGCGGAATGGAGTACGGGATGTGTACCATGATCTTAGGTGAAGCTAAAAGCGTTAAAGATTTATTAGGCTTAATGGCTCACGAAGGTTCTCACTCATGGTATCAGCAGATGCTTGCCACGAATGAATCTGTACGCCCGTGGATGGATGAAGGCTTCACAAGCTATGCGGAAGGTTATACCATGTATCAGCTATTCCCGGAAGAACTGCCGAATCCTTTTGCCAAAACACTGGATGCTTACAGAAACTTTATTAAAAAAGGAATTGAAGAACCTGCCGTATGGCTGGGAGATCACCATGATAACGGTACCGCCTATACTTACTCATCTTATGTAAAAGGTGAATTATATCTGGTGCAGCTGGGGTACATTATGGGAGAGCAGAATCTGGCAGAAACCTTAAAGCAATATTATGATCAGTGGAGTATGAAGCACCCTTCAGACAGAGATTTCCTTCATATTGCACAGAAAGTTTCCGGGATGGATCTGAAGTGGTTCCATAATTATTGGATCAATACCACAAAGACGATTGATTACGGAATTAAGGACGTAAAGTATGAGGCAAAATCTACTACGATTACCCTTGTTAATAACGGTCAGGTTCCAATGCCCATTGATTTTGGAGTGATGACGGCCGATAAGAAAATTGTTACCTATCAGATTCCCATGAATATGACCCATACATGGAAAGAAAAGGATGTGTATGGTGAATTTAAAACAATGCCTTACTGGCCATGGACACAAAAAGAATATACCCTTACCATTCCTTATACAAAATCTCAATTATCTGTTCTGGGAATTGATTTCAGCCAGAGAATAGCAGATGTAAATATGGAAAACAATTTTGTAGAAGTAAAGTAATTCATACAAAATATCAGATACCGGCGCGGAAATAAAATTTCCGCGCCGGTATTTTTTTAATCTGTGCAGCTGTTTTTGAAGCTATATCATATCAGAATTATTCGGTAATGAGGAAAAAACAGCTCATTTTGTTACAAACGGACAGGCGGGAGACTGCCGGAGGTCTCATTTGCTTTCCCCCGGCTTTCGGGAGACTTCCGGACTTCTCCGGAAGTCTCCCGAAAGCCTGTTTTGAACCTCCGGAGATGTCCGGAAGATTAAAACACTATTGTTTGTAACTTCCGGAGAAGTTGTGCAGGTACAGACGGGCCTGTTTTGGATTAATCAGAATTCTGCCAGTGATAGTATTGAGATCATTGTAATTTATAGGAGATTGGCAGGATGTTTTTATAAAAATTATTAAATTTATTGCTTCAAAATTAAGCGGGAACTTCAACGGTATTTTATGAATTTCCCTGAAAAACATGTCAATGAATTCAATTGTAATAAACGTAGGAAACAGCAATATCAGATTTGGGCTTTTCAATGGTGATAATTGTGATATTTCATGGGTAATCAATACCAAACCTTACAGAACGGCAGACGAGCTTTATGTACAGATGCTGATGCTGTATCAAACCTATAAAATCGATCCAAAGGAAATTGATAAGGTAATCATCGGCTCGGTAGTCCCTCAGCTTACCAAAGTAATGAGCTCCGGAATCAAAAAAATTCATGGTACTGCTCCTGTGATTGTTGACAGGAATACTCCTTCTGCAGTACAGGCAAAATCTAAACAGATGGGAACCGATATTTATGCGAACCTTGTGGCAGCCCATAATCTGTACCCGGACAGAAAGAAGATTGTTATAGATTTTGGAACGGCTCTTACCGCAAGCTGCGTGGCAGAAACAGGAGAAACTTTAGGTGTGATCATTGCTCCCGGAATTGTTACTTCCCTGAATTCACTGATCAATCAGACAGCACAGCTTCCGGATATAGAACTGAAAAAGCCAAAAACGGTTTTGGGACTGGATACGGTTACCTGCATGCAAAGTGGTATGGTGTACGGCTTTTTGGGAATGGTGGAAGGCTTTGTAAGCCGCATCAATGAGGAGGTGAATGATGATTGTTTTGTAGTGGCCACAGGAGGAGTATCTCATGTCTATAAACCTTTGACAGATAAAATTCATGTCATGGACAGGCTCCATACCCTGAAAGGCCTTTATTTCCTTGGAAAAGATTTATAAACCAATATGATTAAAGTTGAGGTTAGCCTTACAAATGCTTTAGTCTTAACCTAAACTTGCTATCATGGAAAAATTTCCCATTATACAAACCGAAAGATTGATTCTTTCAGAACTGAAAGAAAAGGATATTCCTTTTATTGTTCAATATCTTCAGCACAGGATTTTTTCTGATCTTACTTCCAATATTCCGTATCCGTATTTGGAAAGTGATGCCGCATCCTGGCTGAAAATGTCAAAAGAAGCTTTCGATAACCATACAGGATACACTTTTGCCATTCGAAATAAAGAAGATCAAATTATGGGGGCTATCGGGCTGCATGACAGAGATGATGATAAGGCAGAACTGGGATATTGGATCGGAATCCCTTACTGGAATAAAGGATTGGTAACCGAAGCGGCACAAGCGGTTTTAGATTTTGGTTTTAAAAAACTGGAGTTCAATAAAATTTTTGCGACTCACTTTCTGCACAATCCGGCATCCGGGAGAATTATGGAGAAAATTGGAATGAAGCAGGAAGCTGTGCTGAAGCAGGAAATGAAGAAAGACGGAGAATATTTTGACATCGTGCGGTATGCTATTTTTAAAGACTGACCGGCCGGAATATAAAACTTTCGGGCTCCTATAAAGCAAAAGCCAGTGAATATATTATTCACTGGCTTTTTATCTGCTATTATTCTATGAACTCTTTTAAAGTCCGCCAAGACATGCATCGCATTCTTTTAACGGATATACCCAAACCCCGCTTTCATCCTGGAAAGGGAGATTTTTACATCCTACTTTTCTTACGCCGTTATCATCAGTATAAAAACATTGATCCGGACGGATACCTCCATTAATTTTTGCGGTGTCTTTTCTTGTTAATTTTTTCATGATATTTTGTATTAGTTGTAGTCAAATATAATTAATTATTCAATTTACTGTATATGTTTTATTGAATTTGTTGTTGTATTATAAAAAACATCCTAATAAGAAGTTATCTTTTGCTTTTGAAAAAATCTTTTACTAGAGAAGAGCACTCGGCTTCCATGATTCCTGTAATAATTTCTGTTTTTGGATGCAGAGAAAGATGTTTATTGATAAATCCTCTCTGCTCGTCTCTGGCTCCAATTACCACTTTTGAGATCTGAGACCAGGAGAGTGCACCGGAGCACATCACACAGGGCTCTATGGTGACGTATAGCGTACAGTCTTTTAAATATTTTCCTCCAAGGAAATTGGCGGCTGAGGTGATGGCCTGCATTTCAGCGTGGGCGGTAACGTCATTCAGCGTTTCGGTGAGATTATGGGCTCTGGCGATAATACGGCTGTTAGAAACCACCACGCATCCTATAGGAACCTCATCTTTTTCTAAGGCGGCTTCTGCTTCCTGGAGAGCCATTTTCATATAATATTCGTCAGTAAACATTTTAATCCGTCATCGTTAAAGTTAAGGGAATTTTGAAACGGTAGCATACAGGATCGCCTTTTATCATCGCGGGAGAAAATTTTTCGGCCAGTGAATAGAGTGCAATTTCTGCCTGCCTGTTAAAAGTGAAATTATCACCCTGTGCATGAACATTGCTTACTGTGCCGTCTTTTTCTACAATAAAAGCAACATCTGTCTTTATTGTTTTTTCTTCAGAATACACCCCGTCCACATACAGGAGATTGGCTACTTCCTGTCTCAGAGAATTGATTCCGCCGGGATAATCTGCAGTTTTTTCTGCATCTGAAAAATATTCAGATGGTGTAAGCTTGGGATTTTTGATGGTATGAAGATCTTCCAGGTTTCTCACCTTCAATAAAGCTCCGATCAGTGCATTGTTTTCAATGCTGTCCATTTTTTTCATGAAAAAAAGAAAGTCTCCTTTAATCTCTGCTTTTTTTACAGTATTGGATTCTGCATCAAATTTTTTTTTGAATTCTTTATTCAGCATCGTTCTGTGCTGGTTGTAATAGTTTTTTACAAGCCTGAATTCTTCTTTCTGCTGCGACAGTAAAAAGGAAGAAATAAAACAGCTGATGCCAATGAATAGAGTTTTCAATAAGGGTATATTTATGTAAATATAACGAAAAATATCAAATCAAGTATGTATTATCAGCTTTCAAGATAGCGGTTTAAAGATTCCTGCAAATGATTGCGAATATCATCAACTAAACCTTTCGGTTCCAGAACGGTAACTTCTTTTCCGAAGGAAAGAATCTCCTGCATAAAGTCGTAGGTAGGATGCAGGAAAAATTCAAAATAGATTTCTTCCGGAGTTTCCCTGGTTTCTTTTTGCGATTGATGAAGCGGAAAACTTCTGATATATTCTCCCTGGTGACGGCTGCATTTTAAAACAATATTCTGGGGTTTCTGTTCTGCCAGATTCATCACTCCGAACGCATTTTTGAAATGTTCTCTGAAGTTGTACTTGTACTTTTCTCTGAACTGATTTTTAGATACATCCAGGTAATTGATTCTATCCAATCCGAATGATTTTAAAACTTTATCCTTTGTATCAATGGCAATAAGGTACCAACGGTCTTTGGATTCTTTTAAGGCTAAAGGATGAACTTTTCTGGAAGTCATCAGTTTGTTTTTATAATTGTAATGCTCAAAGCTTACCACTCTTTTATTTCGGATGGCAAAGAACAGGTCGTAGAAATGCTCTACGCCGGTGGGCTTACGGCTTTCAAAGAAGATGAAATCTGAAAAATCGGGGTGGGTATTCATGGCGTTACTCACCTGGAAAGATTCGAGTAACTTTTGATTGTATTCATCCACTTCCATGATGGGGCGGCTTTCAATATAATACCGGTTGTCACCTTTTTTTTTGTTATGGATGGAAAGATTGAAGAGATCAGAAATCTCCCGGATATCCCTCTGCAGGGTCCGGATAGAGTAGCTTTTGATCCCTGCATCCTGGAATTCAAAAGAGTTTAAAAGATAGTCCTCCAGCTGGGAATATGTTGCCGGAGAACTTTCTAATCTTTTTATAATTAAGGCATATCTTGTCAGATAAAAATCTTTCTTCATTTCTCTTTTTTTAGGGTGCAGCAGCGCTGCAGTTCATGGTAAAGTTTTATAAGACAAATATATGTGGTTAATGCGACAAAACGTGTCGTGTTTTATTTTTTTATCTATTATATTCTTATTAGAAGGATGCCATCAAATTGCCATTTTCATCCCATTTTTTATAAGTTCCGTCATATTCTACGTTGTTGTGGGCTTTATATTCTGTATATTTTTTACCGTTTTTATGATAAGATCTGAACCATCCTTCCTGATATCCGTCTTTATATTCCTCTTCGCAAAAAAGCTCGCCTGTATCATAGTACCGTAAAACAATCCCTGTAAAAGGACTGCCATTGTGAAAATATGTAGGAACTCCTCCGCCGTCTAAACGGTCACATGTTAAATCATGTTCTTTTATTTTTAATAATGTCATATTTTTAATTTACTTCCATATTTTGCCTGCTATCAATATAGCAAGAATATGACAGGTTTAAACAAAAATATAAGCCACAGCATTTGCTATGGCCTATTATCTATGGGAAGAAAATCTTTATGAGAAAGTATATTGTGGTTATTTATCCTAAAAAAGTCTTAAATAATAAGTTTTTAAGATTCTAAATCACTATAATTTAAAAGTTTGCTAATGTATAGTGGTTCACCACTGTTATAAAAAGATTTAAAATGTAGATAATTGTTATTAAACTTGTATGGAATCATGCTTTTAGTAGATCGCATAAATACAATATAATATTCGCCTAATGCTTCATAGATATCACTATATTTAGCATTATTTTGTTCCTCCGAAGATAAATGGTCATTTGCCCACTGTTCTTTTATATATTCTCTAAAATAGTTTATTCTATCATTAGCATATTCTTGAGGTATTTTATGTTCATCCTTTAAAAGGTTTTGTAATATATTTTCATATGCCTTAAGAATATTCTCATAAGAACCAGGCTCTAAGAATAAATCTTCTTTGCCTAAGCTTTCTCCGAAAATAGATTTAAAAACTTCATTTTCTAAAAAAGTATGATCTTTTAATTGAGGATTTACAAATAATATCTTACGTTTGCCTTCTGTGCTTTTTATACCCTCAGTAATATAGTTCTTCGCTGAAACTAAAATAATTTGTTGTTTTTCTTCTGACATAATTTTATTTTTCTAACATCCAATTATACCTCTGTCCGTTGGAAAGTTTGTTGTAGATTATTTCAATATAAAATAATTTGTTAGTACTGTATACAATAGCTGGATATTTATTATCTATTAAAAATGTTTTTTCTCCATTAATCTTTACCACAGAGTCAATATTATATTTTTTCTGAATAGCAGCATCATTATAAATATCCTCTTCGGAATATTTAATATTTGAAGAACTTAATAAGTTTTTCACCTGATCTAAGCTGGTAATTGTAGATTTATTTTTTAAACCCGAATTACTTTCAAGTAAATTATCCACAAGATATACCTTAGAAATAAGGCTGTCATTTCTGTAGTGATAATAGACAAATTTATTATGATTTTTTTTATCAAAATATTCAAGAACTTTAGGCTCATCAATATAAACAAGTCTTCCTAAAGGTTTAGTGCTTCTGGATGTGCGAATATTATCAGGTTTGATATTTGAGTAAAAAATATTCTTTTCAGATGATGTTTGCAGAGGCAAAATGTTATTATACTCATATAATGACATTTTTTTGATTTGATTTATAGTTTTAGGTTGAATATCAGTTAGTATTAATTCTTTTTCGCTGGTACACGAAATTAAAGCTATTACAATTCCTAAATATTTTGATCCTTTTTTCATATTATTTTTTTTTGATTAGGTCTTCTTGTAAAAGTTCCAATATTTCTCCCATTATAAAATCTTCATCTAATTTTTCAGAACTTCTTAATATTTGTTTATAGCCCCCAATTGGTATCCCGGAGCCATTTGATACATCTGCTTTTTCATAAAAATCATGATAAATTGGAGAAAGTGGAATAGGGCCCCTTTCATCAAAAAACTTATCAATAATTTTAGTTTTAGAGTCTACATCACTTGCATAAGCAATAATCTCTAGTAAACTTTGTATTGGTTTTACAAATTTAAGAGGGATCTCAACAGGAATTGCAGCAATGGAAATCCAGTCTAAAATCTCCTCTAATTTTTCTTTTTTTTCTCCTACTAATGCATAGATATGGTTGGTGTCACCACATGCATTTCTCATAGAAGCATTTATTAATTCTTTGTAAGCTCTGTTGTTATTGTTTATAGATATTTCAGCGCCTGTTGCAAATTTATATTTTTTTTCTATAAAAATTTCATTATGCAAATCTTTTCCTTCAGATAGATATTCATGTATCTTTTTATTTATTGGGGTCAATAATTTTTTTTCGTACGCATAGAATCCTCCTTGTGGAACTTTTTGAGATTGAGTTTTAAAATCCAAATGAATTTGTTTTCCAGAAACTAATTTTCCTAATTTATTCATATAGAATACATTTACATATATAAAGTGATCTTTTATAGTATCTATTTCGTATGTATCATAGCATTCATGATGTTCTATCCAGCATATGGCGTTCATACAAAAGTTTATATCACTCTTAAAATCTTCATCATAGATTACCTGGTTTTCTGTAAATCCAAAATCCATATAATATCTGTCTCTCATTTTGAATTCTTCGTGAGGAAATGTAGAATTTAATGTTGGAATATATTTGGGGCCATCAGTTACTAATTTATCAAGGTTTTTATTCTTCCTGATTAATGGCTTCCTTGCTTCTCTTTCATTATTCCTTTTTTCGAATTCCTTTATGAGTTCCTTTTTATCTACTTTAAGAACCTGACCAAGATATACTTTATCATCTGTTAATTTATTAAGGAGCTTTAGCTCACTTGGAAAAATACTATATAATTCTGATATTCTGGCTAAATTTTGCCCAGGATTAACAACGTGAAATAAAGAAGCGTCATTTTTTTTATTATCTTCCTTTCCTAGTGCAATTTTTTTTAATCCTAATGGTTTTACTATACTCATTTTTTTAATTTTAGAGGTTAAAATAGAAATGGCGGCAATTATACCGCCATTTTGTTAAATAAATATTATCCTAAAGTACTGGTATCTTTTTCTCCATGTTGTAATTGTGCTTCTTCATCTAAGCTGAAACTTGTTTCAAACTCCAGTTCTAATGGGTTTTCACAATTTTTAGGATCATTTTCCGGGAAAATCGGTAAAGGTTGGTTTACCGGAAGTCCTGTAGACTTATCCTGAAGGATAGTAAGGGTAGTAGGGATTCTGGTAATCCAGTATTTACCTTGAGGTTCTCCAGTTGGTTGTCTCATTTCATCCACGATACTCATGTACATTGGGTCTCCGATTACAGGAACAGATCCTCCATTCCAGATTAATCCTGTTTCAAGGAAGAATTGAACTGCTTCTTCAAAACCTGGTTTTACCGTAACAATGATTCTTGCCATACCTGCCTGTAGGAAGCTTCTGAATAAAGGATCCATACTTTCGCTCAGGTAAAATTCCTGCCAGCTCTTACGGTTTGCCCAGTAGTACGGATAGAATGTGTAATCCATGATTTCCCATTCAAACGCCTGTTCCATAAACTTGGCAAGTGCGGTATATTTATCCAGATTTTCGTTCAGATATACCTGGAAATTATCCATTGTTGTTTTCTCACCGGCACCATTGGTAGTTTCCTGGCCTAATGTATAAAGATAATCCTGCAATAAATAGGCAATACAGTTATGCTTTAATACATCGTGCTCCATAAATCGATAGAAAGTATCCTGTCTTTCTTTAAGCTGTGCTTCTTTTTCTTTTTGCTCTGCATCTAATCTTGCCTGATCTTCCTGAAACTTTGCATAGGCAGCATCATAAGCTTTAATAATATTGGTGAAAGCTTCTGTTTTCCAGTTGTTGATGTATTCATCACTTAGTTCACAGTTTACGATTACCTTTATGTTGTAATTTCTTACATTATGTCCTTTCACCTGGAAAGATACGGTACCCGTTATGTTAAGACCAGATGATCCTTCATCAAAATTGATGTCGCCATATTCGGAACGACCAATCATGTCTCCTTTTAAGTTTGAACAAACAACTTCAGAATAACGGGCTCCTGACCAGCCTCCTCCTCTGTTTCGGGATGATCTGCAGCTGAAAGATGCATTTTTTCCGGCATAATTGTCTGGAATTACAAACTGTGTATAATCTACACCAAAGTCTTCATTTTGCTGAGGAACGCTTGCCGCACTGTGAATAACCTGTTTTGTAGCGGCAGGAAAAGCATCTACGCTGATTCCATA
This sequence comes from Chryseobacterium culicis, assembly GCF_900108365.1. Lineage (GTDB taxonomy): Bacteria > Bacteroidota > Bacteroidia > Flavobacteriales > Weeksellaceae > Chryseobacterium > Chryseobacterium culicis. The sequence continues at coordinate 376,384 of NZ_FNWQ01000003.1, read as the reverse complement.
AATCTGTGCCCAGTGCTGAATCTGCTCTATGGTAGCAGACTTTGGATCTGGCATATACCATGGCTCCGGAGCTTTTCTAGGGTCAACAGGAGCAGTAAGTACCTGTGCTTTGGCAACAGTAAGGGCTAAACGATGTAATCTTGAAGGCTCAGGAACCATAAACTCAAACATAGTACGTTTACCATAGTTATAGATCTGATTCTTCATTTTCTTGTCGATCCATCTGTAAACTCCAGTAATATGTTTAGGCTGTGCAGCATCAGGATTATCGGTATTGGTTACTTTTCCTCTGTTATCATATTCATGAACATTGGTTTCCGTATATTCTTTGATAATTTTCTGTACTCTTTCTTCTGAAATCTTAGTAAGAACTCTTTCCATTGCTCTTTCTGTAATTTCCTGAGACTTCATCATAGCCTGTCTTGTACTGTCGTGCTGTGCATTATTGTTGGCATAGTCAGCTCCAATTTCAAATTTCATCGCACTGTCATTTCCATAGCTGAATCTTGTGTAGGCAGAAATACTTTGCTGTCTCTCAATTTCTTTGGCAACTTCAGTCTGCATATCTGTTCTGGAAGTTTTTGAAGTATCAGAAATTTTCTCAGTTTCTTCAGATTTGGATGTGGTGTCTGTAATTTCAGAATATTCTCTGGAAACAGAAGACTTGTGTCTCAATTCGCTTGCCATAACATTCTCAATGTTAGAGACTTCACCTGGGACATAAGCGTGAACACTTTGTACTACTTTCATATAATCTGCAACTCCGAGTCTCTTGATCCCGAAATTTTTACGTTTTTGGATCAGTACAGGTTCAGGCTCACCAGGATTTTCAATGGCAGCACGCTTCAGAGTAAGCATACCGGTAAGGTTTAAATCTTCTTTTGGGTATTGTGTGGCAATATCTCCATATGCCTGGCTTCCATTATTGAAAATAATCTCAACTCTTAAGCTAAAGCTGGTTCTGAACTTATTGACCAAACATGGAGGTAAAGTGATCTTATTATCTACTACCTGAATATTGCTGAAGTTTTCTTCAAATGCTCCTACAGCATCTGTGGTAGCAATAATCTTAACATTGGCAACGCTCCATGAAATATCCTCAACCTCAAAAGAGAAATTAACAAATCCTCTATTACCGGATAAGTTGTAAGGACTATATGCGTATAAACTATATGCCATAGGTGTTCTTGCAGTATTCTGGGTAAGGGGAACTGAAGCTCCTCCAATGTTTGCATACTGTACTTCCGGAAGAGAGCTGCTCTGCAAGGCTGTTTGCATAGATGAAGAAATGTTTTTCTGTACTACAAGCAAAGCATCAGCATAGCTTTGTACTTCGTCATCAAGAATAATAGTCTGAGCACCAATTTTCAATGTATCACTAGAAAGGATCTGAAGTTTTTCTGCATCTTCTGCTTTGGAAACTTCTCCAAGACTGGCTTCACCAAAAAGCTCAACAAAAAGGTCGAAAGATTCCGGGGAAAGTTTTGCCTGCAAATCTTGTAAATCAATTTCATTTCTAAAAATAAATTCAAAAGAAGGAACTTCGTATTCTTTTAAGCTATTGTAAAGACGTTCTTTTTCTTCATCCGGAGTTTCTGGAGTGATTTTACTTTCTACTTCAGCCAGTTTTCTGTCATAGAGATCCATACGCTCTTTGTTGGCATCCATATACCTTGTATAGCCTTCCTGGTATGCCTGATATCGGGATTTGTGATACTTTTTCTGAAGTTTTTCCAGCTCGGTATTTAATTTGTCCAAACCATCTTTTTGATAGATTGCTTTGCTGGCTGCTAAAGCATTTCTTGCTTCAGATTCAAGTCTTTGAACAGTCATTACACCCAGAGAAGGGTCGGAAGTTTCTGATGCTCTGGCGGTTGTTGAAAAAGGTGTTTCCGAATAATCTTCTGAAAATAAATTAGTTGGTAATACGATCTTTCCATCCAATGCTTTTTCTAATGGCTTCTCACCATTAATTTTGATGATCTCCTCGTTAGTAAGATCCTGATTGCTTGCAAAACCAAGCTGGATAGCCATTAGAATATGACTGATTGCTTCTTTAATATAGAAATCACCTTGTGTAACGACTTGATAAATAAAGTTGTTCCAAAGGAGTGTAAATGTGGCAATTCCTTCTGTGTTAAGCTGTCTGTTGATATTGATAAGGGTCTTGTAATATTCTGTAACGAAAGTCCAGTCACTACTGTCTAATGTTTCTTTTTTCGAAAGTTTTCTTCCGATAATAAGAAGATCTTTGAATGCTCCTTCTTCAATTTTCTTTTCGGTTTCGAATCCTACATTGTTAAATTCTCCTGCAGCTCTTTTCATTGCTGCAAATTTTAGGGTTTTGGCAGGTCTGTTTGTAACTGCAGTGTCAAAAGCACCTGCAACGCCTTTAGGTCTATGGATGAATCCTAAATTTTTGTCTTTAGTTTCTGTTAATTGCGGGTTTCTCAGACTTACAAATCTGAAAAGAGATTGTGATGCATTATTTGTTGAGCTCATAGAATTTGTTTCTTTATAGTTAATAATTCCTTCTCCTACTAAGGATTTTCCTACAGTAAATGCAGATTTTTTTGTTGATGTATTAGTTGTTGGCATTTTGTTTATTTTTTGGTGTACTCAAGAGTTAGAGTAAATGAGTTAATAAGGGAATAGTTATAATCTGGTACATTCAATAGTTCAATGGTAGCCATTTCTCTTTCGACGGTAATGAAGGCCTTTGATCGCCATTGATTTCCCGCAAATGCAGTTTTCATATCATCCCATTCTGTAAACATTTCATTGGAAATAATAGTGTCGATGTCTGGGAATTCAGCTTTCAGCTCAATTTGGCCCGTTCTAGGGATCTGGTCCAAAAACAACGTTTTTTTGTAAACTGGTTTACCATTGATCCATTTCCCGCCTGTTAGCTCTTCTTTGGTGGTATAAGAATGCTGCTTGTCTGCATACTGTTTCTGGATGTAACTTACATCTTGATAAAATTCTCCGTAATAATTTCCTCCTTTTAAACCGGAGAAAGTAGGACTGTTTGAAAATACTGTAACATCATCATAGTAAACTCTTAGTGCTGTTTTTATATTTTGTCCCCCCATCCAGTAGATATATGGAGTTAGTGCACCGTCGTCCTCAATGTCGAAACCTGCTTTATCAGTAGTAGAATGGCTACTATGAAATCCGAATGAATTAATACCTGTTGTATCACTTCCCTTGTATTCAATAGCTCCGGTTAAAGGATTATCCTGTTGTGTCCCGGTAAGCGGAATAAAATTGGTGAAATCTGACAGGTTTTTATACCCAAATACATTATTGGTATTCAGAACAGCTACTTTTGTATATGTATTATCTGCCAAAGGAGTTCTTTTTGCTGAAACAACAGCGTCAAAATCCAGTGTTCTTGCGGCAAAATCTCCACCAATTAAAGGCGTAACAAAATCATGACGTCTTGCTACAGGATTGGATTCAATAACTAACTTATTGAAAGTGGATCCTCCTAATGGAGCATTACAGCCTATAACCACGTTGTTATCTCCCCAAACACCCATTGCATGAGTAGTTGATGCTGCATTGTATCCGATGAAGGTATTTGAACCCCATGCTCCTGAAGAGGTAACTTTTCCATAATTCTGGCCTGCAAAAGCTCCAAGAAATGTGTTTTGAACTCCATGAGTTAGCCAGTAGCCGGATCCTATTCCTAAAGTGGTATTGTATTTTCCATCGATATTTTTAACACCAGCTTCGTCTCCAACATAGGTACATCCTAAAGCTGTTGTTGAATTTTTACCAGCTTCAGTTCCAACCATTACGTTATAACTTCCAGTTGTTAAAAGAGAACCACTGTTTACGCCTACCATAGTGTTCCAGTCTCCGGTTGTTAAATTAGCACCGGCAAAACCTCCGATAGCAATATCACTTTGCCCGGTTGTTAATTTGGGAAGAGCATTATATCCGATTCCAACTCCATAGGTTCCGGTATGGTCTGGGTTCATGTTTCCAAACCATAAGGAATAGGTTTTGGAACTGAAATTGATTTCACCAGCTCTGCCTTCGCTGGGTTGGAAAATGATAGGATTGTTTGTTCCGTTTCCTCTGTTAATAACATCTTGTAATTTATCATTACCGGTATAAGAAGGTTTATCTGAGAGATCATTGTAGCTGCCTGTGAGTGCTACTTTTTTCAGAACTACTTTATCCTGACCTTCCTGGGCTAATGTTACGCTTCCATCAGCATTGGTAGTAGGAATAATACTGAATTCTGAAAGGTTAATATGAAATGCAGATCCATCACTTTGGGTAATTGTGATAATATTTTGAGCTGCATCGTATTCTGCCTTGTCAATATGAATATTATTGGTAGCTAAAGTTCCTAAATCCACAGATTTACTCTGTTGAACACCATTTTCTCCTGTATAAAATACGGTTAAAATATTTCCGTTCAATTGTGGAGCCTGGATAGATGTAGGAGTTTCAATTTTGTTTTTCCAAAGCTGAACATCTTGTGGGCTTAAGTTGGACGCATTTACATCTGCTTTTTTAGAAAAATCATAATCTATCTTTTCTAAAGGTAGTTTTTCATCCTTATGCCAGTAAGACTCCTGCCACTCCCAGAATTCTTCCTGGATGGGAATATCTCCGTTTTCGAAATATTTTTTTAATTCTTGTTTTGTTTTCATTTTGGTAAAAATTTTAATTGATAAGTTGCCCTCCGGTTACCTGAACTCCAGCATCAAAAGAATATGAATAATACTTTGTGTTTTCTCCTAATACAACTTCTGTCAGTCTATTATCAAGAAACGCGTAAGGATCTATATTAAGCACACTGTTGGGAATCTGTAAAGATGTAATAAGATTATTTGCAAATGCATAACTTTTGATTTCTGTAACACTATCAGGTATTACTACAGTAGTAAGTTTATTAGAGCCGAATACAGACTGTCCAAGGGTTTTAAGTGTCTTTGGAAGTAATAAATTTGAAATTTCATTACTTGAAAATGCACCGTCACCAATCTCAGATAGATTTTCAGGAAGCTGAAGTGAGCTTAATTTATTGGATGAAAATGCATAGCTCTGAATTTCAGTGACGCTATCTGGGATGTCTACAGCAGTAATTTTATTAGAACTGAATGTAGATTGTTCAATCACCTTAAGATTCTTTGGAAGTGATAAATCCGAAATTTCATTACCTGCAAATGCAGCGTAGCCAAGTACCGATAGATTCTCAGGAAGCTGAAGTGAGTTTAGCTTATTACTTGCAAATGCCATCATATGAATTTCCGTAACGCTATCTGGGATCGTAATAGATTTAATCTGTGAGCTTGAAAAAGCGTTCTCTCCAATACTTACGATGCCTTGAGGTATTTGTATATCGGTGATCATTACACCCATTGTAAAGTTTTTTGGGATTCTTAAAGTTCCGGGAGGTATGATTAATTTTCTTTTTGTAAAAAAGTCTATTGAAGCATTTTTATCAGCATCCATTTCTGCATATAGGATATTGAATGTACCATTCTCCAGTCCGGAAACTTTTTGCATATCAATTTTTTCGTCTTTATGCCAGTACGAATTCTGCCATTCCCAAAAATCTTCCTGTCTTGGGACATCTCCATTTTCAAAATAGAGCTTTAATTCTTCTTTTGTTTTCATGTTGTTAAGTTATCTATAGGTGATTGTAGCTGTTGAAGGAATGCCAGCCTTACTTAGATCTAATCCTTCAGGCGCTGAAACATTCTTAAGAGAAGGAAGAGAAAATGAACTTTGGCCCACCGTTTTTACTGAATCTGGGATATGGAGAGTTTCTATAACCGTTGCTCTGGGGCAGTTAAAAGCATAATCTCCAATACTAACCAAACCCTCATTTAAAATAATCTCTTCTATTGAATCAGATCCATTAACCATATTGGCTTGATAAGCAAAAGCATTAGTTTCAATAACCTTAAGGGTTGAGGGTGTTCGGACTCTTTTAATGTTTTGCTGATTAAAAGCAGAAGAGCCAATCACTTCAAGTCCTTCATTGAAATTTACTTTCACAATCTGGTAAGACATTCCTGAAAAGGTATAAGATCCATTAATAATTTTTTTTGTATTGGATGGAATGGTAATTACTAATGCTGAACCAAGAAGTTCATTGTCATTCGTAAAAAATGGTACTACTTTTTCAATGCTTTCAATAGAGTTTTGGGTAATTTTTTCATCCTTATGCCAGTACGAGTTCTGCCATTCCCAAAAGTCTTCCTGTCTTGGGATATCTCCATTTTCAAAATAGAGCTTTAATTCTTCTTTTGTTTTCATAGTATTAATTGTTAGATGTCTGCATAGTATAAAATAGTTGCTGTCGCTGGAATACCGGCATTACTGATATCTAAACCTTGCTTTACAGAAACAGTCTTTAAGGATGGAATATTGAATGCATTTTGCCCTACAGATTTTACAGATTTAGGAATATAAAGATCTGTTAAGTCCTTGCTGGTAGTCAGCTGAAAAGCAGCTTCTTCAATAGTTTCTATACCATTTTCTAATACTAATTTTGATAAATTAGCAGAAGTACTTGAGAAGGCATTTGCTTCAACTACTTTACATGATCCGGGAATTGTTAACGTTCCTTTCAGATATTGTCCACCAAACGCTTTGTTTTTTATTCTTTCTAGAGATTTTGGAAGTATAATTTTTGATATACGTTTGGTTGGGAGTGTAAAGGAAAACCCTCCAATGACTTTTACTCCTTCAGGAAAGGCCATAACGGAGTCAGACCCGATGATTTCTGTATTATCTATTGGAGAAAAGATGAACTCCTCATATACAGATACTTCAAGAGAACTGTTGGGAAGTTTTTCACTCTTATGCCAGTACGAGTTCTGCCATTCCCAAAAGTCTTCCTGCTTTGGGATATCTCCATTTTCGAAATAGAGTTTTAATTCTTCTTTTGTTTTCATAAAACTTTGTGTGATTTGTTGGTTAATAAATTGATTGTTGTATCCTCTTTTGTAGTGGAGAATGTCACTTTTGTCTTATATTTTCAGACATAGTTCTGGCTGTCCAGCATTTTTGTGAATGGTGAATTCAAAGGTGTTGAGATTATTTAATGAGATTGCTGTGCGTGTATTATAGAGTTTTCAAAGGTAATGGCGGACAGCGTCAGAACTTGTCGTGTTTTTAGATTTTATTTAAAAAGTATCTTCTTCAAGTATTCCTTCTTCAAAGTCTTCTCTGAAGAAGTTTTCAATGTCATTGAGATAGTTTTCATAATCCATCTCTGCATTTTCGATGTCGCTCCATTCTATGGTGTAGAGGTCTTCATCGAAGAGTATATTGTTGTTGTGATTGGGTGCTTCCATGTTTTGTGTTGTAAGGTGTTGGTTATATTTTGAACATATTTCAAGCTGTTCAGCATAGGTGAATGTTGAATTCAAAGGGTTTTTAAAAGTTTTTAAGGATTGTTGTTTGTGTCTTTTTTGATACTCCAAAGGTAGTAGCAGAGAACGACAAAACTTGACGTGTTAAAAAATATTTTTCTGATTTTTAAAATATAATTGCTAAAGCTTATATGGAGTGTTTATAAGGTAAAAAGCTTATATTTTATTTTTGATGAGTTTCTGAACGATTTGGTTCAAAGTTTCTCTGTTGTCATCAATATAGCTCAATCCGGCCTGTATCAGGTTTTCAATATTAGATCTTCTCACGTTATCCATTGCTGGAGAAGCATTTTTTAGTGAAGGATTCAGGCGGTAATAATTCTTCTGATTTCTAAGTCCCAGCGTTTGAAACATCTGTTCCAGCTGATAATCTACGGTTTCTGCATTGGCAGACATTAAAATGTCAATAATAGGGCTCACCCAACCAATTTTTCCTGCTTTTTCAAGCCTTTTAAAAGGATAAGGTCTTGCTTCAATTCCTGTTCCGATAGATATTACGATCATGTCATTTACAGTTGGGTGGTTGGCTTTCTGATGGTTTTTTAAAACCTCTGCGAAAGGAATTTTTCTTGCTTCTGCATAAGCGCAAAGAGCAGGATTATTTGCAAACATACCGCCGTCAATCAGGCTGAAGATCTGTCCGTACATGGATTTGATCTGCACAGGGCTGAAATAAGTAGGAGCTGCCGAAGTCGCTCTGCAGATATCCTTTACAAAGAAATTATCTGTGCTGAGGTGCGCTTTCCAAGAGTTGAAAAGCTTTGCTCTTCTGTTCTCGATATCATAACTTGTTATTAAACATGGTTTTATTAATTCTTTTAACTCTAAGTTTCCAAAAAAGTCGTTCAGGTTTTTTTCAAGCGATTCCTGTGGAATTTTTTCATTCAATAATCCGAATGGATTGACCAGTTTTTCCCAAAAAGAAACCTGGAAAATATCGCCACCCTTCTCAGCATATAATTCCAACCCCTTCTGGATAGAATATTTTGCTTTTCGGGTTTCATCGGGACATAAAATAATAGAAGCAATCAGACCTCCGGTGCTGCTGCCCGCTACCAGATCAAAATAATCTCCGAGCTTGGCAGTCGGTTTATCATAATACTGAAGCTGTTCTTCTATGTAACGCAGAATAATGCAGGTAATGATTCCCCTTATTCCACCTCCGTCCAAAGAAAGAATGGTTGTCTTTTTCATGTGATATTTTTAATGGTTTGTTAAAAGGACACATGCAATCTTAATCTACAGAATCCATATTTTTTTTCCAGAAATGCTGAGATTCTATACTGAGATTTCATTGCTTTTTTCGTTGTTTTCTTATAAAGCAAAGGTAGGCCGGGGAAGCGACAGAACGTGTCGTATTATATTTAATTTCAGATAAATGATACTAAAAAATAACGTAATTCTGCTTGTCTCTTGGCATCTTCAAAAGCGCTCTCCAACTGGTTTTTACGGGACCTTTTTTAGATGGAATATTCTTTTTTTCGAAGTGGGGAAGATCCTTAAATGTCTTCCAGTTTCCACCCCAATCCCAGCCATGGCGGGCAAAAATTTTTACACACTCATACCAGTCTGCAACTTTATCATTATCCCAGTCTTTTGCGGTATCCCAGCTTGCCGTTTTTCCGTCAATGATCAGGCATATGTCTACAGCAAGACCATAATTGTGGATACTTTGCCCAGCCTTTGCATTAGTTACCTTCTTTCCTGAAGTAATTCTTCCGATTGCATACAGCTTTTCCTGTTCTTCAAAAGATCTTAGGCCCTGTGTAATCCTGATTTTGGCTCTTCCGGTGAGTGCTTCATCACATTCGGTTATAATTTGCTTTACTTCATCTCTTACCAACGGGTGAAGTTTTTGAATCCGTTCTAAGGTTACTTTGTCCATATTTTGTATTTTCTTGTAGAACAAAAGTATAGCGCGGAAGCGACGAAACTTGACGTATTTTATTTGAATTTTGTTTAAAAATTCCAAAACATTCATCCTGAACCGTAAACAGGATCGATCAAAAGATTTGTCATCTTAAAATATAAAAAGTGAGAAAAAAATTGCTTTTGAAAAATAGAATTAGTAAATATGGTGCAGAAAAACACAATATCAAATGCATACCATCTTACCCTTTTTACTTGCTATGGTCGCAGCCATCGTGCTGCTCAATATGTGGGCGACCAAATTAAAAATTGCCTACCCGATTCTGCTTGTTGTATTTGGGCTTCTCGTTAGTTTTGTACCGGGGCTTCCGGTAGTAAAAATCAATCCGGATCTTATCTTTTTTATATTTTTACCTCCTCTTTTATTCGAAGCTGCCTGGTCTATTTCCTTCAAAGAAATGAAAAAATGGTGGCGTATTATCGGAAGTTTTGCCTTTTTGGTAGTCTTTTTTACTGCGTTGGCAGTAGCGGTAACGGCTAATTACTTTATTCCCGGATTTACCCTTGCGCTTGGGTTTTTGCTGGGAGGAATTGTGTCTCCGCCTGATGCGGTAAGTACCGGAGCCATCATGAAGTTTGTAAAAATACCATCCAGTACATCTGCTATTCTGGAAGGAGAAAGTCTTCTGAATGATGCTTCTTCACTCATTATTTTCAGGTTTGCCCTGGTTGCAGTAGGAACCGGACAATTTATATGGCAGGAAGCTTCGCTTGATTTTTTATGGATGATCATAGGAGGTGCAGGAATCGGATTAATACTGGCATGGATCTTTGTACAGGTTCATAAAAGACTTCCTACGGAAGCAGCTTCAGATATTGCCCTTACTATTATTGAGCCTTATCTCATGTATTGGATTGCAGAACAGTTTCATGCTTCCGGTGTTTTAGCTGTTGTTGGCGGAGGGCTGTATATGTCAGGCAAGCGATTAATATTTTTAAACAGTACCAGCCGTATCATGGGATATAGTGTATGGCAGAGTTTTGTATTCATATTGAACGGTATTGTATTCTTAATTATAGGCCTTGAGCTTCCTGAAATTGTTGGAGGGCTGCGATGGGAAGGAATTCCTTTGGGTACAGCCATTCAATATGGCGTATTCGTGACAGGAATTTTAATTGCTGCCAGAATTATAAGCTCTTATGCGGCAATGCTGGCTACGCTGATTTTCCGGCCAAGTGTAGCGCCCCGCGCTTCTTCCACCAGAAGACGTTGGCTGATGCCTCTTATATTGGGATGGACGGGAATGAGAGGGGTGGTTTCATTAGCTGCGGCATTGGCCATTCCTATTACTCTTGAAAATGGGCTTCCTTTTCCGAACAGAAACCTTATCCTCTTTATTACTTTCGTTGTGATCCTCTTAACATTGCTCGTACAGGGACTCACGTTACCCTACCTGATAAAATATGGACATGTATTTGATGACTTTGCAGATGATGAGAAAGATAAAAAAGTAAGAGATGAAATAAAACATAAACTGAAACAGCACGTTTATCATTTTCTTAAAGATAAACATGAAAATGAACTGAATGGCCACGCCGGATTAGAAAGAATGCTGAAACACTGGGAAGAAAAAATACAGGCTAAAGATGCAGAATGGATGAATGAAAAAACAAAAGATATCTTTTTTGAAATGCTGGAAAGCCAGAGACAGTTTCTTTCAGAACTGAATAAAGATATAGCCATTAATGAAGAAATTATCCGCCATCAACTTTATCAGCTGGATCTTGAGGAAGAACGGTTGAAAATGATTTAATCTTTGTCTTAATTAGTGTTTTTGACAACAAAATTAACATGCCAATGCGACAAAACATGTCGTGTTTTATTCGGATTTTACTAAAAATAATAAATAAGTTACTGAAACAGTTTTTTGTTTATTTCCGTAACATCCCGTCTTAGCTCTAAAAGTATATGCTGTATATTAGAGTTGTCAACAATTTTAGGCTCAAAATCTTCAGGAAAGATTCCCGAGGCATATTGCCATACTTCTACAATTTCTTCAAAAGGAATGTCATAAGGCTTATAAAATGAATTATCAGCAGAAACAGTTATTGATTTTTTATTACCAGAGATCAACCTTTTGTAAGAAATGCCATCATTCAGCGTAACAAAAACATAACTATTACCCGGTTTCAATTCATTAATATTTTCAACATATTTTCCGATAATATAGGAGCCGTCTTTAAAAGGCGGCATTGAGTCTCCTTGCGCAGGAAAAGCTCTGTACTTTCCATTGGTCAGGAAAGGCAGTGTGATTCTCTGTAAATTTTCAATGTATTCAGGATCACTGTAGCCGGATAAATAACCCATTGATGCTTTTTGCGGAACGATTTCGATGCTGTTGTTTCCTAATTGGTCTACAACAACAGGCAAAACAATTCGATTATCGGGAAGCTTAAGAATATCTTCCAATGGATACTTCCGGATATCAACAGTAAGAAGTAGATCAATACTTATATTGAAGTACTTTGAAATCTTTATTAATACCTCGTAGGGAGCCTCTGAACGGCCACTTTCATATTTAGAGTATCGGTCTCTGCTGATGATAAGAATATCATTGGCAAAAGCATGTTGGGATAAACCTCGTTTACCTCTCAAAAACCTTATGTTATCTGCAAAAATTGACATTGGGACAAATTGTACCAGCAAATATAATAATTTTGGGACAAATAGTCTCTAATTTTGTATCGTGAATCGGGCAATTGTACATATGGATCTTGATACATTTTTTGTATCCTGCGAGAGACGCAATAACTCGCAGCTTCAAGGTATTCCCTTAATTATAGGAGGAGGAGACCGTGGAGTGGTAGCCTCATGTTCCTATGAAGCCAGAAAATTTGGGGTTCGTTCTGCAATGCCTATTCGTATGGCATTAAGGCTTTGTCCTGATGCAAAAGTTATTAGAGGTGATCATGAAATGTATTCCAATTTATCACATACTGTAAGCGAAATTATTCAGGAGAAAGTTCCGGTGATGGAGAAAGCAAGTATTGATGAATTTTATCTGGATTTATCAGGAATGGATAAATTTTTTGGCTGTTACCAATGGACCCAAGAAATTGCCGAGACCATTACGAAGGAGACGGGGCTTCCGATAAGCTTTGCCCTGTCAGGAAACAAGACCGTTTCAAAAATTGGAACTGGAGAAGCTAAACCTGTGGGAAGAATGCAGATCAAAGAATTGGAAGTGCAGCCCTTTTTAAATCCTTTATCCATCAAAAAAATTCCAATGGTTGGGGATAAGACTTTTCAGTTACTGTCAAGAATAGGAATACGGACCATTCAGACGTTGTCCGAAATGCCTGTTTTAGTTTTGCAGCAAATGATTGGAGTCAACGGGAAAGAACTTTGGAAAAAGGCCAATGGAATTGATGAAAATCCTGTAATTCCTTATTCTGAAAGAAAGTCTATCTCAACCGAGAGAACTTTTACCAACGATACGATGGATATGATTGAATTAAAACGGCTGATATCGGGAATGGCAGAGCAGCTGGCCTATCAATTGAGACAGGAAAAATGGCTGACCTCAACCGTGGTAGTGAAAATCCGTTATGCCAATTTCGATACAGAAACCAAGCAGCATAAAGTAGCTTATACTTCAGCAGATCACACCCTTTCGAGAGTGGCACTGGAACTTTTTAATCAGGCATACACAAGAAGAATGAGGCTGAGGTTGGTTGGATTACGGTTTACAGGGCTCGTGCATGGTAATCATCAGATGAATCTGTTTGAAGATACCGAAGAACAGATGAGCTTATACCAGACAATGGATTATCTGAAGAACCGGTTTGGCGCCGGTGCAGTCGGCAGGGCATCAGGTTTTAATTTTGGAAAATAACGTACAAAGCTTTCTATCATGTTTCTTAACTGTCATTCTTTCAACAGTCTTCGTTACGGTACCTTATCGGTAAAAGAATTGGTACAGCAGGCCTATGCGTTGGGTATTAGAGAACTGGTATTAACAGATATCAATACCGTTACCGCTATTTATGATTTTAAGAAAGAATGTGAAAATGTAGGAATTAAACCTATCGCAGGAATTGAGATCAGAAAAGAAAACAGGCTGCTTTATATTGCGGTGGCAAAAGAGTTCTCCGGAATAGGTGAAGTCAATAAGATGCTGACAGACCACAATTGCCATGGAGGTGAACTTCCTGAAACTGCTCCTGTATTTAAAAATGTTTTTATTGTTTATCCGATAGATAATATTCCTTTAAAGCTAAAAGATAATGAGTTTATTGGAGTCCGGGAGGAAGAACTGAACCTATTGATCCGTCCCGAATTGGCAAAGCTGATTCCAAAAATGGCAGTTCTTCACCCAATTACATTCAGCACTAAAAAAGAATATAATCTTCATAAGATATTAAGGGCTATTGACCATAATACTTTATTGTCGAAACTGAATGAACAGGATGTTTGCAGGAAGACAGAATATTTTAAATCCGAAGATGTGATCATCAGGGCTTTTCAAAGGTATCCTGATATTATAAAAAATACCCGGAATTTGCTGGAAGCCTGCCGTTTTGAATTTGATCTTGAAAAAGTTAAGAACAAACAATACTATACGAAGTCTAAAGAATCTGATGTAAAGCTTTTGAGAAGATTAGCCTACTTAGGATTGGAAAAGCAATACGGTAAAAACCATGAAATTGCAAAAATAAGAGTAGAAAAAGAGCTGAAAGTAATTGACGAGCTCAACTTCTGTTCTTACTTTCTCATTACCTGGGATATTGTACGATACAGCAACAGAATGGGGTTTATGCATGTAGGGCGTGGAAGCGGAGCTAATTCTATTGTCAGTTATTGTATCGGAATTACCGATATATGTCCTCTGGAACTCGATCTTTATTTTGAAAGATTTCTCAACCTTGACAGGAAAAGCCCTCCGGATTTTGATATCGACTGGAGCTGGCAAAACCGGGATACAATTCTGGAATATATTTTTAACCGTTACGGAAAAGATCACGTTGCTTTTTGCGGAACAAACGTTGAATTCAAATACAAATCCAGATTCAGAGAAGTGGGAAAAGCTTTTGGGCTGCCGAAAGATGAACTGGATGAACTGACGAAAAAGCCAATGGAAGTTCAGGAAACGAATTCTGTTGTTCAAACCATCCACAAATACGTCAGGCTGATGGAAAGATTTCCCAATCAAAGAAGCATGCACGCCTGTGGAATTTTGATTTCTGAAGAACCCATTACAAATTATTCTGCCCTTGAAATGCCGCCGAAGGGATTTCCGATTGTGCAATTCGATATGAATGTAGCAGAAGATATTAAATTGGAAAAACTCGATATTCTGTCTCAAAGAGGACTTGGAACGATAAAAGATACGGTAGATCTCATCAGAAAAACAAGAGGAATTGATGTTGATATCCGCAATACAAGCATTTCCAAAGATGAAAAAAAAGCTAATGAATATCTGGCTGTAGGAAGAACAATAGGATGTTTTTATATAGAATCTCCTGCAATGCGCGGACTTTTAAGAAGATTAAAGTGCGACAATTACAGAATATTGGTTGCTGCTTCCTCCATTATCAGACCGGGAGTGGCACAGAGCGGTATGATGCGGGAATATATTTTCAGGCACAACCACCCGGATCAGTTTGAGTATTTTCATTCCGTATTCGAAGAGCATTTAAAAGAAACATACGGGATCATGGTGTATCAGGAAGATGTGATCAAAATTGCACAGTATTTTGGCGGGCTTGCCCATGCTGATGGTGATATTCTCCGAAGAGCGATGAGCGGAAAAGAACGGTCCATTGAAAAATTGAATGAAGTAAAAGTCAATTTTTTCAAGTCCTGCAGAAAGCAGGGGCATTCAGAAGCACTTACTGCTGAAGCGTTTCGCCAGATTAAGTCCTTTGCAGGGTATTCTTTCTGTAAAGCGCATTCAGCTTCATATGCAGTGGAAAGCTATCAGAGTTTATATCTGAAGGTGTATTACCCACTGGAATTCATGGTTTCTGTGATCAACAATCAGGGAGGATTTTACCGGACCGAAGTCTATATTCATGAAGCAAAAATGTCTGGTGGAAATGTTCGGGTTCCTTGTGTAAATTCTAGTGAATTCAAGGCTACATTAAAGGGAAAGGATATCTTTTTAGGATTCATGTTTTTGGAAGGACTAGAGACAAGAATCGCCCACGGAATTGTTGAGGAACGGCATAGAAACGGAAATTATAAATCATTGGAAGATTTTATTAAACGTGTTCCGATTGGTATTGAAACAATTCAGATTTTGATTTTTATAGGAGCATTCGGTTTTACAGGAAAACCTAAAAATGAGCTTCTTGTAGAGGCAAGAATATTATTGGTGAATTTTAAACCTGAAAATAGAGGTTTAATGTTGATCGAAGAACCGGCTCAGGAGTTTAAGCTTCCCGAACTAAAAAGAGAAAATTTTGAAGATGCGTTTGATGAAATTGAGTTGATTGGTTTTCCGGTTTCGTGCAGCCCGTTTGATCTGTTACAGACCCAATACAGGGGTTCTGTATTGGTAAAAGATTTATTGAAATTTCATAAAAAACAGGTGAAAATGCTCGCGTATCTTATTGCCAGAAAACACGTTCCCACAAAGAAAGGAGAAATGTATTTCGGAACCTGGATCGATGTCAACGGAGATTATTTTGACACGGCACATTTTCCGGACAGTCTGAAGCAATATGATTTTCAGGGAGGGGGATGTTATCTGCTGTTAGGAATGGTAGAAGTAGATTATCATTTTCCGACGATTACCGTTCATAAAATGGCAAAGATGCCGATGATTCCTGACCCTCGATATTCTTATGATAAAGAAAAACAATATGATATTCATCGGCAGATTAAGGAAGATGTAAGTATGACTCATAGGAAGCCTTACCCACAGGCCCATGAGATTGGACTGCCAAGACACCGAATTAATTAACAATAGCAAATGTTAAGGCTGAAATTTTTCTTCAAAAAAATAAATTCTTTAAAAATTTCTAACGGAAAAGAGTTCCTGTTTTATTTTAAATGATAAAATTCCGTATTTTGATAATGTAAAATAAAGTGTTATTTCGTTTATTTTCAATGTATTATGTGTTTTCGCCTTCCATGGAACTATTGTAGGAAAGGTGATTTTACATTTATCTTTGGCCAAGAATTGCACACGATTTAAAAACCACAAATTACATGAAAAATCTAAGTATTTTGATGAAGGGAATGCTCATTCCTTTATGCTTTACCATAAGCTATTCAAAAGCTCAGGTAGGTATTAACACCTCAAATCCTCAGGCCGCTTTCCATGTGGATGGGGGCAAAGATAATCCCTCATCCGGGCTGCCATCCTCTACTCAAACAGGCAATGATGTTGCTATTACTTCTGCCGGAGAAATAGGGGTAGGAACTATAACACCAGCCGTTAAGATCGATACACGTTCAGCAGCCAATTCCGACAATTCAATCGGAATAGGGGAGACTATTCAAACGGCAGCAGCAGCAGGTGGAGGCGCTGTAAGGTATAATCCGCTGAATGGTGGAAAAATGCAGTATTCTGACGGTGTGGTATGGCAGGACCTTATTTCTTCACCTACAAAAGCTGTAGTGGCAGCCAGCCTTCAGGCAGCCAATTTTGCTGTAAAAATTCCTTACCAGGTTTCTACAGGTATTGCCGGATGGACGGAGGTTTCCGATCCAACAGGTAATTTTACCCCCGGTACAGGTATTTTTACAGCTCCACGAACCGGCGTATATCTTGTTTCTTTTACGTACGATTTTGTAAGGATTCCAATTGTTTCAGGCTATTTTTCAGAAGCAAGGTATGTTGTGAACGGAAACAGCACAGTGAAAAAATGCGTAAAATCTTACTCCAATATTTCAAAACAGGCACAGGTAGCAGGTTCCTGTGTTGCCGGAGTTCAGCTGAATAAAGGAGATACTCTTCAGCCTTATATCTATCAGTCTGTTTATAATGGAAATCTGAGTCTGAGGACAGATACATCCTCTGCAAGCAATGAATATGGCTTCGTAAATCTCTCTATTTTAGAACAATAACACATTTGATATGAAAAAGAAATTAGGACTGATACTGATTATTTGCTCTGGCATGGGGATGAAGGCACAGATCGGTATCAATATGTCTTCTCCTGAAGCAACAGTACATATAGACGGACAAAAAAATACCACTATTTCTGCTTCTTCCAGTTATTATGATGACGTAGTTATTACCCCGTCCGGAAATGTAGGGATAGGAACAAAATCTCCGAAAACAAGA
Source organism: Chryseobacterium culicis (assembly GCF_900108365.1). Taxonomy (GTDB): domain Bacteria; phylum Bacteroidota; class Bacteroidia; order Flavobacteriales; family Weeksellaceae; genus Chryseobacterium; species Chryseobacterium culicis. The sequence continues at coordinate 358,812 of NZ_FNWQ01000003.1, read as the reverse complement.
CTGGATTTAAGATCAGGGGAACATTTAAACGCAGTTGGAATTGGCGGAACCTCACAATCTGCCTCGGCAGCAAAGCCTGGGGCGATGAGGTATAATTCCGGAACTCAGGATCTGAGCTATTCTAACGGAACGTCCTGGATAACGCTGGCTCATAAAGCTCCCAATGATTTTGTGGATGCAGAAAATGCCTCTACACAAAGCTTCAGTGATGGAGTACAGGCTGCGGTTGCCGGCTGGACCAAAAAAACAGATGTGAATAGCAGTTTTAATGCGGGTACAGGAACCTTTACTGCTTCAAAGACAGGGGTATACATTGTATCATTTACCTTTTCGCTGGCTTCTGGAAGTATTTCGGACGATTCAAGGTACGAAACGCTGATTCAGACTAATTCAGGGTCTTCTGCAACCAATAAGGTATTTAAATGTGTAGGAAGTTACCCGGGAAATAATACCATCGCAAACCGTGTCGCGGGAAATTGTTCCGGAATTTTTAACCTGAACCAGGGAGACAATATTACCGTAAGCCTGAATCAAAAGCTGGGAAGCTCAAAATCACTGGACACAGATCCCACGCTTACTTCTTTAAGTATTTTCGGATTATAAAAAATAGATGATGAAAAAAAATTGTTTACTGATTGTAATGACTTTAAGCTTCCAATATGCATTTTCGCAGATTGGAATCAATACCCCAAACCCGCAAGGCATTCTGCATATTGACGGGCAAAAAGATAATCCTTTATCAGGACCAACATTTACTCCGGCTCAGCAGGCCAATGATGTGCTCGTGAGCAGCACAGGAAAAATAGGAGCAGGAACCTTAACCCCGGCAGTAAAAGTGGATGCCAGAAATTCAGGAAACGGAGCTATTGGTTTTGGAACGTCTGCTCTTACGGCAGCAGAAGCAGATGAAGGAGCAGTGCGTTATAACAGCGGAGTGGAATATTCCAACGGAAATGAGTGGCTTCCATTGCTTACAGCACAACCGGCTGGTAATAAAGTGATTGTGATTGCTGCCAAAACGACTAATAACGTAAAGCTGGCAGCTCCCTCTACACCAACCGTAACAGCTGGTCTACAGAACAGAGCCAGTAACTATCTGGTAGACTGGAGCAAAATATTTGAGAGTAATTCCGGAACTACTTTTAATGCAGCAACTGGAATTTTTACAGCTCCCAGAAACGGAATTTATGTAGCTACTTTCACCACAGATCTTGCTCCACTGGCTATTAATTATACGACAGATCCTTTAAATCCTGTTCAGATAGAGGCCATCTGGCAGCTTTATGATAACACAACAGGATTAACCGCTGCCAATATCGTCAATACCGTGAAATGTGCCAATACCATGTCCTCAAACAGTGTAGGAAATATTGATGCAGGCAGTAACTGTACCGCATCATTCTATATGACGGCAGGGCAGAGACTCATGCCTTATATCTGGTTTAATTTAAATAATTCAAACGTTGCGAATTTTTCGCTTAATAACACGGGAGGTTATAATAATCTGACCATAGCAGAGCAGTAATCAGGAGATCTCATCCAGCGTTTTAATAAAAGCAGACGGATGCAGCCCTGTAATCTTCTTGAATTCAAGAGAAAAGGCACTGTGAGATGAATATCCAGTGATTTCAGCCAGATGATTGATCTTATACTTTCTGTATTGAGGTTCATTTTTCAACTGATTGACAATGTAATTGATCCTCAGGTGGTTAATGTATTGGTTGAAATTAAATTTTTTATGCTTCTTAATAACCGTTGAAAGATATTTTGTGTTGATATTCAGCGTGTTTGCAAGATTGTAACGAGAAATGTTTTTGCTGTTAAACTCAAGGTTTTCTTCAAAAATTTTTAATCCCTCTAGTATGTTTTCCTCTACTTCAGGTGAAATTTTGATTTCTGCCGGAGTAGAGGAGTTTTTGGTCTGAATATCTTCAGACGTTTCCTGTGGGTCTTCCTCATAAACCACGGGAGAAATTCCTTCTCTGTAAATTTTAGCAACAGCTTCCTTATGTTTTTTACGGAGGCGGATGGTATTGAAAACCGCTGCCCCTAAAACCATTGTCAGAGCAATACAGGCTATAATAAGCCCTTTTGAAATGCTGTGGCTTTCATTAAGCTGCTGATGAAAATTTTCTTCTTTTTTGGATAAAGTTTTGTTGACGGCCATGGCTTTGTTGTAAGCAATACTGTCTTTCAGTGTAAGATTTTCTATTTTATACTTTTCGGTATTAGGCTCATCGTGAAGCTGGGCATATGCTTCTTCAAGATTTTTTGTTACCTCAATTTTTTTTTCATTAAATCCGTATTGGTCTACAATTGCCAGAGATTTTTGAAAGTACAGAACGGCGCTGTCCGGCTTATTCTGTTTTGAAAGAGAAAATCCGATATCATTAAGGATATTGGCCCTAAGATAGTAGTTGCTTTCTCCTGCCAGTGAAAGGGCATTTACGAAATAATATTTGGCTTCTTTGAACTTTTTTACCTCAGACAAGTTATATCCCATATTGGTATAAGCGGAAATCAGCAGTTCATTTCGCCTGGCTGTGTTTTTTAGCTTCTTAAATTCCTGGATGGCACTTTTAGAATAGAATGCTTTTTCTTTGTACTGATTCTTATTGAGTAGGATCAGAAAAGAATTGAAGATCATCCCTTTCAGCTCATGTCCTTCCTCTGTATTATTATGTTTTACTTCAGCTAACGCATTTCGGAGACTTGTGGAAGACTCTTTAAGCAGTCCCAGTTTTGCATACTGTGTTCCCTGCATTCTGTATGCTAATGCCTTACCGATGCTGTAATTGCTTTGCGTGGCTGTTTTAAGTGCTTTGTCTGCAAAATCAAGGCTCTTTTCTGCATCCGATCTTAAGTAGCTGTTGAATGACTTTAAATAATAAGCTTTTGCAAGAAACTCCGGTAGATTTTTTCTCTTCGCAGAATCAATAATCTTATTCAGGACAATTTCTGAGCTGTCCGGATTTTTAGAGGAAAGCATACGGGCATATTTGTACTGTCCCTCAAAATCAAACGACTGAGCGAGGGTAAAAATTGAAATAATAAGGAAGAAAAAGAGAATAATTTTTTTCTTCATTGCGTGTGTTTTTTTATTTTTTCTGGTACTTCCAGTTACGGCCTTTACCTTCGGCTATCCATTCCAGAGACTGTTCCAATCTCTTGTTTCTGGTAACGTCTGTTTTGGCTTCGGTAACCCATGCAATATACTCTTTTCTGAAAGACGGTGAAGCTTTTTCAAAAATTTCTTTTGCTTTGGGCCGGGCATTTAATGCCGACTGAAAATAATCAGGAATATCCATTTCTATTGTGGATGGAGGTGCTTTTTTCATGGTAACTCCCATGTCTGTAAGCTCCATGGCTTCCTGAATAGCTTTTATCAGCAAAAGTTGGGAGGGAAGATCTTCAGGACGGGTTATTTTTCCTACACTGAACATGGAACTTTTTTCAGCCGTTGTCTCTATTTCCTGTAAAGTTTTCATTTCCTGATGCAGCCAGAATCCCAGGCTGCAATATTGCTTGAAAGCCGTGATTGAGCAGAGGATCTTTCCTTTATACATAAAAGCAGGAAATTTCCACTTGATGGCTTCTTCTGCATCAGGGCAGGCTTTATGAATGGTTTCACGAAGATACTCTAAGATAGGTTTTGCAAAATCCGGAGATTTTTCAATGTATTCATCAACATTTATACTGTGTTTTCCCATGGTTTTTATTGGAATAATGGTACAATTTCATTGACAAGGAATTTTACCTGATCAGGTCTCCCTCTGTCATTTTTAGGGTTATTGGCATAGCTTCCTGTTTTTACGATAACGATGTTGTGCTCAGGAACCATAATAATATATTGTCCCTGCAATCCAAGGAAATAATAATGCTTGACCGGGTTGTCATGATTAATCCAAAGTCCCATTCCATAGATGTTTTCAGATTTTTCCGTAGGAGTTCTCATCTGTTCTATGAAGTCAGCATTGAGAATCTGCTGATCTCCGGCTTTTCCGTCATTCAGAAATAACTGCCCAAGCTTAGCAAAGTCTCTTGCATTGGAATGGATACAGCAATAGGTTTTTTCCACGCCATAATCATCTGTACTCCATTTAGCATTCTGCTCCATTCCCAGAGGAACCCAGAATTTTTCTGATAAATAGCTCGCCAGTGGTTTATTAAGAGCTTTTCGAAGCGCAAATCCGAGAAGCTGCGTAGATCCGCTCTGATACTCGAATCTGACGCCCGGCTTTTCCTTGAATTTTCTCGAAAATACAGCTTTTACAAGGCTTTTACCATAATAAGCTTTAGCGTTGGGAAGAAACGGATTGTTGTAGTTTTCATCCCAGTCCAAACCGGATTCCATTTGAGCCAGGTTTTTAAGGGTAACCTCATTTCCGAACGGCTTATTGTTAAATTCAGAATAAAAATCTGAAAGTTTTTCATCAATGGACGGAATGATTCCTTCTTCAAGTGCTTTCCCCAAAAGCATTACCGTAACGGCTTTGGCCATAGAAAAAGAATTGGTCTGTGAGAGCTGGTTATAGCCGTTCCAATATTGTTCATGAAGAATTTTCCCATTCCTGATCACTACAAAAGCTGCTGTTCTGGAATGTTGTAAGTTTTCAACTAAATGTTTAGGTAACTCTTTTTTATTGTAATCAGGATCCTCTTCCCAAAGTATGGGTTCTTCTGTAGCAACAGGATTGCCGGGGAAAAGCGTTCCGTCATCAATGTATGCACTTGATTTGCCTTTAAGATAGGTTTTGGAAATACCACTAAATAAATAATCATATCCCAGAAAATAGGCCGCAGCCGCACCTGCTACAGCTCCGCCTATCATATACTTCAGTATTTTCATTTTTTCATGAATGGGGTCTTTAACAAATTTAAAATAATTTGGCTATAAAAATCACAATGAATCATCAAATACGTTATTTTTGCGCTTATTTGATGAAAACATGACCAAAAAATTGATTGTATTGGGGTATTTTCTATGTTCGATGATAACAATAGCCCAAACTTATAAACCTGTTGATACTGCAGATTATATTCAGAGAAAAGCATTTTTAAAAAATTTTGAAGGCAATAATGAAGTCACTGTCAAAAGATTAAAATCACAGTATTCGGGGAAGACAGGTACAGAATTGTCTAAAATCTATAAAGAATTCGGAACTGATTTTGAAAAGCAGGTAAAGAATAAGGATTTTATCTTCAAATCTGAATTTGAAGCCAGTATACACTCAATGATTCAACGTCTGAAAAAGAATAATCCTAAAGTTCCCCAGGATCTGAAAATACTGATCGCAAAAGATAATACTCCCAATGCCTATTGTCTTGCGGATGGCACTTTTGTAATCAATATGGGACTGTACAGCTGGCTGAACAATGAGGAACAGATTGCAGCTGTGATTGCTCACGAACTGGGACATAAAATAGAAGAACATTCCCTGAAAACTTTTCTAAAAATCATTCAACAGGATGAACTGGATAAAGTAGTGGTGGATAATATAAAATCTACAACAACAAGCAGAAGCCATAGCCAGAATCAGAAAGCTTTCGATATTTTAAAAAATAGAGTGTACAAAAAAGGGGTGGAAAGAAGACAAAGTGAAATGCAGGCAGATTCGCTGGGCTATGCCATTTTTAAAAACAGTGATTTTAAGAAAGCAGAATTTGTAAATGCTCTTCAGAGGCTTCAGGATTTTGATACGATCTCGCCAAGAGCACTGAAGGTGGAAACTTATAAAAAGCTATTTAATCTCCCCCAACAGGCATTCAATGAGAAATGGATGAAAAAAGAAGATTTTTCCCTGTATAACTATAATTTTTACAAAGAAAAGCTGAACAAAGACTCTCTCGCCTCTCACCCTGAAATATCGAGAAGAATTGAAATGCTTAAAAAGACTTTTGCAGAGCTTAAAACTCCTGCAGATCCGGAAAAACCTACAGATTTGTTTGTTGCCTTAAAGAAAACGGCTAGGATGGAAATTCTGCCCAATTATTTCCATTCTGAAGATTATGGACTGGGAATTTATACTGCCATGCAGTTTTTGCAGGATGAAGAAGAAGAAAAGTATTACAAAAGCTGGCTGGGAAAATGCTTTTCCAAAATATACGAAGCGAGAAAAAACTATAATCTGAACCGCTATCTGGACAGGATAGAACCCAAAAATCAGAGTGAAAGCTACCAGCAGTTTCTTAATTTTATGTGGAACTTAAGTCTTGATGAAATTAAGAATATTGCAGACTTTTATCAGGCCAATGAGACTCTAGCGAAAGTAAACTGATCTTGATATAAATAGCTTATATATCAATAGGGACGGGTTTTAGTCAAAATATAAAAAAAGAACCCTGATGAAATACCGGGGTTCTTTTTCGTTTTTAGTAATTTAATTTTTCCAAACGGATCTTATTGAATTTTTCTTTTTCGTTATATTCACGAAGCAGAATGTAGCCTTCTTTTCCTACATACGGAGTTACGGCATAATTGTCTTTTTCAGATATGGGAATAATCTCCTGTTTGAATTTGCCGTCAATAATAGTATTGATAAACAGGTTCCATCTTTTCTGTTTGGTAGTTTCATCTTTTTGATAGTCGCGGTAGAAAAATACTACATCTTTTCCGCCATTGAGATACTGTGAAAAGAGATAATCACTGTTTACCCATTTTGATTTTTCTTTTTCAAAAACCTGAACATTTTTTACTTTGAAGTCTTTATCGGTATAAATATATACAAGATCTGTAGTCTTTGGAGCAGAGTACTGGCCTTCCGGCTTATATTTTTCTGATAAAATACCAACACTTCCATCGTTCATAAAATACATGTCTTTGGTCTGAAGCATATAGCCGCTTTCTACCATTCCCAATCTATTGAGTTTTGGAAGAAAAGCAGAAATGTTGGGTTCGTAATTAATTGCTTTTGTATCTACTGAAAAATCAGACTTATTGACGATCATCCTTGCAAATCCTACAGATTGGGAATCATCATAATTTCTTCCCAGAAGAACTACTTTATCATCAAAAGTTTTATCATTATCCATTTTTCGGTATCCGGAATAAAAAGATTCAATATTATCAATAGTATCATCAGATAATCCTGTAACCGGTTTGTTGGACTTTTCTTTTCCTGTTTTCATATCAAGAACCAGAAGACTGAATGTTTTCTGCCTGTCATTGACTTTTTTCATGATACAGTACATGAAATTCTCGTCTCTTTCCAGAACAGATAAAGTTGTATAAAGCTTTTTACTTCCTTCTGTGTTGTATTTGTACCTCCAGACTTCTTTTTTATTTTCATCAAACCTGATGAGGCTGTTGCTGTTCTCGTACTTTCCGTAATCTTTGTATTCAACAGCAAAATATCCGCCTTCTTTCAGTTCTCCTACAGCAGAAACATAGTTATAGCCTTTCTCCTTTTTCTCATCACGGTTTTCCTTTCGCTGTTCTTTCCAGCTTTTAGGCTCGTTGATTTCTTTGAAGGTACCGTTTTCCAGATAGTCATAATAGAGTTTTCTGGTAATAGAGTTGGTCTTAGGATCTATCACCATAGAAACAGGAGTGAAAACTTCTTTGCTTTTTACAAGGGAATAATCCATCATAGAAGGCTTTAGAATAATCTGCCCTTTAAAATCTACATATCCCAAATAAGAAGCAGCGGTGATGTCTCCTTCAAATTCCTTATTGGCAACAGGATTTAGGTTTTTGTCCAGGATTACATATTCAAACTTCTTGGTCTTATCACCGGATTTTCCGTAAGAATACAGAGAGACGTAACCGTAAAGATTGTCTTTATCATCGAATAGAGCATTCATTCCGACATGATCTCCGGCAGCGAGTGTCGTAAGGTCCTGAGTTTGGGAATATACCAGGGTCTGAATCAGCCCAAACATCATTAGCGTTATTTTTTTCATGGTTAAAATTTGAGGGGTAAAAGTAATAAATTAAGCTATATGTTGCGAAAAATAAAAAAGCCTTGAAAAAGCTCAAGGCTAAATATTGGTATAAGTATTTGTGATTACTTATTGTATTCGTAAAGATAGGTGTAAGAATAAGTTCCGAAAGAAGAATTTGTATCTGTAATAACTGATTTCGTAGGATAATTAGCACTGTTTAATGTATGAACTCCATTGGTTTTATGGGTTTCATTGTCAATACCGGTATAATATCCGTTTAAATCGATAAGATTATTGTATCCCAGTTTATTACTTTCTGCATCTATATCGTCAAATATAGCCATTTTTACAAAACCTGTTACATTTTTCATGGGATGGTTATTGGTATCGTAAACGTATGTGACATTGTGTGTAGCTCCCTCATCTATATAGTTGGAAGTAGCTATATTTCCGTTAGTATTAAAATAGACCTCCCTTGAATGAAATTTGATATCTGTAAAAGTTCCTGTTGTCGGATTATAGATCGCAGAATAGAAGTCATTAAATTTAACATGATTATCACTTAGATATTGATAATTTTGTGTATAAACTAAAGTTCCAAGTTTTGTATCGGTCTTTTTTTCAGACATCAGCTTTCCGTTAGAATAAGTGAATTCTCTTGTAACTTTCAATACGCCATTCTGATACATTTCAGTTTTTACAATATAGTCCCCATTATAAGTATATATAGTTTTTGAATTATCAGCAATGGATTCCGTAATTTTAGTTCCGTTGTATTTATATTCCGTAACAGATGATTGTCCGTTTTGGACCATAGTCCTTTTTTTTAGAAGATAGGGAACATTAGCATCGTTACCATTGTTGTTGTTGCTTTCAGAAATTTCGTCATTTGACGAACTACAGCTTGCGATCACTGCCATAGCCAGTGATGAAATAATAAATTTTCTCATTTGTTTTTTTTAAGTTCGGCTAAAATAATATTTTTTATAATATAATTGCTGCCAAATTGTAAAAAGATAAAAAGCCCTGAAACCAGGGCTTTTCAACTATATTTTAGAAAGTAAATTTCTGAAGTTCGTTTTCTCATCAATGATTCTTCTCAACTCCGATACAGGAACTCTTTCCTGCTGCATCGTGTCTCTGTCTCTGATGGTTACCGTGTGATCCGTTAAAGAGTCGTGATCTACCGTGATACAGTATGGAGTACCAATGGCATCCTGTCTTCTGTAACGTTTTCCGATGGCATCTTTCTCCTCGTAGAATAAGTTGAAATCATACTTCAGATCATTGAAGATCTTTTCTGCATATTCTGCTAAACCGTCTTTCTTCATCAATGGAAGAATAGCCGCTTTAATTGGTGCTAATGCCGGAGGTAAAGAAAGAACAGTTCTTTCTGAACCATCTTCCAGTACTTCGTCTCTTAAGCAATGAGAGAATATAGAAAGGAATAATCTGTCTAAACCTACTGAAGTTTCCACTACATAAGGAACATAATTCTCGTTTCTTTCAGGATCAAAGAACTGAAGCTTTCTTCCGGAGAATTCCTCATGCGCTTTTAAGTCGAAATCTGTTCTTGAGTGGATCCCTTCCAGTTCTTTGAATCCGAATGGGAAATTAAATTCAATATCAGCGGCAGCATTCGCATAGTGAGCCAATTTCTCATGATCATGGAATCTGTAGTTTTCATCTCCTAAACCTAAAGCTCTGTGCCAGTTCAGACGTTTCTGCTTCCATTGCTCGTAGAATTCAAGTTCCGTTCCCGGCGCAACAAAGAACTGCATTTCCATCTGTTCAAATTCACGCATTCTGAAGATAAACTGTCTTGCAACAATTTCATTTCTGAAAGCCTTACCAATCTGTGCAATACCGAAAGGAAGTTTATGACGGGAAGTTTTCTGTACGTTTAAGAAGTTAACGAAGATCCCCTGAGCTGTTTCAGGTCTAAGGTAAAGATCCATTGCAGAATCAGCAGAAGCACCCAGCTTGGTTCCGAACATCAGGTTGAATTGTCTTACCTCCGTCCAGTTTTTAGAACCTGTATCAGGATCAGCAATTTCAAGCTCTTCAATCAAAGCTTTTACATCAGCAAGGTCTTCATTCTCCAGAGATTTTGCCAGTCTTGAAAGAATAGCCTCTCTTTTTGCTCTGTATTCTATGATTTTTGGATTCGTTGCAACAAACTGATCTTTATCAAAAGCATCCCCGAATCTCTTCGCTGCTTTTTCGATCTCTTTATTCTCTTTATCTTCAATTTTAGCACAGTAATCTTCCACCAAAACGTCTGCTCTGAAACGTTTTTTAGAATCTTTATTGTCAATCAATGGATCGTTGAAAGCGTCTACGTGGCCTGATGCCTTCCAGGTTGTTGGGTGCATAAGGATCGCCGAATCAATGCCGACAATATTTTCGTTAAGCTGTACCATCGCTTTCCACCAATATTGTTTGATATTATTTTTGAGTTCGGCACCGTTCTGTCCATAATCATAAACAGCGGATAAACCATCATAGATCTCACTCGATGGGAAAATAAAACCATATTCTTTAGCGTGAGAAATCACTTTCTTGAAAACATCTTCTTGCTTTGCCATAATTTTTTAACGTCTGATCTGCAAAAATAGTGAAAATGTGGGAAGATAGAAGCGGGAAGATGGAAGTTTTTATAATGCAGTAATTTAGGAGCCGGGAACCTGCTTTCCGCTGTATCTTTTGCTTTGCAAAAGGATGCCGCTGCAATCAGGGCTAAAAAACAAGAGATAAAATTTCCTTTATTATTGTCTTATTTTGAGACAATTTATCGAAATTTGGAATTTACAAATATGATATCATGAAAAAATCAGCATTCATCGTTATACTGTTTATAGCATTTACCCAGTGGATTTGGGCTCAGAAAATACCCGAAGGGAAAGTTGTTACTACCTATATTACTGCAGAAACGCTACAAAACAAAGCAGGGGAAAATCCTAAACGCAGGGTAACGGTTTATCTTCCCCCGGATTATGACAAATCCTCAAAAAGATATCCTGTCATCTATTATCTGCATGGCTTTTTCTGGAGCGACAGCCTGCTGGTTGCGAATGATAAAATTAATCATATCATCGACCGTGCCATCAGTTTGAAAAAAATAAAACCTGTTATCATCGTGATGCCTGATGAAAGTACCGTGTTCAAAGGAAGTTTTTATGCCAATTCAAAGTCGTCCGGAAACTGGTCAGATTTTACTTCCATTGAGCTGGTTAATCATATTGATAAAAATTACAGAACCATTGCCCATAAAGACAGCCGGGGAATTGCCGGACATTCAATGGGTGGGAATGGTGCGCTGAGAAATGCTTTTCTGCATCCTGAAGTATTTTCTTCCGTGTATGCGCTTTCTCCCGGAATTCTGGATGCCCGCTATTTTGCAATGACTGAAATTGATATGTATAAAAAAGTAAAAAATATCACAGCGATCAAAGATCTTTCAAAACCTGAAAATGCAAGAACCAATATTATCTTCGCTATCGCAAGAGCATACAGTGGAAATGAAAATAAACCGCCCTTTTTTGCAGACCTTCCATTTTCTTTTGATGGAGAGAATCTGAATATAAATGCTTCAGCAGCCGAAGAACTAAAGAAAAATTCTACTTCCGAATTGCCATTTTCACAATATAAAAACCTAAAAAAACTGCATGCCATAAAATTTGACTGGGGAAGAAATGATGAATTGAAACACATTCCCGTCACCTGCATGAACTTAAGCAAAACCCTTGAAATGCTGAAGATCAAACACGAAGCGGAAGAATACATAGGAACGCATGGCAGCGAAGTCAGTAGGGAAAACGGAAGAATAGAAAATCAAATGCTGCCATTTTTTAATGATCACCTGAAGTTTGAGGAATAAGTAAAAACCTCTACTTTTGCTCCATGTTAGAAATTCTTTATCGTGACGAACATCTTATTGCCATCAATAAGCCCAGCGGATTACTGGTTCATAAATCTTTCTATGCCGGAGAAGCTGATACCTACGCCATTCAGGAGCTGAAGAAACAGATCGGGCAAAAAGTGTTTCCTGTACACCGGTTAGACCGGAAGACTTCTGGGGTTCTGCTGTTTACTTTAGATAAAGATACCCTCAGAATCATGAGCGAACAGTTTGCATCACGCGAAGTGGAAAAGAAATACTTGGCCATTCTTCGGGGCTGGACAAAAGAAGAAGAGACTATAGATTATGATTTGGTGAATGAAAATGAAGTCAGACAAAATGCTGTTACCTACTATCGCCGTTTGCAGACTTCCGAAATAGACTTACCCTTTTTAAAGCATCAGACTTCAAGGTATTCTTTGGTAGAAGCCATTCCTGAAACCGGAAGATTTCATCAGCTGAGAAAACATTTTAAACACATCCTGCATCCTATTTTAGGCTGCAGAAAGCACGGCTGCAATAAACAGAATAAACTGTGGCTTCAGACATTTGATATCAATAAAATGACACTCCACGCCCATGAATTGATCTTTGACCATCCCATCTCTAACGAAAGAATTACGGTCAATGCCGCTATAGATGAAGAGTTCAAAAGAGTAGGGGATATCCTGAAATTTGATCTGGGTGCATATTCTTAATTTAAATATGTTTTCAGGATGATCGAACCCTTGCGGTCGCAGTGTTTAAAATGATCTTTTATTTGATGTCTCAATAGATACCATATATCAAACATTTTGATAAAATATCATACATCAATCGAGCATTAATTTTAAAATGAGTAATTTTGTAAAACTTTTTTTCAATGTACAAATCGCTCATTCGGCCCATTCTTTTTAAATTCGATCCTGAAGATGTTCATCACTTTACATTTTCAATGCTGAAGAATTTTGGATTTCTCACTCGATTATTTTTCCCAAAACCTGTTGAAGACAAACGTCTGGAAAGAGAAGTTTTCGGATTAAAATTTAAAAATCCTGTAGGATTGGCTGCCGGTTTTGATAAAAACGCAGTGTTATTTAATGAATTGGGAGATCTGGGTTTCGGCTTTGTAGAAATCGGGACGGTAACTCCAAGAGCTCAGGCCGGAAATCCTAAAAAAAGACTGTTCCGCCTTATTGAGGATGGCGGGATTATCAACAGAATGGGATTCAACAATGAAGGTCTTGAAGCAGCAATTGAAAAACTGAAATCCAACAAAGGAAAAATAATCATCGGTGGAAACATCGGAAAAAATACAGATACAAGCCCGGAAAATTATACCCAGGATTATCTGGACTGTTTTGAAGGTCTTCATCCTCATGTGGATTACTTTGTACTGAATGTGAGCTGTCCGAATGTAGGAAGCCACGCCAAGCTTGAAGATGTGGAATATCTTAGGGAGCTGATTACTGAAGTGAAGAAAATAAACCACTCAAAATCTGTACAGAAGCCTATATTACTGAAAATTGCACCGGACCTTAATAACAATCAGCTGGACGAAATCATTGAGCTGATTGCGGAAACAAAAATTGATGGTATTGTAGTCTCCAATACTTCTGTGAACAGAGAAGGCTTAAAAACCTCTAAGGAAGTTTTAGAACAGATTGGAAACGGAGGGTTGAGCGGAAAACCTATCCGTGAGAGAAGTACAAAAATGATCAAATATCTTTCTGATAAAAGTAACAGAGCGTTCCCAATCATTGGAGTAGGAGGAATACATTCTGCAAAAGATGCAATGGAAAAGCTAGATGCGGGAGCGAGCCTGATTCAGCTATATACCGGATTTATTTATGAAGGCCCGGAACTGATCAGCGAAATCAATAAGGAGCTTTTGAAAAGAGCAGGCAGATTACCGAGATAAAAATAAAAGAGAGTTGAAGGACTCTCTTTTTTATTTCGACTTTACCACAGATGCATTTTTGATATCAACTGTAAGTGTATGAGCAGGTGTGCTGTCGGACTTCTTTATTTTGTATTGCAGCTTTTGTTGATCTCCTGATTTTGTTTTGGCAGTATCATAGATATTTTCCAGGCAGCTTTCTATCAGAAATTCTTCATAGTTTTTATAATTCCAGTCTTTGGTAAAATAAAGAACTCTGTAGCCTTTTTCTCCTTCACTGGCTCCGCATCTCCCGCATGCGTTAAGGTTTGAAGAATGTTCGAAATACAGCAGTACCCGGTTTCCGGTTTCGCCGGATGTATAAGATATCAATTCATTTCCTCCGTGTTGATTAATAAAATCAAAGGTATTAATATTTTTATGGTGGGGTAATATCAGATAATTATTGTAGCGATAGATCATGTCATTGCCGGTAAAAAGCTTTGCCGGCTGCACTTTTTTATCCAGATAAAAATTTCCGTGGATTATGTTTTCCCTGGTATCACTTTGATTAAAAATAATATACTCTTTAGGGCTTAAGGACTGTATTATTTCATTTGCTTTTTCTACAGTTTGTGGCGATGTGATTTTTTCTTTCAGTTTTTTCGAATTCGGTTTTTGATGAGAGCCAAAGTTATACAGCGACAGTTTACCATAATCGTAAATTCCCGTCAGCGGAATTTTCTTCTGATACTTATCATAATAGTACCATCCGTCTACAAAATACTGATAGAGACTGCAGTCAGCGATCCCTGCAAAATGCAGCTGTATCGTAATGGGAATCCCTGCAATATCCCCTTTGAAAACTTGTGAAGAATCTGTGACCTTCTTTAATTCCACTTTCTGACAGAGTACAGATGTGAGAAAAAAGAAAAAGAATACAGTGAAAATTTTTTTCATGGTTGAGTATGATCGTGGTGTTAGTTTTTTTAAATGAAAAAATGGGCGATGGTGTAGATTATAAGCCCTACAAGCCCTCCTACCAGTGTTCCGTTGACACGGATGAACTGCAGGTCCTTTCCAACTTCCAGTTCCAGCTTTTCACTGAGTTCTTTTCCCTGCCAGTTCCCAACAGTGGTACTGATGAGGTTCCCGAATTGATGGGTGTTTTTAAGAATGTATTTATAAGCTGTTACCCGAACCCAATGATCAATTTTGTTCTGCAGGCTTTCGTCGGTTTTTAAATTCTGTGCAAACTCATTAAGGTTTTTAGAAAGATAGTTTTTCAGTGCAGAATTTTCCTCCTGAAGTTCTTTCATTAATGTTTTTTTTATGGAAATCCATATGTCGTTAGAATATTCATCGAGTTTATCATTTTTAAGAAGTCCGTTTTTAATGGTTTTAAATTCTTCATCCCATTTCGGATCTTCTTTCAGATCAACAGAGAATTCATGAATCTTCTGTGTAATCAGTCCTCTTACTTCATGCTGGGGATTTTCTTCTATTTCTTTAAAAAAGTCAGAAAGTCCGTCGGCAATTTTATCAGCAATTTTGTTGTCTACAAAAGAAGGAATGAATGAATAGCTGCCTTTCTTTACCCGTTCCTGAATCATTTCATCATTTTCAATGATATAGTCTTTAATCTGTTTGGAAAGATTCGTGATGATTCTCTGATGGTCGTTCTTTTCAAGAATATAACCGATTCCGTTTCCTACCACTTTATTCAGTTTGATGTCATCTGTCATTTCAGAGACCTTTTTACTGATAAACTGGCTTACCGTAGAATCATCAAGCTTATTAAGAATATCAAGAACAATATCGGAAAGGTTTCTGATCAGAATATCCTGGCTCTTTTCCTTGCTCAGCCATTCCCCTGCAAAATTGGAAACTTTAAGCTTTTGTATATAAGGTCTGATATTCTGAGGAGAAAGAAAATTACCCACTACAAAGCTTCCGAGGTTATCTCCCAGTCTCTGTTTACTGTTTTCAATCAGGTTGGTATGAGGAATCGGAAGCCCCAGAGGATGGCGGAATAATGCCGTTACCGCAAACCAGTCTGCCAGGGCGCCCACCATAGCAGCTTCAGCAAAAGCCCGTACATAACCGATCCAGTGCGAGTTGTTAGACTTCTGTAAGATGGTGGTAACAATGAAAATAGCGGCCATCAGGACAAATAATCCAGTGGCAAATGCTTTATATTTTCTGAGTTGTTTTCTTTTTGCTTCGTCATTCATATTCTCAAATTTACTAAATTTGGTTATGAAACCTGTTAATCTTAATAAAAGCTTCTAAACCTCAAAATTATTGCTGTTTAATGATAAGATTTAAGATTAAATTTTTAGTTTCAGTCACCTTATTATTTTTTCTGCATGCATGTACGCAGAAATATGAACCTATTAAAACCCTTTCTATGGAAAATACAGAAGCAAAAAACAATCCATACTATTCCAGAACAGATACTGTAAAACTCAATGTTTCTAATGAGGAATGGAAAAAAATACTCGCGCCGGATCTCTATGCAATTGCCAGAGAAGCTGCAACAGAAAGAGCTTTTACTGGAAAATACAATGAGTTTGATGAGGCAGGAGAATATTATTGTGCCGTATGTGGAAATCACCTGTTCCGTTCTACCTCAAAATTTTCCAGCAGCTGTGGCTGGCCGAGCTTCTTTGAAGCCGATAAAGAAGGAGTCTATTATGTAAGAGATCAGTCTTACGGAATGGATAGGGTAGAGGTACTTTGCAAAAGATGCGATTCTCATCTTGGCCACGTTTTCGATGATGGTCCGAAACCTACAGGGCTGAGGTACTGCATGAATTCTTTGAGCCTGGAATTTGTTCCGGATTCTCAGAAATAAATGCTTTAATTCACAAAATCAGGACGTTAAAGTTTCTTAAATAGCGTTAAACTTTTTAGAGTTATAACCCCTTGGTAATTATGTTTTTATAATTTTGCCCCACTAATTTGGATTTATATAGTATTGAATGAAAGGATTTTATAGCGTATTAGGCCTTGTTTACATGGTGACGACTTCATTCTACATTTCCCCAATAATCGCGGCGAAAAGTGAGAATGTAAAAACAACAAAAGTAGCTGAAACGAAATCTGAGAAGAGTACTGCAGCCGTATCTTCATCAGAAGCACTGTACCAATCTATTGCCTTTGACCCGGAACATGAACTGAACTATGAAGTGTTCTCAAAAGCATTAACTGGTTATGAAAACTTAAAAAAAGCAGGGTTGCTTACCCAGGACTCGCATTTATTGACTATCTGCGATTTTTCTATGTCTTCTAACACAAAAAGACTTTGGATCATTGACCTAGAAGACAAAAAAGTTCTGTTCAACTCACTGGTAGCGCACGGAAAAAATACAGGCGAAGAATTTGCGACGAATTTTTCTAACAAGGAAAGTTCGCTGCAGAGCAGTCTTGGATTTTATATCACAGATGCAACCTATCAGGGGGATAACGGATACTCTCTTAAATTATTAGGAATGGATAAGGGCTTTAATGATGCTGCATACAGAAGAGCAATTGTAATGCATGGGGCGGATTATGTAAGTGATGCATTTGCTGCGATGCACAAAAGAATAGGAAGAAGCTGGGGATGCCCTGCCGTTCCAAGAGAGCTGACACAGGCTATAATCAATACGATTAAAGGCAAAAACTGTCTGTTTATCTATTACCCTGATCAGAATTACCTTTCATCCTCAGAATGGTTGAAAGCATAAAACGAAAAAGCAGTCTGAACAGACTGCTTTTTTTATTTTTTGGAAGGAAATACTACGGTAAATATACTTCCGTTTGAAATTTCAGAATCTACAGTCAGCTTTCCTTCGTGGATCTCTACAATTCTTTTTACAATAGAAAGGCCAATTCCGTTTCCTTTCTCAAAGCTTTTATTGGCCCCGCGGTAAAAAAGATCAAAAATTTTTGAAAGATCTTTTGCAGAAATTCCAATACCATGATCAATAAAACGGATTTTTATATGTTCCGGGTTGGTTTCAATTTCTACATGACAGCTTTTATCTGCAGAATATTTACAGGCATTTTCCATCAGATTTAAAAAAGCAACCTGCAGCAGATAAGGATTTCCATGAAAATCATAATTATTTTCATCATCATCTGAGGCATTACCTGTATAATTGATTCCGATTTTATACCTGTTGTTTTTCTGCAGCAATGCAAGTTTGGATTCTGCAAGGATTTCATCCAGACGGAGATTTGTGAGACCGATCTGTGATACATCATAGCTGGCCCTTGCAAAATCCAGAAGAGCCGAAGATAATTCTGACGCATCATTAGCATCCTGAAGGGCATTGTCAATAGAAAGTTTATAATCATCCAGCGTTACATTCAGTTCCTTGGCAAGCTCAAGCTCCGCAATTAAAGTTGAAAGAGGAGTGCGGAACTCATGAGAAATGGTAGTGACAAACTGTTTATGGTTGTTAAAGGATTTTTCGAGCCTGTTGAAGGTAGAGTTAAAAGTTTCTGTCAGCTCATAGATTTCATCTTTAGCTTTCGGAACGTTCAGCCTTTTATTCAGATTGTGCTCGGAAATATCCCGGATCTGAATAATAATATCTTTCAGAGGCTTTAAAGTGTAATATGAAAAAAGAAACCCCACAATGAAAATAATAACAATGGAGCTGATATAAATGATAATAACATCTTTCCTGAATTCTGCAATGTGAGCTTTTCCGGTGACATCTACCGCACTGCCGATAATATAATATTTCTCTCCGTTTGACTCAAACTGAATGGTGATATACTGGCGGTCTCCCTGCTGCCAGAATATTCTGTTTTTACCGGATCTGATAATTTTATCCAGATATTTTTCATTGCTTTTAAGAGGAGGAATATCCGTGAATGTGAGCTCTTTTTTACTGTTATAAACGCTGATATCTGCTTCATTCAGCAGTTTTTGATTGCGCTTGTGAAGCTCACGGATTTTTTCATCATTGATTCTGACATCGAAAATAAATTCTGAACGCCAGATCACCTTATATCCTAATCTGTCATTAAACTCATCTTCCCTGTTCTTCTCGGATACAAAATAAAGCATATAAGCAAACAGAAATAATATGCCTGCTGTAAGAATAGAATAAATGAGTGCTGTTCTGGTTGCTATTTTCATAATTGCGATGCGAAAATAAAACCTACTCCGGGTTTGGTATGAATAAGTTTATGGTCAAAATTTTTATCAATCTTTTTCCGCAGATAAGCAATATAAACGTCAATATAATTGGTTCCCGTATCAAAATGATTTCCCCATACATTTTCTGCAATTTCTTCACGGGTAAGAATTCTTTCGGCATTGCTTACCAGAAATACCAGCAGCTTAAATTCTTTGGGAGTGAGTTCTATTTCTTCTCCGTTTCTGAATACTCTGTTGATTTTTTTATCAATCCTTAGATCATGATATTCCAGATCGGTCTGGTAAGCCTCTTTGTTTTTCGCAGATCTTCTCAGAAGAATAGCCTTTATTCTCACATACAGTTCCCGGATTTCAAAGGGCTTTACCATGTAATCATCTGCTCCGGCATCAAATCCTTCAATTTTTTCATCAATCGTTCCCAGGGCAGTAAGCATAATGATGGGAAGATCCGGATATTTCTGCTTGATCATCTTGCACAGATCAATCCCGCTCATTTTCGGGAGCATAATGTCGGTAATTGCCAGGTCGAATGATATTTTATGCAGCAGCACGACTGCATCTTCCGCATCTTCCGAAATATACACCTGATAATCCTGACTTTCGAGCCCTCTTTTCAAAAGGCTTGAAACACGTACATTATCTTCTACAATTAAAATTTTCATAAAGGAATACTATTGAAAATGCCCTGGATTTTCAGACGTTTTTAATTTTAAAAGCTTGATTCTCATCTGCCATCAAAGCACTCTGCAAAGGTATTTCATATTTTTCTTTTATCAGAAAAGATTATCCCTTTTAATAGTTTTCTATAAGGTTTCTAATAGATTTCTAATACCTGTCCTTACAATCACGATCTAATTTTGTCCCGTTGAAATCAACAAAAAGATAGAACAGAAAAATATGAAGATTACCTCTTTCAAAATCGGAATTGCTATGTTTTCCCTTGTGGGACTTATGGGAAAATTAGACGCTCAGAAAAAAAATGATTTTAATAACCCAGGATTGACCCATTACTTCAATGATGAACATTCACGATATATTTCCTTTAGCGGATACGCAGAATTGTGGGCCAGATACACACAGCTGAATCCCGGAAGTCTTGTTAATAATGAAGCAAAATCTGATCTGTCTGATCTTTCACTGCGAAGGGTTCGTGTAAAAATGACTTATAAACCTACAGAAAAGCTAATGTTTGTATTACAGGGAGGAACTACCAATGTAAATGTGAATGCCAAAGGAAGCAATTATTTTGATCTTTTGGATGCTTATGCAGAATATGCTTTTAATGATAAAATTGCTGTTGGTGCAGGTCGCTCTACATGGCGGGGGCTTTCAAGGTTTACCACAGGCCCTTTGAATACACTTTTATATGATCTGCCGGCTTATGCAACATCCAATGCCGGCACTACAGATTATACGGTCCGGGAACTGAGTGCCTATATTAAAGGACAGCTGGGAAGATTAGATTATCGTCTGGTGGTGGCTGATCCTTATACGATGGCAACATCAGATCCGAAGCTGAATGTGGCTTCCTTCAGCAAAAATTCGCCGGGTAAAGATTTCTCAGGATATTTCAGATATGCTTTTTTGGATAAGGAAAATATTTCCACTCCCTTTAATGCCGGAACTTACGTAGGTAAGAAGAACGTCCTGAGCCTGGGAGCAGGGTTTGATTATATACACAATGCATTATGGCATCTGGATGCCGGTAAAAATACAGTGAATGATGACATGAAAAGTTTTGCTGTAGACCTGTTTTATGATGCCCCTCTCAACAAAGAAAAAGGAACATCCATAAGTGCGTACGGAATGGCCATGCATAACGACTACGGGCCTAATTACATCCGTTATGTGGGAACCAACAATCCTGCAACTTCCGTAGATGTTACCCAGGCCAGTTTGAATGGAGCAGGAAATGCAATGCCTGTTATCGGAACCGGGAATACCTACTATGTGCAATTGGGAGGAACGCTTCCGTACCTGAATAAAGAAAAGAAAAATCTGCAGCTGCAGCCTGCTGTAGGAATGCAGCTGTCGGATCTGAAAGGACTTCATGACAATGCAGTGATCTATGATGCCGGAATTTCCCTGCTGATGAACGGAATGTCATCACGCTTAACCTTTGACGCCCAGAACAGACCGGTGTATACTAATGATCCCTCAAACAATGCCGTAATTTCCGATAGAAAATGGCAGTTTGTCCTTAAATACAGAATAGATTTTAATTAAAATAGATGGCCATGGAAAGAAGAAAATTTTTATTCCGCTCAGTTCAGGCTTCTGCCCTGCTGCTGGTTTCGGGAAATATGCTTGCATCTGCTTTACCCATTTTTAACCCTATAAAAAAGAAAAAAATGTACTTCCATTATTTGTTGTTCTGGCTTAGAGATGACCTGTCTGAGCTTGAAGTAAAAGAATTTGAAAATTTTTTTGAAGGTCTTAAAAAGCTTCCTTACCAAAAGAATCTCCGTTACGGAAAACCTGCTGCCTCCAGTCCCAGAAGTGTTTTAGACAATACATTTACCTATAATGCTTCTATGGAATTCGATAGTCTGGAAGAGCTTGAAGCATATGGGAAACTTCCTGAACATCTGGCTTTGGTAGAGAAATATAAACCATTTTTTGACAGAATGCTGGTTTACGATACCGCGTATAATTAAAAATAAAAAATTAAATTTATAATGAAAAACATCATGAAGGGCTTAAGCCTTGTTTTAGTAGTAAGTACTGTAGGATTTATGAATGCACAACATAAAAAGCACAACCACGTGAGTGTAACTGCGGAAGCCTCCACAGAGTTCATTCCTGCCATCAGACTAATCAATAATACTGATGGGTCATGCAGTTTTGAAAAAGGAAAAATTCCTACTTTGAAGCACATGAATACCACCACCTTCTGGATGAGCAATAAGACCGAAGAGTGGGAAAAAAATGCACACCCTGCTCCAAGAAGGCAATATGTGATTACCATCAAAGGAAATATAAGATTTAAAGTAACAGACGGTTCTACTTTTATGATTAAACCGGGAGTTGTTCTCTTGGCTGAAGATCTGAAAGGAACCGGTCACAGCTGGGATATGGTGAAAAGCAAAGAGTGGGAGAGACTTTATATTCCTATTGCTGAAAATGCAGATGACTTTTTTATCCCGGATGGCCAGTAGTTTTTGCAATATCTCTCTTTTTCAGGAGAATATATAAACCCGTTATGTTTTGAAGCAGTCAGTTCTGGCTGCTTTTGGAGTTACAAATGGGTACTGTGAAAAAAATCCCTGCATGATTTTCTGACAGGGATTTTTTTAATTATTTCTAAAATTTTTAATCAGCTGAACTTCTTGAATATTAAAGTAGCATTGTGTCCTCCAAACCCAAAAGCATTACTTAAAGCAGAAGTAATATTTTTTTCTTTTGCTTCTCCAAAGACAATATTAATATCTTTCGGGATATTCTCATCAATATGATGAAGATTAATGGTTGGTGGAATAATTCCGTTTTGAATTGCTTTAATGGAAAGTATAGCTTCTACAGCTCCTGCGGCTCCCAACAAGTGGCCTGTCATGGATTTTGTAGCACTGATATCAAGATTTTTGCTTCCTTTAAATAATTTATTAATTCCGTTCAGCTCCACCAGATCTCCCAGCGGAGTAGAGGTGGCGTGAGGATTAATATAATCAATATCATCTACATTAATTTGTGCTTCGTTAAGGGCCAGCTGCATTGCTTTGATGGCTCCCACTCCGTCGGGATGAGGCGCCGTCATGTGATAAGCATCGGCTGTCATCGCAGCACCCGCCAATTCTGCATAGATTTTTGCTCCTCTTGCTTTAGCGTGCTCATATTCTTCCAGAATTAAGGTTCCGGAGCCTTCACCCATTACAAAACCATCTCTTTCTGCATCATAAGGACGGCTGGCTGTGGCAAAATCATCATTTCTTGTAGACATTGCCTTCATAATAGAAAATCCTCCGATGGATGCCGGAGAAATAGCAGCTTCAGAACCACCGCTTACGATTACTTTCGCTTTTCCGAGGCGGATATAGTTGAAGGCATCCATCAATGCGGTATTTCCTGTTGCACATGCAGAAACAGTGGTGTAATTGATTCCCTGAAGACCATATTTCATCGAAATCATTCCCGAAGCCATATTGGCAATAAATTTCGGTACAAAGAAAGGATTGAATCTTGGTGTTCCGTCGCCTGCTGCGAAATTCATGACTTCACTTTCGAAAGTCCACATTCCGCCTTGCCCTGTTCCCCAGATAACACCAATGTCAAATGGATCCATATTTTCCAGTTCGAGTCCTGAATCTTTCAACGCCTCCGCTGTGGAGTACATGGCATATTGTGAAAATAAATCACTTCTTTTAATTTCGTTGTGTGTTAAATGCGCTTTTGGATCAAAGTTTTTAACCTCACACGCAAAATGTACTTTAAACTTTTCTGTGTCAAAATGAGTGATTTTATTTGCTCCACTCAATCCATTGATGCTGTTTTGCCAAAATTCTTCGACATTATTTCCCAAGGGCGTCACTGCGCCAAGACCTGTAATGACAACTCTTTTCATACTTAGTTATTGATTTTGAATAAATTCGAGGCTCCCCTCGCTATTAAGCGGGTTTTATCTGCGTTCCATATTTCGCACTGTGCGTTTACAAACTGCTTTCCCCTTTTAATGATTTTAGTTTCGGCTACAATATTATCATTTTCTTTTGCAGTTGAAAAATAATCGATGACATTATTTATAGTAGTAATGAAAGAATTTTCATTTAAAGAAAACATCGTGGCGCCAATGATATCGTCTATAATGGCAGCGGTAACTCCACCGTGTAAATTCCCGATCGGGTTCAGCCATTCCGGTCTTATGGTATACTGAAATTCCAGCTGTCCTTCTTCTACGGAAAGAACAATAGGATTAAGCCATTTCATAAAAGGAGATGGTGACTGATCAAATTCTTTTCCGATGAATTGTTTTAATTGTGTTAATCTGTCCATACTTGTTTTTATTTTTCTAAAATCATGGTTACTCCCTGTCCGCGGGCTGCACAGATGGATATAAAGCCTTTTCCGCTGCCTTTTTCATGAAGTAATTTGGCCAGTGTTGCAATAATTCTGCCGCCTGTTGCTGCAAATGGGTGGGCCGCCGCAAGGCTTCCTCCTTTTACGTTCAGTTTACTTCTGTCTATTTTTCCCAGGGCTTTCTCCAACCCGAATTTTTGGGCAAGCTCATCATTTTCCCAGATTTTTAGAGTGGCTAACACCTGCGCAGCAAATGCTTCGTGAATTTCATAATAATCAAAATCAGAAAGATTCATTCCTGCCTTTTTAAGCATTCTTTCTGCAGCGAAAATCGGCGCAAGAAGCAGATCCTGTTTATTTTCCACATATTCTATTCCTGCCAGCTCTGAAAAACTGATATAGGCCAAAATAGGAAGGTTATTGGCTTTCGCCCATTCTTCACTCGCCAGCAAAACAGCTGACGCGCCATCTGTAAATGGTGTGGAATTCCCGGCGGTTAAGGTACCGTTTTGCTTATCAAAAGCAGGTTTTAACTGTGAAAGCTTTTCAATACTGCTGTCACGTCTCAGGTTATTATCTTTATTTAAGCCAAAGGCTGGTGTAATCATATCATCAAAAAATCCTTCATCGTACGCTTTTGCCATATTCTGATGACTTTGTAAAGCCAGTTCATCCTGTTCTTGTCTGGAAATCTTATAATATTTAGCAGTAATTTCTGTGTGCTCACCCATTACAAGACCTGTTTTGGGTTCCTGTCCTTTATATGGAACAGGCATCCAGTCCTTCAGTTTCGGGCTTAACAGTTGTTTTAATTTGCCGAAAGCAGATTTTTCTTTATTGGCCTTTAGCAAGGCTTTTCTTAATCTTGGCGAGGATTCAAACGGAATATTGCTCATAGCTTCCACTCCGCATGCGATTCCCGCATCTATCTGTCCCAAGGCAATTTTATTTCCGATATAAATAGCTGCTTCAATCCCTGTATCACATGCCTGCTGAAGATCACAAGCTGGGGTTGCAGGGTCGAGAGTAGTATTCATTACTGTTTCTCTGATGAGGTTACTTTCTGAAATATGCTTGATGACGGCACCTCCTGCAACTTCCCCCAAGCGCTTTCCCTTAAGGTGATAACGGTCTATCAATCCGTTCAGAGAAGCAAGCAGGAGGTCCTGATTACCCTGCTCTGAATAAGCGGTATTCATTCTGGCAAAAGGAATTCTGTTATATCCTACAATAGCCACTTTTTTTGTTTCCATAGGGTATTATTTATGATGGAAGAATATTGAGTTCATGATTAATCATCTGGCTTACCTTATCTAAAGCATGGTTGAGATAACTTTGATCTCCCATTGTTTTTGAAAGCAGAATACCACCTTCAATAAGCATTATAAACAGCGATGCATATTGTTGAGCATTGATTTTTTCGTCAATTTCACTTTTACTTTGTCCTTCTGCAATGGTATCTGATATTTTCATCATCCACTTTTCGAAGGACTGTTTTACGTGAGTCTTTAAAGCAGGAAAAGAATCATCCGCTTCTGTTGCGGCATTCATAAGCGGACATCCGCCGTTTGCAAAAACAAACTGCCAGTTTTTCCTGTAGAAATCTACAAAAGCACGAAGTTTATCCAGTGAAGTGGGAAATTCATCACCAAAGGAACGGCTGAGGGTTTTGCTCAGTATGCCGGCATTGTATTTATAGACCTCAATGGCTACTTCGTCCTTATTCTCAAAATTTCCATAGATGCTTCCTTTCGTGAGTCCGGTTACCTGGGTAATGTCGGACAGTGACGTGGAAATATAACCTTTCGTATTGAAAAGGGTTGCTGTTTTCTCTATGATATGCTGTTTTGTTTTTTCTGCCTTCGACATTGTAAATAGTTAAATACGATACAAATATACAAAAATATACCATTCGGTATATTTTATTGGAAAATTTATCCTGTAGATAGAGGGAGCATTTGTATGTTGGCTGAAGCCATCAGTCGTTTTTTCTCAATAAAAAACGGGCTAAAGCCCGTTTCTATTGATGTTGAATAATACAGGGAATTAATTTTCCAAAGTAGCATTCAATGTAATTTCAAAGTTGAATGCAGCGCTTACGGGACATCCTTCTTCGGCAATTTTGGCAAATTTCTGGAATTCTTCTTCTGAAATTCCCGGAACTTTAGCGGTAAGTGTTAGTTCAGATTTGGTAATCTTTCCGATGTTAGGATCCAGAGTGATGACAGAAGTTGTTTTTAACTCTTCAGGATTGTAGCCTGCCTGCGACAATTCTGCATCAAGCTTCATAGTAAAGCATCCTGCATGTGCTGCCGCCAGTAATTCTTCAGGGTTTGTTCCTACACCATCCGCAAAACGGCTGTTAAAAGAATACTGAGTCTGGTTTAAAGTTGTGCTTTGAGTAGTTAAATGTCCTTTTCCTTCTTTAATGGTACCGTTCCAAACGGCTGTTGCGTTACGTCTCATAATGTTTGTTTTTGTATTTAGTATTGTTGTTTGATTTTGATGTTACAAAGGTATGACTGTGGTTAGGAGTATTCAATAGATAAAAAGACTTAAATATTGTACTTTTTTCCCGTGATGTAATTTTTTTTGAAATTTGAAGGAGTGCTTCCCGTTTTTTGGGTGAAAAGACGGTTAAAATAAGCAGGATCTTCATAGCCGAGATCGTAGGCAATTTCCTTTACGGGTTTATCGGTATAAAAGAGTAATCTTTTTGCTTCCAGTAAAATTCTGTTAATGATCAACTGATTGGGAGAATCCAGCTTTAAGTTTTTAAATTTATGGGTTAAAGTTTTCGGGGCCATATGAAGCAGTTCTGCGTATTCGGAAACATTATGTTTTTTTCTGAAATGAATTTCCAGATGTCTGCTGAAATCCCGGAAAACATCAAGTTCACTGCCTGGTATTCTGAGAGTTTCATGGTCTATATTCTGTTTCTTCCACTTTCTGGTAGCACGGATGATGATCTGTTTTACATAGGTTCTGATCATTTCTTCAGCTGAAGAATCTTTCCATTCAAGTTCATCTTTTATATTTTGGAAAAGTTGTTTTATAAGAATGGTTTCTGAATCATCAAGCTCTACAAAAGGAATTTCAAATACATTATGAAAAAGAAGCCCGTCGCATGCCACTTCCTTATCATGAATCTGAATGCAGTAAAAATCACGGTTGTAAAAAAGCAGAATAGCGTCATCTTTTGCTTTTTTGATGTCAAAATGCTGGTTGGTAAGGAAGAAAAGTGAGGGGTTTATGATTTTATAATACTTAAAGTCTACCGTAAGTTCATATCCTGGAGGAATAAAAAATACTTTAATATCAGAGCTGAAATCATTTTCATTGAAATTTTCCAGATTTTCCTCTGAAAATACCTCCAGACCCAGTCTTTTATAGTGATCTTCAAAAATAAGCGGTTGCGGCATACTTTAACTTTAGCTTAAAGATACAAAAAAGCATGATTGAAGCCTTATTAAATTATTGAAACCTTCATTCTGATGTCTGCCCTCGGGATTGGAATGAAATAAATAAAAAAATATATTTCTACATTGATATTATTTTATCATTTTTACAAAGATTTGTATTGTACCTAATATTATTAACCTTATTTCATAACTGTCCGTATGAGTGAATTAGAAAATATTCTGAGAGAAATAACGCCATTATCTCCTGAAGACAGTTTTCTTGTATTCGACAGGATCAAAGCTTCATTTGATTTTCCATATCATTATCATCCGGAAATTGAAATCAATTTTATCTATAAAGGTAAAGGATATCGCAGAATGATAGGAGACCACACCGGCGAAATCGGCAATATAGAGCTGGTCTTGGTGGGCCCCAATTTACCGCACTGCTGGGCCAATTACAGATGCAAAAACAGAAAAACACACGAGATCACCATACAGTTCAATCAGGATTTCTTTCACCAGTCCCTAATGGGAAAAAATATTCTGAAGCCTATCAGTAATCTGATGAGAGACTCTATCAGAGGGATTCTTTTTTCTGCTGAAACGGCTGAGAAACTAAAAGATTCGTTTCTGAATCTTTCAAAAATGAACAGCTTTGAATCTTTCATAGAAATAATGAAAATTCTTAACGAACTGGCCATCGCTGAAGATAAAACACTTTTATCTTCCTATAGTATTGAGCTCGAAACTTTTGCCGATAATGATAAAATGAAAATTATACACGATTTTGTTCATAAAAATTTTGAAAATAAAATTACGCTGGATAACGTAGCTTCTCTGGTGAATATGAGCAATGTGACATTCAACAGATTTATCAAAAAGAGAACAGGAAAAACATTTATTAATTACCTGAATGAAATAAGAATCAGCTATGCCGCACGCTGGCTGATGGAAAAAAATCTTACGGTTTTTGAGATCGCTTTTGAAGCCGGATTTAATAATATTGCCAACTTCAATAAGGTATTCAAATCCATCAAAAAGACAACTCCCACAGAATTTAGAGAGCAGTTTAAAGGCGTGAAAAAAATTGAATAAAATTCTTATAAAATTTACTTTTTTCTGCGTAATAAGTTGAAAATAATGAGAGAAACCGGGTAAGTGATATCTGGTTTTATTTTGTTAAAAAACCATGATAAATCCTATTTTTATGAGTGATTTTGAGATGCTGTATTTTATTGATATTTAGGGTCTTAATTGCATTTAAATAAAAAGGCTGAAAAAATAATATCGTTTTATGATAAAATAGTATTATATCGGACTGGTTACAAAATTTAGATTTGTGAATGTGAATTAAATCTTAACAAAACTTTAAATAATTTAATACATAAACGGTAAATTTTTGCTGAAAAAACAATAATTTTTTTTGTATTGAAAAATAAAGTAATGTCATTGATTCTCAATTAAATCTAACGAATCTAACCTTATGAGAAAAGCAGTTATACCTGTTCTGTTTGTTTTTTCACTTACTGCGAATGCACAGGAGAAAAAAGCAGCCGACACTACGAAGACAACCAGTATTGAAGAGGTCGTAGTCACCTCTTTGGGGATAAAAAGGCAGGCCCGCTCTTTGACGTACTCCAGTCAGCAAATTGGCGGAGATGAGCTTACAGAAGTGAAAACTCCCAATCTATTAAATTCGATCAACGGAAAAGTTTCCAACGTACAGATCAACAGAACCAATGGTGTAGGAAGCTCCGTAAGGGTGATCATGAGAGGGAATAAGTCTGTAAATAATACACAGCCGCTTTATGTAATTGATGGAATTCCTATCATCAATGGTACAGGAAAATCTGCAGATATCGGGCAGTATTCCAATATGCCGGACCCTGGGGATGTGCTGAGCTCCATCAACCCGGACGATATTGAAAGTATTAACTTCCTGAAAGGGGCTTCTGCTTCTGCACTGTACGGTTCTGCCGGAGGTAACGGAGCTATTTTGATTACCACCAGAAAAGGACGCGCAGGGAAAAGTTCAATTACTTACAGTTCCAGCCTTACGGTAGACAGAGCCTACAGTCTTCCAAAACTGCAGCACAGCTACTTGTCTTATGATCCGTCTGTAGCAGGATCGCAGCCCGGGCAATCTGTAGACAGCTGGGGAGCAAAAGGATCTTCTAAAGATTATCTTAAAGATTTTCTGCAAAATGGTACAACTTGGGTAAACAGTCTTTCTTTCCAGTCAGGAAACGAGAGATCAACCAGTTATTTCTCTATCGGAAATACTACCAATAAAGGAATTGTTCCTATGTCTTATTTTGATCAGTACAATGTGTCTTTCAGAAATTCAAGTAAATTTTTGGATGATAAACTGACATTAGACGCGAACTTCATAGGATCATTACAGGAAAGTAAAAACAGACAGACTCCGGGAGCTTCTTTTTCTCCTTTGACGAGTTTGTACTGGCTGCCTAGAGGGGTAGATTTTGACCAATACGGAGAAAATAATTACTCTTATTTGGATAAAACAAGATTTTTGCCGGCTCAAAACTGGTGGGAAGTAAATCCGGACGGAAGTTTTAAAGGAAATCCGGTAACCCAGAACCCTTATTGGATCTTAAACAGAAATCCGGTTACAGTCAGCAACAAAAATACATACGGAGCACTTTCCCTGTCTTACCAGATCAATAATTGGTTAACAGCGAGGGTGAGAGGAAATTACAGCTGGAATATTTCAGACAGCCAGCGTGATATTGCTGCTTTCTCTGCACCAAGCTTACTGGCAAACGGTACAAATGGCAGAATGCTTAAAAATACCTATGAAAACACTTCTACTTATGGAGATGTTTTATTAATTGGTAGTCCTAAAATAAGTGAGACCATCTCATTAGATTTTACTGTAGGAGGAAGTATCAATACCACAAGAAACAAAATAGGACAGATTGATAACGCTTATCTGGCCAATCCGAATCTTTTCACCATGAACAACCTTCAGTGGAATATCAACAGGTCGCCAGGAGACGGATATCACAATACCTATACCAATATGAAAAAGCAGGTGCAGTCTGTATTTGCAAGTGCTTCAGTAGGGTATAAGAATATGTTCTATATCGATATGACCTTCAGAAATGACTGGGATTCAACGTTAGCATTAACAGGAAGAACAGGATTTGATTATGAATCTGTAGGAGCAAACGCTATATTATCTTCTATCTTCAAACTTCCGGAAGTAATTAATTTCTGGAAAGTAAGAGGGTCTTACGCAACAGTGGGATTGGGACTGCCTACCAATATTTCCAATGCCATGCTTGAATACAACAAAGGATACACCTATGGAGTAGATGCAGGAACCATTGTATATCCTAAGAGTTCTTTCGCTACAGGAGCGGGCTTTGAAGCATTACT
Organism: Chryseobacterium culicis; assembly: GCF_900108365.1. Classification (GTDB taxonomy): domain Bacteria; phylum Bacteroidota; class Bacteroidia; order Flavobacteriales; family Weeksellaceae; genus Chryseobacterium; species Chryseobacterium culicis. The sequence continues at coordinate 328,195 of NZ_FNWQ01000003.1, read as the reverse complement.
TCCAAGGCCGGAATTGAATAAAACATTCGAAGCAGGTACAGAATTGAGGTTGTTAAATAACAAGCTAAACTTTGATATCACTTACTATAACTCAAATACAAGTAACCAGTTACTGGAAACAACTGTGTTCTCAAACTTAGGAGGTTTGGCACCTGGATCCTACTACCTCAATGCAGGAAAAATCAGAAATACAGGTTTTGAATCCTCTCTTTCTTATAAAATCTTTGATTCAGAAAAGTTCGGGTGGACCACTACACTGAATGCTTCAGCTAACAAAAACAGAATCGTTGAATTATTCCCGCCAAGCCTTAGTATTCCGGAAGATCAGCTTTTCTCATTAACAGGAGGTGGAGATTACACCAGACTTAAGCTTGGAGGTTCTTTTGGAGATCTTTATGGAATTAAATTCAAAAGAGATGATCAGGGACGCATTTTAGTAAATGAAAAGGGAGTTCCTTTAGCTGAAAATACACCTTCTTATTTAGGAAACCCGAATCCTAAGTTTATCCTTGGATTTAATAACGCATTCAATATCGGTAAACTGGGAATTTCTTTCCTTATTGACGGTAAATTCGGTGGAAAAGTTCTTTCTCTTACAGAAAAAGCAAATGATCTGTATGGGGTAAGCCAGGCTACTGCTGATGCAAGAGATGCTGGTGGTGTAGCCATTCCAAATGCAGTATATGCGCCGGGAACTCCTAATGCAGGACAGGCTTATACAGGTTTAACCAATGCAAAGGATTATTATAAAGGCGTAGGAACTACAGAAGGATACGGAAAAGGAGTAGATGAAGCTTATCTGTACAGCGCTACCACAGTACGTCTGCGTCAGGCATCTGTTTCTTATACCTTTGCTGTGGATTCAAAATATCTGAAAAACGCAACGGTAAGTTTAGTAGGTACCAACCTGTTCTTCTTCTATAAAAAGGCACCGTTCGATCCTGAGCAGGTATCAGGAAATACACCTGGTGGAGTGGGAGTAGACTCTTTCGGTCTGCCGGTTACCAGATCTATCGGATTATCATTAAAAGCGAACTTCTAACTTTTACAATTACGAAAATGAAAATCAAAACTATTAAAACATTGGTATTCGGAGCCGCAGTGCTGTTTTCCGCATCAGGATGTACCAATGACTTTGATCAATATAATCAGGAAAAGCTGGGAGGCCCTGAAAACTTTTACGCAGATTTTATTGCTGTTGTAAACCCCATGAAATCTATCCAGAGAGGATTGCAGTCGGATTATCAGTTGTATCCTAACCTGAGTGCAGATATGTACAGCGGAATGTTCAGTACGGCAACGCCATTCAACGGAGGGGTAAACAATCTTACGTACTCTATGATGGATGGGTGGAACAATAGAATTATTGCCAGACAGCAGGATATCTTCAACTATTCAATCATCATTGATAATGCGGCTAAAAATAACTATCAGGGAGTAGATTTCACAGGAACTTTTGCGGTAAAGAAAATCCTGAAGGTGATTACTGCAGCAAGAGTTTCAGACAGCCACGGCCCTGTAGTGTACAGTAAGTATGAAACCCCAAACCCTAACGGAGTGACAGATTTCGACTCTCAGCAGGATGCCTATAATTATTTTATCGCTGATCTTACTGCGGCTATTGCAGATTTACAGAAAGTGATTGCCATGCCGGCCACAAAGAATGTAGAAGATAGATCTTCTCTGAAAAATGCTGATTTGGTTTACGGCGGAAATATGGCTCAGTGGGCAAAATTTGCCAATTCATTAAAGCTGAGGTTAGCCATGAGAATGAGCTATGCAGACCCTGCAAAATCAAAGCAATATGCGGAAGAGGCATTGGCTTCATCTGCTGGATTGATCACTGATAATGCAGATAATGCGTTGATCAGTGTGGGGCAGTCAGAATTAAGCTTTATCATCTATTCATGGGGAGACTGTTTAATAGGCGCACCTTTGATGGCTTACATGAACGGATATAACGACCCAAGACTTCCTGCTTATGCTATTCCGGCATCTGATCCAACTCTTCAGGGGAAATACATAGGAATACGTCAGGGAATTGATTTATTAAATGGAAAATCAACATACGGAGGATTCTCTCAGCCACAGGCAAAATCGGCCAATGGAGATTATTTCTCAGGAACTGATGGTAAAATGAAATTATTCACAGCCGCAGAAACATGGTTCCTAAAGGCAGAAGCTGCTCTAAGAGGATATGCAGGAGCTGGTGATATTCAGACTAATTATACGACCGGAGTTCAGCAGTCTTTCGGAGAATGGGGGAAAAGTGCCAATGTTGCAGCTTATCTCGCTGATAATACCTCTACAGAAGCACCTTACGTGGATCCGAAAAATGCAGACAATAACATTGCTTTGGGAAATCCTCAGCTTAGTACCATCACCATTGCATGGAATAACGGCGACACCAACGAAAGAAAGTTAGAAAGAATCATTACACAAAAATGGCTTTCCCTTTATCCAAACGGACCAGAGGCATGGGCTGAGCAGAGAAGAACAGGTTACCCGATTCTTTTCAAAGTAAGAAAAAATGACAGCGGCGGAGCCATCAGTACAGACGCCATGATCAGAAGAATTCCTTTCACTATTGATACTAAAACGTCATTATATAACTACCAACAGGCTGCACAGATGCTTAACGGTCCAGATACCGGAGGTACTAAGCTGTGGTGGGATAAAAAATAAAAATAATCAGAATCACTCATTAATAAAGAGGCATCTCAAGATCAGATTTTATTTGATACATTCATTAAGGCAGGAGAATAGAGTAGAATCTCCAAAAAATTTATAGTTTCGTTTTTTAGCCTGAATGAATTTTTGAGATGTTCTCTTTTATCAGAATCTTATTTTAAAATATGGGAAAAGACAACTCCGGAACCCGCAGAATCCAGCCAATTTTTTGGATTTCCACATTATATTTTGCAATGGGTGTTCCCTTTGTAACCATTAATGCGGTTTCAGGAATCATGTATAAAGATATGGGTGTTTCGGATGCACAGATTACATTCTGGACAGCTCTTATCCTGTTCTCCTGGACGTTAAAACCACTATGGAGCCCATTCCTGGAGATCTATAAAACCAAAAAATTCTTTGTTCTTTTTACCCAGTTTGCCATAGGGATTCTGTTCGCATTAGTAGCCTTAAGTCTGCCAATGCATGATTTTTTCAAATACAGTATTGCTCTTTTTGCAGTAGTGGCATTTTGCGGAGCTACCCATGATGTGGTAGCAGACGGAACGTATATTGGTTTTCTTACCAATAGAGAACAGGCAAAATATATTGGTTGGCAGGGGGCTTTTTACAATCTGGCAAAGATTATAAGCAGCGGGGCACTCGTTTATTTCGCAGGTGTTTTAGAAAAGACAAAAGGCGTTACCCATGCCTGGATGATCATTATGGTGATCTATGCATTACTGTTTTTTGTATTGGCTGTTTACCACTACTTCATTCTTCCAAAAGAAAACAAAGAAGAACCGAAAGATCAAAAAACGGCAGGAAATGTTCGTAAGGAATTGTTGGAAGTGATTACCTCTTTCTTCACCAAAAAGAAAATTCTGTGGTGTATACTTTTCATTATTCTTTACCGTTTTGCGGAAGGATTTGCCATCAAGATTGCGCCTTTGTTTTTTAAAGCTCCAAGAACATCAGGAGGATTAGGATTATCCACTTCGGATATCGGACTTATTTACGGAACATACGGTTCTGCAGCATTTATCCTTGGTTCAGTATTGGCAGGATATTTTATCTCAGCCCGCGGACTGAAGAAATCTTTGATATGGCTGTGCTGTGCATTTAATATTCCGTTTGTAGTATATGCATTACTGGCGTATTACCAGCCGGCAGACCTTTTACCGGTAGGAATTGCCGTAGTAGTAGAATATTTCGGCTACGGATTTGGCTTTGTGGGGTTAATGCTTTACATGATGCAGCAGATTGCGCCCGGAAAACACAAAACAGCTCATTACGCATTTGCAACAGGAATCATGAATCTTGGTGTAATGATTCCCGGAATGTTCAGCGGAATGATCAGTGACTGGATCGGGTACAAAATGTTCTTTATCTGGGTACTGATTGCTACCATTCCTGCATTTTTGGCCACTGTATTCGTTCCTTTCCCTTACCCTGAAAATCAGAAAGAACAACAAATCAATTCATAATAATTAAAAAATAAAAAGTAAAAAATACTTTATGACAGCTCAATCAGTAATGATCCCCTGGCAGGATCGCCCGGAAGGTTGCAATGATATTATGTGGAGGTTTTCCGAAAACCCGATCATTAACAGATATGCGATACCAACATCCAACAGTATATTCAACAGTGCGGTAATCCCGTTTGAGGATGGCTTTGCAGGGGTGTTCCGTTGTGATAACAAGGCCGTACAGATGAATATTTTTGCCGGCTTCAGTAAGGACGGAATCAATTGGGACATCAATCATGAGCCTATCGAAATGCAGGCAGGAAATACAGACATGATTGAATCCGATTACAAATATGACCCGCGCGTTACTTTTATTGAAGACCGCTACTGGATCACATGGTGCAACGGTTACAATGGCCCTACCATCGGAATTGGGTATACTTTTGATTTTAAAGAATTTTTTCAGTGCGAAAATGCCTTTCTTCCATTCAATAGAAACGGAGTTTTGTTCCCTGAAAAAATCAACGGTAAATACGCCATGTTGAGCCGTCCAAGTGATAACGGACATACACCTTTCGGTGATATTTACATCAGCTACAGCCCTGATATGAAATACTGGGGAGAGCACCGCTGCGTGATGAAAGTAACTCCTTTCGAGGACAGTGCATGGCAGTGTACAAAAATAGGAGGAGGGCCGGTTCCGATCAAAACGGAAGAAGGATGGCTGCTTTTCTATCATGGAGTGATCAATACCTGCAGAGGATTCAGATATTCAATGGGAGCAGCTTTGCTTGATCTTGAAGATCCTACAAAAGTATTGTACAGAACGAAACCCTATCTGCTGGCTCCGGCTGAATTGTACGAGCTGACAGGTGATGTACCGAATGTGGTCTTCCCTTGCGCAGCATTAACCGAGGGAGACAAAGTAACAGTATATTATGGTGCTGCTGATACCGTAGTTGCAATTGCCTTTGGATATATTTCAGAAATTATTGATTTTATGAAAAAGAACTCAATCTAATACAGTAATATAAAGTTTAGGAGAATAGGTTAATCATCTTAATTTTCCCTTTTGCTGGGAATTTTATAATGGTTTTCCTATTTTTAAACCAACTTTTAAACAAAACAATCTCCGATACCTCTCTTATCATGAAAAAAGAACTGTTAATCTGCTTTTTTACCACCCTGATTTCTGTAGCCAGTGCCCAACAAAATAAAAACGATGTTTTATCCTGGGTAGATCCTTTCATAGGCACGGGAGGTCACGGCCATACATTTCCGGGGGCAACCACGCCATTCGGAATGATACAGCTGAGTCCGGATCAGAATACAAAAAGCGGCGACTGGGACTGGTGTTCCGGATACCACTACAGCAGCAAGACAATCATGGGATTCAGTCATAACCACCTGAGTGGAACAGGATGGGCAGACCTTGGAGATATTCTGGTAATGCCTACCGTAGGACAAGTGAAAATGGTCCCGGGATCTGAAGAAAATCCTGAAACAGGTTACCGCTCAAAATTTACACATGATAAAGAAGTTGCGTCTCCGGGATATTATTCTGTCATGCTGGACAGCTACGGAATTAAAGCAGAGCTTACTGCTTCCCCAAGAGTAGGTTTTCATAAATATACTTTCCCGAAAAGTAGTGAAGCCAATATCATCATTGATCCTACCAATAAAATCTTCGGAAACATCTACCATACTTTAGTGAGTGTGGAAGGCAATAATACCATCAAAGGGTACTGCTACAGCAATGGCTGGGGAGGTAAACGGTTTGCTTACTTCGTAATGGAGTTTTCCAAACCGTTTAAGTCTTACGGTGTTTATGCTGACGGAAAAATCAAAAATGATGAAAAAATTGCCCTTGCCAAAGATGCTAAAGCTTTTGTGAGATTCTCCACAGAAGATCAGGAAAGTATTGAAGTAAAAGTATCATTGTCTCCGGTAAGCACAGAAAATGCACAGGAAAATTTTGATACAGAAGCAAAAAATATAGACTTTGCGAAAGCAAAAGAAACCGCACAAAAAACCTGGAGAGATCTGATCGGCAGATTCCAGGTAACAGGAGGAACAGACAGCCAGAGAAAAATTTTCTATACCGGAGTTTACCATACCTTCATTGCACCCAATTTATACATGGACGTGAATGGAGACTATGTTGCCGCTCAGGAAAATATGAATACAAAATGGTTTACCAACTATAGTACTTATTCTTACTGGGACGGATTCAGAGCGACGCATCCGCTATTGACCATTATGGATCAGAAACATACAAAAGAATTTGCGAATTCTCTGATCAGCAGATATACAGATCGTAAAGATCACATGCCGATCTGGGAGCTTTGCGGATATGATAATTTCTGTATGCTGGGGTATCACAGTGCCTCGGTAATCTGGGATGCTATTTCAAAAGGAGTTCCGGGTATTGATGCTGAAAAAGCATTTGCTGCGATGAAAGATGCTTCTTTAACAGACAAAATGAGCAGCAGTGATGGTGGCGGAGGCCTTAACGACTATATAAAATTAGGCTATACTCCATCAGAAAACGGAGCTTCTGTTTCTGCAACTTTAGAATATGCATATGATGACTGGTGTATTCAGCAGCTGGCAGAAAAATTAGGAAAAAAAGAAGAATCGGAAGTCTATAAAAAACGTTCTATGAACTTCCTGAATACCTTCAATAAAGAAAATAATCACTTCTGGCCAAGACAGAAAGACGGGAAATTCTTAGCAGATTTCAAGCTTAACGACTGGAAAAAACTTCAGCCCCACTGGGTGTCCGGAAATATCTGGGCCTATGATTTCTTTGTTCCGCATCAGATTGACGAAATGATGAATCTGTATGGAGGGAAAAAAGGATTTGAAGAAAAACTGGATAAAACCTTTACAGAAGCGCTTCATATGGAAGGAGAACAGCACGTTGATATTTCAGGATTCATCGGATCTTTAGGATTCGGGGATGAACCTGGGCATCATGTTCCCTATCTGTACAATTATGCAGGAAGCCCTTACAAGACTCAGAAAATGGTAAAATATATCCGTGACAATATGTACGCAGCAAAACCGGACGGAATTGTCAATAATGAAGACTGCGGTCAGATGTCAGCGTGGTATATCTTCTCATCATTAGGATTCTATCCTGTAACACCGGGGAAACCTGTTTATGCCATCGGAGCGCCACAATTCCCGAAAGCTTCTTTAAAGCTTGAAAATGGGAAAACATTTACGGTGATAGCAGACAAAATATCTGAGAAGAATATCTACGTTCAGAAAATGTTCCTGAACGGAAAAGAATACAAAAGCTGGGAGCTGAACCACAGTGATATTATGAACGGTGGCGAATTGAAATTCGTCATGGGGAGCAAGCCTGTAAAATAAAGACTGATAAAAATAAACGAAATAAAAGTATCAATGGAAAGGAGAAATTTTATTAAAACAAGTGCACTGGCAGGAGCCGGATTGCTGTTTACTCAAAATGTTTTTGCCAAAAATCTAGTGCTGGACGATTTTCCTGTTGTCCGTGTTCCTAAAGATAAAAGACATTTTACCAGCGAATCCGTAGAAAGTGCTATTGCAGCGTTTAAAAAGAAAGTAAAAAACAAAGAGCTGAGCTGGCTTTTTGAAAACTGCTTCCCCAATACATTGGATACTACTGTTTACTATACAGAAACCGGCGGAAGACCAGATACCTATGTGATCACCGGGGATATTGATGCTATGTGGCTTCGTGACAGTTCTGCACAGGTTTTCCCTTATCTGCAGTTCTCTAAAAAAGATGAAAAACTGCATAAGCTGATCTCAGGAGTTATTCATAAGCAGACCACTTTCATCCTGAAAGATCCTTATGCCAATGCTTTCTATAATGATGATCAGAAGATCAGTAAGTGGAAAGAGTATGACCACACCGATATGAAACCGGGCACCCACGAAAGAAAGTGGGAAATAGATTCCCTTTGCTATCCTATCCGTCTGGCCTACCACTTCTGGAAAACAACAGGAGATACAAAACCTTTCGATGCCAACTGGCTGAGAGGAATTAAACTTACCCTGCAGACCTTTACAGAACAGCAGAGAAAGCATGATCTCGGACCGTACAAATTCGAGCGTACTACAGCTTGGGCTACCGATGGAGTTCCGATGGGAGGATATGGTTATCCCACAAAACCTGTGGGGCTGATCAGCTCTATGTTCCGTCCAAGTGATGATGCTACCATCTATGGATTCCTGATCCCTTCCAACTTATTTGCTGTGGTAAGCTTACGTCAGGCCGCCGAAATGGTTGCTCAGATTAAAAATGAAAAAACATTGGCTCAACAACTGAACAGCCTTGCTGATGAGGTAGAGACAGCCATCAAAAAATACGGAATTTACAATCATCCTGAATTTGGAAAAATCTATGCTTTTGAAGTAAATGGCTTCGGAAGCTACAACCTGATGGATGACGCGAACTGTCCAAGTTTGTTAGGATTACCTTATCTGGATGCGGTGAAAGCTGATGACCCTGTGTATTTGAATACCAGAAAATTTGTGTGGTCAGAAAATAACCCGTTTTTTTTCAAAGGCAAACTGGCAGAAGGAATTGGAGGTCCTCATATCGGATTGGATATGATCTGGCCAATGAGTATCATTATGAAGGCACTCACTACCCAAGACAAAAGTGAGATTAAATGGTGCATCGATACTCTTCAGAAAACGCACGGAGGAACAGGCTTTATGCATGAATCCTTTCATAAAGACAATGACAAAAAGTTCACCAGAGAATGGTTTGCCTGGGCAAATACCCTCTTTGGCGAATTGTTATGGAAAACCTTTAACGAAAACCCAGAGCTACTGACATAGCCCGCCCTTTTTATATGGTTTATTCATTTGAGATTCCTTCCCGGAAAAGAAGGATTCAGGGGAATGCTATATAAAATTCAGACACCAAAAACACCTTAAAAAAATTATACAATGAAAAAAAAATCCATCTTTACCGCACTGATTGCCATGATGCTTCAGGCCGGTTCTCTGATTAACGCACAACAGCTTAATCCTACAGGAATATGCTATGTGGAAGTGAATAACAACAACCTTCTGAACGCAGGAGCGTACAAACTGCAGACATCGAACAGCTACCTGTTTAATGTGGTAAACATTTTTGCGGCCAATATTAATTATGATACCAGCCGTGGCAGGGCTTATCTGTATTCCAATAATAACGTTACCAAAGTTCTTACCAATGCGGATACCTACATAAAGCCGCTTCAGCAAAAAGGCATGAAAGTAGTCCTGACTATTCTGGGGAATCACCAGGGGGCTGGAATCTGTAATTTTCCTACCCGCGAAGCCGCAAAAGACTTTGCATTACAGCTTGCCAATACAGTGAATACCTACGGTCTTGATGGAATTGATTTTGATGATGAATACTCCGAATATGGAAATAACGGAACAGGGCAGCCTAATGACAGCTCTTTTGTCATGCTTGTTCAGGAGCTCAGAGCCTTATTGCCGAATAAAATTATTTCATTCTATTATTACGGACCTGCCGCTTCAAGACTTTCCTGGAACGGAGCCAGAGTAGGAGACAATGTCAATTACAGCTGGAATGCCATGTACGGAACATTCTCTGCCCCTAATGTACCACCACTTACCAAAGCACAAATCTCTCCTGCGGCCGTATGGATGGGGAATACGTCCAATTCTACCACCACCAGCCTCGCCACTCAAACTAAAAACGGCGGATACGGAGTATTCATGTGGTATGATTTGCATGGAACCAATGAAACAGCACAACTTTCCGCAGGAACCCAGACGCTGTATGGAGAGCCTACTGTTTTAAGCGGTACTTTACAGTCCTGGACACAAGGAACCAATTGTGATGCACCTATCGGATTGTACACAAGCAACCTTACAGGAACAAGTGCAAAACTAAACTGGTCAGCCGTAGGAAATAATACTTATGATGTAGATTACAAACCGGCATCTTCTACAACCTGGACGAATGCAGTGTCTGCAACCAGTTCCACTTCGGTAACCATTTCCGGATTAACAGCCAATACCGAATACGACTGGAGAATCAGAACCAACTGCAGCGTGAAAAGTGCCTATATGTTTGCTCCAAGATTTAAAAGTGCGTCAGGAACCACCCCTACAGGTTCTTATGCATTATCTCTGGATGGAAGCACAGAATCAGGAGCTGCCGGAAACATGAATCTAAGTGGTTCTGCTTTGTCTTTTGAAGGTTGGATTAAGCCTTCGTCATTCAAATCAGCATCTCCTTATATTTCTTCTATCATGGGAACAGAAGTAAGCGACAGTAATTCCGCATTCTTACGATTGGGTGATGCCGGACTTGCTAACAATAAGCTTCAGTTTGTGGTGAGCATTAACAATGTACAGCAAAAACTGGCATCTGCAACGGCTTTAAACGCCAATACCTGGTATCACGTAGCAGCTACCTATGATGGATCCAATATGAAGATTTACATCAATGGTATTCTGGACGCCACCAAAGCACAAACCGGAAGCGTAAACTCAACCGGCACATTTAATGTAGGATATCTGTATAATACTTCAAGAAACTTTAACGGGAAAATAGATGAGGTAAGGGTTTGGAAACGTGCATTAAGTCAGACGGAAATAAGCCAGAATATGTGTAACGTATCTGTTCCGGCTACATCATTGGCTGCTTATTGGAAGTTTAATGAAGGCAGCGGTTCTACAGTTCAGGATACTTCAGGAAATGGTGTGACTTTAACGTTAACAGGAGTTGATGCTTCCAACTGGGGGACAGATGTGCCATGTACCACCGGAAGTTCAGCAGCTAGAACGGCAGCAAGCCAAAAAGCGATAAATGGAGGAGAGACAAACATTAAAAATCAAGTAAAATTATATCCTAATCCGACAAGCAAATCTTCACCACTTACAGTTTCTGTTCCTGAAGAATACAGCAAAGGAAAATTAACGGTTTATGATCTTAACGGAAGAATTGTAGATACAAGATCACTGAATTCAGGAGACAATCAATACGAATTGAACAGAATCCCTTCAGGGAACTATATTATTCAGTTTGAATCTCATGATGGAAGCTTAAAACAATCCGAAAAACTAATTGTAAAATAATAACCTCAGTCATTGGGCTTCGGCCCAATGACTTTTCTACTACAAAATTGATATACTATGAGAAAAAAATCCTTTTTTATTCCTCTGATGGCCCTGATGCTTCAGTCGGCCCCGCTGCTTAAAGCCCAGCAGCTTAATCCTTTGGGAGTCTGTTATGTGGAAGTGAACAACAATAATATGCTGAATGCGGGATCTTATACTTTGCAGAATTCCAATAAGCAGCTTTTCGACGTTGCTATTATTTTTGCAGCTAACATCAATTATGATGTCTCTAAAAACAGAGCTTATATTTCAAACAATAATAACGTTACCAAAGTTCTGAATGACGTTAATACCTACGTAAAACCTTTACAGCAAAAAGGAATAAAAGTATTGCTTGACCTTCTTGGAAACCACCAGGGAGCCGGAATTTCTAATTTTCCAAACAGGGAAGCTGCAAAAGATTTTGCGTTACAGGTTGCTCATACTGTTTACACCTACGGCCTGGATGGAGTGGATCTTGACGACGAGTATGCGGGCTACGGAAATAATGGAACAGGACAGCCCAACAACAGCTCTTTTGTCATGCTTTTGCAGGAATTGAAAGCAGCAATGCCGGATAAGCTCATTACATTCTATTATTACGGACCTGCTACCACAAGACAAACCTACAACGGAGATCTGGCAGGAAACTATATTAATTATACCTGGAATGCAATGTACAGTACATACAATGCTCCTGTTGTTCCGCCTCTTGATAAAACCAAAATTTCTGCCGCCGCAACTTGGATTCAAAACTCGAATCCAAGCTCAACGTCTGCCGCCACACTGGCAAACTTAGCAACCAGCACAAAGAACGATCAGTACGGTGTGTTTATGTGGTATGATCTGCCCGGAACCAACGTAGCCAGCTATTTGAGTACAGGATCTAATATTCTCTATAATGAAAATACACTACTAAGCGGTCAGCTGTACTCATGGTCTCAGGGACAAACCTGCGATCCGCCATTGGGACTTGATGTTTCCAATGTGACAGGTACTTCAGCAAAACTGAACTGGACTTCCAATGCCTCCCAGTCTTATAATATTGACTACAAGCCTGCCAATTCAACGGTTTGGACCAATGTGGCCAGCAATTATTCAGGAAACAATATTGTTATCAATAATCTTACCCTCAATACAGAGTATGATTGGAGAATACAGTCTAATTGCTCAGCAACATTAACAAGTACTTATATTTTCGCACCAAGGTTCAACTCCGGAAGCGGTTGCACTACACCTTCAGGATTAACTTCCGGAAGTTTCCTTGGCAATACGGCTCAGTTATCCTGGGATGCAGGAAACGCCGCTTCATATACACTGCAGTATAAAACTGCAGCAGCCACAACCTGGTCAGAAATTCCTAATATTACAACCAATTCCTATTCATTACAGAATCTGACAGCCAATACAAACTATGTATGGAAAGTACAGGCTTCATGTGCCGGAGGAACTACAAGTCCCTATTCGGCAGAAGGAACATTCAACAGTGGCTTTGCGCCCGTTACGAGTCCTGGGGCAAGATCACTTGCTTTCAACGGAAGTACGAACTATCTTAATGCAGGAACATTTAATTTAAGCGGAAATGCAGTGAGCTTTGAAGGATGGGTAAAAGTAAACTCATTTAAAACTGCTTTTCCTTATATTTCCTCTGTCTTAGGAGTGGAAGTAGGTGATAATAACTCCGCAATGCTCAGATTCGGAGACGGAAACCTGGCGAATAACAAACTGCAGTTTATATTGAGCTTCGGCTCTTCACAGGTGAAACTGAACACCAGTACAGCATTCAATACCAATACATGGTACCATATCGCTGCCACTTACGATGGTGCGGCAATGAAAATTTATGTGAATGGTAACCTCGATGCCACCTTCGCGGTAACAGGTAATTTTACAGCAAACGGAACGCTTTATCTGGGAAGAAACTATGACAATTCCAGAACAATTAACGGTTTCCTTGATGAATTCAGAGTTTGGAAAAGAGCACTGACCCCGCAGGAAATCTTAAGCAACAGCTGCAATGTTCCAGCTAACTCAGCGGGTCTTGAAGCTAACTGGAAAATGGATGAAGGAAGCGGTTTAGGAGCATTGGATGCTACGGCCAATACCCATTTTGCAACATTGGTAAGCATGACCGATGCCAACTGGAGAACAGATGTTGCCTGTGCGTCTTCTCTTGCGGTAAAAGATATTGAATCGGTAAAAGAGAACAGCACAGTTTATCCTAATCCGGTAAAACGAGGAAATGACATTCATTTTGTTATTACAGACAGTTCCGCCAATGAAGTGGCACTGTATGATGCGTCCGGAAAATTGTTCAAAAAACAGAATATTAATCAAAATAATAACGCAGTGAATACACAGGATTTAATCAGTGGTACTTATATTTACAAGATTACATCCGCCAACAGTAAAGTGCTGTCAACCGGTAAAATCATTGTGAAGTAAAATTCAGATAATGAAGTAATTACTGGATTCGATAAAATAAAGTCTGAAGTACAAAGCAGACAGACAGGAGCTCACTTCTGTTTGTCTGTTTTTTCAGTCACAGGGATGTCTTGAATTTAAAATAAAAATAATGCAGAATATAGTAGGAATAGATATTGGAGGGTCGCATATCACGCTGGCTCAGGTAGATCCGGAAAAAAGAGAAATCATCGCATCAACTTATGTAAGAGAACATGTAAATGCTTTCGAAAACAAAGAAGTGATTTTCAGCGCTTGGGTTTCAGCGATTCACAAAGCAGCTCATGGCCTTGTAAAAGACAGTCTTTTAGTTGGTATTGCAATGCCCGGACCTTTTGATTATGAAAATGGGATATCACTTATGCAGCAGGGAAAATTTATAGATCTCTATGAGGTTAATATTAAAGACGAACTGGCAAAAAGACTTTACATTTCCCGGGAGCAGATTCATTTTGTAAATGATGCCGCCGCCTTCATGGAAGGGGAAGTATTTGGAGGATGTGCCCAGGGATTTAACAGTGCTTTTGGAGTGACTCTCGGTACAGGATTGGGAACTACCTTTTTCAACGGAAAATTTGCGGCAGATGAAGATTTGTGGAATTCTCCTTTCAGAGATTCCATCAGTGAAGATTATCTGGCCACCCGATGGTTTGTCAATCGTTATAAAGAACTGACAGGGCAAGAAATATCAGGCACCAAAGACTTACTTGATAAACCCGTAGAAATACAGGCAAGAATATTTGATGAATACGCAGATTCTTTCTCAGAATTTATCGTTACCTATGTAGATCATTATAAACCGGAAGTTTTAGTTATAGGAGGAAATATAGCCAAAGCGTATCCTTACTTCGAGCAACAATTTGTTCAGAATTTAAAAAAGAATAATATTAACTTGCAGGTTAAAATTTCGGCCATATTTGAAGACGCAGCCATTCTTGGAGCTGCCGGCTATGCATTAAAAAAGCTTATATAATTAACAAACGAAAAGATACAATGAAGTTTATATTTTCCACTTGCTTATTGTTATTACAGGCCTGGGCCTTCGGTCAGAACGTATCTCCGGTAGATTATGTGAATCCTTTAATGGGAACACAGTCCAAACCTTCTTTGTCCAACGGAAATACGTATCCGGCAGTCGGGCTTCCATGGGGAATGAATATCTGGACCCCTCAGACCGGAAAAATGGGCGACGGATGGGCCTATACCTACGATGCAGACAAGATAAAAGGATTTAAACAAACCCACCAGCCTTCTCCATGGATGAATGATTATGGTGCATTTGCCATCATGCCGGGAGTAGGAAAAATGAAATTTAAAGAAGACGAAAGAGCCAGCTGGTTCAGCCATAAAGCTGAGGTTAGTACCCCTTATTTTTATAGCGTTTATCTGGCGGATTTCAATGTTACGACAGAATTTACCCCTACAGAAAGGGCTTCTTATTTTAAATTTGATTTTCCAAAAACAGACAGTGCTTACGTAGTTGTTGATGCCCTGAATAAAGGTTCTTATATCAGAATTGTACCGAAAGAAAGAAAAATACTGGGCTACACCACCAGATATTCTACCGGAAAATACGAAAACTTTAAGAATTACTTTGTCATTCAGTTTGATAAAGATTTTGAGCTGACAAGAACCTGGAAAAACGATCAACTGGTGAATGATCAGCTGGAAATTACCAGTGATCATACCGGCGCTGTGGTAGGCTTCAGGCTTAAAAACAAAGAAACCGTGCATGCAAAAGCAGCCTCTTCATTCATCAGCTTTGAACAGGCAGAACTGAATCTTAAAAGAGAAATCGGAAATAAAAACTTTGAACAGGTAAAAGCCGACGCTAAAGATATCTGGAACAAAACACTTGGGAAAATAGACGTTAAAGGAGGAACAGATCAGCAGATGAGAACCTTTTATTCCTCTTTGTACAGAACCTTATTTTTCCCGCAGAAATTATACGAAATAGATGCTCAGAATAAAATAAAACACTGGAGTCCCTACAACGGTAAGATTGAAGACGGAAGAATGTTTGCAGGAACAGGCTTCTGGGATACCTTCCGTGCCTTATACCCTTTCCTGAATCTTGTTTACCCAAGTATCAATGTAGAAATGCAGGAGGGGCTTGCGAATGCTTATAGAGAAGGTGGTTTCTTACCGGAATGGAGCAGCCCGGGGTATTCCAATATTATGATAGGGAATAATTCCGCTTCTGTAGTGGCAGATGCCTATATTAAAGGACTTCGCGGTTATGATACTGAAACCCTTTGGCAGGCTGTAAAACACGGCGCCAATAATGAAGGTCCGATTACAGCGGTAGGCCGTGCAGGAGTACAATATTACAATACATTAGGATATGTTCCTTACGATGTGAAAATCAATGAAAATGCGGCCAGAACATTAGAATATGCTTATGATGATTTTTCTATCTATCAGTTAGGAAAAGCATTGGGTAAACCAGCCTCTGAAATTGATATTTATAAAAAAAGAGCTTATAACTACAGGCATCTTTTTGATAAGGAAACAGGTCTGATGCGTGGTAAAAATAAAGATGGTAATTTCCAGAAACCATTTAATCCTTTCAAGTGGGGAGATGCCTTTACAGAAGGGAACAGCTGGCATTACACATGGTCCGTTTTTCAGGATATCAATGGTCTGGCTGAATTAATGGGTGGTAAAAAGAAATTCGAAGCTAAATTAGATGAAGTATTTTCGTTACCTCCGGTTTTTGATGACAGCTATTATGGCGGTGTGATCCACGAGATCAGAGAAATGCAGATCATGAATATGGGGCAGTATGCTCACGGAAATCAGCCTATCCAGCATATGATTTACCTTTATAATTATGCAGGGGCACCCTACAAAACCCAATATTGGGCAAGACAGGTTATGAATAAATTGTATCATGCCACTCCGGACGGATATTGCGGTGACGAAGATAACGGACAGACTTCCGCGTGGTATATTTTTTCAGCCTTAGGATTTTATCCGGTGACCCCGGCAACAGATCAGTATGTATTAGGAGCACCATTGTTTAAAGAAGCTACGATCCATCTTGAAAATGGTAAGAAAATTGAGATAAAAGCCCCGGAAAACAATGCTGAAAATTTCTATGTAAAATCATTGAAGGTAAACCAACAGTCTTATTCCAAAAACTGGCTGAGCCATAAAGAACTGTTGAAAGGAGCTGTTTTAGACTTTAAAATGGACAGCAAACCGAATAAAGAAAGAGGTTCACAGGAAAAAGATTTTCCTTATTCCATGTCAAAAGAAGAATCAGATAAATAATTATAATATAAAATACCACTGTATGAGTACAGAAAAAAAAGAAATATTCGAGAGAGTAGAAAGCATGCTGCAGACACAAGGTTTTAACATTGCGGCAAAAGATGATACAAGACCATGGGGAGGATTCTTTGTAATTGATGAAACACAGGCACAGGATTTTGCCAATCAGTATTTTGACGGTATTGATGTAGATGGGCTTAGAATAGGAGGGAAGCTGAGTCCCAAGATTCTTATCGTGGCTCCGGAAGCGAGGTTAAGCTGGCAGTATCACCATAGAAGAGCCGAAATATGGCAGGTAGTGGAGGGAACTGTAGGAATCAAAAGAAGCAACACCGACGAAGAAGGAGAATTGGGCAAATATGGCCCGAAGGATCAGGTGAAACTGCAGCAGGGTGAAAGACACAGATTAATTGGTCTCGAAGGCTGGGGAATCGTAGCTGAAATCTGGCAGCATACAGATGCTTCCAATCCTTCGGATGAAGATGACATTGTAAGAGTACAGGATGATTTTGGGAGATAAATACAAGAAGCGGTTTCAATATTGAAACCGCTTCTTGTATTGGTAAGGAAGCTTGAGGCTGGAAGAGGGAAGTTTCTGAAGGGTATCAGAAGCTTTTATGCTCCTTCGGCATTCATGGAAGCTGGTAGCAAAAAAATAACCCTTACAGGTCTCAAAGACCTGTAAGGGTTTGTTTATTTACAATTTTATGCCAGAAGCTGATCGGAAATTAACTGGCGGCTAGCGCTCCCAGCTTCATTACTCCGGCTTCCGCTTTTAAAACGTTACATCCAGTCCTACATAGAAGTTGGCCTTCATAATTGGCGCATAGACCATTCCTCCGTCAAAATAATTTCCGAAAGGATTTTTAAAATCAACAATCGCATTTTTCTGATAGTAAGAAGTGAGGTTTTCACCTCCTACATAAGCTCTGATCTTTTTATTGAAGTTTCTTGAAATCTGAGCATTTAACACTGCGTAAGATTCAGAGTAAGTTGGTAACTGGAACTCAGCAGGATTGCTTGAAGTGTCAGGAAGTCTTTGTTTTCCCACCCAGTTTAAAGTGGTATCAAAACTCCAGAATCCTCCATTATTATTTTTATTGGTAGAATAGGCTAAGTTGACAAATCCTCTGTGCTTCGCCATAAACGGAACTTCTCTTCTTCCTCCTATGTAATCAGCCTGCACATCATAATATTTATAAGCAAGTCTTACTTCAAGATTTTTTACAGGCATAAAATCCCATTGAGTCTGGAATGAATTGGCAAATGACTTTCCATCCAGATTATAGAAAGTCAGCTGTTGAGGAGACTTGTCCAGATCTACCAATACCTGATCCTGAAAATCTGTTCTGAAAAAATCAGCAACAATGCTGGACTTTCTTCCGAACAGTTTGAATTCCTGCTGTAAGCTCGCCCCATAATTCCATGCAATTTCAGGTTTTAATCCATAAATATTTCCTCCGTTGGGTAAAATGGTAACCGCTCTGTTCGAAGCAAAATACTGCTGGCTTTCTGCAAAAACATTCGCTGTTCTGAATCCTCTCCCCGCAGAAAGTCTTAGAATCGTCTGTGGCGTGAAATCATATTTGAAATTAAGCCTTGGGGTAAACTGAGTTCCTGCCAGGTTATGGAAATCGACTCTTGAACCGGCTACTAATGTATATTTTAATCCCGTTAAAGTATATTCAGCAAAAATTCCCGGTACAATTTCATTTCTTCTCATATCATCAAGCAAATACGTTTCTTTATAGCCATCGTATAAGAAGCTTGCCCCAGCCTTATACTTGTGGTTAGTATTTCCGATGATGCTTTCAAATATTAAATTAGAATAATACGTATGCTGCTGTCCTGCATAATTTCTCAATCCAAAGAAGCTGTCCTGTTGGTGATACACATACTGGTTCATCCAGCCGATACTCTGGTAAGGTTTTCCTTTAAAAACATAACCCGTCTTATTCCAAACCTGAAATCTTGAAATATCAATTCCTACACCATATGGAGACTGCTTATCCTGAGCCAGTTTTTTATCAAAACCAATCTGCCCGGCAGTTCTTTCATCTCTGATAAAGTTAATCCCGAAGTGAGATCCAAATCCTGACTTTTCAAGGTCGTTATAATTCAGCAAATACGCTGCGTTGATCTGTGTTCCTTTTGGTCTGTCCAGGAAGCCGTCATCATTCATATCCGTATTTCCGAAAGTTCCGTTTCCGTGAAGAAGAAAAGTCTGAGACCATTTGTCGTTGATGGGAGAAACATTGGTAATATTTACTTCGGCTCTTCCATTAAAATCAGAGAAAAGATTTAATGATGTTTCCGGAGTCTTCGCATTCTTCAAAAGTTCAGTATTGATCTGGCCAGTAATGCTTTCATAACCGTTAGTTACCGTACTTCCTCCTTTGGTAAGCTGAATGCTTTCAATCCATCTTCCCGGAATAAAATTCAGTCCGTATGCAGAAGCTAATCCTCGGATTTCTGGCAGCTGTTCCTTTGTTAAGCTTGTGTATTTCTGTTCCAGACCAAGCATTTTCAGCTGTTTTGTTCCCGTAACCGCATTGCTGAACGATACATCTACGGTTGCATTGGTTTCGAAACTCTCAGACAGGTTACAGCAGGCTGCCTTTAAAAGCTCTTTTTTATCAATATTAAAAACAAGTCCCGCTTCTTTTTTGCTTAAAGCCGTTGCAGCCTTTGAACCTGTTACGACCACACCATCAATACTTTTTTCATGCTGGGAATGATCTTCTTGAGCTGCCGGATCTCCTGAGTTTTTATGATTTTCATGCTTTACTTCTTCTTCGTAATGCATTTTTGGATTCGGTTCACCAAAAGTAAAATTCCTGTCATACAGACAACACCTCGGAAGCCCGTTGTAGACGGCATCTGAAGCCTTGTATTTTTCATTATCATGACCAGCATCGGCAATTGCTTTTAGAATCTTATCTGATGAGGTTTTTGAAGGATCAAAATGTAAAGTAACCGTTTGTTTTTCTGCATTCCATTCTGCAGTGCTGGCTCCGGCATCTTTTGACGCTTTTTCAATTCTGGCTTTACATGAAATACAGTTTCCTCGTACATAAAATTCATTTTCTTTTTTATCAGGAGTCGTATTCACATGATGCTCATGATGCTTTTCGGCCTGCGAAGGCTGTAAATCTCTTTCGTAATGACAACATCCCGGAAGCCCTTCGTACGTTGTGTCGGGTGCTTTGAATTTTTCATTGTCATGGCCTGCTTCTGCTACCTTTTTCAGAATATCGTCAGAAGATACCTTATCTGTTTCTAACGTTAATGTCTGAAGATCAATAGAGTAAACCGCTGTTTTTGCGCCCGCTTTTTTTGCAGCACTTTCAATTCTTGTTTTACACATTTCGCAGTTCCCTTTTACTTTGAACTGATTTTTTGAAAGTGTTTGAGCAGAGATTAATTGTGTAAATAGGAATAATGCACCAAGTATCAACCTGGAAATATATAATTTCATTTTGTTTAAAGTTTTAATTAATTAAAAAACAGTTCATTACAAGACATAATGAACCCATGGTATTTAATTAACCTATCTTGGGCGGCTGCCAGATTTCCTTTAAACGGTCAGAAAGATAAGGATCTGAATATTGAAACTGAAGCTTCTTATTCGCTTTGTAAGACAGTTCCAAACGTAGATTTTTTGAGAAAGGGGTTTCAATAAAAGTATAGCAGGCAACACATGTTGAACAGCAGTCATCATGACATGATTTTGTTTTACCGTGCTTGCTGTCTTTTTCTGAGGAATGATTTTTACAGCAGTCCATTTTCTTGGAAGATTCTGCTTTACAGCATGTTTCCTGCATTCCCTGCACATAGAAACTGTCCTTGGGAATCATAAAGACTCCCAGGAAAAAGACTATTGCAAGTAAGTGAAACAGCTTCATATCTGCAAAAATACAAAATTTATGGTAAAGGATCACCAACTTTTAGAGAACAGCTGTGCCAAGGTTCTCCATGAGCCGGATTCAGCTTCGGCTTTTCTCCCATTGCAAGGCTTTGTGCTGCGGGTGCTGGAGCTTGTGTCGTCTGTACTACATTTTGAGCGGGTTGAGGAGCTGCAGCTGGTTTACTGTTTAATGGCTGTCCTACCGGAATATCACATCGGTGCCCTGGCTGTCCGTGTGGAGGATTCATTCCTGGGGCTGTTTTTACCTGTTTTCCGCTGTTGTCAAGGGTAATTTTTCCGGGTGATACGGCATTGGGATCAATTTGGATCGTGTTACTTCCGTTTACGTTTATATTTTGTGCAGCGGGAGCCGCTGCAGCAGGTTGGCCGTTCAAAGGCTGTCCTACCGGAATATCACATCGGTGCCCTGGCTGTCCGTGTGGAGGGTTCATTCCCGGAGCGGCAGCCATAGGAGCAGGATTGGGGCTGGATTGGATACCTGCCTGCTCCATCAGTGCAGTTTTTGAAGTTGTATTAAGGGCTACGTTGGGTTGTCCAGCGCTGGCTTCCTCTTTCAGATAAGTAGCTCTTTCATCTTTTTTACATGATGCAGCTAACAATGATACAGTGATCAAACCTATAAATGTATTCTTCATATCCATGGGTATGAAACAAAATTAGCAAAACATTTTTAATTGTTTTGCTAATTTTATACTTATAATTTGATATCTAGATTAATTTTTTACTAAAAGTCTAAATCCTTCTCCGTGAACATTGATAATTTCCAGTCCTTCGTCATCTTTTAATAACTTACGAAGCTTGGCGATATAAACGTCCATACTTCTTGCTGTAAAGTAATTTTCTTTTTTCCAGATCTTTCTTAAAGCAAGATCTCTCGGCATGAAATCATTTCTGTGAATACAAAGTAGTTTTAACAACTCATTTTCTTTAGGAGAAAGTTTGTATTCTTTATCGCCTACCTTCAGTTGTCTCAGCATAGAGTCAAAGAAAATATTGCTGATCTTGAACTGTTCCTGCTCTTCATTTTCCAACGTGGAACTTCTCTGAAGAATTGCTTTTATTTTATATAAAAGAAGCTCAGTATCAAATGGTTTTGTAATATAATCATCTGCTCCCAGCTGATATCCTTTCAGGATGTCTTCTCTCATGTTTCTTGCTGTAAGGAAAATGATAGGTGTATTTTTATCAATCTTTTTTACGTCTTCTGCTAATGAAAATCCGTCTTTTTTAGGCATCATTACGTCAAATATACAGATGTCGAATTCATTTTCTGTAAATTCTTTTAATCCCTGCTCTCCGTCTGTGGCAAGAGTTACTTCAAAATTATTGATGGTCAAATAATCTTTAAGCACCGCCCCGAAACTCTGATCGTCCTCTACTAATAATATTCTGTTGCTCATAACTTTTAATAATTAATAATTAACAATTAAGAATGAACTTCCTCACTCTATCTTCTATATTTTGATATTTGGTTAAACTTTATCCGTGATGAATGATTATTGATAATTGTGTGAAAATTTTTATCATTTATCGTTAATCATCTATCATGTATTTCCTTAGCCCATGGGCAGCTTTATCGTGAATGTGCTTCCTTTTCCTTTATGAGAATCTACGATAATCTGTCCCTTGTGCAGTTCTACGATTTTCTTCACATAAGAAAGTCCTAATCCCTGTCCTTTTACGTTATGTATATTTCCTGTTTCTTCCCTAAAGAATTTTTCAAAAATTTTGGTTTTATTCTGAGTGTCCATCCCCATTCCTTTATCAGAAATTTCAATGACATACCAGTTTCCTTCATTTCTCGTTTCTACATGTATTTCCGGTGCTTCAGGAGAATATTTGTTGGCATTATCCAGTAAGTTGACCAGCATATTTGAAATGTGGAATTCGTCTATTTTAAAATTATATTGGGTGGCATTGAACCTCTGGGTAAGGGTTCCGTTTCTTTGCTGTACAATCAGATTGAAGGATTCTGTTGTCTTCTTTATAAGTTCCCGTACGTTTGCTTCTTTTAAAAAGAGTTCCACTTCGTTCCTTTCAAGCTTAGACATGTTGAGCACATTTTCCACCTGCTTTTTCATCCTTAAATTCTCCTGTTTAATGAGCTCCGAATAGTATTTTACCTTATCCGGGTTAGTCGCAATTTTGTCATTGGCTAAGGAGTCTGTTGCTACAGAAATGGTGGCAAGAGGAGTTTTAAACTCGTGGGACATGTTGTTGATGAAATCTGTTTTTACTTCAGCAAGTTTTTTCTGTCTCATCATATAATTGATGGAAATAATGTAAATCCCAAGAATTGTAAGAAGAGAAAGAAAGGTTCCCAACAGCATCGGCCAGTTGTTCATTGCCAGAGAGTATTCTTTTTTGGGGAAAACCAAGGCAAGGCTGTACAGGGTATTTTTTTTGTCTGCAAAAAGAGGAAAGCTGTATGTATTACTGTCTTTTTTCTCTTTATAAGCTTTATTGGCAATGCTGGTAAGCTTATTATTGCTGTCCAGCACTCCATACCCGAACTTGGCAGTAATCCCTCTTATTTTAAGTTCTTTGGCAATTACAGAATCAAGGGTCTTGGAATCTACTCTTTTTGTGATAGGAAGATTGTTTCCGTATACTTTTACAAATTCTTTCATGGAGTAGTCTCCTGTTTCAATCTCCTGATTGATATCTGTGGTAAGAAGCTCACGGTTGGTAGTATCTCTTTTAATTTTATAAGCTGCTTCGTCCGTATATAATGTAGTCAGCTTGATAGAATCTCCTTTTTGGGAAATCGGAAGCTGAGTGTTTTCAATAATATTTTTGGAATAAATAATCTGTCTTTGAGTACCAGAGTCCTGTACCTGCTGAATGGTCGTTAAAGAAGGCTGTTTACTGTTCGCAAGGATATTTTTTCTAAAATCCTTATAATCCTGGTTCAGGTACTTATCTGCTTCAATTTCTTCAATACTTTTTGAAGTACTTTCCAAAACTGCATATACTTTATTTGAAAAATCCTGTTCCAATACGCCGTAATAGCCTTTCAGCCAATAAAATTGGAGCGTCACAAAGACAATCAGTGAGATTGTCATAAACACCGAAATTATTGGGATGAATTTGTTATTCATTATGTAATTATATATGTTTTGGAAAAATGAATGTTAAAATTAATTTTTTTAAGACTACATAAACAAAAAACGAGCCAAAAAATTGTTTTTTTTCTCTTAAAAGAGTGTTTTTTAACATTTATTTATGAATTATCTTCTGTCTGTCATATGAAAACTCCCTTTGATTGAAATAAAGTGCTAACTTTATTAAAAATAATTATTTATGGAATCGAACTTCATTTTCAACAAAGATTTTGATTCAGCCACTGTTTATGTCATGAAAATTTATAAGGCTGATGTTTCAACTGTATGGGACTACTTTACGCAATCCGCATTATTGGATCAGTGGTGGGGACCCAAACCCTGGAAATGTGAAACGGTAAGTCAGGAGTTCCGGGAAGGAGGGGTCTGGATGTATGCTATGGTAGGACCTAATGGTGAAAGAGTACCTATGTTTTCTCAGTCTCAGTATGGCGAAATAAGAGAACACAGAAGTCTTGACTGGATGAGTGCTTTCTGTGATGAAAAGGGAAATATCAATGAAGATTTTCCAAGGTCAAAATGGCTGCTTGGTTTTACGGGTGTGGAAGAAGGAACCAAAGTGACCGTTAATATTCATTACCATTCTCAGGAAGTAATGAAAAAGATTCTGGATATGGGATTTGAAGAAGGTTTTACCATGGGGCTTAATCAACTGGAAGAAATAATCGGATAGCTATATCTTAAAAATAAATAATTAAATAAAAATCGGCCGGATCTTTCCTTGGAAAGATCCGGCCGATTTTTTCTATGCTGAAGATTGGCTCGTAAGTGATTAACTTGCTGCTTCATTCTCCCAGCTTCCATTCTTTATAAAAGCTCCTCCTCCTGAAAGTACTGAATAATAGCCTTTTTCATAAGCAAGGTTTGCTCATTTGGTTTTAATTCCGGCAGCTCTTCCAGACTTTCAAAGTGCGGCCATCCGTCTTCATAGTGTGTAAATTTGTAGTATCCAAAAGGTTCAAGCAACCTGCAGACTGCAATATGAATGAGGTTTACTTTGTCTTCTTTTGTATACTTCTGCTGGCCGCTGCCAAGTTCCTGAAGTCCTATCAGGAATAAAAGGGTTTCTATGGGTGGGTTCTTCTCGGTCTGAAAATTGTCTTCGAAGAACTGTTCTATTTTTTTCCAGTATTCGGATTCGTTCATAATATATTTAAATGATAAATTTAGTTCTTTAGCATTTTTCTACAGGAAGAAGTTACTTTCAGTATTTCTTCGGTTTTAAATAGCAGCCATATAAGTAGAAGACCGGAATATTTGTTTTCTGATCACAGAAAGGCTTCATTATGTGGAAACTTTTAAAATTCTTTAATGATCATGACGGCTAGCTGCTTTGTTTTAAAAGCAAAAATTGGATTATCATCCGGGCTATCCGGCATTTATAATTTATGAATTATCATTTATTTTCAACAGAAATGCATACTCCAGAGCGTCCTCTTTCAGGGATTCAAATCTTCCGCTGGCACCTCCGTGTCCTGAGCTCATGTCTGTTTTAAATACTAAAATATTATTATCTGTTTTTAATTCTCTTAGTTTTGCGGTCCATTTGGCGGGTTCCCAGTATTGTACCTGAGAATCATGGAATCCCGTGGTAATCAGCATGTGTGGATAATCCTTAGCTTCTACATTGTCATATGGAGAATACTCTTTCATATAATGGTAATATTCTTCATCATTGGGATTTCCCCATTCATCATATTCTCCGGTAGTCAGAGGAATAGTATCATCTAACATGGTGGTAACAACATCTACAAAAGGTACCTGCGCTACAATTCCGTTGAATAGCTGAGGCTCATAATTTACCACAGCTCCTACCAGCAGGCCGCCGGCACTTCCTCCCATTGCATACATATGTTTTGATGAAGTGTAATTTTCTTTGATCAGATATTTTCCTGCATCAATGAAGTCAAAAAATGTATTTTTCTTGAACAGCATTTTTCCGTCCTCATACCATTCTCTACCCAGATGTTCTCCACCACGGATATGGGCGATAGCATAAATAAAGCCCCTGTCCAGTATAGATAACCTTACATTTGAAAAACTGGCATCCACAGTATGGCCGTAACTTCCATATCCATATAGTAGAAGCGGAGTGTCAGCGGATTTTTTCGTGTCCTTATGATATACTAATGAAATAGGAATTTTTACTTTTCCGTCTCGGGAATCTGCCCAGATTCTTTCTGAAATATAATTTTCCGGCACAAATTTTCCGCCCAAAACCTCCTGCTGCTTCAGTAGTTTTGTGGTTTTGTCCTTCATGTTGTACTCATAGGTGGAGCTAGGTTGTGTTAGCGAAGTATATCCATAACGCAGAATTTCAGTATCAAATTCCAGATTAACTCCGATATATGCTGTATAAGTAGGATCGGAGAAAGGCAGATAGTACGATTCTTTTGTCTTCTCATCAATAATTTTGATCTGAAGCAGACCTCTTTCTCTCTCTTCAAGAACCAGATAATCTTTGAAAATTTCAAAGCCTTCCAGCAAAACTTCCGCACGGTGTGGGATAACATCTACCCAATGCTCCATACTGCATTTGTCAATCTTTGCTTTTACAATTTTAAAATTGAAGGCATCATCCGCATTGGTAATGATGTAAAACTCATCTTCATAATGCTCTACAGAATATTCAAGATCATCTATTCTCGGCTGAATTATTTTCCATTCTGCGAATACATCATCAGAAGGAATAAAACGGTGCTCATCAGAAATAGTGCTTGAGCTTGCAATGAAAATATATTGTAAAGATTTTGTTTTAAATACGTTCACATCAAAGGTTTCATCCTCTTCGTGGAAGATCAGAACATCTTCTGCAGAATCTGTTCCCAGCTTATGCCTGTATACCTGAAATGCACGCAGGCTTTTATCTTTTCTGATATAAAAAACATGCTGGTTATCATTAGCCCAAACGGCTTTTCCCGTTGTGTTGGGAATAATGTCTGGTAAAATTTCTCCGGTCTTTAAGTTTTTAAAGTTAAGCGTATAAATTCTTCTTCCCACATCGTCCGAAGAAAAAGAAGCCAGCTCGTTGCCAGGGCTTACTGCTACACTTCCCACCTCAAAAAACTCCTTGCCTTCCGCATGAATATTAACGTCTAGTACAATTTCCTCCTCACTGTCAAGGCTTTTGTACTTTCTGCAGAAAATAGGATATTCCTTGCCTTCTTCATAACGCACAATATACCAGTACTCATTGAAGAAATAAGGCAGAGATTCATCATCTTTTTTATATCGGGCTTTCATCTCTTCGAAAAGCTCTTCCTGAAGAGCTTCCGTATCCTTCATGATGAATTCTTCATAAGCATTTTCTTCCTCAATATATTTAATGACTTCAGGATTTTCTCTTTCATTCAGCCAAAAGTAGTTATCAGTTCTTTTATCGCCGTGTGTTTCTAGTATTTTTTCTATTTTTTTTGCCTGTGGAGCTTTCATTCGGATATTTTGATTTTGTATTGAGCAGAATCTGTATGTATACTTTTTCTTCTGAAAGTAAGCGATTTATGCAGAAATCCGCTCAATATTAATTTTCGTTCAAATTTAGGTAAAAAAAAACCATCTTTTCTTTATTGAAAAGATGGTGATTGTATTTTTATCATTAAAGACTATTTATGAAGGGCTTTAATATACTTTTCAAGAGCCATTGTCATGGAAGGAGTTTCCTTCGTAGGCGCCATTAAATCCACTTTTAATCCTGCTTCTTCTGCAGCTGCCAAAGTAGTGTTTCCGAAAACTCCGATTTTGGTTTCATCCTGCTTGAAATCAGGGAAATTCTGCTGCAGTGATTTGATTCCCTGCGGACTGAAGAAAATCAGCATATCATAATCTTTAACGTTGATATCTGTAAGATCGCTGCATACAGTACGGTACATAATTGCTCTTGTCCATTCTACATTAGATGCATCCATGGTTTTTACAATATCCGGACTTAGAACATCTGAGGAGGGCAACAGATATTTTTCAGTGGGAAACTTTTTGAAAAGAGGAAGCAGATCAGAGAAATTTTTCTCCCCAAAGCTGATTTTCCTTTTTCTGTACACAATATGCTTTTGAAGGTAGTTGGCAATTGCTTCCGACTGGCAGATATATCTCATTGTATCCGGTACGGCAAAACGAAGTTCTTCCGCAAGTCTGAAGTAATGGTCAATCGCATTTTTACTGGTAAAAATAATACCCGTATACTGCGTCAGATCTATTTTCTGTGTTCTGAGCTCTTTATTGTCAACCCCTTCGACATGGATAAATGGACGGAAATCAATCTTTATTTTTTCCTTCTTCGCTATATCCAGATATGGAGAAGACTCACTAGGCGCTGGTTGAGAAACCAATATAGACTTTATTCTCATCATTGACATTTATTAAAAAAATAACAACTTCCAAAGCAATAATAATGGTGCGATTTGGAGGGTGCAAATATACAAAAATTTATAATACCATTTCTCGGGAAGAATCTTGTTCTTGTGAAATAAATAGAAAAAAACTTTGAAAATGAATACAAAAGAAAAGAAGCAGACGTAATATAAAAATATTTCATTCCTGTCGATAGGGAAGTAATAATGGGCTACACATAAAATTATTAGCAAAAATGAGAGAATAAAATAAAATTTTGTGGAGGTGAAATAGAAAATTGTCCATTTTTTTCCGTCCCCTATGCTTTGATAAAATAAAAAGCCCAATGTTGACTTTATCAAATAAAAAAACAGCACCGCCAGCAAAGTATATCCAAACTTGTTAAGCTGATACCCAAAAAGCTGAAGATCGGCAATGAATTTCGGGACAATAGGAATATACTGGGAAATTAAAACAGAAAGCGTGAGAGTGGTCACACATGAAGTGATCATCCAGCTGGGAAGGTTGTTGCTCGCATCAAAATACTTTTGAAGCAGAAAATCCTTGAGACTGGCATCCCTTTCTATGACGTTCATCATAAAAACATACAAAAATATACAGCCCACGAGGATAAAGATTACCCAATCATTATTCTCAGGTATCCTTACATGATTGACGAAGTGTTGTGATGATGGCAAAATTTAAGTTTTTATTATTTATTATTTAACTTCATATAACATATCCCGGCACAGATTTTCCTGTCACCAGATGCAAAATCTGAAGTTAAAATAGTTGCTCTCACCGATTTTACGCATTGTCCAGATCTGTTGAATACAACTTTCTGGTTCTTCCGCTCAATCCCTGAGAAATATTTTTGCAAAATTATAGATTATTTTGTATAAAATAAAAAGGTTAAATAAACTATCTTTGCAAACTGAAATGAAAAAACTCGTCATTATCCCAACTTATAACGAAAAGGAAAATATTGAAAATATTATTTCCGCAGTTTTTGCGTTGGAAGACGACTTTCATATTCTGGTGGTGGATGACACTTCGCCGGACGGCACTGCAGAGGTGGTAAAGGAATTGCAGAAGCAGCATCCACATTATCTGCACCTCTCTGTAAGACACGTGAAAGACGGATTGGGGAAGGCTTATATCCACGGATTTAAATGGGCTATCGAAAATAAATACGATTATATTTTTGAGATGGATGCCGATTTTTCACATAATCCTGACGATCTTCCCAAATTGTTTGAAGCATGCAGAAATGCAGATATGGCTATAGGTTCCCGTTACTCAAAAGGAGTAAATGTGGTTAACTGGCCTATGGGAAGGGTATTGCTATCGTATTTTGCATCCAAATATGTGAGATTTGTATTAGGACTTCCTATTCATGATACTACAGCAGGATTTGTCTGTTTTTCGAGAAAAGTACTGGAGGAAATAGGACTTGATAATGTAAAGCTGAAAGGCTACGGGTTTCAGATAGAAATGAAATTCAGAGCATTTAAAAAAGGTTTCAGAATTGTAGAAGTTCCTATTATATTTACCAACAGAATTTTAGGAGAAAGCAAAATGAATGGCGGAATTATACATGAAGCCGTTTTTGGAGTGCTGAACTTAAAATGGAAATCAATCATAAACAGGTTATGAAACTGATGAAAAAGTTAATCTTTATTTTCGTTTTGTTGGGCTTGTTTTCGTGCAGCGACTATATTGATAAGCCTAAAAATCTGATCAGCAAAGATGTGATGGCCGAAATCATTGCAGACCTCGCGATCAACGATCAGGCAATATTTGTATATCCTGACAAAAATATGGAGGCGGGTACAAGAGCTGTACTGAAGGCCCATAAAGTAAAATCTGAAGACTTTGTAGAAAGTTTTAAATATTACGTCATCAAAGAAGAAATGGACGGGATTGCCAGTGATGCCCAGGAAATACTGGTGAAAAAAGATCCCAAAGCAGAAAAATATATCAAGGATAAGCTGAAACAAAACGGAACTGTAATCCCTTTGGTAAGGTAATTACAGACTGAGTTTCAACCTAAGGAAATCACCGGTAAATGGTGAATTAAAAAAGGATAGAGATGAAATTTTTTAATATAGAAAAAACCTCTGAAGGAAAAGCAAGAGCAGGGGAAATTACCACAGATCACGGGAAGATTCAAACTCCTATTTTTATGCCTGTGGGAACTGTAGCAAGTGTGAAAACAGTTCATCAGAGAGAATTAAAAGAAGACATTAAAGCTCAGATTATTCTGGGAAATACATACCATCTATACCTTCGTCCGGGTATGGAAACCATGCAGGATGCAGGAGGTTTACATCAATTCATGAACTGGGACCTTCCCATTCTTACCGATTCCGGAGGTTTTCAGGTGTTTTCACTGGCAAGTAACAGAAAAATGACAGAAGAAGGGGCGAGATTCAAATCCCACATTGACGGAAGCTATCATATGTTCTCCCCGGAGAGATCAATGGAGATTCAAAGACAGATCGGAGCCGATATTTTCATGGCCTTTGATGAATGTACCCCTTACCCTTGTGACTACAACCAGGCAAAATCATCTATGGAGCTCACGCACCGCTGGCTGAAAAGATGTATTGACTGGACTAATGATAATCCTGAATTATACGGACATAAGCAAAGACTTTTCCCGATTGTTCAGGGATCTACCTATTCCGACCTTAGAAGAATATCTGCAGAAGTTATTTCTGAAGCAGGAGCAGAAGGGAACGCCATTGGAGGACTTTCTGTAGGAGAGCCGGAAGAAGAAATGTACAGAATCACGGATGAAGTAACAGACATTCTTCCCAAAGAAAAACCAAGATATCTGATGGGAGTGGGAACTCCATGGAATATTCTTGAATCTATCGGATTGGGAATTGATATGATGGATTGTGTAATGCCAACGAGAAATGCAAGAAATGCAATGCTTTTCACATGGCAGGGGGTGATGAACCTTAAAAATGAAAAATGGAAGCGCGATTTCTCGCCTCTGGACGAATTCGGAACCAGTTTTGTAGACCGTGAATATTCAAAAGCGTATCTTCGCCACCTGTTTGTGTCTAAAGAATATCTGGCCAAACAGATTGCTTCAATTCATAACCTGGCATTCTACCTGGATTTGGTAAAAGTAGCCAGAGAACATATTATGGCAGGAGATTTCTATGAGTGGAAAAACGCCGTAGTACCGGTTCTCAGACAAAGACTGTAAGAGAATATGCTTAAAATTGTAGACAGATATATCATTAAAAAATACCTTGGAACTTTCAGTTTCATGCTGGTATTATTGTCTATAGTAGTATTGGTAATTGATGTTCAGCAGAAGATTCCAAGGATAGAAAATGCCAAGGCCATTGATCCGAAACTCGATCTGACCTATTTCCTGATCCATTTTTATCCCTTCTGGATTATCAATCTCGTGGTAACTTTCCTTTCCATTCTGGTATTTATTTCGGTGATTTATTTTACCTCCAGAATGGCCAATAATACTGAAATTGTTGCCATTATCAGTAGTGGGGCCAGTTTTCACCGATTTTCCAAACCTTATCTGTTCACCTCTATTTTTATTGGGCTGATCGCTCTTGTGGTATATCATATGGTTCTTCCATGGGCCAATATCAAGAAAAATGAGCTGGAAGCATATACCTATAATGCGGCCAATAAAGAAAAGATTTTAGGAACTGCTCCAGCCTCTTCGCAGCTGAGCAAAACAGAATATATCTTCGTAGACTCCTGGAACAAAAGAGAAAAAAGAGGATCAAGCTTTGTCTATCAGAAATATGATAAAGACAGAAAAATGACCTATGAGCTTAAAGCAAGCGAAGTGTACTGGGATAAAACCAAAAAACAGTTTGTTTTAAATAATTATCTGGAAAAAACAATCAATAAAGACAATACCGAAAAACTCGGAAACGGCATAGAATTAAGGAAAAATTACGGGCACTCCCCGGAAGAACTTTTCCCCAACGAACTTTTAGGACAAAATAAAACCACACCGGAACTTCTTAAATTTATAGAAAGAGAAAAAGCAAGAGGAAACAGTAACCTGAACTCTTACCTGAATGAGCTTCACCAAAGAACCTCAATGCCTGTTTCCATTATTATTCTGACATTTCTGGCGCTTTCCCTGTCATCACAAAAGAAAAGGGGAGGACTGGGGGTCAATTTGGCGATCGGTATTTCATTAGCCTTTATCTTCGTGTTTTCATTCGAAGCCTTGAAAGTGGTGTCAGAAAATAAAAGTTTGTCTCCGGCTGTAGCCATGTGGCTGCCCAATATGGTATTTTTGCCGCTCACGCTTTATCTTTATATCAAAAGAGCCAATCAGTAAAGTAATTTTACTTCCTTATGGTAAAAGGAATGTAACCCGTCTTCCAGCTCGATCCAGAGTTCACCTTTTTCATCTGCATACCGGATGATGCCATTTTGTCGTGCTTTTTCAATTTCAAAGACAGAGACCTGATCCTTTCTGAAAAGATTTTTATTAAATCCGTCCAGTATGTCCTGATCAGGCGGAATGTTTTTCAGTTTTTCAGACAAATATTCGTGAAGATTCAACGAAAGTTCTTCAAGATTATAGGCAGTGCCTGTCTGCGTCAGAAGGGATCCAGCATTCGATATGGCATCAAAATCTTCCTGAAGAATATTAATTCCGGCTCCTATGATGAAATAATTATTTTGATTAATTTTTTTCTTTTCTATTAAAATTCCAACGATTTTTTTACCTTTAAGGATGATATCATTGGGCCATTTGATTTTTACCTCAGAGTCAGACAATTTGGCAAGGAAATCCCGGATTATCATTGCGGTATAATAATTGAATATAAAGTCGGAGCACAGGATGTTCTGAGTATTCACTGCCAGCGTATAAGCCAGGTTTTTTCCGGCAGTCTGAGTCCAAACATTTCCATACTGACCCCGTCCTTTAGTTTGATTAAAAGTATGAAGCCCTATAAAATTTGAATCTCCGTAAAGTAAAAACTTTGTTATTTCGTCATTAGTAGAAGAACATTCTTTCAGGTAGAAGAGTTGGCTCATTTAAGAAAACTTTAAGACATTAAGAGGGTAAAAGTAAGGTTAAAGTAAAGAAAAAACAATAAATTTGCAGATTATAGTATTTTTTTAATGAATAAAACAGCAGAAAAACAAGCGTTAATAGATAAAATCGTTGAAGCTATCCAGGATGTAAAAGGGGAAGACATTATGATCTTCGATCTTTCCAACATCGAAAACTCCGTAGCAGAAACGTTCGTGATATGTAGCGGAAACTCAAATACACAGGTAGCTGCATTGGCAGGAAGTGTAGAGAAAAAAGTAAGAAACGAACTGCAGGACAGACCTTGGCACGTAGAAGGTACTGAAAATGCGATGTGGGTACTGGTAGATTACGTTTCAGTGGTGGTTCATATATTCCAAAAACAGGTACGCGAGTACTACGATATAGAAGAGCTTTGGGGTGACGCAGTCATTACCAAAATTGAAAATGAATAATAAAAATTTTAAAAAGTCTAAATGAATAATAAAGGATTCAACTGGTTCTTTCCAATTGCAATCATAGCTCTTTTGCTTTTCTTTGGCTCCAATTTCCTTGGAGGTGATGCAGCAAAATCTATTGATGAAGATGGTTTCTTTAGAGAAATGCAGGCAGGCAAAGTCCAGAATATAATTATATACAAAGACATAGAGAAAGCTGATGTTTTCCTAACAAAAGAAGCAAAATCGGCGATGGTTTCCAAAACCGGTAAAGAAAATAACCCTCTTTCTGCCTTTGAAATGGCTCCTAAAGCAGATTTTTCTGTAAAGTACGGAGACCTTCAGCTTTTCCTTCAGAAATTTGAACAGGTTAAAGCCAGCAATCCGGTGATTAAAACCACTAAAGATTACGGAACAGGTAAAAGCGCACTGATGGATATCCTGGTTCCTGCACTGGTATGGATTTCCATTCTTGGATTATTCTACTTCCTCCTTTTCAGAAAGATGGGCGGCGGCGGAGGTCCTGGCGGACAGATCTTCTCTATCGGAAAATCTAAAGCAAAGCTTTTTGACGAAAAAGAAAGAATTCAGGTAACATTTAAAGATGTTGCAGGTTTGGAAGGGGCTAAAGAAGAAGTTCAGGAAGTAGTAGATTTCTTGAAAAACTCTGAAAAATATACAAAACTGGGAGGTAAAATTCCTAAAGGAGTTCTATTAGTAGGCCCTCCGGGAACAGGTAAAACCTTATTGGCAAAAGCTGTTGCTGGGGAAGCTAAAGTTCCGTTCTTCTCCCTTTCAGGTTCAGATTTCGTTGAAATGTTTGTAGGGGTAGGAGCTTCCAGAGTAAGAGACCTTTTTGCTCAGGCAAAAGCGAAATCTCCGGCCATTATCTTCATAGATGAGATTGATGCTATCGGACGTGCAAGAGGAAAGAATAATTTCTCTGGCGGAAACGATGAGAGAGAAAATACGCTTAACCAGCTTCTTACCGAGATGGACGGTTTCGGAACAGATACCAACGTGATCGTGATGGCTGCAACCAACAGAGCAGATATCCTTGATAAAGCTTTGATGAGAGCAGGACGTTTTGACCGTTCTATCTACGTAGACCTTCCGGAACTTCACGAAAGAAGACAGATCTTTGACGTTCACCTGAAAAAGATCAAGCTTGATGATAATGTAGACAGAGAGTTTCTTGCAAAGCAGACTCCCGGATTCAGCGGAGCAGATATTGCGAATGTTTGTAATGAAGCAGCGCTTATTGCAGCAAGAAATAATCATACTTCCGTTACCAAACAGGATTTCCTTGATGCTGTAGACAGAATTATCGGAGGTCTGGAAAAGAAAAATAAAGCCATCAAGCCTTCTGAAAAAAGAAGAGTGGCTTACCACGAAGCAGGTCACGCTACAATCTCATGGCTGGTAGAACACGCTTCTCCGCTTTTAAAAGTGACAATTGTCCCGAGAGGACGTTCATTGGGGGCAGCATGGTACCTTCCTGAAGAAAGACAGCTTACCACTACTGAACAGATGTTGGATGAAATGTGTGCAACATTAGGAGGTAGAGCAGCTGAGCAGGTGATCTTTAATAATATTTCTACAGGAGCACTTTCTGATCTGGAAACAGTAACGAAAAGAGCTCAGGCTATGGTAACGATCTACGGATTGAGCCCGAATATCGGTAATATCTCTTACTATGACAGTTCAGGACAGTCTGAATATAATTTCGGAAAACCCTATTCTGAAGAAACAGCTACCAAAATTGATGCAGAGATCAAATCGATCATCGAGAATCAGTATGAAAGAGCAGTCAGAATCCTTGCGGATAACAAAGATAAGCTTGATGCTTTAGCAGGTAAACTGCTGGAAAAAGAAGTGATCTTCCGTGAAGACTTAGAAGAAATATTCGGAAAAAGAGCATGGGATCCTGAATTGACAGAGAAACCTGTTACCAATACGATTCCTGAAAAAGATCAGCCGGTAGCATTGGAAACACCTCAGATCAAAGAAAAAGAAGAACAAAGCGAAATACAGGCTCCTGAAAGCCCGACACAGCTTTAAGACGCTGAAAAATAAGTATTACAAAAACCTGACAGTTGCAAAAATTGTCAGGTTTTTTCATATTTAAGGAGATATTTTGGACACTATTGTAATTTATTTTCTATTTTTGTATAAAGTTGACTAAAAATAGATTAAGTTGAATTTATTCAAGAGGATTGTAAGCAAACTTACCAACCAGCCTGAAGAAGAGGACAAACAGAGCCTGGAGAAGCTTGGGGATTCGCTGAAAAATGCGGATCTTGACTATAAGTTTGCGCAATTATTTACGCATTCGGGAGGATTTTTTAATTATTGTGCAGATGAAGCGGAGGCTCTACAAACTTTAAATCAAATTATCAAAATAGAAGGGATTCATAACCTTTTCTGTTGGGATAAAGAACTTCAGAACTTTTTGAACGTTGTGAAGTCTGCCTACACTTCAGAACTGCAGCCATCTAATGATGCCGCTTTCATCACCTGTGAATATCTGATTGCCTATGATGGCAGAATAATGCTTTCACATAATAATATTCTTCATTATCATTCTTCAAGGCTTCCCGATAGAATTATCATCATTGCCAATGTTTCTCAGATTGTAAATAACCTGAATGATGCTATGGGAAAAATAAAAAGAAACGGAAATATCAAGAACCTTACTTCCATCAGCGGAAGCCAGTCTAAAATGGACAGCTCTTCGAATTCCAATACAAAATTATTTTTATTGCTGCTTGAAGATTAAGCAACCACTTCTAAATTTTAAATCTTGGATAAAAATCTCATTCAAAGAACCGTATCAGGTATCGTTTATGTAGCCATTATTATTCTTTGTTCTACTCCGTTGGGAGCACAGCTGCTGAACACTATTGCACCTGGCCTTGCCAAGCAGCAGTATCTATATCATGGATTAATGAGTTTGCTGCTGATTGTAGGGACATGGGAATGTGTCAAAATCATGAAGTTTGGAAACGGCTATGAAAAATGGGTTGTATATCCATTGGTTATTTTTATATTTTACATGTTTTCCAAAAGATATTTTAATCACGATTTCTTTTTTGATTTCAGGCTTAGCGAAATACTGGCCCTGGCGCTCATTGGGATTGCTGTGGTTACTTTATTCAAATATCCTAACGAATTATACTTTGACAGCGGGAAGCTTATTTTTACCGTTATTTATGTGGCGCTGCCATTCAGTTTTGCATTAGGCCTGCCAAAGTTTTCCAGCTATACAGACAGCTTCTCTCCGGAGGTACTGTTTCTGTTTATTCTCATCTGGAGTAGTGATACTTTTGCGTATCTGGTAGGAAAGTTCTTTGGAAAACATAAAATGGCACCTAAAATTTCTCCTAAGAAAACCTGGGAGGGATATGCCGGTGGTGTAGTGTTAACATTGGTTTTATCCTATTTTATTGAACACTATCAGCCCGAGCTGAGAGGAAACTGGATGATTGTAGGATTTCTGGTCGCTGCTTTTGCTCCGTTAGGTGATCTGGTGGAGAGCCAATTGAAAAGAAATTTCGGTGTAAAGGACAGTGGAAACATCATTCCTGGGCACGGCGGAGTTTTAGACAGACTGGATAGTTTTATTATCTGCGTTCCTGTCGTATATTTGTACTTTATTTTAGAAAAATTTATTTAGTCTCATGAAATTACATAGAGAATCAAAAGGAACAATTACTGTAGCAACTCTGGTTTTTATTATTCTGGGAACGCTGGCAATTTATTTCCTTAAAATGTGGTCCCTCGTGATCATTATGCCATTGTTGGTTATTTACGGTTTAGTTTTTTGGTTCTTCAGAGTTCCGGATCGTAATATTCTGGATCACAAAGAAAACGTAATCGCTCCGGTAGACGGTAAAGTAGTAATGATCAAGGAAGTGGATGAAGATGAATTTATCAAAGGAAAAGCCATCCAGGTTTCTATTTTCATGTCTCCGCTAAATGTGCATATCTGCAGATATCCGGTTTCAGGGGATGTGATTTACAAAAAGTACCACCCGGGGAAATATCTGGTAGCCTGGCATGAAAAGTCTTCTACCGAGAATGAAAGAACTACGGTAGCAGTGCAAACGCTGACCAATCATAAAGTGGTTTTCAGGCAGATTGCCGGATACGTAGCCAGAAGAATTGTTTTCTATTGTAATGAAGGCGATAAAGCAAAAGCAGGACACGAGTTCGGATTTATTAAATTCGGTTCCAGAATGGATGTATTTCTTCCTCTGGACTCTGAAATTATCTGTAAAATCGGAGATATTACAAAAGGGGGTGAGGATGTTATTGCCAAGCTAAAAGAAAATTAATATTAAAATTACGATACAATCAAAAGAGATCCTTTACGGCTCTCTTTTTTTATTAGGTAAACAAAGCCGTGTTTGAGTGTTTTAAGTTTAATTACGCATGCGTAATATTGCGTATCGGAACATGAATGCTTTTTCATTGAGATCAATAATTTTGCATGCTTAAAAACACAAGCTTCTGTTTTTTATAGTGATGTACGATAAATAGCTGTTGATTTTTATCATAATAGTATTTCATTTGATCATTGTACTGCTGAATTTTAGTAAATTGTAGCTGGAAAAACACCTTCATCATATTCTTTTTAATGCTGAAAAAAGACTGACATATCTCGTTTTGTAAGTTTTATTTGCGTAAAAGGCTGTTAATATTGGGAAATTTATTCTTTCAGGAGTACAAATGCCAACTTAAGCTTGTGAAAGCATAAAAAACAACAAGATGATTTATAAGTTTTTCTTTAAGATGATCAATGACGAAGCTGAAAAGACGGATGATGATTTTGATACTAATTATCTTCATCTTATTAATCGGTATCTGCTTTTGTTATTTTTCATATTTCTGTTTTATTCTATTTTTATCATTACTTTTTTTGGAGATATGTTTATCTCGATATTCCTCACCGTTATCACTTTTTTCTGGTTGCTTTTAATGGCTGTCAAAGGGAAGACGAAGCGGTTCAGGAATACGCTGAAAGGAGCTGTAATCTCTATATTTTTTTTGCTGACTTTTATAGTAAGCTTTTTTAATATTTATACCTATAAAAATGCAGGGGTAGAGTATTTTTACTTTTGTCTCCTCTTTGCGGTTCCATTTTTTTTGAACTATAAAAAGGATTCTTTTTCTATCTTTTTTATTACGTTTATAATTTGTATTAATTTTGTTGGATGCCTGTATTTTGACT
This sequence comes from Chryseobacterium culicis, assembly GCF_900108365.1. Lineage (GTDB taxonomy): Bacteria > Bacteroidota > Bacteroidia > Flavobacteriales > Weeksellaceae > Chryseobacterium > Chryseobacterium culicis. Next base: position 289,099 of record NZ_FNWQ01000003.1, on the reverse strand, counting down.
TTGATTTTCTTCCGAAAAGCCAATTTATAGAAAAGGAAGATTTTAAAACCATCAAGCTGCTGAACATCTTATTCTCCACAGCATCGTTTCTGATGGATATTGTTTTTATTACCCAGAAAGATCAGCTGATTCATGGTTTGATAACAGATAAAAAACAGAAGGATTCTACCATTAAGGATCTTGTAAAGACCAACGCAGAGCTCATGAAGCATCAAATGCTGATCAATCATCTTTCTGAAGAAAATATCACAGAAATCCTGAGCCTTGCAGAAAACAATTCACCAATGTTTTTTGAAAAATTTCAGGTGTTTTTCCCTCATTTCATTCCGGGTATTTTGAAAATCAATCCCAATCTCATTCATTCTGAGCTGTATTTCTGTGCCTTGATGAAACTTGATTTTGATACCAAAAAGATCGCACAGTGCACCAATAACAGTATCCGGGCTGTAGAAAGTAAAAAATACAGAATCCGGAAAAAGCTTAATATTCCCTCAGAGATCAATATCAATAGCTTTCTCATTAAAATTTAAATGAAATTCCGATTTTTGTTACGTATACGTAGTGTTGAGTAGTATTTTATGAGGTAATTTGATCATCTTGTCGATAATTTTACTTAAAAATATCGTGATGAATATCAAGAACATTCATATCGGGAGCCTCATAAAATCCAAAGTGGAAGAGCATCAGATTTCAATGGAAAGAATCTCCAGATTTTTTGAGAGTACGGAAGAAGAAGTGGAGCAGATGTATCATGCGAACAGTATGGATACCGATATGCTGCTGAAATGGTCTAAACTCTTAAGGTTTGATTTCTTTAGATTTTATACAGGCCATTTGATTTTATATGCTCCGCAGTCCAGGATTGATAATGTATTCAGGCAAAAGGAAAATACTTTAATTTTCAGAAAGAATATCTATACACAGGAAGTGAAGGATTTTATACTGGATAAAATAAAAACCGGAACGATGAGTGCCAATGACGTTGTGGAAAGGTATAAAATTCCTAAAACCACCTTATACAAATGGATGAAAAAAATATAATATGATTCCTGATTATAAACAGATTTATACTGACATTCTGGAAGAGAAATTTCCGGAAAAATTAACAGATACAGCTCTCATACTTAAGCTGGATACACTGCACTCAGCTTTTGATATTCTTAAGTTTAACCAATTGATTTTTGGAGAACCTGAATATACCGTGGGGTTTAATAGCCAAAGGCTTCGATCTTACGATGAAGCCTCCATTTTAAAAATTCTGAGATATCAGAAACAGAATGAACTTACTAATCTTCAGCTGGGCAGACAGTTTAAGATAAGCCGGAATACAATCGCAAAATGGAAAAATATTTTTAAGCTATAATTGTGATTTGTGTAATGTTACTATTTTATTTTTTAAAATAAATAATTCGTAAACTGTTTTGTGTTGTTTTGTCTAATATTTTTCAATTTATGGTTGGATTTTGTTGAATAACTCAACTTTTTCTTTATGTTTTTTTTCAGGTGTAAGATATTGGTATTTTGTGAGTTTTACTACGCGTGAGTAGTATTGAGTAGTAAAAAATTAACCTGTAATTGCTTGTGGTTGATAATTTTGTGGTAGTGAAATACAATGGATTGAAATTTTTAATTATTAAACAATTATGATGGAAACAAAATTTACAATGTCCTCAATGAAAGTCTTGGTCATAGCAATGCTTTTTATTTTTGGAAAATCTTATTCACAAGCCAATAATGGTGCTGTAGGGATTAATACTACTACCCCTAATTCAAATTCTGTTTTGGATGTTGTTTCGGGAAATAACAACAAAGGAATATTGATTCCGAGGTTAACGGAAGCACAGCGAAATGCCATGACCATTGATCCGTCCAAAGATGACGGTCTGACAGTCTACAATACCACAGAAGACTGCTTCAATTACTGGAGTCTTGCGGATAACGAATGGAAAAGTGTCTGCGGACAGATGGGAAAAGCAGTTTTTACCGTAGACTGCTCTGCCTCTAAAGCTGTGGGAAGCTACGTAAAAGGAAAGGAGCTTACCAATTCGAATTACCTGAGCATTGCCGTGAATGTGACAAAGCCGGGTAACTATACTATTTCCGGAACCACTACGAATGGATACAATTTCTTTGGTACAGGAGTATTTCTTAATACCGGTACACAGACAGTACAGATCCCGGGGCAGGGTAACCCTCAGAATATCCAGGTAGATAATGTATCACTGGAAGCCAACGGAACAGCTGTTTCCTGTAGTCCGGCAGTCTCTGTTGCCGTGTTGAGTCCCGCAGGAACATACACCATGGGTTGTGGCTCTGCAACAGTAAATGGCGTCTACAAAGTAGGAACTGCACTTACAGCGTCTAATACAATCACTTTACCTGTGAATGTTGCAGCAATGGGAAGTTATACCATTTCCACCAATACGGTTGATGGCATTTCTTTCAGCGGTTCCGGAACGTTTACAGCTACCGGAAACCAGAATGTGACCCTGCAGGGAACAGGAACTCCTGCTTCCACCACAGTGAAAACAATGACCATTACTTCTGACAGCCAGGGAGGAGTTTCTACTACATGTTCTGTAAATGTAATTGTGGTTGTTCCCAAGAAAAAACTTCTAACCATCGGAACCGCTCCAAATGGTTGTGGATACAACGTATCCGGAACTTCTCCATCCGGGATGGTAACCAAAGCTGCTGCTAATTTTGGAACATTGGCCAACAGTATTGTAAAATACGAAGGATGGGATCAGATCATAGACGGTACAGACAGCCCGAGTGCCGCGCAGCTCACAAGCTGGACAACCGGAACTAATCCTGTAGATATAATTGTAATAGGATATGCATGGGGAATGAATGCTGCAGAGGCACAGGTATTAAGAAATTATCTGGCAAAAGGAGGAGTAATTGTTGCGTATTCTGAAAGTAACAGCGGAATGCAGAATCTTTTAAGAAATGTTTTTGATGGATCAGTAAATACAGGAAGCGTAAACAGCGCAGGTGCTATCTATAAACTGCCAATGACCAATGATGAAATCCTTAATGGACCTTTCGGAGATATCAGAGGATTACAATGGGGAGAAGATGCTTCTGCTACTACATATGCAACCGGATTACCTTCAAGTGAAATTACAGTATATTCGGGAGATACCAACATCTCTACAGCTTCGCCATCGGGAACCGTAGGCCGTGTAACTGCATTTAAGCATAATACATTAAACTTCATCTGGGTAGGAGATGGCGGATTCAACTCTCAGTGTGGAACCGTTACTGCTCCGAATACATCAGATACAATATGCCCATTCTATGCAGATACGAACTATAAGCCCATTCCTAAACCCAACTATGGAAACGGAGCAGCTGCTTATGAGATGAATGTGTACAACTCAATATTCTATGCCAATGCCCTTGCCTGGGCCATTAAAAAGGCAGAATTCAGCGGAATAAACACAAAATGATAAAGTTTTTAAAGAATGCTCCGGTACGATGACTCGTACCGGAGTTTTTTATTTTATATATCTTTTAACCTCTTCTGTAAGGCTTAAGATAAGTTCTACAGGAATATCTTCGTCAGCATCAATAAGAAGGATTTTGAACTTCTTTCTGCCGTCCTGAATCAGTTCGGGATGATCAAGTCTGTCACCGTGATAAAAACTCAGATAATGCTTTTGGTATTTTTTACTGTAATAGAAGTAGCACAGCATTTTCTTTCTGTATTTGATAAACGGAAGCCCGAAACTGAATGTCTCTGTAATGTGTTCCGGATCCGAAGCTAAAATAGCATCACGTAAAAATAAAAGAGTACTTCTTTCAGGCTCTTGAATGCTGTAGAAATACTCTTGTATAGGGTTCATTTAATTCAATTAAAAGATTAGTCGAAGTTTTGAAGTTCAACAAGCTTGTGATACATTCCTCTTTTGGCAATCAGGTCGTGGTGAGTTCCCTGTTCTACAATATCCCCTTTTTCCATCACTACAATCCAGTCTGCTTTCTGGATGGTTGAAAGACGGTGGGCAATCACTAAAGAAGTTCTGTTTTCCATCATTTTCTCCAGTGCATCCTGTACAAATCTTTCAGATTCTGTATCCAGTGCAGAAGTGGCTTCATCCAGAATCATAATGGGCGGGTTTTTCAATACTGCTCTGGCAATAGAAACCCTCTGCTTCTGGCCTCCGGAAAGCTTACCGCCATCATCTCCGATATTGGATTCATATCCTTCAGGAAGTCTTGTAATGAACGCATCTGCATTGGCAATTTTAGCCGCTGCAATTACTTCTTCTCTTGTGGCATCAGGCTTACCCATCAGGATATTATTGTAAACGGAATCATTGAATAATACAGACTCCTGGGTTACCATTCCCAATAGCTTACGGTATTCCTGTAATTTTAAATGCTTGATGTCTGTTCCGTCAATCAGAATTTCTCCTTCCGATACATCATAGAATCTTGCTAAAAGGTTGGCAATCGTAGTTTTACCACTTCCGCTCTGTCCTACAAGAGCAACCGTTTTTCCTTTGGGAATAGAAAGTGAGAAGTTTTTAAGGATGGTATGGTCTTTATCGTAGAAAAAGCCAATATTGTTAAATTCAATGGAATGATTTAATGTAGAGATAGGAACAGGATTAGGGATTTCATCGATCTTCACATCAGCATCCAGAATCGCCAGTACTCTTTCCAGAGAAGCTTCCCCTTTCTGTACATTGGAAATAGACTGGGATAAACTTTTCACCGGAGGTAAAATCTGGAAGAAGATACCCAGGAAAACAAGGAAATCCGCAGGCGAAATACTTTGTTCAACAATAATTTGTTTACCGCCATACCAGGCGATAATTAAGAAGGTTACCGAACCTAAAAATTCGCTCATCGGAGAAGCAAGTTCCTTCTTTCTCCCTAAGCTTATTGAGCTGTTGATCCATTTCTGCATAGACTGCATAAAACGGTTGTCCATTATTTTTTCTGCACTGAAAATCTTGATCACTTTCGTAGACTTCAAGGTTTCGTCTACAATAGAGAAAATATTTCCCATTTCATTCTGCGCTTCGTGAGAATCTTTTTTCAGGCTTTTTCCGATTAATGCGATCATGGTTCCCATTACAGGCAATACTAAAAGAGAGAAAAGCGTCATCTCTGTACTTAAAAAGAAAAGCGTTACCAACGTGCTGATCAGCATGAAAGGTGCGTTGATTAATTCAACCAAACTTCCTAAAATATTACCTTCCACTTCGCCCACATCATTGGACATACGGGACATCAGGTCTCCTTTTCTGCTTTCTGTAAAAAAGGAAACGGGTAAAGACAGAATTTTTCTGTACATCGCTCCACGAAGGTCTTTAGTAACCCCTACACGGTAGTTGATCAGTAAAAATGAACCTAAATACCTGAAAAGGTTTCTCAGCAAGAACATAAAAGCCGTTACCACACAAAGCCAGGCCAAAACGTTAAGTGCACCATGCTCGGTTACTAAACTCTGAACATAATAATTGGCATATTCCTTTGCATAAGAGAAGAAATCAAGAATTTCTCCTGAATAAACAGGCGGGTGGCTGTATTTTTTAGCCTCTATGGTTCCGAAAAGCATCCCCAAAACCGGTAGAATAGTTCCTAAGGAAGCAATCTGAAACACAGAGTACATAAGGTTGAAAAACAAACTTCCGTAGATGTATTTTTGGTGAGGTCTTGCGAACTTTAGTATTTTAATATATTGGTTCATTCAATAAAAAAATTGGATAGCAAAATTACGTAAAATTAAAAGATAAGACGTTCTTAATCCTGTTTTACTTTACAGGATAAGTTCCAAAAAATGTCTTTTTGTTACAACCAGGGGCAGTCAGACTTTGTTTTTTTGAATAAGCAGGCCTGGAAATACATTAATAAGAAGATGACTGGGTAAGAAAAAAACCGCTGAAATAGCGGTTTTGTATCTTTGCTTGACTTAAAACTTCACCTGGTCGTTGTACTTCGGAGCAAAATTTTTCGGACTCAGCTTATCCAGTGTTTTTCCAAAGTTATTGATGATCTGCGTCAAATTATCGAAATCTACGATGTTGATATCATCATTTTCGTGGTGGTAATGAGACGCTTTTGTCATATCTACAGTAGAGAAAGAATGGGCAATAATTTTCTTTTTGACAAAGCTTACATTATCTGAGCGGTAGAACAGCTGCTGTTTTGCATAAGGATCTGCATTTATTTTGAGTCCATTCACTGCATTTTTGTTGAAAAGCTCATCAAGATCAGAGAATCCGTCTCCTGTCATATATAAAGCATTTTTTCCCCATTGGGATTCTGTAGCTACCATTTCAAAATTGAAAAGTGCGGTCATCTTATTATAGATAGGATCTAAATTTTTATCTGTTGAAATAGCTCTTGAACCCAGCATTCCTTTTTCTTCCCCATTAAATGCCATAAACACCATAGAGAATTCCGGTTTTTTATTTTTAAAATAGTCGGCGATACCTACTAAAGTGGTAATTCCGCTGGCATCATCATCTGCTCCGTTATAAATATTGTCTCCGGTTTTATCACTGGTTCCGATATGATCAAAATGCCCCGAAAATCCAAGATACCGATCTGTTTTTCCTTTTTTTAGACCACAAACGTTATAAACTGTTTTTCCATTATAATCAAATGGTACGAGGTAAGATGTTCCGGTGCAGTATTCCAGATTATTTTCTTTGAAAAGCTGAGCAATATACTGGGCAGCATTCTCATTTTCCTGAGTTCCGATTTCCCTGCCTTTCATCTCGTCTGATGCAAGAGTAGACAGAACTGTCTTTACCTTTTCCTTGGAAACTTCCTGCGCAAAGGTAACGATGGAGAAAAGTGATAACGTAAAATAAGTTAGCTTTTTCATTGTCTTTTATTGAGAGTTATATAATCTGTAGCATTTTTAGCTAAAATGTTGCATGAATGTACATAAATTAATTGATTTGAGAGAACAGATGGTATTATAAAGATAGGACAAATAAAAAAACAGCTTCTAAAAAGAAGCTGTTCTCACTCAAAAAATCGTTGTAAGGCTATCGAAGTCTGTCTACAGATTTCACGAGCCTCTCATCTTTACGGATGTAAACGTTTGCTATAAGCAGACAGATTACCGCAATCAATGGGAAAATCGGCTCAATACCCTTCTCAGGAAAATGAATTCCTCCGGATAAGTTTAGTAACCAGTACGCCAATACACCAATCAACAAAACGTTTATAATGATGCTGACAGTATTCAGCAAAATTTGTCTTTTTCTGTTTTTGAAACTAAAAACACTTAATGCTCCAATGATAACAAGCACTATACAGCTTATCGTAAGTAAAGGAAGACTGTCTGAAATGACAACATCCTGACCTGTTATAAAAAGGAAAACAGCAGCTAATACTGCTAATAAAGTCCATATGGTTTGTATTCTCTGTAGCATTGAATATTAAATTCTTGGCAAAAATAACATAAATTTTGCACAATTCAAAAATAAGTGTAGATTTGCATTATACAATGTACTTGAAAACCAAAGTCGCCGGACTTACTTTTCTTACTCACAATTAATTACATTTTTACATAAATATGTTTAACATAGAAACGTTAAGGTCAAAATCCGTAACGGAACTGACTAAAATCTTAAAAGATTTGGGCGTTAAAGTTGCAAGAACCAGCAATGAAAATGACAAGATCTTTGCTATTCTTGACTTTCAGGCTTCTAACCCTAAAGTTGCAAAAGATTATTTCAACGCCACAGAATCTGCCAGTATAACTACTGAAGAGGCTCCAGCAGAAAAACCTGCTAAAGCCCCGGCAAGAAAAGCTGCTCCGAAAAAAACGGCAGCCAAGCCAAAAACAAGCGTAAAAGCTCCGGCAGAAGAACCTAAAGCAGAAGAACCCGCAGAAGAAAAGGTTCCAGTTTCTGAAGAAGCAAAACCGGAAGAACCCAAAGCTGAGCCAGCTGCAGCAACAGAAGAACCCGCAGCAGGCACGCAGGTAAAAAAGAAAAGAAAAAGAGTTTCTACCAATACAGGTAACGCTGAAGTATCCCAGGAAAGAACAGAAACTCCAAAAAACACAGAATCCCAAGAGCCTGCTCAGGCTGAAGAAAAGCCTAACAATCCTCAACAGCAACAGGCTAACAGACCTCAAAAAGGACACAACCATCCACAAAACAGTGGAAACCAGCATAAAAATCAAAATCAAAACCAGCACCAGCAGCATCAAAACCAAAATCAGAATCAAAACAGACATTCTGAAAAGGCAGAGGAGCAGCATGACCATAAAAAAGAATTCAATTTCGATGGATTGGTAAGTATTGAAGGTGTTTTGGAGATCTTACCGGATAACTACGGATTTTTACGTTCTTCAGATTTCAGCTATATCTCTTCTCCGGATGATGTGTATGTATCTACAGCACAAATCAGGAATTACGGTTTAAAAACGGGAGATACCGTGAAAGGAATTGTAAGGCTTCCAAAAGAAGGAGAAAAATACTTTTCACTATTAAAACCCACAGAAGTAAACGGACGTGATCTTGCATTCATCAAAGACCGTGTTGCTTTTGAATACCTTACTCCGCTTTTCCCTGAAGAAAAATTTAATTTGGCAGGAAGCAATTCTACGATTTCTACCAGAATTGTAGATTTATTTGCGCCTATCGGAAAAGGTCAGAGAGCAATGATCGTTGCACAGCCTAAAACAGGTAAGACGATGTTGCTAAAAGATATTGCAAACTCTATTGCAGCCAACCACCCGGAAGTATACATGATGGTTCTTCTGATCGATGAACGTCCGGAAGAGGTAACTGACATGGAAAGAAGTGTAAATGCAGAGGTAATTGCCTCTACATTTGATGAAGCAGCAGAAAAACACGTAAAAGTAGCCAACCTTGTTCTTGCCAAAGCACAAAGAATGGTAGAATGCGGGCATGATGTAGTAATTTTACTGGATTCTATTACAAGACTGGCCAGAGCATACAACACGGTAACGCCTGCATCAGGTAAAGTTCTATCCGGTGGGGTAGATGCTAATGCTCTTCACAAACCGAAAAGATTCTTCGGAGCGGCAAGAAAAATAGAAGGAGGAGGGTCTCTTACCATTATTGCTACGGCACTGATTGATACAGGATCTAAAATGGATGAAGTTATTTTTGAAGAATTCAAAGGTACCGGTAACATGGAACTTCAGTTAGACAGAAAAATTGCAAACAGAAGAATTTATCCTGCTATCGACCTGATTTCTTCCAGCACCCGTAGAGATGATCTGCTTCTGGATGAAGTAACTTCTCAGAGAATGTGGATCTTCAGAAAATATCTTTCTGAAATGAACCCTGTAGAAGCCATGGAATTTGTCAATAAGAACATCAAAGGAACTTTGAATAATGAAGAATTCCTGATGTCTATGAATAAATAAATTTAATTTAATATTGTTAAATGAAAAGCACGAATCATCTTGATTCGTGCTTTTTATTTTTAAATCTGCAACCCAAAGCAAAAGCTTCGGAGGTAAGCATATCCAAATGTAAACGGCTTTCTTCTCTCTTCAAAATTTTTTCTCCGAAAAATTTAATTCATTCTAAATCAATATATCAATGTTAAAGATTTATTAAAGTAATCCACAATCCTTGATAATACCTTAAATATTGGCTATTTTTGGATTATAACATTAAAAATAAAGATTATGTCATTTGAATTACCAAAACTAGGATATGCATATGATGCATTAGAGCCGACTATTGATGCAAAAACTATGGAAATCCACCATACAAAGCATCACCAGGCATACATTGACAATTTAAATAAAGCAATAGAAGGAACTGAGCTGGCAGGAAAAACAATTGAAGAAATCTGCCAGACAGGTACGGACAAGCCAGCGGTAAGAAATAATGGAGGAGGACACTTCAATCACTCTTTATTCTGGGAGATTTTAACGCCTGGAGGAAGCAAAGAGCCTGTAGGAAATGTAAAAGCGGCTATCGAAAACTACGGAGGTCTTGAAAAATTCAAAACTGATTTTTCTGAGGCTGCGAAAACAAGATTCGGTTCAGGATGGGCTTGGTTGGTGAAAAATGCTGACGGTTCAGTATCTGTATCTTCCACACCTAACCAGGATAACCCGTTAATGCCAGTGGCAGACGTTAAAGGAACTCCGGTTTTAGGATTAGACGTTTGGGAGCACGCTTACTATTTAAACTACCAAAACAGAAGACCTGACTATGTTTCTGCTTTCTTCGATGTTGTAAACTGGGATAAAGTAGAAGAATTATTCAATAAATAATTTTCAGCTATTATAAAAATGAAAAGGTTCAGAATTACTCTGAACCTTTTTTATTAGATGTAATGGTGAAACTATCTTATGGCATCGCTTCCGGATAATCCGTTCATTTTTAATTGATACTTCCAGTTCACATACACGAAAACCTGGTATAATTTATATTCAAACTTGATCCCGTAGTTTTCCTTAGGATCGTAATCTATTCCGGATTCTATAACATTTCTGTATCTCCCGGAATTATAATAGCTGTTCCATTCATTCACCAGAAATGTGTTTTTCGTCTTCAGATAAGATTCTGTGTAATGGCTGATGGGTTTGGCAACGGCACTCAGAAAATAATCAAACTGGGTATCAATGACTGTGAGATCCCATTCTCCTTCTTCGTTTTTAGAAGGCTTCATTTCATTTGACTCTTTATTTTTCTTTGTGCCTTCCTGAGAAAAACAGCTGAAAGGGACCAAAGCAATCATTACCAATAAAATTATCTTTTTCATGATATAGATGTTTACACAAAAAAAGCACTCCAATAAGAGTGCCTAACTTTTCTATGGTTCTTTCTGAAGAACTACAAATGCCGGAAAGTGGTCACTGTAGCCTCCGGTAAACTGATCTCCGTTCCACGACCGGAAAGGATACCCTTTATAATTTCCTTCCTTATTCACTAAATAGGCCGGGGCAAAAATTTCTGCTTTATACACGGAATATTCTTTAGTTACCTGATCTGAAATTACATTTTTAGAAACAATAATCTGGTCAAACAGGTTGGGTGCATCCTGATAGGCAAGAGAAGCAACCCCTTTCTTATATAAAGGATACATCAGATTAAGGTAAGGCGTTTCCTCACTTAAATCTTTTGGGTTTGCCTGAGCTTTCAAATGGTTTTTTAAACTTGGACTTACAGGATCATCGTTGAAGTCTCCCATGGCAAAAAGCTTTGTAGTAGGATCCGCAGCTCTTACACTGTCCATCTGCTGTTTCAGTAAAGCAGCGGCAGCATTTCTTTTAGGTAAAGAAATGGCTTCACCACCTCTTCTTGAAGGCCAGTGGTTCATGAAAAATGCTACTTTCTCATTATCTAAAAATCCTGTTACCACAAGGATATCCCTGGTATATTCTCTTCTTCCGTTGTCACCGTAGATTACCAGTTCTTTTTTTAATGAATTGGTAGGGGTAAATCTTCTTTTCTGATAAATTAAGGCAACATCAATTCCTCTGTAGTCATAAGAATTGTAATGAATGATTCCGTAATCGTATTTTTTTAATACAGGTTCGTTCACAAGATCCTGGATCACCTGTCTGTTTTCCACCTCAATAAGGCCCACCACAGCAGGAGCCGTCTTAGTATACTGTGCTCCCATTTCAGCAATTACCTTAGCTTCGTTGGCGAGTTTTGCTTTATAAATTTTAGTTCCGTAGTTCTTGGCACTCTTTGGAGTAAACTCTTCAGAACCACTTTGTTCTCTCACTACTTTTTTCCCTTTCAAAGCACCATCACTCCAAGGACCGTCATATTTTTCAGCTTCCAAAAACTTAATAGAATCAATAGGTATGCTTCTGTGAAAAGCAGGATTCTTAATGTCTTTGGTTCCGTCAATATAATCTGCAGAGCGAATTGTGTCCCAAAGGTTTTCTACATTTAAGAAACCTATGGTAGCAACTTTTCTCAGCTTTCCTTGTTGTGAAAATACCACCATTGAAATAAGGATGGCAAACAGGCTTAAAAATCTCTTCATTTATTTAGAGTTATTATTAATACTATTTAATTTGCAAATTTACGTCTTTTTAATTCACTGTATTTTAAATATTTGTAAATTTAAAAGCAACAATGCTATCATCATTTATATAATGATTCTTAAAAGTTTGCAATGTTAAGAAAAATTTACGTTAAAAAAGTTGTGAATTATAAAATTTAACTAAATTTGTGCCCCCAACTTTTAAACTGTTGAGAATTAACAAGAAAAGTATTAAAAAATTAATATACTCATGATTAAAAAACTATCATTGATCTCTTTATTTACTTTGCTGCCTGCGTCGTACTATTATGCGCAGACAACAGTGTTTGCGTATCTTAAGGATGCGGATGGCAAGCCTGTGGAGCAAGCAAGTGTAGATTTAAAAGGAGCAGGAAATGATGCAAAGGCAGACAAAATCGGTTATTTCCAATTTACCGATTTGATGCCCGGACATTATCAGATTATGGTTACAAAACCCAATTTCGAAACTAAAATTTTTGAATTTGACGTAACTAGTGATGAGAAAAGAAAAGATCTTGGAGTAATTACTCTTTATTCTGCACTGAATGGTGCAGACCAGGGTTTGGCTATTGTAGAGGATTCGGGAGAAAGTGACAGCGGTGGTGCACAGCAGACAGCAACCGTAGGTTTATTACAGTCTTCTCAGGATGTTTTCAACAGAATTGCAAGTTTCGATTTAGGACCATACTGGTTCCGACCGAGAGGAATTGATAGCAGAACAGGTGAGAATATGATCAATGGAGTTTCTATGGCTGCAGCAGATAATGGAGACGTAGACTTCAGTACTTGGGGAGGTTTGAACGAAATTACCCGTTATCCGGAAATTTCTGCTAACCACGCACCTTCAGAATATGCTTTCGGAGGAACTACCGGTGTTTTTTACAAAAATACGAAAGCCAGCGAATACAGAAAAGGAAGCCAGCTGACCTACTCTCTTACCAACAGAAATTATACCAACAGATTGTCTTACAGATTCTCTTCCGGAATGAATAAGAACGGATGGGCATTTACAGGAATGATCGCAAGAAGATGGGCACAGGAAGGGATCCAGGATGGTACAGCATACGATGCGTACAGTGGATATATTGGTATTGAGAAGAAATTCAGCGACAGCCATACCATGACTTTAAATGCTATTGGTTCTAAATATTCAAGAAGCTCTTCCAGTCCAAGTACTCAGGAAGTATATGATTTCAGAGGCGTTCATTACAACTCTTACTGGGGATGGCAAAACGGAGATAAAAGAAATGAAAGAGTGAAAAGAGGTTTCCAGCCGATGATCCAATTACAGGATTTCTGGAAAATCAACAAAAACTCTCAGTTATGGACTTCTGTTTCTTACCAGTTCGGTAAAGAATACAGCTCAAGGTTAGATTGGTACAGAGCCAACAACCCGTCTCCAACCTATTACCGTAACTTGCCAAGTTATTGGCTGAATTATACCAACCCGTCTCCTGAACAGGCTGCGAACATCGGGATTACCAGAGACTGGTGGACAAATGATGATCAGTCCCACACACAGATCAACTGGGATAATCTTTATAATGCCAACAGAAATGTGGAATACAATGCATTTCTTGGCGGAAGAAGAGCCGCTTATTTCCTTGTGGATGATGTAAAAGACGATAAAGTTTGGAATGTAGCTACTCACTATACTTATAACTTTAATGATACTTCCCGATTTATCTTAAACTTATCGTACCAGAACTACAGATCTGAGCAGTACAGAGAAGTAAACGATCTTTTGGGAGCTGATTTTGCCCTGAATATGGACCCGTTTGCATCCAATACTTCTGCAGGAAGCGTCTGGGGAAAATTTAATACCAGAGAAGGAGACAAGGATGTTGCGAAAAAAGAGGGGGATAAAATAGGGTACAGCTATATTTTCAGAAGACAGGAATTTAAAATTAACCCTGCTTTCAAATTCTCTACAGGAAAATTTGATGTCTTCATTTCAGGATTATTCGGTTATACTACAAACAGCAGAGAGGGATTGTTCCAACACTATCTGTATGAGTCTTCTTACGGAAAAGGAGCAGATCAGAACTTCTGGAATGCAGGGGTGAAAGGTCAGGTAACATACAAAATCAATGGTAGAAACTTCCTGGTGTATAACGGAGCTTACTTTTCACAGTCTCCTTTCCTGAATGATATCTATTTTAATACAAGAGTAAGTGGTGTTACCACTCCGGGGATCAAGAACGTGGTTGTTGATGCAAATGACCTGAGCTATGTAATCTCTACTCCGATCTTAAAACTTAGATTGACAGGTTACCTTGTTAATACTCAAAACGAAACAAGTGTACAAAGATATTTTGCACAGGGAGTTAAACTGACAACGCTTACAGAAAGCGGAGATCAGGCTCCTATTCAGGATGGTGCTTTCATTACGCAGGTACTGGCTGGAGCTAATAAGAGAAACATGGGTATTGAGCTTGGTGCACAGCTGAAAGTGACACCTACTTTAACAGCAAGTGGATTACTAAGCGTAGGACAGTACACTTATACAAACAATCCTACAGTTTATTTTGCATCTGATGCTGTTGGAACTTTCAGAGAACTTGACGGAAACGGAAACATTGTATCAAGATCTTATACGAACATGGGGGAAGCTACGCTTAAAAACTACAGGCAGGGTGGAACTCCTCAGGAAGCCTATACTTTAGGCCTTCGTTACAGCAGCCCTAAATACTGGTGGCTGGGAGCAACGTGGAACTATTTCGGACATTCGTTCCTGGATCCTTCTCCGGTTACCAGAACCGCAAGATTCTATACCAATCCTAATACACCGGGCGTACCTTATGACAATGTAAATGAGGAAGAGCTGGCAAGAGTTCTTACCCCTACAAAACTGCCTTCAGCATTCTTCTTCAATGTGAATGCAGGGAAGTCATGGATGATTGGTAAGTATTATGTATTGGTGTCTGCCTCTGTAAATAATATTCTTAATAACAGAAACTTTATTACCGGAGGATTCGAGCAGACGAGAAACGTTAACTATACTGATTATGCTAATGATTATGACAGCGGAAACATGGTATTTGCTCCTAAATATTGGTATAACCAGGGTAGATCTTATTTTGTGAACCTTCAATTCAGATTCTAAAAAATTAAAATTAAAAATCGAAAACAATGAAAAATATATATTTTAAAGCGGCGGTCTTTAGTGCCATTTCAATGCTGGCATTCTCGTCTTGTGTAAAAACTGATGATTATGATGTGCCTGAAATCAAATGTACCAACAAATTTGCAGCCGCTAACCACCAGTTATCTGAGCTTGCAACCATTGCAAAAGTAAAACCTGCTGAAGCTGATATCATTAAAGAAGATTACATTGTTGAAGCTTATGTGTCTTCAAGTGATGAGTCCGGAAACATCTACAAAATGATGTTCCTTCAGGATAAGCCTGAAAACCCAACTCAAGGTATCGAAATTGATATCGATGGAGGGAACCAGTATCTTGATTTCCCGGTAGGAGCTTTAGTAAGAATCAACCTTAAAGGATTAATCGTTCAGGGTGTGAATGGAAATATTAAAGTAGGTTCTTATGATCCTAACTATCCAATCGGTAGAATTAATCCAAATAAAGTTTCAAACTACGTTGCAAGAGTGTGTGACGGACAAAAGCCAGTTGTAGCTGCAATGAAGCCATTGGAGTTCGCTTCTATCTCTGATGCTCTTAAGAACGGTGCTCACATCAACCAGCTTGTAAAAATTAAAAACGTTCAGTTTGAAGACCCGGAATTAACAAAAACTTTTGCTGATGAGTCAGCTACAGGTGACCGTTATATTACAGATAAAAAAGCAGGAAGATTAGACCTTCGTTTCAGTAACTATGCTACTTTTGCAAAGTCTCCGATTTCTCCTAAATATGCAAAAAGTGGTGATATCGTTCTTCTTTTAAGCCGTTACACAGGTACAAGCAACACGACAACTTATACAGAACAGGCTTATATCAGAACTCTTGATGATATCAACTTCCCGAATGACAGATTCAACCCAGGTGAGCCGGAAGCTCCTTCTGCTTCTGCTGTAAACCTTTTTGCAGGATCTGATTTCGAAAACTGGGCAACTTTCTTAACAAGTGTAAACAGCTTCGGACTTAAGCCTTACGCTACACAAGGGGTTGGATTAGGATACAATGGTACAAATTCACTGCAGATCAAAGGAACTCCTACTGCTAACGATTATGTATTTACCTCTATCGCTGCTACAGGAATTCCGGCTGTGCCGAAAAGAATCACCATGTATATCAAAGGTACTGCAACAGGAAAAACACTTTCTTTCAACGTATATAAAGCAGGTGGAGGTTTCTATGTATTTAACTTAGGTACATTCTCTACTGGGGCTACTTTAGGCGTAGAAAGTGCTAACTCTTACACAGGATCCATCAACACCAACGGACAGTGGAGATTAGTTGAACTTACTCTTACAGGTATTGCTGATATTAACACAACAGCTGGAAAAGATATGTTCGCTATCAAAACCGGAACTGGTGGAGTTTACGATGTTCAGATTGATAACATCAAAATTGAGTAATACATTAGGATAAAATATAGTTCTAATACACTTTATAAAAATCCGGCAGCTTTTCAAGCTGCCGGATTTTATTTTTGATAGTTAGGATAAAGCTTAGTCAGCAGAGAATTTATACTTTTATTTCTGAAAATAAATAGTATTAAAAAATTAAAATGGAATATTTTATTTACGCATTGAATCATACTTATACTGATGAAACCCATACAGTTACCAAATTTCTCGGTTTTTCCAATAGTATTGAAGATATAGAAGATTTGAAAGCTAAAGCAGTTATTCTACCCGGATTCAGAGATTATCCGGAATGTTTTGTTACAGATCATTATATTTTAGATAAAGTACACTGGAATGAAGGATTTAAAGAGGTGATAGGAGAGATTGGCCGTGATTACATTGAAAAAGGTGATGACATAGATGAAAATTGTATTTCAGTGAAAGGGCTAGGCTTAAATACTGTTTTCAGCGTAAGCCATTATTATACAATACACACGTTTCTGGATGATGAAAGATATATTGGAGTATTTTCATCTTTAGAAAAAGCAGAAAATGCTATTGAGGAACTGAAAAACAAGCCTGGTTTTAAAGACCATCAAGATGATTTTAATATCAGTGAGCTTGATCTTGCAACACTTTTATGGAATACAGGATTTGGAAGCGCATAAAAAAAGGAGAACCACTGCATTGCAGTGGTTCTTTTATTTGCGTTTATTTAACCGTAATTGTTGGATCCCAGTAAAAGTAACCGTACAGAATCTGTTTGTTACTGTCTTTAGGATCTAAAATATAAAGTCCAAACTGTACGTAGAAGTTCTCTTTTCCTGTAGATCTTACTTTCGAATCAATACTGGCAAAGCTGATATCCGCAGAGGTGGCAGGAAGGCCGTTTAAAGAATTTACATCCGGTACGGCAGCTTGCTTTCTTCGGACAGAATTATATACAAAATTATTAAAAACCTGATCTCCTGACCAGTATTTAATATTGTAAATAATAACAGCATCATCAGAATTCTGATAAATTGAAGTTCCCCGGAAAGAGACTACATCGCCGGCTCTCGCACTGAAGTTGAGGTCAGCAGAACCTTGTCCTGATATGGCATTGGCATTTGAAACAATCATATGCTGGCTGTTATGGTCAATTCCTACAGGCTTATTGGGATCTGTGCTGGGGCTTTTATAATTTGCCCGTATATAATCTGTGTCAATTACGATCAGGACATCTATTGCCTGACTGGATGAACTAAGTTGTATATCTTCCATGATAAGTAGTTTTGTTTTTTTTCTTACTCGTTGGGCTTTTCAGATTCCGCCCCGTGATTAAAGTGATACGGCTTCACCTGTCGGGTTGTAATTACAATACAAATGTACATTGTTGAAAATGAAAATATTAGAGTGAAAATGCTGAAATTTGGAATTACGTATTTGTACTTAATTAATCTCTTTTGGGTGATTTTTTGTCAATACAAAAAAAATACCCTGGAAAGTTTAACTTTTCAGGGTACCCATTTATAATGGTTAAATCTAATTGTAATTTAAAAAGAAACCTCGTTCACTTCTTTTCCTCTCTGGAAGTTCATTGTTTTCTGGCTGCCTTTATAGGCAATATTTACCAGATTGATCTGCTTAGGAAAAGCGTTTAGAAGAATCGTATTTTTAATTCTTAAGGTATTGATATCTGAAACGCCTCCGGTTTCAAAATATACCCATACAGTTTCTCCGCTGACCTGACTTCCGGTGAAGGTAATCGTTTTGGGAGCACCATTGACAAACACATCAAAATTATTGTTCACATATTTTTTGACTTCTGCCTCAAATCCTGCCGTATTAGGGTTGATTTTTATCGCATCAGAGATATGGCTGGTATTCATTTTTGTGGTAAACTTCAATGTCTTGCTTCCATCAATATAATCCACTTTGGTCATTGAAGAGAAAAAGTCTACATACATAAAACTCATTAACACAAAAAATGTTAAAATTCCTGATATATATAAAAGTTTTTTCATCTTAATTAATAGATTTACAATCATAGTTGTTTGTTATAAGTCACAAATAATATGCCAATTAGAAATTTACATTCACAGAATATTTATCATAAAAAGCCTTAATATGTGCTACAGCCTCATCAGCAGTATCTACCACACGATAAAGATCCAGATCATCTTCTGCAATCATACCTTCTTTTAACAGAGTTGCCTTGAACCAATCCAGCAATCCTCCCCAAAATTCACTCCCTACTAAAACAATCGGGAATTTTCCGATTTTATTGGTTTGAATCAGTGTCATTGCCTCCGTAAGCTCATCCAAAGTGCCAAAACCTCCGGGCATTACAACAAATCCCTGAGAATATTTTACAAACATTACTTTTCTTACGAAGAAGTAATCAAAATTCATAGAGTAGGATTTATTGATGTAAGGATTGAAATGCTGCTCAAAAGGAAGGTCAATATTAAGTCCGATAGATTTTCCTTTTGCATTGAAAGCACCTTTATTTCCCGCTTCCATAATCCCAGGTCCTCCTCCGGTAATAATTCCGAAACCTAATTTGGTAATTTTTTCAGCAATATCTACCGCCATTTCATAATATTTGTTCTCCGGCTTCAGTCGGGCAGAACCAAATATAGAGACACATGGGCCTATTTTAGCCAGTTTTTCATAGCCGTCTACAAATTCAGCCATGACCTTGAAGACCATCCAGCTGTCTTTGGTAATCGTTTCGTCCCAGGTTTTTTGTCTGAAACTGTTATGTAGTTTTGTTTCGTTAATGTCAAGTTCCGGGTTTACTAAACTTTCATCCCTCGTTCCATCAATTTCCATTGCAAAATTTATTTAAAATGTTTCTCGGCTTCTGTTACGGATGATGGTCTTCCGACGTCGATAAGAATACTGTCGTGTACAAAACCATGTATATGCTCGGTCTGCATCAGATCCAGATATTCTTCCATAACAGAAAATTTGCCTGTTCTTTTTATTTTTTCGAAAATGACAGGATTGATGCAGTGAATTCCACTGAAAGCGAGAGCTTTAAAGCCTTTGTTGAATTCAGCCAGCCTTTGTTCACCGGTTTGTACATTCAGCCAGCCTCTCAAAACCATATCATCATTGAAAAGGAGTTTTCTCGAACTTTCTCTGTCCGAAACCGCTAAAGTAGCAAAATCTTTTATCTTTTTGTGGTATTCTACCAATGCATTGATGTTCAGGTCTGTAAGAATATCAGCATTCATGATTAAAAAATCTTCTCCATGATCAAGAAATTTTCTTGCAA
Organism: Chryseobacterium culicis; assembly: GCF_900108365.1. Classification (GTDB taxonomy): domain Bacteria; phylum Bacteroidota; class Bacteroidia; order Flavobacteriales; family Weeksellaceae; genus Chryseobacterium; species Chryseobacterium culicis. The sequence continues at coordinate 269,310 of NZ_FNWQ01000003.1, read as the reverse complement.
AAATCAAGCCGCCACCGGTTTCCAGCAGCTCGTTGGTTTCATCAGAAATTTCTATTTTACATCCGAAATTATTGTTCTTATGTAAAAAATCAACAATCTGATCTCCAAAATGATGAATGTTAATCACAAAATCTGTTATTCCGAAATTTTTCAGATAAACAATATTTCTTTCCAGAAGAGGAACTTCATTTACTTTGGCCAGAGCTTTAGGGTGATGATCTGTAAACGGCTTAAGCCTGGTTCCTTTTCCTGCTGCGAAGATGAGAGCTTTCATAATATTATAGAGGTAATGAGTGACTGGTAATGAGTACTATAAGTGTAGATAGAAAATTACTTACTGTTCATTACAGATTACTGATGTTTAATTGCGGCTGTTCATCATGCTGAAGGGTAACAATCGTTCCTTCAGGATATTTTTCCTTGATAAATTCTGCAATTTTTATAGCGGAATATACGGATCTGTGCTGTCCGCCAGTACAACCGAAATTAATCTGAAGGTGTTCAAAACCTCTCGCAAGATAATCGTCAATATTAATAGACACCAGAGATTTTACCAATTCTAAAAACCTAGGCATTTCTGTTTTTGTTTCCAGATATTCCTGCACTCCAATATCATTTCCGGTCTGGATTTTATACTCTTCAATTCTTCCCGGATTTAAAATTCCGCGGCAGTCAAAAGCGAAACCTCCGCCATTTCCTGAACTGTCTTTAGGAATTCCTCCTTTCTTGTATGAAAAACTGTGTATCTCGATGTTTAGCATATTTTCTATATATTTTTTTAAACCATTAAGGTTTATTTATTTATCTTAAAATTGCTTCGTATTTGCTCAGATATTTCGATCTGTCAGTCTGAGCGGAGCCGAAGACTTACTTATGTATTATTTCCTCAATTTTTTGCTTTACTTTTTCTGATGTCAGCTGCTGAATAACCTTTTTGAGCTCCGGATAATGATCCATCTGTTCCCAGGACTCTGCAAATTGGGTGATGTTTTGAATTCCTTTGTCGAGGCTGGCCATGAAATGTCGTTTTCTCTGGATAAGACCCCGGAATCCGTATGCTCCCAAAACCTGCAAAAATCTCATCATCTGAATAGGCATCACCGCATTTTTTAAGTGAGCTCTTGTGTCAGGATTTTCAAACTGCTGAATATAGAATTGCAGCATTTCTTCTTTGAAGTCTTGCGGGAAGCTGGCTTTCGCCTGAAAAAGAAATGAGATCACATCATACATTAATGGTCCCTTCATTGCAGACTGATAATCTATGAATGCAACTTCGTTTTTTTCATTTACCATGATATTTCTTGCCTGGAAATCACGGATCATAATTCCTTTGGGTTCAAGGCTTTCAATAAGTTCTGCAATCTTTTTAAATTCTTTCAGAAGTGTGGATTTGTTGTATTCAAGCTCCAGAAAATCGGCTACAAAGTTTTTAAAATAATAAAGATCATGAATCACAGGAAGTTCATCATACTTTTCATATTCAAAAGTTTTTGAGAAATCAATTTTTCCCTGTGTCTGGATCTGTAGTTGAAAAAGCCTTTCTAATGTCTGTTTTACCAAAGCTTTTACCGTAGGAGACAGCTGTTCTTCTGCAATTACTTCGGAAAGAGTGTGCTGTCCCAGAAACTCCTGAATGTACATTTTTCTGTCATCAGAAACAGCAAGAATAGAAGGCGTATTAAGATGCAGCCTTGAAAATACTTCAGAGTAGTAAAGAAAACTCTCATTTTCCGGAATATTTTCATTGTAGGTGATGATGTATTTTTCAGTGCCGGCAGCTGCCAGAAAGTTGACCCTAGCAGAGCCGCTTTGGGCTAATGTGATGAATTCGGAAGTTTTTTTCCCTAAGTGGGTTTCAAAAAATCGTTTTGCGTTTTCAGAAGTCATAATATGGAAACAAATATACTAAATTAACATGAGTTGAATATAATCATTGGGTGAAGTTAAAAAACTGGTAAGATCTTGATAGTAAAGACGTGCCGAAGATCTGGTTTATCGTGAATCTTTGAGAAGATTATCAGTTTTGTATAGATTATTGTCGGTTTTAGGGGAGAGTTTTTAACTTTCTTTATTCAGATTCAGGATATTAAGGGCTAATTTTTATCTTTGCACTATGCTGAAAGACTTTAAACCTGTTTTAGGTATTTTATTGCGTTTTATCATTATTTATCTGGTGCTGCTTTTTGCTTACCAGCTTTATCTTAATAATGGTAAAGATTCCGGGTTGGATCCTTTTTCAAGAGTTATTGCCAATCAGGTAGCTTCTATACAGAATGTGCTGGGGTATCCTACGCAGCTTTATGATGATGTAAAGAATGAGCAGGTTTGGTTTTATGTAAAAGACCGATACGAGACAAGGATGGTGGAAGGCTGTAATGCTGTTTCTGTCATCATTCTTTTTGTATCATTTGTTTTCGCATTTTATAAAGGAGCAAAAACCTTCATTTTTGTGGGAGTAGGATTGGTTTTACTGTATATTATGAATCTCCTGAGAATTGTGGGATTGAATATTGTAATGTCTGGTTATGAGCAGTATGGAAAAATGTTCCACGATTTTATTTTTCCTGCTGTTATTTATGGAACTGTTGTTTTGCTTTGGCTGGTTTGGATTAAATTTTTTGCTTTACAACATGAAAACTATTAGTTGGCTTCTCATTATAGCAGGAATCTGCGGATTGATAGGAGTGAGGGCTCTGGAAAGTACTCTTTTTTATGATCCATTCCTTGATTACTTCCATGAAGCCAATAAAAATATTGAGTTTCCGGCATTTAAATGGGGGAAACTGATTGCCGGGCATCTGTTTCGGTTTCTTTTGAATCTTATGTTTTCCTGCCTGATTATCTATGGTGTATTTCACAATAAGCGATGGACTCTGCAGGGAGCTGTGATGATTACCATTGTTTTTATCATTGCCCTGCCTATTTATCTGTATTGTATTTCGGAAAGATTTGAAGTAGGATATCTTTTTTCGTTTTACATGAGAAGATTTGTGATTCAGCCACTGATCATACTTTTAATTGTTCCGATGTTTTATTACAGGAAGCAGATGATGGGTAAAGAAAGTTCAGGAAATTAGCAAGATTTTGTTATCTGATTTTCCTGTACGTTATTCTACAGTGTGCTTATCTACACTGGTTACATTTTCCGGTGTCCATTCTATGCGTTTTACAAAATCTTTCTCACGAACAGGGCATTCTTTGATCTGGCAGACCGGGCATGAAATCGGCTTACAGTCGTCCATATGGAAATTGAACTCAATAGTTCGTTTAATATTTTGGGCAAGAAGAATAATGACTTGTTCCATCTCTCCATGAGCATCACGAAGGTCGTAATACCATGGCAATGTAATATGAGCATCAATATGCAGTGAAGAACCGAATTGCTGAATTTTCATATTGTGTACATCTATCCATTCTGCGTGTCTGTTTTCTTCAAGGATTCTAATGACCTGATTGAGTATTTCAGGATCCTGTTCATCCATAATCCCGCTTAAAGATTTTCGGACGATTTTATAGCCTACAAATATGATATAAAGTCCAAAAGTAAGAGCCACTACAGAATCCAGCCAGTAAATTTTAGTAAAATAAACAATAATTAAGCTTCCTACCACTCCCAGTGTTGTGATGGTGTCAGACTGAAGGTGTTTGCCGGATGAAATAAGAACCAGAGAATTTTCTCTCTCTCCTTTTTTTATGGAAATATAACCCAGAAGATAATTGATAATGGCCGTGGCAGCAATAATCCATATTCCCAGATCAATTTTACTCAGTGTTTTCCCCACGATAAGGCTGTGAATACCTTCATAGATGATCATAACCCCTGCTATGGCGATCAAAGCTCCTTCAATACCGGAAGTAACGAATTCTACTTTTCCGTGGCCGTACGGATGGTCTTCATCTTTAGGTTTGGCGGCAAGATGGAGGGAATAAAGCCCCATAAATGCACTGATGACGTTTACGATGCTTTCCATGGCATCGGAAAAGACGGCATCGGAATTGGTGAGTTTCCAGGCAATAATCTTTCCGATAAAAAGGATCACACCAAATACTGCAATGAGCTTTTGAAATCCTATTTTCTCTTTGTGGGTACTTTTCTGGGTATTCATTATGAAGAGTTTGATAAAAAAAAGAATCTCAATTTTGAGACTCTTTTTTATTTTGTTAGTTTATACTAAGTTGTTTGCTACAATGTATTCTGCAATTTGTACAGCGTTTGTTGCTGCTCCTTTCCTCAGGTTATCTGCTACAATCCAGAGATTGAGCGTCTTAGGCTGTGACAGGTCTCGTCTTATTCTTCCTACGAAAACTTCGTCTTTACCTTCAGAATATAATGGCATAGGATAGTGGTTGTTTTTCACATCATCCATGACAATGACTCCCGGAGTTTCGGATAAGATTTTTCTTACTTCATCCAGTTCAAATTCATTTTCAAATTCGATATTTACACTTTCAGAATGTCCTCCCTGAACCGGAACTCTTACCGCAGTTGCTGTTAAGTTGAAGGTGTCATCCCCTAAAATTTTCTTAGGTTCCTTCATCAGTTTAATCTCTTCTTTGGTGTAGTCATCATCTGCAAATACATCACAGTGCGGCAATGCATTTTTGAAGATCTGATAAGGATATACTTTTTCAGTAGAATTATCTCCGCTGATTTCGCCGTTTAACTGGTCTACAGCAGCTTTTCCAGTTCCGGTTACAGACTGGTAGGTAGAAACAATTACTCTTTTTAAATCATATTTCTTGTTCAATGGTCCAAGAACCATTACCAGCTGAATGGTAGAACAATTCGGATTTGCAATGATTTTATCTTCTTTTGTTAAAACATCAGCATTGATCTCCGGAACGACTAGTTTTTTGTCAGGATCCATTCTCCAAGCAGAAGAATTGTCAATTACTGTTGTTCCTGCTTCTGCGAATAAGGGAGCGAATTCAAGAGAGGTAGACCCTCCAGCAGAGAAGATTGCAATATCCGGTTTGGCAGCTATAGCGTCCTTCATGCTTACGATGGTAAATTCCTTCTGTTTATACTTCACCTTCTTGCCTACAGATCTTTCGGATGCTACCGGGATTAATTCTGTTACAGGGAAGTTTCTCTCCTCCAAAACTTTAAGCATAACTTGTCCAACCATTCCTGTTGAACCTACTACAGCTACTTTCATTGATTTAATTAAAAATTTAAGATTAAACTATTTATAAATTATAACGCATATAATTTCTTTATCTTTTTAAGCCCCGAAGACTCTTGTCCAAGGAAACGCGAATGCAAATAAACCTACTGCAATCAGCCCCATAATTACTACCCCTAAAGAAATAGTATCGTTGGATTTTACTTTTTTGTTAACAATAGTCATCAAAACAGCTGCAATAAGCATAGAGAAAGGATGTTCAACATATTGGAATCTCAATGCTGCATTTTTCATTACTTCTCCCATATTTAATCCTTTGCTGAAAGTGGTGATCAGCATAATGATTCCCAATAAAAACTGAACATGGAAGAAAATCATTGTAAATAGTGTTGTTTTCTTCAAAAATTTGTTCACTTTTCCACTGAAACCGAACATGGTAGCTAAAAGGGCAATGATAAATAATGTTACCAAAAGAATTTCAAGATACCCGAAACCTTTATGGGCATTAAGTAAAATGTTGTAAAAATCCATACTTTCTATTTTTTGTACACAAAGATAACAAAAATCCCGGCTCAAAGCCGGGATTGATATTTATAAAATCTAATATTGTGATATTATTAGAAGTTGAATGATAGGTTAGCTGCCCATGTTCTTCCGAATCCGAAAAGTACACGGTTAGTAGGATCAATTCCTTTGTACAGAGTAGATTGATAAGCCTCATATTGAGCTGCTGTCGCAAACTGATCACTAGTTTTCGTGAATACGTTTGTAGAAGCATCAGAAATATAAGTAGTATCAAACAAGTTGTATACGTTTGCACCAATCGTGAAATATTGAGAAGCATCTCTTAATCTGATTTTGTAAGAGAATCCTACATCAAAAAGGTTGAAATCCGGTAACTTCATAACTCCTTTATCCTGTGCTGCCTGATTAGAGAATGTAGCGATATCAATTGAAGAATACAATTTACCTACATATCTCCAAGTTCCGAAGATGCTAAGGTCTTTAACTGGTTTTACAGTAGCTCCTAATGATGCTGTCATCTGAGGAATACTGTTATTACTTGTTCCTCCTACTTTTACTTTATCTAAATAAAGTGTGGTAGATGTAGAAGTTCCAGCTAAAGTAAGAGGATTGTTGTTATCATCAAAAGCAGCACCAGTAGCATTACCTTTATAATAATAATCACCCCATGAGAACATACCCTGGAATTCAAGGTAACTAGTTGGTCTGTAAGTAGCATCTACTTCAACTCCCTGGTGGATTTCAGTAATACCACTAATTTCTGCATATCCAGTAGTAGTTGTATTATCAGGTAGAGTAAATGTCTGATTTGTTCTTCTTAACCATCTGTCTCCCCATGAAGTTCTGTAAAGGTTTACGTTCGCACTAAGTTTTTGCGATCTGAAACCATATCCAACTTCGGCAGAGAATATTTTTTCGTTAGTTAAAGTTGGGTTAACTACTTGGAAGTTACTTGGATATACAGAATTGAAGAATGGCTGCTTGCTATAGTATCCGATATTAGCAAAAACATTATGATTTGCATTAATGTTATAGTTAGCACCTCCTTTGATGTTATATCCAAAAAGATTTTTGAATCCAGTTTTTGTGTTAACAACCTGACCTTGCTGTTTAGTTACACCATCTTGAATGAAGTTATCAATTCTTTGGTATCCTTGGTTAGAAACCGATCCCTGTAAGAATGCAGAGAAGTTGTTTTTATTAAACTCAACCTGACCGAAACCGCTATACCAGATAACTTCTCCGTCGTTACTGTAACCAATTTGATCCTGGATAGGAGCTGTTTTTCCTCCGAAAGGATTCCAGGTTAGCTGTTGGTAATTATAAGTTTTGTTTACAATATTCGGAGCAATATTTTTGTTGTTGCTATCCTTGTATCCTGAAGCTCCATATAAGTCAGAAGCTACCTGATAATGGTAACCATAATAATATCTGTCATCTGTACCGATTGAGAAATTCCAGTTATCATTAAGTTTGTGCTGGAAGTTAGCCAAGATACCATACCAGTTGTGAGAGTTGATACTTGATCTACGGATCAAAGTGCTGCCGGCATTTGCTGTATTTACATTGACAGCCTTGTTTGCTGCGAAAATAGCGTCATAGTTGAAGTGACCGCCTCCATCAATAAAAGAAGGATCAGTGATTCCTTTTCCTCCAACTCTACCGATTTCACCAGTTCCACCACCTCTACCATTAGACATGTATAAAACAGTACTTAACTTGGATTTTTCGCTCATTGTCCAATCCCAGTTTAACATCATTACAGGCTTAGAGTAATAGTTTGCTCTGTTAGCCAATGATACTTTGTTCCCATTGGCATCAGTGTAGTAACCATAATCAGAGTTATACTGTCTGTACGGTGTTCCATCTTGATCCGGATTGTACTTGATGTAGTTTTGGATTGTTGGAGAGAATGTTCTCTGGTTATGCCATTGAGGTGCAGAAGTTAGGGTAAACTGGAAATTGTGTTTCTTATTGGGCTCCCAACCTAATGCAAAATAATAAGCATAAGATTCGTATTGTGTGTTTTCTATATAAGTGCTACCAGCTTGTCTGCTCATTAAGATGGAAGATGACCATCCGTTTTCAGATTTTCCTGTGTTGTAAGCGAAGGAAGTTTTAAGATAGTCATTGTTACCAACTCCGAATCTTAGAATCCCACCTCTTTTCATATCAGCTGATTTTGTCAGGAAGTTCATTGTACCTCCTACCGATGCAATGGCAAGTTTAGAAGAACCTAAACCTCTTTGTACCTGCATTGTACTTGTAACATCTGATAAACCGGTCCAGTTTGAGAAATAAACAGTACCACCCTCCATATCATTTACAGGCATACCATTTACCATTACTGCGATGTTTCTTGATTCAAAACCACGCATAGTGATCTGAGAATCTCCAAATCCACCACCTCCTTTTGTAGCATATACGGATGGTGTTGTGTTTAGCAATTCTACCAACTCCTGGTTTCCTTGTCTTTCAAGGATTTGAGCAGCTTTGATTGTAGATACTGCAACTGGTGTCTTTCTATCTTTAGCGATATCCGTTACACCTCTTAAGATTACCTCATCAATATCTTTAGACTTAGCTTGCGCTGTATCCTGAACTTGTTGAGCGTAATAAACACTAGCTGTAGATAAAGTAATAACCGCAGTTAGTATCGATTTGTTGATTAATTTCATAATCGTTAGTAATAATTAGATTTAATTTTCTGCAAAATTCGCAAAATAAAATTTAACTATTATTAACTCAATGTTAATTTTTAATCAATCTTAATAATATTAAAATGTTGAAAATCAGCAATATGACTAAAAATTGAATTTTTGCATGAAAAAAGTCATGTTATTGAATTTTTAACAAAGAGGGTGTGTTTTTATTAAAAATATAAAGCTATTTCACTGCTTTGAGACTCAAATCTATATTCTCCGCAGAGTGTGTAAGGGCTCCAGCAGAGATAAATGTAACTCCTGTTGAGGCAATTTCTTTAAGCATATCGCGGCTGATTCCGCCTGAAGCTTCAGACTCACATGAACCATTAATCATCTTTACAGCCTGTTTCATGGTTTTAACATCCATGTTATCAAGCATGATTCTGTCTACTTTTGCATTAATTGCTTCCTGAACTTCTTCCAGGTTTCTTGTTTCAACCTCTATTTTTAACTTTTTCTTATTCTTTTTAACGTAGTCCTTTGCCATTGCCACTGCATTGGTAATACTTCCGTTGTAATCAATATGGTTGTCTTTCAGCATGATCATATCATAAAGTCCATATCTGTGATTAGTTCCACCTCCAATGGCAACCGCCCATTTTTCGCATATCCTGAAATTTGGGGTCGTTTTTCTTGTATCTAAAAGCTTGGTTTTTGTTCCTACCAATCTTGAATCCCAGTCGTGGGTAAGGGTTGCAATCCCACTCATTCTTTGCATGCAGTTCAGAACAAATCTTTCGGTAGAAAGGATAGATCTTGCGCTTCCCGTTACAATAAGAGCCACATCTCCGAATTTACAGGGAGTTCCATCTTTAATGAAAACTTCAACTTTCAGATTTTTATCAAACGTTTTAAAAATAATTTCTGCCAGCTCCACCCCTGCAAGAATACAGTCCTGTTTTACCAAAAGCTTTGCACTTTGCACAAGATCCTGCGGAATGGTAGAAAGGGTAGAGTGGTCACCATCCTGAATATCTTCTTCAAGGGCACTTTTTATAAATGTTTTTAATGCTTTATCGGTTACGTATGCTGGTCTTTTCATTTTGTACTGCTTTTAGGCTAAATCTTTATTATAAAATGCTCCCTTGTTCTCTGTCATTTCCATAGACTGGCTAATGATGAGGTGGGCAACGGTTGTTAGGTTTCTTAATTCTGAAAGTTGTGGCGAAAGAATGGAGTAGTGATAGATTTCATCCACTGCAGCTGCGATCTCCTGGTGCTTTTGTAAAGCCATATTCAGACGTCTGTTGCTTCTTACGATACCTACCAGATCACTCATCATTTCCTGGAGCTGCTTTCTCAGGTAGCTTACGATAACCATTTCATCCATGATCTTCATTCCTTCCTCATTCCATTCCGGAACAGCTTTAAGATCATCAAAGTTAAAATTGTTTTCATTCAGAAGATCTACTGTTTTCATAGCAGCATTATGTCCGAAAACCAATCCTTCAAGTAATGAGTTGGAGGCCAGTCTGTTGGCTCCGTGAAGTCCGGAGTTGGTACATTCTCCTACAGCAAAAAGATTTCTGATGGAAGACTGTCCGTCCCTGTCTACTTCAATACCACCCATCAAATAGTGACAGGCAGGAACAACGGGAATTAACTGGGTGAAAGGATCTATTCCTTCGTCTTTGCACTTTTTATAGATATTCGGGAAATGTTCTAAGAATTTTTCATGATTCATTTCCTTACAATCTAACCCTACAAATTCGTCTCCGGTAATTTTCATTTCAGCATCAATAGCTCTTGCGACAATATCTCTTGAGGCAAGTTCTTCTCGTTCATCATATTTATGCATGAATTTTTCACCCCTCTTTGTTCTCAATTTTGCTCCGTCTCCACGGACGGCTTCGGAAATTAAAAACAGCATTCCATCCATTTTGCTGTATAAAGCTGTTGGGTGGAACTGATAGTACTGCATATTGGAAACTTTTCCTTTGGCCCTGGCTACAAAAGCAATTCCGTCTCCAGTGGCAATCGTAGGATTGGTCGTATTTTTATAAACATGCCCGGCTCCTCCTGTGGCAGCCAGGGTTATTTTAGAAGTGATTTTTTTGATCGTTTTGGATTTTTCATCCAGAATATAAGCGCCATAACAGTGGATGTCCCCTTCATTAAGTTCTTTTCCCGGAACGTGGTGCTGGGTAATGATATCAATCACATAATGATGATCCAGGATTTCAATATTCGGGCTGTTTTTGGCGGTTTCCAGTAATGCCCTTTCAATCTCAAAACCTGTAATATCTTTGTGATGGACGATTCTGTTTTCGGTATGGCCTCCTTCTCTTCCTAAAGCAAATTTGCCATTTTTCATGTCGAACTGGGCACCCCATTCTACAATTTCATTGAATCTTGCCGGGGCTTCTCTTACTACCATTTCTACAACATCACGTTTGTTTTCACCGTCACCGGCACGCATGGTATCGTCAATGTGTTTTTGAAAATTATCATTTTGAAAATCTGTAACAACAGCCAGACCGCCCTGGGCATATTTTGTATTGCTTTCGTCTTCGTCAGATTTTGTTACGATAATGATTTTGGCATCAGGGAGCTGTTCAGAAACTTTAATGGCATAGGAAAGTCCGGAAATGCCGGAACCGATTACTAATACATCCGCTTTTATCATATGCTTGCTTTAGGTACAATCGTTTAAAATATTAAATAAATTTAAACAATTTTTCGTTTGGTTTTCTTACTTTTTTCATGTGCTGGAAGTAGTCTTCTTCAGAACGGTAGCCTAAAGCGAGGGTAACGGTTACTTTTTCTGTTTCCGGATCTATACTGAGAATCTCTTCTATAATATCCTGGCGGAAGCCTTCCATAGGACAGGAGTCTATATTTTCGATAGCCGCAGCATACATAAGATTGGCCAATACGATGTAAGACTGCTTTTCTGCCCAGTTGAAAATTTCATCCTGTGTTTTTTGTGTGATATGCTGGTTAATGCTCTTTCTGAATGGATCCAGCTGTTCAAGAGGAGTATCTCTTACTTCAGAAATATGATTAAAATATCCCCGGATATAGTGCTCTTCAATAACTTTCTTTGAAATAATAACAACAAGATGAGAACAGGTGGAGATCTGAGAAGGATTATAGAAAGCAGGGATCAGTTTCTTCTTCATTTCCTCACTTTCAACAATCACCATTTTATAGGGCTGAAGCCCCAGTGAACTTGCAGACAGCTTTCCTGACTCAAGAATGTTGTGAAGGGTTTCCTGAGGAATAATCTGATGATTGAATTTTTTTACAGAATATCTTCTGCTTAAAGCTTCCAAATAATGCATAGGACAAATTTAAGAATTGAATATGAATAAAGGGTCTTTAAAATGAAATATCTCCTGCCTGTTAATGCAAAAAAATCACCCCGGCATGCAGGGTGATTCTTTTTGATGGGTTGGAAAGTGTAATTATTCTCTGTTTTTTACAACAATCCAGCCTGAGAATTTTATCGGAGTACTGTTTTTATTATTTTCATTCCATGAAACAGAGTACCAGTAATTTCCTGTAGGAACTTTTTTACTTCCGTTGGTGGTACCTGTCCATTTGTAGCCATTTGTTTTATCTGCCTGGAACATCTTATAGCCGTATCTGTCAAAGATAGCTATTTCCAGATTTTGTTTGTTGGCTAATGCTGAGTAGTCTACAAAATCATTAATTCCGTCATCATTAGGCGTAATTACGTTAATCAGATTGGGTACGGTGATATTGACTTCAACAGGAACGCACTTATAGCCGTCTCTTACATACACTTTAGCTTCTCCTCTTGCAATATTGGTAAAGACATTAGAATCCTGCCAGTTAATATTATCCATAGAATACTGATAAGGAGGAGTTCCGCCGTTAGCATATATGGTGACTGTGCTTCCGGAAATGTCAACAGTGGTAATAACAGGATTGTCAGAAGGATATACAGTTACTTTCTGTGTAGCAATACAGTCTCCTGTTTTAAGTTTAACCCAATAAGTACCTACTCCTACATTCTTGATAGACTGCGTGGTAGCTCCTGTACTCCATTCATAGCTTTTGAAGCCTGCGCCTGCATCTAACGTTGTGGTGTTTTCAATACAAATGGTCTGGTCATGCAAAGTTCTTGAGAAGACAGGTGGTATCACTGTTAAGGTAACTTTAGCAATAGAATAACAGCCGTTTGCATCGAATACTTTAATATAAGCTACTCCATTAGGAGCGATATATGCCGTTGGAGTCGAGATTGCATTGGTTCCGCTGATCGCATCGGTCAGTGATGGGTAATACTCTTTTGTAAGCCCGCCCTGAGAAACTACAGCTGCTACCAGATTGAAGGAGGCCATAGAAGGATTGGCTTCAATAAAGCATGATTTTATCTCAACATCATTGACAACAACAACGGGATAAATATTCAGCGTAATTTTAGATGTACTTACACAGCCTTGAGGAGTGGTTACCTTCACATATATTGTGGCCGCTGCAGATGCATAGGAAGAAGGATTTGTTATTTGATTTGTGCCATTGTTGAGATCATATAAGGTAGGATAGAACTCCTTGGTTACTCCGGCAACGGTGGTTACTGCTGCAGTGTTGAGATCAAAGGTTGCTGTTCCGGCATTATTGTTATTACATCCGGTGAGTGTGGCATCAGTTGCCGCAAAGGGAGTTGGATTAAGCTGTATCACGCCGTCACCATTATCGCATAGCGTAGAACTAGGATCTTTTACAATCACCTTAATTGTAGTATTTCCTGAGTACTGGAAAGCAGTAGGATTAGCAATAGGAGTAGAGCTTCCCAACAGATAATAGGTGAAAATATAGTTTCCGGGATTAGTTACAAATTGAGAATTATAAGAAGTAAGATCTACTGTGCCATTTCCTGTAGCAGGGTTTGTACATACGAATGGACTAATCGTATTGCTCAGAATAGGAACTTTATCTACATATACTTTAACATCTTTAATGGAATGTCTTGCACTGGCACCCCCGGTGGCTGCAGAGAAACCAAAATATCCCTGTGACATTCCTACTGCACCTCCCGACGGAGCAAATGACTGATCTACAATTAATACACCGTTGATTCTTACCTTGATAATCCAGTTGGTAGGATTGGTAAGATCTGTTTCTCCATTTACTTCAACATGTCTGTAAGTGTCTCCTACAAATGGCTGAGTGGCAATAAGGTCCGGAGAGTGGAATGTGCTTCCCGGGGTGGTATTGTATTCGATATTATTACCTGCGGTGTTATTTGTACCATAAAGGATATGAACTTTACTCATCTGACCTTCTGTAGTGTTGTTGAAAATATCAAAACCAACCATCAGCCCTGAAGCATTGGCCGGAATACCTAATCCTCCTCCGGATACGAAACCTGTTGGCGGATTGGCAAGGTACCAGAATGTAAAGCCGTCCCCTTTTCCAAACTGTGCAGTTCCGTTGCCGTCAATTCTGAAGTCGAATTCTACTTTCCATTTGTCGCAATAGCTAAGGGTGATTGGCGTGGATAATTTTACTGCTCCATATTTGCTGGTCTGATCGGTGGTCAATCTTACAAAGTCTCCGCTTACGACAGCATCAGAGACAAGATCCCAGCCGGTTGTATTTACGGGGTTTCCGGTAAGCTGGTAGGTTTGTGAAAATAGTTTTCCCGGCACGCATAATAAGATAGTCAGTACAAAAATGAGTATATCTTTTTTCATAGTGGATGGATTGTGATGTTATACTTAATCTTAGAAATAAAATTGTTTTTTAACGTTGAATTGGTAATTAGGGAATAAAAAAGTTCCCATCTCAGATTGGGCAGTTTCTTTTTTTAATACCGAAACTACCCCCAAGGAGGTAGTTTCTGATCATAAGTTTATTCTCTGTTTTTAACCAATACCCAGCCTGAGTATTTGGTTTCAGTATTGTCTTTGTTATTTTCTGTCCATGAGATGGTGTACCAGTAAGTCCCTGTAAGAACTTTTTTACCGGAAGCTGTTCCGTCCCAGGTAAAGTTTCTCATTTTTCCTGCTTCATACAGTTTATTGCCATATCTGTCATAAACAATGAAAACCAGGTTTTTCTTGTAAGCGAGTGCAGAGTAGTCAATAAAGTCGTTTACATTATCTCCGTTTGGAGTGATGGCATTAATCAGATTCGGTACGGTGATCTGAATTTCAACAGGAGTACAGTTATAGAAGTCCTTTACATACACCCTTACTTCTCCTCTTGCCAGTCCTGTAAATACATTGCTGGTCTGCCAATTAACACCATCCAGCGAAAACTGATAGGCTGGTTTTCCCCCTGCTACATTTACAGTAATTGTATTGTTGTCAATATCAATGCTTGAGATAACAGGATTTGCAGATGCTTTTACATTAACAATCTGTGTAGTGATACAGTTTCCTGTTTTCAGTTTTACCCAGTAACTCCCTACTCCCACATCCTTAATAGATGAGGTTGTTGCTCCTGTGCTCCATTCGTAGCCATCAAATCCTGGACCTGCATCCAGATCTGTTTTCTCACCAATACAAATCGTTTTATCTTTCAGAACAGAAGATGGTGTAGGAGGTAATACAATAAGATTGATTTTAGCAATGTTAAAACACCCGTTAGCATCTGTTACTTTTGCATATACGGCAGTGCTCGGAGACAGGTACTGAAGAGGGTTCATGATTTCATTCACGCCGTCTAAAGCATTGGCCGCAGAAGTGTAATATTTTTTGGCGGCACCTGACCCTAAAGAGGTTACGTCTGCGGAAGTTAAATTAAAGATAGCACTTGTGATATTATTTTCAATGAAACATGATCTCAGAGTAGCTTCTTTCACGGGCGTATCCGCATAGAATGCCAGTGTGATTTTTGCGTTACCTGTACATCCCTGTGGAGTGGTTACCTTTACATAAACCACCCCGGGAACGGATATGTAATTTCCGGGATTTTGAATTTCATTTATGTCCGCATTGAGATCTGCTAATGTTTTATAATATTTTTTAGTAACTCCGGGAACACTCGTAACAGGAGCGGTATTTAAATTGAAAACGGCACTTCCTGCTTTATTATTATTGCATACCGTAATGGTTTTATCTTCCGCTTTGAAAGGAGCCAGAACCAATAAGATCTTACCATCCGGATTGTCACAAAGTAAACCTGCATTGTCTTTAATAACGACTGTAACCGTTGCATTGGCATTAAACTGATAATTGGCAGGGTTGGCAATAGGTGTTGAACTTCCAAAGGGATAATAGGTAAATGTATAATTGGATGGATTGCTCACAAATTGCGAATTGAACGTCGTCAGGTTCACAGATCCGTATCCGGTAGTAGGATTTGGACAGAAAGACTGAGTGGCTGAATTCTGTAAAATGGGAACCTTATCCGTATAAATTTTTACATTTTTAATGGAATGTCTGGATCTTGCCCCTCCGGTAGAGGCTGAAAACCCAAAATATCCAACAGTCATAGCAGCGGCTGTGCCTGACGGAGCAAAAGACTGGTTGCAAATTACATTGCCGTCTATTGTTATTTTAATGATCCAGCTGGTGGGAGCCGCAGGGTCTACCTGAGCTGTAACTTCTACGTGCTTAAAGGTGGTTCCTTGGAAAGGTTGAGTAGTATTCAGATCTGGTGAATGAAAGGAGCTTCCCGGTACGTTGAAGAATTCTACATTATTGGTATCGGTGGTGTTTTGAACCTGCCCGTAAGCAACGTGAACTTTACTCATTGTCGCTGTTGTTGTATTATTGTAGGTGTCAAGTCCTACAACAAGCCCTACTGCATTCTGAGATACACCAAGGCCGGATCCCAATACGCTTGCAACAGGTGGATTAGCGAGATACCAGAATGCAATTCCATCTCCGTTAGAGGTTTGATTGGAATCCATTCTGAAATCGAATTCCACCCTCCATTTATCACAATATTTTAAGTTAATAGGGTCATTCAGTCTGATAGAGCCGGATTGGTTGTTAGTGTCCGGGGTGAGCTGAATAAAATCTGTGTTTACCTGCGTAGGCGAAACCATCGTCCATCCAGTAGTGTTTACTGGGTTGCCGATAAGCTGATAAGTCTGGGCAAAGGACTTCCCGGCTATACAGAGTAAAAAAACAGATAAATACAAAAATAGATTTTTATTCATGTAGATGGGACTTTTATTAATGTGTAAAGATATTAAATCCCGTTTGAATAATATGTATTTAATGTTAATTTTGTTAAAAAATTTAATTATTTTTTAATAAATTAAGCTTCTTCTGATGAAATGGTAAATATTAGGAAGAGGGTTTAGATTGTTTTTAATTAAGCTTACAATAGAGAATTACTATCAAGCCCCTCAAAATAGGTGTCAACTTCAAGATCAGGGGAGTTTGCTGCAGCCACAGCTAGTTTGTCGCAGAGCTCGTTTTCAAAATGTCCTGCGTGCCCTTTTATCCAATGCATCTTAGGGGTGTGCTTATTGTAGAGCTCAACAAATTTTTTCCAGAGATCCGGATTTTTAACATTTTTCCAGCCTCTTTTAATCCATCCGGCAATCCAGTTTTGGTTAATAGCATCAGATACATACTTGCTGTCAGTGTACACATGGATCTCGTTTTCTGTGGATTTCAGTTTTTCCAAGGCGGTAATAACCGCCAGAAGTTCCATCCTGTTGTTAGTCGTTTTTCGAAAACCTTTTGAAAATGTTTTCTGGTAATTTTTTTCAGGAACACGCATGAGAATTCCATATCCGCCTTTTCCCGGATTTCCGCTGCAAGCTCCGTCGGTATAAATTTCGATTTTCAAATCTGCTTTTTAAAAATGATAGATTGACAGTAAATTAATCTAAGTGAAGAATATCTTAAAACGGGAAATCATCATCATCATCAAAGTCATTCATAGAAGAACCGGAAAGTTTTGAGCTGTCCGGCAGGTCAAATGCAGCTCCCGGCTGAATAGTCGTTTTGATTTTGTCGAAGCCGCTTGGTTCTCCAAAGTTGGAAGGATATCCGCCTCCGGCACCACCATCAAATGCTGCTTCAATATCCCCGAATTTTGCAAAATGTTTTAAGAAAGATAATCTTACATCTGCCGTAGCACCATTTCTATGTTTAGCAATGATCAGCTCTGCCTGGTTTTCCGTAGAAGTTTCCTGTCCTTCCTCATCATTATCCCAAACCGTAATTTTATAATATTCAGGACGGAAGATGAAAGATACAATATCGGCATCCTGCTCAATTGCTCCGGATTCCCTCAAATCTGAAAGCTGAGGTCTTTTCCCTGGACGTGCCTCCACACTTCTGGAAAGCTGGGAAAGTGCAATCACCGGAACATTAAGCTCTTTAGCAATTGCCTTCAATGAACGGGAAATCATGGAGATCTCCTGTTCACGGTTTCCGACTCCTTTTCCGCCGCTGCTTCCTGCTGTCATCAGCTGAAGGTAGTCGACCATGATAATTCTTACTCCATGCTGCATTACCAGTCTTCGGCATTTTGCACGGAAGTCGAATATCGAAAGGGAAGGGGTTTCGTCAATATATAAAGGAGCATTTTCCAATTCAGACACATTGGAGAACAGTCTCTGCCATTCTTCGTCATCCAAAGTTCCTTTTCTGAGTTTCTCAGAAGAAATCCTTGTTTCAGAAGCGATCATTCTGGTAATCAGCTGTACAGAGGCCATCTCGAGAGAGAAAAGAGCCATAGGGACCTTATGTCCTACCGCAATATTTCTTGCCATAGAAAGAAGGAATGCCGTTTTACCCATCGCGGGACGTGCGGCAATAATGATAAGGTCAGAATTCTGCCATCCCCCGGTTTCCTTATCTACATCCCGGAATCCTGAAGGAACTCCTGAAAGCCCCTCTTTATCTTTTAAAGATTTAATTGTATCAATAGCCTGTTTTACCAATGAGTTGGCAGTATCAAATCCCTTTTTTATCGTTCCGTTGGTAATTTCGAAGAAGGACTGTTCTGCTTTATCAAGAAGTTCAAAAACATCGGTTGACTCTTTGTAAGAAGAGTCGATAACATTGGCTGAAACATTAATAAGGCTTCTTAGAATATATTTTTCGAGAATAACACGTACGTGATATTCAATGTGGGCAGAAGAGCTTACTCCCATGGTCAGATCAATGATATAGTGATCACCGCCTGCCTGGCTTAGCTTATCTTCTTTTTTTAAATTCTGAATAATGGTCATTAAGTCTACCGGCTGGTTTCCTTCATAAAGTTTCAGGATCGTAGCAAAGATGACCTGATGTCTCGGATCATAAAATACTTCTGGAGTAAGAAGGTCAATGGAATGGTCAAGACCTTTTTTGTCAATCAAAAAAGTTCCGATCACAAGTCTTTCAAAGTCCACTGCATTGGGAGGCATTTTTCCATCCGCAATAGACAATTCTTTTGCAAAGTTTCCGTGTGTCAGGGATGATAATGTTTCTTTCTGCGCCATAATGCAAAGATAGTTTATTTAAAAAATAATAGAAAAATAGTATTCAACAAATTATTAGCAGTCTTACGGAAAATGCTGTAAACAGGAGGTTGAACCTGTTGATAAAAAAAATCACCTCAATCTGAGGTGATTTTTTCAAAAAGATTTCGTAAAACCTATTCTTTATTTTTTACCAATACCCATCCGGAGTATTTGGTTTCCGTACTGTTTTTGTTATTTTCGTTCCATGAAATTGTATACCAGTAAGTTCCTGTTGGGATTTTCTTGCCGAAAGCAGTTCCGTCCCATGTAAAGTTTCTCATTTTGTCGGCTTCATGAAGTTTGTTTCCGTATCTGTCGTACACAATGAAGACCAGATTTTTCTTATATGCAAGTGCTGAGTAGTCAATCACATCATTTACATTATCTCCATTCGGAGTAATAGCATTGATAAGGTTAGGAACTGTTACCGTCACCTGAATAGGGGTACAGTTATAAGTATCCTTTACATAGATCGTATTTTCACCTCTTGGAAGTCCGGTGAAGATGTTGGAATCCTGCCATTTGATGCCGTCTATAGAGTATTTATAAGGAGGAACTCCGCCTGTAGCCGTTACAGTAATGTTGTTGTTTGATATTTCTATTCCTGAAACTACAGGTTGAAGGCTTGCATGTACCCGTACTTCCTGAAGCGTAAAACATTTTCCGGTCTGGAGTTTTACCCAGTAAACTCCTACTGGAACATTGTTGATAGACTGGGTTGTTTCTCCGGTGCTCCATTCATAGCTTACAAACCCCGGGCCTGCATCCAGGCTTGTTTTGCCTTCAGCGCAAATTGTTTTATCTTTTAATACCGCAGATTTCACAGGAGGCAATACTACCAGCTCAATCTTGGCAATAGAATAACACTGTTTGTCATTATCCACTCTTACATATACTGTCTTACTTTCTGAAAGATAGTTAAATGCAGCTGTAATAGGGTTCGTCTGTGCTTTTGCATCAGCTACGGAAGTGTAATATTTAATTATAGTTCCCGTAGGGGTTGGAACAGGTACGCCAATATCAGCTTTGGATAGATCAAATGTTGAACGGGTAACATCATTATCAATATAGCAGTTTTGAAGTACTGCATCTTTTAATACTACCGTTGGGTAGAATAATAGTCTGATGGTTGTTGTTGCAATACATCCGAAAGTGGAAATTACTTTTGCATAGATCGTTGCTTCCGGAGAAATGTAGTTAACAGGGTCTGTAATTTCGTTAATGCCCGCGTTCATATCGGCAGTAGTCGCATAATATTTGATTGTTGCGCCTGTTCCGCCAAAGATATTAGCTGTTGTTAAATCATATTTTGCAGTGCCGGCTCCATTATTATTACAAGAATATAGAGTGGCTGTATTGGCTGTAATGCCTGCATTTACAAACTTGAATTTCCCGGTTATAAAGCATCCGTTGATCGGATTGTTCGGGTTGGTGGGATCTTTATAGACAATTCTGTAATAGTAGGTGGTTGTTCCGTCTACAGTGGCAATTGTAAGAGGGTTTTCTCCGGTAAGAGCATCGTTGGTTGTTTTGTGATAAGTAACCTTGAAGTTGGTGCTGTTACCATTAATGATTGCTGCGGTAAGTGTTGTAAAATCAAATTGTGTTGGAAGTGCACAAACCATTACCTGACTTGGATCATTAGGATTAACACCTGGAATTCCCGGAGGAATAAAAGGATAAGGAGAAAGAACAGGATCGTTAAATGCAGAACTTAAGCTTGCAGTACCTGACCATTCCAAAGAAAATCCGTTGGTAGATCTACTGAAGTTGTCAATAACCAGATAATAAGTCTGGCCTACCAATACATTCATATATGGGCTCCATTTACCGTTGTTCATACTGGCTGTAACGCCGGGAGGATTGGTAGGAAATACCGCAGGCGGAGCAAGAGTAAGATCCAGACCTGTGTCTCCAGGAGTTCCGCTGTAGTTACATCTTATCGGTTGTACGAAAACATGATCCGCATTCTGTAAAGATGTACAGCCGTTTAAGGTAGGTCCATACACCGCAAAATCATAATCATCACTTTGATCGTTAGGTTTTATTTTGAAGGCAAGCGTACCTGGTGTAGATACGGTGAAAGTATACCAAACAGTATATCTCTCATTGGTACTAAGACATCCGCCGTTCTGGTTGAGGATTTCTATGATATTCCCTGGGCCTGAAGGGGTGTAAGAAATGTCAGAGTTACCACAAATAGGAATGGCTGTGACACAGTCTGACTGTGCGTAAGCCAATTGTGTTATCAGTAAAATAAAAAGAAGTAGTATTTTTTTCATTGTTAAAAGTTTTTGTTAAACCAAACTGAAATCAATAATTTTTTTTTCTGTAATTTGTAAAAGAGAAAGCCGCCAAAGCGGCTTTCTCTTATCATATGATGATTATTCTCTGTTTTTTACAACAATCCATCCTGAAAACTTGAAAGGAGTATTTTTCTTGTCATTCTCATTCCATGTTACAGAATACCAGTAGGTACCAGTTGGTATTTTTTTTCCTGCAATAGTTCCGTCCCATTTGTATCCGTTGGATTTATCTCCCTGGTGGATTTTTGTTCCGTATCTGTCAAAGATACTCAATACAAGGTTCTGTTTGTCTGCTATGGCAGAATAATCCACCACATCATTCACACCATCACCATTTGGAGTAATCATATTGATAAGGTTAGGAACCACTACCGTTACTTCAATAGGATCACAATCATAAGCATCTTTTACATATACTTTGTAAGTTCCTCTTGCGATATTCGAGAATGTATTAGAGGTCTGCCACAGAATTTTATCCATAGAATACTGGTAATCTGGTGTTCCTCCTATTACATTGATCGTTAAAGTGGTGTTGGAAACATCAACGCCTGTTACCACGGGCTGTTCAGAAGGATACACTGTTACTTTTTGAGTCGTGATACATTCTCCCGTTTTTAATTTCACCCAATAATTACCTACTCCCACATTTTTAATGGATTGCGTAGTTGCTCCCGTGCTCCACTCATAACTGCTGAATCCGGGACCTGCATCAAGAGTTGTGGTATCTTCCATACAAATGATCTTATCTTTCAGAACACTTGAGGTTACAGGGGCAATTACCGTTAGGGTAATTTTTGCCACCGTATAGCATCCGCGGGTATCTGATACTCTAACATATACAAATCCATTGGGAGCAATATAATTATTAACTGTTAATATCTCGTTTGTGGCATCTATTGCATCTGTAAGTGATGGGAAATATCTTTTGGTTGTAGTTCCCGTAGGACTTGTAACAGGAGCGTTGGCAAGATTAAACAAAGCTGTAGATGGGTTTGATTCTATGAAACAAGATCTGATAGACGCATCTGTTGCGGTCACCAAAGGATAGAACTTAAGGGTAATTTCAGCAGATGCTGTACATCCGAATTCGTTGATTGCCTTTACAAAAACTGAACCTTCTGCAGAAACAAATACGTAAGGATTGGTAATCTCATTGGTTCCATTGGTAAGATCATACATAGAAGGATAATACTTTAATATATGATTAGGAGCAGCTCCTACAGTTGCAGTAGACAGATCGTACGTTGCTGTTCCAGAGCCGTTGTTACTACAGGAAGTAAGGGTGGCAGGATTTAAGGTAAAAGACTTATCAAGGAATTTGATCTGTCCAAAATCTCTACACTGATTTAAAAAGCTCGTTGGGCTGTTGGGATCAACGTAGCTTATTGCATATGTATAAGTATTAGCTACATTAATATTGGTAGGTGCAGTAATAGGATTGTTATCATCTAATGCATCCGTTGCCGAAGCGTAATATTTTACGATGAAATTAGGATTGGCATTTAAAATCTGTGCAGAAAATGTAGAAAAATCATAGTTTACAATTTTACCGCAAACAGGCACTTCCCCGTTTTGGGTAGGGCCAGGCTGTAAAAAGGGGTGTGGCTGATAAATCTGCGCTGAATTATTGTCAAATGGAGTAAGAAGCTTAGCTGTTCCTCCAAAAGTTAAAGTAAATGGGGCAACCAGCGGCGAATAGTTATTTAAAAGCAGGTGATATACCTGTCCCGGTAATACATCAATGTATTTTACATAGCCATCTCCACCACCGCCTTCTGTGGTATCGGTAG
The DNA here is from genome assembly GCF_900108365.1 of Chryseobacterium culicis. Taxonomy (GTDB): domain Bacteria; phylum Bacteroidota; class Bacteroidia; order Flavobacteriales; family Weeksellaceae; genus Chryseobacterium; species Chryseobacterium culicis. The sequence continues at coordinate 246,468 of NZ_FNWQ01000003.1, read as the reverse complement.
AGGTCATATTAAGACCGGTAGGGTTGATGATACTTGCATTTACGCCGGCATAAGAACATCTTAACGGAGTCGCTGTCGTATTGGCGCAGTTAAAGTTAGGGCCATATAACGCAAAATCATAGTCAATTCCTACTGCGGTAGGACCTGTAGGAGTCACTAAAAAAGTAAGTGTTCCTGCAGTTTCTATACTGAAAGTAAGCCATATCGAGTTACTCTCACCATTAGGACCCAGACATCCTACCTGGCCTTCTTTCACATTTCCCCATCCGTTAGGCGTAAGAGAAATAGCTGCATCGCTGCATATCGGGATGGCAGAAGTACAGTCTTGCTGTCCAAAAGCCACTTGAGCTAAGAAAAATAGAAAAACGAGTAGATATTTTTTCATGTTGATCATTTTAATTTTTTATTTCCAGATTATTGGATATTGGGTACCAATTGTTTTCCCCATGAAGGAGACTTACTGTCTGAAGAATTTTGGTTAGAAAACTCACGTAAAGCTTTACGGTATAAAATGTCAGCATTGGATTTATCTCCTGATTTTTCTTTAATTTTTGCCTGAAGAACAGCCAGTCTCGGATTATTGGCAGAGTTGGCTTCAGCCTTCGCTACACTTTGGGTAATAACGTTCTGATCCAGCTGATTGCTTTGAGATCCTTCAATCTGCATTTTCTGAAAATGCAATAAACCTAATAAAAGGTTCACCTCTGCATTCTCTTTTTGTATCGTCCATATTCCGGTTGCTATTTTTCTTGCTAAAGCGTTATCGTCTATAAGGCTTGCTCCTGAAGCTTTATTTAGCAGGGTTTCATTTTTAAGGTATAAAGCAACAGCAGCATAATAGTTAGCCTGCCATGTTTCAGTAGTTTTTGCTGCTGAAAATTTATTGAAAAGACTGTCGTAATCATTGGCTGTCCTGGAGCTGTTGAGCTGCAAGACACTTTGTGATAGCGCTTTGTCAGTGACAGCCTGGGCTTCAGCCCAGCAGCTTACAATGATAAAGCTTAAAGTTAGTAAAAGTTTAGTCATAGGGGGATATTTTATCAAGCAAATATAAAAAATTATTAACGTTAAATTAAAGATTTTGAGATATATTTAATGAAAGTAAGATATTGGTTTTTAATATTGTATTTTGTTTTTCCGCTTCAATTATATGGAGATCGTAAAGATATTGGCAGTTTGGCTAAAAAAATGTGGTATAAATCTCTGATTAACCAGAGAAAAACAGCTATAAAAGAAAAATCAGAATAGAAAATGATCTACTCTGATTTTAAGTATTTCGAATTACGGTTTCTTCCGTAAGGAATTTTAAAGGAATTGATAAATAATAAGTTAATATTGCATTTTTCTTAGTTTTGGATTGGTGCTTCCTACAATTAAAGCTACTAAAACAGTCATACAGCCTCCAAATACCACAGAGCGGACCACCCCTAATAATTTGGCCATAACACCGCTTTCAAACTGACCCATTTCATTGCTGGACATAATGAAAATTGAGTTCACACTCAAAACACGGCCTCTGATGTGATCAGGTGTTTTCAATTGTACAATTGTCCCTCTGATAACTACCGAAATTCCATCAAGCATTCCGCTCATCACAAGGAACATAAAAGACAGCCAGTACAATTTGGACAAACCGAATCCAACGATGCAAAGTCCAAATCCCGTAACAACGGCAAGAAGTATTTTTCCCTGATTTTTTCGAAGAGGGACAATGGATAAAATAGTAATTATACACATTGAACCGATATCCGAGGCCGCATTCAGCAAGCCGAATCCTTCTGCTCCGGAATTCAAAATATCGGTGGCAAATACCGGAATCATGGCTACCGCACCTCCGAAAAGCACTGCAAACATATCCAGGCATAATGCTCCCAGGATTTCTTTGGTTTTAAAAATATAAGAGATTCCTTCGCGCATGCTTTCCACAACGTTTACTGTTTCTTTTTTGTATTCTGAATGCTGTTTTTTAAGCTGCCAGAAAAATAAGGAAGCAACAAATATTAAGGATAAAATAGCAACCAAAGTCCATTTTACACCGATAAACCCTATAAGAACGCCGCCTACGGCATGTCCGCAGACAGAAGAAATCAGGAAAGTTGCCTGGTTAAGTGTAACAGCATTCGGAAGATTTTCCTTCTTTACAATTTTAGGAATCATCGAAGGGACAATAGGACCGATAAAAGCTCTTGCTATTCCCGTAAAAAAGATAACGCCATAAATATAATAAGTAATCTGATGTCCTGTGAAGTGCATTTCCACATTAAGGAATGCAGGAACCAGCAAAAGTCCGATGAGGAAAATATAAGCATAGTTGCAGATAAGCAGCAGCCGCTTTTTCTCATTCATATCAATAACGTGTCCTGCATACAAAGCACAGCTCACTGCAGGTATTACTTCAGAAAGTCCGATAAGACCTATGGAAAAAGGATCTTTTGTTAATTGATACACCCACCATCCTAATAAAGTGGCAAGCATTCTGAAAGCTAAAACAATAAAAAATCTTCCGGTGAGAAGATTTCTGAACTCAACATTTTGTAATGTCTGTAACGGGGTAAAGGAAATCATGAACAAAAATAGCCCTAAAAATTTATTTAGGACTATCCATATGACAATTTTTGAAAGATATATTAAATATATCCCAAAAGATAAAATCTATTTTAGTCAGCTCTTGAAGAGCTCAGTACGATGGCTGCAACCCCCGCCGCTCCAATAATCGTAGCGCCTGCTGCAATTCTTGCTTTTCTTCTGTCTTTTACGGCAGCTACATTGGATTTAGGAATAATTACTTCAGTACTGTCTTTCTTACCTGCGGTACCTACAAGATTGTCGCCCACCACGTTTCTGAACAGAATCGTTTTCTTTGGAGAGCCATCTCTCATCGTTACTTTGTATATTTTTCCGGCTTCAAGATTGGAGTAGTTGTTTTTTGAAATATCTTCGCTGTATTTTGTAGTAGCACAAGATGTAATAACAAATAAAGAGGTTAGTAAAGACGATTTCAACAGTACAGATGCTTTCATTATTTTCTTTTAGTTTTTCAAATTTATAATTTTTTTCGAATATACGTTTTTGGAATTGAAAAAATATGATTAAAGTTTGTAAATTTCTAAGAGATCTGCAATGTTTCTGTCATTGGCTAATCTTGGTGTTTTGTTTTGGCCTCCCAGTTTTCCCTGTGATTTAGCATATTCCTGAAAGGCATTTTTTTTAAGCCTGGTGATTTGCAGTTCCTGTAAAATATTTCCTGAAATCAAATCATTATAGTAAGTATTTCTCGCTCTGAGCTGCTGATCCAGGGCATTTCTGAACAATTCAAGGTTTTCAGGCTCTTTTTCGAATTCAATCAGCCATTCGTGATAGGGAAGGCCTTCTGCCGGATTTACCTGCGGGGCAAGATGGAATTCTGTGATCTGTGCCGGATATTTTTCAAGAGTGGCTTTCATCGCTTCTTCCACTTCAAAAGCAATCACGTGTTCTCCGAAAGCTGAAGTAAAATGTTTTGTTCTGCCACTCACCAGCACTCTGTATGGAGATTTGCTGATGAATCTTACTACATCTCCTATGGAATAAGCCCATAAGCCGGAATTGGTAGTGAGAATAAGTGCGTAGTCTCTATTAAGTTCTATATCTTTTAAAGTCAGTCTCCGTGCGTTGGGTTTACCATACTCTTCCAAAGGAATAAATTCATAGAAAATTCCATGGTTGGTTAAAAGCAGTAATCCCTCCTTTGTGTAGTCATCCTGAAATGCAAAAAAGCCTTCCGAAGCTGGAAATGTCTGAATAATATCCACTTTTCCGCCCAGTAAATCTTCCATTTTATCACGGTAAGGTTCGTAATTAACCCCTCCTGTAACGATAAGCTGTAGATTAGGAAAAAGCTGCTTGATCTTTTTATGATGCTTTTCAGTAAGTTTCTCAAAATACATGATCAGCCACGGCGGAATTCCCGAAATCAAGGTCATGTTCTGATGCTCTGTTTCCTCAATAATTTGATCTACTTTCGCTTCCCAGTCTTCCATAATATTGGTTTCCCAGCTTGGCAGACGGTTCTTTTGCAGATAATTCGGAATGTGGTGAGCTACAATGCCTGATAATCTTCCTGTCTTGATGCCAAAGACTTCTTCCATTTCCGGACTGCCCTGCAGAAAAATCATTTTTCCGTTTACAAAATCAGCATTATTCTTCTGGCTGATGTAATGAAATAAGGCGCTTTGGGCTCCTGCAATCTGAAATGGCATTCCTTCCTTAGAAATAGGAATATATTTAGATCCGGAAGTAGTTCCGGAAGTTTTTGCAAAATATTCCGGGATGTCTGTCCACAGAATATTGGCCTGACCTCTTTTTACTCTTTCAATATACGGTTTCAGATCTTCGTAATCAGCTACAGGAACCCGTTCCTGAAATTCTTTGACAGAATGAATGTTTTCAAAATCATGTTCACGGCCAAAAAGTGTTTTTTGAGCCGTATTCACCAGAGAAATTAATAAGTCTTCCTGATTTTTCTCAGCGTTTTTTTTGAAATCTTCCGCTTTTTGAACATGTTTTTTTGCCCAGATAAGCGCTGCATTTTTCTTGAAGAAGTTTAACATGGGTCAAATTTATAAATAAGTCGAGAATCTGGAGTCATTTTTTAGAAGCATCACATAAAAAAACCGATAGAACACGTTCCACCGGCTTTTTCGAAATTTGATTATGAAAATAACAACTATATGTTAATGTTGTACTATTTGTTTGCTTTGTATCTCTTATCCGGAGTACCGTCTTTTTTCAGATGTTTGTTCTCTTTATATCTCTTATCAGGAGTACCATCTTTTTTCATTTTGGCAGCGGGTTGTGCAGGCTTTGCTGCTTTTGCATCCATTGCCGGTTTTGCAGCTTTTACTTCTGCAGGCTTAGCCGCCTTCACCGTAGTTTTTGCAGGTTGATGAGGCTGAGCGCCTGTAGCGGGAGCAGTCTGCTGAGCAGTTGCAAGTCCTAATCCAAGGATCAGTGACATTGCTGATAAGAATTTTTTCATAAGAATTATTGTTTGTTTTTTTATTGAATAAAGATATGCAAAAAGCAGGCTGGAAAAACGGGATTTTCAAACTTAACTAAAGTTTATTACAGCTTAAAAAAAAATTAAAACCCTTCATTTACAATGGAAAAGCCTGTTTCTGAAAATAGAAACAGGCTTGCATAATATATAAATAGACATGGCTAGCGCGTACAGTTGGCTGTCCACGTTTTGCCATCCTTAACGTACAGGATTTTCAGAACATTATTGTCAATTCTGATATAAGAAGTTGCTGTAGAACCAATCATCACAAGGGTATGATCTCCTTCCTGATTAAATTCAATTCCGTTAAGATCCGGAATACTGTTCGAGAAAGCAAAATTGTACTTGGTACCGCTGGCGATCTTCGTTACAAATACACTTCCGTTGTCTGTGCTGATGTTGGTAGAGCCGCCGTCCTTATAAGAAACGCTTCCTTTATACGTTCCTGCAAAGAACTCGTTGTTTACCGGATCATCATCCTTGCTGCACGACGAAAAAGATACCGCTGTAAATACCAACAGCATCATCACTCCTAAAATTTTAATTGCTTTTTTCATAATATTATTCTTAATGTTTGGTTAGACTATACGTCCCAAACACTATGCCACGGGGGTCTTACGTGAATTTTTTTAACAGGTTATTAAATAAAATTGTAAAAAATTAAGATTTATGCTGTTAATTCATTCATATCAATTTAGAAGTTTTTCCGTTTTCCGGGGGAAGAAAAAAATATACGTATCTTTGTAGGGCAATAAACGGTTTCGGAAAACTCCCGAAATCGCTTTTGTCGTTTACACTAACACTATTTATGCAGTTAAAATCCATCAATGAAAAGTTTCTTCCAGATCTTTTGCAGAAAGAGTTTGGGAAAGAAATTTTTACTCAGCTAGAAAGTAACCGGCATATTTCTGTAAGAGGGAGTGCGGGATCTTCAGTTTCCATTTTTGTGGCAGAGCTTTTTTTAGTTCAGAAGAAAAATATTCTTTATCTGATAGATGATAAAGAGGATGCTTTGTATGCCAACACAGAGATGGAAGATCTCCTGGGTAAAGATAAAGTGCTTTATTTTCCGGCCACCCATCTGGAACCCTATCAGGTAGAAAAAACACAAAATGCCAATCTGGTTTTGAGAACTGAAGTTCTCCATAAAATAAACTCCGGAAGATCTCCGAAAGTGATTGTGGCTTACGCAGGAGCCCTGTCTGAAAAGGTGTTGAAAAAAGAAGACTTTAAAGCAATTTCTCATCATATTAAAGTTGGTGACCAGCTTGATTTTGATTTTGTAGACGAATTGCTCAATCATTACCATTTTCAGCAGGCTGATTTTGTTTCAGAACCGGGAGAGTTTTCTGTAAGAGGAGGAATTGTGGATGTTTTTTCCTATTCCTACGAAAAACCTTACAGAATTACGTTCTTCGGTAATGAAGTGGAAAGTATTAAAACCTTTGATATCGAAACCCAGCTTTCTGTAGATAAAGTAAAAGATTTTCAGCTGGTATCTAATATGAACTTCTCTGTTACTGGAAGCAGGGTGTCATTACTGCAGCTATTACCGGATGAAAGCTTAGTGGTGTCTAAAAATGGTATGATAGGAATGCAGAAGATCAGGACATTCTATGAAAAGTCTCTTGAGAAATATGATACCTTAAGTAAAGACATTGCACACAGAACTCCTCAGGAGCTTTTTATTTCAGATCAGGAGTTTTTATTTGATTATAAAAAATTTAAGACGATAGATTTCGGAGGGGCAGCCATTGAAGGGTTAAAGGAAATCAGGGAAGTTAGAATGGAGCAGGTTCCGCAGCCTTCTTTTCATAAAAACTTTGAACTGCTGATTGAAGATATTGAAGAAAAACAGAAGAACGGATTTGATACCTGGATCTCATTTTCAACCGAAAAGCAGAAAGAAAGATTAGAATCTATTTTTGAAGAACTTGAACATGAGCTTCCTTTCAAAAGTTTCAAATCTGAACTGCATGAAGGTTTTGTAGATAATGGCCACCAACTACTTGTGTATACGGATCACCAGATTTTTGACCGCTACCAGAGATATAAAGCTAAAAATACTTTTGCTAAATCTGAGCAGCTTACCCTAAAAGACCTGATGTCTTTAAAAATAGGGGATTATATTGCTCATATCGACCATGGAATCGGGAAATTTATGGGACTGGTAAAAGTAAATAATGACGGTAAAATTCAGGAATGCTTTAAACTGACTTATAAAAACGGCGACTTATTATACGTAAGTATTCATTCATTACACAAGATATCAAAATATAACGGCCCCGATGGAAAAGAGATTGTATTGAGCAAACTCGGTTCTCCAACCTGGAAATCCTTAAAGCAGAAAACAAAGGCGAAGGTAAAACAGATTGCTTTTGACCTTATTCAATTGTATGCACAGAGAAAAACAGCGAAAGGTTTTGCCTATACGCCGGATTCTTATCTGCAGAATGAGCTCGAAGCCAGTTTTATCTATGAAGATACTCCGGATCAGGAAAAAGCCACCATAGATGTGAAAAAGGATATGGAGGCTGATACGGTTATGGACAGGCTTGTTTGTGGGGATGTAGGTTTCGGAAAAACAGAGGTGGCTATCCGTGCTGCATTTAAAGCCGCTACTGACGGCAAGCAGGTTGCGGTTTTGGTTCCTACTACCATTCTCGCGTTTCAGCACTACAGAAGCTTTAAAGAAAGGCTGAAGGATTTTCCTGTGAATGTGGCATATGTCAACAGATTCAGAACAGCTAAACAAAAATCAGAAACTTTAGATGCTTTAAAAAACGGAAAAGTCGATATCATTATCGGAACCCATCAGCTGGTAAGCAGTTCGGTGAAGTTTAAAGACCTGGGCTTACTGATTATTGATGAAGAGCATAAGTTTGGTGTTTCTGTAAAGGATAAATTGAAGACGCTTAAAAATAATGTCGATACGCTTACCCTTACAGCTACGCCTATTCCAAGAACTCTGCAGTTTTCTTTGATGGCCGCAAGAGATTTATCCGTAATTAAAACTCCACCTCCAAACAGGCAGCCTGTAGAGACACAGCTTATCGGGTTCAATGAAGAAACGCTTCGTGATGCCGTTTCCTACGAGCTTCAGAGAGACGGGCAGGTATATTTTATTAATAACAGAATTGAAAATTTAAAAGATATTGCCGGGCTTATCCAGAGACTGGTTCCGGATGCGAGAGTGATCACAGGACATGGCCAGATGGAAGGAAAACAACTGGAAAAGAATGTTCTGGATTTTATGGAAGGAAAATATGATGTTCTTGTATCTACTACCATTGTAGAAAGTGGGGTAGATGTTCCGAATGCCAATACAATTTTCATCAATGATGCCCAAAGATTTGGAATGGCAGATCTCCACCAGATGAGAGGAAGGGTAGGACGAAGCAATAGAAAAGCTTTCTGTTATCTGATTACGCCGCCTTATGATATGATGACTTCGGATGCAAGAAAGCGTTTGGAAGCTATTGAACAGTTTTCTGACTTGGGAAGCGGTTTCCAGATTGCCATGAAAGACCTTGAAATCCGTGGAGCAGGTGATCTTCTGGGAGCGGAACAGAGCGGGTTTATTAATGAAATGGGATTTGAGACCTACCAGAAACTCATGCAGGAAGCTCTTGAAGAATTAAAGGATGATGCCGATTTTGAAAATCTTTTTGACAATGAAGAAGACAGACAGAAGCTTTTCAAATCAGTAAAAGATGTCAATATTGATACTGATCTTGAATTAATGCTTCCTGATTTCTATATTTCCAATACCGAGGAAAGGCTGTTGTTATATCAGAAAATTGCAGAAATCAATAATGAAGCAGATCTTCATCAGTTTGAACTTGAATTAATTGACCGTTTCGGGCCGCTGCCAAAAGAAGCAGTGAACCTGCTGAAGAGTGTCTCACTGAAATGGCTGGCGGCAGATATTGGTTTTGAGAAAATTGTTATGAAAAACGGTGTGTTTCTGGGATATTTTCCCGGAAATCCTCAGGATAAGTTCTATCAGACCGACAGGTTCAGACACATTATTAACTATTTGACCCGAAATCCTGCTGAAGCTCAGCTCAAGGAAAAATCAGGAAAAGAAGGTAATCAGCTGATGATGAGAAAAGAGAAGGTTAAGAATGTAGATGAGGTCAATTTATTATTAAAAGCGATCATTGAACACAATTAAATTTTATTTTGATTTTTTTTAAAATGAATTTATAAAAATTGCTAAAACGTATAAAAAGGTTAAATTTTTTATACGTTTTTTTGTGATTATTATCATGTTTTTATCGCGTAATATTCCTGTTCAGGAGAATTAACTCCATTTTCAGGGGGGGTGAAATCACCTTTTAATGATTAAAAATGTCCTGTAAATCCCCACGGAATAATGGTTTGAGTGCCTTATTTGCTTTTTTATTATATGAAAAGTAGAGTTATGTAGTAATAATTCTACTTTTATGTGTGATTAATTCTATGGCATAATATGTTTATTTCTATAGGCTTACGGATTTATAACTGGAATTTTAAGGACTTCATTGCGTACCTTTGCAGTCCTTATTATGAAAAAAATTATATATTGCTGCGCGGCTGGATTTCTTTCTTTCTACGCCAACGCACAGGTGGGCATCGGTACTGCGAAACCGAAATCTGTTCTTGATGTGAACGGAAAAACCACCTTAAGAAAAGAGCTTAGAGTGGGCGGTGCTTCTACAGATGTTGGAAATGCCGGTTTGAATGGCCAGGTATTGGTTTCTCAGGGCGAGGGCTTGCCTCCTGTGTGGAAATCTTTGAACGTTTCCTTCATGGAAGAGGGACAGTATAAGTTAATCAATTCTTATCTGTCGTCAGATCAGTTGGGAGTAACTTCTCTTTCCAACGGTGTTGCCGGTGATAATATCTACACAAACAAGGTGGGAGATAATGTTACGGATGCAACAAAAGGAAACTGGAAAAAGATTAACGGCCTCATCAATAGCTTTACTATCAAAAACGGGAAAAACAGAATCACTTATCAGTTCCAGACAGGAATTGAGATAAAGGCACAGTCTTCTACAACGATAGAAAGTATCAGATTTGCCTGCGGTGTTTTCAGAAACGGCCTATTGGTTGCTGTGCGCCCGGATAGAATCTCTTCTAACAATAATTCCGGAAAGAATGGCCTTCAGGATTATATTTTTACCCTTAATTATACCGAACAAAACGTTCCTATAGGTGTTCACAATATTGAAATTGCATGCCGAAAAATTGATACTTCAAATGCTGCTTCGGAATTTGCCATCGGGCGTAATGTGCAGACCTCAAGCGGTGTATCCAGTGCCTTTACGCTGGAATCTACCATGAAGGTGGATGTGATCGAATATGTGAGCTATAAAAATAACTAAGGATGAAAAAACTATTATCAACACTGCTTTTTACCACAGGATTTTTGGTGGCAGCTCAAGTGGGAATAAAAACCAGCACTCCGAATGCAAAACTGGACGTAAACGGAGATGTGAATTTCAGAAATAAAATTGGCGTTTTTAATGCCGCAGACAACACTGTATTTCAAGGAAATAATGATCAGCTTCTGGTTTCCAGAGGAGAAGGGTTTCCGCCGATCTGGAAATCGCTTCGTATTCCGGAATATGAACCGAATAAATTTTATCTGATTTATAATAACTCTTTTTCCGATAAAGTAGGAACTTCATTTACATCTTCTGATGATTCTACAGTAACATTCTCCTCAAGAGGTGCAACTTTTACGAAAGGAAAAGAACTCAGCACCCTTCCGAATTTTAAAAAAATAGATGGTCTTTCTAAAACGATCAGTGTATTCAGTAGTCAGAGTAAAGCTTACTTTCAGTTTGAAACAGTTGTTCAGGCAGACTTTGGAGCTGTAGGAACTACCGATACTTCCATAGATTATGCCTGTGGTATTTTTGTAGATGGAAAATTGGTCAACCTGAGACAAAGAAATTTAAAGGCAATTACTACTTCATATCCTTTTCTTACTCATACCCAGATCGGGATTGTAGATAACCTTGGCACCGGAAATCATTCTGTAGATGTTGCCTGCACGAGGCTGGGCTCTTATGGCGCATCCACCAATAAGCTTACAATTGGTACTAACGTGTATACTAACATTAATGGCTTTATTTCCCAGTCTTCCCTAAAGGTAGATGTGTATGAGGTTCCTGAAGTCTTTAACTCTATTATAAACTAATGCAGATTATGAAAAAAATACTATTTGCAGCAACAATTTTTCTAACTGTTATCGTAAATGCACAAGTGGGTATTAATACTCCTACACCAACCAATATGCTGGATGTAAACGGAGATATTAGCATCAGAAAAGAATTAAGGACAGCAGGTACAGATGTTCTGAAAGGATCTGCCGGATCTGCCGGGGATATCCTGCATAATAATACAGATCTAAATGTTAATGACTGGAAAGCAATAAAAATTGCAGACGGGATGGGAAGTATGTCTGTATTTTCCATTAATACGGTTGCCGATAAAACAGGGGTTATTTTTACCGGAAGTAACGGATCCACGAATCCTTACAGTGATGGCGCAGCTCTGACCTCCGACTGGTCTGTACTGACCGGAACAATAGATAGTTTCTCCGTAACCAGCCAAACGAATAAAGCTACTTTTTCGTTTCAGACTACGATACAGAAAACAGGTGCCAGTTCTGCTAGTTTTGCCTGTGGAGTGTTTGTTGATGATGAGTTGAGAGCAGTAAGAACAGATGTACTGCTTGGAGATGCAGGCGCATATAAAATTTTTAATCTGAATGCGACACTTACCAATCTTATGCCGAAAAATGACTATAAAGTAAAGGTAGCATGTACCAAAAGAGCCATTTCAGGATCTACGGTTGGGGTAGGAACAGCGGTAAATACAACCTTTCTCAATAGTGACATGTCTCAGTCTGTGTTGACAACATCCATATTACAGCCTTATTAATTTTGATCATAATGCAATAATAATAAATCTAAAAACGTTATGTTTTTAGATTTTTTTTGTTTATTAACTCTATTTCTTGTGAATTTGTTCAGATAAATTGAAGTGTATTATCGAAAATTGAATTATATTTGGACAAGCTAAAAATATTCTATATGGTAAAAAACTATTTTCTTAAAATGTTTGCCGGTATTGCTTTTCTTGGGCTGCTGGCAGCATGCAATACGACTTCAGATCCTACAGAATCTATTCCGAATCCGGATGACGGACCGCCTCCTAAAAAGGTTTTAGCAAAAGTAAGCTCAAATAATGTTTCTCAGGAAGAATACACTACTTTAGCCGTAACCGGAGACTTGCAGGCTGCAGTATCTAAAGATGAATTTGCTTCCGGAAATGCTTATTTTACAGGTACAGTAACGTACACCAACAAGAATATTACAAAGATTAAGTACGTAAGCTCAGCTTCATCCAGCCTAGTCTATGAATTTAATATTGTTCCGGATGCCACAGGGAAAAAGATTTATAATGCAACTTCTACAGCCACAGGAGCTACTCCGTCTGTATCTGTTGTGAGTGACTATGCTTTTACCTATGATTCGGTAACCAGTAAGCTAACCAAAATTCTTGAGAAAAGAAAAGAGGGAGGCATAAGTGCCTATAACAGGTTTATAGATTATTCTTTTGTGTATAACGGAAACAATGTTATCCAGGTAGTTTGTTCCAAAGGAATATTGGATATCAACGGAAACCCGAATATGTCTACAGCGGTAATCAGCAAATACAGCTTTCAGAACTATGACGCTCAGAAAAGCCCGTATTCTACATTGTCACCCGTTTATTTTATTACACGAGGTCTGATCAGTCCGGTTAATTTCTACAAAATATCTCCGAACAATCCTACTTCTATGTTTATAGAATTGCCATCACCGGCTGCACCTGTAAATACTTCCCAAAGTTATTCTTATGACAATCAGGGGTATGTGGTTCTAGAGAAAAACCAGAATATGACTTTTACCTATAAAAATTTATAGAAGAAATATAGTCATTAATCTTACCAGAATATAAATAATAATACAATTTTTAGGCAAAAAAAAATTATATTTGTCAAAAAAATAATCAATTACAAGGAAATGAAACAAATTTTCTATTTTATTTTACTCATCGCAGGTTTTTCCTCAATACATTCCTGCAAGAATTTACAGGATGAGGATGGAAATCCTCTTTTGGATCTTAATAATACAGGAGGACTAAGCGGTCCCAGAGCATTATACAGAGAAATTACAGATAAAGATACGATCGCAGAATATCAGTACAGCGGACTTCTTGTGACCAAAGTAATCACAGACAGTGCATCAGTTACCAATATTATGTACAGCGGTGATAAAATCAGCCAGATCAACTTCAATGGCTTCCTGGATCTTGACGGAAACGGCAAACTGGATAAGGATAGTGTATCTTACACTCAATTATTCACTTACGCTAATAACAGCAGACTTCAGACAATTTCTGAAAACCGTTCCACTTTCAGAAGACCTCCGCCTGTACCACCGGCAACTACTCCGGGGCCGCAGACCCTTCTTAAAAAAGAGAAGACCTCTTATAGAATAGTGTATAGCAACTCAACAGGAAAACTGGATTCTATCATCATGAGAAATGGTCCGGATGTACCGGGAGCTCCACTTGTTTTTACAGACTATTCAAGAACAGCATATACCTATGTAGGAGATAACGTTTCTAAAGTAGTGAGATTTTACGGAACTATGTCGGGTGGTGCACCTGGGCCTGTTACAAACAAATACAGCTACGAATACTATGCATATGATGATCAGGTGAGCCCATTCACATTATTGCCACATGTATATAAAATTTCAAGACTTTTATCAACGGTTATCAATGACAAAGAAAGTCTTATTTTATCTCCAAACAATCCTAAGAGATGGTCGGTGACAGATCTTACACCACCTATTCCAACCCCGATTGTAAAGAGTACGAACTACGTTTACGACCCTCAAACTTATATGACGAAAGGATACGGTGTTAATTACATCTATAAACCACAATAAAATCCTTTCTTAACAATATTTGAACTCAATCTTTCCTAAGATTGAGTTTTTTATTTTTTATCTCTTAATTTTGCAAAAAATTTCCGATGAAATATTTAATCGTAGGGCTGGGTAACAAAGGCTCAGAATATGAAAATACACGACACAATATAGGCTTTAAAGTAGCCGAAAAAATAGCAGAAACTCTTGAAGTATCATTTAATACTTCCAACTTTGGCTGGCTGGCAGAAGGAAAGCACAAAGGAAGAAAAGTTTTTGTCCTTAAGCCGGACACCTATATGAATCTTTCCGGAAATGCCGTGAAATACTGGATGCAGAAAGAGAATATTCCTCTGGAAAATGTCCTGATCGTTACGGATGATCTTGCGCTTCCTTTTGGGACTTTAAGATTGAAAGGGAAAGGCTCAGATGCGGGACATAACGGGCTAAAAAATATCAATGAAGTATTGCAGACTCAAAACTATGCAAGACTTCGTTTCGGGATTTCTGCTGACTTTTCTGCCGGAAAACAGGTAGATTATGTATTAGGAACCTGGAATGAGGAAGAAGCAGAAAAGCTTACCGAAAGAATTGAAACGTTTTCCAAGGCCAGTCTTTCTTTCGTCTTTGCAGGTTTGAATAATACGATGTCTGCCTTTAACGGGAAATAGATGATAGATAGTCGGTTCCACATGGAAGGTATGAGGGTACCCCGAACTTTTATTTGTATGGATCTCAATCATGTTAAAAATAAATGCCACCGAAATTCGATGGCATTTTGTGTAAAATATAATTGAAATTTAATAAGTTTATTGCTTATAACCAGGTTACAACCCCTGTTTCAACATCATAGTTGGCTCCTACAATTTTAATTTTCCCTTCTGCTTCAAGGTTTTTAAGGGTTGAGCTTTGCTTACGGATGTCATCAATAGCACTTCTAACGTTCTGGTGGTTAAGTCTTTCCAGAAGAGAGCTGTTTTTTGATGAACGTTCTTCATTCTCTTCAATAATATCGTTGATGATAGGGTTGAAGTGATTGATCAGGTGGTTCAGGTTATCCATTCCCATTCCTTCAATCTGTGCAGCGTCAAGACCTCCTTTCAATGCCCCGCATTTTGTGTGTCCTAATACTACAATGAGTTTAGAACCTGCAACGTTACATCCGAATTCCATAGATCCGAGAATATCCTGGTTTACAAAATTACCTGCAATTCTGATACTGAAAACGTCTCCTAATCCCTGGTCAAAGATAAGCTCAGCAGAAGTACGGCTGTCGATACAGCTTAAAACTACTGCAAACGGCCATTGCCCCTCACGGGTAGCATTCACCTGTTCAAGAAGGTCTCTGTTCGCTTTAAGATTGTTGACAAACCTTTGGTTTCCTTCTTTTAAGAATTCTAACGCTTTCTCCGGAGTAATTGTTGATTGGGTTTCGTATGTATGTGCTTTCATATTTTATTTATTATTTTAGAATTTAAAGTTAAAAAAATTAATTGATGTTTGAGATTACATGGCTCTTTTATGGGTAACCAAGATGTGAGAATCTTCACTTCTTTCGTAATCTCTGTATGAGGTTTTAAAGCCTAAAAGCTCTACGTTGATATCCTGTTCCTTTGCGCGGATATTGGCAAAGTCCTGAATCATCTCCAGTACATCTGTTGCAATGTAGGAAGTATTCCTTGCATCAATGATTACGGTAGAATTAGGCTTAATATTTTTAAGTGTTTTTTTGATGGCAGCTTTATTTAAAAATGAGACTTCTTCAGCCAGCTTTATATTGATTCCGTCGGCATCATCCAGCCTTTCTCTGCTCAGGTAATAGGCTCTCTTCATATTTCCCTGAAGAATGTAGAAAACAGAGATGGCAAGACCAATTCCTACTCCTTTTAATAAATCTGTAGCTACCACTGCCGCCACTGTTGCTACAAATGGAATAAACTGGAATTTTCCTAAATGCCAGAAATGCTTAAATGTAGCCGGCTTTGCCAGTTTATATCCTACCAGAATTAATACCGCAGCCAAAGTAGCCAAAGGAATCAAATTTAATACAACAGGAATGGAAAGTACACAGATCAGCAAAAATACACCGTGAATAATAGTTGACAATTTAGAGGTTGCGCCTGCATTAGCATTCGCAGAACTTCTTACAACTACAGATGTCATTGGAAGCCCACCAATAAAAGAACTGATAAGATTTCCTATTCCCTGGGCTTTAAGCTCAAGATTGGTATCTGTAATTCTTCTCTGGACATCCAATCTGTCCGATGCTTCTATACAAAGCAATGTTTCAATAGATGCTACGATGGCAATGGTAGCTCCAACGATCCAGACTTTAGGATTGGTAAAACCATTGAAGTCAGGCATTGTAATCAGATTTTTAAAATCATCAAAAGTCTGCGGAACTGGCAGCGAAACCAGGTGCTGAGTCTGAATAGCCAGGGAACTTCCAGACATCTTAAAGAGTTGGTTCAAAAGGATGCTTATAAGTACTGCTACCAATGCCCCGGGAAGCATTTTCATCCTTTTCAGTACGTGGATTTTATCCCATGCAATAAGAATGGCTACAGAAACCAAAGTAATTACGATTGCTCCCGGATGGATGGCTCCTAATAATTCTGTAAAATACCCGAAATTCAGACCGTTATCGAAAATAGATTCATGACCTTCATAATCTTTATCGAATCCTAATGCGTGCGGAATTTGTTTTAAAATAATAATAATTCCGATGGCAGCCAGCATTCCCTCGATCACGTTATTCGGGAAATAATTGGAAATGCTTCCGGCTCTTACAAATCCTAAAACCAATTGAATCAGTCCTGCAATAATCCCTGCACAAAGGAAAAGTTCAAATGCGCCCAGATCTGTTATCGCTGTTAAAACGATTGCTGTAAGACCCGCTGCAGGTCCGGAAACTGAAATATTTGAATTACTGATTGTTCCTACTACCAGACCGCCTACAATACCGGCAATAATACCGGAAAGTGGGGGAGCGCCTGATGCTAAAGCAATTCCTAAACACAACGGAAGTGCTACTAAAAATACCACGAGTCCTGAAGGAAAATTTTCCTTGATTCCTCCTATTAATGATGTCTTTTTCATAATGTGAAGCTGTAAGGTATAACCGGCTTATTTGCTTTTAAATAAGTCAATTATAAAAAGTTGAAAAAATTAATTTTAAATACGTGCGTATCCTATATCACAAAATGATATGGAAATGGTATCAAAAAATCTAATTATAGGGCTTACGCTTCCGGAGGAGGGGAAAATATGGTAAGTAAAGGTGATAGATGAAAAGAATCATCTATGAGTACAAAAGATACACCCTGAACGTCAGGTTCGGAAAACTTCAGGTAATCAAATACATCTAAAGGCTTCGGAATGGTCTTTTCGTAAACAATAAATGAGGATGGGTGAGAATGCGGCTCTTCTTCATTGATTATTATATTCGTTCTTGCAATATCCCAGCCCGCTACCGCAGCTATGCTTGGCAGCGCTGTAAAATTCAGAAAAAACGTTAATACAATAATACTCCAGAATTTCATGTTACATTCTTTTTAGAAAAACTATGTCGTCTTTCTGCTCATTACCCAATCAGAACCCGTAAGATTGTAGATCTTTTGGATGTCTTTTAATATTTTTTCAAAGTCAATCTCCAGATCAATGATTTTACCCGTTCTAAGATCAAATACCCAGCCGTGTACAATAGGACGCTCTTCTAAGATGTATCTTTCCTGTACGCAGGCCATTTTAATTACGTTGATGCACTGCTCCTGAACATTAAGTTCTACAAGTCTGTCATAACGTTTGTTTTCGTCCTGAATAGAATCCAGCTCTACCTGATGCAGTCTGTAAACATCACGGATGTTTCTCAGCCACGGATTTAATAATCCAAGATCCTGAGGCGTCATCGCTGCTTTTACACCACCGCAGTTATAATGTCCACAGACAATGATGTGGTTTACTTTCAGATGTTCTACAGCATATTGAATAACCGCTGTGGAACTCATATCTAACGTATTAACAACATTAGCAATGTTTCTGTGAACGAAGACTTCTCCAGGTTTGGCTCCCATCAGTTCTTCTGCTGTAGCCCTGCTATCCGAACAGCCAATATAGAGAAATTCCGGATGCTGAGTTTTTGCAAGTTCCTGAAAGAAGTTAGGATCTTCAGCTACTTTAGATTCTACCCATTTTTTGTTGTTTTCGAAAATAACCTCGTACGATTGTGACATAATTTTAAATTTTTTAAGGTTTATAATTATTTATTTCGTTTAAATTATTTTCAAAATCAATAGACCAAATCAATAATTATGCAAAAATATACTTTTTGTCAAAAACTCAATCACTTTTAACAAAGTTTAATATTAAAATATGCTTAAAATCATATGTAATATTCCGGTATTCTTTGTATAGCAATTATTGATATATCTATGGTAATCCAAACGTTTTAAAAAAACTACGATAAAATTACGAAGTAAAAAATTAAAATTTGAGATTTGTGAATTAAAATATTTTTAAATGTTATAAAAAAAAGACCCTTACGGATCTTTAATAATTGATTATTCTGGAAGTTTGTCATACTCCATACTCTTCATTTCTAAATTCAGGTATTTATTTTCTTCATTTTTATAGTGTTGAGGAGTTTCCAGACCCATATATTTCATAATGAGCGGGTAGATATAGGTTGTTTGAGTCTGCTTAGGCTCATGTCCGGTAATTCTGTAACTGGCAGGTACTTTATCCCCGTACCAGATGAAAAACGGTACTTGTGTAGATTCTTTAGAGTCCACGTGAAGCAGCTTGTCTCCTTGTATTTTAAGTCCGTGATCGGATGCGTAGATCACAACAGAATTCGTGTTTTTCAGCGTGCTGAAAATATTTTTGAAAACAGAATCGGTGTATCTTATAGAGCTGTCATAGCAGTCCAGGCCTTCAGAGTTCCAGTTTGGAGGAATTCTGTTACACGGATTCGGGTGGCTTCCCATAATATGAAGAACAATAAACTTATCTTCTTTCTTCTGAATCACATTTTTCAGCTCAGGAACAATAACTTCATCAAAACCGTTAATCCATTTTTTATTTTTAGCCATGGAAGCAATAGCGGTTATTCCTTTGGCACTTGCCTGTGTGCTTAACCAGAAAGAATTGTATCCACTTTGATTGGCAAGATTGATGATATTATAAGATAATTTATCATAGTGGTATGCAAATTCATCAGGATGAATGCTTGAAAGAATCAAGGGGACACTCAGATTGGTAATCCCTGCAGGAGAAACTGCATTGTCAAAAATCATCATATTCCCGACCTGGGCATCTGTATAAGGAGTTGTTTTTTTACGGTAGCCATATAAAGACATGTTCTGCTTTCTTTCAGATTCTCCAATAATAAGAATGACATTTTCTATGCCTGGCTGTATTTTTTTGATGTTAAAAACCGGGATATTTTTTTTAATTTCATTAATGTCCCTCTGGATATTTAACGCTGTATTGAAATCGGATAAATGGTAATACACATTCTTGATCATCTTACCTCCTCCTTTGTTGCTTATGTAGGTGTGTTTCAGATGATAACCAAAGGGAAGGATAAGCCATAACAATGCAATAGTGATAAATTTTGTATTAAATTGTACTATATCTTTTTTCAGGTACTTTACAGAGTAAAGTAACATTCCAAGAAAAACGAAAAATAAGATACCAGGCAGAATAAACATATAAGACATGCTTATGGCTTCATCAGGATTAGATTCAAGAATGCTGATGGCCATTCCCACATTAAACCCGGAATGATAAATAAGATAGCAGGATGCTGAAATCAGAAAGTTAATGCTCAATAAAAAACATAGAATAACAGCAATTACAGAGGTGTATTTATTTTTAAAAAGAAGCGCATTAAATACAAGGAAAGAACAAAACATAGTTCCATACTCAAAAAAGTTTCTGATACTGTCCAGTTTTTCAGCCCCAAAAAGATTATCAAAGATATAGGGAAAAGAAAGAAGAAAACCTGTAAGGTATAAGATGATGAGGAAAATTAGAATTATTTTTTTGATCATATTTGTATTTTATTGCTGGGCGTTCAGAATGAATTTAAAAATTAGCCTTTCTTTTCAGGTAATCTTCTGAGTGTCAAATCATCTGTTACGGAGAAAGAATTAATATCAGATAATAATTCTAGGAGATCAGAAACTCAAAAGAAGTTTTTGAAAGATAAAATTGTTACAATTTTATGACGGAGAGACATGTCTTTCCGCTTAGATTTCGGTTATGAAAGAAAATCTAACTATAGAATTGATAAAACAGATGATGTGTGGGAGTAATAAGAAAGTGCATTTTTCATCAGAAATTATTTTTAGTTAATAATAAGCCCGGGTTGTGTTTTTTAAGATTAAGCGGTTTTTTTCAGAACAAGCTGCATTGAGAGATTGAAGCGATCCGTATTGTAAAAGTATATTATCACAAAAGAGGATGATTGTTTCACTATTTCACAATCAAACAACGCATTGTTTACAAATGTACACGAAAAAACCGATACGTGCAAGTAGAATTTTTACTATAAGTACTGGGTTTACTATACTTTACGGTTGATATAATCCGTTGTTGCGTTGTCTGCAGGAATAATTTTTGCGGGATTTCCAATGACAACAGAATTGGAGGGAACGTCAAAGTTGACATAAGAATTTGGAACAATCAGTACATTATTTCCGATTGTGACAGAGCCTACAATAACGGCATTGGTGCCTATCCACACTTCATCACCAATTACGGGCGATCCTTCATTTTTTCCACGGTTTTGCTGGCCTATGGTAACACCTTGCGCAATATTGCAGTTTTTTCCAATAATCGTTTGAGGGTTGATGACTAGGCTTCCCCAATGCCCAAGATAAAACCCTTCCCCAATCTGGGTTTCGGGATAGATCTGAAATCCGTATTTGATCTGATAATGTCTTAAAACAATTCTCCAGAAAGTACGCAGAACAGGTGTTTTCTGATATTTCTGAGCCATTCTAAAGAGGTAGACGAAATGAAGATTAGGATTAATGCATTTTTTCCAAATCTGAATTGTTGAAAGCCATTTTCCGCTTTCTCTGTAAAAGTCTTTCTGAATGATGGAATAATCTGCCATGATCATATTTTTATGCTTCATCAATTATTTTCTGAAGGTGCTCTACAGACTTTTCCAAAACAAACGGAAGTTCTGTTTGCGAAATCTGTTTTTTATATTCTTCAGTGACATTTTTATCCGTAAGAAATTTTTTCATTCCTTCATATATTCCTTCTTCGGAGTTTTCTGTGATATTTCCTAGCTTTCCATCTTGCAGAAGATCTTTGATGCCGGAAATATCCGTTGCAGAAATAGGTTTGTTCAAAATAAGTGCTTCGGCAATAATAGTCGGGAATCCCTCATGCCTTGAAGACATAATGTAGAAATCTGCTTTTTTCATGTATGGATACGGATTGCTGCTGAACCCCATCATTTTTGCCGTATCCTGAAGACCCAGCCCATTGAGCTGGTTTTGAATAGTATCAAAGTCATATCCGTCACCAATAATCAGAAGCTGGTGTTTTAAGCCTTCATCAATAAGCCTTTTGTGAACATTTAGCAATCTGTCATAGCCTTTCTGGGGATATACCGTTCCTACAGTTACAAAAGTGGGAAGATCACTTTGGAATGGATAATCATTGATTTCAATATCTGCCTTTCTTAACGTATCATTCTTATCAATCGGATTGAAAATCTTTATAACCGATGCTTTCTCCGCTTCATTTTTAGCCAGTTTGTGCATTCCTTCCTGTAATTTATTAGATATTACAAGAATTTTATCAAATTTAAAGAATTGTCTAATTACTTCTGGAGTATATTCTTTCAGGTTGAAAATATCATTCTGTACCCAGATGATCTTTTTGGAGTCTTTTTGGGGGCTGGACAGTATTTCCCTGTGCATTGCATGAATAGCTGCAATCTCAACATCATATTTTTTATTTTTTAAAACAAATTTATAAAGCAGGAAAGGGAACCAAAGAAACATTTTCTGATATAGAACCCTATAGGCTTTCAAAGGGATATCCTGAGGTCTGTTGGTGGTGATCATCTCTCCCTTTGTCAGGTAGTACAGGGTTACCCATGAAGGTACCTCTTTTATATAGAGTCCGGAATAGAGATTGACCAGAAGATCAACGTCATACTTGTCAGAAGGAAGATTTTTCAGAAAATTGATCAATACCTTTTCGGCACCACCGTGACGCAATGAGCCTATACGAATGAGGAGCTTTTTCTTTTTCAAATTTGTTTTTTTGTGCGTTATAATTACAAAGGCAAATTTATTTAATTTTTCTCGCTTTTTTGTATTTATGAGGTAGATTTTCTTTGATGTAAGCATCTAGCTTCTTTCTGTCTTTCTCCAGTTCGCGAGGATATTCCGGATTGTTTTTTAAGACAATATCTCCATAATCCTCAATCGTACACAGAAATTGTGCCGGATTTCCTATAAAAACCGTATTGGGCGGCATAGATTGTGATAATACAGAGTTGGCTCCTAAAATACAGTTGTCTCCAATTTGTACATCCTGCATAATAACAGCGTTGAGACCGATAGTGCAGTTGTTCCCGATTTTTATTCTTCCCAGTATTCTTGCATCTTCATATCCCGGAAGCCTTCTCAATAACGTAGTCGTTCCACCATGGTTGACAAATCTTACATCTCCGGCAATATTTACATTGTCGCCAATTTCTATAAGATAGGGCTCTGTACCAAAATATACTTTATCAGGCATATTGAAATTCTTACCCACTTTCATACCTCTGTATTTTGCGGCTTCAAGACTGGCTCTATTCAAAAAAGAATGATAGAGTGAGTGTATTTTTAATAAAACTCTGAATATAAAAATCATCACACGTGTATCTTTGTTTTTGTTACTTTTGCAAAGAAAGAGAATTTAATTGATATGATGAAAATTTCAAAAATAGAATATTATCTCCCTCAACAAGTGCTAACTAACGAAGATCTTGAAAAATTGTTTCCCGAATGGAGTTCTGAACGTATTAAAGAAAAAGTAGGCATTTCCCAACGCCATATCTCCTCAGAAAATGAAACTGTGCTGGATATGGCTGTACAATCATCGGAAAAAGTTTTTGAAAGCTATGACCGGAACACAATTGATTTTATTTTGTTCTGTACCCAAAGTCCCGAATATTTTCTGCCAACAACGGCCTGTATTTTGCAGGACAGATTGGGGCTTAGAAAAAATATAGGAGCTATAGACTTTAATCTTGGCTGTTCAGGGTTTGTATATGGACTGGCCTTCGCGAAAGGCTTGATTTCTGCTGGAATTGCAAAGAGTATTCTTTTGGTGACTTCAGAGACTTATACCAAACATATTCATCCTGACGATAAGGGAAACCGAAGCATATTCGGGGACGCCTCTGCTTCAGCAATTATTGAAAAAGCAGAAGGTAACAATTATCAGTTCTGTCTGGGAACAGACGGAAGCGGTGCTGAAAACCTTATTGTAAAGCAAGGTGCCTTTAAAAAAGATTTTGAGCTGAATCCTGAGCATGAATTCAGTCCCGAAAATATTTATATGAATGGTCCTGAGATTTTTAATTTTACCATTGAAAATATCCCTGGATTGGTAAAAGAAACGCTGGAAGTAAACGGAATGACCATGGATGATATTGATCATTTTGTATTTCACCAGGCCAATTCTTTTATGCTGAATTATTTAAGAAAGAAAACAAAAATTCCGGCTGAAAAGTTCTATATTGATATGGAAAATACAGGGAATACCGTATCTGCCACTATTCCTATTGCCCTTAAGAATATGATGGATAAAGGAATGCTGAAAGCCGGAGACAAAGTTCTGATGGCAGGATTCGGGGTAGGGTATTCATGGGGAGCTACTATTATGGAAATTTAAAACAACAAACAATATAAAATTATACAATATGAAGACATCCGTTTTTTTAGAAAAACTACAAGAGGAATTGGAAGAGGATAATGCATTAACTACTGAAACGAATTTAAAAGCTTTGGAAAGCTATGACTCTATCAGTCTGCTTTCCGTTATAGCATTTGTAGATGAAAATTTTAACAAAAAAGTTGATACAAAACATTTTAAAGATATCGAAACTGTTTCAGATCTGATGGATGTTATTGGAAAAGAAAATTTTGAAGATTAATGGATGCATCTCATTAAACAATAAAATTATTCTCATCACATACGCTTCTTCCGGAATTGGGAGAAGCTTTTTTTATCGGAAGCAGTAAAAAAGCATCCGCTGAAATAGGACAGCCTGGAGATATAGCGAATGCCTGTATTTTCATGTTATCTCATGTCTGAAATGGATTACGGGAACCAATCTCGTAATTGACGGAGGATATTCCGCACAGTAACTATTGTTGATGCAGTGTTTCTATGATGTTTTCCACACTGTCAAATATTTTCTTATTGTCAAACTGACTTTCAATATTTCTGAGATTTTCTCTGATATGGAGAACAAGAGCAGGATCTGTAAGAAATGCTTTTATTCCCTTATACATCTCATCAACATCATAAGTGATGAGGTATCCTGTTTCTTTGTCTTTGATCATCAGCCCCACATCTCCCACATTGGTGGCCACAATAGGCTTCTGGAGAATCAGTGCTTCTGCAATCACCAGTGGCCATGCTTCAGATTCTGACGGAAGAACAAAATAATCCGCTTTTTTGATATAAGGATAAGGATTCATCTGATTGCCTGCCAGAATAAACGTCTTATCTACATTATTTGCAGCAGCCTGCTCTTTCAGGTTTTTCATTTCGCCACCATCGCCTATCACAATAATCGTGTGATGAAAACCGTCTTTGATAAGCCTTGTATGAGCCTCTATCAGTTTGTGATATCCTTTTCTTGAGTGAAGCCTGCCAATGGAAACAAAAACTGGTCCTTCAGGAAAATGATCAAGGTTTTCTTCTGCCTTACGTTTGATTTCTTCAATCGGAATCGGGTTGATGATGACACTCTCAGCCGGATAATTCAGATCCGGATAATAATCATGCATCATATCCTTAATTTTATGCGAGCAATACACCATATGATCAAACTGAGGAAAGCTCTTTAAAATGTTGGGTACCAAGGGCTGGAACTGAGGTACATTTATTTCAGAATGAAACCACCCGATTTTTTTCGAATTGGTATGCGTTGAATTCAGGATGGCATCGTAATCTCTGTAATCCATTCCAATTTCGATATCAAAAGTATCATTGATGAGCCGGTCTGCAATAGCAGGATTATTTTTCAGTTTTCTCAGCTTCAGTCTTCTTTTAACAAGCTGAAGTTTCTGTAAAAGAGAATTGGTGGAAAAATCTTCTTTTCCATCCGTAAGACATATTTTTCTGACATGTTTTGGAAGTTCATCCCGTAATTTTCCTTGGTTGAGGGTAAGGCACACCGTTATTTCAAATTTGTCCGGGTTGAGGTTGTTGAGAAGGCTCAACAATACTTTTTCTACACCTCCCATTTCCATGGAACGGTGTCTGAACAAGATTTTTATTTTTTTTTCTGACATTATCCGAAGATTGATTGTAAAGTAATTTTTATTTTTTTCATAATACGGAAAGGCATCCTATGCTGGTATTGCAGCAGCTCAAAGATTTCCTCTGCTCCTGTATAATTTTCAGGAACTTTTCGACCATTGATGGTGGTAAGGCCTCTCCGCTTCATCGTGTTGAAAATCACCTGAGCAAAATACTCGTGAGATTTCTTTTTATTATCATGCTGGGAAATACCTCCCTGATGTGTTCTGTAAAGGTAATTGGTATCATTAATGAACTGAACTTTCCCTTTCTCGTACATTTTAAGATACAGATCCTGATCTTCTCCTATCTTTAAATTCGGATTCATTTTTTCCGTCTGTTCATAAACTGCTTTTCGGAAGCTGACAAAATGAGCGATCTGAATGGGGAAATTAAAAAAGTAAGGATCGCCGTTCGGTACCTGCATGGCAGATCTGAACGGGGCGATAGGTTTCAGATCCTGATCACATGTCATAAATCTTGAATAGGTAAGAACCGTGTCTTTTTTAGCCTGAAAGATTTCCATGCATTTTTGAATGGCCGTAGGATGTATTGCATCATCAGGATCAAGAAATCCGCAGATGTCTCCTTCTGCCAGTTCAATCAGCTTACTTTTGGTCACCCCCACGCCGGAATTTTTTTCATTTTCAAAAAATTTAAACCTTTTATCATTGGAGATGATTTCCTGAACCATTTTTTTTTCGTTCTCAGAGGAGGCATCGTCTAAAATAATGGCTTCCCAGTTTGTATAGGTTTGCTGAAGGATACTTTCAAAACAATCTTTGAAAAAAAGGGCGTTGTTATAATGGGCAATAAGAATAGAAAACTTCATTAATGGTCCTTGAATATTAAATCTTGGCGATTGATTACAGTGGTATTAGACGGAATATCTTTGTGAATGGTACATCCTGCACCAATAATGCAGTTGTCTCCTATGGTAACTCCTTTTAAAACGGTTACATTGCTTGCAAGCCAGCAGTTGCTTCCAATTTTAATAGGAGCGGTGGTAAACTCGGATGAGAATAGTTTAAATTCCGGTTGAGACTGATAAGCGTGATTGTGGTCATACAGCTTTACGTTTTCCCCGAATAAGGTATTGTCACCTATTGAAATACTGTCCAGGCAGTTGATGGAGCAGAAGTTATTCATAAAAAAGTTATTCCCGATTTCTAAGGTGGCATTTTTCTCCACGAGAATGTGTACATAGTTTCTGAAGCTGACAGAACTTCCAATGGTAACCTTCTTAAGATTTTCATGCAGAACAAAATGATTACTAATCCCAAGCTTTATCCCCTTAAAAGAAACATGAGGGTGTTTTTTGAGACGAGAAATCTGGCTCCTCCGTTGAATTTTTGCTAAAATTTCATCAAGCATAGCTAAATTTATTTTTCACATTTGTAGGGTACAAAGATACTTTGTTTTGCATAATTATAATAATAAATCTTATTTTTGTGCCTTAAAATTAACACTTTATACGAAATAAAAAAGGCCTTCAGCGTTGATATGGCTCTGTTTTAATAAAGTAATGCATGTTGCAATTCTGTGAAGATAAGTCAGATTACATTTACCCGGTTTGTTGCTGCAATGGCTATCGTCATTTCGCATTTCAACAAAGATCTGTTTTTGTATAAGATAGATTATATTTCCAATCTTTTTCTGAGGGCAAATGTAGGGGTAAGCTATTTCTTCATTCTTTCGGGGTTTATAATGATCATCGCGTATCATAAAAAAGATAAAATTGACTACCTGGAATTCTATAAAAACAGGTTTGCAAGGATTTATCCGCTTTATATGCTGGGCCTGGTACTGTATTTCATAACGAGATATGAGATGTTCGACTGGTATAAGCTGGTTTTATACGCGTTGGGAATTCAAAGCTGGATACCGGGAGAAGCCATGATCCTGAATTTCCCCGGATGGTCTATTTCTGTAGAATTTTTCTTTTATCTGCTCTTTCCTTTTTTATACAATTATTTTTACGCTAAGAAAAATAAAACGATCTGGGTTTTTGCTGCCGGACTTTGGCTGGTAACACAGGTGTTTTCTAATTTATACCCTGTGTATGGTGCTTATGAGGGACCTCACACGAAAAGCCATGAGTTTTTGTATTATTTTCCTTTCTGGCACCTGAATGAATTTGTGATCGGTAATCTGGCAGGGATATTTTTTGTCAGGAATTACAGACAAAAGAATTATGATCGTCAGGTTGTTTTTCTGTTTTTTCTGATCATTGTATCTCTGATGTTTGTTCCTCTTTTTTATCATAACGGTTTAATGGCACTGCTTTTTGTTCCTGCCATTATGATGATCTCAGCTAATAATGGGAGAGTAAGTAAATTCTTTTCGCTAAAACCGCTGGAGTATCTGGGAGAAATAAGTTACGGCATTTACATTACTCATATTCCTGTTCTTTATCTGGTAAGGGAGTTTTTAAAATGGCAGCAGTATACTTTTAATATTGATATTGTATTTCTGATTTATATTATTGTGATGCTGCTCAGTTCGGCGGTTTTTTATCAGTTTATTGAAAAACCGATGAGAGATCTTTTGAGGAGGATTCATTTTGTAAAGCGTTGAAAATAAGTGCCCGGCTTCAAAACTAAATATTTAGTTTTGAAGCCGGGCGGTATATTGATCCCTACAATTTCAGGATCAGAATAAATCTTTTCTGAAATTGATATTGTACAGTCCGGAACGTATACTTTTATAATCTGTAAACAGATATTTAGTAATCATTCCCCATTTTTTCAGGAGTGGCGCATTGGCGATCTGAAAGCTTCGGTACACTCTCCTGATATGAAGCTTAATATCATCGGGAATGGTTTTTTCATTTTCTGCCCAATGATTGACTTCTTTCCACAGTACTACTCTTGTTGAAGCAGGTTTCACTTCTCTTGCATCTATTTTGGTGATTCTGTTATTCTCATGTACTCCTCGTACGGCTACCGCTTTGTCCAGAATTCCCGGGTATAAATTCAGATAATAGGAGAGTCTGAATAGGAACTCTGTGTCCTGATGAAGCCTTAAATGGGTTTTAAAGAAATATTCCATGTTTTTCAAAGAGCTTTTTCGGATGGTTAAAGCATCAATGCTGAAAAGTCCGAAAGTTCCTCTCATATTAAGCTGCCCCGGAAATACCTCTTTTGGATTATGCTTTTTATAAACAGTTGTAAGACGGTCGCCAAACACCCTATAATATTGCTCTTTTGCTTTTTCAGAATAGTAATGTACTCCTATAGCACCATACACGCCATCTACATCCTGACTGGAGAATAGTTCCCTTTCAGCATCAAAACGATTAGGCAAGTAATAATCATCTGCATCAAGGAAAGCAATAAAGTCTCCTTCCGATTTTTCTATTCCAAGATTTCTGCTGGCACCGGCTCCGTGATTTCTTTTATCCGGATGTTGATAGAGCTTTACTCTGTCATGTTTTTCAGCAAGCTCCCGGCATACCTCCAATGCGTTGTCCGGAGATTTGTCTTCTATTAATACCACTTCATATACCTCATTGAACTGAAGAGCAGATTCAACAGCCTGGGAAACATACTTCTCAGCATTGTATACGGGAATAATTACAGAAATTTTCATTATATCAAATTATGTTTTGCGGGTGTAAAACTAAGCTTTTTATTTTATAGCAATGATGGGGAAAGCCTTTTTGATCTTTAAATTAAGCTTTTTGTATAACTTCGGATATTCTTTTTCATTTCCCCAAATTCCATGTCTGGCTTTCCCCCGAATATAGGTTGCGATATTTACCTGGGGAATTTTTGGAATTTCGCTAAGAAGAAAATTGTATACTTCCTTATTTTCTATTTCTTCATCAAATCGGATGTAAATATGAAGAGAGTCTTCCTGTTTTAGAATTTTTGTAAAATCGTTGGCCATACTGCAGAATAATTGGGCATCTGTGAGATCAAACGCTGTAATTTCTATGATATGAAGAAAGGCTACAGGATGATGTCTTATGATCTCAAGCATTCTTGCACACCTCTTTTCAAAGGTATTTCTAAGCTTTGGGTCATCAATAACGGCTTTTGCGTGGGTAAATTCTGCTTCCGGATATTTTCCGGCGTAGGTATTTCCCTTTTCATTTCTTTTAAGATCAGACAGAAAGAATTTAAAATGCTCTTTAATATTCTGACTTACTATTCTAAGTCCTGAAATAGATTGTAAACGTATCCAGTCATAGGGCAGGCTCTGCGTTCTGATGTTGAGAATTTCTAAAGAATGAGCTGCATGACAGTCTTTGCCGATAGGAATAATGTACTTTTCTGATTTGTATTTTTTTTTAACCTCCAGGAAATATTTATACCTGGTTGAAGGGATGTAAAATAAAGGTATTTTCATCTTGAATAGGGTCTCAATTGTGTTTTTTGCATGTGTTTGATTTCCCAGATGTGTAAAGGTTAAATCAAATTAAATAATAATTCATATATTTTTTTTAATTCTTTTTACAGTGAGAAATATAATTCGCTAAAGTGGTAATTATTTATCTGAATTGTAATAATTTATATTTTGGCTGCATGCGAAAATAGCCGGGTAGTAAGAAAGATAATCCGTACCGTGTACTAGCGCTCTTTAATGGACTGTTAATAAAATACAAGAGATGAAAATTTAAAGTGAAGAAAAAAATATCTGTCAGAGTCCTCCGAAGTACATCATCGAGAGGCATAATAATGATACTTCTCAAATTCAAAAAATGATCATTTTGAATTTGAGAAGCTTATGGTAAAATGAAGATAAAACAGATTAGTAATTTACTGAAGATCTTTTATTGTCTGGAATTATTTGATTGGATAGTGATGAAACAATTACTTTTTAAATTTTTTCATCATATGTTGTATCACAAATGGAATTCTGGAAATATTATGCTTCATAGTTTTGAAGCTGTCTATTGTAAAGTCTGTGTCTTTTGTCATTCCAAATTCTGAAAAATTCACTTCAGGAACTGCCTTATGTTTAAATGTTGCATTCATCATATTAAACTGATGGATGATCTGTATGTACATTTCTTTACTGTCTTCTATAGAAAAATGTTCATAATGACGATAACTGTTGTGTGCTCTTTCTTTGAGTACCGTCTTAAAGCTGTCTACGCTTTCTGCCAGACTTACAAACGGGTTGGCTACAGCATTGTATACAGTTACAACGGCTTTACGGTCCGGAAGCATTGTAAGCTGGAATCCTCTTCTTAAATCAATTACGAGGTCATGGATCGGTTTGAAGTGTTCCTGTACCGTTTTTACATAATCTTTGTGAAGCATGTCATCATTATCCAGTTCACTAGTGATTACAAATTTTGTATCTGCCTGTAAGAATTGTGGGATAATTTCTACAGCTTTGGTTTTCATTACATCAAAATCTTCCACAAAAACAGCTTTGAACACAGGATATTCTGTTTCTATTTCTTTAATGATATTTCTGAATTTCTCAGAGGTATTAATATCAAAAAAAGTAAGCCAGATATAATTCTGGTTTGTTTGGTTTTTATAGGAAGGAAGAACGTACTTTCGAAATAACCTGAAGCGGTCCTCTAACCATTCTTCTGTAAGGGGTTTAAAGCCTGAACGGGTTTCGTCCCAGCCTTTTGTAGGAACATTGAATCTTGTCATTATTACGTGTACAAACTGACTCATCTAAATAAATTTATTAAAAAGTTGTATATTCTGTAAGGTTTGCTGTTGTATATTTTCTCCAGTTTTTGCTCATAGAAGGTTTTTCTATTGAGCAACGCAATGTAGCTTGGAAAAAACTCATGGAACAGCGCTTTGTGTTTTTCGTAAACGGTATGGTATATAATCTCCTTTTTGTTATCATTTTTGATGATATCATTGTTTCTGGAGTTTACAGGATGCATTCTATAATTAAATACCGGGTAATCTATTTTAGTAATAGGAAGCTCACGGTGAGAAGAAATCAGTTGAATCCAAAATTCCCAGTCTTCGAAACCGTGTATAAGTTCTTCATCAAAAACGATTCCCTGATCAAAATATTTTTTAGGAAACATAGAGGTACAAAAGAGTCTATTTTGGAGTAACAGCTCTTTCATACTGAACTTTTCCTGTAAATTGGAGGTTTTATTAATATGGCCAAAATACACGGTATCAGAAAAGACAATTAATGTGTCTTTATTTTTTTCAAATACTTCCAGCATTTTTTCTAACGCCAAAGGATTGAGAGTGTCGTCAGCATCTAACGGTAGAATATAATCCCCTGTAGCGGCTTTTATTCCTTTATTCCTTGCACTGGATACTCCGCTGTTTTCCTGACGAATATATTGTATTTTATCATCCGTCAGCTTTGTGGCCACACTTTGGGTGTCATCTGTAGAACCGTCATCTATAATAATACATTCCCAGTTGGTGTAGGATTGATTTTTAACAGATTGTATGCATTCTTCCAAATGTTTTGCATGGTTGAAACTAGGAACAATAATGGAAACTTTGTTTGTCATTCAATATGTTTTTATATTATAAATAGGCTGAGAATATTTTTTTTAAGTAGTCTTCAGAAGAAATTCCTGCAAAAAAAGATTCTGTAAGAGGATTAAACTCAATATTATAATTGGAGCCTTCGTTTATATTCTCGTAAACCGCTTTTTTACCAAGATGAATCTCCAGTTGAGACAAAATCTCAGAGAGAGAATATTGGTAAGGAAAAGTAAGGTTAACGGTTTCTTTGTTGAGGTCTTTTATATGATGTTTTGTGAATAAGCCAATGTCATCTATACCAATCAGTATTCGCCGTGCGTTGCTGTGAATGGTGATTGTCTTTTCTGAAAGAATAGAGTTCTTCAGGAAATTGATGAGAGTATTGGGATTTCCTCCGCGGCCTACAGCGTTTCCTACCCGAAAAATGACGTAGTTTTTGCAATGTTGAGTAATGATTTTCTCTGCATTGAGCTTGTGTGCTACATAAAGGCTGTCTGTTTTGGTAGGATCATAAATACTGCATGTGGAAAAATAGACCAGCTTTTTCTCCGGAAATTTTTCAATAGTAGATTCCAAAAGAGTGATTTCTCTTTCGAATTCAGAAGGGTTGGTTTCCAGTGAATTGGAAACTCCGGATGCAAAATAAATGACATCCTCTTTATCATAAGGTCTTACAGCATTAGCCAAAATTCCGTTACCAATAATCATATTTTCTTTTTCTAATTAAGCAGGTGTTATCTTGTTTACAGCACTTTTATAAATGCTTAAAGAGTTTAAACAATCCAAGTTTATCACCCAATTTAGCCCATCTCGATTTCTTTACACGATCCAGCTTATAAAGCACCTGTTCATATTTACTTTTTGGAACATATCTTTCAAGGAAAAGGTCTTCAATACTGATGTTTCTTCTTTC
This sequence comes from Chryseobacterium culicis, assembly GCF_900108365.1. Taxonomy (GTDB): domain Bacteria; phylum Bacteroidota; class Bacteroidia; order Flavobacteriales; family Weeksellaceae; genus Chryseobacterium; species Chryseobacterium culicis. Next base: position 213,549 of record NZ_FNWQ01000003.1, on the reverse strand, counting down.
GGACATTTTAATCATGGCTACCCAGTGCCAGAATACAGCTTTCTCCTGATTGGTCGTAGTAGAAATACCATTTTGGTGAACTCTGTACAGATACAGGTCTTCATCAATGTATTTTACTGGAGCAACTTCACACATTTTCATGTACCAGTCTTTATCTTCTGCAATTTTCAAAAAGGGATCTATCCCTGCAGTTTTTTCATATATACTCTTTTTTAGAGCCGCGAAACTTGATATTTCTCCTTTAAAATTGTAGTAGGATTGGTCTAATTCAGTAATTTGTTTTGCTTTATGAACCGATTGAGGCTTAAGATTCTCATCACAAAATACAAGATTAGAATATACCAAGCCGGCTTCTTTATTTTCTGAGTGGGTTTTTAAAACAATTTCCAGGGCATGAGGAACCAATGCATCATCAGGATCAAGGAATCCGCATATTTCAGATTCTGCGAGAGAGATCAGTTTCTTCTTTGTGTATCCAATTCCCTTATTTTCTCCGTTTTGATGAATTTTAAAACGAGGATCGTTTTCTACGATTTTTTTTATAATCTCAAGAGATTTATCAGTGGATCCATCATCTAAAATGATAGTTTCCCAGTCTGTTTCAGTCTGAGCAATTAAGCTTTGGTAACATTCCTCGAAAAAATGTCCATTATTATAATTAGCAATAAGTACGCTGAATTTACTCATCTTGACTGTATTTGTTCAATATTTTTTTTAGTGCGTTCAAATAGGCGAAACCATATCTTCTATCTGGTTCCAGGATGTTCCCTTCTGCCCATTCATTCCATGATTTTACGATTAAGAATTGTTCAGGATAATCTTTTTTATCGTCAAGATAAGCAATAGCTTTTTCTATTTGCTGTTCAAATAATTCCGGAGAATTGTTAGTCAGTATGATACCATTATAACCACTTCGGGGAGTATTATCCCAGTTCGGTAAAATGCATGGATAGGTTGTTACATTGCTGTCTTCAAACTGTAAATCGTTGACTACTGCATTAGCATCCTGCATTCTGACTTTTGGCTGTTCCTTCTTCTTAATTCCTATTAACCCTTTTATTCTGTTCTTATAATATTGAGAATGAGAAATATATTCTTTTTTTCGGATATGAGGATTCCATGCTTTGTGAAAGGCATTGGATATTTTACCATCATACCCCAAGGATTGGAAATCGATATCATCAGGAAGTTTATTGGATGCCATGAAATATAGATCGTCAAATCCGTTTTTCTTGGCCAGTTCTCTGAATTTTGTAATATAGTAAGGATCACCTTCATTCAGATGATTGGCATCATATACAATGAAGACGGGTTTATTATCTACTTTTATATATCGGCTGTCTTTGAAAAAAGGAAGAAGATATTCGAAATGAGCAATCAGATCCTGCTCATCCGGATAGGTTTGTTTTACCAATATTTTTTCCGAAAGGCCATGCCAGATTCCCGACCAGGTTTCATTCGCCCAACAGAAACAGAAAGGAAAATCAGGCTTTCCTGATTGTAAGACATCGTTGGCTACACGTTCTAATAATTGCTTGCCGCTTCCAAACCAATAGTGATAATAGATGAACCCATGCACACCATATTCTTTCGCCATTTGAGCCTGCTGTTCTCTTACTTCCGGAAGACGAAGGTCATAATATCCTAGATCTGCAGGATATATAGGTTGGTCGTGCCCTTCAAACAAAGGTTTGGCCTTGCTTACGTTCGTCCATTCAGTAAATCCTTTTCCCCACCATTCGTTATTTTCTGGAACAGGGTGATATTGGGGAAGGTAAAAGGCAAGTGGTTTTATTTTTTTCATAATTGATCGGAAAATATTTTCTTAACGGATTCCAGATATTGCGTTCCAAATTTCATGTCGGGTTCCAGGTGATTGCCTTCAGCCCATTCATTCCATGCATTGATGAAAATAAAGTTTTCATCTTCGGAATATGGTGTAAAATCTGTCTTCACATTAGAAAGCCAATGTTCAAAATATTCCGGTGTAGAGTCTTCTAAGATCAGAGTAGGATTTTCTCCCCTTCTGGAAGTGTTATCCCATCCTGGTACCAGAGAAGGGTAGAGCTTGCATTGAAAATCTTTTTGAAGGATTAAATTTTCTCCCATCCACTTATAGGGAACTGAGTTGAATCTCTTTTTTACCGGTTGTTTTATAATGCGCCCCTTTATCTTGTCTATAATTGTTCTTTTTGGGGGTACGCGTCTTTCCCACATTTCTTTAAATACACTTTTTCTGCGGATCCCAAAAGGTTCAAAATCAACGGCTGCATCAAAGCCATCAACTAGCTGATCCCAGTCTTTTTGATAGGAGAAAACCATATGACATATATATAATTCCAATCCGGCTTCTTTCGCTTTTTCTCTCCAGCATTTGAGGGTTTCCTGTATGTTAGGGAAAACATTGGGTTTATAAATAACAATAACGGGTTTGTTATTTACTTTGATATATCTTGTATCCTTGAAGATAGGCAGAAGAAAATCAATATGATCTTCATCGTCCTGTACAGAATACTTTTGTTCAATCAGTACTTCATGCTCGTTGCCATCCCAACGTCGTGTCCAGTTTTCGTTGGCCCAGCAAAGCATGAAAGGTAAATCTTCTTTTGGGTTTTTTAATTTTCTGTCAATAGGTTCATGCATTAAGCGCTTCCCATTAAACCAATAATGATAATAACAAAACCCGTAGATTCCATAATGTTTGGCAAGTTGCTCCTGTGCCATTCTTGCTTCTTCCAGTCTCAAGTCATAAAAACCGAGATCTGATGGAAGATGTGGTTGGTAATGGTTATCAAATAGAGGTTTTGCTTTTGCGACGTTCGTCCATTCAGTAAACCCTTTTCCCCACCATTCATCGTTTTCCGGGAACGGGTGATATTGTGGTAAATGTATGGCGATTGGTCTTATTTTCATATTTATGTGCTTAAATTATCTGTTTAATAAATATCTGATCGTTTGTTTTCGAAGCAAAATTTTAGCCATTAAAGATTAAAAGATCATGCTATAATTTTTTAAATACATCATCATTGAGGTAAAAATATTCTTACCAGCTTTTATGATAAACTTTTTGAAGATAGAGCAACGTATTATAAGTAAATTTTCCTACGTTTTTCAAAATTAACTTTTCAGAAAGCGTTCTATTTTCGAGTTCTCTGAGGAATTTTTTATGGTCTTCAGTCAGTTTATTTGCCTTATAAGCATCATGAATAATTTTTAAAATTTTCTTTTTCATTTCAGGCTGCTCCTTGTGCTTGATATAAATATCAAAGAATGAGCTGGATAGAAAATCACTCTTTTTATGAGTGTTGGTGTTATGTATTCTATAACTGCATGATTGGGTGTTATCATAGATGAAATCATATTTCTGACTTAATCTCAGCCACATATCATAATCTTCAAAGGTTAAGTTTTCATCCCAGCCTCCTATCCCCTTTATCACAGAAGATTTTGTAACACAGGACATTGCGGGAAGAAAATTATAATCCAGTAATCTCTTGTAAAAATTTCCTGATTCAAGACTAAGATACTGATGGAAATAGGGGATGAACGTATTTTGGAAACGTACCGAATTCTCATCAATGATATAAGCATTTGAAAACACCATCGCTTCATGAGGAGATGAGTTTTCAAGTAATGCTACATGCCTTTCTATTTTATCGGGCTCTATAAGGTCGTCCAGAGCTATTGTAATGAGATATTTACCTTTTGAAATATTCAATAAGTCATTCAAAGACTTGCAGATCCCTTGATTTTGAGAATGGGTAATAAACTGGATATTCAGCTGGGAATTATCTTTGATCCAATTATTAATAACTTCCACAGAATTATCTTTAGAACAGTCGTCACAAATCAGGATCTCTATATTGCGATAGTTCTGAGATTTGAAACTTTCTAAAGATTCTACAACAAACTGTTGCTGGTTGTAGCTGAGGCATAAAATCGAAACCAGAGGGAGTTCTGTCATGATACTTTACTTTGTTGAATTCAAACTTTTTTTAGCGTTGAAAACCTTAAAATTTGTTTAGAATTTCTATTACTTTTTCAATTTCTTCTGCTGTCATTACAGGTGAAATAGGTAAACTTAATATTTCTTCATGAATTTTTTCACTAATCGGGAAAGATTGCTCACTCCACTCTTTGTAAGCTTGCTGTTTGTGAGGTGGAATTGGGTAATGTATCAGCGTCTGAATTTCGTTTTCCGTCAGATATTTCTGTAAAGCATCTCTTTGTGCTGTTCTGATCACAAAAACATGCCAAACGTGCTCTTTTTCATTTTCAGGATATTCCGGAAGTGTGATAGCAGGGTTTTTAATCTCAGAAATGTAACGCTTTGCAATTTGTCTTCTGGTTTCGTTTTCAGAATCTATATATTTTAGTTTTACATCTAAAACGGCTGCCTGAATTTCATCCAACCTTGAGTTGAGTCCCTGGTATATATTGACATATTTTTGATTTGAACCATAATTGGCCAAAGCTTTTATCGTAGCAGCAAGTTTTTCGTCGTTGGTGGTAACAGCTCCTGCATCTCCAAGAGCACCAAGGTTTTTCCCGGGATAAAAGCTGAATCCTGCAGCATCAGCCAAATTTCCTGATTTTTTACCATTCCATTCTGCACCAATGGTTTGGGCATTATCTTCAACGATCTTCAGGTTGTGGGCTTGAGCTAACTGTTGTAATTCTTCAGAAAAGACAATTCTTCCGTACAGGTGAACAATGAGAATTCCTTTTGTTTTTGAAGATATTTTTTCTTTAATTTTTGAGATATCAATGTTGTAATTATTAATATCGGGTTCTACAAGTACAGGAACCAATCCGTTATCCGAAACGGCAAGAATAGAAGCAATATAGGTATTGGATGGAACAATGATTTCATCACCAGGGCTCATGATGCCTAATTCTATATAGGCCCGTAATATAAGACGTAATGCATCCAGGCCATTTGCTACTCCGATAGCATATTGGGCTCCTATATATTGAGAAAGGTTTTCTTGAAAGGTTGAAAGCTCCTGTCCCATAAGATACCATCCGGAACGGAAAACCTGGGAAAGTTTTGCTTCAATTTCTTCCTGGTGTAGCAGATTTATTTTTTGAAGGTCTAAGAATTTTATCATTTGTTAATTATTATTAAGTGCTATAATGTTCTATAGGTTATACTTTATGATTAAAAGAATTCTTTTTCAGGATCAGTGAAACTGTTATAAAAGTAATGATAAATATAACACCATATATCAATGAGTTGTTTGTTGACAGCCATGGACCCTGAAATTGGAAGTACCTTTGAGCGGGAAATCCAAAAAAGTTTTTTGCCGGTAAGGCTTTATCCAGAAATCCTTCAGATACATTGATAGTGTACCAGAATCTTGACCATATCAACTGGAATGTAAAAATACCAATTAATTGATACTTGCTAAAATCTACTTTCTTTATGGAATCTAGAAACACAAATACAACAAAAGGGAAAAATTGTAAAAACTGTCTTGTTTCTGTCCCTAAAATAAAGAAGATGGAGAAAAGTATTATTATAATTTTCAGAAATGAATCTGCATTTTTTGCGACATAAGAAAAGAATGTATTACGATAGTATATGATCAGAACCACAAATAATCCGTAGTATATAAAATGCGTAATAAGAAACTTTAAAGGAAATGAAAATGCCTGAAACATTAGATTAAACAAAAATTCACCCGAGGAAAGAGTCTTCATATCTCTAAAATTCACGGTAAGAAATTTACTTGCAGCAAAGAATGCAAGTAAAGTAATTAAAGAAAAAATAAAATATGGCGAGACGAATCCTTTTCGGTTTATATTAAAACCATTGAGTAGTTTTAGAATATACCGGATGGAAAAAAATATAAAAGAATTGAGTAATATAAACGTTACTGGAATCAAAAACAGGGCAGACTGTACAGTATAATCCTTATGAGATATGGCGACAAACAATTCGTAATTTGAATATAAATAAAAGCCCTCAAATAAAAGACACAACGCAAAAGCTGGATATAAATACTTGTTGAAGTTTTTTTCAATAGCAAGTCCTTTTTCATCAAAGGAAATAAGGCTGGAGGTAATAAGTGATACCGCAATTAAAAAAGTGGTGGGAAAAACAAACATAGATACCATCAGTATGGCTAAAAAAGCAATTCTGTTTTTGATGATATAATAATAGTATAAAATAATCCCGGATGTAAAACCAAACAGATCCATCAGAATAGGATAATAGTTTGACAGCTTAAGTACAAAGAAATTGACGAAAAGAAAGCAAAAGCCAAGAATCGTAATATTTTTGCTATATCCTTTTATCTGTACAATTTTGTAATAAAAGTATAACGCAATGAAAATCGCAAGACCATTCAGCAGTATAAAAAGCCCCTGAATAGTTTGCAGTGTAAAAGTTATCCCAAACAGCCTATGGATAAAATGAGCTATTCCAGGCATTAGTAACCTGGAAACATAATAGGGATTAAAACTTTGTTCGGAAAAACTTTTCGAAAAATTTTTAACGATCCCGATATAGCTTTTTTCATCAAAAATATCTACGTATTTGAACGGTAATCTATCATTTGAGAGAAAAGCATAGAACAGGCACAATAGAAATACACCTATTATGTAATATGCAGAAGGTATTTTTTTTAATGTTGTCAGCATAATAGATCGTTATTGTTTCTCAATATCATTTTTTTCTTTAATAATATAGCCGGGACGATCTTTAACTTCTTCGAAAATTCGCCAGATATATTCTGCTATGATACCAAGAGAAAACAGGATAAGTCCTCCAAAAAAAGAGATAAACAATATGATACTCGTCCATCCTTTAGGCTGTATATCATTAAAAAAAGGACTGCCGAAAATTTTAATATAAATATAGAACAGAATAAGCAGGAACGAAATTAAGGAAACCCAAAGGCCAAGATTAAATATGAATTTTATAGGAAATGAAGAGGAAGAAAAAAAGGTATCCTTTGCCAGCGTTAGCTTCTTTTTTAGCGTCCATCTGGATTTTTGATTAATACCGAGGGGTCTTTTATATCCAAAATGATAAGGGTTAAATCCCAATCTCAAGATTTCCGCAACAGTTGATGTATTTCTGGGGTGTATTCTTTTGTTAAGGATGTCAATTATTTCCCGATCAATGAGGAAAAGATCGGCACCGCCTTTAGGAAATTTTACTTCCGTAAGATTGTTCATGATTTTGTAGTACGTTTCTGAAAAGACTTTGCTTTTCCAATTGTCATCACGCGTTATTCTATGAGGAATGATGATTTTTTCTCCCTGCAGCCAGATGTTGTACATTTCTACAATCGTATCATATGGTTGCTGTTCATCATCTACGATGGGCAATGCACAGGCTCCTTCAGCCAGAGAAAGTCCTGCAAAAATAGAATAATGGCTGGTGTAGTTTCTGCTAAGTTGATAAGCTCTTACGTTGCTCTCTTTTTTTTCCAGCTCTAATGCTACCTTGTAAGAATTGTCCAGAGATCCATCATCCATGATGATAAACTCAAAGGGAATATTATTTTGATCTAATAATTCTTTAACATTTTCGTACACGCTTACAATGCGTTTTTCGCTATAGTAAGAAAGAAGAATCAGAGATAGTTTTTTAGTCATCGTAAGGTGTTTTTTTAAGTAAGAAGATTATGGGCGTTTGATTAACTGTGCATTTTCAAAAAAATACTCATTGCCTGACTCATCTTTCATTTCAAGGTTTATGATTAAACCTGCTGTCGTAATATACCCCTTATGTTGAGCAGGATTGCCATACCATACCGTGTGGGCGGGTACATCTTTTGTAATAACGCTTCCGGCTCCGATTAAAGCATTTTCACCAATAACGTTACCTGCAATAATGGTAGAGTTGGCACCTATGGAAGCTCCTTTTTTGATTAACGTTTTACTGAACTCCAACGGATATTGCTTCGAGCGGGGAATAAGATCATTGGTGAAAGTAACATTCGGGCCAATAAATACATTGTCCTCAAGCGTTACTCCATCCCAAATCTGTACGCCCGGTTTAATGGTTACATTATCTCCGATTTTTACATCGTTCTCGATAAATACATTACAGTTGATGTTGCAGTTATTTCCAATTTCGGCATTCTTTAAAATAACGCAGAATTGCCAAACCATAGTATTTTCACCTATGTTTTCGGTTTGAACATCAGATAAGGGATGAATATTATTTTTCATTTTGTATTGTTAAATAAGTAGCATAATTTCTTATGTAGTCATTTTCGTTATAAGTATGCGAAGCCAATACCAGGCAAATAGCACCCGAAGAAAAGTTGATCTCCGAAGCCCAGATTCCCGGAGGAATATGAAGGCCTATATTGGGGCGGTTCAGGAAAACCTGTCTTTTGAACTTTCCGTCATCTAATGAAACTTCAAAACTACCGCTGGCTGCAATCAGAAACTGATGACATTCCTTATGAGAATGGGCACCTCTGCTTTCTCCTCCTGCAATATCATATAAATAGAAAACTCTTTTTACATTAAAAGGAAATGCAGAGTTGTTTTCAACCACCGTAAGGTTTCCTTCATCAAAACTGATTTTACCTAAATCAATAACATTACAATCAAATACTGAAACACTATTTTTCATCGGTCAATGTTTTAAATTCTTCAAAGTTTCTTATATAGTCGTCTTCATTGTAGGGTTTGTCGGAAACAATCAATGCTAATGAATTAGTAGAAAAGTTTTCCAATCTTCTCCAGAACATTTTAGGAATGTATAATCCGTAATAAGATCTGTTTAAAGAAAATCTCTGTTCTTCCTTTCCATTATGTATCACCACATCAAAGCTTCCGGAAAGAGCAATGATGAACTCCTGCTGTTCCTTGAATGCGTGGCTGCCTCTTACTTCACCTCCGGGCACATCGTATATCCAATAGGTTCTTTCTATTGGGAAAGGCAATTGATTGGGGTTTTCAAAAAAAGATAAATTTCCTCTTTTGTCGTATATTTTAGGAAGTTCTATTATTTTTGGAATCATGGGGTCTGTACTTTATATTCAAAAAGTGGTCGGGTTACTCCTGGGTAAACATACATTACTGTTCCTACCTTTACATTCTCTACTTCAAATCCTATAAATTCGTCTATACCAAAGAGAAGAATTCTCTGATCTTTTCCAAAATAGAGCTTGAAATAATAGTTTCCTGCATTGAGAAGTCCTGGAGGGATATCAAATTCTACAGTATATTCTCCAACTTTAGAATCATTATTTTCAGTAATGAGTTTTCCAACATGGAAAATGACCAGTTCTTCATAATTTTTCAATTCGAATGTCGTATCCAGTGTAATATCCGGACAGTAATTGTGAAAAACCAATTTGATCCGGACTCCGGAATCAATATCTATTAAATTTCCCTTGATAGGAGTTGCTGAAAACTCTTTTATTCTTATATTTTCATTCCCTATAGCTTCATTCAGATTACCGTTGTAATGATAGGAGCTTTCTCGGGCACTGCTTTTTTGATATTCTATAATGGTGCTGAGAATGTCGCCCTGGTAATCAATTTGCCCCTGGTTTAAAAGAATTCCTTTGGTGCATAATTCTTTAACGGCTGTCATGTTATGGCTGACAAAAAGAATAGTACGGCCTTCTCCTCTCGTCACATCATTCATTTTTCCAAGGCATTTTTTCTGAAACTCTGCATCTCCCACAGCTAAAACTTCATCAACGATTAGAATCTCAGATTCTAAGTGGGCTGCTACAGCAAAAGCCAGTCGTACATACATTCCGGAAGAATATCTTTTAACGGGAGTGTCAATATATCTTTCCACCCCTGAAAAGTCTACAATCTCATCAAATTTTCTTTTGATCTCTTTTCTTGTCATTCCCAAAATGGCGCCATTAAGAAAAACATTTTCGCGCCCGGTCATTTCAGGGTGGAATCCTGTGCCTACCTCAAGCAGAGAAGCAATTCTTCCGTTAGTGTAAATATTTCCGGTAGTGGGTTTAGTTACTTTACTTAATACTTTCAGCAAAGTAGATTTTCCTGCTCCGTTTCTGCCGATTATTCCTACGGCGTCTCCCTGTTCAATTTCAAAGTTGATGTCACGGAGCGACCACACATAATCCGAAGAACCTTTAGTTGTTCTATCATTAGCTTCCCCTATCTTAAGATATGGGTCTTCTTTTCCTCTTATTTTATACCAGAATCTGTTAAGATCGTGAGACAGTGTTCCGGTACCGACTTGTCCCAGTCGGTATTGCTTAGATATATTTTCTGCTTTTAAAGCGAGCATGATTTTAAATTTAAATTATTACAAGAAAATAATTACACGGTATCCATAAACGTTTTTTCAACTTTGTTGAATACAACAATCCCTATCATTAATAGGATAAGTATAATACCGGTGCTGATTGCAAGCATGGCAGGGGAGAAATCTCCTACGCCGATCCATGCATATTTAAAACATTCAAAAATACCAGTCAAAGGATTGTACAAAGCAATCTTTTTAAAGATACCTCTAAGAGCGGAAGTTGGATAGATAACCGGAGTTGCATACATATAGAGGCTTATTCCAAAGCCAAGCAGCATACTCAGATCTTTATATTTTGTGGTAAGTGATGAGAAAATCATTCCGACTCCTAAAGCAAAAAGTGCCATCAGTATTACCAGAAACGGTGTTGCAAGAACCCAGATATTGGGATGCACCTGTCCTTTACTCAAATAATAGGCCCATACAATAATGAACAGAATGAGCTGTACTCCAAATCTCATAAGATTGGATATTACTATTGATATTGGAGTCACCAGTCTAGGGAAGTATACTTTTCCAAATATTCCTGCATTCCCCGTAAAAGTAGAAGAGGTAGCTAACAATGAGGACGAAAAATAATTCCAAAGGGTAACGCCCCCTAAATAAAATAAAAGAGGTGGCGCCCCATCTGTAGATAGTTGGGCAATTTTTCCGAAAATAACCAGATAAACGATGGTTGTAAGAATGGGATTGATAAAAAACCAGATAGGGCCTAGAACAGTCTGCTTAAAACTGGATACAAAATCTCTTTTTACAAACATATAAACAAGATCTTTGTATCTCCAGACTTCCTTTAGCTTCAAGTCAAATAACGAATGATCTGCATCAATCGTTTCTGTCCACGTCTGTTGTGGTTCATTCATTTGTGTAATTTTTTGCAAATTTATAATAATTATTTATTACCCTGTTATTTAATTTTAAATTTTTCATTTTAATAAAATTAAAAATTAACAACTAATATATTGATATTTGCTGGTATAAACAAAAACTACTGGCTTTAAAGCCAATAGTTTGAGAATTTTATAAATTGTATTTATTATTTTACGATAAGTTGCTTCAAGTACTCTCCATAGCCACTTTTACCGTATTTGGCAGCGGTTTCTAGAAGTTTTTCTTCATTGATGAATTTGTTCCGGAATGCAATCTCTTCAATACAGCCAATTTTAAACCCCTGTCTCTTTTCAATAACGCTTACAAATTCTGAAGCATCATGAAGAGAATCAAAAGTTCCTGTATCCAGCCATGCCGTACCTCTGTCCAGAACAGCTACTTCAAGCTTTCCACTGTTTAAATAAACATTGTTGACATCAGTGATTTCCAGCTCACCTCTTGGAGAAGGTTTAATGTTTTTCGCGATGTCCACTACATTATTATCGTAGAAATACAGTCCGGGAACGGCATAATTTGACTTAGGTTGTAAAGGTTTCTCTTCAATAGAAACGGCTTTCAGATTCTCGTCAAATTCTACAACCCCATATCTTTCGGGATCTGCAACGTGGTAGGCAAAAACAACTCCTCCCTCGGGATTAGTTTTATTTTTTAATAAAGTTCCCATTTCGGAACCATAGAAAATATTATCTCCCAGTACCAGTGCAGCGGGATCATGGCCAATAAATTGTTCACCCAGAATAAAAGCCTGCGCTAAACCATCCGGGCTGGGCTGTACCACGTATTCTATATTACATCCGATTTGAGAACCGTCACCCAGAAGCTTGATAAAACCTTCCTGGTCGTGTGGTGTAGTGATAATCAGAATGTCTTTAATTCCTGCTAAAAGAAGCGTGGAAAGCGGATAATAAATCATAGGTTTGTCGTAAACAGGCATCAGCTGCTTGCTTACGGCAATGGTTAGAGGGTAAAGTCTGGTTCCGGATCCTCCGGCTAATATTATTCCTTTCATGTATTGGTGCGTATTATTCTTATTGTATTGGTATTGGTAGAATTTCTTTGTATATAAGGAAATTCTACTTCTCCTTTATTACGTCAACAGAAGATTTCTAGTTGTACTGCTTGCTATAATAATCCTGGTAGTTCCCTGAAGTTACGTTCTCCAGCCATTCTTTATTCTCAAGATACCAATCTATGGTTTTTCCCAAACCTTGTTCAAAAGTTACTGAAGGCTTCCAGCCAAGATCTTTATTTAGTTTTGTCGCATCAATGGCGTAGCGTTTATCATGGCCTGGTCTGTCTTTTACGAAGGTGATCAGTTTTTCAGAATAGCCTTCCGGTCTTCCCAGCTTTGCATCCATTTGTTTGATCAGCTCTTTTACGAGATCAATATTCTGCCACTCATTAAATCCTCCGATGTTATAGGTTTCTCCGGTTTTAGCTTCATTAAAGATCTGATGAATTGCCTTGGCGTGATCAATTACAAATAACCAGTCTCTCGTATATTTTCCGTCTCCATAAATTGGAAGAGGTCTTTCGTTGATGATATTGGATATACAAAGAGGGATCAGTTTTTCAGGGAAATGATTCGGGCCGTAGTTATTAGAACAGTTGGATACAATGAACGGCATTCCGTACGTGTTTCCGTAAGCTCTTACCAGATGATCAGAAGCGGCTTTGGAAGCAGAATAAGGAGATTGAGGATCATATGAAGTAGTTTCTAAAAAGAATCCTGTTTCTCCCAGGCTTCCATAGACTTCATCAGTGGAAATATGATAGAAAAGATTGTTTCGTTTTTCATCCGGAAATCTTCCGTGCGTATGGTCAGGGTTTAAGGTCCAGAACTCTTTACAGAGGTTGAGTAGATTAGCCGTTCCGTTTACGTTCGTATTGATGAATGCCATTGGATCTGTGATACTTCTGTCAACATGGCTTTCTGCCGCAAGATGTACAACAGCATCCGGATTGTATTTTTCAAAAACCTTTCTCAATTCTTCAGGTTTCGTGATATCTGCTTTTTCGAAAACATAATTAGGCTCATTTTCGATATCCTTTAAGTTTTCTAAATTTCCGGCATACGTAAGAGCATCAAGGTTGATGATGGTAGTGTCCGGATTATTTTTTACAAATTCTCTTACAACATGAGAGCCTATAAAGCCCGCGCCTCCTGTAATTATAATGTTTTTCATTTGTTTATTTTGAAATGGTTTTTCTTCCTATACTTTTATAATAAAACCCGTTTTGCTCGGGGATTTCCAGTGGGTACATATTTCTCCCGTCAAAAATAACCTTATTTTTCATTTTTCTGGCCATCAGTTCGAAATTAGGGTTTTTAAATTCAGGCCATTCTGTAGCAATAAATAATGCATCCACTTCCTCCAGCGCGTCATACATTCCTTTGGCGTACTGTATTTTGTTACCAAGAAGTTTCTGAACATTGCTTTCTGCAACGGCATCATATGCTACAATTTCGGCACCCTTTTCCAGTAAAAGGGCTATATTGTCTAAAGATGAAGCTTCTCTGATGTCATCGGTATTGGCTTTGAAGGCAAGTCCCCACATGGCAATTTTTTTTCCTTGGATATTTCCACCGAAATATTTTTCAATTTCAGATACCAAAATAACTTTCTGGGAGGTATTTACATTTTCAGTAGCTTCAAGAATCTGGAAGTTAAAATCTTCCTGTTTTCCGGATTTTATAAGGGCTTTTACATCTTTCGGAAAACAGCTCCCTCCATATCCGATTCCCGGGAATAAGAATCTGTGGCCTATTCTGTCATCACTGCCCATTCCAAGCCTCACTTTATCTACATCCGCACCTACTTTTTCACAATAGTTGGCAATCTCATTCATAAACGTAATTTTTACGGCTAAAAATGAGTTCGCGGCATATTTTGTAAGTTCAGATGATTTCTCATCCATAAATATAATGGGAATTCCTGTATTGGTAAAAGGCTGGTAAATTTTAGACATGATGTCTTTAGCCTTTTCTGAGCTGGCGCCTACAACTACTCTTGAGGGATTCATAGAGTCTTCAACGGCAAAGCCTTCCCTTAAAAATTCAGGATTTGAAACGACATCAAAAGGGATCTGTGTTTTGGCAGAGATTGTTTCTCTTACCCTGTCTGCCGTTCCTACAGGAACGGTGCTCTTATTAACAATCACTTTATATTCTGTCATCAGCTCGCCTATATTATTGGCTACATGAAGTACATAAGACAAATCTGCAGAGCCGTCTTCACCGGGAGGGGTAGGCAGTGCCAGATAAATTACTTCGCTCTTGTCCAGAGCTTCTTTAAGGTTGGTAGTGAAAAATAATCTCTCAGACTGAATGTTTCTTAAAAACATTTCTTCAAGGTTCGGCTCATAGATGGGAACTACGCCGTTTTTCATACCTTCTACTTTTTTTTCATCAATATCAACACAGTATACTGAATTGCCAAGTTCTGCAAGGGTGGTTCCTGTAACCAGCCCTACATAACCTGTTCCTACAATCGTTATATTCAAAATGTCTGTTTTTAAATTCTAATGGCAAAAATATAAAAATACTGTGACATATTCTTTTAATTTGTTGTAAATGAGTGGGGCGCTATTTACCTGATACTTAAGATAATTTTGCATTTTTAGAAAAATATCGTATATTTGCATTGGATTTACGGAAAAAATGGGAAGGCTTCGGAAGAAAGCCTTTTTTCGTACTGTAAATCAAGATAAATATATATGGAGTTTAGAAAAAGAATTGAAGAATTATTAAATGAATTCCTTGAGACCAGAAAAGATCTGTTTCTTATTGATCTTAAAATTTCTGCAGGGGATGATATTACAGTGATTTTAGATGGTGATAACGGAGTTTCTCTGCAAGACTGCCTGGATGCAAGCCGTGCAATAGAATTCAATATGGATCGTGAAGAGCACGACTTCAGCCTGCAGGTGATGTCTGCCGGATTAAGCGAACCATTATCCACACCAAGACAGTTCGGAAAAAATATTGGGAGAGAAATTGAGGTGATGCTGGAGGATTCTTCCAAAATTGAAGGAGAACTGTCAAAAGTAGATGAAGAGAAGATCACACTTACTTTACGTTACCGCAAACCGAAAGATATCGGAAAAGGAAAAGTAGATGTAGAAGAGGAGAAAGAGATTGCTTACTCCGAGATCAAAAAAGCATTAGTAGTAATTAAATTTTAAAAAGAAAAAAAAATAGATGGATAATATAGCGTTGATTGAATCCTTTGGTGATTTTAAAGACGAAAAGGGGATCAGTAAAATTGATCTTATGGCAATTATTGAAGATTCACTGAAGACTCTTTTAAGAAAAAGATTTGATTCAGATGATCATTTTGATGTGATTGTAAACCCGGATAAAGGAGATTTTCAGATATTTTTAAATAAAACAATTGTAGAGGACGAAATGTCTGAAGATGATGATTTGGAAATTGAAATTTCTGAAGCAAAAAAGATTGACCCTACCTTCGAAGTAGGTGAGGACTTTACAATGGAAATTCCTGTTGCACAATTGGGAAGAAGAAATATTCTTACCCTTAAGCAAATCCTGGCTACAAAGCTTCAGGAGCACAATAATGCAATGCTGTACGAGCAGTTTAGAGATAAAATTGGAGAAATAGTTGTTGGTGAAATCCACCATATCCGTCACAAACATGTGATTTTGCTGGATGATGAAGGAAATGAATTTATTTTACCAAAAGAAAACCAGATCCCATCCGATTTCTTTAAAAAGGGTGAGAATATCAGAGCTATTGTTGAGACAGTAGATTTCAAAGGTTCTAAACCACAGATTATTATTTCCAGAACTGCACCTAAATTCCTAGAGAAGTTATTAGAGCTGGAAATTCCTGAGATCCAGGACGGAACAATTATGCTGAAAAAAGTAGTGAGAATTCCTGGTGAGAAGGCGAAGATTGCAGTTGATGCTTATGATGACAGAATTGATCCGGTAGGAGCATGTGTTGGAGTGAAAGGATCCAGAATTCATGGCGTTGTAAGAGAGTTGAGAAATGAAAACATCGATGTTATTCAGTGGTCTAAAAACCCTGAGATTTTGGTGAAAAGAGCATTAGGAAATGTGACGGTCAATAAAATTGACATCAATGAGGATCAAAACTATGCATTAGTATATACTCCTGTTGAAGAGATTTCTAAAGTGATTGGAAAACAAGGACAGAATATCAGACTGGCTTCTTGGTTGTCAGGATATGAAATTGATGTATACAGAGAGTCCAGCGAGGATGACGATGTTGAATTAAGAGAATTTAACGATGATATCGAGCAGTGGATTTTGGATGAGTTTAAGAAAGTAGGACTTACAACTGCAAAATCAGTATTAGATAAAGAAACTGAAAGTCTTTTAAATATGGTAGACCTTGAAGAAGAAACAATCGAGGAGGTTAAACGTATTCTAAGAGAAGAATTTGAAGATTAAGATTTTAAATAAATTTTAATAAACAGTAAAAAAGAAATACTTTAATTTTAAAAATTAAAAACAGTAAATAATATAGATGCCAAAAATTAGATTAAATAAAGCGGTTAAGGAATTCAATATTTCGATGTCCAGATTAGTAGAGTTTTTACAATCAAAGGGTTTCGAGGTTGAAGGCAATCCTAACGCTCAATTGGAAGAATCGGCATATTCTGCATTGGAGGCTGAGTTTGCTAAAGACGGCGAACAAAGAAAAGCTTCCCATGAGGTGGTGATCACTAAAGTTCCGGAAGAAAAGCTGGAAATTGAAGAAAAGAAAACCCCTGAAGTGATAAGAGCTAAAGCAAATAAACCAGAAACTAGAATTTTAGGTAAAATTGATCTAGAACCTAAGACGCCTGAAGTGGAGGAGGCTCCTGCAGCTCCTTCAGCTCCTGTTGCAACACCGGTTGAAGAAAAGAAAGAAGAAATCGTGAAAGAAGAACAGCCGGAAGTAAAAGCAGCTCCTGAAAAGCAGGAATTCAAAGTTTTGGATAAAATTGATTTGTCTCAAATAGAATCTAGAAACAGACCTGTGAAAAAAGACAAACCAAAAATGGAGGAGAAAAAAGAAGAAGTGAAGCCTGTGGAAACAGTAAAAGAAACTCCGAAACCAGCTGTTGTTGAGGAGAAAAAAGTAGAAACTCCAAAAGTTGAAGCTGAACCTGAATCTCAGGAACCTCAGAAGATTGAGACGGTATATCAGAAATTAGACGGTCCTAAAATCGTTGGTGAAAAGATAGACCTTACTCAGTTTGCTCCAAAACCAGGTGCTGGTGCAAAAAAGAAAAGAAAGAGAATTGAAAAACCTGGCGGCCAGAATAACCAGCAAGGTCAGGGAAATAATCAAAACTCAGGAAATAATAACAATAACCAAGGTGGTCAAGGCCAAGGAGGAAACCGTCCGCATAATAACAATGGAGGACAAGGAGGAAACCGTCAAGGTCAAGGTGGTCAGGGAAACCGTCCGCAAGGTCAGGGTGGCCAGGGCGGAAACCGATTTGGAAATAACCAGGGTGGTGGAAACCGTCCGCAAGGTCAAGGTGGTGGCGGCTTCAAGAAAGGAGGCCAGAACAACAGACCTGGACAAAGAGTGATGCCGGTTGAATTAACTGACGAGCAGGTTAAAAACCAGATCAAGGAAACCCTTGAAAAACTTACCAATAAAGGAGGGAAATCTAAATCTGCTAAACACAGAAAAGACAAAAGAACTTTCCGTAGAGAACAGGATGAGCGTCAGCAGGAGCTTGAGGCACAAGACAGAACTCTTAAGGTAACAGAATTCATCACTGTAGGTGAATTGGCAAGCTTGATGAATGTTTCTCCAACTGAAGTAATCTCTGCCTGTTTCTCGCTAGGTGTAATGGTTACCATGAACCAAAGACTCGAAGCGGATACCTTATTATTAGTAGCAGACGAATTTGGTTATAAAATCGAATTCTCAGATGCAGATCTTGAAGATACAGATTCCGAAGAAGAAGTTGATACAGAAGACAGCTTATTGCAAAGAGCTCCTGTAGTTACTGTAATGGGACACGTAGACCATGGTAAAACTTCATTATTGGATTACATCAGAAAAACAAACGTAATTGCTGGTGAATCCGGAGGAATTACTCAGCACATTGGTGCTTATAATGTAAAGCTTGAAAACGGACAAAGAATTACATTCTTAGATACGCCAGGTCACGAGGCCTTTACAGCGATGAGAGCCAGAGGTGCTCAGATCACAGATATTGCCATTATTGTAATTGCTGCCGATGATGATGTAATGCCACAGACCAAAGAAGCTATTGCCCATGCTCAGGCTGCACAGGTACCAATGATTATTGCTATCAATAAAGTTGATAAGCCGAATGCGAACCCTGATAACATCCGTCAGCAGCTTTCTGGCTTGAACCCTCCGGTTTTAGTAGAAGAGTGGGGTGGAAATGTTCAGGCGCAGGAGATTTCAGCTAAATTTGGTAATAATGTAGATGTATTGCTGGAGAAAGTTCTATTACAGGCTGAAATGCTTGAGTTAAAAGCAAATCCTGAGCGTTCAGCAAACGGGGTTGTTATTGAAGCATCTTTAGATAAAGGTAGAGGTTATGTAGCAACCATGTTGGTGCAAACCGGAACTTTAAGAGTTGGAGACTATGTAGTAGCAGGTAAAAACCACGGTAAAATAAAAGCGCTGCTTGATGAAAGAGGTAAAAACCTTAAAGAAGCAGGTCCATCAATCCCTGCAACCATCTTAGGGTTGGACGGAGCGCCTACTGCTGGTGATAAATTCCGAGTATATGCTGATGAAAGTGAAGGTAAAGCTATTGCCAATAAGAGAGAGCAGTTACAGAGAGAGCTATCAATCAGAACGAAAAAACATACAACGCTTGAAGAATTAGGCAGACGTATTGCCTTAGGAGAGTTCAAAGAATTGAATATTATCCTTAAAGGTGACGTGGATGGTTCTGTAGAAGCGCTTTCTGATCAGTTACAGAGATTGTCAACAGAAGAGATCAGTGTGAAGATTCTTCACTCAGGTGTTGGGCAGATCACAGAGTCTGATATTAATTTAGCGGCTGCATCAGATGCAATTATCATCGGATTCAATGTTAGGGCTGGTGCTAATGCAAAAGAACTTGCGGATCGTGAAGAAATTGAAATCAGAACATATTCCGTAATCTATAAAGCAATTGATGAAGTGAAAGAAGCGATGGAGGGAATGCTTTCTCCGGAAATTCAGGAGCAGGTAATCGGTAATGTTGAGATTCGTGAAGTATTCAAGATTTCTAAAGTTGGAACAATTGCAGGTTGTATGGTTCTTACCGGAAAAGTAACAAGACAGTCCAAAGTACGTTTGCTAAGAGACGGTATTGTGAAATTCGACGGAGAGCTTGAAAGCTTGAAGCGTTTCAAAGACGATGTTAAAGAAGTTACAAAAGGTTACGAATGTGGTCTGAATCTAAAAGGTTACAACGATATCGAAACCGGAGATATTCTTGAAGTTTACGAAGAAGTAGCTGTTAAGAAAAAACTGAAATAGTATAAGTTTATGAGTTCATAAGACTCAATATCTCAATATTAATAGGCCGTCTCACTTGTGAGATGGCCTTATTATTATATATTGTTTTGTGGTATTCAAAAAAAACTGACGATGAATAACAAATAATAGAATAGTGGTAATCTCAATTATGGGTATAAAAAAACCTGTATAATAACTTATACAAGGTTTTTTGAATTTTTACTATTAAAATTCTAATAATTATTGATTGATAAAAGCCATTAGCTTAGCTATATCGCCATCATTAAATTTTAAGTTATTTGATTTAATATACGTATTGTACTCTTTCTCTTTTTCAGGGAAAAGTTCTGTTATCTTTTTTAGTGAAGATACTTTATTCATGTTTCCTGAAGTTGTTTTTATATAATAAACGGGATCTTGTTTTACAAACATGGCTGGTTTGCCTGTCTGATAAGTATTAGCTGCTGCAGCTGCGTCTTTAAAAATAGTTTTTTCCTTTTTATACACAGGGTTTTTGCCCTTTGCTATCTCGATCAGATAACCTTTCGGTTCCGTTGTGTTTTTAAAATACACAAAAGCTTGTTTTGATGAAAGAACTTCAATTCTGGCAAAATCATCCTGCTTAGGGAGAACTTCAGTTTTTCCATTGTTTAAAAACTCTATATCATCCGTGTAAGCATTATACCTCACGTCGATATTTCCATACTTTTCTCCCACGGAAGCTTTTTGAAAAAGTGGTGACTGATAAGGAGAACCTTGTATGTCTTCATATTTTATAGGAGCTCCGGTTCCTGAAGCAACTACACTTTCAAATACAGACTGAGAGCCTGTTACATTATTGATATTTAAAGACTGTTGCGCCTCTATAAATACAAATGGTAAAAATAAAGCGATGAATAATAATTTTCTCATTTTTAAATTATTTTTTGATTATCTTATCTATTTAATCGGTTATTATGGGTAAAGTTAGTAAAAAATGATGAATACTATAATGTTCCGATCAGATTTGTTAATTTAATTTCTTTCATAATAAATAAAGATCATCTCTAAAAATTAGATTTTAGAGATTTTTTTCGAAAAGATAGATTATAAAAATTTGTTTTAAGATGATTGCCTTCATAAGCGTTAATTGTGAATGTGAACTTTAACCAGTTTTTTAGCTAATTTTAACTTTTTAGTATTTACTTAATATTTCAAATTTTCTCTTCAGAATTTACTATTGATTACTGTATATAAATAGTAAAACTTAAATAAGTTGAGTTATACAAAGAACCCCAATCCCTGAAGCTTTAAGAAAAATGCAGGTACATACTGTTTCTGAAAAAGTAATGGTATGCTTTAAAGTAAGAGTTCTGATAAGCGATATGATTGAGTTTAGCATACATTATCAATATCTGAAATTTTTGAAATGTATTGTTAAAATATTCGCTTAATGGCCTAAATGCAATCAAAATCTGCATCTTTCCATTAAGGGTAAATTAGAAATATTCTGTAAGTTTACAGAGAAAGAACTGTTCTACGCAAACTCAAATAATTATATCCTAAATAGGTGAAAACCACTTTTTTATATAGGTGTATTTTTATTTTGTAAACCTGTTTAATTTATAAAGATTCTAAATAATATTTTTTATGTTATTAATAATTTGTTAAAATGAATTTAAAGCGCGAAAAAAATAATTTTCACATAATAAAAACTATCTATTATTATGGAATCTTATTTGATTTGCGTAAAATTTAAATGAAATATTAAAAAAAAGCGTAGTTTAAACATTGGTTTAATTTGTGGGTGTTAATATTTATTAACATATTTGCCCATTAAATATATTAAAATTTGTTAATATGAATGTTAAATTACGTGTACTGACAGCCGGTGTGTTATTTTTCACAGGGCAGGTAGTATTTGCTCAAAAAGACACAACAAGTTCTAAAAAAGACAAAGAACAGAAAATTGATGAGATTGTTGTGTTAGGTTATAGCAAGACATCTACTAAAGCTAAATCTAATGCTTCTTCAGTAACCATCGGTTCTGAAACATTAGAGAACAGACCAAATATTTCTGTTCTTAACTCTATACAGGGTACAGCTCCTGGTATAGTAGCGAACTCAGCGTCTGGATCTCCGGGATCTGGTAAGTTTAATATTATCATCAGAGGACTTAGTTCCCTAAATGGTTCTACGGATCCTTTATATGTTATAGACGGAATTATTACATCAGGGTCACAGTTTAGAAACTTAAACCCTAATGATATTGACACGTTCAGTATTCTAAAAGATGCACAGGCTACAGCAATTTATGGAAACAGAGCTGCAAATGGGGTTGTAGTAATTACAACTAAAGGCGGTAAGTTCAATTCTAAGCTTAGAATCTCTTATGATGCATTAACTTCTTTCTCCGTATTGCCAAAAACAGATTACAATATGTCTTCTGGAAGAGAGCTGTTACAGGTTCAGAAGAATGCCGGAGCAGGAAAAGGTTCTACCATGTCTCAAAATGATATCAATAATTTCACTACCAATACAGACTGGAGAGATCTTTTTTCCAGAGTAGGTATGAGCCAGCAGCATACGCTGTCAGTGAGTGCAGGTGGAGAAAACATAAGTAACTTCGTTTCATTAGGTTATGTGGACAGTGAAGGTAACATCCGTGGAACAGATTTCAAAAGATTTACTTTAAGAAATAACCTTAATGGAAAAAGCAACGATGGAAGATTAACATTTGGTGCTATTTTAGGGTTAGGGTTCTCCAAAAGAAATCAGTTGGATGACGAAACCAACACTGCTATTAATGCGAACACAGTACAGAACCCGCTATTTGGAACTGTGCTTTCCGCACCTTATTTACCAGCACCTACATTTACCAATGGATTGGGATTATTCAATCAGATAGGAACAGCGAGTGGTAATGGGAATGGAGCTTATATTCTTTATGATAACATCATGGGTGGTATCAGAAACCAGTTTACTGAAACCAGCTTAACGGCTAACGTAAGTGCTAATTACAAGCTTACATCAGATTTAAGCATCGGAAACAGAACGGGTGTTGATTATAAAAATTATCAAAGACAATTTGCCAGAGCTGCAAACGGTTATCTATCTTTAGTGGTAGCTGCAGGACAAGCTGCAAAATATGGTGGATTTGAACAGTTTAATACGATAAACGATTTAACGTTTAACACGACTACAAACATTACTTATAACCATTCATTTGGTGATCATACTATTACAGCTGCTGCTTATTTAGATTATATTAAAGTAAACTGGCAGAGTTATACTCAGCAGCAGAACGGTCTTGATCCTTTAGTTTGGGAGTTCGGTGCAGGAACGGGTTATGTTCCTTTCAACCCGGCTACTCCAAATATCTATCGTCCTTCTGCAAGTGCATTGAAGGTTACTGCAGGAACACTGGCGTATTTCGGAACATTAGATTATGATTACCAAGGAAAATATGGTGTATCTGGAGTAATAAGAAGAGATGGATCATACAGATTCCCTAAAGATAACAGATGGGAAACTTTCTGGTCAGTAGCGGCAAGATGGAATATTGATAAAGAAAGCTTCATGGAAGGATCTGGGTTCAATTTATTAAAACTTAGAGCTTCCCTTGGAACAACAGGTAACCAAAACTTATTTACGGTTGCTAATAATACCAACGTACTAACAGTAGGTCCTTCTTCGTATTTGGATTATAACGGACCGAATCCTACTACAGCTCCTGCTTACCAGAGTTTACCTGGATATTATCTGGCAAACCTTGGAAACAAGAACCTAAAATGGGAAGAAGTAAAACAGCTTGATTTAGGAGTTGATTTCAACTACAAAGGACTGGTAGAAGGTACATTTGATTATTATCAGAAAAGAACAACAAGATTATTTAATTCCATTCCGGTAACTTACGTTACAGGTCAAGGTGCCCTAAGAGGTAATAATGGTACAATGGATAATAAAGGAGTTGAAGGATCTTTAAGAGTTCATATTCTGAGAAAAGCCAATACAAAATTATCTGTATATGGAAACGTTGGGTATAACTCCAATAAGATTGTCAGCATGGAAGCAAATGACCTTACAGGAGATTTTGTTGACGGAGTTGGAGGACCTGCAGATCAATGGCAGCTTTATCCTTACTTAGGAGTTAATCCAGCTAATGGAGAGCAGTTATTCTTAGATAAGAACGGAAATGTAACTCAAACACCAACTGCTGCTGATAGAAGACTTACAGGAAAAAGCCCTATGCCTAAATATACGGGTGGATTTGGATTTAACTTCCAGCATGACGGGTTCTTTGTTGATGCATTATTTTCTTATCAGAAAGGAGGATATATCTATGATAACCTATATTCTTGGGTAATGAATCCTTCTTATGCAGCTTCCGGGCTTAACGTTTCTGCTGATTTGTTGAATGCATGGACTCCAAGCAATCCGAACGCTACGGTACCAAGCTTATCAGCAGTTAATGCAACATTAGAAGGTTCTTCTGATAGATTCCTTTTCAAATCTGATTTTGTTAGATTAAAGAATGTAAGTGTTGGATATACTTTCAGCAAAAAAATATTAGGCAA
This sequence comes from Chryseobacterium culicis, assembly GCF_900108365.1. Classification (GTDB taxonomy): domain Bacteria; phylum Bacteroidota; class Bacteroidia; order Flavobacteriales; family Weeksellaceae; genus Chryseobacterium; species Chryseobacterium culicis. The sequence continues at coordinate 189,364 of NZ_FNWQ01000003.1, read as the reverse complement.
CTTGCCAATTAATTCTATTAAGGTTTTTGCACAAGCTGAAAACATCTATACTTTCACAGGATGGAAAGGTTTTGATGTGGAGCCTATTACAACGTATTCACTTAACGTATATCCAAACCCGAAAACATATTCTTTAGGGGTTAATGTAGATTTTTAAAAAAAGAAAAAATGAATAAAATATATAAAAAAGCATTAGTGATAGCAGTATGTCTATCGTCAGTTGGTTTTACTTTAAACAGTTGTAAGGATGCTATTGATATAGAGCAACCTGGGTTACTGGATGATGCTACTTTATTTACAAGTGTATCAAATCTTAATGATTATTTAGTTGGATCTGTGTATGCCAACATGGATACTAATAATGATATTTATTTCTCTGCGGTATTTACTGACGAAGTAAAGCCAGGAGCAGGTAGTGGTGGTCAGGAATATGAAATACACCGTTATTTTATAGATCCAACTACGGTTCTAACAACAGGAATTTGGGCTCAGCATTACTTGGTAATTAACCGTGTAAACAGATTACTTGCTGGTGCTGCACAAGTTACTCCTGCTGCCAGTGAAGTAGCTCAATACAACTCGATTATTGCACAGGCAAGAGCTATAAGAGCTTTCTGCTATCTTCAGCTGGAGACTTTTTTTGCTCCGGATATGAAAGATGCAAACGGTTTAGGCGTTTTACTTTTAAAAGATGTACCAGCAGTTGATGTAAAACTTCCTAGAAGTAAGAATCAAGATGTTTATGATTTTATTAATGCAGATTTAGATTATGCTAGAAGTATTTTACCTTATAATGCTGCTGCAGGAAGATATTATGTAGATAAAGGATTTGTAAATGCAGTTTCTGCAAGATTTAACCTTTACAGAGGTAATACAACTTTAGCTAAGCAATATGCACAGGATGTGATATCTAATGCTGGATTGACATTAACCGCTGCGTCAGCATACCCAACAATGTGGAATGATACAGCAAGAGGAGAAATTATTTTCGCATTAAACAGATTAGCTACAGGGAACGGAAGCTCCATTGGAACAAGATGGAATACGAACAGTTCTAGTATTACAGGAAACCCAATGTGGGCTTTAGGAAGAAACCTGTTTAATATCATCAATACAACTCCAGGGGACGTTAGAAGAACCGTATATATTGATTCTTCGTCTCTAATTGATCCTAATTATTTAACAAGTACTTCTCCTAGGGATACTGATCAGCTGGTAATAGACAAATATCCTGGTAAAACAAGTGCTGCTACAAGAAATGATTTAAAGGTATTCAGATTATCAGAAATGTATTTCATCTTGGCAGAGTGTGAAACAGCAGCTAACAATTTTACTGGTGCAGCTACACTAATTCAGCAAGTAAGAGCGAAAAGATACAACAGTGGAACTGCTCCACTTCCAGTATATGCTTCGTCAGCAGCAGCTTATGCAGATATCTTAAAAGAGAGAAGAGTTGACCTTGCATTGGAAGGACACAGATACATCGATTTAAAAAGATTGGCTACTGCAGCTGGTGTTACTATGGATAGAAACCAGACGGATGATGTTGTTACGGTTACAAACCTTCCTAACAATAGCTATAAGTATACATTACCAATTCCAGCTCAGGAGATTAACCTAAACTCTCAAGTGCAACAAAACCCTGGTTATTAATATTAATTAAAAGCGAATTTTAGCTATGAAAATTTTAAAATATTTAAGTATTCCGATTTTTGCATTAATGATCTCTGCCTGTTCAGAGCCAGATGATGCAGTATATGATGGAGATAATTATTTGAGTTTTGGTGCTACAAGCTCAGAAGCAACAGTAGTAAAAGGCTCAACTTCTAAAGAGGTTGCAATAACATATACTACTTTAAGTGAAGCAAAACAAAATACAGATGTAACAATTGCTGTTGATGCAGCTAATTCTACAGCAGTAGAAGGTGTAGACTTTAAGATTGTAAATAAAACCGATAATCTTGCTGCAGGGCAAAAGGTGGGTAACTTTAAAATACAGTTATTAGAAAGTGGAGCTAAGGAAACTCAAAAAACAATTACTTTTAAAATTTCTTCTCCTTCAGTTGCTAATGCTACATTCAATCAGACTCACACGTTGAAATATTCATTAGAATGTCCATTTAACATGTCTGGTTTCACTGGAACGTATAAGGTAGTAACGGATACTTGGGAAGATTACTTACCAGGAGCGCTAATTACTATACAGCCAGGTCCTGCTGCTAACCAGTTTAAGATATTGTCAACTAACAATCCTTATATTAGCAACACAAGTACATCATATATGCTTGTTACTGTTCAAACCAATGGTAATATTACAGTAGCTTCTAATCAAAACTTTCTTTATGATGCGCCAACTGGTAGTATGTCAGTAACTGGTACAGGGACAGTTAATTTCTGTACTAATGGTATTAACATCTCTGCGCTTACTTTCTCAGGTGCTGCAGGTACTTCCAGCGGTAATAAATTTGTCCTAGTGAAAAACTAAAATTTTTCTAACAAATATCTCAAGCCCCACATTTTTGTGGGGTTTTTTATGTCCTTTTATTTCTTATTTTTGCTGTACAATAATGAATAATGAAGTACATCCTTTTCATACTCTTGTCTTTAAGTTTTGCTGCAAGGGCTCAGGTCGTTAATAAAGCCGGTACCAAGCCTCAAACCAAAAAAGCAGAAGACACACTCGTGATAGACTCCGGGAAGAAAGATTCCCTGAAAATTTTCAAACCTACTATTAATGATTACCTGTATCAGACTCAGTTTTCTGAAAAGAAAGTTTTTGATACTGTAATGACTTTTGATAAAACCTATATCTTTTCACAACAAAATAATAAAGATAACTTCGGAAGAATACAGCCAGCCAATATTGGTTCAGGATTTAATCCACTTGTATTCGAGGTAAATCCGGAAGAAAACCTTTCCCTATTACCTTCCAACAAATCGTATATGATTATTGGAGCAAACGATGTGAAATACTATGATGTAAAAACTCCTACCGCTACATTTATTTATCACAATGCTATGCGAAACGGAGCTGCTCTGAGATCTACCTACACTCAAAATATAGGAAAGAGATTCAATTTTGCGCTGGAATATATGGGACTTCGTTCTCAGGGACTTTACAGAAACTCGTTAGCCGCAAATAATAATACTATTTTCTCAGGACATTATGTCTCAAAAAGTGGAAACTATGAGCTTTTTGCCCACTATCTTCACCAGAATGTAAACAACCAGGAAAGTGGAGGTATTACTGAAGATAATCTCTTTATGAATGGAGACAGTAACTACAGCAACAGACAAAACGCTCAGGTTAGCTTAGCCTCTTCCAGCTCGCAGTTTGCTTACAGAAGATACTACCTGAGCCAGCAGTTTACTCCATTTAATTCTGAAAAATTTCCGTTCAGTATTAGACATATTATTTCTCATCAGGGAAATAAATACTATTATAACCAGTCGACTCCTGAAACCTACTGGTATGATGCTCCTACAGATTTAATAAACGGCTTTCCGCTGACAACAAAAAAATATTCCGAAAACTTAAGCAATACAGTCAGCTTAATTTTTAATAATGAAAAATTCAAATTAGACGCAGGTGTACGTTATCAGATCATTAAGTTTGGGGTAACAGATATTGCATCTATTAATAGTGCATTTCCTTTTCCCAATGAACTTAAAGAAAACAGGATTGGGGCTGTAGGAAATTTACAGGTAAAACTTTGGGATAAAATCCAGCTAAACTCATTTCTTGAATTTTCAAACGGAAGCCAGTTTAAAAGCTATCTTAAAACAACCAATAATCTGAAGTTTGAACCCATCAAAGATTATTTCGTTAATGCAAAGGTGAATTTCCAGAGTGCATATCCTTCATTCAACTATTTGATGAATACTTCCGTTTATAATAACTTCAATTATTATCTTGAAAATGCAAACAATCAGTCTGTCATGGAAGTAGGAGGAAGCGTTAACCTGAAATGGTTTAAAACCGAAATCTTTGCTAATTATTTCAGAATTGATAATTATACATACTTTGACAGCAGCATGAGCCCGAAACAAAGTAATAATTCGGTCAATATCTCTCAGATCGGAGGGGAGGCTACTTTCAGCTTCAAAAAATTCCATCTCAATACAAGACTGCATTTCCAAAATACCCTGACTAATAAAGAACTGCTTCCTTTACCTGGTTTCATCGGAAGAGCTAATTTCTTCTACCAGACACAGGCATTCAAAAAAGCGGCAGAAATTCAGGCGGGTGTTAAAGTATACTACTTCTCAAAATTTGCTTCAAGAGAATATTTCCCTGTTCTTAACGAATATATTCTTCCAAGAGCGGATTCATTCTCAATTGGAGGACAGCCTATTGCCGATATCTATATTAATATGAAAGTGAAAAAAATGTTCTTTTTCATAGAAGGGCAGCAGATAGGAACTGTTATTTCCAATAACAAAGCATACGCATTTCCACATTATCCGGTATATGATTTCAGACTGAACATCGGGATTGTGTGGTATTTGTTCAACTAAAAACTGTACAGGTTGAAAACAATTAATAAAATATCATTTAACGATATAGAAAGTATCCCTCAGCTCGTAAAAGATTTTTTACATCAGAAAATTGAGGGCTTTGAAAATCATACATTTTCCTTAGATCATTTTAAACAACAGATTCATCTTAAAAAAGACTCATTTTCATCCAAAAAAAGAGAGATTTTATTTGATGTGTTTGAAAGCCAGCTGTCAGAGCTCACTCTTTCTTCAAAGCAAAGAGAAAATATAGATCATCTTAAGCAGCCTGATACATTTACCATTACCACAGGGCATCAGCTGAATCTGTTTTCTGGACCTGTGTTTTTTGTGTATAAAATACTTCAGACCATCAAAACATGTACGTATCTGAAAGAAAATTTTCCGGATTTTAACTTCGTTCCGGTGTATTGGATGGCTTCAGAAGATCATGATTTTGCAGAGATCAATCATTTTAAAACCGAAAATAATTATTACGAAACCAATGAAAGATCAGGAGGTCCGGTAGGAAGAATAAAGATCAGTGATACTTATTTTATTTCTGAATTCGAGAAAGAATTCAAAGATTCTATTTTCGGTACCGAACTCATCTTAATGATGAAAGAAGCCTATAAGGCAGGAAATACTTTGACCGAAGCCATTAAGGTTCTTGTGAATCGTCTTTTCTCAGAATTTGGTCTTTTAATTTTAGATGGAGATTCTAAGAAACTTAAAAGTCAGATGAAGGAGATTTTCAAAGATGAACTTCTTCATTTTAGCTTACAGAAAACCGCTAAAAATAAAGTAGATCTTCTGACGGAAAAATACGGAAAGGTTCAGGTGAATCCCCGGGAAATTAATCTTTTCTACCTTTCTGAAACCAGAGACAGAATAGAGTTTAACGGACAGAAATACAGTATTGTAGATAAAAATATTCAGTTTACGGAAGAAGAAATTCTGGACGAGCTGGAAAATCACCCAGATAAATTCAGTCCCAATGCTGTGATGCGCCCGGTGTATCAGGAAAATGTACTTCCCAATCTGGCTTATATCGGCGGGAATGCAGAAATTATGTATTGGCTGGAACTGAAAGACTACTTTTCAAAAGTTGCCATTCCTTTTCCGATTCTTATCCCGAGAAACTCAATGCTTTTTCTGAAGCAAAAAACGTTAGGAAAAATTGAAAAGCTGGATCTTAAGATAGAAGATTTCTTCCGGAACTTTACAGCACTTACCAACCAGAAAATTTTAAAAGATAATCCGGTTTTACAATTACTCGAAGAGAAAGAAGAATTGCTTATCCGTAATTTCTCTGCCCTGAAAGCTTCTGCAGAAACCACAGAAAAATCTTTTGGTAATATGGTGAAGGCTGAAGAAGTAAGACAATTAAAGTCATTTAAAAGAATGAAAAAGCGCCTTCTTCATGCTGAAAAAATAAAACAAAATGAATTGCTGGAAAGACTTGAAAATCTGTTTTTAGATGTTCATCCCGCAAAAACATGGCAGGAAAGAGTATATAATTTTAGTGTATTCTTTTCAGATTATGGCTATTCGTGGCTTGAAAATTGTTTGGAAGAGATGGTGGTTCAAGATTCAAAATTAATAATTGTTGCCATTTAATTTTAAAGAAGTATTTTTGTAAATTATAATTATCGAATATGATAAAGAGGTTTTTTATTCTATCCAGTTTATGTATGGTTTTGGGAGTTTCAGCCCAGAAATCACATACCGTTGTGCAAGGCGATAATCCTTACAACATTGCAAAAAAGTATGGAATAACTGTAGATGAATTGCTGAAGCTAAACCCAAAACATAAAGATGGTAAACTGGCCATTGGAGATGTTTTAACTGTTAAATCAGAGAAAACAGCGACAACCGCCGCTGCCAAATCTGCTCCAGCCGAAAAAGCAGCTGCGAGCCCAAATACTTCTTCGTTGGGCAAAATTGTTTTGCAGCCAAAGCAGACAATTTATGGCATCACAAAACAATACAGAATTTCTGAAACTGATTTAAGAAAGCTGAATCCTGAACTGGATTCTCACATGAAGATCGGAGATGAGATTACTTTACCTCTAGCCAGCATAAAAAAATATGGTGGAACTCAACAGGCTGTGACAGGAGAAAAACATGCTGAACCTCCTGTAGAAAAAAATATAACAACCATTACTCCAACTACTACTCCAACTGCTGTAGAAGGAGAATCGTATGTGATTCAGTCTAAAGATAATTATTACAGAATTACAAAACAGTTTGGTATCAGTCAGCAGGATCTTTATGCCTTGAATCCGGGATTGGAAGAAAAAGGACTTAAGCCTGGAGATACCATTAAAATAAAAAGAGCAAGTACTTCCGGCAGTAATGATACCGTTTCCGAATCTTCTAATCCAAAAGCAAAGATGGATTCCGGGAACGAAAAATCATCCACCGCTTCCAATGTTGCTGTAGGTGATGATTATGTAACTTATACGGTTCAGCAGGGTGATACGGTATTCTCTATCGTAAATAAATTCGGTGTTTCCATTGATGAACTTATTGCTCTTAACCCGGAGCTTTCTCATGGGCTGAAGACCGGAATGGTTTTAAAGATCAAAAAACAGGATGCTGCCTATATAAAGAAAAATGGCGATGCACTTAGTGTTATCCTGATGCTTCCATTTGGCTACAGTACCAACGAAACCCAATACAGAGGAATGGCGCTTGACTTTTTAACAGGAGCCAAACTGGCAATTGAAAGGAATGCAAGAGGAGGGCAAAAACTGGATATTAAAATAGTAGATTCAGGAAACGAAGCTTCGTTCAAAAATTCTTTGACGCAGATCAACCCTGATAATACTGACCTTATCATAGGACCTTTCTTTAAATCTAACGTCATTGATGTTCTGGATTTTACCAAAAATCAGAAAATTCCAATTGTAGCCCCATTTGCCAACTCTCCGGAATTGTATAATTACAGTAATCTTATTATTGTTGAAACCAATAATAATACTTATGCTGATAAGATTGTAGAAGAGGTAAAAGCGGTATATTCTGATCAGAAGATATACATAGTGGCAGATGCTAAGAAAGAGGATGCCAACTACATTAAAGCAGGACTTGAAAAAGCAGTAAAGAATCCTAATATTATCATTGTAAACTCTTCCGCAGATATTCAGCCGGATCAGAATATGATGACAGGACAGTCTGCGCCTGTAATTGCTATTTTAGCCAATGATGATAACGCAGCAGGTGATGCTTTTGCCAACAGGGTTGCAGCTATGTCTAAAGAAGTACAGGGAATGAAAGCGTTCAGTATGTTCTATTCTCCAACTTTTGAGAAGAAAGTAGATGAGCTTAGCCAGGCGAGCCTTGTATATCTGATGGATAGAAAGATTAATACAGACGGAAGCTTTGAAAAAGAAATTCTGGCAGCCTATAAAAGCAAATACTGTAAAACTCCACCTAAATATGCAATCGTAGGTTTTGATGTTGTGAATGACATGCTGACCAGAGAAAATAAAAAAGGAGAGATCTTTAAGCAGATGAATAAAGTTCAGACTCAGCTTGCTACAAAATTTGAGTTTGTAAAATCTAAAGCTAATGGTGCTTATGTAAATACCGGTTATAGAGTAATCAGGTTAGTACCTTAAATGATTTATAGCTATTTAAAAGAATATTGTTAACATTATAGTTATATTTGCATAATATTTAATTCAATACATGAAAGCACTTGTATTTCCAGGGCAGGGTTCTCAGTTCGTAGGAATGGGAAAAGAATTGTATGATTCTAGAAAAGATATTAAAGATCTGATGGAATCTGCCAATGAAATTTTAGGTTTCGACATTCTTTCCATTATGTTTAACGGGACGGATGCGGATCTTAAGAAAACAGAGGTTACCCAGCCTTCAATATTTATACATTCAGTAGCCGCATTAAAAGCCGTAAACGGGCTGGGTGCTGAAATGGTAGCAGGACACTCTTTAGGAGAGTTTTCAGCTTTGGTTGCCAACGGCGTTTTATCCTTTGATGACGGTTTGAAATTAGTATCTGAAAGAGCAAAAGCGATGCAGGAAGCTTGTGATGCCAATCCAAGTTCTATGGCAGCGATCTTAGGATTAGATGATGCTAAAGTTGAAGAAATTTGTGCACAGATCAGCGGTATCGTTGTTCCTGCCAATTATAACTGTCCGGGGCAATTGGTGATCTCAGGAGAAACACCTGCAGTAGAAGAAGCATGCGTTAAACTTAAAGAAGCCGGTGCCAAAAGAGCATTGCTTTTACCGGTAAACGGAGCTTTCCATTCACCACTTATGCAGCCTGCACAGGAAAGACTGGCCGCAGCTATCGAAAAAACAAAATTCAGAAAAGCAACTATTCCTGTATACCAGAATATTACCACAACAGCGGTAACCAATCCTGATGAGATCAAACAAAACCTGATCGCTCAGCTTACCGGTCCGGTAAAATGGACACAATCTGTTCAGAATATGATTAAAGACGGTGCCTCTAACTTTGTAGAAGTAGGACCGGGAAAAACCCTTCAGGGATTGATCAAAAAAATTGACGGATCTGTAGAAGCAGCTTCTGCAATCTAAACAAAAAATATGAGCGCGATATTTTCACCGGGAAAGCTTATGCTTACTTCAGAATATTTCGCAATAGATGGAGCTCTTGTCTTAGCGGTACCTACCAGGCTGGGACAAGAGTTTTTCTTTGAAGAAATAAAAGATGGAAAGTCACTTATTCTTTGGGAAGCCTATCATCAGAATACATTATGGTTAAGAGCTGTCATTGATTATAAAAACTGGCAGATCTTAGAGACCAACCTTCCATCAAGTGCTGAATTCATTACCAAAACATTAAAGAATGTTCAGCAGCTTTCTAACAGTAAATTCAAAACTGATCTTACTTATCATTTAAAAACAAACCTTCAGTTTCCTGCAAATTATGGATTGGGGAGCAGTTCTACCCTGATGAATAATCTGGCAGAATGGGCGGAAATAGATCCTTTTTATCTTAATACAATCAGTTTGGGAGGCAGCGGATATGATATCGCCGTGGCGAAGGAAAAATCTGCCATCCTTTTTCAAAGTAAACCAGACATAAAATATGAGAAGGTTAATTTCAGTCCTTCTTTTAAAAATGAGCTGATTTTTATCCACTTAAATCAGAAGCAGGACAGTAGAGAGGGAATCAGTTTTTACAAGTCCAAAAAGAAGTCTCCGGAACTGGTGGATGAATTTTCAAATCTCACAAAAAAAATATTGTTATGCAATGAATTGGAAAAATTTTCCGAATTAATGATGATTCATGAGCATAAAATTGCGGATTTTCTTGAAATATCGACAGTTAAAGAAAAATTATTCTCAGATTGCCCTTCTTTTGTCAAAAGTTTAGGCGCATGGGGTGGAGATTTTGTAATGAGTGCCAAATTTGGGGACTATAAGAACTATTTTTGGGAGAAAGGTTTTACAACTATTTTTGAATGGCAAAATATAATTGGTTTGTAATCAGATAATTACGAACCCGTTTTTTTATTTGTCATTCTGACTTATATCAGTATATTTAAACCACCTTTAACAAATAATTAATATTATTTTTGTTGAAGTCAATAAAGAAATAGAAAATATAAGTAAAATGAAAAACACTAAAATCATCCAGGATTTAGAGAAATTAGGGATTAAAGGAAACTATGAAGTAGTGTATAATCCTTCTTACGAAGAATTATATCAGGCTGAGGTTTCTCCTGAAAATCAGGGGTTTGAGCAGGCTGAGCTTACAGAGTCTGGCGCAGTATCAGTAAAAACAGGAATTTTCACAGGTCGTTCACCTAAAGACAGATATATTGTTCAGGATGATGTTACAAGAGATACAATTTTCTGGGATGGTAAAGTAAACTTACCTACAACCGCAGAAATTTTCGGTTCTTGTAAGGAACTAGTGATGAACCAGCTTTCTGAAGCTAAGAAAATCTATGTAGTAGATGCATTCTGTGGAACAAATGCAGATACAAGACTTAAAGTAAGATTTATCGTTGAAGTTGCATGGCAGGCACATTTCGTGACCAACATGTTTATCCGTCCTTCTCACTACGAACTGGAGAATTTCGGTGAGCCGGATTTCACCGTAGTCAACGGATCAAAAACTACCAACCCGAACTGGGAAGCTCAGGGATTAAACTCTGAAAACTTTATCATGTTCAACCTTACTGAAAAACTACAGATCATCGGAGGTACATGGTACGGAGGTGAGATGAAGAAAGGGATGTTTGCCATGATGAACTATTACCTTCCATTAAAAGGTATGGCTTCTATGCACTGCTCTGCAAACGTAGGAGAAAAAGGAGATGTTGCTTTATTTTTCGGCCTTTCTGGAACAGGTAAAACTACTTTATCAGCAGATCCTAAAAGATATCTTATCGGTGACGATGAGCACGGATGGGATAACAACGGAGTATTCAACTATGAGGGAGGATGCTACGCCAAAGTTATTGACTTATCAGAAGAAAAAGAACCGGATATTTATAGAGCGATCAAAAGAGATGCACTTCTTGAAAACGTTGTTGTGAACAATGGAGTAGCAGATTATACAGACGGATCTATCACAGAAAACACAAGAGTTTCTTATCCAATTTACCATATCAACAAAATTGTACTGCCTTCTAAAGCAGGTCATGCTAAAAAGATTGTATATCTTTCAGCAGATGCATTCGGAGTACTTCCTCCGGTTTCTATCCTGAATGAAGATCAGGCTCAGTACCATTTCCTTTGCGGTTATACTTCAAAATTAGCCGGAACTGAAAGGGGAATTACAGAACCTCAGCCATCTTTCTCACCTGCATTCGGTGAAGCATTCCTTACATTGCACCCAACAATGTATTCTAAAACATTGATCGGGAAAATGCAGGAACACGGAGCAAAAGCCTATCTGGTAAATACAGGTTGGAACGGTACCGGAAAAAGAATTTCTCTGAAAGATACAAGAGCGATTATCGATGCCATCATTGACGGATCTATTGACAATGCTCCAAAGACTCAGGTTCCAATTATGAATCTTGAAATTCCTACTGAATTGCCAAACGTTTCTTCAGGTATTTTAGATCCTAGAGATACATATGAAAATGCTTCAGAATGGGAAGAAAAAGCAAAAGATCTTGCTTCAAGATACATTAAAAACTTTGAGCAGTACTGTGATACTGAAGAAGGTAAGAAATTAGTAGCTTCAGGACCTCAACTGCAGGAACAAACAATCTAATAGTTACCCATCAACATATAAAAAAGCCTCATCATTGATGAGGTTTTTTATTAATATTTTTGACAGTTTTCAATCAATTCATCCTGTTCGTCAAGTTTTAAGACTGTTGATTTGATTGATTCTTCAGTTAAATGTTTTATGATCATAAAATGTTTTGAAGAAAAGTAAGATTCTTCGTCCAATATCTTATCTAAATACTTTGGAGTAGTAAAAGTCATCCAGTATTTTACTTTGTTGGAAAAGGTAATGGTTACTTCTATGGCATCAGATTCAATATTTTCTATTGGATCATCTATGTTAATAGAAGTTATTTCCGGTTCATTGTCTGCGCTAAAAAAAAATTGTGAATACCACCTTAGTTTTCCTTCATCATTCTGAACTTTTACATTTTCAGTATCTATTTCTTCAACAATATAAGATTTTTTTTTCGTTAATTGCCCCGAATATACCCCAATGCCTGTGCAGTAGATTTTGTCCTTTATCTTCATAAATTATGTTCTAATTATCCACATACATCTGTGAAAATCTGTGCAATCTGTGGTAAAATAAACAACTGATTTATTTTAAACTCAATAAAGCCAATCTATACCCATTCATTCCAAAACCAGACAAAACCGCATCCGTATTAGCTGCTGTTACAGATTTCTGTCGGAATTCTTCTCTTTTGTAGATGTTACTAATGTGAACTTCTACTTTGGGCTTACGAATATTTTTTAAACAATCAGCAATTGCATAAGAATAATGGGTGAAAGCTCCGGGATTGATCACTACCGCATCAAAATCATCCTCCTGAAGTCTGTTGATAAGCTCTCCTTCAATATTAGACTGATAATATATTAATTCATGAGCCTGGAATTCGGACTTTAGATTTTCCAAATAATTTTCCATAGATACATTTCCATAGATTTCCGGCTCTCGCGTTCCTAATAAATTGAGGTTAGGGCCATTGATGATCAAAACTTTCATACCATAAAATTAAAAACTTTTTTCAATTAAACGTAAAAAATTTCATTACTGATCAGTTTTAATGCTTATTGAATTATTGATAATGATATTTATCATGTCTGAGAAAACGATAAGCTCTGTAACTGTTTATTGTTGCGTGTTTTATTAAAAAATTACGTTAATTTTTGAAAAATTATCATGAAAAACAAATAAGTCTACTTGTTTTGTAGACTAAAAGTTTTTAGCTTTGCAACCATATTTCGATCGGCTTATACAGAAAGATGGAGGGAACTGACCCTGTGAAATCTTAACAACCTACCCGTTGGGCAAGGTGTTACATTCAGCCTTTTTAGGAAAAATAAGCATTTGGTTTATCGTATTTATCGGTGCCCTTTGCTGACTTTTCTGCAAAGGGTAAAATTTTAATATATGATAAATAAAATGGATTATGATTAGCAAAAGTTTACTGAATTCAAAAGCCTGGATACCTCCGGTTGCAGCATTTTTCTTTGGCATTACCACTGCAAATGCGCAAAATTCAAAGCCCCAAAAAGATAGTCTTCGGGAAAAGGAGATTGATGAAGTAGTTGTGGTAGCTTACGGAAAGGCTAAAAGAAACAGTTATACCGGTTCCGTGGCCACAATTTCCAGTGATAAGATCAATAACAGACCAGTAACCAACATTACTAAAGCGTTGGAAGGTCAGGTGGCCGGAATTCAAACCACCAGCGCATCCGGGCAGCCAGGAGCAGTTTCTACGATAAGAATCAGGGGAATTGGTTCTATCAGTGCTTCCAGCGACCCTTTATATGTTGTAGACGGAATTCCTTTTGACGGAAACCTGAATGCTATCAGCCCGAGTGATATTGAGTCCATTAGCGTTCTGAAAGATGCAACAGCAAGTGCTTTGTATGGTTCAAGAGGAGCTAACGGGATTATTATCATCACTACAAAATCAGGTAAAAAAGGAGAAGCTAAAGTCAATTTTAATATCAGTCAGGGATTCTCCGGAAGAGCCGTAAAAGATTATGAACAGATTAGTACCGACCAATACTTTCAGTTATATTGGGAAGCATTGCGAAATGGATATCAGTCCGGCAAAGTGAATGCCCAGCAGGCTGCTCAGATGGCGACAGACAATCTTGTTTCATCACTGGGAATTAATCCTTACGGAACAGCTTATCCAAAACCGGTAGGAACAGATGGAAAGCTTTTACCAGGTGCATCAGCACTCTGGAAAGATGACTGGAGAGATATTTTACAAAGAGTAGCTTCAAGAAACCAGGTAGATCTCGATATCAGCGGAGGAAGTGAAAAAAGCAATTACTTCTTCTCTCTCGGATATCTTGACGATAAAGGAATGGCGATTGAGTCCGGGTATAAAAGGTATAATACCCGTTTAAAAATTAATTCTGAAGTGAAAAAATGGTTAAACGTAGGGGTCAATTTAAATTATACCAACAGCATTCAGCAGGCGCCGACTTCTTCAGACTCGAAAGCAAGCAATATCATTAATGCAGCAAGATTTATTCCTTCATTCTATCCTTATTATGAAAGAAATCCGGACGGTACTTATATTTTGGGTGCTGATGGAAATCCGATTTATGATTTTGGAAAATACAGACCTACGAATGCTCTTCAGAATCAGAATGCAGCAGCAACATTGCCTTTAGATAAAAACGATAATAAGGAAGATAATTTTTCAGGAAAAGGTTTCATGGAATTTACTTTCTTACCGGAACTGAAATTCAGAACAAGCTTCTCTGTTGATTTGGTGAATTATAACGGTCATTATTATTCAAATCCATTATTGGGACAAGGCGCAGAAACGGGAGGTTCGGTAACGAAAACCAATACCAGAACACTTTCTTATACCACAAGTAATATACTTACCTACGATAAGAAATTCGGGAAACATCACATCAATGCTTTGGCAGGACACGAATTCTACAAATACGATTATCAGACGATTTCCGGAACAAGAAGTCAGTTTTCACTTCCCTATTACTATGAGCCGGATGCTGCTTCTCTATTAGGAAGCTTCAGCGGGAACAGTAATAAATTAAGCCTGTTAAGTTTTCTCGGAAAAGTAGAATATGATTATAATAATACCTATTTCCTTTCTGCTTCAGGAAGAGCGGACAGTTCTTCAAGATTTGAGAAGGATAACAGATGGGGAAGATTCTGGTCGGTAGGAGGTTCATGGAAGATTTCCAATGAAGAATTTGTTAAAAATCTAAATGCCTTCAATCAGTTGACATTGCGTGCCAGCTACGGAGGTCAAGGGAATGATAAATTGCTTAGGCCAAACGGACAGCCGCTTTATTATGCGTATCAGGAGTTATACAGGTTTATCAGTCTTGGAGGTGAGCCGGGGACAACACTTGAAAAAACA
This sequence comes from Chryseobacterium culicis, assembly GCF_900108365.1. GTDB lineage: Bacteria > Bacteroidota > Bacteroidia > Flavobacteriales > Weeksellaceae > Chryseobacterium > Chryseobacterium culicis. The sequence goes on along the minus strand of NZ_FNWQ01000003.1, from coordinate 174,296 downwards.
TCAACCAATAATGTGAAGTGGGAAACCAACCTTAATTTAAACGTAGGATTGGAGTTCGCAGTTCTGAATAACAGGATTAAAGGTAATATCGAATACTTTAAAAGAAAAAGCCAGGATCTTCTGTTTAATATGCCGGTCGCTCCTTCATTGGGAATCAGTGATTATCCCGCAAATATCGGAACCATTCAGAATACAGGATTTGAATTCTCATTATTCACCACTCCTGTTAAAACTGATGATTTCCAATGGAATGTGGATGTAAACCTGAGTACTTTAAACAATAAAGTAACCAAATTACCAGGAGGTTCTCTTGTTGTAGGAACCAAATTATTAACCGTGGGAGGGTCGGTGTACGATTTCTTTATCCCGGAATGGGCTGGGGTAGATCCAAACAATGGAAAACCATTATGGAAAACAGTTACAACGGATGCTAACGGAAACTCAGTGGAAGGAACTACCTCTGAATATTCTAAAGCTACAAAATTGTTGCAGGGATCTGCACTGCCTAAGCTGACGGGAGGGATCAGTACCAGCATCAACTATAAGAATTTTGATTTTTCAGGATTACTGACTTTCAAAATAGGAGGTAAGATTCTGGATAATGACTATACTTCTATCATGCATAACGGAAGTGCTGGTGGACGTGCATGGAGTGCTGAAATGCTGAACAGATGGACTCCCGATAATCCCAATACAGACGTTCCGGGATTGAGCACCACAACGAATAACTGGACTTCTACATCTTCTAGATTTTTATATTCCGGAACGTATGCAAGACTTAAAAATGTAAGCATAGGATATACACTTCCTGAAGCTTATTTTGAGAAAATAGGATTGAAAAAGTTCAGAATTTATATTCAGGCAGAAAACCTTCTGACCTTCTATAAACATAAAGGGATGGATCCTGAACAGGCTTTGGACGGGACCACCTATTACAGATATCCTGCGATGAGAACAGTTACTTTTGGTCTTCAGGCAACGCTTTAACCTTTTAAAATTGAAACAATGAAAAAATTACAATATATATCGTTTGCAATCATCGGATTTTTGTCGCTCGCAAGCTGTGAAAATGATCTGGACACGGCGCCAACGGACCAGGCTAACAGTGTGGAGGTTTTCAAAACCGCCGAAAGTGCAGAAACCGTAGTCAATGGTACCTGGGCAAAATTTAATAACGATGGGACAACATATGCCAATATCGGATATTCTACGGTTTTAAGAGCCAGCGATGCCATGGGAAGTGATGTGGCGGTTTTGACCAATAAATATGGTTTTGCTTCTACCTATGCCTTTACAGAAATGGTGAACAGTACATCAAGCCGTCCGCTATTTATCTGGTCTCTGTTATATTCCACTATCAATAATATGAACAATGTGATTACAAGAATTGATGGAACGGAAGGCAGCCAGGAGAAAAAAAATCAGGTGAAAGGACAGGCCAAAGCATTACGGGCTTTCTGTTATCTGAATCTGGCGAGTTTTTATCAGTTCAGCTATCTTAAAGATAAGTCCGCGTTGACGGCTCCGATTTATACAGAACCTTCTACGACAAGTACAGCTGGAAAGAAAAAAGCAAGCCTGGAAGAAATTTATACTTTAATTAAGAATGATCTTACCGATGCAGATAATCTGCTGAAAAATTATACAAGAAATAATAAAGACAAGATCAACCGTTCTGTTGTGAACGGTCTTTTGGCAAGAACCTATCTGAATACCGGTGAATGGAGTAAAGCATCAGCATCAGCTAAAATTGCCAGAGAAGGCTTCCCTCTGATGGCCCCGGAAAAATATAAAGATGGCTTTAATGACATCAATAATGCGGAATGGATCTGGGGACATGCACAGACGCAGGAACAGTCTGATGAAAGTTATGCGTTCCATTATCTTGATGTGTCTTCATCAGGAAGTTTTTATTATAGCTTTATGGCTGATCCTTATTTTAAAGATCTTTTTGATGCTAGTGATATCAGATTCCAATTGTTTTCATGGGATGGCCAGAAAGGAAGAGAAGGATTGCTGAGGTATGCCAAGTTTAAATTCAAACCAACCCTTATTGCAGATATTGTCTATATGAGAGCAGCAGAAATGTATCTGATTGAAGCCGAAGCCGAAGCCAGAAACGGAAATGTCTCTCAGGCAGTAGCCGTTCTGAATCAACTAAAATCTGCCAGAAATGCTAATGTTTACAGTGGCTCATTGTCACAGAATGCGGTAATAGATGCTGTTTTGATTGAAAGAAGAAAAGAATTGTTCGGAGAAGGATTTTCTCTTTCAGATATTATCAGAACGCAGGGAACAGTAGTAAGAAAACCATTTGTAGATGCAGAGGGTAAGCCGATAAAAGTTCAGATCACTACACCGGACGGAACGGTAAAAACAGTAGATGGCAGAGGACATTCTGTTCTTGATTTCCCGGATAAATCTGCTTTCACACCCAACAGTAATTATTATTTATTCAGTATTCCACAGAGAGAATCTGAAAACAACCCGAACTTATAAGGAGACATACTTATAATTAGATTTGATTTTTAGCCACTGCTTTTGCGGTGGTTTTTTTGTGAAATAAAAATCCCCCGATTATTCGGGGGATTGAGTTATGGATTATTGTAAACTTTATAAACTAACGGGATTTTATTTGAATATATTTGTCCAGTAAATATGGTAAACTGTTGTTCCTTATCTTTATTATGTAGTACGCTGTAATATTTGGACATTATCTCCTGTGGGTTTTGTAAACTTACCTGGAAATAATAATCTTTGGAATTCTCCATATTAAAATATCTGCCCATATAGCTTGGAAAATTAACTTTAGTACCAAAGGTTTTCTTTTCTTTAGATTTTATGATGATAATTTTTTTTGAAATTCTATACGCAATCTTCATCTCGTATTCATCGTATTCTTTTTGAAACTGTTTTCTAAATTTTTGAAATTCTATTGAGGTTAGATCAAATTGAGGATAACTATTGGTACTACTGGCTCCAAAAGAAAACATTGGTGATAAGCGTGTATTTTTTTCATAGAGATAATAGTCTGGCAATCCAATGAAAAAAGGTTCTACTTCATATTCAGGATCTTCATTGAATTCCAAATTATCCAACACCAATAAATAGTTTTTTTCTGAATTATTAGTAATTGTGTATATAATATTATTTTGATCAAAATAAGAAACCTTTTTTATCGTATCATTTAAAATTCTTATTTCGAGGTCATTTTGTCCAAAGTAATAGTTTGAAATAAGAAAAAGAAATATAAATAACATTTTGTTCATAATTTATTAAAGTAGTTATTATTTGTCCAATACAACATAAAAGACTTTTTCTCTATTAGGCTTTAGTATTATAGTATCCATAGTTTTCTCTACCCCAACCCCACTGATAATTCCTTTGTCTTCAAAAGCTGTTAATTTTTTATTTTTGAAAAAAGCTTCCCAATAAACATCTTTAATTCCTTCAAATTCTTTCACCGTTGTTATTCTCAAAGATATTTTATTTTGTTTGATTTTCTTGTTGTTAAAAACATTATAGCTTCTCGCATATTCAAGCCATGCATTACTAGTTTCTTTTCCATTTACATCATAAACAAAATACTTATTAATTAATGTTTTTTCTTTCTCTGCCTCTTTTAAGGAATTGGAATAATGAAGTTTTCCAACTCCCTTATCCATAGCTACAGCTCCAATTATAAAATATAATAAGGCTGAAAATGATGCTAACAAAATTATTATTGCGAAATAATTATAACTTTTTTTATCATTTCTTTATTAAGGATATAGGATAAATAGAGATCAATGATAATGCAATTATAGAAAGTGCAATTTTTTTATGTCTATCAATTTTACTTTTTAGTTCTTCCGCAGATTTGATTTGCTCTTTCGTTGGATTTAATCCTTCTAACTGTGTTTCGTATTTTTCAGAAATACATAAATCAAGATATTTTAAACCTGCTCCTACTATTGAAGCAAATAATACTATCGTAAGAATTTTTTTAATTTTCATAATCTACTTATTTAGGACCCCAAAGATGTTGAGACGGATTATATCCACGTTTATAATACTCTAATTGCTGAAAATCATATCGCATTCCTGCTGGTGTTTGGGCAGGTCTAATATTTGCCCCCCCCCTGTTGACGCGAGCGTCTCGCTCGTGTCTATCTATTACAAATATATAATTTTAGATTAGAGGAAAAGCCACTGCTTTTCAGTAGTGGCTTCTGATTATTTGAAATCACGAGCGAGACGCTCGCGCTAGCAGGGGGAATTTCGAAAATCTTTTTTGATTCTAAGATTTTTCTTTCCTTTTGTTATCTTTTTGTTTCTTGAAATTAGCTTGGTTATAGTTTCTTGATCTCACTCAGGTCTTATAGCTCTTTTACCGCCCTTCTTTTATACGAAAATAGAACTTACAAGGAAATGATGCTCAGAAAATAAAAACAGTCTTAAAATAGGCCTGTTCGTAGGTTGATTTTGAGAATTTATTCATCCTACCCAGAACTTATTGGAAGTTGTTGTTTTAATACAGTAAAAATTAGAATGAAAAATTCCTGCATCAATTGATACAGGAATTTGAGAAATATTAAAATATTACGGCTTTATAATTAGACTATCTCTAACATAAAAATCCTCCAAATATAATTTATAGCTATGTTCATTAAATTCTAAATATTGATTAATGACACCTACGAAATATTTCTGATTTAATAAATCCCTCATTTTGGGAATATACTGTTTATATAAATTTCCATGACCGAAATTGGTCTTTTTATTCACCAGAATATCATATAAAATTTCTTTTTTCTCGTTACATTTTAAATCAACAGCAGTAAATTCATATTTTGAATCATTTTCATGAAAATAGCTAAAATAGCTTTTTTTTAGAATCATAGCAGATTTTGAAGGAGAGCGATTTTTGATATTACAATGAATTACTCTTTCAACATTTTCCAATATATTCTTTGTGTCTTCTTCATCTGTCTTGTAATATAAAACAAAAGCTAGCTCATTAGGTACTAAAATGGTTAAATTTTCATTCGTCTTATTTGAAAATATTAAATAATATTCTTTTTTATTCAAATTGTATTTATATTCCAATGTAACGGTATCCTTTCTTCCTTCCTGTTTCTTTGAACAGGAGAATAAAAAAATCAATAGGAATATCATTATATATTTTTTCATTTGGATTTATTAAAAAAGTTGTTCATAATTTTAAGCATCAAGTCTTTTTGAAATATATGCCCTGGAGATGCAGGCATTAATCTGTCCAAATTAATTAGAGGTAATTTATTAATTGGGAGATTTTGCCATCCTTTATACTTCAAAAACTTATCTTCCCATACAGAGATTACACCATGGTGGTTTGTCAATTCATCAGGGAATGCTGTAATTCCCCAATTCGGAATCACCATATCAAATGAGCCTATACCTTTTGAGAAAAAAGTTCCATGCAATAGCTCATGTCCTGTAGTCTTTACTAACTGCTGGTAAGATCTTGACACATTGGGAGCAAAGACATATCGCATATATTTATTTTTATAGAATGGGGTTGTAGTTGCCAAAACTTCTTGTTTATCGCCATTTCTCAGAACCGTGCCATCAAAGGTATATCCTTTATCTTTCAAATATTGAGGGAGGTCATCTGCATCATGTAATGCAAGGACACTCGCATTAGTAGGTAATGCTCCTTTATATTCTTTATTTATAACTTTTAAAACCTGATCCGAACTATGTTCAACAGGAGTACCATAAATTCTTTCAGACTCGGTATCTAATACGTCTACTGTTTGACCTTGATAATCATTAGGTGTTGAAAAGAATTTAGCGCCATAATAAGATATTCCTGCTACAGCCCCACCAATGACAGCACCTTTTATTACTCCCTCAAGAAAGTTTTGTCCGGTAAGTAAAGCTGTTACACCTCCTGTTCCTGCTCCAGTGAAGGCACTACTTCCTACAGACCCCCAGAAACCACTGGCACTGAATACCTGTCCCAGTCCACCGGAGACTCCTCCTGTGACTGCGCCCATTAACAGCGCATTGGCAAAGCCATTCCATGACCAGCTATTCATGACCAGTGCCTGTATTGCATACATCCCTGCACTGATCAGTGTTCCTACTGCTACTCCCCAAATAATTGGGGCTAAATAAGTTAAAAAGAATCCGGCAACCCAAAACTCTCCACTTGGATCATTAAACATCAGAGGATTATTCAATACGTACCCATACTTGTTATAGTTTTGGGTATTGTAAGGATCCTGAATATTTTCATCTGCATTTAAGAATCTTCTCAATAAAGGATCATACAGCCTACCATTCATATGGATGATTCCTACCTCTGAAAAATGCTCATGACTAGTATAGCCTCTTTCCAATAATAACGAAGCATCGTCAATTATATTTTTATCAGTGACGATTGTCCCATTTCCTATTTGTAAATGTGTGAAATTACCCCATGCATCAAAATGTCTTTGTTCCAGTTTGTTTCCGGCTTCATCACTGATCGCTAAAATACTTCCAATATAGTCTTTATGCAAAAATTTATAAGAACCACTACTCTCCGCAAAGTTTTTTAAATATACAATATTTGATTCATAAGGATTCCCTCCAATATAAAGAATGTGCTTTTCTTTTCCTGTGGTGTTATCTTTTACCACTTCAAAGCTTCCATCTTCACTATAAAACTTAGTAAACTTACCATCACTATCGGAACTAAAATTACCTCCATAAGTTACTCTCTGTCTCATTGAAGTTAAGCCATACTGGAAGGCTGCATCACCTTTCATTCCATCAATGAATACAGGGTCATTGTTCTCATTGTAGGTAATGCTTTGTATTAAATCATTATTATAATTCTGCTCTCCGGCAGCATTTAATGTCATTCCTGTAGCTTGGTAAATCTTAGCAGAATTTTCAAACTTGATCGTTCCTATCTGATCGTTTTGGGTAATTCTTCCTTTGATGTCATAGACATTTCTGTTAGTTTGAGGCTTAACTCCCGTTACAGGATTCGTCCAGTTCACCAAACGATTATTATCATCATAATCAAAAGATTCATTAATGTTAAAATCTCCTCCGGTAGTTCTGCTCTTGAGTTCATTCCTGATTGCATCGAATGAATAGGATAGTTGCAGGATACTTGGTTTTACCTGTGAGGAATGATTCACATTTGTCAGGAAACCACTCGTATCATAAGTATTGTTAACATCTGTTGCGCCTAGTCTGGATTTTAGTACCTGACCTTTGGCGTTGATTTCTTTGAGTTCCCATAATATCTTACCTGCGGACTTATCTTTAATCTGGTACAACTCACCATTCCATGCACTGTACACATTTTCAATCTGAACTTTAGTAAGAACACCCGAAGAATAGAGTTGTTTTTCATAAGAAATTACCCTTGCTTTATCATCGTAAGTAATTCCTTTCTGGATAAAATATTTCCCATTACTGCTTTCGGATGAAGATAAGAGTCTTCCTTGTGGATCATAAGAAACATTGAAACTATACGGTTGTCCTTTAGATGTTCCCGATTTGGAAACAAGCCTTCCTTTATTATCGTATGAATACGAAATCAATTTATTGGTTGCCTGTCCTGCGTCTGTTGTGGATAATTCCTTTTGAGAAATAAGCTGACCTAAGTTATTATAGATAAATTCTTTCGTTCCTTTTGGACTGATTGTTTTTCTGGGTTGTCCGAAGCTATCATACTCATATTTATAGATTCCATTGGAAGGATCGTTAAATTCTGATTTTCTACCCCAGGAGTCGTACTTAGTAGTCACAATATTTTCAGCATATTGTGCCTTTATCTGTTCTCCTGCCGCATTGTAAGTAAACTGGATTGTTCCACCTTTATCCGTGGAAGAACTTACATTGCCTAAGGCATCGGTAGTTTTTGATGTTGTTCTCCCATATCCATTTAGTTCTTTTACAGTAGATGTTAAACCGGAAACAGAGGTCTCTATTTTTTTACCATTAAATGAAGTTGCCGTTATTTTAGCAGGAAAAACTGTGTCATCATAAACAATGGTATTAAATTGACTAGGACTCAGCCCTTCAAAGTAAGGCTCAGACTCTTTTATTTTTCTGCCCAGCACATCATACCCTGTCTCCTGAGAGACAAATTGTCCCTGTCCAAATGCCTTCGTAGAGACTTTATATTCCTGTCCCAGCTTATTGGTATATTTTTTTGAAATATCTCCATCTGAATCATACTGGGTAACGGTAATATTAGAATCGCTATCTCTGTTATATTGATAGGTGGTTGTGCCTTCAAGATTGGTTTTAGAGGTCAATAATTTCCCCCAAGCATCATAGGTATTAACAAGCGTATTTCCTAATGCATCAGTTTGCTTTTTTATCTGCCCCCAATCATTATATTCAATGCCTGTTTCTAATCCTAAATTATCTGTTTTCTTTATAACAAACCTTCCCTGAGGATCATACAGAGTAGCGTTTGTTTGGGTTTGGGAGTCCACACTATTGTTGATTGTCTTCTGAATAATATTTCCGAAACCATCATAATTGTATGTTTCAAGCAAATACCCTGTATTGTCCCGATTCCATGTTTTTAAGGTTTTTAATAGATTGTTTTCATAGACATATTCTTCTTTAGCAGATTTTGTATCACCATAAGCTTGCAGCGTTTCTGTTTTGCTTTTTGGACGTCCCACAAAATAATCAGAACCTGCTGCTGATATATTATGAATGTATTCAAAATCAGAAGTAGTCACTGCGTAGCCATTATTCACATTGGTTACTGTCTGTTTTGGAAGATAGTAATCTCCATAAATAATAGAACTGTTTGATAATGTTCCAATTAGGAAGTCTTTTGTTTTAGTGCTTTTTGGAACAGTCGCTGTAACAATCCTTGGCTTATCTGTATCAGAAACAGGAGTACTTACTATCTGTCCGTTCAACAATTTATAAGACTCATATAAAGTGGATTTAAAGCTTAATAACTGAGTATTGTTCTCAGAAATATCTGTTGGGAAAATGTTGTTTTCATTGGAGGTTCTGATGCTCCATTCTTTTACCGGGGCACCATCAAAAAGAGGATCAATCTCTACTCCTGACCAAATTTTAGTATTTTCAAATCCATCAGCATACCATGACGAGCGGGCAGACTGATGATATCCCATCATGCCTTTACCTTGTAAATGTCCTGTCATTCCTCTGTATCGGAAATCCTGCTTTCTGCCTTCTTGTCTAAGCTGAGAAACTGCATAGGACTGGTCTGCTCTGTTTAATGAAAAATATGGGTAATATTCTTTTTTTACTTTTTGGTAGAAATTGGGAAGGGCTGGATCATTCGGAATCACTTCCAGATAGTCTGCTGATGTGATGATACCTCCTTGCGTAATGGATTGTACTTGGGCTAATTTTCCAACGGGTGAAGAGGATTTTAGCTTATGCATTCTCTCTTTCCAGAATAATAGTACATCATAATAATTATTGTTGACTTTTACCTGTGTAGTAATCGGAGAGAATAAAGCAAATTCACTGGTACCTGTTACATAATTAGATCCTCCATAAGTATAACTGGTATAGAAGTCAGGATCGCCATTTGCCATAGCTCCATTAGCTGTATAGGAGGCAATAGTATAGCCATAATACCTGTTAAGTATAACTCCACTTGAATTTACCTGACCAGCTTTGTTAAAAGAGTTAATGTGTACAATGTCTGATTTGCCGTCTTTATTAATATCTGATGAAGTATAAAAATTCCTGTAAATATTAAAAGTAGGATAATTACTGTTTTGATAATCATCAGGTTTTCTATATTTCAAAAAGTCAGTTTTTAGGATATTGGAAAACTCTTTTCCAGTACCCATATAAAACCTCCAGTTATCTTTTTCCTTGTTATCTGTAGTTGGGATCGTAAAGTCAAGGTTTCCATCGCCGTTGAAGTCTCCAAATAATACTGTAAATTCCGGGGCTTTTGTTTCGGCTAAATTGCCTGTAAATTTTATCTTTTTGAGATACTGATTAGGAGCTGTTTTTATAAATTCAAAAACAGTATAAGCGGTATTGGAGACATTAATAATATCTACTTTCCTGTCCCCATCTATATCCAGATATTGTTGTTTATAATAAGAACTTTCATTGATTCCAGAATCTAGAGTATATGTAGATAAAGGATTATTAGCATTTTTTAAATCAACAATAAAACTTGCTATAGTATATGTATTGCATTCAAGCATACTGCATGGAGGAGGGCGGTTAGCCGTGTCATTGGATGTTTTATTAGCACAGTTAGGATCATAAACCCACTGGCAAATTTCTTTTTTTAATGTTAAAAATATATCTGAGATACCGTCCCCATTAATATCACCCTCATTTAAAGATGGTTGTTCTACATGACAACCTGCCGGTGGTGGTTGATTTTCTGCTGTACAATCGGTTTCGTCATACACTAGTTTTTCAAATACTTTTACAAAAACACTATTTCTGAATATATAGCCTACTAATTTACCTCCTTCATATTGAACAATTCCATTCCCATTATAGACTTGCCCTTCTTCATCGAGCAATGTATTAACAACTTTAGCTTCTGTATTAAAGGTTTTGCCTGGAGAAATATCAGTAAAGGTATTGTTAAGTCCTCCAAGCTTCACCACACCATTATTTAGAGAAAAATCCAAATATCCGTCACCGTTAAAATCACCTGTCAGCTTTACATTTTCAAAGCTATCTACATTATTGTTTGAAAATTCTAAAACAGGCTGTGTAGGAGTTGGATAAGTAAAAGATGCGGGATTGGCAAAATTATTATTAGTATTGCTATCAGCATTGTACTCTATTATGTTATCAACAATCTCATAATTCGTTCCATTTTTTAGATAATTAATTGCATATCGTTTAAATGGGTTTCCACTTGACATGACTTTAATTTCAGATAATAATTGGGTCTGTAAGAAACGAATACCTCCTACATAAGAGTCCTCAGCTAAGCTTCTATTAATATAGATAAAATCTATTTTGTTAAAATTAGGTTTATTTAACATCTCATTTCCTCCCCATTGGATACTTGAAATAATAGCTACATTTGAAACTCCTGTTTGTAAATAATCATATGTGATATAATTACCTTTATTGTCTTTCCATTTCACAATATTATATTCAATCGGTGTCCTGGCGCTACTAAGCCCTGAAGTAGTTGCTCCATACCATGCCTGCGATCCGTCCTCAAAAGTCACTTCCCAAAATTCAGGTCCTTGCCATGCCTGTCCGTTTATAGATCCAACAGATTTTATTTTGATATTAGAATATTTTTCTGTTACATATTCTGCACCATCTTTACCATATTCTCCTGATCTTAAAATTAATCTTTGACCATTGAAGCTATAACGATCTGTATAGTCCAATTGAACACCCTTAGCCTCAGCATCTTTATCAATTGTTTTTCCGGCTCTTGAAATAGAGGTAATTCCTGACAAGTTCCAGCCATATCCAGCTATACTGTTTCCTGTTCCACTGGTATATATAAGGTTGACTTGTGGGGCTACACTTTTCACTCCCGGAGGTAAGGCTATAGGTAAAGTAAACTGCAATTGCCCAGCTCCGTTAACTTCAATATTTCCTTTGGTATCATGAAAACTTTTCCCATCAGGAGCTGTCGTTCCGGAAGGATTATTAGCGCCGGCATTAGAATCAGTTGGTCCTCCGCCAGGATTCTCTGTTGCAGTTCCTATTTTAGCAATAAATGGATTCGAAATATCTGCTTTGGCATGAAATCCCTGAGCCATGACCACGGTCTGTGGATCCTGAACAGTTCGGCTGATGGTTTCAGTCTGATATAATATAGTTTGTGATAAGCTTAATACTGACCATAGAGACAGTATGAATGCTGAAAATAGTTTTATTTTCTTATCGTAAAGTTTCATGGTAATTATCGTTTGGTGATGTTTTTGCTGAAAGTTCTACCGTCTTTTAGCGTAAAGCGCAAAACATATACTCCCCAGTCATAACCTGTCATATTGATTTTAAGCTGACGGTTTAAGTCGGGGATGTTTTGCTGTTGAAATTTCCAGTGAATGGTACTATGCTGATACAATGAAACAGATTCTATGAGTCCATCAACTTCTTCTGTCCAGTCTATGGTAAGATAATCATTAACAGGAACAGGGTATAAGCGTATTTGTTTAAGGAATTCTTTTTCATCAATAACAGGAGCTTGTCTGCTAACGGCTGTTACTTTAGCTTCTTTTGCAACAATGTCTTCAGCCTTTTTACCAGCAGCGTCAATTCCTCTGTATCTTTGATTTCCGGCTTCATCATATTTGAAATAAACTTCGGTTTGGGAAAACCCAAGAAAACCTATCATCAGGGATGATAGAGAGAATAATTTTTTTTTCATTTCTGGTTATTTTTGTGTTGATAAGAGTTTTTGAACCTGTTGTTCTAGCTTTTCAATTCTTTCAGATTGTGCTTTTAAAGTTTTATTTTCATCCTGAAGTTGTTTTAATTGCGCAGCCTGATCCTTTATTTGCTTATTCTGATCAATAGAGTAGAGTGTAAGTTCTTCTATCTTTTGTAATAATTTAATTTGGAATTCACCTACATTTACTCCTTCTTTCTCCATAACTTTTGCGGAAGCAATTTCAGGAAGGTGCTTTTTCTCTTTAATATGCTTTTCAATATTTTCTAATGTTGGTAAATTATATTTCTCATCGAAAACAAAATCGGCAGTAGGAGTTAGAGTAACTTTTACTTCTTTAGCTTCAAATTTACCTTGCAAAGAAGTATTACCATTAGGTCTGATAGCCATTTGTATCTTCTTATTGGTAATAAAATTAATGGCTCCGTAAGTTGGGGAATCACTGTCATTTTCAATATTAAAATCTGCAAAATTTCCATATCTCAATCCGGAAGAAGAATACGCTGAATTTATTTCTAAATTAGCTTTATTATGAAACCCAATACTTACAATATTGCTTCCTCCTGACGCCCCTGACCCTAAAAATTGAGCCATTACAAAATTCTTGTCATTAGTAATCTCATGAGCAACTTCGAGTTTTGCTTGAGGATTAGTAGATCCAATTCCGACATTTCCATTCACATACATCTGCCCATCTTGTCTTAAAGAAAAAGTAACATCTTCTGTGCCTGTCCCGAAAATGATATTTTTCATGAAATATCTGTCAGGATTTCTTAGATGATTGGTTCTTAATTCAAAATGATTTGATCCTATGCCTCCACCTTCATAAATAGTCAATCGTGATTGTGGGGAGGAATAGTTTATTCCCACATTCCCGTTAGGCTTTATTTGAATTCCCTCTGTATTATTAGATTTTAAAATAAGAGATTGGGAATCTGTTGTTCCTATGAAATTATTTGATGAGTTGGTTCCTGAATTTCCTGTGGTATTCCAGGTTTGAGCAATTGTAAAGGATGACACTAATAAAGCAATCGAAAGTAATTGTGTTTTCATAATCATTAATTAAGATTTATATCTTTTTATTGTTACAGTATACATAGACAGCCACAAAGCTTGTCGTATGAGATTCAATTTATATAAAATACGAGTTGCGAATTTATAAAAAAATAGCTTAAATAATAAAAAATTATTCAAACTATTAACTTTATTTAATGAAAAATAATTAATTATGCTATTTTTTTTAACTTAAATTTGTAATTGCGTTATTTTGATTATAATAATCTTATTTGTAAATGTTTTTTTTAAACTAAGCATTATTAGATCAAATGAGTTACAATAAAAATTACATTATCAGCGAATAGGCGATATCGTAATTATCTATATTTTTCGAAAAAATCTCTACCTTTGCAATAATGAACCTCTTAAGATGGATATTGGCAATTTATTTCATGGCGCTGTCACTAATGCCATGTGCCGACGTATCTCATCCGCAGAATTCCGGGAATAAAATAATTTCTCTTAGTGTTCAGGAAAACCATTCAAAAGAAAAAGGAGATATCTGTTCTCCGCTGTGTGCATGCAGCTGCTGTCAGATGACGGTTTCAGCATTTAAAATAGATCCTTTGTTGGAAATTCCGGAACTGGTTCCGGCTTATTTTTCAAAGAAGATCTTATTTCACAAAAACGACTTTGCTTACCAGGTTTACGATCCTATCTGGCAGCCTCCTAAAATTTAATTTTTATTGATTTTTTAGAAAGTGATGCTTTCTAATAATAAACTGTGCTTGAAACTTTGCAATACCATTGCAGAGGGTTTCAGGATATTTTTGCTGCAGCATACTAATGCTGTATGCATTCATTTTTCAATAAAAATTAAATATCAATCGTGTTAGATAAAATCATAAAATTCAGTATCAAAAATAAGGTGATCATTGGTTTGATGACGTTGGTGCTGATTATCTGGGGAACATGGAGCGCCACCAGATTACCAATAGATGCTGTACCGGATATTACCAACAATCAGGTGCAGATCATTACCGTATGTCCTACGCTGGCAGGGCAGGAAGTGGAACAGCTGGTTACTTTTCCTATTGAACAGAGTATTGCCAATGTTCCCGATATCCAGGAAACAAGAAGTATTTCAAGATTCGGACTTTCTGTAATTACTGTGGTTTTCAAAGAAAATGTTGATGTGTACTTTGCAAGACAGCTCATCAATGAACAGCTGAAAAATGCAGTGGAAGAAATTCCGAAAGGAGTAGGAACTCCTGAGCTGGCTCCGGTAAGTACAGGGCTTGGGGAAGTCTATCAGTATATCCTTCACCCTAAAAAAGGCAGCGAAAAAAAATACAATGCCAAAGAGCTTCGCAGCATGCAGGACTGGATCGTTCGAAGACAGCTGAACGGAACACCGGGCGTCGCAGAAATCAACAGTTTTGGAGGAGAATTAAAACAGTACGAGGTAGCTATTGATCCCAACCGTTTAAAGGCAATGGGAACCAGTATTACTGAAATATTTACAGCCCTTGAAAAAAACAACCAAAATACAGGAGGAGCGTATATTGATAAGAAGCCCAACGCCTATTTTATCCGGGGAATCGGTCTGGTGACCTCTTTGGAAGATATTAAAAATATTGCCGTTAAAAACGAAACAGGAAGCGTTCCTATTTTTATCAAAGACGTGGCTGATGTCCGTCTGGGAAGTGCTGTTCGTTATGGAGCATTAACCTACGACGGAAAAGTAGATGCCGTAGGCGGAGTCGTGATGATGCTGAAAGGAGCAAACAGTAATGAAGTAGTCAGCAATATAAAAGCAAAAATTCCGACCATTCAGAAATCTCTTCCGGATGATGTTATTATTGAACCTTTCCTGGACAGAACAGACCTTGTAGACAGAGCCATCAGTACCGTACAGAAAAACCTTATCGAAGGAGCCCTGATTGTTATTTTCGTTCTTGTGATCTTCTTAGGAAATCTGAGGGCCGGGCTTATTGTAGCTTCTGCCATTCCGTTGTCTCTGCTGTTTGCATTAGGAATGATGAATGTTTTTGGGGTAAGTGCCAACCTGATGAGCCTTGGCGCCATAGACTTCGGGTTGATTGTGGATGGTGCCGTGATTATTGTTGAGGCTACCCTCCATCATTTAGGCGTAAGGAAATCTGCCCTTGCCTTAACTCAGTCTGAAATGGATGAAGAAGTTTTTCTTTCTGCATCAAAGATCAGAAGCAGTGCCGCCTTCGGAGAAATTATCATCCTTATTGTGTACATTCCTATTCTTACCCTGGCGGGAGTAGAAGGAAAGATGTTTACACCCATGGCAAAAACAGTAGGATTCGCTATCCTGGGAGCCCTGATTTTATCTCTTACCTATATCCCGATGATGAGCGCCCTCTTTTTATCTAAGAAAATTTCCCATAAAGAAACATTTTCGGATAAAATGATGAACCGTTTACAGAAAATATACCAGCCATTATTGCAGAAAGCCATTAAAGTAAAATATATTATTGTTTCTGTAACGGCTGTAGTTTTTCTTATCTCCGCGTTTATTTTTAAAAATATGGGTGGTGAGTTTATTCCTCAGCTGCAGGAAGGAGATTATGCATTTCACTGTATCTTACCACAGGGAAGCTCGCTCAGCCAGAGTATTGAAACCTCCATGCAGGCCTCAAGATTGATCAAGCAGTTTGATGAGGTGAAAATGGTAGTAGGGAAAACCGGTTCTGCTGAGGTTCCTACCGATCCAATGCCTCCTGAAGCTACCGATATGATTGTGGTATTAAAACCGCAAAGTGAATGGAAAACCAAGAAATCCTATAATGAACTGGCGGATGAAATCAGTGAAAAACTGGAAACGATTCCTGGAGTGTTTTTTGAGAAAAACCAACCTATTCAGATGCGTTTCAATGAGCTCATGACCGGGATCAGGCAGGATGTTGCGGTCAAGATTTTCGGAGAAAATCTGGATTCTCTTGCTGTATATGCAGATAAAGTGGGAAAGGTTATTCAGACTGTTGATGGAGCTACAGCCCCTCAGATCGAAAGAGTGAGTGGTCTTCCGCAGATTAATGTTCAGTATGACAGAACAAGAATCGCCAATTATGGATTGAATATCGAAGATGTCAACAATGCGGTGAGTACAGCTTTTGCAGGAAAAGCTGCAGGACAGGTTTTTGAAAATGAAAGACGTTTTGATCTGGTGGTTCGTCTGGACAGTCTTCACAGAACGGATATTTCAGATGTGAATAACCTGATGATCACTTCTGCTGCCGGAGCTCAGATTCCACTCTCGCAGGTGGCGAATATAAGCTATAAGCTCGGACCGGCGCAGATCAGCCGCGAGCAGGGCAAGCGAAGAATAGTAATCGGATTCAACGTAAAAGACCGTGATGTGGAAAGCGTGGTGAAAGATATTCAGGCAAAACTGAATAAAATGAAGCTTCCTTCCGGATACTACTTTACCTACGGAGGGCAGTTTGAAAATCTTCAGGAGGCGAGTCAACGTCTGATGATTGCTGTTCCTGTATCGTTGCTGCTCATTTTTATGCTCCTGTATTTTACATTCCGTTCATTTAAACAGGCAGCACTCATCTTTACCGCGATTCCTATGAGTGCAATAGGCGGTGTCTTTGCGCTTTTAGTGAGAGATATGCCATTCAGTATCAGTGCCGGGATTGGGTTTATTGCCCTTTTTGGAGTGGCAGTGCTGAACGGAATTGTTTTGATAGGAACATTCAACCAGTTAGAAAAAGAAGGCGAAACCGATATTCTGAAAAGAGTCTTTGAGGGTACGAAAACCAGACTAAGACCCGTGTTAATGACCGCTACAGTAGCTTCATTAGGATTTTTGCCAATGGCTATTTCCACCGGAGCAGGTGCAGAAGTACAGAAACCTCTTGCCACCGTAGTAATCGGAGGGTTGGTGACAGCTACTTTCCTTACCCTTTTCGTCTTGCCGATGCTGTATATCATTTTTAACACAAAAATTTTGAAAAGAAAAAATACTAATAAAGGAATGTTTACTGCAATGCTTGCTGTAGGATTCATGATGCTGGGACAGAATTTCAAAGCACAGGCCAGACCTATTTCTGTAGATGAGGCGGTTGAGCAGGCAGTGAATAATAATTTAACCCTCCAGTCAAAAGACTTAAGCATTAAATCTGCCGAAGCATTAAGACCCACAGCAAAAGAGCTTCCCAAATTAAGCTTTGAAGCCCAGCTCGGGCAATACAACAGTCCGAAGTTTGACCAGTCGTTTGCTATATCACAGAGTATTCCTTTTCCCACACTATTTAAGGCCAGAAAAGATCTGATCAATGAGAATATCAAAAGCAAGCAGATTGATAAGGAGGTTACGGCCAATGAATTGATAAAACAGGTTCGAACCTATTATTACCAGATTGAGTATTTGCAGTATAATAAAGCTCAGCTTACCAGTCTGGACAAATATTATGAAGAGTTTATAAGAATTGCCACCGTAAGATTCAAAGCAGGTGATATCAAGAAAATTGAAATCAGTACCGCAGAAACCCAGAAAGGAGAAATTGATCTGCTGCTCAGACAGAATGAAGTCTATCTGAATAACGCCTACAAAAATCTAAAGACGCTTATCAATACTTCCGAAGATATTGAAGTTCCTTTTAACAAAGAATACGCACCTTTAAAAGCAGAAAATGTGCTGGATAGTGCCGTTGTTGCGAATAATCCCACTGTAAAAGCTTTTTATCAGGAAATGGAAATTGCTGAAAAGAATAAAAAAGTGGAAAAGTCTCTTGGGCTGCCAGATTTCAGTTTAGGATATACCAACCAGTCCCTTATTGGTCTTCATACCGTCAACGGACAGGAGAATTTTTATAATGCAGGAAAACGTTTTCAGTCGGCAACAGTAGGAGTTGCTATTCCATTGACGTTTGGCGCTACAAAAGCAAGAATTCAGGCATTGGAATATGAAAGACAGGTTGCAGAAACCAACGCAAAAATGCAGCAAAAACAGCTTTCTGCCCAATTGGAAAATGCATTCAGCCAGTATCAGCAGGACATACAGCAATATGAGTATTACACCAATCAGGCACTGCCAAATGCTGAGAAAATTGTAAAAGCAGCTCAATTAGGATATAAAACAGGAGAAATTTCCTATGTAGAATATCTTTTTGCCCTGCAGACTGCCACGAATATTCAATTAAAATACCTGGAATCGATCCAGCAGGTCAATCAATCTGTCGTTACCATTAATTCAATTATCAATAAATAACATGAAACTAAAACGCAATATCATATATCTTACTGTCACGGCTTTTGCCCTTTTAAGCTGCGGAAAACAGGGAAAAACAGCAGAAAAAGCTGCTCTTACAACCGAACAGTCCGAAAAAGGTCACGAAGAAGAGCCCCAAACGATAGCATCACTTACGGAAGAGCAGATGAAATCCGTAGGGGTAGCTCTGGGAACTGTTGAAATGAAAGAACTGACATCTACCATAAAAGCCAATGGTTTGCTGAGTGTACCAAACAGCAATAAGGCAGCCATCACTTCCCTGTACGGAGGAATCATTAAAACAATCAACATTCAGGTGGGAAGTATTGTAAAAAAAGGGCAGGTAATTGCTACCATTGCCAACCCCGAATATATACAGCTTCAGGAAGATTATCTGACTACCAATAGCAGAATAACCTATGCAGAACAGGAATACAGAAGACAGAGAGAACTTTTTGATAATGATGCAGGTGCCAAGAAAAACCTTCAGAGTGCCGATGCTGAGCTGAAAACCTTAAGAACAAAAAGAGCATCTCTTTTGAAGCAGCTTCAGATGATGGGAATAAGTCCGGGTAAAGTCAGCAACGGAAACATGAAATCCGGATTGGTGATTACGGCACCCATCAGCGGAACAATCAGCAGTATTACGGCACAGATCGGAAGTTATGTGGATATTTCTTCTCCCGTTGCCACAGTGATTGATAATGGCTCTATTCATCTGGACCTTCAGGTATTTGAAAAGGATCTTCCTAAAATGAGGGTAGGGCAGATTGTTCATTTTAAACTCACAAACAATCCGGAAACTGAATATGATGCAAGGATCTACAGCATAGGATCTTCTTTTGAAAACGAAAGCAAAACCATCTCCATGCACTGCGAAGTGATCGGAAATAAATCCGGACTGATTGACGGAATGAATATCACCGGAATTGTAAGCCTTGATAAAAGTACAACCCCGGCAGTTCCTACAGAAGCAATTGTAGAAGCGGATGGAAAATATTACGTCTTTATCCAGACCGACAAAAAAGCGGAGCAGGAACATGAAGAAAAGGGAAAGCCACATTCTAAAACCTTAAGCTTTGAAAAAATAGAAGTAGTGAAAGGCACATCTGATATGGGATACACCGCAGTAACTCCGGTGGGAAATATTCCTGACAATGCGAAAATAGTAGTAAAAGGAGCATTTTTCGTGAATGCAAAACTGGTCAATTCCGGAGACCATGAACATTAATGAAAGTAATCAACACCAGCGAAATGTCGATTTTTATCCTTACATTAGAACTGTTTACGGAATAGTTTTATTGAATAAAAACGGCAGGAAAAAAAGTAAAGAGTATCTCACCGAATTTTAATAAATGACCTGATTATGTTATTAAACAAAAAAATATCAGTCTGGTATTTCATCCGTGAAATAAAAACCCAAATCCTGTTCATCGGAATATTTGCCGTAGCCATTGGTCTTCTGGACGAATTACCATGGTTTCGGAAAATCTCACTGCCCTTGAACATTCCTGCATTACTCGGAACAGCAGTATCATTGCTGCTGGCATTCCGGACTTCCCAATCCTACGAAAGATGGTGGGAAGCCAGAACAGTCTGGGGGGCTATTGTAAATGATTCCAGAACTCTTATGAGACTGATCATTCAGTTTGTGCCTGTAGGTGATCATAGAACAGTAAAAGATTTTGCAGAAAGACAGATTATCTGGACCTATGCACTTGGAGAATCTTTGAGAAAGCTGCCTTTTTCTGAAAAAGTTCAGCAGTATTTGGATCAGCATCAGATCAAAGCAGCCAATATTCCCAACGCAATTCTGGACGAACACTCCAGACAGGTGAAAAGAATTGCAGCTTCCAGAGAACTGACTGATTTTCAGCATATGCAGCTCAATGATATCATTACAAGGCTCTGTGACAGCATGGGAAAATGCGAAAGACTGAAAAATACAGTTTTCCCACGTTCTTACAGTGTTCTAGTTCATATTTTAATCTATGTTTTTGCCGCCATACTTCCTTTTGGACTTGATGATTCTCAGTTGATGGTAGAAATTGCAATCACTTTCCTGGTTCCTGTGACATTCATTGCAATTGAAAAAACATCTATCATCATGCAGGATCCTTTTGAAAACGGCCCTGTAGATACTCCAATGACTTCGCTGGCACAGACTATAGAAATCAATATCAGACAGATGACGGGTGAGCAGAATGTTCCCCCTAAAAAAGAAAATACATCTTATTATGAAATGTAATTAAACCATAAACCCTATGGAAAATACACCAACACAAACCGTTTCTGCAGGAAGCAGACATAAAAAGAACCTCCTGATTGTTCTCTGCCTTAGCGGAACCTATCTTATTGCCGAGGTAATAGGCGGTATAGTGACCAACAGTCTTGCTTTACTAGCCGATGCAGCCCATATGCTTACCGATGTGGTAGGATTATTGTTGGCATTTATTGCCATCAAAATAGGAGAAAGAAAAGCAGACCCTTCCAGAACATACGGGTATTACCGTACAGAAATATTAGCAGCCGTAATTAATGCAGTGGTTTTACTGGCCATTTCGGTCTATGTTTTGTTCGAGGCCTACCAGCGTTTTCAGAATCCGCCTGAAGTACAAAGTAAATCCATGCTGATTGTAGCAGGAATAGGATTGATCGTCAACGTGGTAGGAATGATGATTCTGAGAAAAGACTCCGAAGGCAGCTTAAATATGAAAGGTGCGTATTTCGAAGTTCTTTCAGATATGTTAACCTCAGTAGGAGTGATGATAGCGGGAGTGATTATGCTCACAACAGGCTGGTACTATGCAGATCCGTTGATCTCAGCAGCAATCGGGCTTTTGATCTTCCCGAGAACATGGAGACTGCTGAAAGAAGCCATTAACGTTTTGCTGGAAGGAACACCTAAAGATGTGGATATTCATGCGCTTCGGCAATCTTTGGAGAAAACTCCCGGCGTGAAAGATGTCCATGATTTACATGTATGGTCACTGACATCCAGTGTCAATGCGATGAGTGCGCATGTGGTAAAAGAGGCAGGATATTCTCAGAATCAATTATTAACTACATTGACAAACACTACGATTACTGATTTTAAAATCAGTCATACCACTTTTCAGATTGAAGAGGAAGGCTATGAAGAAAATGAAGTTCATCTGTAAAATTTTAAAAGCGAACAATGAAAAAAGATATAGAACACAAACTCATTGATAAAAATACCAAGCCTACCAGTATGAGAATCTTGGTATATGATTTCTTAAGCTCTCAGGAAGCAGCTTTATCCCTTTCTGAAATAGAAAATCATTTTGACAATGCAGACAGAATTACCATCTACAGAACACTGAAAACCTTTGAAGAAAAAGGAATTGTTCACAGCATTCAGGAAAATACAACCACGAAATATAAATTATGTGAAGACGATTGTGATGAAAAAACACATAAAGACTGGCACCTTCATTTCTACTGTAAAATATGCAAGCAGACCACCTGTAAGGAAGATATTTCCTTCCCGGAAAACATTCAGACCAATTTCAGGATTGACGAAATACGGTTGTTTGCCAAAGGAATCTGCGAAAATTGTCTTGAAAGTTTGCAATAGCATTGCATCAGTCTCATCTTTACATTTGTTAAAAAAAGTAAGTTATGGAAAAATGCTGTAGTACAAATCCCCAAAAGCCTGATACAAAAGGGCACAAACATAATCATGCAGAAGGAGACGGACATGACCATGACGGGCATGATCACTCTCACGACTCCGGAGACCAGACGGCCTTTCAGATGTTTCTTCCGGCTATTATATCCTTTATGATCTTATTAGCAGGAATTGCTTTTGACAACTATATAAAACCCGCATGGTTTACGGGCTGGGTACGTCTGGTATGGTATCTGGCGGCTTATATTCCGGTAGGATTTCCGGTGTTGAAAGATGCCTGTAAAAGTATCATCAAAGGAGACGTGTTTTCAGAATTCTTTCTGATGAGTATAGCAACAATCGGCGCTTTTGCCATAGGAGAATATCCTGAAGGAGTAGCCGTGATGCTGTTTTATGCCGTAGGAGAAGTATTCCAGTCTATGGCGGTTACCAGAGCCAAAGGAAACATAAAAGCGTTGTTGGATCAGCGTCCTGATGAGGTAACGGTTATGGAAAATAATCAGCCAAAGACAATGAAAGCCAAAGAAGCTAAAATTGGAGATATCATTCAGCTGAAACCCGGAGAAAAGCTGGCGCTGGACGGAGAACTTCTTTCAGATTCAGCTTCATTCAATACCGCAGCTTTAACAGGAGAAAGTAAACCTGATACCAAAAATAAAGGTGAAATAGTCCTTGCAGGAATGATCAATATGAACAGTATTGCTTTAGTAAAAGTAAATACAGCCTATGAAGACAGCAAGCTGAGTAAAATTCTCGAATTGGTTCAGAATGCTACAGCTCAAAAAGCACCTACAGAATTATTCATCAGAAAATTTGCAAAAGTATATACTCCCATCGTCGTATTTCTTGCCATAGGAATCTGTTTACTGCCTTATTTCTTTGTAAACGATTATCAGTTCAGAGACTGGCTGTACAGAGCATTGATTTTTCTTGTGATATCTTGTCCTTGTGCCCTTGTTATTTCAATTCCGTTAGGATACTTTGGTGGAATTGGTGCCGCCAGCCGAAACGGAATTTTATTCAAAGGAAGTAATTTCCTGGACAGCATTGCAGAGATTCAGAATGTAGTGATGGACAAGACAGGAACCATGACAGAAGGCGTTTTCAAAGTTCAGGAAGTCAGTATGAGTCCTGAATTTAAAAAAGAAGAAATCCTTCAGATGGTTAATGCCTTAGAAAGCAAAAGCACCCATCCGGTGGCAACGGCTATTCACAATTATGTAGGAGATATCAATCACAACATTCCTTTGGAAAATGTAGAAGAGATAGCTGGTCACGGATTGAAAGCGACTATTAACGGAAAAGAACTTTTGGTAGGGAACTTTAAACTGATGGATAAATTCAACATCAGTTATGATCTCAATCATGCCAATATTGTGTATACAGTGATTGCAGTAGCATATGACAAAAAGTTTGCAGGATATATCACGATTGCAGACAGTATAAAAGAAGATGCCAAAGAAACAGTAGACAAACTGCATTCAATGAATGTTAAGGCAACAATGCTAAGCGGTGATAAAAGTACCGTTGTAAAATATGTAGCAGATCAGCTGGGTATTGACAATGCCTTCGGTGATTTGCTGCCTGAAGATAAAGTAAATAAGGTTAAAGAAATAAAATCCCGAAATCAAACTGTAGCTTTCGTAGGAGACGGAGTAAATGATGCCCCTGTAGTAGCCTTAAGTGATGTAGGAATTGCAATGGGAGGCTTAGGAAGTGATGCAACTATTGAAACTGCAGATGTCGTAATTCAGGATGATAAGCCTAGTAAGATCCCAATGGCGATCAATATTGGAAAACAGACGAAAAAGATCGTCTGGCAGAATATCGTTCTTGCCTTCGCGGTAAAAGCTGTGGTGCTGATTCTGGGAGCAGGAGGACTTGCAACGATGTGGGAAGCCGTTTTTGCCGATGTAGGTGTTGCATTGCTGGCTATTTTAAATGCAGTAAGAATTCAGAGAATGAAATTTTAAAAAGTACATAATAAACACAACTCAATTATATTCAATGAAAGCTCTGCTGATCATCAGTGGAGCTTTTGTTCTACATTACACGTCATGCAGCCATTCTGTATAAATCCATAAATGATACACACAGTTTGTCAGTCCGTAGGAATCTCTACAAAAAACAAATCTTTCCTAATTAATAGATAAATGAAACCAGCATTGCAATTTTATCGGAGATAAAATCTTTGCGCCTTAAAACAGTAAGCATTAAAAAAACTTCCGGCTTCGCGATTTCCAACAAAACAAGACATTTTAAAAAACAAAAAGCTCTGCCAAAGACATTAGCAAAGCTTTTATTAACAAGATTAAACTTTTATATAAAGAACTAAGTTTTGGTTAGGTCTTAAGTTTGAATCAAAGTTCGGGATAAAATGATTCCGTTGATAGGCACAGTTTTGAGTTTTTTGTGGGTAACAGTACTCAGTCATAATGACATTCATCATAAATACATCATAAAACAGTTTTGAAGTAGTATATTTGTAACAGAGAAAAAAACCGTTGAAGGTATTCATTTCCATATTTATCATGTTTACTGTTGCAATACGTCCCGTTTTGCCATTGGTAAATTATGCCGTAAACTATGATTATATTGTGAAAAACCTCTGCGAGAACAGAAATGTACCTCAATCAACATGTAAAGGAAAATGCTATGTGGAAAAAGAGCTGGCGAAAACCGAAAAACAGTCCAGTAGCTCTCCAACCATAAAGATCGCAGGGCTGGATGTTTTTGTTTCTCATGACATCCTTTCTTTCATCTCTCATTTTAACCCGGAATCCTTTTCCGAAATTCCGGATTCCAGTTACTTTAATTCGCATTCCTCAGAATATTTTTCAAGAATATTCCATCCGCCATTAGCTTAATTTTTCGATAAACTATATTTTTAGTTGAATAATAAAGGTTCCCGCAGCTTTTATCAATGAGCTATTAGGATACAATTGGACTTTTTTAAGACTTACAGAGACACTTTTTCATAAAGTGAATGCTGTGTTTTTAGACTGTGTATTGTATCATAACTTAATTTAACATTATTAATTTCAATTTAACATTAAAATGAAATCTCCTATTATTTTGACTGCCATGCTGTCAATATCATTACTGTCGTGTGCCAAAGAAACCCCACAGGTAAAGCATGCAAGCCATATGGACTCTTCCGGAAAAAATATGGAAAACGTAAAGGTGGTGAATGAAATAGATCCCGTCTGTCATATGAAAACCGCCGGATCTGTTAAAGATACCGCGGTGTATAAAAATAAAACGTACGGTTTTTGCAGTGTCTCCTGCAAAGGTGAATTCAAAAAAAGTCCCGAGAAATATGCCCAAAAATAAAAAGACCAATAATAAAAGTAAAGTGATCATACCTATTGCGGTATTTGCATTGCTTTTTCTGGGAATCGGGGTAGGAATGGGGTATTTTAAAAAGAACCTCTATACCGTAATGAAAGTTCCGGATTTTGAGCTTACCGATCAGAACGGTAAAAAAATCACCAATAAAGATATGTTGGGAAAAGTATATCTCGTAGAGTTTTTCTTCAGCAGATGCCCTACCATATGCCCGGTAATGAATACCAATATGAAGGCTATTCAGAACCAGGTTAATGATCCCGGTTTCGGGATCATCTCCATCAGTATTGATCCGGAAAATGATACTCCCGCAGCCCTGAAAGAACATGCAGAGAGAATAGGGGCAAAGTCCCCAAACTGGCATTTCCTGACCGGAGACCGCACCTATATTGGTGATCTTGCAGATCAATTTAATATCTACGTTGGGGATAAGGAAGATGAAGGAGAAAGCCTGAACCACAGCGGAATGATTGCCCTGGTTGATAAGGAGGGAAATATCCGCTGCAGGTATAATAAAGAAAATATGCCCATTCTCTATTATTCAGGATTAAACTATGATGATCCGGAAGGGAAAAACCCAAGGCTAAACGGAAAATACCACCCGGACAGAGAAATCCTGATTGAGGATATTAAGAAATTATTGAAATAGGGAAGTGGGAAGCTGGATGTTTGAAGCAGGAAGTTATTCCAGACGTTGAAGTACCGGCGATTTTTGAGATAGAGATGAAGAAGTTATGTTATGACATTAATGGCTTCCATCCTCCATCTCCCATCTTCCAGCCTGATAGAAAATATTGTTCAACCATAAACAAAAACGTTATGAAGATTATGAAAATAGCTGCCTTAAGTGCAGTTTTCGCGGCTCAGTTT
The DNA here is from genome assembly GCF_900108365.1 of Chryseobacterium culicis. Taxonomy (GTDB): domain Bacteria; phylum Bacteroidota; class Bacteroidia; order Flavobacteriales; family Weeksellaceae; genus Chryseobacterium; species Chryseobacterium culicis. The sequence continues at coordinate 147,809 of NZ_FNWQ01000003.1, read as the reverse complement.
GCATTGGCTCAGTTTAAGCAGACACCTCTGCCTTATGCTTATAATGCTTTGGAAGGGAATATTGATGCCCAGACCATGGAAATTCATTATTCAAAACATGCAGCAGCCTATGTAGCCAACCTGAATAAAGCAATTGCAGGAACTCCCCAGGAAAAAGAAACGTTGTTTCAGATTCTTTCCAATGTTTCAAAACTGCCAGCCGCAGTGAGAAATAATGCAGGAGGACATTACAACCACGAGCTGTTCTGGACTGTTCTTACGCCTCAGAAAAATACACAGCCTTCAGCAAAGCTGGCCAAGGCAATTAATGAAACCTTTGGAAGCATGGATGCTTTTAAAGAAAAGATGGCGAAAGCCGGAGCAGACCGTTTCGGATCAGGATGGGCCTGGCTTTCTGTGGATAAAAGCGGAAAACTGTTCGTTTCTTCTACTCCTAACCAGGACAATCCTCTGATGGATGTAGTGGAAGAAAAAGGAACACCTATCTTCGGAATTGATGTCTGGGAACACGCTTATTATTTAAAATATCAGAATAAAAGAGCAGATTATCTCAGCGCCATCTGGAATGTTACCAACTGGAAAGAAATCAGCAGAAGATATGACGAAGCTGTAAGCAAGAAATAATCTGATGAAATTATTTTACAGCATACTTTTTACTTTTTATATGGTGCTAAGGCCTTTGGTACCATTGGTAGAGTATGCTGTAAATTATGATTACATCGTAAAAGTTCTCTGTATCAATAAAAACAGGCCGGAAATTCACTGTAACGGAAAATGTTACCTGAGTAAAGAACTGGCCAAAACGAATGATTCAGAATCTTCACCTTTTCAGAAACTCAAAAATTCAGGACAGAAAATCCTTGATATCTACATTCTGCCGGAAACCACAGAGATCCGCACTCCTGAAAAACGACCGTTTTTCAATTTCAATTTTACCTATGAAACAGCCTATTCTTTTCTGTTTCTTACCCACATTTTCAAACCACCGGTTTTTTAAGTTAACAATCACAATCTTACCCATAAAAGTGGTAAAAGCTGTCAGTTAAAAATCAAAAGTTTTTAAGCCGCTTAGTCATGCTTTTTGTGCAAATAATACAACACTTAAATGAGTTAAGTGAAGGATTTTTGTGCCTTTTATGAAGAAAATAAGCGGTTACAGCAATTCAACTAAAATTCAACTTAAAAAAATCAACAATGAAAATTTCTCAATTGTTATCACCATTCTTTATTGCCTTTACTTTATTCTCTTTCGTAGCCTGTGAAAGCAGCAGGGATAACGAAAATCCGCAGGATACCACCTACGGAAAACTTCAGATCAAATTTGAAAACGGATTTAATAATGTAGGAGATATTGTTTTGAATCAAACGGTTCAGACCTCTTCAAACGGACAGAAACATAATTTTTCTGCCTTGAAATACGTCATCAGTAACATCTCCCTGATAGACGAGAACGGAAACGAATTTAAATACAATGAAAACAATCCTGATAAAGGCGCTTTCATCGTAGATCAGGCAGATGCGGTTGCCGGAATTATCTATCTCAATCTGGATGGCATCCCAAAAAACAATTATAAGAAAATAAAATTTGGGTTGGGAATCAGCCAGAAAGCCTATTTATTAGGACAGGACGGACAGGCAGAATTCTGGACAAAAGCCAAGCAGAAAGGAATGTCTTGGTCATGGGCAGCCGGTTATATCTTCGTGAAACTGGAAGGAAAATATGGCTCGGATACGCCATCTAAAGAATTTATGAACCATACCGGAAATATGGGAAATACGGCAGCCAATAATACCGCGGATCTTTACCGTGAAATCACATTAAACCTACCGACAACAGCAAGAGTAACGGGGCAAATCCGTCCTTCTGTTCATATTCTTGCAGATCTGAACCAGTTTCTGAGTGGAGACCAACCGCTTACACTTACAACGGCCAATGACATGTTGATGGGCTCCAACCAGCACCTGGCAGATGTTACCAACAACCTTACAAAAATGTTTAAAGTAGATCACGTTCACAATGATTAATTTTTTTGTTAAAACGATATTGGTTCTGCTGATATTTCTGTTGAGTTGTATTTCCTGTTCTGATGAGGTGATTCAGCCGCTGGAAAAAGATGAAGCTTACAATCTGCAGTTTCCTTCTTATTTTCCTGAAATGACTTTTGATAAAGCAGCTAATCCAGTAACAAAAAACGGAGTGGAACTGGGACGGAAATTATTTTATGAAGGAAGACTTTCAAGAAACAATACCATTTCATGCGGTTTCTGTCATATTCAGGAAAATGCCTTTACCCATCACGGGCATACCGTAAGCCACGGTGTTGACGACAGAATCGGAATCAGAAATGCACCACCCATACAGAATATGGCTTTTTTAAAAAGATATATGTGGGATGGTGTCATTCACAATCTTAATGATCAGCCCATTAGCCCCATTACAGACGTTAATGAAATGGACAGCTCGATACCGGAAGCTATTTCAAAGATAAAAGATGACCAGAAGTATAAAAAACTCTTCAGAGAAGCCTATGGAGATGAAACCATTACCGGAGAAAGAATTCTGAAAGCATTATCACAGTTTATGGCTTCTTTAATTTCTGCAGATTCAAAGTATGACAGATTCAGACAGGGAAAGGAACAGTTAACTTCAGCAGAATCCCAGGGAATGGCTTTGTTCGGACAGAAATGCGCATCCTGTCATAGTGGAGAACTGTTCACTGATCAAAGCTTTAGAAACACAGGAATGTATTACAGCACAGAATTCAAGGATGCCGGACGCTATAGAGTGACCCTTAATCAGGCAGACTGGATGAAATTCCGGGTTCCAAGTCTGAGAAATGTAGAATATACCGCTCCTTACATGCATGACGGAAGGTTTTACACCCTGGAGGCAGTGCTTAATTTCTATTCGGATCAGGTAGAAGATAATGACAATCTTGATCCGCAGCTGAAACAAAACGGACATGTGGGAATTGCCATGAACAGTCAGGAAAAGCAGTCGATCATCGCATTCCTGAAGACATTATCAGACAAAAATTTTATATCCAATCCAAAATTTGCAGAATAATTGATAGACAACATGAAGAAGATTATAGTGATACTAAGTTTAGCCTTAACGGGCCAGATTCAGGCAAAGGCCATCAGAGACAGTGCGTATACTGCTCCGGAAACCTTGAGCAGAGTAGATTTTGATGATGATTGTGATGCGTGCGGCTGTGCGGCAGGAAACGGATCTTCAGGGTTTGAGTCTTTGCTGAACCCACAGTTTATCGGAATCAAATACTTTGCCCAGCATTATAAAGCCAAGGAAAATTTATTCGTTAAAGACCTTACACAGGATCAGTATTTCAATACCCTTCAGCTTTGGGGAAAAATTCCACTGACAAAAAAGCTGAGCGTTTATGCAAGCCTGCCCTTCCATTTCCATGAGAAGAAAACCCTGCAGGGAGATATCAAAATCAATGGAATAGGAGACCTGAACCTGATGGGAATTTACCAGCTGATGAGCTCTGAAGATAATTTTCACCACCTGAGCGGTGGTTTAGGCGTGAAAATTCCGCTAGGGAAATTTGATGAAAAAGGTGCATCGGGTGTTAATCCGAGCTTTCAGCTGGGAACCGGAAGCTGGGACTATCAGGCCGCTTTAAATTATAAATTTCAGAAAAATAAAGTAGCCGTATTGGTTAATACAGATTACACGGTTAAAACGGAGAATAAGAAAAACTACCGCTTTGGAAATCAATGGAATTATGCAGCAACAGGCTTTTATCAGGTTGCAGGAAGTGAAAAATCTATTTTTTCTGTAAAAACGGGGATTCAGGGAGAAGTATATGCCCAGAATAAACAATTTGATGAAGCACTGCCCAATACCGCAGGAAGTGCTTTGTACGGGAAACTGGGATTTGAAGCCTCTTATAAAAAGCTGAGCCTGGGAAGTGAACTCATGCTTCCTGTGTATACGCATCTGGCAGGCGGAGATATTGAAGCCAAATCGAGATTCAGTATTTTTCTGAATATTGGGATCTAAAGTGAAACCCTTATTGCAGTCATGTTAAAGCTCCTTCGGGAGCTTTAATTGTTTATAAATCATGATTTTAGTTGGGGGTTAGGAATAATTTTTTATCTTTGCCGGAATTTGGTGAGCCGTAAAAAGCTCTTAAAAGGGAATCCGGTGAGAATCCGGAACAGACCCGCTGCTGTAAGCTCCACACCAAAGTTTTTGAAGAATATATCCACTGTTTTTTAATGGGAAGGATTTCAAAAATGGAGTAAGTCAGAAGACCTGCCAGATAAATAATCGTTTGACGCTTTCGTGGAATAAAGCTTAGGACATCAATGATTCTGTGCAGTGACCGCTGTGCTTTGTCGTTGTATTCTTATATCCATTAGCGTCTTCATGATACTAAATGAGCTAATGGCGGCAAAACTAACTACTTCGACACTTCAAAAAGCTGTTTTCACAATACTGGTGATCACATCTCAACTTTTGTCTTCCCAAACTAAGAAAAAAGACAGTCTTAAAGAAGAGACCATTAAAGGAATTAATCTTTACAAAAAGAATTTTAAAGAAATCCTTCCTGCACAAACCCTGCAGGGAGAACAGCTGGAAAGACTGAACAGTCAATCTGTTGCAGATGCACTGAGGTATTTTTCAGGAGTGCAGATCAAAGACTATGGAGGATTGGGAGGTTTAAAAACCATTAATATCAGAAGTATGGGAAGCCAGCATGTAGGTGTTTTCTATGATGGAATTCAACTGGGGAATGCTCAAAACGGACTGGTAGACCTGGGAAGGTACTCTTTGGACGATCTGGAAGAAATATCATTGTATAACGGCCAGAAAAGTGAAATTTTTCAACCGGCAAAAGACTTCGGATCCTCAGGATCTATCTATTTACAGCCAAAAACTCCTGTGTTTAAAGGAACAAGAAAAACCAATTTGGTTATAAGAGCAAAAAGTGCATCCATTGATCTTTTCAATCCGTCATTCCGTCTGGAACACAAGATTTCAGACAGAGTTTCTGCCAGCTTCAGCGGAGAGTTTATGCAGAGTGACGGAATTTACAGATTTCGGTATGCAAAGAAATATCCTGATGGCCAGCAGGCGTATGATACCATTGCAAAGAGACAGGATTCAGATATCAAAGCAAAACGTTTTGAAACCTCTCTCAATGGAACTCTGAATAACGGAAGCTGGAATATAAGAGGATACGGATATATTTCAGACCGTGGAATGCCGGCACCCATTGTCAATGGACGTTTCGGAGGAAGAGGAGCAAGACTTTCCGATGAAAATTATTTTGTGCAGGCCAATCTGAGGAAAAAACTGTTCCCGAAATTTGAAACCCAGCTGAAAGCAAAATTTGCCTACGATTATACCCATTTTATAGACACGGTTCGTTCGCAGTCTATCATTCATACGGATAATACATATATTCAAAGAGAACTTTATCTCTCATCATCCAATATCTATTCAATCACGCCCGATTGGGATGTCAGTCTAAGCGGAGATTTTCAATACAATAATTTAGACGCCAATCTGGATAACTTTTCTTATCCTACGCGTTACACCACATTGGTAGCACTGGCAACAACATACCAGTGGAACAGGTTCAAAATTCTTGGAAGCCTTTTGGGAACTTTTACATTCGAGGAAGTGAGAAAAAACAAAAGACCGGGAGATGCCAGAGAGTGGACCCCTGCTGTATTTATGAGCTATCAGCCGGAAATCATTCCGGAACTTACTCTGAGAGCTTTTTATAAAAGAATTTTCAGGCTTCCAACCTTTAATGACCTGTATTACACGAATATCGGAAACACGTACCTGAAACCGGAATTCACCAGTCAGTATGATGTAGGATTTACTTATCAGAAGAATTATACCAACCGTTTCTTTAAAACCTTTTATGCTAAAGCAGACGGATATTACAATAAAGTACAGGACAAAATTGTAGCAGCTCCTAACGGAAGCATGTTCCGATGGCTGATGATGAATCTTGGAATGGTTGAGATTATAGGTGCTGATGTAAATGTGCAGACTGAGTTTCAGCTGGGAAAAGTTACTCTCAGACCGCTGCTTTCCTACACTTATCAGAGTGCAAGAGACATGAGCGATCCTGAAGACACCTTCTACCGCAATCAGATTCCCTACACCCCATGGCATAGCGGCTCTTTCAGCCTGATGGCTGATTATAAAGACTGGAGCTTCAACTACAGTGCAATGTATGTAGGAGAAAGATATGATGTGAACCAGGACAATATTCAGTACAATTATGTGCAGCCCTGGTATACCCACGATCTGTCCGTTCAGAAAAAATTCAACTGGGCGAATCATCAGTTCAAGGTAAGCCTCGAGATGAATAATATTTTCAATCAGTATTATGATGTTGTCATTAATTATCCAATGCCCGGAAGAAACTTTAAACTTATTCTAAACTTCACCCTATGAGAAAACTAAACTTCTATTTTTTATTCCTTGTCTTAGCTTTTCTTACATCATGCCGTACGGATGATATTATCGTCCGTCAGGAAGTGGTAGAAGGTCTTCCCTCAGAAAACACGGCTATAAAAGGTTTTTATATGCTGAATGAAGGAAATATGGGAAGTAATAAATGCACCCTGGATTTTTTTGATTACACCAAAGGAACCTATTTCCGGAACATCTACGCAGAAATTAATCCCAATGTGGTTAAAGAACTGGGAGATGTGGGAAATGATATTAAAGTATATGGGAGCAAACTCTATATCGTGGTCAATGTTTCCAATAAGATTGAAGTACTGGACGCCAAAACCGCGAAGCGTATTACTTCCATTCCGTTACAAAACTGCAGGTATTTAGCCTTTAAAGGGGGAAAAGCTTATGCCAGCAGCTATGCCGGCCCTGTAGCGATCAACCCGAAAGCGCCAAAAGGAAAAGTAGTGGAAATTGATACAACATCTCTTTCCATCCAGCGTGAAGCAGTAGTAGGATATCAGCCTGAAGAAATAGAGATTGTAGGAAATAAGCTATTTGTGGCCAATTCCGGAGGATATAAAGCTCCCGATTATGACAATACCATTTCCGTCGTTGACCTGAACACTTTTACGGAAATCAAAAAAATAGAAGTTGCCATCAATCTTCATCATCTTAAAAAAGACAATTACGGAGATCTGTATGTAACATCAAGAGGAGATTATTATAATATCCCTTCCAGTCTTTATTTAATAGATGCAGCTACCGGAAGCGTGAAGAAAAATTTCAATCTCTCTGTGAGCGAAATGACCATCGTGAATGATAAACTCTATTTCTACGGCAATGAATTCAATTACAATACCCACAGCTATAAAAAATCATTTGGAATGATTGACGTAAAAACAGAAGAGATCATCGCCAACAGAATTTTTGATAAAGAGTATGAAGATGCCATTAAAACTCCTTACGGAATTGCAGTAAATCCTATTACGGAAGATATTTATATGACAGATGCCAGAAATTATGTATCAATGGGATTTGTCTATTGCTTTGATAAAAACGGGCACTTCAAATGGAAAACAGAAGGCGGAAATATCCCAGCCCACTTCGCTTTTTTATACAAATAACCCAACTTTAAGAAATGAACAGAAATACCTTTACTTATTTGAAAACGGGAATTTTATCATGTTTCCTGATGAGTGTCATAGCCTGTAAACATGATGATGATGAAGAGTTTACATTCAACGGCCTCGATGATTCCTATACCATTGAGCGTTTCAAGGTGCTGAGTATTCCTACTCATGCTTCCGGATCGGTTGTGTGGAGTATTAATGATTCCATTATCTCTCAAAATGCAGAACTTGAATTTATCAGCCCAAAAGCCGATGCGTACCCTTTAACCTTAAAGATTAGCAATAAAGGAAACGAACAGGTTTTTCATTCCAAAATCATCGTTACCAAAGAAAAAACACCTTACAGCAAATACATTTCCAAAGTCCTGGAGTTCCGGCCGGCAATAGGACAGTTTATGAACGAAATACCCGAATATTTGCCAGGAAATACCAGCGCTGCTATGCTTCAGAAAGCCAATGAATCTCTGGTGGGAGGAAATTCTACCATGATCAGTCTGGGAGGATATGGAGGATACGTGGTTTTTGGCTTTGACCATACCATTCCCAATCTCAATGGGCGTGATTTTAAAGTGCTGGGAAATGCATTCTTTGGAAATGATGCTGCTGACCAACGTTCAGGATCATGTGAGCCGGGAATTATTATGGTAGCCTATGACCGAAACAAAAACGGTAAACCCGATACTGATGAATGGTATGAAATTGCCGGCAGTGAATATTTCAAAAACACCACAATAAAAGACTACAGCATCACCTATCATAAGCCTGATGAAAATAAAACCCCGGTACCCGGAACTGAATTCTGGCAGACCGATGTAGAATATATAAAATGGAATGACAATCTGGGAAATCAGGGCTTTAAAACAAAAAATACTTTTCACGTGCAAAGCTACTATCCTTTATGGTTTACAGAGCCATCGTACAGCTTCTCAGGAACCAGGCTGGCCAATAATTTTGTGGATCAGAGCGGAGACGGATCCTATTGGGTAGGAAAATCCTACGAGTACGGGTATGCAGATAATGCTCCGAATACAGATGAGGCTTCCAATATTGATATTTCATGGGCGGTAGACAGAAACGGAAAATATGTGAAGCTTCCCGGGGTCGATTTTATGAAGATCTATACAGGAGTTAATCAGGAAGCGGGATGGCTGGGAGAAGTTTCTACAGAAGTAGCGGGAGCTTATGATTTACATTTCAAATAATAATTCAATCTAATTTAAATTTATAAAAAATGAAAAAGTTTTATCTTTTTATCATGCTTTTTCTGTTTGCATGCCTGTCAAATGCACAGATAAAAGTCCAGGGAGTGCCCAGAAATGATATTTCAGGGACCAGTAAGCTTAATACCACTGCAATCAGCTTTTCTGATATTCAGTATTGGGTAGGATCGGGAGCCAATCAGGCTGCTTTCGTAGTACAGTGGAACGACAGTAAAAATCCGGATGCTATGGTCTGGGGATTCAAGTGGGACGGAAATGCCACAGGGGAAGATATGCTGAAAGCGATTGCTAAAGCAGACCACAGACTCTATACTTTGCTGTATCAGGGAACCCAGTTTGGATCAGCAGTCGGCGGAATAGGGTTTGATCTTAACGGGCAGAACACCAACGCACTGATCAAAAGCGGAAATACTACTTATCCGTTATATCCGGTGAATGGTTTTGTGAATACCAACGCTTATGATTTTGACAGCTATACCATTGTAGATGCTGCCAACGATCACTGGCAATCCGGATGGACTGTGAACGGATATTGGGCCTATTGGGTAAAGAATCCTGCTGATGCTGACTTTGGATATTCTAACGTAGGAGCTTCTTCACGGGTATTGGAAAACGGTTCATGGGATGTCTGGAACTTTAATGTAGGATTTAATGAAACTCCAGTTTCTTCTACACTTACTCCGGTTTCACCCTATGTAGCTTCTACTAACTTTACGAATGGTTATTTCATGGTGAACGAAGAATGGTTTGGCCATACCAACGGTTCTGTGAATTTCATTGACAATAATGGTCAGATCAATTATAGAGTATACAGTAATGCCAACAATAATCAGGCTTTCGGAGCGACTACACAATACGGAACGATCTACGGAGATAAATTTTATTTTGTGTCAAAACAGGCCGCCGACGGAGGAGATACCCAATATACTCCGGGAGGAAGACTTGTTGTAGCGAATGCACAGACCATGCAGAAAATTGCTGGATTCAACAACATCGGAGGTGGTGACGGAAGATCGTTTGTGGGCGTAAATGAGCACAAAGGATACATTGGAACTTCTACAGGAATCGTTCTGTTCAATATTGACAATTTACAGGTAGGTACTCTGATTGCCGGAACAGGCGGAACCGGACAGATCGGAAACATGATCCGTACCTCTCAATATGTGTTTGCAGTGAAGCAGGGAGCAGGTATTTTAGTAATTGACCCTGCTACAGATACAGTTGTAACCACTATCGCCGGAGGTTTCTACTCCGTTGCCCAGGCTAAGGACGGAAGTGTATGGGGCATTCAGGATCAAAAACTGATCAGCATTAATCCTACTACTTTTGCTACGCAGATTTATAATATCCCGACAACAAAATACTTTGGTGACTGGGGAGCCTGGAATGCAGGAAGATTTTCAGCGAGCAATAAAGAAAATGCACTATACTGGATCAATTCAATAAACAGCTTTAGCTCAGGAACACAGATTGTAAGATTTGATGTAACCACAAAGACATTCAACGAAAACTTCGCTGTCATTCCTGGTCAAACAGGACAGTTTAAACAGATTCCTTACGGTGCTGCACTTCGTGTAAACCCGGTTACAGGGGAATTGGTTCTGAATACCACAGAAAGCGGATACGGAGCACACTACCAGAAAAACTGGATTCATACCTACGATATGACCGGAGCGCTTATCAATACCAAAACATTAAATGATTACTATTGGTTCCCGTCACTAACGGTATTTACAAACAATTCAGTTCCTGTTGTAAGCAATGTTCTTCCTTCACAGATTACCGCGGGAAGTACAACGGCAATTGATCTGAAATCAATCGTTTCTGATGCAGATAATATGGCTGTGTCTGTAGTGAAATCCATAAAATCAAACAGCAATCCTACAGCCGTTTCTGTCTCTATCAATAATAATGACGAATTAGTTCTTACCCCTCTTACGACTGGAACCTCCGATATCGTGATCGGATTTAACTCCAATGGAAAACTGGTAGAAAAGACTATTACCGTAAACACTACGGCTTCAACATTAGCCACTGCTGAGGTGAAAAAACTGGAATTTGGTGTTTATCCAAATCCTGTTGTTGACTTCCTTACCATCAAAACACAGGAAAAAATTCAGAATGTTTCTATGTACGATGCTTCAGGAAGAGCAGTCAATGTACAGCTGAACAACGGACAGATCAATGTAAGTGCACTTCCAAAAGGTATCTACATTTTGAAAGCAGTTACAGATAAAGCGGTATATCAGCAAAAAGTAATTAAAAACTAATACGGTTTAGATCGTAATCTTGTTAATCTGATCCTGGCCAGCTTTGGTCAGGATTTTTTTATGATTTGAAAGAAGAGATTCAAAATGATAAGATTGCTGAAATGAATTCTATAAAAAACCCGGCAAGCCTAAAAGGCTTGCCGGGTTTGATTTGCTATATATCGTTTCTATTTGATGATCACCTTCTTAGAGTACGTTTTCCCTTCTTTTGTCTGAAGTTTCATGATGTATACTCCTTGTGGCTGTTGGGTGTTAAAAGTATGGGAAGTAAGCTTGGAACGGAATACCTCTTTTCCTGAAGTATTGGTTAAAGTAACCTCTGAACCCTCTGCCGCAACATTTTTGTCAAGAGTAAACAATCCGTCCTGGCTGTGAGCCATAAAATTGATGAATGGATCTTTGTATTGGTAAGCATAATAGACTCTAAGCTCCCCACCGATATTTAATAATCCTGAATTCACATTAATTTTGATGCGGTCGAATGGAATGTTCATAGTCATCTCAATTTCACCTTTGCTCGGATCTGTATCTCCCAGTTTGATAAGCTTTGTAGAAAGGCTCTGATAATCGTTATTGGAAACATCTCCATTAAATGTTTCGATAGATACACCTCCTAATAACTGAGCAGAAAGAGGAGTCCCGTTTGATCCAATCGCGAGAACAAGCTTGTTGGTATTGTTCGCGATGTTAGTGGTAGGGAAGATTAGCGTCTGTTCGGTTCTTGCCAGAAGGCCCACAGAAACCTGCAGAGTAGAGTAGTCGTTCTCATTGCTTCCTACTGCATTTTGAGGATTCAAGACACCGCAGCCTAAGCATACACCAAGTACCTGGTTGGTTTGGCTGCTTGCGTAGGTTTTTACAATCTGTGCTGAGGACATTGCGCTCGTTAAAAATAGGAATGATGCCAAAATCGCTGCTCTCATAGTGCGTTGGCGAAGTAATAAATAAGTTTTCATATGTAGAAAATTTTGGTTTTTTTAGCTTTATGTAAATTTATAAATAAAAAGATTATGTTACTTAATTTATTTCATAATTATGTGATTTGTTAATAATTTATTGATATTTATAATTATGATTTTGTTATTTTTAATAAGTGTTTTTTATATTCACCTGAAAACGAATGCAAAAAAATACGGCAGACCTTTATGAATCTGCCGTACTATTACTTTATAGTTTACTTATTTTATCATAATCTTTTTAGAATATGTTTTACCTTCCCTGGTTTGTACATTCATGATGTAAATCCCTTCAGGCTGTTTAGGTTCAAAAGTATTAGAATTGACTGTAGATCGGAATACTTCCTTGCCAGAAGTGTTATACAAAGTAATCTCGGAACCTTCTACAGGAACGTTTCCTCCAAGAGTTACCTGTCCGTTCTGGCTGTGAGCCATAATACTTGCTAACGGATCCTGGTAAGCATAATAAATTCTGAATCCGCCTCCAAGGCTTAATACTCCTCCGGTTAAACCGATTCTTATTCCATCATAAGGCTTTGCTGGCTTAAACTCTACAGTTCCTCTGTTTGGAGTTGCCCCCAGCTTAAGGAGGCTTACATCTATCGTTCTGCGGTCGTCATTAGAGGTTCCTCCGTTCATGGTTTCAAGGGTTACTCCACTTAGTAATTGTACGGATAACGGGATGTTGTCTGTTCCGATTCCTACCACAAGCCTGGTGTCTGCCCTCAAGTCAGGGAAAGTCAGTGTCTGCTGAATTCCTCCCAGTAAAGCTGTTCCAAGAACCATTGTTGAGTAATCATCCTCATTGAATCCAACAGCATTCTGTGGATTGTCTACACGGCATCCAAGGCAGGCTACTCCAAATACTCCTGAACTTTGAGCGTGTGCATAAATTCTGTTTTGTGCAAAAGATAAAGTGGTGGATGAAAACAGGAATAAAGCCATACATCCAGCCTTGAAAGAGAATTTTTTTCCCAGAGGTAAATTAATTTTCATGTTATATATTTTTTGAATTAATAGTTTTAGCCAAATTTAAGGATTAAAAGGACAATGAAAAAATAATATTTCCATTATTGGTGATATTTTTAATGAAAATTTAATATGATTTGATCACGGACTTGCCATTTTTCCTTGGTTATTTATTTTAATCAAAAAATAAGCTCTGAAGAATAAAGATGGAATAAGAAAGGGTAGGAGAGAATTTTTTCCCTTTAAATGAAGCCTAAGTGCTAATAATTCTTGTCCTGCTTCAGTAAAAGCATAGCAAAAGGATATATTAGTTAGACTGCCAGGCAGAAATTAGAAATATAGAAACAAAAAAAAGGACTTTCGAAAAAGTCCTTTTGTAGCCCGTAGGGGAATCGAACCCCTCTTACCAGAATGAAAATCTGAGGTCCTAACCGATAGACGAACGGGCCCTCTATCTTCCATTACCGAAGTAATGTGTTAGATTTTGTTTTTATAAGTATCAACTCTTAATGTAGCCCGTAGGGGAATCGAACCCCTCTTACCAGAATGAAAATCTGAGGTCCTAACCGATAGACGAACGGGCCGGTTAGATTTATTTAAATATAGCTTTTTCTACAGTGATCTTTATAAAACCACCGTTGTTACAGTGGTCTTATAAGATGTAAGTAGCCCGTAGGGGAATCGAACCCCTCTTACCAGAATGAAAATCTGAGGTCCTAACCGATAGACGAACGGGCCAGCTATATTATTACGCTAATTTATTAACGTGCTTTGTCAATTTGCTTTTCAAGTTAGCAGCTTTGTTCTTGTGGATAATGTTTTTCTTAGCTAATTTATCCAATAAAGCGATAACTTTTGGCAGTTGTTCTGTAGCAGCAGCTTTGTTCTCTTCATTTCTTAAAGCTTTTAAAGCTGTTCTAGCAGTCTTGTGGTAATATCTGTTACGAAGTCTTCTAGTTTCGTTTTGTCTGATTCTCTTTAGTGCTGATTTATGATTTGCCATATCGTTTAAATGTGAGTGCAAAACTATAAACTTTTTTTAAAACTACCAAATTTATTTTCAAAAATTTTAATTTTCTTCTGAAAGGTACTTTCTAAGCTTATCTATTGCTTGTTCTATTTTTAAATTTTCCTGTTCTTTATCTATTTTTTTGATCGTATTTCCGAGCATGATCAGTGCATTGTTCCATTCCCCAGTAGTGTTGGTGAAAGTGAGTTCGTCAATTGTTACTTCAAAAGCAACCCTTTCTCCAGTCCGGTAAAGCCTGAAACTGATTTTATCATCTTTGCCTGTAATCCCGTCTTCATTGATTTTTAAATCATAACTTTTTGGGTTAGAGTGGATTTTCTTAAAAAGCAATTGTGCTTCTTGTATTTTTAAATCCGGCATGATATAAAATTTGATAGCCTGTAGACAACTACAAACATGATTAATAAATAATATTTTTCATCGGTGTGACCATATTTGTGAGATCAATTATGGTTAAAAATTTTTGCAAATATAATGCTTTTGTCACATATAAGGAAAACGGAATCGGGATTTAAAATAAAATAAAACAGTACGGCTGTTTATTTCTCGTACAATTGCTTTAGTGTTTTGGTGTAATTAGTGCAGATAATTAATACGTTAGGAATATTTATTTTTGATTCGATGCTCATTGTAAATCGGAAAGTTTAAAGATAAAAATGAATATATCTCACCACTTTTCCGGTCAAAGTGATGAGATAATGGTCTGCCTTTTTTCAGACATGGATCATGTAAGCCATTGGCTTATCCACTCAGAATATTCTAAAATCTGGTTACGGTATGTTTTCCTTCTTATCAAATGTTTCCTGAAAAAGGAAAAGCTTCCTTATTATGATTTCCGTTGTAAATAAGCAAAGCCTGTATCTGTTCCTCTACCCGCTGTAGCAATTGCAATGTTTAGATGAGCAATAGCTTCGAGGTATCTTGCGTTTTTGATGCCGCCCACGATCATTCCCTCAAAACCAATATTGTCCGCAAGAGTTTTTATAATACCAGCTGCTTCCGAATCGTCGGATGCAATTAATGCAGTTAACTTATGTCCGCCTATTGATTGTTTCTCAGTTGTCATAACATCTGCGAAAATGGTATTGAATGCTTTTACTACTTTGCTTTCAGGCAGAAGACGGGCGGTTTGTTCCCCGCTGCTGTCGTCTCCTAAAAAGATGGGCGACCAATCTTCGGGATTAATGGCGTTAGTAATGTCTATTACAATCTTGCCTTTCAATCTGCTTTTATTTGTTGTGAGAACTTCATCCATTGCGAAATACGGAATCGCAAAACAGACAATGTCTCCCCATTCACAAGCCTCTGCAACAGATAGCTGGTCTCCATTTGGACGAGGAGTTCCATACTTTACAAGATACCCGGATTTTACAAATAATCCCCCAAGATTTGATGCTACATTTCCTGCACCAATAAAACTGATGTTCATACTATTTTATTTAATTGTACAGCAAAATTGTATATTTGCATAGTAATAACCAAATGGTGAGCAACTAATAAAAAAGTAAGTATGAGAAAAAAAGCATCTACAAACTTTGAAAACGAAAGATTTTTAGAATTCAACTGCCCTTTTATAACCACCCTTAGATTTATTGGAAAGCGCTGGAAGCCTGCAGTACTTTGGAAAATTAATGAGGGTATCATTAGATTTAATCAATTGAAGAAAGTACTCCCTTATATTAGTGACAAAATGCTTTCGGATACAATTGCTGAATTAGAATCGGATGGAGTGATCCGGAAAGAGATTTTTGATGAAATTCCATTACGTGTCGAGTATCAGTTAACAGAATTTGGAAAAGGTCTTTTGCCCGTTTTAGAAGCAATGGATCAATGGGGAGGGAAAACCATTCAGGAAATTAGGTCATAGGATATATTATAAAAAATCCCTGAATCTTACTGATCAGGGATTGTTTTTTTGTAGCCTATAGGGGAATCGAACCCCTGTTGCAAGAATGAAAATCTTGAGTCCTGACCACTAGACGAATAGGCCAAATTTTGAGGTTGCAAAGGTAATAATTAACTCTTTAACCTCAAAATTATTCTTTTAAATTATTTATAGACTTTCTGTATCACGGTGTTTTTGATGCCTTTAGCTTCAAGCTCTTTTTGAAGTTTCACAGCATCTTCCAGCGTGTAAACCTTTCCATAAGTGTAATAGAATACACCACTGTCTTTCTCTCTTTCCACATCTTTCAGGTTCTGAAGAATGTAAGAATTACCGTTCAGCTTATCACCGGAATATACTTCTATCGTATAATACCCCATGTTTATCCTTTGATTAGGCATGAAACCTACGGCAAAAGCATTTCTGAACCCTGCATCCTTGGCTGTTTTAAGATTGATATCTTTCACAGAAGCCATGTTCGTTACAGCGTAGTAATACTTGTACTGTCCGTTTTCTTTAAGCGTAAGAATATAATTAAGGCCTTTCAGGGCTGGATCATTTTCATTGTATTTCACTGGCGAACTCATCAGTAAGATTCTGAAATCATTTTTCAGAGGAACTTCTGCCGGCTTCTCAGGTTCAGGTTTCTTTACCGCAAAGGAACCTCCGGATTTTCTGTCGACTGCTTTTTTATAATCAATAATCGCGTTGTAGATACTTTCTGCAATCTCGGTCTGTCCTTTATCTGAAGCAATATAATGGCTTTCTTCCGGATGGTTGATAAAGCCTGTTTCTATCAGTACAGAAGGCATGGCATTCATACGGAGAACGTGAAGGTTTTTCTGGAAAACTCCTCTTGAGGATCTCTTATCCTTATTCACGAAGTTGTCTTCTACTAATCCTCCCAAAAGAAGACTTGATTCCAGATATTTACTCTGCTGAAGTTTCAGGGCAATTAATGATTCCGGAGAATCAGGGTTATAGGAACCGAAGGTCTGCTTATCTTTTTCGTCCAGGAAAATCACGTCATTTTCTCTTTTGGCCACCTCAAGATTTTCATTATTCTGGTTAGGTCCCTGCACATATGTTTCTGTACCGTAAGCTGTAGGTCTTTGGGAAGAATTACAGTGGATAGAGATAAAAAGGTCTGCTTTACTCCTGTTCGCCAGGTTGGTTCTGTCGGAAAGAGAAGGATATTCGTCAATTTTACGGGTATATATTACTTTGAAATCTCTGTTTTTCTCTAACATAGCCCCTACTTTTAACGTAATGGCAAGGGTAATATCTTTTTCTGCAATTCTTCCAATATCAGAATAAGTCCTGTTCGCTCCGTGGTCACTTCCCCCGTGTCCCGCATCCAGAACGATCGTAAACTTCTTTTGAGAGAAAATAAAGTTGCTGGTAAGGATAAGGAGAAATGATAAAATTATTTTAAAATTTTGTTTGTGCATCTTACAGTTATAAAAATTATATTAATTTTGAGCCTTAATTATATAGAATAACATTGGCCAAAACCGTCCTCAAAAATATATTACAAATTTTAATTATCCTAATTTTTAACAATTTTTTAGCACAGAAAACTCCTGAAAAATTGCCTAAAAATGCGGTTAATGATACTATTTCCAAAAAGGATACCATAGTTGTAAAGAAAGAAGCTTTAGACGATGTTCTCCGTACCAAAGCCGACGATCAGAGAAGAGATATCCCGAAAAAAATGACTTTCCTGAACAAGAATGCGCAGGTAAAGTATCAGGATATGCAGATTGACGCAGATTATATTTCAATTGATGATAATAAAAATCTGATCTACGCAAGAGGAAAACAAGATTCTTTAGGGAAGATCGTAGAACCCGTTATTACGACGCAGGCCGGGAAAAAATACGAAACCAATGAATTCAGCTATAATAAAAAGACCAAACAGGCCATTGCCTTCAATGCACGTACAGAAGAGAGTGAAGGGGTTATTATAGCGCAGAAGACCAAAAAATACAATGACTCCGTGTTTGCAATGAGAAAAGCAGATTATACTACGGATGACTACTTTATTAAGAAAAAAGATACGGCAGCAGATTATTTTATGAGAGCTTATAATATTAAGCTGATTAAAACCAAAAATAAATCGCAGATCGTTACAGGTCCTATTCAGATGTTTATTGAGCAGGTTCCTACCCCTCTTTATCTTCCGTTTGCTATCTTACCATTTTCTGCTAAAAGAGCAGCGGGTATTCTGATTCCCAGTTTTGGGGAAAGGGAAGATGTAGGGTTTTTCCTGAACGGTATTGGATACTATCAGCCGATTGGAGAGCACTTTGACCTTAAAGTTTTGGCAGATATCTATACGAAAGGAAGCTGGAATTTACGCCCTCAGGTGAACTATCAGAAAAAATACCGTTACTCCGGAAACTTTACGGCAGATATTGGGACCATGGTAAGAGGAATTAAAGGGCTGGATGATTATACAAAAAACAGTACGTATAGAATTAACTGGACACACTCCCAGGATTCGAAAGCAAATCCTTTCCTGACCTTCAGTGCTTCTGTGGATATTGTAAGTACAAAGTTTTACAACAATCCGCTGAATAACAACTATATTTTCAACCAGAATGTTTTGAATACCCAGCAGAACTCTACGGTAACCCTTACCAAAAGATTTCTGAAACTTCCAATGACCATTACAGGAACAGCATCTTATTCACAGAATTTTGCAACAGGTTTGGCAGACCTTCGTCTTCCGCAGATGAACGTAGCGATCAACCAGTTCTATCTGTTCAAATCAAGAACAGGAATCAGACAGGGACTTCTTGAAAATATCACCGTGAATACAGGTTTTAACCTTACCAATTTCGTCAATACTCAGGAAAATGAGCTGTTCAAAAAAGAAATGTGGGATAAAATGCAGACGGGACTTAAGAATAACATTGCACTGGCGACCAATACTACGCTGGCGAAATATTTTACCTTCAGCTTAAGTGCAAATATCGACAATGCTTTGACGACAAAAACATTGAACAGATATTACGATCCGGTAAAGAATGTCACTGTGGATGAGATCAATAAAAACTTTACAGGATATTCTACGTTTTCTACCTCTGCCAGCCTTCAGACCACTCTTTACGGAATGTTGAAGTTTAGAAAAGGATCTGCAGTGGAGGCGGTGAGACATATGATGACACCAAGCATCGGGTTTACTTACTCTCCGGACTTTTCAAGTCCTAATTTCGGATATTACAGAAATTATTACAATGCGACAGGAGCGCTGACGCCTTATTCTATTTTCGAAAAAGGAATTATCGGAAGCCCGTCAAGCGGAATGGTAGGAGCGCTTGGTTTCAATATCGGGAACAATATCGAGATGAAAGTAAAGTCTAAAAGTGATTCTACGGGAGTAAAGAAAATCAAAATTTTTGAATCTTTAAACCTTGCCGGAAGCTATAACTTTGCGGCTAAAGATCACCCTTGGTCTGTATTCACTATTAACGGGCAGTCTTCTTTCTTCAATAATAAACTTACCGTAAATACAAGTCTTTCATTAGAGCCGTATAAAATTGATTTCTCTTCAGGACAGGATACAGGAATAAGAACAGAACAGTTCGGGCACTTTAGCGTGCAGGGCTTCAATGTACAGTTATCCTATCCTTTAAGCAGCGAAATTTTTGGCGAAAAGACAGATTATGCTAAAAAATATTCTTCAAAAGGAGAAGTCCGAAATGAAAATTATTATTTTGATGATGATCATTATGCTCACTTTGATCAGGCATGGACTTTGAACATCAGTGCAAACTATGCTTACTCGAAAGGACTGAGCAGATTCGGCAACAAAATTGCATCTATTGGATTAGATGGAAGTATCAAGCTGACTCCTTACTGGAATATCAACGGAAGTACGCATTATGACATGGTGACTAAGGAGCTTGCTTATACAAGGATCGGTTTTTCCAGGGATCAGCGAAGTTTTACAATCAATTTTAACTGGGTTCCTTTCGGACAGTATAAAGTATATGACTTCTTTATCGGGATCAAAGCCAATATCTTAAGTGATGCATTGAAGTACAAAGACAGAAGCTTTACCCAGCCAAATGCGCCTTTCTAATATCAGATTGGCATTTGAGAATATAAATTTTATATTTGCAACCAAAATAAATTCTATTTAAAACACTTTTAGGAGAAAATCTTAAGTGGTGATTGCGTACAACCATAGAAAAAAAATAAATATCCGTATATGAAACAAATAATAAACACAGTTAATGCACCTGCAGCAATCGGACCTTATTCACAAGCTAATATGGCCAACGGAGTTTTGTATATCTCCGGGCAGATTCCTGTAGATCCTGCAACTGGCAAATTGGTGGAAGGTATTGAAAAAGAAACGCACCAGGTAATGAAAAACCTTGAAGCCATTCTTACTGAAGCAGGCATGACTTTCAAAAACGTTGTAAAAGCGACCATCTTCCTTAAAAGTATGGATGATTTTGCTGTAATGAATGACATCTATGCTTCTTATTTGGATTCAGAAAGCTACCCGGCACGTGAAACCGTACAGGTTTCCTGCCTGCCTAAAAATGTGGATATCGAAATTTCTATGATCGCACATCAGGATTAATGAATTTTATAAGAAATACAATTGCGGTTCTGGTAGGTCTTGGTATTGCAGGACTTATCATCACTCTTGGTATAAGAGCTTTTCCGCAATGGGTAACTTTTGAAGCTTTTGCGCCGTTTGAGCACTGGCAAAGGTTTCTTTTCAGCATGAAAGATGATAAGGCGTTTTTCGGCTTTCTATTGTTTATTTCCGGACTGGGAACTACAATTGGCGGAGTTGCTACGGCGATTATCGTAAAATATGCAAAAGTTGCTTATGCTATTCTGATCGGTTTTATCATGCTCTTTATAGCCATGCTGGATGTTATTATCTTTCCCTATCATCCTACCTTCTATAAGATTTCGATCTTCCTTACCTTTTTCCCGTTTTCCTGGATTGGCGGTAAGATTGTAGAAATCATTTATGAGCGGAACAAGAAGAAAAGGATTGCTGAAAAAATGAATAAACCTAAATAAAGATATAAAAAAACGCTGCAGATTTCTGCAGCGTTTTTTTGTGAGTACGAAAACTCATTTATCTTGATTAAGGCATTTTAAATCCTCTCTGGTAATTTCTTCCGTAGTCGTCCATATATTTTATTTGTGCGGTTCCGGAGAATTTATTCAGTAAGTTTTCCACATCTTTCTGTGAATTTACAGGCTTACCATTGATTTCTGTGATGATATACCCGTCTACGATTCCTGCTTTAGCCATTTCACTTCCTTCTACAACATTTTTAGCAACAACTCCGCTATTTAAGCCGTAATACGCTTTCGTTCTGTCATCAATGCTCTGGAATTCTGAACCGATTTTTTCGGTTACGCTAAGATCTGCTTTAGTTCTTGTAGAGGTTCCTCCTTTCTGGTCTCTAAGCGTTACATTAGTAGTGCCCTCTTTACCATTTCTTAAATAAGTTACCTGTACTTTATCTCCTGGACGTTTGCTTCCAATGGACATAGAGAGATCTGCAAAGTCAGTAATATCGTAGCTGTCTACTTTTGTGATAACATCTCCTTTCTTCAATCCTGCATCTTCTGCTCCGCTGTTTTCACCAAATCCTGTAATATAGATTCCTGAACCTACTTTTAAGTTAGTCTTATATTGCTGATTGTATGAAGTTACCAATTGATCATTTGAAAGGTCTAAAGACTGAACTCCCAGGAACCCTCTCTGTACAATTCCGAATTTCTTGATATCTTCAACAATTTTTCTCGCCAGGTTAGAAGGTACGGCAAATCCGTATCCCTGATAATATCCTGTAGTAGACTGAATCGCAGAGTTAATACCGATAAGCTCCCCATTCGTATTCACCAGAGCTCCTCCAGAGTTACCCGGGTTAATGGCAGCATCCGTTTGAATAAAACTTTCAATAGGGTTAGCCGCTTTTCCCTGACTGCTTAAAATTCCGATACCTCTTCCTTTTGCAGAGACAATACCAGCTGTTACCGTAGAATTTAACCCGAGAGGGTTTCCTACTGCAAGTACCCATTGTCCCACATCAATATTGT
The DNA here is from genome assembly GCF_900108365.1 of Chryseobacterium culicis. Classification (GTDB taxonomy): domain Bacteria; phylum Bacteroidota; class Bacteroidia; order Flavobacteriales; family Weeksellaceae; genus Chryseobacterium; species Chryseobacterium culicis. Next base: position 125,808 of record NZ_FNWQ01000003.1, on the reverse strand, counting down.
CAGAATTCGCAAAATTTAAAAAAGGAAGACCTTTTTCCTCAATCTTCAATAAAGAAATATCCGTATTAGGATCAGTTCCTACTAAAGTTGCGATGTATGATTTCTTATTGCTTAATACTACTTCCAGCTTATTGGCACCTGCTACCACATGGTTATTGGAAATAATATAACCATCCGGAGAGATAATTACACCAGATCCCATTCCTGACGGCATGTTGTCCGGAGCCTGCTGCTGCTTCTGTCTCTGCTGGCCTCTTCCCCCGAAAGGATCTCCGAAGAAAAAGTCGAACAGATCCTGTTCTGAAGCTCTGCTTGAAGTTCTGCTCTGGTAATTTTTAATGGTTACTACAGCCGGAACAGTTGTTTTAGCTGCTTTTACAAAATCATCACCTACAGCTCCGGTATTCATTCCTGCGAATGAAGTATTAGGGGCGGCTGTTGTGAAATAAGATTGATCTCCATTGTTGGAGCTGTGTCCGAAATATTGTAAAGCTCCAACGGTAGTAGCTCCGGAAATGACTCCAACTACTGCAAATGGTAATAGTTTTTTTAAAGTACTCTTCATTGTATATCTTTCTTGTTTATTAATTAATTTCTTTTTTATGTTTTTGAGTAAACAAATTTAATGTTAAATAAGTAAGCAATTAGTATGCTATGTTTCAATTTTAACTAAAATTTAACTGCTATTATATCATTTTATACCTTATGTCATAATTGTTAATGTCATGATTAACAAAAATTAAAAAAAAATTAAAGAAAATATGGCAGATTTATACTGTCAGGCAGATTGTAATTCTGTATTGATGGTGGTTTGCTCATGACTTGTGATTGTTGTCATAAAGATACTTAATTCTAAAATGATTATCTTTGCAAAAATTTTATTCTCACTTAAAACGTTTATAGCATGCAACTGTATAACACCTTAAGCGCAGAAGAAAGAGCTCAACTTATTGCTGAAGCCGGTAAAGACCGTCTTACTTTGTCTTTCTATGCGTATGCCAAAATCGAAGACCCTAAAAAATTTCGCGACGAATTATTTATAGCCTGGAATGCACTGGATGCACTTGGCCGTATTTATGTTGCCACTGAAGGAATCAATGCTCAGATGAGTGTTCCTGCAGATCAGTTTGAGGCTTTTCGTGATACGCTGGAAGTGTATGACTTCATGAAAGGAATCCGTTTGAATGTCGCGGTAGATCAGGACAATTACTCTTTTTTAAAATTAACCATAAAAGTAAGGAACAAAATTGTTGCTGACGGTCTGAATGATGAGACTTTTGATGTGACCAATAAAGGAATCCATTTAAAGGCTCAGGAATTCAATAATTTACTTGAAGATCCCAATACTATCGTTGTAGATTTCAGAAATCACTACGAAAGTGAAGTAGGGCATTTTGAAGGCGCAATTACGCCGGATGTGGAAAACTTCAGAGAAAGTCTGCCAATTATCAATGAACAATTACAGGACTTTAAAGAAGATAAAAATCTTTTGATGTACTGTACCGGAGGAATCCGTTGTGAAAAGGCCAGTGCCTATTTCAAGCATCAGGGTTTTAAAAATGTTTACCAGTTAGAAGGCGGGATCATTGAGTATACCCGTCAGATTAAAGAAGAAGGAATTAAAAGTAAGTTTATTGGTAAAAACTTCGTGTTTGATCACCGTTTAGGGGAAAGAATTACAGATGATATCATTGCCCAGTGCCATCAGTGTGGAAAACCTTGTGATAATCACACCAACTGCGCAAATGATGCCTGTCATTTATTATTCATCCAGTGTGATGAATGTAAAGCTGCCATGGAAAACTGTTGTTCTACAGAATGTCTGGATACGATTCATTTACCATGGGACGAGCAGGTGAAGCTGAGAAAAGGACTGCAGGTTGGAAATAAAGTATTCAGAAAAGGAAAATCTGATGCGCTGAAATTTAAAAAATCAGGTGATTTGCCAGATAAACCTTTAGCAAAGGCTGAAACTAAGAATATCCGCCAGAAAATTGCTGTTAAAAAAGAATTGATAGGAAAGGCAGAGCATTACTATTCAAAATCGAAGATTGCACAGTTTTTAATTGAAAACAAAGAGCTGTCAGTTGGAGATAAAATTTTAATCTCCGGGCCTACAACAGGAGAGCAGGAAGTTACCATTACTGAAATTTATGCAAACGGAGGTCCTTGTGAAACTGCAAAACCGGGAGATCAGATTACTTTCGAACTTCCATTCAGAGTTCGTTTGTCAGATAAACTGTATAGAATTGTGCAAAACGCATAATCCAACAAGTGCTGAAGCAGCAAAAGCTTGTTGAAGAGCAAATCTAATTATTATGCTAAAAGCTGAACTTAGAAAAAAATATACCCAAAAAAGAAAAGCCTTGCCCCGTGATGAGGCTTTCTTGTTATCTGAAAAGATTTTTGAAAATTTTGTTCAGTATTTCAGACCTGAAGAATCGGAAAAAGTACATGTTTTCATTCCTATTTTGGCAAGAAGGGAAATTGATACTCAAATCTTCATTGATTATTTTTTAGCCCGGAATATCCGTGTGTACGTTCCTAAAATTGTCGGAAATAAGCTTTTAAATATTGAAATCTTTGAAGACACTCTGTTTGAAACCAACAATTGGGGAATTTCAGAACCGGTTTCCAGTGAGGATTCAGGTGAAAGTGCATTTGATTATGTGATTACACCACTGCTGTACTGTGACCGTAAAGGAAATCGGGTAGGGTATGGCAAGGGTTTTTATGATGGACTGTTCCAAAGTATCTCTGTAGAGGCAAAAAAAATCGGAGTCAATTATTTTGGCCCCGATGAGTATGTGGATGATGTCTGGGAAAATGACATTCCCCTGGACTATTTGGTTACCCCCGTAGAAGTACTGTCTTTCTTAAGCGGCTTGGAATAAAAATCTAAAAAGTAAAATTTAAACTCTTTTTTAAGCTTGGAAGTAGAAAGCAGGATGTACTGTGCATTCTTTTCAAAGCTTCCCAAAGACTTGTTCTTATTGTCAAAATATTCTACATTAAACTTAGCATAGTCTAAAGTATCTTTTTTATAAAACTCTTTATAAACATTCAGATTGCTCACTTTGGCAGTCTTGGCTTTCATACTGTCCAGCTCTTTCAGTAAGGTTTTGAAGGTCAGAGAATCAGGTTTGTGAAAATAGCTTTCCATTTGAGAATAAATAAGCGTGTCTATTTCAGTATTTCTGTTTCCACTGAGGTATAGTGTAGAGAGATCAAGAAGTTCCTGTACCTTTTGTTTGGTGATGGAATTGATGGTCTGCATACTGTCCATCTGTACGGCAGGATAACTTTTTTCGTTGTTGCTGTTTCGGAGTTTATCGAGGTCGCTTACTTCTGAAGTTTTATTATTACAGGCCATAAATAACGTCAGAAGCACGGTGAAAATTAAAAAATTATTTATTCTTTTCATCTGTGGTAGCAATTTTAAATTTGATGGATACAATCTTACCCTTGGTATCCTTTTTCATTTCTATTACATTCAGGTTTTTCAGAGAGGTCGTCGGAGTGGTTACCAAAGTGATATATTTTTGCTTATTAAGGCTTTCTATACCATAGGTGTCATTATCATATACCTGATAGATGACAGCATTGTTGCTGATCAGATTTTCCAGCTGATTCCTTTTTTGCTTAATAAGGGCGACCTGTTCATCAGGATTTCCTCCTTTGATATCTTTTATGGAGAAATAATAGGCAGCCATCTTATAATCATCAGGCTTAAGCTCAATCTTTTCCTCTTCAGGAGCATTTTCCAGGTTTCTATTGACTTCCAGCGGCTCATAAAATGGAGCGCTGATGCGCATTTTTAAATTTTTATCCTTGGTAGAATAATAAAAACATTCACCGGGCTTTATTTTATACATCAAGGGTGACTCATTTTCTTTCACCACCATTATTTCTAAAGTATTAATCACGGAAACCCCTCTGTCTTTATCAATAAAACAATATTTGTAAGTTTTTGAAAAAAGTACATCTTTAAAACCTAAAAGTCCGGTTATGGTAATCAAAACTGAAGTGACCAGTGCCCAGGCATTCTTTTTGAAGAAATTTTTCTTTGCCGGAGCTGGTGAAATTTCAATTTGATTTAAGTCTGGTTTGTTTTGTGTAATGTTTTGATTTTCAGTGTTTGTTTTTTGTAAATCAGCATTTTGGGCGATGCCTGTTTCGGGTTTTTTAGGCTGAATTTCGTTTTTAACGGTTTCTGGAGCTTCAGAAACTGTTTTTTCAAGTTCATCACCATCTTCCTCATCTGGATTTTCATTTTCCTGCAGCAATTCGCCAGCAAAAAGATGCTGTTTCTTAAATTCATACCATGAGTCATAACCTGCATAAATACTCAATAAATTGAGCATATCTATTCTTGGAAGTTTAGTAACCGGTGATGTTTTGAAATAGGTATAAAATGACTTTTCACTGATGTTGCCTTTCGCCTTTTTTCGAAGGTCTTCCTGAAAATATATGATATCTATACCCTTCCACTTGGAAATATCATCCTGTGAAGGGGTATGTTCTTTTAAGTATTGACCCTGAACATCCTTTTTCAGCTGTTCAAAGTGTAATAGATCTAAATCTGTCAATTTTTCAAAAAATAATTAAATTGTTGATTATCAGCTATGTTTTTTTGTAAAACTATTTTACAAAGGTATTACAATTATTTTTCATAGACAAATTTTCTAACTGCTCTACCTTTGTCTTGTTCAAATAACAGAACAGAAGAAAATTTTATAAAACAATATTAACAAAATTAAATTTAATTTATTATGAAAAAGTCATTATTCGTAGCTGCTATCGCTGCAATCTCTCTAGTTGCTTGTAAAAAAACTGAAGCTACTGCTACTGAAGGAACTGCTGACTCTGCTGCTGCTAGCGTTGCTGATTCTGCTGCTGTAGTTACTGATTCTGCTGCTAAAGTTGTTGATTCTGCTGCTACTACTGCTGTAGAAGCTACTAAAGATGCTGCTGCTGCTACTACTGCTGCTGGTGCTGAAGTTGCTAAAGATGCTGCTAAAGGAGCTGGAGAAGCTGCTAAAGGAGCTGCTGATGCTGCTAAAGGTGCTGCTGACGCTGCTAAAGATGCTGCAAAAGACGCTGCTAAGAAATAATTCTAGCATACGCTTAACAATAAAAGAACCGTTTCACTCAGTGAGACGGTTTTTTTATGCTTAGTCATTGCGAGCCGAAGGCGAAGCAATCTCATTCAGAACAAAGTTCAATAGAGAATCTTACCAATCATACTTCAACATTATTTACCCTTTCTTCTGTTTTAAAGATTCATAGCAGGTAATGGCTACTGCATTACTCAGGTTTAAAGAATCTATACTGCCTGCCATCGGAATAAGAGTGTTTTTTCCTTTTCCAATCCAGAAATCGCTTAATCCTGAATGTTCCGTACCGAATAATACGGCTGAACGCTCTCTGAAATCTCTTTTATAAAGATCTTCAGCAGTTTCATCCATAAGCGTAGTATAGATATTGAAGCTGTTTTTCTGTAGAAATTCCAGTGTTTCTTCATTTTCTGCCTGATATACTTCCATTCCGAAAAGGCATCCTACACTGGATCTGATTACATTGGGATTATAAAAATCGGTTTTTCCGTCAGCTACAATCAGTGCATCTACTCCAAAAGCTTCACAGCTCCTTAAGATCGCCCCAAGATTTCCTGGTTTTTCTACTCCTTCCACAATAATTACCGTAGAATCTTCCCTAGGAACAAATGATGAAAGTGGGGTTTCTTTGGCCTGATAAATTCCGATAATTCCCTCTGAACTTCCTCTATACGCTATTTTTTCATACACTTTTTCACTTACATAATGTATTTTTTCACCGGGAAGATTTCCTTTAAAGATATTTTCACAGATAAAGAACTCCAGCGGTTCAAAGTCATACTGCATGGCCCTTTCATTTTCCTGCTGGCCCTCTACAACAAAAACTTTTGATTTTTTACGGAATCTGTTGTCAGTAAGGAGCTTAGTGACATTTTTTATTTTATCGTTTTGAAAACTTTCTATCAACATGCTGCAAAATTATGCAAAATTTATGATTGAACTTCTCTGGTTTTGATAAAAAGGCTTTTCCACGTTACTTCAAACGGGATTTTATTTTTTCTTTTAAAATGAATGATAAGTGCTATTACAACTACAATTGAGATCAGTTTATATAGATTTCCATAGAGGTTTCCTGAAACATTTTCTGATACATTAAAGATTTCCCAGTACAGATTCATAAAGAAATGAAGGAATACGGCAGTCCATAAGTTGTGTTCCGATTCAAAATATACCCAGGAAAAAAATACTGATCCAAGAAATGTAATGGCAAATATCTCTGTAAGTTCTGTTATATTCTGACTTTGATATAAATGGACCTGTGCAAATAGTAAAGAGCCTAATAATGCAGAGGATAAAAAACCAAACCTGGTGAACCTGTACAGTATACCGATAAGAAAAGCTCTGAAAATAATTTCTTCAAAAAATGCCGAAGACAGCGTATTAATAAACAGAGTTTCAATATTTATTTTACGGATTACTTTAAAATGGATCATGTATCCTATAAGCATGGGCAGAGTTCCGATAAGTGTCAAAATGAATCCCCGGATAATGGACTTGTGTAATGAAAGCAACTCTGAAATGTTTCTTTTAGGCAGCAAAATTTTTAATGTAACCATCAATGGAATTAAAGTTACTGAATAAGCAATTACATGAGCTATTGCTTTGCTGTGAAACAGGTTTTTTGAGAACGTCTGAATGTTTTTAAAAAAGAAAAAGTCGAAGAAATAATAGATTGTAAAACCTAGAATAAAGATAGAAAAGAAGCGGATGTTTTTACTCATGTCTGTTAAATTTTGAGCAAAAATGTAGCTTTAAATCTATGCTTTCAATTTAATGTGATGAATGACAAAGAAGAGTGACGAATGACAAAAATTAGGAATTCTGCTGTTGCAATTGTGGAATAATTGAAGGAATAAAACTTCTTGAAACCGGAATTTCAAAGTCAATTTCCGGAAGAATTAATTTATATCCCTGAGCATTTCCTTTGAGGTCTTTTACCTTTCTAAGATTTACAATATAAGAACGGTGGCATTTTTTAACAGAATCAGTTTCGATTTGTTGCAAAGCATTGGATAAACTTATTCTGATCAATACTTTTTTTACGCTGTTCTCCTCTAAAAAGTAAAATGTACAATAATTTTCCATCGACTGAACGCAGAGAAAATCTTTTTCATCGATGGTAAGTTCTATATTCTGAGCTGATATTTTTAACAGATTTTGTCGTTGTTCAGGAACTGAAGCGGTGAGTTGTTGAGAAATATCGTGGGCTTTCTTTTCATGAATATTCTTTAAATAAATGTACCGGGATAAAATATAGATGGTTGAAATGGGAATTCCAACTGCCAGAGAATACAGGAACATATAGAAATAATTTCCGAGATCAAGTTTTACGTGACTTAAGAATAGCGAATTGTAAAAGTAAGATAAAACCGAACCGAGGAATAAGATGGAGATTATTTTTAAAAGCTCTGTCCCAATATTCCAGTTGCTAAAACGGGAAGCTATACTATTGGAAATGAAAAATGCAGTCCCGAAAATAATACAATAGGGAAAAAGTAGTAAAAATTTGTAAGGGTGCTGGAAGTTTTCGGTACCAAAAGGCTGAAAAATTATCAGAAACAAATAGACTGCAATTCCTGCTCCCAGAGAAGAAATGAGGATCTCTTTGAATGATTCTGATTTTGGATAGGGATATGATGCAAAAGAAAACATAAAACCGGGATTTAGCTTTCTGATGGTTCAATGAAGCTGCTGTTGTCAATAAGACTTTGAGGCAGGTCTTTTTTATTTTTGATTCCTAATGACTTCAGTTTCTGAGTCTGGATCACAAGGTTATCATTTCCGGTGTGAAGCTGTTTGTAAGCATCATTAAATACATTTTTTGCCTGATCCAGGTTTCTTCCCACTTTTTCTAAATTGTCTACAAAACCTACAAATTTGTCATAGAGCCTGGCTCCGCGTTCAGCAATTTCTATAGAATTTCTGTTTTGATATTCGCGTTTCCAAAGATCTGCAATAAGCTTAAGAGAAGTAATGAGATTGCTTGGATTAAGTAAAAGGATTCTCCTTTCATAGGCATAGTTCCAAAGATTTTGGTCTGCCTGCATTGCGGCAATATAAGCGGGTTCACTTGGAATAAACATCATTACGAAGTCCAGTGATTTTCCATAGTCATCATAAGCTTTTTGACTTAATTGATTAATATGATTCTTAATAGATCCAAGGTGCTGGCTCAGTTTTATCGCATAAACATCAACATCGGTTTCGTCTACCAATTCTGTGAAAGCGGTCAGTGATACTTTAGAATCAATAATGACATTTCTCTCATCGGGATATTTTACAACGGCATCAGGCCGCATTTTCTTTCCGGAGAATTCTGAAAATAATGCTTTGTTATCTTCATCGCGCAATTCATGTTCCAGGAAATATTCTCTTCCTTTTACGAGTCCGGATTTTTCAAGAATACTTTCCAGAATCATTTCGCCCCAGTTGCCTTGGGTTTTACTTTCTCCTTTCAGGGCTCGGGTCAGTTTTTTGGCATCTTCAGAAATCTGCTGGTTCAGCTCTGCAAGTTCTTTTACTTTTTCTGCAAGAGAGAATCGTTCTTTATTTTCCTTTTCATAAGCTTCATTGACTTTATTTTTTAGATCAGCGATCTTTTCCTGAAAAGGTTCAAGGATATTTTTTAAATTATTTTGATTTAAAGCAGTAAACTTTTCTGTTTTTTCCTCCAGAATCTTATTGGCGAGGTTTTCAAACTGCAGTTTAGAATCTTCCTGAAGCTTGACAATTTCTTCTTTTTGCGTATCAAGAGATTGCTGAAGACTTTCATTTTTAGCAGAAAGCTCAGCGTTTTTAGCAAAGAGGGTCTGTTTTTCCAGAATATGGGTTTCTATCTGAGATGATTGGCTCTGATTGATTTGTTTTAACTCCTGAAACTGGAGCTGCAAAGAAGAATATTCTGCAGAGATTTTTGAAAACTCATTTTTCAGGTCATCCAGAAGATCCTGCTGCAGCATATTGGATTCTTTCTCTTTCAGGATAATCTGATTAAGTTCCTGAATCTTCAAGTGGGAATTTTCAAGATCAGATTGATTTTTAATAGATAAGCTGTTCAGTGTATCATAAGAACTTCTTGAAACCATTGATGATTTCAAAGCAAAATACAGGATCACCGCGCCAAGGATCATACCCGCAAACAACCCAATAAGTAAATATATCATCTCCATGTTTCAAAATTATGAAAAAAGGCTGGAAGTTACCTCTCTCTTCCAGCCTCAAGCTTCCTTTCTGAACAAGATTACTTATATTTATAGGAAATTTCAGAGAATGATGAATATTTTGTTGGTAGAAGATGATCAGAGAATCAGTAATTTCCTGATAAAAGGGCTTTCCGAAGCGGGTTATAATATGACTCTTGCGGATTCCGGGGAAAAGGCGCGTGAATTTCTTCATACCTATGATTTTGATATTATTTTAATGGATATTATGCTTCCCGGCCTGGATGGAATGCAGCTCACCCAGATCATCAGATTTAAAGGAAACTATACCCCGATTCTGGTTTTGAGTGCTTTGAACAGCCCGGACGATAAGATTAAAATGCTGGATATGGGCGCGGACGATTATCTGTCTAAACCTTTTCACTTTGAAGAACTGATTTCAAGAATTAAAGCCTTGACAAGAAGAAATAAACTGAGCTATCAGAAAGAAGACCAGTATTTATCTTGTGGAAATATTACAATTGATACAGATCTTCATAAAGTCACACAGAATGATAAGGAAATTGAGTTTTCTCCAACAGAGTACAAACTCTTTACTTTCCTGATGGAGAACAAAAATAAAGTACTGAGCAGAACTCAGATTTTGCATAAGGTTTGGGGAATTGATTTTGATAATTCAACAAATGTAGTGGATGTGTATATTTCCTATGTTCGCAATAAAATTGATGAGACAGAACACAAAATTATTCATACGGTAAAAGGAACCGGATATTTGATCAAAGACTGAAAATGACGCTCAGAAACAGATTTACCCTTATTTCAAGCCTTTCATTCGGCATTGTTTCTATCATCACATCGGCGGTGATATTTTTTGCCTACTATGACAGTACCAAGATTTTTTATTTTGAAAAGCTGAGAAATACGGCTCTTATTTCTGCTATTTATTATCTTGAAAAAGATGAGCTTCCCAAAGACCGCCACGCTCAGATCAAAAAAGAGTACAACCATCTGATTCAGAATAACAGGGTAGCGGTGTACAATCAGAATAACGAAGTAACTTTCGGGCATAACCTGAACGATAAAAACATAAAGCTTTCCCATTTGCAGGCTGTCCGGAATAATAAAGGAATCCAGTTCATGTCTGATAATCAATTCTACTATGGAATTTTTTATCCGGATAATCAGGGAGATTTTGTAGTATTTGTGAAATCTTCAAATGATTCCTTTCAGTCACAGATTCTGAGACTGGCCATTATTATGCTTTCCGTACTGTTAATTGGGCTGTTTGCAATTTATTTTCTCAGCAGATACCTTTCTAAAGTGGTTTATAAACCTATTTCAAATGTAGTGGAGCGCATCAATAAAGTAGAATATAATACTATTTCTACGGCCATCATTACCTCCACCAATACCCATGATGAGATCGAAGATCTGATAAAATCGTATAATAAACTGCTGGGAAGAATCTCTGAAAATGTGCTGTTACAGCAGAATTTTATCAATTATGTTTCTCACGAATTTAAAACCCCTTTAGCCGCGATCTCAGGAAATCTGGAGGTCTTTGCCCAAAAAGACCGTACACCGCAGGAATATAAAAAAGTAGCCAAAGAGTCATTGGAAAATGTGTACGAGATTGAAAATATTCTCAATAACCTTCTGCTGATGTCCGGAATGACAAAGCTTGAGTCTTCTCACAAACCTATGAGAGTAGATGAACTCGTCTGGAAGATTTATGAAAAATTAGAGCCTAAAGCAAAAGAGAACAATTCTTCTATTAAAATAGAACTTAAGGTAACAAAGCCATCTTTGCTTGAATTTCCCGGAAATGAAACATTGCTGTATCTCGCATTATATAATATTGTGGAAAATGCAGTTAAGTATTCTTACGGCAAACCTGTGGTGATTACATTATCAGAAAGGAATAACCAGCTTTACATAGAAGTCAGAGATGAAGGAAGAGGAATTCCGGCTGATGATCTGGTGAAAATAACTGAGACTTTTTACCGGGGGAAAAATGTAGATCAGGTAAAAGGAAGCGGAATTGGCTTATCCCTTTCGAAAAGTATTTTTGACCATCATCATATTGTGATGAAAATTGATTCTGCTGTTGATGCTGGCACTAATGTTCTTCTTGAATTTCCCGTTCATTCATAATGATATTATACGTAAAAATATCCGTGTCTTTCTTTTTTTAAAAAACTCTAATCAAACTCTAATGTTGAACTAACCGGATTTTAATTTTATTTGAAATTCCGTCTAATATAAGACAAATAGCTTTGTGGTCTTAAATAAGAGACCTTGAAAAAGCTATTTTTTACCCTATTTTATATTCACTGTTTCAGTTTCTTTTCAGCACAGATTTCAGACACCCTGAAAATTGGCAGAAAGGAAGCTGAAACTATTTTTCTCACTAAAAACCTGGACCTCATTGCACAGAAGCTTGAGATTTCACAAGCCGAAGCAAGAGCCGTTCAGGCTAAGTACTGGCCGAATCCCAAATTAAGCATTAGCGAAGTCAATCTGTGGAGAACCTATGACATAGAAGAGCAGCCGGCACTGATTGGAAACTGGGGAAAGAACACCCAGATTTCTGCTGAGATTGAGCAGGTGATTCAGACTGCGGGTAAAAGACGAAAAAATATTGAACTGCAGAAAATAGAAGTGGAAGGAGAAAAGTATGAGCTGCAGGAAGTTCTGCGTGAGCTTAAAAAGACACTCAGGAATACCATTACCGAAATCCTGTACAATCAGGAACAGCAAAAAATCTATCAGGGACAGATTGCTTCCATTGAGAAGTTAACAAAATCATACAATAACCAGCTGAGCCTTGGAAACATCAGTAAAGCTGAATATGTCCGTCTGAAAGCACAGGAAATTGAATTCAAAAAGAAGCTGATTTCTTTAAAACAGGAAATTGAAGATCAGCAGGTAGAGCTTAAAGCCCTATTAATGCTGCCTTCCCAAGCTTATCTGGTGATAACAGACTCATTGGTAATGCCTGAAAAACAGCTTTCTGAGCTGGAAGTGACACAATGGATAGAAAAGGCAAAAGAAAACAGACCGGATATCATGATTTCAAAAAATAAAGAGATTCATGCCGCCAAAAACCTGGAAATCCAAAATGCACTGAAAACACCGGATGTTGCCGTTTCCATAGGATATGACCGCGGCGGAAACATCATGAAAGATTTTATAGGCTTAGGAGTTTCTATGGATCTGCCCATTTTCGACCGTAATAAAGGAAATATTCAGGAAGCGAAACTTGAAGTTGAGAAAAGTAAGCTTGAAACCCGTAAAAATATGCTGAAATCTGAGAATGAAATTGTCTCTGTTTTCAGAAACTATATCAGAACACAGCAGGTTTCAGAAGAGATTGATGGAGATTATGAATCTACACTGGACGGTCTGCTGGTAAGCCATGAGAAAAATTTCAGACTGAGAAATATCAGCATGCTGGAATACATGGACTTTCTGGACACCTACATCGGAAATAAAATGATCATCCTGGATACAAAAAAAGAATTGAATCAATACTACGAAAACCTGCAGTATGTTGTAGGACAAGATTTATAAGATATGAACAAAAATAAGACCCTATACATTGCTGCGGCTTATCTGTCTGCCCTCATGATTTTTACAGGCTGTGCCGGAAAACAGGAAAATAAAGAAGCTGAAAAAGGCTACTGCATCAGCAAAGAACTTAAAAAAGATATTAAACTTGCCAAAGCAGAGATACTTCCCATAGAAGAAAGTATTACTCTTACCGGAGAAGTGGAAAGCAACTCCGATAAAACCGTTCCTTTCGTAAGCCTTGTGGATGGAGTGGTTATAGATACCTATTTCTCCCTTGGTGATTATGTAAAAAAAGGCCAAACATTGGCAAGCGTAAAAAGTACAGCTGTGAATGAAATGCAGGATGATACCCAAACTTTGCAGGCTCAGCTCGCCGTTGCGAAAAGAAAGCTGTCTTCCGTAGAAGCCATGTATAAAGATGATATTGCCTCTCAGAAAGATCTACAGGAAGCACGTTCTGAGGTAGCCATATTGCAATCTAATATTTCCAAAACACGAAAAAATATGCAGCTGTATTCAGCAGGTGGAAATACCATTCAGATCAAAGCTCCGGCAGACGGATATGTTATTTCAAAGAATATTTCCAAAGGAATGCCGGTAACAGCAGGGGGAGATCAGCTGTTTACCATTTCCAATCTGGATAAAGTCTGGGTAATGGCGAATGTGTACGCTACCAATATGAGGCATGTATATGTTGACCAGCCTGTAGTGGTGAAGACTCTTGCTTATCCGGATGACAGTTTCTCTGGAAAAATCAATAATATCTCTCAGGTTTTTAACGAAAATGAAAGGGTGCTGAAGGCTAAAATCATTATGGATAATAATGGAATGAAGCTAAGACCGGGTATGTCCGCAGATGTTGTATTGCCTATTAATTCACAAAACAAAAGTGCATTGGCTATTCCTGCAAAGGCTTTAATCTTTGATAACAACCAAAGCTATGTAGTGGTGTATAAAAAAGACTGTGAACTTGAGATCAGACCCGTAACGGAAATTGCTTCCAACAGCCAGTATATTTATGTAGAAGGCAATTTAAAACCAGGTGAAAATGTCATTGCTTCCAACGGACTGCTGATTTATGAAAACCTGAAAAATCAATTAAATAATTCCACGAAGTAATGCGAAAATTTGTACAGAATATAGTTTCCTTCTCGTTAAAAAACTCATTGATTGTTCTGTTGGGGACTTTTCTTTTGCTGGCCGGAGGAATCTATTCCTATATACATACTCCTATTGAAGCATTTCCGGATGTTACCAACACCAGAGTTAGGGTTATTACCCAATGGCCGGGAAGAAGTGCTGAGGAAATTGAAAAATTCGTCACCTTACCCATTTCCAAAGAAATGAATGCCATCCCGAATAAAACTTCCGTGCGTTCCATTTCATTATTCGGATTGTCTGTGGTGACGGTTATTTTTGATGATCATGTCAATGATTTTTATGCCCAGCAGTATGCTTCCAACAAGCTCGGAAATGTAAGCCTTCCCGCCGGAGCAGAATACAGCATTGAACCTCCTTCCGGTGCTACAGGTGAAATTTACAGATATATTATCAAAAGTAAACTTCCGATCAAAGAAGTGACGGCCATTCAGGATTGGGTGGTGGAAAGAGAATTGCTTGCTGTTCCGGGAGTGGCAGATGTGGTAAGCTTTGGTGGAGAAGAGAAAACTTATGAAATAAAAATTAATCCTACGGAATTACACAATTACGACCTATCCCCCCTGGATGTGTATGAAGCAGTTTCGAAGAGTAATATCAATGTAGGAGGAGATGTAGTGGCAAAAGGTGATCAGGCTTATGTAGTGCGGGGGATTGGTCTTTTGGAGAAAAAAGAAGATATTGAGAATATTCAGATCGAGGTAAAAGGTTCTACGCCTATTCTGGTGAAACACGTTGCAGAAGTAAAGGTGTCGGCAAAACCGAGATTGGGACAGGTGGGATATAACAAAGAGAATGATGTTGTAGAAGGAATTGTCATCATGCTTCGGGGTGAAAACCCAAGTGAAGTCATTGCAAGGCTGAAAGACAGAATTGAGCAGCTGAACGGAGGAGAGCTTCCCGGTGATGTTCAGATTGTTCCCATCATTGACCGTACAGAACTTGTGAATACAACGGTTCATACCGTGTCCAAAAACCTTATTGAAGGAGTTATTCTTGTTTCCATTATTGTGTTTATTTTCCTTTACAACTGGAGAACAACCTTTATTGTAGCATCCGTAATCCCTCTGGCTTTCCTGTTTGCGATTATTATGCTGAAAATTCAGGGACTGCCGGCCAACCTGATTTCTATGGGAGCTCTGGATTTCGGACTGCTTCTGGAAGGAACACTGGTCATTGTAGAACATGTCTTCGTTGCCCTCGAACTTAAAGCGAAAAAGATTGGACTGCGGAGATTCAACAAAATTTCAAAACTGGGAATCATCAAGAAAAGCGCAGGAAGTGTAGCAAGTTATATTTTCTTTGCTCTGTTGATTCTGATTGTTGCGCTGATGCCGATTTTCTCTTTCCAGAAAGTAGAAGGAAAAATGTTCTCACCACTAGCATTTACATTGGGGTATGCATTATTAGGATCATTGATCTTAAGTTTGACCTACGTTCCGGCAATGTGTAAACTGCTATTGACAAAGAATATTGAAGAGAAAGAAAACTTTATTTCAAGATTCTTCAGAGTGAATATCTATAGGATTTATGAATTCAGCGACCGTCACAAAAAAGGATTTATCATTGGTTTTGTTGCTTTGCTTGCTGTTTGCGGATGGAGATTCTCCAATTACGGATCTGAATTTTTACCCAAACTGAATGAAGGCGCCATCTACGTAAGAGCAACTCTTCCCAACAGTGTCAATCTGGATGAATCTGTACGGTTGACCAAAGAAATGAAGGAGATTCTCATGAAATATGATGAAGTGAAATTCGTGATGACCCAGACTGGCCGCCCGAATGATGGAACGGATCCCACGGGATTTTTTAATATCGAATTTAATATTCAGCTGAAACCCGAAAATGAATGGAAGAAAAAAATATCCAAAGAAGAACTCCTTGAGGAAATGAGAGTTTCTCTTGAAAAATATCCGGGGATCAACTTTGGATTCAGCCAGCCGATACAGGATAATGTGGAAGAATATGTAGCAGGGGTAAAAGCGCCGCTGGTCATTAAAATTTTTGGTAATGATCTTTTCGAACTTGAAAATTATGCCAATAAAGTAGCTAATTCCATCAGAACAGTTCCGGGAATATCAGATGTGAATGTTTTTAAAAATATCGGGCTTCCGGAATTGAGAATACAGCTTCATGATTCCAAAATGGCAAAATATGGAGTTTCAACAGCAGATGCACAGGCCGTGATTGAAATGACCATCGGAGGACAGGCGGCCACCAAGTTTTATGAAGAAGAAAGAATGTTTGATGTGATGCTCAGGTTCGAAAAAGAATACAGAGATACTCCTGAAAAGATGGGAAATATTCTCATCCCTACCCAGGACAATAAAAAAGTTCCGCTGAAAGAAATTGCCACCATTGACTATCATACAGGGCCGTCATTTATTTATCGTGAAGGGAACAGCAGATACATTGGAGTTGGATTTAATATTGAAGGACGTGACCTCGGAAGTACCATTAAGGAAGCAAAAGCAAAGGTAGATAAAGAAGTAAAGCTTCCTAAGAACCATAAAATGACCTGGGCCGGTGAATTTGAAAGTAAAGAAAGAGCCGCAAAACAGCTGGCTATGGTAGTGCCTATTTCTTTAGTGCTTATTCTGATGCTGCTGTATTTCAATTTCGGAAACATAAAGGACACATTGATTTCTTCCATTACACTGGCTTTTGCATTCATCGGAGGGTTTTTATCCCTTTGGTTGACGGGAACCATCTTCGGTATTTCAGCAGGAATCGGTTTCATCATCCTTTTCGGAGTGGCAACCATAGACGGGATCGTTCTGATTGGAGTCATGAAAGAGAACCTCCAAAACAGAATGTCACTTAAAGAATCTATTTCTCTCGGGGTAAAAAGCCGAATACGTCCGGTAGTGATGATCGCCCTGATGGGATCTATGGGACTTCTCCCCGCAGCAATGTCCAATGGTATGGGGTCAGAAATTCAGAAGCCTTTAGCCATCATGATTGTAGGAGGATTAATCATATGTATGCTTTTGTCATTTACTGTGCTGCCAATTATCTTTCATTATGCCTACCGTAAAAAGCATAAGGAAACAATATAGTTAGTTTCTTTTATTTTGTTCATTATGAGGCCGGGATCCGTGAGGAAGATCCCGGCCTTTTTTGTTAAGAGTTTTTTGTAGATTCTAAAATCTCAATATTTTTTACCACATCACTGCTTTCGCAATTTTTTAGTTCTTTTTAAGGGGATAGTTATAATTATAATATATTGAATAACTTGAGATTTAATTTTTATTATAGTTTGCATCGAAGTGAATTGAAAAAATATTATATTTAATAACTAAAACTCAAATGAATGAAAAAAAACTTTATTATCATGCAGCTCTTGCTGGCTCTCTTCTGTTTTACTTTACAGTCATGTAGAAATGATCTTCTCCTTGATCATCAGGAAATTTATGATAACAGCAATCAATTTAAACTTTACTCAAAGATAATTACGCTGACTGAAAGTAAGCATAAACCCAAACTGATGTCTGAACTGCAAAAAGTAGAAAATGATTTAAAGAAAATCAAACGATTTGTTAAAGGGAAAACTATTGATTATGATAATTTCACCATAGATACTGATTATATTGTCTTCATGGAAAACGGACCCAATTATCATACGTATACTTTAGATCAGTATCTTTTCAATATGAAATACCTGCATCAGGTGGTAAAAAAATAACAGGCTATAGAGTAGAGCCTTGCCCTTAACTAAAAAATACTATTATGAAAACAAATATTTTATTTACATTTTTTATTACTATAATCATTTTTACACAATGTAAATCACAGACAAGTCAACCTATAAACATAGCAGATTATCCCAACTTTTATAATCAGACTATTTCTAATTTAAATAATCTTATGCCAAATAAGACTAATTATTATAATCAACCGCTTTCAGTTTTCCTCCAAGCATTAGCTCAAAACAATATTGTTATAAAGGCTTATGATCCGGGGCCATTTGATAATAATTTCTTATCACTTATGTTTATTAATGATGCAGAAAGCTCTTCAATTATTTATCAAAATGGTTATGTTCAACCTCATATAGCAATAACATATCAACAAACTTTTGATTACCAACAAGCAAGTTCAATTTTAAATCAATATCATTGGTTTTGGAATCCTACAGCAGAGAACTTCTATAAAAATTTAATAATCAAAAAAATAGAATTCTGGTATGTAAGAGGATTAACAAATAAAGCTCAGGCTCCAAAATAATGAGATTTATTTTCTCTTTTTTTATAATGCTTTATTTTCTTAGTGCCTGTACTATGAAACAAAAATGTGCTGCATATCTTTCGACGTGAATTGAAAATATCAAACTTTTCCCTGCCAATAAAATAGATTCTGCCAAAATTAATTATAATTATAAATGCAAAAAGATCTTTAGAAAAGTGTGAAAAACAAGAAAATGCAATATGTATAGATGATTTAAGTACAATGATTTTGAATGCAGAATTTCTATATGGCATGAGTCACTTTAGATCTGTTTTATTTGAGAAATTTAACTCCCAAAAAATGTAAGAAAAGGAGAAAATAGGATTCGTATAATTTTAGGTATTAATGATAATTTAGAAAATATAGAGATTCTAAAATATACTGATAAAAATACCAAAAAAGCTATTGAAGAAGTTTTTAAAGTAAAAGAACTTAATACTTGGAAATCAGCAAAAATGTATGGTATTCTGGTAAAGGAACAATTTGAAATAAGTATTTTTATAGAAAATAAATAACAAAGACAAGCAATAGAAGTCTTGATAAGAGCATAGATAAAATTTAAATAGACAAACAATCCACCAATTCGGTGGATTGTTTGTCTATTTAAAGATACTGAAAAAGTGAGCCGGAAAGCTCACTTTATGTATTGTTTATTAGAATTATGGGGTAATGATAACCGGATCGGGAAAGGGTTCAAGAATCAGTGGTTTGCACATGGCTGCCGGTTGGCAGGTTCCCCCCATGCATATAAAATTAGTCATGGTGGTAGTACCGTCAGGACATCTGATCATGCCTTCACCATGGCATCCTCCGGGGCATTCTGCAGGATACAGTGTTCCTCCGAATACATCTTTCAATTCTGTTCTCGAAAGTTTTGTAAAATTCAGTTTTTTCATGAGATTAATTTTTAATTATGGTATTAATTTGGGTTAACTTACTTACAATGAGTAATGTAAATTGAATTTTGTTACACTAAAGTAGTTAAATTAATTCATTGGAGCAAGATATATCTTGTATTGCGCAGGCTGCTTGTCAATGATAATAAGATACATAGTTTGTTATGTATAAAATGAGTGTTTTGGTCTAGAAGAGTAAAAAAGGGCTATCCCAAAAGAGGAGATAGCCCTGTATTTTTATTACAAATTTCTCGGAACGTTACTTTTTAATCGCTTTGATTGCTTTTACAGTTCCATCTTCCATGTAGAGGTTGATCAGGTATAATCCTGAATTCAGCTCAGAAAGATTAAGTTCGGTGCTTGGGCTAAGGGTTTTTATTACTCTGCCCGAAACATCGCTTACTATAATAGATTTAACGCCTTTGATATCGGAAATTGTTAATTTATCATTAAAAGGATTAGGATAAGCAGAGATCTCTTTTTTCTTGCTCAGGTTGATATCTGAAGTAGAAAGTACATCCTGAACACTTATGGTGTAGTCTTCTGCCTGACCTTGGTTAAGATCCGCACATGGATTGGATAATTCTGTCCTTACAGATGTTGTTGAGCTGTTAAAATGATATTTGATTCTCATTCGGGTATTACCTAAAGCCGCAGTAGCGGGAACAGCGATAGTCTTATTAACGGTTAAAGGGGTACCGGTACCTCCCGCAAAATCAGAAGTGACAAAGTAAGATTCACCAGCATCGGCAAAACTTCCGTTTTGATTCCAGTCTACAAATACAGTAAATCCAAACCGGTTAGTGGTTCCTACTGAGGTACCTGTCATAGATATCGGATAAGAAGTACCTCTTACAACACTGGCTATTTTATTGGTGAAGTTTTCCTGGCCGTCACCAGTATTTGCAGTAGCGCTGGAAGCGTTTGTCATATTACTGAAAACAACATTTGATATAGGATATACACCAAGTTTGGCCAGAAGAGGACCACAATAAGGAGCAAAAGGATTAGCACCGGTTGTGAATGAAATTTCAGGACAGCCTGTAGCATCACCTAAAGCATTGGTAGGAGTTACAGTGGTATATAATGTTGTGTTTTGAGGAAAAGCACTGGAGGCTGTTGGAGTATAGAATGTATTAAATGTGGTTCCGGTATAGACGTTGGAGGCACCTGAGGTAGTACCTACTTTAATTTTATAGGATTCTGCGCCGGCTGTTGCTGCCCAGGAAATCTGCTGGCGAACCGATGTGCCGGTTGCGCCACTTACAGGAGCACTTATAGTGGTACATGCAGGTAGTGCCGTAACTTCCTGTTTAATTTTTACATTATCTATAAAACTGTAAAAGTCATATGTAGTTCCGGTAGTACCTACCGTCTGAATTCGGAGTATGAAATTTCCGTTTACATTCGCAGTTTCAGGGATTGTACCTGTATAGGAAGCGCACGTTTGGGCTGTGGCAGTTAATGTAATGGGTGTACTGACTGGTGTGTAGGTGGTTCCGCCGTCGGTAGAATATTCAACATTAATAGTTCCTCCGATTAAGGTGGAAGTATCGTAGGCAAGTGTTGAATAGGAAAAAGAAATATCAATCTTTTTTCCATTAGCGGTTACACTTGCCGGCTTGGTGTATAACAGGTTTATAGTCCTGTTAGCGGTACTCGAACCATATGATTCAGCACCTATGGATATTGCGCCGTCACAGTTTCCAACAATATATGTTGTGGGCGTTCCGGTGTATCCGCCGGTTATTGTAAAACCTGGATACGTTCCGTTTTCAAAACTTTCCGTGACTAAAATCTGAGCACTGCCCATTATAGAGAGTGCCGCAAAACTCAAGAATAGTAATTTTTTCATATTGGTAAAAGTTTTATTTACCGAATATAATACTATTTGACGATAAAACCAAATATTGAATAAAATCCACAATTATCAATAAGATCAATTATGGATTTTTATTTTATTTTAGATAATTTTGAATGTTTTGTTATTTTTATTCAAAACTACAAATTTTACCGATGAATAGGTAGGGTTGAGCGTTAAGGGTTTTCTTTCGAAATTTCATCGTGATGCTTCAGGTACAATGGCAGGGCAGCAGAACCATACCAGGAGAAAATCTCGTAGCTGAACACACCCGCCTGAACTGCCGGATCTGTTTTTACCCACTGCTCTGCTTCCTCCTTGGATTTTGTATTGAAAATAAACATGCCGCGGTAGTTTTCCTTATTCTTTTCAAGGAAAGGGCCGGCCACTACAATTTTACCTTCGTCCGCCAGTTTCCCGATATTGGCCATATGACCCTTCATGAGTTCTGCCATTTTGGTTTTGTCTTCCATCTTAACGGAACCTGTTGTCAGCATAACCATAGTATAAGGTTTCATTCCATATTTGTCTGCTCCTAAAGAAGCAGCCAGTTCCTGATTAAATACGGAATTTTCTTTTTTCTGCTGGGCAAATGAAAGTCCTGCAGCAAGAATGGTAACAGTGAGGGAAATTTTCAGATTCATATTTTTAGTTTTTAATTCTTAAAAATTCTTTTGCCAGTTCAATCATTTTTGGATCTCCCGTATATTTACCATGTTCATCAGAAAGTTTTACCGTAGGAATCCATTCTTTATTGGGAGCCTGTACACCAATCAGTTTCATGACGATATTCATTGGCTTCAGCCCTACATCATTGGTAAGATTGGTTCCGATGCCAAATGAGATTCCAATTTTTCCTCTGCAGTAATTGGTAATTTCCTCTACTTTTTCAAGATTTAAAGCATCGGAAAATATAATATATTTAAACATAGGATTGATACCGTTTCTTTGATAGTGGGCAATGGTTTTGTCAGCAAATTCTAAAGCATCACCACTGTCATGGCGGACACCATCAAAAAGCTTGGCAAATTTTTTGTCAAACTGCTGGAAGAAAACATCTGTAGTATAAGTGTCAGACAGCGCAACTCCGAGGTCCCCTCTGTAAACATCTACCCAGTGTTCCAGAGCCAGCTCATTGGCCATTTTGAATCCGTATTCGGCAGCGTGGAACATAAACCATTCATGCGCATGGGTTCCAATTGGCTTTACGCCGTACTTCATCGCAAAATGTACATTTGAACTTCCGATGAAAGTAGACTCTTTTTTCTGGGTTAAAGCTTCCATTACCAGGTTCTGAACCTTATAGGAATGTCTTCTTCTGGTCCCAAATTCTGCAAACGTTACTCCCAGCCTGCCTAGTGAGTCTGCCTTTTCCAGCGTTTTGCTCATAACCACTTCATTGGAGTCTCTTTCCATGTGGTTCATTTCATAATGCAGCTCGCTGATCAATGCCAGCAACGGAACTTCCCAAAGAATTGTTCTGTACCATAAACCTTCTACAATCACGGAAAGATCTCCTCCTTCCTGGCGTATTTTTACTTCGGATGGATCGTAGTGGTAGCCTTCTAAAAAATCAAGATAGGGAAGATCAATATAAGGGCATGTTCTTGCCATGAACTTTTTCTCGTCTTTCGTAAGTTTAAGTTCAGCCATTTTATTAACCGCCTCTCTTAAAGCAACATCAAATCCTTCCGGAAAATGGTGCTTTCCCCTGTTGATGAATTCATATTTTACAATAGAACTCGGGAATAGTTTTACCACAGCATTCTGCATGGTTATTTTATAAAAATCATTGTCCAGGATAGAGTTGAGTCTTACGTCGATCATAATATGTGTAATTTTAACGCAAATATAAATATAAAAAAATAAAAACGCCTAAATGTAAGACGATTTTTTTGAAATATTTTCAGGTTTTTGACGGAGCGATTTCCAAAGTAAGAATTATGTATTCAAACTTCTTTCTTCTGTTCGGTGATAGAATCGCTGACTGTAGAGCGGGCCTTGCGGTGTTGTTTTAATGGTGAGTGCAGGAATATAATGGTGATTTTTTTGTGATAAAATTTAATAATCTACTTTTGTTCTCTATTTTTACACAGGCAGTACAATGAAAAAATACGGATTTATAAGTGTTTTTATCTTTCTGGCAGGCTATTTTTTTTACTTAGTTTCAGAAACTCTTTCTTTACCTAAAGGGGTTGGTTACTTTTATCCTGTGGACGATGTGTATATTCATCTGGAGGTGGCAAAAAATATAGCGGATAAATTTTTATTTTCTGTAAACTCCAATTCATTTGATCCCGCATCTTCATCTATATTGTATAGTTTTTTTTTAAGCCTTTTAATAAAAATGCTGGGGGATTCATCTTATTATCCCTTGTTTATTAATTTTACGTTTGGGGTTTTAACAAGCTTTTATGCCGCCCATTTTGTTTTCCTTCAATATGGAAAAAAGTTTGCTCTTTTTTTTGCTCTTCTCCTGCAGCCCCTTGCAATGATCTATCTCTCCTCTATATTAGGAATGGAGCATACCCTTCATATGTTTCTGATAGTACTTTTTTTTATTTTTTATAATAAATTAGCCATAGGAAGCTTAAACGCTTTCTCGCATTTATTAATAGTTGTTTTCTTTCTTGGAGCGGTAAGATTTGAAAGTGTATTCTTAATTTCTGCCGTTGTTTTTGTTTTCATGCTTCAGAAGAAATTCAAACAGGGCTTGCTGATGGGTATTGCTGGATTTTCTCCCATAATTATTTATGGAATATATTCTCTTCTTATGGGAGGTTTATTTTTTCCCAATTCAATACTTGTGAAGAGTAATTTTCATGTTTCAGATGTAGAAGGTTTGATAGTAATTCTGAAAAGCAGGTTTCTGAGTATGGATTATATCAAATATCTGCTTCCTTTCAGTCTGTTTTATGGGATGTATGTTTTTTACAGGTACAGAAATTTAAAATTTCAAAGTGTTCTCGAAAGGGAAGCATTACCCATTATAATTTTGCTGACTTCTTACGGGCAGCTCATTTTTGGAATAATGACATTTCGATATGAAAATTATTTGATGATCGCCTATCTTTTTATTGTAGTCCAAATTTGTGATTTTTATGTTAAAACTTCAGATTTCTCTATTCCTAAGCTGTTTGCTGCTTTATTTGTAGGCTATTCGGTAGTTTTTGGACTATCTAAAATGTATTGGTACCATCCGGTTCTATATACTGATTCTAAAAATCTTTATTACAATCAATATAAGCTCGCGGAGTTTTTAAAAAAGTATTATCAGTCTGAAACAGTTGTAGCCAATGATATTGGCGCAATCACTTATTTCACGAATATTGAAGTTTTAGATATGTATGGATTGGGAAGTACAGAAGTTGCACAATATAAATATCAAAACCCTCTCCAGGATGATTTTTCGTATTTTATGGGAAAACTGAGTGCCAGTAAAAAAGCCCGAATTGCTGCGATATATCCGGAGTGGTTTGCAGGACAAGTCCCCAAAAATTGGATTTTTGTAGGAAGGTGGAAAATGAATGATTTCAGAAATCCTAATATAAGGTATGTCAACTTTTATGCTGTAACAAAAAGTAACATACCTTATTTAAGAAAAAGTTTAAAAGAGTTTGAATACAATTACTTTCCAAGATAAGAGTTATACATCCATACTTCTTTCTCCTGTTCGGTAATATAGTCGCTCATCTGAGAATTGGTACCTTCGTCTCCGGCTTTATCAGTAATATCTAAAAGCTCTCTCTGAAGATCAATCACAACTTTAAATGCGCTTAGAATCTGCTCTACACTTTTGGTGCCGTCAGTAACTTCTTTACTTTCTTTTATTGTTGCTACTTTTAAATAATCTGAATAATTGTGCGCAGGAGTTGCTCCTAACGTAAGAATTCTTTCTGCAATTTCATCGATCTTTAATACAAGGCTGTTGTACAATTCCTCAAACTTTGGATGGAGTGTGAAGAACTGATCTCCTTTAATATTCCAGTGTGAGCCTCTCGTGTTCTGATAGAATACAGAATAGTTAGCCAATAATACGTTTAGTTTGTCTGAAATGTTTTTGCAATCGGCTTCTTTAAGGCCGATAATACTCGCGTTTTTCATATGTATATATTTATTTTTTTAATGTCAGATACAATCACTTCATCCACTGAGTATATATGGAGTTTTTATATGTGACTGATAGTTTACCATTTTTGTACATCTCAAATTTACGAAATATCGTGCCGAAGTTCCATGAATATTAATAGATCATAACTATGAGAAAGTTTTTAAATATAGTTTGTAAGTATTAATATTGCAGAATATGAAAAGCTTTTTGATTACAGCGGCGGTATTTTTCGGGATTTGTTTTATCTATATCCTGACCATGCTGTCTGTCACGGAGAACAATTTTACCTATATCGTAGACGATGCTTATATTCATATGGCTGTGGCCAAGAATTTTGCTCTGCACGGAGTTTGGGGAATGACAAAATATGCCTTTTCATCATCTTCCTCATCGCCTGTTTTTACATTCATACTTAGTTTTCTGATTGCAGTTTTTGGAAATCATATTCTTATACCTTTGATCTTTAATTTGTCTGTGGCCTGTTTGCTTATCGCCATCCTTACAAAATACTTTTCAGGCTATCTGAGTGAAGCAAAACATATTACAGCAGCCTGTCTATTTGCTCTTTTTCTCGCTGTAATGCATGTACAGGTAGTGGCAGGAATGGAGCATGTATTGCAGGTGCTGATCATCGCTGTTAATATATATTGCTTTCAAAAGTGGTTTGAAAAAGACTTTAAGAGCAATTTTTTCTCCCTCGGATTTTATGGTACAATTCTTTTTCTGGGGCTTATCAGATTTGAAAGTATGTTTTACTTTCTGTCACTTGCGTTTGTCTTTTTATTGATCAGAAAATTCAAGGATGCATTTCTTGTCCTTTTGATTGGTTTCCTTCCCATTCTCTTGTTCGGATATTTTAATCAGCAGCACAGTGGATATTTTTTTCCAAATTCTGTTGTTGTAAAAGGAGCTTTGATTGATTTTTCAGGAAATGTACCAGGGCAGATCGGTAAGATCATTCTGTGGAATGTATTTTTGAATATCACTTTCTATAAAATAGGAATATTTCCTCTGCTGATAATTGCTGTTTTACTGTACAGGGATTATAAAAGTAAGTTGGTGTTTCAGGAAATGCTGAAAAAGAACTTTCTTCCCGTTGTTTTGGCTCTTACGCTGATCTTACATTGTCTGCTGGGCGATGTTAAAATTATCTTCAGATACGAAGCGTATCTGATGGCGGCATTTGTAATGGTTTTAGTTCCCAGGCTTACCGTTTTTATTACCAACCCTTTTTATGCCTTTAGAAAAGATAAGGCAACAGGAATTTTTATTGCTGCTAATGCCTTATTGTTGCTGTATAAGTTTGGCTTTGCCCACTTTATTATTACCAGCGGGAGCGCCAATATTTACGAACAGCAGATACAGTCTGCAAGATTTCTGAAAAAATATTACAATACTTCCCATATTGTTGCCAATGATATTGGGGCCATCTGCTATTATACGGATATTCATTTGCTGGATGTTATCGGGCTAGGGTCTAAAGAAATGTTAGATATTAAAGTCAGAAAAACCGTATTTGATGATGAGGTGGAGGAATTTCTTGCCGGTTATACTAAGGAAAATCACTACCAGCTGGCCATTATCTATGAGAAGTGGTTTGATGGACACATACCGGAAAGCTGGAAGAAAATAGCTGATCTGGAAGTCAGCGGAAAGAGTATCGTATTAGGGGACCGGCATGTGGTAATATATTCCATAGACCCTCTTTCCTCTGATGCGTTGAAAAAAAATATAAAAGATTTCAATTGGAACAGAAATGTGACAGTTAAAATAGTTGAATAAATAAAATTTCATAATTATTTAATACTCATTTTTTAGACTGTAAAATCTGCGGTACCTGATCTCTTTTCCTTTTATATATTATGTTTCTTTGATGAACATTCTGAAACCTGTTGTATTTTGCTGTAAGTATTTGATTTTAATTTTTATATAAGTGTTTGCAGATTAAAAAAATATTATTATTTTTGCACCCTAAAATAAAAAGCAATTAAATGCCTACTATTCAACAATTAGTAAGAAAAGGAAGAGCCACGCTTGCCAAGAAGAGCAAATCGGCTGCCCTTGATTCTTGTCCACAAAGACGTGGTGTATGTACGAGAGTATATACAACTACACCTAAGAAACCTAACTCTGCACTTAGAAAAGTAGCAAGGGTAAGACTTTCTAACGGTAAAGAAGTGAATGCCTATATCCCGGGCGAAGGACATAATCTTCAAGAGCACTCGATAGTATTGGTTAGAGGCGGAAGGGTGAAAGACCTACCGGGAGTACGTTACCACATCGTAAGAGGTGCATTAGACACCGCTGGTGTAAATGGAAGAACTCAGAGAAGATCTAAGTACGGAGCTAAGAGACCTAAACCAGGACAAGCAGCTGCTGCTCCTGCAAAAGGAAAGAAAAAATAATCATTAAATAAGGTACAAAAGCAATGAGAAAGACAAAAGCGAAAAAAAGACCGTTGTTACCAGATCCGAAATTTAATGATCAATTGGTAACGAGATTCGTAAACAACCTAATGCTTGACGGTAAGAAGTCAATCGCATTCAAAATTTTCTATGATGCATTAGATATCGTAGAAACTAAAAAAGGAGATAACGAAAAAACTGCACTTGAAATCTGGAAAGATGCACTTACAAATGTAATGCCTCACGTAGAAGTACGTTCTAGAAGAGTAGGTGGAGCTAACTTCCAAATCCCTATGCCAATCAGAGCCGACAGAAAAATTTCTATGGCAATGAAATGGTTAATCAAATATTCTAAAGCTAGAAATGATAAGTCTATGGCTTTGAAATTAGCTAACGAAGTAGTAGCTGCTTCAAGAGAAGAAGGTGCTGCTTTCAAAAAGAAATCTGATACTCACAAAATGGCGGAAGCTAACAAAGCTTTCTCACACTTCAAATTCTAATCTGAAATGGGAAGAGATCTTAAATTTACAAGAAATATTGGTATCGCTGCTCACATTGATGCAGGTAAGACTACCACTACAGAAAGGATTCTATTCTATACAGGGGTAAACCACAAAATTGGAGAGGTTCACGATGGTGCTTCTACAATGGACTGGATGGAGCAGGAAGCAGAAAGAGGTATTACGATTACTTCTGCAGCGACCACTTGTTCTTGGAACTTTCCAACAGATCAAGGAAAAGCTTTACCAGAAACTAAACCTTACCACTTCAACATCATCGATACACCGGGACACGTTGACTTCACCGTAGAAGTAAACAGATCTTTAAGAGTATTGGATGGATTGGTATTCTTATTCTCTGCAGTAGATGGAGTAGAGCCTCAGTCTGAAACAAACTGGAGACTTGCTGACAACTACAAAGTAGCTAGAATGGGATTCGTAAACAAAATGGACAGACAAGGTGCTGACTTCCTTAACGTGGTAAACCAGGTTAAAGAAATGTTAGGATCTAACGCAGTTCCAATCGTTTTACCAATCGGTGCTGAAGAAGATTTTAAAGGAGTTGTTGACTTAATTAAAAACAGAGCGATCATCTGGGATGAAGCAGGACAAGGAGCTACTTTCGAAGTAGTGCCAATTCCTGAAGACATGAAGGATGAAGTTCTTGAATACAGAGAGAAATTAGTAGAAGCTGTTTCTGAATATGACGAAACTTTGATGGAGAAATTCTTCGAAGATCCGGATTCAATTACAGAAGAAGAAATCAATGCTGCATTGAGAGCTGCTACTATCGATTTATCTATTATCCCTATGACTTGTGGTTCTTCGTTCAAGAACAAAGGAGTACAGTTTATGTTGGATGCAGTATGTAAATATCTGCCTTCTCCATTGGATAAAGATGATATCAAAGGTACTGACCCAAGAACTGATGCTGAAATTACAAGAAAACCATCTGTAGATGAGCCTTTCGCAGCATTAGCATTCAAAATTGCTACTGACCCGTTCGTAGGAAGATTAGCATTCTTCAGAGCATACTCTGGAAGACTGGATGCAGGTTCTTATATCTTGAACACCCGCTCAGGAGACAAAGAAAGAATCTCTAGAATCTATCAGATGCACGCTAACAAGCAAAACCCGGTAGAATATATTGAAGCTGGTGATATTGGTGCAGCGGTAGGTTTCAAATCTATCAAAACCGGTGATACGATGTGTGATGAGAAAAACCCGATCATTCTTGAATCTATGGTTTTCCCTGATCCGGTAATTGGTATCGCTGTTGAGCCTAAAACTAAAGCTGACCAGGATAAAATGGGTAACGCTTTAGCTAAACTGGCAGAAGAAGATCCAACGTTTACTGTTAGAACTGACGAAGCTTCTGGACAAACGATCATCTCTGGTATGGGTGAGCTTCACTTAGATATCATTGTAGACCGTATGAAGAGAGAGTTCAAGGTTGAAGTAAACCAGGGACAGCCTCAGGTAGAGTACAAAGAAAACTTAACAAAAGTTGCTCAACACAGAGAAGTTTACAAAAAACAATCTGGTGGTAAAGGTAAATTTGCTGACATTGTATTTGAACTAGGACCTGCAGACGAAGGTAAAGTTGGTTTAGAATTCATCAATGAGATCAAAGGTGGTAACGTTCCTAGAGAATTTGTTCCTGCAATTGAAAAAGGATTTAAAGCTGCAATGAAGAACGGTCCATTGGCTGGTTTCGAAGTTGAAGGTATTAAAGTTACTCTTAAAGATGGATCTTTCCACGCAGTGGATTCTGATGCTCTTTCATTTGAAATGGCTGCTAAATTAGGATTTAAAGAAGCGGGACGTGCTGCTAAGCCAGTAATTATGGAGCCAATTATGAAACTGGAAGTTGTAACTCCGGAAGAATATATGGGTAACATCATTGGTGACCTTAACAAGAGAAGAGGTACTATCAGTGGTCAGGAAGAGAAAAACGGTGCCGTTGTAATCAAAGGTTCTGTTCCACTTTCTGAAATGTTTGGATACGTAACTACTCTAAGAACACTTTCATCAGGAAGAGCTACTTCTTCTATGGAATTAGAGAAGTACCAGGCTACTCCACAAAACGTTGCTGAAGAAATCATAGCTAAAGCAAAAGGTTAATTTTTAAATTAAAGAAATGTCACAAAGAATCAGAATAAAACTAAAATCTTACGATTACAACTTGGTAGACAAGTCTGCTGAGAAAATCGTAAAAACGGTAAAGGCTACTGGTGCTGTTGTAAACGGTCCAATTCCATTGCCTACGAACAAGAGAATCTTCACAGTGTTGAGATCTCCGCACGTAAACAAGAAAGCAAGAGAGCAGTTCCAACTTTCAGCTCACAAGAGACTGATGGATATCTACTCTTCTTCTTCTAAAACTGTTGATGCTCTAATGAAATTAGAACTTCCTTCAGGTGTAGACGTTGAAATTAAAGTGTGATAAAAGCATACTTTGCAATGATTATACAATCCGTTCCTTTTTAAGGAACGGATTTTTTTATGCGTCCTATTTATAAACAAACCAGAATTAAAGCAGGTTTATCCGTCACCCACTCAGCTTTTTTTATTATACGTTCTACAACCATAAAAAGCCTTCGGGGGATAACTCATAATAATAGAATAGATCTGTTTGGGGATTCTAAAGAGTCTGTAGAAACCATTAAAAATCTGATATTAATAGTTCTTTTCAGCGTGACATATGTCACCTCTCTTTATTTATTTAGAATTAATAAAAATAATAATTTTGTAAAAAATTATCAGATGAATAAAGTAGTATCCTTTTCTCTGCTGGTATTGGGTGGGGTTCTTGCCAATGCGCAGAAAGTAAATGATTCAGTAAAGCACAAGAAAATAGAAGAAGTAGAATTATTTGGTGAAAAAAAGAAACAGCCGCAGGGCCTGGATGCCATTACCAGACTGCCTTTGAAAACCAGAGATCAGATTCAGAGTATTTCTATAATCTCCCATAAAGCGATTGAAGAACTAGGAGCACTTACAGTCACTGATGTAGCCAAAAACGTTCCGGGAGTAACTCTATTTTCAAGCTATGGTGGTGGAAACGAAAGTATGTCCATCAGAGGGTATCGTGGGGTTCCCGTATTGAAAAACGGAGTTCAGCTGGATTCTGATTTCCGTACCGCTGGGATGATCACAGATATGCAGGGAGTAGAAAGTATCCAGGTAATCAAAGGTTCTGCTGCCATTGGCCAGGGAATTGGAAACGGATTGGGATCTGCGGGAGGAGTCATTAATGTGGTGACGAAAAGGCCACAGTTTATTGATCAGACCAATGTAGGATTCCGTTATGGAAGCTGGGATTTTTACAGACCTACAGTAGATTTCCAGAGCGTATTGGATTCTCAGGGTAAAGTAGCAGTGAGATTCAACGGGGCGTATCAGAATAACAATTCATTCAGAAGCCACGTAAAAGGGGAAAGAATTTATGTAAATCCCTCCATTGCTTTCCGTCCTGATGATAAAACGTTAATCAATGTGGAAATGGATTATCTGCATGATAAAAGAACACCGGACAGAGGAACAATCAACCTTGCTCCGGGAACCGTTGAAGCATTGTACCACATGCCAAAAGGAAAGTTTTTGGGATATGCATCTGATTATTCAAAAACAGAAACCTTCAACTTTGCTACAACCATTGTACGTAATCTTACCGATAAATTAAAAGTGAGAGCCGCTTTCGTTAATTCCGTAAGCAACACAGATTCTGAAGCTTCATCCGTATCATTACCGGCAGGTGAAACCAATTATAATATCAGACAGCGTACCATAGGAAAATCGCAGGGTGAAGATATCAATAAAGTATTACAGCTGGACTTCATCGGAGAACAGATCAAAACAGGATTCATCAGCCATACCTTCCAGGTAGGTTTTGACTGGAGAGAAACCGAAACTTCATCTACAACATATGAAGCTTACAAAAACTCAATCGCACCTAGTAATTTAATTACAGCACGTGCCACAAAAATAGGAAGTACAACTTACGCTGCAAATCCACTGGATATTTTTGACGTAGTAAACGGAAGTATCCCGAATCAGCTTCCTGTGAATGTGATTTACAAAAGCCTTGGAAGATCAAACCCAGTTTTGACACCAAGTATCGGGGCGATGGCGCAGGATGTAATGACGATAGGAAAATATGTGAAAGCACATTTAGGAGTTCGTTACAGCAGATTGAACGGTTCTGCCAACGAGTCTGTAGATACATGGAATCCTAATTTCGGATTAATTGTTTCTCCACTTCCCAATGTGAACGTATTCGGATCATATACCACTACAACCTCTTTAAGATCTTCCAATAACTTCCTTTTAGACGGTGGCAGAGTAGGTCCATCAATGACGAAACAATGGGAAGCAGGGATTAAGTCAGACTGGTTCAATGAACGACTTAGATTTAACGTAACCGTATTTGACATTAAAACGGATCATCTTTCTTTCACCATCCTTGACGAAAACTACAACCCTGTTGTGATCAACAAACAAACCATGTATGGTCTTGCAGGAAACCTTAGAAGAAAAGGAGTAGAAGTAGAATTGATCGGAAGAATTCTTCCGAACCTTCAGGTGATGTCAGGATGGGCCTATCTGGATGCACAATATCAGGACAGCCCTGCCTATATCAACGGGTCAGCACCAATGAACGCTCCTAAACACACCGCAAACGGATGGTTGAATTATAAATTCAATAAAGGAACTTTATCAGGACTTGATGTAGGAGCAGGAATTTACTACGTTGGAAAAAGACCCGTTGACGAGTGGACTCAAAAAACATTTACTGCAGGCCACCTGAACAGTGTAAAACCGGGAGATAAACCTTTCGATATGCCTGAATATACTACAGTAGACGCTCAGGTAGGATATACACTTAAAAACGGAATGGGAATAAGAGTGTTTTTCAATAATATTTTTGATAGTGTAGGGTACAGCTCTTATTTCAGAGGAGGATTTATTGATCAGATTCAGCCTAGAAACTTTGCGGTGCAGGTAAATTATAAATTTTAATCAACAAAAGCATTATGAAAAATATCAGAACACTATTCTTTGTATTAGTTCTTGGAGCCATTGCGACGTCATGCTCCGGAGACAAAAAGAAAGGAATAGATTATAACCAGTTCAAAACAGAAGTGAAACTGACTCCTGAACAGGAAAAAAGCTTCAATGAGATCACTGCAAAGTATCAGCAGCTTCAGGAACAGAATTTTCAGGCTGCAAAAGCACAGGGAGGTAATATGGACCGCGTAGCTTTAGGTATCAGAAATGAAGAACTGAGAGCGCAGCAGTCTATAGAAATGGCAGCCGTTTTAGATGCTCCTCAAATGGAGAAGTTCAATAAGTTTGTTGATGAAAATTCCAGAAAAAGGCCAAGATATGACAATGCATTGTTAGAAAGAATCAAAACGGAAGCTCAGCTTTCCGAAGATGAATTCAAAATGGTGAATGCAGCTAATGATGCTTTTGAAAAAGCTTTCAATGATGCTCATGATGTCTATCACGGAAATAATGATCTGGCAAAAGAATACTGGGTGAAATTTGACGCTCAGAGAAAATTGGCCATTCAAAAAGCTCTTACTCCTGAACACTTTTCAAAATTCGAAGAGATTGTAAAAGATGTTCAGTTCAAAGGAAGAAAATAAACGACATTGATACCAGTGAGGGCAGGAAGCGGGAAGGAATAGTTGGATATCACAGTGGCAAAAGTTCTTACTGCTTTAAGAAAACGTATTCAATTTGGTGAATGTAGATTAGAGGTAAGCCAGTAAACTTTTAGACCATCATGGCTTCCATCATAAGCTTAGCGCACCGTTGCCCGAATTTGTATTAACTTTTTTTAATTTATTCATATCAATTTTAATTTAAAAACATTAAGACGGTATTTACTGTCTTAATGTTTTTGCTGTTAAACAATGAGATTATTATTCAAAAGTCTTTACAGGAAAAGAAGAAAAAACGAATCGGTTACCAAATACCTGATGTGGATCATGCACCTCT
This sequence comes from Chryseobacterium culicis, assembly GCF_900108365.1. Classification (GTDB taxonomy): domain Bacteria; phylum Bacteroidota; class Bacteroidia; order Flavobacteriales; family Weeksellaceae; genus Chryseobacterium; species Chryseobacterium culicis. The sequence continues at coordinate 91,791 of NZ_FNWQ01000003.1, read as the reverse complement.
GGCTGGGACTTTTATCCAGTATTATTGTTTTTGTAATGTGCCTTACCGGATGCCTGTATGCCTTCAAAAATCAGATCACAGATTTCAGCAACAGAAATAAGATTTATATCAACTCAGATTCTGGAACGGCTATGAACCCGGATTTGATTCAGTCAGAACTATTAAAACAGAATAAAGAACTGACGTCACTGGTGATCCCCGATGATAAAACGAAAAGTTATGTGATAGGCTACCGCGAAAATAATCTCGATAAAAGTACTTATTATGACCAGTACACAGGTCAACTTCTGGGACAGCCGAATGTAAGTTCTGCTCAGTTCTTTGACACAGTGCTTGACCTTCACAGAAATCTGATGATGGGAAATGTGGGAAGGCAGATTGTGGGAGCATCAGTTTTACTATTCTGTATACTTCTTTTCTCTGGTTTAATTCTTTGGCTCCCAAAGAAACTTAAATTTCTCAAGCAGGGCCTAACAATCATGTTTAAAGCAAAATTTCAGAGAGTTAATTATGATCTTCATAATACACTTGGCTTTTATGCCTTTTTAATGCTTTTCTTTATGGCTGTTACCGGATTATATGTTACTTATCCATGGGTCAAAAACGGTCTCATTGTCAGCTTGGGAGGATCATCCATTGACTCGGTTTCCGGAGACAAAGATCAGAAGGACGATCCCTTTGGAGGACTGCTCGAAGATATGCTTCAAAAGCAGGATGAAAAGAAAAATCTAAAAAATGCAGCTTCAGCCTCTGTGGATAAAATTTTAAAATTGTCTCATCATCATTTACCTTACGATGCTGTTACCAGTATACAGCTTCCCAATAAACAAAATCCGAGATATGTTGTGATTAAGACTAACAGACAGAACTTTCTCGGGATGATGCTTCCGGATGAAGTCACTTTTGATAAAACCGGAGTCTTCAAAACGAAAGAACTGTTTTCAGACAAACCTCTCCACAAACAATTTACAGCTCTGGCAAAACCTTTGCATACCGGAGAGATTATGGGGCTGCCAAGCATTATTCTTTATTTCATCATTTCTCTTATCGGCTGCTCTCTTCCTGTGACAGGTTTTATCATCTGGTGGCACAAGTTCAGGAAAATGAAATAAAAGATAGGTTAAACAGCACTGAAGTACTTTAGATACCTCATATTGTTTATCTTTTCATGTTTTCAGATTAATTTTTTATACATTTAATGTTCTAAAACAGAGATTATGGGGCATAAAGGGAATCGTTTTTTTGAAAAATTTTCAAACTGGGCTGTAAAATTTACAGGAAGTGCCTATGCATTTGTAGGAGCTTTTCTTATTGTGGTAGTATGGGCAGTTTCGGGACCTTTTTTTGGGTATTCCGAAACCTGGCAGCTCGTCATCAATACCGGAACTACGATCATCACTTTTCTGATGGTATTCCTCATTCAGAAAGCGCAGAATAAAGATTCGAAAGCCATACAAATTAAGTTGAATGAACTTATTGCTGCCCACGAGAAAGCCAGCAACAGAATTGTAGATATTGAAGATCTTACAGAAGCTGAATTGGATCAGCTTCATATCTATTATGAAAAACTGGGCGAGCTTGCTAAAAAAGATGCAGATATCCACACTTCGCATTCTATTGATGCTGCCCAAAGAAATCAGGACTATAAATATGATTTCTTTAAAAGAAAACATGAAGAATGGATGCGGAAGCAGGACGAGAAAAAATAATTTTAGTTAAAAATTTTCTCAATATTTCGAATATTATAATATTTTTTTTATTTCCCTGCTGTGTTATTTATTTTTTAGCGCTTATTTCTGCTTTTTTGTTTATTTTTTAGTGTTTTTTTTGATAAATATTTACATTTGTTGAAAAAAATATATGAAAACAAAATTATTTTGCCTGCCTGCACTACTGTTGGCTGTTGCAGCAAATGCACAATGGAGCCGAGGACTGCCTGAGCAGAAAATCATTAAGAAAAGTGATCATTCAGTTTATTATCAACTTGATTTGGATCAGATAAGAACGCAGCTTCTGAGAGCCCCTAAAATAGGTGAAGGCGCACCCATCACAATCAGTATTCCTACCCTCGAAGGGAAAATTGAGAAATTTACAGTAAACAGTTTTCCGGTAATGGATGAGACGCTGGCAAATCAATACCAGCTGGGGTCTTATGTAGGAATAGGAATTGATGACCCTTCCAAATATATAAGATTCAGTGTTGCTCCCAATGATTTTCAATCCATGATCATTGGTACAGATGGTAAATATGAATTTATAGAACCGGCAACATCGGATAAGTCTTACTATTCTGTACACGGAAAAACCAATAAGAGTGGACATGCATTCACGTGTAATACGAAAGAGGATAAAGTGGCTGTTGCTAAAATGCAAAAGCTGATGAATTCCGGAACGGCAGCAAAATCGGGCAACAAAACTTTCCATACCCTTAGACTGGCAATGTCCGTAACCGGAGAATATACGGCTTTCTTTGGAGGAGTAGCAGGTGCACTTACACAAATCAATGCTACGTTATCAAGAGTAAATGGTGTATTTGAAAAAGAATTTAATGTACATGTTAATGCCATCAATGCTCCGGCGCTTATCTTTACTAATGCAGCCAACGATCCTTACAGTGCTTCAAGTCTAATGTGTAAATGGAATTATGAATTGATGAATACATTACATGGAGGGGCATACGGTGTTACAGATGCAGATTTTGATATCGGGCATTTATTTGGTGCAACAGGAGGCGGCGGAAGTGCCGGCTGTATTGGCTGTATAGGAAGTAATGATATTTCTACAAGTATAGATCCTAGTTGTGGGAATTCACCTTCTCCGGAAAATTATAAAGGAAGTGGATATACCTCCCCGGGAATTGATTATTACGCCAGTGGAACATGGAATAGCAATAGTACAGCTCAATTACCACCAAGTGGAGACGCCTTTGATATTGATTTTGTAGCCCACGAGATGGGGCATCAGTTAGGGGATTCCCATACCTACAGTTTCTTTGAAGGTTTTCTGAATCAGGAAGTAGAACCGGGTTCTGGTTCTACCATCATGGGATATGCCGGGATTACCGGACCAAATACAGATGTGCAGAAACACTCGGACGTCTATTTTCATAGCGTGAGTATTGAGCAGGTACAAAATAACCTTGTCTCTGTAACAGCTGATGTCGAAACTCCGATCACGAACAATACACCGGTGGTAACAGCGATGCCTACTACTTATACTATCCCAAGATCCACACCATTTGTACTTACAGCATCAGCAACAGATCCGGATGGAGATGCGTTAACCTATTGTTGGGAGCAGGTAAATCCAAGTACTTTGGGTAATGGCGTTACTAAATCTAATATCGGGAATACCAGTTCAGGAGCAAGTTTCAGATCTTGGGCACCTACAGCAAGCCCTACAAGATATTTTCCTAAACTGGCAACAGTGTTAGGAGGTGCGGTAAAAAATACAACAGATTTTGAAGCAGCAAGTACTGTGGCAAGAACTACCAACTTCCGCGTAACGGTAAGAGATAATAAACCTGGAGGACAGGCTCAGACTGCGTATGCAACACAAACGATTGTAGTAGGATCTGCAGCAGCATTTACTGTGAATACAACATCACTTACTCCTAATGCCAACTCAACTATTACATGGACGGTTTCAGGAACTACAGCTTCTCCATACAACGTAGCGAATGTGAAAATTGACTACACAGAAGATATGGGAGCTACCTGGACAGATCTTGCAGCATCAGTTCCGAATAACGGATCAGCAAGTGTTTTCATCCCTGCATCTTTGGCCGGAAAGACTATTCATCTGAGAGTTTCTGCTCTTGGAAACGTTTTCTATGCGGTGAAGCAGGCTGCAGTAGCAAGTCTGTTGGCTGTTTCTGAAGCAGGAAATGTAAAGTCAGTAAAAATCTATCCCAACCCTGCAGAAGATGTATTGAATGTTATGAATGTTTCAGCAAATGCTGCATACGAAATTTTCAATGCTCCCGGGCAGTTGATTTCAAACGGAACTATAGGTGAAGGTAAAATTAATGTGAGCTCTCTTGTAAAAGGTGTTTACTTTATTACGATCAACAACGGTAAAGAAGAAAAGACCACAACTAAATTTGTTAAAAAATAGTTGAACCAAAAATAAAATAAAAAACCTCTGAGTGATCAGAGGTTTTTTTATGGTTTATATTATCTCATAAAATAGCTGAAATAACTACAGCTTCCCATTAGGCTCTTAATTGTTTCAGTATCAGAATACTGGGCTTTCAACTGAGCAAAATAGGTTCTGTATTTCTGGTTTTTAAGATTGTCCATCTCCTTTTGACGGGCATCTTCCTTCTCAGACCATTTCGGATCAGAATAATCAAAATCTTTTGGTGCTTTGGCTTCATACTGGTAATATTTACCCTGTTCGGCACTTGCCATCTGGAATAAGATTCTCGCCCTTTCTTCTTTATTGTTGGAAAGCTTAAGTGCTTTTTGATAATAATTGATTGAAAGATCAAAGTTATCAGGTTCAATGTAAGAAGTATCCAGGAAGTTTTTATAATAATATTTGTAAGGTTTTTTTCGGTCTGTATTCCAGAAGTCGTATTTACCTCCGTTGCTGTTGTCAATATCCATTACGAATAGTTGACGGTAATAGCCTAAAATAGACGTATTGTACAATAGGTTCCCTACAAGCTGATTGGCTTTTGCCGCCTTTTCACCTGTTCCAGTTCCAATTTTTTTCAGCTGGATTAGGGCGTCTGCCAGTTCAAGTTTATTCATGCTGGTTTTGATGAAAGGGAAGTCTGCGTAATTTTCTGCCTTCATACTCTCCGCCTCAGGGCTTCCAAAACTTTCCCATACATTATGCCCGAATACAAGATTTGAGATATTGTTGAATCCGTCGTATTCGGAAGGTGTGTATTGTTTCGGAGTGATGGTCTGACCATTCTTTTCTGTCCATTCATAATTTTGTCTTGGAATTCCTGCAAAGCTTCTTGCTTTTTCATAAAAAGATTTCGCTTTATCAAAATCTGCAAGCCTCATCGCTCTGTCTCCATAGATGGTATTGAAGAAGGCATCTATATTACCTACACTGTCCATGTTTTTGGCAATGATCTGTTGCTCAAACTGGGTTTTATTGGGTTTTCTGTAAAACGCTTCCACACTTTTTACCAGACTGGAGTTCGGATTGTACTGAAGATCTGAAAGGTTATTATTCATCAGAAAAGATTTTCCGTCTTCTCCCTGAAGAAAATAACGGTTAGCAATAACATCTTTAAGGAAATCTGCAGTAGAAGGCACTTCTCCGTAATAATCGAAATTATCTGCAGAGGCCGTATCTTTTACAGCTTTTTTCTCAACGAAGTATTCCGAATAGTCTTTCATCAAATGATCTTCATAGTCTGCGTCAATTTTCGGCTGAGAAACAATATCATTCAGAACTTTCATTCTTTTGATCTCTTCCAGATATTCAGGATTGGTGGTTTTAATATCGTTCAGGATTTCTGTACTTTCCTTATAATCTTTCTTCAGGAATTTAAGATAAGCGTCTGCAATCTGCCAGTATTCATCCTTAGATTTTTCCTTCGTTTTATCCGTGAACTTTTCAAGATCGTCCAGGTAATCTGTCATCTTATCATCATAACCATAGCCGGAAGTAGTATAGAATGGAATCCTGTTTGGATTGCTCAGTAATTCATCATCACTTTGGTCAGCTTTATTTCCATCGGCAGATTCTTTAGATTTGGAACCTCCGAAGAGATTAGTAAAGAATCTTACAATCTTTTGCCAGAAAGATAGCTTTTCCTCTTTTACAACAGCTTTAGTTTCTGTTTTAGCATCTTTTGAATTGACATTATTATCAGATTTGCCTCTCTGTATATACGGATTATTAGCAGCATCTGAAGTATAGTAATAAGTGGGCAGGTAGCTTCTTTCCAGCTCATTAATACTTCTGGCAGCCATTACTTTCAGGATCTCGGAATCAGGATTGATTTCATACATTTTTTCCATCATAGGAATAGGATTGTTGAAATCCTGATATCCCAAAAGGAAATAAGCCATATTTTTTTCTTCATTCGTATTGGCTTTTTTCATGATATTGCTGAAAGAAGCCGTATCAGAAAGCTGCATAGAAACAAATGCAGATTCCTTACGGTCTTTGCTGTTCATAAATACCTGGAAGAAATTCCAGTTGGCATCACTGTTCATTTCCAATCCTCTTTGTGCTCCTGCCAGCTGGTCCAGGGCCATGAAGTAAACCGAACCTTTTAGTTGTATGGGGGCAACATAAGTTTTGAACGCCTGCACTGCAGAATCATAATTTCTTGTGTAATGATTAAGGCGTACCAGCTGATAGCCGTAGCGCTGCTTTATTTCCGGGTTTCTAGCGGCATTGTATAAAGAAGTGAGGGCTGCAATTGTTTTGTTATAATCAAGAGCTGTGGCATTTTTTCTGTTGGCATCTCTGTCGTAATAAAATGAGTTTTCATTTTCAATAAAATTGATGCTCATATAAGGCTCAAGATATTTAGCCTCAATCAGATAATCTATGCCTTCTTTATATCTTTGATAAAATCCCGTACCCAGTTTTTGTAAAAGGGGGTTGGCCGGATTTCCTTTTTTTAAAGCATTCAGATCGTTCATGCTTATCTTATATACCAGATTCTGAGTCTCGGAATAGCTAAGCTGATTGCTGAAAAATTTTTTCCATGTTTCAATATTGTCATCAGGAATTAATGCAGGGTTGTACCCGCCATAAAATCTGCTTGAATAATTGTGCAGAAAAGGAAGATAAGCCTTATCCTTGATGATGGTCTGCGTAAAAAGGTTGAAGTAATCATAATCAGGATCTGACCACGCGCAGGCATCAGACTGTGTATAGAAAAGTGATACAACCGCAAGTGAAAGAATATACTTTTTCATAGGGTGTGTAGTGTTTTTTTAGTTTATATAATAGTTTATGGTTTGGTCTGGACAGAGGCTGTCTTTCTCTTTTGGAGATTTAAAATTTTCGATCTAACACAAATTTACTATCTAATTGATAATAAATAATAGTAAAATGTGGGATTTTTTTCTGTAAAAACACAGTAACATCTTCAAGCTGTTCTTCAGAAATTTCCTCTGCCTTTATGGTGAAGCCTTTGTTTAAAAAACTTCCAAAGTAGAATCCGTCTTTTAAAACCTCGATCTCATCGTCGGATCGCTTTCTGAAGTTGGGGTTTTCAAGGTCTCTTTTGGATAAAGCATTGATCAGTTTATGCTTTCCTAAATGATTGGTGACGATTCCCCATGAATAAATGGGAAGTGCCACTTCAATTTTTTTGACAGGGTAGTCTTCTAATTTTGAGAGATAGCTTTTAAGGATATTCACATCCAGAATAGAATTCTTATCAGAATTTTCCAGAGGTGATGAAGTGGAGTAGCACATCAGGTATACTTTTTCCACGGGAGGAATTCCGGTTTGCTTTTTATCTTTTACCTGATGAAGACGCAGCGTACAGGTAATTTCTTTGCCGGAAATTCTTTTGAGCTCTTTCAGGAATTTAAAATAATCATTCCGGGTCCCGGCGGTCCAGTCACAGTCAATTTGAATTTCATTATTGATTGAAAGGTGGTATTCTTCCGATTTCTTTTGAATCAAATGATGAATACTTTCCGCCAGAAACTTAATCTCTTCCGAAGAAATACCCAATAAAGACTGATTGGTAATGAAAATTGTTGGAACAATCTGCTTATCTGTCTGAAAACTTGAATCTTTGGAAATCACAGCTACTGGCTGAAATTTTCCGTTCACTTTATCCACATCAAAAAATCTTGTATATAAATAAGGGGCGGCTGCTTTGCCCAGCGCTTTTTTCTCTTCACTGTCCAGCTTCAGTCGGGTTTTCCAGTAATAGAATGTGTAAGGATGATTCTCTTTCCTGCTGCATGATACAATAAGAAAAAGTGAACATAAAAATAGGATTTTAAAATTTTTCATTGGGATCAATCACTTTTCAAAAATAAAGATATTCAGGCAGAATATAAACCGTAAAATCACGGTGATTGAATTTCTCTCTTTTAAATGGTGAAAGATTTTTAAATTGTCGGTTCCTCACAATAAGAAAACCACCCCAGGAGGAGTGGCTCTCTCTATATACAATTTTAACTACTTGTAAAGTTCACTTTCACACTTACAGGTTTCTTTGTCTGTACTTTCCCGCGCTGAACAGCAGCCGTCAAGATGTAGGATATTTCCTCTTTCGTCCGTAAGGTAAATTTTGTCTCTGTCCAGTTTCACCATAAAACTTTCCTCATAGTTCTTGAAAACGACTTTCATTACTTTATTGGGTGCAAATTTCCCGGCATTTATATCTTCTTTCGTTTCTTCTCCGCTTGCCTGATTTACCTGAACATATCCGAAATGAACATCGCCGGTGTTTTTAATGTCCACATAATAATGAGGTGTTCCTGTTCCGCTGTACCCTTTCATGATGTCAAAGCTTCTGCGTCCCGTAAAAGGAACTTTCACCTGCTGAGCCAGCGTAAAAATGCTTATGCACAGAACTATTAAGCTAAAAATCTTTTTCATAATCTTTTTTTCAAAATTAAAAAGATTTACTAAAAGCATCCTCCGTAAAAACCCGGTTATTGAGTGGGATTTTTACAGGGGCAGAGGTAAAATTAAGATGATGCTAAAAAAACCACTCCTAAACAGAAGTGGTTGGTATATTAAGTTAAAATCAGATTAAAAAACGGTTGCTGCAAGCTGAATCCTTGCATACTTATTGGATGGATTCCACATGGCCATCATGGATACAGGAAGACTGTAATGATCTGTTATTTTGACAACTTTTCCTGCTTTTACGCCTACATTCACGATGTCAAAGCTGTTTTTACCGTTGCCATATAAGAATGTTTTGTCATTGAGAGCGAATCCTGCGCCTACAAAGGCATCCAGGTTTACTTTCTGCCCCTTAATAACAGGGTAGCTTGCCTGCACATAGGTCGAATATCTGTTTTTCTTATAGCTTCCATCAGGTTCCAGAATAACTTCTCCTGCATTTGCACCACCGTACAGCATGATATCAGCTTCAATATTGATCGGGAATGAAGGCCCGAACGTATAGTTTGTTCTTAAATCAATAATGTGGGCGGTTCTCCTCTGCGAATAGCTGAAGATATCATCAGCGGCTACAGCGGTATTAATGTTGCGGGAGTTGTAAAGATCCCATATTCCAATGTAAAAGCGTCCGTCAGAATACTGAACATAGTAATTGATCTCTTTATAATGGGTATTATCCTTATCATCTGCCAGTGCAGAAGCACCCCAGATTCCCACCTTCCATTTTTTCTCTCGATCCAGAGCATAAGACAGATTTCCCATTACCACAGGTTTATCAGTAATAATAAGGCCTCTCCATAAGTGATTGTTCTGAATGTTGGCCGTGAAATCAAGCCTTCCATCTTTGGTTTCCTTGGTTTCAACGTTTTCCTGTGAAAATACTCTTCCTGCTGCCAAAACAAGAAGGAAGATTCCCTGTAAGATTTTTTTCATCACCCGTTTATTTTAATAATCCATATAAAAGTGCTGCAATAACGGCTCCTGTAACAGGGCCTACTATTGGAATCCAGGCGTAAGACCAATCACTGCTTCCTTTTACAGGCAAGATAGCGTGCATGATTCTCGGAGCAAGATCTCTCGCCGGGTTAATGGCATATCCCGTTGTTCCTCCCAGAGATAAGCCAATTGCCCATACTACAAATGTAACCGGGATGGCGCCAATAGAACCTAACCCTACTTTAGCGGTTGGGTCTGCCTGTAAAGTAAGGCTTGGATCTGCAAAATAAAAAACACAGAATACCAGTACAAACGTTCCTATGATTTCGCTGGTAAGATTAGAAGAAGCTTTTCTGATAGCGGGAGTGGTGCTGAAACAAGCCAGTTTTGCCCCTTCATCTTCCGTAATTGCAAAATGATCTTTATGAAACAGCCATACCAGAAATGCACCAAGCATTCCTCCAATCATCTGAGCTGCAATATAAGAAGGAACCAGATCCCAGGAGAATTTTCCTGCGGCGGCTAGGCCAATGGTTACAGCCGGGTTCAGATGAGCCCCACTTATTGGGCCGGCAACGGTTACTCCCACAAATACGGCAAGTGCCCATGCGGTAGTAATCACAATCCATCCGGAATTATTTCCTTTTGTATCTTTTAAGACAACATTGGCTACAACACCGTTGCCTAACAATATAAGAAGCATCGTTCCGATAACTTCTGCAATAAATGGGGTCATATAAGTTTTTTTTTAAGTGAAAATTAATCTTCTATCCAGCTTTGAGCACTTTTTACAGCTTTCTTCCAGAAATGGCTCATCTTATCCACCTGCTCTCTCTTCAGTTGAGGATGGAAATCTTTATCTATGATCCATTGCTCCTGAATTTCATCAATATTTTTCCAGTATCCTACTGCAAGTCCGGCAAGATATGCGGCACCAAGAGCTGTTGTTTCAAGGGTTTTAGGTCTTGTGATTTTAAAACCGAAAAGGTCTGACTGAATCTGCATGAGAAGGTCACTTGCGGAAGCGCCGCCGTCAACTCTTAATTCAAGGCTGGCTGTTCCGGAATCAGCTTCCATGGCTTTTACAATATCATATACCTGAAATGCAATTCCTTCCAGGGTAGCTCGCGCGATGTGCCCGTCTGTAGTACCACGGGTAATTCCTACAATCGTTCCGCGGGCATACTGATCCCAGTAAGGAGCGCCCAGGCCAGTCAGTGCAGGAACGAAATATACGCCGCCATTATCCGGTACGGAAGCGGCCAGTTCATTCACCTGATCGGAAGAATGAATAATCTTAAGGCCGTCTCTGAGCCATTGGATGGCTGCGCCTCCTACAAATACACTTCCTTCCAGTGCATAGTTCACTTCTCCATTAATTTTCCAGGCTACGGTTGTAAGAAGATTATTTTTCGAAGAAACGGCTTCGGTTCCGGTATTCATTAATAAGAAGCATCCTGTTCCATAGGTATTTTTTACCATTCCCGGAGTAGTACACATCTGTCCGAATAACGCTGCCTGCTGATCGCCTGCAATTCCGGCAATCGGGATTTTGGTGGAGAATAAAGTAGTGGCTGTTTCGCCATACACTTCACTGCTCTGTTTTACTTCAGGAAGAATATTTTTAGGGATATTGAATAATTCTAATAAATCAGCGTCCCATTCCAAAGTATGAATATTAAGAAGCATTGTTCTGCTGGCGTTGGAAACATCAGTGATGAACATTTTTCCCCTGGTAAGTTTCCATACAAGCCATGTGTCAACGGTTCCGAAACATAATTTTCCTTCTTCAGCTTTTTGTCTTGCTCCTTCTACGTTATCGAGAATCCATTTCAGCTTGGTTGCTGAGAAGTAAGCATCGAGAACGAGTCCTGTTTTTTCTTTGATCTTTTCTGCATGCCCCTGTTCTTTCAGTTCGTCACAGTATTTTGAAGTTCTTCTGTCCTGCCATACAATCGCATTGTAAATGGGTTCGCCGGTTTCTTTATCCCAAACTATTGTAGTTTCACGCTGATTGGTAATTCCGATGGCGGCAACTTCAAGTCCTGAAATTCCTGCTTTTGCTATGATTTCTGCTGCTACGGAGATTTGTGAAGACCAGATTTCGTTAGGATCATGCTCTACCCATCCCGGAGTAGGAAATATCTGTCTGAAATCTTTCTGCGATACATATTTGATTTCTCCACTGTGATTGAAGAGAATCGCTCTTGAGGAAGTTGTTCCCTGGTCCAGAGCGAGGATAAGTTTTTCATTCATGTATATAGTGCTAATTTAGGTTGATAACTTTAGGTGAATAAGGCGTTAATAGATAGCCTCCTGCTAATTCAATAAATTCATTTTCCTGCTGCTGAGCCCATTCTTCAGAATAGCCTTTTTCTTCAGCAATGATTCTGGCTACGTTGTGAGCGCTGTCTATTGCGGCTCTTGCATCCAGAAACAATAAGCGTACTCTTCTGGCAAGAATATCTTCAATAGTCTCTGCCATTTCTGTTCTTACAGCCCATACTGCTTCTGCTACCGTGAAAGGGTGATCCGGGTGGATTCTTTGCGCGTATCGTGGATTACTTTGCTGCAATGCTTTAATGGCTGGAATGTCAGATCCGTAAACATACAGATGGTTCGTTCTGTCTACCTGTTCTGGCTTTATATTTCCATGGATGGAAAGGTTTTCCGTTTTAGAAGGGCTGTTGCCCAGTCTGTGAACTTTCATTGCTTCATCTACGGTATCTTCAGCCATTTTACGGTAGGTGGTCCATTTTCCTCCGATGATGGAAACCAGTCCGGTATCTGAAGTAATCACTTTATGGCTTCGGGAAACCTCTTTTGTGCTTTTGCTTCCGTCTTTAGGAGCTGCAAGCGGACGAAGACCGGCGAAAACTGATTTTACGTCTTCACGGGTCGGTTTTTTAGACAGATACTGTCTTGCCGTATTTAAGACAAAGCTGATTTCCTCTTCCAAAGCACGGGGTTCAAAGCTTTCATCTTTTAAAAGGGTGTCAGTAGTGCCTACCAAAGCTCTGTCATGCCATGGAACCACAAATAAGACTCTGCCGTCTGACGTTTTCGGAATCATGATGGCATCATCACTTTTCAGGAAAGATTTGTCCAGTACAAGGTGAATTCCCTGGCTTGGTACCACAAGTTTACCATGCTTAGGATTGTTCATGTTAAGGATGTCATTCGTAAATACACCGGTGGCGTTGATGACCACTTTTCCATGGATCTGATATTGCTCTTTAGTAAACTGATCTTCCGCAACTACACCTATTACTTTGTCAGAAGCATCTTTCAAAAGGTTAACCACTTTTACGTAATTAACAGCGCTGCCGCCTTTTTCGATGATCGTCTGGGTAAGATTGACCGCAAGTCTTGCGTCGTCAAACTGTCCGTCCTGGTAAACAACACCGCTCATTAAGTGATTTTGTTCAATAGTAGGAAGCTTCTCAACTGTTTTTGATTTGCTGATGTATCTGGTCTTACCTAAACTTAGTTTTCCGGCAAGAAAATCGTAAACCGACAGTCCTATTTTATAGTAGATTCCGCCCCACCATGTATAGTTCGGAATAATGAAAGACTGATTTTTTACAATGTGCGCTGCGTTTTTTGCCAGAAGACCTCTTTCTTTCAATGCCTCTTTTACCAAACCGACATCTCCCTGGGCAAGATATCTGACCCCGCCATGTACCAGTTTGGTACTTCTGCTGGATGTTGCTTTCGCAAAGTCATGGGATTCAAGCAAAACTGTTTTGAATCCTCTGCTTACCGCGTCTAATGCTGAACCTAAACCACTGGCTCCCCCTCCTATGACTATAAAGTCCCATTCTTTTACATGGGTTAATTTACTGAGTTCTTCGTTTCGTTTCATAAATGTTTCGTTTATGTTTCGTTTTCAAATATATAAATTAAAAATGAAAGCAAAAAGAAAATAAATGAAATTTTAAGATATGAAAAAAAAGCGGTATTTTTGAGGAAACGAATACAATGGAAAAGCTACTACCAAGGCAGGACGAAATATTGAAAGAGCTTGAAGAAAAAGGGCATGTCCTTGTTCAGGATCTGTGTGAAAAGCTCAATGTTTCTTCGGTTACGATCCGAAAGGATCTGAACTATCTTGAAGGTCTTGGGCTTCTTTTCAGAAATCATGGAGGAGCCAGTAAGCAGGTAAGGTATGCCTATGAGAAAAATGTAGTGGAAAAAGAAAGTATCAATGTGGAAGCGAAGCAGGCTATCGCAAAAGCAGCTTTGTCATTGATTCAGGAAAACGACAGTATTATATTGGCTTCCGGTACCACAATGCATTATCTTGCGAGAATGCTGGTGAACTTTGGGCCGCTTACGGTACTTACATCTTCTCTGAGGGTGGCCATTGAACTTTGCAATAACCCTCATATTAATATTATCCAGCTTGGAGGGGAGGTAAGAAAAAGCTCTACTTCCATAGTGGGGTCTATTTCTGAAGGAATTCTTAAGCAGTTTTCATGCAATAAACTTTTTCTGGGAGTAGACGGTATTGATCCGGAATTCGGAATCAGTACTTCGAATGCTGCGGAGGCTCATCTCAACCAGATTATGATGGAGTGTGCGGATCAAACGGTGATTTTAGCAGATTCCTCAAAATTGAATAAGAAAGGCTTTGGGAAGATTGCAGCGCTGGATCAGGTGGACTATCTGATTACTGACAGCGGTATTTCTGCTGAAGGCAGGGCAGAATTAGAGGAAATGGGAGTAAGTGTTTTGGCTCAATAAAGTTTCCATCTTTCCTTATTTTATACAATCAAAAATTAATCTTCGGAAAATTTGTTCTGAATTTTTCCAAAATCATCTAATTGATTAAAAATCAAAATATTTTACCCGAAATATTTGTCAGTTATAAAATTATTCATAAATTTGCACACTCATTTTAGGAGCGTAGTATGCCTATATCAAAAGTAGAAATTACTTCAGACTTCCGAAAAATGGGGATAAATAAAGGATAAATTTTATTATAATATAAACAATGTCAGGTATTATTGGTAAAAAAATCGGTATGACGTCTTTGTTTAACGAAGAAGGGAAAAACATTCCTTGTACAGTTATTCAGGCTGGTCCATGCTCGGTTTTACAGGTCAGAACCTTAGAAAAAGACGGTTATAAAGCTGTTCAGTTAGGTTTCGATGACAAGAGTGAGAAGAACGTTGGTAAAGCGTTAGCTGGCCATTTTAAAAAGGCTGGTTCTGCTCCTAAAGCTAAATTAGTAGAATTCTACAGAGAATTCGTTGATGAAGTAAAAGTAGGAGAAGAAGTAAAAGTTGATCTGTTCACAGAAGGTGAGTATGTTGACGTAACAGGAACTTCAAAAGGTAAAGGCTTCCAGGGTGTTGTTAAAAGACACGGATTTGGAGGTGTAATGCAGGCAACTCATGGTCAGCACAACAGACTTAGAGCTCCAGGTTCTATCGGTGCTGGTTCAGACCCTTCAAGAGTATTCAAAGGGATGAGAATGGCTGGAAGAATGGGAGGTGAGCAGGTAACTGTTCAAAACCTTCAAGTGTTAAAAGTTGATCAAGAACAAAATCTTTTAGTAGTAAAAGGTGCTGTTCCGGGAGCTAAAAATTCTTATGTAATTATCAGAAAATGGAACTAGTAGTATTAAATACATCAGGAAAAGAGACCGGAAGAAAAGTAACTCTAGACGAAACAGTATTCGGAATTGAGCCAAATCAGCACGCGGTTTACTTAGAAGTTAAACAGTACCTTGCTGCACAAAGACAAGGAACTCATAAAGCAAAAGAAAGAAGCGAAATTACGGCTTCTACTAAAAAGCTTAAGAAGCAAAAAGGATCTGGATCTGCTAGATATGGTGATATTAAATCTCCAACATTCAGAGGTGGAGGTAGAGTATTCGGACCAAAACCAAGAGACTACAGATTCAAATTGAACAAAGCTCTTAAGAGATTAGCTAAGAAATCTGTTTTATCTCAGAAAATGAGAGACAACAGCATTAAAGTTTTAGAAGATTTGAGCTTTGCAGCTCCTAAGACTAAAGATTTCATCAATGTATTAGATGCATTGGAACTTAACGGTAAAAAATCTTTATTCGTTCTTCCTGAAGCTAACAAGAATGTGTATTTATCTTCAAGAAACTTACCTAAAGCTAAAGTAATGAACTTCAACGAAATCAGTTCTTACGATTTAGTAAACGCAGGTGAGATTATTTTCTTCGAAGGTGCAGTTGAAAAATTCCAGGAAAATTTAAAGAAATAAGTCATGTCTATTATTATTAAACCAGTTATTTCAGAAAAGGCTAATTACCTTACAGATTTAAGAGGTTCTTATTCTTTCTTAGTAGATCCTAAGGCGAATAAAATCCAGATTAAAAAAGCTGTTGAAGCAGCTTACGGTGTAAAAGTAGCAGACGTTAACACAATGATTTATGCTCCGAAGGTTTCTTCAAAATACACTAAAAAAGGTCTTCAAGTAGGAAAGACAAATAAATTGAAAAAAGCGGTAATCAAACTTGCTGAAGGTGAGGTTATCGATATTTTTGCTGTAAATTAATTATTAATTATAAATAATAGTAATGTCTGTTAGAAAATTAAAACCTATCACCCCGGGACAGAGATTCAGAATTGTAAACAATTTTGAGGAAATTACTACCAACAAACCAGAGAAATCTCTTACCGTTGGTATTAAAAAGTCAGGTGGACGTAACCAAACAGGTAAAATGACCATGCGTTACACCGGAGGTGGACACAAAAAGAAATACAGAATTATTGACTTCAAAAGAAACAAAGCAAACGTTGAAGCCACTGTAAAATCTGTAGAATACGATCCAAACAGAACTGCATTTATCGCTTTATTAGAGTACGCAGACGGAGAGAAGAGATATATCATCGCTCCAAACGGTATCAAAGTTGATCAGAAAGTAGTATCAGGAGAAAGCGTTGAGCCAAACGTAGGTAACGCAATGAAATTGAAAAATATTCCATTGGGTACTGTGATCTCTTGTGTTGAAATGAAGCCTGGACAAGGTGCAATTTTAGCAAGAAGTGCTGGTTCTTCAGCTCAATTAACTTCCAGAGACGGAAAATATGCAATCATCAAATTGCCTTCAGGAGAATCCAGAATGATCCTTACTGAATGTATGGCAATGATTGGTTCTGTTTCCAACTCAGATCACCAATTAACGGTATCAGGTAAGGCTGGTAGAAGCAGATGGTTAGGTAGAAGACCTAGAACAAGAGCGGTTGTAATGAACCCGGTAGATCACCCAATGGGTGGTGGTGAAGGACGTTCTTCAGGAGGTCACCCAAGATCTAGAAACGGTAAACCGGCTAAAGGTTACAAAACTAGAAAGAAAAACAAAGTGTCTAACCGTTACATCGTATCTAAAAGAAAATAATTATGGCAAGATCACTTAAAAAAGGACCGTTCATTCATCATACTTTAGATAAGAAGGTTCAGGCAAATATAGAGTCTGGTAAGAAGACAGTTATCAAAACTTGGTCTAGAGCATCGATGATCTCTCCGGACTTCGTAGGACAAACTATTGCAGTACACAACGGGAAATCTTTTATCCCGGTTTACGTTACTGAAAACATGGTTGGTCACAAGTTAGGCGAATTTTCTCCAACAAGATCTTTCAGAGGTCATGGTGGTAACAAAAACAAAGGAAGCAGATAATCATGGGATCAAGAAAACAAGATAGTTCAATCGCAAGAAAAGAAGCTAACAAAGACGTTGTAAAAGCTTCATTAAATAATTGCCCGTCTTCTCCAAGAAAAATGAGATTAGTTGCTGATATCATTAGAGGAGAGCAGGTAGACAAAGCACTTTATATCTTAAAATATTCTAAGAAGGATGCTTCTAACAAGTTAGAAAAATTACTTCTTTCTGCTATGGCTAACTGGCAAGTGAAAAACGAAGGTGCAGACATTGAGGAAGCAAACCTTATCGTTAAAGAAATATTTGTGGATAGTGCAAGACAATTGAAGAGACTAAGACCAGCTCCGCAAGGTAGAGGGTATAGAATCAGAAAAAGATCTAACCACGTTACATTAATCTTAGGTAACAAAGAAAATTAATCAAGGTATGGGACAGAAGACAAATCCAATTGGTAACAGATTAGGTATCATCAGAGGATGGGATTCTAACTGGTTTGGTGGAAACGATTATGGAGACAGAATCGCTGAAGACTACAAAATCAGAAGATACCTTGAAGCTAGATTATCTAAAGGTGGTATTTCAAAAATTTATATTGAAAGAACTTTAAAATTAGTTACAGTAACTATTACTACTGCTAGACCGGGACTTATCATCGGTAAAGGAGGTCAGGAAGTTGATAAATTGAAAGAAGAGTTGAAGAAACTTACAGGTAAGGATATTCAAATCAACATTTTCGAAATCAAAAGACCTGAATTAGATGCTGTATTGGTTGCTGATAGTATTTCTAAGCAAATTGAAAACAGAATTTCTTACAGAAGAGCTGTTAAAATGGCAATGGCAAGTACTATGAGAATGGGTGCTGAAGGTATTAAAGTTCAAATCTCCGGTAGATTGAACGGAGCTGAAATGGCAAGATCAGAATCTTTCAAAGAAGGAAGAATTCCATTGTCAACTTTCAGAGCTGATATCGATTACCACTGGGCAGAAGCTCACACTACTTACGGTAGACTAGGAGTAAAAGTTTGGATTATGAAAGGTGAAGTTTACGGTAAAAGAGAACTTTCTCCATTAGTAGGACAACAGAAAAAAGGAGGTCAGTCAGACAGAGGAAACAGAGGAGGAGACAGAGACAACAGAAGACCTAGAAAAAACAACAACAATAACAATAATAATTAAAATTTTAGATTAGAAATTTTGAATTTTAAATTACCGTTACTTTTTTAAAATTAAAAAAAATCTAAAATCTAAAATCTAAAATCTAAAATTTAGAAATTATGTTACAACCAAAAAGAACCAAATTCCGTAGAGTTCATAAGATGAAGATGAAGGGGAATGCCCAGAGAGGTAGTCAACTTGCTTACGGAACTTTTGGGATCAAAGCAACGGAAGGAGCTTGGATCACTGCAAGACAGATTGAAGCAGCTCGTATCGCTGCGACAAGATATATGAAGAGAGAAGGTCAACTATGGATCAAAATCTTCCCAGATAAGCCAATTACTAAAAAACCAGCGGAAGTACGTATGGGTAAAGGTAAAGGTGCTGTTGAATATTGGGTAGCTGTAGTAAAACCAGGTAAAATTATGTTCGAAATCGGAGGGGTACCTTACGATATCGCAAAGGAAGCTTTAAGACTTGCTGCACAAAAATTACCAGTAGTTACTAAATTCATCGTTGCTAACGATTTTGTTAAACCTCTATAATCTTTGAATACAATGAAAAAAGCTGATATTAAAAATTTAAGCGCGGGTGATATTCAAGCTCAATTAACTGAAGCAAAAGCTCAATATTCTAAATTGAAATTGGCTCATGCAATCAGCCCAATTGAAAACCCGATTCAAATCAGAGATTTGAGAAAAACAATCGCAAGACTAAACACTGAGTTAACTAACAAACAATAATTTCATTTTACAATGGATAGAAATTTAAGAAAAGAAAGAATCGGAGTGGTTTCCAGCAATAAAATGGAAAAAACTATTGTTGTTAGTGAAACTACAAGAGTAAAGCACCCGATGTACGGTAAATTCGTTTTGAAAACGAAAAAATATACTGCACACGACGAGAACAACGAATGCACAGAAGGTGATACAGTTTTGATCCAAGAAACTAGACCTTTGAGCAAGAGCAAGAGATGGAGATTAGTAAGAATCATTGAAAAAGCTAAGTAATAATGTTACAAACAGAATCAAGATTAAAAGTTGCTGATAACACAGGTGCTAAAGAAGTACTGGTTATCAGAGTTCTGGGAGGAACCAGAAGAAGATATGCTTCAGTTGGTGATAAAATCGTTGTTACTATCAAGGATTCTACACCATCAGGAAACGCTAAAAAAGGTCAGGTATCTAAAGCTGTAGTAGTAAGAACTAAAAAAGCAGTAAGAAGAAAAGATGGATCATACATCAAGTTCGACGACAATGCTTGTGTATTACTAAACGCAGCGGGAGAAATGAGAGGAACACGTGTTTTCGGACCGGTTGCTCGTGAGTTGAGAGACAAAGAATATATGAAAATCATTTCATTAGCTCCTGAAGTACTTTAATTTTTAAAATTTTTAAAAGAAATGTCAAAGTTAAAAATAAAAAGAGGAGATAACGTAATCATTACTACTGGTAAGAAAGATATCAAAGGTAAGACTGGTGAAGTTATTGAAGTGATCAAGAAAGAAGGTAGAGACCCAAGAGTAATCGTTGCAGGACTTAACATCGTTAAAAAACACGTTAAGCCTTCAGCTTCTAACCCTCAGGGAGGAATTACTGAAAAGGAAGCTTCTATTCATATCTCAAACGTTGCTTTAGTTGGTAAAGACGGAAAAGCAATCAAAATCGGTTACAAAATCGAAGGAGATAAGAAAGTAAGAATTAACAAAAAAACGGGTGAAACTTTATAATTTGAATTAACATGGAATTTATAGCAAGACCCAAAAAAGCATATAAAGAAACAATTGTTCCTGCAATGATGGAAGAATTCGGGTACAAGTCAATCATGCAAGTACCTAGATTAGAGAAAATCGTTGTATCACAAGGTTTAGGAGATGCTACTGCAGATAAGAAAATTATTGATTATGCTGTAGAAGAATTAACGAACATCACAGGTCAGAAAGCAGTAGGTACAATCTCTAAGAAAGACGAAGCTGCATTCAAACTTAGAAAAGGAATGCCTGTAGGTGCAAAAGTAACTTTGAGAGCTCAGAGAATGTATGAGTTCTTAGACAGACTTACTTCTTCTGCTTTACCACGTATCAGAGATTTCTCTGGAATCAAAGCAGATGGTTTCGATGGTAGAGGTAACTACAACTTAGGTATTACTGAGCAAATTATCTTCCCTGAAATCGTAATTGACAAAGTGAAAAAAATCCAGGGGATGGACATCACTTTCGTTACTACAGCGAAAACAGATAAAGAAGCTAAAGCATTATTAACTCACTTCGGTTTACCATTTAAAAAGAACTAAGAAATGGCTAAAGAATCAATGAAAGCGCGTGAGCGCAAAAGAGAAGCACTAGTTGCTAAATACGCTGCTAAAAGACAAGCTCTTAAAGAAGCTGGTGATTACGAAGGACTTCAAAAATTGCCTAAAAATGCTTCTCCTGTAAGATTACACAACAGATGTAAACTAACAGGTAGACCAAGAGGATACATGAGAACGTTCGGTATTTCCAGAGTAACTTTCAGAGAAATGGCTAACAACGGTCTTATCCCAGGGGTAAGAAAAGCTAGTTGGTAATAATTACTAATTAAAAATCGGGACAATTAAGTTGTCTAGATACTAAAGAATAAAAATATCAGACCGAAGATTTCTGACGTCTGATATTTTAATCTTCAAGTCTTTTCAATACTGATTGTTCTTTAACCAATAATTTATAAAAGAAAAATGGTAACAGATCCAATTTCAGATTTCCTAACAAGAGTAAGGAACGCACAAAGCGCAGGCCACAAAGTGGTGGAAATTCCTGCATCGAAAATCAAAAAGGAGATTACTAAGATCCTATTTGATCAAGGGTATATCTTAAACTACAAGTTTGAAGATAACGCTGTTCAAGGAGTGATCAAAATCGCTTTAAAGTACGATAAGCAAACCAACAAACCAGCTATCAAGTCTATCCAAAGAGCTTCTAGACCAGGTTTGAGACAGTACAAAGGTTCTACTGAACTTCCAAGAGTACTAAACGGTTTGGGTATTTCTATCATCTCTACTTCTAAAGGAGTAATGACTGACAAGAAAGCTAGAGAAGAGAAAGTAGGCGGTGAAGTAATCTGCTATGTTTATTAATTTTTAATCAGAGGAAAATGTCAAGAATTGGTAAAGCAATTATAACAATTCCAGCAGGAGTTACAATCACTGAAAACAACGGTGTAGTAACGGTAAAAGGAGCTAAAGGAGAACTTTCTCAGGAGCTTACAGCAGGAATTACTTTAGAACAGAAAGATGGTGAACTTAACGTAAACAGACCATCTGATTCTAAACAACACAAAGCGCTTCACGGTTTATACAGAGCGTTGATCGCCAACATGATCGTAGGTGTATCAGAAGGTTTCGAAAAGAAACTAGAACTAGTAGGGGTAGGATACAGAGCTTCTCACGCAGGTCAAAAACTTGAGTTAGCTTTAGGATTCTCTCACGGTATCGTATTGGAACTTCCAAACGAAGTAAAAGTAGATACATTGACTGAAAAAGGTAAAAACCCAATTATTACTTTAACGTCTCACGACAAACAACTTCTAGGAATGGTTACTGCAAAGATCCGTTCTTTCAGAAAGCCTGAGCCATACAAAGGAAAAGGTGTGAAATTCGTAGGAGAAATTGTTAGACGTAAAGCTGGTAAATCTGCTTAATAAATTATAAGTATTATGGCATTAAGTAAATTAGAAAAAAGAATAAGAATCAAAAGAAGAGTAAGAGGGAAAATCTCTGGATCTTCTGAATTGCCAAGATTATCTGTATATAAAAGTAATAAGGAAATTTACGCTCAGTTAATCGACGATAAAAATGGTAAAACTTTAGCATCAGCTTCTTCCAGAGAGAAAGGGGTAGACGCTAAAGGTACTAAGACTGAAGTTTCTGCTGCTGTTGGTAAAGCTATCGCTGCTAAAGCTATCGCTGCAGGAATCGAAAGTATTGTATTTGACAGAAACGGATTCGTATACCACGGTAGAGTAAAAGCTCTGGCTGATGGTGCAAGAGAAGGTGGACTTAAATTCTAATCATTAAATTTCGGAAAATATGTTAGGACTAGATAATATAGAAAGAGTAAAACCGGGAGGATTAGAATTAAAAGATCGTCTCGTAGCTGTTAACAGAGTAACAAAAGTAACAAAAGGAGGTAGAGCTTTCGGATTTTCTGCTATTGTTGTAGTAGGTAACGAAGAAGGTATCATCGGTTTCGGTTTAGGAAAATCTAAAGAGGTAGCTTCTGCAATTGCTAAAGCAGTTGAAGACGCTAAGAAAAACCTGGTTAAAGTTCCTGTAATGAACCACACTATCCCTCACCAAACTACTGCCAGATACGGTGGTGCAGACATCTTCTTAAGACCTGCTTCCCACGGTACAGGACTTATCGCCGGTGGTGCGGTAAGAGCGGTATTGGAATCTGCTGGTATTCACGATATCCTTTCAAAATCTAAAGGATCTTCTAACCCTCACAACGTAGTGAAAGCTACTTTCAAAGCGTTATTAGACATCAGAAGACCTGAAGAAATCGCTAGAATGAGAGGAGTTTCTCTAAGTAAAGTGTTTAACGGTTAATCAATAAAGCAATGGCAACAATTAAAGTAAAGCAAGTAAGAAGCGCTATTGGTAGAACAAAAACCCAAAAGAGAACGCTTGAAGCATTAGGATTAAAGAAACTTCACCAAGTTGTAGAACATGAAGCTACTCCTTCTATCTTAGGAATGATAGCTGCAGTGAGCCACTTACTTGAAGTTCAAAAATAATTTTAAAAAAGAGAAATTAAAATGAATTTAAATAACATACAACCTGCTGCAGGATCTACTTTCAACTCAAAAAGAATTGGTAGAGGTCAGGGTAGCGGAAAAGGAGGTACTTCAACAAAAGGACACAAAGGTCAGAAAGCTAGAGCTGGTTATTCTCAGAAAATCGGTTTCGAAGGTGGTCAGATGCCTTTACAAAGAAGATTACCTAAATTCGGATTCAAAAACGTAAACAGAAAAGAGTTTAGAGGTGTGAACCTTGATACTATTCAAACTTTAATCGAGAACAAATCCATCACCGGAGATATCACGAAAGAAGTTTTAGTAGAAAACGGGATCGTTTCTAAAAACGAATTAGTGAAAATTATGGGTAGAGGAGAATTGAAATCTGCGGTTTCAATCTCTGCTGACAAATTCACTAAATCTGCTGAAGAGCTTATTGCTAAAGCAGGTGGAAAAGCAATTACCTTATAATACTTACTAATGAAAGAATTTATACAAACACTTAAAAATATTTGGAGTCTTAAAGAACTTAGAGATAAAATTCTCTTCACTTTAGGGATTATCCTTGTGTATAGATTCGCATCTTATATTTCACTTCCCGCAATTAACCTTGCAGAAGTGGGAGATCTCTTAGAGCATTATAAAAATCAAGGCGGTAACAAGCAAGGAGCAGGTCTCCTTGGCTTGCTTTCGTCGTTTACGGGGGGGGCTTTCAGCCACGCGTCCGTAATGGCGTTAGGTATCATGCCTTATATTTCTGCTTCTATTATTGTTCAGTTGATGGGAATGGCTATTCCTTATCTTCAGAAGCTTCAGAAAGATGGAGAGTCCGGTAGAAATACATTGAACCAAATTACAAGATGGTTAACGATTGGAGTTTGTCTGGTACAGGCACCTTCTTACTTAACTTCTATTACTCAATTATTCTTACCATATGCTCAGTTCCAGTCTGCATACTTTGTAGAGCCCAATTCTATCATGTTCTGGTTGCCAAGTATTGTGATCTTGGTTGCTGGTTCAGTATTCGCAATGTGGTTAGGTGAAAAAATCACCGACAAAGGTATCGGAAACGGTATCTCTATCCTTATTATGGTGGGGATCCTTTCAAGATTACCGGAGGCATTCGTTCAGGAAATGGCCGTGCAGAACGGAAAAGGAGGAATGGGATCTATCATGATCCTTATTGAAGTATTATTCTGGATGGTGGTAGTTCTTTTAGCGGTGATCTTATCAGTTGCTGTTAGAAAAATTCCAATTCAGTATGTAAGCAGAGCTCAAGCAAGAGGAGGTGTAAACAGAAATCTTATGCAGGGAGCAAGACAATGGATCCCATTGAAAGTAAATGCTGCTGGTGTAATGCCGATTATCTTTGCTCAGGCATTGATGTTCGTACCAGGATTATTAACAAAATTTGATGAATCCAATACTTTTCTTGCAGGTTTCAAGAATGTTTTTAGCTGGCAGTACAACGTATTGTTTGCCCTATTAATTATTATCTTCTCGTTTTTCTATACTGCAATTACAATTCCGGTAAACCAAATGGCTGATGATTTGAAGAGAAATGGAGGTTTAGTACCGAAAGTAAGACCAGGAAAAGAGACCGCTGATTATTTAGATGATATTTTATCAAAAATTACCTTGCCAGGTGCAATATTTTTGTCTATCTTTGCAATCCTTCCGGCAATTGTGCATGGAACCTTTGTTCAGACAGATGCGTTTGCCCTATTTTTCGGGGGAACGTCACTATTAATCATGGTGGGCGTAATTTTAGATACAGTTCAACAGATTAATACCTATCTGCTGAACCATCATTATGATGGCTTAATGCAGTCTAAATTATCAAGAACGACTGGATATTAATTTATGGCAAAACAAAAACATATTGAACAAGACGGCGTTATAACGGAAGCACTTTCGAACGCTCAGTTCCGTGTAGAACTAGAAAATGGGCATATTCTTATCGCTCATATTTCTGGTAAAATGAGAATGCATTATATTAAACTTTTACCCGGTGATAAGGTAAAATTAGAAATGTCTCCTTATGATTTATCAAAAGGGAGAATCACATTTAGATATTAAACAAACGCCAAATGGAGTCCTAGGTCTCCATTTGGCTATTGTTAAAAAATAAATACTATCAAAATGAAAGTAAGAGCATCAATTAAAAAAAGAAGCGCTGATTGCAAAATCGTACGCAGAAAAGGTGTACTGTTCGTAATCAACAAGAAGAACCCAAAATTTAAACAAAGACAAGGTTAATTAAATTATGGCGAGAATTGCAGGTATTGATTTACCAAAAAACAAAAGAGGAGTTATCGGTTTAACTTACATTTACGGAGTAGGAAGAAGTACTTCTTCTGAAATCCTTAAAGCTGCCGGTATCAGCGAAGACAAAAAAGTCAACGAATGGAATGACGATGAATTGGCTGCCATCAGAACATATATCTCAGAAAACGTAAAAGTAGAAGGAGAATTAAGATCTGAAGTGCAATTGAACATCAAGAGATTGATGGACATAGGATGCCAACGAGGAATACGTCACAGACTTGGATTACCTTTAAGAGGCCAGAGAACGAAAAACAACTCTAGAACCCGAAAAGGAAAGAGAAAAACTGTTGCTAACAAGAAAAAAGCTAGTAAATAATCGTTAGGAATTATGGCAAAACAAACTAAAGTAGTTAAGAAAAGAAAAGTAAAAGTTGAAGCTATTGGTGAAGCTCATATTCAGGCTTCTTTCAATAACATCATCATTTCTTTAACAAATAAAAACGGAGAGGTTATCTCTTGGGCTTCTGCCGGTAAAATGGGTTTCAGAGGTTCTAAAAAGAATACTCCATTTGCTGCTCAGATGGCAGCTGAAAATTGCTCTGCTGTAGCTCACGAAGCTGGTTTAAGAAGAGTAAAGGTGTTTGTGAAAGGTCCAGGGGCAGGTAGAGAATCTGCTATCAGATCTATCCACAATTCAGGAATTGAAGTTAGCGAAATCATTGATGTGACTCCTATGCCGCACAATGGATGTAGACCACCAAAAAGAAGAAGAGTTTAATTTTTAGAATTTACCCATTATGGCAAGATATATTGGACCTAAAACTAAGATTGCTAGAAAGTTTGGTGCTGCAATCTACGGAGATGACAAAAACTTCGAAAAAAGAAAGAACCAACCGCCAGGACAACACGGTCCTAACAAAAGAAGAGGTGCTAAAAAATCAGAATATGCAGTTCAGTTAGCAGAAAAACAAAAAGCTAAATATACATACGGTATTTTAGAAAGACAGTTTGCTAACTTATTTGAAAAAGCACACAGAAGCAAAGGAGTAACTGGTGAAGTTCTATTACAACTTTGTGAATCAAGATTGGATAACGTAGTATACAGATTAGGTTTTGCTAAAACCAGATCCGGAGCTAGACAGTTAGTTTCTCACAGACACATCACAGTGAACGGAGAGATTCTTAACATCCCTTCTTACTTGGTAAAAGCTGGTGATGTTATCACCGTAAGAGAAAAGTCTAAGTCTCTTGAGGTTGTTACCAATGCATTGGCTTCTAAGTCAAACTATGAGTGGTTACAATTCAACGATGAGAAGAAAGAAGGTACCTTCATTTCTGCTCCTGAAAGAATCCAAATTCCGGAGGACATTAAGGAGAACCTTATCGTCGAACTTTACTCTAAATAATTTTTTAATCAAATTTTTGCTCAACCCAATAATATGGCAATTTTACAATTCATAAAACCCGATAAAGTAATTTTACTTAACTCTGATGAATTTAAAGGTCAATTTGAATTCAGACCTTTAGAACCAGGTTTCGGGCTTACAATCGGTAATGCTTTGAGAAGAGTGTTGCTTTCTTCTCTGGAAGGATACGCTATTTCATCTATCAAAATAGAAGGTGTAGAGCACGAATTTTCAACTATTCCAGGAGTAATCGAAGACGTTACCGAAATTATTCTTAACCTTAAGCAGGTAAGATTAAAAGCTGCAGCAGAAGGCCAGGCTAACGAGCAGGTTGTTGCTAAAGTTTCAGGTCAAACGGTTATTACTGCTGGTGATTTAGGAAAGTCTATCAATGGATTCGAGGTTTTAAACCCGGATTTAGTGATCTGCAACCTAAACAGTGATGTAACTTTCGAAATTACTTTCAATATTGAAAAAGGTAGAGGGTATGTTCCTTCTGAACAAAATAAGTCAAACAACGCTCCAGTAGGAACTATTGCTATCGACTCTATTTTTACGCCGATCAAGAAAGTACAATACAGCATTGAAAATTATCGTGTAGAGCAAAAAACAGACTACGAAAAACTTGTATTAGATATAGAAACTGATGGGTCTATCAGCCCTCAGAACGCTTTAACAGAAGCTTCTAAGATATTAATTTATCACTTCATGCTATTCTCTGATGAGAGAATCACGCTTGAAACTGAAGCGGTAAAAGCATCTATCCAGTACGATGAAGAAACGCTTCACACAAGACAACTTCTTAAGTCTAAATTAGCAGATATGGATCTTTCCGTAAGAGCCCTTAACTGTCTTAAAGCTGCGGAAGTAGAAACGCTTGGAGAATTGGTTTCTTACAGTAAGTCTGATTTGATGAAATTCAGAAATTTTGGTAAAAAATCTTTGACAGAACTAGAAGAATTAGTGCATTCAAAAGGTCTTAACTTCGGTTTCGACGTTGCAAAATATAAGTTAGACGCTGATAAATAATTAATAATGAGACACGGTAAAAAATTCAATCACTTAGGAAGAACAGCTTCTCACAGAAGTGCTTTACTTTCTAATATGGCTTGTTCTCTAATTGAGCATAAAAGAATCAACACTACTGTTGCTAAAGCTAAAGCTTTAAGAGTATATGTTGAGCCTCTATTAACAAAAGCAAAAGAAGATACTACACACAACAGAAGAGTAGTATTCTCTTACCTTCAAAATAAATTTGCGGTTGCTGAATTATTCAGAACTGTAGCTCCTAAAATCGCTGAAAGAAACGGTGGTTATACAAGAATCATCAAGACAGGATTCAGACCAGGTGATGCTGCTGATACTGCTCTTATCGAACTGGTAGATTTCAACGAGCTTTACAACCCTAATGCTGAAGAGAAAAAAGCTACAAGAAGAAGCAGAAGATCAACTGCTGCTACTAAAAAAGCTGAAGCAGTAGTTGCTGATGCTCCTGTAGTAGAAGAAAAAGTAGAAGAAGCTAAAGCTGATACTACTGAAGAAAAAACTGAAGAATAATCATATTTTTTCAGATATTTAAAAAAAACCATTCGTTTTTCGGATGGTTTTTTTTATTTCGTTAATGTTTAATTAATATATTTAGAATAACTTTGAGGGTTTAAAAAAATCTTGGTCATGATTATCATAAAAGATAAGTTAGGAAAAACAATTTCCGGGGAGAGCATTAGCTTTATAGAAACTCCCAATAAAGAGGGAATTATTATTCCTGAATACATTATCATTCATTTTACGGCGGGAAGGGGAGCTGAAAATTCAATAAACTGGTTTAAAGATCCTACAGCAAAAGCTTCAGCACATGTTATTATAGATAGTGATGGCAGGATTACCCAAATGGTTGAATTCAATAAAAAAGCCTGGCATGCGGGAAGAAGCAGATGGGCAGACCGCTCAGGGTTTAATGATTTTTCCATTGGTATTGAACTTGAAAATCCCGGAAGGCTTACCAAAGTGAATGAAAGATTCTATGCATGGTTTGAAAAAGAATATTCAAAGGATGTAGTAGTAACGGCAAAGCACAAACATGAAAACGAAACTTCATACTGGCACAGCTTTACCGAGAAACAACTGGAAACGTGCTTTCAGGTTTGTAAGCTTCTGATGGAAACTTACCATATTAAAAATATTCTGGGGCATGATGATATTGCGCCTTTCAGAAAGAATGATCCCGGACCTGCATTTCCTATGGAGAACTTCAGGGCAAAGCTGTTAGGAAGAGAAGATGATACCGCAGACATGTATAAAGTGAATGCTGAGTATGCCAATGTAAGAAATGGTGCAGGAACTGAATTTGAAGCTATTGTAGAGCTTAAAAAAGATACTCAGGTTGAATTTATACAAAGTAAACTGGGCTGGTTTTATGTGTATGTGTTGTTTAAGCCGGGGAAAGACGGTGAACCAATCTATGGATGGATCAACAGTGATTTGCTTAAAAAGATTTAATATTATAAAAATAAAAATGTCCCACCTAGGTTTTGGGACATTTTTATTTTAAATCTTGGTTCTTTTCAATTCAATCACATTATTGCCTTGTTCCAGGTGAAGGCTGTCTCCTTTTACCCTTGCCGTCATATCATCTTTTTTGTAAATAGTTTCGTCACCTTTTGTTTCAGTCTTTGGTAGTGTAAATGTTTTTTTGTTGCTGGTGATAGCTACGGTATTTTCTTTCGGGTCGTTTTTGAAGACGACTTTTACTAATGTTCCGTCTGTAGCCTTATAAACAAAATCTGTTTTCTCAGTTTTCTGTCCATTAATATCTACTGATGAAGAGCTTTGTGTCACTGAATCTATTTTTCCGTTATTATCAGTAACTACAGTTTCAGAACTTTCTGTTTTGATAACGCTTTTGTTGCCGCTTTCATTTTTTTTACAGCTCACAGCTGTCAGTGCAAGTACAGCACCAAGTGCCAGAAGACTTTTTTTCATGATTATATTATTTGATAATTATTATGATTTTACCCTTTTAATTTGCAAAAATCATGCCCGCAAGATGATAAATTTCTTGCAATTTTGAAATAGAAATATTGTGTTTTTGCTTACATAAAATGGCCTTGTGAAAAAGCACTTTCATTGTGATCTCCTTATTTGCTGTGCTTCCAAATTTGTATCTGAGTTGTATTGTAAGAATGAATTTTCCTGAATAAAAATCTGATTCTACAAATGAAATTATTATTTATTCATATATTTCTTATTTATGTTGATATTAATTTAAATTAATCTTGATTTGTAAATGAAAAATTGATTAAATTTAAGAAAACTAAAAAACTCAACCATAATGAAAAACTCACCTCTCAATAGTACACAAACGTGTAATTGATTTCAATGTGTTTTCTGTTGAAATTTGCTGCAAACAAACAATGTCATGAGCATTTCCATCGCCATAGTAGAAGATGAAAGAAACTACAACAATGCGTTGAAGAAGGTCATCAATTACCAACAGGATATGAAGGTAATTGCTCAGTTCTTTGATGGGAGTGATGCCATGCAAAATCTGCCCGATATTTCTCCGGATGTTGTTATGATGGATATCCAGCTGCAGGATATGCTGGGTATAGAAATTATAGAGAAGCTGCGAAAAGAAATGCCCGATACACAATTCATCATGTGTACCAGCTTTGAGGATGATGAGAAGATCTTTAATTCTTTAAAAGCCGGTGCCATGGGGTATCTCGTGAAAGGAGAAAGTATGGATAAAATTCTTTCGTCCATCCGTGATGTTTACAGTGGTGGAGCTCCTATGAGTTTTTCTATTGCCCGAAGGGTTCTCAAACATTTTGAACGAAATCTCACCGAAATCAAAGGCTTCGATGAGCTTACAGAACGGGAAAAGGAAGTACTCGAGCTTCTTTCTGAAGGGCTTCTTTACAAAGAAATAGCCGATAAAAAATGTATCAGTATTGATACCGTTAAAAAACATGTTGGCAATATCTACAGAAAACTCCACGTCAACAATAAAGTGGAGGCCATCAATAAGTTTAACCATTTTAAAAACTAAGACATGAAAAAACTTAATTTTTTATTTTTCTTTTCCGTTTTCATTTTTATGTTGGAATGTAAAAAAGATAATCATACCATAAACAATCATAAAATGAAAATAATGAGTGATACAATAAAATACTCCGCGGATGCAAAAGGGAATAGACTTTCAGGCATTATAACAGTTCAAAAGAAAGGAGGGCCTAAAATATTCACTGCTGATCAACTCGATAGCTATCTGGCAGGAGAGTTTCTGTTTCACGCGGAAAAAGGAGTTTTAACGAAGTTGAAAAAGAATTCAGGTGAAAAGAAATATTTTGATACATATGATGTTGCTGTTTCAACTTTTAAAACATTATATGAAAATAAACATGATGAAAGTGTCGGTCTCAAACTTTGCTTTTTTGAATTAGATAAGGATTATGGTTTAATAAATGTTCCATCTCCTTATAAAAATTTCTTATATATGATAGCAGTGCCTGTTGATACAGACGGATTGCCGGTAGGTAGTGATAATAAATATGTAATTTTTAACTTATCAAAAGATTTTGATATGAACAAATCTAAAATACAGGATGAAGAATATGACAGATTAGCATCGTCCTTTAATGATAAAGGCAGCGAAATTTATGTGGCTCTGAAAGATTATTACTCCCGAAAGGGCAAAGGGAATACCACTTCTGTTTTTTATTCTTGGGGAGACATACGAGATAACATCAATAAGTTCTGCGATACTAATAAATACGATAATATTAAATTTAGATTAGCAGAAGTAATAGGAATAAATTCAATTAGATATTATATAGATCGTAATCCTCAGCTCAAACTTGATGAAGATAAATACGAATTTGCTTATACCGGAAGAGAAAAGCAATTGACTATAATAGGTGAATTTTATTTAATGAAAAGTTCAAACGGAGTTAAGCAGTCAGTAAGTTCAAATACTTATTTCGATATGGGCTCATTATATCCATAAAAATGCTCATTCAGATTATCTACATATCAATACTCTTTATAGATACTGTAAAGTCGATGGTTTTAGCCGGGAAGAAAGGTCTTTCCGGCCAAAACTATTTGGCAGTATACTTATTCGTATCGTTGTGCCTTGAGCTTTACGGGCATTATAAAATATACATTCAGGAATTTGATTTTGCCTATTTATTCAATTACTACAGTATTTTTCTGCTGGTATTCTTTAACAGATACTACGCAAAACTATTTCCCCGGCAGCTCAAGGCGATCTTCCAGTATATTCTTATTACCATACTTGCCTATATTGCTCTGTTTGTAAAATTTTACAGCGGAAACTATGACAATACTCTGGGAATATTAGTTTGCTTTTACTTTATCATTAATGCGCTTGTCTGGTTTTACACCAGGCTGAAAAACTTTGATGAAATAAAAATTTTTGATGACCCGCACTTCTGGGTTTCCTGTGGACTGCTTTTTTGGAGTATATTTTTTATTTTCAGATCCATCCCCATGTTTTTTCTTCAGGACAATGATCCTGAATTTCTGCAAATTCTAAAAACCATGCAGTACTGCGTTAATATCATTATGTATGGAATGTTCTATATTGCTTTAAGGAAATTCGAAATAGCAGAAAATAATACAGCATGAAACAGTTGCCGGATACTATAAGATTGGCTTATATTATTGCAGTAATTCTGTTAATAACTTTTGTTGTTTTCATTGTTTTTATTGTTGTTCTGTATAATAAAAGGCAGCTGTTTTTTATCCAACAGCAACAGCTCAAAGAAGCCGAGCATCAGAATCAGCTCCTTCAGAAAGAACTCGAAAAACAGAAGATTCTGGAGCAAGAGCGGGAACGTATTTCTCACGATATGCATGATGACCTTGGGGCAGGAATTTCTGCACTGAAACTTCAGGCAGAATTTCTAATGCAAAAAGCATCAGATGATGATCTGCAAAATGATATTGATGAACTTCTCAAAACTTCAGAAGAAATGAATATTTCAATGCGGGAAATGCTTTGGAACCTGAATTCAGGAAATGATACGCTTGGAAGTTTCGTGGATTATTCCATTGTATACACCGGGAATTTTTTAAAGAAAACAAAAATCATCATGCAGTCTGAAGGTGCAAATATCATTGCCGAAACCCCAATTTCTACCGAAATGAGGCGCAATCTCTTTCTCTGTTTAAAAGAAGCGGTGAACAACGCGTATAAACACAGCCATGCTGATATCCTGAAGCTCTCATTTTCACAGGAAGGAAATAGCTTTTCAATGAAAATATCCGACAACGGAACCGGAATTCAGAAAAAACAGCCGGAAGGAAACGGTCTCCGAAATATGAAAAGAAGAATGAGCGAGCTGTCCGGCCAATGTACAATCTTATCCGGAAATCCAGGTACCACTCTTATATTCAAAATAATACTCTAGAAATTGTAAAAAAATATATAGTTTTGATATTTTAGGCTTAAAATTTATTTAAAACTCATTTTATAAGTATAGTTTTTTCACCATTATTTACTCTTTGCAAATCCATGATCTTCTGCCGGAAAATTGTGGAATTATCATAATATAAATTAACTAAAATTTAACTTGGATTTATCTCAAAAAAATCCCTTGAAATACCATTGAAAGTTAAATTTTGATTAAATTTGTCTAAACTAAAAAAATAAAAAATGAGTGCAATTTCTTACATAGAAGCAAGACAGATTTTAGATTCCAGAGGAAACCCTACCATCGAAGTAGATGTATTTACAGAAAGCGGAGCTATGGGCCGTGCTGCTGTACCTTCAGGAGCGTCTACAGGAGAACACGAAGCAGTAGAATTACGTGACGGTGGTTCAGAATACCAGGGAAAAGGAGTTCTGAAAGCTGTTGAAAATGTAAAAGAAGTAATTGCAGAGCATTTAGTAGGACAGCCGGTTTTCGAACAAAACTATATTGATCAGATTATGATTGATCTTGACGGAACGCCTAACAAAGGAAATCTTGGTGCTAATGCTATTCTTGGTGTTTCTTTGGCAGTAGCCAGAGCTGCAGCTGCAGAATTGGGAATGCCTCTATACAAATATGTAGGAGGTGTTAATGCAAACACACTTCCTGTTCCGATGATGAATGTTATTAATGGCGGATCTCACTCAGATGCTCCTATTGCATTCCAGGAATTCATGATTATGCCGGTAAAAGCAGATTCTTTCTCTCATGCATTGAGAAAAGGAACTGAAATTTTCCACAACCTGAAATCTATCCTTCATTCAAGAGGTTTATCTACTGCTGTAGGTGACGAAGGTGGTTTTGCTCCAACTTTCAAAGGAACTGAAGATGCTTTGGATACTTTACTTCAGGCTATTGAAAAAGCAGGCTATAAGCCAGGCGACGACATTATGTTAGCGCTTGACTGTGCCGCTTCAGAATTCTATAAAGACGGAATCTATGATTACAGAAAATTCCAGACTCCGGATGCAGCTCAGTTTTCTAGCAGCGAGCAGGTTTCTTACTTAGCTGAACTGGCTGCAAAATACCCAATCATTTCTATTGAAGACGGTATGCAGGAAAATGACTGGGAAGGTTGGAAAATGTTAACAGATAAAATTGGTGACAAAGTACAGCTGGTAGGAGATGATTTATTTGTAACCAATGTAGAAAGACTATCCAGAGGAGTAAAAGAAAATATTGCCAACTCTATTCTTGTAAAAGTAAACCAGATCGGTTCTCTTTCTGAAACAATGGCTGCTGTACAAATGGCTCAGAATAATAAATTCACCTCTGTAATGTCTCACAGATCAGGAGAAACCGAAGATTCTACAATTGCTGATTTAGCGGTAGCAATGAACTGTGGACAGATCAAAACTGGTTCAGCTTCAAGATCAGACAGAATGGCAAAATACAACCAGCTGTTAAGAATTGAGGAAGCACTTGGCGAAACTGCAATTTTTCCCGGGTTGGAAGCTTTTAAAATCAAAAGATAATTAATCGAATTTATAAATAACGGCAAGCGAAATTTTTAGTTTGCCGTATTTTATGGAAAGTGGTATATTTAAAAAAAAAATAAATAATGTCAGACAACAAAGTAATATTGAATTACGCAGGTAATTCATATGAATATCCAATCGTGGATAGTACTATCGGAGACAGAGGGATTGATATTTCAAAATTAAGAGACCAGACAGGTTTAATCACTCTGGATTTAGGTTACAAAAATACAGGAGCTACTATTAGCGACATCACTTACTTAGACGGAGATAAAGGAGAATTATTCTACAGAGGTTATCCAATCGAACAGATTGCTGAGAAATCTAACTTTACTGAAGTAATGTATCTTTTATTACATGGAGAATTACCTACTCAGGATCAGTTTACTTCATTCGACAATAATATCAAAAAATATAACTTCATCGCAGACGAAATGAAAAAAATCATTGATGTTTTTCCTCGTTCTGCTCACCCTATGGGAGTTTTATCTTCTTTAACTTCTGCTTTGACAGCTTTCAACCCGAAGGCAGTGAACGTAAACTCTAAAGAAGAAATGGATCATGCTGCAGAGCTTATGATCGCGAAGTTCTCTCACCTTTGTGCATGGACTTACAGAAAAACCCAAGGTTTACCATTAAATCACGGGGATAACAACCTGAACTACGTAGAGAACTTCTACAAAATGGCATTCAGACTACCAAACGCTGACTTCGAAATTGATCCGGTAGTAGTAAATGCTTTGGATAAATTATTAATCCTTCACGCAGACCACGAACAAAACTGTTCTACTTCTACAGTAAGAATGGTAGGTTCTGCTCATACAGGTCTTTTTGCTTCTATCTCTGCAGGGGTATCTGCACTTTGGGGTCCTCTTCACGGAGGTGCGAACCAGGCTGTAATCGAAATGCTTGAATTGATCGAAAAAGATGGTGGTGACGTATCTAAATATGTTGCTAAGGCTAAAGATAAGAATGACAGCTTCCGTCTGATGGGATTCGGACACAGAGTGTATAAAAACTTTGACCCGAGAGCAAAAATCATCAAAAAAGCGGCTGACGATATCCTTACTGCACTTGGTATTCAGGATAAAGCTCTTGACATTGCAATGCAGTTAGAAAGAGTAGCACTTGAAGATGAGTACTTCATCGAAAGAAAACTATATCCAAACGTAGATTTCTATTCAGGAATTATCTACAGAGCGTTAGGAATCCCTACAGAAATGTTTACTGTAATGTTTGCATTGGGAAGACTTCCGGGATGGATTTCTCAGTGGAAAGAAATGAGACTGAAAGGAGACCCAATCGGAAGACCAAGACAGGTGTACCAAGGTGCTCAGCAAAGAAACTACATCGACATTGCAAGCAGATAATATTTGCTTATACCATAAAAGAATCCCAAAGCGCGCTTTGGGATTCTTTATTTTTTATACTTGGTAAGGGCAGTCAGTAATACATTAAGCTGTCTTTGATCTGGCAATTGCAGTATCATTTCAATGTGTTACATTTGTCTTATGTATGAAAGAAAAATTCCACCCAATCTGAACTGCGGACTCGATCTGATCGCTGAAGTGTTGTATGGCAAATGGAAAATCCGTTTGCTCTGGTTTATTAATGAAGGCCATCAAAGGCCCAGTGAACTGCAGCGAAAAATTCCTGATGCTACCCGGAGAGTACTGAATATACAGCTGAAAGAGCTCGAAGAACATGAGCTTGTTACCAGGAAAATTTATCCTGTTGTACCTCCAAAAGTAGAATACAGGCTTACAGAATTCGGAAAGACATTAATTCCCGTGATTGCTGTCTTAGGAAAGTGGGGAGATGATCATGAAGACCATTTAAGGACATTAATTCTGAAAAGATTAAAAAATGGGGAAGAATAGCTGATACCGCTTTGGCTGAACAAAATCGAGCGAAATAAGAAAACCTGCACAGAATGCAGGTTTTCTTATTTTTTTATTAAGGGCATACACAATTACCGCATGTCCAGATGATACAGTTGCCATCCGTGTCCCATTCGCAGCAGTATCTTGGTCTTGTAGGACCGATTCCGCCTGTTACTGATTTTTGTTGCTCTCTGCCTAGTTTTTGTGCATGTTTCAGCACTTTAATGTTCTTGTTCATGATTTTGTTGTTTTGATGTTAATAGTTAAGGTTTTAAAATGTATAATTTCGCGAAAATTATATCACTAATATATGAATTTAAATTGTAAAATGAGCGGATTTTTTATTCTTATCGGAATGTAACATAGTGAGTTGTAGATGATGAGGCTAGGATAATATGTCTTTTTGTTCAAAAATGGTAGAAAACAATTTCGGATACAATCAAATTTAATGCATAAAATAATCCAAAAGTTTTACAGGTAGAGACCTTTACTTATATTTGTACTATTGCATAAATCTTTATGAGACTAAATATTAAAAACGAAACGGGGAGGCTGAAGTCAGTAGTTCTAGGCCAGCCTAATTCACTGGGACCAGTTCCCACACTAGAGGAAAGTTATGATGCAAAGTCATACTACTCAATTGAACACAACATTTATCCTAAAGAAGAGGATATCATCAGTGAGATGAACGCTTTTGAAGCGGTTTTAAAAAAATATGACGTTGAAGTACTGCGTCCCAGTATCATCAAAGACTATAATCAGGTTTTTTCAAGAGATGTCGCGTTTGTAATAGATGACAAGATGATCATTTCTAATGTCATTGCAGACAGAGCAGATGAGCAGGAAGCCTACAAAAACGTTTTTGAAAAAGTAGCATGGAGAAAGATCATTAACCTTCCGGAAACGGCACATATTGAAGGAGGAGATGTGATTGTATGGAATGACTTTCTTTTTATAGGAACATGTTTCAGTGAAGATTACAGAAACTATAAAACCGCAAGAACGAATGAATATGCCATCGAAATCTTAAAAGAATATTTTCCAAAGAAAAGGATTATTGATCTGGAGCTGAAGAAAAATGATAAAGTGCCATTTGAAGGAATTCTTCATTTGGATTGTACCTTCAATCCGGTGGGAGAAGACAAATGTATTATTTATAAAAACGGATTTGTGGATGAAAGTGACTACCGTTTAATCATTGATATTTTCGGAGAAGAAAACTGTTTCCACATCAATGATGAAGAAATGTTTGAAATGTTCCCTAATATTTTCTCTATTTCTCCTGAAGTAGTGGTTTCAGACAAAGCATTTACAAGAATGAACAACCACCTGAGAAATGAGTGGGGAATGACGGTAGAAGAAATTCCTTACAGAGAAATATCCAAAATGGGAGGCCTGCTGAGATGCTCTACAATGCCGCTGGTTAGGGAGTAATTGAGTGGGAGAGTTTTTGGGTTTGAGAGTGGAAGTAGGGTACTATTTCAATCTTTAATCTTTTAATTTTTAAATCAAAAAAAATGCAGACAACAGATACCGTATTAATGATAGAGCCGATTGCATTCGGTTACAACGCTGAGACAGCGAAAAACAATTACTTTCAGGTGGAACAGACAGGGTCTGACATCCAGTCAAAAGCGTTGGCTGAGTTCAACACTTTTGTCGGAAAGCTGAGAGAAAAAGGAATCAATGTGATCACCATAAAAGATACATTGGATCCCCATACTCCGGATTCTATCTTCCCCAACAACTGGGTAAGCTTCCACAAAGACGGAAAAGTGGTTTTATATCCTATGTTCGCTTCCAACAGAAGAGTGGAAAGAAGGGAAGATATTATTGAAACCATTGAAGCCAATGGATTTGAAGTAGCTGAAATTGATGACTGGTCATTTTCTGAAACCCAGGGTCATTTTCTGGAAGGAACAGGAAGCATGATCTTCGACCACGATCATAAAATTGCTTACGGCTCGGTTTCTTTGAGGCTTGACGAAAAACTGTTCAGAGAATTCTGTGCTAAATTCGGATTTACACCGGTTGTTTTCCATTCATTCCAGACGGTAGGAACGGAAAGACTTCCCATTTATCACACCAATGTCATGATGTGTGTGGCAGATCAGTTCGTAGTAATTTGTCTTGACTGTATTGATGATGAGCTGGAAAGAGAAAAAGTAATAGAAACCATTAAAGGTTCCGGAAAAGAAATCATTGAAATTTCAGAAGAACAGATGCAGCAGTTTGCAGGAAATATGCTTCAGGTTCAAAATAAAGAGGGTGAGAAATTCCTTGTGATGAGCCAGACGGCTTACCAGTCTTTATCTCCGGAACAGGTATCAGCTATTGAAAAATACTGCGAAATTATCTATTCAGACCTTAATACCATTGAAGTAAATGGTGGAGGAAGCGCAAGATGTATGCTTGCTGAAGTTTTTCTTCCAAAAAAATAATATATTTACCAAAAAAATTAATTGAACCCATTATCAAGTAAAGGTTTACATATTCTTCTGACTTTGGAAACAGAGTCAGAAGATTTGTTATTAGACAGCAAAAGTTTTCTGGCGTTTACAGAAGAAATCCTGAAAACAAAAGAGGTGGAAATTGTAGGAGTAACCAATCATATTTTTGAAAATGACAGTTTTACTTCCGCAGTGATTCTGAAAGAATCTCACCTTTGCATTCATACATGGCCGGAATTTAAGCAGCTTACTTTTGATGTTTTTCTTTATAATTATACTCAGGACAATACCGAAAAAGTAGAGCAGATTGCAGATGAGGTGGTTCAGTATTTTAAAGCTAATACCATTCAGAAACACAAAATTTACAGATAAAAAATGCATTACGTCTGCCCGGCATGCGGCTCAGAAAATAAACTAGACCTTACTTTTCCCGTTGAGGAATATGTTTGTGGTACCTGCTCTCACCTCATTGATGTGGAGAGAAATAAGCCAAGCAAACATTTGAAAGTGCCCACAGAAAACGTTGCTTTAGACGTTGGACAGAAGGGGAAAATTGAAGGAGTGGAATATACAGTAGTCGCAATTATTGTTAAGAAATACGGAAACAGTATTTTCTGGCGTGAATATTCTTTAAAAGACAGCAAAGGAAATGACGCTTTCCTGAGTGAAAGCGACGGCCATTGGGTTTTTATAACCTCCATGCATCCTGATGATTTTAAAAATAAAAATTCAAAATTGCCCACCTATCTCGGAAGAACCTATCGCTGGTACGAAAATACACCATGCACCATTGATGCGGCAGCCGGTTTTTTTGATGAACACCTGGATTTCGGTATCGCTACCTACAAAGAATATGTCAACGGAACCCGTATGATCTCTCAGGAGAAGACGGGCAGGAAAAGCGAGTACTTCTATGGAGTACATATTTCGAAATACGAAGTCAAAAGAGCTTTTAAAATAGCTCATATGCCTTATTATACAGGAGTTGGGATCGTTCAGCCTTATTACTTTGATATGAAACAGGCTTTGAACATCTTTTGTGTGGCAGCATTAATGATATGTCTGCTTCAGCTCTATGTTTATACTTCAAGAACCAACGCAACCGTTTTTGAGCAGTCGGTCAACTTTGCTGATGTGAAAGATAAAGAACTGGTCAGCAAAAGTTTTACTCTTTCCGGAGGCTCAGCGCCATTGAAGGTAAATGCTTTTTCAGCAGTGGACAATTCATGGGCGAATGTTCAGCTAAGTCTTGTGAATGAAAATACGAACGAAATAGTATATACTTCAAAAGATATCGAACAGTATCACGGTTATGAAGATGGTGAAAGCTGGTCAGAAGGAAATCAGTCTGAGGAATTCAACCTTTGTGGGGTAAGTTCCGGAAAATATCATTTTCTTATTTCAGCCGAAAAAGAAGGTTCTTTATTGCCTGCATTTTCAGGCCTTCAGTCACCAGACTCAAAAATATTGATCTCAAGGGATAAATCCGGCATTCTGGACGTGACCGATATCTATAAAGCACAATCTACCACTTTCATAGACGGAAAGACGTTGGAAAAAGATACAACAGAATTGGGTAAACTGGTGAAAGCATCATTTGGAACCTCAAAAATAGACTCTCTGATCAATGTTGAAGGGCAGAGGCTTACAACAGATATTATTGAATCCAATAACGAGTTAAAGCTTAAGGCAACCTGGCTTCCCGTTTCATTCTGGAACTTCGGAGTGATCTTATTTATAATGATTATTCTGTTTGTAGCAATGCTCATGGGCAGACATGCCTTTAATGTGAAAAAATGGAAGAATAGTTCAAACACCCCTTATTCCACCTCATAATGAACACTATTTTACATTACATAAGACAACATTGGAAACTCTGCCTGATCGGAGGATTTTTCATGACCTGGTTTGTATATCTTACGTATCAGGGAAATCAGGTGTGCGACTGTGCCAAAACGGAAACGTACCGCGACGGAACGACAAGAAGCCACTCCAGAGTAGGATTCTACAGATATTATCACAAATAAAAAAATAAAACTATGGACAACATCAATTTCTTACCCATATTGAATTCGGTTCTGTACTCATTCCTGGGAATCGCAATTCTGCTTGTATGCTATTTCATCATCGAAAAGCTTACTCCGGAAAAAACATGGCATGAGATTGCTCAGAACAAAAACATAGCACTGGCTATCGTATTCGGAGCATTTATTATCGGAATTTCAATGATTATAAGCGCGGCAATTCATGGATAAGAAGAGGATTCCTCTTGAGCTGCTTTTATTGTTTTCAGTATTTGTCATTGCTACCTGTGGACTGATTTATGAGCTGGTGGCGGGAGCTCTGGCGAGCTATCTTTTAGGAGACTCTGTAAAGCAGTTTTCTTTCATTATCGGGGTCTATCTCTTTTCAATGGGAGTAGGTTCCTATCTTGCGAAATTCATCAAAGGAAATCTTATTGACAAATTCATTGAGATCGAAATCCTTGTAGGGATTGTAGGCGGAATCAGCTCAGTGGTGCTGTTTATTTTATTCAATACACTCGCGCACTTTGAAAGTGTGCTATATCTCTTTGTCTTTTTCACGGGCTGTCTTGTGGGAGTGGAGATTCCACTTCTGATGAACATCCTGAAAGACAGGGTGCAGTTTAAGGATTTGGTTTCAAATGTCTTCGCCTTTGATTACATCGGAGCTTTATTGGCGTCTATCCTTTTTCCATTGGTTTTAATTCCGAAATTAGGAATTGTAAAGACACCTCTTTTTTTTGGGTTGATTAATATCTCTATTGCGATATTTCTCTGCTATTATCTTACCAAAGAATTATCAAAACCTTTATCACTCAAAGTAAAATCTATTGCAGCATTTACATTCTTGCTGGGACTTTTCTTTTTCTCAGATATGATTCTGTCTTATTCAGAAGAAAAACTGTATGGAGAAAATGTGGTTTATACCAAGAGCTCACCCTATCAGAGAATCGTTTTAACAAGAAATACCCATGAATTTCGATTATATCTGAATAACAACTTACAGTTTTCATCCACCGATGAATACCGTTATCATGAAGCTTTAGTACATCCTGCAATGTCAATGGCCAAACATATTGATAATATTCTGATTCTGGGAGGAGGTGATGGCTTTGCAGCCAGAGAAGTACTGAAATATAAAGATGTTAAAAAAGTAACCCTTGTAGATCTTGATGGTGAAATGACCCAGTTTTTCAAAACCAATGAAACCATGCGCAGACTCAATCAAAGCTCTTTTTCTGATCCTAAAATGGAAGTCATTAATAAAGACGCTTATATTTGGGTTAAAGGCAGCAAAAAGAAGTTTGATGTCATCATCATTGATTTTCCGGATCCGTCCAACTACAGCTTGGGAAAACTATATTCCCTGCAGTTTTACAAAGAACTGGAGAAGCTTACAACCCTTGATACAAAAATTGTGGTTCAGACCACTTCTCCGTATTTTGCCCCGAAATCTTTCTGGTGCATCGAAAAAACCATCAATCAGATTTTTCCTTTCACAGCAGCCTATCACACCTATGTGCCGTCTTTTGGAGAATGGGGATTTTCTATGGCTTCTTTTGAACCTGTCAACAATAGAATCTACAGGAAGCTTCCCGGCTTGAAATACTATGATTACAACTTTTCGCAGATGGCTTATTTTAATAAGGATATGAAAGTGAAAGACGTAGAAGTTAACCGTCTGGATAACCAGATATTAGTCCGTTATTTCGATGAAGAGTGGGGGAAAGTACAGTAGAAAGGATTTTCTTAAAACGATAATTTTAGGTAGCCTGATGTTTCCCTTTTTGCAGTATTGCGGAAAGAAAGCAAAATCATTACTGCTTAAGATTACAGGAACTGATCATATTCTTGGTCATAAGTTGTGGGCAAAAGATTTTCCACAATGTTCAGAAGTTATCCACACAAAATATCTTATTGTGGGTGGTGGGATTTCCGGACTTTCGGCATGCCGGTTCTTCAGTCAGAATAATGAAGAGAATTACCTTCTCCTTGAAATGGAAAAGCACCTGGGAGGAAATTCTTCCAACGGGCAAAATGCATTTTCAAAATTTCCTTTAGGTGCACATTATTTACCGCTGCCTAATAAAGAAAATGTAGAAATTATAGACTTCCTGAAAGAGTGCAAAATCTGTCTTGGAACTGAGGATAACGGTGAGCCTGTTCTTGATGAATACCAAATGACTTTTCCACAGCAGGAAAGACTATTCTATAAAAATTCATGGCAGAATGATATTGTGCCTCAAAGAGGAATTTCAGCACCAATACAGCAGGAGCTTAACCGCTTTTTTAAGTTGATGGATGAATTCCGTGTAAAGAAAGATCCACAGGGAAAATATTGGTTCGCCATTCCTGTGCAGGATTCAAGCCGTGAAGATGAGGTTTTACAGCTTGAGAAAATCATTTTCAAAGACTGGCTCAAAGAAAATAACTTCCACTCCGAAGAACTGCTCTGGCTGCTGGATTACTCCTGCAGGGATGATTTTGGATTAGGAATAAATTATGTTTCGGCATGGGCGGGAATTCATTATTTTGCCGGAAGAAAAAACAACTGGAGCACGAAATACAAAGATCAGGTATTCACCTGGCCGGAAGGCAATGCAAGGCTGGCAAAACATTTTTCAAAATATACAGAAGGAAAACATATGCCCGAAAACTTAGTTTTTGATGTAAAAATTAATGATAAAGTTGAGGTGTTGAGTTTTGATAATGCCCAAAAGAAGACTAAAAAGATCATTGCAGATAAAGTACTGTTTGCAACCCCTCAATT
Source organism: Chryseobacterium culicis (assembly GCF_900108365.1). GTDB lineage: Bacteria > Bacteroidota > Bacteroidia > Flavobacteriales > Weeksellaceae > Chryseobacterium > Chryseobacterium culicis. Next base: position 47,922 of record NZ_FNWQ01000003.1, on the reverse strand, counting down.
TGTAAATGAAAGAATTTTTAATCATAAAAATGCTTCATCATTTCATTATGTGCCTTGGCTTTTAACAACCATTACGCTAAAGAATGAGTTTGGAGGAGATGAAGAGCTGGCCTGGGATAATGTGATCTACGGCTCTTCCGGATTAGGGTATATCTTTGACCAGCATCAGAATCTTAACCAGATTATAGGCGAAAAAGTAATTACCCACTATAAAAGTTTTTCAACGGCAGACTGCAGAAAAGCAAGAAAAAAGCTCTACGCCATGAAAGATGCTGAACTGAAAGATTTAGTTTTAAATGATCTGAAGAAAGCCCATCCTCTGATAGAAGACTTCGTCCTGGAAATGCAGTTTCACAAAATAGGACATGCCATGATTGCTCCCGTTCCTGATCAGATTTTTGGCGAAGAAACCGGAATCGCAAAAGAACCTATTGAAGGTAAAATTTTCTTTGCCCATTCCGATCTTTCAGGAATATCTATTTTTGAAGAAGCTTTTTATCAGGGAATCCGGACTGCAGAACAAATGATAAAATAATACAATGAAACAGCCGTGGATACATAACGCAAAAACAGACTGGTGGTTTATTCTATCGCCACCTTTTCTGGTATTGCTGATTATTTTTCTTTTTCAGAACCAGATTCAGGGGCTGGAAAATCACTATTCGTTTTATACATGGCTTTTCCTCATTGTTTTTGTGGACGTGGCTCATGTGTATTCCACCCTGTTTAAAACCTATTTTGTAAAGGGAGAAGTACAGAAAAATAAATTACTTTATCTGGGAATTCCCGTGGTAAGCTGGCTATTGGGAATGATTCTGTTTCAATTCGGAAGTCTTACATTCTGGTCGGTACTGGCACTGGTAGCCGTTTTTCATTTTATACGCCAGCAGTATGGCTTTATGAGGATTTATGCCCGCTTTGAACCGAATAGCTGGAGCAAAAAAATAGATGAAATCGCGGTGTACGCTGCAACCATTTACCCTATGCTTTATTGGTTTAAAACACCCCGTGCCTTTACATGGTTTGTCAGCAATGAATTTGATTGGTTTAAAAATCTTCCCAACTATATTCCTCTGATTACGATTGCATATGTTACAATTCTGATCATTTGGCTTTTTAAAACTGTTTTCGAAGTTTTTAAAACAAAAACTATGAATATTCCCAAAACCACACTGATCAGCGGAACTTTTCTTTCCTGGTATTTTGGAATCGTATACTTTAACAATGATCTTTTATTTACTTTGCTAAATGTGATTTCTCACGGAATTCCTTATATCGCATTGATTTACATCCGGGAAATACAGCAAAAAGAAAACAGTCAGCTGAATGGAATGCAGATATTTAAATCTTTTTCAGGAATATTTTTATTTATAGGGGTGATCTTATTTTTTGCCTTTTTAGAAGAATTTTTATGGGAAACGTTGGTGTGGAATGAACATTTTTCCCTTAATGTCGTTGTTTCAGAAAAATTATTTCAATTCCTGGTTCCGTTACTGGTGGTTCCGCAGCTTACTCACTATCTGCTTGATGGCTTTATTTGGAGAAAACCAAAAAAAGTTAGTTAACTTTGCTCCTAATCTTTAAAATCTAAAAATGAGACAATATTTTCTGTTACTGGCAGTTTTGCTGGGAATGATGGTGGGGGCTCAGCAGAAAACCTTCTGCAATCCCATTAATATTGATTATGGTTATACTCCTTTCGAAGTTTTTTCAAAACAGGGAAAACACCGTGCTACGGCAGATCCGGTAATTGTTAATTTTAAGAATAAACTCTTTCTTTTTTCCACCAATCAGGAAGGATACTGGTACAGTGATGATATGCTGGACTGGAAGTTTGTGAAAAGAAAATTTTTAAGAGATAATAAATATACCCATGATCTAAATGCTCCGGCGGTATGGGCTATGAAAGACACTCTGTACGTTTATGGTTCTACATGGGAGCAGGATTTCCCGATCTGGAAAAGCACAAACCCAACGAAAGACGACTGGAAGATTGCAGTAGATACATTGAAAGTAGGAGCATGGGATCCGGCATTCCACTACGATGAAGATAAAAATAAGCTTTATCTGTACTGGGGATCAAGTAATGAATGGCCATTACTGGGAACAGAAGTAAAAGTAAAAAATCTTCAGTCTGAAGGTTTCGTAAAGCCTATTATTAAATTAAAACCAGAAGACCACGGATGGGAACGTTTCGGGGAATACAATGACAATGTTTTCCTTCAGCCTTTTGTGGAAGGGGCATGGATGACGAAGCATAACGGCAAGTATTATATGCAGTACGGTGCTCCGGCAACGGAATTCAGCGGATATTCTGATGGCGTGTATGTCAGTAAAAATCCTTTGGAAGGCTTCGAATACCAGCAGCATAATCCATTCTCCTATAAACCGGGAGGTTTTGCCAGAGGAGCGGGGCATGGAGCTACGTTTGAAGACAATTATAAAAACTGGTGGCACATTTCCACCATCTTTATTTCTACCAAAAATAACTTTGAAAGAAGACTGGGAATCTGGCCTGCCGGCTTTGATAAAGACGATGTAATGTACTGTAATACGGCTTATGGAGATTACCCGACATATCTTCCGCAGTATGCACAGGGAAAGGATTTTTCAAAAGGTCTTTTTGCCGGATGGATGCTGCTGAATTACAATAAACCTGTTCAGGTTTCATCTACCTTAGGCGGTTATCAGCCCAATAATGCGGTAGATGAAGATATCAAAACCTATTGGAGTGCCAAAACCGGAAATGCAGGAGAGTGGTTCCAGACAGATCTTGGTGAAGTTTCTACCATTAATGCTATTCAGATTAATTATGCGGATCAGGACGCTGAGTTCATGGGAAAAACCCTTGGTAAAATGCATCAGTATAAAATCTATGGCTCCAACGATGGAAAGAAATGGAGTGTGATGGTAGACAAAAGCAAAAATACAAAGGATGTCCCTCACGATTATGTTGAGCTTGAAAAGCCAGCTAAAGCCCGTTTTCTTAAAATGGAAAATCTTAAAATGCCAACAGGAAAATTTGCTTTAAGCGGTTTCAGAGTGTTTGGAAAAGGAGCAGGGAAGCAGCCTGCAAAAGTGGAAGGTTTTGTACCATTAAGAGCAGATCCGAAAAAATACGGCGAAAGAAGAAGCATCTGGATGAAGTGGCAGCAGAATCCTGACGCAGACGGATATGTAATCTATTTCGGAAAAACTCCTGATAAATTGTACGGAAGCATCATGGTGTATGGAAAAAATGAATATTTCTTTACGGGAGCAGACCGAACGGATACGTACTATTTTCAGATTGAAGCTTTTAATGCTAGTGGCGTTTCAGAAAGAACTGCTGTTGCAAAATCAGAATAGTACATGTACAATATAAGGGATAACACGTTTTGAGAAATCAGAACGTGTTATTTTTTATCCGTTTTTTTATTCTTAAGAAATGCTTCTATTTTATCAATAAGAAACTGATCATGTGGATGTTTATCCCAATCCAGGTGCCCGCCATTGAAAAGATAAGACTCATGAAATACCTGGTTTCTAGTTAAAACTGAATCTAAGATTTTTCCTTGTGTAGAAGGGATAACACGATCCGAATTTCCATAATAAGATAAAGTAGGAGGAGAGCTTTGGCCAATCCATCTGACAGGGCTGGCAAAATCTATTCTGGATGTTCCCGGTTTCGGAATGCGAGGATCTACAAGCCTTCTCTCAACAAAAGAATATTCCTGATAATTTTTAAAACCAGGATCAGAGAGGTCAGCCGGACCCACAATATTGATGACCGCTTTTACTTTTTTATCTGTGTCAAACTGATAGGCATATAACATAGACAAATGACCGCCGGCACTGTTTCCTGATAGAATCAGATCAGGGCTGTAACCCAGTTTCTTTTTCATGAAGTCAATCACTTTTTTAATATCATCTGTCTGGTTCGGAAGGCCGAATTGATGTCCTGAAGCCAGTCTGTAATTCATATTCACGAAAATATGATCAGGAAATCTCTGCATCATGGAAAGCGTGAAAAAAGTAAGCTGAGACTTATCCCCGCCACGCCATCCGCCACCGTGTATCATAATAAAAACATCTTTTTTCTTTGTAGGGTTTGCACAGGGAATATAGAGGTCCATGATCTGTTCGGAAGTATTTCCATAATGAACATTTTCCTCTTTATCAAAGCTGATATTATTGCCCAGCTCTATCTTCTTTTCTGTACAGCTTGCCCATAAAAAGACTATGCTGATAAAAAGCAAAAGAATTTTAATACTTTTTTTCATAGTGATTAAATATAAAAAATCCGCTGAAAAGAATCAGCGGATACCGTAAGAATAATTGAATATGAAGAAAGATAATTCTCTTTATCTCGTTCTGCTTTTAATAGCATCTGATGCGCCTTCGATGTCTCTTACCTTTTTCACCTTCTGATTACCGAAATTGTAAGTAAGACTTACCGTTAAGCTTCTGTTGTACCGGTTCTGGTGGATGTAATTGTAATTTCCGTTATCCTGAAAATCTTCAATTTTGACGATGTTGGTATTTAAAACGTCATTGACATTCACGGCAAATGTCCAGTCGTTCCACATTTTCTTAAGGCTGAGGTCTAAGCTCATTAAACCTTTCAGAAGCCCAAGTTCGATCTGCTGCTTGTCTACGAAGAAATAATTAATCCCGAAGAACCACGTTTTCTTTTTGTCAAGGCGGATCGTGTTATTGGTCTGAATCAGAAGACTGGTAGAATTGGTTTTGTTGGTATAAACAATATCTTTTCCTTCCAGATTTCTGAACCGGTCTCCTGTAGTGGGATCCACATCAAGACTTCCGTTGTTGATATTATGCTGAACCCCGATATTGAAGTTCGTTGTCCAGTATTGTTTAAAGAATGATTTCTGAATTCCTACCATGGCAGACATCTCCTGTTTGTTTCCAAAATTGGTTCTGATGTATCTCAATACAGGATTGGCGCCCACGGTACCATCAGGTGATACAGGATATCCCTGCAGTGGAACCTGAGTGATAGCATCTTTAATATAAGAATGGTTTACAATCAGGAAATAGGAGTTTTTAAACATGTACGTAAGTTCCTGGTTATACGTAGAAGAAGCTTTTACAAAAGGGTTGTTCTGCGTGTAATTATCATCCGTTAATATATTTTTTACAGGATTGATCTCCCAGAAGCTGGGTCTTCTCATTCTGCTGGAAAAAGAGTAGGAAATATTATTTTTATCATTGATTGCGTAGTTGAAGCTCAGATAGGGAAGGAGATTGTTATAATTTCTCTCAATTCTTTTAAGAGCTTCAGTAGGCGCATTATCTGAAGTCCCCAAACTGTTGGTGATTTCATATCTGGCCCCGATTTTTCCGGAAATTTTATCTGAGAATTTCTTTTCTACGGTAAGATAAACGCCATAAATATTTTCATCGTAGATAAAATGGTTGGGCCTTGGATCCGGATTTTTTGTGGGATTAAAAAAATAGCTTATGTTTTTAGAATCGTTGTCTGTTTTGGTTTTGTTGTAATTTCCACCGATTGAAACGGTCAGATCATTTTTAAATTTCTGATTATAATCAACCATTCCCGAAAAGTTATTAATAATCTGAGGCAGATCCTGAAATACCTGTGTGGTCATATCACCTAATCCCATATTCAGATCAGACAAATACGTTCTGTTGTCGGTAAACTGGAATCTTTTGTAATTAAGATAAGCGGCATTTACATTAAGCTTACTGCCTAAAGAGTCTGTTTTTAGTTCATAATTTAAATTTACAGAATTATTGTAAGATCTGGAGTCTTCTTTATTTTTAGACCAGGTGTATTTTGTTCCGCCTTCTGTTTTGATGGTGTTGAAAAGATTAACTGTAGAATTATAGCTTTTATTCGCCCATGTATTCCAGGATAATGCCAGGTTACTTTTATCATTCAGCTGATAATCTATATTCAGATAACCACCGATATTTTTGTTAGGATCATCAATATCTCCCGTAGATTCATTAGACGTTTTAGCAGTTCCGTTTCTCAGTGTGTAGGTTTGTGCTTCAATATTCTCACCCCCGCTTAAACTGGCACTTATGCCTAACTTATCTTTTCTGTAATTGGCAGAGAAGCTTGCCTGGCTGCCATTGTATTTATTGGTGGTATTAGACATCCTCATATTTCCGTTGAGACCGTCACTCATTTTTTTCTTTAGAACGATGTTAATGATCCCATCAGAGGATTCTACCTGGTATTCACTTCCCGGAACCGTAATCACTTCTATTTTCTGGATGTTTTCTGCCGGGGTGTTTTTCAGAAACTGTGCCAGAGATTCAGAATCCATATTCGATTTTCTTCCGTTAATATAGATCAGGGCATTATTTTTTCCTGCAATTTTTAATGTCTTATCATCTGTTGAAGAGAGTAACGGAGTCTGCTTCAGCAGGTCAAAAGTAGTATTTCCCTTTGCTACAGGAGAAGCTGCTACATCATATACGAAACGGTCACTTTGTTTTTTGAAAACCTGTTTTGTAATGGTAACTCCTTCTATATTTTTTGTTTTTGCCGTATCAGATTTCTTTTCCTGAGCCAATGCGCAGGTACCGAAGATGATGGCCATTGACAAAATTATACGTTTCATGTCGTTTTATTTAAGAGTGGTTGAGTGATATAAGTTTTATAGATTAGGTTCTTGATTTTACAGCATCATTCGCTGATTTCATTTCCCTGGCTTTTTTCAGTTTCTGATTTCCAAAATTGTAAGTAACGCCGATGCTCACAAGCCTTGGATAATTGAAGTTGGCAATGTTATTATATTTTCCGTTGGGCTGTACACCTTCCACTCTGTAAAAGCTTTGGTTGAAAACATCGCTTACCTCTGCTAAAATTGTCCAGTCACCAATAATTTTCTTTACATTGAAATCAAAGCTTTGTCTTGCTTTTATCATACCTCCTTCCCTAGCAGTCTGGCTGGCAAAAAAGTAGTTAACACCTGCGAACCAGTCTTTTTTAGAAGAAAGCCTGATGACATTATTGAATGTAAGAGACATATTGTAGTTTTTAACATCAATAATGTAAGGTTCCACTACTTCAGTCTCTCCAGGAGCCGGCATAGAAGTTGGATCTTCCCAAACGCCTCCTTTGTAGGTTACATATCCTAAGTTGACCGAATAATTGGTTGTCCAGATTTCTTTGAACCATGATTTATTCATCCCCAGGGTCAACGCAAGCTCTCTGTTTTTTCCATAGTTGGTTCTGATATATCTTAAGAATCTTGTTGTTTCTGTAATAGCATTCCCACTGCCATCGTAGATGATATTTCCACTCGCATCTCTTTTAGGACCTGTTACCGTTCCCTGTAACGGAATCAGATCTGACGCTGCGGCATCTTCCACCATATTAAAGCTAAGATTGGCATAGAATGCATTTTTATACATATAGTTCAGCTCCTGATTATAGAATTTTGCTGCCAGTATAAAAGGGTTATTCTGCGTATAATTGGTAGGGGTAAAATACGTTCTGGATGGATTAAGTTCCCAGAACCTTGGTCTTCTGATTCTGCTGGAAAATGTGTAGCTCAGATTATGGTCTGAACTGATTGCATAATTTAAGTTCAGATAGGGCAGAAGATTGTTGTAATTTCTTTCAAATCCTGTTTTGTCCACAATATCTCCTGTACTTCTTGTCATTTCATAGCGTGCTCCTATTTTCCCGGAAATCTTTTCAGTTAGCTTTCTTTCATAATTAAGATAAATGCCAAGGATATTCTCTTTATAAATGAAATGATTGGTCTGAGTGGGATCTGTTACAAATTCCCCGTTTTTCAGCTTATCCTGCTGCGTATCATTATCTGTATTGGTATGGTTGTAGCTTACTCCCATTAACCACGTTGCCCCTTTAGCTGTCTTTTTCAGATAATCAATGTTGGCCGCATAATTATTGATGATTTGTGGTACAGACTGATGCAGGGCAGAATAATTATTGTCCGGATTAGTATCCAGCGGAAAACTTTCATTGAAACTCACCTTATCCCTGTTAAACCACAGATAAGAAACATTTGATGTAAGTTTACTGCCCAGAGAATCTGTTTTCATCTCATAATTCAGGTTAAATGAATGATTTCTCGTCTGTGCATCCTCATAATTAACTGTTCGGTTATTTAAAGCTCCGTTTTGCCAGTTGGTAATATCAAGCACTGAATTGAAACTTTTGTTATACCTCATGTTGTAAGATAATCCAATACTGTGTTTTTTATTGATCTCGTAATCTACATTGAAACCGCCGCCCAGCGTTTTATTAGGATCGTCATTAAATCCAAATGATTCATTTTTGAAAGTAGGATCTCCGTTAGAAAGCGTATATCGCTGCCTGTCTGTCCAGCTCCCTGTTCTGAAATTTGAGTTACCAGACCATTTGCCCTGTCTGAAATTAAAAGAGGCACCGGCGTTGGGATTGTTGTAATAAGCCTGCTCATTCTGCATCTTCAGGGTTCCGTTGTAACCGTTGTTTTTGCTTTTTTTCATTACAATATTAATGACTCCCTCTTTGGATTCAACCTGGAACTCACTTCCCGGAACTGTAATGACCTCAATTTTCTGTATATCCTCGGAAGGAGTAGACTTCAGCATTTCGATTAATGCTTCTGAGTCCATATTCGTTTTTTTATTGTTGATGTAAATGATCGCATCATTCTTTCCCAAAATCTTAAGCGTTTTTCCATCAATGCTTGAAATCATCGGAGTTTGCTTCAACAGGTTAAAGGTATTGGTTCCCTTAGCGATGGATGAAGATGCTACATCATATACCAAACGGTCACCCTGTTTTTTGAAAACCTGCTTCTTGATATTCACTGCATCAATAGCATTTACTTTCGTACTGTCCTTTTTCTGCTGAGCCGTTATAAGTCCACCGAAAAATAGCGCTGCAATTAGAATTTGAGTTTTCATGATATTATTTTTTAATTAATAGCTTGTATGGTTTGTTATTTTATATTGCAAAGATATATAATTAATTTAGTATTATGCAATACAAAGTACTTAAAAATATTTTTAAATAATTGTAAATTATTGATTTTCAGTTATTAAAAATTTGATTTAAATTATGAGTTCCCTTATCTCTCTGTACAATAAGACAACTGCAACATTAAAATTGTTACATGATTTCGTAAAATTTTAAATTGTGTAGGTTTGAAAATTTGAGAACAATCAGGCTCAATGTCAAAAAATAAAGTCTGGCAGAGGTAAGAAAAGGATGAGTATTTAGAAAATAAAACCGGCAGAAAAACTACCGGTAGTGTATTAAAAAAATAAATTTAAGATTAGTTCCAGCACAGATAAGAGTATGTTATCCTGTCATTCGTGTCTATTTTTGAAGTTGTACCAGCCTGTACTCTTATAGTGTGCCCGCCAGCACCTAGAGTGCTGCTGGTTACATAGCTGTAAGGAACTATAGAATGTATGCCGCTTGCAGATGCAGCAGCAGTTCCGACGCTGGCTACTGGCGTTGTAAGATTATCAATAAATAATCTGGTTCCTAAACCCGTGGCTGCGGAAGACCATACGCTTGGATATAAATCAAATTTACATTTGGAAGCTGATGGCAAAGTAACTGTAAATTGGAAATAACCCGCACCGTTGTTAGTGCCATCTCCAAAAGTAGCAGATACGGCATCACTCGTACCTCCTGCTAATACAATATACGATGAAGCAACAGTCGTTGTAACGGGTGTTTTCCAGAGAGGCGCGGCTGGTGTTCCATAATTGAACTCCAAGACAGCATTGGTCGTGTTGTAGATTACAGCACCTGCGGGAGGGGAGACAAGGGCATCTCTTTGGGGAGTCGTCATTCTGGGAGGGATAAAGGATCCTGTGCTGCTTACCACATCCAAAGCTCCCTGAGGACTTGATGTATTAATTCCAATACCTCCGTTTTGGCTGCTATATAGCACTGAGAACAGCAGCATTACTGCTGCCAATAAATTTTTTGTGTTCATTTTAAAAAGTATTTTTGTACGTGTAAAATTATAGCAATTGCTAAACTTTTAACCCAGCTATTTATTGTAAATCTTAGCCACCTGCTGTACAGAGCATATAATTAGGATTGCTTTACCGGATGTCATATCTATGTAATAGATGATGTCTGCTATAATTAATGGAATCGTGATTTACTGCCTTACGGATGTACTGCTTTTATAGGATTTATTTCATTAGAGGATCCGGTAGTGTTTCCTTTTTAGCTTATGGTTTTTAAATTCAGGTGATTCTGTAGTAATTTTTGACTATTCTATTGTTAGGACTCGGAATAATGGTTATGAAATTTGTATAGAGAGGAAGATCATATTTTAAATGAAAATAGGATATCAGCTCAATATTAAATTGTGATACTTTATAGTACAGTAGTAGCTCATCATTACAGGGAATGATGATTCTATAAAAATAGCTTACGGGAAAAAGGGTTCTTATACTATTCTCTGTCGAAACGGGCTAGTTTTTTATCAACCCAAACTGTTGCAAAAGGAAAGAATGCAGATAATAAGGCAAACACAAAATCTTCATCATCCCAGTTATAAATTTTTCTTGCAGGAAGGCACAGCAGAAGATAAAGTGTAAAAAACAATCCATGTAAACTGCCGATAACGCTGATGAATATAATAGAATATAAATTTTCAACATATCGGATCCAGATCATCGCAACACAGTACAGTAAAAGACATGAAATGGCTTCTGCAAGACAAATCTGCTTAAACCATTTGATGATTTTTTCCTGAGAATATTTTGAGAATATTTTTTCGATGAAGTCCATGAATAATTATTTATAGTAGATAGAAAAAGATATTTCGCCTTTTACAGGATATCCACCGTATTTTACTGGCTCAAATTTAGTGTATTTTATAAACTTTTTAATCTCTTTTTCGAAATAAGGGATATATTTCAAATTGTGATCATGAAAAATATGATGACTGAATTGATTCTTCAATACTATTCCTTTTGTATCTAAAATAAGCGTTACCAAAGTACTTGAACGGTATTTCTGAACAGAAGAATTATAATTTTCATAGCCTTCCGGATAAATAAAATGAGAGAAGAAATCTTTATTTAACTGATCATTATCATCTGTATAGCTGAGGGAGCCTTTTTTATAAGTCCACTCAGAATGCTCATCATAATCAAAAATTTTACCCGGGTGTTTTTGTACGTACAGCGCAACAGATTTTTTAACGAGCTCATCAATAAAATCTTTACCCAGCTTTTTTTCAGTCAGTTCAGTCATTAATGAATAATAACATTCACCGGAATATCCGCCTATATCACTACCCATCCATTCTCCACCCCAAATAATATTATGTTTTTGTAAAATCATTTTGAGTTCTTCGGCCGGCAAAAACTTATCACCAGAGGGGGCTGCAATATTTATATAATATTTGTGTTGGATTTCGGAATCTCTGACAGCTCTTATTGAATCTTCACTGCAGCGCTTTTTATTATAGCTTCTTCTTTCAGCAAGAGCAATTTTCCTAAATTCTTTAAGAGAATCACTGTTTGATGTCATTGATTCTTGAGCGTATAAAAAACAGCTTTGAAAGAAAACAAAGAATAAGAATAAATACGGTCTCATGGTTTATTGGTAAAAACTGCTGCCATCCAAATACTCAAACACTTCAGGAGGAAGCATCGGCCTTACATTTTTTCCATCTCTGATCATATTTCGGATTTCAGTTGCGGAAAGCTCTATAACCGGGGCTTTTATCAGAGAAATATTGTCGTGCTGTAAATATTCGGAATCCTTCTTTTCTCCTTCAAAGACTCTTGGATAGACAATAATATGATGATTTTTGATCAGGATATCAGAATTCTTCCACTTATGAAGGCTCTTCAGATTGTCTTCTCCCATGATAAGGCTGAAGGAATAATCAGGATATTTCTCGTGAAGGTAGGTGAGTGTATCAATGGTATAGCTTGGCACCGGAAGAGAAAACTCCACATTGGAAGCTCTCATATTCGGATAATTCTTCACGGCAAGCTGTACCATATCCAGTCGGTTATGATCTTTCAGTAAAGATTTTTTGTCTTTAAACGGATTCTGAGGGCTCACCACAAACCAAAGCTCATCCATGTCAGAATTTTCAAGAATATAATTAGCCAGAATAAGATGCCCGATATGAATAGGATTAAATGATCCGAAAAATAAACCGATTTTTTTCATTTTTTGTTTGGTAATAGGAAGTAGGTACCGGGTAGCAGTAGTTTGGAATATCCATATTCTGTTCAGGCGGTTATTACCTGAATCCTGCAACCTTACTTACTCTCTGAATTTTACATCCTTAATGTTAAGATAATGCGTTACATTACCCTTCCAGTGGTTTTCCTCAAGGGTAAAGGCAAGATCAAAATTTTTATTTTTAAAATCTTCAACAAATTGTCCAAGCTTGAATCCTACACATTCGATATTTCTCCCCGTAGACTCCTGTTTAATATAAAACTTAAGGTGATTATTATCTTTCCCCATTGTTTTTACATATCCAGACAATTTCTGATTCGTTAATGTAAAAATAGGTTTCATATTATGAGGCCCGAATGGGGCAAGCTTCCTGTGGAAGTTGATAAAATCTCTGTTGATTTCGTCAATTTTAATCTCCGTATCAATGGTAATAGAAGGTTCCTTCTGGTGTTCCTGGATTTTCTCCGAAACAATTCTCTCAAATTTCTCCTTAAATGCTGCAAACTTCTCTTTCTCCATAGAAAGTCCCGCGGCTGCATGATGTCCCCCGAATTTAAGGAAATATTCAGAACACAGATCAAGAGCTTCATGAACATCAAAATCAGAAACAGATCTTGCTGAAGCTACCATTTCGCCATTATTACCATCGGTAAACACAAGCGTAGGTTTATAATAAGTTTCAATAAGTCTTGAAGCTACAATACCAATTACTCCTTTATTCCACTCGGGATGGTAAACAATAGTGGTATGCTTGGTTTCCTGCTGGGATTCTATAATTTGATTTAATGCAGAAAGTGTAGAGTTCATATCCAGCTCGCGCCTTTCATCATTAAGATTCATGATGTCGTTTACAATCTGGTTGGCATGTTTCAGATTGTCAGAAACCATAAGTTCCACAGCGGCCTTACCATGAGATATTCTTCCGGCTGCATTTATTTTGGGAGCTATTTCAAAAACAATATTGGAAATTTCAAAATGAGAAAGCTTGTCCTCAGGAATTAAAAGTCTTAATCCAAGATTTCTGGTCTTTCTGAGTGTTTTTAATCCCATTTTAGCCAAAACTCTGTTTTCTCCCGTCATAGAAACAATATCTGCTGCAATGGAAATTGCCAGAAGATCTGTCAGTTCAAACAATTCAGCTTCGGGTAACTTATAGATCGTATTAAGTCCCTGGCAGAGCTTGAAACCCACTCCGCATCCAGAAAGTTCTTTGAACGGATAGCGGCAGTCAGTTCTCTTGGGATCAAGTACTGCAGCAGCATTAGGAATTTCGTCACCCGGAAGGTGATGGTCGCAGATAATAAAATCTATACCCAGGTTGCTGGCATAGCTGATCATATCCAGGGCCTTAATTCCACAATCCAGCGCAATGATTAATGAAAAACCATTTTCTTTGGCAAAATCAATTCCTTCAGTAGAAATTCCATATCCTTCAGAATTTCTGTCCGGAATATAATAATCCAGATATTTTTTCTCAACAATTTTGCTGAGGTAAAGATACATTAAAGCAACAGCTGTAGTTCCGTCCACATCATAATCACCATATACCAATATTTTTTCACCATTTTCAATTGCAGTGGCAATACGCTCTACAGCTTTTTGCATGTCTGCCATTAAAAACGGATTGTGTATATCGTTAAGATTCGGTTTGAAGAATTCTCTGGCCTTTTGATAATTGTCAATTCCTCTGAGAACGAGAATTTTAGATTCAAAAGTACCAAAACCAAGTGACGAACTTAGTCTGTCCACAACTTCCTCATCGGGTTCAGGCTTATAAATCCATTTTTGACTCATTTCACAAAAATAAGGAAAAAAGTTCTAAAAGCGGCTTTAAAAATCAGCAAATTAGATTTTGTAAATGAGCAATATCAGGCCGGTAAAATTTATAGCTCTTCATCAAAATTATTGTTTATTTTCTTTCAGAAAATATTTTTGCAGGAAGGCGGCGCTTTTGAAATCGCCTTTCTCAAATGCTTTGTCGGGTTGTTTTGCTGAACAGAAAAATCTTGGGCTTTTGATTTTACTTTTCAGTAATAAAAAATAACCTTCGGAGAAGATATGGGAGAATTTTTGACTAAATAATTGTTAAAAAAGTTTATCTTCGTGCTCCAAATTTTAAATGACTATGAAAAAAATTACGATGGGCCTTCTGTTATTCGGGGCTGTCTATTCGATCAATGCACAGAAAATTAACCTTGGGAAAGCTGCGGGAATAGTTTCGAATGGAGCAAAAGCATTGACATTTACCAACGATGATGCTATTAAATTATCCAAAGAATCAGTAGAATGGATGGATAAGAATAATCCTGTGGCAGGGCCTAAAGATCCGTACACTGTGAGACTGAACAAACTCTTCGGAAAACACAAATCTCAGGACGGCTTGAATCTGAATTACAAAGTTTATAAAGTAAAAGATATCAATGCTTTTGCCTGTGCAGACGGAAGCGTACGTGTATTTTCTTCGCTGATGGATATCATGACAGACAATGAACTGCTTGCTGTTATAGGGCATGAGATCGGGCATGTTAAAAATCAGGATACAAAAGATGCTATGAAATCTGCCTATCTGAAAGCAGCAGCTTTAGATGCGGCCTCATCAGCGTCATCAGCTGTAGCCACCCTTAATGACAGTCAGGTGGGAAAAATGGCTAATGCCTTTTTAGATGCTTCACACAGCAAAAAGCAGGAATCTGAGGCTGATACTTATTCCTACAACTTCATGAAAGCAAATAAATATGATGTGGTAGGAGCTTATACAGCTTTTAAAAAATTAGGCTTACTTTCAGAAGGAAGTACACAGACTAATTTTGAGAAAATGTTCAATTCTCACCCGGACAGTAATAAAAGAGCAGAAGCTGTTAAAAAGAAGGCAGAGAAAGACGGTTTGTGGAAAGATCCCGGAACTGTTTCTTTACCGACTGCAAAATTGACAAAATAATTATTTATTTATTGTTTAAACAAAAATACCTCAAAGCATTGCTTTGAGGTATTTTTATATAGATTTTAATGTTGTCCGGATTAAGAATACATTTTTTCTCTTAATTCTTTTACCTTTTTATCAGCAAGATATTCATCGTAAGTCATTTCTCTGTCAATAATTCCTGCAGGAGTCAGTTCAACAATTCTGTTACAGACTGTTGAAAGCATTTCGTGGTCATGAGATGCCAGTAAAAGATTTCCTTTGAAGTTGGATAAAGAGTTGTTCAGAGTTGTAATACTTTCAAGATCCAAGTGGTTGGTAGGTTCATCCAATAAAAGAACGTTTGCTTTCTGAAGCATCATTCTACTGAACATACATCTCATTTTTTCACCTCCTGAAAGTACTTTACAGGATTTCAGAGCCTCATCTCCTGAGAATAGCATTCTTCCCAGGAATCCTCTTACAAATTCTTCGTGACGCTCTTCATCATTTTTTGTAAACTGTCTTAACCAGTCAACCAAACTTAAATCTTCCTGAAAGAAGTTGGTGTTGTCCAAAGGCATGTGAGACTGATTGGTGGTAACTCCCCATGCAACTGTCCCTTTATCTGCTTCTACGTTTCCTGCCAGAATTTCGAAGAATTCTGTGATAGCTAAAGAGTTTTTAGAAAGGATGGCAACTTTATCCCCTTTTTTAAGATTCAGATCGATATTGGAGAACAGCAATTCTCCGTCTTTTGTTTTCTCAAGACCTTTTACATCCAAGATCTGATCTCCTGCTTCTCTTTCCATTTCAAAAATGATAGCGGGATATCTTCTTGAAGAAGGCTTGATGTCGTCAATATTCAATTTATCGATCATCTTCTTTCTTGCAGTAGCCTGTTTTGCCTTAGCAACGTTAGAACTGAATCTGGCAATGAAGTCCTGAAGTTCCTTTTTCTTTTCTTCAGCTTTCTTGTTTGCCTGAGCTCTTTGTCTTGTTGCCAGCTGAGAAGCCTGGTACCAGAAAGAGTAGTTACCTGTATAAAGGTTTAGTTTAGCATAATCCAGGTCACCAATGTGTGTACACACGGTATCCAGGAAGTGACGGTCGTGAGATACAACGATTACCGTATTTTCATAATCTGCAAGGAAATCTTCCAGCCACGAAATGGTATCAATATCAAGGTCGTTGGTAGGCTCATCCAGAATCAATACATCAGGATTTCCGAAAAGTGCCTGAGCCAAAAGAACCTTTACTTTGTCCTTATTCTCAAGTTCACTCATCATCTGCCAGTGCATATCATCTTTGATTCCAACGTTAGAAAGCATAGTCTGTGCATCAGATTCTGCAGTCCAGCCTCCCATTTCATCGTAAATGACACCTAGTTCACCGGCCTTAATACCGTCTTCATCAGAGAAATCTTCTTTTGCGTATAACGCATCCATTTCCTCCTTTATCTCAAATAATTTCTTATTACCTCTTAAAACTGCTTCAAGAACAGTATACTGATCATAAGCAAAGTGATCCTGCTCCAAAACTGACATTCTTTTCCCTGGTTCCAGAGATACATGCCCTGTTGTAGGATCCTGCTTTCCTGTTAATATTTTAAGGAATGTAGACTTTCCCGCACCGTTTGCTCCGATGATTCCGTAGCAGTTTCCTTTGGTAAACATAATATTTACCTCGTCAAAAAGAACTCTTTTCCCGAATTGTAAAGATAAGTTAGATACTGTTAACATATAGTTTTGTAAATTTGGCGCAAAAATACGAAAAGAATTTGGGTATTCTGTAATAATATAATAGTCAAGTTTTTAAATGTTTGGTATTTTTTATATATTTCATTAACGAAATTTTAAAATGATGAAGATTGAGAAAACAGTTAGCATATTAAACAAAAGAGCCCGTTTTGAATACGAAATTCTGGAGGAATACGAAGCCGGAATGGTTTTGACGGGTACAGAAATAAAATCTTTACGTTCATCCAAAGCATCCATCACAGAATCCTTCTGTCAGTTTATTGATGGGGAATTATACATCATTAACATGATGATTGATGAGTATAAATTAGGAACTTTTTACAATCATAAAACAAAAAGGGAACGGAAATTGCTCTTGCACAAAAAAGAATTGCAAAAACTTGAAAAAAAGTTAAAGGATGCTGGGAACACCATAATACCTTTAAAATTATATATCACTGACCGAGGTAAAGCAAAGGTGCTGATAGCGCTGGGTAGAGGGAAAAAGCTTTTCGATAAAAGAGAGGCGATAAAAGATAGAGAAAATAAACGTAACCTGGACAGAATATTAAAGAAAAGTTAAAAATCATTTGAAAAACTTTGTATATAAAGAAAAATTATATTTATTTTGCATTATCAATTATTTAATCATTTAATTCTATGAAAAATCTAAAATTAGGAATTTCAGCATTGGCGCTTACTGTTGCCTCTACTGTTTTCGCACAGACTACCAACAATCCGTGGTTAATCGGAGTTGGTGCTCATGCTGAAAACCACGTAGCAGCAAGAAGTAACTTCAGTAATACGTTCTCTGCTAACAATTTGACGAAAAGCATGTTCAATGTGAACAACTTTTCTATTACACCTCCATTATCTAAGCTAACAGTTGCTAGAAATGTTGGTAAAGGTTTAGTAATTGACTGGCAGACTTCTGTTGGAAATGTTGAAAACAAAAGATTCAACATGGGGAAAGAATTTTTCCTAATGACAGGTCTTGGTTTCCAGGCTCACGCTGCAGGTCTTTTATGGAACGAAGAATCTTGGTTTGATCCATATTTAAGAGTTGGTGCTAATTATTTAAGACATGATTATACAGCACTTACTTTCCCAAGAACATCTGTTGATGCTAACGGTAATCCAATCGAAAACGTAACTAACGGTAAGGATGGTAACGAAAACGGTAAAGCTAACCACTTTACTGTAGCTACAGGTGCAGGTGCTAACTTCTGGGTAACTAAGAACTTCGGTCTTGGTATTCAGGGTGATTATGTATCAACTCCAGGTGACCACTCTACAGTGGCTAACTTCTGGCAAGCTTCTGCTTCTATCTTATTCAGATTCGGAAACAGAGATAGAGATAAGGATGGTATCCTAGACAAAGATGACCTTTGTCCAGATACTCCAGGTTTACCAGAATTCCAAGGATGTCCTGATACTGACGGTGACGGAGTTCCAGATAAAGACGATCAATGTCCAGAAGTGGCAGGTCCAGTTGAAAACAACGGATGCCCTTGGCCAGATACTGATGGTGACGGTGTAATCGACAAAGATGATGCTTGTCCTACAGTAGCAGGTCCTGCTGAAAACAACGGTTGTCCTTGGCCAGATACAGACGGTGACGGTATCCTAGATAAAGATGATGCTTGTCCTACTGTTCCAGGTCTTCCAGAATACAACGGATGTCCTAAACCAAAAGACGTAATTGCTAAAGAAGCTACAGGTGCTCTTAAAGATATCTTATTTGATTTCAATAAGGCTACAATCAGACCTGAGTCTAGCGGTAAGTTAGATCAAGCTGCAACAATCATCAAGCAATCTAACGATGGTACATTCTTAGTAACAGGTCACACTGATAAGAAAGGTGCTGATGCTTACAACTTGAAACTTTCTAGACAAAGAGCTGCTTCTGTAGTAGGTGCTCTAGAAGCTAGAGGAGTTAATGCAAACCAGTTAAAATCTGTAGGAGTTGGTGAAAGAGACGCTACTGTTTCTGAAAAAGCTTCTGATGCAGAAAGAATGGTTGACAGAAAAGTAGTTGTTGAAGCTGTTAACGGTGCTGCTTGGGATGCACTTAAGAAATCTGATCTAGATGTTGTAGAGAAGAAGACTGTAGTGAAAAAAGCTAAGAAAGCTCCAGCTAAAAGAAAAGCTCCAGCTAAAAAGAAAAAATAATTAATTTTTCTAAATAATGAATACCTCCAATTTTTTGGAGGTATTTTTTTTTTGTTCACTTTTAACTAATTTTGTTGAAAATTTAAAAATTAAAATGGGAAGAGCATTTGAATATAGAAAAGCTTCTAAAATGGCCAGATGGGACAAGATGGCCAAAACATTCTCTAAAATAGGAAAGGACATTGCATTAGCTGTAAAAGCTGGCGGAACAGATCCCGAATCTAATCCCGCGTTGAGAAGATGTATCCAGAATGCGAAAGGGGCTAATATGCCTAAAGATAACGTAGAAAGAGCAATTAAGAAAGCGAGCGGTGCAGATGCAGAGAACTACGAAGAAGTTACTTACGAAGGTTATGGACAAGGCGGTGTTGCATTTTTTGTTGAGTGTACTACTAACAACACAACAAGAACTGTAGCTAATGTAAGAGCGGTTTTCAACAAGTTCGACGGTAACCTTGGTAAAAATGGGGAGTTGGCATTTATCTTCGACAGAAAAGGAATTTTCACGATCGATTTGACTCAGATTAAAATGGATTGGGATGATTTTGAAATGGAAATGATTGACGGAGGAGCAGAAGATGTAGAAAAAGATGAAGAAGAAGTAATGATCACAACTGCATTTGAAGATTTCGGGTCTTTATCTCACAAGCTGGATGATCTGGGAATTGAAGCTAAAAGTGCAGAGCTTCAAAGGATTCCAAACAATACAAAGGAAGTAAACGCAGAACAGTTCAAAGCGAATATGAAAATGCTGGAACGTTTCGAAGAGGATGATGACGTTCAAAACGTCTACCACAACATGGAAATCACAGAAGAGCTGATGAACTCTTTATAAAAAATAATATAGCATTCATATACAGTTAATTTTCAATTAGTTTCTTTGTACAAAACTATGAAAAGAAACGTTGAATTAGTTGTTATATCGGATGTTCATTTGGGAACTTATGGATGTAAGGCTAAAGAACTGTTGAGATATCTCAATTCTATCCAGCCTAAAACTTTAGTTTTAAACGGTGATATTATTGATATCTGGCAGTTTAAAAAGTCTTACTTCCCTAAACCTCATTTGAAGGTAATCCGAAAGATTCTTTCTTTAGCTACCAAGAACACAGATGTGTATTATATTACGGGCAATCATGATGAAATGTTCCGTAAGTTCACAGATTTTGAACTGGGAAAACTTAAAGTCTGTAATAAAGTCTGTCTGAATATTGATCAGAAAAAAGCCTGGATATTTCACGGTGATGTTTTCGACGCATCCGTCCAGCATTCCAAATGGATCGCCAAACTTGGCGGCAAAGGTTATGATCTTCTTATTATAATCAATAATATTGTAAATTGGTTCTTAGAAAAAATGGGTAAAGAGAAGTACTCGTTTTCGAAGAAAATCAAGAACAATGTGAAAAAAGCAGTAAAATACATCGGCGATTTTGAGCTTACAGCTTCTGAGCTGGCCATCGACAATCATTATGACTATGTGGTGTGTGGGCATATTCACCAGCCACAGATTCGTGAGGTTGTAAATAAAAAAGGATCCTGTACTTATATGAATTCAGGGGACTGGATTGAAAATCTCTCCGCTTTGGAATATCATGATAAGGAATGGAAAATTTTTTACTATGATGAGCATAAACATTTGCTGAAGGATGATGAGGCGGAAGAAATCCCGGAAATGGATAATTCTGCTCTTTTAAAAATTGTAACCAACTTTTCTAAATGAAAATTCTGTACGCATTCCAGGGGACTGGAAACGGGCATGTTGCCAGAGCGCAGGAAATTATTCCTATTCTTAAAAAACATGCCGCTGTTGATACCTTAATCAGTGGACATCAATCGCAGTTAAAGGCTGATTTTGATATTAATTTCCAATACAGAGGCATTTCCCTTCTTTATAACAAAACAGGAGGTTTATCCTACAGGAAAACATTTACTGAAAATAAATTTCTGGAAGCTGCCAGAACCATCAGGGAATTAGAGCTTTCACAATACGATTTAATCATTAATGATTATGAACCATTGACCGGCTGGGCTTCCAAACTGAAAAAACTTCCGATGATAGAACTCAGTCATCAGGCGTCTATGAGTTTTCCCGAAACTCCCAAGCCAAAGAAAAAAGATTTTTTAGGTGAAATGATTCTGAAATACTACGTTCCGGGTGACAGAAAAATCGGTTTTCATTTTGAAAATTACCATCCTCAGATCAAAAAGCCGGTGATCAGAAGAAAAATCAGAAATCTGAACCCGTACAAGCAGGGATATTATCTTGTCTATCTTCCCAGTTTTGCAGATGAAAATATCATCAAAGTTTTAAGAAAAATTCCGGTGGAATGGAAAGTGTTTTCAAAATACAGCAAAGTACAGGTAAAAGTAAAAAATGTGGAAGTGTTTCCTATTGATGAAAGCCAGTACCTCAAATATTTTGAAGGCTGTGACGGAATATTATGCAATGCAGGTTTTGAAAGCCCGGCAGAAGCACTTTTTATGGATAAAAAACTATTTGTAATTCCTATTCATAATCAATACGAACAGGAATGCAATGCATGTGCCCTTGATAAAATGGGAATCCCCAATTCAAAGGTTTTACATCTTCAGGAAATTATGGAGTGGGTAGCTTCTGATCATCATCTTAGAGTGGATTATCCGGATGATATTGAAGATATCCTGCTGAACGAAGTTTTAATTCTTTAAAAAAATATCATCCACATCACTCATTCTCATCATCACAGATCTGGCATAGGAACAGTGCGGATATACTTTCCAATTATTTTCTCTGGCAAATTTAATGGCTTCTTCCACTAAAAATTTTCCCATTCCTCTGCCTTCAAATTCCGGATGTACCAATACAAAAGAGATTATAAATTTATGATCTTCAGGAAAAATAGTATAAGTAAGTCGTCCTACTTCTTTTATTTCATTGTTTAAAGTAAGAACTCCGCCATTTCCGGATTTATTATTTTCAAATTTCATGATTCAGGACTTTACTATAAAGATACAAAAATTACACCGAGCTTTGCAAAAGCAATAAGCAATGATATCTTTAATTGTCTTTTCCTGTGTAGTAATTGTAATCTTTAATAATTACATTAATAAACTGTCTTTCGGTCATTTTAGTAGGGTCTATTTCCAGCTTAAGAATGCTTTTGATTTTATCGGATAGCTTACTAATGATCTGACGGTCATCTACTTTTAGTGCCTTTGTGTAGTTATCTTTAATAATTCTCATATCATTGTCACTCAAAGCGATCACCTGAGGAAAAGAAGGAACGTAATTTTCATGAATATTCTCAAGAATAGTATGAGAGATATTGACCGTATTTTTAAGAGAAATGACAGCGGTTCCGGACGCAATATCTCCCAGGCGCTGGTTATTTTTGGAGACAATCATAGAAATAAGGCCGATCACTCCGGCAAATGAAACATCAACAATTCTGAAAACCCAGCGGATCATATAATCGGCAAAGCTTGCCTGATAACCGTCTATTTTCACTACTTTTATTTTCATTAGTTTTTTTCCGGGGGTCTGGCCTTCCATAAGACTTTCCAATACCAGGGGATAAATATAGATCGGAAAGGTAAGGATAACATATACAGCACGTATGGACCAGTCATCAAGGCCGTTTAACAGATATCCCAAATCAAAAATATTGAAGAACAGATACAGGATAATGACCACATAAGCAATCCTGATCAGAAGATCAATAATGAAGGCAAGCATCCGTTCTCCTACACCCGCAATATTAAAATTAATATTTACATTTTGTGAGGTATTTATCGCGATTTGAGACATATTTTTTATTATTTTAGCCTTAATAATTATGAGAGAAGTTTATTTCATTAAACAAAATAAAGAAAAATGGTTGGGAATAGAACAGGTTATTCAAGGGAAAATTAAAAAAAATCCTGATGACCTGTCTTCACTGTATATCAACCTGATCAACGATCTTTCTTTTGCCCAGACTTATTATCCCAAAAGCAACACCACAGTGTATCTGAATCATTTGTCTGCCCAGATTTTTCAGAAGATCTATAAAACAAAGAGGGTGGAGCAAAACAGACTGGTGTACTTTTTCAAAACGGAAGTTCCACTGTTGATCTATCAGTACCGGAGGTATCTGATGTATTCGTTTCTTTTTTTCATTTTATTTACTTCAATAGGAGTGCTTTCTGCGATGTATGATAAAGGGTTTGTTAATATTATCCTGGGGGAAGGATATGTGAATGAGACCGTTGAAAATATTAAAAATAACAATGCGGTAGGCGTTTATCAGAGTGGAAGTACGTGGGGAAGCACCATTGGGATTATTTTCAATAACATTCAGGTAGGGGCAAAATTATATATCTATGGGATTGCCGGAGGAGTGGGAACGTTGTATGCTTTGCTTTCCAACAGTGTGATGCTGGGGGCTTTTCAGTATTTTTTCTATGATTACGGAGCATTGAAAGAAAGTGCAAGAGGAATTTGGCTTCACGGAGTTTTTGAAATTTTCGCGATGGTAGTGGAAGCGATGTGCGGATTGATTCTGGGTGCTTCCATTTTATTTCCAAGAACATTTTCAAGATTTAACTCATTTAAAAAAGGATTTAAAGATTCATTTAAAATATTTTTAAGTACTGTTCCTTTTACTATTTGTGCAGGAATTATAGAAGGCTATGTAACAAGACATGCATTGAAAATGCCTTTATTTCTGAATCTGCTCATCATCTTTGGCTCGCTGGCCATGATAGGATTCTACTATTTTGTGTATCCTTCTGCTGTCTACAAAAAAACTAATAAACACATCAATGATACAATTTTATAAAAAAAGAGATTTTGGAACTTTTATCAGCGATAGTTTCAATTTTTTCAAACAATACGGAAAGAATTATTTTAAAAACTATATTCTGATCAATGGCTTGCTGCTGATCTTAATGGTAGCCGTTGTTATTTTCGGATATAAAGAACTTTTTTCGCAGATATTCGGGTCCAATCTGGGGGGCGAAACCTATTATTTTGAGCAGTATTTCTCAGAAAATTCAGGAATGCTGATTACGGTAGGACTGCTTACTTTCCTGCTTTTCATGATTCTGATGATTGTCAATTATCTTTATCCGGTGTTCTACTTAAAAAGAATTGCACAGGGAGCAGAAAAAATAAAGACGGATGAAATTCTGACTGACTTTAAAAACAACGCAGGAAGAATCGGCAAGCTTTGTCTGGGGATGATCTTTATTGTAACCCCGGCAATTTTATTTGTAGTCGGTTTTTCTTATATTCTGATATTTGTTATTATCGGTTTATTTTTGATCCTGCTGCTTTATCCGACAATATTTAACTTTACAACCTTTCTGATGTATGATTATTTTAATTCAGAAAGAGGGTTCTGGGAAAGCTTGAGCTATGCTTTGCGTTCTCAGTTTTCTTACCCGAATGGCAGTGAAAAATCACCATTCTGGAAATATTGGGGAGCTGCATTTGTCATGTTTATTATCATGTACATGATAACATCCATATTTACATTGGTTCCTATGATTTTCTTTTACGGATCACTTCTTACTTCTTCGCCGGACGGAAATTTTGAGCAGGATCCTTTTACCGGGGTTGCAGGTATTCTGTTTTTTGTTTTTTATGGATTCTCGATGCTGCTTTCATTTTTTCTTTCAAACCTGATGTATGTCAATGCGGGCCTGATGTATTATGACAGCAGAACAGATCTTCATCAGAAAGTAGAGTTGGCAGAAATAGATACCATTGGAATCAATGAATAGAATTATTTTTTTTATACTGTTTTTTTTCTCTCTTGGGCTGGTTCATGCGCAGGACGACCAATCTGATTCTGATGATCTGGTAGATTCTTTATATAATACAGGTCACTACAGAAATATGCTGAGGGCAGATTCTGTGCTCATGGGAAACCCGGTATCGGAGAATGTAATCTATCCAAAAACATTTAAAGAGAATATTCCTTCAAGGTATAAAGGAAATGAATTCGATTATTCGGTATCCAAGCCGAGAGAATCTTTTTTTCAGAAGCTGATGAGGAAACTGGACCAGATTATACAGAGTATTTTTGGTGAAACTGCGCTCAGTAATTCGGCAAAATTTACCACTGTTCTTATTAGGCTGTTTGCCATTCTTCTCGTAGGGTTTCTGCTTTATTTCATCATTAAATACATCATGGGGAAAGATGGCAATTTTATTTTTGGTAAAAAGAATAAAAAGCTGGATCTCAATGTACAGGAGCTTCATGAAAATATCCATGAAATCAATTTCCCGGAAAGTATTTCGAAATTCGAACACGCGGGCGATTACCGTTCTGCGGTTCGTTATCAATTTCTGTTTGCCCTTAAAAAGCTGAGTGACAAAAAGCTGATCATCTGGAATCCGGAAAAAACAAATAAGGACTATGCCGCAGAACTCAAGGCTTCTCATCTGAAAAATGACTTCTCTGATCTTTCCTATATCTTTGATTATGTCTGGTACGGTGAATTCAGTATTGAAGAAGAAAGCTATCAGAAATTTAAAAATCAGTATCAGGCATTTAAACCATAACAATAGTAGCCATGAATAAAACTTTCAAAACATATGCTGTAATTTTCATCATCGTGATGATTGTTTTGGCATTGCTTGAAGTTAATAAAAAAGAAACGACAGACTGGCGGAAGAATTTTGATATCAACGAAAAGTCTCCGTTTGGATTGTTTGTTTTTAATAATGAAGCGAAAGATCTTTTTAAAAATAACCTGAAGAAAATTGAGCAGGTACCTTATGAATATTACAGCCAGCATAAAAAAAAGCCCCACAATATTGTAGTTATTGAAAATAATATTGACAGGGAGTCATGGAACAAAATTCTGACTCAGGTAGCGGAAGGATCAGATGCCATGCTGATGGTAACCCGTATGCCGAAAGAAGTTTCAGACAGCATCGGATATTATGATTCTGAGATCTCTTTTCAAGAAGAAAATGTACTGAAGCTCACGGATAAAAAATTCCAGAATGATTTTATTAAGCTGGATAAATTTCCGTCAGGAAGAGGATTTTCATTTATCAAACCTAATGTGGAAGTTCTGGGGAAAACTGTAGAGAGTAAGAATACGGATCAGGCTAATTTTATCAAGGTGAAATTTGGAAAAGGACATATATATGCTCATACCGAACCACTTTTTCTGACGAATTACTACCTTCTGAAACCCGGAAATGTAAAATATGCTCAGGATGTATTTTCCTATTTACAGGATAGAGAAACTCTTTGGTTTGTATCCGGCAAAAGTTCCGGATCCCGCTTCTTTATGAGATTCGTACTCGCTAATCCGGCTTTAAAATATGCCTGGTGGGTATTTTTGGGAGGGTTTATCCTTTTTATTTTCTTTAATGCAAAAAGAAAACAGAGAATAGTGCCTGTAGAAGAGCCGCTGAGAAATACCTCTCTGGATTTTGTAAAAAGTATTGGAAATCTGTATCTTCAGGAAGGTGATTTCCATGATATGATGGCTAAAAAAGCGCAGTACTTTCTGAATAAAGTGAGGATGGATCTGTTGATCGATACTCAGAATTTAGATGAAGAATTTGCTAAGAAATTACAACTGAAAACCGGGAAGCCGGCAGAAATGATCAGTGAAGCGGTAACACTTATCAAAAAAGCTCAGGACCCTTATGCCAGTGTAATGAAAGAAGACCTTACAAGGATCAACAAACTCCTTGATGAAATATTGAAATAACTTAAGAATATAACCTAACGATGTAAAAGTTTTCAATGCTGATAGCAGCCATTTACATGATGAAATTGTTATACAGATTGCTAAAACGTACCAATGAAAATTTATTATGGAAAATTCGGATAACCCTAATATAGAAAACCAAAGCTCCATCCATCTTAATAAACAGGAAGAGCAGTTTCAGTCGAGAATAGACATGATTGAACTTCGGGCAAGCCTGGAGAAAGTGAAAGCTGAGATCGGAAAAGTAATTGTAGGACAGGAGAAGATGATTGAACATCTTTTGGCAGCGCTGCTTTCCAACGGACATGTTCTTATTGAAGGAGTTCCGGGAGTAGCGAAGACCATCACGGCAAAACTTTTAGCCAAAACCATTGATGTAGGTTTCAGCAGAATCCAGTTTACTCCGGATCTTATGCCTTCCGATATCCTTGGAACGTCCGTATTCAATGTGAAAAATTCAGAATTTGAATTTAAAAAAGGACCTGTTTTCTCCAATTTCATCCTGATTGATGAGATCAACAGATCACCTGCCAAAACGCAGTCTGCATTATTTGAAGTAATGGAAGAGAGGCAGATCACAATGGATGGAACGCGTTATATTTTAGAAGAACCTTTCCTGGTTATCGCTACACAAAATCCAATTGAACATGAGGGCACCTACCGTCTTCCTGAAGCTCAGCTGGACCGTTTTCTGTTTAAGATCAATGTAGGATATCCTAATCTTGAACAGGAAATTGCGATCATTAAAAATCAGCACGAAAGCAAAAAAGAGGATAAGACAGAAGCAGTAAACCGTGTTCTTACAGCTGAGCAGTTGAAGAACTACCAGCATTTGGTCAAAGAAATTATTGTGGAAGCCCAGTTGATGGAATATATTGCGAAGATTATCATCAATACAAGAGAAAATCAATTCTTATATCTGGGAGCTTCTCCAAGAGCTTCTCTTGCGCTTCTTACAGCTTCAAAAGCATTTGCAGCACTAAGAGGAAGAGATTTTGTGACTCCTGAAGATATTAAAGAAGCAAGCTATGCTGTTTTAAGACACAGAGTAATTGTCTCTCCCGAAAGAGAGATGGAAGGTCTTACTGCAGATGAAATTATCCGTCAGATTTTAGAAGGAATAGAGATACCGAGATAGATAATAGATAGTAGGTGGCAGGCAGCAGTTGATGAGGGAAACTCGAGACGAAGTAACGTGCTTATCTACAATTTTTAAAAATAGCAAGAGACAGTTGTGCAGAAGTAGAAACATAATTAATCATTTCAAAAAATCTTGGTCTTTTAAATGAAAATGGTTATTTGAAACTAAATCAGTAAATTATAGAAATATCCAAAATGCTGAACGGACTCCTTAATTCCCTACAATAATAATGAATGTGAAAAAGCTAATAAACGACCACCTAAAAACCTTTCATCTGCAACCTGCCGCCTAACCAATGAAAAACTTATACATCAATACACGTTTCTTTTTTACACTCATCGGAGTGGGGATTCTGTATGTCCTGGCATTTTTCTTTCCGGTGCTGATGTGGATAGCCCATATTGTGCTTCTCATTTGTTTTCTGGCTGCAATGGTCGATTTTCTGTTGCTCTTTAATCAGAAGAATGCGCTGCAGGTTCAAAGGATTCTGCCGGAAAAATTGTCTAACGGAGATGAAAATTTTGTAAAAATTGATATCAGGAATAATTACAGCTTTGCCATAGCCATCAAGATTATTGATGAAATTCCGTTTCAGTTTCAGAAAAGAGATTTTTTGATTGAAAAGCAGATCGGCTCCGGAGCAAATACTTTTTTTCAATATTCATTAGAACCTAAAGAAAGAGGAGAATATCACTTTGGAGGTCTGAATGTGTATGCTTCATCACCATTGGGGCTGGTATCAAAAAGATTTACTTTCCAGAAAGATGCTATGGTGCCATCTTATCCTTCTTTTATTCATCTCAGAAAATATGAGCTAATGGCTATTCAGAGTGAATTTTTATTAGGTGGAATCAAGAAAGTTAGAAAGCTGGGGCACACGATGGAATTTGAGCAGATCAAAGAATACGTACCCGGTGATGATATCCGAACGATCAACTGGAAAGCAACCTCAAAGACCAACCGTCTGATGGTAAACCAGTTTCAGGATGAAAAATCGCAGCGTATTTTTATGCTGATTGATAAAGGAAGAACCATGAAAATGCCTTTCAACGGATTAAGCTTGCTGGATTATTCCATTAATGCAGCCATGGCATTGTCTCATATCATTTTAAGAAAAGGAGACAGAGCCGGAATGATGACCTTTTCCAAAAAAGCTGAAAATAAAATTGCTGCTGATAATAAGTCCGGACAATTGAAAAAGATCTCCGAAGCACTTTACAATATTAAAACAGATTTCTTTGAAAGTGACTTTAACAGATTATATCAGGATGTAAAATATTCCATCAGCCAAAGAAGCTTAATTCTGCTTTTTACTAATTTTGAAACACTTGATGCACTGAACCGTCAGCTGAAATATCTTCGCGGAATTGCCAAAAACCATCTGCTGGTAGTTGTATTCTTCAAAAACTCAGAGCTGCAGACTCTCATTCAAAAGAATCCTGAAAATATGCAGGAAATTTATAATGAGATCATTGCAGAAAAATTCGAATTTGAAAAGAAGCTGATCATTCAGGAACTCCGCAAATATGGAATTTATACCGTATATACTCTTCCGGAAAACTTGAATATTGATGTTATCAATAAATATCTGGAGATAAAAGCAAGAGGAATTTTATAACTTTGTCTAAGCAATAAGCAATAAGCAATAAGCAATAAGCAATAAGCAATAAGCAATAAGCAATAAGCAATAAGCAATGAAAATTACACTTAACAGAATAAACGACGATTTTTTATTTGAATGTACTAACGCTCAGGGAAACTCTATTCTTCTTGATAATACTTCCCAGCCTGGAGCCAAAGGGGTTTCTCCCATGGAAAGTGTGCTGATGGCTGTGGCAGGCTGCAGCGGAATTGATGTAGTTTCTATTTTGAAGAAACAACGTCAGGAAATCAGGAGTTTTCAGGCAGAAGTAGAAGGGGAGAGGGTGCAGGTAGAAGATGCAAAACCTTTTAAATCGATCAAAGTTAAGTTCCTTTTAGAAGGAGAAATTGATCCTAAAAAAGCACAGAAAGCAGCAGAACTCTCTTTTGAAAAATACTGTTCTGTTTCAAAAACACTGGAACCAAATGTGGAAATCGGGTACGAAGTATATGTAAACGGAGAAAAAGTTTAATCTTTATATAAAGTAAGAAAGCCGGATGATTCATCCGGCTTTTTTATTGCTCATTATCTATTACTGATCTAGAAGGTAAGTCTTGGTTTGATCAGTTTTGCAACGGTAGCTGTCCAGCCCGTCTGATGAGATGCTCCCACGCCGCGTCCGTTATCTCCGTGGAAATACTCAAAGAAGGTAATATAATCTCTGAAATGTTCATCATAATTGAACTTTGGGTTTCCTCCATTAAAAGCCCTTTGCCCATTTTCATCCTTCAAAAACAGGGAACAAAGTCTTTTGCTGATGTTTTGAGCCACTTCATCAAGATTTTTTTTATCTCCGCTTCCCGTTGGCAATTCTACTTTCAGACTGTTTCCATAATAATAATGAAAGCGCTGCAGGCTTTCTACAATCAGGAAGTTAATAGGAAACCAAATAGGACCGCGCCAGTTGCTGTTTCCCCCAAACATTCGGCTGTCACTTTCTGCGGGTGTATAGTACACCATATTTTCTGTCCCATGTACTGAGAATACAAAAGGGTTTTCTTCATACACCTTAGACATAGCACGGATTCCATAAGAACTCAAAAACTCCTTTTCATCAAGCATTCTGGACAATACCTTCGTCAGTCTGTTTTTACGCAGGATACTCATAAGGTGTTTCCGGCCGTGTCCTTCTTCGTCCCAGTGAGAAACCAGTTTGGTGAGTTCCGGTTTGTTTTTTAAGATCCATTCCATTCTGCTTCTGAAATTCGGCATCTTTTCCAGTAAACGGTGGTCTACAATCTCTACTGCAAACATAGGAATCAATCCTACAATGCTTCTAAGCTTTAAAGAAACACTGTCTCCGTTTCCAAGCTGAAGCACATCATAGAAAAATCCGTCTTCCTCATTCCAAAGTCCTTTTGTGCCCTCACCCAGATTTTCCATTGCCTCAGCGATATAAAGATAATGCTCAAAAAACTTGATCGCCATATCTTCATAAACCTGGTAATATTGGGCAAGCTCCATCGCAATACGCATCATATTCAGCGCATACATCGCCATCCAGCTGGTTCCGTCTGCCTGCTCAAGATGCTGGCCATCCTTTAGCTCCATATTCCGGTCAAATGCTCCGATATTATCGAGACCAAGGAAACCGCCGCCAAAGATGTTTTTCCCGTTTTTATCTTTTCGGTTTACCCACCATGTGAAATTAAGAAGCAGTTTCTGGAACACCTTCTCTAAGAATAGTAAATCTGGCTTTCCGTTATTTTTTTCATCAATTTTAAAAACACGGAAGCACGACCACGCATGTACAGGCGGGTTCACATCACTCATATTCCATTCGTAGGCAGGAAGCTGGCCATTGGGATGCATATACCATTCTTTCGTTAGCAGCAAAAGCTGTCCTTTAGCAAATTCTGCATCTATGATAGAAAAAGGAACACAGTGAAATGCCAGGTCCCAGGTAGCATACCATGGATATTCCCATTTATCAGGCATGGAAATAATATCCTTGTTGTGGAGATGATTCCATTCCGTATTTCTTACATATTCGTTAAAGTTTCTGGGGGCTTCAAAGTTAGGATCACCTTTCAGCCATTTTCCGATATTGTAGTGGTAAAACTGTTTGTTCCACAGAAGTCCCGCGAAAGCCTGTCTCTGAACATTCCTTTCGTCTTCGTTCACTGTATCATTCTGAATTTCTTGATAAAACTCCTCCGCTTCAGCCTGGCGGATATTGAAAATTTCATCAAAGCTTTCAAAAGGTGCTTCAGCTTCCTCCGGAGATAATCTGAATTCAAAAACTTTGGATTCTCCTGCTCCAATCATTTCATCAATCAGAAAAGAAGCTTTTGTTCCCTTTTTATCAGGGTTTACAGTATTCGTTTGATGAATAATAAAATTGTTGATTCCATCTTTGAAATAGGAATTTTCAGCTACAGGAGCTCCGTAAAGTTTAGAAGTATTGGTTTCATTATCACAAAATACACTTTGTGAATGGATGTTTCTGGAATACAGTTTCTTGATTGAAATGCTGTCGTGGGCGATATTGATACTTCCGTCATGAGAAGCATGGAGCTCACCTTTGTAGGTGTTATATCCCCATTTCCAGTTGTTTCTGAACCATAGAGTAGGAGCTACCAGAATAGGCGCTTCATGCTGGCTTCGGTTACAGATGGTTACTCTGGCAAGAATATCATTGTGATCTGCTTTACAGTATTCAATGAAAATATCAAAATACTCATCATTATCGAAAATTCCGGTGTCAAAAAGTTCATATTCCGGTTCCTTTTTGCTCCGTTTTGCGTTTTCAGCAACGATATCATCGTAAGGAAATTCATTGATCGGGTATTTATACACCATCTTCATATAGCTGTGAGTAGGTGTATTATCCAGATAATAAAATATTTCTTTAATATCTTCCCCGTGATTTCCCTGTGGATTACTCAGTCCGAAGAACCGTTCTTTCACCATTTTGTCTTTCTTGTTCCAGAAGGAAAAAGCAAAACATAAAAGCTGCTTTACATCAGAAATTCCGGCAATACCTTCTTCACCCCAACGGTAGGCGTAGCTTTCGGCATTATTATGATTGGTAAAATTCCAGGCATTCCCGTTCGGACTATAATCTTCACGTACATTTCCCCACTGCCGGTTGCTTACATAAGGTCCCCAGTTTTTCCATTTGGTATCTTGTAATCTATCTTTTTCGGCGGTCATATCTCATCATTTTTCAATACGAAGTTAGTTTTTTTGAAAGGTAATTCCAATTTTTTTCATCTGAATAATTATTAATATGCTCTTGAAATACTTGTGTTTAAGGACTTTTTTAAATATTAAAATAATTTTTTTTTGAAATTAAAAGAAAAGAATTACCTTTGCACCATTCGTTCATTCAAATATTGAAAATGTTATCAAGAAAGGTTGAGGGATTAGACCCTATGAAACCTTAGCAACCCTTTGCGCAAGCAAAGAAGGTGCTACGTTCTACCAAAATTATTTTGGACAGATAACTCACTGAAGTTCTTTTCAGCCATTTCCTGTGGCATTTTCAATTGTATTAAAATTTAATAGAATTGAAAACAGAACTAAACTATATTAATCTCACGTATCACACTTATTCCAAAAAGGAATACCATATCCCGTTAAGCTATCAGCTTTTTGGGAAAGATCTGTTTACAGCCCCTGTCATTGTAATCAACCATGCTCTTACCGGGAATTCCAATGTATCCGGAGAAAAAGGATGGTGGAAACAGCTGGTAGGAGAAAATCAGGTTGTAGATACGGATAAATATACCGTTCTGTGCTTTAATATACCCGGAAACGGATATGACGATTTTTTAATTGAAAACTATGAAGACTTCACTCCTTCAGATATCGCTTCGATATTTCTGAAAGGACTTGAAGCGCTACAGATAAAAAATGTATATGCCATTATAGGAGGCTCTCTCGGAGGAGGGATTGCCTGGGAAATGCTTGTCCAGCAGCCCGATCTCGCAGAAATATGTATTCCTATTGCCTGTGATTACAGAACGCACGACTGGCTTCATGCACAGTGCCTGGTTCAGAAATTTTTATTGAATGATAAAGAGGAACCATTACAGAAAGCAAGAATTCATGCCATGTTGTGTTACAGAACTCCAAAATCACTCAATGACCGATTTCAAAACCATTATAACGAGGAAAAAAAACGACTGGAATCAGAAGACTGGCTGGTTTATCACGGCAATGTTTTAAACGAAAGATTTAGTTTAAAAGCTTACAGGCTGATGAATCATCTCCTGATGAATATAAATGTTGCTGACGAAGCGCTGGAGAACATACAGGCACGAATGCAAATGATCTCCGTAGATACAGACTTATTCTTCCCGGCTTCTGAAATCCGAATGTGTTTTGAAAAATTAAAAGAGAAAAATAAGAATGTTTCTTATCACGAGATCCAATCTATACACGGGCATGATGCCTTCCTCATGGAATATCAACAATTAAATAATATCATAAAAAACATTTTATAGAAGTAATGAAAAATGCTAACGAAATAAAATTTTTGAAGAACAGATCAATCGTCAAATTTGAAGGAGAAGATTTCCTGGGAGAAATCGGGATTGACGGACGAATTTTTAAAGCGCTTACTTTAGCGCGTATCAGTGTAGGGGTAATTTCCCAACAAGCCGTAGAAAACGGAATTTCTATTCTGGTTCACGCCAATGATGCAGAAAAAGCAGTGGCCTGTCTTATCGATGAATTTGAGGCAGAAAGAAAATCAGGAAAAGTTTCCCAGATATATAGTATCAATAATGTTTCTGTGATTGGTTTTGTAGCAGAAGATTTCAATAAAGTCTTTGCAGAACTGGCAAGAAATAATGTTTTCCCATTGCTTTTAAACCAGGTGGCAGGAGAAAACAGAGTGAACATCGTTGTGACTTCTTCACAGGATGAAAAAACAAAAAATATCATAGAATCTGAAATTTTCAAAAAGCCGAAGACGGTTCATCTGGCAATCATTGGGCACGGAAATGTAGGGAAGACATTGATACAGCAGGTTCTGGAATCTGCAGACGAAATAAAAAAACGCAAGAAAATAGACCTTAAAGTAGTGGCGGTAGCCAACTCAAAGAAAATTGCCTTCAACAAAAAAGGATTTGATGCGAATTGGGGTGATGAGGTTTTAACAGCAGAACATCCGTCTAACGTGGAAGAGCTGATCAATTTCTCCAATGAAAATCAATTGGAAAATCTGATTGTTGTGGATAACACGGCAAGCAAAGATTTTGTTAAGAACTATCATGCTCTGGCAGAAAACGGATTTGATCTTGTCTCTTCCAACAAAATTTTCAATACCCTGCCGATAGAAGAGTACAGAAAACTAAGATATACGTTGAATAAAAACAACAGACGGTATTTGTATGAAACCAATGTGGGAGCGGGCTTACCATTAATTGATACCATTAAACTGTTACACCTTTCAGGAGAAAATATAACCAGAATCAAAGGTGTATTCTCAGGAACACTGAGTTATGTTTTCAATAATTTTTCTTTGAGAGATGATAAATTTTCAACCATTATAAATGAAGCTTTGGAAAAAGGATATACAGAACCAGATCCCAGAGAGGACCTTTCTGGAAATGATGTGGCAAGAAAATTATTGATTCTGGCAAGAGAACTGGATCTGATCAATGAATTCGAAGACATCAGTATTCAGAATCTGGTTCCGGAAAGCTTACTTGAGGTTTCAAAGTCGGAATTCCTTTCAAGACTGGAAGAACTGGACGAAGAATACCAGAAAATAAAAGAAAATCAGGAACCCGGACATGTATTGAGATATGTAGGTGATCTGCACGGAGACCTGCAGAAAGATAAAGGAGAGCTGGATGTAAAACTGGTTTCTGTACCTGCAACATCCGCATTGGGACAGTTGAAGGGATCAGATTCAATCTTTGAAATTTATACAGAAAGCTACGGAGAAAATCCAATTGTGATCATGGGAGCAGGAGCGGGAGCTCAGGTAACGGCGAGAGGCGTATTCGGAGATATTTTAAGAGTAAGTGAAACCAAATAAAATCAATGTAACAATCTAACAATATAGCAGTTTCTGCAGTTGTCATTCCGGGCATAGCGAAGAGCCAGCTCATTACACTGCTATATTGACAAATTAAAACGATATGGAAAATTTTGAAACATCAGCAATAAGAACCCAAACAGAAAGAACTCAGTTTGATGAGCATTCTACGCCACTATATCTTACGTCCAGCTTTATATTTCAGGATGCTGAAGATATGAGGGCAAGCTTTGCTGAAGAAAAACCTAAAAACCTATACAGCCGTTTTTCTAATCCAAACGTAACAGAATTCACAGACAAGATCGCTAAAATGGAAGGCGCAGAAGCAGGATATGCCTTTGCCACAGGAATGGCTGCCATCTATTCTACATTTGCAGCATTGCTGAACGCCGGAGATCATATTGTGAGCTGCCAGTCTGTCTTCGGGTCTACACACACCTTATTTACCAAGTATTTCCCGAAATGGAATATTGAAACTTCCTACTTTAAAGCAGAGGATGCGGCAAACGTTGAGCAATATATCAAGCCCAATACAAAAATCCTTTATCTTGAAACCCCTACCAATCCGGCCATTGAAATTCTGGATCTCGAGTTCTTCGGGCAGATCGCAAAAAAGCATAATCTTATTTTTATTGTAGATAACTGTTTTGCAACACCTTACCTGCAGCAGCCTATCAAGTACGGTGCAGATATTGTAGTGCACTCAGCTACCAAGCTCATTGACGGGCAGGGAAGAGTTTTAGGAGGGATAGCAGTAGGAAAAGAAGACCTGATCAGAGAAATTTATCTTTTTGCGAGAAATACAGGGCCTGCATTATCTCCTTTTAATGCCTGGGTTTTATCAAAAAGCCTTGAAACATTGGCGATACGCGTAGAAAAACATTGTGAAAATGCATTGAAAGTAGCTGAGTTTTTAGAAAATCATCCCAATGTGGAATTGGTAAAATATCCATTCCTGAAATCACACCCAAGTTATGAAGTTGCCAAAAAGCAAATGAAGCTGGGAGGAAATATTGTGGCATTCGAAATTAAAGGAGGAATAGAAGGCGGAAGAAATTTCTTAGACAAGATACAAATGTGCTCACTGTCTGCCAATTTAGGTGATACAAGAACGATCGTTACTCACCCGGCATCCACTACGCACTCTAAACTTTCAGACGAAGAAAGAAACGAGGTTGGTATTACAGCAGGGCTGGTTCGCTGCTCTGTAGGGCTGGAAAATGTAGAGGATATTATTGCAGATTTAAAACAGGCTTTGGATTAATGTAAAACAAGGCTGCATTCAAAACATGTAGAAATGAAAAATTCAGAACAATTATATAAAGCTTTATCCGAAAGAATTTTAATTCTTGACGGAGCCATGGGAACCATGCTTCAGAGATACAAATTTGAAGAAGAAGACTATCGTGGAGAACGTTTCAAAAACTGGGAACATCCCGTAAAAGGAAATAATGATCTGCTTTCTCTCACACAGCCTCAGGCTATCGAAGAAGTTCACAAGAAATATCTGGAAGCAGGAGCAGATATCATTGAAACCAATACATTCTCGGGAACTACCATTGCAATGGCAGATTATCACATGGAAGATCTGGTATATGAACTGAACTATGAGTCTGCAAAAATCGCCAGAAAAGCCTGTGATGAATACACCGCAAAAAATCCTGACAAACCGAGATTTGTTGCCGGATCTATAGGACCTACCAACAGAACGGCCAGTTTAAGCCCGGACGTGAATGACCCCGGTTACAGAGCTATCACTTTTGAAGAATTGAGAGTGGCGTATAAGCAGCAATGTGAAGCGCTGCTGGACGGAGGATCAGATATCCTTCTGGTAGAAACCATCTTTGATACCCTGAATGCGAAAGCTGCATTATTTGCCATTGATGAACTGCAGGACGAAAGAGAAATCAAAATCCCGATCATGGTTTCAGGAACCATTACCGATGCTTCAGGAAGAACATTGAGCGGGCAGACGGCAGAAGCGTTCCTGATCTCAGTTTCCCACCTGAATTTATTAAGTGTAGGTTTCAACTGTGCTTTGGGAGCCGACCAGCTGACCCCTTATCTTGAAACGCTGGCTCATAATTCAGAATTCTATGTCTCAGCATATCCGAATGCCGGGTTACCGAATGCATTCGGAAAATATGATGAAACTCCTGAAGATATGGCAAGACAGATCAAGGAATACGTGGAAAAAGGGCTGATCAATATTATCGGAGGATGCTGCGGTACAACTCCTGAGCATATCAAAGCGATTGCTGACCTGGTGCAGCCATATCCGCCAAGAAAATTGAAGGAATTTGTTTGATTTGATAGATTTTTTTAATTAAAATCAGGAAGGATGGCTGGATTATAACTGTTAACTTTAAGTAAACCACAAAGTTAACGATATGGAAAAGCCAATTTACTTAAAAGATCCGGAAGATGTCAGATTATTTAATGAACTGAGGAAGAAAGTGAACCAAAGAGTAGAATCCATTTCTGAGAACAGAGATATTTACATTCAAATGAAAGCAGTACTACTTCCGCTGGTTTATATGGGTTTATATTTTCTGGCTGTTTTGAATGCAGAAAAGCATTGGCTCTATATGCTGAGTTTTGTTTTAATGGGAATTTCTTTGGTATTAATTTATCTGAACTTAATCCACGAAGCAGCTCATAATAACATTTATAAAAGTAAAAGGCTGAACGGGCTGGTTCTCCATATTTTTGATTTTATAGGAGCCAATTCCTATATCTGGAAAAAAAGACATATCGCAAGCCATCATGCCTATCCTAATGTGGATGGATGGGATACGGATATCGAACAGAGCGGTTTGCTTTTAATTGTACCGTGGATTAAAGCGAAAGGAATACAGAAGTATCAGGATAAGTTTTTCTTTTTAGTCTATCCGTTGTATTTGTTCAATTGGATGTTTATAAGAGACTTCAGAGACTTCTTTGATAAGGAAAGAGTGATTTTGAAAACCCAGGGAAAGATACCCACCATTGAAAAAGTAAAAATGATAAGCTATAAGCTGTTCTATTTCTTTTATCAGATCGTGGTTCCTGTAGTGTTCTTTAAAGTATCAATAGGATGGGCTTTAGGAGCTTGGTTTTTACAGGTGATATCAGCAAGTATTTTTGCATTGTTTGTTTTACTGCCTTTGCATCCGCTTCCTGATAATGCTTTTCCAAAATTAAATAAAGAGAATGGTCTGCCGTTTAGCTGGCTTCGCCACCAGCTGGAAGTAACCAATGATCTCAAAGAAAATAACTGGTTGGTAAGAAATGTGTTGGGAAATTTCAATTTTCATGTTGCCCATCATCTGTTTCCCAATTACAGTTATATGTATTATAATGAAATTACAGAGGAGATTGAAGAATTTGCTAAAGAGCATGGTTTAGCCTATAAAAGATTTCCGCTGATTACAGCTTTAAGTAAGCATAGGGATTTATTGAAGCAGAATGCCAATAATGCCTACTATATTTTAGAAGAATAAAATGAAGTATTTAAGATTATCAGGCCTCGAGCCTCTTATCATAACCCCGGAAAGTAATTTCATCAATGTTGGTGAAAGAACGAATGTTGCCGGTTCCAAAAAGTTTTTAAGACTGATTAAAGAAGAGAAATTTTCTGAGGCATTAGATATTGCCCGTCATCAGGTAGAAGGTGGTGCCCAGATTCTGGATGTCAACTTTGATGATGGTTTGATTGATGGAAAAGCATCCATGATCAAATTCCTGAATTTAATTGCCTCCGAACCCGATATCGCAAGAATCCCGATCATGGTTGATTCTTCCAAATGGGAAATCCTGGAAGCAGGTCTTCAGGTAGCGCAGGGAAAATGTGTCGTAAATTCCATCAGCTTAAAAGAAGGGGAGGAAGAATTCATCAAACATGCCAAAGCTATTAAAAGATATGGGGCAGCAGTCATTGTCATGGCATTTGATGAAGTAGGACAGGCTGACAATCTTGAACGAAGAATTGAGATTTCAAAAAGATCCTATGATATCCTGGTCAACCAGATTGGTTTTCCCGCCGAAGATATTATTTTCGACTTAAATATCTTTCCGGTAGCCACAGGGATGGAAGAACACAGAAGAAATGCGATCGACTTTATCGAAGCTACTCGCTGGGTAAGACAAAATCTTCCTTATGCATCCGTAAGCGGAGGAGTAAGCAATGTTTCCTTCTCTTTCCGCGGAAATGATACCGTGAGAGAAGCTATGCACTCCGTATTCCTTTATCATGCCATTCAGGCAGGGATGAACATCGGTATTGTAAACCCTGCCATGCTGGAAGTGTACGACGAAATCAACAAAGAATTACTGGAGCTGGTGGAAGACGTTATTCTGGATAAAAGAGAAGATGCTACAGAAAGACTTCTTGATTATTCCGAAAAGCATAAATCAGTTAAAAAAGAAAAGACCGAAGATCTGGAATGGCGAAACAATCCGCTGCAGGAAAGAATTACCCATGCGTTGGTAAAAGGGATTGACCGTTTCATTGAAGAAGATGTAGAAGAAGCAAGACAATTGGCTGCAAAACCACTTCATGTCATAGAAGTTAATCTGATGACCGGTATGGGCGTAGTAGGTGATCTGTTCGGAAGCGGAAAAATGTTCCTGCCTCAGGTAGTAAAATCTGCAAGGGTAATGAAAAAGGCAGTAGCATATTTGCAGCCTTTCATTGAAGCAGAAAAAGACGGTACAAAACCTGCCAACGGAAAAATATTAATGGCAACCGTAAAAGGTGACGTTCATGATATCGGTAAAAATATTGTGAGCGTTGTTTTAGGTTGTAATAATTATGAAATTGTTGACCTTGGGGTAATGGTTCCCGCTGAAAAGATTATCCAGACAGCCATTGAAGAAAAAGTAGACGTTATAGGATTAAGCGGCCTGATCACACCAAGCCTGGATGAGATGGTATATATAGCTTCAGAATTGGAAAGACAGAATTTAGACTTTCCTTTACTGATCGGTGGTGCTACAACTTCAAAAGCACATACCGCGGTGAAAATCGACTTAAAATATAAAAACGCTGTTGTTCACGTAAATGATGCTTCAAGAGCCGTAAA
The DNA here is from genome assembly GCF_900108365.1 of Chryseobacterium culicis. Classification (GTDB taxonomy): domain Bacteria; phylum Bacteroidota; class Bacteroidia; order Flavobacteriales; family Weeksellaceae; genus Chryseobacterium; species Chryseobacterium culicis. The sequence continues at coordinate 7,401 of NZ_FNWQ01000003.1, read as the reverse complement.
TGTGGTAAGCTCATTGCTGGGCGACAGAAATAAAGAATATGTTTCGGATTTAAAAAATGATTATTCCGATTTCAGAGAAAAGTTCCTGAACAGGCAGGTGGATAAAGATTATGTTTCCATTGAAGAAGCAAGAGAAAACAAATTTAAAATTGATTGGGAAAACGAAGAAATCTTCACTCCGAATATGGTAGGAGTAAAAGTCATCGAAAATCAGGATCTGAGAGAGCTTCTTCCTTTCATAGACTGGTCACCTTTTTTCAGAAGCTGGGATCTTCACGGGAAATACCCCAATATCTTAGAAGATGAGGTTGTAGGTGCTCAGGCTAAAGAATTATTCAAAGATGCTCAGGTGATTCTGAATAGAATTTTGGATGAGAAACTTTTAACAGCAAAAGCCATCTTCGGAATCTTTAAAGCCAATTCCAATGAATCTGATGATATCCTGATTTTTGACGAAAACAATAATGAACAGGCGAAATTTTTAACCCTAAGACAGCAGGCTCAAAGATCAAAAGGAAAAGACTATTTAGCTCTAAGTGATTTCATCGCTCCTCAAAGTTCAGGAAAAACCGATTATGTGGGAGCTTTCTGTGTAACCACCGGATTCGGAACCGATGAACTCTCTGCAGAATATGAAAAAGCGAATGATGACTATAATTCAATCATGGTAAAAGCCCTGGCAGACCGTTTTGCAGAAGCCTATGCAGAATTTTTACATAAAAAAGTAAGAACAGAATACTGGGGATATGCCAATCAGGAAAATCTAAGCAACGAAGAACTTATTGCCGAAAAATATAAAGGAATCCGTCCGGCACCAGGATATCCGGCATGTCCGGACCATCTCGAGAAGAAAACAATCTGGGACCTTTTACAAGTAGAAGAGCATACAGGGGTTTTCCTTACTGAAAGCCTTGCCATGTTCCCGACCGCATCTGTTTCCGGATATTATTTCGGAAGCCCGCATGCCAAATATTTCGGATTAGGAAAAATTACAGAAGACCAGCTTACAGATTATGCAGAAAGAAGAGGCTGCAGCATCCAGGAAGCGAGAAAATGGCTGTCACCCAATTTAGCAGATTAATATTGACATGAAGATAACAGAACACATTAAAAACGCAAATGGAAAAACTTTATTCTCCTTAGAAGTTGTTCCGCCACAGAAAGGAATAGGGATTGAAGATCTATACACCAATATTGATCCGTTGATGGAATTCAAGCCGCCTTTCATTGATGTTACCACATCCAGAGAAGAATATATCTATCTGGATAAAGGAAATGGCCTGATGGAACGCCGTATTACAAGAATGCGTCCCGGAACATTGGGAATCTGTGCGGCTATTCAACATAAATACAATGTAGATACAGTACCCCACCTTCTTTGCGGAGGATTTACAAAGGAAGAAACAGAATATCTTTTGGTAGACTGTATGTACCTTGGAATTGATAATGTAATGGCTTTAAGAGGAGATGCCATGAAAGGGCATCAGTATTTCGAACCCACTCAGGGAGGGCATGCAAGTGCTATGGATCTTGTGGGACAGATCAATAATCTGGGAAGAGGAAAATACCTTCACAACGAAGAACAGGTATGTGATGAACTGAACAAATTCTGCATCGGTGTTGCAGGATATCCGGAAAAGCATATGGAAGCCCCCTCCATGAATTATGACCTGAAATGGCTGAAACAAAAAGTAGATGCCGGAGCAGATTATATTGTTACCCAAATGTTTTTTGACAATAAAAAGTATATAGATTTCGTTCAGAAAGCAAGAGAAATGGGAATCACGGTTCCTATTATTCCGGGAATCAAACCTATCGCAACAAAAAAACACTTGAAAATCCTACCACAGGTATTTAAAATAGACCTGCCGGAAGAACTGATCAATGAAGTGGAAAATGCAAAAAATAATGACGCTGTAAAGCAGATCGGAATAGAGTGGGCCATTGCTCAGTGCAAAGAGCTTCTTGATTTTGGAGTTCCTGTTCTGCACTTTTACTCAATGGGCAAAAGCGACAATATTAAAAAAATAGCCGGTGAGCTATTCTAATAAAAGTACCAAAATGAAGGAACCCTGCTTTTTAAAGCAGGGTTTTTATTTTTAATCTGATAACAGATAAAGAAGCCATAGGCTATACATCCGCTTAGAAACAATCAATAAAGTTGATTTCGGCTTATCCCTCCTCAAAAATAATACAGCGGCAGATAAAAGCTTTGCATCGAATGTCTTAAAACATCCAGTAAAAAAACTCCGTTTTCTTTTCTAAAGAATCGGATGTCTCTCAAATTCCTTATTCCTGTCAAACAAATATCGGTACGTAGCGAGTTTTCGGGTAACAGTGGTATCAAGAGCTTCGGCAATCTTAATCATTTTAGGATTAAAATCGCCAATCCACTGCAGCTCCGTAATGGTAAAGTCCGTATGTTTTCTCAAATGCTGAGTTCCTTCCCAGATCATATATCCGTCAATGCCTTTTTTCTGCCACTCAGGAACAACACCGAAAACAAGACCAACCATTTTCTCATTCTTCTTAAATCGCTTTAAAAATAAAAATTTAAGCTTCTCAAAAATCCCGAACTTTCCATTAAGATATTTAGACCATTGGTTAACGTCAGGAATGTTGATCCACATGGCAATCGGTTTATCATTTTCATAGACAAACCAGGATATATGTTCATTAATGATAGGTTTCATTGTTTTGAACATTTTCAGAACTTTTGTTTCTTCCAGACTTTTTCCTTCCCCGTGAGAAGCCCAGGCCTTATTGTAAATTTCAGTAAAGTCTTTTGCAAACTTAGAAAGGTTGTTTTTTTTCATAGGCTTTGCTGAAATAGCCGGATTTTTTCTGTTCTTTTCATGAGCAATCTTAAAGATCCTCGAGACTTCCGCAAAAACAGGTCTCGTAAAACAAAGCTGCTCAAAATAGATTTGAAATCCATAATTTTCGAAAAGCTCTTTGTAATAAGGAAAGTTGTAATTCATTCCAAATAACGGTTCAATAAACCCATCAATTAAAAGTCCCCAGAATTTATCCCGTTCCCCAAAATTGATCGGACCATCCATTGCTTCCATTCCTTTCTCCGCAAGCCAATTTCTACAATGATCAAAAATGAAATTAGCCGTTTCCTGATCATTAATACAGTCAAAAAAGCCAATTCCTCCCGTTGGCTGTTTCTGCTCATAGCATCCATTCACAAAAACGGCTACTTTGCCAACTGTTTTGCCGGCATTTTTAAACAAAAATCTTTTACAGACCCCGTTTTTAAAGAATTTGTTTTTTTTAGGATCAAAAATCTCCTCAATATTTTGATTCAAAGGACGAATATAATTTTTGTCGTGTTGATAAAGGCGGGCCGGGAATTCCAGAAATTCCCTTTTTTGGAGTTGGTTTTGTACTTCTTCGACAATAATCATAAACTTTTAATCAGAAATGGGTATAAAAGATAATGTTTTTCATCCTATTTGAAATATAGAAAAAGATATTATCCGTATTTTTGCTGCAAATTAAATAAAAATGGTTGATTTTACTGATAACGACGATGATATTTTCACTGGAAAAGAACATACGCCTATAAGGGAAGATGCTTTTGATAAATCGCCACAGGAAAAAATTGAAAAAATTACTGAGCTTTTTGGCGAAATTATGCAAACCTTAGGATTGGATATGACAGACGATTCACTGAAAGATTCTCCAAGACGTGTTGCCAAAATGTACGTCAATGAGATTTTCGGAGGACTTCTTCCTGAAAACAAACCAGGAATCTCTACTTTTTCCAATAAATACAAATACCGCCAAATGCTGGTAGAGAAGGATATTACCGTATACTCTTTCTGCGAACACCACTTTTTACCGATCATCGGAAGAGCTCACGTTGCTTACATTTCCAACGGAGAAGTAATCGGTCTTTCAAAAATCAACAGAATAGTAGATTATTATGCGAAAAGACCACAGGTTCAGGAAAGACTTACCATGCAGATTGTAGATGCGTTGAAAGAAGCTTTGGGAACAAAAGATGTAGCCTGTATCATTGATGCAAAACACCTTTGTGTTAACTGCAGAGGAATAAAAGATACTGCAAGCTCTACCATTACTGCTGAATTGAGCGGCATTTTCAGAACAAACCCTATTACAAGACAGGAATTCTTACATTACGTAGGAAGCCACGCAAAACTGGATTAATAAATAATGAACTATCAAATCCTTAAAAATATTATTGATGCCGAACTTCTGAGATTTAAAACTATCTCTGAAGAAGAATGGTCGCATAAGAGTTTTGCTGAAAAGTGGTCCAAAAAAGAAATTATTGGCCATCTTTGTGACAGCGCTTTTACAAATATCCGTAGATTTGTTGTGACACAATATAAAGAGAATGAAAATATTGTATATGATCAGAATTTTTGGGTAAAAGCTCAGAACTATCAGAATGTTCCTACTTCAGATCTTCTGGATCTGTGGAAGTCTTTGAACTATCAGATGGTTCACATTGTAGAAAATATTCCGGATGAGGCATTACAAAGAACCTGTGATACCACCAAAACAGAACCTCGGGTGTATACACTGGAGTTTATTATTGATGATTATGTAGATCATTTACAGCATCATTTAAAAGCGATTTAATTATGATAAAATTTAAAAAAGTTTCAGATAAAATTTTTATCACGACAATTATTTGTTGTGACAGAATTATTTTTTAACTAATTTTTGAATCTTTAAAATCATTAAATCTTTTAACTTAAAAATAAATGCAATTAAAAATATATAACTCGCTTACTGCAGAAAAAGAAATATTCAAACCTATCTTAGAAGGAAACGTCGGAATGTATGTCTGCGGACCTACTGTGTACAGCAATGTGCATTTAGGAAATGTAAGAACTTTCCTTTCCTTCGATTTTATCTACCGTACCCTGGTGCATTTGGGGTATAAAGTAAGATATGTAAGAAATATTACCGATGCAGGACACCTTACCGATGATGGAAATGTAGATAACGACAGGTTTGTAAAGCAGACCAGACTTGAAAAGCTGGAGCCAATGGAAATTGTACAGAAGTATACCGTAGATTTCCACAAAGTATTGGATATGTTCAATCTTTTACCTCCCAACATAGAACCTACAGCCACAGGACATATTGTAGAGCAGATAGAACTAACTCAGAAACTTATTGAAAGAGGCTTCGCTTACGAAAGCAACGGTTCAGTATACTTCGATGTATTGGAATACAATAGAAGAGGATTGAATTATGGTGAACTTTCAAAACGTAATATAGAAGAGCTTTTCGCCAATACCAGAGACCTTGACGGACAGGGTGAAAAGAAAAACCCGCAGGATTTTGCTTTATGGAAAAAAGCATCTCCGGCTCACATCATGAGATGGAATTCCCCTTGGGGAGAAGGTTTTCCGGGATGGCACCTTGAATGTACTGCAATGAGTACTAAATATTTAGGTGAAACATTCGATATCCATGGAGGAGGAATGGATCTTAAATTCCCTCACCACGAATGTGAAATTGCACAGGGGAAAGCCTGCAATGATGCTGCTCCTGTGAATTACTGGATGCACGCCAATATGTTGACAATGAACTCTCAGCGTATGAGTAAATCTACAGGGAATTATATCCTTCCAATGCAATTAGTGACAGGAGACAATGATTTCTTTGAAAAACCTTTCCATCCTTCAATTGTGCGTTTCTGCTTCCTGCAGGCACACTACAGAAGTGTATTGGATATTTCAAATGATGCCATGATTGCCAGTGAAAAAGGATTCATAAGATTGATGGAAGCTGTAAAAGTGCTGAATACAATTACCCCTGATGACGCAAAACCATCCGGTTTCAGCCTGAAAGAATGGAAAGATAAAGCATATGAAGCTTTAACAGATGATTTCAATTCACCAATTCTGATTGCTCACCTGTTTGAAGCAGTGAAATACATTTTTGCTTTAAATGATGGTAAAGAAACAATATCAACAGAAGATCTTGAAGATTTAAAAGCTACACTCAATGCATTTATCTTTGATGTTTTAGGATTGCAGACCGTTGAAGAAAACAACAATGAAAAGCTGGATCAGACCCTGAAAGTTTTAATTGAGTTAAGAAATCAGGCCAGAAAATCTAAAAACTTTGAGCTTTCAGACCAGATCAGAGATAAGCTTCTTGCCGAAGGAATTGAATTAAAAGACGGAAGAGACGGAACATCATATGTTCTGAACTAAAAATATAACTTCGTTTTATACCCCATTCCGTAGGAGTCCTCTATACAAAGGATTCTTACGGAATGTTTTTTATTACTATAAAGATGTATCCGGTTTCCAGATTCTTACTCTTGCCCCCTCCAACTTTTAAACTTTCAAGTTTACCCGCACTCTCTCACGTCCGAAGATTATCCGGAGCTGTATCCTGCTATCCATTCTTACTCCTCGCGCCATCGTTCTCCATCCTCAAATCCAGCAGCCTTCTTCCGCAAGCTGTGGGGTAACCATTCCTATCAGGGCTAGGGAAGGGTATGTCAATTATAAATGATAAGTTTCGGGCTCGGATTATAAAGTTGCGAGTTCCTGATTGCTGGATTTCAATAATCAGTCTGGAGTTTTTAAATCTAATTCTTATAAAAGCTATAGTAAAGATATACTGCTATTCTCATGATCTCATTCAGTAGGAATCCAGACTTATTCACCGGAACTTTAAGGGATGTAAAACGAGGGTATAATGTCTAAGTTTTTTAGCAGTTAGTATTAGCAGTGTCATGCTGAGCAGAGTAGAAGCATCTTAATTAAGATCAACTCTTCCTTTTATATTGTATCCGTTGTCCACATTACAAATCCGTGCGATCTGCGGTAATAACCTTAAGTATATAATGTCATGTATCTATTGTACATATTCAATAGAAACTCTTTAACCCTTTTAATCAAAGAGACTCTCCTTGTTGGCTTCAGTCAACTCACATAGAAAGATGTCTACTATATAATATAAGTATACCTAGTATTACTTATTACTCATAAAAGGGGTCAAACTTCCGCTGTGTTCAATATTCCAAACAAATGTTTAAAATTTTTCTTCCTTTGAATCAGGTTCTTAGGGGTGAATATGAACAAAAGGTAACATTTATGTTAAATAAAACTTGTTTTGCGTGGTAATAAGTTGTTATCTTTGCCCCACTGAAAACGAGAGTTGATCAGTAAGCGCAGAGGAGCTTTTAGATAAGCATAAAACATGATGATACTTCATAAGAGAGGACTAAAAAAACTTTTAAATTTTTTGAGAAAAGAGTTGTGGTTTTAAAAATAGTTATTATCTTCGCAGTCCCAATTACAGGGAGCGCAGGAGTATAGGATTGAAGGTTTAGGAAAGGGTTAAGGTTACTTAAAAAACTTTAAAATTTCTTTCAGAAACATTTGGTCATTTCAA
>NZ_FNWQ01000002.1 GCF_900108365.1 Chryseobacterium culicis | reverse complement strand
TTTAATGTTGAAACCGGAAAGTATGTTTATAACTATATTGATCATTTAGGAAACATCAGATTAAGTTATGCTAAGAACGGTGCAGGAACAGAGATTATTGAAGAGAGTAATTATTATCCTTTTGGATTGAAGCATGAGGGATATAATGTTTTATTAGGGAATTCTGCATATAAATACAAGTATAATGGTAAGGAGCTTCAGGAAAGTGGAATGTATGATTATGGTTGGAGGCAATACATGCCAGATATAGGTCGTTGGATGCAAACTGATCCATTAATAAAAGATCATGATTTTACATTTAACCCTAGCGAAATTGATGAAGATGATGAAGATGAAGTAAACCGTACAATAGAGACTACACTTGGAAATGGAGGAGGTATTTTTAATCCAGATAATCTTAATCCCTTCAGCTATGGATATAATAATCCAATTAAATTTGATGATCCTGATGGAAGATGTCCTACATGTATTGTTGGAGCACTAGTTGGAGCCGCTACAGAATATGGATTGCAGGTAGCTGCTAACTATCTCGATCCTGAAGTCAAAAATAAATGGACAGATAATATTTCGCTTTCATCAATTGCTTTATCCGCTGCTGAAGGAGCATTAACACAGGGGGGGAGTGCTCTTAGAAAAGCGGCAGTAAAGACAACAGTAATGATAGCAAAAAATACTGTAGAAATAAATACAACAAAAGGTGCTAAAGTGGAGACAAATTTTCGGAATGTCGCTAAAAATACGCTTATAGATGCAGCTGCTGGAGGTATTACTAAGAAAGTTGGAGGATTAGCTAAAACTGCAAAATTAGAAAAAATAGATAAATTGGCTAATAAGGTTAATTTGAATAGTAACGCTAAAGCTAAAAGTTTTGTTCAAAAAATAACAGGACTTAGCTCTAGAAAATCAAATATTATATCAAAAAAGCTTGATATAAAATCGGTTTCCAAACAGCTAAGTAATGGGGTTAAAAATTTTAGCAATAAAACTGTTGAAAATTCTACTAATGCAGCAACAAAAAATAAAGTAGATAAAGTAAAAGATATAACAAATGAATAAGAAAAATTTTTTTTTAATTCTAATATTACTATTTATCATTTTTCTTAATAGAAATGTTTTGATATACAGACCTTTAATGGGAATTATTCCTTTAAAGCAGACTAAAGGGTTGATTATAGATGAAAAAGAATCCCAAAGAAGGGGTTTTATAACAGGAGCATTTAATTACTATTATGAGTTTTCTGTCGAAGATAAGAAGTACTCTAATCCCAGTTATGATGATAGTTATAAAATCGGTGATACAGTTTTAGTAGAATATAGTGAAAACTTTCCTTTTATAAACAAAATAAAAAATGGAGAGTAGAAAGAAGATTTGTAATTCACCCGCTGCGCAAAGTCTCCAGACTTTGAGTTTATAAATAAACTTACCAATAAATAGCAACCCTTGCAAATAGGACAAGGGTTGTTTATAAAGAAGGTTCTATTAATTATTTTATCCAATATAATTATCTAAATTTACCCGAAACTCCAAAGTAACGGATTATATTTACAGAGCAGATGGAGTAAAAGTAAAAAAGATCTTTGACACAAAAACTACAGATTATCTGGATGGTTTTCAGTATGAAAACTCTACATTGAAATTCTTCCCAACTTCAGAAGGATATTTTAATGTTGAAACCGGTAAGTATGTGTACAATTATACGGACCATCTTGGAAATGTTAGGTTAAGTTATGCTAAAAGTGGAGCGGGAACAGAGATCATTGAAGAAAGTAATTACTATCCTTTTGGATTGAAGCATGAGGGATATAATATTTTATTAGGGAATTCTGCATATAAATACAAGTATAATTGTAAGGAGCTTCAGGAAAGTGGTATGTATGATTATGGAGCGAGATTTTATATGCCGGATTTAGGAAAATTTGGATTATTAGATAGATTTAGTGAAAAGTTTCCACTTGGTTCGGTCTATAGCTATGCTTCAAACAATCCAATTTTATTTATTGAGAAAAACGGAGATTATGCAGTATCTGTTCATTATGATATAACATATAAACAAATGTTGAGATTAGGATATTCGAAAAGTAGAGCCGATTTAGTTGCTCATTACTCAAGTACATATGCGGATCATCCTACTAAAAATGTGCAATTTTGGGACGGGGCTCTTCATTTTAAAAATGGAAATCCTACTGCTTATAGATCGGGTATGGGAATAAATTATGATATAACAAGTAAATCTCAAGACGAATCTAATAGTAAATGGCATTCCATGATGAGTGACCAAGAGGCTGAGGATGGTATGACTGAATATCAAGCAATGTCAAGAGGATTGAGTTTTGGATGGGATAATATATTTACCTATGCAAATTCATCTGATGATTCAAAAATTGGAAATTTAGGACAAGGTCTACATGCTCTACAAGATGCAATAGCGCATAAAGGAGTAAAGACACACGATCATTTAGGAATTAATATTTCATCAGCCAAAGAAATAGCTAATGATATGTATGGCTCAGTACAAGAGGCAGGACTTCTTACTAAATCTGCTCTTATAGTTGTAGACGTTATTAGAGGAAAAAAAGTAGATTTTAAAAAAGGAGAAACTCTAGATTTTCGTGGTATATCTAAAGACCAGTTTAAGCAGTTCGTTCAAGCTTTATTAAAAAGTGGGTTTCAAGGAACAGTAAAATATCAATAAATGAAAATTATACTAAACATATTGCGAGCCATTTGTATTATTTCTTTTTTAATTTTTGTCTTTTTTTTATTAATGGCATTAGCAAGCAGTCACAAAATTCCTTTTCAAACATATCTTGCAATAGTAATTGTAATTCTAATTTCTATAGTCCTATATCTTTATTTGGGTTATATTAAAAAGAAAAGATTAAGAAGATAATCCCCGCTGTGCAAAGTCTCCAGACTTTGAGCTTATAAAATAAACTTACCAATAAATAACAACCCTTGCAAATATGGCAAGGGTTGTTTACAAAGAAGGTTCTATTAATTATTTTCTATCCAATATACTTATCTAAATTTACCTAAAAAAGTTACCCAAAATGCTAAAGTAACTGATTATATTTACAGAACAGACGGTGTAAAAGTAAAAAAGGTCTTTGAAACAAAAACTACAGATTATCTGGATGGTTTCCAGTATACAGATTCGGTATTAAAGTTCTTCCCAACAGCAGAAGGATATTTTAATGTTGAAACCGGAAAGTATGTGTATAACTATACTGATCATTTAGGAAATGTCAGATTAAGCTACACTAAAAATGGAGCAGGAGCAGAGATCATTGAAGAAAGTAATTATTATCCTTTTGGATTGAAACATGAAGTATATAATACTTTGTTAGGAAATCTAGCCTATAACTATAAATATAACGGTAAGGAACTCCAGGAGAATGGCATGTATGATTACGGAGCAAGGATGTATATGCCGGATCTTGGAAGATGGGATGTAATGGATGCCATGTCTGAGAAATACAGAAGACACAGCCCTTATAATTATGCTGTAAACAATCCTGTTATGGTTATTGATCCGGATGGGAATGATGTTGTAAGTGTAAACGGAGGAATGATGGCAACAGGTGGCGATGCAGGATTTGCCTATAGTGCATATGTAGCAACAATGTCTACAAGTTCTGAAACTTCAGGTAATTATTTTACACAGCTTAACTTTGATCAGTTCATGAATGGTGATGATGATAACCCACCAGGTAACAAGTTGAGCAGATTCAGAATGAGAACTGCCAATTGGGTTCAGGAAAATATTAGAGGTCCCTTATCTGGTTGGTTTGATACCCATACAAGAAATGCTTTTGTTTGGACGCAGAAGGACAGGCAAGAATGGATGATCTCAGAGGCCAAATGACAGGTTATATGCGCAGTAATGTAGGAGGAGGTATTAGATGGGGTGCTGAACATGGACTGATAGGTTCTGGAATGGGTACAGGTCACGTAGGTGCATTTGAAATAAATGTAGATTTAATGGGGGAAAGTATTCTAAATTAAAGAATTATATAAATTTTGATACAGCTGCTGAAAAAGGAATTAAAGATTATGTAAGAAATTTTGGAAAATATTTCTCTAAAGGTTCGGTAGATAATATTGTAGCGAATAATCCACAAGCTGCATTCTTAAATGATGTTCATTCATCTTTAGCAAATGGTGGTCGAATTACAGTTAGAGGTACGATGTCAAATAAATTTTTTAATTCTATTTGGAATGGAAAAGCGGATGGCTTAAGTGCATATAAAGTTTTAAGTAAAACGGAAGATGTTGTTAATAATGGATATTTAAGATCAAATGGAACACCTATTAATGGTAAGATTAATCAAATCATTCTTAAAAAAATAAGATAAATATGTTTGAAAATTTAATACACAATGAAAATATAGATGAGATTCACACTTCAGATGCATATTTTGGTAAAGTTTTATTAAATGGTGAAAATTTATTGATTCCCTATATAAATTTGGGGATTTCGAATCATGAATTAAACGAAAGTAATAATCTTAAATTCATAGATTATTGTTATTTCGTTGCCATAGATTTTTCTTTTCTTAAAATTAATGATAATATTATTCTTGATAATTTAAAAAATAAATATAATCCTTTAGAGTCTAGTTATCTAGGGGGATATGATATGCTTGGAAACCAAAATGTATTTGATATTGAAGTACAAGCCAATAAAAGATTTATACAATTAGTTAAGAATTACAAAATTGATGAACAAATATGGACACCTTTAAAAGAACTTTCATTTCCAATAAATTTAGACATAGATACATTAAATGATTTTGTAAATAACAAAAAATTGCCTGAAAATTTAATGATATTGTTTAAATAAAAATATGAGTTTGACAATAGCCCCCGCTGGTGTGAGCGTCTCGCTCGAGCCAATAAATAGAATAAACCACAACTCTTGCATATTTGCAGGGGTTGTTTATAAAGAAGGTTCTATTAATTATTTTCTATCCAGTATAATTATCTAAATTTACCAGGAAAAATTACCCAAAACTCCAAAGTATTATATTTACAGAGCAGATGGAGTAAAAGTAAAAAAGATTTTCGGTACAGAAACAACCGATTATCTGGATGGTTTCCAGTATGAAAACTCTATATTGAAATTCTTCACAACTGCAGAAGGATATTTTAATGTTGAGACTGGAAAATATGTGTACAACTATACGGATCATCTTGGAAATATAAGACTCGAACTGATAATAGGATCAGGAGATTGAGCTCACGAGTTGAAAAGACAGCATCTGATATTTATGCTTCTGGAAGTGCACCATCGGCAGTGGTGGGAGCAGAACTAAATGGACAAACAGTGATTGGAATTAGTGCCGACGCTCCGACTGAAATTGCACCAAAATTACAAGATGTAGTGGAAATGCTAGGTGGGGCTGGAACAAGAAATATCAATAAAACATCAGTAGCATGTTGTGCAGAATTTCATGTTGGGAATGAATTGCTACTAAAAAATCCACAGGCCTTTTCATCGCAAATTAATTTTACAAATGCAATACGACCTAGAACAGGAAAAGTTGTTCAAATGTGTGGTAATTGCAAAGCAACTTTTGGAAAATAAATATTTTTTTTTATGTGTACAGAAATAGAGCAACAAGCATTAGACATCGATTGGTTTTTTACAGATGGTAAATATATTGGTTTTGTTGCATCTGGTGGAGGGAAACTGCCTGAAACGGTTGCCAATTCATCAGTAAACAATGAAAAATTAGTATCATATTTTAGAGGGTTATCCAAAACATCTGATGCTATAGTTAATCCTTCATTAGAAGATTTATTAACTAAGATATTTGGAAGTGGCGTTGATGAAAGATATTTAAGAGACTTTATTTATTTTACTCAAAGAGGTCTCTATTCTTTTGATAAGACTTACTTAAATGATTTCATAGATAATCAGTATCATTTGGTTGCTACTCCGATAAAACCCTTAGAAATAAGTGATTTACCTTCGGATATTTTAGATCTTTTGATACAAATCAAAATTGAAGACACTATACATTTGATAAGCGATTTGGATACTAGTAAAATAATATAACCAAATATTCCCCCGCTGCGCAAAGTCTCTAGACTTTGAGCTTATAAATAAACCTACCAATAAATAAAAACCCTTGCAAATATGTCAAGGGTTGTTTATAAATAAGGTTCTATTAATTATTTTATATCTAATATAATTATCTAAATTTACTAGGAAAAATTACCCAAAACTCCAAAGTAACCGATAATATTTACAGAGCAGGATGGAGTAAAAATGAAAAAGGTCTTTGACACAAAAACTACAGATTATCTGGATGGTTTCCAATATGAAAACTCTACATTGAAATTCTTCCCAACCTCAGAAGGGAATAAGTGTACAATTACACCGATCATCTTGGAAATGTTAGGCTAAGCTATGCTAAAAGTGGAGCAGGAACAGAGATTATTGAAGAGAGTAATTATTATCCTTTTGGATTGAAGCATGAAGGATATAATGTTTTGTCGGGAAATCCGGCATATAACTACAAGTACAATGGTAAGGAGCTTCAGGAAACAGGAATGTATGATTATGGAGCTAGATTCTATATGCCGGATACAGGGCGTTTTGGAACAGTAGATCCAAGAAGTCAATATACTCATGAAGCTTATAGTTATGTTTGGAATAATCCAATAATGTTTACAGACCCAACAGGAGAAAGTGGAGAGATGCTAGACTGGATTAAAGATGGGAATGGTGGCTATAAATGGGATCCAAATGTTACAGGTCCAGGAAATACACCTGATGGTTGGACATATGTAGGAAAAACAGGAAGTTACAGGATAGATGGAGCTACTGTACAACTTTTAGATAACGGATTAAAATTTACAGATCTTGATGATATTGCGGTTAGTGGTTCACAATATAAACCTGTATTAGCAGCAGCAACATATACTGCTTCAGAAGGTATAGGATTGTTCCTCTTCTTAGCAGTTGCTACAAAGATTGTTATTGATGATCTTTTTAGCAGACCTCTTCCAACTCTTCAAGGAATACAGATTGATCCCATGATGCATTCTCCTCAGACACTGAACTCTGATGCTGAATCTGATAAAGATGTTAACGGATAGGATGTTCCAAAAGAACAGAATGAAGATGGAAATAAAAAACCTAGAAAAACGGAAAGAATGCAGGCAAAAAAAAATAAGTCTTCTTCTGATTCGGAATATGGAGGTGGTGCAGAGCATACAAGTAATGCAAGAGGTTCATCAAAGAATGTGCATGAAAAAGGGAGGTCTCGAAATTCAAAAGATAAAGGAGGTGAAAAAGCGGATTCTCGGAGATATAGAACACAGGATTCGAAAAAAAGAAAATAATTATAATCATTAATATGAGAGAGTTTATAAATAGAGTTGTTTCAATTACTTTAAGAAATAAAACATATTTTCAAGGTGTATTAATTAATTTATCTGATGATTGGTGCTATTTAAAATATATTCCTGTTGACTATATAGTAGATGGTTTTGTTTTAATAAATCGAAGATATATAGCAAATATTGAAATGACAGATGATGACATATTCACAGAGAATATACTAAAGTTAAAAGGAATAATTTCTGAAAAAAATGTGAAGTTAGACATTAATAATAATGTGAATCTATTATTAGATTTACGATCTAAAATAGAAATTATTAAAATAGAACTAAAAGATCATCATAAAGCTTACATAGGTAAAATTAATATTATCAGAGAACATTCAGTTAAAATTCATCTATTTAGCCCCAATGCTACTTGGTTAGAGTTAGAGACATTCCTATATAAAGAAATACGGGCAATTTATTTTGACGATGATTATATTAATTCTTTAAAATTAATATTACCTTCTATCATTTAACCCCGCTTGCGCGAGCGTCTCGCTCGTGTCCACAAATAACGAAACCTCCGCAACAGCGGAGGTTTTGATTTATTTTGTCTTAAGAAGCTCTATTGATATATATAATGATCATCAAAAGTTAATAAACAATTGTCTTTGTAAATTGTATAAAATGAACGGGTTATGTTTTTTTTTGTATTCCAAAAATCTGTATATTAGTACTACCAAATTAAAGCGTAATCCGAAAAGCATACAGAGTAGGAGAAAAATCAAAAAAATAGAACTATGAAAAACCTAAGAAAACTTTCAAAAAGAGAATTGAAAAAAGTTCAGGGAGGGATCCCAATGTGTCTTGCAGGGTACTTCTGGTGCTCACTGGAAAGAAAATGTATCCCTATTGGATCACCATGCGGACTTATTATCGATTAACCAATTAAAAAATAGTAAAAACAGGCTGTCTCAGAAATGGACAGCTTTTTTATGTGCTCTCACCAATTGACCTAGGAATTAGCAGCGTTAAGAAAATTTGCATGGAATCCGTTAAAGAATTTCCACTGTCTGAGCATGGGACTTGTTCAGAACCGAAGCAGAACCGGATGATCCATGCGGGTTTGGAAATTTTAGGATTCCAATCAAATTTTTAGCGGATGATTCCCGTCTTGAACTTTTGTATACTTTTGCTTCAAGGTAAAAGTATAAATGAAACTATAAAAATCATCAAAATATAGTTGAAAAATCATCAGAACAGGATTTTCATCTCTCACTGAAAATCCGTATTTTTGTGCATCTAAAAAGTAAAAGAACGAATGAATTCCTACAAAAATCCATTGGAAGAACGCTACTCCAGTGAAGAAATGTTATTTAACTTCTCACACAATAACAAATTCCAGAATTGGAGAAAGCTTTGGATAGCTCTTGCTGAGATTGAAAAAGACCTTGGTCTTGATATCACAGACGAGCAGATTGCAGAATTAAAAGCAAATGCTGAAAATATTGATTATGTAAAAGCAGCAGAGTACGAGAAAAAATTCCGTCATGACGTAATGGCTCACGTTCACGCATATGGTGATGTGGCGCCTTCGGCAAAAGGGATTATCCACCTTGGAGCAACTTCAGCTTTTGTAGGAGACAATACAGATTTAATTCAAATCCGTGACGGACTTTTAATATTAAAGAAAAAGTTGGTAAACGTGATGAAAAATCTTTCGGATTTTGCAATTCAGTATAAAGACCTTCCAACTTTAGGATTCACCCACTTCCAGCCGGCTCAGTTGACAACCGTAGGAAAAAGAGCAACACTTTGGTTACAGAGTCTGGTTCTTGACATCGAAGAATTGGATTTCTTCCTTGAAACCCTTCGTTTCAGAGGAGTAAAAGGAACTACAGGAACTGCTGCCAGCTTCCTTGAGCTTTTCAACGGAGATTATTCTAAAGTAAAACACTTAGATAAGGAACTTTCAAAAAGATTCGGTTTCGAAAAAGTGTTCGGAGTTTCCGGACAGACTTATGATAGAAAAATTGATGCAAAAGTTGTGGCTTTATTAGGAAATATTGCACAATCTGCACACAAATTCACAAACGATTTGCGTTTACTTCAAAACCTTAAGGAAATTGAAGAGCCATTCGAGAAAAACCAGATTGGTTCGTCGGCAATGGCCTACAAGCGTAACCCGATGAGAAGTGAAAGAATCGGAGCATTGGCAAAATATGTAATGTCTCTTACAACAAGTTCCGCAATGGTAGCTTCCACACAATGGTTTGAAAGAACGTTGGATGACTCTGCAAACAAAAGATTAACCATTCCTCAGGCGTTTTTAGCTGTTGATGCTATTCTATTAATCTGGAATAACATTATGAACGGAATCGTTGTTTATCCAAACAGAATCAACAAACATATAATGGAAGAGCTTCCTTTCATGGCTACAGAATATATCATCATGGAAGAAGTGAAAGCTGGTGGTGACCGTCAGGAAATTCACGAAGTAATCAGAGTTCATTCTATGGAAGCTTCCAAGAAAGTGAAAGAAGAAGGAAAAGAAAACGATCTTATCGAAAGAATCTTAAACGATGATTCTTTAAAATTAGACAAATCAAAACTGAAAGAAGTTTTAGATCCTAAGAACTTTATTGGTTTTGCACCTATTCAGACGGAGGAATTCATCAAAAATGAAGTACAGCCGATTATAGACCAAAACAAAGACTTAATAGGATTGGAAGCTGATCTTAAAGTATAAAACAATATGCAGTCTTTTCGGCTGCATATTTTATTTCCCGCTCCATTATATGAAAAAACTACTGGTAACCGCTTTATTGATTCCAATTATTTCTTTTTCTCAGAGTAAGGAGGAGCTGCATTATTTTAAATCCAAAGATTCTTTAGTTGGAGTAAAAGATAAAGCCGGAAAAATAATTGTTCCTGCAGAATTCAAAGTCTTCTCATACCTTAAAGATGGAGATCCGGTAGAAGGAGCAACCATTCTTTTTGATGGCAGTAAAGAAGGTGAAAAAACAGAGAAAAATGCATGGGGATATGTGTATGACAAAAATGGAAAATTTCTGTACCAGCCTTTCCTTTATGACAATGGAGCAGATTACTTCTCCGAAGGTTTAAGAAGACTGGTTAAAAATGGTAAAGTAGGATTTGCAGACCGAAATGGAAAAATTGTCATTGAAGCTGAGCATGATTTTGCATTCCCCTTCAATTACGGTTATGCCGCATTTTGTGATGGCTGCGACTGGGAAAAAACAAATGACGAGCACAGATCCATTGTAGGAGGAAAATGGGGAGTGATGGATGTCAAAGGGCAGACTGTTCAGCCACTCGCAAAACCTAATAAAGAGGATGTTGAAATAAACGGGAAATATTATCCTAACCCATTTCAATATAATGAAAAAGAGAAAAATATCCTTCAGTTTTTTCAAAAGCAGAAGAAAAAACTTTCAGATCTTTATTATGTAAATTTTTATGAAAAATTATCTGAAAAGGAAAAGAATCTGTTTTTTGAAATCGTAGAGAGGCCAAAAGAAAATTTTCCGTATTATCAGGTGAATACTTATAATGACAGAAAGAAAGATTTGGATATGCTTTACCGCTTCAAGTTCCTGGTTTCAGAAGATGGCAAAACATTTTATGCCATTGAGGATTTTAATGAAAAGAAGATTCCTTTTGAACAGTGGCTTCAGGAAGAAATAAAAAATGCAGAAGACTTTCAGAAAGAGCATCCGGATAACCCCAATAAGTTTATAAACAAATAAGATAAAATTGGAAATTTCATTGTTCAATAGTAAAGAAGATAGAACTTATTCCTTTAAATTTGTACAGAATAAAGATAGGAAGTAAATTTCCAAAACATCAGGATTTAAAGAATGAAACTTTAAGTTCAATAAAGTAAAAAGAAAAATAAATCTAATATTAAAAATCTGACATCTAATGTCTAATAACAAAAGAATTTTCGTAGAAAAAAGAGGAATTTTCGATGTTGAAAGTCCAAAAATTTTTGATGAAGTAAAAGCGGTGGTTCCGGCAGTTCAAAGTGTAAAAGTATACAATGTGTACGATATTTTTAACCTGAATGACGGAGAATTTGAAAAAGTAGTAAACAATACTTTCGTAGACCCTGTTACTGATATTTTGCATACAGAAAACCCTGCAAAAACTATTCATTTCGGAATGGAATTTTTACCAGGCCAGTATGATCAGAGAGCAGATTCTGCGCAGCAGTGTATCGCGTTGCTGACTGAAAATGAAAAGTCAAAAGTAAGAAGTGGGAAATTAATTGAATTTGAAGGAGTTTCCGAAACAGATTTGGTGAAAATCAAAGACCTTCTGATCAACAAAGTGGAATCTCAGGAAAAAGACCTGTCAATTCTGGATATTCCAGCTGAAGAAACACCGTCAAAAGTAATCATCCACGAAAATTTTATCAATTTTAATGATACAGAACTTGAAAGTTTTTACAACAATCATGGTTTTGCATTAGGTTTGGATGACCTGAAATTCATTCAGGAATATTTCAAAACTGAAGAAAGAAATCCTACGGAAACAGAACTAAAAGTATTAGACACCTATTGGAGTGACCACTGCCGCCACACCACTTTCGAAACACAGTTGTCAGACATTCAGTTTGAAGGTCAGTTCAAACACACATTGGAAACGATTTTCAATGATTATATCGAAAAAAGAAAATTCTTAGGCCGTGAGCTGAAGCCCATTTCATTAATGGATCTGGCTACAGTGTGCGGAAAATATTTCCACAAAACAGGCAATCTGGATAACCTTGTTATTTCTGATGAAATCAATGCCTGTACCATCCAGATCGAAGCAGAATACGACGGTAAAAAAGAACCCTGGTATTTATTATTCAAAAACGAAACGCACAACCACCCAACAGAAATTGAACCTTTTGGAGGAGCATCCACTTGTTTGGGAGGAGCTATCAGAGACCCATTATCCGGAAGATCTTTCGTTTTTCAGGCGATGAGATTAACGGGTGCTGCAGACGTTTTGGAATCTGTTGACAAAACATTACCAGGCAAATTACCCCAGAAAACCATTACAAAGCAGGCTGCCAACGGATATTCATCTTACGGTAACCAGATTGGTCTTGCCACTACGATGGTTTCTGAAATCTATGATGAAGGCTATAAAGCCAAAAGAATGGAGGTTGGTTTCGTTACCGGAGCTGTTCCTGTAGATTGGGTAAGACGTGAGAAACCGGAAAACGGTGATTCAATCATTATCTTAGGGGGAGCAACAGGCCGGGACGGAGTAGGAGGAGCAAGCGGAAGCTCAAAAGAACAGGACGAAACCTCTATCCACACCATGAGCTCTGAAGTTCAGAAAGGAAATGCCGTAGAAGAACGTAAAATTCAGAGACTGTTCAGAAATCCTGAAGTAACGAAGCTGATCAAAAAATCAAATGACTTCGGAGCAGGCGGAGTTTCTGTAGCCATTGGTGAAATTGCAGACTCTTTGGAAGTAAACCTTGATGTATTACCATTAAAATATGAAGGATTAAACGGAACCGAGCTGGCTATTTCTGAATCGCAGGAAAGAATGGCGGTGGTAGTAGATCCTCAGGATAAAGAAAAATTCATCAGATTCTGTGAAGCTGAAAACATTGTTGCTGTGGAAGTAGCAAAAGTGACAGATTCAGGAAGAATGCAGATGTTCTGGAAAGGAGATAAAATTGTTGACCTTTCAAGAGCTTTCTTAGATACCAACGGATGTTCAAAATCTCAGGAAGTGAAAATCACTCACCTTGAAGAAGTAAAAGAAGAAACAAAAGCGTTCACAGAAGAAAACTTCCTGAACATCTTAAAAGATAAAAATGTAGCTTCCCAGAAAGGATTGCTTGAAATGTTTGACTCTTCAATCGGTGCGACTACGGTTGCAATGCCTTTAGGAGGAAAATATCAGCAGACCCTGATGGAAGGAAGTGTGCAGACCCTGCCAGTTTTAGGAGCAAAAGATATTAAAACAGTTTCTCTGGCAAGCTGGGGATTCGATGCTGAAATTTCAAAACAAAACTCACTATTAGGATCATCGTATGCCGTAGTAGAGAGCGTTGCGAAAATTGTAGCAATGGGAGGTGATTATAAAAATATCAGACTGAGCTTTCAGGAATATTTCGAAAAATTGGGACAGAACCCTGAAAAATGGGGAAAACCTTTGGCTTCACTTTTAGGGGCTTACGACGCTCAGATCAATTTGGGTCTTGCAGCCATCGGTGGGAAAGATTCTATGAGCGGAACGTATCAGGATCTGAACGTCCCTCCAACCCTAATTTCTTTTGCATGTGCTAACGGAGACAAAGAAAATATCATTTCTCCTGAATTGAAAAGCGCCGGAAACAGATTATATTTCTTCAATCATACCGCTCAGGAAAGCGGACTTCCAAACTATAATGCTCTAAAAGAAGTTTTTGAATTCATTTTTGAAAACATCAAAGCAGGAAAAATTGTGTCTGTGAAAACAGTGAAAGAAGGAGGTCTTGCAGTAGCGTTAGCAAAAATGAGCTTCGGAAACAGATTAGGAGCAGAGATCAATGCTGATGAAAATGTATTATTAGCGAAAAATATCGGAAGCTTAGTTATCGAGGCGAAAGAAGAATTAAGCACAGCTGCCCTTCAGTTGATCGGAGAAGTAAAAGACTCTGGAACCTTAAAAATTAACGGTATTGAATCAGACATTACAGACCTTGTAGCGGCCAATACTAATACATTTGAAAATCTTTTCCCGACTGTAGAAAAAGAAAAGATCACGGTTGAAATTGATGCAAAACATAACTCGGTCAACCCAAGAAATATCGTCATTAAAAAACACGGAATCGCACAGCCGAAAGTATTTGCTCCGGTATTCCCGGGAACCAACTGTGAATATGACACGCTGAATGCATTCCAGAAAGAAGGTGCTGTAGTAAGCAGCTTGCCTTTAATCAATATCAATCACCAGTTACTCGATGAAAGCATTGATGCATGGGTGGAAGAGATCAGAACATCTCAGATCCTGGCATTCTCAGGAGGTTTCTCTGCAGGTGATGAGCCGGATGGTTCTGCAAAGTTCATTGTAAACGTTCTGAAAAACGAGAAAATGAAAAATGCAGTTCACGAATTATTAGACAGAGACGGAATGATTATCGGAATCTGCAACGGATTCCAGGCGCTGGTGAAATCGGGACTTTTACCTTACGGAAGAATCAAAGATCTGGATGAGAATTCTCCAACATTAGCTCACAACGCCATCAGAAGACACATCTCCCAAATGGTAACAGTGCAGGTAGTAAATGACGAAAGCCCTTGGTTAAAAGGAATGAAAGGACAGACTTTCACTATTCCGATTTCCCACGGTGAAGGACGTTTCATGGCTTCAGAAGATGAAATCAGGAAATTATATGAAAACGGACAGATTGCCACTCAATACATTGATCTTGATGGAAACATTGCCCACGGAATGCCATTCAACCCGAATAACTCATTATTCGGAATCGAAGGAATTACCAGCCCATGTGGAAAGATCTATGGAAGAATGGGACACCCGGAACGATTTGCTGAAGGTCTCATGAAGAATATACCAACCGCGAATTATCACAACATATTCAAAAACGGTGTTGAATACTTCAAATAACAATACAAGAAAAGTGATCGTCATTCATGGCGGTCATTTTTCGTCTTTAGGAGGTTTCTACGAAGAAGCTTCCAGCGTTCTGATGAAGAATACAGACTGGAAAGTAGGAACATTGGATGGATTTAATGACATTCTTTATGGTGGTTTTGGAATCATTGAAGGAAAAGAAGAATTTGAGATCATCTGGAAAGAATCACAGAAGTCAAAAGAAGACTTAGGTTTTAAAGCTACCCGCGAATTCTACGAAAATAAAATCAGACAGGGAAAACCTTTTAACATAGAATTAATTCAGCAAAAATTAGATGAATTAACCGATGGAAAAGGACAGACACTTTTTGAAATTCTGGTGGAAATTATAGAATCACATCCAAATATTACGCTGAGACTGGAATGATGAGTAAGGAGTAATGTATAATGAGCGGAAATTTTGTAGTGTTGGCATTTCCAGCTAGCTTCATCAAATCAACCTGGTGATTCCTTCTTTGCTTACTTTGATCAATATGCTGCCAATAAGACCTATGCGTTAAAAAAGAGAAAATATTATTAACCATGAATAATATAGATTCTAAGGAAAGTTAAGATCCAAAAAACCTTAATGGTTCAAATAATTTAGGTTATATCCGCTTCATCAAATTAACTTGTTGATTCATCTTAGCTCCCTTAAAAATAGTACAAAAAAATAATAAAACTTTGCGTTAAAACTTTCCATAAATTCAGCTATTTTATATTCCTTAAACAATTTTTTCTTAATACTTTTACTTAATCAAAACAGGAAATAACAAAACTGAATGAAGAAAATTATTTACGGGCTGTTCTTCGGTGACAGCATTACTTACGGAGAATATGACGGCGTTTTCGGCGGTTGGGTAGATATTCTGAAAAGATATGCCCTGCAGAAATTTCATGAAGGAAATGGAGATGAGCTCATTCTGTTCAATCTGGGCATAGGAGGAGAAACTACAGAAGGATTACTGAAAAGAATGCCGCACGAATTAAATGCAAGAAATTCCGCAGACGGAAATATTGTTTTCTTAAGTTACGGAGCCAATGATCTTGCTGTAAAAGATGGAGTACAGATCGTAAATCCTGAGAAATTCAGGAATAATATGAAAGAAGCTGTTAAACAGGCAAAACGGTTTTCCAGCGAGATTTATCTTGTAAGCATTCTTCCTTTCTCTCAAAAGATAGATGGAGTAGTGGTAAGCTCCGGGAAGAAGAGAGTTAATGAAGATGTAGTGAACTATAATGAGATTCTGAAAAATATAGCAGCGGAAGATGCACTGGGATATATTGATTTTTATTCTGCATTTTTAGAAGATAAAGAAGTTTTATTATCTGCAGACGGCGTACATCCCAATGAAAAAGGTTATGGAATGATGGCCGAAATTGCAATCCCAATCATTGAAAAATATGTATAATGCTTAGACTATTTTCTTATGGAACCCTTCAGAAAGAACAGGTTCAAATGGAAACTTTCGGAAGACTTTTACAAGGTGAAAAAGACATTTTATCAGGTTACAAATTAAGTATGCTTGAAATTACAGATCCGGAAGTACTGCGTAAAAGCGGTCAGAAATACCATCCTGTACTGAAATTCTCAGGAAATAATGATGATCAGGTAGAAGGAGTACTTTTTGAAGTAACAGAAGCAGAAATCCTTCAGGCTGACGAATATGAAGTAGATGATTACAAAAGAATTGAAACTGTTTTTAAATCCGGAAAGAAAGGGTTTATCTATGTCGGAAAATAGTCATTGCAAGCCAGGCGAAGCAATCTCACTATCTCAGATAAAATATCAACGGTCTCATTGTCATTTCAGGCAAAGCAAGGAATCTACTATAATTGGTTTATTAAACATACTGAAACTCCTACGAAGTGACAAAATTAGTTGATATTTTCATCGCTGTAAAATAAAAAATAAAATATTTCTAGCCTTCCAAAACTTTTGAACTGAAGACGTGACATTCCCCTCCTCTGGAGGGGTGGCGAAAATTCAAAGAATTTTTGACGGGGTGGTCTGATCCTACAAAAACAAGAGTTTTACGGTCTCCATAAACCTTACCACATATTTCCCATACACCAGAATCCCAACAATTACCGCTGCAATCACCGTCAGCACAACTGCACCTGCAGCAATATCTTTGATAAAGCCAATTCTTTTATCAAAATCAGGCTGTACAATGTCGCAGATCTTTTCAACAGCAGTATTGAAAATTTCCGCACTTAAAACGGCAAAGGAAGCCATAAGAACCAACGCTGCATCGCTGTAATGTAATCTGAAGTAAAAAATAAAGAAGAGATTGATCAAAAATGCAAGAAGCTCAATCTGGAAATTTCTTTCCGCTTTTATCATCATGAAAACACCACGGAAAGCATTGAGAAAACTTTTATGGATAGGAGGTTTCTGCATGATTTACAAACTTTTTTCGCAAATATAGGTTTTGTAATTGATAAAAAAATGAATCTTTGCAGAAATCAAAGCATAATGTCAAGGCTCAAAACAAATTAAGGATATTTGTGAAAAACTCCTCGATATTATTCTTTTCTTTGTTGTATCTATTTATTATATTTGTAGAAACTTATTTTATAAATCTATGAAATTTATTATTTCAAGTGGTGAACTGCAGAAGGCTTTGCAAACTGTAAGTGGCGTAATATCAAGCTCTCAATCGAGACCGATTTTAGAAAACTATCTTTTTGAATTAGACGGAAATAATGTTACCATTACAGCATCTGACGGCGAGACAACTCTTGTTACTTCCCTGGAAGTGAAGTCTGATGACACAGGTAAATTTGCTGTTCCTGCTAAAATTTTTCAGGATTTTATCAAGACCTATGGTGAACAGCCTTTGACATTTGTTGTAAAAGACAATGCCGAGGGTACCGGAAGCCAGCTTGAGATTTTAGATGAAAAAGATAATTTCGCAGTAGCATTAGATAATGCTGATGACTATCCGGAGTTACCGGAATTCGATGCTTCGCAAAGCGTAACGATGCCGGCAGGAGTATTGTCTGAAGCTTTGACAAACACGCTTTTTGCTACAAGTAACGACTCCCTTCGTCCGGTAATGACAGGCGTTCTTTTCCAGTTTGGAGAAAATGAAACCAATTTCGTTTCCACAGACTCCCACAGATTGGTGGTGTACAAAAGAGCAGATCTTATGAATGCTGAACCAATGGAGTTTATCATGCCTAAAAAGCCCCTGAACATTTTTAAAAATATCCTGGCAAGTTCCAATGAAGACGTTACCATCGACTTCAATGAGAATATGGCTAAGTTTACTTTTGGTAAGCATATCTGGATCTGTAGACTGATTGACGGGAAATATCCGAATTATACAGCGGTAATCCCAAAAGAAAATCCAAATGTATTGACAATCAACAGGAATCTGTTATTAGGAGCGATCAAAAGAGCTTCGATCATGTCTAATAAATCGACCAATCAGGTAAGATTTAAGCTTTCCGGAAATATTCTTCACCTTCATGCAGAAGATACTGAATATGCAAACAAAGCAGACATGCAGATCCCTTGTGATTATAACGGAGAAGATATCAATATCGGATTCAGTTCTAAATTCTTAACAGAAATGCTGACAATTCTTGGATCTGACGATATCACTATGAAAATGTCTCAGCCTAACAGACCGGGAATCATTGAACCACTTGACGGTCTTGAAGAAAATGAAAATATCTTAATGTTATCAATGCCGGTTATCGGATTGTAATAGTAAAATAACAAATAATATAAAGCCGGAATTTTCCGGCTTTTTTGTAATTCTACCATCCGACCCACAGTTGTAAATATCTGAAATCGACTTAGGAATCAGGAGCGTTAAGAAAAATTTTAATGTGATCCGTCAAAAAATTTCCGTTGTCTGAGCATGGAGGAAATTTAGAACCGAAGAACAGCCAAATGATCCATGCGAGTTTGGAAATTTTAGGAGTCATTCAAATTTTTAGCGGATGATTCCCGTCTTGAACTTTTGTATACTTTTGCTTCAAGGCAAAAGTATAATAAGAGAAAGGTGTATTCAAAAGAACATTAAATAAATAGTATTATTTGTGATCATTAGCGTCATTCTTGTTTAAAAATAGCTAATCATGAAAATAAAAATCCAGTCTTATCCTACCTCAGGTTTTCCATCAGAATTCACTACAGAAAACTACAGTGTGATTCTTTGGAAAGGGTCTGGTATTTTCTCTGTGGATGATATTAATTATTCTTACAACGGGTATAATATTCTGTTTCTTTCTCCCTGTCAGAAGGCGAAACTGGTTTCGGAAACGGAGGAAAATATGTATGTACTTTTATTTCATGGAGATTATTATTGTATCGAATATCATAAAGAGGAAGTTGCCTGCAACGGACTTCTCTTCAATAATATTTATCTGAATCCGGGAGTTGAGCTTTCGGAAGAGAACTACCACTATATATTGGAGCTCTTTAATCATATTCAAAAAGAAGAATCTGAGAAACATCCGTTCTCGGAATCGATTATCAAAACTTATATCCAGCTTATTCTGGCCATTGGAAGCAAGCAGAAAAGCAGTATTGAAAACAGTGTGGTTTCTCATGAGAAACTTCCCAATAAAAATGCAGCTGAATTTCAGAAACTGCTGGAATCTCATTTTAAAAAAGAAAAAGAACTGTCATTTTACAGCGATAAACTGAGCATCGCTAATAATACATTAAGCAAAGCGGTAAAGAAGGAATTTGCCAAAACACCTACTCAGCTTATCAATGAAAGAATTATCCTGGAAGCGAAAAAGCTGTTGCATTTAACCTACAGATCGGTAAAGGAGATTGCTTCTGAACTTGGATTTGCGGACGAATTTTACTTCAGCAGGTATTTCAAAAAATCCGTTGGTTGCTCTCCTAAAAATTACAGAGAAAAAGTTGGGATATCCGTAGTGGCGAAAATGTCCATGTAATGTCCTTAAATATCTATGTTGGCACTGTAGGCATGTGAATACCTTTGAAAAAAATAAATCACATGAAAAACAACAGACTTTACCAACAGCTCTTACAATTGGATGCTTACTTTTTTAATTTTCTCAGAATTTCAATTTTCATTGTTATGGCCTGGATCGGCGGCTTGAAGGCATTTCAGTATGAAGCCGACGGAATAGTCCCTTTCGTAGCGAACAGCCCGCTGATGAGCTTCTTCTACAAAAATGCTGATCACACAGTACGTAACGAAGATAAAAAGCTGGTCGCGGAATACACGCTGTACAAAAATCCGGAAGGAAAAGTTATTCAGAAAAACATCGGCTGGCAAAAAGAAAACGGGACTTATACCTTTGCCTATGGCCTGGGAGCAATGATTGTTGCAATAGGGCTTTTAACCCTCTCGGGAATCTGGCTTCCTAAAACGGGAGCTTTAGGAGGTGCTTTAACTTTTTTAATGTCACTGGTTACCCTGTCATTTCTGATCACCACTCCGGAAGTATATGTACCCAATCTGGGCGGGGATTATGCCACCCCTCAATATGGGTTTCCCTATTTATCGGGAGCAGGGAGATTAGTCCTGAAAGATATTATCATGATGGCCGGAGGGCTGGTGTTATTTTCGGATAGCCTTAAGAAAGTATTGAGATCATCCGGTCAGTAGATTTTCTGATCTGACGCATAAGATTAACGAAAATTTATTATCTTAAAGTGGCTTCTAAATTTCTCTATTTCTCAAAAAAACACGACATTTGTAGCTCGAAAAACTGCACCGGAATACGGCGTAAGATTTCAAATAAAAGTTTCAAATGAGAGCAGATGAAACCTTTGGACTCATCAGACGAATTAAATAAGTAGATAGATAAACAAATGAAAATATCAAACAACTGGCTGAAAGACTTTGTAAAAACGGAATCAAAAACTGAAAGAATCGGTGAATTCCTTACAGATATTGGTCTTGAGGTTGAAGGGATAGATAAATTTGAAAGTGTAAGAGGCAGCCTGGAAGGAATTGTTGTAGGTAAAGTGCTTACCTGCGAAAAACATCCTAATGCTGACAAACTGAAGAAGACAACTGTAGACGTAGGAAACGGAAAAGTACTGAACATTGTTTGCGGTGCTCCTAATGTAGAAGCAGGACAAACCGTTCCTGTAGCCGTTGTCGGAACTAAAATCTATGACAAAACCGGAAACTTTTTTGAAATCAAAGAAGCAAAAATCAGGGGAGAGGTTTCCCAGGGAATGATCTGTGCTGAAGATGAACTTGGTCTTAGCGATGATCATGGAGGTATTATGGTGCTGGATGAAGCCCAATATGAAGTAGGAAAAAACTTTGCAGATTATTTTGAGCTTACTACTGACGAAGTATTTGAAATAGGGTTAACACCAAACAGAACAGACGCGATGTCTCACTATGGTGTTGCCAGAGATTTACACGCCTATCTTTCTACCAATCAATTGAAGTCACAATTTAATAAAGTGGCTTCTGAGGCATTGAATGGTGAGGGAACTCATGATTTCAAACTGGAAATTGAAGACGCAGAATTGTGTCCGAGATATATCGGAGCTGTGATTGAAAACGTAAAAGTAGCAGAATCACCTTCATGGTTAAAAGACAGATTAAAAGCGATCGGATTAAGCCCGATTAACAACGTTGTAGATATTACCAATTATATTCTTCACGGATACGGACAGCCGCTTCACGCATTTGATGCCGATAAAATTGCAGATAAAAAAGTAAAAGTAGGAGTCGTAAAACCGGGAACGAAATTTACTACCTTAGATGGTGTGGAAAGAACATTGAATGGTTCTGAAATCATGATCAAAGACGGTAAAGATAACCCAATGTGTATTGCCGGAGTATTCGGTGGTGAGAAATCCGGGGTATCTGATACAACTAAAACGATATTCCTTGAAAGTGCTTATTTCAATCCGATTGCGGTAAGAAAAGGAGCTAAAGCGCATAGCCTGAATACTGATGCATCTTTCAGATTTGAGAGGGGAGTAGACCCGAACCTTACCAGAACAGCAATCACCCACGCTATTAAAATGATTCAGGAAATTGCAGAAGGAAAATTAGCAGGAGAGTTACTGGAAGAATATCCTAAAAAAATAGAAGATAACTATGTGATCCTAAGATTCTCTAAAATTGAGCAGATTTTAGGAACAAAAATTCACAGAGAAAAAGTAAAAGAAATCTTAAAAGCACTGGAGATTCAGGTTTTGAATGAAATTCCTAATGGTTTTGAAATTTCAGTTCCTGCCTACAGAGCAGATGTAACAAGAGAAATTGACGTAATTGAAGAGATCTTAAGAATCTACGGATATAATAAGATTGACGCTCCACAAAAGATTTCGTTTACACCTGTTAAGCTAAGCGCCAACGATCAGGATGAGCTGGAAAACAGCTGGGCAAGAACTTTACAGGGACTTGGTTTCAATGAAGTAATGAACAATTCTTTAACTTCTGTAAAAGATGAAACAGATGCCGTAAAACTATTGAACCCTTTAAGCGGTGATCTTGCTTTCATGAGAAAGTCTCTATTGGAAGGACTTCTTCAGAACACCGTATACAATATCAACAGAAAAAACCAGGACATCAAATTCTTCGAACTAGGAAAAATTTATCACAAAAAAGATAAATATGAAGAAAGAAAACAACTGGCATTATTGGTTTCAGGAAGAGATGTCGCAGAAAACTGGCTTCAGCCGAAATCTGCAGTAAGTTTCTATAATCTTAAAGCATATGTAAAAGTTTTATTGGAAAGACTTGCAGTAGATTATAAAGAAGTTGCGCTATCTGACGAAAGATTTTCTGATGCACTGGCATACGAGGCTGAAGGTAAAACTTTAGTAAGAATAGGAAAAGTAGCGCCTGCTTTGTTAAAAGAATTTGATATCGATCAGGAATGCTTCTATGCAGAAATTGAACTGGAATATGCTCAGGAACTGCGTTCTAAAAATGAATTGAAATTCAAGGACATTCCGAAATTCAACAAAATCAGACGAGACTTGGCTTTATTGATTGATAAAACGGTAAACTATCAGGATTTATATCAGACTGCTAAGAAAAACAAATCGCCATTCATTAAGAATATCAATCTGTTTGATGTGTATGAGGGTAAAAATCTTCCTGAAGGTAAAAAGTCTTACGCAATGAGCTTCGAGCTGTTGAATGAAGAAAAGACGCTGGAAGAAAAAGAGATTACAGAAGTAATGGATTCTCTGATTAAATCTTTCCAGAAAGAATTCAACGCAGAGTTGAGATCTTAATAGTTGAAAAATATATTTCACAATAAAAAGGAACGGACTTGAAAAAGTCCGTTTTTTGTTTTTAAAGGTTTTAATAAAAATATATTAATATGTTTCGGCTAAAGCCCAATGAGTTTTTGTTGATAGAAAAAGGGCTCCCTTCGATTAAGCTCAGGATTATAGCCCGTTCCTATTGAATTGCATTATTGATATTAGTGAAAATATTAGTGTCATTAGTGTTTAAAATGGAAAGTTTTGTATACAAACAACCTATCCACTCGTAGGAGTCTCGGCATATTTTATAAGCCAATTAGTGTATAGATTCCTTGCTTTGCCCGGAATAACAAAAACACTGTAAAATTTTATCAAAGATAAAATCTTTGCGCCTAAAGCTTCAGCCTGTTAACAAATTTGCGTCTTTGCGTTTCCCAACCCTAATCAGGACAATCAAAAATGCATTTATTATTAAAAATGCAAACTGAAAAATATTCAAAATATCAAGTGTTAAATAATAATAAAATTCGCTGCAGCCCGTTTAGATAATATAATTTCCGTAAATTTGGGTTAATTCAAAAAGTTAAAAATGAAAAATCTTTTTTTAAGTATATGTGCTGCTGCAGTTTTGGCTTCATGTGGATCCATGACAAGCGCATCCGCGTCTAAAGTAGGAAAAGCTCAGCCTGCACTTGCTAATACAAAGTGGACATTAGCTGAAACAGTAAAAGGTAAAGTTCCAACATTGAATATTGAAGGAGAAAAGATCACTGGAAATGCAGGATGTAACAACTATTTCGGAACGGCTACCATAGACCCGTCTAATGGTGGTTTTATAGCAGGGCAAATGGGATCTACAAAAATGATGTGCAACAACATCAGTGTAGAGCAGAACTTTATGGATATGATGGGAAAAGCAAATAAATATGTGATTACCGGAAATACTTTAGAATTGTACAAAGACAATCTTTTGCTATTGAAATTTACAAAATCAGAATAAAAAACAAAAGGAACTCAATGGAGTTCCTTTTTTATGCTTAGAGTGTTATTAATCTTCCTCTTCTTCGTCGTACTTAGCCAACTCTTCGTCGCACCATTTGAATGCTGCTTCTACTACTTTAGTAGCCTCGTCTGCCATTGTTTCTTCATCATCACCTTCAAGATCATCTAACCACTCAACTTCTTCTTCCTCAACGTTTAAGATAAATCTTGGATATTCTGTGTGAACTACGAATAGATCCTCTGGAAATTCCGAATTATCTGCTAATAAAAACTTTGGTAATTTCATTTTTTTAATGTTTTAACTTTCTCAAAGATAAATAAAATTATTGACTTAAAATTACTTCAAAAACATTTTTGAAACTTTTTCCGCTTTTTTGCTTTCAGAGTAATCATAAAAACCTTCCCCTGATTTTACCCCCAGTTTTCCGGCTGTCACCATATTTACAAGCAATGGGTTCGGAGCGTATTTAGGATTCTTAAAACCGTCATACATTACATTCAGGATCGCAAGACATACATCAAGACCAATAAAGTCTGCCAGCTGAAGAGGACCCATCGGATGAGCCATTCCCAATTTCATGACCGTATCAATTTCTTCTACACCAGCCACTCCGTTATAAAGCGTTTCGATAGATTCGTTGATCATTGGCATCAAAATTCTGTTAGCGACAAATCCCGGATAGTCATTCACTTCTACAGGAACTTTTCCTAAAGTTTTGCTCATTTCATAAATCACATCAAAAGTCTCCTTAGATGTAGAATATCCCTTAATGATTTCTACCAGCTTCATAATAGGAACCGGATTCATGAAGTGCATACCGATCACTTTATCAGCTCTTTTGGTAGCCGCAGCAATTTTGGTGATGGATATAGATGAAGTATTGGTGGCAAGAATACAGTTGGCAGGAGCCAGCTCATCCATCTGACCGAAGATCTTCAGTTTAAGATCCTGATTTTCAGTGGCGGCTTCTACAATAAGGTCTGCAGTACCTACAGCATCGTTCAGTGCAGTAAAAGTAGTGATGTTGCCTAATGTTTCAGCTTTTTGCTCCTCAGTAAGATTTCCTTTTGCAATGATTCTGTCAAGATTGGTAGTAATGGTTTTTAAACCTTTGTCCAAAGCTTCCTGGGATACATCTACAAGATTTACTTTAAAACCGCTCTGCGCGAAAGTATGTGCAATACCATTCCCCATGGTTCCCGCTCCGATAACGACAATGTTTTTGATCATTTTCCTTTATTTTTTATAGATAGTTAGATTTTTTACGTCTGAAAGTTCAGATTGTGTAACAACAGCAGTTGAATCAAAGAAAACGTTGCCTACATTTTGGCTTTTCTTACTGTTGTTCTGATTAGAAACAGTAGCCGTCAGTCCCCTTATAAGTCGTTTTTTTTGATTCTTTGTAAGAAAATCTGTGCCCACATATAAAGTATATTCTCCCTCTCTGCCTCTTCCTTTCTGCATCAGGATTTCCATGCTTTTTATCTGACTTTTATTCTTAAACTCTTTCAGAAAACTCATCACAGGTTTATCCGATGCGGGACCACAGCATACACTTCCATAGCTTATCTGTAAATAATTTTGATTCTTTTGAGAATAAAAGAATGCGAACGCAAATAATGCCGATGTTACTATTAATTTTTTCATATTAAATCGCTTTAAAAATAAGCTTAAAATTTTATTTATTAAAATATTCCCAGACTTCCTTTGAAATATCCGAAATCATTCTGCAGTTCACTGTATCCGTTTCCGTTGAGTTACTGACAAATACAGCTAATGCATAATGTCTGCCATTCGGTAAAGTAACGATTCCGATTTCGTTTTCTGCGCCTGTTAACCCTGCACTATTCTTGCCGGAAGCTCCCGTTTTTCTCGCCACCGGAGTGTTTTCAGGAAGCTGTTCCACCATTTTATTCAATCCCGTTGAAGTAGACTGCATTACTTTCATCAGATAATCGGTAGATTTTTTAGATAATAATTTGCCGTCATAGAATTTTTTGAGAACATCCGCTGCTGATCTTGTGGTGCTGTAATTTTCGTACTGAACATTCCAGTCCTTATGCATGGCTTCCTCATTATATTTAATCTGAAAACCCTTTACGCCTTTAGAGTCCATGAATTTTTGTACCGTCTGGGTGCCTCCCAGTAATCTCAGAAGAATGTCGCATCCATTATTATCACTTTTGGCAACCGTATATTCTATCACCTCACTCAGAGGAATTTCTACCTCTTTTCCGGCGTATTGATCGCGAAGCGGCGACCATGTATTCTCCAGCAGGTTGGAGTGATCCAGTTTTATTTTCTGATCCAGAGAAAGTTTTCCTTTGTCTGCTGCATCAAGAACCGCCGCAGCAATGTGAAATTTAAATACACTTTGCATAGGAAGCTTTTTGTCTGCATTTTTATCATATGTAAAACCATTTTCAAAACCTAAGACAGAAACGGCCACCGTTGCTTTTTTATTCTTAAGAATTGAATTGATTTTCTGTTCCAGTCGGGAAGTCTGCGCCCATGTAAATGCCGAAATCAGAAGAAAAAAGAATGCTGTTTTTTTCATAATAATAAAATTAAAAAAAGCGCTATTCCCAAGACAGGAAGAGCGCTGCAATTTAAGATTATTTTGTTGTATTTTATACGGTTGAAATTTTATGACTCTATATATTTTTTAAGAATTTCTTCATACATAATGCCCTGTATCTTTCCTCCTTTTTCTGAAGCCCAGTCCATAGCCAGTTCTGCCATGACCTGATTGGTACTGGTAAGAATTACGCCTGCCTTTTCCATTCTTCTCAAAGCCGTTTCATCCGCAAGCGTGGTAGGCGAACCGCCTGCGTCCACTACTACCTGTACTTGGTAACCGTCTTCTAATGCGCTCATAGCCGGGTAAACAATACATACGTCATTGGTAAGACCTGCCATGATAAGACGCTTTTTTCCTGTCTTTTCAACAGCTTCTTTGAAAGGCTGATACAGCCAAGCATCTACCACCCCCGGTCTTTTTATTCTTTTCAGATAATCTTCCGGAGCAATTTTTTGCAGATCTTCAAGAAGCAGGCCCTGGAAATGATCTTCCTGGCTGGAAGTCAGTACAAGAGGCATGTTGGTCTCTACAGCTGTACGGGCCAATGCGCGTGTATTTTTAATGATCTCTTCGTGATCAATGTTGCGTGCTAAT
This sequence comes from Chryseobacterium culicis, assembly GCF_900108365.1. Classification (GTDB taxonomy): domain Bacteria; phylum Bacteroidota; class Bacteroidia; order Flavobacteriales; family Weeksellaceae; genus Chryseobacterium; species Chryseobacterium culicis. The sequence goes on along the minus strand of NZ_FNWQ01000002.1, from coordinate 1,130,720 downwards.
TTTATGGTGCCTACCTGATGGTCAATAAGTAAAATAGCACTGTCTTCTGTGGAAAATCTTTTATGGTTCATAATTTAAATGTTTGTGAAGCAAAATTGAGCAGAAAAGTTTACTTTTGAAATAAGTTTACTTTTTGTATATTAGTTTACTTTTGTATAGTTATTGATGAATAAAGGAATATCATGAAAAATAAAATACAGATTCAGCCGGTGATGGATGCGTTGGAAATCATCGGGGGAAAATGGAAGTTTCCGATCCTGTACAGTCTTTGTGGAGGAAAGAAAAGATTTAAAGACTTATTGGAGGATATTGGTAAAATCACTCCGAAAATGCTGAGCGCAGAGCTTAAAAGTCTGGAATGCAATGGTCTTGTTTCAAGAAAAGCAATTGCTACTGTTCCTGTTACTGTTGAATATGAAATTACAGAGTACGGAAAAACGCTGGAACCCGTTCTCCGTCATATTCAGAAATGGGGAATGGATCACAGGAAGAAAGTGATTAATAATTTGAAATAATAAAAAACTCCTTTTTATTAGCTAAAAAGGAGTTTTGTGACATATAATGGCTATCTGAGTTCAAGATAATTCAGATTGGCACCACCGTTTTCAAAAACAATTCTGATTTTATTTTCTCCTTTCTGAAGACTGAGATTTTTTACTGAAGCCGTTTTCCAGCTTTCATTTCCGCCGGTAGAAGGCAGTGATGCCGTTGCCAAAACTTTTCCGGAAGCCGTTTCAATTCTTACTTTAGAATCAGCTGCTGCTGAGTATCTGATGTCAAACGTATAATTTTTATCGTTTTTTGACTGAACGGTATACTGAAGCCATTCGCCGGTTTCTGTTTTTCCTACATAATACTGATTGGTAACCTTGTCATTACATTGATAGATATCAACTCCGTCATTTCTCATTTGCTGCCCGGAATTCCATTCTGATCTTTTAGCCGGATCACTTACCCAGAGATTGATAAAATCCTTGTCCAGATACGCAGATCCCATTCTTCCCAAATCATATTCCGAACCAAATATTCTTCCCGGAGCCTGATGATTTCTGAATGGTTTGGTGGAAGCATCTGTAATCTGTCTGAACATCGCATCAATCACATCTCTTTTAATTTCCGTGTTGTTCAGCTTGTAATTGTCAGCAATCTGCATCAATGCTTTTTTTGCATATTCTTTAGAAGGCTTTTCCCCTCCGTTCTTCCAGTATTCTAATAATTTTTCATATTCAGGCGTTATTTTTACATTGGTTATACCTGCAATATTATCAATCTTTTTCATCGGCCAGAATGCATACCCGATATTATGCTTGCCTAAAAGCTGAATCAGCTCAGTAAACCAAACATTGGAATTTTCACCAGTTTCTCCGAGCCAGATCGGCATATTGTGCTTTTCTCTGAGATCCAGTGCAAATTTCAGCGTCTGATCATCATTGTAATTCCAGTATTTATGAAAGCTGAAAGCCATATTGTTATCCCAGATTGTCGGTAATCCGTTATAGTTATTTCCCCAGCCATTTCCTTCAATGAAGATAATATGCTTTTTGTCAACCTCCCTGATGGCAGCTGTTATATCCTTTTGAAGCTTCCAAAGCGGAGCATTAGACATTTCATCCGTACCATTTGGGTTTTGGCCTGTAAAATTGATGTTAGGTTCATTAATCAGGTCATAACCGCCTATCCATGGATTGTCTTTATATCTTTCAGCCAGCTTTTTCCAAAGGGCTACAGTCTTTCTCTGATTCTCTTCGCTCGCCCAAAGCGAAGGTTTGGACTTGTCATTGTCGGAGATGTTGGCATCATTTCCCTGTCCTCCCGGAGCAGCATGAAGATCAAGGATCAGATATATTTTATTGTCTGTACACCATTGAAGAAGATCATCAGTCATTTTGAAACCCTCATCCAGCCAGGTATCTTTTCCTTTTACCGGTTCTTTTTCAATAGGAAGGGTGTAGAGGTTGTAGTGCATCGGAAGCCTTATAGAATTAAAACCTGCTCTCGCCAAAAAGTCGATATCCTGTTTTGTAATTCCGTTTTTTAGATAAGCCTTATAAAATTCATTCATTCCGTCTTCACCAATCACTTCTGCAATTTTCTCCTTAATCTTATATTGAGGACCTGCAAAATCAGCAGTTTTCAGCATGTATCCTTCCTGCAGCATCCAACCGCCAAGGCCAAGACCTTTCAGCTGAATATTTTCACCTTTATCATTAACGATTTTCTGTCCTGAAGTCTTCAGTAATTGTGATGTCCCAAATTGAGACAATAAAACTGCGGATAATAAAATGGCTCTTTTCATAGTACTTTCAATGATTTAAAATAATAGGGAAATATTAGAAATTATAATGAATAGTGACATCAGAACATAAATCTGCATTCAGTTCGCTGATAGTGTCGGATATCCATATATGTAAAACAAAATCTTTCAATATTGTATTGAATTATTCTCCAAATATATTGTTTTTTTAGTTTGAAATTGTTTTTTTATTGATAAATAAGTAATTATTAATGAAAAGTTTTTATTTCATCATAAGATTTAGATATAACCCAGGAACTGGCAGAATATCTGATACCGCTTTAAAAAACCAACATTTAATAGATTCAATCTTTATTCACTTCATATCACGTGTAGTTTAAAATGAAACTTTGCATTTATAAAATAAAAAATGCTGCCTTATAACCATTTTTCTGATTATAAGATAGCATTGTATCTGTTGTTGTTTTAAAAAATTCGGGTATGTCTAGCTAATCAGCTTCATAATTTCTAATGCCACTTTCAAAGCTTCAGTTCCGTCTTCTAGAGAAACCTCTACATTTTTATCACCAGTGATGGCATCTGCAAAAGAATTCAGTTCGTCCAGGATAGCATTGTTAGGCTGAATATTCGGATATTCGAACAAAATCTGATTCTTTTCTCCTTCCGCATTTTCAATAATCATATCGAATGGAGTCGGATTTTCGGGAGCATCTTTCATTCTGATTACCTCAGCTTTTTTCTCCAGGAAATCAACAGAAATGTAAGCGTCTTTCTGGAAGAATCTGCTCTTTCTCATGGCCTTCATAGAAATTCTGGAAGTGGTAAGGTTGGCTACACATCCGTTTTCAAACTCTATTCTTGCATTCGCAATATCCGGAGTTTTACTGACTACACATACACCGCTTGCATGGATGTTTTTTACTTTGGACTTCGCAATACTTAATAAAATATCAAGATCGTGAATCATAAGATCCAAAACTACCGACACATCTGTACCTCTTGGATTAAACTCTGCCAGTCTGTGAATTTCAATAAACATCGGAGTACTGATGTATTCCTTCGTAGCAATAAATGCAGGATTGTATCTTTCAACATGTCCTACCTGTGCTTTGATTCCCTTTTCCTGGCATAAACGAAGAATTTCTTCTGCCTGCTCAAGGGTTTGGGTTACCGGTTTTTCAATAAAGAAATGAAGACCTTTTTCAATCGCTTTCAACGCATAATCATAATGATAAACTGTCGGAGTAACAATGTCAAGCATATCAATCTGCTCAAGCAATTCATCAAAATTTTCAAAATAGGGATACCCGAATTCGGCCTCTAGTTTCTTTCCGTTTTCAACGTCTTTGTCATGGAAACCTACAAAATCATATCGATCAGACTGATTAAGGAGCTTTAAATGTATTTTTCCCAAGTGTCCGGCACCTACCAAACCTGCTTTTAACATAGCTGTATAAAATTTTTGTAAAGATAGTGAATGTACATGTATAAAATACATGACTTTTCACTTGAAGATGCACGAGATGACGGGGATACATAAAATCATGGTTTCATTAAATAAATTGCAGTAAATTCACGCTCTAAAAATATTGATGAAAAGAATAGTTTCAATTATACTCTTTTTTGGACTGATTACCTCCGGATGCTTAGGAGATAGTCCTTATGATCCTCAGGCTAAATGTGGAACACCCACAAATCTGACATTTGAAAAAGGAAGTAACACGTTTTCCTGGAACATGAACACCATGGGCGAAGGGTATTATGAAGTGCAGTACGGAGAACCTGGCTTTTCTTTAGGAAACGGAACCACAGTGGTTACCTACAAAAACTCCTATAGCCTCCCGCTCTATCAGAATAACAAATATGATCTTTACGTAAGAAAGAATTGTGGTACAGCCAATGGACGCAGCAATTGGGCGGGACCTGTTACTGTTTTGGCAAGTAGTACTACAACTTGTGTAGAGCCAGCGTATGCAACGTACACCAAAACAACTTCCTCCGCACTTTCTTCTACCTTTGATGCTGCCGTGTCCTGGGAAAATGATGGAATTTCTGCATATGAAACTGTTTTAACCACAAGCTCTGCGCCGCCGGCAAGCGGAGAATTAACTGTCGCGGGACAGAAAGCGGTCTATATAGGATTAAGTAAAACAGTGAATTACAATTTTTTTGTGAGAAAAAGATGTGCAGACAACACCTATAGCCCGTTTTATGGGCCATATCCTATAAAATGGAATTAAGAAATAAAGCAAAGCAGTCATTTTCAGGATTGCTGTGTTTTTGTGGATAATTCTTTGCCCCGATTTCGGAAATCTAATTTCTATTTTCTTATTTTTGTCAAATGCAGGATTCGTTTGTACATAAAGGAAAAAGAAAGATTTTAGTAGATTACCTTCGAAACAGAATTGGAATTTCAGACGAAAATGTACTTTCGGCGATGAGTGAAGTTCCAAGACACCTTTTTATCGAAAGTATTTTTGAAGATTTTGCCTATGAAGACAGGGCATTCCCGATTCTGGCGCACCAGACTATTTCCCATCCTTCTACCGTAGCAGAACAATCTGAGCTGCTGAAGGTAAAACCAGGAGAAAAAGTATTGGAAATTGGTACCGGATGCGGTTATCAGACCGCTGTTTTATTAGCCATGAAAGCCCATGTATATACAGTGGAAAGACAAAAAGATCTTTTTGATTTTTCAAAAAAGAAACTCAGAGAACTTCATTTGTATCCTAAATTTCAAAGCTTCGGAGATGGGTTTGCCGGGCTTCCTACATTTGCCCCTTTTGATAAAATTATTGTAACCTGCGGAGCATCCACCTTGCCGACAGAACTTTTAAAACAGCTGAATATCGGAGGAATAATGGTGATTCCGCTGGGACCAACAGATGAGCAGGTGCTTTACAGATTTACTAAAGTAGGACCTACAGAATTTGAAAAAGAAGAATTCGGAGCTTATAAATTTGTTCCGATGCTTGGAAATACCAATCAATAGAACGGAATTGCCAGACTAACTGGTCTCAAACACCAGCACCTTGAAAAATTGATCTTATCAATAAGAACAGACTTTAGTCCGTTTTTTTTGAATAAAAATTCATCTGGATATATCCAAAATTTAAAATTTTAACTCCACTTCGGAACGAAAATTGATAGAATTAAAGTCCCTCGATCTTAAAATTTTTCATCAAAAGAAAAACATAATAGATGCTGAAGAAAACATTCAGATGAAAAGAAATAAATTTTTAATATTAAAGTTCAGTAACCTTACTTTTTTCAAGTGAGGTTTTTTTATTTACAATCATCAAATTACAATATAATGAAAGTCTTTATTTCTAAAAGAATTCCCGAAACAGGAATTAAAATGCTGGAAGAAGCAGGTCTGGAACTGATATTTCCGGAAAAAGAAAATCTTTCCTACGAAGATTGGCTGCACTACTGTCAGAATACAGATGCCATTCTGAGTGTAGGCGGAGCGTTCAACTATGATAAAAGTTTTTTTGATGCCTGTCCGAATGTCAAGGCCATTGCCCTGTATTCCGTTGGATTTGATCATGTGGATGTAAAAGAAGCTGTAAAAAGAAACATTCCGGTAGGAAATACGCCTGATGTGTTAAGCAGGGCAACTTCGGATGTAGCATTTTTACTCATGCAGTCGGTGGCAAGAAGAGCAAGCTATAATTTTCAGAAGGTAAAAAATGATGACTGGGGTGCATTTGATCCTTTACATGCTTTAGGACAGGAGCTGTACGGAAAAACGCTGGGGATTTTCGGGCTGGGACGTATCGGTTTTGAAATGGCAGAAAAATCCAAAAAAGCTTTTGGAATGAATATCATTTATCACAACCGTCATCAAAATCCAGAAGCAGAAAAGCAGTTAGAGGCAGCCTATGTTTCTTTCGAGGACCTTATCAAGAACTCAGATGTTTTGAGTGTGCATGCCAACTTTACTCCGGAGCAGAAAGAATTATTCAATAACTCCGTATTTGAAAAGATGAAACCGAACGCCATCTTTATCAATACCGCCAGGGGAGGTTTTCATAATCAGAAAGACCTCTGTCAGGCACTCGTTGACAGGAAAATCTGGGGAGCAGGTCTGGATGTTACCAATCCGGAACCTATGGCTGCAGATGATCCTATTCTTGAGCTTTCCAGTGTTTGTGTTCTTCCGCATATAGGATCAGCAACGGTTGAAGCCCGCAACGGTATGGCGAGAATTGCGGCAGAAAATATCATCGCTTTTTCGAAAAACGAAAAAATGCCGCACTGTGCAAATCCGGAAGTTTATTCTCATCATTCATCCTAAGTTGGAATTATTTTTGTTCTGATCATAGAAACCAAAAATCTTAATAATATGGCACCAGAGAAAAATATTAATGAACAAAATAAGAAGTTAGAACAGATGGATTACAATCCCAGCGAGGATATCTTTAAAAGAGAAAAACACATTTCGCTGGACGGAGACGGAAATCCTATCCTGAATGAAGATCTCGATGATGATAAAATGGATAAAGGCTTAGACATTCCAGGAGCTGATGACGATGATGAAATGGAAGAAATAGGAGCAGAAGATGAAGAAAACAACTACTGGAGTCTCAGCGATAATGAAGATGACCATGAAGAAGAAAACGATGATGTTTTAACGTAAACTTTAACGATACAAAAACCAGCCTTGCTGAATTTCAGTAAGGTTTTTTTATGTTGAATACCCACAGCTAGTCGTAAGAGCAATTCCCCTCTTTTGGAGGGGTGTATTCAAAAATTAAAGAATTTTTGAAGACGGGGTGGTTCCATAGTGCAGCACAATAAAATTCTCCAATTCCTTCATTACAATACTCAGATTATTCTTTAGATCAAAATCACTGATTCTGAAAACCGATAGTCCTAAAGATTCAAGATATTCCTCTCTTATCCCGTCATAAACCTGTTTTTCATCATGGCTTGAACCATCTATTTCTATAATTAATCCCAAGGCTTTCACATAAAAATCAACGATATAATTTCCAATAATCCTTTGTCTGTCAAAATCAATGGTATAGAATTTTTTCGCACGGACTTTCTTCCAGAATATCACTTCCCCCAAAATCCGGGCTTTACGTTTTTCTTTTAATAAGACCTTTAAATAGGGATTGTAGGGTAGGTTCTCAACGAAATTCCTGCGGATCGGAATTCCGTTGATGACGGTAAGGATTTCTTTCATGATTGTGCTATTTTTTAACCACCCCGTCTTCCAAAGTTTTTAACTTTGAAATCCACCCCTCCAAAGGAGGGGAATTCAGGCGTGTCATTTCAAATATAATATTTAATATCAATGGCCGCTGATTTACAGATTTAATAATTTAGCTTGAATCTTAAACCCTCAGTCATTCTTTCCTTTCCCCACTTGCCTATATTTCCTATTTTGAATATCTTTAAGACTTCAAACATTGTTTAAAACATAGACCTTTACATAGCAATATGACATTTCAAGAACAGATACAGCAGGGGATTCCCAGTCAGCTGCCAAAACCTAAACCATACGAGACCAACATCAACCATGCTCCGAAGCGTAAAGAAATTTTAGGGGAAGAAGAGAAAAAACTGGCATTGAAGAATGCTTTACGTTATTTTGAACCCCGGTTTCATGCAGAACTGATCCCTGAATTTAAGCAGGAACTGGAAGAGTACGGAAGAATTTATATGTATCGTTTTCGTCCGGATTATGAAATGAAGGCAAGACCTATCACAGACTATCCCGGAAAATCTGAGCAGGCAAAAGCCATTATGCTGATGATTCAGAATAACCTTGATTATGCAGTGGCACAGCACCCGCATGAGCTGATTACTTATGGTGGAAATGGCGCTGTATTTTCCAACTGGGCACAGTATCTGCTGACGATGAAGTATCTTTCTGAAATGAGCAACGAGCAGACATTGGTGATGTATTCGGGTCATCCGATGGGGCTGTTTCCGTCTCATAAAGATGCACCGAGAGTGGTTGTAACCAACGGAATGATGATCCCGAACTATTCGAAACCGGATGACTGGGAAAAATTCAATGCGTTGGGCGTTACACAATACGGCCAGATGACGGCGGGAAGTTATATGTATATCGGGCCTCAGGGGATTGTTCACGGAACAACGATTACGGTATTAAATGCATTCAGAAAAATAAAAAAAGAACCCAAAGGCGGACTTTTTGTAACATCCGGATTGGGCGGAATGAGCGGAGCTCAGCCCAAAGCAGGAAACATTGCAGGCTGCGTTACCGTATGTGCAGAAGTGAATCCGAAAATTACAAAGATCCGTCATGATCAGAAATGGGTAAATGAAATTCATGAAAATCTTGACGAGCTGGTAAAAAGAGTAAAAGAAGCGCAGGCCCGCAAAGAAACGGTGTCTTTGGCTTACCTTGGGAATATTGTTGAAGTTTGGGAAAAGTTTGATCAGGAAAACTTAAGAATAGATATCGGTTCAGATCAGACATCTCTTCACAATCCGTGGGCGGGAGGTTACTATCCGGCGGGGCAAAGCTTTGAAGAATCTAATACCATGATGGCAGAAAACCCTGAATTATTCAAAGAAAAAGTTCAGGAAACATTAAGAAGACATGCTGCTGCCATCAACAGGCATACAGAAAAAGGAACCTACTTCTTTGATTACGGAAATGCCTTCCTGCTGGAAGCTTCCAGAGCCGGAGCAGATGTAATGGCAGAAAACCCTACATTAGGAAGAGAATTCAAATATCCTAGTTACGTGCAGGATATTATGGGACCTATGTGTTTCGATTATGGCTTCGGGCCGTTCCGTTGGGTATGCTCCAGCGGAAATCCGGAAGATCTTCAGAAAACCGATGATATTGCCTGCGCAGTACTGGAAGAAATGGTGAAAAACTCTCCGGAAGAAATCCAGCAGCAGATGAGAGACAACATCCAGTGGATCAAAGGGGCACAGGAAAACAAGCTGGTAGTAGGATCTCAGGCCAGAATCCTGTATGCAGATGCAGAAGGAAGAATGAAAATTGCAGAAGCCTTCAACAAAGCTATTAAAAATGGAGAAATCGGGCCTGTAGTATTGGGAAGAGATCATCATGATGTGTCGGGGACAGATTCCCCTTACAGAGAAACTTCCAATATCTATGACGGATCAAGATTTACCGCAGATATGGCCATTCATAATGTAATTGGAGACAGTTTCCGCGGAGCTACCTGGGTGTCTATTCACAATGGTGGTGGAGTAGGCTGGGGAGAAGTGATTAACGGAGGTTTCGGAATGCTTCTTGATGGAAGCGATGATGCCGACAGAAGACTGAAATCTATGCTTTTCTGGGACGTGAACAACGGAATCTCAAGAAGAAGCTGGGCAAGAAACGAAGGCGCTGTTTTCGCCATTAAAAGAGCCATGGAAGCAGAACCGAATCTAAAGGTAACCCTTCCCAACCTTGTAGATGAAAATTTATTATAATTCATAAAATTCAGCATTGGCAGCGATCAATAAAAAACTGTTTTCACACCTTAACGTAGAGGATAGTGATCCTGTATGGGAGAAGTTTGCTGAGGTTGAATTTCCTAAGAAAAATATATTTCCGGACAACAAAGCCTATCTTGTAGAAGATGGGCTTGTCCGTAAGTATTATATCAGCAGCACCTCAGATATTGATACCGAAATCTCTGCAGAATTCTACTTCCCCGGTGATATTTTTACCGTAGAAGAAAAAAGCTCAGATGCCGTTTATGAATCCATCTGCAGCGGACTGGCATGGGAAATCACCCTGGATGAGGTGAAAAACCTGTTTGCTGTAAATCCGCACTGCAGGTTCGTGCAAAACTATTATCTCAGCAGAAAGCTGCATGCAGCCATGAAGAGAGAAATGCTCCTGCTGAAAAATACTCCGCAGGATCTCTATGAATACCTGCTGAAGAACAAACCTCATTATATTCAAAATATTCCTCTGAAATATCTTGCCTCTTATATTGGTATCACGCCTATCTCTTTAAGCAGAATCAGAAAAAGAATTTTGTAAGATGTTGGAAATTTGAAGATAATAAAAGAACTTACTAATATTATCTTGCTGAGTTTTTTTAACGCAAAGTTTCAATTTTAAATCCACATTATTAGTGAGTAAAGGATGAATCGATTTTCAATCGATTTGATGAAGCGTGCTCTTGCCATTAGCTTAGACAACGGCTCTGCCGCCTTCTTTGCCCCCTTAGAATCTGCCGTTAATCAATAAAAACTTTGCGTTTATAAAATCCTTACTGTTAATTCAAAGAAAAGGTAATAGAAACTGTAGAGAAATAATCAACTTCCATCTTCACTCTTCACTCTTCCAGCTCCCATCCTCAAAATGGTGTCATTAATTATCTTTTGTTTATTGTCTGGCCTTCCGTAAGTCTATTCCTTTGCTGAAAAAAGAATATGGAAATACAAAAACTCAACTGGGCAGGCATCCGCCTTACTACGCATCACAAAACCATCCTGATAGACGCCGTAGAAGACTTCTCCTACTATAAGCCCGTTTTGGGAGATGCTGTAGATGCTCTCTTAGAATTCTCAGACCATATACAGGCAGATTATATCCTGTTTACCCATCTTCATCTTGATCATTTTGATAAAGGAGTCATCCGTAAATGCTTAAAGAAAGACGGAAAACTAATTGTATACAAAGGATTGGAATCCATTGTAAAAAAACTGATACAGGATATAGAAATCATTGTGCTGGATCTTGATGAAACCTTCACCGAAAACAATATCACCTTCAAACCCGTATTTGCGATGGATGGAGTGGGAGAAATACAGTCTTCCTGGATTGTAGATGATGGAAAGACCAAAATCTTTCATGGGGGAGATACCATCTGGCACAACCAATTCTGGAAGCTTGGAAAAGAAAACCCCAATATAGATTACGCCTTCTTACCCGTAAATGGAGTAGTAGTAAATTTTGAGATCATTGGATTAGAATACAGCCCAGTTCCCGCTTCTCTCAATCTGAAAGAAGCATTTGCTGCAGCCCGTCTTCTGCACGCCAAAAAGCTGGTACCCATCCATTATGGGTTGTTTGCACATTATAAATGCTATATTCCGAAGGTGTTTGATGAGCAGGATCTGAAAAATATTTCAGCAGAAACAGGACAGGCGTATATGATTTTGAAGGATGGAGCGGTGATAGTAGAATCTTAGCATCAATAGAAACGGGCTTTAGCCCGTTTTCTTTTGTGCGTAATATAATTGGCTTTAGCCGAAATTTAAAATTAAGTTTTGGCTAAAGCCTTTGGTATTTTTTCTTTTTTATATCGGGCTAAAGCCCGATGCTATTGATGATGTTGTTTTGCTTGATAATTGATCCTATATTTTATATGCTATTGATTTTTAGCTTAATAAAAGCTCTCATCATAGGATTTGTAAATCTGTAACGTGAATGTAGCCCTTTGCCAATTTTTTGTAAAATATCACCTCTTTCTGGGTTACATAATTGTTTTAGATTATATGAAAGTGAATTTCCATTTACTTTTTTGTGGCTAATAACATTGTATAACTCAACAATTTTTGTTCTCTCGAAACAATTGTATTTATCCAAAGGAGACAGAGCGCAGGCATATAAGATTAACATCCATTTATCTGATGTTGAATTGTTTATGGTGGCAATTCTAAATGATGATTTTAGATTCTCGTTTGTGTTTTCGATTCCTTTTCTAATAGCAATAGTGAGATAGGCTTCTCCAAAATCTTTTTTTTCATTTTCAATAAGTTCTCTTGCTCCGTATTTACATAATAAGTGTATATAATGTGGAAAGCCCGATGAAAATTCAATTATTTTATTTTTTACCGTATCAGATATTGTTAATTCAAGTTTGGTTAATCCCTTTATAATAATTTCAGCAGATTCTTTATCTGACATTCTAGGTATTTTAATTTGTTTTAAACACCTTTCTAAACTGGGGTGACTCCCTATTAGTTCAACAATGTCATCTGCTATTCCAACAATTACGATTGTAGTATTAATATTGTTGTCAGAAAATGCTTTAATTAAATCGGCAAAGTCAGATTTAGTTTTGTAATCTTCAATATTATCAAACTCGTCAAATATAAATAAGAATCTATTTGGAAAGGAATTTAAACATTTTATAATATCATTATTAAAATATGGAGAGTTAATATCCAACGTGTGGCCAAAATTAATAAGTTCTTTTTTTATTTCTGGTTTAAATCCAAGTCCTGTAATTGTTTTAGAAAATTGAATTTCATTAAATGCTTGCTTCCAGAGAGTATGGAAAGTGTCTTTTTTATTGCAAGTAATTTTAATTGGATAAACATTTGTTAATGATTCGGAAATAATATTTGCGAAAGATGTTTTCCCAACACCACGTTCACCATATACAATTGCATGTTGTCCATCCTCATTAATTACATCACATATTTTATCAATTTGTGTTATTCTACCAGAAAAAAAATCAGATTTTTTTATAGGGGAAGAAGGTGAGAATACTTTGTTTAAGAGTGGAAATTTTTCATTCATTTTATATATTTTTTAATATAACTTCCAAATATAATGAACACTAAGTTTAAAACCTTACGGTTTCCCGTAACCCAAAACTTCCCACCCCAAAAACACCTTCGTTTGTAACCTCCCAACCCCTCCGGAAGTCTAAAACAATGGTGAAACAAACCTCCCAAGTCCTCCGATTATTAAAAACAAGCACGTTTGAAACTTCCCAAGAACTTGTGAAGTCTCCTGCAGGTTGGGGGCAAGCTCCCAAGTTGTTGGGAGGTTTGTTGCAAGTATAGTTGTAACCCAACAACTTTTTTCTATATTTGAGCGTTAATTTATTAATCCCAAAAAACACAAAAAAATGAAAATTGCCCTCACACAGCTGAGCACTAAAGATCTTGCGACTTTAGCTCAGAGAATTCTTTCTAATGCCCAATCCGGAAAATATTCTGTTATCGACAATCATCCTCTTGTAGGCGCTTTGGCATCTTCCTATACGGAATACGATAAGGTGTATACAAAGCAGGTCTACAGCGGAAAAGGAAAAGACGTAGCCACTGCCGATCACGAAAGAGATACGGCATATGCCAATCTGAAATCTTTCCTGAACGGCTATCGTAAACTGCCTTCTGCAGTCAACTATCAGCAGGCAGAGGACCTCTACCGAGTATTCAAAACTTTTGGGCTGAACCTGGACAGGCTGAGTTATTCTTCACAAACCGCTCAGATGAAGAAGCTTATAGAAACATTAGAAACTACAGAAAACAAACAGAAGATCACACTTCTTTTTCTAGATGTGGCCTTTGCAGAGATGAAAGCTAAACAGGATGCTTTTGAGATTGTGTTTGCAGAGCAGGCGGGAGCTAATGCCGATCTTCGTCAGATGACAAGTGCCAGTGCTATCCGCAAAGACCTGGAGAAAACATTGAAAAATTATCTTAATCTTCTCACAGCAATGAAGTCGGTTCCCGGCTGGGAGATACTATACAGTGATACCAATGAGATGGTGAAAGCTGCTAAAAACTCTTCGTTGGAAAGAGAAAACGGTGATAATAATATAGCTAAGCAGTAAGAACCTAACTTTTCATAGAGAGTAAGCCACAAGCTTGTCACTCCGTAGAAGTCTCTATTATACTTATAAACCTACTACAAAACTCAGCATATAGCTGAGTTTTATTATTTTGAACGATTACGTTGAAAACTATATTATTTCTTTTTAAGAGCATTGAGTTCCTCCTGTAATCTCTGGTTTTCTTTCTTCAGAATTTCTATATAATCTCTTTGGCTTTCAAGAAGGAACTCAGGGATATTACAATAATAATTTCCACTTACTGTTCCAATTTCATTGTTGCTTAAGGTTCCAATATTATTACTATTGGTGTTATTTTCAAAATTATTGATCTGTTTACCATCTTCTTCTTCATAGATTTCTTCCACAGGAACTTCCAGGAAACGGGCAATTTTTTCCCATTCTTCTTTTCTTATGGCAACATCTCCGCTTTCTTTTCTGCTGTAGTTGGATACATCTGTAGCAATATAATCAGCCACTTGTTGCTGTGTGAAGCCTTTTCTTTTTCTTGCGTTACGTAGTTTTTCTTTTTGCATGACCCGTATTTTCTACAAATATGCAAAATTTTTGTTGGAGAATGACGAAGGTGCAGCTTTTTTTGACGTAAGGGCAAGAATATTTAATGACATTGTTTTTTGAAGCACGCAAAGGCGCAAGTTTTTTTAAGTGACGTATTATTTTTAAGGCGCGAGAAAATCAAAGATTTTCAGCAAGTGAAGAGGCGTTATCAATTTTATCGGAGATAAAATCTTGCGCCTTATAGAGTAGGTTTTTACTATTATTTTGCGCCTTCGCGTTTTCTTAACTACTCAACTACAAAACAAAAACTCAGCTGTATGCTGAGTTTTATTATTTTGAACGATTACGTTGAAAACTAAATTATTTCTTTTTAAGAGCATTGAGTTCCTCCTGTAATCTCTGGTTTTCTTTTTTCAGAATTTCTATATAATCTCTTTGGTTTTCCAGAAGAAACTCTGGTACATTACAGTAGTAATTCCCCTGAATATTATTTCCAAAACCACTACTGGACGTAATATTTTCAAAATTATTGATCTGTTTACCATCTTCTTCTTCATAGATTTCTTCCACAGGAACTTCCAGGAAACGGGCAATTTTTTCCCATTCTTCTTTTCTTATGGCAACATCTCCGCTTTCTTTTCTGCTGTAGTTGGATACATCTGTAGCAATATAATCAGCTACTTGCTGCTGTGTGAAGCCTTTTCTTTTTCTTGCGTTACGTAGTTTTTCTTTTTGCATGACCCGTATTTTCTACAAATATGCAAAATTTTTGTTGGAGAATGACGAAGGTGCAACTTTTTTTGAAGTAAGGGCAAGAATATTTAATGACATTTTTTTTTTTTGAATAACGCAAAGGCGCAAGTTTTTTTTAGGTGACGTATTATTTTTAAGGCGCAAGAAAATCAAAGATTTTCAGCAAGTGAAGCGTTATCAATTTATATTTATTTTATATATATTATATATTCCAACCTTTTTCCAACACTGTGCATCTTTATAAGAAAAGATATCCTATGAAAATAACCATACCCAAACCTTGTCATGAAAACTGGAACGCCATGACACCTGATGAGAAAGGAAGATTTTGCTCGGTCTGTTCCAAAACGGTTAGAGATTTCAGAACAGCTTCGGATGATGAGATTAGAAAGGTTTTTAGTAATTCTTCGCAGGAAATATGTGGAGTTTTTTACCCATCGCAGCTTAATAGGGAGCTGCATTATTCTTATATCAATTCCCTTTTTGTGAAGTTTGCCGTAGGTTTTATGTTGACAACAGGAGGTATCATAAGTATCAATGCACAGGAATGTGCCACCAAAAGTAATGTTATCACTATGGAGAAAGGAATGCCATTGGGAAAGGTAATTAGTTCTCCTCCAGTAATTCAAAACACTGCTGACAACCATACTTACACGATAGGAGGAGCTCCTTCAAGCAAAGCAATGGTATATAAGCCACTCTATGTAATTGATGGAAAAATCAGTGATTATGAAAAAGTAAAAACTCTGGATCCTAATCAGATAAAAACAATAAATGTACTGAAGGGAGCTGCTGCATCTGCAAAATACGGTGAAAAGGCCAGAGATGGAGTAGTTGTGATTACTACTAAAAAGAAAAAAATATGAAATAAATTAAGGTTCTTTATTCTCCCACAGATTTTCACTGATCTCACAGATCTTTATTTTCATCAGTGAGAAAACATTGAGATTGCTTCACCTTCGGTTCGTAATGACAGTGGTATTGTGAAATTTTATCGGAGATAAAATCTTTGCGCCTTATAGAGAATGTTTTTACTATTATTTTGGGCTTTTGCGTTTTCCAACACCAATAAAAAACTCAGCAATTCGCTGAGTTTTATTTTTTAAGCCATTTATTATTTCACAGCGGCAATAGCTGCTTCATAATTCGGTTCCTGAGAAATATCAGGCACCTGCTCTTCATAGATAATCTTTCCTGAAGGGTCTATCACCACAACGGCTCTGCTCAGAAGCCCTTTCATGGCAGAATCTATCAGTTCCACACCATAATTCCATCCGAAATCTGAACGGAAGTCTGAAAGCATCACTACATTTTTGATCCCTTCGGCACCGCAGAATCTTTTCTGTGCAAATGGCAGATCTTTAGAAATACAAAGTACTACCGTATTGGGCAGACTTCCTGCCTCCTCATTAAAATGATGTACAGATGCAGAGCATACTCCGGTATCCACACTTGGGAAGATATTCAGGATCACATATTTTCCTTTATAGGAATCCAGTGTCTGATCATTCATATTCACATCGGTAAGGGTAAATTTGGGAGCCGGTTTATTGAGTGCCGGCAGTTTGGCGTACGTATGAACTTCTTTTCCGCCCATTAAAACAGTATTGATGGCTTTAGATTTTTGAGCAAAGCCCACTGCAGAAAAGAATAGCAGGGTGCTGCAAACTAATTTTGAAAACATGAAATTTATTTTTAAGCTAAATTATTCATTTTTCAGGAGCTGAGATTAATTTTAATTCAAATAGATCAAATCTATTGTCAGAATCTTTTTTTCAAGATATTTTAACTCTACCTTTATCTTACAAAACATGGTTGTTTCAAAGGTGTCATTCTGACGAAAGTCAAATAATTTACATTTTGAAACAATCTCAAACTTATCACATAAAAAAAATAGAAAGATTTATGAGTTCAGAAAATACAGCATCATTTCATCACATTTTTAAGGCAGAAAACGAAATTCCGGAAGAGTATAAAGTTCCGGTCATCCACCAGAGAACGTATCTTCTGAATGGAGAACTGGTAGAGTGGAAGGGAGACGTCACCGAAATTTACTCTCCTGTATGCATCCCTACAGAAAACGGATTGGAAAGAAAGCTTTTGGGCAGCATCCCGAATATTGGTCCGGATGAGGCGATGGAAGTTCTGGAAGCCTGTGTAAAAGCCTATGATAACGGGCTGGGCGAGTGGCCTACCATGTCTGTAGAAGGTAGGATTAAATGCATGCAGAAATTCGTGTATCTGATGATTCAGCAAAGAGACCTGATCATCAAACTGCTGATGTGGGAAATTGGAAAAACGCTGGCAGATTCTACCAAAGAATTTGACCGTACCGTAGATTATATCAACCAGACTATTGATGCACTGAAGGATCTGGACAGGGAGTCTTCCCGCTTTCAGCAGGCAGAGGGAACCATTGCGCAGATCAGAAGAGCTCCGCTTGGCGTGGTTTTAAGTATGGGACCGTTCAATTATCCTCTGAATGAGATTTTTACAACATTGATTCCAGCTTTGATTATGGGAAATACCATTCTGTTTAAACTTCCAAAGCATGGTGTGCTGGCTCATTATCCTTTACTAAATGCCTTTAAAGAAGCATTCCCGAAAGGAACTGTGAATACATTGTACGGAAAAGGATCCGAAATTATCACCCCGATCATGGAAAGCGGAAAAGTGAATGTGCTCGCTTTCATTGGATCCAGCAAGGTAGCCAACGGACTGAAAAAACTGCACCCGAAGGTAAACCGCTTAAGGGCTATTTTGAGTCTGGATGCCAAAAATGCAGCTATTGTTACCAAAAACGCCAATCTGGATGTGGCGGTGAGCGAATGTATTCTGGGAGCTTTGTCTTTCAACGGACAGCGATGTACAGCACTTAAGCTGATATTTGTTCAGAAAGAAGTAGCTTTAGCGTTTACGGAAAAACTAAGTGCTGCAGTGTCTGCGTTAAAAGGCGGACTGCCATGGGAAAAAGATGTAAAAGTAACACCACTTCCGGAAGTGAATAAGCCGGGTTATCTGAAAGAATGCATAGATGATGCCTTACAGAAAGGTGCCGCAGTATTGAATAAGGACGGAGGATATACAGACGCATCATTTGTGTTTCCGGCCGTTGTTTATCCTGTAAACAGTGATATGAAGCTGTATCATGAGGAGCAGTTTGGTCCGGTAATTCCTGTAGTTCCGTTTGAAGATATCGAAGAGCCGATAGAATATCAGGTGAATGCTTCGCATGGGATGCAGGTAAGTATTTTCAGTGAAGATCCTCAGGAGGTAGCCCAGCTGATTGATCCGTTTGTGAATCTTGTAAGCCGTGTAAATATCAACTGCCAGGCGCAGCGAGGTCCGGATGTATTTCCTTTTACAGGCAGAAAAGACAGTGCAGAGGGTACGCTTTCTGTTTTTGATGCACTGCGTTCATTCTCGATCCGTTCTCTGGTGGCTGCAAAGCTTACGGATTCCAACAAAGAACTGCTGAATACCATTGTAAGGGAACATGATTCCAACTTTTTAAGTACTGATTATATTTTTTGATTCAGACTGGTACCGAATTTAACATAAATAAAAATCCTCAATAAACTGCTTGGTTTTTTGAGGATTTTTTTAACTTAATACCGGAAATTATAGTTTGTGTTATAATAGGATGATGTTTTTTATAAAAATCATCTAAGGATCAGTGTGTAAATCATGTCTTCACCGGAAAAAGAATTTTTAGAGAAAATTGAAAAGCACAAAGGGGTGGTTTTCAAGATCTCTAAAATGTATATGGATAATAAGGACGATCAGAATGACCTCTATCAGGAGATCATTTACCAGGCCTGGAAATCATACGGTGATTTTCAAAAGAGAAGTGATTTCTCCACATGGCTGTACAGAACTGCACTGAATACGGCCATTGTATTCCTGAGAAGTGAAAAAAAACGTAGTTTTATACAGAATCAAAATGTAGACAGGCTGAATGCCAGGCAGGAACCTTATAATGATACGGATGATATGAATATGAAGCGGATGTATGAAGCTATTCATCAGTTGAGCCCCATAGACAAAGCTCTTATCTTTTTCTTTTTGGAAGGGTTTTCTGGTAAAGAA
This sequence comes from Chryseobacterium culicis, assembly GCF_900108365.1. Taxonomy (GTDB): domain Bacteria; phylum Bacteroidota; class Bacteroidia; order Flavobacteriales; family Weeksellaceae; genus Chryseobacterium; species Chryseobacterium culicis. Next base: position 1,111,574 of record NZ_FNWQ01000002.1, on the reverse strand, counting down.
ATTGCTGTTCAGCTCGGAATTACGGAAGTGAACACGAGGGTGAAGCTGAAAAGGGCAAAGGAAAAACTGAAAGACATCATTACCCGGCTGGAAAAAGATTCGAATTAACTGATACAACAATGGAGCTAAAAAACATTAAGGAACTTTGGAATAAAGATACAGGACAGGAATCCCCTGAAATTTCTCTGGAAAAACAGAAGGAAATACATTCTCCGTTGGAAATGCTGAAAGTGAATATGCAGACTGAATTCTGGCTGATGATCTTTACGCTTCCATTACTTTTAACAGGCTTTCCGTTTGCCTCTCAGGATTCTAATATTAAAACGATTTCGTTATTTGTTACCATTCTTACCGTTGCTATTATTGTTTACTTTTATTCCCGATTTCTGAAATTATACAGGCTTCTCCGTAAGAACAGCATCAATACGAATTATGATCTGTTTACGCTTAAAACGCAGCTTCTGATCTCTAAAGAAATTTATATTTCCTATTATATCTCTTATATTCCTCTTGGGTTTCTTCTTTCTCTGATCCAGATCAATTTTCATTTTGATATGGAATATAATCTGGCAATTTTCGGCGTAAGTGTTCTGATTACGCTGCTGCTGATTGCTTTTATTATCAGGTACTGGATCTATTATATGTACGGCCGGTATATTGATGATGTAGTGCGTGTGGTAGACGAACTGAACGGGCTTGAAGTAAGCCCGGTAATTGAAAAGAGAAAAACATGGTTTGAGCGCTCTCAGAAGTTTTTGATGAATAGAATGGGAATTAAAGGAAACATCCTGAATACGGTTATCTGGTTTGTATCCATGTATTTTGTGATCATTGCATTTCTGTCTGCTGTCCTTCTGATAATCATTGTTGCAGGAGCCAAGCTTGGTTTTCTGGATATCGGATCTTTGCAGAGGGCTTTAAATAAACTGAATTAGCATTATCTTATTTTCTGTAAAATTTCTATCTTTAAAAAATTGAGTTGTAAAAAAATATCAGATGGATGATTTTAAAAACCAGGTGTATTCTATAGAAGAATTCCTGGAGCTTGTAAAGACCAAGCAGGACAGGAAAGCTTCTTTTGACCCGGAATATAATTACGCGGTCTATTCTTCAACCGATGCATTTAAACCTGAAATGAAAATTTTTGTTGGTGATCCGTTGGATATTGGTGAAAGTGATCATGAAGTCTTGCCTGATTTTGTTTTTCACAACAAGCTTAATTATTTGTGCTCTGATGAGAATATTCAGGATGTGGTGGATCTTGCTTTCAGACAGCGCGCTGACGTTACTTCTTCCCAACTTATAGAAGCACTGAACCATTATCTTGAAAAAGATGATTTCTTAGATTTAAATTAATAAAAGAATTTACTACCAATATAAGCCTGATATGAAAAAATATCAGGTTTTTCTATTTTTTGATGTAACATATTTACTTTTTTCCTACTAACTGTTCACATCAGACAAGATAATTTTTGTAAAAGTCTTGAAGATAAGATTCGATATAAATGATTTCGGAAAAAAGACGATTCTGAGAAAATAGTACCATTAAAAACACATAATGAGGCCTGGCAGTGTATTTCTGCCGGGTTTTTTTTATTTCTTTGTAAAAATACTGTAACAATTTTTTTAAACGAAAACTAACTCTATAGAGTAAAATCCTATGATCTCATCAGAACAAGAGTTTATACGTCAAATTGAACAGCATAAAGGAATCATCTTTAAGATTTCTAAAATGTACATGACTGAAAAAGAGGATCGTGATGATCTTTTTCAGGAGATCACCTATCAGCTCTGGAAAGCATTCCCCGGTTTCAGAGGTGAAAGCGAATTTTCTACATGGCTATACAGAATTGCTCTGAATACCGCCATTATTTTCCTGAAGTCCGAAAAGCGCAGAAACTTTATTGCCAATGAAGATTTTTCTAACCAGATTATTGTTCAGGAAGATTATGACTACCGTAAAGAAGAACGCCTTGGAGCAATGTATAACGCAATTCATCTGCTTAATCCTATTGATAAAGCTTTTATCTTCTACTATCTTGAAGATTTTTCTGGAAAACAGATTGCAGAGCAGATGGGAATTTCTGAAGTGAATGCCAGGGTTAAAATGAACCGGGCAAAAAATAAACTTAAAGATATCTTAAGCCAAATAAAAATTAACCAACATTAAAAATCCGCAACCCGATGAATATAGACGAATTCAAAAATACATGGAATGAAGATATTGTGGAGGAAACTCCTGAAATAAGCCTTGAGCAGAGAAATAAACTGAATCTTCCCCTCGAAAAAATACGCAAAAACATGCGGGTGGAATTCTGGTGGATGATAGGAATCTTTGTTTTTGCCTTTCTGGTGTGCTCTGTATGCAGACCTTTCAAGCTTCAACTGTACATAACGGTTTTGATTGCATCCATGCTGATTGTTACCGTTTTCTTTTTCAGCAAATTTTTTAAATTGTATAATGATATCAGTAATCCTGCACCAAAAACCTATGATTCTCTGAAAGATCTGGTGATGCAGCTGAACCTTAATAAACAGTATTATCTTTCTTATTATATCAGTTTTGCCCCCTTTCTGGTTTGCGAAATCCTTATTGTCCTTGAATTTATCCCGTGGCCGCATCCTCTGAGTGAGCTTAAAATTGCAGTCGTTTTAATTGGAACTGTGACCATAGGTTTGTTTTTGCTTTATGTAGTCGGAAAGTTCTGGTACCATCGTTATTACGGAAGATATATACAACATATTGAAGATCTTTTGGAAGAATTAAGAAGATAAAAAAGGTTCGGCGGGCTGAAAGCCCGCCGAACTTATATTCAATACTGTCCCTTATTTTCTTTTTCTTTAGCAATTTCGTTTTTTATCCAAGCCAGCTGGGGATCTTTTTTATCAATAATGTCCTGCATACTTTCAGTAACAGTTACATCGGGAACCACGCCTCTCCGGGAGTCTGAAAAGCTGATATTAGGCTGTACTAAAAGTAATCCGATCGGAAATCTGATTTCAGAATTGGGCAGCTTCTGGTACGAATAGAAACCTGCGACTGTTCCGTCATTGGCACCCCCGGTTTCTTCGCCTACAAGAATTGCTCTTTTGTCATTCTTAAGTTTCGCTGTAATAATAGAAGAAGCTGAGAAGCTTCCGCCATTGATCAGTACAAAAACTTTTCCATGAAACGCTGCTTTATTCGGTTTTGTGGGTTTATCGGCTTTCATTTTATAGAAAACTTTTCCGTCTTTCTTATACGTACTGAAAGTCTGTGCAAAAAAATAGCTCGGGTACGCAATACTTTTTAGTGCATATTCCAAAGGGTTGCTTTTTCTGAAATAATTCGTGCGAAGAGGAGCCGTTCTTGACGTTAACTGCGAAGGTTTAATTAATGTAAAAGGAGCTTCGGCAAGATAGGAATAGAGATTATTGATTTCATACAGTGATCCTCCGTAATTATTTCGGACATCTATGATGAGGTAGGGGGCCTTTGCTTCATTGATCCTGGCAAAAGTCTTTTTATAAAACTCATCAGAATATTCTCTGGAGAAACTTTTTACCTTGATATAGGCAATGGTGCTGTCCTGATCCAGAAATTTAAAGCTTCTGTTGTATGAATTGCTTGCCGCTACATAATCATTCAATTTCTTTTCCTGGGTTTTTTTCTTCATTTCCTTATCCTTTTCCAGGTCAGAATCAGTCTTTATCTCTCTGGTTAAAGTGTAGGTTTTTTTCTCACCCTGATAAAGGGTTTCAAGAGTGGCTTTGCTGCCAAAACCATTTTCTGCGGTATAAAAATTAAAGAACAGATCCTTCAAAAAGTAAGGGTAGAACGTCGTATTGTCTCCGTCACTGCTGATCAGGCTTCTGTATTTCTTTATATACTCTGAAACAGGAACATTGTTGATGGATAAGATTTCAGTTCCGGGTTTAATATGTTCAATAGAATCCCTGTTTTGAATAATATACATCTGATCTCCCTTAATGTAATATTCAAAACGGCTGAACATTCCTTTCTGGTGTTCCAGTCTTTTATACTCTCTTTTGGTAAATTTCTTTCTGGGAATTCTCAATGAAAGGTGCCCTTCACGGATTCCCGCAATTACCGGCTGAAGTTTAAAATAAAACTGAAGAGGAGTTAAAGGCTCGGTAATGGTCTGTTTAAGACTGTCAAATTTATGTTCCAATTCCTTCTTGGGAATATACCAGTATAACTGAGGGTGCATTTGCTGTAGTTTTGAATACGCAAAGTCCACATCTTCTTTAAGCTGCTCCGGTGGAATACATGAAGCCCGCTGTTCGTTGTGTTTTTTTATAGAGGCACATGACGAAAAAATAGCGAGGAGAAATATTACCGAATAATTTTTCAATGTATCTGAGTTTTTTAAGGTGCTAAAATAGACAGTTTAAAATTAATACGTACCTAAATGCCTGATAAATTTTTTTTAATACATGATAAATTTAGTTAAAAAAACGAGTAGAATGGAATATTTTTTAATTTCAGTACAAAAGTCAATACCTTTGATCATTATTTTTTGAAAAATGATTTATTGGATTATCACGAGTGTAGTTATTTTGACAGTTACTTTTTTGATAGTAATGAACATGAAGGCGTTTGGAGGTGTACCGAAAGGAGAGCGACTGAACCGGATCAGAAAGTCGAAGCTTTATAAAAAAAGACAGTTTCAGAATATCAGCCATACACCTTCCATTACGGAAGGCTATTCAATGTCTAAGGTTGCCTATGACTTCTTTTTAGGAAAAAAAGATCCCCTTTTGAAGCCTTTGAAAGAAATTCCGTCCATTCATACGGATTTAAAAAATATAGATAAAAATCAGGACGTATTTATCTGGCTGGGGCATTCATCCTATTATCTGCAGACCGATGGTGTTTCTTTCCTGATTGATCCTGTCTTAAGTTCATATGGATCCCCTTTTAAATACTTCAATAAAGCTTTCAAAGGTTCAGATATTTTTAAGCCTGAAGATATACCGGATATTGACTATCTGGTGATTACCCATGATCATTTTGACCACCTCGATTATCCTACGGTACAATCTATCAGAGACAGAACGGGAATGGCCATCCTACCGCTTGGAGTAGGAGCGCACCTGGAAAGATGGGGATATGCTGAAAGTACACTTATTGAAGAAGAATGGGGAGCAGAAATTGATCTGAAAAATACTATAAAAATTATTTTTACTCCTGCCAGACATTTCTCAGGAAGAAGAATCAGGAAGAATGATACGCTTTGGAGTTCTTACGTTCTGATAACACCCACAAAGAAAATTTTTCTGGGAGGAGACAGCGGCTATGATTCTCATTTTAAAACCATTGGTGAACAGTATGGTCCGTTCGATTATGCTGTTCTGGAGAATGGGCAATATGGGGAAGCATGGAGGTACATTCATACATTGCCTCAAGAGGTTATCCAGGCGGCGGCTGACCTCAAGGCAGAACGGATAATCCCGGTACATGCCGCAAAATTCGCACTGGCGCTTCATCCATGGAATGAACCTTTAGAAAAGATAACTGCGTTCGGAAAAGATAATAAACTCAACGTTCTCACACCGATGATCGGTGAGATCGTAGATCTCAATCAGTCAGAGCAGCAGTTTACAGCCTGGTGGCAAAGCTGATCAGGCATGCCATATTTCTTTATATCTTGCGGGATGATTTTCAAACTGCTGTCTTACAAAATCACATTCGGGATCTACCAGCAGATCTTTTTCTTCTGCGTAGCGTACCAGCTCATCCAGCAATAGTTTGGCATATCCTTTACCTTCACGCTCCTCATCAAGCTTGGTATAATATACAATAAGCAGTCTTCCGTCAACCTCAATGGACATATAACCTGCCTTCTTATCATCTATCAATAACTGCAATTCATCCTGATATGGAGATACCTGAAACTTTATATTTTCCATAGCAATGTAAGATTTGGTTGATTAAAAATAATTGAGAAGAGGTTCTTATAACCCGTTCTCTTCATTAAAATTACGAAATTATATAATATGAATCAAAAATTCTGATGAATCTTAACGAATTTTATAACATCATTGGGAAATAATAGAGAAAGTCTAAAACATGGTGATGCTAAAATGTAATGAAACTTGTTTTTAAAGAATCTGATCATGGCATCAGCTTTAGCAAAAACACATCAACTTCGATGCCTGAGGATGCTAAGTGTTGATTAATAATGGTTTTTAGTGATTCAGAGTATTATATATGTTATACGTGATTTAAATAATTAAGATTCAATAATATTGTAGAAAGTGAGAAAATACTTCAAAGATAATCAGTTGTTTATGATTTTTATTAACAAATTTTGGCATTTGTGATTAAGAATTGGCACTTTAATTGACTCTACCATGATGATTAATTTTAAAGTGGAGTGAAATGAAAAAGTTAATATTAACAGCATTTTTGATCGGGACATTTAGCTTGAGCTATGCCCAATCGGATTATTATAATGATTACAGAAGGAGTATTTCAGATCTTAACTGGCAGCAGGTAGTTGCTGATCTGTTGCTTTCTACTACACAAGCCAATCAGATTTATGTTCTGAATGACAGATATCGGGATTATGATACCTGGAACAGAGTATATGTCGTGGATCCGGGAAGATGGAGAGGCGACCGGTATTCTGAACTGGAAAGAATCATGGGGAGGGAGAAGTATCTGATCTTTAAAAAGAAATATTACCGAGGACAAAATCCGGTTATCGTTTACGGCAGAAACAAGAACGATTATAAAAAATACCGTAAACAGCAGGATAAATATTATAAAAATCAGGAGAAATACTATAAAAAGCAAAATAAACACCGTGGTCACGGACATGACGATGACTGGGATTAACCCAGGGATCGACTCTATATCACTTTTAAATGGCTGGCAGTTTGTCAGCCATTTTGTTTTTTCGTGATGAAATATTATTATTTAATTTGTTTGAATTTTATAACTTTGATCTATGGAATCACACGAATCACTTCAGGGTTTTTATGAAAGAAATGCTCCCAACCTGGCTTCACAATGTATCGGAGTCAATAAAATGGGGCACTTTAATGTATTTTCAAGAGAATATTGCTCACCGCTCACTCCCTACAGCAGAAGAGATTATTATAAAATTTCACTGATCATCGGAAAAGGAAAGCTTCATTATGCCGATAAATGGATCAAAGTAGACCGTCCTGCATTATTGTTTTCCAATCCTATCATTCCTTATTCCTGGGAAGCAGATGATGAAAATCAGAAAGGCTGGTTCTGCTTGTTTACAGATCAGTTTCTGCATAACGGAACCCGCATGGGAAACCTGCAGGATTCTCCGCTTTTCAGGATCGGCGGCACTCCGGTTTTCTTTATAGATGAAGAACAGCAGAATATTCTTTCTGAGATTTATACCAAAATGATGACGGAAATTCAGTCAGAATATATTCACAAATATGATATGCTGAGGGCTTATCTCCATCTGATGATCCATGAAACGATGAGAATGCAGCCGGCAGATACTTTTGAACCTTATCAGAATGCTTCACAAAGAGTTGCTTCCTTATTTATGGAACTGCTGGAGAGACAGTTTCCGATAGACAGTCCTGAAGCTTTTCTGAAATTGAAAACCCCCAATGATTATGCTCAGAGTCTTTCCATCCATGTGAATTCTTTAAACCGTTCCGTAAAAGAGATCACCGGAAAAACAACCAGCCAGCAGATTACTGCAAGAATTATTCAGGAAGCCAATGCTTTACTGAGACATACAGACTGGAATATTGCTGAAATCGCTTATGGATTAGGATTTGAAGAACCCGCTTATTTTACCAATTACTTTAAAAAACAGACCGGAGTTACCCCAAATGCCCTAAGAACGGATATTGTTTGAATTTTATAATTCTTCGTTTGAATTCTATATCGCGGCTGGTTTCCGGATGTTCTAATTTTGTCATATAAAATTAAATCATACCTATCATGAAATTTAAAAAATTAGGAAACACAGAAGAACAGTTATCAGCAATCGGTTTAGGATGTATGGGAATGAGTTTTGCTTATGGCCCTGCTGATGAGCAGGAAAGTATCAATACCCTGCACAGAGCATTAGATTTAGGGGTTAATTTTTGGGATACAGCAGATATGTATGCCAATGGAGAAAATGAAAAACTCATTTCTAAAGTTTTGGTTCCGAACAGAGACAAGATTTTTATTGCTACGAAGTTCGGATTCAGGTTTAAAGATGGTAAAGCAAGCCACAGCGGAGCTCCAGGAACTTATTTTGACGGATCTCCGGAATGGATCAGACAGGCAGTAGATTTAAGCCTTCAAAGATTAAAAATAGATACTATTGACCTGTACTACGCTCACAGAGTAGATCCGAATGTACCTGTAGAAGAAACCGTAGGAGCAATGGCGGAGTTGGTAAAAGCGGGAAAGGTAAAATATATAGGTTTATCTGAAGCCTCCGCAGAATCTATCAGAAAGGCTAATAAAATTCACCCTATTGCCGCATTACAGTCAGAATATTCTATCCTTACGAAAGATGTTGAAAAGGAGATTTTACCTACCATCAGAGAGCTTGGGATATCTTTAGTCCCTTATTCACCTTTGGCAAGAGGACTTTTCACCAATATTTATGAGGTACAGAACCTGGGGGATGACGATTTCAGAAAATCACTGCCCCGCTATCAGCAGGAGTATCTTGAAAATAATACCAAACTGGCTAATGAGATCAATGAATTGGCCGCTTCCAAAGGAGTTAAAGGAACCCAGCTTGCATTAGCATGGGTATTGAATCAGGGAGATGATATTATTCCGATTCCCGGTACCAAGCGAATCAAATATCTGGAAGAGAATATTGCCGCAGTCAATATAGAACTTTCCCAATCAGATCTGGATACCATTGATGCCATTCTGAAGAAATATCCGAACGTAGGTGAAAGATATACCGAAGGATCTATGAAACTGGTTAATAACTAAAGACAATTATACAAAAACTGAGTTCCTGCCTATGACGGGAATTCAGTTTTTTTGATTAATAAAAACATAAATTATGAACAGAAGAGAATTATTAAAAAGTGGTTTGCTGGCAGGAACATTAAGCATGATTCCTTTTTCCGGTTTATGGGCAGGAACACCAAAATCCCACGCGAAAACAGGGGAAGACCTTTCCGGTTTCAAAAAAATAACATTGGGAGAACTGGAACTGTTTATATTGACAGACGGATACATTCATGAAGAAAATCTGAAATCGTTTGCTCCCAGAGGAACCGTTTCAGAATTGAAGTCAATCCTGAAAAACAATTTCAGACCAGACAGTTATATTGATATGGCTATGAATATCATGCTGGTTAAAGCAAAAAATAAACTCATCTTATTGGATACAGGAATGGGTATTTTTGCCGATGAAAGAACCGGATTCCTATTAAAAAGCCTTCAAAAAGCAGGATTTTCTGCCAAAGATATTACCGATGTTTTTATCTCCCACGCCCATCCGGATCACATTGGGGGAGTTGTCGATAAACAGAATCAGCTTATTTTCCCTAATGCAGATATTTTTATCTCGAAAACAGAACACGATTTCTGGATGCAGGCTTCAATGAAAGACTTCAGTAACAGCGCATTGAAAACACAGCCTGAATTTCTTAATCAGATCATCCCTGCAGTCCGAAATATTCTGAAAACCATTCAGCCAAAGCTGAAATTTTATGATCTTACTAATCCGTTATACGATCATTTTACCTTTCAGTTAGCTCCCGGACATACACCTGGCCTTACGGTTACCACAATTTCTTCAGGAAATGAAAAACTGATCTACATTGCAGATCTTATACATTCTGATGTAGTTCTTTTCCCTCATCCGGAATGGGGCTATTTTGGGGATACCGATCTGGATACTGCAATAGCTTCGAGGAAAGAACTTCTGAAGCAGCTGGCTGACTCTAAAATGAGAGCATTTGCCTATCACTTACCATGGCCTGGCCTGGGTTTCACAAAATCAAAAGGAGGAGCATTTGAATGGTTTCCGGAAAGTTTTATGAATTAGAGAAACAGGTAGCAAGGATTATGGAGTAGGGATGTGCCGACCAGGATTTACAAATACGTACGCAAAATAGCCCATAAATAATATCCATTTCTCCGGCTTTAGCCCAAACTGAAAAACAACATACCCCCACGTACCACGTGAGGGTATGTTTCAACATAAGAAAAAAGTAGAGTATTATAAAGATCATGCTTCTCCATAGATCAATTCAGGAGAATACAATTTTCTGAACATTAAATATGTCACTGCAAGCACAGAAAAAGCAATTACAGCATCAGCAGTAGCCGAAAAACCGAGCACAGCAACTTTTGAGAAGAAGGCAAAGAGGATATCAAAAAACATCCCGGCAAATGCCCATTCTTTCAGTCTTAATAATCTATTGGGAACAAGAAGGACTAAAACACCCGTAATTTTAAAAACACCCAATATATAAATGAAATGAGGAGGGTAACCAAGCTTCAGGGTAATATCCCAGACTACAGGGTTTTTTGTCAGTTCAAAGAAACCGCTCGCTCCAAACCATAATGACATAAAAATAGCTCCCGCCCAATAGATGATTTTTGTTGTTTTTGTTTTCATTGCCGTAATTTTTAGTATTGATTGAATTGTTATTATTTTATTTGAATGCAGCCACTGCTGATCCCGATATCTGTCCCGTTTTCGCATTTTGAATAAACGCGATCACCTCCCAGTTGTCTGGTGAAAAACCTTCCGGAAGCTTGAATGTAGTGGTTCCTTCCTGTTGCTTACTCAGGGAAATTGGGTTTTGTTGATGAACAATCTGCCAGTGATGCAGATGACGTCCCTCATTTTCGCCTCTTCCTACCTGGGTGGAAGAATGTTTTTCAACCAGATTGACAAGAAGAATATTCTTAGGATCTGTGGCAGACGTTCTATATGACACATTAATATCCTTTTGAGAAATCGTTGCCGACAATTCTATATTTGTTTTTTTATCAGTAAATAAAGCCTTCTGAACAGCATTTTTAATTGAACTTTCATCAGAACCTACAAATTCCGTTCTCCCATTCACTACCAGCTGTGGAGTATAAACCTGTGAATTTAATATACGGCTGTACTCTTGTTGTCGTCGTGAGTTTTCTGTTGTACTGAATCGGTCTTTCCATCCAAGACGGTTCCAGTAATCAACGTGATAGGACAGAAGATAAACAGGCTGGTCCTTATATTCCTTTTCCATTTTTCCCATCAGCTCATCTGCCGGAGGACAGCTGGAACATCCTTCCGAAGTAAACAGTTCCAACACCGCAAAGCCTTTGTTTTCATCGTTTGAATGCTGTATGCTTTTTTGATCTTTATTTTGATAAATAAATGCTGAAGTAGCAAATAATAACGCGGTAAATGCGCTTACTGTGATTAAATTTTTTAGTATCATGTCCTTTAATTTGATTCAAAAGTAGATACTTGCCGAAAGCAAAAGAAAGCAAAAGAAGGTTAAGCGGACAAATTACGGGGTGAATACGGAAATTATGAGGGGAAGCATGTAAGGCTGGGTGCTGGAAGAGGGAGGAAGGAAGTTTTTGGGGGTCCAAAGGAATTGATGTTTATATTTTTTGATCGTAAAATATGAGCAATCAAGTTTAAAGAATTAAAAGCAAAAGAAAGCCCTGATCATTCCGATCAGGGCTATAATTTATTTAAATAAGACTTTTATAGATTATAGTGCCTTCAAGTACTTCAAGTACGAAGCCTCAAGCTTCCTTACATTATCTATCCTCCAGCCAGGTAAAGAAACTATGCGTTTTTTCTTTATTAATCAAAAGCTTCTCAGGCGTTTCAATCGTTAGTTTGACCAGAATTTTACGCTGGAAATAATGCTCCATCTCCTTAATAGCTTTAAAATTTACAAGATATTGGCGGTTGACTCTGAAGAACTGCCTGTCAGACACCTGTTCCGCCACCTGTCCCAAAGGCTGGGTAAGAGGAAACTGCTCTTTGGCAAACGTAACGAGATGAGTGATCTCATTATGGATATAAAAATAAGCAATATCCTCTGTCTGAATCGTTGTATATTTCTGGTTTTTAAAAACCAAAAAGCTGCTCTTACCCGCAGGCTGATTTATTTTCTGGATAATGGATTCCAAATCCGGAAGTTCATTTTTCTGAAAGAATTTTTTCAGTTCATCAACTTTCCGGAGTGCTTCTGCAATATCTTCTTTTGAAAATGGTTTTAAAACATAATCAACTCCCTTACTTTTAAAGGCATCCAGCATATACTGATCAAAAGCAGTGCAAAAAACCACAGGGCAGGTAATGTCTACCGATTTAAAAATTTCAAAGGAAAGCCCGTCCGAAAGATGGATATCCATAAAAATAAGATCGGGTTTGAGTTCCTTTAAGCCGTCAATACTGCTTTCAATACTGTCGTAAACACCTAGAATTCTGGAGTCCGGTTTTAAATCTGAGATTAAATTCTGAAGGGACTTCGCAGCCCGGAATTCGTCTTCAATAATGATGATATTCATGGATTAATGGGAGTTTTATCTGAAATATTTTTTCGTCTGAATGAATAATAATGTCTTTTTCCAGCAAATGTTTATAGCGCATCCTAATGTTGTCCAGCCCAACGCCTAAAGAGTCTTCCGGGTTTATTTTCCGCTGTATAGGATTTTCCATCACAATATGATCGTCTGCAATATAAATTTTAATAGATAATGGTTTGCTTTGTGAAACGATATTATGTTTGATGCAATTTTCTACCAGCAGCTGAAGTGTAAAGGGAGGAATAAGAGTAGAACCGGTTTCATTTTCAAGCAGGTTGGTAAAGATTATACCTTCACCAAAACGGGCTTTCTGAAGAAAAAGGTAAGCGTCCACTATTTTCATTTCTTCCTGAACGCTGATCAGGTCCAGCTTTCTGCTTTCAAGGGTAAATCTGTAAAAATCAGAAAGTTTTACAACAAAATCTACTGTTTCTTCATCACCTGTTTCCGCCATCAGCTTTAGGGTATTCAGACTGTTAAAGAGAAAGTGTGGGTTAATCTGCTGCTTAAGTAATTCATATTGAGCTCCCAGATTATCACTTTTTACCTTTTCCAGTTCAAGCTGTATCTGCTGACCTGTATAATTATGCTGAAGCAGGTTAAGAAACATATAGCACACCAGATTGATCAGTATTCCTCTTACCTCAACCATCAGCATTACCGGACCGAAATTAATATGAGAGAGAATAAGCTGCTGAATCCATGCCAGTCCAAACATAATCACCATCCCGAAAGCAAGTATTAAAAGCAGTCTTGAATAGGAGATATGCTGTCTTCGTTTTTTCGTGCGGTTCAGCATATAAATATTGATGTACCACATGATCACAGAAAATGCCGCTGTAATTCCCGAATTCACTAAAGCTTCTTTCCAGTCAAACTGATGAGAAGCCAGCTGAGGTACGGAAGATAAGATACCGAGGAAAACAGAGCTTATCCAGATGATGGCTTGTGAGATTTTTATTTTTTGCTGTTGCATGAAATCTGCTGATTTGAGAAGGTTAAATTAATGCTTTTTATCGAAAATATTATGATAAATAACTAAACAGGAATTTTATTTGAACAGCTATTCATCAGCTTTATCAAAGTAAACATTGATAAGAATAATCCCGAGACTGTCTTTTAGGGTCTGCTGAATGGTGTATAACTCATAAAATACCGGATTCTTTCCATTTTATCAGGCAGAGAGGTTCCGGGCTGATTATTTTTAATATCATAAGACGTATTTCCAAGATGGTCAGTCTGAACAGTTTCAATACTCACCAATTCTCCGGTGATGGTTCCGCCGATATACTGAGGATTATCATGATAGCGCCATGTGACCAGTTTCATCACAGTTCCGGCCTCCGGTTTCCGTGTTTCTTGGGATAAAGATTTCAGTGCTTGTTCATTTCCATACAAAGCGGACATGGTTTTTTTCTTAGGATTTAAAGAATTGGAGACCAGTTTTAAATGACCCGGGTTAAAAACAACCCTCACAAGTTCATTATCTTTATCATTATTTTTTTTACTGCAGGCGGTAAAAGCAATAAGGCTTACCATGAAGATCAGGAGTGTACTTTTCATTTTTTCTGTAAATTTTGAATTAATCTCTGGGTATTCACTTTCATAGGAACATCAAACAGGTATCCTGTTTTTTCTGCAAGCTGTCTGTGGCAGGCAATGCACGATTCTTTGGCAAATGATGCGGTTTTTCCGGTAGGATGAAGTTCATCTCCCGAGAATTTTGCAAATCCCCAGCCTTCGGTATCTTGATAGCGCTTGGAATCTTTTACCATAAACTGAGCATTGATAAATTTACCAGGCCTGATTTCTCCATCCGGGAGCTCCTGCTGCTTCCATACGGATTTTACCACGATGCTTCCCTCTGGCCATGGATGGAAATTCTCGGTTTCTACGGCTTTTACAGCGATATCATTTCCGTAGATTACACGAATGGAATGATCAAACAGCGTACTCATGCTGATCACCTTCCAGTTTTTAAAATCAGGAGTATACCGAACTCCATTCGGGGAAACCGGAAATTTTGTTGATGCCGGAATGGATACAGCTTGAGGTGTTTCTATCTTTTTTTGAGTTGAGGAGCTTACTGAAGATAGTGAAAGCGTATATTTTTTTATCGTTTCAATATCTTTCTCCGTAATTTTAGCAGAAGGATGGAGCAGTGTATATTCGTGAAGAGGCATTTTTCCGCTTTTCATCATGTTGAGAATAGCGTACATTTTCCCCTGATGATCAGCGGGAGAATATTTTTCCCATTCTGAAAAATTGAGCACTTCTCTGGCCCTTTTGATATCTTTATTTACAGCCCAAGAAACAGGGGCAATTTTATCATACCAGCTTAGGTTCTGCTGATTGGAATGACAGTTGAAACACGAGTTTTCAAGAATGCTGATCACTTCCTTTGGTGCCTCAATTTGCCGTGTAACCGGCTTTCCTTCCAGCGGCTTGCTGAACAGCTGTAATCCTCCGAAAATACCTAGTATAGCCAGAAATACGATGGCAATGGGATTTCTTTTTTTCTTTACGGTCTCCATAATGTGTATTGCTTTTATTTTTCTGATTCAAAAGTAGGCGGGTAATGCATGCTGTGAAAAAGAAAACAGGCTGAATTGGACAAATTAAAAGGCGAATCCGGAATTTTTCAGCCTGAATATACACATGAAAAATCCCGGTGATTGTGCCGCCGGGATTTGAATAATCTACCTTTTACAGGATCATGCCGCCGTCGATAACAATTTCGGTTCCGGTGACGTAGCTGGAAGATTCATTATCTGATAAATAAGTAACCAGTTTTGCAACTTCCTCAGCGGTTCCCATTTTCTTCAAGGGAATTTGGTCAATAAGATAGCCGGAAAGATTCTTCAACGTTTCTTCATCCAGTCCCGCTTTCTTCATTATTTCTGTTTTTATAGGACCCGGACTTATCATATTCACTCTGATTTTTCTTGGAGCTAATTCTGCGGCGGCTGTTTTGGCGATAGAATTCAACGCGGCTTTGCTTGCCTGATATGCCGAACTGTTAGGTTTATAGGTAGAAGCTACAATAGAAGATAAAAAGATAACAGAAGCTCCTTCATTTAATAGAGGAATGAATTTGCTTAACGTAAAATAAGCTCCCCTGAAATTTATATCCATCACCTGATCAAAATTTTCTACATCCATATTTTCAATCGGTGTCAGAGTTCCTGTAATGCCTGCATTGACGAACAGGATGTCTACTTTTCCAAATTGTTTGCCTATTTCCTTCTTTAATAAATCAATATCATCAAGATTAGCCTGATCTGCAACGAAAGGAACAGCTCCAAGTTCCTGAGCCGCTTTTTCTACAGCTTCTTTTCGTCTTCCGGTGATTATTACCGTTGCGCCTTCTGAAATCAGCTGTTTTGCTGCAGCGAATCCGATACCGCTGTTTCCTCCTGTTACGACAGCTATTTTATTACTTAATTTTTTCATTGTAAAATTTTTTGACAAAGTTATTTGAAATTGGTATACTTTTGTTACCAGTATCACAGAGTATATCAATATAACGAATGATACCACTTAACTTTGCAGTTATGGAAAGAGATCAGACAGAAGAACTTAGAGCATTACAGGATACCCTTTATTTTATTGGAGGAAAATGGCGGATTCCTGTTATCAATTCAATTTGTAACGGTAACAGACGCTTCAGGGAAATTGAACGAAGCATTCCCGGAATTACCACCAGAATGCTTTCCAAAGAACTGAAAGATATGGAACTGAATAAGCTGGTAAAACGCACAGTTTACCCGGAAACTCCCGTTTTAATAGTATATGAGCCTACCGAATACTGCCGAACTTTTGGAAACATCATCCAGGAAATGATCAGCTGGGGGAGAGAACACAGGAGAGTAATTGTGGAGGATAGGTGAGAGTTGTTAGGTTGCAGGGATTAGGGACGCGCCGGCCTTGATGAGTAAGTATGTGCTCAGTATTTCCCTCCTGAGGAAGGGTGTCAAAAATTCTTTGAATTTTTGACGGGGTGGTTTTAAATAGTCTGGTTTTTAAATTCCGGAGTGGTTTACACAAAAAAAGCCCCTTAAAAAGGAGCTTTTTCATTTATATAAAACGGAGCATTAAATTCCGTCAATAATTTCATTCAGCACTGTGCTAGGTCTCATTGCTGCATATGTCTTATAAGTATCAGTTTTGTAATACCCTTCAATGTTTTGAGGCTTACCCTGAGCACCAATTAATTCAGCATTGATTACTTCTTCGTTTTCCTGCATTGCCTGAGCAACAGGTGCGAACTGAGCAGCCAGTTCAGCATCAGCAGTCTGGTTCGCTAACGCTTCAGCCCAGTACATTGCTAAATAGAAGTGAGAACCTCTGTTATCAATCTGACCCACTTTTCTTGCAGGAGATTTATCTGTAGCTAAGAATTTAGCATTCGCTTCATCCAGTGCATCAGCCAGCACCTGAGATTTTGTATTCCCCTGAGTTTGTGCTAAGTGCTCCAGAGAAGCCTGAAGCGCTAAAAACTCTCCCAGAGAATCCCATCTTAAATAACCTTCTTCTAAGAACTGCTCAACGTGTTTCGGAGCAGAACCTCCGGCACCTGTTTCAAATAAACCACCACCATTCATTAATGGAACAATAGAAAGCATTTTTGCAGAAGTACCCAGCTCAAGGATTGGGAAAAGGTCTGTTAAATAATCTCTCAATACGTTTCCTGAAACAGAGATAGTGTCTTTACCTTCTCTTGCTCTTTTAAGAGTTTCAGTCATTGCATCTTTTACATCAAGAATTCTGATGTCAAGACCAGTTGTATCGTGATCAGCAAGATATTTCTCTACTTTTTTGATGATTTCTCTGTCGTGGGCTCTTCCTTTATCAAGCCAGAAAATAGCAGGCGTATCAGATAATCTTGATCTGTTTACGGCTAATTTTACCCAGTCCTGGATAGGAGCATCTTTAGTCTGGCACATTCTGAAGATATCATCTTTTTCTACTTTCTGAGAAAGAAGAACGTTTCCGGCCTCGTCCTGAACCTCTACAGTTCCGTCTGCAGCTAATTGGAAAGTTTTGTCATGAGAACCATATTCTTCAGCTTTCTGAGCCATTAAACCAACGTTTGGAACAGATCCCATAGTGGTAGGGTCCAGTTTTCCGTGCGCTTTCATATCATCAATTACAGACTGATAGAAACCTGCGTAAGAACGGTCCGGGATGATACAAACTGTATCTTCTTCATTTCCGTCTTTGTTCCACATTTTACCTCCACCTCTTACAAGAGCAGCCATAGAAGCATCAACAATAATGTCAGAAGGTACGTGGAAGTTAGTAATTCCTTTATCAGAATTTACCATGGCCACTCTAGGTCCGTTTGCCAAAGCAGCTTCAATATCAGCTTTGATCTCAGCTTCCTGAGCATTTCCTTTGATTTTATCAAAAAGATCAGCAAGACCGTTATTTGGATTGATGTCTAAAGACTTGAAAGTCTCAGCATATTTTGTAAATACTTCTTTGAAGAAAGTCTCAACGATGGCCCCGAAAATAATTGGGTCAGAGATTTTCATCATGGTTGCTTTAAGGTGGGCAGAAAGAAGTACATTTCTTTTCTTAGCCTCCTCAATAGCTTCCTGAACGAACGCTTTTAAAGCTTTTAAGTTCATTACAGAAGAATCAATAACTTCACCAGCCTGAAGACCTGCAAAGTCTTTTAAAACAGATTCAGAACCGTCGTTTCCTTTAAAAACGATTCTGTATTTTGTAGCGTTTTCTAATGTTGTAGAAGTTTCTGTACCGTAGAAATCACCATTGTTCATGTGAGCTACGTCAGTTTTGCTGTCTGATGCCCAGTCACCCATTCTGTGAGGATTAGCCTTTGCATAGTTTTTAACAGCTTTTGGAGCACGTCTGTCAGAGTTTCCTTCTCTTAATACAGGGTTTACAGCACTTCCCAATACTTTAGCATATTTAGCTTTGATGGCTTTTTCTTCATCATTCTTAGGTTCTGCAGGATAGTTGGGAACTGCGAAACCTTTACCTTGCAGTTCAGCAATTGCTGCATCCAATTGAGGTACAGAAGCTGAAATGTTGGGCAACTTAATGATATTGGCATCAGGCTGAGTAGCCAGTTCTCCCAGTTGAGCCAAAGCATCACCAATCTTTTGGTCATCTTTTAAAAACTCAGGGAAGTTAGCTAAAATTCTTCCTGCCAAAGAAATATCCGGAACAGCAATTTCAATATCTGCTGATTTTGTAAAAGCTTTTACGATAGGTAAAAATGAGTGAGTCGCCAACATGGGAGCTTCATCAGTAAGTGTGTAATAGATTTTTGATTTGTCTGACATTATACTGTTGTTTTTTATTTGAAATTTTAAGTTCCACAAATTTAGTAAATATCATTGTTTTATTTAAGATATTTCCATAAAAAATAGAGACCCTTGCTTCTTTAATTATATATCTGCATCATTTATACTCCGTATCTGTTTACATTTATCTGAAAACGATTTTATAATTTTAATAAACAGTATTTTTTTTCGTGGAAATCTTCACTTTCTGAGGGTAATAATCTGCAAAAACCTTTTTTGTGAAAACAGAGTGCCAGCCTAATGATTTTTATTTTCACTTTAAGATTAATTTAACCATAATAAGACTGCGAAAACTTTCTTTTTTGATTAAATTTGAAAAACTTAAAAAATAAATAGTATGTCAACGACAATCACTTTAAAAGGAAACGAAGTACACACAATAGGAACATTGCCATCTGTAGGATCCACTGTAAAAGACTTTGCATTGGTAGACTCTGGTTTAGCGGTAAAAACGCTGGAAACTTTTGCAGGAAAGAAAAAAGTATTCAACATTTTCCCAAGCATTGATACCCCTACCTGTGCTGCTTCTTCAAGAAAATTCAATGAAGAGGCTTCCAAACTTGATAATACAGTGATCATTAATGTTTCAAAAGACCTTCCGTTCGCATTAGGAAGATTCTGTGCAGCAGAAGGTTTGAATAACGTAGAAACACTTTCAGACTTCAGAAGCAGCTTTGGAGACGATTATGAAGTGACCATCGCAGATTCTCCTATGAAAGGACTATTGAGCCGTGCCGTGATCGTTACAGACGAAAACAACAAAGTAATTTACACGGAGCAGGTTCCGGAAATTGCTGATGAGCCTAATTATGATGCTGCTCTTGCTGCACTGAATAACTAATAGAAATAATTTTTGTAAAAAAAGCCTTGGGAAATTTTACGTAATTTCACAAGGCTTTTTAATGGAAATATGTAGACAATGGTAAAAAGAATCGTAGCCAATATTAAAACGGATGATCTTTCCAAAGCCCATCAGTTTTATCAGGATATTCTGGAACTGGATGTTCTGATGGATCACGGTTGGATCAAAACACTGGGAAATCATGAAGAAACCAAAATTCAGATCAGCTTTGCCAGTCAGGGAGGAAATGATACGGAAGTTCCGGATCTTTCCATCGAGGTAGATAATGTAGATGAAGTGTACAGCAAAATGAAAAATGCAGGTTTTGAAGTCACGTATGATCTGACCAATGAAGAGTGGGGCGTGCGCAGATTCTTTGTAAAAGATCCGTTTCAGAAACTGGTCAATATATTGTCTCACCATTAACGTTTATCTCGAAAAAAGCAGAGTTACTCAAACTATGTTTTCTAATATACATCAGGAATTTGAAGTCCCGGAAGATTTAAGAGATGCCATCAGATGCTTTTGGTATAACAGGAGGGACTATGGAGAAGCACTGTCAGAATTTACAGTGCTTCCAGATGGGTATGCAGAAATCATCTTTCATTTCGGAAACGGATGCCGCATTTCTCATCACGGAATTCTACAGGATTTACCTTCTCCTTTTATCATGGGACTGCTTAATCAGCCTGCATTTTTTCACGCGCAAAAACAATTGGAAATTATTGGCATAAGATGTTTTCCATGGGCTGTTTTTGATGTATTGGGGCTCTCATCCGAAAAAACAGAAAACGGAATACATACTTTCGAACATCCATTAGCAAAGCTTCAAACGGTATTGAGCGCTCTTATGATTCAGGGAAAAATACAGGAAGCTGTTGCTGAAGTGAAACACTATTTCCTGAAATTACACACCATTAGCAAAGAAGATACTGTGCTTTCCAAAGCAGGATCCGCTATGAGAAAAAATAACGGAGCCATCCCTGTAAATAAGGTAGCGGATTCAGCACACACCACTGTCAGGACATTGGAACGAAAATTTAAACAATCATCCGGTCATACCGTAAAGGACGTATCTTCAGTTATGCGCTTCGAACAGATCCGTAACCGTCTTTGGCACACTCCGGAGACCTCCATTGCTGAACTTGCGCAGGAATTCGGATACGCGGACCAGTCTCATTTAAGCAGAGAATTTAAGCGGTACAGTGGTACCACACCTGCCGTTTTTGCTCGGGAATCTAAAAAAAGGAAACAAATCTTTAGCAATGATTTTGTCGCATTTGTACAAGCATGATACAACTGCATTCCTGAATTTTGTGCCATAATAAATACATTCAAAGTTATGGTACTCAATCATAAAAAAGTCGCCATTATTGGCGCCGGGCCCGTAGGGTTAACCATGGCAGTTTTACTTCAGCAAAAAGGAGCTATAGTCAATGTCTACGAAAGAGATAGGAATGCCCATACAAGGGTCTTGGGCGGCACATTGGATCTTCATAAGCAAACAGGACAGAAAGCGCTGAAAAAAGCAGGTCTTCTTGATCAATATTACAAAGAGGCACTGCCTATGGGTATTACTGTTGCTGACGAGAAGGGAAATATTCTGTTTACAAAAGAAATTACCCCCGAAAATCAATATGAAAATCCTGAAATCAACAGAAATAATTTGAGAGAAATGCTGCTTGGCAGCCTTGCAGATGATACCGTGATCTGGGATAGGAAATTTATCGCAATGGAAGAAACAGACAGCAAATGGCTGCTGCACTTTAAAGATAAGCCTGATGTCACTGCGGATTTCGTTATTGGCGCCAACGGAGGAATGTCCAGAGTCAGAAAATACGTTACGAATTCTGAAGTGGAGGAAACAGGAACTTTTATCATTCAGGGAGATGTAGTAAATCCTGAAAAAACTTGTCCGGAATTTTTTGAATGGTGTGATGGCAAAAGACCTATGGCTGCTTTTGAAGGTAATTTATTAGTTGCCAATCCATGTAATAACGGTGCTTTGACTTATGGCGTCATATTCAAAAAGCCCGAAGAATGGAAAGAAGGATGCCCATTAGATTTTAAAAATACTGAACAGATCCGTCAGTTTCTTTCAGAAAGATTTTCATCCTGGAGTATGCTTTATCAACAGTTATTTCTTTCAACTTCCTTGTTTGCAGGGCTGCCGGCCAGAAGAATTCCACTAGACAAACCCTGGAAAAATAACCGCCCCCTCCCTGTAACGCTTATTGGTGATGCTGCCCACATAATGCCTCCTTTTGCGGGGCAAGGGGTAAATACCGGCTTGCTGGATGCTTTAATCTTATCTGAAAACCTGACAGACGGAAAACACCCAACGATATCCGGAGCCATTGCTGATTATGAGCAAAAAATGAGAATCTATGCCCGGAAAGCTCAGTTTGAATCCGGTAAAAATGAGCAGGAAATGCGTGAGGTCAGCTTTTCTTTTACAAGATTTATCCGGTAATTCATAATTCAATAATATAATGATCCGGATCATTAAATAATACAGTGAATAAATCCTACCTTTACAGTTTGATAACAGGATGAAAAGATCAGGAACAGCAGATTTACCGCTTCACTATGGCAAAGTACCGCCCTGGCTGTATGAACGCATGTCTGTTCTGGGGCTGTCTATAATTGAAGTCATCCTGATGGATTACGGTAAAGATGAAGTATTGCGCAGATTGGCAGATCCGTTCTGGTTTCAGAGTTTTGGAGCCGTAATGGGAATGGACTGGCATTCTTCAGGAATTACCACCTCCGTTATGGGTGCTTTGAAACGTTCTATTAATCCGAATTCCCAATCTCTTGGACTCTATATCTGTGGCGGAAAAGGAAAATTTTCACGGGAAACTCCATCGGAACTCATCAGAATTGCAGATAAAACCGGATTAAACGGAACAGATCTGGTAAGAGCCAGCAAACTTTCCGCAAAGGTAGATAATACAGCCATTCAGGATGGATACCAGCTGTATCTGCACAACTTCATTCTTTCAGACAATGGAAACTGGAGCGTTATTCAGCAGGGAATGCATGAATCTGACGGCACCGCAAGAAGATACCACTGGCATTCCGGAAACATTACCTCATTTGTAGAAAACCCTCACACAGGAATTAACGGGATTTCAAGAGGAAGAATACTTAACCTTACCGATAGTGAAGCTTCAGAAAACAGAAAAGGAATTCTGGATATTTCCCATACCGATTCTGCAGAAGTGATGAAAGACTTTGCAAGACTTATACTTCCTGCTCACCACGATGTCCAGGCTTCTGATGTTGACCTGAAGCGTCTGGGCGCCCTTTTGTATGTTACAAGAGAACAGCAGCCTCAAAATTTTGAAGATCTGCTGATGCTGGAAGGGGTAGGACCGAGAACGATGCAGTCACTGGCTTTGGTAAGTGAGGTGATCCACGGTGCACCATCAAGATTTGCAGATCCTGCCAGGTTTTCTTTTGCTCATGGAGGTAAAGATGGTCATCCTTTCCCCGTTCCGGTCAATACCTATGATGAGAGTATCAGCATTCTCAGAAAAGGAATTGAGAAATCCAAACTGGGGAATTCTGATAAGCTGAACTCTATCAATAAACTTCATCAGATTGTAGCCACAGCAGAAAAAGACTTTACTCCGGATTTTGATATTCAGCAGGTGATTGAAGAAGAACGTCAAAATTCATGGCGCTTCGGTGGAAAAACGGTATTTGGAGATGCCCAGAAACCTGATCCTCCCAAACCCATACAGCTTTCCCTATTTTAAGCTTCCCGTCTCTTTTAAAAGCTTACGATAACTGGCATCGGCAAACAGCCGTTCCCTTCCTTTGCGGGAGTAACGAAAATCCGTAGAATTCTTAAGAGATCAGAAATAATATGTCTTAAATAACTGTTTAAGAAATATAGAATCTATAAATACCCTTTATTTCAGTATGGTAGGCGATTTCGTGTAAACGGATAATATTCTTTGTTTAATATTTTTTGCTTTTAATTCAATTAAAAATTTTACTTTTAAAGACTTAAAAAAATTGACCAAATGACGAACAAAGCTTTAGAAACCTGCTATGATTTTCCCTTTTTCCTCCATGAAGAACTTGAGGAAATATTTAAAGCTCACGATAAAACATCTTTCCAGAAAGGAGATTTCATTCTGGAAGAAGGAAAAACAGCCAATGAATATTATATTCTTGAAAGCGGATTGGCACGTTCCTACGTTAATGATTTTAATGGAAATGAAGTAACCACTCACTTTTTTACAGAAAATGAAGTCATTATCGAGGTGTTGTCCCTGTTTCAGAGAGTACCCTCTCAGGAAAACATTGTATGTATTACAGACTGCGAATGCTGGAGACTGGATTATGATACGTTTCAGGAACTTTTTCATAAAATCCCTAATCTCAGGGAATGGGGTAGATCATGGATGTCCCAGGAGCTTTTTGCCTACAAGCAAAGATCTGTAGAAATGTTTACTCTTTCAGCAACGAGAAGGTATCTTAATCTGCTGGAACAGAAATCTAAGGTCATACAATTTGCACCGCTCAAGCAAATTGCTTCCTATCTGGGCGTTACAGATACTTCCCTGAGCCGCATTCGTAAAGAAATCGTTTCCCATCCTAAGAAAAATTAAATCTTGCCCTATGACAAGTTGATTTTCATCACACCTTGGTAATTTTGGAATACAGTTTAACACTAAAATTACAAAAAATGAAAGTCAATCAGATTTATGTCAACCTTCCGGTAAAAGATGTACAGAAAACAAAAGAATTCTGGACGAAGATCGGTTTTTCAATTAATGAGCAATTCTCCGATGACAGAGCAGCCTGTGTTGTTTTGAATGATACCATCTATGTGATGTTTCTGCAGGAAGATTATTTTATGACCTTCACCAGTAAGCCCGTTGCCAAAGAAAATACCAGCCAGGTCATTGTTGCAGTAGGCTTAAACAGCCGTGAGGAAGTAGATAAAGTAGTCAATACAGCGGTAGAAAACGGAGCATGGCAGCATGAAGAACCCGAAGATTACGGATGGATGTATCAGAACTCTTTCTGGGATCCGGACGGACATGGCTGGAACATTACTTTTGCCGACATGTCCCAAATGCCGAAAGAATAGTTAATCTAAAAAAATCAACACCAAAATTTACAAAATGAACATTACCGATATCTACGTTAATTTACCCGTAAAAGACGTACAAAAAACCAGAGCATTCTGGACAGAGCTTGGCTTTTCTATCAATGAACAGTTTTCGAATGATAAAGCCATATGTGTAGTGATGAAAAAAGATCATATCTATACCATGTTCCTTAAAGAAGATTTCTTCCAGACCTTTACCAACAGACCTTTTGCAAAAGGAGATACCACCCAGGTGCTTCTTGCCATTGGAGTAAACAGTCGCGAAGAAGTAGATCATTTGGTAAAAACTGCCATTGAAAACGGAGGTTCAAAATACGGAGAACCTGTCGATTACGGATGGATGTATCAGAACAGTTTTGCGGATATCAACGGACACCAGTGGGAAGTAATGCATGGAGATGCCTCACAGATACCTGCAGAATAATCTATTACCATTACAAAAGATCATATGAAAACACACGCAAACGATATAGAAATCATTAAAAATCAGGTAGCCAGTACCTATTACGTGATTACAGCCAATATTGAGGATATCACCCATGAAGAATCTATGATTTTTCCCAATGGTGAAGCCAATTGTATGAACTGGATTCTTGGACATCTGATCTACATCAGAAATCCATTGCTGAATATTCTCGGTGAAGAATCTGTTTGGGATCGTGAGAAATTTTCGTTTTACAACAGAGGGGAAATTGCTCTGGGCCACAAAGATAAGCTGATCAGCTTCGAAGATTTAAAAGCTTATCTCAAACAATCTCAGGACAAGCTGGAAGCAAAGCTCAATACGCTTGAAAGTTTTGAACCTGAAATGATTAAAGATATATCAACCTTAAGTCTTCATGAAATTTACCACAGCGGACAGCTGGGATATCTCCGCAGAATCTTAGGAAAACCGGGAGCCATAAAATAACGTGTTATTTTTAAGTTCGTCGCTATGCCCAGGATGATAAATGAGCAATTAAAGTTTTCGATCCTATTTTAGAACAGTACAATTTTATCGAAGATAAAATCCTCGCGCCTTAGAAACGCATAGTTTGTAAATTCTCAGCGCCTTTGCGTTTTTCCAACAGCTAACCTCTAATCTCTAATTAAAAATGAACACCCCAAAATCAAAAAAAATGGAGCTCGTTATTCCGGCTTACAGAATGCATTCCCAAAGCTTTATAAATGTTCTGGACGGCATTTCGGAAGAAGACGCTTTAAAAAGAATTGAAAATAAAACCAATCATATTGTTTGGATGGCCGGAAATTTTGTCAACATGCGTTATGGCCTGGGCTGGGTACTTGGACTTCGGGAAGAAGATCCTTACAGCGATTTATTTTTTCAGGGAAAAGCACTGGATGAAAGCTTCAAATATCCAACGCTGGCTGAACTGAAAGAAAATTTTCATGCCATTTCCGCTAAAGTATATGAAAAGCTCTATGAAGTAACGGATGAGGAACTGGACGAGATTTTTGAAATAGGAATGAACATTCCCTTCATTAAAGAAACAAAACTCAATTTCGTAGGAATGTGTATAGGCCGTGAAGACTATTTAAGCGGGCAGATAGGTCTGATGCGCAGAATTCTGGACTATCCGGGAATGAAATATGATGTCGACGAAAATCTTAAATATTAATAATGACACCTACAGAAACAGGCTTTAAAAAAGTCAACGGAATCCAATTGTATTATGAGATCTATGGATCAGGAAAACCTGTGGTCCTGATTCATGGAGGCGGTTCTTCTTTCCTTTTCGACTTTAAAGAAGTAATCGCAAGGCTGGAAGGAAAATTTCAGCTTATAGGCATTGACCTTCAAAATCACGGGCGAAGCGAACACCGTGATATCCCGGAAACATTTGAACAGGATGCAGATGATGTGGCCGGACTTCTCGCAGCGCTTAACATTAAAAAAGCTTCTTTCTGGGGATTCAGTAACGGAGCAAGTACCGTAATGCAGATTGGCAGGCGGCATCCCGGGATCGTTGAAAGGCTGGTTGTTGCCTCAGCATTTTATAAAAGAAGCGGTATGATGGATGGTTTCTTTGAGGGAATGCAGGAAGCCACTTTTGAATCCATGCCGGAACCTTTCAAAATCAATTTTTTAAACCTCAATCCGGATTTTTCAAAACTGGAAAACCTCTTTGAGAAAGACTGCGGAAGAATGCAGACGTTTGAAGACTGGGATGATGAGGTCCTGATTTCTCTTACATCTCCCACACTGTTTATCAGCGGAGATCAGGACGTTATCAAGCCAGAGCATACTGCAGCAATGTGGCGATTGGTAAAAGATGCACGCTTACTGATTCTTCCCGCTGCTCACGGCACTTATATGATGCCCGATTTTGACGGAAATACGGATACAGGCCTAATAGACTTTACCGTAAAAGAAGTTGAAAAATTTTTAATCCGTTAAGCGATTTCATTCATATTAAATTAATTAATCCTTAATGGCTCAACAGGAGAAACTACATCTTATAATTATAACTTTAAAATTAAAAATCATGGCTAAATTAAATCCATACCTAAATTTTGACGGAACAGCTGAAGAAGCGTTCAATTTTTACAAAACTGTTTTCGGAGGTGAGTTCGTTGGAGGGATTCACAAAATGGGAAATGCTCCCGGCACAGAAAATCTGTCGGAAGAGGAAAAAAACAGAGTTATGCATATTGCACTGCCTATCGGGAATGACCTTTTGATGGCATCGGATATTGTACCGGGATTTGGGCAGACTCTTACTGTAGGAAATAACAATTATGTGTCTGTTTTTCCGGATTCCAGAAGTGAAGCAGACAGAATTTTTAAAGCGCTTTCTGATGGCGGAAACGTAGAAATGCCTATTGAAGACCAGTTCTGGGGAGACTATTTTGGGTGCTTTCAGGACAAATATGGTGTTCATTGGATGGTGAACTATAATGATGAATATGCAAAATAATCTTATATTTAACTAATGATAATAGAGAGATGCTCATTTTTGGGCAGCTCTTTATTTAACCTTTAAAAATCAGAACTATGGATCCAATTACAATAGATATTACAATTTTAGCACCGGTGGAAAAGGTTTGGGATTACTTCAATGAGCCAAAACACATCACGAAATGGAATTTCGCCCACGAAACCTGGCAGTGTCCTAGTTCTGAAAATAACCTTACTGTAGGAGGAAGATTCAAACACAGAATGGAAGCGAAAGATAAAAGCTTCGGATTCGATTTTGAAGGGGTGTATGACGAAATTATTCCTCATGAGATTATTAAATATCACATGGATGACGGACGGAAAGTAAAAATTATTTTCGATAAAATAGATGATAATACAACCAAAGTCATTGAAATTTTCGATCCGGAAAAACAAAATTCTGTGGAAATGCAGCGGGATGGCTGGTATGCTATTCTGAACAATTTTCATAAGTATGTTGAGAATCATTAACAATATTTTTTTTAGCCATGATCAATTTAGTTATCATGTCAAAGAGTTTAAGCTCTATTTATGCTTTTAATTATGACTGTGCAGAGCAATTCCTTCATGGAGTGATTGCCATACCCGCAAGAAGAGCCTTGGAGAAAGAAAAAATAAATTCTTTGGAAAAATTATCAGATTATTCCGAAAAAGAAATCATGCAGCTTCATGGTTTTGGTAAAAACACAATGATGAAACTGAAGAATTACATGAAAGAAAATCAGGTCTGCTTTAAAGAAGCATAATAAGTATACAGCTGGGAATTTGCAGTGTCATTGTAGCAAAGCGTAAGAAGATCGTTTACCTGCAAAGACACAGGATTCTTTTTTCCCTTCTGTATAGCAAATTAATAATATAAATACATTACCTTAATTAAACGTAAAATTATGAATAACGATATTTTCCCTTGTCTCTGGTATGACGGAGATGCCAAACAGGCTGCAGAATTCTACTGTAAAGTTTTTGGAGGCGAAATTACAGCAGATACTCCTGTTGTGATGAATATTGACTTATTTGGGCAGAAACTGATGCTTCTGAATGGAGGTCCTCAATTCAGGAAAAATGCTTCTATCTCTTTCATGGTAATCTGCGAAACGGAACAAGAAGTTCAAAAATACTGGGATCAGTTATTGGATGGCGGAATAGCTTTAATGGAGCTGGGATCTTACTCATGGAGCCCGAAATACGGATGGATTCAGGACAAATATGGGGTAACCTGGCAGCTTTTCTTAGGAGAAAAAGCAAGTGAGCAAAAAATAATTCCTACGCTGATGTTTATCCATCAGAATAATGGGAAGGCGAAAGAAGCAATGGAACTTTATACCAGGACTTTTCCTAACTCAAATATAGGAAATATACTGACTTACGGAGCAGGAAGTGAAGGTCACGACATTCCGGAACCGGCAGAAAATATTCAGCACGCTCACTTTGTCATTGATAATTATAGTTTGTTCTGTATGGATAATTCTTATGATCATCAGTTTGATTTCAACGAAGGAATATCATTGGTGGTGATGACCGATGATCAGCAGCAGACGGATCACTACTGGAATACTTTCACCGCAGATGGCGGAAGAGAAAGTATGTGCGGCTGGCTGAAAGATAAGTATGGAATGAGCTGGCAGATTGTGCCTAAAAGACTGATCCAGTTAATGAATGATTCTGACCAGGAAAAAGCTTACAAGGTTGTACAGGCAATGATGAAAATGCAGAAAATTATAATACAGGATTTGGAAGACGCTTATCATTCTTAAAATATTTTCGGCGTATTGTTTGATATACTTTTGATAAAAAAGATTTGCCTATGAAAACACAGAACAAATCAGATTCTAAATCAAAAGTTCCTAAAGAAGGGTTATTTCCGGAAATTATCCGGAATGATTATCGCGGAAGCCGTAAACTTGAAGGTAAAAAAGCAGTTATTTCCGGAGGAGATAGCGGAATAGGCCAGGCTGTAGCCGTCCATTTTGCAAGAGAAGGAGCAGATGTCGCCATTATTTATAAAGAAAGTGACGATGATGCCAAAGAGACTAAAAAACTTGTTGAGAAAGAAGGGCAGAAATGCCTTCTGATTAAAGGAGACCTTACCCGGAAAGCTTTCAGAACAAAATGTGCAGACAAGATTAAAGCAACATGGAAAAAGATTGATATTCTTGTCAATAACGCAGGAATTCATACCTCCAAAAGCAGTCTGGAAAAAATCTCTGATGAACAGATCCTGGAAACATTTGATACCAATATTATTTCCATGATTTCATTCACCAGAAATTTTCTTCCACTCATTGACAAAGGAGGAAGGATTATCTGTACAACTTCTGTCACAGCGTATCGGGGAAGTGACCATCTGATTGATTATGCTGCAACAAAAGGTGCCGTATTGTCTTTTATACGTTCGCTGGCTGATAATCTTGCAGAAAAAAAAATTCTGGTCAACGGAATTGCACCCGGCCCTATCTGGACTCCTCTTGTAAAAGAAGCTTTTGATGATCTCTCCAAGTTTGGAAAAGATACACCGCTGAAGCGTGCGGGGCAGCCATCGGAAGTAGCTCCAGCCTATGTTTTTCTTGCTTCCAAAGACGCAAGCTATATCACAGGAGAAATTATTCACATTAACGGAGGTGACTTTGTTGGAGGGTAGAAGAGGAAGATGAAATTTTGTACAGGCAATAATTCTCTTAACCGCTCTTATTCTCCTACTGTCAAACCTTACAGCCCAATCACAATCACTTAATACTTATATAAAATATGGAAAAATTATCGTACGAAATAGAGATCAATGCCGAACCGGAAAAAGTATGGAGTGTACTTTGGTCAGATATTACTTACAGGCAGTGGACAACAGCTTTTACAGAGGGCTCTTTTTATGAAGGAACTCTTGAAGAAAATAATGTTGTCAAGTTTCTTGATCCTAAAAATAACGGCATGTACAGCAGAGTTGAAAAAGTAATTCCCAATGAGGAAATAAAATTTCTGCATCTTGGAGAAATTTATGAAGGTGTTGAAGTTCCTCAGGATTGGGGAGAAGCTACAGAATCCTATTTTCTTGAAGAAAATGAAGAAGGTACTTTGCTTAGAACGGAAGTTCAGACCCCTGCAGAATTCAAACAATTCTTTGAGGAGAAATTTCCAAAAGCCATGTCAATTGTGAAGCATCTTTCCGAAAATCAGCTGTAAATAATTCAGTCTGATTAATAAAAAAGATAAGAATATTTCAGTTCTCAAAGTGACCCCCTTAAAAAATAAAAAAATGGAAACCTTATCATACGAAACAGTAATTGATGCTCCACTACAAAAAGTATGGAACATCCTCTGGAGTCCAGAAACCTACAGCGAATGGACAAAGTATTTCGGAGCAGGATCTGTAATGAAATCTGATTGGAAAGTTGGCGGGAAAACCTATTTTCTGAATGCTGAAGGGGAAGGAATGGTTTCAACGATAGACAGCCTGGACGAGCCACATCAGATTGTGTTCAAACATCTGGGTACTGTAGATAAAGACGGCAATGAAGATACCCGGAGCAAAGAAGTGATGGAGTGGAACGGCAGTTTTGAAAAATATTTTCTGATCGATTTTGACGGAAAAACAAAACTTCATACCGAGGTTCAGGTAGAAAAACAGTGGCAGGACCATATGAATACAGGTTTTACCAAAGGGCTGATGCTGGTAAAAAGCCTGGCAGAAGGGGTGAGCCTGGATTCCGTGTAAAGAAATTCAACGTTTAAAATTTAAGGTGTAAAGCTTACAAATTGATGCTTTGTTCCTACTCTCTTACTCCCTAAAAAATGAAACTACTCGTCATAATTTTTGTAACATTTATTCTGGCTTTACTGGGAACATTTTTGTTTCACGGAAGGCCGGATTTTATATTTTCAGGAAATCTTGGAATGGCTGTTTTTATCGTATTCACAGGATTTTCCCATTTTAAATTTCAGAAAGGAATGGCCATGATGATTCCGGACTTTATACCCGCAAAAATGTTTTGGGTATACTTTACGGGAGTACTGGAAATTGCTGCGGGTATCGGACTAATGATTCCGGCAATCCGTGAGATGACAGCCGTTTTGCTCATTATTTTTTATATGTTGGTTTTTGTAGCCAATATCAATTCTTCCCGGAAAAGGATTAATATTTTTAAAGCCGATTACACCGGACCGGGAATGAAATATCTTTATAATCAAAGAATTCCCATGCAGATGATCCTGATCGCCTGGACATGGTATTTCGGAATTTATTTACACTAGATAAAAGACAGTCTTACGGCTGTCTTTTTTTTATATAACCATTTTTTTTTCCATTAATTGCTCAATTATTGTAACGTTTTAAGAGGATAATGTGTCTTATTATAGAAATGCATGTATTTTTTATCATTATAAAATTTACATGCTTAAATAACTTTAACCTTTAAAACAAAAGTTATGAAACTAAATCACAACATTTTCGGTACAGCCCTTATTGTACTCTCTACCATTATGACCAACGCACAGAGTTCTACAGCCAAATTACCGGGAGATCCTACTTTGCCATCTTCCAAAGCCAGTCTTGAAAAGCTTATTTCTTATGATAAAGGAAACTTTAAATACAAAGTGGAAGATTACTTTGCAAGACCGAAAGCTTCAGCATTTAAAATCTCTCCTGACGGGAAATACCTTTCCTATAAAGAAAAAGATCAGGAAAAAAAGAACCATGTCTATGTAAAAGATCTGGCTACAGGAAAAATTAGCAAAGCCATCGTAGAAAAAGATGACCTCATCAGAAACTACGGCTGGCTGAATAAAAAACGCCTTTTTTATACGCAGGATAGAGGCGGGAACGAGAATATTCATTTGTATGCTACCGACATAGATGGCGGAAACCAGAAGGATTTGACACCATTTGACGGAGTAAAAGTACAGTCTATCATTCCTATAAAAGATACAGACTTCGTGGTAGTTACGCTCAATAAAAACAATAAGCAGATCTTCGAACCCTTCAGGATCAACTACATTACCGGGGAAATGACCCAGCTCTATGAAAATAAAGATGTCAACAGCCCTATTGATGATTATATTTTTGATAAAGACGGAAATTTAAGAGGATACAGTATTCTTGAAAACGGACTGACTACAAAAACCTACTATAAAGATCTGCAGACCGGAAAATTCAACCTGATCAAATCTGCAGACTGGTCAGACACTTTTGGCATTATCGAATTCAATGAAAATTCCAAAAATAAGGATGAAGCCTATGTGGTAACCAATCTGGATAGTGATAAAGCTAGAGTAGTGCTTTATGACCTGAAGAAAAATGCAGTGATTAAAGAAGTATACTCTAATCCTGTGTACGATGTAAGTTCCATTAGTACAGCCGGGAAAAACAGAAACTATGAGCTGGATTTTATCAGCTATGAGGGCGTAAAAGGTGAAACGGTTCCGGTAAGTAAATTTTATAAAGAAATAGATGACCAATTAAAAGCTCAGTTTGGAGATAAAGAATTTGGAATTGTTTCTTCCGATGATAATAATGATAAACTTCTGGTGGTAGTAGGAAGCGACAAACTTTACGGAACATATTATGAATACGATACAAAAACCAAACAGACCAAGCTTCTGTATAATCTGATGCCCCAGCTCAAAGAGGAAGATATGGCTGAGATGAGACCGATCGAATTTAAAAGCAGAGACGGACTGACCATTCATGGATATATCACGTTACCGAAAGCCGCGCTGGAGGGTAAGAAAGTTCCCTTAATAGTCAACCCTCACGGTGGTCCTCAGGGAATCAGAGACCGTTGGGGATTCAATCCGGAAACACAGCTTTTTGCTAGCAGAGGATATGCTACCCTCCAGGTGAACTTCAGAATTTCTGGAGGATATGGAAAATCATTTCAGAAAGCCGGATATAAGCAGATAGGCAGAAAAGCTATGGATGATGTGGAAGATGGTGTAAAATATGCCATAGAACAGGGGTGGGTAGATAAAGATAAAGTTGCCATTTATGGAGGAAGCCATGGCGGGTATGCAACCTTAATGGGACTCATTAAAACTCCCGATCTGTATGCCTGCGGTGTGGATTATGTGGGAGTATCCAATATTTTTACCTTCTTTGAGTCATTCCCAGAATACTGGAAACCCTACAAAGAAATGGTGAAACAAATTTGGTATGACCTTGATAATCCTGAAGAGGCTAAAATTGCTAAAGAAGTTTCTCCGGTATTCCAGATTGACAAGATCAAAAAACCTTTGTTCGTAGTACAGGGAGCAAACGATCCAAGAGTAAACATCAACGAATCCGATCAGATTGTAAAGGCAATGCGCGCCAAAGGTTTCGAAGTTCCTTATCTGGTAAAATATGATGAAGGACATGGCTTTGGAAAAGAACCGAACAGAATAGAACTGTACAAGTCGATGTTAGGATTCTTTGCAGAAAATTTTAACAAATAAACGATTCATCTCATAACAGAGGAAAGCGGAAGGCGGAAGTCTTCCGCTTTTTATTTAACCAAAGCCTGGATAACACTATTTAACAGTACATAACTATTCGATAACCCATCAAAGAAGTTGTTCTGCAGATATTTGCGGTATCAAAAAACATTGTTATGATAATATTATTCAGATTATTTATGGTTGTGATCTTAACGGTCCTTAGTGTTTTCACAAAAGCCCAGGCAGGTATTGCAGAAAATGATAGTACCGGCAGCAAATCTGCAAAGCTTTTGGCACCAGTCAAAAAGTATACTCCTGAACGTATTGAAATACCCTTCACCGTGCATAACGGAATTATTTATGTGCAAGCCTCTCTTAATGGCAAAGAAGGTACCTTTATACTGGACAGCGGTGCTCCGGAACTCATACTGAATTCGGATGCCGAAAATATAGAGTATGATTCATCCTATAAAAGTGAAGCCGGCGGAGTAGGTGGAAAAGTAAAGAAATCAGGTTCTGCCCATATACAATCATTTGACTGGGATGGCATTACCCTTTCTGAAGGAAATATGCTCTCTGTTTCCATGGCTCATTTAACTAGGAAAAAGATTTTAGGCTTAATAGGGTACAGTGTATTTAGTGAGTATGCATTAACGTTTGATTATAAAAATTACAGCATTATCGGACAGTTAAATCCCTCTTTAGCTCAGGAAAAAGCGCTTAACGGTGTGCTCCTTGCCACAATTCCGTTTGAAATGTATAAGCATATTCCTGTTTTTCCAATGGAAATTGATGGCAAAACATACCATATGGGATTAGATTCAGGAGCGGCTTCCAATGTGCTTTATGAAAAATATGTTTCTGAGCTGAAAGAATCCATCATCAGGTTTAAAGAAAGTGATCTTACAGGAATAGGAGGAAAAACCAAAGCGAAGAAAGGACATATTAAAACACTTAAAGTTGGGGACGTTAGTTACAAAAAGCTTGGATTTATTTTTGAGAATGATATGCTTGATAATCTCAACCGGAAAAGCACAGTAAAGATAGACGGTTTGTTAGGATATGAATTCCTGAAGCAGTACATCACTACTGTAGATTTCAAAGCCAGGGAAATACGGATTTATAAAAAATAACATTCACTCCTTGTTTTGCTGCTGCTAAGGATTTCCTTGCAGCAGTTTTTAGCTCACTATTAAACGGTATCCGGTAGCCCTTATGTTGATAATACTGATTCTGGGGTCTTCAGAAAGATATTTCCGGAGCTTTGAAATAAATACATCCAGACTTCTGCCATTAAAAAAATGATCATCTCCCCACAATTCAAGCAGCGTTTCTTTCCTGGGCAGAAAGCCATCTTTATTGGTAGCCAGCCGGTAAAGGATCTCACCTGATCGTGGCGACAGCATAACTTCTTTATCCTGATAAGTCAGTTGATAAGTACTGTGATTATACTCATAATTTCCTACACTAATTGTATTTGCAGAGTGTTTTTCAGAGA
Organism: Chryseobacterium culicis; assembly: GCF_900108365.1. GTDB lineage: Bacteria > Bacteroidota > Bacteroidia > Flavobacteriales > Weeksellaceae > Chryseobacterium > Chryseobacterium culicis. The sequence continues at coordinate 1,075,915 of NZ_FNWQ01000002.1, read as the reverse complement.
AAGAACGTTTAAGAATTCTGTGAATTCTTGCATTCAGCTCTTCTATACTGAAGGGTTTCCTCATATAATCATCTGCCCCCAGAGAAAATCCTTTGAGAACATCTTCTGTTAAAACCCGTGCGGAAATAAGAATCAGTGGGGTATGATCATTCCTGTCTCTTATTTCTTTGAGAAAACTGTATCCATCAAGCTGCGGCATCATGATATCAGCAATAATGATGTCGAACTTTTCATTCTTAACAGCTTTCAGACCGTCAATGCCATTGTTTACCCATTGTACGGAGAAATGCATTCTTGTGAGCATATCCGTAGTGATTTCACCCAGATCATGATCATCTTCTAAATATAATATTTTGGGTTTATTCATGTGAGGGAATTTTAATTTCCATGGTGGTACCTTCTGTTTTCTGTTTTATAAACTGTATATCTGCCCCTTGATTCAACAGCGATTTTTTTACAAAGCTTAAACCCAGCCCAAAGCCTTTGACATCATGTGTATCATCCGTAACAATTCTAAAGTAAGGCGAAAAAATATCCTCAGCATATTTTTCCGGAATTCCTATACCATTATCCTGTATTCTGATCAAAATACTGTTTCCTGATTTTTCAGCAGAGATCAAAACCTGTGGTTTATTGTCAGAGTATTTTAGGGAGTTATCTATTAAATTGCAAAATACCAGCCTTAGCTGTTCATAGTTTCCTTTGATCGTAAAGGTCTGATTGATATTGACAAGAATAATTTCCGCCTGTCTCTTGTCAATCATACCGGATAAGTTATTCTTTACATCTTCCAATAGATCTACAAGATTTATACTCGTTAGCGGCAGCTTTTCGGTATTATGATCGGCTCTTGCATGCTGGAGAATAGATTCTACGAGTTGGGAGAGCTGGCTGCCGGCTCTCCGTATCATACCAGCATATTTTTTTGCGCTTTCAGGTTCTTTTAAAACATCATATTTCTCAAGTCCTTCGGCCGCAATAAGAATAGTGGATATCGGAATTTTAAGTTCATGAGTCATGTTACGGGTGAAGATCTCTTTATTCCTCAGCAGCTTTTGATTAAAAATGAGATTCTTAAAAAGAATAAAGATGGTCACCAGGAAAAGTAAGATGTACAGCACGGAAAAGATAATGGTTTCTTTTATTTCGCTGATTACCAGGCTTGTCATATTTTCGATATAAATCCTGTAAGTGGTATCTTCTCCCAGCAATGCATTAACCGGAGTGGTGGTATTTTCATCTTGAGCTTTTAGATTCTCAGGATACATTCTTTTGATGTTTTTTCCTTCATACAATATGCTGATTTCTGCCTCCTTATTCAGCCCCTTTTTTAAAATACTTTTAATTGAATGATATAAAAAAACATCCAGTTTTTCACCTTTATAAAAGGAAGTGTTTTGTTGTTTAAAGTTTTTATTGACCACATCTTTTTCCTTTTCGCGGATAAAAACCTGAATTTTTTCTCGGCTGCCGGCAGCGTTATTCCTGTAATTGCTGTTCCGGTTCAGTTTTTGTTTCAGAGGAGGATCATTAAGCATATTATCCACTAATAACTGGGTCATTTCAGACCTGGTACGTTCCAGGATCTCCTCTTTTTTATTCTGAAAGCTTACAGCAATCCAGTATCCCTGAAAAGCAAAAACAACCAGTATTGTCAGAACAAACAATAATTTTCCGAAATGGGTAAATAATGTATTCATAAAATGATATAGCACATCGAAATTAAGCATAAAACAGAACATAAAAACGACTTGATAACACTATTTAACACTATTGTATTGAAGTATCTGTTACATTACCATTTTCATCATTCATCTGTTATCTTTTATCAGCGAAAAAATAAAAACATTGATGAATAAAAGAAAAATTGAATTCTGAGAAAAATATTTTAAATTTATTAAAGTAAAACCAAAAGATCAGCCGTCATAGCAGTATGGAGGTTGTCGAAAAAATAACAATGCCACAGAAAGAGAAAGAAAGTATCATCTCGCAGACCGTTTCCAGCTACGGAGGGAAGCTGATGTCTTATATCCGTCCGAAAGTAAAAAATACGGAGGATGCGGAAGATATTCTGCAGGAAGTGTGGTATCAGTTCAGTAGCCTTACGAATATTTCGGAGATCGTAAATGTTGGTGGGTGGCTCTACAGGGTAACAGCGAATAAAATCACAGATCGTTACCGTAAAAAGAAAACAGAAAATCTTGAAGATTTTGTATATGAAGATGAAGACGGCAGTTTTTCTATCAAGGATATTCTATTGATGGATGAGAGCGCTGGTCCTGAAGTGAAGATGTTTCAGGATGAGATCTGGAAAAAACTGTTTGAAGCATTGGATGAACTTCCTGAAAAACAAAGGTTGGTCTACGTAGAAAATGAACTGAACGACAAAACGCTCCAGGAGATCGCCGATGAGCAGGGAGAAAACATCAAAACCATTATCAGCAGGAAAAACTATGCTGTGAAGCATCTGAGAAACAGACTGAGAAAGTTATACGAAGATTTAAAAAGTTAGAAAAAAAAGTTATGAATCATAAACACAAAAAAGGTTGGATTTTTTTATTGTTATGTCCGCCATTAATTTTAGCCGCAGTTACATGGATTGTAATGCTGCTTTGGAATTGCCTTCTTCCGGAAATTTTAGGCGTAAAAACCATTACCTTCTGGCAGGCAATGGGAATACTGATCCTGAGCAAAATTCTTTTCGGAGGCTTCCATTTCGGAAAAGGAATGAAAGACTTTAAAGAAAGAAAAATGAGAGAAAAAATGGCGAGCTGGTCACCAGAAGAAAGAGAGAAATTCAAAGAGGTATGGAGAAATAAATGCTCAGGAGGATTCTTCAACAGAAACAACGAATAATTTGAAATTTTTAAAGAAGTAGTAAAGTAAAATTTAAATTCATTCGTCTATATAAAAAACAAAAAGTAGTAAAATTTAAAATTTTGAAAAAATGAAAAATTCAGCATTAAAAGGAGCTCTTGGAGCATTAGCTGTGGTAGGGGTAGCCTTCATCGCTAAAAAAGCAATACAAAGAAAAAAGTTTATTAAAGGTATTTTTGAAGAGTACGGAATTAAAGAAAAATCACCTTTCGGACTGGCGGATAAGATCAGGGAAATGAATGATGAGCAATATCAGGAACTGAAAGGAAAATTCAAAAAAGAATTCCATTCAAGATGCTGCAGAAAGGATAATACCTGGGAAGCATAAGAAAAGTAAAAACTAAATTGAAATTGTTACATTCCGGCTCGGGAAGCGAAGCTTCCCGAGCCGGAATTTTTACATAAAACAGAGGCGTTAAAAGCTTTTTAAACTATATTTGTTCTTTCTTTATTAAAAAAGCTATTCCGGTTATGATGAGGTTCAAGAATATTTTCGTTGCAGTGTTATCCTTTTTTTCGATGATTGTGTTGGCACAAAAACCACAACAAAAACAGTATATTTTCTTTTTGCATAATAAATTTCTGGAAAATCATTCTTTTGAGGAGAAACATCCCAAATACGGAGTCGCAGAATATGAAACCATACTCAAAAAATTAAGAAATCAAAATACCATTGTTATTTCAGAGAAAAGGAAAGCTGATACAGATCCGGAAGTGTATGCTGAAAAAATCAAAAAACAGATTGACAGCCTCTTAAAAAAAGGAGTTCTGGCCCGAAATATTACGGTGGTGGGCACTTCTCAGGGAGGATATATTGCACAATATGTATCTTTTTATGAGAAAAATCCACAGCTGAAATTCGTTTTCATCGGAGCCAGTTTTAAAGATGATTCTTTGGAGAAAGATAAAAACTTTAAGCTGTACGGAAGAATTCTTTCCATTACGGAGAAATCGGATGAAGGACATGTGCCCATGTCAAAAGAACAGCGACTGGTGAGATCTGACATCAAAGATTTTAAAGAAATAGAACTTAACACAGGCCTGAATCACGGTTTTCTTTTTAAGGCTCTCAATGAATGGATTATACCGGTTAAAGATTGGGTTTCCAGGAAATAAAGTGCTTATATCTTAATTGATGGAGTGTTGAATAGCTTAATTAGGCGCAGTCATCTGCCCGTTTGTGGGGTCTGTGGGGAAAACAGTTTTGTAAAGGAGTTGAAAATCCTTGCTTTGTTCGGAATGACAAGCGCAGTATTGAATTTTATCAAAGATAAAATTTTTGTGCCTTAAAAATATGCAGGTAGCTAAAAAAACATGGCGTCCTTGCGCTTTCCAGCCAATAGATTATGAGCTGAATTGATATTGCTTCACTTTCGGTTTGCAATGACAGCGGGACTGCTGGGGTAACGGTTTCATTTTTTAGAAAAATACAATTTTATCGGAGATAAATCTTTGCGTCTTAAAATATGCGCGTAGTTGAAAAAAACTTGGCGTCCTTGCGTCCCAACCGATAGATTATCAGCTGTATTAAGATTGCTCCACCTTCGGTTCGCAATGATTTTTTGATCTATACTTTCAACAAAATTTTACCGTAAATATCAAACACAAAGAAAAATAAATCCTTATTTTTGTAATGCTCAATGAAAGATTACTACTATTTTCTCGGTATTTCCCAGGATGCTTCTGAAGAAGACGTCAAAAAGGCGTATCGAAAACTGTCCTTAAAATATCATCCTGATAAAAATGACAATGACGACTTTTTTGCAGATCGTTTCCGGGAGATTCAGGAAGCGTATGAAACTTTGAGTGATTCAGTAAGGAGACGTGCGTACGACCAGAATTTGGAAAGCCACCAGCGAAGTTTCAGATATACCATTCCGCCGGCAATTAAAACCTTCACAGCGAATAAAATTCATGCAAAAAAAGGGGAGGAGATTATTATCAACTGGCAGACGAGTAATGCCGATGTGGTGAAAGTGCTGCCTTTCGGATTAGAAAAGCCGTATGGAGAGAGAATATTTAAGATCACAGAATTCAAAGATGGAAAATTTCAGCTTCTGCTTCATGCCACCAATTCTCTTTTGCACAAAACCGTAGTTCAGGGAATCACCATTACTGAGGTTTTTGAAAGTGATTCTGAAAAATTCAAAAATACGGTAGAGGAAATGTTTAAACCACAACCTGCAACAAGAATCAATAGAACAGGTCAGCCTAAAATTATGATGCTGATCTGGGGAATTATTATAATCGCAATTGCTATTTATATGCTGGTCAGAAATTTCAGCTGATTAGGCCATTTTCTTCCTTCCGGGGCACTTTTTACATCTTTTTCCTTTTTTGAATTTTTTGCAGCACGATTTCTTTTCGCAGAACATCTCTTCATTATTGAATGAGTAAGGCGCCAATGGCGGAACTTTAAATGGGACAATCATATTCATGATGCAAATATATTAATTTAGAATAAATATAATTAATAAATTTTCATAAAAAATTGCAGGCCTGAAAATTAGACCTGCAATCGGGGCGTTATTTAAATGAAAATGAAGTCGAAAACTGAAGCCTGAAAGCATCACTTTTCTTTCCTTCAAAATTTTCTGTACTTGCATAATTGCCTTCCACCCCCATTCTCAGATTCTTATACGGCTGATAAATAAGATTGATTGCTGCATTTTGAAAACGTTTCATAAGACCATTCCCGGCTGTAGGGCTGGACCCGACCTGTGAATAGCTATAATAAGCTGCGGAACTCCATTTCGGAGACCACCAATGTTCATAAATTCCTACTATATTGAACAGGCTTAGCGTTTCTGCTGTATTTTTTTGAGGATCAAAAACTGCATCATAGCCTTCTCCGCTCAAAACAATATTATTTCTTGCAATTCCTTTTCCATATGAAGTCTGAAATCTGAAATCATCAAGATTCGTGACATATTTTCTGAAAGAAATTATACCTCCAAATCCTATCTTTGTATACCCATCTTCCTGATTTTCATAATTAACAGGAGAGAGCGTTGCTCCAATTTTAGCATAATCTCTTGCATTTCCATAGCGATACATCCCCGTTGCAACAGGGATCAGGCTTTTTCTTTTCCATTCCGGATGGGTCTTCGGTATGGTCATACTGATTTTACCCGGATCTTCCAGTGAAAAAGACAGAGTCTCTTTATCAGAAAGTTTTTCTGTGTAACGCACTTGTATGGACCGAAGAAGCATCGCTCCGTTAGCTCCGTTAAAATCAAAAATATTCGGGAAGATCTCAGCATCTGTGAAATTACTCCAGGTTTGCCCGATCAGCCATTTTTTCCATTGAAGATAACCATGTCTTAATCTGGGTGTCGTAGTTCCATTGGGGCCGTAAAAATCTATTTCTACATAAGCAGAAACCGGAGAGTCTCCGTTTTTATCTGTCTGCTTTAGACCCAGCCCTATCTGTGATTGCCTTACACTGAAGTAACTTGACATAGAATTGTGCTGTGGAATTACAATAGAAGGAGCCACAATTCCGTCCTTCGCTCCGAATTCCTGAAAATCGAGCATAGCATCTGCCTGTACAAATCCTTTGAGATAAGCTGACCATTTCCTGCCTGAAGAATCCGGTTCTGTATTAGCGATAGCTATCTGGGCATTGGTCTTTACATGCATTAAAATTAATGCAATAGTAGTAAACGCAGGCATAAGAGGCCTGCTTTTTCTTTTTTCCGTCATCTGTGTTTTTTATTTGTGTGTTGTAATTTATCTTCTCATTTGAAATTGAATTTATGGGATATTAATTTTAAAATTTTTCACAATACAACCGATGTTTTTCACTCGGTCGTGATTGTTTTCACGAATGTACAAATGCTTCCGGAAATGGTGTAAGTGAAAAATTTAAGGTTTTTAATAGGTTTGTAGAAGATAAAAACCAGAAAATTGAAGTGATAATAAAACGAATATTCTTAAAAAATTAATTTTTCTAAAATGAAATTCATTAAACAGTGAAATAATAAATTTTATTTTTTAACATTTAAAAAGACTTTATCCTTGGATTTTAAGAATTTTTAAGAAAACGAGGCCTTGTTTTCTGTGTTGTGAAATCACTTAAAAAATCGTAATTTTACGCATCTTTTTTACAAACAAAATCTAATAAATAAAAATGAATACAGAACAGTTTGTGAGCCGTCACATTTCCCTTAATGAAGCCGATAAGCAGGCGATGTTGGAAAAACTTGGCGTTTCTAGTATTGAAGAGTTAATTTCTCAAACCATCCCATCCTCTATCCGTTTAGAGAAAGATCTTGAGATCTCGGAACCACTTTCTGAATACGAAATGTTGAACCATTCAAAAGAATTGGCATCAAAAAATACAGATTATACAAGTTATATCGGTTTTGGATACCACAATACACTTTTGCCTTCAGCAATCCAGAGAAATATTTTTGAAAATCCAAGCTGGTATACTGCTTATACACCTTACCAGGCAGAGATTGCACAGGGAAGACTGGAAGCTCTTCTTAATTTCCAGACTGTAGTATGTGATCTTACAGGTTTTGCATTAGCTAATGCATCTCTTTTGGATGAGTCCACTGCTGCAGCTGAAGCAATGCACATGTTCTTCAACAACAGAACGAAAGACCAGAAAAAATCGGGAGCTAATAAATTCTTCATTTCGGACCTTGTGCTTCCTCAAACAGTTTCTGTATTAAAAACAAAGGCTGAAGGATTAGAAATCGAAATTGTAATAGGAGATCATAAAACACACCCGTTTGATGATTCTTATTATGGAGTTTTATTACAATATCCTGGTAAGAACGGAATTGTTTTGGATTATACAGAAGATATTGTAGGTTACAAAAAACTTGACCTTCAGGTAGCAGTTGCCTGTGATCCGATGGCTTTGGTTAAATTAAAGTCTCCGGCAGAAATGGGTGCCGACTGTGCGGTAGGTACTACCCAAAGATTTGGTATTCCGTTAGGATACGGAGGTCCTCACGCAGCGTTCTTTGCCTGTAGAGAAGATTATAAAAGAGATATCCCGGGAAGAATTATCGGGGTTTCTCAGGATATGTACGGAAGACGTGCATTAAGAATGGCATTACAGACGAGAGAGCAGCACATCAAAAGAGAAAAAGCTACTTCAAATATCTGTACAGCTCAGGTTCTTTTGGCAGTAATGGCGGGAATGTATGCTGTTTATCATGGTCCAAAAGGATTAAACTATATCGCTGATCAGATCCATTTTAAAGCCAATGCTTTGAAAGGAGGTCTTAAAGCGCTGGGATATCAGGTAGTAGAAGAACCTATCTTCGATACGGTAAAGATCACGATGCCTGAAGAGGAAAAAGCAAAATTAGTAAGACTGATGCTTGATCACAGGCTGAATCTTAATTACTTCACAGAAGGAGTGGTAAGCATTGCGATCAACGAAAGTACAACATTAGAGAAATTAAACTATCTGATGGCTTCTTTCGCTCAGTTTAAAGACAAGCAGACTTTCAAACTGGAAATCAAAGAAGGATACAGCATTCCGGAAGAAAACTTGAGAAAAGACGAAATTCTTACAGAATCAGTATTCAACAAATACCATACGGAAACAGAATTGATGCGTTACATCAAACGTCTGGAGAGAAAAGATTTATCATTAACACACTCAATGATTTCTTTAGGATCTTGTACGATGAAGCTGAATGCTGCTACCCAGATGTTGCCGCTTTCGTGGGAAAACTGGGGAGCTATTCACCCATTTGTACCAGTTAACCAAGCTGAAGGATATCAGGAAATGATCCGCGAATTAGAGAAAGACTTAGCAGAAATTACAGGTTTTGCCGGAACTTCTCTTCAGCCTAACTCAGGCGCTCAGGGAGAATATGCAGGATTAATGGTGATCAGAGAATATCACATTTCAAGAGGAGACCACCACAGAAATGTAGTATTGATTCCTCAGTCTGCTCACGGTACCAACCCGGCTTCTGCAGCCATGGCAGGAATGAAAATCGTAGTCGTGAAAAACCTTGAAAACGGGGAAATCGACTTCGAAGATCTTAAAGCTAAAACAGAACTTCATTCAGCCAACTTATCAGCTGTAATGATCACGTATCCTTCAACGTACGGATTCTTTGATGCCAACATTAAAGAAATTACCAACCTTATCCACGAGCACGGAGGACAAGTATATATGGACGGTGCGAACATGAACGCTCAGGTAGGATTCACAAGTCCAGGAAACATCGGAGCAGACGTTTGCCACCTTAACCTTCATAAAACTTTCGCCATTCCTCACGGAGGTGGAGGTCCTGGAGTAGGTCCAATCTGTGTTGCCAAACACTTAGTGCCTTTCCTTCCTTCTAATGCGAACATCAGAATCGGTTCTAAAGAAGCTATTGAAGGTATTTCTGCTGCACCTTACGGTTCAGGATTAATCCTTAATATCTCTTACTCTTACATCAAGATGTTAGGAACTGAAGGTCTTAAAAAGGCTACAGGGCACGCTATTATGAATGCCAACTACCTGAAAGAATTGCTGGCAGAGCATTTCCCGATCTTATATTCAAACGAGAACGGAAGAGTAGCGCATGAATGTATCGTAGATTTCCGTCAGTTCAAATCTTTAGGAATTGAAGTAGCTGATGTGGCGAAGAGATTAATGGATTATGGTTTCCATGCTCCTACGGTTTCTTTTCCGGTTGCAGGTACTTTGATGATCGAGCCTACAGAATCTGAAAGCAAGGCTGAAATTGACCGTTTTGCTGAAGCGTTGATCTCTATCAAAAAAGAAATTGATGAAATTGCCAACGGGGAAGCTGATGCTGTAAACAACGTATTAAAAAATGCTCCTCACACAGAACAATTGGTCATCTCAGATTCATGGGATAAACCATACAGCAGAGAAAAGGCCGCTTATCCGCTAGAGTGGGTAAGAGACCACAAATTCTTCGCTTCTGTATCAAGAGTAGATGAAGCTTACGGAGACAGAAACTTAGTATGTACTTGTGAGCCGATTGAAGCTTATATGTAATCTTAGTTTCTTAACTATAAAAAATCCCTTTCAGTAATGAGAGGGATTTTTGTTTTTTACAGTCATTGCGAGTGTAGCGAAGCAATCTCAATACAGCAATGATTTTTTTATTTCGTTTTGATTAATTCTTCAAGTCTTGTCATCATATCATCTTTTTCCTTCAGCATTCTTTCATAAAGTGCAATTTTTTCTTCGTGAAGCTGTATGATTTTGTCAATAGGATTGTAATTATTGACAATTACACCTGTTGCGTTATCATGAAAGTTGCTTGCAATAATATTGATAGCCTGTTCTTCATCAAAATTTTGAAATGCTTCCACAGGAATTTTTAATACCTCAGAGATTTTTTGAAGAAGCGGATCTTCAATGGTTTCTTTTTGTTCCAGTAAGGAAATTTTCTTCTGATTCCAGTCGTCACCTAAATCCAAAGCTAAGGCTTCCTGTTTGATGCCCAGCATTTCTCTGAATCTTTTTATGTTTCTTCCCTGATGTATCTTTTGTTCCATTTGTGATTTTAAGCTTATTTGAAGGTTTATGATGAGTAAAGATAAAAAATTGTGCTGGATATCTAAGGTGTGAAGGTGAAGATTTGTATTGAAATCTTTTCAATCAAAAAAATCACCTCCCAAAAATTGAGAGGTGCCTTAGTATTTAAATTCCTTTTGCTATCTTCTTTTAACGGTATAAGCCAGCAAAATTGCTAAGCCCATCGTTACGCAGGTAATAATTGAAATGGTTTCAATGGATATTCCACTTTTTATCTGTGGGTTTTCTTTTTCACATGAAAAAAAGAATAACAATGTCATGAATAGACCTACCGATAGTAATTTTTTGTTCATAAATGCATTTGTTTGGTTATGAAATGTTTATATCAAAAAGTATACCGAATTTGTAGACTATTAAAGAGCACTTAGAATTTATTTTAGATGATGATATTCGATAGTGATTTAAGCTTTTCCTTCATCCCAATAATACCTGTCAGGATAGATCCTTGCTCCGAAAACAGCTGTTCCCACCCGTACAATGGTAGCGCCTTCTTCAATGGCTGTTTCCAGATCTCCGCTCATGCCCATGGAAAGCTCCTGCATTTCTACATTGGGAATTTTTTCTTGGAGAATGTCCTGCTGAAGGTTTTTCAGAATTTTAAAGCAAGCTCGTACCTTCTCGGTTTCTGCACTGAATAAACCGATGGTCATCAGACCTTTTATTTTAAGAGTAGAGTAGTGGGAAATCTTTTTGATAAGTTCGATTGCGTCACTGGGATCAACTCCGAATTTGCTTTCTTCACTGGAAGTGTTTACCTGGATTAAAACATCCATCGTTTTGTTTTCTGCGGATAACCGCTGATGGAGTTTCTCCGCCAGCTCCATACGATCCAGAGACTGAATGCAGGAAACGTCATACTTCAGGATATCTTTGATTTTATTGGTCTGAAGATGTCCTATAAAATGATTTTCATGGGGAATATTCTTTAGCTCTTCATATTTCTCTTTCAGCTCCTGAACTTTATTTTCAGCAATTAACGCCTGTCCGCTTTCCAGCGCAATTTTGATACGTTCTGCCGAAACCGTTTTCGTAGCAAGTAATAGCTTAACTTCATGAATGCTTCTTTCAGATTTTTCACAGGCATTCTTTATCCGTTCATGGATCAGATGGAGGTTATGGAGAATATCTTCTTTCATGATGCAGCAGTTTCTTTGGCTTCCAGCTTATTAATTAAAGCGGCCTTCACGGACGTCAAAGCATAATCTTTAGCCTCCGCAAAAGAAACAGAGTATTTTCTTTCCACGTTTCTCATCTCTTCAGGAAATTTGCCCAGCAATTGATCATAATACGCGTCCAGAAATTCTTTGGAAGGCATTTCGTAATTAATTTTTAGCTGAAAACGTCGTAGTAAAGCGGTGTCAATGATCTCAGGATGGTTAGTTGCACAGAGTAGGAGTGAGTGTTCCGGATAATAATCAATCAATTGAATCAAAGTGTTAACCAATCGTCTCATTTCGCCCACATCCTTGTCATCGCTGCCTCTTGCTTTCCCAATCTGGTCCAGCTCATCAAGAAAGAGTACAGATCTCTCACGTCCTGCCTTATCAAAAATCATTTTAATATTCTGAGACGTTTCTCCGATACGGGAGGAGACAATATTGCTCAGGTTCAGAATCATGATATTTTTTCCCAAAGCGTTCGCAACAGCCTTTGCGGTCATTGTTTTTCCGCATCCTGAACTTCCCTGAAGGAGGATCTTGTTATTAACCGGAAGACCATATTCCTGCAGCTCTTTGATATAAGTATGTTCTTTGATGAGCTGTAGAAGCTGATCCCTGTTGTTCGTACCGAGAAACACTTCGTTAAGGTTTACCTGTTCTTTATCCTGAATAATGAGGTTATACAGATTCATAATGACGTTTAAAAGGATTACTGAATGCACAAAGATAAAGCTTTATTGAATTCCGGAATAAACCTGAATAATAATAATCGGCTGGTCCAGAAGGAAAAAATTATGATTGAAAATCAGCATCAGAAAACCAGGTGCAGCCGTATGAAAACACATGATCAAAATAATCTGTGAACAATTCTGTAATAAAAAAAGAAAGCCGGACTTACGACCGGCTTTTCTCATTTGGATATTAAAATTTGTTATGAAACTAAGATCTTTCTGCTTATGTTTTTGGGCCCTTTTACCCGATGGTAAAAGAGCAATCTGATCTCTCAGACTAAAAACATAAAACAATATAATTAGTATAGATATTCTATAGACTCTGTTTGTTTGAAATTAGTTTCTTTCTCTTCTTACTGTCATGAAATAGGAAGCGATTACTACTAAACCTGTTGCGATACCGATATAAGTTACCATTTTGTATTATTTTTAATTATTTGACTTTTTTTTATTAATTTTTCAATTGCAATATTACTACTTTCAAATGATGTGCCAAAGTGAATATTCATGATGTTTATCAGTGTATTACGTAGGTTTAGGTTCATTAATTAGTTAATTTTAGTTTACATTAAATTAATGTATTATTTGAAATTTATTAATACTTTTATTATTCTATCTGTAAAATTATGTGAAAACGTTAATCGTTTATTGACTTCTATGTTGGAGTTGATAAAACAAATAATATGTAATGCCTGGCATAATATTGCTGTAAAGCATATTTATTTATCCGTAATCTTTCACCTGAAATGGATTTTGATGTTAAGAAAACTTATTTTTCAACAGGCTTTTTGGTTCGGAATTTTTGTCAGCTGTCACATTTCATGACACAGAGAACTATTATTCGTATGGCAGCCCCAGAAAGACAAGCTATTACAATGACCGTTTCTCAAACGGAATAGGATGACCAATGCGTTAAAATATAATCTTTAGCTTAACTTATGGGTTGTCAGAGATGGGACGAAATATTTTTTTACAAGCCGAGAGTATCATTCTGCTTCTTTTTGGAAGTCCCGAAGTGCTTCATTACTTTTGTATAAAGAATGAATTTATGGGACGCAGTTATATTTTCCTGGCTTTAGCTATTATATTTGAGATTATTGCTACTACTTTTCTGAAGAAATCTGAAGAATTCTCCAAGCTGGTGCCCTCTGTTGTAACGGTTATAGGATATGCCTGTGCATTTTATTTTCTGAGTCTTACCCTTCGCCAGATTCCGGTAGGAATTACTTATGCTATCTGGTCTGGTATAGGAATTGTTTTTATTACAGCTATAGGGGTGGTAGCATTCAGGCAGGTTCCGGACCTTCCTGCTATTATTGGTATTGCTTTAATTATTATTGGGGTAATTATTATTAATGTTTTTTCAAAAATGGGTACCCACTAAAAAATAATCTCCTGATGCTTTTGCATCTGCTTCCAATGCTGAGACCTTTTTTTGTATAAAAAAAACTTACCAAGTTTATATTTGAACTTTAAGTATCCGCGGAATTCAATGCCGTCAAATAATGTAAACGGAGTGGCCGGATTTTCTTGTAGTGTCTGTCTGATTCCTTCGCTGAATACAGTAGGGCCTGTAGTAGCATGTATATCATGCGGATAGCGGTGAGTGTTTATATTATCAATCATCAGATCCAGTGTTTTCTTGAGAAAAGGGTGATTTTTATTGAAAATAAGGGCCCATTGAACGTACAGGTTTTCGTGTCTTTCTGCACTGATCACAGCTTCATCATTTTCCTTGATCAATTCTTTGAATGGCTTTACAATACTGCTGTCGATATCAAGATATACACCTCCTTTCCTGTATAAAACAGCATATCTGAAAAAATCAGCTTTGGCGGCACCAATCCTTAGTTTACGGTATGTTTCAATATAGAGGGGAGGGAATTCTTCTGTCAGAAATTTTTCTATGTCGTCATCATCATAAAAGTAATATTGATATTCCGGATTCTTTCTTTTCATATTCCAGACATGATAGCGTGTAATGAGAGGAAGTTTTTTAGTTATAAAAGTCTGAAATATCTGTTTTGGTATTGCCATATTCAATTTTTATTCATTACATAAAGGAAAATCCCGAAATCATTTTCATTGACCATTTGCATAAGTGGTAATAAGATTTTTCATGAGAAAATCCTCTGCATTTGTGTTTTTATGAAGTTTTGATTGTATTTTGAGAGAATGGTTAAATACCTCGAGACAGAAATTTTAATTTTTTTTTAATATTCTTGCGAATGTCTCTGATAATGAGTTCAAAAAATGCACATCATTTGTTGATGATAAATGATGCAGAGGCAGGAAATGTAAGATGAATAAATAGTTATCAGATTTTCTCATCTCGATGAAGATGGATATGATCTGCGAAAATCTGTCTAGTTTTTGGAAAAGAAATTTGTTGTGGAAAAGATTTTTAGTCCATTAAAACAGATGAACATTTCAAGGAAAGCAGCCCAAACTTGAAATCTGATCATCAATAAAGCTTCTGGTCTTTTTCACAATAAAAACTCCTTCTTTTTCCGACACCGGTTTGTTTCTTGATGAGTTTCTGTCCGCATATCGGGCATACAGTTCTGGTATGAACCAGCCAGTGCTTTTTCAATACAAATTCTCTTTTCCATTTCAGAAAATCAAAACTGTAATTTCTGGCTTCCGTAATAAGCTCTTTTCTCTTTTTAGGAGGGAGGTTGCCTGATAGACTTTCCGGCTGAACTCCAATTCTGAAAAGAACTTCATTTTTTATAATATTTCCGACACCCGAAAAAATATCCTGATTCATCAAAGCATCACAGACCATCATTTTCGGATTGTCTTTTAGCTTTTTTTCTGCTTTCTTCGGATTCCAATCATCACTCATAATATCAGCTTCCCAATCAATTGCGGAAAGATATTCAAGTTCTACCGGCTTTACAGAGCAGGTGTAAAAATACATGCTTCCGGTAGAAAAGAACAGCGCCAGCCGCAGGCTTTTATCAGGTTTGGTCTGCTCATTAATACTGTAAGAGCCGAACATCAATAAATGAATACGGATGGCAGCTTTTTCAAAAACAAGGTAAGTCTGCTTTCCAAATGTTCTAATTTCAAGCAGAATCTGGCCGGCAAAGGCATCTTTTTCAAATTGGGCATTCCCAGAAATTTCAGTCACTTTCTCACCTGCAAAGGGCTGCAGGTTTTCTTTCATTAATATGATGGAGGGACCTTCAGGCATAGTTTTATTTTGAAATAATAATTCAAATAGTATTCCATTTAAGGAAGACCTGTCCCAAGAAAACCCATGACCATATTTTTATCACCGCTTTTGCCCCACAAAACGAATAACAGAACCTGTCCCATTGTGGAATAAGCCTTCACTCAGCTCAATTTCTGTTTCTTCCAGTTCAATAATATGATAATCGGGAAAATCAGACTTGATCTCTTCAATAGAAAATAATGACTCAATATCCTTTGGACCGCCAACTTTTTCATTCTTTGCAATATATTCAAGGTGATTCTTACTGAAAGCTTCAAAAATAACAAAACCACCTGTACGCAGATATTGATTTAACATCTTATGAATAGAAGACTTAACAGCACCGGGAAAGTGAGCATAAATAAGAGCAACAGCATCAAACTGCTCATTCTGATAATCCAGAGAAGAGAGTTCACCCACCTGATAATCAATAGTTGTTTGTTGCTGCTCTGCGAGCTGTAACGCTTTATTTCTTCCATTGGCGCTGATATCGAAAGCAGAAACCTGCCATCCCATTGTTGCCGCGAAAACCGCATTTCGGCCTTCACCTTCTGCCGGGAAAAGTATTGTGCCCGGTTTTAATTGGCTAAGCTGTTCTTTCAGGTACTTGTTAGGTTCTGTCCCATAAGCAAACGCTTCGCTGCTGTATCTGTCATCCCATCTGCTGAGCCATGTTTTGTCTGTCATGATGAAAAGTATTTAAAATCTAAAAAATTGTATGTATTTTTCTATATATTAGGGTATCAAATGTAAAATATTTATTTAAGCTTTCTGATCTCTAAAAACGTTTCCTATAATAGATTTTTTGAATGAAATTTCCATCTAATAAAAATATAAATACTATTCCATACAATTAAAATTTGGAGTAATTTTGAAAAATGATGAATTTAAACCACATTTTCACCAATCAACGTACAGGAAACAATCCACAGACTAAAGCTTCACGAACTGATTTTCAGAGGGATTTCGACAGAATTATCTTTTCATCTGCCTTCAGAAGGCTGCAGAATAAGACGCAGGTTTTTCCGCTTCCGGGAAGTGTTTTTGTACACAACAGGCTTACGCACTCTTTGGAAGTATCGTCTGTAGGAAGAAGTTTAGGAAGTATTATTGGTGAATTTATTGCTGAAGATTTTAAAAGTGAACTCACTGAAGATTCAAGGAATTTTTATCTCTATAATTTAGGAAATGTAATTGCAGCAGCGTGTTTATGTCATGATGTGGGAAATCCTGCATTCGGGCACTCCGGAGAGGATGCCATTGCAAGCTATTTTGAAAGAAATGAAAAGGATCTGAAAACAAAGTTTAATGAAAAGGAATGGGCAGATCTGGTCAATTTTGAAGGAAATGCCAATGCCATCAGAGTACTGGCACAGCAGCAGCAGGGTAAAGATGCCGGAGGTATTCAGCTAACATTCTCTACACTGGCAAGTATTGCGAAATATCCTTGTGAAGCGGTAGCCAAGAAAAAAGGGATCATTCACAGGAAGAAATTCGGGTTTTTCCAGAATGAAAAAGATATATTTCTGGAAATTGCCAAACGAACTCAGCTTATTTCTGAGAGTGAAGAACCGCATATTTTTAAAAGACATCCTTTTGTATGGCTTGTAGAAGCAGCTGACGATATCTGTTACAATATCATTGATATGGAAGATGCCCACAGGCTTGGAATTGTTTCAACAGCAGACTGTAAAAATCTGTTTTTTGAGCTGGTAAAATCAGAAACTGATGACGTTCAGAGAATTGAGACAAAATTAAGCTCCATTTCCAATGAAAATGAGCAGATTTCTTATTTAAGAGCAAAAGTAATTAATGCATTGATCAACAAATCAATTGAGATGTATAAATCTAACTTTGCTGCAATTCTTGAAGGAAATCTCAGCAATGGCCTGCTTGATATTTATAAAAAAGAAAATAAAGCTTTACAGGACATTGCCAGTTTCTCGGTAGAAAAAATTTACAACCATAAAGCCGTTGTTGAAATTGAAAATGCTGGTTACAACGTAATGTATGAATTGCTGGATCATTTTATTCCTTCCATTCTGAAACCTGAAGGCAATAGAAAATCCTATGACGAAAAAGCTTTGAAATTAATTCCAAAGCAGTTTATTTATAATGATGGCACCGATTATCAGAAAGTATTGGGGGTTATTGATTTTGTTTCCGGAATGACAGATAATTATGCTACCGATTTATACAGAAAAATTAAAGGAATAGACATCGGAATGACCGTGTAAATTCTATTATTACAATAATTCTGAAGCCTCTTCTATTAATGATTTCATTAAAGCGGAGGCTTTTTTATGCTTTAAAAGCGGTGCAATCTGACCGCTCCAGAAGAAAACCAGATCGTTCTTTTGCTGTTCCAAAGCTGCTTTTCTCAATGCTCCCATAAAATGAGTATGCAAAGGAAACGGCAGAGTGCTGTCTGTGGCTGCCAATAGATCTCTTGTTATTTTGGTCGTAATTCCACGCCCTAATCTTCCGGTATAAGCTCTGGAAAGGGTGGTAGATTTTGCTGCATCCGAAAATAGAAAGTCTTTGTGAGCAGGTAAAGCTCCGGATTCTTCTGTTGCCAGAAAAGCGGTTCCGATCTGTACGGCATCAGCTCCCAGTTTGAAAGCACCTGCAATCCCACGGCCGTTAGCAATCCCTCCGGCAGCTACAACAGGAATTTTTACCTTATCCTTGATTAACTGAATCAAAACGAAGGTTCCCGTTGTAGAAAGCTCAGCCTGATCCAGAAACGAAGGCCTGTGGCCGCCACTTTCGAAGCCGGAAGCCACAATAATATCTACTCCCGTTTTTTCGAGGGCAACAGCCTCATCCAGCGTTGTGGCATTTCCCACGACAAGTGTACCGCGCCGGTGAAGATCCTCGATGATATTTTCATCCAATAGCCCAAACATAAAACTGAACACCTTAGGCTGTATAGAAAGCACTGCATCCAGCTGATTCTGAAATCTTGATTCAAAAGAAGATGGAGAAGAAGGAATCTCTATCTGCAAAAGTTCGAAATAAGGTTTGAACTTTTCAACTGCCTTTTTATATTGGAGCTTTGTCTGTTCTTCGTCAATAATATCATGATCGTTTACCCAGAGATTAAGATTGTAAGGTTTATCTGTTTTGGATTGTATCGCCTTGTGAATGTCATATATTTCCTGTGGAGATAAAGTATAAGCTCCGAATCCTCCTAATCCGCCAAGATTACTCACCGCTGTTGTCAGCTCAACAGTGGAAAGACCTCCACCAAAAGGACCTTGCAGAATAGGATATTCAATCCCTAATAACTCCGTAATTCTATTGTGATTCCACATGATTGAATTGGTTTTTAATTAAAAGTATGAATTAAGGTTGTAAGTGAGTCAATGTTTTGTTAACAATCATCCATTTTCCCTCTATCTTATTGAAAGTTATGAAATTATAATAATTAAAATTATACATTTTTACATTTAATTTGACCATGGCAATTGAATTGATGACCTCCAGTGAAATAATTTCAGCGTGAAATAATTTTCCGGACTTTTCCGGGCTAACACGGCTTCCAACTCCTTCAATATATTGCTGCACAGTTTTGAAATAGGGAACTCCACTGACATCTCCGAAAAGCAGGGCTTCTTTAAAAAACGCTTTTTTCAGAAGCTCAGTATTTCCTTCGTAAATCCCTTTGAAATAATAATTCTCTATGACATTTCTTATTTCAGTTTCTGGTGTTTGAGCGGTATTCATTTCTTTTACGTTTTGAGCAAGGCCGTTCAACGGAAAGCTGAACAGCCATGCTATAATTAATGATAGTTTCATAATAAATGATGCCCGGCACCCATACCACCGTCCACATTGATGATGGCTCCGGATATTAACTGATTTTTAGCAATGGCATGAATCATATGGGCAACTTCTTCAGGTTCTCCAATACGGTTGATAAGATGAAGCCCTGAAT
This sequence comes from Chryseobacterium culicis, assembly GCF_900108365.1. Taxonomy (GTDB): domain Bacteria; phylum Bacteroidota; class Bacteroidia; order Flavobacteriales; family Weeksellaceae; genus Chryseobacterium; species Chryseobacterium culicis. The sequence continues at coordinate 1,056,450 of NZ_FNWQ01000002.1, read as the reverse complement.
TCTGATCGAGATCTGACCCATGCATTGGAGTTCGGATCAGCCCGGGAGCCACTGTATTCACCCGTATGTTTTCTTTTCCAAATTCTGCAGCCAGCTGTAAAGTAAGTGCATGAATAGCGCCCTTGCTGGAAATAGGGGCTGTAGAAGGAGATTCTGCAATTGCATGATATACCAGTGGCGTTCCTACATTGATTACCACACCGTTTTTTTGCTTGATCATCGTTGGAATAACAGCCTGCGTGGTAAAGAATGTTCCTTTTAAATTAGTCGTTAAAAAGCGGTCAAGATATGCTTCACTGACTTCCAGAAACGGCTTGTTTTCGTAAATTCCGGCATTGTTGATCAGTACATCAACGGATCCAGATTTTTCCATGGCGGCTTGTACCATTGCCTCTCCTGTTGCTTTTTTCGAAACATCTCCTGCAACCATAGCCAGATTTTTTCCGGCTCCCAATTCATGATATGCCTCTCTCAATTTGGATTCTGTTTGTGAGTTAATAATTACATAATCACCTTTTTCTAAGAAATAACGGGCAGTTTCCAATCCTATTCCTGAAGATGCTCCTGTTATTAATACGGTCTGTTTTTTCATCGCTTATTTTTTTTCTGTGGAAAATCCCTGTTCTTTCAAAGCTGAAACCTGATCGCCGGCATATCCCCAGTTATCATCTTCAATTTCATTGATGATAATATGCGTCAAATGAGGATCCTTATTTAAAACTGAAGTTACAGCTTCACTTATTTTTCTGATTAATTGTTGTTTTTTTTCGCGACTAAGGTTTTCGCGAAGCACATCTACTTTTACGAATGGCATGATGGTAATTTTTTAAGATTATTGCTATTTGAATTGTATTACAATGCATCTGCAACCAGATGAATAGTAAGATCAAAATTGTTGTAGATCAGGGTATCACCGAGGTTAGTGAAGAAATTGGAAGATCTGAATTTAATGTTGAATTTCGTTCGGTCTACAACTATTTTCGTTTGTAGTACAGCATTATCATCTTTTGCGGTAATATGCAAATTTGCATCAACAAGGTTTGTAATGCCTTTTATAGTAAGATTTGCCTGTATATAATAGCAGTTCTCCTCACCCGGTTCAGCATGAATGATTTCGAAATAAGCTTCGGGAAACTGTTCAGAATTAAAGAAATCATCAGAAGCCAGATGATTGGCAAACTGCGTATTGGTTTCTGCATCTTCAATATCAAGAATCCTGATGGAACGGGTATCAATGGTAAATTTTCCAGAAACAGATTTTCCCTTTTCTAATGCAAAATCCCCACTTTTAATACCAATAGATCCGTTATGAGCTCCGGTTACTTTTCTCCCGATCCAGTTGATCGTACTGTTTTTTGTATTGACTTTAAAATTTTGTGTGTCCATTGTATTGGGTTTAAATATTGACACAAAGTTCAGTCGACCGGAAATAAAAATTACGTGATCTACCTCACAAAATAGAGGAGAAGATTAAATGTTCTGATTGTGACGGATTATTGCTGCAGTCTGCTCAGAGTTTCTCTTGTCACCCCAAGATAAGATGCAATCAGATGTTTGGGAACGAGATTGTATAGCTGAGGGTACATTGCTAGCAGCTCTTCATACCGAAATTTAGCGTCGTTATTCATGAAAGAAAGCAGGCGTTTCTGTGCAGCTACGTATCCTTTATTGGTTCTCCACCGGAAAAAATGTTCAATCTCATGGATTTCACTGCAGATTTTTTCCCTGTCATCATTTGAAATAGCCAAAACTGAAGCATCGGTAATGCAGTCTACATTGATGCTTGCTTTTGTTTTGTTGTAAAGCGCATCAAAATCTGTCACCCACCAGCCAGGCATACCAAACTGAAGAATAAACATTTTCATATTATCATTCATATAAAAGGATTTCAGACAACCCTCCAGGACAAAGTATTCATAATGGACCAAGTCACCTTCCGAAATAAGGCGCTGTCCTTTCTTTACACTCATCAGATGAAAATGCTCAAATACGTAATCCAGCTGTTCTTCTGTAAGAGATATCAATTTTGAAATGTGCTCTTTTAATATTTCTTTAGAATTGACCATGATGTTAAATGAATATTCAAAAGTAGTTTTTTTCCCGGTTATTTTATTTAAAAATCCAAATGTTATGTTGATGCAGTGTTTTGTGAGCCCAATGGGGGTGCGCTATATTTTATTTTCCTATATTTAAACCAATACTTGTGCAAAATATTTTTAACAAAACAGTAGTAGTAACGACGTATTAATAAAATTAAAACTATGGGTATATATTTAGCGCCCGTTATTTTCTTCGGGCTTATCATTTTGTTCGCTTCGTTTTTTGTGGTTAAGCAGGAAACAGCTGCTATTATAGAGCGCTTTGGAAAATTTCACGGAGTAAAACATTCAGGGCTTCATCTTAAGCTTCCTGTTATTGATCAGATTGCCAAAAGACTTAATCTCAGAATTCAGCAGCTGGATGTAATGATTGATACAAAGACGCTTGATAACGTTTTTATTAAAATGAAAATTTCAGTGCAGTATCAGGTTATCAGAAATCAGGTAGGAGATGCGTTTTACCGTCTGGAAAATCCTGAAAATCAAATTACCTCTTTCGTATTCGATGTAGTGCGGGCGGAAGTTCCGAAGCTGAAACTGGATGATGTTTTCGTAAGAAAAGACGATATTGCAGTGGCGGTAAAAAGTGAGCTTCAGGAAGCCATGAACAGTTACGGGTACGATATTATCAAAGCATTGGTAACTGATATTGACCCGGATGAGCAGGTAAAGCATGCGATGAACAGAATCAATGCTGCAGAAAGGGAAAAAACAGCTGCAGAATATGAATCTGAAGCACAAAGGATCAGAATTGTAGCGGTAGCAAAAGCTGAAGCAGAATCTAAAAAACTGCAGGGGCAGGGGATTGCCGACCAGAGAAGAGAAATTGCAAAAGGACTTGAAGAATCTGTAAGAATGCTGAATAATGTTGATATCAACTCACATGAAGCATCAGCGCTTATTGTGGTAACACAGCACTATGATACTTTGCATTCTGTGGGAGCCAGCAACAGAAGCAACCTTGTTCTTCTGCCCAATTCACCAACCGCAGCAAGCGGTATGCTGAATGATCTGGTAGTAGCCATGACAACAGCAAACACCGTAGGAGAAGCTACAAAAGGAAAATATCCGGATCCGCCTCAAAAAGAAACCGGATTTTAGCATACAGATGGTTCAGGAAGAGCAAAAGACGAGGTAAATATAAATCATCTGTTTATTTTTATCCGCCAACCAAAAGTACATCGTCTTTATTCTTCCCGCTTTCCTTCTACATAGTAAAAAAGCTCCTGAGATTTCAGGAGCTTTTTCTATTATTTCTTCGTTTTAGAAACTTGTTCGATCAGTGTGTATTTGATGGAAGAAGCATCTGCCGGTGGATTTTCTATTTTTTCTGTTTTTACTTTTAAAACATATTCATATCCCGGTTCATAAGTAAATCCTTCAATGCTGCTGTAGAAATTGGTCCAGTTTTCAGAAGCGTTTTCTTTTACCTGCATGCATTTCATACGGCCAGCTCCTGCAGAACAGTCTACAGTTTGGGGTCCTACAATAATTGTCTTTTCATTGGATGCCATTTCTTTCTTTTTGGTCTTAGAAACCTGCTTTACCAAAGTATATTTTAGGGAAGATCCATCAGCTGGCGGATTGGCAATCTTCTCTGTTTTTACCTTTAAAACATATTCATACCCCGGTTCATAAGTAAATCCTTCGATATTGCTGTAGAAATTCGTCCAGTTTCCGGAACCGTTTTCTTTTACCTGCAGACATTTCATTGGAGCTACACCTGTACAGTCTGCGGTCTGCGGTCCTACGATGAATGTTTTTTCATCAGCTGCGGATGCATGGGCTGTGGTTGTACATTGTGTCATTGCGAATAATGCTAATGCGGGTGCTGCCCCTTTTAGAATTGTTGCTATACTTTTCATAAACTTGATTTTTCCCCCATACCTCGCAATTACCATGCCGAAAAGGTTTTCTTGAATTTGTAGTACTTCTGCTATTGTTTTTTACTTTTTTAATCGTTTAATTTGAAATTCTTAATCACTAACCACAAATTTAAGTCGTAAAGTACATATGGAAAATCAAATGCAAGTTGAAAATTACAGGATCCAAAAACCTGAAATGTGGGCAGGATCTATCGGAGATGAGGAAATAATACTCCGAATCAAAGACTCCGAATTCGCCAAAAAACAAATTGATGAAGGCCGTGACTACTGCTACTTTTTAGATAAAAAATATTACACCAGCAATACAGAAAACAGTGAGTATGTCTGCATGGCCTATACACTGAATGAACCCGGCAACCTGGAAAGGGCCTCTGTTTCTGATGTGATTGTAGAAGAAAATGAAGTATATCAGATTCACAGAATCAGTGTTTTGAGAGACGGTGTACTGATTGATAAGATTCCGGATACCAAGATCAAGGTTCTTGACAGTGAGAATCAAAGCAGCGGAGGCGTTTTAAGCAGTAATAAAAAAATCAATATTACCATCAAGGATCTTAGGCTGTATGATGTTCTTATTCTGGAAGATTCAAGAATCAAAGAATTTACAGACCGTGATTTTCTGAGAAAGGAATTCTCAAAATATGTCTGGGTAAGTCCGGATAATTACTGGGCGTATGGCAGTTTTAAATTTACATTCATCAATGAGCGTGAACAGACTATTGCCTACAAAAAGACATTTTTCAGAGATGAACTCGGCAATGTTCTTGAACCGGAAATAAATCATCTGAAAAAAGGAGACCGATTTGTGATCGAAGAAGAAAATTATATCAATCCTGTAGATTCCGGACGTGAAATTTTTCCTTACATAGATTTTGCTACGGAAAGTAACTGGAAAGATCTTTCCAATTATATCGTACCATTCTATGAAGAGATCTTCAATAAATCTTCTTTACAGGATTTTGCTCCTAATCTCATTGAAAAACTGGATGCTATAGCTGATCAGGATGAAAAGCTGCAGTTTGCGATAGAATATGTTCAGAATCATATCTATTATATTTTCAATGCTGATGAAATGAATGGGCATAAGCCTCAGGAACCGTCAGTAACCTATGAAAACAAGCAGGGAGACTGTAAAGCAAAATCTGTTCTGTTAAAAGTGATCCTTGATTATATCGGGGTGGATGCCTCTGTAGTTCTGGTTAATTTTAATACAGATTATTATATTAAATATTATCTGCCGTCATTGCTGAACTTCAATCATGTGGTAGTAAAAGTGAATTACAAGGGACAGGAATATTTTATAGATGCTACCATCCGTGATGAATTTGGATTGATTGAAAACAGAGGATTTATCTATTTTATGCATTATCTGGAAGTGAAAAAAGATCATGAGCTTCAGGTAAGAAAATCGTATAAATACCCTTATTTCTGTATTGACGAGAAAGTGGATCTGAATGCCCAGGGCAATACAGGTAAACTCACTTTATCAACTACTTACAAAGGAAACAGAGCCAATGCTATGCGCAGGTATTTTAAAAGTACCAACAAAAGAGAAATTATAGACAGCTGGAACAGTTTCCTTTTCTATGCGCTTAATTATTCAGGTGACCGTAATGGTACAGATGTCCGAAATGTATTCAAAGATGCTGCAATTGATGTAGTAAGCGATGATAAAAGACTGAATGAGGTGAAAATTCAATATAGCGCTGTTGTTGAGAATCCTTACTTTGTAGATCCACAGAAAAACCGCTTTCTGATGTACTTCGACCGTAATGTTATAAAGTCCAGCGCCAGAGATTTTATTCATAAAGATTTACCGTTCTGGCATAATTTCGACAGCGAGAAATACGAAATCAACCTGCATACAGATCAGAAAATTGATACTGAAGAAAAATATACGGTTCAGGAATGCACGATAGCAAATCCATATTTTGATTATAAAAGCCGTAAAAAGGTCAACAAAAACGGGGCAAGTGTTTCTATTGAGTACAATCCTCTTGTTAATCTTGAGATTCCGCAAAGTGAATTTGAACAGTTCAGAACAGATCATCATACCGTTGCAGACAGTAATTTCGGGCTGGGAATTGATATCATTGAACCAGGACTGATGAACATGCTTAAATTCAGTTTTAAGAAAAAATTCAAATAAAATCCTGATTTTAAGTTCAGATTTTAAAATGTAAAGGTAAAGTTACGGCGGGCGGCGCAGCCGCCCGCCGTAACTTCTTTATTCTAATTATATTCATTCACAGTTATTTCTGATTGTGAAAAGTAAAATTTTTGATGTATGAATTATGTAACGGCAATCTATCTCCTCAATATTGTGCTGTATGCCATGTATTTCTTTGGGAAGACTGGTGGTGAATCTGACATTTCCGGTGCGGATTTTTTTGTCTCAGGGATCTTATCTCTTTTTCTGCTTTTTGCCGGCTATCTGAATGCAAAAAAAGGAATGATCTACAGAACTGTTTTGTGGGTGTTTTTGGTGAATATGTTTTTATTTGTCTGTTCCGGTTTGTTTGATCAGTTTGGAAGTGATTTCAATATCCTATCTACAAGCAATAGTGACAGCTTTCTTTTTTCGCTCGCACTTATTGTGTATAACGCATATCTCTTTCCTTTAACGATTGTTCTTGAGGGCTCAGGACTGGCATTGATCGTTCCTGTTGTATTGTCATTTATTCTGCCTTCATTGGGCTATATGATAGGGCAGAAACTTCATCCGGACAAGCAAAATTCCACAGAGTTATAGTCATTGGCTAACCCTGATTCTGAGGCTGATTATTGGAGGTAAAGAATTTCTGTTTACCAATAAGCAATTCGAAGAACAGTCTGAAATCAGAAATTAAAGACCATAAAGGATATTTAAAGGTAGCCGGTTTATTCCTTTCAATCACCGCATGACTGAACCATGCAAATCCGTAACCCACAATAGGGATGTACCAAAGAAATCTTTCTTTCCCGGAACTGATGACGTATCCTATCACGAAAAATACAAGAAACGTTCCGATAAAGTGAAATATTCGGGTTCCTGTTTTGCTATGTTCAGTAAGGTAAAATTGGTAAAATTCTCTGTATGTCTTAATTCTTTCTGCCATGGCGGTTAGTTTATGGGTTCTGATGAAGCTATAGCAAGAATTTTGCCGATTTTTAAGATCAGATAAAAAAAGAAAAAGGCAAAACAACAAATCAGTCTCCCTGTAAGTGTAACCTCTTTGCTATTTTGCCTTCTTTCAGCCTTATAATGTAGATTTAGCTGTTCTTTAATTCTTTTCCAAGCTTGCTGTTTTTGTATCCGTAGCAGAAATAAATAACCATACCGATCAGGAACCACATTCCGAACCAGAACCAGTTCTCATGGCTCATTCCGGTAAGAAGGTACAGGCATGAGCTTAATCCCACCAATGGAATTAATGACAGGTTTTTGATAAAAGCGACAACGCATAAGATCAGATTGATGATAATAAAGAAGAAAATAGAAGCTCTGAATTCTCCCTCATTGGGATCTGACCAGTTCATCAGATTATCAAAAAACTCCGGCTGCCATTTGTAGAAAACGAGAAGACTGCCAATGAAAACAACGGGAAAAATGATTTTACCATTCACATACGGAAGGTGAAATCTGCCTTTAATCTTTTCTTTAGCCGGCAACATAAGCACTCCTGCACACACCAATACAAATGCGAAAATAGTTCCGATACTTGTAAAATCAAGGATGAATGTTTTATCTGTAAACAGGATAGGAATTCCTACTACGATCCCCGTAACAATGGTTGCATAAGAAGGTGTTTTGTATTTAGGGTGTACCTTTTGAAACCTTGCAGGCATCAGCCCGTCACGGCTCATGGCATACCAGATTCTCGGCTGTCCCATCTGGAAAACCAATAATACAGTCGTAATGGCAACAATCGCTACGAAAGAAACCACAAGCTCCATCCAGGCTACATTGGCATTTGTTTTTTCGAAGATAAAGGAAAGCGGATCTCCTACACCATCGAATTTTTTATAATCTACCATTCCCGTTAGAACCAATGTTAAAGCGATATAAATCACCGTACATAATACAAGAGAAATGATCATTCCTTTAGGTAAAGTTTTCTGTGGATCTTTAGTTTCTTCAGAAAGTACACTTAATGCATCAAACCCAATATAAGCGAAGAATACTCCCGATACAGCGCTCATTACCCCGGCAAAACCATTCGGCATAAAGGATGGAGTTCCCGTTGCAGGGCTTACAGGGGTCCAGTTTTCAGTGTTGATATATGCAAAACCTACCAGAATAACCAATATAATTACTCCCAGTTTCAGGATAACCAGGGAGTTGTTAAAGTTTTTACTTTCTTTTACTCCTACGTAGCAAAGCCATGTAATCAAACCATTGATCACCAAAGCCGGAATATCTACAATAAATTTTAAACTTCCTATTAAAGGAGCTGTTTTCCAGGCATTCAGTAATTCTTTGTTTTCTGAACCGTATTGAATGGCTTTCCTGGCTTCGGTATAGCTGCAGGTAAGATAATCCGGGATATGCATGCCGAGACGTCCCAGGAAGCTTGTAAAATAATCTGACCACGAAAAGGCTACATAAATATTTCCGAAAGAATATTCCATGATCAGGGCCCAGCCGATGACCCATGCAATTAATTCTCCAAAACTGGCATAAGCATAAGTGTACGCAGAACCTGCGGTAGGAATTCTGCTGGCAAATTCAGCATAGCATAAAGCCGTAAATCCACAGGCAAAGCCACAAATCAAATAGAGTAGTATTACACCGGGACCACCTCTGAAAACGGCTTCTCCCAAACTGCTGAAGCTTCCAGCTCCAATAATGGCCGCAATACCAAAAAATACGATGTCCCACACCCCTAAGACTCTTAGAAGCCCCGTTGATGTATCTGTATCTGAATAGATTTTTCTTCTAAAAAGTTGACTCATTCAATAACTATATTTGATTTGAAAAAAAGCAAATGTAATGATTTTTTATTTTGATGTTAACAGTTGTTAAAAAACATTTGGGTAAAAATGCTCAAACAAAAGAATTTACTCTTTATAAATGGGAATTTCCACATAACTGTCGTTGTACCATTTTATTTCCAAAGGCTCACCTGCATCTTTTATAGTTTCATCACTTACATTTTTTCCTGTGCCATAATTGACCTGCCAGTTCTTATTTCTATTAACTCCTACCAGTAAGACCAGTTTACTTCCTTTTTCTATTTTTTTGCTGATGAAAAATGAGTTTTTGATTGGGATCTTCTCCTTTTTGCCAGGTTTAAGCAGATGACGTTTGGAATTGTTTTTTGCATAGCTGGCTCGGGTAAGATGGGTAGACAGTAAAAATACCTTACCATCAGGCTGTACCTGATATAATAAGGTTTTGGGATCAAAATCCTTTTTGTTGATGGAAACGTTGAATATTCCGGATAAATTTCCGCTTATTGTAATATCCTTTTCCAGAATTTCACTTTCAAAATAAACAGAATTGGTTACATATACACTATCCTGTTTGCTTACTGTATGATAAAGATATTTCGGATTTCTGTCTTTAAAGTCAACGGTCTGTTGGGTAAATTGTTCAGTTGCGGGTTTCTCAAAAACTGAAGAACCGTTTTTAAGATCCTGAAGATAAAATTTAAGAGAAGATGAGTGCATTTTATCAAGAGTAGGAACATGTTTCCATGTATTACTGTTCATGATCTGAAAATTGACTTTATCTTTCAGAAGTTCCGGTTTTTTGCCATCCTTCAGAATATAGTCGAACCATGAAAAAGCAAGCTGATCAATACTTATTCTGGCTACAGGATCTATGAGTAGATTCCCATAACCGAAAACATAAACATAATTATTTCCATAGCTTTGAGCGCCTGCATGATCATAAGGTCCTATTACCAAATAATGGTTAGGATTTCTGTTGTATTTGTAATGTTCTTTATAATAATACAATGCTCCGATCTGATCAGCATCATAATAGCCTGTAGTCGTTAAAACAGGAATGTTTATTTTGGCAAATTCTTTTTTGTAAGGAACCATGCCTTGCCAGTATTTATCATAACCGGGATGATCCAGCCATCTTTGGAATATTGTACTGGGCTTCCCGCTTAAAGAATCAAGGGCTCTGAATGATCTGCCGCTTTTATACCATGCTGTATTGATAGAGTCCCATTTTGTATCATTATTGAAGCTTGCTTCATCGGTCAGCTTATTATTGGTGACATACTGAATCCACTGGAGCATATAGCCCTTGAAGACATTATTCTGAGAAGGATAATCTATTCCGATCCCTACCGAAACCTGAGGCACAATGGTTTTCAAAGCCGGGTGCAGTTTTTTGGCAGCTGCCCATTGGCTGAATCCTAAATAACTTCCGCCTATCATTCCTACTTTACCATTGCTCCACGGTTGCTTGCTTACCCAGTCTATGACTTCATAAAGATCCTGCGCTTCATCTTCAAATGGATGATTGGGGTCATCGCTGTCTCTTTTTCCACGGGTATTAACCACGGCTCCTACATAATTGTAAACAGCTGCTCTTTTCCCCATCCCTGCATCTACAAATTCTCCGGCATAAATATTATTGGTAAGTATAACGGGAAGAGGAGACGTGTTTTCTTTTTTTCGTACAATTGTAATGGTGAGTTTTGTTCCTTTTTTTAAAGTAAGTATTTTGGATTCGATGATGAATTTCTCCTGCTCCTTTACTTTAAAAAGCTGTATAATCTGGGGTTTGATGCTTGAGTAGGTCTTATAATTGACATAGTTTTTACATAAAGCCAGAGCGGAAGCATAGTCTATACTATCCTTATCTTTTTGTTTGTCAAGTGCTGCTTTCAGCCTTTTTTTATGATCCCTTACATCTGAATCAATATCCAGGGTAAGTCCTACTTTGGCAGTCAGCGGCTCGGATAAACTTTCATATCTTGTAGTAAAAGCCGCTTGAAGAGCATCTGGAAACGGAATATTTTTATCCTTTTCAATCAGCCTGGCCATACTATAGATTTCATGACCAAGATGTTTGTTCCCTGCCATGTTATGATCTGCATATTCCATGCGGTAAGCGGTTACACTTGCAATTGAACTTTTGTAATCCTTTGCCGCGAGCTGTAAACGAAACAGGTTATCTAAAAATGTGAGTACATACTTCGGTTTGTTCTTAGGAGACTGATATTCAGTGATCACCTTTAAAGCGAGTTCGGGAATTTGTTTTTCCAAAATCACAGAATCCGTTGTTGCTGCTTTCGGAAAGTAAAACTTCTGGGCCTGCATTATATTGACAAAAAATAATGCTAAGAGTATCTTAAATTTCATTAATGGTATGTTTTGAGCTGGTGATGAAAAAGTATCACATTAAAAAATGTTCTAGATCTTCATATTGCTCAATTGGTTATTTTTTTAGCGGGCTAAATTAAGAATTTTATCAGTAAAGAATGAAATGATCTTATTATTATTGTATTGCATAAAGCCCGCTGAAATGTATTTGGAAAAGGGTTTTAGTCTTTATAAACAGGAATTTCCACATAGCTGTCATTGTACCATTTTATCTCCATGGGTTTACCGGAATCCTTTACTGTTTCATCACTTACATCTTTACCGGAACCATAATTGATCTGCCAGTTAGGACTCTTATTCACTCCGACCAATAAAAGGAGTTTGCTTCCTTTCTCTATCTTTTTACTGATAACATAAGAATTGTTAATGGGAATCTTTTCCATTTTATTAGGTTCAAGAAGCTGGCGCTTTTCATTGTTCTTGGCATAGCTTGCTCTCACGATATGAGTGGATAGGAGTGAGGGCTTCCCATCCGGCTGAATCTGGTACAGATAAGTTTCCGTATCAAAATCTTTTTTATTGATGGATACATTGAAGACTCCTGAAAGACTTCCGCTGATGATGATATCCTTGTCAAGCACCTCACTTTCGAAAGCCAGAGAATTGGTCATTTTTATACTGTCCTTTTTGCCGGCTTTGTAGTAAATATCTTTATTCGCCCTGTTTTTAAAATCAACAATTTGAGTTGTGAAGCCTTTAGTCTCTGGCCTGTTAAATACGGAGGATGTGTTTTTCTTATCCTGAAGATAAAATTTCAGGGTTGAAGTATGCATTTTATCAAGATCTGAAACATGTTTCCATGTGTTGGTATTCATTACCTGAAAATTAATTCTGTCTTTTAATATTTCCGGTTTTTGGCCTCCTTTAAGAATATAATCGAACCACGAGAAGGCAAGATCATCAATACTTATTCTGGCTGCCGGATCAATAGGAGCGCCGTTCACATAAGTAAATCCGAAGCTTTGTGCTCCTCCGTGGTTGTAAGGGCCTATTACCAGATAATGGTTGGCATTTTTATTATACAGATGATGCTGTTTAAAATAATACAATGCACCAATCTGATCATCATCATAATAACCTGTCGTGGTCAGAATAGGAATATTGATGTTAGAGAAATCCTCTTTGTAAGGAACCATTTTCTGCCAGTACTGGTCGTATCCCGGGTGATCCAGCCATCGCTGGAATATTTTGCTTGGTTTTCCGCTTATCGCATCCAAAGATCTGAATGATTTTCCGCTTTTGTACCACTTTGTATAAATCGAATCCCATTTTACCGCATTGGCAAAATCAGCTTCATCTGTAAATTTGTTGTTGGTTACATATTGAATCCACTGCACCATATAGCTCATGAAGATATTGTTCTGGGCAGGATAATCAATTCCGATGCCTACCGCAACCTGAGGAACAATCGTCTTTAATGCCGGATGCAGTTTTTTTACAGCCGCCCACTGGCTGAATCCCAGATAGCTTCCACCGATCATTCCCACTTTCCCGTTGCACCAGGGCTGTTTGCTTACCCAGTCTATCACTTCGTAAATATCCTCCGATTCATGCTCGAAAGGTTCGTTGATATTATTGCTATTTCTTTTACCACGGGTATTGACCACAGCACCTACGTAATTATAGACAGCAGCTCTTTTTCCGAAGAACTCATCAAATGAACCTGCGTAGATATTGTTGGTAAGGATTACCGGAAGTGGCGATGTGTTATCCTTTTTACGAACAATGGTAATGGAAAGGGTATTCCCGTTTTTAAGGGTAAGATCTCTGGTTTCGGTTATGAATCTTTCATTGTCCTTTGATGCTGTAAGCTGCATTACCTGAGGTTTAATTCCCGAATAGGCCTTATAGCTTAGATAACTTTTGCACAGAGCAAGGGCTGTCCGATAATCAATACTGTCTTTACCTTTTTGCCTGTCCAGGATTTTTTTCAGCTGTTTTCTGGATTCTCGTACATCTCCGTCAAGAGCAATCCCGAGCCTGGGAATCAGTTTTTCCGGAAGGCTTTCGTATTTCTGATTAAATACTTTCTGAAGTGCCTGGGAAAAAGAAGTGCCGCTTTCTTTTTGTTCCATTTTCGCAAGGCTGTACAGTTCAAATCCGATAAATCTGTATCCTCCCATATTGTGATCTGCAAACAAATTGCGGTTTTCGGAAAGAGAAGTTAGTGAATTTTTATAATCCTGAGCTGCCATCTGCAAACGGAAAAGATTGTCCATAAGGTCAACCGTATTTTCCGGTTTATACTTGGCAGACTGAAGATGAGGAATTACCTGCTGTGCAAGGCCGGGCATTTGTTTTTCCAATAGAACAGAGTCAGTTACAGCGGTTTTTGGAAAGTAAAATTTTTGTGCCTGCAGAAGGTTTACACAAATTAATGCTAAAAGAATCTTAAATTTCATGGAATGGCGTGTTTATGGTATGTTTTTAGCTGCTGTTGAAAAAGTATCAAATTTAAATACGTTTTTGATAACAGTTAATTAAAATTGTTTACATTTTATCAGACGAAAGTAGTAAATTTTATCATTGCAACGTGAGAAATTTTTCGTGGCTGTGAATAAGTATTAACAACCATTAACTCTGTTAAAACTTGCTTAAACAATAAGTTTTTAATATTTTCGTTAACTTATTTAGACTAATTTTCTTATATCAAGAAGAATGAAATCAAAAAAAATACTTTTAGCGGCTGCGGTCATTTATTTCGGAATCTCCGATGCTCAGCAGTCTCAATATTTTACCCAGAAAGAAAATTACAGGTTTAATCTAGCCGAAAATCTTTATCAGACCAAAATATACAACGCTTCACAATACGAATATGCAAGACAATATTTCTACAATCAGAATTTGTCGCGTTCGAAGAAGGAGGCTGCGCAGTTTTTTGATAATGTCATTGGTGTGATTCTACAGAAAAATCATGCCGAAGAGGGGTTAACGGCTTTCATCAGAGAATATCCTAATTCTGCTTATTTTGCTCAGGCCAATCTTCCTTTGGCAGATTACTATTTGGCAAAAAAAGATTTTGACAAAGCGCTGGAAACTCTGAAAAAAGTGAATCAGTATCAGCTTTCCAAAGAAGAAAATACACAGTATATTCTGAAGCTGGGATATGCAAAATTCATGACGGGTGACTCCAAAGGAGCTATTGATGCTCTGGAAGAAGCTTATAAAACAGCTGATCAGTCCCAGAAAGGAGATATCGCATACATGCTGGGTCATTTATATTACAGCAACAGACAAAATGATAAAGCGTTTCAGTATTTTGATTCTATAAAAGATCAGGATAAATTCTCAAAGCTGGTTCGTCCTTATTATGTACAGATGTATTACAATGATAAGAACTATGATCAGGCAATCACGGAAGGAAATGCTCTGTTAAAAGAAAATATTTCAGATTCTTATAAAGCGGAAGTTCATAAGATCATAGGAGAGAGTTACTTCATGAAGAATGATTACAGTTCTGCCTATCCACATTTGAAAGATTATCTGAGCGTACAGCAGAATCCATCCGAAAACGATTTGTATGAGATGGGATTTGTAGCGGCACAGCTTAAAAAATATGATGAAGCGGTTTCTTACTACAACCAGCTCCTTAACAGTAATTCTGCTTTAGCACAAAATGCTTATTACCAGCTAGGAAATGCTTACTTGGCAGTAGATAAAAAGCAGGAAGCGCTTTCCGCATTCCGTTCTTCTTACCAGATGGATTACGATGCAAAGGTGAAAAAGCTGGCTCATGAGCAGTATGCTAAACTTAGTTACGATATCGGTAACCCGTTTGAAAGTCCATCAGCGGTCATCCAAAGCTATATCAACGAAAATCAGAATGGAGCCAATGCCACAGAAATGAGGTCATTATTGGTGAAATCTTATCTGTATTCCGGAAATTATAAAGAAACGCTGAATGCTATTGACAGGCTGCAGAGTTCTACTCCTGAGATCAACAAAGTAGACCAGGAGGTTTCTTATTTATTGGGGACTGAAGAGTTCAACAAAGGAAATTACGATGAGGCAGAGAAATATTTCTTAAGAAGCCTTGGTTTCAATATCAATAAAGAATTTAACAGCAGAGCCTTATACTGGCTGGCACAGGTGTATTATCAGAAAGGAAATTATCCTTCGGCCATTGTCCGTTATGAAAAGCTTCTGAACGAGAGCTTCCCTGAAAAACAGCAGCTTCCGTATGATTTGGGATATGCCTATTTTAAATCAAAGAAATTTGATCAGGCGGCTACTTATTTCAAACAATATCTTGCCAACCCGAAACCGGAATTTAAAAATGATGCAGAACTTCGTCTTGCTGATATTCATTATGCCAACAATGATCTGAACGAAGCTATCGCCATCTATGATAAAAATGAAGATGCTACGGATTACACGTTGTACCAGAAAGCGATGGCTTTAGGCTTCAAAGGGGATACCCAGGCGAAAATCACCAATCTTAAAAATCTTTTATCTAAATATCCGGATTCCGAATATTATGATGACGCTCAATATGAAATCGGAACAGCTTACGCCGCTCAGGATGATTTTGGGAACTCCAATGATTATTTTGGAAAAGTAATAAAAGGTTCGTCCGACAAAGATCTGATAGCCAACGCATCTATTTACAGAGCTCAGAATTATATTGATCAGAACCAGAATGATAAAGCGCTTGCTGAACTGAAATCTTTGGGTGAGCAGTATAAAAATACGGCCTATGCCCAAAAAGTGGTGCAGGCGGCCAAACCGATCTTCACGAAGAACGGAGATGTTTCCGGATATGAAAACTTCGCAAGAAATGCCGGTGTAAATGTAGACACTGCTGAAATTGATGAGATCAACCTTTCAACCGCTAAGCAGTTCTTTGCGAAGAAAGATTATAAAAGTGCAATTTCTTACTACGAAAAGTATCTGACACAGAACCCAACAGGGGAAGGATTGTACCAGGCTAAATATGAATTGGGAGAAAGTTACTATCAGACTAACAATTCAACCAAAGCTTTACTTGTGCTTCAGGAAGTGGCTGGAATTCAGAATGATTATCAAGATGATGCACAAACTCGTTTAGCTCAAATCTTTATTGCGCAGGGGAATACTACAGAAGCTAAAAAGTACCTTGAAGGCATTAAAAACTCTTCCAACATCAGCATTAAAAACTATGCGAATGTAGAGTTAATGAAACTATACGCAGACGAAAATAATTTCTCAGAAGCTGAAAAATTAGCCAACGCAGTGATTGCGAATTCTAAAAACTCAGCGGCCGTTATTGAAACCGCAAAAGTGATCAAAGCAAGAAGTCTGATGAACTCAGGAAAGGATAAGGATGCACAGGCAGCTTACGTTTCTCTTGAAAAATCATCCAATACTTCGGTAGCTGCGGAAGCTTTATATGCTAAAGCATACTATCAGAACAAAGGAAAAGCATTTAAGTCGTCTAATGAAACGATCTTCAAGCTTGCCAATAACTATGCATCGGAAGAATTCTGGGGAGCAAAAGCATTGGTATTGATGGCGAAAAACTATATCGGTCTGAAAGACAATTATCAGGCAAGTTATACGTGTGATCAGATCATCGCAAACTATAAAGATTTCCCTGAAATTGTAGCAGAAGCTAAAGAAGTTAAAAAGCAGATTAAGAAATAGGGGATGAAAGTATTTAAAATTGCCATATACTCTTTTTTAGTTTCCTGCTCTCTCTGGAGCTGCATTCCATCGTACAGTGCATATCCAAAGGAGTATAACCATGCAACAGCTGATTTTAAAAAGCAGAAAGTTTTTGTAGTGAATAAGGATCTTGAAAGTGAATTTAAAATTTTAAAACATTCTGATATTTATGAAATTGTAGAAGACAGTACCCATGCAGCTAAGATCACCCTGCATCCCATGATGAAGCGTACACCTCCCTGCGGAAACCCAATGATTGGAAGTATGCTCACCGTAGGATTACTGCCTTCCGGATTTCCTTACGATATTGCTTACAGCTATGATCTGGCAGAGAACAGTACAACGAAAAATTATCAATACAAATTACAAGTTTATCAAAGCCTTTGGCTGTTTAATATATTCAGACTCGGGAGAACTTTTTCAAAACAGTCGGGCAAAGCTTTATTAGGCAGTTATATAGCTTCCAATAAATAAAAAACCCGTTATATATTTTTTTCAAATAAAGAAAATATGAACAAGAAGATTCAAATATTATCCATATTATTTTTAGGGGTCTCGTCCGTGGCGTTTTCCCAGATCAAGGAGGAAAAACTGGTCCTTAACAAAAAGAGAGAACCGGAAGTGAAGAAGATCGAAAAGAAGAAAACTTCTGTGGAAACCATTAAAAACTATCCGCCGGAAGAGAAATCGCAGAATCCTGTGAAATATACCATCACCGATGTTCCTGCTGTTTCTGATTTCAAAACTTCAACGATCCAGGGGGAGGACGTAGCTCCAAAATTTGACGGAACGGCTCAGAATAACTATTTCCAGTTCGGAATGGGGAATTACGGAAAAGTGCTGGTAGACGGAAATGTTTCAAAAACTCTTGAAAATAAGCTTGAAGTAGGAGCCGATGTTCACGTTCTTTCCACCAATGGTCTTAAAAAAGAGTATGACTGGAAATCCGGGCAGACTTCAGCCAATGTCGGTGCTTTCTTAAACTCTTATGGAGAAAAAGGGAAATTCAACCTTAATGCCGAATATGGCCTTGACAGCTATAATTACTACGGAATTTACGCCATGCAGCCTACGGGAGAGCTTGATCTGAAGCAAAAAGTCAATCAGTTTAAAGTGAATGGGTACTATGATTTTTACTCCAATGAAATCTTAAATGATGTAAGGGTAAAATCATCATTCCTGAAAGACCATTTTGATGCTCAGGAAAACCAGGTCTCTATCCTTGCCAATTTCTCCAAGCATGCTGTTGAATTAGGAAAGTCAGGAATTAACCTGAATGCTGATCTGGGAGTAGGATTGGATGCGGTGAAGACCGATTTTGCAATCAGGGATAAAAACTCTTCCAATTTCTTCAATACAAGCCTTACTCCGAAAGTGACGTTCAGAAAAGGAGACTCTTATCTGATGTTAGGTTCTTCATTCTCTTTCCTGAATGCTAAAAATGCTGCGGAACTGTTTTCTCAGAAAAATAATAAAACCTATTGGTTCCCACAGGCGGAGTTCCAGTTTGCGGCAGCGAACGAATTTAAATTCTACGGAGGGGTAGACGGAGGTCTGAAGCTGAATACCTATGGAGATATGTTACAGACTAATCCTTTTATCCTTTCTGACCAGTATTTAACACCTACACAGACTAAATATCACTTTTATGTAGGATTGAGAGGAGATATTGATGAAACGCTGAAATACGACTTCTCTGCAGGCTATGGAAAGATGCGGGATATTATGTTCTTTAAAGCCAATGGTCTTTTCGATAATACCTCTGTTAACCGTTCTGCCTATAATTTTGCCAATACCTTCTCTGCGGTTTATGATGACGGAAATGTAAGTGATATCAAAGGGAGTGTACAGTATTTCCCGCTGGCCAACCTTATTATTGATGGAGAATTAAGGTTTACAAAGTATGATCTGAAGACTTACGACAATATTTATAACGTTCCTTTATTCAATGCGAGCATCGGGGCAAAATATACTATGCTTGATAAAAAGCTATTGCTTGGATTCAAAGGAATCTTCGCAAGTGACAGAACAACAAACTCTTATGCGATTGAAGGGGTAGGCGCTCCGAATGTAATTTACCAGTCTACAGAGAATACCAATGATAAAGTAGGTGGATATGCTGATTTAAATCTTTCCGCAGAGTATAAAATTCACAAAAATTTCAGTATTTTCGCACTCGGAAATAATCTTCTGAGCTCAAAATACCAGACGTACAAAGGCTACAAAGTCCTGGGTGCACAGATTCTGGGAGGCGTGAAAATTACTTTCTAACGTATAAATGATTAGTAATCAGGTATTACTATCATTCATCACTGATGAATACGGCTGCATAGTTTAATGGATAGAACTTCGGATTTCGGCTCCGACAGTGAGGGTTCGAATCCTTCTGCGGTCACAAAGCTCCTTTTTTAAGGGGCTTTTTTGTTGTATACCCTAAAATATTAAATTGATTTTATACCTTTTAAATTCAAAAAAACAAAATAGAATCTTACATTAGAGCTAAAATACCGGGGCCATGAGAAAAATAGTATTTGCTGTCATTACATTTACAGTAGTAACGTTGACTAAAGCACAAACAATTGAATCTGAAAGCAGAAGCACCATTGGCTACATTACCAGTGACGGAACCATTGAAAACAGCAGCCGTTCAACGGTAGGCTATATCAAAAGCGATGGTACTATTGAAAACAGCAGCCATTCAACGATTGGTTATATAAAAAGTGACGGAACCATTGAAAACAGCAGCCGTTCAACAATAGGGTATGTGAAAAAGGACGGAACCATTGAAAACAGCAGCCATTCCACGTTAGGCTATATCAAAGATGATGGTACTGTTGAAAATTCGAGCCGTAGCACGTTAGGTTATGCCAGAGGTATTAAAAAGGAATGGGCAGCTGTAGTGTACTTCTTTTTTAAGCCTTAGAAAGAGTTTTTTATAAATTATGGGTACTATTTAATGATGAGTTTACTTTAAAATTAAAATAGTTCATAAAATAAGCTTAGCATAGAAAAATTTCCTTAATGTGGTAGGTATTGCAGAAGTATTGGCGTATAAATTGATACTACAAACTGAATTGAATTTTGATGACTAATGACTAGAAAGACTGTAACTCTGATTTTCTTATTAAGTGGTATTTCTTTTTTAAGTGCGCAGGAGAAGAAAGACTCGCTGTACTACAAAATAGAAGAATTTTCAGACAAGAGAAAAGTGACGAAATTCATTCATCGCTTTATATTCCGCAGGGAACCGGATTCAACTTCTGTAAGCTCCAGAACGGAGAAACTGTCGCAGGAGGCCTACAATAAAAAACATATCAGAAATATCAGAATAGAAACCATTGATCCTTTTGGATATAATTCCAGAGACAGCAAAGAAAGATCGAGATGGTATGACTGGGTGGCTGATCATCTTCATGCCAGTACCAAAAAGTCAACAGTTGATAACTACCTGCTTTTTAAGAAAGGAGAAGAATACAACGCGCAGAAGCTCTATGAATCTGAACGTCTGCTGAGAACCATGCCTTTTATAAACAGAGTGAATATCAGCGTTTCAGATAGTACTTCAAGCAGAGATTCTATAGATGTTGTCGTAAAGGTGCTCGATTCCTGGAGTCTGAAGCCGAGAATCAGCTATTCCGGAAGTAAGATCGGTTTAGGAGTGACTGAAGAAAATGTGCTGGGTCTGGGACATACGTTAGATTTCCTCTACAGAAATGATTCCAAAGAACATCAGAACTATCTTTTGGGAAGCTATACAGCGTATAATCTATTCGGCACTTATATCAATGCTCAGCTTTTAGGCGAAAGGGATTTTTACAGAAATGAAAGAATCAATTTCAATGTAAGAAGAGACTTTTTCTCGCCATTGACAAAATGGGCGGGCGGCTTTACTTTTGAATATTTTATGCGTCATGTTCTTCTTCCCACAGAAACAGATACTACTTTTCCGGAAGTTCAGATCAAGGTGTATAATCAGGATTTATGGGGAGGTTACCAGATTCCTGTTTCATCAGATACAAGCGAAAGAGTATCCAGCAATATTGCCATTATAGGGAGGTTTCAGAATTACCAGTACAAAGACAGTCCCGGGATTGATCAGTATAAGTATTTCAGCTCTTACAATAGCTTTCTGATGTCTGTTGGGTTTATCCAGAGAAACTTTTCGGTTCAGAGAAATATTTTCCAATATGATCTGCCTGAAGATATTGCTTACGGTAATTCGGTAAATATTATTGGAGGAGGTTTATCCAGAAATAAAGAAGTGAATCCTTATGTGGGAATTTCCGCCTCATACGGTACTTTTACAAAACTGGGCTACTTTACCGTGAAAGGACAGTTTGGAAGATTTTTTAACGAAGACAGCCAGAACAGGGAATCTTTCCGTTTTGACGCCACCTATTTTACGAACCTAATGGACTGGAAATTTGCGAAGGCACGGCATTTTTTCTCGCCTACTTTAGCGCTGGGAAATCCTCAGCACAACTATTCTTATAAAGATAGAATCAATCTTTCTTCTGCCGATGAGTTTCCTGTTTATAACGCTGACTATATCGGAACTAAAAAACTGGTTTTAAGATATCAGCTTCAGCTGTTTGTCAACAAAACCTGGAAGAATTTTCATTTCAGTCCTTACTTAACCGCTGCTGTAGGATGGCTGGGAATGCCGGATGATAAGCTATTTAAGACAAAAGCAAATACCAAAGTAGGAATAGGTGTTTTAATTAACAACCCTTATCTGGTGTTCAACAGAATTCAGATCTCATTCATGTACTATCCGCGGGTACCTTTTGATAATAATTCGGTTTTTGATTTTAATAGCAACAGAAACAATCTTTTACCAATGAATAATTTTGCAACAGATGTTCCGCATTTTGTGAATTTTGGAAATTGATAATGGGAAGAGTTTAAACTCCTCCCATTACAAACATATTTTCCATAGTAGGAACGTTACTTCCTCCTTCTTTTTCAAGCGTAATGGCAAAAGCCTGAGCATCAGGGATATTGGCCAAAGCAATGTGGCTGTCCTTTTCCTCGGTATACATTCCTGCATTCACAGGTTTTCCGTCTTCGATAGCCCAAAGCTGATATTGCATGCCTTCAGGAGCTTTTGGAAGTTTTTCAGCGTTCAGATAGACTTCTTTTGTCTTTTTATCCCAAAAAACCATTGCTTTTGCGTCGGTGTGCTTTTCTACACCGTTCAGCATTACCATCTTCATATCAGGATTCGAGAACATATCAAGCTTCTGATTCATCTTTTTCATCTGCTCATTCTGATGCTTAGTCTCTGCAGCCAGTAAAGCCATCTGTTTTTTATCAGATGATTGGGTATTCATCATAAATACGTTTCCGGCAACACTGATCAGGAATAATACAGAAGCTGCTATTGCATAGGGTTTCCAGCTGCTGTTCTCCCTAATTATCACTCTTTCTGCGGTTTCGGTATGATTTTTTGTTTCAGGAATATCCACGGAAAGAGTAGGAGCTGCCTTTTCAAAAGTCTGCTCCTGTTGAATTTTATTCCAGATCTTAGATTTCAAATCACTTGGAGGTGTTACAGCCTGGGCTGTAGCCAGATGTTCCAAAGTTTGTTGGGCTTCTTCAAAAGCCGCTTTTACTTCAGCATTATTTTTCATCACACACTCCAAAATCCCCACCTCCTCAGGAGAAGCATGGCCTAGAATATAAGATTCTATAATTCCGGATGATATGTATTCTTTAGTGTTCAATTTATTTTATTGATAATCTTTTAGCAAATCTTTTAATTTCATCAGTGCATTCCGCATTTTCGTTTTTACCGTTCCCAGTGGAATCTTCAGTTTTTCGGATATTTCGTGCTGGGTATATCCCTGATAATAAGCAAGATCAATAAGCTCCTGCTTGTCACTCTCCAGACCTTCAAGTACATTATTAAATCCGATATAATCGGAAGAATTATTGGTCGTTGAAAGCGCTGCAGAATTATATACGAAATCTGGAAGTGATTGGTTTTTAAGTTCGTTCTGAAATCCTTTTGATTTTAAATAATCAATAGCTGTATTTCTTGCAATATTAAGTATCCAGGTATAAAATCTCCCTTTAGAAGCATCGTATTGATGAATAGAATTCCAGATTTTAACAAAGACATCCTGAATAACTTCTTCAGTATATTCTTTAGACTGAACAATTCGGAGAATGATTCCGTACAGCGCACCAGAATAGTGGTCATACAGATAATGAAAACCAGTTTCGTTTTTTTCTTGTAATAAAACGATAAGTTCCTCTTCCGAATAGGTTGTTTTAATAGCGTTTATTTTTCTACCCAAATGTAGTAAAATAAAACATATTCCCAAAAAAATCTATAGTAACTTTTATTTCGTACATGGTTTTAAGTAAATAATTAAAAAATATTTAAATGAAAAAGTTCACTTCGGGAGCTGTACTTGCCTTGTGTATTGCACTCTCCATAAATACCTATAAAGCACAGAGCCAGCTTTTTAAAACCAAAAATCCCTATTATTCTCATACAGCAGAAAACGTGCTCAAAGTAAGCAATGCCGAATGGAAAAAAATTTTAAAACCGGAACTCTATCAGGTAGCGCGGGAAGGAGCAACAGAAACAGCCTTTACCGGGAAGTATTATGAATTTGATGAGAAAGGAACGTATTACTGTGCAGTCTGCGGAAATCCTCTTTTTATTTCAACATCCAAATTTGCAACTACCTGTGGATGGCCGTCTTTTTATCAGCCTATCCGTAAAAACAGTGTACAATATAGAAATGATACTTCTTATCATATGGAACGTACAGAAGTATTGTGTGGCAGATGTGACTCTCATTTGGGGCATGTTTTTGACGACGGTCCGAAACCTACAGGAAAAAGGTTCTGCATGAACTCTATCTGCCTTGAATTTATTCCTGATAAAAAATAATATACTGATAATGAGGTGTTTAAAATTAATTTCATTTTTTTTCAATCTAAAATAAAACCAACCTCGTAAATGACATTAAAAGCACAATTAAATATAATTAATTAAAAATCAACACGATGAACACACAGTCAAAAATCACAGTTTTAGCAATGGTAGCCTTATCATTTGCTTTCAGCGGAAAGGTAACTGCACAAACGATGAAAGAAAAAACAGTAATGGTAGGAGGAGCACCCATGTATCCATCCAAAAACATTATTGAAAACGCTGTCAACTCCAAAGACCACAAAACTCTGGTTGCAGCAGTAAAAGCTGCCGGTTTGGTAGAAACATTACAGGGAGCAGGTCCTTTTACCGTATTGGCACCTACTGATGCTGCCTTTGCAAAACTTCCGAAAGGAACGGTAGAAAATCTTGTAAAACCTGAAAATAAAGCAACGCTTACCAGCATTCTTACGTATCATGTTCTGCCCGGAAAATACAGTGCAAAAGAAATATGGGCTGCTGTAAAAGCCGGAAACGGAAAAAGCATGATGAAAACAGTACAGGGGGAAGATCTTACGTTCTGGACTAAAGGAAAAGATCTTTATATAAAAGACGCAAAAGGTAACAGTGCCAAAGTAACTATTGCAGATGTAAACCAATCTAACGGGGTAATTCACGTAATTGATACCGTTTTAATGCCTTAACAAATTGTAAGAAGTAAAACAGCATACTGAAATGTGCTGTTTTCTTTCTTTATCCTAACACTAAAAAAATTAATAGTATGAAAAAGACAATTCAGGTTTCTAATCAGGGTGCTACCCTTGATACAAGCAGAAGAAACTTTCTAAAATTAAGTGGAGTAGGATTGGCAGTCGCAGGCCTTACTTTAATAGGATGCGATGACAATGAAGATTTTCAGATCATAGAAGAATCCAAGTATGATCTTGGAACAGGCGATGTAGGGGTATTAAACTATGCCTACGCGCTCGAACAGCTGGAAGCAGATTTTTATACCAAAGTGGTGAATAATTTTTATACAGGGATTTCCAGTATTGAAAAAGAAGTTTTCACAGACCTCTATCATCATGAAGTGATTCACCGCGATTTCTTTAAAGCAGCCATCAGTGGTGCTACAGACCACGTGCTTCCTAAGCTTGAGTTCCAGTACCCTAATGTGAATTTTAGTGACCGTAATTCAGTTTTAGCCACAGCAAAAGCGCTGGAAGATACCGGAGTGGCTGCCTATAATGGTGCCGGAAAGTATATTACCAATGCCGCTTATCTTGTGATTGCCGGTAAAATAGTTTCGGTGGAAGCAAGACACGCTTCTGCTATCAGAAATCTGATTAATCCCGGATCTGCTGATTTTTCAGGAGATGATGTGATAGATGCTAACGGACTTGACCTGGCAAAAGAGCCTAAAGACATTGTAATGGCTGCCGGAGCATTTATTAAAACACCTTTTACCTGGAAAGAAAGAGGCATTAACTAATCATTCACCCTAAAAATTAACATTATGAATATTCTTAAATTACTGGATAAGCTTTCTCATGATAAATTTTTCACCACAGAAGCTTCAAGACTGGAAACCATTACGAATATGTCATTATTCGGAAAAAAAGCAGCTGCAGCAGCGGTGCCGCTTGGCCTGGGAGCATTGATGACTACCACTGCCAAAGCAGAAACTACAGAAACAAAATTAACAGGAAGCGCCATGAAAAGCGCCCTTACTGATGCCTTACAACTGGCTCTTGTACTGGAATACCTTGAAAATGAATACTACAGCATCGGATTAGCTACGCCAGGTTTGATTCCCAGTGCAGACAGAACAGTCTTTATGCAGATCTCAAAACATGAATCAGCCCACGTTAGCTTTCTGAAAAGTACCCTTACCTCTTTAGGAACAACTCCTGGAAGCAAGCCTACATTTGATTTTACAGCCAGCGGAAGCTTTATGCCTTTTACAGATTATAACCAATTTCTTATCCTCGCTCAGGCATTTGAAGACACAGGAGTAAGAGCATATAAAGGGCAGGCCGGAAACGTAATGTCTAATAAAGTAGTGCTTCAGGCCGCCTTACAGATTCACTCTGTGGAAGCCAGACATGCTTCCCAGGTAAGAAGAATGAGAGCCAATAAAGGTTGGATTGAGCTGGCCAATGGAGGAAATATGCCTTCAGCAACCAATCCTGTTTATGCCGGTGAAGACAATGTCAATCAGGCAGGTTACAATACAGGAACCTTATTTGGAGCAGCAGCAGGTTCTGCTGCCTATGACGAAATTTTAAGTGGCAGTGATGCTCAGGCTATTGCCTCACTTTTCATAGTTTAGTTGTGATTTGGATGATGATCAAGTGGTGCGTCCATTTCCGGTTTTTCCGGAAATGGACTTTTTATTTGAAATCTGATCTACCAGGGTGCTCAAATAAAGGCCCCAGCCATAAGAGTAAGAAATAAATTGTGTTATCGGAAAAGAATCTGAGGATATCTGCTGTTTCACATCTACTGGATTGGTTTCTAAACCTTTTAATCAGCAAATAGTTTGAATAAAAAAATCCCCAGTTGTCCTGGGGATAAAAACTAATAACCATGAAACTCAAATTAATGAGATAATCAAGCCGCAAATGTATTGAAAAAGATTCAAAATCTCATTATTTTGAATTATATTTTTCTGTTTTTTTTTGATTTTTACATAAAGTTTCTCCTTTTGTTATGCGGGAAATACTATTTTTAAGCTGAAACCTTAGACTCCTTCTGACCTACAAAAACCTCCCTCACCAAAAAGGTAAGGAAGATCTACAATCAAAAAGTCATAAGACCATTCGAACAATTACACCACAACATCTATTTTCACATTAATATTTCCACGGGTTGCTTTTGAATAAGGGCATGTTGCATGTGCCATTTCCACCACTTTTCTGGCTTCACTTATTGGCATACCCGGCAGATGGACTTCCAAATAAGCCTGAAGCAAAAAGCCTTCATTATAAGTTGCCAGATCTACAGATGCATTGATGCACAAACCAGCAGGAAGAACGATTTTCATTTTAGATGCTCCTAAATGCATAGCTCCGATAAAACATGCAGACCAGCCTGCTGCTAACAGCTGTTCCGGATTGGTGCCGTTTCCCTGGGCTCCGGGAGAAGTCAGTTCAATATCTAACTTTTCGTCGTTACTTTTAGCTTTCCCGTCACGCCCTCCTGTTGTTAGAACTTTCCCGGTATAAAGTACTTTGCTGACAGATATTACCTGAGAGTTTTCTATTTCATGGATGTTATTTGATTCCATAATTTTTTTATTTAGATTAAATGATATTGTTGACATTATTATATTGTTAAAGCTTTTTTCTTAGATCTTTAAAAGCCGCTCTAAGCTCTTCTGTGAAGACTTGCGGTTGTTCCCACGCTGCAAAATGTCCGCCTTTTGGGGCTCTATGATAATAGTATAAAGTAGGATAAGCAAGTTTTGACCAGCTTTCAGGAGCCTGGTAGATCTCATGAGGAAATACCGAAATCGCTACAGGAACTTTAATATCCTTTGTTTTCTGCGCTTCAGCACTGAAATTATTTTTGTTATTTTCCCAATAAAAACGGGATGAAGAAGCTCCCGTATTGGTAAGCCAGTAAAGGGTAATATCATCAAGGATGGCATCACGTCCAATTACATTTTCAGGATGAAGATCGCTTTCACTCCATTCCGCAATCTTTTCATAAAGAAAAGCTGCCAAAGCACCCGGGGAATCGGAAAGTAAATACCCCGTTGTCTGCGGGCGTGTTACCATCATTCCTCCGTACGCTGCATTTCTTCCGAAGAAAGTACTCATGGCATGATAAGCCTGTGCTTCTGAAGCTGAAAGTCCGGATGGAGCAGGATCTCCCGCATTGATTGGTTTCACGAGTTCAGCAGGAATAGTGGCCGGCATTGTAAGATGAATTCCCAAAAGACCGGAAGGAGCCTGCTTTGCCAAAGCATCGGAAATAACAGAACCATGGTCTCCGCCTTCAGAGACATATTTTTTATAGCCAAGTCTTTTCATCAGAACATCCCAGGCACGGGCAACACGGTCAGGATTCCAGCCCAGCTCAGTTGGAATTTCTGAAAAGCCATAGCCCGGAATTGCAGGGATGATCACATCAAAGGCATCACTTGCTTTTCCACCATATTTTACGGGATCTGTCAGAGGCTCTATCGCATTAATAAATTCAAGCGGAGAACCAGGCCAGCCATGCGTAAGAATGACAGGCAATGCATGAGATTCTTTTGAACGGACATGGATAAACTGGATATCAATACCATCAATTCTTGTTACAAACTGTGGCAGAGCATTCAGCCGTGCTTCTACTTTTCTCCAGTCATATCCGTCTCCCCAATATGTTATCAGTTCTTTTAACTGAGCCAGCTGAATACCCTGTGATGCATCTTTAACGGTTTCTTTATCAGGAAAACGGGTCTCGGAAATACGTCTTTTAAGCTCATCCAGCTGAGACTGTGGAATGTTAATATGAAAAGGGCGGATACTGGTGTCAGAATTTGCTGCTGCAGCATTCATGTTGGTGACCTGGGCTTTGGAAACTGTTGGAGTATTCATTGTAAAAGCCGCTGCTAAAAATAGAGTTGAAATTGTTGTTTTCATTGTTTTTTGAATTAGATTTTTTAATCTGTTTTCTTTTTTGATGAGACAAAATTATACGCTGAAGAGCGGCTGATCAATGGAAATTCTGTTCAGGCAGCCATATTTATTCGTGAAATAGACATTGCCGGAGGTAAACTGGAAAATTGATTACTCTAAAAAAATTGCTGTACAATGGGCAATTATCGAATCAAAATAAAAAACAAGCTCCGCTTTCTGGAAAACGGAGCTTATTGTGTGAATGTTTTTTTGGGATTTATCCGTGAGCTTCTACAGATACATCATTCCATTCTTCCCACACTTTTAAACGTTGCTCGTAATTATGTTTTACAAACGGAAGAGCTACCTTGCCAAGCAGTAAGCGTAAAGGAGGATTTTCAGTTTCTGCTAATTTAATCAATGCCGGTGCTGTAGCGTCTACCTCCCCGAAAGAAGTTTCAGATTCTGAGAAAGCCTTTTTCACACCGTCATAAACCGGATTACTTTTCGTATTGATTCCTGTATGCCAGATATTGGAAGCATAGCCATTAGGCTCTACTAAAGTAACATGAATACCAAATCCTTTCACTTCTGTGGCCAATGTCTCGCTTAACCCTTCCAGAGCAAACTTGGATGCATTATAAAGCCCCATAGTAGGTAAAGTTGCCAATCCTAAAATAGAAGAAACCTGAATGATATGGCCGCTTTTTTGCTCTCTCATAATCGGAAGTACCGCTTGTGTAAGCCATAATGTTCCGAAGAAATTCGTTTCGAACTGCGCTCTCGCTTCCTGTTCGTTTGTTTCTTCAATAGCACCGGTTAAAGCATATCCCGCGTTATTAATCAGGATGTCAATGCTGCCAAAATGCTGATGTACTTTCTGCACCACAGCTAAAGATTCTTCCCGCTTATCAACATCTAAAGTTAAAGCCAGTACCGAATCTCCGTATTTTTCCTGAAGATCCTGAAGTGTTTCTACATTTCTGGCGGTTGCTGCTACTTTATAACCTTTTGCTAAAAACGCTTCTGCCCATGCCTTTCCGAAACCTTTTGATGCACCTGTAATTAAAACTGTTTTTGACATTTTTTTGTTTTTTATTAATTGTTATGAATAAAATTTATTTAAATGACCGATCGGTCATATTTTGGATAAAAAAAATTAGACACTGTTTTCCTCAATCATCTTTTTTAGATTGCTGACAATCACTTCCATTCTATCATTGTCGCCAGACATTCTGGCCATCAGATGGCCACCTTCCAGCATAGCAAATAAAACTGTTGCAAAATCTGCGGCATTCCAGTCTGCCTTGAATTCTTTATTTGAAATCCCCTTCTCAATAATACCGGAAAGCAATTTCTGACTTTGCTGAATAGCACGGTTTACTTTTTCCTTTACAACAGGATTGGTATCATCTGCTTCCGTACCGAAATTTAATAAAGGACATCCACCAACAACCGGAGGATGATTGGGGTCGCTAAAAAAATCAGTATAAGCGAATAATTGCTCTTTAGATGTTTTGTATCGGCTTAAAGTTCTTTGCAGTCTTTCAGCAAGCATATTCATATTATGTTCTACCGCAGCACAGGCCAGAACTTCTTTATTTTCAAAGTGAACATACATGCTGCCTTTAGACAGTTTGGTCGCCTCCATAATATCACTCATAGAAGTGGCTGCAATCCCTTTTGTATTAAAAATAGGTGCTGCTTTTTCTATAATGAATTTTCTGGTTTCTTCCCCTTTTGCCATGATAATGCTAAATAACGATACAAATATATGACCGATTGGTCAATAAAACAAATTTTATATCCTTTTTTTTAAAATCAAAATAATAATGTTTCGAAATTAAGCAAGTCAGATCCTGTAACTTATTCTCTGGAAACCTTTTACGCAAGGGAGAAATTTAATTTAATATATATAGAAATACAAAGACTGAATGGCAGTGTCTTGCTGGAAGTTGAAAACGGCTTACCTAAGATGGAGTAAAAAAAAATCCCCAACCAAAAAAAAATCAAATTTACAAGTGAATCTAAGGGATTTATTCATAAAAAAAGTTGGGGAAATGAATAGAAAAGTAATATTAAAATATTGTTGGCAGCTTTAACAGCCTGCTTTGTGCAAAGATTTTTATACTCAGATGGTAATCAATATGACACTTAATATTTTTTGAGCCATTTATATAGAGTTGTCTTAGGAATTCGATATTCTTCCATTATCTGTTTCTTTGTTTTTTCATTTGTTTTGATCAGATTCATGATAAAATCAATCATTTCAACCGTATAAATATTTTTTCTAAACTCAGGAAGCTGTGTTTTTTGCTGTTTTATCTTTTGATAATACTCTGAAGATGATGGTGGAGAATAGAGGACAAGATGCTGGGAGTACATTCGGAAAAAGTCGTATTGAAGTAACTTGCTCCACTTCAGCAGAATCTCTGTGTCCAATGATTTACGCGTATACATTTTTTCCAGCTCATCTTCAGTACATTGCAAAAATTTAGTAAGCCTTTCTGTAGAAATATCAGTTTCTACCACTCTTTTTTGTATCAGCTCACCTATATGAATATTTTTAAAAAGCATAGTAAATAAATATTAAATGATAAAACCATTTCATTATTCAGACAGTGAAAAATTTTATCATTGAAATTGAAAATAACTTTTTGGTTAATACCTCATGTGTATTATTAATATCTATGCGACTATTGAAATAGAATCTTCTTTTGAGGATGTAATACCTGGCAGAGAGAATCGATTGGCTGTTCCTGCTTTTTCCCAGAAATAACAACATGAGCTGTCAAAGGGATAAATAATTTTTTATTCATGTTAGTTGTATTTAAAGTTTTTAAAAAATGTGTATTTGCGCTTACAAAACTATTTGAAAGACAAATTGTTTGCAAAAAATTATGTATTACATAGATATTACACTTTGATTAATGGGTAACATAATCTTCTTTCCAGCGCATAGATTTTTTTAAATGTTCATATCCGGGATTGTAGAGAGGGCAATTTCAATATTTCTACTTTGTTTTCCGTATCTCTTACAGGGCAGAGGGAGTGCCCTGTGTTTGTCGAGATACTTTCGATTCATCTGTGTGTTTTTTAGAATCGTAAAAAAAATAAATATGAAATTTTGACTCAATAATAAGGACTGCATTCAAATTCAGCGATCCGGAACTATGAAGAGTATAAAACTTTAAATAGTATTTCTTATCATTATCCATATAGGGTTATTATACAGAGAATGCGTTACTTTCTGGTTTTGTATCTCTTACAGGGCAGAGGGAATGCCCTGTATATTTAGAGATACTTTTGATTCATCTTTGTGTGTTTTAGAATCGTAAAAAAATAGATATAAAATATTTAATCCTATAAGTTATAGAGGGAATGAAATCATAAGATTATTAACCTGCTCATGCTATACAATAGTATGAGCAGTGGGAACGTTCGTAAAACTGTTTATAATCACAGTTTCCGTATTTTATATCCATTTATTTTCTTTTATATAATTTTATATTAATAGTTTTTATCCCTACTTGGGAATTAACATCAATAAAACATATTGTAATGGGTAAAGAGGTTCATTTTTTTCATATCTTGTTTTTTGGGGTTAATCATATCTTGTGTTGATTTTGATGCTGCAATATTATTTAAAAAAATAGATTCTGTACAAAAAAGTATCTATTACTTAAGTATTACATGTTTTTAATTGTTTGATTTGCAGTTTTTTACAAAAGCCTATTTGTGCAAATGGAAACTTCTGATATTATGAAAAACAACTTTGTTGTATATTGATTTATCATCTTAAAACCTGCTTAAATCATTAACCACTTTATCTGAAGATTTTTTTTGAAATAGTTTTTGCTTTTTTTGAATTTGAACAATTCATGCCTGAATAATTAATGGTAACGGACACCTGTTTCTGAAATAATTTTACTATCTAACATAAATATTACAGATTTTAGTATTGTGTTGTATCATATGACTAAACGGAGTGATCTTTTAGTAGGATATCTCCTTTTGAATATTTATAATGTTTTGGTAATCAATTTATTGTGTTTTTTTAGTTATAGCCTTGGCCTGCATCATGTATCAGAACTGAAATCGTTATAAGTTCAGTTCATAAGTGAATTACAAGTGGTGTTATATAGTTATGTAATACCTGTGTAATATCTGTGTCATAGGTGTTTTTGATAAATGTTTTTTCTAAATATTTATTATTGCGACAGAAAAAAGACAGGATATTCTTAAAACTTTCTCAAGTTGATATTGGAATTTATTATTATTTATACATAATTTTATAGGTAGGTTTTGTTTTTGTATTAATTAGAGAATATTTTTATTTTATGCCTGTTATATCAATAAACACATACACATACTAAAACATGATGAAAATTATTTTTTTCTTTTTTCCATTGCTGCTGTTTTCCCAGCCTAAAATTACCCAAAAGGACATTGAGCAGAAACTGGAAAAATCTAACACCCTTCTTACGGATGGGAAGATGGATGATATGATTACCTTAAATCTTTCTATTCTCCAGGATGCTAAAGACATTAACTATCCGAAAGGCAGATTATCTGCGTA
The DNA here is from genome assembly GCF_900108365.1 of Chryseobacterium culicis. Taxonomy (GTDB): domain Bacteria; phylum Bacteroidota; class Bacteroidia; order Flavobacteriales; family Weeksellaceae; genus Chryseobacterium; species Chryseobacterium culicis. The sequence goes on along the minus strand of NZ_FNWQ01000002.1, from coordinate 1,023,418 downwards.
TTATAATCTGGCCTTTGCTTTTTCCCAGCAGTTAAAGTATAATAAAAGCAACTACTATCTCAAGATGATGGAGCCTGAATTTAAAAATGCCAATGAAGAAGATCAGGAAATTTCTATGAATATATTATACAGTATTAATTACAGGGGAATTAGAATGTATGATGAGGCATTACAAAAGATTAGAAAGAGTCTCGTAATGGCAGATAAGATAAAAAATGATTCTACCAGACATGCTATAAAAGCGATGCTTCTAGTGCAGTCAAGCAGAAACTATTTTGAGAAAAAAAAATTTGATTCCACTACTTATTATGCCCATAGGGTGATTGAAGAGCTGAGAAAGTACCCAAAAATGGATGCGGGAATGAATACCAGCATAAAAGCATCACTTTGGCTTTTGGCAGAGGCCAAGATTAATCAAAATAAAATAGATTCTGCAGAGTTTTATATAAAATTATCCGAATCCGTACCTGTTCAGCTGGGTAACAGCGAATTTACCAGGTTTAAACTTCTTGGACAGATAAACGATGTGAAAAAACAATATGATTCTGCTGTTGTCAACTATGAAAAGGCAATAGAATTAGCTGCAAAAGCGAAGAATTTCAGAAAATTATCAGAATTGTACGAATTGATATCCAAGGTCTATCAAAAGAAGGGGCAAACTGAGCAGGAAAAAAAGTATGAAATAAAATTTGACAGTATTAATAATGCGTTGAAGAAAATGGAGGAGGATAATTTGAAGGATACAGTGGATCTTCTGGTAGATGAAAAACAAAAGCATCTGGAAGATAAAAATAACCTGTTAGTTTACATTATTATTGGAGGAATTGGTATTTCTGCTGTTGTTTTCTTTTTCATCTATAAAAGAATAAAAAGAAAAAATAAAATTCTTAATGTAAAAGAGTCAGAAACCCATGAGCTCAGCCAAAAACTGAATCTGGCCTTTGATGAAGTGATACAGTTGGCTAAAAATAATGACACAGAGTTTCTTGCACGCTTTCGTGAGGTTTACCCGGAATTTATACCGAAGCTATTAAAAATTGAACCTCAGCTGATGAATACAGAACTGAAATTTTGTGCGTTGCTGTTTCTTAATTTTTCCACAAAAGAGATAGCTGCGTACACTTTTGTACAGCCGCAATCTATACAGACCAGAAAGAACAGGCTGAGAAAAAGATTGAATATTCCTTCGGATGAGGATATTTATGTTTGGATGAAAAAGCTTTGATTCTTTTTCTCTAATCTCTTATTATACAACTGGTGATACATTAGAATGTTTCACCAGTTTTTGTTTTTAGTAGTAATTCGTTATAAGATAATACTATTTATTTTGGGTATTTATGGTAGGTGGAAATATAATTTTATATAAAATAATTATGATTTGTCATATTTATGTAATAGGGCATTTGTTGGGATAAGTGAAAATGTAGTAGATATTTGCAAATGGTTTTTAAAAGCCATTCTTTAAACTTTAAAATACATTTGATGAAATTTAGAATGCTACTTTTTGCAGGTACATTATGTTTATCTGTACATGCTTATTCTCAGTTGGGTATTAATACACCTACACCTTCCAGTACTCTTGATGTAAGGGGATCTATTGAAGGAAATTACCGCGAATTTACCACCACTACAGATTTCCTGTATAGTAATGATTATCATTTATCTTTTGCAGGAATATCGAATTCAATTTTAAATCTACCTTCTCAATCTACGACTGATGGCTCAGCTGCAGATTTCAGGGGAAGAAAATACTACATCAAGAACAACAGTACCAGCAGTGTTTTAACCTTAGCTGCTGCCACCGGGCAGATTATCCGTTCAGGTGGTATGCTGAATGCCAACAGCAATACCGTTGTTCTGCAACCCGGAAAACTGGCTGTACTTACAGCTGGTGAAGCTAAGGGATGGGATATTCAGGAAATTAAGTGGGGGCTTTTCGATGTGATTACTAACGGGCCGGGAACTACTGCACAAAATATTCCCGGGGGAGGTAACTATTATACCCTTACTGATTCTCCGTTAACAGTAACAGTACCTGCTTCTGGTGCTAAAGTATTATTGAAGTTTACAGGCTACGGAATTGTAACAGGTACTGCCAATTCTTTCGGTACAGTACGTTTAAGACTTTTGCAGACAATAGGAGCAGCCACTACGACGTATGATCTGGCATGTGCTCAAAGTTGGTACAACAGATCAAGTGGAGGTACTACGGCCTACGATTTCAAGGCAGACTATAATCTTGCAAATCTTGTTCCGGGTACTTATACCTTTTCTCTGCAGATCTTAAGAGAGGCAGAAACCGGCTCTGTAACGAGCTTTATCGTTTCGAAATCGATAGGAAGGGGGGATGTTTTTGTAAAATAAGGTATCTATTTATTGATCACCATCACATTTTACAATTCATTTTAATATAAAACATCGAATAATAATTGATTTCCGTTTCCATTACATAAACCTATTACCAATGGAATAATTTTATCCATTTGATCAAAAGACAACGGAAACTTGCAAATGCTTCCACGCCTGAAGCAGTTTAAAAAACAAAAACATACTATGAGTAAAAAAATGCTAATTCTGGCAAGTACCTTATTTTTATCGCTACATGCTTATTCTCAGATAGGTATTACAACGCCAACACCTTCCAGTACTCTTGATGTAAGAGGATCTATTGAAGGAAAGTATCTTGAAATCACAGGTTCATATACTCTTCTTGGCACTGACTATCATGTTTCTTTCTCCGGTACAGGAAATTCAAACCTTTATCTTCCTTCAAAATCGGCTACAGATAATACATCTGCAGATTTCAGAGGGAGGAAATATTACATTAAAAACAACAGTGCATCAGCTGTTTTAACTTTAAATGCGGCAAGCGGGCAAATTCTTCGTTTAGGAGGTAATGCAGCTAATAGCAATACATTTGACCTGAGGCCGGGCAGTTCTGCAGTTCTTACAGCTGGTGGAGCTAATGGATGGGATCTGGAAACGAAAATCAACTGGGAACTTTATGATCTGGATTTCAAAGGGCCGGTTTTTGCAACCGTATCTTTAGTGAATAGCGATACTACTGAGCATAAGTTAACTGATTCCCAAGTTACTGTGGTTGTTCCTTCTTCAAATGCAGTCGTATTGCTGGATTTTAAGGGATACGGAGAAGCAACTATACCAGGTGGAGCTGATGCAGTAGGTTCTACCACATTCACTGTAAGGCAGGAAGGTCCAATGACTAATTATTATCCCTGGGGAGGAAGAAAAGCTTGGTATGAATATAGCGGAACCGGTGCCCCTAAATTTAATTTCTCTGTAGGGCAGTTCATTTCGGGCCTTACCCCCGGAACCTATACATTTTATCTGACGGCTCGAAAAGAAATAGTAACATCAACATCAACATTATCAACAGTGAATATCATGGGTTCTACTGGAAGAGCAGAAGTTTATATAAAATAAGAATTACATCATAATCAGAAATAAACACAATGAATATAAAAACACTATTTTGGGCCGGCACTTTATTTTTGTCAGCACAGGCTTATTCTCAGATAGGTATAACAACGCCATCACCTTCCAGTACTTTGGATATAAGAGGATCCGTTGAAGGAAATTATCGTGAAATTACAGGGGCAAATAATTTTCTTGCAGCCGACGATTATCATGTTTCTTTCTCAGGAACCGGAAGCTCAAATCTGACTCTTCCCGCGAAGTCTACAACAGATAATACTGTGACGGATTTCAGAGGGAGAAAATACTATATTAAAAATAACAGCACCTCATCTGACTTAACTTTGAATGCGGCAGGCGGCCAGATTCTGCGTATAGGCGGTATAACTCCAAGCAGTGCTTCGTTCGTTTTAAAACCCGGAAAATCTGCAATTCTGACAGCCGGTAATACCAATGGATGGGATATTGATGTTGATGTTAATGGGCAGATTTTGGATTTGCAAGCCGTACTGACAAATGCTAGTGCGGTGTCTACTCAAGATTTACCTGCTCCGGGGACTTATGGTGAATTGGCGTTTTCTCCCGTTACTGTAACTGTTCCTTCTTCCAATACAAAAGTATTATTAAGCTTTAATGGCTTTATGGTAGTATTCAGCTCCAGTGGTACATATGGCAAAGTGCGATTTCGAATTGCCCAAAAAATTGGGTCTACAACTACCTATTACAACGATGTAGATTTGTTAAACTGGGTTGTTATGAATGGTGTTTCTACGCTAACTCCTTACATACCTGATTATGCCATATTATACACCATTCCTAATCTTGCACCGGGAACTTACAGATTTTCCCTGGAGGCAGTAAGAGAAGATGAAGCAGGGAATGTAAACAAAGTTACTCATGTGGTTGTATGCCCCAGAGCAGAAGTTTATCTGAAATAGTTTTAACAAGAATAATGAAAAATATAAAGTTTTTTTAAACTTACATATAATGATATACCACATATAGAATCCGGATTTTCAAAAAGCTTATAGCTAATTCTCGTTTTATCTGGAACTAATTATAATGTGAAAATTTTTAATAAATAGAACCCATTTTTATAGGAAACGGGTTCTATTTATTTGTATATAGTATCAATCATATTTAAAAAAATAATGAAATTATTAAATGATGATCTATTTTTATTTTTAAAAAGTCAATTTATTACCATTTGAAAATCAGTAGTTTACAATGTTGTCATATCTATGTAATAGGTGTTTTTTTGGTAGAAAAAGATAAAAATATACAAATTTGCAGCGGGTTTTAGATCAACTATACCCCAACACAACAAACACACTCATAATGAAGACAAAATTATTATTAGCAAGTACACTTTTTGTATCTGTACACATTTATTCCCAAGTGGGTATTGGTACACCGGCGCCTTCCAGCACCATGGATATCAGAGGTTCTATTGAAGGTAATTATCGTGAAATAACAACAACAGACAATCTTAAAGGTGATGATTATCATGTTTCTTTTGCAGGAGCAGTAAATTCAATTCTGAATCTCCCAGGAGCATCAGCAGCAGATGGCTCTGCAACGGATTTCTCAGGCAGAAAATATTTTATAAAGAACAACAGTACCACAGGTACTTTAACTTTAACTGCGGCTACGGGACAGACTTTGCGTTTGGGAAGCAATATTGTAAATGGAAATTCCTATATTTTAAAACCTGGTAAGCTTGCAGTACTTACGGCCAACGGAGCTGGCGGATGGGATCTTAATACCGATGTTTATGTTACTATTCTGGATGCGAATGCCAACGGGCCCAAAATTGCAGCACAAGCTGTACCTGCCGGAACATCTTATTATACACTGAACGATTCTCCGGTGACTGTTAATGTACCTGTTGCAGGAACAAAAACCGTATTGTATTATACAGGTTTGGCATGTGGAGGCGGGGCTGCCCAATCATTGGGTTCATTACGCTTCCAGATTAATCAGGCAGGAACAGCATCGGCAACCTATGGTTCGGTAAATATGGTAAGCTGGTATAATTACAGTGGAATTTCATCTGTTTGTTTTAATTTTAAAACAGCATATTCCGTTTCTAACCTGGCTCCCGGAAGCTATATATTTTCTTTACAGACAAGACGAGAAGGAGAAGCAGGAGCTGTAAGTGATGTTACCGTTTGGAATTCAGCGGGTTCAGCACAGGTTTACTATAAATAATACATTTTATTCAATTGCCGGAGTTTATTCAATCCGGAGTACACACACAATATATAAATTTTTGATCTGGATTTAATAATCTAAGATCCTGGACAAGATTTGCAAAAAGTAAAAAACACAATGAAAACACAACTTTTATTCCTGGCAGGTACTTTATTTTTATCAGTACATGCTTACTCCCAGGTAGGCGTTATGACTCCTACACCCTCCAGTACCCTGGATGTAAGAGGTTCTATTGAAGGGAACTTTCGTGAAATTACAGGCACCACTTCACTTAATGCTACAGATTATCATGTTTCCTTTTCCGGAACATCAGATTCTGTGCTGAATATTCCTTCAAAATCTGCTTCAGACAATACAGCAGCCGATTTCAGAGGCAGAAAATATTATATCAGCAACAACAGTACAACCAGCACTCTGACTTTAACTGCCGCGTCCGGAGAAATCATCCGCTTAGGAAGTAATGCAGCCAGTACTGCTACGTATATTTTACAGCCGGGAATGTCTGCCGTTATTACAGCCGGTGGCGCTAATGGATGGGATCTCGATGCGAAGACTGATTGGAAGCTTGCGGATATGGATTTCAAAGGGCCATCCACGACAGTACAAAATGTACCGCCAACTCCCGGTGGCAATGACCGGTATATTATGACTGATTCTCCGGTTACTGTCACAGTGCCTTTTAAAGGAGCAAAAGTAGAATTAACTTTTACGGGATATGGAGAATCGGTGGGTGCCGCGGGTTCATCTGGTTGGGTAAGATTCTATATTGAGCAGACAGGTACAGCATCGGCAGAATATGGAGCAGGTAATGATAATATTATAGAGGACCAGTGGTACAGTTATAATGGCGCTGCCCAAAGATTTAATTTCTCTACAACCTATTCTGTTACCAATCTTGCTCCCGGAACCTATACATTTTCTTTTGCAGTAAACAGACTTGGTGAAAATGGTACCGTAACTGCTGTCAGAATTTTGGGATCCACAGGTAAAGCAGAAGTTTATGTAAAATAAAATACACGGTATTTACTATTATATTTTATTTGGGTGATACTATATTATAAAGGATTCTAAAAACACACAATGAATCTCTGAATTCCGAAGAGAATTTTAATACAATATTGTAAAACTCAGAGCCGAATTCAGGAAAAGTCAACGCTCTTATTATTGCGGTTTATTATTTTAATAAGAGCTTGGCAGGTTCCCATACCGGGGATCGTACTTTAACACAACAAAAAGAAAAACACAATGAAAACACAACTGTTATTTTGGGCAGGTATATTATTTTTATCAACTCCTGCTTATTCTCAGGTAGGTATCAATACACCCAATCCTTCCAGTACCCTGGATGTAAGAGGTTCTATTGAAGGCAATTTTCGTGAAATTACAACAACAGGTGCGAGCGCGCTTAATCCTACAGATTATCATGTTTCTTTCTCCGGAACCGGAAATTCGTCGCTGGCTCTTCCTGCAAAGTCTGCAACGGATGGATCAACATCAGATTTCACAGGCAGAAAGTATTATATCAAGAACAACAGTACATCCGGTACTCTGACATTAACTGCTGCTGCTGGCCAGATCATGCGTTTAGGATGGTACAACGCCAATACCAATACCTTTGTTTTACAGCCGGGAAAATCTGCCACTCTCACAGCTGGTACAGCTAATGGCTGGGATTTGGATGCTGATTCAAACATGAATCTTGTTGATTATAATTCCAGCACACCCGTGCAAGCGGGACAGCTATTGGGGTTACCTGCCGGAACAGCCTATACTACGGTTCCTAATGCTTCTGTTACGGTAACTGTTCCTTCTTCTAATGCAAAAGTAGTATTATATTTTACAGGCTATACAATGATACATAATTCTGCACAAAATGCATATGGCTCGTTACGTTTCCAAATTGTCCAATCAGGAGCTGCAGCGGCTACATACGGATCTGTAAGTATGGTAAGCTGGTACCAGATTAGTAATATCAGTACCTACTCTAATTTTGCAACAGTATATTCTATATCCAATCTTGCTCCCGGAACTTACACCTTTGATTTACAGGCAAGAAGAGAATATGAAGGAGGTACCGTAGGAAACGTCAGAGTTTACCACGCGATAGGAAGGGCAGATGTTTATCTTAAATAAAAATAATCTGTTACAGTGATCGGAGATGTGCTATAATCAGAAATTATACAGGGTTTTATAAGCATACTGAGCCAAAATGGAAGAGATGATAAATTGATGTAAGGTTCAAAAAAATAATGTACAGTTCCGAGTAATATCTAAGTCATACCTCTTTTCTTGGAATGCAATTCAAAAAATAACACTTTTGCAACAGAATTAAAAAACACATAGAGATCGGAAAAGAATTGCTGTAGTGCTTTAACACTTAATCCACCGCTTTTTCTGGCAGATCCTCAACAGATGATTATAATTCTTTATGAGATTGATTTTTTATATTCAGGAAAGTCCAGTAAGGGGAGTATACTATTCATATTGTGATTTAAAAAAAGAACATTAGATAATTGAAATGAATCCGGATACAAAGCCTGCTCATTCCTCATATCAACCTATAACTGAAGTTTCACAGATCCAAAATAAGACTTGAACAGTTTTTTATTTGAAGACAGGAAGCATTAAGTGAATAAAGAGGTTACAAACATATTCATTTTTAGCAATATATGAGAATGAAGGCTTTGATTTCCCGGAAGGCATCAAATGAACTTCAGGGATAAGAACAGGAACTAAAACTAAGATACATTATACAATAAAAACAAATAAACTGAAGAAATGCAGAATCCTGATTACAAGAAAATATATGAGGATATTTTAGTGAAATATCCTACCAAAAAAGAACAGTGCGAAACCATTTTATCTAAAACAGTATTTTCTGTGAAAGATGTTATCACCATTAATAATATTATTTTTCCTAAAGCTGATCAGGAAACCCAGTTTGCTAATCAGAGGCATCGTTCTTATGACAAAACATCTATTTTAGAAATTTTGGATTATCAAACGAAGAATAAACTTAATAATTCTGAATTGGCAAGGCATTTCAAACTAAGCCGTAATACGGTGGCCAAGTGGAAGAAACAATTTTTGATTTAGTATGTTATCAGGCTGTCTCGTTTTTTTGAGACAGCCTGGTTTTTTTTGACTGGAGTTAAATCAGAAAGAGATGTTTTTCAGCATTTACTATTTTTTTCAAAAAAAGGTACCTGCAAAAAACCACTTATATTGCAGGTACACTATTGGCATGATTAAAAATATAGGGTGTGATGATGATCTTTTCTCTTATGGATTAAAAAGTACCTGCGGGAGTTCGTTTCTCCTACAGGTACACGGTACACTCATGATTAACTGCTTTTTACTGCAGTTAGTCTATCGTAAGTTTTTCTTCAGTCCCTCAAAATTAATTGCTAATTTTTAAATATAATTGGTGTTTGATAACAGTTTTTGTACATTTAGTATATGATATGTATCTGTTTTACATGGCTCAGAGCTGATGTAGTAGCAACGTAGTAGTATTGTTGTATGCTTTTCACGGAGCAGATGGATCAAAAACCGTAATGCTTTCATATCATAATCAGAAAACTACACGATAGCAAGAAGGTCAATATCCATCCAGCTGAAAAGAGACTATTTCAAAGTGAAACAGTCTCTGGTTTTAAATTAATTTCCGTCAAAACAGGTCATTAATTTCTTATGGTGGAAATATGGATGTTTTTCTCTCCGTTATGGTCTATAACTTCTATGTTGCTGATCATTTCATTATACACAAGAGTAGTAGTATCATTGAACTGATATCCTTCAATAAATACAGGTCTGTCTTTCGGAAGATTATTTTGATCATTCAGCATTTCCAGAGATAAACTGTCGGGATAGCCGGCATTTTTCTTAAACTTTATTTCTATTAAACCATTGTCAGCCAGATAATCAAACTTCTTCAGATGAGAGGGAAGGCCGGATTTTTTAAAAACAGCTGTATTTGCAATACTGTTCTTATAAAGATCAAACATATCGGCAGTGCCGATTGCATTATTGTAGACTGCAAACTTCACAGAAGTGTTTTTTTGGGCAGAAAGTACTCCTGAAATAAAAACAAGGAATATATAAAATAGCTTTTTCATGCTCGTAATAGGTATTTAAATATTGACATTAATTTCTGTTTTTTACCATGATCCATCCCGTATACTTAATTGGGGTTTGCTTTCTGTTGGTCTCATTCCATCCCATATCAAACCAGTAGTTTCCTGTAGAGACCTTCTTGCCGCCGATGCTTCCGTCCCATTGATATCCGTTTAGTTGATTTCCCTCATGAATTTTGGTTCCATATCTGTCATAAATGCTGAAAGTAAAATTCGGTTTTCCGGCTAAAGCGGAATAATCCAGTACATCATTAATTCCGTCTCCGTTAGGAGTGATGATATTGATCAGATTCGGAACTGTAATTTCTACTTCTACAGGTATACAGTTGTAAGCATCTTTTACATAAAAAGTATGGCTTCCCCGCGGAACATTGGTGAATACATTTTCATGCTGCCAGTTGACATTATCCATTGAATACTGATAAGGGGAACTTCCCGCAAGTACAGTAAGCGTAACAGTGTTGTTGCTGATATTAATATCCGAAATGACAGGGTTTTCCGAAGGATAAACCTTTACAGTCTGTCTGGTGGTACATTCTCTGGTTTTAAGATCTACCCAGTACGTTCCAACCCCTGCATTTTTGATGGATTGTGTGGTATCACCGGTACTCCATAGATAAGAAGTAAATCCGGGCCCTGCATCTAACGTAGTGGTATTTTCCATACAGATAATCTGATCTTTTAATACATCTGAGTAAGCAGGAGGGATGACAGTAAGAGTCACTTCTGCAATTCTGTAACATCCGTTGGCATTGCTTACTTTGATGTAGACTACTCCGTCAGGAGCAATATAATTGGCGGGAGTCAGAATTTCATTGGTTCCGTTTTGTGCATCAGTAGGAGAGGGATAATACTGTTTAATGGTTCCCGGCTGTACATTCACTCCGGCAGAGGTCAGGTCAAATTTACCAAGTACCGGATTAGACGGTTCAAAACATGATTTTAAGGCTGCGTCTTTAACGATGGGGCTTTCAGAAACCGTTAAGGTTAGAGTAACCTGTTCGCAATCTGTAAAATCCGGGTTATTACCACAGAATTTGTAAACAATCGTATCCGTACCCATATAACCGAAGTTAGGTGTATAATTAATAACTCCAGCCGGATCCACAGTAGCCGTTCCGTTTACCGGAGGTGTCAGGATCGTTACTGTACTCGGAACATAGCTTTGGGTGGAATTGGTAAACTCAGGAACGATAGCCTGATAGCCTTCGCACACCGTCATTGCTTTCGTAGATTCTTCAAGACATGTATACACTTTATAGACTGGAGTAACAGCCGGAGTACATGATCCTACAGCAATTCTTACGGTATAATTTCCTGAGACCAATGGTGTAAAAGTATTTGAATTGGCTCCGTTAATGGGATTCCCATTTAGGAACCACTGATAGGTATCATAACTGTCATCAACTTCCAGAACAATACCAGGAATACATTCACCGGTTTGCTTTGCAATTAATGGAATAGAGGAGAAACCCGCAAAGTACCCTCCATATCCCGATGTGCTGTACCCTCCATTAATACCGGCAGTTACTGCTTTATCGGAAATAACTGTTACATTTCCTGTTATAGAAGGGATAGCGTAGGTTACCCAGCTGTTATTTCCCGTTAATGGAAATGGACCTTCTGAAGCGAGCGGCTGAACTCCGTTGACGGTCACATTGGCTCCGGCTTCTGTAAGAATATTTAATTTTACTATAGTTCCGTTCGGAACAGTACTTGAAGTTCCCGTTCCGGTAGGCATTTCGTTAATTTTTCCGATCTCGTCAATTTTTCTTGGCAGAAAACAGTTTAATGGCGGAATATAATTATAACCACATGTTGCACTGCTGTTTCCTACCGAAACCAGCTGATACAGATAAACATTCTTTGAAGTGGTGATAAACATATTAAAATGCCCTGAATTTCCCTGCTGTACATAATTGTTTCCTGAAATTCTGTAAAAATCACCACTGTTGATGGTCGCAATAGGTGTTGTGGAACCATTGATGAATATCTGGGTATGATCTTCGGTTCCAACAATAATACCCCCCTCAAGATCATCCACTGAAGATCTGGTTCTTACCATGGCAAACGTACTTCCAAGTCTGTCTGTGGGAACAGACTGGTCAAGAATGGCATCTGAGCCAGAACCTGTATTGTTTCCGAAGTTTCCATTAACATTTCCGTTGGTAAGCGTAATGGGTTTATCCGAAACAATTTTGGCCCCAATAAAAGCCGATTGATTTTGGCCGCCTGTTCCCGGTCCGCCTGCAAAAATAAAAGACTGACCTTTATTAAGAGTAACCGTATGCGTATTGGTTCCTGTAGGTGCTGCACCGAAGAATGTCACATTTCCGTTCCATGTAGCGGTGACTACGGTATTATTTTCTGTGGCCAGTATACCTGCCGTAAAATTATAACCGCTGGATGATGAGGTAGTAGGAGTTCCGGCTACATAAAATTCCTTTCCGATTCCTGCTTTCCCCTTACTGGTTATGATTTCTGCGTGTGTGGTGCTGCTTACAATTCTTAATGAACAGTAGAACGGCTTGGTACCCTGTACATGCAATCCCTTGTTGATGATATTGAAAGCATCTGATGTAACATTAGCTGCAATAACAGCAATGGGTACCACAAATATCTGTGGAGCATTTTTGCTGATCGTTACCGTACCAATGGGATTATTGTTACTGTTAACCGTAACGGTAAAAGGGGTTGCAGAATCAGTGGAAAGATATAATGCCTGAGTATAACTTGTTGAGGCATAGTAAGGCGCGAACCAGTGATCCGTATCTCTCTGAGCCAAAGCAGGAATGCTCAGTAGGATAAATAATAAGCTGAATATAATGTTTTTCATGAATTATTAAGTTTTGATTCTAAAAATTGAATTTTCATATACAAATAGACTAAGATTCTTTAATAAATTTTTTCTGAACGGTTACGCCTCCATCCTCTATCTCTATCATATACATCCCGTGGATAAGATTACTTACATCAATGGCATTGTTCAGGATAATACCGGTTGATATTAACCTCCCGGCAGCACTGTAGATCTTATATTGAGCTTTAAAGCTAATATTTTTTATATATAATATTGAACTTACCGGGTTAGGATAAATATGAATATCCGCTTGGTTGAGAGAGTTTGGTACCGGCAGTTTAGAAATTTTTACCGTATAATCTTCTACTTCGCCATCCTTGAAACCTGTGCAGTTTACAGGGATACCATCTTTTTGTAAAGCGACTCTCATTACCACATACTTATAATCTGTCATACTTATAAAGGCATTATCAGGTACAGAGAATGTAGTAGCTGCGGTTGGGTTTCCGTTGGGGCCGTCTGCCAGAATTCTTTCATTGATGTCGAATTCTCCGTTTCTGTTGAAGTCAATCCAAACTGCAACTCCTGCATTGGTGCCAGAGCTTAATGTTTTATCAATGGTGATCTGATTCCCTTTTGATCCTTGAGTCAGCTCAATAAAATGTAATGAATTTCCTGTAAAATCAGAATAAGTAGAGGCAGCAGATTCATTGATCATTTCCTTATTACCAGTAGGCTTTACAGTCACTTTTGAAATAAATTCCGTTGTAGAATTAGCTGCTGACATCGGGCAGTATACCACTGTAGGTGTAGTGAAATAATATAATTTCGTGAAATTTCCCGGTGTACCGTTACAGATATTGGCTACCTGCATTTCATACTTTGTAAGCTCAAGTAAACCTGTGATCGTGTACGTATTGGTAGTCACCATAACATCTGTCCAGCTTGGAATTCCCACTTTTCTGTACTTCAGGATATATGCAGCTCCCGGAAACGCGTCCCACACCACTTCTGCCGTCGTAGGGAAGATTTGAGTAATCATCAGTCCCGGAGGAGGAATTTCGCAGATTCTTTCTGTAGTAAATACCTTAGGGTTAGACCATGGATTAGGTGCGGTTTCCCCATCACAGATAGTAGCAACCTGCACTTCATATGTTTTGAAAGAATCAAGATTTTGAATCGTATACGAATTTGCCGGCGGCTGAGGAACGGTCGGAGTATTCCAGGGAGTATTGCCTACTTCTCTCCATCTCAATATATATGATGCACTTGGAACAATAGGGTTCCAGGTAATCACTGCTGAGGCTGATGTTACATTGCTTATGGTTACAAAAGGAGGAGTAGGATCACATCTCGTTGTAAATGTTTTCACAGGAGTGTATACTCCTATTCCGCTACCGCAAACTGCTGCAATTCTTACCTCATACGTCGTGGCAGGAGTTAATGCATTGATTGTCACAGGCGGATTTCCACCCAAAACAGACAGGTTTAAAGCAGTCCATGCAGAAGCAGGACTTGTTACAGGTCTGTACTCTAATAGAAACGCATTATTGTTGGTGGCTGCGGTCCAGTTGATGTTTACAGAGTTGTGTGTAATATTCGTAAATGTTGGGTTTCCGGGTGTAGCATTGCTGCAGGGTCTTAATCTTACGGCATAATCTTCTACTTCGCCATTGGCTGCATCGGCACACATGACAGGAGCGCTGGTTCGTTTCAGGACTACTCTCATGGTAGTTGTTAACGGACCTGTATACATTCCCGTGGCCGGAACATCAAAATTGGCCGTAATTGGAGTAGTTGTGCTCGCTGCAGAAGTCATTATTTTTTCGGCATCGGTGAAGACTCCATCCCTGTTCCAGTCGATCCAGGCATTTACTGCATCAGCATATTGAGTTCCTGCCCACTCTTTAGAAACGGATAATTCATTTCCCTGAGAGCCGATTTCAAGATTGATAAGAGTAGCCGGTGTTGTATAGCTGATGTAATTCGTTTGAACGGAAGTGTTATCCATGACCGGGAAATTTACGGGCGTAACTTTTACATTTGAAATAAAGTCATTGGTGCCAGTTCCTGTCATGCTGCAATAAGTTAGGGGAGTCGTAGTAAAATTGACGCTTGGGGAAAAAGCTCCCTGGCTTCCGTTACAGACGGTTGCAATTTGTACCTGATATCCTGTCTGCTCAGCAAGACCAGTAATCGTATAAAAGCTTTGTCCGGCAGGCAGCGTTTGCCCGGCAGCACCTGGAAGCCATGCACCGGTGCTTCCCTGTCTCCATCTTATGATATAAGAAGCATTGGAAGCAGGTATCCATGAAACGTATGCAGCATTATGAGTAATATTATTTACCGCGATATTGGTTGGTGGAGCGGTGGTGCAGGGCTGAAGATCTATAAATTTTACATAGTAATCTTCAACTTCTCCATTCCCTGTTAAAGGGCCGCAGGCATTGGCCGGAGTAGAAGAATATACAATCACACGCATTTTTATTTTACCCGCTCCTGAATAGGCATTAGCCGGAACTGCAAAAGTAGAGGTAACAGGAGTGGTACTGGAAAACCCAAGGTTCATAATTCTTTCCCCGCCGGGAGTAGTAGTCGGATTATTATCAAAAATACCATCACCGTTAAAATCTATCCATGCATTGGTGGAGTAGGTGCCGGATATAATGGATCTTCCTACAGATACTGTATTATTTGCTGAATTTCTCAAAAGAGTAATCGTCTTTGTGGCGTCTAAGGAATAATCTGTATACGTTGTTGCTCCGGAATTGTTGCTTGTTAAAGGTACATTGGTACCAATCATCGTTACATTATTGATGTAACCGTTCGTAACGGTTGCTGTTGCGGCACTGCAATAAGTAAGTGCAGGAGTTGTAAAGCTTACAGGTGTAGAAAAGGCCCCCTGAGTTCCGCAGATGGTTGCGATCTGGACCTCATATTGTGTTTGCTCAATGAGAGAAGTAAGTGTTATAGTATTGGTGAAAGGTGTTGTTACAGTAACAGTCTGCCATGTGACCGAAGGTGGTATTCTGTATCTTACAACATAAGTGGCATTCGCTGCTGCCGTCCAGGTGATATTGGCTGAGGAAGCTGTAATAGTATTCACTGCAATATTAGCAGGAGGTGTATTGGTACAGCTCGGTAAAGTTGTGCCTGTTAACTGTAATCGTGGTAAAACAGCATAACGGCTTACAGCAATAGGAGGGCTTGAAGGATCAGGATTCGTAGACGCATTATAATAGATCATACCACGGTTATTCCCTGCAGAATAACTTCCCCAGTTAGCAGTACAAGATGTTCCGGTAGAATTTTCGTCCACACCTATCACTACATTACTGCTACCATCCCATAGGAAAGGAGTGCTTAATGGGATTTCAATCCATGTCCCGGCGGTCATAGCCGGTAACGTACCGGAATATACCTGTGTAAGTGAAGAAGACGGGATCCAGCTGGAGGTAGTGGCAAAGTCTGGTTGTGCGGTATTTCCCATATATACTGTCCACTGGTTATAATTGGCTTGGGTAGTTCCTGTAGTGGAAACAAAAAAACGGATGGCAGTAATATAATTATTTGTTCCTACGGCAGCTCCAATTTCGGAAGCTAAATAAATCTGCTGAGAATAATTAAACCCTGAACAGGAATAAACAGGTAAAAATGCATGCGTAGCTGTTCCCCCTCCAATCTGCCCCGGGATGAAAGGACTACCTGCAACCCAGGGCGATTTATCGGTAGACGAACATACAGATCTTACCCACCAATAATAAGTAGCTCCGGAAGTCAGTGAGCTGATGCTGGCGCTTGTTCCCGGAGTTGGTGTCCCGGCAGTAGCTGCCACAGGCGGAGTATTGGTAGTGCTGTAATAATATTCATAACCATTGGCTGGTGCCGGTGCCGGAGCGAGTGGTGCTGCCCAGTTAAGGGTAGCAGATGCGGGAGCAATATTGGTTGCAGGCAAAGCGGTAGGCTCAAAGCATGTAGGAGCCTGAATCACCTGTACCTCATCTAAAAGTATATCATCATAGAAATTTCCATTTCCTGCTACATCTTTATCCACTGTAAACTTTAACTGAATGGTGGCCCCCACATAGCTTGCTGCCAGAGGTATTCCCACAGTTCTCCATTCGGGAGCGTTGGTGTCGCCGGACCATACCTGTACCCATCCGGAACCGTTATTGACCGCGAGTTTTAATTCATTGTTATCAGCGGCGGGTACTGTTCCGTTAAGGGCGGTTAAGTGATCTTTAAGCCATTCAAATTTGATATAAGGATTCGTTAATCCCGATAAGTTAATCTGAGGACTGATAAGCTCCACAGTATGTTCTCCTGCATAAGGAGTAGATGCATCAACCCAAGCAAAAGTTCCGGCAGCTTTTCCCCCGTTTCCGGTCACTCCATATCCGGCGGTTCCGGAAAATTTCCATTTAACATTGACATTTGTTGAGGTTGAGGCAGGGTTCTGATTGGTCCAGCATGCAGGAAGTGTGCCTGTACCGAATGACTGTAAAAAAGGTACCGGAACAGGAGCGCAGGTCTGTCCCCTGACATGAGAGGTGAAAATCAGAAAAAATAAGATAAGGGGTAGAATTTTTCTCATATAGTTTCATTTTTAAATTAGAGTTCATAATCCAATAGGCTTAAACGGTTCTATAGACTGATGTGAAGAGTTTTTCCATGGAACTTTCTGATAAATCCATAGAAAAGCTCTCTGTATAAATCACAGAGTCGATAAGCTGTTTAAAAGTATAGACTGTATTACCACCAGACCTTCTCATAAAAAGTATGAATGGGCAACAGAATCAGTAGTGAGGTATAAGTAAGTAAGAGTAGATGGGCATGCAGGTCCGTGAAGGTTTCATACGATGAAGATGATTCACTCAGCGGCACTGAAACTTTGGGGAGTTTAAATTGTTTTAGTTTCTATCATTATTCTAAGCGATTTCTTAAATATTAATTTTGTTATTTTGATTTGGGTAAAAATAATTTAATAAAAATTTAATATGACTATACTTTTGTATAGTTTTAACTCATGACTTGATGAATTAAATTGAAACAGGCTTCAAAAAATGCTTTAAAAGACGTCCTGATGGATTTTCGGCTAAAGGCCAGAATTTTTTATCACATCATTTGGTTTTTATACTTCTTACAGAATGGAAGAGCTCGTTTTGTTCTTATGCTGAAAGTTTAACAAAATACTAAATAATAGATTATTTTATTATTAAAGTAAATATTTTGTAGTTTTAAATTTAATTAAAATTAAGTTTTATTGGATTTTTTATTTAGCTTAATTATGGATATGTTTGCAAAAAAGTAGTCTTATCAAATAGTTTTGTATCCCATGATCATGTCAAAAGTATGAGTGATAAAATAAATTCATTGTATACCAGGAAAAGGTCTGGCACTGTACCCGTTTCTGATGAAAAGAATGCAAATAAATATTTAAATGTACTGAAAGCTGTATCGAAAAACAGCTTGAGCTGTGTCTATATTGCCGATCTTAAAACAAGAAAGTTGGAATTTATTTCAGAAAATCCCCTACTTTTTTCAGGTTTAAGTTCTGCTGAGGTTGAGAAAATGGGATATAGCTTTTACCGTAAATACACAAAGAAAGAGGATCTTGATATATTGAAAAAAGTAAGCAGTACCGGATTCAAATTTTTCGAATGCCTTTCACCGGAAGAAAAAAAAATACATACCCTTACCTATGATTTCCATGTGAAATATGCTAATAGTGTAGATGTTCTTGTTAACCATAAAATTACCCCTGTAGAAATCTGTGACCAGGGAGAAATTTCTAAAGTAGTTTGTGTAGTTTCCTATTCCCTGAGCCGCACTGCAGGAAATATCCGGGTCATTTCCAACACCTCAGATTCCTACTGGACGTATAATCTTTCTACCGGAAAATGGACGGAAGAATGTAAAATTACCTTGAAAATAAGAGAAATTGAAATTATAAGACTCTATCTTCAGGGATTAACCATAGAAGAAATTGCAGAGCAGTTGTTTGTATCTCCCAGTACCATAAAATTTCACAGGAGCAAATTGTTTGAAAGAATTGGGGCGAAAAATATTATTGAAGCAATCTCTTACGTCATATCGAATAATTTGATTTAAATGATACTGTTTGAAAAGTTTTCCGGATCATTTGCGGTTTTCAATATTTTGAAAACAAAATTTTCCGTTTGCTATAATATTTTTGAGAACTGCTCCTCTATAAAAAATAAAGGAGCAATACTCATAACAGCTTAGTTAAGCTGATAATTGGCAATCACTAAACTCAGAATGAAGTGAACATAGTTTTCTTCAACCTCTTTTCTATTGATCAGTTTGTTTTTATATTCATAAGAATT
Organism: Chryseobacterium culicis; assembly: GCF_900108365.1. Classification (GTDB taxonomy): domain Bacteria; phylum Bacteroidota; class Bacteroidia; order Flavobacteriales; family Weeksellaceae; genus Chryseobacterium; species Chryseobacterium culicis. Next base: position 1,004,486 of record NZ_FNWQ01000002.1, on the reverse strand, counting down.
AAGATCTCTCGATAATTTTTGATACGTTTCAAAATCATCACCTTTAATCTTTACTCTGATATTACCGTCCCTTCTGTTGATGAGTACATCATCCAAAGTTCTTACCTTAAATAAAACTTCACATAATGTAGGACGAGCCTTCATTGACCCGATATATCTTTCAACTATATTAATCTTGAACGAATCAAATTTGACGTTATGAAAAACAATTTTAGAATTAGGCTCCTGAGTGTTGAGTTCAAGTTTATAGTTCATTACTTTATAAATTTTGGCAAATATAAGTTTAATTATGCCAAAAAACAGACTGTTTTAATAGATCATTCCCATAATAATAATTGAATTTTATTCTACAAGACCAAAATTATGTGAAAATGTGCACATTAGATGCTTATAAATAAAGGAATAAATAGGGGCTTATAGAATTTTTTCCATTCTTTATTTTTTTCCTTATTCGCATTTCCGTAATTTTATTCTCTGTATAATAAAAATTCATCTTAATACCAATATAATGGAAAGATACAGTTATGGAATGGTTGGCCTTGGAGTAATGGGGCGGAATCTGCTTTACAATATCGCTGACAATGGTTTTTCAATCGCAGGATTTGACCTTGATCAGGAGAAAGTTAAAGAATTAGAAAATGAAGCTGCTTCAGAAATGAAAGTAAAAGGTACAGGTTCTTTGGAAGATTTTGTATCCGCATTAGAAACCCCAAGGAAAATTATTCTGATGGTTCCAGCAGGAAAGCCTGTAGATGCAGTGCTGGAAAATATTACCCCGCTTTTGAGCGGAGGCGATATCGTAATAGATGCAGGAAATTCTTATTTTGAAGATACCAACAGACGTGTTGCTGACCTGGCATCCAAAAAACTTCACTTTATGGGAATGGGGGTATCCGGCGGTGAAAAAGGAGCCAGAAGAGGACCAAGCATAATGCCCGGAGGAGATCTTGAAGCTTTTAAACTTCTGAAACCAATGCTGGAAGCCATTGCTGCCAAAGTAGATAATGAAGCATGTACAGCCTATATGGGGAAAGGATCTGCAGGAAACTATGTGAAAATGGTACATAACGGTATTGAATATGCTATTATGCAGCTTATCAGTGAAGCCTATGATCTTCTTAAAAGAGGGGCGGGCTTAAATAATGATCAGCTGTATCAGGTTTTCAGAGACTGGAATAACGGGGAGATGAACTCTTTCCTGATCGAGATCACAAGAGATATTTTCACGCAGAAAGATACGTTTACAGATAACTACCTTGTAGACCAGATTTTAGACAAAGCAGGAGCCAAAGGAACCGGAAAATGGACTTCCGAGCAGGCTATGGAAATAGGGGTTTCTATTCCAACTATTGATATAGCGGTAACCTCAAGAATTTTATCGGCGTACAAAGAAGAAAGAGTTCAGGCCTCAAAAATATACTCTGAAAAAGAAATTGCAAAACCGGAAAACACAGAATTGTTTATTCAGGAAGTGGGTGATGCTCTTTTCCTTTCAACATTAATCAGCTATGCACAAGGATTATCTCTATTGGTAAAAGCCTCTGAAGAATACGGTTTTGAAATCCCATTAAAAGATGTTGTGAAAATATGGAGAGGAGGATGTATCATTCGTTCTGTTCTGCTGGAAAAATTCTATTCAGCATATACTCAAAACCCTAACCTTTCTAATATTCTTCTTGATCAGGAAATTTCCGGACTGGTTAAATCTAAAATTAAAGCATTAAGAAAAACTGCCGGATATGCCGTTGTCAACGGGATTTCAAGCTTAGGAATTCAGACTGCTTTAGGCTATTTTGATGCCTACACTACAGAATCTCTTCCTGTAAACTTAATTCAGGCTCAGCGTGATTATTTCGGGGCTCATACCTATCAGCGTATTGACAGGGAAGGAGTATTTCATACATCTTGGCAAAGTACAAACAATTAAAATTCGGAAAAAAAATGAATCAAAATAGAATCTTGCAGCCAACAACTATCGTTATTTTTGGTGCTACAGGAGATCTGGCAAAAAGAAAACTTTTTCCGGCATTTTATAACTTATATATCGATGGAAGAATGCCTAAAGGCTTCAATATCGTAGCATTGGGAAGAGCAGAAAATACCAATGAAAATTTCAGAAATTACATTAAACAAAACCTTGAAAGTTTCTCCAGAAAGAAAGTAACTTCCGAAGACTGGGCGGGCTTTCAGGCTCATATTACTTATTTTCAGCATCAGCTGGATGAGGAGAGTTCTTATCAGAATCTACAGCAAAAGCTGCAGGATTTCGATACAGTTTACGGAGTAAGAGCCAACCGGTTATTCTACCTCTCTATAGGACCCAATTTTATTTCTACGATTTCCAATCATATCAAAACCACTTCATTAGCTTCAGATCCGAAGAAAGACCGCATTATTATTGAAAAACCCTTTGGGCACAATAAACAGTCTGCAATTGAACTGAACAGTCTTTTGGCAAAAACATTTGAGGAAGAACAAATCTATCGTATTGACCACTATTTAGGTAAAGAAACGGTGCAGAATATACTGGCGTTCAGATTCGGAAATTCTATTTTTGAACCTTTATGGAAGCATAAATACATAGAATCTGTGCAGATTACCGTAGCGGAAGAGGTAGGAGTTGAAACCCGGGGTGCTTTTTATGAACAGACCGGAGCTCTGAGAGACATGATTCAGAATCACCTGCTGCAAATTCTCTGCATGGTGGCGATGGAGCCGCCGGCATCACTGCAGTCTGGCGAGATCAGAGACCGTAAAGTTGATGTATTGAAGTGCATCCGCAGAATTTCTCCTGATCAGGTAGATCATTATGCTGTAAGAGGCCAGTACGGAAAAGGAATCATAAATGGAGTAGAAGTGAAAGGCTATCGCCAGGAAGATGGAATAGCTCCGGACTCCAATACAGAAACTTTTGCTGCCATTAAATTTTATCTGGATAACGAAAGATGGCAGGATGTACCTTTCTATGTTCGTACCGGAAAGAAAATGAAGGAAAAACACTCTTATATTACCATTCAGTTTAAGCCGCTGCCTCATTCTACTTTCTCAGACAGTCCGCACCTTTTATCAGCGAACCGGTTGATTATCAATATTCAGCCAATGATGGATATCAGACTGCAGTTTATGACGAAAAAACCTGGACTTACACTGGATCTGAAGCCTGCAGAAATGATCTTTGATAATTTTGCCTGCCAGAATGATACTCCGGAAGCTTACGAAACCCTTTTGCAGGATGCTCTTTTGGGTGACCTTACCTTATTTATGCGTTCCGATCAGGTGGAAGAAGCATGGGATGTTGTTACCACCATACAGGAAGCTTGGGAAAATAATAAAGATATCTCCTTCCCGAATTATAAAGCAGGCAGCTGGGGACCTGAAGACGTTAATGCTTTGGTTGAAAGACAGGGGCACAGCTGGGTATAAACAGATAAAATTTAAAAAGAAAAAATGAATATCACAGTATTTGACAATCTGGAAAAACTGTATACAAAGGCAGCTGATACATTTGTTGACCTTGCGGGAAAATCCATTCGGAAGAATAACCGTTTTGTGGTTGCTTTAAGCGGAGGTTCTTCTCCCAAAGCAATTTTTAAGCTATTGGCAACTCCGGAATATGCACAACAGATAGAATGGAATAAAGTCTATTTCTTTTGGGTTGATGAACGGTGGGTGCCTCTAAATGATGATAAAAGCAACTTCCGGATGACAGATGAAGCGCTTCTCAGCCAGGTTCCGGTAGATAAAAGCCACGTTTTTCCTATGTACAGTGACGGAACTCTTCCGGAAAACTATGCAAAAACTTACGAAGAGCAAATAAGAAGCGTTCTCGGTGACGATGGCGTTTTTGATTTTATTCTTTTAGGAATGGGAGATGATGGCCATACCGCTTCATTATTTCCAGGTGAAGAAGTACTAAACGAAAAAGAAAAATGGGTATCAGCTTACTACCTGAAGCCTCAGGAGATGTTCAGAATCACCTTGACGGCACCATTGATTAATAAAGCTGAAAATATTCTTGTCGTAGCTTTCGGAGAATCAAAAAAACATGCTCTGAATGAAGTGCTGAATGGCGAGTACAATCCTGTATTGTACCCAATGCAGCTAATCGAAAGAAAAGAGGGCTTTCAGTTTTTCACAGACGAAAAAGCGAGAGGCTGATTTCCTGTAAGCTTGTAAAATAGAAGAGACTGTCCTGAGACAGTCTCTTTTCATATCAACCTATTCTAAAAACCGAATCATCGGTATATACAGCCTTCTGTAATTAAAAAACAGTATCATTAAAACTGTTAACGATACTGTTGCATGTAGTGTTTTTACCTTAGTTGCTCGTTTGGAAAATGCATCAATTTTCTCAATTCAAACAGTGCTTCTATGTAAAATGGTTATTAGTTTGAAGCAAATATACAAAATAAGACACTACAAAGTGTCTAAAATCTAAAAAAGTTTGTAAAAAATACTGTTAAAGTTTTAAAAGTTAGGTACAACCCTTTGCTGAAGGTGTTTACAGTGAGAAATAAAATTTGTAAATACTTGATTTTAATTAGATAAAACTCAAATTTCATTTCTTTTTTGATCCATAGTACTTACAAAAAATCTTTTATTCATAAAAACAGCATCATTAGTTGGCTAACAATGCTGTTGAGTAATGTTTTACCTCTATCTTACAATGCAATGGCATTCAGGCAGAGGGAACTAACGGTGCAACCTGATCTCTCCCAATCTCACAACTTAGATTGTCTGTTTATAAAAATGGTTATTAGTTTTTGCAAATATATACATTTAGACACTAAAAAGTGTCTAAATTGAAAAAAAATTCTTAAACTTGTACGATTGAAAGTTTACCATGGAAAGAAAATCAGCGGCTGGGAGTATCCGGAATAAAGAGCGCAGTAAAAAAAAGTTTTTAGATGCAGTGGGCAAAATACTGAGAACACAAGGATATACTGCGTTAAAGGTGAATAGCATTGCTGAGATGGCCGGGGTTGATAAAAAAATGATCTACTCTTATTTTGGAGGGATAGACGGTTTAATAGATGAATATATCCGGTCGCAGGATTATTGGAGTAAAGTTACCATTGAAGAAGTAGAGAAAATACAGCCAAAACCGGATGACGGAGGAAAATCTTTTATCGAAAAAATACTCTTGACACAGTTTGATTATGTACATACCCATAAGGAAGCACAAAAACTCCTGTTATGGCGTTTGTCAGAACCTCGTAAAGCATTAAAAAAATTAACCGATACCCAGGAAGAAAACGGAGAATATCTTTTTAAGCTGCTGGTCGATTCCCGTTTTAAGGAAAATGCTCAGGATGTACGTTCCATTATGGCCATCCTGGTTTCAGGACTGTATTATCTGAATATGTTTGCTGCCATCAACGGAAGTATTTTTTGTGGAATAGATGTAAACAGTAATAAAGGAAGAGAAAAAATAAGAAAAGCAATTTCTTTTCTACTGCATCATACGTACGAAAATCTGTAATGTATAAGCCGGTTTTGCAGAATAGTGTATTTTTAAAAAACAAAACCATTAGAAATCTAATGGTTAGTTTTGAGTTGTGTTTCTACCTTAGTCGTTTCGTATTCGAAATGGTCTTAAAGTGAGGGAACTAAAATAATACAACGTTAATTGTTTTATTTTTTCAACCTTAAAGTGTTTTTAAATATAGAGATGGTTTTAGTTTGTACAAATATATAAAATAAGACACTGTGAAGTGTGTAAAAAGATTAAATATTTGTTAATTTTATTTAATACATTGATTGTCAGTTGTTTTATTTTTTAATTTCAGCCATAAATAATCTTCCTTTGGTAGAGTTATGGCTCATTATGGACCATTAAACAAAGCAAATCAGGATTGATTGAAGAGTAAACAACGAATTTTTAAATGGATATTGATTGAAACTCTACAAATATCTGCAAAAAATAACTCATTGATTACAGGTGTTATTTTTCTAAGAAATAAAAAACAGCATCATGATAAAAAATGATACTGCCGGGTTGCGTTTTACCTCAGTTATTTTATGGCGAAATACAGTAAACTGAGGAAACTAACGATACAATCTTAATAATTTTTAATTTTCAATCTCGATAGTGTTTTGTATATATAATGGTTTTTAGTTTTTGCAAATATATAGAAATAGTTGATATTAGACACTGATTGGTGTCTAAAATAATAAAAAAATTTCTTAAACTTGTATATTGAATGTTTAGTCATGGAAAGAAAGTCAGCATCAGGAAGTATTAGGAACAAGGAACGCAGTAAGAAAAAATTTTTAGATGCGGTGGGGAAAATTCTGAAAACGAAAGGTCATGCAGGGTTAAAGATTAATGATATCGCTGCTACTGCCGGCGTAGATAAAAAAATGATTTACACCTATTTTGGCGGAATGGACGGGCTGATGGATGAATATGTTCGTACACAGGACTTCTGGGTAAAAGTTACCAGCGAGGAAGTAGAAAAAATGAAACCGAATCTTGAAGACGGAGGGCAAGAATTTATCCGGCATATGCTGCTCTCACAGTTTGATTATGTATATACCAATAAAGAAGCCCAGAAACTTCTTTTATGGACGATTTCCGAACCCAGAAAATCATTAAAAAAACTGATTGATACTCAGGAAGAAAATGGAGAATATATCTTCAAATTATTGATGGAATCCCGCTTCAAAGATAAATTGGAAACCTACCGCGCTATCATGGCGATCATGGTTTCAGGATTATATTATCTGAATATGTTTGCCTCTCTGAATGGCAGTATTTTTTGCGGTATAGATACCAATACCCCCGAAGGACGCGAAAAAATAAAAAAGGCAATATCCTTTATGGTAGACCAAACCTACGAAAATCTTTAATTGATATCTTCATAAAATAAAAAGGGGCAGTAATCTGCCCCTTTTCTGTGAGTATGGTATCGCTTCTGGCGTGTTTTTCTGAATGTTTTTGGAATAATGATCAGTTATGCACCAGGTAATGCAGGATGAGTTTTTAAGACCATAAATAATCATTGATCTCAAAAAATAATAAATTGATGATTAGGATGTAACAAAAGTGGAACTGCAAATGTCTAATCATTATAAATAAACTTTTGATTTTACCAGTACCAAAAATAAACCAATACCCCTGAACATGAAAAAACTCCCCCTAACCTTATTGTGCTTTGTTTCTTCTCTTTTGTCTGCGCAGGGATTGAACAGTAAAAAAGAAGCAATTGTTCATTCCTCAACGAGGGTAGAACAGATGGTCCATCAATCTGTTCAGCAGGAGACAGACAGAATATTCAATAAATTAGTAAACATAAGAAGAGAATTTCATGAAAATCCGGAGCTGGCTTCTCAGGAAAAGCAGACCCAGGAAAAAATTAAGCAGTATCTGCTGGATTTAGGGCTGCAAGTCCAGACAGATCATTATGGACATAGCGTTATAGGGATTCTGAAGGGTGATAAAAAAGGTAAAAAAATAGCATGGAGGTCAGATATGGATGCGCTGCCGAACGACTATCCAGATCCTGAAGCCTTCAAATCAAAAATAAAAGATATTCAGCATGGCTGTGGTCATGATATCCATATGGCTATCGGGCTCGGAATTGCTGAAGTACTTTCCAAAAATAAAAAATCTTTAAAAGGAACGGTGTATTTCGTATTCCAGCCTGAAGAGGAGACATTCAAAGGAGCTAAAGGGATGCTTAACAGCGGTTTACTTTCCAAAATTAATCCCGACGAAATCTATGGACTGCACGTGACCGCTACTCCTGTAGGCCAAATCATGGTGAAACCCAGGGAAATGTTTGCTTATCAGAGGAAAATAAGAATTCAGCTTAAAAACGGGCTGTCTGAAGATGAGCTTACCGGATTGTCAAAAAAAATCAGCAGTTCTTTATTCCGTGTTTCCAACGGAGGCAAGCCATGGGAAATACAATCTATTGTTGATCCAAAAATCGGATTGACGAATCCTGACACTGTTTTCAAAGATTACCTGTTCACAGACGGAAAATTCAATATCTATTCCAAAAACAGCGAGTCTTTTCTCGAAGCCTATCTGTATGAGACGAATGCCTCTCGTTTAGTCATGATAGTTCCTGAGGTTCAGAAAATTATAGAAAATAGCGGATATCAGAATAAGCTTCTTTCCGTTTCATTTGTTCAGGAAAATCCAACTGTTCTAAATGATGAAAAACTGACTCATTCGGCGATAGAAATTCTTCAGAATGTATACGGAAAAAATTCAGTTGCGTCAGATTATGGCCAGGTTCCCTTTTTTAATGATGATTTTGCCTTTTTTCAGCAGAAAATTCCCGGAGTTTATTTCTTTCTGGGTGGTTCTAATTTTGAAAAGGGAGTCATCGCCATGAATCATTCGCCTAATTTCCGGGTGGATGAAGAAAGTATCAGAACCGGAGTTAAAAGCTTTTCATCATTAATTATTGAACGCCTTAATCAAAACTAACTGCTCACAGCAATGGCATCAATCTCAAATAACATTCCGGGCAAAGCCAGCTGGTTTACCGGAATTAATGTGCTGGTAGGTAAAAATGTGCCTTTCCATACTTTTTTTGCTTCTTCAGACCATATTTCAAGTTTTTCCTGATTGTGGTCTACAATGAGAAGGGTAATTTTTACGATATGCTCAAATGTCATGGAATGAGCCTTTAACACGGTTTTCATATTTTTCAAGGCATCCTGAACCTGAGTTTTGAAATCATCCGCCAATACATGGTTTTCTCCGATGCCTCCGCTTTGTCCTGAGATAAAGCATATTTTGGAAGGATTTTTCACCGAAATACTGTGTGAAAAACCGTAAGGACCCGGATTGAACAATGCTGCCGGGTTGATTACTTGAGGTTGTGTGTTGTTTTCCATAATCTTGAATTTATCACGTAAAAATGCGGTATAAAAACAGAAAAAGTCTTTACATATGTTGAGAAAAATACACTTTTAATGGTGTAAGATTCTCAATCCTGATACAAAAAAATTGCTGCTCCGGGGAACAGCAATTTTATTTTTTTTACTCTACCACTATACTTTCAATTCCTTTTTGCAGTGCGGTATCCTGAACCACAGGAACGGAAAGTCCTTCTGCACGTACAACAGAAATATCGGTCATTCCCATAAATCCCAGTGTTTTTTCAAGATAAGGCACTACAAAATCGTAGGACTGTCTTTCTCCCTCAGAATATACACCTCCGCTTGAAAAAGCAAGATACACTTTCTTATTCTTGATGAGCCCTTCAGGACCGTTTTCGCTGTAACTGAATGTTTTTCCGGCTCTGGCAATATGATCAAGCCAGGATTTCAGGGTAGAAGTAATGCTGAAATTGTACAATGGAGCTTCAATAACAATAATATCGGCTTCCTGAAGTTCATCAATTACCGTATCCGAAAGCTTTACGATTTCTAACTGTTCAGACGTACGGTTTTCTGCCGGAGTAAAGAATGCATTGATATGTGCTTCTTCCAGATGAGGAAAAAGAGGATGGGTCAGGTCACGCTTTTTTATGACCGCGTCCGGATATTGAGCTGTAATTTTTTCTACCACGGCATTTCCCAGTTTTTTACTGATTGATGACTCACTTCTCGGGCTTGAGATAATATGAAGTACTTTTTTCATTTTTTCATTTTTTTTAAAATTGATGTTTCAAAATTATCTATATTTACTAATAAAAATATAGTAGTTACTAAAAGGTTAGTAATAACATTTAGGTTAGTAATATAGAAACCGTGATTATGGAAGAAGAAAAAATAGTGTATTCGAGGCCGCAATGCAGTAACCATCTCGCTGCTACTGAAGATGCTTTATACGTTTTGGGAGGCAGGTGGACCATACGGGTGATGATCGCTATTTTAGGCGGGCATACACGCTTTAATGAGCTGCAGCGCACGATAAACGGAATCTCTGCAAGAGTATTGTCCAGTGAATTAAAGAAACTGGAAGTCAATCATCTGGTTGAAAGAACCGTTATTACCGATCAGAAGCCCGTGCTGGTAGAATATGTACCCACAGAATACAGTGAATCACTGAAAGATGTGATTGCGGCTTTGGCAGAGTGGGGCTCCAGACACAAGAAAAAAATTACGGCTTAATAGCCCATAGGAGTAATGTTGAAAAGTATTGCGTCTCTGTGGTATTTAATAAGTTGCAACATTGCTTATTCTTTAAGTATTTTTACTCAAATTAATAATGTAAGATGATCATAGGCGAAGAATTATTATTTTCCCTCGGAGCCAGTCTGGAAAAGTATGAAGCAGGAGAAACTATTTTTCAGGAAGGATCTGCTGTAAAATATTATTTTCAGATCAGGTACGGCACAGTGAAACTGAATAATTTACTGGAAGATGGAAAAGAATTTGTTCATGGACTACCTTTTGATGGTCATTGCATTGGTGAAAGCTATTTATTCACCAATCACCATTATGCTGTGAATGCCATTGCAGTAACCAACTGTGAAATTATCAGGCTTTCCAAAACTAAATTTCTCCAATTTTTATTGGAAAACCCTTCATTGATGCTTGTCATTAACAGGTATACTGCAGACAGATTTCACTTCAGATATATGATTTCCAGTTTTCTGGCTATTTCGGATCCCATAGTAAAGCTTACGAAGCTTTTCGACCATCTGAAAAGATATTTTGGTTTTGAGGAAGCTTACTCTTTTCTGATCCCCTATACAAGGCAGCAAATAGCTACTTTGACCGGTCTGCGGGTAGAAACGGTAATCAGATACGTCAAGAAGATGGAAGAACAGAAACTGGTTAAAATTGAAAGTACTAAAATTTATTATTAATTTTCATGAATTCATTATGAGTTGCTTATTGCAATTCTAATTATCTTTTTCTAAACCATTAAGATGGTAATAAGGTATTGAAAATAATGAAGATAAGCTTCTTTTTATTACTTAAAGATATGCTCAATGGTTTAGATACAGAACAGTTCTATTTTAAAATTAAAACAGGCTGATGCGTATTTTGATAAATTCCTTCGGAAATACTTCTGCTGGCAAGATAATACAGGAAACTGTGTCTGCCTGGTAGGGCAATAATAAGATCAGCTTCGTTGGAAGCAGCAAAATTCAGAATCCCTTTAATCACATTTTCATCATAGGAATAGTGGATGCTGCTTGGAATTTCCGTCAGATGTTCACGGATATATTCTTCCAGTTCTCTTTTTTTATCTTCATTTTCTTTTTCGCTTTTATTGATATTTAAAAACATCAGGCGTACATCCTGTTTATGAATGACGGATTTATGATGGAACAGTCTTTCCAGCCTTTTAATCCCATTGATGTCACAGGGAATAAAGATATTTCTGATAGGAGTGTAGCGGTAACTGTTGGGAACAATTAGAGTCTTCACCGGACTTGTTCTCGCAATGCTTATAATATTTTCAGAGACAAAACTCTCTGTAGAAGAAGTCTGATCATCACTACCCAGAATAATCAGCTCTACAGACGGCTGGTTCTTTAACAGCTCATTGATACTTCTCGTAAGAGCCCAGTCGCTTAATACCTTAGAAACCTTTATTTCAGGAGCCTTTTCCTTTACAATTTCAATTAACTGATCAAATAACAGCTCTGTTCTCTGCAGCAGATTGTTAACACTTTCTTCATTCACAAATGAATGTCCTTCTGCGATATGCAGATAATCAAACTCAGATTCCCCCGCGGTCTTTAGTAAGATAATATTTTGATATTCATAGGTTTTTGCCCAGTCTGCCGCAATTTTTACTGCATTTTCAGTAGTTGATGTAAAATCAACAGGTACAAGGATTGTTCTCATATTGTATCATTTTTTAATCCCGGTTCTTCCAGGTTTGCTGTCATTTTTTTTACCAGCAGCAGCGCTTTACTGATCTCTTCCTCATCAATATCGCCAGCTGCTTTTTTATAAAGATCCAATGCCCACGGGTAAACGGTTTCTACAATCTGTTTACCTTTTGAAGTCAAAAAGATCTGCTTGTTTCTCCTGTCATTTTGATAGGCTATCCTTTCTACCAGATCTCTCTTTACCAGACTGTTGATAAGATAGGTGATACTTGATTTATCTTTGCTTACCTTAGTTCCTATTTCCTGCTGGTTAATGCCGTCATTTCTTGAAAGTAATCCCATAATTTCGATGAGTTCAAAAGAAAGATCCGGATCATATTCATTGATACTGTTCTGGATTTTCTGCCGGAGTCGGCTTTTCATTTCACCCATCGCGAGACCAAACTCCAAAGCCAGTTCTGATATAGTGTTCTGTTTTGCAGGCATATTTTATACTGATTGAACTTATTCTATCAAATATACGAAAAATTAGTTTTAATTAAAACTAATTAATGGTAAAATATTCTATCGGAAGTAATAAAGAAAGAAAACTAAGTATGGGGCTGACAGCTTTGCAGCAGGGTGACAGAATTCAGCAGTAATCCCGGCTTACATGCTGCAGCATCAATTGACGAATATCGTAGAAATAAAAAAGCAGAGATTAATTCCCTGCTTTTTCTTTTTTTACGGCCTGATGCATGATCAGGATGATCCCTAAAAGGAAACATGCTATAATCAGATAGCGCCAGGAAAGCCCCGTTTGATCCGTTACTGTTCCGCTTACTGAAATAATGAAGCTTGTAACGGAAGTAATTACATATACTAACCCGCCCATTAACCCGCCGGCTGTTCCTGCATTTTTAGGAAAGTAAAGCATACTGGTCGTAAAGAAGGACGTAAATAAAATTCCGGAACAGATATGGATGAAAAAGGCAAATGGAATCATAATAAAAAGGCTCTCTGCAAAATAGCTGGTGGTAATCAGCCCTGCAATCAAAATAAGCTGAAGCAGGATAGGCTGTAATATTCTGGGTTTAAAATCCAGCGTCAGCCTTCGTTTACCGATAAATCCTCCAATCATCCAGGAAAACCCTAAAATTAAGGTACAATATCCAATAACTACGGGAGTAAAATGAAAGGTGTTTTCAATAATGAAAGGACCGGTAATATTGAATAACATGACAATAGAGTAGCTCAATCCCAAAATGAAAATTCCCAGCATAAAAATTCTGTTCTTCAGCATCATTTTATATAGGCTGATATTCTCCGAAAGATCCAGTTTCTTTTTCTGAGGCAGACTTTCTTCACTGAAGAACCATTCAAATAAAAACAGAAATCCTGCATACCCTGCCAGAAAATAAAAATTAGCATGCCAGTTAAACATTTTTTCAAGATAACCGCCAAGGAATGGCGCAAGAATAGGGCCGCAAGACCATACAATGGTAAAATAACTCAAATAATGCTTCACCCGCTCAGAATCGTAAATATCTACGAAAATAGCACGTGTGGCCACTACCAGGACCGAAACTGCAGCGCCCTGAAGAATACGGAGCAGACAGATCAGCAAAATACTGTTGGTCATTGTAATCAGAATACTGGTAAGAATCAGTAGGAATAGGGCTATCAATTTAGGACGGTAGCGCCCTATACTGTCCAGAATTCCTCCTACAAACAATTGGGAAATTCCGTAACTCAGCAGATAGGAAGTCAGTGTGATCTGGATATCTTTTTCCGAAACCATCATTTCTTTGGCCATAGAAGGGAACGATGGTAAATAAATGTCCGTAACAAACCCGGAAAGCGGGATAGACACGAAAGCCATAATGGTAATTAATCTGATTCTTTTCTCAGATGCTTCTCTCAACATATTCATTCATTTTTTACTCTACAAAAATAAGCCAAGAAATACAAAACTAAATTTTAAAAGACAAAGTAAAAATTACAAAAATCAAATATTAGGATAAGTTCTTAAATTTTAATGGTGAAGTCTGGGCATGCTTTTTAAAAAAGTTATTGAAATGAGCAGGCTGATCAAACCCCAAAGTGTAACCAATCTGGGCAATATCCCAATTGGTATATTTCAGAAGATTTTTAGATTCTTCGAACATTTTTTCCTTAATAATCTGTGTTGTAGTAAGGTTTGTGACGGATTTTACAGAAGAGTTCAAATGATTCACATGAACATTCAGATGCTCCGCAAAATCGGAAGGAGTTTTTAATGCCAGCGGATAGGCAGGGGAGTCCAGCGGAAACTGCTTGTTGAGCAATTCATCGAAAAGTTTATAAAGTCTTACATTGGCAGGTAGTTCATTGGGATTAATGTCTTCTACGCGGTTTTCCAGCGCCAGATGCATTACAGATGCCAGATTGCTTTTGATACTGCTGCACCGGAAAGGATACGCCGAATTATTCATTCTGTAAATCTGATCAAAATACAGAGTGGCAAGCTGGGTCTGCTCTTCATTCAGAAAAACAACCGGTTGGCTCCATTCCTTGAACATTGAAGTTTTTTTAAACAGGCTAAATTCTGAATTTCCATGAAAAAACTCCTGGTTGAACAGGCAGAAATAGCCTTCCTGTACATCACTTTCGCACTCCCATGAATAGGGAATACTCGGAGAAGGAAAAAATAAAGCCGGACCATCAATAAATAGCTGATGTGAACCATAATGAATCGTTCCTTTTCCAATGATAAAGCTTATTTTATAATAATCACGGCGGTTATAAGGACTTTTGAAGCTGCAGTATCTCCGCATGGAAATATTGAAATGAGATTTTCCCGTTTCAAAATCTTCAGAATCAAACATTTTGATCTGGTTCTTACGGATACGTCTGTAATAATCTTCTATTGTTTCCAGCTGATCGCTCATAAGTAAAAATTATAAAAATCAAAGATAGGGAAACTATTGATTACCCATTGTCTATTTAAATAAGATAATCGAAATGGGATCAATAGCTTCCCTCAATATATCAATCTGGCATAAGGAGTCCCCTTATAAGCTTCCTGTGCGGATCATTTAAATTTGCGGGTGGAAATGTGAGAATTAATCTTTATTAATTTCCAGTTCCAAAATATGAGATGGCAGCTGAAAAGGCCCCGTCTTTGAGCCGGAAACAGAGATAAAGCCAATCTCTTTTAAAAACTCCGAAAGCGGATCATTATCTAACATATTGATCCAGACTACATCCGTAAAACTGACCGCTGATCTGCATTTTTTCCAGAGTGACTGTCTCGTTTCGGGAGAGTCAAACTCTGACAGGATTACAAAGCTGATCTCGGTCGCTTTTTTCCCGTCAGGATTTCCGGGATGCAGAGAACCGCTTTTGATCATGCTGTATCCAATAGGCTTCTGATCCGCATACGTCATAATAAGCTGGTTGGAAAGATCATTCAGATCATTCATCATCTTTCTCGGATCTATCTCGTCTTGAATGTATTTTTTTATTTCTTCATCGCTTACGAAGTCTTTGTGTAAAGTATAGACAGAAGAGTCAATAATGGCTATAAGATCAGAAATTCCCTCTTCGGAACCTACTGTAAATTTTGAAATGATATCCATAGGATTTTTTTATTCAAAATTATAAGATTAATCCATTCATCAGGGATACAGTTTGCTGAAATATAATCGGTACAGAAGGATGTTTTTGTAAATTTGCCCGGTACAGTTGATTGATGACATGAAGCCATTTAAATACGAAGTTTTTACAGCAATAATAGAGAAACAGATCAGGAGCGGGGTTCTTCAGGAGAAAGACAGGCTTCCTTCTGTACGGGAGATTAAAGAAAAGTACCAGTTGAGCACAAGCTCAGTACAGAGCGGATTTGAATATCTTATGATTAGAGGATTGGTAAAAAGCATTCCCAGATCCGGTTACTTTGTGGCAGCTGTTCAGGAAGCAAATATTCCGGAGATGAGCACGCAATTCCCTATGGTAGCCAGGGATCAGGTATTTAGGAAAAATATGATGCTTACATCGAAGAGAACCTCCGAATCCAGCTCGTTCAATACAGCAGTACCGGGAGATCTCCTGGTTCCTCAAAAGTTAATTCTCAGAACAATGCAGGAGGTAATCCGGGAAAAGGGGGCATCATTGCTGAGATATTATCCTTCTAACGGTCTGGAAGCAGTAAGGAAGCATATTGCAAAACAAATGGGGATGTACGGCAGTATAATGAATCCGGAAGAAATCATTATTACAGATGGTGCCCTTCAGGCCCTTACAATAGCTTTGCAATCGGTAACTCAAGCCGGAGACACAGTTGCCATAGACAGTCCGTGTGTATTTTCTGTGCTGGAAGTACTGGTTCATCTTGAGTTGAAAGTAATTGAGGTTCCGGTACATTACAGAAGCGGTTTTGATACGGAATATTTAAAGACAGCCTGCAGGGAAAATGATATTAAGGCACTCATCATCACCCCTAATTTCCATAATCCTACAGGAATAATGATGAATAGTGAAACGAAAAAAGAGATTCTGGACATTGCAGAAACCGGTCAATTCTGTATTATTGAGAATGACATCTATTCCGACCTTTATTTTGAGGAACAAAGACCGCGTAGTATACAAAGCTTTGATCAGAAAGGAATTGTAATGTCTTATTCATCATTTTCAAAGACTTTGGCTCCCGGAATCCGGTTGGGCTGGCTGTATGCAGGAAAATTTTATGCTAAATCAGAAAGAGCCAGATTCACTTTAGGGCGTTCGGTTTCTCCCATTTATCAGGAGCTTGTTCTGAAGCTGCTTCACGGAAATGGCTATGAAAGACATCTTCGCACCTTTAGGCAGAAGCTTAATCAGCAGGCAATGATGGTATTGGACGTTGTAAGAAATTCTTTTCCTGAGGGCTCTTATTTTCACAGACCGCAAGGTGGTTACAGCATTTGGGGGCAGCTTCCGGAGCGGACAGATATGGAGAAATTCTACGAATATTGTGAAAATCATCAGATTTTGTTTACGCCGGGAGACACCTTTTCCTTTACCGGAAGATACCGGTATCATTTCCGGATTGTTTTTTCAGAACGTATTACCTCTGAAAGCATTATGTTATTAGAAAATGCCGGAAAGAAGGCAAAAGAACTACAGTTGTAAGACAGTGGGGGCAATGCAGTCACAAAAAATGATTGAGAAATTGTTGATTATAAACGATTTATTATAGCAGAGGTGTATGCTCTCTATACGATCAGATTAAATGGCTGATTTTCTACAATAAATTGATTTTATTTTAAAATTTAAATTGAATTTAAGAAAGACTCAAAAAAATTGATTAAATCCACTATTTTTTTTCAACACAATTAGGCTGGAATCACCATAAAACCTATATTTGCAGCCTAAATTTTTAAATAAATGAAAGAACTAATTGAAAAAATCAACGCAGAATTTGAAGCGTTCACAACTGAGGCAAACCAACAAGCAGAAAAAGGTAACAAGGCAGCTGGTACAAGAGCTCGTAAAGCAGCTTTAGAACTAAGCAAATTGTTCAAAGACTTCAGAAAAGTTTCTGTAGAAGAAGCTAAGAAATAATTCAACCTTCAGCCGGCTTTTGAAGCCGGCTTTTTTATACGTATATTTGAATAGGGTAAGGCTGTATATGGTCAGATCGTATTCAAGGCTAACGTCTTCTTTAGTACTATTTCTTTTACTATTATTTAAAATCTTAAAAAGATATCTGAAAAGATGCTTTTTGAGATTAATCTTTTCATCATTTCCCTAATTTCCTTTATCTTTAAAGCAATCAATAAATAGTATGAGGATAAATAGATTTTTTGCAGTGCCTGCAGTAGTGCTTGCTGCTCAGTTTTCATGGGCTCAGGTAAAGGTTGACCCAAAGGAAAGGATTCACCCTATCGTAAAAAGTTTTGTAGATGAAGTAAATAATAATTCCCAGCTGGAAAACCTGGCTTCGGAACTTCTTGACGGGATCGGACCCCGTTTGGTGGGAACTCCTGAAATGCTGGCAGCTAATGAGTGGAGTGCCAATAAACTTCGTTCATGGGGCGTGGATGCAAATCTCCAGCAATTCGGAACATGGAAAGGCTGGCAAAGAGGGATTACGCATGTAGATATGACGTATCCTCGTGTAAAATCTCTTTCTGCAACGCAGCTTGCATGGAGCCCGGCTACTAAAAAAGCAGTCGAGGCAGAAGTGATCATTCTTCCGAAAGCTGCTTCCAAAGCAGAGTTTGACCAGTGGCTTCCTTCAGCAAAAGGAAAAATAGTGCTGATGGCACAATACCAGAAAATCGGACGTTCTGATGAGCAGATCAAAGAATTTGCGACACCGGAACTGTATGAAAAACTTAAAGCAGAAAAAGAACAGGCTGCGAAAGATTTTGCCGCTTATATAAAGAACATTGGATACGATAATAACAGTCTTCCGGAAGCTTTGGAGAAAGCTGGGGCGGCCGGAATTGCCATTTCAAACTGGACCGGAATCATGGGAGCCAACAGGATTTTTGGCGCCAAAACAACTAAAATTCCGATGATTGATATTGAGGTAGAAGATTACGGAATGCTGTACAGAATGGCAGAGAAAGGAATTCAGCCTAAAATTAAAATTGATGCGCAGTCAAAAATACTTCCTGAAGCGAAAAGCTTTAATACGATCGGTATGATTAAAGGAAAGGAAAAACCTGATGAATACGTGATTCTTTCTGCCCACCTGGATTCATGGGACGGTGCTCAGGGAGCTACAGATAACGGCACCGGAACGATTACCATGCTGGAAACCATGAGAATTCTGAAAAAGTATTATCCCAATAACAAGAGAACTATCGTCATCGGGCTATGGGGAAGTGAGGAGCAGGGATTAAACGGATCGAGAGGTTTTGTGGCAGATAATCCGCAGATTATTAAAGGAGTACAGGCTGCCTTTAATCAGGATAACGGCACCGGACGTGTTGTCAATATCAGCGGTCAGGGATTCGTAAAAGCTTATGATTATGTGGGAAGATGGCTGGACGGGGTTCCGAAAGCAGTAAGAAGTCATATTAAGACCGATTTCCCTGGAATGCCGGGCGGAGGAGGTTCTGATCATGCTTCATTTGTAGCAGCAGGAGTTCCCGGAATTTCTTTAGGTTCTCTTAACTGGGGGTACTTTGGATATACATGGCATACCACAAAAGATACTTATGACAAGATCGTCTTTGATGAGGTGAAAAATAATGTGATTTTAACGGCTGCATTAGCGTATATGGCTTCTGAAGATCCTGAATTCAGCAACAGGGAAAAAAGAGCAATGCCTCAGGATGAAAAAGGGGAAACGGTGAAATGGCCGGAAGTAAAAGAACCGAGAAGAAGCTCTAAGGATTTTAAATAAAGTCTTCTGTAATTAAAATATAACAATGAAAAAGGTCATCATTAAGATGACCTTTTTCATTAACTGAATGTCTTCTTAACCCTGTTAAGCAGTTTTATAAGCGAAGACATTCGTATTATTTTATGACATCAATCAGTTCCGGAAACGTACGGATGGAAGGCTCATAAGCTGAATCAGAAAGTTTCCCGAATCCATATTTACAGAAAACAAAAGGCAGACCGTTGGCCTGTGCGGAGTTATAATCTGTCTGGGTGTCACCAATATACACGGAATCTTCGGGGGTTAAATGATTTCTTTCCATCAGAAGCTTAATGTTTTCGGATTTTGTTTTGTTGGTCCGTCCGTGAGATTCAAAATCAACAAACAGCTGATTGAACTGATAATACTCCAAAAAAGATTCAATATATCCGTTCTGGCAGTTGCTTACAATAAATAGAGAGTGGGTTTTAGTCAGGCTTTTTAAAGTAACTTCCACTCCGTCATATAAAATTCCTCCCTGTATGTGCAGGGTTTCATTCTCCCTGGCCACAATTTCAGATAAAAGCTCCAGAGCCTGCTTGTCTGAGATACCGGGAATAATATCTTTGATAATATCATGAGCAAGCAGTCCCATGTATTGATTCATATCTTCAGGGATAAGCTCTCTTTTAATCAGCTGGTTTTTGCCTAATACTTCATTCCATATTGTAATGATTGTTGCTCTGGAATCCCATAATGTTCCATCCAGATCAAAAATTAAGTTCCTGGTGTTCAACATAACTGTTTTTGTGTTTAATCTTTAATAAAAAAATTATAAAATCATGCTCAGCTGCACTCTTTTTCTGGTTTCATCCACTTCTGTTACTTTAACGCGGACATGTTGGTGAAGTTTTACCACTTCGTTTACATCGGATACAAATCCGTCTTTCAGCTGAGAAATATGAACCAGCCCGCTTTCCTTGATTCCAAGGTCTACAAAACATCCGAACGCCGTAATATTATTGACGATTCCGGGAAGAATCATGCCTGCCTTCAAATCTTTTATACTTTTAACATTAGGATCAAACTCAAATACTTTTGCAGCTTTTCTGGGATCAAGTCCCGGCTTTTCAAGTTCTTTTAAAATATCTTTAATTCCTAAAATCCCGATTTCTTCTGTAATATAGCTTTCTGGTTTTACAAGAGCTATTTTTTCTTTATTGGCAATCAGTTCGTAAGTTTTAATGCCTAGATCTTTTGCCATTTTCTCTACAATTCCGTACGCTTCCGGATGTACTGCAGAATTATCCAGCGGATTTTTAGCATTGGCTATTCTTACGAAAGCAGCTGCCTGCTGAAAAGCTTTTTCTCCAAGTCTTGGAACTTTTTTAAGCTGTTTTCTGTCTTCAAAAGCACCGTTTTCAGCACGATAGCTGACAATATTTTCAGCCATTTTTTCTCCGATCCCGGAAACGTAACTTAGCAGTGATTTACTGGCTGTGTTGAGATTAATTCCAACAGAGTTTACACATTTCATTACTGTGGAATCCAGCTCATTTTTAAGCTGAGTCTGGTCTACATCATGCTGATATTGTCCTACACCAATAGATTTGGCATCAATTTTTACAAGCTCCGCCAGCGGGTCAGAAAGTCTTCTTCCGATCGACACTGCTCCACGAACCGTTACATCATAGGTTGGAAACTCTTCCCTTGCGATTTTACTTGCAGAATAAACGGAGGCTCCCGCTTCGGAAACTACGAACACCTGTAATGGCTTATCAAAAGCAATCTTTTTAATGAAAAATTCAGTTTCGCGGCTTGCAGTTCCGTTTCCGATGGAAATGGCTTCAATATGATAGGCATTCACCATAGAACGGATTTTTTTCATGGCCATTCCGCTTTCATTTTGTGGCGCGTGAGGGTAGAGGGTTTCATTATGAAGTAAATCTCCTTTTTCATCCAGACATACCACTTTGCAGCCGCTTCGGTAACCCGGGTCTATCGCCAGAATTCTCTTCTCTCCCAAAGGCGGTGCAAGAAGAAGCTGGCTTAAGTTTTCTGAGAAAATTTCAATAGCTTTTTTGTCCGCTTTTTCTTTGGCTTCCTGCAGAGCTTCATTGGAAATAGCGGGTTCAAGAAGCCTTTTATAACTGTCTTTGATGGCTAGTGCAATTTGGTCTGAACTTTCATTATCAGATTTGATAATTGCCTTTTCTATGAACTCGATAGCTTCATCCTTATCAATTCCTACATTTGTTTTTACAAATCCTTCGGCTTCGGCTCGTAACATGGCCAGAAGCCTGTGAGAAGGTGTTCTGCTAAGGCTTTCTTCCCACTCAAAATATTGGGAGAATTTCTGCGCATCCTCTTCATCTTTTTTGGCTTTTACCACCTTGGAGGTAATCATTGCTTTGCGCTGAAATAGTCTTCTGAGGTTCTTACGGACATACATATTCTCGTTGATCCATTCTGCCATGATATCCCGCGCTCCCTGCAGCGCATCTTCTACGGAACTCACTTCATTGCTGAGGTATTTTGAGGCCAAAAAATGAAGATCATTACTTTTCTGGCTCATGATGATTTTGGCTAAAGGTTCCAGCCCTTTTTCTTTTGCCGCATCAGCTTTTGTTTTCTTGCGTTTTTTGAAAGGCAGATAGAGATCTTCCAGCTCCTGAATATCGAAGCTTTCTTCTATTCTTTGTTGAAGTTCAGGCGTCAGAGAACCTTGTTCTTCTATGGATTTTAAGATGGATTCCTTTCTTTTCACGATTTCCTCAAACTGCCTGCTGATCTTTGAGATCTGTTCAATCTGTGTTTCGTCCAGATTTCCGGTTTTATCTTTTCGGTAGCGGGAAATAAAAGGGATGGTACAGTCTTCTGCTAATAATTGTAAGGTATTGTTGATGCTCTTTTCAGAAATAGAAAGCTGCTTCTGTATAAATTCTACGGTCGTCATTGTTCTGTTTTCGGATCGCTAAAATAGGATTTTAAAACGAAAAAGGTGGGTTACCCGACCGTGAATGTTTTTACAACAATTAAATTTCTTATACAGCAGCGCACTGCCTCTGTAACTAATCATTAAGATAACGATTTTTGCAAGCATTTTCAAACAGAATCTTAGGCATAAAAAATCCCTCAGCTTGAGGGATTGTTTTTTATTAAATAGGAACGCAATAGCAGTTACAAGCTGTATCAGGTTCTGTGCCACAGATTCCGGTAGCATCGCAGATTAACATATACTGAGGCTGGCAAATACCATCTCTGTTACCGCCGCCATTTACTTTTTTTAACTGATCTCTGGAAATTTTTTTGAAATTTTTCATGGTATAATTTTAATTTGTAAGTGTCAAATGTATAAATTATTTTCAATCTGTAGATTTAACATAAAAAATATTTAGGTGATTATCCTTCTATTGATTGTAAACAGATTCTTTTCTCTTGACAATTTTTCAAATTATTTGCTGATTTTAGAAACTGTTCAATTAGAACGGAAAAGGCGAGTTGCCCCGCCTTGAATGTTTTCACAACAAGATACTAAAACAGGCAAAAAATCATACTGCTGTGACTAATCACGAAGATAATAAATTTTGAAAGCAATTCACAACTGAAGCGATAAGAATTGAGATTGAATACCAGCTGTGACTGATGACGAAGATAATAAATCTCTATTAAGTTTAGGTCGATAAAATACACTGTAAAATGTACTTTTAATTACATGTAATGCAAAAATACCACATTTCTTGATATATGATAAGATCATACAAAGTAGGTTTTTCTATTTTTGTACCCGAAACAACAAAATTTCAATAAACTTTTTAAAACAGTTCAATATGAAAAAAATTAGCGTAATTGCATTAGTAGGAGTAGGATTGCTTTTGGCATCATGTGATAAAGGAAAAACTGCAGAAACTGCAGCTACTGCTCAGGAGCAGGCTGTAGCGGAAAGCAAAGGGGAAACACTTATGGTAGATACAGCAGGTTCAGTAGTAAACTGGAAAGCTTTCCACAAAGGAGGTATGGCTCCACGTTGGGGAACACTTACCGTAAAATCCGGAGATCTTAGTGTGGATGGAGGTCAGGTTTCAGCTGGAAACTTTGTGATTGATATGAGCTCTATCAAGGTAGACCCGGCTTCAGTAACAGAAAAAGATAAAAAACCTGCAGAACTTGAAACGCATCTGAAGAGTGCTGATTTCTTTGATGTAGCGAAAAACCCTACTTCAGATTTCAAAATTACAAGTGTAACAGACTTGAAAGAAGCTCCAAAAGATGCTGTAGCAGGAGCTAATAAAACAGTAAGCGGAAACCTTACTTTATCAGGAAAAACAATGAATGTTACCTTCCCTGCGAAAGTAGATGTTGCAGAAAATTCAGCGGCTATTCAGGCTAAATTTACAGTAAACAGAGCAGATTGGGGGCTTAAATTCGGTACTTCAGAAGCAGATCCTGCAGAATGGATGATCAGCAAAGATATCGAAATCGCTATCGACGTAAAA
The DNA here is from genome assembly GCF_900108365.1 of Chryseobacterium culicis. Lineage (GTDB taxonomy): Bacteria > Bacteroidota > Bacteroidia > Flavobacteriales > Weeksellaceae > Chryseobacterium > Chryseobacterium culicis. The sequence continues at coordinate 980,919 of NZ_FNWQ01000002.1, read as the reverse complement.
GCTAAGAAATAAGTTATTTATAAGATAATAACTAACAGAGCTGCCTTCATGAAGGCAGCTCTTTTTATTGGTAAGATTATTCCATTGCTGAGCAAGATCAGTTCAAAATCTTTGAATTTTGAATTTTCACACAATATTCACTCCCAAGATACAGAGGATTTCCGTGTTTCTCAGACCAGAATCCGTCCAGAATATCAGCACCCAGACAGCGGTACACCGCAACTCCCTTGTAGAGGGTATGATCATCACCTTCGTAGTTGAAATTAATCACTAAAATGTGATCTTTATAAAACCCTGTGCCGTTCTGCTGGTGATCGCCAATCAGCCATTGGGCAATAATACGGTTGTTCTCATCAAGGGATAAAGTTAATAAACCATGATAAGTGGGTAAGGAAGACTCCTCCTGGTTACTTCCTTCAACAGTGTAAGTGCCCACAAGATCGTTTACTGTCATTCATTTATTTTTATGGAAAGCAAATTTAAAACATTCAGATCATACTGAAATTAAGTTTTTACGCTTAAAACTCAGAATGGCTTACTTTGACACTGGCTTGACTTCTCAGCTCCATTGATAAAGGTTGAAATATATGCAGCATTTAGCCATATTCTTATTAATTAAGTTTTATTTTTGTGCAAATTAAATGAAGAATGATTTCTTTTCTGTTGATAATGAATGTGTTTACAATAGCTGTCTTTGGCTTTGATAAATGGCAGGCGAAAAAACACCGGTGGCGGATTTCAGAAAATATCCTTTTAGGAATTTCTCTGCTGGGTGGAATTATAGGAGCCGCTGCCGGAATGATTTTTTTCAATCATAAAGTTTCCAAAAAATCCTTCGTCATGAAGTTTATACTGGTTGTGCTGATAGATCTTTTTCTGTTTTACAGAGTGTTAAGGCGTTGATTTTGAATGGTTAAAATTATTTATAAAACGTTAAATCTTTTCACAATTTACTTTTTGTGTATGTTTTTTTTATATTTTTATCATGCTAATAACAAATAAATAAATTACATGAAAAATCTTAGAAAAATTTCCAGAATTGAGATGAAATCAGTACAGGGAGGAATTGTAAAAGGAATGGTAAGGTGTAAAGATGCCGACACGTGCGCTGTAAGATGGGGATGGGCAACAGGATTCTCCAGCAATTGTGCAGAATTTGATATTATCTGTGGAGAACCGCCTGCAGTAGATCCATGCGAAATACAAGCCTGTGTATAGATAACATAAAGAGTGTTTTTTGAACACTCTTTTTTATTGTCTTGTCGACAAGTATCTTAAACAAAATATTAAATATTTGTATAACTAAATATTTTTTCATTAAAAATCACTACTTTTGCACCCGTAAAAATCTTTTATGCAAAACATTAGAAATATTGCGATTATCGCACACGTTGACCACGGAAAGACGACTTTGGTTGACAAGATCATTCACGCTACCAACATTTTCAGAGAAAATCAGGAGAGTGGGGAGTTAATTATGGATAATAACGATCTTGAAAGAGAAAGAGGGATCACTATCTTATCCAAGAATATTTCTGTTACTTATAAAGACACAAAAATTAACGTAATTGATACTCCTGGTCACGCCGATTTTGGTGGAGAAGTAGAAAGAGTATTAAAAATGGCTGATGGGGTTATTTTGTTGGTGGATGCGTTCGAAGGACCAATGCCGCAAACAAGATTCGTACTACAGAAAGCGTTGGAATTAGGATTGAGACCCCTAGTGGTGATCAACAAAGTAGATAAACCAAACTGCCGTCCGGACGAAGTTCATGATAAAGTATTCGACCTGTTCTTCAACCTTGAAGCTACTGAAGAGCAATTGGATTTCCCTACATTCTACGGATCTTCTAAACAGGGATGGTTCAACACTTCATTAGAGCAGACTGAAGATATTTTACCGCTATTGGACGGTATCTTACAGTATGTTCCTGAGCCGAAAGTAACGGAAGGAAACCTTCAGATGCAGATTACATCCCTTGACTTCTCTTCTTTCTTAGGAAGAATTGCAATCGGGAAAGTAACAAGAGGGGAAATCAAAGAATCTCAATGGATCGGTCTTGCCCAGGCAGAAGGTAAAATTGTAAAAGGAAAAGTAAAAGAACTTTACGTTTTCGAAGGATTAGGAAAGAAAAAAGTAACTGAAGTACAGGCAGGAGATATCTGTGCTGTAGTAGGTTTTGATGCGTTCCAGATTGGTGATTCTTTCGTTGATCTTGAAAATCCTGAACCGTTGGAAAGAACAGCAATTGACGAGCCTACACTGAACATGACGTTCTCTATCAACAATTCACCTTTCTTTGGTAAAGATGGTAAGTATGTTACTTCCAACCACCTGAAAGAAAGATTAACTAAAGAATTAGAGAAAAACCTGGCATTAAGAGTTCAGCAGACTGACGATGCCAATACCTTCCTTGTATTTGGTAGAGGTATTCTTCACTTATCGGTTTTGATCGAAACAATGAGAAGAGAAGGATATGAAATGACCATCGGTCAGCCGCAGGTTATCTTCAGAGAAATAGACGGTGAAAAATGTGAGCCTTATGAATCTTTGGTAGTAGACGTTCCTGAAGAATTTGCGTCAAGAGTTATCGACTTGGCTACACAGAGAAAAGGTGACCTTCACATCATGGAAACTAAAGGTGAAATGCAGCATATGGAGTTCGAAATTCCTTCAAGAGGTTTGATCGGGCTTCGTTCTCAAATGCTTACAGCTACTGCAGGTGAAGCTATCATGGCACATCGTTTCACAGAATATAAGCCTTTCAAAGGAAATATTCCTGGAAGAAACAATGGAGTGTTGATCAGCAAAACTACAGGTCCTGCTACAGAATATTCTATTGCTAAATTACAGGATAGAGGTAAGTTTTTCGTTGATCCGGGTGAGGAAATCTATACAGGAATGATCATTGGTGAACAAAACAAACCTGGAGATCTGGTAGTCAATATCGTGGAAGCAAAACAGCTGAATAACATGAGAGCTTCAGGAAAAGATAAAGATACAGGGGTTGCTCCGAAAATCTTATTCTCGCTTGAAGAATGTATGGAATACATCCAGGGTGATGAAGCCATTGAGGTAACTCCGAACTTCATCAGAATGAGAAAGAAAATCCTTTCTGAAGAAGAAAGAAAAAGAGTAGAAAGATCTGCAAAAGCATAATAAAAATCTTATACATAAAATCAAAGCCTCGATTTTCGAGGCTTTTTTTCTATACCCACCATTAAAATGCTTATTTTGGCATAATAATCTCTAAAAATTAAAAATAAATTTTAATGTAGTTTTGTGACTATGAGAATGAATAAATTAAAACTTATCGTTTTACTGGGCTTTTTTGCATCTTACACAACCTCATGTTCCGTACAGAACAATGTTGTAAAAACACCTTCCGCAAAAAATCCTGCAAAACCTGCCAACAATACAAATCCTCCTAAAGTAAACCCGGTAGCTGTAAAGCCCTCAACAGGTTCCCCAGCTTCCCCAGAAGAAAATTTCCGAACAAATCTCCCCGAAATCAAAAGAGAATTCCGTGGCGCATGGATTGCAAGTGTAGCGAATATCAACTGGCCTTCCAGAAATGATCTTACAGTGGAACAACAGAAGGCAGAAGCAATCAGTATGCTTGATATGCTTAAAGACAATAATTTTAATGCTGCTATCTTCCAGATCAGACCTTCTGCAGATGCTCTCTATACAAGTAATATTGAACCGTGGTCGTACTTCCTTACCGGAGAAACGGGAACAGCGCCTTACCCCAACTATGATCCGCTTCAGTTTTGGATTGAAGAAGCTCATAAAAGAGGATTGGAACTCCACGTTTGGTTAAATCCTTACCGTGCCCATCATACCAATGGTGGTGCTGTGAATAAGTTGTCAATGGCTAACAAGCTTTCTGATATTGTTGTACGATTAAAAAATGGAATGTACTGGTTTGATCCGGCTAATCCAAAAACACAGGGACATGTATCCAATGTTGTGAAAGATATTGTGAAAAGATATGATATTGATGCTGTACATTTTGATGATTACTTCTATCCTTATGCTACCTACAATAAAGGAGCAGATTTTCCGGATAATGCATCCTGGAATGCTTACGTAAGCAGCGGAGGTACCTTGTCCAGAGCAGACTGGAGAAGAGATAATGTGAATAAATTTGTAGAACGTATTTACAAAGAAATTCACGCCGAAAAAAATAATGTAAGATTCGGGATCAGCCCTTTCGGAATATGGAAGCCAGGATATCCCGCAGGCATTGTAGGTTCTTCTCAGTATGATGAATTGTACGCAGATGCCAAATTATGGCTAAACAAAGGCTGGGTAGATTATTTTTCACCACAACTTTACTGGCCCATAGATTCTAAAGGACAGAGCTTTGAAGCCCTGTTAAGCTGGTGGCAGTTTGAAAATACAATGAACCGTCACTTATGGCCCGGATTAAATACCGTTGAGATTAAAGTATCAGACCGTCCAACAGAAATTAAAAACCAGATTGCTATTTCCAGAAATATTCTGAAGAATGATGCCGGAGAAATTCACTGGAGCATTGCCGGGCTTACCAAAAATGCCAACATGCTCCCAGCTCTGAAAAACGGACCATATAATGAAAAAGCGCTGGTGCCGAGATCGCCATGGATAAAAGCTGCGCCATTGCAGACGCCCACACTGTTCATCGCCGATAACGGAAGCTTTGCACAGACCAGCTGGAGTACGAAAAATTCTGCTGATGTTTTTCTTTGGGCTCTTTTCACCCAATACAACGGAGTATGGCAGACAGAAATTTTAACATTGGATACCCTTTCAAAGGACATTCCTAAATTTAAAGACGGTAAAAAACTGAATGCTGTCGCCATCAAAGCCATCGACAGATTGGGAAATGAAAGCGATTATACGGCAAGAAAAATTAAATAGGCAAGAGGAAATGTTATTCATTGCCAACTTTTAGGTGAAACCATCTCAATGATAGTTCAAAGCCAGCTCTCCGATAGAGCTGGCTTTATTTTAGAATAACTATAAATTATCAATCTAAATAACTGTAATTCAGTAGTGTTTTAAAGTGCTTTTTGAAATTTTATGTAAAACAATAACCTTATCGGAACTGTTTTTGCATGATTCATTTTATATAATCACCAAAATATAACATTATGAATACTAAAAGACTTTCCGACAACATGGAAAAGGCACTCAGTGACCAGATGAACAAAGAAATTCACGCATCACACGTTTTCTTATCGTATGGAATTTGGGCTGATGATAAAGGATATCAGGGAATTGCGAATTTCCTTTACCGCCATGCACAGGAAGAAAGAAATCATTCAATCAAATTCATGGAATATATTCTGAACAGAGGAGGGAAGCCAAAAGTAGACGCTATTCCCGCTCCTCCGGCGGACCCGGAAAATCTTACCGCCTGTTTTGACGGCGTTTTCAAACATGAGGTTGATAATACCACTGCTATCTACAGAATTGTAGATCTTTCTATGGAAGAAAAAGACTGGGCAACATGGAACTTCATGCAATGGTTTGTACAGGAGCAGATTGAAGAAGAAACATTAGCTCAGAATTTAATAGATAAACTGAAAATAGCAGGAGGAGACAGAGCAACTGACGAATCTCTATTTACTTTAGATAAAACTTTACAGGAAGCTCCGAATGATGTTCCGCTGGCTCAGAATGCCACAGGGGATAATCCATAAACATAAAGAGGAACCAAGCCTTTTGAAAATCTGTCGGAATACTGACAGATTTTTTTATTATGAAACTCTATTAAAAATCACTATCTTTGCACACTCGTAATTCAAGGTTTGGAGTTCAATGTTTAAAGTTGTAGAAACCTTGAGTTACCCTAAACCTTAAACTTTGAATTTTACAATATGAAATGTGGAATCGTAGGCCTGCCGAATGTAGGTAAATCAACACTTTTTAACTGTCTGAGCAACGCAAAAGCTCAATCAGCCAACTATCCTTTCTGTACTATTGAACCGAACCTGGGAACGGTTTCTGTGCCGGATCAGAGATTGTTTGAACTGGAGAAAATCGTGAAGCCTGAGAGAGTTTTACCAGCGGTAGTTGAGATTGTTGATATTGCAGGTCTTGTAAAGGGAGCCAGCAAAGGAGAAGGATTGGGGAACCAGTTCCTGGCCAATATCCGTGAGTGTGAGGCTATCATTCATGTTTTAAGATGTTTTGACAATGGAAACATCGTTCACGTAGAAGGTTCTGTAGATCCGTTAAGAGACAAAGAAATTATTGATATCGAGCTTCAGCTGAAAGACCTTGAAACCGTAGGAAAAGCAGTGGAAAAAGCTAAAAAATTCATCAAATCAGGGAAGAAAGAAGATATCCTTACTTATGAAACCCTTCAGAATTTGCAGAAATTCCTTGAGGATGGTAAAAATGCAAGAGAATTTGCTGTAGATGATTTTACAAAATCAATCATTGGAGAAGTTCAGTTATTGACGAATAAACCGGTACTTTATGTTTGTAACGTAGACGAAAATTCAATCAAAAACGGAAACGAGTGGATTGGGAAGATTGAAGAGATGGCTAAGAACGAAGGAGCCGAAGTAGTGGTATTGGCGGCACAAATAGAAGCAGACATCAATGAACTTGAAACTTTTGAAGAAAGAGAAATTTTCCTTGATGAGTTGGGTCTTACTGAACCCGGAGTTAACCGTTTGATCAGAAAAGCGTATGACCTTTTAAAACTTCAGACGTATTTTACTGCTGGAGTAAAAGAAGTAAGAGCATGGACTATCGGACAGGGATGGACAGCACCGCAAGCCGCTGGAGTTATTCACACAGACTTTGAAAAAGGATTTATCCGTGCAGAAGTAATCAAATATAATGATTATATCAGTTATGGTTCAGAAGTGAAAGTAAAAGAAGCAGGAAAACTTTCCGTAGAAGGTAAAGAATATATTGTACAGGATGGCGACATCATGCACTTCAGATTCAACGTATAAGAAAAGTATTAAAGTTAGTTATAAAAAAAGGCGCTTCCATGTATTTGGAAGCGCTTTTTGCAGAATATAAAAATAAAACTGCTTCCTTGAGAGAAGCAGTTTATATTATTGAATTGGTGGTTCTAAATTAGGCCAGCAAGGTGGTTCTGCACAATTGAAAGAAATGGTAGAACATGTTGATCCGTTTGGCATACAGATTTGGGTAAATCCAGGACGGCATTGAGGTTCGTAACAAGATGGATGAATTTGTGCACATACCTTACCACCAAGTCCGTGCGTGGTGCATATCATTACTCCTCCTTTAATGGTTTTCAACTCCTTTTTATTGAGTTTTTTCCCATTGCTTAAATGATGGTTTATCATTCGTTACAGTTTTGGTGGTTTAATGCTACAATTCAATACCTGGCTGGCACTGCTTTTCTGCACAGGCCAGAGAATATTTCTTACAGGTCAGATCCGGAAGCAGGCACATTTCCTTTCCTCCGGTAATAACTCTCAGCTGTTTTTTGTTTAGTTTTTTTCCGTGGTTTAAATCTTGATTTTTCATAATATTTGGTATTTAGTGATTTTTTTTATAAAATTCTCAGGTTACGGACGGCAGACTTTTTGCGCACAACCGATCGATATCGTAGTACAGTTTCTCACGTCTCCCGGCGGATAAGTTTCGCAAGGAAACTCCGTACAGGGAATGGGTTCCATACAGTCAAGCATTCCACCTTGAATAGACTTTAATTCCTTTTTATTAAGTCTTTTACCTTTGTTAAGATCCGGTTTTTTCATAATATATTTTTATATTTTTTTGTTGAAGAAATGACCAGTTGCTACAATTGAGGTCTGCATTCTTTTTGAGCACATTTGGGAGAGATGATAGTACATCCATAAGGATCAGAGGAAGGTTCACACGGTGGAGCAGGGCATAGAACTGGTTCCATACAGTTAATAAGACCTCCTTTAATCGTTCTTAATTCTTTTTTGTTTAGTTTTTTTCCGATTTGATTGATTTGATTTTTCATTGACTTGATTTTTAAATGGTTAGTTGTGACTAAAATAGTAAAAATAAATGAAATATTTCACGGTGTTTAGAGAAAATAAAGAATTATTTTAATGTAATCCTTTGATTTGTGCATTCCTCATTCTTTTCTGCAATCAATTCAAAGCAGTCTTTTCTATAACTTCGTATATTTGAATTTTACAAATTATCTGCGATGGAAAAAGTAGCACATACTTCACTGGAGGATTTCTATAAAGAAATGGCTGCCAAATTAGGCAAAGATCTTGAAAGTATTTTTCCCAAAGGTCTTCATAAAGATATCGGACATTTTAATGTTTTTGATATCAGACAGACTATTGAACGAATAAGAACTACTTCCGAAATGCCTTATAACAGGAGAAAATACTACAAAATAAGCCTTATAAGAGGGAAAAACAGAGCCGAATATGCGGACAAAATTATATCCGTCAAAAAAAATGCTTTATTATTTGCCACCCCGAAAGTTCCTTATCACTGGGTACCGGAAGATCCTGATCAGTCAGGAAGTTTCTGCGTCTTTACAGAAGACTTTTTTATCAAGGCTCAATCCCGGTTTTCATTGGAAGATCTGCCTATTTTTCAGCCGGGCAATATTCCTGTGTTTGAAATTGAGGATGAACTGGCAGACGAAATAGAAATGCTCTTCACCAAAATAAAAAAGGAAATCGTTTCCGATTATATTTTCAAATATGACCTGATCAGGAATTATGTGCTGGAACTTATTCATTACGGCCAGAAACTGCAGCCTGCTGCCACACTCTCAGCTTCAAATGATGCTTCCTTAAGAGTCGTATCTTTATTTATAGAACTCCTTGAAAGACAGTTTCCCATAGAATCTTCAGATCAAAGATTACAGCTGAAAACCGCTAAAGATTATGCCGACAGATTGGCGGTTCACGTTAATTACCTGAATAAAAAGTTAAAGGAAAGTACAGGAAAAACAACCACTGAATTTATTTCTGACCGGATTATTCAGGAAGCTAAGATTCTCTTAAGACAGACCAAATGGAATGTTTCTGAGATTTCTTATGCACTGGGTTTTGAAGAAATTGCTCATTTCTCTAATTTCTTCAAAAGAAAAACCTCCTTTACGCCTTTAGAATTTCGCTCCTGATTTGAATTTTGCAAATTTCAGATTGATTCGAGCAAATAGCTCATTCTGAAAATATCCCAACTTTGTACCATCAAAATAATCAAAATACAATGAACACAAAAACAAAAATTGCATTAGTAACAGGCGGAAGCCGTGGATTAGGGAAAAACGCAGCACTTAAAATCGCTCAAAAAGGATTAGATGTGGTGATTACCTATAAGAGCAATAAAGAAGAAGCTGATAAAGTAGTAGAAGAAATCCAGTCAATGGGCAGAAAAGCCGCAGCTTATCAATTAGACACCAAAGAAACAAAAAGTTTTGAAACTTTTGTTAAAACGCTGGGGGATTATCTCGAAGGAAAAACCGGAAGCAGAAATATTGATTATCTGGTGAATAATGCAGGTACAGCTTTATATGCCCCGATTCCTGATGTTACAGAAGAGCAATTGGATGACATGGTTGATATTCATTTCAAAGGAGTATTTTTCCTGACTCAAAAATTGGTGCCGTTCATCAATGATGGTGGCGGAATTATTAACGTATCTTCAGGACTGGCGAGATTTGCCGTACCGGGATCTTCAGTATATGGTTCTATGAAAGCCGCTGTTGATATGCTGACAAAATATCAGGCAAAAGAACTGGGAGCAAGAAAAATCAAATCTAACGTTGTAGCTCCGGGTGCTATTGAAACCGATTTCGGAGGTGGAAGGACAAGAGATGATGCACAGGTAAACTCAATGATTTCGGCCAATACAGCTTTAGGCAGAGCCGGACTTCCTGATGATATTGGCGGAGTAGTAGCTTTCCTTTGTACTGAAGATGCAAGATGGATCAACGGCCAGAGAATTGAAGTTTCCGGAGGAATGTTTTTATAAGATCATTTACATAAGATAGTGTCATTCAATACATCGGCCGGTTCAAAATGAACCGGCCGATGTATTGCCTTTTAGTCTACAGCTTCAAGAGGTTCCGGTAACTGGCACTTCTCTTCGCTGCATCCCGGTCCGATATATACACAGTAGCCTGAAGAGTTGGTACATCTTATAGTGCCCAAACCTCCGTTGACTCTGTGTAATTCTGTTCTCGTTAGTTTTTTTCCTTGTGATAAAATTGATTTTTTCATGGTTTTATATTGAATTGATGTTAAATTAAATCTTTGATAAATTTTCAATAGCTCTTTCAAGAGTTTCCTGCTTTTTGGCAAAACACAGTCTGATTACATTTTCGTTCAGCTTATTTTTATAGAATGAAGAAAAAGGAACGCTCGCAACCTTATGATTGATCGTGAGTTCTGATGCAAAATCGAAATCATTTTTATCCGAAATCTTATCATATTTTACCGCCTGAAAGTAGGTTCCTTCACAATCCAGCAGTTCAAAAGAAGTTCCGCCCAGACCTTTTCTCAGAAAATCTCTTTTTTCCTGGAAAAACTGATTCAATTGCGTATAGTGATTCTCATCTTTCATGTATTCCGCCAATGCCAGCTGAATAGGAGTATTTACGCAGAAAACATTGAATTGGTGTACTTTTCGGAATTCATCAGTTAAATTTTTGGGTGCGGCACAATAGCCCACTTTCCATCCGGTAACATGAAAAAGTTTCCCGAAAGAGGCTACCAGAAGACTTCTTTCTTTCAGTTCCGGATATTTGCAGATGCTTACATGCTGTTTCCCGTCAAAAACAATATTTTCATAGACTTCGTCACTTAAAATAAGAATGGAAGTATCTTTTACCAGCTGGATAAGTTCTTGTATATCCTGTTCTTTCAGAATTTTTCCTGATGGGTTATTGGGATTGTTAAGGATGATCATTCTGGTTTTATCACTCACCAGATCTTTTACAGCTGCCCAGTCTATTACGTAATCAGGAGCTTTCATTTCGAAACGCTTTATAATTCCTCCGAAAAGTTCTACGGTAGGTTCATAACAGTCGTAAGCCGGCTCAAAAATGATCACTTCATCATCTTTCTTGATAAAAGAAGCAATAGCAGTGAAAATAGCCTGCGTTCCGCCAGCTGTAACGGTTATTTCAGAATCCGGATGGTACACTGCCTGATGGCTGTTTTCTATTTTCCGGGCAATTTCTTCCTTCAGACCAATCATTCCTCCCAGTGGTGCATACTGATTAAATCCTTTTTTTATAAAATGATCTACATGATTGAGTAATTCCGGGTCAGGCATAAAATCAGGAAATCCCTGCGAAAGGTTAATCGCTTCATTTTCATTGGCAAGCTGAGTCATCTGACTGAAAATAGTAGTTCCTACATTGGAAAGTTTAGACAAAGGAAGTTGTATCATAAAAAAGTTTTGTTGACCGAATTTAATGAAATATTTAAAGCGGTTTGAATTTGAAAGAATAAAAATTCTGTAAAGAGTAATTCTAAATCGGGTTCCGAGACATTTTCAGACAAAACATGACTTTAAACATATGTTTGGTTTTTTTCTTTAAAATGTACACAAAGATGCCTAAATTTGGTAGGAGTAGACTCCATTAAAAACCAATAACAATGAAAATTAAAAAGACAGAGTTTCCGGAAACATCCGCATTGTACAAAGGAAAAAAAGATTTTGATTATATGGATAGCTTTGAAGGAAAACTTACGGAGAGAAGAAGTAATCTTGATATTACAGAAGTTGGAAAAGCCTTCTTTACAAGCGGACCCGTTTGGGGAAAGAAAATGTTTGCTTTCAGGAATAAAATAGCCGGAATATTCGGGCTGAAAACCGGAGCTGAAACAGGAAAGAAATTGGCAGGGAATGATGCTCAATATGAAGTGGGAGAACGCATAGGACTTTTTAAAGTTTTTGATAAAACGTATAACGAAATTATTCTGGGAGAAGATTACAGACACCTGGATTTCAGAGTTTCTCTTTTGTTTGACAAAAATAAAGATGAGGAAGAAAATTCCCTTACGATATCCACCACCGTAAAATTTCATAATTGGCTGGGCGTGCTGTATTTTTTGCCTGTTCGTCCTTTTCATAAGCTTATTGTGCCTGCTATGCTCAAAAACATGATACATAAGCTGGAAAAGGCAAATTAGAATTTAGGAGCTACAAAACAATATTTTAACTGCACGTAATATTAACAAAAATTTTAGGGCTTAGAATGAACTTTTACTGCTTTTGTACTATAACATATTTAATTGGCTTGAAATTCTATTTCTGCTCTCCCAGCTAAACCTTACATGTTAGGAAAAAATGATTTTTAAAATTCGGATAATTTTGGACAATTTTGTACTTTTGTATGTTTGCTGAAATCATATATGTCACAAGAAATAAATCCAACCTACTCCGAAGATAATATCAGAACCCTCGATTGGCAGGAACACATCCGTCTGCGCCCCGGTATGTACATCGGGAAGCTTGGTGACGGGTCTTCTGCTGATGACGGTATTTATATCCTGCTTAAAGAAATTCTGGACAACTCTATTGATGAGTTCAGAATGCGGTCGGGAAAAAGAATTGAAATAAAGCTGGATGACGGTAAAGTAACCATCCGTGACTTTGGACGTGGAATTCCTTTGGGGAAAGTGGTAGACGCTGTGTCCAAGATGAATACCGGTGGTAAGTACGACAGCAAAGCGTTTAAAAAATCTGTTGGTTTGAACGGTGTTGGTACCAAAGCGGTAAATGCTCTTTCAGACTACTTCCGTGTACGTTCTTTCAGGGACGGAAAAATGAAGGTTGCTGAGTTTTCCCGTGGTATGATCAAAGAAAACTTTGACGAAAAAGAAACTTCGGACAGAAATGGGACCGAAATTTCCTTCATTCCAGATGGAGAAATATTCCAGCACTTCAAATACAGAAAGGAGTACATCGAAAGAATGCTCCGCAATTATGCCTACCTGAATCCGGGATTGAAAATTCTCTTTAACGGAGAAACCTATTACTCCGAAAACGGTCTTAAAGACTTGCTGGAAGAAGAACTGGAAAGCGAGATTCTTTATCCGATCGTTCACTTAAAAGATGAGGATATTGAACTTGCCATTACCCATTCTGATAAATCACAGACAGAAACCTATTTTTCATTCGTTAACGGACAAAACACCACGCAGGGAGGAACACACCTCAATGCATTCCGTGAAGCCTATGTGAAGACCGTGCGTGAATTTTTCAATAAAAGTTTTGATGCTTCAGATATCAGAAAGTCTATTATTGCAGCCATCTCGATCAATGTAGAAGAGCCGGTTTTCGAATCTCAGACCAAAACAAAACTGGGGTCTAATGATATGGGCCCGAACGGACCTACGGTAAGGACATTTATCATAGATTTCCTCAAAAGCAAGCTGGATAATTTCTTACACAAGAATCCGGAAATTGCAGAAGCCATCCAGAGAAAAATATTAATATCCGAAAGAGAGAGAAAAGAACTTTCAGGTATTCAGAAACTGGCAAGAGAAAGAGCTAAAAAAGTTTCTCTTCACAATAAAAAACTGCGCGACTGCAGACAGCATTATAACGACCAGAAAGCCGAAAGAAAAGGAGATACACAGATCTTTATCACCGAAGGAGATTCTGCATCAGGATCTATTACAAAATCAAGAGATGTGGAAACTCAGGCAGTATTTTCCCTGAAAGGTAAACCGCTGAACTGCTATGGTCTTACCAAGAAAGTAGTCTACGAAAATGAAGAGTTTAACCTTCTTCAGGCCGCTTTAAATATTGAAGAAAGTTTGGAAGATCTTAGATATAATCAGGTGATCATTGCTACTGATGCCGATGTGGACGGGATGCACATCCGTCTTCTGATGATTACTTTCTTCCTTCAATTCTTCCCGGATCTGATTAAAAACGGACACCTGTATATCCTGCAGACCCCTTTATTCAGGGTGAGAAACAAGAAGGAAACAAGATATTGTTATTCGGAGGCCGAAAGAGTAAAAGCATTAAATGATCTGGGGAAAAACCCAGAAATCACACGATTTAAAGGATTGGGAGAGATTTCTCCGGATGAATTTAAGCACTTTATCGGCAAGGATATCCGCTTAGAACCTGTAGTTGTAGGAAAAGACCAGACAATAGATCAGCTTCTCGAATTCTATATGGGGAAAAATACTCCGGACAGACAGACCTTCATTCTGGAAAATCTTGTAGTGGAAGATGATACTGATATTGATAAAAAAGAAATTCTGAATGAAATAGAAAATTAAAAGAATTTAAACTTAAAAAAACTCCCTGTAAACTGAGAAATAAAAAAATGATTCAATGAAAAATTAAAATACAGTGTTCGTGAAAACGGGCAGACTCCGACAAAAAAAACACACACATTTTGGATGAAGTAAAAATTAGGAAAACTTACACCCAAAAAATCAAAATGAGATTAAGTAACCGTAATAAAGTATCAATTTATAACTCTTTGAGTACTTTACTTTTAATGATGACAGTGTTCGGAATAATTATATTTGTAGCAAATGAATACAGATTTAATGCACTGGGTAAAGAAAGTTATTTATTGATTATTGTTCCCCTTATACTGCTGATTATATTTTACATCAGCGGCAGGCAGATTTTTGAATATGACAGCGATGGAGAAGCACTGAACTTTAAAAACAGGAATATTATTCCTTTTTTAGACAAGCCTCTTCACGACGAATTTCCAAAATACAAACTGATAAAATATGATGTGGTCAGTATTCTCTTTTTCAAAAGATTATACATTACCGTTTCCAGTAAGAATAATGGCTCTACAATGCTGAAATACCATATTTCTTATCTGACCCAAAAAGAAGTAAACGATTTAAAACTCTCTCTGAATAAAGTAGTGAAAGCTAATAAAGAGAAAAACGATTAAAAACAGATGACGACAGAAGAACATTCGCATGAAGGTGAAAGCTTGAAGAAGGTTTCCGGTCTATACAAAGACTGGTTTCTGGATTATGCTTCCTATGTAATTTTGGATAGAGCTATCCCTTCAGTATATGATGGTTTAAAACCCGTTCAGCGAAGAATCATGCACTCTATGAGAGAGCTGGAAGACGGGCGTTACAATAAAGTGGCCAATATCGTGGGAAATACCATGAAATATCACCCGCACGGCGATGCTTCCATTACAGATGCCATGGTGCAGATCGGGCAGAAAGAGCTGCTGATAGATACGCAGGGAAACTGGGGAAATATCTTTACCGGAGATTCTGCCGCTGCGGCAAGATATATTGAAGCCAGGCTGACTCCTTTTGCGCTGGAAGTCGTCTTTAATCCTAAAACTACAGAATGGACCAAGTCTTATGACGGAAGAAACAATGAACCTGTCGATTTACCTGTAAAATTTCCCCTGCTTTTGGCACAGGGTGTAGAAGGTATTGGAGTAGGGCTTTCTACCAAAATACTTCCCCATAACTTCAATGAGCTTATCAATGCTTCTGTAGCCTATTTAAAAGGAAAGAAATTTGAACTGTATCCTGACTTTTTAACAGCCGGATTTCTGGATGTTTCGGAATATAATGACGGTCACAGAGGGGGAAAAGTAAGAGCTAGAGCAAGAATCACCCAGACGGATAAGCACACATTGGTGATATCTGAGCTTCCGTACTCCAAAACAACAACCGATCTTATTGACTCTATCTTAAAGGCCAATGAGAAAGGAAAAATCAAAATCAAGAAAATTGAGGACAATACTTCAGATAAAGTAGAAATCCTGATCCATATTCATAATGATGTTTCTCCGGATAAGACGATAGATGCCCTGTATGCATTCACAGACTGTCAGGTGACTATTTCTCCGAATGCCTGCGTCATTGTAGGAGATAAACCTATGTTTATGAATGTCTCTGATATTCTGAAAATGAATACGGATCATACTGTATCATTGCTGAAAAAAGAACTCGAAATTGAACTTCATGAGCTTCAGGAAAGCTGGCATTTCTCATCACTGGAAAGAATTTTCATAGAAAACAGAATCTATCATGATATCGAAGAGGTGAAAACATGGGAAGAGGTCATAAAAACCATTGATGCCGGATTAAAACCCCACACTAAGCATCTTCTGAGAGCTGTCACTGAAGAGGATATTCTAAAACTGACCGAAATACGAATCAAAAGAATTTCAAGATTTGATTTAGATAAATTTAAAGAAAATATCGCATCATTGGAAGGCAAAATAGAACAGGTAAAATACCACCTTGCCAACCTGATTGCCTATGCGATTGACTATTACTTGAATATTCAGAAAAAATACGGTAAAGACAAGCAGAGAAAAACAGAACTAAGAATCTTTGATACCATTGATGCTACAAAAGTAGCAGTTGCCAACGAAAAATTCTATGCCAACTTTGAAGAAGGATTCATAGGAACCTCCCTTAAGAAAGACCAGTATTTATTCGATTGTTCCGACATTGATGATATCATCATTTTCAGAAAAGACGGAAGTATGAAGGTGGTAAAAGTAGAAGCCAAAACATTTGTGGGTAAAGATATCCTGCATGTTGCCATCTGGAAGAAAAATGATAAGAGAACAGTCTATAATATGATCTACCGCGAAGGCAGGGAAGGACCTTATTACATGAAGAGATTCTCTGTAACCGGAGTGACCAGAAATACAGATTATCCGCTGGCCTCAGATAAAAAAGGCTCAGAAACGCTTTATTTTTCGGCCAATCCAAATGGTGAAGCAGAAACCGTAACGGTATTGCTGAAACCCAATCCAAGAATCAGAAAGAATAAAATGGAGATCAATTTCTCCGATCTTGCCATCAAAGGACGTGATTCCAAAGGGAATCTGGTAACAAAATATGCAGTAAAGAAGGTAGATATGAAGGAAGAAGGAGTTTCTACTCTGGCTCCAAGAAAAATCTGGTTTGATGATACTGTGAGAAGACTGAATGCAGACGCGAGAGGAACTTTACTGGGAAGCTTTAAAGGAGATGATAAAATCCTTACCATCAATACCAATGGTGAAGTAAAACTGGTTTCTTTTGATCTTGGCAATCGTTTTGATGATGAATATCTGGTTCTGGAAAAGTGGAGACCTGCGCAGCCCATCACCTGTATTTATTACGATGGAGAAAAAGACATCTACTTCATTAAGAGATTCCTGCTGGAAAATACACTGAATGTGCAGACTTTTATGCCTTCCGAACACCCGAAATCATTCATTGAAAACGTAATTGTGGCCAATGATGTAACCGCAGAAATTATTTTTGCGAAAGATAAAGGAAAAGAACGTGAACCGGAAACGATAAATATTGATGAATTTATTGCCGTAAAAGGAATAAAGGCAATCGGGAACCAGTTTACAAAATTCAAAGTAAAAGCAATCAATATTACCATTCCTGAGCCGGTAGAAGAGGAACCGGAGGTTTATGAAGATCCTGAACCGGCAGGTGAAATGGATGAAGACGGAGGAATCATTGGCGACCTTTTTCAGGAGGACAGGAATAATGAAAATGAATAGATCATACAGTATCTGTTCAGATATAACATAAAAAACATACGATGGATATAGTTGTTTTAATCATCATTGCAGTCACATGTATTTTTAGTTACATGGGATTCAACAATATAGCACTGTTTGAAAAATATAAATTCAATGTGGGGGCTATTTCGAATCGTAAAGAATATATAAGGCTGATTAGCTCTGCATTTTTGCATGCAGACTTTATGCACTTATTTTTTAACATGCTTTCCCTGTATTTTTTCCAGGGAGTTGTCGTTAGTTTCTTTGGCGAAACAGGATTTGTAATTCTTTATTTCGGATCCATGATTTTAGGGAATTTATTCAGTTTGATGATTTATAAAAATCAGCCATGGTATTCAGCGATTGGAGCGTCAGGAGCTGTTTCGGGGATCATTTTTGCATCCATAGCGATGGCACCTAAAGAGATTAGTGTCAACTTCTTACCGGGATGGTTGTTTGGAACATTATATTTTGGATATTCTGTTTATATGATGCTGAATCCAAAGCAATGGGACAATCTTGGGCATGCAGCGCACCTTGGAGGGGCTTTTTTCGGGCTGGTTTACTCCATCGTAATGCATCCTCAGCTGGCCATGAGCAACATTCTATTCTTAGGAGTCATGTCACTTCCGCTAATTTATTTAGGATATGAAATTTTTATAAAGAAACGAATAGGATAAGACTGTTTTAATCAAAATAGTAAAACCAAGGAACATATAAGAGTAAAAGGCGTCATCGTGATACTGATCTGTGGTTCATTGGTTTTTGGTGCTTTTATTATCAATTATTACATATTCCGTCAATAATAAATAAAAAAACCAGCTCTTAAGAGCTGGTTTTTTTATCAGATTATCTTATTATTCTCTGGGTTACATTCTTGTTGGAAATAACGCACGCTTTGCTGCAGTTATTAGCACTGGAAATATTAACCTGTACCAGGGCAGGCAGCGATCTGTATTCCTCCTTATTGTAAGGAGCTTCGGTACCATTGCTTCCGCCGCCTTTAATATCATATTGTATCTGGGCAACTCCTGTAAATCCGGCGGCAGGTCTGAAATTCAGCGCTCCGGTACTGGGGAAATACGTCCAGGTTCCCTGACTGCTGGTGTAGACCCCGTTCGTAATATTCGGAATTACAGCTCCATTGTTATCCAAAAACCTGAATGAATTAAAATCAAGGTTGTTATAGGAAAGCGTTGGTGGATTCTGACCGTTTGCTGAAGAATAAGCCGCATCATTAAGCAACGGATAAAACGTTGACTTGATCCCCGGGCAACCTGCAAACAGATCATCTGTTACTTCTGCAGCATAAGGCCTTGTAACTCCAAGGTTTTTCAATAAGTGGATGTTTCTGGCAGCTCCCGTAGAAGCCGCAAATCCAATTCTGAAAGTAGCTGGAGCAGAAGTATCCAATGTTCTTACGGTAGAATTGGATATTGTAGTTTCAGTGTATTTCAGTGAGGTAGGATAATAGTAATTGTCAATCACTTTTTCTTTTACCGTTCCATGCTGAATTTCAAGAGTTACATTGTAACCCCCTGCCGGGTTAGGCACCAAAGTGACAAATGCTTTACGGAATCTTGCATCACTTTCAGTAGCAGGTATAGTGGTTCCGCCACTCTCAATACTGAACTGCTGAAGAGTCGTATTTTTAATACCGATATACTTCCCGGTCGCAGTATCCAGATATGCAGATCTGTTGTTGCTGGCAGGGGAGGCATTGGTAGCTGTAGCGTACAGCAGTGGATATCCGTTATACCCTGCAGGCTCAGCTGAAGACAGAGATTGGTTTCCGCGTTTTCCTCGTAAAGAAACGTTGCTTCTTCCATCCGCTAATCCTACTCCGAAAATTCCATTTCTTACTCTTTCACCCTGGTTAAAGCTTGTTTTGAAATTCCCGAATTCATCCAGACCTATCCCCAGATAAGCGCCTCTAAGCCCTTCCGTAGATTCGCCTCCACGTACGAAACTATACCCTAATCCACCACCAAAGTAGCCAAGGTTAAGCTGGTTTTTAGGAATAGAACCGTCTACCAGAAAGATAGAAATTCCGTCTCCTCCGTTTGTATTACCACCATAAATGGCAAATTCAAATTCAAACTTGATTCCCTGGTCACTTTTGAATATTTTATCAGCAAGGATTACCCCACCGGAAATATTGTTGACGCTTCGCGTCAGTCGGAGCCCGTCTGTGGTAAAGGTTGCATCATTCTGAACACCGCTGGTGGCTACTTTATAAGCTTCCTGAGGCTGCAGCCCCTGCGTAAAGTTCACAAAATACGGATATCCCGTTCCCTGCTCATTCTGTGCCTTCACATGCTGGGACAGCATGAACAACGAAAAAATGGCCAAAAATCTTTTGTATGGTACAATTGAGGTACTTTTTATCATAGCTCAATTATTTGACAACAAAAACAATATTGATGAAAGAACAGTCTGTAGCCGCCGCTTTTACATCATACTTCATTAAACCATCATCAGTAATTGTAATATTACTGAATACATTAGGATCAGCATCTGTTACATAATAATAAATGTCTTTGCTGGAAGGGAAGAAAGGAATAGAGGCAGGAGCGCTGGTGCTCTTTGCTCTTGGAGATCCGAACTGAGTTTTATATAATGTATATAAGTCTTTGGTTCTGCCCGTAGCAGTAGTGGAAGTATCGAAAGAAACGCTTGGCATGTAAAACATTTTTACGGCGTTATTGCTGATACATAACCAATCCGGACTGGCAGGTGTACCCACATTCTGGCTTAGGCACTTTTTATCAGTATCATAGATAAGAAGAGAGCTTGCCGGATTGACGATAGCATTTCTCTGTGCTGTAGTTAATCTTGGCATCAGCATCCCTTTACTCTGACTATAAATATCAAGAGCTGCACTTGCATCCGGAGTGGGTGTGTTAATCCCAATTTGTGCATATGACAATGAACTTACTAAAACGATTGATAGAAATAATTTTTTAATCATGATGTTCTTAATAATTTTTAATCTGTGTATGTTTTTTTATGTTTTAGAAGGCATTTTTTCAGCCTGATCGTTTCCGTTAAGGGATAAGTATCACTAACAGTTCATGCAAATAATGAATTGTTTCTACAGGATGCCATCAGGAGATCTATGGATTCCTGAAAGCCAATAACAGATCTACCAGAAGACGCTCCCTGAGGATTGTTCGTTCGATATCTGAAATAGTCGAAAAAAGTAAATTGAATTATGTAGCCGTATAAGCTCTTAAATAAGTAAGATTCATATTCCCTCGTGTTTTTTTGCAAATATACAAAGAATTATCCAGAGGTTGATATTTATAGAATTAATTCTAAGGTTCTCTTAATAATTACCCTATTTTGGTTTAAATTTTTACATAATTTACAAATCGGTATGATTATTTTTATTATGCAAGTCCTCCTAACGGAATAAGAAATCTTAAAAACTGATGTCTATAAGGTACAGGTATTGAAAGATGAATAAGTAAAACATCTTTTTTATTTATAAAGAATTGAAGAATAGCTATTTTGAAAAATTTTTCAACGCATCTTCCAGCGTATTGACAAAGTTGATGTGCTTTGTTTTATTGCTTTCAAAAATAAAATCTTTCATGCTCTTACTCTCATATTTGCTAAAATCCCCTACGATAGCCAGTCCGATACGATAATTCGAAAATTTTTGGAGAATTTCGCCTGCAATTTTCGTTTTTAAATCGAAAAATTCGGGAGTAATGTTTTTTTCGTAAAGAACTACCTTGTCAAAGCCCTGATAGTAAATATTTCCCATAAGATCAAGACCATCCTGAACCAATTGGATGATCATATCATCAGAAGTAACTTCCGCAATTTTTATAGTACCGATTTCGTGAGATTGAATAGTCATCTTGTTATTGAATAGTTTTTCTTATATCATGTAAAAAATGGTGTAACGGAAATGCGTCACCCTGATTGGTAAGGACGATAATACAGCTGTTATGTTGCAGATCTCTCCAGAATAAGGCCCGGAAGCCATTCAGACCGCCAGTGTGCATCGCGGTTCTATCCCCGCCTTTATCTTCCAGAAACCATGCCAGTCCGTAACTGGAATTTCTGCCATTCGACAACTTTGCCGGAGTAAACATAAGGGCCGTATTTTGTTTGCTGATCAGAGTGTTATTTCTTAAAGCCTGGTCATATTTAAAAAGATCTTCAGGAGTTGAGTAGATCCCGCCATCACCGGTTGTTAAGATTGAATAATCATCAGGTTTTTTATGTTGATTGTAACCCAATGCTCTATTTGGAATAACGGTATCAGTTTCATACACATAGGTATTAGTCATCTTTAAAGATGTAATGATCTGCTCACTGATGAAAGCCGAAAACGTTTTTCCGGAAATCTTTTCGATAATCTGAGAAAGAATAATATAGCCGCTGTTGCTGTATTTAAAACCGCTGTCTGGAGTAAAATCCAGATTTTTAAGCTGGAATAACCACTGCATTACTTCCTGGTTAGTCAATCCTTTTTTCGAAAACAAATCTTCATAATCTTTAATTCCCGAAGTATGGTTCAAAAGCTGTCTGATGGTAATGTTTTTTGCATATTCAGGAAGAGCAGTAAAAGCGGATGCTTTGTCATCAAGCTTTAATAAACTCTTTTGCTCCAATATTAAAATTGCTGTGGCTGTAAATGATTTACTGAGTGAAGCAATATAAAATGCGGTATTTTTATCTGCTTTCAGCCCCTTTTCAATATTTCGCAATCCGAGTGCTGTATCGCAAACAACCTTACCGTTCTCTACAACCAGAACAGAGCCGTTGAGCGCTCCTTTAGTGTAGTATTCATTGACAATATCTTTAGGATGCTGTGTACATGATACCAGTTGTATAATCACTGAAACAGCAGCGAGCAAATTCCCTCTTAAAGTTTTCATAGGTTAGTGGTATGAAGGCAAAATTACTTATTTCCTTCCATAAATAAACCTGTCATTTTCAGATAAATCCTTTAATAATTGAGCGTTAGAAAAGTATGAGTACAGTTCCAGCGTTTCAGGGCCTAATTTCTGATTGATTTCCAAAAACAGGAGACCACTTTCCTTCAAATGCTTTTTTGCATCTTCAGCAATTTTCCTATAAAAGATCAAAGCATCAGCAACAGGAGAAAAAAGAGCCATTTTAGGTTCAAACTCCTTCACGGAATCAGCAATGTCAATCTCTTCTTCTATTCCGATATAGGGAGGATTTGAAATAATGATATCATAATTTTCAGCCGGCTCATGATGAAGATAATCAGCGTGAATGAACTGTATTTCCAACTGATGGTAATCAGCATTTCTTCTAGCTGTTTCCAGTGCTTTTTCAGAAAAATCTATGGATGAAACTTTCGCTTCCGGAAAATGCTTTTTCAGCACTAAAGGAATCACCCCGCTTCCGGTTCCGATGTCCAGAATCTTTAAACCCTGAATCTTAAATCCTGAACTTTGAATTTCCCTGATGGCAATTTCCAACAGTTCTTCCGTTTCAGGACGGGGAATCAGTACATTTTCATCTACAAAGATTCTCATTCCGTAAAATTCAGTTTCCCCAAGAATCTGCTGATAAGGTTTTCCCGTTTTAAGCTCAGAAATCACCTGAAAGAGTTTTTCTTCATCTCCGTCCAGAAGTTCCTGCTCAGAAAATCTTCTTTGCTGGAAATGATCAAAGCCTACAATCTGATGAATGAAAAGAGAGGATAAAAAGATGCTTTCCGATTCATTATAAAGTCCGGAAAGCTCTGCTTTAAAATATTTTTTTAGGGCTGAAATTGTCATTTATCTTGTGAAAACCAGTTTTGTATCTGTAGATTTCTCTTCATCTATTCTGTAGCCTTCATAGTTGAACGCTTTTACGTCTTCCAGTGTTTTGGCATTGGTTTCAGCGCAGAACCTCACCACAAGTCCTCTGGCATGTTTTGTATACACTACAATGGTTTTCAGCTTTCCGTCTTTCAGTTCGTAGAATTCAAAATCAATAACTTTATGATTGAGTTTCTTTCTGTCGATTACCTTTCCGTATTCGATGCTGGCAAGCTGAAGAAGAATTTCTCCTTTTTTCATCTCAGAATTCAGTTGGTCTGTAATTTTTTCTCTCCAGAATTCATACAGGTTTTTGTATTCATCAAAGTGAAAAGGACGTCCCATTTCCAATCGGTAAAGCATTACTTTATCTGATGGTTTCAGCAATCCATACAATCCGGAGAGTATTCTGTAATTTTTCTGCAGATAATCCACAGCATTTTTATCCAGTGTCTTGGCATCCAGCCCTCTGTATACTTCTCCTGTAAAGGCAAACATCGCAGGAGCCGATTCCTTACCGGTAGGCTTGGATTTCCATTTCTGATTTCTTTCCCAGTTCTCATCAGCCAGCTTTGGTGATATTTCCATCAGCTCAGAAAGATATTTTGGTGATTTTTCTTTTAAATAAGACTGTATAAAAGCGGCCTCTTCAATGAATTTCGGAGTAGATGATTTCAACAGTTCTGTTGCGTTTTCTACGTTCATTAATTTGGCAGGTGATGTTATAATTTTCATAATGCTAAAATAAAGATAAGTGTTTAATATCCATAAAATTCATGGCCACGAGAGAGATAAAATCAATCATGAAATGGCAGATAATGAGGATTTTAATATTCGAATAGATTTTATAAAATACAGCAAAAACAACTCCTATAAAGAAGGGTATAACCACCTGACCGATGGTGCCATAAGTACTGTGCAAAATTCCGAATAAAACAGCAGAAAAAATAATTCCTACCGCTGAATTATTGTATATTTTTTCAATTCTGGACTGTATATAGCCCCGCATCAGAAGCTCCTCCACAGCTCCAGCTGTAAAGCATGTAAAAATAAGCAAAAAATAATTGCTTTTAAAA
Organism: Chryseobacterium culicis; assembly: GCF_900108365.1. Taxonomy (GTDB): domain Bacteria; phylum Bacteroidota; class Bacteroidia; order Flavobacteriales; family Weeksellaceae; genus Chryseobacterium; species Chryseobacterium culicis. The sequence continues at coordinate 956,571 of NZ_FNWQ01000002.1, read as the reverse complement.
ATCGGAGTAAGTTCAAAAAGCTTTCCGCTTATCTTTTCATGAACCAGAAGATGGATAATTATATTCAGTAATGCGCCGCCAATGCTGCATATAAAATAAAGACAGACAACGGCTTTCAGGTAAAATACCAATGAATACCTGATCTCCTTTTTTAATAGAAATGATTCTTTTTCAATAAAAAAGCTGTAGAGCAATACAATAAAAAAAATTCCCCAGATTATAAATCGGGTAATAAGAAAATTGGTTCCTGTGATGCCGCGTATTCCCGTTATTAATGTAACAGCAGGGAAAGCATAAAGCATCGCAGCAGCCAAAAGAACAAAAGTGAGCAAAATTCCTATAGAATACTTCCCATTAATCCCCATAATCTAGTCTGTCAATCGTAAACCCTGAACTTTAAACTGTAATTTTTTTAACTAGATAATTCCTTTTCCCTGACGGATAATCTCCGGTTCTCCTGAAGTAAGGTCTACAATTGTGGAGGCCACATTATCTCCATATCCGGAATCAATCACAATATCTACCAGATGATCATATTTTTCTGCAATAAGCTCAGGATCAGTAGAATATTCAATGATTTCATCATCATCTCTGATGGAGGTGGAAGCGATAGGATGGCCTAATTTTTCAACAATAAGCTGAGGAATCGGGTGGTCTGGGACACGGATACCAATTGTTTTATGACCTTTATAGGCCAGGGGTAAACTTTTATTGGCATCAAGAATAAAAGTAAAAGGTCCGGGAAGATGGCTTTTCAGGAATCTGAAAACCGAGGTTTCAATAGGTCTGGTAAAGTCAGAAAGATGGCTCAGGTCATTACAGATAATGGAAAATTTAGACTTCTCAAGCTTTGTTTTTTTAAGCTGTGCCAATTTTTCCATGGCTTTGATATCAAAAATATTACAGCCTAATGCATAAATCGTATCTGAAGGATAGATAATCAGCCCGCCATTATTTAGGGTTTTAATAACCTCATTCACAAGATTTTCCTGTGGGTTGTCTGGATAAATTTTTAATATTTTTGCCATAAAACAAAGATACAAATAATAAAATAGTTTTCATAAAAGTCCTTTATTTAAAAGAAAAATTAGGATTTGTAAAAAATATTCGTACCTTTGCAATCCAATATCGCGGGATGGAGCAGTAGGTAGCTCGTCGGGCTCATAACCCGAAGGTCATCGGTTCGAGTCCGGTTCCCGCTACTAAGCAAGTGCTTTCGGTAGGCACTCTAAAAATACACCGCGGGATGGAGCAGTAGGTAGCTCGTCGGGCTCATAACCCGAAGGTCATCGGTTCGAGTCCGGTTCCCGCTACTAAGCAAGTGTTTTCGGTAAGCACTCTAAAAATACACCGCGGGATGGAGCAGTAGGTAGCTCGTCGGGCTCATAACCCGAAGGTCATCGGTTCGAGTCCGGTTCCCGCTACTCAACGAAAGAGAAGCAATACTATTGCTTCTCTTTTTAATATTCTTAAAGGGATATAGGCTAATAAATGATAATTTTGTAAAGGAAATCGAAAATCAAAATCATACACCAACAAAAGATAAATCATATTCCAGCAAACAGTTTGATGATCTTTTTGAAGAAATATTGAGAGACAAACAGCTTTTGTTATTTATACAATTAGTCTTGTATAATTTCCTTCGGCCTATTCAGGTTATAAGGCTTAAATTCGAAGAGCTTAAAATAAATGAACCTGTAGTCAAAACAACCCCACCCCATAAAAACTAAGATAATTCCCGATGTAATGCTTTCATTATTAAAAGAGATCCGTTTTGGAGCGGGTATGGTTGGGGTTTTAAACAAACGAAAGAGGAATTGAAACCATAGAAGTAAATCGAAGGAATTATTTCTCTGCTGAGTTTAAAGAAGTAAAAGCTGCTTTGGAGAATAGTACACAATTTATTATTTCAGACATATCCTCATCACAAAGTTATTCCGGGAATTGAGAAAGGAAAGAACGGAGCTGGAGACTTACGACTTACTTATGAAAGTTACCGGGCACTCTACCTTAAAAGCGTTGAAATCATACTTGAGAGATATTGATGCGGAATTGGCAGAAGATTATTCAAAATTTTTAGAAGAAAAAAAACACGACAAGATTTGACGTGTTTAATTTTTTAATTTGCCTGATTAATTTGTAAATTTAATTATAGAACTGACAAAAGATCATCTTAAATAGTACTTGTATACTTTTCTAATAAATGCTTAACTCTATATAGTTATAATCTTTTGCTGCGGATTCAGCGTTTCTTCTTATCATTTCAAGGTCATTTTTATCTTCAATAAACTGTTCATGCACCTGCATTCTTCCCGCAACCTTATTTTTTAAAATTTGCCAAATTTTCTCTTTAGTGGTTTGTTTGGCGTTGGCTGCAATGTTAGCGGATTTACACGTATATTTTCTTTTTCTAAACGTATACAATATGTAATGAAAATCATCTTTAGTGTCATATAGTTCAGTAATTAAACCGGGTAATCCGTTGAATTTATAAGGGCCATATTGGAAAGGAATATCCGCAGCAAACCAAGCTGTCCAGGTTCTTCCGTATTTGGTAGTTTCTGCTTTTTGACATTTGAAGCCAAGAATAGTTTTAAATTCATTCTTAATCTTCCAATTCAAGTTATTAGGCTCTTCATATGAATAGTCAGCATAATTTATCTCAGTTGTTACGTAAAGTTTAGAAGAGGTTGTTCCAATGGTTTCTCTAAAGTCAGTCACATATTTCATTGATTCATTTAGAGGAAGATGTACCTTTTCAAATTCTAGTGAATCCGCTATATATTTATTCATATTTTTAAAAAAGGAAGCATCTTGATTTATAAGCAAGGCAAAAGTAGTTGTTTTCTTGTAGTTGCCTGATTTTGAAAGTTTATAATTTAACTTGTAATCAGCTTCGTAAACTACGTCAAATTTTTTCTGACAGAAAAAAAATGTTACCATTAATAAATTAATCAGCAGGATTATCTTTTTCATATAGTCTCTTATTAAAAAAGACCGCCAAACTTATGACGGTCTTCAGTTGAAATTTTAATTTTTTAGTGGCTGTAGATTACAGTTACAACAGCAGATCCGGCATGTTGTGGACATGTTTCTCCGTTAAGATCTGTAAGATAGTTCGATAATTGATTATCTGACATGTTGTTCGCGATAGTCTGGCTTACTTGTAAGACTTTCCCGCAAGATGTTCTAAAAGGAAATGCGCTAACTACTCCTGCCACAAATAGAGCGCCTACTAATAATGCTTTTTTCATAATTTAGTTTTTTGATAAAATATTAATTTTTATTGCAAGCTATTTGCAACTTCTTTCACAATAGTACAAATACTTTTTTCATGCCTATTACGGGAATCCATACTTTTTGGATATATTTTATTATGTTAAAATGTAATGCTTTTTGTCTTTTTTCATATTAGAAAGGATTTCCAAGTACCACTTCCATCCAGTCTGATTGCCTGTCTCCATTCCAATCTTTTACAGTGTCCCAACTTGCCGTTTTTCCGTCAATGATTAAATAGATGTCTACAGCAAAACAATAATTATGAATACTTGGCTTCCTTTGGCATTGGACAAATTTTTCAGCGGTTTATTTCTTCCTTGGTTTAAAAAGTTCATTTTTCAGTAAAAGTGTTAAACCTTGTGTAAAAAGGACTTTAGTGCGGCCTGTCAAAGCTTCGTCATACTTCGTAATTATTTTACTTCATCTTTTACTGATGGATGAAGTTTTTCCATTTTTTATACGCTTCCCTCATACAATGTCCACAAGGCCGGAACTTATTTTCCAGTGCTTCTATTTCGTCTATGAAGAACACCCTATTTTCCCTTTTCATTCTTTTTCCTGATCTACAGTTCAATAATCCGTAGATTTTTAATTTTTTATTTCCTCCAAAGACAATTTCTTTGCTGTGAATTTTACTTCTCAGATTTTCGCCTGATATTTGAGAATGCAGGATCATTGTTTTTAATCGTTTATAGTTGTTGGTAAAGATCGTGGACTGTTAACTCATCGCATCATGGAAGATAATTCCTAAAGCATAACGATTGCCTTCCTTTACTTCACTTATTCCATGTTTCATATTCACCCTGTAATATCCTTTTGTCCCTTTTTCAGGTTTAAACTGTGTGGTGAAAATAAGTGCATCTCCTTTTTTAGGCTGTAAAACAATGGCTTTTGACTGAGCTCTTGGGATCTGCTGGGTAAGAACAAATTCCCCTCCTGTAAAATCCTGACCGGGTTCACTCAGCATCAATACAATTTGAATGGGAAAGTACATCTCCCCATACAAATCCTGGTGCAGCGTATTAAAACCGCCTTCTGCATATTTCAAAATTAACACTGTAGCTTTTGGCTGTCCATTGGCATGGCATTGCTGTAAAAACGTCTGATGATCCAATGGGAACTGTATGTCAATATTCAAAGCTTTAAACCAGGAATTGGCTATGGGAGCCAGATGCGGATATATTGTTTTTCGTAGAGACTGAATGATTTCGGGCAGCGGATAATTAAAATATTTATATTCTCCCAATCCAAAACGGTGCCTGGCCATCACTACTGTCTTCCGGTAAAGAGCGGAATTGCTGTAGCCGGATTTCAATAGTTCGCATTCATTATCGGATAACAAATCAGGAATAAGGGCAAATCCGTTTGTATGCATCGTTTCTGTAAGGTGCTCCCAGTCAGTATTTTCTATTTTTCTGATGATGTCTTTCATTGAATTGATTTTATGACTGTAAAATTCTGAAGTTGTTCAGAATGAAAAAATCCGGAATATGCGGTATTCATCTTTATGAATTGAAATTGCGTGTATTGGACTACCTGTATAATATGAATCTGGATCTCAAAACCAACCCTGTTTAAAGGTATTTTTGCCCTGTTAACTAAATATACATAACGATGAAGTACAGTATTAAAAAAGCAAGTCTTGAGGATCTTGATGAAACAGCGGAACTATTTAATCTTTACCGTGTTTTTTACAGACAGGAATCAGATGTTGAAAAAGGAAAAGCTTTTCTTAAGGAACGGTTTTTAAACAGCGAATCTGACATTTTTCTGGCAATGGCAGATGGAAAAGCAGTAGGTTTTGTACAGCTTTATAAACTGTTTCACTATACCAGACTACAGAAACAGTGGCTCCTGAGTGACTTGTTTGTTCATCCCGGCTATAGAGGAAAAGGCCTTTCTGTAGCATTGATTGACCGCAGCAAACAATGGTGTGAAGAAACAGGAGCGTGCGGCCTGATGCTGGAAACAGAAAAGACAAATGATATAGGAAATACATTATATCCGCGATGTGGATTTGAATATGACGGACTTCACAATTACTACCATTGGTGGAAGCAGAAATAATGTTTTCTGCTGTTCTTTAAAAAGTAGTATTACTTCTACAATTCCGGATATTTAATTCTACAGGGATTTTCTACCGGCAGAAGGGTATAGTCCTATTTTTGTAAAGCTTTTACAGATCATGGGTAGGACAGTTGATCTGTAGAGCACATGCAAAAAAATCTCTGTCTAATTTTCTACTTTTTCCCCAACGGTTTTATGATTAGTACCACAAAACTGCTTTTTCCGGCAGAGATTTTTTGCTTTTTAAATGAAAAAAGAACCGCAATTTGCGGTTCTTTTTTTATCTTTTAATGCGATAAGCTATTATTGAGCCAGCTGGGCATAAGGAGTAAGTTTGTTGTCGTCAGACATCGTTTGTCCTAAAAAGTCTCTTTTCTGGTCCGCCTTCATTCTTCCTGCGGCTTCGTTTGCATTCAGGTAGGCTTCATTGAGTTTTGTAGCGATATCAGCAGGTTTAAATTCGAATTTTGTATCACCTTCAACCCCCAGATAACCGTTCTTTCTTGTAAGATTCGTAATATAATTGTTGTAGTTGATCATTGTACCTCTGAACATATTGTTATGATATTCCATACATTTCTTGGCTTTTTTGGAAGAATTGTTCAGGATACAGTTTTTCATATTATTCCTGTATAAATACCATTCAGATTCTACAATACCGTATTCTTTACCTAACGCTATTTTCCCGTTGTTGACAATATTATTGTCTCCTTCTTTTGTGGAAATAGTCTGAAGATGCTGAATCACCAATGGAACCGTACCTTCTATTTTTGCTTTCGTATCTTTAAGGATGCTAAGATCGGCAGCAGGAGAACCTTTCTTTTGTGCTGCAGTAACATTGAAAATGAGCAGTAATAGTACAATCAATAAATTATATCTTTTCATGAGAAATTTTTAAAGCACTAAAATAAATATAATTTCCCGGTTAAAACAAATACATTTTAATATTTATTTAATAAATTTTAACAAATTTATAAGGTATAGTGTTCATTGTTACAAAAATGATGTATTCAGAAGCTTTATTGAAGTGATTTTTGCAATTAAAATTGTTAAAAGAACACATTAAGCGTTTTTTGAAAAGCTTTCCAAGATCAAACGGTATATCATGCATCTGCATAAAAAAACACTGCTATTAAGGATAGCAGTGTTTTTAAGAAGTTCTTATTTAAAATAATGGGTTATTTTATCACTTTCAGGAACTACTTTAGAATCAAAATATTCCAGTAATTTTCCTTCCGGACTGATCAGAAACTTGTTGAAGTTCCAGCTTATTTTCGCATCCATTACTCCGTTTTGAGATTTGTGGGTAAGATAGTCAAATACCGGAGTGATTTTTGGACCTTTTACATCCACTGAGGTGGTAAGCGGAAAGGTTACTCCATAGTTCTTTTCACAGAAAGATTTGATTTCCACATTGTCATGAAACTCCTGATCAGCAAAATTATCAGAAGGGAAACCCACTACAACAAGCTTGTTGCCATAATCTTTATACAGCTGTTCCAGTCCTTTGTACTGAGGGGTGTAACCGCACTTGGACGCAGTGTTTACAATAAGAATGTATTTTCCTTTGTAATTAGAAAAATCAATTTTTCCGCCGTCAATGGATTCAATTTTAAAATCATAAATTGATTTTACAGGTTTTGCAACCGTAGAATCGTTTGATGTAATAAATGATGAAAGGCCTATAATTCCTGTAAGCACCATTCCGATAAAAAGTATTTTTTTCATTTAAAAAAGATTTTACTATTGTTTTATATTCAGGTAATAACTGGTTTTCCTGGCAATTTGGTTTTACTTTTTTATGACTGCCAAAATCATTATTCCGGAAATATCAGGATATCAAATTTACGGCAATAAATCCTTCTGCAGTATTATTTTTTGGTATTTTTATTTGATCCGCACTGATCCGATTGATTATATACAAAGAATAAACAGGTATTTTTAGTGTAAAATAGCAACAGAATTGAATAGTTTTCTGTAAAATAAACACCCAGTAATTCCATTCATTCAAAATTTAATAAATTTTAACTATTTTTATATTGTTGATTTTCAATCTGTTGTGTTTTTTAATTCTTTATCACTAAAAAAATAGTTGTTTGATTCAATTTTATTTCTACATTTGTATAACTAATTTATTAGTGATATACAATAAGATGATTGGATATCACTCTAATTGATAAATGAACAGGATATGAAAATTCAGACTCTAACAAAAGCAGAAGAACAGGTAATGCAGTATTTATGGAAATTGGAAAAGGGATTCCTGAAAGATGTTCTTGATCTTTTCCCGGAACCCAAACCGCACACCAATACCGTATCTACTATTTTAAAAGTATTGAAGGATAAAGAATTTGTAGATTATCATGTGCATGGAAGACAGCATGAGTATTTTCCGCTGGTTTCAAAAGAACAGTATTCCGGGAAAACCATGAAGAGCCTTGTGAAAAATTATTTTAAAGGTTCTTACAAGAGCGCTGTTTCATTTCTGGTCGAAAAGAATGAAATGACGGTAGAAGACCTTGAGATGCTGTTGGATGAACTTAAAAAGAAAGACTAAGACCTATGGAAGCAATACTATTATACTTTGGAAAAATTATTTTATGTTCGGGTGTAACGTTTTTGTATTACCAGTTGTCTTTAAAAGACAAGACATTCCATCATTATAACAGATTTTATCTGTTGGCAGCAATGGTGATATCACTGCTGTTACCACTTATCAGAATAGACGATTTTACGATAGAGGTAAATAATGATATGTATATGCTTCTTAACAGGATTCAGCATTTTAACACAGAAAAAAACATAGACAATGGTAACCTTTATTTTAACATTATTTTTTCAGCTCTGGGACTGGTTTCTCTCTATTTTTTAGGGAAGCTGTTATACGGGATTTTCAAAATCCAGCAGTTTAAAAACCAATTTCAGAAAGAAAGTTTTGACGGGATCAACTTTTACCGTACAGACCTTACTGAAGCTCCGTTTTCTTATTTTAAAAATCTGTTCTGGAAGAATACAATCACACTGCATTCTGATATAGGAAAACAGATTTTAAAGCATGAAATGGTTCATATTGAGCAGAAACACTCTTTTGATAAAATCTTTATCGAAATTATTACTTCTGTTTTCTGGTTCAATCCGTTCTTTCATATCATCAAAAAAGAAATTAATCTAATCCACGAATATCTGGCTGATAAAAAAGCCGTAAAACAATCGGACACCAAAGCATTTGCGCAGATGCTTTTAGCAAGCCACTTTTCCGGAACACAGTTGCCTGTTACCAGTCCGTTTCTAAGTTCAAACCTTAAAAAAAGACTTAAGATGTTACAAAAACCAAAAACCAAATTCGGATATGCGCGAAGAATTTTTGCATTGCCCGTTGTATTCTCCATAGCTTTTGCCTATCTGGTAAATGCTAAGAACAGAGAAATTGAAGAGACGAATCTTTCTATCCAGAAAGCAGTATCAGAAATCAAGAAAGATACGATAAGACCTGAAAAATCGGGTCAGGAAAAAAGTACAGAACTGAAGGCGGTATCAACGGAAGATCATACAAAGCTAGCCGGGCTTGAAAAGAAAATAAAAGAAAAGGAGAAAGAACTGGAAGGTTTGGATCCTGAAAGTGATCTCTTCAGCGATAAAATTGAAGAAATTAGTAATCTGGCATCAGAAATTGGAGAAATTGCTTCAAAGGCTGAAGTGGATCAGTATTTCAACTCTGCGGAATGGAAGAATCAGATGAAAGAGCTCGAAAATATGGATCCTCTCAGTAAAAAAGAGCTTCGGAAAATTGAAAGAGCCGCAAGAAAAGCGGGAAGAGCGGCTGCAAAAATTGCGAAAATGCCACTTCCTCCTGCAGCGCCTGAAGCACCAAAAGAACCGAAAATAACGTATTTTAAAACCAATAAAATCGTTAATTATAAAGATTTAAGCGATAAAGAAAAAGAAGAAGTACGGAAAGCAATGGCAGAAGCTAAAAAAGCATTGAAAGAAGCAGCCAAAGCGAGAGTAGAAGGAGAGAAGGCCAGAATAGAGGGAGAGAAAGCCCGTATAGAAGGTGACAGAGTACGGGCTGAAGGAGAAAGAGTAAGGGTAGAAGGTGAAAAAATCCGGTTAGACGGAGACAGAATCCGAAAGGAAGTTGAGAAAGCCCGCGCAGAAGCAGAAAAGAGGTCAGCCAGCTTCAGAAACGGTACGTTTATTAATGTGAGCAGCGGTTCTCCTGGTGTTATTGTAATGAATGCTGATTTTATTAAAAAAGATGCCAACGGAAACATTGCAATGAACGGGGTAAAGAAGTTTAAAATAACCAGTACCGATGACGTAAAGTACAAGTATTATATTGACGGAAGGGAAGTTTCTCAGGATGATGTAAACTCGCTGGACTCAAGCAATATATCAAAAGTAAACGTTAATACTCAGAAGAAAGGAGAGCTTAAGCAGGGGGAAGTAAGAATTGAGACAAAGAAATAAAGTTCCATAAGGCTTTGTCAATCTAAAATTGACAAAGCCTTTTTTAATGATAGACTATGAAAAGTAAAATCCTATTTTTTATGCTGTTGGGAGTACTGGCCAGTGCTCAGGTCAACAGATTTTTCTACGATTACAAATTCATTCCGGATTCCAAGAATAAGCAGGATATAAAAACGGAAATGATGCTGCTGGATATTGATAAAAATGGATCAAGCTATTACAGCCGCGAAAAATTTGTAGCAGATTCCACCGGAAGAGCAGAACTTCAAAAGCAGCTGAAATCCGGCGGTGGAAATTTTAGCTTCAACAGAAGAGACAAACCCGGACTCGTTTATTATAAAGTAACCAAGCAGTATCCGGATTTTAAAACCTATCTTTTCAGAAGTGTTTCTACAGATCAGTATAAAATCAGAGAAGATAAAAAACCCGAATGGAAAATTCTGCCGGAAAAGCAAAAAATCGGGACTTATGAAACCCAGAAGGCGGTTACCAGCTTTGGCGGAAGAGAATGGACAGCCTGGTTTACCACAGATCTGCCCTTCCAGGACGGCCCCTATGTTTTCTCCGGACTTCCCGGGCTTATCGTAAAGCTTAAAGACGCTACGGGTTCTCATATTATGACTTTGATTGGAAACAAAACCATAGGCAGCCCGTCTTCTGAAACCGAAATGCAGCTCCCTGACAATGTAAGAATACTGGGAATAGGCGGAAAAGAAATTGAGGTTTCAAAAGACCAGTTCAGAAAAGTATGGAAAGCTTACGTAAATGATCCTACCAAGAATATGAGAGAAATGATGATGAAAAACGGAGATGGCAATACCAAAGTTAGTTTTAAATTTAAAACAGGTGATGGAAAAGAAATTTCAGATCCTAATCTGGTATTCCGCGAAATGGAAAAAAGTACCAAAGAAGCCCTTAAAAAGGACAACAATCCGATCGAACCGGATCTGGTGAATTAAATCATATTATATTTTCTAATATCTACACTACAGGATGACATCTTATTGTCATCCTGTTTTAATTAAAGACAATGGCACACTTCACTGAGATAGATGATAAATATCAATTAACCTGATCAAAACTTATTTCTTATCTTTCAATAACAATAGTAATCATCACTAACCCAATAGCTCATGACAGAAAAAGAAAAATGTGCAGCCGGACTTTTATACAATGCCAATTTTGACCAAGAATTAATTCAGGAACGGATAGCATGCAAAGATCTGTGCCAGGAATATAACGCGCTGAAAAACTCTGATACCGGAAACAGATACAGACTCCTCAAGAAACTGATAGGAAGTATAAAGGAAAATATCTGTATAGAGCCTAATTTTTGGTGTGATTACGGTTATAATATAAAAGCAGGAGAAAACTTCTATGCCAATCATAACCTTGTTATTTTAGATTGTGCCAGAGTGGAATTTGGTGATAATGTATTTATTGGCCCGAATTGCAGCTTTTATACAGCAGGCCATCCGCTTGATGTAAAACAGAGAAATGAAGGATTAGAGTATGCCCATCCCATTACAGTGGGTGACAACGTTTGGCTGGGAGGTAATGTAGTAGTGCTGCCGGGAGTTTCTATTGGGAATAACTCCGTGATTGGAGCAGGAAGCGTAGTTACGAAAGATATTCCGGATAATGTAGTGGCTGTAGGAAATCCTTGTAAGGTGATCAAAAATAATACAGAAGAAAATTAAAAACCATACCAAAAACTAACCATGAAAAAAGTAATCATCCTATTCAGCCTCATGATGGCTGCATTGTCTAATGGGCAGAATCAAAGATTTATCTACGACTACAAATTCATCACAGACTCTACTGCCAGAGATAAACAGGAAAGTGAGACCATGTATCTTGAAGTCACTTCCAAAGGATCCAAATTTTACAGCAAAGACTATTTTGAGTCAGATTCTACAATGCAGGCTATAGTCGCAAAAGATACCCAAAGTCTGAACATTAATCTCGGGAATTTTAAATTTAAAGGTAGAATACGCTACAATATTGAAAAAATGTACCCCGATTATTCTACCAATTTTTTTACTACGCTTGGTTCTGATGAATACCAGGTTCAGGAAAACAGAAAACAGAGCTGGAAAATTCTTCCGGAAAAAGAAAAAATCGGAGAATTTAATGCACAGAAAGCAGTTTGTGATTTTGCAGGCAGACAATGGACGGCATGGTTTACTACAGATCTGCCTATTCAGGATGGGCCGTATAAATTTTATGGGCTTCCGGGCCTTATTGTAAAAGTAGAAGACCACACCCGTTCTCATGTATTTGAGTTAAAAGCAAGCAAAAAACTTCCGGCAGCATATGAGTGGAAAAGTACAAAAGATAAAGAACGTTATCATCCGCTGATCACCATTAGCGAAGCTAAGTTTAAAAAAGCCTTTAACGATTACCGTCTGGACCCAATGAAGGGCCAGAAACAAATGCTGGCACAGGGAACCATTATCGAAATGAGAGATAGTTCGGGAAAAGTGCTGGATCCGGTGAAGGCCAGCAGAGATCAGGAAACTAAAGCAAAGGCCAATATCAAAAGGCAAAATAATATTCTTGAAATAGATTTGCTGAAATAAAATTCAACCCAATAAAAATCCCGAAAATCTAATTTCGGGATTTTATATTTTGAGTAACAGCGAGGTATTATGCTAATTTCTGAGAATCTGCAATAAACTGTGCCAGTCCGCTGTCTGTTAATGGATGCTTCAATAAGCTCAGGATCGGAGGAAGTGGAGAAGTAATAACATCCGCTCCGATTTTTGCACAGTCGATAATGTGCATTGAGTGACGGATAGAAGCGGCTAAAATTTCAGTTTCGAACATATAATTATCGAAAATTAATCTGATTTCCTGAATAAGGTTCAGTCCGTCTGTAGAAATATCATCCAGTCTTCCCAGGAATGGAGAAACATAAGTAGCTCCTGCTTTAGCTGCTAAAAGAGCCTGCCCTGGAGAGAAGATCAAAGTACAGTTTGTTTTGATTCCTTTATCAGAAAAATATTTTAACGCTTTAATACCGTCTTTAATCATTGGGATCTTTACAACGATATTGGGATGAATAGCAGCCAATTCGTCTCCTTCCTTAATCATTTCTTCATACGTTGTTGAAAGAACTTCTGCGGAAATATCTCCGTCTACCAGTTCGCAGATCGTTTTGTAGTGGTTTCTGATGGCTTCAGCTCCCTGAATACCTTCTTTAGCCATTAATGAAGGATTGGTCGTTACACCATCCAAAATTCCAAGATCTCTGGCTTCCTTGATTTGCTCTAAATTAGCTGTGTCAATAAAAAATTTCATTTTGATAAATAGATTTATTATTACAAAGATAGGGAATTAATTGGGTTTTGAGATATGAATTTTGAGTTACAGAGTTAAGGGTTAAGAGGGTTTGAGTGTAGGAGAGTTTGAGAGTGAGAGGTTTTCGGGTTACGGAGTGAGCGGGCTGGAGAGTGAGAGAGTTTGAGAGTAATGATTTTATAAAATAATAAAAAAGAAATTTTATACCTATTCATCAAACTGTTATTTTTGCTTCTTGCTTCTAGCTTCTAGCTTCTAGCTTCTAGCTTCTAGCTTCCAGCTTTTAAATCTGTCATCCATGAAAAAAAATAGTTTCACAGCTGCTTTGGAAATAATAGGGATTAATCCTTTTGTTTTTATTCCGGAAGAGATTCTGGAAGAGATTTTTGAACAATCCGGGAAAAGTAAAAGTCCCATTGCTGTAAAAGGAACGGTGAATGGTAAAGAATTTAAGCAAAACCTGATGAAATATCTCGGTGAGTGGAGACTGTATATCAATCTTACCATGCTGAAAAATTCCCCAAAGAGAATCGGAGAGATCATTGAAATTGTATTGGAATATGATGATGCAGACAGAAGCCTTACTATTCATCCTCAATTGGAAAGAGCCATCAAAGAAAGTGCTGTCGCAACAAAAAATTTTGAGAAGCTTATCCCTTCGAGAAGAAACGAGCTGATCCGATATATCAATCATTTAAAAACCGAAGCCGGCATTCAGCGGAATATTGAGAAAATAATCCGGCATCTGCATGGTGAAACAGACTTTTTTGGGAAGAAAATAGAATAATATAGGTTGTGCTACTAAAGCGGCAAAGTCGCTGATAGAGCTCTATATTATAGGTACGCTTAGAAAGAATCAATGAAAGTTGATTCCAATCTTTGAACCCTGACATACAGCGGTTGCTACTGAATCTTTGCGTTACATGTAAATTTGGCCAAAAAACCCTTATCTTTCATAGTCTATTATTAAAAAAAAAGACCGGAAAAACTTTCCGGCCTCTTTCATTTTACTAAGAATTTAATGCTTTGCTAAGCTTTACAGCATCCTGGTTGGTAGGGTCATACTGTATCGACTTGGCGATATGTTCTTTTGCTTTATTAAGATCAGTCTTCTGTTCTGTAAAGGCAAGGTAGAAATAGGCATATGCCAGATTCTTCTTGTTTTGCTCTACTTCTTCAGGTTTTACTGTTGCTATATACTTTTCATAAGCAATTTTTGCGTTGGCATCATCTTTTGCAGATTGATAGGCATAAGCCTGGCTGTAGTAAGACGGAGCCCAGTCCGGTAATAAAACAGATATTTTTTTCCAGGTATCAATTGCATTTGGCCAATCTGATGCTTCCTGATAAGCCGTAGCTAATTTTGCCAGTGATTCTGCATCCTTAGGATTAGCCTCAATCTGTTTTTTAAGACCTTCAATGGTTGGGTTAGTTGTTTGAGTTGTTGTGGCCGCTGTTTCCGGCTGAGTTGTCTGTGCATTTACAAAACTTACGCTTCCCGCTAGTATTAAACCTAAAAATAGACTTCTACTATTAATTTTACTCATTTTCATAATCTTATATTTTAAATTCAATAACTAAAATTCAAGAATAATTCCATAAAACGGTAAATTTTAGAGGCTTTAAGTTTTTTTAGAAAATATTAACGGGAATTACATTTTTTTTTAGATTAATTTTTGATTCGTTTCGTCTTTGAGGCTATCTTTGTGTTTCATTTTTTTAATAATACCTATAATTTCATGATATGAATATCATATTAGCTTCAACATCCACCCTTTTCGGTGGAGAATATCTGGAATACTTAAGAGAAGAATTAATTAAACTATATAAAGGAATTGACGAAATTGTGTTTATCCCTTTCGCAAGACCGGGCGGAATTTCTCATGATGACTATACTGCAAAAGCGCGTTCTTTCTTTGAAACCATTAATATTAAAGTAAAAGGACTTCATGAATTTGAAGATAAAAAAGAAGCCATTCAACAGGCAAAAGGTTTCTTTACCGGGGGCGGAAACACCTTTTTATTAGTTAAAACATTACACGAAGAAGGTTTGATGTCTGTCTTAAAAGAAAATGTATCTGGAGGGAAAGCCTATCTTGGATGCAGTGCCGGAAGCAATATCGGAGGCCAGAATATGAAAACCACCAATGATATGCCGATTGTATATCCGCCAAGTTTCGACTGTATGGGACTGGTTCCTTTTAATATCAACCCTCACTATCTGGATCCTAATCCGGATCTGAAACATAACGGAGAAACCAGAGAAACCCGCATCAAAGAATTCCTTACCCAAAACGATATTAAGGTAGTGGGCCTAAGGGAAGGAAACTGGATCAGAAGAACTGGGGATTCAATAACCGTTGAGGGAAGTGAGCTGACAAGAATTTTTGAAAAAGGTAAGGAACCTTACGAAATAGAAGCAGGAAGCACTCTTTAATGAATAAGGAAGAAATAGCGCTTTTTGTAGAACGTAATCTGCCTAATTTTTCTGTGAATAGTATCGGATGGCATGATCTGATCCGGAAATTGCTGTTTGAATTTGCCATTGCAGGCTGGAATCTGGAACATCCCGTTTTTGGAAAAGAAAAGTTTGGTGAATTGAGATGCTACACGTATTCGGAAGATGAAACACTCAATATCAGGCTTAAAAATATCAAAGACAAATATTCACAATTGTCTGTCAAAACATGTGAAATCTGTGGCAGCGAAGGGAAGATGAGAACCATAGACGCCTGGCAGACCACCTTATGCCTGAACCATTTTCTGGAGCAGCAGCCCGTTATTGAAATTGATGACATGCAGAATGTCAGACTTAATAATAAAATGGTTCTGAACATTGAAAACATAGTGAAGGCCGATGTAGAATATGATCTTCAGCAGCTATGCCTTTACAACGGAAAGGATGGCTGGGAAGAGGGAACATACTTTACCTGGCAGGAACCTAATTATTATCTCCTGTTAAAAACAATACCTCTATCACTCTTTCCTGAAGACAGACAGCATGAAATTTCTCAATTATTTCAAAGCCTGAGTCATTGTGAAATCTGTGGCCATAAAGCTGTATACAAAAAAAACTGCCTGCGCTGCCATCAGGAACCCTGGAATAACTCACGCTCTCTAGTTGAAGATTACGGAGAGAAATCCCATTATATCAAAGAATGCCAGATGGATATTTTTTTAGATGAAGATGACTATGAGAAATATTTTAAACATGACCGTTCGTTTGAAAAATCTCCTGATCATCAGATTCTTTTCAGTTCTGATGATCTCAGGGAATATGAAAAGCTTTTATTTTAACTATATTTGATTTAGAATCTGACTCAATACAAACTTTTCGGGCTGATAATGACATCTGCTTGAAAGCTAAGTATTTAGCCTCAAACAACAATGCAATGAAAAAAACACTTGCTGTTCTTGCGTTTTCTGTACAATTGGTAACAGCGCAGAATATTGCCCAAAAATTAGACAAAGCAACGAAGGATCTTATGGATTCCTCAGGAGCGATATCTTCCGGTCTATCCTTTTACGTTTCAGATGAAAACGGCAACTTGATATATGAATACCAGGGCAGCAAGGGCCTTTCTACTGCTTCTACACAGAAAATTTTTACGGCTGGCGCTGCACTGGAAACGTTAGGCAAAAATTATACTTTTACAACCACTTCCAGTTATTCCGGGAATATAGCCGGGGGAACGCTGAACGGAAATCTTTTCATCAGTTCCAACGGAGATCCTACTTTGGGAAGCTGGAGATATGATGCCTATAAACCTGAAAATTTTAAAAAGAAGCTGATTGATGCTGTCAAAAATTCAGGGATAACAAAAATATCAGGTGATCTGGTCATTGATGATTCTTATTTTGACCATCAGACAATCCCCGGAGGATGGCCCTGGGATGATCTCGGAAATTACTACGGAGCAGGAGTATGGGGAATCAACTGGAAAGAAAACCAGTTTGATATCAATATCAACGGAACTGATTTTAAGAGCTTTTCTTATCCTTTGGAAGGAGTAAAATGGCTGAATGACCTGAAAACAGGCGGAAGTTCAGACCAAAGTCTTATTTTCACGGCTCCTCATTCTGATGTAGCTTTAATTAACGGCATGCTTCCGGCAGGAAAAACGGTAACCGTTTCAGGATCTACTCCTAATCCGCCCTTACAGCTGGCAGCAGAAGTAAAGCAGTGGCTGAAAGATGCAGGCATTGAGCTTTCAGGAAAAGCCATAACGAATTCACAGCTAGAAATAGAAGGAAAACAGGCATTGGAAGCTCCTAAAAATAAAATCCTTCTCACGTATCAGTCGCCTACTCTGGATAAAATCGTTTATTGGTTCCTGAGAAAAAGTATCAATCTATATGGAGAAACTTTAATTAAAACTTTAGGAAAAGAGAAAAAGGGGAATCCCAGCTTCAAAAGCGGAATTTCTTACCTTAAAGAATTCTGGAAATCAAAAGGAATTAATCCTAATATGATCAATTTTGCTGACGGAAGCGGGCTTTCGCCACAGAATTATGTGGCTGCAAAAGCAGAAGTACAGGCGCTTTTATATGCTAAAAAACAAACCTGGTTTGATGCGTATTATGACGGTTTCCCCGTTCAGGATAACGGAATGAAAATGAAAAGCGGAACCATGAGGGATACCAAATCTTTTGCAGGATATCATACCGCTAAAGATGGAAAAAAATATGTATTTTCGATTATTATCAACAATTATCAGGGAAGCGGAAATACAGAGCTGCAGAAAATTCTGAACGTTTTAAAATAAATACCTTTGAGAAAATCCATACTTACAAGGCTTAATAACTGGATCATTTTTGTAGTAATGACTACGCTGGTCATTGCCATTGTAGTAGCGTCTACATCCCTTATTAATTTTCTCAGAAAAGAGGAGATCAAAAGGATCAGTCTTCTTTCTAAAGCAATAAGAATACAGCAGGAAGTGAAAACTCCTGATACGGATGTTCTGGATCTTCTGCCAGATATTCTCAATATCAACAATACCATCCCCTTTATTGTAACAGATAAATATAAAAACCCGATCCTTGATCTGGGATATTACAGAAATATTCCTGAAAGTACCATTAAAGACCCGGAAAAACTTCAGGATCTGATCCGGAATATGGAGAAAAATTATGATCCCATCGAGATCAAAGTACCGGATGGAAACAATCAGTTTGTCTACTATGACAATTCGCGTATGCTGAATAATCTCCGGTATTCTCCCTATATTTTAGGATTATTTATTTTGCTGTATTTTGGTTTCTCTTTCTGGTTTTTCAGAACCATTAAAAAGACAGATGAAGGATATCTCTGGGCTGGGCTGGCCAAAGAAACAGCGCATCAGATCGGAACTCCTTTATCTTCAATGATTGGCTGGATGGAAATCATGAAGCTGGATAATCCGGATTCGGATGGCGTACATGAGATCGAAAAAGACATAGAAAGGCTTAGGACTATTTCTGAAAGATTTTCCAAAATAGGCTCTGTACCGGAGCTGAATGATAAAAATTTTAATGAAACCATTCAGCAAAATTACGACTATTTAAAAACCAGGATTTCCAGAAAAGTCAATTTTACACTGAACCTCCCGAATTATACGGTTCTGGTACCCCATAACAAGATTCTGATGAGCTGGGTAATTGAAAACCTGGTAAAAAATGCTGTGGATGCCATGAAAGGTGAAGGCGCTATTACCATGTCTGTATTTGAAAGAAACAAAAATATTCTCATTGAAGTTAAAGACAATGGTAGCGGAATGAGCAAGCAGCAGGCAAGAAATGCCTTTAAGCCGGGATACTCTACCAAGAAAAGAGGCTGGGGACTCGGGCTGTCGTTAGCAAGAAGAGTGATTCATGAATACCATAACGGAGATATCAAGATTTCCCAGACTGAAGTAGGAAAGGGAAGTACCTTCAGGATCACCATCAGGAAAGGGGAGAATAGTTAACCGGAAATCAGTTTTTACTCATTACAAACAAGAAACTTTCAGGATTTTGGAACCTCTAAGGTTTGAATTTATACGTTAAGAATCAGATTGAAGAAAATACAAGCGGGGAAAAGTTCCCCGCTTGTATCATTATTTTTTACCAGTAAGCCACTGGGTCTGCAGTTTCAGTTCTTCCGGAGTTGGATTTGCCTTAAATACAGGCGTTTCCATAGTCATTTTGTCCAGAATAGCTTTTCCTTTCAAAGTCATTTTTTCTTTCTTGCCGGCGTTATCTCTTAAAATAGTTACCGTAACGTCCTGCCCGTCTTTGATGGTTCTGGTATACCCGATAAAATCCTGTACCTTTTTGATGTCTACTGTTTTTCCATCCAACGCAAGTACCTGGTCTGTAATTTTAAATCCGATACTTTTTGCAAACGGAGACAGGGCGGAATGATCGTCAAAAGCGAAAGCATTCGTTTTTTCATCAAAACCTGTCTGGTTAGGGTCTTTGATAAACCAGAAAATAGGCTGGCTTTCCTGCTTTTTAATATCTATACCTACCATGCTCAGGTATTGTGCATACGGCGTTGGCTGGTTTCCGGAGATATATTTATTATAGAAATCTTTCACCTGAGGATATCCGGTTACTGTTACCAGTTCGTCAATCAGTTTATCATCTTTGAAAGGTTTGTTTTCACCAAATCTCTGAGACAGCTTTCTGATCATATCGCGGTATCCCATTTCCCCGTTAGAAAGTTTTCTAAGCTCAATATCCAGGCACATTGCCAGAAGAGCTCCTTTCTCATAAACGTTTCTGTACTGATCTTTATAAGGCTCCACCAATACATTTTTACTCATGACAGTGAATGGCATGGTATCATCATAGCTCTTGGAGTTGGCAATTTTCTCACCAATTCTCTCCAGGAACTGATCTTTATTGATCAAACCTTCCTGAATCTGGAAAAGATTGGCAAAATATTCCGTTCCGCCTTCATACATCCATAAGTGCTGAGACATTTTCGGATCTGCATAATCGAAATAGTGAATTTCTTCCGAATGTGTTTTTAAAGGATTTACCGTGTGGAAGAATTCGTGGGAAACCACATCCGTAATGGTTTTGTCAATATCTTCTTTTGGCATTGCTTCCGGAAGCACCACGCTGGTAGATTCATGATGTTCCAGTGCTCCGAAACCTTTTACACGAGGCCCGTTACCACCGGAAAGATAAAGCATGATGGCATACTTCTTATTGGTATTCATATCGCCCAAAAACTTCTTCTGAGCAATGACCATTTTCTCAAGATTTTCTTTAAAATCGGCAGCTTTATATTTTCCTGTCGGAGAATATACACCCAGTACAAGATCCATTCCGCCGGCATTGAAGGTAATATAATCCGGTTTTGTATACATTAACGGAGAATCTGTTACCTTGGCATAGTTGGCCAGGGTATAAGTATCTGTATTTTCAGATTTGTCCTGATCTACCAAAGCCGTTGTTCCGTAGAAATCTGCCGGCTTCTGAATAACAAGCTGATAAGGAACATCCTGCATATTATCAATATATCCGATGAATCCGTGCGTATTGATCATGTATACTTTTCCTTCTTCAATATCTGTTCCCGAAGGAGAAAATACAGCTTTATGCTTTGATGTATCCAACTCATCATCAAAACTGTCATTCACAAGATAAGAGATCTTGGAAAGTCCCTGTGCATTTTTCAGGGAATAGGTATTGTCATTTACTTTGGTATATGTAAGTTCCTGACCTTTATTATCGTAAAATTTGATCCCTTCAATGAATCTTCCATAGTCGTCTACAGAATAAGTACCCGGCACCGTTTTGGGGAAATGAAATTTAATATCCTTGGATTTCATTTTTGGAAACTCCATGGTAACGGCTACTTTATCATCTTTTACATTAACAAGATCAATGGTTGTTTTAATAGACTGGGCATTCGCTAGAAACGAAGCAAAAATACCGAGACTAAGTACTGTTTTTCTCATTAGGTTTACATTAATAGTTAAATAGTTGCTTTTTTTTCCATTTTGTTACGAAAGAAGTATTAAACTTTTCTTAAAATTCTGAAGAAAAAAGGAAAAAGGCAAATCTGCGGTCTGCAAATTTGCCTTTTGTTTTATTTCGTATTGTAGTAAGTAATATAATAATTGGGATTAAACTCTACCGGAGTACTCTTTTTAAGCTTTACGGTCTGCCATTCTTCCGTAGGGTTGATGGTTTGATCGCCATTAATAATGACTGGAAGTTTCAGGTTTTTTACCACATCCGTATATCGGAATTTCAGCGTATCACCATTCTGGCTGTACTCAAGAGTAGGAATCTTGATCGTTCTCAGATACTGATCAAAAACAGTTGAGAAATCAATGCCGGATTTTGAAGAAATGTATTTTTCAATCTGCTGGGTGGTAACAGTCTGATGGTAGAAATCTTTATTCAAACCCCTTAAAATCTGTCTGAATTTTTCATCATTATTGATCACCTGTCTTATCGTATGAATCATGTTGGCCCCCTTCGGGTACATATCTCCGCTGCCTTCATTTCTTACGCCATACTGGCCAATAATAGGAATGTCATTGTCTATCAATTTCCGGATTCCCTGAACATAGATTTCAGAAGATTTTTTGTCCATATATTTTTCTGTGAAAAGAGTTTCGGAATAGTTGGTGAAACTCTCATGGATCCACATATCAGCCTGGTCTTTTGCCGTAATATTGTTAGCAAACCATTCATGGCCGCTTTCATGAATAATAATGAAATCCCATTTTAATCCAACTCCCGTCCCTGAAAGATCTCTTCCAAGATAGCCGTTCTGATATTTGTTTCCATATGCCACATTACTTTGATGTTCCATA
Source organism: Chryseobacterium culicis (assembly GCF_900108365.1). Taxonomy (GTDB): domain Bacteria; phylum Bacteroidota; class Bacteroidia; order Flavobacteriales; family Weeksellaceae; genus Chryseobacterium; species Chryseobacterium culicis. Next base: position 934,651 of record NZ_FNWQ01000002.1, on the reverse strand, counting down.
CCCAGGTGAGGAGATTCTACAAGTTTGTATGAATCTTCATAAAACGGATACGGACCAAACCAGTATTCAAACGCTGAGAGCATAGGTTTTACCTGCTCAAACTGTTTCTTTGCTTTGTCTAAATTATAGGCAAGCACCCAGTAATCCAGATCAAGTTTGCCCTTTTCTCCATTAAAAATATCTTTAAAATTTACATATTTTCCTATACTTGGGATAATAGAGTAGGCGTTGATTGGGTTTTTCACTTCCCAGGTATAAGTCGTCTTATTGCCCTCTGTCTTTTTGCTGGTCAGTCTTCCGTTCCCAACTCCCACAAGGTCATTAGGGGTAATGATTTTCATTACGATGCCGTTATCCGGCTCGTCACTCCATATATCTTTTGTCGGAAGCCATATGGAAGCCCCGATTCCTTCATCAGCAGCAGTCATCCATGGATTTCCTTTTTCATCTTTGGTGAAAACCCAGCCTCCGTCCCAAGGGGCATTTTTGGCAATCGTAGGTTTCCCGGAATACAGAACATTGATGGTGTATTTTTCTCCTTTTTTGAATTTTTTATTCGCTGTTATCCAGATAAAGTCGCCATCCTGCTTATAATTGGCAATAGGAAAGCTTCCTTCTACTTTATCAGCTTTCATAGGCTGCTGAAGGTCGATCTGGAAAACAGGATTAGTAACATCTTTGATGATCTCAAAGCTGATTTTGTTATTTCCTTTGATACTTTTCTGCTCGAAATCCGGTTCTACGGAAAGATCGTATTTTTTGACATCCCAAAAATTCCTGAACTCAGTATTGGAACCTTTTAAAGTATCCTGTTTGGTGAAAGCTTTACCTTTTTCAAAAAACTGCCCGAAAACCAGTCCTGAGGCCAATAAGAGTGTATATGACAACTTTTTCATCTAAAACTTTTATAAATAATCTCTTCAAAAGTATAAAATTAAAATTAATAGCCATGTGATGGAACTCAAATTACCTGTAGATTTTGTAAAACCATAAAAAAGCCCGGTCAGTGCCGGGCTTTGATATAAGTTATATTAGATTTTTATTTTTGTACTGTCGGAAGATTTCCGTTGCTTTTCTGTACTTTTTTATAAGTATAGGTACACATAACAATACTGAATTCATACAGAATCAATAGCGGTAAGGCAGCCATTATCATACTCAGAACATCTGCCGGCGTAATGATTGCAGCCACCACCATAATCAAAACGATAGCATGACGGCGGTATGTTTTCATAAATGCAGGCGTAAGAATTCCGATGCTGGTAAGGAAGTAAATAAGAATCGGGAACAGAAAAATAACACCCATACCCAAAACTACCTGTAAAAATAAAGTGGTATAATCACTTAGGTCATACAGCGGAACTATAATGTCCGAAATTTTAAAGATAACTCCAAAGTTAACCGCAAAAGGAAGGATTAAAAAATAACCGCACAGTACTCCGGTCATGAAAAGCATCCATACTGCATTAATGATGTAGATAGAATTCTTTCTCTCGTTCGGGTGTAAAGCAGGACCTATAAAACGCCATAATTCCCATACAATATACGGAAATGCAGCCACCATACCTCCGAAGATGGAAACAGCCATCATTACATTGAACTGCTGATACAGTCTCTGTACACGAACAGGGAAGTCTTTCGGGAGGTGAATACTGTCTTCCCCCAAAATCATTCTTGAAAAATGATTAACCACCCGGAATGTAGGGAAATCATTTCTGGTGGGCCCAAAAAAGATATGGTCCATAATCCAGTTGATATTAAAGCCCACTACAAAAGCCGCAATTATGATAGCAATAATCGAACGGATCAGATGCCCTCTTAATTCTCCAATATGCCCAAGAAAGGACATGTCTTTACCATCACTCACAGAATACAATTTTTAAAGCACAAATTTATTAAAAAAAACGACAGAACTAAGGATATGCAGATTATTAGTTAAATTTTAGTTTAATCTGCAAATTACCTTGATAGATTTTCCTCTTACCTTGAGGTGTTTGTTTTTTAGCTGATCCCTTCGTCCAGCAGTTTGTGCAGATCTATAATCCCGAAATATTTCCCGTTTTCCGTTACCACAAGCTGGCCGATATTATTTTCCTTCAGAATTTTCATTGCCTCTTTGGCCAAAGCCTCTTTCTCAATTGTTCTGGGACGGGCAGACATGATATCCTTAGCCAGAACCCTGCTGATATCTTCTTCTTTCATCAGCATTCTCCTCAAATCTCCGTCTGTGATAACACCAACGATCTGATCTGTATTTGTTACCACGGTAATTCCATGGCTGGATCCGCTGATGGAGATAATTACATCTCTTATAGATGCATCTTCTGTAACCTGTGGTTTTTGTGAAGAAAGAAACTGCTCTACTTTGGAAGTCAGATTTTTTCCCAAACTTCCTCCCGGATGAAATTTAGCAAAATCATTAGCTTTAAAATCATTCAATTCCATCAAAGCAATTGCCAGCGCATCTCCCAGCGCCATTTGAATAGTTGTAGAACTGGTAGGAGCCAGTTTATTGGGACATGCTTCCACATCCACGTGAGTATCTAAAATAATTTCAGAAAACTCAGCCAGTTTACTGGTCTTATTTCCCGTCATTCCGATCAGAGCAGAAGAATAGTCTTTTAGATAAGGAACCAGATTCACAATTTCAGGAGAATTTCCGGAATTGGAAATGCATAAAACCACGTCCTGTTTCTGAATGACCCCCAGATCACCATGAATGGCTTCAGAGGCATGCAGGAATTGTGAAGGCGTGCCCGTTGAGTTTAAAGTTGCTACAATTTTATTACCTACATGCGCAGACTTTCCGATTCCTACTACAATCAGCTTTCCTTTCGCCGAGTGAATAATCTCTACCGCCCGGGCAAATTGATCATCAAGTCTGTTTTTTAATTTTTCGAGCTCAGAAATCTCTATTTCTAAAGTGGTTTTTGCAATTGATATAATGTTGGTTCTATCCATTTTATGATAATAAGGTATACAAAAAAGTTCTTAAAAAACGTTATATTTTAAAAAGAATATTTAATATAAATTTTATTTTTTATAAATTCGTTCGCTTTTATTTTAAGCAGAATTTTTATAACTTTGGGTGTGATGCAAATTTAGCAATAGAAAATTAGATGAGCGCAAAAAAAGCCAATTTATCAGGCGAATTGAAAAAGTATTTTGGGTTTTCTACATTTAAGGGCCAGCAGGAACAGATTATAGACAACCTATTGAGTGGGAAGGATATATTTGTTTTAATGCCTACAGGTGGCGGGAAATCATTATGTTATCAGCTTCCGGCACTTATTTCGGAAGGTACGGCTATTGTCGTTTCGCCCCTGATAGCGTTGATGAAAAACCAGGTAGATGCGGTGAACGGTCTTTCATCTGAAGATGGGGTAGCACACGTATTGAATTCATCATTAAACAAAACACAGACCAAACAGGTTTTTGATGATATTAAAAGTGGAAAAACAAAACTTCTGTACGTAGCTCCCGAATCATTAATTAAAGACGATTACCTGGATTTTTTGAAGGAAGTGAAAATTTCTTTCTTTGCTATTGATGAGGCCCACTGTATTTCAGAGTGGGGACATGATTTCAGACCGGAATACAGAAATCTTAAACAGATTATAGACAAAATTGCCGATGTACCGGTGATTGCCTTAACGGCTACAGCTACTCCAAAAGTTCAGGATGATATCCAGAAAACTTTGGGAATGACCAATGCATTGGTATTTAAGGAAAGTTTTAACCGCCCTAATCTCTACTATGAAGTATGTCCTAAAATCAATGTAGATAAGGAAATCGTTAAATTTATCAATCAGCATAAAGGAAAATCAGGGATTGTATACTGCCTGAGCAGAAGAAAAGTTGAAGAATTTGCCCAGCTTCTGCAGGTCAACGGAATCAATGCGCTTCCGTACCATGCGGGCCTTGACCAAAAAGTAAGAGTAGCCAATCAGGATAAATTCCTGATGGAAGAAGTGGATGTGATCGTGGCAACCATTGCCTTCGGGATGGGAATTGATAAACCGGATGTACGTTTTGTTATCCATTACGATTTCCCGAAATCTCTGGAAAGCTATTATCAGGAAACCGGCAGGGCAGGAAGAGACGGAGGGGAAGGCCACTGTCTGGCATTCTACGACCCGAAAGATATTGAAAAACTGGAGAAATTCCTTGCACAGAAACCTGTTTCAGAAAGAGAAATCGGATTACAGCTTCTTAATGAAGTGGTAGGCTATGCGGAAACTTCCATGAGCAGAAGACAGTATATTCTGTATTATTTTGGAGAAAGCTTCGATCCGGTAAACGGAGATGGTGCCAAAATGTGCGACAATTCATCCAATCCTCCAAAATTAAAAGATGCTACGGCAGATCTTAAAAAATCCCTGGAACTGATTAGTGACACAGGAGAAAAATTCAAATCTAAAGACCTGATTTCCGTTATTGCAGGTAAAGAAAATGCGGTGACAAAATCCTATAAACTTGAGCAAAGTTCTTATTTTGGATTTGGAAAAGAAGAAAAGGATAATTACTGGAAGACAATTCTGAGACAGGCAACCGTTCAGAATTTTTTACAAAAAGATATTGAAACCTACGGAGTTCTGAAGATTACGGAAAAAGGAAGAAATGTCCTGAACGGAAAATCCCAAGACGTATTTTTAATTGCCGAAGACAGAGAATTTGATCTTACCCAGGCAAAAGCAGAGAGCGATCAGGTACAGCAGCAGGCTGGCGGAGGGCTGGATCAGAACCTTTTCAACCTGTTGAAAGAACTGAGAAAAAAAGTAGCCAAAAAACACGGAATTCCGCCCTACACGGTGTTTATGGATCCGAGTTTGGAAGACATGACGGTTCAGTACCCCATTACGGTAGACGAAATCACAAAGATCTACGGAGTAGGCGAGGGTAAAGCCAAAAAATATGGTAAAGAGTTCGCAGACTATATCAGAACCTATGTAGAAGATAACAACATAGAACGTACTCAGGATATGGTATTGAAGCAGGTGGCCAATAAATCAAGCCACAAGGTTTTCATCATCCAGAGCACGGATAAAAAGATTGATCTTGAAGACATTGCAAGAGCTAAAAATCTTTCTATGGATGAACTTCTGAAAGAAATGGAAAGGATTGTTTATCAGGGAACAAAATTGAATATCGACTACTATATTGAGGATAATTTTGACGAAGATATTGTAGACGGATTCATGGAATTCATGAACGAATCTGAAAGCGACAGTATGAAAGTACTGCTGGATGAATTCGGGGACGAATTGTCTGATGAAGAAGTGAGAATGCTGAGAATTAAATTCATCAGTGACGTAGCGAATTGAAAAATCAATATATTTTTTAGATGATAAAGTAACAAAGTAGGCTCTTCAACAGAAGAGCTTACTTTATTTTTTTACACTATCCAATCAACAGGAAACGGCAAAATAAATCAGCATTAAATCTTAGTTAATTTCTGTTAATTAGCACCCAAACAGCAATTTTCGCTCGCCCGATAGTAAAAAGATAACCAAACTTTTTACTAACTTTGGTATGATGAAAAAAATATCTGTCATATTTATTCTGCCGGACCTGGAGACCGGAGGAGCAGAAAGGATTGTTACCACTATAGCGAACCATCTTTCCAGAGATCGGTTTGAGCCCAAGATTTTGCTGTTGCGTAAAAAAGGCGGATACCTGAATTTCCTGAAAAAAGATGTCGAAATCATTGACATTAATACTGAAAGAATAAGACACTCATTAAGACCTATTTTAGGCGAAATCTACAGAAGAAAACCGGATATTGTATTTTCAGGTTTTGGTGAAGTGAATGCCTATTTATCTCTATTTATTAAACTGTTTCCAAGGACGAAATTCATCGCAAGGGAAACCAATGTGGTCACTCAGCATGTAACCCGTAAAGAGATTAAATTTTTCTACAATTTTTACAACAACTATCAGAAAATTATTGCGCAAAGCGATGATATGATGAAAGATCTTGTGGATAATTTCAATATCAAAAAGAAAAAAATTGTCAAGATCAATAATCCTGTAGACTTTGATTTTATTGAAGATAAAATGTCGGTATCTGCAAAACCCGAATGCTTCAAATACAATTATAAAAATGTAGTGGCCATTGGTAATCTATCATCCAGAAAAGGTTTCGATAACCTGTTGAAGGTTTTTTCAAGGCTGAAGAATGAAAACATCATCCTCCATATCTTAGGGGACGGAAAAGATAAAGACCTCCTGCTTCAGACAAAAGAACTTTTAGGATTAAAAAAGGTAATTTTTCATGGCAGACAGGAAAATCCCTACCAATATCTGAAATATGCGGACTTATTTGTGCTTTCTTCAAGATACGAAGGTTTTCCCAATGTGCTGCTTGAAGCAGGCGCTTGCGGAACTTATTCCTTAGCCAATAACTGTCCCGGTGGAATTAATGAGATTATCCAGCACAATGTAAACGGGGAAATTGCAGACATTGAGAACCATGACAGATTTGCCCAGGAGATTGTAAGAATACTTCAGAGCAGTTATAATCGGGATGCTATAAAAAACTCTATTAAATCAAGATTCTCAAAGAATATTATTCTTGATAAATATGAAAAGGTCTTATTGGATCTGATGAAGTAGAATACCTCTGCCATTTTTCTTTTGCAGGTTTATTTTCTTAGATTTGACATCTGTAAAATAAATGTGAATGAATAAAATCCAAAAATTAGGATGTGCTTGTGAGAAGCCTGACTTCAATTACACAGAATTCAGAAGTTCAGAATTAGGTATTGATCATACCAACGGAAGATATGGAGAAGTGTCCATTCAACAGTGTAAATTGTGCCAGAGAATATGGATTCATTACTTTGTGGAATATGAGCATTACCCCAAATCAGGAAGATGGTATAAAGGAATTGTTTCGAAAAAAGACCGTCCTCACATCACTCCGGAAAATGCGGTGGAATATCTGGAAAGCCTTGAATGGTATGTATATGGAGGTTCTTTTTTTGAAAGTACAGGCGAAATTGGGCATGGAAAGCTCAATCTGTAATAGTTTACTGTGATGTAAAATAACAATCCAACTTACAACTTATGAAATCCCTTATAATTGCTCTTTTGATGTTGAATTCTGCGGTGTCAATGGCTCAGCAAAAGGCCATCTCCAGAAAGGAGTTATTAAAAACCGCTCTCGATCAGAACGTAAAATCTACAGAAATACAGGAAATAACAATGGCCGCAGGACAGGGAGCTCCGGAACATCTGCATCCCTGTCCTGTTGTGGGAATCATCAATTCAGGTGAGGCGGTTTTTCAGATCGAGGGGCACGAGAAGGTTCTCCTTCGTGAAGGAGATGCTTTTTATGAACCTAAAAATGTGAAAATTCTCCATTTTGATAATTCGTCAGCGGAAAAACCACTGGTATTCACCGCCATTTACCTTAAGGAAGGGAATGAAGAGAATATTAAATTCATAAAATAATACTTTTCCCTAAACTAAAGCGTATAATTATCATTTTTAAAATTGATAAAACTCACTTTGGTGCTTGGTAATTTATACGTAAATTTGTGAGAATTAAGATAGATAATAATAAACAAATTCATACAATAACATGAGTCAATTCGATGTTACCGTAATAGGTTCTGGTCCCGGTGGTTATGTGGCTGCGATCCGTGCAGCACAATTAGGTTTCAAAACAGCAATTATTGAAAAATATTCAACTTTAGGCGGAACTTGTCTTAACGTTGGATGTATTCCGTCAAAAGCGCTTCTTGACAGCTCTGAGCATTTCGAAAATGCAAAACACAATTTTGCAGGTCACGGAATTATCATCAACGAGCCTCAGGCAGATATCGCCAGAATGATCGCCCGTAAAAATGAGGTGATCAAGCAAAATACAGACGGAATCAGCTATCTGATGAACAAAAATCAGATTACTGTTTTTGAAGGAGTAGGAAGCTTCGAATCTGCTACTCAGATTAAAGTGACAAAAAATGACGGTTCTTCTGAAACCATCGAGTCTAAATATACCATCATTGCAACGGGATCTAAACCCTCTACACTGCCTTTCATCTCTTTAGACAAAGAAAGAGTGATTACTTCTACAGAAGCTTTAAATCTTAAAGAAATTCCTAAGCATTTAGTAGTAATCGGAGGTGGGGTTATCGGTCTTGAATTAGGATCTGTATACCTAAGATTAGGAGCTCAGGTAACTGTTGTTGAATTTATGGATAAAATCATCCCTGGAATGGATGGAGCTTTAAGTAAAGAATTAACTAAAGTTCTTAAAAAACAAGGAATGAAGTTTATGCTTTCTACTGCGGTTTCTGCGGTGGAAAGAAACGGAGATATGGTAAAGATCACCGCTAAAGATAAAAAAGGAGAAGAAGTAGTGGTTGAAGGAGATTACTGTTTGGTTTCTGTAGGAAGAAAGCCTTATACAGATGGTCTTGGTCTTGAAAAAGCAGGTGTAGAGCTTGACGAAAGAGGAAGAGTAAAAGTAAATGATCATTTACAGACAAATGTTGCTAATATCTATGCAATTGGTGACGTGATCAAAGGAGCAATGTTAGCTCATAAAGCTGAAGAAGAAGGAGTATTTGTTGCTGAAACATTAGCAGGACAAAAACCTCACATTAACTACAACCTGATTCCTGGAGTTGTTTATACATGGCCGGAAGTAGCAGGAGTAGGTAAAACTGAAGAGCAGTTAAAAGAAGAAGGAGTAGCTTACAAAGTAGGGTCTTTCCCAATGAGAGCTTTAGGTAGAAGCCGTGCAAGCGGTGATGTTGATGGTCTTGTAAAGATTATTGCAGACGAAAAAACAGATGAAGTTTTAGGAATGCACATCGTAGGAGCAAGAGCTGCTGACCTTATTGCAGAAGGAGTAATTGCTATGGAATTCCGTGCAAGTGCTGAAGATATCGCAAGAAGTTCTCACGCTCACCCAACCTATGCAGAAGCAATCAAAGAAGCTGCACTGGATGCTACAGCAAAAAGACCTATTCATATGTAAGAGTTGATTGATAAAATTAATCAATTTAAATATAAAAGGAGAAATCAATTCGGTTTCTCCTTTTTTTGGCATAAAAATGGACATGCATTTGAAAATTTCACGTATGAAAAAGATTTTTATGAGTTGGATGCTGCTGGCGGGAATCAGCTCATTGGCACAGGAAGCAGGAAAGGCTGGAGAATTATTAAGAAATGAGGCTTCAACCACAGAAATGAGAACCTCCAGAAGCCCGGATGAAAGAAATAAAACGGTTGACCAGTCAAGATCCGGAAATACAGCAATTCCCCAAAGAAATGGAAATGGACCCGGGAACAGAATCAAAAATTCCCATTACGATTGGGACAGAAACTATGGTTATGCAGAAGTGTTTCTGAGAATTCCGGAACAGGGCTTTTTTACCGTTGAAGTAGGAGACCAGATGATCGCAAACGGGTCAGGAAAATACAGGTTTTTCGACCTGTCATCAGGTGGAATGCCTCTCTCAATCTACGAAAACGGTTTTCTGATCTACAGAACTACTTTAATGCTTCGCAATAACAACAGAATGGTATTGGATTTTTTTACCAATGAAGGATTGTATCTTTTAGATTCTTATCCTCTTCAAAACCAATACGGATTTAATGACTGGAATGATATCTGGAACAACCCCTACGGAAATCAGCCGGGAGGCGGATATTATAATGGAAATGCAATGGATAACAATTCTTTCCGCCACTTTTTTGATACGATGATGCAAAATGAAAGATTTGATGACGGGAAACTGACAATGATTAATCAGCAGATGCGTGTTTCAATGTTTACTGCTGCACAAATAAGAGATTTGGTGAAAGAAATTCGTTTTGATGATAAGAAGCTGGCATTAGCTAAATCTATCTACCGCAACTGTGTAGACAGAGAACATTATATTGTGGTCACTGATGCCTTTGATTTTGAAAGCAGCAGACGTGAACTGATGGAATATGTTTCAAAATTATAATATTCAATAAAAAACGGGCTTCAGCCCGTTTATTTTTTAGCATCCGATCTATCAGCTTCAGCCAAAACAGATCTTTTTAAAAGTCAAATGTTTTCATTGTATCACGGGTGTTATGAAGACCTTAAAAGAATTATAGCAGTATTGACTAGGTTAGCATCTTCAAATTTCCGTACCTTTGTGAGCTAATTTTATCATCAATGCAACTCGGAAAAACTCAGACTTTAACAATTTCAGAAAAAATTAATTCAGGATGGATCCTCGTAGACGAATCCGGCGAGAAAGCTTTTCTGCCTAAAATCTTTATTCAGGAAGAAAAAGAAACAGGTGAGGAGGTTGAGGTATTTGTATATCAGGATGACGATAAATTAAAGGCAACTACTGAAATTCCATTGGCTGAAGTAGGTGAATTTGCGGTAATGAGCTGTGTACAGAGTCTTCCAAGCGGAGCTTTTATGGATTGGGGGATCATCAAAGATTTATTTATTCCCTACAAACAGCAGAAAACCAAAATTGTTGAAGGAAAAAGATATCTGGTCTATATTTATGTAGACGAAGATATGGAACTGATTACCGGTACAACAAAATTCAAGAGAAATCCTCAGTATGATCATCTTCCTTTCCAGAAAGGTGACAAAGTAGATCTGATCATGATGAACGAAAGCGAACTGGGCTGGAATGTTGTCATCAACAAACAATACATTGGTTTGATCTATGCTTCCGATGTCTTCAAAAAACTTTATCCCCTGTCCGAAGAAAAAGGATACATCAAAACAATTCGTGAAGACGGAAAAATAGATGTTTCTTTACAGCCGGAAGGATTTGAAAATATTGACGAATTCAAACAGAAAATTCTCAACAAGCTGGAAGAAAACTATGGGCTTCTGTACGTATCCGATAAATCTTCTCCTGAAGAAATTAAGGATGAACTTCAGATGAGTAAGAAAAACTTCAAAAAAGCAATCGGTGGACTTTATAAAGATAAGGTGATTGATATTCTCGAAGATAAAATCAAATTATTATAAAATAAAAAACGGGCAGAAATTTCTGCCCGTTTTTTTATTACTGCCTGTTTAGGGTGAGCTGGTATCAGCTTTCCCTTCAATAATGCGTTTCCATAATCTTTTATGGTAATAATAACGCCTGCATTCATTGTAAAATGCAAAACATGATGGATGTCATGACATTTTAGTTTAATTTTTTTGTTTAACAATTTTGTCAAAAATAAATTTTACTCTACATTTGCACAAATTTGTTTAACAATAATGTCAAATCAAGCAAAAAAAGACCAAACACAGGAATTGATCAAGGAGACAGCGAAGAATTTATTCTTTGTGAAAGGAAAATTTGATGCTACTACGCAGGAGATCGCAGATGAAGCAGGAGTGAACAGGACCCTTATTAATTACTACTTCCGCTCGAGAGATAAGCTGATCCAGATCATCTTTGATGAGGCGCAGAGAGTAGAACAGGAAAAATCGAAGATCATTCAGAATTCTGATCTGCCTTTTAAGGAAAAGATCAGCCAATTCATAGAAAGCAGCCTTTCTACAAGTCTTCAGTATCCCTATCTTGAAACGTATATCGTGTCACAGATCAATAAAGGAACCTGCCATCAGAGAGAAATTGAAGAAGATATCCTGAACGATATGTACAAGGATATTGAAAAAGAAATGGAATTGGGAAATATTGAGAAAATGGCGCCCGTTCAGTTTATTCTGAATATGGTTTCGCTATTGGTCTTCCCAAGTGCCATAAGACCATTATTTATGGAGAATTTATTAATTAATGATGAAGAATATGATAAGATTATTTCTGAACGAAAAGAAATTATTATCAATATGTTGTTTAAAAACTAAAAAAACTAAAGTATTTCTTACAATGATTCGTCATTTAGAAATAAATAATGAATGAAAATTAAATAAAAAATAAACGAAGTATAAAATTATGAATAGAAAACGTATAACTGCTACAAAGCTAAAAATTGGGATAGCTTCAGCATTTATGATTTTCGGCTCTACAATGATGTCTGCCCAGCAGCAGGTTTCCCTGCAGGAAGCAATAAAACAGGCACTTCAAAATAAGGCAGAAGCTAAAAAAGCCGCCTTACAGATAAAAAAAGCCGAATATAAAATTGATGAAGCCAGAGCCGGTGCCCTTCCGCAGATCACTGCTACAGCCGGACTTACATACAATCCGATTATTCAGGAATCTTTGCTGGAATTTGGAGGAGAGAAAATCAGAGCTCAGTTTGGACAGCCATGGGGTTCCACAGCTTCTGTGCAACTTCAGCAGGCGATTTTTGATCAAAGAGTCTTTACAGGTCTTAAAGCTGCAAAATCAACAAGAGAGTTTTATGTACTGAATGCTGAATTAACCAATGAACAGATTATTGAAAATGTAGCAACAGCTTATTATCAGGTGTTTGTACAGGAAGAAAATCTTAAAACGGTTACTGCCAGCTATGCCAATACTGAAAAAGTAAGAAATGTGATTAAGAGTCTGGTTGATAATGGTTTGGCAAAATCAATAGATCTAGACAGAACCAATGTTCAGCTTACCAATATTGGTTCTAATAAGCAGACTTTAATCAACTCTGTTGAACTTTCAAAAAATGCGCTTAAATTTTATATGGGGGTTCCTATCTCAACAGATATCGAACTTGAAGAAAAAGCGATCGTACCAAAGCCAGAGCTGATTGCGAGCAGCGTAAATCTTAATAACCGTACAGAGATCAGAGTTTTAAATAAAAACAGGGAACTGTTGGTTTTCAATAAAAAAGCCACCGAAGCGTATCTTTATCCGTCAGTAAATCTTACCGCGAACTACGGATGGGGAGCAAACGGAGCAAAATTCCCTTTGACCAATGGCCTTAGTAACGGCGTTCTTTGGAGTGATTATTCAGCAATCGGATTGAATGTAAATATTCCTATTTTCACAGGAGGAGCTACAAAAGCGAAGATCAATCAGGCAGAAATTGATATCCAGGATATAGATCAGGATATTCAGAAAACTCAGCTGAGCTTAGATCTTGATTATAAAAATGCAGTTACCAATATGGAAAACGCATTGATTAATATCGAAAGTATGAAAGATAATGTGGAGCTGGCAGAAAAGGTACAGAAGAATACCCAGTCTAACTACCAGTACGGATTGGCTACGCTTACTGAAGTATTGGATACTGAAAATTCCCTTACACAGGCAAAACAGAATTATTCCAATGCATTACTGGATTACAAGCAGGCAGAGATCAAGCTGATAAAAGCTAAGGGTGAACTTAATACACTACAAAACTTATAATAAACTAAAATGAAAAAAACTTTAATATATATCATCGTAGCAGCTGTACTGGTTGGGTTGGCCGCTTACAAGATTGCCGGGAACAAAGAAAAGCAGACTCAGGAAGTAAAAGAAGTTGCCAAGCAGGTAGATAAAATCAACGTAAATATTGTAACCGTTACAAGAGAAAATATTGATACGGACTACTCAGCCAACGGAACCTTCATTCCTAAGCAGGAAATGAACCAGTCTTCTGAAATCTCAGGACGTATTGTAAGCGTTTTGGTGAAAGAAGGATCCAGAGTAGGCGCAGGCCAGGTTTTAGCCACTATTAAAAGAGATGCTATTGAAGTAGATGTTACTCAGGCTCAGAATAACCTCCAGAATGCTATTATTGATAACCAGCGCTATGAAAACGCATACAAAACAGGCGGAGTGACCAAACAGCAGCTTGATAACTCAAGACTGCAGCTGAAAAATATGCAGGCAGCAGTTAAGGCACAAGGGGTAAAAGTAAATGATACAAGCATTCGTGCGGGAATCAGCGGAACCATCAACAAAAAAATGGTTGAGCCCGGTACTGTAGTGTCTCCTGGGACAGCAATGTTTGAAATCGTTAACATCAACAGCTTAAAACTGTCGGTTTTGGTAGACGAAAGCCAGATCGGAAAAATCCAGTTAGGTAAGGAAGTTCCGATTAAAGTAAATGTTTTACCTGAAGATTCTTTCGTAGGGAGAATTACTTTCATTGCTCCTAAAAGTGATGCTTCATTGAATTTCCCTGTGGAAATTGAAGTTCAGAACAGAGGAAATCTGAAAGCCGGTATGTATGCAACCGCTAAGTTCAGTACAAACAACGGTGCAGAAACCCAGAATATGCTTACAGTTCCTGCTGAAGCATTTGTAAACGGAGTAAGCTCGGGACAGCTGTTCGTTGTTCAGAATGGCGTTGCTAAATTGATTAAAGTAACCATCGGAAAAGTGTACGGAGATAAAGTTCAGGTTTTAAGCGGACTGAACGGAGGAGAGCAGGTAGTAACCAGCGGACAGATCAACCTGGACAATGGATCTAAAGTGAATATTATAAAGTAGCAGACCCATGAAGTTAGCAGAAATATCCATTAAAAGACCCTCGCTGGTAATTGTATTGTTTACAATTCTGACGCTGGGAGGTATCCTGAGTTATACGCTCATGGGATACGAATTGATTCCGAAGTTTGAAACCAACATGGTAACCATTTCTACGGTATATCCCGGAGCGTCACCTGCCGAGGTGGAAACATCCGTTACCCGAAAGATTGAAGATGCCGTAGGTTCTCTCGAAAACGTAAAAAAAGTAGAATCTTCTTCATACGAGAGTTTATCCGTAATCATGGTTCAGCTGAACGATGGTGCCGATGTAGACTATGCTTTGAACGATGCCCAGAGAAAGGTAAATGCAATCCTTGCAGACCTTCCGGACGACGTGAAAGCTCCCTCTCTGAACAAGTTCTCTTTAGATGATTTACCGATTATCACGATGAGTATTTCATCTGATAAACTAAACAGTAAGGACCTTTATGACTTATTGGATAAAAAGATTGAACCTATTTTTTCCCGTGTAAACGGTGTAGCTCAGGTAGACCTTGTAGGTGGACAGGAGAGAGAAATTCAGGTAAATCTTGATGAGAAAAAATTACAGGGGTACGGACTTTCGATTGGAGACGTACAGCAGGCAATCCTTTCATCCAACCTTGATTTCCCTACAGGAAGCTTGAAAACGAGAACTACAAAATCTACCATCAGACTTTCAGGAAAATATAAATCTACTGATGAAATGAACAATCTTGTAGTGTCCAATAAAAACGGAGCTCAGGTACGTTTATCGGATATTGCAACCGTTTTCGATTCTCAGAAAGATGTGGAAAAAGTAGCAAGATTCAACCAGTTTCCTACTATTTTGATGCAGGTTAAAAAACAATCCGATGCCAATGCAGTAGCAGTATCAGAAAGTGTTCAGAAAACAATCAAGACAGTAGAGGAAGCCTATAAAATTCAGGGAGTAAAAGTAAAAATCGTAAACGATACTACAGAATTTACACTTGAATCTGCCAACCACGTTATTTTCGACTTATTCTTAGCGATTATCCTCGTGGCCATTGTGATGTTATTATTCCTTCACAGTATCAGAAATGCATTCATCGTAATGGTTTCTATCCCGGCTTCATTGGTGGCAGCGTTCATCGGAATGAACCTTATGGGATATACTCTGAACTTAATGAGCTTACTGGGGCTTTCGCTTGTGGTGGGGATCCTGGTGGATGACGCCATCGTTGTACTGGAAAACATTTACCGTCACATGGAGATGGGGAAAAGTAAGATAAGAGCAGCATATGACGGAGCTTCAGAAATCGGATTTACCGTTGCTGCGATTACGTTGGTAATTGTGGTGGTATTCTTACCGATTGCGATGAGTTCAGGTCTTGTAGCGAATATCTTGGCTCAGTTCTGCGTCACGGTAGTTATTGCCACCTTATTATCATTATTAGCTTCATTTACCATCATTCCTTGGTTATCTTCAAGATTTGGTAAGCTGGAACATTTAACAGGTAAAAACTGGTTCGAGAAATTTATCCTTTGGTTTGAAGGACTTATTGACAAGTTTACCCACTGGATTACAGGAATTCTTGAATGGTGTTTGAAAACAACCTTAAGAAGAATTTCAACAGTAGTAATTACCTTTATTGTCTTAATCAGTTCATTTATGCTGGTCGCATTCGGCTTCATTGGAGGTGAGTTCTTCCCGCCCATTGACCGTGGTCAGTTCTTAGTACAGATGGAATTGTCAAAAGATGCAACTGTAGAAAAAACAAACCAATTGACATTAGAGGTTGAGAAGTTTTTAAGAAATGACAAAGATGTTGTAGACCTTATTACAACAGTAGGGCAGCAGTCTACAGGTTTTGGAGGTGCTCAGGCAACCACTTACCAGTCTGAAGTACAGGTAAACCTAACCGATAAGTCTGAACGTTCTGAAAGTACCAACATCAAAGCAGCGAAAATAAAAAGACAGCTGGAAGAGAAATTCACGGGAGTTGAGTTCAAAACGGCTCCAATCGGTATCATGGGTGCAGAAAATGCTCCAATTGAAATGGTAGTAACAGGACCGGATAACGAAACAGCAGTAAAAGAAGCAACAAGAATTCTTGAACTTTTGAAGAAAGTACCAGGAGCGGTGGATGCAGAATTGTCTACAGATACAGGTAGCCCTGAAGTTCAGGTAAGTATTGACAGAGATAAAATGGCTTCCCTTGGCTTAAATCTTTCAAGTGTAGGACAGACGATGCAGACTGCATTCAACGGAAACACAGACGGGAAGTTCAGAGCCGGAGAATATGAATATGACATCAATATCCGTTTCGGAGATGTGAACAGACAGTCTATTGATGATGTGAAAAACCTTATGTTTACAAATCCTCAGGGGCAGCAGGTTCGTCTGAGCCAGTTTGCTGATGTAGAAATGGGTTCAGGACCAAGCTTGCTTGAACGTAGAGATAAGTCTCCTTCTGTAAAAGTAAGAGCGAAAGCGGTAGGTAGACCGGTAGGGGATGTTGCTAATGAATGGGCAGATCAGTTCATGAAGAGCACCAAAAAACCTGTTGGGGTAGATTACATCTGGAGTGGAGATATGGAAAACCAGCAGGAAGGTTTCGGTACGTTAGGAATTGCATTACTGGCAGCTATCGTATTGGTATACCTGGTAATGGTTTCACTGTATGACAGTTTTGTATATCCGTTTGTGGTATTGTTCTCAATTCCGTTAGCAATGATTGGGGTAATGGTAATTCTTGCCTTAACTGCCAACTCACTGAACATCTTTACCATGCTTGGTATGATCATGTTGATTGGTCTGGTAGCGAAGAACGCGATCCTTATCGTAGACTTTACCAACGCCAGAAAAGCAGCCGGAGCAAACACTCACGATGCCCTGGTACAGGCTAACCACGCCCGTCTTCGTCCGATCCTGATGACCACCATTGCGATGATCTTCGGTATGTTACCGATCGCATTGGCAACAGGTGCCGGAGCTGAGATGAACAAAGGTCTTGCATGGGTAGTAATCGGTGGTTTGACATCATCACTATTCCTTACATTGATCATTGTACCGGTAGTATACTCTTTATTTGACTCTGTTCTAAGAAGAATGGGTAAAGATAACAAAGTAGACTACGAAGCTGAAATGAAGGCAGAATATGTACACAGAGAACTGAATGAAGACGGATTTACGCCTAAGCATTTAGACAAATAAATTAAACCTTTCATTAACCGAAAGCGCCTCAGAACTTCTGAGGCGCTTTTTGTTGATATTTGATGATTTAAAATTTAGTTGTATAGGTTTTGGCTAAAGCCATTGGATGATTTTTTATTATTGTAAATGGGCTAAAGCCCATTTCTACTGATGATTTTTGTACATTAAGAAAATATTCAATAGGAGCGGGCTTTAGCCCGCTTAAATTTATAACAGCCAATATGGGCTTTAGCCAAAACATAACATCCGGTTTTGGCAACAAAAAAGCTCCCAGTAAAACTGGAAGCTCTTCTATATTGTTGTAGAAAAAATTAATCTGCCATAGCCTCTCCGGACTTTCTGTAGACAAAGTTTCCATAGATGTGTCTTCTTGCAAAACGGCTTGGTGAATCGGCGTTGATCATTTTGATATAGGTGTTTTTAGGAACGCCCATATATTCATACATGTTTCCGTTCAAATGCTGGACCGTTAAAATTGATTTTTCCAGATAGAAATCCTGAATATTGGATTTTGTAATGGTTTCTGTATATTCTTCTTTATACTTTTCCTGCGTTTCAGGATTGATACTTACCAAAAAATGGTAGGCTTCAATCACAGATTTGCTTTTTTCTTCTGCTTCCTGTTTTCCTGCTTCATCATTAATAAACTTATCAGGGTGTGTATCTTTCATCACATTTCTGTAGATGGTCTTCAATTCTTTTAAAGTAACATTTTTATCTACCCCAAGAAGTGTTCTGTGCTCACCAATTTTTTTCATATCTCTAATCCTTATTTTCGGGGTGCAAAATTAATGAATTTAATCCATAAAATCATAACTTATTCATTATTAATTTATTTGGATCCTTTTAAGGTGAGTACAATCGTCTCGACTGAAGCTTAGAGCATATGTACAATCAAGTTGTACAGTTAATTAAACTCTGAATACAAATTTTCATTGAGTCTAAAATAAATAAATCCATTCTTAAAATCAATCACCGTATCGAATCTTTTTAAAAACTGATTGCCGAAAAATCCAGCCATTTTTTCTGTGGAATCAATTCCTTCTGTGGAAGCGGAAAGTGTGATCGGGAGGTTATAGAGAAATTTCTGAGCGAATTTTACTGCCGGACAGAGAACAACAGGCATTTCATATACAGACCCGTCTGAACCTCTTGCTGTCGCTTTACCTATCGTTTTCATAGTTTTTACCAAAGCATTATTTTTTGCAAAAGGAGACGCTATTGTAAGGACATCATCTGCTCCGCTGTCAAGCCCAAAAAAACCCGAATATTCTTTATCATTAATGATCATACTGCTTTCTACCGCAGGGTAGTTGTCGATCATGTGCAGTTTCATTTTTTCATATCCTGCTATATCAAGAGCCGGGTCATTTTCTTCATACAGCCGGATTTCCTTTTTGTGGTAATTGATTTCAATGGTTTTTCCCTTCATCAGATCCGTTCCGAAAACTCCGTCAAAATGAGCAGATTCATAAGGAATAAGAGTAAACCGTATTTCTTTTTTCTGGATATCTCCAAACTGTACAGTATTCAGACTGCTGTAATCAACGGTATTTACTCCGTTAGAACCTCTGTTTTCAGATGTTCCATCAATTTGCAGCGGTATTTTTTTCTTTGAATTGCTGTTAATGACCGAACCATCGGCGCCAGTGTCAAACAGAAATTTAATGCTGTCTGTTTCATTCACTTTACAATAGATATAAATGGAATTGTTTTCCAGAGAAAAAGGGAGAATGGCTGGTTTTTTCTGGCCTGATAGTATGATGAAGAATGAAAGTGTCAGCAAAGTAAGAATGTGTTTCATGGAATTAGTTTTTAGTGAGGCGAAAATAGCTGTAATGATGAGTTTTACAAAGAAATAACAAGCCGTTAACCCACTTTTAACCGTTCCTTAACCGTTTTGTGTAAACCTTATTAACAAAAAACAGTACCCATATGAGTACTGCTATTATATTTTTCAATAGTTAAATGCTTCAATTTTTTAATTCAGCTACGGCTGATCACAAGTTCTTTTCAGCTTGGTGAAAATTTTATCAAAATCCTTATAGGATGTTCCCTCGTCGTCTCGTTTCTGTCTGAAACTGCTGTTGGCGCAGTTGTGAAATCCAAGACCAATCAAATCTATCAGAGCGTAATCTTCCTTCTGCGGATCATTCATTTTGGCATCAAATCTTGCCATCACGCCTTTTGGGTCAGCATTATTCTTGCTTTTAAGCTCTGTGTAACTTTTCCATGCTGCAAACATCTTTTCTCTGTCCGGAGAGGATACGGCATCAATCTGTTCTCTGCAGGTATTGTAATACTTGCTGTTTTTCAGGGTGGCAGGGTCAGAATAGGCTAGGATTTCTTCTTTATTCAGCTGGTATTCATTCTCAAAAGAATCTATTGTTTCCTCCATCAATTTTTTCCATCTCGGAAGATCAATTACCTTAAGGCTGTACAGTTCCTTTTTCTTTTCTTCATACTGCTTTTCCAGTTCCTGCAGATAAGCTTCTTTGTTTTGACGGATTTCTTCAAGTTGGGAGAGTTTAAAAACTGGCCGGGTATCAAATACAACCCCGTTAAACTGATACAAAAGTTTGTTAACCCCGTCTATTTCCTCTATTTTATATTTAGCAGGATCAAAATAGCCCTTATTGTCACAATTGAAAGTCTGATAACTGTAAGGGGTCAGATTATTGGCTTTTGCAGGAGTTTTTTGCCCCCATATAGTAATGGATAAGGCCAAAGCAAGCCCGATCATCATTTTTTTCGTGTACATAAATTGTTGAAAGAATCCGAATTTTCTGAATTTCAGTGCAAAATTAAGGCTTTAAATTCAAATTGTAAAGGATTAAATAGATTTTCTCAATGGATTTTGCAAATTTTATATGGATTTTGTACTGCAAATGTTATAAACCAGATAATGTAACGGATTTACGGCGGATCGAAATGCTGTAAAGGTAAGATTTATAGTGGTTTTATAAGCAGTAATTGCTTACCTCAATAAGATTGTGATCCGGATCCCGGAAGTAAACAGATTGTATTTTTCCCAGGGCTCCGGTTCTGTCCACAATTCCTTCAGTAATTTCGATGTTGTTCTGCTTGAGTTCTGCCATCACATCATGAATATCGGTTTCTGCAATGAAGCAGAGATCAGCAGAACCACAGGTGGGAAATCCTGCCTTCGGCTCGAATTCATGTCCTTTCTGATGCAGATTGATCTTATGATTTCCAAAAATGAGCGCCTTTCTGTTTGCTCCAAAAGTAACCGCTTTAAAACCCAGAATGCGGGTATAAAATTCAATTGTTTTGTCAATATCAGCCACCGTTAAAACGAGATGGTCAAGGCTTTTTATTTCCATACATTATTTTTTAGTGTCAATGATGATCAAAATGAAGGGTAATGGTAATCTGTTATGGCTGTTATTGATTTTTTTTTTAAATTTAAAACAATAGATTTACATGAATTAACACAAAACCATGACATATTATCTTTTCTTTCTTTTTATTATCGTCCTTTTTGGCGGAATTGCTTATCTCATTATGCGTTTTTTCGGTCAATGGACCCGGAATAATAGATATGAAACCATTTTTAACACGTTAATTTTTATCGCATCATTTTTTCTGATTTCTTTCCTCAGTCTATTAATTTTCTTTTCCACGGTTGATTTTTCCCGTTAACAAAGGTTCTTTTCCGGCAATGAGAAAGGCAATAAAAAGGTTGATTAAAAGCGCAGCCCATACGTTCAGTCCGTAAAAAAGTTCATAATCATGATATCCTTCGGTATAAAAAAGGTGCTTTACAATTCTGAATGTAATGGCTGTAGTAGTTACTGCGTAGCTTAGCATCATATATATTCTGTGGCGTCCGGTATTTCCTTTTTTGATAAAAATGACAGCGGCAACAGTAAAATAAGCCCAAAGGACATCCTGTATAAGAAATCCTGTAATTCCGATAATCCCTCCGTTTGAAAAAAGTCCCAGGAAAAAACATGCCGGGACATTGATGATGAGGATATTGTAAACATATATTTTCCCGATGATCTTATGAAGATTTCTGTTTTCAGTCAAAAACCGATTGGAGAATTGGGTAAGGCCGGCCAGAAGACAAAGCGTTATCGAGAAGATATGAATATAGAAAAAGGCCATCCAGTACGGATTGTTTACTACCTGTTGCTTGAAGGCCAGAAATCCAGTGTTTTTTTCCAGTGATGTATATTGGGAAATGGTTTTCAGCATCAGCATGCTGAAAAGAAGAACTGAAAATGCAGCAGTTGTCTTTAAAGTTTTTATTCCCAGAGTTTTCATGAACTGCTGCCTGTTTTATAAAGCTTTACTGCCGTTAATATGGATGATTTCAGGATTCTGCCCGTCAGAATCTCTTTTAGATCTGCCATAAAGGCCTATCTCAAGATCGTTTGGAGATTCATTATCCAATTCTGAAGGATGTACATACGTATACATACCATAGCCATGGCCGGTAACCAGCCATCCTTCAGTGAGGTTTAGATGAATGACACTGAAATCACCGGCTGAACCTCCGGCATATACCGGACCGAATTCTTTCATTAGTTTCACAGCCTCCTCTTTTACATCTTCTACAATGCTGATGTCATCAAAAATAATATAAGTGCCGTTTTCAAAAAGCACCCAATCCTGAAATTTGGGATTAATAGCAAGTTTTACATGTTCAATCATGGTGAGTCGTTTAAAATAAGTTTGATAAGGTAATCGTTTTTATGGGGTTGGGTGACAGAGCATCGGTCGATCATCATTTACAGACTGTTACAGAATGCCTTTGATTCTCAAATGCTGCAAAAGCATAATCGTTTTTGCATCTTTGATGTCTCCTGTATCAATCATTTTCAGGGTTTCTTCGAATGGTAGCTCCAGGACTTCTATATTTTCTCCTTCTTCTTCCAGTCCGCCTCCGTCATTGATTTTCATTTCGCTGGAATATTCTGCGATAAAGAAATAAAGAATTTCTGTTACAGATCCGGGCGACATATAGGCTTCAAATACCTTTTCAACTTTAGAAATCTTATACCCTGTTTCTTCTTCCGTTTCCCTTTTAATGCAGTCTTCAGGATTATCATTATCCAAAAGTCCGGCACAGGCTTCAATAAGCATTCCTGTTGGATTTCCGTTGATGTAGGTTGGTAAGCGGAATTGTCTGGTAAGAATTACATTGTTGGTGGCTGTATTGTAAAGAAGGATAACGGCTCCGTTTCCGCGGTCATAGGCTTCTCTGCTTTGGGTTTCTGTGCTCCCGTTCTTTTTTAAAATAGAATACGTAACCTTATTTAGTGTATACCAGTTGTCTGAAAGAATTTCTGTGTTTAATAAGGTAATATTTGGGTTTTTCATGAGGATAGGGTCTGTGTTATAATAAATATGTTTTGGTTTTTTTTTAATTCTTTAATAAATCTTTTAAAGCATTTTCCAGATCCGGAAATTTGAAATGGAAGCCTGCATCCAGAAGTTTCTTGGATGAAGCTCTGGAACCTTCCAGAACTGCAGCAGCGAGTTCTCCGAAGATCAATTTCAGCAAAAATCCGGGAACATTTGGCATAAATAAAGGCCTGTCAAGTACTTGTGCAATCTTTTCTGTCAGTTCCTTATTGGTAGCATGCTGTGGAGATACGGCATTATAAGCTCCGTCCATTGCGGAATTTTTTAAAGCAAATTCATAAATAGAACAGATATCTTCCAGATGGATCCATGGCATATATTGTTTACCGGTACCCAGTGGAGAGCCTATGTAATATTGAATAGGAGAGAGCATCTTCTTTAGAGCTCCGTCTTTTTCGGATAGAACAACGGCTGTTCGTATTTTAACAACCCTTTCTGCCAGATTCTGTTCATTAAAATCATCTGCAGCTCTTTCCCATAAAACTACAACCTCACTAAGAAAATCATTACCCGGAGGATCTGTTTCCGTATAGATTTTTTCTGAAGTTTCTGTACCATAAAAATTGATTCCTGAAGCTGAAATAAAAGATTTTAGCTTTATGTTGTTTTTTCTTAAAGTTGTTCGTAATAATTCTGCAGAATCTACACGGCTGGAGATCAGTTCTCTTTTTCTTTCGGGAGTCCATCGTTTTTCCGAAATATTGGCCCCTGCGAGATGAATAACGTGAGAGACATTGATGAAGGCGGCTTCATCTACAGTTCGTTTTTTGATGTCCCATTCATATTCGTGATCATGCACTTTCTTTCTGGTCAGAAATCGGATTTCATATTCCTTACCTATTTTTTTTGCCAGTTCTTTGGCGATCATACCGCTGGCGCCGGTGATCAGAACAACTTCTTTCATAATAATAAATTTGTGGTGGGTCTGTTTACGCCTGATTTTTTACAATCAGTACAAAATCATCTTCCAGAAGCTTATAGCCGTAGTCATAAATAAACTTGTATTCAGAGCCGTTTTTATAAACTTTCAGGTTGGTGAAATAATCGAAATCAAAACCCAAGCCATCCAGCCTGGATTTCGGGACTTTTGTTTTGCCATCGGTATTTATTTCCATCAGAATACGGTAATTCTTACGGAGTCTGTTGTTCACATTCCGCATGAGATTGCTTGAATCCTTATTCTGCTTGTTATTATAGGCATTCCGGCAGGCATCGTTGCAGAACTTTTTATCAGACCTTCCGATGATTTTTTCGCCGCATTCCAGACAATTCATAATCTTTATTTTAGGTGATGGGTGTGTCTTTTTTTCAGCAGTTTTTTAAACATGCTGTGAGAAGGATAGCTTCTGTTGGAGGTAATATTATTAAAAAATAAGGCTACCATCAAAAGAATAATGCATCCTGACAGTACAGGGGAGAGCACATACCAGTATCCCAATTCCGGAATTTTCCCTGTAGAGCTTACCGCAATGAGGGCCGTAGCTCCTCCCGGCGGATGCAAAGTTTTTGTATACTGCATCAGTACAATAGAAAATGCGACAGCTAAAGGTGCAGACAGCCAGATAATATGAGGGATAAACTGATACACGGTAACGCCTACCAAAGCAGACAGAACATGTCCGCCTATAAGATTTCTGGGCTGTGCCAGAGGACTCTGTATGGCTCCATAAATAAGAACACTTGATGCTCCGAAAGAACCGATCAGGAAGATATTTTCAGTTTCTGTAATGGTATGAGACTGGATAAATGCAATAATCCCGATCCCGAAAAATGCACCCAGAAAAGACCAGAAATGCTCCTTGTAATCAACAAGCGTTTCTTTGTAGATTACATATTTTGAAACCCTGAATGTTCTTTTGATTCTCTTCTTCATGTACTCTTCTTTATTTTTTTATAATTTGAATTAAATGGTCTGCAAATGGACGGGTATATGTTCCGTTTTCATCATAATCTGGATCTAAAATGGTAATTTCTATCCCAAAACACGAGAAATTCTGCAACAGAGGATCCAGCATTTCCCTGAGGTCATCATAGCTTATTCCATCTTCCGTTCTGCTGTCTACGGCAGGCATTATTTCATCTTTCAGAATATCTACATCCAAATGAATGAAAAAACCATCCAGGCATTTATTACTCACCATTTCCAGAAAGTCTTCTGCTGTCTTCCTGAAACCGTTTTCCCTGAGACGGTAAAGATCAAAATAATGAATACCGGAATTGACAATCTGGCTCACATATTCTTCATCATCTGTTTCTGCATTTCCACAGCAAAAGATGTTTTCCTCAGAAAGATAAGGCTTTAAGCCATGAATGTTGGTGAGTTTTTCATGTCCGGTTCCGGTAATGATGGCGAGATCCATGCCTGCAGCTCCTCCCGTTTCCGAGAGTTCAGGCGGAATAAAATCTGTGTGCCCGTCCAGATAAAAAAGTCCGAAATTTCCCAAATTTTTCAGAGCGATGGCATTCCCTATGAGAATACTGCAATCACCCCCAAGAATGATATTGAAGGCATCCTCTTCGTAATTTTGGAGTATAAATTCTGCCTGTTTTTCGGCATATTCTATAATCTGGTCTGCATTTCTGACGCGTGAAACCCCATCAAAATCCATGGAATAGGCCGGAGCTTCCAGCCGGTAAACGTTGGTGGGGTTAATTCTGCTATGAAAATCAAATTTTCTGAGCCAATCCGGAAGTTTTCTAACCCCGGGTTCTGTCTCATGATCTTTCTTTGTAAGCCCCAGATTGAGAGGAAACTCAAAAATATTGATGTTCCTTTTCATAGATGAATTTTCACAAAGATACGGAATTATCCGTTTGTAAATGGATAGCTTTGCGTCTTGTTTTGTAAGATGTAATTTTTATAGATATTTTTTAAATAAAATGAATTATTGAGAGGATTTAATTTCTGTTTTATTCAATAGTTTTTATGGTCAGATGGTTAGTATTTGCCTGTATTTTACTAAAATAATTCACTAATAAAGATAATTTAATGATTTTAATACTATTATTTTATTAAAAATAAATAAGATTTTTATTTCACATAATTGTGTTTTTTTATAAATTTGATATTGGTAATTATTCTGTAATTCAGAGTATTATACGATGCCAAAAGCAAAATTCCAATTTTACGTTGCATGATTAAGTAAAGGTACTCAATGATTGTATTGGGTACTTTTTTATTCTGATATTTTGAGATCATACATAGCCGTGAGGCCTACGGTTACAGGAGATAAGCTGTTGTCCTGAAGGTAATTACCAGCCTTGAAATATACAGGTTCTGTCTTCCAGCTTTCACCAAAATGAAAAGAAGCAGTCTGCTGGTTTACGGTAACCAGAACATCAGAGTTGTTTTGTTGAATACTGTAATCAAATATTTGTCCTAAAGGAACATTTTTCAGAAGCGTTATTCTTTCTTCTTTATCATTAACTTCTTCTTTGAATCCAGCCTGTATTTCACCATTATTCCACCAGATTTTTAAAGCTTCAGTACCTTTGGAATGCCCATGAATTTGGCCGATGATAATTTTTCCGGTTCCGGGTTGCTGCAAAACCGCCATTCTTACTTTCAGTGTATGCTTATTTTCGAAATGCCATTCATTTTTTTCGCGTAACTCTGTTCTGGGATAATGAGATCCTTTGGTGGGCTGCCCATCAGAAGAACAAAAAAAACGTATGCTTTTATCCTGAGGCCAGAAATAAAAATTCTTTGAAGCAAAATTCTGCACTTCGGGTCCTTGTATAATAACGATAGAGTTGTTTTTAGGAATGGGCAGCTGAAGATCAAACGGGCTCAGATTAAACTGACTCTGAGGAACCTTATCAAACCCATTATTTTGTGCCGAAACGAACACAGAGCACCATAAAAATAAGGTGTATTTTGCGAGAGTTTTAAAATGATCTTTCATACAAAAGAAATTATGCGGAATATCCTAAACGAATTTAGGACTATTGCTGAACATTATTCCGGATAAATACTTAAGAAAATATTAAAAATTACTTTACCGGATTTCCCAAAAAAGAAAGCCAGAATAGGAAATATTCTATTCTGACTTTAGTATGTTTTGTAAAAAAAGACTTTCTATTTTTTCAGCCTGTTTATTTCTTCTTTCAAAAGGCCAATATATTCCTGCATTGTTTTTATAATTTCTATGCTTAATTCATTATTGATATATCCAATATTGTTACCGGAAGAAGTACTGTTTCCTATGTTTGCTCCAGGACTTTCATTAAAAACAGGATTTTCAATAATGATTTTCGCTTCCTCTTCTTCATATATTTCCTCTACAGGAACTTCTAAAAATCGGGCCAGCTTGTTCCACTCTGTCTGTGTAATAGATACAGCACCGCTTTCTTTTCTGCTGTAATTGGAGACGTCAGTAGGGATTACATCAGCCATTTGCTGCTGCGTGAATCCTTTCTTCTTTCTTACTGTACGTAGTTTTTCTTTTTGCATATCAGACATTTTTACAAATTTGCAAAAAAAAAATTAAATTATATAGAAAAAATCCCTTGTAACCGGTCTCTTTTTCAATGTTTTTTGAGGGTGAAAAATATTTTGAAATTGGATTTTTATTAGTTGAATTTTTTAAGTTTAAATTAGGAATTGCCCGCTTTTAATTCCTGTAAATACAAATTTCTGCGGAATTTTCTTTGTATTATTATCCGTTTACAAACGACTACAAACGAATTTAAACAGTTTATAACCGACTGTGGCTGGGTAACATCGCAATCTTTGCAACAGAGATTTGAGAAAAACAGTGAACGTCTCTTATCTGAATTATTAATCTTTAAAAATCTAAAACTTATGTCACTAAGAAACAAAGTAACATTAATTGGTTACACCGGTAAAGAAGTTGAAATGGTAAATTTTGACAATGGAAATGTAAAAGCAAGTGTATCCCTTGCCACAAGCGATCATTACACCAATGCTAAAGGAGAAAAAGTAGAAGAAACGCAATGGCACAATCTTATTGCATTCGGGAAAACAGCAGAAATTTTTGAAAAGTATGTTCCCAAAGGAAAAGAAATTGCCATAGAAGGAAAGCTTACCTACAGATCATATGATGATAAAGACGGGGTGAAGCGTTATATCACGGAAATACGTGTAGATGAAATCCTGCTGTTGGGAGGAAAATAAGTAAAAACACAAATGATGAGAGTAAAAATTTTTAAAATCAGAATTCCTGAAGAATTCCTCTATAAAGATCAGAAAATGCTGGATGATTTTCTGGAGGGCAATGAGATTATAAAAGTAGAAACGGCTTTTGTAAGTGATGAGCGGTATTGGTCGGTAATATTGTATTTTGAAGACTTAAAACCTGTAAAGGGTATCGTAAAAGAACCCAAAACAGCCAAATATTCTGCAGATAACGAACTTTTAAACGCAGATGAAGAAAAAATTCTTGATGCACTGAAGCTGTGGAGATCAGAGAAAGCCCGCGAGCATAATCTTCCCACTTATTTCATCGCGAGTAATAAAGAACTGATGTCTGTCGCTAAGTACAAGCCTGCTAAGAAAGAAGAACTGCTTGAGATCAAAGGATTTGGGAAGCATAAAATTGAAAATTATGGTGAAGAAATTCTGGAGATTTTAGAAAGTATTTGATTTTTTTACCATTAAAAAAGCTCTAATTTATATAAACAGAGGGTTTCCTGCATATAAATTAGAGCTAAATATAATTAAGTATGCATGCTTTCTGGCATGCTGTACTTACCTAAAATTGACAAAAAAATACACACACATGATGTGTTAGGTTAAAAAAAAATATAAACTTTATTATCTTATATAATAAGTAAATGCTGAGAAATAACAACCGCTTTTATGTTGAAGCGGTTGTTTCTTTTCTATAAAATGATTCTAAATGATCTTAGTTTGAATAATAAGTTACATTCAGGAAATTATTAACTACACGGTTGTAGCCCATCGCTTCAATATTTAGGGTTAATTGCGCTGGATCAATAAATCTTGTGACAAAAACAACTTTTTGTCCTTGTGTCATAAATATAATTCCTTTAGATTGTAAAGTGACAGGGTGATTAACTCCGCTTCCATCAGCAGTATATGCGCTTACAAAAGGCTCAGAAAAAAAGCTGAAAATTCCATTTCCCACAGATGTTGGCTTTGCCCCTGTGTACGGATTACTGGCACCTAATCTAAGATTTTTCTGAAATG
The DNA here is from genome assembly GCF_900108365.1 of Chryseobacterium culicis. Taxonomy (GTDB): domain Bacteria; phylum Bacteroidota; class Bacteroidia; order Flavobacteriales; family Weeksellaceae; genus Chryseobacterium; species Chryseobacterium culicis. Next base: position 905,556 of record NZ_FNWQ01000002.1, on the reverse strand, counting down.
CGGTTCCGGAAGACAAAGTAATATTAATATCAAAAGAATAATATCCGGTTTTACTTGCCGTATATTCCCCAGTAGACGGGTTGTAGTTGGTACCCAGATTTACTTTATCAAACATGACCTGGCGGATATTTGCTCCCCCGCTTAAATCTGCCGATAGCCAGGTGGTATCATTACCTGTTTTATTGAAGCCTATCAGATCTGCAACTTTGGGTATTTTACTAAGTACACTGTCATCCATTATTAATTGCCACTGGTTGACGTCAGCATTGAACTTATAGAAATTATTTCTCACCACATTATTAGGTGCAGTACCTGCATTAGCAGTAGCAAATACTAACAATCCGTTAGCAGGGTTAGTAATTGTAGTAAGATCATTTATTCCGGTGAGCGCTACTCTTGGGATAAGAAGACCTTTGTTGGTTGACTGGATTTCTAATATAGAAGAAGGATCTGGTGTAGTAGTATTTATTCCTACCTGAGAGAATGCCATAGCAGATACCATTGCCAATGGCAATACAAATAAATTTTTCATTTCTGTGTGTTTAAAGTTTGTGTGTATTAAAATTTTAACAGGGCAATATTAGAAACAAAAACATATTTTGTGCAAAAAAAGTGATATGACATAGATGTTACGCTCGTTAACATTTTGCTTTTCTTGGAGTTAAAGTGAAAAGGAAGACATGTATGTAAGGTGTGTGTATTTCATTGTAACACATTGTTTTTTCTGAGACTTTATCCTCTAATAAAGAACTGATGTCTGTCGCCAAGTATAAGCCTGCTAAGAAAGAAGAACTGCTCGAGATCAAAGGATTCGGGAAGCATAAAATTGAAAATTATGGTGAAGAAATTCTGGAGATTTTAGAAAGTATTTGAGTTTTTGTATCACAAAAAAAGCTCTGGTTTATATAATCAGAAGGAGATTCTGTATATAAACCAGAGCTAAATATAATTAAGTATGCATACTTTCTGGCATGCTGTACTTACCTAAAATTGACAAAAATACAAATACCTATATGGTGTTATAAAAAATGAAAATTAAAATCCTTTTTATTATTTTAATCGTTTAAAAGACATCTGCGTAATAGGACCGGAACCAGTAGAACCGGAACTCAAAGCTTTTACACTAGCTGTTCCTGCAGATAATCCCACTCTAAAAGAATAGGTATGACTTGCGAACATACTAATAGCTGATATTAGCGTATATGTCTGTAGGCTACTCGCTGCAGAATCATTAACTCTCGCTACCCACTTACCATCAGTATTATCCCAGATCCCGATTACATGAGTAAACCCTATAGCAGCACTATCAAAACTTAATTGCGAGTTTAGTGTTACTTGGTAAATCCCATCAGCGTTAACAGTGAAGGAGTTAGTGGTTGCAGAACCAGTGTATGTATTGGCGTTATCTATAATTTCATTAGTTAAATAACCTATGGGAACTGCAGAAACCGGACTTGTGGCTGTTGTAGTAAAATCATTGGACATTTGTACACTTATTTCTTGGGCTATAGTAAGATTACCATCAATAGCAATGATAGAGCCATTTTGGGCTGGGATAGAACCATCCTCTAGCATGGTTTGCCATTTCCCTGCTGATGTATTAAATTTGTAAAAAGTATCTGCTCTCACATCATTGGGGGCAGTACCAGCTTTGTTTAAGTTATATATCAATAAGCCGTTAGCAGGGTTTAGGATGGTCGTAACGTCAGTTTTACCTGTTAGTGCTATTCTAGGAATAAGAAGACCTTTGTTGCTGGATTTAATATCTAATATAGCCGAAGGGTCTGGGGTGTTTGTATTAATTCCAACTTGGGAGAATGCAATGGATGATACCATTACCAATGGCAATAAAAATAAATTTTTCATTTCTGTGTGTTTAAAGTTTGTTTGTATTAAATTTTAACAGGATAATATTAGAAACAAAACATATTTTGTGCAAAAAAAGTGATATGACATAGATGTTACGCTCGTTAACATTTTGCTTTTCTTGGGGTTAAAGTGAAAAGGAAGACATGTATGTAAGGTGTGTGTATTTCATTGTAATACTTTGTTTTTTCTGAGACTTTATCCTCTGATTCAAAATTTTTTACAATGAAAATTGAATTTCGATGTTTTGGATCTGGAAGATGGCCAGGTACAAGTTGATATAGGCATCACCATTACAAAAAAGAACGGATAAATTTCTTCTTTACTGTTTATCTTCCTTAAAAGTGCTTTCAATTCCTTATTTTTGCATTTATCAAAATGACATACAACAAATGAAGCCAAGTTTAGCAAAAGGGACGAGAGATTTTACGGCACAGGAAGTTTCCAGAAGAAAATACATCATCAATATTTTACAGAATAATTTTGAATTATTCGGCTTTCAGCCATTGGAAACACCAAGCTTTGAAAATCTTTCTACATTGACAGGAAAGTACGGAGAAGAAGGTGACCGTCTGATTTTTAAGATTTTAAATTCCGGAGATTATACTTCTGGTGTTAATCAGGAAGACTGGGATCATAAAAACCATCAAAAGCTGACTTCTCAAATTTCAGAGAAAGCACTTCGCTATGACCTTACCGTACCTTTTGCAAGATTCGTTGCGATGAATCACGGCAAACTTACATTTCCCTACAAACGTTCCCAGATCCAGCCGGTTTGGAGAGCAGACAGACCTCAGAAAGGAAGGTACAGAGAATTCTATCAGTGTGATGCGGATGTGGTAGGAAGCGAAAGTTTATTGCAGGAAGTAGAGTTGGTTCAGTTGTATCTGAAATCTTTCGCAGACCTCAAAGTTCCTGTAACCATTCATATGAACAACAGAAAGATCCTTTCCGGATTGGCAGAATATGCAGGAATTACAGATAAACTGATTGATTTTACTGTAGCACTGGACAAATTGGACAAGATTGGAAAAGAAGGAGTGGTAAAAGAACTGTTGGAAAGAGAAATTTCTCAGGAATCTATTGATAAGCTGGACTTCTTATTTACCCAATCTGACGACGCGCTGGAAAATCTTCTTCAGCTGAAAGAAAAATTTGCAGGAAATGAAATTGGTCTGAAAGGCGTAGAAGAACTGGAATATGTTCTTACACAATCTATGAACCTTGGTGTGGATATGCAAAATCTCGTATTCAATATAACCCTTGCAAGAGGCCTTGATTATTATACCGGAGCTATCTTCGAAGTGAAGGCAGATGAGGTTGCTATGGGCTCCATAGGTGGTGGAGGAAGATATGATAACCTTACGGAGGTTTTTGGCGTAAAAAACATTCCGGGAATAGGGATTTCTTTCGGATTAGACAGAATTTATCTGGTAATGGAAGAACTGAACCTTTTCCCTGAAGAAGCCTCCTCTAAAATAGAATATCTGTTTGCGAATTCCGGAGCAGAAGAAACAACAGAAGCTTTGAAACTGATTATGCAGCTAAGAGCAAAAGGAATTTCGGCAGAATTATATCCTGAAAATGCAAAGATCAATAAGCAATTTACCTACGCAGAGAATAAAGGGATAAAAAAAGTGGTCTTCCTGGGTGAAGAAGAACTTAAAAACAATACCGTTACTTTTAAAGATATTGAGGCCGGAGAAAAGAAAACCGTTTCTCTAGCTGAGTTTTTAGGAGAATAGCATTATGTACACAGAAAAAAAGCAATCAACCACAAAAGCAATTTTGTGGTTGACCTGTTTAATGGAGGCTAAGATTTAAATACAATTATCCTTTACAATCGGTTCAGAATTTGTAATTTGGAACCGTTATTCAGGCAGGTAAACACATACCTGCATTCAAAAAAACTTTTAAACATAAAAACCAGATGAACACTATTTGTGCATTGTGTAATAAGGAATTAACATCTATGGATACGCTTTTGGGAGCGAACAGTCTTTCAGATGGCTATGTTTTATGCAATAAATGCTTAAATAAAGTAAGTGATATCAATGATGAACTGCTGTACAACCTCAACAGATTCAGCATAGGCGACATCAACGAAATGCTGAATAAGGAGAAAGCTGAACCAGCAGCGGTTACAGAACAGCATCTTCCTGCAGCGATCAGTGCAGGCTCCCGCCAGATCTCTAAAGAAGTTTATAAAAGAAGAAGTCAGAAAATAAAGAACGAACTGGAAATGCTGAATGCTAACCTATCCATCTTTACTAAAGGAGAAATCAAAGAACTTCCTTATCTGATCCCGGAAGAAGAGCAGATTATCGCCATTACGGATGCCCAATTTGTAAATACCCTGGCAGCAGGGATTTTGGTAGCAACACCCAAAAGAATGATTTCCGTATCAAAAGCTATGTTTGGGGATGCAAAAATCAATGATTATCCCAATCATACTATCAAGGCTGTAAGTTTTGTGGCAGATCCAAGATCTCCGGTTATTAAATTACATCTGGATGAAAGAGTAGCCGCGTTCGAATGTTTTATGGATAAAGAAGATGCAGAGAAGTTTTATGATACAATAAAAGATATTTACAATACTCCGCAGTCTTCGCAAAAGATAGGTTCTCCAAACAAAAGTACTTCAGTTTCCTCTGAAGAAATTTTCAGTCAGCTGGAAAAATTAGGAAAGCTGAGAGAAAACGGAATCCTTACTGATTCAGAATTTGCAGAACAGAAAAAGAAACTGCTGGAGCAATTATCATAAACTTTTAATACTAAATCATGACCGATAAAGTATCTTCAGAAATTGTAGGAAAATGGCTTAAAGGATGGTGCTTATCGCGGGAAGTATCCTTTCCTGTTTCCTATAAATCCGGCTTCCACGTAACGGTAGGCGATGAAAAACAAAAAGAGAGATTTGTATTTCCTGAACTGAATGATGACTTCTTCAAGCTTGCTAACTCAATAATTGAACCCTGGATTTATCTGAAAGTCTCTGTTTCTCCCGATGAATTCATCCACAAAATTCCTGAGCGTTGGAAATTGCAGCCACAGGGATATATGATGACCTGCTTTCATCCTATGAATTTCCCGGAAATAAGTCTTGCAGAAGGTTATCACTTGGAATTCTCTGAGTACAATACAACTTTTGTTGTCAGGATTCTGGCGGAAAATGGTGACCAGGCTTCTATAGGCCGTGTTTCTCTTATTGATGATATTGCGGTGTATGACAGGATTATTACTGAAAAGAATCATCAAAGAAAAGGACTTGCTACTTTTTTATTGAAAGAACTGGAAAAAATTGCCTTATCCAAAGGCGTTACCAATAATCTTTTAGTGGCTACGGAAGAAGGGAAATTATTGTACGAAACCTTAGGCTGGAAGCTGTATTGCTTACACACTTCTGTGGTAATTCCCGCAGAAGATTAATGTTTTTATTGAATTAAAAAACTAAAACCATGAGTGAAAAATCAAGACTTGACGAAATAAGAGACGAATTAAAAAGTCTCGACATCAGCCCAACCATATTTGCCCGAAAAGAAATTCACGAATTGCCGGACATCCTTTCACCGGAAGAAAGAATTGTTTATCTGGTAGAAGGCAGAAATAAATTAAACAATCATCATATTATTTTAGCCGCTACAGACAGAAGATTGATCTTTGTGGATAAAGAATTCATGTACGGATTGATGGTGGAGGATTTTTCTTACAGCAAAATAAGCTCCATACAATATGAAAAAGACTTCTTATTAGCTTCTATAGATATCCAGGTTACCGATGATATTGTGGAGATTGACGGAGTAGGAAAGTACCATGCTGAGCTGTTTTGCGAAAAAGTAAGAGAATTCATGTCGCGTCCAGAAGGATTTTTTCAGAATACAGCTGAACCAAGCGCTTTAGATCAGCTGGAACAGTTGGGAAGACTGAGAGAGGCCGGAGTGCTGACCGAAGAAGAATTTCTCGAGCAAAAGAAGAAATTAATGGAGAAATTATAATCAGTAAAGTTGTTAGTGTTGCCGGAATAATATAATTTAAAACTTAAACCATGGAAAATTACTTAGAAATAAACAGAAATTCGTGGAATGCAAAAGTAGAACCGCATCTGAAATCCGATTTCTACTTTGTAGATGAATTTTTAAAAGGAAGAACGTCTCTGAACTCTATAGAACTTGAGCTTCTTGGAGATATCAAAGGAAAAACCATTCTGCATTTGCAGTGTCATTTCGGACAGGATTCTATTTCACTGTCGAGGATGGGAGCTAAAGTGATCGGAATAGATCTTTCAGATAAAGCTATTGATGCGGCAAGAGAGCTTGCCCAAAAATGTGATACGGATACCCAATTCATCTGTTCGGACGTATACAATCTACCAAATGTCCTGAATCAGAAATTTGATATTGTGTATACAAGTTACGGTACAATAGGATGGCTCCCTGATCTTGAAAAATGGGCCGGTATTATCAATCATTTTCTAAAACCGGGTGGGAATTTTATCATGGCAGAGTTTCACCCTGTTGTCTGGATGTTTGATGATGACTTTACAAAGGTTGCCTATAACTATTTCAATGAAAAGCCCATCGTAGAAACCTATGAAGGAACCTATGCAGATCAGTCTGCACCTATTGTTCAGGAATATGTCATGTGGAACCACTCTTTATCAGAAGTTATTGATAATTTGATTAAAAAAGGAATGTCTATGAACACCTTCAGAGAATTCGACTGGTCACCTTACCCTTGTTTCAGACATGTAGAGGAATTTGCATCCGGAAAATGGAGAATACCACAGTTTGGAAATAAAATACCGCTCGTATTTGCCGTGGCTGCGGAGAAAAAAGAATAACCTGAAAAGCTTACATGTAATCATAAATAAAAAGTCATCGCAATGATGATTACGATGACTTTTTCCTATATATGAATGTTAAAAAAAACTGCTCTTATTAATTAGCTTAATGAATCTTCAGCCTTTGTTTTTGCTTCGTCCACTTTGCTCTGAACCTGAGATGCAACATCATTGGCTTTGCTTTTAAGATCATTTCCCCATTTGTTAAGATTGTCTTTTGCTGTATTGATTTTATCCTTTACAGCCTGCTGATCTTCAGGACTTGAATTTTTATATTTCCAATATGCTAATGCACCTAAACCTAATAGAGCTAATAAGCCTTTTGCTTTGTTTCCCATGATTTCTATTTTTTTAAGTATTAATATTACAATTTGTTGTTATCAATAATGTAAAATACGTGCCAAAAAAATAAATGAACCTATAAAAAAATGTTAAAATTAAGAAAAGACTTCAAAATTTTCACCGTCAAAACTGGCGAAAACCATGGTAGGATAGGAGTCCTGATGATAAATATTTCCTTCTTTATCAATAGCAATGGCCCCTGCAAAACCATCAATAGTTTTTAGTTCGTCAAAAGTTTTGCTGAAAGCCTGTGGAAGACTCATCCCGTCTGTTACTCTCGTTACAATTTTGGCAGCAGTAGCATTGCTTACAATATCTTCACCCACACCCGTACAGCTCACCGCGCAGAAGGTATTGGCATAATTTCCGGCTACTGTGGCAGAATCTGAAACTCTTCCCGGAATCTCAAAACCTTTTCCTCCAGTAGACGTAGCAACAGCAAGTTTTCCATCTTTGTCAATGGCTACACAGCCTACTGTTCCTTTTCCTCCATTAGCAAGTTTTGCTTCATATTCTTTTCTTCTCTGGGGAATTTCTGTAGAAAAATCCTCAAACCCGTTTTCCGTAGCATAGATTTTGGCGCCATTTCCTCCTAAAACTCTGTCATCTTCATTGATAAGATCTTTGGCCACAAAAATTGGATTTTGTACATTCTGAATATTAATCACCCCACTTAACTTCTGCGTGTTTCCATTCATAATGGCAGCACTCATACGGATAACCCCGTCACTCTGAATCTGAGAACCGATACCGGCATTGTATAAAGGATCATTCTCCAGCAGTGAAACGGCATATGCAACAGTGTCGAAGGCAGAGTGTGTTGTAAGATAGTCAAAAGCTTTTTGGGCTATGTGTTTTAAAGAGTCCTGTTTAGCTGTTTTTACTTCATGGCTTTGGTCGCTTTCTGAGAAAAAACCGCCGTGGATAATAATTTTCATAGTAGGTATAGGTTTTATGTTCCGGAATTCTGTATTTGTACTGACAATAATAAGAATCCAGGCTATTAATACAGGGAAAAGATAGGAATTTTATCCATACATCGTGCTGGCATGAGTTTCGGATTTCGTGGTTCCAGGTTGCAGTACAGCGAGTGTATTTTTTGAAAAAACGAATCTCCTGCATTGATAAACCTCGGGACCCTGAACCCGGAATGTCCGCATCCTGTACTACTTATCCTGTGGTATCGGATTAAACTGAGAATTTTCTATCGTTAATTTCTTTGTTGTAAGATCGTAATGATCATTCATAGACATTACATGCACCGTTAGGTTATCAATAGAAATAGGTTCTCCAAGATTGATATTCGTAAGGTTGGTATCTTTAATAAATCTTCCGTCTACTAAGATAACCAGTCCCGATCCTACCGCTGTCATCACATCATTATGAATAAAAAGCCCGGTATCTTCTCCCAGACCGATTCCCAAAGTTCTCGGATTGTTTACTACTGCCTGGAACAGACGCCCGATTCTTCCCCGTTGTACAAAATGGGTATCTATAATAACGTTATCTATAAGACCCAGGCCCTGCGTAGTTTTGATTTCCCCTTTTAAAAGGGCTTCGGAACTGCTTCCCTGATAGATCATATTTTCCGAAGCAGCGGCGGCCCCCGCAGAAGTTCCGGAATAGATAAAATCCTGTTCCTGATATTTTAATAGAATTGTGTCATGAAATCTTGTTCCGCCAAGAATAGAAGTCAGCCTCAGCTGGTCTCCTCCGGTGAACATCATAACATCGGCAGCGTTGGCTCTTGCCACTATAGCGTCAGAATTAGCTTCTTCGCGGTTGTGGATGTCCAGAACATTGACATTTTTAGCACCCAGAAATTCAAATGCTTTTTTGTATTCGGAACCTACAATCTGAGGGATTTGAGAAGCGGTTGTAACAATTTCTATCACAGAGTTTTCCTTGTGCTTAGATTCGTTGATGATCTTTCTTAAGATCCCACGCTCAAAAAAATTAAGGTTCTTTTCGATATTTTGATCATAATCGGTTTCAGCAAAACTGCCTTTATTTACAGCGCCTCCGATAACTATTAATTTTCCAACAGGTTTCATCATTGTACAAAATTAAAAAATAATTCACATTCATTCGCGAATTTCGTGCCATCTTTAGCTGATTTTTAATGTTTTAAAAATGTTAATTAAAATTAATTTTTTTTTAGCAAATCTTTAATTGTGGTATGGTTTTTTTTAGGGTTTTACATTATCTTTGATTCTGAAAGGAGTTATTATTAAATGTTAAAATGCCAATAGACTATGAAAATCGAAAAGATTCAGGCACTGAGAGGTCCGAACATCTGGAGCATCAGAAGAAAGAAGCTGATACAGATGAGGTTAGACCTCGAAGAAATGGAGGATTATCCTACCAATAAAATAGAAGGTTTCCGGGAGAGAATTGAAAAATTAATTCCTTCATTAATTACCCACCGATGCTCAGAAGGAGTGGAAGGAGGCTTTTTCCATAGAGTGGAAACAGGAACCTGGATGGGACATGTCATTGAGCATATTGCTTTGGAGATACAAACCCTCGCAGGAATGGATGTGGGGTTTGGAAGAACCCGCGAAACCAAAACTCCGGGAGTTTATAATGTAGTTTTCAATTATATTGAAGAAAATGCCGGTATTTATGCCGCAGAAGAATCGGTGAAAATTGCCGAAGCACTAATAGAAGGTAAAGAATACGATCTTACTGCATGTATTCATAGATTGAAAGAAATCAGAGAGCGTGTACGTTTGGGGCCGTCTACGGGAAGTATTGTAGAAGAAGCGGCTTCCAGAAGAATTCCGTGGATCAGGCTGGGAACCAATTCTCTGGTACAGCTTGGATATGGAGTGAATCAGCAGAGATTTCAGGCTACCATTACAGGAAAAACAAGTTCTATTGCTGTGGATATTGCCTGCAACAAAGAGCTGACTAAAAGAATGCTTCACGATGCGGCTATTCCGGTACCTACAGGAGATCTGGTGGTAGACGAAGAGGGATTGGATGCGGTGATCAGAAAAATAGGCTATCCCGTTGTGCTAAAACCTTTGGATGGAAACCATGGAAAAGGCTCCTCCATCAATGTTACGGAATGGGAGGCTGCTAAAATTGGTCTGGAACATGCCCAGAAATACTCAAGAAAAGTAATTGTTGAGAAATACATTACGGGGTATGATTTCCGTATACTGGTGATCAATAATAAGATGGTGGCTGCGGCAAGAAGGGTGCCTGCTCATGTGGTCGGGGACGGTGAACTGAACCTTCAGCAGCTCATAGAAAAAGAAAATAAAGACCCGAGAAGAGGCTATGGTCATGAAAATGTACTTACCGAGATTGAGGTAGACAAAGATACACTGGAACTGCTTGATAAACTTCAGTATACGCTTGAAACGGTTCCTCAGAAAGGAGAGGTGGTTTATCTGAAATCAACCGCAAATCTTTCAACAGGAGGAACATCTATTGATGTGACAGATATGGTACATCCGGAAAATATCACGATGGCGGAAAGAATTTCTAAAATCATCGGATTGGACGTCTGCGGTATTGATGTGATGGCGGAAAACCTTACCCAGCCATTAAAGGAAAGTGGCGGTGCCATTATCGAAGTAAATGCAGCTCCGGGATTCAGAATGCATCTTGCACCAAGCGAAGGACTTCCAAGAAACGTCGCTGCACCTGTGGTGGATATGCTGTATCCACAAGGAAAACCTTTTACCATTCCAATCATTGCGGTGACGGGAACCAATGGGAAAACTACCACTACTAGACTGATCTCCCATATTGTAAAAAGCAACGGATATAGAGTAGGATTTACAACTTCCGACGGAATTTATATTCAGAATACCATGTTGTCTAAAGGAGATACTACCGGACCGCTTTCGGCGGAATTTATCCTGAAAGATCCAACGGTAGAGTTTGCAGTTCTGGAAACGGCAAGAGGAGGAATTTTACGTTCCGGTTTAGGTTTTTCACAATGTGACATCGGAGTCTTAACCAATATTGAGGAAGATCATTTGGGTATGAATGATATTCACTCTCTGAAAGATCTTACCAGGGTAAAGCGTGTTGTTCTGGACAGTGTGAAGAAGAGTGGCTGGAGTATCCTGAACGCGGATAATGAGTATTCTATGAAAATCGTGAATGATCTCGATTCCAATGTAGCCATCTTCAGCATGGACGAAAATAATCCTCACATCGTAAAATTTGCCAAAGAAGGAAAAATCACCTGTGTTTATGAAGAAGGTTTTGTAACCATTAAAAAAGGAGACTGGAAGATCAGAATAGGAAAAGCTAAGGATTTCCCGATCACGATGGAAGGAAAGGCCAGATTTATGATTGAAAACGTTCTGGCGGCAAGTTTAGCAAGTTATCTCTACGGATTTGGAATAGAAGATATTTCTAATTCTTTAAGAACTTTTATTCCAAGTGCTCAGCTTACGCCGGGAAGACTCAATGTATTTAAATTCAAAAACTTTAAGGTTCTGATTGACTTTGCCCATAACCCTTCAGGCTATGAAGCAATTGAAGACTATCTCAAAAATGTGGAGTCTACGAAGAAAATAGGGATTATTTCCGGGGTTGGAGACCGAAGAGATAATGATATCAGAGAATGCGGAAAGATTGCAGGAAGAATGTTTGATCATATCATTATCCGAAATGAAAAACACCTTCGGGGGAGAACAGAAGAGGAGATCAATGGACTTATTATTGAAGGAATGCAGTCTGCAGGAAAAAATGTAAGCTACGAGATCATTCCTAAAGAAATAGAAGCATTAAAACATGCTATGGGAATGGCCGAAGAAGGCACGTTTATTACGGCTTTGAGCGATGTTATTTCCAATGCTATAGATCTGGTACAGGAATATCAGGCAAGAGAATTATTGGAAGATGATAAAAACGGATAAAAAAAATCTTATCAACTGAATGAAACTGCAATACGGGATAAAAACGTATTGCAGTTTTTTTTTATAACAGGTCAGTTACATTAAAATTAGATGAATACATTTAACTTTTTTTTAAAAGTGATAAAAAATAAAAATTATTAACTTGCCGGACGATCGGTTTTTATGAAAAAGATACTCTCTATTTTCTTTCTCTATTTTTATGTTCAGTTCTATTCTCAAAACTATACTCCTGCCAAGCTTGATAGTATCACAACGATCTGTAAAAACAAAGGAGAGTATGACAAAGTATTTCAATACAATATAGCAGCGCTTCAATATTATAAAGAGCATGATAATCCTGAAGGAGAGGCTTTAGCCAACATTAATATTGCCAATGCCCTTTCTACATTTGATGAGCATCAGAAAAGTCTCCGCTATCTGGATGAAGCCGCAAAACAGCTCAAATTGATCAATAACAACGGACTGAATGCAAGATTATGTAATGAAATTGCAAGAAACTATGCCTTTTTGGGACTTTACAACCAGGCTAATATTCAGCTGAATAAATCTATAGATTATCTCAAGCATGCCCCTGATACAAAAGAGAACAGAAATTCTTTGTTTTTTGTCTATATCTGGAAGTGGTCCAATTTTGAAGATTTAAAACTGCCTGATTCCATTAATGCTATGCGCAAAAAAGGAGTAAGGGATTTTCCCGATGAACCTAAGATTTATGTACGCATAGCAGAGCAGTTCTTATCCAAAAAACAACATCTTGATTCTGTAGAATATTATCTGAATAAAGCATCTGTACTGGCCGTAAAAAATAACAGCTCGCTCCACGCTTTCGGAGCCATTGCAACAAGACGTGGAAACCTTTATACTCTGAAAAAAGAGTATACAAAGGCACTGGAGTATTACCAGGAATCTTTACCTATCTATCTGAAAATAAACCGGGGTGCAGATATTATCAATACCTATAAAAAGATTTATGAAACTTATCTGGCTTTACACGATATTCCGAAGGCCAATGAATATCTGACAAAATATACTGAACTCAATGACAGCATTCAGTCAGGAGAAAGAAAAGCAGTGGCTTCTGTTGTGAATAATTTTGCGATTGAGCAGGAAAAGGAGAAGAATCATCTTTATCTTATTATCGCTGTCATTACAGGGGTTGCATCAGCATCTCTTGCCGGAGTGTTTATAATCCGGAAAAGAAATAAAAGAAGAGATCAGCTGCTTGAAGAACAGAAGAAAATCATCACTGAAAAAATACGGGAAACAGATCAGCTGAAAAAGAAAGTAGATACTTCCCTTAATGATCTCGGTAAAATGGCCACAGACAATAGCCCTTTTTTCATAAGCAGGTTTAAAGAAGTGTATCCGGAATTCTATGAAAAACTGACTTCACAATATCCAGAACTTACCAGCCATGATCTAAAATTTATCGCTTATGTAAGGCTTAATATGACCAATAAAGAAATCGGACAATGTACTAATGTAACCGTAAGAGCGGTAGAAACCAAGAAATACAGACTCAAAAAGAAACTCAATCTACCTTCTGATTTAGATTTGGGAACCTGGGTTTCAGAATTGTAATAAATAGAAAATGGAGCAGTCTCAAAAGTCAAATAATTTGACTTTTACGACTGCTCCATTTTAGGATAATCTATTATAGTTTTTCAGATTTTTCTATATAGGATAAGATTTTATATGCAATATCAATCCTTTCAGCATTAGGATAATTTTTATTGGCAAGAATTACAATACCTATCTTTTTTGAAGGAACATACATTACATACGCTCCAAAACCATTGGTCGCTCCGGTCTTATTAATCAATACATCAAGTTTCGGTTTCTGATGCGGAAGAATTTCCTTCACAGAATTAGGTTTGAAAGCCATATCCGCGGAATTCCCCTTTTGAAGCTGTTCCAGTGTAACCGGATAATTATATTGTTCCCAAATCAGGTCCTGAGTCATTTCTGTGGTATTAAAATATCCGGTATGCGTATTCATTATGGCTGCGGATAATTTACTGTCAATGTTTCCAATTCCCATATTGGCGTCTATAAAAGTAATCATATCCTGTGTGCATGATTTCACTCCATAAGCTTCATCAGCCAGAACTCCCGGGTTTACACGGATCGGCTCATCATTTTTACTGTAACCGAATGCGTATTGACTCATATTTTCAGCAGGTACTTCATAAAAAGTATTATTCAAACCCATTTTAGTGAAAACATTTTGGGTCATTGCTTTGGTGAAAGGCTGTTTGAATGTTTTTCCGGCAATAACACCCAGAAGACCAATGCTCGGATTGGTGTACATTCTTTGGGTACCTGCAGGGTAATCTGGTTTCCATGCATTATAGTAATTAATGAGCTGCTCATTATTAGTAATTTCATCAGGTAACTGCAATGTAAATCCACCGGCTGTATGCGTTCCGAGATGGTAAAGCTTTATCTGGTCAAAAGCTGGGTTTTTAATTTCGGGCATATATTTGCTTACAGGATCAGATAAGTTAAGTGTCCCATTCACTTGTGATAAACTGGCTAAAGTAGCCGTGAACGTCTTGCTTACGGAACCCAGTTCGAATAAAGTTGTATTGGTAACTTCTATTTTGTCTGCTTTTGAAGCCAGTCCGTAATTGAAAAAAGTATGTTTCCCATTTACTGTTATGGCAATGCTTACCCCAGGAATATCATTCTTTTCCATTACGGGCTGTACCAGGGCATCCAAATAATTGTCAAAATCTGAGCTCTCATTTTTCTTTGGATTATTACAGCTTGATAAAAAAGATAAAAACAATAAAGCAACTGATATGTTTTTTAAACTTCGCATAATTTTAAGATTTTATAATTGAATTTTTTACTATAATGTACAAATAGAAATTTCCGGAAAATTCTTGAGCGAAAGTAAAATAAATTTACAGAATAATCTCTACTACAATTGCACTACAATACATTTGTTCGTTGAAAACCAGTGTTTTGTAATTCTGTTGACGAGTGTTTGAAATTACAGGAAATTGGTGTGAATAATTATCTGAAAGTATTTTATTGTTCAAAAGAAGTGTGATGAATAGATGTATAAAAAGAGGCTTCGGCTGAACCAAAGGTTCAGCCGAAGCCTCTTTTTATTTCAAATGATCATTAAAAATGAATCTTATCCTTCTGCGAAAAAAGCATTCGAACTTCCAATCCAGATGGCATCTTTTTTATTAAAATCTACATTTACCATGGCGGCTTTGGTCATTCTTCCAAGGTTTTCCAAAAGGATAGGGCGCTCATCATTTTCTCTCCAGATATACAGTAAACGGATCTCTGCTTTTGAGAACTCGCCATTGATGTCTTCAAAGACAGGTTCATACATTACCTTTCTCTGCAGAATATAATTTTCCTTGTCCTGAATGGCATCGGTTATTTCTTTTGTTGGATTCAGATTAACGCCACTTCCCGCGAATGAAAATAGTGGCTTTAACACAAAATCTTCGAGGTTTTCGTGCTCAGGAAATTCATGCAGAAAATAACTCTTCGGAACGAACTGATGCTTCAGTAAAGGCAAAAGAAACTTGGATATTTTAAAAAACCAGTTGGGATGGGTGATCCATTTGACATCAGCCTCTTCACGGAAGTTAAACTCTGTCACAAGATCAGGAATATTATCAAGCTCATCAAATATGACACGGTTATAGATTCTTTTAATTTCTATCCGTTTTCCATTGTTTTCATAATAGAGTTTCCTGCCTTCCTTTTTTACTTTGGTAAGACAAACTGTTTTTATCCCCAATAATTTCTCTGTTAAAGCAAAATCAATGGCAGTTTTTTGTTTTTCCGGGAATATTTCAAGCAGAATTACATTTTCCGGATGTTCATCGCCTAAGATTAACTCTTTCAAATAATTTTTAAAAGTTTCCTGAGGCAGTGGATTTTTGATTTCAGAAAGAAATGGATAGACCTCACAGAATGTTTCTTCATATACTTTCTGGAAAGCATAGAGAGAAGGGAAGGCCTGAAGCTCTATCAGCTGAGGTTCTATTTCTCCGTTTTCACTTTTGCAGACTCCAAAATCAATGGTGAAAAAATGGGGCTGATCTGTATCATTGGGAACCCTGCAGTTATCGGGGATCGCTTTTTGCAATAAGTCTGACGGCATTGTCTTAATCTGGCTGATGATGCTTTCGCTGGCGTCTATTAATTTTGCCTCAAAGTCTTTGGTCAGAAAAATAGGACTTTCGGAAATTCTGAAAGTAGGGGCTATGCCTCCTTTTTGCAGCAAAATATCCTTTAACTGACTGTACTTTTCATCCGAAAACTCATCATTAAATTGCTTTCTGTATTTTGGAATCATTATTTTTTTTCTTTTGTGATGTTAAAAAAATCGAGCATTTCTGCCCGATTGTTATTGTCTGGAAGCTGGAAGAGGGAAGTTTTGAGGCCTGAAAATATGTACTGTCCACAAATAAAAGGATCGTTAGTATTCCTAACCAATAATAACCTCCGGCATTCTTCCTCCAGCTTCCGGCTTTTTTAAGCCAAAGATTCAGCTTCTTTCAAAATGTTTTTTTTTGCAAACTGAAGGAATCTCGGAAGGATTTGATTTCTGGTCAGGATAATTTTGTCTTCATCATCTATTCTGTCCATCGTTTCAAGATATTTCTCCATTCCGAAGTTTTCAATCATGGCTTCCCTGTTTTTTTCATCTTTCAGATTTTCGATCAGAGATTCAGGATTGGCTTCAGGGTGAAACTGGGTTCCGAATATTTCTTCCGAAAAGCGTACTGCCATTACTGCTCTTTCAAGATTGATATGGGGACGGAATTTTTCTATTGCCATAACGGTCATTCCAAGTTCCTCAAAACGTTTATGATTCGGCTCTATAAACTGATACGCTCTGGAATCTACTGCATAAAAAGGATCCTGAAGATTTTTAAATAAAAATTCCTCTTTACCTTCATCCGTTTTGTGAACAGGCATTACTCCGAAAGAGTAAGACTTTCTTTTGCAGATATTTCCCAGATTCCAGTGAATGCTTGCCAGCTGGAAAGAATGACAGATCAGGAAAAGGTATTTTTTATCTTCATTGTAGGTATTATGTTCCAGAACAGCGTCTAGAAAATGGGCAAATCTGTCTTCCCAGTCATGACCTTCACGATGTGGATTTCCCGGTCCGCCGGAAGAAATAAAAATATCAAAATCTCCAATCTCAGGCATTTCATCTTTAAATCTCACATCAAATGTCTTGATGACCACATTTTCTTCAGAGTGCTGCTGAAATGCTTCGGAAATCTCTTTAATGTTTCTGAAGCCTTGATTCACATGATTGTTGTTCATGTCCAGCAGCGCAATTCGAATATCTTTCATTACATCATATTTTTTGCAAAGTTACCAAAAATATTTAGGAAGCAGGTTCACCATGAGTGATGCCATATTCTGTTTCAGAGATCATATAATCAACTACTTTCGTCAGATCACCGGTTTCTTTGAAGATCTGAAGCTGTCGGTCTGCTCCGGTTCCGTTTTCCAGGATTTTCCATGCATATTCTACTTCGTGACGGCATCCTAAGTCATCTACGACATCATCAATAAACTCTAAAAGTTCTTTTAATAAATGAGGATACGGTACGGATTCCTCTTTTCCAAAATCAATAAGATGAGCTTCTATACCGCTTTTGGAAGCGCGCCACTTATTTTCATTCAAAAGAAGTCTTCTGTAGCTTCTGAAGCTCAGGTTCTGCTGATGAAGCTTATAAATTTTAGCAACGAGGCTCTGCATGATGGCTGCCAGGCATACCGTTTCATCTATTCTCAGAGGCATATCGCAGATCCTGAATTCAATCGTAGGATAGAATGGGTGTACACGAAGATCCCACCAGATTTTCTTAGCATTGTCGATAGTTCCTGTTTTTACCAGAAGATCTACATAGCTGTCAAATTCTGCCAGTGAGTTAAAATAACTCGGAATACCGGTCCTTGGGAATTTGACAAAGATTTCCTGTCTGTATGATTTAAAGCCTGTATATCTACCGATCCAGAATGGTGAATTGGTAGAAAGCGCATACACGTGAGGAAGAAAATAGCGCATTACATTTTGAATTCTCACGCCCTCTTCACGGTTGGGAATTCCAATGTGAACATGCAGTCCGAAAATAAGGTTTTCGCGGGCAACATCTCCCATATCATCTACGATCTTAATATATCTTTCTCCCTGAGTGATATTATTGTCCGACCAATGCGAGAATGGGTGAGTACCGCCTCCTGAAACACGTAGCCCCTGCTCGTGGGCGGTATTGATAAGGTGACGTCTTAAATTCGTTAATTCTGCTCTTGCTTCCTGAATATTCTGGCAGATTCCGGTTTCCATTTCAATCATGGATTCGTGCATTTCGTGCTTTAAGTTTTCGCTCAGAACAGCTTTGCCGCCTTCAATGATTTTTGAAACGTGAGAAACAAGATCTCTGCTTTCAACATCAATGATCTGATATTCCTCTTCAATTCCAATAGTAAACTGATGATGCATTTTTTATTGTGTTTTTTTATTTTTTTTCAATGTTATTTAATGGAATCCTTCACAAAGGTTCCCCAGGCAATATTCGGTTTCCCCGGAACGTATTCTTTAGCTTTTTCTACAGCCAGTTTGGCTGCATGCTCTATAATCCATGCAAAGTTTTCTTCTCCCACAGAATTTCTGTCAGCATCCGGAGCCGGATTACAGAAGTCGATGGCATAAGGAATACCGTCTCTCACAGCAAACTCTACAGTATTGAAATCATACCCCAAAGCTTCATTCATTGTAATGGTATAGTCATGAATGGTTTTCAGCAATTTTTCAAGCTCTTTTCCTTGTGTCTGATGAGTGGTGGCATATCTTAAATGAGGGGCGTTTCTCGGTTCATAAGGCATAATGTGGACATATTTTCTGCCCAGGCAGTACACTCTGTAATAGTCGTCAAAAACAATTTCTTCCTGTACCATCATGACCAGCTGTTCCGTTTCACCCAGCTTATTCCAGAGATCATCCGGATTTTCCACCCTGTAAACACTCTTCCAGCCGCCACCGTCGTGAGGCTTCATGTATGCCGGAAATCCTACATAATTGAAGATATATTCCCAGTCATGCGGAAATTTGAGGTTTCTGAATGAAGTTTCTGAAGTATTGTCCGGTCTTTCATGTGATGGCAGCAAAACGGTCTTAGGAAGAGGAATTCCCAGTTTAGACATCAGGGCATTGTTGAAAAACTTTTCGTCTGCGCTCCACCAAAATGGATTGTTGATCACATAGGTGCCGTTAAGTGCTGCATTTTTCAGATAAGCTCTGTAAAAGGGAACGTCCTGCGAAATTCTGTCGATGATCACTGCATAGCCATAATCTGCTCCCTGTTCAAGTTTGTCAATAGTAACGGGTTCAGCCACGATTTCTCCACCTCCAAGCTCGTTCACTTTGTCAATAAATGCCCAGGGAAATGTATCTTCCATACCGAAAAGAATTCCTACTTTTTTTGTCATAATTTTTGTTTTTAAGATGGATATATTTTTTTCTATTTGTTTTTTGTTGTGCTAAGAGAAGAAAGCTCCTATAAAGGTCGGGAAGACCATTCTCCATAAAGGCCAGTCGTGGCCTATCCATTTTCTTTCGTCGTACCAGAAGTCTATGCCTTTCAGTCTTAAGATTTCCGCCATTTCTACGTTTTTTTCTCTGCAGATGTCCTGATCAGAAGTGCTCAGTACAATATGCATATGTTTGTATTTCCAGGCTTCATCATTTCTTACAAATTCTCTGGGACAGTTGAAATACACCAGATCATCAGAATAGCCGTCTATGAAATTTCTGATACTGAAAGCTCCGGAGAGGCAAAAAAGATGAGAAACCACATCCGGAAACCGGAATGCAAAATTAGCGGCATGATATCCGCCAAAACTGGCTCCTGCAACTGCTACTCGATGAGTCTTGTGAAGCTTCTGGATATAAGGCACAAATTCTTTAATGAGAAACTGTACATACCGTTCGTAGTTTCTTATTCTTTGCTGGGGAGAAATTTTATCATCGTAAAAACTCCAGCTGTCGATGGTCTGTATGTTATAAAGCTTTACTTTTCCCTGTTCTACGAACCAATTGATGCTTCCATTGAGATGAAAATCATGGTTTTGGGTGTATTGTCCCTGGGAAGTAGGGAACATGATGACAGGATGGCCATAATGCCCGGTCACTTCTACCTTGAGACTTGTTCCCAATATATTTGAATAATAATCTGTATGTTCTATATGAGGCATTTCTTTGTGTTTAATTGTATTAATTTGATAAGTTCAATTCCTCCGAGCTGATCTTTTCTTCAATATCCGGTTGATTGGCATCGCATGGGTCAATGAACTGATAATTATCCTATTCTCGTGTTTTTTTTGAATTAAGGCTTTTTAAATTACGTTTCGGAAAGGATTCTCCACTCAATTACCTAGTATGAATTTGCTAGTATTTTGTATATCAATAGCATACTGCCTGATTCAGGAGCTGAGCTTGGTACTTTTGGGAGGTAAGATATTCAGCATATCCGCATGAATCAGCTCTGCCGCGGAATCCAGTCTTTCTTCTATAACGGAGGCTTTATCAGACTTATAAACAATCCCGACGTGGTATTCTATAGGAAGGAATTTGACAGCTTCTTCACACTCAAAATTACTATAGTCAGGTTCTTTATCTTTGATCAATGCTACAATTAGTCCGGAATAGTAGCTTGAGGGGGTTGAAACATCATAATCAGTGCCTCTCAGAAGCGCATCTTCAATCTTCGCCCATTCTCTCCATATATTGATGCCGCTTGAAGCTTCCACAAGATCCGGAATATGTGCTCCGCCAACTCTTGAAGAGGTCTCAAGGAAATACCATTTGCCATCTTCTTTCCCACGGATAAACTCTGTGTGAGTAGCCCCATTTATAAGTCCGAAGTCAGAAAGTACGCGGGCGTTAATTTCTTCTAATGCTTTAAACTCTTCAGAATATCTGCCCAGCGTTTTGGATCTGAATACTCCGCCTTCATGGGAAACCTGCATAGGAGGAGCAAGATATTTAGAGGCTGAAGTGAATACAATTTTTTTATTAAAAGTTAGGCTGTCTACATGATAAACATCTCCGGGCTTAAAACTTTCCAGTAAAAAGAGATGACGTTCTTCTCCCAATGCTTCTAACGCTTCATAAAGCTGTTCCCTGGAAGTTATTTTTTTGATTCCTGATGCGGATGCTTCTGATCGCGGTTTCAATACCCATGGTGCCGGAACGCGGTCTGTGAATTCGTTCACTTCATCATCATTGAATACCGCGGTAAATTCAGGAACGCTGATCCCGGAATCTTTTGCTTTTTGGCGCATGGCCAGCTTATCTCTGAAATACCGGTGGGTAGTCTGGCCCATCCCCGGAATACGGAATGTTTCTCTGATTAATGCGGCTTTTTCTACGTCATAATCATCCAAAGCTACTACCGCATCTACTTTTCTGGTTTTCATCAGGTGGGAAAATCCCTGGATAAGATGCTCCAGGTTCCACACAGACGGCTTCAGTTCAGGCATATAAAACGTTTCATCAATAGCATGCCAGGGCCAATTTTTTTCTTTGAGGTTTTCTGATGTGACGAGGATGACTGTATGGCCGAGCTTCTTCATTTCGTCCATAAAATCGTAGCCTTTGTAATAGCACGAAATACACACAATAGTTTTCTTCTCCATATAATGTTTTTTAAGATGTAGTGAATTTTCAAAAATAAAAGCATTTATTTATTATTTTATTAATAGTAAATAATGGAATATTGTGCGGTTTTGAAAATCCACTAATCAAGTATACAGAGTTTTTTTGTAAAAAACTAATTTTTAGTGATAATTTTCAATTAAATTCACGAGGAGCTGAACTCCATAACCGGTTGCTGCTTTTTCTCTGGCATAGCCTACATTCCCAAAAGCAACGCCCGCGATATCCAAATGTGCCCATTTAGGGTGGTTTTCAGTGAACTGCTCTAAAAATTTTGCAGCAATAATACAGTCTCCGATTGGTTTTAAGGAGATATTTTTCATGTCTGCCACATCTGACTGAATATCGTCTTTCCATACCTCCCATAATGGAAGATTCCAAAGTCTCTGATTGGTTAGATCTCCTGTTTTGATGAGATTATTTTTCAATTCCTCATTATTGGAGAACATGGCCGCGCAGGTATCTCCAAACATTCTTACCGAGCTTCCGGTTAAAGTAGCCAGATCAATCAGGAAATCTGTTTTGTAGTTTTTGGAAAGATAAGACAGTCCGTCTGCAAGAATTAACCGGCCTTCTGCGTCCGTATCAAGCACTTCGATGGTTTTTCCGTTGTAAGCCGTAATTACATCGCTCGGAAGAAGGGCTTTCTCGGAAACAGCATTGTCCGTAATAGGAAGCACAGCAATGATGTTTACCGGAAGCTGCATTTCTGCGGCATAAATTAATGTTCCTATAACCGCTGTAGCACCTCCCATATCAGATTTCATATAATGAAGATTGGCAGAACTTTTTATTGATATCCCTCCGGTATCAAACAAGATACATTTGCCTACCAGCCCGAAGGTTTTGGCATTTTTAACCGTTGTTTTATATTCTACAATGGTAAAAGCGGCATCGTAAGCACTTCCCTGATTAACGGACAGATAGGCTCCCAATCCCAGTTCTTCACATTTCTTCCTGTTGAAGACCGTGTATTTTAGATCATATTTTTTAGACAGATTTTTAAGATATGCACTTAAGATTTCCGGTTTTTTCATATTGGCAGGTTTGTTCAGCCATTCCTGGCAGGCCGTCTGTCCGTTAATCAAAGCTTCTGTTTTATGGCTGATATGATCTAATTTTTTCTGGCTTAAATTTTCAAAATGCAGTTCAAATTTCGGATTCCAGAATACATGTTTTTTATCAAAAGGATAATTATAGGTACCTGCCAGCAAGCCTTTAATCAATTCTTCGAATTGCTGTTCATTCATGAAATCGGCCAGTGCCAGCGTGGGGACTGCCTGGAGCTTTTCTTTCTGGGATTGTGAGAATTTGGCAGCCACCTGCTGGATTTCAAAATTCTGCAGGCCAGATTTTCCTAACCCAATGAAATAAGTAATTCCTTCTTCATGGGCATTCACAAAAACCTCATATTTTTTTCCCGTGAAAAAAGTGGCTATATTTTTATTGAAATTTTTACCGGTTTTAGCCCATTCTTCTTCGGTGAATAGATGGAAAACCTGAGTGTAATTTTTGTTTTTTTTATTGATCAGTTTCATAAGTAGATGTTGTATTTCTCTTGTGTCCTGCATTGCTTTCTGAGAATTTCTTAAGCAATTTTCAGGCTTATTCTTTGATGCTCTGCTGTTGTGGTTTTACTTCTACAGGATTTTCCGTATTGTCATAGAACAGCCATTCTATCGCCCTCGGAAACTCCTGCGACCAGTAAAATTCATTGTGTGTGCCCTCTGGATTTATATTGGTTTTAAACTCAAAATCAAAAAGCTTTTTCTCTTCCCATCTTTTCAGGTACTCTTCAAAAATGTGAATTCTTTTGACCATCTTGGATCCTTCCTGGCTGCCGCCGTACAGATAAATTTTAGTTTTAAAAGGAACTCTGAAGCTCATCATAGGAAAGTTGTTATTCGGTTCTACCCAAAGAGAAGGAGAAAAGATCAGGAGTTTAGAATATACTTCAGGATAAAGAAACCCACTGTATATGCTGATGAGTGCTCCTAATGAACTGCCTCCGATTCCGGTATTGTCGCGGTCTTTTTTGGTTCTGTAATTTTCGTCCACATAAGGTTTCAGAGTATCTGCAATGAAGCGGATGTATTTTTTTCCTTCCGAGCCGTTGGCTACATGATCATTATCAAAAATATATTCTTTGATTCTTTCTTCGCTTCCATGCTCTATGGCGATGATAATAAGGTCTCCGCGGCCGTATTCTGCAAGGATAGAAAGCTTTTTGTCGATTTCCCAATTCCCGAATCCACTGCCTTCACTGAACAGGTTTTGCGCATCCTGAAGATATAGAACCGGATACCGCTTATCAGTGGTATGATAGTCATAAGGCAGCAGGGCCCATACCTTACGGTGGCGGTCAAGCTGCGGGATATAAAAATTTTCAGAAATAACCTCTGCTATTGGATAATATTCTTCTTTGAACGGACCCCAGTTTAATCTCCACTTTTTTACAGTATCAGAAGTTTTGCTGTCAGACTTTTGTACTTTTCGGTTGGGTGTAATATTTCCATATTGGTCCAGCTCAACATTTTCCCAGCCTCCTTTGGTGAATTTGTAATCAATTTCATCGGCAAGAATCTGGTCATCAATTTCTATAAAATAATGGGAGGAATCGGTCTGTTTGAGCTGAAAGTTATAATCTTTGGGATTCCAGCTGTTGAAATTTCCGGTGATAAATACCGGTCTGTCGTCTTTTTCTTCTGTATAAAGTTCAAACCTCATCGTATGTGTTTAATAAAATAGTGATGATAAATTTATAAAAAAGATTGTTTTGAAATCATAAAAATGTGAGGTAAAAAATGATATATTTGATAGAAAGACAAAACACGAATTGATATTGATAATTATTTGATGATTTTTTAATGGCTATTGTCAGTATTTTTCGTAGTTTCAGGAAAATTATAAATATAAACTGATCTTGATGAATTCTGTTAAAACCTACACGCTTTTCACCGATCATGATGTGTATCTTTTCAAAGAAGGTAGACATTATAAGCTGTACGGTAAATTTGGAGCACATTCTGCGGAGAAAGACGGCGTGAAAGGAGTATATTTTTCAGTATGGGCACCTAATGCAAAGAAAGTTTCCGTGATCGGAAATTTTAATAACTGGAATCATAAAGATCATATTCTGTTTCCCAGATGGGACGAATCCGGGATTTGGGAAGGGTTTATTGAAGGACTAACCTGGGGTACATTATATAAATATGCTATTGAAACTCCTGCGGGAGAAATTCTGGAAAAAAGTGATCCGTATGCATTGAGCTGGGAACAAAATATTCAGGCAGCCTCGCTGGTATCTACCACATGGTATGAATGGGATGATAAGGAGTGGATGGACAGCCGATGGCAAAAAAATACGCTGAATGCTCCTCTGTCAGTCTATGAGCTTCATCTCGGATCCTGGGTGAGAGAGGCTGATCAGCCTCAGCGTTTTCTGAATTACAGGGATATCGCCAAAAAACTGATCCCTTATATCAGAGAGATGGGATTTACCCATGTAGAATTTATGCCCGTAATGGAATATCCTTATGAGCCAAGCTGGGGATATCAGATCACAGGGTTTTATGCGGCCACCTCCCGTTTCGGCTCACCACAGGATCTGATGTTTCTTATTGATGAACTGCATAAAAATGAAATAGGTGTTATTCTGGATTGGGTTCCGTCTCATTTTCCGGGCGATGCTAACGGTCTTCACCGCTTTGACGGTTCTTACCTCTATGAGCATGAAGATCCGAGAAAAGGCTTTCATCCGGATTGGAAGTCATATATTTTCAATTATGGAAGAAATGAAGTCAAATCATTTCTCATCTCCAATGCAATGTTCTGGCTGGACCGTTACCATGCAGACGGATTGCGGGTAGATGCAGTTACCTCAATGCTTCATCTCGATTATTCAAGAAATGAAGGCGAGTGGGAGCCTAATATATATGGAACTAACGTAAACCTTGAGGCGAAAACCTTTCTGCAGGAATTTAATACTGCCGTTTACAAAGAATTTGGAGATAATATCATCACCATAGCAGAAGAAAGCTCAGATTTTCCTATGCTTACCAAACCCGTACATGATGGCGGCGTAGGTTTTGGTATGAAATGGATGATGGGCTGGATGCATGACACTTTAGATTATTTTAAAGAAGATTTTGACAACCGTAAATTCCATCATCATAAGCTGACCTTCGCTTCTATGTATATGTATAATGAAAATTATATGATGCCTTTGTCACATGATGAAGTCGTACACGGAAAGGCAAGCCTTATCTATAAAATGAAAGGGGACGAATGGCAGAAGTTTGCCAATCTGCGCGCCCTGTACGTATATATGTATACCCACCCCGGAGCCAAGCTTCTTTTCATGGGTGATGAATTTGGACAGACCAGTGAATGGAATTTTACCAGAAGTCTCGACTGGCATTTACTCAAATATCCTGTTCATAAAGGAATGCAGGAGATGGTAAAAGATCTGAATCATCTGTACACATCAGAAACTGCATTTTATGAAAATCAGTTTGATAGGCATGGTTTTGAATGGGTAGAAGCTGATGATCTGGAAAACTCGGTCTACATCTACCTGAGAAAAGGTAAAAGAAAAGAAGATGTATTGATGGTTGTTTTAAATCTGGCGCCCAAAGTATTGGATTATAAAATTGGAATTCCTGCCGGAACACACTGGGAGACTGTTTTAAATTCAGATGATGAAAAATACAGCGGAAGCGGAGCAGCGCCTGAAATCCTGGAGGAAAAATACGAAGAATGGAGGAGCTATCCGAAAACAATGACGATCAAGTTACCGCCATTGGCAGGAATTATTTTAAGACAGAAGAAAGATAAAAAGTATAAATTACATAGAATTAAACACAAGAGATAAAGAATGGTTATTTATCATTTAAGTACAGAATGTTATCCTGTAGCAAAAGTAGGCGGTCTGGCAGATGTAGTGGGAGCACTCCCGAAATATCAGAACAAAATAAAAGGGATAGATGCCAAGGTAGTGATGCCCTGGTACAATAAAGCCTTTGTTTATGATCATGAATTTGAACTGGTTTTTGACGGGTTTATTCATCAGGCGCATAATATGCTGCAGGTTCAGGTGTTGAAAGAAAAAACAAACGTTTTGGGTTTTGAGCTGTATATGGTGAAAATTCCCGGATTATTAGACCGGGATAATCCTTACGGATATCAGGATGAAAATTTCCAGTTCATCGCTTTTCAGCATGGTGTGCTGCATTGGCTTTCTGCTATGAAAATACGTCCGGATGTTCTTCACTGCCACGATTATCATACCGGGCTGGTTCCTTTTATGATAGAAAATTGTTATGAATTTGAATTCTTAAAAGGCGTAAAAACAATAGGAACCATTCATAATGGAGAATATCAGGGGATGATGAGCTGGAATATGGCACAATATATGCCTTCATTTGATCCATACAAATGGGGATTGATGGATTGGAACGGATTCATGAATCCGCTGGCAAGTATGATTAAATGTGCCAATGCTTTTACAACCGTTTCTGAAGGCTATCTTGAAGAACTTTTCATAAGCTTCCGCGGACTGGAAAGTCTGGTTCGTCAGGAATTCGGAAAGGCCTATGGAATTATCAACGGTATTGACACCGAAGTATGGAACCCTGAGACTGATCCGATGCTGGATTTTAAT
This sequence comes from Chryseobacterium culicis, assembly GCF_900108365.1. GTDB lineage: Bacteria > Bacteroidota > Bacteroidia > Flavobacteriales > Weeksellaceae > Chryseobacterium > Chryseobacterium culicis. Next base: position 878,248 of record NZ_FNWQ01000002.1, on the reverse strand, counting down.
TTTAACATCCAAAATGCAGTCGCTCAAAAAAAGAAAAATAAAGAAAAGCTCTGTAAAGAATATGGATTGAGGCCAGAACTGCCTCTGTTTGCCTTTATCGGAAGATTCGCTACGGAAAAAGGAGCAGATTTCCTGCCGGATGTGGTTTGGAGAAGCATTAAACAAAGCTACGGAGCTTTAAATATTATGATTCTCGGCTCAGGAAATACCTATATTGAAAATAAACTGAAAGAATACGACTATACCTATACCAATTTTGCATTGGATCTGGGATATAAAGAACATCTTTCCCATAAAATATATGCCTCGGCAGATTTTCTTCTGATGCCTTCCAGAGTAGAACCCTGCGGATTGAATCAGATGTACTCCATGAGATACGGAACTGTTCCGGTGGTAAGATATACCGGAGGTCTCAGAGATACTGTAGAAGATATCTCAACCGGTGGAGCAGGACTGAATTTCACGTATCCGGGCGTGGATGATATAGTACATGCAATGAATAGGGCGATGGCCATTTATAATCAAAAAGGGATGATGGAAGAACTTATCCATGCCAACATGAATTTTGATTTTGCCTGGGAGAAATCTGCAGAAAAATACATAGCTTTATATAATAGCTAAATATGAGAAAGCTTTTTTCCTTTCTGTTGCTAATAATTATATTCTCTTCCTGTAAAAAAGAAGATGATGGACTCCGTAATGGTTATTTCTGGCTATACGGGGCTGGTCTTAAAGATCGATATGGAGAAGAAGCGGCCAATGGTATTTCTGAAAAATGGAAAATAAAAACAGTAGATGCCGGCGGATGTATTATTGATGACGAACTGGAAAAAAAGATAAACAGGGCAAATAAAAAAACACTGGCCGCTATCACCAGGAAATATGGTAAAGGCTGGGAAGCAAAATATCATCAGGATATAGAAGATTTTGCGATGAAAAGCGCAGAGGTAATGGATGTGCTGATTGTAAATAAAATGTTCAGAAATAAATTGAGAGACCACAATATTCCTGTTGATGATGTGGACAAACAGGTTAAACAGCTTAATGATAAGGGAGAATATGAAGTGGTAATAGTCAATTCAAATCTGAAATATGAAAATAAAGAATGCTTTAAAGTAGCAGTAAACACTAAGAACCGAACAGTAAACTTAATAAATTTAAAAAAAGCGCAAAATATTTATGAATCGAAATGTAATCTCCATTGTTTTAGGAGGAGGCAGAGGGACAAGGCTATTCCCGTTAACGTATTCCAGATCAAAACCGGCTGTGCCTATCGCAGGAAAATACAGACTGGTGGATATTCCTATTTCAAACTGTCTGAATTCAGGACTTAATAAAATTCTGGTTTTAACACAGTTTAATTCCGCTTCGCTCAATTCACATATCAAGAATTCCTATCACTTTGATATCTTCAGCAAGGGATTTGTAGATATTCTGGCTGCTGAGCAGAATGTAGAAAATGACAGCTGGTACCAAGGTACTGCAGATGCGGTACGTCAAACCATGAAGCATCTTGAAAAATATGATTATGACTATATCCTGATTCTTTCCGGAGACCAGTTGTATCAGATGGATTTCAGAGAAATGCTGGATTTTCATATAGAAAACGGAGGAGATCTTACCATTGCCACTATTCCCGTGAATGCAAAAGACGCTACAGGTTTTGGAATATTAAAATCAGACGATGAGGGAAATATCACCTCGTTCTACGAAAAGCCTGATTATGATATGCTGGAAGGAATGAAATCTGAGGTTTCACATGAAAACAAACATGCCGGAAAAGAATTCCTGGCTTCCATGGGAATCTATATTTTCACCAAGAATATCCTTAAAAAGATGTTTGAAGAAGGAGCTGGTGATGATTTCGGAAAAGATATCATCCCAAGTTCTATTGGGAAATATAAAACATTAAGCTATCAGTACGAAGGCTACTGGACAGATATCGGTACCATAGAATCTTTCTACGAAGCCAATCTGGACCTTTGCCTTGACCTGCCGCAGTTTAACCTATTTTCCTCTTCGCCTATCTACACCAGAGCAAGGATGCTTCCTCCATCAAAAATCAACGGTTCCTACGTGAGTAAAGCTGTTTTTGGGGATGGATGTATCATCATGGCAGATAAAATTGAAAATTCAGTAATCGGAAACAGAACAAGAATTGATAAGGGAAGCACCATCGTGAATTCCTATGTGATGGGAGCAGATTTCTACCAGAATACAACAGAAATTGTTATTAATGACAGAGGCGGCCGTCCTAATATGGGAATCGGAAAATACTGTTATATAGAAAAAGCGATTCTTGATAAGAACTGCTATATCGGTGATAACGTGAAGATCATTGGAGGGAAACATATTCCGGATGGTGATTACGGAACTTATTCTGTGCAGGATGGCATTGTGGTGATTAAAAAAGGCGCCGTCATTGCTCCGGGAACACATATCGGGTAAAAGAAGGGGGAGGCGGATGCTGGATGCTGCAAGCTATTAAAGCCGGGATATAACCAGTAATCTTATTTTATATCAAATTTAGTTTATTTGATCAGCTTAAGAATTTTCAATCAAAGGTCTGCTAACGATTTCGGTCAGATAGTAACCTTCGGCATCCCTCCTCCAGCTTCCAACCTGTAACCAGGTTAATTATTGTTAAACATACAATCAGAGTGATCAGCATATTGTTCACTCTTTTTATTTATACTATTTTTGTGCGATGCGTATTTTTAAGATATTAACTTTTATCGTTATATTGTTGGGAGGAGCTTATGCTGCTTCCATGTACTATTTTGTGGACGAAAGTAAAAATTTCACCATTGAAAAAGAGATTGATTATCCCGTAGATAAAGTTTTTGCCCAGTTTAATAACCTGCAGAACTTCACAAGATGGAATAACTTTTTTACAAGCTCACAATCAATAGATATCGACTATTATACGCCTTACGAAGGGCAGGGAAGTGCGATCAGCTATGTAGATCCTAAAAATGATACCGACGGAGAAATGTTCATCAGATATGAGAACCCTAACAAAACCCTGAAATATCAGCTTTTTGAGGACGAAAATGAAAATCCCACACTGGTTGACGTTAAATTTAAACCTGTTTCTGCTGAAAAAACAAAAATTATCTGGTACGTTCATACCCCAAAATTGTCTGTATGGAAACGGGTAGGGAATTTCTGGACGGAGGACCGTTTTGCTGAAAATATCAACAAAAGTATGGTGAATCTTAAAAACTCTTTAGGAAATAAAGTTGAAAAAGATAACCAGATGGCAGCCATCAAATACGACAGTCTGATGGTGGAAAATGAAGAAGATAAGCTCCTGTTGGGAATCAATGTGAGCACTTCCAACAAAAAAGATGCGCTGTACAAAAATATCGTGATGAATTATAATAAAGTCTATAATTTCGTGACGATGGATCTTGGAAAAAGAGATGATGAATTCGGATATCCGATCCTGATCACGGACGCGGATAATTACAAAGACAAAGAGGTTTCTTATTTCCTCGGAATTCCGCTTTCTAAGAAAATAGGAGTATCTGACAATAATTTCAATTTTAGGTCCGTAAATCCCTCTCAAAATTACGTAATGTACTACAAAGGGAACTATGAGGGACGAATTCGGGCGATTCAGCAGCTGATCCAGAAAGCCAAAAAAGACGAGATGCGCTTCGGAGATATCAGACAGACCTTTATTGAGCGTCCGATGGAAGGTCAGGAGGTGAATGTTAAGCTCTCATTATCAGTATATAAGTAATTTTTTTTTAATTATTTTTTTCTTAAGTTTTTTTAACGGTTTCAGACTGTTCTAACTCGGTTTTTTTTATTAAATTTGAAGATTAATTCTACAAATAAATTTTAATAAATAGATCAACTGTAATAATGGACAGATTTTCATTCCTAAACGCAGCTCATTCTCAGTTAATTGAGGATTTATACCAACAGTACTTAAAATTCCCGGACTCTCTAGAACCATCATGGAAAGCCTTCTTTCAAGGCTTCGATTTTGCTTTGGAGAACTACGGAGACGACGATAACATCCAGTTTATTCAGGCTTCGGCCAGCGCTGCTCCGGCAGTACAACAGATTTCTCAGGCAGTATCAAACGGAGAGGTTCCTGAGCATATCAAGAAAGAATTTAAAGTAGTAAACCTTATTGAGGCTTACAGAACAAGAGGACACCTTTTTACAAAAACCAACCCGGTTAGAGAAAGAAGACATTATACGCCTACTTTAGACATCGAAAACTTCGGTCTGTCTAAAGAAGATTTAAATACAAAATTCAACTGTGCGGTTGAAACAGGAATGAAAGAGCCTGCTACTCTGGCAGATTTAATCAAGCACCTTGAAAGTATCTACTGTGATTCTATCGGAGTAGAATACATGCACATCAATAACGTTGAAGAAAAAGATTTCATCAAAAGATGGCTTCAGGTAAATGAAAACCATCCTAATCTTTCTGCAAACGAAAAAACAGAAATCTTATTAAAATTAAATCAGGCAGTTGCATTTGAAAACTACCTTCATACAAAATTTGTAGGACAGAAAAGATTCTCATTGGAAGGAGGTGAAACATTAATCCCTGCTTTGGACCAGCTGATCTCAAGATCTTCGCAGTTAGGCGTAGACGAAGTAGTATTGGGGATGGCACACAGAGGTAGACTGAATGTTCTTACCAATATCTTCGGAAAATCGTATAAGCAGATCTTCTCAGAATTTGAAGGAAAAGAATTTGAAGAAGATGTTTTCTCCGGTGATGTTAAATATCACTTAGGATCATCTAAAAAAATAAAAACTGCTTCCGGAGAGGAAGTTTGCATCAACCTTACTCCGAACCCGTCTCACCTTGAAACAGTGGCTGCCCTTGTAGAAGGTATCTGCCGTGCAAAAGTAGACGACAAATACAAGGACTATTCTAAAGTATTGCCAATCATCATCCACGGTGACGGCGCGATTGCCGGACAAGGCATTGCTTACGAAGTGGCTCAGATGATGACATTGGAAGGATACAGAACAGGAGGTACCGTTCATATCGTTGTCAATAACCAGGTTTCATTTACCACCAACTACATGGATGCGAGATCTTCCACATACTGTACAGACATTGCAAAAGTTACAGAATCTCCTGTAATGCATGTAAATGCTGACGATGCTGAAGCTGTTGTTCATGCTATTCACTTTGCTGCTGATTTCAGGGCAAAATTCGGAAAAGACGTTTATATCGACCTTTTAGGATATAGAAAATATGGTCACAATGAAGGGGATGAGCCAAGATTTACTCAGCCTAACTTATATAAAATCATTTCTAAGCATCCGAATCCAAGAGAAATTTATAAAGATAAATTACTTAAAGACAGCGTTACTTCAAACGATGTAATTGCTAAAATGGAAACAGAATTCAAAGCTCTTCTGGACAAAGATTTCGATGCTTCTAAAGAGATTGAGAAAAATGTAATGGATCTTTTCATGGCTGAAGACTGGACGAATTATCCGATCGGAAAAAGAGGAGCCGTTCAGTTGCCTGTGGATACCCAATATGATGCAGCAAAACTGAAAGAACTGGCGCTTAAAATGTCAACACTTCCAGCTGATAAAAAGTTCATCAATAAAATTACAAGACTTTTCGAAAACCGTATCAAAGCGATTGAAGGAAACTCATTAGACTGGGCGTTAGGAGAATGGTTAGCCTATGCTACACTTCTTGTGGAAGGTCACAACGTAAGAATTTCCGGGGAAGATGTAGAAAGAGGAACATTCTCTCACAGACACGCGGTAGTAAAAACAGAAGATACAGAAGAAGAATACATCCCGTTAAGACACGTATCAGAAAGCAGATTTGATGTATTCAACTCTCACCTTTCAGAATATGGGGTTCTAGGTTTCGATTACGGATATGCCATGGCTTCTCCCAATACATTAACCATCTGGGAAGCTCAGTTCGGAGATTTCGTGAACGGTGCTCAGATCATCGTTGACCAGTACCTTGCTGCTGCAGAAGAAAAATGGAAAATTCAGAACGGATTGGTAATGTTACTGCCTCACGGTTCAGAAGGACAGGGTGCTGAGCACTCTTCAGCAAGACTGGAGAGATTCCTTACGCTTTGTGCAAACGAAAACATGGTAGTAGCCAATATCACTTCACCTGCCAACTATTTCCACTTATTGAGAAGACAGCTGAAATGGGGCTTCAGAAAACCATTGATCGTAATGAGCCCTAAATCTTTACTGAGACATCCTAAAGTAGTTTCTCCAATTGAAGATTTTGCAAACGGTACATTCCAGCCAGTCCTGGACGATCCAACTGCAGATCCTAAAAAAGTAGAGAAATTAGTTCTTTGTTCAGGTAAACTGTACTTCGAATTATTAGCGAAGAAAGAAGAACTGAACTGTGAAAATATTGCATTAGTAAGATTCGAGCAGTTATATCCGCTTCAGACAGATGCTATTGAAGCCATCTTCAACAAATACGAAAACAAAAAACAGTTGGTTTGGGCTCAGGAAGAACCTGAAAACATGGGAGCGTGGTCTTATATCCTGAGAAACTTCAGAGATACAGGAATCCAGGTTGTTGCTCCGGTACCAAGCGGTGCTCCGGCTCCGGGAAGCCATAAAATGTTTGAGAAAAACCAAAATGCAGTGATCAACAGAGTTTTCGACAGAGATGATGCTCCTGCTAAAAGACCCGTTACAGCTTAATTTATAATAATATCCAATTAAAAAAATAAAAAATACTCGATATGTCAGTTTTAGAAATGAAAGTTCCTTCACCAGGCGAATCAATTACAGAAGTTGAAATTGCAACTTGGCTTGTAAAAGATGGTGATTATGTAGAAAAAGATCAACCTATCGCCGAAGTGGATTCAGATAAAGCAACTCTTGAATTGCCGGCAGAACAAAGTGGTGTTATCACTTTAAAGGCAGAAGAAGGTGATGTAGTACAGGTAGGTCAGGTAGTTTGTTTAATTGATATGGATGCTGCTAAGCCAGAAGGTGCTGCACCTGCTGCTGAAGCTCCAAAACAGGAAGAAGCTCCGAAAGCTACTGAACCTGCTAAACAAGAAGCTCCAAAACCAGCGGCTCCGGTAGCTGCTCCACAAACATATGCAACAGGAGCTCCATCTCCGGCTGCCAAGAAAATCCTTGACGAAAAAGGAATGGATGCTGCTCAGGTTTCAGGAACAGGAAGAGACGGAAGAATCACTAAAACTGATGCTGAATTAGCGGCAGTTCCTGCGTTAGGAGGAAGCCCTATGACGGCTACAGGTGCCAGAACGACCACTACCACTAAACTTTCAGTGTTAAGAAGAAAAATCGCTCAGAGATTGGTTTCTGTAAAGAACGAAACTGCTATGCTGACGACTTTCAACGAAGTGGATATGTCTGAAATCTTCAGATTAAGAAAGCAATATAAAGAAGAATTTGCTCAAAAGCACGGCGTAGGACTTGGTTTCATGTCTTTCTTCACAAAAGCAGTAACAAGAGCATTGCAAATGTATCCGGATGTAAATGCATCTATTGACGGAGACTTCAAAGTAAACTATGATTTCTGTGACATTTCAATTGCCGTTTCTGGTCCAAAAGGATTAATGGTTCCGGTATTGAGAAATGCTGAAAATATGTCTTTTGCAAGCGTGGAAGCAAATATCAAGGATCTTGCTGTTAAAGTAAGAGATGGTAAAATTACTGTGGACGAAATGACTGGTGGTACTTTCACGATTACAAACGGTGGTACTTTCGGATCTATGATGTCTACACCAATCATCAACCCTCCGCAATCTGCAATCTTAGGAATGCACAACATTATCCAGAGACCGGTAGCCGTTGACGGACAGGTAGTAATCAGACCTATGATGTACGTGGCCATGTCTTATGACCACAGAATTATCGACGGTAAAGAATCCGTAGGATTCCTTGTAGCGGTAAAAGAAGGTATCGACAATCCGGTTGAAATATTATTGGGAGGTGACGAAAGAAAAGGCCTTGGTTTATAGTTTTAATAAAATTATAATGTAAATATATGATCTCGCCTTATAAAAAAGGCGAGATTTTTGTATTTATTAAGAAAATGCTACAATGATGTTTTCAAAAATGACTTCCAATATCAAAGTTTCAGTAATACCTGAATATGATAGTAAAAACAGTTATCCATCCGAAAACCGTTACGTTTTTAAATACAATATCACAATAGAAAATGACGGAAGCTTTCCTATTAAAGTATTGAAAAGAAAATGGTTAATCTTTGATGTAGGATTCGGATACACAGAAATTATAGGTGATGGCGTAATAGGCCTGACTCCTGATATAGGAACAAGTGAAAATTTCTCTTATTTCTCCAATGTAATGCTTCGTTCCGGAGTAGGAAATATGAGCGGAAAATACCTTGTTAAAAACCTTGAAACACAGGAGACTTTTGAGATTGATATTCCAAAATTCAATCTATTGTCTGAAGTGTTGAGTAATTAATGGTGAGCAGATGACAGATGAAGAACCCGGGTTCTTTACATTGTCCTCCTAAAGCTTTTTAATTTTGGCTTTCATATAGTCATTGACCTCATCATTATTGGTGAGGAAGAGCTTTTCAAATGCCAATAAAGAGATCTTGGCACACACTTCGGCATCGGCTCCTGCTCTGTGGTGGGTAAAATCAATCTTGTGATATTCTGCCAAAGGCTTTAAGCCATATTTCGGAAGGTAATTCCATGATTTCTTGGCAAGCTGTATACTGCATAAATAGTTTATTTTCGGAGTAAACATTCCGTAATGCTCCAGACATCCCCTTAAGACTGAAGCATCAAAACCCGCATTATGGGCAATCATAAGGCTTCCATACATCATATCCTGAGCCTCGTACCATATCTCGTCAAAGGTAGGTGCGTCTTTTACATCTTCAGGCTGAATACCGTGGACTGCAATATTAAATTTACTGAAATAAGGAAAACTGGGAGGTTTAATAAGCCAGGTCTTTGTTTCAACAATTTTAGAATCCTGTACCACACAAATTCCCATCTCACAAGCTGAACTTTTCTCGTGAGTGGCCGTTTCAAAATCTATTGCGCAGAAATCCATTTTTTTTAATATAAGTTGTTGATAGTTGCTGTTCGTTTTTTTGTCAATGGTTAACAGCGTTCTGTTGATGCTGATATGAAGTTATGAATTTTTACTTTAATCAGCCTTAATTCATGATCATTTGGATGATGTAATTTTCCCAGATCCCCATTTGCCATCTATTTCTTTCCACCCAAAAAATGTTTAAAGATTAGCCACTTTGACTGGTAAAACAGATTCTTCTGATGTCTCTGACGAAGTTTCCATGAACCTGGAAGCTGGGCATAAAAGCCAAAATGAGCTCTTATAACGGCCCAAAGATGGGAAAAACCGTATTTTAATCCGAAATAGATTCCTGCAACACTGTCCAGGCATAATCTGGAAAAAATAACAAGAATCAATTGAGGGAAAGGAAGATTTTTAAGCAGCATAGAAAGATTATTTCTGATGTTCAGATACGTCTTCTGTGCACTCTGTTTATTGAGCGTTCCGCCACCAACGTGATATACACTGGACTTGCCGGTATAGTAAATCTTTTTACCCGAATTGATCAGCCTCCAGCAAAGGTCGATTTCTTCCTGGTGCGCAAAGAATCTTGCATCAAAGCCATTCTGATCCCAAAAATCTTTTGAGCGGATAAAAAAACAGCATCCTGAAGCCCAGAAAATCTCTGCTTCATCATTGTACTGGCCTTTATCTTCTTCCAGGTCGTCAAAGACTCTTCCTCTGCAATAGGGATATCCAAGATTATCGATCAGTCCGCCGGCGGCACCGGCAAATTCAAAATAGCTACTGTTGTGATATGATAAAATTTTGGGCTGCACTGCTGAAATGGAAGGATTTTTTTCCATCAATTCCAATACAGGCTCAGTCCAGTTCCCGGTAACTTCCACATCGGAGTTCAGAAGACAGTAATATTCATGATGAATAGATTTTAATCCTTCATTATAGCCGCCTGCAAACCCATAATTTTTGTCATTCCTGATGATATGGACTGTGGGATAACTGTTTTGTAGAAACTCAACGGAATCATCAGTAGAAAGATTGTCTATCACATAGATATCGGCATTCTGAGAAAATTGAAGCACATTCGGAAGAAATTTCTCAAGCCAGTTTCTTCCGTTCCAGTTTAAGATGGCCACTGCCAGTTTTTTCTGCATGTCGATCTATTTTTTTTCAGAATCAAAATTCTTAATGGAATCCTGATATTTCCATTTTCTGTGTGACCAAAGGTAATTGTCAGGATATTTATGTAATGTATTTTCCAATAATTTGTGGAACTTCCTTACCACTTCGTTTTCTGTAAACTTTTCACCATCCGGATATATTCTGTGGTAATTTACCTGATAATACCCCCGTTTCACCTTTTTCATCTCACAATAGATAAAAACAAGATCCATTCTTGTAGCCAGTTTATCGTATCCAATAAAAGCCGGCGTTCTTTGATTTAAAAAATCCAGCCCGTACGTAACATGAGCATGGTGAGGCGTTTGATCTGCTACAAACATATAAGCAGAATCTCCGTTATTTTTGGATCTGAAAATATTAAGAATAACTTCATTGGCCTCCAGCGCTTCATTCCCGAATTTGTTTCGGACTTTTTTCATCTGATTTTCCCAGAAATCACTGTTAACCTTTCTGTATACAGGGTGGCAGTGTGCCTGAGGGATAATTCTTGCCAGTGCATTGATCCATTCCCAATTGAAAACATGTCCCGCCAAAAGAATAATATTTTTACCTTCCGCCTTTGCTTCGTAGAATAAATGCTGGTTGATGTGCTGCATCCTCACTCTGGACTCGGTCTCCGAAATAGTAAATGATTTGATGGTTTCTACCAGATAATCGGAAAAATTAAGATAAAATTTCTTTCTGATATCTTTAATTTCTTCTTCAGATTTATGAGGAAAAGACTTTTTAAGATTTTGTGTGATCACCTCCTTTCTGTATCCCACAATATAATAATTGAGGAAAAAGATAACGTCCGAAAAAATATACAATATTTTAAGCGGGAGCTTAGAGATCAGTGATAATATTTTGATTAGAAAATTCATAAAACACGCAAATTTAGTGATAATAAAATTATGGTTCTATTTTTGCTGAAGGATATGTAATATTTTTTTACTTTTATGTTATGAAAAAATTGACAATATTCGCTTTCCTGGGATTAAGTACTTTAGCTTTTTCACAGGATGTAAAGAATTCAACCGATAAAGAAAAACAAAAACCAGCTCTTGCAGTACCGGCGGAACAGAAAGATCTTGATGCCAAGAAAAAAGCAGCAGAAGAAAAAGCTAAGCTTCCTAAGCCCTATGATCCGAAAGCGGATGCCCAGGCTGATATCAGCAGATTAGTTGCTCAGGCCAAAAAGGAGGGTAAGAATGTAATGATCCAGGCTGGTGGAAACTGGTGTATCTGGTGTCTTCGTTTTAATAATTTTGTACAGACCACTCCTGAGCTAAAGGAGCTGGCAGATAAAAACTATGTATACTACCATCTGAACTATTCTCCAGAGAATAAGAATGAAAAGGTTTTTGCCCAATATGGTAATCCGGGTGAAAAATTTGGATATCCGGTATTCATCATTTTAGATAAGGATGGAAAAATGATCAAAGTTCAGCAAAGTGATGTCCTGGAAGAGGGAAAAGGGTACAGTAAAGATAAAGTAAAGGAATTTTTTACAACCTGGGCTCCTGAAAAAGGATAAAAACAATAAAAAAACTGCTTCGGAAATGAGGCAGTTTTTTTATTTTGTGGCGCAGCATTTTTGAAAACATGATGGGCTGCATTTACAGCAGCTTCTTTATCCAGCTTAACTTTTTTTCAGAATAGGGAGGATATTTGATATTCGGTTCTCCCCACGTAGTTTTATCAAGAACAGCTTTCTGGTGTGAAAAGGTCTCAAAGCCATATTTTCCGTGATAATTTCCTGTTCCTGAATTTCCTACGCCTCCAAAAGGAAGATGATCATTGCTTAAGTGCATCACTGTATCATTGATGCATCCTCCGCCAAATGATAATTTGCGGGTAAAACTTTCTTTTTCTTCCGAATTATTGGTGAAAAGATAAGCCGCCAGAGGTTTTTCAAGAGCTAAAACAGCGTTAAGCGCTGCATGGTAATTCTGAAAGCTGATCACCGGCAGGAGAGGACCAAAAATTTCTTCCTGCATGATTTCGTCATTCCAATCTACATGATGCAGTATGGTGGGTTCAATGTAGAGTTTTGCTTCATCAGACTGGCCGCCGGAATAAATTTTTTCCTGATCAAGAAGCCGTACCAGTCGTTGAAAATTTCTTTGGTTAATGATTCTTGTATACTGCTCAGAATCTTTTTCATATCCGAATTCTTTGATGTATTTGCGGAGCATTTCCAGAAACTGCTCCTGAATGGTTTCTTCCACCAAAAGATAGTCTGGTGCTACACAGGTCTGCCCGGCATTGAGGAATTTTCCCCAAACAATTCTTTTAGCTGCCACTTCAAGATTGGCATTTTTCGTAACAATAGCCGGAGATTTTCCGCCCAATTCAAGGGTTACAGGTGTAAGATGTTCCGCAGCGGCCTTATATACGATCTTTCCAACTTTTGTACTTCCTGTAAAGAATATTTTGTCAAACCTTAATTGTAAAAGAGCTGTAGTTTCCTCAATTCCCCCTTCGTATACATATAGATATTCCGGCGGGAAATTCTCGTTGATGAGCGAGGCCATCGCTTTCATGGTATTGGCAGCAATTTCACTGGGCTTTAGAATACAGCAATTTCCCGCAGCCATCGCAGCAATAACGGGAGAAAGCGATAGCTGATAAGGATAATTCCACGCTCCGATGACCAGCACACAACCCAGTGGATCCGCATAAATTTTACTGGTTCCCAATTGATTGACAAGATTAGTACTTACTTTTTTGGGTTTAGACAGCTTTTTTAAGTTCTTGATATAGTAATTGATATCATTCAGAATAAAGGATAATTCTGTGGTGAAAGTATCGAATTTTGATTTCCCAAAATCCTTGTGTATCGCTTCATACAGCTTATTCTCATTAGAAATAATAAGATTTTTAAGCTTTTCAAGATACATTTTCCGGAAAGCAAGACTGTGGGTTTGCTGTGTCTGGTAAAAATCCCTTTGCTTCTGTAAAATATTTTCGATTTCCATGGACGACTTTTATATTAAACGTTCTTATATTCCTGATCGTATTGACCAAGAAATTAGTAATAATAATGAGGTATTAATTTAATTAAAAAAAACATATTATTAAGTTTTAATCATAGAACAGTAAACTTTAGAAAATTCATTGTATGGTGATAAAAAATATTGTAATTTTATTTTACTTAAATTTTGATAATGAGAAAATTGTTCTGTCTGTTCTCCCTATTTTTTTGTTATTTCATTTACGCGCAATGTACAAGCTGCAGTATTCAGAACCCTGCAGATCCTGATTATCATTTTCCGGATAATACTACGGTATGTTTTACTTCGGATATGATTTTCAACAATCCTACTTTTGGGACCAATTCGAAAATCTGTATAGCCTCCGGTGTTACCTTGCAGTTTCAGAATAACATAAGCGGTGTTGCCAATGCTCCGCTGAGCTTTGAAGTACACGGAACCCTGAATTTCAACCAGGCGCTGACAAGTATTGCTGATCTTGATATACATGTTTACAGTACAGGAAACATAACAGTAGGAGGAGGAAATGGAAATCTGACAATGAACGGCCAGGTTAATACAATTAGTAATGAAGGGGTCATAGACCTCGGTGTTTTACAGTTAGGTGATAATACTTCCAATACGATTGATAATTACGGAAATCTGAATATTAACGGAAACCTCAATATGAGCAGCTCTGCAGCTACTTTGTTCAAAAATGAAGGGGGCGGGCTGATATTACTCAGTGGCAATTATGGAAATACCGAACAGAGTGTTTATGTGAACTGTGGGACGATCATATCTCAAAGTGGCTTTAATATTAATGGTGGTAAAATTATTAATACCGGAATCTTTACGGTAGGCGGAGATATCAATTTATCAGGAAGCAGCAGTGAGATTTACAATTTCGGACTTTTTACTTCTACAGGAAATATGAATAATGCCCCCTCTGATGCCGTTATTTACAATGAAGGAGAATTGGCATTGAATCAGTTTCAGGGAGGAAATGCAGCAATTCAGGGGCCGTCATCCTCTGCAAAAAAAGGATATGTGGTACTGCAGAATGCAATTCAGACAGGAAATGTAGTGATTGGCCCTAATCTCGATTTCAGAAGAACGACAGGTATATCTGATCAAAGCACGGTTTTTATGAACAGTAACCCAAGTTTTCTTTCTAATGTTACCTATGATTGTGCTTCTGACAACAGTTGTAGTGCGCCTTTGATCATCAATCCGGGATTTTGTCCTGCCATTAACGGTGATCTCCCACCAATGGCAATAGACGATGCCTACACTATTGTGGCAGGAGGATCTTCTGCAGGAGTTGTTTTAGATAACGATTTTGAAACGTATGGCGGAGCTCAGGCAACCCTTTCCAATGTCATTTTATCCCAGATATCTACTTCAAATCCCAATATATCCCTGAATACGGCTGATGGACATATTCTTGCAGCTCCGGGAACACCTCCGGGCACTTATCAACTGGTGTACCAGATCTGCCAGACTGCTGCTCCGTCAAATTGTGATACAGCAACAGTTACAGTTACGATTCAAGGAATTGTGCCTTGCTATAAACCTGCAGTAACAGCAGGTACGGTACTTTCTGCTGATTTTGGAATTACCTCATTGAGCAGAGCGGATAGCGGTGGAAACAACTGGCCGGGAATAAGAAAAGGAGCGTGGGCTGTATTGGAGTCCCGGAATAAAGGGTTTGTTCTTAACAGGCTTACGGATGCTCAGGTCGCAGCAATTCCGCTGGCGGATCTTAAAGAAGGGATGCTTGTGTATAATACGACACAAAATTGTCTGCAGGTTAATACTGACGGAACTGCCGCAGGCTGGAAATGCTTTAATACCCAAACCTGCCCGGATTAACAGAAAACATGATTAATTATGAAAAAAATAGCCCCACTTCTTATATTAATACTTTCCGGAAGCTTTAATGCTCAGGTTGCTATAGGAAAAACAGCATTAGAATCCGCATCGTCATCCGTTGAATTTGGAAATGAAAACCGCGGTCTTGTTCTCCCGTGGGTAGAGAGCGCCTCAGGAATTCTGAATGTGGTGAACGGAACATTGATATTTGATACTTCAGATATGAAGGTGAAAGTGTATCAGAACAATCTTTGGAAAGACCTCTCCGTTGATGCAACGGGCACTGCTGATACAAGTCTGCAGAATAATTTACCTGATAATACCAACTCAAAAGTTTCCATAGGAACCCCTTCGTCTGTTTCCGGAATTCTGGTCCTTGAAGACAGTAATAAAGCTATGGTTTTACCGAAAGTAGCGTCTCCCTATCTCAATATTATTTCTCCTGCCGCCGGAATGATGGTTTATGATACCCAGAAAAAGCAGATTGCCGTTTTTAACGGAAATGTGTGGTCTTTCTGGGGAGAATAATTTTACATGATGTTTCTTACAGCTATTTTTACAGGATGGTAAAGGAGCAGACCCACTGCTGTAGTAAGTGCCAGCCAGAACAATCCCGTAAAAATTTCCATATTGGAAAGAAGGATAGACTGTGCCGTTATTTTGGCTTTAAAAGCTCCTGCTGTCATGGATAAAGAATCATTAACTGAGAGTTTCGCAATATTAGCCCCGAAAAGCTGATTCCACTGACTGTAAAATACAGGATTGGTATCTGTAAAGCTGGCGCTGAGTGTATCAGAATGTTTTAATGTTAAAAATAACATCAGGTTCTGCATCAGTGCATATCCTATAGCGGTAGTCCAGAAGCGGGTGGTAGTTCCTAACGCTGTAGCATTGGATACATATTCTTCCGGAGTACCTGAAATCAGAAAGAATACAAGGGGAGTAAATAATAATCCCTGAGCGACCCCCTGCAAAAACAATGGGGGACAAATAGTAGAAAGAGTTGTGTCAGGATAAAAAGTATAGGTAAACCAGGCGCAGTCTATAGCCAGTAAAAGGAATCCCGTAAAAAAAACAATTCTTGAGGATACTCCCCGAACAAGACAGATACCTGATAATACTATACCCACAAGAGTGCCTGCAACATTCCAGTACTGGATATTTACAATATAGTCCCAAGGCCATTTCCATACCGTAGCCATAATGCTGTATACATTGTTTAGTCCGGAGCGGATCAGATAAAAAATGAAAAACAGAATCATGCCTGCAATCACGTTTTTTGAACTGAAAACCTCAAAATGAAACAATGGTCTCTTAGAGTTTCTCTGTTTGAGCATAAATAAGCCTCCTGAAAGAAGGAAAATAAAAAGACACATAATAATGGTATCAGATTCGAACCACATCAGTCTTTTCCCATAGATAACAGCGTAACCTCCCGCCTGCATACATACCCAAAGTAAAAACCAGCTGGTAATATCCAATTGGTATAAAGGTTTTTTGGGAAAGAATCTGTTTCTGTTGAACAGAGCAATACCAATGATCAGTACAAATACATGAAAATAGACCATCATCAGGATCATATGCTGAAAATCGTAATCTTCAATGCTTGATTTTAAAAGAGAAGTGGTAATGGTCCCTCCGGTCAGCATAATGGTATACATGAAGAGATACGCCAGAACCTTGGCATGTTTTGTTTTTAATTCAGCAATAATTAAAGGCAGGAAAATAGCTCCTTCCAGCAATCCGAAAATTCCTTCTAAAAATCGGATGACCAATATAACATGATAATCATTGGTGACTGATAAAACATAGAGGATAATGACGGAAACGGAAGCCATCAGCAGCACGTAATATTTGACGCTGAAATAGGCCATAAATCTTTGTAAAACTAAAAGGGTAACCACAAATGTCCCATACATCAAAATCATTAAATACTGGATGTCATCAGAATCTACATCCATAAAAGAAGATGTGAAGGCGCTGTTTGAATGTAAAAGCGACAGCAACATCAGGTGGGGAAACAATGCCAATATCAGAAGAGGCAGTTTCAGCCATTGTGGTACCCATTTATGATAAACTGTATTGTGTTGCATAATTTTGTAAGCTTAAGCTTAAAGAGAAACGGCAAATGAAACAACCTTCCATTGAACCGGATGTGAAAAATGCGAAAAGACAAAGGGCAAAGGTGTAAACAAATAAAGGTAAAATGGCAAATATGCTGTAAGAAAAAATTGGCAGATTCGCTATTTTGCAGTTTGCCTTTTCGCTAAAAAAATAATTTAATTGTAAAATTTGAAAATGGAAGAATTTGAAAATGATAATAAAGCCGGATATTTTTATACTCTAAAACTCTAAAACTCTAAAACCCTCCAACCCTCAAACTCATATCTTCTTTGCGCTCACCAGAACATTCATTCCGGAAAGCAGTTTTTCGTTGTTTTTGTTGTTGTCAAGAATAATTTTCACCGGAAATCGCTGCTCAATTTTCACGAAATTTCCGGTTGCATTATCCGGTTTTACCAATGAAAACTGAGATCCGGATGCAGGAGAAACAGAGAGTATTTTCCCTTTAAACTCAACATCGGGATAGGCATCTGCGGTAATAATTACTTCCTTGCTCTGATCAATCTGTCCAAGCTGCGTTTCTTTGTAATTGGCTATGATCCATTTTTCTTTGCTGACAATCTGAACCAGGGCCTGGCCTTCTTTGATCAGCTGTCCTTCCTGGATGGTCTTTTTTCCTACCCATCCGTCATAGGGGGCGGTAATCACTGTATACGAAAGATAGAGTTTCGCATTACTGAGGCTTGCTGAACTCTGCTGGATCTGGCTTTTTACGGGAGCCACTTTAGTCTGCTGTTCATTTGCGCCGGCCTTTACTGCATTTTTCTGCTGTTCCAATGCCAAAAGATTAGCTTTTGACTGTTCATAAGATGCTTTTACATTTTCAAACTCCTGTTCTGTAGCAGCATCTTCAGCCAAAAGGTTTTTATATCTTTTATAATCCTGTTCTGTTTTCCAGATATCAATTTTTGCGGAAGCAATTTTGGCATCAATGATTTTAGTATCACTTTCTTTGGTGCTCACCCCGCTTTCAATGGTGCTGATGGTTGCTGTATTGGCATGAAGATTAGCCTCTGCCATATGGACCTGATTGACAAACTCTCTGTTGTCTATAACGAGTAAGGTGTCGCCTTTGTGTACGAATTGATTTTCGTTAAAATGTACGGATTTGATAAATCCTGAAACCTTACTGGATACAGGGGTTATATATTGCTCAATCTGTGCATCATTAGTAGTTACATTTTTTCTTGAAAAAAGATAAAAGCTGACCATTCCTGTAATTCCGCTGATGATCAGGATCCAGGCCAGTAAAGTAATGGACTTGTTGATTCTTTTTTCCTTTTGTGTCAATTGTTTCTGTGCCATAGTTTTTATAAGTTTCCAATTGTATATTGGAGTTGGTAATATTTAAGTTGTCTGTTGATTTTTACGGAAATAAGATTAGATTCAGCTTCCAGATAAGAATTATCGGCGTCAATCAGTTCAGTGATAAGGCTTAGTTTATTGGCGTATTTTGTTCTTACAATACGGTAGTTTTCTTTCGCCTGGTTAATGGCTTCTTCAGCAATTTTTACCTTCTGGTCTGTTTCTTCAAACTTTTTATAAGCTTCGTATACGTTATGTCTTACGTTTTCCTCATTTTCCTCGATCTGAAGGTGGGCAAGATTAATATTTTCCCTCGCTTCCTGCATTTTATATTTGTTTTTGTACAGATTTTCGATGGGATAGGTAAGATTTATACCCACCATGCCCAAACGGTAGGCATAGGGTTCAGGAGGGAAGAACATCATATTGGGATATTTCAGAAAATATTCTCCCCCAGCTGTAATTTTGGGTAAATAATTCGCTTTGGTAATTTTTTGGTCCAGTTCTTTTAAAGAAAGGTTCTTACGAGTGATTTCTACAGATTCATTCTTGGTTAAAGCCACTTGTGTCAGCTCATCTACGTAAGGAATTTCTGCCTTGTCGGAAATAAGATCTTCCGTATTCACATGCATCTCCTGGTTTTCCGGAAGGGAAAGAATGGTTTTCAGTTTATGTTCTGCAATCTGAATATCATTATCCAGTTCTGTCCAGCTCATTTTATGATTGGAAAGCTGCAGTGATGTTCTTAAGACTTCATTTACCGTTACAACACCATTAGCTTTTAAAGCTTTTACCTGCTTAATGTTAACAGAGTCCTCCTTCATTTTATCATTGATAAGGCTTTGCTGTTCTTTTAAATGATGGATCTGCAGAAAAGCAGTGATAATAGACATTTTAAGCTGTCTCTCGTCCATATGGGTTCTTAAAGCAGAAATTTCCGTATCAATGGCTGCTTTCTTCTCTGTATTTTTAATCTTTCCTCCCATATAGACAGGAATAGAAGCAGATAAAGTAAAGTCATACATTCCGTTGATTATGTCATATTTGGTGGCTTTATTAAAAACGCCATTCTGATGCTGAAAAAGGTTTGTTACCTGGTTGTAGCTTGTATGAAATTCGATGTCCGGAAGTTTTTCCATTTTGAGATCTTTCTCTTTGGTAACGGACATTTCCTGTTTCAGATGACTTATCTGTATGTTTTTGTTGTTTTTCAGACCAATCTCTACGGCTTGCTGTAAGCTGAGATGCTGGTAATCTATCATCTGTGACTGTAAAAAGCTGCTCAATACTAAGCACAACGCCATGCACAGATACCGGCATGCGTTCAATATGATATTCATAAATTAATTAAAGGATTTTTGCTAAAATGATTTTGATGCAGCAAAGTTACGATGACGAGCTATAGACCCTATTTGTGAAAACAGAAAAAGATTTGCTCATTTACGCCAATCTGAAAATTCTTTCTTACCTTTATTGGATGAATAACAGCCATTTTACAGCCGTAGAAGAAGAAGACGCTGAATTTTATGTCTATCACGTCCTTAAAGGAAATGTAACTACAGAAATTCATTATCACAGCTCTGCGCAATTAGTCTATGCAGAAGGTGGTATCGTACATGTTTTTACAGATCAGAGACACTGGTATCTTCCTGCAAGATGTTTTATGTGGATTCCCGCCGGAACCCCTCACTACATTTTTTCTACCAGTCCTAAAGTAGATTTATACAATTTTTATTTTAAGAAAGAAAAAGGTGAAAGTGGCTTTTTTGATGAAATCAATATTTATTCTGTGAATAATCTACTGAGAGAGATGATTTTGTACACGAAAGAGTGGGATGGGAAAATTACAAAAAATGATACTCATCAATACTTTTTTCTCAAAGCACTGAAAGGGGTTTTACAGGAAAAAAAGCATAAACACCTTGCATTTCCGATACAGCATCCGTTTCCCAAAGATGAAACTTTACTGAAGATTGCAAGATACATTCATGCCAATCTCGAAAAGCCTCTCACCATAGAATCTACGGCAAAAGAATTCGGAATGAGTACAAGAACCCTCTCCAGGAAATTTAAAGAGATTCTGGGCATGAATTACATCCGTTTTTTAAGAGCCTTAAGAATCACGCGCTCGCTTGAGCTTATGCTGGAAGGTAAATACAACATGTACGAAATAGCAATGATGGTAGGGTACAACAGCCTGTCTTCTTTCAGCAATATTTTCAAAAAGGTAATTGGAATTGCCCCTACAGAATATCAGCAGAAATTGAGAGGGGATATATAGTGAATGGGAGAGTTTGAGATTCGGGGTACGTGTTACGCGTTTTATAGTGCTGGATATGGTTTTCTTGACTGTTCTTACGTGTAAGGTTGTAAAAAAGCTCATTTAACGAGTAATAACAGTTAATATTTTCTACATTCCCTTCGCTGAAGGGGGAGATTTTTGCAAAGCAAAAATACGGGGTATTCATAATCTTTCTGAATGATATACAAAAAAACCACCTCAATAAATTGAAGTGGTCTGTATTGTGAGAAATTCTCAGTTGCTTATTAAGCTTCTTCAGTTTTAGCTTCTTCTTTTTTAGGAGCAGCAGCTTCTACTGGAGCGTCAGAAACGATGTCAAACTCATAGTTGTACTCAACATTTCTGTGAAGTCTGATAAGAGCTGTGAATTTACCAGTTCTCTTGATTGTGTTACCAGGAATTTTGATGTATTTTTTCTCTACAGAAACACCAGCTTTTTCTAAAGCAGCAGATAGATCACCATTGTTGATAGATCCGAATAGTTTGTCACCAGCACCTACTTTTGCAGGGATTGTGATAGAAGTTTTCTTCAATTGCTCAACTACAGCGTTAGCAGCAGAGATTAATTTAGCTTCTTCTTCTTTTCTAGCTTCTAATGTAGCTTCTAAAGCAGCTTTGTTCTTAGGGGTAGCTAAAAGAGCAATTCCTTGAGGAATTAAGAAGTTTCTAGCATAACCTGGCTTTACGTTTACTGTATCAAACTCAAGTCCTAAGTTTTCTACGTCTTTTTTTAGGATAATTTCCATTGTTGTTGTCCTTTTTTAGATTTTAGTTTTGTATCTAAAATCAAGTTAGAATTAATGATTTATTCAGCAACAAAAGAAGAGGGAGACCTCTTCTTTTATTTATTTTTTGTCTTATTTCAATAAGTCAGCTACGTATGGTAGTAATGCAAGGTGTCTTGCTCTTTTGATAGCAGCAGAAACTTTTCTTTGGTATTTTAAAGAAGTTCCAGTGTATCTTCTTGGTAAGATTTTACCCTGCTCATTTACAAACTGTAATAAGAAATCAGCATCTTTGTAGTCAACGTGCTTAATTCCGTATTTTTTGAATCTACAATATTTCTTTTCAGATTTTGTATTGATATCAAGCGGAGTAAGGAATTTTACTTCTGATTCTCCTCCAGCTGAGGCTTGTTTAGCCATTTCATCTATTGCCATGTCTTGTCTTTTTTAAAAAATAGGGTTAATAATTAAGCTTTAGCTGCTTTTACTTTAGTTCTTCTAGTTACAGCGTACTCAACAGCATGTTTGTCAAGTTTTGTAGTAAGGTAACGGATTACTCTCTCGTCACGCTTAAATGCTAATTCTAGATCAGCTACCACAGTACCTTCTCCTTTGAATTCAATTAGAGTATAAAACCCATTCTTTTTCAATTGGATAGGATAAGCTAATTTTTTTAATCCCCAGTTTTCTTTAGCAACGATTTCGCAGTTCTTTTCTTTGATAAGATCTACATACTTGTTCACTGCTTCCTCTACCTGTGACTCAGATAGAACGGGAGTTAAAATGAAAACAGTTTCGTAATTGTTCATAATGTTAAATGAATTTGTTAATTATTTCGAGGTGCAAAAGTAGACAATATATTTCTTATATACAATAGTATTGAAAGAAAATGGGCAGAAATATCTCCTCATTGAGCAGCATTTCTCTGAATATTTTGAGTGAAACAGTCTAAGGATTACTCTTTTTCTCTTAATTCCGTTAAAAAATTTACTTTCAAAACATCATACAAAGAATGCCTGCTTACCAGAATAGAAACAATAGAAGATACCATTCCGGCCAGCATCAAATGAAATATCAGAGAATGTCTGTCTGTCATTTCCAGTACAATAATGGCTGAAGTAAACGGAGCTCTCGTAATTCCCGTAAGGAAGGCTACCATGCCTGCAAGAATCACAACATTGGTTTCATTGGGTGTTAAATGAATAATTCCCGAAATTACAGAACCTATGCTTGCTCCCGCCGTAAGAGCCGGGGCAAAAATCCCACCGGCACCGCCAGAAGTAAAGGACAGGGCAGGTCCCAGCATCCTCAGAATCGGTACATACCAGTCTTCGTGCTTATCTTTGGTGAAGAGTACACGCTCCATAATTTCTTTTCCGGAACCTAAGACTTCTCTATTAATGAAATAAGCGATTGAAGCAATAATTAAAGCACAAATGATCAGGAAAACGACATTAGCTTTATCTGTCTTTAATTTTTTCTTCTTCCAGCCGTTGATTTTAAGCATCACCACGGATAATTGGCTGGCCAGAATACCTGCAGTACCGGCTACCAGCATAATCGGAAACATTACCATTAAGGAAACATCATTGGTTTTCGGATATCCCAGGTATAAATAAGATCCAGCCAGTGTTTGAGCAGTAAGACCCGCAATAATTACAGCCGTAAACAAAGCTGTCTTAAAGTAATTGATATGCGTTTTGGACAATTCTTCCACAGCGAAAACGATTCCTCCAAGCGGTGTATTGAATGCTGCTGCCAGTCCGGCGGCGGCTCCGGTCATAATCATGTTTTTCTTGGAAATCTTGGGCCACCATTCAGGAAGATATTCATTTACCTTTCTGAAAACAGAACCTGCGATCTGAATGGTAGGACCTTCGCGGCCTACAGCGCCTCCTCCGATAACAAGGATGACAGAAGAAAGGATTTTGAAAAAAATAATTTTTATACTGAGCAGATTTCGGATTTTCCTGTGTTCTTTTGGATTGGCCAGCTCTACAGCCGCCATCACCTGCGGAATACCGCTTCCTTTTGCATTGGGAGCAAATTCTTTCACCAGCCACCAGGACAGTACAAATCCGATGGGTGCAATAATGAAAATCATCCAAGAATGCCAGTCAAAAATAAAATTCATAAGATGCTCGCCCCAGGCAAATATCTGTGCATACATCACCGCAAAAAAACCTGTAATCACAGATCCTATCCAAAAAGGAATAGCCTGCAGAAGATTATACTTCAGCTGTTCGTTCCTGATATTGTCGAAGGAGTTTTTGAGAGCTCTTTTTATGAGGGTGAAAAGTTTCAGCATTTGTTAATTTAGAAATATAAAAATACATGATCTTCTGTAATCAGAACCTATTTTCCTGCAATAATTTTTTTTTAAATAATCCGAATAAGCATAATTTCCAAAAATCCTAAAGTGTAAAATTATCAATTTTACAAATAAAAGTATTTTTTATTGAATATATTTTTGTTATTATGAATGGTTGTTATGCTTATGATTTGTAATGAATTTAATTAATGAAAATAAAAAAACCTCCGATTTTAATCGGAGGTTTACTATTTTAAAAGCAGCAAATGTACTTATTGCTGATTACATTATTTATATTTCTGTATTCAGATCCCAGTTTTCAAGATAGTCGTGAACATGTTTCAGCATCATTCCTCCTAAAGATCCGTCTACCACTCTGTGGTCATAAGAGTGAGACATGAACATTAAGTTTCGGATTGCGATTACATCACCGTCAGCTGTTTCAAGAACTGCAGGCTTCTTAACAATAGCTCCGATGGCTAAAATAGCGACCTGAGGCTGAGGAATAATTGGAGTTCCCATAAGGTTTCCGAAGCTTCCTACGTTAGAAATGGTATAGGTTGCACCCTGAGTGTCTTCAGGTCTTAATTTTTTGTTTCTTGCTCTGTAAGCCAAATCATTGATTGCTTTTGCAAGACCTGATAATGATAACTGATCAGCATTTTTGATGACAGGAACAATAAGGTTTCCGTCCGGAAGGGCAGTAGCCATACCAATGTTGATGTTTTTCTTTTTGATGATGTTTTCACCATTTACAGAAACATTGATCATTGGGAAGTCCTGAATTGCTTTTACAACAGCTTTCACGAAAATAGGCATGAACGTCAGTTTTTCACCTTCTCGTTTTTCGAACACAGCTTTATTTTTGTTTCTCCATTTTACAACGTTGGTAACATCGGTTTCGATGAAAGAAGTAACGTGCGGAGCAATTTGTTTTGCTTTTACCATGTTTTCAGCGATGATCTTTCTCATTCTGTCCATAGGAATGATCTCATCACCGGCGCTTACCGGAATTGTAGCCGCAGGAGCAGATACAGCCGGCTGTGGAGCAGACGCTGCCTGTACCGGAGCTGCCTGAGCAGGCTGGCTTCCTCTGTTAGCAACATAAGCTAATATATCTTCTTTTGTAATTCTTCCTTCTAAACCGCTTCCTTTGATGGATTTCAGTTCAGTTTCAGAAATTTTTTCCTGTTGTGCAATAGATTTTACAAGGGGAGATAGATAAAGATCTCCTGAGAATTCTACGTTTGAAGCAGCTGCCGTTTGCAAAGGCTCTTCAATTGCTTTTAAAGTTTCAGCATCCGGAGCGGCTGCAGGAGTTTCAGTTTTTACTTCTTCTGAAGCGGTACCTTCTCCTTCAATTTCTAAAATAGCAATGGCTTCACCTACTTTTGCAACTTCATCTTTTTGCTTTAAAATTTTTACGATTTTCCCCGAAACTGGTGTCGGAACGTCTGAATCTACTTTATCTGTTGCAATTTCTACTACGGAGTCATCCTCCTTTACGTTATCACCTTCATTGAATAACCAAGTGATAATTGTCGCTTCCATAACCCCTTCTCCCATGGAAGGAAGCAATAATTTGTATTCTGCCATTTTTGATTTTTAGATTTTGACAAATATATAAAAAAAATCGGTTTTTTTATGAAATATATAATCTTAGCTGAATTCAATATAAATATTTTCGCCTACATTCAGTCCAAACAGGCTTTTGGCGCCGTTTTTCTTGCTTCCTTTATAGATTGTAAGCTCCAATAATTGACTATCATTGAAGATGGCAGCAGACTGCCCGTGGAATTCTGTCTCCCTTTCCCAGTCTGAAACCACCTCTGTATGGCTGGAAAATATTCTTGAAAGGCTTAAATTCCTGAATTTTATAGTAAAACCGTTATAACCTTTGCTGATATTTTCAAAAAAGTCTTTGTTGATATTTGAGATTATATTTCCGAAATTATCAATATAAGTAACTTCACCAATGATCATTCCTTCAGACTCATTGTATACTGCTCTCGGGAACATCAGCTGCTTAGCTGAAGGTATTTTTCTTCCTATCACCTCCGGAAGCCCGCCATTGGCAAGATGTACTGCTGCCGGGACAAAAATATCGGTAGAGGTGAAATTGATGACGTCATCGAAACGGTTATTCAGGGTAAGCTCATAAATAGCTTCCGGTTTAATATCGAAAAATATTAGGCTTAAAAGGCCGTTATCTGCTGCCAGAAAGTAAGAGCCGTCAGCTTTATAAATGAGATTTTTTCTTGATTTATGATGAAAACTGTCTACCGAAAGGATATGAATGCTTCCTTTCGGGAAATATTTATAAGCATTTCTTACAATGTAAGAGGTCTGTATAAGATTAAATGCCTGGATTTCGTGGGTGATATCAATAATATTAACCTCAGGGTTTAGCGACAGAATTTTGCCTTTTACAGCGGCAACTCTGTAATCTAAATTTCCGAAATCCGAAGTAAGGGTAATAATTGACATGAGCAATTTATAGAATAGTGTAGTATTGCAAAGTTATTTAAAATAAAAAGAATGCCGGAAAGATTGTTGAAAAGAATTTGATATAAATTTGAAAAAAAGCTTTAATTTTAAGATCTAAAAATAAAAATACTGCATGTTTGAATTAACATATGATTTGGAAGATATCGACGCGAAAATCTTCTATGGAGTTAATAACCAATATTTCAACTTAATAAAATCAAGCTTTCCAACCATCAAAATCACAGGAAGAGATCATTTTATCTTTGCGATGGGAAATCAGGAGGCTCTAGACATACTGAAACAAAAACTGGACGATATCGTCAGCTTTATCTCCAAAAACAATTCAATAGGACTGAAAGACGTTGAAAATATATTGAATATTAAAGACGAAAACGAGAAACAACTGGTATTTGATCAGGATATCATCGTAAAAGGAGTTAACGGAAAAGTCATTAAAGCGAAGACGACCAACCTTAAAAAGCTGGTAAAAGAAACAGAAAAGAAGGATATGGTTTTTGCCATTGGGCCTGCAGGTACCGGGAAAACCTATACCAGCGTGGCATTGGCAGCAAGAGCTTTAAGAGATAAGGAAGTCAAAAGAATTATTCTCACCAGACCGGCTGTAGAAGCAGGGGAAAGTCTTGGATTCCTTCCCGGTGATTTGAAAGAAAAGCTGGATCCTTATTTACAGCCATTGTATGATGCCCTTCGTGATATGATTCCGCATGAAAAGCTGGAAGGTTTTATGGAGAAAAAAGTTATTGAAGTAGCTCCTTTAGCTTTCATGAGAGGACGTACTCTGGATGATGCTTTTGTGATTCTTGATGAAGCACAGAATACCACTCATGCACAGATGAAGATGTTTCTTACCAGAATGGGAATGAATGCCAAGTTCATCATCACGGGAGATCCCAGTCAGATTGACCTTCCGAAAAATCAACAGTCGGGACTGAAAGAAGCAATGAGGATTTTAAATGGTGTAAAAGAGATCGGTTTTGTCCATCTTACAGAAGAAGATGTAGTAAGACATCCTGTAGTAAGAAAGATCATCCTTGCATACAACGACGAAGAAAAAAGACTGAGAAACGATTAATCTTGAGTGGGCGAAATTGCTGTTAACCTTTTATTAACCTTTAAATGTTTAGTTAAAATTTGTTAATTTGAAAAAATTAATTAGTTTTGCAATCCTTAAATGTAAAAACTAACTAAACATGAAAAAACTTTTACTGGTTGCAGCAGTCGCTGTTATGGGAATTTCTGCAAACGCACAAGAATTTCGTTTTGGTCCGAAAGCCGGATACTCTTATTCTACAGTTAAATTAAAAGGAGACGGACAGTCTGAAAATTCAGATCCACTACATACATTTTATATTGGTGGTATCGCTGAATATAAACTGAGTGATAAATTTGCTCTTCAGGGAGAACTTTTATATTCTCCACTTGGAGGTAAAGTAAACGTGGCTGAAGCTGATCCGGATGATCCGACTGCTTTTTTAAATGTAAAAGCAAAGCAGACTTATCACACTCTTTTGGTGCCTATTTCTGCTAAGTATTTCATCACTGAAGGATTATCAGTTTCTGCAGGAGCAAGCTTTGGGGTAATTCTTTCTGCAAAGCAGAAGCTTACAGCTGATTTTGGATTCGGAATTCCGGGATTCGAGATTGATGCTAATGATGAAAGAGATATTAAAGATCAAATGAATACTTTGAATATCGCTCCGTTCCTGGGTGCTGAATATGCATTGGAAAACGGATTGTTCTTTGATGCAAGATACAACCTTGGTGTTTCTAACCTTGCCAAGCATGCAGAGGGGAATGAAAAGCTTACAAACAGCTTTGTACAGGTGGGTGTAGGTTTCAAATTCGGAGGAAACTAATTCTGAAAATCTTATCCGGAAAATAAAAAAAAACAGAACAAAAATTGTTCTGTTTTTTTTATTATGTAGTATATGATTCGTGTGATTTTTATTTATGATGAAAATAATTAGTATTTTTGCACCGTAATTCAAAGCTACTAAAAAAATGAAAAAACTATTATTACTAGGTGCTTTTGCACTTTTAGGAGGTGCTGCCCAGGCGCAGGAAGGTTTTAAAATCGGCGGACATATTGGTGTTCCCGTATCTGATGCAAGTGATGCATCTTCGTTTACATTAGGAGTAGATGCAGCTTACATGTGGAATATTGCTAAAGGTTTTGATCTTGGGGTAACCACAGGATATTCTCATTTCTTCGGAAAAGATCATTTTGATGATTTCGGATTTGTTCCTGTAGCAGTTTCCGGTAAATACAGATTCTCCGGGGCTCCTATCTTTGTAGGTTTAGACCTTGGATATGGTATTTCTACAAAAGATGGAGTAGATGGCGGTTTCTATGCACAGCCTAAATTTGGATATCAGATGTCTAAAGGAGAGTTGTATATCGGATATCAGTCTATCAGCAACAAGCGTGATCTTCCGGGATGGGGAAGATACAGCTGGAATGTAGGCGCCGTTAACCTTGGTTATAATTTCTTTATAAAATAAGAAAGCAATTGCATAATAAGAACTCCGGCCAAAGGCCGGAGTTCTTTTGTTTGTAAATATAACATGGATTTCTGTCAAAATATATATTTCAACAGGCTGACAGCCGCGAGAAAAAATGCAGAATCAGGCTCTAATGTAAACAAATGTTTAAATTTTAAGAGATAATAACTTAGATATTAATATTTTAGGTTAATTAATTTGGGTGTTTTCCCTGAATTCATGCACTTTTACAAAAAAAATAAAAATCTGAAAAAATAAATATATCGGGGTCTTGTTGAAAAAATAGAATTTTTTTATTCATAAAATTGTGAAAAACTCAACAACTTCTCCTAAGTAGGATTTATTCTTACAAAACCCTAAATTTTAATAATGATATTAATCACATTAACAAATTTTAATATTACTGGGTACCACTGTAAATTTGCCCTCAGAAAGTATTAAAATTTTTTACAATGAAAAAAATATTATTAGCGGGTGCTGTTGCACTTTTTGGTTTATCAAACGCTCAGATTGCTAAAGGAACTACATATTTATCAGGATCTGTTGGTTACTCTCAAGTAGAATCTAACAACGGTAACGATAAAAAAGAAAACTTCAATGTATTACCTACAGTTGGTTATTTCGTAAACACGAACTTAGCAATCGGATTAGGAGTAGGATACCAAACTGAAAAGAACACTGTATCTACTACTACAACTTTAGGAAACACTACAATCGTAAACGAAAGTGTAGTTAAAACTCCAGCTTTTGTTGTTGCTCCATTCGTAAGAAAATACTGGACTTTATCTGACAAGTTATATTTCTTCGGACAATTAGCAGTTCCAATGCAGTTTGGTAAAACTGAAAATGAAAGCAATTCTGTAGCTACAACTACAACAGGTTCAGGAACTTCTGTAGCATCTAGCTCTACTTCTTCTGAAGCTAAATACACTAAAATTGGTGTTACTGTGAAGCCAGGTTTGGATTATTTCCTAAACAAAAACTGGTCTATTGAAGCTACTATCGGTGAGTTCGGTTATAACAACTACAAGCCAAAAGATGGTGATGCTACCAACAACTACAACTTCGGATTGAATTTATCTTCTGTAACTTTCGGAGTTAAATATGTATTTGCAAAATAATAAACAAAGCATATAGCAAGAAAGCCCTGAGAAATCTTAGGGCTTTTTCTCTATTTAAAAACTAATATAATAGTCATGAAAAAAATCGTATTGATGGGCGCTGTTGCACTCTTTGGATGGTCACACGCACAGATTGCAAAAGGAACTTCTTACCTTTCAGGACAGGTAGGATATTATCACAATGAGAAAAACGAATTTGAAACCAAGAGAAAGGAAGATGTGATCAGAATCCTTCCTACAGCTGGTTATTTCGTTAATAACAACTTGGCAGTAGGACTTGGTATAGGCTATAAAAGTGCCGTTACAAAATATAACGTTAGGGGTTTCGGATTTATTAATACCATCGAGATTAAAAATACAGATAATGCTTTTGTTGTTGCTCCATTCGTGAGAAAATACTGGACTTTATCTGATAAATTATACATATTCGGACAATTACAGGTTCCGTTGGAATTGGGAAAGGAAAAAATGGATTTTAACAGTGAAGGTGACGGCGGAGACCCTATACTTTCCGCTCCGTTTACACAAAAAAATAACTATACCAACATCGGAGTGAATATCAAGCCGGGATTAGATTATTTCGTCAGTAAAAACTGGTCCATTGAAGCAACAATAGGGGAGTTTGGCTACAATAGCTACAAAAGAGATGTTGAAGGTGCTAAAAGAAATAATAGCTACAAATTTGACCTTAATCTGGCTGCCGTTACTTTTGGAGTAAAATATATATTTGCAAAATAGTAAACAAAGCATATAGTAAGAAAGTCCTGAGGTTTCTCAAGGCTTTTTTGTATTTTTGCAAACATTTTTTTAATACAATAAATCATGAAAAAAATTTTATTAGCGTCTGCAATCGCTTTATTTGCAGGTTTAAATGCACAAACTACATTCGGTGTAAAAGCAGGTTATGCTTTGTCAACATTAAATTCCGATGCTAATAGTGTCAATTTTGACGGGATAGGAGCAAGTCTTAAATCCAAATCCGGTTTTTATATCGGAGGTTTGGTTGAGCATAAACTGAACAATAAATTTGCGTTACAGGGAGAAGTGGAATATGCTAACCTGGGAGGTAAAGCAGTAGTAAAAGCTTCTGGAGTTACCGTAACGGAAAAACTGCATTTTAACAGAATTGTTATTCCTGTATCTGCAAGATATTATGCAACTCCTGAACTAGGGCTTTATGCCGGTCCATACGTGAGTTTCAGAACCAATACAAAAGTTAAAATTGAAGTGAGTGGGGCGCAGTCGAATCCATCTGCTATCAACGAAGGTGAAAAATACCTTGAAAATTATTTTGATAATGGTCTGAAGTCTACAGAATTCGGTTTATTCTTAGGAGCTGATTATAATGTGTATAAAGGATTATTTGTAGATGCGCGCTACAGCTTCGGTCTTACGAATATGATCAAAAATCCGGTGGACGGAGAAAAACTCAAAATGAATTTCTTCCAGTTAGGAATAGGGTACAAGTTTAAATAAACAGATCCGGTATAAAAATAAAAACTCTCAGAATTTCTGAGAGTTTTTTTATAAATGATCTTGTATTTCTTATTTTCCAAACATGCCACCCATTCCAGGCATATTTGGCATTTTGCTCATCATCTGCATCATTTGCTTTCCTTGAGGGCCCTGCATCATTTTCATCATTTTACCCATCTGATCGAACTGTTTCATCAGTTGATTCACATCTTCTATTTTTCTTCCTGCTCCTTTGGCAATTCTTCCCTTTCTCTGAGTGTTGATGATAGAAGGTCTTCTTCTTTCTTCAGGAGTCATAGAGTAAATAATCGCTTCAATGTGCTTGAATGCATCATCACTGATTTCTACGTCCTTAATTGCTTTTCCAACTCCGGGAATCATTCCCATAAGGTCTTTCATGTTACCCATCTTCTTGATCTGGTTGATCTGCTTAAGGAAATCATCAAAACCGAACTCGTTTTTAGCAATTTTTTTGTGAAGTTTTTTCGCTTCTTCTTCATCAAACTGTTCCTGAGCTCTTTCTACTAAGGAAACAACGTCTCCCATTCCCAGGATTCTGTCTGCCATCCTTTCCGGGTAGAAAAGATCTAAAGCTTCCATTTTTTCCCCTGTGGAGATAAACTTAATTGGCTTTTCAACAACGGAACGGATCGTTAATGCAGCTCCCCCTCTTGTATCACCATCTAATTTTGTTAAAACAACTCCGTCAAAGTTCAAAGCATCATTGAAGGCTTTTGCCGTATTCACAGCATCCTGACCTGTCATTGAGTCAACAACGAATAACGTTTCGTTAGGCTTAATGAAGTAATGTACAGATTTGATCTCGTTCATCATCTGCTCATCAATAGCTAAACGACCTGCTGTATCCACGATCACAACATCATGACCGTTTGCTTTTGCAAAATTGATCGCATTTTCAGCAATAGTAGATGGATTGGTAGCACCTTCTTCAGTATAAACAGGAACTTTGATCTGTCCTCCCAATACTTTCAGCTGATCAATCGCTGCAGGACGGTAAACGTCACATGCTACCAATAAAGGTTTTTTATTTCTTTTTGTCTGTAAATAATTAGCAAGTTTTCCTGAGAAAGTAGTCTTACCAGATCCCTGAAGACCAGCAATAAGGATTACAGAAGGTTTTCCTGAAAGATTGATTCCTTCCTGGGAACCTCCCATAAGGTCTACCAGTTCGTCATGAACAATTTTAGTCATCAGCTGTCCCGGAGTAAGGGAAGTAAGAACGTTCTCTCCTAATGCTTTATCCTGAACTCTTTTGGTAAGATCTTTTGCAACCTTATAGTTAACGTCGGCATCTACCAATGCTCTTCGGATCTCCTTTACGGTTTCCGCCACATTGATTTCGGTAATTTTTCCTCTACCGGAAATATTGTGTAATGCCTTGTCTAATTTATCCTGTAAACTATTAAACATATTTATTGTAAATTATAGGTTTGCAAAAATAAGGAATTTTTAGCATATCTAAACTGTCCTGCACGTAATATTATATAGATAAGAAAAATGATATATATCAAATCTTATGATAATACGATAGAAAAAGTCTATTTTTGCGGTCAATTAAAATTTAGAATGAAAATCAATCCCAATATTCTTGTTGTCATTTTATTCTTCCTGACGTTTCTGGCGCATTTTTCCCTTTGGAAATTTGTTTTTCATCTGAATGAAATTGTCATTATTAAATTTTATCTTTTTTTGAGTGTCATGTTTATGATGATGATCACTCTAATTATTTTAATCAATAGGGTGGCACCGGAATTTTTAGGATTGTCTGTCATCGGTTTGATCCTTTTAAAATTTGGTTTAATGTACCTGATCAGAAAAAAACTGAACTTTGAAGTGATTCCAGGCTACAAATTTCATTTTATAATTCCTTATTTTGTCCTGACAGCCCTGCTTACATACTATGCAATCAAGCTGATTAATCATGATAAAAAACAGTAAAATAATTTATTGAAACTAGAAAAAATATCATATTTTTGCACAACGAAAAAAACCTATCAATGTTTAAGAAATTCGCAGTTTTATTCTACAGTATTTTTGTATTAAACTTAGTGTCTGCACAGCACGGAGAAGCTACTGCTGGGGCAGCTCCTGCTCAAGAGCTTTCAGAGAAAGACAAAGTGAGCAAAGAAAACAAAGAGTTCATCGATCATCACTTGTTGGATGCACATGATTTCACATTGATGGTTGATAAAGAAGGTCACCACATTGGTTTTCCTCTTCCTGTTATTATATATGATAACGGTTTTCACTCTTTCATGAGCAACAAGGAAGGGTTTATGCACGGAGAACCTACTGAAGTTGATGGAAATTTTTATGTATTGCACCATGAAAAAATCTATAAAACTGATTCAGCTGGAACTTTAACGCTGGATGACCACGGCCACCCAACTAACGAAAAGCCATTAGATCTTTCAATAACAAAGAGTGTGCTGATTATTTTATTAGTTTCAATATTTATGTTAGTGTTGTTCGGGGGTATGGCTAAGTCTTACAAAAAGTCAGTTGTTCCTACAGGAGCTGCAAGATTTTTAGAGCCATTAATCATTTTCGTAAGAGATGAAGTTGCTATTCCAAACATCGGACATAAGTATAAGAGATTCATGGGTTATTTATTAACCGTATTCTTCTTTATTCTTTTCCTGAACGTTTTAGGATTAATGCCATTCGGAATTAATGTTACAGGTAATATTACAATGACATTCTTCTTGGCGATCCTTACTTATTTAATTACTACATTCTCTGCTAATAAAGATTACTGGAAGCACATCTTCTGGATGCCGGGAGTTCCTGTACCGATGAAATTGATCATGTTGCCAATCGAATTATTAGGAACAATCACTAAACCATTTGCTTTGATGATCCGTCTTTTTGCAAACATGACTGCAGGTCACATCGTTGTAATGAGTTTGATCGGATTGATCTATGTATTTAAGAACTTTATCGCAGGTGTTGCTTTCCCGTTCTTAACATTGGTAATCTATTTATTGGAAGTGTTAGTAGCGTTCCTGCAGGCTTATATCTTTACCATGTTATCTGCGCTGTTTATCGGAATGGCAGTAGAAGAGCACGAGCACGAACATCATGCAGCTCACTAATTGAAATTGTAAATTAAAGTAAAACAAATTTTTTAAAATTATATATTATGGAAATCCCTAAAATTGTAGGTGCTGGTATCGTAGTACTAGGTGTAGGTATCGGTCTTGGTAAAATCGGAGCTGCTGCTCTTGAAGCTATCGCTAGACAACCTGAGCAATCTGGAAAAATCCAAACAGCTATGCTTATCGCAGCTGCACTTGTTGAAGGTGTTGCGTTTGCTGCTCTATTCGCAGTAAACTAATTAAAATCAGACCATTATCTGTGACGGTTGGTTACAGATAATGGTTCTTTAAAAAAAGTAATAATTATTTATACATTTATATAATGGAATTAATTCATCAGTTTTCATCAGGATTATTTATTATCCAGTCTGTTATTTTTCTAGCATTATTATTTTTGTTAGGTAAATTCGCTTGGAAACCTATTTTAAAGTCTATCAATGACAGAGAAACATCTATTGTTGACGCTCTTAATCAAGCTAAATTAGCTAGAAAAGAAATGGAAACTTTAAAAGAGGATAACGAAAGAATCATTCGTGAAGCTAAAATCGAAAGAGATGCTATCCTTAAAGAAGCCAGAGAAATTAAAGACAGAATCGTAGGGGAAGCTAAAGATGTTGCTAAAGCTGAAGGAGACAAAATGATCGAAGCTGCTAAACAGACTATCAATGCTGAGAAAAATGCTGCTATGGCAGACATCAAAACTCAAATCGGTACTTTATCTGTAAACATTGCTGAGTCTATTTTGAAACAAAAATTAGACAACAGCGAAGCTCAAAACGAATTAGTTCAAAATTATTTAAACAAATCAAACCTTAACTAAGAATGCTTACATCTAAAGTAGCTAAAAGATACGCACAAGGTTTACTTGATTTCACAAACGAGTCAGGTCAAACGGCTACTGTATTTTCTGAAATGAAAGATGTAGTAAAGATCATGAAAGAGTCTGCGGACTTAAATAAATTTTTCATGACTCCTTATATCGATTCTAAAAAGAAAATAGAAGTAGCAAACGAAATTTTCAAAGGTTTATCTGTTTCTTCTCAGAACCTGATCAGATTGGTGATTAAGCATGGCCGTGAAAATCAACTGAAAAATATCGCTCAGGAATTCATTAATAAAGTAGAAGACCTTAGCGGTGTACAAAGAGTAACGCTTACTACAGCAACTTCACTTTCAAAAGAAAATATTGACCAGATTTTAAGATCTACTAATCTTGTCAATGCTGATTCAAACTTTGACCTGAAAGTGATTGTTAAGCCTGAAATTCTTGGAGGATACGTTCTGAGAGTAGGTGACCAGCAGGTAGACGCGTCTGTGAAGACAAAACTGAACCAAGTTAAAAAAGATTTCCAATTAAATTAAGAAAAACAACCATACAATGGCAGAAATAAATCCGGCAGAAGTATCTGCGATCTTAAAACAGCAATTGGCCAACTTCGATACTCAATCAAACGTTGAGGAAGTAGGTACAGTTTTAACCATCGGTGATGGTATTGCTCGTGTATACGGGTTAGAAAACGTACAATACGGAGAGTTGGTGAAATTTTCTAGTGATGTAGAAGGTATTGTACTTAACCTTGAAGAAGACAACGTGGGTGTTGCTCTACTTGGTGAAAGTAAATTAGTAAAAGAAGGTGATACAGTAAGAAGAACAAACAGAATCTCTTCTATCAAAGTAGGAGAAGGTATGTTAGGAAGAGTAGTAGATACTCTTGGTAACCCTATCGATGGTAAAGGTCCTATTACTGGGGATTTATACGAAATGCCATTGGAAAGAAAGGCTCCTGGAGTAATCTTCAGACAGCCGGTAACTGAGCCTTTACAGTCTGGTATCGTTGCTATTGATGCGATGATCCCTGTAGGAAGAGGTCAGAGAGAGCTTATCATCGGTGACAGACAGACAGGTAAAACTACTGTTGCTATTGATACGATCATCAACCAAAAAGAATTCTTTGATGCTGGTAATCCAGTATATTGTATATATGTTGCTATCGGTCAGAAAGCTTCTACTGTAGCACAAATTGTTAAAACCCTTTCTGATAAAGGTGCTTTGGCTTATACGGTAATTGTTGCAGCTAACGCATCAGACCCGGTTCCAATGCAGGTATATTCTGCAATGGCAGGAGCTTCTATCGGTGAGTTCTTCAGAGACACTGGTAGACCTGCGCTTATCGTTTATGATGATTTATCTAAACAAGCTGTTGCTTACCGTGAGCTTTCTCTACTATTGAGAAGACCACCGGGCCGTGAAGCTTACCCTGGAGACGTATTCTACCTTCACTCAAGACTATTGGAAAGAGCAGCAAAAGTAATCGCTGATGATAACATTGCCAAGCAAATGAACGATTTGCCGGAGTCTCTTAAACCAATCGTAAAAGGAGGTGGTTCATTAACAGCCCTTCCAATTATCGAAACTCAGGCTGGTGACGTTTCTGCGTATATCCCTACAAACGTAATCTCTATTACAGACGGACAGATCTTCCTGGAGTCTGATCTATTCAACTCAGGGGTACGTCCTGCGATCAACGTGGGTATCTCTGTATCAAGGGTAGGAGGTAACGCTCAGATCAAATCAATGAAAAAAGTTTCTGGTACATTAAAACTTGACCAGGCTCAGTATAAAGAACTTGAAGCGTTTGCTAAATTCGGTTCTGACCTTGATGCTTCTACTTTAGCGGTGATCTCTAAAGGAGAAAGAAACGTGGAAATCCTTAAGCAGCCGGTAAATGCACCACTTCCTGTAGACAGCCAGGTAGCAATCGTTTATGCTGGAACAGAAAACTTAATGAGAAACGTTCCGTTAAACAAGATTAAAGAATTCCAGCACGAGTATATCGAGTTCCTGAGATCTAAGCACCCTGATACAATGGCTGCTATTAAATCTGGAAAAATTGATAACGATATTACCAGCGTTCTTAAGCAGGCAGCTAACGATTTAGCATCTAAATACAACTAAAAAATTCAATGTTTAAGGTTTAAAATATAGCGTTTTAAGCCTTAAACTTTAGACCTTAAACTTTGAACCCAAATTAATGGCAAACTTAAAAGAAATACGAGGCAGAATTACGTCAATTTCATCTACGATGCAGATTACACGTGCTATGAAGATGGTTTCCGCAGCGAAACTAAAAAAAGCACAGGATGCAATCGTAATGTTGAGACCTTATTCTGAAAAATTACAGGAGCTTATCCAGAATGTAAATTCTAGCTCTGATCCTGATCAGATTTCTGTATATGCTCAGAAAAGAGAGGTTAAAAGAGTACTATTCATCGCTGTTACTTCAAACAGAGGTCTTGCGGGAGCTTTTAACTCTTCTATCGTAAAAGAGCTTAACCTTCAGTTTCAGAACAACGCTCAGTACGAGATTGAAGTTCTTCCTGTAGGTAAAAAAGTATATGATGCTGTAAGAAAAAGCCGTACGGTATATACTAACGGAAGCTCTGTTTATGATAATCTTAGCTTCGACGCAGTTGCTCATATCACGGAAGGTGTAATGACCAGCTTCAAAGAAGGTAAATTTGACGAAGTGTATGTTATCTATAACAAATTCGTTAATGCGGCTACTCAGGAAGTAACTACAGAAAAACTTCTTCCGATCTCAATGCCTGAAAACACTGAGCCGCAAGTAGAAACTGATTATATCTTTGAACCTAACAGAACAGAGATTCTTGATAATTTGATTCCAAAGTCTATCAAAACTCAGGTTTTCAAAGCTATTCTGGATTCAGTAGCATCTGAGCACGGAGCGAGAATGACCGCTATGCACAAAGCGACAGATAATGCGGAAGCTTTGAGAAATGATCTTAAGATCTTCTACAACAAAGCAAGACAGGCGGCAATTACCAACGAAATTTTGGAAATTGTTTCCGGAGCAGAAGCTTTGAAAAATTCTTAAAGAATTATTTTACTATACCACGAAAAGCACCGATAATTTCGGTGCTTTTTTATTGAAATAAATTCAGAAAACGTTACTTAGGGCTCAAAAACCTTCTTTTTTCAAAGAAATGAATATACACTTCAATTATTTTTTTTATTAAAAAATAGCAATGTTATGTCGCTTCATTTTATGCTTTGGAAAAATCATTAATTGAAATAATCAATCCCGGATTCAGGTTATTTTTATTTTACATATCTTTGTACTTAATAAAATATATACAATCTCTAAATGGACTCGGACATAGTCAGGCTTTTGCTGGCCTTATTTCTTGTTTTACTAAATGGCTTTTTCGTAGCCGCAGAATTTTCAATTGTTAAAGTTCGTTACTCACAAATTCAGTTAAAAGCCGCAGAAGGAAACTCTATGGCAAAACAGGCAGAACATATCATTAAGCATCTTGATGAATATCTTTCCGCTACACAATTAGGAATTACATTAGCATCCCTTGCCCTGGGTTGGGTAGGTGAAAGTGCGCTGCATCATATTGTTGAAAATATTTTCACCTCTTTGAGTATTGATCTTACACAGACAACAATTACCACAATTTCAGTGGTAACCAGTTTTGTATTGATTACCATCATGCATATTGTATTTGGTGAGCTTATTCCGAAATCTATCGCGATCAGAAAATCTGAAGCCACTACAATGGCGACTGCTGTTCCGTTAAGAGTCTTCTACACCATTTTTAAACCGTTTATCTGGTTAATGAACTCCATGTCAAATGGTTTCTTAAGACTGGTTAAAATTCACCCTGCTTCTGAACAGGAAATTCATTCTACGGAAGAACTTCAGCTTTTGGTAAAACAAAGTGCAGACAGCGGTGAAATTGAAGAGGAGAACTACGAGATCATCAAAAATGCATTTGATTTTACAGACCACTCTGCAAAGCAGATCATGGTTCCAAGACAGAATATTACTTCCATAGATTTTGAAGAAGATATCAACGATATTATTAACAAAATTATGGACAGCGGTTATTCCCGTATTCCAGTTTATATTGATTCTATTGACAATATCATCGGAATTTTCTACACAAAGGAAATCATCAGAGAATTTGTGAAGAGAAAAGGGGAACTGGATCATGAAGACCTCAAAGACTTAATGCGAGATGCCTTTTTTGTAGTAGAAAGTAAAAAAGTTTCAGACCTTCTGAAAACTTTCCAGCTGAAAAAACAGCATATTGCCATTGTAATTGATGAATTTGGAGGAACTGAAGGAATTATTACATTGGAAGATATTCTGGAAGAACTTGTGGGCGAAATTCAGGATGAAGAAGACGATGAAGAAAAGATTGTTGATAAAATAGCAGATAATACCTATTGG
The DNA here is from genome assembly GCF_900108365.1 of Chryseobacterium culicis. Taxonomy (GTDB): domain Bacteria; phylum Bacteroidota; class Bacteroidia; order Flavobacteriales; family Weeksellaceae; genus Chryseobacterium; species Chryseobacterium culicis. Next base: position 838,441 of record NZ_FNWQ01000002.1, on the reverse strand, counting down.
GTGCAGGCTACACAGCCTTTGGATGAAATTAACGAATTCCTGCCTAAAAAACTACCACTTTCCGAAGAAAGCGAGTACAATTCATTAGCCGGATTTATCCTGTATGAGCTGGAGGAAATCCCTGAAGAAAATCAGGAGTTTGATCTTGAAAATTATCATTTTAAGATTCTGAAAATGAATAATAAAAGTGTAGAACTTGTAGAGCTGGTCTATCATGAGCCTAACGCTATTGATAGTCTGGCAGATAAAATAGGAGAAGTGTAAAAGAATGAAAATGAGTTTTTATAACAGCATAAAAGATTACGAAAACCCGAAACGTCAGTACGAAGAAGAAGTTCTCGTTCTGGATGATACGGATGAAGTATATAAACTGGTACTGCATAATGACGATGTGCATACCTTTGATTATGTAATAGACTGCCTGATTGAAATATGCAAACACACACTGGAGCAGGCTGAGCAATGCACAATTCTAGTTCATTATAAAGGCAAGTGTACCGTAAAAACAGGTTCAATGGATGTTTTGAAACCTATGCATGAAAAATTAATTTCGCGCGAATTAACAAGCGAAATCGTTTAAAATAAAAAAACCGGCAATCAATTGGCCGGTTTTTTTATTGAATCCGGAGAAGAATGCTGTAGAATAACAATAAATCATAAGGACTAACGGGATTCCGGCTCATCTTTCAATCCTTAAATGCTTTAATCTTTTAATTTCTCAACACTCTTACATTGTCATATTTTATCTAAAATAGTATATTTGTACCAACTATAAAGAAACAAAAAAACAATGCTTGTAATAGGAATTGCCGGTGGTACAGGATCCGGCAAAACTACAGTTGTTGATAAAATACTTCAGCAGCTTGATATTGAGGGAATGAATATCCTCTCTCAGGATAATTATTATCACGACAACCAAGGTCTTACATTAACGGAAAGAGAAGCTCTAAACTATGACCATCCGAAATCTATAGACTTTGACCTGCTGATAAAACATGTAAAAGCTTTAAAAAATAATGAGTCTATCGAGCAGCCTATTTATAGCTTTGTCACGCATTCCAGAACAGGAGATCATGTCACTGTAGAACCTAAAAACGTATTGGTAGTAGAAGGAATTCTTGTTCTTACTAACAAAGAATTACTGAAAGAATTTGATTTGAAAGTATTTGTACATGCAGATTCTGACGAAAGACTGATCAGGAGGATCAGAAGAGATACCCAGGAAAGGGGAAGAGATCTTAGCGAAGTATTACACCGTTATCAGACTACATTGAAGCCCATGCACCAGGAATTCATCGAGCCGTCTAAAAATGATGCCGATCTTATTATTCCCAATATGAAGCAGAATTCCGTAGCCATTGATTTTTTAACTACCGTTATTAAAAACTCATTGAAAAAACACTAGAAAAATATGGAAGAAAACAACCTTATCAAAGACATTCAGCCGAAATCTGAAACATTCAAGCTTATCCAGAAATATGTTTTGAACAAGTATACCATTACGATCTGTCTGTTTTTGGTATGGATGATTTTTTTCGATAAAACCTCGTTTCTTGTCATCAATGAGCTGAATGGCGAAATTAATAAGTATGAAGATCAGCTGGAGTACTATAAAAAGGAATACGAGAAAAATGATGCTTTTTACAAAAAGCTGATGAACAATAAATCAGAAAAGGAAAAGTATGCAAGAGAGAATTATTTTATGAAGAAACCGAATGAAGAGATCTTCATTCTGGTGGTAGACAGTACAAAAGTTGCTAAAAAGTAATAAAAGTTGAATAAAATTATGTTGATGCCAGATTTTTAGCTTTAAGAATGCTCCATCAACAATTCAAAAATAAAAAAACTAATGTCAAATACAGATATACTTTCAAACTGGGAAAATCTAGTTAAAAAACAGCTTAAAACGGAGGATATTTACTCTGTTTTAGAAAAACAGAACCTGGAAGGAGTAGAGGTGAAGCCTTTTTATACAGAAGTTCAGAAACCTCTGTCCAATCTTCCCAGAGTTGAAGAAAGCACCCATCTGGTAGCAAGATACCATGAAAGTCTGGAAGAAGAAGTATTTGCATTTGTTCTTGATCAGAATGTAGAAAATCTTGATCAGAAGACCATTTTTGTTAATAACAAAGAACTTGCAGGGCATATCAGTCCCAAAGAAGAAGACCAGTATTTTTCGCTGATAGATGTTTTTAATGAAAAAGAAGGAAGCATTGATGATCAGCTCGTAAAAGAATTACTGGCCAAAGAATTTAAAAGAAGCATCTGTGTAGACATCTCACTGCACCAAAATGCCGGAGCCGCCATCTGTCAGCAGCTTGGAATTGCTCTTGCAAAGGCCAAGGAACTGGTAGAAGCTTACGGATCGGAAATTATACATAAACTGATCTTCAGAATAGCTGTAGGAGGTAACTATTTCTTTGAAATGGCCAAACTGAGAGCATTTAAGATGGTTTTCAACCAGTTTTCCAAAGAATATGGGCTGGATGAAGTTCCATACATTTTTGCAGAGACTTCATTGCGAAATAAAGCGGTTGCTGACAACGAAAACAACCTGATCCGCTCTACATTAGAGCTGGCTTCTGCAATGATCGGAGGTGCGGATGCTGTTTTTTCTAATAATTATCTTGTTGACAGGAGTACAGATAATTCAGAAGAAATCTCTTTCAAACAGCAGATTGTTCTCGCTTACGAAAGCATTATCAATGTATTTGAAGATGCTTCCAACGGAAGTTACTACGTAGAAGATATCACCCGTCAGTTTGCGGAAAAAGCATGGGATCTATTTGTGGAAATTGAAGAAGCTGGAGGATATCTTAAGTTAATACAGCAGGGAACTATCCAGAAAAAAATCTACGATCATGCAATAGAAGAGCAGCAATGGATTGAAGAAGGAAAAATAAAACTGATAGGAGTGAATCTCTACCCAAAATTAGATGTTAAAAAGACTATCGCAGATCTTTACAACGAAAAAGAAATTAAAGCAGTTCGCTGGGCTGAAATGTTTGAGTGAAAACATCTACTAATACCATGAAAAAAAGTTTTTTGATTTTCCTTTTATTGTTTTTCGGATTATGTTTTTCTCAAAGTGAGAAAGATTTATATGGAAAATGGGTTGGAACAGACGCAGGTAGCTATGGCTCATTTACATTTTTTTCCGACGGCTATATAAAAGCAGAGCTTGACGGATTGAATATTGACGGCAGAAATTATGTAATTCCTGACGGCCCCAATAAAGGTAAAATCGGACATGTGAAATATACTGCTGATTTTTCAAAAAAAATTATCAAATTCAATCTGATCGGATCATACAATGATTTCGATAATAAACTGGAAGAAAGTAAGTTTTTAAGCGGACTGATTCAGTTTATTAATGAAAATGAATTGCAGATGTTCTTCGACTTTGAAAACAAAAATCCGGCAGATATTGATCCTGCATCTCCAAATGTAATAATATTGCATAGAGAAAAAGACTTATAGTATTAGAAATGAAAGAAAAACTGATTGATTTATTTGAATATACCCGTCATTTCAATATGGAGATGATTAAAGTGATCTCTGAAAACAGAGCACTTGTAGACGATAAAACAGTTAGTTTCATTAATCACACGCTTAACGCACAACAGATCTGGAATGCCCGGATATTGGGAGAGGAAACCTTTGAAGTATGGCAGATCAATCCCTTTGAATCTCTGGTAGAGCTCAATCAGAAGAACTTTCTTAAAAGCATTGATATTATTAACAATCGTGATTGGGACACCAAGATAGAATATCAGAACTCAAAAGGAACAAAGTTTGAGAATACCGTCTTTGAAATGCTTTTTCATGCAGTAAACCACTCCACCTATCACAGAGGGCAAATCAACGCTTTGCTTAAGCAGAACGGTATAACCACGGTGTTGACTGACTATATTTTTTATAAGAGATAATTTTAGTAAATAATCATTTTCTGGAAAGATTTTGTGTAGATTTATAAAAACACAAAATGCAAATATTATGAAAGAAAATGAGATAAGTTTTTTTATCAGAAAATCCATATTTTCTGTGTATAATGAACTTGGCCCAGGGCTTTTGGAAAAAGTTTATGAAAAAGTTTTAGCTTATGAACTTGAGAACAACGGATTAAAAGTGAATACTCAAGTTCCAATGAAAGTTAAATTCAGAGATATTATTATTGACTCTAGTTTTATTGCAGATATAATTGTTGAAGATAAAATTATTATAGAAGTGAAAGCGGTCACAGAAATAGCGAATATCCATCATCAGCAGTTATTAACCTATTTAAAGTTAACAGGCTTAAAATTAGGGATTCTTGTTAATTTTAATACTGATTATATTAGCAAAAGTATTATTCGGAAAGTAAGAGGGAGTTTAGATTAACCTTCTAAAAATAACCACAGATGATACGGATTTTCACAGATGATTGTGCCTATTTTTTTATTAATTAAAAAGAAAAAGATTACGAGAGTATCTCTGTCTTGAGACATATTAGAAAATAAAATAAGATATAAAAATCGGCGAAAACCCTTATTTTCTATAATTAAAAATAACTATAAATTGTACAAAATTTTAAAATAAAAAGAGAAAGTATCTCTGGATTGAACTAAATAAAACATAAACATCTGTGAAAATCTGTGTCATCTGTGGTTAAAATATCAAACAAAGAAATCCAAAACTATATCAATGCAAATCTAAAAACAGATCTGCACTCATTGTTATTAAAAAAATCCCCATTTCCAGAAGTTTCCATGCAGGAAATTGTTCAGCAGATCAAAGGAAAACAGGTCGCAGAGAGAAAATTTCCATTTCTCTTGAAAGAAGGCATTATCTTTCCGCCACAGCTTAATCTGGAGCAGTCATCATCTGAAAAAACAGCTCTTTACAAATCTGAACTTCTGAGAGGGAGCACATTTCTTGATCTTACCAGTGGTTTTGGTATTGATGCCTATTATCTCTCACAAAATTTTGATCATATTACATTAGTAGAACAGAATACTGAGCTTTTAAAAATTGTGGAGCATAACTGGGCTGTTTTAGATCGTAAAGCAAAGTTTATCAATCTAAAGCTTGAAGATTTTTTAGACGAAAATCAGGACTATTTTGATGTTATTTATCTTGATCCGGCCAGAAGAGACGAGCAGAAAAACAAAGTTTTTCTTTTGGAAGACCTTTCTCCTGATATCCTTGAAATTCAGGGGAAATTACGCTCTGCTTCCGGACAGGTGGTTATCAAACTTTCCCCGCTTATTGATCTTAAATATCTTATTTCGGTATTACCGGGAATTTCACGCATTGATATTATCGCTTTGAAAAATGATGTAAAGGAAGTAGTTGTCTTTTTATCTCATGAGCATACAGATGAAATTATCTGTAACTGTGTAAATCTTGAAAGCGGAGAAGAAGCCTTTGCATTCACATTCGGAGAAGAAGAGAAAGCTCAGGCGGAATATGCTGAGCCTGAAAAGTACATTTATATTCCCAATCATTCTATCCTGAAAGCCGGTGTTTTTAATTTGATCTCGCAAAAATTCGGAGTGAAAAAACTGCATCCTAACAGCCATTTGTATACTTCGGCTGAAAAAAATGAAAACTTTCCCGGAAGAGTTTTGGAAATGGAAGTTGTTGATTCTAAAAAGATTAAAAAGAAAGAGCAGTTCAATATTATTTCAAAAAATTACCCTTTAAAGCCGGAAGAAATCAAAAAGAAATACGGGCTGAAAGATGGAGGAGACGGTTATCTTATTTTTACACAATCCAAAAAAGGGAAAATTATTTTAAAATCAGTATAAAAATGTTGCTGAAAAATGCAGGATTTCTTAATTTTGGGCAATCAAAAATTGAAGCATGAAATCGCGGGCTGTTTCAATAACCAAAAATAGCGCGGTTTCATAAGATTTTTAAAAAATTAAATTTTACATATGAAAAAATTGATTATATGTTTAGCTATTGCAACTGTAGCTGTTAGCTGTAAAAAAGTACCTGCGGGAGGGAATAAGAATACTCTAAAACTGGAAGAAGGAGTAGAAAGATATTCTGACGACGCACAGGGAGGAGAAGCTCACGGACACGGTCATGAAGCTGCTGCAACTGCTGAAGGACACAAAGAAGAAGCTGCGAAGCCAGAAGCTGCTGCACCTAAAACGGACAGTACTGCTGCTGCAAAACCTGCTGAAGCTGAAAAGGCTCCAAAAGCTGAACACTAATTAGTAGTACAAAATATACAAGTGCCCTGTTTCTACAGGGCATTTTTTATTAAAAAATCAGACTAAGGAGTTCAATAGCACAGGGTTGGGAAAATACTTCCTTTTTGTTTGCCTCTGCCGGTCATTTTTTTTAATTTTAACAAAATAAATTTTTACAATGCAAGAGACATTAAATTACATTAACGAAAACAAACAGCGTTTCGTGGATGAATTATTTGAGTTATTGAGAATTCCTTCTATTTCTGCAGATCCGGCATATAAAGATGACGTACTGAAATGCGCAGAGGTAGTGGCAGCACACCTTAAAAATGCAGGCGCTGACAATGTGGAAGTTTGCCAGACAAAAGGATATCCTATTGTTTTCGGAGAAAAGATTTTAGATAAAAATTTACCTACAGTACTGGTATACGGTCATTATGATGTTCAGCCGGCAGATCCATTGGAATTATGGACGAAGCCACCTTTCGAGCCATATATTGAGAAAACTGAATTACACCCGGAAGGAGCGATCTTCGCAAGAGGTTCTGCGGATGATAAAGGACAGTTTTTCATGCATCTGAAAGCTTTTGAAGCCATGATGAAAACCAATGCGCTTCCTTGCAACGTTAAATTTATCTTAGAAGGAGAAGAAGAAGTAGGGTCAGTAAGCTTGGGTGACTGGGTGAATGAAAATAAAGAGAAACTGTCTTGCGACTGTATTTTAATTTCAGATACACATATCTACAGCAACGAGCAGCCTACTGTTACAACAGGGTTAAGAGGTTTAAGCTATGTGGAAGTAGAAGTGGAAGGGCCCAACAGAGACCTGCACTCAGGCCTTTATGGAGGAGCAGTTCCAAATCCTATTCACGTCCTTTCAAGAATGATCGCTAACCTGATTGACGAAAACGGTCATATTACGATTGACGGATTCTATGATAACGTAGAAACAGTTTCAGACGAAGAAAGAGCCGAAATGAACAAATTGAAAGACAATCCGGAAGAATTCAAAAAATCAATCGGATTAAGCAATATTGAAGGAGAAAAAGGATATACTACGTTAGAAAGAACATCAATCCGTCCTACTTTAGACTGCAACGGAATCTGGGGCGGCTATACAGGAGAAGGGGCAAAAACAGTAATTCCTTCAAAAGCTTTTGCTAAAATTTCTATGCGCTTGGTTCCTTACCAGACGCCGCAGGAGATCACGGAAAAATTCACGAAATATTTCCAAAAGATTGCACCGGACACCGTAAAAGTAAAAGTTACTCCCCACCACGGAGGTATGCCGTATGTTTTACCAACCAATACCAAAGAATTTGCAGCAGCAAAACTGGCAATGGAATCAGCATTCGGAAAAGAAGTTCTTCCGTACAGAGGCGGAGGAAGTATCCCTATTACCGCTATGTTTGAGCAGGTTTTAGGCGCGAAATCTGTTCTGATGGGCTTCGGGTTGGATTCTGATGCAATTCACTCTCCCAATGAACATTATGGATTATTTAATTTCTATAAAGGAATTGAAAGTATTCCAATGTTTTTTGAGAATTATTCAAAGTAATTCAAAAAAAATAATAGATCATAAGGTGTTTCTGCAAAGAAATACCTTATTTTTTTGCCCAATTCTAAATTGCTATAGCATTTTCAGTAGTATTTTCACTGACTTTAAAAATTAAATTCACTGAAAATAAAAGGGTTAATTTTTATTTGCAATAAGTTATTTCACCATTCATGGAAAGTTTATATTTTTAATACAAAACTTGATTTACTATGAAAAAATACTACTCAATTGCATTTTTGTTGTGTTCAATGTGCTTTTTTGCACAACAGACAGTATCTTTTGAATCCAATGAAGGGTTCAGCACCGGAAATATCAACGGACAGGCAGGATGGATCAGCACTCCTACGGGCGGTGTACCGGAAAATATAACCCATCAGATGATCACTGTAGATAAAGCCAGCGATGGAAGCGCTTCTCTGAAAATTGTAAAGGAAGCAACCTACGGAACCCAGTCGGAACCTGTCATCGGAGGATTTTATAACCTCCAGATCCCCCTTTCTTACAACAACTTCTCTGTATCTTTTGATATCAATATGTCACAGCTCAATGGTTCTGATTTTGGTTTTCAGGGCGTTAATAATATTGATGATCAGCAGATTGTAAGATTAGATTTTGATAAAACCGGAGTGGTAAAGATTCTGAATACCCTGTCCGGCGTGCAGAATCTCATCACGATACCTTCAGACTGGCTGCCCAATACTTGGTATAGATTTAAAATTATAGGAACCGCTGCAGATATCAGGTATTACCTTAATGATAGTCTCATTTATACAGGCTCACCTGCAGGTGCTGTGAATATCAATCAGCTGCGTTTTGTTCATAATAATGCATTGGGATCAGCCTATATTGATAATATTAAAATTAATACGAAAGCAGCATTATCTGCAAATGACAGGGTTAAAGACCATGTGAAACTGTCCGTTTATCCTAATCCTGCATCAGAAACTCTACAAATTACTGCTTCTAAAAAAATTAAACATATTGAAGTGTATGACAGGTCAGGAAAAAGAATGGATGTACCAGTGAACGGTAATCAGGTCAATGTAAGAAGTCTGCCTTCAGGAGGCTATCTGCTGAATATAGAAACGGAGGACAGAAACTTTACGGAAAAATTTATAAAAAAATAAATCCTGATAAATCTTAGGACCAGCAAAACGCTCTAATTGGGGCGTTTTTGTTATTTTAGAGAATTAAAATTTAAATCATATGTCAGAAAATAAAACAGCTTATATTACAGGAGGAACCAAAGGGATAGGTTTCGGAATTGCGAAAATTTTACTTGAAAACGGAATATCAGTAGCATTTTCAGGAAGAAAAAGAGAGGATGTGATGAAGGCGGAAGAAGAACTTAAGCAGTATTCAGAAAATGTATTGGGTATTGTTTCTGATGTAAGAAGTCTGGAGAGCGAGCAGGAAGCTGTAAAATACACTGTAGAAAAGTTCGGAAGACTGGATTATATTATTGCAAATGCCGGATTGGGAATTTTTAAGCCCGTAGACGAGCTCACAGCCGAAGAATGGAATGATATGATAGAAACCAATCTTACCGGCGTTTTTTATACCTTAAAAGCTTCTGTGGAAGAATTAAAAAAGACGGAAGGATACTATATCACCATTTCCAGCCTGGCAGGAGCCAACTTTTTTGAGAACGGAACAGGATACAATGCTTCAAAATTCGGGGTCGTTGGCTTTACGCAGGCTGCTATGATTGATTTAAGAAAATATAACATTAAATCCACCGTGATTATGCCAGGTTCCGTAGCAACCCACTTTAACGGAAATATTCCTTCAGAAAAGGATAACTGGAAGATTCAGCCTGAAGATATGGGGAATCTTGTATTGGATATTTTAAAGATGAACCCAAGAGTTTTGCCAAGCAAAATAGAGTTTAGGGCAACAAAACCAGCGAAGTAACCACTTCTAATGTATTGAATAATAATTTACTAAGTATTATGCATGCATAATATATTTTTTATTTATATTAGCAAAAATTAATTTAAACAAAATCTCTGCATAAACTGTCATGATTTTATGCATTAAAGGGAAAAAATAAAATAGTATACATGAAACCTTAAGGTTACATATGACCAATAAAAAAATTAAGAACAACATATGAAAATATTAGTTTGTATTAGTAGTGTTCCGGATACTACTTCCAAAATTAACTTTACAGCAGACAAATCTGCTTTCGACAAAAACGGAATTCAGTGGGTTATTAATCCGTTAGACGAATTTGCGTTGACAAAAGCGGTTAAACTTCAGGAATCTCAGGGAGCAACAGTAACAGTAATCAACGTAGGAGATGCTGCCACAGAACCTGTCATAAGGAAAGCTTTGGCTATTGGTGCTAACGATGCTGTAAGAGTAAATCTTGATCCGAAAGACAGCTATTCTACAGCAAAAGAAATTGCCGCTGTGGCTCAAAACGGAGGATATGATCTTATCCTTTGCGGAAAAGAATCTATCGACTATAACGGAGGATCTGTTCCGGGAATGGTGGCTCAGCTGCTGAACCAGCCTTTCGTAAACGCTTCAGTAGGTTTAGAGGTAAACGGAAGCGAAGCTACTGCAGTAAGAGAAATTGAAGGAGGTAAAGAAACTATTTCTGTAAAATTGCCGGCCATTATTGCCGGGCAGAAAGGATTGGTAGATGAAAAAGACCTTATCATCCCGAATATGAGAGGAATTATGTCTGCAAGAACAAAACCTCTGCAGGTAGTAGAGCCTTCTTCTTCAGAAGTAAAAGTACAGGGAGTATCTTATGACAGTGTACCGCCGAGAGCAGCTGTGAAAATGGTTTCTCCTGATAACCTGGATGAATTGGTAAGATTGCTTCACGAAGAAGCGAAAGTAATCTAATCTTTAAATTTTCAATCTTTTAATTTTTTAAATGTAAAATAATGGCAGTATTCGTATACGCAGAAAATATAAACGGAGTTTACAAAAAAGCAGCTTTCGAAGCAGTTTCTTACGCTAAAGCTATTGCTGATAAGGCAGGTGATACTGTTACAGCAATCTCTGTAAACCCAACAGATTCTTCAGATTTATTATACAAATATGGAGCATCAAACGTTATCAATATCAAAGATGAAGGTCTTAAAAACTTCTCGGCAAAAGCATTTGCACAGGCCGTAAATGAAGTAGCAGACGGAAATATCATCGTTTTTCCTCATACTACAGACGCTTCTTCCGTAGCTCCTATGCTTGCGGTAATGAAGAACTATTCTTTAATAACGAATGCCTTGGAAGCTCCTGAAAACCTTTCTCCTTTCCAGGTGAAAAGAAGAGCTTTCTCAGGAAAAGGTTTCATGCATGCAAAAGCTGAAGGAAACGGAGTCATTGTTACCGTTTCTCAAAATGCTTTCGGTGTTAAAGAAAACGCAGTAGCAGGTTCAGAAGAAGTGAAAAACTTATCTGTTGCTAATGAAGATACCAAAGTGATTTCTCACGAGCAGAGTTCAGGTAAATTAGACCTTAAAGAAGCGGAAATAGTGGTTTCTGCAGGTAGAGGAATGAAAGGTCCTGAAAACTGGGGAATGATTGAAGATCTGGCAAACGTTTTAGGAGCTGCTACAGCATGTTCTAAGCCGGTTTCTGATATCGGATGGAGACCTCACACAGAGCACGTAGGGCAGACCGGTAAAGCAATTTCACCTAATCTTTATGTGGCAGTAGGAATTTCTGGAGCTATTCAGCACCTTGCCGGAGTAAACTCTTCAAAAACGATCGTAGTAATTAACAGTGATCCTGAAGCACCGTTCTTCAAGTCTGCTGACTACGGGGTGGTAGGAGATGCTTTCCAGATTATTCCTGCATTAACAGAGAAAATCAAAGCCATTAAAGGATAAGAAAGTGAATGGTGAATTGTCAGTTCGCTTCGCCCGTCAATTTTTAATTAAATAATTCACTTGCGAAGCAAAATTCACTATTGACTTTTGACTATCATCAACAATATCAATAAAAGCTCGGCTTTCCGGGCTTTTATTTTTGCGTAAAAAAGTGAAATCACAATAAAAAATTAATCTATATTTGTAGCTATGGATTATAAGCAGCTAATTATTCGCGGAATATCGTACAGCCAGACACAATCAGGGGCGTACGCATTGTTACTGGAGCATGAAGAAACACACATAAAATTACCTGTTGTTATAGGAAATTTCGAAGCCCAGTCTATCTCTCTAGGATTGGAAAAAGATATTCATCCGCCGCGTCCTCTTACTCACGATTTATTTTCAAAATTTATAGTTTCTGCCAATTATGAGTTGGTTTCTGTCATCATCTACCAGATCGTAGACGGAGTATTTTTCTCTAATATCAATTTTAAAAATAAAGTGACCGATGAAGAAATGATTCTTGATGCCAGAACTTCTGATGCTGTTGCAATGGCTGTAAGATTTGATGCACCCATATTCACCACACAGCAGGTCTTAAATGAAGCCGGTATTTTACTGGAGCTGGAAGACGTTGCAAAAGAAGATCAATCCTTCTCAGAAACAGTACAGACAGAAGATAACCTGAAATCTCTTTCTATGGAAGAACTTCAGAAGTTATTGGATGATGCCGTTAAAGAAGAAGACTACGATACCGCCCTTGAAATTCAGGAAGAAATCAAGAGGAGGAAAAAGAAAATTGACTAAGAGATACTTTTTATATAAACTATGAATTTAAAATTACGACTGACCATCCTCAGCTTTCTCCAGTTTTTTGTGTGGGGAGCATGGCTGATTACGATGGCAAACTTCTGGTTTGGCACCAAACATTGGGACGGAACGCAGTTTGGAGCGGTGTTCGGAACAATGGGAATTGCTTCCATATTTATGCCAACCATTACTGGAATTATCGCTGACCGCTGGATTAATGCGGAACGCATATTTTCAGTATTACACATTCTTTATGGGGTTATTCTTTTCATACTGCCTCATTCTGCAGATCCGAATTCTTTCTTTTCGGTGATGCTTCTGGCCATGTGTTTCTACATGCCTACTATTGCATTAGCCAATTCCATTTCTTATACAATCCTGAAAAATAACAATCTGGATGTGGTAAAAGACTTTCCACCCATCCGTGTTTGGGGAACCATCGGTTTTATTGTAGCCATGTGGATCACCAACCTTAGTGGAAATAAAGCCACTGAAGGACAGTTTTATATTGGTGGAGCAGTAGCTATTTTCTTAGGAATTTATGCTCTTACCCTACCCAAATGTCCTCCACAAAAGCTTATTGACAAAAACTCTCCGTTGTCCGAGCAATTAGGACTGAATGCATTCAAGCTTTTTGGAAACTATAAAATGGCATTGTTTTTCTTATTCTCAATGCTTTTAGGGGCGGCACTTCAGCTTACCAATGCCTACGGAGATGTATTCTTAAGTGAATTTGCCCATTTTCCGAAATATGCAGACTCATTCGTAGTACAGAGATCTACAATCATCATGTCAATTTCTCAGGTTTCGGAAACTCTGTTTATTCTGGCAATTCCTTTCTTCCTGAAAAAATTCGGAATCAAAAAAGTAATGCTGATGTCTATGCTGGCCTGGGTTTTAAGATTTGGTTTCTTTGCTTACGGTGTTCCGGACGGGTTTGGGCTTTCATTAATCATTCTTTCCTGCATTGTATACGGAATGGCTTTCGATTTCTTTAATATCTCGGGATCACTTTTCGTAGAAACTACCACCGATAAAAAGATACGTTCTTCAGCGCAGGGATTATTTATGATGATGACCAACGGTTTCGGAGCGGTTTTTGGAAGCTATATAGCAGGTTGGGCTATTGATAAATTCTTCACCCATAAATTTACAACAGCTTCAGATCTGTCTGCTTATCTGGAAACAACTCCGGATAATCCCACTTTTCTGGAAATTTTAAAGAACAGTTTCAACTCAGCGGTGAATGCAGACGGAACTCTTTCAGCAGTAGTAATGGTAAAAGACTGGCAGCAAATTTGGCTTTCTTTCGCAATCTATGCACTGGTGCTGGCAATATTTTTTGGTATACTGTTTAAACATAAACATAACCCGGAAGATGTTTCATCTGTAAAACATTAATTAAAACTTAATAAGATATTAAATTGCATTTTTGAAAAAGAATGCAATTTTTTTATTTTAAATCCTTGCGCTGTCTGGAAACTGTTTATTAAAAAATACTTTTATTCCCGATTTCTGAAACGATGCTTTCCCGGAGAAAAATAAGGACTTCAGACTGATATAGAATCCTTAAATGTTAATTTTTAATTTGATAATAAATACCTTTTTTCTTTGTGTAATTATTAAAAATATCAGACCTTTTTTATAACTAACAAGTGTTCGGGTACGGAATTTCTATTTTTAAAACAGACTCTTTAAAAGTGTGTTTTTTTTTGTATTTTGGCACTTTAGTAAATATGAAAAATATTCAGTTATTAGGATTACTTTTAGTAGTTACAGGTAGTTTTTTACCCTTGGTACATGTACCTGTAATCGGGAATTGGAACTATTGGAAACTTGATCATTACCTGGCTATTGCATGCTGGATTTTTTCTGCATGTGCGGTTTTCGGGATCGTGAATAACAGTGCCAAAATTGTAAGGCTTTTTGGTATTCTGCTTATTCTTTTATTTGCATTTACCTTGTTGGCAGTAAAAATGCAGTCTTTACAGTATTTCAGCTTCTTACCATTCAAATCATGGCAGGAAACTTTTGCAGGAATCGTTAAGCTGAGATGGGGCTGGATCGTAGAATTTTTAGGAGCTTTTCTTCTGATTTTTGCAGCAGGGAATAAGAAAATAAATAACAGAACACAAATATAAAAAATGAACGTATTAAAACTATTTTCCGCAGTAATGATACTGGCGGCTGCCCATGCAAACGCACAGACAGCAGAGCAGAAAAAACCGGATAATCCGCCTAAATGTTCCAATATCAAAGAAGGTAAATTTGTTAGACCCAATTATCCTGAATCCATATGGTATATGACCATTAAAGATAAGGTGCAGACCGAATATTTCAATAATGGAAAAGACTTTATCAAATCAACATTGGTTTTTGTGGATGATTGCAATTACAAAGCGATTGTAATGGAGAAATCAGATAAAAATGATCCTGCGCAGGTAGGAGATGTTTTCAACAATAAAATAGTAGCTACCCAGGATAATCTTCTGAAAGTGAATACTAAGATTGAAGGTACGTCATTCGACGTAGTGTACGCCAAAGTAAAATAAATTCTAACTATAAAAACGGAGCATTGGTTCCGTTTGAGCTAAATAAAAATTATATACATGAAAGAAGTATTCATTGTTTCCGCAGTAAGAACACCTATGGGGAGTTTTATGGGAAGCTTATCAACAGTTCCGGCTACAAAACTGGGAGCAACTGCTGTAAAAGGAGCATTAGATAAAATCGGTCTGGATCCTAATGCTGTTCAGGAAATCTACATGGGAAATGTTCTTCAGGCAGGGGAAGGCCAGGCGCCGGCCCGTCAGGTAGCTTTAGGAGCAGGTCTTTCAGTCAATACACCTTCTACTACAGTCAATAAAGTTTGTGCTTCAGGAATGAAGGCTGTTACAATGGCTGCTCAGGCAATCAAAGCAGGAGATGCAGATGTAATTGTTGCAGGTGGTATGGAAAACATGTCGTTAGTTCCTCACTATTACAATGCAAGAGTAGCTACGAAATTAGGTGATATCAAAATGCTTGACGGAATGGTGCTTGACGGTCTTACCGACGTATACAATAAAGTACACATGGGAGTTTGTGCAGAAAAATGTGCTGTAGACTATAGTATTACAAGAGAAGATCAGGATAACTTCGCGATCGAATCTTACAAAAGATCTGCAAAAGCCTGGAGCGAAGGTAAATTCAACGAAGAAATTGTACCGGTTTCTATTCCTCAGAGAAAAGGAGAGCCTGTAATCTTTGCTGAAGATGAAGAGTACAAAGCGGTAAACTTCGACAGAATTTCAACACTTCCTACTGTATTCAAAAAAGAAGAAGGAACAGTAACTGCAGCTAACGCATCTACCCTTAACGACGGTGCTTCTGCATTAATCCTTGTTTCTAAAGAAAAAATGGAAGAATTAGGACTGAAACCTCTTGCAAAAATCGTTTCTTATGCTGACGCGGCGCAAGAGCCTGAAAACTTTACCACAGCTCCCGCAAAAGCATTACCTATCGCTCTTAAAAAAGCAGGATTAGAGATTTCTGATATTGATTTCTTCGAATTCAACGAAGCGTTCTCGGTAGTAGGCTTGGCTAACAACAAAATTTTAGGATTGGATGCTGCTAAAGTTAACGTAAACGGTGGTGCTGTAGCACTGGGACACCCGCTGGGAAGTTCTGGTTCAAGAATTATCGTTACACTAATTAACGTTTTAAAGCAAAATAACGCTAAATACGGTGCAGCAGCAATCTGCAACGGTGGTGGAGGCGCTTCTGCTATCGTGATTGAAAATATCTAATATTCTGTTTACGAATATATTACCATTAAGGAATTGATAATTTTTTTAAAAACTTATCCATTTCTTAATGGTTTTTCTATTTTTGTGCTACTAATTATATTTGAAATGTCTGAAACTGAGAATCGACAGCCTAAAAACATAAAGAATAATCCGAAGATTATGAAAGCCTGGGCTGTATATGACTGGGCGAACTCCGTATATTCCCTGGTTATTACCTCTACTATTTTTCCTATTTATTACTCTATTCTTACCACAGCGTATGAGAAAAAGGAATATATAGCAGAAACCAAAACATGGATTGATGTGCCGGTAAGGCATACCATCAAAATTTTTGGAGAAGGATATCAGCCGGATGCCGTATATGGATATTCACTTACCATATCATTCTTTATCGTAGTATTGCTGTCTCCATTTTTATCATCATTGGCAGATACCATCGGAAACAAAAAATCTTTCCTTCAGTTTTTTTGCTATCTTGGAGCAACATCTTGTATGGGATTGGCGATGTTTACAGGAATGCATAATGTATTTCTGGGGCTTTTATTCAGTATTACGGCCAGTGTAGGTTTCTGGGGAAGTTTGGTGTTCTATAACTCCTTCCTTCCGGATATTGCAACGCCGGACAGACAGGATGCCCTTTCTGCAAGGGGATATGTATACGGATACATTGGTTCCGTAGTGTTAGTAGTAATCTGTCTGGTTCTTATTCAGGTGTTTGCTAAAGGAGCCGCACAGCAGTTATTATTTACAAGAATCAGTTTCCTTTTGACAGGAGCGTGGTGGTTTGGATTCTCCCAATATACATTCAAACATCTTCCTCAGTTTGGGGATGTGAAAGATAAGCTTCCCAAAGATTTGGTATTGCTGAATTATAAAAATATCTTCAAAAAGCATGAAGAGCAGGGAGGTTTTTTTGAAGTATTGAAGGACAATCTGAGCTTCTATAAAGATATTGCAAAAGAAAGTTTCCACGAACTGTTTAAAGTAGGAGGAGAGCTTTTCAAAGACCGCAATCTGAAATTCTTTCTATCCAGCTTCTTCTTTTACAGTGTAGGAATGCAGACTATTTTCCTTATGGCAACCCTGTTCGGAAAGAGTGAAATCAATCTTGCTCAGGATAAACTGATCGGAACCCTTTTGGTCATTCAGATCGAAGCCATCATCGGAGCAGTTATCTTCTCAAGATTATCCAAAAGAATCGGAAACAGAAATGTGATTTCAATTGCCATCATTCTTTGGATTGTTGCATGTTTATGGGCTTACTTCCTGAATAAAGAGAATCCAACCGTAGAATACCAGTTCTATGGGGTAGCAGCAGTTGTAGGTTTGGTTATGGGCGGACTTCAGGCGATGTCACGGTCTACGTACTCAAAACTGCTTCCCGAAAATTCCATGGAAAACACTACGTATTTCAGTTTCTATGACGTATTGGAGAAAATTGCCATTATTATAGGGACATTCATTTTCGCTACCTTGATTGAGCATTTCAATAATATGCGTATTGCAGCACTGTCCATGACGATATTCTTTGCCGCAGGACTCATTTTAATCAGATTCCTCAAGGTCAAAATAAGAGCCGACAGAGAAACATTATAAAATAGAAAAGACGTTATTTTAACGTCTTTTTTTATTTTAACGAATAAAAAACAGCTGTTTTAATATTTAGTTTAAATTATTTATAGCCTTTATCTAATTGTTAGAATGTTATAGTGATTTTTCACTATATGTTGATTTTTTTTGTTTATTTGTAAAATCATAGACAAATTACCAAAATCATGAAAAAGTTTCTATTAATTTGCTTTTTGCAATACTTTGTTCTAAGTTTTTCGCAAAATTTAAAACCCGTCGCTCAAAAAGTTTCAGAATTTCATAATCGGAAAACAGAAATTAAAACGTATAATTTATTTGAGGTTGATAAAACTGCTGATAAAATAGCCGAATACAGGAAGGCCGCAACAGATATCACGGTGATGTCATTACAACCTTCAGAGCTGAAAAGATTGATCAAAGAAAAACCTGATTTTATTGAAATCTCATTTCCGTTCGATGGCGGCAGACAGATTACTGTAGAAATGTACAAACATCAGATTTTAACCAACGATTTTAAAGTAACAACAGAAAAAGGGAAAGCAGTAGAATATACTCCCGGAGTGTATTATCAGGGAATTGTAAAAGGTGATAATGCTTCTATTGCAGCCTTTAGTTTTTTTAATGAGGATATTGTAGGAGTTGCATCTACACCTGAATTAGCAAATGTTGTAGTAGGGAAAGCTAAAAATTCTGAAGATTTTGTAAGCTATTCGGATGCTAAATTAACCGGATCCAATCCATTTGCCTGTGATGTGGATGGTCTTAAAGAAAATCAGGTGCAAAGACCTGTTTTTAATCCTGACACGACCAGTAAAAAGAAAACAGACAACTGTGTAAGAATATATTATGAGGCAGGCTTCGGTCCTTACACGCAGAATGGAAGTAATATAACCACTACCACCAATTGGGTAACAGCCATGCATAATAACGTGACGACACTGTACGCTAATGAAAATGTGAATGTAGCTTTAAGCGAAGTTTTTGTCTGGACCACTACTGATCCTTATACAGGCTCTCCAAGTACCATTCTGAACCAGTTCAGAACCACAAGAACTACTTTTAACGGAGATGTGGCACAGTTATTAAGAAACCCTGCTACCACCAGTATTGCGTACGTTAATTCATTATGTACCAGTTACAAATATTCTTATTGCGGAATGAATCTAAACTATCAGAACGTACCAACGTATTCCTGGAATATAGAAGTAATGACGCATGAATTAGGGCATAATTTAGGTTCACCACATACACACTCATGCTTCTGGAATGGTAATAATACAGCCATTGATGGATGTGGTCCTGCTTCTGGAAATAATGAAGGATGTACCGCCGCGCTTCCTCCGGCTGGGGGCGGTACTATTATGAGTTACTGTCATTTGGTGAGCAGTGTAGGGATTAACTTTGCAAACGGTTTCGGAGTGCAGCCTGGAACCCTGATCAGAAATACCGTAGATTCAAAAGGATGTCTGGGAACCAATTGTACAGCATCATGCCCTGCATCCATCTCTAATTTTACAGTTAGTAATATTACACAGAACTCAGCAAGCGCTACTTTTACAGATGCTGCTTCTACATCGTGGAAATATAAACTGACAACAAGCAGCGGAACGTCAATATCTTCCGGAAATGCAACGTCACCATCTTTTAATTTTACAAACCTTCAGCCGGCCACGTATTACAGATTAAATGTAGGAACAGACTGCAGCGGACCTAATGCTTTTCAGCTATCACAGCTGTTTTTAACAGATGGAGCATGGTGTGACGGAACCCAGTTTGTAGATACGGGAGGTTCAACAGGGCAGTATAAAGATAACGAAGAGCTGGTGAAAACCTTTTATCCTTCTTCCGGTTCAGCCATGACGATGACATTTACTGAATTTGACCTTGAACAAGGCTACGATTTTATGTATGTGTATAATGGTCCATCTGCATCTTCTCCATTATTCGCTAATGGAAATAATCTGAGCGGAAGTACATTGCCTGGACCATTTACCTCAACAGATCCATCAGGTGCTATTACGGTTAAATTTGTTTCAGATGGAGGGGTTACAGGAAATGGATGGAATGTGAATTTCTCCTGCAGTGTGCTGGCAGTAGAAGACATCAATATAAAAAATAATTCCATAGATATTTACCCGAATCCAGCAAAAAATATGATCATCCTTTCCTCAAAAGAAAGACTGAAAGGATACAAAATTTATGATGAAGCCGGAAGACTGATCCTCTCAGATTCTTCTGTAAAAGGGAATAAAACGGAAATAAATCTTTCCTCCATTCATACAGGGAACTATGTGATTACCGTTGAAACAGAGAAGCAAACCATCCATAAAAAACTGATCAAACAGTAATTTTTAAATAATTTATAATCAAAGCCCGATTTTATCGGGCTTTTTTCTTATATTTAATAGACAAATTTCGGCCTGAGTTTTGCTTATATTCAGCGGAATAATTTTTAACTTTGCAAAAAGATTTATTGTCAAGATGACCAACCCTTTATTTTATGCAAAAATAATTCTGTTCGGAGAATATGGAATGATTGAAGATTCCCAGGGACTTGTAGTACCCTACAGTTTCTATAAAGGAACTTTGAAATTTTCAGATCTGAGTTCTGATTTTGAGCTTAATTCTAACAGACATCTGCAGAAATACTCTGATTTTCTTTCAAAGCTTGATCTTTCCGATGATTTTAAACTGGATATTGAAAGCTTCAAAAACGATATTTCGAACGGACTTTTCTTTGATTCCAATATTCCTCAGGGATACGGGGTGGGAAGTTCAGGAGCTCTTGTTGCTGCTATTTTCGAAAAATATTCTATCAGCAAACTGAATCCAGAAAATATCTCAAAAGATAATCTTAAAAAATTAAAAGCTGTTTTTGGTGAAATGGAAAGTTACTTCCATGGAAAAAGTTCAGGAATGGATCCACTGATCTGTTACATGAATTTACCAATTCTCATCGAAAATAAGGAAAATTTAGACAGGGTTAATATTCCGGAAGGTGAAGAAGGAAAAGGAGCAATTTTCCTGATTGATTCCGGAATGACAGGAGAAACAGGACCTATGATTCAGATTTTCTTTGAAAAAATGAAAACAGAAGGGTTCCGCAAAACCCTGAAAGAAGAATTCATCCGTTACAATAACGCATGTATCGAGTCCTTCCTTAAAAAAGACATGAATCCATTTTTCAGAAACCTGAAAAAACTGTCTCATTGGGCCTACGAACATTTCCGTCCCATGATTCCCGAAAGTATCTTTAATATCTGGAAAAAAGGATTGGATTCTAACGCTTATTATCTTAAACTCTGCGGCAGCGGTGGAGGCGGCTATATCTTAGGATTTACCAAAGATTATGCAAAAGCTGAAAAAATGCTTGAAGGCTTCCAAAAAGAAGTGATTTACAGATTTTAAACAGTTTGGAATGAATTCTGAAAAAGAAACTTTCCAATCTAAAAACTATGTATCAAAATCTCTTTTTTACAGATTTTCACAATTCCTGGGCTTTCTTCTCGGAGCACGTTTTTTTGTAGCAGCACTGCTTACGTTTGCCCTGTATGTTTCTACTTTTTTTCTGTTTAATCAGGATGAATCATTTCAGAAATCTGTCTTTGATTTCAAAGTGCACGGTATTATTTTCTGTACCGTTCTTACCATACTGGCGGGAGGCATCATCAACCAGTTCTATGATCTGGAAAAAGATCATATTGTAAAGCCTTTCAGAACCAGAGTACAGAGTTTTATCAAGCAGAAATATTTTCTTTACGCCTATCTCACCCTCAGCGCAGTATCACTGGGAGTAGCCTGGCTGATTTCCCATAATGTTTTTGTTTTTTTTGTGGTATATCAGTTCTTTATGTGGTTTTACAGCCATAAACTGAGCCGGATACTGATCCTCAATAATCTTACATTTGTCAGCCTTACCCTATATCCTTTTTTTGGAATGATGGTATACTATGAAACCTTTTCCAAAAAAGTATTCCTGATGGCAGTTTTTCTGTTTCTTATCCTGCTGTGTATTGATATTGTGAAAGATACGCTTACCAAAAGTGTAGATAAAACATTTGGATATACTACCATTCCCAATTATTTTAAAAGCAGAAATACCAAAATAATCCTGACAGTTCTCCTGATGATCACCATGGCAGTCTCTATGAAGATCATTACAAAAACAGGCGTTACAGGATTTATGGCCTATTATTTTGCCGGGGGGCTTTTTATTATGATATTATGCATCTATCTTCTTATCAATGCTTCCAGAAGAGCTAATTTCTTTACATTGAATGTGCTGCGTTTTTGGGTTTTCGTTGGAATTATTGCGATGCTTTTAAACGGAATAGAGCATAAATTATAAAAATTTTCTTTAAATAAACTGAGGTTATTACTACCTTTGCGAAAATAAATTTAATAAATAGGAATGCCCATTTTTAACGATACAAAAGTTGCATTTGCAGACAAGTCTGATGCACAATTGAAAAAGGCTTACTGGATGTTTAAAATGATTGAACAGCCTGCTCTTACCAGCCTTGGAACATCTGTCCTGAATTTTACGGTACACAACGACTTTCCTTTCGTTACCGGAATTGTAAAAAATACCTTATTTGCCCAGTTTTGTGGTGGTGAAACCCGTGAAGAAAGTATGAAAGTAGTAAAACAGCTTTTCAAAAGAGGTGTTGGAAGTATTTTCGATTACTCCATTGAAGGGAAAGAAGATGAAGCAACTTTTGATGCAGTTTGTAAAGAAATTAAGGATATTGTAAGATTCTCAGTAGGAAATCCGGCAATTCCTTTTATTGTATTTAAACCTACCGCTTTCGGAAGAATAGATCTTTACGAAGCCGTTGGAAAAGGAGCAGAGCTTACCACCAGCCAAAAAGAAGAATGGGAAAGAGTCGTGAAAAGATTTGATGAGGTATGCCGTCTTTGTCACGAAAACGATAAAAAAGTAATGGTAGATGCTGAAGAAACCTGGATGCAGGATGCGGCAGACCACCTTTGCGAGGAGATGATGGAAAAATATAACCTGGAAAAACCAATTGTTTGGAATACGATTCAAATGTATAGAACAGGAAGACTGGAATATATGGAAGCTCATCTTCAGAGAGCAAGAGAGAAGAATTATTTTATCGGTTACAAGATTGTTCGTGGTGCTTACATGGAAAAAGAAAGAGCCAGAGCAGCAGAAAAGGGATATGCAGATCCCATTCAGCCTACTAAAGAAGCTTCTGATAAAAACTATAATGCCGGAATTGATTTTGTAATGAATCATCTGGATAAGGTTTCCGCGTTCTTTGGAACCCATAACGAAATTTCATCTGAGCTGATTATGGATAAAATGAAGGCAAAATCTCTGGAAGCAGGAAATCCTCACGTATATTTCGGACAGCTTTACGGAATGAGTGATAATATCACCTTCTATTTATCTGATAAGGGCTATAATGTGGCCAAATACCTTCCATACGGACCTGTAAAGGATGTTGTTCCTTATCTGACGAGAAGAGCGCAGGAAAACACCTCTGTAGCCGGACAAACCGGAAGAGAGCTGGGACTGATCAAAAAGGAACTGGAAAGAAGAAAGAAAGGATAATATTATTTTAATATACCAGCCAGGCCCGCAGATTTGCGGGTTTTTTTATGGAAATTGGTTAAAGAGATTTATAAGTTTAGCCATTAATTAAAATTAATAATAATCAATATAATTTTCATTTACATTAATTATATATTAAAATAATTCTATTTTTATTGTTAATTTGGTTTTAAATTTTTATATTTGATAGAACCATAAAAAAACAACAGATGAAAATGCTTATTGTTACTGTAATAGATCCTGTAAAAGCAATCTCACTTTACGCCGGACAAGATAACAATTCCCTTATCCCAATAATTTGAAATGATTAAGAACATTTGGTGGAACAAATGATCTATAGGTGAAAAATCAATCATTTTTGATTTTGCCTTAAACTCAAAAAACAAATAAAGCAATAGCTTTAGTTTTCTTCTTCAAATATTTTTTAACCTGATCATTTTCTTTGATCAGGTTTTTTTAAGGCTCAAAACTTTCAAATTTTCCGTTTTCATAAAACAAAACAATACGTTTTATTTTATTTTGTTGATTTCCAAACAGTTGTCCTAAAAACTGATCTCCTGGATTTTCTAATCGCTGAGAATCCGATATTTTTTCATGAGCTTTATCCTTGGACTGTATAACCGATTCTCCAGAACTTGTTTTTGGCGCTTCTGTTTCTGTCTCCTCACTTCCGAATTCATCGTCATCATTCATCATGGTGAAAAGATCGGGTAGTGGAGTTGTTTTTATTTTTTCTTCTTCGGTATGATCTTCATTCGTTTCCGTTTCAGGTAACTCAGATTTCAGCATCTCACCCTCACCAGTAACCAGCCAGTCCCATAGAAGTTCAGGGAACCGGGATTTTATTTTGATAATAAACTCAAGAGACGGTTTGTTTCTCCCTGAGGTAATATGTGAAATAGAGGAACGCTGTACATCAATCTCGTCAGCAAACTCAGAAGGGGTAAGATTAGAATACTCTATAATCTTGGAAATTCTTTCATTTAAACTCATCAAAATAAGTCTTTAATTATTTTACAAATGTAACATATATAATTTACAAATGCAAAATACAAATGTAAATAAATGGAATGAACAGTTGTATACATTTGTAACTTAAAAATAATCACCTTATAATCAATCTATTATATTAGGATTACAATTGTATTTAGATTATATATCAATCCATTTCATAAGTTCTGATCAATTATTTTGGGCATTTTTTATAGCATTATTTACATTAAATATGAGTTTAAAAATGTAAATTCTTATATTTTTGCAACTTATTTTACCCCCAAACCTCCTTAAAAGTAGAGTATACATTATTAAACCGACTAACTCCTCTTTGAATCTCTATTTATAGATAAATCCCTCATAAAAGCCGTATAAAGCCACTTTATAGGCGTTACATTCGTAAATTACTAATGTAAATAACGTATTAAATGCCTATTTTTAACTTCCCTGGAGAAAAATTTCACCGATATACGACAATAATTTGTATTCATAATTAAAATACTTACCATGACAACTGCTGTACTAAAATTTCCGGGAGGAACTATGTTTTTGAAGCACTTTACATATGTATACATCAGAATAGCATTGAGTTTTCCACCATTTTTATGTTTAATAAAATAACTTTCAAATGCTAAAATACAGGCGTTTTTGTGCTTAAAGTATATTTATAAACATGATTGAAATAAATTCCATAAGTAATTGAATTTTAGTACTTTAAATATACTGAATTAAATTATTCGCAATCCACAATTTTATCAACAGACAAATTGTCTTTGTATAGTGTTTAACAATATTACAATTGTCAATCAATAGGTATGGTTCCAAAAAATTGGTTATTTAAATTTTGTAAACTGCTTTGAAAACAATTATCAAATGTAAATTCATGGATTTTGCTAGTATTTACAAATGTTAATTCATGTTTTTAGCTAAAAATGGCTAAATTTGATTTTTGTAAATGATTCCTAAAATGAATTTTGAACAGATCTACTCTCAAGCTCCCGATTTCTCAAATCGCTATATTTCTCCTGAAAAATTATTTTCTTACCTACAGACCAATCTCGGCGATTATATTCAGCAAATTGGCACCTCGTATTTAGATAAGCCTATTTATCAGTTAAGCATCGGAACCGGAAACATTCATGTACTGGCCTGGTCGCAGATGCACGGAAATGAATCTAACGCTACTCATGCTATGCTTGATCTTTTGGCAACTCTTGATAAAGCTCCGGAAATGAAAGAAGATCTGTTCAGTAAAATACAGCTCGATTTTATATTTATGCTGAATCCGGACGGATCCGAAAGATGGACCAGATTAAATGCTGCTGACATTGACCTGAACAGAGACTTTCATAATGAAGCAAGTAAAGAGATTAAATTTCTGAAAAAAGCCGCGGCTTCCAGAAAGTACGATTATGCCTTGAATCTTCATGAGCAGAGAACGATCTTTACAACCGACGGCATTCATCCGGCTACACTTTCATTTTTGGCACCTTCGGAGAACGTAGAACGGACGGTTACCGAAAACAGAAAAAAATGTATGGCAGTTATTGGAAATGTATATAATCATTTAAAGGAAATTATTCCTGACCAGATCGGAAGATATTCTGACGAGTTTTATCCTACTTCTACTGGGGATAATTTTATTAAAGCAGGAATGCCTACCATATTATTTGAAGGCGGACATTTCGTAGATGATTACACCAGAACCGGAACAAGAAAATATTATA
This sequence comes from Chryseobacterium culicis, assembly GCF_900108365.1. GTDB lineage: Bacteria > Bacteroidota > Bacteroidia > Flavobacteriales > Weeksellaceae > Chryseobacterium > Chryseobacterium culicis. The sequence goes on along the minus strand of NZ_FNWQ01000002.1, from coordinate 812,382 downwards.
CAATTGCCCTTTATTATGCATTGAAGGCAATCAGCGAACTGAATTCTGATACCGCAGGGTGGGAAACTTATCTTGAGATTCCTGAAAATAAGGAAACGCATTATGATTTGATTTACAGGAACGTCAAATTGAATACAGACCATGAATGTATTTTGGATATAGCCGTTCAGTACAGAGAAATAAAAGAGGAGGGAAAGAATGAAATTTCATTTATCCCTTTTGTAATGGAAGCAGGAGATGTTAAAAAAAGAAAAGGCTGGATTGAAATAGACTGTACCGGAAAGAAATTTATATCCGCTGCCAAATATCCAAAGCTGGATTCCGTAGTGGATTTCACAATTGAGGATCAATAGTACAACAGATCAGGATCTTATATGGTAGCAAAAAAAGCAGCAGGACAATGAAAAATTTTTTCACATTAATTTTGTTGATAGGGATGGGATTGCCTGTGTGGGCTCAAAATCAGTCCTCTATTTCTTACAAGGCGAATGACAGTGTAATGGTAACAGCAATTCTTCGTCATTTGCAGGAAAATCCGGTGGATTCTATTCAGGCAAGAGTGATGAAGCAGCAATTTTATCAGAAGCTTAACAAAAGCCACGCCCGAATCCTGTCCTGGAATGTTGTGATGGGAATAGGGCAGATTATTACTTTAAGATTTAAACCTGAATACACGAGAGAAGTAAACCAGGTATTTGAAAGTGGAGCCTGGGGCGGATTCAAAACAGAGTTTTATCCTTCCTACGATTTCCTTCCTATTTATCCGGTAATGCTTGAAAAAGAAAAGAAACTGAATAAATAAAAGCGGTAGCTTGTTATCTTATAAAAAATTCGGCAGACCTGAAGGTCTGCCGAATTTTTATTTTTATATCTGATTTTTAAGGATCTATATTCAAATATCAATTGGATTTAGCCAAAAGATTACCGTTAAACATACATTTTATTCAGTAATTAATGCTTAATTAACGACTTTAATTCCATTCGCTACAAATCTGATCTCTTCTTTGGGCTGTGTAATCGCATCTATTTCAGACTGAGGTTTCTTAGCATCTTCCGCATAGTGTTTTTGCTCGTTCACAGAAGTCACTTTTCTTTCTGCATTTCCTTCCAGTACTACATTTTTTCCTTTCAAAGCTGTAGGTACAAAGAAAGCATAGTCTTTCATTTTGACGAAAAACCTGGAATTGTCTTCCGTCTGAATCGTCAGCCAGCAGCCTTTCTTGTCGCAAACATCGGTTACTTTTCCTTTAACAGACACATTTTCAACCTTTTTGTTGTCTTTTTTAAGCTGCTTATTTAATTGATCTACCGAGATTGCTTTAGATTCCGCAGAAGAAGTTACCTGACCTCCGTATGTGTCACCTACCAAAGCGTTTCCCTCCGGTGGACCGGATTGAGCAAATGCTAAAGAAGAAGCCGTTAAGGCAGCACCTAATAATATGGCTTTAAATTTCATGTTTAATATTTTTTCCAAAAATACTAATTAATATTGAATCATAACGGAATAAAAAATGACAAAAAACAGATGATTTAATGAATTTTCAACAAAATTGAAAATAAAGACAGATTTGATTATATTTGACACCTATACTTGACTATGCAGAAAAAATTAAAACTATGGGATGCTATCATGCTTGTGATGGGATCTATGATTGGAAGCGGAATCTTTATTGTAAGTGCTGACATGATGAGGAATCTGGGATCCGGATACTGGCTGATTGTGGTGTGGATCATTACAGGAATAATGACGGTAGCTGCTGCTATCAGTTATGGAGAACTGTCCGCACTGTTTCCGAAAGCCGGTGGACAGTATACCTATCTCAAAGAAATTTTCGGTAAGAAAATGGGGTTTCTGTACGGATGGGGACTGTTTACCGTAATACAAACCGGAACAATTGCCGCTGTAGCCATGGCTTTTGGTAAATTTACAGCCTATTTGATTCCTTCTCTTAACGATGCAGCTCCTATCTTTCAAAGTGGTGAATTCAAAATTACGTGGATACAGATTCTGGCAATTGCTGTCATCATTTTGCTTACCTATATCAACACAAGAGGAGTAGAAAGCGGGAAAATCCTTCAGAATATCTTTACAGGTTCAAAAATCATTGCATTATTAGGATTAATTGCTGCTGGTTTTATATTGGTTGATATCTCGCATTTAGCAGAAAATTTTAGCTGGGGCACAGCCTCTTTTAACAACCTAAAAAAGGATCTTACAGGTAACTTTCTCAAAGAAGGCTGGGAACCCATTGGCGGAATGACTCTTCTGGGGGGAATTGCCGCGGCAATGGTTGGCTCTGTCTTCAGCTCTGTAGCCTGGGAAAGTGTAACATTTGTTTCCGGTGAGATTGAAAACCCTAAAAAAAACGTTGTAAAGTCTATGATTTATGGCACTTCTGCCGTAATGATTCTTTATATAGCCGTCAACTATGTCTACTTAAATGCATTAGACAGAGACGGAATTGCATTTGCCGCCAACGACAGAGTTGCGGTAGCGGCTTCTCAGAACATTTTTGGAAGTGCAGGAACCATTATTATCGCCCTGCTGGTGATGATTTCTACATTTGGATGTAACAACGGACTGATTCTGGCAGGGGCAAGGGTTTTTCAGACGATGGCTAAAGACGGAATGTTCTTTAGATCAGCCGTCAAAAACAATAAAAATGAAGTTCCGGAAAATGCTCTGTGGATGCAGGGAGTTTGGGCATCCATTCTATGTCTCAGCGGACAGTATGGGAATTTATTGGATATGATTTCTTTCGTAATTGTTCTGTTCTATATGATTACCGTTTTTGGAGTGATTTATTTAAGAATTAAACAACCGAAGCTGGAAAGACCCTATAAAACATGGCTGTATCCGGTAACGCCTGCTGTTTATCTTATCATAGGAACCTGTTTCTGTATTTTACTGTTAATCTACAAACAGCAATACACATGGCCTGGTTTTGTATTGGTATTACTGGGGCTTCCTGTGTACTATTTTATCAACCGAAAAAAGACAGAGGCTTAACTCAAATAAAAGTATAACAGATCACAGGGCTTTCAATTCAGTTTGAAAGCCCTTATTTTTGAATAATATTTAGGACATTATCACCATTATTTGATGAAAATGCGTATTTTGGTATTCCGTTTTTAGCTAAGCGGAACCATGAAGTAAAAACTAAAAGTTATGGATACACCAAATTACAGAATGCCTTTCGTGCCTTCCACTTTAATGACCGAAGGCGGAAGTATCGATACCTGCGATATGGGGGAAAGTATTGCCCATAATATTATGCTGCTGATCACCACTAAAAAAGGAGAAAACAGATATGATGAAAACTATGGAAACGATGTCTGGAATCTCGAATTCGATAATGGAGTAACAAGCGCCATCTGGGAAAGCGTTTTTATCAAAAGCCTCAGAAGGCAGATTCAGGAATACGAACCACGAATCGTCAACCCGCAGATAGATGCTCACATCCAGTTTGTAGAGCACAGCTACGATACCAAAGAACACACCGAAATTAAAAAGAAAGTAAGAATTGCCATCAATGCAAAAATGGAAGAAACAGGAGAACGTTTCAGTTTTTCAACAGAGCTGTTTCTTAGTCCAATGTCTATTGATTAATATTTTTAACAGCGAAAGAAAATTATGAATTTAGATCAGAATATTTATTCCAAAGAATCTGTAAAAGCAAGAATGCTGCAGAATGCCACAAAAGTATGGGGGCTGAGAAGTCCACAGTCTTTGGACCCTTTTGTAAAGCTATTGATAGATGCATTCAGCACAGAAGTTTTCAAAGCGAATAATGAAATACAAACGGTGAATGCCCGTATATTGGAAAAACTGGCAAAACTTCTTACACCGTCCATTTATACACATCCCATCCCGGCGCATTCCGTGGCTTTTACGCAGCCTTATGAATCTTCCGAAGTTTTACTGGAACACACGGAATTTTTCTTCCGTAAACAGATGACTTCCACGGTGAAATCAGAATCTGATAAGCAGCTGAACATTCCTTTTACTCCGGTAGGAAATGTAAGGATCAATAAAGTTCATACCTCAATTATGTTTGTAGGAAATACCTGCTACAGTATAGATGACAGATTCAACAAAATTCCTATTGCCAGATTTCAGGGAAGACCTGAAGATTACAGAAAAATTACGATAGGAGTAGACGTAAGCAAATACATCAGTGAAAACTTTCCAAAATACCTGAGCATATTCTGCTCCAATCCCGCTTTTGAACACCTTGATTTTGTGTATAAATTATTGCCGTATATCACGGTTACTAGCAATGGTAATCCTCTGTTTGTACGAGAAGGGCTGAGTTATCTTACAGAAAGTCAGAATGATGGTTATGAGCAGATGTTTAAGGAACAGTCCATCAGAAATAAGGTTATTGAAGATATTAAAAGTATCTACCGGCATAAATTTATTGAGGTAACAGGAATTTCTCAAAGTCTGTTCTCAGAACCTGGACAGCTTCCACAGAATCTTAATTTCCTTGAAGGAAAAGAAGAGATCACAAAATTCCTTGATAATAAACGCTACCTGTGGCTTACCTTTGAGTTTCCACCTCAGTTTTCAGCAGAAATACTGGATAATTTCTCATTTGTTCTGAATGCTTTTCCGGTGTACAACAGAGGCTGGAAAAAAACAGAATACAGTCTGGACATTATGGGAAATAATATTCCTCTGGTAACAGATGAAGGGGAACATTTTCTTTATGTAGACGAAGTGCAGGACGGTGACGGAAGAAAGTATACCGAAATTCCTTTCACACCGGCAGATGATCTTAAAAAAGGATTATATACCGTTAGAAAAGGAGGAATGGAGCGCTTTACGAGCAGAAACGCCGTAGATATGATTGCCAATGTTCTGGAGCTGACAAGAGATGAAATTGCTGCATTTTCGCTTTTAAACAGAGATAATGTAAAAGGAGTGCTCAGTGAGATGTCCGACAAAATGAAATCCATGGTACAAAAAGTAAACAATGCCAAAAGGAATATCAGACAGGAACTGAATTATGTCATCATGGAACCCGTAGAGAAAACAGATCATACCTACGCTGCTTTTTGGGTAACACACTGTACGCTTGCCAATCATATGCGTCCGGGAACCGAACTCTCCAATCAGTTAAAGTCGCAAACCATCGTACTGCTTACAGAAACACTGGGCGGAGCGGAAGAGCAGAAAGGAACAGACAGCATTCAGGCTTATAAATATGCACTAACGACCAGAGATAAAATCATTTCCCTCGAAGATGTTAAAAACTACTGCCGAATGATTCTGAAAGATGAGGTGAGAGAAGTAAGAGTAAGAAGAGGAACAATGATCAGCAATAAACCCAAAGAAGGTTTTGTAAGAACAGTTGAAGTTGAAATTATCCCTCAAAATTATGCTTTCTATGGAAGGGCTTACTGGGAAAACATGTCCAACATTATCAGAAACCAGATCATCGCCAAAGCTATTGACGGTATAGAATACGTGGTAAGGATCAGTAATGAAGATGTAGATTTCCAGGATATGTAATTTTTTTTGAAAAAAATCAATATCAGTTTAAAATATGAATGCTGTCATTATTACGGCATTCATGAATAATATCAATAGGAACGGGCTTTAGCCCGTTTTTTTTATAAATAGCTCTCTTATTGGCTTTAGCCAAAATATAATTATCCGAAATCAAAATTCAACAATTTTCAATTAAAACCCTTAACAAAACCTAAGAATTTTTTATGAAACTTTTATCGCCTTTATATTCAGGAAAATTCTATAAAATTTCGTATTTTTGCACGTTGTGATTTTCAGGCAAAGTCACTCCGGATTATGAGTAAATCAACAGAATATATAGAAGTTTACGGAGCACGTGAACACAACCTTAAAAATATTAATGTTAAAATTCCGCGCAATGAATTGGTCGTTATTACCGGCCTTTCCGGAAGTGGAAAATCGTCCTTGGCTTTCGATACTATTTTTGCGGAGGGTCAGCGTCGTTATATCGAAACATTCTCTGCTTACGCCCGTCAGTTTCTGGGTGGGCTGGAGCGTCCTGATGTCGATAAAATTGAAGGACTTTCTCCGGTAATTGCCATCGAGCAGAAGACGACTAATAAAAACCCTCGTTCTACCGTAGGAACTGTTACAGAATTGTACGACTTCCTGCGTCTTTTGTATGCAAGAGTTTCAGATGCTTACTCTTTGTCTACAGGGCAGAAGCTGGTAAGCTATACCGAAGATCAGATTCTTGAAACCATCAAAGAAAACTACAAAAAAGAAAAGATCATGCTTTTGGCACCGGTGGTGCGCTCCAGAAAAGGACATTATCATGAGCTCTTTGTTCAGATGGCTAAAAAAGGTTACGGACAGGCAAGAATTGATGGCGAGCTTCAGGATATTGAATATGATTTAAAACTTGACCGTTATAAAACCCACGATATTGATATCGTTATCGACCGTTGGATCATCGGAGAAAATGCTTCTGAAGGCAGAATGGAAAAGTCCCTGCGTACCGCAATGGAAATGGGGGAAGGTATTATCGGAATTCAGAAACTGGGAAGCACCGATATCGAATACTTTTCCAAAAACCTGATGGATGCAGAAACAGGGCACTCTCTGGCACTGCCGGAACCTAATACGTTCTCATTCAACTCTCCTAAAGGAAGCTGCCCGAATTGCAAAGGGCTGGGAACCATTAAAAAGATCAACACCGATTACTTTATAGATAATCCAAAATTATCCATCAATCAGGGAGGATTATTACCGCTGGAAGATATCAAGTCCAACAAATGGATTCTCTCCCAGGTAAAAAATATTCTTGAGATTTTTGGATTGGGGTTAGCAACTCCTTTGCAGGATATTCCGGAAGAAGCGCTGGATTATATCTACAACGGATGTCACAAAGAATTCAATAAAGATCTGAAATACGCAGGAATTACCAAGAAAATAAAAATTGGTTTTGATGGCTTGATCGCTTTCATGGAAGAGATCATTGAAGAAAGAGAATCTTATGAAGCGATTTTGTTGGAAAGACATTTCACCACAGAAGAAACCTGTCCGGAATGTCACGGAACCCGTCTTCAGCCTTCAAGTTTGAGTTTTAAAATTGACGGAAAAAATATCGCGGAAGTTAATGGTTTAAGCTTAGCAGATTTAAAAGACTGGTTAGCTGACGTTAAAGATAAATTTTCAGAAAAAAATAAAATCATTGCTCATGAAATCTTAAAAGAAATTGAGACCAGACTCCAGTTTCTGCTGGATGTAGGACTTGATTATTTAAGCCTGAGCAGAAGTTCAAAAACCCTTTCAGGAGGAGAGTCACAGAGGATTCGTCTGGCAACGCAGATCGGGTCTCAGCTGGTGAACGTATTGTATATTCTGGATGAACCCAGCATAGGACTTCACCAGAGGGATAATGAAAGACTGATCCATTCCCTGAAAAATCTGAGGGACATCGGAAACTCTGTATTGGTGGTAGAACATGATAAAGACATGATTCTGGAAGCCGATGAGGTTTTGGATATTGGTCCAAGAGCCGGAAAATTTGGTGGAGAGATCCTTTGGCAGGGAAAACCGAAAGATTTATTGAAAGCTGATACCATCACGGCTCAGTATATCAATGGAAAAAGAAAAATAGAAATTCCTTCAGAAAGAAGAGTAGGAAGCGGTAAAAGCATAGTTTTAAAAGGAGCTACTGGAAACAATCTGAAAAATGTAACGCTGGATATTCCTCTAGGGAAGCTGGTAGTTGTAACCGGAATTTCAGGAAGCGGAAAATCTTCTCTGATTAACGGAACATTATACCCAATCCTTAACAAACATTTCTACAGAGCGGTTCAGGAGCCGTTACCATACAAAAAGATTGAAGGGTTAGATAATGTTGATAAAATTGTAGACGTAGATCAGACACCAATAGGAAGAACGCCACGTTCCAATCCTGCCACTTATACCGGAATGTTTACTGACATCCGAAACCTTTTTGCCGAACTGCCTGAAAGTAAAATCCGTGGATATAAGCCGGGAAGATTCTCTTTCAACGTAAAAGGCGGAAGATGCGAAACCTGTCAAGGCGGAGGACTGAAAGTCATTGAAATGAATTTCCTTCCTGATGTATATGTGCACTGCGAAACCTGCAATGGAAAACGTTTCAACAGAGAAACACTGGAAGTTCGTTACAAAGGAAAATCAATTTCTGATGTTCTCGATATGACGATTGATGAAGCAGTAGATTTCTTCCAGCCGATTCCTAAGATTTTTGCAAAAGTAAAAACTTTACAGGATGTAGGGTTAGGATATATTACCCTTGGACAGCAGTCGACAACCCTTTCAGGAGGTGAAGCGCAACGTATCAAGTTAGCAACCGAATTGGCAAAAAGACAAACAGGAAACACCCTTTATATCCTTGACGAACCCACCACAGGACTTCATTTTGAAGACGTAAAAATTCTGATGGATGCCATTAACCAATTGGTAGAACTCGGAAACTCATTCATCATCATCGAACATAATATGGACGTTATCAAATTAGCAGACCATATTATTGACGTAGGACCGGAAGGAGGAAAACATGGCGGGCAGATCGTAGCACAGGGAACTCCTGAAGAAATTGTGAAGTCTAAGAAGAGTTTGACAGGAAAATTCCTGAAGAGAGAGTTGCAGTAAAACAGCTTAAAAAATAAAATAATATGGGCTAAACCTTTACGGTTTAGCCCTTTTTTATACATGAAAATCGCCTCCAATATTAAATTTTCAATTATTTTTAAAATTTATTTCGCTGATTATCAATTAATTAAATTCTAATGTTAACTCAATGTTAACTGAATGTAAAATTAATATGAATTATTTTTAATAACTTTGGTTAAGAGATACAAAAATAAGTTAGTATAATATTTAAAACCAGTTAGTTATGAAAAATAGAATTCAAATATTGTTCGCGTCACTTTTCGTTTGCGGATTTGCTGCTGTGTTGAACACTGCTAAAGCTCAAACTACAGATCACAATACCATTCAGGAAATCCAGCTGAACAGAAGCGAAACATTTAATGATATCAGAAATAAATTAGAAGCCAACTTTGACCTTACCAACCCCGATTATAAACAGGGAACCGTAAACTCAGTGGTCAAGTTTGATATTGCGAAAAACGGGAAGATCGTCAATGTTCATTCCAGTGGAGACTGCAAAACCGTAAGCAAAGAAATAGAATCCGTTTTAAGTGATCTTGATTACAGAGTAGACCGCAAAAAGCTTACTGATAACATGGTGGCTTACACTTACGTAATGCCCGTGACAGTAGAAATCCACAGCAGATAGAATTCATGTCATATTATTCAATAATGTGTGAATAATGAAAACTTATCAGATGAAGTTGTAATAAAAAATAAACTTCAGAGTTTTAATTTTGGACTACCATAAAATTAAAACGATATGAAAAATCTAAAGAAACTGACCAAGTCAGATTTGAAATCAGTGTACGGAGGAGAACCAAAAAAATACTGTACGTTCTGCGAATGGGCAAATAAAGTAATTTGCAGTGATATTCCAATTGTTCAGTGTCCTTAAAAAATAAAGCCGCTTTTATGAGCGGCTTTCCTTATTTTATTTTGTATTTTGAACAAACTCTGTTAATCTTGATTTAAGGTCTTTAGAGTTTCCTATTGTATCAAAAGTAACATTATCTACGCTCCATCCTTTCTCCGTATTGGTAAGATGTACCGTATCCATCCATGTTACTTTAGGTTCAGCCATATTGTATTCAAAAGCCACCGATGCTTCAGCCGTATTATCCTGTACCTTAACAGACTTAATTGTATAACTTGTAAAACCTTCGTACAGACTGGAAAATAGAGCCCCTTCAAAAATTAAAGGCTTCTCATCAGGATGATCACTTTTTTTCACCTTCTCAATATCTGCTTTTGAAGCGTTTATTGCTTCCTCCAAAACCTTTTTTAAATCCTGTGAAAACAAACTGTCAGGGATCGGTTGGTTGTAAACCGCTTCATTAGATTTACCGTACTGCGTGTAAAGTTCATTTACTTTTTCCCTGATGGCTGCTTCTGAAGATAAAGAAGGTTTAGGCTCATTTTTTTTACAGGACGCAAAGAGTAGGACAATCCCTAAAAAAAGAAATAATTTTTTCATTTGATATTTTTTGTGATGTTTTTTACAAAATCCTAAGCTCAAAATGTATACCAAAAGCCTCAATAAAATATTTTTGACGAATCACAAAAATCAATACATTTGAGAAGATAAAAAAAACTGTGGATCCTATAATTAATGTCGCCGTCCGTTCCCTTTGTGTTTACCTTTTTATGGTAATTGCAATCCGTTTATTTGGTAAAAATCAGCTTTCCCAGCTTAATGCAGGAGATGTTGTGCTATTGCTTTTAATTTCAAATGCCGTGCAGAATGCGATGGTAGGACCTGACACTTCTCTTCAGGGCGGAATTATTGCGGCACTGGTTTTGTTTGTTGCTAATTTTATTTTGAAAAGGCTCATGTTTTCCAGCCGTTCCTTTCAGACTTTTATGGAAGACGAGCCGGTCATTCTCATCAGAGATGGAATTGCCGATCAGGCAGCACTGAACCGCGTAAAAATAACCGAAAGTGAATTGGAAGAAGCCATAAGAGAGCATGGGATTGAAAACATAAACAATGTAAAACTTTCCGTTCTGGAAGTAGATGGAAACATCAGTGTTGTTTCTCAGGATGAAAAAAGCAGGCAGACCCACTACTCAAGAATTAAAAGAAAGATGAAAAAAAAATACCATTAAAAAAACCTATCAATAAGATGAATTACGAATTAAGAGAAATGCTTCCCAGTGATGAAGCCAGAGTGCTGGAAATTTTCCGGCAGGGAATAGACAGTGGAATTGCCACGCTGGAAACAGAAGTTCCCACCGCTGAAGCTTGGAGTATGGAATATTTTAACGACTGCCGCTGGGTGCTCGAAAATGAAAACAATGAAGTCGTAGGCTGGTGCGCCCTTAAACCGATCAGTAAAAGAGAAAGTTTTAAAGGTGTGGCAGAAGTAAGCATTTATTTTGATAAAGAATACCAGGGCAAAGGATTGGGTTCCATATTGCTTAAAAAGATCATTCTGGACAGCGAAGACCACGGATTCTGGACATTACAGACCAATCTCTTCTCCGAAAATGAACAAGCCATAAAATCACATCAGAAAAATGGTTTCAGAATGGTAGGTGTCCGCAAAAAAATCGGAAAACTTAACGGAGAATGGAAAGACCTTGTACTGATGGAGAAAAGAAGCGAAACTGTTTAGAGAATCAGTTAAACGATCTGTAAACCTTAAACTTTTACCTTCACAATTTGGCACTGCCATTGTAATAATAAATGAAGAAAAAGTAGAAATAATGAAAAATTTAATTAAAATTACCAGTGCTCTGATGGTAGCCCTGATGCTTTCATCATGTGTGGTTCATGATAACGGAAACAGGGTTAAAAGACTTCCGCCGGGTCAGGCCAAAAAAATATATGGCGGTAGTGCGAAAGACTATGCACCCGGACAGGTGAAAAAAAGGAGTGGCTATTAGCTGTAATCGTAAACAGAGAATTAATAGTTAACTTTAACATACATTAGCGTAATTTCCATTCTTTTTGGCATTAACATTGTAATATTTCGCTATCGAAATTGAAAAAGTGAAAGTAATGAAAAGTATGTTGAAAATGGCAGGGGCAGGAATTGTCCTGTTCATGCTGTCCTCATGTGTAGTGCATGAACCTCATGGAAGAAGAATGCCTCCGGGACACGCAAAAAGGTATTATGGCGGTAGTGCAAGATATTATGCACCTGGCCATGTGAAGAAAGTGTATATTTATGAAGAACGTGGTCATCATCACAAAGGCCGCGGTCATGGACATCACAGATAAAAAAGAAAGCACTGATAATTTCAGTGCTTTTTTTTAGGGTCAGTTATAATCTTGATTTTTTAGGATTCAGAAAGGTATTAAAAATCATTACTTCCTGCCCGAACTTTTTCTCAATTCTTTCAGAAATATTCAGAAGCTCACTTTGTATGAAATCTTCCCGCGTTTCTTCATTATCGAAAACCAACAGCAGGTTGTAATTTTTACCTTCTTCTATATAATCACTGTGCACCTCAGAAAGTATATATTGGTTGACATCCATCAGGTTTTCAGTCATTAAAACCAATGTTTCATCAATATAATTTTCCCATTCTTCGAGGTTATCTTTTGTACAGTGGAAAGTTATACTCAGTATGCCCATATTTTTATGAATTTTTAAGATTTTTTTGGATAAATTCTACAGCAAAAATCGGCATTTTTTTCGTAAATTAGCCCGTTAATAAAAATTGGAAATAAATAATTTTCAGCCTTACAGCTAAAGGTTTGAATATCATTACAATAAAATTTGTTTATGCAAAAAGAAGGAGAAAGACTGATTCCTATCAACATTGTTGATGAAATGAAGTCGTCTTACATCGATTATTCGATGTCCGTTATCGTTTCAAGAGCGTTACCGGATGTAAGAGACGGCTTGAAACCCGTTCATAGAAGAGTACTGTATGGTATGTATGGACTAGGGGTGTTTTCTAATAGAAAATATTTAAAATCTGCGAGAATTGTTGGGGACGTTTTGGGTAAATATCACCCGCACGGAGATTCCTCTGTTTACGATGCTATGGTAAGAATGGCCCAGGACTGGAGCTTACGTTATCCTCAGGTAGACGGACAGGGTAACTTCGGATCAATGGATGGTGACCCGCCTGCAGCAATGCGTTATACCGAGGCAAGATTGAAAAAGATCTCTGATGAGGTTCTTTCAGACCTGGACAAAGAGACCGTAGATTTCCAGAATAACTTTGACGACAGCTTACAGGAACCAACGGTAATGCCTACAAAAGTTCCTAACCTTTTGGTGAATGGTACTTCAGGTATTGCAGTGGGGATGGCAACCAATATGGCGCCGCATAACCTGTCAGAATCTGTAGATGCTATCTGTGCCTATATTGATAATAAGGAAATCACTATTGATGAGCTGATGCAGCACATCATTGCTCCGGATTTCCCTACAGGAGGTATCATCTATGGTTACGATGGTGTAAGAGATGCTTTCCATACCGGAAGAGGTAGAGTAGTTTTAAGAGCTAAAGTAAACTTCGACGAAATCGGAAACAGAAACGCTATTATTGTTACTGAAATCCCTTATCAGGTGAACAAAGCTGAAATGATCGCCAGAACAGCAGAGCTCATTAAAGACGAAAAAATCCCTGGTATCCACGAGATCAGAGACGAATCGGATAGAAAGGGACTTCGTATTGTATATGAACTGAAAAATGATGCCATTCCGAATGTAGTACTTAACTTATTATATAAATATACAGCACTTCAGACTTCTTTCAGTGTCAATAATATTGCATTGGTACACGGAAGACCGGAACAGCTGAATCTTAAGGACATCATTCATCATTTTGTAGAGCACAGGCATGAAGTAATTGTAAGAAGAACCCAGTTTGAGCTTAAAAAAGCAAAAGAAAGAGCACATATTCTTGAAGGGTTCATGAAAGTGATAGGAACTCAGGATTCCCTGGACAGAGCCATCTCTATCATCCGCCACAGCGCAAACCCTCAGGCTGCAAAAGAAGGCTTAATTGAGGCTTTTGAACTGTCAGATATTCAGGCACAGGCGATTCTTGATCTAAGACTGGCCCGTCTTACAGGAATGGAGCTTGATAAGATCCGCGATGAGTACGATGCAATCATGAAAGAAATTGCAAATTTGGAAGATATCCTTGCCAACGAGCCAAGAAGATTCCAGATCATCAAAGATGAATTAATTGAAATTAAAGAAAAATACGGAGACGAAAGAAGAACAGAAATTGATTATTCAGGAGGAGAAATGTCTATTGAAGATATCATCCCGAATGAATCCGTAGTTCTTACCATCTCGCATGCAGGATATATCAAGAGAACTTCACTGTCCGAATATAAAATTCAAAGCAGAGGAGGTGTAGGAAATAAAGCTGCTACCACAAGAGATTCCGATTTCCTTGAATATATAGTTTCTGCGACCAACCACCAGTATATGTTATTCTTTACAGAAAAAGGAAGATGTTACTGGCTCAGAGTATTTGAAATTCCTGAAGGCTCCAAAACAGCAAAAGGAAGAGCAGTACAAAACCTGATCAACATTGAACCGGATGATAAGATCAAGGCCTATATAAGAACCAATAACCTGAAAGATTCCGAATATGTGAATCAAATGAGCGTTGTGATGGTTACCAAAAACGGTACGATCAAGAAAACATCATTAGAAGCCTATTCAAGACCAAGAGTAAACGGTGTAAATGCTATCGAAATCAGGGATAATGACCAGTTGTTAGGAGCTTATCTTACAAACGGAACATCTCAGATCATGATTGCAACCAAAAACGGTAAATGTATCCGTTTCCCTGAAGAAAAAGTAAGAGAAGTAGGAAGAGGGTCCATCGGGGTGAGAGGTATTGCCATGGAAGACGATGATGAGGCTATTGGTATGATTGTTGTGAATGATGTAGAGAACGAAACAGTACTTGTAGTATCGGAAAAAGGATACGGAAAGAGAACTGCAGTAGAAGACTACAGAATTACCAACAGAGGTGGAAAAGGTGTTATCACCCTGAACATTACTGAAAAAACAGGAAATCTTATCGCTATTCAGAACGTAACCGATGAGGATGGATTGATGATCATCAATAAATCCGGTGTTGCCATCAGAATGGGAATGGATGAAATGAGAGTAATGGGTAGAAATACGCAGGGAGTGAAGCTGATCAACCTTAAGAAAAATGACGAAATTGCAGCCATCGCAAAAGTAGAAATGGATAAAGATGTAGAAGAAGATTCTGAAGAACTTCTTGAAGAAACAGAAGAAGGAGTAGTAGGAACACTATTTGATAACCAGGAAAATGATGCACCTCAGGCTGAAAATGAAAACGAAGCAGAGGAAAACGGGAGTTCTGATTCTGAAGAATAAATTGTACAATATAAATATAAAATAGTTATTATGAAGAAACTAATTTTAGGAATGGCTATCGTAGCATCTGCTTTTGCTTTTGGGCAGAAAAAAGATGCCAATGCTTTGAATGCTCAGCTTCAGGAAGCGAACAAAGTTGCTATGGATGCATACAATGCAAAAAACTATGCAGCAGCAGCACCGAAGTTCATTGAAGTTTATGACTTATTAAAGTCTAGCGGTCAGGACAACAAAATATATATGTATTATGCCGGACTTAGCCACGCTTTAGCAAATAACAATGACCAGTCTATCAAAATATTTACAGATCTTGTTAATTCCGGATTTACAGGAGTAGAAACTACCTACACTGCTAAAGAAAAGAAAACAGGACAGGTGGTAAACCTTGATAAATCTACCTGGGAGCTTATGAAAAAGAATTCAGACTATTCTGACTTCAAAACTGAGCAGACAAAAAGCATAGAACCGGACTTATATGAAACGCTTGCTTCATTACTTCTTAACGCAAAAAGCCCGGAGGCTCTTCCGGTTATTGAAAAAGGATTAGCAAAATTCCCGAATAATGCTAAACTTAAAGAAGCTCAGACAACAGCATATCTTCAGTCTGGAAACACAGATAAATTTGTTTCAGGATTGAAAGAGCAGCTTGCTAAAAACCCAAGCGATCCTACAAACTGGTATAACCTTGGAGTAATGCAGGCGAAAAATCCAGCAACGGCTAACGATGCTATTGAATCATTCAAAAAAGCAGTTGAGCTTAAGCCGGATTTCTCAGATGCTTACCAAAACTTAGTATATACTACTATTGGTGATGATGCTAAAACTGTAGGCCAAATCAACGCTTTGAGAAAAGACAAGCCGGATGAAGCTTCTAAATTGATCGACGAAAGAAGAGAGAGATTTACAAAAGCTTTGCCATACGCTGAAGGATGGTATAAAGCAAATCCAAAAAGCATTGATGCCGTTTCTGCATTAAAAGAAATTTACATGGTAACTAAAAACATGGATAAAGTTAAAGAAATGAAAGCGAAAGAAGCCGAGCTAAGCGGAGCTGCCAAGTAATCATTGAATAACTCAGTAATAAAAAGCCGGAACAGAAATGTTCCGGCTTTTGTTTTTCATAAAATTAGTTACTCAAATTACTTCAAAAACAGCTCTTTTATTGCGTATCGACAGCCGGAAATCCGTCATTCAGAATTTATCGTATTTATAGCAATGATCTGCAAATTTCTCCTACAGAAATTCTCTGTAATTCCGTATCTTTGAGAAAAATTTTTATAAGATGATCGAGTGGAAAACCGCCAAGGAATACGAAGATATTACCTATAAAAAATCTAACGGAGTAGCAAGGATTGCTTTCAACAGACCAGAGGTACGTAACGCTTTCAGACCTAAAACAACCTCAGAATTATATGATGCTTTTTATGATGCCTATGAAGATCCTTCCATAGGGGTTGTATTGCTTTCAGGTGAAGGACCAAGTCCCAAAGACGGAGGATGGGCCTTTTGCAGTGGAGGTGATCAGAGAGCCAGAGGACATCAGGGATATGTAGGAGAAGACGGAAGACACCGTTTGAATATCCTGGAAGTTCAGCGTCTGATCCGTTTTATGCCTAAAGTGGTGATTGCAGTGGTTCCGGGATGGGCCGTTGGTGGTGGACACTCACTTCATGTAGTATGTGACCTTACTTTAGCAAGTGAAGAGCATGCTATTTTCAAACAGACAGATGCAGACGTTACAAGTTTTGACGGAGGATACGGTTCCGCTTACCTGGCCAAAATGGTAGGACAGAAAAAAGCCCGTGAAATTTTCTTTTTGGGAAGAAACTATTCCGCTCAGGAAGCTTTCGAAATGGGAATGGTAAACAAAGTAGTTCCACATGCAGAATTGGAAGATACCGCATACGAGTGGGCTCAGGAAATATTAGCCAAATCTCCAACTTCTATCAGAATGCTGAAATTTGCCATGAACCTTACAGATGACGGTATGGTAGGACAGCAGGTTTTCGCAGGAGAAGCAACCCGCCTGGCTTACATGACAGAAGAAGCTCAGGAAGGAAGAAACGCATTCCTTGAAAAAAGAAAGCCCAACTTCGGAGAAGACCAGTGGATATCATAACATTAGTGATGAATAATAAGTAATGAGCAATATTCTTCATTACTTATTACCCATTGCTTATTACTTATAAATAGTATGACAGATTGGATAAAAGCCGCAAGGCTAAGAACTTTACCGCTTTCCCTAAGCGGAATTATTATGGGGGCCTTCATTGCAAAATGGAGACTTTACGGAGAAGGCGGAACATGGGACTGGAAGATCCTTGCACTCGCTCTTTTGGTAACGCTTTTATACCAGATTTTATCAAATTATGCGAATGATTATGGTGACGGTATAAAAGGAACCGATGCCAAAAGAATCAATGAAGCAGAAGCAAGAGCGGTGGCATCAGGAAAAATTACTGCAAAACAGATGAAAAATGCAGTCATTCTTTTCGCAGCATTATCTTTTATTGCTACCATTGCTTTGCTGTATGTAGCTTTCATTCCAGATTATATGAATGAATTCTATATCTTCATAGGATTGGGCGTAGCAAGTATTCTGGCCGCAATTGGATATACAGTCGGTAAAAAACCTTACGGATACATGGGATTGGGAGACATCTTCGTGTTTATCTTTTTTGGATTGGTTTCTGTATGTGGAAGTTATTTCCTCTTTACAAAAACGTTCAGCTGGGATATATTGTTACCAGGGACAGCTGTGGGAATGATGAGCATGGCAGTTCTTAACCTGAATAACATGAGAGACATCGAAAGTGATAAATTATCCGGAAAAAACAGCTTTGCGTTGAGAATCGGATTCAAAAATGCCATGATCTATGAAATGGTGCTGTTACAGCTTCCATTATTGCTGATCCTTATGTTTTTAGGAATAAATGGTTTCATGCAGGGACAAAACTACTACGTTTTCATCGTCATGATTCTGTTATTCCCATTATCAAAACTGAGGAGAAAGATTCTTTCTGTAAAAGAACCGAAAGAATTAGATCAATATCTAAAGCAGGTAGGAATCATGACATTTGTAATGGCTATTCTTACAGCAGTCGGACTTAATTTATTTAAATAATTTAAAATAAACCACCTATGAATTCCAGTGTCTATGTTGAAGCTCAAATGCTGATCAGAAAACCCATTGAGGATGTTTTTGAAGCATTCATCAATCCGGAAGTAACCACTCATTTCTGGTTTACAAAATCTACCGGAAAGCTGGAAGAAGGTAAAACCATTACCTGGGAATGGGAAATGTACGGCGTGAAATCTGTTGTGAATGTTCACCAGATCATCCCGAACCAACTCATCAGAACGGAATGGGGAGATCCTTCAACAAAAGTAGACTATGAATTCAAAGCCATGGAAAAAGGAACTCTGGTTATCATTAAAAGCTACGGATTCAGCCAGACAGGCGAAGAGCTGTTAAAAGTAATTAATGATAATACAGGAGGTTTTACCACCGTTTTAGACGGCTGTAAAGCTTATCTGGAACATGGAATTAATCTAAGACTGATTGAAGATAAATTCCCACAGAAATAATAAATTAAAGAAAACACGAATGACGCGGATGCTTTCACAAATATCACTACTCTCATGGTGCTGTTTATGAAATTATTTGAGTCATTTGTGTTTAATAATAATTGAAATTAAATTTAAAATGAAAATACAATTCTTAGGGCAAAACTGTTTCCTGTTCACGTACAAGGACAAAACAATTTTGAGTGACCCTTTTTACAACTACAAAAAAGCAGAGTCAGGCTTTGATATTGCTGCTCAAAAAATCGACTACATTCTGCTGACTCATGCGCACGGTGACCATATTGCTGATGTAGCAGAAGTATTGCAGCATTATCCGGAAGCTACCATTATTGGAGTTCCGGAAGTATGCGGTTATTTCCAGCAGGCCAAAAACAAAGACGATGTAAACTTAGGAGGATCGGCTAAAATCGACGATCTTAAAATTTCCATGGTTCCGGCCCATCATACAAGTTCTTTTCCGGATGGCAGCTATGGAGGCTTTGCTGTAGGGTATATCTTCAGACTTCCTGAAGGTAAAAACATCTATCTGGCAGGTGATACAGGAGTAATGGCTGATATGGAGCTGTTCCCGAGACTATACGGAAATATTGATCTGTCTATTCTTCCCATTGGAAGCCACTACACCATGTGTCCAAGAAAAGCTTCTTTTGCAGCGGCAGAGCTGTTAAAAACACCGAAAGTAATCGGATGTCACTTTGATACTTTCCCTGCTATAGAAATCAACCATGAAAGTGCATTAAAGCATTTTGCCGATAAAAATGTAGAACTTGTTTTACCAAAATTAGGAGAAACTTTCGAATTTTAATCAATAACTGAACCGGAGGTAATCTGAAAATTAGAAAAATGAAAATGATGCGTAAAGTATTAAAAACAAAAAAAGATAATTATCAAATTACCTCTCTTCTTACTTTAAGACAAAAAAAAATGGCAAGCTACCTAAATCACACCGCTACGACCGATTACCTTTGCTGCGTTCCCACCCTGGAGGATTCTCAGGAGCTGGTTGTTTAGGACTTGCCGTTGCAAAGGTAGGAATATTTTATAAACTTCAAAACTTTATTACAGAAAATTAGTTGAAAAAATGCAGTGGTAAAGCTAAACGCCTGACATTTAGAGGGAAAATTTTTCAACTTTTTTCTAAAAAATTAAATATGACGAAAAGTCCATCAACACTAGGAATTATACTTTTTATCGCTACAATGATCGTTTTCTTTGTAGTATACACTTTTTTCTCAGGAATCAATTATTTTGATATCTCTTTGAAAGCCAATGCTTTTGTTTTGCCTCTTCTGTATGCCGGGGCAGCATTCTGGTCTGTAAAATCCTATTGGAACACCCATAGAGTAGTAAAATTCAAAGAGGCCTTCAAAAGAGCATTCGTCCCGATGTTTGTGGGAGGCATCCTTTCAATTTTCAGTATTTATGCCTTTTTAAATTTTGTAGACCCGGCTGCTAAAAAGCTGCTGAACTACCAGTATGTTCAGAGACAAAAATCTGAACTGGATACAGAATATACCTCTGCAAGAAAAATTCTGAAGCATCAGAAAGATATTGACGAGCTGGATCAGAAATACAAAGAAAGATTGCAAAGCTTCACTCCTGAGGCAGTTAAAGGAAAAGATATGCTTACAGCAAGTCATTTTTCAGGATATTTTGCAGCAATTCTTATATTTTACGTAGTTTTGTCGGTGTTTTTTGGAGCGTTTTTCAGAACAAGAACATTACATCAGCCCGAAGAAACCAATCAAGCCTAATTTTTATTAAAATTAAATGAATTTATCTATAGTTATTCCGTTACTGAACGAAGAAGACTCTCTGGAAGAGCTTTTCTCAAGAATTGATAAAGTATGCACAACCAGCAATTTATCTTATGAGATCTGGTTTGTAGACGATGGAAGTACGGATTTGTCGTGGAGTATTATTGAGAATATGAAAGTTCAGCATCCTCAGATCCACGCGATTAAATTTTCCAGAAATTATGGAAAATCCCAGGCGCTGCATGCCGCTTTTGCAAGAACAAACGGAGATGTGGTAATTACAATGGATGCCGATTTACAGGATTTCCCTGAAGAAATTCCGGAACTGTATAATATGGTGATCAATGATAATTATGATATTGTTTCAGGCTGGAAAAAGAAGCGTTTTGATAATGTAATGACGAAAAATATTCCGTCAAAACTATTCAATGCAGCGGCAAGAAAAGTTTCAGGGGTTTATCTTCACGATTTCAATTGCGGTCTGAAGGCCTATAAAAGACAGGTCGTAAAATCAGTGGATGTCTACGGAGATATGCACCGTTATATTCCTGTATTGGCTGCCAATGCAGGTTTCAGAAGAATTACCGAAAAAGAAGTACAGCACCAGGCAAGGCCGTACGGAACTTCAAAATTCGGAACCGAAAGATTTATCAGAGGGTTTCTGGATCTGATAACCCTTTGGTTTGTAAGCCGTTTCGGAGGAAGGCCTATGCATTTCTTCGGAGCTGTGGGTACTTTAATGTTTATTGTCGGTTTTCTTTCAGCACTCTGGTTAGGAATTTCCAAACTGATTGATGTGGCTAGAGGAATCTACGGACATTTGATTACCAATAATCCATGGTTCTATATTGCATTAACGATGATGATTATGGGAAGCCTTCTCTTCGTAGCAGGATTTTTAGGAGAAATGATCATCAGAACGAACCGCGAACATAAGAATTATAATATTGACGAAGTGATATAATGGAAGAAAATCTGCCAAAAATTTATTCTAAAAAAGCCATTTTAGGATTTTCTATTTGTTTTTCAACGCTTTTCGGAGGGGTTTTGCTATACCAAAATTTAATTGAGGTTAACAAAAAGAAAGAAGCATATACCGTATTGGCAATTTCTATTCTACTGACGATTATCACAGGAGTTATTGTAAACATTCCGGAAGAGCCTAAAAGTTCATTGGCTTATTTATGTGGTCTTGGTGGGGGATGCTTACTCTCTTATTACTTTATGCCAAAATATTTTCCGGATGAAGAAAAGTATTCAAAAAAAGCGATATGGAAACCTTTGATTATTGGGGTTGTTATTGTTGCAATGCTTTTAGCTTTAATCATTTATGGTGCTTCTTTGGAAAATAGCTAGAACAAAAAACTATACCTTTTATCAGTTATTATAGGCTAATAATGAAAGTATAATAAAAAGCACTCTGCAAAGACAGAGTGCTTTTTTGTATTTTGAACTTATCAGATAAAAAGCAAAAGAAAAGCATACAAAGAAATAGTCTTTTCCTGAAAAGCAGAAAATTAAAATTATAAGGCATTTTATTGTCAAAAGACAAAGATTTTTAGAAATTTTAATCCTATTTTTGTTCAAAAGTAATATTGAAAGTCCTTTGATAGACATGAAAAATGCTTTCAGAGATTTTCAGTAAAATCGTTACGATGATAATAGAGAATATTTAAAATTAAATATGAAAAAAGTTGTATACACACTAATGCTGATGGCAGTTGTTTCCTGCGGAAAAGTTTCTCCAAAAGGAAATATTGAAAAGAAAGATGTGGATGTTTCAGAGTTCGTGAATCTTGATCTGGAAGGAAAATTCCGTGTATTTTATGCCAGAGGGCCAAAGAATTTTGTAGAAATAGAGACCTATCCTAATGTAGCCAATAATCTGGACGTAGATGTAAAAGACAAGACGCTTTTCATCAAAGAAAAAAGGGGTACAAAAGGGGTTGATTTTTATAATGTGACGATTTATTCAAAATATAATCTGGAAAAAGTTGACGTTTCCGATTCTGTTGAAGTCAATATTTCAAGTGAAATCAAAACAGATAATTTCAGGCTTACTATGAAAAATAATGCCAGCTTCATGGGATCTGTGAACACGAGAAGAGCAGAATTGGAAATGCACAACAGAAGCCGTGCTAATTTCCTGGGATTGTCAAAAAACGCTGTCATCAAGATTTCAGATACAGCAAGTTTAATTGCACCTTACTGGAAAATTACCAACCTGAATATTGATTCTAAAAACGGAAATTATGCAGAAGTAAATGTAAAAGATTCTTTAAAAGGACACATTCAGAACACGGCAAAATTTGTTTATTACAATGACCCTATCAGAGCGTTCAAAATTGATAAAACAACGAAAGTGGAAAATAAAAAACTGGACTAAAACAGTATTATATAAACTAGCAACTAGCAACTAGAAATTTTACATACTATAAAAGAACAACATACAAATATGAATACATTAGAAAAAGCGAAACTTTGGTTAAGTGATACCTTCGATAAAGAAACAAGGGATGCTGTACAATTATTAATCGACAGCAATTCCCCGGATCTGGAAGACTCTTTTTACAGAGAACTTGAATTCGGAACAGGAGGGATGCGTGGGATAATGGGCGTAGGAACCAACCGCTTGAATAAATATACGTTGGGGCAGGCTACTCAGGGATTGGCCAATTATATGCTGCAGCAGTTCAAAGGAGAAGAAATTAAAGTAGCCATTGCTTATGATGTTCGTCATAACTCAAAAGAATTCGGAAAGCTGGTAGCAGATGTTTTGACAGCCAACGGAATTAAAGTATTACTTTTTAAAGATCACAGACCTACTCCGGAACTGTCTTTTACCGTACGTGACAAGAAATGCAACGGAGGTATTGTATTAACGGCTTCTCATAACCCGCCGGAATATAACGGATATAAAGTATACTGGAATGACGGTGCACAGATTGTTCCTCCTAATGACGAAGCGATTATCAATGAAGTATATTCTGTACAATTTGAAGAAATTAAATTCAACGGAAATGATGATCTGATCGAGTGGATCGGAGAGGAGCAGGATGATGTTTACATTGATGCCTGTATTGAAAATTCTACCTATCAGAACGTTGGAAAAGAAAATTTAAATATCGTTTTCACATCTATCCACGGGACAACCTATACAACGGTTCCCAAAGCTCTTGAAAAAGCCGGATTTAAAAAGGTAGATCTTGTAAGAGAACAGATGATTCCAAGCGGAAATTTCCCTACGGTAGACTCTCCCAATCCGGAAGAGCCTGCAGCATTGGAAATGGCATTGGATCTTGCAAGAATTACCAATGCAGATATTGTAATCGGAACAGATCCGGACGGGGACAGATTAGGAATCGCTGTAAGAAATCTTGACGGCGAAATGCAATTGCTGAACGGTAACCAAACCAATACCATCCTTACTTACTATATCCTGAATGAATGGAGAAAACAGGAAAGAATTACAGGAAAAGAATTTATTGGTTCTACGATTGTAACTTCAGATATCTTCTTTGATATTGCTCAAAAATTCGGAGTAGAATGCAAAGTGGGTCTTACGGGATTTAAGTGGATCGGAAAAATGATCCGTGAAGCAGAAGGTACACAGAAATTTGTGTGTGGCGGTGAAGAGAGCTTCGGATTCATGACGGGAGACTTTGTACGTGATAAAGACTCCTGTGGAAGTATCATTTTAGCTTGTGAAATTGCTGCATGGTGCAAAGCCAACGGTAGAACTATGTATCAGTACATGATCGAGATCTATCAAGACCTTGGAATGTATTACGAAGGATTAATTAATATCGTCAGAAAAGGAAAAGAAGGTGCTGAAGAAATTCAGAATATGATGAAAAACTTCCGCGAAAATCCACCAAAAGAACTGGCAGGGTCACCGGTAGAAGAAGTGAAGGACTTCAAAGAGCAGACAAGCCTTACCATATCCACAAACGAAAAGAAAGTAATGAACGATATTCCGAAGTCTAACGTTTTGATCTATTACACACAGGATGGAACAAAAGTGTGCGTTAGACCTTCAGGAACAGAACCGAAAATCAAGTTCTATGTTTCAGTGAAAGATTCCATTACCTCAGAGGCCGATTTCAAAGACAAATTAAAATCATTGGAAGCTAAAATAGGAGCCGTTAAAACAGATTTAAAACTGGATTAATTCTCCGAAAAAAGCAGATGATTAAAAAAATAACAGCAGTTTGCCTATTGTCTGCAGCTGTAGTTTCCTGTAAAAAGGAAGCTGCAGTTTCAGATACAAAACCGGTAAACGATTCGGCAGCTACAACGGAAAGCAAAGGAGATCATTACAAGCCGCTGGACACAGCCTGTTCATGCACCAACAAAACGGAGGATTATATTGCATCACTTCAATGGTACCGTACCAGAATCGAAAAAGAGATGGCTGGAAACAGTCCGGAACAGAACGATAAAGCGTACGAAGATTATGTAAAAATAAGAGGAAAGTATACAGAATGTCTGATGAACCTGCATACAGATGTCTTAGATAAATATGTGAATTATTATAATGGTGATAAAGATCAGTACATTTTTCCGGATAACGTTAAGAAAATAGCTTCAGAACTGAAAAAAGCTGGTCTTGAATTCAGGGAAGTAGGAGAAGGGATGACCGAAATATGGACTACTCCGGGATATTATTCTTCTCTTTTTAAGAGTAAAGTAACGCCGGATTATAAAGCTTATATTTCGCAGACTGATAAAGAAAGTGAAACCAATTATGCAGCAGATGCAGGATTGATGATCAGCTGGGAGCAATTGGGAGACAGACTGATGTTCTGGGAAAATTTTATGAATACATATCCTCAGAGCAAGCTGATAAAGACCGTACAACAAGACTATAACTACTACCTGTCCGATTATCTTCTGGGAATGGATAATACACCTACCTACGAAAGAGAGCCAGACAAGGGAACCGGAAAACTAAACGATGAAAACAGAATGGAATTCAACAGGATTATCAAAAAATATCCGAATTCCAATACGGCAAAAAAAGCAAAAGAAATAATGATTCTTTTTGATGCGCAAACGCCTGTAGATCAAATATACGAGAGGATCAATGGAGAACGATAATATTAGTAAATTTTAAATAAGAAAAAAAGTGAAAGTTTCAAAATTAGCAGCGAACCTGATCGGTTCAGAAATTGTAAAAATTGGTAACGAAGTAAATGAACTAAAAGCGAAGGGAGCGGAAATTGCCAATCTTACTATTGGTGATCTGAATTCTAATATCTATCCTATTCCGGCATTGCTGAAGGAAGAGATTCAGAAAGCATATCAGAATAATCTGACCAACTATCCTCCTGCCAACGGACTTTTATCTTTAAGAAAAGAAGTTTCCAAAGACCTTAAAAAAAGATGGAACCTGGATTACTCTCCGGAAGATATCCTGATCACAGCAGGATCAAGACCTTTGATCTATGCCGTGTACAAAACCATCGTAGATGAAGGCGATAAAGTAGTTTATCCTACACCATCCTGGAACAACAATCATTATGCTTACCTTACTTCAGCCAACGCGGTAGAAGTAAAAACAAAACCGGAAACCAACTTCCTTCCAACAGCAGATGATTTAAGACCTCATTTGGATGGAGCCGTATTACTGGCATTATGTTCACCGCTGAATCCTACCGGAACCATGTTTACAAAAGAGCAGCTTTCAGAAATCTGCGAACTGGTCATTGCTGAAAACAAAAAAAGAGGAGCAGATGAAAAACCGTTGTACTTAATGTATGACCAGATCTATTCTTGCCTTACTTTCGGTGCTGAGCACGTAGATCCGGTTTCTCTTTTCCCTGAAATGAAAGATTACACCATCTATATCGACGGTATTTCAAAATGCCTTGCAGCAACAGGAGTACGTGTGGGATGGGGATTCGGGCCTGCGCACATCCTTGATAAAATGAAAGCGCTTCTTACCCACGTTGGAGCATGGGCACCGAAACCGGAACAGGAAGCAACCGCTAAATTCTATGAAAATCACGAAAATGTAGATACTTTCGTTAATGATTTTAAAACTAAACTGGAAGAAAGCCTGAAAGTTCTTCATAACGGAGTTCAGGATTTAAAAGGAAAAGGACTTGCTGTAGACAGTATTGAACCAATGGGAGCTCTTTATCTTACAATTAAATTAAATTACATCGGAAAAACAAAACCGGACGGATCCCTAATTGGAAACTCTTCAGATCTTGTATTTTACCTAATTAATGAGGCAGGAGTGGCGTTAGTACCATTCTCAGCTTTCGGAGAAGAAAAATCAGAACCTTGGTTCCGTGCTTCTGTAGGAGGTTTGGCTGTAGATGAAATCAAAGTGATGCTTCCAAAACTGGAAAGTGCTTTGAACAAATTAAAGTAATTTTAAAATACAATATAAGCTTCGACTCTGCCCGGCATGACATTGTTTGATCTCAAAAGAGCATTCGCTATGTCACGCTGAGCGGAGTCGAAGCGTTTTTATATTCTATAAAACCATGAAAGCTCCACGGAAATCCTTTCTTGAAACAAAATATGTGTTTTTTTCAACGCTGGCGATCATCACGATAGTAATACTAAGTGTATGGCTTTCAGGGAAAGCAGATCATCGTTCCCTGTTTCAGAATTCAATCCTGTCAACATCCGTTTTGGCCGGGGCATTTTTCCTGTTCATCAGTGTAGGGCTTTATTCCGGCTTAAAATTAAAAGACAATGTAGGAAATATTTTAAACAAAGAAAGAATACAAAGGTATGCAGATAAAACACCAAAATTTAATGGTTTCGAGATTGATATTCCTGATGCCGGTGATGGTATAGGAGGCGCTATTCTTTCCATTCTTGCATGGATTATAATTTCTATTCTGCTCATTTTTCTTTCTTATTTTTTCGGACTTTTCTTTTGGTCAGCCGTATTCTTGCTGTTTGCAGCTTTGTACTGGGTCTTTTTTAGAGCGCTTAGACTGGTTTTTAAAAACTCCGGAAAGTGTAAAGGAGATTTGCTAAAAAGCTTTGCATTCGGACTTTTTTACTCTTTTCTCTATATTTCCTGGATGTACGGAATTATTTTTTTGATTAAATATTTAAACTGAAGCTGCGTTTATTTATAAAAAATTAAATAAATATTAAAAATCAAACAAGTTCTTTGTACTAAGCTCAACTAGGGATTACCTTTGGGCTTTTACACACTTAAATATAATAAAGTCGAAAATTACACGATGAAAAAACTGAGATTTCTACTCTTACCAGTTTCCATATTGGTATGCTCACAAGAGGTTGATACATTGAAGGTAAAAGAGCTTCCAAAAGAACTGGAAATGCCAAAAGTACAAACCTACACCCTAAAAGACGGATCTGTCCGGACCTATCCAAAGCCGAAATTACTGGATTTTGTAACCAAATTACCCAGAAACTTTATCAACACCAATAAAGATTTCGTAGCCCAGGATCATGCCTATTATCTGGGAGGAGCTGTTGCTGCCACACTAATCCTTTTGCCATTTGATCAGAAACTGATCGACAACTCCAGAGAACTGGCAGAACGATGGGGAATGGATAAAGATAATAATTACTCCAAAGTAGGCGGTGTCTTTAAGATTCCGAAAGATATCGGATCTACATTGTACCTGATAGGAAATGGTTCCACATTGGTACTATTAGGAATTGGTTTCGGGACGTACGGATTGATCAAAAATGATTACAGAGCTCAGGCTACAGCCAGTGGACTGATGGAAAGTTTAATCCTTTCCGGTGTTTTTACCCAAACTCTTAAAAGAATTACCGGAAGAGAAAGTCCGTTTATTGCGGAAGAATACGGACATAAAGGAGGTGCGTGGAATCCGTTTCCAAGTTTTTCAGCATTTGGAAAAAACACCTCGAACTATGATGCAATGCCATCCGGGCATTTAACTACTTTTATGGCAGGTCTCACGGTGATTGCAGACAATTATCCTGATGCAAAATGGATCAAGCCTGTAGGATATACACTGGCAGGTGCATTATGCTTTCAGATGATGCAGAGTAAGGTGCACTGGGCTTCAGACTACCCTTTAGCTTTATTAATGGGATATTTTATAGGGAAAACCATCTCAAAAAGCAGATATACATCTTCAGAAGGAACAATCGGTAAAACAAAATATAATCTCAACTTTACCGCATCCCGCCAATGGGAATACAATATGGTAGGAGTAAAACTCTCTTTTTAAACTTTTGAAATCTATGTTTTGTTAAGCAGATAAGATACTTTTCACTACATTTGGTCTCAGGATAAAGGTATTATTCCGGCTTTTATAAGTCCAGGAATAAAACGTATTGATTTAAAAGGAATTACTTAATATTGTATTGAATGAAAATTATCGCTGTCATCCCTGCCCGTTACGAAGCAAGCCGCTTTCCGGGGAAACTTATGCAGATTTTAGGAGAAAAAACCGTAATCACGACTACCTATCAGAACGTAGTGGAAACCGGTCTTTTTGATGAAGTATTTGTCGCCACAGATTCCGAAATTATTCTTGATGAAATCGTTAAAAACGGTGGAAAAGCTGTCATGACAGGACAGCACGAGACCGGAAGCGACCGTATTGCTGAAGCTGTACAGAACATAGACTGTGATATCGTGATCAATGTTCAGGGAGATGAACCTTTCCTGAAACTGGAGCCATTACGTCAGCTGATCGAAGTTTTTAAAAATGATGACCAGCAGGAAATCTCTTTAGCATCTTTGAAAATTCAACTGCACGAAAAAGAAGAAATTGAAAATCCAAACAATGTAAAAGTAATTACTGATAATAATGGCTTCGCGCTGTATTTCAGCCGTTCCGTTATTCCTTTTCACAGGGAAATTTCTTATGAGGTAAGCTATTTTAAACACATTGGAGTTTATGCCTTCAGAAAAGAAGCCTTGCTGCAGTTTTCAACACTGGCTATGAAGCCATTGGAAATATCCGAAAAGATTGAATGCATCCGTTACCTGGAATACGGAATGAAAATCAAAATGATAGAAACCAATTTTGTGGGCGTAGGAATAGATACGCCGGAAGATCTTGAAAAAGCCAGAAAGTTACTCTAAAATTGATGTCGAAGTAAATAGGCAGAATCCTTTCGCTTTTCCTGTCTTTTTGCAATTTCACATAAATCCCCCTATATTTGAATTTATAAAAAAAATTAATGAAGAAGTTATTATTAGTATTTGGACTGGTATTTTCGCATGTAATATTCGGACAGACCGCTAAGGAGATTATTGACAAAAACATTGAATTATCCGGAGGGTTAACCAATTGGAAACTGTTAAATTCCGTATTGCTTCAGGGAAAAGTAGTATTGGGAATCAAAGATGAATACCCGATACGAATTTTTCAGCAGCGTCCAAATCTTACTAAAACATTAATTACAACCGGAGGAAAAGAAACCGCCATTGAAGGTTTTGACGGATCCAAAGGATACGCAATGAACTATGCGGCAAACAAACTTCAGGAATATCCCGAGTATGTGCCGGAAAGTTTTGATAATGATTTCATTGATTGGGAAAACAAAGGTTTTGATGCCAAATACCTGGGAAAAGAAAAAGTGGGAGAGATCTACTGTCATAAAGTGGAGCTTACCAAGAATGTTAATAAGAACATGTATTATTTTGATACAAAAACTTATATGCTGATTAAAGAAGTGAAAAAAGATGAAACGCTTGTCTATTCTGACTTTAGAAAAGTAGGAAACCTTACAATGCCTTTCAGAATAGAGTCTTCCAGCACCAAAAAAGACGGAGATTATGTGATGTTATTAAACAGAATAGACATCAACAAAGTGTTTCCGGCTAATATTTTCAAGTTTTAATTCAACTGCAGTTCACTGTATAACATGATAAAAAATGAAAAAAATATTTTTAATGCTGCTTTCCTTCGTTGCATTCCTGCAAAGCTGCACCCATCAAAAAAGTGAAATTTCAAAAGCAAAAACCAACGAACTTATGGGAAAAACAATATATGACTTCAAAGTAGAAGGTCTTGACGGTAAAGAAATCAATTTTGCCGATTTCAAAGGAAAGAAAATTCTCATCGTCAATACCGCTTCAGAATGTGGATTTACCCCTCAGTATGCAGATCTTGAGAAGATCTATGAACAGTATAAAGACAAATTGGTAGTGGTAGGTTTTCCTGCCAATAATTTTGGAGCACAGGAGCCGGGAAGCAACACAGAAATCGGAGCCTTCTGCCAGAAAAACTATGGGGTAACATTCCCAATGGCCGCTAAAGTTTCTGTAAAAGGGGATGATACGGCACCCATTTTTAAATTTTTAACGGAGAAGGATTTGAATGGAGTAAAAAATACGAGCATCCTGTGGAACTTTACCAAATTTCTGGTAGACGAAAACGGAAAACTGATAGACACTTTTGTAAGTACTACAAATCCTAACGGTGAGGCGATTACAAAATATCTGAAATAATAAATTACTATATGGATTTTCCGGATCGGTTTGAAGCTTGCATTGTTAGTGGAGCAATTGGAGATGCGTGGGGAAGCAGCTATGAAAATGAAGTTGAAACCGATGATTCACAGATTTATTATTTAGGAAAAAAGAATATAAAGCAAAGAGTTTGGAGTATTACTGATGATACACAAATGACTTTGGCAACTTGTGAAATTTTGTCTGAAGGTAATTTTACTCCTGAAAATCTTATCAATAAATTTGTAGAATATTACGGAAGCCGTAAATTAACAGGAATTGGCGCTTCTACACTTAAGGCAATTTTAGATACAGAAGCCGGTATTCATTGGAGTCAGGCTGGCAGAATTGGAGAGTTTGCCGCAGGAAACGGAGGAGCGATGAGAATTGCTCCTTTTGCTTTTTTCTCAGATATTACAAGGCAAGACATTCACGATGCTTGTAAGGTAACACACAGAAATGATGAAGCCTTTTCTGGAGCTTTGGCTGTTTTCCTTTCTATAAAAGCAATCCTCAATTCTGATTGGAATGGAAAAAATAATCTTTTTGAT
Source organism: Chryseobacterium culicis (assembly GCF_900108365.1). GTDB lineage: Bacteria > Bacteroidota > Bacteroidia > Flavobacteriales > Weeksellaceae > Chryseobacterium > Chryseobacterium culicis. The sequence continues at coordinate 781,075 of NZ_FNWQ01000002.1, read as the reverse complement.
ATTATTATTCCAGAAATTCCTGATACCAATGTAAGAGATAGATTAATTGAAATTAATTCAACAGGAAATAATTTTTCAATTTCAGAAATATCAAAATTGGGCAATAATGGCTATGTTGTTAATTCAGTTCCTTTCGCTATTTACTGTTCAACCAAAATTATTGATTTAGGTCTGGAAGAAATGTTTAAACAAATTATAAGTTCAGGTGGAGATACAGATACCAATGCTTCAATTGCCGGGCAAATTGCGGGAACATTGATCGGAACTGAAAATATTCCCCATGAATTAATTTTGAAACTTAAAAAACTACCGGATTATAAATGGATCAAGCCAATTATTGATGCAACAAAACAGAAAATTAGTTGAAGCATTATTCATTACTTTTTCTCGGCAAAACAAAAGATATTTCCAAGTTTGATGCTGGAGTAGCCGTTGCTTTTTATTTTTGAAGAATTAATCATTGCCTTTGCCAGAATATCGGTTGGCAGAGGCTTTTGACTTTCCAGCAATCCCAATTTATTCGCGAATTTGATAATCCTGCTGCCTAAAACTTCGCCGGTCCTTTCAGAATCTTTTCTTTCCAGCATTCCAGGCTTGAAAATTGTGATCTTATTAAAATGTAACTGTTTTACAGCTTCTTCCAGCTCTCCCTTCATTTTAGAATAGAAAATTTTAGATTGTGGATTTGCACCATAAGCTGAAACCAGAATATAATCTTCTACTTCATTTTCTTTTGCTGCCTTTGCAAATTCATACTGATAATCAAAGTCTACTTTCTTTTGGGCCTCTTTGCTTCCTGCATCTTTTAAAGTAGTTCCAAGACATGAAAATGCCACATCTCCTTTCACCTTATCTTTCCATTCGTCTGGCTTTTCAAAATTCACAACATGAACTTTAAGCTTTTCATTTTGAATATCAACAGGCTTTCTGACAAAAATATCCACTTCGTCAAACTCTTTGTCATTCAGTAACTGATTGACGAGATCTTTTCCTGTGGCACCCGTAGCACCTATTACCAGAGCTTTCATAATAATTGTGATTTTGTAAGATTATTTCTTTCTTAAATTTACTAAATTTGATCCAAAGATTAAAGAATTATATTATTTAATCAGGATTAATATTGATCACTTATTACTGATAATTGCATGGATGCCAATGATATTTTAGACTACTGTCTGGCCAAAAAAGGAGTTACAGAAAGTTTTCCTTTTGATAATGAAACGCTTGTACTTAAGGTAGATGCCAAAATGTTTTTACTGATGGGGCTTGAAAGGCAGCCGTTAGCCATCAATATAAAAACAGACCCCGAATGGAGTGCAGAGCTTCGTGAGCAATATCCCCAGATCACAGGTGCTTATCACATGAATAAAACCCACTGGAACTCTGTTTTGCTGGACGGTTTAAAAAGAGATTTGATCTTTAAACTTATAGACCACTCTTATGATCTTGTCTTTAAATCCCTGACAAAGAAGGTACAGAATGATATAAATGCTCTGTAAAGGAGGAAATTATTGAGGTATGAAATTTGTTATCTATTAATGGTGAAATATATTTAACGTTAATAAAATAAAGAACAAATGAGAAACTACCTTTTACTAATCGCGGCAGCAGGTGTATTAATGCTGTCCAGCTGTACCAGTCCGGTAAAGAAAAATACTGCAGAAACCCAAACTCCTGAATCCTCCACATCTGGAGCACCGTCTGAAAATCTGAAGCTTGAATTTTCAGGAGCAGAAAATTTTACCATTAAAAATGCTAAACTGAAAGTAAGCCTGTACGGAGTAGATGAAAAACTTGCAGATGTTCCTGCATCATTGATCACAGAGCAGGAATATGAAAGAAAATCTATTCCCTTTACTATTGATCTTCCAATACCAAAAGATGCTGAAAGCAAGATTAATCCTAAACCTGCCGGCCCTGCAAAATATTATGTAACCATCAGCTGGGATTCCGATGGAAACGGAAAAGCAGACGAAAAAGGGGATATATTTATTGATTATGACAAACAGTTTCCTAATGTGAAGCTTACAGGAGAACCCCAGAAAATCTATTTAAAAGTATTGAAATAAATAAAAAGGCTATTCAGTGATGAATAGCCTTTTATCTGTTAAAAATCAAAGTGTTCTGTTATATTTTTATCCTCATCAAGTCTTTCAATCAGTTTCTCAAGGCCCTCAAATTTGATTTCATCATGAAGGAAATCTCTGAACCTGACGGTTATTTTTTCATCATATATATCATCATCAAAATCCAGAATATAAACTTCAACAGTTAATTGATCTCCGTTTACGGTAGGGTTGGTTCCTACGCTCAGCATTCCTTTATACAGACTGCCTTTTACGGATACTTCTACAATATAAGCTCCTTTTTTGGGTAAAAGCTTAATAGATTCTGTATCAATATTAGCCGTAGGATAACCAATTGTTCTTCCGATCTTTTTGCCGTGAACCACTGTGCCGGATACTGAGTAGGGATACCCCAGCATCGCATTAGCCTCTTCGATGTTTCCGGTTAAAAGAGCATTACGAACCTTTGTTGAACTGATATTATTTTCGTGGATGTTGATCGCTTCCATTTGTTCTACTTCAAAATCGAGCTCTTTAGATAATTTTTGAAGAAGCTCGAAGTTTCCGCTTTTATTTTTTCCGAAAGAATGGTCATATCCTATAATAAGGTATTTTACATTGAGCTTATCCACTAAAATCTGACGCACAAACTCTTCTCCTGTTAAATTTCTGAATTCTTCGTCAAATTCTTTCAGAAACAGGTTATCTATGCCATATTTTTCAATCAGCTGCTTTTTTTCTTCAAGTGTATTCAGAAGTTTCAAATCTTCATTGGGATTAAAAACAAACCTTGGATGCGGCCAGAACGTAAGGATAGCAGTTTCCAGATTGTTCTCTGTACCTACTTTAGTAAGCTCATCTATGATACTCTTGTGCCCGAGATGTACTCCGTCAAACATGCCTAAAGACAGTGCTAAAGGCTTCTGGGAGGAATAATCTGTAAAATTCTTGAAAACTTTCAAAACGGAAAAATTTGATTGCAAATATAGAAATAATGTACCAATGTATCAATATAACATGGAGTAATACCTGTAACCCTGGCATTGCTATCCGGATACAGGCCTATATCGGGTTCCTGATAAAATAATCCATTCTCAAAAAGCATGATAAAAATCTTTTTTTTACCAATTGCGGGTTTATGAAGAATCACTATATTTGCACCAAGAAAAAATTTAGCAATGGCAAACCAAATTAAAGGTAAAATTTCTCAAATTATTGGTCCGGTAATCGACGTTGTCTTCACAGATGTGGAAGCTGTTCCAGCAATCTATGACGCGTTAGAAATTACAAAAGAAAACGGTGAAAAAGTAATCTTAGAAGTAGAACAACATATTGGCGAAGATACAGTAAGATGTATTGCAATGGACGCTACTGACGGTCTTAAAAGAGGGCAGGAAGTAATTGGATACGGAAATCCTATTATGATGCCAATCGGTGAGGCTGTAAACGGAAGACTATTCAACGTTGTTGGTGATGCTATCGACGGACTTCAAAATATTTCTAATGAAGGTGGTCTTCCAATTCACAGACCAGCTCCAAACTTTGATCAGCTTTCAACTTCGGCAGAAGTTTTATTTACAGGTATTAAAGTAATCGACTTAGTGGAACCTTACGCAAAAGGAGGTAAAATTGGTTTGTTCGGAGGTGCCGGTGTAGGTAAAACAGTATTGATTCAGGAGTTGATTAACAATATTGCAAAAGGGCACGGAGGTCTTTCTGTATTCGCCGGAGTAGGTGAAAGAACGAGAGAAGGAAATGACCTTTTGAGAGAGATGTTGGAATCAGGTATTATCAAGTATGGTGATGATTTCATGCACTCTATGGAAAACGGAGGCTGGGATCTTTCTAAAGTAGACTTAGAGGCTATGAAAGATTCTAAAGCAGCATTCGTTTTCGGACAGATGAACGAGCCGCCAGGTGCAAGAGCAAGAGTAGCACTTTCTGGTCTTACATTGGCTGAGTACTATAGAGATGGTGGTGAAAGCGGACAAGGTAGAGATGTACTTTTCTTCGTAGACAACATCTTCCGTTTTACACAGGCTGGTTCTGAGGTATCTGCACTACTTGGTCGTATGCCATCAGCGGTAGGTTACCAACCAACACTTGCTTCTGAAATGGGTGCGATGCAGGAAAGAATTACTTCCACTAAAAACGGTTCAATTACTTCAGTACAGGCAGTATATGTACCTGCGGATGACTTAACTGACCCGGCTCCTGCAACTACGTTTGCTCACTTGGATGCAACTACTGTACTTGACAGAAAGATTGCTTCATTAGGTATCTATCCGGCGGTAGATCCACTGGCTTCTACTTCAAGAATCCTTGCTCCGGAAGTTATCGGTCACGATCACTACAACTGTGCTCAAAGAGTAAAAGAAATTCTTCAAAGATATAAAGCACTTCAGGATATCATTGCAATCCTTGGTATGGAAGAACTTTCTGAAGAAGATAAATCTGTTGTTTACCGTGCAAGAAAAGTTCAGAGATTCTTATCTCAGCCTTTCCACGTAGCAGAACAGTTTACAGGTATCCCAGGATCATTGGTAGACATCAAAGATACAATCAAAGGGTTCAACATGATTATGGATGGTGAATTAGATCACTTACCGGAAGCTGCTTTCAACTTGAAAGGAACCATTGAAGAAGCTATCGAAGCTGGACAAAAAATGTTAGCTGATAACGCATAAATTATTAACAATTTGAGATTTGAAATTTGAAGTTCTATGAGTAATTTCAAATTTCAAACATCAAATTTCAAATTTGTTTCTATGAATATAAAAATTTTAACACCAGAATACGTAGTTTTTGAAGGAGAAGTAGACTCAGTATTACTGCCTGGAAAAAATGGTGAATTTCACATCATGAAAAACCACGCAGGAATTGTTTCTTCTTTAATCGGAGGTGAGGTAAAACTTTTTGCTAATTCTATTGATGAAGCTTTTGCTAAAAACTTTACCAAAGAATCCGGAAAAGACTCTGTTTTTGCGTATGCTATCAAAAGCGGTATTGTAGAATTTAATCATAATAAAGGAATTATCCTTTGTGAATAATTAAATGAAAAGCTAAATATATTTTCAAGAAAGTGTAACTTTGTGTTACACTTTTTTTATTGATGTAAAAGTCTGATGGTATGAAGAAAGGCATAATCATATTCTTTACAATTTTGGGTGTTTTCCTCCATGCCCAGAATATCAAAACCAAGAGAGGAATTATTAATCTTGACGGCATTCCGGTAGCTAAGCTCTCCAGTAAATCCAGCGAATATACGTTTATGGATCTAAAAGAGACCCCGATTTATACCATAAAATTTATAGATAAAAGTATCGTTGATTCAGTTCGTGACAGCTATATCATTGTGAACAGGGTATACAACAGGGATAAAACCATAGAAATTGATTACTCTTCACCTTCCGCTTTCTCCGGCGAGGAAAAATCTGCAGTCTTTACTTCGGTAAAAGATCTTAAAATTATTGATAATAAAGGGATCAACGTGAAAAATCTTGATGAGCTTTTTTCCAATGTTCCTAAAAGAAAACTTGATACTAAAACCAAAGACGCTTATACGATCAGAAAGAAAATAGATAAGATGAACATCGAGGTTAATAAAGTAGGAGAGATTCTTAGTAATGGTGTTCCGGTGGGATATTTTACCAATTTACCCGTAAGTTTTGGCTCAGATGATACAATAATGGACAAAACACCAATAGATATAGAGATTTATGATGCTAAGAGTAAACTTATCGGACGGTATATTACTACTACAAAACAATTAAAAACCGCAGGCGGAAAGTCCTTTACCATCTACAGGGAAATGTCTGGGAGAGCTTCGATCTTAAAATTTCCAACTTACAAAGCACTTGCAGAACGTATGGCTATTATGGATCCGAATTTTATTAAAGTCCAGGAAAAGGTTTCCGTAGGAACGGTATCAAAGGAAACTCCTAACTGATTTATTGATCAATAGAAATGGTTTATAGTCCTGAGCTTAGACGAAGGAAGCCCGTTTATTAAAATATAAAATTTCGATTGGCTTCAGCCAAACTTATATGTCTTACTTTTTAAACCACCCTATCAAAAATTCTTTGAATTTTCGCCACCCCTCCAAAGGATGGGAATATTTAGCCTTTTCATTATGTAGTAGTCAGAAATTTGAATTTGATCCTTCGATATGAAATAGAGAAAATTTTATTCTCTTAAGTAAAATAAAAATCTGTGTAAATCCGCGTAATATGTGGGAGATTATAATTCTATAGAAACAGATGCTATCCGTTCAGAAAAAGAAAAATTTCACAATCCCAGAAATCCCTGAGAAAAAAACGATAAGTTTTATAAACTTAAAATAACCCCATTTTCCTTCAATTGCTGCATCGGTTTTGAGAACCAGAACAACTCAAAATCTTCAAAATTTTCTTCAAATTGATTCTTAAGTTGTTGAACTGTAGCTTTTTTAGCGTTTTCAATGGTATTTTCTCTTAATACATTCATTAGCCATTCCGCCTTTTCCTGTTCCAGCTCAACTTTCACAATATTGGTTTTTAAATGGAATGTAAGAAGCGTATACGTGCCCGAGTATTTCTTTTTATTTTTTATGCGATTCTCAGCGATTACGTTTTTGGTTAAAAAGACAACTTTTGAATTTCCTTTCAGGCTAAACTGTCCGTCATCCAAAAGACAGTCATGAATGTAATCCGGATGAATTGTTGTTCTTGGAATTTTAAAATCGAACCATTCCTGAAGTGGCATTTCAAAATTCACTCCATGCATATAGTTGAATAACGATTTTTTGAGTCCGAAACTAAATTTGTTATGATCAATTCCGGTTGTATCTTTAAAATCGATGTCGTTATTGGCAAACAGAATTTCCTGCTTTACCGGAATTACTCCGTACTCTTCGGGGCTTATTCCCACGGGCGAATGGGCAGTCATCGCAAACTGATGCCAGAAACCACTTTGAAGAATTCCCATTTCAAACATCTGTCTTACCATTTCCAGAGAATCCACCGTTTCCTGAATGGTTTGGGTAGGATAGCCATACATCAGATAAGCATGAACCATAATTCCGGCTTCTGTAAAATTTCTTGTTACGTTGGCAACCTGTTCTACAGAAACCCCTTTATCAATTAATTTCAACAGCCGGTCACTGGCTACTTCAAGCCCTCCGGAAACCGCAACGCATCCCGACAGCTTCAGAAGGTAGCATAAATCCCGGGTGAAACTTTTTTCAAAACGGATATTGGTCCACCATGTCACTACAAGATTCCTGCGGAGAATTTCGAGAGCTACTTCTCTCATTAAAGCAGGAGGTGCCGCCTCATCTACAAAATGAAATCCGGTTTCGCCTGTTGTACGGATCAGTTCCTCAATGCGGTCTACCAGAATCTTAGCAGAAATAGGCTCGTAGATTTTGATATAATCTAAAGAGATATCGCAGAACGTACATTTTCCCCAGTAGCAGCCGTGGGCCATCGTAAGTTTATTCCATCGTCCGTCGCTCCATAAGCTGTGCATAGGGTTGGCGATTTCGATGACGGAAATATATTGATCCAGTTTTAAATCTGTATAATCAGGAGTTCCGATTTCAGACTGTTTATAATCATGCCTTTTAGAATTATTCCTGTACACAACTTCATTATTTTCGAGCAGGAAAGTTCTTTTAAATTCACCTTGTTCTGTGGAGACTTCTAAATTCTGGTAAAGAAGTTCCAGCGGAAGCTCGCCATCATCAAGGGTAATAAAATCAAAAAATTCAAATACTCTCTGATCTTTTACTTCTCTTAATTCTGTATTGGGAAATCCTCCTCCCATTGCTGTTTTAATGTGCGGAAAATACTTTTTGATCCATTGTGCACATTTGAATCCGGAATAAAGATTACCCGGGAACGGAATTGAAAAGCATACCAGCCTGGGTTGGACAGCTTCTATTTTTTCCTGTAAAATCTGTAAAGTAAAATCATCTATAAATGTCTGTTCACCAGAAAGTTTTGTGTACAATTCATCAAAAGAATTAGCACTTTTTCCAAGCCTTTCTGCATATCTGCTGAAGCCAAAATCAGAATCAATATTTTCTACAATATAATCTGAAATATCTTCCAGGTAAAGTGTTGCCAGATGCTTGGCTTTATCCTGAAGACCCATATTTCCAAAAGCAAATTCCATATCATCCAATTGGTTGAAACGGGAAGCTTCCGGAAGAAAATTCATACTGCAGATCTGTCTCGCCAGGGTAGGTGTTTTACCCTGCAGAAAAGGGATTACCTGATCAATCGTTTTTACATATTCTTCTTTTAGGGCATAAATTCTCTGAGAATTCTCTGAGGCATTTTGCAGATCAATTTCTTTACTGAAAACCTTCTGGATTCCGTTTCTGGAAAATAATTCCAGAATCACATCAATTCCCAGATCTACCTGGTACGCCGAAATATTTTTGGTATTTAGAAATCCTTTAATATAAGCCGTTGCAGGATAAGGAGTATTAAGCTGGGTAAAAGGCGGAGTAATAAGAAGCAGGTCTTTCAACAGAAATTTTTTGCAAAGTTATTCTAAAGTTTTTTCAGAAAAAAATTTTTCCTCCTGATTATAAACAGTGAAGAAACTCTTTACCATTTCTGTTGCTGCAATTTTCGTTAATTTAAAATAAATCAGCCGGTTTATTAAACAGAGCGTCCGGAGAATGGGTTTCAATGAAGGCCAGAAAAGCTTCTTCATTGAAATATCCGTCTTCATCAAGGATTTCAGCTTTCATCAAGCTAATTTCGCCAGGTCTTTCAATGCTGATATTCTCAATAAATTTTCCTGTTTTTCCGATGATTTCGTTATGAAAACTGATGAGATATCTTGAATAGATATTGCCTTCCGCTACGGTATAATGGCCATTTTCTGAAATAAGAGATGTCATAATACTTCCACCGATGTAGGTTTCATTATCATTGCCTGATGCCCCGAATAAAACTTTGGAAGTAATATTTCCTGAACAATACAGTGAACCGTTGATGATGATATTTTCCGCCTGGATGTTTCCGGTAACAATAAGGACAATATAATCTTCCACAAAAAGTTTTTCAGATAAATGAAGGTCACCTTCCAGAAGAACAATCTTATACCCTTCATCTTCCGCAGTAACCAGTTGCAGGGAAGTATTTCTTTCATTTTGTATAAGAACAATTTCCGGGGCATCATCTTCATTATTGATTTGCATTGATGCGTCCCTTATTTTTTCAGCTGTTTCATCGTCCAGCATTTCGAGAAATTCCGTAAGACTTTCTTCGTCTACATAGCTTTCATTGAAGAAATTGTTTTCAAGGGCTTCATGAGCGGTTCTATAGAGATTTTCTGATTTTTCTTTAAGCTTTTTGTATAATTGGTCTTTGGTAAGTTTTTGCAATTCTTTCATCGGCTTTTAAAAGTATATACATTATCCATTCAGTGGGGGAAACACCTATTAATAGACAGATGCAATATAGTCAGATAAATTTTGTTATGCCAGAAAGTAAAGTATTTATTTTTTCAAAAAATTTTCATATAGATCATTTTTTAAGTTTAAATATTACTTTTTTGAAGATTGTCTCCTGTTGAACTTTCATTTTGTGCTCTGATTATTTCAGATATAAAAAAGAACAGCTTTACATGAGCTGCATGATGCTGTTTTATATCGTCTGTTTATCTGATTTAACTGATTTACAGAGAGCCTATTTTCTTCCGATCACCAATTACATTCAAGGTAACCCCAACAAGAATTAAAGTAATCCCGATCAGCAGATTTGGGGTGAATTTTTCATGAAACATCAGAACACTGATCAAAACAGCTACCACAGGTTCCAGAGCTCCTAGAATCGCAACCGGAGTAGAACCGATATATTGGATGGCAAATACCAGGCATAAGCTGGAAATAACAGTGGTAAGAAATGCAAAAATAAGGAAGTTAATAAAAATTGATGCTGAAGGGATAACAAATGATTCATGGCCCGCTACAGCTTTAGTCATGAAGAACATAGATGTGAATAGCATCGAATAAAACGTAAGCTTGAATCCTGAAACTTTGATATTCGATTTATTAACAATGACCATATATAAGGCGTAGAACAGTGAACTGAGCATTACTATTCCCAATCCTGCAAAATTAATTTCGAACCCATTTCCTTTTAAACATAAAACAATTACTCCCGCGAATGCCAGAAGTAAAGAGGCTCCGGATAACCTGGTGAGCTTCTCTTTGTAAAAGAACAGCATAATCAATGCTACAATGATTGGATAAACAAATAAAACGGTAGAGGCAATTCCTGGGGTAAGAAAATCATATCCTAAAAACAGAAACTCTGAAGATAGGGCATAGCAGATTCCTAGAATGGCCAAAATTAAAGCTTCTTTTTTATTGACTTTAAAACTTTCTTTAGAATACAGCAGATATCCTCCCACCATTAAAGCTGAAAAGAAGAATCTGTAAAACAGCGTGATGTCCATTGAAAAATGTGCCTGCTTCACAGGGAGAATAAAAATAGGAATCAGGCCATACGAAACGGCCGACAGAATTCCCAGGGTGTAACCTCTAAGTTTCATTGCTTTATTGATATTACATAAAAAAGCCACTGAATCAGTCATCAGTGGCTTTTCTTTATTTTTTAAGATTAAATTGGTTTAAAACTTAATCCTTGTTCCTGCAGTAATTTTTGTTCCTGCTCTTTGTAGTAGCCACCTACTAATTTATCATGAATTGCTTCAAATGCGGCCAGAGTTTCATTGATCTCTGCGTCTGTATGAGAAGCGGTAGGAATCAGTCTTAAAAGAATCATTCCTTTTGGAATAACCGGATACACCACCACGGAGGTGAATATTCCGTAATTCTCTCTTAAATCTTTCACCAAGAGAGTTGCTTCTACCGGAGTTCCCTGCATCATTACCGGCGTTACACAGGTATTGGTATCTCCAATATTGAATCCTCTTTCTTTAAGTCCGTTCTGTAGTTTGTAAACATTTTCCCAAAGTTTAGCCTTGATCTCAGGTCTTGATCTCAACAGCTCCAGTCTTTTTAATCCTCCGATTACCATTGGCATCGTAAGAGATTTTGCGAAGATCTGTGATCTCAGGTTGAATTTCAGATATCTGATGATTTCTTTGTCACCCGCAAGGAATGCTCCGAAACCTGCCATTGATTTAGCAAAAGTTGAAAAGTAAACATCAATCTGGTCGTTACAATCCTGTTCTTCACCTACACCAGCACCTGTTTTACCAAGCGTTCCGAAACCATGAGCATCATCTACCAGTAGTCTGAACTGGTATTTTGATTTCAGATCACAGATTTCTTTAATTTTTCCCTGCTGGCCTCTCATTCCGAAAACCCCTTCTGTAATGACAAGAATACCTCCTCCTGTTTCTTCAGCTACTTTAGTTGCTCTCTGAAGATTTTTCTCAAGACTTGCCATATCATTGTGCTTATAGGTAAATCTCTTACCGGAATGAAGTCTTACCCCATCTACAATGCAGGCATGAGAATCCATATCATAAACAATCACATCATTTCTGCTTACCAAAGCATCAATAGTAGAAACCATTCCCTGGTAACCGAAATTCAACAGGTATGCTGATTCTTTTTTGACGAAGTCCGCCAGTTCTCTTTCCAGCTGAAGATGCTGATCCGTTTCTCCGGACATTGCTCTTGCTCCCATTGGATAGAACATTCCATATTCTGCAGCCGCTTTTGCATCTGCTTCTATTACTTCAGGATGATTACACAATCCTAAATAATCATTGGCACTCCAGAAAATTACTTCTCTACCCTGAAATTGCATTCTAGGGCCGATAGGTCCCTCTAATCTTGGGAAAATAAAATAGCCTTCACCATAATCTGCAAATTGTCCCAGTGGTCCTGGATTTTCTTTTATTCTTTCAAAAATATCCAACATTGTATCGTAATTTTTAAGTAAAAAAGCCTTTTTTGTCAGAATACGCAAAAGGCTTTATTTGTATCGTGATTTTATTTGTTCTTATTTGATAAACTCCGTTTTGAAAACTTCGTCATAGTTGTGAACGCAATTGTTTACAAATCCCTGCTCAGCCATCCATTTATCACTGTATACTTTAGTGATGTATCTGGAACCGTGGTCAGGATATATCAAAACAATCAGGTCATTTTCTGTAAGCTCATGAGACTGGGCATACTGCATTAATCCCTGCGTTACCGCTCCGGTAGTATAACCTCCCATGATCGCTTCCTTCAAAGCAATTTCGCGGGTTCTGTAGGCAGACATTTCATCATTTACCCTTACAAACTCATCTACCTTGTCGAAAAGCAGGGCAGAAGGGATCAGGTTTTTACCCATTCCTTCAATCTGGTAAGGATGCACATCTTCTTTATGGATTTCTCCTGTCTCGTGATAGCTCTTCAGGATAGAACCGTCTGCATCCACACCAATGATTTTGATATTTGGATTTTTTTCCTTCAGAAACTTGGCAGAACCGGACAGCGTGCCTCCCGTTCCCGTACAGGCAAAAAGATGAGTGATCTTACCTTCCGTCTGTTCCCAGATCTCCGGACCTGTCGTCTGATAGTGCGCATCAATATTAAGCTCGTTGAAATACTGATTGATGTAAATAGAATTTGGGGTTTCCTGAGCGATTCTTTTAGCAACCTCATAGTATGACCGCGGATCATCTGCAGGTACATTCGCCGGGCATATATATACCGTAGCGCCCAATGCTTTCAAATAAGCAATCTTTTCGGGTTTAGTTTTATCACTTACTGCAAGAATACATTTATATCCCTTAATGATACATACCATCGCAATAGAAAACCCGGTATTACCGGAAGTAGTTTCTACAACTACAGAATCTTCTTTTAAAAGGCCTTTTTTCTCTGCGTTCTCTATAATATGAAGTGCGATTCGGTCTTTGGTGGAATGTCCAGGATTATATGATTCTAACTTGGCATAAATGGTTGCTGGAATATCTTTTGTAACAGTATTTAGCTTCACCATTGGAGTGTTTCCTATCAGGCCAAGGATATTATCGTAAACATTACTCATTATTTGTTATTTTCAATAAAAATCTGACTGCAAAAATACAAAAAAATAAATAATTACTAAACTTTTGTTTGATTTCTAGGGCATAGTTTTGTAAAAAGTTATTTTCGTATTTACACTTTTGACACGTCTATAATCGCAAATACTACGCCAAAATTTTTAAATTTTGTTAAAACCCGCATAAAATAAGATAAAAGCCTTATTTTCGCATAATTGATTTAATACTATGAAAAATTGGACTTTTAGGCAATGGAACACCGTTTCAGGATGGGTGATTTTCGTCATTGCTTTTTTCACGTACTTGTCCACCATAGAACCCAATTTCAGTTTCTGGGATTGTGGCGAGTACATTTCTTCTGCAGTAAAACTTGAAGTAACGCACGCTCCCGGAGCTGCTTTATTCCAGATAGTGGGTGCCGTGGCAGCCATTTTTGCATTAGGGAAAGGCGAAAACTATTCTATCGTGATCAACGCGATGTCTGCATTGTTCAGTGCGCTGACTATTTTATTTTTGTTCTGGACGATCACTCATTTTGTGAGACGACTTTTAAACAAAGATTTCGAAGAAATTACAAAACATCAGGAAATCTCAATTTTATTTGCCGGAGCGGTAGGAGCACTTTGCTTTACGTTCTCAGATACATTCTGGTTCTCGGCAGTAGAAGGTGAGGTTTACTCTATGGCTTCTATGTTTATCGCGCTTTTGGTCTGGTTAATCACCAAATGGGAGAATGAGTATAAAGCGGGAGACAGTGAGCGATGGATTATTCTTATTTTCTTTGTTTTAGGGCTTTCTGTGGGAGTGCATATGATGTGTATGCTGGCAATTCCTGCAGTATGTCTGGTATACTATGCAAGAAACTACAAGTTTACCTGGAAAAACTTTATCTGGGCAAACCTTATTACATTGGGGATTTTGATTATTGTTTTCAAAATTATCTTCCCTTTAATTATGACCATGTTCGGAAGACTGGAGATTTTCTTCGTGAATGGTTTGGGACTTCCTTTCCACTCAGGAACGATTGCAGCATTTATTTTAATGGTAGCCATCTGCTATTTCTTAATCAAATATGCAAGAAAAGCAAAAAGAAATATCTATCAGACGGCTGCATTATCTGTAGTTTTCATGATGATCGGGTTTTCATGCTGGATGGTTATTCCTATCAGAGCGAATGCCAATCCGCCGATGAACCTTAATGATCCGGATACGGCAATTGGTATGCTGGATTATTATAACAGAGAGCAGTATGGTGACTGGCCTACAATCTACGGACAAAACTACACGGCTTTCCTTGATGCTAACGGAATTGAGAAAAACGAAGACGGAAGCTTTAAAACACAAAAAACCGGGGAAATCTACGAAAAAGATGAAAAAACCGGTACTTACAGAAAAACGGGAGACCGTTTCAACTATGTATTCAATAAATCTCAGGTAAGCTTAATGCCGAGAATGTTTAATGAGGATAAAGATGTAATGGCCAACTATATTTCTATGTATGGCGCTCCTGATTTTACATTCAACTACAGTAATGAAGATGTGGCAGACAATCCACAGGCCAAGCAGATCTTTGATGAACTGAGAGCGAAATATGAAGACAAATCTATTACCGCTGCAGATTATCTTAAGGTAAAACCTTATAATCTGATCAATGTTCAGAAGCCTTCATTCCTTCAGAATATGGATTATTTTATCTCTTTCCAGAACGGATATTACTTTGTAAGATACCTGATGTGGAACTTTGTAGGAAGACAGAACGACCTTGAAGGAAACATGGAAAGCACAAAAGGAAACTGGATTTCCGGCATTCCTTTCATTGATAATGCTGTTGTTGGGAATCAGGATAAAATGCCTGCTAAATTCAAGAATGAAAGTACGGTGAAATTCTTCTTCCTTCCCTTAATTTTAGGTTTGATCGGATTCTTTTTCCAACTTAACAGAGATTTCGGAAGATTCTATGCATTGTTATCTTTATTCATTTTAACAAGTGTGGGTATTATTTTCTATACGGGGGTAAAACCTTTTGAGCCCAGAGAAAGAGATTATGCGATGGTAGGCTCATTCTATGCCTTTGCCATCTGGATCGGGTTGGGTGCCGGAGCCATCTTATGGTTCCTGCAGTCTAAAGTAAAATCAAACGGAGCCAACATTGGTTTAGGAGTGGTTTTATTAGGAGTACCTTTTATGATGGGCTTCCAGAACTATAATGTTCATGACAGAAGTAACAGATATACAGCTTACGATTATGCGTACTCTGTATTAAAATCTTTACCGAAAAATGATATTCTTTTCGTTTACGGAGATAACGATACGTACCCGGTTTGGGCAATTCAGGAAACAGAGCAATTCAGGGATGATGTGAAGGTGGTAAACTTTACCCTTGCTTCAACTCCATGGAACCTTGACCAGATCAAAAGAAGAACCTATAATGCTATGGGAATTCCTAGCCAGTTGACACACGATGATTACAGGGATGGGGTAAATGACCAGATCTATATGATGAAGAAGGAAGATTGGGAAGGTGTTTTCTCTATGCTGAAAGAGCAGGGAGCCCCGGATACAGAATTCCAGTCTTTCAGAAAATACCTTACACAGGATTCTTTAACCCTGAAACAGGCTATTGAATTCATTAAGTTCAAATCTCCTGAAAAGGATGAATTGCTGAAAATGTATTTCGGAGAAGAGAAATACGAGAAATATAATATTCTTCCTGTAAACAAATTCATCCTTCCTGTCAATAAAGAAAATGCTTTGAAAGCAGGAATTATTAACAAAGAAGATCTTCCGAATGTAGCGAATCAGATTATGATTACCTACAAAGGAAATACATTGTATAAAAACAACCTTATTCTGATGGATCTTTTAGCAAACTTCGACTGGAAGCGCCCTATCAACTTCTCATCAGGAGGTATTTATGACAGTGAGAACATTTTCTATCTGAACGATTATCTTCAGTTTGACGGATTCAGTTACAGATTAATTCCTATTCAAACACCTCCAACGGCCGATGGAGATATGGGAAGAGTAGATGCCAATTCACTTTATAATGTGGTGAAGAACTTCAGATGGGGGAACTTCAAGAACCTGAATGCTCACTTTGACGAAACCGCTACTTCTAATATCATCAGCTATAGAATGTCAGCAAGCAGAGCGGCCGCAGCACTTGCATTAAGCGGACAAAAAGCGAAGGCACTGGAAGTTCTCGATCTTGCAGCCAAAGAAATTCCTGCCGAGAAATATAATGACCCACGTTCATTAAGCTCAATTGTTTCAGGATACATTATTGCAGGACAGGAGCAGAAAGGTCTTCAGATTGCGGAGGTTCTTAAAAAAGGAATTTTTGAAGAGTACGATTATTATTTAAGCCTGTCGAAAGCAGATCAAAGTTATCTGAGAAGGCAGATGAGAACAAAACCTATGGAATATTCTCTTGTAGTTTCTGCTGTAACGGACGCTTATAACAGGATCGGACAGAAAGAAAAAGCATACGCTTATCTGGTTAAATCCATAGAGCCGATCGACAAGAAGTTCAATGTATTCATCAAAGATCTTCAGGAAATGGGCAGAGAAAAGGCAATGAAAGAGTCTGAGAACGTTCAGCAGATCACGCCATTCTACCAATATTTATTTGATGTGATGGAACCTTATGATTCTACTTATTCAAAAGAAAAGGAAAGTCAGATTACCAACGCCATTATCAAAGCAACAAAATAGCATACATAAAACGGAACTTCGGTTCCGTTTTTTTTATTTATTGGGAATCCTGAATATTAAGATTATATTTGCACAATTAAAAATACATAATGGCTGAAACAAAAAATAGCAGGTTCCCGATCTATGCTGTAATAGCTACTGTTGCTTTTAAGCTTCTTTTTTTACTGACGCACTATATTCAGGAAGATGCGTTTATTACATGGAGAGTCGCCCAGAATCTTCTGGATTATGGGGTAATTGGTTTCAATGGAGATGCCAAAATCTCTGCGTCTACCACTCATTTATATGTTTTTGTATCTTATCTTTTCAATCTTGTTTTGGGAAAAGAATACTTTATTGAACCTCTTTTGATTTTCAATTCTCTTTTATTTACAGTAGGAACTTTACTGCTTTCTCATCTGGTTCTTAAAAACCCTTGGCATAAAGCTGTTTTTATATTTCTGATCGGTATTTTGCCGCCATCCATTAAAATTTCAATTCTCGGAATGGAGTACGGACTTCTGTTTTTCCTTGAAATGGCATTGCTGTACTATGGCTTTTATAAAGGAAAAAAATGGGTGCTGATACTTCTTCCCATCCTTATCATGTTTACAAGAATTGATACGGTAATCTTCCTGGGGATTGTATTCCTCGTAGATGTTTTCTGGAACAAAAAAGTACGATGGAATTATATATTGGGAGGCATTCTGGGTGTTTTGTCTACGGTTGCTTTCAACTGGTTCTATTTTGGAGAATTGGTAAATAATACCATTACGGCTAAAAAACTTCTTTACAACAAAAACTTTACGATCCCACAGGAGATGAGCCATTTCTTTAAAAGTTTTGGAAACTTCTGGGGCATGCTTAAAGTTCCGGGAGATTTTAATCCAATGACGATTGTTATCCTGGTTTTCGAGCTTGCTTGCTTTATCTACCTGATACGGCAAAAAGAGAAGAGAAACTATTTTCTATGGATGATCTTTATCTTCGGATGGGTAAAACAAATTGTATTTATTTCTCAGAAAAGCCTGTTCGACTGGTATTACTGGGTACCGCAGCTTTTGCTTTTCGTTCCCGTTCTTATTTTTGTCCTGGAGCAGAAAGAGAGGAGGAACCTATGGCTTTCATTGCTGATGATATTCTATATTTTTCCGATGCTTGTTTTCCAGACGGTTCACAGTATTGCAACTGGAAACGGCGAGTGGAACTACCGCAGAACGATTGGAACATTTTTAAATCATTATGAAAAAGATAAAAACCAGTGGATTTTACTGGAACCTGCGGGTTATGTGCCTTATTTCTCAGGACTAAAAACCATTGATGAGGTGGGATTGGTAGATAAACAGATTCAGGAAGAAATTAAAAAAGATAAGGCAAATTACTGGATCAATACCGTAAAGACAAGAAAACCAAAATACCTTCTTTCTTATGAAAATCTATATGAAGAAAAGAATCCGAACGCAGCGTATTATAAAACTCATTATAAGCTTTTGAAAGAATTCCGGGTAAAAGATCATCTGAAAAGTGAGAATAAGATTTTAGAAAAAATTTATAATCTCAAACCTTCCGGAACAGACTATAATTTGTACATTAGGGTCGATTAAAATATTGAAAGATTGACGTGAAACATTTTAAAATAACGCTTTCACTTTAATACGCTCAAACCCAATATAATCCCTGAAAAAAAATGAAATACTGTGCTTTTCTCCGTGGCGTCAACGTAAAAGGAACCAATATGAAAATGGCTGATGTGTGCCAGGTTTTTAAAGATGCCGGAATGAAAGAAGTGAACTCAGTACTCGCGTCCGGAAATATAGTTTTTTCATCAGATAAAAATGCTGACGAACTGAAAACGATCCTGGAAAAAGCAATGTCGGAATATTTTTCTTACGAAGCCTTTTTATTTGTGAAATCTCAGGAAGAAACCGGGAAATTCTGGAACAGCATTCCTTTTGAAAAGCGTGATGAACTTCATATCTATGGCTTTGTAGGGATTCCGGGGGTAGAAAAAGTGTTAATGGAAGAGTTTAAAAAAGCAGGTCTGGTAGAAAATGAAAGGGCAGAAATTATTAATGACATATTTTACTGGCAGGTTCCGAAGGGAAATACTTTAGAGTCTGCTTTTGGAAAAGTATTGGGTAAGAAAGGTCTTAAAGATCAGTTTACCAGCAGAAATGTAAATACGTTTGAGAAGATTCTGAAGAAATTCTAAATAAATACCGCAATACTTAATTTGCTATAGTATTGATCACTTTAATAATCAGAAATTTAAAAATCTTTTGAAGATTGTCCTGATTATCCTATTTTTCACTTTAAAATAACAGTTAGCAGTGGCTTGGTCATGCTAAGCTTGTCGAAGCATCTTTCAATTTAATAACTGTACATTCAAGGACCCAAAAGACTCAAAGGTTATTGCAGCCATCGCCTATTAAAGCAATCAAATAATTTCCATTTGTGAAACTTTCTCAGTATTTTTACTGAACTTTTTAATTATAACAAAAATGATTCAGTATTTAGATAATATTTCGCACAAAGATTCCAAAAACTTTTTCCTTATTGCCGGACCTTGTATTATTGAAGGGGAAGATATGGCATTAAGAATCGCAGAAAAAGTGATCAGTATCACAGATAAATATCATATTCCGTATATTTTCAAAGGAAGTTTCAAAAAGGCAAACAGAAGCCGTGTAGATTCTTTCACAACGATTGGTGAAGAAAAATCTCTTGAAATTCTTAAAAAAGTGGGAGAGACTTTCAATATTCCCACCACAACAGATATTCATGAAAATGAGCATGCAGCATTGGCTGCACAATATGTAGACGTGTTACAGATTCCTGCATTCCTCGTACGCCAGACTGATCTTTTAGTGGCTGCAGCCCAGACAGGAAAATGCGTGACTTTAAAGAAAGGACAGTTCCTTTCTCCTGAAGCAATGAAATTTGCCGTTCAGAAAATTACAGATTCCAATAACGAAAAAGTAGCCATCATTGAAAGAGGAAACTCTTTTGGATATACAGATCTGATTGTAGATTACAGAGGAATTCCTACCATGAGAGAATATGCTCCTGTTATTCTGGATGTTACCCACTCATTACAGCAGCCTAACCAGAGTTCGGGAGTTACAGGAGGAAGACCGGATCTTATCGAAACCGTTGCCAAAGCAGGAATTGCTGTAGGAGCTGACGGAATTTTTATAGAAACACATCCTACACCGGAAACCGCATTGTCTGATGGCGCCAACATGCTAAGATTAGATTTATTAGAAGATTTGTTACAAAAATTAACAAGAATTAGAGAATCAATTTTGTAATTGTTAAAAAAACATTAATTTTAGAAATTCTAAAACATTTCTTTTGAAAAAACTAGTTTTACCGCTAAGCCTTATGGTCCCTGTCCTGATTTTCTCCCAACAAAGAAAAAAAGATACAGCGACCACTAGAGTGACCGATATAGAGGAAGTTGTCTTCCAGAAAAAAGCAACAGGAAGAACCAATGATCTTACCAATGTAAGAATTTCAGCAAAAGAAGCGAAAGCAGTGGCTTCTATCAATGGCGGAATTGAAGGATTGCTTAAAACATTACCTTCCGTAAACTCCAATACCGAGCTGTCTTCCCAATATATGGTTCGTGGTGGAAACTATGACGAAAACCTGATCTACATTAATGATATTGAGATCTACAGACCTTTCCTGATCAGAAACTCCCAACAGGAGGGGATGAGTATCATCAACCCGGATATGGTATCTGCAGTGAATTTCTCTGCAGGTGGGTTTGAAGCCAAATATGGTGATAAAATGTCATCCGCTTTAAATATCTATTACCGTGAGCCAGAAAAATTTGAAGTTTCCGGAGAAGCAAGTTTGATAGGAGGAAGACTTACTACGGGTCTGGCTTCAAAAAACAAAAAATTTACCGCTCTGTTTTCGGGAAGGTACAGAAATACCAATCTCGTTCTTAATACTTTAAAAGAAGATACGGATTTCAACCCTACCTATTGGGATTTTCAATCTTATCTCAACTACCATGTGAGCGATAAGTTTACCATGTCATTTATCGGATATTATTCTAAGAATGATTATCAGATGATCCCTAAAGCAAAAAGTGTTACATTCGGAAGCCTTCAGCAGCCTATTACTGTGAATATTGGTTACGGAGGTCAGGAAAATGATCAGTATAAAAATATGATGGGTACATTTTCCATGAATTATAAGCCGGCGGACAAATGGAAACTTACCTTGGATGCCTTTGCCTATCAGAACCGAGAAAGAGAATATTATACGATACAGTCAGCCTACGAGCTTCAGACATTTGATCCTGTGACTCAGCAGCCTGTGACCTCTTTTGATGTGGGTGGACAAATAGAACACGCAAGAAATGATTTATTTGTTAGAACCTACGGAACCCAGTTCAGAGCTAAATTTTCTCCTAACGTTAATACCGATTTTGAAGTTGGATTCAAATATGAGAAAGAAAATCTGAAAGATCTTACCAATGAATGGAAACTGGTAGATTCGGCAGGGTACAGCCTTCCAAGACCGGAAGTGATTGATCCCAGAACCGGAACTACAGGTGATCTTAAACTGGCTTATTATATTGCCGGGCAAAACAATATTGAACCTACAAGGCTTTCCGCATATGCACAGTATTCACAAAAATTCTACTGGGGAGCCAGCAAAGTATTCGTGAATGCCGGAGTACGTGTAGCCAACTGGAGTTTTAACAAAGAAACAATTTTCTCTCCAAGAGCCCAGTTTGCCATAAAACCAGATTGGGAAAGTGATATGTTATTTAAAATTTCCGGAGGAATTTATTATCAGTCTCCTTTCTATAAAGAGATCAAAGATCTTGACGGTAATTTTAACTCTAATATCAAGTCACAGCGTTCCATCCAGGTCATTCTTGCCAATGATTATGAGTTCCAGATGTATGACAGACCATTTAAGCTGACTACAGAGCTTTATTATAAGAAGATGGATAACCTTATTCCTTATTATATGGATAATGTGAGGATCCGTTACTCTGGGCAGAATAATTCCAAAGGATATGCGTATGGTATTGATACGAGATTATTCGGGGAATTTGTACCGGGTGTAGATTCCTGGCTATCTGCGAGCTATGCGAGAGTATATGAAAATATTGATGGAAAAGGAGATATTCCCAGACCAACAGATCAGAGGCTGAGGTTTGCCATGTTCTATCAGGATTATATGCCGAGCTTCCCATCTATGCGTGTAAATCTTACTTTGGTATATGCCATGGGACTGCCTACAGGAGCTCCTGTTATGTTCAACAGTAACGGACAGCCTGATTTCAATGCAGCGTATAACTACCAGCAGACGCTTCCTTCTTATAAACGAGTAGATTTAGGGCTTACAAAAGTATTTATTGATCCTAAGGAAAAAAATAAAAGATCCGGTTTCTGGGGTAATTTTGAGGAACTGACATTAGGTGTTCAGGTTTTCAATGCATTTAATATCAACAATACGGTAGCGAACCAATGGATTACCGATTATAACAGCAATTATATGTATCCTGTTCCTGTGCGTCTTACAGGACGTTTCTTTAATGTAAAACTGGAATTCAGACTATAAAAAAAGCTGAAATGAAAGCATAAATTAAAAGCTTCCTGATTTTTCCGGAAGCTTTTATCATTTACCAGAATTTTATAACAAGATTACCAAATTCTATAACAATGGTCTCATAGATATTTTTAACTTTGTCTTACCAATGAAAAAGATTCTGGCCATAGTGTTTTCTATTTTCTACTTCGGGTTCTCTTCCGGAGCAGCTTTTAGCATTCATTATTGCATGAAAGAATTGGTTTCAGTGAGTCAGAAAGTAACTGATATCTGTGGAAAATGCGGCGTTAAAGACAAAAAAGGGTGCTGCAAAACAGAGATCAAAATCGTAAAAGTAGACGATTCGCAAAAATCCGATTATCTTAACGTTGATTTCTTAAGTGCCGTTTCAGAGGTTCCGGTGAAACATCATTTTACTGTTATAGACAAGTCTTTTTCTGCAACCAAATTTACCCAGATTCAAATCAATGCACCGCCAGAATACAGGCCGGTACCCATTTACATCAATCATTGTAATTTTAGAATTTAGAATCCGCCAGTCGCTTCCCGTAGCATTAAATATACTGTTACAGGCGACATGTCCTGACGTGTTTACTGACGCGTTATCCATTATTCTTTATTAAAATTAATTCTAAAATTTAAAACAATGAAAAAATATATCATTACAGCAGCATTATCATTATTCTCAATCGTTGCATTATCAGCGCAGTCTAAAAAAGATGCGCAGGTTTCCAAACTCTATCAGAACTACATTGCGATCAAATCTGCTTTGGCATCAGATGATGCTGACAAAACTTCAAAAGCGGCAACAGAATTCATTAAAACAGCCTCTACAATAGATTATAAAGTAGTCTCTGAAGGAAATCTTAATATTCTTAGAAAAGACGCTTCTGCAATTTCTGATGCACGAAATGTTGCTGCCCAGAGAGAAACTTTCCTAAACCTTTCAGACAATATGATTGCTTTGACCAAGCAGTTCAAACTTTCTGATCAGCCGGTCTATGTTCAGTATTGCCCAATGGCAGACGGGAGCTGGCTAAGCAATGAAAAACAGATCGTTAACCCGTACTACGGGAAGTCTATGCTTTCTTGCGGAAGTGTAAAGTCGGAGATTAAATAATTACCGTACTATTTTATAAAACAATAAGTTGCGTAGCTTGAGTTATAATTGACTTTAAGCTATGCAGCTTCTAAAAGTTCGAAATATTATGAAAAAGCTGATAATGTTTCTGGTACTTTTGTTCTCTGTATTTACTTTTGCGCAAACTGCTAAAATATACTATACCTGTCCGATGCATCCGGAAGTAGTGTCTTCTAAACCCGGAGACTGTCCGAAATGCGGAATGACGCTGGTAAAAAAGACGGTAGCTGTAAAACCTAAAGTTGCAGCCAAGCCTGAAGCAAAGCCAATATCTAAAACAGAAACGAAGACGAAACCCTCAGAAACAAAAAAAAATAAGGGTATCATTGAAAAGAAAGAAGCTGTTAAAAAAATTAGTAAGATAAAGCAAACTGATCAGAGAAAACCGCTCAAACCTACTGCTGAGCCCAATAAAAAGGCAGAAGCATCCGTTAAACACCAGGTAAAGCCATCCGATTTTAAACTGCAGATACAGACTGCATCCATCTATACCTGCCCGATGCACCCTGAAGTAATTTCAGATAAGCCGGGAAAATGTCCTAAATGTGGGATGGATCTGGTAGAACAAGAAAATCATACTTCGATAAATACTGATGATTCAAAAGAAGAAAAGTCTGTATTAAAAAGAAATTCTGAAAACGGAAAAATTACTTTTGGCGGAAAAAGGGTTCGTTATGATCTTTATGTAAAAGATACCCTTGTTAATTTCACAGGAAAAAACAGAAGAGCCATTGCGATCAACGGAAAACTTCAGGCTCCAACCATGTATTTTACAGAAGGAGATACTGCTGAAATTTATCTTCACAATAGGCTTAAAGAAAACACCGGGCTGCACTGGCACGGTGTGATCCTTCCCAACGAGCAGGATGGTGTTCCTTATCTTACAACAAAACCTGTAAAACCCGGCGAAACCCATTTATATAAATTCAGGGTTTCTCAAAACGGAACCTATTGGTATCACTCTCATGAAGCGCTTCAGGAGCAGATAGGAATGAACGGTATTTTGGTTTTCAAAAAGAGAGAAGGCGAACCCCAAACACAGTATAATGCTGAAATTCCGGTATTGCTTGGTGACTGGAGTGATGACGACCCTATGCAGATTGCAAGAAGGCTTCATATGGCCAATACAGATTGGTATGCAGTAAAGAAAAATGCTGTACAGAGCTATTGGGAAGCTATCAAATCCGGAAATCTGGGGACAAAAGTCTTGAATGAATGGAAAAGAATGGAAGCCATGGATGTAAGTGATGTTTATTACGATAAATTCCTGATCAATGGTGTTCCAAGCTCAGATTATTCTACTCTGAAAGCAGGTGATAAAGTACGGTTAAGAGTTGCTAACGGAGGTTCTTCTACTTATTTCTGGCTGAATTATGGTGGCGGGAAAATCAAAGTTATAGGAAATGACGGTAATGATGTGGTACCGGTAGAGGTCGACCGCCTGATTGTAGGAGTTTCTGAAACCTACGATATTGAAGTTACCATTCCGGAAAATAAGAGCTTTGAATTCAGAGCGACTTCTGAAGACAGGATAGGACATGCTTCGCTTTGGCTGGGATCAGGAGAAAAGATAGAAGCACCCAATCTTCCAAGATTAATGCTTTTTGAAGGAATGAAAATGATGAACGGCATGATGGAAATGAGCGGAAATATGAAGCCGATGAATATGACAATGGGAAATCAGATGATGGATATGAATGAGGTGATGTACCCTGAGCTATCTGAAACCCAAAGAAAAACCACCATGAAGCATATCAATGAGATGATGGGAATTAAAACTAAAGAAGATCAAAAGGAGGACCATTCTATGCACAGCGGAATGGATATGAAAGAAGAAAAAACGATCAAAAGACTGTCTTACAATATTTTAAAATCTCCTGAGAAAACAATTCTTCCTGCAGACAGCATTCGTGAAATGAAATTTACCCTGGAAGGAAATATGAACCATTATCTTTGGACACTGGATAACAAAACGGTTACAGAGACGGATAAGATTCTGATCAGGAAAGGAGAAGTACTTAGAATTAAAATGTATAATAATTCGATGATGCGCCACCCGATGCACCTTCACGGTCATGATTTCAGACTGATCAATTCAAAAGGGGAGTATTCTCCATTGAAAAATGTAGTGGATATCATGCCTATGGAAACTGTTACGATAGAATTTGCCGCCAATCAGGATGGAGACTGGTTTTTCCACTGTCATATCTTATATCATATGATGGCGGGCATGGGAAGAATCTTCAGTTATGAAAATTCAAAACCCAATCCGCAGCTGCCAAACAGGAAACTGGCGTGGAAAAACTTTATTCAGGATAATAAAATGACCAGTTCTATGGCGATGCTGGACGTTGCAAGCAACAAAATTCATGCTGAAACGATGACCATGTTCGGGCCGAGATGGGCTAACCTGAATGAGTTTCATTCTAACTGGAATTTTGATCATTTTGAAGGAAGTGCAAAAGTAGGACGCTTCTTAGGAAAATTCCAGTGGGCGCTACCGTATGCCGGATTCAGGGTTCAGAACAATCATGAAATCATGGAAAGACAGATGGCAGAAGATAGGGGAATGGATTTTCATGGAAAAAAGACCTGGTTCGGACAGCAGAAAGCTTCAAAAAATAAATTTGCATTTATGGTGGGTATGCAGTATGTATTGCCAATGCTCATTACAGCCGATGCCAGTGTGGATCAAAACGGGAAAGTGCTATTAGAACTAAGCCGTGAGGATATTCCGCTTTCCAGAAGACTGAGAGGAAACTTCAGCGTCAATTCGGACGGAGAATTTTCTACAGGAGTGAGATACATTGTTCAAAAATGGTTATCTCTTTCCGGAAATTATGACAATGAAATAGGCTGGGGTGCGGGTGTCACTTTAACGTATTAATTAAAACTATATCATACAAAAAAAATCTGCTTCATTGAGGCAGGTTTTTTTTGATCATATAAATTATAGCCATAAAGGAACTTTTACATTTCCAGTTCTATAATTTTTTCTGCCATTTTTTGATTCACGCTTTCCGGAATCAGCCCTATAAGAAAATTACGGAGTGAATTTCCATTTTCCCATTGTGAAAACTTTCCGATACTTCTGCTTGTATTTACAATATAATCTACTTTTTTCCTTCTGATGGTTTGAAATTTTTCAAAAACCGTATTGAAATTCTGATGGTTTTCCAGCAATTTTCCAATGATATAAGCATCTTCAATGGCCTGGCAGGCACCTTGTCCCATATTGGGTGTGGTAGCATGGGCAGCATCACCTATCAGACAAAGATTTTCAGAGTACCAGCGTGGAATAGGAGCGAGGTCAGAAATTATATTGCAGATTATATTTTCATCAGCAGTTGATTCTATAAGCTGCAAAGCCAAGGCATCAAAATCCCGAAATATTTCTGCAATTTTTAAATCTGTTCCGAAGCTTTTCTCATTGATGCAGGCATACCAGTACACTTTCTTGTCAGAAATTTTTACAAATCCGAACCGCTTTCCTTTTCCCCACATTTCAACAGCTTGCTGATGGTATTTTTCCGGCAGGTCAATATCTAACAGTCCGCGCCAGCATTTTTGTCCTGAGTTTCGGATCGTTCCTGTTTGTAAGATCTGATTTCGGATAGGCGATTTGATGCCGTCTGCTCCAAAAACAACGGTACTTTCAATCTGCTTTCCATTTTCAAAATTCAGCAGATAATTTTCCTCTTTTCGTATTCTCTGTAAAGAATGGCCCAGCTTTATTGAATCTGAATTTAAATTTTCTGATAAAATCTTCTGCAGCTCAGCCCGGTGAATGGCTACATTACAGGAATTGTACCGGATTTCCAGGTTCTTAATTTCGGTTGTGGAAATGGTTTTTAAAGACTCGTTCGTAATACTGATTCTGTGAACTTTATTACCCGCATTTTCAATTTTTTCTTTTAAGCCTAAACGGTCAAAAACCTGCATCGCGTTTACAGCCATCATAATTCCGGCTCCCACAGGCTTTATTTCGTCAGCAGATTCATAAATTGAAAAATTATACTGATGCTGTTTCAGTACATTTCCTAAGGTAAGACCTCCGATTCCGGCTCCTATAATTGAAATAGCATTCATATCTGATGAATTTTAGTTTTCGCAAAATGCCAGCGCTTTCTTATAATCTATAACGATAAAATATAGCTCTCCGATACCTTTTTAAAGCCATATTTGCTGAAGAAATTGTGGGCACCATGATTGTTGACACCGCTTTCCAGCAAAATAAAGCTGATGTTCCAGTTTTTAGATTCCTGAATTGCTTTGTCCAAAAGCATACTTCCAAGAGATTGACCTCTTACCGACTGATCCAGAAGCATATCCTCTAAAATCGCATACTTTTTAAACGGACTGCTGATAATGTTAAAAACCATCATTCCGACAATTTCTCCGTTTTCATTTTCTGCAATGAGAATATTCAGTCTGGAGTTTCCGTCTGAATTAAAATCTGAAATTAATTGTTCTGTAAGAATCAATTCAAGGTCAGGATTCCAGTGATGCGAATCTATAGCCCTGCCAGACATCATTTCTCCATGAGAAATATAAGCATCTGTTTTGTGGGTAATAAAAAAGTCTACCAGTTCTTTAACACGGCTTTTATCCGTAAGCCATTTCGTACTATATTTCATGAGGTGTAATGGGATTTATTGAATTTTTTTAAGCTCTGCCAGTAAATCATTCTGCTTTTTGATACATTGATTGAGTTGGTCTGTTTTTAAAGGGTGGGCATTTTGGTATTTTTCAATTTCAGGAAGTGTTTTCTTAATTTTAAATACCATTTGCTGCTCATAGAGGGCTATCTTGTTTGCTTTTATTTTTTTGATGAGGTCTCTTGTAGTTTGGGTTTTCAGATGATATTTTTCAGAACTTAATTTTAATGCATTTTCAATCTCTTTTTTAGCAGCAGAATCCGTTAACGAATTTGTGAGTGCCTTTGCATCATTATAATAGGTCTCTGATTTGTCTATCACATTCATATATTCTGACAGTACATCTTCGGTTTCTTTGAACGTATTTTCTATTCTTACTTCCAGATCCTGTAAAGCCTTGTCATTTTTTATGAGCTCGTGGTAAATTTCATGAACAAGATTTCCGCCGTCTGAATATCTTGTATTTTTTTTAATAGAGTTTGACACTGAATATGCTGCATTGTCAACGGCATTTTCAACAGCGGGAGCCTGCCTTGGTTTATTTTCTTTGCAGGATAGTGCGCATAATGCCAGCGCTGAAGCGAAAAGTATTTTTTTCATAATATGTTTTTGGTAATTGTTATATCAGGCAATAAAATTAATCATTCCATTTATCACCGGAATGATGTGATATGATTTTAATTAGTGGTGTGAATCTTAAAAAATGTTACAGCGGCTTATAAAAGAGGGTAAATCTAAGCCTAAATTTTAATATTTTTTCCAGATATTTCACTTCGGAGTTATATAATTCTGTTCTTTTATCTAAAATTAGTTATTGATTTTCAGTGGCTTTACATCAATGTCATACCTGTGTAATAGTCACTTTCTTTGATCTGACATGGTTGATTTGTACTATTGTGCTCTCTTAATTAAAACAGAGAGAAACTAAACTTTAAACACATTTAAAAAAATGAAAAAAAGAATTATTCTGATATGCTCTTTGGCTTCGTCATTGGCATATTCTCAGGTGGGAATCAAAACACCAAATCCAACCAACACTTTAGACGTTAACGGAACTGCAAGAATCAGACAAGTAGATTCCGGGTTAGAAGAAAAAGCTCTGACTCCTCTTTATACTGATGCTAATAACGTTGTGGTGAAAATACCCAGCACAGGAAATCATACTGTAACGACCAACTTTGTAATCATTGCAGCAGGCGGTACCGGACAACTTATTTCAAATTTAGCTCCTGGCGCTTATAAAGTTACTGTTGTAGTAGGTAATGGATGTGTCAACACTTCTACTACAGATTTTATTGTTCACAGCTATTTTAATAATAAAGCTCCTTCTACAAATTACTTTGGACTTAACGCACAAGGTGGTTTTGTTACGAGGTCTACAACTTCTAATTATAAACCAACTTTAACTCAGGTGGCTCAAAATAATGTGAGTGTAGCATGGTCAGGAATTGAAGCATGTGAAGATGGAGGTAATTCTACAGCCCTTAATTATAATCTGGTCATAAACGGATCTGCAATATCTATAGTAAATAATGGAAATGTTGCAAAGGCTTATAGAATTAACGCTACAAGACTAGATTAAATAAAGTAGTATTTTTTTGTGTATCGTCATGGATATTTGATGATTATTATAAAGTGTTTGGTTAGTCCGGAGAAATATTTTTCCGGACTTTTGATGTATTGTCATAAAAAAACGGAGCCTGAAACAGACTCCGCCTATAAAGTTTTTTACGCTAAAATTATTTACCCAGGTAAGATTTAAGGATCTTGCTTCTGGTATTGTGTTTTAGTCTCTTAATTGCTTTTTCTTTGATCTGACGAACTCTCTCTCTTGTAAGATCGAAAGTCTCACCAATTTCCTCTAAAGTCATTGGGTGTTTTCCGTTCAGTCCGAAATACAGTCTTACCAGGTCAGCCTCTCTAGGAGTTAAAGTATTCAATGCTCTTTCAATCTCAATTTGTAGAGATTCCAGCATCAGATCTTTATCAGGACTTGGTGATTCTCCTGAACGTAATACATCATAAAGATTAGAATCTTCACCTTCTACCAAAGGTGCATCCATAGACAGGTGTCTTCCGGAGTTTTTCATAGATTCTTTAATATCTTCCTCGCTCATGTCAAGAACTTCAGCCAATTCTTCCGGAGAAGGTGGTCTTTCATTTTCCTGCTCAAGGTGAGCGTATGCTTTATTGATTTTATTGATAGATCCAATTTTGTTCAATGGTAGTCTTACAATTCTTGACTGCTCAGCCAACGCCTGTAAAATAGACTGACGGATCCACCATACTGCATAAGAGATAAATTTGAAACCTCTAGTTTCATCGTACCTTTTTGCCGCTTTCATTAATCCTAAGTTACCTTCATTAATCAAATCGGGTAAAGAAAGACCTTGATTTTGGTATTGCTTAGATACAGATACTACGAAACGAAGGTTGGCTTTGATTAATTTCTCCAGTGCGGCTCTGTCGCCGGCACGTATTCTTTGCGCCAATTCTACTTCTTCGTCCGCAGTGATCAGTTCCACTTTACCAATTTCCTGCAAATACTTGTCTAATGAAGCAGTTTCCCTGTTGGTAACCTGCTTAGTGATTTTTAATTGTCTCATTTATTTTATCCTCAAAAAAGAGTTACTATAATATATACGTATGAAAAGGTAAAAAGGTTACACAAGGTTTACTATTTTTTGTACCATTTATAACGCAAAATAGATGAATGTATTTTAAACCGAGTTTAATTAATTGATAATGAGTGTTATATGTTTTATTTTTGCGGGATAGATAAATGATAAATTAGAAGAATTAAAAAATCAGGATTTCAAATAAATCCTGATTTTTCAAACTTAACACAAAAAAAAACGAAACCGAAGTTCCGTTTTATCTGTAAGAGTGGTATTGTAAAGTGTCTTTGATTAAAAGAGCGGTAACCCGGAACTCGTATCCGTCTTTAAAAAAGCTCATTTAAAACTTTCGCCAGTCTTAATCCTCCATACAATAACTGTCTTTCCATAGTATCATTGAATTTATACTGATAGTCAAAAGATAATTTAGAATCGTTAGGAGTCTGTGCGTAGATTTTGTTGGCGATTTTATGAGAATCATACAGCCAGTCTTCCAGTGTTCCGGACTGAATCTGTGCTACTTCTTCTTTAGATTTGATATCCAAAAGCGTAGCATATTCTGTGTAGCTGTACTTTTGAGAATCTACCAGTTTTCCGTCCCAGACCGAGTGTAAATTGGTCTTCTCCCCGAAATAGGTAACATTAATTTTGTTTCCGCCCAAATCTTCAGCTCTTCCCACGTGAAGTGGCTGCGCAAGATCTCCCATGATGTGAATAAGGAAGATTAAAGCAATTTTTCTGTCTTTTTCAGAAGTGTTTTTATCCTTAATCTGGCTGGAAAGGGTATTTACCTGGGTGTAAAGACTGGGTCCTGCCTGTGCTTTTAAGTTTTGGTCAAAAGCTTTAAAATCAGCCATCGGATCAATATTTACATAATGCCATGATGAAGCCTGTTTCCATACGCCTGTAGTGTCAGATTTGATGAAGTCCGGCCAGTTTGCCCAATAAGCAAGTCGCTCTCTGCCCATCATTTTTTTGATCTCTCTTCTTGCTTTGCGGGAAAGATGGTTTTCTGCAATCTCTGCAATAACTCTGTGCCCGGTTAATCCCCATGCATAAGAATACAGTGAAGAGGCCATGAATGCTAAAATAAGAATTTTAGAATAAATACTTTTCATTTGAATAACAATTTTCAGTCTGCAAAGATACGGCCCGCTTTCGGAATGAGCATGCATTATCCCTGAATTTATTCCATAAGATGTGTTAATAAAATTTAATCTAAATAAAATAGATCACAAGATGGGATGAAAAACGAACAGAAAAAAGGAAAACAGAAGAAAAACGCTTTATCAGTATGAAAGATTTAAACTAAAAAGCATCATCGCAACTTTAAACATTCACCGTCTTAACAATGGCTTTTAAAGCCTAAGCTCCTGAATAGTAGCAGGTAATTTTAAATTTAAAAAACAAGCAAATAGTGGATTTACCGTATTTTCACGGAAATTGTAGTAAATTATTCCTTTTAATGTCAATAAATTATTATTTTTAGGATAAAATTATTGTAAAAATATTTTTTCAAACTTATGAGATATATTATCTTTACAAGTCATAATCAGAGGAAACACTATGTATGAGAATAATATTGTAGATATGCATTACAATAAGCTGCAGACAGATTTCAAGGCTGAAGCTGTGGCGGTTAACCTGTTGAAATACCACCGTGCGGTAAGCAATATCTTCATAGAACGTGTGGGGGTGAATGACAGGGCTTACCTTAAAGATATTAAAAGCATTACCAGCAGTTATCTGGGATTTGATGAGGAAGTATTTACCATAGAGACTTATAGAGAAGGCATATATGACTATCTTCCGGAAGGGCTTTTTCATCCGCCGTCTCTTGGGGCTTCCAGAAAGAATGTAGATACTGTGGTAAGAGAAATACGGAGACAGAAGAAAATTGAAGACGATGCCCGTAAGTTTTTTCGTCCATTTGAACTGGAAGTATTTTTTACGGAGATCAGTGCTTTGCTTAAGGAGTCAGAATTTGATATCACCAGCCCTACGGATTCTTTACTGGAAACGGTAAGTGAGCTTTGGCCCATGATTAAAATGCTGGATAGGCAGAGTGCTTATATTTTTATGCATATTTTACCTTTTTTCCATCAGATCAGAGGAGATAAAAGATGGTTTGAAAGGTGTATGACAGCATTTCTGCAGGTACCGGTAAAAGTAACTTTTTCACCTAATATTATTGATGAGATTGAAAAAAATGATGATTCCATGCTATTGGGAAACTCAAGGTTAGGGGTTACATTCATTCCAAGTGGCCCTCATATGGACGGGCAGAGAAACTGGGTGGTAAATATCGGGCCGATCCCGTATGGAGATATGAAAAAATATATCTCCGGAAGCCCGTTCAGAAATGTACTGAAGGCACTGTATGATTATTTTCTTCCGGTAACGGTAGACGTGGAAGAGAATTTTGTGACAGAAAAGGAAGAATATTCATTCAGTCTTGAGGATGATGAACGAAATGCCAGCCGCCTTGGATACTCTACCTTTCTCTAAATTATTTTATTATATTTACAATTACCAACAAAGTATAAATTCGAAAAGAAACAAATGGAAATTTCTTCAGTAAAAGGTATTTTTTTAAGGTATATCTTAATGCCTTTAATCGCGATTATTATGATGGTTATACTGGGTGTAATCAGGAGAAATAAACCTGCGATCAAAATTAAAGTGATTATTATATACGTGCTTCTGTGCAGCTTATGTCTGGCGGTTCCGGGAGTTTTCGGATTTGCCGGAAATCTTTTTAACCCGTACTGGTATCTGATTGCCCAGGTTATTTACCTTATACTGGGAATTATTCATGTGAATTTACTGCATAAATATTTCAAGAAGCACATTGACTCTCTTGCCATGAGCATTCTGTTTGAATCTATACTTTCTCTGACGTGTATTGCTTTGGGAGGATATTTATTCACCCTGATTTTTAACTGGATGAGCAAAGGAACAGGATATGCCGTAATGGCCGCTACAAGTATGCTGATCTTTGTGGTTCCTATGGTATTTTATTACTGTTATATCCAGTTTATCAGCATTCCTTTTGATATTTATAAAACCTGGAGATATTCACCTGAACAGAAATTACCTGATTTTGAAGGAGCGGATTTTGACAGATTAATGGTACTGAATGTAGAATTAAGTAAAAAACTGGAAGATACCAACCGTTTCAGAATCAAAGCCAAAACACTTCCTACAGGAGTTACTTTCGGAGACTGGTTCTACAGGGTAGTGGATGATTATAACCACAAAAATCCGGGTTCCATCATCCATCTTTCGGATGAAGGAAATGAACCTTATTACTGGATTTTCTATACTAAAAAATCATTTTTCAGTTTCAGAAAATATATAGATTTCGACCACGACATTTCTACAAACAGCATTTCAGAAAATGAAGTGGTGATTTGTAAAAGAGTTATACAGCATGAAGAGGAGGGAGTCGCAAGAAGATCATAAACACAAAAATCTAAAAAGTATTAAACATGATACAGCCTATTAAACATTTTGCAATCAACTGGGTGGATGGGATGAAAGTTTCCCAGAGACATCTTAATGATCAGGATAATTTCTTAATTGATACCATCAGGGATTCCAATTCTCTTGGAATTACTACATATAATTATGGTCTTTTGCCTATTTCCAATGAATTTACAGACCGTACTATTTTTGATGTTCACAACACGGCAACCAATGACGTGCAGCTTGTAATCAAACGTTGCAGCGCCGTTACCATGGCAGGCTACCGTATTGAGCTTACCGACAGAAGAATCAGCGTGAAGTCTTTGGCCAAATCCATGAGTGAAGAGCAGGCAGATGGTGAATATTACATACTGATCTCCGTAAACCCTTTTGATAAGGTACCCTTTGGAGATATTGATCCTGAGGAAATTCCGCCGCGCCATCCAAGTGCACAGCCGAATCACCACATTGAACTTCTTCCTGTAACTTCATTGAACAGCAGCTATTCCGGAGGGAATTATCTTATCATCGGAAAAGTAGATCTGAAAGGAAATATTGCGCAGGTAGATTCCAATTTTATTCCACCTTGTACTTCTGTACAAAGCCATCCTGCTCTGGTAGAATATTACAGCAGCTATGCAAAATCTATCGGAAACCTTCAGCAGTATGCTTTTAAGATTATTCAGAAAGCCTCTCATAAAAATCAGAATACAGCGTTGGCACAGAACGTTAAGTTTCTGTGCACCACGATGGTGAATACTTTTGGAGACATGTATTTCCAGTTCCGAAATATCACACCATGGCAGCCTCCTGTATTTTTGATCGAATCTTTTGCGAGACTGGCGCTTCATTTATACAATTCAACCCAGCTTCTGGTTCCTGCAGAACTGGAAGAAATGCTGAATTACAGCCTGGAATGGAGTGAAATAGCACCTCATACGTTACTGAACCAGCTTTCTATCGTAGCAGAAACCAATTATGATCATCATAACTGTGGTGAGCCTTTGCTTTACATTCAACAGATGTTGAGAAGCCTGGAAATTATTTTCTCAAAACTGAGCGAGCTTGATTACATCGGTCAGAGAAAAGAAAACATTATCGTTAACGAGCAGGAGGTTTCTACAAATACGAACCCGAAAAGAGGGTGGAGTGTATTAGATTAATCCAAACCCTTTCCCATAAAAAAAATCCCGAATTTTCATTCGGGATTTTTTTATGGGAAATAAAAACAGACTATTATTCCGCTTTTTTGTTTTTCTCAAGAAGATCTAACGTATGTTCTACGTGTCCGCCGCCTTTCCATTCATCATGGCCAGGAATTACGAGAACTGCCTGTGAATATTTTGATTTCAGCTTTGCCATGGTTTGCGGCCATTGGGCAACGTTGGCTTCACCGGTGTAGCCCAGATTTTCTGCTGTTCTGCTTTTTACAAGGCATCCGCCGTCCAGTATTTTATATTGGGGAAACCATACAACTACATTATCTGCAGTATGTCCTTCACCGAGAAAATCGACTACAAATTTTTTCCCACCAATACGGTATGTTTTTCCTGTTTCAATTATTTCTGTAGCCATGGCTTTTCCTTCTTTTTTCAACAGTTCATTGGTTTTGGCGGTTGCGTAGGTTTTGATTCCCTTATTATGATAAAAGCTTAAGTCACCGGCTCTGTCTTCATGTGAATGAGTTGCAAATACTGCAATAACAGGAAGATTATGGCGTTTTTGAATGGTATCAAGCAGGCTTTGATACTGCGATTTCTGCCATGGAACATCAAATAAAACAACTCCTTTTTTAGTCACCAGATAAACAGCATTCGCAGAATATTCTTTCCCTCCGAATACCCCGAAAGTTTTATAAACGTAAAAATCAGGTTTAATCTGCGGTTCAATTACAAAATCTCTAACCTGAGCATTAGACAGTTGGCTAAGCAGCATTGAAATCATAAAAAACGGAATGCTTTTCTTCATTTTAAGTGTGATTAATGGTTGGTGTGGGGTTGATTAGTGTAGGACAGTCTATTAACATAAGCATTACTTTATGCTTAAATAATACTCATCCTTTAAATTTTTAATGAAATCTGTGAGCTGTATTGTAGAATTTCGAAGATTATCTCTTCACCAGTATTTTTTCTGTTGCTTTTTTGCTTAGAATTTCTGTTTTGCCATCAATTTCTATCGTCATAGATTTATCAAAGCTTTCTACTTTTAAGACTCTTACTTTGGTATTAAGAAGCAGTTTTCTGTCATTCAGATAAGTGAGAAAAGCATCATCAGATAAAGTGACAGAAGCAAAGGTAACATCTTCACCCGGGACACAGTTGCTGAGCTTCTGCAGATCCTGCGCAATAATATTTCCGTCTTTATCAGGAATTGGTTCTCCGTGAGGATCAAATTTAGGGTGATCCAGAATTTCATCCATTTTATCAAAAAAGAGCTGAGAATGTACGTGTTCCAGCTGTTCTGCAATCTCATGAACATTTTCCCAGCCGAAATTCATTTTTTTAACCAGAAACATTTCGGTAAGTCTGTGTTTACGAACAACCAGTGCAGCTTCACGTCTTCCGTTTTCTGTAACAATTAACGGTTTGTATGTTTCATAGATGACCCACTTTTTCTCCGCAAATTTCTTCATCATGTTATTGACACTCGGCATTTTTACATTCAAAAATTTACTGAGCTCATTAATCGTAACCTTACTTTCATTGTCAACTAAATGAAACAAAGCTTTCAGGTAATTCTCTTCTGTTAGGGTTGTTTTCAAAATGTTAGATGATTTTCATTACAAATCTAACAAAATAAAATGAAAAGTTGGTTCTTGTTATTTTAACTTTTTTTACTTTTACTCTATGAAATTTTCATTCAAAAACGATTATTCAGAAGGGTGCCACCCGAATATTTTACAGGCACTTGTACAGCATAATCTTGATCAGCAGGCTGGCTATGGAGAAGATCAGTATTCATTAAGCGCGAAAACTTTAATTAAAGAAAAAATCAATAACCCGAATTCGGAAGTCTTTTTGGTTTCAGGCGGAACACAGGCTAACTTAATTGTAATTTCTGCAATGTTAAAGCCTTACCAGTGTGCCATTTCTGCTTCTTCAGGACATATTCTTAATAATGAGACCGGAGCTATTGAAGCCACAGGACATAAAATACTAAGTATTGAAACTGCAGACGGGAAATTAAGCCCTTCAGATATAACCCCGATATTAGACGGACACCGTAATATACCGCATCAGGTGATGCCTAAGCTGGTGTATATCTCCAATTCTACAGAATTGGGAACAATCTATCAGGCCAAAGAACTGGAAGAGCTTTCAGCATTTTGTAAGAAAAATAACTTGTATCTCTTCATGGACGGAGCAAGGTTGGGGCATGGTCTGACCGCAGAGATCAGCGATCTTTCTCTGGAAAAAGTAGCGGCTCTTACGGATGTTTTCTATCTTGGAGGAACCAAAAACGGAGCATTAATAGGAGAGGCTATCGTGATTAATAATCCCGCAATCCAGGAGGATTTTGCTTTTAACATCAAACAGAAAGGTGCGCTTTTAGCCAAAGGAAGGCTGTTAGGAATTCAATTTTTGGAGCTGATGAAAAACAATCTGTATTTTGATCTTGCCAGACATGCCAATCAGCAGGCAATGAAAATCAAGAATGCTTTACAGAAAAAAGGCGCTGCATTTCTTTCAGATACCTACACCAATCAGATTTTTCCTATTCTGAATAATGATTTGATAGAAATACTCTCCGAAAATTTTGAATTTTATGTATGGAAGAAAATAGATGAAGAGTCTTCTGCCGTACGTCTTATCACATCATGGAGTACGGGAGACGATGCTGTGGACCGTTTTATTGAAATTATTGAACAGAATTAAAAAAAAAAACAGCCTCTTTACGGGGCTGTTTTTTGTCTTATGATGAATTACTTTTTTAAAGCTTCGCTTACTACTTTACAATCTGCAGGGGTGAGCTTTTGTCCGTCTTTATAGCTTACTTTTTTGTCATCAGCATATTTGGACTGTCCGTCTTCTTCCTTATGATCACCAATTCCTTCTGTCAAAACATTGTCTTTTTGAAGGAAATAGATATCCCTTTTGCTCTTTTTCCCTTCAGAAGTAAATTCATAAGTCAGTTTCAGCGTATCTCCGGATTTGAATCCCGTTACATCTCCTTTTGAGCTGTCTTTTTCGCTGTTCTTATAAGATAATTTTCCGGTAATGGTTCCTAAATTATCATCAATGGATGCAAAAACACTGTCTTTCCCGGTTACCCCGATATAACAGAAAGATTTTGGTCCCAGTGTATCAATTACAGGTTCTTCCACAGCAATGGTGTCTGCTTCTGCTTTAGGAGCCGGAGCTTCTGGCTTTTTATTACAATTAATTAAAAAAGCTGATGCAGCAGCCAATAAGATTAATTTTTTCATATCCTTACTTGTTAAAATCAAATTTCGTATTCCAAAAATAACAATAGTATTTATATATGAAAGAAAATTGTTTATAAATAAGAATAATTTTAATCAGCTTCAAAGAATTATACCTGTTTTAGGCACGAAAAATGATCTACCATGCAAAAATGAATTTAATGAAAAAGCTGGCTAGAGTACTGGGGTACGGGTTATTTATTTTAGGTTCACAATTGATAACCGCACAGGCTCCTGAAAATTATATTTATACTTCCTCGGGAGACCTGCATGCAATTGAAAAAATGATTACGCGGAAAGATATTGGCGGCGTACAGATTGTCTATAACTGGAAGGCTTTGGAAACCTCTAAAGATGTCTATGATTTTTCTGTTATTGAGAAAGATCTGGAATATCTGACAGGACTACATAAAAAACTGTTTATCCAGCTTCAGGACAGATTTTTTGAGCCGCAGGCCAGGTATATTCCTGATTATGTGCTGAGTGGTAAAGAATACGCCGGAGGTCTGGTTCCGCAATATGATAATCCGGGGGAAAATAAGCCTGTTGGAAGCGGATGGGCAGCCCAGCAATGGAATCCTGCTGTCCGGATGAGATTTCAAAAGCTGATAGGAGCGCTCGCCAGGAAATTTGACGGAAAGATTCAGGGGATTAATCTTCCGGAGACAGCGATAGATATTGATATGAAAAAGGACCGAACAGGCTTCAGCTGTGACCGTTATTTTCAGGCTGAACTGGACAATCTGAAGTTTGCAAGAAGTGTTTTTCATCATTCTCATGTGTTGCAGTATGTGAATTTTTTTCCGTGTGAGTGGGAGAATGACCATCAATATATGTCCAGGCTATTTGATTTTGCGTATAAAAACAATATAGGATTGGGCGGACCGGATATTGTTCCGAATAAAAAAGCCCAAATGAAAAATTCCTATCCTTTTTTTAATCAATACAAAGGAAAGCTTTCCCTTGTGGCAATGGCGGTTCAGGAACCGACACTTACGTATAAAAATCCTGCAACTGAAAAACCTTTTACCAAAGAAGAATTTACGGAATACGCAGAAAACTTTCTGGGAGTTCAAATTATCTTCTGGAGTGTGGAATCTCCCTGGCTGAGAGATTCCAAGTAATACTTATACTTTTAACAATCCTCTGAAACCTCTTGCAGCGTAATAGGAATCGGCGCCATTGTGATAGGTAAATACGGTATTATAACGTCTGTCGCAGAAAATAGCGCCTCCCATTTCCCGGATTGCCGCTGGTGTCCTGATCCAGCTTGAGGTTTTCTGATCAAATTTTCCCAATGCCTGTAGATGGCGGTATTGTTCTTCTGTTAAAAGCTCAATACCCATTTCGGAAGCGGTATCAATGACATTATTCTCAGGTTTATTGGCTTTTCTGGCTTCCCATGCCTGATAGTCGTAGCACAAACTTCTGCGTTTCGGGCTTTCCGGGGAACAGTCTGCAAAGTAATATTCATCTGTTTTTTTATTGTAATCTACTACATCGGGTTCGCCTTCTGTGATTTCCATTTCGTGTAAAGACCATAATTTTTCTGGGCTGGCTTCCAGTTTTTGCTGAATTTTTTCCCACTTAAGATCTTTATGACGGTTCATATTTTTTTCAAAACGAGTTTCTAATGTTTTCAAAAGCTCGTTGATTTGTTCCTGGGTTAGTTTCTTTTTCATGTCAAATTTTGTTTTATTGATTGTTGTGTTGTGTTGTGTTGTGTTGTGTTGTGTTGTGGGAAATCGAAGGCGCAAGTTTTGCTAATGAGGGTTTGTTTAAGGCGCAAGGATTTTATCTCCGGTAAAATTTTTGATTTTTATCTTTAAAAATAAATTTATAAAAAAATATGTAAGCTTATCAAAATGCTCAATAGATATTGAGCCGTTAAGAAGGATTTAAGAAATAAAGTATAGTTAAGATCAGTCATTCTGATTTTTAAGCTTAAAGCGAAGCTTATCTTAATGCTCATACTTAATGGTTCAAAAATAAAAGTTTAAAACTTTTGATATTAAAAATTATTGATTAAGAATAGCGATTTTTCTGTCTGCAGGTCTGAAATACCAGGAAATAAGTACTAATACCAATAGTAATACTGCCGGAAAAGTTCTTCCTGCCGTATCACCCACGATAAGATGGGAAATTACAGCGCCTGACATAACGAAGAAAAATCCTGCATAGGCCCATTCTTTCCATAAGAGACGTCCGGGGATTAATATGGCAGTAACGCCCAGAACTTTCCATACCCCAATAATGGTCATCAGGTAAGAAGGGTAGCCGAGATTAGTGAAATTTAGCAGTTCATCTTTACTTTTCAACAGCTGAACAATAGCGGTGGACACCATTCCCAGCGCCATCCAGAGGGTAAATATCCAATAGATGATCTTCGTTCTTTTTTGTAATTGTTGCGGTGTTTTCATGATCGTTTTTTTTTAACATTAGTCTTTTAATCCTATTCCTTCCATGATCTGGGGAATGCATTTTTCAATACGGGCTTCACGGGTTTTGGACTGTTTTGCAGAAGAAAAGTGAAGCAGGTAAGCTCTTTGTCTTCCAGGAGTTAATGCTTTGAAAGCTTTCTGTAATGCCGGATTTTCATCCAGCTTATTTTGAAATTCTTCAGCCATTTCAAACTCTTTTGTTTTCTTCATTTCCACTTTAGCTCCGGATTCTTCTATTTCAACGGCTTCGAACATATAGGCGCGAAGAACCTGCTCCACATCATTAATCTGTTTTACATCCGTAAAACGAATCTGCCGGGCTGCCTGTACATTTTTAGACTGCTGGATGAGAATATGATCAGGGTCTTTCATCAGAGCTCCTTTAAAGAAAAGAAGTGCACAATATTCCTTAAAGCCGTGGATCAGGAAGATATTTTTTCCTTCATAGGTATAACAGGGACAGCCCCATTTTAAATCTTCTACAAGTTCTGTGCTTAATGCAATGGTTCTAAGTTTTTCAAATTCTTTTTTCCATTGTTTGGCTTCATTAAAGAAAAAATTAACTTTTGGATTCATGTTTTTATGATTGAGGGTTTGGTGGGTTTCGGGAGGAGAGTTATTCATCTATTATCTGTTAGCGGCCGCCAAACAGTTCCTGCAAACGGTTATGTGCCCAATTAATACCTTGGGCGAAGGGCATTTTCAGATGCCCGTCTCTATATTCTACCGATTTATAAATGGTCTGAATGGTAATTTTACTTGTTGTATCGGTTAATTTTTCGAATTCTAAAAACTCAATCTGAGCCGGAAACGGAGTGTTTTCCATCTGGAAAGTTCTTACAATTTTTTCGTTCTGAATGATGTCGTGGATCGTACCGTTGGCACTGAAAACCACATCACCTTGCGGGTTGGATGTTTCGAACCGGTAACTTCCGTGCTGCCTGTTTTCAAACTTTGTCACTCTGGTTCCCATCCATTGCTCGAAAAGTTCTGCTTCTGTGTAAGCTTTAAAAAGAAGTTCTACGGGAAGATCAAATTCCCTGGTAATGAAGATTTCCTGTTTTCCGTCTTCGGCCTGAATTTTTGTTTTAAGTTCCATATTCTGAGTTTTCTTGGGTGAGAGAGTATTAGAGTTAGAGGGTTTAGAGTGGGAGAGCTGGGTTTTGTGTTTATTTGGATTGAGTTGTTTTTAAATTACTATTCATTTATCCAATTCATCTTGAAAATCAATACCCCTAAACACGTATCTTGCCTCACGCTTCTCTTTTCTGATAGGCTTTCATTACACTTTCCAGCTTGTTGAATTTTTCATCCCACATTTTGCGGAAAGGTTCTATAAAATCTGCTATTTCTTTCATTTTATGAGGATTAAGATGATAGATAACTTCTCTGCCGTTCTGTTCAGATTTCAGCAGTTCACATTCTGTAAGGATCTGGAGATGCTTTGAAACGGTAGGTCTTGCCGTGTCAAAATTGGAGGCGATGGCTCCGGCTGTCATAGACTGTGTGGCCACCAACATCAATATAGACCGTCTTGTAGGATCTGCGATTGCCTGAAAAACATCTCTTCTTAAATTCATTATGTAGTTATTTGACTACAAATATATGTGTAGTTATTTAACTACGCAAATATTTTATGAATAATTTTGTTTTAATAAAAAAAGCTCAAAAATGTTTTGCCTTACACTTTTGAGCTTTCTAATTTTTACTTTTTAACTAAGAAGTACGCTTACGATCTTACTTCCAGATCTCCGACTATATTGATAGCTTCCTGCAGATAAAGATCTTTTTGCAGATTTTTAACCCATACTTCTGATTTAGTTTTGAACGCGGCATCGCTTTTTTCTCTTTCAATATCCTTTGGATACATGGTGAATTTCAGACCGCTTTCTAATGTTTTTAAAACTTTGAATTTATCATCCTGAACTTTTCTCTGCTGCATCAGATCACTGTATTTTTGCATGCTCAGAGGTACTGTTTTTTCTTTACCCAGATTTTCTCTCCACTGTGCGTATTCAAGTAATAATTTATAATGATCATTTTTAGCCATTCTCTCTGCACTTACTTTCTGCAAAGTCTGGATATTGAGAAGATGCTGTCTGCTGAAATCCGTTCCCGGTATTTTATCCCAGGCTAATGCGTAATCATCATATTTTTCACCGATGTCTCCATACGAGAAAATATCTTTCATAGGAATGTCTGAGCTTACTCCTTTTCTTTGTGTAGACTCTCCGGTGATTCTGTAATATTTCTGAATGGTTAGCTTGATGGAGCCAAAATCTTCCTGGGTATTTAAGAACCTGTTCAGATCTACAAATACCTGCACCGTTCCTTTACCGAAAGAAACGGGAGATCCCATGATGACTGCTCTTCCGTAATCCTGCATTACACCGGCTAAAATTTCTGCCGCAGAAGCAGACAGCTCATTTTGTAGAATCACAAGCGGACCATTCCAGATGGGAGCTTCAGTTTTATTTTTTAAGGTGGTAATTTTTCCGTTTCCGTCCTTCACCTGCACGTAAGGTCCTGCATTCATAAAAAGCCCCAGAATATCTCCAACTTCGGTTAAAGAACCGCCGGAATTATTTCTGAGGTCCAGCACAATTCCCTGTATGTTTTGTTCCTTAAGCTTGATAATTTCTTTTTTAATATCATCGGAAGCATTTCTTCCGTCTTTATCTTCAAAATCAGCATTGAACTTGGGTAAGTTAATGAGTCCGTATTTTTTATCAGATGCGTTTACAACAATACTTTTAGCAAAAGTATCTTCAAGCGTTATTTCTTCACGGATCATGGTTACCTCCTGAATACTGCCGTCTTTTTTCTCTACGGTTAACGTTATGGGAGCCCCCTTTTCACCACGGATTAATCTTATGGCTTCACCGGGAAGCATATCTACTACATTTACCGTTTCACTGTCCGGATTAGATTTTATTTTTAAGATCTTATCACCTTCCGTCAGCTGCTTAGACTTCCATGCCGGCGCTCCTACAGATAATGTCCCGATGTACAGGTTTCCTTTTTTCTCTTGTATTCCTGCACCTATCCCAATAATTTTTCCTTTGAAGTCCGTATCAAAATCTTCTTTGCCCTGCGGTGAATAATAGTTGGTATGCGGATCAAAAATATGAGTATAGACATTGATGTACACCGTAAACCAGTCCATTTTTTTCCTTTTCTTGAACCTGATGAATTTTTCTTCCAGAAGATCTTTTACATTTTCTGTTGCTTTTTTTATCTTTTCTTCCTGGCTCAGAACTTCAGGCTTACTGCTGTTTCCTTTATCTGTAGAATCTTTCATTTTTTCCTCATTCTTCCTGTTCATAGATTCTATTTCCTGCAGGATATTGTATTTCACATATTTCCTCCATTCGTTATACTGCTGCTGCCTGCTGGCCGGTGCATTTTTCAGTTTGGGCTCCAAAGTCAGTATTTCATCTTCTTCCAGATTGATGGGTTTGCTGAAGATATCTTTGGTCATCTGATCAATTTCATCAATCCTTTGATACAATTTATCAACGGTCAGTTGATAAAAGGTCAAATCTCCGGTGTTCAGGTAATCATCCAGTTTGGTTTCATATCTATGAAACTCATCCATATCAGATTGCAGAAAATAGGTTTTTGTAGGATCTATTGATTCAAAATACTGCTTATACACTTCTTTTGAATAGGCATCATTAATAGGCTTTGGACTGTAATGCAGATAAGACAGTACATTCTTTG
Organism: Chryseobacterium culicis; assembly: GCF_900108365.1. Lineage (GTDB taxonomy): Bacteria > Bacteroidota > Bacteroidia > Flavobacteriales > Weeksellaceae > Chryseobacterium > Chryseobacterium culicis. The sequence goes on along the minus strand of NZ_FNWQ01000002.1, from coordinate 736,254 downwards.
TATTGACCATGATGATCTGCATCTTTTCTTCGTCACTGTTGGGAGGGCGGAAACCCAACAAGGACATTGAAAGGGGAAGAAGAAGTAAAAAGCGAACGGTTCTAAAATTTTTCAACATATAATATGATTGTGTTCTTATAAATCAGGTGAATGTATGGAAAATATTTAAGTTTTTGTGTAGGAGAGTTTTACGAATTTTCGTAATTATCTCTTTTTATACTGTGCAGCTTCGAAATCGAGAGCTGTATTCATATTTTCATACTATATAAATTAAAAAAAGCCATCTTTGATTACTTCTTATCAATTAACCTCTCCAACTTCTCAATCATTTCCTTCTGCTGCAGCAGCATGCGCTCATAAAGCTCAACCATCTTATCAAGAGGGTTGAAAGTAAAAGTAGGTTGAACATTCACTCCGTTTGAATAGTCGTGTGTATTGAAGGTATTAGAAATAATATTCACCGCCTGCTCCTCATCAAAATTCTCAATCGCTTCTGCGGGAACTTTCAAAATGTGAGCTACCTGCGCCAGAATATCAGATTCTACGGTTTCTTTTTGCTCTAAAAGGGAGATTTTCTTTTGGTTCCAGTCGTCGCCCAGTTCAAAAGCCAATGCTTCCTGTTTGATTCCCAGCATTTCGCGGAAACGCTTTATATTTCTACCCTGATGTATTTTCTTATTTTGCATATCTGTGTAACTCATAATAACAAATATAAAGCTTTAGAACAAAAAAATAAAGCTCTGTTTTAAAATAAATACAATTCTAAATTATCTCTGTTTTGGAATAAATTATCCTTTCCTCAACTGGTTTATCCTCCTGATTATGTTTTGATTTGCTGAAAAATAACAAATATGAAAAGAAAAAGAAGAATGAGCAGCAGCCAATATAATGAACTGCGCAATCGTAACCTTACGGTTTCCCTCAAATCGTTTTCAAGAGCGTATGGCAAAATAGTGTACTTCCCGGAGATAAGAATAGCAGGGAAGTGGGTAGAGCAATGCGGTTTTCGGGCAGGAGAAAAAATACTGGTTACCGTATGCAGAAACCAGATTATCCTGGAAAGGGAAGTAAATTATGGGGAATGAATTTTTTTTGAACCATTAAGAAGAGTAAAGCTTTTAAATAACATTAAGATTCAGATACATTTGAATAAAGCGTTCTGCTTTTAAAATATCTCTGGATATTTCCTTAATACGCTTAACGGCCTAATCTAGTCTTAATGGTTCAAATATTTTACTAGAATTTTTAAACGCAAAGTTTTCAGATGGAGACCTTTATATGTTGAGGAGGCAAAGGATGGGCAAGTAAACTTGCCTGATGAAGCGATGTGGATATTTTTCTTTATTGTTTTATAAAAACTCCGATGTATTTTCCGGCGTATTGTACAACAGAAGTTTTAATATTTTTTTGAGTACAAAAATCCTGATACGCAGAATTGTCGCCAATATCATCACTGATAAATACCGCACCGGGTTTTAATCTTTTATAGATCTGATGGTAAGCCCACATTCTTCCATAGTAACTCTTATCAGAATCATAATGAAAAACATCAAAAGCAGAGACTTTTTTGAAAATTTTAGGCAGCGATTCCCTGTCTGCAAAACGAAATAACTTCCAGTATTTTTTTAGATTTTCAGGAACAACATATCCTACGAAATGATCTCCATCCTGAGCAAGATAGGGCATATCTGAACTGTATAATGTACCATTTCTTTTTTGAAGCGACAGCAGTATTGCTAAAGAAGACCATCCATAAGCTACTCCTGTTTCAAGAACGTTTTGTGCTTTGGTAAATTCGCATGCGTAATAAATAAGCTCCAGAGCACCGGCACCGCCCATTGCAATAGGACATTCTTTTTCTTTTAGGCGTGCTTTTTCCAGAATATCAGCATAGATCTCTCTGAAATGATCTGTATCTATGGAAAAAAGCCTGGAAACGGCTTCTTTTTGAGATACCGCTACGGATGCTGCCCAGATATTGGTTTTTGCTCTACCTTTAAACGGACTTCTTCTATGGATTGTATTTTTAATAATTTTTCTGCCCAGTTCAGGATACAGAGCAGGTCTTTTGAGATAAGCTACAAATGTTTTGATAACGGTGGACATATCACTGATTGTGTTGTGGTTACCAGACAAATGTATTTTTTTTAAATCTATATCAGATTGAGATAGTATTAATTTTCAGAGAAAAAAAGTTTAATATTTTTTAATACGATCATCTGCTGTACATCAGCGAAAATTATTAATTTATTAAACCATTAAATAGAATTAAATTTTAAGTAACGGTAAGGTTTAAAAATAAATTACAATAAGCGATAAGCTTTAGGATGATCTGCAGCTATGCTCTTAATGCGGCAGCCGTTTCCTGATGTAAAAGTAGGAGTTTTTGTTTTTTTCTTTACAGAAATGCCTTTCCAAGAATATATGGAGTACGGCCATAAAAACGGCGATTCTTTTTTGCTTTTTCATTGGGTAGGTATTGGTTTTTATTAGCACACTAAAAAGTGTGTTCTTTGCTTTTTGCAAATGTATAAAATAATTATATAAACAAAAAGATAAATTATGTAATTATCTTGCCGAAAGAGGTGCTCAGGAAATTCCATTATCTTTGTATTCTCAATGTTTCTAAACATAAATCCAATATTATTTGAAGATGAAATTTTTGCTAGACTTTTTATTCCGCGTTTTACAGCTTTTTACAGAACCTTATTTTTTAGCATTTCTTGCAGTTGTTATCATTGCCGTTTTAAAAAGGAAAAATACCCGTAAGAATCTGCGGGTAGGGATCTGTACAGGCCTTGTGCTGATGATTATTTTTATAGGAAACGGTTTTCTGGGGAAATTAACCTCTGTATATCTGCAGAAAAGTTATGCTCATGTATCTGATGCCCAAAAGACGGCTTCTCAGCATCCTGTTATTGTAGTTTTGGGTGGAGGAGTTGTAGATTTTGACAATACGGAAAAGCTGCATACAATGTCTTATTCCAGAATTGTCACTGCCTACCAGCTCTATTACGGATATAAGAAAAATAACCTGCCCTGTAAAATAGTTATTTCCGGAAAGGGAAGGGGCCGTACAAGTGAAGCAGAATTATTCAGTGAAAATTTTAAAAAAATGGGAGTAGCAGATGCAGATATCATTAAAGAAGATAAAAGCATGAATACTTACGAAAACGCAAAATATTCCAGCAGGATTCTAAAGCAGATGGTTCCTTCTGAGATATATCTGGTAACTTCCGGATTTCATATGAAAAGATCCGTTTCTCTGTTTCAGACATTTGGATTGAATCCGGTGCCTCAGGCATCAGATTTTATAGATACTGAAATTACAGTATTCCCGAACAGCTATAATGCTGCATTTACTTTTGTAATGCTGAAAGAGGTATTGGGAATATGGCAGGTAAAGCTGTATAACAGCTTGGTAATGAATGGATAGTGTTTTTATTTACATATCATATAAAACCGGGCACCTATTGTAAGTGCCCGGTTTAGGTTTGGAAAATGGTTTACTTTTTTGTTTTTTTCAAAGAAATTACCGTCTGCAAAACTACAGATGCAATAATAAATACCAATCCAATATAAAAGGCAAGGTTAACTTCTTTGCTTTCTCCAAAAAATAAAAAAGCCATAACTATCGCATACACAGGTTCCAGATTATAAGTTAAATTAACTGTAAAAGCGGGAATTTTCTTCAAAACTTCTGCAAACATCACATATAATCCAACGGTACAAAAAAGCGATAAAACGGCCAAATAAGCCGTGTTTTTCAAGTCAGGGACTATGCTATCTGACTGAAAATAGAGGAGATATACGGGCAAAAATGCTCCCCAGCATAAAGTGCCGGCGATCATCTGATAATAGTTGATGACCTTTGTATCAAAATGATCTACCAGACGCTTGTTGTATATGGTATAAAGAGCACCGAATGCGGATGAAAAAACTCCCAGAATAATTCCCAGCTGATAGGAGGTATCAAAATGAAATATTAAGCTGATTCCCAAAATGGTAAGCATACTCAGCAATAATTCTGACAGCTTGAATCTTTCCTTATCAAGCACAGGTTTGAATACTGCTGTGAAAAAGCTCGTGAGGCAGTAGCATACCACACCGATAGAAATATTGGCGTATTTTATACTTGCATAGAAAAGAAGCCAGTGCAATGTAAGCAGCAATCCTGCTTTTGAAATCTTAATTTTTTCCTGTAAAGGAATTTCTGTTGGAATTTTTAAGAGCTTTAAGATAATGAATAAAATAATGGAGGAGAAGAGGAGTCTGTACCAGACCAATAAACCTTCATTAAGCGTGATCAGTTTTCCGAATACGCCGGTAAAGCCGGCCAAAATTACGGCCAGGTGTAATAATAAATATGATTTTTTCATTAGAAAATGAACTGTAAAAAATTTGGATTACTATTTTTAAGGTGAAGCACAGCTATTCCGGCCGCTGCATCAAGTAACGGCATAGATTGGCTTCAAATGGCATTGAAAATATTAAGGTGCCGGAGGAGGCAGACAGTTCGAGCGGTTCATATTTATCTGTTGAATGTCAAATATAGGAAAATAACGTGTAATTCTACATAAAAAAGACATTAAACTTGTGCCCATCCGGATCTGCAAATACAAAACCATAATAATTTTCTCCAAAGCTTTCAGGCTCTGAAACAATGGTTCCACCTGCTTTTTTTACTTCAGCAGCCCAATCATCAACCTGATTTTTACTTTCCGCAGAAAGGTTGAATATCACTTCATTGGCGCTTTGAGGATCTCCAAATTTCATACTCCTAAAAAACCTGCCTTGTGGCAAGATTTTATATTTTTATGGACTCAGAGGAATTTTAGACTGTGTTTGTATTTAACATAATATAAAGAAAATGAATGAAAGCGTCTGAATAAGGTATGGGTAAAGAAAATTTTCAGAGATTGGATTTTAACACCTTTAAAGAAGGTACACATAATTATGATGAGCCTGAAGAACTTGTAGAAGAACCTGAGGTAAGAGAAATTGTAAAAGGTACGGAAATAGATTTTATCTGCATATTTTATTCTTACGGATATCCGGGGCATTATTTTGTCTGTAACACAAATCCTGATCAAAATAATCCGGCAGTGTACAGTACGGATCATGAAGCTTATTTTTCAGGAAGCCGGAACTAAAGGAAAGTTAGAAGAGTTTCTGGATTGGTTTATGGCCAGAGAAGAGTTCTTAGAAACCGTTACAGGATATTTGGCAGAGAAATATTGAGGATAATGGATTCTGAGCCGCTTACTGTTCTAATTCAGAGAAATTATAAAAATCCTATAATTTATATTATGTTAAATTGTATATTTTTGACCAATCAATTCTGAAGCTTTGACTGGTCATCTTCATGTCAAATTTGATATCCTGCCGCTTTCTCATTCTTTTATGCAAAAATGGCTGAGAATTGCTTCTGAGCCATTTCTGTAAAGTTGATTTGTTTATTTCCCCCCAATTTTATACTTGCGGCGGCGGTAAAATTTCATCACCAAGATCATGAAGAATTTTCTGAACAAGTTGGAAGTCATGTTCACCCGAAGGCTGTACTTGCCCTTCAATTACATCCAGCCCCACAGCCCTTATTAATGTTCCAAAGCCGCTAGGTGATGCCACAGCTAAAGCTTTTAATTCCTGATTTTCAGAATTATTGTGAACCGCATGAGGCGTATTTTGTGGAATAAATAGGTGGTCTCCCGCCTTTACTATACTTTTGCCACCAGGAGTAATGATCAAAGCTTCGCCATCAAGAACATACAATGTTTCCGAATACTTTGTGTGAACATGAAAGGGTGAACGCGATCCTACAGGAAATATTCCTTCAACAAGATCAAAACGTCCCTCTGTATCTTCACTTCCCTGAAGTACAGAAACTTTAGAACCAAATAACCAAAACTGTTTTTTCATATGATAAAAAATTTATTGATAAAAATTATACGTATACCGTTGCTGCAACGGTGTCGAGTTTTTAAACGGGCTTATTCATCGTATTTTTTATAATGCTTTGCTGTAATAATGGCCGCTGGTAATCCTACAAGGATCATATGCCATGCAATACTTGTCAGCGCCAGCCCTATATTAAAAGGTGAAGGAGCAATATGAGTGTTGGGAATGATCAGTAAGTTCATTATTACCCAAAATCCGAAACCATAGATGCAACCGGACGCTATTGGCGACTTACTGAGAAGACGTATTTTAGGATATCCATAAAAATATACCGCTGCAATTATAAATGATGTTATGAGATGAATAACCACTCCTGCCAGTATTTTACTGATGCTCCCGTCAAAAGCTTCTTGCCCGTAAACAGAGCTGGCAATAAACTGGAAAACCTGTATGGGAGTCATTTTAAACCATAAATTAAATACTACGGATGCGGCTAAAATGTCTAATACGGCTACAAGCAGTGTAGAAATCAGTATGGTTTGGAAATTTTTTTTTGTGGTGCTTTCTTTTTGATGTGTTATCATTGTATTGATTGTGCTTATTATTATTATTATTATTATTATTATTGAATCTTTTTATTTGCTTTTGATTTCCTGAACAGGTTTGACAAAAACAACAATTGTTGAAATTTTTCCGTCACGAAAAAGAAAAACATCCTCCCCTGTTACAGAATTACCCAAAGTCCACAATGCTTTTGCTGCACTGTTGAGGAACACCGTATCTTCTGCCATAATAAACTTTTTCCCGGGCATTTTTTGATGAAACTGTTCAATTGCGTTATTAAATTCGGTAATACCTGAATTTTCGAAGTTTGATTCAATAATGCGAAAGTCTGAATTGTAAGTTTTTTCCATCAGCCCTATCCTATCTTTTGAATCCTTTGTATTTAATATTTCAAAATGTTTTTTGATTAATGTGGTGAATATTGTTTTTGTTTCCATAGTTTCTGTTTTGTGTTGCGCGTACGAAGTAAATGGTATCATTGTTAAGCCGATGAATACAGCCAGAGAAACACATTTTCTTTCCAGATTTTGTTGTATGTTTAAATGTTTCATATTATTTTACTTTGAGTTATCATTAAATTAATGACCGATCGGTCATTTTAATTGTAAAAAAAATTATCCTTCCTTTTCCATTATCTTTTTTGTTGATTATTTTTAATTATTTAGTAAGCTTAATTCACCTTGCTGAAATATAAAATACCTACGGCTGGTTTAATTCTTCTGACCGTACTTCTTTTACACCCGAGTAAATTTCAGAACAAATATATGACCAATCGGTCATATATTTGTAAACTGTATATTAATTATTATTGAATTAATGTGATCTTTTCAGCAGGCAGATCAGTGTTTCCCTCATGATCTGTCCAGGATACTCCTGTTACAGAGATTGTATCACCAATTTTATATTGTTTGTAATTTTTTCCGCTGTTCCCGAGGTTATTGATGCTGACAGCAGTTACATATTTTTTACCATTAGAATCGACAATGGTGGCTGTATAACCGTCTTTTCCGTTTTCAATTAAATCTATTACACATCTTACTGCTGAGAAAGACTGTATTGCTAAGTATAATATTACTGCTTTTTCATAATCGCGATTTTGAAAAGTCTTAAATCGTTTTTCTAAACGTCTTAATTTTTGAGCAATACAAAGCATCCTGATAGGTACTTTTTTTATTTAAATGGTGTTGAAATACTGGTGAAACAGTAATAATAAAAACTTTCAAACCACATTACGGTTATCCGTAACGAAGATATAAATCTTTGCCATAAATATGTAAATTATTAGCGACTGTTTGTGTTGCTGGATTAGTAAGCGCAAAAAGCGTTGAAGTTAAAAAGGAAACTAAAGAGATAAAGGCCGTTTCCGAATCAAAGTATCACCCAATCACAATTACTTCATCATGTGGTTATACTCAGGTAATTGAGGTTACTGCACAAGATGATCCACAATGCTGGATAGTTGATGCTCAACAAATGGAAGACGATTGCACTGCTCCTTTTACTAATCCGATTTTGGCAGGAATGTGGCCATAAAACAACTAAAACTTTAAGATGCGTACATACTTTTTAATTTTACTATTACTTCCCTTTGGGTTTGTTTACTCTCAAAAAAATGACAATTCATTGTCCGACATTGAGGTTCAATATGAATACTCTTTTGTTAGAGATACAACAGACACCGACCCAAGCCATAGGTTAAAAGAACTAATGATATTGGATTTTAACCCAAATTCATCAATTTATTACAGTCAGCAATATATGGCCGTAAAAAAAATTTTTGACCAGGCAACTGTTGATGCGATGAATAATAAAAATGTAAATATCAATACAGGTGATTTACCTAAATACAAAATTGGATACACTGTTTATAGAAAAGGTTCACAGATATTTGTGACTGCGAATATAAACAAGGACTTCTTCACATTTGAGAACAATTATTTAAGTTGGGACACTAATTATACAGATGTTAAAACTATACTTGGATATAAATGCAATAAGGCTACAACTAAATTTAATAATAGAATTTATACAGCTTGGTACACAAAAGACATTCCCATATCTGAGGGGCCGTATAGATTCAAAGGTTTAACAGGTCTGATATTAGAAATCAATGACGAAAAGAGTTATCACGCGTTCAAAGCAATAGGTATTGAAAAGAAACAAGTTGAAATCAAACCTTTGCAAAAAGGAGTTCCGGCGACAAGGGAACAATATCTGAAAAAGAAAGAAGAATTTAAAAGTAATCCGTATCCTGAAAGAAAAAATCTTCCCAAGGAAACAAGGGATAAAATGATTGAAGCATTTAAAAAAGATAATAATTCAATCGAAAGCTAAAAAAAGTACCTGTTATGCAGGTGCTTTTTTTTCGGGTTATAAATCTATATTATATTGTTCGCATTTCTCAATTTCACCCATAAAAAGCTCCAAAATCCGCAGATTTTGGAGCTCATATTACAGACAGCTTTTGGGCTTACCGGTTATTTCTTGATTATTTTAGTGAAAATATTATTTCCTTTTAAAAGGTAATTTCCAGATGGACAGCCTGTAAGATCAATATTGTTTTTTCCTTTATTTAAAGTGATGTTTTTAATGATTTTACCAGAGAGATCATACAGATACGCGTTTTCATTTTCAGCAGACTCTACCGTTATGACTCCTGTTGTCGGATTAGGATAAGCCGGCATCTTTGGTTTTGCTGAAACTTCTGCTGTTGATAAATAACACCCGGAATTATAGGAATCTCCGATAATGTTAAAACCCTTGTTAATCAATTGGGCTCTTGCCATAATGGCTTGTGGCGTAGAATATACAAGTCCTGTTGCATCTATTGTTCCTGAGGTGATGGTTGAATTGGTCCATGTTGGATTATTAATGAGTGCAACCAGAAAATTGCTGTAATTTGTACATGATAATCCCGCATTTTTGAATCCGAAATAGATGGAATTCCAGCTAAAATTCTGAAGCCTGATGTTCCAGGTAGAAATATCCTGATTAAAATTCGAAGCACCGTCAAACATATTAAAGCCGTCATAATAACTCACCTTGCTTACATCCCAGTTCCCAATGGGCTGATTGAATGATACTGCCTTTTCAAACATATGCTCAAAATCTGTTACTTTACCTGTATTCCAGTTATTAAGCGGCTGATTAAAAGCGGCTGCATTATAGAAGGTATAGCGGAATGTTGTGGCATTCTTTGTATTCCATGAATTCAGGGGCTGGTTAAAAGCGGCTGCATCAGAGAACATGGACGAGAAATCTGTTCCTGAAATGGTATTCCAAGCAGAAATATTTTGGTTGAAATTTGACGCATTAGAGAACATGCCGCTAAAATCGGTTACTTTCGCTGTATTCCAGCTTCCAATATTTTGATTGAATAGAGTTGCGCTGTTAAACATACCTCTCATATTTGTAATTGTGCTGGTGTTCCAGTTAGAAAATGAGCTGTTCCCGACTAACGAAGGACAATTAAGAAACATTTCCGATATGCTGCTAATTTGTGTGAGATTTGGAGTATCTGCAGCAGTAACATCAAGTTTCGTACAGCTTGCAAATCCCCTGTCGAATTGCTGAAGCCAAATGATGTTTCCCCACTGGCTGACCTCGATAAGCTCCTGATTTCCGCTTGGGCTTACAATACCTGTGTTGGCTCTAAATCCATAAAATAATCCGCTGCCGTTGGAAACCTTCAATTTGTAGGTTGCCTGTACCGGATTTGTATTCGAGGGCGTACCGAAAGAAATTGTAATCGGACTGTTACTGTTAGAAGTTACAGAATTCATGATTCCGCTATGCTGTGGAAAACCTACCTCTTCCCAGCTGATCGTGTAGCTCGTTCCGGTACCTCCAAAAGATATGGAATTATCAATTGTGCCATTGGCATTAGGCTTCCACAATGTGATAAATTCTGTCTGCGCATAGGATATAAAAAAAAGGAAAAGAAAAATGGTTATCAGTTGTTTTTTACACATCGTTTAAAAAGTTGTTTTAAGGTTTAAATTGGTTTTTTGTAAGACAATAAATTTCCCGGGATTCTCATCTTATTTCTAACACGAAGATATTGACGCACAGCGACAAAACACGTCGTATTAAAATTTTTATTACTTTTTTTTACATGTTTTTTGATATAATTTTATAGCGGAATAGCTCAAAAAAAAACAGCTATTATTAGTGATAATAGCTGCAGTTTTTTTGATAAGATTGATCTATATGGATATCCTCACTCCGGCTGAAATAGTAATTCCAGGTAACGGACTTAGAAATTTTAACTGAGAATTTTGCAGTCTGGCCTCAGAGTTCAGCAGATTATTTCCTGTGATATAATATTCCAGATTGCCAAATCCTAAGCTGCTGTCTTTGTATGCCAAACGGATATTCAGCAATGAAAATGCAGGCATGGGAAGTTCCGGGTTAATATTTTTTCCCAAATATTTTTGCTGCAAATAATGATCTAAACTTACATTCAGGCTGAAGTGCTGTATATTTCCTTCAAGACTGAATCCAAAACGGCTTGTCGGCATATTAGGCATATAATCGCCGTCACTCCATTTTCTGATGGAACTGTCAGCTACACTTATATTTCTTACCAGATCATAATAGCCGCCTATCTCCCACTTTCCTGCTTTTCCCAGATCTGCCTTATAAGCCGCCTCCGCTTCCATTCCGTTGATTTCTGTATCATCAGAACGCCATTCTTTCACCAAAAATACTTCTCTGGAAAGCCCTGTGTGGGCAAGATAAATATATTTTTTGTAAAAAGTATGGTATACATTAGCAGAGATCCGAAGATTTTTCAGATTTAAGCCTCCTCCTATTTCAACCGTATTTGCAGACTCCTTATCCAGTCTGTCATCTCCATTTTCTTCAGTAAGAATTGCAAAATGATTATTTCCCGAATAGAGCTCATTTACTTCCGGTGCTCTTTCAGAATGGCTGTATTGTACTTTCAGATATCCCTTTTTGAAAATATTCCATTGAGCGGCGCTGTGAAACTGATGGAGGGTAAAGTCTCTGTCAGTAAGTTTTCCACCGGAAAGTCCGCGGCTTCTGGTGTATTGAGGATCTGCTTCCGCCCTGCGCTGTACATGATCATTTCTATATCCCAGATCCAGCTGGATGAAGGTAAAATCAAGATGCTGCATGGTAAATATTCCGATTTCACGGCTTATATTATTAGGTAAATATCTCTGGCCTCCGGTTCCGTCCATCGCTCTGTACTGTACTTCGAGCCCCGTAGTTCCGGTGAGGAATTTTAATTTTTGCTGTGTAATTTCCAGCCTTCCGTTGTGTTGGTTCACTTCAAACTGATTGGCTCTGTAACGGTCAAGAAGCTCTGCGTTTTTAGAAAATACTCCCATGTAATTCAGCTTAATACTGGAAATTGGAAAATTGGAAAACCTGTACCCCGATTCAAGCATGGCTTTATGGGATAAACTTCTGATATTAACAGGAAGATACTCTATTTTTTGCTGGGGTTTTCCATGAGTGTGTTTGGGAAGTTTAGCAATTGCATATCCCGGTACTCCGAAATAGGAGTAAGAGTTCTGATATGCTCCTCCTGCATAAAAAGATTTGCCAATATAGCTTGTGCCTGCGTAGAATGAATTGCTTTCGGAATGACTATTGGGGATAATTCCGTCTTTAGTTGCCACATAATCCCGGATCCCGTTTACTTCACTTTTATAACGGTCTTTTGAAGGATCCTGACCGGGAATGTACAGGTCATTTTTTGGGTTGGGATAGTTTTTACCGTCTGCAGGATTATAATATGTAGGGCTGAATGTGTAAAGATCATCTTCAGAAAGTTCGTACTCTATCATATGATCCTTAGCAAACTGGCTGATGTAAGGGAAAAGACTTTTGTTCAGGATGCGTCTGGAATCTACCTCTACCTGGCACAAAGACTGCAAAATGCTGTTGAAACCCACCATATCAGGATTGTAACATCTGCTGTCCTTAGACTGTCCCGGAATTCTTATCATTTCCTGCTTCTGATTGCCTGCTCCTACAGTCCAAACCCAGTTTTTAGCGATAGTTCCTTTGGCAGAAAATGCCTGCCTCTGCCCGCTATTGGTTCCACCTTCAAGAAGTCCTTTGAAATTAATCCTTTTATCCGGTACCTGTTTTGCAATGTAGTCGGTTTCAATATCAATGGCTCCGCCAATAGCTTTACCCCCATATAAAACCGATGCTGAATTTTTGTACAGGGTAATGCTTTGGACATTGTTCATTTCTATATCCGTATTAAAATCCGGACTTATTCCCGAAAGATCATTGACGGAGGTTCCGTTTTCCAGTATTTTTACGCGGTTTCCACTCAGACTCCGGATCACGGGAGCTCCGGAATGGGGCCCATATCCCGAATTTTGAATTCCCGGAATTTTACTTAATGTCTCTCCTAAGGTGTTGGATTGAATGAAATCAAGCTTTTTTCTTGAGATATTAACAGAACTGTAATTCGTCTTTCCCTGTATCTCAACAGATTCTATATCCTTTACGACTTTTTTTCCGGGGTTAAGTTTCTGCGCCTTCAGAATGGATGGGCAATACACCATTGTACTTCCCATTAAAAAATAAACGGCCTTTTTCATGTGCATATACTTTAATGATCCGGCAAAGCTAGATAATTAAAACCATTAATGCAACAAAGTTGCTTTAATGGTTTTTCTGAAAAATTGATATTAAAGTATAAATCACTGAATACTAGTACGTATTGTTTTTAACATATATTTTTTCTTCGGCGCATAAAAATGCCGCTCCTTCCGGAGCGGCTGAACTATTACATTAATATTATATTATAAACTCACCTTGTTTCAAAATCCATTAATCAGGATATTTTACTGCATCTGTAAGCTCTATCGGATTGTTGTATTTTTTCAGGCGGGACTGGATGGTTTTTGTCATTTCTCTGAAATCAGGCTTTACCTCCTTCCCTTTTTCATCTATAAATTTTGCCTGTACATTGCTTGATTTCATCTCTCTTAAAGGATCATTATAATAATCTAAAGATACTTTCTGCAACTGTTTCTGCGGAATGGTAAGAGCTCCCTTATACATATTTTCGAAGTCCAAAGTTTCTGTCCTTTTCTTTATAGAATAGAGACTGAACTTATACGAACCCGTAGAATCTTCCATCTCAATAATCAATCCTGGCAGGTTTCGGAAGAGGTAAGGTCCTGCTTGTATAGGAACATCCTGAGTATACCAGGCCTCCCAGGTTCTTCCTTTATATTGCAGCACTGCTTTTCTGCACAGGTATGTATCTATTTTTTTGGTTTCGGGCTTCAGTTCCCAGTTTAATTTTACCAGTTCTTTTACTTTGTAGGTATCCCGGAAATAAAAGTAATATTTAGAGCTTACATTTTCCTCCTCGTTAATCACCAAAAAACTATTATCCCCTATTGCGGGGCCTTTAACTCCTGCAGCTCTGATTGAATCTGCCTCATATTGCTTTTCGGCCAAAAATTTTGATTGATTTCCCTGAACAAAAAGCAGCATGTTTTTGGTAGTTTTCTCCGGGCTTAGAGCATCTTCCCTGTAGGTAAGAAGATAATCAATCCTGAAATTCTGAGCATAAAAAGGACAGGATAGAAAAATAAGCACTAAACTGAAGCTTTTAAAAATTTTATAATACATATTGATTTACATTTAATTAAATTCTGTGGTGTATGGATTATAATTGCAATTAACCGTATAACCGTTTTTGCTTTTTTCAGGAACAAATGTTGTTGTGCAGCAATACCGGAATTCACAAACATTACATGGCTCTATATTATCTCTTTTAATATTCCATAGTTTTGATAATTTTTTTACCGTGTCTGTTTTTATCTTTTCAAAATCATCCAAAATATTTCCGTAGCTGTTTTTATCAGAAACATTATATTTTATATTTCCGTTACCGTCAATAAAGATGGTTTTGAACAATGCTAAATTATAATTTTTTGCCACATTATAAGCGTTAATGCTTATAGCGAGATCATAAAGGTTAAACCGGGTTAAGAATAATTTGGAATCATTACATGTGACATAATTTCTGATAATATCGTCACTTTTTACAGTTTTTTTTCTCGGAGCATTAAACAAGGTGATCGAGGTAATGCGCTTATGATCATAAACTTTTTTATGTATTTTCTGATGGGGCATAGAAAGCGATAAATTAATTACTCTGGAATATTCCAAAGATGATAATATCCGCAAGACCCGTTCCATACAGTCATCACTATCAAAATGCAGGTGCAGTCTTTTAATGCCCAGCTGCTGAATGTTTTTCGCAACGGTGTCCAGGTTAGCATACATATGATCTGATACAATAACTGTAGTAAAAAGAATATCTGATGTATCTTCATTGGTACTTATATCAGACAGCTCGGGAAAAGATGCATTGCTGGAATAAAAAATAAATTCTTTTTTCTCCAGAAAATGTAAATATTCCTTTGCTATTTTATGTCCGTTATATTCTTCAAGAACATCGCTTACCTTTCTTCCTCTGATATCTTCCACAAAATCTATCAGGGTGTTGGGGATGAATTCTATCGTTTCCCTCTGAATATCATATATGGCGCTTCTCTCAAAACCTTTTACCAATATACAGCAGGAAAAAAAGTTGATGTATTTATCTTTATTGTTCTGTATATAAATTGATCCCATCTTTGTATAGTCTTAAACAGTAGATTTCAGATTGATGAATGGCTGTGGTGACTGGCCTGCTCAGGTTATTTCTTCTTGCTTTTTTAGTATCCGGAAATGGATAGATATTTGAAAAAACAACAGGGAATAATTCTTTCTTATGCTTTAATTCTTGTATTAAGCTTTTTTTCATGTGTTCATGGTTTTTAAACAATGTGCAACTTCATAATGAAGGTTATAATTACATGGCAGTGAAGTCATTCTAAACTGCCCGGAAGGATTCACTTCCAGAAAATAATACTCGCCGTCATCAGCCTTGATCATATCTACCGAACCTGTATTCAAGCCTATTTTCTGCATCAGGGCGGTTATTTTCTTATCTACAGAATCCGGGAGATTATAAGACACATATCTGTTGGGACTTTCATAGTTGACCTGCCTGTAATCTGTTTTGGTCTGACTGTCGTTCTGAGAAAAAATAGCCATGCTGTAATTCTTTCCGTTGAGATGGAAAATTCTGAGCTCATATTCTTTGTTAATCATTTCCTGAAATAAGCTTGGAAAGAAATTCTTATAGCTTTTAATCTTTTTCTCGCTTAACTGAGTAGTGAAAAAAAAGAAGGCTTTATCATCAATGCCGATAACTGATCCTTCGTTAATGGATTTTGTGATATAAGGCTGGTTGTAGTTTAAGTCATCAGAATTGTTGGTAATGTATGTTTTAGGAATTTTAATTCCTGTTTCATGGGCTGCCATTAAAGTTCCTATTTTAGTCATGGACTCTAATTTTTGATAATGGTTAAGCCATTTTTTATCCTTTAGAAATTCAAAGAAAATATTTAATGTTGAAATATACTCAGACTCCAGATAATTCAAAAGTTCTATATTTTTTTCGGTTTTTATATTCTCTTTATACCTGTTAAAGAACCCGAATTTTCTAAACCAAACGCATTTGATTTCTGACATATCCACTTTTCCAAAGAAAGAATTTTCTACAATCAATTTAGGTTGTGGCTGTAATTCAACATACATTTTTGTTTTTCCGGTAAAGAGGTCTAAGTCATTAATTCTTATATACTTTTCACCAAGAATCGATAAGTGCTCCATCACCCAATTCGTATCATCATCTTTGGGGGTAGATAAAATTAAAATCATGCTATAATAATTTGAAAAAAACTAGTTGAAGTCGTGATCAGTACTGAGATTTGTTCAGTCTGAAGACTTTTCCGACGGAATTGCAGAAAAGACAAAAAAAGTCACCCCAATAAAATTGAGGTGACCATTTTTAACTTGTTATTACTTACGGTCCCAAGAAGAATCATCAGCTGTACCTCCATTATAAATAAGGGTAATACAGTTGCCTAATTCAGCATCTTGAATCGTAAGATTTTGTAGACCTGCATAAACAGTTTTTAAATCGCCTAATTTTTTACCTTTTAAGGATTCTAGGGATTTCTTAGAATTTTGATTTTCTTTTTTCATGGTTAAAATGTTAAAGATTAAGTCTCAAAAGTATAGAAAAAAATAATACAAAATTAAGGCACTGGTGATTTTTTTATTATGTTAAATGCTTTGTACAAAGGAATTTCCGCTTCAATTCAACAACAGGTGAGATTTTTTTTCGGGTCAGAAAAACAATTTTTAGACACTGAAAGGTGTTCTATTTTAGAACGTTAACCCATGAGTTTTATCATGTAATAATTCGTCTTAATTTTATTGAAATTTTGATTTATTTAGAAGCAAGAAACCATAAAAAAAAATTTTTTGCAAAAGATTTTTTTTTTCATTTGATTACTTTTTTATTAATAAATGTTCAGGATTCCGGGGGTAATTTTGTACATCTGGTAAAATTTCAGAGCGATAATGGTGAATATGGAATCACCAAAATTGAAAGAAACAGCAAATTTTAAATTGAAACCAATCAAAATGACTATAAAACAAGATTTGATAGCAGACCATGTAAATTCTGTTTACGATCTCATATCCCTACAAGAAAGAAGCTGCCCTTTCAGGCAGCCTCGTAATTTTTAATGTCAATGCTTACTTATTAGCAAGTAGAACCGCATTCAAGCAATCTGATGTGGATTACACCATTTACAACACACTGTGTCTGGCATAACGCATTAGTAACAACGGTACCTACACCGCCAACTACTCCACCAACTGTAGAACCTACCCCGCTGACAACACCGCCAACAACAGTACCTACACCGCCGACTACTCCACCAACTACACCGCCTAGTCCTCCGATAAGTCCTCCGATTGGATCTAGTAATCCGTTACCTGAAATAGTTTTTAATTCGTTTCTGTCTAATTTTTTTAAGTTTTTCATAACTATAATTTTATATGATTATTACTTCACGAATATATGAATAATAATATTACAATTGCAAATTATTTTGAATAAATTAATTATATGTTTTTATTATTTAATATTTCATTAATATAAGTGTATTTTAATAAAAATATGGTTTTCACTTATATGTGATTGATTTACTAAATGTTAAAAATAATAACTCAATTTGTGAAATTTAGAGTTATTATTTTCGTATTAATTTATGATTATCAATGATTATTGTTTAATGCGTGTGGTACCTCTTAGTTCAGATCAAAAACAACTCTTCGGGCTGATAAAACTGACGTTTAAAAAGATCAAAATATTCACGCTTTAGCAGGAACTGCCAAAAAATGATTCAAATTTTCTCATATCCTACAGTAAAACATGCCAGAGTGGTTGGTATCGGAATCAAATTTTGTATTTTTGCTGACATACTTTTATCAATGTCAATTTTTTCAAATAATATACGCTTTTTAAGAGCCAGAAGAAAGCTCTCTCAACAAAATGTAGCCGACGAGCTGATGATTTCCAGAGTTCGTTATTCCAAATACGAAAACGGAATTTCCGAACCTCCTATTGAACTGCTGGTTAAAATATCAAAGTATTTTCATGTGAGCATTGACCTGATGCTTTCTGTAGATCTTGAGAAACATCCGGTAGATGAAATGCTGAAACTTCCGGATAACAGGATTGTTCTTCCGGTTGCTGTAGATAATCACGGAAATGATACCATTGAAATTATTCCTCAAAAAGCTTCAATGGGATATCTGGAAGGTTACAGTGATATTGAATATATTGAGAGCCTGCAGCGTATAGCACTTCCTTTTCTTACCAATGGAAAATACAGAGCATTCCCTGCAGATGGTGACTCTATGCCGCCATTCAGGAATGGTTCCTATATTGTAGGAAAATATGTGGAAGGAATCAGTGAACTGAAACAGGGAAAGACGTATGTCTTTGTAACTCTGAATGATGGAATTACCTATAAACGCTTTAAAGAAAAGAAAGAAAATGCCATCTGCGTAAGTGCGGATAACTCTTTTTATGAGCCCTATGATATTCCGTTTGAAGAAGTGGTTGAGATCTGGCAGTATGCTTCGGGAATTTTCCCTGAAGATTTTGAGCCTGGCGAGTATGAAAGCTATAATTTTAAAGAAATGTTCCGCGAACTTAGACAGGACATCCGGGATCTCGATAAAAAGGTTTCCGGACGGCGCCGTAAACAGTCTTAGTATTGGCAGATACTTATACTCTATCGTACTCCTGGTTCTATGAGCCAGGAGTATATTTTTCAGGATTATATCATTTAGAGATGATCAGAAAGCTCAATCCATACGGGGGCATGATCACTGCTTTTTTCCCAGCCCCGGACGTGGCTGTCTACTCCACCGCCCTGCAGACGGGGCTGAAGGTACGGACTCAATAAAATATGATCCAGCCTTATTCCTGCATTCCTATCATAAGCTTTATACAGGTAATCCCAGAAGGTATATATCTTTTCATCAGGATAAAGATTCCGTAAAGAATCCAGCCAGCCTTTTTTCTGAAAGTCCTTAAATGCTTTTCTCACTTCATTTCTGTAAAGCGCGTCATTTTCCCAGCGTTCAGGCTTGTAAACATCAACAGGTTCCGGAATAATATTGAAATCGCCTATCAGTATGGCAGGCAGCTCCATTCTGATAAGTTGATTGGTGCGTCTTTTAAAACGTTTAATCCAGGATAATTTATAATCGAACTTAGGGCCCGGATAAGGATTTCCGTTCGGGAGGTAAAGGCAGCATATAACCATTTGATCTATAATAGCTTCTATATACCTGCTTTGAATATCTTCCGGATCGCCCGGCAGGGACCTTTGCACTTCTGTTATTTCTCTGTCTTTTGCAAGTATAGCTACTCCGTTCCAGCTTTTTTGCCCGTTCCAGATTGCCTGGTATCCCGCTTTGTTGATTTCCTGTACAGGGAAGCGCTCCTGAGGTGCTTTTAATTCCTGAAGGCATACGATATCGGGTGAAGCTTCATTCAGCCATTTCAGTAAAACGGGCAGCCGTCCGTTAACTCCGTTGACGTTATAGGTTGCGATCTTCATATGGTGGTTTTTAGAAAGTCATATTTTTTCAATTATGGCAATAATTATTCCACTATAATGGTTGATTATGGAGTGTTTAAGTGAATGATAATCTAAAAAAAATATTTTTTGATAAATAATTTATGTATCATGAAGTAAAAGTTCAATATATTTGTGAAGCAAGATGTAGTTCATTTATATATTAATAACCCTCAATGAAGCGATATCCTACTTTTTTATTAGCATTATTATTTCCAGTCACGATGTATAGCCAGCAAAATTTATCCGCTGATGAATTGTTTTTGAAGGCCCGCAATACTGCATTTGAACAGAAAGATTATCCGGCATCTATTGCGCTTGCAAGGCAGGCACTGGAAAAATCTCCTGATTATACTGATATTTCGGTTTTTCTGGGAAGACTGTATACTTGGAATAAAGATCTTTCTTCAGCAAGAGCGGTATTTGAGGAACTGGAAAAAAAGGGTGTTCAGGATGAAGACTATTTTCTGGCCTATGCTTCATTAGAGTATTGGAATGATCAGAATACAAAGGCTATTGATATTTTAAATAAGGGGCTTTCCTACCATCCGAAATCGGAGGCATTGCTTCTGCTGAAAGCGAAAGTATATTATGGTATGGATGATTATACGGAAGCGGATAAAGCCGTAACAGCTCTTCTGGCTGTAAATCCTAAAAATACCGAAGCAAGGGCTCTTGCAGTACGAATAAGTGAATTTACTTCTAAAAATGCCGTGGGCATTACCTATAACTACTCCCATTTTGATAAACAGTTTGATGATGACTGGCATATTGTAGGAGTGAGTTATAAGAGAATTACTCCTATCGGTTCTGTGATTCTCCGTGGAAATTATGCTAACAAATTTGCTCAGGGCGGCACCCAGATTGAGCTGGAGGCTTATCCGAGGCTTTCTAAGATGTTTTATCTCTATGTAGGCGGCGGATATTCTGATGATGTGGGCCTTTTTCCAAAATACCGTACCGGAGTTTCTTTAAATGCCAATCTTCCCCATAGCTTTGAAGCTGAGCTGGGCTACCGTCAGCTTTATTTCACGAACAGTATCTGGATGTATACCGCTGCTGTAGGAAAATACTACAAAAACTTCTGGTTTAATCTGCGCACTTATATTACACCGGACAGTAAGAATATCTCACATTCTTATACCGGAACTGTAAGATATTATACAAAAGGGCCACAGGATTATTTTGCTTTTCAGATCGGGACCGGGATAAGTCCGGAGGAAAACCGTAATAATCTTCTTGAAAACGAAACTTTTAAGCTTAAAACCTTTAAAATAGGAGCTGAATACAATTTTTCCCTTCATTCCAATCTGTTCTCTGTAGGAACAATGTATTATAATCAGGAATACAGACCGGGTGAAAAAGGAAATCAGTTTGATCTTACTTTAGGGTATACGAGAAAGTTTTAAAATTTAGATTTCGTTTTTTTCTTAAAATTTACCATTACCGAATCCGGCATCAGTTTTTTAGCAGAATAAAATTTTGCATTCATGCTTTTAAACTGATTGAATCTGCTGTTGATTTTACTTAACGCATCAGCATCATTAGAAGGATCTTCTTCAAGATTTTTCAGGGTGAAAAGCTGGCCGTCATGGAGATAGTAATTTTCAGAAACAAAATCAATAAGCTGATTTTTGCTCTGCATCATAGGAATTCCTGTCTTGCTGATTTCGGAGTCCTGAGAGAACCCTCTTCCTACCCATGTTACAGTAGAAGGCGTGCTAATCTGATAATTATTTCTGTAGTAGGCTAAAATAGAAGGAGCTATATCAAAATGACTTACGGTTTTATTAAAGCGTTTTGCTTCTTTTAACAGTGGTGAGTAGATCAGTAAGGGCACATGAAACCTGTCAATCTTTGACTGTAACGTGATTTCAGGCATACTGTGATCTCCCGTAATGATAAAAATAGTATTTTTAAAATCCGGGCGTTTACTGTAGTTATCAAAAAAGCCTTTGATGGCATCATCGGCATTAAGTACCGAGATCAGCTGATCTTTGTGAGCAGATGCCCATTTTTTCTGTTCAGCAGTCAAAATACCGGAATTCAGCCTTTGATAATACCTTTTTTCATAGTAATTCTTATTGTTGATTAAAAATGGATTATGTGTTGAAAGGGTAAGGATCATATTAAAATAAGGTCTGTTCTGAAGCTTTTGCTGTTGCAGCATTTTTCCCAAAACTGCCTGGTCTTCATATCCCCAGCTTTCTCCGTTATTCGCAGGAAGTTTGCGGTAAGGATTGTTGAAACTGGCTTCGTCTACAATATGATCTATTCCGCTGTAGTCTAAAAATTCGCGGTAGCGGTCAAATGACACATGACCTCCGTAATAAAATCCTGTTTCAAATCCGTTGGCTTTAAGAAGATTGTAAAGATTGAAATTTTCCGGTATTTTTCTCATTTCGAGAAAACCGTTCTTCCCGAAAGGAAGCGAACCTGTCAATGAAGGCAGGGCACCAAAAGTTCTTCCCGCCGAGCTTAAACTGTTTTCCCAATAAAGTCCTTTATGAGAAAGCGAATCAAGATAAGGAGTAAAGTTGCCGATATATCCTTTTGGAGAAGTATAAGCATGCCCGAAACCTTCCATTACAAGGATAACGAGATTGGGAATTTTCTCTGAAGCTGCAAAATAAGGCCCCAAAAAATCCGGGGTATTTTCTTTTCTCCAGAAAGGAAAATTTTTATCAAGCATTTCTGAATTGGTAATAAAATCTTCATTTTCATTCAGAAATTCATTCAGTTCCGGATGGTCACTGATAAAATTATCTTCATTGGACTGAAAGAAATAGGCCCATTTGCTTTTCGCAGCATTTTGGTTAAAATCGCTCTCAGCGGTAAATGTTTTTGACTCCAGGATTGTAGAAGGTATAAAAAAAGCGGCTAATCCTATAATCAGTACTACAATTCCGGGATATACAGATTTTACAGCTGTTTTACCTGCGATCCATATAGGAATAAGAGAAGCTGCAATGAGAATCCCGAGCAGCGCAAAATTTTTAAAATTAAGCATTCCGCTTGCCTGCAGAATCTGTTTCATTTCTTCTGTGCTGTAGTATAAAAGATCTGCCCCCAATACATTATGGGTTTCAGAAAAATACAGGAATAACAGATACTGGATAACAATTATCGCAGGAAATGCCACAATGGCAAGTATTTTTGCCCAGCCTTCCCTAATGAAATTGATCAGGAGAAAAATAATTCCGCTGCAGAAAGCCAGTTTAAGGGCAAAAATTATATTCTCTCCAAAAAGGTGCGCAGCAAGACCTTTGGTGTCAAATGTTGGAAAGGTATACCTGTACCAAAGCCATTCTGCAGTAACCCCAATTAAAAACAGAACAAAGAAAACCATAGCCAGCAGCCCCCATTTTTTTAGTCCGGACTGCAGGATAGCCAGTATTCTTTCTTTTAAAGGCAGATTCCTGGTGCTCTGACTGAACCCCTGCCTTGTCATTTCGCCCCATCCATGAGATTTTTTGAAATAATCTACAAATCCGTTTACGCCGGCTTTTACCACGATAGGATGAAAGTAAAAAGGCTCAGAAAAGGCTGTTATAATAAGTGCGAGAAAATCTTTTCTTTTGGTATATACCTGATGGCTTACAAGGTCTACAAGGATTGCATAAATGGAATAAAGAAATCCCATTGAGATGACCAGCGCAAAGAGAACCATGAAAAAAGGCCAGTTGATAATTCCCAGTACTAAAAAAATGATAAAGATGATATAGCCTGAAAATTCGATAAGCGGACCCAGAAATTCAAAGAAAAACCAATAGGGAAGACTGACCATGCCTAGTTTTCCGTATTTGGGATTGAACATTAGTTTTCTGTGCTTCCAAAGGGTTTCCATTGTTCCGCGCATCCATCTGTTTCTTTGCTTTTTCAGAATATCTTTTGTTTCCGGAACTTCTGTCCAGCACAAAGGATCAGGAATAGTAAGCACTTCGTAGGGCTCATTCTTTTCTTCCATGTACTTTCTCATCCTTACTACCAGCTCCATGTCCTCTCCTACTGTATTTTTATCATAGCCTCCGCATGCCAGCACAATTTTTCTGTCAAACACCCCGAAAGCACCGGAGATCAGGATCAGTCCTGAGGCCCGTGACCATGCCATTCGGCCAAGAACAAAAGCTCTTATGTATTCCAGTGCCTGTGTTCTTCCCAATAGGGTTTTAGGCATATTAACACTGATAACTTTACCATTTTCCACCACGCAATTATTGGCCAGCCGAATCACACCGCCACAGGCAATGAATTTTTTATCGGTCTGTTCCAGCATAGGTTTTGCAAGTTTTAAAATTGCATCCTGTTCCAGAATACAGTCTACGTCAATACACACCAGGTATTCTCCTGAAGAAATATTGACTCCCACATTCAGGGCATCTGCTTTCCCTCCGTTTTCCTTATCCACTACAATCAGCTTTTTAAAGGCCGGATTTTTACTTTTATAGATTCCCCGTACGGACTGGGTCTCTATTTTTCCCTGAATAAAATACGCTACAGACTCAAGCTCATAAGCTTCCACAAGTTTCTGCATGGAATCATCCTTACTTCCGTCATTGACGATAATGATTTCCAGGTTATGATAATACAGCGACAATAAGGAACGAACGTTTTCTACAATGGTCATTCCTTCGTTGTATGCGGGGGCAATAACACTGAATACCGGAGCATTGGGATTAGCGGCTATAATGCTGTAATCCGTAAAGGTGTTTTCTTTTTTATAGCGGAGGACAGCACCAAGTGCATAAATTCCTATCCATCCATAGATCAGGGCTACAGCGGTTCCGTAAATGAGAAACAGCCAAATAACAACTTCATAAATGATGTGTGAGAATTCTAACATATTCTTTCCTGCAGTGCGTATTTAATAATTTGAGTTAATTCTTCAGAGGTAGTTTCTTTTCCGGAAATTTCTTCCATATATTCCTGTTTATCCAGTGAGCATAATGCTTCGGCAGCATAAACTTTAATAGATGAGTCGGGATTATTCAGGAGCTGGTCTTTAAGGAAATCCGTACAGCATTGGTCTTTGGACTTTTTCATGACTTTAAGAATTTCTTTCTGAACTTCAACAGGCTGATGGGAGTATACTTCCATGAGATGAACAATCGTTGAAGCGTTTTCCAGCGACAGTAAAGTCTGTACTGCCTGTACCCTTACATCTACTGAAGGATGGCCCAATAAATCAATTACTGTAGGATAAAGAGAAAGGATCTGAAATTTTCTTAATAATTTAAGGGTGAAGATAACGACCGAATCATTAGAACTTTCCATCCAGTTCCTGATAAGATCACCAGAGTTTTCCGGAATGCTGGTGATTGATATAAGCAGACGGAGCTGCTGCCATTCTGATATTCTGGAGGAAATACTGCTGAGGAAATGAAGACCTTCAAACCCCTTGAAATTCACCAGCGCATATTGTGCCTCCTGGTAGACCTGTGCTGAGGGATGTGTTAAAAATGAGGCTATTTTCGGCAGTGCTTCTTCTGCGTTCATTGCTGTAAGCTCCTGTATTCCTCCTGCAATTAAATGTTCTTTTTTTTGATTCAGCTTTTTGGACGCGTCTTTCTGCAGGTTATATTCCCTGAACAGATTTGTAAGTTTATTCTGTGCAGCTCCGGAAAATTTTTTCTCAGATTCTGCCAGTTTCTGGAGGAATAAATTCCTGAATAAAGGATTATCGGATACGGCCGAAAAGCTTTGATCCGCAGGCACTTCTTCTTCACCGTACACAATCACTTCTGAAATTCTTTTATTGATCATTCCTGACCATTTTGAAATATGAACAGATTCCCGGTACTGATAAAAGCTGTAGATCAGTACAATAATGATCAGCAGGAGTACCAGCGAAAGCATGCCCAGAAAGACGAGGAAAAGAAAATGTACAGAAGTGGTGAGAAACATGCGTATCGTTTTACTTTACAGAAAATCTTTTTATTCTTAATATCAATTCATTCGGGCTGAACGGTTTTACGATAAAATCGGCCGCGCCGAGGTCAAAAGCGTTCAGTACCACTTCTTCCTGCCCCATACTGGAAAGCATGATCACAGGTATTTGCTTGCCCATGGTTTTAATGGCAGAAAGTATTTCTATTCCGGAAGCAAAAGGCATCATAATATCCGTAATAGCGAGATCTACCTCCTGATTTTTAAGAGTTTCAATTGCATCTTTTCCGTTACGGGTAAGAATGACTTCATGCCCTTCTTTTAATAATTTGTGCTCTATCGTTTTTAGAATCAGTTCATCGTCTTCAGCGATTAGAATCAACATAGTTTTAGTTTTTTATGGTATTAAATCTTTAATTAATTGTAGTCCTGTGGTTATTTCCCGGGTAATTTCCTGTTCCATGGAAGCAAAGTCCATCGCAGGTTCTGCTTTGTTTTCCCAATGAGCAGTGCATTCCATAAGCTTAATTAATCCTGCAGTTCCTGCAGTTCCTTTGAGCTTGTGAAGCACGGATTTTAACGAAACGGCATCTTTTTCGGCAGTCAACTTTTTAAGATTCTCTTCAGCCTGTGCCAGCTCCTGTACCACAAGGTTTAGGAATATGTGTCTGAAATCTTCATCATCATCGCCAATGTGTTCATTCAGAAGTCTGATATCGAGATGCTTTTCGTGATCCTGATCCGGGAAATTTTCCGAGGAGCCATTTTTATTCACCATGTATTTTTTCAGCATTTCCAGCAGGTCATTCTGCTTTAGAGGCTTCGGAAGAAAATCGTTCATCCCGGAATTCAGGCATTTTTCTTTTTCACCCAGCACATTTCCTGCCGTTACTCCAATAATCGGAATGTGAGAATAGCCAGGCAGCAGACGGATTTGTTTTGTTGCCTCAATACCATCCATTACCGGCATCTGAACGTCCATTAAAATAATGTCGAACATTTTTTCTTTGCACTGTTCCAATGCCTGTAGGCCGTCTGTAGCTTCTGTAAGAACGGCTTCCGGAACCAGTGAACGCATCATTCTGTTGTTCAGAACCATATTTACAGGATTATCATCCACCAGTAAAACCTCTGGTGATTTCATCAATTCGGATATTTCATTTTCCGGCTGCTCATGGATGATTTTGATCTCTTTTTCTGTATTCTTCACTGCCTTTCTCAATGTTTTATAGAGCTCTTCGGATTTGATAGGCTTCAGCAGGAAATACGAATTGTCTTCCTGACGGAAAGAATTGATGAGATCATGTTCTTCAGATGAGGTATGAAGGATGATGAGAGGTGAAAGCTCATTTTGTTTGTTAAAAAGTTCCCTGATTTTTTCAATCGTTTCGATCCCTGAAATAACAGGCATATGATAATCCATCAGAATCACATCGAACCGTTCTCCGGCCAACAGTATCTGAAGCGCTTCCATTCCATTGGCAGCCAGCTTTGAATCAATATTTTTGTAGGCGAGCATATGTTTGAGAATAATTCTGTTGGTCTCATTATCATCCACAATAAGGACCCTGTTTATTTTCAGGTCTTCCTCCTCGCTACGGTCTGTTGTCTCGTATGGAATCTGAATATCAAAGAAGAAAACAGAGCCTTTTTCCACTTCACTGATGAGGGAAAGGCTGCTTCCCATATATTTCAGAATGTTATTCGAAATGGTAAGCCCTAGGCCGGTTCCGCCATAACGTTTACTGATCGAGCTGTTTTCCTGGGTAAATGCATCAAAAATATGCTGTTGCTTTTCTTTGGGAATACCAATTCCGGTATCCCGTACAGAAAATCTCAATGTAATATTTTGACTGCTGATATTCAGTTTTTCTACTTTAAGTTCAATTTCTCCCTGTGCTGTAAATTTTACCGCATTTCCCAGAAGATTGATCAGGATCTGCTTCAGTCTTGACTCATCTACCCAAATGGTTTCAGGAAGTCCCTGCTCTATATTTAGCAGCAGCTCTATGTTTTTTTTCTGTGATTGGTAGAGAATGACATTGATTACCTGGCTTACAATATCATAGACATTAGATTTTTCAACCAGAAGATCCATTTTTCCGGATTCAATTTTAGAAAAATCCAGAATATCATTGATGATGTTTAAGAGATTTTCCCCGGATTCATTGATGTAATTGAGGTACTGTGACTGTATTTCGTTTAACGGAGTTCTGAGCAGCAAATCAGAGAAACCGATGACCCCGTTCAGTGGTGTTCTGATTTCATGGCTCATATTGGCTAAAAACTCGGATTTTGCCTTGTTGGCCGTATCTGCCATTTTTTTAGCATTCTTAAGCTCTTTGTTAATCCTTACGGATGCGGTAATATTTTGTGCAGAGACGATGATTCCACCAATGACATCATTGGAAAGGTACCAGGGAGTAACCTGTATATTATAATGCTGAATGACTTCCCTGCCAGGAATCTCTATGGCCATGTCTTCATTTCTGTAAGCTTTTCCTGCCAGCGCATCCTTATATATTTTTATCCTTTCGTCCGGTACATTGGGCGAAATTTTAAACATGTTCTCTCCAATAAGCCTGATGTCGTTCATCTGGAATTCATCTTTCCAGCTTGTGCTTACAGAAAGGTAATTCAGATCCTTATCAAACATCGCAACGGTTGCGGGAACGTAGGTCACGAATGACTGCAGCATAGCCTCTTTGGTTGCCAGCTCAAGATAAATATTTTTAAAAGTATTAATATCCTGTATGATCCCGAACACTCTGGTACATACTCCTTCTTCAAATTCCGGGATTCCTTTTACTCTTACCCAGATCATAACGCCGTCATTGCGTACAAGCTGTAGTTCTTCATCATAAGGAATACCTTCGTTTACTGCTCTTTCAAATAATTTTTTGAGCTTTTCTCTGCTGTTTTCCCTGTAAAAGCCCAGTGCGTTTTCGAGATCGGGCTGAAATGTTTTATCTATTTTATGAATATCCCTGGTAGACTGTGACCAGGTTACCGTATTGTTTTTAAGATTGACTTCCCAGCCTCCCACCTGGGCTACAGCGCTTGTCTGTTCCAGCATTTTTTTGGTATGAATGAGATCCTTTTCAAGACTCATCCTTTCGGTAACGTTCAGTGCGGTGCTTACTACATAGGGATTTCCTTCCTTGTTGATTTCCACTAGGTTGTGGTACATCCAGATTACTTCTTCCCCTCCCTTGGTTTTCAGGATCATTGTTCCCAGATCTTCCTTGTTTGCATTAATCCTTTCAAGGTATTTTTCAAGCAATGGCCAGTTTTTTTCGGGAACAAGATCTTTTAAATTCAGTTTTTCCACTTCTTTTGCAGAATACTGAAGGGTTTCTCTTCCTTTTTCATTCACAGCAATGATATTTCCTTCCATATCATGCATGCTCATCAGTCCAATGGCATTTTCAAAGAAGCTTCTGAAACGGCGTTCGGAGCTTTCAAGCTTTAGCTTTTCTTCAATCCGGTTTGTGATATTAATTCCGAAACAGAAAATTTCAGAGTGATTCTGATTCATTTTCAGCGACCACTCCACAATGATGGTCTGGTTATCATCAATATTGGTGGAAGTGGTAAAAGTTGTCTCTTCATCCGCATTGGGGAGATTTTCAGACACTACCTGCAGCTGAGCGTTACGATTGCCCAAAACGTCCAGAAGATTGCTGTTGATAATCTGACTTCTCTTTAATTGAAATGCTTTTTCAAAGGCAGGATTGGCATCTTTCAGTATGAAATTTTTGTCCAGAACGCAGATCAGATTATTGGAAATGGTAAACGTTTGCTGAAAATATTCTGCATGGATGTTTTTCCTTTTTCCCATGAGTATTTTCGTGATGGCTTCTCCAATTTTTTTCAGCGTTGATATCTGTTCTTCTGTAATAGTTTTGGGTTTATAATCAATAACACAGATGGTTCCCAATGCAAATCCTTCATCATCAATAAGGGGTACACCGGCATAAAAACGGATTCCGCCAGCCAGAATAATTGCGTTATCAGAAGATCTTTCATCCAATAAAGTATCATTTATGATGACAATATCTCCGCTTGCAATAGAATATTGGCATACTGTATTTTTTCTGTCTACAAAATCCAGGGCTAAGCCTACACAGCTTTGAATGGTCTGGGTTTCACTTTCCATCATGGCAATAAGGGATGCCGGGCAGTCTGTTACCAAGCATGCTGTTTCAGCAAAAATATCTAACTGGGGATCTTTTTCCAGATTTAAAAGATCAAAAAACTCCAGTTTCTTTATTCTATCTTCTTCATTATCCGGAAGTGGGTACTTCTTCATAGGTTATTTCATCGGTTAGAGATTTTATTTCTTAGTTATTAAAAAATGATAATCAGTTACTTAAAACTAAATTTTATTACTGAAGATTATTCCTTTAATAAGTTAACCAAAATACGAAATAATTTGAATTATATTGAAGTAAATTTTACAATAAAGGTATATGTATGATTAATTCGAATAATTGCGGATGAATTTTGAATGTCGATATAAATTCAGATCCTAAATGACGAAAAAACAAGGCGGACATAATCAGTCCGCCTCGCATCTCCCAAATAATTAAATATGAAAAAATATGAATGTTTATACTGTACAGGCTTTCAGCATGAGGTCATGCAGATCTGTATTCTTAATAAAAGGCTGTAAAAGTTCATTACCGGGGCCGTAGGCGGCTACTTCAACGTAATCTCCGGAATGATCCATGCTGATCCATCCTACAGCGTTTCTGCTTTTCTGAATTTCTGAATACAGCTTAAAAGGCAGTTTTTTATAATTGTAAAGTCCTTCTTCCTCTTTTTCGAGGCCGTTATAAAAGCTGAGAATATGTTGGGCTTCATTATCATTCAGGATTATTTTATTTCCTTCATAAATCCAGTCTTTTACCGTCTTCAAAGAATATTCTTTGTGAATATTGTTAAGAATATATTCATTGGTATACCGGTAATCTGCAATACTGTTGAAATTTTTTGTAGCATCATTTCCATAAATTGTTCCAGGATTGGCATTTCCATGGTCTGTGGTGATGATCACTAAAGTATTTCCGTCTTTTTCTGCAAAATCCATTACCGTTTTGATCGCATCATCAAATGCCAGCTGATCATGAATGAGTGCCGCCACATCGTTGGCATGGGCGGACCAGTCTACTTTTCCGGCTTCTATCTGAAGAACAAAGCCTTCAGGATGATCTTTCATCTGATTGATGGCAGTATTTGCCATTTCAGCAAGAGTCGGAGTATTTTTCAGATCAGGGAGATGATATCTGTCAATACTATAAGGCAGTGCTCCTGTACTGAATATTCCTAACAGTTTTTCTCCTTTCCTGATATTTTTCAGATCAGCTTGTGTTTTCAGGATTCTGTATCCTTTTTGAAGATAGACGGAATAAAGATCTTTTTTATCTTCTCTTTTGGCGGGATTGAAAAACTCGTCTCCGCCGCCTAAAATTACATCCAGCTCCAGATCAGCATACATTTCAGCAATTTGAGGTTCAGCATTTCTTTTCGAAGAATTGACACAGAATCCTGCAGGAGTGGCATGAGTAATGGTAACCGTAGTTACACATCCTGCTTTTTTTCCTGCTTTTTTATACTTCTGCCATATAGGAAGATGTCTTTCTCCGTTAGGACCCACATTAAGAGTCCCGTTTTTTACTCTTATCCCACCTCCGAATGCCGAACTGGCGGCGGCAGAATCTGTTACAACAGAACTTGCCGAAGCCGTATCCATTAAAGCGCGGCTTACCTTTCTGTCATGATACAAATTTAGCCAGCTGCTCCCCTTTCCTAAAATATTCCGTGAATACAGATCAGCCATTGAAAGTGTTCCAAGGCTCATTCCGTCACTTACCATGAAGATGATATTCCTGGCTTTTCCTTTCTGATGGAGTTCACTATTTTTCCCGAAGCTCCAGAGATCGGATGGTGATAAGGTCAACAGCCCTGAAAGTAATGCTGAGCCTTTTATAAATTTTCTTCTGTCCATATTGTTTTCAAAATAAGGCTGAAAGGTATTGTATTTTAATTTTTATTGAAACTTAGTTGCATTAATTTAAGGTTAAATTTAAATATGCTCCGGGAAAGGATCTTCAAAAGGTGTTTTTTGATCAAACAGTTCCTTTTCTGAATCATCAATAAGACAGTATTGAAGGTCTGAAAGCATTTGATCTTTATCTAAATTCTGTCCGATAAACACAAGCTCATTGATTCTGTCACCCCATGTTTTGTCCCATCTGCTTTCTATAAATGCCTGGTTTTCTACAAATGAAGGATATTGAACGCGATGATTCAGAGGCATGCTGCACCACCATACTCCTGCTTTTTCAAGCCTGAAAGAACCTCCTGCCTGAGAAAAATTCAATGCATCACCAGGCCTTGAAGCCAGCCAGAACAATCCTTTAGCCCTGATGGCTCCTTCCGGATAATGATGATTCAGAAATTCCCAAAGCCTCATGGGATGAAATGGCTTTTTATCCCTGAAAACCATTGAACTTATACCGTATTCTTCCGTTTCCGGAGTATGATGATCAGACTGTAATTCTTTTTGCCAGCCTGCTGAAGCCTGTGCCTGATCAAAATCAAAAAGCTTTGTATTTAAAATCTTTTGAGGGTCAATTTTTCCGAACTCTGAATGCAGCAGAACCGCCTCCGGGTTCAGTTTCTTTATCGCTGCAGTTAAAAACCCCAGTGTTTCAGTATCTATAAGATCTGTCTTGTTCAGAACAATTACATTGGCAAATTCGATCTGATCGGTCAGCAGATTTACAATGGTTCTGTAATCTCCTTCCATATCCGTAAGATGGCGGTCCACCAGCAGTTCACCGGAACCAAAATCTTTTATAAAATTAAAACAGTCTACCACCGTTACCATTGTATCTACGTAACTGAAGCGGGAAAGATCTATTCCGCTTTCCTCGTCAATATAAGTAAAGGTTTGAGCCACAGGAATCGGTTCGCTGATTCCTGTACTTTCTATAAGCAGATAATCGAAGCGGTTTTCGTTTGCCAGTCGTTCCACTTCCACCATGAGATCTTCCCGGAGTGTGCAGCAAATACATCCGTTACTCATTTCAACAAGCTTTTCTTCTGTCCTTGAAAGGGTATTCTGATTTTCAACAAGGCGGGCATCAATATTGATTTCGCTCATATCATTTACAATAACCGCTACTTTTAATCCCTCTCTGTTATGCAGGATATGGTTGAGTAAAGTGGTTTTACCAGCTCCCAGAAAACCGCTGAGTACCGTTACAGGAAGTTTCTTTGTCATGTTTTAATGTTTATGATTTTTAAAATTGATAATATGGCCGGTAATGAGGCCGGCAGCCCCCACATAAATCAAAGGAATATGAACTTCAAAAATGAAATCGGTGAGTATAGAAATGAAGATCAGGGTTATGGATATCCAGAACAGAAATTTTAACCAGCGGTTTTCCATTTTCTTTGTTACTCTGAATACTACTGCGGCCCCGATAACAAGGAAGGCCAAATCTATATAAGGATTGTGTGATATTCCCAATGGAACAATCAGCAATAATGGAAATACAATACAATGAATCAGGCATAAAACAGCAGCGGAGATTCCTACAGCATCAAGAATTTTTGATTTCATAATAGTATGGATTAATTTTTCTTATCGTAACTTTGTTGCAAAAGTAGACATAAAAAATTAAATAACGCAACTTTGTTGCATTAAAATATGAAACAGGTTAGAAATACACATGCTAAAACTGAGATTTTGAACCTTATCAATGGTTCAGATGTGGCCCTTACCCATTCTGATATTCAGAAAAAACTGGGAGATCTGTGTAATAGAGTTACTATTTACAGGGTATTGGAAAGACTTGAAAACGAAGGTGCTATACACAAGATCGTCAATATAGACGGTGTGGTGAATTTTGCCAAGTGCAGCGGGAAATGCACCCACGAACAACATTTTCACAATCATGTTCATTTTAATTGTAAAGAATGTCACTCCGTGACGTGTATTGAAAATGCGATTCCGGAAATCAGTTTGCCGGAACACTTTATTGCACAGGAATATAATTTTATCATCAGTGGTATATGCCCGAAATGTGCTGATGCCTAAAAATACAACAGGCAGAAAACAAAACTGCTTTCTGCCTGTTTATTTTTTTTTATAAATTATTATAATGCAGAGATATAGACCTCTATTTTGGTTCCGTCATAATTGAAGGTACCGTCAGAATTTCTTTTGCCTAGCACCCATTTCATATCTACAGGCACATTCCATGCAGAACCTAATGAAAATCCGTTGACAGATCTTATTTCATTTCCTTTTCCCGTGGTAATGGCGGAATGAAAGAAGGTCTTATCAATAAGCCTGTAGAAACCAATAGCTTTTCCTGCCGGAATGGGAGTGTATCCGTCCCATTTTTCTCCTGCCGGATAATTGAATAATGTTAACCACTTTTGTCCTGCAGATTCCGCAAGCTGGCCAGGACTTATTCCGGCACCGCGCATATACAGTGCATAAGCTACTACATCATGACAAACTCCATTATTGTATTTGGAAATATTTTCCTCCCCCGAGAGAATGGCATGAGCAACAGGTGCCCTTTCTGATTTGGATAGCTGAGCCTTTCTGGCTCCTTCCGGTGTAATAAATGACATAGTGTAATATTTTGTTTGGTGAGGTAAAGATACAGCTTTAAAATTTAATCACGATTGCAGGAAATTTAGGATGTTATTTACTTCGGCTTTAGCCCGCCTCTCCTCATAAAATTAATTACAGCTTTTCTAACAATAGAACATACACTCGTAGCTGAAAAGCTTTCCGTCTTTAAACGTAAAAATAAAAAGTCCGGCATCTCCATTCTGGATATAATACTGGTGCGGGGAAGCAATCCAGCGTGAAGAGAGTAAATCGCCGAAACGCATCACAAAGTTCTTTTCCTCATAATGGGAATCCATGCGTTCATTTCCTAAAACTACCGCTTCCCCATTGCTGAAGGACATTTTATAAATACTTCCGGAAACTTTTCCTTCATATTCTTCAAAAGCTATAATCATGTCAGAACTTTTATAGAAATATTGAGGTTCCCAGCCGCACTCAGGGGTGTTGGGAATATCTTTTACTTTCTGCATCTCCAGCTGTTTTGCCTGGAGATCTGTAATTTTCCCGTCAAAAAGTGGTGTATTCTTCCATAAAAAATGCATGTTTAATGCTTTCAGCTTCTTTTCGTAGACTTCTGTTTCAGGCTTTTTTGCCAATTGCTCTGCCAGAATAAGTTCAAAATCAATATCTACTTTTGGGTTTTCTATGCCTGCCTGGGTGTAAGATTCTTTCCAGTACTGTAATGCCTGTTTAAGGTTTTTATCCTCAGTCCATGCCATTTCACGTAATCTTCCTGCCTGAGCCAGTTCTTTTTCCTTGTTTTTACCCTTCACGGACAGATATTCTTTCAGAACTTTATCATAAGTGAGTTCGTTTCCTAGATACTTCATTTGAATATACTCGGGATTTTCGTGGAAATGATCACCCACATATACCCAGCCATCCTGATATAAAGGAACATAATCAATACAGACCATTTCATTTAGGGCTGCTCTTCTCGTTGCTGAGCTTTCTGTAGTGGGAGCCTTTCTAACACGGAGTTCAGATACCTGCACATAAAAATGCGGGCATTGATACCCCTGTGATCCTCTGTAGAAATACTGTTCGGGCTCACCAGCAGACTTCTTACCCCGCATGGATTTCTGGAGCGGCTGGCGGTCTATAAAACCAATATCTCCATTGCTGACCTGTACTTTGTATTGGGTTTGGGTAGAATCTAAAATATAAACGGGAGCTTCCGTGGAAAATATTCCCATAATATCTTTATTTTTTCCGTTTTCGCGATAAAGATGTCCCCATTCTGAGGTGTAAACCGGTTGAGCTCCGGCACTTTGAGCCTGGATATTGTAAAAAAAGCACTGGAAAATGCCAGATGCCAATAGTATCTTGTTCAGCATATTGTATTGGGTGGCTGTAAAATATTTATATTTTTTAGCAGTTAGGTTTATTAGTTATCTCTTCAAAAATAATCAAAAATAAGAGTTGGTCCTAAAGTTATTGTTATTCAGAATGGGTATAAATTCCATCCTAATCAACTGCTTCCGTTGGGTAGCGTAAATAAAAATACTATTTTTATCGCCCAAAAAAGTAAAGATTCAATATGCCAACTGATGCTTCTCATAAGCTGATTCCTATGACAACTTTCGTGCTGGAATATTATTCGCATGAAGGATATGCCGATCTTCAGATTCTGAATCTGATGAACAATTATGCCAATTTTTTAAAGAAGCGTTTGACTCTTGGAATGTTTGTTCCCGTGGATAAAAAAGGAAATATCCTGAAAGAACCCAAAAACTATTCTGAATGGAAATCCCTGGATCATAATAACGGAAAAAGAACCGATACTACTGGTTTTGAAGAATATGCCGAATATCAGAAAGCGGAGCAGAACTGTATATTTGAAGCATTCAAAGTAGATTACAACGGATATTCAAAAGTGAGAATTGTTACTGAATATGACCCCTCAATTGAATTGTCTTTTAATAAAAATGATCTGATCCCTTCAGGATTTAATGATGTAGAATCACTTACTGTTTTTGATGATATTTTTTTAACATCCAGTGCATTAAAAGCAATAGGAATCCTCAGGTAAAATGGGATTTAAATTACTGTTTTTCCTACAGATTTCTTTTTAAATTCTGAAGGAGACATTTCTTTATAGGCCCTGAATATTTTATTAAAATGACTCGCATCATTAAAGCCCAGCTTATCTGCAATCTCACTGATGTTGTAATGACTTTGGAGTAAAAGTTTTTCTGCTGTTTTTATTTTCTGCTGCATAACATGCTGCTGTACAGAGAAGCCTGTTTGCTTTTTGGTATACATACTGATATAATTGGGTGAAAGCATAAATTCTTTGGCAAGATTTTCAATTTTCATTTTATCTGCATCCAAAGCATTGACATTAATATAATACAGGATTCTCTCTATTCTGCTTGCATTTTGTACAATCCACTTTTTGGTGCTGGCATTCATGATGTTTCGGATCATGATGGTCATAATCCCTGAGAAAATATCGGTGGTAATTTCTTTATTATACGTGTTCTTGTGACTGAATTCGTACAGAAGAATCCGGGCAAGCTGTAACAGGTGTTCCCTATCTGTTTTATTTTTAATCACTGATTCACAGACGAAAGAATGATCTTCCATCAGCAGCTGAATTACTTTTTTGAGCTCATTCTTTTTATTAGACAAAAGATTTTCCCAGATATACTGCTCCGTAAATTTAATATAAATGAATTTTGTTTTGCTTTTAATAGAAAATTCATGACCGTCGCTGGGTCTCAGGAAAAAAATATCTCCTTTTTTGTAAGGAAAAGTAATACTGTTGAGATGATGAAACCCTTTTCCATTTTCGATAATCACCAGCTCATAAAAGTTATGATTGTGATATTCTATATCCCAGGTTTCCTTTTCAACAGTGAAAACATTAAAAGAATTGAAATTGACAATTCGCTTCATAAAAAGAATGGATTTTTACAAATTTACCATTAATTTTTACAATAAATTATGTTGGTTTATTGATGAACTTTGTCCTGTCAATATATTCAAAATGAAACACATAAAACAATCCGTACTGCTGGTTGCTTCAGCAATCGTTTTAATGTCCTTTTCTGATCTTCACAACGGTGATAAAACAGATAAAAAGCAGCAGCATACACCACAGGTCTCAACTAAAAAGTACTGGCCTAATGGAGCTCAATTGGTTATTTCCGTGTCAATGCAGTTTGAAACAGGAGGCCAGCCGGAAGGTGCAGAAAGCCCTTTCAGCGGAACTCCCCTCCCTGCAGGACACCCCGATCTTCCGGCAGAAAGCTGGTATCGCTATGGAGCGAATGAAGGCATTTACCGTATGCTGGATTTATGGAAAAAATATAATATTAAAGTAACATCCCACGTAGTAGGAACAGCTGCCGAAAGGTATCCTGAAGTGGCCAAAGCCATAGCCAACGGAGGGCATGAAATTGCAGCCCATGGTATTGCCTGGGACCATCAGT
Organism: Chryseobacterium culicis; assembly: GCF_900108365.1. GTDB lineage: Bacteria > Bacteroidota > Bacteroidia > Flavobacteriales > Weeksellaceae > Chryseobacterium > Chryseobacterium culicis. The sequence continues at coordinate 698,743 of NZ_FNWQ01000002.1, read as the reverse complement.
GGAATAAAAATTATACTGATGAGCTGAATTTTGTGAAAGAAGGTGTAGACGTTGTTGAAAAGATTACAGGTCAGAAAGCTGTAGGTTATAACGCCAACTGGCTCAGAAGAAGTCCGAATACCCTTCAGGTATTACAGGAACTTGGGTTTCTGTATCATATCGATGACTTAAGCCATGATGAGCCTTTCATTACCAAAGTAAACGGGAAAAAATTGGTTGTCATTCCTTATACCTTGCGTAATAATGACATTGTCAATATTGAAGGGAAACACTGGAGCCCTGATCAGTTTCTGGCACAGCTGAAATTTGAATTTGACCAACTGTATGAGGAAGGAGCATCAAAGAGAAGAATGATGAGCATCAGTTTTCATGACAGAATTGGCGGAACTCCTGCCATGGTACATGCAATGGAGAAGTTTATTAAGTATGTCAAAGCAAAGCAGGGTGTCGCTTTTATGAGAAAAGATGACATTGCTAAAATGATAATGAATGATCCCAATACTCCTGTTGACAACAGTGAAGAAAAATATAATAATAAGTAATGAAAACGGAGGCTTGATATGTGGTTACAAAGTACTTTTATAAACTATATAACCCACAGCTTATGCTTCTGTCCTCCATCCAAAAACATCTCTATGAATACAAAAAATACAAAAACAGCCTATTTTTTCCTTCGTGTATCTATGGGAATCAATTTCCTGGGACACGGTTTGGTTCGTCTCGTTAAACTGCAGGACTTTGCATCGGGAATGATGAAAGGTTTTGAAACAAGCTGGCTTCCCCAGCCATTGGTACATCTCTTTGGAGTCACCCTTCCCTTTCTGGAATTTTTTATCGGATTACTGTTGACCATTGGTTGTAAAACCCGTATTGCTGCAATAGCCGGAAGTTCTCTGATTATCCTGTTGCTTTTTGGAAGCAGCACTGTAGAAAACTGGGAAGCAATGGGCATTCAGATGATCTACGCAGGATTATTTTATATTCTGATCAGTAGAATGAATGACAATTATCTGGCTTTGGACAGAAAATCATAAAAGAACATTGTAAGAACCGGGAAAGTAAAGAAAGCGAAAAAGAACTCTGATATTTTCGTATTGTGATCTTTATTTTTCCGGTTTTTCCCGTTATCTGAGATTATGTTACATCTTTCATAGATTCAGCTACCCTGTTTTTATAATTATGCCCGAATTTTGCATCATCAATAAAAGCAACTGAAAATATTCTGTTTATTTTCAATGCAATACATCACCTTAAAATAGAAAAAAGATGCAAACTATACTGGGAGCCAATGGACAGATTGGCGAAGAACTGGCAAGAGAACTGAAGAGAAATTATACTTCGGACATCCGTATTGTCAGTAGAAATGCCAAAAAAGTGAATGATACGGACACTATTTTTTCCGCAGATCTATCAGACAGAAAAAAGGCGGTTGAAGCAGTAAAAGGAAGCGAAATTGCTTACTTTACCCTGGGTCTTCCTATGGATACGGAGCTTTGGGAGAAACAGTTTCTGAACATCATGAAAAATGTTATTGAAGCCTGTAAAATAAATAGTACCAAGCTGGTGTTTTTTGATAATACCTATATGTATCCTCAAAGTAATGAGGTTTTAACAGAAGAAACCCGATTTGATCCTGTGGGAAGAAAAGGAAGAGTAAGAAAGCAAATGACAGAAATGCTTTTAAAAGAGATGGAGGCCGGAACAATAGAAGCTGTTATTTGCAGAGCACCGGAATTTTATGGTCCCGGAAAAACACAGAGCATTACGAATAGTTTTATTTTCAGTGCCATTAAAGAAGGTAAGAAACTGAAAGTCCCATTGAGAGATGATAAGCTGCGAAGCCTTATCTGGACACCTGATGCCAGCCGGGCAACCGCTTTAATCGGAAATACTCCCGATGCTTACGGGCAGACATGGCATTTACCGGTAGATGATCATCAACTGAATTATAAAGAATTTATAGCACTGGCTTCTCAGATGTATGGAAGAGAATTCAGGTATTCAGTTATTCCGAAAATTGCTTTTACAATAGGATCTTTATTCAATAAAAATGCAAAAGAATTATTGGAACTGCTTCCAAGATATCAGTATGATAATCTGTTTGACGATTCAAAATTCAGAAAAAGATTTCCCGGATTTACGGTAACTCCATACAGACAGGGAATTGAACAGATCAAAAAAGAACAGCCTGCAGAAGGATAATCCTGCTGAAATAACTAACTTAGAGACAGAAACATCCAGACGAAAGTCTTTAAAATCCTACTCCTGCTGAAGGGATGAAAAATCAAAGAATTTTGACGGGGTGGTAAAAAAAGATAGACAATGAAGGCTCCTGAAAAAATAACCTCCATCACCGCATTACACCAATACCTAAAGCTGAAAAAGCCTTCCCATCCATTGGTGAGCGTGTTTGATTTTAATCAAGTACATGTAGATCCGGAAACCATTCTGAGTGCGGTAACCACAGATTTCTATGTCATTTCCCTTAAAAAAGACTGTGCAGGAAGATGCAGATACGGACAGCATTATTATGATTTTGAGGATGGAATCATGTATTTTATTGCTCCCCATCAGGTTCTTCATTTTGAAGACATTCTGCTCTCTGAGGTGAAAGGAAATGTACTTGTTATTCATCCTGATTTTCTGCACGGATATCCTTTAGCCCGCACCATAAAAGATTATGGCTATTTCTCCTATATGGCTAATGAAGCCCTGTATCTCTCAGAAAAAGAGGAAAAATCTGTAACGGACATCATAAATAATATCAGCAGAGAGATAGAAACCAATATGGATGGTTTTACCCAGGATTTATTGGTCTCCAACATAGATTTGCTCCTAAAATATTGTGACAGATTCTACAACCGCCAGTTTTTAACCCGGAAAAAAGCGAATCATGATCTTTTAACCCAGCTTGAAGCTTTACTTGATGATTATTTTAAAAATGAAAAACTGCTGATTAACGGCATTCCAACAGTACAGTTAGTGGCTGCACAGATGCATATAAGTCCTAATTATCTGAGTGATATGCTGAGAGTGCATACCGGGCAGACAACACAGCAGCATATTCAGAACAGAGTGATTGAAAAAGCAAAGGAGATGCTGTCTACCACCGGAATGTCTGTTTCTGAGATTGCTTACCGTTTAGGATTTGAACATCCTCAGTCTTTTCACCGTTTATTTAAAAACCAAACTACAGTTTCTCCACTGGAATTCAGAAAATCTTTTAATTAATGATCCCGCGATGAAAAATATCTTATTAATTGTAACAAACGTAGATCAATATGCCAGCGGCCATCTTAAAACCGGAGTATGGCTGAGCGAACTTACCCATATTTACGAATCAGCAAAAACAAAAGGATGGGCAATTACCATAGCTTCTCCTAAAGGAGGAAATGCTCCTGTTGATCCGGAAAGCCTGAAACCACTCGTACTTGATACGATTTCAAAAAAATATTATGAAAATCCGGAATTTATGAACGAACTGGCTCATACAAGAAGTCTTGATGAGATAAAGGATAAATCTTTCGACTGTATTTATCTTACAGGAGGGCACGGAACGATGTATGACTTTCCTGACAATGTAACTTTACAGGAAATCCTCAGAAATCACTACGAAAATAATAAAGTGGTAGCTGCAATCTGTCACGGTGTCGGAGGCTTACTGAATGTACGGCTTTCAGACGGAGAGTATATGATTAAAGGCCGGAATATCACTGGATTTGACTGGTTTGAAGAAACATTAGCCAGAAGAAAAAATGAAGTGCCCTTTAATCTTGAAGCAGCTCTTAAGGAGCGTGGTGTACACTACAAAAAAGCACTGATTCCTATGACCTCCAATGTGGTGGCTGATGGCAGTCTCATTACAGGACAAAACCCTTTCAGCTCTAAAGAAATGGCTAAAGCAGTTGTTTCTGAGTTGGAGAAATAGAGATTCAGTTTGCGTTGATTGAGTAAAGGAACATTAATATCTTAAAGTATTAAAATAAAAAACGCAAAGTTTTAATGGTTTCAGATTTTTACTGAAAATGAGTAATGACATTGTCAATAGACGGCATCATTGATTTTCCCCTTTGATCCTCAAACTCAGGTAAAACATTAAAATCTTTGCGTTTAATTAAAACACACCTTTTTCCGAAGGTTTATGATAAAATTGATTTTGTTATGGTAACAAGACTCATCAGGATCACCACTATTCCTACTGCCACAAACATTTTCTTTGTCGGAAGTTTGGAAGTAAGCATAGCAGAAAACGGCGCTGTGAAAACACCACCCAGCAAAAGTCCTAAAACAATATTCCAGTGATGAATGCCAATTGTAATAATAAATGTAACAGCACTTGTGATGGTCAGTAAAAATTTGGCAACGGTAGAACTTCCTACTACATAACGGGGAATTCTGCCCTCCTTAATCAGTGTTCCGGTTACCAGTGGACCCCATCCGCCTCCTGCAAAAGAATCAATAAAACCTCCTGCCAATCCTAATACCCTGAGATTGGTTCTTCGTTTGGTTTTAACTCGTCCTGATTTTTTATCTTTGAAGGCGTTTCTCAAGATATTAATCCCAAGATATAACGTGTAGCAGGCAATAATGGGCTTAACAATATGAGCGTAATGTTCGCCATAATGAGACAAAGTCAAAGCCCCGATTACAGAACCTACAACAGCCAGCGGGAATAATACCCATACCATTTTTTTGTTGACATTTCCCAGTTTGTAATGACTGAAGCTTCCAGCTGCCGTGGTAAAAGATTCTGCAGAGTGAATACTTGCACTTACAACGGGAGGCGGCACATTCAACAGTAAAAGAATAGTAGTACAGATCACACCATAGCCCATGCCCATAGATCCCGCGACAATTTCTGCCATAAAACCGGCAAACAGCATCCAATAAAAAATATGTCCGTCCTTATTTAAAAAATACTGAATATCACCGGCAAGATTAAACTGGTATACCACAAGTCCGAATAACCCCAAAAGAAGCAATACTCCTATAATGGCAAGGTAAATATTGGCTTTTCTCTGTGCGGTTTTGGTTATATTAATCAGCTTTTCAATTTCTCTATCAGGTTTTGAGGAAGCCTCTCCGTCAGACAGATATGCTGTCGTGATTTTGTTAAGTTCTTTTACTTTATAATTAAAATCCCCTGTCAGCTGATTTCTTATATGCTGCATATTATCCAGGACGTGATCCATTTCATCAGGAATCACTTCTGTAAAGGTTTCCCGTAATCTTTTAGCAATGGTAGGAGATTTTCCATTGGTGGAAATCGCAATTTTAAGACTTCCTTTTCTGACAATGGAACCTAAATAAAAATCGCACAAATCCGGCTTGTCTGCAATATTGACCAGTACATTTTTTTTCTGGGCCTTTTCTCTGATTTCCCCTGCTAATTGAATATCATTGACCGCAATAATAGCAAGATCGGCACCATTAAAATCATGATCATCATATGCTCTTTCATGTAAGATTATATTAGAAAATTGATGTTGTAAGGTTCTCACTTCGGGAATAATCTCTTTTGCTACCAGTTTAATAGAAGTTTCCGGTGAATTGCCCAGTACAGATTCCAGTTTTTCGAGAGCAACCTTGCCGCCGCCAATGATGAGCAGGGAAAGATTTTCAAGTTTTAAAAATATGGGATATAATGAATTGCTCATGCTGATTACAGTTTTAAGTCATAAGTAAAAGCGAGATAATATAGCCCTCCGATTTCAGGACCCGCTGCATACTGGTAATAACGTCTGTTCAGAAGATTGGTAGCCCCTATTTTAATGTTTGCACGAATTTCCGGAAGCTTCCAGGTGGCCTGAGCATCAAGGGTGTAGTATGCAGGAATTGCTCCGGATGCTAAAGGACTTTCCCACATAAAACCGCTCTGCCATCTTGCCACAAGGGTAAATCCTATATTTTTAACAATCTCCCTGTTTCCTACACTTACATTCACCATCCATTTCGGGGTATTGAAAGCGGTGATAAATAAATCTGAAGCATTGTTAGAGGCAAGATTATTATAAGAAACATTCGTATTTACATTATAGTTTCCTGTGATATTATAACGGATTCCTAAAGAGGTTCCATAGCTTTTGTAGGTACTGTTGCTGTTGGTATACACCCTGTATCGGTCCTGTTTGCTTCTGTCAAGCATTGCAAGTACAGCAGCATTGCTTCCTACCTGACTGTTTTTTGGAACAGCCACTTCTACCTGTCCAAGAAATCCTTCATAAATGTTGTAATAGAAATCCCAGTCAAGCACCAGCTTATTATTGAAAAAAGTTGACTTATACCCTACTTCAAATGAATTGATTTTTTCCGGCTGTAATTTCTGCAGACTGGCTACGGTTAAAAGCTGCTTGTTATCCTGAGCGGCCTGAGCCTGGGTTTTTCCCGCATCTATATCTTTGTTCACTGCTGAGGTAAACTGATCAATGGAAGCCAGCGTATAGGAATTTTCCAGATAGCCCAATCCGTCATTTACTTTGGAAAGGCCGCCTACCCTTCTTACATTTCCGTTATTTACAAATGATAAAGCTTCAAACAGTGATGGAAAACGGTAGCCGTTCTGGAATGAAGCTCTGAAATTATGTTCTTTAACCGGAGAATAAACCACACTGATTCTCGGGTTCAGTTTCGCTTCAAATTCCGGATTTCTGTCGATACGTAAAGCAGCATTGATTTTTAATTTATCATCAAAGAAAAGCTTGGTAATCTGTGCAAAAGCACCATATTTCTGATAAATAACATCTTTTCCAAAGGTACCGTTGGCTAAAGGAATATTTCTCTCATTAACAGGACGGTTAAAGTCAACAAAATTGTTCCCATCCGGAGTAATACTGTACAAACGGTAATCTACGCCTGCAAGAAGATTGAAGATTTTCACAAATCTGCTGAAATCATAAGTAAGTTCCCCCTGATAAAAGCGGGATTTCTGCTCAAGTTTTGCTCCTCCCGTTGACGGAGCCCCTGCTACCCCTCCATTCGCGGAATCCCAGTTATTGATTCCGATAATGGTATTTTTGAGCTGCTCAAAGGCTTGCGTTCCCGGTACAGCTCTGTTCTTATCTGCTTCCTGACGGGCTAAGATGAATGCGTCGTTAAGATTGGCACCTGCATTCAGGTTGTTCTGAAGGGCGGTCTGGAATATATTTTTCCAGTTGGTATTGGAAAGATTGGTGAGATCAAGGTTATCTGCCAAAGGTTTAAGATTGTAGGAATCTCCCGTGTTTTCTATAGATACATACGCTCTGAAAGTCAGTTCTTTTCCCGTCAGCTCTATCTTGTGGTTTTGAACAGTAGCGTTCTGCAGACGGATTTTATTTCCTCTTTGAAAAGTTCCGTCCAGTAAGCCGTAACGATACACATAAGAAGTTCTCCACTGATCTCCGAAACGGTAGTATAATCCAGCATCAAACTTAATATTTTTCACATCCGGACTTACCAGGTCTTTCTCCAGATAGCCTGTTCTTGAAACGTTGAATGTAGTAGGTTTCCCATTGTAATCCACTTTTACAGCGACACGGTTGTTTCTTTCGTCACCGTATTTATTCCAAAGGTCTTCTGCCGGATTATTGGCCAGTGCAAAATTAGGATTGGCTGTAACAAGCGATCCTGAATTCTGATCCGTCAGGTTATTGGAAATCCAGTCTGTACCGCTGAAATAAGAGGCATTGACTTTCACTGCAAAGTTTTTATTGATCACCTTCGCAAAACGGATAGCACTTTCTCCCAGAGAACTTATTTTGTGGTTAACATTGTCTACATGATTCACTCCACCTCTGAAATAAACACTTATTCCTTCAGAGGTAAACGGATCTTTGGTCTGTAAGCTTGCCAGTCCGTTGATGGCATTCATTCCGTACAGGGCTGAAGCGGCTCCCGGAGTGACTTCCATAGATTGGATATCCAGCTCAGTAGGTCCTATGGCATTTCCAAGAGGTACTCCCAACGTTGCCGACTGTACATCTACTCCGTCTACCAATTGCATAAAACGGAAGTTATTAGGCGAATTAAATCCCCTCGAATTAGGAATTTTCAACGTAAGACTTGAGGTCAAAAGCTGTAATCCTTTTACATTTTCAAGTGTTTCATAGAAGGATGCTGCTGGACTTTCTCTGATGGTTTTAATGTCAATTTTTTCGATGGCTATCGGCGATCTTAATATCTTTTCCGGAACTCTGGAGGCCGAAATTACCACATCGTCTATGATCGTGTTCTGAGGGTTCAGTCCTACGGTTATTTTGTTAGACGGTGAAAGGATTTCTACCGTCTGACTGGTGAAACCATCTTTCTGAATGACTACCCGGAACGGAATGGTAACTCTGGTTCTGAGCTTAAAATTACCGGACTGATCCGTTAATGCAGTATCCTGAGTGTTTTCAATCTGTACTTTTACGGAGTCCAGGCCTTTGCGTGTACCTGTATTTTTGATGCTTCCGCTGAGCTCTATAAGCTGCTGCTGGGCTTCTGCCAGGTTAAAAAATAGAAATGTGAATGCGATAATACCCGCTTTTGGCAGAAAATTTCCCTGCTTTTTGTTTTTCATTTTGCTTCATTTTTTAGGTTGAGAATGAAGCTGTCTGAATTTTTTACTTCTATGATGAAAGTCTTCTATATTAGTTAATATTACAATTGGAGGGCTTAGAATTCCCCTCTTTTGGAGGGGTGGCGAAAATTCAAAGAATTTTTGACGGGGTGGTTTAAGCCATTAATAGTATTGCTGACTTCCATGATTTAAAAACTTCAAACAGCTTTGTTTGTATTGTTATTTTAAGAATCAACAACACATACACATTCGTCTGCCTAAAAGAAGTGGTTGAGTTTTTTTGTTTTTTTTCAGATCATCATGAAAATTAGCCATATAATTAATTTAAGGTGTGTAAATAACGGTATGAAAAATCACCAAATGTTTCTTCTGCAAGTCTTTTCTGTACATATATTCCGAAAAGCTCATCCAGCGTGGTCAGAATTTCTTCTTCGCCAATGTTTTCTTTAAATTTTGTATTCAGTCGCATTCCTAAGCGGTCTCCACCGATGTGAAGATTATATTTCCCATAAGCGGTGCCCACAAATCCGATTTCAGCATTGGGAGATCTTCCGCAGCCGTTTGGACAGCCGGTCATACGGATGGTAATATCTTCTTCCAGCAGTCCATATTTTTCAAGAATAGGTTCTATTTTAGTCACCAAAGAAGGTAAATAACGCTGTGCTTCCGCCAAAGCCAGCGAACAGGTGTTCAGGGCCACGCAGGCAACAGAGTTTTTACGTAAGGCACTTGCTCCATGGGTATACTCTGAAATTCCGTGTTCTTTTAAAATATTTTCAATTTCAGGTTTATCTTTTTCCTCAATATCAGCCAGAATAAGGTTCTGGTTGCAGGTAAATCGGAAATTGGCTTTACCCGTCTGTGCGATTTTTAATAATCCTGATTTTAAAGGATATTCTGCGGTGTTAAGGATTCTTCCGTGCTCTACAAATACCGTATAGAACCACTTTCCTTCATGATTCTGAATCCAGCCATAACGGTCTTTTCTCTGTTCAAACTTAAATTCCCTGGCAGGTTCAAAGCTGAATCCTGTTCTTTTTTCTACTTCTGTTCTGTACTGGTCGATACCCAATTTATCAATCGTGTATTTTAATCTTGATAATTTTCGGTCGCTTCTGTTTCCGAAGTCTCTTTGTACGGTGATGATTTCGTAGACTGCTTTTAATACTTTTTCTTCGGTATCCACAAATCCAAGGATGGATGCAAGACGGGCGTAAGTGGCTTCATTTCCATGAGTGGCTCCTAATCCACCTCCTGCAGCGATATTGTACCCTACAATTTTATCATTTTCGATAATTGCGATCAGGGCAATATCATTAATGAAGACGTCCACATCATTATTGGGCGGAACAGCTATTCCTATTTTCAGTTTTCTTGGAAGGTATCTGTCCTGATACAATGGATCCTCTTCGGCTTTACGGTCTACCAGAAGTTCGTCATCAATCCAGATGTCATAGTAAGCTTTGGTTTTAGGAAGGCACATTTCGCTGATTTTACCTGCCAGTTCATAAGCTTCCTGCTGCAAAGGCGATTCCGAAGGATTGGCAGTACAGGTTACATTTCTGTTAACATCTCCACAGGCCGCTATAGAATCCAGATGCTTCAGGTTGAAGCTCTGAATGGTAGGTCTTAAATGAGATTTTAAGATACCGTGGAGCTGAATGGTCTGTCTTGTCGTTACTTTAATGGTGCCCGTAGAATGATCCTCTGCTGTTTCATTCAGTCCTACCCATTGTTCAGGAGTTAAAAAGCCGCCGGGAAGCCTTAATCTGATCATGTAAGAATACAGCCATTCCAGTTTTTTGGAGACACGCTCTTCCCTTCGGTCTCTGTCGTCCTGTTGGTACATTCCGTGAAATTTGATCAGAGTCTGGTCATCTTCCCTTATGGCTCCGGTAAATTGATCAGCAAGGCTCTCTTTTAAAGATCCTCTGAGCCCGTTGCTGCTGGTTTTGATCCTTTCTACCGGTGAAAGGTTTTCTTTATCATTGTTCATAACTGTTTTCTTTAATTTTTACGAATACTTCTTTAATACACATCTTTAGCATATCTGCCGCTCATCTCCATATCTTCCAGATACAGCACGGCGTCTTCTCTGCTGCGTTTTCCTTCATTCTGAATAATGGTAAGAAGTGTTTGTTCTACATCATAAGCCATGGGTTCTTTGGCTCCGCATACGTACACCGATGCTCCGCCTTCCAGCCAGTAAAATACTTCCTGAGCTTTTTCTTCCAGCCTGTGCTGAACATATACTTTCTCAGCGGTATCTCTTGAAAAAGCAAGATCTAAATGTGTTAAGCTGCCAGTTTTAAGAAAATCCTGAAGTTCTGCCTGGTAAAGAAAGTCTGATACAAAGTTTCTGTCGCCGAAAAAAAGCCAGTTTCTTCCTGCTGCACCTGTAGCATCACGTTCCCAAAGAAATGATCTGAAAGGTGCTATTCCTGTTCCCGGACCGACCATGATGATATCTTTATTTGCTTCCGGAAGTTTGAAATGTCCCGCCTCCTGAATATAAAATTCTATTTCTTCTCCTTCTTTGAATTCGCTTAGAAAACCACTGCATAATCCGTTGTGTTTCTGATGATCAATAAAGAATTCTGATTTGGCAACAGTAATATGAATATCCGTATCACCATGAGCTTCCACAGAGGAAGATATTGAGTAAAGACGTGGGGCTTGCGCTGTCAATATCTGAATGATGTCTTCAAACTCATCTGCATTTTTTACCGGATAAATCCTAAGCAGATCAAGAAGGCTTAATCTTACTTCCGGGATGGAATGTCCCGTTATTTTTGCATATTGAGCCACCACGGATTTAAGGAGATAACTGATATTAAGATGCTTGTGCAGAAGTTCTTCTACAGCATCTGTAATTTTTGTTGTTTCTACCTGTTTCTTTGGATCAATTCCTGTGAGAGCAATAATTTCATGAACTACTTCCTTTGAATTGAATGGAATCACTCCCAAAGCGGCACCAGGTTGGTAGGCAAGCGCTTCTTCGGTTTCAATTTCAATATGGTAAGTTTCTTTTTCAGACGTAATATCATTTAGATTGATGATGGCTGAAACTTTTCCCAGATATTTCTTTCTTCCGGTAGAAGCCTTTGGAGCTGAAGTGTTTTTTGTACTCTGACCAGCATTTTTATTGACAGTGTCTAATACATGCTCTATCCAATGAGAAGCTTCCTGCTCGTAATCAATATCACATTTTTTTAATGGAATAATACGCTGAGCACCCAATATTTCAAAACGCGAATCTACATCTTCTCCGGTTTGGCAGAATAAAGGATAGCTGGTATCTCCCAAAGCCAATACCCCATATTTTAGTCCGCTGAGATTTATTTCATTTTCATAAATATAATCGTAGAACTTTTTGGCAAGGGCTGGCGGTTCGCCTTCTCCCTGAGTGCTGATGACTACAAAGAAGAACTCTTCTTTAACCAAATCTTTAGGCTTGTATTGGGAAAGGTCTGCCAGTTTTACCTGAAGTCCTTTTTTCTTCACGATACCTGCAAGGGCTGTAGCGAGTTTTTTACTGTTTCCGGTTTCCGTACCGTATGCCAGCGTTATTTTTTTTACCGCATTCTGTGTAGTACTACTCGTTTCCTGTGGCGGCAGAACGGCTGTGAGTGACGATCCTCCTGCAATTCCGGCCAGATATCCACTGGCCCAGATGGCTTCTTCTCTGGAGAGATCTGCGGATATTTGTTTTAGTACGTTTAATTTAGTTTCAGACAGCATATTCAAAGAAATTTTGAGTGGTTGGGATGAGACTTCCGTTTTCTACTGATTTGAAATAAAGACCTTCCTGCTCAGCATTTTTGAGCCATGAAAATTCTTCATGGAGGTTCACAACTTTACCCACCACTACCAATGATGGGGATGCAAAGTTTTTATCTCCGAATTTTTCATTAAAATCATCAAAGGATGAGGTATATACCTTTTGGAAAGGGGTTGTAGCCTGTTCAATGACTGCAATTTTTTTATCACTCGAGATCTGAAGTTCTTTCAGCTTTTCAACAAGTGGGGTAAGATTTCCTTTAGACATATAGAAAACAAGGGTATCATCAGTCTGGGCAAGTTCTTTCCAGTATTCCTCACTTACGATCTCTGATTTATAATAAGTCAGAAAACGGACGGATGTGGAATATCCTCTTGCTGTTAAAGGCATTCCTGCAAAGGCTGCAGCCCCTAAAGCGGCTGTAATTCCCGGAATAATTTCGTAAGGAATATGATTTTGTTTTAAAGCCTGCAACTCATCCAGAATATTGGAAAATATGGAAACGTCTCCTCCTTTCAATCTTACAATAGTTTTATTCTGACGGGCATACTCCACCAATAAAGCATTGATATGAGACTGAGGGGTGGAAGCATTTTTGCTGCATTCTTTTCCTACATAAATGATTTCTGTGTTTTCATTAACGTAGGTTTCCAGAATTTCCGGGCTTACAAGACGGTCGCATAAAATGACGTCTGCTTCTGCGATAGCTTTTACTGCTTTTACAGTGATGAGGTCAGGATTGCCGGGCCCTGCACCGATAAGGTAGACCTTTGGTGATTTTATATTTGTTTTCATTGAAGTAGGTGTTAATTAAGGATTTAGAAGAGTCCTTCTACAGAAAGGTATCTTTCTCCGGTATCATAATTAATGGTAAGGATTTTAGCGTTTGGCGGTATTTCCGGTAATTGTTTGGCGATGGCTGCTAAAGCGGCTCCTGTAGATACCCCTACAAAAAGTCCTTCTTTTTTAGCGGCATTAACAGCGTATTCATAAGCTTCCTCCTTGCCTACTGTAATCACTCCATCTAAAAGGGTAATATCCAGGATAGAAGGCACAAACCCGGCTCCCAATCCCTGTAACGGATGCGGTGCAGGGCTTCCTCCGCTTAGTACGGGGGATAGTTCGGGTTCTACAGCAAATACCTTTACATCAGGATATTTTTCTTTTACCGTTTTTGCGATTCCGGTAATGTGTCCTCCGGTTCCTACTCCTGTAATGATATAATCGAGTCCGTCCGGAAAGTCTTTTAAAATTTCCTGAGCGGTGGTTTCTATATGTACTTTTACATTGGCAGGATTGTCAAACTGTCTCGGAATCCATGAATTGGCAGTTTCTTCAGCCAATTCATTAGCTTTTTCAATAGCGCCTTTCATTCCTTTTTCTCTTGGAGTAAGCACAAATTCAGCACCGTAAGCTTCCATAATTTTACGGCGTTCTATACTCATGCTTTCCGGCATAACAAGGATGAGTTTGTATCCTTTTACAGCGGCTGTCAAAGCAAGTCCTATTCCCGTATTTCCGCTTGTAGGCTCTATAATGACGCTGTCTTTATGTAATAATCCTTTGGCTTCTGCATCTTCAATCATGGCCAATCCGATTCTGTCTTTAATGCTGCCGCCAGGATTGTTTTTCTCAAGTTTGATCCAGATTTCATGATCTGAACCGAAGAGCTTATTAATTTTTACGACGGGCGTATTCCCAATCGTTTCTAATGCATTCTGAAATTTCATATCAATGTACTTTTTATTTTTGTTTTTTTAGATGACAAAGGTTAATGATTCCGGTAAGGAACTGTTATCCTTTATTTTTATTTCGCTTTTATGGTAAACCAGAGAATTTGCAGGAACATCCTGTGTAATCCATACATTTCCTCCTATAATGCTTTCTCTTCCGATAGTGGTCTGCCCGCCCAGAATGGTTGCTCCCGAATAGATAATCACATCATCTTCTATATTGGGATGCCTTTTCTGATGGGCTTTTTCTTTGGAAACATTCAAAGCTCCGAGGGTGACTCCCTGATAGATTTTGACATTGTTTCCGATAATGGTTGTTTCTCCGATCACTATTCCTGTTCCATGATCAATAAAGAAAGACTTTCCTATCGTTGCTCCCGGATGAATATCAATTCCGGTTTTACTATGGGCGTATTCTGAAATGACACGCGGTAAAATCTTCAATTCCTGACTCCAGAGCTGATGCGAAATACGGTAAACATATGTGGCAAAAAAGCCCGGATATGCCAGGTACACTTCTTCCAGAGAATCAGCAGCAGGATCAAACTCTACAATAGATGTAGCATCGAGAACCAGCAGGCTGTATAATTCCGGTAAAGCTTCAAAAAAATTTCCGGCCTGCTGCTGAGCAAGGATTTGATCTCCTGTGACCGTATTGATAAGTTCTGAAAGTGTTTCCTGCAGGGTTTCAAAATTTCGTTTCAGCTGATCTTCCGTATTGTCATTCTGAGGCAGGAAAAGTGTTTCATACAGATCCTTTACCCATTTTTTGGTCTTTATTTTATCAAAGAATCCATGACTATTATTTTGTTTGGTCTGATGAATTCTTTGTATTAATTGATCGGAAATTGCCATTGTTTTATTGAATTATACAGGCCGCTACCGTTGAATTGGACGTTTCATCCACCAAAATAGCCGAGCCCGTTGTTTTATTATGGGTAAAGCTGTCATACACCAGCGGCTGTGCCGTACGGAGGGTAACTTTTACAATTTCATTCAGTTTAATTTCTCCATCCACCTGTTCTCTGACAAGGGTATTGACGTTGATCTTGTAGTCTACCTCTTTTACCACTGCTTTTACCAGTCTGCTGTTTTGCTGCAAAAGGTATTTATTGCCTGGCTGCAGCGGTTTCTGATCCAGCCAGCATAACAAAATTTCAAGATCTTTTTCCACCGCCGGAATTTGTTCTTCCGTAACAAAAATATCTCCCCGGCTGATATCTAAATCATGATCAAGGTGAATAACGGCAGGCTGTCCCTCAAAGGCTTCTTCCTTCTCTATACCATTAATCTCAATTTTGGTAATTTCAGTAACCAGATCTGCTGGAAGAACGTGGATTTTATCGCCTTTTTTGAATTTTCCGCTTAATATTTGTCCGGCATATCCTCTGTAATCATGCAGTTCATCAGTTTGAGGACGGATTACGTACTGTACCTGAAAGCGGTTTCCGTTATTTTTTTCTTCATTGATTGTTACTTCTTCAAGGTATTCCAGAAGAGAATTCCCTGCGTACCAGTCTGTTCTTGAAGATTTTGAGACGATATTATCTCCTTTTAATGCAGAGATCGGAAAGTAACTTACGTCATTCAAACCCAGATTTTCTGCAATTTTCGAATATTCTGATTTAATGTTTTCAAAAACTTCTTCGGAATAATCTACCATATCCATTTTATTAATGGCTACAGCAACCTTTTTCAACTGTAATAAAGAAGCGATGATGGAATGTCTTCTGGTTTGCTCGATTACTCCTTTTCGGGCATCAATCAGAATAACCATCAGATCTGAGTTGGATGCTCCTGTGATCATATTACGGGTATACTGCACATGCCCGGGAGCATCAGCAATGATAAATTTTCTTTTTGCTGTTGAGAAGTAGCGGTAAGCAACATCTATGGTAATCCCCTGCTCTCTTTCTGCACGCAGACCGTCTGTTAAAAGGGCGAGATCTACTCCGTCTTCGTTTTTATTTTTTGAATGCTTTTCAAGGACTTCCAACTGGTCCTGCAAAATACTTTTGCTATCGTAAAGCAGCCTGCCGATAAGGGTACTTTTACCGTCATCTACGCTTCCTGCTGTTATAAATCTTAATATGTCCATTCGATTGTAATTATAAATAATGAGTAATGGGCAATGAGTAATATTGTGCTGTTTAAGAAGTAAAAGTTGTTTTTCTACTACTTATTATTCATCGCTGATTGCTTATCTAAAAGTATCCTCCTTTTTTCCGGTCTTCCATCGCGGCTTCTGTTACCCTGTCGTCTATTCTGGTCTCGCCGCGTTCTGATATTCTGGTTGCTACAATTTCTTCGATTACGGCATCTATTGTTGTGGCATTGGATTCTACGGCTGCTGTGCAGGTCATGTCACCTACGGTTCGGTACCGGATTTTCCTGGTGGTAATAATATCTTCCGGATCTAAGACTACATGGGAGGAATTGGCAAGCCACTGTCCGTTAAAGTCGATTACTTCTCTTTCATGAGAGAAATAAATGGAGGGGAGCGCAATTTTCTCTCTTCGGATATAATTCCATATGTCAAGCTCTGTCCAGTTGCTTATCGGGAATACTCTCACATTTTCTCCTTTGTGAATTTTTCCGTTGAAAATATTCCAAAGCTCAGGCCGCTGAAGCTTAGGATCCCACTGCCCGAATTCATCACGAACGGAGAATATTCTTTCTTTTGCTCTTGCTTTTTCCTCATCTCTTCTGGCACCTCCAATGCATGCATCAAATTCAAATTCTTCAATCGTATCAAGAAGTGTATAGGTTTGCAGCCAGTTTCTGCTTGGAAATTTACCTTTAGCCTCCGTCAGCTTTTTGCTTTGTATGGTATCTTCTACCTTCCTCACTACGAGATTGACATCTAGCTGTTTTACCAGCTGATCCCGGAAATCCAATACCTCCGGAAAGTTATGCCCGGTGTCTACATGAACAAATGTAAACGGGATTTTCCCATGAAAGAAAGCTTTTCTCGCAAGATGGGCCAGTACAATGCTGTCCTTTCCTCCGCTGAATAATAAAGCCGGACGTTCAAACTGACCTGCTACTTCTCTGAATATATAGATAGATTCTGCTTCAAGCTGATCTAAATAGTTTAATTGATGTATTGACATTTTTTTATTTTTTATTGATGAATATGCAGACCGCATTCTTTTTTGCTGGCATCTTCCCACCACCATCGGCCAGCTCTGAAATCTTCACCTTCTTTGATGGCTCTGGTACACGGTTCACATCCTATGCTTACAAACCCTTTCTTATGAAGGTGATTATAAGGTAAATGATGATCCTTTACATATGCTGTTACCTGTTCCGTAGTCCAATGAAGGATGGGATGAAATTTTATGATCTTATTATCCGGATCCCATTCCAGTTGAGGCATATTCTGTCTGTTGGCAGAGTGTTCCGCTCTCAGACCGGTGATCCATACTTCGTACCCTTTCAGTGCTTTTTTTAAGGGATGAACTTTCCGGATGGTACAGCATGCTTTCCTCTTCTCTACCGACTGATAGAATGAATCAGGACCATTTTCTGTTACCAGCTTGCTAAGCTCTTCCATATCCGGATAGTAGGCTTTGATGTTCTTTTTAAAGAAGGCCTTTGTAGAAGCCCATGTTTCATAAGTTTGTTCGAAAAGTCTTCCCGTATCCAGGGTAAATATTTCAATATTTAAATCTTTTATCAGATGAGTGATGACCTGATCCTCATAACTGAAACTGGTTGAGAAGATTACTCTACCCGGAAATCTTTCAGTCAGTATTTGCAGTGCATTGGTTTGAAAAGAAGCCTCCTGAGCCTCTTTTACAAGATTTTCGAATTCATTTTCCAGACTGTTATTCATTTTGAATTGAGATTTAAGTTTTGCAAATATATATAAAATTCTATAACTCCTATCAAAATGGTAGAATTTAAATAAAAAAAATTTTATTCCTTAGCGATAAACTTAGTAAGAGTAGCCTCCATCATGCTTGTTCTGGTCTTTTCACGAACAATCATTAATTCTTTTCTCAGATAGCAGACTGCTTCGTCCACACAATCGTCACATGCTTCATAAAAATTTAGGGAAACGCACGGTGTAAGTGCAATAGGTCCATCGAAAATACGGTAAATGTCTGCCAGTGAAACCTCATCAGGTGATTTCAGAAGGTAGTATCCCCCTACTTTACCCTGTTTGCTGTTGACAAGTTTGGCTCTTTTAAGTTCAAGGAGAATTTGTTCCAGAAATTTTTTGGGGATGTTTTCGTCCTGTGCAATAACGGAAGTCGGCAGAAAGCCCTGGTTATAATTCCTTGCTAATCTGACCATTGCTTTAAGCGCATATTTGCAACGTTTCGACATCATAATTTCTGCAAGTTATGATAAATTATCTGATAAATGAAATGTTTTATAGTGAAGAAGCACGAAGTGGATGTTTGAGAACCACCCCGTCAAAAATTCTTTGAATTTTTACCACCCCTCCACAGGAGGGGAATTCCCGGTCTTTCATTTGTAATATGAGACCTGTTTACTCTTTCTGTAAAATAAAATAAGCCAGCTCTCTGTCTTCTCGTGCAAGATTTTCAGTTCTGTTGAAGCCACTTTTCAGAAGTACTTTTTGAGATCCGATATTGTCAAGATCGGTTACAGCCACAATATCTTTTTGGTGATTAAGAGAGGAACAGTATTCAACAAGTGCTTTACATACTTCTGTTCCGAGACCTTTTCCCCAATAGTTTTCTCCTATGGTATACCCTATTTCTATTTGTTCCGGGTTGTCCAGGAATACTCTTGCAAGACACATTCCTACAAAATCGTGGTTTTCAGCATTAAATATTCCCCATCTGCTGAAGGATCCTTCTTTATAATCTGCCAATGCTTTATCGAACATTTCTTTGTATTCCTCCTGGGTTTTGTACGGAAGGTACCGGGTTACATTTTCATTTTCGAAAAGATGAGAGAATAAAGGGAATTCTTCCGGAGTAAATTCGCGGATAATGATGATGTCGCTTTTATAGTACATTGAAATGGCATAATGAAATTAGGCAATACGATAAAATTACATAAATAAACTCAGAACCCATCATAAAAATCTAAACTTTCTTGTAACAAAGAAGTCTTTCAGCGATACAAATCGTACATTAAACCTCTAAATAAAAAACTATTCCTACTATGTTTTCAGCAGCCACCTATCAGGAGAGAAGAACCGTATTACAAACCAATGTAGAAAACGGAATTCTATTGTTTTTGGGAAATATAGAAAATCCCGTGAACTTTGAGCATAATCCTTATTATTTTCGTCAGGACAGCACGTACCTATACTATTTCGGAATTCAGGAGCCGCGTATAGCAGCAGTTGTTGACATTGATGAAGATAAGACCATCATTTTCGGCGATGAATTGAGTATTGATGATATTGTGTGGATGGGCAGACAGGAAACCCTGAAAGAAAAAAGTCTGAAATCTGGAGTACAGGAAATCTTGCCATATACGGAACTGTCTTCATATCTTGCAAAAGCACTGGCTTCAGGCAGAAAAGTGCATTATCTCCCTCCCTACCAGTCTGCCAATAAAATTTTGCTTTCAGATCTTCTTGGAATTACAATTTCAGCCTTACAGCCTTCTGTAGAAATGATTAAAGCTGTTGTAAAGCAGCGTTCTGTTAAAGAAACCCGTGAAATTGTACAGATAGAAGAAGCCGTTACAGTTTCTAATGAAATGCATTTGCTTGCGATGCGACTGGCCAGGCCGGGAGTAAAGGAATATGAAATTGCCAATGCCATTCAGTACCTTGCAGCCAATAAAGAATGCCATATGTCTTATCCTCCCATTGTAACGGTAAACGGAGGTATCCTGCACAACCACTACCGTCTCAATACCATGAAAGACGGAGATCTTTTCCTGAATGATTCAGGAGCGGAAACTGCAATGGGATATGCCGGTGACCTTACCAGAACGTTTCCTGTAGGCAAAGCTTTTACAACCAAGCAAAAAGAAATGTATGAAGTCGTTCTGAATGCTTTTAATAATGCCCAGAGTCTTTTGAAGCCGGGCGTTCGTTTCAAAGACATTCACCTGAAAGCAGCCCAGAATCTGGTAGAAGGTCTTATTGAGCTTGGATTAATGAAAGGAAATGCTGAAGAAGCGGTCAAAAAACACGCTCACACCCTGTTTTTCCAGTGTGGGTTAGGACATATGATGGGTCTTGATGTACATGATATGGAAGATCTTGGAGAACAGTATATCGGCTACACGGAGGAGGAACCTAAAGATACCCAAACATTTGGATTGAAATCTTTACGTTTAGGAAAAGAACTGGAATCCGGATTTGTGGTAACGGTTGAACCGGGTATCTACATGATTCCTGATTTGATTGACATGTGGCAGGCTGAAAGCAGAAATGCAGACTTTATTAATTATGATAAAGTAAATGAATACCGAAATTTCGGTGGAATTCGCGTAGAAGATGACTTTCTGATCACAGATGAAGGGTACAGACTCTTAGGAAATGGACTGATTAAGACTGTGGAAGAAATTGAAAATTACAGAGCCGAATACTTGGCTTAATAAAAATTCCCCGGTGCAATCCGGGGAAAATAAGTGTCAAAACCTATAAATTTTTATAGTGGTGTAAAATGATGTAGTTTAAAAGTAACAATGCATGTGCCAAATTAATCACTAATTTATGAAATGTGATTTTTGTGGTACCTTTTCTATGTTATATTTCTGATAACTTCTATTTTTATAAGATTATTATTACATTTGAGTGAATAATTTCTAAAATCATTCATGAAACTACCACGCTCCTATTATTCCAATCCCGACGTTCTCTTTATAGCGCAGGATCTTTTGGGAAAAGTACTTTTCACTGAGATCAATGGTGAAACTACGGCCGGAATCATTGTAGAAACAGAAGCCTATTTTGGCGTACATGACAAAGCTTCCCATGCTTACGGAGGCAGGCGTACAGGCCGTACTGAAACATTGTACAGTGAGGGCGGAGTTTCTTACGTGTATCTATGCTACGGAATCCACCATCTTTTCAATGTTGTGACTTCTGTGCAGGATGAGCCTCATGCAGTTCTGGTAAGAGCGATAGAACCTTTGATCGGCAAAGAAATTATGGAATTGAGACGAAATATGCCCGCCACTAAGCCATCCATTTCTGCAGGACCGGGATCAGCATCCAAAGCATTGGGAATAGACCGGTTATTCAACAGGAAGGATTTAACGGAAAACGAGATATGGATTGAAGACCATGGTATTTCGTATTCATCCGACGAAATTATTGCAGGCCCCCGTATTGGTGTTGCTTACGCACAGGAAGATGCTCTTTTGCCGTGGCGTTTTTTTGTCAAGGGAAACAAATATGTAAGCAAGCCCAATAAAGCATAATCAGGATTTGTAAACCGAATCATAAAACGCTTTATAGTGCGTAATGAGACTATCAAGAGAAAAACCACGGTTTAAGCCGCTGGTATTAGGCAAAACCCAAACTTTTGATCCACAGAAATTTTCAGGCTGTTCGCCCCAGGTAATTTCTTTCTTTTTAGAAAAAGCTTGGTAGGCCGCCTTGCCAAGAAAAGCAATATATTTCGGTTGGCTGGCTGTAATTTTTGATTTAAAACTTTCCAGAGATTCATCAAATTCTTCCTTAGCAAGCTCATCTGCACGGGAGGTTGCTCTTGCCACAGCAGTGGTCAATCCATATCCGAAATCCAGAAGAGACGTGTCATTCACCGCCTCTATTTCATAAGGTGTAAATCCTGACTGATGGAGTACTTTCCAAAAACGGTTACTCCTTCCTGAAAAATGATGGCCGTCATTGGATGATTTCAACCCGGGATTGATTCCACAGAAAATAACGGTAAGGTGTGGTTTAATAATATCTGTCAGCATAATTGATGTGAAATTGATACATTCGTGAAAAATGTGTTGGTAATTCTAATAGAAAACGTTTATTTTTTCCGGTCTTTGCTGTTGCATTCAGAGATAGAAAAAGAACAGCAAATAAATACTGTTCTCTACATTATTTGAAATTCTATTATCTTAATTCTTACTTAAGTTTTTCTCTTATAAAATCTTCAAGCTGCTTACCGTGAAGGTTTTTTGCTAAAATAATACCCTCGCGGTCAATAATAACATTAAAAGGAAGTTCATCTACCTCATAGAGTTTTGCTACCGGGCTTTTCCAGAATTTTAAATCGCTGATCTGTATCCAGTTGATACCAAACCTGTCAATTGCTTTCTGCCAGCTTTCCTTATTCTTGTCTAAAGAGACTCCCAGAATTTCAAACTGATTGTTTTTCACCTGTTCCGAATAAGATTCATACATCGTTTTCAGCAGGGGCTGTTCCTCTACGCATGGAGCACACCATGTTGCCCAGAAGTCAATCAGAACCAGCTTACCTTTTAATGCAGAAAGAGAGAATGAGGTGCCATCTGCCCTGTTCATTATGATTTCCGGAGCTTTTTTTCCTATTTCTATTGTATTTTGAGCAGTGGCAGATCCTGAAAACAGGCTAAAAAACAGGATGGTACAGAAGGTCTTCATATTAATCATTGGTAGGGTAATCTTTATCCAGCCAGTCTGTTTTAATATTTTTCGGAAGATTTAAAAGCTTCGCATTTTTGAAGCCCATTTCCATAAGTAACGCAAAAGCCGGACGTATATTAGGGCATTTTACAAAAGGACAGCATCCACAGTAAATCACAATTTCTCTGTTCTTAGGAATATCTCTAAGATAATTTCTTAGTTTTTCCAGATTTTCAGGTTCATGGGTCGGTCCAATATCTACAGAACCTTTGATGATAGCTTCAGGGCCAACTGAGATGATCACCAGATCTTTTGTTGTATGCTTTTCAATTCTGGAGGCCAGTAAAGCAGGGTCCATAAGCTGGCTGTCTTTCCACGGATCCTGTTTTTGCTGTGCCTGGCTGAAAACCGAACAGACCAGACATGCCATGATAAACAAATACTTCATACTTCTATTTTTCGCAAAGATAAGAGGAAAAGTTTAGAGTTCATGGCTGAATTGCTGTAAGGATGTGTATTGATTTTTTAATATGTAATCCGGTAACAAATAATTTTATACATTTATAGAACGTATTGCTGAATAAAAACACTTTTAACAATGGAAGAAAGATTCCAGCCTGATGCCATCATCATCGGAACCGGACTGGCAGGGCTTACTGCTGCCATGGAAATTACAAATAGCGGAAAAAAAGTACTGCTGTTGGATCAGGAAACGGAGCAGAATATTGGCGGCCAGGCTTTCTGGTCATTCGGAGGATTATTTCTGATCAATTCGCCCCAGCAAAGAAGAATGGGAATTAAAGATTCCTATGAGCTGGCATTACAGGACTGGAAAGGAACTGCCGGATTTGACCGTCCGGAAGACTACTGGCCCCGCCAGTGGGCTGAAGCTTACCTGAAATTTGCAGCTGGTGAAAAGTATCGATACATTTCCAGACTGGGGATCAGACTTATGTTTATGGTAGGCTGGGCAGAACGTGGTGATGGTTCGGCTACAGGTCATGGAAATTCCGTACCGCGTTTTCATGTCAGTTGGGGAACCGGTACGGGCGTAGTAAAACCTTTTGTGGAAAAAGCTTATGAAGCTCAGCAAAAAGGGCTGCTTCAGATGAAATTCAGACATCGCGTCACCGAACTTACAGAAGAAAACGGGAAAATAAAAGGGGTTAAAGGAGATATTCTGGAAAATGACACGCAAGAAAGAGGAGCTGAGACCAACAGAAATATCATTTCCACTTTTGAATACACCGCTCCGAACATCATCATCGCTTCCGGAGGAATTGGTGCCAATCATGAGCTGGTAAGGAAAAACTGGCCGGAAAGGCTGGGAAAAGCACCTGAAAATATGATATGCGGCGTTCCTGCTTATGTAGATGGGAAAATGATTGGCATTGCAGAAAATGCAGGTGCTCACATTATAAATCCAGACAGAATGTGGCATTACACAGAAGGCTTGCAAAACTGGAATCCTATATGGCCAAACCACGGAATCCGTATCCTGCCGGGACCATCTTCCTTATGGTTTGATGCCAAAGGGAAACGGCTTCCCGCTCCTTTTCTTCCGGGATTTGATACATTGGGAACTTTAAAATATATTCAGGAAACGGGATTTTCCTATTCCTGGTTTATTCTGACCCAGAAAATTATTAAAAAAGAATTTGCGCTTTCCGGCTCAGAACAGAATCCGGATATTACCAATAAAGACTACCCTCTTTTTCTGAAGCGTATTTTTGGTAAAAAAGCCCCTGGTCCTGTAGAAGCTTTTAAAGAGCACGGAAAAGATTTTATTGTATCAGACAATCTGGAAGACCTTGTGAAAAGAATGAATGAACTTGCCGGAAATAAACTTTTACATTATGAAAGAATAAAAGCTCAGATTGAAGCCAGAGACAGAGAACTGGACAACAAATTTTCTAAAGATACTCAGGTTAATTACATCCGGAATACCAGAAATTATTTAGGGGATAAATTAGGGCGTGTAGCCTCTCCCCATAAGATCTTAGACGCTGAAAACGGGCCTTTGATCGCTGTACGTCTTAATATTTTAACCCGTAAAACATTGGGCGGAATAAAAACCAATCTGAACGGTCAGGTATTGAGAGAAGATGACAGTATCATTGAAGGGCTCTATGCTGCAGGAGAAGCGGCGGGCTTTGGAGGAGGCGGAATGCATGGCTACAGAGCTTTGGAAGGTACTTTTTTGGGCGGCTGTATTTTTTCAGGAATGAAAGCCGGAAAATACATTGCGGGATTATAAACTTAATAATATGGTTGGGTATGAGCAGTTATTTTGATGAAAAAGTTATCTGGATCACAGGAGCATCATCAGGCATCGGAGAAGCGCTGGTAAAAAACCTGGCAAAGAGCAGCAATGCAAAGATTATTCTTTCGTCCAGAAAAGAAGAACAGCTTCATTCGGTGGTTGGGAAAGCTGGTTTGAATAAAGATCGGTATGCGGTAATCCCTTTAGATCTTAAAGATTATAAAGAAATGCCTTCCGTTGCAGCAAAAGCAATGGAGCCGTTCGGAAAGATTGATATTTTGATTAACAATGCCGGACTTTCGCAACGTTCGTTAGCTCTAGAAACGCATATTGAAGTGGATAAACAGCTTATTGATATTGATTATATTGGTACAGTAGCTCTTACAAAGGCTGTCCTACCTTATATGATCAGAAATAAAGGAGGACATATTGCTGTGGTGTCCAGCCTTATGGGAATATTCGGAGCTCCTATGAGAAGCGGATATGCAGGTGCCAAGCATGCTTTGCATGGTTTTTTTGATGCATTACGGGCAGAAGTATTCAGTCAGAACATTAAGGTTACCATCATTTGTCCGGGTTTTATACAAACTGAGATTTCTATTAATGCGGTTACCGGAGACGGTTCGTTGCAGGGAACAATGGATGAAGCAACAAAGAATGGAATGCATGTCGCTGTTTTCGCCAAAAAGATGCTCTCCGCCATTGAAAAACAGAAAAAGCAAAAAGCCATAGGCGGTAAAGAAGTACTAGCCGTCTATCTGAAGAGATTCTTTCCGGATCTACTGGCGAAGATAGTCCGTAAAGCTAAAGTGGTATAAAGAAAAAAGCACCATTCAATTATGAATAGTGCATTTATAGTCCATTAGCAGCATCTGTGGATCTCTCTATCAACCTCCCGGAACCTGTGCTTTCTCATAGATCAGTCCTTCATTTTTCAGTTCTTTCCAGAAGTCAGAAGGAATATTGGTATTGAGAGCTTTCATATTATCTTTCACCTGTTCAGGCTGGCTGGCTCCGGGAATGATGGATGCAAATTCATCAGAAGCCAATACGAAGTGAAGCGCTGCATCAATAAGGCTTATATTATATTTTTCTGCAATGGAGGATATTTTTTCCCGTTTCTCATACATGCCTTTTGGAATTACATCCTTGTAATTATAACGTTCCCTGCCTGCTATGTATCCGGAATTATATCCTGCTCCTGAAACTAGCTTTACACCTGCTTTCCGTACTGCGGGAAGAAGTCTGTCCACAGCATCTTCATGCTCAAGAATTGAATATTGGGTTGCTGAAAGACAGATATCCGGATCCGCAGACTGAATACAATCCAGAATAGGCTCAATTTTATTAACGCCCATTCCCCATGCTTTTATCACGCCCTGGTCACGGAGCTCGGAAAGAATTTTGAAAGCACCCTTTTGGGCCTGTTCCAGAAAGTAAGGATAGCGGTCACCTACCTGATCTTCAGACAGATCATGAATATAAACAATATCAATATGACTTAATCCTGTTCTTTCCAGACTTTCTTCTATAGATTTTTGTATAGCATCCGCGGTGTAATCATGAAAAAAATCGTAGTTAAGAGGATTCTTCCACATGGTAGGAGGTACATCGGATTCAGGAACCTGATGGAAAAGCCTTCCCACTTTAGTTGAGAAAATAAAATCATCCCGGTCTTTATCTTTAAGAAAGTTTCCAAATCTCCTTTCACTTTTGGTAAGTCCGTACCATGGAGAAGTATCATAATACCGGATCCCAGTGTCCCAGGCACTCTGTAGAATGTCGTGAGCCTGTTCATCTGTAATATTTTCAAATGCGGTTCCTATTGCTACACCTCCTATTCCAAGTCGGTGCTTTTCTGTTAAAATGTGTGATTTCATACGTGAATATTTAAAGTGTTGGATGATGGGTAAAATACAAACATCGTGCTGTCCCGGAATAAAATGTTAAAAAGAAAATAGGTGCCGAAGAATGAAATTCTCAGTGAGAGCGTACTGTAAGGCGATACAGTTACT
Source organism: Chryseobacterium culicis (assembly GCF_900108365.1). GTDB lineage: Bacteria > Bacteroidota > Bacteroidia > Flavobacteriales > Weeksellaceae > Chryseobacterium > Chryseobacterium culicis. The sequence goes on along the minus strand of NZ_FNWQ01000002.1, from coordinate 671,903 downwards.
TTTTACATTATGTTAAATATTTGTTTTATAGCTCTTTTGGTCTTGTTATTGAATGAAATTCAGTACACCATTTGAAATAATCACATATGAAAAAGCATATTCTAATCGTAGGAGGAGGATTTGCGGGCATTAACCTTATCAAATCGCTCAAAAATGACAAAAGGTTCAGAATAACCCTTGTTGACAAGAACAATTATCATTTTTTTCCGCCACTTATCTATCAGGTAGCGACTTCGTTCATAGAAGCTTCTAATATCAGCTATCCTTTCAGAAAATTGTTTTCAGAGAATAAAAATGTGAAATTTCACATGGGAAGCCTGCTCAGGGTGAATCCTGAAAGCAGAACCATTGACACTGATACCGGAACTCTCAGCTATGACTATCTGGTGCTGGCATTGGGAACCGAATCTAATTTCTTCGGGATGGAAAATGTGAAAAGATGTGCCCTTCCGATGAAAAATATAGAAGAAGCGCTTTACCTGAGAAATCATATCCTGCTGACGCTGGAAGAAGCTGCCAGAAATAAAAATATTAAAGAAGCCGAAAAACTTCAGAACATCGTTATTGCGGGAGGCGGTCCTACAGGAGTAGAATTGGCAGGAATGCTTGCGGAAATGGGAAAATATATTGCCCAGAAAGAATATCCGGAAATCAAACTGGGACTTTCCAATCTTTATCTGATTGATGCTCTACCTACCCTGCTTTCACCGATGAGCCAGCTTGCTCAGAAAACAGCTTATGAAAAACTGAAAGAATTAGGCGTAAAAATTCTTCTGAATGTTTCCGTAAAAGATTACACAGACAATAAGGTGATCTTAAGTGACGGAAGCTCTATAGAAACCGAAACCCTGATCTGGACTTCAGGTGTTATTGGCAAAGAAATTCCTGGACTGCCGGAAGAAACTATAGGAAAAGGCAGAAGAATACTTGTAGATGATTACAATAAAGTGGTTGGAACTGCCAATATTTATGCCGTAGGAGATCTGTGCCTGATGCTGTCTGAAGAAAAATATCCTAAAGGACATCCACAGCTCGCCCAGGTTGCCATTCAGCAGGGTAAGAATCTGGCAGCTAATTTTAAACGGATAGAAGATGGTAAAGTCCTTGAGCAGTTTCGCTATCATGATAAAGGAAGTATGGCTATCATATCCAAATACAATGCAGTGGTAGACCTTCCGAAACATTCCTTTAACGGTTTTACGGCATGGCTTACATGGCTTTTTATCCACATTATTCCGCTGGTAGGGTTTAAAAATAAAATTCAGCTGGCTGTAGACTGGTTTAGATTATTTATTACCAATAATCCGTCCATCAGGCTCATTCTGTTTCCGAAAAGAAATACAGGAAACGGATAACGATAAAAAATAAAAACACTTAAATTGATCATATTATGAAAAATCAGAGAAGACCTCCTTTTTTTGGAGAAACAGTAGTGATTACGGGAGCTTCAAGCGGTGTCGGCAAGGCTGCGGCAGAAGCTTTCGCAGAGCAGGGAGCAGATCTTGTATTGGCAGCCAGAGGTGAAGAAGCCCTTACGGAAACTGCAGAATTATGCAGAAAACTTGGTGCCGCGGTCATCGTTGTTCCTACAGATACTTCTGTTGCTGAAGAAGTCCAGAACCTTGTAAAAGAAGCCCTTGAATTCACAGGAAAAATAGATTATTGGGTCAATAATGCGGGAGTGCTTGCATTTGGTAAATTTGAAGAAATTCCAGTAGACGTAAATGATCAGATTGTGAAAACCAATCTTTTGGGGTATATGCATTCCGCACATGCGGTGCTTCCTGTTTTTAAAAAGCAGAAAAGAGGGGTGCTGCTTAACAATATTTCAATCGGAGGCTGGATGCCTGCGCCGTACGGAACAGCTTATACAGCTTCTAAATTCGGAATCCGCGGAATGGTAGAAACCCTGCAGGGGGAAGTATCAGATTTTCCGGATATTCATATCTGTGCGCTTTATCCTGGTTTTCAGAAATCTGCCGGGATAGAACATGCTGCTAATTATTCAGGAATTAAGCTCAGTACCCCTCCGCCTTCTTTTGATCCCCGTCAATTGGCTGATGCTATTGTAAAAACAGCTAAAAATCCTACTGATGCCTCTTATCCGGACTGGTCAGCGGTAGTTTTTAAAAACCTATATGAAATATTCCCGGGAGTGATCCGCTATGTGTCTTCTGCAGGAATGAGAATGGTCATGAAGAAAGCCAATAAAGAGGAAAATACATCGGGAAATACCAAGAAGCCTTCTGACGGAAATATGAGCATTGACGGAAAGACATTATTCTCTTTTTCGAGGAAACCGCTAGTACTGGCAGCCGCCGGAGTCATTGGAATACTGGCTGTTGGAGCGCTTTTTTCGGGAAAATCTAAAGAAATAAGATAAGACTGATAGAAATAAACAGTCATCAGTATAGTATGAAAAAGGAGTGATTACTATGTTTTTTTGTGATATATTTCATAAATTTACGCAACTGTATCAAATCTGATGGCAGCATAAAATGTTTCGGCGGTGAAAATTCACAACAAAAAAAAATACCTCAGTTTCCTTAAATTTAAAAGAGATTTCCAGAAATACGGATTAGAAAAAGCGCGCAGTTATGAGCTTATTCTGCACTGGCTGAACAACAGGCTGAGCAGAAATCAGTTTCTTGTTCTTTCGGGAATTCTGGTAGGCTGTACAGCTGGTCTGGCAGGAGTGATTCTGAAAACCCTGGTACACAATATTCATTATTTCATTACCAATAAGGTTCATTTTGAGTATCAGATATTATTTTATATTGTTTTTCCTTTTTTGGGAATTGTTCTGACTACGATGATCGTTCTGACAATATTTAAAGGTCAGGACCGTAAAGGTATCGGAGCAATTTTATATGAAATTGCCCAGAATTCCAGCATTGTGGCTTCCGTTAAAATGTATTCTCAGGTCATTCAAAGTGCTGTAACCGTAGGATTGGGAGGGTCAGCAGGACTCGAAAGCCCTATTGCGGTTACCGGAGCTGCCATTGGCTCCAATTATGCACAAACCTACAGACTGAGCTATAAAGAACGTACTTTACTGCTTGCTGCAGGAGCTACTGCAGGTATTGCATCTGCATTCAATGCTCCTATTGCCGGGATTATGTTTGCTTTTGAAATTCTGCTAACCGGAGTCGTTTTTACAGATTTTATTCCATTGGTGGTTGCAGCTGTCTGCGGAAGTCTTTTGTCAAGGATTTTACTTCAGGAAGATGTTCTTTTCAGGTTTTATACCAGAGATCCGTTCAATTATAAAAATGTTCCGTATTATCTTATTTTAGGAATTGTTACAGGATTATATGCCCGTTATTTTGTTATTATTTCTCAAAAAGTTGAGCATTTTATAAAGGGTCTTCAGCTGTCGAAAATGCGTAAAGCAATGTTTGGCGGTGCTGTACTTTCCCTGTTATGTGTTCTGTTTCCTCCTTTGTTTGGAGAAGGCTATGAAACGGTAAAGGCTTTTACTAACGGAAATACCTACTCTATTATCGAAAACAGCTTTTTCAGATATTTTGAAATCGGAGACTGGACGATTATCGTCTTTTTGGTTCTGGTATTGCTTTTAAAGGCATTTGCAACATCATTTACCATATTCAGCGGCGGGAACGGCGGAAACTTTGCTCCTTCCCTTTTTGCAGGAGGAACTTTAGGGTATTTGTTTGCATTGGTTTGTCAGCATATTGGTTTCACGGACGTTCCGGTAACCAACCTTGTACTGGTTGGGATGGCGGGTGCCATGAGTGGTGTGCTATATGCCCCGCTTACGGCTATATTTCTGATTGCAGAGTCAAGTTTTGGATATGATTTATTTATCCCGTTGATGATAGCCTCCATCATCTCTTATCTTATTGCCAAATGGTTTTCCCCGATTTCTCCGGAATTAAAATCATTGGCCGATGAAGGAAAAATATTCACGAATAAGCATGATAAAAACCTGCTTTTTGCCTTAAGGACCGAAGATTTTATTGACAAATATTCACAGACTATTAATGAAAATGCTTCCGTTACCGAACTTTTTGAAATGGTGAAAAACGGTGATAAAAATATCTTTGCGGTAGTGGATGAAAGCAGAAAACTGAAGGGAGTTCTTACGCTGGATGATATAAGACCTTATTTATTCAATAAAGAAATTGAAAATTCTCAGACGGTAACCCAGATCATGAAAGCTCCGCCAGCTGTTCTTCACCGAGAAAATAAACCTCTGGATATTCTCCAGACCTTTGATGATACGGGAGTTTGGAATCTTCCGGTAGTGAATGACAGCAATGATTTTATTGGGTTTATTTCGAAATCATCAATATTAATGAGCTACAGACAGCTTCTGAAAGAATACTCCGATTAATATTAAAAACAGAATATAACAACTGGAAAACTGAATTCCCATCCTTTGGAGGGGTGCCGAAAATTCAAAGAATTTTTGACGGGGTGGTTAGCGTTGCCAAATAACAAAAAAATCCGTTCATGGCTGAACGGAATTTTTTTAGTCTATACTGAAAGTTGAAAAAATCAGTTGCTTGCATTATTCAGAAGATCAATATCCTCCTGATCCAGAACAAGTTTTGGCGCATTAAATAGTGTTTCGAGCTGTGATGCGCTGGTCGCACTTACAATGGGTGCTGTGATCAGTGGGTTGGAGAGAAGCCATGCCAGCGAAACTGTTCCCTGATTGGTATTGTGTTTAGCGCTCACCTGATCAAGTGCTTGTAAAACTTCAAGCCCTTTTGGATTTAAATATTTTCTTACTCCTTCACCTCTGGCACTTTTTGCAAGATCTTCTTCATTGCGGTACTTGCCGGTTAAGAAACCTGCAGCCAGAGACCAATACGGAAATACGCTTAAGCCAAACTCTTCTGCCAAAGGCGCATAATTTTTTTCAAAGCCGTCTCTTTCCATCAGGTTATAATGCGGTTGTAAAGCAGCATATTTAGGAAGATTATTTTTTTCAGCAGCTTCAAAGGATGCTCTCAAACGTTCCGGAGATAAATTGGAAGCCGCAATATAGCGTACTTTTCCGGCTTTAATAATCTCATCATAAGCTGAAAGGGTTTCTTCTACCGGAGTGGTATTGTCATCAAAGTGCGTATAATAAAGATCAATATGATCCGTCTGAAGCCTTTGCAGAGACTCATCTACAGATTGTAAAATATGTTTTTTACTGATATCATAACCATGCTCTTTAGTTTCTGAACCTACTTTCGTTGCCAGAACAATCTCGTTACGGTTACCTCTGCTTTTCATCCATTTTCCGATGATCTCTTCAGACTGTCCGCCCTTTCCGTTCACCCACCATGAATACGTGTCTGCAGTATCTATAAAATTAAACCCGGCATCGGTAAAGCGGTCTAATATATCAAATGACTGTTTCTCATCCAGCGTCCATCCAAAAACATTTCCTCCAAAATTAACCGGCGCAATCGTTAAATCAGTGTTTTTGATTTTTCTTTTTTCCATAAAAATAATGTTTACTAAGTGAACTCTAAGGTAAGGAATATTAACCTACAGAGAGATTTAAAATGACCATTCCGGCTATAGTTATTATAAATGGAAATGCTGATGCTCCCTGAAATTTTTGGTTAAAACTTCCTGAAATGCACAAAGATGAAAAGTAAAGAACCAATTTCTTTTTTGCATACTCTATCTACAGTGAAATTGACTGAGGTTCAAAACGTTCCTGCTTCTTAAAGAGATCTGTTGTAATAAAACCTTGCGCCCTGATGCATTATACCGTAATTGATGCTAAAAATAAAAACAGCCCATGTAAAAAGCTGTTTTTATTATCTATCAATTAAAAAATACGGTTATTTTTCAACCTGTGGAATCTCAATAGCGGTAAGCTGAAGCCTGTATTCCTCTAACTGCGGGTTGATTGTGGATAAACCGTTGCTGAAGTATGATGATGCTTTAAAAAGCTCATGATAATAGGCAATTCCTTCGAGAACATTTTTCCTGAAAGCATTCCATTTTTTGGTCTGAGAATGGGTAATCTGTACTGCAGATTCTGAAATCTCCTTTTTCAGGTAATCCACGTACATTTTCAATTCGTTGATGAACATATTCGGGCGCTGGCTGTCGGAAATAATATTGGTATTACCATAAATATGTTGTACCATTTCCGAAAGAGAAACTTCTTTGTCAAAAAATGCAATATTGGGTCCCGGGCAGATCACTACGCCCTGCTTCTCCCCTTTAATTTCAAGATTTTGCTCCAGGTAAGCAGAGTTTACAAGTCCAACACACAGGCAGGCTTTATCGGTAATTTCTGATTTTCTTTTATTGAATTCTTTTTCAGTTAAATTTTCCCTGATGCCGGACAGCTCTTTCAGTTTGATATCCTGATATTTTCTGGATGCGGTACAGGTTCCTTCCTGAGAAAATTCTTTGTTTAATGCCAGAAGTTTTTTGGGGCATGAGCTTCCATATTTGCCTTTTGCTTCTTTTTGATGCTTCAATACATCATTAGATGTTCCCTTTACGGTATTGAACGGCACTCCTAACGGCGAAATATTGCTCAGATAAAAATCCTGCTCTTTAGCTTGTAAAAGTAAACTTCGGGTTTCTCTGTCCACAGAAGTTGCTTCCGGAACCAGTAAAAAAGGAGAGCCCCATCCTACGCTGTCTACGTTGTAATAAGCCAGTAAAAACTCATGCTCTTCTGAAGTTCCCACTCCCCCCTGAACGGTAATTTTCATTTGTAACGGCTCATGAACAGTGGGTTTTCCCTTTTGTTCCAAAGCAGCCGTCATTAAGGCATGAGCAGATTGTATCAGATCGTTTTTTTTCTGCTTAAATTCTTCCATAATCGGCCCAAGAAGCATTCCTTCGGTAGCAAAGGCATGGCCGCCGCAATTTAATCCGGATTCTATTCTGTATTCAGAAACCCATAATCCTTTTTTAGCCAGGAAATTTCCCTGAATCATAGCAGAACGGAAATCACTTACTTTAAGAATGATCTTCTTTTTGATCTTACCATTTTCATCCGGGAAAAAGTCATCAAATTCTTCCATATAGCTGTACAGACGGGGATTCATGCCTGCGGAAAGCACCATTGATGATGATAATTTGCTATTGGCAAAACCACGCAGTGAAGCATGCGCATCGTTATACATCACAGGAAGCTGCTCATTATTCTGATAATTGTCTTTATCTACTTTCGTCATGATATTGACGTCAATACTTCCCGGTTGTATAGTTTCAATAAAGCTTTTGATCGTAGAGCTCCAGTTGCTGTTTTGAATCAGATTTTGAAGGCTGTTTTTAAGATCTGAGGTATTGGGAAGCATAGCGATGAAGTCTTTCAAAGCCTCTTTATTTTTGCTGATTTCCTGTTTGAAAGATTCAAATTTTTCATTCACGATATCATCTACCATATCCAGATAAGCTGTCACTCTTTTTGCTCTGTAATCCTCTGTTCTTGTTGAGATCCCGAAATACTCAAGGTTGAACTTTTGGCTGTAAAAGTTCTTCATTTTTTCCAGAATTTCATCATCAATGATAGAGATTACGGAAGAAATTCCATACTGAGCAACACGAATAGGGCTGTCTATGGTGTAAGCCAGTCCCATTACCGGAATATGGAAATTGTGCAAAGGTTTTTTTGTCATAAAGTTTTGATAAAAGTTCTTTTGTTATTCATCTAAAAATCCTTTACAACTATTCACTTCCTAAAAATATTATTTTAAAATGAATTATGCATTAAATAGTATTTGTCAATATGTAAAACATGTCAAATGTCATGTTTCGCTCTTCATTAACGCAAAATAACAATGATTCGGGTGCTTATTTTGAGAAGGCAAAGAAGTTTATTTTTAGTCATAATCATAAAAAAGACCATTCGAAAGAATGATCTTTTTTATTGATATAGAATTTATTTAATACTATTCTGCTTTGTTTTTAAGCATCATAAGAAGACTGTAAGCTCCTTTCTGTACAATTTTCTTATCCTTTAAAAAATCGGCTTTTAAAATCTCTGTAAACTGGTCATCTGAAATTCCGGTTACTATGGGAATCATTTTATAGTTAAATTTTCCCAGGTCTTCAAAAACATAATTTTTGTTTTCAAAGGAAACTACCGCTTCGTTGGGAAGGCCTTGTGTATAACGGCTGCTGATATTCACTTCGGCATTTACGTACATTCCTTTTACCAATTCAGTATTCACAGAAGATAATTTGGCGATTGCCGTTGCAGAACCTCTGTTTTCAATACTCGGAACTACACTGACAATTTTGGCATTGAACTTTATTTCGGGATTTTGATTGTTGTATACCAGAATTTCCTGTCCTGCTTTTACATCATTCATATCATTTTCAAAAATCTTTAGCTCTAAAAGTAATCCAGCCGGATTAATCAGCTCAAACAAAGTGTCTGCGGGGTTGATATACTGTCCGTTATTGACGAGAATTTTGCTTACAAAACCTGTAAAGGGAGCGTAAATATTGATTTTACTTCTGATATTTCCTGTACTCAGGCCTTTTGCATTGATTCCGATGATTCTCAGCTTTTCTTCAAGCCCTTTTAAGGTGGCATTAAGTGTAGAATAATCAGCCTGAGCAGTCTGCATGGTTTTATCGCTGCTTGCTTTGCTTGTATTCAGCTCTTTCTGACGGTTGAAATTCAGTCTTGCGGCTTCAAGCTGGGCTTTTGTCACCAGATAATCCTGCTGCAGCTGTATAAACTGCGGATCTTCTACCACAGCAAGCACCTGGCCTTTGTTGAAATGGCTTCCGTTAATCACATTAATAGACTTGATGTGTCCTCCCATAATACTGGAAACCGAACTGATGTGCGATGGCGCAATTTCTGCTTTTCCGTTCAATCTTATCAGTTTTTGCATATTCCTGTTCTGAATAGCGGTGGTTGTCAGTCCTACTGACTGAATCTGTTTTTCTGTAAGATGAACGGAGTTTTTATTATTTTTAGAAAACTTGGTGTTTTCATACACTGTTTTTTCCTCTTTTTTACCTGAACATGAAGATAAAGTAAGGATGAAAGCAAGGCTGTATAGGGATATATTCCTGAAATGCATGATGGTATTATTTTGAAATTAAGAATTGAAGTTCAGCTCCGATCTGATTGAGCTTTTCCAGCTGGTCTATATAATCTGACTTGGTTTTTACGGCCTGATTTACCAGTATTACCCAATCCAGATAGTCTATTTCTCCCGCTTCTATCTGTTTCTGTGCTGTTTTTAAAATAATTTCAGATGTTGGGAGCTGTTTTTGTTCATAATTTTCAATGATGCGCTGTTGGTTCATGTAATTATTCAACTGCTGATTCAACCTGTTTCTGAGCTCAATTTCTTTTCTCTGATACTGATTTTCCGAGATGGCAATTTTAGCCTGTGCTGCTTTTGCCAAAGCCCTTTGTCCCTTGGTAAACAATGGAATTCCTACACCTACCTGAACCGAATTAAACCTGTTATTGTTGATGTTTTTCATACTCTGATTGGTGTATCCGACAAGAAGGTCCGGAAGCAGTCTGCTTTTTTCAAGCTGTACTTCTGCCTCTCCTACTTTGATTTGCTGCTGCAGATATTGAAGCTCAGGATGCTGCTTCACCATTTCTTCCGAAACCTGAAGGCTAATATTCATCACAGGCTGATCGGCGACGGGCTGATAAGGACTTGCGGACTGTAGTAACAACTGAAGCTGAAGCTTTGCGATATTCAGATCATTTTCAAGCGAATTGAGCTGTACCTTTACCTGCTCTTTCTGGATTTCAGCAGTGGATTCCTCCAGAATATTAGCCTCTCCTTTCTTTAGTCTTAATCCAGCCTTGTCTGCAAAATTATTATACAGCTGACTGATGTATTCCAAAACTTTTTTCTTCTCCTGAAGTACCAGTATTCTGTAAAAAACATCTGTAACTTCTTTGGTGAGCTGCGTTTTGGTCAGATTCTGACTGATAACACTGGCAGACCATTCAGCATCCAGCATTTGTTTTCTTTTTGAATATACAGTCGGAAAGCTGAATCTTTGAGAGATTCCGAATGAATTATCGGTTTCCTCTCCCTGAATCTGTCCAAAACCACCGGTAATTTCCAGTTGGGGAATATCAAGATAACTGGCTTTCAGTTTTTCCTGATAATCTGATACCAACTTTGAGTTTTTAAGCGTACCATTCTGCTGGTATGCTTTTTCCAAAGCCTGATCATAAGTAATGTTTTCCTGAGCCTGATTGGTTCCGAAGGATAATAACAACAAGAAAACAGACAGTTTTTTATAGTTAAGTTTTTTTGAGAATTTCATTTTATTTTTATTAATATGTTCAAACAGGACGTATAAAATTGGAAGGACAAAAAGGGTTAAAAGGGTTGCAAGCATCAACCCTCCGATAACAACAGTTGCCAAAGGTCTCTGTACTTCGGCTCCTGCACCGTTGCTGACCGCCATGGGAAGAAATCCTAAAGAAGCGACAAAAGCAGTCATCAAGACCGGGCGGAGCCTGATTTTTGCCCCTATAAGCACAATTCTGCTGGTGTTGGTTATTCCATTATTTTTCAATCGGTTAAACTCTGATATCAAAACAATTCCATTAAGTACGGCAACTCCAAACAAAGCGATGAATCCTACCCCGGCACTGATGCTGAAAGGCATTCCTCTTAACGCCAGAAAATAGATACCTCCAATTGCAGATAGCGGAATGGCTGTGTAGATCAGCAGACTGTGTTTTACAGAACCGAAAGCAAAGAACAGTAGCAGAAAAATCATTACTAACGAAACAGGAACGGCTATGCCTAATCTGGCTTTGGCTTCATTCAGATTTTCAAAGGCACCTCCATAAGAAATGGTGTATCCCGGTGACAGTTTGAGACTTTTACCCGCTTTTTGCTGAAGCTCTTCTACGATGCTCTGAACATCTCTTCCTCTGGCATTAAATCCTATAATAATTCTTCTTTTGGTATCCTCTCTCTGAATCTGATTCGGACTGTTTTTAAGTTTCACTTCAGCAAGTTGAGACAATGGAATCTGCTCTCCTGAAGGTGTAGGAACGAGAAGATTCTGAATGCTGGTAATGTCTTTTTTATATTCATTATCCATCCTTACAACGATATCAAATTTCTTCTCACCTTCATACAAAGCACCTGCAGTCTGGCCGGCAAAGGCCATATTGATGACTCTGTTGATATCTGCTACAGAAATATTGTATCGTGAAAGCTCAGAGCGGTTATAATCGATCACAACCTGCGGAGCACCTACTACGGGTTCAATATAAAGATCCTGAGCTCCTTTTACGGTATTGATAATGCTTCCCATCTTTTTTGCATAAGTGGCAAGGCTGTCCAGGTCTTCGCCGTAAATTTTGCATACCACATCCTGTCTGGCTCCGGTCATCAGTTCATTGAAGCGCATTTGGACCGGAAACTGAAAGCTGGTTGTAAGTCCCGGAATAACGCTTAATGCTTTACTCATTTTATCAGAAAGCTCAGGGAAGGATGCTGCTGAAGTCCATTCTTTTTTAGGTTTCAAAACAACAATCATATCTCCGGAATCCATCGGCATAGGTTCAGTAGGAATTTCGGCACTACCGATCTTCATTACCACCTTTTCCACTTCAGGAAACTGTGTTAAAAGAATGTGTGCGGCCTGTGTGGTTGCTTTCTTGGTTTCACTGATGTTACTTCCCTGTAGTACTCTCATTTCAACAGCAAAATCGCCTTCTTCCAAAGACGGAATAAACTCCCCTCCCATTCCGGAAAGGGTGAAAACAGCGCCTGCAAACAGAATGAATACACCTGCAATAATAGTTTTTCTGAATTTCAGGGCTTTTATCAGCAGCTTTTGATGTCCGCTTTCCACTTTGCCCATGACGCGGTCTGAAATATTCTCTTTTTCTTTTTTCTTTCTGCTTAATACCAGTGCGCTCATCATCGGAATATAAGTCAGGGAAAGAATAAATGCGCCAATCAAAGCAAAAGCAACGGTCTGAGCCATAGGCTTGAACATCTTTCCTTCAATTCCCTGAAGCGTAAAAATCGGAAGATAAACAATTAAGATGATGATCTGTCCGAAAACGGCACTGTTAACCATTTTTGTGGCAGAACGGGAAACCTGGTCATCCATCTCTTTTTGACTGAGCATATTGTCTTTACCAAAATACTTTTTATGGGCAAGCTGATGCAGCACGGCTTCTACAATAATAACAGCTCCGTCTACAATAAGTCCGAAATCCAATGCTCCCAGACTCATCAGATTTCCTCCAACCCCGAAAATATTCATCATAATAATGGCGAAAAGCATGGCTAAAGGAATCACAGAGGCTACGAGTAATCCTGCTCTGAAATTTCCCAAAAATAAAACCAGAATAAAAACAACAATTAAAGCTCCTTCCATCAGGTTGGTTTTAACGGTACTAATGGTGTTGTTCACCATTTTAGCACGGTCAAGAAAGGGCTCAATCACCACGCCTTCCGGTAATGATTCCTGAATTTTTTCCAGTCTTTGCTTGATATTTCCGATCACTACATTGGCATTTTCTCCTTTCAGCATCAGGACAATTGCTCCGGACACTTCTCCGGTATCATTATAAGTCATAGCGCCATACCTTGTCGCATAACCAATCTTGACAGATGCTACATCTTTTATATGAACAGGAATACCATCTTTGGTTTCCGCTACCTGAATGCTTCCAATATCTTCTGTACTTCCCAGAAGTCCTTCGCTACGGATAAACAGAACGGTTTCTTTCTTTTCAATGTAGGCACCGCCAGTGTTCTGATTATTCTTTTCCAACGCTGTAAAAACATCATTGATGTTGATGTTAAAAGCTTGTAATTTATTAGGGTTAATGGCAATTTCGTATTGCTTCAGTTTTCCTCCGAAACTGCTGACATCTGCGACACCTTTAGTTCCGAGAAGCTGCCTTCTGACCACCCAGTCCTGAATGGTTCTCAGTTCAGTTTCATCATACACATTTTCGTATCCTTTCCTGGCTCTTACCACATATTGGAAAATTTCACCCAGTCCGGTTGAAATAGGTCCTAATTCAGGCTTTCCGATTCCGTCCGGAATATTATCCTGAACAAGCTGCAAACGCTCCTGAACCTGCTGACGTGCCCAATACACATCTGTATTGTCATCAAAAACTACAGTCACTAACGAAAGTCCAAAACGTGAAAAGCTTCTAAGCTCTTTAATTCCGCTAATGTTACTGGTAGCCTGCTCAATAGGAAAGGTTACAAGCCGTTCTATATCAGCGGCCCCATAAGAAGGAGCTGTAGTGATGATCTGAACCTGGTTATTCGTAATATCCGGCTGGGCGTCAATAGGAAGTTGGGTGGTTTCATAGACTCCAAAAAGGATGAGTGCCCCTGTAAACAGAGCAATGATGAGTTTATTCTTTACAGAAAACTCAATGATTTTATTTAACATGGAAAAATAATTATTGATAATCCGGAATGCTTTACAAAGCTGAAATTTCTCTGCAACTCAAGCCTTCAAACAAAATGTCTTCAGTCAATTTAGTTCAGATGTAAGCATTCATACAATGCATTACGGATTCATTGATAGGTAACAAGAATAGATTACTTTAAGTATAAAACATAAAGCAGTAATTTTCAATGTAAAGGTTGGTTAAGAAAGCCGCGGAGGCTGGAAAATCTGGGAAAGATATTGATTGGAGAATCCTTTTTCCTTGTAGATACTGCATTTCTTTGAAGCAGTAATTTCCTTAGGTTTTTGTATTTCAAATGAAAGTTCGGGAAGCTGCGCGTGCACCGTTAATACGATTGGCGGATTGATAAATGGCAGTTTTTGATCAGAATCCCAGTCGGAATCGTGTTTGTGATTATCATAGTGCTCTATAACAAACTCTGAAAAGCTTCCGTGATATTCCATAAAGTGCTCAACAAACATAGGTACCTTCAGTACTTCCCCCGCATTGGTGGTAGCCAGTACATACATCATTGAACATAATATGGAAAACCATTTTAACATGGATGCAAATATAAGGCTTAAATTTTTCCTGAGGAGTCTCAGATATTAATTTTTTGAGAATTTTAGCCAGTTTAAAAGCAGTTTAAATAGATAATAACTCTTCGTAATCATGTTAGATTTGTCAAACAAAAATCAAAGCCTTGATTTCAATCTGCTCAATGTCTCCTGCAATAAAGGTGGCAATACATCCAAAAGCTATTGATGAAAAGGCCAGGCTTAATCCCTGTCCGGATATAGCCCCGGTTACTTTTTAAAACGGAGTTCTTACATGATCTTTATCTACAACAGATGGAAGTTTTGCTGTAGAAAACCAGCTGAAAAGTGGAAGCAGCGCGATTAAGACAAAAGCCGGCAGAATATTATATTCTTTACTCAGTGCAATGCTGACTGGTGCCCCAGTAGCTATCCCGGCATACATGGCAATGCCATTTCAGGTCATTACTTTTCCGGAACTGGAAGCTCCTGCTAAGCTTATTCCCCAGGTTAATGCTCCGGTAACCAGAAAGCTCTCACCGATCCCATGAATGATCCTTGCCATCACTAAAACAGCAAGTGCCGCAACCGGGTGGGCTTTCAGTAACAAAAAAGGCAGAAAGTTGTCAGTCGATATTTAGAAAACCATCAGTAAGCTGTTTCCACTGCATTTTGGCAGTTCCCATCATGCCTCCGGCGGCAATGGCAAGATTTCTTATAATATCAAGAACGTTAGCATTGAGATTGGGTCTTTCATTTCTTCCGTACACTGCAGCTTTCAGATGGGCAGGGTTTCTGGAGATCATAAAAGTAGAACTGGACGCAGCACTGTAGAAATGTGCGATATGTTTACTTTTTTTATGCTGAGGATTTCTGGAGGGCCTGCAGATCATTGATATGCTTTCCGAAAAGCTGTCCTGATAGAAACACATATCCGTGATTTCTACCCAATCATATCCTTTGGCTTCAGCTTCTCCGGGCCCCGGTATGTCAATCCGGATAAAATCTCCTTTCTGAGGTTCACGGTCTACAGCATTTCCATTGGAGTCATAGAGTTTAAATCCGGCAAACTCCTCACCGGAATACTCTTTCCATTTATTGACTGAAAAGAATCGCTCTTTCAATATTTCAAACTTCAACGGAATCAATTCCTGCCTGAACAGCATTCTGCTTTCCGTATCATGGAAACCACCGAATTTTTGTGTAGGAACTCCCTTGAATGTTTTTGGACCCATGCAATTATATGTTTTGGAAAAACTACTACAAAAACCGTACTGATTTTATGCGCAGAGTCATAAAAATGCTAAACACTTGTTTGATTTTAAGCCTAAATAAGCCTTATTTCAGGAATAATTCACTTTTAGTGAATTTTTAATTCAACGGAAAAAACCGCACACAATTCATCAGATGGCGAATTATCTTCAATAGCGGATATTTTTATACAAAGAATTCAATAATCTTAAAAAAAATTAAAATCATTTAAAGAATAATTATTTTTAGTTAAAATAAATAATTTTTAAAAAAAATGAACTTATAGTGTCTTGTATAACGGGATTTTTGCTTATATTTGTGAATCGAAATAATTTTTTTTCATCATTTGTGTTTTTTTAAGGTCTTCATTCGTGGAGACCTTTTTATCTTCAATAATCCCATAATTGAATATAGCCTATGGAAGTGGAATATGAATGCAAATGTGAAATATTCTGCTTTTTAATTGCTCTCATTGCTTTTCAACAAAGGAATGCTGGAAGTTTTAAGGGGTTGATAAATCTCTTTTTTACTTTTTTTTAACCGTTTCTGTATATACTGTAAACTGCGGTCAGATTGTTTTAACGAAATCTGTGGGGCGGAACTGCATTACAGAATAAAAACTTCTGGTGTATGCCTGCACACTTTTGTACCCAACATTGTACGCAGTTTCAGAAACAGTGAGATTACCCGAGCTTAAAAGTTCCAGACTTTTAATGATGCGAAGCATCTGCTGGTATTTAATTAAAGTAAGTCCGGTTTCTCTTTTGAAAATACGCTCGAGAGTACGGAGAGACAAAAGTGCTGCATCACTGAGGTCTTCCATTTTAATTTCATGCTGATAATGATTGTGAAGGTATTCCATGACTTTGATCAGACGCTTATCCCTTGGAACACTGATATGAAGGGTAAGAGAATGCTCTACAAACCTGGGAAGCTCATTGAAAAGAGCCTGCAAAAATAGATATTCGTCCTGATCTGATGTCATCAGTTTAGACCATTTTTCTGCATATTTTATCATTTCCTTTAAAACGGGCGGAACAGAGAATACATTTACTTCCTGATAAAAGTGCGCTTTTGTGCTTACATCTGCAAACATGATCATCAGTTTGATCTTTTCAGAATGCGAATTGGTTTTATGGACAGCAAGAGGAGGAATCCACACTGCATGGTTCTGTGGAAGAAGGTATATTTTTTCTTCTATGGTGATATACTGGAAGCCGCTTTCTACATATACCAGCTGACCTTTCTGATGGTGATGAAGAATATCATCATGAACCCAGTTTTCTTCAAACCATACGAAATAGGGTTTCTTCAGTTCATCTATTGCTACCATTTCATTGCTTTGCATGTCGTTTCAGGTTAAAACTTTGGCAAAATTAAACAAAATTACTGTGCTAATTTTGTGCAAAAGTTTTTATTATGATGAAGAATGAAGTAAAAAAGAATGCTTCGTATGTTTTATTAATCATTAATGTTCTGGTGGTTATACTAATCTCCAGTAACCTCCGGTCACCCATTGTTGCGGTTGCTCCGGTACTGGCAGAAGTGAGAGATGCTTTGAAGCTGGATAATTTTCAGGTGAGTCTGCTGACTTCTATTCCTTTATTTATGTTTGCCTCATGTTCGGTATTGGTAAGCCGTTTTTCTAATAAATTGGGAATCAATAAGCTGCTGATGTATTCTGTGGTTATTTTAAGCTTCGGACTGTTTCTCCGGATTACAGGATCTCTCTGGCTTTTGTTCTTAGGGTCAGTATTGATCGGTTTAGGAATATGTATTGGAAATGTGGTCACACCGGGATATGTGAAGAATAATTTTCCTAAGCAGATTGCTCTTATGACAGGAATTTTTGCAGTATCTATGAATCTTACCGCGGCTTTAGCTTCAGGATTCAGCCTGAAGATCGGGGAACTGACGGGTTTTGGATGGAAAGGTTCTCTCGGAATCTGGCTTGTGATTGCTGCTCTGGGTTTTCTGGTTTTATCATTAGAATTTATTTGCAATAAAAGAAGCCCTAATCAGTCCGCAACTGCGCTCAGTACTTCGGATTTTAATATGTTTAGATCTGCTCAGGCATGGAATATCAGTGTTTTTATGGGATTACAGTCTCTATTCTACTATTGCCTGGTGGCGTGGCTTCCCTCATTTCTTGCTGATTACCATATGCAGGGGGAAAGCGGCGGATGGGTATTCTTTGTGATTCAGGTTACGATGATTCCTGTAACGTTTTGCTGCCCGATTATTGCCAGTAAAATGAAAGATCAGCGGTGGATGATTCTTTTTATATGCGCATTAATGTTTGGAAGTACAATGATGTTTGTCTTCCTGAAGTCCCAGTGGATCTATGTGAATGCTGTAATGATAGGAATTTCCAATGGTTTGTCTTTCAGTCTGTCTATCCTGTTTTTCTCTACAAGAACGAGAAGCAGTATCAATGCGGTTAAAATATCAGGAATGGCGCAGTCTGTAGGTTATGTGATTGCGGCATTCGGGCCTCCGCTGTTTGGAAAGCTGCATGACTGGGATGTGTCCTGGAACAGCTCATTCTATTTATTAAGCTGTGCAGTACTGCTTATGCTGTATTTCGGATTGAAAGCTGCCAGAAATAAGCATGTGGAAGATTAATAAACTGCCGGATTTTTACAAAAAAAGGATAGAATTCTCTTCTATCCTTTTTATTTTGGAGCTTTGTATTCAAAAACTAAAAATAAAGTTCCACTTCTTCTCCGTCATCCAGGATCAGACATTTTTTCTCAAGTCCATTTTCAAGGATCTGTTTTCTGGTATACTTCCTGTCTTCCCTGCAGTGGCTTACAGCTTCCAGATGGGTTACCCAAACAGTAGACTCCGGAGCGTATGTACAGACTTTTATAATGTCTTCACTCGTCATAATAATAGGATCTCCTACGTCAAAAGTAGCAGCTCCCCCCGCTACAATGATGTGCTGCGGCTGATGTTGATCTATTTCAAGAGCAATTTCGTCATACCAGATCGTGTCTCCTGCAATATAAACGGTTTTGTTATCTTTTTTAAAAACGAATCCATTTACGATTCCCATTTTCTCTCCGATTTCTCCGGTTCCGTGGCGGCCTCTGGTGGTAGATATTTCAATGTTATTCCATTGCAGCCGGTCATGTACGGTTATGATATTCGTAAATCCCTGTTCTGCTATGTGATCCGCAATGACATCGGAGCAAATGATGGGTATATTTTTATCTAAAAGTTCTACAGCATCTTCATCCCAATGGTCAGGATGAAGATGGGTTACAGCAACGGCATCAATCCTTTTTAATTTTTCATGTAATTCTTCTCTGCTGAAAGGCAGCTCTACAAGGGGATTCAGTAATTTACTTTCTGTCATAGGCATTTTTCCCCTAGACCCTTTTTTTCCAAGCATTGGATCTACAAGGATGGAAAGTCCATCTAAATTCAATACCAATGTAGCATTACGCCATAATTCTAATTTCATTTTGAGTATTTTTGTTGAACAAAGATATTACCTGGTAAGAATAAAACAATCGAAGGTTACCAAAATGTTAACCATAAATATTCATTTGACTGATGAATTTTGAAGAATTTAAAAACTGCGGATTAAGAAGAAGCCTGAATATCCTTTCAGGGAAATGGAAACCTCTGATCCTTCATAATCTTTTTGAAGAAGATCAGGTGCGTTTTGTAGAACTTTGGCGGAATATGCCGCGTGTTTCCAAGAAAGTGCTGGCAGAGCAGCTGAAGCAGCTGGAAGATGATCGTATTATTGAACGGATTGAAGTTTATAATTTTCCGCCGGAAGTATATTACAGGTTAACGGAAAGAGGGCAAAAGCTGGGACCTATTCTTTTTCAACTTCATTCGTGGGGAAATGAACTGGGATAAAACGATTTAAATTTTATTTATATCTTGGCGAAAATTTAAGTGTATAAAACTAATACCGGATCTTACAAATGAAAAGAATGATTATTTTGATATCCTGTGTGCTAAGCGCATGGGTAAGTGCACAAACAGCACCAACGCCAACTGTTCAGCGATCAAACACCACATCCCGCGGACTTACAGTCAGTTCCAGAAAAGGAACGTTAATTGAGAAAAAAATCATCAATCTGGGAAGGTTTAAAAACCTCAATATCCAAAAAATTATAACGAAAGATGTTTCAGATAATGCATCAGAAACCTTATTGGGAATGATGTATGAGTATGAAACTTTTGATGAAATTTCAAAAAAAACACTCACTATTGATAAAAATGAATTAGGAAAACTGATTCAGGCTCTTCAGTATGTAGAACAGAAAGAAAATGACAAGACCCATCAGGAAATTAAATACAAGTTTGTTACCATGAGCAATATTGAATTCGGAAGCGTTTATCGTGAAAAGGTTTCATTATGGGTTCATTATATAAAAATTCCTTCTCATTATTTGAATCAGAATATACTGGAATTTACTAAAGATGAACTGAAAGAATTGATTGCTATTCTGAAGAAAGCCGAAACGGAACTTTAAAAATAGGTGTGCCGGCATTCAATATGAAAACCTAATAGGTTCCCAGAACCTATTAGGTACATTTAAAAAAATTAAAAATAATTATCTGAAGAGGATCATTTTATCTGAACTGATCCAGAACTTCCGTTATATTCTGATAGACAAAATTCAATTCTTCTGAGGTAATGCAGTACGGCGGTACGAGATAAATGACATTTCCCAGCGGTCTCATGATAATCCCTCTCTGTAAGAATTCATTATAAAGCTTCTTCCCTATTTCATTGAAATACGAAGTATCGTTCCCGGTTTTAAAATCGAAAGCTAAAATAGTTCCGATCTGTCGAACCTTTTCTACATGAGGATGCAAAGCAAGTGCTTTTACAAACTCTGAATGCTGATGAGTGATGCGGTTGATATTCATTTGAGTTTCGGTGGTGAGTAATAGTTCCATACTGGCAAGTGCTGCTGCACAGGCTAAAGGATTGGCGGTAAATGAATGCCCGTGAAATAAGGTTTTGTAACGGTCATCAGAAAGAAAAGCATTATAAATTTCATTGGAGCAGGTGGTGATTCCCATGGGCATGGTTCCTCCAGTCAGTCCTTTTGAAAAACACATGATATCAGGTTTTTGCGTAAGATAGTCTGCTGCGAAAAGCTTGCCTGTTCTTCCAAACCCGGTAAAAACTTCATCCTGAATCATAAGAATTCCTTCTTCCCTGCAGCATTTCATCAGCTGGCTTAAGTCTTCTGCTTTATACATCAGCATTCCGGCCGCCCCCTGAACCAGTGGTTCGTAGATAAAACAAGCTACTTCCTCAGCATGTTTTTTAATCTGTGTGCGTAAACTTTCCAGGTTTTCAGGATTGGGGGTATCAATAAAAATAACTTCAAATAGCATGCTTTCGAAAGGTCTTGTCCAAAAGCTTTTTCCACTTACGGACATGGCTCCGAAGGTATCTCCGTGATAGGCATTTTTAAAAGCTAAAATCTTTGTTTTCTTTTGTCCCTTATTATAGGCAAACTGAATACACATTTTCAAGGCGACTTCTACTGCGGTAGAACCGTTGTCCGAATAAAAAACTTTTTCTTGGCCGGCAGGAAGCAACTTCAGTAAATTTTCTGAAAGCTGTACAGCAGGCTCATGGGTAAACCCTGCAAAAATCACCTGTTCCAGCGTATTCAACTGCTCATAAACACGTTGTGCAATATGAGGATGAGAATGACCGTGCAGCGTTACCCACCATGATGAAACGATATCCAGATATTGTTTCCCTTCATGGTCATAAAGATACACTCCTTTTCCTTTTACAATAGGAATAATGTCATCGGCGGTTTTCATCTGTGTGTAAGGATGCCAGTTTACCCTTTTATCTCTCTGCTGCAGGCTGATCTCTTTTGTCATCGTATTCATAATTTGATATAAAAAGTTAATGAGTGATAATTTTTAATTTCAACGCTGGGATCGCTAAGTTATTCAATTTGCATCCTGTTGTTTTGCTTTCGAAAAGCCGTTTCACTCAGCAATTAGAAAAATTCTTCCTTGCTGAATAGAATGCTTTTACGAACGGAATATTTTCAGAATTAAAAATTTTCGTTGCGAAACTTAGCGTTAAAAACTAATCATATACTGATATGAAAATTGAAATGAGTGATGGAATTGGATTTTACAATAATTTAGTTGAATATGTTGAAATGTTGGATTGACCGCAAAGGAACAAAGTTGTATCATATACTGCGAATATTTTAAGGCGCAAGAATATTTCGACTTCGCTCAATATTAGATTTTCAGCAAGGAATGTTTTATAATTTTCCCGTAGATTTTTTATATCATGTGTTTAATTTACACAATCTGCAATAGATAAAAATTTGCAATGTTAAATTTTATCGGAGATAAAATCCCTGCGCCCTCAAATAGTACTTACTACAAAAGGTTTTGCGTCTTTGCGTTTTCCAACTTGTACAGCAGTTTATAAAAATTCAAAAACCAATTTTATAACAAGCGCTATAATAACAATAATCCAACTCATCACTCATCATTTATCATTTATAATTCATAATTATCTAACAGCATGTTTCTTTTTTCATCATAGGTTTCAGTCCTAAAGTCTGAAGCATCTGCATATCTTCAGATACGCCGGGATTGGGCGTTACCAGTAGCGTTTCCCTTTCTCCTGTGAAAATGGAATTGGCTCCAGCCATAAAGCACCATGCCTGTTCTGTTTCTGACATTTCAATACGTCCGGCACTCAATCTTACCATGGAAGACGGCATTACAATTCTTGCTGTAGCAATCATTCTCACCATTTCCCAGGTATCTACTTTTTCATTATCTGCTAAAGGTGTTCCTGCTACTCTGGCCAATGCATTGATGGGAACGGACTCCGGATGTTTTGGCATTGTTGCTAAAGTGAGAAGCATTGAAATTCTGTCTCTGTGGGTTTCACCCAATCCGATAATCCCTCCGGAACATACGGTGATTCCTGCTTTTCTTACGTTGTTAATTGTATTGATTCGGTTGTCAAAAGTTCTGGTGGAAATGATCTCTTCATAATACTGTTCGGAAGTATCAAGGTTGTGATTGTAAGCGTATAATCCGGCTTCCTGAAGTCTTACCGCCTGTTCTTCAGTAAGCATACCCAGTGTGCAGCAAACTTCCAGCCCTAATTCGTTTACACCTTTTACCATATCAATTACTCTGTCAAAATCGCGGTTATTACGAACTTCACGCCATGCTGCTGCCATACAGAATCTTGAAGATCCTGAATCTTTTGCTTTTTGTGCGTGGGCAATGACGGTTTCAGTAGGCAGTAAAGCCTGTACTTTTATATTGGTGTGATAACGGGCTGCCTGTCCGCAGTACGAGCAGTCTTCCGGACATCCGCCGGTTTTAATGGATAATAAAGTGGAAATCTGCACTTCAGACGGGTCATGCCATTCACGGTGTACGGTTGCAGCTTTATAGATCAGTTCCATCAGAGGAAGATGGTAAATTTCCTCGATCTCTTCTTTAGTCCAATTGTTTCTTAATGTGGTTGTATCCATTATCCTATTTTTGTTATTGTTAATTGCTTGGCAGCATTTTGTATAGATTCTTTATCAGTAGTCCTGATTTCTGGGATTCTTATAATTTGTGTTTCTTTTTCGATAAAACTGCAGATTACCCTTTCTGTATCTTCGGGAAATTCTCCGTTAAGAATTAAATAATTCAGCTGTATTTCCCTTTGCCGTAAAGCGATGATCGACAGCAGGCTGTGATTAATGCATCCTAAATAGTTTCTTACTACCAACGCTGCCGGAAGGTTGAGCTCTTCAATAAGATCTATCATGAAAGTGGTATCCGATATCGGTACCATAAGTCCACCGGCCCCTTCTACAATCAGCGGGCTGGATGTTTTTGGGAGTTGAAAATCATTCAGACTGATGGTAATATTTTGTGCTCTTGCGGACTGATGGGGTGATGCAGCCAGCTGTAAACGGTAAGTTTCCGGGTGGCAAAATGCGGTATCTGTCCATGCTTCGATCTTATGACTATCTGTATAGTGAAGATCTCCGGACTGTATGGGTTTCCAGTATTCTGTTTTAAAATGCTGAACCAGAACGGCTGAACAGACTGTTTTTCCTATTTCGGTTCCTATTCCTGTTATAAATAATTTCATTTTTATTGTGATTCGGGATTCGTGTTCCGGGTTTTGAATGTTATTTCTTTAGTTTTCAATAAATTCCTTTAATAATTTCTGTCAGTTTTACAATTTCCTCTGCTGTATTAAAGCTGTGGAGACATATTCTTAACCGTTCACTTCCTTCTTTTACTGTTGGGCTGTATATAGCATAGGTTAAAAATCCTTCTTCGGATAAATTTTCCTGTAATTCTTTCAATCTTTGGTTATCCGGTATTATAATAGCTTGAACCGGGCTTGTTTCGGCGGATGGCGATGGTAGGTTTTGGCTTCGGAAAGTTTTGATATTGTTCTGAAGCTGAATGGCCAGGTGATGATTTTGATCTAAAAACTCATACCCTGTTTGGATACTCATCCACTGAAAATCCTGTGCTGATGTCGTATAAATGAACGGACTTGCAAAGTTGATCAGGTAAGACTTTACCGTCTCATTACACAGAATTGCTGCGCCATGAGTTCCTAGAGCTTTTCCGTATGTTACAACAGCTGCTAAAACCTGATGCTGCAATTGATATTTTTCAATCAGTCCATATCCGAACACTCCGAATGCATGGGCTTCATCAACAATCAAAGATGCCTTATATTCCTCTGCAATGGATGCAATTTCCTTGACAGGTGCAAAATCTCCTTCCATAGAGTAAAGACTTTCTATCGCGATATAACAATGACTTTCCTGTCTTTTTAAAATGTTTTCAAGATCTTCAATGTCATTGTGCTTGAATTTCATTTTTTTAGCATTCGAAAGTTTACATGCATCATGTACTGAACGATGAATCTGTTCGTCAACAATAACTACATCATGACGGCTGGGAAGTGTAGAAAATAAAGCCAGGTTGGCATTATATCCCGATGGAAAAAGTAATGCAGACTCAAACTGTTGTTTTTGAGCAATCTCATTTTCCACAGAAACGGCAATATCACTGTTTCCGCTAATCAACCTTGAACCTGTGCTTCCGGAAAGCAGCTGGGGGTTATCCATTACCTTTTGCAGCAGCAAATGTTGGAGTTCCCTGCTTTTTGCAAATCCGAAATAATCATTGGAATAGAAGTCTATCCCATCGGATGGAAGCCGTAAACGTCTCAAGGTTCCCTGTTCTTTTCTTTTATCAAGAGATTCCTGAAAATGGGAGCTGTTACTAAGCATAGTTCAACTGAGCTACTTCCTGCGTAATTGCACTGATCCACTCCTCATGCAAAGCTTTTTCAATTGCCAGAATATGGTCTGCATGGTGTTTCCAGGCTGATGAAAACTCATTAAGCTGATGGATCATTTCTTCCAGATGTCCTTCTTCTTCCAGAATAATAGATTTTACCATGATTTTAGAAGAAGCTTCTGTAAGTACCTGCTGATATACCGGATAAAGCTCATCTGCACGAACTTCAATAGCATACGTTACAAAAAGATAGGCTGCATACTTTATATCAGTTTTATCAAGATTAAAAGCTTTCTGAAGGTACCTGCAGGCTTTCATATCCAGCGAATGAAGGTACTGGCTGGTAGCAACGGGTGCCAGAAGTTCTGTACTTTCGTAGGTTTTGCAGAGTTCAGGATCTATTTTTCCGATTTGTTTTTTTAAATAATAAGCATGGCGGTGTTCTTCCGCAGCGTGTTTCAGCTGGATTTGAGAAACCAGGGTTGGATGTTCACATTTTGATATTTTTCTTGCACCGGCATTTTCCATAAATGAAAGCGTGTTCAGCCATCTGGCATGGGTGCTTCCATCCTGTACAATTCTTTTTAACAGATGATGAAATTCCATAGATTTTTATTTTGATCTCAAAAGTAGTATATTGCCGGATGGTTGTATGGTGCCAGTTTTGATATTATGGATAGTCCGGTTAAAATTCCCTACGAAAGTTTTATAAAAATTGATAGAAATTCAGAGACTTCTATCTATATGCAGATTGCCAATCAGCTCATCAATGCTATTCAGAGAGGCTTTTTGCCTTTCGGCACAAAGCTTCCGGGAACAAGAACATTCAGTGAAATGCTGGAAATCCACAGAAATACAGCAGTTGCCGTGTACGATGAACTGTCTGCGCAGGGCTGGACGGAAAGTTTACCCAACAAAGGAACATTTATCATTGGAAAGGATCAGGAAAAACCTGTAAAACTGAATGATTTTGAGCAAAAAAACCTCCAAAAATACCCGGTTTCCACTGGCTTTTCGTTCAAAACTTCTAATATTCTGGATAATCCTTTTGAACATTCGGACTGTGAGTATGTCTTTAATGATGGGGTGCCGGATATCCGTTTAACGCAGATAGGACAGCATTCCCGGTTTTACAGTTCTATTCTGAAGCGTAAATCCAACCAAAAAGCATTGGGACACTACAACCATGATGGAAGCGAATTTTTTAAAGAACATTTGTCTCAATATCTGAATCTTTCGCGTGGACTTCCTATTTCTAAGAATAATCTTCTTATTACCCGCAGCACCGAAATGAGTATTTATATTGTTTCCGAAATTCTTCTTTCTGCCGGGGATATCGTATTAGTGGGAGCTTTAAGCTATTTTTCCGTTAATATGATCTTTATGAAAGCCGGGGTTGATATTGTTTCTATCCCTATTGATGAGGAAGGAATTGTAGTGGAAAGCGTACGGGAAGCCTGTAAAAAGCAGAAAATCCGGATGCTTTATCTTACTCCACACCACCACTATCCTACTACTGTTGCTTTGAGTGCTCAGAGAAGATTTGAATTACTTGAATTGGCCAACGAACACGGATTTATTATCCTGGAAGACGATTATGATTATGAATTTCATTACGACAAAAGTCCGATTCTTCCGTTAGCCAGTGCAGATACCAGCGGAATGGTAATTTATATTGGTTCTTTCGGCAAATCTCTGGCTCCGGGGTTCAGGACAGGATTTATTGTTGCGCCTGAGAATCTGATGACAGAGATGCGTAAATATCTCGGAATTATTGACCGTCAGGGTGATATTCTGATGGAAAGGGCCCTTGGAGAAATGATTGCAGAGGGGGAAATCAACCGATATCTGAAAAAGTCTTTAAAAGTATATCAGGAAAGGCGTGATTATTTTTCTGAATTGCTGAAAGAGAATCTGGGTGATTTTATAACGTTCCAGAAACCTTCCGGCGGCCTGGCCATATGGCTGGAATGGAATATTCCTCTGAATCTGATGCAGCTGAGCCGGAATTGTGCAAAGGATAATCTTTTCATTCCTAAAACACTCTTGTATCAGAATAAAGGGATCACGGCCATGCGTCTGGGATTTGGAGATCTTAATTTTGATGAGATGAATAAAGGGATTGAAGTTTTTTCGAAGAATGTGAAAGAATTGGTTGGGTAATTAAATTTCTCTCAGATTGAGGGATTTTGCAGATTTTTTATAGATACTTATAAAGTTTGTGAAAAATTATATCTTATTTCTTGCTGAAAATTTCACATTGAGCTAAGTAGAAATATTCTTGCGCCTTAAAAAAAATACAAAGAGATTAAAAAACTTGCGCCTTTGCGTTCCAAAACTAAGATACTCTTCTGATCAAAGTTTTTTGGAAATCGCAAAGGCGCAAGTTAAATTATAATACTTTATTTTAAGACGCTAGGATTTGATCTGCGATAAAATTGATGCTGGATATTTTTATTTTTGAATGAAAAAGTAAAAGGGTTATCTCAATATTCAAATGATTTGACTTTTGTCATTGATTAAGTCGAATCTTCGATTTCTGATGAAGGAAGAATCTCAATAATATTTTTTATGAGATTCTTCACTACATTTCTGAACTACGTTTTCAGACTTTCAGTCTGTGTTGAGAATGATACTTTTGAAATAACCTCTTCTCCTTATTAATGATGAGTAGGAAAAACTATTTTGTTTTTCTTATGTTTTGGTTTCTTTTTTTTCTTATTCAAATAGATGATAAAACCGGTAATCGGGAGTGACAGAGCGATCATTGCTGCCAGAAAATAGATAATTCTGGTGCTCAGTCCCAGGATGCTTCCGGTGTGAAGATCATAATTTCTTTCTCTTAATGCAGTTCCATATCCGATATTTTTGTTTTTATAAGATTGGGATTTTACAATCTTTCCTGAATATTGATCAAATGTAAATTGTTCATTTCGATACTGCCTTCCGTCATAAGTCAGCTCAGCATAATAGGTTCCTTCTTCCGATCTAGGAAAATTCACAAGGGCTGATTTCTTGTCTTTCAGTCCTTTTTCCATGGTATTTCCGATGAGATTGAGAACATCTTTACGGTTTGAAAATTCCCCAGAAGGGATGGCACTTTTGGCTTTCTTTTCTGTGGGAATGTTTCCGTTCAGTGTGTTCTTTACCCATTGGTCTACATCTTCAAAGCTCCATATCAATGCGGAATAAGAGATTAAGAGTAAAGGAATAATGGCATAGAATCCCAACACATTATGAGCGTCATAATTAATCCTTTTCCAATTGGCGGATATTTTAATGAAAAACATACCTTTCAGCATGGCTTTACTCATGTTGCGGGGATACCATATCACAAGTCCCGATAAAAGGATGACAGCAAATATCAATGTGGAATAGCCGGTAATCGTTTTTCCTATTTTCTCGCCCAGCAGAAGTCTTCTGTGAAGATCCAGTATAATTTCAAAGAAATCCTTTTTGGCATCTTCTGCTTCCTGTACTTTTCCGGTGTAAGGATCTACATAAATTCGATAATAATAAAGATAAGTTCCCCAATACGTCCATGCTTCGTTATCCATTTTTAAGGTACGGAATATATACGTTCGTGAGGGATCAGAAGGTATGACTACCCTTTTGACTTTCAAATCTTTTGGAAGTGCTTTTTCTGCTTTTTCCGTAAGTTCAGCCAGTGAAAGTTTTTTTCTTCCGATGTTTTCAACGTAATATCTGTTGGGGTGAACAATATGTTTTAGTTCTTCTTCAAAAGCCAGGATACATCCTGTAGCGGCCATGATTACAACAATAAGCCCGGACGTTAGTCCGAGCCATAGATGTAACTGATAGGCAATTTTTCTAAACCTCAGCTTCATTGTTAAAATTTAAAGCTTACCTCAGCAACAAAATTACGGGGCATCTGAGCGACCACCACTCCCTGCCCTGCAAAGTACTGTACGTTGCCCAGGTTATTCATTTTAAACCCTAATCTGTATCTTTCCTTTTCAAGAGAAATGGAAGCGTTCACTAAAGTATAAGCCGGGAATGCAAACTGTCCGGTAACGGTCTTATTTCCGGTAATCTGTTTTCCGACACGGTTGACTCCGAAACCAACTCCAAGTCCCTGAAGTCCTTTGATTGGAAGGATATAACTGATCCATGAATTGAATACATTCGCAGGACCTGCAGACTCAGGACGACGCCCGTCTACCGCCGGATCCGCTTTTTCGTATCTGCTGTGGTTATAGCTATATCCGGCCATAATATTTAATCCCTGAACAGGATTCATGATGGTTTCTATTTCAATTCCTTTACTTCTCTGTTTTCCGTCCTGAACAACGATGTTGTATTCTTTTCCGTCACGGATTACACCGCTTCCTCTCTGAATATTATCCACAAGAATATCATAATATCCAATGGTGAAATTAATTTTGTTTCGCCACATATTTCCTTTAATTCCCACTTCCCACTGATTCGCCATCTGAGGTTTCATCTCACCGCTAATGTCCGGAAGCTGCTGTGCAACAGGGGCTGTATAGCTGAAACCATTCATGTAGTTACCGTAGGCAGATAACTGATCTTTCAGGATCTGGTACACGATTCCTACTTTGGGAGACCATGCGGTCTGATTAAAATCACCGGTTCTGGTATTGGTGCTCAGGTTCAGCTGTCCCTTACTTTCGTAATGATCCATACGTAAGCTTAAAAGCGTAATCAAACGGTCTGTAATATAAGTAACGTTTGAAATATAAGCTCCATAAAGGTTTGATGCAGAATTATTTCTTACCAGAGGAGCTGTGGAAGTCTGGATTTTCTGCAGCACAAGATCTCTGGTGATATTGGCATAACCTGCTAAAGTTTGCCCGTTGATATTATCATACACCACAATCGGGGAATGGTTGTTGTTGATGGTCTGATTTAAATAATCCAATCCGATCAGCACTTTATTTTTGATGCTTCCAATTTTAAATTCACCATTAAAGTTCTGCTGGATACTGGTAGAAGAAGCTTCTGAATTCTGCCACTGTACATTACGTTCCAGCATCGCGTCACTGGTATTCCCTCTGATAAACTGATATTGATATAATCCTTCTGTTTTTCTGAAGTTTCTTGAAAGCAGGGTTTGTGAAGTCCATTGATCTGAAATTTTATAATTGGCCTCAGCTTTTACGTTGATAGATGGTGCCTTTAAAGTGATATCATTATTGGAATACGATTTTTTCCAGTCGAAGCCTAATTCATCCGGATTGTGGGCGAAGTAAGGTCTTGTTCTCGCAAGGAAAATAATCGGTGTATTGGTTCCCTCATAATTGTAGATCTGAGCGCCTAAGCTGAATTTCAATCTGTCATTTACTTCATAGCTGATGGTAGGAGCCACAAAGAATGATTTTCTGAACTCAGAGTCTCTGAATCCGTTTTGATACTGATAAGCGGCATTCAGACGGAATAACATTTTTCTGGATTCTGTCATTGGGCCGTACACATCAGCGGTCACACGGTTCAGGTTATAGCTTCCCATCAGATAAGAAGCTTCTCCTCCGAAATAATCTTTCGGTTTTTTGGTCACAACATTAATTAAACCTCCGAAAGAAGTTACAGCGCCTCCGTACAGTGTTCCTGAGGGGCCTTTAATCACTTCCAGGCGTTCTATATCAGCAGGATCTATTTCTCCATTGGTAGTCGCAGGAACACCGTCTACCATAGATACCTTGGTAGGAAATCCTCTAAGGCTGTAGTAAAAACTTCCGTCTCCGGAACCTCTTCCCGGACTACCCTGCATTTTTACCATACCCGGAACGTTTTTCAGTACTTCCGAAATATCGTAAGTAAGCTGTTCCTTCATGATCTGCTGGTTGATGCTGGTATAAGCCTGTGGATTTTCAAGTGTTTTCAAAGGCATTTTTGCCACTGAAGTACTGTCTTTATCCAAAAATTTATTTCTGCTCACTGCGTATACGGTAATTCCTTCAATCACATTATTGTGTAAAGGAGCGTAGATTGCAGGGATTTCATAGACATCTTTCTGAATTTGGATGGGCTCCCTCATCAGTTCAATGTCATTTAAAACCACCTGAAGCGTATATTCTCCAGGTGGCACATTTTCAAAGTAATATTCTCCTAAATTATTGGTTTTTGCCTGATAAGACGTGTTGACAAGCCTTAAAACAGCGTTTTTTACCGGTGCTTTTTCAGACAGCATGATTTTGCCATGAATTCTGTCGCCCTGCTGTGCAGAAAGCGAGTTGGAAGATAAAGCAAGACCAAGAAGTAATATAAGGGTTTTAGATGTTTTCATGCTGTAAGTTTTGTAACAGGGGATAGTTTATTTTACCGTTTTGTGATAATGGGAATGATTCTATACGTTCTGTGCGTACATATTGCGGGTTGATGCGCAGTTTATTTTTAATGGTTTCGGTGATGATCTGAGGATCTATTTCCGGATTGTCATACAATACCACGATTTTTTTATCATGGGCATTCAGACATACGAAGGTATTGCCCTGCATTTCATTTTTAAGGATAAATTCTACCTCATCAAGATTGAGACGTATGCCGAAAAGCTTCATGATCCGTTTTATTCTTCCTGTGATGTAATACATTCCGTTTTCACCTTTTCTGGCGGTATCTCCGGTATGCAGTACGGAAGGCTGTTCGTAGGTAGCAAGATCCTCCAGCTTATTGGCATAGCCTCCGAAAATACTGGCATGAGAAAAGAGCAATTCATCCGTTTCAGGATCAATTTTGAAGCTTCCTCTTTCCACCACATTTCCGATTGATGTTTCTTCTTCCAGCAATCCTTCCGTAGTAAGGTAAGCCATTCTTCCTCCTGCTTCAGTCTGTCCGTATTGTGCAAAGAATTCTTTTTTAAATTCATGGCAGTAAGAGAAAATCGTTTTTCTCAATTCAGCGTTAATCACTCCTCCGGTATGGGTAAAATACCTAAGACTTGGAGAATCTTTTCTGAAAAATCCTATTCTGTTCAGGTTTTCATAAAGATAGGGAACTCCGCCCAACGTACTATAGCTGTACTCCTCCATTTCATCCCAAAATGCTTTCTGCATAATGTCTTTATCTGTACACACGATTCTTCCGGCGCGCATACAGTTGGTGGTGAAAATAGAGAATCCATAGACAAAGTTGATCGGAACATTTAAAGGAACCACATCCGTTCTCTGAACCGGCATATACTGAAGGATGCTCAATGCGTTCTGATAAAGACTTTCATCAGATAATTTTACCAGTTTCGGAACACCAGTTGTTCCAGACGTACTCAAAAGGATTTTGATGTCAGGATGAATGGTAACTTCACTCCTATAATCATCCTTTGCAAAGATGCTGATGTTATCTGAGAATGCTTTCAGACTGTATCCTTCAATAGCATCTCTCTGTGGATCAAAGATGTATTTCGGACGGTACTCTGCCTCAATACGTTCTTTGAATTCTTCATGCAGTTTCTGTCCCAGTACCGCAATCGTGTGGGCTGTTCCGTAAAAATTAAGCAGCACCTCAATGCTGGACAGCTGATTGTCATTGTACAGAAAGAGCAGCCCTTTTTCTACCGGGTTTAAGCCTAAAGACCGGTGCAGTGTTCCCACCGGTATTGTTGTACCGGTGGAAGCATCTGTAAACCCCAAGTTCTTATTGGCAATTATATTTTCTAAAATTTTCATAGGCTTAGTTTTCTACGAATACTTCGTATTTTTTCATTTTTTCGCGAATCTTTCCGACGGTTCCCATCTCCAGAATATCATTAAAATCAAATTTGATCTGATAAAACTGTTCAAGTGCTTCTACGATCAAAAGGTGAGACATAGAATCCCATTCCGGGATTTCCTGATACGTTAGCTGCTCATCTACCAATTCTTTTTTTATAGCAATGGCAGAGGCGATAATTTCATAAAATTCTTCTGTAGTGTTCATTTTAAATTTTTATAGTTTTCCATTTTCCATTTTTAAAAATCATGAGGAATAGCACAGCCAAAACAATTTCCGAAGAAACGATAGCAGTAAATATTCCTTTCAGTTCCCACTGAAATCTTACGCCTAAGAGATAAGCCAGCGGAAGCTGAATCACATAAAACATCACGAGGTAAAGCAGGGTAACCTGCAGAATATTTCCTGCCGCATTCAGAGCACGGCTGATCACCATAGTAAATCCTAAAAGCAGATATGCCATAGATACCACATGGATGTACTGCACCGCATATCTGGCGACCTCCGGTTCTGTGGTAAAAAATTTCACCACATATTCCGCAGCAATCTGCCAGAATAGAGCTACGAGTACCAGATACGTCATATTGATAGTTCCGGCTCTCCAGACTGTTTTTTCAGCACGTTCAGGCTCTCCGGCACCCAGATTCTGACCTGTAAGAACTCCGGCAGCATTTCCTATTCCCCAGGCAGGCATCGTAGCTACGGAAGCAATACGCTGGGCAATGATATATCCTGCAAGCGCTGTCGTTCCGAAAGTGGAGATGATCTTCACCATAATCAGCCAGCTGGATGTAGGAATGATGTACTGAACCAATCCCCCAAAAGCAATCTTCAGAATCTTTTGCAGTAACGGAATGTCAAGCTGAAAAGGAACTCTGATGCTGATGCTGGTTTTTCCAGAGATAAAAATAAATGCCTGATATAAAACACCTAAAAGCCTCGATAAAACTGTAGCATATGCCAATCCCATCAATCCGAAAGCAGGAATAAATCCTAATCCGAAAACAAGGACCACTGCAAAAATGATATTGGAAATATGGCAGATCCAAAGTGATTTCATGGCAATATCGGCATCACCGGCCCCTCTGAAAAGTCCATTGACAGACAGACGGAGAATTACAAGCCCGATACTCAGGAAGACCAGTCTTGAGAAAGAAATTCCATCCGTTACCGTACTGACATTGATTCCCAGAAAATCAACAATTTCTGATGCGAAAAAGCAGGAAATCCCACCAATAAGCACTGCAAAAAACAGCGCCAGCAAGATGATGTATTGGGCGGTTCTTCCCATTCCTTCTTGATCTTTTTCACCCGCTCTTCTGGCGGTAAGGGTTGCTGCAGCAATTCCCAAACCTACGGCAATGGCATAAGCGAAGTTGATGTAGTTATCGGTAATTCCCACAAGACCAAGAACTTTGTCGCCTAATTTTGCAATAATCAATAGATTGACACTCACAAAAACAGATTCCATGACAAGTTCCATCACCATGGGAATAGCAAGACTAAAGATGGAACGGTTGATACTTCCGGAAGTCAGCTCAACTTTCTTTCCGGCTATGGCTCCATACGTAAAAACCGCTCCTTCTTTTAGGATATGCAGGAATTTCCTCATACTGCTGCAACTGAATTTTTATTGGCAATCTGATACAGCGGATTAGGCAGTGCTCCGTCTTTTCTCGGAATGGCAAATGCTTTGTTTTCACTGTAACCGTTATTTTTCAGACGCAGACTGTTGATATAGAATCTTTTGAATGCCGGCACGTACAGGTCATACTTTTCGTAGCGTTCCTGAAGGTGGGTATTCTCAGCTTTATAATTTTCTACACATTGGTGAACCAGTTCCCAGAATGTTTCTTCATTAAAGTTGGAATAGGTATGTAGCGCATTCGACAGGTATCTGAAGAAAGCATCAAAAACTCCCAGCAAAATAAACAATGGAATATTTTCTTTATTGGAAGACTGAATCAAACCATCTGCAAGGTGTGCGGGAAGTTTTTCTCTGGCTTCTGTGGTAAGTACAATATCATCCACAAAATCTTTGATGACGATTCTCTTCGGAACTCCGTTCTTCAGAACCACCATTATGTTTTCTCCGTGTGGCGTTACACATAATGAATGCGTGTAATAAATGTGTAATAATGGGGTAAGGTAAGCATCAAGATAGCTTTCAATCCATTCCTTGATACTCACACCTGCTTTTTCAGCAAATGCCTGAACCAATGGAACTCCATTTTCATCTACATACAGTAAAGAGGCCATAGTTACCATTTGTTCGTCTTCTTTCAGATAATTTTCAGCACTTTCTCTCCATAATGCGCCAAGGAATTCATTATACTGATAAGGTACGCCGGCAATCGCTCCATACTGTGGATGCAGATACGTGATGGCAGCTTCTTCTCCCAGGAAAATAGTTTCTTTATTCTCCAGATAAGCATCATCTTTAATTAAGCCTTTTACCCAATCTGTAATAGCCGGAGCAATTTTCATCTGCTTAGGTGATAATCCTCTGATATTCCCTGTGCTCAGAATAGAAACAGCGGTTT
This sequence comes from Chryseobacterium culicis, assembly GCF_900108365.1. Classification (GTDB taxonomy): domain Bacteria; phylum Bacteroidota; class Bacteroidia; order Flavobacteriales; family Weeksellaceae; genus Chryseobacterium; species Chryseobacterium culicis. Next base: position 637,194 of record NZ_FNWQ01000002.1, on the reverse strand, counting down.
TCAGGTATCTTTTTTTAGGATGATTTACATTGAATAAAGTACGGATACTCTGCTGCGGACTGTAAGTATCGCTACCCTCACCCAATTGGATTAAAAGTCCTGAAGCAATATCTCCCGCAAAATGAATCTGAAGCTTATGCTCCCACTGCCATGGATGTACAGGGATAAAATGATAATCTTCAACAACTTTTCTTTTGCTCAATAGCTGCTGCTGAAAATCATTATATAGATCCTCTCCTATTTCAGAACGGTAAAACTCATCTCTGTTAATGTGTTCCAAAGACTGGAATGATGATCTGCTTTTATGCGAAGCCAGCCAGATCACTTTCAAATTTTCATCGGCTTCAGGGGCAAATGTTTTCAGGTCTCTTGGAGAAAAACCTAACCGGCTTTTGTTCACAATGACCCACGGATGTCCGGTCATATTGTGCTCCACCGTCTGATAATCTGCATCCGCAAGCTCTTTTGAAGACATCACTCCTCTTGATAAGATTAAAGCATCACAATACAAAGTATGCAGTAATTCTTCCGTATATCTTGCAATGGTATAAGGATCCAGATCGAATACAGACTGCATTTCCAGGAAGAAAGCTGCTACATCTACTGAAGACAAATCTTCACCGTTTTCTGTTTTTGTAATGCTGTCTTTATCAATATGCCAGTAATCCATCATTCTTTCCTGTCCTCGGAAGCTGTAGATAATATTTTCAACTCCGGTTTCAAGGGTAAAAACAGTGTATCCGTTTTTATTTTCAAAGGTTACTACAGGTTTCAGAAGCTCTTCGTGCATCAATTCTGCGATGGTTTTGGCCATTAGGTTTCTGTTGGCCTGGTTCCAGTTTTCCTGGCTTACTGTATTTTTTAAGTGGGTGTTCATTTTTTGATTAAATTTTGGCAGTTGGTAAATCAGCATATTTTTCTACATCGAAATCCTGGAAAGCAATTTTCTTTTCAATTTTATAATGCTCTCTTCCCAAAATATCATTGATGATGTAGGAATTACGGTACGCAGCCATTCCAAGATCTGTAGAAATATAGCTGTGGGTATGAACTTCGGCGTGAAGTACATAGATTTCACCGGCGTTGTGGTCTATTGAATAATTTCTGTTGACATCAAACAATCCGCTGGAATCTCTCTTGATTCTATCCTGAATATTCTTTAAGAAGGCAGGCTCATGGTAACGGTATCCTGTTCCCAAAATCAAGTAATCAGCTTCCTGGTCATAAGGTACTTCCTGTTCCAGTTGGGTAAACTCAAGACTGATGAAATCCGGATTGCTGTAGTCTACTCTGTTCAGCTGGCTGTTAGGAATAATTTTAAGATTAGGATCAGCGTTGTCAATATTCAGATCATAAATAAAATCGTAGATATCATTGATCAGATCATAATTGATTCCTTTAAACTGAGCCTGCTGCTTGCTTAAAATCGTTTTCCTTGCAGATTCACTTCTGTTGTAGAAATATTCTACGTAATCAGGGGATGTAAGTTCCAGGGTCAGTTTAGAATATTCCATAGGGAAAAATCTGTCCGGACGGGAATACCAACCCAGATGTGTTTCTTCGTTCCTGTTTTGAAGCAGGTCATAAAAAACTTCTGCTGAACTCTGGCCCGAACCGATAATCGCTATTTTTTTACCCTGAGACAAAAGCTCATCTTTTCTATACAGATAAGAACTGGTGTGAATAACACGGGAATCATCCTTCGGAATAAAAGAAGGAATATATGGCTGTGTCCCTGTTCCTAAAATCAGTCTTTCCGTTTTGAAAACCGTAGTTTCTTTGGTTTTGGTTTGAATCGTAGTTACATGATATAAACCCTCTTCATACGTAATATCCACCACCTGAGTAGAAAAACGGCATTGCGGAAGCTGTTCAATTACCCATTGGCAGTAACGGTTGTATTCTTTTCTCGGAATGAAAAAATCTTCTCTGATAAAAAACTTATACAGTCTTCCGGTTTCCTTCAGATAATTCAGAAGGCTTAAAGGATTCGTAGGATCCGCCATGGATACGCAGTCACATAAAAATGGTGTCTGCAGGGTTACATGGTCAATCATCAGTCCCGGATGCCAGTCGAAACCATCTCGCTGGTCCAGGAAAAGGGTTTTCAGTTCCGAAATCGGATGGGATAATGCGGCAAGTCCCAGATTGAAAGGGCCTATCCCTATTCCTATTACATTGTATACGGCTTCGTTAGTCATTTTTTGTGATGTTTGTGGTGATTTGTACCTCTTTATTCTGTGGAAATTTTTCCCAGTACCATTCTCTGTAACAGAAGTTCAGATTGGCTTTTTTATGAGGCATTTCTATTACTTTATCTACTTTGAAGCCTACATGGGCTTTATTCATCATAGAAGCAAGCGAGTCTACAGATCCTTCGCCTACCATTTTTCCTACCTGTGGCTGTGCAAAAACATAGTCAACCATAGATTGAGTAGATGGGGATACAAATTTCTTTTTAGGATCAACTGGTGCAATGAACTGGTGTGTACCGTAATCAGTAGGCAGAACATCGTAATAATCACCTACCATATCTCTGCAGGCCCAGTACACCTCAATATTACATGATGGTTCATCATTTCCTGCGATGATATAGCTGTGCGCTTCATCACTTGGAAGCATCAGCCTGTAATACGTTTCCAGCTCATCAATAGGCCAGTTCATCTGCCAGATTTTTACGGCATGTTCGCGGTTAAACCATTCATGAAGCATTTCAAGGTCATTTTCCAGATCTATAGGACGCATGCTCATGGTCACATCTTCTTTCTGGAAGTATCTTTTAAAGAAAACTTCTGTTCCCTGCGGATTGATTAACTGATCCGAGAAGAAATGTTTGTGAAGAAGGTTCGGAACTTTAGCATAAGCAATGGAAGAAGCATTTACACCTCCGTCTACATCAGCAACTGCCGATTGAAGGTTTGATTTTACGGCCCAATATCTTTGGTTCAGTGCATAATCCGTTAACGATGAAGGTTCAGTTTCATGAAGATTTTCAAACTCTCTGTACAGAATATGGATTAATCTTCTTTCTTTAACGAGCCCTGTTTTACCTATGGAAGAAATCAGTGCACTCAGGTTACTTACCAGAAGATGGTGAGAAATAATGTCCAGTAGACGCTCGTCCCTGATGAAAAGGTCTTCGATTTCAGGATAGTCTTTGATCAGAGACTCGTATTTTCCTCTGAAGCTTTCTTTGATCAGGTACCCTTGCCCGTCTCTTACATAAATAGACTCAGGAAGAAGCTGGTTATCCAATTGAACAAGAAGATTCTGCTGATGCACTTCAGGTGCCATCCCTAATTGACTGTACAATCTGTTTAAAGGAGAAAGCAAAAGATTTACATATTTTTCAAACCAGATGATAGCTGCTTTTTCAGCATCTACACCCAATTGATTCGCAACATTTTTAAAGAAATGCGTCGTAAAATTGAACCCATCTGTAGATTCATCCTGGCAAAGCCTTGCTAATAAAATAACTTTATCTTCATTGGTAAATGGGTTTTCACGCAGCAGTATATTCAGACTGTCCCTATTTTTCCCTTGATAACTGACACTTACTGTGGAAGGTTCCAGCAGTAATTTAAAATTCGGAAAATTCTGTTCAAATGAAGCTTTTTGATGCTGCCACCAAATAGCCGAAGCGTATCCTCTGTTGAGATCTTTTAAGCTGTTTGTTCTTACAGAGCCTGTCATTAAAACATGCAGAGAAAATTTCAACATCCAGCTGAAGTGAGGATTGTAGACCGTCCTTATAGAAGATGTAGCATAAAAATCCTCTCCTAAAGGTCCGATGTGAATGATCTTACCGGATCCCAGCATTTCAGGATATTCTGCTGTTGATAAAAGATATTGTGCCTCCCATGGATGGCATGGAACGATGTAAAAATCATTTGTGTTTTCAAAATCGTAGCTTTCCGGTAAAGAAGTCCATTTTTCGAAGATCTCTTTTGCAGAAATTCCCGGAAGAGACTTTTCTGTGATGCAGTCTTTATGAATCAGGAAATAATCCAGCTGAAATCCCTTTCCGGATTCGGGACTGTATAAAAACTGTTCTTCCTCAGAGAATCCCATTCTTGATTTGGTGAAAGGATGCAAATTGTGTCCTGCCGGAAGCATTTGTTCAGATTCAAGGAAAGAATACGTCAACAGCTGATCATCCTTAAGGCAGGCTTCTGTTGTGAATTCAAGATTCTTTAAGCTGCTCTCAATTCTTTCCACAAATTGCCGGAAGCCCTTTTCGTTGGTCGTCTCAGAAAACTCTTTGTACACTAATTCAGTCAGTTTTTGAGCATTCACTTCAAAAAACTCCTGATTTTGATGATCAACCGCCCATAAAACCGGACCGTATTCATGAAAAAGGGTTTCGGAACGATAAGAAACGGGGGCAAATAAAAACAATCCGCTTTTTATCATTTCAAACCTCATAAACAATGAATAATCACTGTTTTGAAGCGCTTTTGCCGTGAGAAGATCATATTTTGGAACGCCCTGATAGAATTTTCCGTTTCCCAGTTCTCTCAGCATTCCGTTCAACAGAATTCTGAAAGTAATTTCCCGGGCTTTCTCTCCCGTTTTATTTTTCTGAATTAAAGTTTTTTCCATGATTTTTGATTGTGGTGAGAATTTGATGAATGTCTTCTGTAGTCGTAATCGGGTTCAGGAAGGTGAACTTCAGATAGAAGTTACCCTCCACTTTGGTACTCGCTACAAGGATCTCTCCGCTGTAGAATAATTTCATCTTGATGTATTGATTCAGCGCATTCAGATCACTGGTTTCCGGATTTACATATCTGAAAACAAGAACACTCAGATCTGAATCTGAAAGAAGCTCAAATTCCCCATCTTCCCTAATCATGGTTGCAGCATCTTTGGTAAGATCAATCACCGTATCTGTGTATTCTGCCAATTGTTCTTTCCCCATCATTCTTAGGGTAAACCAAAGTTTTAATGCATCAAATCTTCGGGTACTTTGTGTAATGGATTTGTTGATCTGTGCCGGAATCTCTTCTTCGTCCATTTCTTTCGGATTCAGATAATCGGCGTGGTGCTTAAGAATTAACAGCTCTTTTTTGTTTTTAACAATGAAAGCACTGCTGCTGATCGGCTGAAAAAATGATTTGTGATAATCAATCGTTACAGAATCTGCTCTTTCAATACCATTAATCAGGTCTCGGTACTTTTCACTTAATAATAAAGCACAACCGTAAGCGGCATCTACGTGCATCCAGATATTATATTGTTCTGCAATATTGGCGATATCATCCAGCGGATCAATATTTCCGAAGTCTGTAGTTCCCGCTGTTGCTACAATACCAATAGGAATGTTTCCCAGCTGCTCTTCTCTCTTGATGTATTTTTTCAAAAGAGAAATATCCATACGGAAACGGTCATCGGTAGGCACTTTAACAATGCTTTTCTCACCCAGTCCCATAATGGAAGCGTTTTTCAGGTTGCTGAAGTGAGATTTATCGGAAACAAATATTCTAAAGCGGCTTGCCTCCTGTGGCAGTCCATTCATTTTAATATTGTGGTTGTATCTTTTCTGAGAAAAACAGTCGCGCATCATAACCAATCCCATTAAATTGCTCTGGGAGCCCCCGGCTGTGAAAACGCCATCGCTTTCATTCGTATTGTATCCAATCTGACCCGCAGTCCAGTCGATCAGCTTTCTTTCCATAAAAGTTCCTCCTGCGCTCTGATCATAAGTATCCTGTGAAGAATTGATGGCACTTACAAGGATTTCTCCTGCCAATGCCGGAATGACTACCGGGCAGTTAAGATGGGCTACATATTGCGGAAGGTGAAAAGCAGTGGCATGCTGTACATAAATTTCATCTACTTCTGCCAGAAGCTCATTATAATTGGAAAGTTTTTGATTAAGGTCTATCTGTTGTACCATTCCTTTCATTGTTTTGGCTTCTATGCCACTGAAAGGCCTGTTGTTTCTGTAAAGAAATTCCTGAACCAGGTCTAAAGTACTGCTGACAGCATTACGATAATGATCATAATTGTCAGGATGAAAAATATTCCCAAAATTCCCCGAAATGCGAGGTGAAGCAGTAGTTGAAGACTCTTCAAGGGATATTAAATTGTTGTTCATAAATGTTTTGTAATGTGATTTTTTAAATCTTTAAGTTGTTGTGGTTTTTTCGATATACGATTACATATATCTGATAGTCAGGTTTTTAAATTTTGCATTTTTTATTATATTTTATTTGGTGGTTGCGTAATTATCACTAAATTTGACTCGGCTATTGTTATTTAGAATAATTAAAAACAAAGATAAAAATTATTACTTAACACCAAATTTTTTTTAATGAATTCTACAGAAATTTTAGATAAAGACTGTTCAACAGCGGTAAAACTGCTTCCTACGGTCATAGAAGTCACCTCTCAGGAAAGAAGAATGATCAAAGATGCTGCACTGCATCTTCAGAAAAAGTATGACACTTATGAAAACCGCGATTTTATAAAGCATGTTCATCAGCTGGCATCGTATTTTTTACCAGAGAGAATTTTAAATATAGCGGCTGATTTTGCGAGTGACTTTTCAAAAAATCAGTATGGAGCACTGATTTTTACCGGATTAATGGATATCGATCAGGAGAATATAGGCTCTACCCCTCCCAACTGGCAGGCAGCTGATTATTCAAAATTTAATGTATATGGTTTTGCATGTGCGCTTATCCACGGAGCACTTCCATCAAAGCCGGTACAGTATTATTCGCAGCGTAAAGGAGGCGGACTGATTCATGCGATTATTCCTGACGAAAAAATGAAGGAAACACAGACAGGATCAGGGTCTTCAACAGATTTGTATGTACATACCGAAGATGCTTTTCTGAAACATCAGGCCGATTTTTTAAGCTTTATGTATGTAAGAAATGAGGAGCAGGTTCCTTCTACGCTTTATTCAATACGTTCTCACGATTCTATCGGGGAAAATTACCGTGCTCTTTTTGAACCCATTTATAAGATTCCTAAAGATGCCAACCTGGAAACAGGAAATAGTGAAGAAGAAACTTTAGATTCCGTGCTGTACGGGAATTACAGCCTTCCGTTTATGCGTTTTGATGCTGCAGAACAGCTTTTTAATTCCAGCATCAGACAGTCGGATAAGGCGCAGAATACGCTGCATGAGTTCTGGGAAGAAGCGAGGCATTTGATCTATTCAGGATTTACCCCTCAGGCAGGAGATGTTATTCTCGTCAACAATCACTTATGCGCTCACGGAAGATCTGCTTTCCGTGCGGGGGTAAGAAATATTAACGGAACAGAACACCCATGCGAGAGAAGAATCATGCTTCGTATGATGAGTAAAGTGAGCCTTATTGATATGAGAGCCCACACTCTTACAGAGGATCCTTTCTTTGTGATAGAGGAACATTTGGGGAAAAACTTTCAACATTTTTAGTATGCTGACTTGTTAGCATTTCTGAATATTCAATCAATCAAAACCTTTTTGGGCATGCTCAAAAAGGTTTTTTTTATTTGATTTTAAGTTTTGGCTAAAGCCATCGGAATTTATATTTATTTATTAAAACGGGCTAAAGCCCGTTCCTATTGAATATTTAAAACATTCAGTGTTTTATGATCCTATTATTTCAAAAATTTCAGACTGGTTTTATATCAATAGAAGCGGGCTTTAGCCCGCTTGTTTTATTGTATTTGATTATTAGGCTTTAGCCAAAACCTAAAAATTACCTTTAGCTATTTTACTGTTTAAAAAACCTGTCAAACAAAGAAAGTTGTTCGGACAGCGATCTACTCCAATATTCAGGAGTATGTCCTCCCAACGATTCTGTGTAGAGATGCTGAATCTTTGATTCTGTCAGTTTTTTATGAAAATTTCTGTTCATATTGATCATTTGGGTATCTTCTGTACCGCAATCGAAAATATACTGCTGTCCTGCGCCTGCCATCAGTTTTATTTTACTGTCTGTAAGGAAATTGGGATTGATCGAATCCAGCGGCCCAAGTACTTTATTCACCATATATTTTTGATAACCTTCTCCGAAAGAGTTGAAATCTAATGCTCCACAGGAACTCCCTACGATGCCAAATGTTGTATTATAAGTAACTCCGATATTGGTAGCGCCGTAACCTCCCATACTCCAACCCAAAATTCCACGGAATTTTTTCTCTGCCTTCACAGGATAATTTTTACCGATGAATTCTACCAGTTCTTTTCCAATAAAGGTTTGATATTGTGAATCTTTCACCATAGGGCTGTCAACGTACCAGGAACTGTAATTTCCGTCCGGAAGCACATAAATTGTTTTAAATTGCTGTGCTTTTTTTACCAGATCCGGTATATCCTGCTTAATGATTCTGTCCGGATTGCCGCTAAAACCGTGAAGAATATAGACGGAAGGATAAGTTGTATTACGCTGGAGATTAGGGGTAATGATTACTGTTTTGATCTTTTTATTCATTTTCGGACTGAAAATTTCCTGATGAATAATTTTTTGTGCTGATAACTGAACACATGCAGTTAGGACAAATACAATGTTGATAAGCTTCTTCATGCTGAAAAATGTTAATAATGATAATCAAAGGTTTCTTAAGGCAAAACATATAATGTACCAATGATCTTTTGCAGAACAAAATTGCAGCAGAAAAAGAGAAAAAGCCTCAACAAATGTTGAAGCTTTATAATTTATTTATTCCTAAAGTTCAGAAATGTCAGTGGATTTCCTTTTTTATCCGGCTTAGCTGTGTAGGTGTTATTCCAAGATAGGAAGCGATGTGATGCTGCTTTAGTCTATGATAGAGGGATCCATTTTCAAGCAATTGCAGATATCTCTTTTTTGCTGTTTCGTATTTGAGGGAAACTTCCAGCGGCTCTTTTTTTACCACCCAGTTTTTCTCCAGGTAATGCAGATGAAAAAGAGCCAGGTCATGATGTTTTCTTAGTAATTCACGGTAGGCTTTTGCGGAATATTGTATTACGGAGCAGTCTTCCAGTGCCATGATATTGAAATCGCTGGGTTCATTTTTAATAATGGCTGCTGTAGACGCTACAAAACTGTTTTCTTCGAAAAATATTTTATAAATATTGTTTCCCAGCTCATCCACAGTGTAATACCCTATCAGTCCGGATTTTATAAAATAATAATACCTTGCCATAGAACCGGATTCAAGCAAAAGGTCATTTTTGATGTAATATTCTTCTGTACAGATATCCAGTAAATCTTTAACCGTTTCGTCGGATAAAGGATAATACTGATTAATATGCGTTACAAATTCTGAATGGTTCATTTTAGTATGTAGAAATTATAAAGAATTGCGTTATATAAAATCTGTGAAAATCTGCGTCATTTGTGGTTAAGAAAGTTTAATCCAGCATTTTCTTCATCATCAGATCTGTCTGCTCTTCTTCCCCAAGTCTGAAAATATGCTTATCAAACTCAAAAAATCCGTTTTTTCTGTAAAACTGTAAAGCCCTCAGATTTTCTTCCCACACCCCAAGCCACAAATATGATTTCCCGAGTTGCTTTGCCGTTTCCAACGCCTGATCATAAAGAAGCTGCCCAACTTTTTTTCCGTGATGGCTTTTCTTTACATAGATTCTTTCAATTTCCAGACTGGTTTCATCCTGAAGTTCTGTCTGTGCTTTTCCGGAATTAACTTTCAGGTAACCAACCGGATTGTCCTCTTCCCATGCAATATAGAAAATAGAATCGGGATTGGTGAGCTCAGATTTTATCTTTTCAGTATTAAAGCTTTCTTCGAGATATTGTTTCATAGCCTCTTCCGTATTATCTTCTGCAAAAGTTTCTGTAAAGGTCTGTATACCTATATTCTGAAGAATCTCAAGATCTTTTTCTCCGGATTTACTGATGATTATTGATGACATACTGTATATTTATTGTTCTAATTTATAAATAAGATTTTTTATTTCAGGTAGGGTTAGTTCTGTTTTTGTTTCTGATGCTATTATATTTTTTAAAATTTTGATGTGAGCAGTCTTTAAAGCATCTTCGCTTTTCACTTCCTGATCGGGGCTCACTCCTATATGTTCCCAGTTCTTTTGAGTGTTTAAAGCGGTTATTTTTCCTGCCGGAACAAGCAGTAAATATTGATTTTGAACCATAAAATGATTTACAGGATTGGCTGCACCCCCTGTTTTTTCACCTATTACTTCGGCAAGTTTATATTGCTGCAAAAAATAGGCTACAGCTTCTCCGGCCGAAAAAGTCTTTTTACTGGTAAGAATATAGATCTTTTTATGAAGATATTTCTGTCCGGAAACTTTGGGTTGAGTACTGTCTACAATCGTTTTCTGATTATGCCTGAAATATGTGGTATAAAGATCTTTTTTCTGATCAAAAAAATAGCTTAAAAATAAAAGAAGCATCCCGTTTTCCCCACCTCCGTTTTCTCTCAGATCAATAATCAGAGAATGGGTATTGGCCACAAAGTTCATGGCAGCCGCTAATGTTTTTTCACTGGCTTGAGGGGATGCAAAACCTTTGAAATTTATATATCCGATATTACCTGCTAACCTTTGAACACTATCAAATCCAAAATTTTCAAGACTGTTATGAAAATTATTTTCTTCCTCTCGTTTGTGTTCGTTAATGGACTTTTCGGGAGTGTAGTTTTCGAGATATTTAACAAAAAAATGTTGATCCTTTATCGTTATTCTCAGTTTTTGCGTCAGAAACTCCGCAAATTCTTTTGGATTGAGACCATCAAAGGATCCTTTTCCGGATTCGCTCTGAAATAAAGAATCTACTTTTTTATAAGCCTCTTTGTCAATATAATATGTTTTCACTTTTTCTGTAATATCAGAAAGTACAGCCGTTTTGTTATCCATTTGAGCGTAAGAAAGCAAAAAAGGAAAAAGAAAGGCTCCTGTCAATATTTTTTTCATTGAAATTAGGATTTACTATTTCAACAAATGTATCTCAAGGAAAATCATCTAAATTGTAAAAATGGAAACTCAGATAAATAGCCAGATATTATTTTTCTCAGTATCTACATGCTCAAAGAATTTTCCTGGACTTATTCGGGTCAGTTCTTTAAAATCTTTAATAAGATGAGACTGATCATAAAACAGATTTTCATAGGATAATTCCGTTAGATTTCTGGATTTTTTATTGGATATCAATACATTTCGAAACCGCTGGATTTTTCTGAATTCTGAGGCCGGTTTACCCAAATACCGCCGGCTGATTTTGTTTACATACTGTCGGGTGATGGTATTTTTTGCCGCAATTGCTTCAATGCTCAGTTCAGTTTCAAAATCTTCCAACAGGGTGTAAGCCAGCGCTAAATCCTTCTTTTGGAATTTTGACAGCCAGTAATTTTCAAGTATTTCAATCTGTATTGCCCTGTCTGACTCTTTTAAAACAGTATTCATAATATCTGTAAAGTCTGAAAGATGGATTTCCTGCTCCAGATCCTGACTTTTATCCGCACTAAAAAAATGATAAACTCCTAATGGTTTAAAGTACATTGTAATTTCACGGACCGATTGCCGATAAAAAATTTCAGTAGGAACAGAGCATCGGAACACAAAATCAACCGTAATATTTTCAGATTGGGATCGGGTAATTTCTACCCAGCCCTTATCCTGCTTAACACAGACATTTTCACATGCTGAAACAATAAAATAATTATCCGGAAATGTAAGGTATTTTATGGGTTTCTGACTGTCATCTTTTTCTATAAAATAATATCCTTCTATATATTCTTTCAGGACAGGATGTGCCGGTTGATAAAAAGTAACTTTCATATCGGTGTTGGTTGAGGGTAAAAATACGGATAGAAAACAAAATCCTGAAACTTTGTTCAGGATTATATCGTTGATGAAAATAATATTTTCTTAAATGCTTCAGAAGCCAGATGTACCTGCACACTCCAGTCGTCTGCAGCATCACTTCCTGCATCATCGGAGATGTATTTCAGGCATAGAAAAGGGATATTTTCCTTTTGGGCAATCAGTGCCAGCGGATAGGCTTCCATATCGACAATATTGTAATCGGTTTCAGAGTGATTCATTTCAAAACTGTCGCCGCTTCCGCAAATGCCTTCTTTCAGGGTTTCCATTTTAAGGCCGTATTCCAGCACTGGCGGTACTCCTGATAACGGAGTTTCATACAATTGAAATCCTAATCCTCTTACATCCATATCTCTCTGGATGAATTTTGTACAGCATACCACTTCGCCTTTGTGAAATCCTTTACTTCCTGCAGATCCTAAGTTCACAATCAGTTTAGGTTTTCTTGTATGGATTTCTTTGGTTAATTCGATGGCTGCATTTACTTTTCCGATACCGGTAATTAATTTGTTTTTATCATCAAAAACGGTCCCCGCTTCGGAATCCAATGCAAAAACAAAAAGAGTTTCATCAATTGAATAATGCGTTTCGGTGTTAATTTTTATCATGGAGAAATCAGATTTATACAGAAATTAAGACTGTACTACAAAGATAAGAGACTCTCTTCAATTAAAAACCCCAAAATACAACTATTTTGGGGTTGAATATCTTAAATGCTGCATCCGTCTGCATCACAGGAAGCTTCGTTTTCACCGGAAAGATCCTTAAACGGACTTGCTGTTTCTTTATACGTCTGCTGAAGGGCATTTTCAAAAACGGCTGCAGGCTGAGCGCCGGAAACGGCATATTTACCGTTCAGAACAAAGAAGGGAACTCCGGAAATACCATTATTTCTTGCCTCCTGAATGTCCTGGTTCACTTCACCATCCAATTGATCTGTTGTAATAGCCTGTCTTGCTTCTTCTTTATCAATTCCTAAGTTTTCGGCAAGAGCAACCAGCACTTCTGTATCTCCCACATTTTTACCGTCAATAAAATGAGCAATAAATAAAGCTTCCTCCATTGCGTTGGATTTGTTGTATCTTTTAGCCAAATGGAGCAGTTTATGGGCACTGAAGGTGTTGGTGATTAAGGTTTTTCCGAAATTAAAATCAATTCCTGCGCCTTTTCCCATTTCAGTCACCTGTCCAAGCATTTGGGTCGCCTGAGCTTCAGCAACTCCTTTTTTTTCTCTGAAATATTGAAGAGTATCCTGAGTTTTGTTTGGGTCTAAAGTTGGATCCAGCTGAAAACTCTTCCACTCTATCTCTACTTCATCTTTGAAAGGAAGCTGATTCAAAGCCTGTTCAAAATTATTTTTTCCGATATAGCAAAACGGACACATCACGTCCGACCAGATTTCTATTTTCATTCTCTTTAATTTTAATCAAATTAACAGTACAAAGATAGTGTATTTATTTAATGTAACAAAAATTATTACAGTTTAATTCTCGCAGGTAGAAACCACCCGGCTCCGTTTCTCTGACATTTCTTTTAAGGCCATCATCAGAAATGCAAGAAGCCCAAAAACAAAGCCTATCCACGGCGTATATTCTACTCCTTTTGTAACAATTACCCATCCTCCGATAGTTGTACCCAGTGTTACTCCCAGATTTCCGAACGAAGTGGCAAGACTATTGGCGAATTCCAGTGAGTCCGGAGCAGAAGAAATCATATAAGTGGATGCATTCAAAAAACTTGGGGAGTAAAGGGACCCCCAGATTCCTATAACAGTAATTGTTGCCCAGATATTTCCATCAGAAACATAGAGAAGAAGGGGTATTATAAGGGTCCCGGAAAGAAAAACCGCGGTTGTGCCTGCCACGTTCCTGTTGAGCATTTTTCCGGCAGCGCCGTTGGCAAATACTCCAATAATTCCGAAAAGGAGGAGCATGTAGCTTACCATTGAAGGATCCATTCCTTTGGCCTTGTTCAGATAATCTGCAAAATAGCTGTAGGTAGAAAACCATGCTGTAATCATGAAGAAATTAGTAAGGGTACTGAAAACAAATGGTGTCTGTTTCAAAATCCTGATCTGGTTTCCGTAGGATTTCTTCTCTTTTACAGGCATTGAAGGAAGAAGAAAGTAAATGACAATTAGAGCAGCCAAACTGACCAAAGTCTGTATCATAAATGAATATTCCCATGACCAAAGTCCTGCAGCCCATGTGGCAAAAGGAACTGTGGTAACCATAGCAATGGCAACTCCGTTAAAAACAATTCCCATCAGTTCATTTTTTTGCCCGTGGTCTGCCTCAGACACGGCTACTGATAGTGCTGTAGCGATATAGACGGGCTGGAGAAATGCAGGTAAAATTCTGACCAGCATCAACAGCCAGAAAGGAGGTGAAAATGAAGATACAAATCCCGTAATCAGAAACATGAAAATAGCCGTAAGCATTATTTTTTTACGGTCAAAACCTGATGTGAGTAAGGTCATAAATGGTCCGGTAAGCGCAATGATTAATGCGAAAGCGCTCAAAAGATATCCTGCCTTGTCTATACTGATATTATAATGCTCAGCAACCTGCGGAAGAATTCCGATGACCCCGAATTCTGTTGTAATAACCGCTATGAATCCCAGGCAGCCAATATATGCGTATCTCTTCATGATGCTTTTATTGGTAAGATTTTAAGTTTTGACGGGCAAAGTCAGCCATTTCATTCACTGCCAATGATACTTCTTCCAACAGTTCCCCCATATGCATAAAACCGTGAACCATATCCTTGTAAAGACTTGTAGTAATTTCAACTCCTGCATTTTTCATATTTTCAGCTAGCTGTTTTCCGTCATCCAGCAAGGGATCATGTTCTGCCAGGATGATTAAGGTAGAAGGAGTTTCCTCAAAATTTTTGATCAAAACAGGAATGGCAAGAGGATTATCTTTCTCTTCTTCCGGAAGATACCATGCCCAGGCTTCTATCCCACCCTGCTTATTAAGAACCGGGCCATTTTCGTACGTTTTCCAGGATTTTGAGTTCAGCTGATTATCTGCCGCAGGATAAATCAATACCTGAAATTTCAGCTTTTTACCTAATTGAGTAGAAACTGCGGCAGATAATGCACCTCCGGCACTGTCTCCAATAATTCCTACTTTATCAGGATCAATTCCCAGAGATTGCGCATTTTCGAAAACCCATTGTACAGCATCCATACAATCATTCAGACCTGCCGGAAAAGGGTGTTCCGGAGCCAGACGGTAATCTACAAAAATGACAGCAGATCCTGTTTTATTAGCCAGTTTACGGACTACAGCATCATGAGTCTCGTAACCGCCGGCGATAAACCATCCTCCATGAATATAAACAATAGCAGATGACTGCTCAGTTTCTTTTCCGGCAGGCCGATAAACCCGAATGGGAATCCGGTGGTTTTCCTGCTGAATATACAGCTCTTCAATCATTGTAACGGATTCTTTCCTACCACTAAGCTGAAGCGTCATTGTTTCAAGAAATTTACGTGCACCGTCTAAGGAATTCTGAGGATTAAAAGGTTGTATGGTTTCTAAATGATTTACAATCTGTGTTATCTTAGGTGTTAATTGCATTGTATTTTGATTTAAATTTCAATTGTTTCTGCGGAGAACTTTAGCGCTATTGTCCTTCTATTGCAGTTTATTTCTTGTTTCGGTCAGTAAAATTAAATCTCAAACCTTACATTTGCATTGTATACAGCTAAATGTATGGTACAAACAAATTTGTAAGTAATGGGTAAGATAAAGGAAAATTCAACGAATAATATCAACAGGCAATATATACAGGAATGCGATTTAAGCTATGCAGTATGTAAAATCGGTGGACGATGGAAGCTGATCATCCTAAACAAATTAAAGGACGGAAAATTACGTTTCAGTGAAATTAGAAACTCTATTTCAGGAATAACAGAAAGAATGCTTACTCTTCAGCTGAGAGAGCTGGAAAAAGAAAGTCTGGTAAAGAGAACGGTTCATGCAGAAGTTCCGCCAAGGGTAGATTATGAACTGACAGCTATCGCAAGAGAACTGATCCCGATCTGGAAGCAGCTTGATGAATGGGGCGGCAAACACAGAGAACTGATGCAGGCACAGGAAGACACAAACGGATTGTCATAAAAAGTCTGAGGGGATTTTATCTGCGATAAAATCCCCTCAGACCCTCATTAAGTGAGCCTAAAATAAATATGTTTACACCTTATTTACTTTTTTACAAAACAGAATGTGCGCTATTAGTGCCAATGCTCCGAATACTGCGCCTATAAAGCACACTCCGGTCCATTGAGCTTTCTGCCAGGCCACAGAAGCCAGCCAAGTACCCAGCGATCCGCCAATGAAATAAGATACCATATAAACGGTATTCAGCCTGTTGACCGCGTTTGATTTAATCAAAAAATAATTGGTCTGGTTCATAATATGGCTGGACTGTACTCCCAGATCAACTAGAATAACCCCTACAATCAGTCCCCAATACGTTTCTCCCGCAAAATAGGTAAATCCCCAGCTCCCTATAACAATTAATAGAGCATACAGGATAATCCGGTTAATATCCAGATACTTCTGAAGCTTACCAACCTTAGCCGCCGCCAATGCTCCTACAGCTCCTGCTAATCCAAAGCTGCCCACTACAGAAGATCCTGCATTAAAAGGTGGTTTCTCCATATGAAAAACCAACGTGGTAAACAAGGCACACATAGATCCGAATGCCATAGCACCCCGAAATGATGCCAACTGAAGAACCGGCTGTGTTTTTGCCAGCTGCGCCACAGAACGCATCAGTTCTTTGTAGGTCCCTTTAAAATTAGGAGACATTTCAGGAAGCATTTTATAAACCGCTAACCAAACCAGAATCATCAGCCCTGCAGCAATACCAAACATCGCTCTCCAGCCCCATACTTCGCCAACAATTCCACCTACAAAACGAGAAAGGAGAATTCCGAGCAATAACCCTGACATTACCAGTCCGATATTGGAAGACTTTTCTTTATCTGATGAGAGCTCAGCAGCAATCGGAACAAATAACTGTGGAATAACCGACGTAGCTCCAATCAGTAAACTGGCTGCATACAGCATCCACAGCTGAGTAGCAAACGTCATCCATAATAGTGATCCGAAAACCAGAAACAGATCAATTAAAATTAACTTCTTGCGGAAGAATTTATCTCCCAACGGAACAATAAGCAGCAGGCCCAGTGCGTAGCCTATCTGGGTAAGGACAGATATTTTACTTGCGGCACTTTCAGAAACCTGAAGCTCTTCAGAAATAAGGGCAAGTAAAGGCTGATTATAATAATTGTTAGCGACTACAAGTCCGGAAATAATGGCCATTAGCCAGATAACAGTCCGGGAAATACCATGGGAAGAATTCTCCTGCATTGTTTATAAGTTTTTATTTGAATTGAAAACTGTCTGAAGGCTGATAACCATGCATACCCTCAGATTTTTGCGAGATCAAAGATAATCATTAAAAAAGGAAAAGGTCCGCTTTCTTCTTTTACATCTTCGTGACTGGCTCATCATTCTTAGGTAAGTGAAATGATTTCAGCATTCTGGCTCTATGATTGTTTTTATTGATGATCTATATTGACGAAAAACTTTTTGAATATCAGAAATATTGAGGAAATTTGCGTCATGAAAATCATTCCACTTAAAGAAGGCAATTTTTCGGCGGGCAAAACCAAAGACTTTACTCTTTTAACAGAAGAAAATGCTGATCATATCGGAGGAATCAAAATGTCTGTTCAGCCGTTTCTCATTATTACTGAAAATGATTATATCCTTTTGGATGCCGGAATTGGCTGGAAAAGTGAGTCCGGAAAAACTGTTATTTCAGAAATTCTGGAGAAAGAAAACATCCGCCCAGACCAAATTACAAAATTATTATTGTCTCATCTTCATAAAGATCATATTGAAGGAGCTGTGAAGATCACTGAAAATGGTTTTGAGGCTGCTTTTCCCAATGCACTGATCTATATACAGAAACGTGAGCTGGATTTTGCTATGGAAAAGAGAGGAAACCCTTCTTTTGATTTTGATATGCTGGAAAAACTGATCCAGCTTCCCAATATTATCTGGATGAACGATGACAACGGAGAGATCACAGAGGAAATTTCCTATCAGGTGGCAGGCGGCCACACTCCTTTCATGCAGGTTTTCTGGATCAGGGAAAATGGAGAAACAGTTTTTTACGGCGCTGACGATTTGCCGCAGGCTTCTTATTTACAATATCATTTAGCCTATAAAAGTGACTTCGATGGCAGAAAAGCAATGGAACTGAGACTTAAGTGGGAAAAAGAAGCAAGAGAAAACAACTGGAAAATCCTTTTGTATCATGATCTTGATAAAGCGGTAATAACCATTTAAAAGCAAAAAAAATGGTTTAAAATTCATTAAACCATTTATAGATATCAAATTCAGAAGGAATATTCAGTTTTTTTCTGATTCTGTTCTTCCTGTTTTGTATTGCCTTTGGGGTTACATAGATGCACGTGGCGATCTCTTTAGTTGTCATATTGAGCTTAAGATAAATACAAAAGATCAGTTCAGAATTTTTAAGGGAAGGCTGTATATCAGATAACTTTTTAAAAAAATCAGGATAAACAAGCCTGAATTTATTAAGCAGACGAGGAGAATTAGACTTGGCTAATGCCATTATTTCGTCCTGCACAAGAATTTTTTGAGTCAAATCCTCTAAGTTAGTTTCAGATTTTCTATTTTTCATAATACTTTTTCATCTCTTATTTCAGGATAACACATCTTTTGTGCACCTGTTACAAAGTCTTTTTTTTTACGGCTCAATTTGTGTTTTGCTGATTCAATACCGGGAACAATTAATTTTTTATGTATTCAAAATTTTATTGGTTTTAATTAATATTATGTAACAATTCATGGTATATAACTTGTATTTATTGAATGATTCCGTTAAAAAATCACGCATATGAATTTCTCTCTGTTTTTGTACTGGCAAAGAAAGAAAAAATGATTAAAATTTTGTTAAATATGTATACCACATAGATACCACGTTATATTTTGGGCTCAAATATCCCAACTGCTAGTATCAGACGGTTTCACATTATTTCCGCTTCTGTTTTAATAGGAGGTAAATGTAGCAGGTTATTGTGCTTACTTTTTATGATTTCAATCAATGTTTTGTATCTGTGCGTGGAAAAAAAATGAATATATGTGGTATACAAATGGTACCACATCCCAAGGAAAATAAATAAAATCCCTGTTCCTTTATTCTATAAAATTGATACAATAAAAAAAGTAAAAAAATTAAAGAATGAAAAAGTTTACTGCAGGATTATAAGGTGCAGATAAACGTACACTATTCAATTGTAAACCTATCATACCCATGATTACCGAAAGTTTATTAATTTCATCCGGAGCAGAGAAAAGAACTTATCAGGAGGGTGATATTATCTTCCGTGAAGAAGAAACTCCTGCTTATTATTATCAGATTGAAAAAGGGAGAGTTAAACTTAATAATTACACTGAGAATGGAAAAGAATTTATTCAGAACATTTTTTCGGACGGCGAAAGCTTTGGCGAATCTCTTTTATTTGTAGACAGACCTTATCCTATGAATGCCATAGCCATAGAAGATTCTGTAATTATAAGGATATCCAGACAGCGTTTTTTGGATCTCATCCGGAATAGTCCCGAGATTTCACTGGCCGTTTACAAATGTATGTCGGAAAGAATGTATTATAAATATATCATGTTATACAACCTTTCATACCAGAACCCTGTTTCCAAACTGAAAATACTGATGGATTATCTGAAAAGCTATCATGACCATACAAAGCCGTATTCCTTTCAGATTCCGCTGACCAGGCAGCAACTCGCCTCACTTACCGGATTACGTGTAGAAACAGTTATCCGGACTATAAAGCAAATGGAAAAAGATAGGATGGTAAAGATAGAACACCGGAAAATTTATTATTAAACAGTAAAAGCCGGATTTATTCCGGCTTTTGACAGATAATTATTTTAATCCAGGTCAAGCTGTCTCTGAAATTCCTTCAGATATTGGGCAATATGAATTCCATCCGCCAGCCCGTGATGCGCTTCAATGGAAACCGGAAGATATTTTCTCCCATCTTTAAGGTTGAATCGTCCAAAAGCAATCTTAGGGACTGATTCTGCTGTATTAAAATCTGTAGGGTGCACAATAGCACTGAACGAATTCCACGGAATAGTGGTATGTCTTACATGGTCCTTCCCCAGCCTTTCATTGCTTAATCTCAGTCCTGTAGTAGCGTGAACTCCTTTGATCTCTTCCTGCAGTCCGGCATTGAACGTCTCAAAATCTTCGGAAAAGTGTGTGAATGAAAAGCCGAAAGTACCATCCGGTCTTCCGATCGTGCTGCCGGCATGAACGGTGTCAAACTGTATTACCTGTCCGTCAATGATTCTGAGTTTTAATTCTTCCACGGTATTGATGGCCACCATAGACTTGTGATAGTAATAAGCAAAAAAAGAATAGCCTTTCTTTTTTGCCATGTCATATGCTTGGGTGCAGTCTACCTCCGTTGTCAATCCAAAATAAGGGCTGGCCATTTGAGAAAAAAATTCAAAATGTTCTTTTCTGTTCCAGCGATCTATATCTACAATCTTCATTTCTTCTTATTTGCCGCAAATTTCTGAAAGATTCTCCGGTTTTAAAAACTTATGGACAAAAATATAATTAAAACTTAATGTTGTAAACTTGCCATTTGGTCGATATTTTGCAGCATAAGAGCTGTATTCTCTACAGTCATTTATTCAACTTTATACAACTCCCTTTCATTGAGGAGATTGACTGTACAATGTAATTATTAACAAAAAGATAAAATGATAATGGAAAAAATCGGATTCATCGGATTAGGAAATATGGGGCACCCTATGGCAAAGAATATTGAAAAAGCAGGATTCCCACTGTCAGTTTACAACAGATCACCGGAAAAAACCAGAGATTTTGAAGAAAAATCCACCGTCTGTACCCAAATCAAGGAACTTGTTCAAAACAGTGACATCATATTCACCATGCTTACCAATGATAACGCGGTAAAAGCGGTATATGAAGAAATTATTCCTTTAAATGTTCAGGGCAAGCTTTTTGTGGATATGAGTACAATTTCGCAGGAAACTTCTACAAAAACAGCAGTAGCGCTGAAAATAAAAGAAGCCTCCTTTATTGATGCTCCCGTAGCAGGCAGTACAATGCCCGCACAGGAAGGAACTCTGCTCATTATGGCAGGAGGGGAAGAAAAAGATCTCGAACGCGCAATGCCCTATCTTTTAACAATGGGGAAATCTGTAAAACACTTGGGTGAAAACGGAAAAGGAATTGCCGGAAAGCTGTCTGTCAATTACTTTTTGTCTGCTATTTACCAGGGACTTGCGGAAACGGTACTGTTTTCCGGGAAATTAGGAATCGAAAGATCTGATATGCTGGAAATAATCAATGAAAGTGCCAGCGGAAGCGGTGCGACAAAAGTAAAAACACCCCTATTGGTTGCCGACCAGTATGCACCGGCATTTGCACTTGATCTGATGCTGAAAGATATTCTTCTCGCTAAAAACGCTGGCGCAGACTATCCGCTTTCAGAAGCGCTGATCACAACCTATCAAAATGCGCATGATAAAGGTTTTGGTGACAGTGACGTTATAGGAATTATCAACTACTTACAAACACTAAAATAATATGGAACCCACAAATTATAAAGGAAATCACTGGTCTGCAAGAAAAGTGGATCATATTTATATCGTAAGTCTGGATAATCATTCTAATATTGTGGAAGGTTTAACAGACTTTATTCAAAACCAAAATATCCGGGCAGGAGAAGTAACCGGAATAGGAGCTGTGAGTGAAGCAGCGCTTCGTTTCTTCAATCCGTCAACCAAAAAGTATGCAGATAAAACTTTTAAAGAACAGATGGAGGTGACCAACATTTCAGGAAACGTTTCTGAAATAGAAGGAAAGCCTGCTCTTCACCTTCATATTACGCTGGGAAGGGAAAATTATACTGCTTTGGCAGGACATCTTTTAGAAGCGAAAATTCAGGGAGCCGCAGAATTTATTTTTTACCCTTTGAATACCAGAGTGGTAAAAATTAAAAATGAAGAAACAGGAATCAACCTGTATGATTTTGAAAAATAAGCTTTCAGCTCGTGTGGAAAGTAGTATTTTTGACAAAATATATATTTAATGTTTGAAGTGCTGCTTTCCCATATTGAAAATAAGGTAGATATCACAGACGAACAGAAGAAGCAGGTTCAGTCTTTCTTTACCCTTAAAAAACTTCGTAAAAAACAATATCTGCTTCAGGAAGGAGATCTCTGCAAATCCCTGTCTTTTGTAAGCAAAGGTCTGCTTAAATCGTATTTTCTGGATGAAAAAGGAAATGAGCATATCAATATGTTTGCCTTTGAAGGCTGGTGGATATCAGACTTTAACAGTTTTATCAATCAGGACCAATCTGTGCTGAATATTGATGCTCTTGAAGACACCGAAGTGCTGATGATCACTTTAGAAAACTACGAAAAAATGATGCTGGAAATTCCTGTCATGGATCGCTATTTCAGAATTTTATACCAGAACAGCCTCGTCACCAAAGATTATAGGCTGATTGTTTCCAATAGCTATACCGCAGAAGAAAAATATCTTCAGCTGGCACGAAAGAATCCCGAAATGATCAAAAGGGTACCTCACAATCTTATCGCCTCTTATCTGGGGCTCGCACCTGAAACCGTAAGCAGAATCCGTAAAAAGAATCTGCTGAATAATACTTGATCCAGATCAATTCAGATGCATGATCCAAATCAAGGGTGAAAGCTTGATCATGCCATAATTTTGTATAAGAATTTTACAATACTTATGGAAAATATTGCATTGGTAGTTGGTGCTACCGGAATTACAGGAAGCAATCTTGCAGAAGAACTGATTGCACAGGGCTTTACAACGTACGGCTTATCCAGAAACCCGAATACCACTATAGCTGGACTGATCCCTATTAAGGCAGATCTTATGAACCCGGATAACCTGGAAGAAGCTCTGAAAGTGATCTCTCCTACTCACGTTTACTTTACCACATGGATGCGGAATGAGACTGAAGAAGAAAATATCCGTGTCAACAGCATGCTGGTGAGAAACCTGTTAAATGTGTTATCATCTAAAAAATCCGTTCAGCATGTTGCTTTGGTAACGGGATTGAAACATTATCTGGGGCCTTTTGAAGCTTATGCTAAAGAAGGGGTTCTGCCTGAAACTCCCGTCAGGGAAGAACATCCAAGACTTCCCCTTCCCAATTTCTATTATGCACAGGAAGATGAAGTGTACAAAGCTTCTGAAAAAGACGGTTTTACCTGGAGCGTTCACAGACCGCATACGGTGGTAGGTTATGCGGTAGGAAATCTTATGAATATAGCAGCAACATTGGCTGTATACGCCAGCATCTGTAAGGAAACAGGAAGAAAATTTATATGGCCGGGCTCCGAAGCGCAGTGGAATGGCATTTCTGATGTAACAGATGCTAAAATACTGGCTAAACAATTGGTTTGGGCATCCACTACGGAATCGGCAAAAAATCAGGCCTATAATATTGCTAACGGAGATGTATTCAGATGGAAATGGCTCTGGAAAAGAATTGCAGACTGGTTTGGTATAGAAGCTGAAGGTTTTAACGGTACGGTAAGGCCTCTTGAAAAAGAACTGGAAAATGATCATGAAATATGGAAGTCCATCGCCGGGAAATATCATCTTAAGGAAAGTAGTCTTGACCGCCTAGCATCAGCGTGGCATACAGATCTTGACCTGGGAAGACCTCTGGAAGTGATGTGTGATATGTCTAAAAGCAGAAAACTAGGATTCACAGCATATACAAATACTGAAGATTCTTTTACAGAGGTATTTCAAAGACTGAGATCAGAACATATAATCCCTTAATTTTCAGCTAATGGGAAAATGCAGAAACAAAGGAAATAGCCAAATTCTAAACCTTCCTTATGTTTTGCATTTTTCCAATAGTTAAGTTATTGTATAATTTGTGTTTTACATGGTCAGGAGCTATACTTCTGTGGTTGTTACTCCAAATTTCTTTTTGAAAGAAGAATAGAAATGGGATAAATTCTCGAAGCCCAGATCAAGATAAATGTCTGAAGGCTTTCTATCTTTATTTTTAATCAGATAATATGCTTCCTGTAATCTTTTTTCTTTCAGCCATTGTTTGGGAGTCATTTCAAATGTTTTGTAGAAATCCCTCTTAAATCCGGAAAGACTGCGGCCCGTGAGCCTGGCAAAGGCATCTACTGAGACATTAAACATAAAGTTTTTATTCATAAATTCTCTAAGATCAATCTTATGAGGTTCGGAAAAATCAAACAGAACATTTCCGAGGTCAGGATTGCTTAATAAAAGTAATTCTATAGCTTCCTGCACCTTTACTGCAGCCAGCCTGGGAGGGATCTCCTTTGTCTTGTTAATATAAGGCATGAGAGATGCGAAATAGCTTTTAAAAAAATCATCAGGTTCAAAAAACAATTTTTGATCTGCCGGGAGATGAGCATTTACCAATATCCTGTTTTCTGCAGCATACTGTCTCAGAGTTTCATCATCCAGTGTAATGGATACAAACTGGTAATTTTCATGGTCTGAAGGATATTTGATCGTTCTGATCAGCTGATTTTTTCTGACCAGAACGACTGTATTTTCCTTAATTACCGTTTTACCGTGTTCATGAAAAGCATGGGTTTCGCCTGAGATCTGAAACCCCAGAAAATGATCGGGAATAAACTCCTCATGCCCTCTGTAAGATTCAAAAGCGCATGAATAGACCAGTTGATCAAATATGATTTCAGAAGTGTTCTCCATGATACAAAGAACTGAAATTTATGCAATAGCATAAGCGCCCGCTTCAGCAATTTCTTTATCCTGCTCAGGCGTTCCTCCCGAAGAGCCTATGGCACCTACAATTTGGCCTTCCTTGTCTTTCAGGATAACACCTCCTGCAATGGTCAGAGTTCCGTTATTTGCATTGATCATTCCATATCCATGCATTCCGGTTTCTGAAATAATGCTTCCCATTACATCACTGTTTACACCAAACATTACGGCTGTTTTTGCCTTTTTTAGAGCAAAATCAATGACCCCGTATACACTGTCAAGTCTTGCCAATGCTACAAGATGCCCTCCCGCGTCTACAACTGCAATAGTCACGGGAATATTCAGAGACAATGCTTTTTCCTTTGCAGCATGCAGCACCTTGTCCGCTATTTTATAACTCATTTCCATACTCTAGCTTTTTGTGGTCCAGGCATCTGTCTGGAGCTGTTTTACAAACTCCTCAGTTTCTTTTGGATGGACGTTTCTGAAATAGCTGTTATCATCAAGCGCTACATTCACAATTACTTCAGCCATAGATTGAGGATCCAATTGATGCGCCAGAGATTCTGCAGTACCATCAAAAGCCGATTCCGGAGTGAAATTGATTTTCGGATCATACCAATGGAAAATAGAATCTACTCCCCTGTCATTGAATCCCGTTCCAAATACCCCCGGATTACAGGTTGCAATCTTGATATTGAATGGAGCCAGCTCAGTTCTCAATCCTTCCGCTATAGATTCAAGTGCATGTTTTGATGCGCAGTATGCCGCAACGTAAGGAACTGTCCACAGACCTCCCATTGAAGAAGTGAAAACAATTTTACCCTTCTTCTTTTCTACAAACTTTTTAATGTAACCCTGTGCAAGATTTAATGCGCCAAATACATTTACTTCAAACATTGAACGGATAATATCAACAGGCTGCTCTGCAATAGGGCCGCCTTCCATAATTCCGGCATTGCTGATGAGAATATCTATATCATTATACTTTTTTAGGGTATATTCTACATCCCTTTGGCTTGTCACATCCAGTTTATCTACCGTAATATCAATTCCCTGTTCCTTTGCATCGCGGATTAAATCACTCATCTGAGGATAGACCTGTGTAGTCGCAATGACTTTATGCCCTTTTTTAGCAAGATCAAAAGCGGCAATCTTTCCAAATCCGCTTGCTGCACCTGTAATTAAAATTGTTTTACTCATTGTATTCTTTTTTAATGATGGTACAAAGTTCAAAGATTTTAAAACGGTCAATATTGGCGTGGAGTTCATTTTTATAGTGCTGAAAAGTTCAAAAAAATCATTAAAATCAATATCCGTATGAATAAATATTTTGTTTCAATCATAAAAAGTTAGATTTATCGTTAGTTTTGTATTCCTTAAAAACTAAAAACCAACATATGCTCAAGATTAAAACACTTCTTTTAATTTCTACTCTGTCTTCTTATTTTGGCTTTGCGCAAAACTGCAATTGTGAAAGTAATTATCAGTGGGTGAAAAAGACTTTCGAGGAAAATGATGCCGGATATCAGTATGTCATTGATAAAAAAGGAGTTTCAGCTTACCAGGCCCATAACAGTGACTTTTTGAAAAGGATCAACAATGCGAAATCCGATACAGAATGTTATCAGACAATTTATGAATGGCTCAAATTTTTCAGATCCGGTCATTTTTCAATCTCAAAAATAGAAAATAAAACTCCGGAAGCCCTGCCGGCAGTTAATGAAAATATCAAAACAGAATTAGTAAAAATAGATATTGAAAAATTCAAAAAAGAAGCAGCGTCTAAAAAAGACTCAGATATTGAAGGAATATGGGCCGTTGAACCTTATACCATAGGAATTAAAAAGATTGGAGAGGTTTACAAAGGTTTCATTATCGAGTCCGGAGCAGAAAACTGGAAACCTAATGAATTGAAATTGACTTTCAATGCTGATCAAACCAAAGGAACATATTATCTGAGAAATAAGACCGGTCAGGAAATTCATGATATGAGACTGGTAGGAAAAAACCATCTAGAAATCAATGATTTCACGCTGAAAAGAGTTTCTCCGAAATTTGAAAGAGAAGAAGGAATTGAAACGTACTATGAAGCTATTATGGCTCAAAAACCTTTCCTGAAAGAACTTAATAAAACTACACTTCTTTTGAGAATACCATCGTTCAATGGTGCCTTGAAAAAAGATATAGACAGTGTTATCACAGCCAACAAATCCAAAATTGAAAGCACCGAAAACCTTATTATTGATATCAGATATAATGGCGGCGGCAGTGATGGCAGTTTTGCTAAAATTATTCCGTACCTCTATACAAACCCGATCAGAAGCGTCAGAACACAGCTTTATTCTACAAAGCTGAATAACCAGAGAATGCTCGATTTTTATGACAACTACCAGAAATATGGAATGCAGGCAGACGAAAGAGAATATCTGAAGAAAGCTTATGATAAGCTCAGCAAAAACCTGGGTAAGTTTGTAAGCCTGCAGGATGATGGAAAAACTGTAGGCATTACCAAAATGGATAAAATCTTACCCTATCCAAAAAATGTTGGAATTATCATTAACAACGGAAACGGAAGTACTGCAGAAGAATTCTTACTGGCCGCTAAACAAAGTAAAAAAGTTAAGCTTTTCGGAACTACCACTGCAGGAGTTCTCGATATTTCCAATATGTACTTCGTAAATTCCCCTTGTAACGAGTTTAAGATGGGATATGCTCTTTCTAAAAGCTTCCGTATCCCGGATATGGCTATTGACGAGAAAGGCATTCAGCCGGATTATTTCATTGATAAAACCATCCCGGATTATCAATGGATTGACTTCGTAAACGACGTACTCAATGAAAAATAAACGATACAGGCTGTTTCAATTTGGAACAGCTTTTTTGTTATGAGTAGAAATGGATAAAAATCCTGAGCGTAGACTAAGAAAACCCATTTATTCCTACCATAAAAAATGAAAAAATAAAGAGTTTGTTGTAAATTGGTTAAGTTTTTGAAGCTTATTTTCTAAACCAGTCACACCATTGAAATTAATCACATTTACAAAAAAAGGAATTTACTGTCCACAGGGGAAATTTTATATTGATCCCTGGAGGCCTGTTGATATGGCAATTATTACCCACGGCCATGCTGATCATGCCCGCTGGGGAATGAAAAAATACCTTTGTCATCATTTTACAAAACCTATCCTGCACCAAAGAATCGGAACAGATATCGAATGCCAGAGCGTGGAATATGGAGAAACTGTAACCATTAACGGAGTAAAGCTTTCCCTTCATCCCGCTGGCCATATCATTGGTTCTGCGCAGATCCGCCTTGAGTACAAAGGATATGTAGCTGTAATTTCAGGTGATTATAAAGTGCAGGAAGACGGGCTGAGCACTCCTTTTGAATTGGTAAAATGCAATGAATTTGTCACAGAAAGTACCTTTGGACTCCCTATTTACAACTGGCTTGAAGTTCCTGATTTAAATAAAAAGCTCCAAAACTGGGTACTGAAAAATAAAGAAAATAACAAAACCTCTGTTTTTATAGGCTACTCTCTGGGAAAAGCCCAACGCATTATGAAAGCAGTGGAAGAATTGGGGAAAATATACGTCCACTATTCTATCGGAAAACTGAATGAAGCCTTTGAGACAGTAGGCATTGAACTTCCGGACTACACTATTGCAGATTTCAGGGAACGTCCGAAAGAAGTTGAACATGAAATTGTTATTGTGCCGCCTGCATTGCTGGACAGCAATATTATCAAAAAAATTCCAGATCCCGCCACAGCCATATGTTCCGGCTGGATGCAGGTGCGCGGGGCCAGAAGATGGCGGAGCGCAGATGCAGGATTTGCCATGAGTGATCATGCAGACTGGAAAGGATTATTACAGACTGTAAAAGCAACGGAAGCAGAACTTGTGCATGTTACTCACGGACAGACCGAAGTGTTTTCCAAATATCTGAATGAAATAGGAATAAAAGCAGATGTTGTAGAAACATTATTTGGTGATGATGAAGAAGAATCTGAAAAAGAAAACCCTGAAAATACCGGATCATGAGACATTTTGCAGAACTGATCAATGCATTGGAAACCACCAATAAAACCAATGCTAAAATTGATGCCATTATTGATTATCTGGAACGTGCTCCTGATGAAGATAAAGTATGGTTTATTGCTTTATTTACCGGAAAAAGGCCCAAAAGAAACGTTAATACCAACTACATGAAAGAATGGGCGCTGGAAATCACACAGCTTCCGTACTGGCTGTTTCAGGAATCCTATTCTTCCGTGGGAGATCTTGGGGAAACACTTTCTTTAATACTTCCCCCTCCACAGGAAAAGATAGAACGTACTTTATCTGAATGGATGCATGATATTGCCGGTTTAAAAGGTAAATCAGATGCAGAAAAGAAAGATTTTGTACTTCGTACGTGGAATGGGCTTGACTACACGGAACGCTTGATTTTTAATAAATTAATTGGCGGGAGCTTCAGAATTGGTGTATCAGATAAAACACTGATCAATGCCCTTACTAAATTTTCCGGACAGGAATCCAGCGCTTTGATGCACAGTCTGATGGGAAAATGGCTGCCGGAAGAAGTATCATTCAAAGAGCTTATTGATGCGGAAAACGTCAATCCGGATAATTCGAAACCCTATCCGTTCTGCCTTGCCTATCCTTTGGAAAAAGAGACTGAAGAATTGGGAAACCCTGATGAATGGCTGGTAGAATACAAATGGGACGGAATACGCGGCCAGATCATCCGGAGAAACGATGAAGTCTTCATATGGTCAAGAGGTGAAGAGCTCGTAACAGAGCAATTTCCGGAAATTGCAGAAGCTGTGCAGGCAATGAAAGGCAGCTTTGTCATAGACGGAGAAATACTTGCCGTAAAAGATGGTAAGGTTTTAAATTTCAATGAACTGCAGAAAAGACTGAACAGAAAAACTTTAACTAAAAAAATGCTGTCAGAAATTCCCATAGAAGTCTTCGTTTATGACTTGCTGGAACTTGAAGATCATGACCTGCGGGAAAAACCAATCTCCGCCAGAAGAGCGTTGCTTGAAGAATTACTGCTGAATCAAAATCCTGAACGAATGAGTATTTCAAAAAGTCTGGATTTTGAAAAATGGGAAGAACTGAATGTACTCCGCGAAAATTCAAGAGACATCAACAGTGAAGGCCTCATGCTAAAGCAAAAAAACTCTCCTTACCATTCCGGAAGAAAAAAAGGCGACTGGTGGAAATGGAAAATCAATCCTCTTACCATTGATGCAGTCCTCATCTACGCCCAGAAAGGAAGCGGCAGACGAAGCGCCTATTATACCGATTATACATTCGCTGTCAAAAACGGAGAAAGTCTAGTAACCATTGCCAAAGCGTATTCGGGATTGACAGATAAAGAAATCATGGAAGTGAGCCGGTTTGTCACTAAAAACGCTATTGAGAAATTTGGACCTGTACGAACCGTAAAAGCCGAATTGGTCTTTGAAATTGCATTTGAAGGCATTGGTTTCAGCAACCGTCATAAAAGTGGTGTAGCCCTGCGCTTTCCAAGAATTGTACGATGGCGGAAAGACAAAACCGTAGACGAAATTGATGATTTGGAAGAGATTAAAAAATTAATACAATGACAGTAACACAATGACGCAAGGATTTTGACTGACCGGTCCTATTTTTTCGTCCGCAAAAACACTCCGTTCAGCGATAATATGACAGTAAATTTGATGCGTTAAACGTCTTCACGACCGGAAAGTAAACAATATCATATAAAATCTTAGCCCCTTTTGCGTTAAAAATTTAAATCAAATATAAATTGGCAGCTTTTGAACATACAGACGGATTAAAGATCATTCAGCAATGGATGGCAGATAAAGGTATTGCGCCCTTTAAGTTTCAGCTGGAAACCTGGAAGAAATTTGGAAACGGATACAGCGGAATGGTGGTTGCTCCCACCGGGTTCGGAAAAACCTTTTCCGTTTTTCTCGCAGTTATTTCGGATTTCCTGAATCGTCCTGAACATTACAAAAAAGGCTTAAAGATGATCTGGATTACCCCCTTACGGTCCCTTTCCAAAGATATTGCAAAAGCGATGCAGGAAGCCATTGACGAGATCGGTCTCGATTGGGCCGTGGGCGTAAGAAATGGAGATACAGATCCCAAAATAAGACAGCAGCAGGTAAAGAAGATGCCAGAAATACTTGTCGTAACACCGGAAAGTCTCCATCTGTTGCTGGCTCAGAAAAATAACGAAAGGTTTTTCAGTGAGATGAAATGTGTAGCTGTTGACGAATGGCATGAATTGCTGGGCTCAAAGCGCGGTGTTATGGTAGAGCTCGGAATTTCTCAGCTCAAAAAATATGTTCCGAAGCTCAAAATATGGGGAATCACCGCTACCATCGGAAATCTGGATGAAGCAATGGAAGTCCTTATTCCTTACGACATTAAAAAGACAAAAATTACAGCCAAAGAACACAAGAAGATAGATATTCTGCCGGTTTTTCCGAATGAAATTGAAATATTGCCCTGGGCCGGACACCTTGGAAACAAGCTTGCAGACAAAGTGGTCCCCATTATTCTGGAGTCAAAATCCACCATAGTATTTACCAACACCAGAAGCCAGAGTGAGATGTGGTACCAGCTTTTACTGGATGCTTATCCTGATTTTGCAGGGCAGATTGCGATCCATCACAGCTCCATTGATGCCCATTTAAGAATCTGGATTGAAGAAAATTTGAGCTCCGGAAAACTAAAAGCTGTTGTTTCCACATCGTCGCTTGATCTTGGAATAGATTTTAAGCCAGTGGACACTGTTATCCAGGTAGGATCGGCTAAAGGAGTCGCACGTTTTCTTCAGAGAGCCGGGCGCAGCGGGCACTCCCCTTTCGAAACATCAAAAATTTACTGTGTTCCTACCCACTCGCTGGAACTGATTGAAGTATCAGCCTTAAAAGAAGCTGTAAAACAAAAAGTTGTTGAACCCAGAGAACCGCAGGTTTTATGCTTTGATGTGCTGGTTCAGTTTATGATGACATTGGCGGTAGGAGATGGATTTTATCCTGATGAACTGTACGAGAGAATCAAAAAGGTATACGCCTTCCAGGAAATGCTGGATGAAGAATGGAAAAGCATTCTGGAATTTCTTACCATTGGCGGAAGCGTGCTGAAAAGCTATGAAGAATTTCATAAAATCGCCGTCATGGAGGACGGGCTGTATAAAGTAACATCAAGGAAGATTGCCATGCTTCACAGGATGAATATGGGGGTGATTGTGAGTGATGCCATGCTGAAAGTGAAATTTATTTCTGGAGGCTACATCGGAATGATTGAAGAATATTTTATTTCAAAACTCAAAAAAGAGGAAAAATTTATTCTGGCGGGCCGTACTCTTGAAGTGGTGATCATTAAAGATATGACGGTCTACGTAAGAGCCGCTAAGGGAAAAGCATTGGTTCCGAGTTATCTTGGAGGAAGACTTCCTTTGAGTTCCAATCTGGGACATTTTCTGAGAGAAAAGCTTTCGCACGCATTAAATCCGAAAGCTTCAGAAAAAGAACTTAAATTTCTCCATCCGCTCCTGACTAACCAGGAGAAAAATTCACACATTCCAAAAGAAGATGAATTTCTGGTGGAACTGATCAAAAACCGCGAAGGATATCATTTGTTCATGTATCCTTTTGAAGGACGTCTCGTACACGAAGTGATGGCAGCCCTTATTGCTTACCGTATTTCAAAACTGGCTCCTATTTCCTTTTCAATGGCGATGAATGATTATGGTTTTGAGCTGTTCAGTGACAAAGAAATCCCATTGAATGAAGACAATCTGCAGCAGATTCTAACCAGAGACAATTTGATGAACGATGTCATTGCCAGTATCAATTCAGCGGAAATGGCCAGAAGAAAATTCAGAGATATTGCAGTAATTTCAGGAATGGTTATTCAGAATTACGCGGGCCAGCAGCGTTCCAACAAATCATTGCAAAGCTCTGCGGGACTCATTTTTAAGGTGCTGGAAGATCATGACGCCAATCACTTTTTAATCAAACAGGCTTACACGGAAGTATTCAATATGCAGCTACAGGAACAAAGACTGGTAGAAGCATTTAAAAGGATTGAAAAATCTGAAATTATTTTAAAGCATTCCCGTTCCTTTACGCCGCTCAGTTTCCCGATCAAAGTAGACAGCTTGAGACAGACGCTTTCCAGTGAAGGGCTGGATGCAAGGATTAAAAGAATGCTGAAACTGTCTGATATCAGTGACCTTATCTGATCGAATTCAGTTTTTGAAAATACATTGTATTCTATTTAAATCTTATTCTCAGCCTAATATTATGAATGCTTTTTCTTGATCAGCTTAAATAATCATCGTAAATTAGAGTATATCTTCTCTGAAGTATAATAAAATTTAAATAATGGAAAAATTATTCTTGGTCCGTCACGGACAGTCACTCTGGAATCTGGAAAACAGATTTACAGGGTGGAAAGATATTGATATCACTGAAGCCGGCATTGAAGAAGCAAAAAAAGCAGGCCTTGCGTTAAAAGGAGAAAGAATAGACATCGCCTTTACATCTGCATTAATCAGAGCACAGCATACCTTATCCGTCATCCTCAATGAAATAGGAAATCCCAATATCCCAATTGTAAAAGACAAAGCATTAAATGAACGTTCTTACGGTACTCTTGAAGGATTGAATAAAGCAGAAACGGCTCTGAAATACGGAGATGAGCAGGTTCATACCTGGCGCAGATCTTTTGATGTGGTTCCTCCCGGCGGAGAAAGCCTTAAAGATACCTACAACAGAGTCATTCCTTATTTTGAAAACCAGATAAGACCACTGTTAAAACAGGGCGAAAATGTATTGGTTGTGGCCCATGGAAACAGCCTTCGTGCACTCATTATGTATCTGGAACATCTTTCTCCCGAAGAAATTCTGGAAAGAGAAATTGCTACCGGTTATCCTCTGACATATATTTTTGATGAAAAATTTCATGTAAGCCGCAAGGTTAGCTAATCCGGACAAAATAGCTTAACTTTAAAGATTTAATTTCAATTTATCAGGTGTGTTGATAGCAACTAAAAATATTTCCCTACAAAACGAAACTTTCATTCTTACCAATCAGCGTGCAGCATTCTGGCCAAAAGAAAAAGCATTGATCCTTTCTGATCTTCATATCGGCAAAACGGCGCATTTCCGTAAAAACGGTATCGCACTGTCCAATCATATTATGAAAAGTGATCTTGAAAGGTTATCAGCTCTGATTGAATATTTCCAGCCTGAAAAATTCATTGTAGTTGGAGATCTGCTTCATGCCGGAGACAATTCTGACGTAGATGAATTCTGCGCCTGGAAAAACCAGTATTCCGATATTGAGTTTTATCTTATTGAAGGTAATCATGACCGGATTTCGAAAACCCTGGAGAAAAAACTGTGCTTTAACCACAGGATTGAATCGCTTGAAGCGTCAGGGATTACCTTTATTCACGACTTTGATTCCGAAAGATCGGGTTTTCAGATTACAGGACATATCCACCCCGGAATTGTACTCAGTTCTGCAGTAAAGAATATCAGGCTCCCCTGCTTTGCACTCAGCAGCAATCAATTACTGCTGCCGGCCTTTAGTGAATTTACAGGACTTGATACTAAAAATCTGCCTAAGAAAAGTACATTCTTTGTGTTTACAGATGCTGAGATTTATGAAATCTGACAGCCTCATGGATTCTACCGAGAATTTATATACAAAAAATAAGGTCGTTCCATAAAAAAAATATTTTTTAAATAAGAATCCCTGTCAAACATCTTGGCAGGGATTTATCATAGAAAAACGATCCGTAAATGTTATCTTTGCTTGCTTAAACGGATACTGTAAGCCGTTATTATAACGGTAACCAACAGGAATAAAGCGCCTATCCAAGGTGTACTTCCTAATCCTAAAGAAGAGGTGACAATCATTCCTCCTGCATAAGAACCAATGGCAATACCCACATTAAACGCGGCAATATTGATCCCTGATGCAACATCTTCAGTTCCTGGAAGCTCTTTTTCAGCAATCTGTACAACCAGTAACTGCAGTCCGGGTACAGAAGCAAATGATAAAGCTCCCAAAAAGAAAAGCGTAATGATGCTTGCAGCCGGGCTGCTCACCGTAAAATAAAATGCAAGCAGCACCAGTCCCTGCGCTGCAAACATCCATAAAAGCGCTTTCAGAGGATTTTTGTTTGCTGCTTTCCCTCCAATCAAGTTGCCTAAGGCGATGGCAATTCCATAAATTAAAAGAATAAAAGTGACGGTAGATTCCTGAAATCCTGTAATTTTCTGTAAAATGGGTGACAGATACGTAAATACCACAAATGTACCTCCATACCCCATGGCAGTCATTAAAAAGGCAAAAATAAGACGCTTGTTCCCGAGTACTTTAAACTGGCTTTTTACAGAAGCTGTTTTCCCGTTTTTCAGATGGTTCGGAACCAATAATAAACTGGCAGCCAATCCGATAATTCCAAGGATTGAAACTCCTATAAAAGTTGCTCTCCAACCGAAATGCTGTCCGATAAATGTTCCCAGCGGAACCCCTGTTACAATCGCAAGGGTAAGTCCTGAAAACATGATGGAAATTGCGGTCGCTCTTTTCTCTTCAGCAACCAGTGAAGCTGCTATGGTAGAACCTATGGAGAAATAAACACCATGGGCAAATCCCGTAAGTATTCTGGCAAGTATCAAAGTTATAAATCCGGGGGCTATAGAAGCCAAAACGTTTCCGATAACAAATAAAAGCATAATGGATACCAGTAAAGTTTTTCGCGGAATTTTTCCTGTTAAAGCTGTTAATATTGGCGCTCCTATCGCCACTCCAATTGCATAGAGACTTACCAGAAGCCCGGCTGAAGGAATTGTGATTCCGAGATCAGAAGCAACTGTAGGAAGAAGTCCTACGATGACAAATTCAGTAGTTCCTATTCCGAAGGCGCTT
This sequence comes from Chryseobacterium culicis, assembly GCF_900108365.1. Lineage (GTDB taxonomy): Bacteria > Bacteroidota > Bacteroidia > Flavobacteriales > Weeksellaceae > Chryseobacterium > Chryseobacterium culicis. The sequence goes on along the minus strand of NZ_FNWQ01000002.1, from coordinate 601,568 downwards.
ATCGTTAATGCCCATAAAGCTGCGGGCAGGCCTTTTTTAGCGGTCTGTGATGCAGCATTGACCTGTATTTCTTTTTGAAAATTCATTGTCTTATAATGTATTGAGATTGACAACACAAATTTCCGGCGAATAATTGTATTATAAAAATTATTTAAATTGTAGCAAACCATCAGAATACTGATAGTTTTATTTTCAGTTTAAAATTTGTTCCTTTGTATTATAATCAGCATTTTTAAATGAAAAAATCAGAAGCAACCCGTCTTACGATTCTCCAGAAAGCGTTCGAACTGATCTATGTGAAAGGTTTTCAGACTACCAGCATTGATGATATTATCGCAACTACCCAGGTGACGAAAGGTGCTTTTTATTACCATTTTAAAACCAAGGATGAAATGGGACTGGCCATCATCACCGATCTGATGAAGCCTAATTTCAGGAAAATGTTCATTGATTCTCTTCAAAGCAGCCAGAATCCATTAGACAGTATTTATGATATTATGTATCATCTTCTGATGGAAAATGACTTTTTAAAAGTTGAATATGGCTGTCCTACTTCTAATTTTGTGCAACAAATGGCACCTTGGCATCACGATTTTACACAAGCTTTGCATGAGCTTTCAAAAGAATGGGAGGTGGCTCTTGCTGAAAGTATTGAAAAAGGAAAAGAAATTGGGTTAATAAAAAATGAAGTAAGCGCAAAAGAAGTGAGTGTTTTTGTGATCTCGGGTTATTGGGGAGTAAGAAATATGGGTAAACTGGAAAACTCCAAAGAAGTCTATCTTGTTTATTTAAAAGGACTTAAGTCTTATTTTAGAACGCTGCAGTAATTTTTTTTCTAAAAAACATACTAAATAGTATGTTTTTAGTTTGCCTTTGCTGTAACAAAGTAATAAACAATGTATCAAACTCTTACTTTCTTACATTCTCTCACCCGGTGGCTGGTCTTAATAAGTCTGATGTACACTGTTTACCGCTCTTTCAAAGGATATTTTTCAAACAGAAAATTTACAGGAACTGATAATGCAGTACGACACTGGACCGCAACTATTGCCCATATTCAGCTGATTATAGGAATGATATTCTATCTTAAGAGCCCGGTGATTCAATACTTCTGGAAGAACTTCAATGCAGCAAAGGAATCCTTTGAACATATATTTTTCGGACTTATCCATATTATACTCATGGTTACTGCTATTAGTATGATTACGATCGGTTCCGCTTTAGCCAAAAGAAAATTTCCGGACAGGGAAAAATTTAAAACAATGGGCATCTGGTTTTGCATTGCGCTTATTATCATATTGATTGCCATTCCATGGCCTTTTTCTCCTTTTGCCAACAGACCTTATTTCAGATAATTATGATAGATTTATTTAAAACCAAGATCGGCCGGCTGAGAATTCTGGCTATTTTAGAGGGAATTTCATTGTTGACCCTGATAGGCATTGCAGTTCCCGTAAAATACTGGATAGGGAATCCTCTTCTGGTAAGACTTATTGGTCCTGTTCACGGGACTTTATTCCTGCTTTTTCTGTTCAATACATTGAGTGTGGGCGTAGAACAGAACTGGAAGTTTAAAGAAATTACGTGGAAGGTTATTCTGGCATGCTTTATTCCGTTTGGCACTTTTTATATTGACAAAAAAATACTGAGCAAGCTATGAAATATGTACTGACATTCTGTGCCATAATTCTTATTATTTATGCCGCATACAGAGTATACCGTTTCCAGACTATAGATAACGGACTGCCGGAACTGCTCAAAAAAGGGGCTGTCATTCTTGATGTAAGAACTGAAAAAGAATATGAAACGGGACATATAGAAGGTTCTGTGAATATTTCATTAGGAACAATAAGAGAACGTTATGCAGAATTAGATCCTGCGAAGACGTACATCACGGTATGCTCCCACGGACTCCGAAGTGTAAAAGCTGAAAATATTCTTAAAGAAAAAGGGTTCAGGGATGTTCATAATGGCGGCGCCTGGACGGATCTTCAGAAAACGATGACTCCATAAGAAATCAATCTCTCCCATAAATGATATGCAGGAGAGATTTTTATTTTAAACAGTTTTACCGTTGAGCCAGACTACTTTTTGTTCTGACACATGTTCTTTTCCAATAATTTCGCTGTATAATTCGGGTCTGCGGGCTTTCATATACCGATATCCTCCGGCTTGGGTAAGCTTTTCGGAGGTAACAACGGCAGTTTCAAAACTGTCTTCCCAAGAACGGCATTCTGCAATCACATCCCCGAAAGGGTCTACAATCATGGAACATCCGTTTTTCAGCTGGTCATCATCCATACCCACAGGATTTGAAAAAACGATATAAGCCCCGTTGTCATAAGCCCTGGCCGGAAGCCACTTCATCAGCCAGTCCCTGCCTTTCATTCCTTCAAACTCCAGCCGTAACGATGTTGGATCCTCTCTCCTGTTTTCCCAAAGCTTTGGGTCTACAAAACCTGCGCCCGGTCTTGTGGACGGTGTACACATCGTAACATGAGGCATAAAAATAATATCTGCGCCCAGAAGCTTGGTAGCTCTTACATTTTCAATGATGTTGTTATCATAGCAGATAAGAATCCCGCATTTCCAGCCCATTATATCAAATACACAGTATTCATTACCCGGTGTAAGATTCGGATTAATAAAGGGATGCAGTTTTCTGTACTTAGCCTTAAGTCCGGTTTTATCAACACAAACATATGCTTTGAAAAGGTGGTCATAAGCATCTTTTTCAAAAAGTCCAGCCAATATGGTGATATGATGCTTAGCCGCAATCTCCTGTAATTTTTTTATGCTGTCACCATCCGGAATACGCTCTGCAATATCGAGAAGCTGTTCTCTGGAAAGTTTTCGAGCAAATGTATACCCTGTAACGGAACATTCATGGAAAGCAATCACATGGGATCCTTTAGATGCAGCCTCACCAGCTAACTTTTCTATAACGGATAAGTTATACGCTTTATCCCCGCTTTTATTTTCAAACTGTGCAGTCGAGATTTTAATATTCATTGTTTTTTTGAGCAAAACTAGCCAGTATACCTTGAGAATAATTGTATAAAACCGACACTGCTGGTTAAAGCTCAATGAAATTAACAGCCATTTTGTTTTCCTTATTCAGATATTGCTTGGGAGTAAGACCGGTAGTATTTTTAAAGTCTCTGATAAGATGTGACTGGTCAGAATATCCTGCCTGATACGAGAGCATGGTCATATTTTTGTCATCAACCCTATTATTTATAAGGCTTAGGAAGTAATGCATGCGTATAATATTTGCGTATTTTTTAGGTGACATTCCCATATGATATTCAAATTTTCTTTCCAGCTGACGTTCTGAATATCCTGTAAAATGCTGTAAATCTTTAGAAGATACAGAACCTTTATTGAGGAGAAGATATTGTTGTGCAGCGGATATAAGATGATGATCTGTGCCCACTCCTCCCGATAAAAATTGGGTGAAAAAGGTATTCAGACCATTAATAATACTTAAAGGGTCTGTTTTATTAAATAGCTTTTCCTGAAATATTTCCAGTTTATTTGTCAAAATATCCTCTACCGGAATTGTTTTATTACTAAGCGCTTTGGCGGATATTCCCGAAAGGATATGCAGAAAATAAGGCTGAAAAACTACGGCAATCAGAGAAAATTTTTCTTTTGAAAAGAAATCTTTATAACTGCTTACCATACCATAAAAAAAGGAAAGCGGCATACGTTCCTTTGCTGTGCCTGAATACAGTTTCATATCTCCTGAGAGAATAAGCCCGCAGCTTCCGTCCGTAAAAAGCCTTAAACTCATGATATTCTTCCCGGAATTTTCCAAAAAGATATAATGTCTTATAAAAGGAGCAAGATGGTTAGGAGGCGAAATCTGCATTCATCAAATTTACGTAAAACTTTATTGAGCAAAGAAATATTTCAATGTAATACAGGGCAATAACATTATAAAATTCAATCCAATAGGTGCTGTCTTCAACAGATGCAGATCTGTTTTTGAAGGGAAAATCAAATCAGGTACCACATTTCTCTTCATTTTGGTCAGGTATTTGAATGAATGAGACCATATTATTCATCATAAAAGTTGAATACATATCCTAACCAATACAATCACTAAAATATTATATTATGTCAACAGAAAATCTTACCCATCTTGAAGCGATCAAAAAAATCAAAGAACTTTCAGAAAAAGCCAGAATATGCATGTTCTGTACTGAGTTGGAAACAACTCCCATCAATTCAAGACCTATGACGCTGCAGGAAACGGATGACAGCGGAAACCTGTGGTTTATCAGCAGCGGAACCAGCAACAAAAATTTTGAAATAAAAGATGACCGCAGAGTACAGCTTTTTTTCATGAATAACAGTGACTCCCAATATCTTTCTGTATATGGGGAAGCTTCTGTTTATAAGGATAAAGCTACGATAGAAGAAAAATGGTCTCCCCTTGCCAACGCATGGTTTGACGGAAAAGATGATCCCAATGTTACCATCATCCGGGTAGAACCTAAAGAAACCTATTACTGGGACACCAAAGCAGGCAAGCTGGTGAGTCTTTTCAGTTTTGTAGCCTCTGCGATTACAGGAAACAAAACCGATAACTCTGACGGTGTAGAAGGAAATGCAGTCATTTAAAGATCATTATAAGCTGAACCTAATCAGAACTATAATTTTGCGGTTTAGCATTTCCAACAATAAAAAACGGCTCAAATTTTTGAGCCGTTTATACAAAATTAATGATGCTAACCCTTCACTTCTTCCAGAGACGCTCCAAAATTAATGTGAAGAACATTTCCGTTAGGAGTTACTAAAGCAGGCACAGATTGTACACCCGCCTTTTCAGCTTCTTCTATTCTGCCTTTATCATTACCCAAATGGATAATTTCAACATTTTCCAAACCGATTAGGTTAATGATATCATGTTCTGCGCTGATACATACAGGACAGCCTGCATGATAAAAAATGGACTTTTTCATAGGACTGTATTAATTAGTAAGGGTTTTAATAATCGTGTTTAATTCCTCGGTTTCTTTTTCATGCAAAGGTTTCAAAGGGCTTCTCAAATTTCCTCCGTTTTCCCCCAGAATATTGAGTCCGGACTTTACCGCTCTTGGCAATCCTTTGCTCACAATAAATTTCAGCAGATCAAACTGCCGGTAGAAAATGGTTTTTGCTTTTTCAAGATCACCTTCCTCAATGGCATTATACAGACCTAAATTTAATTCAGGGATTAAATTAGGTGCTGCTGTACACCATCCTCTTGCTCCTGCGGAAAATGCAGCCAGCGCCAAAGGGTTTGACCCATTATAGAATGCTACTTCTTCCCCCAGTTCTCTTCTCAGATAATGCATCCTCTGGATGTCTCCCGTACTTTCTTTAATCATCGTTACATTGGGAATTTCAAGCAGTCTTTTTAACAGAGCCGGAGACATGTCTACCCCGCTTGTTGCAGGATTATTGTAGGCCATAATCGGGATGGAAATCTTACGTGCCACAGCGTCGTAATGTGCTGCAATTTCGTCATCGGTAAGCTTCCAGTAGCTCATGGGAATAATCATAACGGCGTCAGCGCCTGCTTTTTCCGCAAACCGGGCATGATGAATGGTTTTCTCTGTCGTAAGATTCGAAACCCCTACGAGCGTTGGAATTCTGCCTTTTACCTGCTGTAAAGTAGCTTCTGTAATTTCTTCTTTTTCTTCATCAGACAGATAAGGCATTACTCCTGTACTTCCCAATGGAGCAATACCATGACTTCCGGAAGTAATCAGCCTTTCTACCAAGTGTTTGAAAAGAGGAATATCTATTTTTTCATTTTCATCAAAAGGGGTTATGGGATAAGCTATAATCCCTTTAAATGGTACATTTTTCATATGTTGCTGTTTTAAAGTTTAAGATTATTTTTAAAACTATTAAGGAGAGTACATTCTTAAGAATATTTTGGTAAAAAATCATATCCGGTATCAATATCATGAGAACAACCCGCCTTAATGGTTTAAACGGCTCATATTAAAGGTCTCTGCCTTCTTCCTCTCTCAAGGCAACTCCTAAATTCTGGAGCTGTGGAGCATTTTCGCAGGCAATATATTTGGCAGGCTCCGTATCGCTCAGATTCTGGTGTTTATGCCATGCCCATGAAGGAATGTATACTGCATCTCCGGCTTCCCAGTATACTTTTTCATCCTCCACTTCTGTCCAGCCTTTTCCCTCAATGACAAATAATACGGTTTCATACGTATGACGGTGTCTGTTGGTTTGCTGCCCGGGAGTAAGCCCTCCAATCGTCATGCTGACATTTTTACTGGGAAGATCTACAAAGAAAACGGGATGCTTTCTTTCTGTGGAAAACTGATTGTGCTCTCCTGCATTTTCTACATTTTTATGAATAAGATGACTTGGCTTTACGTACTTTGGTCTTGCAAAAGTTTCGTGAAAATCTTTAGAACTGAATTGTTTCTTGTCCATGATTGTTAAAATTATAATGGTTTTGTGCTTTATTGCATGACAAAATTATTCTATATTTGGACTGTTTAAATGATTCAGTTTTTACATAAATAAGTAGTCCAGATGTTGCGTCCTTGGAAATTAGAATTAGAAATTGATAAAAAGCTCAGTAAAGCCGTGTATCTGCAGATAGCAGACACTATTATCACGGATATCCGCTCAGGAAGGTTAAAAGCCGGTGATGCACTTCCCGGAAGCCGTAATCTTGCACAGAGTTTGAAAATTAACAGAAATACCGTTGTAGAAGCCTATCAGGTGCTGATCAATGAAGAATGGGTAATTTCGAAAGAACGAAAAGGTATTTTTGTTTCTGAGCATCTTCCATCGCTGCATGAAAAAAGGAGGCATGCACTTCATGATTCAAGCCATCCATTGACCGTGCCCGGTAGCATTGTAATTAATTTTGATGATGGTCATCCGGATAGTAAAATTGCACCTGTAACAGAGCTGGCAAGGGCCTACCGGCAGATTTTCGGCATCAAAGCAAAATGGCAGATGATGGGTTATGGAGACGAGCACGGAGATCTGGAATTCAGAAAAATGATTTCTCAGATGCTTAATCATCAGCGTGGAATGCACATTCATGAAAATGAAATTTCCATTACCCGGGGAAGCCAGATGGGAATGTTTCTGACGGCTCAAAGTCTTCTTACAGCAGGAGATCATGTGATTGTTGAAAATCCGGGATATCAGCCTGCGTGGAAAGCTTTTCAATATGCAGGAGCAAAGCTTTTGCATGTGCCTGTAGATCAGGAAGGAATCAGTATTGAAGCGGTTGAAAAGCTTCTTAAAGAACATCAGACTGTCAAAGCTCTGTATATTACTCCCCACAGGCAATATCCTACTACCGTTACTTTAAGCCTTTCAAGAAGATTAAGGCTCATCGAGCTGTCCAATCAGTACAATATAACCATCATTGAGGATGATTATGATAATGAATTTCATTTCGGGTATCGCCCCATCCTGCCTGTTTCCAGTTTTCCTGAGCTTCACCATTATGTATATATCGGAACATTAAGCAAGGTGGTAGCTCCTGCTTTGAGGATCGGCTATCTCGCTACTAAAAATCAGGAACTGCTGAAAAAAATCGGCGAGCTGAGAAAGATAATTGATGTGCATGGTGATGTGATTATGGAGCAGGCTGTCCTTCAGCTGATCAGAGAAGGTGCTGTAAAAAAGCATATCAGAAAAGCAACGGTTCATTATAAGAACAAAAGAGATTTTGTTTTTGGGTTGCTGAACAGGCATATGAAGGATATTGCAGACTTTACGCTGCCAGAAGGCGGCCTCGCCTTCTGGATTGTCCCTAAAGTACAACTGGACTGGGATATCGTAACCGCTTTGTTATTGGAAAAAAATATTAAAATTATTCATCCTGAACAATACAGCCCCAATCCTATAAATGGGTTCAGATTAAGTTATGGAGCGCTTTCCGAAGAGCTTCTGGAACAGAGTATTCCTTTGATTGCTGAGGTTCTTTCTACATTTTTCTAATTTTTATCCAAAGGTCTCAGATCTGCACAGGTATTGGGTTAAAGCCGATATCTGTCTTTCTGTCTGAGTACATCTGAGACCTGTATTTTAAATAAAAAATCTGAAGCTTACTCCACTTCAAAAACGGCCTGAATTTCTACTGAAGAACCTACAGGAACAGAGGCCGCTCCAAAAGTAGCTCTGGCATGTTTTCCTTTTTCCCCGAAAACTTCTACAGTAAGATCAGAAGCCACGTTCATCAGATCTGCATGTTGGGTATAATCATCTTTGGTGTTGAAAATTCCCGTCAGCTGAACACATTGTTTTACTTTGCTTAAATCTCCTCCTACAGCCTCATTAAGTACAGAAAGAACATTCAGCATGGTTACTTTTACAGCTTCTTTTACCTGCTTCTCATTCACTTCCACCCCTAATTTTCCGGGATTGAAAATTTTACCGTCCTTAAGGGCTACCTGATTGATGAATACCAGATTTCCGGCGCGGACAAACGGCTGATAATTGCCTGCAGGCTTGGGAACCTGTGGTAGGATAATGTTTTTCTGCTTTACTATTTCATTGAAATTCTGGTGAATTTCATCGGCAGCTATCGTCTTTTTCGGGTGTGTATCTTTTAATGCCAGTGCTATTTTCGCGAAGTTTTTCCCCTGAAGTTCTGCAATATTTCTTTCTCCTTTGGTAGGTCTCTCCACATCTTTCAGAGAAGCCATGGTCGTAACTCCCAAAACTGTATTTCCCTGTGGAATTGCTTTGTTCAGTTCTTCAGTTCCCCGAATTCCATTGGGAACCAATACCATCCCGTGTACAGCAAGGCTGTTCCAGAATGCCTGAAGGGCCAGCTCTTTTCCTGCACCGCTGCCGGCAGACATGAAAACCGTAGCTGGGATTCCTTCCAAAGCATGATGGGTCCACAGCTGAACGGTTTTAGATAAAAACTCGCTCATTCCGGTACTTATATTCCCGAAATAAACGGGTGAACCCCATGCAATCCCGTCATAATTTACCAGCTCATCCACCGTTGCTACCGGAAGATTTTTCAGGTGGGGATTTTGGGATGGTCTGACTAATTTTATGGTGGAAACTGCATTGCTCTCACTTTCAATTCCTTTCGCGATTTCCTTAGCCAACTCGTAGGTTCCTCCATCGTCTGAATGGATAAGGACCAATATTTTCGCTTTATTCTGTGCCATAATGTTTGTGCTATTAGATAATAAAATTAAAACAAAAAAAAGAACTAGTTTTTTCATTCTGAATAAGATATTTAGTATTATTTGTAGTGATTACATTAATTACACAAAATTACTAATGGCGTTTTTATTAAATTTGCCAAAATATACATACAAAACGACAGCATGAAATGTGGACTTACTGAAAAAACCGAAAGCCACTTTGTAGATTCTATTAAAAAAGAGGCTTATGTGTGGTGCGAAAAAAACTGGAAACATGATGAGTATGAGCACAGACACAGCCGTGCCCAGCTTACTTTTGTAGAAGAAGGTTATCAGTATTTCCATATTGACAGAAAAATTTATCTTGTCCCTCAGCATCATGTGATCTGGATTCCGTCTGGAAGAGCGCACAAAATAACTTCTGAAGCGCAAACCGTGAATCTGATGGTCTTTCTCTTCAAAACTGTTTTTGAAGAGGAGTTTTATCAGAATGTACAGGTATTTGCTGTTCCGCCTGTATTAAAGGAAATGCTTTTGTATGCCTCAAAATGGAACCAGTCTCTGGACGAGAATGAAGAACAGGACATTTTTTTCAAGGCAATCTTAAAAAGTCTTCCCAACTTCTGCAGGGAAAGCAGCGGTCTGGAAATTCCTGTACCTGCAGATCCCAGACTCATCCCTGTTTGCCGTGAGATTAATGCTCATTTTAAATACAGCCTGGATATTGATTCTTTGGCAGAAAAAGCACAAATGTCAGTAAGAAGCCTCCAGAGGATTTTTAAAAATGAAACCGGAATTACCCTGCAAAAGTACCTGCAGCTGACCAGGATTTTAAAAAGTATTGAGCTGATAGATACTAAACAATACACTTTGAGTGAAGTGGCTTATAAAGTAGGCTACCAAAGTCTTTCAGCATTTACGTCTTCGTACTTTGCCATCATGCAGACAAAGCCCAGAGTGAATAAACATCAGGGAGTTTCATCGTGAGGCATATCAACCGGTTTTGATTCCGGAGAGCCTTTTTCGCGAAGCCATATGGACAACAGAACAAGGGAGGCTACAGCCAGGAATTCACTCTGCCAGTTCTGAAAGGACTCAAACCAGAATCTTGATTCAGAAATATACTGCACAGCGCTTACAGCGGATTTATTTTTCAATAGCTGCTCATCATTAAAGTCCGTAAGACTGCCATAGAAATGCAATATAAAACTTGCCAGAAACAGTATTGCAAAAGCCAGGGATAAAGAATGCTTATAAATTTTCAGCCATATTCCTCCTTTTCTGACGGGCCACGGTGCGTTGGGATGTACTTCTGGCTCTCTGTCTACCTCTTCCTCACCTGTCATAGACTTGGATTCGCTGGAACCTTTTTGTCTGAGAGAAATTGTTAATACAACGTAGAGCATCATCTGGAGAAATTCGCTCTCCCAGTTTTCAAAAGTAGCCTGGATAAAATGTCCGCTGTGAATATATTCACTGATTTTTAAGGCAGCATGTCCGTTTTCAACCAATTCTTTGTTTTCAGTTTTCCAACCGGTAAAAAACTGTCCTGTAAGAAAGATGATCATCAGAGTAATCAGAACAATACTTAAGCTGTTGCGATAAAAGAAACTTGAACGTGACATATTCTTGATTTATTTTTTTATGTTGGGTATTGATGTTAAAGGGTTTATCAATCTCTTTTTTGATAAGGAAATACTTTTTGCAGATTTTTCGTCGTTGGGCCGGTCAGGATTTTTCCGTTTACATTGAATCTGGAACCGTGACATGGGCAGTCCCAGCTGAGCTCTGCACTATTCCACCTTACTTCACAGCCTGCATGGGGACAGGTGCTTCTTAGCAAATGCAGTGTTCCGTCAATCTCTTTGTACAGTGCATATGATTCAGATTCATAGCGGATCACTTTTGCTTCTCCTTCTCCAACTTCCGAGAAAGATGCAATTTTATCTCTGAAAATTTTATCTTTCACAAAATCAAATGCTGCCGTTGCGGCTTCCTTCACAAAATCTGAAAACCCGGCAACAGGTTTGATTCTTGACGGATTAAATAAGTCTCCATATTTACTTTTTCCGGTCAGAATAAGGTCATGTAATATTTGTGATGACAGTGTCCCGAATATCATTCCGTTTCCTCTGAAGCCAGTAGCCACGAAAATTCTTTCCTGAGTTCCCGGCAATTTTCCAATGTACGGAAGTCCGTCCACAGGTTCATAGTACTGGCTGGACCAGCTATAAAAAACGGTTTCCACGTCAAAGTATTTTCTCACATAGTTTTCAAGCTTTGAAAAACATACTCCGGTATCGTCGGCATGTCCTGTTTTGTGGTCTTCACCGCCTGCAATCAACAGGTTTTCACCATCAATATTCTGAATACGGTAATAATGATATGGTTCACAAAGATCATACCCCAACTCCCATGGATATTGGTCATTTTTTAAAGTAAAAGCCATCGCATAGCTTCTGTATGGTGCATTTGTAAAATGAAGCAGATTAACCCCGGGTGGAATATGAGTGGCATAAACCACATTGCCTGTCTTTATTTCTCCTTTTGACGTTTTTAAAATCACATGGTCTTCATATTCATCATGACTTTCGCAAAGACAGTTTTCCTGAATAGATCCCCCCAGCCTGATAAAGGCTTCACAGAGTCCTTTGATATACTTAATGGGATGGAATTGCCCCTGCGCGGGAATAAGTACCGCTTCTTTAAAGGGAATGGGAAAAGGAATTTCATTCACATAGCTCATCTCATGGCCGACATTCGCAGCGCCTTCTACAATGCTTTTCAGCTGTTCTTCCTGCTTTTCGTCCAGAGCAAACAGGTATGCAGACTTTCTTGTAAAATCACAGCTGATTCTGTAGCGCTCAATATGATCTTCAATGATTCTGATGGCATCACCCCCGGATTCCGCATAGCGTTTAGCATTATCCAGGCCGAAATCCCGGATAGCCTGGGTAAAGGTTGTATCAAAAAAATCATTTAAATGCGCTGTTGTACCTCCTGTAGTTCCAAACCCTACATTGGCTGCTTCCAGAATGATACATTTCTTTCCGGATTCCTGCAGTTTCAGTGCTGTTGAAACTCCGGTAATTCCGCCGCCTACGATGACAACATCAAAAAATGAATTGAGATCAGCATCGTCAGAAAATTTCCTGATCTCTTCCTGCCATATACTTTTTCTTGCACCGTCTCTGTACATAACCAGAATATTTTGTTGTTACACTTATTGGATACTCAATGTATCACTTTCGGGTACACCGGTCCTGTTCACGCCTGCCGGGCTGTTCTTTTGATCTCTTTTTCTGTTTTCATCCTCATCAATATTGCATCGGCATGCAGAAAATGCAAATACGCTCAGGACTCCTAAAATAATTGCTGTTGTTTTCATAATCTAATTTTGATAGTTCTTTATTTTTATCCGTTTATAATCAGTCCTCCATTGGGATGCAGTACCTGTCCTGTGATCTGCGAGGCATCTGTACCGGCCAGAAACAGAAAGCTGAAGGCAATTTCCTCCGGCGTAGCGTTTCTCTCGAGAGGAGGCTTATTGGGGTTTTCTTCTTTTTCATCAAATGTTTCTTTGGTAAGAGGGGTAGCAACAGGACCCGGAGCAACGGCATTCACACGGATTCCTTTTGGTTTGGCCTGCAGTGCGAGTGAACGGGTAAAAGAAACAATTGCTCCTTTGGTTGCCGAATAATCAAGCAGTTCAGCGTGTCCCTGGTAAGCAGAAACTGATGTGGTATTGGTAATGCTTCCTCCTTCTTTGAGATGGGGAAATACGGCTTTCGTCAATAAGATCATTCCCACAATGTTAGAATCAAAGGTTTGTCTGATATTTTTTTCTTCAAGCTGCTCAATACTTTCTGCAGGAAACTGAACACCGGCATTATTGATGAGTATATCAATCTTTCCGAATGTTGAAATGACGTTTTTCACAGTCTCTTCACAAAATTCATAGTCATTGATATCCCCCTGAAAGATGACACATTTCCTGTTCAGGTTTTCAATCTCTTTTTTTGTTTTTTCAGCATCTTCATTGCTTGAATGATAAATAATGGAAATATCTGCCCCTTCCAGGGCAAAAAGAAGCGCGACAGCCTTTCCGATTCCGCTGTCGGCTCCAGTAATCAGTACCGATTTATTATCTAATTTTCCCATTTTCACTTCTTTATTCTTTCTCTGAGGGTTTCTGCATTTCTGCCATTCTATGTGCAGCCATACTATCACTTGAAATATTGGCCATGGCTACCGATAGCTTATTTTTGAGGGCTGAAATTATTTTGTCTTCATTATTCATAAGAGCATTGTAGCCGTCAATGGCTACTTCTTCAGGAGATGCCAGACTTTCTTTATCCTCAAGGATTTTACTGCGGTTCATATCGGCTTTATTAAAGAAATCCGTGTCTGTAGGTCCTGGCAGCAGTGCCGTGACTGTAATTCCTGAATCTTTCAGTTCTTCACGAATGGCTTCAGACCATGACAAAACAAATGCTTTGCTCGCATGGTATACCGAATGCCACGGTCCGGGAGCTTTGCTGGCTACGGAAGCCAGATTCAGGATTTTTCCGGATCCTTTTGGAAGCCTGTCTTTAATAAACAGCTTTGTAAGGATAAGCACGGAAATAATATTTAAGTGAACAATGTCTATTTCCCTGTGAATGTCCGTTTCCTGAAATTTTCCGTACACGCCCTGCCCCGCATCATTTACTAATATTTCGGGGCTTATGGCATTCATTTTCAACTCAGAATAAAGAGAATAGGCTTCTTCCTGTAAGAATAAATTTTTGGATATGCTGATGACATTCACGCCATAATTTTTAAATTCATCGGCTCTTCTTACCAGTTCTTCATGATCTCTTGCAACAATAATAAGATCGTAGCCGTTTTTGGCGAACTGCTTTGCAAGCTCGTAGCCTATTCCATTGGTAGCTCCTGTAATCAGGGCATATTTATTTTTGCGTTCCATATCTTTATTTTAAGATTAAAAGTCTGTTAAGCTCGCTTTTAAAGCAGCCCAGAATGAACTCTGTATAATACATCTGTGCATTCAGGGCTTGTGTTTTGGGATGGAGCTCCAGTTTTTTGGTCAGCACAATCTCTCCTTTATAAGAAAATGAGAAATAAGCAAAAATTTTATATCCTGAATTCCGGGTGGGTGTACAGTACCCTGTAGTGGCGATAGACCAGTCGGATTCATATAATTTTGCCACATTCAATGCCATTGTTTCTGCGATATTTTCTGAAACGCAGTCGCATTCTTCCGCTTCCTGTCTGCTGACCTTTAACAGCCTGACTTTTTCAGATAAAGAATAGGCTGTCATTCCGCCTTTGTAAAACATTGAAGCATTCGGCATCTGTGAGAAAGCCAGCTGCAGGCATCCTGAGGTAACACTTTCTGCAACAGAAATAGTTTCATCAATGGTCATGAGTGACTGGCTTATATATTCAAGAAGACTTTTCTGAAAATCCATAATACTATATTTTGAATGGTTGGTTGGTGATTTATTTTACAAGCCGGGCAGCTTCCACGGGTCAAGAACGACCTTTACACATCCATCTTCTTTTTTATCGAAGATTTCATATCCTTTACTTACTTCTTCAAGGGATAAACGATGGGTAATAATATCATCAAGGGTTACTTTTCCGGTTACGACATAATCCATGAGCCTATCTATAATCGGGTGGACATTACACTGTCCTGCTTTGATGGTTATTCCTTTATCAAAGATCTGTCCAAGTCTGAAATTATCGTAATTGACAGGATAGACGCCTAAAACGGATACAATTCCGCCCCGTCTTACAGCACTCATACATGCTTCAAGAACCTTTACAGATCCTTTTTCGAAGTTGATCACTGCTTTTGCACGGTCTATAAAACTTCTTTCAGGCTCAAAACCTACGGCTTCGATACAAAGGTCAGCACCTCTTCCGTCTGTCATGTCCCTGATCTGCGCTATAGCGCTTTCCGCATCTTCCCACAAAACGGTTTCGCATCCTGTGAGCATTTTAACACGATCCAGCCTGTACTGAAGGGTATCAATAACAATAACCTTTCCGGCGTTATGCAGGATAGCACTTTTGGCCGCCATTGTTCCTACAGGACCTGCTCCGAAAACGGCAACCGTTTCCCCTCCTTTCAGCTCGCCCCACATTACTCCGGTATAACCTGTGGGAAAAATATCGGTAAGAAATAAAACCTGTTCATCAGTAAGGTTTTCCGGAACTTTTCTCGGACCGAATTGTGCATATGGAACCCTTACGTATTGTGCCTGTCCGCCATTATAACCTCCATAAAGGTCTGTGTATCCGAATAAAGCACCTCCTTTTTCTGTAAGAATTCCGCCTTCAGGACCGTAATGATCCGGATTGCTGTGCTCACAGGCTGTAGGAAGCTCATGCTGGCAGAAAAAACAGCTGCCACAAGCTATAGGAAAAGGAACTACTACTCTGTCACCTACTTTTAAATGACTGATGTTTTTTCCTTTTTCTTCTACAATACCCATGAATTCATGCCCCATAACCATGGGTCTGGCCTGGGGAATACCTCCGGAGTACATGTGCAGGTCGCTGCCACAAATAGCTGTGGAGGTTACTTTCAGAATAATATCGCGTTCATCAAGAATTCTGGGATCTTCTATGGTATCACAGGTAATATTACCCGGTGAATGAAAAACTGCTGCTTTCATAATTTAAATATTTAAAGTGATTGGTGTGGTGTGAAGGATGTTTATGATTTAAGCGTTTCTCTCCATTTCAAGATCCCAGACTCTGTGCTTGGCTATAGCGTTGATAAATTTATCTGTCTGTTTACCGTCTTCCCACGTAATAATTCCCGGATCATCATGCTGTTTTGCTGAGACATTGGAATGATGGTAAAGAGCCTGCGTGTCTGCCCCGAAATAAATGGCTTTGCAGTGTTTGTAAGCTTCGTTGATAAAATGCAGAACCAGATTTTTATTTTCAGCAATCATCAGCTCTTTTACGGAATCTGCACCGGAACAGATATAAAGCGCGTCAAAACATACACTGGCTGTATTGCTCAAGGAATGTTTCGGGGTAAGTTCTGCTCCGTCATTGGTTCTTACCTGAGCAAGGCTTGGAGCGATCAGTTCCACTTTAGCTCCTTCTGCTTCCAGCTTTGTTTTGAGATCATTGAGAGCGCCTCCATCAGCTCCATTGGCGAGAATAAAACCTATTTTACGGGTTTTAATGGTGTCTTTTACGGTATGTCTCATGCTTAAAGCATCGGATATTTTTGTTTTAGGTTCTCTTTCCTCACTTTGAAGTTCCACCATATTACTGTCTGCCGGTAAGCTCTGATTAGGCCAGTCCAGCTTCTTAACCTCAACGCCAACTTTTTCTGCAACCCTCCATGCGAGGAACGTGTCCACATATGCCAACTGCCCAACCATTCTTTCTCTGATTTCAGGACGGGTCACTTTAGACAATTCAAATATCAGCGCATTCTGAAGGTGTAATTTTTCGGGTGTGGACTGGCTGTTATAGAATAATTTAGCCTGTGAATAATGGTCTACAAAGCTTTTACTTCGTTCTCTAACTTTTTCTCCGGAAACTCTTTCCTGCTGGGAAGCAAATCCTCCATCAGCCATCATGGCCTGGAAAGGACATCCGCCTCCTATAGAATTGGGTTCGTAACTTGTTTTACCTTTAACAATCTGCTGTCTCATATGGCCGTCCCTTTGATTATTGTGAACGGTATTAATGGATCTGTTAATCGGGATTTCATGAAAATTGGGAGATCCCAGTCTTGAAAGCTGAGTATCTGTATATGAAAATAATCTTCCCTGCAGCAGCGGATCATTGGTGAAATCAATCCCCGGAATGATATGTCCCGGATGAAAAGCAACCTGTTCGGTTTCTGCAAAGAAATTATCAGGATTTCTGTTGAGTGTCAATGTACCTACAATTTCCACGGGAACTTCTTCTTCCGGAACGATCTTGGTAGGATCAAGCAGGTCAAAATCAAATTTATGTTCATCTTCTTCAGGGATGAGCTGTACCCCGAAATCCCATTCCGGGTAATCCCCGTTTTCAATAGCTTCCCACAGGTCTCTTTTGTGAAAATCAGAATCTACTCCTGAAATAATCTGGGCTTCATTCCATGCTACGGAATGTATTCCCAATTTGGGTTTGAAATGGAATTTTACAAAATGAACTTTTCCTTCCTCATTGATGAATTTGAAAGAGTGTACTCCAAAACCTTCCATCATTCTGAGGCTTCTTGGTATGGCTCTGTCACTCATGAGCCACATAATCATGTGGGTGCTTTCTGGCATCAGTGAAATGAAGTCCCAAAAGGTATCGTGCGCAGATGCGGCCTGTGGAATTTCATTATCCGGTTCAGGTTTTACGGCATGTATGAGGTCCGGAAACTTGATGGCATCCTGAATAAAAAATACAGGCATATTGTTGGCTACCAGGTCATAATTTCCTTCGTCTGTATAAAATTTGACAGCAAAACCTCTAACATCTCTCGCCAGATCTGTACTTCCTTTACTTCCGGCAACAGTGGAAAATCTTACAAAGACCGGAGTTTCTTTTCCCAGCTCTGTTAAAAATCTGGCTTTGGTATACCCGGCAAGACTTTTGTTAAGTTTAAAAACTCCATGAGCACCGGAGCCTCGTGCATGAACTACTCTTTCAGGAATTCTTTCATGATCAAAATGGGTAATCTTTTCTCTCAGAATAAAATCTTCCAGCAGAGACGGCCCGCGCTCTCCTGCTTTCAAAGAATCCTGATTGTTATTGATTTTCAGCCCCTGATTAGTAGTAAGCTTTTCATTTTCATTAGAAGTACTGTGTACATCCAGCTGTTCTGTTTTTTTGTTAGGTTCGTTAGTTTTCATATTCATAATCTTTTTGTGGTTGGTGTCTTTTCAAAAACAGTTCAATAGGTGGCAGTGCGGAATTAATCTGTTTTATTCTCAAGGATTTCCAGAAGCCGGCTGATGTATTCTTCTTCCTTCAGAACTTTATAATAAGCCGTTTTAGCATACAGGCTGAAAGCAGGAGATTCAAATCTCACTTCGTCATCCCTGTCGTTTATTTCCGTGGTATTCTGGGTATGAAACTCGCGGATATTAAGGATGTATTCATCCATATAAGTATCGATTACTCCTTTAAGAACTTCACAGGTAGCATTGTTTTTAATCTTTTCCAGTGACTTGATCAGAAAAGCTGTTACTCCGTAAGAATTGATAATGGGTGGAAACAGGGACTCATTTTCCAGTGCGTTATTCTTATCATTCAGCCCGGAATTTTGCAGGGTGTCGTTCTCAAATATCATATCAAAAAATGGTATTAGTTATTGGAAGTTGTTAAATACTGTTCAAAATAATGGAGGTCATTCTTATCTTTTATTGAGAGATAAAACATGATCTGTTCCGGTTCTTTTAGCCCGATACTTCCGAAGCTGTCGAAATGGGCAATTAAAGCCTGTACATTTTCAATATCAATATCTTTAAGAATGATAAATAGGAGAAAGATGTTTTCTTTAATCTCCTTGGCATAGACCGCTGCTGCATTTTCAAAACATTTTCCTGTATGGGATACTTTTACAAAATCTTTGTTTTTAAGTGTTTTTATGATTTTCTGACAGTCCATATATTTTGATTTCATAATTTAAAATAAGCCCTGCAGAACAATCATCTATAGGGCTTATGATGTACTTTAGTCTTCCTGTTCTGCATCAAAGTTGATGGATGTTTCGGCAATATCTGTAAGATGAGAATCGGTATCTTCTTCCTCCTGAAGTGTTCTTTCCAGAAGGTCTGCTGCCTTATCATGCCCCATGGTAATAGCAAGCTGGGTAAGGCCTCCATAGGTGGCCATCTCGTAGTGCTCTACTTTTTGGGCAGCAATAATAAGTGCGGCATCTCTGGTTGCGGAACCGTCTTCGGTGGATTTGATAACTTCCTCACCCTCTTCTATGATTCCTTTTATAGCCTTGCATTCTTTTTGTTCCGGCTTTTCGTCAATAAGCTGGAATACTTTCTCCAGACGCTTAACATGTTTCTGAGTCTGAAGATGATGATCTTCAAAAGCATCTTTCAGTTCTTCAGCTGTAGCGGCTTCCTGCATTTTCTCCAATGCTTCCAGAATGGCATTTTCTGCATAGTAAATATCCTTAAGGGCACTTACAAAGAACTTGTGAAGCGGCGAGTTTTTCATTTCATCTTTATCAATGGTTGACTTGTCTGCCGCACCTTTTTTGGTGGCAGAAACTGCACGGTCTGTTTCTAAAATTTTATTTGGCATGATGTGAATGGTGTTTTGGTTTAAAAAGGATTACCTCTTTATATGTGACTAAAGAGGCAATCCGGGAAAAAGAATTATGAATTACGTCTGCCCCCGAATCCGGAACGACCTGAAGATCTTCCGCCTCCGTGGGATGCCTGTCCCCCCATTCTGGCAATTCTTGTACGGTCTGCCTTGCTCATTGCTGCAAAACCTCTGCTTGAAGTGCCTGAACCTGAATTGGAACTACGGCCCGAACTACTACTGTTACTGTTATTTCCTGATCCTGAATAAGAACCTCCTCTTCCTGAGTTAGAACCTGAATCCGAAGATTCTCCACCGCTATGAGAAACCTGACCTCCCATTCTGGCGATTCGTGTTCTTTCGGCCTTACTCATAGATGCAAAGCCTCTTCCTGAGGTACCGTCTGCGGACGAAGATCTGGAATTTGAACGCCCGCGAGAACTACCGCCGGAATTTCCTCCACGTGAGCCTCCTCTCCCTGAAGTAAATCTTCCCTGCCCGTCTCTCTGACTGTTTCCGTTACTCCCTCTGGAATCTCTGCTGTTACGCCCTCTCTGGCTGTAACCTTCATCATCATTGTTTTCTTTATCAAAATAATTTTCATATTCTGAAAAATCATCGTCATAGACTTCGTCTTCCGCGGCATCACTGAAACCATGATCATATCCTAATTGATAAATCGCTTCAAGGTTTTCCGGAGAATATGACTGTCCATCTGAGCTGCGCCTTCGTGAGTTTCTATTGTTCATAACTCGTTTTTTATATTAATATTTAGTGATAGGTATCGCTGTCCGTGACTAGTATTAGACGGCAGCAATTGTGTGTCGGTAATTTTAAAATGATTAATAAATAAAAGCAAAATGCTTTTTGCGTGCCTTTTACTAAGGTCTTAAGAGGTGTACAGAAGAATTATCTCAAATTTACATCATAATAAATCACTTTTTTATGACCTCAATCATGTTAATGCATATTAGTATAAAATTTTACGATCTTTTAAAGTAAGCATACCTTCTTTCTCCATTTTCTTTAATGCCCGGATAACCGTTTCTACACGCAGGCCTGTAAGATTGGCGATCTGCTGCCTTGTAAATGCAATATGAAAACACTGATGGCAGTCTTCGTCATGATAGCTTTTAAGATAATCTAATAAACCCTGCAGCCTCTGCATCGGATTTTGAGAAGCCAGACTCTGCATCATTTTTAATTTATAAAAAATTTCCTGTGAGAGACAGGCATTCATTTCCAGAGAAAGATGCGGATACTGAGTGATCATTTCAAAGAAATTATTCTTGGGAAGTCTTATAATTTTAGACTTTTCAAGACATACAGCGTTGATCGGATAACGCTGATTGAGGAAAAGCATTGCTTCACCGAAGCTCTGCTTTTTACCCAGAATATTATGAATGAATTCTTTTCCGTTTTCATTATAATTATTAAGTTTTACTTTTCCTTCTGTAATCTGAAAATAATAGAGTGCGTGATCTTCTTCTTTGAAAACTGATTCGCGTTTTTTGTATTCTCTTTCTTCTGCGCCAAAAGAATACAGAAGACTTTCGTCAATATTCATGCAGCTTATTGTTTTCATAACTTTCAATAGATTTTAAACAAAAATCGCAAATAATATACCTAAAATGAAATTTAATATAAAATTTTACGATTTTCAATTCTTACTATTTTATTTCTTTCCATATGTTTGATGGTCCTTATCGCAGTCTCTACACAGAGACCGGTAAGGCTGGCCATCTGCTGCCTCGTCAATGGAATCAGAAAAGAGTAAGGACTCAGGTCCTTTTGAAAACTTTTTAGATAATCCATTAAACCTTTAAGCCGTATGGAAGGATTTTGAGATGAAAGGTTCTGCATCATAATGAACTTATAGTAAAGGCGTTCCGAAAGAAAGCTGTTGACCTCGACATATAATTCCGGAGATTGGTTCAGCATATTGAAAAAAATGGATTTATGAAGTCTTAGAATGCTGCACGCTGTAATCGCTTCAGCATTCATAGGATAGGGCTTATCTATGAAAAGAATAGATTCTCCGCAGCTTTCACCATCGGATAAAATGTTTTGAATGAATTCTTTTCCTTCCTCATTATAATTATTGAGTTTCACCTGTCCTGTAATAATCTGGTAATAATAATTCGGAATGTCTCCCTCAGAAAATATTGTTTCTGATGGGGTATAATGTCTCGTTTCTGCTCCCGCTGAAATCAAAATGTTTTCGTCGATAACCATAATACTTTGTTTTTGGTGTTGTTTTCTTCTTCTTTTCTTCTTAGTCTTAGTAAAAATATTATTGGGAACTGACTTGTTATATGCATGCAAAAACCACACCTTACTCATTATATTAAAAGTTAAAATAAGTTAAAATGATTGATATATTTAAGTATATACTTATTTATTAATGATATTTTAGCAGTATAATCATCAATAAATTGATTTTTTAATACCACATTTGTAAGGTCACAGTCATAATAATTTGCATGCAAATAAGAAAATAAAACCCGTTTTACTTGTCGAAAACGGGTTTTCCATAAAAATAACAGAAAAGACTGCTATTTTTGTATTGTTTTATTTTTAGGGCTATTTACAGTATCCATATTGTTTTTCGAGGAAACTGTATCTGTACGTAATGTATCGGAAGGAAGCGGCGTAACAGAGGAAACGGTATCTGCTGCCATAGTATCAGCTGTAATGCTGTCCGTAGCTAAAGGCTCTTCTGTTTTGGGTTCTTTTTTGCAACTCAGAACAATAATTCCTATTAGCAAAGTTGGGATGATGAATTTCATAATCATAAATTTTTGTGGTGATGTTTCAAAAGTAGACTATTATGCGACCCTTTTCTTATGACTTAAATCATAACGATTTATTTTTAATTATTTCGCAAATCTCTTCGTTCCTGCCACGCACAAAATGACCCCTACCGTTACCCCCACCATTCCAACGCTTACCTGCTCATGAAGAAGCCAGGCCGCCAATGCGAGACCAAAAAATGGCTGAAGCAGCTGCAGCTGTCCTACGGTAGCAATACCTCCCTGCGCTAGTCCCTTATACCAAAATATAAAGCCAATAAACATGCTGAAAAGAGAAATATATGCCAGCCCAAACCATCCCTGAAAGCTAACATTTTCAATATTTTCAGGAAAGTAGATAAAAAATAAAGGAATCATAATCGGTAATGCCAGCACCAGAGCCCACGAAATCACCTGCCAGCCTCCTAATGTTTTTGACAGCTTTGCCCCTTCTGCATACCCCATCCCACACAAAATAACAGCAAGAAGCATCAGGATATCGCCAATAGGAGATGCTGATATTCCCTGTGAAACAGCATAACCGATTACAAGCAGACTTCCCACTATAGAAAAAATCCAAAATACAGGATGGGGTCTCTCTCCTCCACGGAAAACACCAAAAATAGCTGTAGCCAAAGGAAGCATTCCCAGAAATACAATAGAATGAGCCGAAGTAAGATATTGCAGCGCTAATGCAGAAAGAAGCGGAAAACCAACCACACAGCCGAGAGAAACCAATAGTAATGGTATCAGATCTTTTTTTACAGGACGTTTTTCTTTACCCAGCCACAATACGATCAGGGCCAATAGTCCTGCAACCGCTGCACGAACTATTGTTACAAAAGTGGGGCTCATTTCCATTACGGCTAATTTTGTTGCCGGCAATCCGCCACTGAACAGAACTACGCCAATAAAACCATTGATCCATCCGCTTATATTTTCATCTTTTGTTATTTCTTTTGTCATCATTTATTCAAGCTTTTTAATTAATGGTTCAAAATTAGAAAGGATATTTAGATAAACACAGTATCAGTTTTGTATATTTGCATGAGCACAGTTTAAAGATATGAGCAAAGAATTTTTATATACAGAAATTGCAGACGGAATCGCAGGACAGATCAGAAATGGCATTCTGAAGGCTGGAGACAGGCTTCCTTCAGTTCGAATGCTCTGCCATGAACATCAGGTGAGCATGAATACAGCCAAACGGGTTTTTCTTGAACTGGAATCCCAGTCTTTAATAGAGTCTAAACCGCAGTCCGGTTATTTTGTGAGCCAGCTGCTGTCTGCAAAGCTTCCCCTGCCTGAAGTAAGCCGTCCGTCACTTATTGCCAATAATGATGAACCGGATGAGCTTATCAGTAAAGTATATGAAAATATGGGTAAAAAGGATCTCACCTTTTTCTCAATAGGTATTCCGTCGGGAGATCTCTTACCGCAGGCTAAACTGAAAAAAGAAATTGTAAATGCTATAAGGGAATTAAAAGAAGGAGGGACAGAATATGAGGAACTTCAGGGGAATCTCAAGCTCAGAAGAATGATTGCCATACGTTCTCTGCAATGGGGAGGCAACCTGAGTGAAAATGATCTGATAACTACCAACGGCGGCATGAATGCACTTTCTTTCTGTTTAATGGCCTTAGGAAAGCCGGGAGATACCATAGCGATTGAAAGTCCCTGCTACCCGGGCATTCTGCAGCTTGCGAACGGATTAGGCTTAAAAGTACTGGAACTTCCTACCCACCCTACGACAGGAATTGAAATTGAAGCGCTAAAAAAAGTTATTCCGAAAATCAATATCTGTCTGCTCATTCCCAACTTCAATTCGCCTTTAGGAAGCTGTATGCCTGATGAAAATAAAAAAGAAATTGTAAAAATACTTTCTGAGAATAATATTCCGCTTATCGAAGATGACGTCTACGGAGATCTTTATTTTGGCTCTAGCCGTCCAAAATGCTGTAAATCTTTCGATAAAGACGGAAGCGTTCTCTATTGCAGCTCTATTTCAAAAACACTGGCTCCCGGGTATCGTGTAGGCTGGATTGCACCTGGAAAATATAAAGAAAAAATCCTCAAGCTAAAACTTCTGCATTCCACTTCCTCCATTTCGATTGTTAACGAAGCTGTTGCCAACTTTCTGAAGTCAGGGAAATACGAAAAACATCTTCAGCAGCTCCGCAGAACTTTACAGTTCAATTATCAGAATTATGTTCAGACCATCGCAGAATCTTTTCCTGAAGGAACAAAAACCAGCAGGCCGCAGGGAGGTCTTTCCTTATGGGTAGAATTTGACAGAAAAATAAGAACTACAGAATTATATGATCTTGCCATCAAACAAAATATAAGCATTGCTCCCGGAAGAATGTTTACTTTTCAGGAGCAGTTTGAAAACTGCATGAGACTTTGTATAGGACTTCCGTGGAACGAAAATACTCAGGCAAAGCTGAGACAGATTGGGCAGCTTGCCAAAAAGATTTATTTAATGTAAAGAAGAAGGAGGCTGGAAGATGGAAGTTATTATAGTCTTCAGACTAATCTTTGTCAATCTGTTCATAAGACCTCACACTTCCCTCTTCCAGCCTTTTATTTATTGTCCGGAACGAAATTTTTTCTCGCCAGCTCTTTTCTTACGCGGCTTAAGCTTTCAGGCGTAATTCCCAGATAGGAAGCGATCATCCACTGGGGAACCCTTAGAAGCAGATCCGGATACATTTTAATGAATTTCATGTACCTCTCTTCTGCGGTTTCTCCCAGTAAAGAATTGATTCTGTTCTGAAGGCTTCTGATATGTTTCTGAAGGAGAAAATCACTTCTTTCAATACTGTTCGGGAACTGCTCTACCAGCTTATTAAAGAAATCCGGATGCAGAAACAGAACTTCTGAATCTTCCACTGCTTCTATATAATAAATGGATTTTTCATTAAAATAAAGACTGCTTCGGTCGGAAATCAGCCAGCTTTCAGGCGCGAACTGTATAATATGCTCTTTCCCGTTTTTATCAATAGAATACATCTTTATCAGTCCTTTCTCTACGAAGAAAATATGCCGGCATATTTCCCCATATTGAAGGAGAAACTGGTTTTTAGGAATTTTCTTTACTTCATAATGGAGACTGCAGGTGTTCACATTTTGAAGCGGAACATTCAAGACCTTGGCTAAATAATTATTTATATTCTTCATGATACAATCTGGCTTAAAGAAATATCCTGATGCGAAGCATTGTTGACAGGCTTTCCGTTTTCTATTACAATAAGCTGCGGACTTTCGTGCCTGATCTCAAAATCTGCCGCTATTTTATTAGAAACAGGCCTGTGGGCTAATAGATCAAGATAGTACACATGCACTTCCTGATCAGAATTTTCAACTTCTTTTTCAAAGTTCTTCAGGACTGTTCTGCTGATAAAACAGCTTGTTGAATGCTTGAATATTGCTATTTTATTCTGAAAAGAATCCTCTATTGCCTGGGCAAGATCTTCTTCAGATTCTATCTTTTTCCAGAACGTTTTCTGTTCCGGGGTTTCGTTTTTTCCACCGAATATTTTATCAAAAAAACTCATACATTAAATTGTTTTAGATGATGATCAAGATGTTTATATTCTAAAAATGTCCAGTCTTTTTCAGTCATTTTACCGAATAACCTGTGACGGTCCGGAAATTTATTGTTTTCACAAGCTTCCCGGAATTCCTCCAGCGTTTTCAGCAGATTGGTTTTTGAAACATCAAAATCACACTCAAAATTAATGATTAGTTTTTGAAAAGTAGGCATATTTCTGGGAATTCCATTATTGAAAATATACATTTCTATTTTAGTTAAAATTCCAATAGCCTCAAACATGACATTAATAGCGGGAAGCTCAAGCTTTCCCAAAGCCACCTGAAGAACTAGGTCACAATGCTTTAGCATTTGACATACGTTCATTTTCCCCCATTTTGCCACTGAATTTTCAGATAAAAGGGAAATCCTTTCAATAATTTCCTGGTAATATATAGGATTATGAAGACTTTTCCTTACCAACCTTTTACAATCTTCAGATTTTCAATATGAGCAAAATGATGATTACAATGCCAAACGTATAAGGCAAGACTTTCTCTTAAATTATAGTTCTTATTGTGTTCAGGATGATGGAACGTTCTTTCAAACTGCTTATTGGTAAGGCTTTTAAGAAGTACTACCCATCTTTGGTGTGTACCTTTCAGAATTCTCATTGCGGGTTTTACCGGCATATGAAAACTGTCCTGAAGCTCAGCCCACCTGGCTTCATCGTAAGGCTTTATAGTAGGATTATCTTCTGTAAGAGCAAGCTTGAATTGGATAAAACTGTTCATGTGACTGTCAGAAAGGTGGTTTACAAGCTGTCTCACCGTCCATCCCCCTTCTCTGTAAGGCGTATCCAGCTGATCGTCCGTAAAATGTTCAATGAGATTTTTTAGTCTGCCGGGAAAATCTCTGATTACTTTGATATAGCTATCCAACGTGGTATCACAAATGTTTTCCGGAGTTTCAAACGGGCCTATCGGAAACTTTTTTTTATCTAATTCACTCATTATTCAAAGGTTTTAATTTTTAATTGCTGCCGATTTGTCCGGTCCTGATCTATCAGAATAATTGACGATATCAGCGTGTGCGAATTTACCAAAAATTCAAGAATCTTAGGTGAATAAAGCATTAATTATACCGATAATAATTTCTGTGGTACCGTTTATTCATTAAAAAAGGTTTCAATGCTATAAAACTGAAACCTTTTATTATTGATAATCAGATACTAATAACCATGTAAATCAATACCCTCTGTTCTTTGCAAAGTCACTTTTCTGCCCATTTTCTTTTGAATTACGCGGAAATGCTGCAATTCGTCATCTGTCAGAATACTGATTGCTGTCCCTTTTTCATGAGCACGTCCTGTTCTCCCGATACGGTGGATATAGTCCAGCGGGGAACGCGGTAATTCATAATTGATTACACATGGCAGGGACTCTATATGAATTCCCCGGCCGATTAAGTCGGTAGCCACCAGAATCTGGGCACCGTTCACTTTAAATTCTTCGAGATTATTCCTTCTCGCTCCCTGCGACTTTTGACTGTGAATAGCTACAGCCTTTATTTTATTCTTTTTAAGCTTCTCGACCAGGTTATCCGCAGATCTTGTAGAGGAAACAAAAACCAGTGCTTTCTCAACCTTCTTTTCTTTAATCAGATATCTTAAAAAAGGTCCTTTATTTTCCGGGGAAACGTGGTAGGCCAGCTGTTCAATATGATCAATTTCAACTTCTTCTTTCTTAATTTCAATCACTGTAGGATTAATGGAAAGCCGTTCTTTCATTTCATCAACTTTTTCATTAAGAGTCGCTGAAAACAAGATCGTCTGTTTGGCAGCAGGCATCATAGCAAAAAGCTTATTCATTTCTTCACCAAATCCGAGCTGGAACATTTTATCGGCTTCATCAATCACCAGATGTTTAATTCCTGAAATGCTTAATGCGTTGTGGTCAATTAAGTCCAGCAAACGTCCAGGTGTTGCAATCAAAACTTCAACGCCAAACATGCCTTTCATCTGTGGATTGATAGAAACTCCACCATATACGGCCATTGTACGCACTTCTCTTTTCAGATTTCCTGTGAAAGCCCTGCAAACTTCATCAATCTGAATCGCAAGCTCACGCGTAGGAACCAATATTAAAACCTGAACATTACGGTCTTTCTTAACTTCTGCATTCTGCAGTTTTTCTAAAATCGGCATCACAAAACAAGCCGTTTTCCCGGAACCTGTCTGTGCAATTCCCATCAGATCTTTCCCCTGTAAAATAACGGGAACAGCCTGCTCCTGGATGGGAAAAGGCTTTAAATAACCCAACTTATTAACAGAACGAATAATATTGTGTGATAATCCTAAAGACTCAAATGACATAAAATACTTATTTGCTGCAAAGATACGTTATTGATATTTGGTTTATACTTCACAACACCATATGATTCGGGCAAAATCCAATAATTTTAAATTGTAGTCTACTTATTTTTACAAGGATCAGAAAATTACATTGCCTATTTGTCCGATAATTCGGTTTTGGACAAATTTTTGCCAATTAGTTTTGTAAATTTATCAAAAATTCGAGAATTCAAAATATGAAAAAAGCGTTAATAATAGTCGATGTACAGAATGATTTTTGTGAAGGCGGAGCACTTGCAGTCCCTGGAGCCAGCGAAATTATTCCCTACATCAACCTTTTGATGGAAGAAAATGAATATGATCAGATTGTTCTTACACAAGACTGGCACCCGGCGGGCCATAAGAGCTTTGCAAGCAGTAATGGCAGAAAGGTAGGAGAAAGTATTATTTTAAATGGTGTTCCTCAGTTTATGTGGCCGGACCACTGTATTCAGGGAACTTTCGGGGCCGAATTTCACAAGGATCTGAACAGAGACAAAGTAACCCATATTGTACAAAAAGGTAAAAATATCGAAATAGACAGCTATAGCGGCTTTCAGGATAACAATCACTTTATGAAAACAGGGCTGGACGATTTCCTGAAGTACCATGATATTCAATTGGTTGAAATTGTAGGTTTAGCATTAGACTATTGTGTGAAATTTACGGCGCAGGACGCTGTGGCAAGCGGATATGTAACGTGTCTTCATTTCAATGGAACACGCGCTGTTAATGTAAAACCCGACAACGCCAGAGATGCAATCTACGACATGATTGAAAAAGGAGTAACCGTGTTGGGCTAGTTCTTTTTATGATGGGCTATGAAGCTTAAGTTCATTCCTTACGACAATAGAAAAGCGCAGAATATATTTCTGCGCTTTTTGTTCTTTATCCTGAATAATACTTTTTGAAAGAATAATGTAAGCTCTAATTCTGAATATGTCATTCACAATTTTTGCCCATCACTGTTCTAAAGCATTTTAAGGTTGTTTACTTCCAGTTCGGTAAGGATTCTCCAATGCCCTCTCTTGATATTCTTCTTCGTTAACCCGGCAAACATTACCCTGTCTAAAGCTTCTACTTCATATCCTAATCTTTGGAAAATTCTTCTGATAACACGGTTCCATCCGATGTGGATTTCAATTCCGATTTCGTTTTTAGGCTTTCCTTCAATGTAAGAAATCTGATCTACAACGGCTAAACCTTCATCAAGACGAATTCCCTCAGCAATAAGACGCAGATCTTCACCAGTAAGCTTTTTATCAAGTGTTACATGATAAATCTTCTTGGCATCAAAAGATGGATGTGTCAGTTTTTTTGTCATGTGACCGTCATTGGTCAATAAAATAACTCCTGTTGTAGAACGATCCAGTCTTCCAACCGGGAAAAGTCTGTAAGGAGAAGCATTCGCTACAAGGTCCATTACAGTTTTTCTTGCTTTATCGTCTTTTGTCGTAGAAATATAACCTTTGGGCTTATTCAAAAGTACATATACAGGTTTTTCCGGAGTAATGCTTTGTCCGTCAAAGACTACCCTGTCCGTTTTCTGTACCTGATATCCCATTTCGTTAACTACTTTTCCGTTCACTTCTACCAGTCCCTGCGTGATAAGGTCATCTGCTTCTCTCCTGCTGCAGATTCCTGAATTGGCAATATACTTATTAAGACGGATCGTGTCTTTATGGACATCTTTGTCAATTTTATTTAACCTTCTTTTCTGTACAAAAGATTTTGCTCTGTCGTCTCTTTCATCTCCGCCAGAAGGTCTTCTTCCGTATTTAAGGCTGCCTCTTTCATACTTATCTCTTGTATCGAAATTTTTTCCGCCTCTCTTAGGTTTTCCGAAAGATTTTTTCTCATAGCTCTCACTCTTGTTCGTGATGTATGGCTTTTTTTCAGATTTTGACCCGAAATCGTCACTGGAATTTTCGAAGCTGTCTGTATTTCTTTTGAAAGGTTTCTTTTCAAATCTTGAGTTGGATCCCTGATGTTCTGCCCCTTTTCTTCCTCCGTCTTTAGCAAACGGTTTCTTAAAAGGCTTTGATCCTGAAGAATTTCCAGATCTGGAAGCACGAGAATCATCAGAACTTTTCTTGGTTGAAATTCTTGGTCTCTTTGGTCTGTCTGAATTATTATTATCTCTGCTCATTCTAAAAATTTCTGCAAAGATAGTAATTTAGTTACGAGTTAAAAATTAAGAATCATAACTTTGCAATATAGTTTACATTTTAACTTTACATACAATAGAAGATGATAACAATATTAAACGATAATTTTTCTCAACTCAATACGTTTCTTCACGGAAAAAATTTCAGCAAAATCTTCATCCTTGTAGATGAAAATACACATGAATACTGTCTGCCTGTTCTTTTAGGCAACATGGAAACAGATCTTGGCTTTGAAATTTTAGAGATTGAAGCCGGGGAAGAAATGAAAAATATCCAGACAGCCAATCAGCTTTGGGAAATTCTTACGGAAATGCAGGCAGACAGAAAAGCACTGGTTATCAATCTTGGCGGCGGTGTAATTACTGATATGGGAGGATTTGTAGCATCTACCTACAAAAGAGGAATACAGTTTATCAACATTCCTACTACCCTTTTGTCCATGTGTGATGCATCTATAGGAGGAAAAACAGGTATTGACCTTATGCATTATAAAAATATGGTGGGAACTTTTGCCTTTCCGGAACAGATTTTTATTTTCCCGAAATTCTTAGAAACACTCCCTTTTAAAGAATTAAGAAGCGGCTTTGCAGAAATGCTGAAACATGGTTTAATTGCGGATAAAAATCATTGGGATCAGCTGATCCAGATCCGTAAGCTGGAGGTGGAAACCGTTATTCCGCATATACAGACTTCGATGAATATTAAGCAGCTTGTTGTAGATCAGGATTTTCATGAGCAGAACATCAGAAAAACACTGAATTTCGGGCATACCATTGGCCACGCCGTAGAAAGCTTATGCCTGCAGCAGGAAAATCCTATTCTTCACGGGGAAGCTGTTGCCATGGGAATGATTACAGAAGCTCATCTGGCTTATCTTGAAAATCTTATTTCTGAAGAAGATGCAAAAACTATCGTTGAAAATATTCAGAGATACTATCCTTATCTTGATATCAGTGATTTTAAAGATGAAGATATCACAGCATTATTATTAAATGATAAAAAGAATACAGACAGCAAAATCAACTTCTCTCTGCTTTCCGGAATCGGTTCCTGTACTTATGACCATCAGTGCAGTCAGGAAAATATCCTTGAATCATTAGCTTTTTACAGAAAATTGAATGATGCTAAATAATTTTCAGAAAGATAAATCTGCTTTACATAGAGTTTTTAACAAAATTGTCAATTTAGACCCTATCTAAACAAATGTTTATTTAAAACCACAACAATTTAATAATCAGTATATTATTTAAAAAATCACTTAAACACTAAGTGATTTTTTATTGATTTTACTCATAAAAAATATTTTTGGCAAGCAATTTGAAAGATACTCTGCGTTCAACTGAAAATGCTGAACAGTAGTAAAATTTAAAATTAGAAAGAGTAAAATTAAAAAATTAAAGTTATGAAAAAGTTAATTTTAGGATTAGCGTTAACTGCAGGAACATTCGCATTCGCTCAACAAACAGGAAGCACACCTACTAATCCGGTAACGTTCGGGGTAAAAGGTGGAATGAACGTATCTTCATTATCTAATGGTGCCGATTTAAGTGATTCTAAGTCAAAAATCGGTTTTAACGCAGGAGTTTTTGCTAATATTCCTTTGGCAAGTTCTTTCAGTGTACAGCCTGAGGTTATTTATAACGACTTAGGTTCAAAAGTAACCAGAGAATATACCGTTCTTGGAAACAATTATAAAAGTGAATATTCAAGAAATCTAGGTTACGTTGCAGTACCTGTAATGTTCCAGTATAATGCAACTCCAGAGTTTTTCCTTGAAGCAGGTCCGGAGTTTGGATTCCTTGTAAGCGCTAATGATAAACTGAAAAGCTCAACTAACAACAGCAACAGCACACAGATTTCAAGTCTTAATAAGGACGATTTCCAGACGTTTAACTTTGGTATCGGTATTGGTGCAGGATATTATTTTACGCCTAGCTTAGGACTTACTGCAAGATATACTGCAGGTCTTACTGATATTTACAAAAACAATTCTGGTGACGCTGTAAGAAACAATGTATTCCAGGTAGGTTTAGCTTTTAAATTCAGATAAGCTGACACATTCACTAACAAATTTTATATTCAATAGAAAAGATCAGGCAATTTTTTGTCTGATCTTTTTTTTATGTTAAAAAAATTAACATCCAAAAAGAGGTGAAATATAAAGGGTTAGCAAAGGTTTTAAATTTTGGCATACATTTTGTTACGTAATGAAATGTTAAATAAAACTTAAAAACTATTAAAATAAAAACTTATGAAAAAGTTAATTTTAGGTCTTGCTTTAGTAGCAGGTACTTTCACTTTCGCTCAGAAGACTTCTACTGCTTCATCTTCTCCAGTTAGATTTGGATTGAAAGCAGGTCTTAATATCTCAAATATTTCTAACAGTGACTTGAATTCAAAAGCTGGATTTTATGGTGGTGTTTTTGCCAACATTCCAGTAGCACAGGATTTCTCTGTACAACCGGAAGTATTATACAGCGGAATGGGTGCAAAATTTAAGGCTAATAGTGATACGAAGGTCAATCTGGATTATATTTCAATCCCTTTTATGCTTCAATATAATGCTTTGCCAAACCTATACTTGGAAGCAGGACCACAGTTTAGTTTTCTCGTAAATTCAAAATTCAAGAACAACTCAAATTCGGCAGATGCTAAAGACATTTTCAAAACTTTTGACTTTGGAATTGGTCTAGGTGCAGGATACTACTTCACTCAGAATATTGGAATTACGGCAAGATACGTTGCAGGTTTAACAGATGTTGCCAAAAATAGACCCGATTTATCTGAAGATAAAGCTAAAAACGGAGTATTCCAGTTAGGTTTAGCTTACAAATTCTAAGAACAAAGGAGCTTTTGAAGAGCCCTTTTCTAAGCAATACGAAGCCGGATTAAATATAATCCGGCTTTTTTTATTGTATAAATCTTTTTGGCAAGAAATTTGCGTACAGTGTAATGATTGTACTTTACTACGGAAATTTCCAGTTTATGGTTTCTGTTTTTACAATGAAATTGGTATCAATTCAGATGAAAGCTCATCTAAATTTCAATACTGAACATCTAACTATTACCATTTTAAACTTTTAACGGGAACTGCATTAAGTTGTGTGACATTGTAAAGTGCAAAGCAAATACGTAAAGTTTTGCTCCATAATTAGATACATTTTGATTTCAATAGAAGAAGTCAGGTTTATTAGTTTAAGCCTGACTTTTTCGCTTTCAGTATGATTGTTATCACTTCTTACCTTTGTGGCAGATGTTTTGCTGCAAAAAAGAAAATTTTAAACTTTAACCATGAAAAACATTGTTCTAGGATTGGCATTAGCCGGATCACTTTTTATGAATGCTCAGAAAAAAGAGCAGAATACCGCTTCAAAATCTCCTGTTACATTTGGGGTAAAAGCAGGATTCAATGCATCAACTTTCAGCAATAGCAACAGCGATTACGGTGACAATAATGAAAAAATAAAACTGGGTTCTCATGTTGGGGTATTTGTTACTATTCCCGTTGCAGAAAAATTCAGTATACAGCCTGAGCTTCTTTTTAGCCAGATGGGATCCAAAACAGAACAACAATATACCTACGCTTCTCTGTCAGACGGTTATCTGGTAAAGCGGGAATTCAGTTATAAAACCAATCTGAATTATCTTGTTCTTCCTGTAATGGTTCAGTATAATATTCTTCCTAAGCTTTATGTGGAAGCGGGTCCTGAATTTGGATATTTACTGGGCGGAAAATCGGAAGGAGATCTAAAAACCGAAGATACATTCGGCGGTTCTGTAACCATTCGTAACGAAAGCTTTTCGAATAAAATTCCCATGGAGCTTTACAACAGGTTTAATGTAGGGATTGGTATTGGAGCAGGATATTATTTTACTCAGAATTTTGGAGTGACCGCAAGATTCAGCGCAGGGATCACGGATCTTTTTAAGGACAATCTTTACGAAAATAAAATAAGAAATAATGCCCTTCAAATTGGAGTGGCTTATCAATTTAAATAGAGATATTTATTATTTTCACAGGGATGCCGGGCTTTAAAAAGTCCGGCATTTTTTATTGAGTTGCCTATAAAAGCTCAGAACAGTCTCTTTTTTGGTTAAAATTGGTTTATTTTTTTCTTTTTTTAGCATTTCAATGATTCGTAATGATATTTTTTTAGTATTGAATTTTTTGTATAAAATATAGAGTATGGCACTTTATTTATTCATCAAAACGGGAAAAACATCAAAAATAACCATCAGGAAAACCATCTGCAAAGCCTTTTAAATAAGCGTTTTTCGACTTTGGCAAGCAATTTGCAAAATAATTGGAGTCTGACAGAGAAATTATCCGACACACAAATAGTAAAATTAAAAAATAAAATTATGAAGAAGTTATTTTTAGGATTAGCATTAACTGCTGGTACGTTAGCTTTCGCTCAGGAAACAGAAACAAAGACAGAGACAAAAACAGTAAATGCATCACCTCTAAAAAAAGATGTTCAACCCGTTAGATTCGGGATTAAGGCAGGGGGAAACTCAGCTTATTTCAGTGAGCAGAAGTTTGGTATCAACAGCCAGCAATTAGGTTTCCATGCAGGTGCATTTGTTAATATTCCACTTTCAAAACAGTTCAGCTTACAACCTGAGGTATTATACAACCAGATGGGTGCTAAAGATGTAATCTCTTCTACAGAGACTGATAATGGAGTAACAAATGTAAAGACCAAAGTAGAAGGCAGAGTGAAAATGAATTACATTTCAGTTCCGTTAATGGTTCAGATGAGACCTGTTGATAATTTTTATATCGAAGCAGGACCTGAATTCAGTTATTTCATCAATGGAAAAACTAAAGGAGAAACGAGTGTAGCCACTACTACGGGAGGAGTTACTACAACTACTACCAGTTCAAATACTGAAGATATCGACAAAGATCAGATCAACAGATTCAACTTTGGATTAGGTCTTGGTTTAGGATATGATATTACTTCGAACATTGGGATCAGCGCAAGATATGTAAACAGTTTGACAAAAATTGACAAAAGCAGACCTGCGGCTGAAAACAACAACCGAGTATTTCAGTTAGGACTGAATTATAAATTCTAATCAGAAGAACCAATTTTTTAACCGAAGTGCATTAACCTTGCACGCATAAAATAGCCGGAAGAATTTCTTCCGGTTATTTATTTAAGTCCTATCATACGGTTATTCAAATATTCTCGGATCATCGCTGATCACACCATCTATTCCCATCTGTTTTAGTTCTTGAAGCCTTTCTTTGGTATTTACAGTCCAGGGGATTACTTTCATGCCTAACGCGTGGCATTCTTTTACTAACCCAGGTGTCACGAGATTATGTTCAGGACTGTAAATGGTTGGGATAAAACTTAGAAATTTCATGTCTCCTGCCACACCATTCAGATGATTGGGATACATTCTGAATTTTTCTGCAGGAATGTTTTTAAAATAAGCCTGCTGCTGAGCCATTTTTTTATCATCTACTTTTTCTACCAGTAAGGCTGTCATGATTTTAGGGTACTCTCTGTGAAGGATTTCCAGAGTTCTCGGATCAAAGGACTGGATAATCACTCTGTCCTGAATCTTTTTTTCCACAATAATTGTCATCATCAGGTCTACAAACTCTTTAGGTTCCGGATGGAATATGTTGTCAGAGAAAGGGCGGGTTTTGGTTTCTATGTTGTAAAAAGGCAAAGGTCTTTTCAATTCGCGGGCGTAAGCTTCACATGCATCTATCACATCTGAAAAGAGGGGTTTCTGGACCTTTATTTTCTTTTGATCAGGATAGTTATTTAATTTTTTTATCCCTACATCAAAGGTTTTAATCTTTGTGTAAGGCATCTCGTAGATTTTATAATAAAAACCTGAGTCTTTGGGAATATAGGTTCCGTCCGGCTTTGTAACGAGTTCCGGTGAAAGAAAGGCATTATGGGAAAGAATAACTTTTTTGTCTTTCGTTACAGCAAGATCCATTTCCAGGGTGGTAACGTTCATTTTCAGCGCATTTTTCATGGCCGGGATGGTATTTTCAGGATAAAGAGATTTTCCTCCCCTGTGCGCCTCGTTATCGAAAGCCTGTGAAGAATAAAGCTGGGCGAAAACCATCAATATACCTGTAAAAAATACGTGTCTCATATCCTGAAGTTTTAATTCAGCGAAATTACCACTCAATTATATATTATATAATACAGGAATATTAAGCTTTTGCTACATTTAAAAACAAAAGAGCCGGATTATAAACCCGGCTCATTATTCCATTATTTCAATAAGAGATTAGTTGAATAAATCCACCTCCTCTCCTTTTCCAACTGGATATTCTTCGGTAAAGCAACCAAAACAGTGGTTAGCTGATCCTAAGATGTCTTTCAGATTGTCTATGCTTAAAAACTCTAAGGAATCTACCCCAAGATAGTTTTTAAGTTCTTCTGTAGTCATATTGGCAGAGATCAGATCATCTTTGGACGGAGTATCAATTCCCAGATAACATGGTGCAATAATAGGTGGAGAAACACTTCTGAAGTGGATTTCTTTCACTCCTGCATCTTTCAGAATTTTAACCAGTCTTTTAGAAGTGGTTCCACGAACGATAGAATCGTCAATAATGACTACTCTCTTATCTTTCATTTCAGAGATGATCGGGTTCAGCTTAAGGTTCACTACCCTTTCTCTCATTTCCTGAGTAGGAACGATGAAGCTTCTTCCGATATATCTGTTTTTGATCAAAACAGGACGGAAAGGTATTCCTGAAGCTTTTGAGAAACCAATAGCAGCGGGAACTCCGGAATCCGGAACACCGATCACCAGATCAGCTTCTACAGGCGCCTGTTCCCAGATTTTCTCACCAGACTTTTCTCTGATTTCATATACGTTGATATTTTCCAGCGTAGAGTCTGGTCTTGCAAAATAAATATATTCAAAAGAACAGATTCTCTGTTTCCCCTTCGCTTCATCCATCATATAAGAATGAAGTTTTCCAGGTTCGTTTTCGTTGGTATAAATGATCTCACCAGGAAGGATATCTCGTACATACTGAGCTCCTACAGCATCCAGTGCTACAGACTCAGAAGCTACCACATACGATCTTTCGTCGATAGCTCCCAATACCAGCGGACGGATTCCGTTGAAATCTCTGAATGCAAAGAATTTATTTCTGGTCATCCCTACAACAGAATAAGCACCTTCAATTTTTTCCATGGTGGCTTTGATAGCACCACGAAGACCCAAATCAAGGTTTTTCTGGATCAGTCTCAGGATTACTTCAGAATCGGAAGTGGCTCTGAAAACCACGCCTTCAGCCTCTAATTCTGCTTTTAATTCTTTTGCATTGGTAAGGTTACCGTTGTGTGCTATAGAAAGTATAATCTGGTCATATTCGTTTTTGGCGAAAAATGGCTGGAAATTATATTTCTTTTTATCTCCTGCAGTGGTATAACGGGTATGCCCGATTGCAGAATTTCCCATAAAAGTTTCAGGTTCCTGAATTTCTTTATAAACATCCAAAACCAGTCCTTCATCTTTCATGTTGGTGATTCTTCCCTCTTTTAAAACGGAAATACCACAAGCCTCCTGACCTCTGTGCTGTAAAGCAAAAAGACCGAACTGTGAAAGCGAGAAAGTATCCAGATCACTGTCCGAATACAATCCGAAGATCCCACACTCTTCATTGGGAGCATCCAGTCTTTCCTCTTCCTGAGTTCTGAACAGATTCCTTCCGTAAGTCTGGGTTTTAAACTGTTTTAAATATTCACTTTTATGAAT
The DNA here is from genome assembly GCF_900108365.1 of Chryseobacterium culicis. Taxonomy (GTDB): domain Bacteria; phylum Bacteroidota; class Bacteroidia; order Flavobacteriales; family Weeksellaceae; genus Chryseobacterium; species Chryseobacterium culicis. The sequence goes on along the minus strand of NZ_FNWQ01000002.1, from coordinate 563,493 downwards.
GTCTAAACTTTTCATTTCTATTTTTTCTAATTGTAGATCTTGGAAGTCAGATTTCAGATCTCAGATTAAAGCCAACTTCAAATTTTAATTTTGTTTGAATCAAGACAATATTTTCAGTGCCAACATCTGAAATCTGTTACCTGAAATCTTATTTCTGTAAAAGATTCTTAAGACGGTTATAGATTTCCACATAAGCCTCAGTAACTTCTCCTAAGTCTCTTCTGAATCTGTCTTTATCTAATTTCTTCATGGTATCTTTATCCCAAAGTCTGCAGGTATCAGGCGAGATTTCATCTGCTAAGATGATTTCACCGTCTGAAGTTTTACCTAATTCAATTTTGAAATCTACCAGAATGATGTTGATTTTGTCAAACAGGTCGATCAGGATTTCGTTGATATCTGAAGTAAGCTCATACATTTCGTCAAGTTCTTCATACGTAGCTGCGCCTAAGAAAACAGCATGGTGATCGTTGATAAGCGGATCTCCCAATTCGTCTTTTTTGTAGCAGATATCGAAGATGGTTACCGGAGATTTGATTCCTTCTTCCACTCCTAATCTTTGCGCCATGCTTCCTGCGGAGTAGTTTCTCACTACCATTTCCAAAGGAATGATAGACACTTTTCTTACCAGCTGCTCTCTTTCGTCCAGCTGCTTGATGAAATGAGTTTTGATTCCTTTTTCATTTAAGTATTCAAAAATAAGGGTTGTGATGGCATTGTTCATTTCCCCTTTAAGGTCTACCTGGCCTTTCTTTTGAGCGTTAAATGCTGTAGCATCGTCTTTGAAACGTACTACTACTTCATCAGGATTATCGGTAGCAAATACTTGTTTCGCTTTCCCCTCGTACAACATTTCTTTCTTTTGACTCATAATTTTACTTTCTAAATTGTAGTTAGATTTATTGATTTATTTTATTATAATTCCTGTTAAGACAGCCAGTCCAAAACTCAGCAGAGTACCAATTAATACATATTCTGTAAGTTTTCTCTGTTTTGCCTGTGCAAGGTCACTGAATCTGAAAACAGATTTGGCAGCTACCATGAAACCTACGCCTTCCCAGTGATTCACCATGATAAAAGTGAATACCATCAGACGTTCTAAAATTCCGATATATTTTCCGGCACTTGATAAAGATTCGGTTTGGATTGTGTTGGGGCCATCAGGAGCGGGTGTCCATGATGACAGTAAGATTTTGATAAAGATAGAAGCTGGTGTTGTCAGGAACAACGCTGCCATAATGATCTTTAAAAATTCCTGATTCTGTAAAAACCCAAAGCTGAATTCCTGAAAATAAAAAGAAACTCCTCCGATTACCAGAACATGCAGCACCTGATCTATGAAAAACCATCTTTTCTTTGTCTTTACATTCTGAAAGATAAGCTTGGCAGCATCAATCATAAAGTGAGTAATTCCCACCAAAACGGCAACCCACCAAAGTTGAAGATCCCAAAGGAAAATAAAACTTAAAATGGTGTGAATCAGAACATGAATGTATAAAAACTTACTTTTCAGTTTATAGTTTTCCTTGTCTGCAACCCATGAATTTGGCTGAAGTATAAAATCTCCGAGTAAATGTGCCAATATGAGTTTGATGAAGATCATGCCTATAGTTCTGAGATTTTCTTTCTGAAATACTGATTGGTTTCCACGATGAGCTCATAGTTGGCTCGCTTCAGCCTCTGGCTTACAGAAGACTGTGAAATAGCAAATCTTTTAGCAAGATCCTCCTGCGTGATATCCTGATTCATGATCATCTCATGAATAATCTCTGATGTAGCCATGGTCCAGTTATCAAAATCCTTAGACGACCATTTCAACAGGATATTTAAATCCCTGTCTACCGCATCACTTGAAGTTTTGATGGCAACGGTATGTCCGTCATTTTTAAGATCATTCAGGAGTCTTCCGGAGTGTACGTATGCCGTACCGTTCGATTCAGTGATTTTCTCTGAAGAGAAACTTTCCTCACCAATACCTATAGCCATCCTGACATCTAAATTTTCCTGACTTTTAATAAGAGATTTTATGGCTAGAAACCGCCAGAAAACGTCATCAATTTTGCATTTGAACTGGAACTCGTCACCTCTGTAGATTTCCCATGTGCCGGGAGCGCTTCCCCATTTTTCGAGAAGATGTTTCAGCCTGGTAATCCAGACTTCCGTGTCCGCATGCTGTGAATTTATAATATCACCGGTAATGACCGCTATCATACTGCAAATATAAGCATAATTACTTATATATAAAAGATATAAGCAGAAACACTTATAGATATTGATTATTAGGGATTCTGCTTATATCAATGATGCAGTAAACATAAGGTTTTTAAGGCTTTATATTACATTCTACAATCAGAAAAAATCAACATTCAGTTTAAAATTTTATTATAAGACGGAGTTTAACTCCAAATTTTTACATTATTTTTAAGGAAGAAGCTATTCCTGCTATCCGCACACAAACCCCGGCTCCCTCCTTTTCCGGCGGCCTGCTGTGGGGCAACTGCTGCTATCAGGGTTATAACATTCATTGCGGGCAAAGCAATCTTATCAAACTTTAAGAAATAAACCTCACAGGTTGTTAAAAACTGTGAGGTTTGGTTGGTCATTGAAATGACAGTACGTCTTAGGATGATCTATTTTTTAATAAACTGATGCGCTTTTTCATCAAGTTTTAAGAAATAAACTCCTGCCGGAATTCCTTGTACGGAAATGCTCTTTTTATTTTTGAAAGGATTTTTCTCGGTATAGATTACTTTTCCGGAAAGATCTATGATCTGTGCTGTTTTTACCAGCGCTGTTTCTCCGTTTACGTAAATATTGTCATATACCGGATTCGGATATATTGCAAACTCGTTATTGTCAGCAATCAGCTCTGCTGAAGATAACGTTCCACCCAGATTCTGACAGTAGTTAGACGGATAAGAATCCCACTCGCTGATAGTAAATGTATCTGTAGGTTTATTGATGCTGCTTTTCCTGTACAAAGATACATTACCGTTAGTATTGGTTGTGTATTTTACTCCGATTGCATCTACGGTAACCGTTTTATTATAGGCAAGCTCCACATAATTTCCTCCTGTAAAAGTGAGCGGATCAGAAGCTGTCACAAATTTTGCCTGGGCATTGGTATAACAGGACAATGTAGATTTTGGATTCAAAATAACAAACGTTTCGTTATCTGCCACTTTGCCTTCCAGTTCGTAAGTATCTCCACTGTAAATAGCTCCTGAGGCGTTATTCTTGAACTGAATATTAATTCTGTAATTATTTAAATTCACCTCATGCCCCGTTTTATTAACAATTTCCAGCGCATTATTTTTAATAGTATTAGCTGTATTATTCGTTCCCGATATGTATTTTGTGATCATAAGATCCGGGGCGTAAGAGTCCATGGCAATGGTGGAGGCCGTGACTGTATTGCTGAACCCAGACTCCAGGTATCCCTTATCAAAAGCTTTTACTGTAAAAGTATAAGTGGTGGAAGGTGTTAAATGATCGATGCTTACAGAAGTGCCCCTGGTGACAGCAACAGGCGTTGTAGAACCGTTCATATAGACTCTATATCCCAAAATATCAGCATCAGGAGAAGCGGTCCAGTTAAGGTTAACAAAATAAGCATTCTGCTGTGTGGAAACCAGTGATCCGGGAGCTGTAGGAGCTGTATTATCCGGCGTTTCAGACCAGATCATATCAATCCATTCAGGATGATCAATAAAAGGATTTCTGTTTTTTTGAATAGCATAGACAGCGTTGTTTCTGTCAATTTCCCGTTGTGAAACAGGGTCTGCGGTACTCCACTGCTTCAGCATGGCAATATAAGGAAGATCAATGGCTCTCTCTTCCGTTCCGTCAAGCGGACACTGATCGGTAGCGGGTGTAATGTTCGCAGAGGTGCTGTAAGCGGTATTAAACGATCCCAGTTTTCCTTCATATCTTACTGCAAAATACAGCAAAGTTCTTGCAACATCTCCTTTAAACTCATTAATAGGCTCATATACTCTTCCGGTATAAGGATAGTTTGGAATCGCAGCGTTAGCCATTCTGGAGCCGTTGGTAAAATTATAGAAATTCGTATTTCCGCCTACTCCATAAGGGTAATTATTTCTCCTCTGATTAATATATGCATCTACAGGAATAATAAAGTTCAGATCCGAGTACATAGGATAATCACTGATGGAAGAACTAGTACTGAATGTACTCTGAGGCATCATATGCTCCCTGTTATACCCAAGACCCTCTGCTCCTGCAGTACTGATTAAATTATCCACTTTATATTCATATGAGTCAGGTGCAGCAGGTATTTCAGAATAGATATCCAGCAAATATTCAGTATTTGAAGCACCGTGGTCATAATATTTATCAAGATCAGTCTGACTGTAAAGCGCAGGAAGATCATCATAATGCCAGTTAATCATTTTATCCGAAATAATATCGTGAATTTTTGATTTCAGGGCATACCCTGTCAGTCCGGCTGTTCCGTTATAATAACCGGCAGGAGCCTGCGCAGAAATATAAGAAGATATTAGAACGATAGGAAGTAGAATTTTTTTCATGCATTAAAAATTGGGGGACTAAAATAGTGAAATAAAAAATGTAAAAGGCTTAATGTTTTATTAAGAAAGTATTAATTTCCAAAATATAAAAAATTGAATATTAAACGTATTGACCCTTAAATCCTGCGAATGAAATAATTTGTTTTAGCATTCCATCAATTTGGTTATCTTTGGGAACTAACTATTATTATATGAATACAGAGACTATTGACAACATCAAAATGATAGCGGAGACGGCTAGAGAATTTGCAGAAAAGAACATCAGACCAAACATCATGGAATGGGATGAAAGCCAGACTTTTCCAAAAGACTTATTCCACCAGTTAGGTGAGATGGGTTTTATGGGGATTGTTGTTCCTGAACAGTATGGAGGTTCCGGCTTAGGTTATCATGAGTATGTTACGATCCTGGATGAAATTTCTCAGGTTGACCCATCTATTGGTCTTTCTGTAGCAGCACACAACTCTCTTTGTACGAACCATATCTATGAATTCGGAAATGAAGAACAGAGACACAAATGGCTTCCTCAGCTGGCCTCCGGAAAAGTGATCGGAGCCTGGGGGCTTACAGAGCACAATACAGGTTCAGATTCAGGAGGAATGTCTACTACTGCTGTAAAAGATGGTGACGAATGGATCATCAACGGAGCTAAAAACTTTATTACTCATGCCATTTCCGGAGATATTGCCGTAGTAATGACAAGAACAGGAGAAGTGGGTGCTAAAAACAATTCTACAGCATTTGTTTTAGAAAAAGGAATGCCTGGATTCAGTTCAGGAAAAAAAGAAAATAAACTGGGAATGCGTGCTTCCGAGACCGCAGAACTAATCTTTGATAATGTGCGTGTACCGGATTCACACCGTTTAGGAGAAGTGGGTGAAGGTTTCAAGCAGGCTATGAAAGTATTGGATGGAGGTAGAATTTCTATTGCTGCCTTAAGTTTAGGTACTGCAAGAGGAGCTTACAAAGCTGCCTTGAAATATGCAAAAGAAAGACATCAGTTCGGAAAACCGATTGCTGATTTCCAGGCGATCAACTTCATGTTAGCAGATATGGCAACAGAAATTGATGCCGCTGAACTTCTTATTCAAAGAGCTTCTACCCTGAAAAATGCAAAACAGAAAATGACAAAAGAAGGAGCTATGGCTAAATTGTATGCTTCTGAAGCTTGTGTGAGAATTTCAAACAATGCCGTTCAGATCTTCGGAGGATACGGATATACAAAAGACTTCCCGGCTGAGAAATTCTACAGAGACTCTAAGCTTTGTACTATTGGTGAAGGTACCTCTGAGATCCAAAGACTGGTAATCGGAAGAGATATTACAAAATAATAGAAATGTAAAAACACATACAAATGATTAAACAAGCCCTATTAGGTGAATTTCTGCATGAAGCAGAAAACACCAGAAAACTTTTAAAAGCTATTCCCGACAGCGCTCTCAATTGGAAACCGTCTGAGAAAAACTGGACGACAGGCCAGCTGGCTTCTCATATTGCAGAAGTTTATAACTGGTATGAATCCACATTCAATCAGGATGTTTTTGATATGGGCACCTATCAGTATGATAAAGGAGATATTTCCAAGGCAGAAAATATTGTTGCCAAGTTTGAAGAAAATGTAGCAAAAGCTCAGAAAGTCATTGAGAATTCAGATGAGAACGCTTATTTTAACGAATGGAAAATGGAGATGAACGGCAATGTACTTTTCCCTCCTATGCCAAAAGTTCAGGTTGTAAGAGCTTTTCTTTATAATCACCTGTACCATCATAGAGGTGAACTGGTTGTTTATTTACGGTCAACCGGCAATAAAGTTCCCGGGCTCTACGGACCGACTGCTGATGACAACAGGTCATAAATACTTATTATATCAAACCAAAAAAAATGACATATACTTCGGTATGTGTCATTTTTCTTTAGTACAAGGCGTTTTCAATTATAATTAATGCATTGCATAATATATTGAATAAACAATCTAAATTTTTCATAAAAAATTTTGTTTTCCGTAACATAATTTTTATTAGATTTGATATTCCACAATCAAATTTAATATTTAATATGAAAAAACAATTAACGCTGATTGGAATGCTCCTTATTTCGGGTATTTCTTTCGCACAGACTGACCGTCTTTGGTCCGAAGGTTCCAGAAAAACTTCATCAGAGATCTTTGAAAACAAAACCGGCATCAGCAATCCAAAGGTATACCACCTTGACATCAACGGATTGAAAAACGTTCTGGCAAAAGCTCCCAAAAGACTGGCCGCAGGCGAAAAATCTGAAATCATTATTTCTTTTCCGAATTCTGAAGGCAGAATGGAAAACTTTAAAGTGAGAGAAAATTCCAATTTTGCTCCCGAGCTGGCAGCAAAATATCCGGACATCAAATCCTATGTAGGACAAGGCCTGGATGATCCTAATTCCACAGTCTATTTCAGTGTCTCTCCACTAGGACTGTCATCCATGGAAATTTACGGTGATAAATCTGCAGTTTTCATAGAACCCTACACTAAAGATCTTTCTTCTTATGTAGTATACAGAAAATCTGACAAAAAAGATGATCTTAACAAGTTTGAATGTACAGTAGTAGATGCTGCACAGAAAGGAGTTTCCAATTCTGCTCTTGCTGCAAGACCTAACGCTGATGATGCCAAACTAAGAACATTCAGACTGGCATTGTCATGTACCGGAGAATATACCGCTTATTTCGGAGGGACAAAAGCTCAGGCTTTAGCCGCAATGAATACTACGATGACCCGTGTAAATGGCGTTTTTGAAAAAGATTTCGCCGCCAGAATGGTGCTGATTGCCAACAATGACGCCGTTATCTACACCAATGCATCCACAGATCCTTACTCCGCAGCTTCAGGAATGAGCAGCTGGAATTCACAGTTACAAAGCACTTTAACTTCGGTAATCGGTGAGGCTAATTATGACATCGGACATTTGTTCGGAGCTTCAGGAGGTGGTGGAAACGCAGGATGTATCGGCTGTATCTGTACAAACGGGTCAAAAGGAAGCGGATACACCTCTCCCGCAGACGCTATCCCGTCCGGAGATAATTTCGACATTGACTATGTAGCTCACGAGATGGGCCATCAATTCGGAGGAAACCACACCTTCTCCATGAATAATGAAGGAACCGGCGTTAATATGGAGCCAGGATCAGGATCCACAATCATGGGTTATGCAGGAATTACCAGCCAGGATATCCAGCCGCACTCTGACGCTTTCTTCCACGCGATAAGCATTCAGCAGATCACTAATAATATTAAAGCTAAAACCTGCTCCGTAAACACCAATACAGGAAATTCAATTCCTACCGCGAATGCAGGCTTAGACTATACGATCCCAAAAGGAACTCCATTTGTACTTACAGGTACAGGAACAGATGCTGACGGAGATTCTCTAACCTACATCTGGGAACAAATGGACAATGCTTCTTCATCTCAGACAGGAGCAAGCTCCGCAGCAAGTGCTACAAAAGCTTCAGGACCTAACTTCAGATCATGGACACCCACCACTGCTCCTGTAAGATATTTCCCAAGGATGGCTTCTGTTTTAGCAGGCGCAACCACTACAGCAGGTTCTGAAATCACAGTAGAAGCACTTTCTTCCGTGGCAAGAACATTAAACTTCAGATTTACCGTTCGTGACAATAAAGCAGGGGGCTCAGGAAATAATTCTGACGATGCGGTAATTACTGTTAACGGTACTGCCGGACCCTTTACTATAACTTCACAGAATTCAGCAACTACCTATGCAGGAGGAAGTTCTCAAACCGTTACATGGAATGTGGCCGGAACTACCGCCAACGGTGTAAACGCTGCCAACGTAGACATTCTATGGTCAACAGACAACGGAAATACATGGACCACTCTACTGGCAGGAACTCCAAACGACGGCTCGCAGGCTGTAACAATTCCGAATTCTACAACAACTACAGGAAGACTCATGGTAAAAGGATCGAATCATATTTTCTTTGATGTGAACAATGCCAACATCTCTGTAAATGCAGGTTCAGGCACTCCGGACACCGTAGCTCCTACAGCACCTACCCTTGCTGCTTCGGGAACTACTGCTACCACAACCAATCTTTCATGGTCAGGCGCTACAGACAATGTTGGAGTTACGGGATATGACGTTTATCAAGGAGCTGCATTAATCGGATCCACAGCTTCCACTACCTACACTGTAACAGGACTTTCTCCGGCAACTGCATATTCTTTCTCTGTTAAAGCGAAAGATGCAGCAGGAAATGCTTCTGCTTCCAGCAATACCGTAAGCGTTACTACGCTTTCAGGAGGAACTGTTTCCTACTGTTCTTCTTCAGCATCCAACACTGCTGATGAAAGAATAGGAAATGTAACATTCGGATCTATTAATAACACATCTACAGGAACTGCAGGATACGAAAACTTCACTTCTATTTCCACCAATGTTACAAGAGGAAATACTTATACGATTTCTATCACTCCAACCTGGACTTCTACAAAATACAGCGAAGCATACGCTGTGTATATCGACTATAACGGAGATGGAGACTTTACTGACAGCGGGGAATTAGCATGGACAAAAGCAGGTTCTACAACAAGCCCGGTTACAGGCTCTATTACCATTCCATCTACAGCAACTGTTGGTTCTACAAGAATGAGAGTGATGATGAAGTACAGCTCAATTCCTACTTCTTCATGTGAAGCATTCACTTACGGACAGGTTGAAGATTATACCCTTACTATTGTTTCTTCAGGAAAAGGAGATCTTCAGAACACAAAAGACTTGATCACGGATGTTAAAGTTTATCCAAACCCTGTGAGAGATCAGCTTTATATATCAAATACAGCTTCAGAAGATTATAAAATCTTCGATATGGGTGGAAAACTAATCGATTCAGGAAAACTTCAGAGAGGCTCCGTGAATGTAAGCAGTCTCGTAAAAGGCGCTTATATGATTCAGATCGGAGAATCTACCAAGAGGTTTATTAAAAATTAATGAATAATAGACTTTTTAAAATTAAACGATGTGAAAACCTGTTCTGTTTAGAACAGGTTTTCTTTTTTATTAGATTTTATATAATATTTTTCACAATCTCCCCTTGTTCCAATAGCGGTACTGACAAAAAACATGAAATTAAAAATGCTTTCAGGGTATTTTTTTCATTATTTTTGCCAAAATACATTGACGTGAAAAAACAATTATTGATAACGGGAATGCTCGCATTATCGGGTATTTCTTTTGCACAGACTGATCACTTATGGACCTCCAGCGCCTCACGGGGATCTTCCCAGATTCTGGAAAACATGTCACGCGTTGAAAATCCCAGGCTTTATCATTTGAATTTAAACGGATTAAAAAATGTATTAGCAAAAGCCCCAAAAAGATCAACACAAAAATCTGAAATCGTGGTCTCTTTTCCCAATTCGCAAGGTAAAATGGAAAACTTCAGGGTAAAAGAAAATTCTAACTTTGAACCTGAGCTGGCTGTCAGATATCCGGACATCAAATCTTATGTAGGTGAAGGTATAAGAGACCCTGCTTCAAAGGTTTATTTCAGCATCTCTTCTTTAGGCCTGTCATCTATGGAAATCCACCATGATAAATCTGCTGTTTTTATCCAGCCTTATACCAAAGACCTTTCCACCTATATCATTTATAAAAAGAGTGACAGCAAAGACAATTTAAATAAGCTTGAATGCAGAGTTTTAGATGTCGCTCAAAAAGGAAGCCCCAATATCATAAGCCATAAAAATGCAGATGATGGGATGCTGAGAACATTCAGGCTCGCCCTTTCATGCACAGGAGAATATGCCTCTTATTTTGGCGGAACGAAAGCCCAGGCTTTAGCAGCGATGAACAATACAATGACCCGCGTTAATGGTATTTTTGAAAATGATTTTGCAGCAAGAATGTTGCTGATCGCTAATAATGATACACTTATCTACACGGATGCTGCCACAGACCCCTATTCTCCTTCGTCAGAGATGAATAAATGGAATCTGGAACTTATGAATAATCTGAGTTCTTCCATTGGCAATGATAATTTTGACATAGGACACCTTTTCGGAAGAGACGGCGGCGGCGGTAATGCAGGATGCATCGGATGTATTTGTGATAATGACATGTCAACCTATGAAGATCAGGGCACCACCTATCCCAGCAGTTATAAAGGAAGCGGATATACATCACCTGCCAACGGTAATCCTTCGGGGGATACTTTTGATATTGATTTTGTAGCCCATGAAATGGGACATCAGTTCGGTGGCAACCACACCTGGTCCTATGAGCCTCAACCCGGATTGCAGCCTGTAGAACCAGGTTCAGGATCAACCATTATGGGATATGCAGGTATTACGAACTATGATGTTCAGAACAATTCTGATCCCTTTTTTCATGCTTTGAGCATTGAACAAATTACCAATAATCTCAAAACAAAAACCTGTTCCGTAAATACACCTACCGGAAATGCCTTGCCTACAGCAGACGCAGGATCTGATTACACGATTCCTAAAAGCACTCCTTTTATGCTAACCGGGTCCGGAAGTGATGCAGATGGCGATCCGCTTACTTACATATGGGAACAAATGGATAAAGGAACTTCCTCTGAAACGGGCGCTGACTCAGCAGCAAAAGATACAAAAATGGCAGGCCCGATATTCAGATCATGGAAACCCTCAGATTCTCCGGTACGATATTTCCCCATAATGTCTTCTGTTTTAGCAGGTTCTCTCAAAACAGCAGGCGCAGAAATAGACGTTGAAGCTCTTCCATCTGTAGCCAGAACTTTAAATTTCAGATTCACTGTTCGTGATAACAAGACCGGAGGAAGTGGAAATAACTCTGATGATACTAAAATAACGGTTAACCCTGCTGCCGGACCGTTTACGATCACCTCACAAAACATTGCCGTCTCGTATGTTCAGGGAAGCTCACAAACCATCACATGGGATGTGGCAGGAACCACAGCAAATGGTATCAATACAGCTCATGTAGACATTCTGTGGTCAGCAGATAACGGCAATACCTGGACAGCATTAGTGGCCGGAGTTCCTAATAATGGCTCACATACTGTCACAATCCCTGATACATTAACAGATTCCGGAAGAATTATGGTAAAAGGAAGCAATCATATTTTCTTTGACATCAATAATGCCAATATTTCTGTAAAAACTTCTGATGATACTCTTACAGACGGAAATTCATCATCTACAGAAATCAAGCTGTATCCTAATCCCGTAAAAAGCATTCTAACTCTCACCCATACCAGCAATGAGGAATATAAAATCTACGACATGTCCGGAAGACTGGTAAGCACAGGAAATCTGCAAACAGGAACCGTGAATGTCAACAAACTGACCAATGGAACCTACGTTATCCAAATTGGAGGATTTACAAAACAATTTATTAAAAAATAAATACAACATAATAAATAAGAAAGCTGTTCATTTGGACAGCTTTTTTTATTAGAAAACGAAAAATGTAAACAAAAAAAAAGGCCTCAATAAATACAAATAATCACATCATAATGTTTTATTGAAATAAAATATTTAATAATTGAGTTTTTTAATTTAAATTTATCGCATAACAATATTGTATTGTACCGTTTATTCAGATTGTATGAAAGGGAGCTTCAGACCATTTTTTTAACGTCTGATGCAGCTGCTTCTTTTGAATCTATTTCGTATAAATAGTTATTTCAATCATATACTGTAAGAAAAGTGTACTAATACACCCTGCCCTGCCTTGGGCATTTCTGATTTTGATTGAAAACGTCAATACTGCTCCAATCAGTATTTCACCCAGGATTTTATAATAATGTTTCAAAAAGGTAATCCCTTTGATCTCACAATAATTTTAAAATAATTTAAAATTTTTTATATGAAACATTTATTTAAGTACATTTTCTTTTTAACCGTTACCTCCTTTTCGGTGGCCTGTAGCTCGGACAATGATGATGTGATGGATGTCAACCCTGAAGTTACCACTGTATTTTATAAAAACGCAGATGAGCTGGCAGCCACGTATGACAACAATAATTCAGTAAGCCAGGCTGTAAGAAACCAGGCGTTCGATTTGTACAAAAGAGGAAAATGGAGTGAATTGGAATCACTTTTTAAGGCTAATGGATTAAACGGCGGATGGCCGCCGGCCAACGGAGGCTACAATATCGTTGATGATGTTTCCTTACAGGTTGGGCAGAAGTTTGACAGGTACAGCGGTGCTGTCGGTACTTACAACGGCACAGGAGTTCCTACTTTAGGCGGAAGCTTTACCAGTCCGATCATCAATGGATACGTATACACTTTTACCCAAAGAGCTCTAAATCAGGCTGAAGACAAATACGATTTCTATTACGAAATTGATGTACTGAATAACTCCATGCAGTTTAAAACCCAGACAGCAGACATTATTCCATGGTTTAATCAGGCAGGAAAAGGAAAACAGACGATGTGGAAAATCCCTGTGGACATCAATACAGGATATCAGAAAACATGGAATAAACTGGCAGAGGAAGGTTACGTGAAAATTACCATTAAGAGAAGTCCAAGCGGAAAATATCCTAACTTAGCAGGCACGGTCATTCAGCCATAAATCCATTCAAATGTATTCACTATCAGAAAAAATAAACATTAAAGAAAAAGCTCCTGTTGAGAAAAGCACTTTCATCAATGATGAAGCTCTTCCCTCAGCGAAAACAACTTTTAGCTGCTGTAATTGCGGGCACCAAAACATACTTCAGATAGCTCCTTACGAATCAGGCTTTCCCATCGTTCAGCTATACCATGAAAATAAGGTATTATCTAAAGATGAATTATTGCAACACGGAATCGCCAACGGAACTTCTCAGAGCATGTTTCATTTCGGTGAGCTGACCGTTAATAACATGCCCACTTTGTATTTTGGTACAGACTGCTCTTCCTGTCATTCAAAATACCTATGTGTATTCAGCTACGGTGAAAAACAACCGGGATTAATGATATTAAATATCTCCGGCGTCTGGAAATATGAAAAATTAAAATAATTCAGTAGAAAATACCTTCAAATTACAACCACAATTTTCACAGTTGTGGTTTTTTGATTAAACTTTGCCACTGGTCTGACAGATATTTTTTGCTAAAGATATGCTGTATTCAATTTTATTCAAACCTTTTTATCCGGCGTTTATCCATAGATTTTCTGGTGTACATTTCACATTTTAGAAATCCTTTTCTATCTTTGTGGGAAATAAAAAAATTCATGGATAAAATTGATAGTCTGAACCAAGTAGCAGAATTCCATACTACTTTCAAAGCCCCTATTTTAGATACCCCACAAATTCCTTCTCCGGAAAGATGCAATCTGAGAGTAGAACTTTTACAGGAAGAATTAAACGAACTGAAGCAGGCCATTGCAGATAACAATATTGTGGAAATTGCTGATGCTTTGTGTGATCTTCAGTATGTTTTAAGTGGTGCTGTGCTTGAATTCGGACTTGGCAGCAAATTTGTAGAGCTATTCAACGAAGTTCAGCGCTCCAATATGTCGAAAGCATGCGATAATGAAGAACAGGCAAAAGAAACTGTTGAATTTTATAAAGAAAAGGAAGTAGACTCTTTCTATGAAAAGTCTGGAGAAAAATTCAATGTGTACAGACAGGCAGATCATAAAGTATTGAAAAACAAATACTACTCACCTGCTGATTTAAAAACAATTATTGAAAAATAGAATATGAAAAAATTTATTACCAATATCGTTGTCTTTTCAAGCTTATTTTTAGCGGCACAACAGCTTAGTGCGCAAAAAGTAGTGGTTAACCGTGAGGTTGATACCCAGAAAGATGGCAAAATGCTTTTAGGAAACCAATTAAAAGAACAGTTTCTGAAAGCTCCTTATGCAGATTGGTATGTAAAAGAGCATGACGAGTATGTTCTTGACAAACAAGCAGTAAGTGAGCTGAAAAAAGGAAAAATCGGGAGTTATGATATCATTGTTTTTATGGGAACTTGGTGTGAAGACAGCCACAGAGATTTTCCCAGATTAATGAAAATACTGGAAGACGTTAATTATCCTGAAAGCAAACTCACCATCATTGCTGTAAACCGCAAGAAAGAATCTCCTGCAGGTGATGAAAGTCTTTACAATATTCAAAAAGTTCCTACCATTATCCTGAAAAGATATGGAAAAGAAGTTGGGAGAATTATAGAAATGCCTACCACCGGATATATTGAAAGAGATTTAGTTCAGATTTTGAAAAAGAACGATACATCTGTCATTAAAGAAATTTTTAAATAGATTTTGAGAAATTACAAAACCATATTATCCTTTATTGCTGGTGCCGGCGCAATGGTACTGGTATTTTTTGGTCTTAAATCCTGTCTGAATTCCGGAAATAAAACTGAAAAGTCGGATTATTATATCCTCACCAATCAGATTTCCAAGATGAACAAGATGGTGGTTATGGAACAGAATACTTCCAGTATGCAAAAGACCAAAATGGGTTATGAAGTTTTTGGGAAAGAAATTTCCAGCAACAGCATTATTACTTATACCAAGACCAATGCTCAGGTTTCTTATGATCTTAACAAAATGAAGATCGAAGTAGATTCCATCAACAAAAAACTCATTATTACCGAACTTCCCGATGCTGAAATAAGAATTACTCCGAGCGTTGAAATTCAATCTCTGGATGATTCTTTCATTAACAGAATTTCGGAAAAAGACATCAAAAGTGTCACTCAGAAAGCTAAGGAAACAGCAGAAAAATCAATTGATCAGAATCAGTTGAGAACGGAAGGCCGTAAGCAGCTGATGGAAAACCTGAATAATGTTTTCGTTTTAGCCAAAGCTTTAAATTACGAAATAGAGGATAAAACCGGGAAAATTGGTATTTTGGGTCTTTAAGAAGAATAAAACTTTATCAGTTCGCGATTTTGGCAAACACTTTGAATGATATTATCATATTAACACATAATATTGAAAATTCAAAGTCATGGATAAAAAAGGAAACACTACCAAGAAAGAATCTGCCAATGCTGCAGAAACCCAAAAGCAAAATCAGGATTTCCAGGATATTCCTGCCTCTTCGAAAAAGACCAATCCGCCCGATATTGATAAAGAAGATGTGCAGAAATCTTCTAAAAATAAATCAGGAAAAACGGATAATACAAAATAGTGAAAGCTGTGAGGGCTCAATATAATTTTAAAAGAAAACGAAAAATTCCGTCTCATATGAGGCGGAACTTTTCTTTCTAACTATCTAAATGAACTTTTTTTATACAATGGTTGATTTTCCGATCTTGATATTTTCAAAATTATAATAAGACTTCTCGGAATATCTGATATGGTCTGCAATAAAGCTTCCCACTTCACTTGTTGAGTAATATTGTTTGGTGTTAAGATCAACCGTTACATACTTGTTTTCAATAGCGTGTTCTACAGATTGTCTCAATTTATCTGCTGCAGCTTTGAGATTAAGATGATCCAGCATCATAGCGACACTTAAAATAGACGCTACAGGATTTGCAATTCCTTTTCCCTTTGCCTGCGGATAGGATCCATGAATAGGCTCAAACAAAGCATTTTTCTCTCCTACTGAAGCAGATGGGAGCAACCCGATAGAACCCCCTATTACGCTGGCTTCATCTGAAATAATGTCACCAAACATATTTTCAGTCAAAATAACGTCAAAATGCTTCGGATTAAGAATCAGCTGCATGGCAGCATTATCTACAAACATGTAATCCAGCTGTACGTCAGGATATTCCGGTGCAATTTCCTGGCATATCTTTCTCCACAATCTTGAAGTATCCAAAACATTGGCTTTATCAATAAGCGTAAGCTTTTTCTTTCTTTTCTGAGCTTCCTGAAATGCCATATGCGCAATCGGAATAATATCTTCACGGCTGTATTTGCAGATATCATAGGCATAAGCACCTTCAGGATCTGTAAATTTTTCACCAAAATAGATTCCACTCACCAGCTCTCTGAAAATCTGAATATCAGCCCCTTCAATAATTTCTCTTTTCAAAGGACTTTTATCAATCAGAGATGCGTACGTTTTTAATGGACGGATATTAGCAAACAAACCTAATTCCTTGCGAAGTTTCAGTAATCCCTGTTCAGGTCTCACTTTCGCTTCGGGATTGTTATCAAAAGACGGATCACCAATAGCGCCGAAAAGCACCGCATCAGATTCTTTACAAATTTTCAATGTCTCATCAGGCAGTGGATTTCCTGTTTTAAAAATAGCATCTGCACCTATTAACCCATACTCAAAGTGAAATTTGCATTGAAAAGCTTCTGCAATAACATCTAATATTTTAATGCTTTCACTGATGATTTCCGGGCCTATCCCATCTCCGGGAAGAACCGCGATTTTAAAATAATTGTCGCTCATTTGCTTTTTGTGTTTTTAATTCAAATTCTTTGATCGTCTGCTTTCTGCTGATTAAAAAATCAATATCGTCATAACCGTTTAGCAGGCATATTTTTTTATAAGAATCAATTTCAAAGGTTTCAGTGGTGTCTTTAAAGCTGATGGACTGCAGCTCTACATCAATGGAGATTTCATTATCCGGATTTTCATTAATCCCTTCCAAGATTTCTTTTAAAAATTCTTCGGAGACTTTTACGGGAAGAAGTCCGTTATTCAGGGCATTTCCTTTGAAGATATCTGCGAAATAGCTGGAAACAATTACTTTAAACCCATAATCTGTCAAAGACCAGGCTGCGTGTTCACGGCTGCTTCCACAGCCGAAGTTATTTCCTGCAACCAGAATCTCACCGCCGAACTTTGGATTGTTTAAAACAAAATCAGGATTGGGCTCTCCTGTATGGATATTGAACCTCCAGTCTCTGAACAGGTTTTCTCCAAAACCTTTTCTGTCTATACTTTTCAGGAATCTCGCCGGAATAATCTGGTCTGTATCTATATTTTCTGCCGGCAGTGGAACTGCGCGGGATTTTAAAACAACTAATTTTTGCATGTACTTTTAATCTGTTAGTTTACACTTTCAAAAGCTGAGATTTTACCTTCTATGGCTGCTTTTGCTGCAGTAAGCGGACTGGCAAGAATTGTTCTTGAACCCTGTCCCTGTCTGCCTTCAAAGTTTCTGTTGGAGGTGGAAACACAATATTCTCCTTCCGGAATTTTATCATCATTCATTGCGAGACATGCTGAACATCCCGGCTGACGGATCTGAAATCCTGCCTCACTGAATATTTTGTCCAAACCTTCCTCGTAAATTTGTTTTACAACCTGTTGGGATCCCGGAACGATGAGCGCTTTTACAGCTTCTGATTTGCTTTTTCCTTTAATATACTGAGCTGCAGAACGGAAGTCTTCTATTCTTGCATTAGTACAGCTTCCGATGAAAACATAGTTAACTTTGATGCTGTTAACTGCCTGACCGGCTTCCAGACCCATATACTGTAATGCTTTCTCTTCAGATTCGTTCTGAGGAGCAGGAATAACTTCACGGATGGAAATCCCCATTCCAGGATTAGTTCCGTAGGTAATCATGGGATAGATGTCTGATGCATCAAAGCTCAGCTCCTTATCAAAAACAGCTCCTTCGTCTGTTTTCAATGTTTTCCAATAGGCTAATTTTTCATTCCAGTCTTCTCCCTGTGGTGCAAATTTTCTTCCCTGTACGTATTCAAAAGTGGTTTCATCCGGAGCAATCATTCCTCCTCTGGCTCCCATTTCAATACTCATATTACATACCGTCATTCTTCCTTCCATCGACATTTCTTCAAACACATTCCCTGCATATTCACAGAAATATCCTGTTCCCCCGTCTGTCCCTATTTTTGAAATGATATAAAGAATAACATCTTTAGGCTGAACGTTTTCATTGAGTTTTCCGGTAACAGTAATTCTCATTGATTTTGGCTTGTTCAGTAACAAACACTGGCTCGCAAAAACCTGGGCTACCTGGCTGGTCCCGATTCCGAACGCAATAGATCCAAATGCTCCATGTGTAGAAGTATGGCTGTCACCGCAGACAATGCTCATTCCCGGCTGGGTGATTCCCAGTTCCGGAGCAATGATATGAACAATTCCCTGGTACTGATGTCCCAGTCCGAAAAGTTCAATATTATTTTTCTTACAGTTTTCTGTAAGCTGTTCTACCTGATTTCTTGAAAGCTCATCTCTGATGGGCTGCTCCTGATGCAATGTAGGAACATTATGATCTGCAGTGGCTACAATCTGTTCCGGTCTGAAGAGTTCCAGATTTCTGGATTCAAGCTCTGCAAAGGCCTGAGGGCTGGTTACCTCATGAATCAGATGTTTGTCTATGTAGATGATCTGAGGGCCGTCAGGAATGGTTTCTACCACGTGAGCGTCCCAAACTTTATCAAAAAGTGTCTTTTTATTGCTGTTCATTGTTTACTTTATCTTGATTTTATATCAAACCTATCCTATTTTTCTGCTGAAAGAATCCATCATCATACTCAGATCATCATTGCCAATTTCTTTTTTAAGGTCAGCAATTTTCAGGAATTCCTGATACAGATAATCAAGTTCATTTTTAGTAACTTCATATCCGATATGCTTAAAACGGTAGGCTAAGGCTGAGCGTCCGCTTCTGGCTGTAAGAACAATTGAAGAGGCATTTACTCCTACTTCTGCAGGATCAATGATTTCGTAAGTTTCTCTGTTTTTAATCACTCCATCCTGGTGAATCCCTGAACTGTGCGCGAAGGCATTTGCTCCTACAATAGCTTTGTTAGGCTGTACAGACATTCCCATGAGATCAGATACCATTGCACTCATTTCATTCAGCATCCTTGAATTGACATTGGTATGCAGATTCAGGTCTTTATGCTGCTTCAAAATCATAACCACTTCTTCTAAGGCTGTATTACCTGCCCTTTCTCCTAATCCGTTGATGGTACATTCAATCTGACGCGCTCCGTTGATCGCTCCAGCGATAGAATTAGCAGTAGCCAGCCCGAGATCATTGTGGCAGTGGCATGAAAGCACTGCTTTTTCAATCCCTTTTACATTTTCTTTCAGGTATTTTATTTTCTGACCATACTCTTCCGGAAGGCAATATCCTGTGGTATCGGGAATGTTCAGAACCGTTGCGCCTGCTTTAATAACCGCCTCACAAACTCTTGCAAGATATTCGTTATCCGTTCTTCCTGCATCTTCAGCATAAAATTCTACGTCTTCCACATAGGTTTTTGCGTATCTTACGGCATCTGCCGCTCTTTCGATAATATCTTCTCTGGTTGAGTTGAATTTGTATTTGATATGAGAATCCGAAGTCCCGATTCCCGTGTGGATTCTTGGTTTTCTTGCCAACTTCAGGGCTTCTGCTGCAACATCAATATCTTTTTTGTTCGCCCTTGTGAGTCCGCACACCTTTGCATTTTTCACCAGTTTTGAAATTTCCGAAACCGATTCAAAATCTCCAGGACTGGAAATTGGAAATCCGGCTTCGATAACATCAATTCCCAGAGCATCCAGCCTTTCCGCAATAATGAGCTTCTGTTCCGTATTCAGTTTACAACCCGGAACCTGCTCCCCATCTCTCAGTGTGGTATCAAAAATTTCAATTTTCTCAGAACTCATAAATGAAGTTTTTTATTTAATTTTGGTTCAAAACTACAGCTTGCAATATTTTTCCATTTTCGCTTTTTTTGAAAATTACAATATTCAACAGTTGAAAAAATGACCATATTAATCTATTAATCAATGTTTTAATTTTTAAAAATTTACAATGGCAGAATTGCAGAAAGATTTTTTGTTTGTATTGGTAAAGTCATTGACCACCTCTGAAAAACGACAATTTAAGTTGTATGTAAACCGTCTCGGGATTAACGTAGATGCTAAATTTCTATTGCTGTTTTCCGAAATGGACAAGATGAAGGAATATGATGAAAGCATTATTATTGAGAAAAAAATTTCTACCAAACAGCAGCTTTCTAACCTTAAGGCTCATCTTTATAAGCAGATTCTGGTAAGTCTGCGCATGAACCCGAGTCATCAAAATTACAGGATCCAGCTTCGTGAACAGTTGGATTTCGCGAATATTCTTTATCAGAAAGGGCTTTATAAGCAAGCTTTAAAAATACTGGACAAGACCAAGCAAACTGCACTGGAACTGGATGAAAAAAGTATTGCTTCTGAAATTATAGATCTCGAGAAAGTAATTGAATCACAATTCATTACCCGAAGTATTGAAGGCCGTGCGGAAGAACTTATCAAACAGTCTCAGGAGATCAGCAAACAGAACCGTTACACCACGAAATTATCCAATCTTTCGCTGAAATTATACAGTGAAATGCTTACCCACGGTTATGTAAAGAATGATGCAGACCGACAGGAGGTTCTCGATTTTTTTAATGCCCAGATTAAAAACATCAACCCTGAAAAGCTGAACTTCACAGAAAAGCTTTGGTACTATAAAGCTCATGTATGGAAAAACCAGCTTTTACAGGACTACAAATACACCTTGAAATATGCTTATCAGTGGGTAGATCTTTTTCATAAAAAACCGGAAATGATCTACAGCCATCCGGTTTGGTACATTAAAGGGAATACCTATCTGTTAAAAATTCTTTTTCTGTACGGGAATATTGATATTCTGGAAGAGCATTTTGAGAATTTCAATAAAATGGTACATGCCGAGAATTTTGTACAGAACGAGAACCTTCAATCTTTAATTTTCCTTACCCAGTATAATACATTGATGAATATTCACTTTGTAAAAGGAGAATTCTTTACAGGAACCAAGCTTATTCCGGAAGTAGAGCTAAAAATGGAAAGACTCCGGGAACGAATTGATGAGCACCACTTTATGATTCTCTATCTTAAAATGGCCGCTATGTTTTTCGGCAGTAAGATGTTTGAAAAATCTATCGAGTATTCTATGAGAGTCATTGAGTCCAAAGGAAATGTTCAGGAAGACCTGCTTTTTCATACCAGAATTCTGATCTTAATGGCAAAATACGAGTCTGGAAATGATGAAGATTATGATGAATTTGTTACTTCAACTTTGAAATTTGCGAAGAAAATGAAAAAACCGGAAGAGTTCCACTTTGAGAGCATTCAGTTTTTTAAGGAACTTAATAATCAGGTATTGGATCAAAGACAGAAAGCATTTGAAAGCTTTGACAAAAAACTTGAAGAGTTTTCTCAAAACGAATATTACAGAAGGTCACTATTCTATATTGATATCCATGGCTGGATTAAATCTCAAGTCCAGAATGTGGATGTGATTGAGATTATCAAGCAGAAAGTGAAGTATAAAAGAAAGCATTAAATAAAATCACATAAACATTTATTTTATAGCATTTTATCATATTTTATTTCATGTAAAATAAAACATACAAATCTATTTTCTTTTAAATATAGTTTTACAGATTTAGTATTAACAGGTCGCTCCTCCGGAGCTCTAATTTTTTAAAAAATATGTCCCATTAACAATTAGGTCCTATTGGAGCTGGATTTGATCTCATCGGGATCTGCTGTTAGTAGAAAAATGAAGTGTCTTTAAAAGAAAGCTCCGGAGGAGCGACCTGTTAATTATGCTTTGATTTAATAAAACAAAAACAATTTATTTATATAGATTTTCTATAAAATTCAGTACATTTTTATGACTGATTTTCTCCATTAAATCTGATGAAAAACGCTTTTCAATTTCCTTATTGAGCGGCGGATATACAGATGCATTGGCATGTTCAGGAAAGAAAAAAGGATGACGCGAGGTGTCGGGATGATCTTTCCAGTAAAAATAATCTGCTCCATAGGCTAAACTATCTTCTCCGCCAAGATCCAATCCGTACTGAATGTGTTCATAGATTCTTTCGGGATTACTGTCATCAACATAATCCTTGATGAAATTAAGACCAATCAAACCTTTTCTGTTGATCACTTCCTTTGCCAGTTCATCAGGGAGATTTCTATTGTTTTTATAAACAGATCTGTAGTTAGAATGGCTTGCCAGAACAGGAATTGTGTAGTTTCTCTGGTCAATGTAATTGAAAATATCATAGGCCAGCTGATCACTTGTGTGTGCTAAATCAATGGCAATTTTCCGGCCTGCAATATAATCTATCAGTACTTTTCCGTCATCTTTTAAACCTGCTGTTGCATTATTTCCGCCTCCAAAACGGTTTTCAAGATGATGCGTAATACCGATATAGAAGACTTTTTCTACATTCTCAATAATTGTTTCCAGATTTTTGAATCCGGAATCCAGACTTTGACTTTCGTTACAGAATGCAGATGCATTCTCTATAGAAGCAAGAACTCCTATGCGGTTTTTATTGTCGGCAGCTTCATAATTGTCCTGATTAAAAAGAAAAAAGTTTTCATTTTTAATCAGATTTGAGAATAATTCACTTTGCTTTACACCATATACAGTGCTATCGGCTCCTGTTCCCGCATACATAGCCATAATCTGAAGCTTTACATTTCCGTCTTGCAGATAGGGCAGCGAGCAGCCAATTTCCCTGTCATCAAGTGTTGCATCAGATCTCAGCAAATAATATAACAAATCGCAGTGCAGATCAATATTTATAACATTCATTGTATTGTAATATTGGAATTTTTATTTTTTTATTTTATCAAGTTCATTATCAATAAATGACACTGAACTGTTTTCAAAGACCTGAAGCAGTTTGGGGATGAACTCTCCAAATGTTTTATATTTTTTTCTGTCAGAGTTATATTCTTTTATTTTTTCCTCCAAGAGTGGAAGAAAAATAAAATTATTTTTCAAATGATAGTCCTTAAGCCTTTCCAGCCTTTGATCATCTTTTTGAATTCTGGCAGTTTCAATCTCGCCCAGTCGTACCAAATGCTCAGCAACACAGGTCAGATAATCTCCGTATCCTCCGGTTTTGATCATCGTTTCCTTTAATTTTGACTTTTCAAATAAATCTTTAAACTTTGTAAGCTTATCTTTATGACGATTGACTTCTTTATTAACAAATGAATGTCCAAATTCATGAACACTCAGAAACCGTGCCTGAAACTGATGATCATAGCCGAATTCTCCAGGTTTCTGTACCCTTACAAAAGGACTTGCAATCTCATAAATATTCTGTTGTCCGGAGGGTAATATAACATGGGTGCCAATTCCTCTTCCTTCATTATCTTCAATGGGCCACATCATCATTGGGGAAATAATGATCGTATAGGAATTAAAACGTTCACCATAAAACTGTTCCATGGCTTTCGTAAATCCTTCAGGGATCTGTCTGCTGTATTCCGCTATTCCTCCTTTGTAGAAATTTTCATTATCTTTAAAAAACCGCCCGAGATCCTCCTTAATGTAGAATTTTGCAAGTTCTGAAAGATAATTTTTAATTAAAT
Organism: Chryseobacterium culicis; assembly: GCF_900108365.1. Classification (GTDB taxonomy): domain Bacteria; phylum Bacteroidota; class Bacteroidia; order Flavobacteriales; family Weeksellaceae; genus Chryseobacterium; species Chryseobacterium culicis. Next base: position 539,640 of record NZ_FNWQ01000002.1, on the reverse strand, counting down.
CTGTTGCTTCTCTATTTTGTTCTTTTGTAAGATGAGTGTTTTCAAAATGATAATCATTCATCCATTTCAGATCCGGAAATTCTTTATGATACATCAGAGGTTTCATGAGCACATCATTTCCGGATCCGTATTTTTCCATCAAAAGATCATTGAGTTTTGCTGTTTCAACAGCAATTTCAGAATTTTTCAAGTAGCTGTATTTCTCCAGTGCGTTCTTTACAACAGGCTGATATGCCGAACATTCTTTGATCTTATAAAGCTCAAAATCTTTATTATTTTTTCTGTGCTCTGCAGATAGGATTTCCGCCAGAAAATAAGTCTCGATATTTTTATTGTAAGTAACAGAAAATGTGGAAGAACCTGTTTGCGAAAAACCAAATGCTGTATTCAGTAAGGCAAAAACCACGACTAACTTTTTCATTTTAATATTAATTCTCATTCTAAATATAGGCTAATATAGTATTTTATCTAAAAATTCCGTATTTTTGCATCTTAAAATTTCTTAGTAAACAATGATAAAAATTACACTTCCAGACAATAGTGTCAAAGAATTCGAAGGAGCAGTGACTCCGCTAGATGTGGCAAAATCTATAAGCGAGGGATTGGCTAGAAACACCATTTCCGCAATTGTTAATGACAAACAAGTAGAAACAACCACACCTATAACCACGGATTCAACGGTACAGCTTTTGACCTGGAATGATGATCTCGGAAAGAAGGCTTTCTGGCACTCTTCTGCCCACCTTTTGGCGCAGGCAATCCTTGAGTTTTATCCTAATGCTAAGTTGACGATTGGTCCTGCCATTGAAAGCGGGTTCTACTATGATGTAGATTTCGGGGATGAAAGCTTATCTGAAAAAGATTTCGAAAAGATTGAAAAAAAGATCTTAGAAAACGCAAAGAAAGGTTCCACCTTCTCTCTTTACCCGGTTTCTAAAGAAGATGCTTTAAAAACATATGCAGACAACCCTTACAAAGTGGAACTGATCTCTAATCTTAATGATGGGGAAATCACTTTTGTAACACATGATAACTTTACAGATTTATGCCGCGGCGGTCACATTCCGAATACCGGAATCGTAAAGGCGGTTAAAATATTAAATGCAGCAGGAGCTTACTGGAGAGGAAATGAAAAAAATCCTCAGTTAACAAGAGTATACGGTATTTCTTTCCCTAAACAGAAAGACCTAACTGAATATCTTGAAAGGTTAGAAGAAGCTAAAAGAAGAGACCACAGAAAATTAGGTAAAGAGCTTGGAATTTTTGCATTCTCTGAAAAAGTAGGAGCCGGATTACCACTTTGGCTGCCAAAAGGAACTGCTTTAAGAAGAAAACTGGAGAATTTCCTTTCTGATGCTCAGAAAAAAGGAGGCTATGAGTTTGTAATGTCTCCGCACATCGGGGCAAAAGAATTATATGTAACTTCAGGACACTGGGATAAATATGGGGAAGACAGCTTCCAGCCGATCAAAACGCCGAATGAAGGAGAAGAATTCCTGCTGAAGCCGATGAACTGCCCTCACCACTGTGAAATTTACAAAACTTCACAATGGAGCTACAGGGATCTGCCTAAAAGATATGCAGAATTCGGAACAGTGTACAGATATGAGCAGAGTGGAGAGCTTCACGGATTAACAAGAGTTCGTGGATTTACTCAGGATGATGCCCACCTTTTCTGTACTCCGGATCAGCTTTCTGAAGAATTTGAAAAGGTAATTGACCTTACGCTTTATGTATTCAAATCTTTAGGTTTTGAAGACTTTGTGACTCAGGTATCATTAAGAGATCCAGAAAACAAACAAAAGTATATCGGTTCTGATGAAAACTGGGAAAAAGCAGAAAGTGCAATTATCAATGCAGCTCAGAAGAAAGGTTTAAAAACAGTAGTAGAATACGGAGAAGCAGCATTCTATGGTCCTAAGCTTGATTTCATGGTGAAGGATGCTTTAGGAAGAAAATGGCAGCTTGGAACCATTCAGGTAGATTATAACCTTCCGGAAAGATTTGATCTTCATTACATCGGAAACGACAATGAAAAGCACAGACCGGTGATGATCCACAGAGCACCATTTGGTTCTATGGAGCGCTTCATTGCTATCCTCCTGGAAAATACGGCTGGTGATTTCCCATTGTGGCTAAGCCCTGATCAGTTTATTATTCTACCGATCAGTGAAAAATATGTAGATTATTCAAAAAAAGTTTCACAATTTTTGGAAAATCACGATATTAGCGGTCAGATTGATGACAGAAACGAGAAGACAGGTAAAAAGATCCGTGATGCGGAATTGAATAAAATTCCTTTCATGCTTGTTGTAGGAGAAAATGAAGAAAAAGAAGGCACGATTTCTGTAAGAAGACGTGGTGAAGGAGATCTTGGAGTCATGAAGATGGAGGATTTTGTTGCTTACTTCAAAAAAGAAGCGGCAATCTAAATTTTAAATAAAAAGATTCAAAGAGTAAAGAATTAGTAAAATCTTCAATTTTAATATTTGAATCAATTAAATTAAGTAATTAACCAATAAAATTATAATACAATAGCACAAAGATTTAACAACAGGGGCCCACAAAGACGTCCGGTACAAGAGGACTTACACTTGATCAACGATAAAATTCGTGTGAGAGAGCTTCGTTTGGTGGGCGATAACGTAGAGCCAGGAATTTATCCAATTGACAAGGCAAGACAGATTGCTGCAGAACAGGAATTGGATTTAGTAGTAATTTCTGATAAAGCAGAACCTTTTATTGCGAGAGTATTAGAATACAAGAAATTCTTATACGAGCAAAAGAAAAAACAAAAGGAACTTAAAGCTAAGCAGGTAAAAGTGGTGGTAAAAGAGATCCGTTTCGGACCTCAGACAGACGACCATGATTACGAATTCAAGAAGAAGCATGCTGAAAAATTCCTTGAAGAAGGTTCGAAATTAAAGACCTACGTATTTTTTAAGGGACGTTCGATTATCTTTAAGGATCAGGGAGAAATTTTGCTTTTAAAACTTGCTCAGGAACTTGAGCACGTAGGTAAAGTAGACCAGCTTCCTAAACTTGAAGGAAAAAGGATGATTATGATGATGAGTCCTAAAAAACCAGCAAAATAATTAAGTCATTATTTTAATATAAAAAAGCCTCAAAGTAATTTGAGGCTTTTTTATATTAAATTCAGTAAAATATTATTAAGGACTACGCTACCGCTATCCCTCAAAATCTCCGCAATCATGTTCTGTAAAAAAAGGCAGCGCTTTCTCGGTGGTAAAATACCTGGAAATCCTTTTATTTTTTAAATCAAGCTTTTTACCTTCTATGACAAGCTCATAGACAGGTGCTTTGTCTATTTGGGTTATGATGTAAGTTCTTTCCTGTGTTTTAAAGATCGTTTTCTTTCCTTCATTAGAATAGGAAAATTCATCTATTTCAAAAGTATCTTTTTCATCACATACATTCGTCCATCTGATCTGCTTTTTTGTTATAGAAAGGCTTGCCAGATCACAAGAATAACAGTTTCCGGAGAATTCTATGCCATACTTATCATATACATTGGTGCTTTTAGTATTCAGCAGATCAATGGGAACCAGCTTTGAAAAATCTGCCGGTATTTCTACTGTTGCCGGATCATTCTTCTCTGGCTCGGCAGCAGATGCTGCAGCTTCTTTTTTAGTATCTGCAGAAGTATTTTTTTCCACTTTTTTGTCTGTGGCAGGAGAACAGGATGCCACTAAGACGGCCACCACAGACAGGCTGATTATTAAGTTTTTCATTTTTTATAAATAAATTACAGTAAGAGGTTTATCGTTTTTGTAAAATTGTTCAAATTCTGCCACTTCATATATCCCTGTTTTCAGCCATTTATTCCGCATATTCAGGTGTTTTGTTGGCTGCCGGGCTGAATACTTATACATTTGGCAAAAATATAAAAATGAAAATCATCCATCAATTCTTTCTATCCTCAATGGTGGTTCTGGCGGGATGCAATGAGCAGAATAAAACCTCAGAGAAGAACAAAGCAGAAACTGAAGTTATGCAAAAGTCTGTAACATTATCCGATTTCAAAAAAGTAAAAGGTGTGGATAATGTACTGGAAGTACCATTTCAGTTATTGACCAATAAAGATTCCGTACAGTTTTTTGTGGCCCCGCATAAAGAAGCAGCCCATCTGAAAATGGCTTATCATAAACTCGATAATTATTACGGATTCGAAGAGTTTGAAGACTTCTACTCCATTCACTACAGCATTAATAACAACATTTCGAACAGTATTGAAGCATTTGTCCTGAAATCGGAATTTACTCCTGCATATGAGCTTACGCTAAAAGGAGCAGATCTTTATGAGATCCGAAGCAGCACATTTAAACAATCTGATGATTTGAAGAATAAATCCTTTAAGAAATTTGGAACGATTACGGAGATTTCAGAACAGGAATTTAAAGCTAATTCTAAAAAACAAATCGGTGAAAGACTGGTAAAAAATCCGAGTATACAATTGCAGGATAATCATTGGGTATACAAAGAAAATGGCCGGGAAGAGATGATTACACAACACGAAAGCGTTTCTACAGAAACCGGGCCGCTTGCCAATGAATATATAGGAAGATCATCCTATTTAAATCTTGAAGTATTCAAAGAAAATTCTGATGAAGTTATGGATTCCTATTATTCTTTTTTCAGTTTAAAAAACGCAGTGATGTTTGAGCTGAGTACAGAAGGCTATCCACAGATACTTCCTTCTAAAGGCTGGGTTACCTTTGTTTCGTCCAATAACGATGTGGGAAGCGATTTCGTTATTTACAAATATTTTCCACAAACAAAGAAACAGGATAATCTGTTGTATGTGAATTTCACCAACTTCAAAATAGCCGATGATACAAAAGCATTCTGGACAGATAATGACACCTTCTATGCGGAAGTCTATCCTGTTAATTCTTCTCCGGTCTCCGGTAAAAGCCGGAAAACAGCTTATATCAAAATCCAGTTGAAGGCTAATCTGTTTTAAAAAATCCATATTGAAATCCATTTAAAAACCCCTGAAACCAGCCAGTGTTTATGGGGATAAAGTCCAATATCTTTGCGGCAATTATTTAAAGAGATACAATGAAAAAATTAAGTTTGACCCTTCTTTTCTGTTTACTGAGTTTTATGGCTTTTGCACAATCTTTAAAAGTGGTTGTAAAACAGGACGGAAAAGTAATTGAGCCGGTGAATGATGTTTATGAACTGAAGAAATCAACTTTTCAGTTCGAAATTACTGCTGTCAATCTGGAAGGGTTTTTAGTGGGTGCCACTACAAATAAGGATATCTATGCAGGAGCGCTGGGACTTTTAGGCACAGAAGAGGTTCAGTGGTTCCAGAATACAGGGATGGCAGAGGAGCTTTACAATAAGGATAAAGAAATGTTTCTGATGGATTCTGCGCCATCCTATTGGTATTATACAGATGCGAAAGATCACCGATTTGATAAAACCCCAAAAGGAAATGCAAAGCAATGGACTGCTACCCGTACGATTACAAGATTTTATGATATCATGGTAGATCAGCCCATTCCGTTAAAGGAGTTTAACGGCAGCGTTTTCATTCTGATGTATCAGCCCGAATATAATGACGAATATGATTTAACAGGAAAGAAAAACCTGTTTCAGGCTGCGCTGAAATTCAAAGATTAAAACACACCAATTATTTGATTATATAAGAAAAAGGCTGTTTACATCATGTAAGCAGCCTTTTTGTGGTATATAGTTTTACTCAATAATTAAACCGTATTCTATCGCCAGTTTTATGGCTGAGCTAAGATTGGAGGTCTGAAACTTTTCAATCAGATTCTTCCGGTGGCTTTCCACGGTATGCGGGCTGATGAAAAGCTTTTCCGCCATTTGATTGGTTGTAAGACCTTTTGCCGCTTCTCCCAGAATTTCCTTCTCCCTTCTCGTCAGCTTTGGAACATGATTGAGCCCATCCACTGATTTTTTCTCAAGAACAGACCTCGTTTGTGAGCAAAGAAACCGCTTTCCTTCATAGACGGCAGTAATTCCTTCCAGAATCTCAGAAACAGACGCATTCTTTTGTATATATCCCAAAGCCCCCTCTGCCAGTGAGCTGTTGATTACAGGCAGTTCATTATGAACACTCAGGATAATAATCTGAAGATTGCCGTATTTTTTCTTGACAGGCCTGATGATTTCGATACTGTTGGTATCTGCCAGATTGATATCCAGCAGTAAAATATCAACCGCCTGTTTTGCAAGGCCTGCATTCATTTCGGAAACATTTCTGAAACAATCTACAACATCTATGGTACTGCTGTTTCCTAAAATATTTTTAAGCCCTTCTAGTAGAAGTGGATGATCGTCTGTGATGGCTACTTTTATCATATTAAAGAATAGGAATTTGAAGTTCTACACTGGTACCGACATTAGGTTCGGAGGTGATATTCATCGTTCCTTTTAAAAATTGAACTCTGATTTCTATATTATGAAAACCTGCTGTTTTTCTCATACTTAAGCTTTTAGGATCAAAACCATTACCGTTGTCCTCCACTATAAGGTTTAACAGATTTTCTTCTTCACTAATCTGTACAATAATCTCGGAAGTATGAGCGTGCTTTATGGCATTATTAACCAGTTCCTGAATAATTCTGTAAACAATAAGCTGCTTTTCCTGTGATATAGAATTACTGTAATTGATAAATTCTGTATGAATTTCTAATGCGCTATTGGATACACGGGAGGCAAAGTCCTGAATAGCGGCTTCCAAGCCATATTTCAGTAATAAATCCGGCATTAAATTGTGGGCTACACGCCTTAGCTCCTCGACCGCTTCATCAATCTGGCCTATAGATTTTGAAATTCCTTCTTCTATATTTTCTGACTGATGAGGAGTAAGATAAGACAACTGGTGTTTCGTTCCTGAAAGCAACCCTCCCAATCCGTCATGGAGATCGCGGGCAAGACGGCCACGCTCCTGCTCCTGCCCTTCCAGCAATGCGGTAAGCGTAGATATTTTCGAGTTTTGTTTCTCTTTTTCTAAAGCTAAAGCATGCAGTTCGTCTCTTTGTTTCATAGATTTTGCGCGCTGTTTATAGGCATACAGCAATAAGAGAATCAAAACAATAAAAAAGACAATAAAAAAGATATAGTACGTATTGATCTTTTCCTTGAATGCCAAAAGCTTTTTAAAAGTATTGATATCGTTGTTCTTTTGCTGGGTTTCTAATTTTGCCAGGTGAAGCTGCTGCTCCTTTTTCTCGGATTCAAGCTCTGAGAATTTCAGTCTTTCACGCTGATTTTCTTCTACCAGTTTTAAGTTATTGTATACCTGTTCACGCTGTGCCCGAAGGATGTTGATCAACTTAATTTCCTGTGCTTTTTTATCACTTTCCAGCTGTAACTTAATGTACTTCTGCTCCTGTCTTTCTTTATCAAACTGAGATTCCAGTCTTTTGGTAACATCCAGTTTTTCCTGGTCATAAACACTTTTGTATTTGTCTACATAACTTTTATAATATGCCAGCGCTTCTTTATAATTGCCCTGCTCTTCGCTGATTCTGGAGAGAGATTCAAGAATAGATAATTCTATCAAATGATTTCTTACCGGGCTTTTTCCAATTTCCATAGAAGCTTTCAGGAAATAAGACTTGGCTAAATCATAATTTTTATTCTGTAATGCCAATTCTGCTAAAATTCCAAATGAAGAAGCAATATGAATAGCATCACCTATTTCCAAACTTACTTTATTAGCAAGCTGTGCATATTGCATTGCCTTATTGCTGTCAAACCCCGTATATAAATTTGCTAAATTGATGGCAGCATAGGAAAGGCTGTTTCTGCTAAGCATAGCATCTTTATTTTTATTGAAAGTAGCAATGGCCTGTAAATAATACTGCTCCGTTTTATTCCTAAATGCAGTATTGGATGGCTCCTGTGCATATTTTTGTTCATATACATAGCCCATCCGCATGTAGGCATCGAAGATAAGATTGGGATCATTTTGTTTGGAAGCCAGCAGTAGAAACTGTTTGCTGTATTTTTCTTCCAGCTGATATTCATTCAGATCAGAATAAATGGCAGATAGCTCCTTTGCCGTATTGCCAAATCGTCCGTACAAAGTGGAAGTCGTTGGTGAGTTTTCAAAATAGTCGATTGCTTTGAGATAAGCAGCAACAGCATCTGTTATTTTATTATTACGGGTCAGAATCCAGCCCTTTGCGTAATTAAAATAGCCTTTAGCTTCATTACTATTTGTCTTTAAGCTGTAAACCCTTGACAGATCCAGACTTTTCGAACATTCGGCTGTTTTGTTATCCAGCCGGTAATTCATGGCCTGTACTGCATATAAAATAGCAGCATACTTTCCATCTGCCTGTTTTGCAGCAAGGGATATATTGGTCTCTAAAATCTGATAAGACTTCGGCTTAAGATCATGAAAAAATAAGGCTGTCGCATATTTGGGGGCCAGATTCAGCTGTTCTGAAATATTTAATGCATGGCTGTATTCCTTCTCTAATTTGCTTAAAACATCCTGTGCCTGTAAAAAAAGCGGACAAATAAGTAAAATAAATAATATCCTGCGCATCAACCCCTTGTCTTTATTAAGTTATAGTATAGTAAAGCACGCAAATATAGGGAATTACTTTTACAGCTTCTTCTTCACTCCATTTTATTTGGCTACTGTTTTTACCCATACTTTTTATCGTGGTGTTTTTCGAAATAAGAATTTATCATTGAATTGGATGTGAAAAAGAAAGCTATAAAAGTTATCAAAATCAAAAGGGAAAATCATAAGATTTTTCACCGTAAATCTGCGGGTAAAGGTAACCAAACCCGTTTGATAAAAAAATCCCTGATTATAGTGGTTTTTTGATGTATTTCTGTGCAGGTGTTACATTAAGATGAATTCCGGATACAGAAATGCAGTACTACTTAATGTAACAAAAAGATTTTCAACTGATTTCTACTTTTTATATTATTTATTTGTTATTATTTTCTTTAAATTATTCATCAATTATTATCTTAGATCAAGATATAGTGATTATTTTCTATCTAAATTTGTGAATATAAAAATCAGATACACTATTTATTAATCAATAAAAAAAGAAACAATGAGCACACTTACATTAAAAGACGGAACAGAAATTTATTACAAAGACTGGGGAAAAGGACAACCAATTTTCTTCCACCACGGCTGGCCATTATCAAGTGATGACTGGGATGCACAAATGTTCTTTTTCCTGGAACAGGGGTATAGAGTAATTGCTCATGACAGAAGAGGACACGGAAGATCCGAGCAGACTCCTTACGGACACGATATGGATACTTATGCATCTGATGTCGCAGAAATTGTTGAAGCTCTGGATTTAAAAGATGTAATTCATGTAGGACACTCTACCGGAGGTGGTGAAGTGATCAGATATGTAGCAAAACATGGGAACGGAAGAGTTGCAAAAGCTGTTTTGGTAAGTGCTGTTACTCCTATTATGGTTCAAAATGAGAATAACCCGAACGGAGTTCCAATCTCTGTTTTTGATGATATCAGAAATAATACGGCAAAGCACAGACAACAATTCTTTATTGATATCACTTTCCCTTTCTATGGATATAACAGAGAAGGTGCCAACGTTTCTGAAGGAATTCAGAGAAACTGGTGGAGACAGGGAATGAGCGGTTCTATCAAAGCTCATTACGATTGTGTAAAAGCATTCTCTGAGACAGATTTCACAGAAGATCTTAAAAGTGTAGACGTACCTGTATTGGTAATGCACGGAGAAGATGACCAGATTGTTCCTTTTGAAACAACAGGTAAAGTGGCTGCTACCCTTCTTAAAAACGGGAAATTAATTTCTTATCCTGGTTTTCCTCATGGAATGCCTACAACAGAAGCAGAAACGATTAACAGAGATCTTCTTGAGTTTATAAAATCATAATAATTCTGATATAAAGTAAAAGCTGCAGATAAAATTTGTCTGCAGCTTTTTTATTTTCGTTATTTTGCACTGGCTATTCCTAAAAAGTTTGGGAAGCTCCGCTATAAACAGAATCATCTATGAAGCTAGGATATCTATCCTTTTTTTTTCTTGCCGTCCTGTTATTTTGTTTTGGATGCTATTATTACGATCCTTTTTTTTCAGATGACAGTTTAATATCCCTACGCTATGCACAGCGTTTTATAGAAGGGAAAGGCCTCACCTGGAATGACGGCCACCCTGTAGAAGGCTATTCTAACTTACTTTGGGTATTGGGCGTTTCTGCATTGGGCAAACTGGGCATAGATCTGATTCTTGCTGCAAGAATTTTAGGTATTCTATGTTCATTGGGAACTTTGGGAGCCATTCTATATTATTGCAAGAATCAGCAGAATAGTAAAAAGGAATATGTTTTCCCTGCCCTGCTGTTATTGGTGACAACGCCATGTTTCACGGTCTGGGCTATCGGAGGGCTTGAACAGCCTTTATATGCTTTCCTGTTGACTTTAACTTTGATTGAAGTATCCAAAATCATCAATGGCAATAGCTTCAAGACAATTTATCTTTTATCTCTTTGGCTTGGACTTTTAGCACTTACCAGACCTGACGGTTTCCTGTTTACGATCTTAACATCCGGATTTTTATTGATTACTTTGGGACGAAATAAAAGTCAATTTATCAGAATAGGGCTGGCAACAGCTATAATTCCTACAATATTCCTCCTGGGGCAGCTCGCCTTTCGATATAATTTTTACGGTGAACTGGTTCCAAATACCGCACTGGTAAAGGTGAAAGTGACTATTCATCATATTCTTCGCGGTGGTTTTTATAACTTCAAAGCATTTTGGGGAACCCTTCTTTTGTCCGGACTGGGAGTAGCTTCCCTTTATTATCTTGTACAACAAAAAAAACTTTTTGGCTATTATTTGTTATTGGTTATTACAGCCTGGATTGGTTATGTAACATCAGTTGGCGGTGATATTTTTCCAGCGTTCAGGCATTATTATGTAGTCCTTATTTTATTTGTTTTCGCTATTATTTTTGGATTTCAATATGTCAAAAAGATTAATCTGCAATCAAAGAAAGTAAGCTTTATCATCATTATTCTTCTCATTGCCAATATTTTCATTCAAACTAAAATAACAGACAATAAAAATGCGGTTGACGAAAGATGGGAGTTCAAAGGAATAAAACTGGGAGAAATTTTAAAAGAAACTTTTCCTCATCAAACTCTTATTGCTGTAACGTCTGCCGGATCTATTCCCTATTCTTCAGAACTGCCAGCCATAGACATGCTTGGCCTGAATGATTATTATATTCCAAGGCACCCGCCCAAAAACTTTGGAAGCGGAGCTTTAGCCCATGAACTGGGAGATGCCAATTACGTTATAAAAAGAAATCCTGACATTATGATTTTCCATGTAGGTGATGAGCCCAACTTTAATATTGGTGAACAGATGAAAGCCAATAAGTTCTTTAACAAAGACTATGTTAAAGTAAAAACAAAAGCTGGAGGGCTGGAATACACTCTATTTTTCAATAAATATGGAAAAAATACAGGTATTAAAAAAAATGGAAATACCTTAACGATTCCCGGATATTTTTTCAATGCTGCTTCAGAAGATATATGCACATTTTCCGAACATCAACTGATAAAAACAATGGATAAAGGAAAAACATATACTTTATATGTTGATTCTATTTTACAAGGGAACTGGACTGTACAAAGATTAACAGGTAAAAATATAGATATTAAGACTCGTATTTCTTATCAAGACGGGCATCTGAGCATTTCTATTACCCCAAACAACAAAATGTCTTTAGAAAGTATTGTTCTAGAAAGAGAATAATGAATATTTTTCATGATTTTAATCAACTATAGAAACAAAATAAACCAACATCACCATTTCCTGTATTTTCAATCATAACTAATTTGTGTTAAAATATCCCGAAATCATCATTTGCAAAAGTGATGATTCTTCAACTCAATACACTGAACAGTGTTTTAAATATAATTAAGAAACACCTTAAATAAAGGGTTTATTAATATAAGTTTAATCCCGAATTTGTGATTTAATGGTTTTTATTATTAAATTCGTGCTGTTAAATTAAACGTATGAAAACCAAATTACTGACTTTATTAAGTCTTCCGATGCTTCTGGCATCTTGTGCTCAGGATAACGATCTTGACCCTGTGAACATGAATACAACCATTGAGAAAAGCTCTAACGCAGATGCAAAGAACGCATCCCGTGGTATCATAGATCTTACACGCTACAAACTTTTAAAGGAATCTACCAATCATCCTCAGACATTGAGTGCGGGACAATCTATCAGCATGGAATACAACGGAAGCACTTACCGATTCATTATGCAAACCGATAACAACCTGGTTCTCTACAGAGAAAGACCAGGACTGAATACTGTATTATGGCATTCCAATACGTACAGAAGTACGGGTACTCCGTCTCTTATTGTGCAGAACGATGGAAATATGGTCATCTACAGAGATGGAAGCCCGCTGTGGAGCTCTAATACTGCTGTTAATTATTACGTAGCCAATCCGCATGTGAAACTTCAGCTATATTCAAGAGCGGGAGCAGCTATTCCTACAGGTTTCAGAATTAAAGTTGTTTTAGGTGGAAATAATGAAGAAAGAAATGACATTATAGTGGAAGACTTCCTGTAAAAAAAACAATTTCCAGACCTATAGCCGCTTCTTTACAGAGGCGGTTTTTTATATAAATAGGATAAAACCAAAGATTATGAAAGCTCGAATTGATTTTTTTCGTATCTTTGCACACTATTATTCCTAATGTCTTTAGGAGTAACCAAAACAGATATTGATAACAAAAACAATAAAAAAGCAAAACAATGCCAAAATTAAAAACGAAATCAGGTGCTAAAAAGCGTTTTGCTCTTACTGGTTCTGGTAAGATCAAAAGAAAAAATGCTTACAAAAGCCACATCTTAACTAAGAAAGAAACTAAGCAGAAGAGAAATCTTACTACTACTTCTTACGTAGCTAAAGTGGACGAGAAAAGTGTTCAACGTCAATTAGCCATTAAGTAGTTTTTATAAATCTATATTCGGTTTATAAGAATTCAAAAAAAATTCAACAATTTAACCCTGAAACGGTGCAAATAAGAGTAACATCAGTTGCCGCCCTTTTCAAAAAAACAATTTAAATTATGCCAAGATCAGTAAATGCCGTAGCTTCAAGAGCTCGCAGAAAGAAAATTTTTAAGCAAGCTAAAGGTTTCTTCGGAAGAAGAAAGAACGTTTGGACTGTAGCTAAAAACGCGGTAGAAAAAGCAATGCAATATGCTTACCGTGGTAGAAAAGAGAAGAAAAGAAATTTCAGAGCACTTTGGATCACTCGTATCAACGCGGGAACCAGAGAGCACGGAATGTCTTACTCTCAATTTATGGGAGCTCTTAAAAAGAACAACATCGAACTTAACAGAAAAGTTTTAGCAGATTTAGCAATGAATCACCCTGAAGCTTTCAAAGCTGTTGTAGATCAAGTAAAATAATGTAGAATAGATTTTGTTATCAATATAGGTCCCGGATTTATCCGGGATTTTTTTTGCTCTATACTCCCCGATTTTACCTTTTTATTAATGTAAAATTCCTTTTTAGTGGATCGTAATTTTCAGCAAATTTTATCATCTCAACATTGAAACATTTAAAATTTAAGAATGAATTAATAAAAAATAAACATAAAAAATTTAAAATAAAAGTAAAATATAAACAAATACAAGATATTAAGCGAACATAAAAGCAGCATAATACAAAATACAAGAAAAAGATCTATAATTATTAAAACAACAAATAATATCATCAGTACAGTCTTAATAATTAATAATAAATGACGATTTATTATTATATTAGCAATCTCTAAAGAAAGTATCTACAATGAAAAAAATTGCAGTTTTTTTGCTGGCTTCTTCTGCATTACAAACTATTGGCGCACAGAGTTTTATCCAGGCTTATAAAGACAGGGCAGATATGGTAACCCAAACCAATATCAACACCAACCTTCAGGAGTTTGCAGGACTGGGTGTAAAAAAAACCGGTACTGCAGCTAATAATAATGCTTTTGACTGGCTAAAAAACAAATACCTTTCTTATGGATATACAGCAAGTGACTTTTCTGAAGATGCCTTCACGTATGCAGGTAATACCTCAAAGAATCTCATTATTACCAAAACCGGAACGCTTTACCCTAACAAGTACGTGATCATTTGCGGTCATTATGACACCATTGTTGGAGCTGGGGTAAGTGATAATGGCAGCGGAACTTCTATTCTTCTTGAGGCAGCGAGGATTCTGAAAGATGTTCCTACAGAATATTCTATTAAGTTCATCCATTTTTCCGGAGAAGAGCAAGGTCTCGTAGGGAGCAGCCATTATGTAAGCAATGTGGCTTATCAGGGAAACACCCGCGTTCTGGACATCAAACTTGTTTTAAATATTGATCAGGTAGGAGGTCTTATAGGAAATAACAACAATACAATCAACTGTGAAAGAGATGAGGGCGGATTGTCTTCCAACAATGCAATATCAAATACGATGACTCAGGAGCTGATGACCTGCACTACCCTTTACTCTCCTCTTCAGACCAATCTTTCTCATGCCTACAACTCAGATTATATGCCTTTTGAAGCTAAAGGATATACCATTACCGGATTTTATGAAACCATCGAAAGCAATAACCAACATACGGTAAGTGATACTTATGCCAACCTTGATCCGGTGTATGTTTTCAATGTAGGGAAAGCTGCCGTGGGGGCATTGCAGCATTTCGCAGTCGCTACTCCAGCGAGCAGTCTTTTGAGCGTCAGAGAAACCACACAGAACTCAGCAGAAACAGTAAAAGTTTATCCCAATCCGGCAAAGGATCTTATAACGATAGAATTTCAGCAAAAGGTAAAACAATTTACGGTTGAAATTAATGATATGGTGGGAAATTCCGTTTTACATGTCGAAAACAAAGAAAAAATAAATACTTCAGGCCTTAAAAACGGAGTTTATATGGTTACCGTTAAGACAGAAAATGGAAATACCACAAAAAAAATAATCATCAATAAATAATAAAATAATAGGAGCCTGAATACTGATTTGAGCTTAATTTTTATCAGTATTAATGGATCGGAATCATGCAATGAAGAAAATTTCTACTTTTTTACTCGCTTCTGTTGCTGTATGCAATATGAATGCCCAAAGTTTCATTCAGGCTTATCAGGACAGAGCGAATATGGTCAGCCAAACCAATATTACCACCGCTCTTCAGGATTTTGCTCTGTTGGGCGTAAAAAAAACAGGTACTACAGCTAACAATAACGCTCTGGAATGGCTCAAAACCAAATATCTTTCTTACGGATATACAGCCAATCAGATCGTAGAAGATCCTTTTACTCTGGGAGGTTATACTTCTAAAAATCTTATAATTACTAAAACAGGAACCGTTTACCCTAATAAATATGTGATCATCTGCGGACATTTCGACAGCATTACCGGAACGGGCGTTAATGATAATGGAAGCGGAACCTCTATCCTGCTTGAAGCCGCAAGGATTCTGAAAGATGTACCAACAGAATATTCTATAAAATTCATCCATTTTTCCGGTGAAGAACAGGGACTGTTGGGGAGCACGCATTATGCTAATACCGTGGCTTATCAGGGAGGGACCCGAGTTTTAGATATAAAACTGGTCTTTAATCTGGATCAGGTAGGCGGTGTAATGGGAAATAATAACAATACCGTTTACTGTGATGAAGATCAGGGAGGACTTTCTTCAAATAATGCGGCCTCTGCTGCCGTGACTCAGCAGCTGAGAAACTGTACAGCACTTTACTCTCCTCTTCAGACGGCGGTAGATCCTGCGGAAGCCACCGATTATATTCCTTTTGAGCAGAAAGGTGAAGTGATTACCGGTTTCTTTGAGAGAATCAGAAGTACCTATCCCCATACCGTGAATGACACTTTTGCCAATACAGATCCTGTTTACATTTATAATATAGGAAAAGCATCTGTGGGAGCTTTGCAGCATTTTGCGGTTGCTACAGGAACATTGGGAACCCATGAAACGGTTGTAAAAAACAGCCTTGAAGACATAAAAATTTACCCAAATCCTGCAAAGGATTTCATTAACATTGAATTTCCTAATTCCGGGATTAAGAATTTCACTTTTGAAGTTACCGATTTCCAGGGAAGATCTATTTTCAAGAGAACCAATGAAACAAAAATCAATGTTTCGGGATTGGAAAACGGTGCTTACCTCGGGGTTTTAAAAGCCGGAGAACAAACTGTGGTAAGAAAAGTGATGATCGAAAGATAATTTACTGTAAGACTTTGTTAATAAGGACCTCTGAATAGCTTCAGGGGTTTTCTTTTTACCTCTGATTGAAGTATTCCCAATACATACCGATGAACTGATATGATATTCATAATTAATTTTCATTTAATTTACAATATTAAACACTTTATTGTGATTTATTTACTACATTCGTGTCACCAAAATAATATTATTTATATGAAAAAATTCACAACACTTTTGTGCACTGCATTTGTGATGCAGTACATCGGGGCTCAAAGTTTTATCCAGGCTTACAAAGACAGAGCGGATATGGTTACCCAGGCCAATATTACTGCCAATCTTCAGGAGTTTAGTAATTTAGGCGTAAAAACTACTGGTTCTGTAGCCAATACCAACACGCTGAACTGGATCAAAAACAAGTACACTTCTTATGGCTATACCGCCAGCCAGATTGTAGAAAGTCCTTTTACTTTCGGAAGTACGAGCTCCAAAAATTTAATTATTACCAAAACCGGAACGCTTTATCCTAACAAGTATGTCATTATCTGCGGGCATTTCGACACCATTTACGGACCGGGAGTGAATGACAATGGCAGCGGAACCTCTATTATTCTTGAAGCGGCAAGAATTTTAAGAAATGTTCCAACTGAATATTCTATTAAGTTTATCCATTTTTCCGGTGAAGAACAAGGGTTAAAAGGAAGCAGCCATTATGTAAATAATGTGGTATATCAGGGAGGTGTCCGCAAATTGGATATCAAGCTGGTCTTCAATCTGGACCAGGTAGGCGGTGTAAAAGGAAATAATAACAACACCGTGTACTGTGATGAAGATCAGGGGGGCGTTTCCAGCAATAATGCAGCTTCCGCGGCAGTGACTCAGCAGTTGAGAAACTGTACAGCGCTCTACTCTCCTCTTCAGACAGCGGTAGATCCTGCAGCTGATACGGATTATATTCCTTTTGAACAGAAAGGTGAAGTAATTACAGGATATTTTGAAAGGATCAGAAGTACCTATCCCCACTCTTCAAAAGATACCTTTACCAATATGGATCCTGTTTATGTTTATAATATCGGGAAGGCTACTGTGGGGGCATTACAGCATTTTGCAACGGCAACTACCACAATGAGCAAAACTGCAGCTAAAAACTCATTAGAAGCGGTAAAAATCTATCCAAATCCTGCCAATAATGTCTTAAATATTGATCTACCTGATTCTAAGGAAACCAACTTCAGTTTTGAGATCAGTAATTCTTTGGGAAGATCTCTTCTGAAAGTCAATAATGAAAGAAAGATTGATGTTTCCCGGTTACAAAACGGAGTGTATATTGGAGTTTTGAAAGTAGGCGAAGAAACACTTGTTAAGAATATTATGATTGAAAGATAAAAGATCAATTAGTTTATAATTAAAAAACAGCAGGAATATTCCTGCTGTTTTTATTAACTGAGGAATGTGTTTAAATATTTTTCATTTCAAACAGTTATTTTTTAGCGCCAGTTCTTTGATTTTAGAAACAATAGCCTGTTCATTAATAAAGCCATTTTTGATATCTGTTAATAATTCCTCCAAAGTTACTTTATAAATATCCGCTTCATTAAATGATAAAAAACGTACTATTTCTTCTAAAGCGTTATCAAAATCTTTGAGCTCACAGCAGGACAAATATTTCATCTGAGAAGCCAGCTCATTATGCTCATCTTTTTGTAATAAATTATCAGAAATATCAGTAGCCCATTGATATTCTCCCAACTTATACCAACAATTTGCCATAAACAATAATCTATAGTTTTCAGCTTTTGGAGATAATCCATTTATATTTTGCAAAATAGTAACGGCAGGCATATATTGCCCATCATTCATTAGATCCTGAGCTTTCTGTAACTCGTTAATCATATGCAGGAGTTTATTTTTAAATTCCTAAAATAAACATTATTTCAAATAGTATGATTAAAAGATACCCTATAATTTAATCTAAAAAAACAGCCCCTTTCAAAATAGAAAAGGGCTCGTTTTATAAAAAGTTAATAATTAAAACTAAGAGAAACCGTATAATATCTTCCGTTTCCGCGGACATATTCTGCGTCACGGGCGGTATACATTGAAGTAGGCGTGAAATAAGAAGTATTGAAAACATTCTCTATTCCAAGTCCAACTGTCAGGAGTTTATTCAGTTTATAGCTTCCCTGAAAATTGAAAAGGTTAAAGCTTTTCACAGGACCTTCTCCTTCATCATACTTTCCAGAGGCAGCAGGCTCAAATTGATCTCTTTTAAATGAGTACATGTGATACACTCCCAACTGTAATTTTTGAGCTCGATCATTCCATTTAACGAAAGAATTCAATCTTGCAGGTGCAATTCTTAAACCGCTCAGGTATTTTTCGTAGCTGTTGTCATTTTTCACATCTACTTTTCCTTCCTGGTAGGTATAATTGGTTCCGATTGTTAAACCCTGTGCAGGATAGACATTCACGGCCAATTCCACTCCGTTAATGTACTGAGGGGCACGAAGCGGAGTCCAGAATCCGTTTAGGGAAACAAGATCCGCTCCCAGCTTGGAATAATTATAAAAATAACTGGCTGAAAAATCTACATACTGCCCGATTTTACTGTTGAAACCTATTTCATAATTATCAATAACTACAGGATCGGTATTGATTTCGCTTAAGACATTGCTCTTTGCATCTCTAAGGACACGCCCTAAATCATAAATATTAAACCCTCTGGAATATGAGGTGAAAGGCTGGAAGAAATCAAATGCCACATAGCTCACACCTACATTATAAGACAGGTTTGAATAATGTAATTTTCCTCCTTCCACATGGAATGGAACATCTTTGTTAGAAGGCAGCGTAGTATAATCCGGAACTTTTACGGACATTTTATCCCATCGTACTCCTGCCTTTACCGTAAGATGATCGGTAAGGAATAATTTTCCCTGTACAAATGGGGCTGCAGCCAGCATATCCATTTCAGGAACCCACATTCTTCCGTCAACCAGCGGCTGGCTTGTTTTTTCATTTAAAAGATCCAGACCATAGGTCAGTGAACCTTTCAGCCCTTTCTCTTTTCCAAATTCAGTATTAAAATCAGCTCTGAAACCGTATTTTTTCTCTAAAATAGCGGATTGTCCCCCTGTTTTCCATCTTGGAGCATTTCTGTAATCGTAAATCGTATAAAAGTCCTGAAAATACAAGGTCGTGTTAAGCGTGGTATTACGGAAAATATTCTTATTGATATATTTAAGATATCCGTTGTGGTTATATCTTGTCCCTTCTTTCACTCCTTCTCTGTCTCCTAATTTACCGGTAGAAGGCCGTTCGCCATATTTTCCAAGATCTAAAATATATTTGGAATCCTGCAGACTGGAATAATAATTATACATCGCTTCCAATCTGTTATTCTCATTAAGATCATATCCAATTTTCGCGAAAATATTATTGACAGCCGTTTCCCCCAATCCATATCTTGGATTCTGAACCAAACCCTCACCGTCTATTTTTACTCCGTTTTGTGTAAGAGTTCCATTCACCAGATAATCGAACTTACCTGCTTTACCGAAGAAACTTTGTGAAATTCTGTACCCTGCACCCCCATCTGATTTGAACATCTTGTTATTAAACAAATCATGGCTGGTAAAACCTAATACGGTTCTTCCTGAAAATATTGTATTGGACGTACTTTTTTGAGTTATATAATTAATGATTCCACCTTCCGCACCGTTTCCATAAATGGAGGTTGCTCCTTTCACCACTTCGATCCTTTCTACAACGGACGGATCAATACTTCGGATTTCTCTGTCATTATTACGTAAAGGACTGGATTGTGGAATTCCATCAATCATAATCAGAACATTTCTTCCTCTTAAGGTCTGCCCTCTGTTGCTTACCAGGTTGTTTCCAAATGCCAATCCGGGCACTTTATAGGCAAGAATATTACTGAGATCGGCAGAAATCATTGATTGCTGCTCGATTTCTTTTTTATTGATGATATTAACCGTAGAAGCCGTTTTCTTCACAACTTCCGGAGCTCTTGAAGCGGTAACGATCACTTCATCCAGCCTGCTTTGTTCTAATGAATCTTTTTTCTGGGCAGCCACCTGTAAAAACGTGACAAGGCTTCCGATTAAGAAAATAGATTTATTCATACTTAGTGTTATTTAGAATAATTAAAAACAAAAGTACGGTTTTTAGCTTCTTCCTTAATTTGATCGTTTTAACAGGCTACTTTCCGATATAGTTTTAAATGAATTCAATCAAAGTATTTAAATAAAATAATCAACAATTATGATCATTATAATTTATTTTATTAACATGAACTGATAATCGTCATATATTAGGTTTCAATATTACATTTGACTTTGTCATCTTTTCGTATTGTGGCGAAAAAACCTTTAAAATAAAAGGTTTTATTTATTTCTGTCTTTAAGAATCTTCTCAATTTCTTCCAAAGAATAGCCTTTGGCTTTCAACAATATAAGGAAGTGATACAAAAGATCTGCAGCTTCATTCTTAAAGAGCTTTTCATCGTTATCTTTCGCTTCAATTACCAATTCTACAGCTTCCTCTCCCACTTTTTGAGCCATTTTATTAATTCCTCTCTGATAGAGTGAATAGGTATAAGAATCTTCCGCTTTGGTATCTATTCTCTGAGAAATCTTTTCTTCCAGTTCATACAGAAACCCTTTCGCATTCTTCTCTCCGAAACAGCTGAAACTTCCTGTGTGGCAAACCACATTCTTTGGAACAGCTTTAATTAAAATGGTATCCTGATCACAGTCGATGTCAATACTTTTTACTGTTAAGAAATTCCCGGATTCCTCACCTTTTGTCCAGAGCCTGTTTTTGGAGCGGCTGAAAAAGGTAACTATTCCTTCTTTTTTAGTCTTTTCATAAGCTTCTTCGTTCATGTAGCCTAACATCAATACCTGTAAGGTTCTGTTGTCCTGAATAACTGCAGGAACAAGTCCGTTATCTTTGTTAAAATCTATTTTCATCGTACTTCTATTTTTTGAGTTTTTAATTGTTGTTTTAAATCCTGAATACCTATTTCATTAAAATGGAAAATACTGGCTGCCAATCCTCCCGTAGCTTTTGTTTCATTAAATACCTGAACAAAGTCATCCGCAGTACCGGCACCTCCGGAAGCAATCACAGGAATACTTATATTTCCTGAAACCAGTTTTGTGATACGGAGATCGAAACCATTTTTTGTACCATCACCATCCATTGAGGTCAGGAGTATTTCTCCTGCTCCCAGGGATTCAGCCTGTTTTGCCCATTCTAAGGTAGAAAGTTCGGTAGCTTCTCTTCCTCCTTTAACGTGAACCAGATCTTTTGCCCCTATCTGTCTTGTATCAATGGCTACCACAACGCACTGGCTTCCAAATTCTCTGGCTAAATCTGAAATAAGCTCAGGATTTTTTACAGCCGATGAATTGATGCTAATCTTATCCGCTCCAGCTTCCAAAAGCTTCCTTACATCGTCCACAGATGAAATTCCTCCTCCTACAGTAAATGGAATACTGAGTTCTTTGGCTATTTCCTTTACCAGGTCTACAAAGGTTTTTCTGTTTTCAATAGTTGCCGTAATATCAAGGAATACAAGCTCATCTGCGCCTTCTCTTTCATATTTTTTAGCAAGTTCTACAGGATCTCCTGCATTTTTCAGGCCTTCAAAATTGATTCCTTTTACCGTAGCTCCATCTTTGATATCTAAACATGGAATAATTCTTTTCTTAAGCATTTTCAATAAAATTTTGAAGTTGTTGTAAGCTTATTTTTCCTTCGTAAATTGCTTTTCCAATAATTGTCCCTGCACAACCAATATCTTTCATTTTATAGACATCAGCGATCCCGGAAATTCCGCCGCTCGCCACCAGTTTCACTGAAGTTTTATATAAGATCTCAATATACAGTCCTGTGGACGGCCCTTCCAGCATACCATCTTTTGCAATGTCGGTGCATATTGCAGTTTGTATTCCTTTTTCCTGATATTGAAGGATGAAGTCTACAATGTCATTATCACTTTCTTCAAGCCATCCGGAGGTCTTAATTTTCCTGTTGTCACAGTCTGCTCCTAAAATAATCTTCTCAGAACCGTATGTTTGAATCATTTCATAGCAAAATTCGGGATTCTGAACGGCAATACTTCCCAAAGTAATTTGCTTTGCCCCTGAATTAAAAGCTGTCTCAATATCTTCATGAGTCTTTAATCCTCCTCCAAAATCAATATGCAGGGAAGTTGAACGTGCAATGTTTTTCAGGACCTTCTGATTGACAATGTGTTTGGATTTGGCCCCGTCAAGATCCACCAGGTGAAGAAACTGAATGCCGAAACTTTCAAATTCCTTCGCCACTTCTACGGGATCTTCATTATATATTTTCTTTGTACTGTAATCTCCTTTTGATAAACGGACACATTTGCCGTCAATAATATCAATAGCCGGAATTATTTTCATCATGATATATTTATAAAGTTCTTAACAATCTGATTTCCTACCATTCCAGACTTTTCAGGGTGAAACTGTACTGCATAGAAATTGTCTTTCTGCAATGAGGCGCTGAATGGCAGAATGTAATCACAGACAGAAGTTGTAAAGTCCGAAAGCTCACAATAATAGCTGTGAACAAAATACACATCACTGTTCATTTCAATCCCCGCAAAAAGCGGTGATGGCTGTCCTGAAAAGGTATTCCAGCCCATGTGCGGTACAATATCCTTTGCGGGGAATTTTCTGACGCTGATATCAAAAATTCCCATTCCTTCTGTATTTCCTTCTTCATTATCTTTACACATCAGCTGCATTCCCAGACATATGCCTAAAACAGGCTGCTTAAGGCTGGGAATCAAAAGATCAAGTTCTCTTTCTTTCAACAGTTTCATGGTAGATGAAGCCTCTCCAACCCCTGGAAAAATCACTTTATCAGCTTTTAGGATCTGCTCCGGATCATCAGTTACTACTGAATCAACTTTTAGTCTGTTGAGGGTATTCTGGACAGAATTTACATTCCCTCCGTTGTATTTTATTATGGCAATCATATTTATAAACTTCCTTTTGTAGAAGGTAAACTGTAATTACTATCAGATTGGTTTACGGCCATTTTAACGGCTTTTGCAAAGGCTTTAAATATGGATTCTATTTTGTGGTGCTCATTATCTCCTTCTGCTTTGATATTAAGATTAGATTTTGAAGCGTCTGTAAAGGATTTAAAGAAATGAAAAAACATTTCTGTAGGCACATCTCCTATTTTTTCGCGTTTAAAAGGAGCATCCCACACCAACCACGGCCTTCCGCCGAAATCAATGGCCACCTGGGAAAGGCAGTCGTCCATCGGAAGCAGGAAACCATATCTTTCAATCCCTTTTTTCTTTCCTAAAGCTTTTAAAATAGCTTCTCCCAGAACAATTCCTGTATCTTCAATAGTGTGGTGCTCATCTACAGCAAGATCACCTGTTACTTTAATCGTTAAATCCATATTTCCGTGTCTTGCAATCTGATCCAGCATGTGATCGAAAAAATGAAGCCCGGTTGAAATATCTGATTTTCCGTTTCCGTCAAGATTGACTTCAATTTCAATGTCGGTTTCATTGGTTTTTCGGGAGACTTTAGCCTTTCGCATTCCGGATTTTAAGAACTGATAAATCTCTGACCATTTTGTTGTAGACAGCTCAGCTTCACTATTTAAGTTTTGATTAAGATAAATCGCTTTAGATTTCAGATTTTTAGCAAGTTGAACGTCTGTACTTCGATCACCAATTACATAGGAATTTTCAAGATCATAATTCCCATAAATGTATTTACTCAGCATTCCGATTCCCGGTTTTCTGGTTGGAAGATTTTCAGATTCAAAGCTTTTATCTATTAAAATATCGCTAAAAATGATTCCTTCATTTTCAAATGCCTTCAGCATTTTTGCATGGGGTTTTATAAAATCTTCTTCAGGAAAACTTTCCGTTCCCAGACCATCCTGATTGGTTACCATTACCAGTTCGTAATCCAGTTCACTGACAATCTTTGACAGGTTTTGGAAAACTCCGGGATAAAATTCAAGCTTTTCCAGAGAGTCCACCTGGAAATCTGTTGGCGGTTCAATGATGAGTGTTCCGTCACGGTCTATAAAGAGTACTTTTTTCATATTTTTTTATACTTAGATAAGAGCTTTATTTTGATATCTTTTGTAAAAGAGTAATGAGTTTTTCATTTTCTGCACGGTTCCCGACATTAATCCTGATACAGCCTGGAATAGCAGGATCCCTTCTGCTGGTTAAAATTTCTTCTTCCAGCATTTTAGAATAGACATGGTCTACATTATCCATTCTGATCAGGAAGAAATTGGCATCAGTGGAAAATACTTTCTTAATGCATGCAATACTTTCAAACTGCTGCTTCAGCCATGCTCTCTCTTCCAGAATACGCGTTACATTCTTTTGGAGTCTGTTTTCTTCTTCCAATATCTTTAAAATCAGTTCCTGACTCAAAACATTCACATTATAAGGTGCTTTTACGGTATTGATTAAGCTGATGATCTCTTCGGACGCATAAGCCACACCTACTCTTGCTCCGGCCATTCCCCATGCCTTCGAGAATGTTTGTAATACAATCAGGTTAGAATATTTTTCCAAAAGTTCCAGACTTGATTTTCTACGGGAAAATTCAATGTAGGCTTCATCTACGACCACTATTCCCTTGAAATTCTGAATATAAAATTCAATATCATCAATACTGTTTCCTGTAGGATTATTCGGTGAGCATAAAAAGAAAATTTTCAATGCCGGGTTTTCTGCTGCCTGTAAAAAAGCATTTTTACCGATTTCAAAGTTTTCATCCAGATCAAGCTTCACAACTTTATTTTCATTGATTGCTGCATAGAAACCATACATGGCAAATGACGGATTCATCATCAGAATGGCGTCTTTTTTGGGCTCACAGAAGATTTTAATGATAAGATCTATCAGCTCGTCACTTCCGTTTCCTATGGCCATCTGTGAAGGTGAAACATTTTTAAGTTCCGCAAGCTTACTTTTAAGCTTTTTCTGGGTAGAATCCGGGTAGCGGTTGCATTCCCCGAACGGGCTTTCGTTGGCATCCAGCATAACAGGAGCATTGAACTCATTATAGTCCCTGAAACTGATGTAGGGCTGTAATTGTACTATATTTTCTCTTACGAGTGTTTTGATACTGCTATTTTTCATTGTATTGATTTTCTTTTTAAAATTGATTTAATATAAATCGCTTTTAAACCATTAAGCTGCATTAAGTTATTAAGAATAATGAAGAGAATATCTTCAGATCTTTATTAAGCAGTGAGCTGAATTCAAATGTGTTTGAATCTTAATTTTGCTTAAAAGCTTTATTTTCTTAATGGTTCCAAATTATTTTTTTTGATGAACGCAAGGGCGCAAAGTCTTTTAATTCTTTAATTTTTTTAAGGCGCAAGAAAATCGAAGATTTTCAGCAAGGGTATGTTTTTGTTTTGTGTTTTTATATACATTAATCAATTTTATCGGAGATCAAATCCTTGCGTCTTTGCGTTTTCCAACATACTATTTTAATCTTATAGACACTGCATTTTTGTGAGCAAACAGGCCTTCTGCTTCGGCCATGAGTTCTATTGTTTTCCCCAAATTCTGAAGACCTTCTTTTGAAAGATGCTGGAATGTTATTTTCTTCACGAAACTGTCGAGAGAAACACCACTGTAATTCTTCGCATAAGCATTGGTAGGAAGTGTGTGATTGGTCCCGCTGGCATAATCTCCGGCACTCTCACAAGAATAGTTTCCAAGGAAAACAGAACCTGCATTCTGAATCCCGGGAATGTATTTTTCAAAATTACTGATGGCCAGAATAAGGTGTTCCGGAGCATAGAGATTACTGAATTCAAGCGCTTCATCCAGAGAATTAACCAATATAAAAGAACTGTTTTCCAAAGCCTGGCCCGCAAATTCATTTCTTGGTAAGTCTTTGATCTGCCGTTCAACAGCTTCTACCGTTTCTTCAAATACTTTAAGGTCTGTGGTAATGAAAACCACCTGGCTGTCACTTCCGTGTTCTGCCTGAGAAAGAAGATCTGCGGCACAGAAATCAGGGACGGCCTGTTCATCTGCTATCACAAGAACTTCGCTCGGACCGGCAGGCATATCAATAGCTACTCCATAACGTTGTGCATATTCTTTTGCTGCTACCACAAACTGATTTCCGGGTCCGAAAATTTTATGAACTTGCGGAATGCTTTCTGTACCGAGAGTCATTGCTGCAACGGCCTGCGCGCCGCCTGTTTTAAAGATTTCCGAGACTCCGCAAAGTTGGGCTGCATAAAGAATGGCAGGATTGATATTACCGTTTTGATCTGGGGGGGTACACAATACAATTTCTTTACAGCCTGCCAGATTTGCAGGGATTGCAAGCATCAGCACAGTGGAAAACAAAGGAGCCGTTCCTCCCGGAATATAAATCCCTACTCTTTCTACAGCACGGTTTTCCCGCCAGCAAAGCACTCCTTTTGTTGTTTCAATTTTCTGAATCTCCTGTTTTTGAGAAGCGTGAAATGCTGAAATATTTTCTTTAGCCTGTTGAATGGCTTCTTTCAAGTCGTCATTGATGTGATTGTCAGCTTCCTGAATTTCGATATCAGAAACTTTAATATTCTCAGTTGCTGCTTTATCAAATTTTTTATTGAATTCTTTTAAAGCCTGATCACCTTTTTTTTCAACTTCCGTAAATATTTCCGCAATCAAACCGGAAATTTCTTTCTGCTCCAGAACAGGACGTTTTACCAGGTCTTTCCAGGTGTCTTTTGTGGGATATCTGTATATTTTCATTGTACTTTTTTAATTTTTTTTGAACCATTAGCTATATGTCCCAATTTTTCTATGAACGCAAAGGCACAGTTTTTTTTAATCTTTACTTTTTTAAGGTGCAAGAACATTTCTACTTCGCTCAATATGAGATTTTCAGCAAATGTGTGAGTATATTTTTGTGACTTAAAACGGCATTCAATTTTATTGCAGATAAAATCTTTGCGCCTTAAAATAGTATTGGTCTCATTTTCATTGCGCCTTTGCGTTAACCAATATTATCATTCTTCAACTCACTTTATATAACCATTTTATCAATTGGAATAATCAGGATATCCTGAGCGCCATTTTCTTTCAATTCATCAATGACATCCCAGAAACGTTCTTCATCAATGACGGAATGGATACTGCTCCAGCCTTCTTCTGCCAATGGAATAACGGTAGGACTCTTCAGTACAGGAAGCACACCGGCTACTTTCTGAATTTTTTCATTAGGGACATTCATCAGGATGTATTTTGAATTTTTTGCTTTTAGAACTGACTTGATTCTGAATACAAATTTCCCCAGTATGGCTTCTTTTTCAGCTGATAACTGAGGTGTCTGGGCCAATACTGCTTCCGATTTTAATAAGGTAACCGTTTCTCTTAATCCGTTTTTGAAAAGGGTGCTTCCGGAACTGACAATATCGCAGATACCATCAGCCAGTCCAATATTAGGTGCAATTTCTACAGAACCTGATATAACGTGAATATCTGATACGATTCCTTCTTTTTCTAAGAAGTTTTTGAGGGTATTGGGATAAGAAGTAGCAATTTTTTTGCCTTGAAAATAGGATAGCTCATCGGTTTCCACCTCTTTAGGAACGGCCAGTGAAACCCGGCACTTTGAAAACCCAAGCTTTTGTATTGTTGTAATATTTTTACCTTTCTCAATCAGAAGATTTTCGCCTACAATGGCTACATCCACCACTCCGTCTTCCAGGTATTGAGGGATGTCTGAATTCCGAAGGTACATGATTTCCATTGGGAAATTATCTACTGAAACTTTGAGCTGGTCTTTACCGTTGTTCACAAAGATTCCGCAGTCTTTGAGAAGCTGAAGAGATTCTTCGTAAAGCCGGCCGCTTTTTTGGATTGCAATTTTTAATTTACTCATTTTGCCTTTTTTGGGTCCGAGCAAATAAAAACTGATCTATTGAAATTTCTGAGAAGAATTCAGGAAACAAAAAAACCGCCTATTTACTCAGACGGTTTTAATTATTTTTGATTTCAGCATATACTTATATCAATCAATTCCGTCTAGCAGAGATGATGATGATAATGATGTAATGCTAAAAATGTTGGTTTCATTGTTTGAATTATAATGCAAATGTAGGATTTATTTTTAAAATGCAAAGTTTTTTCAGATAATTTTTTGATAGAACTTTATCAATTCCTGTGCAATGGGTTCGTCATTAAACTTCTGAACAAACTCGAACCCCTTTTCCTCACGGCGTTTTCTTTCGGATTCATTTTCCCAGAGAAATTTGATTTTCGCTCGGATATCCAGATCATTGTCAGGACTCACATACACCGAATCTTTTCCTCCCGCTTCCGGCAGACAGCTGGTATTGCTTGTAATGACAACCGTTTTGGAAAAAAGCGCTTCAATAACAGGAATTCCGAAGCCCTCAAAGAAGCTTGGATAGATAAAAATATCTGCCAGTTTATAGAGACAGGCCAGTTCGTCCATGGAAACTCCTTCCAGGAAGAGTACCTGCTTTTCTATTTTGTTTTTTTTCAGAAAACTTTCTATTTTTTTGTAATATTGAGTCTTTCTTCCCACTACAACCAGTGGAATTGCTGTACCATTGATTGCTTTGACAACATTTAAAAGATTTTTACGGTCTTCTATGGTACCGACATTCAGTATAAACCTTTCCGGCAGCTTATATTTCACTTTTACAGCTTCCATCAGTTCCGGAGACTGCTGTTCTTTGAAAGCATGATGACATCCCTGATAAATAACTTCAATTTTATCCTCAGGAACCTTTAAATACTGAACAATATCTCTTTTGGTCTGTTCTGAAATAGCAATAATTTTATCAGCGGAATCAGCCGCTTTTTTAAATTTCCAGAAATGAATTTTTCTGTCAAAAAAAGAATAATACTGCGGATATCTTACAAAGATCAGATCATGAATGGTAACGACTTTTTTAATAGGTTTGGGATTCCATTGTAAAGGGAGTTCTCCGGATAATCCATGAAAAATATCTGCACCTTCTTTTTGGGCATCTTTCCCCATCTTCAATTGGCGTGATAAAATTCCTTTTGAGGTTTCAACAAACTGAACGTTAGGACGTTCCAGAATATCTTTTCCTCTTTCCGATCTGTTTTTATTCAGCAGAAGATATTCATTCTCCGGTTCATATTCTGAAAGGATTCTTACAAGATCCCTTGAGTAATTTCCCAGGCCGGATGTATTGTGGAAAAACCGTTTTGCATCAAACGCAATCTTCATCGTTCTATCTGTTTTTGAAATTCCTGAAATGTTCCGAATACGTGCCCTTTTTCTTTCAGCCAGCCAACAAATGAATCAAATCTTTCCACCATGTCTTTTCCTGAGTTTTTCACGGTAAATCCAGGGAGTTTAAAAGCGTCATCCTTGATTTCTGCAAATTCCCAGGGATGGAAATAAATGTTCAGATATTTGTCTTTTTTCAGGCTGTCCGAAGCCAGCTTTTTATAGAAGAACAAGGGAAAGTTGTGAAAACTCAGCCAAAACAGAGGAATTCTGAAGTTTGGTGAAACCGAAGCCGGAACCTGAGTTACATTTCCTTCTTTGAAATAGGTTCTGGATACTTTTAAATTATTATATCTTCCCGGCAAAAACGTTGGATTGATGGATGAATTGTAAGAATAACCTGCTTTTTCGACCGCTTTGTCATCCACGGGCATCATTCTCGGCATTCTTAATCCGGTCACTTTTGTAGAAAATAATTCTTCCAGTTTTTCTCTTGATTCCCTCAGGTGCCTTTCCTCAAATTCTGAATGAAACCAGGTATGAGATGCCAGTTCATGACCATCATTTAATAACCTTTCGATAAGATGTCTGCTGTTTTCTGCAAAAACTACGGTGGAAAAAAAGGTAGCTTTTGCGTTATGTTTTTTAAGGATATCGAGAATTCTCTCTAATCCTATCTGTGAAATTGAAATCTGCTTTTCAAAGGGTATTTCTCCCCTGTATTCCAGTGGCATATCAAATTCTTCAATATCAAAACTCAATAATACCATTCTAAAAATTTTTGTTTTTAACAATATAATTTGGTCTGTCTTTCACCTGTTTGAATATTTTACCTAAATAGATTCCCATAATTCCCAGGATGATCAGCTGAAGTCCACCAAAGAAAACGATAGTCATTATCAAGGATGCCCAACCTGAAATCTCAGTTTTTGCAATAAATGAATGAATAACGTATGCACCGTATCCGATGACAGAAAGTGCCGAGAATAAAAACCCCAGATACGCTGCCAGATAAAGAGGTTTCACACTGAAAGCCGTGATGCCGGTAAAGGCGAAAGTAAACATTTTTTTCAGGTTGTAACTGCTTTTTCCGGAAAGCCTTTCTGCAGCAGTAAAGTCGATTCCTGTTTGTTTGAAGCCCATCCAGCTTGTTAATCCTCTAAGGAACAGATCGTCTTCATTAAAATTTCTCATGACTTCAACAGCGCTTGCATCCAGCAGTCTGAAATCTGAGCCGCCCCCTTTTGTTAAATTAACGTCTGACAGACTTGATAAAAGCTTGTAAAACAGATCTGATGTTTTCCTTTTAAAAAAAGAAATCTCCTTGGGATAGGTTCTGAAGGTAAAAACCACATCATAGCCTTCCTCCCATTTCTGAATCATTTCAGGGATAAGCTCCGGCGGATGCTGAAGATCGCCGTCCATTGAAATAACCGCATTTCCGTGGGCATTATCCATTCCTGCTTTTACTGCGGGCTGGTGGCCAAAATTACGTGAAAATTCAATGAATTTCACTTCCTCATACTGACCGGCAAGTTCTTCTAATTTCTTCTGCGTATTATCTCTGCTGCCATCATTTACAAATATGATTTCGAAGTCATAATTATTCAGGCCATCAAAAACGTTTTTAATTTTCTGATGGATCATGGCAACGTTTCCTTCTTCGTTATAGGCGGGAATTACAATTGAAATTTTCTTCATATTTACTAATTCAGGCTATAATTTTTCTCAAAATCTTTAGTCAGAAGCTCATAAGTTACTCTCAACCAAATGACAATACAAGGTACTGCTTTTAATGAATATTTAATGATATAATTTTCTTTTACAAATTTCGGGAACAGGTCCGAAGTGGAAAAACAAGTGAAAATAATGACGAAAACCAGCAGTCCTATGATAAGCGGTGTTCTTTCTTTCTGAAGGAAAAACCAGATCAGCACTCCTACTACGGCAATAATGTATGTCGGAGATTCTGAACTGGAGCTGAACAATACTAAAAACAGCAATGTTGAAGCCAGGATCATCAGCTGGAAAGCATAATTTTTATATTGTTTGATTCTGATGTAAGGTAAAGCAAACAGCGGCAGCCCTCCTGCTAAAAATACAAGATTAGAAATAGAGGCATCTCCTAAAACTCTTCTTACAAAGCCCATCAGTGAAATATCCTGCATGTTTCCCAATACCTGATTTTCATTGTTTTTTTCTACAATTGAATGAAACCAGTCTGAGTAGCACTGAATCACAAACTGCGGACTTGAATACGCCATCGGAAGTACGAAAAATAATACAGCAATAACAATTCCTGAAAGAATAAATTGAGTCTTGTTCTTAATGAAGAAAAATTGTGTCAGTCCAACAATTCCGTAAATCTTCACAAATATTCCGATTAAAATGGCAGTCACCGATTTCACTTCTTTTCTTTCGTAAATATATACTGCGGATAGCAGCAAAAGGCCGGTAAGCGCTACATTAAACTGTAAACTTAAGGCTGCTGTAATGTATTCCTGAAGACAAAGCAATCCGAAAATGGCTTTCTTACTGTCTGAAAAAGGCAGTTTATAAATTCCATAGATGAAAATAAAGGTATTGGCGATATTCCAGAGAGAAATACCCAGCCAATCCGGCATCATGGCGAACGGAGCGATTAATGCGCTGAAAAATACGCCATAGTGATTCAGATCAAAATAAAGATCAGGATAATGGATAAATAAGTTTTTCTGATGAATGGTATTGAAGAATACGTTTTTAAAAATCAGATAATTATTGATCGCATAATCTCCTCTCAGATATTTGGAAATTGCTGTAACAACTGATATAATAAGATAAACCCCAAATATATATTTAGGGTTTAATAGTATTTTAAGAAATTTTTCTTTCAAGATTTTAGTATTAGTTTAAAATATTAATCTTAAACAGCTACATTATTCTCTCTCAATGCATCATTCAGAGATGTTTTCTTATCTGTAGATTCTTTTCTCTGACCAATGATCAGTGCACAAGGAACCTGATATTCTCCTGCTGGATACTGCTTTGTATAGCTTCCTGGAATTACTACCGAACGTGCAGGAACTCTTCCTTTGATCTCAACAGGAGTATCTCCTGTAACGTCAATGATTTTTGTAGAAGCTGTTAATACTACATTGGCACCTAATACGGCTTCTTTTTCTACGTGAACTCCTTCTACAACAATACATCTTGACCCGATGAAACAGTCGTCTTCAATGATTACGGGAGCCGCCTGTAACGGTTCCAATACCCCACCAATACCAACACCACCACTCAGGTGAACGTTTTTACCGATCTGTGCACAGCTTCCTACTGTAGCCCATGTATCTACCATTGTTCCCGAGTCTACGTAAGCACCAATGTTTACGTATGAAGGCATCATAATAACTCCCGGAGCAATATAAGCTCCTTCTCTGGCCACAGCATGTGGTACAACTCTCACCCCTTTTTCAGCATAGTTTCTCTTCAAAGGCATTTTATCATGAAATTCAAACGGACCTACTTCAATAGTTTCCATTTTCTGAATCGGGAAATACATTACTACTGCTTTTTTTACCCATTCATTCACCTGCCATCCGTTTTCCGTAGGTTCAGCAGTACGAAGTTCACCTTTATCAACTAAAGAAATAACCTCTCTGATCGCTTTCTGGCTGTCTTCATTTTGTAATAGATCTCTATTATCCCAAATATTTTCAATAGTTTGTTGTAACGACATGTTTCTTATTTAAATTAGTTTGAAAAATTATACCGGCCAAAGATACAAAAAAGTTCAGCAAAACCGTTTTTAACATGATGCTTTTAATAAAGGCTCAGCATACGCTGTACTCTCTTTTTATAGGCCAGGTACATCTGTCCATGTTCTTTGATCAGATATTCTTCTTCAAGACGGATCTGGATCTGCATCAAAATAGACCCGATAAGGAGAAAAGAAAAAGCAAATGCAGTAGGAAGAACAAGAAAAAATCCGGCAAGACTTACAGTCATACCCAGAAATATGGGATTTCGTGAAAATCTGAATAATCCATGAGTTATCAGCTCTGTTTTTGTTGTAGTATCGACTCCTATTCTCCATGAGCTTTTCATTTGTAACTGAGCCATTATCACCCAAACCAACGCAATGATCATGACAATAATTCCAGTGTATTGAAGAAAATTATGTTCAAGAAGGTGGATTTTAAACATCTCAGAAATATCTTCCGGGAAACATAATAAAAGCATCGTATATACAAATAATGCCAGTAATATCATTTTAAAATATATTCCTACGAGTGCATACGCTGAGTCGCCTTTGGGAAGAACATTTGGATTTTTGCCGATTTTCTTTGCCACTTTATAACTGATTCCGACAAAGGAAATAATAAAGAACAATATGAAATAGAAGGGAATAAAGAATCTGATGAAATCTGCCATAGTATAGTTTTTATGGCAAATTTGGTGAGTTTAAAGATGCAATGCTATTGCAATGATTGATGATATACAACAGAGAGAACCGTGAGAATCCCTTCCTCCAAAAAGGTGAAACAAATTCAAAAAATTTTTGACGGTTTGGATTCAGAATATATATGGGTACAGCCTACAGCACTCTTTGAGCATGCAGGTAGGCCTTGTTCCAATATTTCTCATTCAGTGACGAAATTATCACCCCTTTTGACGTGGATGCGTGAATAAATTTCACTTCTCCATCAGGGCCGATATCGTGAACAATACCTACGTGAGAAACTCTGCTTCCTCCTGCTGTGGCAAAAAATAACAAATCACCGGGTTTTACTTCTTTGATATCAATATTTTTTCCGGCTTCAGCCTGATCTGAAGATCTCCTCGGAAGGTTGAGATCATTTTCCTCAAATACTTTTACCGTAAAACCTGAACAGTCGAAGCCTGATGAGGTATTCCCCCCGAATTTATAGGGTGTTCCAATATATTTTTCAGCATCCTTAAGAATATCACTGACGGATCTTGAAATTTTACCATCAAATTTGGAATCCAGCTTTCTGAGATTCTCTGCTTTAGATACAGTCTTGGTATTTGATCTTTTATTGGCGGAAGCGCTTTTAGAGGATCCGCAGGAAACTATAAAAACAGACGCAGCCAGTATAACAGCCATCTGCTTTATTTTCATTTTTTGTTGAAATAATTCCGTTCCCATATTCTTCTGATTTGTAATTAATTAACAAAATAGAGTACAAATATACATTTTATATTCTAATTATGGTATAACTATACTACAACTATATGATAAATATATGTTAAAATTTGGTTTACCATTAATTATTGGTATATTTGATTTCTATTTTACGATATGGCAACCTATGAAAGTGTAATTAAGATTACCGGAGCTGTGGGCGACCTGGTATTTTATAACCTGAACGGCAAAAATGTGGTTCGGAAGAAAAGCGGGTTCAATAAAACGGCTTTTAAAAAGAGTCCGTCATATGAAAAAGTACGCCAAAACAGTTCAGAATTTGGGCATTGTTCAAAAATCGGAAAGATCATCAGAAAAAGCGTGGAAAACTATACCAGAGAAGCAGGTGATCCCCTCCTCTACCAGAAGTTTGCAAAGGTGATGACAGCCATCAAAGATCTGGATAAGATTTCCGAAAGAGGAAAACGAACTGTAGCGAATGGTTTAAAAACTGAAGAAGGCAAAATGCTTCTGAGAGAATTTGAGTTTGGCGGCATCAGTAAGGTGGCAGAATGTATCAGCATTCAGGATCAGATGCTTTGTAAGCGTGGAGAATGTGCTTCGGAACAGACACTGTTTATGACGATAAAACTGGATTCCGAAAAATATATAACAGAAAGTACCGAAGAAATAATACAGTGGAATAAGGAGCGGAAAAGTTCTTTTAAAAATTATTTTTCCAATGATGATGTTCTGCTTTACTTTGCTGTACTGAAGAATAAGCATAACGAAATTACCCACATGGGTTTTGTATAAATAAAAAAGTCTGCAGTAATTACTGCAGACTTCTTATTTTTATTTCTTTTCTCCTTTCCATGTTCCTGATTTGGCAGGTGTAGGAAGTGAGTTGACCCAGTTTCCGTTTCCTTTTTTATCTACAGAAGATAGTGTTCCTTTGAATTCTCCTTTTGAAGGAAGCCCTACTGTTGCATTCAGATCTCCTGTTTCACTTAAATTCCCGGAGATATTATAATTTTCATTATTTACATCGGAATGCATTGTTCCTACCACTTTACCACTTTCATCTACCACAAGATTCCAGACTCCTTTGTCATTTCCTTCATAAGAACCAGACCATGTTCCTACATAATCATAAATGGTATCATCATCAGAGCTGCAACCGATAAATAAAAACGCCGTAAATAAAAGTAAAAAAAGTTTCTTCATAGTTTCAGTAGTTTTATAACCTAAAATCCTGTTTATTCTCTGTAACATCCCGCTATAGGGTTCGTCACAAAGAATAGTGTTTAATATTTATTATTTTTTGTTCCGTGCAAATCTACTAATTTTTTATTCAAATTATCTGAATTTTAATCAGTACCCAATATGTTTGTTAAAAAACAACATATTTCGGCTAAAATACAAATATTTTTCAAACAAATACAAGCTGTTTACATGTTGAATTATTGTAAGGATAAACATAAAAACTCATATTATTATATTCAATATTCGTTTACAATTACTTTATAGAGTATTTTGTGGTATTATCGTTTCTATTTTCAAGATATTTCTTACCTTAGTGAAAAATTTAACCTTTTCAAGAAATAACATGAAAACAAAGACATTCTTTTTGGCAGCGCTTGCCATTGGTGGCAGTTTAACAGCACAGGTTGGGATTAATACATCCTCCCCCACTCAGACCTTAGATGTTAATGGTCTGGTAAGAGTAAGAGCGCTTTCCAATGCAGAAAAAAAAATTGTGGCAGC
This sequence comes from Chryseobacterium culicis, assembly GCF_900108365.1. Classification (GTDB taxonomy): domain Bacteria; phylum Bacteroidota; class Bacteroidia; order Flavobacteriales; family Weeksellaceae; genus Chryseobacterium; species Chryseobacterium culicis. Next base: position 503,184 of record NZ_FNWQ01000002.1, on the reverse strand, counting down.
TGATGCAGAAGGAGTTTTAACCCTGATTTCCCCGGAAGAGATTTTTGCCCCGAAAGCACTATTAAACACTTCCATGACCTCTGCAGAGCAGAGATTTACCGTTTATGAAGGAAAATGCTTCCAACCTACTGATAACGCATCTTCATGTACCGTTTCTGTTAATCATTATTCTTCCTGTGCCGGATTCAGTAATCCTGTGGATACTCAAATTGTGGTAGGACAGACTATTAATACGGGTAACGGACAGTTTTTAGGAACCTGGACAGCCCGATATATTGATAATAAGGGATTTGCCGGCACAGCACCAGTTGCCAATCAGACAGCACCGGATTACCCGAGGATTTCTTATCCCAGTGCCAATACAGCCAATTATTTAGGAAGTGGAAACTTCGCCGGCCAATGCAATACAGATCTAGTAACCACCATTAACCAGACCACCGGAGATATAAAAGTAGAGTCTGTAAAGCGAAGCATGTATGCACACCTTGTGTATCTTATTAATATTGCCCGCTCCAGATCTTTATAATAGTCGTTATATGATTTCAAAAGGCAGCCGTAATATTCTATTGCGGCTGTTTTTGTTATATTGAAAATGTTCTCTGATAAATAATAAAAAACAATCCAATAGAAAAGCCCCCGGATAGGAGGCTAAAAACTATTGGATGAATGAAAAACTTATCCCAAAAGTAGGAAACATTCATTCTGCCATTTATGAGTATAGTCATAAACATATTCAATTTACAGGAATCTCTTATAATGATGTTATAGCAGGGCTTTATTATTTCGGATGAAATTATAAGGAATCTTTCTTGAAGCTCACAACCAAATATTCTTCATTGGAACAGTATTTTTTACAGCTTTCATCCTTGAATTGATCAGGATGCTTCGAATATTCTTCAATATATTTAGCACTCTCATCAGTGTCAGCCGGAACAATTACTATATAATAATTTTCAAGAACAGAATCGTCAGCTTTTTCTACAGCTTCCTTTTTATATTGTAAAGCTTCGTTATATTTCATATTTTCTTTTTATAGAAACAATTTACTGATATTACTGTCAGCAGATTATGATTTCAATCAATTAAGAATAATAATTATTGTAAATTAATTGATGATCTCACCGCTGCTGTTTTTCAGCTTTTCCCTGAATTTTTGAAGGTCTTCAGACGTTGGCCTGTTCCATTGTGTAATTTCTCCGATAATTTTCAATGGCATTGCTGAACGGTAAGAACGGGTGGGATTTCCCGGAAATTTTTTATCCGTGACATTGGGATCATTTTCAAAATCCCCTGTTGGTTCAACTAGATATACACGCTCTGCGCCATCACCTTTTGCCAGTGCAGCAGCAAGTCCTGCCCCATTGGTTAAAGCAGTGAAATAAATATGATTCATTTTCAGTTCTGACTGATAATTAGAATTTCCACCGGCTGTGAGAAGATCACCGATTTTTAGATCGGCTTTTGTCCCGTGATAAAAAGGACCTTTATCAGAGGGATGATTTTTAAGCAACAAAGACAGTTCAGCATTCTTTTTTGACTTTTCCGCATCTCCCAGTTCCTGCCAGCATTTGGAAATATTCTGATAAAGAGCGGGCAGGGCACTTTTAACGGTATCGTCATTTATTTTTAGCGCAAACTCTAAAGATGTTTCCAGCCACTGTAAACGATCTGCAACTGTTTTCTGATGACGCGCTACATAATGAGCCGCCAGAAATTTTTCATGGTCGTCCGAAGCTTCTTCCCACGCTTGTAAAAACAGACGAATTGCTTCTTCAGGCATTTCTTTCTCTTCAAAGCTCATTCCCTGCAGACAAAGCCTGATTACCGGATTAAAAGGTGAAAATTCCATGTCTTTTATTTTTTCCAAATCTAGGATATTCTGCTGAAATTATTGGATATAAAACATAGAAATACTTACAACACAAAAATTCTACAAAATTTAAATTTTGTAGAATTTACTCCCTATCTATTTGATAGGAGTTGCCCTTATATTAATAGCATCACGATTACCAGATCCGAACGTCAGTCTAAAGGCTGTTCCGCTTGCTCCGGCACCGTTTACTGTAAGGGTATAATTTCCCGCAGGTAAAGTTAAAGTAGAACGGGGAACAAGATAAAAATTACCTGTTGCAACAAATGTTGCAAAGCTATTAATATAAGTGAGTGAGGATAATCCAAACACGCTATTAGTAGGAATACCCGCAGGTGCTGCAGTAAATGAATAGTACAGCGTACATAATTTCACCACATTATCCGTTATTCCAGCTCCGGCACTTCCCTGGGAAATCCCCGGGTTGGTAAAAACTGCAGAAATATTAGAATTAAACTCTACCAAAGAAGGTTTGCTGAGGGTAAATGACAGGGTCGCCAGAGTAATAGTGGATATAGACCCGCTGGTGGTAGCAGCCGGTACATCTAAAATTGTTGCTGCAAGTGCATCTCCAGCGATGGTACCTCCTGAAAGGGTTGTTTTTTCAGACCACGCAGTTTTTCGCTGCCACTGAGTTCCGTCGTTGTAATATTCTCCCGGATAAACAGGATTTGCAGCTACAGAATTGTTTGTTGCCGTGTTATATACCGTCATTCCGGCAACATGCGCTGAAAGGGGGGCCGGATTATTGGTTGCGGTAAGAGCTACTCTGGGAAGCAGTAAGCCTTTATTGGTACTGCTTACCTCCAGCATTGCATTGCTGTTGGGTGAAGCAAGGCCTATTCCCACTTGGGCCGACATCGGAGATAATCCTCCTGAAAAAATGATTACTATATATAATAAGTTTTTCATTATTCCTGTTTTTATCAATGTGTACTCCATAATTTTACTTTTATTTTGTTGGAGTGGCTTTAATCTGGGCAAGATCACGAATACCTGATCCATAATTAACTCTGAAAGGAGATGCGCCAGATGCTGTTCCAGTTATAGTAACAACATAATTTCCCGCCGGCAATTGAAGTAATGCATGAGGAGCTGTATAAAGATTACCTGTAATGGTGGTTATATTAGCAGTCGTTGCATTCATATAAGTCATTGTACTGCCCCCGAATGGAGTATTGACAGCTACTCCCGCAGGTGCTGAAGTAAATATGAAATTCACAGTAACTACTTTTACAGAAGAATCACCTACCGGAGTGTTACTATCACCATTTGCCGTAAATGACATAGAAATATTTCCTCCGAAATCTACACTGGAAGGTCTGTCCAGAGTAAAGGAAAAAGTTGCTAATGTTGTATTGACAGGGCTGCCTGCAGGAACATCTACAGGAGTCGATGAAAGTAAATCTGCAATAGTACCTCCTGCAATCATTTTTACATCATTTAAAGCGGAATTTCTCTGCCATTGCGTTCCGTCATTATAGTACTCACCAGGATACACAGGATTGGCCGCCGCAGAAGTATTAGTGGCTGTATTGTACACGGTCATTCCGGCTACGTGGCTGGTAAGCGGTGCCGGATTATTAGTTGCTACCAATGCAACTCTGGGTAGTAGAAATCCTTTATTAGTACTTGTAATATCCAATTGCGCATTGGCATTTGGACTCTGCACCCCTACCCCAACCTGTGCATTTGTAAACAAACAAAAACCGATGAATAGTAGACTGATATATTTATTTTTTTTCATTTTGGAATTTTAGCACTGTTATAATATGGCTCCTCAATTATTGTATGGGAGTTGCTTTAATCTGGATCATATCATGGGTTCCCCCGCCATAGCCTATTCTGAAAGCTGTTCCGCTTAAAACAGAACCTCTTACATTTAAAACGTAGCTGCCCACGGGTAAGGTAACCACAGCATATGGATTTACATAAACATCTCCCGTTACCGTTCCTGCAGCAGAAAGTGAATTGACATATGAAGTAGAATGATCTCCAAAAAAAGCCGTTGTCGATATACCGGAAGGAGCGGTGGTAAACTGAAAATTAATGGTGCACAATTTTACAGCTCCGTCTGATAATGGAGCCGTATTACTCCCTGAAGCTGTATACCGTGTAGAGATATTGGCGCTGAACTCGACAGTTGATGGTCTGTCTAAAGTAAAAGGAATTGTACTCAGAATCGTGCTCTGTGCCGTTTCCGCTGCCGCATCTGCCGTGATCAGCGAAACAGGATCACTTATACTTCCTCCCGTAATGGTTCTGGCATCATTCCATGTAGATTTTCTTAACCATTGAGTGCCGTCATTATAGTAAGCTCCGGGATATACAGGATGGGAAGCTACAGAATTATTAGCAGCCGTGTTATAGATTGTCATCCCGGCAACATGGGCTGAAAGTGGAGAGGCATTATTGGTAGAAACAAGAGCAAGTCTTGGAACCAATACTCCTTTATTTGTACTGGTTACATCCACCATGGCATTGGCGTTGGGAGAAGCTGTCCCGATTCCGATCTGAGCTGTTACAATTGAAAAACCACCCAATAAAACAGGAACCACAAAATTCATTTTTTTCATATTTGTGTAATTGTATTAGTTTTTATGATAAAAGACTTTTACAATATTTACGAGTGTAATACTTATCTGGTTTTTATTTTGAGAAAAAAAATGAAAATATCCTGAATTACTATGCAAAAAATTTAAAAAAATGATTTCTATGTATTAAATAATCAGGTGCCAATTGAGGAATTTGCCTTAACTATCAATTTGAAAGCATATCATAATGCTTTTATATCGGCTGAAAAGTGTCTTATGTACTCAATTGTTAAAAATAACATCACATTTTAAAAATTTAATGGATAAACGTTTAACCAAAACTAACAATGAGTACAGCATAATGTAACCATTTATTAACATTAAATTAATAACTTTAGTTCAAACAATTGATTATCAATATTTTACTATAAATAAAAAAAGTCCGCTAAATTACATTATTTTCTTTAACTGCCAAATAAATTACCCTATTGTTTTTTTACTATTTTATGAAATATTTTTGTCTTTCAAAAAAATGAAATGAAAAGGTCTTCTATCAAAGATATTGCTAAACTGGCAGGGGTTTCCGTTGCCACTGTATCTTATGTTCTCAACAGAAAGGAAGGACAGCGCATCAGCGAAGAGACCCGGAAAAAAATTTTTGAAATTGCTGAAACGATTAACTATACTCCCAATAAGATCGCAAAAAGCCTTAAAACGAACAAAACAAAGCTCCTTGGGCTTATTGTTGCAGATATCTCCAATGATTTTTATTCTCATATGGCCAGAAATCTCGAGGATAAAGCTTTACAACTGGGCTATACCCTCATTATTGGAAGTTCTGACGAAAATGCAGAAAAATTCAAGAAACTTACTGAGCTTTTCTCACAGCAGCAAGTGGATGGGATGATTGTTGCCCCCGTAGCAGGTTCAGAAAAAACCCTTGAAAACCTTATGGATATCAAATATCCTGTTGTCACTATTGACAGGTACCTGAAAGACGTTGCTATCCCCGGTATAACAATAAACAACCACGAAATAGCAGAGCATACTGCGAGTTTGCTTCTTACAAAAGATTTTGATCAGATAATCTATGTAGGCTATCAGACTGAGCTTCCTCATCTGCTGGACCGTCAGCATGGATTTGAAAGGGCGGTACGCATATCTAAAAAAACAGTAGAAATACAGTATCTGCTGGTAGGATTAGAAAATATTGCCAAGGAAGTACATGTAAAACTTGAGAAGATGCTGGGAACCTCACCGGAAAATACAGCACTTTATTTTTCCAGCAATAAACTGGCTGTTGCAGGACTCGCCTATCTCGTTAAAAATAACATAAAAGTCCCGGAACAGGTATCCGTAATAGCATTTGATGAAACTGATACGTATCACCTTTTCCCAACAGAAATCACATATATTAAGCAGCCTATTGAAGAGATGGCTGAAGAAGCTATCAAGCTTCTGGATGGACAGATCAACAATTTTGCAGCCACCGGAAAAAGGATCACGTTATCCGCTAAACTGATTTCTAAAGCCTCTTTAAAATAATCAACTTTAATAAAGACATTTTTTTTAAACAATAACTTAAACGTTTAACCTAATATGATAACAAATACATCTAACTATGTCGTATGCTTTGGAGAGGTACTATGGGATATTTTCCCTTCCGGATCCAGAGCGGGCGGTGCTCCATTTAATGTAGCTTACAATCTTTTCAAAATGGGAATCGACAGCAAAATGCTGAGCAGAATTGGAGATGATGAATTAGGACATCGTCTTCTTAATCAAATTAAAGACTGGGGAATAACAACAGATTTCATACAAATAGATGCGGAAAAGCCTACAGGAACTGTTCTGGCTGATTTTGATGAACATGGAGAAGCTGTCTATGAGATTGTAAAAGAAGTTGCCTGGGACTATATTGAATCGTTACCGGAACATAAAAATCTTATTCAGAATTCAGAAGCATTTGTCTTCGGGAGTCTGATCACAAGAAGTGAAACATCCCAAAATACACTGCTGGAACTTTTGGAATACTCCAAATTCAGGGTTTTTGATGTTAATTTCCGCCCTCCTTTTATTGATTTTGAATTTATAAAAAAATTACTTCACAAAGCTGACCTGGTAAAAATGAATAAGGCGGAACTGAGAACCATTCTTGAGCATCTCGGTGAAGATTATATTGATGAAGATACAGGCATCCACTATCTTCAGACTTATTTTACCCTGAATGAAATTGTTCTGACCAAAGGAAGTAAGGGTGCCAGATACTTTGTAGGGAATACAGCTTACAATTTCCCGGCAGTTCATATTGAGATTGAAGATACTGTGGGAAGCGGGGATTCTTTTCTTGCCGGATTTCTTTCTAAAAGAATTCAGGGCAGATCTCCGGAAGAAATCATGAAGCAGGCAACGTCATTAGGAGCGTTTATTACTTCAAAGTCAGGAGCATGTCCGGATTACACCTATGACGAATTCAGGGCATTCAGAGAAAAAAACAGCTGCAGAATTTCTTAAAAAACAGATTATATGAATACTCCAAAATTTACAGATAAGAAATACTATATCATCCTGTCTTTTGTTACCTCCTTATTTTTCTTCTGGGCTATTGCTCTTACCATGGGGGATGTCCTGAATAAGCATTTCCAGAATGTTCTTCACATTTCGAAGTCGAAATCAGGCCTTGTGCAGCTTTCTATTTTCGGAGCCTATGCACTGATGGGAATTCCGGCAGGACTTTTTATGAAAAGATTTGGTTATAAACTGGGGGTCATGTTAGGACTCTCGCTATTTGCACTGGGATCTTTTCTATTTATTCCGGCAGCCAATACTTCTTCATTTAACTTTTTCAGACTGGCACTTTTTGTACTGGCCATGGGAATGGCTACCCTTGAAACAGTAGCCCACCCTTTTGTAGCGGCTCTTGGGGATGAAAGAACGAGTGATCAGAGGGTTAATTTTGCCCAGTCTTTTAATGGTTTAGGCGCAATTATCGGACCTCTGCTAGGTGGATACTTTATTTTTGGCGCACCGGATTCAGGATCTGGATCTCTGGATTCAGTTAAAAACCTTTATACCTGGATTGGTATTATTATTCTGGCAATTACCATTATTTTCAGCTTTATCAGGGTACCGGATCTCAAAGACCCTCATGCAGAAGATATTATCATTTCAGAAAATGAAAAGGGAGAAGATTTATCCGTATCAGATCCTCACGCACCGCTTTATAAGCAGAGACATTTTATATTTGCAGTCATTGCCCAGTTCTTTAATATTGCTGCACAGGGCGGAACATGGGCTTATTTTATCAACTACGGGGTAGAAAAAATGCATCTTCCGGAGATACAGGCTTCCTATTATTTTTCTTTGAGTATGGCGATGATGATGATCGGAAGATTTATCGGAACCTTCCTGATGAGATTCATTGCTCCGAACAAACTGCTGGCTATCTTTACAGCATGTAATATCATTCTCTGTCTTATTATATCACAGAGTTTCGGGTGGGTATCATTTATCAGCCTTATTTTGCTCAACCTGTTTCTGAGTGTAATGTATCCTACCATATTCAGTCTCGGTCTTAAAAGATTGGGTTCAAAAGTGCAGCAGGCTTCATCATTCCTTGTTATGGCAATGTTTGGAGGAGCTGTATTCCCTCCCCTCATGGGTACAATTGCAGAAAAAGATATCGCTCACGCATACCTCCTTCCTATTCTTTGCTATGCGGTTATTCTATTATTTGCACTAAAATATTACAAGCCCAAAACCTTTAAATAATTCCTATGAACACAAAGCTTTTAGTGGCCTGGTGCATTTTATTCGTATGCATCAGCAGGGGAATTACTGCCCAGATTACCATTACCAACAAAAAATTTTCTTTTGGTACCACCGGAAGAATCGGGGTTGGCTATTCTCCAAATGCCGATGGAAAAACCGGAAGACAGCTGAATCTTAATAACCAGGGATCGTTAGGGGGCAGGATGGACCAGGGAGATTATGTTGATTTTTTACCGGCATTTCATTTTTCTCCTGTAGTGAACGGTGACAGTACAAAAACGACAAAGATTGATATGCAGGCAAGGTTAAGCTTTTATTCAGGCGGGACTTTTTTGGGAAACGTAGATTCAAAATCTAATCAGGGAATGATTGTTGCCTTACCGGAAGCTTTTGTGGAAGCCCGAAACATTATGGGAAGCGACTGGGATATCTGGGCCGGATCAAGATGGCTGAGATATGATGACATTCACATTGCAGATTACTTTTATTTCGATGACCACTCGGCAACAGGCTGGGGTCTGAGACACAAAAATACAAGGTTTTCAATGTTTTTCCCGGCAGCTATTGATACTGCAGCCAGCAATTCGACTCCCTATTCTTACACCAATGTAATCAGCGGATCAAAAAACCTGATCTACAGGCAGAGAGAAGTATTTGTTCTGGAGCAGAACCTCCCGTTTAAAAGCAAAAAGCATAAACTGAAACTGATGGCCGAATTTCATCACGTTGAAAGATCAGGAGAAAATTCCATAGAACAATATCCTGCAGACCGGGGATGGGTTTTCGGAGCCAAACTGAACACCAATATTGCCACAAAAATTCCGGGCTCATTCAACCAGCTTTCCGTAAGATACGGAACCGGAATTGCCAATGGCGGAGATAACGGAAACACGCAGACCTGGCGAACGTATGGAGCTCCTGATGAAATCTCAAAAACATACAATGGAGCCTATTCTCTTACAGTTGTTGAACATTTTCTCTGGAATATTTCAGACCGGTGGTCAGTTAATCCCTATGCCGTTTTCACCAAAAGTAAAGGAGGATCAGCTAACAATGACAAGGCTTTGGATTATTATAACCGTGAAATTTTCAACAGGAAAACAGAGTTTAATACCGGAATCAGAGCTACTTATTATTTTAACAACTGGTTTCATATTCTTTCTGAGCTTCATTATGCAGCAAGGAAAAACGGAACCCAGGATGCAGCATCAATGATGAAACTTGTCTTAGCTCCTACCATTGTTCCTACTGCCGAACGGAGTGTCTGGGCAAGACCTCACATCCGGTTTATTGCAGAAGTGTCAAGATATAATGACCAGGCTGTAAACAGCCTTTACTCACCGTTTTTACAACAGTCAGGCGCCAAAAGATTCGGAACTTATTTCGGAATACGGACAGAATGGTGGATTTTTTAATTAAAACAAATACAGTAAAATAAAATGAATATAAAATTGGGAGCTTCCCTCCTTTCCTGGATCACTCCTCTATGGAATGCGGAAGCTGGAAAATATGCTATAGAAAAAACGGCACAGGCCGGTTTTGATCTGATCGAAATACTGCTTCCGGATTCGATGGATTTTGATTCTGCCGAAGTAAAAAAACAACTCCGGAAAAATGATCTTGAAGCCGTATGTTCTCTGAACCTTCCCAAAGAAGCCCATATTGCTTTTTACCCGAAAACAGCAGAAAAGCTCATTAAAAAAGCGATTGATACAGTACATGAGCTGGAAACCAGCCTTCTTGCGGGCGTTCTGCATGGCGGAATTGGTGTATTTTCCGGAAAGCCTCTCACAGAAAATGAAAAAGACATCATTGCTGAAGTCTGGTGCAACGTTGCAGATTATGCCCGGAATAAAAACATCAGTATTGCTATAGAACCTATTAACCGCTATGAATCTTATGTGTGCAACACAGCGGAAAATGTATTGGAACTCATAAAAAAAACAGGCAGAGATAACCTTTTCCTTCATCTGGATACTTTTCATATGAACATTGAGGAAAGCAATTTTTATGACCCGATTATTTCCGCTGGGAAAATATTGAAACATATACATGTTACAGAATCTCACCGGGGCATGTTGGGAGAAGGCACTGTTAATTGGAATGAATTTTTCTCCGCCTTGAAGCAAATCAATTTTGAAGGAAATCTGGTTCTTGAAAATTTCAGTTCTTCCGTTCCGGGGATGCAGGAAAAAGTTTCACTATGGCAGAAATCGCCCTATAATGCTCAGGAACTTGCCGAAGGAAGCCTTGCATTTCTCAAGAAACATTTCAAAAATTAAATCCAAACGAAAACAGTGTACACAGGTCTTATTCTTCCTTTATCTGTGAGAGATCGAGGCCCAGTTTTGTAAATTCTTCCTGACCTTTATCTGTAATATAATAATGGCGGTCTGAAGGGTGGTCCTTCGCAATCCAGCCTTTTTCAACAAATTGCTCTAAAAGAAGCTGTCCTAATTTACCGCCAATATGCTCATAACAGGCTTTGGCGGGCTTTCTTCCGGTAGTTTTTTTCATAGTAATATGGTTATAAGTTTTTATAGGAGATGTTAATTCAGATGGAGGTAATCCTTAATTGTTTTCAGCACTCCGAAACTGTCATTGGTACAGGCTTCAAAGTTAGCTACCTGCTTTACATTCGGATGGGCATTTTTCATTGCGTAGGAATATTTGGCATTCTTCAGCATTTCAATATCATTCATATAATCTCCGAAAGCCATGGTATTTTCGGGAGAGATTCCCAAAGATTTCTGAAGGATTTTCAGAGCGTTTCCTTTATTAATATCCTTATTCATGACATCCAGCCAGAACTCACCTGAAACCACTACTTCAAGACCGAATTCCTCAAATCTTTTAAGCGCAGGATAAAGATATTTTTCAGAGCCTTCCGGATGATAGACAGCTATTTTTAAAGCGGTATCATCAATTTTTTCAGTAAGGTCATCTTTTTTCATGTTTTCCGTATAGTATTTGGAGAAAAAATCTACAAACTGCTGATCTTCGGTTTCATAATAAGCCATTTTTTTGGCTGACAATACAGCTTTTGCTCCCGGTATTTCACGAACAGCCTGGATGATTTCAACAATATACTGGTATTCCAGCGTATCCGCAAAAAGCTCCTGATCTTTGTAGATAACATATCCTCCGTTTTCAGCAATAAAACCGATCTCACTTTCTATTTCTCCGAAATAATGAGTGATACCCGGCATCTGTCTGCCGCTTGCAGGTACAAAAAGAATATTTCTTTTTTTCAGTTCTTTATAAATATCCGAAAATTCGGGGCTCATTTCATGGCTGGAATTAAGAAAGGTTCCATCCATATCGGTCACAATTAATTTTATCTGTTCCATAATTTATTGGGAAAAGCAAGACTCTGCATGTATCAGAATCATCATTTGCTTATTCTTTTTCAAAGATATTGATTTTATTATTTTTTCTTATAATGAATGGCGGGAAGGTTTCTTAATATTTCTGCACTCTGTTCAGGGGTAATGTCCCGCTGAGGTTCTGCCAGCATCTCATAGCCTACCATAAATTTCTTTATTTCCGCATTTCTGAGCAGCGGAGGATAGAAATGCATATGAAAATGCCATTCCGGATGTGGACTGCCATCTGTGGGCGACTGGTGGATTCCTGCGGAATAGGGAAATGAAGTTTCAAAAAGATTGTCATATACTGTAGTAACATTCCTGATAATTTCAGCAAAAGATTCCTTTTCTTCTTCGGAAAACCCTGCAATATTTTCTCTTTTCTGCCTGCTGACAATCATGATTTCATAGGGCCACGATGCCCAAAAAGGAACCAGTGCCGTAAAATATTCGTTTTCGGTAACGATACGCTCCCCTGCTTTAATTTCCTGCTCTAAATAGTCTTCCAGCAATGTCCTTTTATGCTTTTCAAAATAGAATTTCAATTGATCCTGGGTTTTCTGAACCATTGTCGGGATGGAAGACTGTGCCCATATCTGCCCATGCGGATGAGGGTTGCTGCAGCCCATGATGCTGCCCTTATTTTCAAAAATCTGAACATAATTAATATATTCCAGTGCCCCCAGCTCATTAAACTGTTCCTGCCACACCTCTACCACATTTTTTATCTGTTCAAGAGACATTTCCGGCAGGGTAAGACTGTGATCTTCAGAAAAACACACTACCCTGTTGATGCCCCGTTCCGGAAGAAGGGTAAAAAAACCGGAATGTTCTCCAGAAAAATCAATTTCGGTGTTAAGCAATGCTCCAAAGTCATTATTAAAAACATAGGTACCTGTATACAAAGGGTTTTGTGTGCCATTAGCACGCGTATTTCCGGAACAGAGATAACAGTCCGGATCGTGTACAGGACGGTTTTCTTCTGTAACTTTTTCTTTCTGTCCCTGCCATGGCCTGTCTGCCCGCTGTGGAGAAACCAGTATCCATTCATTTAAAAGAGGATTATATCTTCTGTGGGGATGTTTTTTAGGATCAAATAATGTATTCATTGATGTATTCTTTTATTCCGTCGGAAATTTTAACATGATAAACTTTCATCCGGATATTGAAATTTTCCAGGTATTTCTCACTGATTGCTTTAATTACTTCTTCCGCTTTATTTTCCCGGATCAGATTAATGCTGCAGCCTCCGAAACCACCTCCCATGATTCTTGCGCCCAGTACTCCTTCCTGCTGTAATACATTTTCCACCAGAAAATCAAGTTCTTTACAACTGACCTCAAATTCTGTTGAAAGGCCGTCATGAGTTTCTGTGAGAAGTCTTCCCAGATGTTCGATATTTCCTTCCGAAATAGCTTTTGCTGCCAATTCTACCCTCTTAATTTCTTTAAGAAGATAAAGGCATCTTTTGTATGAAACAGCACCCATTTCTTCTTTTACTTGATCAAGCATCGCCAGCGTAAAATCTCTGAATTTCTTGATTTCCGGAAAACTTTTCCATAAGATTTTTTTACCGTGTTCAACATCTTTACGCCTTTCATTATAACCAGATGTAAGGTGGCTGTGCTTTACACAGCTGTCAAAAAGAAGCAGGCTGTATCCTCTAAGATCAGCATCAAAATACTGATAATCCAGAGAATGGCAGTCGAGCATAATCACTTTGTTTTCCTTTCCAAAAACGGAGGCAAACTGATCCATAATTCCACACTGAACTCCCGCAAAAGCATGTTCTGATTTTTGCCCTATCACTGCAATCTCTTTTTTGGGGATCTGAAGATCAAAAAGCTCATTAAGGAGATAGGCAAAACCGCACTCAAGAGCAGCTGAAGAAGAAAGTCCCGCACCCATGGGGATGGTACTGCTAAGTACAATTTCCAGTCCGCAAAACTGATTTTCCGGTTTCTGCAGCTGGCTTAAAACACCCAGCATGTAATTCATCCACATCTGCTGTACCGGTTTCACTTTCATGGTGATATCAAAGGTATATGTTTCGCCAAGGTCTTTGGCAATAATTGTACACCGATTTGTCTGAGGAGTTTTACGGACAGCAAAACAGATGTATCTATCTATTGCAGCAGGCAGCACAAAGCCATCGCTGTAATCCACATGCTCACCGATAATATTAATTCTTCCCGGAGAAAGAAATAAGCGTTCCGGCTCTGCCCCGAATTCTGCTTTAAACTTTTCTATGGCTGGCCTGAGTAAGTGTTCATGAATATCCATCTATCTCTTTCTGATCTTATTTCATTTTCTGTGAATCTCTGATAAACTGGTCTAATCCTGAATCTGTAAGGGGATGTTTAAGAAGAGAAAGTATAGGAGCCAGCGGGCAGGTCACCACATCTGCACCAATTTTTGCACAGTTGAGGATATGCATGCTATGGCGTACAGAAGCTGCGAGTATCTGTGTATGAAAATTATAATTATCGTAAATCTCCCTGATTTCAGAGATCAGATGAAGACCATCTGTAGAAACATCGTCCAGTCTTCCAAGAAAGGGGGAAACATAAGTGGCTCCTGCTTTGGCCGCCAAAAGAGCCTGACCGGCTGAGAAAACCAGCGTGCAATTGGTCTTGATTCCTTTTTCAGCAAAGTAACGGATGGCTTTGATTCCATCTTTAGTGACAGGAACTTTCACAACGATTCTTGGATGTAATGCGGCGAGCTCCTCTCCTTCTTTAATCATTTCTTCAAACGCAGTTCCCAAAACTTCGGCACTTATATCCCCATCTACAAGAGTACAGATCTCAAGGTAGTGCTGGTGTATATTTTGTTTTCCCGAGATTCCTTCTTTCGCCATCAGTGAAGGATTCGTGGTAACCCCATCCAGAACGCCAAGCGCATTGGCTTCTTCTATCATCGCCAGATTGGCGGTATCAATAAAAAATTTCATACATCAATTATTATTTATAAGTGTTAAATTTACACTTATATTTTAATAAATCATAATGGGAATGTAACTTTTTATTGAAAACTACTGGATAAAGTAGTTAAATTCTTTCCTGTATTGGGAAGGACTTTTTTGGATATATTCCTTAAAAGTTTTGTTAAAATAGCTGAAATTATTGAATCCTGACTCAAAACAGACTTCTGTAATGCTTAAGGGCTGTTCTGCCAGCAGTTTCAGTGCATGTGTAATCCTGTACTCGTTTACAAAGCGCGTAAATGTTTTATTGGTAATTTTCTTGAAATAGCGGCAGAAAGACGGTACTTTCATATTGGCAAGATCAGCCACTTCCTCCAGGGTAATAGATTCTTTAAAATGATCCTTAACATAATTAAAGATCAAATTAATCCTTTCATTATCTTCAACCTGTGTCTGCAGATAATATTTACCAGCATTCAAGGTTCGGTAATCCTGCGTAACAGACAGCTCATCCAATATTTTGAGGAATTTGCAAAGCCTGTCCAGAGAAGAAGCCTCGTGCATCTCTACAATTTCTTTTCCTATCTTCTTTTTCACCTGTTCACCAAAGACAATTCCTACCTTGGATTTTTCCAGTAAAGCAGCAATTCTCTGCATTTCCGGAATACTCCATACAGGCTCTCCTAAAAAGTCCGGTTTAAACTGAATTACCATTTCATAATCATTATGAGTATTCTCATTGGTAAGCCCGCAGTGCGGTAGATTACTTCCTATCAGAACAAGGTCTCCGTCTGAAAAATAAGAGATACTGCTTCCGATCTGCCTCTTCCCTGAACCTTTGCAGACAAAAATCAGTTCAATCTCCGGATGATAGTGCCATACGTGAGATTTTATATTTTCATTGGTAAGAAACTTAAGACTGGTAAAACTACTTCCAATTGTTGGCCTTACGGCCTCGAATGACGGATTGGCATGCTTCATAAGACAAAATTCTTTTCATATGCAAAATTAACAAATTATACATCAATAATAACATTTAAAGGTAATATAACACATAAATATGAAAATTTAATTATAGCTAGATAATTCTAACCGTCATAGCTTTGTACCATTAATTCTAAAAGCCTTCACCCATGAGCACATTATTAAAAGCCGTATTTTTTGCAGGATCTTTATTATTTTCAGCAAATCTAATGAGTAAGGACAGAGATTTTTCCCTTTCCTTTGGAAACGTACAAGCCAAAACACTGAATGTTCAGCTGTCAAACGCTAAGAGCGTATCTGTTTTTGTATACAACAGCGCCCATGACGAGCTATTCTCCGAAAATCTTACGGATGGAGATCATATAACCAAAACTTATGATTTTCAGAGCTTTGCACCGGGAATTTATTACCTGGTAGCAGAATCTGAAATGAAGATTGAGAAATACAAGATTAAAATCAGTGAAGGAAATGCAATGGAGGTGGAAAAAACACCGGTAAGCGCTGTGAATAAACCTCAATATACTGTTTCAGGGCACATGGCAAAACTTCATATGTCTGATGTAACAGGACCTGTATACATTTCAGTATCTGACCTTTCCAATACAACATACTATACATCCAGCAGAAAAGCTGATAACGGAAAAGTGGATGTCACTTTCGACCTTGATCCGAAAACAGCAGATCAATATATCATCCGGGTTGAAGAAAACGGAAATGTATTTAATAAAATGATTTCACTCCGATAAGGAGATACAAATTATAGATTGACATATCAATCATTCCAAATTATTTTGGGCTAAAATTTTACTTACAGTTTATTGTTTTGAGGCAGCTCTCATTCCTATCCGGAGAAAGAGCTGCCTCATTTTTTAGTTATGATGTGTCATGTCAAGTTTAATCTTTTTGAGATCTTCCAGTTCATGAACAGGCCGTTCAATATCATAAGGAACCGGCTTTTTTGAGAAAGTCTGAAAATACAGCAGGCAGGCGTCTTTCCACCATACAGCATCCCTGGACTGAATTCTGAGTTTTGACTGAACGTCAGCAAACCTCTTTTCATCTATATAAGGTTCCATTCTATCCCATGTTTTCTGATAGTCCCTCACCTTTTTCACTCCGGAATCGTAGGTATAACAGAGCTCATCCCAAAGTGTTTTCCCGTCTTTCATTGTATAATCCCACGGAACATGATGAAACCAAAGGATCAGATTTTCCGGACAGGTTGCGAGATTCCCGTACCTTTCATTCAATGGCGGGAAATACTGTGAAACAGCATTGCTTCCTGTTTTTGTTCTGTTAAAACCCAGTCCCTGAGCATCCGCCTGATGATAATATACAGGAGACCAGTCCGGCCTTCCGCCTTTATAATCTCCCCATGGTTCAGGACCATAATGATGCCCTCCTGCAAAAATATGATGAAGCCCCAAAGGCATCATATAATCCACAGCAGTTTCTCTGGACGAAAGCATTATTTCCTTTACGGGGTTCACAAAGTTCTGATCATCAGTAAATGTCATTTTGATCCATTCCTCTGCTATCTGCTCCGAACTGAGCTGATGGTTCCAGGAAAGCCTTCCAAATGCATACCAGTTGGCCTGGGCAAAATGATGACCGGTCCAGTTGGTATCTTCACCGATATTGGCAACAGCAGAAATCGCTGTAATTTTGGCGGGTCTTAAGGTGCCGTCTGTAATTTTGGCAATGGTAGATCCCTCTCCGTCAGCATAGGTATCGCTTTCCAGGGTTTCTTTGAATAAAGGTGCCAAGAATACAAGATGATTTGAAAAGCCCAGATATTCCTGTGTGATCTGAAATTCTACCATTTCGGAAGTTTTTCTCAAAGCACCGAAAAGCGGGTTAAATGCTTCACGCGGCTGAAAATCAACCGGTCCGTTTTTGATCTGGATGATGACGTTATTCCTGAATTTACCATCCAAAGGAACAAATTCCAGATAGGCCTGTTTTGCTCTGTCATCTTTACTGGGACTGTAGACAAATGCTCTCCACATTACGATACCCTTGTGAGGTTTCAGTGCATCAGCCAGCATGTTGGCTCCATCTGCATGGGTTCTTCCATAATCCTGAGGCCCGGGCTGCCCTTCAGAGTTGGCTTTCACCAGAAATCCTCCGAAATCAGGAATCAGCCTGTAAATTTCAGCCGATTTATCTTTCCACCATTTTTGTACATCTTTATTCAACGGATCTGAATTTTGTAATCCGCCCAAAACTTTAGGCGAAGAAAAATTCACCGAAAGATATACTTTTATGCCGTAAGGTCTGAAAATATCAGCCAGCACCTTTACCTTTTTCAGATAGTCTTCCCTAAGCATATTGGGAGAGGCATTGACGTTATTCAGAACAACGGAATTGATTCCTACAGAAGCATTGGCTCTGGCATATTCTTCGTAACGCGGGGAAATTCTGCCCGGCAGGTCTTCCCATTTCCAAAGAGATTTTCCTGCATAGCCTCTTTCAATACTCCCATCCAGGTTATCCCAATGGTCTAAAATCCTCACATCATAGGATGGTTTTTCTGTAGTGTTCAGATGGTTCAGATCAGCTTTTGTCTGCTGTAACCGCAAAATATGATAGACTCCATATAATAATCCTATTTCCTGATGTGCAGAGATAACAATTTTTTCAGGCGTGGAAACAATTCTGTAGCCGTCTTTCAGGTTTTTCTCTTTGCTTTCTTTACGAAGTTCCACCGTCTGCCCCTGCCAGTGGCCAGTTAACTCTCTTCTGGCAATGTTCAGTGTGGGACTGTTTCCTTTGGACATGATTTTATCTGCTGATATCCCTTGCTTGGCAGGAAACCGAAGCCACAGCTGGCTTCCGTCTTCCGCAAAGATCAGCAGCGGAACCATCAGAAAAAAGAGAATATAGAGTTTCAGATGTTGCATTGAACAGTTTTTAAAATAATTAATGATTGGTATGGCCGTCTTCCAGACCTTCAATAGTTTTGATTTTCCCCTCATGATCATATTCCAGTTCAATAACCTTCATACTTCTCAGCCATGTTTTTCCTCCGCTCGGAACAGAATCGTGGAAAAACAGATACCATTTTCCTTTGAACTCTACAATGCTGTGATGGGTAGTCCAGCCTACGACCGGAGTAAGAATTTCACCCTGGAAAGTAAACGGACCGTAAGGATTGTCACCTGTTGCATAACAGATAAGATGGGTGTCTCCCGTAGAATAAGAAAAATAATAGGTACCATTGTAATGATGCATCCAGGAAGCTTCAAAAAACCGGTGCTTATCCCCATGAAGCAGCGGCTGTCCGTTTTCATCAATAATAACAACGTCTTTAGGCGCTTCGGCAAACTGAAGCATATCATTACTCAAAAGAGCAACCTTTGAATGGATTGCAGGCTCATCATTTGCAGGAATTACTGCAGATTCAAGCGCTTTATTGTCTCTGTAGCGCTGCAATTGACCGCCCCAGATGCCTCCGAAGTACATATAATATTTTCCGTTATCTTCAAAAATACAGGGATCAATGCTGTAACTTCCCATCATCGGATGTTTTTCCGGAATGAAGGGACCATAGGGCTTATCACTCACTGCAACGCCGATCCTGAAAATATCATTCTGATCCTTTAAAGGGAAATACATGTAATATTTACCGTCTTTAAAGGCTACATCACAGTCCCAGAGCTGTCTTCCCGCCCATGGAATATCTTTTACCGAAAGTACTGCACCATGGTCTTTAATTTCCCCATTTTCTACATCATCCATTGAGAAGACATGGTAGTCATTCATATCAAAATGATCTCCGTTGTCATTTTCTTCAATTCCGCTTTCGCGGTCATGAGAGGGGTAAATATAGATTTTATTTTCAAAAACATGAACGGAGGGATCTGCCATATAATCTTCCGGGAATAAATATTTTGATTTTTTCATTAGGTAAAAATTCTTTTGTTTTTAATTGCGCTCTGCAAGTTTTATTATTTTCTGCACCACAGCCTTTTCCTGGTCTTTTCTGTCAAAAAGTAACGGGTAATCTGTTCTTCCTTTCACCGGGAAATCATTTTTCCATGACTGCTTATCGGTAACCCCCCACAAGGTTACTCTTCTTATTTTATCCTTGTGTTTCAAAAACAGGCCGAAGAAATCGAGATACCGTTTTTCCCATTTCGTTTCTACATCCACAGGCAGGCCTTTTGTGTAAGGATTCATTTCTTTCTGGTAGGCAACAGTATCTGAAACATTGGCAGAGCTTCCCCATGGAGACGGCAGTGCACTGATTTCGAGTTCTGTAATATTGACTTTTACGCCTGCATTGGAGTAATCTACCATTGCTTTTTCATATTCATCCATAGAAGGGTTATCCATTCCAACGTGGGACTGCATTCCTACCCCATCAATACGGATACCTTTTGATTTAAGTTTTTCAACCATTTTAATAACTGCTTTTACCTTTTCAGGATACCATTCATTATAATCGTTATAATATAGTTCTGCATCGGGATCGGCTTCCTGCGCATACTGAAATGCCAGAGAAATAAAATCTTCGCCCAGGATTTCATAAAATTTACTTTTTCTATAAGATCCGTCTTCAAGAATCGCTTCGTTTACCACATCCCATCCTTTTACTTTTCCTTTGTACCGGGAAACGACCGTTGTAATGTGATTTTTCATGCGCTGTTTCAATACTTCCGGAGAAACGTCTTTTCCATTACTGTCTACAAAAAACCATGGTGGCAGCTGTGAGTGCCAAACGAGTGTATGCCCGATAATGAACATCTTGTTTTTTCTTCCAAAATCAACAAATCTATCAGCGTCATCAAAGAAGAACTTGCCTTCCTGAGGCTGCAGGAACATAGATTTCATACAGTTTTCAGCAACAATAGAGCTGAACTGTTTTCTGATAATCGCTGCTGCTTTCTGATCTGTCCCGTCAATCTGAGGAAGACTCATCGCCGTTCCTATATAGAATTTATCCTGAAATGCTTTTTTTAAAGAACCGTCAGACTTCTGTGCTGACAGACCGGAAGCGGTAATGGCCGCCAAACCCATTAAAATACGTTTCATATTGATCTTTTTTATTTTCTTCTTTCTGCCAGATCTTTCTCAATCTGAACTTCCATTTTTTTGTTGATTTTATAAAATAATAGCAGTCCGCAGGCAATAAAAAACGGGATAGACGGAAATATACTTACCAGCATTTTGGCACCCGCTGCCACGGTTTCAGGCTGAATCACCTGCTCGTTCCCATGCACTGAGATATATCCGTATTTTCCTATGATCAGGGCGACTAAAGAGCTTCCTATGCTGAGACCTACTTTAAGGCCTACCATCATGGCAGAGAAAATAATTGCGGTTGCCCTGCGGTTGTTTTTCCATTCCGAATAGTCGGCAACATCGGCAATCATAGCCCACAAAAGCGGTGTACTGATTCCGTAAAAAAATCCGTGTAGAATCTGTGACAGAAACATGATCCCGACTGCTTTCGGAGGATACAGTATAAAGGCGAGAATAAATAGTGTAGAAATGAATAATGATGCAATAAAGGTATCGCGTTTTCCAAATCTGTCTGCCAGCTTTTTAGAAAAGGTAATTCCTACGATCATCATCACAATTCCTCCTGCATTAAACAATCCGAATCCCGCAGACTTTGGATCTTCGCCAAAGAAATTCATTCCTGCAGAATTGAAAAATGCTGTAATGGGTGAAATAAAACTCTTAAGGGCATTTTCGTCTACATAATTATTAAAATAATATACGTAAGATCCGCCTTTCATTGCCAGAGTAATAAATATAAATGCAGTCACGGTCAGCATAATAATCCATGGCCTGTTCTGGAATAAATCCTTTAAATCCTCTTTCAGACTAGATTTCTGCTCCGGCTTGGGAATAATTCTTTCTTTGGTCGTAAAAAAAGTAATCAAAAGCATGATGGATCCGATCACTGCAAGCCATGTCATTACGGTTTCAATTCCCTGTGCCTTATCTCCCTGCCCTACATATAAAATAATAGGAAGCATGAACACCTGCACAAAGAACTGTGCAAACATTACCGCTACAAAACGGTAGGAAGAAATACTGTTCCGTTCTCCCATATCTCCTGTAATAACACCGCTTAAAGCAGCATAAGGCAGGTTATTGGATGCGTACAGTAAAAGTAATAATGAATAGGTAACTGCCGCATAAATCATTTTACCCTGATATGAAAAATGAGGGGTACTGAAGGCTAGCAGCGCTGCAATACCAAGCGGTACGGCAGTAAATAAAATCCATGGACGAAATTTCCCCCATCTTGAGCTTGTACGGTCTGCCAGCGCCCCGATAAGCGGATTGAAACCGAACCCGGCAATTAAACCTACAGTAAGTGTAATTAAAGAGGCATCCTCCGCTTTGAGTCCGTAGATATCGGTATAAAAATAGGTCAGATAGGTCACTAAAGTCTGAAAAACAAGGTTTGCTGCCAGATCTCCCAGGCTGTACCCCATTTTCTCGATTACCGATATTTTTTGTGGCTGATTATCCATTGAATTTGATACGATTTTCTATGTTAAATTAATTTTTTTCAGTTGTAAACGGTGAAGCCGGAAGACCACTCGTATTTTTAAGATTGCCGTCAGGGTTATCTGCCCAATCGTAGCGTACATGTACGGGGTCAGTTATCTGATCATTCCAAACAATGACTTTATTTCCTTTTGTTTTTGCTTTTGCCCACTGATACCTGCCGTCTTTCTGCTTAATGGCGAAACCTTTAAGACCGCCCTGCACCAAATCATCTGTACCGGGTCTGAAAGATATGATTATGGTATTTCCTTCTTTTTTCATTGACTGATAAACGGGGCCGTCAGCAATAATTTTTTTCCCCTCTCCGATTTTCTGAGCCTGTAAAGCCAGCCTGTCACCTACTGTTTTTTTATTGAGCGGATGAATATCGTTCCATTCTCCCAGATCAATAGCCACTGCAAGCCCTGTAAAAGGAACGTGAAGAGAAACCTGTCTCTGCTGCTCTCTCAGCTCAGCCCAGCCGCTGTCCAGAGGCTGATCTTTTTTTTCCATGAAATTCGCCAGCTGTACAATCAGGAAGGGCAGATCATTTTTATTCCATTTTGAGCGCCAGTCCGAGATCATGGTTGACAGCAAATCTCCATATTCTTTAGGTTTTCCGGTATTGCTTTCGCCCTGATACCAGATGAATCCTTTAATCTTATAGTGGATCAGCGGGTTAATCATAGCATTATAAAGACCTACCGGCTTCCAGCGGATAAATGTCTGGCCCGGAGCCATTCTTTCCATTTTGGCTCCTGTTTTATATTTCCATTCACCCTTAAGGTCTGTTTTTTGGCCGTCTATTTCAAGATAATATGGTTTATCAGCAATAAACTGTCCTTTTCCGCTGCCATTGATGACTCTTACCGTAATGGTATTTTTTCCTTCTTTTAAAACACCTTTCGGAATTTCATACCATCGCGGAGGATATTCATAGGTGACATTTCCTACTTTAATTCCGTTAATATACGTGACATCAGCGTCTTTTATCCTTCCCAGATTCAGGAATGCCGTTTTCTGATCTGTGCCTTTGGGCAGGATGATTTCTTTACGCAGCCATACTGAACCGTCAAAAGAACCTTCCTGATCCTCCCATGATCCAGGTACCAGCATCGTTTTCCATCCTGAAACGTCATTTTCTTTTTCCCAATGCTGATTCAGCCCGATATCACTTTGATCAAGCTCTGCATACCAGGCTTTACTTAAGGACTGTTCCTCTGATTCTGTAGATTTTATCAGGTCATCATTTTTCCATTTTTCTGCTTCGGAAAGGTATTCCGGGTATTTTTGTAAAGATTTCTCATCCATCCATGCCTGAACGGGAGATCCTCCCAGACTTGCATGAATAATTCCTACGGGAACCTTATTTTTTTCGTTGAGTTGTTTGGCAAAGAAATACGCTACCCCCGAAAAATTAAGAATGGTCTGAGGGTTTGTACTTTCCCACTTTCCTCCGTCAAGATCATTTTGTGGAGTTTTAAAGTTGTATTTCTGCGGAACCGTAAAGAATCTTATATTCTGATTGTTCGCGTTTTTAATTTCATTTTCATACAGAGGTTTCAGCCTGCGCATCGGAAGTTCCATATTAGACTGCCCTGACGCTACCCAAACATCCCCAACCAGGATATCTTTAAGTGTGATTTCATTAATGGTCATCCTATAGGGGCCACCGGCATTCAGTTTTGGAAGCGTTACCATCCAGTTCCCGTTCTTGTCAGCTGTGGTTGTATAGGTTTTATTAATAAGCTTAACGGTTATCTTTTCTCCGGCATCTGCATATCCCCAGATTTTCAGATCCTGGTTTCTCTGAAGAATCATTCCGTCAGAAACCAAGGCAGGAAGTCTTACTTTTGCTTGAAAACTGCAAAATACTGCGAGAAAAAATAATAGGTATAAGGTTCTGTTTTTCATGGAAAAAATCTGTTTTTATTGGTTTCAGTTTTTTATTTCTTTTCGTAACTCCCGGTCAGTAAACGGATTTCGATGACTTTAGCTGTTGCTGATTTTTCTTTTGCCAAAAATTTTACGGTAAGATTTTCTTTATCCTTTTCTGAATCCGGTATGGGAATAACCAGATATTGAGGTGAACTTCCAGACCTTCCTTCCATATTCTGATCAGTGATTTTTTTACCATTGATCTCAATATTCAAGGTACGATTGGGATTGGCATCAAAATAAAGCAGATAAAGATACAAAGCGTTTCCTGCTTTGTTTTTCATCTGATAGCTGAACCATCCTCCCGCATCACGGAAATGCCGGTCTTCCATATATCCTGTTCCTGAATCTTTGCTTTCTATGAAATGATCAGACTCCGGCTGCTGCTCCCCCAGCTGAATTTTATCTGCTGTGATCCTATCAATCTTTCTTGTCTCCTCTTCTTCTTTTGCCTTTTGCTTCAGCATATTTTCTATTTCGTTTTTGTCCGCCTGCGGCCAGTACAGAATGTATCTTTCTGCCTGAATACTGTAAAACGGTACAAGACTAAATCCTTTTCCGAATTTTTCAGACGGATAAAGTCCCTTAATAACAAAGTTCATTGGTGTGCCCAAAGGCGTTACATGATCCACAACCTCAGATGAATTTCCAAGGATCACAGGAATTTCATTTAAAGGAATCTGCGGCCCATGAGCAATATGGCCGCCTCTGCTGTCATCAGCAAGAAGCCCCTGCTGGTTTTCGGTTCCGTATTTTGCAGCAAGTACTACAGGTCCGTATTTAAATGCATAATAATTGGAATGGTCAGGCAGCTGTTCTGCAGAAAGATGCATAGGTAGAATCATTTTTACGACATCCCCTTTTGTCCATTTTTTAGTCAGTGTAAAATAACCGTCGGAACCAAGCTGTACTTTTTCCTGTTTTCCATTGATCAGAATTTTTACTTCCGCAGGGTTGGCCCATTGCGGACATCTCAATTTTAAATCAAATGCTGATTTTCCCACGGCATCAAAGATCAATGTTGTTTCAGGAATTTCCGGAAAGTTATTAACCTGACGGAGCACCACTTTTTCCTTTTTCCATGTAAGCGTGGAAGGAATAAATAAGTTAACATACAGATCTTTTTCCGACCAGGCATAAATCATTTCTCCATATTTGGCGTGATTTTCCATTCCGGAACCTACGCAGCACCAGAAGCTGGTCCGGGGCTGTGAATAGACACGGTAGTGCCCCGGACGCATCGGCGTAAAGTAGACGAAACCGCCCTGATCATGATTTTCCGTGGAAAGGATATGATTGTATAATGCTTTTTCGTAGTAATCTATATAATAGGATTCCGGCAGCGTTGCATAAAGTTCTTTCGTAAGCTTGAGCATATTATAGGTATTGCAGGTTTCCGGACCTTCAATACTTTTGATCATGCCGCTGAAATCATTGACAGGGTTAAAATGCTCACTGACGCTGTTTCCGCCTATAACTGAGGATCTCTTTTCGGTTACATTATGCCAGAAAAAATCAGCAGCACTGCTCCAGGACTTATTATTCTGAAGATCAGCAATACGTTTGTAACCAATTACTTTGGGAATCTGTGTATTGGCATGAAGACCTGTAAGCTTATCTTCTCCTGCTAAAAGGGGAGTAATAACAGCCTGATGAGAAAACCGTTGTGCCAGCAGCAGGTATTTTTTGCTGTGAGTAATCTCGTAGACATCTGCAAAAATTTCGTTAAGCCCCCCGTTCTCACTTCGCAGCATATCCTGTATCTGATCATCAGAAAGACCGGATACTTCATTTAGCATCCAATCTGTAAGTCGGACAAGCATTGTTTTAGCTTTTTTACTTTTTGCATACCAATAGGCATCCCGTAATCCCGCAAAAAGTTTATGAATATTATACAACGGCACCCAGCGGTCATTCAGTCCAAAGCCAGAAGCCCGTATGTTTCCTTCTTTAATTTCTTTCCAGATTTTTTTTCCGTCCGGAACTCCTGAGATATATCCTTCCGGAGATGTATTCTGACAGCGTTCCAGTTCATCAATCATATACTCAATCCGTTTTTTGATGCTGGAATCTCCTGTAGAAGCATACATAAGAGATAATGCGGAAATGTAATTACCTCCTATGTGGCCATCCAGTCCTGTATTTTCCCAGTTCGGGTAATTATAAGCCTTGGGATTCAGTCCTGCTTCTTTAAGATAAGGTGCCAGCAGCCTGTCCGGATCCATCGCCAGGAGATATTTACGGTCTGCCAACATGGCTCTGCTGAACACACTTTCTGATAACTTTACCGTTTCCAAAGGAAAATAATGAATTTTCTTCTTCACCTGCGCCGAGGTAAATGAAACAAAACACAATACAATAAATGAAAACTTTGGAGTCATGGATAAATGTTAATTCAACATTTCTAAAATAAAGGAAAGAATCTATATACAAAACATTTTTTACCCGAAACTATGCTATTTTTACAATTAAAACCTTTTATAAAGCCCTAAAAACAGACAAAACCGGACTACCTTATCATAAAAAATAAGATAATCACCTGACGGGCTGATGAAACTGCAGATTCTTACAATTGCCTATGAAAATGAATCAATGACAGGTTTTAATAAAAATCTTAATCATATCCACAATACCTTATCGTATTTTTAATGTTAAGTTGTATTATCTGATTATTTTTAATCTCAATTTTAATTTTAACACAAATTTAACATTTAATTCATAGGTATTTAATCTGATTTCGGTGTTATTTTTCATTTTTGATCACGGTTTTATCTCCCAAAATATCCTTAGGGAATAATTTTAATCAAATAAATGAAGTTTATGAAAAAGTGTACAAACTACATTTATATAAAATCTTATCCATAAAAGCTTTACCTTTGTAATAAAATATAAAAGATGACTGAGGATTACTCACAATATCCCAAACACTTTGTTGCCGTTGACTGTATAATTTTCGGTTTTGATGGCGAAAATCTTAAAATCCTACTGGTAAAAAGAAATTTTGAACCACAAATGGGCGAATGGTCGCTCATGGGCGGCTTTATGGGCAGCGAAGAAACTTCTGATGAAGCAGCAAACAGGGTTCTGTACACACTGACAGGTCTTGAAAATATCTATCTCGAACAGCTGAAATGCTATACGGAAATTCAACGTGAGCCAACAGCCAGAATTATGTCTATTTCATATTACGCACTGATCAATATAGAAAAAGATATTCAGATTAATGAGCAGTACAGTGCAGAGTGGGTTGATCTTCAAAAGGCGCCTGATCTTATTTTCGATCATAATGATATGGTAAAAGATGCTGTCGCCAGACTGAGAAGAAGAGCATCCACAGGACCTATAGGATTTGAGCTTTTACCCGAAAATTTCACGATGAAGGATCTTCAGAATCTTTATGAAGCTATTTTTGATGAGAAATTTGACAAGCGTAATTTTACGAGTAAGATCAACAGTATGGATATCCTTGTCAATACCAATAAAAAAGATATGACTTCTTCCCGTAAAGGTTCTTTTCTTTACCGCTTCGACGAAAAAAAATACAACAAAAAAATCTCCCGCGGATTTATGTTTAAAATCTAATTTATACTACTTTGCAGGTTTAGAAATGAATCGTAAAAAGTTAACAATTCTGGGTTATACATTATTCATCATACCATTATTAAAATCTCACTTTTGTGAGATTTTTTTGTGTTCTCGTCTGAAATTTTAATCAAGTCAACCCGGTAATTGTGTCTTTTTTTATCACTATTGTCATAAAAATTTATGATAAGTTTTTTTCATTTCTCCTACCACACAAAGATTTATAATGATATAGCTCACAAACTGATTTATGATATGTAATTTTTTGTTAATTTTTAATAAAATATTGATTTATATTTAATATTATATGTATTTTTATACAAAACTAATAACCATATTTAACAACAACTCATTTTTTTACAAACACTACACTTCCATACCTAGGGACCCGAAAAAGAGAAGGAAAAGATTTTCAAATCAGAAACTGAATAGAAATGATTGTACTGTTCCGTTAAAAACATTGTTAAAGAACCGGGAAAAGCAGTTGAGCAGTTTTGATAGAAAAGTATAATATCACTCCTCATTCAAATCCAGCGTCAATAAAAAACAGAAAGTTTTACTTATCTGCCCGATATTCCTGTGCAGGATGCGAAATTAAGATATTGACTGCTAAAAAAATAAGACCAAACCTTTAAATATATCATTATGAAAACAAACAAAATGTGGCTTTTTCTGGCCTTTCTGTTAATTATTTTTTCCAGCTGTTCTACGATGGATGAAAAAAATTTACTAGAAGAATCTGAACAAAATCTAAATGCCGGCGCTGGTGCAAGAGCATTGGCAGCAACACCCATGCTGCATGTTGGAGGTAAATACCTTAAAGATCCCTGTGACAATAATGTTGTCTTACATGGTGTAGCCATAACTCCCAGCCCCTGGTTTAATGGCTGTCAATATGGTGCGAATTCCGGCTACTGTACCTGGGATAATTACAATGTACAGGGTGCCCTGAACTATAATAAAGCTGTTATGAACAAGCTCAGCAGCGCTGCTGACGGCTGGTATCTCAATTATATCCGCCTCCATATTGATCCGTACTGGACCAATGATCCAGGACCGGCTATCCCTGAGAATGACATCTCGAGATTCAATTATAACCGCCTGGTAACGTATACAGATCAGGTGATTATCCCACTGATCAACCATGCCCGAAGCCTGGGAATGTATGTCATCCTGCGTCCTCCCGGTGTATGCCCGAGCCGTATTGCTGTGAATGATTCCTATCATAGCTATCTTAAGACGGTATGGACCTTTTTGTCGCAGCACCCAGGTTTAAAAAATGCTGATAATGTAATGTTCGAATTAGCGAATGAACCTGTTGAGATTCTGGGGACCAATGGTACTTGGGGCAGTGTAGGAAATGAGCATTTTGCAGCGCTTAAAAATTTCTTTCAGCCGTTGGTAACTATCATCCGTAACAATGGGGCGAATAATGTCTGCTGGATACCGGGTACAGGATGGCAATCCCATTACCAAGGCTATGTAAACAACCAGATCACCGGTGGTAATATTGGTTATGCTGTTCATATTTATCCGGGTTACTGGGGAGGTGTCACCAACTATCAATCTTTTCAAAATGCATGGAATATCAATGTAAAACCTATTGCAGACATTGCACCGATCGCCATTACCGAGACGGACTGGGCACCACAGGGATACGGTACCTTCGGTATCGGCACAACCGGTACGGCGGGCGGAAGCGGATTTGGTGCCAATCTAAAATATATTGTAGATCAGTCAGGCAATGTGAGCTGGAATGTTCTTGCCCCGGATAATCTCCTCCACAAGGGCGATCCTAATGCAGGAACAGCCTACAACAACGATTGGGAAGCCTGCGCTGCACCCGTTAAGCAGTGGTTCCAGCAATATGCATCCTCCAATTATCCCGCTGGAAACTGTAACACAACCAGCAGCCTGGTCAATAATGGAATTTATGAAATTGAATTTCAGACTGATGCCAATAAAGTGCTTGATCTAAAATCTGGTGAAGACATCAATGGCGCCGTATTACGACCATGGACAAGAAATGGTGCCGCTGCACAGCGTTGGGTTGCCATTGATGCCGGCAATGGATATTGGCGTTTCGTATCTAAAGCAAGTGCATCTAATCGCTGCATTGATCTGGCAAGCAACAGTAATACACTGGGAACTTCAATCCGGCTTTGGCAAAGCTATAGCAATGATGCACAGGCCTGGCAGGTAGTGCCTGTCTCCAATGGTTATTATAAAATCTTGTCTAAGGTAGACGCTACCCGAGGCTGGGATATTCCTAACTGTACTATGGATGGTAATTCAAACTTACACCTGTGGGATTATTATGGTACCTCCTGCCAATTGTTCAAATTCAAATATATCGGAATGAACTGATGCCAATAAAAAATAGGATGCCTTTTAGCATCCTATTTTTTATATGTGAAAAGTCAATTTTGCTTCGCAAGTCAATGGTGAATTTCTACAAATTGACAGTGAAACGAATTCACTATTGACCATTCACTTTTGACATGTCTAAATTTATCTCTTATGTTGAAGGTTACTTTGCTTCGCAAGCCAATGGTGATTTTAAAAAATTAACAATTGAAACGAATCAGTATGGACCATTCACTTTTACCAGAATCTTACATATAAGGCGGTCAGTAAAAGCAATGTCATCACAATTAAAACCAATGTTCTGTTGTCCACTTTAAACATTGTAACATCAATGGCAAATGCTTTAGGATTTATCTTCGGACCTGCAAGGCTGATGAGGATCATAGAAATAATCGTGATAAAAAACGACCATCCCATGTTGATCAGGAAAGGAATTTCCGTAATGGTATGCACCACTCCATTTTCCTGTTTTTCATATGTGAATGCGGTGTACAACCAGGTTTCTTTTCCAAAAATATCTACGGCAAAGCTGTTGAAGAAAATAGCAAGGACAAATCCTAAGATCACTCCTACCAATGCAGCAGTTCCGGTTGTTCTTTTCCAGAACATCCCCAAAAGGAACATCGCAAAAACTCCCGGGCTTATAAAACCTGTATATTTCTGAATAAATGTAAAGCCGCCTTCTCCTCCTATTCCTAAAACATCTGTCCAGGTAAACGCCAGCGCAGTCATCATAGCAATGATAATGACCCAGCGGCCTGTTCTCACCATCTGAATTTCTGAGGCATCCGTCTTCAGATATTTTTTATAGATATCCAGGGTAAAAATGGTTGAGATACTGTTCACTTTTCCTGCCAGCGAGGCTACTATTGCTGCCGTCAAAGCTGCAATGGCCAACCCCTTTAAACCTACCGGTAAGAATCCCAATATTGCAGAATACGCTCCATCTTTTACTCCATTGAAGCCCGGCAGATGCCCTTTGGAATACAGCACATACGCAGCAATTCCCGGAAGCATTACAATAACAGGCATGAACAGCTTCAGAAAACCGGCAAATAAAATTCCGGTTCTTGCTGTTTTCAGGTCTGCTCCCAAAGCTCTTTGGGTAATATACTGATTGCATCCCCAATAATTCAGGTTCACAATCCACTGGCCGGCAAAGTACATAGCGAGACCCGGCAACACTACATATTTCTGTACCTCAAGGTTCTGGGGCATATCCAAAGTGGTATTGGTTACCGCTGGTTTTTCAAGAATCAGTTTAAAATGCTGAGGAGCTTCACTGATCAGCGTATTAAATCCTGCTAAAGCATTCCCCACAGCAGCTCCGTTGATTCTCTGGTCTACAATCTGCAGCGCCATATACACCGTGGCAAAACCTCCGATAATAAGGACTGCTACCTGAATGACGTCTGTATATCCTATCACTTTCATACCGCCAAGGCCGATCAGTAGTGCCATAAGTAAAAGGGCTATCATAATGCCGTGAAGATGTTCTCCCCCTAATAAAGTATCAATGGCCAATGCTCCAAGGTAAAGAATGGAAGTAAGATTCACAATAACATACAGAAACAGCCAGAATACGGCCATGATGAGCGAAACGGATTTGTTATACCTCCTTTCCAGAAACTGAGGCATGGTATAAATCTTATTTTTAAGATAGATGGGTATAAACCAGACTGCAATGATGATCAGTGCAAGCGCAGCTATCCATTCGTAAGCGGCAACTGCAATTCCTACAAAGAAGCCTTCACCGCTCATTCCGATAAACTGCTCAGCAGAAATATTGGAAGCGATTAAGCTGGCTCCGATAGCCCACCATGTTAATGATCCTTCAGCAAGGAAATAATCCTTACTTCCTGTAGATTCAGACTTTTTCTTTTTATAGATCCATAATCCGTAAGAAGCTACCACTACAAAATAGATCAGGAATATGATAATGTCAATAGTTGCTAATTTTCCCATAGTTTACTTTTTAACGGAGAATTTATAAATGGTTTTAGAATGGTATTTCTGTCCGGGCTTCAGCTCTGTAGAAGGGAAAGACGGCTGATTGGGAGAGTCCGGGAAATGTTGTGTTTCCAGGCAGAATCCTGTTCTGAATTCATTTTTGCCACCGGTTTTGGTATCAAACTTTCCGTCAAGAAAATTTCCGGAATAAAACTGTACTCCGGGTTCGTCTGTAAGAACCTCCATCAATCTTCCTGTTGCGGGATGATAGACCTGGGCGATGCTACGGAAACCTTTTCCATTCAGAATCCAATTATGGTCATATCCTTTACCTTTTTTCAGCTGATCATCTTCTGCATTGATATCTTTTCCGATAGATTTTGCGGCTGTGAAGTCAAACGGAGTTCCTTTTACATCTTTCTGCTCACCGGTAGGAATTAAAGTTTCGTTCACCGGAAGAAAATAATCTGCATTGATCAGCAGTTCATGATCAGTAATGGTTTTTGTAAAATTTCCGGACAGGTTAAAATAAGAATGCTGGGTAAGATTCACCACTGTTGGCTTATCAGTTTCTGCTTCGTAGGAAATTTCCAGCGCATTGTCGTCCGTAAGGGTATAGAAAACGGTTGTTGTCAGCTTCCCCGGATATCCCTCTTCCCCGTCGTTGCTGGTATACGATAATTTCAGGGTGGGAAATTTCGCATCTTTTACGGCCTCAATATTCCAGAATCTGGTATGGAATCCTTCTTTTCCTCCGTGAAGGCTGTTTGGACCATCGTTTTTATCAATTTCATATGTTTTTCCTTCCAGCGAGAATTTCGCGTTGGCAATTCTGTTACCATATCTTCCGATTAAAGCACCGAAATAATAGGGATTGCCTTCGAAGTATCCTTCGGGTTTGGTAAAGCCCAGTACGACATCCTCATATTTTCCATTTCTGTCGGGTGCTGTTAAAGATATGATAATTCCTCCGAAATTGATGACCTCAACTTTCATCCCGTTTTTATTGGTCAGTGTGTATTTTTTAATAGAATCGCCTTTTGGCGTCACTCCATAGTCTGAAGTATGAACATTCTCCATTTTTCCTGAAATATCCTGTTTGTTATTTTCTTTTCCGCAGCCGAAAATAATTAAAAATAATAAAATAAAAATGCCATTATGTGTTGTTTTTTTCATAATTATTTACATATTTTTTAAAATTAATTAACGATAATACATTTCATTCCAACGAAGTGTATTTTTAAAATCATGCATTCTGGTATCTTCATCAATGACTAAAGATTCAATGCCTGCTATATCAGCAAAATCTTCCAGCTGTTCTGCTGAAATATTTTCACTGTAACATGTATGATGTGCTCCACCCGCCAGTATCCATGCTTCTGCAGCGGTATATAAATCAGGAAGAGGTTTCCATAAAACTCTTGCTACCGGAAGTTTGGGCAGCTCTTCTGTAATTTCCAGTGCTCTGGTTTTGTTGATCAGCAGTCTGAAATGGTTTCCAAAGTCCATCAGGGCAGCGTTGAGAGAATCTATGTTTCCTCTGGAGTTAAAAACAAGACGCACCGGATCTGCTTTTCCTCCGATTCCGAGCGGATGAATCTCACATGATGGTTTTCCGGCCGCCAGAACAGGGTCTACTTCCAGCATATGAGAACCCAGAATGGAAGGATTGGACGGGTCTAAATGGTAGGTGTAATCTTCCATGAAAGCATTTCCTCCTTCCAGTCCCTGTCCCATAGTTTTCATGGCACGCACCAGGGCTGCTGTTTTCCAGTCTCCTTCTCCTGCAAATCCGTATCCTTTCTGCATCAGGCGCTGCACGGCAATTCCCGGAAGCTGTTCCAGCCCGTGAAGATCTTCAAAGGTATCGGAGAATCCTTTAAATCCTCCGTCTTTTAAAAATTTTTCAAGTCCTAGCTCAATTTTTGCGGCGGTATGCAGAGCATTTCTTTGTGCCCCACCTTCCAACAGTGATGCAGCCATGTGGTAAGAAGATTCATATTCTTCCATCAGGCTTTTTATTTCCCCTTCACTTGTTGAATTAATGACTCCGACAAGATCACCGATTCCCCAGGTATTGACTGAGAAACCGAACTGTGTTTCAGCTTCCACTTTATCTCCGTCTGTAACGGCTACAAATCTCATGTTATCCCCGAATCGAGCAAATTTTGCTCCCTGCCAGTCATCCCATCCGGCAGCAACACGGCTCCAGTCGCCAATCTGTTTCTGAACTCTTTCTTCCGACCAGTGCCCCACGACTACTTTTCTGCTCTTTCGGAGCCTGCTTACCATAAATCCAAATTCACGGTCACCATGAGCAGCCTGATTAAGATTCATAAAATCCATATCCATCGTAGACCATGGGATATCTCTGTTGAACTGTGTATGCAGATGCAGAAGAGGTTTTTGTAAAATTTTTAATCCTCTGATCCACATTTTGGCGGGTGAGAAGGTATGCATCCAGGTAATCACTCCTATGCAGCTTTCTGCATGATTAGCGGCTGCTATGGTTTCAAATATCTCTTCGGTGGTTGTTACGGTTGGTTTTATGATGACTTTTACCGGAATAAAGACTGATTTTTCAAGTTCTTCTACAATTTTCCGGCTGTGTTCTGCTACCTGAGCGAGTGTTTCAGGTCCGTATAAATGCTGACTTCCTGTGATAAACCAGACTTCTTTGGTATTGAGCGGTGTTAACATATTTTTATTGATCGTTAATAGTTATTTATTTTCAGTGTTGAATGATTGTCCGTAGTAAGCATTCTTACCGTGCTTGCGTTCATAGTGCTTTTTGATGAGTGCCTCTTTCAAACGTTCTGCGTCCGGATTGATCTGTCTTGTGAGATATGCCATTTCGGCAATGGTTTCCAGTACTTTGCTGTTGTATACTGCTTTTTCAGCAGTTTTTCCCCATGTGAAGGGGCCATGATTACCAATAAGAACCATTTCCACTTCTTCCGGAGAGAGTTTTTTTTCTGTAAAGCATTCCAGAATCTGTATTCCTGTGTTGTACTCATAATTTCCCTGAATCAGCTCATCGCGCATGGGGGGAGCACAGGGAATATCTGACGTGAGATGATCTGCATGGGTGGTCCCGAAAACAGGAATATCCATCTGTGCCTGTGCCCACGCCACAGAATAAATGGCATGAGTATGGGAAATACCACCGATATTTTCCCAGTTTTTGTACAGGTATGCATGGGTTTTAGTATCAGAAGAAGGTCTGAGCCTGCCTTCAATGACATTGGCGTCAAAGTCGAGAATCACCATATCTTCCGGTTTTAGAATTTCATACGGAACACCGCTTGGTTTAATGGCAAAAATCCCCTTTTCGCGGTCTACAGCGCTTACATTCCCGAAGGTATAGACTACCAGCTTCAGGGCATCCAGCTGCATATTCGCTTCGTAACATTCTCTTTGGAGTTCTTTATAGGTATTCATTTTGAGTATCATTCAAAGGTTAATATTCAGGAGTTCTGTAGCTCCTTCCTGCTCTTTTTCAGTTTGGTATTGTGTTCTACAAAATCAGCGAGCTTCTGGTATTGCAGCATCAGCTCTCTGTATATTTTTGCTTCTTCAGGTTTCGGATGGTATTCTGCTTCAAACGCGGAGCCCATTTTCCTACTTGCTTCCTGTACCGTAGGATAAATGCCCGCTGATACGGCTGCATAAACGGCTGCTCCTAAAGCGGGTGTCTGATCTGAGGCTGCAACAGCAATCGGCATATCCAAAACATTAGCGAGGGTCTGCATGATCAATGGTGATTTCCTTGCTACTCCGCCGATTCCAATTACTTTATTGATTTTCAGACCTTCATCTTCAAAACGGTCCACGATTTTTTTAGCTCCGAAACAGATGGCATTGACTAAAGCCTTGAAAATATGGGGTGCCTTGGTTCCCAGGGAAAGCTGGCTGATGGCTGCTTTAAGTTCCTGGTCTGCGTCTGGTGTTCTTCTTCCGTTCACCCAGTCTAATGCAACAGGCACAGTGTCAGCATGTGGAATTTTTTCGGCTTCAAGAGTTAGCTTTCTGATGAGTTCATGCTCCATTTCACCGGCCAGCTTTGTCTTCTGCTCTTCCGAAATGCTTTCGGAATGCATCATGATCTGATGAACCGGCCACATCAGAATATCTTTATACCAGGCCAGCACATCTCCAAATGCAGACTGTCCCGCTTCCAGCCCTATTAATCCGGGAATTACAGAGCCATCTACCTGCCCGCAGATTCCTTTTACGGTTGTGTCTCCGATCGTTTCTCCTGAAGCTACCATGATATCACACGTTGAGGTTCCCATAATCCTGATCAGCGTATTTTCCTCCACTTTTGCTCCTACAGCTCCTGAGTGGGCATCAAATGTGCCTACTGTAATAACAGTATTGGTGGTAAGGCCGGTTTTTGCTGCCCATTCTTCGTTCAGATGTCCTGCTATTTCGTCTGAAGTAAATGTTTCTTTATATAATTTTTCTCTAAGTTTTCCCAGCGAAGGATCAAGCCTGTTGAGAAATTCTTCAGAAGGCAGACCGCCCCATGATTCATGCCACATTGCTTTATGGCCTGCTGCACAACGGCTTCTTTTAAAATCAGCCACATTTTGATGATCAGATAAAAGGAAGGTCATAAAATCACAATGCTCCATCCAGGTGTAAGCAGCATTTTTCACCGCTTCGTCTACTCTACTGATGTGCAGTATTTTGGCCCAAAACCATTCTGATGAGTAGATACCGCCTTCATATTTAGTATAATCTTCCCCACCCCAGGTTTTGGCAAGGGTATTGATTTCTTCAGCCTCCCGGATAGCGGTATGATCTTTCCATAAAACCATCATGGCATTGGGATTCTCTTCAAAGCCGGGAACAAGAGCCAATGCTTTTCCTTCCCTTGTTACCGGAAGCGGTGAGGAGCCTGTGGTGTCAATACAAATACTAACGATCTGCTCAGGTGGAATTCCGCTTTCTCTTACGACTTCTGAAATAGTCTTTTCCAGCCCTTCAATATGATCTGAAGGATGCTGTCTGAAGCTGTTGGCAGAAGGATCACAGTATTTGCCTTCTTTCCATCTCTGGTAATAACTGACTGAAGAAGCTATTTCGGAACCGTTTTCTGTGTCGATAAGCACGGCCCGCACGGAATCTGTACCATAGTCCAGCCCGATAACGTATTTTTTCATGGTGGTAAAACGTTTTTGATGATGAGATTTAATTTCTCCTGATGAGATAAAAACAAATATAAGATTCTATTTCAAATAAATGTAAAAAATACACTTATTTTTTATAACAGTTTTAATTTCAATACATTAAATTAATTCAAGCTTTAAAACGACTAAGGAATTAGCGGGAATTTCCGCTGTTATTTTCCCATTTTTTAATAAGGAAGTCTCTTCTTTAGGCATCACAGATTCAGTATTGAAATTATTTTCACTGGAAAGCGCTGGTGCAGAAAGATCTATCCGGTTCAACTTTTTGCCTACTTTGAGGTTGATAGGATTAATATTGATTTTTTTAGCCTGCGCATCAGTATTGACTATTTTAATAATGATTTCATTTTTCTTTGTATCCTTTACTGCCGTAGCATATAAATTTTCCTGTCCTGACAGGACTTTTCCTTCATTTTCAACTTTAAGTAAATCTGTTCCTTTATTGTTGGAGAATAACTTCTGAACATAATAATTAGGAGTGGCGTAAGATTTCAGATTATTAAACCAGATAAGGTCAGGAGTCCATTGCCAGCCATCCGCATGGGCAAAAAGCGGTGCATAAGAAGTCATGTGGACAACATCTGCATTTCTTTCAAGCCCGGTCATGAAAGCGGCTTCTGAAAGTGCTGTGAGCCAGTTATTTTTATTATCAGGCTTCACCACCCCTACAGACTGGGCTGCATATTCTCCCGCAAAAACTTTTGGCCCGGAACGGTCATAGTGATCATATCTTCCGGCATTTCTCATAAACCAATCGGGTGAATTGTAGTAATGCTCATCAACAATCTGTGCGTTAAGCTGTTTCAGCTCTTTCCAGCCATATTCGAAGAATTCGCCGTCAGGTGATGGTCCGCTTCCTGAGATGATCTTAATGCCGGGATATTTTGCATGGATCGCTTTTTCAAACACTTTATAACGTTCAATATAATCTGGTCCCCACTGCTCATTCCCTACCCCGATCAATTTTAAATTAAAAGGTTTTGCATGCCCCATATCAGCACGAAGCTTCCCCCATTTTGTGGTTCCGGAATCTCCGTTAGCAAATTCTATAAGATCCAGCGCATCCTGAACATACGGATCCAGATCTTCCATTTTGACGAGTTCTGCCGTATTGAACTGACATGCCATTCCGCAGCTCAGAATAGGAACAGGCTCTGCGCCCAAATCTTCGGAAAGCTGAAAATATTCAAAAAATCCTAACCCAAAAGATTGTCCGTAATCGGGTGTAAGACGGTGCGGAAATCCTGTACTCCATTTATTGATGAGATATTCCCGGTCTGCTACATTTCCCACTGTTTTTTTCCACTGGTACCTTTCTGCCAATGTTCTTCCTTCTACAATACATCCTCCCGGAAACCGCAGAAATCCTGGCTGCAAATCATCTAATTTTTGTACCAGATCCCTGCGTAATCCGCCTTTTCTGTTTTTCCAGGTGTCCTGCGGGAAAAGTGAAATCATATCCATATTCACAATTCCGTTTCCTGTAAAAGTAATCTGCAGTTTTGCTTTTTCAACTGTTCGCGGGGTTTGTAAAACAGTATTGTATTTCTGCCATCCTTTCTGTTTTATGATTGTGGAGACTGAAGCGATTTCTTTTCCGCTTTCATCAACAAGGCGTGCGTTTACAGCAGCGATATTTCCGGAGACATTTTCCAGATCAAAACTGAAATCATATTTTGCCCCTTCGTGAATACCAATTCCTCTGAAACCCTCGTTTTCCAGAAGGTAATTTTTATTGTTTAAAACGGTAATTCTTGCATAATTTTTATTGCTCTTGGAATGATCCGTATAAATGGTCAGAAACCCGGAATCCAGATTGGGGGAAAGCGTTTTTGTATTGGGCTGTTTCCATCCTGTAAAAGGTTCATCAAATTCAAAACTCCGGTTTTTAATCAGTTCAGCATATAGTCCTCCGTCTGCTGCAAAATTGATATCTTCAAAGAAAATCCCGTACATGGTTGGCTGTATTGTAACAGGAGCTGGGTTTTCTTTCAGGTCCAGATTATAGGTGCGGACCGTAGTATGCTGAGCAGAAAATAATGTGCAGCCCAGCGACATTGTAATGGAAAGTATTGTATTTTTTGTTGACATAGATCTTGTTTTTGAAAGTACGGCCTGAAATTTTATCCTGAATTTATC
This sequence comes from Chryseobacterium culicis, assembly GCF_900108365.1. Classification (GTDB taxonomy): domain Bacteria; phylum Bacteroidota; class Bacteroidia; order Flavobacteriales; family Weeksellaceae; genus Chryseobacterium; species Chryseobacterium culicis. The sequence continues at coordinate 464,050 of NZ_FNWQ01000002.1, read as the reverse complement.
TTGTTATTTTACTTGTAACGGAATCGTTTTTAGGCCGGCATCATCAGATGTTCCCCCGTAGAGAATCGTGTACTCTCCAGGTTTTGAAACCAGATCATCTGCTTTTTCATCATAGAATGCAAATGAATCTCTGGAAAGGATCAGCCGGATATTTTTTGTTTCTTTAGATATAATCAAAGTCCTTTCAAAAGCTCTTAAAGTTTTTACCGGGGCCTGGGAATCATTATTTCTTTTAATATACACCTGCACAACTTCTTCGCCGTCTTTATCAGAAATATTAGTGACCGGAATTGTGATTGTCACATTTTCGCTGATACTGATTGTATTTTTACTCAGCTTTGCATTTCCATACATAAATTTTGAGTAGCTTAAACCATGTCCGAATGGATAGAGCGGCTTTTCTGTCATATAACGATAGGTTCGCCCCTGCATATCATAATTTTCAAATCCCTGATGTTTACTTGTCTTCGACAGGGAATTGTCCAGCTGTTCAAGGTTCGTGTAAAAGGTAATGGGTAGTTTTCCGGAAGGGTTATAATCCCCTGCCAAAACATCTGCTACAGCGGTTCCTCCGGCTTGCCCGCCATACCAGGCATTGACCAGAGCGTCATAATTCTTTTCATCCTGTGCCAGTCCCAAAGCACTTCCGGTGCACAGAACAAAAACAACAGGTTTTCCCGTTTTTCTGAGTTCTGCCAACAGTTCACGTTGAACATTAGGAAGGGCAATGGATGTTTTATCGCCTCCTCTGAAACCTTCTGCGTTTACCATCATCTCCTCACCTTCGAGACTTGGAGAAAGTCCTCCTGCAAAGATGATAGCATCCGCATTTTTCACCCTTTCTCTTACCGCGGTAAAATTGACCGGGTCTTTTCTGTAGACTTCAAAGCTGATGCTTACATATTTTCCTTTTTGTGTATGACGGAGTTCTATATGATATTCTTTTCCTTTCTCCATTTTTACGGGAAATTCTGAAGGATGTCTTGCGTCAGGACCTTTTCTTGTTGCTATTTCTTTCCCATCCACAAAAAGTGTATAGATATCAGAAGTGGACGCAGAAAATATGACCTCTCCTGTATAAGTGCTTTTGAAAATTCCTGAAATGACAGCTGAAGTATTTTCTCTTCCTACATGGGGTGCAAGCTGGGTTCCGCCGAAACTGCTGTAGCTGATTGAGGCTGCATTCACTGAGGTATTGGCTGGCTCACCTTTGAATTCACTGTTATTGAAAAACTCAACTTTCATTCCTTTGATCCCGTTTTTCTGGCTGATAAAATTCTGGAAGAGTGAAGTTCTGGAAGAAGCGTCTGTGACTTCGCTTCCTTTTTCGTAAATGATTTCAGCATTGGGGAACCTGGTTTTGATTCCGTCTAAAATTGTTACAATGGAAGAAGGCGTTCCGTTATAGTTTCCCAGCTGCATCAGCCTGTCATCCGCATTGGGACCTACAACGGCAATTTTTTTGATATTTCTGCTGAGCGGCAGCACATTTTTTTCGTTTTTCATCAGCACAATTGATTTCAGTGCCATTTTCAGTGCCTGTTTTTTATGTTCCTCGGAATCCACAACATCGTAGGGAATTGTATTCCAGTGAACGGAAGATTTCGGATCAAGCATTCCGAGTTCAAACCATCCTTTCAGAATCCTGCGCATTGATAGATCAATATCCTTTTCTGTAATCAGCCCGCCCGCCAGGGCTTTGGTAAGATTGTTATAAGTGTCTCCGCATTCCAGATCTGTGGAGTGTTTCAGGGCATCTGCGGCAGTTGTTTTTTCATCAGGATGGGTACCATGGTATTTTTTCTGATAGAAATCGGCCAGTGCCCAGCAGTCTGAAACCACCATTCCGTCGTACTTCCATTTTCCCCGGAGAATTTCCGTGAGTAAGGTATTGCTGGCACAGCACGGCTGACCGTCAAAAGCATTATAGGCACACATGACCTCTCTTACATTACCCTCCAGTACCAATGCTTTGAAAGCAGGAAGGTAGGTTTCATACAGATCTCTCTTAGAAATTTCTGCATTATAAGAATGACGGTTCCATTCCGGGCCGCTGTGTACAGCAAAATGTTTGGCACAGGCATGCGTTTTAAAATATTTAGGGTCATTCCCCTGCAGACCTTTTACAGCAGCAACGCCTAAAACGGAAGTAAGATAGGGATCTTCGCCATAGGTTTCCTGACCTCTTCCCCATCTTGGATCACGGAAGATATTGATGTTAGGAGTCCAGAAGGTAAGCCCTTCGTAACGTCCTGTCTTTTGGGCTTCATCGAATGACCGGTTATACTTCGCCCGTGCTTCATCAGAAATCATTTCAAACGTTTTAAAATGTTCCGCAACATCCCATGTAGCTGCCATTCCTATTGCTTGAGGAAAAACAGTAGCGGTGCCTGCTCTTGCCACTCCATGAAGGGCTTCATTCCACCATCCATATGCAGGAATTTGCAGACGGGGAACTGCCTGGGAATTGTCCATCATCATTCCTATTTTTTCTTCTGCTGTCAGTAAAGTAAGAAGGTTTTCTATTCTTTCATTAACAGGAAGATCGGGATTCCTGAACGGGTATTTATAATGGCTCTGAGCTAATAACAAAGGGGCTCCCAGTGTTGCACATAATGTTAATACAATTCTTTTCATAAGGATTATGGTTTCAATAAAGTCCTAACAACTTTTATGATTTTTGCGGTTCAATTTTTTAACCACCGATTTCACGGATGTTCACGGATGACTGTGCCTTTTTTTTAATACTTCGATCTTTCGATCTTGATTCTTCGGTCATCTCATGGATATTGGTAAAGCCATCATAAGCTAATGTGATGATGGCTTTGGATTGGGTTTTATTCTTTGACAAATTTTTGTTTTAGTACTGTATTGTTCTTACAGGTAACCTCAACGAAGTAGATTCCGGCCGGAAGGCCTGCCACATTAATTTGGTTTTTTCCTGTATTGATCTTCAATCCGGATGTAATGACACTCCCTTTCCCATCAAAAATAGCGGCTACAGCTTCCGGAAAATCAGAATCAATAAAAAGATCTGCTTTTACAGGATTAGGATAGATCTTAACAGGTTCCTTTTTCGTATCCGTAAGGTTATTTCTGGTGTTTAACGATCCAAAATTTAAAGGCAGAACGCTGGCAGAATAGGTATTTTCTTCTGAAAGATAAGCTTTGAAGGAGTTTATTAAAGGCTCACTTCCAGCCGTTATTTTATAAAAACCGGTTACCCCGTTTTCAGTTTTCAGGAAGTAGCCGCCAGCCGGAACCTTGATGCTCTGGTAGACGCCGTTCATTTGGTCTACAGTAATTGCCTTGGGCGTGGAAACATTTCCTGAACCGTTGAAAGTGATAGTTCCTGTGGCATTGATCAGTACCGGAGTATTCGCAGGAATAATTCCGTTGGAAATTGCAGTACAGTTGATATTATTGGATCCGGGTGACATCAAATATGCACTTACTCCGGAAGGTATATTCGCCTGAAATGGCAGGATCAGCACATCGTAGCCATTGAACGTACGGCTGTAAGAAGCATTATTGGCAGTGAAATTGAACGGCACGTGAAAATCCATCCCCTGGCCGGAGAGAACAAGGTTTGAGCATGTGGCACCCGAGATCACATTAGCAGCCGGTGAATTTGTACTTGCACTGACGTAGTAGATACTGTTAGTATTGGCACTGATAGGCTGCCAGTTATTGGAAGCGGTAATCCCAGCAGCATTTCTAAAGTCTACAGAGGTATAGTAGCCGTTTTCCAGGGCATCCATCAGATAGCTGTCGCTTGCGGAATAGGTTCCTCCGAATTTTGAAGCATTTTCATTTCCTACATTGAAATAAACATCTCCAAGATTCAGGGTAAGTACAGAACTGTAATTGGAATTCCTCAATCCTAAAATTCCCTTACATCCGTCTGTAAGCACCTGTCTTGAAATATCGAACGTCATATCAAAATTTCCTCCCTGAGGAAAGTTGATTCTGCCATAATTATAAGATTTCGCTACCCCCTGGCTGTTGATATAATACAACGTTGTGTTATCAGAATAGCTTTGTCCTGCTGTTGTATAGCTGTTTACGTGCAATATCAGCTTATTATACCGGTCATCAAGCTGAAGATATCCGTTAGCGGCGGTCATATTATTGCTGATAAGAGGACTTGGGTTGGAGAAGGTTACCGTAGTATTGCTGATATTGAATCCTGTACCAAAGGCTGTATTGGTAGCAGTCTGGGTTTCAATTTTATTATAATGAATATCACCGCCCGTCATTAGAGAAGCAGGTCTGTCTCCACTTTTATTAAAAACAAAGGTCATGACACTGGAAGGGCTGATATCAGCAGCTGGCCGGAATGTTGGTGTACTCATAGCCACTGGTGTGCTGACCATACTGGATTGTGCATTGGTAAGGACTTTTGTACCAGAAGTAGTGTAAAAAGGGAGATCAACCTTTAAAGTATAGGCATTCTGAGAGGGATTAATAACCATAAGAACGACCTGATTCCCATCCTGAGAAATATAGGAAGAACCTTGTAAAACTCCGGTTTTATCATCCCATTTTGCTTCTATTCTTGTTTTTCCTGTGGTGTACCGGGCATAATGTGAAAGGACATAACCTCTTTTGGTCATTACACCTGCGGTAGTTCCGTACGTTCCGTCGCCCATTAAACCGTAATAGCGTTTGGCTGAGTAATGGATCCATGCATTGATATTTCCCAATAATGCATTGTTGACACTAGCTGCAAAATTAAATGCATCAGCATTCCAGCTGAAATCACGTGCAGGCTGGGAAGATGAAGAATTCCAGTTGATCAGATATTCTGTCTGCCAGAGTTCTTTATTATTATTCTGAAATTGCTTGTAGACAGACTGAATAAGACCATACTGGTGACCTCCATATACTTCAAAATTGGCCATTGCCGAAGGATCCAGCAAGGCACTGGCAAAATTATCTGTAAACCCCACACTTTCCGGAGCAATCACCTTGCAGTTGATGAGATGTCCATAATTTTTTACAAATGTGGCCATCTGAGCCGGCGTCCAGATACATCCCTGGTACTGAGCCATCTCATCCGGTTCATTTTGAATAGAAATATAATCAAGCTTACTCCGTTATTCTGAAGATAAGTAACAAAACTGTTGAGATAAAGGGCGTAGTCCTGATAGTTTTCGGTTTTCAGGTATCCAATCTGCTGTACTCCGTTGGTATCAGTGTACACTGCATTGACATGGTTATTGGTCTTCCAGGCTGCGGGCATGGTCCATGGTGTTGCAAAAATAGTGAGTCCCATTGATTTGGCAAGCTGTGCAGTAGCCAATACGGAGCTCCAGTTGCTGCTGTTTTCAGGAATATATAATCTCATTATATTATAACCACCCTCGCTGGAGGTTCCCCAGAGATTCTGAATTTCTGCTGTAGACATGTGGTTGTAAGCAAACTGAGGGCTGCAGACAAATCCTCCGAATCCTCTGATTTTCTGATACGTAATATTCTTATCAATTTTTACCGTGGTAAGCTGGCCCTGCAGCGTACCGCTGAAATACAAAACCATGGAATACATGGATATAAGACTTACAATTTTTTTCATAATGTTTGGGTTTACTATTTGTGATTTGAGTGTAAACAATTCGAATAAGGACAAAGATTCCCTGGTAAGACTATCATTTTACCAGAATCGGGTTTGAAGAATTCTTTATTTCACTGTGTTAGCATTAGTGAAGCATTTCACTTTCCGGAGCGCCCAGATAAGAGGGTTTCAGACCTCCTGTGCTGATCAGGAGTTTTTCCAGTACAATGCCCGGTTCCAGCACTCTGAAACGTAATGTATGTTTTCCTGCCTGCGAAATCAAATGTTTTGTAATGGATTTAATGATATGTTCGGACTGCCATTTTCCCAATTCTCCTTTGTAATGACCGTTGAAATTCACAACCTGTGCAGGCTGATTATCCCAAGAAATTTCATAGCGCAGTCCTTTATTGTGATTAAAATTTAAGGTAGGTGCCAAAAGAAGCTCAACCTCCAGTTCTCCTTTAGATTCAAAGTTAATATCATACTCCAGCCAGATATTTTCTTCCGTTTTAGGATAGGTATTCTGCGGAAAGGTTGTTATCCCGGATTTTGTTTTTCCGAAATCAGGAATTACTTCCCAATGAATTCTGTCGGATTGGTTCATTCTTGCAAAGTTTTCCGCTTCAATTGACACGTAGCCGTTTTTTTCCCGGAACATTTTTTCTTTGGGAACGTCCCCTTTGGAAATATAGGTGACTTCAGGCATTATGTTTTCTTTTCCGTCTGCCCAGCTTTTGTAACCTATCCTCATCTGATCCATCATATGCTTCCATTTTCCTCCGGCTATCACATTGTTGTATTGATTGTCCAGATAAGCATTTCTTTCAAAGCACGCCTTCACTTTATCAGCATAAATATTAGCTTCCGGATCTTTTTTCGCAGCAAGTTCCCTGTTTTTTGCCACCGCATAATACATTTCGTATAAATTGCTGCACGCATCAATCGGGTACAAAACCAGCTGATAATATGCATCCTGATATTCGGAAGGGATCTGCTCTTTCAGACGTAAGGCTTCTAAAGCTAATGTTCTGTAGTCATTTAAAACCGTTTCAAATTCATGGTAATTCTCAAGGCTGTAGGTTTTGCTGTCAAGGGTTTCAGGGGTTACTCTTCTGTTATATTTGGAGTACAGATTAATCAGCCTGGCAATTTCGCGCGCATGCTTTTCTCCAAACTGCTGAGCGGCCCATTCTTCAGTATATTCAAAAAGATTTCCGGCATTAAACTGCTTAGGATTCCAGGCCATTTTCAGGAAAAAGCTGACAGGAAATTCCATTGGTTTTAAATCTCCAACATTAACAATCCAAAGCTTATCTACCTTGTGCTCATAAGAAAGGTTCATCTGCTCCCAGACTCTCTGAATGGGACTGATGTTGATCCATTTGGAATTTCTGGGTCCGCCCACATAATCGAAATGATAGTAGATTCCGTATCCTCCTTTATGCAGGGGTTTTGAAAGGTCGGGAAGCTTTCTTACATTTCCCCAGTTATCATCACAGAACAGCAGAATAACATCGTCCGGCACTCTCATTCCTTTGTCATAATAATCCTGAACTTCTTTATACAGTGCCCACACCTGAGGTGTTTTCTCTGCTTTTTTTCCGGTAACCTCAGCAATAATCTTACGCTGGTCTTTCACAATTTTCTCCAGCAGGGAAATATTGGTTCCATCCCCCATTGCTTCATCGCCATCACCCCGCATTCCCACTGTTACCAGCTTTTCCCAGTTTTTGCTTCTTTCTATCCCGGATTTCCAGAATTTCTGCAGCACTTCTGCATTTTTACTGTAATCCCAGACATTCGGGAGATTATTTTTTTTGACATACCTGTGCCAGTCCGTTTGTGCCAAAGCCATAGGCTCGTGGTGAGAAGTTCCCATCACAATTCCCATCTCATTGGCCAGCGGACCGCTGAGAGCATCATCATCATAAAATGCTTTTCCCCACATTGCCGGCCAGATATAATTTCCTTTCAGGCGCAGGATCAGCTCAAAAACTTTTTCGTAAAACTGACTGTTTATTCCTCCGAAAGTTGCCCTTGCCCAACCTCCCAACGAAGGTTCTTCATCGTTAAGGAAAATGCCCCGGTATTCTACAGCTGGCTCACCATCTGTATAGGTCCCTTTTTTGAAATATAAATGATCTTTCACCTGAACCGGAACATCTGCCCAGTAATACCATGGCGAAACGCCTATCTGCTGAGACATTTCGTAAATTCCGTAAATGGTTCCTCTTTTGTCACTTCCTGCAATCACAATGGCTTCAGAAACTCCCGGAAAAGGATTGCTGATGTTCTGAATGATATATTTTTCGCGTTTTCCGGTTAAGGCTTTCCCATCTATTTTTTTTTGCCTGATGAGATCATCAACGACTGATCTTGTGCCTGCCGTTCCAATAATGACTAAGGGAGACTGCAATCCTGAAACCTGATTAAGAAGTAGCGGCTGTGCTCCTGTTACTTTCTGAAAATCTGCCTGCAGGTTTTTTACAGCTCTTACAATTCCCTGATCTGTTCCGGGGCTGGTAAAAATGGAAAGACTGACCGTTTTTTCTTTCAGAATGAGGGTTCCGGAACTTTTCTCAGTGCTGATGAACGGTTCTGCAGCATGGATCTTTAAACAAAATCCCAATAACACAGTGAGAAAAAATATTTTTAAATGATTCATAGTCAGTTCTGGTTTTAATTTTAAAAACGTTGTCCTTTTTAATCGGGCTTTGATGGTATCAAACCTGTAAGGATTGTTGATTTAATCTTTCAGGACGAAGCCTCCCTGCGGCTGTATTTCAATACTGAAATCTCCTTTTGCATTTATTTTCACTTCTTTCTCTGAAGAATTTCCTTTTGCATCATCATTGATCAGTTTTATCGTTTTTCCGGCGAACATCGGAAGCTTCATTTTCAGCTTTTTTGATTGTTTTTCTGCATTCACACCTGCTGCATACCAATGTTCATCGTGTTTTCTTGCAATTACTGTATATTTGCCGGGATAGCCGTTGATAAAGACCGTTTCATCCCAAAGTGTAGGAACTTCTTTCATAAAGTCAAGTTCAAATTCCGGTGCATCTGTAAGATTATTGGGCATAATGGCAAACATCTGAACAGGATTCTGAAAAAGAACTGCTGTAGCCAGCTGAAAGCCGTCTGTGGTATGTCTTTTATTTTTGTCTCTGTTGGATTCTGTCAGGTATTTATTGAGAAAAGTTCCTCCGAATTCCATACTCCCCACGGTATTTCTGATAAAGGGGTGAAGTGTGGCAAAAAAAGCTTCCTGCTTACGCACATCTTCTGAGAAATAAAGCATTTCTGAAGCGAGAACGGCTTCGCTTCCTGCATAGTTCGGGTACATTATTTCCCAGCCTCTCGGCAAGGTAGCTCCGTGAAAAATAATGGTTAAGCCATAGTCATTGGCATCTGAAAGAATATCTTCATAAAGACGCATGGTTTCCTGTTTGTCTCCTCCGAAAAAATCTACTTTCAGTCCTTTTACACCAACATCTTTCAGCCATTTCATTTCCTTTTTACGTTCTACGGATGAGCTCATCTTATTTCTTGGTCCCATAGGCGCATCGTTGGCTGCTCCATTGGAATTGTACCAAAGCAATACCCCGACATTTCTTGATTTTGCATATTGAATAAGCGCTCTCATACGGTCTTTGCCTATATTTTTATCCCAAAGCGCATCCATGAGAATAAACGGGTATTTCAGCGCAGCGGCAAGATCTATGAATTTTACCTGATCATCGTAGTTCATACTTTTATCCTGCCACAGAATCCAGCTCCAGGTAGATTTCCCGAACTGATACTCCTGTGAAGGCTCATACATAGGATCTACAACATCAAAAGGAACGGTAGTCTCTACGATGGGTTTCAAAGAGCGGCCCACGGTAATTGTTCTCCACGGTGTCTTTCCGGGAAGAGAAACCGCGGCTCCGGTACTTCCGAAACCGTTATTTTCAGCAATATCCGGATAGGCTACTTTGTAAAGGTTTTCCTCTGCTGTGGTCTCCAGATGGGAAGCGCAGTACATACTGTTCACCCCAGTTTCTGAAAGTAACAGCCATCCCTCATTTCCGATATGAAACAAGCCGGGGAAAACATAGCCGTAATCAGATGGTATTCCCAGCCCGGCATCGGCTTTATAGCCGCTTTCATAACTAGGAGCGGTCCGGGCGAAACCTGTCATCGGTTTCATCATGGGGGAAAGAAAAGTAGTGGTCTGCGACGGGAATCTGTAGCCTGTTATTTCTGACTGTACAACAATGCTTAACCGATCTTTCATTGGAGGAATGGTGTAACGGAAAGCAATATTATTGTTACTTACCTGAAAATCAACACCTATCTGATAATCGTCTGCATTGATAAAATGAACTGTTAACGTATTGGCGTGATAATCAATATTGGATTTTTTGATTTTCAGGTTGGTATATTTCTTAGAAATCACTTCTTTTTTGCTGTCAGAGAATTTCAGATTCTTTGAAAAATCGGATTCATTGGTTACCAGGCCTAACGGAGATTTTTCCAGCATTATCATTCCGTCAAAGGTAACATCGTACAAAACCTTACCTCCTTCTGAAAAGACGTGGAGCTTAATTTGACCGTCAGGACTTGTGATTTCCGCCACCTGTGCAAAGCTTTTGCTTATCAGCAGCAGGCTGCATACAATATATAAAACTTTTTTTCTCATCATTAATTATTTTCAAGAAAGGTCCAGTAATCGAAGTACATAATATCTGTTGAGGCTTTTCCATTGAATACAAAGTACAGATCATGGATACCGGTAATTTTTTCAGTCAACTGAACTTTTACGGTTTCCCAGCGGTCATCCCCGCCCGTCAGCGGAACCTTTACCGTAGCGGCAACGGGTCCGTTCACAGCATCCAGATGAACGGTCATTGTAACGTCACTATTATGGGTAGTTCCTACTCTTGCAGAGAAGGCAGCAACTCCTTTTTTCCGGAAATCAACATTCTTTACACTGGTATAAGCCCCATTTTTCTTTGCTTTGATGAAAACACCAGCCTCTTTATTCTGATAGGATTTTACATTTTCCGACCAGGCAATCATTTCTGCCTGATTGAACGAATAAGGATTAACTGCTGCAATAGCTTTGGTAATACCGTCAGTCATTGAAAACGGTGAAATGGAACCGTCTTTATTGAATGTAAGTTCCTGCAGACTTACCGATCTTGTAAAACCGCTTCCGCCCGGCAATGCACCATTGTGATAAAAGAAATACGTTTTCCCCCGGAAGTCTATAACGCCGGGATGATTGGTAAATGATTTTCCTTCTGCAGGCATGATAATGCCTCCGTATTTCCACGGTCCCTGTGCTGTTTTTCCGGTAGAATATCCTATAAATTCGGGTAGAGGACCTCCAGGCCAGAAGAGATAATAGAAATTTTTTCTTTTGTACAGCCAGGGCCCTTCCTCATATTTTGAAGGTCTTTCCGGATTAGGTGTTCCCTCTCTTTTACCAAATGATTCTTCACTCATCGGAACTTCTGTGATGCTTCCGGAATAGGAAATCATATCCTCATTCAGCTTTACATATTTAAGCTTAGGGTTTCCCCAATACATATGAGCCTGGCCGTCATCATCCACAAAAACAGTGGGATCAATATCTCCCCATTCGCTCTGCACAAGCGGTTTTCCCAATGGATCATGGAAGGGTCCAAACGGACTGTCGCCTACAGCAACACCAATGGCGCCTTTATTATTGGTTTTGGACCACATGGGAGCATAGATGAAAAACTTCCCGTTTCTTTCAATGCATTGTGCAGCCCAGGCATCGCGTTTTGCCCAGTCAAAATCTTTATAGGAAAGTACTGTTCCGTGATCCGTCCAGTTGACCATATCATTCGTGGAATATACTTTCCAGTCGTTCATGGTAAACCATGTAGAATCATCTTCATCGTGAGTGGTATACACATATAGTCTGTCATTATAAACCATGGGAGCAGGATCCGCTGTATAACTGGTCTGTACGATAGGATTCTGGGAAAATCCCATTGGGGAAAACCCTATCAATGGCATTATGCTGAGATATAGTTTACTGATATTCATAGAATGGGAATTGGATTTAAAAAAAATTTAATCTGATGGTTATTCTGATTTCAGAGTGCTATTTATATCTTCCTGATTTACAGGCTTGAAAAGAAGCTGCGAAAACAGATAAAGATCATTTTTCCACACCTTAAAATCGTGTCCGCCCGGTTCTACATAAAAAATATGAGGAATTTTATGGTCTGTAAGATACCCGCTTGTTCTTTTGCTGAAGGGCATCAGCCTGTCCTGATCTCCGCAGGAAATCCAGAGAAGCTTTAATTGTTTAGCTTTTGTGGGATCAGGAAGAAGCTGTTGAGGTTCTTTGGTATTCGGAGCTGCCGAAAAGGCACCTACCCAAGCGAATCTGTCTATATTTCCCAATCCGAAATTCAGGGTTTGGCCGCCTCCCATGGAAAGTCCCGCAATGGCTCTGTCGTTTCTATCTTTTTTTACAGGGTATTTTTTTTCTACAAAGGGGATCAGATCATTCAGCAGGTCTTTTTCAAAGGTTGCAAAAGCTTCTACTTTATCCTTTGCCATGATGTCTCCGGTTGCCCTGTCGTCCTTCATCGCCCGGCCGTTGGGAAGTACAACAATCATGGGAGAAAGTTTTCCTTTGGCATACAGATTATCTAAAATAATTTGCGGAGTTCCATTTTTAAACCACTCTTTTTCATCTCCTCCAATACCGTGTAGCAGATATAGAACGGGATATTGAGCGCTTTTTTTATATCCGGGAGGCGTATATACCAAAGCTTTACGTGTAGTTCCAACCGTTGCCGAAGAATACTGTATAGTATCAATTTTTCCGTGTGGAATTTCCTTTTTTTCTATATCAAAATCCTGTGGTACCTTTTTATCAAAAGCCTGTGCAGAAATAAAAACTCCTGACAGCATAAAACCTAATGCTAATACAACTGACTTATTCATGATTTTTTATTTGTAGTTTCAACACTTATTATTTTGGATAAAAAAATAATAGTGTATTATTTTTTTGCTTATTTATCACAGATTTTCTGTGCTTCTATTATTATTTTCCTGTTTCATTGATCCTAAAAAAATCAACATCTACGAAACCTCCGGTATTTTTAGTGGCATAATTGAAAACTGCGAATTTGGATCCCATAAAAAATCTACGGTAATCAAAGATCATTTTGTAGTCTTTTGCCATCTCTGTCCAGTTCTTCTGATCAGTGCTGTAATAAAAATCTGCGAGATCTTTCCCAAGATTAAAATTCGCATCAATACGCAGGAAAACCTTATCCGAATTGAGAGGAATCCGTTTTTTTTCTTCTTTTTTAACTCCGGTAATCGCTTTGGTTTTACTGTCCAGGCTTACTTCATTGGTTGAAAAAACAATGAATTTTTCTTTACCTTCCTTTACTACTGACAAAATCCCGGAATCCCCGTTGAAGGCGCTGAAACCTGCAACATCTCCATCTTTCATTCCTTTGAGATCCATTGCTACAACCGCTGAAGAAACCGGACCTTCCATCCTTTGAGTTAAAGTATTTGGTGCAGCTTACAGATTATCTACTACCCTGCTGGTTTTCAGTCTCAGAAATCCTTTTCTTTCGGATAAAGACCATGCTTCATTCACAGGATTATGATTCCACTGCCACTGAATTTTCATTTTTTTACCGGAAAACTCATCACTTTCTACCAGATGATTTTTCGCTTTGAATGGCGGAAGCGGAACTTCTCCTTTCAAGGGGACTTTCCCATTATCTCCCAACACCGGCCAGTCGTTTTTCCATTCAACGGGCAGCAATAAAGGAACACGTCCCACTCCGTTTCTGTCCTGGAAAATCAGAGAATACCAGTTGCCGTTTTCATCATCTATCAAAGCGCCCTGACCTGCGTAGGAAAACCCTAAAAAATTATCTTCCAGAATTATTTTTTTCTCATACGGACCTTTTACCTGGTCTGATCTGTAGACGACCTGGCGGCGTTTCCCGTTTTTAGGCCACGAGATCATCATCATGTAGTATTTTCCGTTTCTTTTGATGATCTGGTTGCCTTCCAGAAGTCCGGTTTCCGAATCATCTTTCTGAAAGACTTCGGTTCCATCCGGATTTCCGATAACTTCTTTAAAATCCTGGCTCAGCTCAAAAACTTTATTGGAGGTGAAAACGTAGATTCTGTCATCATCATCAAAAAACAGTGAAGCATCGTGAAAATGGCGCGTTCTTGTGATGAGTTTCCATTTTCCTTTTTCGGGATCATCAGTCACATAGAAATAAGATTTGAAAGGTTCATCATTCGGAGAAAATAAGACATAATATTTCCCTTTATGGTAACGGATTGAAGAAGCCCACTGCCCTCTTCCATAGACTGTTCCGTTCAGCAGATTATATTTTGAATTATCATTCAGTGTATCAAAAACATATCCGGACATTTCCCAATGGACCAGATCTTTGGAATGCATTACGGGAGCTCCGGGCATCAGATGCATGGTGGTACTGATCAGGTAAAAATCACTTCCGTTTCTGGTAATGGATAAATCCGGTGCATCTGCCCAAATAATTGGGTTGGTAAATGCTGTGCCCTGTTTTCCGGAAGGATTTACCTGGGCTGAGAGAAGATTCAGCCCGATAAACCCCAATAAAGAAACTATATAAGATTTTTTGATTTTCAAAATGTATTGTATGTTTGGTTTTACTTTTCAATTTTAAAAGGAAACACCCTCGACAAACTCAGTGTGACATTGCTGATGCTCAATTAATTGGGAACGATATCATTGGAGGACGTGCTGTAAAGCCCTATGAGGCTTCCTGTAAAACCTCCTGCCACATCCGTAGAAAGAATATCACCGGAAACGGGTCCTCCAAGATTTTTATAGCTGTTACCGCCTGTTGAGTAGTTAAAGCTATGTTCATCTCTATCGGCAACAACCTGTAGTTTAACCGGCTTTGATAAAGATATTTTCTCGCTTGCGATCAGCTTTGATGTTCCTTTTTCAGTTCTTTCCAGTACGATGTAGAAATCCTTGTCCTTTTTCGTGATTCCGAAAACATAATTGAATGTTTCACTCTGATAGCAGGTAATTCCAGCCAGCTCTTTTTGAGATTTGGGCTTAAAATCAAGGGTTACAGAAGTTTCGAATGATTCATGCTGTAATCTGTGGAATAACGCAGATACGGGGGCCAATGCTTTAATATTAGTTTCAAAAGGATTTACTTTTACTCCGTTTTTTGTTACGCTAATAAAACTTTCGCGGGGTCCGCGCATGGCAATCCATCGGTAGTCCAGATTTTTATCTGTAAGCTTATCTGTATAAGTGAAGTTTCCATTGGGGAAAAATCCTTTCTGCCCATTCAGATTCTGAGTACCTTCCGGCAATTTAAGCTTGGGTTTCATAGGAACGAGCCCGTTCTGAAAGACAGGATATTTTCCAGTCCAGTCCACCGGAAGGATGAATGTTTCACGGCCTTTATTAACCCGGTTTTTCTCATTGGGGCGTATGGCAAGAAATACTCCGTAATACTTGCCGTCCGGAGTTTCTACAAGATCTGCATGACCGGCCCAGTCTACTTTTTCTTTTCTGTCTTTCGGGAAATAACGCTGTGTAAGAATCGGGTTACCGGCAGCCGGAATATAAGGTCCTTTTGGAGAATCAGCCATAAAGATAACCTCACTGTGATTACCTCCGGTTCCTCCTTCAGCACACATCAGATAGTACTTACCATTCTTTTTGTAAATATGGGGACCTTCAATCCAGATGGGTTTTTGAGATAGATCAACTCCACCGTTGACAATAATTTTATCCGAGCCCGGCACCACCTGGTCTTTTTCAAGATCATAGTCCCACATTTTGATAACGCGGTGGCCGTTGTACTGCTCGGTTCCTTGCGGCGGGGCATCGTTATGAACGATATACGCTTTTCCGTCATCATCAAAGAACATCGCCGGATCAATGCCCTCAAAATTAAGTTTCTGAACTTCGCTCCATCCTTTTGAAGGATCTTTTGTTTTTACGACCATATTTCCGATACCGCCTGCAAACTGGGTAGTGATCATATAAAAAGTGTCGTTGTGCTTATTGTATTTGATGTCCGGCGCATAAATTCCGTGCGAAACCCCTGATTTTTCAACTTTTAGCTGTGAAGGTCTGTCCAGTACGTGTCCTATCTGTTTCCAGTTTACCAGATCTTTAGATGTAAAAATAGGAACTCCCGGAAACATTGAAAATGAAGAGTTTACGAGATAATAATCTTCTCCCTTTCTGGTAATACTGGGATCCGGATAACAGCCCTGAAGAATAGGAGAATAGAATTCGTCCGGTTTAAGAGGGTTGTCATTGTATATTTTATCATTTCCCTGGTACGTAAAATCAGAGAATGTCTGGGCAGAAACAGTAGTCACAGAAAGCAAAGCTGCTGCTGCAAGGATATGGGTTTTATTCCTGAAAAAAGCTAAATTCATTATATTCTGTTTCATTGTTATTCTTTTTATAGTTTTTAATGTTTTACAGTTTTTAAATATCTGTTAGTTATCGTAATTCTTTTTTTAGCACTGAGTCCGCAGATTTGCAGGCGCGTTGCACTCAGCAGGGGAATTCATATTTTATTGTTATAATGGATTACAGATCATTATATATAGTTGTCATACGGTTTTCTTTCTGTTGATTATTTTGATCAGTCCCCAGGCTGTAACATAGGATATTCCCGCTATAAAAAATATAATATTATAGCCTCCGTTGATGTTTCCAGACTTTTTAAAAGCATCGAGAACAATTCCGATAAAAAGCGGAAAAATAATTCCTGCTGCTGAACCGAGCATTCCGCCAAAACCTATTACAGAGCTTACATAATGATTAGGCAGCTGATCGCCAACCGTGGTCATAAGATTCGCTCCCCAGCCCTGATGTGCCGCTGTAGCAAGAGCAATAACCAGGGTAATCAGCCACATATTATCTACATATTTTGAGAACATGACCGGAACAACCATTAAAGCAAAGAGCAACATCGTTAAGCTTCTGGCTTTCCCGATCGCCCAGCCCTTTTTGATGAGAAATGATGAGAGATAGCCTCCGCCAATGCTTCCTATCGTGGTTCCGCTGTAAATAATGATCAACGGAATAGACGGTTTTGTTAAATCCATTTTGAACACATCTGAGAAATATGCAGGCAGCCAGAACATGAAGAAATACCAGATAGGGTCTGTTAATATTTTACCGATGGCAAATGACCATGTCACTTTATATTTGAGTAATTCTGATAAAGGAATTTGCTTTTTTTCTTCTGTTTTTTCATTCTGGTCACTTTTGATGTACTGCAGTTCTTCCCTGCTTAGAGTTTTTGTTTTTTCCGGTACGGCATAGAATTTCCACCAAAGGATAATCCAAATCATACCCAGAGCACCAATCCACACAAAAGTCTGTCTCCAGCCGTAATGTCCGAGAATGAAAGGAACAATCAGCGGTGCTAATATGGCTCCCACCGTTGCTCCTGAATTAAAAATTCCTGTTGCTAATGCTCTTTCTTTTTTAGGGAACCATTCCGCTACAGATTTGATGGCGGCAGGAAAGTTTCCGGCTTCACTGATTCCCAGCGTACTTCTCGCTATAATAAATCCTATGGTACTTTTTACAAACCCATGTCCTATTGAGGCCAGACTCCATACAATAAGGGAAACGGCGTACCCTATTTTGGTTCCCACTCTGTCTATAAAGCGTCCCATCGCCATATAACCGATCGCATAAGTGGTGGTAAAGGCCATGACGATATAGCTGTAATCTTTTTCATCCCAGCTGAATTCTCTTTCCAGCACGGGTTTCAGCAAACCCATGACCTGACGGTCAAGATAATTGATCGTAGTGGCAAGGAAAACGAGAGACAGCATCCACCATCTTATATTACGGTTTTGAGGAGCCTGCATTTAATTATGATTAAGTTGTTGCAATAAATTCTTTGTTTTCAGAGTCAGTTCTTCTTCATTAACATCTTTTCCAATGAGTGAACTTCCCAATCCAGCCGCTATAGCTCCGCCATTGAGCCATTCCTTAATATCTTCCGGTGCTGCATTGATTCCTCCGGTAGGCATGAAATTCATTCCCGGAAAGACAGGCTGTATAGATTTGATATAATTCCTGCCTAAAGCATCTGCCGGAAATATTTTAACCAGTTTTAAACCGTTCTGATATGCAATATTGACATCGGAAGGGGTAAAACAGCCGGGAATCAGCAGGATGTTTTTTTCAAGAGCATGTTTTACCAATGCTTCACTGATGACCGGTGTAATGATAAAGTCTGCCTTTACAGCGGCGTAATCATCCATTTCCTGTCTATTTTTCACCGTTCCGATTCCCAGCAGAAGGCCAGGAAATTCAGTATGAGAAATTTCTTTCAGCTTTGTGAAATTTTCCAGTGCCTGATGGCCGCGGTTCGTATATTCGATCACACGGATTCCTGATTTGTACAAAGCATTGATAATATTTTTTGAGACTTCAAATGATTCGTTATAAAACAACGGAACAATTTTCTGTTCTTTTATTCTTTGTAGTATTTCACTCATAATTTTTCGATATTAATGCTGTCATCAATAGTATCTCCTTTTACAAAAAGCTTTTTGAAAGCAACTTTTGCAGCATCCTCAAGAATCTGTTTTTCAGGATTTCCTTTTAAAATTCCGTGGATTAAAGCTGCCATAAAAGCATCACCGCTTCCTACCCTTTCATCAATCCTGCCTGAATTATATTGTTCTGAAACCAGAAGATGCTCGTCCGTATATAAAGTGGCAAAATAATTGACCTCTTCTCCATGCGTAAACCGAAAGGTATTGGCTATCTTTTTTACATTTGGAAATTGCTTCCTGATTTCCAGCGCTGTTTTTTCTGCCTGTTTCAGGAGGTTTTCATCGTCAGAATTTCCATTGAGCTCATATTCAACAGGAATACTCAGGAACTGCTCAGCGGACCAGATATTTCCCATAAGAACATCGACAAAAGGCATGAGTTCTCTGATTATATGAGGATTTTTATTCTGCCAAAGCAGTGCCCTGTAATTGAGGTCGAGAGACACCGTAATATTTCGTGTTCCGGCTTCTTTCATGATATGTAAACATTTCCGGAATGCATTGTCACTTAATGCCGGAGTAATGGTACTGATATGCAGCCATTTTACCTCTGAAAACAGCTCATCATCACTGAATGCTTCGAAATCTGATCCGGTAAAAACGGACGGAAAACGGTCATAAATAACTGACGCATTCTGCATATCGCTGTCGGAAGAAAGATAAAAAGTTCCCATTCTTCCCTGAGTTTTTTCTGCAATGACTTCTATACCTTTATTTTTAAGCTGAAATTCCAATTGATTTCCTAAAAAATTTTCCGGTAAAGCGGTTAACAGTTTTACAGAATTCTTCCACTGGGAAAGTGCTGCTGCCACATTATATTCAGCTCCTCCGATATAAATTTTCAGAGACTGCCCATTGAGCCAGTTTCCTTCAGAATCGGGAGCGAAATGGAGAAGCAGTTCTCCGAAGCATATTATTTTAGCTGAATTCTGCATGGTATTAGATTTCAAAATATTTTTTTGTATTGTGATAACAGATATCCTGAATGATTTTTCCTACCCATTGTTCATCATCGGGAAGAAGACCTCTCTCCATCTCGCTTCCAAAAAGACTGCATAAAAGCCTTCTGAAATAATCATGTCTCGAAAATGAAAGCAGACTTCTGGAATCGGTTAACATACCGACAAACGTACTGATCAATCCGATATTGGAAAGCGTATTCATCTGTTTTGTCATTCCGTCAAGCTGATCAAGGAACCACCAGGCTGCACCCCACTGTATTTTGGATCTGACTCCACCCTCATTGAAGTTTCCGGCAAGGGATGCCAGAACTTCGTTGAATGCCGGATTTAAATTGTAGATAATCGTTTTGGCAAGTTTTCCTTCGCTATTCAGTTGATCAAGCAGCATGCTCAGTTTCTGTGCATAATAGTTTTCTCCTATAGCGTCATAACCTGCATTGATGCCAATTTTTCCGAGCATTTCAGAATTATTATTTCTGGTTGCTCCTACATGAAACTGCTGCACCCAGCCTTTTTCTGAGTACATTCTGCAAAGTTCTTTCAGCATATGGCCGCATAAGGCTTCCGGATCTGAAAATGAGGTAAGATTACCCTGCAGAAATTCGGAAAATTCTTTTTCAAGAGTAGTGTTCCATTTTGTTGTATCCGGGAAATATTCAAAGCCATGATCGGCTACTTTTGCGCCTGCTTCCACGAAATAATTGACTCTTGACTGGAGGGCATTCAACAGGTCAGAAACTGACGTGATGGAAAATCCACAGACTTTTTCCAGCTTTTTTATTCCTGAAAGATAGTTTTCGGGATTCGTAATAGTAATATAGGAATCAGGACGGAAGGCGGGAAGAACTGCGGTTGCAAAACCACTGCTTTTTAACGCTATATGATGCGCAAGATCATCTGCCGGATCATCCGTAGTACACAGTGCTTCTACTTTAAAATTCTCAATAATGGATTGCGGCAGAAAACCGGGGGTCTGAAGGCTTTCATCCATCTTGTGATACACTTCGTCTGCGTTTTGCGGTGACAGGTATTCGTTGATCCCAAAAGGATTTTTAAGTTCAAGATGCGTCCAGTGAAATAATGGATTCCGAAGCGTATAAGGCACTACCTCTGCCCATTTCCTGAATTTTTCCTGATCTGCAGCTTTTCCCGAGATCAGATGTTCATCAATTCCAAAATTTCTCATAGCCCTCCATTTGTAATGATCACCATCCAGCCATATCGCAGTTGGAGAGCGGAAATGCTGGTTGGCTTCAATAACATCCGGTTCAAGATGATTGTGGTAATCAATGACCGGCATGTCTTTAGCATAGCCGAAATACAGATTTTCTGCCTTCGCTGATTCAAGAAGAAAAGATTCTCCGAAAACTTCTTTATTTTTAATGGAATTACTCATTATTTACTTTACAATTCTGGATTTTAATTCTCTTTGCCTGACAAGGCTTTAGAAAAGCCACTGTTAAAAAACAGAACCTCGAATGAAACCATTAAGGTTCTGTTTACTGTATATGAAAGAAATTAGTTTTTTACACTCCGCTGAATGCGCTGAAGCCCCCATCCACAGGAATCAGTGCTCCTGTAATGAAACTTGCGGCATCAGAACATAGAAACTGTACAACACCATTCAGTTCCTCTACTTCGCCAAATCGCTGCATGGGTGTTTTGGCGATTACTTTTTTACTTCTATCGGTCAGGCTTCCATCCGGATTCAAAAGAATAGCACGGTTCTGATCACCAATGAAGAACCCTGGTGCCACCGCATTGACACGAATTTTATCTCCGAATTTCAATGCGAGGTCAGAGGCCAGCCATTGGGTAAAATTGGTAATCGCCGACTTGGCTGCCGAATATCCGGCTACTCTTGTTATCGCTGAATAAGCGGCCATGGAGGAAATATTAATAATGTTTCCGCTTGCCTGCCCGGCCATTACTTTTCCGAAAACATAGCTTGGATAAACGGTTCCATTGATATTAAGACCGGTAACTTCATTCCACCCTTTGATATCCATGTCAAAAAATGACTGATCTGGAGATAAGGTAGCTTCCGGAATATTTCCGCCGGCTATATTGAGCAGAATATCTATTCTGCCATATTTTTCTTTTATTTTTTCTGAGGCTGCTTCAAGACTTTCAATATCCATCACATTGGCTTCAACAGCCAGCGCATCGCCGCCCTTAGCAGTCAGTTCTTTAACCCTGTCATCCAGTGTTGCCTGGTTTCTCCCTAAAACCACCACCTTTGCTCCGGCATCCGTAAAGCTTTTTGCCAGACTTCCCCCCAGAACGCCTGATGCCCCGGTGATCACTGCTACTTTATCTTTAATACTAAACAGGTCTTTCATTTACTTTTTATTATTTTATTACAAACGCAGTTTAATTTTTCTGTAATTCTGACTGAACAGCAGCCATTACTCCTTCAATCTGGCCCAGTGCCAGCATTCTTCCTAAAAATGAATAGCCTGGATTATAACCTTTGTCAATGTCTTCTGTCAAAAGCCTTCCATGATCAATTCTCATAGGGAGCTCAGGATTTTCCCTTTCGAAAATACGGATCACTTCAATGAGCTTACCTCTGCCTCCTAAATGATGGGCTTCTATGAAATCTCCGTTTTCAAAGACATTTGTACTTCTCAGATGAACAAATTTTGTCCGGCGGGCAAATTTCTGAGCCAGCTTTGGAACGTCATTCTGAAGGTTGGCACTCAGCGATCCTGTGCAGAACGTCAATCCGTTGTGAGGGTTATTAACGGCATTCAGAAGCCAATCAATATCTTCCTCATTGGTCACTATTCTTGGCAAACCCAGTAATGAAAATGGCGGATCATCTGGATGTACGCCCATCTGGATATTCCATTTTTCGCACACGGGCATTATTTTTTTAAGGAAATACTGCATATTCCGGCGAAGTCTGTCTTTATCGATTCCATCATACAATGCCAATAAACTTTTGAACTTTTCCACAGGATTTAATTCTCCCTCTCTGATATTTCCGTTAACAAATCCCTGTGTTTTTACAATAACTGAGTCTATCAGATCATTGTTATCTTTTTCTGTTAGGGTATTTTTTAATTCTTCTACTTTCTGAAGGATTTCTGAGCTGTAATCGCTTTCGGCTCCTTCTCTTTGAAGAATATGAATTTCGAAGTACGCAAACTTGGCTTTGTCAAAATAAAGTGAGGACGAACCGTCTTCCCATTCATGAAAGAGATCGGTTCTTGCCCAGTCGAGGACTGGCATAAAGTTGTAGCAAACTGTTGTAATGCCTGCTTTGCCCAGATTCTCAAGGCTTTTGATATAATTTTCTATTAAAGAGTCACGGTCTTCACCTCCATATTTGATCGCTTCGCTAACGGGAAGACTTTCCACAACAGACCAGCGAAGTCCGTGACTTTCTATATTGTTTTTATAATCAGTGATGGCCTCCAGATTCCAGATTTCTCCGTTTGGGATATCATGCAGTGCAGAAACAATTCCTTCTACTCCGATCTGACGGAGCGTACTGAGTTTTATTTTGTCTTTTTTTCCAAACCAGCGCCAGGTTTTTTCCATAGATTTTAAATTTAAATTCAGTTAAACAAAGCAGGTGCTTTCACACCTACTCTGCTGCTGATATGAATGTAAAATGAAATTAGTTGTATCCGGGATTCTGATATTTTGCTTTAATATCTGCCGATACTTCCATTGCATCAATCTGATTCTGAGGAATAGGTCTCAGATAATGAAAAGGATTGATTGTTCTTGTAACCGTCTGCGGTGTATGATCTCCATAAGAAGCACCACCAATCTGGTAGGTTGCGGCATAATCTCCCCATTTCTGTGTACGGACCAGATCATACCATCTGTAGAATTCTCCGTAATATTCACGGGATCTTTCTGCAAGGATATAATCTATGGTAATTACGGATGGTGTGGCAGCGATCATTGCAGCGCTGTTATCGGCTACGTAGGCTGTATTCTGGGCATTATTGAACTTCCATTTTCCGGCACGGGCACGGATAACATTGATAAGGTCTCTGGCGGTCATAGCACCTGATGCTCCTTTTACGGCTGCTTCTGCTGCAATAAAATAGAATTCTGAAAATTTGGCAACGCTGAAAGGACGTGTTAACCCCGCATTCGGGTATCCTAATCCGTTCGGGTCATCGGTACGGTAGGTTCCTATTTTCCATAGACCTGGATATACAATTCTGCTGATTCCATTAGGTGCAATTACCCAATCTGCTCTTCCTGAAAGGGTCCCCGCACCTACGCCGCTTTGTCCGGCTCCTGTAGGATAAGCAGGAGTCTGGCTGTCATCATTAAGAAAGCTCAGGATGGCTCCTCCGGGTTGTACCGGTAAATTATTCGCGTTATAAAGTACAGGAACGGAAGTAAGACCTGTTCCGTTCTTGTTCCAGTTTCCTCTGTAGGTCGTCACAAAAGTACCATCGTAACGGGAATCGTTGGTTTTATCCGCAAAAGTATTTTTGATCACTCCCAAGGTAGGGCACATACGAACCCACGGACGTCCCAACGGCTGTGCTGCTTCTCTCTGTACGGCGCTTACCACATCGGCTCCTGCCCATGCTGTGGTTTTACTGCTTTTAATGGCAGTATAGTTCCAGGTCTGCATCCAGGCTGCAAAGTTGTCCGGAGCCCATCCTGACCCAAATCCTACGGGATCACTCTCATTGTAATAAGTGCTTGACTGGGTGTGGTCTGCGTACAGCATCGACTC
Source organism: Chryseobacterium culicis (assembly GCF_900108365.1). Lineage (GTDB taxonomy): Bacteria > Bacteroidota > Bacteroidia > Flavobacteriales > Weeksellaceae > Chryseobacterium > Chryseobacterium culicis. The sequence goes on along the minus strand of NZ_FNWQ01000002.1, from coordinate 440,193 downwards.
GGTATTTCTGTCATTTGAACCTACATTTACGTCGTAAAAAGTAGGCTGAAGCGCATAGGATCCTGGATTGTTGATTCCATCCATCGCGATATCATAGGCCTGCTGGAAGTACCACTGGGCATTGTGCCCGTCTGGATCAGTTCTGGATGCTTCGGGATAGGTTGGGATATTATTGGGGTTCTGGAGCCACCATCCATAGGTAAGATACGCTTTAGCCAGCATGAGTCTCGCCACATTTTTCGTTACCCCTCCCGTTACCCTTGGAGAGGCAGGTAAGTTTTCTACTGCTTTTTTAAGATCAGCAAAAACCGTTTTTGTGTATACTTCAGGTACTGTATTTCTTGCGGAAGCTGTTGCAGGCAAAGTATTGTATTTTAGTTCTCCTGCCCCTAAATCCAAGGGAACGCCTCCATAAGTCTGCACCAGCATGAAATAGTAAAATCCACGGAAAAAGCGCGCTTCGGAAATCATAGATTCCGCAATTCCGAAACCGGGTCCTTTTTCGATAATTCCGTTGGCTGTGTTGATATAAGGGAACACAGAGTTCCAGACCATACTGGTGGGGAAAGTATTGGCGTTGATATTGCCGTTTCCGGACATATCAAGTTCCTTAAAGTTACCATCCGCACTTTGTGCCCAGGTAGACTCATCTGTTCCATTCTGGCAATTACTCATAAAGTAACCGTTTCCATACAATAAACGGAGCTGTCTGTACAGGGACGTAAACCCCTGATTAACGCCATCCGGTGTGTTGAAATAATCTGCGGTATATATTGATCTTGGCTGCTCATCAAGAATTTCGTTACATCCTGTAAATGTTAAGGATAAAAAGATTGCTCCTAACAGCAGTTTTTTGTTAAAATTTATCATGACAGTACAGTTTTAAAAGGTTAAGTTGAGTCCCATTAAATAATTTCTTGTAGAAGGGTTATTGGTTCCAATAACAAGCTGGCGGTTTTGATATCCGCTTACTGCCTGGTTTTCATTTCCGAAAGAGTTGGGTTCCGGATCCATTCCTGAGAATTTATGATAAGGAGAAAATAATACTACCGGATTGGTTACCGTAAAGTAAATACGAAGGCTGGTAATTTTTAAATCCTTTAAAAAATCTTTATTAACATTATAGCCTAAGGTAATGGTACGAAGCTTAAGATAAGAAGCATCAAACATGGCTAAAGTAGAAGAATACTTTGGATTATCACCACTTAAATGTCTTCCGGGACGCGGAAAGTAAGCTCCGGTGTTATCTTCTGTCCAGTAATCCACATCTACGTTATTTCCTCTTCCCGTTAATCTGTTAAGATAACTGGCAGATCCGTAAATGGTACTTATCAGGATTCCTCCGTGCTGGAAGGCTCCTACAGTGCTAAGCTCAAAGTTCTTGTAAGCAAAACGCATATTAAATCCTCCCTGAAATTTCGGTGCTGTATCAAAAATCTGTCTGTCGTCCGGACCTATAGCTCTTACCGGTGTTCCGTCTGCATTATAACCACCAGTGTAAAGAACTTTAATAGATCCTACAACGTCTGCAGCGGTTCCCGGCTCGAGAATACTCTGATAAGGATCACCAGCCTGCCAAAGACCGATATACTGATAATCATATAATGAATTGATATTATGACCTACAAACCATAGGTTGTTGACATCACGTGTAGTTCCTGAAGCAAGGGATAAAATTTTGTTTTTGTTGGTATAGAAATTAACTCCCGCTTCCCATGTAAAGCCGTCAGGATTATCAAAAATAACACCGTTTAATGAAACTTCCACTCCTTTATTTTCTGTTTCTGCTACATTGGAAACGATGGAAGTCCAGCCGCTTGTTGCCGGAAGGCTTTTCTGCGTCAAAAGGTCAAAGGTATGGGTTTTGTAATATTCTACACTTCCCGTAAGACGGTTATTCAAGATTCCGAAATCAATTCCGTAGTTCTGTGTTTTTGAGTACTCCCAGCCCAAATTCGGGTTAGGCGGCTGATTTCCATAAATCCCTGTACTTCCTGCGCTGCCAAAATTGTAAGGAGCTACATTAAACCTTCCCATCGTAGAATACGGATCCACGGCCTGATTGGAAGTCTGTCCCCATCCTGCCCTGAATTTAAGGAGATTAATCGCTTTGATATTCTGCATGAAAGATTCGTTGGTAACATTCCACCCTAATGATAATGCGGGATAGGTGTGCCATTTGTTTCCAGGTGCCAGTCTGGAAGATCCATCGGCACGAAGTGTTGCCGTAAGCATATATTTGTTATCATAGGTATACATGATTCTTCCCATAGCGGAAAGGAGACCTGTTTTCCAATACACCTGATCTTCAGGCTTTACTGTAATATCAGCCTGCGGTGACTGTCCGAGATTGTAGTACTGGAAAAAATCTGCAGGAACATTCTTTGCACTCATGTAAGAACTTGTATACTTATTCTGTTCTGCGGAATACAGTGCTACAGCATTTACCTTATGCTTACCGAATGTACGGTCATAGGTTAAAAGGTTTTCCAATACCCAATGGTAAGTCTGGTTATTTCCTCTTCCTGCCGCTGACGGTCCAAGTGGATTGGTATTAAAGACTCCTACACCGGTGTAATTGCCGCTGTTTGAGGTACGGAAATCCAACCCCACATTCAATCTGTACTTCAATCCTTTGATCGGAAGACTGGCTTCTCCGTAAAGATTGTTATAGGATGCAAAAGATTTGGTTTCATCAATATATTTATCGCCCAGATTTTCCAGGCTTCCCCGGGTATAAATCCAAGACTGGTCTATACCTCCGGCTGTAGTCATTACTCTTTTAGGACTTCCATCCGCATTGTATGGATTGGCGATAGGAGAATATCCCAGAACCGCTCCCGGATTTACTCCATTCCCCTCAGAAACGGAATAATTGGTATTGGTTGTAAAACCGAACTTAAAGATAGATCCCACCTGCTGGTCTATGGCCATACGAAGGGCAAACCTTTCGTAACTTTGAATAGGAATTAATGCATTTTGCTTGAAGTATGACAGGCCTACATTATAATTTCCGCCTTCTGTTCCTCCTGATACACCAATATCGTGGCTGGTCATCATGGCCGGTTTATAGTACAGGCTCTGCCAGTCTGTATTGACACTGTTATTTTCATCGGCTCCGTTTGAATACAAAGGGGTTGTATTGCCTGCCGGAATTGCGTAAGCACGCAGCTGGGCAAACTTAGGCCCATCCATCATGGGATATTTTGAAAATAAAGTCTGAACTCCCGTAAAGGTGTTGTAAGTAAATTTAGGTTTCTGTCCTTTTGCTCCTCTGTTGGTGGTAACAAGAATGACCCCGTTTGCTCCTCTTGATCCGTAGATTGCTGTAGCAGAGGCGTCTTTCAGGATATCAATACTTTTAATATCACTGGAGCTTATGTCTCCCAGAGATCCTACAAAAGGAATACCGTCCAGTACAATCAATGGATTATTATCCCCTGTAAGCGATCTTGTTCCCCTGATACGGATCTGCATGGCAGCCCCGGGTTTTGTAGACGTTTGTGAAATATCAACACCTGCACTTCTTCCCTGCAGTGCCTGGGTAATATTGGCAGAAGGTACCTCACGCAATGCATCTCCTTTAACAGTAGCAACGGAACCTGTTACAGCTTCTTTTCTCTGGGTTCCGTATCCTATCACAACAACTTCATCTATTTTATTTTCCTTAGCTACTGTATCTTTTTTAACCTGTGAATATGCAATACCGGAAGGCAATAAAGTCATTGCAAAAAATAATGCCGCTCTATTGCTTTTATTGAAATAAAATCGGTTCATAATTATTATTTTTAGTATTAGTTGTTGAATAAAAGGCTGTTTAATAATTATCGTTTAGAAAAATCCTTAGTGTTTATAAGCCTTTTACTTTTTTATTATATATACATATTCACGATGGCTTCAAACAATTCCTGTTTTCCACTTTTTGGCTGTGGTTCACCGATTTCGTGAGCGATTCTCTGAAGGTCTTCCAGGGTAAGCGTACCGTCTTCAAATGCTTTTCCATTTCCGTTATCAAAAGAAGCGTAGCGGTCTGTTCTCAGTTTTTTATAATCTGAATTTTCAAGAATATCAGCTGCAGCAAGAAGTCCTTTTGCAAATACATCCATTCCGGAAATATGGGAAATGAACAGATCTTCAGCATCAATGGAATTTCTTCTGATTTTAGCATCAAAGTTTACTCCTCCTGTTCCCAGACCTCCTGCCGGAAGCAGTACAAGCCATGCCTGAACCATATCATAATAGTCAATCGGGAATTGGTCTGTGTCCCATCCGTTCTGATAGTCTCCCCTGTTGGCGTCAATGCTTCCTAAAAGGCCTGCATCAACAGCCGCCTGAAGTTCATGTTCGAAGGTATGACCTGCCAGTGTGGCGTGATTTACTTCGATATTCAATTTGAAATCTTTATCTAACCCGTAATGTCTCAGGAATCCTATTACGGTTTCAGAATCATAATCATACTGATGCTTGGTAGGCTCCATAGGTTTGGGTTCAATCAGGAAAGTCCCTTTAAATCCTTGCTGACGTGCATAATCTCTTGACATGGAAAGAAAACGTGCAAGATGATCTTTTTCACGTTTCATATCTGTGTTTAAAAGGCTCATATATCCTTCTCTTCCACCCCAGAATACATAATTTTCTCCTCCAAGTGCTATGGTAGCATCTATTGAATTTTTCACCTGTGTTCCTGCACATGCCACCACATCAAAATTCGGATTGGTAGAAGCACCGTTCATGTATCTTTCATGCGTGAAGACATTGGCCGTTCCCCATAAAAGCTTGATACCTGTTTCCTGCTGCTTTTGTTTTGCATATTCTACAATCGTCTGCATATTCTTCTCATAGTCTTTCCAGTTATTGGCAGGGTCTACCAGATCAATATCATGGAAGCAGTAATAGCTGAAGCCCATTTTAGACATAAATTCAAAGCCTGCATCCATTTTATGCATAGCTCTGGTCACGGCATCGTTCCCGATATCCCATGGGTGGTGAATGGTAGGTCCTCCAAACGGATCGCTCCCGTTTGCACACAGGGTATGCCACCATGCCATTGCAAATCTTGTCCAGTCTTTCATGGGTTTCCCCATTACGATCTTTTCGGCATCATAATAACGGAATGCCAATGGGTTTTTGCTTTCCTTCCCTTCAAACTTAATTTTTTCGATACCTGTAAAAAACTCTTTTGTACCTGTTAAAGTGTTCATATTTATTTGATTATTTTTAATTTGTTTTTTAAAATTTTGCGTAGAAATCCCCTTCTCACTGATTTTTTAAAGTCAGTAAGCGGATCAAAAATGCTGTTGTCAATGGTCTAGATTATTTCTTTAAGATGATGTTTCCATCTGGCATATGCTTCTGAATATTGTTCCTGTTTTTCGTGTTCCGGTTCTATTACCGCTATTTTTTCAAGTGAAGAAAATGCTTCTCTGGAATCTGAATAAAATCCGATTCCCATACCTGCGGCTCTTGCGGCACCTACCGCCCCGTCGGTATCATAAAGTTCAATGACCGCATTGCTCACACTGGCCAGCGACTGGCGAAAAATTGAACTTAAAAACATGTTGGCGTTTCCTGCACGGATCACCTGGATATCCATTCCGATATTTCTCATGATATCCATTCCGTATTCATAAGAGAATACAATACCTTCCTGCGCTGCACGCAGTATATCTCCTTTAGAGTGTATGTTGAAATTAATTCCGTGAATAGAGCAGCTTGTATCTTTGTTTTCCAGCACTCTTTCGGCTCCGTTTCCAAAAGGAATGATACTTAAACCTTTAGAGCCAATAGGTGAAAGCGAAGCCATATCATTCATATCTCCGTAAGAAGAAAGTGAGGTGGCAAAGTTGTGCTTTAACCAGGAATTTAAGATTCCGGTACCATTGATACATAATAAAACGCCCAGTCTGATCTGCTCCGGTGTATAATTGACATGGGCAAATGTATTTACTCGTGATAGCTTATCATACTCCAGCTGATCCAGCACTCCATATACAACTCCTGAAGTTCCTGCTGTTGAGGCAATTTCTCCGGGGTTGAAGACATTCAGGGAAAGCGCATTGTTGGGCTGGTCACCTGCTCTGTATGAAATGGGGGTACCTTCTCTTAAGCCTAATTCTTCAGCTGCTGCTCTGGAAACTGTAGCCTGTATACCAAACGTAGGAACAATTTCCGGGAAAAAGCTTTCAGGAATTCCATAATGATTAATGATATCTTCCGAAATACAGTTATTTTTAAAATCCCAGAAAATTCCTTCTGACAATCCTTCAATGGTCATCCCTATCTGCCCGGAAAGTCTCATTGCAATATAGTCTCCAGGAAGCATTATTTTGTCTATTTTTTCAAAAATTTCCGGTTCATTTTCTTTTACCCAAGCGAGTTTTGAAGCGGTAAAATTTCCTGGTGAATTCAACAGGTGGGAAAGACACTTCTCCTCTCCAATTGTTTTGAACGCTTTTTCGCCATAAGGCACAGCACGGCTGTCACACCAAATAATAGATGGCCTTAACACATTCTGATCTTTATCTACCAGAATCAGACCGTGCATCTGCCAGGTGATTCCAATTCCTTTGATATCTTCAGGATGTACTCCGGATTCATGCATAACAGCTTCATGCGCCAGCTTCAGATTGGTCCACCAGTCGACCGGATTCTGTTCTGCCCATCCGGGATTGATCGCAGTTATTTTCATTTCTTTTTTGGGAGAAAATTCGGAAGCAATCACTTTTCCACTGGATGCCTCAATGAGACACACTTTCACAGAAGAACTGCCAATGTCATAGCCTAGTAAGTACATAATTATTGTAAGGAGGTTATTTTATAAGTTTTGTATTGTTTTTCTTGTAAATCTTCGCATCAAATCGGTAATATCTTGCTGCGCGGTGTGATACATCTTTTTGAATTTCATCCAAAGGAACAATATAAGGGAATGATGATATTTTTTTGTGGAAGTTTTTGATATCAATATTCTTTTCATTTAAAGCGCTATAGAGCTGATAGAGCTGTCTTATGGTAAATCTTTTAGGGAGCAGCTCAAAAATAATGGAGAAGTCAGATTCAATCCACTTTCTGATTTCCATTAAAGATTCATTGATAATTTTGTTATGGTCAAAAGGTAATAACGGAACCTCATCAATGGGATACCAGTCTACGGTATCATATTTTGTACTGTTGATCTTGTGATCTATTTTGCAAAGAGAAAGATAAGCAACGGTAATGATCCTGTCTATATGATGTTTGTATTCCTGATCCATCCATTTGATATCATGCACATTGCTTGCTCTCATAGGGTCTGCAAAACATTTGAACTGTTTGAGCACCATTTTTTTTATGCCGGTAAGCTCATGAAGCACTCTTTGTGCGGCATCATCCACATCTTCATCACTGAAAATAAGACTTCCCGGAAGCTTGATTTGTTTTTCCAGCGGCACATCATCAACATGGCGCTGCACTAATAGTATATTCAACCTGTTTTCATGGTCAAATCCAAAGACAACACAATCTACAGAGACATAGGTATGGATAAAGTTCTGATTCATTAGTTTGTTAACATTTTGGTAACATTACAAATATAAAAATTCATCTGAATAAAAAAAATAAATCCGCTATTATCTACTGCTTATCAATCAATTACATATCGAATTTTTATGATATCAATTGTATAAAAAATATGATAAGGTTATCATTAATTTTACACTTAGCAATTTCATAAGATATGAATTCACAATCAATTGCAATTGGATATGAGTCTTAAAAAGATTATTTTTTTTTGAATAAATATTATGATAAGAATAATTGATTTTTTTTTCATTTTGCACGCAAAAAAAATGTAAAAAACACACTTTTTATTATTAAAAAAGATGCAAATTGTTATTTTTGATTACCATTTTTTACACTCTAACCAGAAATAATTACGAAACAATTAAGCTAAACAACAATTTGGTATCATAATGCAAACATGAAAAATCGTAATATAAACAACGGTCTTATTTGAAAATTTCATGAATACAAGTAAAAAAAATGTACATGTTTAATTTGTCAAGTTTTCTTACGAAAAGCTTCCTTCAAGGTTTTTTCCGGGTTTTGGGGATAAATTCGAAGCTCATTTCTTGCAATGTCACTAGTCGCTAACACTGGAGACTTCCCACTGATATTTCATTACTTCACTAGTAAAGAAGCAATTTCTTTCATGTACTCACTATAGGATTTTACCAAAATGAAATATCCATTTATACCTTTCGCTTTGGTTTTTCCTGTAATTTCTACAGTTAATCGGCTGGGAATATTGATGATCGTTCCGCCTGATTTAGTAACTTCAATGGAATTATCAATACTAAAAGACATCTTTTTATTACTTTCTCAATCGTGTACATTGTAAATTCCAGTAGCAGAAAAAAAGGTTAGAGATCGTTTTGGATATTCATAATATAAAAAACCTCCCGTATCAATAGGGAGGTAAAAGTTTAATGAATGATAAGTAAAGTGATCTGGTCTTAAACAAGTTTTATCTTCAAAACTTCTTTTCCCATTAAAAATGCCTGCGCCATATACATCACCGTTTAAAGAAATTTCGATTTTCGTGGTACATTCTGATATCGCTAACTTGAATCAAATTTTATATTATTTTTACCTTCTTCACTACCTATCTATTTTTCTAAAAAAGTCTGTTATGCAGTGATCTCAAAGCTTCTACCTTAAAAACCGAGGGAACTAATAATGAAATATTATTTTCACTTCCTCCGTAGGAAATCATTCGTATTGGAATATGCTTTACTGCTTCAGAGACAATGGTTGTATATCCGTGATTATTTTTCCTGAAATCACCTACAATACATATAATAGATTGTTCACTGTCAATTTCAACAGCCGAAAAGGTGTTTAGTTCTCTTATAATTTCAGAAAGATTTTCCGTGTGATCAATGGTAAGAGAAACAGCTACTTCAGAAGTGGTAATCATATCTATAGGTGTTTTGTACCGTTCAAAAATTTCAAAAACCTTTCTCAGAAAACCATAGGCCATCAGCATACGTGAAGATTGAATACGGATAGCCGTGATTCCATCTTTAGCAGCTATTGCCACAATTTGATTTTGATTGGTAGCCTCTCCAGAAATCAATGTTCCGAGGGCAGATGGATTCATTGTATCCAGTAACCTTACAGGAACATTATATTTTCTTGCAGGAAAAACACTTTGGGGATGAAGGATTTTAGCGCCAAAGTACGATAGTTCAGCAGCTTCATCAAAACTAAGTCTGGCTATAGATTTTGTATTCTGAACATATCTCGGATCATTATTATGAAAACCATCAATATCTGTCCAGATTTGAATTTCTTCTGTCTGCAATGCTGCTCCCAGCAAGGAAGCGGTATAGTCAGAACCTCCCCTTTGCAGATTATCAATTTCACCCTGAACATTTCTGCATATATACCCTTGGGTAATAAATAAAGTATCTTCCGGATATTTTGCAATTTCAACAGCTGCCTGTTTTCTTATTTCATCAATATTGGGTTCTTTGTCTTCATCAATTACCATAAAATCTAATGCTGATAATAATACAGAAGAAACTTGTTTTTCCTTTAAGTATAAATGAAAAAGGGTGGTTGAAATAATCTCACCTTGCGCAAGAATAATACGTTCTGCAGTAGAAGAAAAATTTTTATGTTTGAACTGATAAAAAATATCAAAAATCTTGTCAATAAAAGCTAAAGCTTCCAAAATTCCTTTTTCAGTTTTAAACAACTCATTTACAAATTTTATATATTGCTGCTGTAGTCCATCAATATGCTTGTAGGCAGCTTCAATATCTTTGTTTTCATAAAGCTCAGATAATTTCACCAAATCATTTGTCGTACCTGAAACAGCTGACAAAACCACAAGATGTTTATCTGACTGTTGAGATCTGATTATTGATAATAACTGTTCGATACGCTCCGGACTTCCTACTGAGGTCCCTCCAAATTTCAATACTTTCATAATAAGATTAATTGTTAATTTTTATCAATAAAAAAAAGAGCCTGTCGTGATGACAAGCTCCTTTTTTATTTAATTTCTAACCAATAGGAAACTGACTCACGACGTTGGACGTAAGTACTGTTTCTTTCCTTTTTTTAAGTTAGATACTATCATTTTCTTTTTTTGCTCGGCAAATATACATTTTTTTGCTAATCTTTTATAAAAAAGTACGAGTTAAATTTAAGATTCTCATCATGATTTTTCAGATGGGAACAATTCGCAGGCAATTTCATTATGTTCTATTTTTAACCAGAAACGCTGCAATTCTCTACAAATTTTTCAAACTTCCGATCAGTATTTCTCAGTACGGGGCCATGACCAAAACAGATGACAGCAGGGTTAAGTTTTGCCAATTTCTTGAGCGATTGGACATTTCGCCTCTGATCTGATGTAAATATATTAGGTGGAAGTCCCAAACGAACTGCTGTGGTAAGCAAATTCATATTTGTTGCCACATCTCCGATGATCAATACTCCATCCCGCTCACGGAATAAAGAAATATGACCTGGTGAATGTCCGGGTGTCTCCACTACTGTAAAGTTGCCTATCCTATCGTTTTCAGCGATTGTCTGTTCAACTTTATGCCCCTGGCCGGCCCAGTATTTTTGCTGAAGCCTTGCGATCCAGTGCTGCGGAGCGGGATAATCGTTGGTTACCATGCCTGTTTCCGTCCTGAAAACTTCATTAGGATGGCAGAGTAAAGGTATGTTAAACTCGGCACAGATCTGATCGCTACACCCCTGATGGTCTGCGTGGGCATGTGTCAGCACATGCTGATAAACGGGAATTTTCTGAAGAGTCTTCTTTACTGTGGTATATGAGCTCCGTATTCCGGAATCTACCAATACACCTTCAATAATATAGCAGTTAATGCTGTTTCGTGGCATCAGTGAAATGTGGAATACCTCAGGAGCAATTTGACGTAACATATTTTTTTGTACAAATCTACAGTGGTGTCCGGGACTTCATAAGGACATTTGTCCTATAATATGTCCGGCTTATGTATTTGCCCCTTTGCGCGGGTGAGTGACCGCCGGGTGACACCCAGATAGGATGCAAGATCCTGAGTGGCTATGCGACGGATGAGCATGGGTTCAGCAGACATGACATGAAGGTATTTATCGACAGCTGACTTATTATTGTAATTAAGCATATAACTTTCCTTTTGCTGATACTCCTGCTGCATTACCAGTTTTATAACTTCATTCAAAACAGGGATCTGATCAAGAAGGAGCTGATGGTTTTGGTAACTTATTGTGTATATAATGGTATCTTCTACCGCTTGTATGCTTCTTTTTGATTTTTCCTGAGCCAAAAATTCTGGAAACAATGTGGCAAATTCATTTTCAAATTTGAAGCAGGTAATATTTTCCTTTCCTTCTTTGTCAATAGCATATGCTTTTACAGCACCATGAGCAATAAATCCGATAGAACGGCAAATTTCATTCTCGCGTATAAAGAAATCACCTTTTTTTAAGCTGATCCGTTCGAAGAACTTCAGGGAAAGACTGATTTCCCCCGGTGAAAGTCTTCCTTTTGAAGACAAGTAATTTTCAAATACATCAGTCATTTCGATATCTTATTTGCTGTTTTGTTTTCTCATCCAATCCAATAGACAAAATTAATGATTATAAAGAACAATGAATTAACTAAACTTAATGGTCTTAGCATTTATATCAGACGATGCAGAATTTAATTTCGATACTTATATTATATTTACCCAACAAAAATAGATTACAAATAAACCATAAAAAGAAAGATGGCCGGAATTAAAAATTCCGGCCATCTTTACATAAGTATTAATTTGTTTTTTTTCTCCATTCCGCTTTTACATCCTCAGCGGCATCTTTGGTACTCTCCCATGCTTCATCTGCTTTATCTTTAATATCTTCCCAGGCATCAGAAATATTAGATTTTACTCTTTCCAGCCAGTCTTCCTGAGTGGCTTCCTGATCATTATCCCTTTTTTCATTGATGTAATCCTTAGCCTTATCTGCCAGATCACTGATCTTCCATTTTGCATCATTCGCTGCATTTTTAAGAGTATTTTCTGTTTCGTTTACTGCTTTTTCCGCTTTGTTGTAATCTGAATTATTCATAATGTAATATTTAAAGTATTTGGTATATAAATAAACAATACTCATGCCTAAAAAAGAGACAGTATGTTAAAATATTCCTAAAATTGGAATTTAAAGAATTTCTGAGCGTACAATTTACTTTTCTTTTCCGCTGAGTCTTCTCACCATTCCTTTGAAAATGAATCCATGAAACGGCAGTACCATCAGCCAATAGATTCTTCCCCAAAGACCTTTTGGACGGAAGACAGCTTTTTGCCAGATCTTGTTTCTGTAAATTTTAAACATCAGCCATGCTTCTCCGGGAAGTTTCATTTCAGCAAATAATATAAGCTTGCCCTCTTCACGGTTGGCATACAGTACTCTCCAAAAGTCCAGTGCATCCCCTTCCTTAAGATCTGTAGGATGCCTGCGTCCCCTTCTCAATCCAGGGCCGCCTACCAATTTGTCAAATAATCCCCTGATTTTCCAAAGATTCTGTCCGTACCAGCCATGGGTACCTCCTAATTCAAAAACACGATCCATACAGGCATCCCTGTTATCATACTCTTCACTTCTAAGATCTGTAAAACAACCATATTTCGGCACATCATGATATGGTTTCAATGTTGAATCATGACGGCTGCTGATAAAGCTGTCTTTCCAGCTGGATACAATTTCATTGGCCTGAATTTTTGCAAGAGTCCTTTTTAAAGCTGTATCATAAGAGAAAGGCTGAATACCGGTAATCAGTTTGATTTCCGTTAGACTTTCAGGACGGCATATTACTTCTATTTTCATGCTTCCAACCAGTGCTTTTGCGAGATTATAGGAGGTTGACGTAATAAAATAGAGCCAGTATGAAGATAATCTTGGGGTCATTACCGGTAGTGTAAAAATCGTTCTTTTCAATCCTCTCACCTGTGCAAACTGCAGTAACATATCTTTATAGGTTAAAACGTCATCACATCCGATGTCAAAGTTTTTCTGGTAAGCAGTTTCTTTGAACAGCACAAAAATCAGGAAATCAAGAACGTTGGCAATGCCTATCGGCTGACATTTGGTATACAGCCACTTGGGAGCTACCATTACCGGCAGTTTTTCAACAAGATCCCTGATGATCTCGAAGGAAGCACTTCCGGATCCAATGATGATCCCTGCACGAAGAACCGTTGCAGGAACTTTACATTCCATAAGGATTTTTTCTACTTCGTACCTGGAGTTGAGATGTTTGGACAGTTCTTTTTCATTCACAAGCCCTGAAAGATAGACAATATGTCTGCACTGTGTCTTTTCTATATAATCTGAAAAATTAGAGGCACATTTTTTTTCTGATTCTTCATAATCTGCGGAATTACTCATGGAATGCATCAGATAATAGGCTCCCATAATATCTTCAGGAATATTCTGTAATGTTTCGGGCTTGAGAAAATCGACTTCAATGACTTCAATAAGCCGTTCATCGATATCCATGTTTCTGGTAAAACGGGAGGCATCTCTGCAGCAGCATACAACTTTATACCCCTGTGCAGCAATTACGCTGATCATTCTTTTACCGATGTAGCCGGTAGCTCCCGTAAGCAGTATTTTTTCCATAAGTATCGAATTTGACAGGTTTATCTGATTATGTATGCCCTACGGCTATTATATTTTTTCTAAAAGGTGTCCAAAATAGTTCTTTTTCTTAACAAGATAACTTTCGTTCACTTCATTGGACTCAATTTCCAGCGGAATTCTGCTGTTGAGAATTATTTCACTGTTCTCAATCGACTTTATTTTATCAGGATTGTTGGTCAGGAGATTAATCTTTCGGACGTTCAAAAGATTCAGCATTTCCACAGCAACATCAAAGTTTCTTGCGTCATCCGGCAGCCCCAGCTTAAGATTCGCCTCAACGGTATCCATGCCCTGCTCCTGAAGCGCATAAGCTCTGAGCTTATTGATAATTCCGATATTTCTTCCTTCCTGACGAAGATAGATGATCAGTCCTCCGTTTTCAGACATGTATTTCATAGCGGCATCAAGCTGCTGCCCGCATTCGCATTTTTTCGAATGAAAAACCTCTCCGGTAATACACTCCGAGTGAAAACGGACGTTAACGGTCTTGTTAAAATCTGTATTTTCCATGACCAGAACCAAATGCGGGCTCCAGTCTTCTTCATTTTCTGAAAATGCATATACGGTAAATAATCCGTAATCTGTTGGTATTTTTGATTGTGCCTGTATTTTAAGCATATATTTTCTATTTAAATTGAATGTCTACTTGTCAAAAGGACTTTTTTTATCCTGCTTCACCCAGATGAGTCTGGAAGTATCATAACCTATTTCACGGGCTTTGGAGAGGAAATTCTGCTTTACATTTTCTGGAATGTTTTTTTCACGGGAAAGGATCCACAGATAATCTAAATTTTTCCCTGCTACCAAAGCATATTGATAATCTTGCAGCGCTACTACATTGTATCCCGCATAAAAAGGTCCGAAAAAGCTGACTTTTAAAGCTGCTGTATCCTGACTGCCTCTGAATTTTGCAGTTCCGTTAACGGACACCCATTTCTCTTTTTTTGTATTGTATCCGCTGTTGGTGACATGTACGCTGCCGTCTTTATTCAGACTGTACTGAGCCATGGCATTGTCCAGATCCTTTTCAAAACGATAATCGAATCTTGCAATTTCATACCATGTTCCCAGGTATTTATTAACATCGAACTGAGTAACGGGCTGTGCCTTCTCGGGCATCGAGGAACATGATACAGCAAAGCATAATAATGCAAAGGCTGAAATAATTTTAAATATTGATTTATTTTTCATTTTTTGTTATTTTTTTAAAGAAGTAAATATTAAGCAAAAACTGGCTGTAGCCATACACGGCATCTTCAACAGGAATTGTGGTCATTCTAATCCCAAGAAATTCTTCAGGATTATAATTTACAACAGGCGACGGTATCAGTGAACCCGTCAGTATTCCATTTACCGCGAAAAACCCAGGCATCAGAATCAAGTATACCAGACTGGCTTTTCCGGTCCATTCTTTTTTAGCTATAAAATGGAGATAGCAAAGGGTAAACAGGGTGACAATTACTGTAAGCAGGGTGTATATTCTTTCATAATAAAGAAATCCTATTACAGAAAGGATAATAACAGATGTAAATACGATGAGATTATTAAAGGCGCCAACCCACTCAAGCTGGTAAAATTTTTCAATGCAGTAATAGGTAAAAACGCAGGCAAAAGGAATACAGTAAAAAAAGAGCCATTCTTCCACAGGAAGTCCCGCTATTTTAAACCCAAGGGTATAATTGAGATCAAACCACCACACTCCTTTTGCTGTAAACCATATATCCCAAAGGATAAAGGGAACTGCCACAATAGTAGACGACAGCAGAAAACTGCCGAAAAATCTGTGAAACTGTATTCTTCTGTCAAAAGAAGCTAAAAAGCAGATAATGACCGTGAAAAAATTAATCAGTAAGTAAGTATAGGGCATCATTTTTTGAAATACATTTTAAAATATTTAACAGGAACCCACAAAAACCCAAAACATTCTCCCCTTTCTTTTCCCAAATGTTTATGATGCTGCTTATGAGCACGTCTTATAGCAAGGAAATAAGGATTTTTCGTTTTTGAAAAGACTTTTGCTCTCTGGTGGATAAAAATATCATGTACAAAGAAATAAGCCATTCCGTAAAGACTGATTCCCAGACCGATAAAAAACAAGGTACTAAAACCCTGCTTTACCCCGAAATATAAAAGAGCAATGGCAGGACTTGCGAAAATGAAAAAGAACAGGTCATTCCTTTCTAATTTCCCGTCATGGCTGTGATCATGGTGATCCCTGTGAAGGGTCCAGAGAAAGCCATGCATAATATATCTGTGGATCAGCCAAGTGGCTCCCTCCATCGTAATAAAGACACCCAAAACAATGAGAGCATTCATGATAATGATGTTTTGCGGTTAAAAAGATCTTCCAAAATTCTGTATCGGTAATCAAAAATGCTTTTTAGCTTTTCTTTTACAAACAGCTGATGAGCAATTTTTCCCAGAATACCCAACGGGAGCTCATAGTCTACCGTATCTTTCATTAATATCCCCTTTTCATTGGGAATAAACTCATGAAAGTGGTTCCAGTATTGATATGGGCCTTTCTGCTGAAAATCAGTAAAACTTTTATATTCATCAACCTGGCGGATAATTGTTTTCCATCCCATCGGAATTCCCAATATGGGAGAGACCTTGTAATCTATTTCCATTCCTTCAAAGATAGGCTCATCCTTACCTTCCGAAAGAACTACAAAGTTCATACTCTTTGGGGTAATTTCCGCTAAATTATGAGGAGATGAAAAGAACTTCCAGGCGGTTTCCTTATCACAATTCAGCTGCTGTTCTCGGTATAATCTGTACATTATTTCTCTTTTAATTAATTCTTACACTTTTCAAAAAAATTAGATTTCACTATTAGAAGTAAGCAGATTTGTAGCGTATATAGCTTTTGAATGCAACAAGGATCTTTTGTGAATTTGCAATTCTGATTCTTTGCTGCAAGATACGCTGCGAACTGGTTTTCTTTATTTTTTCAAAGAGAGACAGGTAATATCTGTAAGCCAGATACACACCAAAAATGGAAGACCCCGGCAGTTTTTTAATTCCCTGCAATGCTTCTTTAAATTCTTTTTCTATTTCCTTTTCAATCTGGCTCTTTACCGTATTATCAAAGACGGACATGTTGAGAGAGGGAAAATAAGTACGGCCCAGAATCTGGTAATCATCTTTCAGATCTCTGAGAAAATTAACTTTTTGAAACGCGGACCCCAGCTTCATGGCAAATGGTTTAAGCTCATCAAACTGCTGCTTATTGCCGCCTGTGAATATATGAAGACACATCAGTCCCACAACTTCTGCCGAACCGTAGATATACTCGTTATACAGATCAGAATTATAGTCTATTTTCTGAAGATCCATTTCCATGCTGTGCAAAAACTGATTGATAAGCTGCACATCAATATTATACTGGCGAACAGTTTCCTGAAATGAGTTCAGAATAGGATTAATGGAAATACCATCTTCCAGGGCATCATAAGTTTCTGTTTTAAGCCTTTTCAACAATTTTTCCTTGTCGTAGCCATGAAAACTGTCAACAATTTCATCTGCAAGACGTACGTATCCATAAATGGCATATACAGCAGATCTTATGGAGGGCTTTAATGCTAATATTCCTAATGAAAAACTGGTACTGTATTTCCTTGTTGTATACTTGCTTACTTCGCAAGACAACTCATCAAACAATTTTTTCATATTAATTTATTTTTAGTTTATTAACTTCGGACGCTACAATTTTCCCTGAAATGACAGATGGCGGCACTCCCGGCCCCGGAACAGTTAATTGGCCGGTATAAAAAAGGTTTCTGATTTTTTTGTTTCTGATTTTGGGCTTTAATACTGCTGTTTGGGACAGTGTATTGGATAAGCCGTAAGCATTTCCCTGATAGGCATTATAATCTGAAATAAAATCACTTACACAATAGCTTTTTTTATATTCAATTCTTGAAGCGAGGTCATTTTCACCCGTATGCTTTTCGATTCTTTCAAGCATTTTCATCAGATACTTTTCACGAACTGATTCTTCATCATGAATTCCAGGTGCCAGCGGCAACAGTAAAAAAAGATTTTCACAGTCTTCGGGAGCTACATCCGGATCTGTTTTTGAGGGACAGCAGGCATAAAACAGCGGTTTAGATGGCCATTTTTTATTCTGGTAAATGCAGTCTATATGATCATCCAGCTCGTTTTCAAAGAAAAGAGTATGGTGTTTCAGTTGAGATATTTTCCCTTTAATTCCCAGATAATAAATCAGGCACGAAGGCGCAAACGTCTTTGATTCCCAATAGGCATTATTATAATTTCTGAGAGACTTGGGAATTAATGTTTCGGTGTGATGATAGTCTGATGAAGCAATGACTGCATCAAACTCGTATTCTTTACCCTCCACTGTTATTGATGCCACCTCCCCGTTGCCGGTATTGATTTTCTGGACTTCATGATTAAAATGGAAAGTAACCCCCTGCTTTTCCGCTACTTCTTTCATGGCAAGAACAAGCTGATAAAAACCACCCATCGGATATTTGGTTCCTAACACATACCCTCCGTAATTCATAAGGCTGTACATAGCGGGAATATTCTGAGGTGAAGCTCCCAAAAATATAACCGGGAACTCCATCAGTGATCTTAGTTTTGAATCTGAGAAATATCCTGATACATACTTACGGAAATTACTGAGAAGATCAAGCTTAAAGGCACTGCCTGCTATTTTTAAGGAAGCGAATTCCAGCCAGCTGTAACAGGGTTTGGTAACAAATTCCTTCATTCCGACTTCATACTTATATTTCGCAGATTCCATAAATCTGTCATAGTGCTTACCTGATCCCTTCTCTATTTTTTCAAAAAGATCTCTTATGGCTTCATTTTTTTCAGGAACAGAAACTTTTTCTTCTGAAAAAACCATTTCAAACTGGGGATCTAAGGAAACAAGTGTAAAAAAATCGGATACTTTACAATTAAAGTCATTGAAAAAGCCTTCAATAATGTCCGGCATCCAATACCAGCTGGGTCCCATATCAAAAACGTACCCTTCCTTTGTTTTAAATTGTCTTGCTCTGCCGCCGGGCTGGTGGTGCTTTTCGAATACATGGACTTCATTTCCCGATTTAGCGGCATAAGCTGCTGCTGACAGACCGGAAAATCCAGATCCTATAACTGCTATTCTTTTTTTTGAGTTTCCGGTATTCATTGTATTTTAATTAATAGTTTATCAAGAACTTCTTTGAGCCAGATTCAGTTTAGTTCAGTTTTTTATACACCGTATCTAGAAGATCCATTGTTTCAAGATTCATACGGTACATGGAATAATGAAATTCATCCAATTTGGAGAGTATGGCAATAAGCAGCATTCTTTCGGTATGATTCAGGTTTCCCGTTACCACCTGAGAGGCTTTACGGATCTCATCCATATGATCATTCAATACAGAAAGGCCTTTCTCTGTTATCTGAATAAGTTTTGTTCTTCTGTCTGTCTGAGAAACTGTCTGCTCTGCCCAGCCGTTACGGATCAGGCGGTTAATGATAAGTATACCAGAAGATTTTTCATGCACATTATGCCTTATCAGTTCCATTTTAGACATTGCCCCCATAGTCTTCAGGCTTATCAGATAAATAAAATCATCCTGGCTTGAAAAAAGCGAGTTACTCATGACCGACCTGGAGTAAGATTTTGCGTACCGGCTCATTCTGATCAATAATGTATTGATGACACTGTCCGAACTTCTTCCTAATCCTTTTCCTATCCAATCCGGATCTTCTGTCTCTGGATCATTCTTTTGAGAAGTATTAATCCATTCAGTGAAACCCTGAAGATCATTACTATACAGAGCTTTATCTTCATTTTGCTCCATGAATTGCTGAACAAGTTCCACTACTGATTTTATAAGATCAAAGTTCATATCGAATAAATTAGTACACAAATATACTTATTAAAGTTTATAAATATACTTTTTTAATGATAAAAATTAATTTTCCTATTAAATTTTTTAAAAACAGACTGTTTGTTTGAAAATTTTGTTCGTTATAAAAAGAATCCTGCAATTTTTTTGCAGGGTTGATGTAATGTGAAGAATACGGGATTCGAACCCGTAAAATCAGACTGGCTTCATTATTTATTGCAAACAATCATTGAATAATTTCCATTAAGGCGACCAATATTAGTATTTTTATTTATAAAATCCTAAGCTATTAATGCTTATCACTGGCATAAAAGGCTGTTTTTATGCCAGTTAACATATTTTTGATTAATTTAATTCAATAAAAGCTACAAAATATTTGGAAATACCATTTAAATACTTACTTTTGTACCGCTTTAATAAAAACGGGGGATTGGCGCAGTTGGCTAGCGCGTTTGACTGGCAGTCAAAAGGTCACGGGTTCGAATCCCGTATTCTCCACCTGATGTAAATGAAGACAAGTCTTCAAGATACATACCGTAAAAACCTGAAATCATTTAAGATTTCAGGTTTTTTTGTTCAAACAGGTCATAAAACCCTCTTGCCCATTGAATAAATTCCTAATTAATCCTATTTTTGCCTGAAATAATAGTACAACCATGCAACTTTATACAGAAAGACTCCTACTGCGCGACATTACCCTGGATGATCAACAGGATATTTTCAATTACCGTTCTGATGCGGAAGCCAATAAATTTCAAGGCTGGATTCCTGAAACGCTGGAAGACGTCAAAAATTTTATCCAAAGAAACAGTAAGGAATTCAATCAGCCCGAGAGCTGGTATCAGCTGCTGATTACTGATAAAGAAACAAAGGCGGTTATAGGAGATATAGGAGTTCATTTTATTGGAGAAGAAAATGTGCAGGCAGAATTCGGAATTACAATAAATACTTCTTTTCAGGGGAAAGGTTATGCTTCTGAGGCTATAAAAGCTGTCATTGGTCACTTATTTAATGATTTGCATAAGCACAGAATAACAGCATCCGTAGATCCTGACAATACCCCTTCTATTCAACTGATGGAAAGAATCGGTTTAAGGAAAGAAGGACATTTTGTGAAAAGTCTCTTCTGGAAAAATAACTGGGTAGATGATGTTATTTATGCGGTTCTCCGTGAAGAATGGCCCGCGAAGTAGATTTTGCCGGCAATAGCTAAAAAGATTCACATTCTTATCCGAATCGTTAATAAAATCTTTTAAATTATGTTGAAAAAGACCAACCTGCAAAATTAAAATTTGCAGGTTTTTTATAAGTTTTTATCAAGCATAATTAATGACTAGTGGTAGAGAAACCTACTCTATTGAGGACAACATTTTATTGTAAAAGTCCGTACTTACATTTGAAGTCTTTATTTTAAATCTCAGATGGCTATCTGTATGTTCTGCATATACATCCACAATAACGATATCAGCAAACAGAAGTCGTCTAATTTTTATATCAAGAAGCTTGTCTAGCGGATATTCAATGACGGGTGATGGCGTGTTATTATGTAACGGATGATAAGTTTTAATGGAAAAAACAGCGCCCGTATTTTCAAATTCAAATACTTTAAGACTGAAAATCTTCCTGATGATCATAATATTTGCCATTACCAAGGTCCCGCCTGCAATCTGAGCATATTCTTTACCCATTAAAAATCTGAATAGATAGCAACATGCTAATAAACAGCAGATAACTATAAAAATAAAAAGGGAAATTCTCATTTCCACCTTAATCTTCCTATTATTAGTTAAAAACATAATCTTTCTTTTAAGGTATTCCTCATCATATTTTTTCTTATGGTGCAAAGCTACATAATATAGTATCTGCCTATTTCAAGAACAGATATACAATTTATTTACAAAACTTTTAAGATCTACCGTCTGGTTTCCGACTACTATTATACTTCAACTTTTCTAATTTTTATTTTTCTTTTAAACACAGCTTACTAAGAGATATTTAAAACATAGAAAAACAGCAATGTCTCAAAACAAAACATAAACCATTAATAAACAACATGTTATATAAAAGTATATATAAATTGTACACCAATACAAAATAAAAAAATCATAATGTATATATATTGTATATACTGTTTCCATATCTTTTTTGAAGACACCCTATAATTTTGCACTCGTAATAACGGAGGTTAGTTCATACGTTTAAAAACCAATTGACTTGTTCTATAAGAAACACAGGGATTATACAATTTATTAATCCCTGTTTTCTGAAAACTGAATGACATCAGCCAGATTATTTAGCAAAACACATAATATATAATTCAAATGATTAAAAACACAAAACTTTTATTACTAACAATTTGTACGGGTGCCTCTTATAACGCTCAAGTAGGCATAAACACCACCACTCCTCAGGCTACTTTGCATATTCAAAGTAAAGGAAATTCAGCATCAACAAATGCATTTAAAATTAATAATTCAGCCGCTACAGAAATTCTTACCACGACTGACAATGGAAATCTGGGAGTTGGTGTTTCGTCACCTCAAAAAAGAATTGATATTGATGCCAATAGCGATGCTTTGAGATTCAGAAATCTGATAAGAACAACCTCAGGAAATGCAGATGGAACAATCACTGTTCTCAATTACAATACCGCAAATGGCGATATTGCTAACAGAGTTACAAAGCAAGTGCAGACTGTTACATTGGCCAATAATGCAACAGCAACATTAACAGATGCTACAGGAGGGATTAATGGAACTCTATTGATAAGATCTGCAACTAACTCTTCCTCTGCAGGTGCTAATATAACAGCAACATTTAATTATGCCAGAAGAGGATTAGGTTTATTGGGAATTGCTGTTGATTCTGCTACCGCACCCACTTTTACTCGTGGAAATGCTGGTGATGGTATTGGGGTGCTGTATACAATTTCAGCGGGGGATTTTAGCTTTACAATAACTAAACCGACACTAAATTCTATTACTATCACTAATACAAGCGGTGCAAGCAGAGGTTTCATAATTTCAACTGAACCTTTGTGATCAATGACAACAATTTTAAATGAGCAAAATTAATTAACATCGTATACTTCTCTTTGAAATATCAAAAGAAAACTGAGATAAAAATAAATGAGATTATGTCAAATCCAGATTACAAAAAAATATATACAGATATCATTTTGAGAAAATATCCCAATAAAATGGATGCCTGCAAAAAATATCTGGAAAAGCATGATATGTCAGCCGTTGATATTATTACTCTTAACACAATGATATTTGGAGCTGACTCTAAAAATCATAAGCATAAGTCATATAGCATTTCAGATATCAAAGAAATACTTGACTATCAATTCAAATATAATCTAACCAACATAGATCTTGCGAGGCATTTCAATTTAAGCCGAAATACGGTAACCAAATGGAAAAAAGCTTTTGTGATCGGGGCTCTTTCAGATCAGGAATAATAACAGATTATACTGCTAAAAAAAACACAAGTGATGGATTTTAAACACATACATATTGGAAAGCTTATTCAACAAAAAGTTGATGAATTAAAAATAGATTCTAATCGTATTGGTAAATTCTTACAGAGCAGCGAAGAGGAAATAGCAGCCATGTACCATTCTGAAAGTATAGATTCAGGCATGCTTCTTAAGTGGAGTAAATTGCTTGAGTACGATCTTTTTAGAATATACAGTCAGCATCTTATTCTCTACGCTCCCACCAGTAATGAAAATTTAAAAACAGAAGTACTCACTAAAGACCTTCCACAATTTAGAAAAAAGCTGTATACAAGAGAGCTGATTGATTTTATTCTTACTCTGATCAAAGAAAATGAAAAAACAAAAGAACAGATTATAAAAGAATACAGAATTCCCAAAACCACACTGTATAAATGGATTGAAAAATACGGCAAATAGAAAATTATAAATAACGATAAAACAACAATGAAAAACAAAATTCTATTACTGAGCTTAACCAGTTTTTTAGCTTATGGCCAGGTCGGGATTAACACGACAACTCCTAAGAGTACTTTTGAAATCAACGGTTCTTTTTCTACTCCGTACAAGCTGATCACTACTCCATCTTACAACCTGCTATCGTCAGATCAATATCTGGATTACAGAGGGACTTCCACGGCCGCATGGTTATTACCTGCTGCCCAAGCCAGTCCTAACCTCAAAGGAAGAATTTATGAGATC
Source organism: Chryseobacterium culicis (assembly GCF_900108365.1). GTDB lineage: Bacteria > Bacteroidota > Bacteroidia > Flavobacteriales > Weeksellaceae > Chryseobacterium > Chryseobacterium culicis. The sequence goes on along the minus strand of NZ_FNWQ01000002.1, from coordinate 416,439 downwards.
AGAAATGAAAGTGGCTTTAATATTGTGCTGACTCCTAACGGAACAGAAAAAATTGATATTTCGAATACACAGCTTAATCAATCTAACTTTCTTTTGCCTTCAGGATATTATGCAGTGCTAAAAAGCACGGGAAATACTACAGGGTCAACATGGGCGGCTACATTAATGTCTAATGGTATAACGACTAGTGGTTCCAATGGAAATAATAATGCTGATGGTTTCGATACATCGATTTTAGGCTACATACCTTCAAAAGCTTCGCAAAGACTTGTACCTACATCATTTGGAGGATCCAGTGTAACTGAATTGGGATGCAAAAAGTGGTCAGGGACGGGAGCAAATGGTCACACCTATTGTGCATATCAGCTTGGAAATGGCGATCCATATTCAAACGGAAAAACGTTTTATGATACCTTTATTTTCGCAAAGCAAGTTGGTGGGTATATTGTAACACTTCCATCGAACGCAGAGCGTAACTGGGTTTATAATAATATATTGGCTTCTGGTAGTGGCTATACTCTGCTTAACAATATTTGGATTGGATACAATAAAGTTTCTTATCCCGGCAATAGTAATAAGTTTACCTGGATCACTGGAGAAGACTGGACTATAGACTGGACTACATCACCCAATTCTACACCGCAGAGCTTCTTCTATACAGGAGAGCCAAACAATGCCAATGGTACCGAAGGATCCTGCCATATATTCAGTTTCTATACAAGTAATTCTAGGCAGTGGAATGATGTTTCTGGTAGTGCTACCAATAATGCGAGTATTAATTTTAACCAGGTAGTACTAGAGTTTAATGAAGATTAATTCTGGCTTTCTTACAATTTAACTAAAATATAAAAATTTAAAACCCATATTATGAAATCAAAAATCACTTTATTACTTATTAACTGTTTCCTATGTTCCCAGGCTCAGGTCGGTATTAACACCAATACACCAGGGAGCACCTTTGAGGTGAATGGATCATTTGCAACCCCGTATAAGCAGATCACAACTGCTGCCTACAGCGTATCAGGATCAGATCAATATCTGGATTACAGAGGGACTTCCACGGCCGCATGGTCATTACCTGCTGCCCAAACCAGCCCTAATTTTAAAGGACGAATCTATGAAATCAGAAATGAAAGTGGCTTTAATATTGTGCTGACTCCTAACGGAACCGAAAAAATTGATATTTCCAACACACAGGTAAGCCAGTCTAATTTTGCTTTGCCTTCAGGATATTACGCTGTGGTGAAAAGTACGGGAAATACTACAGGATCAACCTGGGTAGTTACTCTGTTTTCTAATGGACTGGCCAGCAACTCCGGATCTACAGGTTCCGGAAATACCAACGGATTCAGTTCTGCAGTCTTAGGATATACCCCGGTAAATGCTTCATTAAGAACTGTACCGGCGACTTTCAACGGAGCATCCGTTACAGAATTAGGATGTAAAAAATGGACCGGTGCGGGTTCTAATGGCCATACTTACTGTGCCTATCAGCTGGGAGCAGGCACCACCTTCTATAACACATTCAGCCTTGCCAAGCAGATTGGAGGATACATTGTAACACTGCCATCCACTGCAGAGCGTACGTGGGTTTACAATAATATACTGGCAGCCGCACCTAACGGGTATAATCTCAATAACAGCATCTGGATTGGTTACAATAAGGTAGCCTATCCTGGTAACAGCAATGAATTTACTTGGATAACTGGCGAAAACTGGTTCATAGACTGGACAACTTCTCCTAACTCTACTCCACAAGGTTTTTTTAACGCGGGAGAACCAAATAACTCGGGAGGAACAGAGGGTTCTTGCCAGATTCTGAGTACTGCGAATAACTCTTCAAGACAATGGAATGATCTTGCAGGTAGTGCAACTACTTCTGCAGGAGCTAATTTTGATCAGGTAGTTTTAGAATTTAACCAGGATTAAATACTGAATGCCTGTCATTTTTTTTAATAAAAATCAAATATACTATTAATCATAAACCAGGTTTTGACGCAGATACAATGATTCTTATTAGTTGCCTTTTTGTTTCTGTACTACGGGGGCAATCAAAAAGCCCCTGTTTTTATTTAAAAAAGTTATGTCTGTCTGTTCAAAAATCGAAGGCCGTATGCAAGAAATACAAGTTAAGTAGAGTTAATAAAAATTACATGATCACCTATGTACAGAATAGGAAATCAGAAAAGATCACATTTCAGCTATCCTAACCTATCAACACATTAAAAAACCATTATGATTAAAAAAATTAAATTATTTATCGCGCTTGTTTTTCTCAGTGTTAAACTGAATAGCCAGGTCGGCATCAATACAACAAGTCTAGACCCTTCTTCTATCTTGGATGTATATTCTACCAATAAGGGATTTCTTGCTCCGAGAATAAATCTTACCAGCATTACAATGAAAATTGGCAGTGCAAATAATGCCACTGGACTGCTTATTTATAACAACGGAAGTACATTACCCACAGGTTATTATTTCTGGAATGGTACGGAATGGAGAAATGTGGATAATTCTACAGCAGTTTCACCTGCCTTTATGTCTCTGAACTGCGCTTCGGCAGTATTATCTCCCAGCACATATGCTAATGGCATCTATTATGATGGCTATTTAAAAATACCTTATAATGGCGGAAATGGTGGAAAATATCAGTCGGGAAACCCTGTAACCATTAATGGCCTAACTTTTCAATTAAAGAGCGATAAGCTCGAATATGGAGATGGTGAGCTGGTCTTTTCTGTAAAAGGAACACCTTCTGTTTCTTCTCCAACCACCACCAGCATCAGCATTAATAACACTATGGTTCCGTTTTTACCTTCATCACAATTCTGTACGGCAACTGTAGGCGGACAGTCCACTGCGGAGATTAAAGAAGTTGCCGTTATGGGGCCACTGCTTCTAAACAACCAGGGAGGCTATAATAATTATCATCAGATGCTCACCACCCCAGATGGAAAATTTTCTATCAGAGTGAGGGTACCGGAAAATACAGCCTATGGGTATGCAGATATTGAAGTGCGATCAAACAATTCCCCAACCACAATAATGTTCAACTACCATACAGAATACTCTGCCGGAATGATAGTTGGTTCAGGAAATGCTTTGTCTTTGCCATCTGCCGGAGTTTGGTATGGTAATAATAATGACGCCTACCAAAACGGAAGCCCAAGTACAGGTTCCAGCTCATCCTGGGGAGATCCAGATGTATATTATTTCGCCCCGGAAAACAGAAGATATACCTGGACCACAACCAATACCAGTGATAAAACAATGTACGAAGCTGTTATTATGATGGGAGCTCCGGATGCTAATATTATAGCCAATTCTACAAATTGTCCGGGAGGAAGCTGTAATAGTTCAAAAGCCTATATCATCATTAAACAAATAAAGGCCCTCTAATAGGGCTGCTTTATGATATTCTGATAATACTTAATAGGAAAGCGGTACTTTATTATCTACCGGAAATTAAGGTAATCATCAGACCCTAAGAAAAATGATACAAAAAGTAACATCCATGTACATGTATTGTAAATGGTGTTTTTAACCTCCAAAAGGTAAATTGAATCATCTTTACCAGGTAATACTTCATTAATAAAAACATAATTATGAAAAGAACATTACTTTTAGGTATCAGTTTGCTATTGGCTGATCATGGCATGGCTCAAACCACCATTTTTGAAGAAACATTTGAAAATTCACCGATGTTTCAGATACCGCTTAACTGGGAAAACATCAATAGAAGCGGTACCTTTCCAACTTGGAATGTAACAGATTTAGCGGTATTTACAAACGCTATGGGATTTAGCGGAAAGGTGGCCAATATGTCTGTTATGAACGCAGCATCAGATCAGATTCTGGTTTCCCCGGCTATCAGTTTACAGAACGGCAGCACTTATGCATTGAAATTTTTAGTGGGAACATTTACATCCAATAATGTTTTTTCACCACAAGGACATTATGCAGTCTATATCATTCCGGCAGGTTCCAATTTTACAGGAAATGAAACTCCCGTTCTTGAAGAAGATATAGTAAACGGCGATATAGCAAAATTAAAAAATGTAGATATAACAGGATATGCTGGTCAGAGCATTAGAATCTATTTCAGACAGTTTAGCTCAATAACGGGTATGGAGCAGTTATTAATAGATACCGTTCAGATCACTGAACAAAATCTTCTTGGAACTTCTGAAGAAAGCATGACTCGTGAAGATGTGATGATGTATCCGAATCCTGCATTCGATTATTTGAATATACAGTCAAAATCGAAAATTATGCACGTAAAAATGTTTGATATGACGGGAAAAGAAATGAACATAACCCGTAATTCTGATAGCATTGCTATTGATCATCTACAGCCCGGAACCTACATCGTTAGTATTGTTACAGATAATAAGATTTATAATAAAAAGCTGATAAAAAAGTGAGGCATCCGGAGTTACAGAGGCAGCAGTGAGCTCGTCAATTGTATTATTAGTTTTAATTTTTTTCATACTCAGATTATGTTATCTCTGATAGCTCCGGATTTTTACAATTTATAAGATCATCAGAATTACAGATCTTTTAAAATATGAATAGTTTTTATGTTTTTTATAGCCTTATTACAGGCACTCATCCCTTAATGGGACAATTTTTTTCATCGTGTGTTTTATGCAGCTTCCCTTAATGGGAAGCTTTTTGCTATTCTCAGACCTGCTGATGTTCCATAGAGGGCCTTTCCCAACCTTACTGTTTAAAGTAAACATTTCATTTGCAGCAAAGCAGCTATTCGAATATACGGCCGTAGGTATTGGCCATATCTACCATAAAAAAACAGTATAAAATGTACCATTGTACACAAATTGTTACGCAGATCTAAGCACTAAAATCTAAATTAATTCGACATTTGCCAAACAAATTATTCCCCGCAGAGCAACAAAGATCCACCCCATGATCATTCATCCTGAAAAATAAAAGTGATACAGAAAAGGAGAATCAGGAAATTACTCAATTCCAACAAAGATTGTTAAAAGAAAGCTTATACTGTACCTTTTGTTAATGACGATACAGTTATTATAGAAAGTCTATAATATAAAACTTAAATAATGAAAAAGATGAAAGAAAAAATTATTTTGATCTCAGGCCTGTTATCAGCAGGCGTGGTATTTTCACATGTAGGCATTAATAACATAAGTCCGAAGGCAACTTTGGATATCACCGCCAAAACTACAAATGGCAGCAATCCCGAAGGCGTAATTGTTCCCCGACTTACAGGAGACCAAATTAAAGCTGCCGATTCCCAGTATGGATTAAGCCAGACAGGTACTTTGATCTACGCAACAGCTGCGGTCTCTTCTCCGAGTGCTAAAACTTCCGGTATTACATAGGCAGGTTATTATTATTTTGACGGAAATATCTGGCAGCGGATAATTAATTCAAAAACAGCACCAGTTTACACTTCCGGTAACGGTCTTACAATGCTTGGCAATAACGTAAAACTGGGAGGAACGCTTACAGAAATGACCACCATTTCGGGAGCTACAGCTACAAATAAGCTTGCTATAACAGCTACCGGTGTAGATGCTATTAATTTTGATAATAATACGGTAAGCATTGATGCCACAAACGACAGGATTGGTGTAGGAACCAACGCTCCCACACAGAAACTGGATGTAAACGGTAAAGTGAGAATTGGAACAGCCAGCAGAACAACATCTTCTTCCGTGTCTACATTGGTAAGGGATGACAGTACCGGAGAGGTAATGGTTGCAGGTACTGTGACCAATAATAAACCATTGAATTACGTAAAATACATCATAAGAAATGTTAATAAAGACTGGATTAACGACTTTAATACCAGTATCTCTTCAGCCGATTACACTGTTGTAGTTGTAGGAAGCAGTTTCAGTGAGTATGACATTTACAGTTCAACCCCCGGAACATACAATCCATTTAATGTCAATGCATTTATAGGGAACGATGGGGCGTGGAGGCTCACAGCAGATTATCTTGGCGGAGCACCTCCTAACAACGGTACCTGGACTATATACTGTCTTGTTATTAATAATTCACAGGTTAAAACACTCTCAGATGTCACTGCAGATCTTGGAGGAAGCAATGCAGGGGGCACAGCTGCTCCATCTGGATTATAGAAGATTCCTTTGATAAAAATAAAACCGCCCAATCATGTATTCTGATCAGATCTACTGAGCAGGTATATTTTATACTTAATGATGTTGAGAGAGATAAAAGCCCGGAATATCCCGGGCTTTATACCTATTTGGTCAAATTCTGTATAAACTGGTGCAGATCATCTTCTTTTTTCAATCCCAATTTTTGTTTCAGCCTGTACTTTGTTATTCTTACTGTATTGGGATCTGCTTTCAAAATATTTGATATCTGCAGATTATCCAGATTCAGATAAATGTATGTAGCGTATTTCAGATCCAGATTGGTGAGCTTACTTTTGGAAACCTCGTTGATTCTGTTATAAAAATTAGGATGAACTTCCATAATCAGGTTCTGTATTTCCAAAAATTCACTATCGGTAAGCTGCTCTTCTTTTAAAGCTTTTTCCAGGTGTACAGGATCATTCCCCAGTTTATCTTTGAGCTCTTTTAAAAAATCATTTTTACGGTTCAGTTGGATAGAGGTTACCAGCATCTGCTTCTGCAGCTGTTCCTGCTTCAGTTTCATCAGTTCCTGTTCAGCTTCAAGATGGGCCTTCTCCTCTTTTTCAATCTGTAGCACAAGCTCTGTCTGCTTCTTTTCAGCTTCCAGTAAACTGTTTTTTTGACGATTTATTTTTTGTCTGTAATTCAATACAAAAATCAGAACTACAATCAGAAAACAGCTCAGAATAATGATTCCTACATAAAGGATTCTTTGCCAGGCATAAGATTTTTCTCTCTCTGCCAATTCTTTGATCTGCATGTTTTTCTGTTCGGTATCATAAAATATTTCTAATGATTTTGTATTGTTGTCAAATTGCTTTTGCCCCTCTTTTTTTATCAGGTCTGCTGCTTCCTTCTGATAATACAGCGCTTTTTCAAAGTTTTTATTGTCTTCATAAAATACGGATAAATTATTGGTGATCTGGATGCGGACAGCGGCAAATAGCTTATCATCTTTTTTAACCAATTCATGAGCTTTAATGAAATAGGTTTCCGCAGCATGTAAATCATGCCTGTCCTTATAAATATTACCGATAGTATTATAGATTGCCGGAACAAAACTGCTTAAGTTTTTGTATTTTGTAGCTAAATTCAATGCTTTGAGGCTGTATTCCAATTGCTCCTTCTGTCGGGAGGAAGCGCCCATCTCTCTTAAAATACTTGCATAATTAATGTAATAGATAGTAAGTGCTTTATTTCTGGAAATCACATCTTTAATCAGAGACACATAGTCATAAGACTTTTTAAAATTAGAATATGCTGAGTCTAAGAATTTTCTGTTTTCTGTAAGATTATATTTTCCGATATAAAAATATCCCAGATTATTCATTGAAGCAGCAATCAATATTTGATTACCAGACTGTAAAGCATATTGTTTGGTCTTAAAGTGATCTTTTTCCAGATCTTTTTCAAGCATATTTTTAGCCTTAATCTTAGCCATATTAGAGTACAGTTGAGCTAGAATAAAACTATTTTCAGGAGACTTTTCAAATTTTTTAACGCTACTGTTAAAAACCTTTATAAAAAGATCATTTTTATTGAGTTTCAAATAATAATTTGAATATCCAAAATCTACATATGCCAGATCAATCGGTTTGCCAGATTCTTTTGCTGTTTTTTTTGCAAGTTCTAATGCTTCTCTTTTCTTCTTTTCATCATCCATTAAAGAATAATATTCTGCCAGGTAGACGTAGCCAATTACTTGATCTGAAGAAGAAGGTGAGTTTAAAAATTTTGAATAGATCAGGTTTTTAGCTTTTTCAGCCTGCTGACTATACAAATAGCTGAAAATTTGTTCCTGTTCTTTATTTTTCTGGGCAAAACAATTCCCAATTCCGAGAGCAGCATAAATGAGAATTAAAAATTTCACAAAATAGTTCATAAACGCAGTTTTCTATTTATTTTTTTATCAAAAATTGTAAATATTATGTATACAAAAGTAGAATAAATATCATTTTAAAAACAATTATCCCATTCAAAAAAGCCACTACAAAATCCCTGTCAATCAACCCATTAAAATAGTGTACATAAATTGTATACATCCGGACTAAGAAATAGATGAGTACAGAATTTAACATTCCTCATAAAGCCCGATGTAATTCGGAAAAATAAACTAGGTACCTATCGTTGTCCTTCAGCATGATCAATATATTCTGTTATAAACAATTTGAACCGCGCCTTTGCCTCAGAAAGAAAAATTCTGCTCATCAGCAGAAGGCCTGAAATTGGAATGCATGGCTGCTGTAAAATAATCACAGAATATCTGATAAATGGCAGAGTTACGATCCGTTGCCCGTATTCCCAATTGAGTGTAAACGGTAAGAATCCGGCAGGACAATTTTTGCACCAGCTCTACTCCATACTTATGAATCTCATTTTGCTTATCTTCTGAAATTTCTTTATGATCACCAAGTATATTTTCGATCTCCCTGGCAAGACTTAATACATTTTCTAAATGTTTTTCTAAAGATTTATCAAAGCTTTTAAAACTGATCTCCGGACGAATAGTTTGTGCTTCCTCCATAAAATGAGATGCCATTCCGAGATAATTGACCAAAAGTGTCAGATCCGCAAAAGTCCGAAATGGAATACTGTCCAAAATGTCATTTGTGAAAAAGGTATCGTAAACAAAACTAAAATCTTCACTTACTATAGTATTTTTAATAATGAAAGAATACGTTCCGCTGGCTTTCATTCCTATGGATTTCCAGTTTGGGATGATTTCAGCATACTTTTTAGGAATTACAAATGAGCGAATGATCTCATTGCCGTTTTTATCCGTTACAGGTTGTCCGTTCTCTGTAATTACAGCATTCAGGGTAAAATGCGTCAGATGGGGTGCCCCTGTTGCGAAATTCCATGACCCGTTAATCAGATAGGCATTATTATTCTGCCGTTCTGCTGTTCCGCCAATCATTCCGCTTCCTCCGAAACAGGTTTGAGAATGGGTGAACAGTGATTGGGCAATTTCAGGTGTAAGGTTTCTGGAAAAATAATTAGCTCCGGCACAAAGTGTCAGCATCCAGCCAAAACTTCCATCGGTTGCCGCCCACCCGAATAATGCTTTCAATCCGTCCTCAAAACGACAGCCCAGACCTCCGTATTTTTGGGGTACCCAAATTGTAAGGAATTTCCCCTCATGAATATGCTGCAATACCTCATCAGGAATTACAGAAGCTCCGTGAAGTTTTTGTCTGATGTCTTTAAGACTGAGCATTGGCGTTGGCTTTAATAATTTTCTGCCATTCTATATATCCGGAAATGGCCACTAAAAACAAGAATGAAGTTAAAACAGCATAGAGATATAATTCCTTATGAATCATCAACGGGATCGAGATGATGTTACTGATGTTCAATATAATCCAGTTTTCAATTTTACGTCTCGCCATCAGCCACATTCCTGCCCAGGCAAAAGCACTTACAAGAGAGTCCCAGACCGGCACATCCGAGTCTGTATAATGAGTAAGGAAGAACCAGAATAAGATAAACGTCCCCAGAACAATTCCACCTGCAATCCATTTTTCAGTGCTCGTGGTAACAGAAATTTCCCTTTCGGATTTTTGCTTCCCGAATTTCCAGTACATCCATCCATACAGACTCATGATCAGATAATACAGGTTTAATGTAAACTCTGCATACAGCTTTGATGTAAGCATTACATACAGGGTAAGGAGAATACCTGCAATTCCGAAAAGATAATTGTTGACATTGTTTTTACGGGCCAGTAAGACCTGAATGACTGAAAATAAGACTCCGAACCATTCCGGTAAGGTAATTTGTTTTAAAATGTCCTGCATCATAATAATTGTTAGAAATCAAATGATGAGATGATTAATACGCAATCCCTACACCGGCATTATCCGGATCAGGTGTGGAATATATTCCTGGGTATCATCTCAGCCACTGTAATCTGTAGCACCCCATTGTTGAGGCAAAGGTGCAGCTTTTTTCCGGAAAAAGGAATACATCAGAATTTTATTTTTTACTGTATATGATCAGGATTATAAAAAACCGGGCCTGTAAACGATAATTTAGTGTATTATTTATGTTTAATTTTAAAAATTTATAGTATGGACCATCAAAAAGAAATATCGGTACTGAATGATTTGCTTCACATTACCAATGACAGAATTGAAGGCTTCGAGAAAGTGGAAGGAAAAGTTTGGGAAATGTATCCTGATGTAAAAGATGAATATGATCATATGATCTCACAATCGAAAATCATGAAGAATGAACTTATAAACCTCATCACAGAAAAACAGGGAACTCCGGAAGATTCAACATCCGTGGCAGGAGCTGTTCACAGAACATGGATTGATATTAAAAATTCTTTCACCATGGGAAATCTGATAGAATCTACTTTGGAAAATGTTGTTTTTGGGGAAAAAGCAGCTATAGAAGCGTATCAAAATGCGCTGGACAGCGGTGATCTTAGCGGAAAAGCTGTTACTACAGTTTCTGAGCAGCTTCGCAATCTGAAAGACTCTTACCGGAAGTTTAAGAAAATTGAAGAATACAAAAAGAAAGAATAAAAAAACTCCTCTTAAAAAAGAGGAGCTTAATAATCAAGAACAAAATAATATTTAATCTTTTCAAAAATATCAAATCTATTTTGTTCGTCTTATGATGCAGGTCATATACTCTTACATTATTTAACAGCGTTTTTCGCTTTTTCCGACTCTTTTAAATGATGTTCAAGCGTGGGAAGCGTTTTAGAGGCAAAAGATTTTAGTGAAGCTTCTGATCCTTCTGCAGCTTCTTTTTTAAATGCTTCTACATCCTCTTTATGATCGCTCACCATGAGATCTGTATATTTTTTGTCAAAGTCTTTTCCTTTCTTAGCTTTCAGATCATCATACATCTTCTGCTTTTCAGCATCCAAACTTGCAGGAAGCGTATAACCGTTAGCAGAGGCCCAGCTTTTAAGCTCATCGTTTGCTTTGGTATGATCTGTTACCATCATTGTTCCCAGAGATTTTACAACAGCATTTTCAGCATTGGTTTCTGCCAGTTTTCCCATCATTACTTCCATCATCCCTCCCACTGCTGCGGCATCTGCAAATTTTTTGTCCTGATCGCTCAAAGCCGTTTTCTGGTCTTTTGGATCTGACACTTTACTGGAGTCACTTACCGTCATTCCGGAATCAGCGGGAGAAGACATTGCTGTACTTTCAGCAGATTGGGCAGGCGGTGTCTGGTCATTTTTCTTACAGGCTGTCAATGCAGCTACTGCAAAAATGGTTACTACAAGATTTTTCATAATAATAAATTTTTAAGTGATATGAGTGAAGTCCAATGATCTTCTTTATAACAGCAACAATTTATCTGCCAAAAAAAGATTTAACGCCATATAATATTTTCATAAAATATTATGAATAAACATTTTATAATCCACGAACTAACCGGAATGTAAGATTAATACGTTCCTTCATTGAGGTTACCGACTTAGCGATTCTATGTTCCCAGTTTTCCTGCAGATCTCCTTTCATGATTAATAATGAGCCATGAGGAAGAGGCAGGCTGTATTTACTCTGATGATGATCTTTCTTGCGGAAATCAAAGTTTCTGGTCTGTCCTAAACTTATGGAGGCAATTACCGGACGGTTTCCGTACCTGCTTTCCTTATCCCGATGCCAGGCAACAGAATCATTATGATCTCTATAGAGATTTAGCAGTACAGAATTGAACTGATATCCAAATAGTTCCTCTATTCTTTGCTTTAAAGAAAACAGTTCGGGAGTCCATAAATTACGATCTACTTCACCATCTCCCAATGGGTAAGCCGTTTTATGATCACCATACCAGGCTGTTAAGCGTGGCGTCAGAACCGTTTTATCATACATTTTCTGGGTACGCTGCTTCCAGGGAGCTGTTTGAAGCAAATGGTTCTTAAGGTGGTCAGCTTCATCCCGGCTCAGGAAATGCGCTCTGTATTCCAGCAGGTCTTTTGGAAATTCATATAAATCTTCTGAGTCGAATAAACTTAGCTGGGTCATATTTTTTATTCTTAATGATAGAAAACGTTACGGTATCTGAGAAAATAAATTGATACAAATAATATCTGCAAAAATATTAAAAATGATACAAAAACAATCAAAATTATAATACCACTTTTTTTGGTTGTATTAAAAACAATTTTTTTTATCTACTTCAACGCTCAACAGCAAAAAAAGAGACCGAATAAATTCAGTCTCCTTTTTATTATGCTTGTATACTATTACTTTGCTTTGCTGTTCAGATTGGTATCAGCAACTTTCGTTAGCAGTTCATCGCATTTTTTCTCCTCTTCTAATGTGCTCAAAAGATTTTTAAGACATTCTTCCTCTTTCAGCACTTTTGCGAATGCTGCAAGGGTACCGTAGGTAGCGATCTCATAGTGTTCCACTTTTTGAGCAGCAGCAATAATTCCTGCATCTCTCACTGCTCCCGGTTCTGTCTCCTCAATGATACTTTTCCCTTCATCCAGCAGTCCCTGCATAGCATCACATTTCTTAGCCTGAGCTTTTTTTCCTAATGCTTTAAAACATTCTTCGAGTCTTTCAACATGACCTTCCGTCTCAGTAATGTGCTTGTCAATTGCTGTTTTAAGCTTTTCACTGGTGGCATTTTTCATCATTGTGGGCAATGCTTTCAGCAATGCTTTTTCAGCCCAATAGATATCCTTTAATGAATCTTCAAAAAGATCTTCCAATTGTTTCGCTGCATTTTTTTTGGCCGGAGTTTTGGCAGATGCTTTCGCGGAAGTTTTTGCAGTTGTTGTTTTTTTGGCAGGTGATTTTTTGGTTGCCGTCTTAGTTTCCATAATATAATAATTTAGTGTTTGATGGTAGTGAATCTACAACTATAAGACCATTTTTGCCTTAACTAATGAGATGTGGTATCTAAAATTGCAGGTGGAAACAGGTAGGCAGCAAAGGAAGACATTGATAAACTAGACATAATTTTTAATTTCCAACAGGATGATACAGATCATTTGCTGCTTCAGGTAAAACATCCGATTCGGTACAGTAATTAATTTCATAACAAAAATCACTTTCATTATGAGTAAAACCTGTAACCAACTGTAAATTAAAGCCATGAACTGATTTAATACAATCAAAAAACCAGTAACCGTGCATAATTCATGTGCCTTATGAACTCACTTCCGGAAGATTTAATACTTAATTCAAAAATAATTATCCATCTTTGCAGCCTTAAAATCAAACACGCTAGTTTATTTCATGAGCATTACTTTTAAAAAGCGACTTATTATAGCGCTTGTATTACCTACGGCCGCCATATATTATGGGCAGAGTACGAAGGATTCTTTAGACAAATCAAAATCTATTGATGAGGTTATGTTGGTAGGTAGAAACCTATCCCAAACAGCCAAAGAGAGAAAAACTCCTGTTGCGGTTTCCAACATCAAAGCAGCAGAAATTCAGGAGAAATTGGGAAACAGAGAATTTCCTGAAATTATGAAGTCTACCCCATCCGTTTACGTAACCAAAGTAGGTGGAGGATTCGGAGACAGCAGAATCAACATGAGAGGTTTTGACGGAGCTAACATTGCCGTTATTATCAACGGACAGCCTGTGAATGACATGCAGGGAGGTACGGTGTACTGGTCTAACTGGACCGGATTAGCTGATATTGCGAGCAATATCCAGATCCAGAGAGGTTTGGGAGCTTCCAAATTTGTAGTTCCTTCAGTAGGGGGAACAATAAACATTGTCACCAAAGCTACCGATTCTGAGCAGAAAGCAATGATCAAGGGCGAAGTAGGTAATGATAACTACTCCAGAATATCTGCTATGTATTCTTCAGGGTTAAAGAACAAATGGGGAACTACCGTTTTGCTTTCCCGCTGGCAGGGTGATGGGTACATCAACGGAACGCAGGGAGAAGGTTATTCCTGGTTTTTCTCAACCGGATTTAAGCCAAACGAAAAACATGCATTCAACTTTATCGCTACCGGAGCGCCACAGGTACACGACACAAGGAGGTCTTCTGCAACCGGAGCTAATGTAGCAACCCTGCAGCAGTTTGAAACATACGGAAGAAGGTACAACCCACAAACAGGTATGCTGAATGGTTCTCAGTTCAATTTAGCGCCTAACTTCTACCACAAGCCGATCGCATCATTAAACTGGGACTGGAATATGAACGATAATCTGAAATTATCTACAGTTCTTTATGGTTCATGGGGACGTGGCGGCGGAGGTACCGGGCTTAACGGTTCGATCAAAAATGCAGCCGGACAAACCATGAATTTCATGAATTATGGTGCAGGCGGAGACGGTACTATTAACTGGGATATGATTTATCGCTATAACAGAGGCGGCATGGTAACGGATTATAACGGAAATACTTTCCAGAAATCAACCTTCACTGCTCCTGCGGGCTCTCCCACCGACTATAACGGACAGTATGTAGCTACTCTGAACGGAACCAATGGGATCGTAAGAAAACAGAGCATCAATGCTCATGACTGGTATGGTGTAATTGCTGACCTTAATTATAAGAAAAATAACTGGACCTTTAACGGAGGGATTGATCTTAAAACCTACAAAGGAGCACTGTATGATATCATCACTGATATGCTGGGATCTGATGCATTATATGTACCCAATACGGCCAATGCTCCAAAAGGATATTATATTAACCAGACCGTAAAGCCGGAGCCGCTTACAAAGCTTAAAGATGCTCAGAAAGTGTCTATCCATAATGAAGGTTTGGTAAAATGGGCGGGTATCTATGGAATGGTTGAATACAGCTCAGACAAACTGAGTGCATCCGTTCAGGGATCCGTTTCTGAGCAGTATTATAAGAGAGTGGATTATATGCTGTATACTCCGGGAAACCAGGAAACCAAATGGTATCATAAAACAGGATATATCGTAAAAGGAGGTGCCAATTATAATATTGATGATCATCATAATGTATTTTTCAATACAGGGGTTATTTCAAGACAGCCTTTATTCAATGCCTTATTCCCATCCAACCAGAATATTTATAACGATGCAAAAAATGAAAGAATTTTCTCTGTAGAGTTAGGATATGGTTTCAAATCCCGTTATGTGGATGTAAACATCAACGCTTACAGAACGCAGTGGGATGACAGGTTTATTTCAAGAACGTTCAACGCTACTGCGGCGGATGTTGCGAAATTCTCCCAGTTAAGTCTCGGAAATGCTTATTTCTATAATGCGCTGAACGTAGGCCAGGTGCACCAGGGTGTCGAGCTGGAAGCAAAGGCAAGACCTTTCGCCAACCTTAAACTTAGAGGTATGTTATCATTGGGTAACTGGAAATATAAAGGAAACGCCAACTTCAACATTCTGGATGTTCAGAACAACCAGGAAATTGCAGGAGCTACCGGAGTAATCAATATCAAAGACCTGAAAGTGGGCGATGCTGCTCAAACCACAGCAAGCATCGGGGCTGATTATAATATTACTAAAGCATTCAGCATTGATGCCAACTGGGAATATTATGACAAGCTCTATGCACAATTCAATCCTATCAATTTCCTTACCGAAGCAGCAAGAGAAAAAGGAATTGTGAAATTGCCAAGCTATCATTTATTTGATGTAGGTGCATCTTATAAATTCACACTTGATGCAAAAAAATCTTTAACACTGAGAGCGAATGTTTACAATCTGTTCAACAAATATTATATCTCTGAATTAAGTTCTAACATTTTTGCAGGTGATAAAATTGCCAACGGCCCTGATGCAGGAAAAACCTATCAGGATGCCGGTAGAGTTTATCAGGGTGTTGCAGATGGCAATACAGGGTTTCTTGGTTTCGGGAGAACCTGGTCTGTTGCAGCTACTTTAAGATTCTAAGATCACTTTTTAACCATATAGAAGCCCCGCCCAAAATTGGCGGGGCTTCTGATTTTCAGCATGCTATAAGATAATTTATTAAATTTCCTTACTGGAAACCGTAATGGTAATAAGTAATTATATAGTAATATTGTAAAGGATCTAAGTAATCAAAGGAAGTATTTACTTTTGATACAGCAGTAATTTCATTACTTTCCAAGTCATCTAAGTGTGTGAATAAATCGGCTAATATACCAGCCGGTTTATTTTTTTGTATTCTTAACCTGCAGTGCTCTCTGATAAAAAGACTGGTTTGCAATTTTTTCTTCCGCTTCATCAATGGCTGCAAGCAGATTGTTTTTATTATCAGAAATTTCTCCCAAAACCTGTGACATCAGTTCCCAGACGGGTTTCATTTTATCAACCAGCTCATTACCTTGGGAAGTCAGCTTAAAGAGTCTTTTTCTTTCATCCTGTTTATCCTTTTCCCACCGGATGAGTTCCTGCTTTTCAATTTCTTTCAGCAGCGCGATTGTGGAGGGATGGGTGTACCCTATTTCGTTGGCTATTTCTACTACACTGGCTATTTCTTTTTTATAAATGGTAAAAATAACCGGGAACCATTTCAGCTCGAAATCAATTCCAAAAGCTTTATAGATGAGCGCTCCGTCTTTCCTTAGCTGTTCACTGAGGCGGTGCAGCCTGGTGGATATCGCAAGAATTCCTGCTTCGTTAATGACATTCATATTCAGTCAATATTTAAATGATAGAAAACATCGTCTGCGCTCATCAGAGGAAACTTCACAGGAAGATTTCCTTTTTCAACCTTTACAAAATGGTTTCTTTCATAGAAGCGCTGTGCTGCTTTCAGTACTGTTATCGTCCCAAGGTAAAGGTCATCAATTCCGTTTTCCCGACAAAAAGAAATTAAAATATCCAGTAAATTCTGTGCAATATTCAATTCCTTTCCTCTGAATTCTTTTTTTACAAACATTTTTCTGATGGCTCCTGCCCTTTCGTCAAATTTAATCAAAGCAATAGAACCTACCAGTTCTCCGGCCACAAAAGCCCCCCAAAAATTTCCACCACCTTCTCTGTAAAAGCTTTCTATATGCAAAAGATCGGGCTGATCTTCTATCGTAATCGGGATATTAAACTCTTTCTGCTGAATCGTTAAAATCAAATCTATAGCCTGTTCCGAATAAGAATTTCCTATGGGCTGTATCTGCAATTTCATAGTGTTTTATATTTAAAGTACAAAACTACGTAGTTAAATACATAATTGCAAATTGATTTTACCTATCAAATATTTTTGACATGATCAATCATAAAAAAACGTATGCCACTGCTGACATACGTTTTATATGATTATCTGAAGAACAGCTATTTCCATCCTCCGCCTAAAGCCTGATAAAGCTCTACGGCTGCTTTCATTTTGCTGTATCTCGCATTAGAAATATTAAGTTCTGCATTCAGTGAATTGACACTCGCATTCAATACTTCAAGGTAGTTCGCCATACCATAGTTGACCAATTCCTGGGAGTAGTCAACCGATTTTTTATAGGCATCCAGTTCTTTTTGCTTTAATTCAATAAATGAATCCTGAACAGAGAAAACTCTGATCGCATCCGAAACCTCCTTACCGGCAGTAAGAACTGTTTTTCTAAAGTTTAAATACGCCGTTTCCTGATTCGCAAGACTTACATCATAGTTGGTTTTGATCTGTCTTTTGTTCAAAATAGGCTGAGCCAGTCCTGCCACTACATTCGCGAACAATGAATTTACACTGAATAAGTGGTCGATATCCACAGACTGAAGTCCACCACTTCCTGTCAGTTTTAAAGTAGGATAAAACTGTGCTTTAGCTGAATTGGTAAGTTCGAAAGCATTCATCAGGTTATATTCTGCTCTCATGACATCCGGACGGTTGGCCAGAAGCTGAGAAGGATATCCTAATTTCAGATCAATCGGAAGATTCTGTCCTTCCAGTGTAGATCTCTCAATAGAATGGGAAGGCTCACCCATAAGAAGGCTCATGGTGTTTTCTAGCAGCTGGATCTGTGTATCCATATCAATCAGTAAAGATTTGGCATTGAAAACAAGAGCTTCACTCTGCTGTACTGCTACTTCAGTAACGGTTCCGGCAGTTTTCAAAGCTTTTGTAGCTTCTAAGTTTTTCTCCCTTACCGCAATAGTTTCTGAAATAATTCTCTTCTGGGCATCAAAGGTCAGCAGCTGATAATATGCTGAAGCAATAGAAGAGACAAGACTGCTTTTCACGGCTTTATGGGCAGCAACTGTTCCTAAATAAGTGGCTAGCTGTGCTTTTTCCTGTGCTCTTAATTTCCCCCAGATATCTGCTTCCCATCCGATTGTTGCGGTAATGTCAAACTGGTTGACATATCTTCTTTCTCCAATGATCTGCCCAAACTGAGTGTTGATAGACTGCGTCTGAAACGTATAGTTGGGCCCGATAGAAAGCGTCGGCTGGTAAGCAGCTTTACTTTGTTTAAGATAAGCTTCCGCTGAATTGATGCTTTCCAGAGCAATTCGGATGTCCAGATTATTTTCCAGTGCCTTGGAGATATGCTTCTGCAGTATCGGATCGGTAAATATTTCTTTCCAAGAAATATTGGCGATGCTGGCGCTGTCTGATGGAAGCATATCTGTACGGAACAGCTTTTCGTCTACAACGTTTTTCGGTCTTTCGTACTCTTTTCTTGCCATACAGGATGAAATGGCTCCGAGTATGAAAACTGAAAAAGTGATTCCTTTTATGATGTTTAATAAACTCTTCATTATTTTTAATTAGAAGTTAGAGTTGAGAAGGTAGAAGTTAGTTTTTAGAATGATCTCTAACTGCTGACTTCTACTTTCTTAAATCTTAATTTTATTCTGCTAAATTGATTTCTTCTTTTTTGATAGGTTTAATTTTTTCCTGCAGTGTTTCAAAGATCACATACAGTACAGGAATTACAAATAATCCTAAAATAGTTCCGATCAATAATCCGATGGCCGCCCCCGTAGCAATAGATCTGTTACCTACTGCACCAATTCCACTTGCCAGTACCAATGGTAATAAACCGAAGATAAAAGCAAATGATGTCATTAGAATAGGTCTTACTCTGGCCTTAGCAGCATTGATGGCAGACATTACAATGGTTTCGCCGTGATGTCTTCTCTGCACGGCAAATTCCACGATAAGGATCGCATTTTTCGCCAATAGTCCCACCAACATAATCAAAGCAATCTGGAAATAAATATTGTTTTCCAAGCCCATTATTTTCTGTCCGAAGTAAGCCCCCATTACCCCCAAAGGAAGAGAGATTACCACTACCAACGGAAGTATATAACTTTCGTATTGTGCAGAAAGAATAAAGTACACAAAAATTAAACTTAGTGCAAAGATCAGCAGTGTCTGAGATCCTGAATTTAATTCTTCTCTTGTTAACCCGGTAAACTCTACTGCATAGTTTTGGTTCAGGGTTTCATCAGCTACCTGCTGTACAGCAGTAATGGCATCCCCGGAACTGTATCCTTCAGAGTTTGCTCCCGTTACCTTCACCGAGGTAAAGAGGTTATAACGGCTTACAGATTGTGGTCCGTATGCTTTTTTCAATGTTACAAACTGTGAAATCGGAGACATGATACCTGAACCGGTTCTTATATAAAGTTCATTCAGATTTTCAATATTCTTTCTGTTTTCAGGAAGCGCCTGAACCATAACTCTGAACTGCTTTCCGTACTTGGTAAAGTCGGCAGTATAAATACCTCCGATGTATCCCTGCATGGTTGCCAGAATGTCATTTACAGAAACCCCGAGCTGCTTGCTCAGCGGAACATTAATTTCCATCTGATATTGAGGATATTTGGTATTGAATGATGTTTGCGCAAATTGAATTTCCGGTCTCTGCATAAGCTTGCCGATGAATTCATTGGTTTTAGCATCCAGATCGGCATATTCGCCTCCGGACTTATCAAGTAATACCATTTCAAAACCGGCACTGTTACCAAATCCCGGTACACTTGGCGGCTGAAAGAACACTACTTTAGCATCAGGAACGGCTCCTACAATTCCAAACAGTTGTTTGGTAATATCTTCAGAGGTCTGACCGTCTTTTTTTCTTTCTTCAAAAGGTTTTAGCTTCACAAAGGCAAGACCGTTGTTACTTCCGTTTCCTGATAAGAATCCTCTACCCGTAGAGATCGTCACGTTCTGTACTCCCGGAACTTTTAATGCTTTAGCCTGAAGCGTTTTCAAAGCATTGTAAGTTCTTTCCATAGAGGCTCCCGGAGGAAGCTGAACATCGGTAAAGATAATTCCTCTGTCTTCTGTAGGCACAAATCCTTTCTTCATACTGCTGCTCGCCCAAAATAAGATCACTCCGGTTACCGCGAAAATAATCAGGGTTACCCATTTATGTCTTAAAAGGAATACAAAACCTCTTCCGTAACGTTCTGTAGTGGTTTTAAAAGCAATATTGAACTTATAGAAGAATTTCTGCAGAATATTCAGATTCTTGTACTCCGCATGATGCTCTGCGTGAGGTTTTAAGAATAATGAGCATAAAACAGGGCTCAACGTTAATGCATTAATGGCAGAAATGATGATGGCAATGATCAGTGTAATACCAAACTGCTGATAGAATACTCCCGTAGGACCTGTAATAAACGTTACAGGAATAAATACGGCTGCCATTACCAATGTAATAGAGATAATAGCTCCTGTAATCTCATCCATCGCTTCTACTGTAGCTTTTTTAGCATCAGAGATTCCGTGCTCCATCTTGGCATGGACGGCTTCCACGACCACAATGGCGTCATCCACCACAATACCGATCGCGAGTACCAATGCAAATAATGTTAAGAGGTTCAGTGAATATCCGAAGAGATTCAGGAAGAAGAACGCTCCCACAATAGAGACCGGAACCGCAATAGCCGGAATCAGGGTAGATCTGAAGTCCTGAAGGAAGATATATACCACAATAAATACCAGGATAAAGGCTTCGATAAGGGTATGTACTACCTTTTCAATAGAAGCTTCAAGGAATTCATTGGTATCAAAGTTAAAAGTATATTTGATTCCTTTTGGAAAAGTACTCTCTGCTGATTTCAGATAAGTTTTAATATTTTTAATAATCTCCTGTGCATTAGACCCCGGCGTCTGGAAGATCCCCATACTGATGGAAGGGTTGTTTCCGTTTTCCCCGATACCTGTGTAAGACTGGCCTGCCAGTTCTACTTTGGCAACGTCTTTCAGCATCAGGTTTTGTCCGTTTGCAAGAGATTTGATGATGATATTATCGTACTGTTCCTTATCATTGAATTTACCTACGTATTTGATGATATATTCAAAAGAACTTCCGCTGTTTTGTCCGATAGAACCCGCTGCTGCTTCCCTACTTTGCTCATTAATCGCATTGGTAACATCTGTAGGCGTTACACTGTAGGCAGCCATTTTTGCAGGATCCAGCCAGATTCTCATGGAGTAATTTTTACCCCCGAACACGTTGGCATCCCCTACACCATTTACCCTTTTAAGGTTGGGAATAATGTTGATGTTCAGAAAGTTCTGAAGATATACATCATCCAGATCCTTATTTTCAGAATAGAAAGACATATACATCAGGGCACTGGTCTGCTGCTTCTGGGTTACAACCCCGGAACGTGTTACTTCTGATGGCAGCAGAGGTGTTGCTCTGGCCACACGGTTCTGTACGTTTACCGCAGCAATATCCGGATCTATACCCTGTTTAAAGAAAACCTGGATCTGGGCAGAACCGTCGTTTCCGGCACTGGAAGTGATATAATCCATACCTTCCACCCCGTTAATCTGTTCTTCCAAAGGTACTACTACACTTTTCATTACCGTCTCGGCATTGGCTCCCGTATAGTTTGCGGAAACACTCACCGTAGGCGGTGCAATATCCGGATACTGGGTAACCGGTAACGAGATCAGTCCCAGCACACCGAGAATCACAATCAAAATTGAGATTACGGTAGATAAAACCGGTCTGTTAATAAAGTTTTTTATCATTAGAATTTCGGTTTTATTGATTGAACAAGACTATCCATTTTAATTGGTTTCGGCTTCACTGCTGTTCCCGGCTTCAGACCTCCGATGCCGGCTGCAATAACCTTTTCCCCTTTATTAACTCCTGATTTGATAAGAGCTAAATTGTCAATTCTGTCAATGACATTTACAACAACATTTCTGGCAGTATCTCCTTTTTCTACTTTGTAAACGTAAACAATACCCTGCTGCTCGTAAGTAGCACTTTCAGGAACAACCAATACATTGTCATAATTCTGAGGGAATCTGATGGTTCCGCTGTTACCGTTGCTCAATAACTTCTGAGCATTGGAGAATGCCACCCTGAACTGAATGGTTCCTGTTGTGGGATCAATCTGCCCGGTAATGGCTTCAATTTTTCCTTTTTCAGGATAAAGACTTCCGTTGGCTAACTGAAGCTCTACCATGGGTAAGTTTTTGATTTTTTCGGGCATGGAAGCACCCGGAGCTTTTTCAAGGAAATTGAAATACTCCTTTTCATTCATGGCGAAGTAAGCATAGATCTCAGAAGTGTCAGAAATTGTAGTAAGAGGTGTCTGATCAGACGGTCCTACCAGGCTTCCCACTTTTAACGGAAGCCTCCCGATTACCCCTGAAATAGGGGCACGAATGATAGAGTATTCAATATTGGCTTCTACTCCTTTATAATTGGCTTCTGCCTGTCTTTTGGCTGCATTGGCCTGCTGTAACTGAGCCTGAGCCTGAGCCAGCTGCGCCTGAGCAGTCTGCAATTGTACGTTGCTGATGATATTTTTCTGAACCAGCGGCTTTAGTTTGTTTACTTCCACCTGTGCAGCATTTACAGAAGCCTGCGCAGCGGCAACACTGGATGCGGCAGCCCCGATTCCTGCTTTGGAAGCAGCTGCATTTTCGTTCAGGATATTGGTTTCCAGACGGAACAAAGGCTGTCCTTTGGTAACGTATTGTCCTTCATCTACCAGTACCTGGGTAATATATCCCTGTATTTTTGCACGTACATCATTGTTTACTCTACCTTGAATGGTAGCCGGAAACGTCTGATAACCCACTATATTTTTTGACTCCACAGAAACAACCGGATATGGCTTGGCACCATCCTGTTTCGGGGCTTCTTTTTTGCAGGCCGTCAGTGAAAACGCTGCAATGGAAAGTATAACTAGCTTATTATTCATTTTATAGTTTATTAAGAGATTCCTGAATATTTTCTATGTTTTTATTTAAGAGTGCTTTGTAAACTTCTATTCTTTCATTGTAACCATCGTCTTTACTTTTTTTAAAATTGTTTAAATCATCTAATAGTTTTAATTCGTCCTGCATCTTTTGGACAATTTTTTCGAATCGTATTTTCTTGTATTCATCATTGATGAAAAAATAGCGTTTCCGCTCATCCATTTTATTGTGGTCCACAATAAGCTCGGCATTTAACAGGAGAGAAATGCTTGTAGAAACAGAGCTTTTGCTGGCAGAGAGCACATCCACAAACTCATCAAAAGTAATTCCTACTTTCTCATAGTCGAAAAGAAGGTAGGAATAGATTTTAGATGCTAAAGGGGGTAAACTGAACACGGTGCCGTAGAATTTTACGGCATCCTGAAAAATCTTTTCATCAATTTCTATACTTTTATGCATAATATAAAAATTTGAACAAATGTAAAAATTAGTTCAGAACCAAACGAACAAACCTGATAGAGTTTATAAATAAAGGGTGTTTTAAAAATTCAATGAAAGAGGATTTAACTTTTTGCCTAAATTATAATCTTCTCAAATGCTTTTCTCATTCCATCTCTCAACAGCACCTCTCCACAATAGGAGTAGCCTCTGCCTTCAAGAATTTTCAGCATGGCCATATTATCATGGTTGGTGTCTACTTTAATACTCTGAATACCATGAGATTTAGTAAATTCTTCAATGTGATCAAATAGTTTTTTCACCATTCCCTGCCCGGCAAATTTTTCGTCTACAGCTACTCTGTGAACCACTACAAATTCACCATCACTCAGCCATGCGCCTTCTATGGTGCTGTAAGCCGGTTCGTCATTCAGGATAAGCGCTGCATACACCGCAATATCTCCGTCTACGGTCAGAACATGGCCAAATCCTTTGGCGATATCACTTTCTACAGTCCCGAGATTAGGGTATCCGTTTTGCCATTGGGTACTTCCGTCCTGTCTTCTTCTTTCTATGGATTGCTGAATAATTTCCCAAATGATATTTTTGTCTTCAATTTCTGCCTGTCTTAATTTAATCTCTGGATTCATTGCTTTTCATTTTTTGATTAAAAAATTTAAGAATTAAAAGGGATTTGATTGGCAACCAAATACTGTATAATTTGATTTTAAATACTCTTTTAATGCCATAATTTTCTAATCTTAAATCGTTATTAATTAATTAAAAAACCGAAAATTAATTGAGATTAATTTTCGGTTCGAAGTAGTAAAATTTAAAATTATGAAATTGTTTATTGATTTTCACTTTGTTGAAGGTAAGCATCAATAATATCAAATGCTTTTTTTTCATCTTCCAGATCTACCATGAGCTTCAGCGAAGTTGCTGTGGGCGTTGTAGTAAACGTAAGATAGTTATTTTCAACGGTATTTGTAATTTGAGCGTCATCCAATTTAGACTTAACCAACTGAATTTCTGAAGGGTTATCACTTACATAAACTGATACTCTCGTACTTCTTTCCATATTCTAACTGTTTGAGTATCTAAATATACAATGTTTTTTTTAAAATTACAAATCCTGAGTTTTAAATTTTATTAATATTGTTTTCAATTTTATTCAAAGCGAGCTGAATCTCTTCTTTAGTGACATTCAGGTGAGGTCTGAAACGGAGAGACTGATCTCCGCAAGGAAGAATAATGAGTCCATCCTTATACAGCTCGTTCATCAGGGCATTTCTTTGCTCTGCGGACGGAAGGTCAACGGCACACATCAAACCTCTTCCTCTCGCATTTGAAATTTTTTCAGGATATTTTTCTGCCAGAACTTTCAAATTTTCAAGTAAGAAATCTCCTACCACTCTTGCGTTTTCCACAAGATTTTCTTTTTCAATAACTTCCATCACCAGCTGAAAACGAAGCATATCTATAAAGTTGCCTCCGAATGTAGAATTGATTCTTGAACTCTCTCTGAATACATTGTTCGGAATTTCATCAAACTTTTCTTTATTGGCTAAAACACCGCATACCTGTGCTTTTTTCCCGAAAGAAATAATATCCGGTTTTGCTGTAAAGTGCTGGAATGCCCACATTTTTCCTGTAATGGCGATCCCTGTCTGAACTTCATCAAAAATAAGTAAGATTTCGTTGTCATCACAGATTCGTCTCAATCCTAAAAGGAATTCGTCTCTGAAATGATTGTCACCTCCTTCTGCCTGAATAGGTTCTATGATGATGCAGGCCACTTTATTAGGATTCATCAGAATAGCCTCTTCAATCTGAAGCAAAGCAAGGTTTTCGTTTTTAATGGTTTCTTCCAGGTTTTCTTCAGTGATCGGGAACTTCAATTTGGGATTCAAAATTCTCGGCCAGTTGAACATTGGGAAATATTGATACTTTCTGGGATCAGAAGTATTGGTTAAGCTTAAAGTATAACCGCTTCTTCCGTGGAAAGCCTGTTTGAAGTGGATGCAGATTCCTGCTTCCGTATCCAGTCCTTTAGCAAAATTTTTACGGGTTTTCCAGTCAAAGCATGCCTTCATCGCATTTTCTACTCCCAGAGTCCCGCCCTCAATAAAGAAAGCATACTGTAATTCTTCAGGAATCACTACTCTTTCGAATACTTCCAGGAAATGAGCATATTCTTCCGAGTAAACGTCTGCCAAAGTAGGTTTGTTCACAGCCATTCTTCCCAGCCATTCTGATCTTTCAACAAGATAAGGGTGATTGTATCCGATGGATGCTGATGCGAACATGGAGAACATATCCAGGTATTCTCTGTTGGTCAGTTTATCATAAAGCCATGATCCGTGTGATTTTTCAATGTCCATCACAAAATCAAAACCATCTGCAAGAACGTGTCTTCCTACTGTTTCTTTTACTTTATTTGCCTTTATGTCTAATGTTTGTTCCATAATAAATTTGTAGTGTGATTTAATAAGTGAGCGGTTAAATGCTCCTGTGACGAAGCATTTAACCCTTCAGGTTATTAAGTTTTATGTTTTTTGAGTGCTTATGGTAAAGCTTTTATAAATCAAATTTAATTCCTTGTGCTAAAGGAAGTTGTGCGGTGTAATTGATGGTATTGGTTTGCCTTCTCATGTAGTACTTCCAGGCGTCAGATCCTGATTCTCTTCCCCCTCCGGTTTCTTTTTCACCTCCGAAAGCTCCTCCAATTTCTGCTCCTGAAGTCCCTATATTAACGTTGGCAATACCACAATCGGAACCCGCATGAGACAGGAATAATTCAGCCTCTCTTAAGTTCTGGGTCATGATTGCAGAAGATAATCCCTGAGGAACATCATTCTGAATTGCGATCGCTTCTTCTAACGTTTTGTATTTGATCAGATAAAGGATCGGTGCAAAAGTTTCATGCTGAACGATCTCGTAAGAGTTTTTTACTTCAGCGACACAAGGTTTAACATAGCATCCGGATTCGTAATCTTTTCCGGTTAAAACTCCACCTTCAACAACAAATTTTCCACCTTCTTTTTTGCATTTCTTGATAGCTTCTTCGTATTGGTTTACTGCATCGGTATCAATAAGAGGCCCCACATGGTTTTTCTCATCTAACGGATTTCCGATTTTCAACTGACCGTAAGCTTTTACCAGTCTGTTTTTTACTTCATCATATACGCTTTCGTGGATGATCAGTCTTCTTGTTGAAGTACATCTCTGACCTGCCGTTCCTACAGCCCCAAAAACAGCTCCGATGATCGACATGTCAATATCAGCTTCTTTTGTAATAATGATAGCATTGTTTCCGCCTAGTTCAAGGATTGATTTTCCGAATCTTTCTGCAACTTTAGAAGAAACCATTCTTCCCACTCTTGTAGATCCTGTGAAAGATACAAGGGCTACTCTTTTATCATCTACCAGTTTCTGCCCTATTTCGTGGTCTGATACCAATACACTTGAAATTCCTTCAGGAAGATTATTTTCTTTTATCACTTCCATCATGATATTCTGGCATGCAATAGCACAAAGCGGTGTTTTTTCAGAGGGTTTCCAGATGGTAACGTTACCACAGATCCAGGCCAGTGCTGTATTCCATGACCATACTGCTACCGGGAAATTGAATGCAGTAATCACTCCTACTACTCCCAGCGGATGATATTGCTCATACATTCTGTGTCCTGGTCTTTCAGAATGCATGGTGTAACCCTGCAGCTGTCTCGAAAGTCCTACTGCAAAGTCACAGATATCGATCATCTCCTGAACTTCACCCAGTCCTTCCTGTAATGATTTACCCATTTCGTAAGAAACAAGTTTACCAAGGTCATCCTTATATTCTCTTAATTTTAAGCCCAGCTGTCTTACGATCTCTCCTCTTTTGGGAGCCGGAATCAGCCTGAATTCCTGAAATGCTTTCTGAGCAGTTTCAATTACTTTGTCATAATCACTTTCTCCGGAAGTTTTTACTTTGGCGATCAATTTTCCGTCTACAGGAGAAATGCTTTCTATCACCTTTCCTGAAGCGAAATATTTTCCGCCCACTGAAGTCCCTTTGTTCTCTTCTTTGATACCAAGATTTCTAAGTGTTTTTTCAATTCCGAAATCCTTTACTTTTTTTGACATAAAATCTTACTTTTCGTTCTCTCTAAAGATAAAAATATTATGTGAACCTCAAAACTTTAATTTTTAACAGGCTTTTTATTTGGACTAATTATAAACATGCTTATCTTTGCAGGGTAATCATTTTGACAATCACCAATGGAAAATTCACAAGAAAATAACTCGAAGCTTAAAAAGTGGTTCAAGCGTGTGGGATGGGCAGGATTAGCTTTCTTTACCATTAAAGGCTTGATTTGGCTCGTCATATTCTACGTTGGAGCAGATAGTCTCCAGAGTTGTATACAATAAAAAAGCAGAGAAATTTTCTCTGCTTTCTTATTTATGTATTGAAGTGTTTAAAATCCGGGATTTTTTTGCATTTTTTGCAAAGTAAAATTCAAAACAGATAAGGACTTATTGTGAATAAATTTCCTCAAAAGCACCATTATCTCTTACAATCTGATCTCCCGATATTATTCCTTCTTTTTTCTTCCTGACTCCACCAGGCTCTGATGCAGCAGATACTCGATCTGGCCGTTCACACTTCTGAATTCATCATTCGCCCACTTTTCAAGGAGTTTATAAGTAGACTCGTCTATTCTTATCACAAAAGATTTTTTGCCTTTGCTTTCCGAAGAGTTCTGAGCTTTTTCTGATTTCATTTTCTAAATTCTCTTACATTATTTCTGACTATTTCAGTGTGAAAGTCTACACTAAAATGTAACGTTTAATTTTCCACTTCTTAATTGTAAAGTGTTCCTGCATTTAATACTGGCGTTGCTGCTTTTTCACCGCAAAGAACTACCATTAAATTGCTTACCATTGCTGCTTTTCTTTCATCATCAAGCTCAACGATATTGTCTTCTGAAAGCTTTTTAAGCGCAAGGTCTACCATTCCTACAGCTCCTTCCACGATCTTGGTTCTTGCAGCAACAATAGCTGTTGCCTGCTGTCTCTGAAGCATTGCCCCTGCAATTTCTGACGCATAGGCCAGGTGCGAAATTCTGGCTTCCTGAATCACAATTCCCGCTTTTGAAAGACGGTCTGTAAGTTCCTGTTCCAAAATAGAATTGATTTTATCGCCTCCTTCTCTCAATGTAATCGGAGCATGATCGTCTTCCAGATTATCATAAGGAAAGCTCATCGCCAGATGTCTTACCGCTGCTTCACTCTGCATTTTTACAAAGTCTGAATAACGCTCTACATCAAAAGCTGCCTTATAAGTATCTCCTACCTTCCATACAATGACTACTGCAATTTCAATAGGATTACCCATCTTATCATTTACTTTCAAAGTCTGGCCCTGCAAATTCTCTGAACGTAAAGATATTTTCTGTGAAGAGTACAAAGGATTGATGAAGAATAATCCGTTCTCTTTTACACTGCCTACATATTTTCCAAAAAAGTTCAATACTCTTGAATGGTTTGGCTGAATAATCATCAGTCCTTTTAAGAAAAAGCATGAAAGAAGAAAGCACAGCATAGCGATAACCACATAAGCAATGCTCTGATCTACGCCGCTAACAAAGAAATACACTGCTGCAACAAACAAAGCAAGACAGATGACAAGGGTAAGATAGCCCGACATGGGTTTTAATGTTTTTTCCATGATTGAATTTTTAATTTGATATTATTTTGATATCATAAAGATACTAATCAATTTTGAATTATGGATGGTAAATTTTACTTTTTTAACAGAAGAACGGATTTCCCGGTCAGGAGTTTCGGGATTCCGGGTATTTTACCTGACACAAAGTTCGCGAGGTTGTATATTAAGATACATTATATTTTTGTCCGCAAAGCCACTTTATTTAGCGACGAGCAATTCTTTTTTTTGCTGAATAAGAAGACTTTTCAGACGATAGCTCAACCCCAAAATTGAGCGTTTAGAAAAACACCAGCTACATTATACTTTACAAAGCATCAGAAATTATATGGACAAAAAAATCCCGGAAAGTGAATTCCGGGATTTTAATTTATAGTTTCAGAATTTTATTTCTTGGTTAAAGCTTTAAACTTGATATAAGAAACAGCTGATAAAATAATCATTGTTGAGATTCCTATGTATACCCAGGCTGGTACCGGCACCGGATCTCCCGCGGCATATGAGTGAAGTCCGCTTAAGTAATAATTTACTCCGAAATACGTCATCACCATTGAACAGAATGCAAACATGGTTGCTACGTGGAAAGCCCATCTGCTTCTTAATCCCGGTACTAATCTCATGTGCAATACAAATGCATATACCATGATGGAAATGAAAGCCCATGTTTCTTTAGGGTCCCAGCTCCAGTATCTACCCCATGATTCGTTTGCCCAGATTCCTCCTAAGAAGTTTCCTACTGTTAATGCAAACAATCCGATTGTTAATGACATTTCAGAAACGATTACCAATTCCTTCAGTGTCGTATCATGGTGAATTTTATAGGTTTCTTTATTGGAAATAATATAGAATACCAATGAGATTACTGCAATAATCATGGATAGTGCAAAGAATCCGTAACTGGAAGTAATAATAGCAACGTGAACAATTAACCAGTAAGACTTCAATACAGGAACCAGAGGCGTGATCTGTGGATCAAGCGCTGAGCCTCCGTGGGCAAATCCCATCATAATAACCGCCACCATAAATCCGGCTGCCGGAATTAATGCATTAGCATTTCTATACAGGATTAAACCGGCCGTAATACCTACCCACGAGATAAAGATAATTGCTTCATAACCGTTACTCCAGGGAGCATGGCCTGAAATATACCATCTTGCTACAAGTCCTAGGAAGTGGCACAGATATCCAATTAAACCAATGGCAATGATTGCTTTAATTACTTTGTTTAATACTTTATTTGATTTAAATAATTCAACGAATCCTAAAATAAGTAGAAGGCCGCCGATAATTGTGTAGAAGATTAACAATTTGAAGTTAATATCTACTTTATTCATAAAGACTTCAAGATCAACTTTAGATTTCGCAGGAACTACAGCTTTCCCCCATTTTTGCTGATATTCTGAAAGTTTTGCCAGTTCAGCATCTGCTTTGTTCCAGTCTCCTGTTTTCTGTGCTGTAAGAGCCTCCGCGAAGTAAGGTCCCATAACCTGCTGAGACTCCATATCCGGCTCAAATTTCATGTCTAACCATGAATGCCATGTGTGATTAGCGTCATTTTTTACAGGAACAATTCTCATAAACTGGCCGCTGAAGAACTCATTGAAAATCTGAACCCTTTCATTAACAGCAATTACTTCCTTGTCATAGTTCGTTTGTTCAGCCGGTTTTTTACGGAATGCCGTATTGTAGTCGTGCTCCAGAATATACGTAAGATTACCGTTTGCATCCGCAGGGAAAAGGTTCATCAGTGAAGTGTAGCCATCTTCATCTGCCTTGGTTTTGTTTTTCAGTTCGTCTCCTCCCTTAGTTCCTACTTTAATCATTGGAACCATTGTCCAGCTCGGAGTGTCTGTATTGATAGAAAGGAACCATTGGTTGGCAGTAAGAGATTTTCCGTCTGTTCCTTTGAATTCGTCTTTTTTGTATAATTTTCTTAAAACATCTAATGCTTCTGTATTGATAGGAACAATTCTTCCTTCAAAATTCTGCACCAATAAATATCCGAATTTATCCGCATGTTCTTTGCTGATTTTGTTTCTGGCGATAATTTCATCAGGAGAGATAGATCTCATTTTTCCCATTGGAGTTGCCAGTGAGTTTTGCTTTGGAGCAGCACCATCAAGCGGTTGGGCGGATGGAGCCGGCGCATGAGAATGATTATCTCCTTCCACATGAATGTGCTCTCTGCTTCCGTCCGTTGTTCCGTGAGTCTCTATTTTCTGAGCATTTAAGCCTAAGCTTACTAATAAAAGCAATGCTGCAGCGGCACCTTTTGTTTTCTTTTTATTGACATCAGTCAGCATTTTATTCAATTTCCAGAAGTGAGTTCCTTTCCAGAAGAAAATCACAAACATTCCTAAAAATAAAAGTCCGTATCCGATATAAGAAATGAGAGTTCCCCAGTAATCGTGGTTTACCGAAAGAACAGTTCCCATTCTGTCCGGATCAAAGCTTGACTGGAAGAAACGGTATCCTTTATGATTAAGAACGTGGTTCATATAGATTTTATACGGAGTTTCTTTACCTTCATCAATAATTTTTACATGGCTTTCGTAAGCACTTGGCGACGAACTTCCAGGATATGTTTCCATTACGAAGTCATCCAGCTTCAAGGCGAAAGGTGTATTGTATACTTTAGGGCCGAATCCTACCATGATGTTTAAACCATCCATCGTAACCTGCTTATAAGCGTTTGGATTTCCTTTTTCAACAGAAAGATCTACAATCTGTTTTGTTTTTGGCCCCTGAAGCTCAATCTGCAGCATATCCGGAACATTGGCATCTTTCTTTCTGTCACCTTCAATGGCAATCAGTCTTCCTTTTTTAAGACCTTCCGGAACGACAAGCTTAAGTTCGTTGATGGTATATAAACTTCTTAATGCCAAAGGCTGGAATTCATCTTTCACGGTAGTTCCTGTTGCCTGAGTCGCCATTGTCATATAGTTGGCATCTACAGGAGTTTTGATGAATAATTTTCCGCCCTCATTTTTGAATTCAACGGCGCCCTCAATGGCTCTGTTGAATGTTACCAAAGTTCCGTTGATTGATTTTGTTTCCCCTGGTTTGATGTAAATATTCTGTCTTCCGGTATTTCCGGTAGAGACCAGATGAAGATACTCTGCTCCGTTTGGCTCAGCTACAAGGCTGTCTTTTTTTCTTTGAATGTATTCCTTAGCAAACACTTTCACTTCTTTCCCATGGAAGTCATAAGTGGCCTTGAAATCTTTGTGCAGTGGAGACATCAGATAAGGAACATCCTGATAATTCAGAACATCTCCTTTTTCTTCAACCTGAATTTTAAAGAAATT
Source organism: Chryseobacterium culicis (assembly GCF_900108365.1). GTDB lineage: Bacteria > Bacteroidota > Bacteroidia > Flavobacteriales > Weeksellaceae > Chryseobacterium > Chryseobacterium culicis. The sequence goes on along the minus strand of NZ_FNWQ01000002.1, from coordinate 383,800 downwards.
TTTATCGGTTACGATTTCGTTTGAAGTTTCACCTTCTCTAATGTGCATTGTTCCCTCGAAACTGATGTATCTTGTAATAGCACCACCGATAAAAATAAAAACGAAGGCAAGGTGAAAAACAAGAACCGGCCACTTATCTTTTTTCCATAGTCTGTATCTTCCGATATTTCCTATAAAGTTAAGAATAAGCAGGACCATGATCAGTTCGAACCATTTGGCCTCATAAATTAACGCTTTTGCTGTAGGAGTTCCGTAGTCGTTTTCTAAGAACGTTGCATAAGCCATCGCGAATGCGTACACCAGCAACAATACAGCCATTGTCCTGGTTGAGATAAGAATATCTTGGAGCTTCTTCATGATTTATTGTACTTGACATGCAAAAATAAGCATGATAAACCACAAAGAGCTTAAAAAAAGCTGTTTTTTGTCACTTTGGCTTCGGTTTTGCTTATTTTGAAACATTCTTAATAAGCCCGGAAACATTAGGAAAAATTCAATTTCAAATCCAGAAAAAATTTGGATTTATAAAAACTATTCCAGTGATTGAACAGTTCTATTTAGAAACGGGATAAAGTTCTCTATAGCAACGGTTTATAGATAAAAATAAAAACACAGAATTCAATCCGTTTATCCAATCAAAAGTTTTTTCCTGATTTTACTTAAAAATTCATGCGTAATTCCCAAATAAGAAGACACCTGCTGTTGGGTAATTCTCTGTTCCAGTCCCGGATACTTTTCCAGAAATTCAAGATATCGTTTATCTGCTGTTTTACCCGTTAAAGAAAGGATTCTTCTTTGCAGTGCTACCGAAGATTTCTGATTCATTATCCTGAAAAGCTTTTCTATCTGAGGCATTGATTCGTACAGATTTTCTTTGTCTTTTTTAGTAATCATCAGTACTTCACTATCTTCAAGAGCTTCAATATTCAGAATGCTCGGAACATTATTGATAAGACTGTCTAAATCTGTAATCCACCAGCCTTCTACGGCAAAATATAAAGTTTGCTCAAAACCCTTTTCGTTCAGGTAATAGATTTTGAAACAGCCGCTCAGAACGAATCCTTCAAAAAAGCAGTAATCTCCTTCTTTGAGAACAACGTCTTTCTTTGTAAACTTCCTGTACTCAAATGGTTTTATAAACCTTTTGAGATCTTCTTCCGAAAGGCTGATGTATTGACTGATATTTCTGAAAAGTAAATCGGACATTTTTTTATGTAAGCAAAATAAAGGTATCAAAAATTACTGACACCTTTACGAAATTAAATTACAGTTGTATTTAAGCATTGAAACGATGGTATTCCCAATAGTCCATCAAAAAAATGCTTACTTTTTTCTATATGCAAATAGCCTTACTTTACAAATGCATCGGTATTTATAACGGTGGCGTATAGATTCCCAAGAGCAGAGATTCCTGCGAGAAAAGACTTTTGAACCTCTGCTGCCTTTACCACTTCCCCATTCAATTCACGGTTTCTGGTTGCTGTAGCATCTCCGATGACTGTATTTGCAAATCCAAAATCGAAAGCCGCCCTTGTTGTTGCTTCTACACAGACATCGGTCATCATTCCTGTAATCACAAGATTTTTGATTTTCTTTGACTGAAGATAGCGCAAAAGCTCAGTTTCCCGGAAGCTGTTGGGAAAGTGTTTCGTAATTATTTTCTCATTCTCCAGCGGTGAAACCAAACGGTTGATTTTAACTCCATCGGTATCCGGAAGAAAAAAAGAAGCACCTTCACTTGTAGAGATATGCTGAATATGAATGACAGGAAGATTATTTCTCCTGAAATAGTCTAAGATTTTTGCTGCATTTTTTCCAGCCTGCTCAGCCTTATCCAATATCATTTTCCCTCCAGGAAAATAATCATTCTGTACGTCGATAATTAATAATGCCGTGTTTTCCATTTTTTGTTTTTGTTGTGCGTTCATTGTAATCAGTGAAATAAAGATCAGACCTGAGGTCAGAATTGTTTTAAAAGTATTTTTCATAGGTAAGATTTTACAGGACAAAATTACAGAGGGTTTAATTTCTGACCTTTGAACTAGTTCAAAAAACACTTTCAGTACATTATAATATCAATCCATTTTTAAATAGTATTATTTTTTTCATTTATATCGATTTGAATAAAAAATTTTCATTATCTTTTTTCGGGAATTATACACAGTAATCGGGATAAGATCCTTTAACGGTATCAGATTTGGATACACAAAAGAGACACGTTATTTTATTTTTCAACTGCTGAAAATATTTTGTAATCAAATTTTAAATAATCGTTGTAAAAAGCGGGATTTCCAAAACATTTTTTGGAGAAAAAAGATTCTTTTAGTGTTGAAAAAACATTAAATTTGTGACATTGATATTATGGACAAAAAGACACAAAAAAAACAGACTGAAATGCCTGAAAAAGGCAGAATTTTATCTAAGCCACGTATATTTTTCGGGCTTACACTTATCCTTTTCTCGGCTGTTCTTGCGCTCTCTTTCATTTCTTATTTAATGAACTGGAAAGCAGACCAGAGCCAGGCGGGAACCATGCTTGACAAGACTATAAAATCTTCAAATATCTTTGGTAAGGTAGGCGATTGGCTGGGAAATATTTTTATTTTCGAAAGTATTGGTATTGCCTCCTTCATCATTGCATTTTTATTTCTGGTAGTGGGTACGCTTATTCTTAAGAAGAAAATCTTCAAACCCTGGAAAACCATTGGCCACTCTTTGTTTTTTATCTGCTGGCTTCCTATTTTTATGGGAGCACTTACGAAAGGACAGGGTGTTTTAGGAGGTGTTTACGGATATCAGATTATGGATTACCTTAATTCGATTATCGGAGCGGTAGGTCTGTGGACTGTTTTAGCAGCGAGCATTCTTTTATATTTCATTCTTGAGTTTAATCTGCGTCCAAGTTCTATTAAATCAAAACTGAACAGGATCAATGAAAATACCATTGGAAAAGTAAAATCTATGATGCCGGATTCTAATGATGATTTTGAAGCAGACGAAGAACTGAAAGAAGAAGCAGAGGAAGCGGAAGAAGAAAGTCCATCGCGGGTTACTGTAAGTGAAGTTTCTAAAGCCACTCCCCATACTCCGGTAAGCACTATAAAAGAACCAGAACCGGTAAGCGTTCCAAAGGGATTTCCTGAAGTTCCGGTCTCTGCTAACATTGAAACCATTAGCACCCCCAACCATACTTCTTTTGAACCAGAACCCAGAGAAGTTTCCCAACCGGTAAGTTTAAACCTGAATACCAAGCCTGTTGTTCCCGTTTCCAGTCCGGAAGAAGCTTTTGACATCAGGCCATCTGTTCCATCTCCTGCGGTAACTCCTGCACCGGCAGGAACTCAGGAAAACATTAAATTCAATGTAGAAGTAGCACCGGTTATTGATGTTCTCGATGATTCCGAGAAACAGTCACAGGAACTGGTAGAAAAACATGGTTTGTATGATCACAAGCTTGATCTGGCTAAATTTCAAATGCCGCCTGTGGAATTACTGAAAGACTATGGCAGTGAGGAAATTTCGATCAACAAAGAAGAACTAGAAGAAAATAAAAATAAAATTGTTGGACTTCTGAAGAATTTCAACGTAGGAATTGCAGAGATCAAAGCAACCATTGGTCCAACAGTTACATTATATGAAATTGTTCCTGAAGCAGGAATTCGGGTAGCAGCGATTAAGAAACTGCAGGATGATATTGCACTGAACCTTTCCGCATTAGGAATCAGGATTATTGCGCCAATGCCGGGGAAAGGAACTATCGGTATTGAAGTGCCTAGAAAAAATCCTACCATGGTTTCTATGCGTTCTGTAATTGCTTCTCAGAAATTCCAGAATACGGATATGGACCTTCCGGTAGTTTTCGGAAAGACTATTTCTAATGAGATCTTCATGGCTGACCTTTCAAAAATGCCTCACCTGCTAATGGCTGGTGCCACAGGACAGGGTAAATCGGTAGGGATTAATGCAATCCTTACTTCCCTACTCTATAAAAAGCACCCAAGCGAACTGAAGTTTGTAATGGTAGATCCCAAAAAAGTGGAACTTTCATTATACTCAAAAATTGAAAGACACTATTTGGCGAAGCTGCCTGATGCAGAAGAGGCGATCATTACAGATACCAATAAAGTAATTAATACGCTGAACTCTCTGTGTATTGAAATGGATACGAGATATGATCTTCTTAAAAATGCATTCTGCAAAAATTTAAAAGAATACAATAAGAAATTTGCCGAAAGAAAATTGAATCCGGAAAACGGGCACCGTTACTTACCTTATATAGTATTGGTGGTAGACGAGTTCGCAGATTTGATCATGACCGCAGGAAAAGAAGTTGAGCTGCCAATCGCCAGACTAGCCCAGCTAGCAAGAGCAGTAGGAATTCACCTTATAGTTGCTACACAGAGACCATCTGTAAACGTAATTACAGGGATGATCAAGGCCAACTTCCCAGCAAGAGCTGCCTTTAGAGTAATCTCCAGCGTGGATTCCAGAACTATCCTGGATTCTCCGGGAGCAGATCAGCTGATCGGTAAGGGAGATATGCTTTATTTCAACGGAAATGAGATCTTAAGACTTCAGTGTGCGTTTGTAGATACTCCGGAAGTGGAAAGACTGGCAGAGTTTATCGGCGAGCAAAAAGGCTATTCGTCAGCATTCTTACTTCCTGAATATGTTTCTGAAGACTCTACCAGCACTGTAGGCGCTTTCGATCCGAATGAAAAAGATGCTTTATTTGAAGAAGCGGCAAGAATTATTGTTTCTACACAGCAGGGTTCTACATCAATGCTTCAGAGACAGTTGAAACTTGGATATAACAGAGCCGGAAGAATTATGGATCAGCTTGAAGCAAGTGGTATCGTGGGAGGGTTCAACGGAGCTAAAGCAAGAGAGGTGCTGATCAGCGATCTTCATTCTTTGGAACAGTTTTTGGAAGATCTGCGTAGTTAAGGGAAAAATTGCAAGATTTAACCTTCAAAAATTGAAATGTCTAAAGATTATTAAATAAAAAAATGAAAAATATTATTTCAAAAGTTATATTAGGAAGTTTTATTGTAGGTGCAGCAGGTATGGCAAGTGCTCAGAAGATTGATGCCAAAGCTAAAAAGATATTGGATGATATTACAGCCAACTATAATTCTAAAAAGAATTCGTACTTCAAATTTTCTTTTGGAAGCGGCCTGAACGGAAAGGTTACGAAAACTGAACCTGGTATTTACTACGCTGCAGGAGAAAAGTATAAACTAAAGATCATGGATACAGAACAGATCTTTGACGGAAACAAAATCTATAACATCAATGCTGATGATATGGAAGTTACCATTGCCAAACCTAACGGAAGCAGCACGATGTTCTCTCCTATCAACTATCTTACTACCTACAGAAACGATTATAATGTAACGTATAACGGTAAAAAAATGGTAAATGGTGTAAATACAGATTTTATTAAGCTTACTCCTGTAAAGGCAAACGGAATACAGTTTGTGTATCTTTTTGTAGATTCTGCAAAAAAGCAGATGGTAAAACTGGAGCAGCACGGAAACAACAAAGATGTTGCCGTCATCGCTATTAAAGAATATAAAGAAAATCAGGAACTGGATCCTAATATGTTTGTTTTTGACAAGAATAAGTTTAAAAACTACGTCGTTACAGAACTTTAAAAAGCTGAAAGTGAATCTGCAACCCCGCAAATTTACTTTTAAAGTTAAAAAAATAACAAAATATAAAAAGCCACAAGTAAACTTTGTGGCTTTTTGATTAATTTTGGCGCATGTTAAAAATACTAGACCGATATATCATAAAAACCTTCTTTGGACCGTTTTTCTTTATATTCAGCGTATTGTTTTTCATTTTTATTGTAAACATTATCTGGGTTCAGTTAGGGCAGTTTATGGGAAAAGGATTAAGCTATTGGCAGATCCTCAAACTTCTTTTTTATCTTGGGGTAAACGTCATCAGTATGGTTCTCCCGCTTACGATTCTACTGGCGAGCATTATGTCATTCGGGGAATTTGGGGAACGTTATGAACTTGCAGCAATGAAAGCGGCAGGAATTCCTCTGACCAGAGTAATGACTCCCCTGCTGGGAATCTCTACGGCACTTGCCATCATGCTGTTTTTCTTTTCCAACAACATTATTCCGGATTTTCAGAAAAAAGCGAAAAACATGCTTTTCAACATTGCCCAAACGAAGCCGGCCATCAACTTTACTCCGGGTCAGTTTATTGATCAGATTCCGGGTTATATGGTGAAGTTTGATAAGATATACGGAGAAAACGGAGAGAATATCGAAGGTGTTTTTGTCCACAAGAAAGCCAATGCTTATGAAAATCAACAATCTGTGGTGGCAGAAAAAGGCAAATTTGTACCTGCAGTCAATAAGAACTTTTTGAAACTTGTGCTGTATAACGGATATGTCTTCGAAGATGCTTTTGCCGGGAAAGGAGATAATGTAAGAGTGAAGCAGCCCGATCAGGCTATTAAGTTTGATACGCTGGTTTCCCATTTTGATATTAGTGAAATCATCAATAAAGCCATCGAAAAAGAACAGATTACAGATGATTATCGTTTCCAGACTTATAATCAGCTTAACGAAACGGTGAGCAAAACGAAAAAAGATAATAAGCAGTTTTTTGATAACGTAGGATCTGAGGTCCTTAACCAGACCAATTCTGTGGTCAGCTATATGGACAAAGGCAACAAACATAAAGTAGCGCCGAAAACCCAGATAAAACTGGATACTGTAAAAGGTGATAAAAAACTTGAAATTCTTTATAATTCCTACAACAGATTGGATAATTTGAAATCTACTTTAGATTCTAAAAAGAACGAATACAGCTCCAATGTAAAATATTTCAGCAAAGTAGTAATCTACCAGCAGAGAATCATAGCCTATTCGGTGACCTGTATTATTTTCTTCCTGATTGGAGCAAGTTTGGGTTCTATTATCAGAAAAGGAGGAATGGGTCTTCCGGTAATTATCGCTATTGTTATTTTCATCGTTTTCTACGTAATGAATGTAGGGGTAGAAAACCTTTCATGGAGCGGAAAAATGAACCCTTATCTGGCAGCCTGGCTTCCGAACCTTATTCTTCTTCCTTTCGGAGTATGGATGACGTATAAAGCACTCACAGACTCACAATTATTTGATGCTGAGAAATACAAGGCATTATTTAAACCCATCACCAAAAGGTTTGCAAAAAGTAAAGAACATCAGAGATACCAATAATTCCGATGTTACCCTAAAAAACAAAAAGCTCCGAAGATTATCGGAGCTTTTTTGATGGATTCAAGTAAAATATTTTGTTTTATCATATTTTGGATTTAAAAATTTATATTTGCTGGAGTTTAAAACAAAACCATGAAGAAATTACTACTTATTGGCCTGTTCGGTCTTCTGTCTCTGAATGCTTATGCTCAGGATCAGGATGAAAACGGAACCTATAACGGCGAGAAATACGGCTATATTATTGATAAGTCCGGAAAGAAAATTGAAGGTGTTGTACAGTTGCACGGAGGATATTCCAGTCCCTGGCAAAATCAGTTAAAGGTAAAGTTTGCAGCCATTGCAGATATTGATAAGGTAAAGAACAGAATTAAATTCAAGACCTATGACACAGATGATATTAAAGAATATATGCTGTATCAGGGGGATACTCCAAGGATTTTTAAATCTGTAAAATATTCGAATATGAGAGAAGCTTTAAACAGCTCTGAAAGTTCAACAGGACTGGCGGCAGGCTTTAAGGCAATCAATAATCTTTCCAGAACGGAACAGTTTGCAGAGGTAGTAGCAGAAGGGAAAGTAATGGTTTATAAGCTCTATGGCTATCCTACTGCGCTTTCAGCTAATAGTACACAGGCTATTTCTCAGGCGGAGACGGACCGGTTAAGAGAAAACCCGAATTATATTTTTTCTAAAAAAGGAGGAAAAGTAGAGGAACTTACTCCCGCAAAAGCAAAAATTATCCTTGCGGACTGTCCGTACGTAAAAGCGAAAATCACCAAAGGAGAATACGGATCACTGAAAAATGAAGAGAAGAAAAGATCCGGCTTCGGGAAATTTATCCGCGATGAAATCAGCAATGCTACCGTTGATAAGCTTTCCATTATTAATGAAGTGATCTACGATTATAATGAGAATTGTAAATAAAGAAAGAGGCTCCAGCATGGAGCCTCTTTTATTTTTTAAAACTTATAGACAAAAGCATTAATATTCATTCCTGCTCCCACTGAAGCGAAAAGGACAACATCCCCCTTCTGAATCTTATGATGTTCCAGCTCATCCTGTAAAATCATGGTCAGCAAGGAAGGAATAGTAGCCACACTGCTGTTTCCCAGTTTTTGAATCACCATAGGCATTATATTTTCAGGAACCGGAATTCCATACAGCTGATAAAACCGGTTAACGATGGCTTCATCCATTTTTTCATTAGCCTGATGAATAATTATTTTATTCAACTGGCTGATAGAATATCCACTGCTGTCCAGGCATCTCTTCATGGCGTCCGGAACATTTACCAAAGCAAATTCATATATTTTTCTGCCATCCATTTTGATATATCTTGTATCCGGACAGCTTTCGTTGTTGTAAGATTTTCCAAAATACAGATAGTCTTTCTCTTCAAGCGTATAAGAAGCTGACAAATGAGCCTTTATACCGGAATCATCATCATTATTGACCTCCAAAACCGCTGCTCCCGCTCCGTCAGCATAGATCATGCTGTCTCTGTCATGGATATCCACCACCCGAGAAAGTGTTTCTGCACCAATCACCAGACATCTTTTTGCCATCCCGGATTTAATAAATGCATGAGCCTGAATTACGCCTTCAATCCAGCCAGGGCACCCAAACAGAACGTCATAGGCAACACAAAAATTATTTTTAATTCCCAATACATGTTTTACCCTTGCTGCAAGGCTTGGCACCGTATCAGACTGAACTGTCCCGAAACGCACATCTCCAAAATTATGCGCAAATATGATATAGTCTAAGGTTTCAGGATCTATGTCTGCATTTTCTATTGCGGAGCGGGCCGCTATAACGCCCAGATCCGAAGTAACCTGAGTGCTTTGGGCATATCTCCTTTCTTCAATCCCTGTGATCTTTTTTAATTTATCTGTAATAGAAGCATTATTTTCTTTTAGTAATACCCCTTGTTCATTAAGAAAAATATGTTGGTCAAAAAATAGATTGGTTATTGTTTCCGATGGGATGTAGTTACCTACCCCGATAATCTTTGTCATCACTTTAATGTTTAATTTCTTTGTATTATATATAAAAATACAAGAATAGTTTTAATAATATAATGAATGAACGTAAATATCTATCAATATAGTATGGAACAACGATGCATTGCATTATAAAAATGAAAAAATAAGGCCATAAAAAAGAGGTTTCCCAACGGAAACCTCTTCTGTATTTTCAAACCGAAAATTATACTTTCATAATTTCAGCCTCTTTTGTTTTAAGGTGCTCATCACAAAGCTTCACATATTTATCGGTATAAGTCTGAATTTCTTCTTCCACTCCTTTTACAACATCCTCAGAAACTCCTTCCAGCTTTTTAAGTTCTTTTAAACCGTCTTGTCTTGCATTTCTAACCGTTACTTTAGTCTGCTCAGCTTCTACTTTAGCCTGTTTTGCAAGCTCTTTTCTTCTTTCTTCTGTTAAAGGCGGAACATTCAGAATAATGTTTTCTCCGTTGTTAGAAGGTGCAAAACCTAAGTTGGAGTTAATGATTGCTTTTTCAATCGCATTAATGGCTGTTCTGTCCCAAGGTTGAATAGAGATTGTCATTGCATCCGGAACAGAAACATTCGCAACCTGGTTGATAGGAGTCATTGCTCCATAATATTCTACCATTACATCCTGAACCATTGCCGTAGAAGCACGTCCTGCTCTAATTCTTTGAAATGCGTGATCCAGGTGCTTTACAGCTGCATCCATGTCTTGTTTTACAGATTCTAATATAAGATCTAATTCTTCCATTATTATATTAAAGTTTGATAAATTACACATCTATTAATACGTTTAAAATCAGTTAAATAAAAAAACATCATTAATATCAAGTATGTTTTTACTGCTTTTAAACTAATTTTTATTATTCAGTGGTGCAAAAATAATGATTGTTTTCAAATAATAGCTATTTCCAACATGGATTTTGTGTACTTATCTTCTCTTTGGAAAAAGAAACTTGTTTTTTCAGTTAAAATCCAATTTAAAGCAAAAGCTTCCGGTAAAAATACCGATCCTAAATTTTGGTTATTTCTACTTAGTGTGATATCATTTTTAATAGCTTCCTTTACTCTATTCTTTTAAACGAAACATTGACAGATATTTTAAATGGAATGTTTACCAGAATAAACGGAAAGTCTTAGCGAAGACATTTCTTAATTAATTAAAAATCTAAAACTAATTTAAAACCAATCACATCATGACAAATCCATCTTTAGACGCCTATCAACAGGTTTTTGGTATGGCAGGTCTTGCCAACCGTGCAGGAGGCTACAACGGTTTGGGCATCCAGCTGCAGGAACAGCTTCAGTATGATCTATCATTTTATTTTAACAATGTTCCGCCAGTTAAAATAATGGGCCAGACGACACCTTCTACAGCAGACCCTTCTGTTCTTCCGGTATTAGGAAGCTGGGAACTTGTCTGGGGTCCTGCCCTGATCGAAGAAAAAGATAAAAAAGGGATTCCTACCGGTGTTGCAGACAATGCATTATATGTAGTAAAGTCTGAATCAGTTGCATTTCCTGGAGGGCCTACATTGCCTACCTACGTTGTGGCTATTGCAGCCACTAATCCTTCTTCACTGTACGATTGGGAAACAGAAGATTTCTCAGTTGCCGAAGTGGTAAACTGGACAACGTATAATCCTTCCAATTTCGCTCCATCGGCATATAATAATACAGACCCTTATATTTCAAAAGGGACAGCTACTGGTGTAAGCATCCTTTTAGAACTTATCAGCCCCAATAATGCAGCTTCTCCCAATACAACCCTGCAGCAATTTCTTGCAGGGTTACATCCGGAACCGGGAACAGCTATTATATTTTGCGGACACAGCCTGGCGGGAGCATTATCTCCTACCCTGGCTCTTTATCTCAAAGAAAATAAAGATCTGAATGCTTTCGGAGTAACGCTTGTTTACCCTACGGCAGGACCAACACCGGGAGAAGCAAAATTTGCCGATCTTTTCAACAGTAAATTCCCACCGCTGCCCCCGGGATGGCAGCAGCAGACAGGTACTTACCAAAGCTGGAATACGATGCATTGGAATGACCTTGATGTTGTACCTCATGCATGGACGGTATCAGAACTGGCGAAAATAGCCACTATATATGGCCAGGCTACTACAAATATGACAGCCTCCATACTAAAAGCTTTACAAAAAATGGCGATTAGTAATTCTTCCAGTTCAGGAGCCAGCTATACGAGAATACAAAACCAATCGCTACCGGGCCAGCTTCAGCACACAAGCAGCTCTTCGATTACCATCAAAACACCTCCTCAGACTTTACAGGACTACATGCTTCAGTTGTCCGTGCAGCATGTCGGGATGTATAACGGTATTCCTGCAGCAGGCACTAATCCGCCGGTAAACGGTCTTATTTTACCACAGCCATTACCCAAACCCGCTGTGAAGCTCGTACCGGGAGTAACTGCTGTAACTGAATTTGAAATGATCATGAAAATAATCAGTCAGATCATTGGGTGGATTTCTTCCCAGTATGTTTTGGTTGAAAAGGAAAATGCCGCGCAAAATGTGGAAGCAGACCAATAGGCATTAAAATTATTACAGAAAACAGAAACACCTGCAACGTTAATCGTTACAGGTGTTTCTTTATATTTTTTCAACTTCAATTGATTATAAATCAACCAAAGTTCCTACATTTTCTCCGTCTACAATTTTTTCCAGATTTCCATCTTTATTCATATCGAATACAATGATTGGCAATTTATTTTCGTGGCTCAAAGTAAAAGCAGTCATATCCATTACTTTAAGGTTTTTCTCAAATACTTCATCGAAAGATAATGAATTGTATTTTACAGCATCAGCATTTTTTTCAGGGTCGCTGTCATAGATTCCGTCTACTCTTGTGCCTTTTAAGATCACGTCAGCCCCTATTTCGATCGCTCTTAATGTAGCTGCCGTATCGGTAGTAAAGTAAGGGTTTCCTGTACCGGCACCGAAGATCACCACTCTGCCTTTTTCAAGATGTCTTACTGCTCTTCTTTTGATGAAAGGTTCAGCTACTTTATCCATTTCGATAGCAGACTGAAGTCTTGTCTTGATGCCTGCATCTTCCAATGCTCCCTGTAAAGCCATACCATTGATTACAGTGGCCAGCATTCCCATATAATCTCCCTGCACTCTGTCCATTCCTTTTGCAGCTCCTGCTACACCTCGGAAGATATTTCCTCCTCCAATCACGATCGCTACTTCACAGCCTTTTTCAACTACTTTTTTGATCTCAGATGCATATTCCTGCAGTCTTTCATTGTCAATACCGTACTGTCTGTTTCCCATTAAGGCCTCACCGCTTAGTTTCAGAAGGATTCTTTTATATTTCATCTTTTATTTTTAGTAACTTTTTATTAGTGTGGGTTTCCCCTGAATTTGATTTTGCAAATATAATCATTAATGATATTGATAAAAGAAAAATATTTAAATAGAAATAATGTAAGAAATATTTTGAAAAGTACGAAAAAGGATTATTTTTGCATTAATTATAAATTGAGTTGAAGAAAATTATCATTTTTTCATTATTTCTATCAGGAATTGTTTCTTATGCGCAAACAGGAACAAATGTATATCCGTTCTTAAATGTACCTGTATCTGCAAGACAGGCTGCTTTGGGTGGAGATGCAATTTCGGTAAGAGATTATGATGTTTCCTTTGCTATTGCAAACCCTGCCCTGCTAAATAAAGATTCAGACCAACAGCTTTCCGTCAACGCAACGGCTTACCTTGCTGACTCGAAATACGGTACTATTGCTTATGCCAAAGACTTTGAGAACGGCCATATGGCTACTATCAATGCAAGATATATGAGCTACGGGAGCATTCCGAGAACGGATGAAAGCGGTTTCGAAAACGGAGAATTTAAAGCTTCGGATGTGGCCATTGGTGCGGGCTATGCCTACCAGTTTGAGGAAGACTGGACAATTGGTGGAGGACTGAATTTCGTCACCTCAAAAATTGATAATTATACTTCTTCCGCCATTTCAGGAACAGCGGGAATCACCTATCATAATAAAAAGAACAAAGAAGTACTTTCTCTTGTCATGAGGAACTTTGGTTTCCAGCTCAAATCATTTAATGGAACGAGAGAAAATCTTCCTTTCAGAATCGATCTTGGATATACCAAAACAATCAAGAACTTCCCTCTTGCTATTACGATTACAGCTCACGATCTTCAGAAATTCGATATTTCTTCAGAATACAATCTGGATGGGCAGGAAGTGAAAACAGGGAGAAAAATTGCAGACCACTTTTCTTTGGGAGCAGAATTGTTTCCGGAAAAAAACTTCAATATCAGATTGGGCTATAATGTGAAAAGAGGAAATGAACTGGCTGTAGCAGATCAGAGAAACTTCTCCGGTCTTTCTGCAGGATTCGGAGTGAAAGTTTCCAGATTCCGTATAGATTATGCTCATGTAAGATATCACAACTCTTCCAATGTCAATCAAATAGGAATTTCCATGGATCTTTCCAGCCACAGAGGAGAGTAATCCATCTGTCTTAAATTTCTTAATTATTACGAAAATTTCATGCTCCCTCTTGATTTTTAAGAAAAAATCTTGAAATTTGCAGTATGAAAAAACCTGTAATTGCTATTGATGGGTACTCGTCTACCGGAAAAAGTTCTATCTCTAAAATCATTGCTGATCAGCTGGGACTTATTCATATGGACACAGGGGCTCTTTACAGAGGAGTTACCTGGTATGCATTGCAGCACTGCCTTAACACAAATGGTGAGATTGATCTGAATACATTATTCAATTCTTTTAACCACATCAAACTCGAATTCAAAAACAACGGAGGAACCCTTATTCTCTTCCTTAATGACACTGATATCTCTAAAGAAATCCGTACCAATATTGTCTCAGACAACGTAAGTCTTGTCGCCAAACAGAAAGAAGTAAGAGATTTCTTACTGCAGTCACAGCGCACTTTGGCAGAAAAAGGAGGCGTAATTATGGACGGGCGTGACATTGGGACAGTAGTTCTGCCAAATGCAGACTATAAATTCTTTCTTACTGCCAGCATTAACGAAAGGACCAACAGAAGATTTCTGGAGCTGAAAGGACTGGGAATTGAAGCAGATAAGGAGCAGGTAAAACAAAACCTGATAGAAAGAGACAAGATTGACAGTGAACGTGAAATAGCCCCATTGAAGCAGGCTGACGATGCGATTGTAATTGATAATTCCGAATTAACCAAAGAGGAAACCATAGATCTTATTTTATCTCACATTAAAAAGATTTAACAATTTTTAATAAGCATCATGCCTCCTTTGGTATACAAATTGTAAGTTTTATTACTGTAAAAACTAATTTATTATTAATTATTAAAAAACTTAAAATGTCTAGAAAAGGAAATAATACAGCAGGTATATTGGCAGGACTTCTTGCAGGTGCTGCGGCAGGTGTAATCTTAGGAATGTTATACGCACCGGAAGAAGGTAAAGAAACCAGAAAAAAAATTAAAGATAAAGCCAATGATCTTAAAGATCAGGCTAAAAACAAATACGGAGAGGTTTCTGAAAAAGTAAAAGACCAGTATGGCAATATTTCTTCTACTTTCAAGGAAACAGCAAGCAGCGTAGCACATACTGTGAAAGACGGATATGATAAATACAAGGATCAGATTGTTTCTAAAACTGCAGATTTGGCAAAAGATGTAGAAGCGGAACTAAATGATCTGAAAAAATAAGTAATTTATCTTTTTTAAGTAAATTACAGAAAGGAACTTTTGTGCAAAAGTTCCTTTTTTTGTAACTTTAAAAAAAAACAATGATAGAAACTATTAAAGAATACGCCTTCAAAAGAATAGATCTTCTGAAAATTGAAGCGACGGAAAAGTCGTCTCTTTCTGCCGGGCTCATTACTTACTTTGTAGTACTGCTTGTTGCTTTTGCTTTTTTTATTATCCTTTTCAATTTTGGAATTGCTTTCCTTATTGGTAAAGCGCTGGATAATTACTCTTATGGATTCTTAATTGTGGCGGCATTTTATGCCCTGATAATGGCATTTGTCGTTGCATTCAAAAATAAGATTGTCAATACTGTTGCAGATCAGGTAATTAAATTTTTAAATCATTAAACTATGGGCAGAAAATACGAGAGCATAGAAGAATTAAGGAGAAAGAAAAAACTGCTTCAGGGTGAAATAAGTGATCTTGAAAATCTTCTTACCTTCAAAAACACAAAAGAAAGCTTAAGTGCTTTTACCAATGGTTTAAGTGATCAGTACCTTCAGGAAAAGATAGATGAGGACGGTGATGAAAAAGTAGTTCTGAGAAAGGATATTATTGCAAAGCAGCTAACATCAGAGGTAAAAGATCTTCTGATCAGCAAAAATACAGCGGTAGGAATTGCAAGTTCGGCTTTCAAAAGCGGAAATATTACAGACAGTCTGGTAAAGCTGGGCGTTACTGCTATCGTAGGAAACTACGCCAAAAAGAATATGAAAAGCTCCAACTGGAAGAAAAAGCTGATTGGCGCTGCATTAATCTATCTTGCCCCCATAGCACTGAAATATGTGAGAAAAAAGATAGAGGTATATCAAAAGAATAAAAGTGTTTCAAGTCTGGAACAATTGATATAGAAATAAGATATTAGAAATCAGGCGCCGGATGCTATTCAGTAATATTTTACAATAATTCTAACTCCTGATTTCTAATTTTCTATTTTGAAAATAACTGTCCTAAAATAATCCCGGCAGCCATTGATACATTCAGGCTTTCTGTAGACTGGGATTTTCCAAACCTCGGAATACTGATACTTTTTTGCAGAAGCTTCTCGGTTTCCGGTCTCATGCCGTTCCCTTCATTTCCTAAAATAAGATTGATTTTTTCCGGCTTCTCGAAAGTGTAAATGTTTTCCCCTTCCATATCTGTTCCAATATTTACGTTTTCTGTTGCGGAAAGATATTCAACAAGATTGGTGTAGACTACATTTACTCTCGTAAAAGAGCCCATTGTAGCCTGAATCACTTTCGGGTTGTAAACATCTACGGTATCTTCACTGCAAATTATCTGCTCTATTCCGAACCAGTCGGCCAGGCGAATAATCGTTCCCAAATTTCCCGGATCCTGTATTCCATCCAGAACGAGCTGTATATTTTTATCTTTCGTTTTTTCATCCTCGGCAAGAAAACAGACCGCTACAGAATCTTTTGGAGTTTTAAGAAAACTAATTTTTTTTAATTCATTTTCAGAGATATGGGTCACAGGAATGTCAGTACGGTCCAATTTTTGTGGATCGGTTGACAATATTTCTTTAATTTTAATGTTAGAATTAAAAAGTTCACAAATGATTTTATTACCTTCAACCAAAAACAAATTGTATTTTTGTCTGAACTTCTTTTTATCTAAAGATTGTAAAACTTTTATTGTATGAGCTGTAAGCATTATAAGAATTCTCCTCAAAAATATTATAAAATTATCTCATTTGCAACATTTGTTGGTCTCCTTTATGCTTGTAGTACGACAAAAAAAGTTCCGGAAGGAGAATATCTGCTTACCAAGAACACTTTAGGGTTTGAGGATAAGAGACAATTTTTCGATGAGGAACTGAAGGATTATATTCAACAGAAGCCCAATAAAAAGCAATTTCTTTTCATGCCATTAAGTTTACTTCTTTATAATATGGCTGATCCGAAATATGACACGATACTTAATGAGTACATGACCTATCCCAGCGAGATGAGGAATCAGAAGCTGAGAGACTCTCTGTTCATTAAATATAATATGAAAAGCAGCGTAGGAAAAAGCCTTCTTGTTGATCGTCTGCTGCACAGCTGGGGGACAGCGCCGGTAATTCTTGATCAGTCAAGAAGTGAAAAAAGCGCTGAATCTATTAAGAAAAGACTTACCTACAGAGGATATTGGGATGCCGATGTAACCTTTAAGCATTCTCTGGATTCTGCTGCTAAAAAAGCGTCTGTAAGCTATTCTATCAAACATAACGAGCCTACCCGCATTAAGGATTATTTTTACAATATTCCGGATCAGGGGATCAAGGGATATTACAGTTCTTTTCTGAATAAAAGTCTGGTGAGGTCCGGACAGATTCTCGATCAAACCGTTCTTGAAAGAGAGGTAACAAGAATTACCGAGCAGATGAGGGAATTTGGATTTTACAGATTTAATGCTTTGAATGATGAAGTGTATTTCGTGGCAGATTCTCTTAAAAGCAGAAAACAGGTTCCTCTAACACTTGAGATCCATAAAGACTCTCTGGATACCCCTTATAAAATTGCCACTTTTGGAAACATTGATGTGGCCATTGTGGACGAACCCGGTGATTATCCCAAAAATACAAAGAAAGACAGCCTGAGAAGAATAAGGTTCCATACGATGAATGATAAATATAAAATTTCGTCTATATGGAGGGCTATTATTCCTGACAGTAAAAAGGTTTTTGACCAAACGAAACTGGATGTTACCAAGCGAAATCTTCTGGCGATGAACAACTTTAGCATCGTTAAGGCAAGAGACTCTCTGAGACAAGGCGGAATGACTTCACCTAATGACAGTATTGTGGACATTTTGTATGTTTTGAAACCACTTCCCAAATATGAGCTTAAACTAGGAACAGATATTAATTATTCGCAGATTCTGAATTTGGGAATCTCCCCTTCTGTGGATCTGACTACCCGAAATGTTTTCAGAGGGGCAGAAAACCTTTCTACCAGCCTTTCGGGAACATTTGGATCTATCAGAAGTACAAAAGATATTGATAAAAGAGTGGCTGCTTACGAAATATCCGCTCAGGCATCTTTGAATTTCCCGAGATTGCTGCTTCCTATTAATTATTATAAACTGATACCTAAACGATATACGCCTACTTCCTCTATTTTGCTGGGAGCATCCATACAGAATAATATTGGTTTGGGAAGGCTTATTTTTAATACCGGATTAAACTATCAGGCCAGCGTGAATGACCAGGTCTATCACAAACTTACGCTATTCAATACACAGGTCAGTCTGACTAAAAATAAGGATGCTTACTATGATTATTTCGTGAATGACGGAAAGGTGAAAGACGAGGTTTTCGGGAATTATTTTATGTTTAACCCCGAAACAGCACAAACCGGACAGGATTATAGAGACGGAAAGCTGAGTGTAGATGATGTTTCCAAAAGAATCATTGAGAACGATGCGTACCGGGCAAGTCTTAATCAGCAGGGAACGGATCTGTTAACAGCCTTCAGAGGAACTTTGGTGAACAAGGACAGACAAACCCAGGATGTTCTTATTTCTTCTATGATCTACAACTTTGTTTACAGTGAGATTGGTAAAAAAGAATACCCTAATGCATTTTACTTTAACGGAAAAGTTGAACTTGCCGGTAACATTTTAAGTCTATTCAATAAAAAAGATAATGGCGGAGGGGTTGTAAGCGGACCTCAAAAAACCATTTTCGGGTTACCGTATGCCCAGTTTGTGAAGTTTGATATAGATGCCAGAAAATATTTCAAGTTTAACGGAAATCAGACTTTAGTGCTTCGACAGTTCATTGGGGTAGGAATTCCGTATGGAAACTCTGAAGATATGCCGATCATTAAATCTTATTTCAATGGAGGCTCTAATGACATCAGAGCGTGGGTGGCCTATGGAGGCCTAGGTCCCGCAGATTCTCAGGTGGATGAAAGAGTGCGTACCTATATGACAGACAATGTAAAGCTTACCACCAATATTGAATACAGGATTCCGTTCAATAAAACTTATGAAGGAGCCCTGTTTACCGATATCGGAAATACCTGGAGCCTTAGAAACTATAATGACGGATACGGAGACGAATTTAAATTCAATAAATTCCTGAAACAGGTAGGTATCGGAAGCGGATTCGGATTACGACTGAATATTGCCTATGTAACGGCCAGAATTGATCTTGCTTATAAGATTTACGACCCGAATAAACCGGAGGGAGACCGATGGAGAGTTAAATATTTGCAGCCATTCAAACCTACCGTTAATATCGCGTTCGGATATCCTTTCTAATCCGGAGAAACGCCCAGAATAAAATATACTACAGCAATTACCCGGGCGAGGATTTCCCTCGTCTGGTTTCTGTAGAAACTTTCAGGTTTAGAGACATCCTGCGCATCAAATCCCAAGGCATTCATGTCATTATTTCTGGCAAAGAAAAGGGCTCTCAGATTGTGAAATCCCTGCGATACAATGATTACATTTTTCTTCTTATAAACATCTTTGCAGCGAAGAATACTTTTATAGGTATTAAAGCCTTTAGGATCTTCCAAAATAATATCTTCCGGCACCCCTTCCTGATTGATCAGATAATTTTTCATAGCCGCAGGTTCATTATAACCTTTACTCTTCTCCCCGCTTACAATAATTTTCTTGATCTTGCCATGATGGTAAAGAAGAGCCGCAGCATCCATTCTTTTGGTGAAATAAGGATTAGATTTTCCGGATCTCATTTTTGGAGATGTTCCCAGAACCAAGGCTATCTCTCTTGGCGGAATTTTTGAAATTTTGGTGTAAGTCCTTCCGTTGGTAAGCCCGAAAACCCACACATTGCAGAAGCATATCATCAGAATTCCCAATTCCAGTGATATCAGCCCCAGATTAAATATGTTCCGTATAATTCTCAACTAAGATCAAAGTTAAGCTTTATTTTCTTACTTTTCACAATAGACATGCAAGCCAAAATATGTCCCTGCTCTTCCTCTTTTTCGGTAAGATACTCATTCTCCAGGAGTTCTACCTCTCCTTCTTCCAAAGAACATTCGCAGCTTCCACAGATCCCGGATTTACATGAGTAAGGAAGCGGAAATTTTTGAATAAGCAGCTGCTGTAGAATCTTATCTTTATTATCCGGAAGATGCGTTATGTATTTTTTTCCCAGCATGGTAAATTCAACTTCAATATTTTGAATTAAAGGAAATTCTTTTTCAACAGGATAAATATCATCATTAAATTCTTCGAAAAGCTCAAAATGAATATTCTTTTTAGGAATTCCGTGATGATAGCAGGCATTAGCCAGAGTTTTGATCATTTCTCCTTTTCCACAAATCAGGACTTCATCCACAGCATCCCAAATGGTAGATTCCTCATCCGTGTCATCCAGATGCAGGATCTGATTGATAATGAGCGCCAGTTTCTTTTCATCAAGTCTTCCATAAAAAAACTGGTCTGCTGTTTTTTCCTGTGAGAAAAAATAAAATATCTGAAGCCTGTCCCCGCAGGTTCTGGCAAGAGTATCCAGCTGCTCGCGGTAAACCAGCTCATCTGAGCTTTTATTTCCAAAAAATAAAAACAGACGGGTTCTGGGTTCGTTGTGAAGAATATTTTTGAAGTGACTCAAAATGGGTGTAATCCCTATACCAGCAGCAAAGGCAACAATGGTCCTGAATTCGCTGGGTTTAGATACAATGGTAAACCTTCCGGCAGGCTCACTTACCCACAGTTCGTCACCTGTATGATAATTCTGAAATAACTGAGAAGCAGCTCCATCAGGAGAATTTACCTTTATTCCTAAACCTATTTTACCTTCATAAGGTGCTGAAGTCATTGAATAATCATTAATAACCTCTTTTCCATGTGACTGAAACTGTATACTGACGAACTGCCCTGCCTCAAACCTGAAATTTTCTTTTACATTTCCGGGAATTTCAAACTCCAGAGAAAAAGTATTTTTGGTCAGCTCTTCCTTTTTCGCTATTTTTAACCGATGAAACTGTATCAGTTTCCCTTTATAGATTTGTTGTTTCATAACTTCAATTCAAAAATAGATAAAAAATAATTTATGAAGAAGATAATTTTATCCACGTTACTTCTTACTGCGCTGTACAGCTGTAAAAAAGAAGTTCAGAACACTGAAAACGCTACAGCTGCAGATTCTCTTTCTGTATCTCAAACGACAGAAAATGAAGGAAATACAGTTCTTCCCAAAGAGCTATCTCCCGAAAATGTAAGCCAGCATCTGGCAAAAAATAATGATACCTTATATGTTACCAATTTCTTTGCAACCTGGTGTGGTCCTTGTATGAGAGAGATTCCAAGTTTTAAGAGTAAAATGGAGGAATTGAAGGGCAAACCGGTAAAATTCACCTTCGTCAATCTTGATGATAAGGCAGAATGGGCGGGTGCCGTTAAAAATTTTGCTGCTGAAAATAAATTGGGAAGCAGTATTATTTTACTGGACGGACAAAAATTAGATCAAAATTTCTTTCATAACAACTTCAAACAATGGGACGGAGGTTCTATTCCTTTTACTTTTATGAGAAAAGGGGATAAAACCGATGAATACCTGGGAATGATGACAGAAGATGTACTGAATTCAAAAATAAATTCTTTTCTACAATAAGAATAGACTGAACTCTTTCTGAATCATGTCAAAAAGATTTAAAATCCTGTGTTTATTATTTGTGATTGCCATTATTGTAAGCGCTGTCATTAATCTGAACACGGGATTTTTAAGTTTACACTTCCAGGATTTTTTTCAGGACTCTGCTCATAGCCAGATTGCCGAAATCCGTATCAACCGTGTTCTGGTGATGATACTGGCCGGAATTTCAATTCCTACCTCAGGTTTTCTGATGCAGGAATATTTCCAAAACCCGTTAGCAGGCCCTGATATACTGGGAATTACATCGGTTGCGAGTCTCTCGGTTGCTTTTTATATTTTCTTTTCCCATACTATTCTTCTTCCTGAATTTCTGCAGAACAGTTTTCTCAGCTTATCTGCTATTGGAGGCAGTGTATTGTTAATGCTGATACTGCTGTCCATGTCAAACAGATTTCAGGACAAGTCTTATCTTATTATTTTCGGTTTTTTGGTGTCAGCTTTTGCAGGAGCCATCGTATCTCTTCTTCAGTTTTATGCTGAAAATCAAAGTCTGAAGAACTATATTTTATGGTCGTTTGGAGCGAATAATATGGTAACGAGGAACCAGATTTACATCCTGTTTATTTTAGTTTTAGTGGGAATGGCAATCTGTTTCAGAGCGATAAAGCCGCTTATTGGAAACTCTCTGGGCAATTCCTATGCCCAAAGTTTAGGGGTTAATCTGCACCGGTTAAAACTTTTAATCATTGTTGCCTCTTCTATCCTTTCGGCTTCTGTTACTGCATTTTTAGGTCCAATTTTATTTATTGGAATTATTGTTCCTCATTTCTGCAGACTGGTTTATAACCCATCCAAATTATGGCAGCAATGGATTCTTAATATGCTGTTAGGAATGCTGATCATGTTGTTCTTCTCTGTGATGGCAGAAAAAACACAGATACCATTGAACGTGATAAGCTCTGTATTCGGAATTCCTGTGATTCTGATGATGCTTTTGAAACAGAATAAAGTTTAAAATACAATGATTAATAAATGAATTATTAATATAAAGCTCCTGAGATTATAAAGGTCAGGCAGGTTTTGAGAATAGATTCTTAACTTACTTCATTAAATAAAAGAGGAAATATTCGTAATGTGTCATTCCGAAGGAATCCGCAGAGATGTTTTCAGTATGACTTATTAAACAAGACTTATCTTACTATAAATAAAGCAATGAAGATTAGAATAACACAAAAACAATTAATTACTGCACACATCATTTTGTTTGTCGCAAGTTTTGCAATCCTGGAGTATTCAAAAATGTTTCGAATGAATCAGAAATTACATTGGGTTTATTCTTGGGGCCATAATTGGTGGATTTTTTTTGCACTACCTTCTGCTTTTTGGGGTTCTATTATCTTAGGTAGCTACACTTTATGGAAAGTCAAAAAAAATAAATTCTTATATTTATTTTTAAGTTTTCTACCAATTCTGTTATTTATAATCCTTTTCTTATTTTAGTTATGCACCTACAGATCAAACAGGCTCATATCGGCTACAAAACTACTTTAATCTCCAATGCTAATGCAGATTTAAAGCTTGGGGATGTATGCCTGCTGATTGGTAATAATGGGGTTGGAAAAACAACATTAATCAAATCTATTCTGCATCAGATCCCTTTATTGAAAGGAGAAATTACAATTAATGGAAAAAATGTAAAAAGTCTTTCCGTAAAGGAAATTGCGGAAAATATTGCTATTGTCTTTTCAAAATCGGTTATCCCGCAGCATTATACGGTTGAAGATCTTATTTCTCTGGGAAAGTATATCTACTACCCTTTTTATTTTGAGTTAAAAAAAGAAGACCGTGAAGAAGTTGCCCATATTATTGAGAAACTGGATCTGGCTCAATACAGATATACGCTTTTGAAAAACCTGTCAGACGGAAACCTCCAGAAAGCATTTATCGGGCGTGCTATTACTCAAAACTCACCTATCATTATCTTGGATGAACCTACCACCCATCTGGATGAAAAAAACAAAATCATTATCCTTAAAACCTTAAGAAAGCTGGCAAAAGAACAGAACAAACTTATCCTGTTCTCGTCCCACGACTGGCGGCTGGCCAAAGAATTCGCGGATAAAATATGGTATGTAAAGGAAAATCATCTGTATTCAGGAATTGTGGAGGATATTTTGCTGCAGCATGATGAACTTACCAATGCATCCTTATTTCAGATCAGCGAGACCTTTATTGCGCCTTTTATCGCTGCACCGCAGTTTCACAAGGAAATGCTGTATTCTCTGCTTCAAAAAAACTTCCAAAAAGACTTGTCTGACCTTAATTTTGAGTTTCAGAGTCCATTTTGGGTAATTACTAAAGATTCCGCTACTTACCAATGTGAATCTTTTGAAGAAATTATCAATTTAGTTACAAACATTCATTAATACACGTTTTTCTTTGATTAATTCACATACTATGCATGCATAGTATTATGCTAATCATACAATTTAATCCGTTTATTTACAGCCTATTAACAAAATTTAACGTTAATAAATATTATGCATGCATAATATTTATTAAATTTGGGTAAAACCATTGGCGAAAAAATGATGGATAATAATAAGGAAAAAATAGAAAACGTAGATTTAATTTTAAAGCAGACCTGGTTGGCTGTCTCTAAAATGTACACAGAACTAGCGCAGGAACATGATTCCACGGCGGTACAGGCACTCACACTTCTTAAAATTGATCCCAAAGAAGGAACACGAAGTACCAACCTCGGTCCGAAGATGGCTATTGAACCCACTTCATTAACGAGAATTATCAAACTTCTGGAAGATAACGGGTATATCTATAAGGAAAAGACAACCACTGATAAAAGAGAGGTTATCATTAAGCTTACCGATAAAGGATTAAACTCCAGAAATATGTCTAAGGAAGTCGTTGTGAACTTCAACAAAAAGGTCATGGAAAAAATAGCTCCGGAAAAACTGGAAACTTTTAAGGACGTAATGACCGAAATCATGAAAATTGCCAACGAATTATTGAATAACAGAAAGTAAATTATGATGAACCTCCGGGTTTGTATAATCTTATTAAAAATAAAAATTTACATATGAAAAGAAGAATCAAACATGTAACGGTTCTTGGTTCAGGAATTATGGGAAGCGGTATCGCAGCTCACTTCGCCAATATCGGTGTGGAAGTATCACTCTTGGATATTGTTCCTTTTGAACTTACTGAAGCTGAACAGAAAAAAGGTTTGACCAAAGATGACAAGGTAGTAAGAAACAGAATTGCTTCCGAAAACTTTGAAAAACTTAAAAAAGCAAGTCCTGCACTTCTTTATTCTCCAAAGTTTGCAGACAGAATTACAATCGGAAATTTCGATGATGATTTGCCGAAAATAAAAAATACAGACTGGATTATTGAGGTAGTAGTAGAAAGACTTGACATCAAAAAGTCCGTATACGAAAAGATTGAACAGTTCAGAAAACCGGGAACATTGATTTCTTCTAATACATCCGGGATTCCTATTCATCTGCTTACAGAAGGAAGAAGCGAGGATTTCAGAAAATACTTCGCGGGTACACACTTCTTCAACCCGGTAAGGTATCTTCCTCTCTTAGAGATCATCCCTACTAACGATACAGATCCTGAAATTATTGATTTCTATATGAATTACGGAGCTAAATTCTTAGGTAAAACCACAGTTTTGGCCAAAGATACTCCAGCTTTCATCGCCAACAGAATTGGTGTGTTTTCTATGATGGATCTTCTTCACAATGTACAGAAATTAGGTCTTACTGTTTCTGATGTTGATAAATTAACAGGTCCGGTAATCGGCCGTCCAAAATCTGCTACGTTCAGAACCGCTGACGTTGTAGGTCTTGATACTTTGGTAATGGTAGCGAACGGAGTCCGTCAAAGCGGTGCGGAAGCGAATGATTTCAATGACGTATTTGCCCTTCCGGATTATATCCAGAAAATGATGGATAATAAATGGTTAGGTTCAAAAACAGAGCAAGGTTTCTATAAAAAAGTGAAAAACGCAGACGGAAAATCTGAAATTCACGGATTAAATCTTGATACTCTGGAGTATGAGCTTCAAGGAAAATCATCCTTCCCTACTCTGGAATTAACAAAATCTATTGACAAGCCAATTGACCGATTCAAAGTTCTGATTGGCGGTAAAGATAAAGCAGGCGAATTATACAGAAAATCTTTAGGAGCATTATTCGCTTATGTTTCTCACAAAGTTCCTGAAATCTCTGACGAAGTTTATAAAATTGATGATGCTATGAGAGCAGGTTTCGGATGGGAAAACGGTCCGTTTGAAATCTGGGATGCTGTAGGGGTTCAGAAAGGTATTGAACTGGCTAAAGATGCCGGATACGAAGTTTCTGACTGGGTTAAAAATGTAGAAACGTTTTACAAAGTTAACGATGAAGGGCAAAGCATTTACGTTGATAAAAATTCAGGAGAATACAGCAAAATTCCTGGTCAGGATGCTTTCATCATCTTAGACAATATCAGAAAAAACAAGACGCTTTGGAGCAATTCAGGGGCAGCGATTGAAGATTTAGGAGATGGTATCATCAACTTCGAGATCCGTTCCAAAATGAACTCTCTTGGAGGCGAAGTTCTTGACGGATTAAACAGAGCCATTGATCTGGCGGAAAAAGAATATGACGGATTAGTAGTTGGTAACCAAGGTGCTAACTTCTCTGTAGGTGCCAACCTGGCGATGATCCTTATGATGGCTATTGAGCAGGATTGGGATGATCTGAATATGGCGATCGCTTACTTCCAGAAATCTATGATGAGAGTACGTTACTCTTCTATTCCTGTAGTAGTTGCTCCTCACGGAATGACTTTAGGTGGAGGATGTGAAATGACCATGCATGCAGATCGAGTGGTTGCAGCGGCAGAAACTTATATCGGTCTTGTAGAAACCGGTGTTGGGGTAATCCCTGGCGGTGGAGGTACTAAAGAATTAACCTTAAGAACTTCCAGAGAATTCCACAACGATGATGTTAAAAATAACAGACTTCGTGATGCTTTCATGAACATTGCCATGGGTAAAGTAGCTACTTCGGCTTATGAAGCTTACGACATGGGAATCCTTGAAAAAGGGAAAGACATTGTTTCCGTAAGCAAAAACAGACAGATTGCTGAAGCTAAAAAAGTAGCAAAACTATTAGCAGAACAAGGATATACCCAGCCAATTGAGCAAAAAGTAAAAGTTCTTGGTAAAGATGCATTAGGAATGTTCTATGTAGGAACAGACCAGATGCTAACCGGAAAATACATCTCTGAACACGATAAGAAAATTGCAGATAAACTGGCTAATGTAATGGTAGGAGGAAACCTTTCTGAACCAACAGTAGTAACAGAACAGTATCTATTGAACCTTGAAAGAGAAACTTTCCTTCAGCTTTGTGGAGAAAGAAAAACGCTGGAGAGAATTCAGTATATGTTGCAAAATGGAAAACCATTAAGAAACTAACGGGAAGCTCCGTAGGAGCGAACTGTTAATAGCATGAATAATTTAAAAAATTGGAAAGCCTCGTAGAGGCGGCCTGTTAATGTATGGCAAATACCTACACTCAGATTTATATTCAAATTGTTTTCGCTGTAAAAGGAAGACAAAATCTGATTTCAAGAGAAAACAGAGAGGAATTACATCAGTTTATAACGGGTATTGTTTCCAATAGAAACCAAAAATTATTCGCAGTTTTTGCAATGCCAGACCATGTACATATTCTTGTAAGTATGAATCCGACACTTGCGGTTTCAGATTTAGTAAGAGATATTAAAGCGGGTTCTTCAAAATTCATCAACGAAAAAGGATGGGTAAATGGAAAATTCAATTGGCAGGAAGGGTACGGAGCTTTTTCTTATTCTAAAAGCAGTGTTGATTCTGTTGTAAAATATATTTTAAATCAGGAAGAACATCATAAAAAGAAAACTTTTAGAGAAGAATATCTGGATTTTATGTCAAAATTTGAGATAGAATATGATCCAAAATATTTATTTGAATGGATTCATGATTAACAGATCGCTCCTACGGAGCTCCACAAAAAGCAAAAACAAAGATTTATGAACAGTTTACCTCTACGAGGCAAAAATTCTTAAAACAATTTAATTAAACAAAAAAATGAAAACAGCATACATAGTAAAAGGGTTCAGAACTGCCGTTGGAAAAGCTCCAAAAGGAAGTTTAAGATTTACAAGACCTGATGTAATGGCAGCTACTGTTATTGAAAAATTAATGGCAGAGCTACCACAATTAGATAAAAACAGAATTGATGACCTTATTGTAGGAAATGCAATGCCGGAAGCTGAGCAGGGGCTGAACGTTGCACGTCTGATCTCTTTGATGGGATTAAATACCGATAAAGTTCCGGGAGTAACGGTGAACAGATACTGTGCTTCAGGAAGTGAAGCAATTGCTATTGCTTCAGCAAAAATCCAGGCTGGTATGGCAGACTGTATCATTGCGGGTGGTACAGAATCTATGTCCTATATCCCAATGGGAGGTTATAAGCCGGTTCCTGAAACAGATATCGCAAAAACAAACCCGGATTATTACTGGGGAATGGGGTACACTGCGGAAGAAGTTGCTAAACAATATAATATTACCAGAGAAGAACAGGATCAGTTTGCTTTTGAATCCCATATGAAAGCTTTAAAAGCAAACCAGGAAGGAAAATTTGCCAATCAGATTGTTCCGATTCCTGTAGAATATAACTTCCTGGACGAAAATCAGAAACTGCAGACTAAGAAATTTGATTTTTCTGTAGATGAAGGTCCAAGAGCCGATACTTCTTTAGCAGGATTGGCAAAATTAAGACCTGTATTTGCCAATGGAGGAAGCGTAACCGCAGGAAACTCTTCTCAGATGAGTGACGGAGCGGCTTTCGTAATGGTAATGAGTGAAGAAATGGTAAAAGAATTAGGATTGCAGCCTGAAGCTAGATTAGTGGCTTATGCTGCAGCCGGATTGGAGCCTAGAATTATGGGAATGGGACCTATTTATGCTATTCCGAAAGCTTTGAAACAGGCAGGTTTAGAATTGAAAGATATCGAATTGATCGAGCTTAACGAAGCTTTCGCCTCCCAATCAGTTGCCATCAAAAAAGAATTAGGCTTAAATCCTGACATCTTAAACGTAAACGGAGGAGCTATCGCTCTTGGACACCCGCTTGGATGTACAGGAACCAAACTAACAGTACAGCTTCTTGATGAAATGAGAAGACGTGGCAACAAATACGGAATGGTTTCTATGTGTGTAGGAACCGGCCAGGGAGCGGCTTCTATTTTTGAACTACTTTAAATAGAGATTTTAATAAAAAAGACAAAGAGATCATAGACAGATCGAAAATAGACCACAATAATCTATCATCTATTCGTCTGTTATCAGAATGTCTAAAAAAAATTTAAAAAAACAAAATAATATATGGCTACATTAAAAGGCGGGGAATTCCTGATCAAACAGATTCCTGCAAACGAAATTTTCAGTATTGAAGAACTGAATGAAGAACAAAAGATGCTTCGTGATTCTGCGAAGGAATTTATAGATAGAGAAGTAGTTCCTCAAAGAGAACGTTTTGAGAAGAAAGATTATGCATTTACTGAAGAGACCATGCGTAAACTGGGAGAAATGGGAATGCTGGGAATCGCGGTTCCTGAAGAATACGGAGGTCTTGGAATGGGCTTTGTGACTACCATGCTTGCGTGCGACTACCTTTCCGGAACTACAGGTTCACTGGCTACGGCCTATGGGGCGCACACCGGTATCGGTACGCTTCCGATCGTTCTTTACGGAACGGAAGAGCAGAAGAAAAAATACCTTCCGGATTTGGCAACAGGAACAAAATTCGGAGCTTACTGCCTGACAGAGCCGGATGCTGGTTCTGACGCGAATTCAGGAAAGACAAAAGCAAAACTTTCCGAAGACGGAAAGCATTATATCATTAACGGACAGAAAATGTGGATCTCCAATGCAGGATTTGCAGATACATTTACATTATTCGCTAAAATTGATGATGATAAAAATATCACAGGATTTGTTATCAACAGATCTGAACTTGAAAACCCTGAAAGCTTAACTTTCGGAGAGGAAGAGCACAAACTGGGTATCCGTGCTTCTTCTACCCGTCAGGTTTTCTTCAATGATATGAAGATTCCTGTAGAAAATCTTTTAGGAGAAAGAAACAATGGTTTCAAGATCGCTTTAAATGCATTGAACGTAGGCCGTATCAAATTGGCTGCAGCTTGTCTTGATGCACAGAGAAGAATTTTAAACCACTCTATTCAGTACTCTAACGAAAGAAAACAATTTGGGGTTTCTATTGCTACTTTCGGAGCGATCAGAAAGAAAATTGCTGAAATGGCAACCGGAGTTTTCGTAAGTGAAGCAGGTTCTTACAGAGCGGCTAAAAACGTTCAGGATAAAATTGATGAGTTAGTAGCAGGCGGATTAAGCCATCAGGAAGCAGAATTAAAAGGGGTTGAAGAATTCGCTGTAGAATGCTCCATTCTTAAAGTGTTCGTTTCAGACCTGGCTCAGCACACCGCAGACGAAGGAATTCAGGTGTACGGAGGAATGGGATTCTCTGAAGACACTCCTATGGAAGCAGCATGGAGAGATTCAAGAATTTCAAGAATCTATGAAGGTACCAACGAAATCAACAGATTATTAGCCGTTGGAATGTTGATTAAGAGAGCGATGAAAGGTGAACTGGACCTTTTATCTCCTGCAATGGCCATAAGCAAAGAATTGATGGGTATTCCTTCATTTGAAGTTCCTGATTATTCAGAATTCATGAGTGAAGAAAAAGCAATTATTGCCAATCTTAAGAAAGTATTCTTAATGGTTTCCGGAGCGGCTCTTCAGAAATACATGATGGATATAGAGAAACAGCAGCATTTATTACTTAACGCATCTGAAATCCTTAATCAGATCTATATGGCAGAATCTGCAGTACTAAGAGCAGAGAAACACTTCTCTCCTGAATCTGTGGAAGCAGCTATGGCTCAGCTCAACCTTTATAAAGCAGTGGAGAAAATCATTACTGCAGCTAAAGAAGGAATCGTTTCTTTTGCTGAAGGAGATGAGCAGAGAATGATGCTTTCAGGACTGAGAAGATTTACGAAATATACCAACCATCCGAATGTAGTAGCGCTTACTGAAAAAGTTGCCGCTCACTATATTGAAAAAGGAGCTTATTAGTCTTAATAACATAAATTTGATTCAGCGTCTCAGTTTTTGAGACGCTTTTTGTTTTCCGGGATGTTATATTGTGATGACCATTGAATTTACGGACATTCAATGGCTTTATTCAAATAAAATTATTATTTTTATTTAAAATTAAATAACACATGAAAATTATATTATTTCCCCTGCTCCTTATATCAGCTGCATTGACAGCACAAAAAAGAGAAAAGTTACTTCCGTTTCCTAAAGCAGATACGGCAAAAATTCAGAATAAAGACCGGTTTAAAAATTTTGAACTGACTTCAGCACGCCAACAGAAAAGCCTTTATAAAATGCTGGTAAAAACACCTGATGACAGCATTATCTATCTTGCGCTGAAAGAACCTTCAGGAGATCATTCACAATACAAAATTTTAAACGCTGTTACTCCAGACAAAATCCAGGTGGATCCTAAAAAACTAATACCATAAAAATAATCAAAACACCAAACTCAAAACTATTACCATGGGAAAATTCATCATCTCTAAAAGAACAAACGGAGACTTTCAGTTTAATCTCAAAGCAGGAAACGGACAGGTGATCTTAACCAGTCAGGGTTACAGTACCAAGCCTTCCTGCGAAAGCGGAATCGGATCTGTAAAAACCAACGCTCAGGACGATTCGAAATTCGAAAGAAATACAGCCAGTGACGGCAGATGTTATTTTAATCTTAAAGCAGGAAACGGGCAGATTATAGGAACGAGCCAGATGTATGAATCTGACAACGGTATGGAAAATGGTATAGAATCTGTAAAAAACAATGCTCCACACGCTCCTGTGGAGGATGAAAGCGGCTCATAAAATCATCTGAAATAATTTGAATAAAAATGCCTTAGTTTTTAAGGCATTTTCTATTTTTGTATTCTATTTTTCATTAGAAATGACAAAAGAAGAATTACTGAATAAAGCAATCAAAATAGCCGATAAGGCTCATAAAGGACAAACCGATAAATACCATGCTCCATACATTGGCCACGTAATGCGGGTGATGAATTATGGTAAAACGCTGGACGAAAAAATTGTAGGCGTACTGCATGATGTAGTGGAAGATCATCCACAGGAGTTTAGCCTGGATTATTTAAGGGCTGAAGGGTTTCCTGAATATATTATTTTTGCCATCAGCTGTCTTACGAAATTTGATCCGGAAGAAGATTATGATGAATTTATAAAAAGAACAGAAAGATCCCTCCTTTCCGTTGCTGTAAAACTGAATGACCTACGTGACAATATGGACCTCAGAAGAGTAAACAGAGAACTTACTCCCAAAGACATCAAAAGATTCAACAAATACCTGAAAGCCTATCGTTATCTGATAGAGAAATATTAATCCGCACCCGGGAAATCGTAAGTCTTCGTGTGATGGTCTGTACCGTCAATATTGATGTTTAACGCAAGGTAAATAAAATGTAAATTTTTGTTTCCTTTGGCTTCAAATTCACGCTGCCACAGATATCCGCTGACAATACCGAAATAATCGTCAATCTGATAGCCAAAACCGCCATAAACTCTGTTTCTGGCGAAAGCAGGCTTCATCGGAGATACAAAGAACACTTCGTCATAGGCATTGGCGAAGACAGTTCCTTTTTTGATGGTTTTGGAATTTAAAGGAACACTTATGTTCAGACGGTACCGGTAACGCATTCTCTGTGAAGTCTGATCTGTTTTAGGCTCATAAAACCAGCTTTTTTCAGCACGGAAACGGTTTTCAAACTTTACAATTCCTTTCTTAACATCAATAACGTCCTGCAGCCATACCCTGAACTCCTCTCTGCTTAAGCTGTGGTCTTTATAATTCACATATCTTCCAAGCCCCACGAAAGGTTTATGGTTCTTGGTAAGATTATATCCTAAACCTCCTTTTATCTCATAATAATCCGGGTAGGTGTAATCTTCATTACCACGAAGCTGCCCTTCCGCATAAAGGAAAAATTTCGGATGAAACTTATAGGTCAGAGTCACTGCATTGAAGCTGGAGATATGTTCCTGTGCTTTAAAAAAAGAAATTCCAAGTAGTAAACCTAAGCCTATAAGACGTTTCATAAAAAATTTTTGCAAATGTAAATTTTTTAACAATTTGTTAATATTAACTTTTATTCATATCAAATTAACATCTACTTAATATTAATTGTATAAGAAAACCCAATGTGGAACCACCTTTGCGGCATGGCTACCCCAAATGCTTC
This sequence comes from Chryseobacterium culicis, assembly GCF_900108365.1. Taxonomy (GTDB): domain Bacteria; phylum Bacteroidota; class Bacteroidia; order Flavobacteriales; family Weeksellaceae; genus Chryseobacterium; species Chryseobacterium culicis. The sequence continues at coordinate 350,824 of NZ_FNWQ01000002.1, read as the reverse complement.
CGTATATCGGGTATTGGTAATATTGTTAATGAGCACATATACAGAATAGTCTTTTTTAGCGAAACTCAGTTTTTCATCGAGCAGATTATAGCTTCCCAGGTTCACCCTTTCATTATATCGGTAAACAAGCTCATTGGTGAAGTTTTTCAGGAATTTCAGCTCTAATTTAGACACCAGCTGATGCTTCAGATTGTCCAGAATATATCTTGATACAAAACCGTTCTTTTCTTCATATTTGCTGTCGATATAGGTATATCCCACCGTGTATTTAAGCCATTCCGCGGGCCTGTGGCTCCACTCTGCTTCAATCCCTCTGGTTTTAATATCTCCTACATTTTCTGCAAACCAGATCTTATCATTGATATCTTTTTTTACCCAGTCAATCGAATTGCGGGAATTTCTTAAAAACCCGCTTACTTTAGCTGCAATTTTACTATCCTGATACTGATATCCCACCTCTGATGATAATGCGTTTTCCGGGCGCAGATCCGGATTTCCCTGTTCCGTTTTACTGATATAGTACAAATCCGTGAAAGTAGGAATACGGTGCACTTTTGCGATATTTCCGTATACTTTATGATTAGGATTGAAGTTGTATCCTACATCAAGCCCCGGGTAAAAGAAATTTCCCTCTTTAGAATAATTGGCCCATGAAATTCCAGGGCTGATATTCAGTTTTTTATCCAGCAATGAAAAATGATGTTCAAAGAAAACCTGAGACACAAAACGGTTTCTGTCCCCCAGATTGCTACTCGCTAAGAATTCTTTTCTCAGTTCAACACCAATTCCGGTTGTTCCCAATCCCCACTGGTAGCTGGAATTCACTTCTCCACCCACATTATTTCCGATGTGCATATTTCGGTAGAAATCAGGGTTCCATCTGTCGTAGAGATACATATCCTGCCCTCTTCTCCAGTATACATTAGAATTAAGTTTAAGCTTTCCGAAAGTCTGCTGGTGTGCCACACTTACGATAGAAGCCTGCGTTTCCTCATATTGCTTAGTTGCAGCGCTGGAAGCGTAGAAGCCATTAGCCCCGAATTTCTTTTCAGAAAAACCCGCCTGCACTCTTACATCTCCGTTTTTGATGTTCAGTTTTCCCTGATAAAATACATTCCTGATCTCATAATCTGTATTGAACATGTATCCCTCTGAAGAAGCAGAATTCGCCTGAAGAGAGTTGGTGAATTTTTCGTTTCCTATCTGAGCATTGAATCCGAGTCCATAAGTACTGTAATCGCCGCCGTCTGCGCTGATCTTTACTTTTTTACCCGGGACGGTTTTGGTAATGATATTGATAACACCGGCATAAGCATTCTGTCCGAAACGTCTGGCAGCAGGTCCTTTTATAACTTCTATTCTTTCTACGTCATCCAGATCTACAGGAATGTTCATATTGTTGTGCCCCGTCTGGGAATCATTCATCCTGATTCCGTTCAGCAGCAGAAGAACCTGTTCAAAAGAACTTCCACGAAAACTGATATCACTCTGCACCCCGTTAGAACCTCTCCTTCTGATATCCATTCCGGGTACCTGCTGAAGAATTTCATCAATACTTTTAGCCGGAGAATTTACAATATCTTCCCTGGTAATCACACTGATGTTCTGATTGGCACTTTTATAAGGTGTGGAGATAAATTTTCCCTGAAATTCAATGCTTTCAATATCCGTTGTCTTTTCCTGTGCATTTACCCAAAGCAAAGATCCCAGAAAAAAAGCACTTCCTATCTTTTTGATCATAATCGTTTCCGTAGTTTTTTTAACAGAGTCCAAAAGTAAGGGAGTTCACCAAGACAGGCAAATGATAGTTGTCATAAAAAAAGATGCAGCATAAGCTGCATCTGTTTGTGAGGGAGTAATTCTATCTTTTTCTCATTAAATGTGTAACTAGATCTCTGAATAATTTTCTCATTTCTATATTACATATTTACGGGTACAATTTTAAATAATTTTACAACATAAAACAATACTTAATTAAAAAAACACAATGTATTTTTGAAAGCCATGTAAAATCCTGTAAAATAAGCAGTACAACAATAATAAGTCCACAAAAATGATTTACTACCATGTTTTCTTCGGGTTAATATTTCCACTTTTCTGTTCTTATTTTACACTAACAATAATAATTTTTAACAATAATATAACCCTGCAATTTTCACTAAAATTTCGTAATTTTGTGGGTCTTAATTTTATAATGAAAGTATTCTCTATTCAATGTTAATTTTGTGGCATTGTTCAAAAAATTACCGGTAAGAAGATCGGTGGAATACCGGTAAAAGTTCAATTGATGACAGCCCCGGAATAATCCGTGGAAAAACACCATTACTGACAGCCTTACGGCGATACAGTCTTTTTATGAATAAACAAAATATGGCTAACACAACAGAAATAGATATAAAAAAACAGATTTTCGTTAAGAATGCCCATCTTAACAATCTGAAACATATAGACGTCCTGATTCCGAAAAACAAACTGATAGTTATCACAGGAGTTTCGGGAAGCGGTAAGTCATCTTTGGCCTTTGATACCATTTATGCAGAGGGGCAGAGAAGATATGTTGAAAGTTTAAGCTCTTATGCCCGCCAGTTTTTAGGAAAATTAGAAAAGCCTAAAGTAGACGATATTAAAGGACTTGCTCCTTCCATTGCAATTCAGCAGAAAGTCATTTCTTCCAATCCGCGTTCTACGGTGGGAACTTCTACAGAGATCTATGATTATATGAAGCTTCTGTTTGCCAGGATCGGGAAAACTTTTTCACCTGTTTCCGGGGAGGAAGTGAAAAAAGATTCGGTTTCGGATGTGATTGACTTCATTAAGGCCTCTAAAAAAGATACTTCTTTTCTATTGACCGCTCCGTTGGAATATGATGCGGATAATTTTAAAGAAACCCTCAATGTTTTAAAACTGGCAGGTTTCACAAGACTTGAAATCAATGGAAATGTCGCAGGAATTGAAGATCTGGAAAGCTTTGGTTTTACGCCCGAAAAAGGGATGACCATCAATCTTGTTATTGACCGTTTTTCCTACGAAGAAGATGAAAGCTTTTTACAAAGGCTTGCCGACTCTATTCAAATGGCTTTTTATGAAGGACGCGGCTATTGTTCATTAAAGAATACAGATACTCAAAAAGTAAAGGAGTTCTCCAATAAATTTGAACTGGACGGAATGGAGTTCCTTGAATCCAACGTTCATTTTTTCAGCTTTAATAATCCATACGGAGCCTGCCCGGCATGTGAAGGCTACGGAAAAGTGATCGGAATTGACGAAGATCTTGTAGTTCCCAATAAAACACTGTCCGTTTACGAAGATGCCGTTGTATGCTGGAGAGGAGAAACCATGAGCGAATGGAAAAAGGATTTCATCAAAAAAGCCGGAGACTTCCCTATCCACAAGCCTTACCACCAGTTGACCAAAGAACAGAAAAATTTTCTTTGGAAAGGTGACGGAAGAAGTAATTTCCCATGCATTAATAATTTCTTCAAAATGCTTGAGGAAAATCTGTATAAAATCCAGTACAGGGTAATGCTCTCGCGCTACAGAGGAAAAACCCTCTGCCCTACCTGTGAAGGTCTGAGACTTCGTGAAGAAACCAGCTGGGTAAAAGTTGACGGACACAACATTCAGTCGATGATTGAACTTCCTTTGGATGAACTGGCACCTTTAATCAATGGTTTAAAGCTTTCAGAACATGATAAAGAAGTAGCCAAAAGACTTTTGTATGAAATCACTACCCGCCTGGAGTTCTTATTAAAAGTAGGATTAGGATATTTAACATTGAACAGAACATCCAACACGCTTTCAGGGGGAGAAAGCCAGAGAATCAATCTGGCAACCAGTCTGGGAAGTTCTTTGGTAGGTTCCATTTATATATTGGATGAGCCTTCTATCGGACTGCACTCTAAAGACACGGAAAATCTGATCGAAGTATTGAAAAATCTTCGCGACCTTGGGAATACTGTCATTGTGGTAGAGCACGATGAGGATGTAATGAGAGCTGCGGATTATATTATTGATATTGGTCCGGAAGCAGGTTATCTTGGTGGTGAGCTGGTATTTGCCGGAGATTATAAAGACTTGAAAAAAGCCAGCACCCTTACTTCAGAATATCTGACCGGAAGACTTGAAATAGAAGTTCCGAAGAAAAGAAGAAAAGCAAAAGAATGGATTCACATAAAAGGAGCCCGTCAGAATAACCTTAAGAATATAGATGTAGACGTTCCTTTGGAGAGCCTTGTCGTTATTTCGGGAGTTTCGGGAAGCGGAAAATCTACTTTGATGAAAGAAATCCTTACCAATGATATTCAGATACAGCTTGGAATGGGCGGTAAGAAAGGAGACTATGATTCTGTTGAATTTCCGAAAAAACTGGTCAAAAATATTGAACTGATTGACCAGAACCCAATTGGAAAATCATCCCGTTCAAACCCGGTTACTTATTTAAAGGCTTACGATGATATCCGTGATCTTTTTGCCAAGCAGAAAGTAGCCAAAATGATGGGTTATAAGCCCAAACATTTCTCTTTCAATGTGGATGGCGGAAGATGTGATGAATGTAAAGGAGAAGGAGTCATCAATGTTTCCATGCAGTTTATGGCAGACATTGAACTGGAATGTGAAGTTTGCAAAGGAACACGGTTCAAAAATGAGATCCTTGAAGTAAAATTTGACGAAAAAAACATCTCTGATATTCTTCATATGACCGTAGATGAAGCATTGGAGTTCTTTAAAGATAATAATGAAGATAAAATCGTAACAAAACTGAGACCGCTTCAGGAAGTTGGTTTAGGTTACCTTCAGCTGGGACAAAGCTCTTCTACCCTTTCCGGAGGTGAGGCACAACGTGTAAAACTGGCTTCTTTCCTTGTAAAAGGTGTTACCACAGACAAAACGTTATTCATCTTTGACGAACCCTCTACAGGGCTTCACTTCCATGATATTCAGAAATTACTGAAATCCTTACAGGCATTGATTGATCTTGGACATTCGGTGATTGTTATTGAGCATCAGCCCGATATCATTAAATGTGCAGATCATATTATAGACATTGGTCCGGAGGCAGGAAAACACGGTGGAGAAGTGGTATTTACAGGAACACCGGAAGATCTGACCAAAAATAAAAAATCCTATACGGCAAAATATATCAAAGAAAAACTGGACAAATAAATCGAATCGGCTGCGTTAAAACAGCCGATTTTTTATGGAGATTCTCTATCTTTATTCAACCATTACAAAAATTATTTTTATGCCCTGGAATCCTGAATTATACGATCAGTACAAAGATGTACGTTACAAACCCTTTTACGATTTAGCAGCATTAATCAAGCCTGAAAACAATATAAAAGCCATTGATCTAGGCTGTGGTACCGGAGAACAAACTTCTATTCTGGCTGAGAAACTGACAGGCTCCACCTTTCTCGGAATAGATTCATCGGCGGAAATGCTTGAAAAATCTAAGAAGTTTGAAAATGATAATCTTCATTTTAAACTTCAGTCTATTGAAGAAACAGCTCAGTCTCATCAGAAATGGGATCTTGTCTTCAGCAATGCCGCTTTACAGTGGGCTGATGACCACGAAACTTTATTTCCTAAAATCATTGGATTGCTTTCACAGAATGGGCAGTTAGCCCTACAAATGCCTGTGCAGAAAGAAAATATTCTGAATCAGATTTTAACAGAAATGGCGGATGAGGAGCCTTATGCATCCCAGTTAAATCATTTCAACCGTGATTCGCCGGTACTTTCAATGGATGATTATGCACAGATATTATTTGATAACGGAATTCAGGACATTGAAATATTTCAGAAAGTTTATCCCATCATTGCAGATGATCACGAAGCCTTATATGCCTTTATTTCAGGAACAGCATTATTACCGTATTTAGAACGTCTGGAAGGAGAAAAGAAAGAAAATTTCATCTCCGGATTTAAATCACGTATCGCAGAAAGATTTACAAAATATCCGGCCATTTATGCATTTAAGCGCATCCTGATGTACGGACGTAAAAAATAAAGGATTGTATTCTTAAACTAAAAGAAGCTGTCACAAAATTGTAACAGCTTCTCATGTCTACACACTCTAGTTTTTCAGATTATACAGAAAAGGACTTTTTCGAATGTATTCCGAACCCTTTATCTGAGATGCCAGAAACTCCGCCAGATCCGCAGCACCAATGCCTTCACCTTTGCAGTCTGTGAGACTTGTTTCTGTTGGAAAATGTTCCTCTTTAAGATGAATCAGCGGCAGCCTTACCAATGTCCAGTCGAGATTGCTTTCCAGAAGAAGTTCATACTCTTTTTGTTTGTCAGCAGTGGTCACGGGATAATTCTGGTACATCCAGTCTGTTGCCATTTGTACCCGATCATTTTTATGGTCGGATAACGTATTTACACTAAGCCCTGTGGTAACGATATAACGATTGAGATCATAATGATTCATTGCACTGATAATATTTCTCGCAGCATCACTGAAGATAGGCTTCTCGCCTTTGGGCTGGCCTAAAGTACTCATAACAAGATCAGCACCTTTAATCAATTTATAAATCGCTGCTGTATCTCTGGCATCTCCCTGTATTATTTCAATTAAAGGATTTCGAAGGATAAAATTCTCAGGATTTCTCAGTAAAAGTTTAAGATGATATCCTTTCTCAAGAAGGTTTTGTACCAGATATTGTCCGGATTTTCCGGTTCCGCCGATGATGGCAATTGTATTAGCTTTCATAATATTCGATTTAATTATTAAACATCAATAATCACCGCAGATTACCCGCGAATGACCGTTGATACAGCAAATGACGTGTTGCCTTTGCTTTTAAAGATGATATAACAGATGTATTGGGTTCAGAAATTTGAACCTGAGTTGTTCAGAGCTAAAAAATAACTTCTGACTGCAGTAATATGTATTACGAGATTTTGATAAAGTAAAGTTACTGATTTTTATTATTAAAAATTTCAAAAAAATTATAAGTTTGACAATACCTGGTAAAAAATAAAGTTTTTAACTTTGATAACAGACTTGATATCAGTTTATTTCATATAGTACACTTACACCAAAACACCAATAATAATATGGAACCATTTACAGTAAACATTCCTGAACCGGTTATAACCGACCTTAAAAACCGTTTGCAAAATGCCCGCTGGCCCGGGCAGGCCGATGACTCCGGCTGGAACTACGGCACCAGCGAGACTTACCTCAAAGAACTTGTACACTACTGGATCAATGATTATGACTGGAAGCTGCATGAGCAATTATTGAATCAGCATCCTCAATATACAGCCCAAATAGATGGAATACTGATTCATTTTCAGTACATAAGAGGAAAAGGTCAAAACCCCAAACCATTGATTCTTACTCATGGCTGGCCGGACAGCTATTACCGTTTTCATAAAATTATTCCCTTACTTACCGAAGGTGAACAAAGCTTTGATCTGGTTATTCCTTCTATTCCGGGATTTGGCTTTTCTGGCAAAACAGCGGTCAGCAGTGAAAGAGTTGCTGATCTCTGGAAAAAACTCATGACTGAAGTGCTTGGATATGAAAAATTCTGTGCAGCCGGTGGAGATATCGGTATGGGTGTAGTAAAAGCCCTGACATCAAAATACCCTGAAGTCCTGCAAGCTGTTCATCTTACCGATGTAGGATACCCTACCGGTCAGGAAGATTTCACCACAATGAGTAAAGAAGAACAGGAGTTTGCACAGTTTGTCCAGCAATGGTGGTACAGCGAATGTGCTTACGCCATGGTACAGTCTACCAAGCCGCAAACTCTGGCCTATGGTCTCAATGATTCTCCTATCGGGCTGGCTGCCTGGATCATTAGCTTTACCAATGCAGGGGCTGCACCGGAAATGATTGAAACGGCATTTGGCGGGAAAGACGAATTACTCACCAATATTATGATTTACTGGATCACACAAACTATAGGCTCTTCTGCAAGAATGTACAAAGAAGACGCTGCTGCCTTATGGAGCGGCACTCAGGTCCATCAAAAAAGCAATGTTCCTGCCGGAGTACTTGTATTTCCCCGTGAAGCTCAGTTTCCCAAAGAATGGGCAGAACGTTTTGTTAATGTTGTCAGCTTTAAAAAAATGAATGAAGGAGGACACTTTGCTGCCCTGGAATTACCTCATCTATTTGCAGATGAGCTAAGATCATTCTTTTATTCTGTTCATAACAACAATTCATGAAATATAACTCATCTATTCTTTTAGCAGTTTGTCTTTTGATGGTGAGCTGTACCCTACAGAGGAAAAATACAGAAAATGCCAATTATGAAGTAAAGCGGGATACTTTAACCCTCCTGGACCCGGTAAGAAACCGTAGGATTCCAGTTGCTTTTTATTATCCTGAAACACGTAAAAAAATTGCGAATCAGCAAGTCATTATCTTCAATCATGGATATGGTTTTAATAAGGGCGGAGATTATTTTGTTTATTCTTATCTGACCGAAAAGCTGGCTTCAAAAGGTTATTTTACAGTAAGCATACAGCATGAGCTGGCTACAGATCGCCTTTTACCTACTGAAGGAAACTTACAGATCGTGCGAAGACCTTTCTGGCAAAATGGTTCCGATAATATTTTGTTGGTTCTGAATGAACTTACCAAGATAAAACCCGAACTTGATTATAAACACCTGACCCTGATAGGACATTCCAATGGAGGAGACATGGCGGCACTATTCACCAATCAGCATCCTAACCTGGTCTATAAGCTGATTACGATGGATAACCGGAGAATGTTTCTTCCCAGAACTTCAGTGCCTAAAATATATACCTTACGCTCCAACGATTATCCCGCTGATGAAGGAGTACTGCCCAACGAACAGGAACAGAAAAAGAACTATATGACGATACAGCCCACTCTTATTAATCATAATCATATGGATAATAAAGGGACGGATGAGGAGAAAAAGACGTTATCTGATTTTGTTCTAAAATATCTCACAGAAGATAAGCTGCAGTGAAAATTGTTAATCATTCTAAACCATTACTAAAATTTTGTTAACATAGTATGATTTTTTTATAACTTCTTTTATTTTAGCCAAAATTAATAACTTATGAAAAAACTGACCTACACTATTGTAGCAGCATTTTTGTTCTGTTCGGTGGAAGCTCAAATACAAAACGCCGGTTTTGAGAATATGACCGATGGATTACCCAATCACTGGAATGTTAAAAAAACAGATTCATACGAAGGAAAAATAGACTACACCCACTATTTTGGAGGAAAAGCTTCTATGCAGCTGACAGGAAAGACAGATCAATCCAAAGAATTTCAATCTTTTTCTCAAAAAGTTTCTCTGGACATTCAGCAGCTGCAGAAAATAGAGATCAGTGCGTATGTAAAATCTGAGAACACCAACGGAAAAATCAATCTTTGGACTCAGGTTAAGGACGAAAATGGAGAGATGATTGATTTTGGAAATTCCGAATCACAGCAGAGACCTATCGCTGTGAATAAAGACTGGACAAAGTATTCTTTAACTTTCACTGCTGATAAAAATGTAAAAAGCCTTCTTCTTGGAGGTGTACTCTCAGGAAACGGTACTGTTTGGTTTGACCATTTTGAGCTTAATAAGATTCCGTTTTCAAATGAAGAACCTTCAAAAAAAGCGGCAAAATACATTCAGGATTTTAAAAATATTGTAAAAAAGAATTCTATTTTTTCAGATAAGCTGGACTGGCAGAATATTGAAACCAATCTTCATAATCTATCAAAAGGAATGAAAACCATTGATGATACCACCCCTGCGCTGAGCTACATTATACAAAACCTGAGACAGGCTGGTGATAATCATTCATTTATTTCCGGTAAAGAGCGTTCAGAAAAGCAAAAAAGTGGCAATATTTATGAGACAAAGCCTGATTCCAGACTTATTGATCAGAATATCGGCTATATTTCGGTTCCGGCTTTTGGTTCCTTAAACAAGGAAGTTGGAAATGATTTTGCCTTGCAGATCCACAATATGATTAAAAAACTGGATTCTGAAAATACCATTAAAGGCTGGATTGTAGACTTGAGAAGCAATACCGGAGGAAATATGGAACCTATGATCGGAGGTCTCGGAAGCCTTATTGGAGAAGGGACACTGGGTTATTTTGTATACAAAGACCAAAAAACACCATGGATCTATAAAAACAGACAATTTGGTGCGACCAAAATTACGGAACCTTATGATCTTAAAAGCGGAAATTCTAAAATAGCGGTTCTTATAGGCCCTCATACGGCCAGCTCCGGAGAAGCCACTACCATTGCATTTATCGGGAAAAGCAATGTGAAACTTTTTGGACAGCCATCAGCAGGTTACACTTCAGCCAACAGTATTTATCCATTAAGTGACGGTAAAATCTTTGCCGTGGCTTCTTCCTATGAAATGGACCGAAACGGAAAAGTCTATTCCGGAAAAATTGACCCTGACATTACGGTAGCATCTAAAGAGGGTCAGGATATGGATATTGAGACGGCAAAACACTGGATTTTAAGCGAGCAGCAGACTTATCCACAATAAAATGTGGATAACTTGTGAATTTTAACATTAAATTGATATTTCGTATTAAAATTATCACTACATTTACTATGTAATAAACATCGAAGTGGAAACTTTATTTGCTTTTCTTACTACTCTTGAAATTGCAATTAAATTTGAAATAAAAATTTAAGCACAGCATTGTCGGCTGTGCTTTTTATTGTTGTCTAATTAAAAAAATGAGATGTATTATCTACTGAATCTGCCCCTAAAGGGCAGATTCTTTTATGTATACAGTCTGAACATAAAGAGGTAACTGCTATAAATTCATGAACGAATACTCGTCGTACACCGTGCTGATAAGCTCTTCAGAATTGATATTTCTTGAAAATATAGGATAATGAAAACGATCCAGTTTATTCAGAATACGGATAAGATCCATCTTTTCATGGTGATTAAGGTTTCCTGCAACAATATTGGTAGCCTGTCTGATCTTCTCCATTTGTTTTTCGAGGGTCACTAAACCTTTTTCAGAAATACGGATCAATTTGCTTCGTTTATCCAAATCAGAATCTGTTTGTTCTATAAGTCCCTGGCGGAGAAGTCTTGCAATAATAAGCATCCCTACCGGCTTGTCATGAATATTCTTTTTGATGAGCGTCATTTTGGACATTTCACCAAAGGCTTTTAAATTAATTAAATAAATAAAATCTTCCTGCGTAGAAAATTCAGAATCTGATATGGCAGATTTCGAGTAGGTTTTTGCATAGCGGTTAAGATGTACCAATAATGTACTTATGGCGCTTTCGGGTGTTCTTCCGTTTTCTTTTCCTTCCCAGTAGGGTTCTTCAGCGGCAGCTGGCTGCAGAGTGTTTTTTTCGTCACAGATCCATGCTTTAAAGCCCTCGATGGTGCTTGGATAGGAATCAGGGTTGGCATTTGATTCAAACTGCTCAAGGAGCGTTATAAAGTCTTTTATTAAAGGAAAATTCATTGTTGTTAAAATAGTATACAAATATACTATTTTTTATAATAATCTTCTCTTTTTTTTGCCTGTACGGTACAACATTTGTATTTTAAAGTTTAATTATCAACGTTATGGACGAAATAAAAATACAACCTTTAGATCTGATCAATGATAAGTATTTAATAGATGAATATTTTAATTTCAAAGTAAAAAGTGAATTGAATATTGACATTGATCTCAGTAATGAGTACACTACTGCACATAATATCGTTTCAAAAAAATTAATTCTTGTACAGACATTTTCTGATACAACTATAGGAAATCCACAGTTATATCTTTTATTACGGTCTTTAATTCACAATATCAACAGTTACCATCTTACAAAAAATGAAATAATTTCTGTCTTGAAAAAATAAATAAATAAATAAATAAATAAAAGGCTGTCTCCTGCATTTGATAATACAAACAGAGGAGACAGCCTTTTTATATTAGAAAACTGTAAGATTTATACCTGTTCTTTTATATGTTTTGCCACCATTTCTTCAAGGTCATCCAGATTGAAAGGCTTTGAAACATAATCATCCGCCCTGGCTTCGGCAGCTAAAGCAGCAATGTCATTATTTGCAGTCACATAAATTACTGGGATGTGATTAAACTCTTCACTGTTTTTCAGAAGTTTTGTGGCTTCTACACCCCCTATTTTCGGAATCCAGTTATCCATGAGAATAACATCCGGATGATAGTCGGCTACTTTTTCCAGAATGTCATGCGAAGTTTCCGAAATTTTGACTTCGTAGCCATTCTCTTCAAATATGATGGTAATCACTTCCAAAATAGCAGCATCATCATCAAAAATTAAAATTTTCTTTTTGTTCATATTATTAAGGTTACTCTTATTACAATTGATTGATATAATCTGCCAAATTATCCGGTTTGATAATGAGATCATAATTAATTTCTTCTACGGCATGTTTAGGCATATAATTCACCTCTGCCGTTTCTGGATCCTGAATCCACACCTGTCCGTTGTTTTTTTTAATGTAGCACAGCCCTTCTACTCCATCCGCATTGGCTCCTGATAAAAGAATTCCAACCATATTTTTCCCATAAATTTCTGCTGCTGACCTGAAGGTAACATCTATTGAAGGGCGGGAGTAATTCATTTTTTCTGAGCTGTCTAATGACATATTTTTCTTGTTTTCAAACAGCAGATGATAATCAGCCGGAACAATATATATCGCATTGCTTTCGATTCCGGTTTTATCTTCTGCTTCTATCACAGGAATTTTAGTAAACTGCTGCAATAAAGTCCGCAGGATATCTCCTGACTGGGCTTTACGGTGAAGCACAACAACTATCGGGATTTTTAGGACATCATTCAGGTTTTTAATCATTTCAATGATAACCTGTAGACTTCCTGCCGATCCTCCTATAACAATAAGTTCAATGTTCATTTGTGATTTCATAGCACTTCCTATTAATGATGATCAAGCTTTTTCCAGATTTTCTGATCTTCCAGCTGATGATAATTTTTTTCTATGGTGGAAAATCTAAGTGTTTCTTTTGCTCCCAGCGCTAAGAAGCCTAAATTTTCAAGACTGTTGTCGAAAAGCTTAAATACTCTCTCCTGCAGTTCTCGGTCAAAATAGATGAGCACATTTCTGCAGATAATCAGCTGAAAGCTATTGAAAGAGCTGTCTGACACCAGATTATGAGTTGATAATATCAGTTTTTCCTGTAAGCTTTTATCAAATTTTACACTGTCATAATTGGCTGTATAATAATCAGAAAAATCTTTTTTACCTCCTGAAAGCATATAGTTTTCAGAATATAATTTCATCTGATACAACGGAAAAACACCGGCTCTGGCTGTTTCAAGAACCGCGGGATTTAAATCTGTACCATAAATCAGGCATTTATCATACAGGCCAGCTTCTTTCAGCAAAATGGCAATGGAATAAGCTTCTTCTCCCGTTGAACAGCCTGCAATCCAAATCCTGATGAGCGGATAGGTACCTAACTGAGGAAGAACTTTTTCTCTGAGTGCTTTAAAAAAAGAAGGATCCCGGAACATTTCCGTAACATTTACCGTAACTTCTTCTACAAAACGCTTTAAATACTCCGCATCGTTCATAATGGTATACCTAAGTTCCGCAAAGCTGGTAAACCGGTCCAAAAGACATATACGGTTAACTCTTCTCTTAAATGAAGCCCTGCTATAACCGGAAAAGTCATAGCCATACATCTCATAAACATCGTTGATCAGATATTCTATTTCTTTATCTTTTACGATACTAGGTTCCAGCATCTATGAAAGTTTTTCTATTGCCAATATTAACAGGTCTACATCAATTGGTTTCGAAACATAATCATTAGCTCCTACTTCAATACATTTCTGGCGGTCTTCAGGCATTGCCTGTGCGGTAACAGCAATAACCGGAATCTCTTTGATTTCCGGGGTTTTTCTTATGATCCTCACTGCCTCGTAACCATCTATCCCAGGCATCATCATATCCATAAGCACTACGGAAAACTGAGGATCTGCCATTAGCATATCCAAAGCTACCTGAGCCATGGTACAGGTTTCAACGGCATATCCACGAGCCTTAAGGGTTAGCTTCAGTGCGAATATATTGCGTGGATCATCATCCACAATTAAAATTTTCTTATTCATCAGAATTTTATCTGTTTAACTTTCATACAACCAAACGCGAAGCAGCGACAATAGCTGATCAATATCTACAGGTTTTGAGATATAATCCGAAGCTCCTGCCGTAATACACTTTTCGCGCTCTCCAATCATTGACTTTGCGGTAACCGCTATAATAGGCAGTTTCTTAAATGCGGGCATTTTTCTGATCTGCTTTATGGTTTCGTAGCCATCCATTTCCGGCATCATCATATCCATCAGGATTACATCTATATCGGGATTATGGTGAATCTGCTCCAGGGCATGTTTTCCATCCATAGCTACAATAACTTCCACTTTATATTTTTCCAGTGCTTTGGTTAAAGAAAATATATTGCGTACATCATCATCCGTAATGAGCACTTTTTTACCGCTCAACACTTCCGTTAAAGAACCCAGCATTCTCCCTGCAGTATTTTCGGAAGAATTGTTTTTCTCTTCTACCAGATGTAAAAACAGCCCTACTTCATCTAAAATTCTCTGGTACGAATGGGCAGTTTTCACCACAATTGAATCTGCATACTGCTTTATTTTAAGTTCTTCTTCTTTGGATAAATGATGTTCTGTAAAGATGATAATGGGAAGATTTTCCAATCCTTCATGGCTCTTTATGGATTCAATTACGTGGTAATCGTTTGCTTTTGAACTTCCGATGTCCAGAATAACGCAGTCCACAAGATCAGAAGTAAGTGCTTTCACACTATCCTCTACCGTATGCTCTACGGATAAGGAGATATTAAAATTGCTCAGAAAATAAGACAGGGCACTGGCATGTTTGGCATTTTCTTCTACAATCAGGACTTTTTGGGATCCTTTATTTAAGGCTTCTTCGATCTTTCTGAATACATCCGTCATTTTATCCAGCGCTACCGGCTTATTAATAAAGTCTACGGCACCTTTCATGAGGCTTTCTTTTTTAAGATGAAGAACAGACATCATATGAACAGGAATATGCTTGATATAAGGGTCAGATTTCAACTCATCCATCACCTCCCAGCCATCTTTTACAGGAAGCTGAACGTCCAGTAAAATGGCGTGCGGATGATACCTCTGAGCCGCAGAAAGACCATGATCTCCTCTCACCACAACTACCCCTTTGTATTTCTGCAGATGGGCATATTTTAATAAAGCTTTTGCAAAATTGATATCGTCTTCAATAATCAAGATTACCTTATCTCCATCCTGGATGTTTTCTCTGTCGTCCGCTACATCTTCCGGTATTTCAAGGGTATTCAAAGGAATCATTTTTGCGTCTCCCTCATCCAGAATATGCTGAATTTCTTCTACGTCTTCACGGATCACTTCTACAAGGTCGTGGTCGGTTTCAGAATGAGTAACTTCAGGCACAGCATGTACAGGAATCATAAAACTGAATTCACTTCCTTTGTCAACCTCGCTTTTCAAAACGAGTTCACCGCCGAGTAGTTTGGCGATTTCACGGCTGATCGACAGTCCTAAACCTGTTCCTCCAAATTTTCGCTTGGTTGAGCCATCAGCCTGCTGAAATGCTTCGAATATAATTTTTTGCTTATCTTCTGCAATTCCAACTCCTGTATCCTTTACGGAAAAAACGATAAAATCAGGTTTTTCAGAATGCTTTCTGATGTGTAAACCGATGCTTCCTTTTGTTGTAAATTTTAAAGCATTAGACAGCAGGTTTCTCAATACCTGATCAATTCTGAGACGGTCGCTTTCAATTACTTTCTGCACATTGGCTTCGATCTCGATATTAAATGGAAGATGCTTCTCCTGAAATACCGGATTAAAAAGGCTTTTCAGGTCCTTTACCACTTCTTCAATCATGACATCCTGGTACTCAAGTGTCATTTTACCGGATTCTATTTTTGCAAGATCAAGAATTTCATCAATAAGAGTTAATAAACTTGTACCGGAACTATGAATTACCTTTGCCGATTCTACCTGATCTTCATTAAGGTTTTCCTCCGGATTTTCCGTCATTAAACGAGATAAAAGAAGAATTGAATTCAGCGGCGTACGCAATTCATGGGACATATTGGCCAGGAACTCAGATTTGTATTTGGTGCTTAATGCCAGTTCTTCTACCTTTTTCTGAATCTCATTATTCCGTTCCGCAATCAGATGATTTTTCTCCTCCAGCAGTCTTGAACGTTCCTCCAGTTCCGCATTGGCCTGCATCAGCTCTTCCTGCTGCACTTTGAGTTCTTCTTCAGAAGCCTGAAGTTTCTGTGTTTGTGCTTCCAGTTCTGTATTCAGATTTTCAAGCTCAGAATGCTGTACCTGCAGTTCTTCAGACTGTGCCTGGGTTTCTTCCAATAACTGCTGCTCTTTTTCTCTCCCTTTTGCGGCGCTCAGGGCAATTCCTATATTGACGCAGCATTCTTCAAAATAACTTATTCTGTCTTCATCATAATTGGAGGTAGAACCAAGTTCCAATACTCCGATGATATGGCCGTCTGCATACAGAGGCAACAGAATGATACCGTAAATTTTTATTGTACTGCTGGCAAAAGTAACTACAAAGTCATCCTCATGAAGATTATTATATACCTGCGTTTTAGCATTTACAAAAGCCTGCCCCACCATTCCTTCTCCTGGTTCAAAAGCTTTTTTCATATTGGGTTCAAGCCCAAATGCTTTATTCAGTTTTAAAATACCTTCATCATATAAATACAGGGAACCATTAATACAGTTTCCGTATTCAATCAGCTGCATCAGGGATTTATTAGAAACTTCCTGCACTGTCTTATTCCCTACCAGGGATTCGTTCAGTAAAGCAAGACCTTTCTGGCGCCAGTCACTTTTATTAATTTTTTCAAAAGAGGTTTTAAGGGATTCTGTCATATTGTTAAGAGACCCCACAAGATCTCCAAGGTCATCCTGAGCATTATCCACTACTTTCTCACTGTAATCACCATTAGCAACCCTGTTGGCAATTTTTTGAATAGCACTTACACGGCGCGTCATTTCTTCATCTTTCTGCTTAAGCATTCTTTCCAGCTTATCTCTTCGGATAAGGTCTGCACGCATTTTTAAATAGAAGAATGTAGTTACCACTACTGCTGCTATTGCGGAAAAGACTATAAAAAGAACAGTTGTACCGGATGAACGGTTAAGATCTTTATTTTTAATTTCTAGCTGGCTTTCTTCATATTGTACAAAACCATTGACAATTTTACGGCACTGATCCATATAGGCTTTACCCTCAGTAATCTGCTGCTGTGTCATAATAATGCCTTTGCGTCTGTTCTCTACCAAATGCTTCAGATTTCCCATC
Source organism: Chryseobacterium culicis (assembly GCF_900108365.1). Taxonomy (GTDB): domain Bacteria; phylum Bacteroidota; class Bacteroidia; order Flavobacteriales; family Weeksellaceae; genus Chryseobacterium; species Chryseobacterium culicis. Next base: position 333,446 of record NZ_FNWQ01000002.1, on the reverse strand, counting down.
ACCTGATCAACTGCAGTTTTTAAGCCTGCAAGCCTTTGCAGTTGATTCTGATCACTTATTCCTAAAGATTCAGCGCGTACCAGAGCTTTGGAATATTCTCTCACTCCCCGTCTGTAAGGCTCAAGGAAATCTTCTCTTCCGGTGAGCTGATACCCCCTGTTTCCTGTTTCTGCATCCAGTAATGCAACCAGCACATCTTTCACGGCTGTTATAGAACGTCTGCTTTTGGAGAGACTTTCACGGTGAGTCATCTGATTCTGGATACTCCAGTAAGAGGCCAGTGAACTGGCTATTAAAATCAAAAGTGACAGACCTACTCCAAACTGAAGATTTCTTATTATTTTTTTCGGCATTAAAATTAGTTTAGTGGTAATGTAAAATAAAAAGTAGAACCTTCATCTACGATACTGGAAACGCCAACGCTTCCATGATGCTGCTTGATGATTTCGGAACAGATAAACAATCCGATCCCCATTCCCTGAAACTGCAGCGAAGATTCTTCTACACGATAGAATTTTTTGAATACAGCATCCTGTTTAAAATCAGGAATACCAATTCCAAAGTCGGTTACATTCACCCTTACTTCTTCTGCTTCTTTATCTACAAAGGTGGTCACAATAACCTGGTTATTATCGGGGGAATATTTAATAGCATTGGTCAGAAAATTGATCAGCACCTGTTCTATACGGATTTCATCTAAAGGGATTAAAATATCAGGTTTGGTGCCATGACGCTCAATTTTCACTTCACGCTGATCATGGGTCTGTACTATGGTTTCAATAGCATTGCTTATTAAATTTTCCAGATTTACCGGTTTTTTATTAATTTTCAGCTTGCCGTTTTCTATTTTAGAAACATCGAGGAGATCCGTAATAAGCGTGTTCAGTTTTTCAATCTGACCCTGAACTTTTGTAACAAACCCTGCTTCAGAGCTTTCTTTGTCGAGCTTTAATTTTCTTTCCAGTAACTGTACATATGCTTTAATACTTGTTAAAGGAGTCTTAAGCTCATGGCTTGCGATACTTAAAAATTCATCTTTTTCTTTTTCAACTTTCTTCTGATCATCAATGTCTGTAAAAGTCCCCACCCAGTTTTTAATACGGTCTTCATCATATACGGGCGTTACTCTAAGTAAGTGATAGCGGTAATCGCCTGCAGCTACATTTTTAATTCTCACTTCCAGTTCAAGAGCTTTTCCTTTTTTTCTGCATCTCTGAAACTCCTCATTGATATCCGGGTCGTCCGGATGTATCTCCGGAAAATTATGTTCTGAGGTTGAGTACTCATACCATTTACCATTCACAAAATCTACATTTCCGGCTTCATTCAGGGTGAATGCAATCTGCGGAAGCGACTCCAGCATCAAGTGAAAATGGTCAATCTGAGATTTCATCGTCACCTGTGATTCGCGTCTTCCCTTCACCTCCAGTTCAAGATTCTGCTGGGTCTTTTTCATGGCTATATTCTGTTCCTGAAGATTATAGAATGTTTTCACCTTAAGCAAAAGGATTTCAGGATCTACAGGTTTGGTGACATAGTCTTTAGCACCTGAAGCATAGCCTTGCGTAATAAATTTTTTGTCTGTATTGACCGCAGATAAAAATATAATAGGAACTTCTTTTGTTTTACTGTAATCTGCCAGCGTTTCTGCTACTTCAAAGCCATCCATATCAGGCATCTGAACATCCAGAATAATGAGGGCATAGTCGTTTTTGAGGGCTTTGCCCAGAGCCTCTTCGCCGGAATTGGCGGTTTCCACCTGAAAATCCTTGGATTCAAGTAATTTTTGCAGTGAATAGAGATTACTTTGATTGTCATCAACAATTAAAATCATAGAAGTTAAAATCAATAATTAGTTACAGATATTCGAACTTCAAAAATACTCACAATATTTCAAAACATAGCAATTTTTAAAGTATTATGAATAACTAATTCATACCACATTTTATGGTCGAAATAATAATGGCACCGCTCGTCATACGTAAAAAGCCCTTAATTATTTCGAAGAAACTCATGCTATAGATGTTCTGAATCATACTTGGGCATCGGATGCTTAAGTTCCACTTTGAAATCAATGGTCTGACCATGAAGCTATTCCTGCAAATAATTTGTAATTTTAAGACGTGGATATGGCCTCATAGTTCAATGGATAGAATAGAAGTTTCCTAAACTTTAGATCCAGGTTCGATCCCTGGTGAGGCTGCAATTTATGCCCGGATAAACTCCTATGCCAATCGTACTAATTCTCAAAATTGGCTGCTTAAAAACAAAAATCCCCGGAAATCTCCGAGGATAAAAAAACTAATAACCATGAAAACTCAAATTAAATGAGAATCGGGTGCAAAAATAAGACATATAAGACTGTTCTGCAATCGACTTCATCAATGAGCTTTATTTAAACAACTTTTAAAGTAAACTATTCTGCCTTCTATCTTATATACGATAAATCTATACCATTGGTTTTATGAGTTTCTTATAATTTTAATCCAGAGAATTTATTAAAATAAAAAAACCTCCATCAAAGGAGGTTTAAATGTAATTTGAACTATAAAAAAGTGATGTGGTGTTAAATAATTTTTATCTCTAAAAACTTGTATTAACATTAACAATGCGTGTGCCAATAAACATCACTGTTTAATGAAATCGCGTTTTTGTGGTATCTTTTTTTATAAAAAAACCTCCCATAGCATCGGGAGGTTAAAGTGTTTATGCAAAAATGAATTGTTGATAGAATGAAGGTAAAACATTCTGCCTAAGCAAAATATGAGTTTACTCATAAAGCAAAAACCCTCCCGTAAGGGAGGATAAAAAAAACTTCTTGTACTTTTAATTATATATCATTGGTAAATTTAAAGATATAAAAGGCTTCCACATTACGGGAAACCGTAAGGATAACAGAAATAAAAGTTCAGTTCCTGGTCAGTATCTATTAAACTGAATTTCCCGAACGGGGCTACAGAAGCCGAACATTTAAATATGCTCATAAAAAAACCTCCCGAATAATCGGAAGGTTATACTGTAATTTGTCAGAAATATGAAATTTTCTATGTGCCAAATATAAGTAAGTGTCAACACCATCGAATATGATTTCAATCATATCCCATAAAACTTCACGGTTCTGCTGACAATAATAATTTTAAAGCAAATATCAGCTGTATTTTATTCTTAATTTCATGAGATATATTAGATTATTATGCCTTGAAATAGGCGCAATTCCAAAACCATTTTCGTATATTTAAGATATAAGTTTTAAAATAGTAAGTTATGAAAGCAGTACGTTTTTTCGGGCACAAAGATGTCCGTGTAGTAAATGATATGGAAAAACCCACTCCTAATGGAGATGAAGTGTTGTTGAAAATTGGAGGCGCCGGCGTATGCCACTCTGACCTCCACATTATTGATGAGGGAACTGTAGGAGGTTCTGTATTTACATTGGGACATGAAAATGCAGGCTGGATCGAAGAAGTAGGGCCTGATGTTAAAGGATATAAAAAAGGAGATGCGGTTCTGGTGTATGGCCCGTGGGGATGCGGTCATTGTAAACCCTGCCAGCAATCCAAGGAAAACTATTGTGATCATCAGTCCGAAATGGCTTATGGCGGAGGTTTGGGATTAGATGGAGGAATGGCTGAGTACATGCTAGTACCTTCTTCAAGATTATTAGTTCCTATCTACGATCTGGATCCGGTGATTGCCGCTCCGCTTACTGATGCAGCCCTTACCCCCTATTCAGCAATTAAAAGATCGTTGTCTAAATTGACAGCCGATGAATACGTTGTTGTTATTGGAGTCGGAGGACTTGGGCATGTTGCACTTCAGATTCTTAGGGAAATTAGCGGCAGCACAATTATTGCGTGTGATGTAACGGATGAAAAACTTGCTTTTGCCAAAGAACTGGGAGCAGCCTTCACCGTCAACTCAAAAGATGCAGATGCTGCAGAACAGATTCAGAAAATTACCGGTATTAAAAAAGCGAAAGTAGTTATTGATTTTGTAGGAGCTACCTCAACCATCGAGCTTGGCACTAAAATTGTGAGCCTGGACGGAGATCTTACCATTGTTGGATTAGGTGGCGGTCATTATCAGTACAGCATGTCCGGTCTGCCATTTGGGGTGAGCATGACTAATCCTTACTGGGGATCGAGAGTTGAGCTCATGGAAGTGGTAGGATTGGCAAGACAGAAAAAGATTCATATTGAAATTGAAAAATACAGGCTGGACGAGGCCAATGAAGTATACGACCGAATGAGAAACGGAAAAATCAAAGGCAGAGCTGTTTTGATTCCATAGCGGATAAAGTACATAATACACGGCCGGAAGCAGTTTGCTTTCGGCTTTTTTATTTGCCTTTATGTAAAGTGAGAACTAAAAATATTAGCTGCTTTTCGTTCACAATTCAATTTTTATCAAATTAAATTGTACATTTGTTTTTCTATTATGCAAAAATTTCTCAGAGTCTTTTTTGTTTTTTCTTTACTTCTGATATTGATTTCGAATGTCAGCGGCGTAACTACGTGTATCGATCATGCCAGGCATGCCAAAAGTAAGCTACTCTATAAAAAGGGATCAAAAGAAGAGAAAATTCCTACCTTTTCTCAGGACGACGAATGCCAATGTGCACTTCATATGCAGATGACTACTATTCTTCTCCCTGAACCGTTGAATCTGGATTTTGCCATTGATTGTAACAATGATTGCGAAATGCCGCAACCAAAAGCGATTTCATATCGCTGCCTTCTGGATTTTTTCAGCTCCAGAGCTCCCCCATCTACATTTTTCGCGGCCGCTTAATCTAAGCTGCCTACTATTTTCTTTACAGATTTTTTCAGTCTGTATCGTCATTCCGTGGATACCTGTATCTGTACAGTAAGGATATCCTTTTATTAATGGGCTCACTCACAGCCCGTACATTCCTATTCATGATTACCAGTAATTTTAATTATTCGGGAATAATTCATTGTATTTCCCTAAATCCTGTGAAGCTTTTCAGTGTAAGTTTCATCACCGCATCATCATTTCTGTATGCGCAGTCCCGCCCTGAAGATTCTTTATCTACAGCGGTACAAACCGTAGAGGTTATCGGAAGAAAATCAAAAGGTTACAGTTCTGATTATTCTTTTGCGGCCACCAAAATCGCGATGAAAAATAAAGATCTGCCTTTAACGCTCAATACCATTACCAAAGAGCTGATCACAGACCGACAGGCCTTCCAGCTTGGAGAGGTAATGAAAAATGTGAACGGAGTCTCTCCTTCCAGCTATTATAATCAATATAACATCCGGGGAATCAGCCAAAATGAAGAAGGCCAGATCATCAACGGAATGCGGACAAGGCAATATTATTTTCTGCAGCCCATGACTTCCAATATTGAACGGGTGGAAGTTTTTAAAGGACCTGCCAGTATCACCATGTCCAGTGTTGATCCCGGAGGAACCATCAACATGGTTACTAAAAAGCCATTGTCAGGCCCCCGTCACGAAATCAGCCTGTCTGGCGGAAGTTTTGAGACCTATCGTGTTACCACAGATCTCACAGGCTCTTTAAATAAGAGCAAAACTTTGTTATACCGTTTTAACGGAGCATACCAGAACGCTCAGTCATTCAGGGATCATGTTAAAAACAGCGGTATTCTGATTTCTCCTTCCATCACATTTGTTCCTAACGAAAAAACATCGGTAAATGTGGAATTGATTTTCAATGATTTGTACGGAAACCTGGACAGGGGGCAGCCTATTTTCGGTGCGTCCGCAGGAAAAACAGACCTATACAGTACTCCAAGAAGTCTGAACCTGGGAGCTCCGGATGATTTCTTCAAAACAAGGGAACTTATCATAATGGGAACTGTTGCGCATCATTTTAATCAATCCATCAGTTTTAATGCTTCCTATATGAAACAATACTGGAGAGAAAATCTTCAGGAACACAGAACAACCAACTCTTTTGTCCCTGATATGGATAATAAACCGGTTTCAAGTCTTGCCATGATGCAGTTTGTTCAAAGAAAGCAAAACTGGGCAACAGATAACATCAACGCTTATTTTAATTTCAAATTCAAGACGGGTTCTGCTCAGCATCAGGCATTGGTAGGCTACGACAGCCAGATATGGGAAAAACGACAGGGCGGACAGCAGAATGCAGCAAGAGGTTTTCTTTTAAAGAATGGCTCTGTAGCATCTTCTTACAATCCAGCCAAAGCAGCTGATTATCAGACGGTCAATTATAATGGAACGGTAATTCCTAAACCTAATGTCACACCATTTGATTTGAATCCAGGAGCTTCTAATTATCAGGGTACTGATTTTAACATGCTTAATGCAGTTACATCATTACCTTCTGCGCTTACTACCACCCACGCAGCGTATATACAGCATCTTTTAACCTGGAAAAAGTTTAAAATACTATCTGGCATCCGCCAGGAATGGTTTCAGGATATTACCAGCTATAAAGAATCCAATGAGTCATCTTTTAAAAATAATAAACTTCTCTACAGATTGGGTATTACATACAGTCTAACCGAGAATATTAACCTGTATGGAACTTATCTCACCGGATACCAGCCACAATCCAATACGGTGACATTAATGCCCAACACATCAAATCTTACCGGATCTGCAGCACGGTTTAAACCTTTGACCTCTGATCTTAAAGAATTGGGAATCAAAGCGCAGCTTTTTGGCAGAATTTCACTGAATCTTGCGGTGTATGAGATCAACCAGAGAAATATCTTAATCAATGCCAATAATCCTTCTGAACCCGATGAACTTATACAGCGTGGTGCCGACCGAAGCCGTGGATTCGAAGCTGAGTTTTCCGGGCATATTCTTCCTCAATGGCATATCTACGGAGGCTACAGCTATATTGATGCTAAAATACTGGATGACAGTAACCGCGATCTCATAGGCAAAAGAAAAGAAAATACCTCTAAAAATTCGGTTACGATCTGGACGCGCTACAATTTCTCAAACATGGAATTTCTGAAAGACTTTGGAATAGGTGCCGGCGTGCTCTACCAGAGCTCCAAAATTCCCTGGTTCACAAGAAGTTTTGAGCTTCCCGCCTACACAACTATAGATGCTGCCCTGTATTATACACCGGCAAAGACAGTACAGCTTTCTTTTAATCTCAATAATATCACCAATAAAGTCTACTGGATCGGAGCACAGAACTATCTCAGATTATTTCCGGGAACTCCAAGAAATTATTTACTAACTGCTACTTATAAATTTTAAACTATGGCTATTTCAAACTTACAACTGATGGTGAGAAAAACCTGGCAGGATTTGTTTAAAGGAAAACAGAATCTTCTCACCACTATTGCCGTACTCTTATTCTGTCTGCTGAGTATTGGTATAGGATATACAAAGTATACGGACTCCTTTTCCAACATAAAGGAATACCGGAAAGAAGTTCGGGAAAGCTGGGAGCACAGGCCTGATAAGCACCCGCACCGCATGGCTCATTATGGCTATCTGGTTTTCAGAATCGGGCATCCGTTGAATATTTTTGACAACGGTCTGGATGATTATCTTGGAAATGTGATATTTCTGGAAGCCCATAAACAGAATACGGCCAATCTTTCGGAAGCCGGAAGCTCGGGTACTCTTGTCAGATTCGGAGCATTTAGCAGCGCGTTTATTCTGCAGAGCATTGTTCCATTGATTATTCTTTTTTCAGGATTTGGATTAATTGTGCAGGAGCGTGAAAATGCCACTTTAAAGATCGTCAGCGTACAGGGAACTTCCGGAAGAGATATTGTGTGGGGGAAAATTCTGGGACTCTGGTTGTTTTCATTATGTTTCCTGATCCCCGTGGTTCCTATTGTTTTTATGGCTGCTTTCATGTCTGAGACAACCAGTACCGGGGATATTGTATTACGGTTATCTTTCCTGTTACCAGCTTATATGATCTATTATTTTTTTGTCAGCACGTTGACTGTTGTGGTTTCTGCGAACACCAAAACTACTTCAGCAGCTCTGATAAGCCTCATCGGTTTCTGGCTTCTTTTTATCATTGTTTTGCCTAAAGGAATCCAGTTTGCTGCACAGAATCTATATCCCGCACCTTCGCGGATTGCTTTCGAAACATCTCTGGAAAAGGACATTTTAAAAGCCGGAGACAGCCATAATCCCGATGATCCTCATTTTAAAAAGATGAAAGATTCCTTACTGGCTGCCTATCATGTGAAAACAACCAATGAGCTTCCCTTCAACTACGGCGGATTCGTCATGAAGGAAGGGGAGAAAATAAGCTCCCATATTTATATCAGGCATCAGAAAGAATTGCAGAATATTTACCGCAAACAGCAGAATCTGACGGATTTTTCAGGACTGATTAATCCTGCAACTGCCATCAAAAACTTTTCTATGATTGCAACCGGTACAGATTTCTTTTCTTATAACCAGTTTCAAAAGCAGGCAGAAGAGTATCGTTATAAGATGGCCCAGCATTTAAATGATTTACAAATTGAGAAAATCAGCAATATCAAACCGGAAAACGGAGGTCCTCCTGCCGTAATTGACAAAGATAACTGGGAAAAGTTCCCGGATTTTAAGTACCGGTATACTCCTGTTCTGGACAGTTTGAAAGAACAGCCCATACCGGGTGCTGCATTAGTTCTATGGTTGATGCTATGCGTAATTGCAATAGAAATAAGTGGAAGAAAATTAAAACTAATCTAAATGAATCGTTATTTATATACCCAATTTTACCGTACTAAAGCCTATGTCATTGCCCTGTTTTTTTTACTGATGGCCGGGCTTATGGCTATTTATACCGGAAAAAAATTTCTGAACAGAAACGAAGATACCGTCTCCAAAAGCGGAGCATATCAAAAAGAAAGCATAGAAAGAAATACAACATTTCATAAGGATGATCTGGGGCTGGTACTTTATTATATTAAATTCAATCTGGTGAATGAAACCCCCAGACTGGCTGCTTTAAACATCGGAATGCGTGATCTGAATCCCTCTATCCAGGGGGTAACCATAAGAAATCTGGAAGAACAGCGTTACAATTCCGATTTTTACAATCCCGGCAATGCCGCGGTAGGAAATTTTGACTTCAGCTTTGTTATTGTTTTCCTTTTTCCACTGGTGATCGTGGCGTTCTGTTATAATCTGATCTCTGAGGAAGAAGAAAGGGGTACGTGGAAACTTCTTTCTGTTCAGAGCGGCAATTTACAAAAGCTTCTGGATCAGAAGATGTTCATTCGATTTACAGCCGTGACAATTGTTTATCTGGCATTAATTATCACTGCTTCGATCTGGATAAAAATACCTTTCAATTCCTTCTACATTGCTTTTCTAATCAGCGGATGGCTTTATATTCTGTGCTGGTTTGCCCTATGCAGGTGGATTGTTTCTTTCCGTAAATCATCCGCTCAGAATGCATTAATTCTCCTGATCGTATGGGTAGCAATTAATTTTATCATTCCCATGAGCAGTAATATTCTGATACAAAAAATTTATCCGGTTAATGAATCCCTTAAAGCTGTTATGGAACAGAGGGAGGGGTATCACAACAAATGGGATGAAGCTAAGCTTCCTACGATGGAAAAGTTTTACAAAGCCTACCCCCAATACAGAAATTTTACCGTAAAAGAAAATGACGCATTCACCTGGACCTGGTATTATGCCATGCAGCATATGGGAGATCTTGAATCTGCAAAATCATCACAGCAATACACAGAAAAAATGCAAAAAAGGAATCAGGCTGCAGCTTATTTAGGCTACCTCCTCCCGAACCTTCATACTCAGCTGGCAGGAAGCCAATTAGCAAAATCTGACATGAATAATCATTTGCAGTATGCTTCGGCACTCAAGAAATTTCATGAGAAAAAAAGACTGTTCTTTTACCCTCTCATTTTTTCCGGAAAAAATGCAGAATATGTCCCGTGGGAGCAGCAGACCCTACAGGTATTTATGTTTTCTTCTCCTGTACACTGGATACAGATCCTTCTGCCTTACCTCATCTTCATTGCATTATTCGTCATCCTTTCACAATACAAATACAGAACACTATGTTAAAAACCGTCAATCTACATAAAAAATACAATGATTTTACAGCGCTGCATTCTCTTAACCTGGAAGTAAAGAAAGGAGAAATTTTTGCGTTGCTAGGACAAAACGGAGCAGGTAAAAGTACAACGATCAATATTCTTCTGGGACTTATTAAAGCCACCTCCGGAGATGCTTTCATTAATGATATTTCGGTAAAAGAAGAGCCGCAAAAAATAAAAAAGCACCTCGCGTATATCCCTGAAACGGTTCTTTTATATCCTAATCTGACAGGAATAGAAAACCTTGATTTCTTCTCCAAAATCGCCGGATTTGTTTATCAGAAAGATGAATTATCTGCATTACTTAAGCGCACCGGACTGCAGGAAACAGCCCATGAAAAAGCGTTGGGAGGATACTCCAAAGGAATGCGACAGAAAGTGGGGATTGCCATAGCATTAGCCAAAGATGCAAAAGTTCTCCTTCTGGATGAGCCCACCAGCGGACTTGATCCTATAGCTACAGCAGAATTCACAGAAATTGTACGTCAGCTGGGTAAAGAAGGCAGAACGGTTCTAATGGCCACTCATGATATTTTCAATGCCGTAAGTGTTGCCACTGATATTGGCATTATGAAGCAGGGAGAACTTGTGCAGAATCTCCCGTCTAAAGCATTTACAGCACATGAATTACAGGAACTGTACCTGAAAACAATCTGATGAGCCGGTTACTTCCGTAAGTAACTTTTCATATTAAATATCAATTGGTTGATGCCCGGTGACATTTTGTTACCGGGCATTTTTGCTGATATCTATGCCAGAGCATTCTTATATTCGGATAAAGCTCTTTCGCGGGCAAAAGTATGTTCTACGATTGGCTTAGGATAGGCAGAGGTACCCCACTCCGGAAGCCATTTTTTGATATACAGTAAGTCTTTGTCAAATTTTTCCATCTGAGCCGTAGGATTAAAAACCCTGAAATAAGGGGCTGCATCACACCCTGAACCTGCCGCCCACTGCCAGTTTCCATTGTTGGCAGACAGATCATAATCATTCAGTTTTAAGGCAAAATAAGCTTCACCCCAGCGCCAGTCGATCAACAGATGTTTACATAAAAAGCTTGCGGTGATCATTCGAACCCTGTTATGCATAAAACCTGTCTGATTCAGTTCTCTCATTCCGGCATCAACGATGGGATAGCCGGTAGTTCCTTCACACCAGTGTTTAAATTCTTTTTCATTATTGCGCCAGCGGATATTATCATATTGTTTTTTAAAGGATTGATGAACAACCTGTGGAAAATGATATAAAATATGCATAAAAAACTCACGCCATATCAGTTCGGAAAGCCATACCGCATTATGCTTTAGTGCAAAATCCACACATTTCCTGATGCTGATGGTTCCAAAACGCAATGCAATTCCGAGCTGTGTGGTATGCTGTAAGGCCGGAAAATCGCGAAATTGATCATATTGATCAATAATAGCAGCATCCAGAACCGGTTTATTAAAATTAAACTCCGTTTTTTTGAAACCTATTTCCTTCAGTGTAAGGATGTCAGAATATTTTTGTGGAAAGAGATTTTCAAAATGCAATTCAACAGGCTGATAATGCTCAGGAGTTAATGCTTCCCTCCACTTCCTGGCAAAAGGTGTGTAAACGGTATAGGGCGAGCCATCTTTTTTGATGATCTGGTCCTTGTCAAAAATTACCTGATCTTTATATGCTTTAAAGGGAATATTCTTTTTCTTAAAAAAGTAATACGCTTCCTTGTCTCTCTCAATGGCCTGAGGCTCATAATCTCTGTTACTGAAAACCCCTGTAATTTCATATTCTTCAGCTAATTTTCTGAATATTTCTATCGGTTTACCATGATAGGTATTGAGTTTTGAATGGTATTTTTTTAATGCAATGTTGATTTCTGCCAAAGCCTGATGGATATAATCTACCCTCCGGTCTTCTTTATCTTCCAGTTTTCCGAGGATATCTGTGTCAAATATAAATACAGGCATGACAGGAGCATCAGACTGGAGGGCGTGGCTAAGCCCAATATTGTCTTCCAATCTCAGGTCCCGTCTGAACCAGAAGAGCGTAATTTTCTTTTTCATAATGTTTTAATTCAAATTCATTGATCATTCCTGCTTCGAAATGCTTTCATAACTACGGATAAATATACAGATTTTACCCCATAAATAATTTCAGCAATTTGTATTATTTGGCAATATCATTACATTTTGTATCATGATATCAAGTAAAATTTCCCGACCTTTGTCTGGAATTTAGCATGAATAAAAACTCACAGCAATGGAAGAATTTGAAGTACCGGTAATGTATAAGGGTAAAGAGCTGTTTTTCAACGGAAAACTGGCCACCTACTCATACGGATATAAGCTTTATGTGGATGTTGACGGAACTGAAGTTGTGATCGAGCGTGATGATCACGGCGACCTGAGGGCTCTTCTTCCGGATTCTGCATCAGAAAAAAATATAGACAAAGGACTTATTGAAGCAATTATTGAAGTGTTTAAAGAGCTTCGGGTTTTATAATCTTTATTCTGAACAGAAAAAGAGATCTTATCAAAAGGTAATGGAAAAAGAGGGATAAAAAAAGTGCTATTTGAAGTTTTTCCTGTATTTTCCGGGGGTTACACCTTTATATTTTTTGAAAAGTCTGGAAAGATGGCTTTCATCACTGAACTGAAGTTCATAGGCAATCTCACTTAGCCGTGCACTGCTGTACTTTAAATAGGTCTCCACCAGTTTTAACCTATAATCCAAAAGATAATCCTGATAGGAAATTCCGGTTTGCTGTTTGAAATATTCCCCGAAATAGTTCCCTGAAATTCCAAAATGTTCAGAAATAACCTGAATTCCAGTCATTTCACGGTCCTTTATATGCTGCTGAATGTATGCAATGATCTTCATAATGGAAAAGGCTTTTTGATTTTCCTGCAGATCTGAGGTTTCACTCTGAATGATATTCCTGGCAATCAGATTCAGAAGAATAGACATACAGCTGCGGATAATAAGGTAATCTTCTGCTTTATTTTTAAATTCATCCGCGATTTGCAGGATAAGGGTTTCTGCAAAATGTTCATCCTTTTTATTCCTGAAAACACATCCTGCTCTTGCATGATAATTGTGACTTATATATTGCAGTTTATACAGATTCTCACAGCTTTCAATACGGTCTGCTTCCAAACGGATTTTATCAATAAATTCAACCGGACACTGAATGCTGATAAGCTGAGCACCCTCACTTTCAAAGCGATAGACCTCCTGCTGCGGAATAATGAAAAGTTTACCCTGGGAAAATGTAATACTCCTTTCATCATAGATAAGCGTCCCTTTTCCTTTGACAATATAAACGAATGAGAGAAAGCTTTTTGTTTTAAAAATAATCTCCTCATCATTCAGCGCTATTTCCCGTACATCAATTTCTTCAAGCGGCAATCCTTTCATGGCACTCTGTATTTTCCTCCAAAAGTACAATTTTAACAGAATATAAAGCGGGTAGCTTTGCACAAAAAAACATGAACACATATCCGAAACGGTGGCAGGCGCTCAATTTTTTAATTGCCGGAGCGTTTCTTTCACCACTGGACTATTTTATTGTCAATATGGCCCTGCCTTCTATTAAAAAAGCATTCAATGCCAGTGATCATCAGCTTCAAATGGTTGTAGCCATTTATGGGCTTACCTATGCAGCGCTTGTTGTATGCGGCGGAAGACTTGGTGATATTTACGGCCGTAAAAAGGTATTTATATGGGGATTATATACTTTTCTGCTTTCATCCCTTGCCTGTGCTTTTTCCCCGGATATTACATGGCTGATTATTTTCAGATTGTTTCAGGGTGTAGGAGCATCATTGCTTGCTCCACAGGTATTAGCCTCGATCAAAGATCTTTTTAACAGTCATGAACAACCCAAGGCTGTTAGTCTTTTCAGTTCAGTATTTGGTCTTGCTTCCGTAATCGGGCAGTTATCCGGCGGGGTTCTTTTAAGTATGCATTGGGGAAATTTTTCATGGGAAATGGTATTTCTTGTGAATGTACCGATTACAGTGATCTGCATTCTGGGGATTCATTTTACAATGGACAGCAGCAATACAAAGAAACAAACGGGTATAGATTTTACAGGAGCATTACTGTTAATTCTTGCTCTGCTTATGCTTATCTGTCCTCTTATTTTCGGACAAAAATCCGGATGGGCATGGTGGATCTTCGGAATACTTTTGACCGGAATTTTAGTATTCTTTTTATTTTTAGAATATGAGAAGAAACAACTTCAAAATAAGCATCCGGTACTTATAGATCCGGTCCTGCTGCAGCAAAAGCCCTTTGCATTAAGCCTTCTGGTTATTTTCTTTTATAATTTTACGGCAGGATTATTCATTTGTTATCCTTACTATCTTCAGCAATTTCTCCATCAAAACTCAATGCAGACCGGATTAGCCATCGTTCCTTACGGACTCGCATTTTTTCTTGCTCCTTTGACGATTTCAAAACTACATTTTACAACAGCAAAAATGATCTATTTAGGATTAACATTATTAATTGCCGGTTTTCTGGTCAGTGCAGCCGCCTTTTATTTTCATCAGAAACCCTCATTCATCACACATGCTCCCCTTTTTATTGTCGGCTTTGGACATGGTACCATCATGCCCGTAATGATGCGCACGGCTATTTCTTTGGTTTCTAAAGATAAAACCGGACAGGCTTCGGGGCTGGTAAGCATAGGCATTCAGATTGGAAGTGTTTCCGGAGGAGCCATTATTGGTACATTATTTTTTAATCTGATACCTGTTCTGGGATTCGCAAAAGCATTTACCGTGGCTGTAGGAATGATCGGTATTTTTCAGCTGGCGGGACTTTGGGCAGGAAACCGATTACTAAAAATCATGAATTAAAAGACCGGTTAAATCAAAAATACTTTACATTTAAATATGAACAATACAGAAAAGATCATTGGGGAAATTAAAGAATTTCACAGAAATATTGAAAAATGGTTTCAGGGGAAAGCTAAAAATCAGGAAAGTCTTTACAAGGACCTTTTATCCGGATTCTCGCCAGATTTTAAAATGATAAATGGAAATGGAGATACCATTACTCTATCCATGCTTGAAGAATGGCTTCCCACCGTATCCGGAAAATTTCCGGAACGGAATATTCTGGTAGAGAATATAGAAGTTCATCATTCCGAATATCATGGTGTAGCCACTTATATTGAAACTCAGATTACAGGAGAAGTTACCAACAGAAGAACCTCATCAGCTGTCTTTCTGCTGAATGAAGAAAAAGCGCTGTGGCTTCATCTTATTGAGCAGTGGATATAACCAAACAGCCTACACAGTACTGTAATCAGTGCTGTGTAGGTTATTAAAAATTCTACTACTTATTCAGACCATGGAGAATGCAAAATACAATCACAAAAGTTTTTCCTTTCAAAATTGGGGATCATAAAGGCACATACATCTGCTTTTATATTTCCGAAAGTGGTTTCCGTCTTATGTTCAAAACCACTGAAAAATGTAGGAATAATCTTCTTTTTGAAATCATTTCTCGGAAAAGCGCTGATAATTTCTTCCCGATGTTCTGCGCTCAGATTTTCGTATCCTTCTCCCATCACATCCAGCCCAACGCCTGCGTACATTAAGGCGACTTCATTTTCTTTATGTTCTGCAATCCCAATGGTGGTGTGTAAGGCAATAGTATCCCAGACAAGCTGAAGCTTATCCTGAGCTATACCATGACCTTTCAAAAAGTCTCTTGCAGCATTGGCTCCATCTACCTCAAACCTCAGATCAGAACTGCTGTAATGGGAAACTAATCCCAGATCATGAAATACGGAGGCAACATACAGCAGCTCAGAATCATGGGTTTTGTTTTCTCGTTTTGCATGTAATGAGGAGAACAGAAAAACACGCAGCGAATGATTGTAGATAAATTCTGTTCCGTGTTCCAATAAAAGTTCTGTAGCTTCTGCAGCGATTTTACTGTCCGGGATCATAATTCCCGCAACTTCTTTCATACGATTTACTGACATATCTTTATATAATTTTATCCAAAGATATCGGGATTTCAAATGCGTGAGAATATCAATAAATACCGATAACATGTCAAAATTTCAGTCATGATTCTACTTCCATATGAATAAAATTACTACGATAATTTACCGGAGATATCTGGGTGTGCTTTTTAAAATAATGGCTGAACTGTTCCGATGTGCCAAAATTAAGCTGATAAGCAATTTCTTTTACAGAATGAGCACTGAACTGAAGAAGTCGTTTGGCTTCTGCAATGATCTGTCCGTTGATGATTTCTTTTGCACTTTTGTCACAGCACCGCTTGCATAATTCACTTAGCCTTCTTGATGTCATATTCAACATTCCGGAATAGTCATTCACCGCATGAAGGCTGCGGTACTGGCTGCTCAAAAGTTCCATAAATTTTCGGTAAATGATATAATCCTGACTGTCAAAAGTGTCTTCTCTTACAATTTTTACATTAGCCAGCTTTATCATGATAATTTTCAGATACGCAGCCATCACATCCATCTGATTGGTATAGGATTCGGCCTGGTATTCCTTCAGTAAGTTGAGAATCAATCCTGAAAATTCACGTGCTTCAGCCTGATCCGGTATCAGCTTTTGATTTGCAGCAGCGTTATTAAAGAGAACAGCCTTACAATTGCTTGCGCTTGCAGGTACTCTTTCCCAAAAACAGTCTCCAAAAGAAATATGATACCCATGAACAGATGAATCATTTTCAAACCTGCATATCTGGCCTTTGGATAATAAAAAAATTTCCTGATCTGCTATATTAAAAGAATATTCGTCTATTTTCAGGCTTCCTTTACCACTTTCTACCATTACAATGTGATGATAGTTGAGCCTCACAAAATCTCCCGAATATGGAACATCATCTTCCAGCCGTTTTACCGAAAAAGAGTGATCAATGGCGGATTCGGTTACAATTCCTGAGAGCGGTTTCATACAAAGAAATTTTACTAAAGATAATGAGTTTTTTTAGGAACAGTTTTTACCATGCAATATTATCCAATACCCGCAAGCCAAAACATGTCAGAAAAATCGTAAGAGATGTCAGAATTACGTTCTAAGAATCATTACGATTTTCTGAAAACTTTCATCTGCCCGGCCATAATTGCCAGTAAAATTCCAAAACAGGCAAAAAGGCCGTATGAATATCTCAGGTCAAAACTCTCCCCAATATATCCGATAAGGGGCGGCCCCATCAGAAATCCCAAAAACGAGATGCTGGAAACAAATGATAAGGCTATGCTCGGAGCTACCGTACTCACCTTTCCTACGGTACTGTAAACGGAAGGCACACTTAGTGAGCTTCCAAGACCAATAATCATGAAAGCAATAATACAGATCCACAGTTCCGGAAAGAAAACACTTAGAAACAGACCGCTGCTCATCAATATTCCACAACCCTGCAGAACAATCTTTTTCCCATATTTTTCTATGATTTTATTTCCGACAAAACGACCTAAAGTCATCATTAAAATAAAGCTCGTATACCCCAGTATAACAAGATTTTCAGGAGCTTTAACGATTGTTTGAAAATAGACTCCGCTCCAGTCGAACATGGCTCCTTCAATCGCCATACTCAGAAATCCTATGATTCCCAAACCGACCAACGTTGGATTTACGGCCTTGAATATTGACCGGGTTTGAGGTTCTGCCTTGTGAATAATATTGGTAAGTTTTTTTTTACTGTAGAACCAAAGAATTCCTACCACCAGGAAAATAATTATAAAATGATAAAAAGTTCCTACATGAAGATTGATCATCAGAAGCCCTACTACTGCTCCTGTCAGTCCTGCAAAGCACCAGGCCCCGTGATATGAAGAAAGAAGCGTTTTTTTCGTTATGGATTCTATTTCAATAGCCTGGGTATTGATTGCGATATTGCACATGTTACCGGAAACTCCAAAGAAAAACAGAACAACACCCAACGTCCAGTAGGAAGGCGACAAACCAATTAACAAAAGAAAAAAAGGATACAGTAAAAAACATCTTTTAATAATCCCGCTGCTTCCGTAGATACTGATCAGTTTACCGGCTAAAACCATGGTGGATAGCTGTCCTATTGGCATTAACAGCAACAGTGTTCCCAGTTGTCCTTCATTGATGGAAAGAGCCGTTTTAATGATAGGAATCCGGCTCGCCCAGGAAGAAAAAACAAGCCCGTGGGCGAAGAAAAGTAAAAAACAGGCGGTTGGCATTTTGGCATTAAAAGATTCTCTCTCGTTCATCATAGCAGGGGGTAAAAATTCCTTCTGCAAATTTAAACACCCTCACCCCTTACAATGTAGTCCGTTTTTGTCATTTTTATGTTCCATTTTAACCAATCAGCAAGAATCTCTCTGCAATTACTTGAAATCTTATATTTTTTTCTTTAATCTTACTTTAAAACAAAAAATACCCGGCATGTAAACCGGGTAATGTATATCTAATTAAAAGACTGTCTGTAACTTAAGGGAGTTTTATCAGTCTTCTTTTTAAAGAGTTTATTAAATGACTGCGGATGTTCAAAGCCGAGTGCATAAGCAACTTCTGATACAGAAAATGCTGTGGTAGTAAGATATTCCTTTGCTTTTTCAATCAGTTTTTCATGAATATGCTGCTGGGCATTCAAACCTGTAAGGTTACGCAGCATATCACTCAGATAATGAGGTGACAGGTGCAGAGTGGAAGCCAGAAATTCTACCGTAGGAAGCCCCTTATTTAATGTTTCCTGCTGATTAAAATAGTCCTCAAGCACAACATCCATTTTAGTCAGCAGATCATTATTAATTGCTTTTCTTGTAATAAACTGCCTTTTATAAAAGCGGTTGCTGTAATTGAGCAGCACATCAATATAAGAAACTATAACGTCCTGGCTTACCTCATCAATGGCCGTATTAAGCTCATTTCCAATACTGTCCAGTAATCCCGTAATTATTGTTTTTTCCTGATCAGACAAATGCAATGCTTCATTTGTATCATAAGAAAAGAAACCAAAGTTCCTGATTTTCTTTGCGAGATCATAACTTCTGATAAAATCCGGATGCACCAGTAAAGTATATCCGCAATACTCTGCATTCTCATCTGTGGAAAGAACCTGGCCAGGTGCCGTAAACATCATTCCTCCCTCATTGAAATCATAATATCCCTGTCCATAGCCCATTTTCCCAACAGTAGAATATTTATAAGAGATTTTATAAAAATTCATGATAAAACTTCTCTTAAGCATATCCTTTTTAATGCTCATTTTGGTATTATCCACAAGGCTTACTAAGGGATGAAGCGGTTTAGGGAGCTGCAGCATAGTGTGCAGTTCGGAGATGGATGAAATTTTTAAAGGGACGTTATCTTTCTTTTCCATGATATAAAATTATAAATTATTTGGTGGAAAAGACAGCATAAAGGTCACTTATCTATACTGTCTTCCAAAACCTTCTAAATAAACTGTTTCCCAAACTGCTCTCTGAACGCCTCATCACCCAATTCAAGACGTTGCGCATAGATCGCCTTAGCATCTTCTCCAGCGACATATCTCAGCTGCTTTTTGCCGTCTGTAGCAGCCTCGTATACTACTTCTGCAATTTGCTCAGGTGTAGAAGCGGCTTCCATCATTCCTTCCATTTTAGAAAAAAGAGAGTTCGTCATCTCTTCGTAAGCGGGGCTGGATGCTGAATCCAGAGAGCGGCTTACAAAATCGGTTTTGATTCCACCGGGAGAAACGGTCTTAATATCAATTCCCAACGCATTAAGTTCAAATGCTAAGCTTTCACTCCAGCCCTCAAGCGCCCATTTGGTAGCATGATAAGTAGAACCCAAAGGAAATGTAACCAGTCCTCCTATAGACGTTGTAGAAATAAACATTCCTTTTTTCTGTTCTCTGAAATAAGGGATAAAAGCCTGTGTAACACGTATTACTCCTAATAAATTTGTATTAAGCTGTTTTACAATCTGATCATCAGAAAGTGCCTCCAAAGGTCCTATCAATCCATATCCTGCATTATTATACACTACATCAATGTCTCCAAGCTCCAAAGCTTGTTTTACGGTAGATTTTATCTGCTCCGGGCGGGTAACATCCAGCGGAAGTACAGTTACATTCTCCAAAGCGGCAAGATCTGCTGCTGCATCAGGATTTCTCATCGTAGCAATTACTTTCCATCCGTTATTTTGAAATAATTGGGCAGCTGCTTTACCTAATCCTGTAGAAGCACCTGTTATAAAAATTGTCTTCATTTTTCTTGGTTTAAAATTACAGGACAAAGTTCAGCATTAGAACCAATGCAGGAGTTGCCAAAACGGGGTAAGCTGTAGCCAAAACGGATTCTTTAATACATTTGTTTTTTGTAAGTTTGCTACCATCTATTTTTATGGCAGAATACATTCTTGAAAACATCAATATCAGTACACTTTCCGTATATGATCTGCTGAAACATACCGCAGACAGCGCATTTATTGGAATAAGGGATTTTCGTGAGATCTATCCCGCTGCAATTGAAAACAATTCAGGGACCTTTACAAAACACTCTACCCTGCAGGACTATCCAGTGGTTACCATCAGTAAAATAGGCAGCTCATTAATCTGCTCCTGCACCTGCGACAGCTCCCATGGCCAGCTTTGTTCCCATCAGGCAGAGATCATCCACTGTATAATTGAGAATAAAAATTTCCGGCTTTTTTTTGATGATACACTCCGTAAAAAGACAATTCTCCCTAAAGCCAAAGGATACGGCCTTGAAAATGAACCGGATCTGGATCAGTATTTTCAGCTGGATTACACCGATGGCAGCATTGAAATACTTCCCAGAATAAAAGAAATGCTTCCCGTGGAGGATGTAATGCTTACAGGAGATCTTCTTCCCAGGCTTCCGTCTAAACTGGAAGAGCTGGCATCACTGGAAAGTACCAAAAAACAAATACTTGTCATTGGTAAGCACCGTTATTATAATCATATGACCTTCTCCCTGATGAAGGCGGAAATAACGCAGACAGGAAAAATAAAGAATCCCGTTACTCCTGTAGATGCCATGTCCCTGATTTGGAAAGCAGAGAAGCCGGCAGATATCAAATTTTATACTGCCATTACTTCTTTCCAGAATAATTATAATGAAGATTACAATCCTTCTGAACTGGAAGCTCTAAAGCGTATTGTACAGAATCCTCTTGAATTGGAGGTCTACTATCACGACCGGGAAATTGCAGAATCCGTTTCTGCAAAGTCACTTTTTCAGGTTGAATTAAACACTTTAGATGCGGAGATTCAACTATCTGTATTTAAGAAAGATCCGTTTTTTGAAATAACCGGAGAACTGTACTTTAACGATACTTCTGTTCCCTTTAAAAACATCATCCTCAGAAATGAGTATTTTGTCTATAAGCATAACATTTTCAGCTTTGTAGAAGATCCGGACATGCTGAGAATCATCCGGTTTTTTAAAGCTAATAATGAGATCCTGCTGGTTCATTCTTCAAAATATGAGGCATTTATGCAGGGAATTCTCTCTAATTTAGAAGAACGTATTCATATCAATTACAGCTACATACAGCCCGCAACAAAAGTACAGCTTAAAGACAAGAATTATCAGACTGAAAAAGTCATTTATCTCCGTCAGCAGGAAAATTATATAGGAATTACTCCCGTTATGAAATACGGTGATATAGAAGTTCCTGTCTATTCCAGAAAGCAGCTTTTTGATACGGATCAGAATGGAAATCCATTTAAAATAGAAAGAGATGAATCTGCAGAAGCACGCTTTACCTCTGTAGTAATGCAGCAGCATCCTGACTTTGAAGAGCAGATGGACGGCTATCAGTATTTTTATCTTCACAGAGATAAGTTCCTGGATAACAACTGGTTTCTTGATGCATTCGAGACATGGAGAAATGAAGGGATCATCATACTCGGATTTAACGAACTGAAAAACAATAAATTAAACCCTCACCGCGCTAAAATCAATATCCAGATCACCAGTGGGCTGGACTGGTTTAATGCCCAGCTAAAAGTAAGGTTTGGTCCTAAAGAAGCTTCTCTGAAGCAGCTTCACCGTTCGATTCGGAACAAAAGCAAATTTGTTCAGCTGGATGACGGCAGCACAGGTATTCTTCCTGAAGAATGGATCGAAAAGATATCGGCTTACTTCCATGCAGGAGAAATTGATGAAGAGCTCTTAAAAATTCCTAAAATCAATTTTACGGAAGTTGCTTCGCTGTTTGAGAAAGAAGTTCTGAGCCATGAGGTTCAGGAAGAGCTCAGCTTTTATTCCGCAAAGTTTTCCAAAGTAAAAAAGATTCCGGAAACAGCTGTTCCTGATGGACTGAATGCTGAACTCAGAGATTATCAGCATGACGGACTGAACTGGTTAAATTTTCTTGATGAATTCAACTTCGGAGGATGCCTGGCTGATGATATGGGTCTGGGTAAAACCATTCAGATTATTGCTTTTATTCTTTCTCAGAGGGAAAAACGAGGCCATACCACCAATCTGGTTGTAGTTCCCACTTCCCTGCTTTTCAACTGGCAGGAAGAGATCAGCAGATTTGCTCCTTCCATAAAAGTTCTGCTTCATTATGGGGCAGACCGGCCGAAGACAGCAACTCATATGAGCGATTATGAAGTTATTCTTACCACCTACGGAATGCTTCTTTCTGACAGTAAGTTTCTGAAAAATTTTAAATTCAATTATGTATTTCTGGACGAATCACAAGTTATTAAAAACCCAAATTCAGAACGATATAAAGCCGCCCGTCTTCTTCAGTCGCGAAACAGGATTGTACTGACCGGTACACCTGTCGAGAACAGCACTTTCGATCTTTACAGCCAGCTTTCCTTTGCCTGTCCGGGATTGCTGGGAAGTAAACAGTATTTCAAAGATATTTATGCCATTCCGATTGATAAATTTGAATTCAACAAACGCGCCGCAGAGCTTCAGCAAAAGATAAAGCCATTTATCCTCAGAAGAACGAAAAAACAGGTGGCCAAAGAGCTTCCGGAGAAGACAGAAACGGTAATCTACTGTGAAATGAATGCAGAACAGCGTAAAATCTACGATGCGTACGAGAAAGAACTTCGAGAGTTTATTGCAGCCCATGATGACGATGACCTGAACCAAAACAGCATGCACGTTCTGACAGGCCTTACAAGGCTCAGACAGATATGTAATTCCCCTGTTCTTATGAAAGAGGGATATTCCGGTGAAAATGCCGTTAAAATCGAAATTCTGACGGAGCAGATCCTTGGCAAATCAAAAGATCACAAAATTCTTGTTTTCTCTCAGTTCGTAGGAATGCTTGATCTTATAAAAGCAGAACTGGAGCGTCACAGCATTCCGTTTGAATATTTAACGGGCCAAACGAAAGACAGAGGCGAAAAGGTAGCAAATTTTCAAACAAATGAAGATATCCGCCTATTTCTGATCAGCTTAAAGGCTGGAGGGGTCGGTCTTAATCTTACTGAGGCAGATTATATCTATCTGGTAGACCCCTGTTGGAATCCTGCCGCTGAAAATCAGGCTATCGACCGAAGTTATCGTATCGGACAGACCAAAAATGTAATTGCCGTAAGGATGATCTGCACCAATACCGTTGAAGAAAAAATTCTTGCGCTTCAGAAAAAAAAGAAGGAGCTGGCTCAAAATCTTCTTACCACCGACGGAAAAAAACTTCTGGGACTTTCTAAGCAGGATCTCATGGATTTGCTGAAATCCGGCGAATAGATCGCAATCTTTGAAAAATTGTAACGTTTCTACCCAAAAAAAACCGACAGGTAAAATGACCTGTCGATTAAAAAACAAAAATTGATATGGATATGATTTAGATATGATGTGTCTATTTTTTAATAATTTTTTCTGTAGTAACCTTCTGATTTTCAGTCTTAATTTTAATCAGATAAGTTCCCGGAGCAAAACGGTCCACAGAGACTTCCATAGAATTACCTTCCAGCATTTTTTGTCCAGACATATTGTAAATCTCATATTTTTCCAATGGCTCTTTCATCTTGATTGTGAAGGAATTTGATGTAGGATTCGGATATAGCTGAACGTTGGTTGAACTGTTTTTGAAAACTTCTGACGTTGAAAGATTTTCAGGCTGAATTGCAACGGTATAATCTTCCACCTGGCCAATAAACCACCCTGAAGGGCACGGAAGATTCTCCAAAGTCCCCATCCATGAATTGGATTCATACGCTTTTACAAGTCTGAAACGGGTGTTCCCAAGCTTAGCTCCAGCGGGAATGGTAATATTACCTGTGGTAACTCCGGACTGCTGGCCAGGAACCGGATTGGAATTATCCAGATAGCCCAGGTTAAATATCTCATCAGCATCAAACTGATTATTATGGTTTAAATCAATATAAGCATAGGCTGATACAGTCGCCTGGCCATGGGTTCCTCCTGTGACTGTTATCGGATAGGTATTTCCGCGGTTTACATTGAAAACAGTTGCCGTAAAATTTTCAAGAACATCAGAGTTCCCGTCAAGCACGCTGTTTTTAACGGTTCCTGCAAATTCGACAGTGCTTATTTCGCTTACAGTAAGACTCGTAATATTTTCAGTACCACAGTAAGGAGCGGGAAAATTGGCGGAATTTCCAATGATATTGACCGTGTAATCTTCTGCCTGTCCTGCTCTTAAGCCCGTATCGCAGGCTGAACTGATAGAATTAGCTGCAGAAGGATTGGAATAAGCCTGAACATTGGTATTTTTAAGAACCCTCATTCTTGTACTTCCATTCGCTGCATTGGCAGGAATTGTTATCGTATTGCTTATTGTAAAAGCATTGGCTGGGTTGGCGGCTTCCAGCCTTCCGATGGAAAAGCTTTCTCCCGCATCGTCAAAATTTCCATTTTGATTAAAATCTATATAAACAACTACATCACTTGGAAATGTGCTGGAAGGGCCTTTCACCGATATCGGATAAGAGCTTCCCGGTTGCAGATCTGTAGATATTGCCGTAAAATTCTCATAAATTTGCGCATTTCCGGATTGAACGGAAGATGTATTATTAATAGTACTGAAAGTTACGTTACTGATCATGTTGCTGTCTGCTCCATACTGAAAAGCGGGTGTACAATATTGGAGCTGTGCATTGATCAGCGAGGCCAGTACAAGACCTGAAAGAGTAGTTATTTTTTTCATTTCTTCATTAAATTTCTTGAGACAAATTTATATTTATTTAGAATGAATAAAAATAACACAGTGATGACATTTGTCAGTTTAGCAAAAATAGACACTTACGAACTTTTAAATAAGCATCAAATAATTTGATTGAAGAGTAGATAATCAATCTGTTATACGATAAAAGATCCTTCTCAAAATTTTACCTTTAAGAAAGATCTTTTTATTATCATCATTGAAATCTAAGGTATTTTATCTTTTCAGCTTACATTTTCGATAAGAACTGCAGAAGCACCTCCTCCTCCATTACAGATGGCGGCAATTCCAAATCTTCCTTTTTCCTCGCGCAAAACATTCACTAAAGTGGTTATAATTCTGGCACCTGAAGCACCAATCGGATGGCCCAGTGCAACGGCTCCTCCGTACACATTTACCTTGCTGATATCATAGCCCAGAATTTTCTGATTGGATAAGATCACAGAGGAATACGCTTCATTAATTTCGAAAAAGTCTATATCAGTCAGTTTAAGACCAGTTTGTTTTAACAGTTTTTCAATCGCTATGGAAGGTGAAGTCGTAAACCATTCCGGTGACTGGGCTGCATCTGCATAGGCAGCTATTCTGGCCAGAGGCTTAAGATTATGACGTTCCAAAGCTTCAGACGATGCTAATAGTATAGCTGCTGCCCCGTCATTGAGATTACTGGAGTTGCCGGCTGTAAGAGTTCCGTCTGCCTCAAATGCAGGTTTCAGCAGAGAAATTTTCTCCGGGATCAGTTTGTCAATATCTTCGTCTCTGTCAACAATTGTAATTTCTTTTTTCTTTTGGGTCTTTACCTCGATTACTTCACTATTGAATTTACCATTTTTGGCTGCGTCCTGAGCTCTCTGGTAGGAAAACAAAGCGTAATCATCAAGCTCCTGTCTGGTAAGTCCATATTTTTTCACTCCCAATTCGGCTGCGCTTCCCATGTGGAAATCATTATAAACATCCCATAGCCCGTCTTTAATCAATCCATCGGTGAGGTTAGTATCTCCCAGCTTATTTCCCTGGCGGAGCTTTACATAATGAGGAACATTGCTCATGCTTTCCATTCCTCCGGTCATGACAATATCTTCCCACCCAAGCTGAATCTGCTGAGCTCCGATCATTGCTGATTTCATACCGGATGCACAGACTTTGTTGATGGTTGAAGCGTCTTTATCAACCGGAATATCAGCAAAAATCGCAGCCTGTCTTGCCGGTGACTGTCCAAGCCCTGCACTCAGTACATTTCCCATATACACACTGTCTATATGCTCCGGGGAAAGAGCAATGCCTTCATAAGCATTCCGAATGGCAAGAGCACCCAGCTGAGGTGCTGTAAATGCGGAAAGGCTTCCCATGAAACCACCAACAGGAGTGCGCTTAGCTGCTACTATAAATACTTCTTTCATAGTTTTCTGTTTTACAATATACCGATCAGTATATTTTTAATTAAAAAAAATCCCTTCTATTTCTTCGGGGATACAACAAAGATAAACAAAATATACCAATCGGTATATTAAAGTAAAAAAAAATCTTACCGGAGCGGTAAGATTTTTTAATTTATGCCCTGCTTAACTGATCTAATTTTTTCAGGAGCGTAGGAATTCTGTAACTGCCATGCATCTGTTCAACTTTTAGCTGAATTTCATCTACATTCATTCCTTTTGCTGTAACAAAAAGCGGTGTTTTACTTTCTCCACGCAATACCCTTCTGCGCTGGGAATCCGGCGTTGTGAATTCATTTTTGGCAATCCCGACGATAGGATACTTTTCTTCCAATTCAGTATAAAGGTGTCCTCCCAAACCAATTTTCCCGTCATTATCTAAAGTAACATAACCATCAACAACAATGATATCTCCGGGCCTTAAAGTAATTTTCTTCAGCAGGCTTACGATACAGGGTAATTCTCTCTTATAAAAAGCTCCGCTTTCATATTCTGAACTCACGGGAATCTGCTCTATAAAAGTTTCCACTTCATTTTCAGATGACCAGTCCTCAAATGCAATACACACGGTATTAGCATAATCTTCATAATAATAGGTATCAAACGCGTAAATCATATAGTTCTTTTAAAAAACTCACCGAAATGCCACAAAATTCCGGATGGATCATGAACAAAACATTCTTTTCCCCAATCCATCTTTCTTACAGGAGTAAGTCTTACATTTTCGTATTTATCCGTAAGTTCTAAAGACAAAAGTTCTTTCCAGAATTCATCAGTATCTGCAACTTCCATAAATACCATGGTATTGTCAACCCAATCTTTTGTGTAATAATCCTGGAGATAAAAGCCAATTTCTTCACGGGTAAAAAGTGATAATTTAGGTTCGAGAATAACTTCTTCAAATCCCAGATCCCTGTAAAAGTTTCTGCTGATTTCAAAATTCTTTGCGCCGATAAATGGTCTGATGGATTTCAGTTTTGGTTTCATTATCTTCTGTTTTATCAATTTTTGGGGCTTCTGTTAAATTCACTTAATCCTTATCGGGGATTAAAAACCTGTTAAGGATCAGGCCAGCCCCAATAAAACCGTTGATTATTTTCTGTCCACAACAATTCTTTCTTCTCTGTTGGCAATATCCCAGGCTGTAGTAAAGATAAGCTGCGTTCTTTTTTCCAGGAGCTGATAATCAATCTTTTCAGGGTCGTCGCCTGGCTTGTGATAATCTTCATGAATCCCATCAAAGAAAAAAGCTACAGGAATGTTATGCTTGGCAAAATTATAGTGATCCGAACGGTAGTACAATTGTTCAGGGTCATTCAGATCATCATATTTATAATTAAGCTCAAGGTTGTTGGTTCTTTTGTTAGCGGCTTTGTTAATTACTTTAAGCTGGGAGCTTAACATCTCAGAACCAATTACATATACGTATTGCTTTCCTCTGTTGGCTGGATCATCTCGTCCGATCATATCAATATTAAGATCCACAACTGTATTGGCTAATGGGAAAACAGGATGTTCGGAATAGTACTCTGAACCAAACAAACCGTGCTCTTCCCCTGTGACATGGAGAAACAGAATAGATCTTTTAGGTCCTTTTCCTGCTTTTTTAGCCTGCTGGAAAGCTTTGGCAATTTCCATTACAGCTACAGTTCCGCTTCCGTCATCATCTGCTCCGTTGTAGACTACTCCATTCTTTGTTCCTACGTGGTCATAGTGTGCAGAAACTACAACAATTTCATCTGGTTTTTCGCTTCCTTCGATGAAAGCCAATATGTTTTCGGAGTCAGGAAGATTGCCTCCTCCTCTCTGCTTCATAAATTCAGAGGGTACTTTCTGATAATACGATCCTAAGGCTTTAGGTGCGGAAATACCAAGATTTTTATAGTAATTGATCATATACTCACCCGCTTTCTTCTGTCCTTTGCTTCCTGTATCACGTCCTTCCATATCATCTGCCGCAATCACGTACAGATTTTTCTTTAAATCTGCTGCGTTGATCTCTTTATAGGCATTGTTAAATGCTTTACTGTGCTTGGTAGATACAGGATGGGAAGTATTTCCATTGGATATGTTTGCCGTTCCACAACTGGTCATCACAGCCATGGCCAATAACGGGATAAGTATTTTTTTCATAAAGAATAAATTTCTTAAAAATAACAAATTTTATTGAATAGCAGCATCATTACAACCAACAACACAAAGTGAAATCCATAACAAATCTAACAATTTGTTAATTTTAAATTAAATATGATATTGAATTTTTATTATATTTGATTAAAATACAAAATAGGTGGATAAAATTTACGGATTTACTCATTATTCCTTTTTCACGGAAATGTCCGAACTGGCAGCCAGGCACGGAAGCTTTGATCTTTCTCTGGGTCTTCCGGATTTTGATATTGATGAACGTCTTACTGTATTTTTAAAGGAAGCTGCTGACAACGGCACCCATCACTACGAACCGCTTGCCGGTAATCCCCTGCTGATTGAAAGCATCATACGTTTCAATGCCAAACGGGCAAACAGCATTTCTGTTACCCATAAAGAAATTACAGTGGTTCCCTGTGCAACCTTTGCTTTATATACTTCCCTGAAATCAATTCTTAATCAGAGTGATGAAGTAATTATCATCCAGCCTTCTTATTATACTTATGCTCCTGCAGTCGTAATGAATGGCGGGATTCCGGTTTATTATGATCTAGAAGCAGATTTTGCCATCAACTGGGAAGTTTTCAAAAGCTGCATAAGTGAAAAAACCAAAGCTGTTATTATCAATTCTCCTCAGAATCCGACGGGAAAAATATGGAAAAAGGAAGACTGGCATCAACTTTATGAACTGATTAAAGACCGAGATATTTATCTGATTTCCGAAGAAATATATGACACGTACTGCTATGATGAGGCAGAACATTACAGTTCTTTTATTCATCCTGAACTCAGGGAAAAGACTTTCTGTATTTTTTCTTTTGGAAAAATGTTTCATACTTCCGGATGGAAAGTGAGCTATATGCTTGCTTCTGAAACTTTAACAGCAAAATTCCAGTGTCATCAGCAGTATATTTCTTACAGCGCAAACGCTCCGGCACAGTATGCAATCGCTAAGTATCTTGATTTATTTGATCCGGTAATTAACAAAAGGCTCATGCAGCAAAAGAGGGATATTTTTAATGAGTTGATTAAAGAAACGCCTTTACAGGTAGAACAGAAATCGGAAGGGAGTGTTTTTCAGATTGTTAATTTCAGGAATATTTCTAAAACAATGACAGATGTGGAATTTTCAAAATGGCTTACGATTGAGAAAAAAGTTTCATGCCTTCCTCTTTCTGCCTTTTATCATTCAAAAAACAATTCTGATTATATAAGGTTTAGTTTTGCGAAGAAAGATGAGCTGATTATTCAGGCTCTGGAGCATTTGAAAAGGAATCTTTGATGTTTCTGCTGTTGTTTTTCCCCACAGACCGCACAGATTTTCACAGATGATTATGGATATTTTATTTGTGCAGGTTTTATTTTTAAGGATAATCAATAAAAAAGCACCGCCAGGGCGATGCTTTTCTAGTATTTTTTGATTGATTTTAAAGAGCGAGTACTCTTACATCAATTCTTCTGTTTTTTGCTTTGCATTCGTCAGTATCATTTGCTTCACATACAGGATGCTGCGAACCGTATCCTTCGGCTTCTATTCTGTCTGACGCAATACCCAGCTCAAGCAATTTCAATTTTGCTGTCTGTGCTCTCAAATTGGACAATTTAAGATTACTGTCTTCGTTACCGCTGTTATCTGTATAGCCGCCAAGCTTTATTTTGAGATCAGGATAGGCATTTAATATCTCAGCCAGCGTATTCAGCTGAAGAGCAGATTCTGCTTTAAGATCACTTGAACCTGTTTCAAAATATAGATTTTCAATGGTATACCATTTATTCGGATCCAAAGCAGATTTATCTTTTTGCTTAACTGCATTATAAAGTTGGTAAAGCTGACTTCCGTCTCCAATGGCAATTGTTTTTCCTCCGTTCAGTTTTATTTTCTGAATATTTCCTGTTTCATATACAAAATCTCCGTTTTCATTAAGGTGGCCTTTTATTTCTCCCGGAACGGCAATAATTGTTTTTGTATCTCCACTCACACCTGTTACAGCACCTGAAATCCCAGTAAGACTTTCAATTTTTGCCTGTCTGTTCGCTTCTATTTTATCTTTGTGTAAAACGGCCAAAGTAGGTGCAATCACTAAGGAAACGATGGACATCAACTTGATCAGAATATTCATGGACGGCCCTGATGTATCTTTAAAAGGGTCTCCCACGGTATCTCCGGTTACAGATGCTTTATGAGGTTCTGAACCTTTGTAATACGTTTGTCCATTGATATCCACGCCTTTCTCAAATGATTTTTTTGCGTTGTCCCAGGCTCCTCCTGCATTATTCTGGAACATTCCCATCAAAACCCCACAAACGGTGGCTCCCGCCAAGAATCCTCCCAATACTTCCGGTCCAAAGATAAATCCTATTAACAAAGGTGAAATGATTGCAATAGCACCAGGCAGCATCATTTTTCTGATGGAGGCATCGGTTGAAATAGCAACGCATTTTTCATATTCCGGCTGTGCTTTTCCTTCCAGAATTCCCGGAATTTCACGAAACTGTCTTCTTACTTCTTCCACCATAGCCATAGCCGCCTGTCCTACTGCTGTAATGGCCAGCGATGAAAAGATAAACGGAATCATTCCGCCAACAAACAGCCCTGCAAGAACATCTGCTCTGTAGATATCAATACCGTCAATTCCTGCAATTCCTACAAATGCAGCAAATAAAGCCAGCGCCGTTAAAGCTGCTGAGGCAATGGCAAATCCTTTACCTGTGGCTGCTGTTGTATTTCCCACAGCATCCAGGATATCTGTTTTTTCACGTACTTCTTTAGGAAGTTCACTCATCTCGGCAATACCTCCGGCATTGTCTGCAATAGGACCAAAAGCATCAATGGCAAGCTGCATTGCTGTAGTAGCCATCATTCCTGCGGCAGCAATAGCCACTCCATATAGTCCGGCACATAAGTAAGAACCATAGATCCCTCCTGCAAGGACAAGAATCGGGAGTAAAGTAGATTCCATTCCTACGGAAAGTCCGCCGATAATATTGGTTGCATGGCCGGTAGAAGACTGTCTTACAATACTGGAAACAGGTCTTTTGCCCATTGCAGTGTAATATTCCGTAATTATACTCATTAAAGTTCCTACTACCAGACCTACCATGATGGCTCCGAACACTCCCATCTTGGTAAATTCATGGCCTCTGAGAACCATTTTTTCTGGTAATATGTACGTTACAAGAAAGTAAGATGCGATGGCCGTAATGACGATGCTTCCCCAGTTTCCAAGGTTTAACGCGTTCTGAACACTGGAAGTGGACGAACCTTCATTATCATTAATTTTCACAAATAACGTTCCGATCATCGAAAAAATAATTCCTGTTCCTGCGATCAGCATTGGTAAAAGAATTGGGGCAAAACCTCCGAAAGCATCATCAGAAACAGTCTCTCTACCCAATACCATAGTGGCCAGAACCGTTGCTACATAAGATCCGAAAAGGTCCGCTCCCATTCCCGCAACGTCTCCTACATTATCTCCTACGTTATCTGCAATGGTAGCAGGGTTTCTCGGATCATCCTCGGGAATTCCGGCTTCTACTTTACCTACAAGGTCGGCCCCTACGTCTGCAGCTTTTGTATAAATACCGCCGCCTACTCTCGCGAAAAGCGCAATGGATTCAGCGCCAAGAGAAAATCCGGTAAGAATTTCAATGGTTTTTTCCATTTCATGGGAGTCTACTGTAGCTTCCGGTGCAAAAATCTGCTTAATGATCAGAAATAAAGCTCCTAAACCAAGAACAGCCAGCCCCGCAACCCCCATTCCCATTACAGAACCTCCTGTAAAAGAGACTTTAAGAGCCTTGGAGAGTGAAGTTCTGGCGGCTTCAGCAGTTCTCACATTTGCTTTGGTAGCGATTTTCATCCCGATGAATCCTGCTGACGCAGAGAAAACAGCTCCTATAACAAAGGCAATTCCGATACTCCAGTGTGAGTTGGCGTTTGTAGATCCCATTACGGCCAATAAAATAGCAACCACAACAACGAAGTACGTTAAGATTTTGTATTCAGCCTTTAGAAAGGCCATTGCACCGTCTGCAATATGGCCGCTGATGATTTTCATTTTTTCATTTCCGGCATTCTGTTTATTGACCCAGTTGCTCTGAAGAAATGTATAAAGCAAAGCTACGACACCAAAAACTGGCACTAAAACAAATAGATCCATAGTTTATTATTTTATATTAATAATTGAGATTAGCCTTATAAATATAATGAAATTATAAACACTTAATAAAATTCATTAATAATAATCTATTATTTTGTAAATTTGTTTATCACCATGATTTGAATTAATTATTTATGAAAAGGATATTATACACTATTTTTTTATGTGCAGTTATAAGCAGCTGCCAACATAATATTCCCAAAGAAAAAGCTGAAATACTTTATTTTGGGGGGCCTATTCTCACAATGGAAGATTCTTCTCCCCAGGTTGAAGCTGTTGCAGTTAAAGAAGGCAAAATACTTTTTACCGGAACAAGAACCGAGGCCGAACGTTTTTCCGGGCCAGCTACTAAAATGATCCATCTAAAGGGAAAAACGCTTCTTCCAGGATTTATAGATGTTCATGGGCATCTTACTTCAAGAGCAGGAACTATGGATGCAGTTGATCTGTCTCCGGAACCGTATGGCACTGTAAATTCGATCCAGGATTTGCAGATGAGGATTAGAAGCTATATTAAAGACCATACAACTACAGATGAGCAGCCAATTATCGGAAATGGTTATGATGATGCGATTATGACAGAACACCGTCATCCAACAAAAGCAGAACTGGATGCAATAAGTAAAACCAATCCCATTATTGTTATCCATGCTTCCGGACATGCCAGCGTAGCAAACAGTGCAATGTTACAACTTGTTGGAATAACAGAAACCTCAAAAGACCCTGAAGGAGGACACATCGGAAGGGATAAAAAGACAGGAAAACTGAACGGAAAACTGGAAGAGAATGCAAGCTTTACTGCATTATTAACCTTAACCGAGAAAATGAGTAAAGGTCAAGATACCGAGGCTCATGCGATGGAAAATCTGATGAAAGCCCAGGATGAATGGCTCAGCTATGGGCAGACCACTATCTGTGATGGGAGAACTATGGGAGAAAGCGTTGCTCTGCTGGAAAAAGCAGCCTCCCGGCACCTTTTTAAAGCTGATATTGTGTACTTTCCTGATTACGAATATTTCAAAAAGAATTTCAGCAGTTTCAAGCCAAAGTATATGAAGTATGAAAATCGTTTGAAACTGGCAGGGTTCAAATTTTCGGATGATGGTTCACCGCAAGGAAAAACGGCATGGCTTACCCAGCCTTATTTTGTTCCTCCAGAAGGTCAGTCCAAAGATTACAGGGGATTTCCCATCTTCACGGATGAAACGCTATATAACGATCTGAAAATACTTTTTCAACATCATATAACCGCGCAGCTTCATGTAAACGGGGATGCTGCAATTGATCAGGCTATACGGGTTATTAAAAGATTAAAAGATGAGAATATTTACAGTCCGGAACTGCGGGCAACATTAATTCATGTACAGAACAGCCGCCCCGATCATATTCAAAAGATAAAAGAATTAGGGGTAATTCCTTCTTATTTTTCCACTCATGCTTATTTATGGGGAGACTGGCATTATTCAAGTGTTTTCGGTCCTGAGAGAGCAGCTTTTATAAGCCCGGCCAATTCAGCATTAAAAGCAGGAATTACATTTACTATTCATCATGATGCCCCGGTTACACCACCAGATCTGATTACTGCGGTATATGCAGCGGTGAACAGAAAAACGCGTTCAGGAATGATTTTAGGACCCCATGAAAGAATTTCTCCGATGGAAGCTTTAAAAGCAATTACTATTAACGGTGCGTATCAATTGCAGGAAGAAAACAGAAAAGGTTCTATTAAAGCAGGTAAAATAGCGGATTTTGTTATTCTGGACCAGAATCCTTTAACGATAAGCCCTGAAAAGTTAAGAGATATTAAGGTTCTTGAAACCATAAAAGAAGGAAATTCCGTATACAAAAGAAACTGAGTCGGTTGATACAGAATAAAACAGTCATAAAAAAAGCAGATGAAATTCATCTGCTTTTTTTATGCTTTGGAAGGAAAGTCTTATCCTCCGAATTTATCTGCATAGTCTGTTTGAGAAGCTTTGATCACTTTTCTTGCGTGCTCAGCTCCGTACACTTCCTGGATTCTGCATTTTGCAGGCTCATCCGGCAGGTTTTTATACGTAAGGAAGTAGTGCATTAACCTTCTTACTTCAGCTTCCGGTAATTCAGCAATATCTCTGAAGTGTCCGAAAGCATGGTCATTGATCATTACCGCGACAATTTTATCGTCAGCTTCACCACCATCAATCATTTTGAATCCTCCGATTGGAATAGCCTCCATCAATAGACCTCCGGCGTGGATGTTGTGAGAACTTAAAACACAAATATCAAGAGGATCATGATCTCCCATCGTAACATCAGTGGCTCCTGATTCTACGGCAAGTCTCATCACTTCTTTATCACAGTATGTTCTTGGAACAAAACCATATAAAGCAGGGATAATGTTAGAAAATTTCTGCGGTCTGTCTACCTTTAAATATCCTGTTTCTTTATCTACTTCATATTTAATAGTATCTGAAGGAACAATTTCCACAAATACGTTTACAACATTTGGCGCATCTTCTCCTGCAGAAATTCCGTGCCATGGATGTGCTTTAAAATTTGGAATCATTATTTATCTGTTATTTTTTAAGTTATTATTAAAATTTCTTTTCTTAGATCTTCTATAGTTTCAGCGATATAATCGTTGCTTTCCATATAATTCATGATGAAAACTGTTTTGAATTCATCCAGCTGAACCTCTCCTTTCAGTCCGTCATAGGTTGTATGCAGTAAATCTATAATGGCGTTTTTTGACTCTACTATATTCTTCCATGAATTTTTTGTGATGTATAACTGCTGTGATGAGTTATATTCAAATTCTTCATTAATGGCTTTCTCTGTAAGGAAGATAAACTCATGAACGGCAAGACCTCTGTCAAATCTCTGAATAAGGTTTGAAGGTTTTATTCTGTCCAGAAACAAGGTCATTCTTTCGTAGGAATGCGCCTTATTCTCTGAATTTGATTTCACGCTAAGTAGTTTGATTTCCTGGTTTTTAAGGGTAATGTACGAGTGTACAAATTGTCTTAGCAAAACCAAAAAAGGAATTGCAATAATCAATGCAAATGCATAGGGTAAATATCCTGAAAGACTCGTCATAATTTTAGACTGCAAAATTACTAATTATTTTCCGTCTTCTAAAGAGTTTTTAAAGATATCCACTCTAGAACTTTGTATATAGACCAGTGCCAGTATAATGATAAGATAATAGCCGAGCATCATTCTGTTTACCAGAGAAGGAAAAACAAGAAACCTCAGCATTACCGTTATATATATAATAGCGAAAAATAAGACCTGTGCCTGATTCTTTTTGCTGTGAAGAGAAAATTTGTTCGCCACAATAATCACAATAAAAATCAGCAAAAGCGGAAAAAAAGAAGTATTAAATTCCAGCATTATTTTACTTTTAATAAATTGAATATACTCTGAAAACGAAAACGGATCCGGATTTGAAACAGGATAAATCTGAACTTTTGTAAACTGATTCATAAAAAGCGTAGACCAGGCGACCTGATTAAAAGCCTGTATCAAAGCGAAGGAAAGAAACAGATATCCATATGATAATAATAAAGGAGCTGTTTTCACCTCAAGCTTATTTCTGTAAAGATAAACAAGACCATACAGGAATGTATAGAAAATGAAATATTCAGGTCTTGTAAGAATACACAGCATGGCAAAGATCCCTGCAAGAAAGAAATTTTTTCTGATTAAAAATACATAAAAACTCAAAAGCAGCAGCAAACATGATAAAGTATCTGCAGAAACATGCCTTGTGGATTCCGGAAGAGGCTTAAACATCGAAATTAAAATAACGATAATAAAGGCTAAACTATAATTTTTCAGGATTTTAATTAAAAAGCCGAAAATTAAGATCAGGATAAGGACATAAGAAATAATAGAAATTAAAGAAGTAGAGGCAGATGCGCTGAAACCCAGTTTAAAGAACGACCAGTTGATAAAGTTATAAAAAGGTTTTACCACAAAAAGCTGTAATTCTTCCTCGTAAGCTTTGGGATTTTGTGAGATAATTTTATAATACGTACTCTCCCCCTTCGCTACTTCTTCCACCATGGGATCCACAGGACCTAAACCGGCAAAGTCGGGATTCTTTTCCCGCAGTTCATCATATACCTTCTTATGAATTTCTTCAATCTTCATATCGGGATACTCTGTTTTATAAATAAGCCCCATATATGCTTCCATATCAGTGTTGTAATAATGGTGGGTATACAGGTAGTATGACATGAAGCATACGTAGATTGAAAATATAAAGACAAGAATATTTCCCCTTTTTTTCATACATGGTATTATAAGAATGCAAATGTAAAAAAACTATCTTTTTAAATCCGTATTCTAATAAAAAGCTTTTATAAGAAAGCCAGAACTTCTGTTAAAGTTCAAATAATGCCGGCCTCTGGGTCACTTCATGGTAGCAGACACTATTTTCATCAAAAAAATGATAGACAAGACTTTTTCTTGTTCTGGTTTTGTCTGTATGGGGCTCTCCTCCATGAAGAATATTGGCATGCCAGATTAGTAAATCTCCTTTTTTAGCTTTAAAGATTTCTTTTTTCAGGCCGAGCTCTTTTACTTTATCCTCAAGAAAAGCTTCATATGCTCTGTAACTTTTCTTACCGATCTTCAGGGCTGTACCTTCGTTATCGTAATCAGAATTCAGGAAATACGGGAGTTTATGGCTTTTAGGAATGTAATGCAGCGCTCCATTGGTTTCATCCACATCTTCAAGTGCGATCCAGACTCCCAGTAATCCACCTAATGGATACGTGGTCATATGAATACTGTCCGAGTGCGTTTTTTGCTGGCTTCCGTTAATGAAATTGATACTTTGAAATAGCTTAGATTTTCCGTCCAGTAAAACAGATAAAAAGTCCAGCAATTCTTTATCGCTTCCTATGTTTTTAATGATTTCTGAATGATGGATGGCGAACATAAGCTTTCCCCCATAAATAAATTTCAGTGTCCCGTCCTTCATCAGCTTATCAATTTCGGTGTTGATTTGATCTGCAGCTTCCGTTGTGATGAAGTTTCTGAGAATCATATATCCACGGTCATCATACTGAAGAGCACTTTCTTTATTTTCTTGTGTCAGTTTCTTAAAAAAAGGAGTTTCTGTAAGTTTTGCATAATTTACTTTTCTATCGCTGGCAGGAAGGTGGGCAAAATCTTTACTTGAAATACTTGAAAAATAGCTCTTATTGATTCCGTATTTTTTATACAATGGAATATTATGCTTCAGTTTACTCTTTTTAAACAGGTTATAAAGCATGTATGATAGTTTGTACTGACGAATCTGTTGTAACATAGCTGTTTTACTAAGGATGTTATAAAGGTAAGGATTATTACTTAATTAGAACCAATCTAAACAATGCTTTTCATCATAAAAAAAATTTTCCTCTGATGATAAGGCTTCCTAATTTTTTTAAAAGATTCTTTTTTGAATTTTCAATAATTCCGTAAGGTCTCAGTTCCGGGCGGAATCCTCTGAAAAACTCTTCAATATTGGGCAACTCTCCTCCTTCAAAATCAAAAATATGAGTATTGATATTTTCCTTAAGTAGATGATCAATCAACACAGAAGCACCTGATAATTTCACATAATCCTTATCATTAAAATTGCCCAAAAGTGCCACCATATTGCAGTCTGTATAGGTAGCTATAACGTTGATAATTCTATTTTGGTAATAAAAAGCAGTGAATTTCAGATAATTCACTAGATAAAAACTTTCAAAAATCCTCATGAATTCACCCAGATCATTATCTTTACTAAGCCCTATGGTATTGGCCTCGATAAAAGCTTTTCCTTTATCAAAGGAGATAGTTTTAATCTGTGATTGTTTCAAAACTTCTTCACTCAGTCTTAATTTTCTCTTCCTTTTGGGAGAATATCTGGCATAAACTTTTTCGTAAGTATCAGGATAAAGTATAAAGTTCTTTTTGATCCTGATCTTTGTCCGGAGCTGGTTTGCATCATTAAACGGATATGCTCTGATCAAATAATTTGTCTCCAGATATTCTAAAAAAGCCTCATTGAGATCAATATTATCTTTTCGGGAAAAAACACCGAGCTGCTGACAAAGTTTTGGATTATGAACGATTTTCAGTCCATATTTCCTGACAAAAGGTACGGGCATTACAGCCTCATAATCTTTATAAACAAGAAGTTCCCAGGGCATTGTTGACGTAGTATCTAAGAAATCTTTTGTAGCAGAATATTTTCTTTGTTCGGAATTTTTTAAACACTGAGCATATTTTACAAAATCAATTTCATGGTATTTTAATCTTCTAATCATAATAATCCAGAGTCCGAGAAGCTGAAGTAGGAATCCTGCGTAACAATAATATGGTCCAAAAGCTGAATATTTAGAGTATTTCCGGCCTCTTTTATTTTTTGTGTAATACTGACATCTTCACGGCTCGGCTTTAGACTTCCGGAAGGATGGTTGTGGGCAATAATGATACCTGTTGCAAAATGATCCAGTGCGGTTTTGTACAAAACCCTTACATCTACAATAGACTGGCTTATTCCTCCGTGCGTCAATTGTGACACATGGATTACCTTATTGTTATTATTCAGTAAAATAGCCCAGAATTCTTCTGTTCTTAAATCTGATAGCTGATTTCTTAGAACCATATACGCATCATTACTGTTACCGATGATTGCTTTTTCCGGAATTTGCTGTACTGCCCTCCTTCTACCTATTTCTAAAGCTGAGATAATTGAAATCGCTTTTGTTTCTCCGATGCCTTTGAATTTCATCAAATCTTTGGCGGAAAGGAGGCTCAACTGGTTCCAGCTGTTATTAACCGAAGCTAAAATTTTTCTTGCCAGCTCCAGAGCATCTTCCTCTCTGCTTCCACTGCCCATAATAATCGCCAGCAGCTCAGAATCAGAAAGAGAGCTTTTGCCTTTCTGCAAAAACTTTTCTCTGGGTCTGTCATCTTCTGCAAG
Source organism: Chryseobacterium culicis (assembly GCF_900108365.1). Lineage (GTDB taxonomy): Bacteria > Bacteroidota > Bacteroidia > Flavobacteriales > Weeksellaceae > Chryseobacterium > Chryseobacterium culicis. The sequence goes on along the minus strand of NZ_FNWQ01000002.1, from coordinate 293,577 downwards.
TAGTTTTATGGCCATGGGAAAAAATTTGAGATGAATTATCAGTTAATAGAAAGCATAGAGAATTACAGGTTTGGTAGACTTATCAAGGTATTTTGCTGATGCTTTCAGAGCATTTTCAGAAAGCATCGGACATCCTAAGCTCAGACACGCCGGAACCTTGGATTCTACATCCGGAATACAGCCGTAAGAATGCAGAACGATGGCTCTCTGCATAGCGTTACTGTTAGTAGGATCAACGCCTTTTAAACGATATGCTTTTCCGAATTTTCCTATATAGCTTTCTCCGATAGCATATTTTCCAAGAGAAGACTGGTAGGATCCTTCAATATTACTGAATTTCAAAGCATCCGATTTCGGAATTACAGAACCTGAACCATGAGACACTACAGCCTGCTGTACGATGACATTCTTTTCCAGATTATAGATGAAATAACGGTATTTCCCGGAAGGTATCTTAAAGTTGATAAAAACAGCCAGTTCCTGATTGTATTCTTTTCCTTTAATATAGTTTTTGATTTCCGAGACTTTAGCCTGAGGCAGATTTAATGAGTTCAACTGCTGGGATTCAGCTTTTGAACAGGAAATTAAAATTAAAAAAAGAAAAATAAAGTGTTTCATCATCTGGTGCTGTATACTTTTATTCTATGATCATTCCATCTTTCATTACTAACTTGCGGTCTGTAATTTCTGCAAGATTTGGATTGTGCGTTACAATGACGAAGGTTTGGTTGTATTTGTCTCTAAGATCGAAAAACAGTCTGTGAAGATCATCCGCGTTCCTGGAATCCAGGTTACCTGTAGGTTCATCTGCAAAAATAATTTTGGGAGAGTTGATTAAAGCTCTTGCTACAGCTACCCTTTGGGCTTCCCCACCGGAAAGCTGATTGGGTTTATGATTCAGTCTTTGTTCTATTTTTAAATCTTCAAATAAGGCATACGCCTTTTCAATAGCCTCTCTTTCGTTGGCTCCGGCTATTTTTGTAGGCAGCAATACATTTTCCAGTGCCGTAAACTCCGGCAGCAGCTGATGGAACTGAAATACAAAACCAATATTCTGATTTCTGAATTTTGAAAGCTGCTTATCATTCATATTAATAAATGATTCTCCTGCTATTTCAATCTCAGTATCATATTTGTTTGACTGGGTAGGATGGTCCAAAGTTCCTAAAATCTGAAGCAATGTAGACTTACCTGCTCCTGATTCTCCTACGATAGAAACCACTTCACCCATTTTGATATGAATATCAACTCCTTTCAGTACTTCTAAATTCCCATACGATTTATGGATATTTCTTGCTTTAATCATGATTCAAAAATAGTGATTTGCATGCAAATAAAAAACCGCTTTTTCAAGCGGTTTATATTTTATTTTAGTTTTACTCCCATTAGATGATTCTAACCTATTTACATCAATCTTTTTTGTTAATTTTTTTAATTATTTCGTGCTTATTTTTTGTGTAAAAATTTATAAAGGCTAAGTGTTTTCTTTTCAGAAGTTCGTATTCCTCAATCTATATGTTTCTTAAAAATCCTATAAGTGAGGCAGAAACCTGCATTTTAATTTACAGAAAGCAAAAAACCTCCCAAGCGGGAGGTTTCAGTATTTTTAATCCAGAAAATTACAGTAACAATGTTAACGGATTTTCCAAATAGGTTCTTAATGTCTGTAAGAATTGAGCCCCTGTAGCACCGTCTACTACTCTGTGGTCACAAGCCAATGAAAGTTTCATGGTGTTTCCAACTACGATCTGACCATCTTTTACGATTGGCTTCTCAATAATTGCTCCTACTGAAAGGATTGCAGAGTTAGGTTGGTTGATGATACTTGTAAATGTTTCAATTCCGAACATTCCCAGGTTAGAAATAGAGAATGTAGACCCTTCCATTTCGTTAGCTTTAAGGCCTTTACTCTTAGCTCTTGAAGCCATATCTTTAACGGATGCAGAAATCTGAGTATACGTCATCTGATCTGTATTCTTCAATACAGGAACTACCAAACCGTCCGGAATAGCTACTGCTACACCAATATTGATATTTCCTCTGTGGATGATCTTATCGCCTGCCCAGCTTGAATTGACCTGTGGGTGCTTTCTTAAAGCAATGGCAGTAGCTTTGATGATCATATCATTGAAAGAAATTTTTGTATCAGGTAGAGAATTGATTTCTTTTCTTGCTTCAATAGCTTTATCCATATTGATCTCAACCATCAGATAATAGTGAGGTGCAGAGAATTTACTTTCGGAAAGACGTTTTGCAATGATATTTCTTACTTGTGAGTTTGGAGTCTCCGTATCTTCACCCTGTACAAAGCTGACTGCAGCAGGAGCAGCACTTGCCGCAGGCGCTGAAGCAGCCGGTTTTGCAGCTGGCTGATAATTTTCAATATCTTTTTTAACGATTCTTCCGTTTTCACCAGAACCCTGAACGCTGTTAATATCAACGCCTTTATCCTGAGCCATTTTTTTAGCCAGTGGAGAAATCGCTACTCTGTCAGAAGATGAAGAGCTGGCAGCCGGAGCGGCTTTTTCTTCTGATTGAGCTTCTGTTTTTTGTTCAGCTGGTTTTTCAGCAGGCTGAGCCGCCGCTTTTGGAGCACCTACAGCCGAAACATCTGTTCCTGCAGGGCCTATGATTGCCAGTACTGAATCTACCGGAGCAGCACCACCTTCTTCTACACCCTGCTTCAATAGTACTCCATTGAATTCAGATTCGAAATCCTGTACTGCTTTATCTGTTTCGATCTCAGCAAGAAGATCACCTTCTTTTACTGTATCGCCTACATTTTTGTGCCATTTAGCCACTTTACCTTCTGTCATTGTATCAGAAAGTCTTGGCATTGTAATCACTTCCACTCCTGCCGGAACTTCTGCAGCAGCAGGGGCAGCAGTTTCTGCTTTAGGCTGATCTTCTGATTTTTTTTCTTCAGTTGCAGCAGGAGCAGCAGCTCCGCCTGTCAAACCTGAAATATCTTCTCCTTCATTTCCGATAATAGCTAAAACAGAGTCTACAGCAGCAGCACCTCCTTCTTCTACACCTACGTATAAAAGGGTACCTTCTATTTCAGATTCGAAATCCTGAACCGCTTTATCCGTTTCAATTTCGGCTAAAATATCTCCTTCTTTTACTTTATCTCCTACTTTTTTATGCCATTTTGCCACCTTGCCTTCCGTCATAGTGTCGGACAGGCGGGGCATCGTAATTACTTCTGCCATAATCTATATTGATTTGAGACTCGAGATTTGAGATTTGAGATTTCAGAAATTTCAAACTTCAAATTTCAAATTAATTTTTATTTTTTAGTTTTCTAATTTGTCTAGGAATGGATAATCTTCCTGAGCATACACATACTCATATACTTTTTCAGCATCCGGATATGGAGAGTTTTCCATAAATTCGATACACTCTTCAACGAAGTCTCTTGACTTATTGTCTATGGTTTCCAATTCTGCTTCTGTAGCCCATCCGTTTTCTAAAATTCTGTGTTTTACAAGCTCAATTGGGTCATCATTTTTATGAATAGCAACTTCTTCTTTAGATCTGTAAGGTTCAGCATCAGACATAGAGTGTCCTCTGTAACGGTAAGTTCTTGCTTCAATGAATGTAGGTCCATCCCCTCTTCTAGCTCTTTCAACAGCTTCATAAGCAGCTTCAGCCACTTTTTCAGGATCCATGGCATCTACGGCAAGACAAGGCATTTCGTATCCTAATCCTAATTTGTAGATATCTTCGTGGTTGGCTGTTCTTTTTACAGAAGTTCCCATTGCATATTGGTTGTTTTCTACAACAAATACTACAGGAAGTTTCCAGTTCATTGCCATGTTGAAAGTCTCATGTAAAGAACCCTGTCTTGCAGCTCCGTCTCCAAAGAAACAGATATTCACTGCTTTTCTGTCGAAATATTTATCTGCGAAAGCAATACCAGCTCCCAAAGGAATTTGTCCTCCAACGATACCGTGTCCTCCGTAAAAACGGTGTTCTTTACTGAAAATGTGCATAGATCCACCCATACCTCCGGATGTACCTGTAGCTTTACCACAAAGTTCGGCCATGATTCTCTTAGGATCTACTCCCATCGCCATTGGATGGATGTGGCATCTGTAAGCAGTAATCATGCTATCCTTTGTAAGGTCCATTGCATGCGTAAACCCGGCAGGGATAGCTTCCTGACCGTTATACAAATGTAAAAAACCTCTGATCTTTTGTTTTAGGTAAAGAGAACGGCATTTGTCTTCAAACCTTCTCCACATTGTCATATCTTCATACCACTTCAGGTATACCTCTTTAGAAAATTCTTTCATGTGTTAGCTCTTGCTTTTTTATGATGAAATAGTTGAGCAAAATTATGAAAAAAACTTTGTTTTTATTCTATACATACATAACTTTTCGTTTTTTCTGTAAAATCTATTTGCGGGCTGAACGGATTATTCTTAATTTTCGAGCCTATCCGGGGCTTATAAAACGGCATGTCCACTGTTTTTTTTCTATTTCGAAACAAGGAAAACATTCCTGTTGATCTGGCTTTTATTAAACAATTGAAAGAACTGAAATATTAAAAATTCATCCCATTTTATCCCTCACTTCTTTTATCTTTAATTATTGTTAACATAGCTTTTGGGTATTTTATCCGTTTGTTGCAGGAGACAATTTTCTTTGTTGTAAAAATTTCGATCTCACTCTGTCAAAAAAAAATGACAATAAACGAAATCGTATCTGCTGTATAAAAATGTACTTACAGACAGGAATTTAACCCTTTTCCGGGCTCATCGTACTGCTGTCTCACGTCTTGTTTTTTGAGGTTATAATAGTATATTTGGTTTTTAAACTAAAATATGGAAGAAAAGCAGTCTTCATTACTACACAACATTTCAAAAGTCATTTCTGATTTTTTTAATCCATTGGTGTCCCTGATCCTATTTTTTGTATATATGAGCATCAGACAATACAACTTTAAAGATTCTATCCTTTATTTTCTTCCTATATTACTAATGATCATTGTTCCGGTTATCATATGGCTGGTATGGAATGTAAAAACCGGAAGATATACCAATATGGATGTTTCCAACCGCGTTCAAAGGAAGACATTATATATATTTATTGCAGCCTGTGTGATCTCTTACCTTCTTTTTAACTACATAAGAAACGGATATATAGATCTTGTGATGCTGTTTATTCTGGTGCTTCTTTTTGCTCTCCAGATCAGCAATCTATCCATCAAAAGCTCTATGCATACGGCATTCAATGTATTTGTAGCGGCCTTATTTTTTTCGCTGAACTGGAAAATGGGTATAGTATGGCTGGGAATTGCCGCTTTGGTGGGAATCACCCGTATTATTTTGAAAAGACACACCGTAAAAGAAGTATTTATGGGGGCTGGAATAGCTTTTCTGGTATCTTTTATCTATCTTTATTGCAATATTCAATTTCAACATTAGAATACTCTATGAAAATACATCATCTTACTGCCGCAGAAGAAAACTTTATGAAGCTGTTTTGGAAAATGGAATCTTTTTATCTGAAGGACGTTATGGAGCAGCATCCGGAACCGAAACCACACCAGAATACGGTTTCCACCTATTTGAAAATATTGGTTGAAAAAGGCTATTTATCCACGATAAAGGAAGGAAGAATCTTCAAATACACTGTACTTGTTCCTTTGGATGAGTATAAAAAATTCCTATTGAAAGAACTTTCGGATCACTTTTTTAATAATTCCGGGAAGGAGATTCTGGAGCTTTTATTAAGTGAAAAATTAATCTCCCAGGAAGATATGAAAGGACATTTTGATCTTAAAATTGAAATAAAACCAACAAAGGTGGAAGAACCTAAATTTGAGATTGCCGAAGAAATCCTCAGTCCGAAAAAAGAAAAGAAAACTAAAGGAAAAGAGAAAGAGAAAGAGAAAGATAAGGATAAAAAGAAGAAGAAAAAAAAGGATTAGCCTAAACCCAAAAACACCAAATCATGAAAACAAAATTCCGGGAAACGCTGAACAGGGCCAATGAAGTCATTTTCCGATATCCTATGATCTTGGTAATGGCTTTATCAGCTTCTGCAGGTGCCATATGTATTGCTGAAACAGAACGCAGTGAAATCACCGCTTATATCAAATTTACCATTTGCTGCTGCCTCGGAATTTCATTGATGTTCGCCCTGAAAATGCTCTCACAAAGAATCGGGAAAGAACTGCTTCTGCATATATCCGGAATTGTCTTTCTTTCAGGATTTTATCTTATCCTGCCTGATAAAAAGAGTGGTTTTACAGAAATCTATATCTATACCATTGCTGTTACGGCACTACTCTCCCACTTATTGGTATCTTTTGCCCCTTTTCTTGAAAAAGACAGAGAACTGAGATTCTGGCAGTATAATAAGAATCTTTTTATCAATACCTTTCTGACTGCCGTATTTACAGGAGTTTTAACGGGGGGAGTTGAGTTGGCCATCTTAGCGGTTGATCAGCTTTTTGATTTAAGCTTCCATAGCAGAGTTTACAGGGACACCTTCTTTGTTCTCGCTATTTTGGGAAGCAGTTTTATTTTTCTTTTATTTAATGATAAGGGACTCAATAATCTTGAACAAGATGGCAAATATCCTGTTATTTTAAAGTTTTTCACTCAGTTTGTCTTAATCCCTTTACTGCTTATTTATGCAGCTATTCTTTACCTATATTCATTTAAAATCCTGATCCACTGGGAGCTTCCAAGAGGCTGGGTTTCTTATCTGGTGTTAGCGTACAGTACGGTTGGTATTTTAGCTCTGCTTCTTGTCTATCCTTTGAAAGAAGAAAATGCCAGATCATGGGTAAAAATATTTTCAAAAGCATTCTACTATACAATTGTTCCTTTAATCGTATTGCTTTTCACCGCTGTTTTTACCAGAATTCTGGAATATGGCTATACAGAGCCCAGATACTTTGTGCTTCTGCTTGCCCTTTGGCTGCTGAGTATTGTTGTATATAGTATTTTCAGCAGAAAATCTACTATAAAGTTCATTCCCATCAGTTTATTCCTGTTTGGCGCTTTTGCTCTTATTTTTCCTTATCTGAACGCTTTTAGCGTGGCAAACAGAAGCCAGAAAAAGCAATTAATGAGTATTTTAAAACAGAATCAGCTCATCAGTGCAGGTACAATTAATTTCAGCAAGAAAGTTAATGATACCATCAGAAATGAAATTGCTGATAAATTTGTGTTTCTGGCAGAAAGAAAACAGGTTGATTTTCTATCTAAGTTATTAAACGAAAAAGACAGGACTGAGCTGGCTAATCAAATATCCGCGGGAGAATTTTATACTGTAAGATATGACATACAGAACAAATTTTCCGATGTGAATGTCACTGTAAAAAACAGACCATACGAAACAAACAGACTGGTTCTTGTTCGTGAAAAACAGGCAGTAGAGCTTGTGAATTATCAATACTTAATTTCTTTTTACCGCTATAGCAGAGATCCGCAGACACTGAATGAAGATGAATTTGAGCTTAAAGACCAACTGACGGATAAGTCCTCGTTAAAATTAATATTAAATTCTGAACAGGAAGTAGATTTCGGACCGCAGATCATCCGACTTTTTGAAGAAAATAAAAACAAAACAGGAAATGTAAAAATTCCTGAAATAGCTATGGAATCCGATTTAGGCAAATACCATGTTAAACTTATCTTCAATGAAATTACCCGGGAAAAATATTCTGAACAAGATGCCGCCAGCATTTATTACGAAAATGTTTATATTCTTATCAGACTAAAATAAAAAGTAAAGAGGCTGTCCTTTGGACAGCCTCTTTACAGGAAAATAAATTCCATAAAAAAAGCGGCTTAAGAGCCGCTTCATATTTTTACCAACGGTTTCCTCCGCCGTTACCTCCACGGTTGTTTCCACCGTATCCACCACCGTTTCCACGGTTGTTTCCGTAACCGCCACCTCTGTTGTTGTCAAAGCTTCTTCTTGGCTTTTCTTCTCTTGGCTTAGCTTCAGATACGTTTAAAGTTTTTCCGTTAAATTCTTTTTGGTTAAGAGCGTCGATAGCTTGCTTTCCTTCTTCATCACCCATCTCTACAAAACCGAAACCTCTGGAACGTCCAGTCTCTCTGTCTGTAACGATTTTAGCTGATGATACGTCACCAAATTCTGCGAATAGATCGTGCAACTCATACTCTTTAGTTGCGTAATTGATGTTTGAAACAAAAATGTTCATTTTGAATAAATTAAAAAATTAATAAAAATTTGGTATATAAAAGAAAAACAACATAAATTAATGAACAAATATTGATTCCAAATATAAACGTATGCAAGATACAATTAAAAATTTCAAATCAAAGCTTTTTTTAAATATTTCTCACATTATGTTGAATCCCAAAAAAGAAACAAGCAGCGAAAATGATTTAAAACACTAATTATCAACATTTTAAACCGAAAAACATTTTATCATAAAATGAGTTAAGAACTAACAATAAAAGTTAAGCTAACTGCTCATTATCAAACTAATAAGAGGTAAGCTATATCATTACATTTCACATTTCGCAATTTTTAACCCGGCCTTTATTCCCTGGAAAGCAAACCATTCAAATATTGCTGATGGACGGTGTTGCTGCAAAAATGATAGCAGCCTGTTCCCAAATAAAACGATTGAGAAAATGAATGATTCTTTTCAGATCAATAAATACGTTTCTTTTGAATACATCAGCTATTAACACTAAATTTGTACTGCAAATTATTAAAAAACATGAACTACCATACAAGAAAATGGGTAAAACCCGAAGACCTAAATCCCAACCACTCTCTTTTCGGAGGAAGACTATTGCAGTGGATAGATGAAGAAGCGGCGCTGTATGCCATCATTCAGCTGGAAAACACAAAAGTAGTAACCAAATTTATTTCTGAAATCAATTTCGTAAGTTCTGCAAAACAGGGAGATATTATAGAAATAGGAATTGAAGCTTCTCATTTCGGTTCTTCTTCTATTACGTTAAGATGTGATGTAAGAAACAAAATGACCCATCAAACGATTATTACCGTAGAAAAAATTGTCATGGTAAACCTTGATGCAGACGGTAATCCTGCCCCTCACGGCAAAACACAGATTGAATTCGTAAAAGACAGGTTAAACAACAGCCTATGAAAATTTTCATCAAAAATATGGTCTGCAACCGATGCATTTCTGCGGTGGAAAATATCTTCCGTAATGCGGATGTAAAAATAAATGCAGTCTTATTAGGCGAAATCGAAACAGATGATGAAATTTCACCTGAAAAAATGCAGACCATAGAAAAAGAACTGCTCACTACCGGCTTTGAAAGGATAATGGATTCTGCCCATCAGACGGTAGAAAAAATAAAAAATCTGATCATCGTAAAAATAGGCAGCCTTGATATTGCCGAAGACTTTCTGCTTTCGGAATTCCTGAGCTCGAAACTCCATAAAGACTACAGCGCGCTCTCAAAAACATTTTCACAAAACGAAAACGTTACATTGGAACAATTCTTCATCCTCCAGAAAATTGAAAAGGTAAAAGAACTCCTTTTATATAATGAATTCAACCTTACTGAAATTGCCGGAAAACTGGGCTATAAAAGCGTACAGCATCTTTCTTCCCAATTCAGAAACACAACAGGATTCACCCCAACTGAATTCAAAAAACTGAAAGAGCACAACCGCAAAGCACTCGATAATCTATAAGTTTGAGTGTTTGAGTGTTTGAGAGCGAAGGAGTTACATATTTCTACTTCACTTACAAAACACTCAAACGCTCAAACCCTGCAACTCTCCCACTCTAACACTCTCCAACCCTAAAACTCACACTAGCCTAATTTTATAACTATTATCCTTAAATTTATAACAACCTTATTTTTCCATTTTGGAAATTTGTAGTATAAATTTAAAATCATGGAACGACAGTATAAAATACTCGGAATGACCTGTTCCGGCTGCCAGAAAAAGATATCCAACCAACTGAACAGTATGGAAGGGGTAAATGCCGATGTAAATCTGGAAAACAATACAGCAACCATCACTTCTGATCATGAAATACAGCTTTCAGATTTAAATAAGGCTTTGGCCGCAGTAGGAAATTACAGACTTGAAGATCCCAACACTCCTGAGACTGCCTTTGTAAAACCTCAGGACCGCGTATCTCCGTCTTCAGTATACTATTGCCCCATGGAATGCGAGGGAGACAAAGTATATTTCAAACAGGGGGAAAGATGTCCTGTCTGCAAAATGTATCTGGTTCCTGTTGAAGAAAAACTAGCCAAAGATCCTAATCACAAACCCGCCTATTCAGCAAACAATCTTCCGGAAAACTTTAAAGATAGCGTTGGAAAGTATTATTGCCCAATGTTTTGCGAGGGTGATAAAGTGTATGATGAAAAAGGAGAATGTCCGGTTTGTCATATGGATTTAGAACCAATTACTGAAGAACTTGCACAAAAAGCTACTTCACAGCACCAACACTCTCATTCCCATGATCACAGCCGTCATGATCACCACCACGGTCATAATCATGAAGCTCCTAAAGTGACTGATGAAATGGCAGGCAGATATTACTGCCCTATGTATTGCGAAGGTGACAAAACCTATGATTCCAATGTAGGATGCCCTGTCTGCGGGATGGATCTTGTAAAATATCCCGAAAAGAAAACCGCAAAATACACTTGCCCGATGCATCCGGAAATTATTCGTGATGAACCGGGAGACTGTCCGATCTGCGGAATGGATCTTGTCAGAATGCCAGATAGCGGAGATGATGAGGAAGATGAAACCTACAACATATTGAGAAGAAAGTTCATTACTTCATTAGCCTTTACTATTCCGGTTTTCATTCTTTCAATGGGTGGAATGTTCATCAATTTCCCTTTCTCACATCAGGTTCAGGGATTTATTGAGCTTGCTTTAACACTTCCAGTCCTATTTTATTCCGGGTGGTTTCTGTTAAAAAGAGGATGGGTTTCTTTCAAAACCTGGAATCTGAATATGTTCAGCCTTATTGCTTTGGGTGTAGCCGCAGCATTTATATTCAGTATTGTAGCTTTGATTTTCCCGGATATTATTCCGCATGAAATTCGTGGTCACAATCATGAAATTCCACTATATTTTGAAGCGGTCTGTGTGATTTTAACCCTTGTTATTTTAGGCCAGCTGATGGAAGCTGCAGCTCATAAAAAAACAGGAAATGCCATCAAAGAACTTATGAATCTTTCTCCGGATGAAGCCAACCTTATGGTAAACGGTGAAGAAAAGAAAGTACTGCTTTCTCAGGTAAAAATAGGAGATTTGTTAAAAGTAAAACCAGGTGAAAAAATTCCGGTAGACGGAAAAATAATAGAAGGAAATTCAATTGTAGATGAAAGCATGATAACGGGAGAGCCCGTTCCCGTTGAAAAAGGCGTGGATGATAAAGTATCTTCCGGGACCATCAACGGCAATCAGGTGTTCATTATGAAGGCTGAAAAAGTAGGCGATGAAACACTTCTTTCACAAATTATTAAGATGGTGAACGAGGCCAGCAGAAGCAAAGCACCTATCCAGAAGCTTACCGACAAGGTTTCAAAAGTATTCGTGCCTGTAGTAATCCTTATTGCTGTTCTCACTTTTATGCTGTGGCAGTTTTTCGGACCGGAAGGAAAAAGAAGTTTATTTGCTTTTGTAAATGCTGTGGCAGTTCTGATTGTAGCATGTCCCTGTGCGCTCGGCCTGGCAACTCCCATGTCTTTAATGGTCGGAATCGGGAAAGGCGCCAAAAACGGAATCCTGATTAAAAACGCAGAAGCCCTGGAGCAAATGAATAAAGTAAATGTTCTGATTACGGATAAAACCGGAACTTTAACGGAAGGAAAACCCTCTGTGGAATATATCGAAACAATAAACGCAGAGCAAAATCAGATTTTAAAACTCGCTTTTTCTTTAAATCAAAACTCCGAACACCCACTTTCCAACGCCGTTATAAAAAGAGCAAAAGAAGAGAATATAGCTGCCGAAAAAGTAGATCAGTTTGAAAATATCTCAGGAAAAGGAGTGAAAGGAAATATCAATGGAAAAACAGCTTATCTTGGCAACGAAAGTCTTCTGACCTCACATCACATTACAATTCCTGAAAATGTAAAGAAGAAAGCAGTAGAAATACAGTCAAAAGCGCACACTATTTCGTACATCGCACAGGATCAGCAGGTGCTGGGATTCATAAGTTTTACCGATAGAATTAAAGAAAGCTCTAAAAAAGCAGTAAAACAGTTAATGAGCGAGGGAATAGATGTCATCATGATGACGGGTGATAATGAGCATACTGCAAAGGCTGTTGCTGATGAATTAGGCATCACACATTTCAAAGCCAACTGTCTTCCCGAAGATAAGCTAAATGAAGTAAAAAGACTACAGCAACAAGGTAAAATCGTAGCGATGACCGGCGACGGCATCAATGACTCTCCTGCCCTTGCCCAGTCTGATGTGGGCATTGCTATGGGAACCGGAACAGATGTTGCCATTGAAAGTGCAGAAATAACGTTACTGAAAGGCGATATTCTGGGGGTTGCCAAAGCAAAGCTTCTCAGCGAAAAACTGCTCAGAAACATTAAAGAAAACCTTTTTTTCGCATTTGTCTATAATGTTCTGGGAGTTCCCGTTGCGGCAGGATTATTGTATCCCTTTTTTGGAATTCTATTATCACCCATGATTGCAGCTGCCGCCATGAGCTTCAGCTCCCTTTCTGTGATTCTGAATTCGTTGAGACTAAATTCCGTAGATCTGGATATAAAATAATTATCATGAAAAAAGAAAATCTTTACATAGGCTGCTCAGGATTTTATAATAACGACTGGAAAGGGTCTTTATATCCCGAAGATGCCAAGAGTAAAGATTTTCTTTCTTTATATTCCAAAACATTCAATGCGGTAGAAATCAATTCAACTTTTTACAGGAAGCCAACTCCCAAAACACTTTTGAAATGGCACGGGGAAACTCCTGATGATTTCAGATTTTTTATTAAGATTCCAAAATCCATCACGCATCAGAGCCGCCTCGAAGATTGCAAAGAGGAGGTAGAGTTATTCTGCAGTCATATCCAAAGCCATCTGAAAGACAAATTATCCGGTTTTCTTTACCAGCTCCCTCCTTCTTTTAAAAATACTCCGGAAAATATTGATCGGATTACTCATAATATTGACCGGCGTTTTCTGAATGTCATCGAATTCAGAAACAGATCCTGGTGGCAGAAAGAGCTGTTTGATCTTTTACAAAAGCAGAATATCGTCTTCTCCGGTGTAAGTTTTCCCGGTGATCTTCCAGAGGATTTTATCATCAATCATCCCGAAGTTTTTTATTACAGACTCCACGGAAAACCTGTCCTCTACAAATCAGAATACAGCAAAGAGGTTATCCAAAATCTTGCTGAGAAAATCAAAAAACTCCCACAAACCTCTTTTATATTTTTCAATAATACCTGGGGAACTGCTGCCATTAATAATTCTTTGTACTTAAAAAGTATGGTAGAATAATCTTCAGCTTTTGTTAAAATAAAAATAATTCCCCGCCAAATGAAGAATATTGAAATTTCAAAAAATATAGAGAAAAACTATCGTTTTGACAGTTATAAATGTTAAAACACAAACAAAACTAAATCATAAATTTACAATTCAACCGTTAATGGAAATAACCTTTATTATAAAGTTCTTAAAATAACCTTAAAAACAAAAAATGCTGCACAGCATGGCATATAATTTGTTAATTTTCACCTGTTATTTTTAACGATTTTTAACAATTTAAAATTCCATTATCTTTATGAGAAAAATTTTTGCGGGAAAGTCAAAAAATATGACTTTTCTCGGGATGTTTGCATTGGTGAGTGCATCTTCGGTTTTATTGAACAGCTGTAATTTCAAGAGTGAAGTGAGTGACCCCGTCGTCAATTCGCAAGAACATCCTTCCGCAGAAATAGTCCCCCATGATATGGACGATGAAAACGTAGACCCGGATAAAAGAGTGATCTACCTTACTTTCGATGACGGTCCCAACCAGGGAACCGAAAATCTTTTAAAAATTCTGGACAAAAGAAACGTTTGTGCAACGGCCTTTTTAGTTGGAAAGCATGCTTATGGAAGCAAAAGACAGAAAGATGACCTTCTGCTTTTGAAGCAAAATCCTCTTATTGAATTGGCCAACCACAGTTTTACTCATGCCCATAATAAATACACCGATTTTTATAAAAATGCAGACGCTGTGGTTCACGATTTTGATATTGCCAAAGACAGCCTGAAGCTTTTTGACAAAATCGCCAGAACTCCGGGAAGAAATATCTGGAGACTCAATAATATTAATGTAACGGATATTAAAAGCTCTACCGCAGCGGCAGACGGTCTTAAAAAAGCCGGCTACAAAGTGATTGGCTGGGATCTTGAATGGAGGCCATCCCAAAAAATGACTCTGAAAGGAAGCCATGAGGCGATGATCAAGAAAGTAGACAGTATTTTCCTGAATGATCTTGAAAAAACCTCAAGACACCTCGTGTTCCTTACTCATGATCAATATCTGAGAGATGCAGATTCTATCAACGAGCTTGATCTTTTTATTGAAAAGCTGCAGAAGAGCAATAAATTTGTCTTCAGAAAAATCTCCCAATATCCTAAGATCAATGAAGTACTGAATTAATGTGCTCTGAGGAGTACTGAGTAAAAATGTATTCATAACTGGCAACTGTCAGGGAAATTTCGGAAATTTGCATCTATGAGCATAAAAGAAAACTATAAAATTATAAAAGACCAGCTGCCATCTCATGTTCAGCTGGTTGCTGTTTCAAAAACACATCCCGTTTCGGCAGTTCAGGAAGTGTATGATCTCGGACAGAAAATTTTTGGAGAAAATAAGGTGCAGGAACTGATGGAAAAAGCCCCTCTTCTTCCTCAGGATATCCAGTGGCATCTTATTGGGCATTTACAAACCAATAAAGTAAAATACATTGCTCCTTTTATCAATACCATTCAAAGTGTGGATTCTGAAAAATTGTTGGCAGAAATTAACAAAGAAGCAGGAAAAAACGACAGAACGATAAAAGTTCTTCTGCAGGTGAAAATTGCCGCTGAAGAAACAAAGTTCGGTCTTGAAATCTCTGAAGCCAGAGATCTTTTTCAGCAATATATTGAAGGTAAATTTCCTCATGTAGAAATTACCGGATTAATGGGAATGGCCACTTTCACGGATGATGAGCAACAGGTTAGAAATGAATTTTTAATTCTTAAGAGGCTTTTTGATGAATTAAATCAATTAAAAACAATACATACCTTATCAATGGGAATGAGTGATGATTTTCCTCTAGCCATTGAGTGCGGTGCAAATTCTGTACGCGTGGGTTCGGCCATTTTTGGCAGAAGAGACTATTCAAAATAGATATTTAGGTATAGTTTTTGCTAATAATTGAAACAAAAAATTTAAATTTGCAACTATGCAAAAAATCCTTATAGTAGAAGACGAAAAAGCAATCTCGGGAGTACTTCACAGTATTCTTTCGGATGAACTCACCGATTATGAATTTGTTATTGCCGAAGACGGCCTTGAAGGTTATAAACAGGTAGAAAAAGAAGATTTCGCATTGGTGATTTCCGATATCAAGATGCCTAAAGTTTCAGGAACCGAACTTTTGAAGCAGAGTCTCGCACTAAAACCAGAAACTACTTTTATTATGATATCAGGCCACGCAGACATTGATTCTGCGGTTTCCTGTCTGAAAGAAGGTGCATACGATTTTATTTCCAAGCCCATTGATATCAACAGATTGATCACAAGCGTGAAAAACGCACTGGCTAAGGAAACCCTGAAGAAAGAAAACAAAAATCTTCAGACCGAAAATAAAACTTTAAAGAAAAAAGTAAGCAAAAAATACCAGATGATTGGTGATTCTCCTGCGCTTCAAAAGATTCAGGATATGATCGAAAAGGTAGCAGCTTCAGATGCCAGAGTTCTTATTACAGGTCCTAACGGTGCCGGAAAAGAACTGGTAGCACATGCGATCCATAATCAAAGCGAACGTGCAAGAGGACCTATGATTGAGGTAAACTGTGCCGCCATTCCATCTGAACTTATTGAATCTGAACTTTTCGGGCACGTAAAAGGATCTTTTACCGGTGCTATTAAAGATAAGCAGGGAAAATTTGAGCAGGCTAACGGTGGTACTATCTTCCTTGATGAGATTGGAGATATGAGCCTTATTGCTCAGGCTAAAGTATTGAGAGCACTTCAGGAAAGCAAAGTTTCTCCTGTAGGCAGCGATAAAGAAATTAAGGTAGACGTAAGAGTGATTGCCGCTACCAACAAAAATATGCAGAAAGAAATTGAAGAAGGCAAATTCAGAGAAGACCTTTATCACAGACTTTCTGTAATTGAAATCTATGTTCCGCCATTGGATGAAAGAAAAGAAGACATCAAATTATTGGTGGAGCATTTTTCTGGTATGATTGCCGATGAGCATGGTACAGCGGTGAAAAAGTTTGACGATAAAGCTATTGATGCTTTAAAATCGCTTTCATGGACTGGAAATATCAGAGAATTAAGAAATGTTGTTGAGAGATTGATTATTCTTGGTGGAAACACTGTTTCTGAAGGTGACGTTGCAAGTTTTGTAAGGAAATAATAAGCTATTATTTACGATATTATAAAAATTTGCAGTGTTACCACTGCAAATTTTTTTTTGCCCTGTTTGAATAATAAACTATATGAATCTTAAAATATTATGAACTTTTTAAACAAAAACTATACGAAAGAATGCCTGACTTTGGCTCTGCCTGTGATGCTGACCCAGGTGGGGCAGGTTTCGGTCAACTTATTCGATAATATTATTGTCGGAAAACTATTGGGTGCTGATGCGTTGGCATCCGTTTCATTGGGAAATGCGGTGTTTTTTTCCATATTTGTATTAGCGCTGGGGTTTTCATTTGCGATCCCGCCATTGGTTTCAGAAGCGCACTCCAGAGAGGATCACGCTACAATCAATTCGGTATTCAGCCATGGCTTTATCATCAATATGTCTGTAGGGATTATTCTGATGGTCATTCTCCTTTTGGGGATGCCGCTACTCTATCACTCCGGCCAGCCAGCTAAAATCATTCCTGATACAGTAAGTTTTCTGAGCATAATGGTGGTCAGTATGATTCCGTTTATGGCATTTCAGACGCTTCGTGAGGTTTCTGAAGGGTTATCATATACAATTGGAGTTACCAAAGCAACTATTATTGCCAATATCATCAATATTGTCTTAAACTATGTCTTTATCAAAGGGCTTTGGGGAATACCTCCGATGGGGGTTAAGGGATCTGCTCTGGCTACCCTGATTTCCAGAATCTTTATGGTTGTTTTCCTTTATTTTGTCTTGTTAAAAGAAAAAAGAACGAGACGTTACATTAAAGATTTTTCTTTAAAAATACAGGTTTTTTCAAAGAAAATGTTTGATAAAATGGTAAAACTGGGACTTCCAACAGCTTTGCAGATGTTTTTTGAAGTAACAGCTTTTGCAGGAGCCGCATTTATCTGCGGACTGATCTCGGCTCATGATATTGCCTCTCACCAGATCGCTTTAAGTATGGCTTCCTTCACCTTTAACTTATGTGTCGGGTTCAGTGTTGCCTCTACGGTAATGATCGGAAGAAAATTGGGCGAGCAGAATTTTGTTGAGCTCAGAAAAGTGGGAATCAACAATCTTAAGATTGCCTTTATCTTCATGTGCATCTGCGGATTGGTATTTATCCTGGGAAGAAATATTTTGCCTACTTTCTTCACAAAGAAAGAAGAAGTTGAAGTGATTGCACTTGCTGCCAAATTAATGATTATTGCAGCTCTATTCCAGCTTTCTGACGGAATTCAGGTGACAGCTTTAGGAATGCTGAGAGGGTTACAGGATGTGAAAATCCCGTCTATTTATACCTTTATCGCTTACTGGGTGATCACTATTCCTTTGGGCTATTTCTTCTGTGTTACTTTAGAAATGGGAGCATTCGGAATGTGGATTGCACTCGGATTGGGATTAACGGTCTCAGCCGTTTTCCTGGTAAAACGATTCCTGAATATGTCTGCGAAAAGAATTAAGCAGAATCCATAAAAACAAAATAGCTGTATCACATTTGATGCAGCTATTTTTTATTTAATGATACTTTTACATTTACGTTTTTACTTAATCTATTCTCTTTCCTAAAATTTTCAGGCTTCTTTCCACGCCATCCAGAATCGCCACATTAGGAAGACTTCCCCAATCTTCAAATCCGAAGTGCCTGAACAGTTTCAGACTGGGTTCATTATGAAGGAAGATAAGCGCTACCAGATTTTTGACTCCAAATTTCCCGGCATTATCAATACAATACTGAAGAATGGTTTTCCCATACCCTTTTCCTCTGCAGGTTTCATCCAGGTAAATACTTACTTCTACCGTACCGTTATAGGCTGCCCTTTCATGGAATGAACTGAAACTTACCCAGCCAATAATCTGATTCTGATCATTTTCAACTACCCAAAGAGGCCTTGTTTGAGGGTTATGTTCTTCAAACCATTGCAGCTTGCTTTCCACAGAAACTTCCTCCATGTCCGCAGTCACCATTCTTGAGGCAATCGTTGAGTTGTAGATGGCAACGATTTTATTTAAATCTTCTAATTCAGCATTTCTGAACTTTAGTGTTTCCATGAATATAGGATTCAATTTATCTTAGTGCAAAAATACTAAATTTTAAAATTACCCCTATCTATTTCAGCTATTTTATACAAATTTTCATATTATAACAGAACAGCCCCTTAAAATGAAACCAATATTTATATTTGTTTTGATATTTCCTAAATAAATCACAAAGAAGCAAGGGAATTTAAACTTTGAATATTTTTAAAGTGCAAGGATTTTGGCTTCGGTAAAATTTCACACTACCACTGTTATTGCGAACCGAAGGTGAAGCAATCTCAATCGAAAAGTAAGGTTTGGAAAACGCAAAGGCGCAAGTATTAGTAGAGGGAATACTTTTAAGTCGCAAAGATTTTATCTCCGATAAAATTTCAAAACTCTGTTTGTCATTCCGAGCAAAGTTAGGAATCTAAACTTTAACTGCAAGAAAAAATAATAACGCACAACTTTCCAAAAATATCCCATTTGGCGAAGTCGAAATGTTCTTGCGCCTTAAAGATTTTAAACATAGATCAAAAACTTTGTGACTTTGCGATTTTCCAACAAAATTATTTCAAATCCTTCAAAATTCTATTCAAGCTTCTCACCGCAATTCCGAGATAGGCAGCCATGTCTTCTTTCGAGATCCGGATATTCTGCTTTGACTGCATTTGCAATAATTGTTTTAAGGTATGTTCTACCGTATATAACTGTTGATAGGAAGCCCTGCTGGAAGTATTGATCACCCTTTCTGCAAATGATTCTAAAAGAAGATGATTCAATACAAGATCATTTTTGATCAAAGCTTTAAAAGCAGGGATCTTAATTGCGTACACCTTAACTTCCGTAAGCGCTTCAATACTGCACAGACAGTTTATATTCTTAATCAGTTCCACTTCCCCTATTACTTCCCCACTTCCCAAAAATTCTACGATATATTCCTTCCCATTTTCTTCCACGAAAAAGCATTTAACAATCCCATCTTTAATCAGCATGACATGAGGTAGCTGATGATCCTGTACCAAGATTTTATCTCCTGCAGAAAAAGATTTTAATGCAATATCATCACCGATATTCTGCTTTCCATAAAGCTCATCAAGATAGTTTAAAAATGTATGATTCGTCCTTAACATATGTAACCGGGACAAATGTCCTTTGCCTGTTTATTTTTTATACTGAATTTTACGGACAGAAAATTACAAAACAAAAATGAATAATCATATTACAACCATTGCTTTTGACGCAGATGATACACTTTGGATCAATGAACCTTACTTTCAGGAAGCTGAAAAAGAATTCTGCATACTGCTGGAGGATTATCTTCCGCAGCACTCCGTATCACAGGAATTGTTTAAAACGGAAATGCAGAATCTGCATTTGTATGGTTATGGCGTAAAAGGATTTATGCTTTGTATGGTTGAAACCATATCCAGGATATCCAACAACACAGCACCTATAGCATTGGTTAACAAAGCGCTTCAGCTGGGTCAGGAACTTCTTCAGAAACCAATTGAACTTCTGGATGGCGTTACAGAAACTCTTGACAGCTTAAAGGGAAAATACAGGCTGGTCGTTGCTACAAAAGGTGATCTGCTGGATCAGGAACGTAAGCTTAAAAATTCCGGATTACAGGACTATTTCCACCATATTGAAATCATGAGTGATAAAAAAGAATATGATTACAAAAAGCTTTTGAAACACCTGGACTGCCTGCCTGAGAATTTTCTGATGCTGGGAAATTCTATCAAGTCGGATATTTTACCGGTATTGGAAATTGGAGGATCTGCCGCTCATATTCCTTATCATGTGACCTGGAGCCATGAACAGCATGATGTTAATCTTGAACATCCAAATTTTATGGAGCTTAAAAGAATTAATGAAATCCTGAAGCATCTTTAATTTTTAAAACCATTAAATTTTATGAAGCAGATAAGATCATTAAGATGAGCTTCAATTAAGTTTTAATACAACTTCCTTATTATATTTTAATCAAAAAAAGAGACTGTTTGTGATAAACAGTCTCTTTTGTCATTTATTTCTTCAGGCACTTTTCAAGGAACTGATCCTGTTCCCATAAAAGGTGGAAGATATTTTCTTTGGCCTGATATCCGTGGGCTTCTTTTGGAAGAAGAACCATTTTTACCGGAGCCCCAAGGTTTTTCAATGCCTGGAAGTATCTTTCCGTCTGCAGGGTAAATGTTCCAGGGTTGTTATCTGCATCCCCATGAACCAGAAGAAGCGGAGTCTTCATTTTGTCTGCATTCATGAACGGAGACATCTTATTGTAGATCTCCGGAATATCCCAATAGTTTCTCTGCTCGCTCTGGAACCCAAATGGCGTTAAAGTTCTGTTATAGGCTCCGCTTCTTGCAATTCCGCAGGCAAAAAGATCAGAGTGGGTCAGAAGGTTGGCAGTCATAAAAGCCCCATAAGAATGTCCTCCTACAGCCACTTTTTTTCTGTCAATATATCCCAGATGATCTACTGCATCAATTGCAGCCGCCGCATTGGACACCAATTGTGGGATAAACGTATCATTAGGCTCTGTTTTTCCTTCACCGATAATCGGGAAAGCCGCATCATCAAGAACAGCATATCCTTTCGTTGTCCAGTATACAAAAGATCCGTAGTACGGGAATGTAAAGTCGTTAGGGTTTTGGGTATTCTGCCCTGCTGTATTTTTGTCTTTATATTCTGTAGGGTAAGCCCAGATCAGCAACGGAAGCTTTTCTTTTTTCGCTTTTCTGTCGTAATTAGCCGGAAGGTAAAGCGTTCCGGTTAAAGTAACACCGTCATTTCTCTTATAGGTAATGACTTCTTTGTAAACGTCTTTGATGCTTT
This sequence comes from Chryseobacterium culicis, assembly GCF_900108365.1. Classification (GTDB taxonomy): domain Bacteria; phylum Bacteroidota; class Bacteroidia; order Flavobacteriales; family Weeksellaceae; genus Chryseobacterium; species Chryseobacterium culicis. Next base: position 272,126 of record NZ_FNWQ01000002.1, on the reverse strand, counting down.
CAAAAGGGTTTGCAAAGTTAGTTACCGCTTCTGCTTTATTAGATTTGATGTTCTTTTTGAAGTAATTAGGATATAGGCTCGGTGACTGTTGAGTCGTAAGGATTTCTCCTTTTGAAGCATTAAGAATATCAATAATTTCTTCTTTACCATTCTTTACATTAGAGGTGTACAGTCTTTTCTTTTTCAGTGACTTCACATCCATTTCATCAATGAACGGATGCTGACCGTCTTTGGTAAACCCGTCTCCGATCAGATAGGCTTTTCCACCCTTCATATCAATTACGTATCTTCCATACTGGTTTTTTGTGGTATTGAAATTTCCCGGATCACTGTAGACATCCTGATAATTTCTGTCATCGAAAACCTTAGATTCCCCGTTATTGGTATCTATCAGGTAAGATTTTGTATTTCTTGTGTCATACCAGCCTTCGGAGACAATCGCATAATGATCATTCGTCCAAACTACATCATCATATCTCTGCTTTGTTTTGAAGAAAGACTTCGGAGCCGCTGTAAATGGAGCATCCCACGTAAATACCTCGTCTCTGTATTCCGCTGCTTTAGACTGATCTCCTCCGTCCAAAGCTTCAGCAAAAGTAAGCGTAGCTGGAGCATCACTTCTCCAGGCCATGTCTCTTTTTCCGGTTCTGACAGAAGAGAAACCTTTTGGCATAATTTCATTCAGAGGAACTTCATTTACTGTTTTTACAGCATTTCCTTTCATATCATACACCACTGTCTGCGATGGGAATCTGTTAAGTGGAACAATATAGGAAAACGGCTTTTTGATTGTGGTAGCCATCAGATAATTTCCATCCGGAGAAAAACTTAGGCCTGCATACATATCCTGATCTTTCAGTTTTTTAAGATTTCCCGTAAGGTCAACATTGTAAATTTCCGAAGCGGTAAGCGTTTCAAAGTTTTTTTCATCCTGAGGATTTTTCAAAAGATCCTGATAGGTTCTGTTCTGTGAAACTTTACCGTCTGCTGTTGAAACAATAGGGCCTGTAGGAAGGTCTTTGCTTGCATCTATGAGAGCCGGCCTGTTTTGTGGAATTACTCTGATCAGGAAGCTTTGAGAGTCATTATACCATACATAAGGCATTCCTAAATTAGCATTAAGATTATCAGCTGTTATTTTTTTGGCCGAAGCCGTTTCCAGATCTACCACCCAAAGCTCTACCCCTTTAGCGGTAGTATTGGTAAAAGCCAGTTTTTTTTCATCCGGAGAAAAAGAAACATACGTAATTTTCGGGTTGGAAGGAAGATTTTTTACCTGAAGCTCATTTTTATCATTGATCTTTCTGATCTTAAGATTATTTGAGTAGGTTGTGCTGCTTGAGATGTTAGTAACAGGATTAATTCTCAGCCCTCCAAGTTTCATTTCCTGCTGGCTGAGATCTTCCAGTGTTTTATATGTTGGACGATAAGTAAAGACCACCCAATCTTTTTTACTGTTCATCAGAACACTTGGCGGTCTTTGATAATCTGCCAGTTTCAGGATTTCAGCTGATGGCTTTTGGTACGTGATATTCTCCTGTGCATCATAAAAATTGAGAAATGCCAGAAGGCAGATGGTCAGTTTTATCTTCATATAAATTCATTTTTTACGAATATAGTAAATTTTAGAAGATTGATAAAATGAAATAAATAAGACTCTTTTTAGTGTCATATTTATTTTTTTGTTACATTTACTTCACAAAATAAAACAATATGAAAAACTTACGAAAATTATCAAAGAACAGTCTGAAAACTATTATCGGAGGAAATGCTCCATTATGTGATTCCGGATACATGGCCTGCAGAGTGGGGAAAACGCCGAGTGGCGCTCCAATCTGGGAGTGTTTACCATCTTGCAGACCTTAATAACAGAAAAGGCACTTCAAATATGAAGTGCCTTTTTATTTTGTTGGTTTTATGATAACATTACCACTCCGAAGCTCTTTTTCTTCTTTCTATCATGTGATCTACGGAAATTTTTCCGGCTCCTATTACCATCAATAAAAGATAAACGGAAAGATAAACAAGCGCCATTTCTCTCTTTTCAAAAGGATCTGCACCATGTACTACAAAACCTGCAATGATCATTGTAAAGATTAGAAATCCAAGAGAAACTCTTGTAAAGAGGCCTAGTATAAGGAGTATTGAACATACAAATTCAGCAAAAACCGTAAGAATCAGTGATATCTGAGGCCCAAGTCCCATAAAATCAAAAAACTCGATTTTACCGCCTGCCAACAGCATCTGAAGTTTTGGAAAACCATGAGAAAGCATGGCAAAACCTACAAACACTCTCACCACTAACAAAATAATATCTTTAGGTATTGAGCTCGAATTTGAATTATTATAGTTCATGTACTAAAAATTTATACTAAGGTAATAAAAATCTTTTAATACAACGGGATTCCGGCCGTTTTAGTTTAACGATAACCGAAATTCTTAAGATCTCTGTCGTTCTTTCTCCAGTCTTTTTTCACTTTTACAAACAGGTTCAGATGAATTTTTTTGGTAAAGAATTTCTCAAGATCCAACCTTGCTTCCGTTCCTACTTTTTTAATGGCTTCTCCTTTATGCCCGATAATAATTCCTTTTTGGGTTTCTCTTTCTACATAAATAATAGAATCGATGAAAATGATGCCTTCCTTTTCTTTAAACTGTTCTGTTACAACTTCCACTGAATAGGGAATTTCTTTATCGTAATTCAGAAGAATTTTCTCACGAATTGCCTCGTTCACGAAAAATCTTTCAGGCTTGTCTGTATATTGATCTTTATCGTAATAAGGAGGGTTCTCAGGAAGCAGCGATTTTATTTTCGGTAAAATTACATCGGTATTAAAGGCATTTAATGCAGAAATGGGCAGAATTTCAGCTTTTGGAATTCTGGCATGCCAATCTTCCACCAGTTTTTCAAGACCTGCCTGATCCGTCTGGTCTACTTTGTTTAATAAAAGCAGTACCGGTACGGGAATTTTATTCAGTTTATCAATTAAAAATTCTGAAGGTTCTGCTTTATCGGTAACATCTACAATAAACAGGAATACATCTGCATCCTGTAAAGAGTCCTTTACAAAATCCATCATTTTTTCCTGCAGTCCGTATTTCGGATCCAATACTCCGGGAGTATCAGAAAATACAATCTGAAGGTCATCTTCATTATAAATTCCAAAAATTCTGTGACGGGTTGTCTGTGCTTTCTGCGTTACAATCGCCAGTTTCTCCCCCATCAATTGGTTGAGCAAGGTCGATTTTCCCGCATTGGGCTTTCCAACTATATTAACAAATCCAGCTTTGTGCATAAAAATAATATTACGAACTGCAAAGTTAATAAAACAAAATTGGTCTTTACAGTTAATCTCAATAATTAAAGGAAAAAAGAGAGTTATATTCCCAATAAGGTATGGAAAAAGGAGTTATAAAGAGTTGACTGTTGGTCTGCCAGCCCGCCAAAAATTCTTTGAATTTTCGCCACCCCTCCAATGGTGGGGAATTTTTACCTTTTCTTTTGTAATTTTGATTATAAATAAGTTGAATTCTGAAAAATTATAATCATCCTTATTGTAATATTTCTTATAAAAATTACCTTCTAATTTTGTATTGCATTACTGAAAACTGATATTTTTGACTATTAGAATTCATCTTTATGACTATAGACCAGATTCTTGACCAAGTTTTCCTTCTTCCGGAAGATTCAAAAAACAGTTTAAAAGAGCACATCACTGAAGTTTCGTACCCAAAAGGTTTTTGCCTTATGGAAGCTGATAAAGTGATTCCTTATCTTTATTTTATAAGAAGAGGAATTGCACGTGCCTACTCCTCAACTGCTGATAATGATATTACATTCTGGTTCGGGAGTGAAGGACAATGCATTCTTTCTATGAAAAGCTATGTAGAGGACAAACCCGGCTATGAAAGTATCGAATTGCTGGAAGACTGTGATCTTTACAGAATGGAAACGGAAAGTTTAAGAAAACTTTTCAATGAAGACATTCATATTGCTAACTGGGGGAGAAAACTGGCCGAAGCAGAGATGATAAAATCTGAGGAACTGATTATTTCCCGACAGTTCAAAACTTCACTGGAGCGCTACAAGGATATTATTACCTATCAGCCTGACTTACTGAAAAGGGTTCAGTTAGGATATATTGCGTCTTATCTGGGGATTACGCAGGTGAGTTTAAGCAGAATTCGGGCGGAGATAAAATGAATTTAAAATTCAAAGATTGAAGGATTTAAAAATTCTTATGTTTTGGCTAAAGCCGGAGGAATACGTATTTATATTGAGAGCGAGCGGACTAAAGTCCGCCCCTATTGATAGAACGATATTATTTTTTTACTTCTTCCAGCTCCCATCTTCCTTTCTTCCTCTCTTCAATCTCTCCACATTTTTATTTTTTAACAATTGTAAAATTTTTTCTCCCTTCAAATTCTGAAATTTGCAGTAGAAAAATTTAAGAAATGAATTGGTTAATATTAGTTATCGCGGGATTATTTGAAGTTGCCTTCGCGTCATGTTTGGGAAAGGCAAAGGAAACATCAGGGACGGAGATGTACCTGTGGTATGCCGGTTTTCTGATAACGATGACGATCAGTATGCTTTTGCTGATCAAAGCTACTCAGACACTGCCTATCGGAACTGCTTATGCAGTATGGACGGGAATTGGTGCTGTAGGAACGGCCTTAATGGGAATTATTTTTTTTAAGGATCCTGTGAGCTTTTGGAGAGTTTTCTTTATTGTAACGCTTATTGGTTCTGTGGTAGGATTAAAAGCTGTATCTTCTTCACACTAGAAAGTGCATAAACTTCTATCTATATTTAAAAATGGGAACCGTCTTCGCAGTGAAGGCGGTTTTTTTAATCATTTTTTTGATCATGATTAAATTGAATCAGGAAAAAGAAATTCTTTTATATCTTTACCGTAAACTTTTAACTCATGAAAAAAATACTATTCCTTTTAGCTGGTAGTTTACTGACTGCCCAGCAAACCTCTGAATTACTTTCCAATACGTGGTATATTTCCAAAATAGTAACAAGCAGCGGGCAGACAACGAATACTCCATTCATTGATAACGGAGTCCCTGGAACTACATTCAATTCAGCGGGAGGAACAAGCTATGTTATTAATTCCAAATATTATAATACTTCCATGATGGGTTTCGGGGTTATGCCCGGAAGCAACAATCTTATCAAAACATCAAGCTCCTGCACTCTTTTATTTTATAACGGAGGAAATGCAGCGCCTGTTCGTGCTTATGATCAGAAAAACTGTGATATTTATGGTTTAGGACCTTATGCATCCATATATAGCTACCAGATTACAACCAACGGCAACGTTAAAACTTTGATAATGACAGATCCTTCAGGAAATAAGATCTACTATAACAATACTAACCAATTGAGTACTAAGGAAGTCAGCACAGCAACGAAGACGTTTAAAACATATCCTAATCCGGTAAAAGAGGTTTTAAATATTGAAAATATTGAGAAAAATCTTTCGCTTAAAATATACGATCTTTCAGGCAAACTGGTATTTGAAACAATCACTAACAGCAGTAAAATATCAATTGATACAAGTAGCTTACCAAAGGGACAATATGTTGTAATGATGGAGAATTATAAGTCTAATTCTTTTATCAAAGAGTAAAAAAGAACATTTCATTCATATAAAAACCCGCTTCAATGGTTGAAGCGGGTTTTATTTTATTTTTTATAAACTACAGGTAAGATTTCGTTATGTCTTAATCCGTATTTCTTTATTTCTTCTTCAGAGAATTTCTGTGAATAGAAGTTCTGTTCTATTTCGAAGCCTGCTTTTTTTAGGCGGTCAAAATAGTCCATTCCGTACCAGCGAACATGATCATACTGTCCGAAGTGTTTCTGGCGTTCTTTTGGATCTTTAATCGTAAAATCTTCATAGGTTTTTTCCAATGAGTTTTTCATCGGAACCTGAAGAATTCCCCATCCGCCGGGTTTCATTACCCTGTAAAGCTCGCTCATTGCTTTTGCATCATCTTCAATATGTTCCAGAACATGGTTACAGAAAACGATATCAAAACTGTCATTTTCGAAAGGTAAATTAAGGATATCAGCCTTCACGTCCACAATGGGAGAATACAGGTCTGCTGAAATATAATTCAGATTGCTCATCCTTTTAAATTTCCTTAAAAATTCCTGTTCGGGAGCAATATGCAGAACTTTATAATTTTTAATGAAAAAATCAGTTTCGTTCTGAAGATACAGCCACATCTGACGGTGTCTCTCCAAACTTAAAGTTCCCGGAGACAATGCATTTTCTCTTTGTTTTCCATATCCGTAGGGAAGGAATTTTCTGTAAGACCTGCCGTCAATGGGATCATAAAACTGATCTCCTTTGAAAAACTGATAAATAAGCGGTCTTGCCCAGATGCTCATTTTAATAAGCATTGGACGTGGAATTTTATTCAGTAAAAGCTTCGTTACCTTTTTCATTAAAAATCCAGTTGGAACTGCTTTTCTTCGTCACTTACAATGCCCAGAGCTTCGTATACATATTCAAATGTTGAGAGCAATACCGGTTTACCGTTGATCACCGCTACATCATGCTCGAAGTGGGCAGATGGCATATTATCTAAAGTGGTGACCGTCCAGCCATCATTATGGAACTTCACTTTTTCAGTTCCCATATTAACCATCGGTTCAATAGCGATTGCCAGACCGTCTTTAATAACTTTTCCGCTTCCCTGTCTTCCATAGTTCGGAACCTGTGGATCTTCGTGCATTTTTCTACCCAATCCGTGTCCTACAAGCTCTCGTACCACTCCGTACCCTTCTTTTTCACAATGTGCCTGGATGGCATGGGAGATGTCTCCTATTCTTTTTCCTCTTACACACTGCTCAATTCCTTTATATAGAGATTCTTTGGTAACCTGCAGTAATTTTTTAACCTCAGGCTTTACTTCTCCGATTTCAAAAGTGTAGGCATGGTCTCCTACAAAACCATTCAGAATGGCTCCGCAGTCAACTGACAGTACATCACCTTCTTTGATGATGTCATTGTTTGGAAAACCGTGAACCACCTGCTCGTTAGGAGAAATACAAAGTGAGTTCGGAAACCCTCCGTATCCTAAGAATGCAGGTTCTGCACCATGATCTTTGATAAAATCATGTGCCAGTTTATCTAAATATAAAGTGGTTATTCCCGGTTTAATTTCTTTTGCCAGCATTCCCAATGTTTTAGAAACCAGTCGGGCACTCTCCTTCATCAGACGCAATTCGTCTATTGTTTTTAATTGAATCATTGTATATAGATGTTAGATATTAGATGTTAGAAGCTAGATTACAGCATGATGTGTATTTCTAAATTATAACGATCTACAGACTCTTTCTGATAAAAACAGAAGCTTTAATGTGATATAAGACCACTACGTTCTACTATCTGGCTTCTCATTCTATATTTTACCAGAAAAGTCCTTTTTTCTTTTCTTTTTTAAGTTTTGAATAAGCAAGAACTTCTTTTCCTTCTACACGGAATTCTATTCTTTCCTGAATAATGTTGTAGATCTCACCCCATCCCGGGAAACCGCCTAAATTTCTGTCATCAATAAACCAGTCTGCATCTAATTTTCTGGATTGGGTTTCAGGATCAAAAACTTCTCCTTCAAAACTTGAATTCACGGCATAAAATTCTATCCCGTTTTTCTGGCAGAATTCTACAGCTTCATCTAATGCTCTTCCGTGTCTGTATGTCCAGAGAATAAGTCTGAAACCTTCAGCCTGAAGTCTTTTCAACGTTTCGAACGCAAAGGTTTTTGGTTTTCCAATTGCCGGGTATGCGTCATCTACAATAGTTCCGTCAAAGTCAACAGCAATCTTTTTATTATTTAACATTTTGTTCTTTTTTTAGCTTTGCAAAGATAAGAAATAAAAAAGAGTGCCGAAAAGAAAGGCACTCATTAGTTTTATATTTTAAAAAATCTATAGATTCTCATTAACTTTTTACCCAGCTAAACTGGAACTGAAGATCTGGTGTAGCAACCCTGTCTGTGATTTTCTGAAGTCTTGCAGGAAGCTTCATCAGGTATTCCTGAGCTTTTTCTGCTTTTTCTGTAAGCCCCTTTACATGCTCTATTTTCCATTCATCCAAAAGGTCTTTCATAATGTTAATATAATCCTGACCAGTGTACACCATACATCTTTGTGCAGCATCTGAGAAATGTCCCCAAAGCTCTCCCGCTTTTTGTCCGGACTGTCTCATTAAGTGGGCAGGCATTACAATTTTCTTACGCATCATATCTTCGAATGCCAGAATCATTTCTGAAGGGTCTACTTCAAGGATTTTTGCTACGAAATGCTTGTATGCTTTAGCGTGTCTTGCTTCGTCTGCCGCAATTACCCCGCACATTTTAGCCAGTTTTCCGTTTCCGGACTGTTTTGCTAAGGTTCCTACTCTTCTGTGAGAGATATTGGTAGCTGTTTCCTGGAAGCTTGTATAAATGAAGTTTCTGTACGGATCCATACTTGTCCCCAAGTCAAAACCGTCATTGATAAGATATTGGGTTGTGATTTCCACTTCTCTCATGTTGACTCTTCCGCACAGATAAAGATATTTGTTTAATAAATCTCCGTGTCTGTTTTCTTCAGCAGTCCATGCTCTTACCCAGTTGGCCCATCCTACTTTTTCTTCCTGATTAATTCCGTCCACTCCCATTAACCAAGATTCATAGGAAGGAAGTGCTTCTTCTGTAATACAGTCTCCGATCAGGGTTACAAAAAGATCGTAAGGCATTTCGCGGGCAAAAGTCTGAATTTCTTCTAAATCATGTTTGAATTCATCACTTGAAGGATCTGGTAAATAATCGGAAGGCTGCCATATTTTTTCAATTGGCGTTAAAAATTTATCAAGAAAAGAACTTACTTCCTTTTCCAATAATCCCATTACTTCTTTCCTTACAAGCTTTTGATACATTTTACTATTCAGTTTTAATTTACAAAGATATGATTTATTTATTATTTGGCGCATAATAATGTATGCAACTCATATATTATCTGACATAAGTCATAAAAAAAATGCCACTATAAAAGTATAACGGCATTTTTTGGACAATAGTATTGAATTTTAATTAACCAGAACATCTCCTGTCATTGCATCCGGTATTTCAACGCCCATTACTTTAAGGATTGTAGGGGCAACATCTCCCAGTTTTCCTGGTTTTACATTCCAGGTATGGTCTTTATCCATCACAATAAAAGGAACCAGGTTGGTGGAGTGCTGTGTATTCGGTGTTCCGTCAGGATTCTTCATTACATCTGAATTTCCGTGGTCGGCAAGAATGAAGACCGCATATCCGTTTTCATAGGCAGCGGTTGCCACTTTTTCAATGCACTGATCTACTACCTCGGCAGCTTTTACGGCGGCTTCAAAAACGCCTGTATGCCCTACCATATCTGTATTGGCAAAATTTAAGCAGACAAAATCAGCGGTGCCCTGCTCCAGTTCCGGTACGATTGCACTGGTAATATCATATGCAGACATTTCCGGCTTCAGATCATAGGTAGGAACATCTTTGGGACTTGGACACAATAATCTCCTTTCACCGTTAAACTCTTCTTCTCTTCCTCCTGAGAAAAAGAAGGTAACGTGCGGATATTTCTCAGTTTCTGCTATTCTGATCTGGGTTTTTCCATTTTTTTCGAGGATTTCACCCATTGTTTCCGTTAAAACGTTTTCATCAAAAACAACCTGTACATTCTGGAAGGTCTTATCATAGTTTGTGAGCGTGATGTAATAAAGGTTCAGTTTTTTCATTCCAAAGTCAGGAAAATCCTTCTGAGTAAGAACTTCTGTAATTTCTCTTCCTCTGTCTGTACGGAAGTTAAAGCAGATTACCACATCATTATCAATAATCTTTGCTACCGGTACTACATTTCCTGTAGCAGTAGTATTCATTAAAATGATTGGTTTCAGGAATTCATCGGTAACATTATTATCATAATACCTTTTAATGGTAGCCAGAACATCTGTTGTCTGTTCTCCTATTCCTTCTACCAGGGCACCATAGGCCAGCTTTACACGCTCCCATCTTTTATCTCTGTCCATTGCATAATATCTTCCTACTACTGTTGCAAGCTTTCCGGTAGTGGCTTCCATATGCTTCTGAAGTTCATCAATAAATCCTAATCCCGAATGCGGATCACAGTCTCTGCCATCAGTAAATGCATGAACAAAAACGTTATCATTCAGACCAAATTCTTTTGCAGCTGTCAGTAGTCCTTTTAAGTGATTAATATGGGAGTGTACACCTCCATCGGAAACCAATCCGATAAAATGTACTTTTTTATTTTCTTTTTTGGCATAATCAAAAGCGTCCTGAATTACTTTTTCCTGACCCAGTGTTCCGTTTTCAACGGCCATGTTCAGTTTTACCAGGTTTTGGTATACTACTCTTCCGGCTCCAAGGTTCATGTGTCCTACTTCAGAATTCCCCATTTGCCCGGCTGGTAATCCTACAGCCAGTCCACTTGCTTCAAGCGTGGTATGTGGAAATTTTTGGTAGCAGCTGTCTATGAATGGTGTATTTGCTTTATCTATTGCTGAAACGTCAGGGTTTGTTCCCAATCCCCATCCGTCAAGAATGGCCAGTATTGCTTTTTTTGACATTTTGTAAAACTTTTGTTATACAAATTTACCTAATTTCCTATGAATAGAAGAATTTGCGGCTTCGAATTTTATTGATTGCTGATTATGCCAATCAATTCCTTTTAAAATTATAATATAAAAATGAGTTCTATTTGTAGGCATCACATCTTGTGAAGAGTCTGAACTTTGACAGAGCTAACAAAAAGAATTATTAAATTGCTCATATCAGACCAAATTATTCTTTAAAAAAGTCCTCAAAACTCATGTTATTTTCTTGTACATATTGTTTGATGTACTGATCCAAAAAACCACTTTCTTTAAGAAACACAATCGGATTCTGAATATTTAAAATATTCTGAACAGCTTTATGCTTGTCCGGTTGTTTTTTGAAATAGGCCTCAGAAATTTTATAACCCATCCAATAGCCAAGATCATTAGGACGATCATCTTTTTTACTGGTTCCGTAAAGCCAATCTATAGGATCATTCTTTTTTAGAGCAGTTACAAATTCTTTGCATAATTTATCAGAATTTACCTCTCCATATGTATAAAACGGACTATTATTGGTTTCTCCTGATACCAATTCGCTGATAAAATCAGCACTTCCTTCGCTTAATGTATATTTTAACAGGTTATCAGTTCCTTTGATATCCTGTTGGAAGTGAATCAGCTCATGAGAAACAAGTCCTACCATACCCTCCAGATTCTGAAGAGTTTCTGTTCCGATCATAATTCCGTTTTTAGAAAACGTCCCTCCTGTATTGAATCTTCCATAGACAAAATATATAGGCGGGAATTTGGCTTGCGGATACCAATACTTCAATGCACTGTAAACAGCTCTGATTCTTCTTTCTTTTTGGCTAATTCCTGCCAAAACATTCCTGCTCTTAAGATAATCTTCTTTTCTCTTTCTCACCGTCGCATATAAAGAATCGGCATTAATGATCCTATATTCCATAAAACCTTTTACTCCCTGGGATCCATTTTTAATATAATCTGTAAAGGGATTTTGTTTAGAATTGTTCATGGTATCAAATGCTTTCCAGAAACGGTCTGTATCTTTAGTTTCAAATACAGCGTTTAATGGATCAGTGGAAAATCCTGTCTGAGCTTTGGCAACACCAAAAGCTAAAGGAAGAAATGCAAAAACGTATCCGGTTTTCATATTAGTTTTTTAAATATATGCTATCTAACGGTCAAAAATATAAAAACTTATGTCCGAGTTTTCATGAATTTGTCATGTCTATGCAATTAATCCGTAAATCTTTTTAATTTTGCCGTATGGATTTAAGAGATCAACTGAAGAATCTTTTTCCTGATCATGAAGAGCAGGATTTTGAGATGCCTGAAGAGCAATTCAAGCAGAAGGAGCCATTGGTATGCAAATTTGAGAAGAAAGGAAGAAACGGTAAGCCAGTAACCATTGTTGAAGGCTGGGAAGGCAGTGAGGAGGATTTAAAAAAAATCTCAAAGAAAATAAAAACCACCTTAGGTATAGGCGGCTCTGAAAAGGATGGAACGATTATCATCCAGGGTGATAACCGTGATAAAATAATGAATATCCTTAAAGAAATGGGATATAAAACCAAGCGTGTTGGCGGATAGATCTAGAAATAGATCTGGGTTTCCGGCAATAAGGTTTTTATATATTCAATGGTAGACTTTTCTATAGGATTTCCTGTAAGAATCAATGTTTTCAGATTTTTAAGCTGTTTGATTTCTACAGGAATATCTTTGATGTTATTATGAGCCAGATTCATACTGACGATATTTTTCAGCCCCTTTACTTTGGGCGAAACTGCTGTAATATGGTTTCCGCTTACATTCAAAAATTCAAGTTTTTTTGATTTGAAAAGATTGTCCGGAAGTCTGATTATTGCATTCTGCTGTAACTCAAGATATTTTATATTTTCAGGAAAAGACAAATTTCCGAGGTCATTAATCTGATTATCCGAAAGGTTAAGAAATTTCAGATTTTTAAGCTGATCCAGCCTGTCTGCAATAAAGCTGATCTGATTTCCCTGAAGGTTAATTTCTTCCAGTGCAGGAATTTCCATAAGGGCTTCTGGAAAAGTATTCAGGTTATTGGCATCAAAATGTACCACTTTTAGGTTCTGAAGTTTTGCAACATTGGGATTAATATTGGTAAGGCTATTCAGATTCATGGAAAAAGTGGTCAGTTTCTTCAGATTGCCTACCTCATCCGGAATGTATTTGATACTGTTTTCGTTGACATTTAAAATTTCCAGTTCTTTTAAAGCAAAAAGTTCCGGATCCATTTTCTCCAACTTATTGGCCATGATATTCAAAAAGAATAACGAATGCAGTTTTACAATCTGTGGAGGGAGATTAAAAAGACCTTTCTCCCGGAAACTTATGCTATACACTGTTTTTTCGCTCTTTAAAGCATCTTCAATGTTGGTAAAGGTGGGATACTTTACCGGATCAATCTGGGCTTTGATCTGAGAAAGTGTAAGAATTGAAATCAACAAAAAAAGCTTTTTCATAAAAATAAAAGGTCTGCCGGCAGCCGAAACCACCGACAGACAAGAATTATAAATAATTTATTTCTTTAAAAGTTTTACGGTTTTCTGGAAACCTCCTTCCGCTTCTATATTTAATACTAAAACACGGGATCCTTCTAACTGCGGTGTGAAATCCAGATCCAGTACTTTATTTGTACCGTTGAATTTCTTTGTATAAACAATTTTCCCGTCCATGCTGTAAGCGGTTACAGAAATATCTTTCAATCCTTTTGGTGAATTGATTTTTACGATTCCTGATGTTGGGTTAGGCGCTACTGTTACTGTATTTTCTGCGGCATTGTTTTCTATAGTTCCTAAGGTTCCTTCAATTCCTAAGTTATTTTTAAGGGCAATAACGATTGTTGCGGATTTCCCTTTATAATCAATAGTATTTCCTGTTGCATCAACGTCAGTAGAGATTGTTGAATCCGGGTGCTGAATAGAGAAGAAACCGAATTTATGATCCGGAGTGAATGTCAACCCTGTAGGTTCCGCTCCAGCTGGCATCGAAGCAAATAGTCTTACCTTAGGATTGGCCTGTGTATGATCCGGAGCAATGACCCAGATATAGTTTTTACCTCCATCCTGAAGTACCCAAAGGTTTCCAAGTTCATCAAAAGTAAGGTTATCGTTTCCATCTCCCCACGCTTCAGATTTGATTCCCTGAGCTGTATTGAAAGAGTATACAGTAGAACCTCCACCTACGAAGGTCTCTACCTGAGAAGCCGTAGTTCCGTTATCCTGAAGACGGTATACTCTGTCCAATCCTTTGGCTGTAAAATAGATTTTTCCATCCAGCGGACTGATGTCAACATCTTCTACTCCGTTGAATTTTGTTCCTCCTACTGACTGTGCATTTGTATTGGTATTGTTCTGGTCTGCTTTTGTTTTGTTCGGAACCTGCACCCATGTGGCTGTAGTTCCTACCGGATCTCCAGCAGCAGTTAATCCTTGATCTAATTTCAGGACATAAAGATTTCCGGAAGAAAGATCATTCGGAGTATCTAATACATATTTGTATACCATATGCGTTCCTCCGTCTTCTCCGTAATAAGCGATAGTTCCGGCACTGTTAACAACTACGTTCTCATGGTTCATGATTCCCATCTGCCAAAGTTTTCCTTTGGAACCGTCGGGATTTTTAGAAATAACCGAAGCTGTTGCGGGATCAATTTCTACCAGCCAGCCGTAATCTTTGTATCCGTCTGCATTCACATCATTGGAAGTTACAGATTCTTCTGCTGTCACAATGGTTCCCCACGGGGTAACTCCTCCTGAACAGTTTCTGATCGTCTGAACTAAACTTGGATCTGAAAAACTTACTGCTCTGGATTTTGTTAACTGCCAAAGCTTTGAAGTTGCGTTATAATTGATTTCCGCCATGGTAACTCCTCCAGGATTGGTTTCATGGTTTACGGAAAGATACCCGTTTGTACTGCTTCCTGCCTTTGCAACATATCCGGTAAAGTCATTCTGACCACCTACCAATCCTCCACCTTCTGTATAGCTGTCCCCCTCTTTTAGGATAAGCTGGTATTTATGCTCGGCCGGGATAATCAGTTTATTGGTCTGTGCGGTAGGAACAATAGAAGTAAAGCAGCTGATGTGCGTTCCGTTACATGTTACCGGTGTAGTGGTATTGGCGGTTGTTTTCAGATAAGCATCTATTCTGAGATCTGAACTGGTAGTACTTCTGTTATGCAATTCAATAGAAAATCTATTGACTCCGTTTACAAATTTTGATTTTGGGATGGAAAAAACATTGTATACATTCTCTGCAGCCCCATCAATAGTTGTGCTAGAAAAAGTATTGAATGTAACAGTACCGGCAGGCATATTATCCCTTACCACTTCCTCTCCGTTAAGATAAACAATGATACCATCATCCCTCATTACTCCAAGTTCCATAGTATCGGAAAGTGTTGAAAGGTCTACGGTGAAATCTTTAGCGAAATAAGCTGTAGTTAATCCGGAATTAATAGTTGTTGTTACAGGATCTCCGTATCCCAGAGGTCCGTTTCCTACTGCCCATGTTGAAATATCATAAGTTTTGGCATTCCAGCCGGCCGGCTGTGCCTGATTGTTATCTTTGTAGCTCCATGATGCGCTCTTATCGAATATAAGAGTCTGCGCCTGAATGCCAGAACTGGCCAGTATAGCCAAAGCTCCCACTGTTAGTAGTTTTTTCTTCATTTTTATTTGATTTATTAGACCTTGCAAAACTATTTTATTAGAGCTTTTCCTCTGTTAATAGGACTTTAAATCTAAATGATCTAATATTAACTTATCTGAAACCTAATGTTAAGGGGATTAATTTTGTGTTAAGCAGTGAGGATACTATATGCAGGATTTCGGGTTTGGTGCGTACGTAATCGGGAATGAAGTGTAAATTTTTATTGATTGATCACAAGAACGACTTATTCAACAGGACAAATCTGCCAGAGAAAAGAAATTTTTACTCAAAAACAAGAATATTTTAGAAGATAATTTATTTTAAAAGCAAACTTTATTCTTATCTCTTAAAACTTTATATTTGTTATTATGATTGACACAGCTATGCAAAATAAAAAAATACATCAGGGCAGAAATATTAAACGTTTCCGCGAAATACTGGGTATCAAGCAGGAAGCCTTAGCTTTTGAATTAGGTGACGACTGGAATCAGAAGAAAGTCTCTCTTTTGGAACAAAAAGAAATTGTAGAGTCTGATGTTTTGGCCCAGGTAGCCCAGATTCTGAAGGTTCCGGCAGAAGCAATTGAGAATTTTGATGAGGAACAGGCAGTGAATATTATCTCTAATACATTCACAAGCAACGATACATCGACTTTGAATGCTATCAATGTACAGCCTACTTTCAATCCTCTTGATAAAATGGTTGAACTTTACGAGCGTATGCTGAAACAACAGCAGGAAATGATTGATAAGCTGGAAAAACTGATTCAAAACAAATAAACAGACAGACGGATCCTATCTGTAAAACTTCAGGCTAAATTCTGAAACCTGCGTACATCATATTTACCCAAGTTTCAAAATTTAGCTTATTTCATTTTACTATATTATTCCCGCACCCCGTTTATTTCGCTTTACTCACATCCGTAAGAGCATTCAGAAAGGCGATGATCTGTTTCTTTTCTGTTTCTGTAAGGTTGAGTTTATCCGGAGCCAGGGTTTGGTTTTTCATTTTTAATCCTAACCCTTCTCCTCCACCTTCGTTATAGAAATCCAGCACTTCATCCAAGGTATTGAAAGCTCCGTTATGGAAATAAGGTTTGGTAAGGGCAATATTTCTCACCGTTACCGTTTTGAAAGAGTAATCATAAATCCATGATTTTTCTTTTTTCACCGGGCTGTTTCCTCTCCCCAGATCCTGATCTAGCTCTACTGGAAGCTGTGTGATGGGTTTCCTGGTAATTCCGAGTACTTCAGATTCGTTTTCATTAAAGAAAGGAGGCACCAACCCCGAAAAATGTGGGGCAAAATGGCAGGTAGCGCAATTGGCTTTTCCCATAAAGAGATTGAATCCTTTTTTTACATCGTCAGGCACATCCTTTTCATTTCTCATAAAACTGTCAAAATCGCTGTCAAATGAGTACAGGGATGCTACATAGGAGCTCAATGCCTTTGAAAAATTTTCTTTGCTGATTTCCCCGTCCTTGAAGGCTTTTCGGAATGCTTTTTTATAGTCAGATTTTGCTTTTAGTTTCTGAATAATGCTTTCGTAGCTTGTGTTGAATTCCTGTTCGTTGTAGATGACATGTTCTGCCTGCTGCTCAAGGTAGAAGGCACGAAGATCATAGAAAAACCTCTTGGCAAAAACTGCATTATATAAAGAGGGAGAATTTCTCAGTACTGTTTTTCCTTCCACATTGCTTGGTGACTGGGTTTTCAGATCTGTAAAAGCATTTTGCGGAAGGTGGCACGTAGCACAGCTCATTTTCCCGTTACCACTTAAGTTCTGATCGTAGAAAATGGATTTCCCAAGATTCCTGAGGTCCGGATTATCTTCTGAGGATTTCAATAAGGTATAAAAATAGGGATCCAGGAAATCGCTGCTGAAAAAGTTTGTATTATTAATATTCCATCCTGAAAATTCTTTAAGGTCATCCGGTCTGCCATCCCATTTTCCCCATTCTTCATACAAAGGCTGTAGGTATTTTTTATAAAACTCGATCCTGTCAAAGGTTTCAAAATCGGTATTTTTAGCAAGATAACCGATAGCTTCTGTTAACATCTGATTAGCTTTGTCAGTATGATAATTTTTAAAATAAGGATCATCATTGATGTATTTCTGCATTCCTGCAAGAGCGTGGCTTGCCTCTTCGGAAATATTCAGGGAACCCGGGGTATCAAAGCCCGAAACTCCCAGTGAGTAAATCCTGATCAGCTCGATCCTTAAAGGCAGTGTTTTGTTATTGCCTTTGCTTAATCCATTTTTTAAAGCGCTTAAGTAAAATCCGGAATAGCTGTTATACAAAAAGGTGGTAATGGTTTTTATCTTCTCTTTCTCATCTTCTGCTTCATCTGAAAATATAAGCTCATCCAGTACCTGTAATCCTTCCGGTGGAAGTGTATAGGATGATGTTCCAGCAGCTTCAATATGAAAAAGAGGGGCCGCGTTAAGGTGGGTTTTTGTAAATTCAGGATAATGGTAAGCAATATAGAATTCTATTTCTTTAAATGAATTTCTTGTACTGCTCAGGGATTTTTGCAGTTCTTCCAGAGAAATACGGTTTTCAGAGAACTTATCAACATCTGATTTCAGCTGTTCAAGCTTTATTTTAAAGTCGGACAACCCTTTATTGACAAATGTACTGTCGCTTTCTTTTCCTTTATAAACGGGATTAAAAGACATTACTGCAAGCCCTATCAGAACGGCAATTACAAGCAGCGGATACGTTCTCATGAATTTTTAGCGGCAAAAGTACTGATCTGATGTTATCTCAGTTTTAATAGCAGATTAAATAATGTTTATATTTCTGATACAATATTTTTCACTAATTTTAAACCCCGAAATCAAATTCATTATTCTAAAGAAAAACGGTTCTTCGAAATACCGGAAAATAATGGCGCAAGATTATTGGGAGAGGATTTTTTAAAATTAAATTCAACACATCAAAAAACTAAAATAGGATTATGAAAACAAAACTATGGTTTGCTGTTGCTGCAGGTTTACTTTCTGTGACAGCATTTTCCCAGAAGAAAAAGCAGCAGGAAAAACAAGCCGGCAAGCAGGGAATGATGACTTCCAACAATTCTACCAAAGAAGAACTGATTTCTATCCTTAAAAAAGATGATCACTTCTACGAAATCACTTCACAGAGGAAGGATCCTAAAAACATTGAGAAGACCGTTGTTACTGTATATGAAGTAATGAACGGACAGAAAAGGATTGTAGAAGAATATAATGACATCTACGAGGTTATGGCA
This sequence comes from Chryseobacterium culicis, assembly GCF_900108365.1. GTDB lineage: Bacteria > Bacteroidota > Bacteroidia > Flavobacteriales > Weeksellaceae > Chryseobacterium > Chryseobacterium culicis. Next base: position 253,561 of record NZ_FNWQ01000002.1, on the reverse strand, counting down.
TCTCCTTATAAAGAGGCCATTATGATTAACTAAAAACAAAAAATATACCTATATTATGCTAAACAAACTTGCTGCCTCAGAACTTGTTCTGAATGAAGACGGAAGTGTATACCACCTGAATCTTCTTCCTGAAGATATTGCTGATAAAATTATCCTTGTAGGAGATCCTGACAGGGTAGCTAAAGTTTCAAAATACTTTGATACCGTAGAAATCAAAAAAAATAAAAGAGAATTCTATACGCATACAGGTACCCTTCGTGGAGAAAGAATTACGGTAATGTCTACCGGTATCGGAACTGAAAACATCGATATCGTTATGAACGAGCTGGATGCATTGGTGAATATTGATCTTCAGAATAAGGAATTCAAAACTGAGCACAAGGCCCTTGAGCTATTCCGTATGGGAACCTGTGGAAGTGTAAACCCGGATGTACAGGTAGACAATATGCTGGTTACCCAGAATGTAGTCGGTTTAGACGGATTGATGCATTTCTATCAGGACTACCAGTTTGAAAATGAATTTTCTAAAAGTTTCTTGGAGAAATTCCCTTACGAAAAAATCAAGCCTATGCTTTATTTCTCAGACTGGGCAGAAGAAATGGGCAACTATTACAAAGATGCCAAGTATCACGGTAATACGGCAACATTCCCGGGCTTCTATGCACCACAGGGCAGACAGCTCCGCTTAAAGGCAGTGGACGACCAATTCTTAGAAACCCTGAATGATCTGGGAATCACCAATTTTGAAATGGAAACGTCCGCAATCTATGCCCTATCCAAACTATTAGGACATAAAGCGATCACCGTAAATAACGTGATTGCCAACAGAAGACGCGGAGAGTTTTCCGCAGACCACCATGCTTCTGAGAAAAACCTTATTGAATGGGTACTGGAAAGAATTATTAAGTAATTAGTTAGTTATTTACAAAATTAAACCTCCGATAGTTTCCGGAGGTTTTTTTTATTAGGTTTTGGCTAAAGCCGATGGATTTTTAATCTATTCATTAACGGGCTAAAGCCCGCTCCTATTGAATTAATTTGATTGTATTTATCGAAAATAGTGATCTTTTCACAATAATTAAAACTACTCACTTAGCTTGTCATTCCGTAGAATCTAAATACTGATTTTTAAAAGCTTCATAGAGAATTCTACGAAATGATAAAGGCGGTAAAGGAAATCCTGTAAGTAAAATGAATCTAATACGATAAATAATTACAGATGAAACGTTCTCGGGTCCGGATACTGAAATACATAATCCAACTCTGAAATTAATTTTGAAGACAACACCTTCTTCCCTTTCACCTCAAACTCTTCATCGTCAATGATATCCTTCTGAGCATTAATCACCTGGCTCTTTGCCGGATGAAGCGGAGCCGTTACATTGTATAACCTGGATTCAGTTTTTCTTTCAATCATTTCTGAGATGATCCTGCTTATATCAGCATAATGAATATGATTCACTGCATGGTCCAGATTGCTTACATTATATTTTTTCAGAAGTCTGTCATCTCCCATCAAACCGCCAAGCCTCAGAATGTTAAGCTGTGGATATTTACTTCTCAGCATCCGCTCTCCCGATACTTTTTCCAGAGGAACATCTTCTTCTGTAAATTCTTTGGCAAGATCCGGATAAACGCCTGTGGAACTCATAAGAAACATTTGTCCTTTAAAATCTCCGATAAAGGCTGATAAATTCTGAATTCTGTTATATAAAGAACTTACACAACAGCTTTTTTCAGAAACAGGAATGGTAATAATAAGTGCATCGGCATCCTGAATGTCTTTCCACTGAGAAACAGGTTCAGACAGCTGATAGTCCGGAAAAGTAGCTGTTATGGCATTAATTCCTCTTTTATTCAGCTCATGTGCTTTACTCTCCGTGGTAGTGGTAGCCGATAGGGTATATCTTTCGGATAAGAAAGGCGCCATTCTCTCCCCCAGCCAGCCATAGCCTATAATTCCAATTTTCTTCATATTTCGAAAGTGATTTTCTTTTAATGATACAAAAATACTCTATTTGCCGGCGTATTTCAATTTAACATCAATAAAAGAAAATAAAAAAGAACCTCCGTCCGGAAGTTCTTCACACCCTATCAGCCATCATAAAAAACCGATTACTTAAAATTCATTGATCATCACATAAAAATGTCCGGAGTAAAGGCTGCTCGCATTTCCAGAAATGTTGGTAAGATTGATGGTGATGCTTGATGCAGAGGTAAGCCTTGGATTTGAGATAGAAAATGAAGAATTTCCTGCAAAATCTCCTGCCGGAGAAACCACCACAACAGCTTTTGTAGAACCCGGCTGATAACCATTCGGAACCGGGATGTCAACGGTTGTGGATTTTCCCGAAGGTAAATTATTGATGGATATTCCAGGCCATGTTTCGAAACTGATCTGATTTTTCTGCACACTGCCTTTTTCACCCAATTTAAACTGCCCGCTTACATCCAGCTTCGCAGCGATCGTTGGAGTACTTGTTCCAATGCCTACATTTGCGTTATTATCTCCCAAAACAATGGCATTAGCCTGTGAAGTGACCGCTCCGTAGCCTATTGCTGTTGAGTATTGCCCCAATGCATTAGCGCCGGAACCTAATGCTGTTGAATTCTGACTGTTGGTTACTGCATTATATCCTAAAGCGGTTTCGCTGTTTGTATTCGTTTTTGCGTTATATCCCAATGCAATGGACTGAAATCCGTCTGCTGAGGAATTGTTTCCCACCGCCACAGATTCATTACTACCGGTCTGAGCATGGAACCCTATTGCGGTAGATCTGAATCCGGCTGCGGCAGTTTTGTTCCCTAATGCCAATGCTTCATTTCCGGAGACCGTTGTTGCACTACCGATAGCAATTCCCATGAATGCTGAGTTGGCACTTCCAATGGCAATCCCGTTTTGTCCCGCATTAGATCCTGTTCCAAAGCTTACGGAGTTATCAACACCCAGTCTTCCGGCAGTTAAGGAATTAACCTTAAAGATCAGGTCATCGTACGTTTTTGTTCCTAAAGCAAGCGTTGTACTGGCTCCGCCATAATTTCCAACATTGGTACCTGTAAGATTCCAGTTGGCTCCATCCTCTATTTTTGTGGGAGTTCCTCCATTGGCTAAAATTTTATTCCATTTTGATTCAAACCAATAATAAAAACCTATTTCTACCAATGAAGAAGATCCATTGTTCCATACGATAAGTCCGTCAGCTGGTGAAGGTACTGTAATGTTATCCGTTGTAGAGGTCAAAGCAACGCTTGGAAGAAGAACCCCTTTATGAGCGGCATTGACGTGCAGCATTGCTGAAGGTGAAGGGCTAGGAGTTCCTATCCCTACTTGAGCATATAAACACCTACTGAAGAAAAACAGAAGTAAAAAGTATCGAAATTTATCTTTTTTTTGCATTGCGTTCATTTTTTGAAGCTGCAAATATACAAATTTTTAACAAACCACCCATTTCTTTGAAAAAATCATAATTAAATACACCTTGCAGTGATTAAAATAAAACCTAATCACAAAACATTGAAAAATGTTTAACTATCAATATGTTATTAACTTAAGCATGGACTGATGTTTGGGGCGATCTCCTATTTTTTGCTTAATTTTTCGTATTGCCTGATTAACAGTAAACATCACTATATTTTGAATAAAAAACAACTATTCTTCTTCGGTGAAACAGTTTTTTACAGCAAGAATTTTGAATTTAAATATTTCATTTTTTATGATATAACTAAAAATATTTTCCTTAATTATCCAACTCTCACTGATCATTAGCAGGCTTGATTTTGAAAATTATAACAAAATATTATGAAAAGTTTAACAGGCCAACCTGATTTTAGGAATAGTTATTGTTTAAGTACAGTTACCAAATTAAAATTTATAGTATTATGAACAATTCAGAGTATAACAAAGCGGAAAATGCAGTTAATAATGTAGAAAATTCTTTACAGAATGCAACGGATAAAACCAAATGGAAAATCAATGAACTCGCAGATAAAGCCAAAGATTATATCAACGAGAAAAGGAATAATGATGAGGAGGCCAGCCAGGAAGACTGGTTAGACAGGGTAAAAGCTAATGTATCCGATGCCTGGGAAGATATTAAAGATAAGGCAGATGAAGCATGGGAAAAAACCAAAGATGCGGCAGAAGATGTAAAAGCAGAATGGAATAAGAAAACCAATTAGTATTTCAGTCATATAAATATTTTCAGTAAAATGGAGTCTTAAATTGATAAGGCTCCATTTTTTATTATGCCATAAGCACAATTATTGTTACATTTGTAGTATAATAAACATTAAAAAATTATGTCATACGGTTTACTTAAAGGCAAAAAGGGAATTATTTTTGGAGCCCTTAATGAACAATCTATCGCATGGAAAGTTGCTGAAAGATGCCATGAGGAAGGTGCTGAATTCATTTTATCTAATGCTCCTATTGCTTTGAGAATGGGAGAGCTTAATGGGTTAGCAGAAAAAACGGGATCTGAAGTAATAGGTGCTGATGCTACTTCTATAGAAGATCTTGAAAAACTTTTTGATGCCGCTGTTGCAAAATTTGGAAAAATCGACTTTATCCTTCACTCTATCGGGATGTCTATCAACGTAAGAAAAGGAAAACATTATACGGAAATGAATTATGACTGGTTGGAGAAAGGCTGGGATATTTCCGCTGTTTCTTTCCATAAAGTAATGCGTGTAGCCTGGGAAAAAGACTGTATGAATGAGTGGGGAAGCATTCTGGCCCTTACTTATATTGCTGCTCAGAGAACATTCCCGGATTATAATGATATGTCTGACAATAAAGCGTATCTTGAAAGTATCGCAAGAACTTTCGGGAACTATTGGGGAGAAAGAAAAGTACGTGTAAATACAGTTTCTCAGTCGCCTACCATGACTACCGCAGGTAGCGGTGTGAAAGGCTTCGGAGGATTCCTAGGATATGCGGAAGATATGTCTCCACTAGGGAATGCTACTGCTCTTGAATGTGCTGACTACTGTGTAACACTATTCTCTGATCTTACCAAAAAAGTAACGATGCAGAATCTTTTCCATGATGGAGGTTTCAGCAGTTCAGGCGTTACTCAGAGAGTAATCAGTAAATATGATGCTGAATAATTAGCACAAAACTTATTTTTTCAATACAATAAAGGAGCAATCCTATTCAATACAAGCAATGCATATCTGTGCATTGCTTTTTTTATGAAAATAAATCAATACTTTTCAATCATTACAAATACTTATTTCAATAGTTAATAAAACAAACGTTAAATACTTACAAATAATTCAAATATCCATAAATTAGTACTACCAAACGATCTGTTTTATGGAAAAAAAATTAAAATCTTGTGCAGCGATAGTACTTATTGCTGCATCCTCATTTTTCAATGCCTCCAATGCTCAGACTTGCCCAAGCTGGGGTCCGTATCTTGAAGGTTTTGATATGGCCAACTCCGGTGAACTCTGGTATTCTGAAGTAATGGCAGACAATACCTGCAAAAAGGTAAATACCTACTACTCTACCCTGAACTTTTCTTTGGGTCCCCGGGGCGGATATGCGGGAATTCAGTACAAACAGAATGAAATCTACAACAACATTTTTTCAATGTGGGATCTGCAGGATACCAATGTACCGCAGTGTACTACAGAATACACTGCTCCCAATACTTTTGTGGATGGTTTCGGAGGAGAAGGAACGGGCCTTCACACGGATAATCCCATGCCATGGACACCCGGCATCTGGTATGCTACTGTGGTACGAAGATGGGCTACCGGTGACGGAAAAACCAGAATAGGATTTTTTATGTTTGATTACGGTACCGGAAAATGGAAACATTATGTCACGATTGTCACCCCTGAAAATGATGCCAAATTCACAGGAACCAAATTGGGAGGTTTTGTAGAAAACTGGAATTCGGCAGCCAGCAAAGCAACCCGCTGCGGATATTTCAGAAATTTCTGGAGCATGAATGCACAGGGGAACTGGTCTAAACCTTCACGATATACCGCTTCTGCCGGAACAGGATCATGGGGCGCAGAAACGGCTTTCAACAATACAGCAATAAAAGTGACTTCCTGTGGAACAGCTCCGGCACCTGCTGGCAGTTCGGTAACTTTTAACGGAATCACTCAGGATGGTATAAAACCTGCGACAGCTACTCCTATTACCGTTACCACGGTTACTCCATCTTATAACTCCTCTGCTAATTCGGTCAATGTAAGCTGGGCAAGCTCAGAAACCACAAGCCCACAGTTTTCTTATAAGGTTTCATTATATACGGAAGCCAGCTGGGCAAATTCTTATACTCCCGTAGCAGTGGTTGCAGGTATCCGCCCAGATCAGCGAAGTGTTCAGGTACCGCTTCCTTCGAATTCTCAGCCCGGGAAATACTATGTGAGCGTGGTTTTGGAAGACATTTTTAAACAAACGTCAAATTTCGGGTATAATAACCTTACGATCAACTCCATTATAACATCACCTACCATTGATCCGAATGCTTATTACCGAATAAAATGCGTAGGAAGCAGTCTATACATCAGCCCCGCCAATTACAGTACTTCTGCCAATACCAAAATGGTTCAATATCCTTTTAGCAGTAATGTTGCCCAACAATGGAAACTGGAAAAAACAGGAAATAATTACATCATTACGAACCGTGCTTCTGGTCTGGCAATTGATGTTCCTGCATCCAATATAAGCAATGGTACTACGCTGGTACAGTATCCTAAACATGGTGGAAATAATCAACAGTGGGTACTGAGACCTTATACTTCAAGTGCTTTTGTCATTGGAACCGCATTATCGAATATGAAAGCTATGGATAATCCTGGCAATTCACAAACTTCAGGTACGAATATCAATATATGGGATCAGGATATAAACGGAACAGCTGGTGCCAATCATCAATGGGTGCTTGAGCAGGTAACATCATCCAAAATATCAGCGAAACAGGAAGCAACTTCTACAGCCTATCCCAATCCTGTAAAACAGGGGGAAAACTTAACCATAAGTCTTCCTGAAAACGGAAGCCTTTATGAATTAACCATCATCAACGCTGAAGGATTAACGATAAAATCTCAACAGTCCGAAACAGGTAAAGCAATACTCTCAACTTCAGGAATGAGAACAGGAATCTATTTTTATAATGCTCAAAACAGCAAGGGAACGGTTTCCGGGAAGTTTTCTATACAATAAATAACTTTTAATAACGATGCTTTCAATGCGAATCGGCGGCCTCTTCGAGGCCGCCGATTCTGTCAAAAATAATATTAATATGATATTATAAAATTACGGTCTGTATAGAGTGTGCCGGAGCATTCAGTTTGGCCGCCATTCCTTCAATCCAAAGGTTGGTTTCAATATCATTGTCTGAATCGTTCATGATAACGGTTACCAGCTGGCCATTTTCATTCATAAATGCTGAGGAGGTAAGGGCTGCTCTGTTGGAAGAACTTCCGATTCTCTGCGCATTCGGTTTAATATATTTTGAAACATGTCCTATATAGTAATATTCATAGGTGTAGAATACCTCTCCTGTCTTTGTATCTGCTATAATGGGTGCAAAGCAGAAGTTTCCTTTGTGATTAGGCCCTCCGGTTTCATCAAGCAGGATATTCCAGTCTGTCCATAGGGCATTTCCCTTGTTAAAGTCATTCAGCATATTTTTGCTGTAGAGTTCACCAAGGCTTACGTCATAGATTTTGTCCATATTAAACTGTTCTTTACATCCTTCGGTGAACGCAAGAAATTTATCCGGAAAAGCTCTGTGAGTTTCTGCTAAATTATCAAACAGCTGGGTTTTGTTGTTCCATGTTTCATACCAGTGGTATCCGATACCGCTGGCGTATTTTGAGGTTTCCGGATCGCTTAATGTAGTGGTTGCTCTCTGATAGATCAGATCTCTGTTATGATCCCAGATCATTACTTTTTTATCTTTATATCCGTTTTTCCAGAGGGTTGGCCCAAGATTCTTTTTGAGGAATTCTCCCTCTTCTTCAGCAGTGTAGATGCATGATTCCCAGCTTTGGGTAGCCATTGGCTCATTCTGAACGGTTAATCCCCAGATATTGATACCTCTTTTTTCATATTCTTTAATGAATTTGATATAATAATCTGCCCAGGTTTGGTAATACTGATTTTCCAGTCTGCCTCCCTTGTATAAGCTTTGATTTGATTTCATCCATGCCGGCGGACTCCAGGGTGAGAAATAGAATGTAAAATTATTTCCAATCGCTTTCTGGGCTTCTTTAATCATTGGAATCTTATACTTCTCGTCGTGCGCAACATTGAATGTCTTCAGGGAAGTATCGTTATCTTCTACATACGTATAAGAATCGCTGGAAAAGTCACAGGAATTCATATTGGTACGGACAACGGTATATCCCAATCCGTTTTTTCCGAAATAGGCATCCAGAATTTCCTTCTGCTTGTTCTTTGGCATTTTATAAAAGGTTTCTGCCGAGGCATCTGTAATAGCACCTCCGATACCAATTAACTTTTGATATTTAAAATTCGGAGCTACAAAAATACAGGCATCTGTTTCTTTAGGCTGCCCGAACTGTTGAAAAGTAACGGCTCCTTTATCCACCATTTTCTCATTCGCTTTCGAATTGGTAAGGACTACTTTAGCTGTTTTTCCTGCATTTTTTTTCCAATAATTCTGAGCATTGACGTTGATGGCAATACCTACTACAAAACAACTTACAATTAGTTTTCTCATGATTTTTTTTCTGTTTTTTGGACCTGTTGTCCCCTTTTCATTATTTATTTTTATAGACTCTTACATAATCTATGTAATATTTCTGTGGAAAAACTGTATCATCAATACCTTCTTTTCCGCCCCAAAAACCTCCTATGGCAAGATTTAAAAGAATAAAGTAAGGTCTGTCAAAAGGCCATGCTTCATTATTTTTTTCTTTATTCAGATAGGTGAAAAATTTTTGGTTATCTATATAAACGTCTATCTTTTCCGGCGTCCAGTCAGCTTTGTAGACATGGAATTTTTCGCTTGCATCTTTTACAAACAGGGTATCCGTTTTCTGGGTACCCTGAATATGATTGTATTTTTTGGTATGAACAGAAGCATGGATATATCCCTGGTTGAACCCAACATGTTCCATAATATCCAGTTCGCCATCATCCGGCCATTTCTTCATATTTTCGCTCATCATCCATATGGCAGGCCAGGTTCCGCGGCCCTTGGGAAGTTTTGCCCTTACTTCAATGGTTCCGTACTGAAAAGAAAATTTTCCTTTGGTTAACAGTCTGGCAGAGGTATATTTACTTCCTTCCCAGTTTTCTTTTCTGGCTTCAATGATGAGATTCCCTTTTTCCATTCTGGCATTTTCAAGCCTGTTTTTGGTATAAAACTGAGCTTCTTCATTTCCAAAGCCGCTTCCTCCAGTATCATAATTCCATTTGAGTGAATCCGGAAGTCCTTTTCCATTAAATTCATCGTTCCAAATCAAAGTTCTGCCAGAATCCGGTTTGTTTGAGGCACAGTTAAGTACAGAAAATAAGAAAATTCCTGCTGCACTTATCGTGATGATATTCCTGAATTTGATTTTCATGTCTATTAAAGTTTTGGCTAAAGCCCATTGCTATTGAATTTATTTTGTCCAGTTAATTCTTTTGGTCTGAACATTTTGGGAATTGGTTCCGACCATAATGTCGAATTCTCCGCTTTCCCAGTCAAAATTCAAATCCTCATCAAAGAATTTCAGATCTTCCGGAGTAAGCTTAAAGTCTACTTTTTTACTTTCTCCTTTTTTAATGAATATTTTCTGGAAACCTTTCAGTTCTTTTACAGGTCGTACAACTTTTCCAAAAAGGTCTCTGATGTAAAGCTGTACCACTTCTTCCCCATCATATTTTCCGGTATTCGAAACAGTAATACTAACATTAAGGGTTTGATTTCCAGTAAGGCTTGCCGCGCTTAAAACCATATCAGAATATTTAAAATCTGTATAGCTTAAGCCATAACCAAACGGATATTTCGGATCATTATCAAGATCTATATAGGCTGAAACATAATTTCTGTCTGAATTATTTTTTGCGGGTCTTCCTGTATTATAATGATTGTAGTAGACAGGAATCTGACCTTCTGTTCTCGGAAAGCTCATTGGAAGTTTACCTCCCGGATTTACGGTACCGAAAAGAACGTCTGCAATAGAATTTCCGGCTTCTGTTCCCAGCCACCATGTGTACATTATTGCAGGAATATGGTCCGAAGCCCAGTTGAAAATTAAAGGTCTTCCGGCATTGATCATCAGAATGATAGGCTTACCCGTCTTGGCAACTTCTTTCAGTAGATCTTCCTGAACGCCTGTAAATCCGATATTACTTCTGCTTTTTGCTTCTCCGCTCATCGCATGGCCTTCTCCCAGTGTCATGATAACAACATCCGCTTTTTTTGCGGTTTCTACAGCTTCGGCAAACTGGCTTTTATCCTGATCATCTACATTGCAGCCTTTGGCATATAATAAAGTGGAGTTTTTATCCAGCTGATTTTTGATTCCGTCAAATTGTGAAACGATTCTTTGATTGTCGTCTTTGAACGCAATAGACCAGAAACCGTGATTAGCCACTGTTTCTTTACCGAAAGGCCCGATCAGAGCAACGGTTTTCACCGTTTTTGAAAGAGGAAGAATATTTCCCTGATTTTTAAGAAGAACAATACTTTTTGAACCGAAAGCTCTTCCGAATTTTCTGTTTTCCTGATTATCGGTCTGTTCTTTCTGCCTTTTCTCATTGCTGAACCTGTAAGGATCATCAAAAAGCCCCATTTCGAATTTCCTGGTTAAAATTCTTCCTGCCGCATCATCAATCAGTTTAGGGTTTACTTTTCCTTCTTTAACCAGCTTTGGAAGTTCCGCCATATAGACACGGCTTTCCATGTCCATATCACTTCCCCCCTGTACGGCCCTTTCTGCGGCTTCATTGGCATCTTTGGCATAACCATGAGGAATCATTTCCCCGATACTGCCCCAGTCTGAAACCACAAAGCCTTTGTAATTCCATTTTCCTTTTAATAGTTTCCTTTGAATATATTGGTTCGCAGTTGCGGGAACGCCGTTAATGTCATTAAAAGAATTCATAAAAGTAGCTACTCCAGCTTCTGCTGCAGCTTTGAATGGGGGAAGATAGGTTTCATTCAGCTGTCTTAGACTCATATCCACGGAATTGTAATCTCTTCCGCCCACTGCTGCTCCATATGCCGCAAAGTGTTTGGCACAGGCCATTACTGCATCAAGACTTCCTAAACCTCTTCCCTGAAATCCTTTGATTCTTGCCAGTCCGATTTTTGTTCCCAGATAAGTATCTTCTCCGGAACCTTCCATTACTCTTCCCCATCTCGGATCTCTGGCAATATCCACCATTGGAGCGAACGTCCAGTGAATGCCGTACGCGGCGGCTTCCGTAGCAGCTATTCTTTCAGATTTTTCAATCATTTCAAGATCCCAGCTTGCTGCCTGTCCCAGATTCACGGGAAATGTGGTACGATACCCGTGGATTACATCCTGTCCAAACAATAGAGGAATTTTCAGTCTTGACTGCATGGCCAGCTTCTGAAAAGCTCTTGTTTCTTCGGAGCCAGCCACATTCAGCATAGAACCAACTTTTCCTTTTTTAATTTCGTCTAAAACTGCCGCTGAATTAGAGTGCTGCGGTCCTGTGGCGTATTCAAATCCGCTATATTGAACCATTTGCCCTACTTTCTCTTCCAGAGTCATTTTAGACAGCAATTCGGCAACTTTCTGATCAATTGTCTTTTGTCCGTAAGCATTCAGTCCAAATGCGGAAAATGCAAGTAAGAAATAAACTCTTTTCATAGTATCAAATTAAAAAATATAAGTTGCCGTAGAACGTCCCGAAATTGTTACAGCAGCGGTTTTGCCGGCAAATTTAATATTAAAATTTTCATCTTCTTTATTGTTGTTCTGAACAATTAGAACTATTTTCCCAAACTGAGTCTTAAACGCCGCCGTAGAAAGCTTATCTGTTTGTGTGGAGGCAATACGCTGTGACCCTGCAGGAATAAATTTTGAAGCGTGTGCAATAATATAGTAGCCCACATTTCTGGTAAAGTTTTCCCTATCGGAAACAGTAATGGCACCTTTACACTCTGTACATCCACCAGCTGTATGCGGACCAAATTCCGGGTCATTGGCAAGGTTCCATTCTAAAGCGATCCTGCTCCAGTTTCTCATGGAACCGATAATGATATTTTTCGTATGCCAGTTCAGGTCTTCTGCGAAAGTACCTTTTGAGCCGGTCCATTGTTCAGTAAAGTATAAATTCTTGTCCGGAAAAGCATCATGTACAGTACTTAATGCAGAGATATCACCTTCATACAAATGAAAAGCAGATCCGTCTATATATTTGTTGGCATCTGAATCTTTTAAGATGTCGATGGCATATTCAGGTTTGTTGCAGTTGTGATCGTATACAACAATTTTAGTCTTTATTCCGTTGGCTTTAAAAACCGGACCAAGGTGATTTTTAATAAAATCTCCCTGCTGCCCGGACGGCATATACAGACTCGGATTGTTTCCCGGATGCAGAGGTTCATTTTGAGGAGTTACCGCATCAATGGTAATTCCTTCGTTCTTCATTCCCTGAATATATTTCACGAAATATTGGGCGTACGTTCCGTAAAATTCAGGTTTCAGACTTCCTCCTTTAGATTTTCCGTTATCTTTCATCCAAACCGGAGCGGACCATGGCGCTGCGATGATTTTAATTTTTGGATTGATTGCTAAAATCTCTTTCAGCATTGCTATTAACGCTTTATCTTTTGCGAGACTGAATTTTGAAAGGGAAGCATCAGTCTGGCCTTCAGGAAGATCATCATAAGAGAAAACTTCGCCATCAAGATCGGAAGCCCCTATGCTTACTCTTAAATAACTGATAGAGATTGAATTTTTATCATTACCGAAAAGTTCGTTAAGCAGTGCTTTTCTTTTGGAAGGCGACAGCCGGTTGATGACCTCAACACTTCCTCCTGTTAATGTATATCCAAAGCCATCAATATATTGAAACTTTTGAGCATCATCAATTTCAATATTCTGAAAGCTGTTGGCATTATTTACAAATTTAACGGAAGTCTGCTGCTGCAGCTTTACACTTTCATCGCCTTTTGTAAGCCAGTACTGTACTTCGTTTCCTTTATGTGAAGCAACTGATGTGCATGATAAAGGAAAAAGTGCCACACCACTAAGTAGTGCGGCACCTCTAAAGAAACTATATAAGTTGTGAAACTTCATATTTTAGTATCCAGGATTTTGCTTTAAAACAGTATTTGTTAATTCATTGAATGGAATCGGCAGAATTTCATTCTTACCTGTTTTGAATCCTCTTGCTCCCAATTTTGCTGGAGCATCACCCCATCTTACAAGATCAAACCATCGGTGTCCTTCTCCTGCAAGCTCCCTTCTTCTTTCATCTTTAATGGCCTGTAAAGAAACAGGAACGGATGCTAATCCTACCCTTGCTCTTACTGCATCTAATAAAGCCTGGGCTCTTGCTCCTGCTCCTCCTAAGGCTTCTGCTTCCATCAAATAAGTATCTGCTAATCTTATGGCAATATAATTCTGACGGAAATTAAGCTCTGTTGGCCCTGGAAGATTAGATTTATCAGCATTTCTAGGCAGGTATTTATTTAAGAAATATCCGGTGTCTTTATACCCGGGCGAATAAGTAATCTTTCCCTCATCTTTAAATTTTTTACCATTAAATATAGTAGCATCCAAACGGGGATCTCCCTGCATAAAATTAAATAAATCATCTGTAACCGGGTTAAATCCCCAACTTGCATAAAGATCAGGTGCATCATTATTAGGCACGTTGGCAACACGTCCATAAGATTTAATCCCTAACATTACATTAACGGAATTTCCTTCGTCTTTTCCTGAACCCCAAAACGGCCAGTCTGCATTACTTACGTTGGTATGCATTACCTCAAGCACTGCTTCTGTTGTAAATTTGTTATCAACTTTCCATAAGTCTGCAAAATTGCTGACTAATTTGTATCCATACTGGCTTGTTTGTCCTGGCGTGCCATTCACCATTTCGAACTGGGCAGCTGCTTCAGTATTCTTTTTATCATACAGATAGATTTTACCCAAAATAGCGTGGGCTGTCCCCTGCGTTATTCTTCCTTTTTCACTTGCTCCGGAAGGAACCATCATAAGATCCGGTAAAGCTGAAACGATATCAGCTTCTATCTGCGCATATACCTTTGCAGGATCTTCCTGAGGAATATTATAAAAATCATCGGTAGCCAATACAGGTTTCAAGATCATAGGAATATTTCTGAACATTCTTAATAGTTCAAAATAATATAATGATCTCAAGACTTTAGCTTCTGCGATAAATCTTTTTCTTGTCTGATCATTCATATTGGCACTAGGAATTCTATCCAATAAAAGATTAGCCTTAGCAATTCCCTGATAATAATCTTTCCAATAACTTGCAGGCATAATAATAGGGTTAATTGAATAATTGGAAAACCCCTGAATTCCTGCACCGTCTGAAGAGTTTCCCCCTCCTGAGTAGAAATCATCAGAAGCTCCGTTGAAGAAGGTTACCATATTTTCAAATCCTCCGGAATATTTTCTCAGCATATCATAGGTCGCTACAAGACCACTAAATGCCTGTTCTTCATTTTTAAAATAGTTGCCTGAATCAAAGGTACCCGTATTTTTTACATCTTCAAGGTTTCCTTTATCACAGGATACTGCTCCAAAACTTATACCTGTTAACAATAAAACAGATATACTTTTATAAATTAATCTTCTATTTTTCATTTTTTTGTCGTTAAAATTGAACATTAGCTCCGAAAAGGAAGGTTCTCGCCTGTGGATAGAAAGCTCTGTCTATACCATAGGTATCAGTACCCGCAATTTCAGGATCATAGCCTGTATATTTTGTAAAAGTCACCAGATTTTCTGCCGTCACATAAAATCTTATTTTTGAAGCTCCAATGGTTTTTGCAGCATCTTTAGATAATGTATATCCTACCTGAACTAATTTTAAGCGTAGATAGTCTCCCTTTTGAAGATAGTAGTCTGACATTCTTGTATAGTTCTGGTTATCATCGTTTCTGGTAACTCTTGCAATGGTATTGGATGTTCCTTCTCCTGTCCAGCGATCTAAAATTGCGGTCTGGTAGTTAGCCTCCTGAATATCAAGCCTTCTCAGCCCCTGGAAAATTTTATTTCCGGCCTGTCCTTGAGCAAAAATCATCAGATCCAGATTTTTATAATTCATATTGATAGTTAAACCGAATGTATATTTCGGTACAGAATTACCTAGATTTACGAAATCCTTCTCATCAATCACACCATCTCCGTTTGCATCAAGTCTTTTAAAATCGCCAGGTTTTGCATTAGGCTGAATTAAGGCTCCATTAGCATTTTTGTAGGCATCAATTTCAGCCTGGTTTTGAAATACTCCAAGATTTTTATATCCATAGAAAGAACCATATGATTCTCCAACCTGTAGTCTGGAAACAGTTCCTAAGGTTTGGAAACTGGCAAAGTTTACATAAGGTCTGTTATCTTCAAGTCTTGTAATTTCATTTTTCAAATAGGCAAAATTACCATTTGCAGAAAATCCGAAGTCTCCCCAGTTCTTTTTATATCCTAAGCTTACCTCAACCCCATCATTGTTCATATCGCCAATATTTCTAAATGGGTTATTGATTAAACCTAAATAGCCTGGAAGCTCAACTCTTCTTAAGATATCCGTACTCTTTTTTCTGTAGACATCAACACTAAGATCAAAATTTCTGAAAATCTTAATGTCTGTTGCAATATTAAGCTGTGAAGTTCTTTCCCATTTTAAGTTAGGGTTTTCAAGGGTACTTGGTGCATAACCAACCCGGATTATATTATCTCCAAATGTATAGTTGCTTCCGGCAACCAGGAAGTTAGCAAACTGGAAATCATCTATCGCATCATTACCCAGTACTCCGTATCCTCCTCTCAATTTAAAACTGGTAATTACTTTATTTTCCGGCCAAAAATTTTCGTTAGAAACATTCCACCCTAGTGACATTGCCGGGAAATTCCCCCAGTGGTTATTACCTCCGAATTTTGAAGACCCATCTCTACGGATAGTCCCTGTGAAAAGGTATTTATTATCATAATCATAAACTACTCTTGCAAAATAAGAAGCTTTGTGGGTCTGTTTTCCGTCCCAGGCATTACCTGTTTTATTTTCCTGAGCAATATCAAAATTGAAAGACGCATCTTCCCAATTATTGACAGGAAGATTTGTAAATCTTATATTTTGTCCTGAAGAGATATTATACTCATAATAGCCCTGTCCTAATAGAACATTTAAACTATGTAATCCAAACTTATTTTGATAGGTTAATGTATTTTCAGTACTCCATTCAAACTTTTTATCGGTCTGTCTGAATAAATTATTGATATCATTTTTATTAGCAGTACTCAAATAATTGGTGGGCGTAAATACCTGCTCGCCCCAATAGGAAAGTTTTCCATTTGCACTTGACTTAAAAGTGATGTGCTTATTCAGTTTGAGCTCAGCAAATACATTGGCAATAATATCATCAGACCACTTATATCCTCCTAGTTTAGTTTGTCTGAAAGCCAGCGGATTGCTCATTTCCTTACTAACATATTGAGAAATTCCATATGGATTTCCATTAGGATCTCTTACATAGTTTGGATTATTAACATAGTCACTGAAATTGGGTTCGTTATTAATTCCATTAGTTACAATAACAGGTGTTAGTGGATCCAGATTTATTGCAGAACTTAAAGGTCCTCCAAATTCTCCATTATCTGTAACACCCTGAGATCTTGTATGGGTATATGCGAATGTTTGCCCTATTGTCAAAAAGTCAAATACTTTATGTGTTGAATTTAATCTGGCATTGACTCTCTTATAGTTTGAAATATCCCTTAAAACAATACCTTGCTGATCGTAATAGCCAAAGGATGAATAAAAGGTAGATTTGTCGTTTCCTCCATTAATACTGAATTCATGAGATTGACGCTGTGCGCTGTTGAAGATCTGTTTTTGCCAGTCTGTTCCTGTTCCATATGAAGAGGGATCTCCTAGCACCGGTTTCAAACCGTCATTGAGGTATGCCTCATTCATAATAGTTGCGTATTGTGAACCATTTAGCAGATCCAGCTTTTTAGAAACTGTTCCAACGCCGAAAAAACCATTATAAGACAGTCCCAGTTTTCCTTTGGTACCTTTCTTAGTCGTGATTAAAATAACTCCTTTTGCTGCAGAGACACCATAAATAGCCGCAGAAGCACCATCTTTCAAGACTTCAATGTTTTCAACATCAGATTGGTTTAACCACCCTATATTATCCACTACAATTCCATCTACTACCCATAAAGGATCATTACTTCCGGCCCCAAAACTGGTAATACCACGAACACGAACTGTAGCGGCAGTTCCTGGCTGACCAGAATTTGATACGACCGAAATTCCGGCTGCCCTTCCTTGAAGTATCTGTTCCGGTCTGCCCGCCGTAGGAGCATTCTCTATGTCGCTGGCTTTAATACTTGCAATAGCTCCTGTCACATTACTCTTTTTCTGAGTACCGTAACCGATGACTACCACTTCATCTATTTTGTTTTCTTTAGCAATGGTGTCCTTCGCCTTGGTGGTCTGGGCACTGAAGTTGGCCGTAAAATAGAGGACGGCAACCACTCCTACGCTTCTTGTTATTCTTACATTCATATACAGTTATTGTTTAATTCTCAAATTGAGACAATAAAAATATATTTTTTTTTAATTAATTAACATTCTATTCATAAATATTTTAATTTTTCTTTTATTTTTCAGGGTTAGAAGCCCTATCTTAGCATCAATATTTCATAAATTATCATAAAAAATCAATAAAGTTATCTCCCAAAATGATCGTCAAGCCTTCAAAAATTTCTCTTCCTTTAAAACTTACCTTCCTTATTTTTTCAATGGTTTTGAACTGTATGGGACTTGTGATTCTACAGTTATCAGAAGAGAAAATCACCTATGGAGAACTGGGACTGCTGGAGTCTTTTAAAGATTTACCTATTGCGTTCATTTCACTTTTTGCGGTAAGCTTTATTAACAAAACCGGGCCTAAAAAAGCTTTGATTTTAGCACTTGCCATAGTGGGATTCTGCTCCTGTCTTCTTCCTTTTGTGAAGGTTTTCTGGTTTTATAAACTATGGTTTGCTATCATAGGAGCCTGTTTTGCTATTGGCAAAATCTGTGTTTTTGGAATTATCAGGAACAATATTTCGGATGAAAAATCTCTGGCGAAAACCATGAATAATGTGGAAGCTTCTTTTATGATTGGAATTTTTGTAGTAAATACCGGTTTTGGATGGGTTATTTCCAGCCAGTATTCAGAATTCTGGAAATTTGGCTTCTTACTGATTGCCTTGCTATCGGCATTTACCATTTTTCTCCTTTCAAAGATAGAAATACTGGAATCAAAACCTATGGAAAATACAGGTATTCTCTCGGAACTGTCAGGATTTACCACACCTGCTGTAGCTTTATTTTTAGCGGTGGTGTTTTTTATCGTTTTTGTTGAGCAGGGGTTTAATTCGTGGCTTCCTTCTTTTTATAAAAACCATCTGAAAGTCAATTCTTTTTTTGCGCTTCAGGCGACTTCTTTCCTTTCCGTTTTTTCTTATGCAGGAAGAACTGCTACAGCTAATATTATCAAAAGGTTTGCATTATCAAGATACTATATCACGTGTATGGGCTTGATTATTACCCTGCTTACTATAATAGTTGCCATACAATATTTGGACTCTGAAGATTCAAGAATGCTTCTCTTCTTATTCCCGGTAATTGGTCTTTTCCTTTCACCACTCTACCCGGTAATCAACTCAAGAATGATTGCTCAGGTGGATAAAGATAAAATCAATCTATTCACCTCCCTGATTGTGATTTTTTCTTCTCTGGGCAGCTCTGTAAGTTCAATTATTATGGCCGTTTTATTCGAAAAACAATTGTTAAACTACTACCCTTTATACATATTATCATCTGTAATTCTGCTATTTGTGATTAGTTTAATATATTTTACTGTCACAAATAGAAAATAGTTTTATTTTTACTCCCATGAAAATCAAAGACACAAAAAGTAAAGAAACGCTTCGGGAACTTATCGATACTAAAGATTTCGTAGCACATATTTCTGTAGACTGCACTATATTCGGCTTTCATAATAATATTCTGAAAGTTCTGCTTTTGAAATATCATGATCTGGATCTGTGGTCACTTCCGGGTGGTTTTGTTTTTAATGATGAAGACCTAAGAGAGGCTGCTGAAAGGGTTTTATATGAACGGACCCATCTTAAAGGATTATTTTTGAAACAGTTTCATACGTTTGGAAGAATAGACCGCACAGAAAATAATGTCCACCAGATTCTGCTTAAAAATAAGGGAATAACTGTACCTGAAGACCACTGGATCTTTCAGCGTTTTGTGACGGTGGGCTATTGCAGTCTTATTGATTTTTCCCTGGCCAATACTTTTCCTGATGCTTTCAATGAAAGCTGCGAATGGTTTGAAGTCAACAATCTACCCAAGATGGCATTTGACCATGACCGAATTATCGAAACCGGTCTGGAATATCTGAGAATGAATATCAATACCGAAGTTGCAGCCAGTAATCTGCTTCCGGAAAAATTTACCATGAAAGATCTTCAGGCACTTTATGAAACTATTTTGGGACAGAAATTCAGAAGAAATAACTTTCAGCGAAAAATTTTAAGTTTAAATATTCTGGACAGAATGGAAAAACTCTATGACGGTTCCGCTAATAAAGCGCCTTATCTGTATAAATTTAAAACTGAAGTACATAATTCGACCAATCAGTATCCCATCTCAAATGATGAGGAGTCTTAAAATTATAAATTTAACCAAAATCACATACAAAATAGCATTATTACTCTGAAAATCAGTATTAAAACAAGTTTTTAAAAAAATTTCCCAGACATCACGAAAAATGTTATTTTTAACAAAATCAAAAAATCATGTCATATTATCCTCTTACAAGCATCCCTGATTATTACGGAATTGATGCTTTACTTACCGAAGAACACAAACTCATCCGCCAATCTGTAAGAGACTGGGTAGAAAGCTTTGTAATGCCGCAGATAGATCAGGCCGCCCAGAATCATACGGATTTACCGAATCTTATGAGAGAATTGGGGAAAATCGGCGCACTGGGGCCTTACATCCCGGCTGAGTACGGAGGATCAGGATTAGACCAGATTTCTTATGGTCTGATTATGCAGGAATTGGAAAGAGGAGATTCCGCAGTGCGTTCTGCTGCTTCGGTACAAAGCTCTTTGGTCATGTTCCCTATTAATGAATTTGGTTCTGAAGAGCAGAAAAAGAAATATCTTCCTAAGCTTGCTGCCGGAGAAATGATCGGATCTTTTGGGTTGACGGAGCCTAACCACGGTTCTGATCCAGGTTCTATGGAAACTTATTTTAAAGATATGGGAGATCATTATCTTTTGAATGGTGCTAAAATGTGGATCACGAACTCTCCTCTGTGCGATATTGCAGTGGTATGGGCAAAAAATGAGGAAGGAAAGGTTCAGGGATTAATTGTTGAAAGAGGCATGGAAGGTTTTACGACCCCTGAGACTCACAATAAATGGAGCTTAAGAGCTTCCAAAACCGGAGAACTGGTATTCAATAATGTAAAAGTTCCAAAAGAAAACCTTCTTCCTGGTGTAACCGGACTGAAAGGGCCTTTATCCTGCCTTAACTCTGCAAGATATGGAATTTCATGGGGAGTAATAGGCGCTGCCATTGACTGCTACTGCACTGCTGTTCAGTATTCTAAAGAGAGAAATCAGTTTGGAAAACCAATTGGCTCTTATCAGCTTCAGCAGAAAAAACTGGCTGAATTTTTAACGGAGATTACGAAAGCTCAGTTATTATGTCTTCAGTTAGGAAACCTTAAGAATGACCATAAAGCAACTCCTGCACAGATTTCAATGGCGAAGCGTAATAATGTAAAGATGGCGATTGACATTGCAAGAGAATCAAGACAGATTCTTGGCGGTATGGGAATCATGGGTGAATTCCCAATGATGAGACACGCTGCGAATCTGGAATCTGTAATTACTTATGAAGGAACCCACGATGTACATTTGTTAATCACCGGTTTAGATATTACAGGAATTAACGCGTTCTAAAGAAAGACAAACTTATAAAGAAAGAGTCTGGCCAATGGTCAGACTCTTTTATTTTACTCACTTTCCGGAGAATTGATATTCAATGAATAATTATTAATGCGTTAATGTTTTTGAGTTTTTATTAAAGTTAATACCTTAATGAGCACAAAAAATCATCAATATGAAAAAAATTACGACTTTTTTACTGGGTCTTACCGCCCCTTTTTATTTTGCACAACAGGCTGGCGATGTGGTAAGCGCTGAGCAGAAGCTGGATCTTACCCCACAGGGAGTGATCAGTTTTATTGCCAATAATCTTGGTGATCAGAACGCGCCGGAATTTTCGAACTATCTCAACGGTTTTAATGTGGGCTTAAAGGGTTACAAAATCACCTATTACACCAAAAATGAGAACAACGTTCTTGTAAAGGCCACAGGGTTGCTAATGTATCCTAATGTGCCATTCAAGCTTTCTACAGTGGTATCTGACCACGGAACAACAGACAGCAGGAACAATGTCCCGTCTAACTTCAAAGGAACGTTAACCGCCGGATTTGTTGTTGAATTATCATACGTACTGAACGGTTATATTTTAATGGCGCCTGACTACGTTGGGATGGGAACAGGAGACGGCACCCACCCTTATGTAGATTATGCCACAGAAGCCGGGGCTACTATTGATTTTATTACGGCAGCGAATAAAGTATTGGCACAGTTGAACATCAAACGATACGACGAGTATTTCCTGGCCGGATATTCTCAGGGAGCTCATGCAGCCATGTCTACTTTAAAAAGATTAAGCATTTCTAATCCCAATAATATTAAATTCAAATATGCCTACATGGGAGACGGGCCGTATGATTTCTCCGGAGTTACTTTAAATAAAGGCGTTCTGGAAAAAGATATTTATCCGTTCACCTCATTCCTTGCAAATGTTCTTCATACCTGCAACAATACGGGATATAAAACTTATAATAACAACATTTCCGAAGTGATCTCTGCTGAGTATCTTGATAAATACAATTATCATGTTGTGCAGGATAATGGCGGGCTGTTATGGGGTCCTGTAATATGGAGAAAGCTCTTTACTACCAGCTTTGTTAATGATGTCACCAATAATCCCAATAACAAGCTCAGATTATGTATGAAACCTAAAGATGTGTATGACTGGTACAACAAAACCCCGATGACATTGGGGCATTCTACTGTAGATTTAGCGATTCCGCCTGAAAACACTTCAAAAACCATTGAGGTGCAGCGTGGATATTACCCATGGTGGGATCTGAATAAATATAAGCTGGACTCTTTTTACTGGGGGCCATTGGGACATGTG
The DNA here is from genome assembly GCF_900108365.1 of Chryseobacterium culicis. GTDB lineage: Bacteria > Bacteroidota > Bacteroidia > Flavobacteriales > Weeksellaceae > Chryseobacterium > Chryseobacterium culicis. Next base: position 231,051 of record NZ_FNWQ01000002.1, on the reverse strand, counting down.
GGAGGAATTCTGCCATTCACGCTGGCTTCCAATGCAAAATTCAATACTTTGAGAAGCGGCGGGCTCCTTAATGAATGGGCCATTGCAGGATCTATTTTCGGTAAGCAGTCAACCGTGAAAACTACTGAAAAGCCAGCCCTTCTAACTTCACAGATTAAACCGGATTTAGGAAACATGCAGCTGCTTGATATTACAGATTTCAATACAGAAAAGGTACAGAGCAGAACAGCCGGAGATAAAAATTTATCTGCTTTAAAAGACGGAGTTTATTTATTGAAAGTTTTGGAAAATAATGAAAACAAAATAATTCCTTACATCAAAAATACGCCTCAGGAAGTTGCTGAAAACGAAATCGTACAATCTGTGAATGCATCCGTTTTACGATTAAAAGTAGACCAGGAAGAACTTACAGCCGTTCATATTTTCGACGAAAATAAAACGCTGATCAAAAGTATTTCTCCGAAACAATATGATGAAGCCGGAGGTATCAACGTACAGGATCTGGAAAATAAAAACTATACGTTTGAAATCGTTACGCCATACTATAATCTTCAGTTCAATAAGGCAGTCGGCGGAACTCCATCAGCAGAAAGCAATACGGATATCTATGCTCAAAAACAGCAGATTGTAGCCAGATCTGCCAGTGATATTAAAAACATCAGCATTTACAATATTTCGGGTGCTCTGATCATTCAGCAGGAAGTCAACAAGCCCCAGTTTGAATCCAGAAACCTGGAATCGGGGATCTACGTGGTACAGGCGACTCTTTCTAACGGAAAAATGATTAATAAAAAAGTAAAACTCTAGCAACAATCCTCTTCAATAATCTCATTTCAAGTTAATTTTTGGCACTTCAGCAATGAAGTGCCTTTTTATATATTATTAAAATATTGGAGACAGGCAAAAATTTCTTAGAATTTAAATCCAACGCTGAAATAGATCCTTGAAAAATCCAGCTGGCTGTTTCTGGAAATATTGAGGTTGATGGGCCCGATAAGAGATTCATATCCAAGATTTACTCCGTAACCAAACATATCAAAACTGCTATTAAAAGGAGAAAGCTCTTCACTTACTTTTCCATAGCTGAATGAAGGCGTAAGATAGAGTTTTTTCATAATTCTGTACTGAAATGCTACCGCGGCCTTCGCTACTGAAGTCATCGGAAGCTCTTTCTGGCGCAGCCCATTAAATTCAGGGCTTAGCAGATCATAATTATACTCACTGCCTCCCAGGTTATATTTCTGATTCAGGAACAGATACGGAACCTGATCATCCCTTTTTGAACCAAAGCTTGCTCCCAGAAATACATTGGCTTTTACCGTTAACCTTCTCGTGATTGGATGGTAAAAATTCTCATTTAAAGTAAAAGAGATCAGATTTTCAGGCTCATAATAATAAGGATCTTTTGGATTTAGAATAAGGTTCAAAAGAGGCTGTACTGTTGCCAGATCGTAAAGCTGATATCGGTCACCATAATACAACCTTGTACTCACCTGAAGATGATTCCCTCTGGTTGTAAAGTATCTTTTATTAAGATTATTCTGCTCAAACTTCAGAAAAGTATTGAAATTGCTGTGGTTATATAATTTTTTGCTGTAATTATCTACTTTTGACTGGTCTACTTTATCCAGTAAGCTGTACATTCTTTCTGTGCTGAATTCTGTTCCTACAGACAGATAAGCATTGGGATTGACATTATAATTCAGGGCAATCTTTCCGGTAATATTCCGGTACATATGATTGGGGAAACGGTCGCTGCCATCTTCATTTACATCATACAGCCTGAAATTCAAATCATTACTTTTAAGATTCACCATTTTGGCCTCCAGATCCAGCCATAAACGTTCTCCGCTGTCTAAAAACTGCTGGTAAGCCAGTTTAGCCTTGAAACGTTCGGAAATATCTACTGTTGCTAGAAATCTTGATCTGTTCAGAAGGATATTCCTGTAAGTATAATTCACAATAATTCCCACGGACTGTTCTGTATCATAGTGCAGAGCCAGCTTAAAAGCGCCTTTTTTTGCTCTTTTCACAAAGACATTCATTACAAGCCCCTCATTTACATTCGTATAGGTGTAATACACCTTGACGTACTGGCGCATCCCGAACACACGGTCTATTGCTTCATTTACCGTTTTTGCATCGTAATACTTTCCTTCTGTTAGGCCCATCTGCTTTTTCAGGACTTCGATCTCTGCCGAATCTGTAATAGGGGTTCCGTCTTCTTCATTAAAAGTGAATTTTGTTGTTGGCAGTTTCACTTCTTCAATCATCGTATGCTCATACTTAATTCCCAATTTTCTTTGCGCTTCCGCAAGGGCTACAAATTCAGGAAGATGTTTTCTGGCTTCTACCTCTCCTATTTTGATAATCCTTCTGAATTTAGCAAAATCTTTCGTTGTAATCTCCCCCAGCGGATCTACAAAATCTACGAGAATGTTGGATAAATCTTTTTGATGTTTAAAATCTTCCACCGAACGGATGGCATGGGTCTGATAGATCATCTTCATCGGGTTTTCAATCTCTTTTTTGGTAAAAAGTCTGAAACCGGTATACCCTCCAATCACAAAATCTGCTCCCATCTCACGAACTTCATTAGCCGGATAATTACGGTCTAACCCACCGTCTACTAAAAGTTTTCCGTCAATATAAACAGGCGCAAAAGCTGCAGGAATTGCCAGCGTAGAGCGGATAGCCAAAGGTAAAGAGCCCTCTTTCTGCATTACCAGTCCTCCGTTTTCAATATCGGATGAAGTAAGCTGAACAGGAATTCTCAGTTTACTGAAATCATTGATATGTTTTGCATTGAAAGTAAGGGTATTAAGCACTTCTCCCATGTACTGTCCTTCAATATAGGAGCTGGGAAGTGTCGGAATACCTTTTACTACCGGAAATTCCAGAATATATTTATCATATTCATCTTTTTCACTGATATTGACTTTATTATAAGGGATTTTATTGCTTAGAATCCTGTTCCAGTCCATTTTATAGACGGTACGCTTCAGCTGGTCAGCATTATATCCCATGGCATACAATCCTCCCAGGATTCCGCCCATACTGGTGCCAGTGATATAGTCCACTTTAATTCCCAAAGAATCGATCATTTTCAGAATTCCAATGTGAGCAAATCCTTTTGCACCTCCACCACTGAGCGCAAGACCAAATTTAGTGTCTTTCGTTACGTTCTGAAGGGCAATATTCAGGGAATCATTCTTTTGCTGAGATTTGACAATAAGAGAAATAGCAATTGCTAAAAATATCAGAATTTTTTTCATTGGTGATTCTTGTGTATCCTGTTGAAAACTTTACAAGTTGATTAAAGGGTAAAGATACACAAAAAAGTAACCTGCTTAAACGGCTATTTTCGCGAAATAAGCAATTGAATTCCACGTATTATTAAAGATCAATAACCTGTTGATTTTTAGATAAAAAAAACTTATCCGTTCAACATTAATCTCTTTAATACGTTTTTATGGTTTCTACAAAATTAACATCCGGATTCAGGATTTCCAGGATCAGGCTTTTGACAGATTTCATGGCATCATCAATATTTCCTTTGTCAAACTGCAACGAAACCATTCCCTTTTTAGCATCGGCAAAACTCCAGATTCCTGTTTCTATAGGGAATCCCCAAAACTCAGGCAGATGCTGTACTACATAATGATAAATACAGAGCTGAAGTGCCTGCTTTCTGTCGCTGTTATGAAAATATTCATCTACATTATCCTGATCAATCTTTACGTTCAGGTTTTTAATCCTGGCTGTTTTATAGTCAATAATTCGAAGTGTTCCGTTCAGCTTATCAATCCGGTCAATGAATCCGAAAAAAGAAACTTTATCATTTCCATCAAGAGGAAAATCTATGTTTTCAAACTTTCTTTCAATATCAATAATCTCGAGTTTGTTCCCCTGCCTAATGAGTTCAAGATCATGATTCAGTACATTTTCAATTACTTTTTTGGCAATAGCCCTGTGGATGTAATTCATCCCCTTTTCATAGAATTCCGGCTGGTGTTTCAGCTTTTCAATAGCCGTATTGATATATTGATCTATTGCTTTAACTGAATTCTTTAAATCACTTTCTTTTAAAACTTTACCCTTTAAAACCTCATACACTTCTTGAAGTGAATAATGCACTAAATTTCCGTAATTTTTTATCGAAAGCTCTTCCTCAATTTCATCTGTTTCCGAAGTATTTAAAATCTTGGAAAGATAAAAATCAATCGGATTATAGAGGTAGCTCGTAAGATGGGAAGCAGATACTTTTTCCTTCCATTTCTGAAGACGTTCCTGTACAATCTGTGTCTTGGCAATTTCGATAGGTTGAGTCATAATGGGTTCGGAAGAGTTCTCGATAATCAGATGTTCTATCTCATGAGAACTTTCCATTTCGATCTGTGTAATAAATCTGCTTTTTTCTCCGGTATTTACTCCGGAACTTAACGCATTGTACAGCAAATGCACATTTTGGGCATCCTGAATCAACCTATAAAAGTGATAGGCATAAATGCTGTCATTTTCAAGGAAAGTATGAAGATCAAAGAATCTCCGGATATCGAAAGGAATATAGGTGTTTTGGGAGTTCCCAAGAGGGAGTTTGCCCTCGTTTACGGAAAGCAGAATAACGTTCTCAAAATTCAGGAGACGCGTTTCCAATAACCCCATAATCTGTAACCCTCTCAACGGCTCTCCCTGGAAGTCGATACTTTCAGAATTGATATGCTGGTTAATCAGGATTTCCAGCGTTTCCATTTTGATCTCGATATTGTAGGGGGTCAGCTGGTTTTTAATGATTCTGAATGCATTTTCAAAGTGAGAAACATTCTCGTACTGAATATCGTCTATTTCAAGCCATTTTACCTGCTGGCAGAACTCAATCAGCATATCCAGATACAGATTGGTGCCGGCAGCTTTCTGAAGAAGTCCGATGTAAGACAGCCCGCCCAGCAATTCGTGGAGAAGTTTCTTAGAGATATAAACAATATTCCTTTCTTCTACTTTGGCTTTAAACTCATTGATAATCTGTTCATCTTCAGCAGATTTCGGAAGTTCTTCCAAAATAGGAAAAACGTCTCGGTAATAATAGGAAGATTTGTTTTTTTCCAGCTGTTTCTGCAGATAAAAAAGGCGTTTGACCGCATTGGAGAACGATAGGTTTTTCAATGGGAATCCCATTGTAATATTCAAATTATCAACACCATGCATTACATCAAGACTGGCCGGAAGGAGATTTTCATCCAGCAATACCACTGCCGTATTGGAATAGGTTTTATTATTGATTTCTTTGAAGATCTCAGGCAGTACTTTGGTTTGGGTAACATTCCCGGAGACTTCGTAGACTTTTATTTTTTTAGGCTGGTTAAAATCGTCCTCTATCCATTGGAAAGCCCTGTTATCATCAAATTCTTTCCATGTTTTGTGATTTCTAAGGAATTTCCCGGCTTCCTGTCTTTCGTCATCGAAATAATAACGGTCTGCCTGAAAGAAACACTGCGCTTTATTCCATTGCAAAAGGCTTCTTACGAGCTTTTCTTCCACCGGAGTAAAAGCATTGAAGCCGCAGAAAATAAATTCTTCTTTGGTATTTTTAGCGAAATCAACGATTCTGGCTTTAGCAGCTTCATGAATCATTCCCGAGGTTGCCCAGTTTTTTTCCCGCAGCCTGTCTTTTAAAACAGGGAGAAAAACATTCATATTCTGCCAGAAATTAAGGAACTTCTTTCTGGGGACATCATCATCCTCACCAAGGTCCTGAGCCCATTCTTTGATCCTTTCCTCATCAAACATATACTGGAGAACGGCCTCATCACTGTCGGAGAACTTGAGAATATCATCCCAGTCCTTCTGCAGGGTGGGAAACCATTTCAGAAAGTCTGAAAAATCATCTCTGGGAATAAGATTCAGGCTTCTGTAGACATCAAATGAAAAAAGCCACAGCGGAATTCCCTGAATAGGCTGCCGATCAGCAATTGTATTGATGAGTTCTTCTACCGTAAAAAAGTTGGGGAGAAAGCCGGAATAATTATTTTCTTCCAGAATCTGTCTGATAAACACAATGGGACGCTTTCCGGGCAGAATGATATTAAACGCAGAAAGATCCGTGTTTTGTGCCAGCAGCTCGTGGATGATCTTATTGAGGAATTTCAATGGGCCTGATAGCTTTTTAGATTGTCTAGTTGTTCAGAAATCGTATTATTATATTCGGTTTGCTTTTCTTTATCAATTCCATGGCGGGTTTCTCTGTCATACGCCATCTGGAAGTTTTTATAATCTTCGGAAATCCCGTCATAAATTGACTGAAAATACCTGTTATAATCTCCTGAAGTCCTGATTTTCTCTGCAACCGCTTTCCTGAATTTTCTTACAAACAATTCTGCAATATCAAAATGCTTCTGCTCATGCAGCAGGATATCATCATCCGTTTTTTTGACATCTTTCCAGGATTTATCTTCGTGAAAAAGGGTTTTGATGGTAATGGTAACCGGTGCTTTAGGATCGGAGGATTTCATTGAATGAAATTCCCAGCCGCAATGAGTATACGCAGCTATATCAGGATTCTTTTTCCTGTTAACGGGACTTTTAAAATTTTCCCAGGTCAGCTTTTTGTCTTCTTCCCAGAAAATCTTCTGTCCGGATGCAGCCTGGGCTGTCAATAAGCACAATACGAATATCAATCTCATTATTCCACTACAATTGTTTTGGTAATCCAGTTATTGCCTCCGTTCCAGAATTTAAAAGTATAGGTTCCTTTTCGTTGCGGACTAAAGTTTATTTGACTTGCCCCCACATAATTTCCCTGTGCACAAGGTCCGTTTGTGATATATTTATAGGAGGTAACGGTTCTTTCCAGATTATTGTTGTAAACATAATCATATCCATAAAATCCTTCACAGTGAGACGGATAGGTGGAATACGTCTTTATACTCTGTATCGCAAAAACGTCCATGGTATCATTTACGATTTTCACGCTGTCTATTTTGATTTTATCAATAGATTCTATGGTGTGGTAATCATCATCATTACACGAAACCAGAAGCACGCCCAAAACGAATACTGAAAACCCAATATTTAAAAGTTTTTTCATAACCTTTACTTTTCTGATTATTAACAAATATTAGCAAAAATTATTCCTTATTCACATAAAATCAGGAATTAAAATTACCTTTTGATACATAAACTACTTTTTTAGTATCAAAAAATTCTTCATCAAAATAGTGTTTAAGATTAAAAATTTCACATTTAAGTCCTGCAAGCTCTTCAGCAAGATCACCGCCTTTCAAATATAAAATTCCGTTATGTTTAGCGTTAAACTGTTCTTTTTCAAATTTACCTTTCAGCCACCTTAAAAATTCCGGCATCTGGGTTACTGCCCTGCTGACTATAAAATGGAATTTTTCCTTCAGCTTTTCCGCTCTTCCGTGGATCGCCGTTACGTTGGTTAATCCTACTCCATCTGCTACAGCCTGTACCACACTGATTTTCTTTCCGATAGAATCAATTAAAGTAAATTCTACTTCAGGAAAAAGGATCGCCAGAGGGATCCCCGGAAAACCGCCTCCGGTTCCGATATCCAAAACTTTGGTTCCTGGTGCAAATTCCATCACTTTTGCAATTCCCAAAGAGTGCAGAATGTGCTTTTCATACAGCGATTCCATATCTTTTCTGGAAATTACGTTGATCTTTTCATTCCATTCATTGTACAGATTTTCCAGTTTGGAGAACTGCTCTTTCTGTTTTTCAGTAAGATCCGGGAAATATTTTAATAGTAACGATGCAGACATGTGAATTATTATAAACCGCAAAAATAAGTTTTATTTCTCTTGTATTCAAATCTACTTTTCCCCATCCCTTGTAAAGCCGGCTTTTCTTTACAAACCATTACTTCGCAATTCCCGGAATTACAGGCAGACTAAGATTCCCTGACTGATTTACGGACTGTACCGCAAAAATATAATTGTCTTTTGAAAGCGGAATCTTTATGGAAAGTTCTCTTGTAAATATTTTTTTCTGCCACACCGGGCTATCCGTTTCTCTTGCCAGCACATAATATCCTGACGGAATTCCCGATTTCGGTTTTTCCCAATGCAGGGTTGTTGAATTCGTCAGTTGTTTCACTTCCATTTCCACTTTCTCAGGTTTGGATGCTGATTTGGAAAGATTTGCCAGTACAGCTACATTGGCAGCAACATTCTTTTTCAGATATTTAAAATCTATGAATTCAGGAAGATCGCCGTACTGCTTATTGTTTTCAATTCTGATATCCTGATGCTGATGATCGTAATTTTCATAATACTCGGTTAATCTGACCGAAGGAAATCCGTTGTTCACAAAGCTGGTATGGTCTCCTCCGCGCAAAAACCTGTCATTTCTGTAAATCAGCTTAATCTCCAATCCTTTTACGTACTGCTCTGTAATTTCTTTGATATACCGCGCCAGCTGTCTGGATTCACTGTCATTTTCAAAACCAAGATTCCTGATCGTCATTGCTTTTTTGTCCAGATCTTTATAAGGCAAACCTTCGCTGAACACTCTGAGAACACGGGTATTGACCTCTCCGGTTTCTCCTGCTTTGGGATTACCTATCATATCATTGTTCAGAACCGCTTCCAGCTGCAAATTCTCTGTTTTAATTTTTTCCGCCAGCTGCTTAGATCCCAATAACGACTGCTCTTCTCCTGAAAAGGCTACAAAGATGATGGATGCCGGAAAAGAGGACTGACTCAATATTCTTGCAGATTCTATAACTGCGCTTACTCCACTGCCGTCATCATTGGCTCCCGGTGCTGCGGAAGTTCGGTTCATTACATCAGTTACCCTTGAATCAAGATGACCGCCAATCAGGAATACTCTTTTATCATTAGGATCTGTTCCTTTCAAAAAAGCAACCGCATTCGCGAGGCTAGCAGCTGTATCAATTCGTTTTCCATCAGGCTGAATGACTTCCTGCTGGAGGTATACTTCCATTCTGCCACCGGAGTTTTTGGCATAATCGCTGAATTTTTTAATCACCCAGTTTCTTGCTGCACCTATTCCCTGCTTGGGATCATCTGTTGAGCTTAAAGTATGCCGGGTTCCAAAGCTCACCATCTTTCCGATGTAAGATTTTAGCGAGTCTTCATTCACCTGACGCACATATTTTTTCACTTCATCATCTTTTGATGGTTTCTGAGCAAAAGCAGTACAGGAAATCAGCAATAAAAATACGGAATACTTCATAGGATCATTCTTAGATTGTTTAAAGATACAAAACACTTTATTTCATCCGACATCTTTTATTGTCTGTGAATCTGTATAGTGTCTGCTATTTTCTGCTGTTCCATTTTATGGATGAATCTTACCATCAAATTTCAACCAAAACCTGACAAAAATCTTCTCTGCAATTCCACTTTTCTTATCCCTGCAAGGCGTTTTTATTATATATTTGTTAAAATTCAAAAAATACAATGGATAAACTTTCAGATAGAGTAAAAAGATTAGGATACTCACAGACATTTGTCATGTCAAACAAAGCCAGAGAAATGAAAGCGAACGGAATAGATGTGATCAGTTTAACTCTTGGCGAGCCGGATTTCGATGTTCCGGACAATATCAAACAGGCAGCTTTCGATGCCATTAATCAAAATTACAGCCACTACTCTCCTGTTCCGGGATTTCTGGAACTGCGTGAAGCGATTGTTTATAAATTAAAAAGAGATAATAATCTGGAATACAAACCTACTCAGATTTGTGTTTCCAATGGTGCCAAACAAGCTATTTTAAATGTTCTGGCTGCTATTATCAATGATGGTGACGAAGTTCTTCTTCCTGCCCCTTACTGGGTAAGCTATGATGAGATGGTTAAAATGATGGGTGGAACCTCGGTAATACTTCCTACTTCTTATGTTACTGATTTTAAAGTCACTGCAGAGCAGCTTGAAGAAGCCATTACAGAGAAGACCAAAGCTATACTTTTCAGCTCGCCGTGTAATCCTTCCGGAGGGTATTATACGTATGACGAATTAAAATCCATTGCAAAAGTAATTGCAAAGTACCCTCAGGTGACGATCATTTCTGACGAGATCTACGAATACATCAATTACGAAACAAAAACAACCTCTATCGCTCAATTCCCGGAAGTATATGAACAGACAGCGATCATCAACGGAATGTCTAAAGCATTTGCTATGACGGGTTGGAGAATCGGGTATTCCGCATGTCCGGAATGGCTGGCAAAAGCCTGCGAGAAAGTACAGGGACAAATGACCAGCGGAGCCAATACAGTTGCCCAGAGAGCTTCTATTACTGCCTTAAAAACAGATCCTTCCGAATACAGATATATGATTGATGCTTTCAAAAAAAGAAGAGATCTGGTCTATGAGCTCATCAAAGAAATTCCAGGATTTAAGGTAGTACTTCCAAAAGCCGCCTTCTATTTCTTCCCTGATATTTCGCATTACATCGGAAAAACGCTGAACGGTACAGAAATTAAAAACTCTGATGATTTTGCCATGTTCCTGTTGGAAAACGCCCATGTAGGATGTGTAGGCGGATTCTCTTTCGGAAGTCCGGAATGTATCAGGTTTTCTTATGCAGCTTCTGAAGAAGATTTAAGAGAGGCGATGAAACGAATTAAAGATTTGTTAGACAAATTCAATTAGCATTAACATCTACTAATCAAAAATACAACACAACAGCAATGAATCTGTTAAAAAAACTAACCATCGCTACAAGTATTGCCGCTGCCAGTTTCGCAGGATATGCTTTTGGTCAGGATTTCCAGTGGAAAGAAGGTACTTCCAACGGATACAAGTACAAATATGTAACCAATGATCCAACTTCCGCAAGGTATTATACCCTGAAAAACGGATTAACGGTCATTCTGAGTCCTACGAATAAAGACCCGAGAATACAAACGTACATTGCCACCAAAGCAGGAAGCAAAACCGATCCTGCAGACCACACCGGTCTTGCCCATTATCTGGAGCATATGCTTTTCAAAGGAACCAATCAGTTCGGATCTAAAGACTGGGCGAAAGAAAAACCGCTTTTAGATCAAATTGATGCTCTTTACGAAAAGTACAACCAAACAAAGGACGAGGCCAAAAGAAAAGAGATTTACAAAGAAATTGACCGAGTTTCCGGAGAGGCTGCCAAGTACGCCATTGCAAATGAGTACGATAAAATGATGGCTGGTATGGGAGCTGACGGCACCAATGCCTTCACTTCTTTTGAACAGACGGTATATACGGAAGATGTGCCGGCCAACGTTCTTGACAAATTCCTTGCTGTACAGGCTGAAAGATTCAGAGAGCCGGTTTTAAGACTATTCCACACTGAGCTTGAAGCTGTGTATGAAGAAAAAAACAGATCACTTGATGATGACGGTGATAAGGTTTTCGACACCATGTTTGCTAATCTTTTCCCTAACAACAATTACGGAAAGCAAACAACCATCGGGACTATTGAGCACCTGAAAAATCCTTCTCTGCATGCAATCAGAGAATATTATAACAGTTATTATGTTCCCAACAATATGGGAATCATTATGTCCGGAGATTTTAATCCTGATGAAGTTATTGCTAAGATTGACAAGGCTTTCTCCTACATGAAACCTAAAGCAATTCCTGAATATAAAGTGGGACAGGAAAAACCTATCACCGCTCCTATCGTAAAAGAAGTGGTAGGACCCAACCCTGAAAATGTAATGCTTGGTTTCAGGTTTCCGGGAGCCTCTACAAAAGATGCAAGAATGCTGAACCTTGTAGGAAATATGCTTACGAACGGACAGGCCGGTCTTATTGATCTTGATCTTGTAAAAAAACAAAAGTTACTGGGTGCTTATGCCGGATCTTATGCTTTAAAAGATTATTCCGTTTTACTATTACAGGGAAAACCAACGGAAGGACAGTCTCTGGATGAAGTAAAAAATCTTCTTCTTCAGGAAATTGATAAATTGAGAAAAGGTGAGTTTTCTGACGATCTGATTCAGTCTATCGTTAACAATGAAAAGAAAGGGATCATTCAGAAAGACGAAAAATATTCAACCAGAGCAAGCATCCTGATGGATGAATTCACTTCGGACATTGACCACAAAACATCGCTGGAATATGTGGACGAAATTTCAAAGCTGACGAAAAAAGATATTATGGATTTCGTTTCCAAATATCTTCAAAACAATAACTACGTTGCTGTTTACAAAAGAAAAGGTGAAGATAAAAGCATTGTAAAAGTTGACAAACCAACCATTACACCGGTTTCCGTTAACAGAGAAGATCAGTCCCCTTTCCTTAAGAAGATTGATACAATGCCCGAAAACCCTATCGCTCCGGTATGGCTGAATTATGATAAAGACATTGCCAAAAATAAGCTGGCTGATGTAGATGTACTTTCTGTAAAAAATACAGACAATGCGCTTTTCAGAATGTATTATCACTTTGATTCAGGAAAATGGAATAACAAGATTCTTCCTTTGGCTGCAGAGTACCTTCAGTATTTAGGAACGAAAGACAAATCTTCTGAGGTAATCAGTAAAGAGTTTTACAAACTGGCTTCGAGCTTCAATGTAGGAGCCGGAAATGAGGAAACCTATGTATCTCTTGAAGGACTCAATGAAAATTTCGATAAAACAATTGCTTTATTTGAAGATCTGATTAAAAACTGCCAGGCAGATCAGACAGCTCTTGATGCTTACAAAACAAGACTGAAGAAAGCCAGAGCGAACGCTAAGCAAAACAAAGGAACCATCATGGCAGGATTGAGAAGCTATGCTCAATATGGTGTACAGAATCCTTTCAACAATGTATTGAGCGATGCTGAACTTGATGCTTTAAAAGCAGAAGATCTGATTAATGTTCTTCATGATTTGTTTAATTTCAAGCATAAAGTACTGTATTACGGACCGAAATCTGGAAACGAAGTGGTAGCCTCTTTACAACCGGTTCATAAACTTCCTGCAACCCTGAAAGAGCTTCCGAAGTCTAAAACTTTTGCCCAGATCCCGACTGATAAAAACAAAGTACTGTTTGCTCATTATGACATGGTACAGGCCGAAGTGTTCTGGGTAAGAAACTCTGACCCATATAATCCTTCCACTACGCCAACGGTAAGTTTATTCAACAATTACTTCGGAGGAGGAATGGGTTCTATTGTCTTCCAGACCATCAGAGAATCAAAAGCCCTGGCCTATTCTACTTATTCTTATTTTGCGCTTCCGAGCAAGAAAACAGACAAGGATATGGTAATGGCTTATGTAGGAACGCAGGCTGACAAATTCAATGAGTCTACGACTGCTATGAATGAGCTTTTGACAACCCTTCCAAAATCTGAGCAGTTATTCGAAACAGCGAAAAGCGGATTGAAAAAATCAATCGCTTCTGAAAGAATTACTCAGGACGGAATCATTTTCTCTTATCTGAAATCCCAAAGACTTGGAAACAACTTTGATATGAGAAAGAATGTCTACGAACAGGCTCCAAAACTGTCTTTCACGGATATCAATTCCTTCCACGATAAGGAAATGAAGAATAAAAACTACACATACTGTATTGTAGCCTCTCAAGATAAAGTAAATGAAGCCGATATGCAGAAATTAGGAGAAGTAAAAAAACTTAATTTAACTGAGATATTTGGTTATTAAAATAAACAAAAAGCCCTGTTATCAGGGCTTTTTTATTTAACAGCATGGCAAAAACAATTATAGATTTTATTTATCGGTTTTAGTTTGTTCGATAGATAGAACTTTTATATATTTGCATAAGAAATTTAAATATAAAAACAGAAAAATTATGTCTTTAGTAGGAAAAAAATTCCCAAACTTAACAATTGACGCAATGTCTGAGATGGGTGACGATCTAAGAATCAACATCCTTGATGAAGCAGTAAACAACCAGCAAAAAGTTCTTTTATTCTGGTACCCTAAAGATTTCACTTTTGTATGCCCTACTGAGCTTCACGCTTTCCAGGAGGCTTTAGGTGAATTCGAAAAAAGAAACACTAAAGTGATTGGTGCATCTTGTGATACTAATGAAGTACACTTTGCATGGCTGAACACTCCAAAAGATAACGGAGGAATTGAAGGAGTAACTTACCCACTTCTGGCTGATACTCACAGACAATTGGCTAACACTTTGGGAATTGTTGATCAGGATTTCGAATATGATGAAGATGGAAATGAAGTTTTCACAGGTTCTAACGTAACTTACAGAGCAACTTACCTTATCGACGAAACAGGAAAAATCTTCCACGAAGCGGTAAACGATATGCCTCTGGGAAGAAACGTAAAAGAATTCTTAAGATTAATTGACGCTTACACGCACGTACAAAAACACGGTGAAGTATGCCCTGCCAACTGGGAAGAAGGAAAAGACGCTATGAAAGCTGACAGAACTTCTACAGCAGAATACTTAGCGAAGAACTAATATAATGTGTTAATTTGAAAATGAGATAATTTGAAGATTAATCTCAGGATGGTTAAAAATTATCTCATTTTCTTCTTGATAAAGCATTGATACATTGTCAAATTAACAAATTTTCAAATTACAATCATGTACACAGAATTAACCGAAGATATCTTACAAAATATAGTTAACGACAACGAAAAAGTAGTTGTTCAGTATGGCGCAACATGGTGCGGAAACTGCAGAATCATGAAGCCGAAATTCAAAAAATTAGCTTCTGAGAACGAATCCATTCCGTTTTTATATGTAGACGCGGAAAAGCTTCCTGAAAGCAGAAAATTAGCAAAAGTGGACAACTTACCAACTTTCGCCATCTTCAAAAACGGAGAATTAGTGAATCAGGTGCAGTCTAACCAGGCAGAAAGTTTAATTAACCTTTTTAATGAATTAGCATAATGAAATTACCCGTAATCAGACAGTTTTATCAGAATCAGACTCCTGAAAATCTTGAAAAAACATTGGAAGTACTGGAGAGTTTCTGCGAATTCAGAGGAACAAGTGAAGAAGATCTGAATGTTGCAGGAGAATTAATCACCAACATCTGCGGAGCTCTTGAGGTTCACGCCAACGTGGAAAGCGGAATGAGTGAAAAAGACGCTTTAAATTCTTTTGCTCAAAAGGTTTTAGGATCAATTGACAAATAATATCTTTCCGATTATACAATCAGAAGAGTATAAAAAAACACAAAATACAATACCTGAGGTTTTCCTCATTACTATACTTTTTTCTATTCTTTAAGAATCTTTTATTTCAGCTGTAAATGTACTTCAAAAGACCTTAACCGGTTAAATGAGGCTGGAAGCTGCATTAAAAATTTTAAGGAATGACCAATTAAAATCCCGGTGAGAATATCATCAGGATTTTTTGGGTTTACGGTTTATATTACAACACGTATAACACAAATATTTTTCACAAATAACACAAATAAATCCCCACAATCATCTGTGTCAATCCGTGAAATCCGTGGGCAAAAAAAATAATCAAAATTTATTCTGGGTTTCGGCTAAAGCCATCAAGACATCCACAATGATAAAACGGGCTAAAGCCCGTTCCTATTGAATTATTCAACTGCGTTTATTCTTGAAAACACATTGGTAATCTGTATGTTTAATTTTAAAACCACAAACGACACAAATATTCTTCACAAATAGTACAAATAAATACACGCAATCATCTGTGTCAATCCGTGAAATCCGTGGGCAAAAAAAATAATCAAAATTTATTCTGGGTTTCGGCTAAAGCCATCAAGACATCCATTATGATAAAACGGGCTAAAGCCCGTTCCTATCGATATGATTAAATTATGTTTATTCGTGAAACCATTGATGACCTTTGTGTTTAAATTTATTTTTAAATAATAAAAAAATCCCGATGAAAATCACCGGGACTCTATTTTAAAAGCTAAAACAACTTATTAATTAGCTTCTTCTGTTCATCAATATACTCAGAATATACCAGAATAAAAGCATAATTGAAGCAAAAAGCTGCAATGCCGCTCCTACATACTGATTGGTTCCATAGGAATCTTTCAATTTACTGGTCTGATACAGGATGGTGGCCGAAGCCAGAATCACCATTCCTACTGAGAACCACAATCCAAGGTTAAAACCAAAGATCATCCCTCCTACAATCAGTCCGATCGAAATAAATCCACCAATCACAATGATATTTCTTAAAAAAGAAAAATCTCTTTTGGAAGTAAATGCCACCGCAGAAATACCTGCAAACATAGCAACCGTTAAAGTAGCAGCCTGGAAGATTACATTCGTACCGCCTGTCATATTGGTTGCAATAAAAAGAAGAGGCATGAAAATAATGGCTTCCAGCAAGATGTAAAATCCTAATCCCAGATATTGGGTAGATTTACTTTGTGAAAGTGACCATTTGGAAGCTAAAACGGAAGCCAGCCAGAATACCCCGATAATCAGCAGCCAGATATATCTCTGTCCGAACATCATTGCGATAAATTCTACCGGAACCGTTTTTAATAGTATCGTTTCCACTCCAATAAACGCAAGAATAGACAAAGCCACATGCAAATACGTCTTCTTGTAAAAATTTGCCTTCTCCACTTCTGAAGAATGGGCAACTAAAACATCTGTCATCATAGTTAATATTTTTTTAGTTAATCGAAAATCAATTTCCTTTTATTTTGCAGGCAATACTCCCAGAATTTTCCCATCATCCTCAAATACAGCTGTGATAGCTTCCCTGGAAGAAGGCTCTCCTGCATATTTATATTTAATACTTGGATGATTGGTACCGTCCATTGTTTTATAATAGCCTGCTTTTAAAATTTCAAGCTTTTTATTAGGATCAATACCCTCTTTGACCTTTTTAAGAACATCATCTGTAACAATCTCCTTCACTTTTTCAGATAGCAGTCCATTAATGGTAACGCGGTCTGAAGCTTGTAAAGCATCCACAAATTTAAGGAAGTTATCATTATACAAACTGACTTTCTCCTTACTTATGGTGGCTGGCTGCTCTTTCTTCTGGGCATTTTCTACCTTCACACCTGCTACCTTCTGTGCAAACACTAACTGTCCACCCACAACCGCAAGTCCCAGCAATAATTTTTTCATAGTATTCATTTTTTATTTGGTGAAATAAGTGATGGAAGATACGAAAATCAGACCAGTTCCAAAAATTTCATCGTATCCACGTTATCCGCATACGTATCAAGCCCCGGGTTCTGCGCCTCTCCAAACGGAACTGCCTCCATTCCCAAATCTTCTTTTGCTACCACACACTGGATATTCTCTTCATTTTCTGCAATAAATGCTTTCACATCATCCAAAGATTCATACCTGCTGAAATTGATTACTGAAAGCGGACTGAACAGTTTGTCATCCTCTTTCAGCATCACAAAATTATTATCCCAGAACTTATCCTGATTCAAAAGATAAATTGCTCTGTTATAATCATAATTGTTGGCATATTTGTTATGATTGATGATATCCTGAAAGCCCAGGAAGCTCTCAAACAACCTGTCGATCACAAAATCCTCCGGAATAAATATCCTCGTTACATTTCGGCAGCCCAGTCCAAAATACTGGAAAATATCATGGCCCAGCAATTCCAGTTCTTCTTGCGTTTCATCACCTTTCAGTACTGCAACAGACGTTCTGTTTTTACGGATAATGCTTAGATGATTTTTGAAATAATATTCCAGATATCTGGCCGTATTATTACTTCCTGTAGCAATAACAGCATCGAAATTCTCTAATTTTTCTACAAATTCAAAAACAATATTCCCGTCGGAAAATTCATTCCATTTCTTTAATAAAAACGGAATCATATACTTATCCTTTGAAGATAATTTAATGACAGGGATATGATTGCTCAAGATAACAGAAAGCACGTCATGAAACCCAACCAGAGGAATATTTCCCGCCAGAATAAGTCCAACTCTCTTTGAAATTTTAGAGATGGAATACTTTCCCAGCCAGTTTCTGATATGTTCCTCAGTCAAAAGATCTGCCCATTGCTGCAAAGCAAATTTCTGATTATCAATGGTAAACCACGGATTCTCTATTTCTGATCTTTTTAACAATAATTCAATATCAGCATCATCTTCATTCTGATCTTCCGGTTTCTTCGCTAAAAACGCTTTTATATAATCACTTAATTTAATAAGTCCTAAAACTTGATTTTCGGTATTCATAATTACTTTAAAATTGGGTAAAATTTTGTAATTTTGTGCAAATTTAAAAAAAATTAGCGATGGCTATTAAAATAACTGATGAATGCATTAACTGTGGGGCCTGCGAACCGGAATGCCCAAACAATGCAATATATGAAGGAGCTGTAGATTGGAAAGCTTCTGACGGTACGGCTCTTCAAGGCACCATTACAATGCCGTCGGGACTTACCGTAGATGCCGATTCACCACAGGAACCTGTAAGTGATGACGTCTACTTCATTGTAACAGATAAATGTACAGAATGTAAAGGATTCCATGAAGAACCTCAGTGCGCAGCCGTATGCCCTGTAGACTGCTGTGTTCCTGATGAAGATCACGTAGAATCTGAAGAAGCTCTTCTTAATAAAAAAGCATTCTTACACGGCGAATAAAAAAATTCCGTCTCATTATCCGTGAGGCGGCTTTTTTTACCCAAAATTTCATTAAACCCAAAAAAGCAGACGGAAATGGTATTCCTGAAGCATCCAAAAAATAAAAATATGAACAAAAAGCACAACTTCAGCGCAGGACCATGTATTTTACCACAGGAGGTATTTGAAAAATCAGCTCAGGCAATCCTGGATTTTAACGGTATCGGATTGTCTCTTCTTGAAATCTCTCACAGAAGTAAGGATTTCGTTGCGGTAATGGACGAAGCGCGTGCCATTGTAAAAAGATTGATGAATCTTGGTGATGATTATGAAGTCCTTTATTTAGGAGGAGGTGCCAGCCTGCAGTTTGCAATGGTTCCTTACAACCTGATGAAAGTAGGTGGAAAAGCAGCTTACCTGGATACAGGAACATGGGCAGCCGGAGCCATCAAAGAAGCCAAAAAAGTAGGAACAGTAGATGTAGTAGGTTCTTCAAAAGAAGAAAACTATTCTTTTATTCCTAAAGATTATACGGTGGGTGCAGAATATGATTATTTCCACTGTACGTCCAACAATACCATCTACGGAACTCAAATGAAATCTTTCCCTGAAGTAGATACCATGATGGTATGTGATATGAGCTCTGATATATTCTCAAGACAGCTGGATTTCTCTAAGTTTGATCTGATCTATGCCGGTGCTCAGAAAAATATGGGACCTGCAGGAGTTACCTTAGTGGTAATCAAAAAAGAAATTCTTGGAAAAACAGGAAGAGAAAATATGTTCTCTATTCTGGATTATTCTCAGCACATTTCTAAAGAATCTATGTACAATACTCCACCCGTATTCCCGGTATACGCCTCTTTACTTACCCTTCAGTATCTTGAAAGAAACGGAGGAATTGCTGCCGCAGAACAGAGAAACGAAGCAAAAGCAAAACTTTTATATGATGAAATTGACAGCAATCCTTTATTCGAAACTTTCTGCGTAAAAGAGGACCGTTCACTGATGAATGTATCCTTTAAAATCACAGATGAAAGCAAAAAAGAAGAGTTTGACAATGCCTGGAAAGCAGCAGGAATCAGCGGATTAAACGGCCACAGAAGCTTAGGCGGATACAGAGCCAGCTTGTACAATGCCTTACCTATTGAAAGCGTACAGGTTTTGGTGGATGTAATGAAGTCAATAAAATAGCTTATATTAGGCGACCGAAAAAATAAAAAGATATCAGACAAAAGATGTCGGATAAAAGAACTCAAAATCTGGCTTCCGACCTCTTCCATCTACCATCTGTAATAAAATAACTCATGAAAGTTTTAGCAAACGACGGAATCTCGAAAGCGGGAGAACACACTTTAAAAGAAGCCGGAATTGACATTCTGGACAATAGAGTGGCTCAGGATCACGTTATTAATTTTATTAACGATAATCATGTGGATGTTCTTCTGGTAAGAAGTGCAACGAAAGTGAAACAGGACCTGATTGATGCCTGCCCCGGCCTCAAAATCATCGGAAGAGGAGGCATCGGGATGGACAATATTGATGTAGAATATGCCAGAAGCAAAGGTATTAAAGTGATCAATACCCCTACAGCATCATCAAAATCTGTGGCAGAATTGGTTTTCGGACACTTTATTTCACTGGCAAGATTCCTTCATGAATCAAACAGACTGATGCCTCTGGAAGGAGAAACCCACTTCAACGCAATGAAAAAGTCTTTCAGTAATGCGTATGAACTTTCAGGAAAAACATTAGGAGTAATCGGCTTTGGAAGCATTGGCCAGGAAGTTATAAAAATAGGAATTGCTTTAGGAATGAAAATCACCGTTCTGACAAGAAGCCCTAAAACAGAAATTCTTACCCTGAATTTCTTCAACGGGCAGTCTCTGAACTTTGAAATTACTTCCACCAATGATATGGACGCATTCCTAAGAGATGCAGATTTCATCAGCATCAATACGCCGAAAACGAATGAGTATATTATAGACACCCCCCAGTTTGAAAAAATGAAAGACGGAGTCTATATTGTAAATACTGCAAGAGGAGGCGTCATTAATGAAGTGACGCTTATCGATTTTATTGAGTCAGGAAAAGTAGCAGGAGCAGCATTGGACGTTTTTGAAAATGAACCCAATCCTGAATTGCCCTTACTGATGAATCCCGCATTATCACTTTCCCCTCACGTAGGCGGCAATACAGTGGATGCGCAGGAAAAGATCGGTATCGAACTTGCAGAACAAATTATTAAGCTACAAAAAGAAACTATAAGATAAATATGCCTGTTTTTAAACCTTTCCGTGGAATAAGACCTCATAGAGACTTCGAGAGTACTTTCCCTACCCATCCTCTGGATAATTTCACCCAGGAGGAGATTGCAGAGAAAGCTCAAGTTGAAAATACTTACATCAATATGATTAAACCTTATGTTGTAAGTAAATCTAAAGATATTGACCGGAACCTCCGAAAGATCCGTTCCACATTTGAAGAACTTCTGGAAGAAAAGAAATTGGTCCAGGACAATTCATCCTATTATCTTTATGAGCAGATCTATCCCAACAAACAGGTGTTCAGGGGACTTCTGGGATTGGCAAGTATTGAAGATTTCTGGAACGGTAAAATCAAAAGACATGAAAGTACCATTCCTCAGAAAAAGGAAAAGCTGGCTCATTACCTTGAAAAAGTAAACCTGCAGGCAGAACCTGTACTGCTTACCTATCCTGCTAACTCAAAAATTGAGCTGCTGATGAATCATGAGGAAAAAAATGTTCCCATCTTCAATCATGTAGACTCAATTGGAATCAGACATAAAATCTGGAGAATAGACAACCGTCTGAAGCTGCAGCAGTTTAAAGAAGTAATAGATCAGATTGATTCATTCTACATTGCAGACGGACACCACAGAATTGGCTCTACAGCTATCAATGCCAAATACCATAAAGAGAAAAACAAGAAACATAACGGTACAGAGCTTTATAATTTTGTATACAGCTTTATCGTGTCCAACCAGTCAATTAAGATTCATGATTACAACAGAATCTTACATGACCTGAATGGTATTTCACCGGAGGATTTTCTTAAGCAGCTTGAACAGTATTTCCTTATTCACGAAAAAGGAGAGACTTCATACTACCCTTCTCAGAAATTCCATATTTCAATGTATATGGACGGGAAGTTCTACTCGCTCCACGTGAAGCATGACCTTCGTTCCAAAGAAATGTCTCTGGATAATCTAGACCATCACCTTTTGGACAAATACGTTTTCAAAAACATCCTTAAAATTGAAGATCCGGACAGTTCTGAGCTTATTTCTTACGTAAAAGGAACTTCCGACATTAACGGAATCAATCTTTTAAAAGAAAAAGTAGACGGCGGTGAAGGTAAAGTCGGTTTCGGAATCTATCCTGTAAGTTTTAATGACATGATTAAAATTTCAGACCTGAAATTAAGTATGCCTCCAAAATGTACATTCATAGAGCCAAAATTGATTACAGCCCTGTTAATGTATGATATGAAACCTTAATAAATTCCTATTTTTTCCCTACTTTTATCAACGGAAAAGATAAGTAAATAAAAAATGAAAAAAATATTCATTATACTTCCACTCTTTTTGAGTGGATTTTTATTTTCTCAAAAAAAACCACAAAAAAGTCCGGTAAAAAAAGGAACCATTGCGAAACTCAATTATCATGATGAGTTCCGAAAAATTTCAGATGAAATTATGACCAACGGTACTGCCTATAATAATCTCGGAGAGCTTACCAAAGGCATAGGACCACGTTTCAGCGCAACTCCCGGATATGCAAAAGCGGTAGAATGGGCAGAAAAAAAGTTCAGGGAAATCGGTATTAATATGATCTGGAGGCAGGAAGCTAAAGCACCGGTCTGGATCAGGGGAAAAGAATCTTTACAGATCAGAACCGGAAACGGCGACTGGAAAAATATAAGAATGCTTTCTTTTGGAAACTCCGAGGGAACAGGTGGAAAGGATCTTGTAGGTGAAATCGTTTTAATCAATTCCACATCAGAGCTTAATGCCATGTCAATAGGTCAGCTAAAAGACAAAATAGTCTTTGTAAATGTTCCTATGGATCCAAAAATCATTAATACCAGTGACGCTTATCTGCAGGCCGCAAAATCAAAACTTATTTCAGCTTCCGTAATTGCCAAAACAGGTGCAAAAGCATTAATTATAAGGTCACTGACCACAGCTGGTGACGATACCCCTCATGCCAAAATGATTTACTATGAGCCAGACGATAAAGTTAAAATTCCGGCTTTATCAATTGGCGTAAGATCGGCAGACGAATTGGAGAAAATAGTAAAAAAGCAAAAAGTTACCGCCAAAATCAATATGACCGCCGAATCAAAAGGCGACACCACGAATCCTAATATCATTGCTGAAATTGGGGGCAAAAAAGATTCTAAAGTAATCGTTTTAGGAGCCCAGCTTGATTCCTGGGACATTGGTGAAGGTGCAACAGACGACGGAACCGGAGTTGTACAGTGCATTGAAGTTTTAAGAACCCTGAAAGCCCTGGGATATGAAAACAACCATACCATCCGTGTAGTCCTTTATGCCAACAGTGAAAACGGAGGACAGGGCCGTGAGATGTATGCAGCGTATGTAAAAAAGAAAGATGAAAAACACATATTTGCTCTTGGAACAGATGCCGGAGGTTATTCGCCCAGAGGATTTTCCCTGGATATGTCCCCTCAAAGAAGAAGACTGGTGTATCCGTGGAAGGAGTATTTTCTTCCGTATGGAGTGTATGATTTTGACCAGACAGAAGCCATTCAGGATATTTCCCCTTTAAAAAAGCTGGATATTCCTTTAGCAGAACTTGTAGTAGACACACAAAGATATTTTGACTATCATCACTCGGAGCAGGATACCTTTGATAAAATTAATAAAAGAGAGCTTCTTTTAGGAGCTGTAGCCATCACACAGTTGATTTTTATGGTTGATAAAAACTGGTAATCATGAAAAAGATCACAGGAACTTTACTGCTGCTTTTTGGAATAGCCGCCTTTGGCCAGTCTAAAGAAGATTCCATTCAGTTCAAAAAAATTTCCACAGAAATTCTGAACAATGGAAAAGGATATACAGAGCTTAGAGAGCTCACAAAAAATATAGGCAACCGTTTAAGCGGCTCAGAAGCCTATGAAAAGTCCGTAAAATGGGCAGAACAGAAACTTCGTGATGCAGGAGCTGATAAAGTATGGCTTCAGGACGTCATGATTCCCGTATGGGTAAGAGGAAAAGAATCCCTCCACATTCAGACCTCCGGCGGAAAATGGAAAAGTATCAAAATGCTTTCCCTTGGAAACTCTGAAGGAACAGGAGGAAAAGATGTATCAGGAGAAATCATCATGGTAAAATCACTGGAAGAATATGATCAGCTTCCTGCTGAAAAAGTGAAAGATAAAATTGTGTTTTTCAACTATCCTTTTAGTCAGGGAAATGTACAAACATTCATCTCTTATCGTGATGCAACTCCCTACAGACGAACTGCAGCTTCATTAACCGCTAAAAAAGGGGGGAAATTCGCCATCATCAGATCACTGTCTTCCGCATTCGATGATATTCCTCACACAGGAAACATGCGTTATGATGAGAATATTCCGAAGATACCCGCCGTAACGATAGGCAACACTTCTGCAGATGAACTCGAAATCTTATTAAAGAGTCAAAAAGTAGCAGCCAAACTGAATTCCAACTGCGGCATGAGAGGAGAAAAGCGCTCCCATTCTGTTATCGGAGAAATCACCGGTAAGAAAGACCAGAACGTTATTGTTGTAGGCGGACATCTGGATTCCTGGGATGTAGGCGAAGGTGCTCATGATGACGGAGCGGGTATTGTTCAAAGCATTGAAGTAATAAGAACTTTTAAAAAATTAGGCCTGCAAAACAATCATACCATCCGCGCAGTGTGTTTTGCCAACGAAGAAAACGGAACAAAGGGCGGAAAAGAATACGGTAAAATTGCTAAGGAAAACAACGAAAAACATCTTTTTGCCATAGAATCTGATGCCGGAGGTTTTTCACCACGGGGAATTTCCCTTGAAATGAATGAACCTCAAAGAAACCAGATTAAAAGCTGGGGAAATCTGTTTCTGCCTTATGGTGTATATAACTTCGAAGGCAAATATTCCGGATCTGACATTACTCCGCTTCATGAAATGGGAGTTCCCACAGCAGAATTGGTCCCGGATCCTCAGAGATACTTCGATATTCACCATACCGAAGAAGACACTTTTGAAAAAGTAAACCGGAGAGAGCTGTTACTCGGCTCCACGGTGATGACACAGCTTATTTATATGATCGATAAAAATTGGTAACAATGAAAAAGATAGTAGGAACCTCATTATTGCTTTTTGGAATGGCCGCTTTCGGCCAGTCTAAAGAAGATTCCATTCAGTTCAAAAAAATCTCCACGGAAATTCTGAACAATGGAAAAGGATATACAGAGCTTAGAGAGCTCACAAAAAATATAGGCCACCGTTTAAGCGGATCAGAAGCCTATGAAAAGTCCGTAAAATGGGCAGAACAGAAACTTCGTGATGCAGGAGCCGATAAAGTATGGCTTCAGGAAGTGATGATTCCTGTATGGGTAAGAGGAAAAGAATCCCTTCAGATCAAAACCTCCAACGGAAAATGGAAAAATCTTAAAATGCTTTCTCTGGGAAATTCCGAAGGAACGGGAGGAAAAGATGTGTCGGGAGAAATCATCATGGTACAGTCAATGGAAGAGTATGATAAACTGCCTGCTGAAAAGGTGAAAGATAAAATTGTATTTTTCAATTACCCGTTCAGCCAGTCATTCATAGAAACTTTCAAAGCATATGGTGACGCTGCAAAATACAGAACAACAGCCGCTTCATTAACCGCTAAGAAAGGAGGCAAATTTGCCATCGTAAGATCCCTTTCTTCTGCTTTTGATGATGTACCTCATACCGGAGCGATGCGTTATGAAGACAAAGTTTCCAAAATTCCTGCGGTAGCCATCGGAAGCACAACCGCAGATGAGCTGGAAGCTTTATTAAAAAATCAGAAAGTTACCGCTAAACTTAATTCCAACTGCGGAATGAAAGGAGAAAAGCGCTCCCACTCTGTGATCGGAGAAATTACAGGCAAAAAAGACCAAAGCGTTATTGTGGTAGGCGGACACCTGGATTCCTGGGATGTAGGTGAAGGTGCTCATGATGACGGAGCCGGAATAGTACAAAGTATTGAAGTCTTAAGAACCTTTAAAAAATTAGGAATTCCAAACAACCACAGCATCAGAGTCGTTTGCTTCGCCAATGAAGAAAACGGAGTAAAAGGCGGAATTCAATATGGTAAAACCGTAAAAGAGAACAACGAAAAACATCTTTTTGCCATAGAATCCGATGCCGGAGGTTTTGCTCCACGAGGTATTGCGCTGGATATGGATGATGCAAAAAGAAATCAGATCAAAAGCTGGTCAAATCTATTCCTACCCTACGGAGTTTACAACTTTGAAGAAAGATTTTCAGGAACAGATCTTTACCCACTCCATGATATGGGAATTCCTGCCGCTGAACTGATGCCGGATTCTCAACGTTATTTCGATATCCACCATACAGAAGAAGATACTTTTGAAAAGGTGAACCGAAGAGAGCTCTTACTGGGCGCTACAGCCTTAACACAGATTATCTATATGATTGATAAAAACTGGTAAAATATTGAAACCGTCTTTAGAGGCGGTTTTTCTTATTTTTAGCTTTATCCTAAACAATGTATTCTTTTAAAAATTAGATTGAGATATGAAAAAAATTAACTATTTCTCTCTCTATTCTACTTTCAGCATATAGAAAATAAAATCGATATTTTTCTATGTTTAAGGAATTAACATAACAAAACACGCTACAGTACGCAATTTCATAATTTTCTAAAACTAAGTGTTAACCGAAAACGCAGAACTTTGGCATGAAATTGGCATGTAAGATAACGAGAAAAAAAATTATAAAAAGACACTAAGGATGAGAAAAAAGGTTTTCTGTGGATTTTCAGTTTTTCCACCGATCCAAGTTCATATTTAGCATATGAATCCTTTTTTTTCTACGATGCCGTACAAGATACGGGTTCGTGATTAATTAACCCCCGTTAGTTTTTCACAGCAATTTTGCACCCCGTATCTGACTGGTATCATCAATAACCAGAATCTTGATAGATTCAAAAAAAACAAAAATTTCCCGGACTTTTAGCCCGGAATAGCGATATAGATAAATGGCAAAGTCATCGTGAACCTTAGCCCTGTAAAGGAATGTTTATTCTTTTTACCGTGATGAGTACGCCTTTATTTTTTTAATTTAATGTATAACCCTTAAAATGTGAGTAATGATGAGATCCTTTTTTGAAATGATTTTTAAGAGAAATGAAGATGCTGCAAAATTGAATATCTGGAGCCTGTTATTGGTTCTGAGCTTTGCTGCGTTTTCTGTGTTGGTATACGCTTCAAAACCAAGCTTTAACAGCTTAATTATATACCTAACGGCATTTGCCGCTTACTTAGGCTTCGGCCTTGTATTCATCAGTTCCCTTGCCGGGAAAAGTATGAAGAAGAGATAACAGAAAACATAACTTTCAATTTACTTTTACTGAAAAACCGCCCTGTTTGGGGCGGTTTTTTTGTTTAGAATAATAATACAAACAGAATTATTCTAATCTTGAAAGTTTATATTTTATTTCATTTATAAACTCATTTGTTAAATTATTTACTCTTTTTAAATTAAAAATAAATTCTTCTA
The DNA here is from genome assembly GCF_900108365.1 of Chryseobacterium culicis. GTDB lineage: Bacteria > Bacteroidota > Bacteroidia > Flavobacteriales > Weeksellaceae > Chryseobacterium > Chryseobacterium culicis. Next base: position 203,791 of record NZ_FNWQ01000002.1, on the reverse strand, counting down.
ATTGTTTATCCAATCCTCTCTTTGAAGCATTAAGATTTGATTGTAAATTAGGAAGCGATTTAACAGAATTATGAAGATTTGACATTCCTTTAATCGCTGATGGTATATTCTCCTGTAGATATTCAGTAGCCTCCAGTGTTGATTCTAAATTTTCTTTATACTGATCTTTATCTAAATATTCCATACTATTAATATACTTCAATCCGATATCCATAGCATCTTTAAAATTGTTATAAAAAACAACATTTTCAAGCTTTATTCTTTCTGAATAATCATTCATTATTTTTGATATCCTTTTAAATAATTCAATAATTAAATTTTTATTAGGATTAGGATATTGAGCAATTCTTTGTATTTCATCAGCTTTCTTTCCCATCTCTTCAGCAATATTATTTGTGCTTTCATTTATTTTCGTTAAAGCTTCTGTAGAATTAGCTAATAATCTTTCAAATTCAAGTAAATAATCAAACAAACCAAAATCATCTTCTAAAACTAAATCACTATTTATATCATTATCTATGACCACAAAATCATCAATAATTTTTGAGTTATTTATTAAATTATCAATTCTTTTAGGTAAATGCAATCTTAAATTTGTCTTTAATTCATCTGAATCATTGAAAGAACCGTAAAAAACATTCTTTTTTTTAAGGATATTTTTAAACTTTTTGATCTTCAACAATTCTTCAGGATCTATATCTGCTAGGCTAAGAGGGGATTTATCTTTGAAATAGAATAGTACTTGAATATTTTCTTTATTTTCAAATCTCTCTAGTGCATTTAAAAATTCCTCTTCAGTCCCAGAGTTCGCGACATTTGTTTTAGTTCCAAACTTTTGCCACATCAGACCTATAAAAATATCATAATCATCTCCAATATCTTTGTTAATAATATCTTGTGTATAAGATTCTGTAATACCTGGTGCAGAATGAGTTTCCCACTTTAATAATTCAATGATTAAATTATTTCTATTCCCGTAAATAACATTAAGCTCTTTAATAACATTTTCTACTTCAAGCCTTTCCTCTTCCAAATCACTTGGCGATCCTAAGAAAACACAATACTTGGTAACATTTTTTGCCATATTTTTTAACGAAATTAAAAACATCTAAATCAAATTCCTTACGGGAAACCGTATTTCTATAACATTTCCCCAAAAAAAGCCACCCCATCCGGAGCAGCCTTCGCGACAACAACTCGTGCTATCGTCACATCGTAAAAATTTATTCTTTAAACAGATCCTTCATCATTTCATCAAGGATCTTTTTCGTTTCTTCTTCAATCATTTTTCCGGATTTTTCAACAAGTTCTTCTCTGAAAGGTTCACAGCAGGCTTTTATTCCGAATCCTTCATCTGTTTTTACCAATTCAGGATGCAGACCATGTTCTTTACAAACTTCCGATTCTATTTCTTTCTTTATCAGGTCGTAATTCAGATCAAACATATTTTCTGTTTTGTTTCTTATAAGTGCAGGATAAAGATAGACGTAATAAATCCTTGCCGAAATCCGTATTTCTACGGTATTTCAGGAAACAAAAAATTAAAGTTTACGGCTTACCCCTTTAAAATTTATCAAGAACTTTCTTCGGTAATACTTTTACCAGTTCTTTTTTATATTCCTTTTCCAGAATAACAAATTTCCATGTCTTTTTATCTTTTGAAACCGCACAGGCTTTCATGCTGGCGTTGATCAGATATGAACCTTCGCTGGGCAGATATTTCACATTATTGGACCCGTATTTGGCCGTTAAAGCGCTGTTCATTTTCTTTTTCATCTCATCGTTTAATGAGCTGACATTGCATTTCAGCTTCAAAAAATAGTGGGTAATAGAAAAATACTCACCGGTGATGAGTTCGGGTTTTTCAATATCTCCAAACTTTAAATCCTGGATTTCAATTTTCATGAAAGGATTATTATAGGTCATATTCAAAATCTGTGTCATCTGCTCTTTTGAAACGATGGTGAAGAATTTTGGATAGATACAGCCTACCGCCTGATCAATCTGTTTGGATTTAATACTGTTTACAAAATAAGTAAGTGATTTTTTTACCGCTGCATCGTCAGGATTTGCCTTGGTCTGTGAAAAAGTCATACAGGACAAAAGAACAAACAGAAATAGAAGTGATCTGGTTTTCATTATTGAATGGTGTTACGAATTTAAATTGCTTTTGACCGGAAAATCATAAATTTCCGGATATCAGATGGGTCGTAACCTTCTACAAATCGTTACAGAAGTATTTACGTTGAATAAAAAAGCCGCCCCTTTCGGGGCGGCTTCATATCTTAAAAGATTCAATTATTTTACTTTTACAAGCTCAACATCGAAAACCAACCATGAGTTTGGCGGGATTACTCCTCCTGCTCCTCTTTCTCCGTAAGCCATTGCCGGCGGGATCAATAAGGTAGCAGTTTCACCTTCTTTCAGTAACAGGATTCCTTCATCCCATCCTTTGATTACTCTTCCCATTCCGATTGGAATTTCGATTGGCTCGTTTCTTTTGAATGAAGAATCGAATTCAGTTCCGTCTACCAATTTACCTGCATAGTGTACAGATACATTGTCACCCGCTTTTGGAGCTTTACCATCAGCTGTTTTTGTGATTTTATAGTAAAGACCTGATTCAGTTTTTTGCATACCCGCTTTTAGGTTTTCAACTAATTTTTCCTGGTTTGCTTTGAACTCTTCTTCTTTTTTCTTTTTCTCAGCTTCTTCTTTAGCGATAAAAGCTTTATTATTTTCAGCGATTTTAGATTTTCCTTCGTTGAAAGTTTTAGCGGCATCGTAGTGCTTGTACTCATCACCTTTGCTGAAAACAGAAACTTTTTCTAAAACGATGTCTGTTTTAGGCTTATCCTGAGCTCCTTTTTCAACATTTGCAATGGCATCAATCACATCCTCACCTTTTACCACTTTTCCGAAGATCGTGTGTCTTCCGTCTAGCCAAGGCGTAGCCACTTCAGTGATGAAGAACTGTGAACCATTAGTATTAGGTCCAGAGTTTGCCATAGAAAGGATTCCTTTACCTGTGTGTTTAAGGTCGTTTCTTTCGTCCTCGAATTTATATCCCGGATCACCTGCTCCTGTTCCTTTAGGATCACCTCCCTGGATCATGAAATCTTTAATTACTCTGTGGAAAATAGTTCCGTCATAGTAAGGAACTCCCTTAGCCTTAGCTTTGTTGTCGATTTTCCCTTCTGCAAGACCGATAAAGTTGGCTACAGTTACTGGTGCTTTCTTGTCTTCAAATTTTACAATTAAATTACCTTTTGTAGTTTGAAGATTGGCATAAAGTCCGTCATTAAGACCTTCGTAAGTTTCTTTGTCTACGTTCATTTTTTTATAAATTGGGGTACAACTCATCAGCGAAATACTTGCCGCTGCCAGAATTATATTCTTGTTAAACAATTTCATGTATTATAATGCTTTTAATTTTATGATTAAGGGAATGTCGTTGTCTATTTTCTTTTCGTCTCCGTAAGTTCCGTAGGCCAGAGAAGACGGCACCAGAAGCGTTACTTCCTCTCCATCATGTATAAAACGCAAAGCGTTCTCCACTGCTCTCAGTTCATCAAAGTGCCCGAATCTGGCATCTCTCCTTTCAAAAGGCTGGTCATAGATTTTAGTTTGGTCAAAATCGTAAAGATCATAAGAATAAGAAATCAAAGATTCGTCTTTTCTTCTTTCTCTCTGATCATAACCTTCCACCGTTACCCAATAATTAAGCTGCGTAGGATAATACTTCACAGACTGGCCGCTGATCCAATCCTGAATCTGGCCTCTTTCTATGGTATTAAGATTTTTCATCCTGTTTTTAGAAACATCCAGATCTTTTTGGCTTAAAACACCCCCTACAGGTGGATGTGCCGTCTGTGCATTTCTGTTGCAGCTTAACATGCTTATGGCTGATATGAAGAGTATTTTTTTCATAAACTTCTGCGAAAATACACATTTCGCGAATTAATTACAAAACTTATCCGGTATTTAGGAGAACAATTTAACAGGAATAAAAATCCCGCCTCCACTTCAGCAAAATAATTGAAATAATTAAGCTAAGTTTCAGTTTTTAAGAAAATTCAAAAGCCGGGAAAACCCGGCTTTCATATTGTTATTTACATATTGTTATACTGTTACAAGAACATGATCTACAATCACTCTCCATCCGAAAGGATCTTCAGAAAGATTGTTCTGAAGGTCTACCAGATCTTTCTTAAGAAGTGCAGCATAGCTTTCTTCATCTGATAATCTTGGAAGCTCCAGTTTTTCACCCTGATATCCTAAAGCCTGGAACTGAGTGGTTACTACTGCTGTACCTACTCCCCAAACTTCTTTAAGGGAACCATTTTTCAAAGCTTCAATAACCGTTTTCACAGCAATTGGTTCTACTTTTACTTCAATTCCTCTTTTCTTAGCTAACTGGATAAAGCTGTCTCTTGTTACTCCATCAAGGATCTTCTCAGACGTTGGAGGGGTATAAATCGTATCATTGATTCTTACAAATACGTTCATTGTCCCGCTCTCTTCGAAATATTCGTGGGTAGCATCATCTGTCCAGATAATTTGCTCGTAACCTTCTTCAATGGCTAACTGCGTAGGATAAAATGAAGCAGCATAGTTACCCGCTGCTTTAGCAGAACCTACCCCTCCATTTGCTGCTCTTGAATAATGATCAGAGATTTTTACAGATACCGGCTCAGAATAATAGCTCTGCGCTGGTGTTGCAACAATGGCAAACATATATTTATTAGAAACTCTTGCTTTCAAAGCTTCTTCTGTAGCAAAGATCAATGGTCTGATGTAAAGTGACATTCCTTCCCCCTGTGGAATCCACTCTCTATCCATATCTACCAATGCTTTTAAACCATCTAGAAACATTTCTTCTGTTACCTCAGGCATAGCAAGACGCTTAGCCGATTTATTGATACGTTCAAAATTCTTTTCAGGCCTGAAAAGGAAAACCTGCCCGTCTTTGTCTTTATAGGCTTTCATACCTTCAAAACAAGCTTGTCCATAGTTAACCCCCATCATGGCTGGTGTAAATGGTATCGGACCGTAAGGAACTAATTTTACATCTCCCCATTTTCCGTCTTCGTACTCACATATAATCATATGATCAATGAAAGTACCACCAAATGAAAAATTATTAGGGTCAAATGTAGAAATTCTGGAGTTTTCAGTTTTTTGAATTATCATTTTTTAAAATTTTTACGATGTTCTACAAATTTAACATAATTTTCTAAATATAAAAATTTTAGAGTAAATTTGACAAAAAAATAGCTTGAAAAGAGAAATAAAGACCACAAACGACGGTAGTAAAACATTGTTTATCAATGATTTAAATGAAAACTATCATTCTCATCACGGAGCACTTCAGGAAGCAGAACACGTGTTTATCAAAAATGGATTAAATTTAATCAATGATTGCGAAATTAATATTTTAGAACTCGGTTTTGGAACAGGTTTGAATGTTTTGGTGACAATTAATGAATATTTAAAAACTGACAAAAATCATGTCATTAATTATTTTTCGCTGGAAAAATATCCCATAAATGAATCGGAAGTTAAGGATTTGGCATATTTTGAGCTTTTTGACAACCCGGCGTTTAAAAATATTTATCAGAAAATTCATCTGGCAGATTGGGAAAAGTCAGTAGAAATCATTAGCGGATTCAACTTAAAAAAGATAGAATGTGATTTTTTTGACCTGAAAGACATTGATATACCCAAAATCAATCTTGTTTACTTCGACTGTTTTGGGGCGAGAGTGCAGCCTGACCTTTGGGAAAAACCATTATTCGAAATGGTTTCTGACAAAATGGCCATTAACGGATTATTAACTACCTACTCTTCTAAAGGCAGTGTTCGAAGAATACTGCAGGAACTGAATTTCCAGGTAGAAAAAAAACAGGGGCCTCCGGGAAAAAGAGAGATGATTAATGCCTTTAAATTGTAGAATGAAAGCTTGAGCCTGGAAGATGGATGCGTACAACCTACTGTTTAATTAATTGATTTTTTATTTTAAATAGCAGAAAATATATAGTATTAAACTTCTGGTATAGTGCTTCGGACGTCCAGCTTTTTCTCAACAAAATTCCTTACATTAGCTTTACAAAATATTATACATTATATATATGATAGATAAGATCAACATTAGAGTGTATGCATGTGCGGTAAAAGATAAACAAGTTCTGACCTTATTTGAGGAATATGCCGGCGAACCTTTAATGAAATTTCCGGGTGGCGGACTGGAATACGGTGAAGGAGTTCTGGAGTGTCTGCATCGTGAGTTTGATGAAGAACTTAATGTGAAGATCAATGTTCTGGAACATTTCTATACGCAGGAAAATTTTCTGGTTTCGCGTTTCAGAGAAAACGAGCAGCTTCTTACCATCTATTATATAGTTGACATCGTAAACGAGGAAGATTTCCTGATTCTGGATCCGTGTATTGAAAAAACGGAATGGATTGATATAGACCGTCCAGACAACCCTTTCCCTCTTCCGGTAGATAAAATTGTCTTTGATAAATTAAAAGAAAAATTCCTGTAAGCGTACTTACAGGAATTTATATTATTTTTTAATTTTAAAATCATTCGCTCCCGGGTAAGGCTGCAGATAGCCTGAATTCCAGTTAGACTGAAGCAGAGATTCTATAAACTCGTCTGTTCTGTTGTTGTGCGGATCATAGCGGTCTTTCAGATCAATATCAGCCATTTTTCCTTTTACATTCCACCAGAATGCACTCCATCCTCCTCTCAGTTCTTTGATTATTTCAAATACATTTTTTCCGGTAGCTCTGTTCATAAGCTTTGCAAACACCTGCCCTTCTGTAGTAGTAAGATCTCTCAGCTGCTTTTCATACTGATCAGCAAGTATATTCTGCCTTTCCCTTACAAATTTTCTTTTCGCCTTACTGTCCATATCATTCATATCTAACTGAATATCTCTGTACTGCTTCAGTGCAGTCACAAATAGCGGATATACCCTGTAAAGCTTTTTATTAAGGAAATAATAGTAGTTCTTATCCAGCTGATTATTAAATCTTGGTTTATTCACCAACACCAGCTCATCCAATACCACTACAGGTTCGCCGTTGATCTCGTAAACTTTGATCTTCTGCTGTTCATCGTAATAGTATTTATTGCCAAATTCATCCACTTTCAAAGATTCAGGCGGATACTGATTGAGCGGTTTCGCCACTATACCATCCTTTTGGCCAAAAACACTGACTCCAAAAAAGAATATAAAAAGACAGATAATCTTACTAAAATTCATTATTTTTACACTTATAAGAACAAAAATTGAACGCAAAAATCATTCCTTTTTATGAAATTTGAAAAGAAATCTTTGAAATTTTTAGAAAATTATTTAAATACCTCGTCACCAACCGGTTATGAGCACCAGGGACAGGAAGTCTGGATGAATTATATCAGACCTTATGTTGATAAAATAGAAGTAGATCATTATGGTACCTGTTATGGGATTATCAATCCGGAAGCCGAGTTTAAAGTGGTGATTGAAGCCCATGCTGATGAAATTTCGTGGTATGTTAACTATATTACAGATGACGGACTCATCTATGTGATCAGAAACGGAGGATCAGATCAAACAATTGCCCCTTCAAAAGTGGTTCATATCCACGGAGAAAATGGGATTGTGAAAGGAGTATTCGGGTGGCCGGCTATTCATACCAGAACCAATCAAAATGAGCCTACTCCAAAAATTGAAAATATTTTCATCGACTGTGGTGCAACTTCTAAAAAGGAAGTTGAAGAAATGGGAATTTTTGTAGGATGTATGATCACTTATCCGGATGAATTCTTTGAAATGAACGACAGGTATTTTGTCTGCAGAGCGCTGGATAACAGAATCGGTGGCTTTATGATCGCTGAAGTAGCAAGACTTTTAAAAGAGAATAAAAAATCCATCCCTTTCGGACTTTATATTACCAACTCTGTACAGGAAGAAGTAGGTTTATACGGGGCAGATATGATTGCTGATACCATAAAACCCAATATCGCCATTGTAACGGATGTTACCCATGATACCACTACCCCAATGATCGAAAAGAAAAAGGAAGGTGATCAGAAATGTGGCGCCGGACCGGTAGTATTCTTCGCCCCAAGCGTTCATCATACCATAAGAGAGCTGATTATTGACACGGCAAAGTCTAAAAAAATTCCTTTCCAAAGAGCTGCGGCAAGCAGAGCAACAGGAACTGATACAGACGCGTTCGCCCATTCTAACGGCGGAGTACCAAGTGCGTTAATTTCTTTACCTTTGCGTTATATGCATACCACGGTAGAAATGGTTGCTAAAGAAGATGTAGGGAATGTCATTAAACTGATCTATGAAACCATTCTTAAGATCAAACCGGAAATGAAACTGAAATATCATTAATTGAGATTTCAGATATGAGACAGCAGATATCAGACTCTAATGAATACATGTACTTCTGCTCTTTAAGATCTAAAATCTGAGATCTAGCATCTTATAGCTAAATAAAAAGTATAAAAAGTAAAAATGAAAACGAAGCTTATTGCTCCATCCCTTTTATCTGCAGACTTTGGGAATCTGCAAAGAGACATTGAAATGCTGAATAATTCCCAGGCCGACTGGTTCCACGTTGATGTAATGGACGGCAGATTTGTTCCTAACATTTCATTTGGCTTTCCGGTGATGAAAACAGTTCAGCAGCATGCCAAAAAATTTGTTGATGTTCACCTGATGATTGTAGAACCCGAAAAGTATGTTGATGAATTCATCAATCATGGTGCTGATCTTATTTCCGTTCATTATGAAGCCTGTACTCATCTTCACAGAACCATTCACCATATTCAGAGTAAAGGAGCAAAAGCGGGTGTTGTTTTAAACCCATCCACTCCGGTATTACTGCTTGAAGACATTATTGCAGATGTCGATCTTGTATTGCTGATGAGTGTGAATCCAGGATTTGGAGGTCAGAAATTCATTGAAAACACTTACAAAAAGATTGCTGAAACTAAAGATCTGATTTTAAGCAACAATTCTACGGCGCTTATCGAAATAGATGGCGGTGTAAATCTGGACAACGCTTCCAAGCTTTTTGAAGCCGGTGCGGATGTTCTTGTTGCCGGAAACGCTGTTTTCTCAACAGAAAATCCTGAGAGAACGATTGAGCTTTTAAAGATTTAAGCGAAATCATCTTTATCATACACAAAAGGCAGCCAGTGGCTGCCTTTTCTCGTGTTTGAAATTAAAGTCTTCGTGGTTATAAATCTTTTCTCAACATTCGGCATGTTAAGATCTGTTTTGTCTTGCTAACAACACAAAGATCTGAATAAAACGACTGCTGTACATCCGTAGAAATACTGAATCTTACGATTCCGTATTTCTACCTAATCTATTTAGATATCCCTGTTCCATACACAGGCGCAGACTACAAAAATGATTGAAACAACGGAAAAAACCGTTCTTATAGTAGTAAGAAAATTCCATCTGTTTTCAAAGTTATCACGCATCTGTCTGATGGCTTCCACTGTAGAATTGGAAATATCAAACTTATCCAAAGCATCGTTCATAGGAACATTCCCGCCAACAGTCACTCCGAAGACCCCTATCAGATAGGCCAGCGCCGCCAGCAGAAGAAAAGTAAAAACCGGCGGGTGTCCCCGAAACAGAAAAGCAGATAGGGGAAGAAAGACCGCTGTTCCCATGAAACTGATAAAAAATACAGGATTGAGAATTTCCCTGTTGATGCTCTGCATAGCTTTAAGATATTCTGTATCAGAAAGTTTTCCCAATCCAAGCACAACGGAACATGAATAAGCATAGAAAAGTCCTCCTATCAGAGCAGTGAGGACAGCAGTAATGATCAGTACAAGTGTTGTCATTTTCATATAATTTATTTTGGTTATCAGGTGGTGGTAAGGATTAGTAAGGATTCCACTTTCTAATCATATTCTGGGCAGTAAGAATCATTTCCAGATCCCAGTTTTCTGTTTTAAAGTAATGAAAGTCCACATCTTTTATAACGGCAGCATCAACATGGTCAAAAAGAAGCTGGGTCAGTCTTGACTGTTCTTCGAACAAAACCCTGTCTTCCAAAGGTTTTTCGGTGAGCTTTATTTCTTTCTTCTTCCAGTTCTTCTTTTGTTCCCCTTTCCAATCTGACGCTTCAATAATTTTTTTAACCCGATTAAAATCAGTCAGGAAATCATTTTTTTCTTCGTCAGTTTTCAATGTATGTCCCAATCTTTCAATAATGACATACTCAAGATGCTGACATTGTGATACTACCGAAGGCAAAACAGAAAACAGCTCTTTGGGAATACTGTCATCATGGGTATCTCTCCTCACCGGCCTTTTCCCATAAACACTCTCCTGCCAACTCCCTCCGGAAAGATGAATTTCTTTGACTTTATCTAATGGGTACCAATCCATTATTTCCTGAATCTCTATCCCAAAGTTGCAGGCCTGACAGTAAATATTATGAAGATCAAGAATGAGGAAGCCATCCGTATCTTCAATCAGCTTATCAAGAAAAGCCCCCTGCTCCTTTACATCATCTATGCCAAACGAAAAGGCAAGATTCTCAATACCCACAGGAATATTGACAGCATCCTGGAGTCTGTACAGCCTGTCTTTTCCTATTTCTAAGGTTTTTGCATGTAATGATACAGGCAGCGGTACACCCTGATGAAAATTTTCCGTATTCATGAAACCAAAATGTTCCGTAATGTGATTGTACCGCCGCAAAGCAACCTCTTCCTTAAGTTTTTTCAGCCAATCTTCCTGTCTCTCTGTCCATCTTGCATCAAACAGCGAATAATAAACCCCATGACCTATCAAACGCTCATTATCAGCATAAAAATTCAGGAGATCACAAAGCCATACAGGTTCATGGTTATGATAAAGCGTATCAAAAGACCATTCTAACACGTCTACAGAATTACTTTGCAGTAACGGCAAAAGAGCAGAAACAAAATCTGCTTCTGCCATCATTGATATTCCTAACAGCGGTTTATTCATGATTATCCCATTCCACATGCCGGACAGCCATAACCGCGGGGAATAACGCTGTCTCTTTTCACAATAACTGCAGGCTTTTCTGGTTTTTGCTTTTCCGGTGTTTTGGCCACCGTCTCTTTTTTAACCTTCTTTACCGGCTTCTTCATTTTACTGGCGGGCTTCGTAGTTTGTGCAGAAACCCCTACTGCCAATAAACTCGTCATTAATACTACTGGAATTTTCATAATCTCTATTTTTCAGATAAAATTTGCAATAAGCGTTCCATTTATAAAAATACAATAATAGGCAACGTTTTACTATCATTCATCAATAAATAGTAAAAAGATTTGATCGTATAATGGTTTCTTTATTTATATTTAATGTGAAAACAATTTTATATGAAAAACAGTCTGATTAAAGCTGTTTTCCTTGGACTAACACTATCTGCAAACAGTATTGGTGCACAGGTACAAACAGCTGACAACAGCAAAAAAATGGAATGGTTTAAAAATGCCAAGCTTGGTATCTTTATTCACTGGGGGATCTACTCTGTTAATGGGATTTCTGAATCCTGGTCATTTTTCAATAATTATATCAACCACGAGAATTATCTGAAACAGCTGAATGGTTTTTCGGCTTCAGAATATCAACCCGAGCAATGGGTAAATCTCATCAAGGAGTCCGGAGCAAAATATGCTGTTATTACCACCAAACATCATGATGGGATTTCTTTATGGAATTCCAAAGCAGAAAATGCAATAACAGTTCCTCAGCAGTCTTTGGCCAAAAAAGATGTTTTGAGTCCTTTTGTTGCTGCGTTAAAAAAATCGGGCCTAAAAACGGGACTTTACTTTTCCTTACCGGATTGGAGCCATCCGTATTATGACATCAACACCCGTACAAAAAAACGTTACGAAATCAAAAAGGATCCAAAACGCTGGCAGCATTTTATCAGTTACTATCAGAATCAGCTCACCGAATTATCTTCTCAATATTCACCGGATCTTCTTTGGTTCGATGGAGACTGGGAACATACTTCTGAAGAATGGAAAGCCTCTCAGACACTTAATTTGCTAAGGAAATACAATTCTGATATCATTATCAATTCAAGGCTCAACAATCATGGAGACTATGATACTCCTGAACAGGGAGTTCCTGTGCTTCCACCGCAAAATCCATACTGGGAACTTTGTTATACAATGAATGATTCCTGGGGATATCAGCCCTTTGACAAAGCCTACAAAACACCCAATATGATTGTCAGAACTCTGGCAGATGTAATCAGCATGGGTGGAAATCTGCTGCTTGATATAGGTCCGAAACCGGACGGCACGATTCCCGGAGAACAAATTGAAATTCTGAAAAACTTAGGCAGATGGACTTCCAAAAATCAAAAGGCCATTTATGAAACAACCCGCGGTGTTCCTTTTGAAAATTATAAGGGGAAATCTTCGTTTTCTTCTTCTAAGAAGTCTTTATTCCTTTATCTTGAAGAAGCTAAAAGTTTTACAAAGATTTATGGATTGGCCACAAAACCTCTTTCCGCAAAAATCATAGGTGATCCTTCAGCTGTTATTACAATGAACCATAATTCCGGAAAAACACTTACCTTGAATTTGTCCAATGTGAAATTTGATCAGGACGTTACCGTTGTGGAAATTACCTTTGAAACTCCGCCTGTATTTTTGAAGGATTTTAAAACAGAAGAATGTTCTCTTTCAGAAATATTAGATGAAAAAAATGCTCAGAAAGCCGTCTACAATATTGGCAGCATGCTTTACAATGGTAACAATCTACTGAATGCATCAGGACTGACCAGTGATGGACTTGATATGAAAATCTCCACAACACCCAAAACCAACCCCGAAACTTTACAATGGATAAGCAAACATGCAGAAGCGCTTTTTGAAACCGAAAAAGGACTGCCAGACGGCCATTACTCCGGGATAAGTACAGTATCAAAAGATAAGCAAACGCTTTATCTATTTGTGGAAGGAATGCCTACAGGTCCGGTTGCCCTAAAAGGTATAAAAAACGGAATTGCCAGAATCAGAGTCGTAGGCGAAGGTACAATGCTTTCCCATACAATTTACAATAAACTTTACTGGAGCGACCGTCCGGGAATTATTTATATTGATATCCCCAAAGAAAAGCTTGATAAGCAAATGACCGTTATTGCTGTACTGCTTACTAAACCTCTGGAACTTTACAGAGAAAATGTAGGAGCTATTGAAAATAACCTTTAACAGACAAGTTTATAAAAAACAAAATCCGGAGAAAATTCTCCGGATTTTTTATTTTGTAAGATGATCTTCTTAGAAAATCTCTCTTCCTGAAAAATGGAACTGAGCTTCGATTAATGCATTCTCGTTAGAATCTGAACCGTGAACTGCATTTTCTCCGATGCTTCTTGCAAACATTTTTCTGATTGTACCTTCTGCAGCTTCTGCAGGGTTAGTAGAACCAATTAATGTTCTGAAATCTTCAACTGCATTGTCTTTTTCTAAAACTGCAGCAACGATTGGACCAGAGCTCATGAAATCTACTAATTCTCCGTAAAATGGTCTTTCAGCGTGAACTTCATAGAATTTTTTTGCATCAGCTACTGTAAGCTGAGTTAATTTTAAAGCTTTGATTTTGAAACCTCCTTCAGCAATCTTACCCAATATAGCACCGATATGTCCGTCCGCAACAGCATCAGGCTTAATCATAGTGAATGTAATGTTAGACATAAATGTATATTTTTTTAATGGCGCAAAATTACAAAAAATATCTTTGATTTTTATTTTAATTTTTTTTTAACATAAAAATAACTTTTATTAAGAAATTATACACCAATCTTTGGCACAGTAATTGTTTATTCTATTGCGATTCTCATGTTTAATTTGAGTTTTCATGGTTATTAGTTTTTACCCAGCTTCGGCTGGGTTTTTTATTTTCAAAAAAATACACCCATTTTTATCAATTTAATAATTTTAAAGGCTTATTTTAAGCTCATTTAGTTATTTTGGTTATTTTTTTTCAATTTACGCAATCGCTATATTTGTTAAAACACCGCTTTTGGGCAGGCATAAAATATGACAAAAGTGGAGTTATATGTCAAAACAGCCACATCAGAAAGTAGAGTTATTTAAAAACAGTTTTTTTTTCATTAAAATTCAAAAAAATTGTGACAAAAAAAAATAACATTTTCCGGCAATTTAAAATCTAATCCGTAAAAAAGAAAAGCAGGGACTATGATCTGATTCAAAGAGTAACACATTCACAGACTTTATAACAAAAAAAGAGACTCTCCTACCAAGTCTCTTTCTATATCAAATTAATTTGTAGAAATGATTATGTTTTATTTTTGGGAAGCTTCTTCTGCCTCATCCATCAGTTTAATGTATGTGGCATAACGCGAATGCTGAATTTCGCCTGTTTCCAGAGCATCAAGAACAGCACATTTCGGCTCGTTCACATGAAGGCAGTTGTGGAATTTACATTCTTCTCTTTTCTTAAAAATCTCGGGAAAGTAATGCTGCACTTCTTCTTTTTCAATATCGATCATGGCAAACTCACGAACGCCGGGGGTATCAATAACATTCCCGCCAAAATCCCAAAAGTGCATCTGTGCGAACGTTGTGGTGTGCTTTCCTTTAAGATGGGTATCTGAAATTTCAGATGTTTTTAAGTTTAATCCTGGCTGTAAAGCATTTACTAAAGTAGATTTTCCACAACCGGAATGGCCGAAAAACACTGAAGTTTTATCTTTAAGAATCTCCTGTAGCTGATCAAGATTCAGCTTTGAATAAGAAGAAATTTCTAAAGTATCATACCCTATTTCCTGATACAGGAACTCTACGTCTTTTACAATTTCAATTTCTTCTTCGTGAAGAACGTCCATTTTATTAAAAAGGATAAGGGGGGTAATATTATAAGCTTCACAGCATGCCAGAAATCTGTCTAGAAATCCCAATGAAGTTTCTGGATGTTTCAGCGTAAAAATAAAACAGGCAAGATCAATATTGGAAGCAATAATATGAGCTTCTTTTGAAAGGTTGACTGATTTTCTGATCAGGTAATTGGTACGCGGCTCAATTTTCGTGATCCATGCAATTTCATCCTGTTCGAGCTGAAACTCGACAAAATCTCCTACAGCAAGCGGGTTGGTAAGTCTTGTTTTTATTAATTTGAATTTCCCCCTGATTCTGGCCTCGAAAATTTTATTTGTTTCCAATTCCAAAACCTGGTACCAACTGCCTGTAGATTTAATGATTTTTCCTTTCATAGATAATGCTGGTGCAAATATACGCAATTAGGGCTTAGCATTCAGGAAATAGGTTCAAAAACACATGGTTCAATGCTCCTAAATACTGACAGCTAAGCCCTAAATACTATTTCCGGCTGAAAACTGAGTAAAAAGCTGTGATGCTTTTTATCTTGTATCTCAGCTTATCTTTCTATCATGATATTATTCTGAACTTCAATAGATTCTTCGTGAATCGCTTTGAAAACTTTTTCAATGAATTCCTGAGACATTCCGGTTTCTTTGGCTTTTTGATTAGCGTATTCCGTGATCACTTTCCAACGCTCAGGCTGGAAGATCGCAATATCATTCTCTTTTTTAAGTTTACCGATCTTCTCAGAAATCTTCATTCTTTGAGAAAGAAGTTCAATTAACTGGAAGTCAAGATCTGAAATTAAAGTTCTGTGTCTTCCCATTTCACCTTCAAAACCTGCAAGATTAGAGCTTCTTACTTTCAGGTTACCGATAAGATCTGCAAGAACTTCCGGCGTAATCTGCTGAGAAGCATCACTCCACGCCTCATCAGGATTGCAGTGAGATTCGATGATAGCTCCCTGGTATCCTACGTTAAGTGCTTCCTGTGTGATATCAGCAAGACCTGTTCTGTTTCCGCAGATGTGAGAAGGGTCGATCAGCATTGGAATATTGGGAAACTGGCTTTTGAAATCAAGGGCAATCTGCCAGTTCGGGTTATTTCTGTATTTTGTTTTCTGGTACGTTGAAAATCCTCTGTGAATGGCTCCAAGGTTTTTAATATCCTGGCCTAAAAGTCTTTCCAAAGCTCCGATCCATAATGCAAGATCCGGATTAACAGGATTTTTCACGAATACAGGCTTGTCTGTTCCTCTTAAAGCCATAGCGATTTCCTGCACTGTAAATGGATTTACTGTAGAACGGGCTCCGATCCAAAGAACGTCCACATCTGCTTCTAAAGCTGCAAATACGTGGTGAGCATTGGCAACTTCTGTAGCTGTTTTAAAGCCGTATTCTTCTTTTACTTTTTTTAGCCAGTTCAAACCGATCACTCCTACTCCTTCAAAACCGTTGGGCTTGGTACGTGGTTTCCAGATTCCGGCACGGAAAACAGATACATTGGCATTGGATTCTTTAATCCTTTTAGCAGTTTCAAGCATCTGAGCTTCACTTTCTGCACTACATGGTCCTGCGATCATTAACGGCTGTGTAAGCTCATTGATCCACTCATTTTTTAAATCATTTAAATTCATTATTCTAAATTTATTGTTTTTTTATTATATTTTTTTTCGTTGACAGCAATAGCCCTTTGGATTATAAAATTTAATTTATAATTCTTTTCAAAAAATGCCGTTCAAAATTGTTTAAAGGAATCAGGAAAATAATAGGGCTCTACTTCTCCTGTATTTTTTGGAAAGAAATTCAGTTAACAGTACCAATAAAATCGGTAATACGTTCTGAAATTTCTATAATAAGAAGCAGAAAAACTAAAATAACCGCTAAAGAAGTAATTAGCGGGTGCAAAAAAAGACTGATATGTGTTAGTCAATTTTTCCATTGTATTCTGGAAATGTCTTTATTTTAGCGTTTCTTGTTACAATTTGTTCTTGTTGAAAACCTATTTTCAACTGAAATATTTGACAAATATATAAAAATTATGTCAAATCAAACTTCATTAAATCATCAAGATCTTTCAAAAGTGGATTTTTTTCTATAAATTTTTCAAACATTTTTCTCTTGGTCACCACTTCAATCTTCAGATTTTCAACGTCTCTGACGTATTCTATCTCAATGATATAATTTTGAATTTTTCTTTTAAAATGATTAAAAAATTCTCCACTTATTTTATCAAATTCTACTTTCGCAGAATCTGAAGGGAACAACACTCTGATTTTATGTTCTTCAGCTTTTTCCAGCTTAAAGGTTTTCACTGCATTAAATACGAAGTTGTCTTTTACCTGAAGCTGTTTAAGCATAATTTTCCATTCCATCTGCAGATCTGTATCTGTAAAATGGTTTTGGGGTAGATTTTCGGTTTTTACAGCTGTATTTTCTGCTTCTTCTACTTTATCTTCTTTATTCAGGAAAGAATTAATGCTGAAGCCGGAGGAAATTCCAGGTCTTGATAACGGCTTGGAAGTCTTGGTTACAGGAGCTGCCTGCACATTTTCTAAAGCAGCAGGCGGTTGCTCTGTTTTAGTTTCTTTCTGCTCCGGGGCTTTTTCCGGCATTTTGACTTCCTGTTTCTCACTGAGAAACGGGGCCAGAATCAGGAACTTTTTTTTTTAGTATCGCCTAGATTAGCGGTCAGTGAAGCCAGCTGCATTAGTGCAATTTCAACCGTAAGTCTTGGGTTTTTAGAGTTTTTATAATTAATATCTGCATGGTTGCAGATCTCAATAGCATCTATCAGCTGCTGGGCGGCCCACTTCTGTCCCTGTTCTACAAACTTAGTTTTTGTTTTTTCTCCTACTTCAATGAGTTCCATTGTAGAAGCATTTTGTGCCATCATCAGATCTCTGAAATGATTTCCCAATCCTGCAATGAAAATATGAGGATCAAAACCTTTTTTTACAATTTCATTGAATGCAGAAAGAACGTCTGGAATTTTATTTTCCTTAGCGAGATCCACGATCTTCAGGTACTGGTCGTAATCCAGAATATTGAGTACTTCGGCGGCTTTTGCCAGCGTAATGTTCTTCTGGGAAAAAGTAGACAGCCTGTCGAAAATAGAAAGAGCATCTCTTAATGCACCATCTGCCTTTTGGGCAATCAGATACAATGCATCATCTTCATATTGGATGCTTTCTTTCTCGGCTATGTTTCTTAGATGGTTCTGGATGTCTTCTATGACAATTCTCTTGAAGTCATAGATCTGGCATCGGGATAAAATTGTGGGAATAATTTTATGTTTCTCCGTGGTTGCCAAGATAAAGATCGCATGGGCAGGCGGTTCTTCCAGCGTTTTAAGGAATGCATTGAAAGCGGCAGAAGACAGCATATGAACCTCATCTATGATATATACTTTGTATTTACCCACCTGAGGTGCAAATCTTACCTGGTCTATGAGTTCTCTGATATCATCTACAGAGTTATTGGATGCAGCATCCAGCTCATAGATATTATAAGCAAAACCGTCTTCTGAAACCGAGCCATCTTTCTCATTGATTTTTCTTGCCAGGATCCTTGCGCAGGTAGTTTTACCCACACCACGAGGACCGCAAAAAAGTAATGCCTGAGCTAACTGACTTTCTTCAATTGCATGTTCTAAAGTATCCGTAATATGGGATTGTCCTACAACTGTATCAAACTCTTGAGGACGATATTTTCTTGCAGATACTATAAAATTTTCCATTGGTCAAAAATAAGAAATATAGTTTTAATTTGAAAATTAAAAGTTTTCAAATATGAACAAAAACACATTTCTGTTTCAATCGGAAAACTTTTAACCTTTACTTTTTCTTGCTGTATGCAAAGTCAATCAACTCAACTATAGCGCCTTCAATCTCTTTTCTGCCTTCTTCTGTTTTCAGGTCAATACCGCAGAACTTGTTTGCGTTATATCCTGTATAAAGGTTAAGATAGTAAGCTCCGGAAACAATCAAAGCCATAATTGCTCTGTGTCTTGTAGCGACTCCTTCACCAAAATAAGGATCTGAGATATTTCCAAATAAAACTTCTCCTACTTCTTCACGCTGTTCAACTAATTTCTTAAGAATGGGCTTACTTTCTGAAAGCTCCCAAAGGATAATTTTCTGAAGTTCTTTATTTTTCTTCAGGTTTTCGAACTGGTTCAGCACAACCATTTTGGTAAGCTCGTGTCCACCGTCAGAGAAATCCATATCAACATCCTGGTTGACCTGGCTCCAGTAATCCTGTGATTTGATATACTCATCAATCAGCTTGTCAGTACTTCCGAAGTACTCATAGATCAATTTTTTATCAAATCCGGCTACTGCGGCAATTTTACTTACTTTTAGTCCGGAGTATCCTTTTACTCTTAAAATTTTACCAACTGCAGCAAGCAGTTTTTGCTTTGTTTTTTCTTTGTCCCTAATGGGGCCCTGCACTACTTTTCTAGGCATAATTATTATTTTTTCGCAATATGCAATTTTTTATTAATATCATCAAACGCGTTAAGCGTTTTGTCGAGATGTTCTTTTTCATGTCTTGCTGTAACACTCATCCTGATACGCGCATCTTTTCTTGGTACAGCCGGATAAAGAATCGGGTTGGTATAAATTCCTTTTTCTATTAGTAGTTTTCCGGCCTCTCCTGTTACATAGGGATCTCCTATTTTTACAGGAATGATTGCAGAACAGGTTACTCCTGTGTCTAAACCTAAATCGTCAAGTCCCTTTTTGAAATAATTGATGTTATTCCATAGTTTTTCTCTCCAGATAGGTTCTTCGTCAATTAAATCAATGGCTTTAACAATTCCGGCGGATGATGGTGGAGCTGTTGCTGAGAAAATCTGCTGACGGGAATGGAATCTCATAAAGGCTGCCAATTTTTTGTCGGCAATGACATATCCTCCAAGATTTCCAAACGTTTTACTGAATGTTCCTGTGATAAGGTCTACTTTATCCAATAATCCAGCCTGTTCCAAAGTACCTCTTCCTGTTTCTCCGAGGATTCCAACGCCATGCACGTCGTCTACCATGAGAAAGGCATTATACTTTTTCACAAGATTATAGATCTCATTAATACGGGAGGTATCACCATCCTGGGAATACACTCCATCCACAATAACGAGTTTCGTACGGTACAGATTTTCAGATACCTTCAAAATGTGTTCCAAAGATTCCAAATTATTATGCGGAAATGTTTTTTTGTTGGTAAAAGCACATCCCTCATGTACACTGGCGTGTACTGCCATGTCTAAAATGGCAAGATCTTCTTTCTGCATTAAGCACTGTAAACTAGCACTATTAGCAGTATAACCGGTAGTAAACACTACGGCTTCATCTTCTGTTCTTTTAAAAAAACTGGAAATTCTTTTTTCTAAGGCATTGTGATAATCAAAGTAGCCGCCAATAAGGGGGGTAGCTCCGGTTCCTGTTCCATACTTCTCTATTCCTTCGATCGCTGCCTGCTTTACTTTCGGGTGTTGTGTAAACCCTAAATAATCGCTGGATACAAAACTGACAAATTCTCTGTTTTGGTCTGCAATATTTACATTGAGTACCGCGTTTGTTCCTGAAGTATTCTTCAGTCTGTAGTTCATGTGTCCGTTAGACTTTACAAAGTCTAAGTATTCATAAAAAATTTCAGCTCTTTGAGCCATATCATTGTCTGGTATATTCTCAAAGTCTTTAATAGTTGCTGTTGTGAAATTGATGCTCATCCTTAATCTTGTTTGTTGTGTGGTTTAAAAGAAACAAATATATAACTATTTAGAAGGCTTCAGCGCCTCTCATAAGATTAAATATTATTAAAGACACAATATTTTATTCTTACTCGCTGGAAACCAAAGTATTTAAATATACATCTGTCTTTTTTAACGTTTTCCTGTTTTGAATTAATTAGTTTTTTATCACCTAAATTTAATAAAAAAATCAAACAATAAAGAAATATTAGTATATAAATAATAAAAAAAAGTGATTATTTTTCACAAACAACTCATTTATAAAAGATTATTTTTCTCTTATTTTAACAATTTAATTCACTAAACAGCTTTATCAATACAGCACGTTTTCTGTTCAAATCCCTATTCTGAGATAAAATAAAACGCAAATCTGCTGCTGCAACAATATTAAACAAAAAAAGTAGTCAATTTAGACTTTTGTGGAATTTCTGAAATTTCCGGGAGTAAAGCCGGTCATTTTTTTGAAAAATTTTGAAAAATTGGAAGGATCATAGGTAAAGATTCTGGCAATTTCCGCAACGGATTTATCGGAATTTGTAAGCATTTGTTTCATCTGATCTATAATTTTTTCATCATAAAATGAACATGGATGCTGCCCGGTTTCTTTTTTAACGGTATCAGTAAGGTGCTTATGGGAAATAGCAAGTTCGCCTGCAATTTCATTAAGTTCCAGAAATTCCGGAACCGCTCCGGAAACGACATCGTGGATATGCTTATCTAAAAAAGTAAAATACTGGCGGGTAATTTCTTCGCTTCTTTTCATCGTGTAGGATTTCTTGCTAATCTGTCTTCAGGATATAAATTTACTCATTCAAAGACAAAATAACAAGGTGAACTTTTCGGATATTTTATGCTGACCGGCTAATAAAAGCTGTCTTTGAAAGCCTGTGTAGAGTTTTTAACCTTTAATTTTTCCAGAATATTCTGACGGTGCCTGCTCACCGTATTGATGCTTATGGAAAGAAGGTCTGCTATTTCTTTACTTGCATAGCCCTCCCCTACAAATTTCAAAACTTCAAGTTCTCTCGGGCTGAGAATATTTTTGTAATCAAGTTTATCTTTTACTACAATTTCTCCTTTTATGGTATTGACAATCATAAAATCTGGTGTAACAGATGAAGAAACAGCAATATTATAAAGACAAAGAGCAAACCTCAGCCTGCCGTTATAAGGGGAATATATGTAAAACATGCGGTGTTTCACCCAACGGTATTCATCATTTTTATCTTTCATCCTTATTTTTGAAACAACACTGTAGGCAGTACGTTGTTCCCCTTCCATAGCTTCCAGCAATTTAAAAAACCGAAGCTCATGGATATATTTCTTAAGGCGGTCATCAGGGTGAATCTTTTTCAGCATTTCTTCTTCCCAGATGGTGTCTAATTCGGTAGGATTTTCACCTTTACTGAGTCCCAGCTCTCCTGCAGCTTCCGATTTGTAGATATAGCTTTTGTTGGCCTGCATATCACTTAATACAGCAATTGCGCCTTCCATCTGGGAATACGTAAGCGCTCTCTGTTTATAGATTTCTATGTCTAACAGGCATTTTTTGGACGCTTTATCCAGTAATTTATCGCTAAGCTGTTCGCGGACTTCCATAATGGTTATTTATCAGTATTGATGCGATTGGGGTTTAGTTTTACTTTTGCTAAAATAATAATTTACCTGTAGAACTTATTCAAAATAGAATGAAGAAATTGTTTTTAGGCCTTTGTAGCGTATTCCTGGTTCAAAAATTTTCTGCCCAGACCCTTGAGAAAATGACATGGTTTAATGAGCCCGAAAAATGGGAAATCAAAAATAACAGTCTGAGTATGTTTGTGACCCCTCAGAGTGACTACTGGAGAGTATCCCATTACGGATTTACTGTGGATGATGCGCCTTTTTATTATACTACTTATGGTGGTGAATTTGAGGCTAAAGTGAAAATCACAGGAAATTACAAGGCAAGATTTGACCAGATGGGGCTTATGCTCAGAACAGACAAAGAGCATTATATTAAAGCCGGAGTGGAATTTGTAGACGGAAAATATAACCTCAGTACCGTGGTTACCCACAACAAAAGTGACTGGAGTGTTATCACGTTAGACAAAACACCTCCTGCAGTATGGATAAAAGCAGTGAGAAGACTGGACGCCGTGGAAATATTTTATTCGTTTGATGACAGGAATTATATCATGATGAGAAACGCACCTCTTCAGGACAACACTCCCGTAATGGTTGGCTTAATGGCTGCCTGCCCGGACGGACAGGGCTTCAATGCTGTTTTTGAAAATTTCAAGGTGAAACACCTTCCGGATGAACGAAGACTCAAGTGGCTTGAAAATAATAAATAATGATTGAATTACACTTCAATATACAGTCAATTTTATTCGCCTCCCAGCATTTCCGGGAGGTTTTTTGTTATAGAAACCGGAAGATCTCAAAAGCTTTTAAAAGTTTTATGTAAGGTAATATTGGCCGCGTGATTATCAACAAAGAGAACGGACAGAATAACTTTTTTACCGAGCCAGGTTTCCCCTACCTGATAAGTCCAGACGTTGTCTTTAAAAAAATTGAAACCATCCCCCATTTCAGCTTTCACTTCATGGCGTGTTTTTCCAATAAGATAGTTAAAATTATCTTTATTCATTGTATTGTGTTTTGATAGCTCCAATCAAAATGAATGCCAACCTACAAAACATTTAAAAATCAACACCTTAAACTTTAATTTATGTAAAATCCGGAATATTTTTTTCTGACGGTATAAAAATGATAAAACATCAAAAGATCCCTTAAAGAGACCCTTTGCCTGGAAATAAAACTGTTTGTGTTTTTAGAATCATTATGAGACTATAAACGTCTTTTATTGTTCTGAAAATATTTCTGCAAAAATATGAATATCCATAAGCCCTGACAAAGATCACATGTAGAATTAACCTCAGTTTTTTGTCAAACTTTTACTACAAAAATGAATAAGTAAAAAGTAAATCGAGAAATTGCAACCGATAAAAAACTTGCATATTTTAAGGTTTTTATCATTTATAAAAATTTTAAAAAAAAGAAAAATTCGGTACAGTATTAAGATTGAAACAATATATTTTTAAAATAAATTTATCACCTATTAATGAAATAGTGAAAGATTTCAAAATAAATCTTCTGCTTCCTGGTCTGCAAACCATTGTAAAACTTACAGAAAACAGATTATGGAATGTTTATTTATCGCCATAATTTCACTATTTTTACACGATCAAAAAATATAAAACACAATAGACCAGAAAACTTCAATGATAAAAATTTATTTTCAATCGTTCCCGATCATTAAAAAAACTTCGACTTGTACAAATACTAATATTAACCGCCTATTGCATTAGCAGAAGGTATAGATCAGTTTTGCACATATATGAGAGTTTGGGCATTTATTTTTGCTTGCATATACTTCAACGTTTCCGGCCAGCGGCACATTCCCAGGTGGCGCAACGCTATAGACAGTAGTGTTTCACCTATTGAGCATCCTTTTTATCAGACTATACTGTTCAGAGTGTCTGCGGTTATCATTATTCTGCTTCTTATCATCGTTATTTTTCAGCTGGCGACCAATTTTTTAAGAATCAGGAATAAAACATTAAAGCAAATTGTCCATAATAAAAATTCCGAGCTAAAGGAAACCTATATTCATCTGGAACTGATAAAAAGTAATCTTCGAAAAGAAACGGAATATCAGAAAAAACTGGTAGAAACCATAAGCCATGATATTACCACTCCCATCAGATTTATTGCAATGCTTTCTCAAAAAATCCATGAGTCTGATGATGTAGAGCTTCAGAAGAAATATTTTGACAGTATTTATAAATCGTCGGAACAGCTTTATCAGTTTACGCTCAACCTAAAAGAATACACGGAACTTTATAAGGCGGAGAATATATTTGAAGAAAAAGAATATCCTATTAACAGAATACTGGAAATCAAGCACAGGTTATTCTGTGAAATTGCAAAGGAAAAAGGAACAGTGATCACCAATATGACTGGATATAAGGTATCTTCTAAAGTTAATGAAAGTATCTTAACTGCTATCATCCACAATATCCTTGATAATGCCGTGAAAAATACATTCCAGGGAAATATCACGCTAAACATTACAGAAAACCCGCAAAAATCTACCATCACCATTACTGACACAGGAACAGGAATGTCCGGAGACCAGATTGCCACTTATATGAAGCTGTACAGAAATCCAAAGCTTGAAACTCCCAGCTTTAAGGGAAAAGGGCTCGGCCTGCATATGGTTATCCATCTGGTAAAAAAGATCAATGCCGAAATAGATTTCAGGCAAAATGTCCCTCAGGGTACTGTGGTAGAAATAACTCTCAATAAAAACTAATTTGTATGAATGAAAGAATTTTAATTGCTGATGATCACTATGTAGTAAGGGCAGGAACCTCTCTGGTTCTTGAAACCGCTTATCCTGAGCTGAAAATAGATTTTGCTGAAAATTATGATCAGGTAAAGAAAAAGATTGGTTTTTCTCGCTATGATCTTCTCATATTAGATATTGACATGCCCGGAACCCAATATAAAAAGATGATTCCTGAACTGAAAGATATACAGAGTGACCTTAAAATTCTTGTATTTTCCGGTTACGACAAAGATGTTGCCATCCAGTACATCAGAGAAGGCGCAGAAGGTTATCTGAACAAGCAAAGCAGTGAGGAAGAAATTAAAAACGCCGTAAAAACTGTTATTGAAAAAGGATACTTCTATCCTGCAGAACTTATCGGTCTTATTATTCAGAACAAAAGAGACAACCCTGTAGAAAAGCTATCTTCCCGTGAGTACGAAATTTTCAAGCTTCTCGCTGATGGAAACGGGAACCTGGAAATTGCCAACAGGCTGAATATCCAAATGTCTACAGTAAGCACCTATAAAAAAAGGATTTTCCAGAAACTCAATGTGGGAAATATTGCCGAGCTGATTAAAGTGTACGAAATGATGCATTAAAAAAGGGGCCGGAATCATACGCTTCCCGCCCCCAAAAAAACACGAATCTCATAAGGTTTTAAACAGCAAACCTGTTGAGCCGGTAAATTTTTATAATTCATCTTATTTTCAGAATCGTCAGATGTCTTGTTAATACAGCCTTTGTACAGAAAGGAATAATTCTCTTGTATTGTCTGATGTATTGGAATCTGTAGTGGTAGCATCACTGCTTCCTGTTGTGGATTTGTTATCTACACGGAATGCGTAGTACACTCTGTACCATCTTGGCTCAGGTTCCTGGATGGTAATATCAAATGTTACGGTCTCATTATGGGTCTGGGTAAGATAAACACCATCATCAAACTGTCTGTAGGCTCCCGGTGATAATTTAATATTTCCGTTATCAGAATCACCGGTATGGGTAGACATTTCCGAAACCCATATTTTCACATCTGAAGTTCCTGCATTATAAAGCCTCGGATTAAAAGTAGTAGACGATCCTGTACCCGCTGAACTGCTGTTGAACTGCGCATCAAGTCTCAGGAAGCCTCCTAATACAGGAAGATCGGTCAGATAGGTACTGGCCAGTATATTAGCTCCGGAAGTACCTGCAGGAATGCTTCCATGATAATAGACCAGGTCCCCGATCGTAATATCATCATCTGCACCGCCAAATGCAAACTTCCACGTAGTTCCGTTGAACATGTAGTAGCCAGCCTTATCTACCTTTGCCGTTTTTACAGAAGGCGCAGTTACAGCCTGCGTTACATACACCAGCGCTCCGGTTTGTGCGGCTGAGTAGACATCATCTTTTGCTTTGAGCTGATCTCCTGTCACTCTGGGAGCCATAACTCCATCCGGCGCCGTAGCCACATCTGGTTTTCCTTCTACATGTAATGTTACTTTAGGTGAATCTGTATTAATACCTACCTGGGAATATGCAGCCATTGAAAAACACATCATAATGCTGGCAAGAGTCAATTTTATTTTCTTCATTTTAGTATATTTGTTTAAAATTATTTGACTTATTCAAAAATTGAATGAATCATTTGGGGTTAACTGACATTTCATCTGTCAACTTTTATTGAGCTAGCTGATGCAAAGTTATCCTCACTGACAAATCAAATTCATGAATAATCAATGAAAAACCGGAAACGGCTCATCAAAACACAAATAACTGTCAATCAGCATTTTAATCCAGTCATTTTTTACTATTTGACTGTTGTAGGTGTATATTGTAATGATTTAAAATTATCTTTTACCACAAATGACTAGTGAAAAAGACATAAAAATTGAAGAGTATAAAAGACAGCTGGTGTATTATTATAATATTCTGATGTCTGTTATTCTTGCCCTGTTTGGTTTGATATTTACTTTTATCATTCCGGATAAAATTATGGCCTGGTATCTCTTCGGAGGGCTTTTTCTGATGGTGTATACGTATATGATTGTACGCAAAACGTATTCGGTGAATGTATTAGTTCATTCTTATATTGTTATTGCAACAATTTATAACTTTTACATTATGCTTGCTTTCTGGAACAATTCTATAGCAAGCTTTGTCTGGCTTATCCCTATTCCTCTGGCTGCCTATGTGTTCTTTCAGAGAAAATATGTTTTTATCTACAGCATTTTTGTACTGATAAATATTATTGCCGGATATCTTATTTCCAAGACGTTCAGTTTTAAATTTCCTGTGCACAGACCCGAAGATGTGAGAATTACTGATACAATTCTGATGATTTCCAACGTTGCGGTAATATCTCTTCTGCTTTATTTTAAGGATAAGATAAAAAGAGTTGAAATTTACCATGAAATTGAAGAAAAAAACCGGAATACCATAGCACAATCAGTTTCTGCAGCAGAAAAAGCACCATTTGCAGATGAGCTGTTTGAGAAAATAGAGCTTGTAATGAGGGAAAAGCAGCTGTATAAAGATGTTAACTTTAACATTTCCAAGCTTTCTGCAGTAATGGATATCAACAGCAGCTATATTTCAAAATCAATCCGTGCAAAAGGATATCCCAACTTCAATAATTATCTGAATATGCACAGAATAGACTGTGTAAAAACACTTCTCAGTGAAAATGATATAGAAAAAGTAACCCTCATGTACATTTATACAGAAGCAGGCTTCTCTAACCAGTCTACCTTCAACAGGGTCTTTAAGCAAATGGAAAACATTACCCCTTCTGAGTACATCAACACCCTGCAGCTGCACTGATTTGTTTCACCAATACTTTTCATTGAAATAATAATTTTTACATTCGGAAAATAATCAGGAAATTTACAGAACTAAATTTTCTGTTCAACCTCTGCACTGTAACTGCAAAAATCATGAATTCATCTGAGAAAGCCATTCAGGGAAGTTCACGTTTCCGATTTATAAAACTTTGTATTTTCTTTTCGGGACTTTCTGTTTTTGCACAGCTCTATCTTTTCCAGCCCATGCTGCCGATGGCTGCAGAACAGTTTGGAGTATCTGTAGGGGATACTTCCCTGCTGGTATCATCTTCCACCATAGGAATGGCATTGGGATTATTGTTTTTTGCATTTAAAGCTGACAGTTATTCAAGAAAAAGCCTGATGGTTTTTTCATTGATTTCTTCTGCAGTGCTTACCATTATTTCTACCTGGATCCCCAGTTTAACACTTTTAATTGCCATAGGTGTAATAAAGGGCTTCGTTGTTTCCGGAGTATCTGCAGTTGCCCTTGCCTATCTTACCGAGGAAGTGGATGCTTTGGCAGTACCGGCAGCCATCAGTATGTATCTTAGCGGAAATACAATTGGAGGGATGAGTGGAAGAATAATGGCCACACTCTTTGCAGGTGAATTCGGGTGGCGTAATGCTGTTCTTCTGATTGGAGTAGAAAGTCTCATTCTGGGCGCTATATTCTGGAAACTTTTCCCGGAATCCAGATTTTTCAATCCGCAGAAAACAGACTACCATCTTAAGGTCAAGCAAATGAAGTTTTTTCTTACCAATCCTTACATGCTTCGTTTATACTGTACTGCAGCTTTACTGATGGGCGTTTTTGTAAGTGTTTATAATTACCTGACATTCAGACTAGAGGCACAACCTTTTTCTTTAAGCCATTTTGTTATTGCTTTTATTTTCTTAATGTATATTTTCGGAGTATTCGGTACCATGATAGTAGGCCGTCTTTCAAAAAGATTTCCCATGAACAATATTCTTAAAGCATCCATTTTGTCTATGAATATTGGAGCTGCATTACTGCTGTCTGAAAACATATATATCCTTATTTTCGGACTTGGACTTTTCACACTGTCGTTTTTCGCCGCTCATACGATGGCAAGCCAGATGACTGCGTTATATGCGAAACGTGGAAAATCTTCAGCCACCTCTATTTATTGGTTGTTTTATTATTTCGGATCAAGTATTCTTGGTAGCGGTACCGGATATCTTCTTCATGCCTATTCCTGGAATGTTTTCATAGCGGTCCTTATCAGTACGGTTGTCATAGCCCTTCTTCTTACATCTTTTAATGCCATTCCCAAAGCAAGAATAAAAAATTAGTACCACACACATACCACATATTTTTTTCAATATTGTATGAAAAACCGCCTCTACATGTGCTATTTTAACATATTATTAATTTTTTACAGTAAAAATTTAACCCATTATTGAATAAAACAGGACGTCACAATACAATGCCGGGCATACTATTTGATATTTATAAAGAACCATATCATCAACTAAAACTCAAAATATTATGAACGTAGCAGATCTAAAAATCAAAAACTTAGTCGAGTACAAAAACCAGATTTACACCATTACCGAGATCTTTCACAATGTCGAGCAGGATTATTTTGTCAAAATTGAAAATGATATTCAAAGTATTTCCGTTCCGGCAGAATCCATTAAACCAATTAAAATAACGGAAGAATGGCTTGAGAAACTGGGGTTTTCAAGAACATACAGCTCGGAGCAGAGCATCCGGTACGAAAGACCGGAATCTTTTATAAAATACGACATAGACCTCAGCTCCAGAAAGATTTTGGAAGGTCTGAAAATATACGGGAACGCCATAAAATGCAGGTATATCCATGAGTTTCAGAACATTTTCTCAAGCTTGTTCGGAAAAGAAACTGCATTGCATTATGGGTATTTGAAAACAGAATCGTAGTTAAATAGTTCTTAGTTGAAGAAGACCACAATTTACTCTGTAAATTGTGGTCTTCTTGCTTATAAACATCTCCTGAAGCTGAGCGATCCAATATTTACGTAAATTTGTTTCTCCAAGCTATACGCACCAATTTTTATGACGGATACAGATACAATACTTTCACAACTTATAGAACACTTTAGAGAAATCGTTTCATTAGAAGATCAGGACATTCCCTGTATCACCTCAAAATTAGAAATCATTTCCCTAAAAAAGAAAGAGTACCTGCTTCGTGAAGGACAGGTTTCCAGGCACATGCGCTTCATTGCAAAAGGCAGCCTGTATGCTTATCATATTGATGAAAAAGGGAAGGAAAATACCACTCAGCTGGGTATTGAAAACTGGTGGGTGAATGATCTTTACAGCTACCTGTGCGGGCTTCCATCACGAATGTTCATACAGGCTAATGAAGATACCACGATCATACAGATCAGTAAAAGCAATCTGGATTTATTATACACAGAAGTTCCCGCTATCTCTGAATTCTGGCGCCTGAAAATGCAGTCTGCCTATGTTACTTTACAGGAAAGAACCTTTGAACATTCACGCGTGGATGCCTACACCAAATACCGTACATTTGTCACTGCTTACCGTACTATAGAACAGCGTTTTCCTCAGTATATGATTGCTTCCTACCTCGGCATCACGGTAGAATATTTAAGCTATCTGAGAAAAAAACACCTGTCTGATGTTTCTTAAGATTTCTTAAGTTTATTCCCCTCCAGCCCGGATAATTTTGCTCACAGAAATTTAATGAGTGAAATATGAAGGCAAAAATTATCGCCATAACAGCCCTAGCATCCGCTTCTATGGATGTGAGTGCACAGAAACTTTCCTACAGACCCGATCTCGTGTTAGGACACCGCTCCTACACTTACATCCACAATATCAATTATCAGCTAAATGACAGGCTGAAACTGAATAATCTCACACTATTTGACACAGAATATACCCAGGACAAAGAAAATATATTCTTTATCAGAAATACCCTTGCCTACAGCTTTTCCGAAAGATTAAGCGCTAATGCCGCATTGGGAATGAAGAACCCTGGGGCATTTTTCAGTGCCTATCTTTCAGTATAAGATCGTTCAATCATCCTATTCTCTCTCCTACTCCGTAGGAACTACGTACCAGAAGGGATTTTCTCTGGAACAGTCAATATCTTTTGAATATACACCGTATCTGACAGAAAATTGTAAAGGATATTTCAGTGTGCTTGCTATTGGAAACCTTGATGACAGCGGATATCCCAGAGGACTGCAATTCATAAGACTGGGCGTAAAACAGAATAAAATAATGTACGGACTGGCTTCCAATTTCGATCAGTTTAATAATGGAAAAAAGACCCTGGAAAATATCGGGGCATTTGTAAAATATAACTTTTAATAATGATAAGAAATGAAAAAGAACATTGATTTAGGACTATTTATCACCAGGATCGCAATCGGATTTCCGATGTCGGTGTACGGAATCGGTAAATTAATCCACGGAGTTGGGTTTATTGAAGATATGATGACGATGCACGGTTTGCCGTCATTCTTCGCTTATGGAGTGTTTGCAGGAGAAATTGCAGCACCTGTAATGCTGATGACAGGATTCCGGGCACGTCTTGCAGGATTAATTTTTGCAGCCAATTGCTTCACAGCCATTATTCTGGCACAAACTGCTAATATTTTCAAGCTTAATGAGTTTGGAGGCTGGGCTTTAGAGCTGCTTGTGATCTACATGCTTGTAAGCATAAGCTTTTTCTTTACCGGAGCCGGAAAATATGCAATTTCTGTTCACAGCAAATGGGACTGAGCATATTTCAATAAACAAAAACCTCCCGATCACCGATCAGGAGGTTTTTTGTGATTATTAATCATCTTAAGCATTATGCGATAAATCTTCCTTTCCTATAAGATAAGTATTGATCAGAGCCTGCCTGCTGATTTTAATAACATCATCATTTTTAAACTTATATTTCTTCTGAAAAGGCCTTTCGTTATAATAAACGGCATCAGATTCAAGCAATAAATTCAATGTAGAGGAAGAAAGTCCTAAACATGTTCGGATCAGTGCTGAAACGCTCATATTAAAGTCAAAGGAACAGTGTATTTGAAATAAAACCATTTCTTCATTCATATTAATAAGATCTTCCACCGGAAGTTTGGGAGACAGAATTTCATATGCAACATTTTCCCAATCTGCTTCTACATTGTTTTTTCTCATTATCTCCTTTGAAAAGGCATACTTCCAGGCAATTTCTGCATTGTTTTCCGAAAATTTACTGAATAGCTCTTTACTGATGGATTCTGTTCTGATTCTTGAAAAAACAGTCATATTATAGGTGTTGCTGCATTTTACACATCGGTAAATTAGCCATATATCAATATTCTTTTTCTGGGCATTCAGCCTGAATTTATCACTGCATTGAAATCTGTCGGTGTTACAATGGCTGCATTTCTTTTTAAGTAAGGGAGTATTTTTCGCTTTTACCTCCCAGATATGTTGGATACTCATCGCTTATGATCGTGCTTATTATAATTCTTTGTTGGATTTTTTCCATAGTATTCACGTATTAAAAGGAGATGATTAACATCCGTTGATAGCTTTAAGCGTTTTTTAAGCTATAATTTGCTGCAAAGTTCAGTTTGTAATCAATAGCAGTTATCAAAGCCAAAACAGAAGACAGAACCCCATTTTTAGGGTAATACGATAAATAATATGGTGAAATGAAAACCTGTTCGGGCAGAGTTACCCAAACGAAAGAACGATCAGCCTGTGGTTCGGAGACTGATACTAAGCGAAAATAAGTTTAAGAGTTGTTCTCAAAACGAGTTATTTACTTGGTTATGATAAAAGTAGTCAATTTTATTGAATGGCAAAATCTTTTCACGTCTAAAATTAAAAAAGTACAACTGCACAATCCGTAAAATGAACCATACAACAAAGAAAAATTGAGCTATACAACAAACCTGCCTTTTCACTTTCTGCCGAACTTTGTGGTATTAAAATCATCAAAATGAGACAGATTACTAAAATTTACGTCAACGGAGAATTCGTAACTCCAAAAGGAACAGAAACGTTTGATCTTATCAATCCAACTACCAATGAGAAAACCGGAGAAGTAGTGCTGGGAAATGAAGAAGATACCCAAATGGCCATTGCAGCGGCAAAGAAAGCTTTTACCACATTCTCGAAAACAACAAAAGCAGAAAGAATCAGCCTTCTTAAAAAACTGCACGAAGCCGTAAGCAAAAGGGAAAATGAACTGGTTTCTGCCATGGTTAATGAATATGGAGGCACATTGCAATTCTGCAGAATGAGCGTACAAAATGCTATTTCTGCCTTTACAGCTATCATAAACACTTTAGAATCTTATGATTTTGAAAGAACTGTAGGCCATTCTAAAGTACGTTTTGAGTCTTTAGGGGTAGTAGGAATTATCACTCCATGGAATGCCAGCAACAGCTTCATTTGTAATAAACTGGCTACCGCTATTGCTGCAGGCTGTACAGCTGTTATCAAACCAAGCGAGATGAGTGCCGTACAAACCCAGCTGCTCACGGAATGCTTTCATGAAGCAGACTTACCGCAAGGGGTTTTCAATATTGTTAATGGATTGGGAAATGTAGTTGGTGCAGAAATTACCCGGCATCCGGATATTGCTAAAATCTCCTTCACAGGATCTACCCAGACTGGAAAAGCAATTGCAAAAGGCGCTGTAGATACGATGAAGAGAGTAACTCTGGAACTTGGAGGAAAGTCTCCCAATATCATTCTGGAGGATGCCGATTTTAATCAGGCAATCCCGATGGCTGTTTTCGGGGCGTATATGAATAATGGACAGGCCTGTATTGCCCCTACCCGTCTGCTTGTTCCCCAGAACAGACTGGATGAAGTGAATGAGCTGGCTAAAAAAGCTGCAGAGCAGGTAAAAGTAGGAAATCCTAACGATGAAGATACTCTTGTGGGCCCGATGGTAAGTGCGAAACAGTTTGAAAGAGTGCAGAGCTACATCCGTCTGGGACTGGAAGAAGGAGCTGTTCTCCTTGCCGGTGGTGAAGGAAAGCCTGAAGGTCTTGAAAAGGGTAATTTCGTAAAGGCAACTCTTTTTACCAATGTTCGTAATGATATGCGTATTGCGCAGGAGGAAATTTTCGGGCCGGTACTTTCTATTATCCCTTACACCAGCGAAGAGGAAGCCATTTCTATCGCCAATGACACAACTTATGGTCTTGCCGCTTATATCAGCTCTGCGGATAAAGAACACGCAGAACGTGTAGCAGCACAGATTGATGCCGGAAGAATCTGCATTAACGGATTTGCGCATGATCCTTACGCTCCTTTCGGAGGTTTTAAGCAAAGTGGTATCGGACGTGAATTTGGAGTATTCGGTCTGGAAGCGTACCTGGAGCCTAAAGCCATCCTTATATAATGCTGTATTCCTCAAAGCCTGTACATCTAGGCCTTTGGGGAATTTAATTTCTACCTGAAGATCCCATCATAAAAAAGTTTTGTAAGTTTGAATAAGAATCTCTCAAGAAATACCTCTCTGTGATATGAATGAAAATAAAATTCCGTTGCCTATTAATTATTCCTGTCATTTTTCAGAATTCCGGGAAGGAGAACAGTTTGCGCAAATTCACAGTCTCGGATTGGTTCTTTCCGGAGAAATGGAACTGAATGACGGTATTACGAAAACGGTATTCAAGGCAGGCGAACTTTATTCAGCCAGGAAAAACAGCTTATTGAAATTCGCAAAATATCCTCCAAAAGATGGAGAAGTAAGAACCGTATCCATCTATTTTGACGACGCAATGCTTCATGATTTCAGCCGTGAATATGGATATCAGGCAGAAAGGAAAGATCATGTTCCGGCCTACATAAAACCAGAGCAAAAGGCTTTACATTCTTTTATGTACTCATTACTGCCATATGAAGATCTTTCTGCTTCGGAAGAAATTCTCAGGCTTAAGCAGAAGGAAGCTTTACTGCTGCTGCTCAATTATGATCCAGGTCTTAAGGATATCTTATTTGATTTTTCAGAGCCTTATAAAATAGATATTGAAGCTTTTATGAATAAAAATTTTCATTTCAATGTCAATGTAGAGCGTTTTGCTTATTTAACGGGAAGAAGTTTATCTGCATTCAAAAGAGACTTTCAGAAAATATTTGGTATTCCGCCAAGACAGTGGCTGCAGCTTCGAAGATTAAAGGAGGCTCATTTTCTGCTTTCCCAGAAAGGACGATCTGTAACTGATATTTATCTGGATCTGGGATTTGAAAATTTATCCCATTTCTCCTTTGCCTTTAAAAAGCAGTTTGGCTATGCTCCAAGCACATTACAGGCAAAATAGTTCAAATGAACACCGTCAGTAGAAAAACGCTTTTCTCATCCATTTTCAAAGAATGACCATAATAAATCGTGCCATGAATATCATGGCACGATCCTGTTGATTGTATCTGATTATTTCTAAGATTTTCTAAAGTGCATATTCTACAGAAGCTTCTTTAGCAGCAGCAACCATTGCGATTAAAGCTTTTTCAGTTTCATCCCAGTGTCTTGTTTTCAGTCCGCAGTCCGGATTTACCCAAAGCTGACCGGCAGGAATTACATGCTGCGCTTTTCTCAACAGTTCGATCATTTCTTCTTTTGACGGAACTCTTGGTGAGTGAATATCATAGACTCCGGGACCAATTTCATTCGGATATCTGAAATCTGCAAAAGCATTCAGCAATTCCATCTGAGAGCGGGAACATTCTATGGTAATTACGTCTGCATCCATATCAGCAATATTTTCAATAATATCATTGAATTCTGAATAACACATATGCGTATGGATCTGGGTAGCGTCTTCTACTCCACTTGCTGAAATTCTGAAGGCTTCTACGGCCCATTTCAGATAATTCTGCCAGTCTGTTTTTCTTAACGGAAGTCCTTCTCTTATAGCCGGTTCGTCAATCTGAATAATTCTGATACCTGCCTTTTCCAGGTCCACTACTTCATCACGGATCGCCAGTGCAATCTGCTTACATGTTTCTGAACGAGGCTGATCATCACGCACAAAAGACCACTGTAAAATCGTAACAGGACCCGTCAGCATTCCTTTTACCCATTTTTCAGTCTGGGATTGGGCGTATTGAGACCAATATACCGTCATGGGAGCAGGTCGGGAAACATCACCAAAAATTACAGGAGGCTTCACACAGCGGCTTCCGTAGCTTTGTACCCAGCCATTTTTGGTAAATGTGAATCCTTCCAGCTGCTCTCCGAAATACTCTACCATATCATTACGCTCAAATTCTCCGTGAACCAGCACATCAATTCCGATATCTTCCTGCCAGCGGATGGTTCTTTTCGTTTCTTCTTTCAGCAAAGTATCATATTGTTCTGCCGTTAGAGCACCTTTTTTGAACTGAGCCCTCCAGCTTCTTACTTCTTCAGTTTGCGGAAATGATCCGATGGTTGTGGTTGGAAATAAAGGAAGCTGAAGTACCTTTTGCTGTTTTTCCTTACGGATTTTGAAGGTATTGATTCTTTGAGCGTCTTTTTCTGTAACCGCATTTACTCTTTGCTTCACCTCGTCATTATGAATAAGAGAAGAAGTTCTTCTGCTTTCAATCGCTTTTTTATTCTCCTCAAACACTTCAAGAATCTGTTCATTTTCTGTTCCTGATGCAAGTTCTTTAAGCGCTACCACTTCTGCCACTTTCTGCTTGGCAAAGGCCAGCCAGTTTTTAATTTCGGGATTAAGTGTGGTTTCAAAATCAAGATCACACGGAGAATGCAGCAACGAGCATGACGGTGCAATCAAAATTCTTTCAGAACCTAATTTTTCTGCAGCTTTTCTGATGAAGGACAATGATTTTTCAAAATCATTTTTCCAGATATTTCTCCCGTCAATTATGCCTAATGAAAGACTTAAGCCTTCAGGAATACCATGTAAAACATCATCCAGCTGTTCAGGATTTCTTACCAGGTCAATATGTAATGTATTCACCGGAAGGGAAACGGCGAGCGGTGTATTATCTTTTAATCCGTCAAAATAAGTGGCAACAATAAACTTCAGCTTGGGGAAACGCTTTCTGATTTCAGCATATACAGAAACATAAGTCTTTTTTGCATTCTCTGTTAAATCCATTGCCAGAAAAGGTTCATCAAACTGAATCCATTCCGCTCCCTGATCCTGCAGTTTGGTTAAAATCTCTGTATAGACAGGGAGAAGATTTCCGGCAAGATCCAGTTTATCAAATCCATCTTCTTTTTCTTTTCCTAATAACAGATAGGATACAAGCCCGATGATAACTGGCTTTGGATTGATTCCAGCCTGTTTGGCTCCTGCAAATTCATTGAAGATTTTATCTGAACTTACTTTAAATTGCTGGTTTCTGTAAAATTCCGGAACAATGTAGTGGTAGTTGGTATCAAACCATTTGGTCATTTCCATTGCGGTGATGTCCAATCCATCTTTCTGATATCCTCTTGCCATAGCAAAATAGAGATCCAGCTCAGAACTGTTCTTTTTAAGGGCAACTTCATGATAACGCGCCGGAATTGCTCCTACCACAAGGCTCATATCCAATACCTGATCATAATAAGAAAAATCGTTACATGGAATAAGATCTATTCCCGCTTCTTTCTGGATACTCCAGTTTTGATTACAGATATTTCTTCCTGTATTCAAAAGTTCTTCCAGAAGGATTTTACCTGACCAATACTGCTCGCAGGCTTTTTTGAGTTCTCTTTTGCTACCAATCCGCGGATAGCCCAGAATGTGAGTTTGCATTTTTTAAACTTTTTAATTAAACTTATCAGAAAGTTCTTTATAATGCTTCGGCATGTTGAGCGGAATAAATTTCAGGAAATCAGAAATATAGCATAGAAAGCATTTCCTTTGTAAAGAAACACATCAATCTGATATATTATCTGTATGACCCAAAGCTTCAGACCGCGAAAGCATTGTCAATTCAGTAAAGGCAGGTCTCCTGACTTGTAACAGCTTCCGTCATCCTTCCCGCTTTTGGCAGTGGATATGCTAGGACAGAAACCTTTGGTGTGTTACTTACAGTTGCGCGACAGCTCGTGATTTTCACACGATTCCCTATTAATCTACCTTAAGTAAAACCTTTCCTGTTTGATGAAGAATCTATAAAGAACGGTACCTTTACCTTTAACAACCGTTACCGGTAAAAGCTTTTAATTTTGTGTAAAATTAGCAATACAGAATAAAAACACAATAAAAACCTCATAATTAAGCAAATTAAACTATTATATATTCCGATAAAAGAATAAAATACTTTACATTTGTTTGTTTTAATTCTTTAAAAGAATAATATTCTGTGGAACAACTCGATGATAAGGATGTACAGCTGCTCAGGCTGCTCCAGAAAAATGCAAAACTGACCGTTAAAGAGCTGGCAAAAGAAGTTAATCTCTCCACATCCCCTGTTTTTGAAAGAGTGAAAAGACTGGAACAGGATGGTTTTGTTAAAAGATATGCTGCAGTTCTTGATGCTGAAAAACTTAACCGTGGATTTACGGTTTTCTGTCAGATCAAACTGAAAATTCATGACAGATCTGTGGGCTATGATTTTGTGAAAGAGATTTTAGAAATTGAAGAAGTTGCAGAGTGCTACAATATTTCCGGAGATTTTGATTTCCTTCTGAAAGTTCAGGTACGGGATATGAAGCATTATCAGGATTTTGTATTCAATAAACTGGGATCTGTGGATTCTATCGGAAGCACTCACAGTACTTTTGTGATGGCTGAGGTGAAAAACAACCATGGATTAACGATATAAATCTGTAAAAAGTCCCATTTTTCCTGCAACAGAAAATCCGTCAGAAAATGACGGATTCACTACTATATTAAGGTTTGCCGATGATTAATTGGCTGCCGGATCAATAAGTTCCGGAGTTAAGCTTAATGATTTTAACAGGTTTTTACTATCGAAAAGCAACGTTGCATAATGCTTTCCTTTCTTAAACACCAGTTTTGAGCCTCCAGGAAATTCACTGTCAGCACCCAGTTTCTGTGCTTTCGCATGGTATTTACTGAATCTGTTTTTGCTATCCTGTAATGAGGTTTTATTTAGGATAAGACCAAAAGGCAGTCCTTCTATCACTAGAAGTTTGTTGTCTGACGCTGTAAAGAACATTTCATTAACAGTATTGTTCTTTCCCAGACTGCAGTACAGCTCAAGCCCCGTTTTCATTGGCCACTTTGCATATTTCTCTTCATTGGCATCTTCATAAAAAACAGTTTTTACATTCAGTGCTTTTGAAATTTTATCGGCAGTCTGCGGAAACACAAATTCTGAGTTTTTATCCAGTACAGCATTTAATGCGGCTGTTTTCTGTGAAAATGCGGCAGCGCTCAGGACCAGGAAAAAAATGGTTACAAGGCAAGTAAATGATTTCGTCTTCATGGCTATTTTTTAAATTGTATGATTGATGGCTAAAGGTATTAAAAATACACAATCTTCCCAATATAATTTAGCTCTGCAGCCAGGCTTGCTAATTTTTTGTCTATTTATGATTTTCCTGCAAATTGAACACTGTACCCGCAGGATCAGTAATCCAATTCATATTATCCGGAAGTTCTTCAAGTTCGTCACAGGTTTCCACACCATTTGAAAGCAAATATTGTGCAGCGGTTTCCACGTCAGGAACTGTTAGCTGTAACCATGTTTCAGAATGGGTGTAATTATCCACACAGTCCAGCCATATAATGTTGTGGCCAAATTTTACTTCGTGTGTTCTGGAAACAGTAGGATTCTTTATGGGTTTTTCTTCCACATTTAATAGTAAAATATCCCTGTAGAAAGTGACCGTTTTTTCGTATTTACTTTTTGGAATTTTTATGGCAATATTAATTCCGGCTTCAAATGTTATATTCATCATCAATTTATTTCAAAAAACCGTTTAGATAATTCAGGATCATTGCTGTCTGCATCATCAGACTCACATGAGTCTGCCCCGGAGCAATTGCCAGGTGAGATTTCGGCATAGCACCCATATCTGCAAAAACATCGCCGCCCAATAATTTATAGGTTTTGGCCAGCTCTATTTTATCCAGCCCGTCATTATCACCGGCAATGATTAAAACAGGTGCTGAGATTTTAGAAATACGGTCATCACCAAGATCAAAAGGCTGCGCGGCAGAGGCCATCATCTGTTCCAGAAACTTTGTCCATTTTGTTTTATCCGGTGCTACGGCATTATAGGCCGTATGTAGAGGACTGTTTGTAAAAAGATCCGGTTTCATTCCTTCAAATGCTTTATTCACTTCAGGAAGCCAGCCATTTGTTTTATAGGTTGAAGAAATAATCACCAGCTGATCGAGTCTTTCAGGACTCTGTATAGCCAGCTGATAAGCGACTTCACCACCAAAACTGTACCCTGCCACATCGGCTTTGTCAATTTTCAGGTAGTCCATTACTTTTGTAACATCACTTGCTAAAACAGCATGTGACAGCTTTCTTTCTGAAAATGGAGAATGCCCGTGTCCCTGTAATTCAAGAGCAATTACTTTTCTATTTTTAGACAGTTCGGGAATTAATTCGCCCCAATTCATATCAATTGTCATGAAAGCACCATGCAGCAATACAATGGGCTTACCTTTACCATAGACTTCATAGTAAACTTTTATCCCGTTAACAGGTGCATAACCGCTTTCAGAAGGCTTTACTTTTTGGCCATATAACTGAGATGCAGCTAAAACGATGGCTAAAATCAGGAGTACAGATAATTTAAGTGGACTTTTCATAATAGTATCAGATTTAGTGGATTAAACTTTTACCCAAAAGTATCAAGTCAAACCGAAACCGGACTTGTCACAGGACAAGATTTTACTGAGACAGGATTAAACTATATGAATTCTTTCCATCTTATCTTTAAATGCATCTATTCATAAAATAAATTTATTTTATTCAGTGTAATAAACAAAAAATACAACATATTTAACGAGTTAAACACAAAAATTTTTATAATATTTCTATATAAGTTGATAAAATTTGACTAATTTCGAATAGAACTAAACCTAAAAAATTATTATGAAAAATTTAAAGAAAATCGAAAGACAGGAATTGAAAACAATTAAGGGCGGAATTGACTGCAGAGGCGGTCAGTTATGTTTAATCGGAGGAAAATGGCAGTGTATGCCTTATGACGGATGCGGCGGTGGAAACCAGCCATAATTTATTTTTAACTCAATAACTTGACTATGAAAAATTCTAAAAAAATTTCAAGAGACGAATTGAAGAGTATTAATGGCGGAGCGGCAACCTGCTCTGAAGCATGCTGTCCACCCCCGGGAATTAAAAGATGCCCTTGGGTGTATTGTGTAGCACCATGTGAGATCTTAAGTTAAAAAGAAAGAAAATTCTGATCAACTGTTGTCAACATAAAGCCATTGCAGATGCAATGGCTTTTAATGTACTATTGTAACTGAAAAGAGATTCACAATTTTTATTATGTAATTTGATGTGGCGTATTAGGACAGATATTTTTCAAGTTTCTGTTTCAGGTTTTTGAGTTGTGTCTAATTTAGATATTCAAGACTTCTTAAATATCTAAATCCTGCTTTATACAGAACTTCTCTTACATTATATTGGATGAAGGATATAATTAGTAAAACTTATTTATACATAAAAAGCCATTGTACTTTGCACTGCAATAGCTTTTTATTATAACAATGGGACACGAGCGAAACGCTCGCGCCAACGGTGGGGAACAATCCTTGCTACTATTCACTTTTATTCATT
This sequence comes from Chryseobacterium culicis, assembly GCF_900108365.1. Classification (GTDB taxonomy): domain Bacteria; phylum Bacteroidota; class Bacteroidia; order Flavobacteriales; family Weeksellaceae; genus Chryseobacterium; species Chryseobacterium culicis. Next base: position 162,278 of record NZ_FNWQ01000002.1, on the reverse strand, counting down.
CTGGTTTTAAAAGTAATTAATTTTTGTGCTTGTTGTCCTTTTTCTTCAAAAGGTTTGTAACCTTCTTTTTGTAAATGTACATACACAAAAGCACTCTTTTTTAACGTGGTAGAATAATAACCTTTATTATCAGTCTTTAGTTCTATTTTATCATGGCCTAAATATTCGTCATAATTTTTATAGCCATCATTGTTTTCATATCTATCATTTATTATTATCACCTTAACATTTTTCAGAGGCTGAGAATTACTAGAATCTGAAACGTAACCTTCAACCTTTACCTCATTCACATCTTGATTGTTACAATAATAAATGAAAAAATATACACTTACTAAAGCCAGTATAACAAGTGTTACTATTAATAATTTACCTATTTTTTGCTTCATCTATTCTTTTATTTATTACTGTTTGAATATTAGTTCCAGCTTTTGTCTGGATATTTCCATGAGTTAAATTTTCCCACTCAATTTTATATTTGTAACTTTTGCTTTTCCTTCAGAAGTATGCCTATATCCTCTTGAACCTGGAGAATTGCTACTTCCACCATCACTTCTTTTACTACTGTTACTGGATGACCCCAAAGAAGAACCTGAAGCTCTCGATGAACTATATGCACCAGAATTATTTTCTTGATAAAAAACATATGCAGAATTCACATTATTTGAAATAGATGTATCGACAGTTGACCCTCTTAATGGTCCATCTGAGCTATCTACAATAATCATAGTATTAACAGGTACATTAGAAACTTCCTCAGCTAAATTTACTGCATTGTCTCCACCATAATTATAACCATATACAAGAACTATATCTCCTTCTTAGTAGTTTTTTTCTAAAAATTCTTTTCCTGTTTCAACTCCTGCTCCTTGTGTTAATACTGGTGATATCATAGCTCCTTTAAAATCCATTCCCAATGATCTAACATAAGAAGCTGTAGCATTATATCTAGTTCCTGCTCCTCCAGCATCTTTTGTATTACTTCTTATTTTTCCATCTCCAGTAGGTCCACCATGATAAAATACAGCTAAAACTCTAGGTTTAGGTCCACGAGGAAGATCTGGTTCTCTCCGTCTGGATCAATATACATTACCGGGTTACTAAAAGCACAATTATAAGGACTATGCCTAGTCATTTTCTCAGCCAACGGGTCTACAACACCCCATCTTCCAAGGTCAGCCATATACATCCTCGCCCCATAATCATACATTCCGCTTTCCTGAAGCTCCTTACCATTATACTTCTATTTATAAGCAGAATTTCCTAACAAAAATACCCTTCATGCTTCAATCCAAAAGGATAATAATTACTTTCTTCAATGATCTCTGTTCCTACCCTATTCTTAGCATAGCTTAGCCTAACATTTCCAAGATGGTCCGTATAATTGTACACATACTTCCCGGTCTCAACATTAAAATATCCTTCTGAGGTTGGGAAGAATTTCAATGTAGAGTTTTCATATTGGAAACCATCCAGATAATCTGTAGTTTTTGTGTCAAAGACCTTTTTCACTTTTACTCCATCTGCTCTGTAAATATAATCCGTTACTTTGGCGTTTTGGGTAGCTTTTTCAGGTAAATTTAGATAATTATATTGGATGGAAATATAATTAATAGAACCTTCTTTATAAACAACCCTTGTCCTATTTGCAAGGGTTGCTATTTATTGGTAAGTTTATTTATAAACTCAAAGTCTGGAGACTTTGCGCAGTGGGTGAATTACAAATCTTCTTTCTACTCTCCATTTTTTATTTTGTTTATAAAAGGAAAGTTTTCACTATATTCTACTAAAACTGTATCACCGATTTTATAACTATCATCATAACTGGGATTAGAGTACTTCTTATCTTCGACAGAAAACTCATAATAGTAATTAAATGCTCCTGTTATAAAACCCCTTCTTCCCTGTACAATCCCGTGCAAAGGACTTTTATTTAAATAGCTGATCGTGGTTAAAAATAAAAGCAGTCGGGACTGTTCTTCACCAATAATTCCTGCTTTTTCTATGAGCTGATTTAGATTTTTCAGCAAATTTTCTTGTTGAAGAAAATCTATTGGATTTAAGATTTTACTATTTTTTACTATTTCTTCACTTGTTGCTTTTGTAATATCTTCTTTTCAGTAGATTGTATTGTTTGTGTGGAGATTACAGTATTTGACACATTTTTATCTGAAAAAATAAAGATCCGCCTGTCTAATAATTCTGTAAATATTTCTTCGTTGTAAAGCTGCAGGGTTTCGTTGACATCATTACAGGGCAGTTCTACAATGCTGAACCTGACCGTTAGACTGGCAGTCTGAAGGTGATCTTTGACTGCTTCCTTACCAAGGAAGAGACCAGTCTGCTTAGAAGACAGATGGTCTTTTAAGAGTTCAGCATACTTTTCTACAGCTTCCTTTCCGGCTTTGTCCTGATCAAAACAAAAGATAATTTCTTCCAATTCTTTAAGCTCTTTGATTGCCTGTAAAATCTCTTCATTCAGTCCATTGGTTCCAAAACAGGCTACAATACTGTAATTTCCGGCAATATTTTTTATTTGAAGCAACGACGAAGCTGCATCAATAATCGCTTCCGTTAAAATCAGTTTTTTAGTTTCAGGATTCGGATATCCGGGATAAATTCCCGAGCGGTTCTTCAGATAAAAATGTTTACCGCCTTTCTCTAAAATGCTTCTTACGTAAAGGCTTACAATTCTATTTTTCCTGTCCTTCAAAGGAAAAATAATACACTTATTGGCAAAAACCTGATACGCTTTTTCTTTGGTTCTGTAGCTTATTAAGCCTTTGTCCAGTAGTAATCTTGTTTGTAAAGCATTGTTGATCAGCTCTTCGGTTTTTCTTTCTCCATGATGAAACTGTCCCGAGTTGTAGCCGATTTCTAAAATACTGTTGTCTAAATTCCTTTTCCGGTATATTCTTTGGCAGGAGGGGAACAATAAAGCGCTTTTCTAAAATAGCTAAAGGTGTTTTCTAAAAAAAGGGCAGACTTCTCTACAGAGATTAACGTCTGCCCAATGGGCCTAGCAGTACCTGACGTATCTGTAACGGTTGATTTTTCGTGATTTACTAAAAAGCTTTTGGCTTTCTTTATTACTTCGTGCTTGGATATCTTTTCATAATCTTCTATAAACTGGATCACGTCTCCGGTTTTTCCGCAACTGTGGCGTTTGTAAAAGTTCTTTTCCGGATTGACCTGAAGACTTGCCGTTTTGTCTTCGTGATAAAAGCAATGAAGCATTTTGTTTTTTGGTTCAAGGTGGTAATGTTGCAGAATTGCGGATAAGCTTAAGCGTTCTTTGATGGCGGTGATTTCCATTGTTTAAAAATTTTTGAAAAAAATTACATTCTCATATTTGTCCCAAAAGTGACAATTACGAGAATACAAAACAAGTCTTATCCGAGATTTATATTTTTATTCTACTCTTATTTGTCTTAAATTCGCATTTATAAGGTGTTTAAATCTTTAAAATCTCACTTATGACTATTGCAGAACTTATAAGATTATACACATAACAAAAAGGACTTTCACAGGCGGAGCTTGCAGAAAAATCTCAGGTGAATAATAAAAGCCTTTCCCGTTACGAACTGGGAAGCAGTATTCCGCCTGCCGATGCGCTTAAAAATATTGCCGATGCTTTAGGAGTTTCAAGTGATGCATTACTGAACGATGAAACAGTTGCTATTAAAGATAAGGGACTTCTGAAAAAATTTGAAGCCATACAGGAGATGAGCGAAGAAGACAAAGATCTGGTAACAAGGTTTCTTGATCTTACCATAAGAGATTTTAATGCAAGAAAAGCCTATAAGTAAGTTTTGCTTTACTATAAAACACAAAACCCACCGCTTTGCGGTGGGTTCTTTATTATTGCTCAAGGATTACAAATCCGCAAGATAAGATATCCACAATATTACAATTTCACTTTAGATAAACTCCTTTCAGAAAGAAGAAGTAAAATAATAATGCTAGTAAAGGAATACATAATAAAGAGTTAATAATATTTCCTTTACTTAAACTATTCTTAATTATTACAATAATTGATATTAATATACCTATTACATTCAAAGGAAATAAAATAAAAAAATTTATTCTATTACTCAAGGAAGAATATGGATTAAGCCATTTTAGTAAATCAATTAATATAAATGCTGAAAAATTTAACAAGAAAATAATAAAAGATACGATTGCTAAATTTTTGATATTTATTTTTTCCATCCTACTCTGTTATAATTAAATCCGTTAGTAACCGCTCCCTGATCAGACTTAGTATCTGCTCCTTGACGCGAGATATATCTACTTCTTATATCTGCTCCATTTTTTAAAACATCTAGTGGAGCCCCAATCATTTGAAAAGCCTTTCCTGTCATAAAATTACCCGCATCATAAACATTATAAAGGGTATTAGTCCCTTCAAATTTCACTAATCCACCTGTTCCATCAGTAGTAAATCCAGTGGGAGGACTCGGAGCAGGATAATTTCCTCCGCCAGCTACAACAGATGTCATATCATCTGCAAAATCAAAAGAATCTCCTGAACCTCCTAGTGATCCCATATATAGCATCCATGGTGTCATAATATATGATTGCTCTCCAAATGACTGAAGGTATTGAGAAGTATCTTTTATATCTCCTATTCCTAATTGATTAAAATTATCAGCCATCTGCTGTGCCGAATATGGTGTAAATAAACGTAAGCCATCATATTGAAGATCTATGGTAGACATTGTATTTGCTAAATCAACCACCATTTGCAATTGTTGTTGATCATTTGCAGGATCATTTAAATTTAATTGATTACCCTCCATATCCTGAACAACATGAGGACCTTCTTGAGGGATAATCTCTTGAACATAACCTTGAGAATTTACTTTAATGATGTCTTGGTTTGATCTCCCATCAGGATCAATAAATCTAATCGGATTATTATAAGCATAATTATATGGAGACCAACGACGTGAAGTTTCCGCGAGCGGATCTACGACGCCCCATCTACCAATATCTGCCATATAAAACCTTGCACCATAATCATACATACCACTTTCCTGAAGCTCCTTGCCGTTGTACTTGTATTTATATGCAGAATTCCCTAATAAAACATTATACCCTTCATGTTTCAATCCAAACGGATAATAATTACTTTCTTCAATGATCTCTGTTCCTGCACCGTTCTTAGCATAACTTAGCCTGATGTTTCCAAGGTGATCGGTGTAATTGTACACATACTTTCCAGTCTCAACATTAAAATATCCTTCTGAGGTTGGGAAGAATTTCAATGTAGAGTTTTCATACTGGAAACCATCCAGATAATCTGTAGCTTTTGTATCAAAGATCTTTTTTACTTTTACTCCATCTGCTCTGTAAGTATAATCCGTTACTTTAGAGTTTTGGGTAATTTTTTCAGGTAAATTTAGATAATTATATTGGATGGAAGAAATTCCTTTATCCATATGGCTGGTCATATTTCCATTGCTGTCATATGAAATTTCATTTCCTCCTACAGGATATCCCGTATTATTAAGGTAGGCATCTGATACATTATTAAGTTTATTTCCCGTGTAAGTATACACCAGATTATCAATCACTACAGCGGTAGCACTGCCTGGAAGGGCTTCCTGTGTTCTTACCAGATTCAGGATATTTCCATTCACATCATAAGCCATAAGTTCATTGTATTCTTTACCGGAAGGGTTGCTATCTTTTTGATAAAAACCTGCGGTAAGCCTGTTCAGGGTATCATATACATAACCATACCTTCTCAGATTACCATTGGAATCTGTGGCTGTTTTCCAATCAACCTCTACGATGTTTCCGTTGTATTTAGGTTGCACCTTGTGGTTGGGATATTCTGTATTGGGAACTTCCAGACCTTCTACTTTGTTGTATTTTATTTCATATCCAAAAAGGTTTGCTCCTAAGTTTTTAGGATCGTTAATTTTGGTCATCCATCCACGGATGTTATAGGCATAGCTAATATTCTGCAATGGATTGGAAAGATCTGTTCCTCCTACTTTTTTACCAGAAAGCTGAGAAATTTCATTATAGGTATTCTGGGTTAAAATTTCTGTGGCATTACCATCTATCTGATGCTTGTGTACCAATAATCTGTTTTGGTGATCGTATTCAAAAGTTTCGGTAATAACTCTTTCCGTATCAGAATTTAAACGCTTATGGCGGGTAATGGTTTGTTGTGGCAAGCCTGCAAAATCAAGCTTGGATTCTGTATGGGTATACCCTCCCAAATGATTGATAGAATGGGTTCCAATCACTCTTCCTTTCCTGTCGTAATAGGTATAGGTTTTTGTCCAGCTGTCATCCTCAACGTTTTTTACAAGACTTAAAACAGGAAGTCCTTTGGTACTTCTTCCATCAGCAGTAGTTGTATCCGTCAATACAGGCTCTCCCAAAATACTGGAAGGAACAGGGGGATTGAAGCCATACTGCTGGGGATAAGAATCGTAATAGGTAACAGATAAAAGGGTATTCAATCCCCAATGCATATTGGTATAATAATAAGGCATTCCGTTTGCCGTCAGAGGGGTGTTATCTCTGCCTTCAATAATAGCTCCCCCAAGGATCTGGTTCTGCATCCCGATTCTGGTATTATTAGACTTTACAATTCCTGTATAGATAGGTCTTCCCAGCACATCGTATTTATAGATGATCCAGTCGAAAGATTTTCTTAAATTCGCATCCTGGGATAGGATCATCCTGTCTGCCTTATCATACACCATAAATTCCCAATCCTTGCCAGGAAGTTTCTTTTCTACCAATCTTCCCTTTCCGTCATAACGGTACTGGTAACATAAATTATTCAGTAAGTCATCCGTAATTGCCTGATGCACAGCTTTGGGAGGGATCACAAAAGAAAGCTGGTCATACTCATTATAAACATAGTAAGTGTCTATATGTTCTGCATAACTCTTCACTTTTCTTACCAATAAAACCTGACCTCTTCCATTTTTAAATTCTATCGTTTCATTTCCATCTTCATCTTTTACCGAATTTTTATAAAGCTGACCAGGGGCATAGATTGTTGCCGGAGATAAACTTAGTTTACTTTTCGTTGCTCCATTTTCCCAGGTAGTGGCAGTGGTGAACTGATACACTTCATTCACACCATTAGCATCATATTCAAATTTAACAGGTTTAGTACTCCAATCATTACCCACCTGAATCTGCTGCTGAATTCTGTCTAAAGGTGAGTTTTCCAGCACTTTTTCAGAATAGATCTTTTCTGAACCATACGTATTGGGATATACTCCCAGTGGCCCTGAGTAAATAGCCCCATTAGAAGTCCCCATCTGGGGCACAGGCAGATATTCTTTCGTCTGTCTTCCAAACTGGTCATATTCAATAGGGGTAACCACATCTTTCCCGGTAGGCGATGCTAATGCATTGATGATCTGTTTTGGTCTTCCTAATCCGTCAAAATACTGAACGGTTAAGGTGTTCTTTACACAATCTGCACTCAGACAGGTTTTGCTGAAGATATAGTTTTCCGTTATGCTCGGTGTTATTTGTGCGTGAAGTAAGCCCACTACAAACAATGTACTTATGGAAATATTTATTTTTTTCATTTTGTTATAGTTTTATTGTTTGTAGTTGTATTTCATCTCCTTTATAATCTGGCCATTTACATCTACTATCTTCTGAAGTCTACCTGCAGAATCATAAATATAATTTTCTCTAATGCCTGAAGGCGGGGTGATGCTTCTGACTCCAATTAAAGGATCGTAGCTGTAGGTTGTAATCTGATAACCAGGCAGCGTGTTTTTAAAATTGTTAAATGCTGTAAGCAGATTCGTTTCATCATTATTACTGCCTGCTGCAGCATCTGTATTGGAAGCATTAACAAGGGCATCAATGATTGGCTGCTGGATGGCTGCTATTTTTACGTTTTCTATTTTAGCAATAGGCTGCGTTTGGTTATAACCCCAGATAATTGTTGTTGAGATACCGTCTTTTGTAGTATACTGTTGAAGATTTCCTTTAGAATCGTATTGATCATACGTTATTTCTGTGGTTTGGGTGTTTTGCAAATCGGTAGATACTACAGAGCTTGGAAGTAAATTTAATGGATTATCATACTTCGTTTCCGTCTTTGATACAGTATTCAAGTTTTTCTTTACTTCTGTCTCTAAGGGAATGCCAATCATATTAGCATTAATAAGCTTCTGATTTCCTTTTTCGTGAGCGTATTGATAATTGGTTTCATTTATAGTACCATCTGGGAAAGTCGTCTTTTGTTTATTAAGCTGATAATGGGATGGATTATTATAGAAATAATCAGTTTGTGTCAGAACTGGAGTGCCATTGAAATAATCTGTAGTTTTTTGAGATTGCAGATAAGTAAAACGACTGATGTTTTTGTATAAAACCAGATCAAGATTATCAAATTCGCCCACGCCTCCAAAAGCTATCAGAAGTTCGTATTTCTTTCTGGTTGCTAATGAAAATGTTTCAAATTTACTAAAAGGTGACTCAAAGTAAATCTTCTCAATTTCTTTTACCTTAGTATCATCTTTATAATACTGTGTGAGATATTCTATTCCGTTATTCCAGGCAGTATTTGATCTTGGAGCGGATAAAATTTCTGATCCATTAATACTTCCTGTTTCATCATTATCAGTAATAAACTTATGAACAATTTTTCCTTTTTGCCCTAAATCTTCAATTACAGTATCATAGCAAACATCCGGTTCAAAAGAACCATATTGATTTAAGTTGGAAGATGTAATTGAATAATACTGTATTGGGAGAACGGGTCCGCTACACTGGCTTCCTTCACAATATGAGATAGTATTATTAATTTCAGAGAAAACAGGATCTCTGTTTACTTTAATAGATGGAGTGCCATCTAATTTGTTATATTTATATAATTTTGTTATTTCATCTCCCGAGTTAGAAGTATCAATAGTTTTGGATACTCTCAACCCACCAACTGGTTTATTAATAGTTTCCATATGAGCAGGTGTTTCACCTGCAGGATAGAAGATCGTTGCATTAGCAATTGAACAGAACCAACCAGCCCTTAATTCAAACTTATAAGGTTGGTCTTTTTGGAGATAAACATAACCATCATCACTGGTACCAGTTAAACATGTTACTCCTGTTCCTGTTTCAACCATACCATAGGTAAGACTTTGCTTATAAATTATTTGAGGAGTATTAGTTTGATCAAATACTGTTACAGAGGTATTTTGTTTCTGGGTAGTGGTCAGATTTGAATTGTAGCAACCTCCATCCAGTTTTACATCGTTTGCAGCTGTAATATGTGCATAACCTGATGCTCCAGGTATAATGGTAATTGATTTTGTTTTTACAGAAGTATGATCATCAGTTGATGTAAACATAACTTCGCTATTATTGTAAGCCGATTCTGGCACAAAGTACTGAGTATCTATTTTGGGAGTTTCGTAAAACAAGGTTGTATTTCCTCCTGTAGGATAGGTTATCTTTTGCAATAATCCATAATAATTAGTACTTGTATTTATTTCCTGATTGGCTCCAGAATAATTAATATATTGAGGTAAATTACTCTGCGCAGATGTGAAAATTTGAGGAATTAAACTGGAATTAGACTGATCGTTAAAATATCCCCACTTATCTCTGCTAAAACTTAACCTAGCTGGTACTGACTCATAACTATAGTAATCAAAAGAATATTTTGAATTGTTCTTAATGTTATTTAAAGAGCTTAAAAATATTCTATTCTTGGCATTTTTTTTATAAATCAAATTAAAGTCTTCAATAATTTCATTATTATGATATTTCGCTACCCTTTTTAATAATCCAAAATCATCTTGTTGTGCTTCATATTCAAAATTAATTTCAGAAGTTTCATCATAAATTTTTTTAATTTGTTTTCCAAATGTTATCTGATTTGTTTCCGATATTAATCCAATATCCGGGGTGATTATATAATTATTTACATTACAATACGTAGAACACGCGACTGAATTAGGATCATTTGATGGATTAGAATATTTTTGTTGTGCCGTCTTTGTATAAATCATCGTCTGAGACTGTGCAATGGTACTTTGAAAATTTTGATCATAATACTCTATATTCACTTGATGATTATTTGTATCAACTATTTTTGTTAAATACCACGCTGTTGTGTTTACATATATCTCACGATGCATTCCTGAGTTCGTTTGTGTTGTCCTAGTTTTTTCGTTATCAAAAAATGAATAAACACTACCATCTGTTCCTGTTATGGTAAATCCGTCACTTTGTTTTGTAATTTTATAGCCATTATTATTAAGAAGTCTGATATTCCCATTTCTTTCGATATAAAAACTTAAGCTTGTCCCACAAAAATTTGCAGTATAAATATCTAATTCAGAATCAAAATTATCTTTTTTACAATTTTTTAGATAAGAAACAACTGTCGGGTCATTATATCCCAATAAATCGATATTTGGAGTATCTGTTGAGGTGGAATTTACTTCGTCAGGAAGGTCTCTTATTATTCTTGTTATTACTCCTGCGTTAATAAATCTCCAACCCAAACCAACAGACCCGTTAAGTTCATCTACTCTGATGCCATTACTAGCATAATTGATATTAATAGGAATTTTAATCGAACCTCCATGAAATTCTGTAATAGGAATATCAATATTAGTCCCCCCAGTAAAGAGACCTGTTGCAATATTTCCAAATGTCCCAAATTTAAATGATTCCGGAGTCGGAGGAATTATGTTACTAATTGTTTTATCGACTGTATTAACAGGATCTGTAGAAGTATTTTGAGCCTTTAATGTTACAAGAAGATTCAAAATAAATCCAGAAATTATAACGTTTCTCATTTGTGTTTATTTCTTGATTAATTTAGCATTCGCCGTTTTATTGGTATCAGTCTTTATAGTGATTAAATAAGCTCCCTGAACCAAAGCCTGGGTATTAATCTTGGTCACTTTGTTTTTTGTTTTAATACTTTGAAGCTGTCTTCCGGACATATCATACAATAGAATATCAGCATCCTTGAAGCCCTGTTCTGAGCCTGTCGAAGAATCACATCCGATTTCTACGTAAGCATAGTCTGAGACAGGATTTGGATAGATCTTGATATCATATTTTTCAATCAGCTGATCAACCTGTTTGTCACCCAGCTTTACAATCTTCCAGTTTTCTTTACCCAGTTCTTCGGCGCTGGTTCCGGCAAGAACAATTGATCCGTCTCTGTTCAATTTTAAATCAGAAAGCCTTTCTTCCTTTTGTCTGGATTCTCCTTTAACATGTTTTCTCCACTGCTCATTCCCGTTTTGATCTAAATACAACATCCAAAAGGTTTCGTCGTCGGTTTGTACTCTTCCCTCAGCCTGAGTATAACCTCCCAGCAAAATACCTTTAGACTTCTCGCTTCCATCTTCCAGCCTCCCGCTTACCACACTCATTCCCATCAAAATGTCTCTGTTTTTGAAGTTGTAGGATTTCTGCCACTGCTCATCACCTCTTTCATTTAAAGCAATCAGCCATAGATCGGTTCCTTCTTCAATGCTGACCGTTTTATTTCCCGATCTTTCTGATCTTGATTCTCCGCCAATGATAAATCCGTTTGAAGTTAATGCCAGGGTTCTGATATGATCATCTCCTTTTCCTCCAAAATTCTTTTCCCATTCTACTTTTCCGGTTTTATCTAGCTTCACGATCCAGTAGTCACCTTCGCCATAATTGCTGCTGGCTTTTGGTTTCTGGCTAATGGCTGTTGAAGAGGCAGATCGTTGGTTACCCGCCTGAGTGCTGGCAGATCCCGAAACACGAACCTCGGAACTTCTGGAATAAATACCCAGTAATGCTCCGCCATCTTTTGTGGGTATCATCTTTTCCACTTCGTCTAAACCTTTTCCCCCTAAAATAAGCTGTGAAAGCTCTTTTCCGTCTTTATCCAGTTTTGTGATTAAAACATCTTTGGAACCGTAACCCTTTAAATCCTGAGCTTGTCGAAGGGTTGTAACATTGCCTGCCACAAAGAACCCTAAATCTGTTGTTTGAATCACAGCTCTTGCTTCTTCATCGGAAGAACTCCCCAATGTTTTCTGCCAGAGTTCATCACCAAATTCATTGATCCTGATCAGCCAGATATCGGATCCTCCTTTGGATTCTTCTTTTTTATCCAGTCCTTTTCCGGAATAAGAAGTTCCTGCCAAAAGAAATCCGCCATCCTGCGTAGTAACTGTTGCTGATAAATAATCATGATTTTGTCCTGAAAAGTATTTTTCCCAGGCTTCTTCTCCCTGCTGATTGAGTTTAATCAAATGAAAATCATAACCGTTATTCTGCTTACTGCCTTCTGCCTGCAGTTTATTGCTCTGAATAGAGCTTCCTGTGATTAAATATTGCTGATCAATTGTCGTGGTAACCTGGCTTAGAAAATCCTGGGTAGAGGATTTGATGTCTTTCTGCCATAATACTTCCTGGGCAGATAGGCCCAAAGCAGTACCTAAAGTACAGGCACCGAGATAGAGTTTTTTCATCCTGTGTTGTTATTTGAGTTTATAATTAGCATATTAAAGTTGTGCGAATTTAACTGCTATTAACACATCAAAAAATACACTTATGCCATTTAACTTAAATTCTACTATTCATAATGAAATATCAATTACAAATATCTAAATATCTGTTTTTCTGATGTAAAATTATCTCGGCGTCATGATAAGTACAACGGATTCGTTATATATTTTGATTACTCTTCATCAGATGAAAAGAGCAGAATGTCTTTTTTAATACAGATTTTTTAGGGAGGAACATCTTTCTGAAAAATAAGCTTGATGAAGGATTCTTTATCATCCTAAAAATAAAAAAACCTTAAATCAATTGATTTAAGGTTTTTTATGCGGAGAGTGAGGGATTCGAACCCCCGGACCTGTTACAGTCAACAGTTTTCAAGACTGCCGCAATCGACCACTCTGCCAACTCTCCCTAAACTCCGGTAATACCGTTGTTTTCAGTGGTGCAAATATAGAAATTTTTTTATTACTGACAAAATATTTTTTGTGAAAATTCTGGATTTTCGAAATTTCACAATAGAATACATATTTTCAGTTTTTCAAAATAAGAATATTAAGAACTCACCACCAGTTATTTAGCTATGACAAGAGCATACTCCACTATGAATATCATTTTTAATAAATATTTTTATCCATAATAATATTCAGTGGTGACATCTCCGCTAAAGACGGGATGCATATCCTGTTTCTGCATATTCAGCTCAAATAATCTTTCGCCATTTTTATTTCCTCCCCGTATTTTTAAAGAATACCATCCGTTTTCTAACGAAAAAGTTATGGTATTTTCATCGTTAATAGAGGCTATATCTTTTAGGTAGCCAATGCCCACTATTTTAACTTCATTATTGGCACTCTGGAATATCCAGCCTTTTGACTCCACTTCTACCTCATTGTCATTCAAAATTTTTTCTTCATTCACTGATATCCGAAATGCGTAATCATCTTCTTCTACCCCTATGATGGGAATAGCAATTCCTGATTTTGTAATTTCATCGCCATGTTCATTTTCAACAAAATATTTTAAAATATTATTACCCTCAAGATGATTTTCTTCCAGATATTTTGCTAAAAGCTGCGGACTGAACACGACGAACCCTTTAAGTTCGGAGAATATTTTCTTCATATAGATTGGATTGGATTTGGATTAAAAATTTATTTATTGTTTTTGCGGTATGGGCATGTTTTCGTATTTTTTTGTTAACAGGTATTTTTAAGAAGCAGTATAACCAAATCAATCCAGCTCTGCGCGTGAAAACAAATCTTTGAGTAAGGTTTCATCTTCGCATGCATTTTTAAAGTTTAAGATAAATTCTTTCAACTTTTCTGAATCGGAAGAATAGGCACAAAACATTCCTGCTTCAGGATCGAAATGAATGATATCAATCAGATCGGGTCTTTTTTCTTGGATAAAAACATCTGCTAATGAGGCCCAATCATAGCCATTTCCTTCGAAACCTTCATCGGCACGGGTATCAAATATTTCCTGTTTATAGGATCCTGCATCCAGACAAACAGAAAAGCTGTTGGAGTGTTCTACCCAAAAAAAGGGTTTGATTGCTTGTTTTAAATTATTTGTTTCCATCATCTTATCATCTTATTGCTGGAGCAGAGTCAGGTTATCAGTTTTTATAGCATCTTCAACTCTTGTTGGATTGAAGATAGTCCAGGGGTTATATTTTTTAGCCTCGTCATTACTTATTCTTTGCTTTGTTCCGCCTTTCCATAAATCAAAGCTATTTTCTGTACCCAGAATAAAAGTTATTTCAGAATAATTGGAATCTTTATTTTTATCATACTGATCTGTCTCCAAAATAAATCTCCATCTGTTTCTGTCAAAAGCCAGTGTAGTATGGATAGGCTCTGTTAATCTTCCTGAATTAAGAATTATATTTTTATCCTTTGGAATTTCACCTGTATATTTAAATATTTCAATAAGATCTCCGGTTGAATCATTCTTTTCAATTAATCTTCCATACGCATATGTTTCATTTTCAACAAATTTAAAAGATTTATAATTTTTAACATTTTCTTTTACCCCTCCAGGTAAGAATAAGGGTATGAAAAAAATGTTACCCTCTTTTTTTTCAAAGTATTCCATAAATTATTTAAACTTATTCGCTAAATCTGAATAATATTGCCTTCCATATTCATTATTGGATTCTTCTGCTTTTTTGTCGAAATAATTAGCGACCTCTTCCTTATAATTTTCAGGAATTTCACTGCCCAATATATCCATGATGACTTCAAAAGAACTTTCTGCTACTTTCTTCGGAGACATATCCTTTACCTCCATAAAATACTGCCATTTATTACTGTAATTTTTAAAATGCTCCATTCTTGGAAGAAATATTGCGACATAAGGACCAATGTTTTTTTTGTAAGCATTATCAAACATCAACTCATAAATATCCTTTGTTTCTGGCAGATTATATCTTTGAATCATATTGCCTATTGCTGAAATGAGAAGAATAACCAACTTGGCATTTTCAGTATTATTTTTATAAATATCTAACAGGATATCGGCAAATTTAGCATCATTAAAAAGATAATTATAATATATTGACACTTCCAGCCTTGGAGTTTTTTCAAATTCTTTAACGGCCTGAAAAAGTTCTTCATCACTTAGCTTTTTCCATCCCGAGATCTGTTTTTTTAATGATTCAATGTTATCAATATTGTTCTGGATCTTTTGAGATATATTACTCATTTATACTTCTTCAATTTCATATTTATTTAATAATTCTTACGTTCACTTTATCCATTATCTCGTCCACAGATTTATAATCATCAATTTTTTTACACTTTTCAATTAAAAGATCCTTCAGCATTTTCAATTTTTTAATGACTTCTATATTTTCCAAACTATTGTTTTTCACTAAAGCTAATTCTTCCAACGGAAGATTTTCTATACCATCCAGTGTTTCTATCTTCGAAGTGTAGACATGGAGAACTTTCAGATTTTCCAATTTGGAAAGTTCACTAAGGTTCGTGTTTGGGAATTTTGTAAGGACAAGACTTTGTAATGAATAAGCCTTATTAAAATTAACCAATCCTTTCCAATACTCACTACCCAGATGTTTAATTTTATGGAAATTTGATATATCAATTGAAAATTTTTGCTTCTCTAAATAGATCTTTTCAAGGTTTTGCAAAGAGTATATTGATTCAATATTTGCAACATTTTCTATTGTGCTTAAAGAAATAATTTTCAAGTGATCTGAAAGTTTTTCAAATTCTTTAAAATCGACTTTAAACTCAGTATTTTCATGCCCTAAGAACCCTCTTATCTGAATTTGAGCAATTTTTAAATGCTTAGCATATTCTGTACCTTCTTTTAACTGATTAGCATGAATAACTATATATTCCCCGTCTAAATTTTTTCTTACTGTTTTATCTAGTAACATTTTATTCCTACTGTAGTATTAAATTTTGTCTCAAAATCATCCGCTTTCTTTACAATATCATTGTATAAGGTTGGATTATTCAATTGTGCATCTGTCAATAATTTTTCGCCTGGTGAATTGATAGCATTATCAAAATCAATAGCGGTCACGGCATTATTTCTTCTCATTAATTCAGCTTCTACCATCAGCCCTGTTTTATTATCTCCATAATCCACATGTATTCCCTGAGTAACATTTCCTTTGCCTCCCACTCTTTCTCCCATTGAAGTATACATCCTGTTGGAAGGCCCTTTTCCTATATACCATTTTGAACCATTAGTAAACATATAGGTACCTGTAAGCCCAAATGGATCTACCCAAATATTACTGTCAAAAACGTATGCATAGAAATTGGGATTATTTCCAAATAGCCCTATCGGGTCTTTAGAAATATAAATTCCACTATCGTTATCATAATACCTAAAGCGATTATAATAAAGACCATCTGTTTCTATATCCTCATATTGCCCAAGTTGTCTGAATGGAATAAAATAACGGTCTCCTTTTAATTTTTTAATGTTTCCGTAAATATCATATTCTGTACTCCAGACGATTTGTCCTTCTTCATCAAAAGCCTGAACAGGCCTGCCTAAATAATCGGAAACAATGCTGTAGCTTTCTCCATTGATCATTTTGGCACATGGTATATATGAATTTCGCTCGTATATCCAGGTAACCACATTCTGTACAGGTTCTTTTCCTGCTATGACATTTCCGTCGTCATCTACTGAGGTTACGGGTACTTCATCAATATCGTAACTCCATTCATGCAAAATGACATTGCCATCCCAAATATAACGAGTTATTTTCTTTGCTCCAATTTTTGATATTCTTCTTCCCAGTGCATCATAGCTAAAACTGACCTCTTTTCCATCGGGACGTTTTACTTTGGTAAGCATTCCGTTGGCATGCCAGCAATAAGCCCAGTCGCCAGGGTTCCATTCCGGGTTTTGCACTTCTGCGGAAGGTATTGGATTAACATCGGGTAAATCGATTCCGTCCGGAAGCTTAGGAGTATTCAGCCAGTCTGAGGCGATGGTTTTGTAGTAAGGATGCACGAGATCTTCTTCTTCGTGATTCTCCGGCAGGACATTGTTGATCGGACGTTTACTTTTTAACAGTAAATTGCCTTCCTCATCATAGTGATAGAACCAGTTTTTGTCGCGCATCAGTTTTCCGCCCTTATCGTAAACACGGTCGGTTCTTTTAGCACTTTCATAGAGACACCCTGTGGCATCAGGATTTTTATACTGCACTTCACCACTTGAGTATTCTGCAGCGATGAGACTTCCAAATGCATCATAGTCAAATCTGGTTCTTCCTCCCGTCACTCTGTCCAGAACATGGAACAGCCGGCCTCCGGCGGCCCAGTCATAATCTTTATGGAAAGTTGTGTCCGTTTTATTGACTTTCACTTTCTGGCTTACCGGCATTCCGATATGATCAAACTCGAAAGTACTTTCTACTCCGCCTGTCATTTCACGGGAAAGTATCTTTCCGCTCTGGCCGATATTCAGATCCATCTGCCATGGAAGCTGAAGTTCAGGTGTAGCTGCTCTGACTGTCTTAAGATGTCTCAGATCATTGTAAGCATATTCTATTTCTGCCCCAAGGCTGCTTTGTAGGCCTATGAGATTTCCCTGGCCGTCATATTCATACCGAATGGAATGTTCACCCTGTTTTTCACTGATGATCTGTCCTAATTTATTTCTCTGGAAACTGATGCTGCTGTCCTCATTATCAGCTTTAATCAGTAATCCTGAGGTATCATATTGATAAGCTTCCCAGGTTCCGTCCGGATAATGAGTCTGTGTGATTCTTCGTCCTAAATCATACTCATAGAATGTATTTTTTCCCTGAGGGGTTCTTCTTTGGGTAATGAGCCCGTCTTTGTCTCTTACAAAGAATTTTTTCTGACCATCAAAGCCCGTTTCTCCAATGATTTCATTGTTATTATTTCTTTCAAAAGAATAAATTTCTCCTTTTTCATTGGTTATGCTTACTAAATTTTCATAGGCATCATATCCAAAAATTACCGTTTCTTCTTTTTTATTGGTAAGGGCATTGCGTCTTACCTTACGTTTCAGGCTGCCCAATGGGGTATAGCTCAGAAGCCATTCTGCACGGCCGTCTGTGGCGTATACCGGAAGATCATAAGCATCGTAACGCAGCTTTAAAGGAAGCTGTCCCTGTTCATCTACCTCTATTACCCTTCCCATCCTGTCTCTGTTCAGAATGGTTCTGTTTAATGGTTTGGGGCTGAAAACGAGCATTCTTCCATATTCATCATATTTCAGATACTGCTCAGCGCCGGCACTGTTGGTAATAAGAGTAACCTGCCCTCTCTGATTATAATGATAGCGGGTGATAATATCTCCTCTTCTGCTGGCCTCAGGAAGTTGTTCACCATCGGCGTATTCGTAGTAAACGGTTTCTTCTGTGGGATCGGTGTAGCTTAAGAGTTTACCATCTTCATCATAACTCCATGTTTCTGAAGTTCCGGAAGGCGAAAAACGGGCTGTGACCTGTCCAAATTCGTTATACCGATAATGGTATTCTTCTCCATCCGGGCTGTGATAGGTCTTAATATTTCCCATTTCATCATAAGTGAATCCTTCTACCCTGCCTTCAGGTGATCCTATCATTTTCAGTTCATTATGAGCGGTATAATCATACCATGTTTCGCCACCTTCTCCGTCTACTTTCTTATAGACCAGAAAGTTTTCATCATAATGATATTCTTCTGTTCTGCTGTTCTGTTTTGGATAAATAACTTCAGTGAAACCTTCTTCATCGTGATACTGAAGTCTTCCCTCCATATATCCGTCTGTACCTTTGGTATGAATTACCCTTCCGTTTTTATCATATTTCCACTGATAGCTCATTCCATTACGGTTGGTTCTTTTCACTACCTGGTTTTTTCCGTCATATTCAAAGACAATTGCCTTTTTGTGAAGATCCCAGACGTGGGTAAGATTTCCGCGGCCGTCATACTCATACCGGATCTGCAGATCTTTTTGTTTCTTATAGCAGTAATATACTTCTGTGATTTTTTTATGTTCAGGATGAATAACCGTTTCTATACTATTACCGGTGTTAAGGTCCTTAATCATTTTAAGAACAATATTCCGGTCTTCATATTCGTATTCTCTGACTGTTCCGTCTCCATATTCAATACGGATGACTTTATAGATGGGTCCTTCTGCAGCATGGTGGAAACGCTGATAGGTATAAATATCAGTCCCTTTCCTTATTATCCAGATGCTGCTGCTTGGCCGGTACTGGCCTATTTTCTGACCCCTGAAATAGGTCATTTCTTCTCCGATTTCCGGGGCGGGAATCAGCATTGATATATTTTCGTCGGGATGCATCCAAGCAGCAAACTTATTGTTTTCTTCGGGAAGAATAAACAGATCATGGTTATTGAAAACACCGTTTCCTACAGGGCCAAAATCATAAGGTCTGTCGCTGTGCCATACATTTCTCCATTGTAAAGGGGTGCTTCCCTGAACCTCAAAATCATCCCATTCAAAAACCATAGCGCCTGTGGCTAAATTGACAGGCTCAAACCCCCAATGACAAAGCTTCTTAGACAATGCATTAGCCAATTTGAATTTGCTGAACGGTGCTTTCTTAAGAACGCTGTTGTTGAATTTCTTTAAGCCATTTGCTCCCAGCTTTCCGATTTTCTTGGTCAGGCTTCTCATTAAAAACATACCGGCAAGACGCATCAGCATTTCGCCTGGCGTATAGACATGGGGAACAAAAGCTCCTCCCACCAATACAGGGCCGCCCGTATTGATCTGGATATACATGCTTGAAAAATTATTGTAAAAGGCGAAATACGCCAGTGGATTTTTCTTCGGTTTGTCCGGCATAGCAGGAAGCATTGTCATTCCGAAAGGAAATCCCATACAGGTAAGCACCTGCTGAGGCTGGTTTCCACTCATCTTACTTCCCTGCGCCAGAACGGTCTGCGAACCATAATACACCTCTCCTTCGTGCGGAGCTTCCTGAGGAAAAGGAATGATGTATACCGGAATAAGTGAGGTGATATGCCTGAACGGAATCAAGACTCCCATTACACTGGTCGTAGTAGTGGCTTTATGCCTTCCGTGAACGTAGATGGAGCCTCCCATCGGAATGCTTTCCGGAAGAGATGGCATAAGGTTTCTCGCAAACTGAGGAATCGGAATGGTGATGGTAATGTAATCCATGATGTCAAAAACAATCCCGATAAACGGATGCGGTAATGGCAGCGGAATTAACATGAAAGATGGCGGCGGCGGAATCAACGTCCAGTGGATATCAATGGCCAGAACAATATCAAAATGTTTACTTGTATGCTGAATAGCGGTGGACGGCATTGCGGGTGTATTAACTTTGATCAGCTTCACTTTGCTTTCCGGAGCGGCTTTTTCTGCGGTTACAGCACTGTCTCCACCTCCGCCGCCATTCCCCTTCGCCGGCTGAGCGCTGTCTCCTCCTGCAATGGATTTAGCCATAGACACAGGATTAAGGGAGTCGAAATTATTTTTCATCCCGTTTTTCCAGCCCTGTTTGGTTTTGTCCCAGCTTACCGAAGTAACGTCTGCATTTACCCTCAGGGAGCGGTCCGGATTCATATCCGGTTTTTCAACCTTGATGGGTTTTACTGTTTTTTTATTGAGATCTGCCATGATTCTTTTAATTTGAGATTACCCGGCTTTTGGTCTTTCTACACTTACCTTCCAGTCATCGCCAAAATACGTCTTCATTTCATTGTCCAGTTTTGTTTTTTTATCCTGATCGCCTTCGTATTTGAGAATCAGCATTGAGGCTACAAACCGCAGACTGCTCTGTTCTCTGGCTGAAGGTTCCATTATTTTTGCGATATCAAGGCATTTTTCAAAATACCTGATCACTGTATCTTTTTTAAGAAGAGTATCATTCAGGGTTCCTATGATTCTGTAACATTCGATAGCCATTGCATATTCGCCAATTTTCTGTGCTGTTTCTGCAGCTTTTTCGAATATCTTTTCTGCTTTGGATTTCTTTGAGCTTCCCAAGAGATGGCTCCCGTAATTCATGTACATCTGAACCGCCAGGGGTGAATCCGGTTCTACTTCTTCCAATATCGTCCTGTATGTATCTTCTGCACGTTCTTTTTTCCTGTCTGCCGTATAAGCCTGGGTAAGCATAAAGTAGGCAGAGATTTCACCCTGTTTATTTTTCTGTTCTTTAGCCAGCTTCACGGCTGTTTTCAGGGCATGTTCCGCTTCTTTGAATCTTTCTTTACTTAAATGATTACTGGCTACAAGAATCTGCTGCTGAAAATCTGTATCCGGACTGTTTTTCTTCCGGTTGGTATGCGCCGCAGTATTCTGCATCAGCTGATGAATATCCACTTCTACCCTGAAACTGTGTGCTGAAGGAATCGGTGACAGTGTTCTGTAGGTGTGATGCTCTGCCCAGACCAGCTTAATATCTTTATTTTCTGATGCCTCACAGATGCTGCACCATTCCTTCACCCATAAAGACAACTCTTCTTTGTTACTGATTCTGAGGGGAGCGATGTAAAGGTAGATCTTGGGGTGCTGAATATTCGGGAAGTTTTTCTTTAATTCCAGTAAAGGATAAAATGCTTTATAGGCATCTGTTGTAAAGGTTTCTTCCGGCTTCTTCAGATCCCAGTATGGAATGTTTTCTTCGCTTTTTTTCAGCATTTCGTAGAACTCGGTCCATTCATCCAGTAAGGTCTGTCCGAAGGAATTCATGCCGTTAAATTCCTGGTAATGGAGTAAAAAAACGTCATCGCTTTCTTCATCTTCAGAAAGTTTTGATTTGATAAACCCGTCAAAAAGATCGGTTTCATGTTTTTCTCCTGTACAGATCAGCATAGGTTTTTCTTCGTTTGTTGAAACGACTTTCTGCCATTGTCTTTTTAATTTGACCAACTCCAAATCTACGGGATTCATCTGCTTTTAATTCAGTTTTACGGTTCCGCTTACAATATTGGTTTCACTTCCGCCGCCCACATTTATTTTCCCTCCGCTGCTGAGATTGGCTTCCGTATCTCCTCTCATGGAAAGAGTGGTGGTTCCGACATCAAGCGTATCTGATTTGATTCCGATTCCCGAAACAGGATCTCCGTCTTCAGGCCCTACTCCCACTCCAATACTGGATGTTCCTCCCACTCCGATATTGATTCCCTGTACAAATATTTCTTTTCCTTTGATCTGAATATTTCCGTCTTTATCCATATAAAGGGAACTGCTTCCACAGTTGAGGGTGATAGAAATTTTACTGTCGATGGTGATATTTCCTGCTCCGTCCAGAAAAACAGAATTCTGGTCTTTATCTCTTACGGTAATTCCGCCGGCGTCGTCCAGGCTCATCGTATGCCCGCTCTTACTGCTTAAACTTTTAATATTATTTCCGGCACCACCGCCTCCGCCTACTCCGCCATGGAACATTCCCCCCATTACAAAGGGACGGTCGGGGTGCTGATGGGCAAAATTGACCACAACCTGATCACCCACTTCCGGGATAGCCATAAAGCCACGGTTTTTGCTTACTTTTTCGCTTCCGCCGCCATCGGGAGTCATTACCCTGATGTATTCTGTGGTAGTAGAACCGTTCTGCCAGTCGAACTGAACTTTCACTCTTCCCTGATTCAGAGGGTCTGTATTGGAAATCACTTTGGCAAACTGTGCATCTGCTTTGGGAAAATGGAACTCCGGACGCGGAATAAACCCTGTATCCGAAGCTATGGCCTCAAATGTTCCGGTATAATATCCTCTTGCATCTACTTCGTGATCCATATTTATAATCATCAGCTTGGTGAAATAAGTAGTTTCACTGCTTTCTGCTTTTCTCATTTCGATATCAGCAATGCAGCCGGGATAAAGGAATGGTACTGTTGTAACACCTGAAATGACAAATACTTCTGATGCTTTGCTTCCTGCTGTTCCTTTCTGGGAATTTTCCACATCCATGAAAGACACAGCTTTTATGGGAGCCACTCTTAGAGACGGTGTTGTAAACGTTTTCTCTGAAATTTCGTACGCCCGTTTAGCAATATCTGAAGTATGATTGATTTTTGAGCTGCCTGCGGTTAATTTTTCATTTTTGCTGCTGTTGTATCCATAAAATGACGGATTTACATGCTGAGCTTTCATTTTTATCTTTACATCGCTTACACTGCTGCCATAAGTCAGCTTTACAGGTTTTTCCTGAGGCGGCAGCTTACCGAAATGAAGAACTTCACCGTCATAATAAAACTGCTCTCCATAGGCTTCTGCTATTCTTGCGAGATAATTGTAATGGGTCTCTTCATACTGTGAGCTGTACGAAACGTTTCCGTGCGCTGCATCAACTCTGAAATCAAAGGTATTCTGCCCTAAGCCTTCTTTGATGACCTGATCTGCAATACTGTTCAGACTGATTTCCTGTGCACCTCCAAAGCTCTGAATATGGGGTGCCGCATCTAAAAGAACTGTAGGGCTTGATCCTGTAAGAACAATATTTCCGAGGCTACCCTTTTCCTGGCTGAAACCTACTTCTGTAATGACGCCTACAAAGTTTCTTTCCGGGCCGTCTTCAACATCCTTGTACCTGAAAATAACGGTGATTCTTTTTCCCAGAAAGTTCTGGGCTTCTTCCAGATTATGATTTTCTGAACTTCCTAAGGTGTCGTGAGCCAGCGTCAGATCAAATTCGTGATGTTTAACAGCGCTTTGCTTTAATTGAAAATGCTTGAAATGCTTGAGCACTTTTCCGTCAATGACAATTTCAAGTTTTACAACACGGTTGATTCCCGCTACCTGATTGCCGGGGATTGTATTGGCATTATAGATTCCGGATGTGGGCTGTTTGGACCATACTTTGTCTTCAACCAATGTAGGGGGATTAGGCTGCTTAACCTGATTCATGAACATTTGAGAACCGTTCTGAACCATTCCTGTGTAGGCCTGGGCCTGAGCCATTTTTTCTGTTGCTTTTTTAACGGTTCCGCCTGATTTTTCCTGTACTTCCCTGGCCGCTTTACTCACTGCCTGGTCCTTCAGTGTTTCTTTTATATTGTTTGCAGCCGGAATTTTATCTTGGGGAACAGGCGTTTTGGGTGAATGATCGTCCTGAAACATAATTATACTGTTTTGATTGATTGGGTGTCAAGTTTTAAGGCTAAAATCTATCCGAGGTCACTCAGATACATTTTCGTTATCTGCAGTCTGTTTCGGGAAATTGAATGCAGATAATAAGATCTAAACAGGGTATATGCGTAATTGTAAAATGGTAAAGCAGAAAATACCTCTGCTTTACACCCTGTTATATTACGGGGTTTCTCCGGTATTTATGGTTATGAGATGAAAGATATAATCATGATTAATTTTTTTGTAATTGGATTGGTGGTCTTACAAATATAAAACGCTAATCTCTATTCAAAAAATTTTCTGAAGGCAATCTGAAATTTTGTAGTAGTTCTACGACTTTTGTTTCATATTTCTAAAACAAATGATAAAATAAAAGAAATAAATATCTGTTTATCAGAAGGATATTTAACAATTTTTAATACATTAAAATAATAAATTTATCACATAAAATAGAAATAACCTAAAAAACACTATACAACAACCTCCTCCGAAAATGAATTTCAGAGGGTCTTTATAGGATAGTTCAATGCTTTATTGTTTCTGTTTTCTGAGTTCTGAAACGGTTTTAAGATAGACATCGGTCTGATCCAGAAATTCCTGATCAGACTGCTGCACTTTAATATGGGGTATAATACCGTGCCCTCTTTTCTGATCCGGCAGGTTTTGTGCATCCTGAATCACATGGACGATAGAAAATCCTGTCTGAATACCTGTATTGGGAAGTTCATAAACCAATGGCAGATGTCCGTTATGCTCATAATACCCTCCTACCGTTTCTTTTCCGATGACTATGGCATTGGTGTAAGATTTAATGAGTGAAGCCAAATGTGAGGCTGCAGAAGCTACCCGCTGATCTACAAACAGATAAAGCTGTCCTTTAAAAGTTCGGGTATCAGGCATAATAGAAGGATTTTTATCATCTGTCCAGTAATATTTTCCCTGAACTTCTTTAGGATAAAGCTGTTTCAGATAAGCATTGAGTCCATGTTTGTCATTTACTCCATTAGAAAGGAAAAGAGGAGTGATTACCAGCTTTTCTTCCAGGGGAACTTCATTGAACAAAGTGTATGCATACTGGCTGTCACGGAAAGGCCTTGGGGTAAAGAACGAGAACACTTTTTCATAGAGCGCTCCCGTACCTCCGGTATTTCCTCTGAGATCTATGATGAGATTTTGTATTTTCTCCCGTTCCAGCGTATCCATCATCTGATCAAGAAAAACACTGAATTTTTTGTAAGCAGGATCTTCTTTTCCGGTGGCAAAATCAAATCCCCTCAAAGATAATCGGTATATTCCTTCTCCTTCTTTCGTGAAACTGTATTTTTCTGAAAGCAGTTTTTGGTCAAAATGTAAGGAATGTCTTGAATCCTGAAGCTTTTTAAAGTTTTCCCAAGATGTTCCGGGCAATGAAATTTCTTTTATATTTCCGTTCCACTGATAGGTAATAACATACTTCTTGTGTGTTCCGAATTCTATATAAAACTTATCCAGCATGCCTCTCTCAAAACCCGTCGTTTCTTTGTACGGCATGGAATATCCGTCAGAAAAATAGTATTTAGAAAAACGGCTGATCATTTCTCTGGCAGGAACCCCATTAACAGAAAGGATTTCGGCGCCTAAAGGAATCGCCACATCTTTAGAATCCTGAAGCAGGCGGCCGTCAACATTTTTTAGCGTAATGGGTAAATATTCCGGTTTCTGGGTAAGATAATAGGAAGCATGATTGGGCAGATCTGTATAGTTGTGACAGCTTCCTTCAAATCCCGTCACATTTGCGATGACTTTATAAAAATCAAAAATATTTTTACTGTTTCCAGCCTCCGTTTCAGCCTGCCGGTAAATGCTGTCAATTTCTTTTCTGGTTCTGTACACATACAATCCCGAATTGGCTTTTTCTCTGATCGAACGGAATGTTCTGAGATCTTCTACAAACTGGTCAGGACTGAACTGCCCATCCAGAACTGATGTATTCTTAGATTCTGTGATAGAAACTTCAGCTGGCCTGCTTTTTTCTATATAGGATTTGGCCCAGATTTTCAGCTCATATTTCCTTCCTTTTTCCGGGGTAAAATAGAATCGCTCAACACTTTTTGTTCCTCTGGAATCATCCTGTTCTTTCAGTTTTTTTCCATCCATAAATAACGCAATTCCCAGATTGGCCTCTCCTGATTGTATTGAAATCCACGAAGGCTTATGAGACAGCGGAATGTATTGTAAAGTATCTCCCGGTTTCAGCAGTGACTTTGTTTGTGCATATGCGCTGTTTAGAAGCAATACAAGGGGAATGATAACAGATCTGGTCATTATTATTTTTTGAATGGGCTAATATACAAATTAACCTCAACCGACTGAAAAATATACATTCATCAATTAGTATTCTATAATTTTATACTCATTTCCTGCACTTCTTCTGCAGAAAATCCGTAGATCTGCGGGGTCTTTACCTCCAGAAGGTTCAGGTAAATGTAGATTTCAGCTCTGTGGTGAATCTCGTGTTCTATCATTGCACGCAGCCATTTCCAGATAGAGATTTCATTATTGGCAGGGGTTAAGCATTTGCGGGTAAGATCTTCATCAGAAAGCTTTCCGATAATTTGCAGCGTCTGACGGTGCATCTCGTTAAAAAACTTGACGGTATTTTCATACCCGTCAGCAAGTTCTTTTCCACATCCCGGATAGGCACTTTTATTTCCGGAAATGGTTTCTCCATACATATACCTTTCTATTGCAGCAATATGTCTGATCTGATCTCCAATGGTAAATTTTCCAGGTTTATACGTAAAATCAATATGCTCAGGAGGGACAACACTGATGATCCGGCTGGTTCTTTCTCTTATTTTTTCGTAATAATCCAGGAATGATTGTACACTTTTTATTTCCATATCTACAGGCTTTCTCTGATACTTTTATCTGGGGTGAATATAAGAATTATAAAGAAAGAAATTTTTGATTGTACTCAGAAATTATTCACAAAGATGCAAAAAATCCCAAATAAGTGATTTTTAAATTTGGATGCTTACTAAATATCCAATATTTTAGTTAAAAAAATAACCATGATGAAATTAGTAACAGGTTTGTGCATTGTATTGTTTTGCTTTAGCCATATGAATGCTCAATCTGCAAAAATTGATGCTGAAAAGCTACTGGAATATTATGAAACACAGCGTTATGCTGATGCTGCGCAGTATCTTCAGCGTATGTATCCGGGAGACACCCAGGATCTAAAAGCGCTTTCACAAATCGCTTACTGTAATATGATGGCGGGAAAACTGCCGGAAGCAGAAAAAAACTACCAGAAAATCAATGCCATACAACCGAATAATATCCCTACTCTATTCAGCCTGGCCAGCATTAATTCCAGACGTGGCAACGCATCTCATGCCAGGGCATATCTTCAGCAGATTATTCAGCTGGACAGCCTCAATTTCAGCGCATATAAACAGCTTGCTTCCCATGCCGATACTCCTGAATCCCAACTTAATTACCTGAAAAAAGCCAATACCCTGAACAATACTGATCCGGATGTAGCTTATGATCTTTCTTTGGCTTACAGTGGTCTCAAACAGTTTAAACCTGCTTATGAGGTCCTGAAAGCAGCAATTGCTTCTGACCCTGAAAACTTTACTTTACAGCAAGCTTTATTACCGGCTGCCAATCAGCTGGGAAAGTATACAGAGGTGATTGAAACCGGAGAAAAACTCTTGAAAAATCATGCTGATGTGAATGTAATGAATGATGTGGGACAGGCTTATTTTTATGTAAAAGATTATCGGAAATGCATTAATCTTTATCAAATGCTGGAAGCTAAAGGCGTACAAAACGAGGGTACATTATACTTCATGACTTTAAGCTACCGCGAACTGAAAGATTATGATAATGCAGGTATTTATGCTCAAAAGACAATTGATGAGGCCATTTCAGATCATACCAGCTTATACTATGCTGCACTGGCTGGTATTGATGAGGCTAAAAACAGGTATAATGAAGCAGTGGCTGCTTATAAAAGAGGACTGACTTTCGGCACAAGTAATATCATTTATTATCGTTTGGGACTTCTTTACGATCTCCATCTTAAACAGCCGAAAAATGCGGCCACCCATTACCAGCTTTATCTTAAAAACAATCCGGATCAGGACAAGGAAAAAGAACAGATTGCTTATGCCAAAGGCAGAATTTCCGATTTAAAATAATGTACAATCTGAACTGTTTTGTGATTACAGTCACAAACGGAATTTTGCGTAACCTGCTAACTTTGTCTTTTCTATTAAAAACATTTTTATGAATTCTAAACACCAAAATACAGCGGAACAATTTATCCAATATCTGAATGAAGAAAATTTTGACATGGCGGAAAGCTGTCTGGATCCTGATTTTACATTTACTGGAGTCTTGGGAAAGAGAGAAGGTGCTTCTGTATACATCCAGGATATGAAGAAGATGAAGTTTAAATATGAAATTCTTAAAACTTTCACAGCGGGCGAAGATGTATGTTTCTGGTATATGATTGCTATGGGAGAACAAACCATAGAATCTTCAGGATGGTATGAAATCAAAAATGAAAAAATTCAGTCTTTAAAAGTACTGTTTGATCCAAGGCCCTTACTGAAGGAGTAAGACCAGAACCGATCAGAATATAAATACGAAATATAATAGTACTTTAAATCCAGCCAGTTTTTTTTCGCCAGACTGTATAGCCCGGATCTTTACTTTCTATTTCCGGAATTTCTTCTGGCGCCGGAATTGTATTGATTTCCTCCCTTGAAAGTATTGGCAAATTTACTTTTTCACGCTCCTGATTTAAGTTTTCTTTATTTTCGACAGGATAAATAGCTCCATCCGCTGTCAGCTGTGTTCCGTATTTTTGCGGCTTACTTTGAAAGACCTGAATTCGGTCATACAAATAGGCTTTATTCGTAAGATTTATATCTTCACTGTTTTCGTCCATCATAGCCAGGCATTTTTTCATCAATTCAGGTTCTCCAATGGAATGCTGGATGATCAGCCATGCCGCATCACTTGCTTTTTTACCCACCTTTGAAACTGTAGGAAAACCGATCTCCGATATAATTTCCCGAAGCTGCTCTGCGTGAGCTCTGTGAATTTTTTCCATTTCAGGATGATAACCTCCGGACAATTTACCTGCTTTTAATAGCTTTTCTCTGAGAGAAAGGTCTTTGCGGGCCATTTCAATAAGCTGTTTTTCAAAGGAAAGATGGTTCATGTTACAAATGATTATTGATGATTGAGCAATTAATCCTAATGAGTATACGAAATAGCATCCAGTATAAAGTTTGCTCTTTTCTCTACCGAAACTTTGGGAACTTCTACGAGGCTATAGCTGTACTCGCGATAAATATCTTTCATACATTCAAAGGTAAGAACAGCCTGTTCTATGCTTTGCTTTCTTTCCGGATCATTTTCGTAGATTTCTTTCCACGGCGGCAGAATAAAAACAGTGGTATTATAAGTCATTTCTCTGGCTTTTGCTTCCATTGATGCCGGAATGGGAATATTTTCAAGCTTCATATAGCCCAGCGTGTCCAAAATTCCACGGTCAAAGAAAACGGGTTTCGGGTTCAGGAGCTGCCTGATTCTTTTATACGTTTTAACAGACTCCTTAAACATCAGATGGGCAAAAAGTTCCTTATCCCGCCAGGGAAGTCCCTCTCCACCAATATGAATCTGTTCTTTTATAATTTTTCTGCCTTCTTCCGGAACCGTTATCAGTCCTTTTTTACTTAATTCATCCAGCAAAGTCGTTTTTCCTCCTCCGGGACCACCTGTCATGATATATAATATCGAATTATCCTGCTTCATGTTTAGTTTCTTGTTAAAATATACCCTTTATAGCCCATCTTCAAATACTCTGAAGGGTTATTGGGTATTTTCAATGATACTCTTATAGGTATAGATACGGTCTTCTTCTCGATGCATATTACATAATATCAGGATATTATCGGTATTGTATTTTTCTGCAACCTGATGTAGTTTCTGACCTATGGAAAGTGGTGTCTCTATCATAATCCTGTCCAAGACCTTTAAAAATTCTTCTTCGCCGTCTGTACCCAAAATTCTTTGCTCTATGTCTTCGGTAGGAAGAACCGCATCGGGACTGGTTAACTTCCGTGACTGTAAAAACTGATAGGCCATGCCGTAGGCATTCATTCTGGCCTGATCCAGAGTGTCTGACACCGATGCTGCTACGGCTATCTGTAAAGAAGGCTGAGCAAAATATTGAGTCTCATCAAACTCCCGGAGATAAGCTTGTGTATTTTCCATGCCGTTATCACTGTTCATAAAAGCCGCAAAAGAATATCCAATACCATGTTTCGCGGCCTCTCTGGCGGAAGTAATTCCTGAACCCAGCCATATTATTTCAGGGATATGGTTTACTTGGGTGGGTTGTGCAATAAGCCCGTCATAGACTCCTTTTTCATCTTTTATAAACTGAATGATTTCTTCCAGTTTCTTTTCCATATCGGAGAGAATGACCGGTTTATGATTATTGAGTGCCATCACGGCATCTTTCAATCCTCCGGGGGCTTTTCCCAAACCGAGAATAAAACGTTCCGGATAGAGTATTGAAAGCATTTTGGTCCATTCTGCAATCTTATAGGCAGAATAGTTTCTCATCATTATGCCGGCTGTTCCTATTTTTATTCTTTTCGTTTTACTGAGTACAATAGCTGCCAGTAATTCGGGGCTGGAACTTCCGTACGCTTCTACTCCATGATGTTCAGAATACATAATGCTGTGAAAGCCTTTTTCTTCGGCCAGCAAAGCAAGACTGATACTGTTTTCCAATGCAGATGCAGCACTTCCTCCCACTGTTGTAGGTGATTGGTCTAATATCCCTAGTTTCAGCTTCATACTGTAGAATCAATTTTATGGTGAAGGTATGAAAAAAGCTTTATTTATGCAGAAACAGGCGTTTATTAGTCTTTGGGCGGAAAGACAATTCCTTCATCTTTGATCAGATCATAACCAAAGCTCATGATGGCTTCAATTACCGGAATTGCTTTTTTTCCTTTCTCTGTAAGGCTATATTCCACTTTTGGCGGAACTACAGGAAATACTTCACGATGGATCATGTCTTTGGCTTCCAGTTCACGAAGCTGGCTGGTCAGCATTTTATCTGTAATATGGGGAATATCTTTTTTAAGCTCACTGAACCGAAGAGGTATCTCCTGTAATCTCCACAGTACAGGCATTTTCCAGGTACCCCCGATATGGCTTAATGCAAACTCCATAGGTGTATAATACAGTCTTTTATCATGAAAAAATTCAGGCATAAGAATTTTTTTACTGTTTTACTTTATAAAAAGTAGGGTTATCAGAAAGAAATATACAATTTCTAAGCGTTAATCAAAATAAAACCTTCTAAAAAGTAGAAGGTTTTTTCATGAGCGATGATTATGCACAAAGAATGTCTCCACATCCTCCACCGCCACCGTTTCCGTTGAGATAATAACAGATAGTTGTAGGACAGCCGCATGCTTTACATTCGCTGGCTGCTGGTGGACGGCCGCCGGTTATCGTCTTTAAACTTTGTCTCGCGATTTTCTTTAGGTTTTTCATAGTCAACAAGTTTGTTTGATTTGCAGGAGTAATTTAATAAAAATTCTCCTGACTGGCTTGGTTAAAATCGTTAAAATGTAAATTTCACCTCTAGAATTTAAGTGTATTCAATTGGCTGAATTCTTCTTTATTGTATATTTTTTCAATTTTCCCATCTTGCAGAAGGGCTATTTTATCACAGGTATGAAAAAGCGTTTCGATGATATGAGAACTCACAATGACTACTTTGTTTTCGGATTTCAGCTGTCTGATAATATCATAAAGGATATGAACCCCTTCAAAGTCTACCCCATTAAAAGGTTCATCCAGAATAGCAATGGGTTTATCCAGCATCAGCATCCCGGCAAGCGCAAGCTTTTTTTTCATTCCACTGGAGTAATACTGTACATACTTTTTCAGAGGGAGATTGAATTTTTCAATAATATCTGTAGCTTCATTTTCTTTTTTTGAAGTGAAATAAGCGAGATATTCTTCTCCTGTCATATAGGGATAAAAGTAGTTTTCAGTTTCAAGATAGGAAATCATTTCCCGTTTCAGCCGTTCATTCTTCCAGGTAATAGTTCCTGAAAAAGGAACAGATTGGTAAAGAGTTTCAAACAGTGTTGTCTTTCCGGCTCCATTTTTTCCAAGTAATCCCACTATAGAGCCTTCTTCCACGGACAGACTCAGGCCGTTTAATACTTTTTGATTTTTAAAATGAACTTGTATATTATTAATCTCCAACATAGGTTCTGATATTTTGAGAAGCTTCCCTGATATTTTTTTTCAATATAAATACGGCTGGGATAATGGCCAGGCTGCATATGGTATACTCTATAAAAACGCCCAGATTAAAATAATTACTCTTTTCTTTATAATGATACTGCCTGTATTTTCTGGTTAAAATCAATAGAAAATAAAGGTTCATAAAGGCAAAATAATAGAGAATGTATAAGCTTTCCGCAGGATGCAAAATGAGAAACAGGCCATACGCAGGGAGAAGTAAAGCATTAACAAACAGTGAATTTCTTCTCAGTTTTTGTTTTAAGGTATATTTTCTGAAATACATTTCAAGCATTTCTTTGTTTTCATTCAGCTCGTAAATATGGGAGAGGTAATCCAGCGCCAATACCGCGGCCAGAATGAATGTTACAGGATGATAAGCCGAACACCAGATGATCACCAATCCCAAAGTTGCCAGCCAGGTGTTTTTTCTCAGAAAGCTTTTCCATTCAAATAAATCATCAGGAATAAAATTCCAGTGAAATGCGGCGTCATGTCTTATTACCGGGCTGATAAAACCCAGTAAAATAAATAACGGCAATGAAAATAAGGCCATGCTGTCTGCTGTATAATGAATGTTTCCAAAAAGCAGAATATGATAAATAACTACAGCTTCCAGTATAATTACCCACCGCCAGCTTTTAACAAAAACTTTCTTCAAAAAAGGAATGTCTTTTCTTTCATGATGAAAAAGCAGGATCATTATAAACAGCAAAGGTGGATAATAGTAATTGTCAGGCAGTTTCATGATCATCAGCCCACCCAGAATAAGCAGGACAGGTACACTTTTTCTTGGGTTCAGGTTGAGCAGTCTGAAGCTTTGATGGAATCTGAATTTTAAATGGTGCAATAGTTTTTTCAAAGGATTGACTGTAGATTAAAGATTTAAAGATACCTATTTCAGGCGAAATGGAATTTGCTCTGTGCATCAATTTTTTCTAATCACCGCATATAAAAAGGTTAATAATACAGCACCTACCGTAATGATCGGCCACCAGTAAGGCAGAACCCAGAGTACAAAATACTTTACGGAGCTGATCAGGTACGAAAACCTATTTTCTGATGGATAAACCTGCGTGAATGCAGAGTCTGTAAGCCCAAGAATATAGGCTGTTAAAGACAATATCATTACGTTTATGACAAATACTCTTATGGTATTTTTCTTCATCACTTTCTTTTTAAGACTTTATAATCATATTTTACCTCTCTATTGACAGGCTCTGACAACAAAATAAATCAATATTATCAGCATCTGAAATGCCGATAACACCATTAGGAAAAACCACCATACAAGACCGGCTCCTCCACTGCTGTCGAATATAAAATGATAATACAATACAGAATTGTACAGGCAAAACAAGATCACATTAACGATTCCGAATTTTTTATAATGCCTAAGAGTTAAGATAATAAGCAAAAAGCAAATGATTGACGTCGTATATAAAAGTTGGTTATCGTTCATCATCAATCCAATTATTTGTTTCCGGTTTTAAACCTGATCACCAGCCTTTCGTCTTTAAGAGAATAGCCATCTTTGGATCTGAAACCTTTATTGGTGAGGATAAATTCATATTCTTTATTGGGTTTAAGATCTACTCCCAGAACCAGAGTTTTATCACTATTTTCCATCCCTATTACTTTGGTGATGGGCAGGTATTCTTTTCCTTTATCGGAAAGATTGAAAGAATAATATTTCGGTACCATCTCTTTTGAGAAGGTAATTCTCATTTCTTTTGTATCAGGACTTACCGCTAAAGAACCATTGGGAGGAGTTATTTTCACAACATCTGGCGTATTTTTCCGGTATTCCTTCATCAGATCTTTAGTTTTTTCTTTAAAAAATTTAGATTGAGTGAGGAAGTTTTCTACGGCTTTATCACTGTTATAATTCAGCTCAATAATATCTTTGACGGCCTGTTTCTTATCTTTGGCATTCTGATAGTATAACTTACTGATCTCATAGCCTACATAATATCCTAAATCTGCACTTTCACCTTTATCTCTTCCATTATAGAGCCAGTTGGAAAAATTTCCGGTGAACATTTCTTTTCTAAATAAATCTTTCACCTGAGCAGCATGAGCAGCTCCGTAATATAAATATGTTCTTTCCAGCGGTCTGTTCATCACGAGCTCTGAAATCAGGTCGCAAGATCCTTCTTTGATAGACTGATTTAATACCCTTCTGCGGTCTCCGGTCTGCTGGGTATGGATGTATTCATGAATATTGAGAGAAACAATATTATCGAGAGACTGCTTTGCAAAAACGCCTTTCAGCCATTCGTCCTGAAATTCCGAAACATCGGTAGACGGAGATCCTGTGGCAATTTCAGCTCCCACCAATACCGTATTTTCACTTACCGTTCCTCCGGAATTAAGCCCGCCAATGGTAAAATACATTTCTGCATCTTTAAGCTCGGGATATATTTCCTTCAGCCTCGCAACGCTCCTTTCCAGTTCGTCGGTTTTGGTTTTTATCGTCAGCGTATTGGATCGTATGGAATTCCAGAATTTCGGATAATTCTCAATATTTTTCACATAAAGACTGTCATTGTACCCCCTGGCATTCATGAAAGCCTTTAAGCCTTTTGTTGCTTTACCGGTATAAAACCTTTTTATCAAATCCAGTTTTTTGGAGAAGCTGTCTGTGGTTTGAATGCTGTCATAAGCTACCCAGAAATGATCAATATCCGAAGTAAAAATTTTGGAAGGTTTCTGTGAAAAAGCGCTTGAAAAAGCAAGCAGAAGAAATAGTGATGACAGGTGTTTCATGATTATTTTTAATACCACAATGATACATACAATAATTATATTCTGCAACACTCATTACAGCCTGCATACTGCCTGTTTTAAAAGTTTAAAGACTATAATCCCAGCACAATAACTCCAATAAAAAGAACTCAAAACACGTATTTTATCATTTATTTATATCAATTCCAAATAATTTTAATTCTTTTCATTTTATTATCGTAAATATTTAATACTTTAGCTTAATAATTTGAACGAATGGGAATAATCCTTAAACCAATTGATATTGTAGATGATATTTCACAAGAAGATTTCCGAGAAAAATATCTAAAGCCATGTAAGCCAGTGGTAATCAGAAATATGGCGAGAAAATGGCCTGCCTACCAAAAATGGACGATGGAGTATATGAAAGAAGTAGTAGGAGACGTTGAAGTTCCCCTTTATGACAGTTCCAAAGCAGATCCTGCCGCTCCTATTAATACCCCAACGACGAAAATGCAATTCCGTGATTACGTTGACCTTATTCAGCGGGAGCCTACCGATCTGAGAATATTTTTCTTTGATCCTATCAAGTTTGCTCCCAAGCTTCTGGAAGATTATGTTCCGCCAAAGAACCTGATGGGAGGATTTTTGGATAAATATCCGAGTATGTTTTTCGGAGGCAAGGGTTCGGTGACTTTCCTTCATTATGATATTGATATGCCGCATATTTTCCACACCCATTTCAATGGAAGAAAGCATGTTTTATTATTTGAATACAAATGGAAATCCAGACTTTACAAACTTCCGTATGCGACTTATGCTCTGGAAGATTACGATATTGCCAATCCTGATTTTGAGAAATTTCCGGCTTTGGACGGTATTGAAGGCATCGAGTGTTTTCTTGAACATGGTGATACTTTATTCATGCCTACCGGCTGGTGGCACTGGATGAAATATCTGGACGGCTCTTTCTCTATCTCTCTGCGCGCATGGGACAAGAGCTGGGCTGTAAAAGCACATTCTCTTTGGAACCTTGCCGTTCAGCGTAACTTTGATAACTTTATGAAGGGCCGTTACAAAAAAAGATATATGGACTGGAAAGAAAGAAAAGCGGTAGAAATAGCGAATAACGCATTAAAAAGAGGACTTCCCAAATAACACTGGGAGCAGTTCTTATACAGGCAGAGAGTGGATGGTTAATTAGGATCATGCACTCTTTTTTATGTACAGCCCTATTTTGGCAATATCATTCAAAATTTAAGTAAATTGCATATTCTGTTCCCCAATATCCGTATATATGTTTGAAAAGTTGATTGATAGCTTTGAAAAGCTGTGTCTGCAGATTATTATTGAAATATTGCTGGTTCCGGTAACCATCTTCAAATTGTTTCAGGATCCCCGCCGCTGTTACGATCTTTCCGTCCATGAGATGGAAAAGGAAGAAGCGGAACGTTTTCATGACTACCTCTCTCCCATCAAACTTTCTGTGTACACATCTGTAATTGTCTCCGTGCTTTTAATGGATTATGGTGGTGAGCATCATATTATTTCGAAGATCAAAGGACTAAGCATGGTGGAAAAAGCTTTGTTTATATTTCTAATAAATAACATTACCGCAGTTCTCTTCAGTGTTGCTTTATTGTGCTACAAAAAGGAAAAAGTAAATACCGTTACCTTCAGAACGCTGCTGTTTTCGTTTATTTATACCACCGTTTATACCTCAACGCCGTTTTTTATACTGATCAGTTCAGCGATGTTCCTGGGACAGACTTTAAATGTGGAATCTTATCTGGATCATCTGGGTAAGGTGACCGAGTATGGAACAAGGGACTATTTGTTTTTCCTGGTATTTCTTGTTTTTCTCATCATTGGAATTATCGGAATATTTAAGCTTTTCAAAGCGTTGCATTATATTCTGAAGAATAATTTCAGTTACCATCCTTATGTAGTCTGGTTTTTCACCGTACTTTTCTTTGTGGTCCAGCTTTATTATGCCCGAGGATTTATTTAAAATTATTTCTTTTTTCGGACACACCAGTCTGTTTATTTTTTACATTTGTAAAAATTTCACAAAATGCCTAAACCCCGCGAAAGAATAGTAAGCACAGCAATGGTTCTCTTCCATAGACAAGGCTATAACAATACAGGCATCAACCAGATCATTGAAGAAGCGGGCGTCTCAAAAGCAAGTTTTTATCAGCATTTTAAATCTAAGGATGACCTTTGTATTGAATTCCTTAATAAGAGGTATGAGTACTGGGTATCTGAGCTTGACAAGTTCACAGCTGCAGCAGAAACAGTGCAGGACAAGTTCCAAAAATCTTTTGATTTCCTAATTTACATGAATGAAAGAGAAGATTTCCGGGGATGCAGCTTTCTGAATATTCTGTCAGAAATTCCTGCGGATAAAGAAGAAATCCACCGTGTCATCCGCGGTCATAAAAATAAACTGAGAAACTGTTTCAATGAAGATCTTCAGAATGATATCATTTCAGCCCATATTTATCTCCTTTTTGAAAGTTCCATACTGACCAGCCAGCTCTACAGATCGAATGAACTGATAGAAAAATCTAAAATTATCGTTCAGGATTTACTGAGCACCCCGCATTAAGCAAAAACTTCTGGTTTGGGCTCACATCTGTAGACCCTTATTTTTTGCAGGGTTCTGATGATTAACTTTTCGTGTGCACTGCTTTTCTTACTGAACATGTTTCCTCAGAAACGCTGCGGTGAATGATATTTTGTTTTTTAACAGCTCCTGAGGAGTTCCCTCGAACAGCACTTTGCCGCCAAATTTCCCTGCACCCGGCCCCATATCAATAATCCAGTCTGCCTGCGAAATAATATCCAGGTTGTGTTCTATAACAATCAGTGTATTATTCTGCTCTACAAGACCGTTAAAAAAGGTCAGCAGCTTCTGGGTATCACTGGGATGCAGGCCTGTGCTCGGCTCATCCAGAATAATGATCTGATTGGTATTTTTCAGTTCTCTGGTCAGTTTCAGGCGCTGCCTTTCGCCTCCGGAAAAGCTATTCAGTCTTTGTCCTAAAGTCAGATAATCAAGCCCTAATTGTATCAGCAGATCAAAATTGTTGACAATAGATTTTTCCTCAAAAAAAGAAATGGCCTCCAGAACCGTCATATTCATTACTTCTACAATTGTTTTTCCATTGTATCTGTACTGAAGCACATCAGGATCAAAACCGGAACCTCCGCAAACTTCGCAGGGCTGTTCAATATCATCCATAAAAGCAAGGTCAATTTTTTCTATTCCCAATCCTTTACAGTTTCTGCAGCCCCCTTCACTATTTCTGCTGAACATTTTGTCTGAAACATGGTTAGACCGTGCAAAAAGCTTACGCACAATTTCTGATATCCCCAGGTAAGTAAGCACATTGGAACGGGCGCTTGCAGCAAATAAAGACTGATCAATAATGGTGACATCAGGATAAAGTTCCGGCAGCATACGATTAATCAGAGTACTTTTGCCAGATCCTGCCACTCCCGTTACCACTGTCATGATTCCGGTGGGAATATGTACCGTTACATTGCTAAGATTATATCTGTTCGCATTTTTAATTTCCAGATAACCATCAGGCTTTCTGAATTTTTGTTTTATGAATGGTTTTTCTGCAAAATAAGAGCCTGTTTTACCTTTGGAGTTCTTTAAATTTTTAAATGTCCCGTTGTATACCACTTCTCCTCCATTTCTTCCTGAACCTGGGCCTATATCGATCACCCGATCCGCCATTTTGATCAGATCCGGATCATGCTCCACTATTAAAACCGAATTTCCTTTATCCCTGATCTGCTGCATAATGGTGATGATATTCTGCAGATCTTTTGGATGGAGACCAATACTTGGCTCATCAAATATGTATAAAAGATCAATCAGACTGTTTCCGAGGCTGCGCACCATTTTGATACGCTGAGACTCTCCTCCGGAAAGGGTGTTGGTATTTCTGTCCAGAGTCAGATACTGCAATCCTATTGTGATGATATTCTGCAGTTTTGCGTAAAGCTCTTTGATAACAACTTCATAAGGACCCGCATCCAGAGAGGTAATAAATTCCGACAGCTCATCTACAGAAAGTGCCATACAGTCGGCTATATTCATTCCCTGAATTTTGCAGGATAAGATTTTTTCGTTTAATCGTTTTCCGCTGCATGAAGGGCATGTTTTAGTAATAACAACATGTTTCAGGGCATCTTTTCTTGTGATGTTTTCTTTAGAATCCTTTTTGAGAAACGCCTTTTCAATCCTTGGAATGATTCCTTCATATTGTACGGTTTTTCCCCATTCTTGATGTGGATGTTCTGGTTTATGTTCTGGTGCATAGAGCAGGGTTTCCCATTCTTTATCGCTGAAATCCTTCAGTTTTTTATCATTATCGAAGTAACCTGACAAAGTATATCTTGTTAAGCGCCATCCGCCCGGCTGAAAAGTTGGAAACCGGACTGCGCCTTCATGTAATGATTTTTCCCGATCAATTAAAGCATTTATATCCAACGTTTGAACAAAGCCTAACCCCTCACATTCAGGGCACATTCCCTGGGGATGATTAAATGAAAAAACATTGGAATATCCTACAAACGGCTCTCCCATTCTCGAAAACAGCAGCCTCAGAGAAGCAGACACATCCGCTGCTGTTCCCACAGTAGATCTGGCATTTCCACCCAACCGCTTTTGA
This sequence comes from Chryseobacterium culicis, assembly GCF_900108365.1. GTDB lineage: Bacteria > Bacteroidota > Bacteroidia > Flavobacteriales > Weeksellaceae > Chryseobacterium > Chryseobacterium culicis. Next base: position 122,436 of record NZ_FNWQ01000002.1, on the reverse strand, counting down.
TTGATAATGATAGGAACATTAAGATTTTCAATTTTGTCAACATCCGGCACACCATAATACTGCAGGCGGTTTCTGATAAAACTGTTCTGGGTTTCATTAATCTGTCTCTGTGCTTCGGCCCCAATAGTTTCAAAAACCAAAGACGATTTTCCGGATCCAGACACTCCCGTAAAAACTACGATCCTGTATTTGGGAATTTTAATGGAAATATTTTTGAGATTATTCTGCCGGGCATTGGTAATTTCTATATTTTCCATGGTAAAAATGTTTAACTTTGTTAATAATTAACTAAGTTAAGTATATTTCTCATGAAACCTATTGAAAAAGAATTTTTTAACACATTTACTGATTTTCAGTGCCTTATTCTGGCTCATATGAACCGGGGCGATATTAACGGAGTAACTGCCGCTCATTATAATATTATTGAATTTATTCTGAGAAAAGGAATAACAACAGGAAGGGAAATATCAACGGCCTTCAATATCAGCCAGGCAGCGATATCAAAACAACTGAAATTTCTGATTACCCATGATTTCATTATCCGGGAACAGGACAGAACAGATCACAGGAAATATCATCTTTCAGTAACGGACAAGGGAAGATTTGTTATAGATAATTCTGAAACCTTCCGTAAAGCGATCACCCACCAGACAGCTTCTATACTCACCTCTGAAGAATTGAAAAACTTTAACGGACTGCTAAAGAAAGTATTGACTCATCTGAAACTATAACATCAATTCTTACTTATACGTTCCGAATATCCTGTCCCAGATCGAAGTATAAAATCCAAAATTTTTACTTTCATCCAGATGATGCTGATTGTGAAACCTGGTTGTTCCCACAAAGAAGCGGTCAAAAGAAGCCGGAAAAAATTCTCTGTTCAAATGTCCTATGGTTCCCCAGATAAGATTGAGCAAAAGATAAACTGAAATAGAAACTACTGAGAAATCATGGGCGGTGAGTAAAGCCAGCATCATTAAACCGAATCCTATGGTTTCAAAAGGATGCAGCACAAAAAGGCTCAGAAAATTGGTACTGACGTGTTCATGATGTTTTCCGTGCAACGTTTTGTAGACAACAGGTAAATGGGCGGCGAAATGAAAGAGGTACATGAGAAGATCCATTAAGAGTAGCAGAGCAGCAACTTCCGCTACTATCCTGAACACAGATTGCGTCTGTCCCAGAATGATCCATCCGGATTTCCACAAAAAAGCACCTAAAAGCATTACAAAACTGTTACATACCACGGTCATCAGGCTAAGGTAAAAATCGGATCTGGTTACCGGGTGGTTTTTCTCCTGCAACTGACTTTTCCGGCAAGTCTTTTCGATGAAAACGTATAAGCCAATAGAAAAAAGGTACAGAATGGCATTAATGATCAGACTGAACACTACCCACTGCGGCCAGGAGAACTGCCAAAAAACCTGTAAATAACCGGAAAATTCTGTTTGATTAAAATTCATAAGTCCTTTATCCTTCAGCTAGATTTTATAAAGGTATACATTTCAAAGTAAAATCAACCGATAAAGTGCATTTCAGACTTTATTTTTGTCTAGCTTTTCTCCTGAGTTCCCGAAGTCTTGATGTCAGCTTCTTTCTCAAATCATTATGGTATTGCCGGTAATTTTTGATGCTGTTCTCGAGATTCTTTTTATTGAGCAGATACTCATCATAGAGATTACCTAATTCTGAGATCTGAGTTATCACATCTGAAGGCTGGCTTTCCGGGTCTTCTGCAGCTTCTATCAGCAGACGGTAATATTCGATACGGCTGGTCAGGTTCATGTGAAGTTTTGGTTCTATTCCCTGCATGATTTTATGATTTTATTGATTTTCCGAATTGGTAAAGAGGATATTGTAAATTTCCTTTTACAGTTCGATATATTATTTATTATTTTTTGTTATTAATGATAAACTTATTCCAGGATAAGAAGCTTATGAACTTTTTACTTATCCAACATCACAGGCGGTACGTCACTCTGATATAAAATCTTAACACCTGTATTCTTCTCCGGAGCGGTAGATTTAAGATATCCTCCGTTTAGTGCAGAAGAAATAAGCGTTTCATTGGGATCCCCCAAAGGTAATAATGGCAAAACGGAAAACTCATTAACGCTAATATGAGGCGCAATTCCGTTACTGTATTCTCCGGCTCCGCTGGCATTAAATACTTTATAAATCACAGGATGTACCTGCCATGAAATTTTTCTCGGTTTACGTTTGTCTTCCACTATAAATCCTGCCATATCCTTTCCCAGTGTAGTGTCTCCCATCTGAATAACCTGCATATAGGGTTTCAGATTGTTGATAACAATTTCTGCTGCTGATGCTGTACTGCCCGATGTGAGAATAATTACTTTCTGTAATCCCAATGCATTGGCCCGTAAGGTGGTAAAATCAAGAGCTTTGGGATCATAAGCAATCTGTTGGGCAAATGTTCTTTTTACTTCACCCCCATTTTTATTTCCTTTAAAAATGATGAATGGAGAAGCAGACGATAATCCCGAAGGAATCAATGAGCATAGTGCAGCCGCAGATGATACAGAGCCTCCATAATTGTAACGGAGATCGAGAATCAGTTCCTGGACCCCGGCAGCCTTCAATTCTCCAACCTTTTGGTTCAGCGTCTGAGTCATTCCGTCCGGAAAATCATACACATACAGGTACCCTATTTTTTTACCGCTTTTTTCGAAAACTTTAGATAAAATGGGCTGTTCAAAAGAAAAACCATAGTAAACCGTGATATTTTTCTCCCCGGTAACAGATCCATTCTGCCATTTTCCAACGGTAAGTTCTACAACAGTCTGATCTTTAATAGAGGAAGCCATTGTTTCGGCATTTGCTGCTGTCATTAATTTTCCATTGATTTTGGTAATGATCATCCCCCTTTCCAACCCGGAATTGAAGGCCGGAGAATTTTGAAGCACCAGCTTTACTACGGTAACTACTTCATTATTGGCAAGCTGAACAACAGAGTAATCAAACCCATACATATTTCTTACAGAACGTGGATAAGTAGAGGAATCCTCAGTATTAACGATAAAAGAAAACCGATCCTTGGAAGAAAGCAGACTTTTGAAAAAATCTTTTACAGGAAGCCGATAATTAGGCTTTGCAGGCATTTCATCTGCCCAGTAATAATACCGTTTCATACTGTCCTGAACCCAGAGATTCACAGATTCTGTGCTTCCTTCCGGAAAAACGGGAGTGCTTTCGTCATTATTATTCGTACACGAAATGAGAAAGACCACGATGGCAATGCACTGAAGTATTAAAAAATTTTTCATACGCAATTACAGGTATTCTGCCACATCTATATCTCCTTTGACAGTCCATTCTCCATTTTCCATTTTTTCCTGGAGGACGATCATATTTGCACCGGTGTGCTGTTTTATTTTTACCTGAATCATTTTAGATCCGGCATAAGGTTCTGTAGTTCCCGGTTTGTACAGTTCCAGATATACAGGAGCTGTAGAGCTGTAAAAGTTATAGGTTTTCAATGCTGTAAAATTATCTTTTCCGATATTGTCAAATTCAGCCAGCACTGCTCCATTATCTCTTTTTAAAATCCCTTTTACATTTTTCGATGAGGTTCCGGACAATTCGCCCAGATTAGGAAAAATAAATTCGAAACCTACTTTCCCAAGGTTGACCTGAGGCTTTACAGCATACGTCTGCAAATAAATTCCGGGGAGATTAAAAAAGTTTAAGGTTTTAAAGTCATCTATATGGTCATAGGTAATACTGTATTTTGCGATTTCGGTGCCTGTTTCGTTATTATATACAGACAGTGTATTGGTTTCTCCCTGATCCAGCACAAACTGAAGCTGGGTTTCTATTTTATTGGTATAAGACGTTTTACCGTCAATGGATACAGGTTCCCCGTTAAACCTCAGCTGAAGAACATCAGGTTTGGAAAATCCTTTGATATTCACCTCGCCGGGTTTCTGTACTTTATCATACAATTCCATCGTGTTGCTGTCTGTACATGAAAAAAGTAGGGTAAAAAATAGGAGTAATACAAAGATTTTATTCATCTTTCTTAAATTATTTCATGGTAAAACTTAAAATATTGCCCAACCCGCAGGCCGGGCAATATATAATTATAAAAAAACTGGTTGGATATGTTCTGGATAATATTTTTCAGATATCATCCATTATTGTATTCTTAATTTCTGGTGTTTCTAAAGGCAGTTTTTTAAGGTCAGAAAAATTATTTTTTAATGAATTTCAATCTTTCCGTAATCTTTCCATCCGTAATTTCGGCAAGGTAAGTCCCTGAGATAAGTCCCTGTACGGAAATAGTTCCGGAATACCGGGTCGTTAGCATTTTCTGTCCTGCTGCATTGTAGATACTGACTACTGCTGCATTTTCTTTCAATTCGGGGTTAAGGCGCAGCTGTAAAGACTCTTTCACCGGATTTTCTGCTATTTGCGTAGCAGTTCTGTTTCTTTTTACCTCCTTAGTTCCCAAAAATGCTGTCGCATATATTCCGATCTCATCAATATTGATATTCTGGATATTATTTCCGCTTGCTTTTCTGTTGGCCCACATTCCGATATAGATTTTCTTTCCGGCAAAAGCAGAAAGATCTACAAGAGACTGTACAAACTCGGTAAGATCTGCCGGAAACGGATTGGCTGAATCTCCTACCTGTATTTTATAAAGACTCTGAACGTCATTACCCCCTGCATCCACGGTCATTGCCTGAAAATCTGCCAATGTAGGAACTTCTTTCTGCGGTGTACTGACATAGATAAAAAGGTCTCTGGCAACAATGGTGTGGGTAGATCTCTGTCTTCCGATGTTGGCAGCCAAAGTAACAGTACCTGCGGTGTTCGTAAGGTCAATCTGAGGAGAAATAATCCAGTCATTTTCTGTAGCGAATCCTGTAGCATTACCGGTAGGCACCAAACTGATGGAATGACGAAGAACTCCAGCAGTTCCATACGCTAAAGCTGTTCCGTTGTGGTAGATATTCTGTCCCTGCACCCATCCGTTGCTGTTCCCGTTCAGATCATGAAATGTCCATCCCTGAAGATCAGCAGGAGAATCAAAAGAATTTCCCCATACAAGAGTCTGTGCTGCAGCAAGGTGGGATAAAAACAGAACAGATGATAAAAGTATTTTTTTCATAATGCTGATTGTTAATGTTTTGATTAAAAGCAAGGAATCAGCTTTCGCTGTTCCCTGCTGTGTAAAGGTTTTATTATTCTACAATTGTGAAATTGTATTTTGTCCAAAGCCCCTGGAAGTTTCCACAGTTTCTTGGAGATACGTTCCAGCTTCCTTCGTTGAAGAATGGCTGGCTCATACCCCACAGCGATGCAGGTGTACCTGTTAGCAGATTAGCGGCAGGGATTCCTGCTGTTCCTGTCCCTGTAACAGAAGTATTAAATCCATGGATCTGAATCGTGTTGTATGCTGAAGCTGAAGAAAGTTCAGAACCTGTACCTTCTACTTTGATCCCTACAGGATAACCGGTAACAACCGCATTATTCAATGTTAATCTTCCGTGTCTTCTGATGTGAATACCGTTTTCATACAAAGCTCCCTGAGTAGAGTTTTTAGTACCGATGATGGTCAGGTTGTTGATAACAGGGTGCGTCAACAGTGATGTAGAAGAACCGTCCGCATTATTATCAAGCTCGATACCGTTAGAATCAGGACTTGATCCGCTAAGACTGTGCGTAGAGTTGTAATCTGCCAAAGCTAATGCACAGGTGATGGTTCCTGTATATCCGTTATCGAAATCAAAGTTATCGTCATCCGCCGCAAAAGATACAAGGTTTGAAGCGTTGACAGTACCTCCGAAGAATTCGAAAGAATCATCTTTTCCGAAAGATACCTGAATATGATCCAAAGTAGTTCCGTTTCCTACTCCTCCTAAAGTAAGACCGTTGATTTCATTTCCTGAGTTTGGAGCTAACAGATCGTACCCTGCAAACTCAATACGTACATACTTCAGTGTTCCACCGTTGTGAGAAGCATTTGTACCTCCGTAATAGAAATCCGGACCGGATAATCCTTCAATTGTTTTTGTGAAAGGCGTGTTGGTAGGAGCATCTCCTAAGATAATCACCCCTCCGAAGTCACCAGGAGCGGCAGTAGTATCTTCATTTCCGTCCAGTAATTTGTAGCTTGTGAAAATGATAGGCTGAGCTTCTGTACCTGCGGCGTTGATTTTTCCTGTTTTTGCAATGACCAAAACTCCTGTAGCGGTGTTGCTGGTGTTTGGCTTAGCTTTAATGAATGTACCCGGCTGGATTGTTAAGGTAGCGCCATCTTTTACGGTTACAACTCCATCTAATTCTACTACACCGCTCCATGTAGTATTGGTAGTAATAGCTCCACTAACGCTGGTTACCGGAAGCGCCGAAGCTGTAAGGTATTCAGCAGAAGTAGATTTCATATCGAATGGAGATGATGAATCTGCCAGTTGATCGTGTTGACAAGCTGTAAGAGATAATGCTGCCACTGCAATTAGAGTTAGTCTTTTCATTGTTATAATTTTTAGTAGAATCCGGTCGTGTTATTTTTATACCAGATCAGTTTTTTACTATTCAGGAATATCTTCCTCACTATTCCTTTGATTTGTTTTTTGGTGTTCCTCCCATCGTTGCAGGAGGAGCTGCATTGCGGGAGTTCCCGTGAGATCCGTTAATGCCTGGGAAAAGCTCTTAACGTCCGGTTTTTTCTTCACTGTACTGCTGTGCGCATCATCAGTATTATTTCAGTTTTGATCAGGTTCCCGAAACCTGTACGCCTCTATCTTAAGAGCTCTTTTTATATCATTTTGTCTGGTGTCTTATTTTAAAAAGTATAGTTCACACTCAGGCTGAATATTCTTCCGCTGTATGCCCGAAACATGATTTTATCAATGTTTTTATCATATCTGTCAGTGGCTCCGGGAAGAAGATCCCAGGCTTCTCTTTCTGTGCCTACATTACTTCCGCCTCCATTTTTTGCGGCGAGATAAGAGTTGAAATTGTTATAATATTCTTTTACCCTGTTGAAGAGATTTCTTACATTGAATTTCACTTCAAAATTTCTGTTACGAAGGAACTTATAAGAGATCTGGGCATCCGCTACGGCGTAAGGGCGCTGTATTTCCTCCCCTTTGTAAGCATATCCTACCGTAATGTATTGATCTCCTTTGGCGTTATACAAAAAACTCAATCCTAATCGGGTTCCGTCATAGATCAAACCCAGATTGTACGCATATGGAGTCTGCCCGTAAAGCGGCCTTTTAACTTCATAGGTTTCGTCATTATCACCTGTTTTATACAGGTCTTTAAAAGCTACTACCTTTGTATGGTTATAGGTAAAGTTTCCGCTGACGAAAAGTTTTTCCAGAAAAGTTCCGTCTGCTATAAAACCGAGGCTTTTTCTCACTTCAGCCTCCACTCCTATCAGCTTTGCATTTTTTGAATTTCCATTGTACAGAAACAGATTACCCTCACTGGAAATATGACCTTCACGTTCAATAGGTCTGTCAATATTTTTATAATACAACCCTGCAGAAAATATCTCACCAAGCCCTGGAAACCATTCAAATTTGAAATCATAATTATTAATTACAGAAGAGGTTAATTCGGTATTGTATATTAAACCATTGGCGATAGGATCAAAGTATGGCAGTCCTGTTCTTTCATTGAACTGAGGACGGATGACAGATTTGTTGTACGCCAGCCTGAGGTTGATCTTATGGGTAGGGCTGTACGTAAAATTCACGGATGGCATCCACTGCCAGGGTTTATCATCAATAGCTGTTCTGGTGATGTATTTAGAATCATTAGGATCCAGCTGCTGGGAAATCATATTGTACTTAAAATATTCTGCACGAAGTCCCCAGACCAGTCTTAATTTCTTCCAACGGTTATCAAACATCACAAAAACAGCGTGCTGGTCCACTTCTCCCTCATATCTGTCGTTTTTATAAAGAGCTCTTGTTTCCCATCCAATACCCCCCGGAACATAATGGGAACCATTGAACCAGTCAGCGAGAGAGCCATACATCGTCAAATAGTTCTTCTCGCTATTCGGAACGTTCCGGTTTTCATCAACGCGAAGAAAAAATTTCTGCTGTTGATTGGTATTGGTTTTTAGAGCGCCGGCATATCCGGTTTTGATGGTATTTTTAAAACTTCCGGCATCCATGTCCCATTTCACGGAAGCGCCATAGTTGTAATCTGTTTCCTTATTTTCAATATATCCTCTGTAGAAGTCCGCTCCCGAATTATAGATCTTATGGAAGGTCAGGATTTCACTTCCGATAAAATCATACCGGGTAATATACTGTGTATAATCTTTGGTGTCCGAGGCTACTCCTGTACGGGCTGCGAACCAACTGATCTCTGTATTCCCCATTTTATGATTTCCCTCTAATTTATTTTGTAAAAGGGTTTGAAAAATCGGATAATTGGTATTATCGGTATACGGTCTGTCTAAGTTTTTGATCTGAGCAGGATCATTATTAGGAATGACTCCATTGTAGAAATAATTATATGCTAATTCTGCATTGGCTGCCATTCCACTTCCGGTTGAGTACTCATTCCAGCCTGTTACTCTTGTCAGGGTATTATCAAAAATATGGGTATATGAATTACGGAAAGAGATTCTGTTTTTTCCAAACTGCCATCCGAAGTTCAGCATTCCGGCCAGCGTAGAATTATAATTGTAGGAAGCTCCGCTGTTTTTAAAATTGTAGAATGGAATCTGCCCGCCGGCATCAGGCATTCCCGTTGTATCCAGCCAGTTTCCTCTTCCTGTATGGTCAATATCCAGTTTATTCTGTTCATTTCTGATAACAAATGCTCCGGCAAATCCCCATTTATTACTGTTTTTAAGAGTGTAAGTTCTACCTAAGGCCAGCTGAATGTTAGACCCCATGTCACCTCTTGTTTTGTAGGTACTGAAATTATCACTGGTAAACTGTCTGGATTGTTCAAAAAACCTGGGGTCTGTCCTGTTCATTGGCTCAAGTCCTTTGGGGAAATCCCTGGTTCCATCATCATACCCGAAATAATCATACTTTCCGCGTTTACGGGTGAGAAATTCTTTGAATGCCGACTGATCATTATAAGAGGTTCCCATGGTTACCGTTGTAAAGTTTTCATTGGGAATATCTTTTGTTCTCACTTCCACATAGCCTCCTGCAAAGCTGGCATTCATATCCGGTGTTGCAGATTTGCTTACCACCACACTTTCTACCATTGCTGTAGGGATGATATCAAATGAAAAGTTCTGATTATAGGCTTCCGTACTGGGCAGGTTAATGCCGTCCATCGCTGCGGTGTTCCAGCGTTCTCCCATTGATCTTACCACCACATATTTGTTATCAATCGTAGTGATTCCTGTTACCCTTTTCAATGTTCCTCCTACATCGCTGTCCGGAGTTTTTGAAATCTGTTCTGCTGAAATACCGTCACTCATCTGGGCTGCTTTCTTCTGCTGGGCAAGAAGTCCTGCCTGGGTATCTGCTTTACGGGATGCAGTAATTTTAACTTCTTTAATATCGGTAATCTTATCCGAAGCTTTGTTTAGTGCAAAGGAAACGGAATTGGTTTCTCTGTTTGTAACAGATAATCTTTCAACCTTCAGCGTATTATATCGGGAAGCTTTTATAGTAAGGGTGTAAGTTCCCGAAGGAAGATCTACTGTAAAATCTCCGTTATTGTCTGTGATCACGGTTTTCTGAGCGATATTCACTTCTGCTCCGGTAATGGGATTTCCCACCTCATCTACTATTTTACCGGAAATACGTCCGTTTCCCGGTACGGAAATGTTTGAACCTTCATATTTTACAGAAATAAGGTCACCATGCAGACGGTATAGTACAGGAAGTCCGCTGGTAATATCCTTCAGGCAGTTGTTCACGGAAGTATTTTCACATTTCACTCCTCTTACCTTCAGCTCTTTAATATCCACTTTAGAATAAGCGAGTCTCATCCCTGTTTTTCCGGCAAATTCTTCTAAAACTTCAATCAGCGGTCTGTTGGCCGGTACGGAAAATGTTACTTTCTGAACCAGTTCCTGAGCCTCTGCGGCTACCGTAAAAAATAAGGCTGCTATGGTTATCCCACATTTCAAACTTTTCATACTTAATAGTGTTCTCTTGATTATGATTATTTAATTTTTTTGAATATTGATTTATTTTGTAAGGATATAGGTGTTTTCTTTTTTCTGTACTTCCAGCCCCAGAATAAAGGCCAGTGATTCTATATTTTCACCCACAGTGCCTCCGGTAAAATCTGCGGTGATCTTTTTATCTTCGGCATCCTTAGGATAGAGAACCTTTGTTCCGTAACTGTTTTCCAGCACTGCGACCACTTCTTTCAGAGGAACATCATTAAAGCTTAAGGACAATATTGCGGGAACTTTACCTGCTGAGTTCTTTACTGGCTTCAATGAAACAATTGCTGTGGTATGAGCAATCCCGAAATTGGTCCATTTCTGATTAGGTGTAAGGAAAGAAACCGGAACGCCCGGAGATGATACGGCAACCTTCCCTTCATAAAGATCAACTGCTTTTTTCTTCCCTGATTGTGAGATTTTAAATACCGTTCCCAATACTTTAGTACTGAAACCATCTGCACGAACAATGAAAGGATGTGTTTTCGACTTCGCTACAGAAAAGATGGCATCTCCTTTCAGATCCACAATCCTTGTAGAAGCAGGAAATGACTGGGCTACCGTCAACTCAGCGCCCGGCAAAAGCGTAACTACCGATCCGTCTTCAAGATGTACCGTTTTGTTTTCATATTTTGCAAAGTATACATGTGGCTTAGTGAAAGCTGTGTACGTGAAAATGCAGCCAAGTGATAAAAGCAGAATAATAACGGCCGCAATTTTATAAAAATGGGTTTTAAAACTTTTTGCAGACCGTATATCTCTTTGAGGAAAATAATGTTCCAGTCCGGATAATATCCTTTCTCTGGATTCTTTAAGATGAGCAATATCCAGGTCTTTTTCTGCAATGATTTTCCATTGCTTTAAAAGCTCATTTTCTTTTTCAGAAATGTTATCTTCTGAAACTTCCCGTTCCCAAAGTCTGAAAACAAAGGCTTCAATATTTTTATAGGTCAAGCGTTTTTTCATAGAGTCTTTCATCGTATTCACAGATACTTCTATGTATAAGACTTTGAAAATGAAAAACTTCCCCGGCGCATTCTTAATATTATATTCACATTTACATTAAATTGTTAATAATTTTCGTTGTTTTTCACATTTACCCAACATTAACCTCTGATTTCGGGCCGTTTTTTCAGAAATAATTAATCTTAACCCACCCAAAGTTCACAAAAAGTTAATTTTCCTTTAGGTAATTTTGTCACTACAATATGAGCGCAACAGACTATACATTATTAAAGAAAATAAAATCAGGCGACCGCCCTGCATTTATGCTGCTGTATGACCGATACTGGGATAGTTTGTATCGTTTTGTTTTTGTACGGACACGGGATAAAGAAGTCTCTGAAGAAATTCTTCAGAATCTATGGATGAAGATTCTTGAGAATACAGATGTGATACAGACTGATGATGCAGAAAGTGCAAGAGGGTATCTTATCCGCCATCTTCATTATCGTATCATTGATTTTTATAACAGCTACAAAAAAACACCACCTACCTTAAGTATTGATGAACTGGATATTCCCAATGAAATTGAAATTGCAGATTCTGAGTATTATGAAATCCTCGAGGAGAATGAGATCAGTGATCTTTTATCCATGATTGATGAGGTAGTTTCCCAGCTTTCTTCTACAGAACAGCAGGTATATGATATGAGAATCCGCAAAAACAGGTCTGTACATGAAACTGCAGAAGCACTGGGAATCAGCAATAAGACCGTAAGTAACAAATTAAGCAAAGCTTTGGGAGAAATCCGCGAGAAACTCAATCCGGAATATCAGTCATCTAAAAAATTGGTTTCTATTCTGCTTCTGATGGAGGTTCTGACGAGGAATTGAGATGCGGGGTGCGCAATTTGCTGCGCAGTCAATCGTCAATTTTTACGATCATTAATAAAATCAAAGCAAAGCGGATTGACCACTCACATTCATAATTATTCGTCAATGGTAAGTTTGCTTCGCAGTCAATCGTGAATAATTAATTGCTGATTAGAAATACCTGCATACAAAAACGAATAGTTTACCCTTAACCTCAAATCACGCAACCCAGAACCTCGAACTTACAAAAAATTCACAGCAAAGCGGATTGACCACTCACATTCATAATTATTCGTCAATTGTCAGTTTGCTGCGCAGTCAATCGTGAATAATTAATTGCTGATTAGAAATACCTGCATACAAAAACGAATAGTTTACCCGTAACCTCAAATCACGCAACCCAGAATCTCGAACTTACAAAAAATTCACAGCGAAGCGGATTCACCATTCACCATTCGTTATTCAACCAATACGGCTGGAAAACCTTCATTAAAATCTAAGATTTTAAAATCGGCAAGATTTGAATGCATGCTTTCATCACTGTTAGTGAAAATTATGGTCTGCATTCCGGCCGCTTTTGCTGCTTTCAATCCGGAATGGCTGTCTTCAATAGCAATACAGTGTTCGGGAGAAACCCCCAGGTTTTTCGCGGAAGTAAGATATACGGCCGGATGAGGTTTTCCCTGTGTTTCAAATTCCGATGAGTGAACAGCATCAAACAGATGACGAACCTGAAGTTTATCAAGAACCACATGTGCTACACGCAAAGGAGCATTAGTGGCCAATCCTATTTTATACTCATTATTTTTAAGATTTTTAATAAACTCCTGCACTCCGGACATTGTACAGTCTTGGTTTTGTATCATTTCGATCACTCTGGTGACTACTTTATTTTCTAAATCAGAGGAATCAAAATTCTCCCACGGAAATCTTTCATACCAGAATTCTGTGACTTGCTGAGTGGTCATATATCTGGTTTGTGCCGCCAGTTCATCCGTAACCTGTACTCCATACGATGAAAATACATCAAGTTCTGCCTGCGTCCAGAATTTTTCTGAGTCTATCAGCACTCCGTCCATATCAAATATTACTGCTTTTAAAGCCATCTTTGAATGATAAATTATAAGTTGTGAATAATGAATTACTGGCTGATTTTATAAACACAGCGCTGTCCTCCGGAAATAATATGATCTACTCTTTCCACTTTGTAATCCTTTCCTATCAAAGACTGGAAATTGGATAGCTCAGCACGGCAAAAGCCTTGGCATTCCGTTGCAGCAGCACAGATCGGGCAATGGTTTTCAATCAGAAAATAAGTATCACCTTCTTTCTTCCATTCTGCCATATAACCCTCATCACTCCGGACTTTTGCAAGGGATTCAAGGCGCTGTTCCAGAGATTCTGTATTGGAGAGTATTTTTTCGTACCGGTCGTGAGTATTTTTTTCGCGATCGCTGATTAAAAGGTTTAAAGCATTTTCGCCCAAAAGATTTTTCACTGATTTCAAAATCTGAACCGTCACATCTGCATGGGTATCCGGAAACTGAGCCAACCCCTTCTCAGTAAGGGTATAGTAAGTAGACGGACGGCCTACTCCCTCACTCTTCACCGAGGAACGGATCAGTCCTTCCTGAGCCAGGTTCAGCAGATGTTTTCTGGCGCCTTCTTTGGTGATCGACAATTCTTCAGCGATAAGAAGCGATGTAGCCTCACCTCTCATCTTTAAAAACATCAAAATACGATCCGCAGCCGGCTTCTTCATTTGACAATATTTAGGTTGTTTTATTTTTCAACAACAAATATAGTCATTTTCTATAACTCAATAAAATCAAGCTTAAATTAAACAATTTCAATGCAGTAAACAACCAAAACACAACATTAATAAAACAAATTAAAAGTTGTTTTATTAAAATATATTTTTACCTTTGCGATATAGTAATCAAAAAAATAAAACGATGAACCCATTTACATTACCCCAGTTACCTTACGCTTATGATGCCCTGGTACCTTTTATTGATAAAGAAACAATGACGATCCACCATCAAAAGCATCACCAGGCTTACGTAGACAATCTGAATACTGCCCTGGCACAGGCTAATGAAACTAATCCTGATCTTGATTCCTTACTGCAAAGAATCAGCGAATACAGTCCGGCGGTAAGAAATAATGGGGGCGGTCACTATAATCACTCCTTATTCTGGGAAATCCTTTCGCCGAAACCCCAACTTACTCCTGAAGGTATCCTGCACAATGCTATTACAGCTACTTTCGGAAATCTTGAACATCTGAAATCAGAAATGAAAAAAACAGGTTTAGCTCAGTTTGGTTCCGGATGGGTGTGGCTTTTTGTAAAATTTAACGGATCTCTGGCGATCAGTTCTACTCCTAATCAGGACAATCCGATGATGGATATTCTTTCGATGAACAGAGGTTTTCCTATTATTGGAATAGACGTCTGGGAGCATGCCTATTATCTGAATTATCAGAATAAACGTGCTGATTATCTGGATGCCTTCTGGTCGGTACTGGACTGGTCTGCAGTTGAAAAAAAATATGAAGAAGCTCTATCAAAAGTAAGATAATGAACCCGTAATATAATAAAGTATGACTGAGGAAAAATTTATCAATAAAGCAAAGGCTTCAGGCATTATTGCTCTTGACCTTTCGGACTACAGGCCAACTACGGAAATTGTAGAATTTGATATCAAGGATCATCTTTTCATGGGAATGATTGTGAAGGAAAAAGAATTTAAAGAATCAATTGCTGCAGTGGATTTTTCTGTATACAACGAAAAAGCAGTAGGAATTATCTGTTCTACAGATGCTGTCATCCCGCCCTGGGCCTATATGCTGATTATGGAAAAATTATCTCCTTATGCGTCTTATGCTGACTTAAACAATGCGGAAACCATTCTGCTCGATCTCTGGAAACGCCGTCTTATCTATGCGGATCTGAAGCAGTATAGAAATCAGAAAGTGGTAGTTCGTGCCAATACCAATTATGATCCTGCTTTGTATTTATTAGCTGCCGGATTATTGAAGCCTTTGGTAAAAAGCCTGATGTATGGTGAGATAGGATTACCCAAAGTAATTTTTAAACAATAAAAAATGAAAGCAATTATCTTCAACGGATCGCTGGAAAGAAGAACCTTATCGACTTCCGGACTGATTTCGCAGTATTTCTCAGAACGTCTGAAACAGCAGGGAATTCAGACTGATATTTTTACGCTTGCAGATTCCGGTATTCCTTTATTTGATGTTACCCTTACTAAAACTCCTCTGGCAGTAGAACGAATGACCCAGATGTTTACGGATGCCGATATTCATATCTGGCTGGCTCCCCTTTATCATGGCAGCATTCCCGGAGTAATGAAAAACTGCCTGGACTGGCTTGAAGTAACTGCCGACCGATATGAACCTTATCTTACGGATAAAACCGTCGGGCTGGTTTGCTGGGCTGATGGCCTGCAGGCTATGCAGGGAATCAACACTATGGATTCTATTGCTAAATCCTTACGTGCGTGGCCATTGCCATTCAGTGTTCCTATTGTAAGATCGTCATTATTTGCTTCTGACAGCTCAACTGAAATTTCGGACCTCTATTCCGGTAAGTTTGATAAGCTTATCCGCATTGCAACTTCCAAAAAAATAGAAAGTATCAATTCTTCAGATGTACTGCGCCCGGAAGATTAGCTTCCAAATTCATTTCAGATTCCTAAAGGATGATCTATCTGTAGAAGTTACTGCTTATTAATGAGTTAAAAATAAAAATTAGCACGCTTTATGCTTCTTATTTGTAAAGAACAGTGTTGAACTGCTTTAATTAAGTTTAGTGGGGGTTTCCTATCCGTCCGACGTTGAGGAAATCCCCTTTATCAATCTTTTAAATCCAGATTATATGGCGATAAAAATAACGGATGCCTGTATCAACTGTGGAGCCTGCGAACCTGAATGCCCCAATTCAGCCATTTACGAGGGTGCCATCGACTGGCGCTGGAAAGACAAGACCAGACTTTCGGGACATATAACATTTCCTGATGGTACTGAAGGTGATGCTGATGCTTATCATCCGGCTGTTTCGGATGAGGTTTATTATATTGTTTCCGGAAAATGTACGGAATGCAAAGGTTTTCACGATGAACCCCAATGTAAAGCGGTATGCCCTGTAGACTGCTGTGTGGATGACCCCGATCACCGGGAAACGGAAGAGGTTTTATTGGACCGGCAGAAGTTTATGCACAGCGCTTAGATATTCTGCTCAGGTAATAACAGATTCCTGTTGGTTATAGAAGAAGTCAGAGAATTTTTAAAATTTCTATCTTTTATATTTAATTTCAATAAAGGCGGGTTTAGACCTGGTCATGGTCGGAAGAAATTTCCGACCATTTTTATGTTTTTTAATTGGGCTTTACCTTAGACGTATTTTCTCTTTGATCTCATTGTATATTTTTTGAGTAAAAGGGGTTTCTACACCTTCCTCAATCCCATATTTCAGCACTGCTCCGGCAAATAATTCCAGCTCATTATCTTTCTTTCCTGAATTGATATCAAGCTGTAAAGAAGTAGGGGTTTCAAAAGGAAACATAGAAGATTTTTCTAAAGTAGCAGTAATGATATCGTCCTGCAGATCAATTCCTTTCTTAGCTGCAATCCGCTGTATTTCGTTCATGATTCCTGCAGCTTCGCTCTTCTGCTGTTCATCAGTACGAACGGCTCCCATAGAAGAATTATATTTGGCGGTCACCAATCCGAAGCTCGCGATGAAAATGAATTTTGTCCAGATCGCATGCAGCGAATTATCTTTAAACTCAAATTCGATTTTACTTTCGCTCAATACATCTTTAACCCATTCTACCGGAGCAGAAAAATGTTCAGGATCTCTTCCTACAATAATTTTGCCCGGGCTTCCTTTGTGCTCTACAATTCCTCTTTCTTTAATATGGGAAGCTACGTATACACAGGTGGGAAGAACGACATGATCCGGAATTACAGTACGTATCCTGTCGTAGATATCTACTCCGTTCATCATTGGAAGCAGTACGGTATCTCTGCTGATAACCGGCAGTAATTGTCTGCAGACATTTTCAAGGTCATATTCTTTTACACCAATCAAAACAAGATCCGCATTTTTGATTTCACTGATGTTCTCTACTACAGCATCAGGACGGGTGTTTGAATTGGAATGCTCAGGAGAAACCAAAGTCAATCCATTTTCTTTTACCTTCTTATACGTTTCACCTCGGGCAACAAAAGAAACGTTATATTTTCCACTTGTTTCATTGGTTTGATTGATTTTAAAACCAAAATAACCGCCTACGCCACCCAATCCTACTACAACAATATGTTTTTTATTCATGAAATTATTTTTAAGCAAAGATCAGGGATGATTTCTGAACAATCACTTGACAAATGAAAAGAAATTACAGTTTATGAATATCTCTTCTGATCCGGCTCAGGGAACTGTCTTTGATTCCAAGATAGGAAGCAATCACCTTCAAAGGAACATGTTTAAAAATTTCAGGATCTTTCTTCATCAGATTAAAATATCTTGTAGAAGCTTTCTGGCTGGCCATTTCAATCAGCCTGTCGTGAATATTATAATAATTTAGAACAAAGAGAAGCCTGCTGAACTCCCTGAATTCAGGAATAGTATGGAAATTGTGCTGCACATTTTCCAATCCGGTCTCCCAAAAAACACATTCAGTCACCGTCTGGTATATTTCTTTGGCAGGCTGCTGTCTGAAAAAGGACAGAAAATCATTAACAAAACAGGGCGCTCTGTAAATATTGGTGGTAATTTCCTCATTATCCTCATTCAGTATGTATGAACGTACATAACCTTTTTCCAAAAAATAGGTTTTGGTGCTGATCGCATCCTTATGTATTAAAACAGTGTGTGCTTTTAATTCAAAATAGCTGAATTTTTCAGTGATTTTTTCGACTACCTCAGCTTTGATACTGAATAAAGAATGGAAGTAGGTATTAAGTGATGATTTGTCCATTAAAGTCTCGTCAAAATCTGTTTTTTGAGCAGTCTAAAATAATGATAATTCCCGGAAGTACGGATACCGAGATTTATTTCACCGGATGCGAATAACATTGAATTTCAAAGGACTTGCTGATGTATCGCGAATTTTTGTAATTTTCTTCGTTGAAAATCCGAATTAACGGACAATAATTATGGATGCTGATTTCACCTATACCTTCATTGAACCGGACCGCGAAATCGCAGATTTCGTTGAAAATCTGGGAACTTTTCAGAATCTTTCGGATAAGGCTAAAGAAGTGGTGATCATTCCTGATGGAAGGATCGATTTGTTTTTCTCGAAGTCTGCTTCAGAATCATTTCACATTACCCTTCTCGGACTGGAAACATACCCTGAGCAAAGAGATATTGCTGCGCATACAACTGCTTTTGTGGTCAGCTTCAAGCCTCTTGCCGTAGAATATATTTTACAAACTTCGATCGCAGATTTACTGAATATCGGAAAAGAGCTTTCTCCTGATTTCTGGAATTTTACAGCTGATGATTTAAATGATTTTAGTTACTGTTGCACAAAAGCTATGGAGAAGATAAAAGAGCTGCTTCCCCTGAAAACAGATGAAAGAAAACGCCGGCTTTTTGAGTTGGTGTATGCCTCAAAAGGTGAAATGAGCGTGCAGGAACTTTCTGAAAGAACAGGCTGGAGCAGCCGACAGATCAACCGCTATTTTACCAGGCAGCTTGGTTTATCATTAAAAGCCTACTCTACTATTTTGCGTTTCCGGGCATCGCTGGAACATATTGCGCAGGGAAGACTTTTTCCGGAACTTAATTATACTGATCAGAATCATTTCATCAAGGAGGTGAAAAAATTCTCAGGAGTTCCTCCCAAAGAATTATCCAAAAATAAAAACGACCGATTTGTACTATTATCCGTATTGAAAGGAAAATAAATTTGCATTGTAAAATTTAAAACAATGCTGATAGAAAATAAATCAATAGCAATTATTGGTGGTGGTCCTGCAGGGCTTACACTGGCAAGACTTTTACAACTGAAAGGAGCAGACGTAAAAGTATACGAAAGAGACTTTGACAAACATGCTCGGGTTCAGGGCTCTCCTCTTGATATGCATGAAGATTCCGGGCTGGCGGCCATCCGTAAAGCAGAACTATTGGGGGAATTTAAAAAGTCTTTTCGCCCCGGTGCAGACAGAACGCTAATCATGAATGAAAAGGCTGAAGTATTTTTTAACGATCATGAGACAAAACCTGAGGAAGATTTTGGTCAAGAACATTTCCGTCCGGAAATAGACCGTGGTCCGTTAAGAAATATGCTTTTAGATGCTCTTCGACCTGAAACGGTTGTCTGGGACAGCCATTTTCTCGCCATGGAACCTATGGGTGAAGGCTGGCTGATGCATTTCAAAAACGGAAACTCAGCGTATGCAGATCTTGTTGTTGCCGGAGACGGAGCCAATTCTAAAATCCGGTCTTACCTTACGGATATTAAGCCTGTTTATTCGGGAATTATTATGCTGGAAGGAAATGTTTCCAAAGAAAATGCACCTCAGATTGATGCTTTAATCAAAGGCGGGAAAATAATGGCATTCGGAAATACACAAAATATTCTGCTGGGACAGAAAGGCAACGGAGATCTTGGATTTTATGCAAGCTTTAAAGCTGATGAAAACTGGGCTGCAGACAGTGGTCTTGATTTTTCTGATAATGCTCAGATGCTGCAATGGTTTCAAAATGAATATTCAGGATGGAGTTCTGTCTGGGAAGAACTTTTTAGAAAGGCAAAAACACCTTTTATTCCCCGACTGATCTACTCCATGCCTCTGGACCAGACCTGGGAGGCTCAGTCTAATCTGACATTGATAGGTGATGCAGCTCACGTGATGCCTCCTTTTGCAGGAGAAGGTGCTAATATGGCGATGCTGGATGCGCTTGAGCTGAGTGAATATTTAACGGACGGCCGTTACCACACTTTACAGGAAGCGATTTCCAATTACGAACAGACAATGCGGAAAAGAGCAGCTATTGCTACTAAGGAATCTCTTGAGAACGGAGAACGGATGCATTCTGAAACATCATTAACCACTATGCTTGATTTTTTTAATAGCCATCTGGATTAATTAATAACCGTCAAAAGGCTGCCTTCTGTTGAAGACAGCCTTTTTTCCCTCTTGAAATAATTCTTTTTCTCTCCGCTTTTAGATCCTGATACGGAGATTCATTCGTGCCGTTTATTTTTTGATTAATTTGGTGTTATAAGTATTTTTCTCATCTTGTATTGTTACCACGTACATTCCTTTTACCAGTGACGCGACGTTAATTTTTCCTTCAATCTTACCTTCCTGAACAAGTCTTCCGTCTGCACTGTAGATTTTGTAATCCGCTTTACCTTTCAGATTCTTCACTTCTACAAATGTATCTGCAGGGTTAGGGTAAATAGATACTTCTGATGACCTGGTGTCTTTTATTTCTCGCACTGCAAGATTAGCATTTTCTGAAATTTTCACAGAAAAATCTCTGAAAGATCCTACCGAAACGATTCCTCCTCCATTTACAGGTACAGTAGGGCTTCCACAAGGTCCGCTAGCTGCATTAAAGAAAGTACTTGCCACTCTCATTCTCAATAATTTATCACCAGAATATGCAGTATCAGGCACTGTAAAGGTGACATCACCATCACGAAGATAAGCCTGAGCTGCGGCAGCATAGAAAGGAAGAGCTCCACTCGTTGCTACTTTTTCAGAGCTTTCGAATACTCCGTTTCTGTTATAATCGATCCAGATTTCAAGCCAGTCATTATAATTTCCTCCTGCAAGGTTTCTGAAGCTTGCTGTGTATGGTGTTCCTTTTGTCAGGTTTACAACTTTGGTTGCATCCTCACTAAAGTCGAGGTAGGTTTTATAAACATCTAATCCTGTATATACATAGGCCAGGTTAGATAATGTTAATCTAACAAGACCGCTGTTAAAGCTGCCGCCATTTCCTCCTGTAGTCATTAAACAATAATCTGTACCTGTTCTCAGACCTTTGGTTTTGAAGGAATAATTAGTTGAGAATGCACCCGGAACATTATTTACAACAGCAGCCACCTGCACTTCATAATTGGTTTCATCTTCCAGATTTGATAATAATACCGAATTTGCAGTGCTTGTTGTATTCAACCAGCTTGCTGCTCCTGCTTTTCTGTAGTTCACAGAATAAGTAGCTCCTGATACTTTATTCCAGGATATTCTTGCGGTTGTTTTAAACACTTCTGTATCTATCGCAGAAACTCCTGTTGGAGCAGCTGTAGTAGAAGTAGGAGCTGTCCCTACTGTTACCGCTGGAGATACAGCATAGAAAATATTACCAATTGCTGATATTCTTAATTTAACAGCACCAGTTACATTCGCCGGCATTTGTACAGTATAGCTTCCTGTGTTAGGGGTAGAAGCTACCAGGTCCGTCCAAGTAGTTCCGTTATTGGTAGTATAGTCTATTTTTACAGAAGCTACATTATAGGGGGCGTTATTGGTGTTTGCGGGATCCCATGTGATTGTATTGGAAGCATCATTATATAAAACAGAGGTTGTGGTAAGCCCGCTGAATTTGAAAGGTCCGTCAGCACCAACTGTTATTACTGTTTCCGCAGTGGAGGTCATTGGCCTTACGGCGTTTTGATCTCTTACAGTTACTGCATAATTTAACGTTCTTGGGATGTAGGAAACAGTTTCCCATACCTGCTTGTCTGTCAATTTGCCATTCACAACTGTTTCCAGCTTCGGGAAATATCTTCTGCCGTTAGCTGTTCCCGGCAATGATCTTGCAATGGCTCCTTCTGCATTGTATCCCCATCCGCTGTCTCCTGAAATAGAATTTCTGTCTCCTACACTATTATATTGTTCCCATGTATAATTCATCAGATCACCTTCCGCGTCTGCTGCTACTGCGTCCAGGTAATAAG
Source organism: Chryseobacterium culicis (assembly GCF_900108365.1). Taxonomy (GTDB): domain Bacteria; phylum Bacteroidota; class Bacteroidia; order Flavobacteriales; family Weeksellaceae; genus Chryseobacterium; species Chryseobacterium culicis. The sequence continues at coordinate 100,543 of NZ_FNWQ01000002.1, read as the reverse complement.
CAGTTCCTTTTGGTATAGAATAATTAACCAGCGGTGTAATCACCGGTGCAGTATTGTTAATGATATCAGCAGCAAAACCGCAGCCTATTTTGGATTCAAGGTTATTTAATACCTGAGAAATAGATTTATAATGAAAATATCCGTCCATATTTGCCTGAATATTGTCTTGTGTAATCCCAGGATATCCCATAATTGTTGTTCCTCCCCAAGGCTCCACATTAGCATTTGAACCTTCAGTTCTCATAGAAAAGGTATGATTGGCGCCCAACTGGTGCCCCATTTCATGAGCTGCCATTAAATCAAATACTTCTCCTACCGGATCAGGGCTCATTGAAAAAGCAGATCCTTTTCCTAGAGAAGTATTTGTTGCAGGATTGGTACAAACAATTCCGATTCCTCCTGCATTTCCATTTCTGCTTTGTCCTGCATTGCGGTGAAATACGTGTCCGATATCATAGTTAGCATTTCCTACCTCTGCTGTAAGTTTTTGCTGTAACTGTAAGTTTAGAGACGGATCAGTTGCAACGGCCTGAGGGGTATAAAAATCAGTAGCAGGATCAGTATAAATAATTCCAGGAAGATCAAGAACATTAAAATGAGCTCCAAAGTCTCTCTCAAAAATCCCATTAATTCTTGTCATTGTATTATTGATGGCAGCAATGGCTCCGGCAGGTGTACCGCCATGAAATTGTGTATATTCACCGGTAGCAGCCATAGCCATTCTGAAAGTTCTGTATTTGGTATTCGTAGGTCGGTTGGTAATTCCTACGTTGGAAAGCATTTTTTTCCCGTTTTCCACCAGCTTATCAATATCTTTAAGATCATGGTCCGTATCACATTCAAACCCATGCATATCACCTTTTTCTTTGGTTTTATAAAAAACTCCGTAAGTTTGTTTATCAGCAGAGATGGGCTCTATAAACTGAAATATACCATCCCTGATGATCATAGACTGCATGTCATTGGGTGATGTACTGAATCTTAAGTATTTAGCAGGGTCATCCACTCCTATTCCTACATAGGATCCTAACTGATACTTTTCTACCAGAGATTTATCCATTACAGGATTGCTGTACACGGAAAATTTTTCTATCTTTCCTTCTGCTGTAGGCAAAGAAATAACAACAGGTCTGGCATTTTTACCGGTTTCTTCAGCATTTTTAAGAAGTTCTCGCAAAGATTTCAGATCTACCCTATACGAGTATTGTACTTCCACACCTTCTCTGATCTGAGAGGATTTTTGAGAAACAGACTCCCATCTCTGAGCTTTGAAAACGGTAAAACAAGACGCTAGCGCGCAAACTAATAAAATTCTTTTTTTCATAAATTAATTTAAAGGTATTTTGGAGAGCATGCTGCGAATAGAATAGTATTCAAATCTCCTTTCATTCAGGCAAATGTTATCATCAGTTCAACAAAACGATATTTATCATACAATATTCACAACAAAGCTGATTACAAAACTTATCTATTTTGAATAAAAAACAAAAAAAGACCCTACTACACAGATACAACCAATTTACAATAGGTTAATTATCAGCAAATTACAATCTGACAGTAATTTTTCTTTTTTAACCTTTCAATTTTTGAACTGTAAAAAATCAGTAAGATGTTTGCTGAAAATGAAGAAGATAAAACCGTTTGAAAATCAGATGGAACACAGTACTTAAAAGAACTCAAAATGATTCGTTGGCAGATTTCAGATCAAAATACGAGGCGGTTTTAGAAACATATTGTCTTTTTTCATCAATAAATGATCAGAAATCTATATTTATACAAAACACTGAATATCAATAACTTAAAAACACATATACGCCGTGTAGTACCCGTGTAGTAGAGCGTTTTTTTCTGTTTTAGCTAAAAATTTTCATATTTGAACCTGAGACCACAAAAAAATACAAGTGGTGAAAAGAGAATATTTCGAGTGCTGTCTGACCTGATGAATCAGACAGTTTTTTTTTGACTTATTTCAGGGTATCAAAAAACAGATAGATATCTGTTTCGCTGGGAATATTCAGTTTTTTTCTGATCCTGTATTTTTTCTGCTGAACACTTCTGTGCTGAACCAAAGTGTAAGCGGCAATTTCTTTGGACGTAAAATGCAGTTTGAGCATGGCACAAAAAGCCAGTTCAGAACTTTCGAGTCCGGGATTAATCGCCAGAAGCTGCTCTATGAATTCAGGATAAACTTCCTTGAAACGATTAAGAAATTCGGGATCGTTCTTTTTCCCCAGCTCTATAATCTCTTCCTGCTTATTGTCATTCATTTTTATTGCAAGATCCTCAGCTTCCATCTTAAGAACTTCTTTTCTTCTCCCCAAAGCGCGGATAATTCTCCATGCATATACTCCCAGTAAAGAAAGCCCTGCCAGTGATAAAAGAATAATCCACCGTATTTTGCTCTGATGCTGGTCTGCATCCTTCTGAGCTCCGGTAATAAATGCTTCCATATCCTGATTAATGGTTGCCAGTAAAGAACTGTTCGTCTTATAATAAGCATCGGTATATGCTTTCAAGTATAGGTAGGCTTTTTCTTTATCTCCGGTACGTTCATACAACATTCTGAGATCATTATAGATGTATTTGCCGTAATATGCATAGATTCTTTTCGTCTTTTCATTGATTTTCAATGCTTTCTTAAGCGCATCTTCCGCTCTGCCGTATTCTTTATAGGTAAGATAGTATTCTCCCATAATTGTGTTGGCATATAATGCAATACCGTCTTCTTTTCCCCTCGCACTGGCTTTGTTATAAGCTACTGACACATATTTATAAGCTGAATCCTTATTTTTATGCATATACACATAATCACCTATTGCACAATCTGTTAAACCTGTGTTGTCTAATTTTTTTGCCTGATGAAAATAGTGAAGTGCTTTTTCGTAGTTTTTTTTCTGGATAAAATAGACGGCCTGTCTGAAATAAATACTGAAAAGCAAATCATTTTTAAGCTCAGATGATCCGCTTTTCCGGATATAGCTCATGGCCTCGTTATTATACTGAAACGCTTTATCTATCCTTCTGAGCTCTATATTGAACCGGCCGTAGACATTGTAAAACCGCGCTTTATGGATATTATCTTGAGAACGGTCCAGGATTTTTTTAGCATTATCAAAAAGAATCTGTGATTTCTGAAAGTTTTCGAGAGATATATTCAGTTCCGCCAGATTGATATAGCATAATGCTTTACCGTCAGCATAATTCATGATGTCGGCTTGTCTGTAGTATCTTTTATTAAGATCGATCAGAGAATCGTATTCCCCGGCAATCCTGAATTTCTCATTCTGTCTCAGCAAAGAAACATCAAATTTCTGTTCCACCTCCTTTTTAGAATGAGAACGGCACGAAACCAAAATTAGTAATAAAACAGTAAGAAAAATACGAATCATACGTTTCTTTATTTAAGCTCAATTTCTGTATACATGATGATTAAAATACGCTCCTGGGAATGGGATGCTTTTAAATTTTCACTGGTTATTTATGCTGAGATTAATAAAATCTTTTCATAAAACAAAATCCTGACACTTTTATTGTGATGCGTATCTTTATTCGGTTAAATTTTCAAAAAAGTCATAAATATCTGTTTCTCCGGGGATATTCAATCTTTTTCTTATTCTGTATTTCTTCTGCTGAACGGATCTGTGCTGTACAAAAGTATAGTCTGCAATCTCCTTGGACGAAAAACGCAGTTTCAGCATAGCGCAGAATGTGAGTTCGGAATTTTCCAGATCGGGATTGATTTCAAGAAGTGCTTTTATAAATCCGGGATACAGTTCTTTAAATTTCAACAGAAACGAAGAATCATTTCTTTTGGCGAGCTCTGTTACTTCCTCAAGCTGCTTAGTGTGAACGCGGTTTTTCAATGCATTGGTCTGCTCCTTCAGGGTATTTTTCTTCTGTTTCAATCCATTGATCATTTTTCGGACATATACTCCTGAAACTGTAAGAACAGTGATTGAGAGGGCTATAAATAACGGGAGATCATTTTTATGCCAGTCAGACTCCTGCTTCACCTCGGAAATAAAATCTTCAGTAGCTTTATTCATGGTAGCAAATCTTGCGGCATCAGATTTCCTTTCTTCTTCCATATATTTCTTCAGATAAAAATATGCTTTACCTCCGTCGTTCTTTTTCTTATATAATTCTGCAAGGGCCTTATACACTTCTTTTATATGGGAAGAATAGGTACGCCTTGTTTTAATATTGATTTCAAGGGCCTTTTTAAGTGCCTTTTCGGCTTCTTCGCTATTATCAACCTCATTATAATAGTATCCCATGGTATAATATACCCAAAGGGATTCTACATCTGTAGTTTTTTGACTGATCATTTTTTCATCTGCTTTCGCGATGTACATGCCTGCAGAGTCCGGCTTATGATTAAATAAATAATATTGTGCCACCATGCAGTTTGTGTAAGCCGAATTTTCCAGCTCATTTCCCTTTTTAAAGCATTTTAAAGATGTTCCCATCCATCCTTTCCATGCTTCGTAAATCCCCTTGTTTACATAAAGTCTCGGAAGAAGCTTCTGAGTGAGTTCGGTCTTTTTTGACTGCTTATAATACTGAAATGCTTTACTGTTACATTCCAGTGCTTTATCATTGAGTTTAAGATGTGAATAGTACAGGCTGTAATCATTATAGAAAGCTGCTTTATGATAGGCTTGTTCAGAATTTTCCAGATCTTTTTCTGCTTTGCCGAAAAAATACCGGGCCTTTTCATAGTTTCCTGCCGAGATGTTAACACCGGCCATATTCAGATAGCACAGTCCTTTACCCTCTTTATAGTTCATTTTAGCAGCTTTTTTCAGAAATGAAATATTGAGGCGGACGAAAGCTTCATATTCACCGGATAATTGAAGATCAGCGCTCTGAGTCAGCAAAGACACATCGAAATTTTCCTTTTCTTTCTCGTAAGGATCAGGACTGCAGGCCATTATGCTAAAAAATAATCCCATACAGATTGCATAGGTTATCATTTTTTTTATCCTTTCCTTTTTATTACGACAATCGATCCTATTTACTTTTACCATCACCAATTTTCCCTATATCTACCTATGCATATTGAAGTGAAATATGCCAGCAATTTTCTACCGTTATTTTATTATTTTTCCGCAATATATGTTATAAATATACATAAATTATCATGCTTATTGCGAAATAAGCAGTTTATTTTGCAAAAATGTAACATATAAATAAAGCGACATGTTTTTCCCCTTAAACAGACACTTTTTAGTATTTCGGAATGTATTGTGCAGGATTTTCCGATCAAAAAAAATGAATGTTTTATATAAATAATAAGACTCTTTACAATGAGATTTGTTACAAATATCTCTTCAGATTTAAAAATTTCCCCAAACATTTAAACCGATTCCCTCATAAATATTGAAATTATGATTAAAATAATTATCATATTTACATTTATAAATTAATAAAAAACAAGCAAAATAAGAATTTAATGAATATAAATTATAGAAAACTTTTTCCAAAAGAAAGTAAAATGTATCGGAATATCAGGCTGGAAAGTCTGGAAAAATTTCCGGATGCGTTTTGTGCCAGCTATCAGGAAGCGTTGAAAACTGAAAAATTCCGTATGGAAAATGATATTGAGCTGCAAACAGCAGAAAGATTTGTATTGGGAGCTTTTATTGAAAAGCAACTTATTGGTATCTGTGCTTTTGTGAAAGATGAAACGGATACAGGAAATATTTACCAGATGTATGTAAAAAGAGAATTTCAGGGAAAAAATATAGGTTTGGGCCTGATTAAAGCTGTTATTCATCTAGCCCGTCAACAATTTGATAATATTGAAATTGGTTTAGAAGTTATTCCGGGAAACAATAGTGCTTACAGGCTGTACAAAAAGGCAGGATTTGAGGAAATAACAGACGAGTCTGATAAAGAGCCGGGAAAAAGCATTATGATGAAATACAGACATGATAAGATATAAAAAAAGCTTCAACAGGAGTTGAAGCTTTTATTGTGACCCGGCTGGGATTCGAACCCAGGACCCATACATTAAAAGTGTATTGCTCTACCAGCTGAGCTACCGAGTCGGCCACTTACTTTTTTAAGTAAATCCCTTTATTTAAGGGACTGCAAAGATAGAAACTTTTTGTTTATTTACAATACTTTCCTGATATTTTACCAACTGAATTACGCTAACTTTTACAAAATCAGAGACAAAAATTTTTGCGCTCTGTAACTGATAAAATGCTGCCAGTTTTACGCAGCGCAAAAATCCATTCAAATAGTCATTTCCAGTCAGCCGCTACTCCCATATTAACTTTCATTATTTTTTAAGTTAAAATTTGTTTTTTTCAAATCAATTCACTATATTAAGGCATGAAAAAAAATGAACGTCAGGACAATATAACACATGCTGGCAAAGTTAGTGAAAGAACAAAAGCTTTGGAAGTTCTTGAAAAAGCAAAAAAAGTACAGGGAAAAATTACATTTCTTCGTCAGGGAGTCGGAAAAAACTTTAAACCGAAAAATGAAGAGTAAGATGAAGCGGCGTTAGCATTTATAAAATACCGGCCGTTTTTGAAACATTATAGCAGACACTATAAAAAAACAAACCTGCAAATCATTGATTTTGCAGGTTTACTACTATTTTTCCTGATGCATTTGAAAATTTTATTTTTCAAATCTTTCAGATCGTGACCCGGCTGGGATTCGAACCCAGGACCCATACATTAAAAGTGTATTGCTCTACCAGCTGAGCTACCGAGTCGGCCATTTACTTTTTTAAGTAAATCCCTTTGTTTATGGGACTGCAAAGATAGTAAAACCCTCACTAAATCCAAATTTTTCACAACCTTTTTATGGTAAAACTGATGACAAAAAAGTCAAACACCTGTTTATAAATTAATTACGTTTACGCTTTTTTTGATAAAATTTTATAATAAAGATCCTTCACTGGCGGACAAAACCTTTTCTTATATACCACAAAAGAGACTGTCTTATCAGACAGCCTCAGCACTCTACTATAAAATCAGCTAACAAGCTATACTCTTTGTATTAAAAAATTCAGACTTCCTTATGCAGGTGACAGTTTACGAGATTTCAGATAAAGGGCGGTCCGGTTCAGGTAAGGAAATAGAACGATCAGCAGTAATGAAGCAGCCAGAATCCAAACCATTATTTCGTAATAATCCATAGCAAAACGGACGTGATTCTGAGCGTTTAATCTTCCCGTCAATAATTTATTGGCCGCTTTTATAGCTTTACCTTCAGGCATTCCCCCTGCAGCAAGCTTAGCCGTCTGCCGATGAAGAAATATTTTAACGGCGGGATCTACAGCACTCAGATGATCCTGAAAAGCGTTGTAATGACGGCTTTTTTCAAACAGTTCAAAAAAATTGATTAAAGCGATACTGGCACAAAATCCCAGATACCTGATTGTTAAAGCCGCTGCTGCAGCGGAAGGTCCAATAGCAGATGGTACAGATGAGATAATAAAGATAATTGTAGGAACCATAATAAGTCCTACTCCCAGTCCCTGTACAAATAATGGAATATAATAATTAAATTCATCAGCCTGAACATCGAAAGAATAATACATTATTCCGTGGAAGATCAAAAGCATTGTAAAGCCAGCTCCCCAGATATAACGTATATTCTTCTTTTGCAAAACCATACAGCAGGCAATGATTACCCCGATCACCAATCCCGCGAGATTGAAGATATTAATATAAGAAATGTGAAACGGATCCAAATGCAGCTCCGCCGCAAAGTACGTATTGACAATCCCGGATGCGAACCTGCAGATGTACATTACAAATAGAATCAGCAAACCTACTTTAAAGTTCCGGTACCTGAAAACCCGAAGGTCAATATAAGGCCTTTTAATAGACTGCTGACGGAATATGGATATTCCGGTTAAAACAATAATTCCTATTACACCTGCCAGAATCCTCCGGTCTTCCAGCCAATAGTATTCCTGGCCAAAAATGGAAATATATCCTACGAGTACCAGAATAATACTGAACAGTACAAAGCTTTGCCAATCCAGTTTATAGAGATGAAATCTTGCGTGTGTTCTGTAATTACTCATGGTAAGAGCCAGGAAAACAAGTCCCGGCAAATAGGAAAATATGGCGGTTTTGTAAACGATATTAAAATTATAAGAATCTATGAGGTCTGCTGTAATCAGATTATTGAATGGCAAGGCACAGATCAGGATTCCGAAAAAGACAGAAAAACTGATCTCCCGTCCCCTTTCACTGCTTAACCTTGTAAAAATAAGAGTGAGCGAAAGATTTACATTTCCTGCAAACAGCATTCCCTGTATAAAACGAACCGGCAATAAAATGCCAATTTCGCGGGTACAGTAACAGATCAGACAAGCCAGAATCTGGAGGGTGGTGAAGAGAAGAAAATATTCTTTGGCGGCCAGAAAGCTGAAAAATCTCCGTTCCAGACTGTAAAAGCCAACATATCCCGCATAAAATAAAGCCACAGAAAACTGAATGTCAGCCGGTTCACATCCATAATATCCTGCTGCGGCATTCACATTCGATAATGGCAGAAAAAATATGATAATTCCCGGAAGCGTCATTGAAAAAAGAATGATCTTAATAAGCCACTCCGGCGCCCAACTCCTGAAAAATGGCATCTGTCTTTTAGCCATGAGAATGTTTTTTGTCGGCATACACATTCACATTCATTCCTACTTTCAGCACCTCTATATCTTTCCTGCTCCCCTCCACTTTAATTCTCACAGGAATACGCTGTACAATTTTCACGTAGTTTCCGGTAGAATTATCGGGTGGGAGCAGCGAAAAGCTTGATCCTGTTGCCGGAGAAAGCGAAATAATGGTTCCCCGAAACTCTCTGTCCGGATAGGAATCAGCTATAATTTTCACGTGGTCTCCGATACGCATATCTTTGATCTGAGTTTCTTTATAATTGGCGACCACCCATTTATCGGTTTCATTATTAACAATAAATGCGAGGGTTTCTCCTGCATCAATCATCTGCCCTACTTCAACGGTTCTTCGTCCCATTCTTCCGTTATAAGCAGCGATAACAGCCGTATAACTTACATCCAGCTGATGACGGTCCAGCAACGCCTCCAGCCTTGCTATTTCCGCTAAGACAACTGTTTTTTCAGCCTGAATATCTCTGATTTTAGACACGGAAGCTTCATAATGTTCCTGAGAAGATTTATAATCGCTTTCATTGACATCCAATGTTGCTTTCACATCTTCGAGACGCTGCCTGGTAGCAGATTCTTCGTCATACAGTTTTTTATACCTGTTATAATCAAGCTGCTGTTTCCAGACCTTTGCTTTGCTGGCATCTACCTGAGCCATGGCTGCTTCGGCTTCCTTTTCTGTAGTTCCTGTTGTACTTTCCAGCACTTTCAGCTGGGCACGGGCTTTCTGAATGGCTGCCTGCGTCTGTTTCTCCTGAAGAACATATTCACGGTTATCAATTATGAGGAGAGTATCTCCTTTTTTAACTTCCTGATTTTCTTCAAACTTTACGGCTACGATAAATCCTCCGGCTCTTGAAATGACAGGATTAACGTATTCCTGAACCTGTGCATCATTGGTCTGCTCGTAGGCATAGTAATTCTTAAGAGTAAAACCGCCCCACACGGCAAGTGCAGCTACGATTATAACAGAAATCCATCCTGTGATCTTTGTGATCAGCCTGTCGGTGGGAGTATATTTTTTTTTCATTGTATTATAAAATGCCTGTAATGTTTTGTAATAGATAATAATTGTTTTGAGCCATAATTTTTGCCGCTTCCAGTTCAAATTTGGTCTGAAGCAGCTGTATATCCGCATCCAGCAGCTCTGTAATTAACGAAGTCTGGCTGAAATAGGTATTTTTAATGATCCGTGCATTTTCTTTGGCCTGACTGACATTGGCTTCCGCTACCTTTATCTGCTCAAGCGCTTCCTGATATCTTAAATAGGCTTCCTTCACCTGTTGTCTCACCTTATCCTCGGTATCTTTGTGGGCTTCTTCTTCTTTCTCAAACTCCAGCTGCGCTGCTTTCACTTTATGGGTGTTATGATAAAGGGAAGAAATAGAAAAGGAGGCTTTAATGCCTACAATTCCCAGTGAGTACCAATACGGATTATAGGGATAAAGAAAAATCTGTGGATTGGCGTAATAAAACTCACCATACATTCCTATTTTAGGTCGTACATTCGCTTTTACCTGCTGCACTCTAAGTCTGCTTAATTCCGTCTGCTGTTCAGAGACATGATAGTTGAAAGAATGCTCCAGTGCCAGTTTCAGATATTCGCTGTAGGATGTATTTTCATTCCACTGATTAGTGGGTGCTTCGGGTATTACCATCTGTTCATCAGGAATTCCGAGTATAATATTCAGTTTTTGTGTTGCAATCAGAATATCATTTTCGATGGTTATAAGTGTCATCTTTCGTTTTGAAAGCTCAAGCTCAATTCTTAACACATCACTTTTTAAAACCACTCCGTTTTTATAAAGCGCCTGTATTTCTTTGAGCTGTATTTTCTGATCGGCAATATCCTGCTTAATAAGATCTCTGAAAATCAATGTTTTCTGAAGTTCAAGATAAAGAGCTGCTGTTTTATAATGAATATCGGAAACCGACTCTTCTTTCCGAATATCCCTTATTTTCTGAAGCGTCTGATTTTCTTTAATTTTAAGGTTCAGCTTATTTCCGTTATAGATGTTCAGATAAAAATCGGCTCCGGCTCTGTAAAGGGTGTGGATCACTTCATGCTGTGTGGGTTTTGAAAAAATTCCATTTTCATAAATGGGAATATTGGACGCTTTTTCTACAGAACCTTTTACCTCAATTTCCGGAAGTCGTTCTCTTTTGGCATCTTTTATTTCAGCTTCGGCAATGTCTGCATTGATGGTATTAATTCTGATATGGCGGCTGTTTTCTTCCGCTTTTTGCCATGCTTCTTTTAGGGAAAGTCGTATGGTATCCTTTGCTGGACTGCCGGTCTGAGCTGATAAGTTGCTGGAAATTCCGAGCATCAGCAATCCGGCGACATAAGTTTTCATTTGAATTTTTGAATTATTGCACTGCAAATTTATTGGCAATCCTGAAATTTTATTTATCTAAAATAGTCAACTTTTACATGATTCCAGCCAAATGACTATATTTGCATTTTAACGGATATTTGATATTGGGTATGGGATTAATTGCCGCGCTTCCGGATATTGATAAAGATGACAAAAGTGTATTTGTGATGCACGAAAAATCGGAAAAACTGATTCCTTTTCATAAACATACAAAGGGGCAGCTGAGCTATGTGGAGGGAGGAATTGCTTATATTACCATCAACAACAGGACCTATGTGGTTCCGGCAAGACATTTTTTCTGGATTCCGCAAGGGATGGAGCATATTTTAGAGATCGGATATACCGCAACAGTCCTGCGGTCTCTTTATTTTTATGCCCATGATGATATTTCAGATCCTTTCTACAGCAGACTGGGGATCTATCCTGCGTCAGAATTGCTTATCCAAATGATAAAATATTCAGAAATATGGGATGAAAAGCATGTTACCGCAAAAGATGAAAATTTTGAATTTTTAGTGGCTTTAAAAAAGATTCTTCCCAAAATCCATCAACAGCCCCTTCCCATTATTCTCCCTGCCACCCACAATAAACAGATGATGAAAATAGTGTCTTATCTGGAGTGGAATATTGGAGAAAAACTTACGTTAGCAAGTGTAAGCAGCAGATTTGGGTTGAGTGAACGTTCTCTCTCCCGACTTTTTAAAGCGGATATGGACATTTCGTTTCTTCAGTACCTGAAAACGTTAAGAATCATCAAAGCCATTGAGCTCCTTTTAAATACGGATAAGCCCGTTAATGAAATTGCCGATGATGTGGGTTACAGCTCCATAAGCGCATTTAGTGATACCTTTCACGAGTTTACCCAGTCCAGGCCAACCGATCTTAGAAAAAGTAATAAAGCGACCCAAAATATGGCGGGATAACCTGTTTTTAGAATAATGATTTTTCTAAAATAAAACAAAAAGCCTTTCCGTAAAGAAAAGGCTTTTTATTATTGGTTTATTGTGTGGCTTTCATCATCGCACTGGTAATTTCAATTTCTTTTTTTCTGGAATATGCAGAATCATAAGGTTCCATTACATTAAACAAATACTGATAAAAAGGAGCGATCTGACGCACATTTTCAGCCTCCTTACCTGCCTTTTCTTTCCCCATCTGCTGAAGTCCTTTTATAAATGTACTGAACTTTTTATCAATCGGTTCTACTGACTGCAAAAGGTAAGACTTAGCTTTTTCTCTTTGTCCCAGCGTTTTGTAAGCCTCCGTAACGGCTGCAACAACGAGCGCATATTCCATAGGCTTTGATCTCATCTGATTTCTGGACATTGCTTTCAATGAAGGGGAAAGGTTTTGATAGTAGTCATATTCTTCAAATATTCCTTTCTTAAGTGTTTCTGCCAGCTGAAGACCTTTTTGTTCCTGGCCGGCAACAATATATCCGGTCACCATAGTACTTAGAGAACGTGGATCATTATATTTTTCAACCGGAATTTCTTTGGTGGCAAGATCCATGAGTTCGAGTGCTTTGGTTCTCTCTCCGTTTGCTACAAGTGCAGATACCGCTCTGCTCACGGACATCCTATACCCCAGAATGTTAGAAGTAGCCGTTTCGTCATAGTGGTTACTGAGATCTTTAAAATTTCCCCATCTGAAGTTTTTTACCACCTGATACAGAGAGCCGGCATCTACCCTGCCTTTGTCTCCATCTGGGCTCTGAGGCGTATGAACAGGCACCAGCCTGTAGCTTAAACCGTCAAACTGAAGATACTCATCAAGATAAAAAATGTTTTCACTGTCGTACATTCCTCCTGAAGAGAAGCTAACCGGGCGCTTCCAATCGAAGTTGGCCAGCATGTCCAGCATCATCAGATTGCTTTTATAAAGGGTATTAGCCTGATAATTAATCATAATCTGATCTACAGCGTTGGATATGTCGGCTTTCGTAATAATCCCAGATTTCACAGCATTTTCTTTATTCACAGGAAGAATAAATTTGCTTACCGGAAGGATATTGTACTTCTCATATTGCTTTTCTCCAAAGTACATTTTCAGCAGTTCGTCTTTTTCGGACGATTTTAATTTCAGGAATTTCATTGCATCCTTCAGCGTCAGAGAATCCTGTGTCAGATATTTTCGGAATTCCTGAAAAGTGCTGTCCGGAGCTCCCTGTTCTTTGAGCATTTGAAAAATCCCTTCCCAGTCCTCTTTTTTCATCAGATATACCTGGTCGTTCACTCCGTCTCTGTACTCCTCATGCGTCAATTCTCCCGGGATTCCCATGGCATTGTATGTTCTTCTTTTTACCTGATCAATATTCCATGGTGTAGCCAGAAGGGTAAAGTTGACCGTTTTCACATCATCCCTAAATCTTTCCGTTTCCTGAATTGCCCATACCGGGAAAGTATCATTATCGCCATAAATGAAAATAATATCGTTCTGAGGCAGCGAACGTAACAATGAATACGCGTAATCACGGGCTGCTGTTTTCTTGCTTCTGTCATGCGAAGAGTAATTCTGAAATCCCATCATAAAAGGAATTCCCAATAAAACAATTCCAAGAACAATATGGGCAGCATTGGATTTGAGTTTAGACTGAATCAGCCAAAGTACAGCTCCCGCTCCCAGACCAATCCAGATGGCAAAAGCGTAAAATGAACCTACCATGGCATAATCTCTTTCCCTTACTTCAAATGGCTTTACTCCGGTATAAAACACAATTCCCACACTTGTCAGAACAAACAATGAAAGCATTGCATAAAACCTTCCAAAATCTCTGTTCAATTGGAAAAAGAACCCGATCAAGCCTAAAACAAGCGGCAAAAAGAAAAACTTTACCGTACTTTCATTTTTAAATTTGGCAGGCATATGATCCTGATCTCCCAGTAATGCATTATCAATAAAAGAAATTCCTGAGATCCAGTTGCCATGGGTATTTTCCATATGTCCCTGAAGATCATTCTGCCTTCCGGCAAAGTTCCACATCAGGTATCTTACAAAATAATATCCATTCTGAAATGAGATAAAATAATCCATATTCTGAGCAAAAGACGGACGCTTTACTTTGATAATATCATAAGGTTTTACTTTCAGATAATCTTCTGCAGTGATCGAATCTCCTTCGTATTTAGCTCTCAGCTCTTCAAAGATTCTTTTAGCTTCCGGATTATCAGCAGCTTCTTCATTATCATCATTAAAGGTGAAATCCGGAGCACCGTATAGAGCAATATAATTTGCCATCACTTCTTTATCTTCATTGAACATTCTTGGCATAAGACTGATGTGCGATTTATTAAACACATAGTTGAATCTCTCTCCCGTTTTTCTATAGGTACCGGATTTTTCATCCTTTTCGTAAATATCTCCTGTGACATCCCTTTTATAGCTTCCGTCTTCATCTTTTTCCAACCCGTTTTTATCGAGAAATGCCGTATAGTTTTGTCCATAAATGGTGGGCCAGTCACCATACTGCACTCTGTTATAATAATCTCTCATCCCAATGGCTGTATCCGGATTATTAAGATTCATAGGAGGATTGGCATTCGCTCTTATAGGAATCACCAGCCAGCATGAAAATCCAATGATCATATAAACAAGTGATAATGCTACAGTCTGATACACTTTTCTCCGGGCTTTTCGGGCATATGTAATCAGAAAGTAACAGGCTCCTGACATAAGAATAAATGCAGCAATGGTTCCTGAATGGAAAGGCAGCCCCAATCCGTTTACAAAGAAAATTTCAAGCTTTCCAAAGATTGTCATAATCAATGGAAAAATAATTTTGAATACCAATACAAGAATTCCGAGAGTAATTACATTCGCTGCCGCAAAACTCTTCCATGAAAAAGAATAATTGCGGGCATAATAAACCAGGCATATTGCAGGGATAGCCAGCATACACATCATATGCACTCCCACAGAAAGTCCTGTGATAAAGAAAATAAGAATAATCCACCTCTCACTGTAAGATGCTTTATATTCGTTTTCCCATTTCGTGATGAGCCACACCAGCAAAGCAATGAACATGGAAGCCATAGAATATACTTCTCCTTCTACTGCTGAAAACCAAAAGGTGTCTGAAAATGTAAAACATAAAGCACCGGTTACTCCCGCAAAAAGAATTGAGATTTCCTGATGTTTCGTAATTTCTTGAATATCTTTATCTAATAGCCGTCTTAAAAAATGGGTAATGGTCCAAAACAGGAACAAAATTGTAAAAGCACTGAACAATGCTGACATTGCATTGATCACTATAGAATAATTTTCTGCATTTCCCAATGCAAAGATACTTGCCACAGCTCCCATAATCTGGAATAAGGCAGCACCGGGAGCATGCGTTACTTCAAGCTTCACTGCAGAAGAAATATATTCTCCGCAATCCCAAAAACTCAGGGAATGTTCTATGGTTGAAAGATAAGTGATAAGCGCAACAGCAAAAAGGAACCAGCCCAGTACGGTGTTCCATTTTTTAAAAGACCAGTTTTTCATATAATATTTCAATATCTATATGACAACTGTATCAAAGTATTTATTACATCCCACTGATTCTTATGGTGAAATTATAAAAATTCAGTAAATAAGCGGTTTTACATGAAAATCAATATGTATTATTCAATCCTCCATCCAAAGGAATGCTTGCTCCGGTAAGATAATTTGAATATTCTGAAGCCAGAAAAGCTACCAGATGACCATATTCTTCTGGCCGTCCGAACCTTTTCATCGGAATTTTATTTTCTCTCGCCTTTTTTATTTCTTCTTCTGAAACATCACTTTGCTGAGCTTCATGAGCAACCAGTTTTTGAATTCTTTCCGTGTCAAAGTATCCCGTTAATACATTATTTACAGTAATTTGATGCTGTGCAATTTCATTGGAAAGTGTTTTTGCCCATGCCATTACGGCAGAGCGGATAGAATTGGACAATGCCAGATTTCCTATGGGTTCTTTTACTGATAAAGAAGAAACATTAATAATGCGCCCACTTTTCTGGCGGATCATCTGTGGTAAAGCCAATAAGGTTGTTTCGCAAACTGTTTTAAAGAGAAGATCAAATGCTGTCTGATAATCCTCCGTGTTTTTATCTACTGCTAAACCGGGCGCCGGACCATTTGTATTATTCACCAGGATGTCCACCGAATGGCTGCTAAAATATGCAGTAATAATTTTTCTATAGCTTTCAAAATCCGAGAAGTCTGCTACCAGATACTCATGTTTCTGATCAGAATTAAGGACCGGAAGTGCAGAAACAAAGCTTCTCAGTTTAGCCTCATTACGGGCCATAACGGTAACATTGGCTCCGCACTTAGCCAGCTCAATGGCAATTCCGGCTCCTATTCCCTGGGTAGCTCCGCCTACCAGAGCATTTTTTGAAAAAAGTTCAATATTCATCTTGATAATGATTATGGATTGATCCATATAAATGTATGAAAAGCTGTACTTCCTGAAAAGCATCTGATCATAAATAATAAATACAGAAGAAAACTTTTGCTAATAAAAAACACCGGCATGCACCAGTGTTTTATTATTTGTGTTATTAGAATCTTCCTTGGATCATTATTACTTGTTTGGGAACATAAAAGTATTAATCTCCGATTCGGAAGACCAGTATCTGAGTAGATGTTGCAGAAAGATTCATTCCTGCACCTGAGCAATTACCGGATTGACCTCTTCCTAAAGAAATTGTCCAGTTTCTGTTGGCTGGAAGTGTAGTGGCATAGGTAATGGTTCCTCCGTGATTGGAAAGCGCTCCCTCCGAATGCGCTCCCGTACTGTGGATTCTTGAAGTTGTAGCATTAAGTGGAAAGTCTACAAAATAGGAACTGATTGTACATCCTGTAGCGTTATGTTGCGCTTCATAAACAAATGTAATCTGATATGTTCCTGCAGGAAAAGTTATTGTACTTGTTCCAGCATTATAGGTAAGCCCGGGAATAGAGTTTTTGATCATACTCATAGGTACCACCTGTGCTCCTCCAGCTCCCTGTGCCTGCAAAAAGTTATTCTGTGCAGTTTCTAGCCGGAAAACGGCAGGGCTCGGAATAGATAAGGCTCCTAAGGTACCAATGTTTTTTACGACACCATTGGCGTCAATTACCAACAGAGGGTCTGTGGTACTGTTTCCGGTTCCTACGCCTTGCAGACGTAATGGATCTGTGCCGTTCACATGAAGTTTATTGGTGGGAACGGTGGTCCCTATTCCCATATTTCCTCCAACAGTTACAGCCACATCATTGGCTTGCTGTGCTGCTGATGGCACTCCTGTGGTAGGATTATCCTTAGCACCGTCAATATTAAATACGCCCTGCGGGTTGGTGGTATTAATCCCTACCTGCGCACTCAAAAAAATAAAACTGCCTGTTAAAAAAAATAAGTAGATGAGTTTACGTTTCATAATAATTTTGTTTTTTGATTAATAATATACTCTGAAACTTGAAGAAATATCACATAAAAAAATTCACCATTTATTCAAAATAAACGTTTATTTTACATCAAATATAACTAATAATTTACAAAAACATCATAATCATTAGTAAAATAATCATTAAAATAAATTAATTCAAATTTTTAACAACAATATTGTATTGCTATTTTTTCAATATCGTCCGCTATTTTCACCACATAATGAATAATTGAAATCATAAATGTATTTACGTATAATTTATAATTTAACAGCCATGATTTTTGAACAGTTATATCGTTTTATACAGGATTCAACGAAATGAAAAGACCTTCAGACACAATGTGAAGGTCTTTGGTTATCTTTTGGTCTGGATTATTTCACCACAGTAGCCTCAAGCTCTACCTTTAATGTTTCGAATAAGCCTTTTACTTCCAGCATCGTAACTGCCTGCTGGATTTTATGCTTAGCGATCCACTCCTGAAGAATAGGGAAATAAGGCCAGAGTTCTTCCGTAGAAGTTGTATAGATATTTAATCTCACAATACCTTCACACGCATAGCCTGCTGCGCTGATCACTTCTTCCAGATTGGCAATAGCCTGGTGAAGCTGAGATTTCATTTCCTTGTTACTGGATGTTCCGTCAGGGTCAATAGCTGCCTGTCCTGAACAATATAAGGTACTTTTAACGTTTTTTACTTCTACAGCCTGAGAATAGCTTCTCCCGTCCTGCCATTTCCATGGATTGACTGTTCTTTTTTCCATTGTTTGAATTGTTATTGATTACAATACAAAAATGCGGAACAGATGTACTAAAGTTCTGTGACCCGGGTCACAATTATGGTGTGAGCACTGTCACATGCTACAGAGGCAGCCGGCTCAATGTTTCTCTGGATACTCCCAGGTAGGCAGCTAAGAGAGATTTCGGAACACGCTGAACCCAGGAAGGATATTTTTTCAAAAGCTGATCATATCTTTCTTTAATTCCGGTGGTCATCATTGAAATTGTACGCTGCTGAGCAGTTATAAATCCCATGTACGCTTTTTCAAGAAAGAAATGCTCCATTTTGGGAAGCTTTGTACAGAGCTTTTTATAATCATCCAGCTTAATGCATAATACTTCAGTATCTTCCACACATTCCAGAGACATTGTGGCGGTGGTTTGCTGATAGTAAGCAGGAAAATCTGTTTCCCACCAATCTTCCATAGCAAAACCTACGATATGCTCTTTTCCTGCTTCATCTGTATATACCAGCTTCAGAAGTCCCTTTACAACAAAATAGTTGTAGGGTACGACCTCCCCTTCCTGTATCAAAAACTGATGCCTTTTGTATTTTTTAAACGTAAAGCAGGATGATATCAATTCAAATTCATCATCGTTAAGCGGAATTATTTTTTCAATATGGGTTCTCAGGTGATGAAGCATATTTCAATTCTTAGGAAATTAAAGTACTGTTTATAAAATTAAGGTTTTTCATCCAGCAGTTGATCTATCTGCCTGTAAAATGATTGTTTGCCGTAATCCGCCACTCCTGTATGATGCAGTCGGATTTCACCCTTTTTATCCAATATTATCGTTGTAGGGAGTGAACCATTGTAAAGTACCGCAGGAATATTACCGGCCGGAACAAGGAAAGGAACTGTAAAGCCTTTTTCTTTTAAGTAAGATTTCCCCAGTACCGCATTATCATCAAGGTTGACGGTGAGAAATACCATATCCGGGTTATTTTTGTATTGCTCATACAGCTTCTGAACGGATGGAAACTCGGCACGGCACGGAGGACACCAGGAAGCCCAAAAATTAATAAAAACGACCTTATTCTGTAAATCTGTGGAATTAACAACAGTTCCGTCTTCATTTTTCAGCATAAAACCTGCATAAGATTCTTTTGCTGAAGTATTTTGGCTATCTTTCGATTCAGCGATGCTGGAATTGAGAATTCCAGTGGAAGCAACCTGTCTCATCAGCCATGCTTTTGCGTCTTTATTCACCAAAATGATGATAAACAAAACAGTTAGTATTGCTGTTGAGATATTGTTCCTTAGCCAGATTTTTAGATTTTCCATATTCTTCCGCTGAATTCTCAGCCAATATAAGATTAATATTCTGATCAGAATTCGTGAAGCTTTCACTTTTAAAGCAAAAGTACTTTACTTTTCTGGGTTGAGGGTATTATTCAGAAATAATAATAAAATTCAGCAAACAACCGTTAATAATCTGTTCTTTAACAAAGTCATAAAAAAAACAACAATAAATTAATATACAATGCATAATATTATTTTTTATGTAACCGTCTTGTTGTATTCTTGCTTTTACCATTTCACAAAACCTGTTTTTTTTAATGGATTTATTTCATAATTAAATTGTTACATGTAACAAATCCCCTGTTCATCTAACTAATCATGTATCACTTAAACATTAATTCATATAAAAGAGATCTACTACTTTAAAATAAACTAATGCAAACATCCTTTTTAAAAATTACCGCTGCCACCGCTGCGCTCTGCTTCAGCACTCTGGCAATGGCTCAAAAAACCTATTCTGTAAGCGGAACCGTGAAAGACAAAAAAAACGGAGAACTGCTGATCGGGGTATCCGTAAAAGTAAGTGAAGATCCTGCCATTAATGTAGTTGCCAATGAATATGGATTTTACTCTCTTTCATTACCTGAAGGCAGCTATACCATCATTATTTCCAATCCGGGATACCAGGATTTTGAACAGCAGATTACGGTAGATCAGAATATAAAGCTTGATCTTCCTTTACTTCCGGCAGAAACCGCTGAAAAAGCAATTGATGAAGTGGTGATCACCGGGATTAAAAAAGATAAAAACTTAACTTCTGCTCAAATGGGAGCAGAAACATTAAGCATTAAAAATATAGAAAAACTTCCCGTTTTGTTCGGAGAAAAGGATGTCATGAAAACCATACAGCTTTTGCCCGGCATTAAAAGTAATGGCGAAGGAAGCAGCGGATTCAGTGTGAGAGGTGGCGCAACTGACCAGAACCTGATATTACTGGATGAAGCTCCGGTGTATAACGCGTCTCACCTTCTTGGCTTTTTCAGTACATTCAACAGTGATGCCCTGAAAGACGCCAGCATCATTAAAGGAAACAGCCCGGCACAATATGGTGGCCGCCTGTCTTCAGTACTGGATGTAAAAATGAAGGACGGAAACAATAAAGATTATAACCTGAATGGAGGAATTGGTCTTATCAGCAGCAGACTGAGTGTGGAAGGGCCCATTCAGAAGGAAAAATCTTCATTCATTGTTTCAGGAAGAAGAACTTATGCGGATTTGTTCCTGAAAACCAATAAAGATTATAAAGACAACAAGTTATATTTTTATGATTTGAATCTGAAAGCCAATTATCAGATCAATGAAAACAACCGTATTTATCTTTCCGGATATTTTGGAAGAGATGTTCTGGGATTGGGAGATACTTTCAATACAGATTGGGGAAATACCACGGCAACGCTCAGATGGAACAGCATTATCAGCAGTAAGCTATTCTCCAATACATCTTTCATCTACAGTAATTATGATTATAAAATCAGTCTGAAAAATGATGATACTGTATTTGATTTAAATTCAAAAATACGCGACTGGAATCTCAAGCAGGATTTCACCTGGTTTGCAGGAAACAAACACGCTGTACGTTTTGGTCTTCAGTCTATTTATCATACCCTTACACCAAGCAGTGCTTCCGGTACCACAGTGAGCAGTTTTGCGAGGAATCCGAGATATTCCTGGGAAAATGCGGTTTACATCAACGATGATTATAAAGCCACAGAAAAGCTGACGATCAATTATGGGTTAAGACTTTCGATGTTCAGTGTGCTGGGCGGAGACACCTTCAATACATATGAAAATGGAGTTCTTACCGACAGCCGTTTTTTAGAGAAAGGGAAATTCGGGAAAACGTATACCAATCTGGAGCCCCGTATTAGTGCCAACTACCGTATTAATGAAGTCAGCAGCGTAAAAGGAGGCTACTCCCGAAACACACAAAATCTCCACCTTTTAAGCAACAGCAACAGTGGAAACCCTACGGATCAATGGATCGGAAGCAGCTATACAGTAAAACCGGAAATTGCAGATCAGATCAGTCTTGGGTACAGCAGAAATTTCAACAATAATAATTATGAACTGAATGCTGAGATTTATTATAAAGACATGAAAAACCAAATTGACTTCAAAAATGGAGCTCAAATTGGATTTGATACAGGAGCCGATGTAGAAAGTGAGCTGTTATTCGGAAAAGGAAGAGCCTACGGTCTGGAGCTTATTGCCAAAAAGAAAAGCGGAAAACTGACAGGATGGATTTCCTATACGCTTTCCAAAACAGAAAGAAAGATCAACGGTATTAATAATAATGAATGGTACAACGCCAGAATGGACAAAACCCATGACCTTTCTGTTGTGGCCACCTACCAGCTAAATCCAAAATGGAGTTTTTCGGGGTTATTTGTCTACAGCACGGGAAATGCAGTCACCTTCCCTACCGGAAAATATGAGCTGAACGGGCAGACCATTTTCCAGTACAGCAACAGGAATGCAGACAGAATGCCGGCCTACCACAGAATGGATCTGAGCGCTACTTATGAACCAAGCTCCAACAAACGATTCCGTGGCTCATGGACGTTTGGTATTTATAATCTTTATGGTAGAGAAAATGCATATACCATTAATTTTGAGGATAATCCAGACCGTCCCGGAACAACGCGTGCCATGCAGACTTCATTGTTCAGATGGGTACCCAACATCACTTATAATTTCAAATTCTAAATCATGAAAAATACGTTTTATATCATATTATCGCTCTTTGCCTTAACTTCTTGTGAAAAAGAAATCGACCTTGACCTGAATGATCAAAGCGGCAATATTGTCATCGAAGGAAATGTCACCAATAAACCAGGACCTTATATGGTAAAAATTACAAAATCTGTAGGATTTTCAGAACCGAATCAGTATCCGGCTGTAACGGGAGCTCAGGTAATTCTGAGTGATGATACGGGGCAAACCGAAACCCTTCAATATGCAGGAAACGGAATATATCAAACGACAACGTTTACCGGAGAACCCGGCAGAACCTATACCTTAAAAGTACAGGCTGAAGGAAAACAGTATACCGCGCAGAGCAAAATGCCTGATGTGGTGTATTTTGACGGATTGGAGCAAAGCTCATTTAAATTTGGCGATAAAACCACCTATACCCTTTTACCGATTTTTACTGATCCGATGCCATTGGGAAACCGGTATCTATTTACCTTTACGATCAATGATCTGACCAAAAAATACATGAATACCTTTTCAGACAATGTAAATAACGGTTTGGCCAACCAACAGCCTCTTATACTTCCTAATGATGATAATAAAGGAAGAGATCATGAAGTGGTAGCGGGAGATAAAATTCATGTGGAAATGCAGTGTATAGATAACAATGTATTTACGTATTACAGCTCACTGATCCAGATTTCGGGAGGCAATGGGGGAACCGCCACGCCGGCCAATCCGCCCAGCAATATCAGCAACGGAGCGTTAGGATATTTCTCAGCCCATACAACTGATACGGAAACTTTTGTTATTCAACAGACAACCACTCCATAAAAAAATCCCGGTTTATGCCGGATTTTTTATTTAAACATTATCGTCCCTGCTGACAGCTTGTTGTCATAACACTGCCCTACTTTTGCTGTATTATCATTCAAATAAAACAGCATGAAATTTACCTCATTAAGAATTATCAGCAAAGACATCAAAGCGGCAGTAGCGTTTTACGAACAAGCTATTGGATTAAATACCCAATGGTACACCGAAGATTTTGCAGAACTCTCCACAGATTCTATTACCATTGCCATAGGAAGTGTAAGAACGATGCAGCTATTTTCAGAAGGTCTTACAGACTTTACAGGAACAAAATCCACAATTATCGAATTCATGGTTAAAGATGTAGACACAGAATATGAGAGAATTAAAAATACCGGAGTTCATATCATCCAGGAACCTACAACAATGCCATGGGGAAACAGATCACTTTTGTTTTCTGATCCGGATGGTCATATGATTAACTTTTTTACGCCTGTGAGTGCAGAAGCTGTACAGAAATTCAGTTAGGCATCCTCATTCATCAGCACAAAAACCCGCTGCAGTTTTCAGCGGGTTTCTGTATGAACAGGGTTGATATAACTTTCAAATTATTTACCAAGGAATTCAATGGCTTTTGCTACAAAAACATCATGGTACTGATAAAAGGAAGCATGCCCTGAAT
The DNA here is from genome assembly GCF_900108365.1 of Chryseobacterium culicis. GTDB lineage: Bacteria > Bacteroidota > Bacteroidia > Flavobacteriales > Weeksellaceae > Chryseobacterium > Chryseobacterium culicis. The sequence goes on along the minus strand of NZ_FNWQ01000002.1, from coordinate 76,840 downwards.
CCGGGAAAATCACCAGTTCTGCATGGTCTAAATGCTGTGCCATATTCTTGGCATTCTGAACAGACACAGGAAGGTCATTCTCTCCATGAACAATCAATACCGGATTTTTAATTTGTTTAATTTCCGTAAGCGCATCAGCATTGGGCTGGGCCCAGCTCAGAACAGCAGTAAATTGCGAATTGGAAGCCGCATCACTCAAAGGAAGATCTCTTTCTGCCGTACGAAGCTGAATTCTGGCATAAGATGCCTTTCCTTCTGCAGTACTTGGGGCAGATTCTGTAAATCCGAATTTCAAAAAGGAAGCCTCCGGACTCAATCCTGCTGTTCCGGCAATAATATCAGGCAGATTAGCTAATCCGATAGCTCCCTTCGGGCCGGTACCTGTCAAGATAACCTTATTAATCAGTGAAGGATGGGTAAGTACTATTCTCTGTGCGATAAAACCACCCATAGAAAATCCCATGATATTCACTTTATTCAGATTCATTGCTTTGATAAAATCAGCGGCATCATCTGCCATCGTCTGAATGGTGTTTGGGGTTGTTCCTTTGGAAGAAGAAACTCCTTTATTGTCGAAGATAATCACTTTATACTTTTTTGCCAATCCGTCTGTTACAGCAGGATCCCAATCATCCATTGATCCTCCGAGCCCGGGAAGAAGAACCAGGGGAATTCCGTCCTGGTTTCCTAAAATGCGATAGGCAACAGCATCTCCTTTAACGTTTATGAATTGGGTTTTGGCATTTTGATGATTTGTGTTTTGTGTCTCCTGCATCGTGGGAGGCTCATTTTCTTCCGTACAGGACATGGTGACTACGGTGAAAAGAGTTAGGCATAGTAAGCTAACGGCTGAGATTTTTCTGATTGTTTTCATTGTCGTTTATTTTTGTAAGATTATGGTGCAAACATAAAATACAAAAACAGGCGAAACACTCAAAAACAAGTGGAACAGGACATTTCGGCGGTTTAACCAGACAATTCAAAAACCGAAGAAAAAGAGATGATAACCTGCCTTAAAAATTTCAGGACAGCTTGGGTATCTTATTTCATCACTACTTCGTTTTCTTCATCATTCTCTCGATCTCAGCCTTATCCAGATAGAAATTGTCTGTCACAGAAATTCCATTTTCACTGATAATGGCACTCTTTGATACAAATTTCTTATCATTCCAGTTAAGAATATAAGTTCTGGTATTGGTCATATAATTATTTGTTTTTTCAGTGCCATCCGAGTTCATCGCAGTAATTCGGTTGAATTTGGCTTCATCCATAGCGATTGGTTCGTTATTATATAGATATATCATTCTGTATTCCAAGATACAGCCATAATATTTCATCGCATATTCGTTGCAGTTCTCTTCTCTCAGCTTTATACTTTGGGATAATAACTCGTTGATTTTTTCAATTTTCGTCCTGTCATCATTACCGAGATGATCAAACTTTATTTGTTCTATCAGCGACTGCCCCAGGCACAACTGAAAAGCTACGGCAAAAAAAAGAATAAAAAAATTCTTCATAATGGAATGACTTAAAATTAAAAAAGGCGTAGGTTAAGTGTAACCATAAAGTTAAAAATTAAACTTAAGGTATTAGCTTACATTAATTACTTTTTAAAGTATAAAGAGCTTCCATTGCCTTTTCAGCATCTTTTTTCGCTATAAAAATATGATCGTGAAAGTAAGCCGCCACTACATTACAGCTGATGTTTTCTTTTTTAAGCACATTGGCGAAAGCAGCAGTAAGTCCTACGGCTTCGAGAGATGAGTGAATATTCAAAGTGATCCAAGATGAAATATAGCTGTACTCTAAAGACCAGCTATCTGCCATACTTTTTTCTAAAACAATGGTAACGGCTTCAGCTTCTCGAAAGAAAAAAAGGATGTTTTCTATATCCGGAACCTCATTTAGTTTTTCAACGGTGCAAAAAACATATTCACCGGCATTCAGTACCGGTTCCATATTCTGAAGCAAAATGCTTAAATCTTTTTCTCCTGACATATTTTTTTGTTGCAAATCTAAGATATAGATCACGGTATCTGTTTATCAAATGATAAAAAACAAAGAAGGAGGCAGACTGCCTCCTTTTTGTTGTACTCGTAACCTATCAACTGAACCTCACTATATGTGTTTGTGTTTTTTTCATTTGGTTTTTAAGAAGTCTTGTTTACAGGGTTATTCATACACTTCTAATTTTTCATCAATTGCTTTTTTCCATCATTTGCATTCTTATAACTATCTGCGGACAGCTATAATCCTTTGTGTTTTTCGTGAAACTTTTAAAATCAAAACCATTATTTCTCATTGGCTTTTTCATTACTTAAATTTCACAGTACAAAGGAACAACATTACGGAATAAAATCTTCTATAAAACCTATCGATACATCTCGATTGCCGTATCGACATTTATCTATAAACGATATTTTGATGATAAGAAGTGTACAATCCTGTTAAGATTTCTCTATAGTTTATGGTGTGTTTTGACAAGTTCTATAAGCTCTACCATGTTTTCTATCTTCAGTTTTTCAAAGATATTTTTTTTGATGGTGCTTACTGTATTCTGTTTGATATTCAGCTCATTAGAGATTTCAAGATTTCCGTACCCATCGGCATATAGCTCTGCTATTTCCATTTCTCTCTTGGTTAAACTCATAAGAGGACTTATCAGGTTAGGATTATGAACCAACTGTACCATCAGGTTTCTCAGATGTTCAGAAAAATATTCTCCCTTCTCTATAAAAGTTGTTATAGCACTCTTTACCTCTTCCTCTTCGCTCAGTTTACTCAGGTAGCCATTAGCACCTGCCTTCACAAATTTAAGGCCATGCAGATCCTCTTCTAACCCTGTGAAGACTAAAATCTTAATATCGGGATTGATACTTCTCATCTGAGGCAGAATATGAAGACTGTTTCCATCCGGGAAATGGGCATCAATAATTACCATTTCTACCTGTTTTGATTCTATCAGCTCCAATACCTGATTTAAGGCTGATGTCTGGTAAACTATAGCCTCAGGCACAATATCGCTGATCACAATTTCCATACCCTGACGTACAATGCTGTGATCGTCTGCCAGCAGAAATATAATTTCTTTATTTTGATTTGATATTTCCATTATTATTAATATTTAAATTAATTCTGAATGTCACTTTAGTTCCTTTATGCAATTTACTTTCCACTGATATATTACCATCAAAAAGTTCTACAATTTCTTTTACGAGATTAAGCCCCAGCCCGGCTCCCAGATTATCCACCTCATCAGACACCATACCCTGATAGTAAGGGTCAAAAATTTTACCAAGATCAGATTCTGATATCCCTACTCCCGTATCTCCTACTGAGGTAATCAGACAGATTTTATTTTCCCCTGCCGGTTCGGTATTCATCACAAGATCTATTTGTCCGTTTTCGGTAAACTTATTGGCATTTCCCAATATATTCATGAAAATCTGGTTGATTCTGATATTATCGGAAAATACATCTACATTCTCCGGAATTCTGTCTGTTACCAAAAATCTGTTGTTTCTTGTTTCCAGATAAGGAGTTATTACTTTTACAATAGAGCTGATTTCTTCTTTAAGGTTAAAATTAGATTGTATAAGTTCCTTTTCAGCATTTTCATTCTTGGTATATTCCAAAATCTGATTGGACTGCAGCAGCAAAGTACTGTTTGTAAATTTTATGGATTTAAGATAATCTTTTATTGTTTCATCCTTTGTTGTTCTGTGGATCTTATCTATAAATATATTGATAATCTTCAGCGGAGATCTTAAATCATGGCTCAGCATTCCCAGAATTCTGTTTTTGAAGTTAAGATTCTTTTTGATTTCTTTATTGGCGGCATTCAGCTTTTGTTCATAGATAAACGCCATTCTTGTAAAGTACATAATCAGAATGGAAACAATAAACATCAGTATCATAAGCCCCAATACCAGATTTGTTCGGATTTGGTTATTGGCAGAGCTCTGTTCGTTATACTCCTTCTCAAGTTCTTTTTTAAAGTCGTTTATTGCATTTTCGTAAACATCTATCAGGCTGTTACTGTATACCAGCAACTTACTGAAATTACTGTAAAACTGTAAATTTTTCTTTTGATTTTGAGCGGCAAGCTGCTGCATTTTCTTTACTTCCGCCACATAATGCTGATCCATAGATCGTATGGTGTTGTCCATTTTGGATTTTACCTGGGAAATATCTATGGTTTTGTTGTTGGTCATCGTAATCACCGTACTTTCCTTCTGAACATCCACTTTACCTGTTACGGCATCTTTTAAACGTCCGAGGAAGCCTTTTTTCTTAACGGTATCTGCATAGGTACGGGTCTGGATTTTGAAATCTTCAAAGTCATTTTTATACTTTGCAGGTTCAAATGGCTCATTTTCAATATTAGAAGGCGGATTGAGGGAATTCTTGTAGACAGAATCGATCAGTGTTTCAAGTTTTACGGGCTTGTTGGCATCCTGGCGGTAAGCGTCCAGACTTTTTTTCAGTTTTGGGCTTGTGTTTTCATATTCTCCAATCTTATCAAAATTGATTTTAAGTTTTCTCAGCGACTGAAAATAAAGCTGCAGATCATCATTATTCTGAGTAGCCATATATTTTTGCAAATAATCCTGTGCGGCCCTAAAATCTTTCCGCGAATTATCCGTTAACCCTCCCAATGCCCGGCTTTCTTCCAGCTGATCTTTAATAAATTTCAGCTTCTTTCCATTAACAAATTCGTTATAAAAAAATATGGCAATGATTACTTGTATTAACAAAATACAAAGGATCATTGAATAATGAACAACTTTTCTCAATTTGAAATTTAAGAATTTCTTTTTCATATCTGTTTATCAGTTAAATTAATTCTCAGACATCATAGGTCTATTTGATATTAATTTTCAACAATATACCATTATTTTCAGTAATTCTGCAATAGCTGTATATCATTCATTTGGCAAAGTTAAAGTAATTTTTGTCTTCTTGTAATAATGAATATTTGATAAATCCCATAAATATTAATTTTATTTTATATTAAAACGCTTTGTTATCCCTCAGTTTTCTTTGCGTAAACTCATTTTATTAGATCAATTGCAAAAAGTTGAGGTTCAGCAAAATATTCTTTTTCTCTCTGTTTTAGTACAAATAGTAAACAATTACTCAAAAAAGAATACTGCGTAACCATAAGCGACCATTGGAGACACGCACTCCACGCAACACCAGAAGTATCCCTTAAAAAATTGCACAGGTTTTTATTTATTTTTGCCATAACAGTTACTATACTAAATGATGTTCCGGCATTGTTCCGGAGACCGATATCGCTTAGGCTCAAAAATCATGCAATTCCATGAACGCTTACCATTATTCTTTAACAATTGATACAAATTAAATATAATTACCCGCACAACTATAATCAGCTAAAAAACAAACAAATATAAATTGACCACATCATAAATGATGTATGTATGCTGTAGAAGTGATGTATTTCACAACAGCATGAATAATAAACAGTGCTGTAATAAAGTTGTATTTTTGATGTAGGTAAAATCTGAGAATTAATCTTTTTTGTTCTTAAAATTGCATCTGTAAATTTAATTATCGAATAACACAGATGGCCCCTCGGTCATAATATGAAATTTGAATAATTTTAAAAGACACTAAACTGATGAAAAAATTAATTCTTCCCTTAGCATTATTGGGGTACACACTTACGTACGCCCAGGTCGGAATTCAAACTTCCACCCCGCAAAAAACATTACACGTAAACGGATCTTTACAGGTAGTCAATGAACTTAACGTTGGAGGAAACGCTTCTACAGCAGGCACCGCAGGTACGGCAGGTCAGGTTCTTACTTCTAATGGTCCGGGAGCAGCTCCTACCTGGAATACAAGTCCGGCAGGAAATTATTTACCTACCGATACCGGAACCGTACTGGTGTTGAACGGACAACCCTCAGTAGCGGATGAAATTACGGTTTCTTTATCTAAAGATATCCCTTTATTTACAGCTACCAATGGACTTAATATTCCTTTTGCCCTTCAATACTTGACGTCGGAAATCATTGATAATAAAAATACTTTTACAGGTCTTGCCACCACCAACACCTTTACAGTTCAAACTGACGGTATCTATATCATATCTATGAATTTTTCTGTACAAAGTACAGCGGGAGTATCCACCGGAAACCTTCGTTTTGGTATTGTAGATGCTGTAACCAGTAACTGGGTTACCTACTCTCTTCAGACCTTACCATCATTACAGGCAGGTGATTTGATTAATTTATCCAGTGAAAGAGCGGCTCACCTGGTTCCCGGTGTAACTTATCAATTTGCAGCAGTACGAAATCAGGGAGCATCTGGAACCCTTACCATGAGAGGTACTGAAGCCACTGATAATACCAATAATCTGCCGTTGCCAATATCGTTGTTCTCCGTAAAGCGTATCAAATAACCGGGGTTAAATGTAAAACGTAAACATTCAAAACAAATTTTAATATTTTAGAAGACTCTCCGTAAGATTACGGGGAGTCTTTGTTTTTAAAGCGGGTAAGATGAAATTTAGAAAACAATTATTCTATTACTATATAACCATCATTAGTATTTTCTATTTTTCTAAGGGAATCTTAAAATGATATTTTCCTAACTTTTCAGTTTGAAAAAGGAATAGCAAAACAGCTTAACATCTTATGAAAGATAAAAATTTTAACCCTCATAGAGGTTTTGTATTCAGTAAGCATGTGCCGGAAGAAATATCTCATTTTGACCGGGTCTTTGATGTTTTCAAAGACTTGTTTACGCACACCTCAGGAGATCTTGAGGAAGCCTTCGAGTGGCTTGATATGCTGGACAAGGAATATGATATCTTCAGTGATGAATATACACTTCAGGATTTTGAAGAAGATTTGAAAAAGAGAGGTTATATCAAAGAGGAAGATCCTGAAGAAGGCAATACAGGAAGCGGAAAAGGAAAAAATATTTTAACACCCAAACTGGAAGCAGCACTTCGTGAGTATGCTCTGGATCAGATATTTGGGAAACTGAAAAAAAACGGAGCAGGAAATCACCGCACCAACAAAACAGGAATCGGTGATGAACGCGATGGTGAAAACCGTTCTTTCCAGTATGGAGATGATCTGGCAGCCGTAAACATGACGGAAAGCTTGAAGAATGCACAGATTAACAACGGAATCTCAGATCTGCGATTAACTGAAGAAGATCTTATTGTAGAGGAAACCAAGCATAAGGCACAGATGAGCACCGTGCTGATGATCGACATCAGCCACTCTATGATCCTGTACGGTGAAGACCGTATTACCCCGGCTAAAAAAGTGGCAATGGCCCTTGTGGAAATGATTAAACGGAAATACCCCAAAGATTCCATAGATATCATTGTGTTTGGAAATGAAGCCTGGCCCATCAAAATCAAAGACCTTCCCTATCTCAAGGTAGGCCCTTATCATACCAATACTGTGGCAGGACTTGAGCTGGCCATGGATATTCTCCGCAGAAAAAGAAATACCAACAAGCAGATTTTCATGATTACAGATGGAAAACCAAGCTGTATTCAGCTGCCGAGCGGGGAATTCTATATGAACAGCTTCGGACTGGATGAAAAAATTGTGAACCAATGCCTCAACAGAGCTGCACAGGCCAGAAAACTGAAAATCCCAATCACTACTTTTATGATTGCACAAGATCCGTACCTGCGTCAGTTTGTAGAAGAATTTACGGCTCAAAACAAAGGAAAAGCTTTCCTGACCGGACTTTCAGGCTTAGGGCAGATGATTTTTGAAGATTACGAGAAAAACAGAATAAGAAGAATATAATGACCAGATTTTCAGCCTTAAACTGAAATCTTACCTAATTAGTAATACAAGAAAATGAAAAACGATATTACATTCAAAGAATTAAAAGACTCCGGTTACACCCATAAAACGATTAATGAGGAAATCCAAGCGAACCTCATTGCGAGGATTAAAGCTAAAGAGCCTGTTTTCGAAGGACTTTGGGGCTACGAAGATACTGTTGTTCCCCAGTTAAAAAAAGCAATTCTTGCCGGTCACCACATCAATCTGCTGGGATTGCGCGGTCAGGCCAAAACAAGAATTGCAAGAAGTATGGTTAATCTTCTTGACGAATATATGCCTATCGTAAAAGGTTCAGAGATTAATGACAGTCCATTTCAGCCTATCTCAAAATTTGCCAAGGATCTTATTGAAGAATTAGGAGATGATACCCCTATTTCATGGGTACACCGCTCTCACCGTTTCTATGAAAAATTAGCAACTCCGGATGTAAACGTAGCTGATCTGATCGGAGATATAGACCCTATCAAAGCTGCTACCTTAAAGCTGCCGTATTCTGATGAGCGTGTTTTACATTACGGAATGATTCCGCGTGCCAACCGTTCTATTTTTGTTTTGAATGAATTGCCCGATCTGCAGGCAAGAATTCAGGTTTCCCTGTTTAATATTCTGCAGGAAGGAGATATTCAGATCCGTGGATTCCAGCTGAGAATGCCGCTGGATATTCAGTTCGTATTCACAGCCAATCCGGAAGACTATACCAACAGAGGAAGTATTGTAACCCCTCTGAAAGATAGAATCGGGTCACAGATTTTCACCCATTATCCGAAAACTATAGCTCTTGCCAGACAGATAACCGAGCAGGAAGCATTGATTTCTCCTGAAGATAAAGCACAGATACAGATTCCTGATCTGGCAAAAAACCTGCTGGAAGAAGTCGCTTTTGCAGCACGTATCAGTGAATATGTAGATGCGAAAAGCGGAGTGAGTGCCCGTCTTACCATCAGCGCGATGGAGAATTTAGTGGCAGCCGCCAAATTGCGTTTGATTGAATCCGGTGAACAAAAGACAACGGTCCGTCTGCTGGATTTTATGTCCATCATTCCATCCATCACAGGAAAAATTGAACTGGTGTATGAAGGCGAGCAGGAAGGCGCAGATTATGTCGCTAAAATCTTAATTGACAAGGCGGTAATGACGCAATTTGAAAGTATATTCCCACGCATTTCCAAACTGGAAAAAGAAGGAATCAAAACACCGTATACAGACCTGATCAGATGGTTCAATAAAAATCATCTGGAGCTGAATTACAATGATACGGATGAAGAATTTTACGCTAAACTGGATAAGATAGAACCTTTAGAAACCGTTGTTGCGGAAAATGCTTCAGATTTGAGTAAAGAAGATCAGAACTTCTGTAAAGAACTTGTGCTATGGGCCTTAACCATAAGCAATAAAATCGACAAGTCTGAAAATCAGAATGCTTTTACTTTTGATTCGCCCGGTATTGGCCAGTTCTTGCGTAATTAATCGAATTCCGACCTATTCAATAACAAACCTTCAGATAAGCTCTGAAGGTTTTGTGTTTTTTGAAACAGTATTTTCATCTTTTAAAAGTTTAAAAACATCACAAGGATAATCCAGAAACACCTTTTTATTTCTTTTATTTGTAATTTTATTCTGTGCTAATTATTTCGGAAAATTTCAAAAGGTATGGAAGACCACCTGAATTGTATTTACAGAGTTATAAGTTTCATAGAAAAGAATTATGACCAGCCTGTTTCCGTAAAAGAACTGGAAGATATTTCCCATTATTCTTACCGAAATATTCAACGTATCTTTAAGTACAGCTGTGGAGAAACAATAGGTGCTTTTCAGCAAAGATTAAAGGTAGAAAATGCCTATAAAAGGATTCTTTACACCCATGAAAGTCTCACCTCCATTGCCATTGAAGTAGGTTTTGCCAATATTGCTTCCTTTTCAAAAGCATTTAAACAGCATTTCGGGATTTCTCCTAAAGCAGCAAAATTAAGTAAGGAAAAACTTCTCTGCGAAGAGATGATTATTCCTGTAACATCTGATATACTGCTGGAACCTGAGATCATCTATCTTAAACCATTGCAGGTGTACTACCAAAGTGTTAAAACCTATTATAACAACGAAGAAATTGAAGTACTCTGGGAAAAATTCATGAAAAATGAATTTCCGGAGCCCGGAACAGAATATTACGGCGTTATAGCAGATGAACCCTTAATCAGAACGGAAATCAACTGCAGGTATGATGCATGTGCTTCGGAACCTTCTGCCCTCAAAAAGCTCCCTTCAAAAACAATACTCGGAGGCAGGTATGCCCGCTTTATCCATACGGGAAGTTATCAAACAATAGATGAAACCTATACCAAAATCTATTCGCGCTGGATCTTGAATTCAGATCTTGAATTTTCGCACACTCCTATTATAGAAAAGTATGAAAGGTACGCAGCACATGAAGATGGCGAGAAAGAACAGCTGACGTATATTTTAGTGCCATTGAGGTAAGTTGGCAATTTGGGACAACTTTAAAATTTTCTGCGGATCTACTTTTGCCTTGTTAAAATAAATCAGTTATGCAAAAAAAGAAAATCATGTCCCTTTTATTTCCTGCTCTTGTACTTTCATGTTCACAGACAGATGTACCGGAACCTCCGGAAACCACAAATCCCGGGACTGCTGTTTACAAGATGCCGGAAGAATCTGCAAAACACGAAGGAACCTGGCTGCAATGGCCCCATCAGTATCAGTACGGAACCACTTACCGTAACCGTCTGGATGCAACCTGGGTAGCAATGACCAAAGAACTTGTACAAAGTGAAAAAGTTCACATTATTGCTTATGATGAAACCGAAAAAGACCGTATTACAGCGCTTTTAAACAGTGCCGGAGTTCCCCTAACCCATATCAATTTTAAAATGTACCCGACCGATGATTTCTGGGTAAGAGATAACGGGCCGATCTATGTGAAAGATCAGAATGGCCAGTTATTCATTCAGGATTGGGGATTTAACGGCTGGGGAAATAAGGCCGGTTACAGCCAATGTAATGCGATTCCTTCCAAAATAGCAGCTGACACTAATATTCCGAAGATCAATCTCAATTCAGTGATGATTAATGAAGGCGGAAGTGTGGAAATTGATGGAAACGGAGTATTAATGGCCTGCAAAAGTTCCATTCTTAACAACAACAGAAACCCGGGAATGACTCAGCAGGAAGCAGAAGCGATATTTACGAAAAATTTAGGGGTAACGAAATTTATCTGGCTGAATGGGAAGGCTGGTCTTGATATTACAGACATGCATATTGACGGTTTTGCAAGGTTTGCCAACCCTTCTACTATTATTACTATGAGTCCTGATGATTTGGCTTACTGGCAAGTTCCTGATAATGATATTGATAAATTATATGATGCCACCACCAAAAGCGGAGCAGCTTATCAGTTTGTAAAAGTACCCCTAACAAGAAATGATGTGATCACCACTTACGGGAAAAATGTGGGCCGTGCTTCTTATATCAATTACTATATTGCCAACAACCGTGTATTGGTTCCGAATTACAATGACCCGAACGATGTGGTTGCCAATAACATCATTCAGCAGCTCTACCCTGGTAAACAAGTGGTCGGAATTGACTGCCGCAATCTGTTTGCCAATGGCGGTATGGTACATTGTGTAACCCAACAACAGCCTCAGTAAATAATTTTAAAAAGAAAGCCTGCTTATTTCCAGCAGGCTTTACTGATATAGACAATGCCGGTCGGAAAAAAATAGCGTAAATTTGCTCTGTCCATCTTTGTAAGAGATGGTTTTCTATTGTAAGTATTATGAAAAAAACAGCACTTTCTTTATTCGTTCTTCTCAATATTGTTTGTAAAGCACAAAATTTTGATGTTATTCCCTTGGGAATATATGGTGGTGAGCAGGAAGACAATTTGTCTGCCTATCTGGTAGGCGCTCCAAAGGACAATGCCTTTCTATGTCTTGATGCAGGTACTGTAAATACAGGAATCCGGAAAGCAATTGAAATGAAAAGCCTCCAGGGATCAGCAGAAACAGTTCTGAAGGATCAGATAAAAGGATATTTTGTATCACATGGCCACCTGGATCATTTATCCGGGCTTATCATCAATTCTCCGGCAGATTCCAAGAAAGATATTTTTGCTATTGCTCCCGTAATTCAGATTTTGCAGAATCATTATTTTATCACAGATACATGGATCAATTTTGCAGATCAGGGACAAAAGCCTATCCTCGGAAAATACCATTATAATGAACTTCAGGAAGGAACGGAAATTCCCGCACCTAAAACTCCATTCTTTATAACCGGATATGAACTGAGCCACGTCAATCCCTATAAAAGCAGTGCTGCACTGGTAAGAAGAGAAGATCACTATCTGCTTTATCTGGGAGATACCGGTGCAGACCGCATTGAAAAATCTGACCGTCTTGATCACCTTTGGAACACAATCGCTCCACTTGTTAAAAAAAGACAGCTAAATACGATATTAATTGAAGTTTCTTTCCCCAACAGCCAGCCTGAACATTTGCTGTTCGGACACCTTACCCCTAACCTGCTGATTGAGGAGCTGAGTAAGCTGAAAGAAAAAACCGGGCAAAACAGTCTTGCGGGACTTAACATTGTGGTTACCCACAGAAAACCCACAGGTGATAATCCCGAATTGATTAAAAAGGAATTACTGAAAAACAATCCTCTCAAAGTAAATTTTGTCTTCCCTGAACAAGGTAAAAAGATCAGTTTACCATAACAATACACGAAAAGATGAAGCGAAAAATGCTTCATCTTTTTAATTTCAACTCCTTCCATAATAGTATAAAAATAGCAGAAATAAATTTGAACTATTAAAAATCAACACTTTAAATATAATACACTGAAATTTATTGATTTTTTTATTGTCTAATCAATTTATCATCGTAATATTGCAATATAAAATTAAGCAATGGGAGTTACAAAAACAGAAATCTATACGGAAGAACAAAACAAGCTGGCTTCTCTGCTTAAGGTTTTGGGGCATCCGGCAAGAATAGCCATTTTACAATATATCATTAATCAGAAAGCGTGTATATGTAATGATCTGGTTGAAGAACTCGGGCTGGCCCAGGCTACCATCTCCCAGCATTTAAAAGAGCTGAAGAATATTGACATCATCAAAGGTTCTATTGAAGGAAAATCTGTATGCTACTGCATTAACGAAAGTACCTGGAAGCAATTTCAAAATGAGTTCAACCTGTTTTTCAATCAGGATGTAACAATAAAACAATGCTGCTAAGGCATTTTTTTTGACCAAAATCATCGTAATATTGCAATATAACATAAATAAAATAATTACTTATTAAATTTTAATCTGCTATGAAACTATCAGAAATCAAAGAAATTCTGCTTACACTGGACAATGTAGAGTTTCAATTAGAAAACGGTTCTTTCGTTCCTGAGCATTTCCATGTAACGGAAGTGGGACAGATCGTAAAAAACTTCATTGATTGCGGCGGTGTGCTCCGAAATGAGAAAGTGACCAATTTCCAGCTTTGGAATGCCGATGATTATGAACATCGCCTGAAACCGGGAAAACTTCTGCATATCATTCAGCTTTCGGAAGAGAAACTGGGAATAGAAGATTCAGAAATTGAAGTGGAATATCAGAGTGAAACTATTGGCAAATATGACCTGGATTTTAACGGGCAGAATTTTGTCCTGAAAAACAAAACAACAGCCTGCCTAGCTCAGGAAGCATGCGGTATTTCTTCTGAAAAACAAAAGAAAAACCTGTCTGAATTATCTGTAAACTCAACTTCAGGATGCACTCCGGGCTCAGGATGCTGCTAATTAATACTAAACAATTATGTATCAGGAATTATTCAATACAGTTCAGTCCCTGCAATGGGATACTATAGATGCCGACAGAAAAGAGATTTTGAAGCCTCTGATCAGTTTTATCCAGAAAAAAACAGATGATCATAAAGCAATCAATCTGAATTTTATCTGCACTCACAATTCCCGCCGCAGCCATCTGGCACAGATTTGGGCACAGGCGGCTGCTTCCTATTTTTCAATTGCCGGAGTTTACTGCTATTCTGGCGGAACAGAAACAACGGCTTTATTTCCTAAAGTCGCAGAAACGCTGGCAGATCAAGGTTTTAAAGTTTTCAGCATTGCTGATACAGCTAATCCCGTGTATGCCATACGGTATGATGACAACAGCCTACCCGTTATCGGCTTTTCAAAAAAATACGACAGTCCTTTTAATCCTGATTCAGAATTTGCAGCAATTATGACCTGTTCTCAGGCGGATGGCGGATGCCCGTTTATTCCAGGTGCGGAAAAAAGAATTCCTATAACGTTTGATGATCCAAAGATTTCAGACAATACTCCTGAGCAGGCAGCTGTGTATCGGGAACGAAGCTTACAAATTGCTGAAGAAATGTTCTATATTTTTTCTCATATCAAAAAATAATCATGCAGCCCAGATTAAAATTTCTTGACCGTTACCTTACCCTTTGGATTTTTCTTGCCATGGGAGCAGGGATTGCTCTGGGTCATTTTTTCCCGGCCATTCCGGTGATTATTAATGAACAGTCTATTGGAACAACGAATATACCTTTGGCAATAGGGCTTATACTGATGATGTATCCGCCGCTGGCAAAGGTTGATTATTCTCTTCTCCCGTTACTATTTAAAGATAAAAAAGCAATCGGCATTTCTCTATTTCTTAACTGGATCATTGGCCCGGTACTGATGTTTGCGCTTGCAATCATTTTTTTACGGCACGAACCCGATTATATGGCCGGTTTAATCCTTATCGGACTGGCGAGATGTATTGCTATGGTTATTGTGTGGAATGACCTTGCAAAAGGAAACAGAGAATATGCCGCTTTGCTGGTAGCTTTAAACAGTATCTTTCAGGTATTTATGTACAGCTTCCTGGTTTGGCTATTCATCAATGTGCTGCCTGATCAACTGGGTTTGGCCAGCTACAATGTAAATGTTTCCATGAGGGACATCACAGAAAGTGTACTGATTTATCTTGGAATTCCTTTTCTGGCAGGTTTTCTTAGCCGTTATTTCCTCGTAAAATCAAAAGGTGCCGAATGGTATAACAGAAAATTTCTGCCTCAGATATCTCCTGTCACGTTATATGCCTTACTGTTTACCATCGTACTGATGTTCAGCTTAAAAGGTTCCAAAATACTGGAATTACCCATGGATGTCGTAAAGGTAGCCGTTCCGCTGATCATCTACTTTATTCTGATGTTTTTTATAAGCTTTGTCATCAACAGGGCATTAAAAATTCCGTATGACAAAAATGCTTCCATAGCTTTTACCGCTACCGGAAATAATTTTGAACTGGCTATTGCGGTGGCGATCTCAGTCTTTGGTATTCATTCTCCACAGGCTTTTGTAGGGGTGATTGGCCCTTTGGTAGAGGTTCCGGTGTTAATACTTTTAGTTAAAGCAAGTTTATTATTAAAAAAGAAATGGTATTAAAATAATATGAGATCTCTAAAGAGAAAAGCATTGCAAAAAGAGTGATGCTTTTTCTATTATATTGATTTTAAAAAGAATATTTTTTTTGCCTGTAATTAAATTGCCTCACTAGCAGAACTGCTTATATTTTTTTTGGAATGGGCATACCGATAAACAAAATACCAGGTTATAAAGATCTGAAATAGAATTACCGATGGCAAAAGAAATGGGTAGTGTATAAAAGGAGTCAGTGCATCATCATGCGCCAGCATCATAGGTAAATCCAGTATATTGAATATAATGATAACCCAAAGCAAAGCCCTATTTCCTTTAAAATACCACCAGCAAAATACGCCGTAAGCAAACTCAAGGATAAAATTCAGAATGGGGCGGTCAATAATTCCAAGTCCCCAAACGGGTGTAGATGAAAATGGTGACAGCTGCACATCTTTTTCATGGAAAATTACATCTATCATCACATGAGATACCACACCTACAGCAAAAGCGATGGCGAGTTTCTTATTTTTATATCCCCAGCTGATTATACAAAACGAAAGTATTGCAGCCGCTACGCCTGAAAAAATGGAATGGGAATAAGGAAGAAAATCAAGATGTACCTTCCCATCAGAGATTGAAAAATACTCCCAGCCCATATAATTGAAAAACACCCATAATACTTCTACAAGCTGTACCGAGACCAGAAGGGGAAATAATGGAAGCTTCGGATTATTTTTTTTGATCAGTAAAGCAGTTGCAGCATGGTTAATGGCATACATAATATCAAATTTGGATCATACAAATATGCTGAACTTATTTTACGTAGGCTTGTATGATTTGGCTATTCTGCAGCAAAAGTGAGGGGGACTGCCCAAACATCCGCTTAAAAGTCCGGTTAAAATGAGGTGCATCAGAAAAACCTGCTTCCAGAGCTGCTTTTGTAATAGTACAACCGTTAAATATACACTGCAATGCTGTTAAAAGCCTTGTCCAAAGAATATACTTTCTCACGGGAATCCCCACCTGTTCTGTAAACAGATGAACAAGTCTGCCCGGAGAAAGATGAACTAAAGACGATAGATTTTGAATTTTCAGAGGTGCATTTCCCGGCTGCTTTAGAACCTTCAGAACTTTAATGATCCTGTCATCCATATTCTTATGTTCATCTGTCTCTGATAATTTCTTCAGAAACTGAAGTATTGCATCAAAAATGGCATCAGCGGAAATCGTATTGATCAGCAGCGGTTTTATATTTCCTAAGAATTCTTCAACTATTGACTCCGGTAATGCTGTAATTTGATCGGCTGTCAAATAAGTTTCCTTGATGCCAGTGCCAATTTTACTTTCAGGATCAATGTTGATTAACAGAAAAGCATGGTTGTGGGTTCTGCATTCATGGGGTTCATCAGAACTAATGATAACGGCTCTATGCTTCATCACAGAACCGGAGGATATTATTTCTATTTCATTCTCGAGACTTATGGCAATCTGTACCGCATGATGCTCATGAACTACGGTATCAACAGCACGTCCAAGATAAATAAAGTATCCGGTTGAAAAGAATAATAATGGCTGCATGATATAAACGATGCGCTTAGATTTTAGATTCAAATATATTTAAATAAAGAAGAATTTGAAATAATATTTTGCGGACATCCAGAATTTTAGTCCGGGAAATGGGTTATCTTTATACTTTACAAATTTTGCAACCTATGAAGTTAGAGTTATACCAGATAGATGCTTTTACAGAATCTATCTTCCATGGAAATCCGGCGTGTGTTGTTCCATTAAAAAATTGGTTACCCGATGAAATCCTCTTAAAAATAGCCCGCGAAAATGCGGTAGCAGAAACCGCTTTTTTTATTGACCATGGCAATACGGTTCACCTGAGATGGTTTACCCCTGAAATAGAGATGGATTTATGCGGCCATGCTACCCTGGCAACCGCTCACTGCTTAGTTTCCATCTTAAATTATCAGCGTAACAGAATCATTTTTGAGACCAAAAGTGGTGAATTAGACGTTGATGTCAAAGAGGGAACATATTATATGGATTTTCCGTCAAGAATGCCCGAAGCGTCGTCTCTGCCGGACACCCTCTCCCGATCGCTCAATATACAGCCTAAAGAGGTGTTCAAAGCCAGAGATTATGTTCTGGTTTATCATTCTGAAGAAGAGGTAAAAAATATCAACATTGAGCGATCTGTTTTTGATCTAATCAATCTGGATCCTGGCGGTGTGATCGTAACGGCAGCAGGTACTGACTGTGATTTTGTCTCAAGATATTTTACCCCTCAATCCTCTATTCTTGAAGACCCAGTTACGGGTTCTGCCCACTGCTCACTCATCCCCTTCTGGGCATCAAGGTTAGGAAAAGATCAGCTTTTTGCCCGCCAGATATCTGAAAGAGGCGGCCAGCTCTATTGTGAAAACAAAAATGAAAGAGTAATTGTGGCCGGGAAAGCCAAAACGTATTCTGTAGGGAATTTCTGGATAGAATAGATTTTCTGCATTACGACAGTCACCAGATAAAGTACAACAATTACAAATTCTGGAAACAAATAATCCAAAGATTTTACGTTAATCTGCATTTAAGACTAATGAATCATATCTTTGGCTCCAAAATAAAAAAATTGGCTACCTTTTGGTAGCCAATTCTGTATTATTTCTATGATATTTCAATCATTCTCGGAGGTTTCTGCTTCGCATCTTCTTTTTTAGGAATGGTTAACATTAAAAGGCCATTTTCATATTTAGCATTAATGTTATCCTGATCCACCACATCTTTCGGAAGCTCAAAACTTCTCTGGAAGGATTGGTAACTGAACTCTCTTCGTGTGAAATTGTCATCTTTCGTCTCTTTATGATCTTCCTTCGTTGATGAAATGGTAAGCAGGTTACCATCCAGCCTGATCTGAAAATCATTTTTATTCATCCCTGGTGCCGCTACCTGAACCTCGTAAGCATCTCCATTCTCCTTTATATTTACTGATGGTACGGTTGTGCTGGTAGATGAGTAATTGTTATTGCCCCAGTTAAAAAGTTCACGACCAAAAAAATCATCAAAGACACTTGAAAAGCCCAAGTTGCTGTTTCCGTTTCTTCTTATTAGATTATTCATAGCAATCATTTTAATTAAGTTTAACAATCATTAAAAAACACATCAGCTGGCCAGCTGTACATCAAAAATTACAAAAAAAATACCATGTAAGCAAGTGTGAAATTTTTTCAGATATTCTGTCATTTTTTCAGAAATAGTGACATAAAGTACTGATTACAAAGACACTCACTCCTTTCTTATTCTCAATACGAAATCTTTTTACGAAGTCTGAAAAACGTGCCGCAGCTGATCCATATGGTGGACAATAAAAGTGATAAGCAGGTAATACCCAGCCCGGCTTTATAGAGATCATATTCTACCATACCGGTTTTGTAAGCAATAGAAATAGCCAGTATTCCAAATTCACCTGTCTGAGAAAGCAGCGCACCTCCATAAAAACTATCCTGCCATTTAAAATGTAAAATCCTGAAAAAGAGCGCCGACATAATACTGTTGCTTATCAGTACAATTAAAGTTCCTATCGTGATCAGCTTATAATTGGATATCAGATAATGGATGTCCAGCCGTAAACCAATGGATACAAAAAACAAGGCAACAAAGAAAACCTTGAATGGAAGCAGGGAATGTTCCAGCCATTGAAATGCCTGAACTTTTCCTACCAAGACCCCTGCAATAAAACTTCCCAATGCGGCGCTCATACCGACCGTTTCTGCCACAAGACCAAAGCCAAGACAAATCAGTAAACCGGCAAACACCTGGAGGTCATGGTCATTTTCCAGGAATGAACTTGAGAATTTAATTTCCTTCAGGTGCCTGATTTTTCGGAATATCAGAAAAATGCCGAGACATATGGCAATGGGAAGCATCATATTTAATATACTGAACTCTTTACTATTCCAGAATTTCAACACCGTAAGCACCGGCGCCAGAAGAAGATCCTGCAGCAGCAAAATATTGAGAATAATAATTCCAAAGGCAGTATGCAGCGTTCCGTGCTTCTTCAAAAACTCCACAACTACCGCAGTACTATTGAACATAAACAGAATGGCGATTAGGAGCACACTTTCCATCTTCAGATTTAACAGCTCACCCACAAAATACGCAAATATACCACTTAAGAGTATTTTCATCCCCTGAGCCAATAATGGCTTAATGATGAGACTCTTTTTGTTGGGAATATTGATTTCAACTCCGATAAAAAACATCAGCAGCAATATGCCTATTTCACCGATTGTTTCTATTTCTTCCGGTTTGTTGAATAGCTTTACCGCATAAGGTCCCAATAACACCCCGGCAACAATATAGGCAATAAGATAGGGCTGATTGAATTTCTTCAATAAAAACATCAGTCCCAAGATGGTCATACACAAAATACATACAGTCCAAAGCATAATTATAATGTTTAGATTTATATCATTTCGTTATTTAATACCAGCCATGATCCGTTGTCTTATCATCGAATCATGCTGAATTTCCTCAAAGGCTGACTGGCTGAAGAATATTACACTTAACATCATCCTTCTGGCCATCAGTCAATTCAGGGATATTGCTTTTAATCTGGAAAAAATTAAGATGGGTATCATCATTATTAAACAGGGTTTCTTTAGAAAAAAGACCCACATGTTCTGTACCGAACTCTGGTAAAAAATTTTCATTGATTATCATAACAAATTAATAATAATAAACTCTAACTTATTACACGATATGGTCATTGGCCATTTTCAAACCTGAATACAAAATCCAGACCAAGGCCGTAAAGATAATCACATAAAAAAAGGAGACGTTAAACAATTAACGTCTCCCTAAGCGGAGAGTGAGGGATTCGAACCTATGCTTTAAAACCTCTACCCTATCTATATTTTGATCTTTTTGAATAACAACTGCCATGATTCTGCCATAGTTTCAGTTATTATAAAACTTAATTTTTCAATAATTTAATCTTTACAAAAATAAAACTTTTTCACAATATCACAAATATCCTTTCAGGGACCTCAGCGGTGCATTTTTCGAAAAATTTTGTAGAAGATTTAAATAAACTTGCAGAAATATGTACATTAATACAATTTTAAAAAAGTAGATTATATCTGCAAGCCCCTTCATTAAAAAATTACCAGTTCTGAACAGTTGGACTGATAACAATATCATTTATAGAAACATTCCCATTTTGCTGTAAAGCAAAAAGTACAGCTCTTGCAAGTACATTGTTCCTTCCGCTTCCATACTGTGAATACACTGTTCTATCACAGAACAGCCGTCCAGTAAAAGGCTAGATTGAGGCACAGGGCCGTCAATCAATGTAGTGGGCATTTTTATAATTTTATTCATTTTTAATATTTCAGCAAATATAAGAACGAAAAGCCTTTCAAATTATCCTATTTAGCTCAAAATGTTTTTCTTACAGTATCAATTTGAAATTGGCTTTTAAAGAATTAAATATTGGTCTTAATAGAAAAGTACAAATGATTATATGGAGATAATTTTGCCCAAATAACTTTTATTATGAAAAAATTAGTCTCATTATTTCTAATCACCACCGCTTGAATAGTCTATGGTCATAAAGACAAGAAACATGATATGATTTTTATAACGAAAAATCATTTAAGTTCTAAATCACCCAAAGTTTCTTATTTAGATAAATCTGATTTAATTTATGGTAATCCTGAACACCGTAGCTGGATTTTAGATGAAGCAAAGAATGGGGCAAAATTTGGAATTTGGGAGTCGCAGACAGGAAAATGGAAGTTTTCTATCAATCATTGGGAATACTGTAGGATTTTAGAAGGTAAGTCTATCATTACCGATCAGAAAACAGGAAAGAGTTTTACTGTAAAAGCAGGAGATAGCTTTGTACTTCAGCCAGGGTTTTCAGGCATTTGGGAAGCTTTAGAAAAAACAAAAAAGGAATTTATTGCCCAATGAGATACCATAAATTCCAAAATCTTGTTTTCTTCTATAAAAACACCACCAATATTGATTATAAAACAGGAAGTCTTTCTTTAGGTTTAAATCATGCATTCTAAAAAAAAAGCAACAAAAAAATATTAGAAAAAATGAATTTTACTAATAGGAATGTTTCAGTAGAACAGACAATTATTATTTGAGCTAAAAATGGGATGTTGGTAAGCGATAATGAAGCTAAAATTATATTGGAATTACTATATTTAATAGCAAAAAATCAGAAGAAAGAAAAATCCAAAACCTTAAGGAGATTTCGAACACTTAATGATTGTAGATTACAAGCCTTTTATGGCACTTTCAGACTGTTTAACTCAAACAGACTAAGTATTTTGCGCTTAAAATATCAAACACAAAAAGTCAGGTTATAAGAATTTGATAAAGAGATATTTATGGCTGTAAAAAAGAGACAACTATTTTTTAGTTGTCTCCTTAAGTGACGTAGCGGTGCATTTTCCGAACACTTTTGTAGAAGATTTGGATAAACTTTGTGAATTTTCAAGGTTGATTATTTAGAAAGAAAAAATTTTAAATGACATTATTAAGTGTAATTAAAGTTGCGAATTAGCAATGTTTACGGTAAGAGGTTTATAAAAAATAAGTAGGTACCATTTTATACTTACATGGATTTTAACACATTTTTTGATAAAAAATCTAAAAATCTTTTTAAACTTATACTATCCACAATTTATACTGAGAGAGAAGTGTTTTAAGTTTATAACCGAAGCATCATTTTCCATACTTATTTCCTCCTCTAATTTATTTTTGTTCGGTTAATGAGATTAATATTTGAATTTAAATCTTTCCGTAATTGTTCAATCTATGTTTTAGAATATTTTTGGTTCATATACTAATATTTACATGCTGTAAAAATCGTGTTAAATGGATGGAGATGTTTAGAGTTTTCTTTTTTCTTGTTTGCAGTATTGCACAATTTGTCTTAAATTGAAAGCATCTTTATTAATTCAAGTAATTGAATTAAAATAATCAAACACGTAAAAATCTAAAGAAAGGTTTCAGCCTTAAAACGTTTATGATAACCTGATTAATTTAATTGAAAATAAATTTTACAGTAGAAGCAGATTTAACTTCGTGAACTTTATTGAAAACGTTTCTATGCAATGTACTCATTTGAATATTGATTTCATTTTTAACACACTACAAAAATGCCGGAATATAATTTTTTAAATTTATCACCTTCTGAGTTTGAGGATCTAACCAGAGACTTATTACAAAAACACCTTCAAGTAACGTTTGAATCATTTACATCTGGTCGTGATAACGGAATTGATTTAAGATATTCTCCGGAAGAAGCCAACGAAATTGTAGTACAATGTAAACGTTATAAAGATTTTAAATCATTAATTGCAAATTTAAAAAAGGAAGTTAGCAAAGTACGAATTATTAATCCTAAAAGATATATAATATCAACAAGCGTAGGACTAACACCAAATCAAAAAGATGAAATATTAAGTTTATTTTCTCCATTTATCATAAATACAAATGATATATTGGGTTGCAATGACCTTAATAACCTGTTGTCAATTTACAATGAAATAGAAACTCAACATTTCAAATTATGGTTGTCAAGCGCAAAGATATTAGAACGCATTCTTCATAGTAAAATACATAATCAATCTAATTTCGAAGAGGAAACAATTAAAGAAACGATAAATCTATATGTTGATAATAAAAGCTATTATAAAGCAATTGATATTATTAAAGATAAAAGGTATATAATCATTTCAGGTATTCCTGGAATTGGAAAAACGACCTTAGCAAGAATTTTGTCGTATTATTATCTAGCTAATGGTTTTGAAGAATTTATTTTTTTATCAGACTCTATAAATGAAGCATATCAAAGCTATAAAGAAGGAGTGAAGCAAATTTTTCTATTTGATGATTTTTTAGGCACTAATTTCATTGAAAATAAACTACTTACTAATGAGGAGCAAAGAATAGTCAAGTTTATTGAAAGAGTATCAAAATCAAAAGATAAGATAATAATATTTACGACTCGTGAATATATATTAGCACAAGCCAAACAAAAATATGATTCTTTCAACAATCCGTCACTTGAAGTTGCTAAGTGCATAATTGATTTATCTGAATATACGAAAATTGTAAAAGCTAAAATTTTATATAACCATATTTATTTTTCTAATTTACCTGTTGAATACATTGAAAATTTGCTATCAAATGCTACTTATAAAGCTATTATTGAACATTCTAGTTTCAATCCACGAATTATTCAAACTATCACTAAGGACGAGATATGGAAAAATTTAGAATCTTCAGAATTTTCTATGCATTTTATTGAATTTATTAAAAACCCTGAAGGCGTCTGGAAACATGTATACGAAAACCAAATTTCACCATTGTCCCAATGTATCTTAGCAAATTTACTTTCCGCAGGTACTCCAATTTCTTTAAAGGTTATACAATCAATAACACAAAATTTTGCTAAGAATCACTTTCAAAAGTATGGAATTACTTATAATGATATTGACTTTAAAAAATCCATAAGTGAACTCGAAAATACATTTATCAGAACAATGAGAGATACAGACAATCAAATTTTGGTTAAATATCAAAATCCATCTGTTCAAGATTTCTTGGTTTGTTATTTTAGAGATTTACCAGGCTACGTCTCAGATATAATTTCTTCAGCATCATACTTTAATCAACTATTTAAAGTTTTTTCATACTCCAAAAGCGATTATAATTACAGAAATAATAAAATTTTATTAGACGACACTCAAATAACTCTTGTTTTAAACAAACTGAATAATGAATTCGATGATTTAAATTCTACAACATCATCACGATATTCAGAAACTCATTTTTCAGATTATACTAAATTGAGTGAAATTATTAAACATTTTAATATTGAAAACTTTTCTCATTTAAAAAAACTAGTTATATCTAAGTTTAAAGAATTACTAAAACCAAAAGTTTTTGAACTTGACAGTTATGATATTAAAGCATTTATTGATTTAATTGAAGAACTTCAATATGAAATAGAATTTGACGTCACCAGTATCTTATATCATATTTCGGAAAGTATACTAGATATAAATGATTTTGAAGAATTTGAAAGACTTGAAATGACTTTTGGGGATAAATACTTAGATATTGTTTCTAATGATGAAAGGCATAGGCAAAGAATTAATACACTTTTAGAAATCGAGGTTGATCATGTTGAAGATGATTATCTTGAAGATAAACTCTACGAAATCGTTAAAATTGCAGAAAAATATAATATTCCTTATTTGAATCATAAGCAAAGAATTGAAGCAAAAATTGAAAGCAAAAAAGAATCTGAAGGTGAATATGATTGGAATTTGGAAAATAGTTTTATTGAACGTTCTGAAAGTGAGATTGAAAATAAAGCAATTAAAAATATTTTTGACAGTTTAAAATCTCAAGAATAAATATAGCCTAAGATTTAAGATACCTAAACTTTAAATAAAGATTTACTATTCTCAATAAACTATTCTCAATAAACTACTCTTTAGAGAAATCGTTGTAATCAGATTTTACATGAAGTGTAAAAAAATGACAAATACATTTTTTGATCTCTTTGCTTTAAAAGGAAAAATTACTGGAATAAAGTTTTATTTGGCCAAATGTAAGTTTTTTCGATAAGGGGTCCTTTTGGAAAATATCTCCTTCAAATTCGCAATAAATATCTTCATTTATGTCATCAAAAAAATTGCTAATCCAGGTTTCAAGAGTTTTTAGTGTTTGATAGTTATAGCCTCGTTGTGCTGCAAAGGCATTGGTATCTTTTGAAAATATAAATAACTTATGTAGTTCCATCTTTTAGTTCCATCTTTTGAATTTGTTCAATCGTAAATTGTAGTCGTTCTATTAAATTGTCATAAGTAATTATATCAACAATATTTTTATATTTCCTTTTTACTACCTCAAAATCATTTTTTTGCTGAGAAGATAAATTATTCTCCCTACCCATAATAATTAATCCATTTGGGTTCGCTATTTTAATATCAAAACCTTCGGGCAATTGGTTTTTGTATCTTTTACTTAAAAAAAGTTCTCCTTCCAGACTCCAGCGGTTCAGGTAATAGATGTATTTTTCAATTTGCATGACTGTTCCTGAAAGTTCTCTAAGAGGAATATAGTTTTCCCGGTAGACCCCTTTAGTCATAATAGCATTTTCAAAAGGTTTCTTTATTTCAATAACATCAATGTACCCGTTAGAATCTATTAAAAGAAGGTCAAGCTGTTTGTCTTTTATTCCATCTGCTAACCTCGCTTGGATCGGAACCGATTTAAAAGCGAAAATGTATTTTGGATAAAGCAATAAAATAATTTGCAATATTTCTTCCTGCCATTGATGTTCACTATACTGGCTTTCATCTTTCAACATTTCTCGCAATTTTTCAAGAATCGTTTGGTATTTTACAAGTTCTACATTGCGGAAAACTTCGGTCAAATCTGTACCATGCTTAGACAATTTTGTATTCAGATACTTCTGGTATATCTTTTCGGCATCCTTGACTCCGTCCAAATAATTTCTTAACAAGGAGGAGAGTCGGGCTTCAACATATTTACGCCTTTCATAAGAATTTGGAAAATGTTTTAAGAGTTTTTCAAATTCTTCTACGGGTACAGCGCTTGGATTATCCCCTCCCAAATAAAAGTTCTGAAGGGATATGTTTTTAATTACCTGGAAAACAGAAACGTCTGAATCTGCAACAAAAAAATTTGTCTTTAACGGAACATTCTTATCTATGTATATATCAAAGTTGTCGATAAGAACGCCCCTTCTTACTTTATAATAATCTCCCGTAAGTTCTGCAAATATGAAGAATATGGTTACTTCCATTTCGGGATCAACGTAATCATCTATTTCTGTTGTCTCCTCAAATTCGGTGCTATTCAGAATATCCACTTCTGTATAACGAAAGGTCTTTTTAAGTTTTACAAACCCTTTGGCTTTAATAGCATCTGTTATCCAATTAACAGAACCTGCATATTCAGGAGTGTAGCACAAAACCAGCCTAGTATCTTTTTTTAAAAAATTAATCATACCTGTTATCTATCATTTTGTACATTTATTATCTCCCATTCTTCTTTATTAATACCAGGGAGATATTTATCAAATCTATCTTTGTGAACAGCAATACATAGTAGATCTGTCGGTCTTGAAAATCCAACATATGCCATTTTTATTGAACTCCTATGATATACTCTTCTATCATCAAAGCTATTTCCCAAGAATTGATTTGTTAGTCTTTCAGATTCATAGTTACCTTGAAAATACGATTCTAAATATAAAGTAGCACAATGTGTTTGCCCCTTTACAGCGTGAACACTTGCAATTTCAATTTCAAGTCCTTCTTCTTTGTAATGATTCGAAATTTCTAATGTTTCTGTACTAACTTCAAATACCCCTGTAGTATCATTATTGATAAATGGTAGGCTTGTTGAAAGTGCAACTTCAGAAAATATTGCAAAGAAATTTGGGATGTATGCTCTAACCCCATCAAATACCTCACTTGTGTTTCCCTTAATTACCCCAATTGACCAGTTATAAATATTTAGATTTAGCTCTTCATATTTTTGATAATCTTTTTCTCTAATAAAATTAATTAATTTTTTCTTTGTGTATGGTCGCCCATCTGAAGTATTTATATTTTCTAAGCGCAAAATTTTGAGAAAAGCATTTAAAATATTCTTCCTTAAAGGTCCTAAAGTCTGCCTGCTCTTGTCATAAAATAGTAAGTAGCTTTTCAAACAATCATAATCTTGTTTAGGCTTGCTCTTTTCCTTTTTAAATCCTTTGTGATAGTCTTCCAATCGCAACTTACCAGCATCTTGACGACTAGCATCGTCATCTTTCCAGTCTGTGTTCCAACAAATGACCTTAACCGATTTTTCAGAGTTGGTAAAACTGCCCTGCTCTTTGTATGTTCTTACAATTTGTGCAAATTGAGGGATAAGGTTACCAATTGTTGCATTTTCAAATATCAAGATATGCGGCTTTATGACACATTCATTTAAACCAACAATATTAAAGTTAGCATCATTGTACAAGGCAAACTTTTTCACAACATCGGCGATTGGTTTACTAAGTCTTTGGCTACCGTTTAGTCGTAAAACGTCTGCCCTATCTTCCCAAATATCAGTTGCTTTAACCGAATTATATATAGCTTGATTTTTATCTCCAATTCGTTGGATTATTGAAATACTATTTCCTTCATCATAGAACACTTTTTCTAACAGATTATATTGATGTATATCCATGTCTTGCATTTCATCTACAAAAACAAGAGAGAAACGTTTTTGTAAAATAACTTTTATCAATGGAATCTTGCTGAGATAAACATCAGCTAAAAAATAAGCATCATCAAAATGTAAAGTGCCCTCCTTTTTCATAATTGAGGATTTAAACTTTACAAGCCATTCTCTTATTCTGTTTTTGTCAACATTTGAAAAGTCTTGCCAGTTTTTGCCTCTTTTCGGTTTTGTAATTGGTAATTCCTCCCCATTGATTGAACTGACTAATTTAATTTGAGCATTTTGATATACCAACCTAAATGAGAATTGGCAATTATTTCCAATTAGAAAATATTTTGCATTTTTTTGTTCTTGAGTTGTGAAACCTCTCAAATTAAATTTCAGATTTTTAGTTATTGTCTCTTCATAAATTTCATTATCTATCCTATTCGGTTTTTTCTTAAAGGTTGAAATGTAAAATGGAATGGCTAGAAACTCATCTACAAAACTTTGAATTGTTCCAATAAAATTTGGATAAGAAAAAAGTTTGGGACAATGCTTTTGTACTTTTCCTTTTATTTCATCTATGGCTGCGTTTGTATGAGATATTATAAGAATTCCTGAACCATCGGGAAAAGGAAGCTTTCGTTCTATAATAAGCAATTTTGCTAAAAGTGCTGTTGTTTTTCCGCTACCGGGAACGGCTTGTAAATCTATGGTACTAAGATTTCTGATAAACGCTTTTCGTTCATCATCAAATTCTTTTCCTTCAGGCAAAAGTATTCTTTCAGCATACTGAATATCGTCGTCGGTTATGTCAATTCCCTGTAGCATACTTAATGGCGTTTACAAGATAGTTTATGGCATCAATTTCCCCAATTTGAATTTCCCTTTCAGGTTTAATCAAATCTTCATCAATAGCATTTGCAATTTGATAAGCAATTTCAGTCTTTTTTAAACCTTTATTTATCAATTTTTTCGCAAGGGCTTTTTCAAAATCAGTCCAATCGGTACCTGTATGAATTGCTTTAACTACCGTTTGAAACAGTGTTGTTAAACTTGTTGATTTAAACAACGAATATTCTAATGTCCAGTTTGGAGCTACAAAGTATTGTACACTTTGCTCTGCTTGTCCAATTATACTTTCTATTTTTTGTTGTGTTTCCTGTTGAACAGTATCCATATCCCTTTTTATGTAATCATTTCCGTCTTTTTCATATTCGTTTACATCAGAATCAGTAATTACGGCCACAGGAATTGTCATAAATGGTTCTACATTACGAAGATAAATTTTCGAATAGTGTTCAAAGCCTATATGTCCAATGTTTACAATCGAAATACCCTTTTCTGTTAGATTAATTCCTATAGCTTTTGCTATACTTGGCAAGAGAATTTCTTCCGCCCAACCCTCTACTAAAATAACACCTTTTGCAAAAAATAAATTTGCCTTTGTAGTGTCAAGGAATTTTTCTAAAAACTTATAATTGTCTCCACTTAATTTGGTGTAAGGATCACCCATTGGAAAAGCATTGCCATTATTGCAAATTATTAAATTTTCCAGTTTTAGTTTGGATGCTAAATTTGGACTATGGGTTGTTAGAATTAATTGAATTGCTCCTTGTTTTTGAAGTGCCTCTATCACCTGCATCTGGGCTTGTGGATGAAGATGTGCTTCCAATTCCTCGACTAATCCTAAACGTAAGCCACTCCAATTTGATTTGTTCAAATGAAGTAATTCGGCTGCCATAAATAATCGGTTCAGCGTACCCAAACCTGGGTTGAGTTCATCTTTCAAAAACAAGGTTAGTTTTTCCAGAATGCTTTTTATGTCATTGGAAGTCGCATTAAACGCTGCTTCAAAATTATCGCCATAGAAGCCTTTAATATAGCTGTCAATCTTATCTTTTATTTGCTTTCCATCCTGTGGCTTGTTAATTTGTTCTTCGCCTGCTTCATTTGTGGTTTTGACTTCAAACTCGCCCTGAAAATAATCTTCTAAACTGGTCTTCAAACTGGAAAAAATATGTACCAACTCATTTGTATTTTCTCTCCCTTTAAATGCTTCATCACCTAAAAGAATTTGTGACAATCTTGAATTACGCTTGGCAACCAATTCATTTTCCGCATCTCGCAACGGCTTCAAATACGTTGTTTTTAGGTATTCTTTTGCTTCTGCCGTTAGCAGATAACCATCTTCATCAACACCAGCCCTTATATCGGCGGGCAATATTTTTCCATCTTGTTTTGTGACATCATAACTTAATCTTAAAAAGGGCGTTGAATTTTCTCCACTGCCTACCCAGCCCAGCCATTCTGTGAAATTTTTAGCTTCATCGGGTACTAAGCTTTCGAAAGTCAATTCTATTCTGAAATGGTTTGTACCATTATAAAAATCTTTATCCTCAACTCGTATATAGTCATAACTATGCGTTTTAAGTACAAGTTTTATGGCATCAATAATGGCCGTTTTACCACTATCATTTTCACCAATAATCACATTTAAACCCTTAGTAAGATTTAAATCCAGATTTGGAATTTCAGGATTTATATCCCCTTGTGAACCGAATTTTCTGAAATTCCACAGTTTTAAATTAGATAAGTACACGGTTATAGTATTAGTATAGTTTATATAATCCCTAAGATATAAATTAAATCCTTATGTCCCTCTCCACCAGAAACCTCTTATCAAAGCTATATTCCTCTATTTGAAGATTTAATATATCCTTTTATTTTAGCACATTTATAGTTGAGTTAACATCGATAACTTCTAAAAAGCTATACTTTCACCCATTTTCCAATAGGTCTCAAATCCCAAATAATAATTAATTTTTGATAATCTTTTAAAGATACAATTATTACAAATTTAAAAAATACGGTTTGCCATAATCTTCAGATTTTCTTTATTGATATTAAAATATCTTAATGATCTCTCTTAGGTTGCCTCACAAAAATATTTCTCTGCAAGCCAAACTATAGTATATTATTATCAAAATTTTTACGTTTGATTTTTAAATTTGCTAAATTCCCTCGCAATTATCAAATTTAAACCTAATGAGCAGGCTACAGTCGATCGAGAATGCATTAAAAGAAATCAACGAAACGGCATTTCAGGAACTTTGTGATAGTTTTCTTCTAAGAAAAAATCAAAAATATAGAGCTTTTTCGAGAACAGGAAGCCAGCAAGGTAAACAAAAAACAATAAAAGGAACACCCGATACATTAACACTTCTCCCACATGGAAAATATCTTTTTGTAGAATATTCCACAAATATTTCAGAAGGAGTCAACAAATTGATAAAAGATATTTCGAATTGTATCGATCATTCCAAAACTACAATTAGTCCTGAAAAAATAGAAGAAATTATTTTATGTGTAAACTTTAAACTGAAGACTAATGAAATTGAAAAGTTACACAAAGTTCTTGAACACACAAATATCAACCTTACGATTAACACTTTAGATTCCTTAGCCATGGAACTCCACTTGCAGCACAGAGATTTGGCTAGCCACTACCTTGGTATTACTTTAGATACTGGACAGATCGTATCAATGGATGTATTCATAAATGAATACAATAAAGCTTCTAAAAGTATTGCAACTCCTTTAGATAACCCATTCTTACATCGAGAATCAGAGCTGTACTCACTTAAAACCGATTTATTAAAGCATGACTTTATTATTTTAACTGGAGCTCCGGGCGTTGGTAAAACGAAATTAGTTTTAGAATGCATCAAGAATTTTGTTACTGAAAATAAGTCATATCAGTCTTTCTGTATTTCTTATAAGCATCATTCATTATTGGACGATTTAAATCAATATTTTAATGATGACAAAGATTACATACTTTTTGTAGATGATGCAAACCGAATTGATGCTTTCAACCAAATCTTAGGCTTTAACAGAGGAATAAGAAAGGGGAATTTAAAAATTATTTGCACAGTTCGCGATTACGCTTATGAAAGTCTTAAACTTCTATGTACTGACTTTTTACCTCACAAATTATATCTACAAAAATTAAGTGATGAACAAATCACAGGTATTATTAAAACTGAACCTTTTAATATTACGAACCATGATTATTTATACAATATCGTTAACATTGCTAATGGAAACCCAAGAATTGCAATAATGGCAACACAGTTGGCAGTTGCTAAGAAAGATATTAATGTGTTAAATGACATTTCTGGGTTGTTTGAAATGTATTTTAGCACGTTTATAAAAGACAATGGAGAGTTCTCGAATGATTTCAACATTAAATGTTTAGGTCTAATAGCTTTTTTTCACACAATCCCTTTTCATGATAGAGAAATAACAGAATCAATCCTCAACCATTTTGATATTGGTTATTCAGATTTTTTTCATGCCATAGAAAAACTTGACAGATTAGAACTCGTCGAAATCCAACATAATCATGTCAAAATAGCAGAACAAAATCTAGCAATCTATTTTTTTTATAGAACATTTATAAAAGACAAGCTATTATCTTTTGATATTCTTATTTACAACTACTTTGAATCTCATCAAAAAAGGTTTGATGAAAATGTAATATCTGCTAGGAATATGTTTAATCATAATGATATAAAGCAGAAATTGTATGATTCACTTGTAAAATACTGGAATAAAGTTAAAAACACTGAAGAGGAAAAAGCGATTAATTTTTTGTCCTCTTTTTGGTTTTTTCTTCAAAATCAGACCCTTGAATATATATACCTAACACTTCAACCTCTGCCTAATCTTGAACTGGATCAATATAATGTAAGCTATGAACCAAATGATTTTGTATACAATCAAAATAAAATAATAAAGCTTCTTGGTCATTTTTTTCTTAATACCGATTATCTTAAAGAATCTTTAGAATTAGGTTTCGAGTATGCTAAAAAGAAACCACAACACCTTCCAGAGTTTATTCACAAAATAGTAGAAGTAATTGGTTTTGATAGAGAGGATGAATCAATTGATTTTTTAAGGCAAATTATCCTTTTTGAACTCCTGATTGAAAAATTACAAAAAAATGAAACCATTTTTGCTGCAGCATTTTTTGAGTTGTCAAAAACATTCTTAAAAATTGAGTTTACATCTCACGGATTTCAAAAGGATATTGTTACAACTCGTATCTATAGTACACCTAATGATAAAAAAATACAAGACCTAAGAGAAAATATATGGATTACATTTAATCAATATTTCAGTTGCTATCCTAAGCAGGCCTTAAACTTACTATTAAGCTTTGGAGAGCCTTATCCAGGGATTTCTAAGGAATTAATGACTTTTGATATGCCTTTTGTCCTTCAAATTATTGAGCAACATTTGCAATCAGAATCATTTGTCGATTGTAGATATGTTCAAAATCAAGTTAGATTATGGAAAAAACATAAAATCAAGAATGATGCATTCAGTAGACTATTGAATAAATACACTAATGATATTTACAAAGCATATCTAAAATTAGACTGGGACAGAATTAGAGACAAAGAAAGATATGATTACGAAGATTATCGCGAATATGATCGATTAAAAGAAAAAGAAATTCGATCTTCATTTGTGTTTTGTAATGTAGCAGAAGTAACTAAGTTTTATAATACTTTCAAATATTTAAAAAATCAGGCAGCGAATGACTACGAATATAATAATTCTTTGGATCTTGTGATTGATGAAAACTACAAGCATAATAAAGAAATCGGCCTTGCTGTTTTAAAGGAAGTTATTAAAGACGATAACTCAGTAAATTACATACCAATAAAGATTTTTCAAAATAATCTTAAAAATGAAATTGAGAGCGTTTCCCTTTGGAATATAATTATCGACGAGAAATATCAACATCAAGCATCTTGGGAAGTATCTTACTTCTATTACTTAGATGATTCATTGATTAACAATTCATACATTAAAAAACTTATTAATAGTATTAGAAAGATAAATGAAAGAACTTATATCTACTTTGAATACTTGCACAAGTTTTTGAGAATAGACTCTACAATTTTCCATAAACTCATTAACATTATAACAGAAAGAAACGAGTTAGAAAAGATCGAAATTATAGTTAAAACAGACTTTCTTGAAGAAAGTCTGGAGTTACTAAATAATGATTTAGAATTAGTTAAAAAGCTATTTATTCAGCAAAGTAAAATTCATAGGCTTTATGATTATAATGGTAAAATATTTTTGAACATACTGCAAAAAGACACAAGCTTTCTTGCCGATTACACTGACTACTTTTATAAAGATGCTGATAACAAGAATTCAGGAAACAATAAAAAATTAAAGCTTATTTGGCAGATTAAAGATATTGAGTCCTCATTATCTAAGACCTTAGACCATTTCGCTTCTAAAGAAAGTTATCTTATTGCAGTTGGAACACATGATTGCAATGTGTTTTTTGAGAATATAGATATTCTGTATCGTGAAAGAGCTGCTACTTTTTTGAGAAAGTATTGTATTGATAACTATGAAAATCCCGACCGTATGAATCTGTTGATTAATATTGTCAGACATTCATTCAAAGAATTATTTGAGCACATAATCTTATTATTTCTAACCTTTACACAAGATGTAAAGTTATTTGAACAGATTTACTGGATAGGTAATGGAGGAACCGTAGTAAGAGGTGATGTCAGTTTTGGGGAGATTAACGCTGCTGAATGGAGAAATATATTATCTATTGTAGGCAAATCATCTCTAGGTATTTCTCTACTTCCTATTAAACGTCATATAAATGATAAAATCGATCACCATCTTGAATACGCAGAGTGGGAAAGAAAAAGAAGTTTTTTGGGGCGATATTAATAAGGAAATTATTCTAGATAAGAATTATTACTTTTGATTATGGCAGATTTAATGAAAGAATTCATAGTAAAAACGGTTGAAGATATAAAATTATTAGCACCTAAACCTTATTGGGCAGTCAATGAAAACAGTTCATCTATAAAAGCTTCAGACTTACTTCCGGAAGAAGGTATTTTTAAAATACATTTTGTAAGAACCGAGGAATTGATTAAAAATTCTAATTTTAGAGAGGTAGATATGACATCGTTGTTCCTTCCTGAGAATATTAAAAGTAATAATAATCAAAGAATATATAGAATCACACAACATTGGATCAATAAAGAATATCTTGATCCACCAAAAATACATTTCAACGCATTTGAGAAAAAAATTGAATTCGAAGACGGCCGTCATCGAGTTAAAACTTCTTATTTATTAGGATATGAAGTAATTCCTGTTGCTATACATTTCGAAGATGTTGACGCTGTTGGAAATCTAATTAAACTGTCCGACAGTGATGTTCTCAAACAGGGTATATAAAGAGAATAGGTCAAGTCTCAAAAGTATTAAAGAGATTATAGAAGGAATGGTAATAGATCAGCATATTTATTTAGAATGAATTGTAGGAGATGCAAAAATGGACTGCTTAAACATTATTATGAAACAGAGTTTCATGATATTTTTCAATGTAAAGAATGCCAATATCAAGAAATTGTTAGGTTTGATGAATGTTGTCGTGATCCGTTCAAAATTGTTGTAAATGACAATTCATTTTCTCCAAATTTTAGGCTTTATGATCAGTGTAAAAATTGTGGCGGAACCAAGAGAAATTTTCCTTTAAAATATACAAAAGACATCGAAATTCGTGGAGAATTTGACATGGATTATTATGATCAATGGAAAAATAATATAAGCCATGATAAGAATCTTGCCTATGAATCAGTGTCATATTCAAATTACTTATCTTCTCCCCGAGGAAAATATCATGAATATTTAGAATCACAAGAATGGAAAGTAAAAAGAAAACAGGTTTTTGATCGAGATAATAATCTTTGCCAAAGATGTAAAAAAGAATCAGCTTTACATGTTCATCATTTAACTTATGACAATATTTTTAAGGAAAAATTAGAAGATTTAATGTCGGTATGTCCGGAATGTCATTCTCAGATACACTATGAAGAGCTTATTTCAAAAATTGAAAATCTAAAAAATAATCGTAAAATTTAAAAACTCATTCGTCATTTGACTTTCCTTGAAGATTTAAAGCTGTTTCTAATTAATTGATGGACATCTGAAAGCTTATAGTAAAGCTTACCGCTGATGGTGTAGTATGATAACCTTTCTTCTGAACGGTATCGCTGGAGAGTCCTGGAACTGATTTTTAATAACTGTAGAACATCTTGATTATCTAATAATTGTTCTCCGTCAATACTCCGTAATCCATTTTGATTTTCTTTTACTTTTTCACTTAAGATATCGAATCTTGTCATAATTCTGTCCATCCATGAAAGAAATTCTGCTTTATCAATATTCATGATTTTTGTTTTATGGTTATAGCAAAGTTTAAAAAAAAATATAAGAATCTCTCGGTAGTTCTTCGTACTACCGAAAGATTTTCTCTGAGAGATAATAAATAGAGAGATTGTCTTTCTAAAAAAAATTTACTATGAAAAAATAAGTATCATTTTTATAACTTTTTTAATCGCCTTCTAACAGCTTATTACTTAAATTTTCGTTTAAAAGTTGCAAAAATTTAGTTTTATTTGTTTTTCGATTCCTGATCTCATGTAGAGTTTTGTAGAAATTTCCAAGATCAATATTT
This sequence comes from Chryseobacterium culicis, assembly GCF_900108365.1. Taxonomy (GTDB): domain Bacteria; phylum Bacteroidota; class Bacteroidia; order Flavobacteriales; family Weeksellaceae; genus Chryseobacterium; species Chryseobacterium culicis. The sequence goes on along the minus strand of NZ_FNWQ01000002.1, from coordinate 40,702 downwards.
AGAGTTTTCTCGGTATACCGAACAATTTCAGAAAACTCAATGTTTCCACCATTAAAAGCATGCGAACTGTATAAAGCATAAAGAAGTTCAATCAATGAGGACTTTGAAGAAGACCATGATAAAAATAGTTTTTCTTCTGTTTCTTTAAAAGTATATCCATCAATATTTTTGATTGCTTCCAACAGATATTTTTCAAGTAAATCGTTGGCTATGATTTGTGACACGATATGATCATGAGAAGTCGCAAACTTTTCATCGTAGTCGTAAAGTCCTGCTTCAAGCTTTGTTTTAAGATCGAACTGATTCCTCACAAAGTACTTATCGTCAAGAAAAGTTGCTTTACGACGATAATATTCATAAAAATCAGTGTATTGATCATAAAAAGTTTTGAGCGTCAGAAGTTCACATTCAAAATATTCTTTAAGTACGGCTTTTCCGGCATTTGGAATAGCAACTTCTATTGAAAGTAATTTAGAATAATAAATGAACTTAGAAATAAATTGAGGTTTAATTATTTTAAAGAAATAAATTTCTTCTGCAAGGGCTTCAAATTTATACCCTGCTAATAAAGTTTTAATTTCCCTCACAGGAATATCAATTTCCATTAATGCTCTTTCGCACAAGTCGACTTTCTCATATTGAAACTGGGATTCGATCAGATTTAGTTTTTTTTCTAAAGAACTTAATTTTATTTTACATTCTTTAATAAATAAGTTGTTATCCATATTTTTTATTAAAAAATACGAATTAAATAGGAAGCTGGCTACTCTATACGATTCATCTGGATTTTTTCCACAAATTCAACTGGATTAACTCCTACAACTTCTATAAATATTTTAGAAAAATTAGATCTATTCGTAAATCCACATTCTTTCGCTAGGGTTTCTATTGAATACTTCCTCCATTCGTTATTTGATGTGAGCATTTGTTTAGCATACCCCACTCTTAAAAGATTAATATATGTATTGAAATTTGAACCTTTGTATTCATTAATAATACCAGATAAGTAGGTTGTATTTGTTTTTAATCTTTTAGCAAGTTGATTTTGTGTTAACCCCTTTTCTAAATAAAATTTATTTTCTTCCATGATTTCTAATTTATTCAAAATATCATTTACAACTTTATCCGTGAGCTTAGATAGCTTCTGTGGTAATTTATCTTTCTCATTAAGGCATAGTGGATCAGTTGATTGATCTTTTTTATTTCCACTATTTGGTTTTTTTTGTTTGAGTTGGTAATATTTAGCCCCTGAAAATAAAATACATGTCGTTATTGTAGCTCCGGCTATAATATAACCAAACAATGAGGATGATTCTAATTTTTCTTTTGAACGAATCAAATCCTCTGTGTCGTATCCCTTATAAATTTTTCCTGATAAATATTTAAAATCTGTGGATAGTATTTTATCAAAACTTAAAAGTTGTTTAGTGTAATAGAGTTCATCTTCAGCATTTTTTGTATCTCTACAATAATCTATAAGTAATTCATAAGCCTCCCTGACTCTCGGTAAAACAAATCTGTGTTCTACAAATATGGAATCTATTTTCTTCAAATTGGCATATCCTTCTTCTACTTGATTATTTCTCAGAAAAATTTTCCCTTTTAAAAAGTAAATTAGTGAAGTATTTGTAAAGTCCCTTTTTTTCTCTATTCCTATTAAAGCAATATTAAAATCGGACAATGCCATTTTATCATTTTTTTTAATAAAATTTAAGACTCCTCTTAGTTTATAAAAATAGCTTCTTTCTATATCAAAATTCAAGTCATTTGCAGATTCTCTCATCCCTTCTTCAATAAGTTCTGATGCATCATCTAATTTATTTTGATAGAATAAGCAGATAGCCATTTGATTGACGCTGTTTAAATAACCTTTTTTGGTATTGTATTTTAAATTAGGTAGGTTATCATTAAGTTTATAAACCTGATAATATGATCTACATTTTGAAAAAATTTGAAATGCTTCTTCATAATATCCTAAATAACTCTTTACCAATCCAATATGATATAAATTCTTATAATGTAAATATGAATTATTGGAATTTTTCAGATATCCCCATGCTCTAAGATATTCATCAAGGGCTTTTTGATATTTTCTGTAAGTAAAATAATAAACACTTCCTTTTGTCAAATATGCATTTCCAATAACATCAAGATTTTTTGATTGCTGAGCGGCCCATATTATACTGTCTGCATATAGAAGTTTTTTATTTTCTGAAAAGCTTGTTGCGTCTCGATAAGCCTGAGATAATTCCTTGAAATTACTTTCAGCTTTAGCCTGCTTAATATATAAGGCAACAAATTCCAATCCTCTCTCATCATTCTCTGCAAAATTATCATAAGCTGCTCTTAATTTCTCGAAATCAGTTGCCTTGAAAAAAACACAAAAAAACAGAAGAATGATTGACATTCTATTCAAGCCAAAAATAGTTTTCATAGTAAATTATTATTATCTGGTAATTATGACATAAAATTAAGCAAAATGAACAGAGCTTAAAGTAATTTCCAAAGGCAGGGAATTACAAAACATGATAGAAGAGATTTAATAACTGAATATCAACACCTTGCAATATTAAAACAGTCTGACCTGATTTATAAAAAAAGCATTTTCAGTTTATAAATCAGGTCTTTAAACTTTTTTTTTCGAAGGTTTAGCTTTCTAATTTCGCTTCAGAATTCTAACAGTAACACCTAACACCGGCCGGGATTAATCAACTTTTAAATCCCAAATCATGAACATTAAAACAATCTATATTCTAGCAAATATTTTATTAGTCATTACCGCACAGTCATGTCAATCAGAAGAAATTTTAGATCACAATGAAATTCCAAAACTTGCAACAGAGGAAAATCATTATACAATTTCTTCGAAATCAGACAGCACCAGTCAAGAGAAAGAAATAGAGATTACAGAAACCGATCCACCTAAAGATCGGGACAATTGGAAAGTATCTAATTAGTCAACTTATGGATAATAAAAAAGAAACAATTGTTGAGTCAGGCACAGAATGTCCTATTAGTGGCATGTGGAAAGTAATTGGTAAATACACTACAACCATGCTTATACTTCAAAAAAACAAGATGCCCAATTATGGGGGAATAAAAGTATCATGGATATTATTATATAAATGTTAACACTACTATGAAAAATATAACCAAACTAATAATCGAAACAACAGTATATTTTTTCATTTTACTCTTTATATATGCTAGCGTAAGTAAAATATTGGATTTTGAGAATTTTCAGGTTCAAATTGCTCAATCACCATTGCTTAGTTCATATGCTGGAACAATTTCATACCTGGTCATTATAGTAGAATTGATTATTGTTGTAGCACTTATTTTTCAAAAAAGCAAATTAATTGGACTTTACTCTTCGCTAGGTATTATGTCTGCTTTTACTGTTTATATTTATTTAATTCTTGAGTACAGTGAATTTGTACCTTGTTCCTGTGGAGGAATTCTTGAAAATATGAATTGGAGACAGCATTTGTATTTTAATATAGTTTGCGTATTGGTCTTGATTATTGCAATTATTTTAGTTGAAATTAATAGAAAAACTAAGATATTACATTATACTTCTTTAATTTCTGTAATCATCATTTTAAGTTCTCTTAGTGTATTGCTTTTATACCTTCAATCAGAAAAGCAGCTAAGAATAAATAATAATTTTACCCGTAGATATATACCGCATGCGATAGAAAATGAAATATCACTTGATCTCAATTATAACTCTTTTTACTTTGCCGGGCAGGATGATAGTAATATTTATTTAGGAAATACCACAGCTCCTTTAAATATTACCATTGTAAGAAAAGACCTTAAAGGTTTTTCAAAATTTAGAATTCCTTTAAACACAAAGACTCATCCCTTTAAAAGCCTTAAAGTGATTTGGCAATCTCCAAATTATTACATCTATGATGGGACTGTACCAATTATTTATAGAGGAAGCTTAGAGAAAACGGATTCTTTACGTATTGTAAGTTTTGATGAAATGTATTTTGATCAACTGCATGCAACTTCAGATAATTCTTTTTTATTTAGATCACAGAGTTCAAAATACAAAACCTTTATCATTGGAGATTATAAAAATCATCAAATGAATCTTCATTATGATCTTCTTGGAATAGGAAATACAGGTTACATAGAAAATGACGGCTTACTTATCTCCGATTTAGAAAACAAATCTTTTGTTTATGTATATTATTATAAAAATGAATTTGTTTCATTTAACAATACATTAGGGAAGCATAACAAATTTAGATTAATCAGCTTCAAAAAGGAGCAAAGTATGGAAACTGTTAAGCTGTCTGATGGAACTACGAAAATTAAAAATCCTTTACAGCAGTCTGTAAAAAATGCAGTCATTTCAGATAAGCTTTTATTTATTAATTCAAATTCCAAAGCAATTCATGACGGAATTTTGCAATGGAACAAAGCAAGCATCATTGATATTTATAAGACGGATCAGCAGTATTATTCCGGAAGTTTTTTAGTACTGGATCGCCATGGTGAAAAACTAAAGGATATGTTTATTGATGGTAAGTACTTATACATTTTAATTGGAAATGAAATTGTCAAGTATCATTTTGCGCAACCGATACTTGAACAGCTTCACAGGTAATGCCGAAAACCTGAATTAATTGTAGGCACATCTTAATACTTTATTATTATGAAAAATCTTAAAACCATTCTAGTTCCCGTAGCCATCTTGGTATTTGGTGTCGGAAGTGCTTTTGCTACTAATAAGGCAAAAACAGAAAAAAAAGTAAGCGAAACAGCTTATTACTTTGACGCATCAGCTCCTGATGAGAAATGTATCTTTGTAGGAGAAGTTGATTGCAACCCTACAAGCGGACCCGTTTGTACAGAGTTGATTGGTGGCTCCCCCAAAGTTATGCAGCAGTTCTTAAGTGAAACTGAATGCGGAGTAACATTACACAGAAATTAAAAAAGAAGGATGCCCACAGGCATCCTTTTTTAATTTATCCATTCTGCTTTTTTTTCTCCTTTCAAATAATAACCGAACCATTGCAGAACCTTATGATGAAGATCTTTAGCAGTATTTTTAGAAATAATCGTATGGCCCTCGTCTGGATAAACCAAGACCGTTGCATTTTTATTATTTCTTTTTAGTCCTATATAAAATTCCATGATTTGCCCCCATTCTATATTCAAATCCTTTTTTCCTGTCCACAAAAGCATTGGTTTTGATACGTTTTCTACATAATATATTGGATTATTTTTGAAATATAGATCTTTGTTTTTTACAAACGGAGTATTCATTTCGTACTGTCCATTTTCAAACTGCCAGTAAAAAGGGCTTACAAAATATTCATTTAATGAGAAATATGATCTAACAATATCGCTATTACCAGCACCTGAAACATAGGTTGCGAATCTATCTGAATGCGTAGCAATAAAATTGGTGATATATCCCCCATGCGAATGTCCAGTTAAGCCCATCCTATTAAAGTCAATCAACTGATTATTTTTCAAAGCGTCTATTGATTTATTAACACAATCCAATGCTGCAATTCCAGTTCCTTTTTTATCAAAAACAATATCCGGCATATAGACAAAATATCCTTTTTCAATAAGCTTCCTGATGCTGAACCCAACATCTACACTGTTTTCTAAAAAAAGAGGATATTCATTAATTTTATCGCTTTGAATTTGATAAACATGTACCACCATTGGATACTTCTTTCCTGCTTCAACCTCTAAAGGATAATATAAAATACCTTTGAGCTCAACACCTTCCATATTTTTGTATTTGATAGTTTCCACTTTCATTTTCGATTGATCCTTATCATCAGTATTAGATTGAAAAACTACCTTTTTAGGAGATGCTCTGCTTAAATCAATAATACGTTTGGGTTTATTGAAATTCTCTTCAGTAAATAAATAAGCATTTTTTGCCCTATCTGTCTTCTGATAAATCATTTTAGATGTCGTAAAATCAGTTATTTGATAATACTTGTCCGCATATTTTTCAAATATAGATTTCGTCAAACTCGCTTCATCATTCACTTCGAATATATAGTTAAGTTCGTTAAGAACTTTAGAATAAAATGAAAGCTCAAAAGGATAATTGGCAAAGTTTGATTTATTCTTAAAATCTAAAATTTTACAACTGCCTTTATTATTTGTGAACACTTGCTTAATCTTACTTACTTTATTATTATATTTCCATATACCTGTGGAGCCATCAAAGTAAACATTATTCTCATCTGTAAAATAAGCATTCTCAAAGTTTAGATTTTCTACATCTTTATATCTCATTGTATTCACATCCAACAACTTCCATTTTCGTCCATGCCTATAAATAAGATAGTTACCATCAGGAGAATAATTGACGTTTGATCTTATTGTATCAATATAATCATATTGATTACTCGATGCATTATAACGATACACTATAGCAGGTACTTTTTTAGCTGTATAGTCCTGTAATTCAGAAAAACTAAAAGCTAAGAAATAAGTCTTATTGCCAATATCCACTACCCTGTTTAACTTGTCCGTTCCCATTACCTTAACGTTTTTTTCTATTGGTGACCAGAGAAACTTTGTTGTTTCGGACTTTTTAAATTTCTCAATAAGGTTATTGTCAGATGTTAACCAAATTTCCGGTGTTTCAGCTGATTTTTTATCTTTAACTTTTTCGGCATTAATCACAATTCTGCCGTCGGATCTCTGGTATGCTGTTGCCGAATTAAACTGTAGTGGCTGAACTTCTGAAAACTTATATTCCAATTGATGCTTCGTATTATAATATATAATATCATTCAACTGGTTTCTCTGTTTTTTTAATATTAAAAATGAATTAACCTGTGCTCCCACAACGTTCGAAATCTGTTCTGGCGAGGAATAGAGTTTATTTTTCTTCCTTTCACTCCATTCTATGAGATGAAATTTATTGTTCTCCTTAATCTGCAGATAAATACGGTTGTTTACGTAAAAAACATTTATAACATTATTAATACGATCGATTATTTCTTCTCTACTTAAATCGTAAATCTGTACGTTGTCTGAGGTTTTTAGAACAAGTACATTTTCATGTTCTATTGTACCTATGCTTTCGCAAGCGGATAAAATCTTGTTCTTGCCATTGCGATAATCAAAAATTTCTGTTTGATTCTGATATTTTAAAATGAGCTTATCCTTGCTCCATTGATGATCTAAAACCTTTATTCTATAATATTTTTTGTCTGGATTTAATCGATTCATTATGAAAAGGCTGTCACTGTTGTTATCATACACTTTAAAAAACGCTATCCATTTCCCTTCTTTCGATGTACTTTTTAAATAAATATCATAGGCTTTATTTTGTTCGGTGTAGGGAATGGAATCTTTTTCCTTTTGTGTATATGCCCATTGATATATACACATTAATAGGAATATCATTAACTTTCCCATCAGTATCCAGGATTTTGCGGATTAAGATTAGGGTTAATGACCATTTCTTTTTCAGGAATTGGAAATGCACTATGAAAACTTTTCCAGTTTGGTTTAGATAAAGCAAGAATATCTATTTTTTTTAAACGCTTAAGATCAAAAAAACGATGTCCCATTTCAGCAAAAAACTCATGTCTGGACTCATCTAAAACTTTGTCAATCATTTCCTGTTTTGAAAGACCTATAGGTAAAGGATTCAATCCTGCTCTTTGTCTAATTTTATCCACTATTATTTTAGCTTCCTGTATTTTATTCTGATTCGCTAAACTCTCAGCATACAATAAATACACTTCTTCAATTCTAAATATTACTGAATTTTCAGTGGTATTGGAATTTGCGGGATTTCTATACTTCATGGGACGGAAATAGGTTTTTTGATTGATTACGATTGGAAGCATCCAAGCTGTTTTTCGTAGATCACCTAGTTCAAAGGAATTCACTAAAGCATCCGATAATGAAAAAGATGTTGGTAAGCTTGTCGTAAAATTATAGAGAAGATATTCTTTGGTAGCATCTGTTGAATTTGCAGGTTTTAGTTGCCATAAAATATGTTTTCCTGTTTTGGTAAAAACTTTACTCAAATCTGCCTCCCAGACATATAAAGGAGACTGCGTAATTTGAAAAAGCAGATTTTCTGCTTGATTCCATTTTTCCTGACTTAGAAATACCTTTGCTAATAGAAGTTCTGCCACCTTTCGATTGACATAGATTCTTTCCTGATTAGCATATTGATCGTTCAAACCAATTAATACAGTTTGAAGATCACTTTCAAGATTTGACATGAGGTGAAGCTTGCTTACTTTTTTTAACTGGCTATTGTATAGGTAATCCGTAGTATCAGTATAAGGTACTTCATCAAAAATTTGTGATAGGTTATAATACAGCAGAGAGCGTATGACAGTTGCCTCACCTATTAATCGGTCTTTATTTACTTGAGAAATTGAAGAAGATTCTTTAACCCCTTTGATAATTGAATTTGCGTAATAGATCTGTTTATAAGCTTTCGACCACAAATTATAAACAATGGTGTTGCTTGGAATTTGTACGTTGTTATATACATCGACTAACCCATTTTGAATATAAGGGGCGTAGCAGGTAAGATCGTCTGTATATGTTCCCAGAATAGCTGCTGAACCAGTAACATCCCCTGAAATCATTGAAGAGCTCCATAATTCGGCATATAAACCTGCTAAAGCCGCATTTGCAGATGATACATCTGAAAATACCTCAGAAGTTCCTATCTGATTTGTGGGTAGGTCTGTGTCAATAAATTTTTCACATGAAAAAAAGCAAGTCATCCCAACACCCAATGACAGACACTTAAATATATTTGTAATAATATTTTTCATTTTGTAAGATTTAAAAGTTAATTTGAGTTCCAATTGACCATGTTCTTAAGGGAGGCAAGAAGCCTGTTGTTACAAATTCCGGATCTAGTCCAAAATATTTTGTCCACGTTAAAACATTCTGCCCTTGAACATACAGAATAACCTCTGTGGTAGCAGCATTATTGAAAGGGATTCTATAATTAAGCTGAACGTTCTTCAGTCTAATAAATGATGCATCACCTACTGCTGCGGTACTTCGCATGAAATTGGCATGAGCGGCATTTTTTCCCGCATTAACTCCGGTGGAAAAAGGCATATAATACCCTGTTGGATTACCTTCAGACCATACGTTCGAAACTACCTGAGCCTGATTATTCATCGTTCCTGCAACAGGCATGTAACTATGATAATTATAATTTCGTTGTTTTGTAAATTGAAATAGAAACGATAAATCCCAATTCTTATATCTTAACCTGTTTGACCATCCGCCATAAAACTTAACCGCTAAATCTTCGATACTTTTATTATCATCGGGAGATGAAATTTTACCGTCTCCATTGACATCGGCAAATGAATAAAGCCCTGTATTGGGATTGATTCCTATAAAATTATAGAGTTTAACAATAGATGTACTAGAACCTATGACATATTGATTGGCATAGGTAGAGCCTTCAAGCCCCGGAAATGCCAATAAGCGGTTTCGAGGTATGGTCAGATTGAAGTCTGATTGCCATGAAAACGTTTTTGTTTTCATTGGGGAAGTTCTAAATTCAAACTCCCAACCTGTGTTTTCAACAGTCGCTGCCAAATTGGCCTGAACCGAGGTAAATCCTGTAGTTGCAGGCAAAGGCAATCCTACTAGCTGGTTATCTGATCTGTTTCTAAACCAAGAGATGTTAAGCCCTATTATATCTTTAAAAAATGAGGTTTCAAGTGCAAATTCAAGTTTCTTTGTTTTTTCCCAGCTAAAATTTCCATTGAACAATCTGGTGGGAACAAGTCCTACTACTCCATTATAAATGCTTGACGACGCGACAGAATATGTATCACGATATTGAGCGTCTCCAATATTATCACTGCCTGCTATTCCGTAGCTTCCTCTTATTTTACCAAAGCTCAGCCATTTTTTACTACTCAAAAAATTTTCTTTTGAAAAGAGCCATGCTGCTCCCACAGCTCCAAAATTTGCGAATCTGTTATTCGGTCCAAAGCGGCTGGAGCCGTCTCTTCTTGCTGTGAAATTAATAATATACTTATTATCCAGCTGATAATTTACCCTTCCAAAAACAGCAACATATTTGTAGTCTGTAGAAATAATATCAGAAAATATCTTTGTTTTTGCTGCATTGATATTCATCATAAGTGCATTACTTTCGAATCCGGAACCTTGAATAGAAGATTGTTTAGATTCAGATGAATTGATTGTAGTTCCTGCCAGTACATTTAATTTGTGTCTTCCCCATTTATAATCTGCTGTCAATTGAGGTTCTACATTATACGAAAATGAAGAAAAACTACTTGTAAAAGTACTTGACCCGTTGGCGCTTGTAAAATTGAAAGCAGGATTATACCTTGTATGAGGTCTTAAATTAAATTCCTCAAAATTCTGATAATTAAACCCAGAATTAATACTGAAACTTATATTGGGAAAAATCTGATAAGAAATATTCAGACTGTTATTAATCTGTTTTGTATCATTCTGATACGTAACAACCGAGGAAGCCATCGGATTGGTAAAAGTATTGTTTTGCCAGTTTAATGAACCATCTGCATTATATAATGCTGGAGCATTAGGACTTAAAAAGATGCTTGTAGTTGTTAAATCTTCATTGATCACATTATTAAATTGCTGTGAAAAATTGTTTGACAGCGCAATATTTAATTTTTTATCCTTTGATCTATGAGTGAACCCCATTGATAAGGTATTATTTTTATATTGATAGTCTGCAGGATAGACAGTTGTTTGCTCATTATGTGTGACATTAACACGATAAGTCCAGCCGTCTGAGCCTCCTGACAAACCTACACTCATATTAGAAGTTGTGGCAGTTTTACCAATCAGTGTTTTTTGCCAATCAGTGTAACGGTTTTCATCCCAAGCTCCATTTACATCATATGCCGTTGCTGGATATGCAGAAATATTATCATTTGTAAATGCTGATTTACGCATGGCAATATATTCTGAAGTATTCATCATTTTCAGATGAGATGCGACACTACTGAAAGCCAAACTTGAATTGATACTAATGGTAGATTTATTTTTACTTCCTTTTTTTGTAGTAATTAAAATGACTCCATTAGCTCCTCTGCTCCCATAAATTGCCGTTGCATCTGCATCCTTTAAAATTTCAAGACTTTCAATATCATTGGGATTTAGGCTATTTAATGGATTAATATTTCTGAAAGGAAGTATTTGTGACGAAAAAGTAGAGGTCACTGACGTAGACATGGGAACACCATCCAGAACATATAGCGGTTGATTTCCATCTACAGCACTATTGGATAATGTTCTTAAACTGTTTCTTCCTCTGATCTGCACATCATAGCCTCCGCCTGCAATACCCGAATTTTGGGTAATACTTACTCCCGCCATTCTTCCTTGTGCTGAAGATAGTACATTATTGACAGGTTGATTTCCGAGGTCTTTTGCAGTTACTTTGGCAATACTTCCTGTACTCTCCTTTTCCTTTACCTTATAATATCCTGCATTAATAGTAACTTCTTCAATCTCCTTTTCCTGCCCTCCTAATGTAATATTCATTACCTTACGATCTCCCAACACCACCATACGATCAGGATAATCCGGATGCCTGAACACAAGAACTGCTTCGGCTCCTGCAATTTGAATTTGGTAGTACCCTTTGTTATTTGTAATTGCGACGGACTCACTACCTTGTTGAAATACCGATACTCCCTGTAACGGCTTATTATTTTCTGTGACAGTACCTGAAATGGTACGCACCTGCCCTATTGCTACGCTAGAAGCGAGCAATGTGAAGCCAAAAGCCATTTGAAGATGACTCAGGCTGCAAAAGTTTTTTTTCATACTTTTGAATACGTTTAATTAAATTAAGCTCACGGCTCTTTCCTGCACAGTCTAATGCCAATAAACTATCATGCGGAAAGGGCTTTCTTTTTTCTATGGTTACTCTACACTTTCTGTTTCTTGTATGTTTTTTTAGATTCCTGATCGTAAATTTTATGCCCGGGAGGAAGCATTCTAGTAATAAAAACACTCCCTACCCAAAGCATATCATAAAAATTAATATGAATGAAATTTGTGTTCTCTGAAAGCTGCAAAGCCTCAATGGGTTGTACACCCCATTGTAACGTGTCGTAGATACTCTATATGGATAAGCAGCTTAGAAGTAGAATAAAGTAGAAAAGCAGAACAGCATTGGAAAATAAAACGGCATGGAACTCTACATTATCCGATTCGGGGTACTGGTATACCTTACACACAGATAAGAGAGCCCACGCCTAGGTCGTGAGCTTCCTGCTTATCGTCTCGTGTGTTAAAAATTACCAGTTTTCGAATCGAGATTCTAAGCAATAGCTTCTATTATTCTTTGAAGTATCGCAAAATTACATTATTTTTTTAATGTAATATTTCGCTAATATACAAATTTATTTACACATGTGTAATTGTGGGTAATAATTTTTATCAGTCCTTTTGTTTTTATGAGAAAACAAATCAAAATACCTGAATTGACAGAAGCTATATCCGAAGTCATTAAGGATCTGTATAAAGAAAAAGGCACTGCAGTTTTAGATGAAAACAATCAATACTTCAATGAAATAGGGAAAAATTTAGGTTTAGAAAGATACACATCAACTGAACATAATGTTACCTGTAGTAAACTGTTTGCAATATGTGATTTTTTTGAAATATCAATGTCAGAATTTTTCATAAAAGTTGAAGAAAAAAATCAACTTTTAAAATTTGATAAGCAACGTCAAGGCGAATTAGTAAAAAAAGCCTATAGAAACATGTAAAATAAACACAATAAAAATCCTAACTAAAGTTAGGATTTTTATTATTTACCAATTTCTTCATAATAACGTTCAGAACATTGTTTTAGAACTTCTTCTGTTTCTCTAAATTCTTTTTTGGCTTTGATATAGTCTTTATTCGTTTGATTTAGACCAATTGATAAAACGATAATTGCAATAGTTGAAAAAATGCTGTAGATTTTTAATGCTTTCATATTTGTGGTTTCTGTAAAGATAAAACAATCTGTAAAATTAATATTTTGAAAATGACTCCATTGAACCTGGAACAAAAAATGTTGTGATTAACTTCATTCCGTATCTTTAATTCTATGCGTATATTTGACTAGTTTTATAACTTTAAAATATAATAAATTTACATTTATATAAATGACTAGTACAATTCAAAAACAGGAATTACTCAATAAAATATGGAAAATCGCCAATGAGGTACGTGGCGCAGTAGACGGATGGGATTTTAAACAATTTGTTCTAGGTACACTTTTCTATCGATATATAAGTGAAAATTTCAGCAGTTACATTGAGGCAGGTGATGAGAGTATTAATTATGCAGCTTTACCAGACAGCGTAATTACGCCTGAGATTAAAGACGATGCCATTAAAACCAAAGGCTATTTTATTTATCCAAGTCAGCTTTTTGAGAATGTGGCTAAAAATGCCAATACAAATCCAAATTTAAATACGGAATTAAAGGATATCTTCAATTCAATCGAAAGTTCCGCAAATGGCTACCCTTCAGAACAGGATATTAAAGGGCTGTTTGCCGATTTTGATACCACTAGTTCACGTTTAGGAAATACTGTTGCCAATAAAAACAGTCGTTTAGCAGCCGTTTTAAAAGGCGTTGAAGAATTGAATTTCGGAAACTTTGAAGACAGTCAAATAGACCTTTTTGGAGATGCGTATGAAATTCTAATTTCTAATTATGCTGCTAATGCAGGAAAATCGGGAGGGGAATTCTTTACACCTCAGACCGTTTCCAAACTTATTGCACAGCTAGCCATGCACAAACAAACTTCAGTAAATAAAATTTACGATCCGGCAGCAGGCTCTGGTTCTTTATTGTTACAGGCAAAAAAACACTTTGATAGCCATATTATTGAAGAAGGTTTCTTTGGGCAAGAGATAAATCATACCACCTACAACTTGGCACGTATGAACATGTTTTTGCATAATATCAATTATGACAAGTTTAATATTGCACTTGGAAATACTCTTTTAGAACCTCATTTTGGTGATGACAAGCCATTTGATGCCATTGTTTCCAATCCTCCGTATTCGGTGAACTGGATTGGTTCTGATGATCCAACTTTAATAAATGATGACCGCTTTGCTCCAGCTGGCGTGTTAGCCCCTAAATCAAAAGCTGATTTTGCATTTGTACTGCATGCTTTAAGTTATCTTTCAAGTAAAGGTAGAGCTGCTATTGTTTGCTTTCCCGGCATTTTCTACCGTGGCGGCGCCGAACAGAAAATCAGAAAATATCTGATAGATAATAATTTTGTAGAAACCGTAATTGCATTAGCTCCTAATTTGTTCTATGGTACTTCCATAGCTGTAAATATTTTGGTTCTTGCAAAAAACAAAACAGAAAATAAAACACAATTTATCGATGCTACTGGTGAGAACTTTTTTAAAAAGGTGACCAACAACAATGTATTGAATGACATTCACATTGATAAAATCATGGAACTCTTCGACACAAAAGATAATGATCCACATATAGCTGTAAATATTGACAATAACAAAATTGCCGAAAACGATTATAATCTTTCAGTAAGCAGTTATGTAGAAGCTAAAGACACTCGCCAAAAAATTAACATTGTTGAGCTGAATGCAGAAGTTAATAAGATCGTTGATAATATTACAAAACTTCGTACTGAAATTGCTAACATTATTAAAGAGATTGAAGCATGAGTGTTTTAGATAAATTATTGGATGGTGTGCAAGTAGAATGGAAAATGCTGGGGGAAGCTCTTGTAAGAACGACAGGGACGAATATTACGGCTGGTCGAATGAAAGAACTGCACAAAGATAATGCTCCCTTAAAAATATTTGCAGGGGGAAAAACGGTGGCATTTTTTAATTATTCTGATATTCCCGAAAAAGATATTAATAAAGAACCTTCAATAATAGTAAAATCTCGTGGAGTAATTGAATTTGAATATTATGACATGCCATTTTCGCATAAAAACGAAATGTGGTCTTATCATTCTAAAAATAATAACATCAGTATTAAGTTTATCTTTTATTATTTGAAAATAAATGAACCATATTTTCAAAATATTGGAAATAGAATGCAAATGCCTCAAATATCAGTACCTCATACAGATAAATTCCAAATTCCAATTCCACCGCTTGAAATTCAACAAAAGATAGTTGCTATCCTTGATACATTTACCGAACTTACAGCTAAGCTTACAGCCAATCTCACAGCTGAGCTTACAGCGCTTAAACAGCAGTATACTTATTATCGTGAGCAATTGTTGAGCTTTGAGGATGGAGAAGTGGAATGCAAAACGTTGGGGGAGGTTGGTGAACTTGTTCGTGGTAATGGGCTACCTAAAGCTGACTTTACAGAAGCTGGCGTTCCGGCAATACATTACGGACAAATTTACACCCATTATGATACTTATACTACCAAGACAATATCTTTTGTTTCGCCAAAAACTGCTGAGAAATTAAAAAAAGTAAATAAAGGTGACGTAATTATTACAAATACCAGTGAAAATTTAGATGATGTCGGAAAAGCAGTTGTCTATTTAGGAGAAGAAACTGCGGTGACAGGAGGGCACGCAACTATTTTTAAACCTGGGACTACAATAATAGGAAAGTTTCTTGCTTACTACACTCAAACAGAGATGTTTGCAAAAAAGAAAGCTAAGTACGCTAAAGGAGCTAAAGTTATTGATGTTTCAGCTAATGATTTAGCAAAAATCGTTTTTCCTATTCCATCCCTTAAAGAACAAGCTCGCATTGTTTCCATTCTTGATAAATTTGATACGCTTACCACATCCATCAGAAAAGACTTAACTAAAGAAAATGAATTGAGAAAGCAGCAATATGAATATTATAGAGATCTATTGCTAACCTTTCCTAAAAAAGTGAACTAAGCGAATAATATGGGACAAACAATAACCGAGATAGCTCAATCTTTAAAGGATGCCAATAAGAAAGTGCAACTGATTTATGCTTTTAATGGCACTGGTAAAACACGTTTATCACGTGAATTCAAAGAGTTAATAGCACCCAAAAATCCAAAGACTGAGGAAGAAGAAGAATCTGGAATTAAAATAATGTATTATAATGCTTTTACTGAAGACCTTTTCTATTGGGATAATGATTTGGATTACGACGTTGATAGAAAATTGAAAATCCAGCCTAATGGATATACCGATTGGGTACTTCTAGAACAAGGACAGGAAACAAATATTACTACTCATTTCCAACGCTATACGAATGATAAATTAACACCGAAATTTAATGAACAGTACACAATTAAGGATGAGGAAAACGATAAAGATATAATTGTACCCGCTTATTCTGAAGTACGTTTTTCATTTGAACGAGGAGATGACTCAGGATCAGATTTTGTGAAAATTTCAAAAGGTGAAGAAAGCTGTTTTATTTGGAGTGTTTTTTACAGTTTACTAGAGCAAACAATTAATGTATTAAACGTTGCAGAAGAGGATGACCGAGAGACTGACCAATTTAACCATTTGCAATATGTATTTATTGACGACCCTGTAAGTTCATTAGATGATACCCACCTAATTGAATTGGCGGTAAATATTGCTGAATTAATAAAGTCAAGTCAGTCAGACCTTAAATTTGTTATTACAACACATAATCCATTATTTTATAATATTTTATTCAATGAGTTTAATAATTCAGATTCAAGATATAGCTACAAGCCAAAGTATTGCATAAAAAAACGTTTAGAAAAGTTAGAAGATGGAACTTTTGATATTCATATTCAATCAAAAGATTCCCCATTCTCTTATCATCTTTTTCTATTAGAAGAACTTGAGAAAGTCAGAATATCTGGTAATATTCAAAAATATCATTTTAACTTTCTTCGTAATATTTTGGAAAAAACATCTACTTTTTTAGGTTACTATGAGTGGAAAAAACTTTTACCAGAGGATGCAAATGGTGCTCGAGAAGGTTATTATAAAAGGATTCTTGATTTATCTAGCCATAGTAAGTTCTCAGGCGAAGAAACTTCTGCATTAACAACTCAAGAGAAGGATGTTTTCAAACATTTAGTTAAAGAAATTAAAAAACTTTACAAATTTAAACTCAATAATGATCAAGAAATAACCGAAGAAAATGTCACAGTATAATACCATAGCAGAATCAAATAATTTTATTGTTTTAGATAAGTACACCAAGTATTCGTCAATCAATTATACACCTACAGGTTATCAAACCGAATCAGCTTTAGAAAGTGAATTTATACAAGATCTCATCAACCAAGGTTTTGAGAATCCTACCGAAATTAAATCTTCAGAAGCCATGTTAGCTAATGTTAGAGTGCAACTACAAGCACTCAACAATATGCAATTTACAGATATTGAATGGAAGCGTTTTGTAGAAGAATATCTAGATAATCCCAGCGATACTCTGATTGATAAAACACGTAAAATACACGATAATTATATCTACGATTTTGTGTTTGATGATGGGCATATCCAAAATATTTATTTGGTTGATAAAAAAAACATCATCCGTAACAAAGTTCAAGTTATTAAACAGTTCGAGCAAAAAGGGACGTATGCCAACCGTTACGATGTTACCATTTTAGTTAATGGATTGCCTTTGGTACAGGTAGAACTTAAAAAGCGCGGGGTTGCCATTCGCAAGGCTTTTAATCAGGTACATCGTTACAGTAAAGAAAGTTTCAATAGCGAAAATTCTCTTTTTAAGTATTTACAGCTGTTTGTAATTTCCAACGGGACTGACACCCGATATTTTGCCAATACAGTACAACGTAATAAAAACAGTTTCGACTTTACTATGAACTGGGCAAAGGCCGATAATTCTTTAATTAAAGATCTTAAAGATTTTACGGCTACTTTCTTTCAAAAAAATACGCTGTTAAACGTGTTATTAACCTATTCGGTTTTTGATATCAGCAATACATTACTCATCATGAGACCTTATCAGATAGCAGCTACCGAAAGAATGTTGTGGAAGATAGAGAGTTCTTACAATGCTAAAAAATGGTCTAATACAGAAAGTGGTGGATATATTTGGCATACTACAGGGTCAGGGAAAACTTTAACCAGTTTTAAAGCGGCTCGTTTGGCTACAGAACTCGAATTTATTGATAAAGTATTTTTCGTAGTAGACCGTAAGGATCTCGATTTTCAAACCATGAAAGAATACCAACGCTTTTCTCCGGACAGTGTTAATGGTTCTGACAGCACAGCTGGTTTAAAAAGAAACATAGAAAAAGAGGATAACAAAATTATTGTTACCACAATCCAGAAGCTGAACAACCTGATGAAAACGGAAGGTGATTTGGCAATTTATCAAAAGCAGGTAGTCTTTATTTTTGATGAAGCCCACCGCTCACAGTTTGGCGAAGCACAAAAAAATCTCAATAAAAAGTTTAAAAAGTTCTATCAGTTTGGTTTTACTGGAACTCCCATATTTCCGGAAAATGCTTTGGGTGCAGAAACAACAGCAAGTGTATTCGGTCGAGAGTTGCATTCATACGTAATTACCGATGCTATCAGAGACGAGAAGGTCCTTAAATTTAAGGTAGACTATAACAATGTACGCCCAAAATTTAGAGGAATAGAAACTGAACAAGATGAGAAAAAATTAAGTGCTTCAGAAAATACCAAAGCCTTATTGCATCCAGTTAGAATCAAAGAAATTTCCCTATATATTTTACAGAATTTTAGAATTAAAACCCATAGGACACAAGGTGGTAATAAAGGTTTTAATGCTATGTTTGCTGTGAGTAGCGTAGATGCAGCAAAATGTTATTATGAAGAGTTAAACAAATTGCAAAAAGACAGTGACAAGCCTTTAAAAATAGCAACTATTTTTTCTTTCGCGGCCAATGAAGAGCAAAATGCAGTGGGAGAAATTCCTGATGAAAATTTTGAGCCAACAGCTATGAATCAAAGTGCCAAAGAGTTTTTGGCTAAAGCTATCAATGACTATAATGCTATGTTCAAAATGAATTTTAGTGTGGAGAGTAAAGGTTTTCAAGACTATTATCGTGACCTTGCTAAAAGAGTTAAAAGCAAAGAAATTGATTTAATAATTGTTGTCGGAATGTTTCTTACCGGTTTTGATGCTCCTACGCTTAACACCCTTTTTGTAGATAAAAATTTACGGTACCATGGTTTAATGCAGGCTTTTTCCCGTACAAACCGTATTTATGATGCTACCAAAACCTTTGGAAATATTGTTACGTTTAGAGACTTAGAACAACCAACCATTGATGCCATTACTTTGTTTGGTGATAAAAACACTAAAAATATAGTACTTGAAAAAAGCTATAAAGAATATCTAGAAGGCTTTACAGATGTGGCTACAGGTGATGCTCGCAGAGGTTTTGTAGACGTTGTAAATGATTTGACTGCCAAATTTTCTGATCCAGACGAAATCGTTACCGAGAAAGATAAGAAAGAGTTTACCAAACTATTCGGGGAATACCTTCGTGTAGAAAACATCTTGCAAAACTACGATGAATTTACCCATCTAAAAGCTTTACAGCAAATTGATCTAAACGATTCGCAAGCTGTGGAAATTTTTAAGGAAAACTATTTCGTAACAGATGAAGACATTGCTTTAATGAAGGATATTACATTATTGCCAGACAGAACCGTTCAGGACTATCGCTCAACATATAACGATATCCGTGATTGGTTCAGAAGAGAAAAGCAAGGCAAAGAAGCCGAGGAATCTAAGATAGATTGGGATGATGTAGTTTTTGAAATCGATTTATTAAAATCACAGGAAATAAACTTAGATTACATTCTTGAATTGATTTTTGAACATAATAAGAAAACCAAAGATAAAGGAGTTTTAGTTGAAGAAGTCCGTCGTATTATTAGAGCCAGTATTGGAAATAGGGCAAAAGAAAGTTTGGTAGTTGATTTTATCAACGAAACTGACCTTGATACCATTCCTGATAAAGCTAATATTATTGATAGTTTTTTTGCTTACGCGCAAAACAAACAAAAAGAAGAAGTTTCAGAATTAATTACAGATGAAAATCTAAACGAAGAAGCTGCTAAAAGATATTTAGCAACATCATTAAAAAAGGAATTCGCTACAGAAAATGGAACGGAACTAAATGCTATTCTGCCTAAGATGAGTCCTCTAAATCCATTGTATCTAACAAAGAAACAAAGCGTTTTTAAAAAGATTATTGATTTTGTAGAAAAATTCAAGGGTATTGGTGGGCAGTTATAAGCACTTTTCTAGATTTTGAACTGGATAAAATATGTTATCACAAATTTTTAAATTACTTACCTTTGAACTATAACTAATAACTATTAATATTAATACTAATTCTATGTCAGATGTTAAAAACATGCCACTTCATGAAAGAAGAATTATTATGATAGCTTCTGACGAGACTAAATTAAAACAAAGAACACTTGATTGGTCCAAAATTTTTATAAATGAAGAGGATCTGTCTTTTTATAAATCATTAATAAATCATAAAAAAGATTCTAATGATTCAAGAAGTATAATACAAAAATTTAAAGATAAATTTCATGATGAAGTTAAGGACGGTTTTGCATATTACTTCAAGGAAAAAAGATTGCCTTTAGTTATTTGTAAAATAGATGATGTAATTAATAATTTTAAATTTCCTCCACAACATCCAAAGAATGGATTTGCATATGCATGCAATGATATAGAGCCAGATTTATATCTTCCTTTATCTATGTTTCATTCCTACATGTATCAATCTAAACTATCAGCATTTAATGAATTATGCGCAGCTTTAGGTGCAAGAACCTGTCGAGTTATATCCGTAGAGGAAAATGGCAAAATCATTACCAATAATGCAGAGCTTAATAAAATACCAACTAAATTAGGATTAATTTCTTCTAAATTAAATCTAAAAATAAATAAAAAAACTAATAGGGAATCTATTATATATTTAGAATTACCTAAGCCAAATAAAATAAAATCATATGAAAGTTTATGGTTAGATTCTGAACCGACCTGGAAATCTCTTCAAAAAATCAGATTAAGTAATGATCTTCTTAAATATACAGTCGATCTTAATTACACTGATGAAATGGGAGTTGACACCAAATTAGCGGCATCAATAAATTCTGTTGGTGGTAACATTGGTGGTGTATTTACTGGAATCACAAAGGTTATGTACAAGTTTGAGGTGGAGTTTTGGCCAAAGGATCAAATCTTGTAAAAAATAATTATACGAGAATCTTAATTTTTAAATAATCAATTGTATTAGTAGTGTAAGATTAGTTTTTTTTAGCTGAGACTTTAGGTGAAAAGTCAAGTTTAAATTCTCTTCCTAAACCCTTCTTTACATACATATAAATATCACTAATCTTTGCAAGAAAACAATAGTCTTCAAGCTGAGTTATTTTGCTAACGCTTAAATTTGATTTTAGAGAGAATTCTTTTTTTGAACATAGGCGCTTTGCTTTAAGTTTTAGACCGATAATAAATAATTGGTATTGATATCCAAATATTTCTTCGCTTAAATTTAACTCTTTTAGCAAATCCTCTTTTAAGTTTTTCCAATCATTTTTAGCTTTCTCATCAGGCTTGTTAAAAACATCTTCTGGTATTGAAAAAAGAAACCTACTATAATGTTTGTAAAATGGTGTCCTTAATTGTTTATCAAAACCTAAATTTTGATGATCTGGATATGTACCAAAATTCGTATCATAGTCATAATCCTCACAAAGATATATACTCGCTTCTAACATGAATAGCATTCTCATTTGTTTATTAACATCTAATGATCTTAAATATTCTAAAAACTCGTCCATTGAAAAATTGTAATATGGGTTCATATATTCTTATAAAAAACTATCACTTGAAAAATACAACACTCTCACTATATTAAAGTGTTTACTCGTTATTTTATTTGCCATGAAATTAAAAATTATTTTTGTAAAAGGGGTAATTGATAAAATAATTGTGTAATCTGTTCTATTTGGTATATTTGAAAAATTTATTCATCTTTAAAAAATTTCACATGTGTGCATGATGAAAACAAACGTAAATAAAAGCTTTACCATGGAATATGATTATATAATTGTTCAAAGTGTTCTAACAAACGAAAGGGGAAAACATGGTCCTATACACATCAAACCTCTTCCGGGACAAGATCCTTATGATGAAAATATGTATGTGCAATGTTCAAAAACCATGTCAAATGATTATCCAGTTGGAACAAAATTTAGAATAAAAGCTAAAATTGTTTATCCTGAAAATAAACGACCATTTATATCTACGCATTATACTTGGGCGTTTGACATTGTTGAAGATTAGTAATTGTAATGTAAGTTTTTTGATATGGATAATCTTTTAAAATCATTTAAGTTTGAATCTGAGAATATTATATTGTTTTTAGATTTAAAAAAGGAGATTTCTGATACAGCTATAAAAATGATAATCAGAGCTCGAATAGAAAATAACAATCCTGAAGTTACTATGACTGAATCTGTTAATGGTTCGTCTCATGATATACATCTGAAATATAAAACAGGCTCTTTTTTGTATATTGGATCAAATGATTGGAAAGGTGTTCGCTGGGATAAGTCTAAAAACGAATCTAAGTACATAATTTATCGAAGCATTAGTGAAATGAAGGAAGCTTACGTAAAGCAAAGAGAGTTTATTACTCTTATCTCAAACTATTTTTATGATTCGATAAAAAAATTTAAAAACCTAAAGCTTCTTTTTGAAACTCCACTGGAGGATATATATTCAGATGAATGAAATCAGTTATAGAATTTTTAGATTAAATAGTATTTTTGGAAAAATGTTTTTTTAAAGTAAATTGTATTTTTAGTTTTACTAGACTTTCACTAAAATATCTAAAACTCATATACTAATTATCATTTGTACAATGAAATCATCAGATATAACAGCCATACTTACCACACTAATTTCAATTTGCGCCCTTGTTGTAGCAACACTTAGTTATCGAAGAGATCGTAATAAATCAAATCAAGATTTTCTGTTTCAAGAAAAAGTTCTTGCATACAAAGAATTGATTTTTCATGTCAATTTTATATTCGAATCATTTTTTGACATAATGGATGAAATGCTAGATCACGACGGTTCAGTTACAAAATGGGAAAAATTTTTGAATAAAGAATCAGAATATTATGATGATCTAGTTGCTGATCTTTATAAATCAATATTCAGAGCTCTGCCAATGATTCCGAGCGACATTTACAAAGAGCTTATAAAATTCGGTCAGGATTCAACACAATTTATAGATTCTGCATTTGATAAAAATAAAGATCTTACAATAGAAGCGCATGAAAAGCTTGACAAAAATTTAAGAAACATTATTAATCTTGTAAGAAAAGATTTAAATGTAGATCAATTGAATATTTCTTTATCAAATAGATTAAAATAAAAAGAGAGGTGGGGCAAATAAGTTAGGACTTGATGCTTCACTCCATTTTTTAGAAAACGGTTTTAATTTCCAGATTCGTTTGTTGTGATGTCGATGAATTAAAATTAGATTGTCAACCATTATAAGTCATTAAAATGTAACCTTGACTAAAAACGGTCAGGTTATTTTATTTATATTTCTTTCACAAAACGAAAAGTCAAATTAATCCGCTCCTTCATCGGCAATGTAGATTTAGCAATCCGATGTTCCCAATGTTCCTGCAAATCTCCTTTCATGATGAGCAATGAACCGTGTGGAAGCGGAAGACTGTATTTACTCTGATGATGCTCCTTTTTTCTAAAATCAAAATTTCTGGTTTGTCCCAGACTGATGGATGCAATCACAGGTCGTTTCCCATAACGGCTTTCTTTATCTCTGTGCCAAGCAACAGAATCGTTGTGATCTCTGTAGAGATTAAGTAAAACCCCATTAAACTGACAGCCAAACTCTTTCTCAATTTTTTGTTTTAAAGAAAACAATTCGGGAGTCCACGGATTCGTAGGTTTTTTATTTTCTTTTAATGTAGCATATTTTGAATCCCCGTACCATGCCGTTAATCGTGGGGTGAGCACGGTTTTATCATACATCTTCTGAATACTTTGTTCCCATGGAGCCGTATATAATAATATATCTTTAAGCAGGTCTGCTTCTTCCTTATTTAGAAAGTTTTCTCTGTAATCCAAGAGATCTTTCGGAAATTCATAGAATTCTTCTGTGTTAAATAAACTCAACTGATTCATTTTTGTATCTTAATAATAGGGTTATTGTATCTTGTGTCTTATCAATCCGATCTCATGGGCCTGAGGGTAGGGTTTTCTATGGGTCATGCTGACATCTTCCTTAATCTGACGATGTATATCATATTGTTTTTCCTTATCATAGGAATATCGGGGATCGGGAATCATCGGCATTTTTGCCATTTTGTGAATGGTGATGGTAGGAAAATGGAAATCTACTTCTACAGTCCCCAAGAGTAAATAGCATCCTCCCCCCTGAAAATCGTATTGCTTCAGACTATCAGGAAAATGAGCAGTATCAAAATACTCTCCATTGATATCGATCCAGGTTCCGAAATACATGGTTCCTTTTTTTGTGGGAACATGCTTTCTGGAAATAAGGTAGGCCAACATTTTCACCTGCCGTTTGTGAAATTTCAATAGATCTTTGACAAAAACGGAACCTCTGTATTTGGTCTGCAGTAAATCAAAAGGACTGCATGAAACCGGAAATCCGATGAGTTCTATTTCATCAAAAGCATCTTCAAACTGTTCTCTTTTCAATTGAGGTAACTTAAATTCTTGAACCGGTTCTTCAATGAGCATGAGTCCTCTGTTTTCGGGTTTAAAGTTGACCAGTAAAATTCTCGCTTCTACGAGGAGCTCATTTTTAGGTTTTCCTGTGAACCTGAAAGCTCCTATAAAAATGAGAATCTGTACGGTTTCAATACCTATAGGAATACGTTTTATAAAATCTTCCAATGATCTATAGTCACCATTCCTTTCCCGTTCCTCTACAATTCCATGGGCAATTCTTGTTTCGAGACCTTCTAATACCATCAGACCTAAATAAATATCTTTTCCTTTGAGTATAGTTTGAAACTCACTGGTATTCACACAGGGAACCTGAATATTTCCGCCCGACATTTTTGCTTCATGAATATAGACTTCTGTACGGTAAAACCCTCCCTGATTATTAATTACCGAAACCATAAATTCTAAGGGATAATATACTTTGAGATACAAACTCTGATAACTTTCTACAGCATAGGAAGCAGAATGTGCTTTACAGAAAGAATATCCTGCAAAGGATTCTATCTGTCGGTATGCTTCAGCCGTTAATGTTTCTGAATGCCCCAACTTTTTGCAGGATTCAAAAAAATTGTTTTTCACTTCTCTAAGCTTTTCGATTGAACGACCTTTACCACTCATGGCTCTTCGGAGAATATCTCCATCAGCCAGAGACAAACCACCAAAATATTGAGCAATCTTAATCACGTCTTCCTGATAGACCATAATGCCGTAGGTTTCTTTCAGGTGTTCTTCGAATACTGAATGGAAGTATTCGAATTGATCGGGATGGTTATGCCTGAAAATATACTCGCGCATCATTCCGCTTTGTGCCACCCCGGGTCTGATAATAGAAGATGCAGCTACAAGGATTCTGTAATTATCGCACTTTAATCTTCTTAAAAGCCCTCGCATTGCCGGAGACTCAATATAAAAACAGCCTATGGTTTTTCCGATAGCCAGATATTCATTGGCTTTCCCTTCATCTTTGGACAAAGTGGTATCCCTGATATCGACACTTATCCCTCTTGTCTTTTTGATCAGCTCTACGGTATCATTGATCGTTCCTAATCCTCTTTGGGAAAGAATATCAAATTTTTCGAGTCCGATGTCTTCGGCGACATTCATATCAAATTGCACAATCGGAAACCCTTTAGGAGGCATTTCTAGAGCAGTATAATGAGTAATCGGTTCTTCAGAGATCAAAATTCCACAGGAATGCATGCTTCGTTGATTGGGAAATTTTTCTAACAACTTGCCGTATTGATGCACCAGTTGTACTACCTCATTCTGGTCATGTTGCATCATCGGTCTCTTCGCTAACTCATCCAGCTCTTCTTTAGGCAGACCAAATACTTTTCCCACTTCTCTGAAAATGGATTTGTACTTAAACTCCACATTGGTTCCACAGAAAGCCACATGATCTTTCCCGTACCGGTCAAAAATATATTCCAGTATGGTATCCCGATTCTGCCAGCTCCAGTCGATATCAAAATCCGGCGGAGACTTCCGGTTAAGGTTTAAAAACCTTTCAAAATACAGATCCAACTCCAACGGGCAGATGTCCGTGATCCCTAAGCAATAGCTTACAATAGAATTGGCTCCACTTCCCCGCCCTACATGCATAAAGCCCATGCTGTTGCTGTAACGGATGATATCCCAGGTAATCAAAAAATAAGAACAGAAATTGAGTTCGTCGATTACCTTAAGCTCTTTTTCCACTCTTTTTTGAGCTATTTCATGTCGGTTGCCATATCGCTTTTCCAAGCCTGAATATGCCAACCTTCGGAGTAGCTTTACATCATCGGCTTTTGATTTTGTATAAAACTGCTTATTCTTGACCTGTTTAAAATCAAATTCAAAACTACATTGCTCCAACACATCTTTTGTTCTCTGAATAATTTCAGGATATCTTTCGAATGCTTTTGCAATAGCCTGCTCATTTACAAAATATTCAGATTTTCTACAGACCTCTCTTTTAGTGAGCTTTGATAATAAGGTATTGTTATCAATTGCTCGGAGAATTTTATGAAGTTCATATTCTTCATTGGTACTGAAAGTAACAGGATGTAAAACAAGCATCTTCGATAGTAGTTTCTGATATTCAGGTCTGATCATAAAATTCAGTTCTTCTATTCTTATGCCTATGAATTCATTTTCCTTAAGTTTAGTAGGGATATTGCTCATAGGATAGATTACAAAAACGTTTTTAAATTCCGGTGCTGTTTCTGAGAGTTCTTTGTCATCACAATTATGATCGGTAATGAGTTTATTAACTTCCCCAATTCCTGAAAATTCTTTTGCAACAGCAATGTACAGCAGTTTTCCTTCCTTTCTAACCTCAACTCCGGCCACGGGCTTAATACCACTCCTCTCGCACTCCATTTTAAAATCATAAATCCCCGTAACGGTATTGATATCCGTTAACACCAATTCTTTAATTCCTAAATCGGAAGACTGCTTTACCATTTCTTTTATGGATAACGTCCCATAACGAAGGCTGTGGAAAGAATGACAATTTAAAAACACTGCTAAAAATTTAAAGTTCTACTTTTCAAAATCAAAACCTGAAGCTCTGCCTACAGCATCACTTCCAAACCTGTTTTTCAGGTAATCCATCGTTTGATACAAACTCATCTGCTCTTCGGTATCTTCAAACAGGTTCATTTGATGATTGCCATGAACAAGCCCGGTAAATCGCAATCCGACCAAACGAAGCCTCATTCTTCTTGTATACACTTTATTAAAAAGCTCCAAAGCTACTCTGGATAAGATATGGTCAGCAGAAGTATAAGAAACTTTGCATTGCTTGGTTTCGGTATCGAAGTTGGCATAACGGATCTTTACGACTACCGTAGACGTTAACCATTTTTCTTTTCTTAACTGATAGGCTAATTGTTCGGCCATTCCTGAGATGAGCCTTTTTAGTTCTGCAACATCCATGGTATCGTTGGTAAACGTTCTTTCTGTAGAAATTGACTTCCTTTCGGAATAAGGCACTACTGGATTTTCATCGATACCATTGGCTTTTTTCCAAAGCTCCTTTCCATTTAATCCAATCATCTGCTGCAAGACGAGAACAGGCATCTCGGATAAGGTGTGGATAGTACGGATTCCGATTCTTGATAACAACTGAAATGTTTTATCGCCCACCATCGGAATTTTTTTAATGGATAACGGGTTTAAAAACGGTTTAATTTCTAAATCTTTAATTTCCAATCTTCCTACAGGTTTTGCTTCTCCGGTTCCTATTTTAGAAACCGTTTTATTAGCTGATAAAGCAAAGCTTATGGGAAGTCCTGTTTCTTTGGTTACGGTTGTCGCAATTTCCTTTGTCCATTGATAACATCCAAAGAACTTATCCATTCCTGAAAGATCGAGATAAAACTCATCAATACTTGCCTTTTCCATCAACGGAACTTTTTCCTGAATAATCTGAGTAACGGTATGTGATAAATTGGAATATAGTTCGTGATCTCCGCGAATTACTTTTGCATCAGGACATAGACGTAAGGCCATTCTAATTGGCATAGCAGAGCGCACTCCAAATTTTCTTGCTTCATAGGAGCATGATGCTACTACTCCACGGTCTCCACCTCCTATGATGAGGGGAATCCCGTTAAGCTGAGAGTTATTGCGTCTCTCACAGGATACAAAGAATGTATCCAAATCCATATGTACAATTGCTCGGTTCACGTCACAAAATTAGATACTAATTGTATCATTTTTACTATATTTGCAGATACAATTTGTATCAATGTCAATTTTTTCAGATAACATCAGGTTTTTAAGAACTCAGAAAAATTTATCCCAACAGGAGCTTGCGGATCAAATTTTGATGAGCAGGGTTCGTTATTCCAAATATGAAGATGGTCGTTCTGAGGCTCCTTATGAGCTTCTCATCAGGATTTCAAAATATTTCAATTTGAGTATTGATCTGCTCCTCACAGTAGATATTAGAAAGTATCCTTTGGAAGACGTATTAAAGCTTCCGGATAACAGAATTGTTTTACCAGTCGTAGTTGACCAATTGGGGAATAACAGCATTGAAATTGTTCCGCAAAAAACTTCTATGGGCTATCTGTCAGGGTACAGTGATCCTGAATATATTGAAAGCTTACAGAGGATTTCTTTACCTTTCTTAACCAATGGTAAATACAGAGCATTCCCGGCTAAAGGAGATTCTATGCCACCATTTAAAGATGGTTCCTATATTGTTGGAAAATATCTTGAAAAAATTGATGATCTGAAACCAAATAAAAGTTATGTTTTTGTTACGTTAAATGACGGGATTTCTTATAAAAGGTTTGCTTCCAGAAATAAGAAATCAATTACTGTAGCTGCTGATAACTCATTCTATAAACCTTATGACATTCCATTGGGAGAAATCGTTGAAATATGGCAGTATGCTTCAGGAATTTTCCCAGAAGACTTTGAACCTGACCGTCTTGAAAATTACAATCTAAAAGAAATGTTTCTTGAAATCCGAAAAGATATTCAGGGACTCGATGAAAAGATTTCAAAAAAAAACTAAAAACTTAAACCTATTATGATCATATCTTATTACGATTTCCAGAACTTACCTGACCGTCAAGCTCAGTATGATTTTGTTATTACTCATGGACGTTTAATAAGCGAAAGAACAACTTCTCAATCAAAATATGTTTTGTATGAAGTTTCAAATTTTTCAGTAGAGCTTATTTACGATATTTTTAATAATAAAATTATAGACATAAATGTTTTTGAAAATAAGACTTCTCATCTGAATGGATATTAAAAACTTTCTGGCAAAAAATAAAAATCCTGTTCTATTATTCATGGAACAGGATTAAAACACAAATGATGAAAAAAAAATATCTCTTACTAGAGACACTATAAAGTTAAGTATTTTTAGATAATAAGAGATAATAAAGAGCTATCAAAAAATCATATAAGCTCTTTTAAAATATCCTGATAATGATATCACTGACAATCTAAGCCAAATTTCTCCACTCACTTCCATCTTCAATTTATGTTACTCTAATCTTTTACATTCGATGTTAAATAAACATTTAGCATCATGGAAAATATTACTAATACTCAAAATCCAGATCCTTCTTTAATCAATATTCTATTGGTTTTAAATCCAAAAACCAATAAGATTGAAGCAGTCAAAACAGTTGACAATAAAGGGGATTTGAAGACAGTACCCAATACAGAAAAGTATCAAAATCAATTTTTAAAAATTGATAAGCAAGGGGATTTATTCTCTAATTTTTTCTCCAACTTTTTAAGTCAACTCAAAAACCCGACCCTATTCAATTTCTTTAAATCTCCACTTAAAGAGTCTGAAAATATAGGAAAACAGATCCAACACCATCTTAAAAACCCCAGTACTGAAGGGGAAGAATTTCTAAATACCTACAAAATATTAACATCAAATACCAATACTATGAGTACTACTCCATTATCGGAAAAAGAATATCAGTATTCTGCTGATCAAATTGACTGGAACATGATGTCAAAATTTGGCTTAACCAAGGAAAAACTAGAAAAAGCAAATGCCTTAGATCCTATGTTAAAAGGATTTAAAACCAATGGTCTTGTTCCCGTTACCATTAATCTTGGGACTGCACTTACTAAAATGGATGCACGTCTTTCACTAAACACTAATGATGCAGGAGACGTCGTCATCAATATCCATGGAATAAGAAAAGAACCTAATTTAAACTTTAAATTCCTTGGACATGAATTCAGTCTTGAGGATAAAAAAAATCTAATGGAAAATGGCAACATGGGACGTGTTGTAGACCTTATTAACCCAAAGACTGATGAAATCATACCTTCTCTTATTAGCAGAGACCGATTAACCAATGAACTTGTGGCTTACAAAGTTGAGAATATCAAAATTCCCGATGAAATTAAAGGTATCAAATTAAATGAAGAACAAAAGCAAATGCTGATAGAAGGCAAACCTTTATATCTGGAAGGAATGATTTCTACTAAAGGCGAACCTTTTAATGCATATCTTCAGTTTAATGCCGATAAGAAATATGTTGAATTTCTTTTTGATAACAACCAAAAGCATCAACAAACCCAAAATAATCCACGGAGTGAGGTTCCAAGAGCTTTCAGGGGAAAAGAGCTCAGTGAAGAACAGTACAGTCAATTTAAGTCAGGCCAAACAATCTATATTGACGGTCTGCTTGATAAAAAGGATCAGCCTTATCATGGCTATATCACTCTTAATCAAGAAACAGGAAAAATTGATTTTTCCTTTCAAAATCCTAATAAATTGAAAGAGCAGCCAAAACCTACAGAGACCCATAAGACACAAACAGCTGTCAACTCGGAAGGCAAAACCAATGAAGCTACTAAAAATCTTAAAACACCTTTACAAAAAGCACAACAATCTCCAAAAGATAAAAAACAAAAAGATCAACAGGAGAAGCCTCAACCTCATTCTAAAGGGCGTAAAATGTAATACTAACTTCAAAAAATAATATCAAAATGAAAGTAGTATTAGCAGAAAAGCCCAGTGTAGCGAGAGAAATTGCCAATTTACTGGGAGTATCAGAAAAAAAAGATGGTTATCTGGCAGGTAATGGATATAATGTCACCTGGGCTTTTGGACATCTCATAGCTCTTGGAATGCCAGAAGATTACGGTATATCAGGTTTTGATAAAAAAGCTCTCCCCTTCTTACCAAATCCTTTTATCCTGACTTTAAGAAAAGTAAAAAAAGGTAAGGAATTGGTTATTGATAAAAGAGCAGATCACCAATTAAGAGTTATTGAAAGGTTATTTAAAGAATGTGAAAGCATTATTGTTGCTACTGATGCAGGGCGGGAAGGTGAACTTATATTCCGTTATATCTATGAATATCTTAACTGCAAAAAAACTTTTCAAAGATTATGGATCAGCTCATTAACAGAAAAAGCCATTCAAGAAGGGTTTAAAAATTTAAAACCAGGGAATTACTATGATGGTTTATATGCGGCAGCCCAATGCAGAAGCAGAGCCGACTGGTTACTGGGAATCAACTCAACACAGGCATTAAGTACTGCAACAGGTGATGGTATATATTCATTGGGGAGAGTTCAGACTCCGACATTAGCAATCATTTGTAAACGGTATCAGGAAAATCAAAATTTCACATCCCAGAAATACTGGCAGATTGAATTATTGCATCATAAAGATTTTATGGAGTTTAAAAGTCTAAGTGTTACCAAGTTTACTGAAAAAAAACAGGCTGAAGATCTTGTTAAACTAATCGAAAGAAACCATATACAGTCTGCTATCACTGCTATTGATACAAAAACAGTGACTGAACAGTCTCCTTTGTTATTTGATCTTACTGGATTGCAGAAAGAAGCCAACAAAAGATTCAACTTTACAGCAGAAGAAACGTTGAATATTGCTCAAAGTCTATATGAAAAAAAATTCATCACCTATCCACGTATAGGAAGTCAATATATTCCGGAGGACGTCTGGCCAGAAATACCTGACCTGATAAGAGCATTGCATGAAAACGAACAATACAAGCCATTTACGAGCATTCTTACTTGGGGAAACTTCAATAAAAAAATAGTTAATTATCTAAAGGTTACAGATCATCATGGTTTACTGACTACTGAAAAGGTTCCATCTGCTCTGTCAGGGCAAGAAAAAGCAATCTATGAACTGATTGCTTTTCGATTGCTTGAATCAGTTTCACAACCCTGTATCAAGGAAATTACTACTATTACTTTGAAAATACTTCATTACGATTTTGCAGCCAAAGGATCTAAGGTATTGCAAAAAGGTTGGCGAAGTATCTATGGAAGTTTTTCAGATGATCTTGAAAAAGTACAAGAATTCCCTGAGTTAAAAAAAGGAATGGAAGTAAAGATTAAAACGATCAATGTATTGGATGAAAAAACTCAGGCTCCTGCACTTTATACTGAAGCAAGTTTACTGTCTGCCATGGAAAATGCCGGAAAAGAAATTGAAAATGAAGAGCAGAAAAAAGTTTTAAAAAATTTAGGTATAGGTACTCCGGCTACACGAGCTTCTATCATTGAAATATTACTTGACAGAGGTTACATTCTCAGAAAGCAGAAATCACTCATTCCCACTGAAAAAGGTCTTCGAGTATATGAACTGGTAAAAGATAGAAAAATTGCAGATGTATCTTTGAATGCTGAATGGGAATTGGATTTTCAACGTATTGAAAATAAAGAATTGGATGCTACTGCTTTTCAAAAACAAATTGAAGTTTATACTCAATCTGTCACAGAAGAATTCTTACAACATCATGTAGAGAGAAGTGATCTTCCAAAGCTAGTATGCCCTAAATGTAAAGTACAGCACTTGATTATTCATCATACAATAATAAAATGTCCTGATGAAAATTGCAATTGGTTACAATTTAGAAATATTTGTGAAATACAATTGAGCCTTCCTGATATTGAAAGTCTTGTTAAAAAAGGTAAGACTTCTCTCATTAGAGGGATGAAAAGTAAATCTGGTAATCAATTCAACGCCTACATTGCTTTAAACGAAGATCATACAACCTCTTTTACATTTGAACACAAAAACAAATAATTTTTTAAAATCGCATTAAAAAGACTGTCTCCATATGAAACAGTCTTTTTAATTTTGTATTAAATACTCCAAATCAGGATCATTTTTAATTCTTTCCATCTCATTTTGGATTATCAAAATAATATCATGTTTAATCTGTTTATAATTACGATCAATAATCTCTTTCATATTATCATTACCCTGCAAATCTGTAAAAAATAAGATCTCCGGGATTTTCTGATACTCTTTTGTATCTTCTAAAACTTTTTCGTTATCAACAACGATTTCAGCATGAAACATTTTTTGTTCAATACGTTCATCAAAATTATCAGATACTGCCCCTACAAACATACCTTGCGTCAAGGTCGAAATTTTTGAAGCCGGTATCAGACTGTCCAGCTGAGTAGATATAGAAGTAGATTTATCGTTTCTGTTAATGGTCATGCTCTGTCTCTTTTGTAAAACCTTTCCAAAACGCTCTGAAAGGCTTTTTGCCGTCTCTCCTACTACCTGTCCACTAAAAATATTACCCACGGTGTTCTGAATCACCTTACTTTCTTTATCACCATAATCTCTTGTTAACTGAGAGAAATCTTGAAATCCTAAACATACCGCTACTTTATTACTTCTTGCTGTTGCAATCAGATTATCCAGCCCTCTGAAATAAATGGTAGGAAGTTCATCAATAATAACTGAACTTTTCAGCTGTCCTTTTTTATTAATCAGCTTTACGATACGGGAATTATATAATCCCAATGCAGCCGAATAAATATTTTGTCTGTCCGGATTATTTCCAACACATAAAATTTTAGGTTGTTTTGGATTATTAATATCCAATGAAAAGTCATCACCTGTCATCACCCAATACAGTTGTGGGGAAATCATTCTGGATAAGGGAATTTTAGCTGAAGCTATTTGTCCCTGGAGTTGATCCTGTGCTCCACCCTGCCATGCATCCATAAACGGAGACAGGTAATTTTCAAGATCAGGATAAGAAGTTAAAATGGTAAAAACATCTGAATATTTTTTATTCAGTAGTTCAATAGCATGAGGAAAAGTACAATATTTACCGTCTTCATAAATTTTTAAAAACCAAATTATCGCTGCCAACAAAATAATTGGTGACTCTACGAAAAAGTCTCCTTGTTTCTGTATCCAACTGCGGTTTAGATTTAGCATTATGGTGTAGGCGGCTTCATAAGCATCAGATATATCTGTCATGAAATTAGGATCTAAGGGATTACAACGATGACTTTTCCTCGGATCATCAAAATTAATTACGTAAAACTTTGGTTTAACCTTATACTTATCGTAATGTTTTAATAAATGATTATAAGCAATCGTTGAAAGATCATCAAACTTAAAATCATAGATGTACATGGAAAAGCCTTTCTCAATCTGCTGCTTAATAAAATTGTTTACAATAGCATATGACTTTCCGGATCCCGGTGTTCCTAAAACAATAGTGGCTCTGAAAGGGTTAACAATATTAATCCATCCTTGATTCCATTTTCCGTTGTAATAAAACTTAGTGGGTAAATTGATGGAATATTCATTTTCCATTAACTTCGTTTCCTGCATAAAGCTTTCATTCTCATTATTGAACACATCTTCCATTAAGTTATTGGTCAATAGTCTGTTCATCCATAACCCGCCCACCATGAGAAAAATGTATCCGCCAGAAATTGAAATGAAGTAAAGAACTGTTCCTAGAAACCAATTCAGTTTCAATAAAGGAAAATTGAAAAAATACAACAGAAAACCAATGATTAATACTTTAGTAATTTTTGCCCATGTAATTTTCTCATCTTTCACTCCTTTGGTTCCAAGACAGCTTAAAGCCAATAATACCAAGGCAAAAACTTTGGTATATACAGGATAGGAAAACAATCCGGTAGTCTTTTGAAAATTAGTCAGTATTGTATTGACAATTTCCAATGTCCAACCTTGTTCTACAAAAGCGTGATAACAGTACCAGTATAGATGCATAAGTACCATTACAATGCTTACAGCTCTCATAAATCCCATGATTTTAGCAAGCCCTCTTAAGTCGTCTTCACCCTGCATATGATATAATTTTAAGTTTAGGAATGAATGTAGAAGTCATCAGTTCATGAAAATATCAGAGGCTGTTATTGGCATCATTTGTCCTTCATTGGCATTGTTTACAATATAATTTAGACGCTTTGGGATGACCTGCTCTTTATTGAAAATATTTACATTTGTCATTACAACAAATCAAGATGAATACGCTACAATCAAATTATAATAATCTCCTTAACAGCATTGGTTCTACTATAGAAACGGCAAGGCAAAATGCCGTGCGAGCCATCAACAGTGAACTGGTGAAATCCAATTGGGAAAT
This sequence comes from Chryseobacterium culicis, assembly GCF_900108365.1. Lineage (GTDB taxonomy): Bacteria > Bacteroidota > Bacteroidia > Flavobacteriales > Weeksellaceae > Chryseobacterium > Chryseobacterium culicis. The sequence continues at coordinate 5,062 of NZ_FNWQ01000002.1, read as the reverse complement.
TGGCAGGCACATTGTGGAGTATGAACAACATGGTGAAGAACGAGCTGAATACGGAAGTAATTTATTAGCAGTACTATCCAAAGATTTGAAACAGCGATATGGCAAAGGATTTGGCAGGCGTAATATACTTGATATGCGTCGTTTTTATCTGGCTTATCCAAAATGGCAGGCGGTGCCTGCCAAATTAAGCTGGACCCATATCATCACATTGTTAGCTATTTCAGATGAAAATTCCAGAAAATTCTATGAAAAACAGGCAGAAATCGAAAACTGGGGTTACAGAGAACTTGACCGTCAGATCAAGTCTTCGCTGTATGAACGCCTTGCTTTGAGTAAAGATAAAAAAGGAGTCCTGAAGCTTTCTGAACACGGACATATTGTTACCGATGTAGAAGAAGCTGTAAAAGATCCTTATATTCTTGATTTTTTAAAAATTTCACAAGAAAATATGGTTACTGAAAAAGCATTGGAACAGAAAATCATTGACAATCTTCAAATGTTCCTTCTTGAATTAGGAAAAGGATTTACGTTTGTTGGCAGACAATACAAAATATCGTTAGGGAAAAGGCATTTTTATATTGATTTGGTATTTTATCACCGCATTCTAAAATGTTTTATTCTTATTGATTTAAAAATCAAGGAGGTCGAGCATCATGATATTGGTCAAATGAACCTTTACCTTAACTACTTCAAATCAGAAGAGAATGTAGTGGACGACAATGAACCTATAGGAATTATTCTTTCTGCAGAAAAAGATGAAGTCTTGGTAGAATATGCTACGGGGGGAATTTCTAATAAAATATTTGTTTCAAAATACCAGTTATACTTACCAGACAAAAAAGAATTGCAGCGAAAAGTGCAGGCTCTAATAGCAAAAGAAGGATAGATTTATTTACCATTTTATCGTTTTCTTCTCTTTTTTCGCTTCATCATTTGTTGTGCAAAAATTTCGTCTTCGTGATCTTCCCCCTGCACCATTGGTAAAAATCCAGGCAATGAATTTTCATCGTTATAGATGTTATTATTATTTTCACCACTCAAAAACCCAAATAAAGAATGGATTTCAGCAGAGAAGAACTTATCTGTCGGAACAGATTGAGATTCCTGCTGTTTTAAATCGGAAGTTTTTCTATGGGTTTGTTGATTCTTCCAAAGATCATTAAATATGTTGGCTGAATACCGTTTTCCGAGACTTGATCCATTCCAGACGGTTCTGGAATTATGGTCTATAAATGTAATGCCATATATTCTTCCAGTTTCATTTCTTCGTATCACAGTATTAATACCTTTGGATTTCACTTTCTCAATAAAAGCCCTTTCATTATTACTGGATTTCAAAACATCATCAATAATTGCTTTTATATCAGATTTATTAGAGGAGTTTAGCCCAAATTCTTTACTTTTCAAAAAGTGTGATTCCAAGGCGTTCAGTCCCGCCATTTTACCCATAATTGAAGCTTTAATGGGATTCCCAATTTTTTGCTTATTTTTGTCTAATGCAAAATAGACTAAACCTCGCTGTGGTTTTCCATGCAATTCACCCTCAATTTTTTCAGCATTAATATTAAAAAGTGAAAGCAAAGCGTTGTACTCTCCCAGTGTTTTAAATGAATAATAATCAGCTATATTTCGAATTACAGAAGCTATTTGATTTTTACTATTACCTGCCTGATAATCAACAAGACTAAAAATCAGTTTATTTTCAGATTCTTTTCGCTGTGTTGCTGGTAGCAAATTATAACTTCTTTCCAGCTTTCTACATATCTCCATTGATCTTTTTTTCTCAAATTTATCTGAGATTTTTTTACCATATTCATCCACACCTACTGAAACTATGTGAATGTGTGTGCGGTCAATATCAGTATGTTTAAATACAATATAGGGTTGTTTTCCATAGCCCATTTCATTCATGTAATCTTCTGCCATCTTTACAAAATCCGTATCGCTTACTCTATCATTCGGATCGGGATTAAGTGATATGTGCAGTGTGTGTTTTTCCGTGTTTCTATTGGCCGCTAAATAAGGTTCAAAAGATTCAATTAGCTTTGGAATTGTATATTTATTGTCTGGAGTTTCAATCATATTATTGGTAAATAATATTTTTGCATTTCCCTGCTCAACTTTAAGATGATTGTAAGCCAATGCACCATATAACTTGCTGCTTCGTCCAATTTTAGCGATCATTTTCTTTCAATTTTCTATTATAAGCTAAGTTAAATTCATTTACCAATTCGGTGATTTTTCGACATAAAATAGTAAGTTCAATAGTTTGTTTTTCCAATCGATATAAAAATGCAGCAGCTTTTTTTTCGGTAAAATGAGTATATAATAATTTGACCACCTGATTATAATTAACACCGACTGCTCTGAATTGAGAATAAAAGGAAGTAAGTCTCATATAAAAATCAACAGATCCTTTGTCAATCTTTACTGTTTTAATCTCTTTGGAAAATAGTACAGAAATAATAAATCGAGCTTTATTATCGATTCCCGAAGCTTCAAAAAGAGACAAAAATTTGCTATTCTCATCATCATTCAAACGAAAAACATAACGATGAATAGAGGGATCAACCTTAGGTTTTCTTCCTCCTTTATTTCTATTGTTTTTTTTCTGATTATCCATTAGAATTCTATTTTAACAGTTATAAACCTCGACTTTGGAGAGTGTTTTAAAGCTCCCGGCAGGGCAAGTTGTTTTGAGGCACAAAAAACAGTTATGAGGCACTCAAAACACAACTTGCCGTGTTCAGGTGAACACTATAAACATAGCAGATAAAACTGCTTGAGCAGTTTACATTACATTTTAGATTACCTGGCAAAAACCGGGGGTCTCTCCTATTTATCCATACTGCAATTTAGATCCTATTTGCCCTCACTTCACAACTTCCATAATTTCCAAATAGCGCCATAAACTACCTGAGAGTGCCTACAGAAAACATTGATTTCAAAAGGTATTTTATTTACGGTATTATTTAAAACAAGCGATAAAAAAAGCAAGAAATAAAAATGTAAAGTTTTAAAAATGTAAAAGCATTTTTAAATATTTAAAAACAATAGTACTACTTACAAAACCTGAGTTCATAAAGACATTTAACAATATTTCAAAGTATACAAATAAGTTTATAACAGGTAAAAAAACATACCTACAAAGAAATAACAAACATATAAAAACAAGCAATAAAGAAAATAACTATAAAATTTCACAAAATGGAAACAATAAAGAAAACATTGAAAATAAGTTTTTCTACACAAAAAGGTGGTGTTGGAAAATCAACTATCACAACCCTCCTGGCGAGTATGCTTCACTACCGTTTAGGGTATAATATACTGGTTATAGATTGTGATTTTCCACAATATAGTTTAAGTAATATGAGAGAGCGCGATAAAAAGACAATCATGGTGAATGATTATTACAAAAAGGTAGCAATGAAGCAGTTTCAACACCTTAACAAAAAAGCATATCCTATTATTAGGTCAAAAGCAGATACAGCACTGGAATCAGCGTCAGATTATTTACAACAAACGACTATTGTTCCTGATGTTATATTTTTTGATCTTCCCGGAACTGCTAACACAAAGGGTGTCCTCACTACATTAAAAGCTATGGACTTTATCTTTGCTCCTTTAACTGCTGACCGCTTGGTTGTAGAAAGCACTTTAGGATTTACTAAAGCTTTTTTAGGATTACCACAAACAGAAAATGACAGCAGACAGCAATCCCTCTGGTTGTTTTGGAATCAGACTGATGGACGTGAAAAAACAGGATTATATGACATTTATGAAAAGGTAATTATAGAACTCCAGCTTAACATCATGAATACTAGGATCATGGACAGCAAAAAATTCCGTAAAGAATCTGATGATCTGAATAACAGTATTTTCAGATCCAGCTTGCTACCGGCAGAATCACAGCTTCTAAAATCTACAAAAATGAATCTGTTTATTGAAGAGTTTCTACAAATCATACAATTATAAAAGGAAAATGATGGCTACAAATAAAGAAAGTACAGAGCATGAAAACCCTCATGTAGATGAAGATTATTTGATGCAGGTCATCAGCGGTGAAGAACCTGCAACATTAAAAGCAACAGATCAAAAAAAGGAACCATCTCTTCAAAAATCTAAGGAAAAATCAAAAATTAATTCTACCAAAAAAGCAACTTATGAAGATACATTCTTGATCAATCGATTGCCTTCAGGTCGTAATGGCAAAGTGGTCTACATAAGACCTGAATACCATGAAAGACTTTTAAGAATTGTTCAGATTACAAGAGAAGACCGAACGACGCTATACTCATACATTGATAATATTCTGGAACAACATTTCTTGGATTATGGAAATGACATCACAGAATATTTTAACCAACATTTTAAACCAATACTGTAAATTATGGAAATCATCATTGTTGTATGTTTAGTCATCATAATCCTGTTACTTCTGCATGATAAAATTATTATTAAGCAAGCTCCAAGCTCTTCGAAAGAGGATAAGAGAGCTCCATACAAAACGCACAACATTATGGGAGAAACTAAAACATTTCCAAGTCACGAGCTGCCAATCGCTCCCATTGAAAGGCAAAAAATAGAATTGGAAATTGATCCATCTAATTTAGACATAGAATATGATGTCAACGAAAACATCTATGTTCAAAACCTACAGAAAGAACCGGAAAAAAATCTTAATAGCGAGCCTGATTTTATTGAAGAGGAAGAAGAATGGAAAAAATATAGAATTATTGAGGAGGACAATGGTTTTGCTCAAGGGGTTGTCTTCGAGGAACTAAGTACTACCAAGATGATCTTACAACAAGAAGTCTGTGATGCATCTGAAAAGAAAACAGCAGTAGCTGTAGTTCAGAAAATATATGGAACCGATTTATACACCTTACTAGAAAATTCTATTGAAAATGCTTCCCATAAAATAGCTGAGCTATTGGATAAAAATTTTGATTCTGAATACAATAACGTGTAATAGCCACGACTTTATCTGACAGTTAGGGTTTAAAAATAATTGTCAGTTATCCAATACTGTCCTTACTTCCAAAAGTAAGGATTTTTTGTT
>NZ_FNWQ01000012.1 GCF_900108365.1 Chryseobacterium culicis | reverse complement strand
TCATTAAACCATCTTCCGTCTACATCAAAGCTTGATACCGGATTATTGGCTACATAAGCAAACGGACTGGTAGAAAGGTAGCTTTCTGCCAGCTGGTCTATACCATTCCATCTTCCCAGGTCTGGCATATACTGTCTCCATCCGTAATCAAACAAACCTGTTTCCTGCAGTTCTTTATCATTGTACTTGTAGCTGTAGAAACTTCCAAAACCTGAATTGCTGAACGAATTTGAAATATGGTTCAGCCCAAAAGGATAATAGTTGTTGGTATCTATAATTTCAGGAACGCCTTCGCTGTTTTTTGCAAAACTTATCTTTGTATTCGAGGGTAGCTTCACATATATTTTAAAATTAGAGTATTGAAAACCAATACTCTAATTATTATCAACATGTTCGGAACATTATCCAATTATTTACCCTGTCTAATATCTTCCATTCTTTTTTTATATTTTATATTCTCTAATGAATCTTTAATTTTCTGCTGTTGGATATATTCCTTAGCGTAGGGTCCAGTTTGATTTCGTTTAGCCCTTTCATATAAGAAATAGTAAGAAAATATCATATTAGCAACAATAACAATAATTACTGACCAAACTATAATACCACCTACTTTATTTTTTTCTGTAGGTAGTTGATCAAATTCCTGATTGTATTTTTTCCAAGTATCATTATAATCTATAGTAATATAAGACGTGAGTAAAAAAAAGACAGCAATTCCGATATAAACTTCCTTTGTAAAGTTGATACTTTTATCAATGAAAATATTATAATAGTTTAATAGAGTAATAGTAAACCAAATCCCTAAAGTACCTAAAAATATACTCCCAGTAAAATTTTCAGGGAAAATAGAACCCTTTGAATGTTTATATAGTTTATAAAAAAAGTAATAATATGCTTTTTTAATTTTCTCCATAATTATTGTTTATTTAGGTTCGTGAGCTCCAAACACATTGATTCTATAGGGGCCTGCCTGATTAAACCCTTCATCTAATTTTCCTTGAACAAAATTACTATCATTAAACATACTCTAATTTATTACTAGCATATTTTGGATATTACCAAATATATTATTGAATGTTTACTATTATATTTACTAATGCATTTTAAGAACATATTTTTGCAAATAATAAGCTGATCCAAAAAAATTAATAGTAATAAAAGCAATAATTGCCCAAACAATAATTGCTCCTTTTTTATTTTTATCTTTTGGCAATTTATCAAATTCCGCGTTATATTTTTTCCACACATCTGTACGGATAAATGCAAAATAATTCAATATTAAAAGTAATATTAGAGGAATCAATACTATAGGATTTGTGAGAGTAAGGTTCAGCTTAATATCCTTGATTATAGAATAATAAATTAATCCTGAGGCAAGAAGCCATATTTCTAAAGTTCCTACTACAAGGCCTGTTTTAAAGTCAGTCCAAAACGCACCTCCTACAAGTTCAGAAGTATATTCTATTGACTTATAAATTTTATAAAAAAAGTAATAATATGCTTTTTTAATTTTCTCCATAATTATTGTTTATTTAGGTTCGTGAGCTCCAAACACATTTATTCTATAGGGGCCTGCCTGATTAAACCCTTCATCTAATTTTCCTTGAACAAAATTACTATCATTAAACATACCAGGCCAGCCTCCAGGATAAAAGCCATCTACTCCGAAATATACTGTACTAAGAGAGGCTCCAATGGAGCCACCCCAATTACCTGCAGCTCCAAATCCTGTATTTATAAGTGCTTTTCCAACCGAAACATCTCCATTTATTATGCCCATTGCGTCACTCGTAACACCTAAGTAAAAAGAAGCATGTCCTATTAATCTTGCATTTCTTACTAATTTAGAGATGGGTTTTGTTGCTTCAGTCATTTCCATATTACCAAATTGGCTTAAGTTTCGACCTTTTAACTCATAATTTCCAGCTATTCCTCTCCTAATACCTTTTGAATACTTGCTTTGAGAGTCAATAACTCCCGCAGTAGCACTCAAAACTCCTGCAGTGCTAAAAAACCAGTTTCCTTTTCCTATAAGACTATACCAATTATTTAATGTATCCTCCAAAAATCCTGTTGTATCTTCGTAAGGAGTTGTCGGCTCAACTACTCCTATTTCTACTTTATCTTCTTTTCGTCCGAATAGTTTTTTGACAAAATTAACTATTGTCTTAAAAAAATTAGGTTTAGGTCCTTGTGCAATTCTGTTATTTCCATTATCCGTAACACCCGCGCCTTCATTAGTGTGCATACCATCGTTTGAGCTGAATGTCATCATAGGTTGATACTGCGAACCGTGAAGTCCCCATGTGGTAGGAGCTTGCCCTATGCTTCCATCATCATTAAACCATCTTCCGTCTACATCAAAGCTTGATACAGGATTATTGGCTACATAAGCAAACGGACTGGTAGAAAGGTAGCTTTCTGCAAGCTGGTCTATCCCGTTCCATCTTCCCAGGTCTGGCATATACTGTCTCCATCCGTAATCAAACAAACCTGTTTCCTGAAGTTCTTTATCATTGTACTTGTAGCTGTAGAAACTTCCAAAACCAGAATTGCTGAATGAATTTGAAATATGATTCAGCCCAAAAGGATAATAGTTGTTGGTATCGATAATTTCAGGAACGCCTTCGCTGTTTTTTTGCAAAATTTCAAATTAACGCATTGAAATTCAATGCGTTAATTATGCCTTGCTGACGGCTAAAATGTATTTTTTAATGTGCCCACGTAAAGACTTAAAATAAGTAATCCAAAAAATGAAATGATAGCGTAGCTTATTACTAGAATGTCAGCTATTATTTTTATTGTTTTACTAAAGTCTTCCACTTTTTCTTTAATTTCTTCATAGGAAGTAAATTTCCAATACCTCAACCCTACTAATAAAATAATAGGAAGACAATAAATTATTATAACATATTTATTTAAAGGCATAGTGTTTATATTATAATAATGCTGTAAAAAAATTAATATAGATATTAAATTGAATGAAAGCAAGGTACAAACCACTATTATTCCTGAAGCTTTATGAGTACCATCTTTTTCAAAGTGATGGTAAAAATTAGTTATCTGATAGTATAAATAATCAATGAATATCATATATAAGTTTTAGTAGCCCATGGCTGCGTTAAATTTTCTTTGTTCTTCTTCTCTTACACCGTCATTATAATATTTATTCACGGCTCCTTCTATATGTTGCCCTATATCTTTTCCAGTTATCAATGCTGTAATTCCATTGGCTAGAAAATATGTTCCTGCTATAGCCTGTCCCCATCCTGTTGGAGATACTGCCAATACAGACATTACTAGATCTAATGAATTAGAAGTGGTTACCCCATTTTGATGTATATCAGCTAATGCTAAACCTGCACCAATTCCTCCTAAAACCCTTCCCGCAACTTTAGCTCTTTGAGACCATTTCAAAGCCATGTCAACATTCAATTGTCTAAAAGGGAGCTTTATAGAAAGAATTTTTTGCCCCAAAATACTTTTTTCAAAATATAATGACATCGTTGCATATGCAGGTGGTTTTCCATACACTGAAGCTTGTTTATATCCTGCTTCTACGAGCTTGCTAAATGTAAAACCTAATCCAGCAATCTTTCTAAGAGTTTGAGAGCTATTATATAATTCAGAGTCAGCAAAAGGATTTTTTAGCTTCAACATTCCAAAAGCACCTACTCCTGTGACAGTAGGATCAGGATCTTCATAGTCTGTCCACCATCTTAGTGTTCCCCCGATATTAGACATTCCTCCGGTTGCTCCATTATAAAATGCAGTCATCAAATCCGCATACGCTTGTGTTCTCCCAAATGGTGTATAGCTTCCGTTTCCACCGCCATCTCCATATTTTACACCCAGATAATTAGTAGCACCTTGAGGTTTATATGATGAACCAAGAAACCCAAAGGTCTGTCCTGTAGTATCTGTAATATGCCCTGAATCATCCATCCATCTGCCGTCTACATCAAAGCTTGATACAGGATTATTGGCAACATAAGCAAACGGACTGGTAGAAAGGTAGCTTTCTGCAAGCTGGTCTATACCATTCCATCTTCCCAGGTCTGGCATATACTGTCTCCATCCGTAATCAAACAATCCTGTTTCCTGAAGTTCTTTATCATTGTACTTGTAGCTGTAGAAACTTCCAAAACCTGAATTGCTGAACGAATTTGAAATATGGTTCAGCCCAAAAGGATAATAGTTGTTGGTATCTATAATTTCAGGAACGCCTTCGCTGTTTTTTGCAAAACTTACCCTGGTATTTCCAAGGTGGTCTACATATTGGTAAATATAACGGTTTTCTGTGAAACTGTAATATCCTGCTGCTGTGGAAACAAAATCCAGCTTCCATTCCGGGGTTGGATTTCCCGGAAACACAAATGATGCATTTTTATACGCCTGCTGTTCAAAGGCACTTTCTGTTCTGCATTCAAGACATATTCCGCCTCCTTCAGTGTAGGTATACTGGAAGCCATCCAGATAGTCTGTAATACGGGTAGTAGTAGATCCTCTTGGGGGTGCGCTTGAATAGGTTTTACGCAGTTTGGTTCCGTCAGCACGATAGAGATAGTTCATTGTGCTGTAACTCATTTGCCCAAATGCACTCGATTGCTGAACGGTATACTGGTTGGAAAGGTTCAGATAATTGTATTGAATAGACTGGATTCCTTTATCCAGCATATCTTTCATGTTTCCGTTCTGATCATAGGTAATAATATTATTTCCGCCTTCATACCCTGAATCATTCAATGCATTTTCGGTTACTTTAGTCAATTGGTTTCCAGTATAATCATATACCAGATCGTCTGCCTGTGTAGCTGTGTTTCCGGTAATTGGGAAAGCATTTCTTTTTAGGGTTTTGATGTTTCCGTTCAGATCATAAGTAAGGTGTTCATTGTAATAATTGTTAAACGGAACTGCAGCGTTGGGTTCAGAATAGACCGCATCCTTTAGCCTGCCCAGCCCGTCATAGCTGTAGTTATACCTTTTGAGTACATCTTCGGAAGCATTTTTCCAGTCTACCTCTGTGATCATTCCTGAGAATTTTCCCGGAGCTACATTGGAATTTACAGGACTCAAATATTTCATTTCGTACCCGAACAGTTTACCGTTCAGATTGGAGGGGTCATTGATTTTAGTGTTCCATCCTCTGATATTATAAGTATAGTCTATATTCTGTAATGGCTGTGATGGGCTGGTTCCGCCCAGTTTTTTGTTTTTCAGCTGTGAAAGCTCATTGTATTCATTCTGTATCAGAATTTCTTCAGGATTGGAATCAATCTGGTGTTTATGCACCAATAATCTGTTTTGCTGGTCATAGGTAAAACTCTGGGTGATGACTTTTTCAGGATCTGTGGCCAGTCTTTTGTGCCATACTTTGCTTTGTTGAGGCATGCCTGCAAAGTCCAGTAATGATTCCGTTTTGGAATATCCTCCTAAATGGTTAATAGAATGAGTGCCAATTACTCTTCCTTTAGCATCATAATAGTTATAATTTTTCGTCCAGTTATCATCTTCAATATTCTTTACAAGACTCATTACAGGAAGGCTTTTTGTGCTTACCGCATTGGCTGTTGAGTTATCAGAAAGCACCGTTTTTCCCATTATTGTAGTTGGGAAAGGCGGATTGAAGCTGTAGGAAGGATAGGTGTCGTAATAATTGATACTCAGAATTTTCATACTTCCTGTGGGGAAAGCATTTTTAGTATAATAAACATCCATTCCATCGGAAGCAAATGATGTTGTGCTTCTGGCTTCATTATTTGCCGCATTGGCAGACATATTATTGATAGCGGTCTGCATAGCTGCTCTGGTAGAGGTATTGGCAAAAAATCCGGTATAAGCCACTCTTCCATACTGGTCGTACTTGGTGAACATCCAGCCTTTGGCGGCAAAATTATTAGTGGTGGTTCTTAATTTGGCGTCCTGTGCCAGTACCAGTCTGTTTTGCTTGTCGTACACCATAAATTCCCAGCCTTTTCCTGGTATTTTCTTTTCCACCAGTCTGTTCCATCCATCATACCGGTACTGGTAGCATAGGTTATCTACCATGGCAGGGGTTAAAGCAGAGGCAGAAGCCAATGGAGGAAGGGTATAGGCCAGCCCGCCATATTCGTTGTATACATAATACGTATCTGCATTCTGGGTTCCGTCTTTTTTCCGGGTTAAGAGGGTCTGTCCTTTCTTATTTTTGAATTCGGTAGTTATATTACCGTCTTCATCCGTAACCGTGGACTTGTATAGTGTGTTTTCAGCATAGGTTCCTGAAAGGCTCAGCTCGCTGTTGGTTCTTCCCTCAGGCCAGCTTGTGACCACAGTATATTTTTTTACTTCATCTGCTGAGGTGTTGGCATCATAAGAAAACTGTACGGGATGCCCGGTCCAGTCGTTCCCGACCTGTTTTTGCTGCTGCAGCCTTGCCAGGGGCGAGGATTCCAGTACCTTTTCGGCATAGATTTTTTCATTTCCATAAATTGAAGCAGCATTGGAAAGCGGGTTGGCATATAAAGCTCCATTTTGCGTCCCTGACTGCGGAACGGGAAGGTAGCTTTTTACCTGTCTTCCGTAGATATCATACTCTATGGGAACAGCAATATCTTTTCCGGAAGGTGTGGCTTTTATCGCGATAGTTTGCTTAGCTCTTCCCAGCCCGTCAAGATATTGTACGGATTCTGTTTTTTTGGAACAGTCTTCCGTTAAACAGGTTTTCTCATAAATATAATTTTCTGTCTGTGTAAGGTTGGTCTGCGCAAAGCTAAAACCTGCCATAAACAAATTGAGGAGTAGTATTATTTTCTTCATTGTGCTTAGTTTTTGTAGTTGTATTGGTATTCTTTCAGAGTCACACCGTTCATGTCCACTATTTTTTGTAACCGGTTACTGGCATCGTACTTGTAAATTACTCTGATTCCGTTCGGCGGAGTAGTCGTGGTGGTTCCTATGAGTGGATCATAGGTGGTGGTGGTGATTTGAAAGTCCTTCAATGCAGCTGTTTTTCTGAAATTATCCAGTGCTGTAAGGAGCGCCTGTTCATTGGCCGGATTTTGAGCATCTGCATTCGAGGCATCTACAATAGCCTGAATATAAGGGGTTACCTGTGCATATGTTGCTCCTTCTATCCTGGCAATAGGCTGTGTTTTGTCGTATCCATACACAACCGCTGTAGGAACGCCTACAGCAGATGTTAATTGCAGGAGATTTCCTTTTTCGTCATAGAGATCAAATTTCATTGTTGTCTTTGTTGTTCCGTCACTCATGTTAGTGGCCAGCACCGAAGTAGGGAGTGTACTGCCTGCATTGTCATATTTTGTCTGTATTTTAGAAAGTGTTTTACCATCGTTCTTTTCTTCCTGTACAACAGGAACATCCAAAATGCGGGCATTGGAAAGATTTGCATATCCTGTTTGTGGATAGGTATAGAATTGCTCTACGGTATTTCCGTCTACCACTTTTTTGGTAGATTCCACGCCAAAATTGAAGGCATTGAAATTGGTTTCCGATTTCTCTTCTATACTCTGCCCGTTATCAAAATAACTGGTAGAAGTAACCGATGATTTTTTCAGCCATCCTGGTTTGGAAGTTAACGTGTTATTGCTCCAAAGCGTATAATCCTGTGCTTCGGGAATTTCTTCAAACGTGTAATTATTCTGCTCAGCAGCCAAAAGTTTATTCTGTGCATTGTACACTTCTTTTTTGTCCAGCAATCCTCCGCTTGTTAAAGAATAATAAGGCCAGGAAACTGTCGTCTTAGGATAGTCATCCGGGTTTTTATAGTAGTACTTTACATATCCGTTGTTGTTATCAGCCTCCATTATTTTCACATTTTTATATAACGGATAGCTATCGGCATTCACATCTAATTCAGGATAGAATAAAACGCCTGATGAAGCCTGGCTGTCTGAAAAACTGTTATACTCAAATCTGGTAGATTTCACAGGTGTGGTTTCCGCTTTGCTGTTATAATAATTAATACTGCCGATTCTTATTCCTTTTCCGGTTACCCTGTTAGGAAAAGGCTGCGGAATATGTTCCATCCCGAATAAATTGGCCAAACCTCTTCCTCCGGATCCTGTTACCTGTAAAACATAATTTCCGGGTGGCAGATCGTATTCTCTTACGGAATAATATTGGTAAGAATAGCACTGGCTTCCCCCTACAACGGCTCCGCCACTGTTATAAATTGTATAATCTACTTTGGGTGGAGTATTGGTATCCCAATACGGCGGAACGGGATAGAATTCATCAACACCAAAGACAATAAACACTTTTTTGGTTGGTGTTGTTCCTGAAACCGTAAAGGGGTAATTGGGTATCGGCTTGGTAGTATTGTACATGATATCCTTAAATGGACTCAGATATTGTAATTCCGGATCTATAAAGCTGTTTCCGCTCAAAATAGAATTTGCATAGTCTGGCTCATTGCGATTCTTGTAATATTGATTCGGCTCAAAATTATATTCTACAACCCCTTTGGAAGGGCTTATTATTTTCCTTAAAATTCCCTGGGCAGCTTGGGGCAATGAGGGTAAAGTAGATTGATCGCATAAATCACGGGGACTCATTCCCGGAGATTGGGGAACTGCTGGCACGCCATATTCAAATTCTGTTGTTTCAGAAACGGATTCATTTTTATCCAGCTTTTTAAGTTTCATCAAGGTTCTTTTATAATCAGCATAGAAAGGATTGCCTGAGGATGAATAATTATATCCAAGCATTGTATATTCAAAACTATAGCCGGAAATAAGGTGATTGTAATTGTCTCTTAAGCTTATTTTCTGAAGCTCATAGGGATCATTCATACCGCCATCCAGAGCAGAATCATATAAATAATCAAACTCAATTTTTCCAAAGCCAGGAGATGTAATACTTTTTAATTTACAGGTTTGATAGACAATCGTATTGGAACCATTCTTATATTTGATATCCTTCTGATACGTAAAATTGGCAAGTTCCACATTATTGGCATCTTTAATCTGGGATAAAAAGAAAGCAGATCTGTACACTTTTCCTCCCAGTGAATAAACATTTCTTTCCTGATTGCTTCTGCTGTAATCATTGAAAAAATATTTCATACCATTTGTATCGGTGATGGTAAAGGAATCAAGGATAAGGGTTGCCGTATTACTGGTGCGGGTATACTCAATTTTCACTTTGTTGGACGAAAGATTGATCAGCTCAAAAGTATTATTGGCAGGATTTCTAACAAATTTGAATTTTCCGGAAACTCCCGGAAGATTGTAATAGTAAATGTCATCAAAATTATTTTTAACATAATTACCATTGGTTGGATCATCATACATTTCATCAATATCAAGCGTAATGCTCCTTGAGATCACCCCTCCTGTAAACACGGTCCACCCGGTACCCGTTTGGCTGGCTGGCTCATTCTGTGAAACATTCATAGGGTTGTAAGACAATCCCACATTTAAGCTCATTCCGCCGTTGTAGGTTGGCAATCCCAATAAAGGAAATGAAATTTCCGGAAGCCCTGTTGCATTGGATACAGGAGTATTGGCATAGGTGGCAAGGGAGGAAACAGACGGTACCGGCCTGGAAGAATCCCCAAAATTCACCTGTTGTTGCTGGGCATACAACTGACCCATACCAGCAATAAGAATGGCTAGTGAAATGATTGTTTTTTTCATGATCTTGTGTTTATTTCTTGATTATTTTAGCATTCGCCGTTTTATTAGTATCCGTTTTTATCGTCACCAGATAAGCGCCCTGAACCAAAGCCTGGGTATTGATCTTAGTTACTTTATTCTTTGTTTTTAAATTCTGAAGCTGTCTGCCACTCATGTCATATAAAAGAATATCTGCGTCTTTAAAATCAAAGCCAATTTCTACATACGCATAGTCTGATACTGGATTCGGATAGATCTTGATATCGTATTTTTCAATTAACTGATCAACCTGTCTGTCGCCTAGCTTTACAATCTTCCAGTTTTCTTTTCCAAGCTCTTCTGCGCTGGTTCCGGCCAGAACAATTGATCCGTCTCTGTTCAATTTTAAATCAGAAAGTCTTTCTTCCTTTTGTCTGGATTCTCCTTTAACGTATTTTCTCCACTGCTCATTCCCGTTTTGATCTAGATATAGCATCCAGAAAGTTTCATCATCAGTTTGTATTCTTCCTTCAGCCTGGGTATAACCTCCTAATAGAATGCCTTTGGAAGATTTATCGTCTGCAGAATGTAGAACACTCATTCCCATCAAAATATCACGATTTTTGAAATTGTAGGATTTCTGCCATTGTTCATCGCCTCTTTCATTTAAAGCAATCAGCCAAAGATCTGTCCCTTCTTCAATGCCGACCGTTTTATTTCCCGATCTTTCTGATCTTGATTCTCCACCAATGATAAATCCATTTGAAGTTAAAGCCAGGGTTCTGATATGATCATCTCCTTTTCCTCCAAAGTTCTTTTCCCATTCTACTTTTCCGGTTTTATCGAGCTTCACGATCCAGTAGTCGCCTTCGCCATAATTGCTGCTGGCTTTTGGCGTTTGACTAATGGCTGTTGAAGAGGCAGATCTTTGGTTGCCTGCCTGAGCGCTGGCAGATCCCGAAACACGAACCTCGGAACTTCTGGAATAAATACCCAATAATGCTCCGCCATCACGAGTTGGAATCATTTTTTCCACTTCGTCTAATCCTTTTCCTCCTAAAATAAGCTGTGAAAGTTCTTTTCCGTCTTTATCCAGTTTTGTGATTAAAACATCTTTGGAACCGTAACCCTTTAAATCCTG
>NZ_FNWQ01000013.1 GCF_900108365.1 Chryseobacterium culicis | reverse complement strand
AGGGAGCGCAGGAGTATAGGATTGAAGGTTTAGGAAAGGGTTAAGGTTACTTAAAAAACTTTAAAATTTCTTTCAGAAACATTTGGTCATTTCAAAATAAAGTTTTACTTTTGCACTCGCAAATACGGAGCGACACTGACAGAAAAGATTGCTTCGTTATAAAGCGGAAGATATAAAGATCATTGACATACAATATAACAACCAAGTAAGGAAAAACTAAAGCGTTAAAAACTTTGAGTGAGTCAGACAAACATACAATGGAGAGTTTGATCCTGGCTCAGGATGAACGCTAGCGGGAGGCCTAACACATGCAAGCCGAGCGGTAGAGATCTTTCGGGATCTTGAGAGCGGCGTACGGGTGCGGAACACGTGTGCAACCTGCCTTTATCAGGGGGATAGCCTTTCGAAAGGAAGATTAATACCCCATAATATTTAGAATGGCATCATTTTAAATTGAAAACTCCGGTGGATAGAGATGGGCACGCGCAAGATTAGATAGTTGGTGAGGTAACGGCTCACCAAGTCTGCGATCTTTAGGGGGCCTGAGAGGGTGATCCCCCACACTGGTACTGAGACACGGACCAGACTCCTACGGGAGGCAGCAGTGAGGAATATTGGACAATGGGTGCGAGCCTGATCCAGCCATCCCGCGTGAAGGATGACGGCCCTATGGGTTGTAAACTTCTTTTGTACAGGGATAAACCTAGATACGTGTATCTAGCTGAAGGTACTGTACGAATAAGCACCGGCTAACTCCGTGCCAGCAGCCGCGGTAATACGGAGGGTGCAAGCGTTATCCGGATTTATTGGGTTTAAAGGGTCCGTAGGCGGATCTGTAAGTCAGTGGTGAAATCTCACAGCTTAACTGTGAAACTGCCATTGATACTGCAGGTCTTGAGTGTTGTTGAAGTAGCTGGAATAAGTAGTGTAGCGGTGAAATGCATAGATATTACTTAGAACACCAATTGCGAAGGCAGGTTACTAAGCAACAACTGACGCTGATGGACGAAAGCGTGGGGAGCGAACAGGATTAGATACCCTGGTAGTCCACGCCGTAAACGATGCTAACTCGTTTTTGGGATGCAAGTTTCAGAGACTAAGCGAAAGTGATAAGTTAGCCACCTGGGGAGTACGTTCGCAAGAATGAAACTCAAAGGAATTGACGGGGGCCCGCACAAGCGGTGGATTATGTGGTTTAATTCGATGATACGCGAGGAACCTTACCAAGGCTTAAATGGGAAATGACAGGTTTAGAAATAGACTTTTCTTCGGACATTTTTCAAGGTGCTGCATGGTTGTCGTCAGCTCGTGCCGTGAGGTGTTAGGTTAAGTCCTGCAACGAGCGCAACCCCTGTCACTAGTTGCCATCATTAAGTTGGGGACTCTAGTGAGACTGCCTACGCAAGTAGAGAGGAAGGTGGGGATGACGTCAAATCATCACGGCCCTTACGCCTTGGGCCACACACGTAATACAATGGCCGGTACAGAGGGCAGCTACACAGCGATGTGATGCAAATCTCGAAAGCCGGTCTCAGTTCGGATTGGAGTCTGCAACTCGACTCTATGAAGCTGGAATCGCTAGTAATCGCGCATCAGCCATGGCGCGGTGAATACGTTCCCGGGCCTTGTACACACCGCCCGTCAAGCCATGGAAGTCTGGGGTACCTGAAGTCGGTGACCGTAACAGGAGCTGCCTAGGGTAAAACAGGTAACTAGGGCTAAGTCGTAACAAGGTAGCCGTACCGGAAGGTGCGGCTGGAACATCTCATTTTAGAGCGTCATAAGACGTTAAACAAAATCAGTACGCAAGTACATTATACTTACTTAAAGCAATAGCTTTAGTTTTTTGTTTGGTTGATTATATTAACAATACAACACCCACTAGAAATTAGTAAAGGGATTGAGAGAGACCAGGATTAAGATAAAAGGTTCAGTTAAATCTGAAATCTAGTATCTGAAATCTGTAAGTCTAACAGACAGTCTCGTAGCTCAGCTGGTTAGAGCGCTACACTGATAATGTAGAGGTCGGCAGTTCGAGCCTGCCCGAGACTACTAATTAAAGCGGTAAGCATTAAGCTTCAAGCAGTAGGCATTTAGCCTGTCGCTTATAGCCTAGAGCCTACAGCACCTAGAGGGGGAATTAGCTCAGCTGGCTAGAGCGCCTGCCTTGCACGCAGGAGGTCAAGGGTTCGACTCCCTTATTCTCCACAGTTTTGGACGACTGGTTTAAAAGTTACGAATGGAGCCAAAAACAACATTTGTTCATCAGTCTGAAAGAAAGAAATTTAAGATCATTGACATTAACGGTAAAGACATCACAAAGAGAAAACCGAGCGCATAAAGCGCTTGAGTAACCAATAGGAAAGAAATCGTTAAGGGCGTATGGCGGATGCCTAGGCTTTCAGAGGCGAAGAAGGACGTGGTAAGCTGCGAAAAGCTGCGGGGATTGGCACACACGAATTGATCCGCAGATGTCCGAATGGGGCAACCCAATACATTGAAGATGTATTACCTCGTAAGAGGAGCAAACCCGGAGAACTGAAACATCTAAGTACCCGGAGGAAAAGAAATCGAAGAGATTCCGTAAGTAGTGGCGAGCGAAAGCGGATTAGCCCAAAAGTCTTTTTATGTTTAGAGGAATGTTCTGGAAAGAACAATCATAGAAGGTGATAATCCTGTACTCGAAAGGCATATTAAGATGATAAATGAGTAGGGCGGGACACGTGAAATCCTGTCTGAATATGGGGGGACCATCCTCCAAGGCTAAATACTCCTGAAAGACCGATAGTGAACAAGTACTGTGAAGGAAAGGTGAAAAGCACTTCGAATAGAAGGGTGAAATAGAACCTGAAACCGTACGCCTACAAGCGGTCGGAGCAGCGTAATGCTGTGACGGCGTGCCTTTTGCATAATGAGCCTACGAGTTAATTTTACTAGCGAGGTTAAGGTATTAAGTACCGGAGCCGGAGCGAAAGCGAGTCTGAATAGGGCGGATAGTTAGTAGGATTAGACGCGAAACCTTGTGATCTACCCATGGGCAGGTTGAAGCTCTGGTAACACAGAGTGGAGGACCGAACCGGTTGACGTTGAAAAGTCTTCGGATGACCTGTGGGTAGGGGTGAAAGGCCAATCAAACTGGGAGATAGCTCGTACTCTCCGAAATGCATTTAGGTGCAGCGTCGATGTTAAGTTTATTAGAGGTAGAGCTACTGATTGGATGCGGGGGTTTCACCACCTACCAATTCCTGACAAACTCCGAATGCTAATAAATGTTCGTCGGCAGTGAGGGCATGGGTGCTAAGGTCCATGTCCGAGAGGGAAAGAACCCAGACCAACAGCTAAGGTCCCCAAATATATGTTAAGTTGAAGCAACGCGGTTGGACTGCATTGACAGCTAGGATGTTGGCTTGGAAGCAGCCATTCATTTAAAGAGTGCGTAACAGCTCACTAGTCGAGCGGTCCGGCATGGATAATAATCGGGCATAAACATATTACCGAAGCTATGGATTTATATTTCAGATATATCTGGTAGGAGAGCATTCTATTTGCGCCGAAGCAGTACTGTGAGGTATTGTGGAGCGGATAGAAAAGAAAATGTAGGCATAAGTAACGATAAAGCAGGCGAGAAACCTGCTCACCGAAAGACCAAGGCTTCCTCAGCCATGCTAATCAGCTGAGGGTTAGTCGGGACCTAACGCGAACCCGAAAGGGGTAGTGGATGGACAATGGGTTAATATTCCCATACTTGCTCACGAATAAAGGGGACGGTTGGATGTAGCTGCTGGAGACTGACGGAATAGTCAAGGCCTAGCCTTCGGGCGAAGCTGCTGTAGTGTAATCTGATCCAAGAAAAGCCGAAGTGAAGCAACCCGTACCAAAACCGACACAGGTGGTCGAGGAGAGAATCCTAAGGTGCTCGAGTGAGTCGTGGCTAAGGAACTAGGCAAAATAGTCTCGTAACTTCGGAAGAAGAGACGCCATCAGCAATGGTGGCCGCAGTGAAGAGGCCCAGGCGACTGTTTATCAAAAACACAGGACTCTGCTAAATCGAAAGATGCTGTATAGGGTCTGACACCTGCCCGGTGCTGGAAGGTTAAGGAAGGTGCTTAGCGTAAGCGAAGGCATTAACTGAAGCCCCAGTAAACGGCGGCCGTAACTATAACGGTCCTAAGGTAGCGAAATTCCTTGTCGGGTAAGTTCCGACCTGCACGAATGGTGTAACGATCTGGGCACTGTCTCAGCCACGAGCTCGGTGAAATTGTAGTATCGGTGAAGATGCCGATTACCCGCAATGGGACGAAAAGACCCTGTGAACCTTTACTATAACTTCGTATTGACTTTGAGTAAGTAATGTGTAGGATAGGTGGGAGGCTTTGAAGCAGGCACGCTAGTGTTTGTGGAGCCAACGTTGAAATACCACCCTTTACTTACTTGGAGCCTAACTTCTTTTAGAAGGACATTGCGTGGTGGGTAGTTTGACTGGGGTGGTCGCCTCCAAAAGAGTAACGGAGGCTTTCAAAGGTACCCTCAGCACGCTTGGTAACCGTGCGTAGAGTGTAATGGCATAAGGGTGCTTGACTGTGAGACCTACAAGTCGATCAGGTGCGAAAGCAGGACATAGTGATCCGGTGGTTCCGTATGGAAGGGCCATCGCTCATAGGATAAAAGGTACTCCGGGGATAACAGGCTAGTCTCCCCCAAGAGCTCACATCGACGGGGAGGTTCGGCACCTCGATGTCGGCTCGTCACATCCTGGGGCTGGAGAAGGTCCCAAGGGTTGGGCTGTTCGCCCATTAAAGTGGCACGCGAGCTGGGTTCAGAACGTCGTGAGACAGTTCGGTCTCTATCTATTGCGGGCGTTAGATGTTTGAGAGGGCTTGATTCTAGTACGAGAGGACCGAATTGAACAAACCTCTGGTGTATCAGTTGTACCGCCAGGTGCACCGCTGAGTAGCTACGTTTGGAAGAGATAAGCACTGAAAGCATATAAGTGCGAAACTCGCCTCAAGATGAGACATCTTTTAAGGGTCGTTGTAGATGACGACGTTGATAGGCTATAGGTGTAAAGACAGTAATGTCATAGCCAAGTAGTACTAATTACCCGTAGATTTATAGTCTATGGTTACTAATATAAACCAAGTGCTTTATGTGCATAGAAGGTTTTGTCTTTGTGAAAGTTTTTATCGCTTAAAAACAGATGTCAGAAATAAGACATCAGATAGCAGCGTTTAAGTTGTGAAATCTGAAATCTAACCTCTGATCTGTTATATACCTTCTTTAGGGTGGTTTTAGCGGTGGGGCTCACCTGTTCCCATTCCGAACACAGAAGTTAAGCCCACCAGCGCCGATGGTACTGCGAAAGCGGGAGAGTAGGCCGCCGCCAGTTTTTATTTTATTTTTAAAAAACCTTTATCATAACGATAAAGGTTTTTTT
>NZ_FNWQ01000014.1 GCF_900108365.1 Chryseobacterium culicis | reverse complement strand
CAGGATTTAAAAGGTTACGGTTCCAAAGATGTCTTGATCACAAAACTGGATAAAGACGGAAAAGAACTTTCACAGCTTATTTTAGGAGGAAAAGGTTTAGACGAAGTGGAAAAAATGATTCCAACTCGTGATGGCGGAGCATTACTGGGTATTTATTCCAGAAGTTCCGAGGTTCGTGTTTCGGGATCTGTCAGCACTCAGGCGGGTAACCAACGATCTGCCTCTTCAACAGCCATTAGCCAAATGCCAAAAGCCAGCAGCAATTATGGTGAAGGTGACTACTGGATCGTAAAACTTGACAAAACCGGAAAAGTAGAATGGGAAAAGAACTTTGGAGGAAGAGGGGATGATCATATCAGAACGTTGGCATTAACTTCAAACGGATTTATCATTGGCGGAGAATCCAGATCAGAAAGATCGGGAAATAAAACAGTAGGAATAGAAGAAGGAACTGATCTCTGGCTGATTGCTTTAAACGAAACAGGAGATGAACAGTGGCAGAAATCCTACAATTTCAAAAACCGTGATGTTTTAATGGGAATGAGTGTTGTAAGCGGGAGGCTGGAAGATGGAAGCGAGAAGTCTAAAGGCATTCTGCTGGGAGGTTACACTCAGGCTGAAGGAAGAATCCAAACCGATGATGAAACTTTTTGGATGCTATATCTAGATCAAAACGGTAATGAGCAGTGGCGAAAGCACGTGAAAGGAGAATCCAGACAAAAAGAAGAAAGACTTTCCGATTTAAAGCTTAACAGGGACGGATCAATTGTTTTAGCCGGAACCAGCGCAGAAGAATTGGGGAAAGAAAACTGGAAGATTGTAAAGCTGGGCGACAAACAGGTTGATCAGTTAATTGAAAAATATGATATCAAAATCTATCCAAACCCTGTTTCAGACTATGCTTACGTAGAAATTGGATTTGATTTTAAGGATGCTGAAATTCTCTTATATGATATGAGCGGAAGGCAGCTTCAAAGTATTAAAACAAACAATAAAGTTACCAAGATTAATACTCAGGCTTTGGTTCAGGGCGCTTATCTGGTGACTATAAAAACTGATACTAATAAAATGGCGAATGCTAAATTGATTAAGAAATAAAATATAAATAATGAAAAAGATATTTGTGATAATATTGTACTTTTTAAATTTAATTGTTTTAAACGCACAAAATCAAATTAATGTTAATTTTCCCACTTCACCTGAGGTGGCCATGTTTAAACGATTTGGAGATATTCCTGTTGGAACATATACAGGGGTAGCACAAACTAGTGTTCCTATTTATGTAATTCGAGAATCAGGTTTTGAGATACCTATTTCTCTAAATTATAATGCATCAGGTATTAAATTGGATGATCAGGCTACATGGGTAGGATTAGGTTGGGATCTGATGCCTGAAGGTATGATCTATCAGGATGTTAGGGGGAAAGCAGATCAGAATGATATAAGTTATTCAACACCCAACGAATATATTCCATTTTACAATAGGCTTGAAGCATATCCGGGAGGAACAGGAAGATTTAAAGTTGTAAAACAAAAAGGATTTGTTGGATATGACTGGTGTATTATTGGTAATCAACAAAATCCTGGATGTTTTCCTCCTTCATCTCCAAGCGGTTCTGATGGAAATACAGTTGTAAATGACATAGTGTACGGAAAGAATGCTGATGTTGATATTTTTAGATTTAATTTCTTTGGACATAGCGGAAGTTTTTTTATTAATCTTCAAACTCGGGAAATTGTCCAGTTGGAGAAAAATGAGAATTTGAAATTTGAAGTTTATAATGATCAAATCATAGCTACTGATAATAATGGAATAAAATATTATTTTGGACAAAAAGAAGTATTTTTAAGCTATAATGGAACACCTTTATCAGAAGAATTTTCAAGTAGAAGTTATAAAATCAACAAAATAGTATTTCCAAATAATAAAGAGATTTCATTTGAATATCAAGATGCGAATTATAATTTCTACTCTTTTGCCCAACAGAGAAACATTAGAACATCAGCTTATAGTTTAGAATCTGTTGATATGTGCTATGGAAAGATAAACTATCAATTTGAACCAGCACAAGCTGTATTGAATAATAGTAATGTTAAAATTTTGAAAAAAATTAAGACAGATGAATTAGAAATAATTTTTAATCTTGGAGATAGAGAGGATATTAATCTATATAGCTGGAACAATCTTAAAAAACTTGAATCTATTGACTTTATAAATAGAAGAAATAATAAAAAATTAAAATCATTAGATTTTATTTATACCTATTTTCCCTATCAAGATAATTTTCCATCTGCTATTACTGAATTGCAAAACTTTAATCAGATGAAAGATGCTTTCGGAAAAAGATTAAAATTAGATAAAGTTTCCTTTTTTATTTATGATAATAACGGTAACAAAATAAGCGATAATAACGAATTTAAATTTGAGTATAATCTTTCCAATACATTACCTCCAAAAGTTTCTTTTGCTAAAGATTTCTGGGGATATTACAATGGGTACTTTAGCGATTATTTATTACCTGATTTAAGTTTTTATCTCACACCTGCAATGGGAGTACCGGTATATTATGAAGGAAATAATAGATATTCTAATAAAAACTATGTCAGTTCTTATATGCTTAAAAGAATTGAATATCCTACTAAGGGGTTTACTGATTATGAATATGAACTCAACTCCTTTAATAATCAGTTTATTCCCAGTCATGATCAGATATTCAATCTCACTGAAACTATCAATCTTAATAATAATGGTATAGGAGGGTATAGCTCTCTAAACAATATATATGATTTTCCATACGACTTTGGAGGTTCTATAAATTTCCATGCCGAATTCTCTGGTGGATTTGACGGCGGTCCTAATGGTCCACAGTCTAAAAGATATAACTATTATCAGATGGCTAATGCTAATGCCAGTATTAAACTGCTAAAAATTAAAAAGAATGCAGGTGGTGGAGAAACTATATTGGAAGTTATTAAAGAATGGAAGTTTGGGGAACTTACTAATAATACTGATTTCAGCCAGAATTATAATTTTCAGATGGATGGGGTATTCAACTTTATCAATTATAATGATCCTACAATTCAAAATAGAGTGATTTTAAATATTGATAACAATATGTATCAACCAGCAGATATTTATCACTCTGCTGGTGTAAAAACTTCTTTTATCATCGTTAAGAAGCCTGATATAGGTAGTGATTTTACTTCTTATGGCCATGGACCTAGAATTAAATCTTTAAAAAATTATTCAAGCCAAGGAACTTTATCCGAATGGAAAGAATATGAATATGGAAGGGGCATTCTTCATAATAGAATAAGTCCTTTAAAACAAAGGGATTATTATTGCTTTAATTGTGGGCAGGCAATAAACTGTTCCAATTCTTATTCTTATAATAGTTTTTGGTCGATTACGGATCAAATTTCTTCTGGTGAATATGATGCGGTAGGTTATAGTAAAGTTATGGAGAGTACAGTTGATGTTAATAATCCATTACAAATAAAAGGAATAACAGAATATCATTATAACAATTTAGAAAATACTGTAGCAGACTATTTTCCTGTAATTAAAAATCAGCTTAATGGCCTTTTAGAACAAAAAGTGATTAAAGATGCAGATAATAATCTTATTGAATCTGTTACCTATAAATATAAGAATTTATTACCATTTAATCAATTTTATAGTGTTAGGGCAGAAAAGAAATTTTTATTGAGTGGAAAAGATCCCTTAATCGCTTCAACAGGAGAATACGATGGTATTGCAAAATATCATTTTTATACAACTCCTATGATGGCTGAATTTCATAAAATTGATTCTACAATTTCTAAACGATATTTTGGTAATAAAATTATCGAAAACAAAGAACATTTTTCTTATAATAATAATGGTTTAGTTCAGAAACATGAATTAATAAACTCTGGCGAGACTATTATTACAAATTATAAATATTCAGAAGGAGGTAACAATACTTATTTATTTGATAAGGGAATTACTGGTGTTCCATTGGAGACTGAACTAAAAAAGAATGGTAAGACTATTTCTAAAATTGAAACAAAGTATCCATCATCTCAGGCTGATGCAGACTCAAAAACAGTTGGGCTTCCACTTCCAACGTCTATATTGTCTACCGATTTACAAAATACTCAATCCACAGAAGTAACGTATAATCAATATGATTCAAAAGGAAATCTTCAGCAATACACCACAAAAGATGGTATTTCAACGGTTATTATCTGGGGGTATAACCAAACACAGCCTATTGCTAAAATTGAAGGGGCAAAACTAACAGATATTCAGCAATCACTAATTGATTCAATCGTCAGTGCTTCCAATACCGATGCATCAGCTTTAGCTAACAATGACGAAACATC
>NZ_FNWQ01000015.1 GCF_900108365.1 Chryseobacterium culicis | reverse complement strand
GCAAAACTAACAGATATTCAGCAATCACTAATTGATTCAATCGTCAGTGCTTCCAATACCGATGCATCAGCTTTAGCTAACAATGACGAAACATCCTTCTTATCCATATTGGATTCATTCAGAAATAGCCTGCCAAACTATCAGATCACAACCTATACCTATGATCCATTGATTGGTGTTAGAAGTATCACTCCGCCATCAGGGATCAGAGAAGTATATCTTTATGACTCAGCGAACAGACTTATGGAAATCAGAGAAAAGAGCCAAACAGGAAACTTATTAAAAGAATTTAAATATAATTATAAACAATAAAAACTCAAATTATGAAAAAAGTACTATTCATTGCAGGAATTTTAGCAGCACAATTATCTTTTGCTCAATTATACACTTCAGGAGGTGTTGTCAATCAAAGCGCTACCCCAAACTCTCCCAATGTAGGAATCGGGATTTCTAATCCTCAATCGAAATTAACAGTATACGAAGGAGGGGGTGCAGGTTCGAATAACTTTGAATTAAGAACCAATCATTTAAGAAATCCAGACAGATATTTTATGAAAAATATCATTTTCGGAACAGGAACAGAAGATATTACGTTTTCTTTAAGACATGATGGCCAGATGTATGTGGGAGGAAATGTTGGAATTGGTTCTGCCAATCCTCAGGCAAAATTGGAAGTTGCCAGTGAGATTACTAATGATAAGAATTTTGTGATGGCTCAGTTTTTAGGTTCCGGAGCATCAGGAGGAAGTAATATAGTAAGCATTGGTTTTCATAACAAAGCTAATCTTGAAATCAATTCAGCGTATGCATCCTCCGGACTAAGATATGGAAATTTTGCAGATTTTAACATTGAAAATGACAGTGATTCCCCAACATATGGCTCCATTAATTTTATTACCAATAAGAAGATACAAATGGCCATCAGACCTAATGGCAATGCACTGTTGAATGGGAAACTGGAAGCTAAAGAAATAAAAGTAACTCTAACACCAACTGCCGATTTTGTATTTGAAGAAAATTATGATCTTCCAAAACTGGAAGAGGTAGCTAAACATATCAAAGAAAAAAAACATCTTCCTGAAATTGCTTCTGCAAAAGTAATGGAAAAAGAAGGGGTAAATGTTGGAGAATTTCAGATCAAGCTATTGCAGAAAATTGAAGAGCTTACCCTGTATGCCATTAAGCAGGATAAACAGCTAAAAGATCAGGAGGAAAAAATTCAGAAATTAGAAACTGAAAATTCAGATTTAAAAAACCTTGCTTCAGAGATTAAACAGCTTAAAGAGCAGGTTCTTACGATGAAATCCAATACAACCCACTAATCCAGACTAATGTATAGAAAAATTTATCTAAGCATTGGGCTGCTATGGAGTCTTCATCATTTTGGGCAGGTTGTTTTATCAGCACCTCCTGCTCCTAATACTGAAGTAGCAGACCCGCAAAGCATACGGATGCTCCCAGGATTTAGTTTCAGCTCTTCCAGTGGAACTTTTCGTGCCTACATCGGAGGATCCTCTTCTGGTAATGGTGGAGGTACCTATACTCCCATCAATGTAAATTATTCATCCAATATTCCATCTACGGAAAACTATATTTATACCAGACAGTATTTAGTACCCACTACGGTTTCAGACGGATCCCTTCAGCAGGTACAGAGTGTACAGTTTTTTGACGGCCTGGGAAGACCCAAACAGACTGTGAGTATTAAATCTACTCCTACCGGGAAAGATCTGGTAACGCATATTCCTTACGATAATTTTGGAAGACAGGTTGACAGCTGGCTGCCGGTTCCAATGAGCTCACTGAGTGGAAATATCCAGACCAATGTAGAAGGCAGTGCCAATAGCTACTATCAGGCCAATGGGATTAACGATTCTTTTCCTTTTAGCCACAAAACATTGGAAAGTTCACCGCTTGACAGAGTTTTAAACCAGAAAAATCCGGGTAATGACTGGCAGAACAAACCTGTTGTTTTTGGATATGAAGCCAATGCAGCTGGTGAAGTTAAAAAATATACCACCAATACCTCATGGGTAGACGGTGCCACTTCCTCTGAGCTCATTCCATCCGGAACCTATGGAGAAGCACAGTTGTATAAAAATACAGTAACAGACGAAGACGGCAATAAAACCATAGAATTTAAGAACGGCAGCGGCCAGACTCTGTTGGTAAGAAAAGTAATCAGTTCTTCAGAAAATGCAGACACTTATTACGTCTATAATGAATATGACCAGCTGGCATTTGTGATCCCGCCTTTAGCTTCTGCTACTACAACAGTTTCTACTTCCGCAATGGAGCATCTTTGCTATCAATATAAATATGATGGTAAAAGCAGGCTGGTAGAAAAGAAACTTCCGGGGAAAGGGCTGGAGCAAATGGTTTATAATAAGAAAGATCAGATTATTCTATCCAGAGATATTGCTCTCAAAAATGGAATTGCTAATTTTTCAGCGGATCAGTCATGGTTGTTTACCAAATACGACCGTTTCGGAAGAGTAGTCTATACAGGGGTTACCAGGGATACCAATTCAAGAAATGCGATACAGAATGCTATTGATAATCAAGCTGCGGATACATTTGAAACCCGAGGTGGAAGCCTTACGCTGAATGGAGTTAGCGTTGAATACGGAAACACGGCTTACCCTACAACTGTTGATAAGCTTCTTACCGTTAATTATTATGATACTTATCCTCAGGGAGCTCCGGCTGTAAGTATGGTTTTAGGGCAGGATATATTGCCGCAGACCACACAGAATTCCACGGTAAGTACTAAAAGTCTTCCAACAGCTTCTTATGTTAAGAATATTGAAAATGATGGCTGGACAAAATCATATACCTACTATGATAAAAAGGGAAGAACAGTTTCTACTTATTCTATGAACCATTTGGGAGGATATACAAAAACCGAAAGCTCCTTGAAGTTTTCCGGAGTTCCGGAGTATAGCCTTGTTGAACATAAAAGGTCAGCGAATGATACCAAAGTAAACATCAAAGAAACCTTTGAATATGATCATCAGGAAAGACTGGTAAGACATTGGAACCAGGTAAACGGTGGTGCTCAGGAACTTCTTGCGGAAAACCTGTATAATGATCTGGGACAATTACAGACTAAAAATGTAGGAAATACCACAGGCAGTCCACTGCAGAGTGTAAAATATGCCTACAACATTAGAGGCTGGATGACAAAAGTGAATGATCCTGCCAATTTGCAGAACAAACTTTTTGCCTACGAGCTGCGTTACAATAATCCTAATGGTCAGTTTTCAGGTTCTGCAAGATATAATGGGAATATTTCCCAGATGTCATGGATTACTCAAAATGATGCAGTACTCAGAAATTACTCCTATGAATATGATGGCCTTAACCGACTTAAAGAAGGACGTTTCTGGGATGCCATGAACTTGGAAAGAGGAGAGTATCATGAGCAGCTTACCTACGATCTTAACGGAAATATAAAAACGCTTTTAAGAAGAGGAAGACAGCTTCCGGGATATACGGCCCCTGAGGTAATGGACAATCTGGAATACCATTATGAAAATGGGGAACAGAGTAATAAGTTGTCTTATCTTAAAGAAATAGGAACCGGAAATGCCATCAGTGGATATCCGTTAGCTTCCGGAAGTACAGGAAGCGCCATTACTTATGATCTTAACGGAAATATGACGACTCAAGTGGATAAAGGAATTTCCTCCATCCAATATAATTATCTAAATTTACCTGAAAAAATTACCCAAAACTTCAAAGTAACAGATTATATTTACAGAGCAGACGGAGTAAAAGTAAAAAAGGTCTTTGACACAAAAACTACAGATTATCTGGATGGGTTTCAATATGAAAATTCTGTATTGAAATTCTTCCCAACAGCAGAAGGATATTTTAATGTTGAAACCGGAAAGTATGTTTATAACTATATTGATCATTTAGGAAACATCAGATTAAGTTATGCTAAGAACGGTGCAGGAACAGAGAT
>NZ_FNWQ01000016.1 GCF_900108365.1 Chryseobacterium culicis | reverse complement strand
AATTAATAGTAAACTATACAAAAAAAGCTTTAGATAAAAATTGGACTCCCAATAAATAATTAAAAGTGCTGGTATAAAGTGATCCATTTCCCCCCTACACTTTTCAATGAGACATTATTAAGGTGTGAATGTTTCAAGAATGTAATAATAAATTAGAGTATTGAAAATCAATACTCTAATTTTAAAAACATTTGTAAAATCACCTTGGAAATACCAGGGTAAGTTTTGCAAAAAACAGCGAAGGCGTTCCTGAAATTATAGATACCAACAACTATTATCCTTTTGGGCTGAACCATATTTCAAATTCGTTCAGCAATTCAGGTTTTGGAAGCTTCTATAGTTATAAATATAATGGCAAAGAGCTTCAGGAAACAGGATTGTTTGATTACGGATGGAGACAGTATATGCCAGACCTGGGAAGATGGAACGGGATAGACCAGCTGGCAGAAAGCTACCTTTCTACCAGTCCGTTTGCTTATGTAGCCAATAATCCCGTATCAAGCTTTGATGTAGACGGTAGATGGATGGATGATTCAGGGCATATTATAGATACTACAGGACAAACCTTTGGGTTTCTTGGTTCATCATATAAACCTCAAGGTGCTACTAATTATCTGGGTGTAAAATATGGAGATGGCGGTGGAAACGGAAGCTATACCCCGTTTGGGAGAACACAAGCGTATGCGGATTTGATGACTGCATTTTATAATGGAGGAACCGGAGGAATGTCTAATATCGGGGGAACACTAAGATGGTGGACAGATTATGAAGATCCGGATCCTACTGTTACAGGAATAGGTACTTTGGGTATGTTGAAGCTAAAAGGGTATGTTGACAATATTGATTTTGGTAAAACAACATCTAACACTACATGGTGGGTAAATACTGCTGTAGGTGCTGCAGCTACAGCAAATGTACCAAGAACTGGTGTTTTTCAATATAATGACTTATGGCACCAGACAAAGACAAGAGGCGTTTCTTTTGCTTGGCAAAACAAATGGAAAAATCCTGGAGCTAAATTCTGGAGAGGACAACAAGTTAAAGGCTTTCAAGGAGCAAGAAGTTTAGGGACAAAGCTGACAGCTGTAGGTGGTGCTTTACTAGTTGCTGATATTGCAATGTCAGGACAAGTTAAGCCTTCTCATATAATTAATGGAGCAATGTTGGGAGCTTCAATGTCAGGAGTAGGGTCTATTGTTGCTGGAGCTTGGTTCGTAGTAGATATTGGAACAGGTGGGGTTAACTACCTGAGTGGAAATGGCTTTACAACTCTTTCTGATGTAATTGATCAAAGCAAATGGGGGCAAAGCGTTACTGTTGATATGTATGACGGACTTTATTAAAATAAACTTATGATTAAAAGTAAAATACACCGTAATTGGTATTTATGGTTAGCTTTAATGCTATTTTTTTTAGCTATTGGATTTTATATGTTCATTGTAAAAACTATTGTTTATATAATTAAAGAGGGAATATCATTTTCTAATATTTTAGTTTTGATTCTTTGTCTTTTATTTGAATTATTTATTATTATTGTAATCAAAGACTTTAAATATATAATAATAGATGGTCAAAAAAATCAGTTAAAATATTATTCTTTTCTCCAGCCTTTCGGACGCATTTTAAGTTTAAATGATTTTGATAACAAAATCAAAACATCGGAAACTAGTATGAGAGGAGAATATGAAGTTGTTTATCTTCTCAAGAAAGGATACACTGTCTTTAAAATAAGTGGTCTCTTCTACGATAATTTAAAAGAAATGGATTCATCTATAAAGTTGAAGAGAATTTATAATTATAAATTTAATTTAAAATTGTATTTGCAATTATTATTTACTGGTAAAATAAGGATAGAAGAAGAACGATAGAATACCCAAACATCTTATAACATTAGAGCATTGAAATTCAATGCTCTGATATTAAAATATAACGGCAAAGAGCTTCAGGAAACAGGCATGTACAGCTACTGATGGAGAGACTATATGCCGGATTTGGGAAGATGGAACGGGATAGATCAGCTTGCAGAAAGCTATCTATCTACCAGTCCATTTGCTTATGTAGCCAATAATCCTGTATCAAGATTTGATGTGGACGGAAGATGGATGGATGATTCGGGGCATATTACAGATACTACAGGACAAACCTTTGGGTTTCACGGATCGCAGTATAATCCTCTGATGTCTTTCAGTACGTATGACGGGATGCATACTAATGAGGGTGCTGGCGTTACAGATAATGGAAATAATAGAATTGCCCAAGGACCTAAGCCTAATATTTTTAAGACAATAGGCAATTTTGTCAAAAGATTATTAGGTAAGGTTAAAAACAAAATAGAAATAGGAATCGTTGAAACAACAACACCTTATACTGCTATAGAAGATTTTTCGGAGGATACCGCAAATTTTCTAGACCGTTATATACATAGTACAAATGAAACATTCTATAGTTTTTCGGGAGGAAATAATGATCCAGATAAAGAAACTCTCAATAAGCTGAGACCAGGAGATAATATTGAAGCCAATAATATGTTTGAATATATATTAAATGGCACAATGAGAGCTGTTAAAATAGTAAATTTAAGACCAGACCATTATCAGACAGCTATTGATATGATGTCGCTTAGCTCACTCCCACGAGGAAATGGATTTTATTCGCCAGAGGGATTTGATCGTACCGTAGAATCAGATACTTTAAGCTATTATGGAGTACAATCTGTTGGTATAATTTCATATAAAGGCAATGACAATAATATTGTTGGTTTTGGTATTAAAACTATAATTGTTAATAAAAATAATATGTCAGGAAAGCAGCATGATTCTTTAATTAATAGAATTAATAGTGATCATAATTATTATAACAAAAAAGTTAGCTATGCAGCTGACAGTTTACTACATCAAATGTTAAGAAAATGAAAAAATTAGGAATAATATGCTTAATGGCACTTTTAAGCTGTACTGAAAAAGAACAAACTAAGAAAGTTTTTGGTCCCGAAAATAAGTTGAAATATATTTACAAAACTAAAGGAGATATTACAACTATTTATGATTATTCAAAGGATGGAAAATTGATGATGAAATTAAATTTTAAACAAGATCAATTTATTGATACTATATATTTCTATGATTTTGATAATCATTATACAGTAATAGATAGTTCTAAGGGTAAATATTTTTACGGAACACAAATACTTACCTATGATAACGGAAAATATGCATATAAAGGGGCATATAGATACACTAAAAATGTAGACCCAAAAAAAATTGCTAAAAGCTTACTAAAATTTGGTCAACATAATACTTATAATATTGATGGCAGCCTAAAAGATGAGTTAAACTTTAAAATAATTGGAGATTCCTCATTTGTCGTTAGTCAAAAAAATTAGCAAAACATTATTATATTATTTTAGAAATATCATGATAATTTTGGTAATATTCTAAAAGTCTTTACTAATAAATTAGAGTATTGGTTTTCAATACTCTAATTTTAAAATATAACTGTAAGGAACTTCAGGAAACAGGTTTGTTTGATTACGGATGGAGACAGTATATGCCAGACTTGGGAAGATGGAACGGGATAGACCAGCTGGCAGAAAGCTACCTTTCTACCAGTCCGTTTGCTTATGTAGCCAATAATCCCGTATCAAGCTTTGATGTAGACGGTAGATGGATGGATGATTCAGGGCATATTACAGATACTAAAGGACAAACCTTTGGGTTTCTTGGTTCATCATATAAACCTCAAGGTGCTACTAATTATCTGGGTGTAAAATATGGAGATGGCGGTGGTACTTTCGGGCAAACCCAGTTTTATAAAGATATCAT
>NZ_FNWQ01000018.1 GCF_900108365.1 Chryseobacterium culicis | reverse complement strand
TGAATTAGTCAATACTTAATCTGACAGTTACAATCAAATTGAATAACTTTAAAAACAGATTAAGTATTATGACAACACAACAAAAGATCATCAAAAACAAGTTAGGCGTACTTGAATTAGCACAACATTTAGGAAACGTATCCAAAGCCTGCAAGGTGATGGGGTATTCCCGAGACAGTTTCTATCGATTCAAAGAACTCTATGAGCAAGGAGGCGAATTGGCATTACAGGAAATCTCCAGAAGAAAGCCGGTGTTAAAGAATCGTGTAGATGAAGCCATAGAAAAGGCTGTTGTTGAGATAGCCATTGAGAACCCTGCTTTAGGACAGCTTAGAGTAAGTAATGAGCTTAAAAAGAAAGGCTTGCTCGTATCTCCAGGTGGAGTTAGAAGTATCTGGTTAAGACACGATCTACATACATTTAAACTAAGATTAAAAGCTCTGGAAGCAAAATCGGCTCAAGATGGTATAGTTCTTACTGAATCTCAGCTTTCAGCATTAGAGAAGGCTAAGGAGGAGAAAAAAGCTCATGGAGAAATTGAAACTCATCATCCTGGATATTTAGGAGCTCAGGACACTTATTATGTAGGCAATATCAAAGGAGTCGGACCTATTTATCAGCAAACTTTTATTGACACATATTCTAAAGTAGTATTTGCAAAGCTGTATGACCGTAAAAATGCCCTTATTGCTGCTGATATGCTTAATGATCAGGTGGTTCCTTTCTTTGAGCAGCAGGAACTTCGTTTACTCAGAATTTTGACAGACCGAGGAACTGAGTACTGTGGAATAAGAGAGCAGCATGAATACCAGCTCTATTTGGCCATTGAAGATATCGATCACACAAAGACCAAGGCTAAAAGTCCTCAGACCAATGGCATCTGCGAACGCTTTCACAGAACGATTCAGGAAGAATTTTATGCCATAGCTTTCAGAAAGAAAATTTACAGAAGCATTGAAGAACTGCAATTAGACCTGAACAGTTGGCTGTCATATTACAACAATGAAAGAACGCATACAGGAAAACATTGTTACGGTAAAACACCGATGCAGACGTTTTTGGACAGTAAACCTATGGCAAAAGAGAAATTATTGGAAACTCTTGCAGAGGAACAAAAAATCCTTACTTTTGGAAGTAAGGACAGTATTGGATAACTGACAATTATTTTTAAACCCTAACTGTCAGATAAAGTCGTGGCTATTACA
>NZ_FNWQ01000019.1 GCF_900108365.1 Chryseobacterium culicis | reverse complement strand
TCATATAAACCTCAAGGTGCTACTAATTATCTGGGTGTAAAATATGGAGATGGCGGTGGTACTTTCGGGCAAACCCAGTTTTATAAAGATATCATGGCGTATTTGCAAGGTGATCCTAAAGCAAAAGAAATAGAAAGTAGATATAAGCAAATGATTATTGAAGCGAGAAAAAAAGGGAAAAACTTCGCAGCTGATAATCTGCAATATTTTCTTAATGGAAAAGGAGGAGTAAAAAAAATAGATTTAGGAATATTAATTCAATTTGGAGCTTTTAATGATGGGTTCGATCGTAATAAATCTAGATTTGATGATCAGGTATATAATTCTGCTCTTAAATTAAAAGATGGACAATCAACAGTTTTGAGTGATTATTGGGATGCAACTATAGAGCCAAGCGTTTTTTCAGAGTTGTATTATGCAAGCGGCATGAGTCAATTAACATCAAAGGGAAGTTTTACGCTTTCAAGAAAGGGAAATACTATCACAGTATCTGGTTCGGTTGAAAATAGATGGTATGATCCTTATAATTGGAATGCTGGTATGTCAGCATATATTCCTGGATTTGGAGATGTATCTGATGATGATGGAAATTATTTGGTAGAATATGGTAATGCAAGACCCTTCTTATTAGAATCAAAATGGAAATCTACTGTATCTGGAACTATTACAATCAGACCATATTGGTTTGATTCTAAAAATATTAATTGGAAATAATATCTATAAATTATGAAAAAAAGGAAAATTTCTATAATTGTAATCATTTTAATAGTGGTTATATCTTTGTTTTTACTTTATAAAAATTCTTACACGGAATTCAAACCTCTTTCATTTGATGGAAATTCTTATGTTTCTAAAAAAATCTCTAATCAAGAAGAATTCAAAAACAATTTGAAAAAAGTTTTGGAATATTATAATGAAGATTTTAAAATTTCGGAAAATGGGAATATTCTTATTAAAAATAAATTGAAGTCTAATCAAGAATTAATAGTAAACTATACAAAAAAAGCTTTAGATAAAAATTGGACTCCCAATAAATAATTAAAAGTGCTGGTATAAAGTGATCCATTTCCCCCC